>CAWIDA010000010.1:0-271390 GCA_963834815.1 uncultured Acidobacteriaceae bacterium | reverse complement strand
TTGGTAGCTCCCTGTGGATAGGTCCTTGAAGTCGGCATTAACGTGCAAAAGGGTGTCACCGTTTTCGCGCCGGCCCTGCGCTGATGCCGACCACACGATTTCTCGCCTCAACGTGAGAGTTATCAAATAGAGCCGCTCCTCGCTTGCAAGAGGCAAGCGCAGGCTCAGAGATACGGGTGAGCCGGACGGGATTACTTGCGGCACAGGGTGAGCAGTGCTCTTTTTTGAACCACGCGTTGGAGATGCGCTACTTAGGTCGATTAAGACCGGGACGTATATGACGGTTGCCTGAGTCTGGCCAGGCTTTTCCGGCGCAACAGTCGGCGCTTGATTCCGCGGCGCGATGATTGGTGCGCTGCGGTGCTTAGCAAGAAACAAGTAACCAGCGATAGCCAGCACCGCTGCAATTCCAACGGCTACTGCGGAACGCTTGATCCACGCAGTCTTCCGAGTCTTCCCCCTCGCTTCCGCAAGATAGCCCATGTAGGCGTTGAAGCATGGAGAGCAGCACATCAGATGCTCGCTTAGGGACGCATCGCTGTCGACTGGCCGAATGGCCATCAATCTGAGTGCATCATCGGACGGGCAGCCGGCTCGCTCCGGGTTGGGAAACGCAGCAGAAAGATAGGAGCGGGCGAAGACAAGTAGCTCTTCTTCTTTCCGAAAGGCTTCACGTTCTGTGGTATTTCTTCTCACCATCGCAGTCTGCTATACAGGCGCGGCATCGCCCGTCTCATCTCAGTCCAAGCCTTCTCCTGGCCTTTTGGAATGCTTGATTGAACCTAGACTCCGCGGCGTGACTCGATATTCGGTATGACCAGCCAATCTCTTTCCACGAAAAGCCCACAATGCGCCGCCAGAGCATGTCGCGGGTAGCCGGATCACACTGCATCTGAAATTCGTCGATCAGAATTTTGTTTTCGATTGATGATCGGGGATCAACCGAGTTAGGCACCTCCCGTGCATGGATCCGGAGCGACTCCGCTAAGGACAACTCTCGCTTGTGCCTCTTGTTAACGCGCCGGAGGAAAGCGCGGAAGAGATACGAATGGAGATCCTGTATGGGAGGCTGGCTTATTGCTTTTGCGCTCATGGCGCGCGAGACTGTTGCTGCCGCCTCTTCAAGCAGATTTGCAGCGACAGCAGGATCGATGAGTTGCCGTTCGGCATGGCGAAGAGCACGTCGCCCGATCTCTTCGGCGGCGTTGAGGACAGCAGGGTTGATTACTCGGCCACGACGGTCTACCGGATTGACGCGAACCCCGC
Organism: uncultured Acidobacteriaceae bacterium; assembly: GCA_963834815.1. Classification (GTDB taxonomy): domain Bacteria; phylum Acidobacteriota; class Terriglobia; order Terriglobales; family Acidobacteriaceae; genus DASRAA01. The sequence goes on along the minus strand of CAWIDA010000010.1, from coordinate 270,124 downwards.
CTTCGTTGGGATGTGCCTTTTCAGCCATTGGGCCCTACTGCACTGGCGACAACTTATTCAAACCATCCCGACGAAGCCGCAACACCTAATCCTGACGCCGACAATACCCTCTACAGAGAAAGAGTACCCGCTCACTCCAAAACCTCAATTGAAAACCATCCTCTCGATTCCGCGTGTGCCGGGCCAACAGATTCCCACCCTGCAGCGACCAGCCTTGTTCGATTGGATGCTGTACTCCGTCCGCGTGTTCTTCCCGCGAGCCTGGAATTCAGTAGGCGAACAAAAAGCGAATAGTGCGCAGGGCAGCGCGCTGCTCAGGAGGGTTCAAGTCCCTCTGGCCCTCAAATGAGGAGGCGTCATATCCAAAAGCGGGGGTAATTGCCTCGCTGGCCGGAGAAAGCGGAAGGTATGGAGACGTCTAAACGGGCACGAAAGCGAAAGCCGGATACAGCCAAGGCGGACCTGAAGCCACCGCTTTGCAGTACTCCGGAGGGCAGGGTGTCCATCGTGAGGTGGAATCTGAAGGGCCTGCGGAGAAGTACCGGGCCGTAATCGATGGGGGAAACCCCGTGATGAACCGGTCAGCCCATGGTGGGGCAAGGTCGAGTCCGTTATTCGGGGGCGAAGGCGTTCTCATTCACCCACCGCATTAACCAAGGTGATTGCGGGCGGCACGGTACGGAAGAACAGCGCGTGACCCCTGGAGAGCTGACAGAGTCTCCTGGGTGGCACCAGGGTAAAGCAAACCTATAAGCGCAAGCGAAGTGGCGAGTGATGCTCTGTCAGCAGTCCGACGGCTGAATAGTACCTGAAGCATGGTGAAAGCCATGTGACCGGGCAACCGGCGACGGAAATGGGTCGGGGAAGGCAGCCGACGAAGATAGTTGGGAAGAGAAAGAAAACCAGATGAGTAAGGACGAGGAGGACGGAACAGTTCCTTGAGCGAAAAACCCGTACGCTCTCGCCCGAGGAGACTGGTGGACTGGATCAACCCGACGGGTGCTAAGAAGGTCCATTCATTAATCGACAAGGTGTACAAGCGGAAGAACCTGGAGATGGCCTGGGAGAAGGTGAAGGAGAACCGGGGTAGCGGAGGTGTGGATGGGCAGACTCTGGAGGCTTTCGAAGCGCAGCTGAACCAGCAGTTGGATCGGCTGCACCGGGAGCTGAAAGAGGATGCCTATCGACCTCTGCCGGTGCGGCAACACCCAATCCCGAAGAGAGACAAACCTGGTGAGTACCGAATGCTCGGCATTCCGGCGATCTACGACCGCGTATGTCAGCAAGCGCTGCTCAATCGGTTGGAGCCTATCTTCGAGCCGGTATTCGATGACGCCAGCTTCGGATACCGGCGAGGGCGATCGACGAAGGATGCGCTGCGCAAAATCTGGAAAGAAATCCAGAGCGGATCGGAGTGGATCGTGGACGCGGACCTCCGAGATTTTTTTGGGTCCGTAGATCACGAGAAGCTTCTGACGCTGGTAGCCCAGCAAGTAGCGGATGGCCGAGTGCTTCGCCTCATCGAAGCGATGCTCAAGGCGGGAAGCTACGGCAAAGGACGGCTCTTTCCTACTGAGCGTGGCACTCCGCAAGGTGGGGTGGTTTCACCCGTCCTCAGTAACATTCTTCTGACGCCGTTTGATCGGGAGATGCGGCTGAGAGGGTATCAGCTGACGAGGTATGCCGACGATTGGGTGGTTACCTGTAAGTCGGCAGCAGAGGCACGAGCCGCCGTGGACGCGGCCCGCCGAATCCTGAAACAACTGGGCGTGGAATTGCATCCGCAGAAGACGCGGATTGTTCATGTCCGGTACGGTTTCGAGTTCCTCGGCTACAAAATCAAGCGCGGGAAGAAGAAGCTCCGTCTTCCCGAAAGCAAGATTCGTAGCGGGTTACGCGCGGGGGCGCTCTATGCGTATCCTCGGGCGAAATCCATCCGTCGTTTCATGGACCAAGTGCGGCAGCGGACCAAACGCAATATGCCTCTGACGACCCCAGAGTTGATCGAGGAACTGAATCCGCTCTTGCGAGGTTGGGGTGAGTACTACAAACGAGCCCACGTCCGAACGCTCTTCCACCGTCTCGACCGATGGATCGTGCGACGCATTCGGTCGCATCGGTTCAAACGATGGCGCAACAACCGCGAGCGGCAGTTGCCTGAATCGCTGTTGTACGCAGAGTACGGGTTGGTCAACCTGATTAGGCTAATTCCTTCTCTGGCATCTCGGCAGTTATGAAATCTTTGCGAAAGCTGCATACGGGAAAACCGTACGTGCAGTTTGAGAGGCGGACGGAGGCCAGCGTGAGGGTAACCTCATGCGCCTCCTCCGACCCGAGTGATACGCTTCCGTCATGGAAGAGGGTCGCAAACGAGTGCTCGCGATTGTGGCTGGAATCCTGGTGGCGCGCCATCTCAAGACGACGGAGGACCTCTTCGATACCAAACCAAGCCCACGGACAGAATCTCTGGTTGCTGCGGCCGTGCAGTGGGCCGATAGGATCATGAGGAAGATTGACGGCGTGTATCGCTAATTGGTGCGTTCCATAAGCGGACAATGGAAGCGCGCCATGCGCGGTCCAAGGGCACGATGTAAAAGCAATCCTTCATCGTTTCTTGCGGGCGCCCTTCGCTATCCGCCTTGCAGGAACGCGGCTCTTCTGGCCTGACTTTGCGTTCTTCTCGATGCGTAGCTGCCACGCAGTGCGCAAGGCGCCGACCAACACTTCTTCTTTCGTCTCTGCCAACCGGATATGCGTCATTCCCATTCGTCCCCATCCGCCAGCGATGGGAACGAAAACCTCAGGCAGTTCCTCGACGAACGCCGCCTGCTGCTCCGGCGTGAGCATCAGGTTGCCGTAACCCTGCTTCGCCGATGCAAGCGTTGCAAAAATTCTGCCGCCAACCCTGAAGTCCGGGCTCCCCATGTGGGAACTCTCCTCGACACCCTCAAGGCTAAGGGCGATCCTTCGGAAATCGTTTGCCTTCATAGAAGCGTCCTTACCGTTCAGCACCCAGCATCCTACACGTATCCGGATGGCGCAAGAGTCGGCACCGAACTGCCGCCAGTTCGGGTCCGAATCCGCGTTTTGCAGTCCAGCAAAACTGCCCTACACTTACCGCGCAGCATGGTTACTGTGTCCTGCAACCCGCCTGTTTCGCTGTGCCGCGAGCGCGTGGTTAGCGTCCAGCCAAACGAGGAACATGCTGCTTGTGTGTTCGCCGATCAGACCAAGCTGCTCTTGTCCCGCTTTCTTGCGAAGTTTGTCGCTGTCGGAGACGAAATCACATTTCCGATTCCAGCACCAGATACAGTGGGCCCGGAAATCCTGGTCACCAAGAATGCCGCCTCCGGACCGAGTCGTTATCTCTATCAGGCTCCCATCGGATACGTCACCCACCCCAAGCAGGACAAACGAAGTCAGCACTTCGTTTCCGCCGAGGTTCAGAAGGGAAGCCTTGGCATCGGCACGATTTTTCTGCCTTGCGAGGTCTTGCGCGAATACTTCTATCACCTGCCGCGTACGGCCGACAGAGTCGATCATCCCGCTCTGTACGAGGTCTTGCGTATCCCGGCCAGCGCTTCGCCCTCCGAGCTTCGCGTCGCTTTCAAACTGCGTGATCTGGAGCTGCAAACGGAGGGCGTGCGGCACAGAGAGCGAGTGGCGCTGGAGCGGGCCTTCAACATCGTTGGTCAGCCAGAACTGCGGGCTTGCTATGACGCGCTACTGGCCAATCCCGAAGCGCCGGCGATATTTCCTTATGGTGGATTCGGCTCTCTTCTCGTTGCCGGCGAGCCTTCCCGTGACGGAGCAACGTTCTTTGCTCGCCGCATCCTCGCGTTTTCACCCGAACTCCGGCGCCGGCGGTTCCATGTGCCATTGCGCAAATGTGATTTTTTCGATGACCGGGCGCTCTGCCGCGACATGCGTCGCAAGCTTGAGTTCTGGCTCGACCCAGCCGCCCTCCATACCCTCTGGGATCGCACCTGGAATCAGTGGAAGCATCTATTGGGAACCAAGATCGAGGTCGAGGGCACGTTCGTACAGAGCGGCAAGTACCGCAAACGTCGTGAGGGATGGGAACTCGTTGCCTGGGAAACTGCGTTGCCGAGCCGGTTGGAGGTCAAACTGCCGTCCGATTTCCAACAGCAAATCGAATCTGCCAAAACTACCTATCATCGCTTCGGCCAGTACTCGCGGGCTCTGGATCAGATCCGACTGTACTTGGAACATCGGGCGGTCGAGCGAGTGGAGCTGCAGCGAATGTGTTCCGAGATGTGTATTCCCGGTGACTTCGATGTCGCCCAGATCAGCTGGCGTCCTGACTATGATCCGTTCTTCTATCGCCAGCTCTCACGCCGCGCGCGCCGGATCTATCTGTTTCGGGATGAATACATTTTCGATGTTGAGAAAGCCGTGGTCGTCGAAACCCCTCAGCTTGGCCACGCGACTTATCTCTTCGCCAAGCCCCAGAGCATGGATACCTTCCTCGCTCTGTACATCAAGATCACGAAGGACGACATCCGTCGGAACCGCAATAATGCAGCCGAACGGCTGGGCTTTCTGGGGCGCGTGATTCATGGCACAAATCCACGAGCATGGCTCAAGGAAGTCAGACAGCGCGCCGGGGAGGGAATCGACTTTGCAGCCGCCGTCGGGGACTGAATTGCGAACCGATTCGTATACGCCGTTCTCGGCATTTGCTTTGGCCGCGGCCCTCTGGCTTGCAGGGTGCTGTTACTAGACAAAGTGTAATTGGTGAAATAAATCTATTGACGACCGTGATTCCAGAGCGAGCCGCGAGCTTTCGCATCCGGAGTACCGTCGCCTTGGAGTGAGAACGGCTTTAGCACGAAACTCCTGCCAGATCCGCCAAATTACAAGCAAGTCCCTACGGAAGCCCACACTGCTTGGGCAGCACTCGCCTGATCAGCCTGTTTGACTGCAGCGCGATTTGAAGCTAACAAGAGCGCTGGAGAAGCCGTTTCTCGCGCCCGGCCGCATCGACCGAGGCTTAAGCGTGGGCGGGCGGCGCGGGCGTTCCGGAGACCACTATGGGGACCCGGCACTTCGCATCGAGAACGCCCGAGTTAACGAGGAATCTATGTCAACCCAACCTAGTCCGATTACTCCGCCCAGCCCGCTGCACTTTGAACCTTACGTTGACAGCAAACAAGCGGCCGCATTCCTGGCTTTTGACTGGAAGCAGGTGCAAAAGCTGTCTCGGGAAGGAAAGATTCCAGCACACCCTGTTCTCAGCGGACCCAGGAATCGGCGAAGAACCTGGCGTTACAAGCTCAGCGAACTTGACGAGTGGGCCCGCTCTCAGCGAAACTCCGCAGCAACCGGGAGTGCCACCTCTCCAAAGGAGAAGTGATGGCACGATTTCAGAACGGATGGCTTCAGAAGAAGCCACGCAAATCAGGGGATATTTGGGTGTTCTGCTACCGTCGGCAGCGACCGGAAGATGGCGCGTGGGTGCAAGCCACGTCCATTAAGGTCGGCAAAGTCAAGGAATATCCAAGCGAAGAAGCAGCCTGGCGGCGAGTGGAAGAACTCCATCTGAATCCAAACCAATCACCTTTCGAAGTGGGAGCACAGCTGCTGTTTGGGGAACTTGCATCCCACTACATACAGAAAGAACTGCCCGAGGATCAGCGCCAAGCCACGATCGAGAAGGCCTACTCGACGATCCGCAAATACAAACGCTATCTCAGTCGCTGGGTCTTGCCTCGCTGGGGCGCCACTCCAGCCTTGGTAGTCCATCCGCCTGAGGTCGAAGACTGGCTGAGGGAACTCAAGAACAAGTTCGCGCTCAGGAATCCAACCCTGGGCGAGATCCGCAAAGCAATGAACAATGTTTACGTGCACGGACAACGGCAGGGATTTCTACCACGCACGCCAGACGGGAATCCCATCGGCTTCGTGCGCCAGTCGCTGGTGAGTGACTTCGAACCGGTCATCCTCACACTGCCCCAGGTGCTTGACATCCTCGAGACCCTGGATTTGATGCGCCGCACGATGGTTATCACCGATGCGGCCACAGCGCTGCGGGTCTCGAAGTCCTGGCCCTCAAGTGGTACGATTTGGATTTCACGGACCAGCTTATCCGGGTACGGCGGGCTTATGTCGAACGCCGTTTCGGCCCGCCCAAGTCGAAGGCATCCAAAGCTCCTGTACCCATGCACCCGCTGCTGGCGGCGCATCTTCTTGCTTGGCGAAAGGAGACGCTCTACCCCAACGATGAAGACCTGGTGTTCCCCAGTCTTCGTTTAAAAGGGAAGAGGCCGCCGGCAGCGAACATGCTGGTTGCGGATTACTTGCGAGTAGCGGCGTCGAAAGGCCGGGCGTGGTTGCGCCACCCCGTACCTTCGGGTTTCACACCTTCCGGAGAACGCTGGCTTCGGTGCTGGTGAAAATGAGAGTCGATGTCAAGACGGTGCAGGAGATTCTGCGGCACCAGAACTTGAAAACGACTCTCGAAATCTATGCCAAGTCGATGCCGGAAGACAGGCTGAATGCCCAGGGAATGTTTCTTGAGCTTCTGTTCAGCCACAGGAGGACGGAGCTGATCGGAAGCGCTCTGGTCGGGCAAGACCAGTAACTGCCGGTAAACTGCCGGTAATATGGAAAATTGGAATGGGACCTAAAGCCTTTGGAATGTGGTGGCCAGGGACGGAGTTGAACCGCCGACGCCAGCCTTTTCAGGGCTGCGCTCTACCAGCTGAGCTACCTGGCCACGGGCGCGAATGCGCGGTGCTGAGGTTTCTGTGCTAACAGAATTATGAACAGAATTATAACAACCGCTGACGAGTCTTGCCACCACCTGGCGGCGTGCCGCGCTGCGCAGTCAGGTGCCCGACTCATGCCATGAAGGCAACTCATTCATGAACAAAAGCCGGACCACACCCGACCGCGAGCAAGCGTCTGCCTGGAGGCGGAGGCACACCAACAGATGGCTACTGACCCCAATGAAACATCATGTCTTCCGGGGGAACCGTGTCGACGCGGCGGTTTTGCTGGAAGCACTTATCATCGCTCTGGGCGCAGGTTTGGTAGAGCTTGCCCCATCCAGTCGCGTACCCGACTCGTGACTCGTCCACCCCGCGCCGCACCAGCTGCGCCTTCACCCACTGTGCCCGCCGGTACGACAGCACGAGGTTGTAAACGATGTCACCGCGCGGGTCAGCGTAACCCTGGATCCACATCTTGGCGTCCGGGTTCTGTTTCAACCAAGCAGCGTTGGAGTCCAGAACTCCCTTGTCAATGGTTCGGTTGTAGATGTTGAAAGGGAAATACACTTCCTTTACGTTCTGATCGAAGGTTGATGTCTGCGGCGATGCAGTCTGTCCCACCGCCTGAGTGGCAGTGCATAGCAAAACAAGGGCAGTCAAGAAGCTGGCCGAGATCGCAACCCAAACGTTCCTGCGCGCAATTTTTTCCATTGGTTTTTCCTTTTGGACTTCCAGGCGCGACAATTTAACTCGCACGGCATCCAGAATACCGTCCCTCAAAGTCCCCGGCTAGTTAAAAGGCTGTGAACAGGCAGTTTCCCGGGTTGGTACGCCAGGGTTCTTCGCGGAATTTTCATGGTGTATTCACAATTCCTTAACTTTGTCCGCCTACGATTCCGGAGAAAGCACATCGACTGGAATCTGGTTCTGCTTTATCGCGAAGGTTGTGCGCTCGCGTGCAGTTCATCGTGCCACCGATTTTTTCAGGAGAGAAGATGAAACCCACGATCGTTCTAGTTCTGTCCCTCATGGTGACGGTGAGCGCTTTCGCGCAAAGCTCCACCTCATCTGAACTCAAAGAGTTGAAAGACGCTATTGCTGCCCAGCAGCAGCAGATTCAGCAGCTTCAACAGCAGATTCAGTCTCGTGACTCCGCCATACAGCAACTGCAGCAGCAGGTTGGGCAGGCCCAGTCGGCAGCTAGCCAAGCCCAGTCCACTGCCCAGTCCGCGCTCGGCGGAGAAAAGAAGGAGGGCGCAATAAGCACTGATGAATTCGGCGCCCTGCAGCACGACGTCACCGACCTGAAGGCGGTCTCGGCTAATACCGTCGAGGGGCTGCAGGAGACCCAGAAACGCATTGGCGATTTGGAGAGCCCTTTGGCGATTCACTATAAAGGTGTCACCATTACTCCAGGTGGCTTCATCGCGGCAGAAACGGTGTGGCGGCAACGCGCCGAAGGCGCCGACATCAATACCAACCTGGGCGGAATTCCCTATCCCGGCGCGAACAATGCCGCCATGTCGGAGTTCTACGGATCGGGCCGCCAGTCGCGTATGTCGTGGCTCATACAAGGCAAGCTGTCTAACATGAACTTGACTGGTTACTACGAGATGGACTTCCTCGGCGCTGGAATCACCTCGAACAATAACCAGAGCAATAGCTATGTAATGCGTGAGCGCCAGCTTTGGGGCCAAGCTGCACTCCATAACGGCTGGACGTTCACCGGAGGCCAGATGTGGAGCCTCGTTACCGAAACAAAAGTGGGTTTAGATAATCGTACCGAGGCGTTGCCGATGACGATCGACGCGCAGTATACCGTCGGGTTCAGTTGGGCCCGGCAGTATGGGTTCCGAGTGACGAAGAATTTCAACAACAAAATGTGGTTGGGTTTCTCTGTGGAGAACTCGCAGGAGACCGTCACCACGCACGGTGCCACCGCGAATTCCTTCTTGATCGGTTCGCAAGGCAACGGGGGCGGACTATATAACGCGGGGGTCACCGGCTGCTCAACCACCCTTAACTCTTCCGGCGCACCGGTTACGACCTGTTCCAATGCCGCCAACTACTCCTGGAATCCCTCGCCTGATTTCATCGGCAAACTGGCCTTTCAGCCGGGCTTCGGACACTATGAAATCTTCGGTATCCTCAGCGATTTCCGTGATCGCATCTTTCCCAACGCAGGCCTGAGCACGCCGAGTGCCGCCGGCGCGTTTAACGATTCGACGTGGACGGGTGGTGGCGGGTTCAACGCCCGTTGGCTGGTGTTGGATAAGCACGTTGAGCTGGGTGTTCATGGCTTAGCCGGTCGCGGTGTAGGCCGCTACGGAACAGCCGGCTTGTCAGACGTAACCGTTAATCCGTATAGTTCGCTCGTTCCCATCACCAGCTATCAGGCTCTTGCGACCATCGAATATCACAACCCAAAGTGGGACTGGTATGGCTACGGCGGTACCGAGTATGACGGCCGCACCGCTTTCTTGAATTCCAAGGGAGCCCCGGTGGGTTATGGCTCGCAGCTCTTCAACAATACCGGTTGCGGCACTGAGGGCCTGCCTAGCTCCGCCTTGACTGCAGGGTTCAGCCCCAGCAGTCCGTCGAACTGCAACGCAGATACCAAGAACGTCTGGGAGGGTAGTCTCGGCTTCTGGTACAAGCCTTATAACGGTCCGAAGGGCAGGTTGCAGATGGGTCTGCAGTACTCCTATGTGACCAAGTACGCCTGGACCGGGTACGGCACCAAGCTGCCGGCGCCGGCGGGAGCGAACCCGTCGGCTGTCGACAACATGTTCCTTACGTCGTTCCGTTACTACTTGCCGTAAAAAAAGGGCGAATTATCACCAGTTAAAAGGGTGGCTGGCGTGAGCCAGCCACCCTTTCTGTTTGGCTAGAAATCCCGGAGTTAATTTGTGACGAGCAGCAATCCGCTACCATCCTGAATGTGCAGCCGTCCCTTAGAGACAAGCACAATCTTGCCGACCGGATCCGTTGTGCCCCAATGCGAGATGGAGAGGTCATCGTATCCGTACAAGCCGCAGGCTGTAGAAGAGAAGACCCACAGCGCTTGTGGCTTGGCGCTGGCGTGGCATCGTGTGGCGCGAACTGACCGGAGGAGGCCCTCAGTGGCTCCGCTGACGCTGGCGCTACCGACGGTCTCGCTGCCTGACACAACGGTTCCTTCTCCGCGATATACTGCGTCACCCCCCACCTGTACGGTGTTCCAATCAGCGATGCTGGTGCCGTAGTCATCGATGGCATTGGTCGGGAGTTGGGCTTCGAAGACCTCAGTCATCGAGGCCAAAGCGCGCAGATGAGAACTGAAACGAAGGGTTAGGCCTCTGGACTCGAGACGATCAAACTGGAATACCACTCGAGAGCCGGAAGCTGCCCTGGGAGAATCCACTTCGAGGATGCTTCCCATCACGGTTGCGCCGGCGCGAATGCGAACTCCTGAAGCCAGGTCCACATCTTGCATGAGGCGCGCCTTGATGGGGGCCCCAGGATTGACCTTAGAAGTATCGATCGTGGAGTTGAGCATCACGGGCAGAGCGGTTCCAACGGGCAACTCCTGCGCGACGAGGAGCATCGCTGACGCCGCGTAACCAATCAGCAACAGTTTCCTGAACACCTGAGCCCTCCTGCTTCAGAGCAAGTTATGGGACAAGCGGGATCTCAGATTCCTTATGCCCCCGAACTATTCTGCTCGCAAGGCTCGCATAGGGTCGATACCTGCCGCCCTTCGCGCCGGCAATAGACTGGCGACAACTGCCACCAATGTCACTGCTACCAGTGCTCCGATAAAGGTCAGGAGATCGTTCGGCCCAACTCCGAACAGCATCGACCGCAGGAGCCGTGCAGTTAGTAGGGCCAACGGAACTCCCAATGCAATTCCGATGGCCGCCAACAACAGGCTCTCGCGCAAAACCATCCACAGCACCTGCCCGCGCTGCGCACCAACCGCCAACCGCACTCCGATTTCAACGGTCCGATGACTTAACCGATAGGCCAAGGTGCCATACAGGCCGGTCGCTACCAGTAGCGCTGCGAGCAATCCGAAGAACACACCTAACCGCGAGAACAGCCGCTGGTTTGAGATCGACTCCTCAAACTGTGCCTGCTGGGTGATGGGCCGGTCGAGCGGAAGATTGGGATCGATGCCGTGCACCACTTTGGCAACCGAGGGCAGAATAGAGATTGGATTGCCTTCCACGTGCAACTCCACGTGCATCTGCGACACACCGCTGCCGCCGGACTGGGTGTACGTCGTCCAGAACATTGGCATTTCCTTCTCGTCAAACCCCGTGTACTTGCTGTTTCCCACTACGCCGACAATCGTGGCATCGTGTCCGATCTCCCCTAAGTGATGCCCGATCGGGTTCTGGTTCGCCAAGTATCGCTCTGCGAACGTCTGGTTAATGATCGCCACTTTTTGCGACGTTTCCGTATCAGCCTCGGTGATATCACGACCCATGAGGACGGGTATGCCCATCACGTGGAAGAAGTCGGGACCGACGACGTTGGCTCGCGCGGGAGCAAAGCGTGTACCCGTGTGAGGAGGCACCGTGCCATCGACGATAGCCAAGCTGTTGTTGCTCCAGCCGCTCCCGGGGCGGTTCTCCGCGATTGATACAGATTCAACACCCGGCAGAGCCCGCAATCGGGCCATCAGGGTTTGATAGAACTCGGTTGTCTGCTGTTTGGAATTCATTCCCTGCGGATTGATCCCAAACACCAGCAATCCCTGCGAGCGCAAGCCCAGCGGTACGTTTTCGAGGTTGCTGAGCGTTCGGAGCAGCAATCCCGCTGCCACTAACAGCACGATACACAACGCCATCTGTAGCGCCACCACCGAGTTCCCGAAGCGAGCTCTGTGCTTGTCCTGCGTGGCCGCAGTCCCTGAACTCTTGAGCATCAACCCCGGAGGGGTCGCCAGCGCGGTGCGCAGAGGTGCCAGTCCGAAGAGCAATGCTGCCAGCCCCAGGATGCCTAGCGTGAACGCCAGAACTGCTACATCAGGTTGCAGAGTGATTTCGACACGTGACCACGCTGCCAAGGCGGTGGTTGCGGGAACGGCAAGAGACCACGCCAGCGCACCTCCGGCAATCACCAGCAGCAGACTCTCCGTCAGAAGTTGGCGGAACAAGTGGATGCGGTCGGCTCCGACCGCCAGACGCAAACTGAATTCGCGCTGTCGAACCTGATTGCGTGCCACCAGCAGCAGAGCGACATTGGCGCAGGCGATCACCAATACCAATCCGACCAGGCTCATCAGCAGATATAACGGCTGGCGGTACTGATCGCGATAGGCGTCCAGTCCTCGGGCAGGGGTCAGCGCGAGAGTAAGTTTCTGGTCACCAGGTTTGGGTGTGCCCAGCCCAATGTGTGCAGCGCTCTGGAACAACGGCGTCAATCGGGCCACAGCTTGCTGGGGAGTGACACCCGGCGCCAGGCGCGCCGTCAGCAACAGACACCACCATTTCGGCAGATCATAGTACGTCTTGCCGTTGTCGCCGGCGTCGCCCCAGGCATTCAGATCAACGCGATTCTGCAGCGGGATCCAGAAATCGGTACTGCCTACGCCTCGCTCAAGACCGCGGAATCCTGCCGCTGCGACGCCGATGACGGTCATCGGTACGCCTTTCACGTATACCGTTTGTCCGATTACATCGGGAGAGCTTCCGAAGCGCGTCGCCCAATAGTCGTGACTGAGCACCACTACCGGGGCATGACGGTTTTCGTCATCCCGGGTGATGGCGCGGCCGCGGCTCATTGCCACACCCAGTCCCGAGAAGAAATTTCCGCTGACGATCTCGCCATTGGCCAGCTCCGGCTCGGCTCCGTAGCGGATGCTTACCTTTCCGATAGCCAGGGGTGCGCTGGCAATGAGGTCGCTGAATACGTCGTGCCGTTCGCGCAGCGCGTCAAAGACGGCGTAGGAGAAAGACGTCTCCGATTCGCCAGTGTTGCTTGCGCCATCGGGTTGCCCCGGGGAGACCCGCAGTTGGTAAATGCGGTTTGGATTGGGTACTGGGAGCGACCGCAGCAGTACGGCGTTCATCACGCTGAAGACCGCCGTGTTGGCGCCGACGCCAAGCGCCAGTGTCAGCACTGCGGTAAGGGTAAATCCCGGAGATTTCCGTAGCTGCCGCAGACTGTACTTCAAATTCTGGAGGATCATACGACGCTCTCCCTAAAGTTCTGCGTTGGTAATTGCAGCCTGTTCTCCAAAGTATGTTATGAAGCTTCAACGAGTTAGCGCTCAATGGTCCCTAAGCTGGTGTTCGCCAACGAAAGGGACTGTCCGGAACCGAACGGTGGGAGATCGTAGGTGGGACGAAGAGTTAGTAAGCCGGCGAAACGGCGCAGCATTAGTGATCCAGCAGTTTGCTATTCGTCCATTGGCAGCCTGCTCGTCGAAGCCCTTTGATGGAATCTTGGACTGACCGGGGAACGAATATACTCGTATCTGCACCGGCCCCCCTAACACACTCGGCGAAGAATTCGCCAAGTCCTAGCGCTCTTCGCTGTAACGATATGGCCCTAATCAAAGGGAAAACCACGCGCACCTCTCCTAACGAGGGGAGCGCCAACCCGGAACTGCAGTCCAAGGACCGATGGGGCACGATTGTCTCGGTTATCTATACCTTGGCCTTGCTTGTGGCTTTGTCGCTCTGGCTTCTTCCAGTTAGAGCACCGCTGTGGCTGGATGAAACAGTCTCGTATTGGGGCATCGCTGGGGGCTTCACGCAAATCTGGGCCCGGTCGGTCGAAACAGCCTCCTTCCCCGCATACTTCTACATTCTCTGGCTGACGAAAGCAGTCTTCGGGGCCAAGGAAATTGTGCTGAGGATCCCATCTATTCTAGCCATGGCCGCTGCTACGTATGTTTTCTACCGATGTGCGCGGGATTTGTTTGCGCGGGATGTAGCTATGATCGCAACCTTGGTGTTCATTCTAGACAACCGGATTTGGTTTGCCGCGATTGATGTCCGTCCGTACCCCTTCGCCATGCTAGTTACCGTTGTAGCGATCCTGGGTTACATACGCTGGTCGAAGACCAAAAAGACTTCAGATGCCGCACTGCTCGGTGTCGCGTCAGCCGCTGTCTTCTACTTTCATTATTTGTTCGGCGTATGTATCGTTGCCGCGTTTGTGGTTGCCTATTTCACTGATCGATGGCGTTCACTCTCTACGGAACGGCGACAGTTGGGGATCGCGGTAAGTTGCTTTGCGGTGCTCATGCTTCCGGTGTGGCCGAGAATCTGGCATCTCAGCGAAACCAGAAGCACACATACTTTTGCCGATGCGCCGAGCTTCGCTGTCTTCCTACAAGCAATTGGGCGTGAATTTGTCCCATTCGTTTTCGTGAGCACGCTAGTTGTCGCAGTGTTAATGCGCAAGGTCTCAACACCTGACAGACGGAGACTTCGACAATTCGTAATGTGTGCGGCACTGGCGCTAGCGCCGGCTTTGATCCTGTACATTGTCTCGGTCACTACGCCGATGCACCTTTTTGTCAACCGATACGAGGCCGTAGTTGTTTCCGGCATAGCACTGGCTTGGGCGTGGAGTTTTAGCCTGATTGATTCCCGGTTGCTGCGCGTTCTGGGTTGCGCGGCACTTGTGACATGTTTCGCATATCAGCGCTTCAGCTCTCCGATGGCCAGGGACCACAGCTACTCATGGAAGTATGCGCTACAGGTTGCCGATGCCAACGCTGGCGTGGACGAGGCCCCTGTCGTAATCTGCAGCGACTTCCCGGAAGCGGATTTTCAGGACATGCCAACCGGACCGCCGAGCGAAAGCTCGCTGTTCGCACCGTTGAGTTACTACAAAGTTCAGAGCACCGTTGTCCCTTTGCCTCGGGCTTTGAATGAACAGGCGCAACTTATTGGCAGGAGCTTTGTCTCGCAAGCTGCAAGCAATCACCAGCGATTCCTCGCAGTGTGTTACCAGCCGTCATATCTCACTCTGGATTGGCTTGTAAGCATGACATCGGGAACTCATGTGGCTCACTGGCTTGGTGACTTTCACGGCGTCAGGGTATTCGAATTTGATCCACGAAATGCGCCGGGCGGAAACTGACTTTCGCAACTGTGGAGTCGATCTAAGGCGCAGGCTGCGACCTGGTAAACACCGCATTGTGTTCCGGCGAAAGGCTTTCGATTAACACCTGGTTCTTCTGTAGTGTGAACTTTGCGCCACGGCGCCCGCGACCGGTATTTTCGCTGGCGAAGTAGTAGGTGAAAGTGTCGCCGTCCCAGGGTGAGAGCTCGTAATAGGCTCCGCGTGGGGGAAGCCGCAGGATTAATCGATTCCCCTCGACCGAGACTTCGAGCGTTCCGAAATACTCGTTCGTGTATTTGCCAACGTATGTACTGAGCGGTTTGGCAGCAGCCGGAGTCTTCGGTCCCGCCAACGTGGCGTAATTCGGTGACGCATCTTGCGTCTGCGCGATCATTTGCGAGAAGAGCTTTCCCAAGAGGGGAAGATATTCGCGCTGCGGCTTGCCATAATGCACGAGGTCGAGGAAGTGTAGGCATATGGCCTCGGGAAAACCGATAGGCATGCTGTTACTGAGGGCGAGGACTCCGATGTGCTCTTGGGGAACCAGGTAGACCGCGGTGGCCCCGCCTAGGAAGAACGCGCCACTATGCCCGATTTGGACGTCGCCCTGGGCATTGGTTCCGACATCCCAGCCCAGGCCGTAGTACTGGTCTCGGGGACATTCATTGGGCTTGGCCGGATCGGCAGGATTTCGGCAGATCTGAGGTTTGTGGGTTTCGGCCAGCGCGTTGGCGTCGATGATTTGCTTGCCGTTCCACTTGCCGCCACTGAGTTGCAGACGCACCCATTGGGCGAGATCGCGGGCGCTGGACGAGACTCCGCCGGCGGGTGCTTCGGCATCAGCCTCGCGCACGAAGCGGTTGACCGGTTCACCGTCGATGAAGATGTGTAGTGCCGCTTTGTTGCTCCTGTCTTCGTAATCGGAGAAGCGGGAACTGGTGGAGGTCATGCCAAGTCGGGAATAGAGCTGTTCTTCGGCGATCGTCTCCCAAGGCTTGCCAATTTTCGTGGCGGCGGCAATGGCTCCCGTGGTGAAACCGAAGTTGCTATAGGCATACGTCTTGCGGAACTCGCCGGGCAGGGGCAGATACCGCATGCGGTAGAGGATGTCGGGACGGGAATAACCAAGGTCCTCGAGAAAATCGCCGGATTCTGTTGCAAGGCCGCTGCGGTGCGCCAGGAAATCGCGGATAGTGATCTGGCGGGTCGTGTCCGGACTGGACAATTGAAAGGCTGGGTCGAGATCTACGATGCGGTCGTCCCAACCAATCTTGCCTTGACCAATCAGCGAAGCAAGGATGGTGGAGGTAATGGGCTTGGACAACGAGGCAATCTCAAAGACGGTGTCGGGATCGACCTGCGCCGGATCTCCGACTCTGCGAATGCCGTAGCCTCGGAGAAATACGACCTGATCGTTATAAACAACCGCGACGGACACTCCGGGAACCTTAGTGCTCGCGAGGCTGGAGCGGACGTACGCGTCGAGTTGCGAGACTGCAGAATTGACGCTCTCGGGAGTGATCGCGACCTTCTCCTGCGCGGCGCAGAAGAGACTGCTCCAACAGAGAAAGAACGCAGCAATGTAAGTTCGCATAGGGGTCTCGGCACGAAATATCACGGACAGCATTAGAGCACGAACCGTGGGGCTCGTCGATGCCGTCGTGTTAGCGCGGGTCCTTCGCCAACAAAGCGCTGAGTTTCTTCAGTTGATCGTTGAGCGATCCGGCCATCCACACCTCAGGAGCTTCCTTGATCGCTTCATCTTTCAGTGATGCAGCACGTTCGCCCTGGCCAGTACCAATCAGAGCCTCGATCAGAGTCGCCCGCAGCCAGAAGAGTTGCTCCTTGTCGACGTTTCCGTCTTCATCCTTGATGCCCTGGGTGAGGCGCTGCTCAGACAACTCGATGACGCGCTGGCGTACCCGCTCGGCCCAGACGAAGTCAGCGATAGCGTCGGGCTTGTTAGCCGATACGACGGAGCGAACATTGAGCATGAAGGCGTAGTTGATGCCGTTGTAATGGTCATCCTTCAACGCGAAACCCTTGCCGTAGGAGCGGATCGATTCTTCCAGATCTTCCAACTTGCCGTTCAGCTCCCACAGCCGCTTGTGGATGGCGCCCCAGATGCCCAAAGTTTCGGGATCGTTGCTGATCGCGGGGTTCAGCTCCGAGAGGATGGAGCGCGCTTTTTCGAGGGATTTCGGCACGTCCGGAAGTTTGCCTTTGTAAGTGGCAAGAGCAAGCTGTTGCGTGATGAAGGCATCGCGCGGCCGCTGTAATTTGAGTTGCTCCAGAGCCATCACGGCTCCCGGCCAGTTTTCAACACTACGAGCCTGACGAAACATATTCATCAGCAGACTGGCAGTTTGGTCCGGAACTGCCGGGGCCTCCGGGGCAGGTGCGGCACTCTTAACTTCGCCCAGGATTGGCTCGTGCAGCGTCGGCAGGAACGTATAAACGGGACTATCCACGTCGTTGCCGCCTACCAGTTGCTGAATCGCCTTCTTCAGTTCATCCCTAGCACTTTCGGCGTCTTCGGCGTCAATGCCTTCGCCGAGATGGTTGTACTTCCGGATCACCAGGTGCCCGATGTCAAAAGGGAACTTGAAGTTCTTCTCCGCCATCACGATGGTGGTGTTCGGACGCAACGCATGGCGAACTCCCAGCTCGTAAATGGCATTCAAGTTCGAGGTCGAGAGGTCGGCCACGACTACATCTGCGTCGAGCAGCATTTCGTACATGGGCTTGTCGATAATTCCTGCATGGACGATGTCGTCGGCGCGAATGCATTGCAGGCCCGCCTCTTCAACCGCCTTCTTGATAATGATGCGGTAGGACTTGTCCAGATCGTAGGTTTTCTGTTGCTGAAAATCGGTCTTCAGGCCGAATCCCATAACGACGAAGCATTTTTTCTTAGGCGCGGTGCCATTCATAGTCATCATCACCGTAGGATTGCGCACGAATTCGCTCAATCGCCATTTCGATTTGGTTTCAGCCGGTGAGCGAGTATGTGACACTTTCGCATGGAAGACAACCGTCTTTTTACTTTGGCCAACCGCTGGTTAGCGTGCAATCGCGGCCAAGTGTCCATCACGTTCGGCGTCGATCTGCGCGGCGACGGCTGGATTGGCGGCCCGTTCGAGGGATCTGGAGCAGCTCGAACGGGACACCCTATCGCTTCTATTTATCTCCATGCGCCCAGAATCAGTCCCATTAGTACGAACGACACGGTCATATAGCCTCCATTGATGAGTACGTACTTCGCCGAGCGGCGTTCAAACAGGGCGATGGTGGCGATTCCTAGTGTGACCCAGCCGAATCCGGCAAGGAACCCGGCTGTAGCGCCCCAGCTTGCCGTGGTCTTGGGCTCGGCCAGGAAGGCGGCCAGGTTGGCTGCCATAACCAGCGCAAACACAAACGAAAATCCAAAGATTCTCGCCATGTTGGATTTCGCCAGCTCGGCGCTGTTCAGATTGTTGACCGACATCCAGGCGCGGCCGAACAACGCCGGCGAATACCACAGCCCACCCAGGGCAAACGTTGAGACAGCGGCTGCCAATACAGCCAGCCAATTGATGTGTGGCATAGATACGTCCTCCTCCATAGTGAGTTTCACGAACTGCACCCACGATGCCTTACTGCAGGAGGTGATGTATTGTAAGAATTTTCCGTCAGTCCAGAGGAACGTAGAGCGGAAACTCACTGTGGCTGCGCTGATATTCCGCGGGCGTCATAGCGGCGAATTCCTGGAATTCATGGATCAGGTGCGCCTGGTCGTAATAACCAGAATCCACCGCGAGGTCTGACCAGTCGGGTGCTGCCGACGCCTTGGAGATGGTGGTCAGCGTGTTGCGGAAGCGCAGCAATCGCGAAGTGAACTTGGGTGTCACACCGACGCGGCAATCGAATCGGGCGATCATCTGCTTATGGCTTAGACCGAGGCGGGACGCCAGCTCGCTCAGCGTCACCATCGGCCACGAACCCAGTGCTGCAAGAGCTGCGGATACGGTTCTGTCCGGTTCGAGGCGCCACTGGGCTTTGCTTACAAGGTAGGCCTCGAGCAGGTCGAACTTGCCAGCGATGCCTGGCGTCTCCATCAACTGCTCGCGCAAGGCCAGGATTTCCCGCTTCCAGATAAGATCCAACTCCACCACCTCGCCCGCCAGCTCAGAGATAGGGAAGCCGAAAAACGGCGCCGCGCCGCCGGTACGGAAGTGCACTCCCATCATGGAGGACCCGGGCTCGGATCCAATCACGATGTAGTGTCTCTGGATGCCGCTGATCCAGCAGCGGTTATACGGGGTGTGGCGCGCCTGTTCATCCCTGTCATAAAGCTTCTTCGCACCGCCGGCGAGATCGATGATCAATTCCATCGAGGCGTCCGGCAGAAGTTTTTCCCGGGTGTGATCGGTCGCCAAATCCTGGTAGAACCAGAGGTTCTCCACAAAATCAGAGAGTGGCGGGCGCGGAATTCGCAAGCGATAGATCATTGAGGCGAGAGCCTAGCACGATTGCACTGGCGCGGCAAGCAATGCCCGACGTGCAACGCCGGTGATGGGATGAGCATCTCACTGCCGAGGACAGTCATGGCCGCGACTAAGAGCGCTACTCGTAAACCTACTTTCCGGCGGAAAGGGATCGTAACGGCTTCTCGTCACAGTGCCGTCACTCGCGAGCGCGTGATGAAGAAATACGCAGCTAGCAAGGCCAGCAGAAGTCCATTGACTCCTAGCACGACCGGAGCAGTGAATACCGGTACCAGCCATCCCGACACCAGGTTTCCCATTGGCATGCCGCCGCGGAAGGCGCAGTTATAAACGCTCATCACGCGTCCGCGCATTTCTTCAGTCGTGATGAGCTGTACCAGGGAAGTTACTGTGGCAAACACCGTCATCATGGCAAAGCCCGCCAGAACAACAACCGCATAGCTGACGGCGAGCGACTTCGACAGCGCAAAGGTGGAGATCGCCGCGCCCAGGACCATCAGCATGGTGAGGGCGAGGCGGCCTTTGTGCCGGAAGTTGCCGAGGCTCGCGATGGCTAGCGAGCCGCAGATGGATCCGATACCCATCATCGACATGATCTGACCGTACGTCTCCGGACCTCGACGGAATATGTCTTTGACGAACACGGGAAAATACGTGCGCAACGGCATGCTTAGCGCTGTCATGCAAAATGCCAGCACGATAAGGGCCTCCATGGAGCCTTGCCGACGCACGAATTGAATCCCCTGCTTCAGACTGCTGAGCATCGAGTCAGTTGTTTTTTGTGGCATGAAACGCGTGCTGATGAGGGAGAGCGCGATGACTGGCGCGACAAACGAAAGCGCGTTCAGCCCAAAGCACCATTTCTCGCCCAGCCGCGCCAGGGTTATTCCCCCGAGAGCAGGACCAACCGTGACCGCCAAGTTAAACTGGATGGAATTCAGCGCAATAGCATTGGGCATATCTTCGCGTTCAACCAATGTGGGGATCAGCGCGGCATATGCGGGCCCTCCGAAGGCCTGAGCGAAACCTGAAACGAGTGAAAGGCAGAGGATCTCCCACACATGCACCCTATTTGTCGCCACCAGCACGGTCAACGTGGCCGCGCTGGCCAGTTGCACGTATTGCGAGCCCAGCAGGATTCTCCGCCGCTCGACCCGGTCGGCCACCACGCCGCCAATCAGCGACAGCAGAAAGATGGGGATGCCGCCAAGGAACTGGTCGAGTGCGAGAAGAAATGCCGAGTGACTGAGCCGGTAGATCAGCCAGCCTTGCGCCACGATCTGCATCCAGGTTCCGATGCTGGAAGTGCAGGCACCAAACCACATGAGGCGGAAATCGCGATATTGAAATGCCTTGAAGATTCTGCGAAGAGTTGTCCCCATCCGATCAGTGCTTACCTCAGCGAGCGGCCTCTGGCTACAGTAACAGAGCTGCGTTTCAGTTGGGCAACAGGCGCTGCCTGGACATCCCAGGGGGCAACGCCGGCCCTGATGGACCGGCGTTGACATGTAGGCTTTAGCGAGTTGGAATTTCGGCCACTATTGCAGCTTTACGTAGATTGCCACCCCACCCCATGAAAAGCTGCCGAGGTTCTGGGCAGGGCGCTGCAGCCTGTGAGGCCCGCTCGCGACTTGTTGGTGGCCTGCGTCGACGTTGCTGGAATTCGGGCCATGGCCCGGCAGCCATTCTGTACCATCGTCCGTCGGGCAAAAATTATCGTTCGGTTCGCAATGGATGCCATTCGGCCAAGTTAGCGAATTCGACAGCCAGAACACCCAATACGTTGCAGGAGTGGGCTGAAGGTTCACTTGAAGCAAGCTGCCAAGCATCAAGTCCTTCGGGTTGTTGGTCGTAGCCAACCCCGCGCCCACCGAGGGCAGAGGCTGATTGGGTTTGGTATAGACGAAGTCCCCGTCATCGTTACTGGAGGTTTCAACCCCCATGGCTTTCGGTACATCGTAGACCTTGAGCGCAGCTGGATTTTGGCTGGCCAATGTCACCGTGACCTTGCAACTGGAACCGGTACTTGCCTTGCCTGATGTACCAGATCAACAGATCCCTGATTTCCATTGATGAATTGCTGTGCGACCGGCGTCCAGATCAACGAGCACCCGTCTGATCTGCGGAAGCGCGACGGGGTTGAGAACCTGGGGGATGGTCACCGCGGCAAACAAGGGTCCGTGCTGTTTGGGCTTGAGGGAGCCAGACACCAGCGAGGTACCGGAGTCGATACGTCCACAGGCGCTCTGGGTCACGTCGGCGTCGAGCGTGGGAGGGGCGCAATTACCGGCGGGAGCTGGATTCCAGCGACACAGCACGCCCGTATCATTACCGCCCCTCTGGTCGAGGTCGCAAGACCAATCCTTACCGTTCGATATCCATCCCTTTATAGGATCCTTGGTTGTAAGCCTGGCGACCCCGAAAACTGCGCCTTGACTTTTTACAGGCACGCCGCAACCCTGCGTCAAATTCGTGCTGTAGTCGTACCTGTCTGGAAGCGAGCTGCAAAGCGGAATGCTGGCACTAGCCGGTGAAACGGGGACGGCTGTGCCTCCGGGCGAATAGATCACCCGATAGAGCGGCGCGTCATGCGCATAAGTCTGCGGATCATTGGGCCAGCTATAGGCGTGAGGAAATACTGCGTGAACCCGATCCTCCCCGATGCAGACCTTGTCGGGCGGGTCGTTGGGGAATTGCGGGTCATGCGCGGCGACGTATGCGCAACTTCCAAATGGAGGCTGCGACGAATACACCAGTTGTCCGTTCCACGGGTTGGTAAAGCCGTAGGGATAGGTGCACACGCCAGCACTGCAAGTGGATGCGCTGATGAATCCTTTCAGCTGGCATGTGCCGTCTACCGTTTTGGGTGGCTTTTGACCCTGAATGTGTTGATTCCAGCACGCACCATTCACCGGACAGACGCTGTCGTCGTAGACTCCGTTTGCAGGATTTATGCAATCGTTGATGGAAGGGTAAGTCCCGGGTGCGAAATTTGTGCCGTATTTCTTGTCATCCCCCGCGCAAAATGTCTTCCATCGGTAGCATTTCGAAAGGGCATTTTCGTTGCAGGTCTCCAATGGTTCGGATGGAAATTTGTATTTCCCGCAGTTACTGAAGCAGGCCACGCTGGTATTGTTGACCGTGCCGTCAGGGTCGATCGGTTGGCCGGTGGGTCCCATAATGACATAGCCAAAACTGTCAGGACGACCATTAGGATCCACCATAAGGTCATCTCGCTTGAGCAGGAAGTCGGTGGGACAGCGGCTGACGTTTCGCAGATCGGTTCCGAACACCGCCATAGGTCGGTTCCTGGTCCACCAGAACGTGTTCTCATGGTTTCCGCTCGGGTCTTGGGGGTCGCCGCCGACGGCCTGAATGTTGACAGTGAGGCTCACGCCATTCACGTTGCTGATGTCGAAGCTGTCGAAGTGTTGCGGCAACGGAGGGGTGAAATCCTGGTAGAAATTCCACTCGGTAAACGTGGTATAGCCGCCCAATGATATGGCGGCGGAGCTGCAGTCGTACTGGTCCGCGCAGCCACCGGTTTCGCACTGAGCGCGGTTGCTCACGGCATCATAACGGCAGCCGGTGCGCGCCCAGAAATTCGGACCATGGCTGTGGATCGGTCCGGTGCTTTCCCATTGCGGTGGTACGTCTATGGTGAGGACATTGGCATTGTTGGGCGCGCCGTAAGGTTGCATTACCCAGGTTTTCTCTCGCGGAAAAGCCGGGTAAGGCGTGACGTTTCCGGATGCGGCCGCGTTGGTGGCGCCCAGAAGCACCTGGTCAGAACAGTTCACCAACTGAATTACCCTGTGAGCCGGAGCGACCGGTGCGGGTACAGGCAGGCTATTCAAATAGGCGGCACCACACACCTGGGCCTGAACATGCACCGAGGCGAATGACAGAAACAGCAAAATCAATGAAAGGGTTAAGAGGGCCCGTACGGGTAGGACGGACAGCCGACGAATATGCATGGCACGACTCCTTGGAGGTTCGGAGGGTCAAGACAGTTGGAGTCCGCAACCCCA
The DNA here is from genome assembly GCA_963834815.1 of uncultured Acidobacteriaceae bacterium. Taxonomy (GTDB): domain Bacteria; phylum Acidobacteriota; class Terriglobia; order Terriglobales; family Acidobacteriaceae; genus DASRAA01. The sequence continues at coordinate 246,805 of CAWIDA010000010.1, read as the reverse complement.
CGCGCGGAATCTCACAGGACTTAGGTTCGAAACAGAAGTGGTGGAATTATGAGACGAGGCAAGTGCCTTGTCAACCAAATTAGGCATAGTCGGTGCTCGGAGGCCACTCGGGTGAACCAATTCTCGACATGAGTGCGATGGGCAGCACCCTTCGCCCATTCGCTAAGCCATCCCATGCTGCAACGCCAGTCGTGGTTGGCCGGCGTTGCGTTACAGGTCAATTGGTCGAGGTCGGTGACTATTGGAGCTTGACGTAGAGAGCCACTCCGCCCCAGACAAAGCTCCCCAGACTCTGGGCCGGACGCTGCAGCCTGTGAGGGCCATTTGTGACCTGTTGGTGACCGGCGTCGGCGCTACTGGAATTCGGGCCGTGCCCAGGCAACCAGTCCGTGCCGTCGTTGGTTGGGCAAAAATTATCGTTGGGCTCGCAGTGGATGCCTCCCGGCCATATTGAGGAATTTGTCAGCCAGAACTCCCAATACGTGGCAGGAGTGGGCTGCTGGTTCACCTGAAGCAAAGCGGCCAGCATTAAATCTTTCGGATTGTTCGTGGTAGCAGCACCTGCGCCCACCGATGGGAACGGCTGATTGGGTTGGGTATAGACGAAACTTCCAGAATCGGTGCTCACGGTTTCAACCCCCATGGCTTTCGGCACATCGTAGACCTTGAGAGCGGCTGGATTCTGGCTGGCCAGTGTCACCGTGACCTCACAACTGGAACTGGTATTCGCTTTGCCCGTGTACCAGATCACAAGTCCTTGATTTGTGCTAATGGCTTTCTCGGCAATGGCCGTCCAAGGCGACGCGCACCCGCTGATCTGAGGAAACCCGACGACGGGATTCAGCACGTTGGGGATGCTGACCTCGGCGAACAAGGTATCCATGCTATTCGGCTGCATAGACGTGGATACCAGCGAGGTGCCGGAGTCGATCAACCCGCAGGCGCCCTGGGTCACGTTGGCATCAAGCTTGGGAGGCGAGCAATTACCCGCCGGGGCCTGATTCCAGCGACAGAGTACGCCGGTGTCATTCCCGCCCCTCTCGTCGATGGCACAAGACCAATCGGAACCGGTCGATATCCACCCTTTCGACGGATCGTTTTTTGTAAGCCTGGCTATTCCAAAGACGGCGCCTTGACTATTAACGTTTATGGCGCAATTCGTAAGGTTTGCCCCGTAGTTGTACCTGTCCGGCAGCGCACTGCAGAGTGGAAGGCTGTTGCTGGCGGGCGTAATGGGAACGGTTGTGCCTCCGGGCGCGTAGATGACACGGTAGACCGGCGCGTCGTGCGAATAGGTCTGAGGGTCATTCGGCCAGGTGTACGCGTGGGGAAACACAGCGTGAACCCTATCATCTCCGATGCAGACGCTGTCTGGCGGGTCGTTGGGGAATTGCGGGTCGTGCGCGGCGACATACGCGCAACTTCCAAACGGAGGTTGGGAAGAATACACCGGCTGACCATTCCACGGATTGGTGAAGCCGTAGGGATAGGTGCAAACGCTGGCGCTGCAACTGGAGGCGCTAATGAACCCTTTGAGCTGGCAGGTTCCGTCCACGGTCTTTCCCGGCTTTGGCGGAGGAATTTGTTGGTTCCAGCAGCTACCATTCACAGGACAGACATTGTCGTTATACGTTCCGTTTGCAGGATTTATGCAATCGTTGAGGGAAGGGTAGGTCCCGGGCGCAAAATTTGAGCCGTACTTGCTCGGATCGCCGGCGCAAAATGTCTTCCACCGGTAGCACGTCGAATCTGTTTTCTCGTCGCAGTTAATGGCCGGAGCGACAGGGAACTCGTACTTTCCGCAGTTACTGAAGCAGGCCACACTGGCGTTATCGACCGTACCATCTGGATCGATCGGTTCTCCAGTAGGTCCCATGATCACAAGCCCCGGGATATTAGCCGCTCCGTTGGGGTCCGTCATCAGGTCAGAGCGTTGCAGAAGAAATGCACTAGGGCAGGACGCGGCTTTTCGCAGATCGCCTCCGTACACCGCCATGGGCTTGTTTCGATTCCACCAGAATGTGTTCTGATGGTTTCCGCTTGGGTCGGTGGAGTCGCCGCCGACGGCCTGAATGGTCACGGTAAGGCTTGTGCCATTCACGGCGCTGATGTCAAAACTGTCGAAGTGCTGCGGCAACGGAGGTCTGTAATCTTGGTAGAAATTCCACTCGGTAAATGTGGTGCGGCCCCCCAACGATAACGCGGCAGAACTACAGTCGTACTGATCAGCGCAACTGCCGGTTTCACACTGTGCCCGGTTCGCTGCGATATCGTAACGGCAGCCAGTGCGTGCCCAGATATTCGGACCATGGCTGTGGATCGGCCCCGTACTTTCCCACTTTGGCGGTATGTCAATGGTGAGGATGTTGCCGTTGTTGGCTGCCCCGTAAGGTTGCATCACCCATGTTTTCTCGCGGGGAAACACCGGGTAACCGGGGCTGCTTCCCGATACAGCAGCGTTGGTCGCCCCCAGCAGTACCTGGTTGGAACAGTTAATCAACTGCACCACCCGGTGAGAGGGAGGTGTTGGGATAGGTACAGGCAGGCTGTTCAGATAACTTTGCCCACACGTCTGGGCCCGAGCGCCCACGGATACCAATAACAGGAACCCCAGAATCACTCCCGGAGTTAAGAGCGTTCCCACGGGTAGGACGGCAAATCGACGAAGTTGCACGGCACGGCTCCTTTGCGGGTTCGGAGGGTGAGGCGACACAGCACGGCCCGCGACCTCTTCTACTGGACCTATCGGGACTTAGACTCGGAATGAAAGTGGTGGGATTATCAGATGAGGGAAGTGGGTTGTCAACCAAATTTCCGGCCGTTCAGACAGCCTGAAAGTACTGCGGGCCAGTATGCGAGCGGACCAGCTCACTTAGGCCTGGACGGGGGCAAAGCGGACGCGCTCAGTCGTTCGCTTGGCGGCTGGCGCGATGCGTGTTATTCTTTATGACGTAACAACATACGACAAAAAATAGAGTAGGAGCGCAACCGAAGCAGTGTTAGCCCGAGAGAAAAAAACCGCCCTGATTGACCAGTACCGTACTCATGCGACGGATACCGGGTCCCCGGAAGTCCAGATCGCGATCCTGAGTGAACGGATTGGTGAACTGACGGAGCATTTCAAGACGCATAAGAAGGACCATGCCTCCCGGCGCGGTCTTCTCATGATGGTCAGCAAGCGTCGCAGCTTGCTTGACTACCTCAGAAAGTCCGATACCGAGCGCTATAAGGTCGTCATTCAGAAACTGGGCATCCGCAAGTAATCGATTGCCAGCCACTGAAGTACTGCTCTTCCAGCGTGTTGTGCGTCAATTTCCCCCTGCCATCGCCCATGGTGCCATGGCCGGGGATCCCGAAAGTGCAACTGATTTTCGGGACGTCCCAATAGCCCGAGCTTGGCCGGGCGCTGTACCGCGCCCGCAAACTCAGCTTCAGCCTCTCTCGGCTGACATGATTTTCACTTTTCCCATCCCGCTGCCGCCGCAATCCTTCCTCGCGTCATGTTCTCTCGCTGCGAGTAACAGGGCTACGGCCATTCAGACCCCAAGCGGGCCCGGGACTTTATCGGTTGCGTTCGATACGGAAGGAACATAAATGAAACACGAAGTAACAGTTCAGCTCCACGGCGGCAAATCCATTCACTTTGAAACCGGAAAATTGGCCAAGCAGGCCCACGGTTCCTGCATCGTACGCATTGGCGACAACGTCGTGCTGGCTACCGCCTGCGCCAACGCCGACCCCCGCGAGGGCATCGACTTTTTTCCACTCACCGTTGACTACCGCGAGTACACCTACGCCGCCGGACGCATTCCCGGCGGATTCATCAAGCGCGAGGGCCGCCCCAGCGAGCGCGAGATTCTGACCAGCCGCCAAATCGATCGCCCCATCCGGCCGCTGTTCCCTGAAGGTTTTCGCTGCGAGACCCAGGTCATCGCCATGGTGCTTTCGGCTGACACGACCAATGACCCCGACGTCCTCGGCATCAACGGCGCGTCGGTTGCGCTCAGCGTCTCCAACATTCCGTTCCACGGCCCCATCGGCGCGGTGCGCGTCGGCCAGGTCAACGGCGAGTTCGTGATCAACCCGACCTACGACGAACAGCGCGAAGGCAAGATGAATCTGATGGTCGTCGGCACCAACGACGGCATCGTGATGATCGAGTCGGGTGCTAAAGAAGTCGCGGAAGAAACGGTTGTCCAGGCCATCGAATTTGGCCACCAGGAAATCAAGAAGATTTGCGCTGCGATCAACGAGCTTGCGCAGAAGGTCGGTAATGCCAAGCGCGTAGTCGAGCCGGTTGTGACGGATGAAGCCTACCTGAGCGATCTCCGGTCGAAGATTGGGACGCAACTGATCGACGCCGTCAATACCGAGAAGTACGGAAAGAACGAAAGCTACGGGCTGATCAAGAAACTGAAAGATGAAGTGAAGTCCGCCATCCCTGAAGAAGACGAAGACGGCCGCAAAAAGGCCGGCAAGTACTTCGACATGCTGCGCGAGGAGATCTTCCGTGAGCAGGTCATCAACAACAAGCGACGTCCGGATGGCCGCAAGTTCGACCAGATCCGCGACATCTGGATTGAAGTCGGCGTGCTGCCTCGCACCCACGGATCGTCAATCTTCACTCGCGGCGAGACCCAGGCGCTGGTTACCACCACGCTCGGCACCGGCGAAGACATGCAGCGGCTGGAAGCCTTCGAAGGCGAGGCCAAGAAACGCTTCATGCTTCACTATAACTTTCCTCCGTTTTCCGTTGGTGAAGTTGCCTTTCTGCGCGGCGCAGGACGCCGCGAGATCGGCCATGGCGCACTCGCTGAGCGCGCCCTGTCGGCGGTGCTTCCAAACGAGACGGATTGGCCGTATGCGATGCGTGTCGTCTCCGACATCCTGGAGTCGAACGGTTCGTCCTCCATGGCCACGGTGTGCGGTGGTTCGCTCAGCTTGATGGACGCGGGCGTTCCTCTCAAGGCCTCGGTCGCCGGAGTTGCGATGGGCCTGGTGAAGGAAGGTGACGCTTACGCCATCCTGACTGATATAGCCGGCGCCGAAGATCACTATGGCGACATGGACTTCAAGGTTGCCGGGACGCGTGAGGGCATCACGGCCTTGCAGATGGACATCAAGGTCATGGGCATCACGGCGCAGATCATGCGCGAAGCCCTGGAGCAGGCCCGCCATGGGCGCCTCTACATCCTCGACAAAATGAACGAGGTCATCGGCGAGCCGCGTACCACCATCAGTGAATTCGCACCGCGCTTCTATACCCTTCAGATTCCCACCGACAAAATCCGTGATCTGATCGGACCCGGCGGCAAGGTTATTCGCGGCATCATCGAGCAGACCGGTGTCAAGATCGACGTTGAAGACAGCGGCAAGGTCAACGTTTCGTCGAGCGATCAGGAAGCCGCCGCCAAGGCGCTGCAGATGATCTCCGATATCACCGCGACTGCTGAAGTGGGCAAGACCTACCTAGGGAAGGTTACGCGGCTGGCCGATTTCGGCGCCTTCGTGGAAATCATCCCGGGCACCGATGGTCTGTTGCACATCAGCGAAGTTGCCGAGCATCGCATCAACGATGTTCGCGACGAGTTGAAGGAAGGCGACCAGGTACTGGTGAAGGTATTGTCGGTCGAAGGCAACCGCATCAAATTGTCGCGCAAGGCGATTCTCAAGGAGCAGCGCGCCAAGATGGGTGGTGGCGAAGCTGCACCCGAAGGTGCGCCGGTCGGTGTGACCTTCGAAGGCGGACACGAAGCTGCTGACGTGCCCAGCTCCGAGCCTAACTACAATCGCGACAGTCGCGGCCCGCGCCGTGACGGCGGCGACCGTGGTCCTCGCCGAGGTGGCCCAGGCGGAGGGCGCGGAGATCGCCGCGGTCCACGCCGGTAAGTGACTGGTCAGATACGAAACCAACCTCGGGAGAGCAGTAATGCTCTCCCGAAGTGCTTTGGTGCCCTTATCACGCAACGATCAACTGATACGCAGTCGATAGTTATCCGAGTCCTCTTCGTGTAAGGATTACCAATTGACTTCGTTTTGCAGCTAGTACATAATTTGCAAAACTACAGAAGGCTGCGGACCCATCGCAGCGTCTAGTTTTACCGGTGGGAATGGCTGATTTGTCCACGTCATGCTCGGGCTGATGTGTGTTGAGGTACCCAGATGAACCCCGGATACAAGATCGCCACCTCCCTGATTCTTCTCGTTGGAATCGTCTTTATCGCAGTGCATCCTTTCGTCGACCTTGGGCCAACGGTTTTGCGAATTCTGCAAACCTCGGCCTTCTTGTTCGCGGCATTCGTCTTTGTTCGGGCTTTGGCCGCACGTCGACCGGAACTGCACTGCTATCGTATCGTGACTGATAGCGTTCCCGCGCCGCGAAGAAACGCATCCCAAGTCATCAATCTCAATTGCTCACGCCTCTGCTAGAAAGCCCTGCCGTTTATTTGCCAGCCCGACAATCGGCTGACCAGTAGGCTCCACTTCGGCAGTCATTTCGTCGATACCCAGGTCTGGAAACGTCGCACTGCGTGTGCGAGATTTCTAGAATTCCGAGTCTCGATTGGATGCTTGTAGCCACGGAAACTCGGTGAAATTCGACACGAGGGTCCGGGCGGTGTCTCCTGCGATGGCTGTCGTTACCAATCGTTCGAAGGAGGCACCATGACGAAGCAATGCTTTCACCGATGGGACAGAATGCTGTCGACGACTGAAGCAACGAGCAACGCGACGCAAAACCAACTCTTGCGGGCGCTCCCACTCGTGGAGCTTGAACGGCTCCGACCCCACCTGCAGCTCGTCACATTGTCGCTGGGCCAGACGATTCTCGAAGCCAACCAACGCATAAGCTGCGGATACTTTCTTACCAATTCCATCGTTTCATTTCTTTACACCACGGAAAACGGCGCAACCGCCGAGATAGCTCTCGTGGGCAACGATGGCATCGTTGGAACTCCAATATTCCTTGGCGGAGAATCGAGTTGCGCCCGGGCTGTGGTTGCAGTCGCCGGAGAGGCCTTCCGAATCCCGGCCGCATATCTGCTGGAGGAGTTTGAAAGGAGTTCTGCCCTGCAACATGTGCTGCTGCGGTACGTGCAGGCTCTAATCACGCAAGTTTCGCAGACCGCGGTATGCAATCGCCTGCATTCCATCGAGCAGCGACTCTGTCGATGGCTGCTGTTGTGCGATGACAGGACCATTTCTTCTGAGCTGTTGATGACCCAGGAACTGATTGCCCATATGCTAGGAGGCCGGCGCGAGAGTGTGACGGTTGCTGCCGGTCGCTTGCAGGATTTGGGGTTGATCCATTACTGCCGCGGTCACATCAGGATTGTGGATCGGCGGGGGCTTGAGTCGAACGCCTGCGAGTGTTATCGCACCGTTGATGGCGAAGTCAGTCGCTTGTTTGGCGGAAAACGGAAAACCGAGTTCAGTAGGCCCGAGGTTCCGTTCGAAGCAGCCGGATAAGCAGCCTTCTGAGCTGATCGAAATTGTCGGGCCGCGTCATGTAAGTGTTGTGGCCCACTCCCGCTTCCGTGCCTTCTTCCAACCTGCCCACGCAAAAGATAACGATTGGAACGCTCCCACCCAGCCCGGCAGCCTCGCGAATTCTCCTTCCCATGTCGGCAATTTCCTCGGCGTCGATACCTAGGCTCATCAGGATGAGGTCGGGAGGCTGCAGGCGAGCTTTCAGAACGGCTTCTTGTTCGGTTTTTGCAGTACTGACGCTGTAGCCGTCCGTGGTTAGCAGTCGTTCGATCCCATCGCGCGTCTCCTCGACATCCTCAACCACCAGGACGAAGAATCGTTGCTGTTGATCGGGTGCCATACGGTCGCCAGGCGTCGGACTCCCACGTTCATAGCAGAGTGGCGACACACTGTCTGTACGCTGTGCCACGCAGGGGATACTTGCCGCGAGACCAATTACCCGTCGCAACGGCGCTGTAGTTTCCCCATGTTGAATCGTGACCTATGTGCGCTACCGCACCGACGAGCAACGGTGAACGGTGGCATATCTATTGCACTGTAAATGAGACGCGAAATGCCGCGTTTTCGGCGGACTGACTAAATATCTGCGATACAAGTCGCGCACGTTCTGGTCCGAGGCTTGAGGACGTCACGTACAAGGAGATTTGCAATGCCCGATAAAGAGAAAGACAAAGCAAAAGCAACGGCTGCGTCTGCCGCGGCGCAAGACATCGGCAATCCAGACTTCCAGGCCGGACTGCGCGCATTGCTAGCCGTCTATCAGCCCATCCTCGAACAACAGCTGAACCTGACGAAGAACCCGGACGAACTCCAAAAGCAAGCCCAGGCCGATTCCTCCCGTACCTGTGCCCAGGAATTCGAAGAGGCTTACGCCATGTTTGGGAAATTCCTGAACGAGGAGACGGCCATCCGCCTACTTCCTCCGCAGGCAAGGGAAGTCCTCGGCCCGATTGACCAGTGGCGATGGTGCTTGCAGCACGTCCTCTGCTGCCTGGTCTTCGGGTGGCTGGTATGCCGCTGGCCGCGCACTTTTCGCGGCTACGCTTTTTACCTGTACGAGTTCTGGAGGTGTGTGCGCCAGGTCATCGGCAATCCCGTCAGCGATCCGCCTACGGCAGAGCAGCGGCGCGACTTCGACATTCTAGTCAAGGTCTTGGCTGACGCTTACAGACCCTATTTGGCCGATCAACTCGCGACCGTGGAGCATCACGCGGGCGTTCCCGAAGAAATCATCGCTGGCAAAATCGACTGCTTCATCGACGACCGGGAGGCCTGCATCATTTTTGAGCGCCTGTTGACTACCGACGCCGCGCGCGCCTTGCTGGGTGACGCTGCCTTCAAGCAGCACAGCCAGCTGTCGTTCTTCTGGTTTTGCCGCTGCTGGTGCCTGTGTGCTCTGTGCTTTGGTTGCTGTCTAGCCCGCGCCCGGAACATCTTTCAGGTACTGTGGTGTCTGTTCGGGTACTGGCGCTGCCTGTTCGACTGTTTCCGTCCTTTAACCTGCGACCTCACGGCTCCGACGGGTTGCACGGAGGAGCGGCCGGGGCTGGTGACCGGTGGCGTGGCGGTGGAAATTGAGGGAACTGCGGCTGGCGGGTTCTTCGATCACTACACTCTCGAGTGGCGTCAAGTGGAGGGTCTTCCTTGCCAAGACAACACCACGTGTCCTGCGGATGGTTCTCCGAACCCGGTGACAGGATGGTCATGCGCCGGCATCAGTTATCCCGGAGGTGGGGCCACCGGCACTGCACAAGTCGTCGGTGGCACGCTGGGATGGCTTAATACGACGGTCCTCCCTCCCGCATCGTATGAGATCCGTCTCTGTGTCTATTCCAGTGTTCCCAACGAAGCGCCCTGCTGCGATTGCATCGTATTCGATCTGTTCAAGGTGATGGTCTGGATCGAACGCGTCGCGGGCGCTCCCGTCAAGACGGGTGTGGGGTGGGGTCCATTCAATCCCGACTCGCCGATTGTCAGCGGGAATCCCGGAGGGCCGGAAGTGCCAGTTGGATGCTGCGTTACGGTGAAGGGCAGCGCCTTCGTGGGAAACTGTAATAACCGGAAGATCAAATGCTTCGACCTTCGGTGGGGCTTTGGTTTCCTGCCTGGACCGGGTCAATTTGGATTCAATCCTGCTGACTACGTGGGTTCACTCTTGAGCTGTCCGCCAGGTCTCGGGCCGGTTTGTTACCAGCCACCTGACGAGCTGAACAAACGTGCGCCATGGAACTGGGTCATGGGCGACAAGGCTCTGACCACCAGCCTGGTGCAGACCGTGATTGACCTGTTCGGAAATCCGATAACGGTCTGGAAGCTTCAGGACTTCTGCTTCAACAGCGCCGCCTGTCTCCCCTTGTCGGTCAACGACTCCACAGGATGTCCAGATCCTCATCACCGTTGCCGCAGCGGACAGTACACTCTGCTGCTGCACGTAACCGACACCATGGGCTTCGACTATTACGACACGCAACACGTATGGTTCGACAACAAGCCAATGATCTCGGACGTCCATGTGACCTTTGGCGGAATCAACGGACTTCCCGGCTGCACCGACCTGCATCTTGGATTAGGTGGTCCCTTTGTGCCTCCTGGGGCACCTTGTAATGTGCCTTGGCCGGCCGACTTGATGGGTATTGCCTACGACGAGTACATCGACTACACCAACCTGGCGTACCCGAGCGACAATTTCGATTTCTACAGCATGAGCATCACGCGCCAGGGTGGACCGACGCTCAGCGTTCCAATTACCGTGTGCACCGATCCGGCGAACCCGTTTGCCGGTATCTGCCGGCGCGGCGATCCGGGAACACGATGCGAACTGATTCCCGCGGTGGGGGGATGCCCCCCGCCACCACCCCTTCCGGTCAAGTTTTTTGACGTACTCACGACACTGGACTTGCGCATCTTCGATGCGGTGTGCGCTCCGAGCGTACCCGCTCCCTATGCGATTCCAGCAGGCTTCCCGTTGGATCGTGGTAAATGTTGCGGTTATGCCTTTGTGCTATTCGCCCGGGACAAGACCTGGAACGACGGTGGGCCGGGCAATTGCCACTGGGCCTACTCCTCGCCGTGGGCGGTCTGCATCTGCAATGACCTGCCCACGAACAACGGGTAGCGGGAAAATGCGTGAGCTTCCGATCCAGGGGAATTAAGATGGCGGGTGGATGAGCGAATTCGGATTCTGGGCACGACTGGTTCTGGCCGTCCTCGCGACCTGGCGGGTTACCCACCTGCTGGCGGCCGAGGACGGCCCGGCCGACATCATCGTCCTGCTTCGCAAGCGGCTGGGCCAGGGTCTGCTCGGACAGCTCATGGACTGCTTCAACTGCCTCAGTCTCTGGATCGCCGCCCCGGTGGCCCTGTTCATTTCGCGCCGGCCTGTCGAATGGCTTGTAGCCTGGTTGGCAATCTCAGGCGGCGCTTGTCTGCTGGAGCGGGTGGGGCATGACCCTGTTATCATTCAACCAATTTCGCAACTGACAGAAGGAGATCCCGATCATGTGTTGCGGCCAGAAACGAGCGGAACTGCGCAACAACCCGGCGACGACGAGGACCCCAACTTCCTTCCTCGGCGCCCCCAGTAGTGCGCCGGCGCCGTATATCCCGTCGCAGCCCTACGTTCCGTCTCGCTCTGTCGATCGTATGGCAGCAGTTCCTTCGCCGACCCAAGTGTCATCGCAGGGGGTAACCAGAACGGCTTCTCCCTCCCAGGCCTCGGTAATGCTGCAGTACGTCGAGCAGTCGCCCATTCGAGTTCAGGGCCGCATGACCGGCAGGTATTACGAGTTCTCTGGCAAGCGTTCCGTTCAGGCAGTGGATACTCGGGATGCGTCGTCGCTATTGGGCACTCGCCTCTTCCGCCGCGCCTGATTCATCCTTCGCCGGCTCCGCCTCTGGTACCAGGGCCATTCGTGGTAGGCTGGATATTGGTGCCGCTGAACCCGACTGAATCGAGCCTCCTCCTCTTGTGGCGGTGATGGTGATCCGCTGAATGCCCTGCCTTCCTTATTGCGTCACCCGAACCAGCACCGACGCGCTACCCAGCCTGGTCGGAGTGTGCGACGAGGTCGTCCGCGCGCGCGACTCGTCTGGCCTCCGCGTATATTGGAGCGAAATCGCCGATCCTGAAGTTGCTCTGGCTGAGGGGGTAGCACTGAAGACCGCCGCGGCCAAGTTTCAGCAGGTGCTGCGCGCGATTGTGCTCCACGTAACTCCCGTGCCGTTTCACTTTCCGGTCGTTCTTTCCGATTTTGAGGCCGTCGATACATATATTGCGGAACGAGGCGAGGTGCTTTGCGGCGCGCTCAGCGAACTCGGCGACACCGTGCAGTACGAGATGATCGCCAGTTGGGCGGCCGACGACCAGACCGACCTCGCGACGCCGGTGAGCGGACGCGAATATCTCAAGCGTCGCCAGGAAGCAGCCGATCGCATCGCCGCGATCGACCAGAAGTTGAAAACTGTGACCGGCGAGCATGTTCGCGAGTGGCGTGTCCGGCAGGACCGCCGGAAGCACCACTGGTTCGCCTTGGTGCTGCGCCAGGATCGCGAGCGCTTTGTGGCTGCCTTGCGCAGCGCCGGACCCTCGGCCGGCGTACGCTTGCGGCTCAGTGGACCGTGGCCTCCCGGCGAATTTGTGGCTCTGCAACAAGAGGCTGGATGAGAGACTCTGGCCCTGTGATCGACCGCGTCGAGACGAATGGAGAAGTCCGAACGAGTGCGTCGAATTCGCTTGCCGGTCTGTTGAGCATGCGATATCTCTCGAACTATACCCTTATGCGAAGAACCGGCTTTTTATCCATCATTCTCTGTTTTCTGACTGTCTCTTTGTGGGCCCAGCAAACGCATTCTAGTCAATCGGGGCATCCCGCTGTCGCCCAGCAACCCATTTCCCCGCCCGCTGACTATTCTCAGGAAGCCTTCGTCATTGAGTATTACCGCGATTCCTTTCGTTTCGAGAACGACGGCACTGGACGCGAGCAGATCGATGCGCGCATCAAGGTCAATGGCGAAAGCGGTGTGCAAGCACTGGGGCAGTTGAAGGTTGGCTATAGTGCTCTCAGCGACAAGCTTGAGGTGGTGTACGTCCGCGTTATCAAGCCGGACGGAACTGTCATTACCGCGCAGGAGTCGGCGGTGCAGGACCTCACGATTCCGGACGCTCCGGTCTACACCGACTATCATCAGAAACACATTACCGTGCCGTCGCTGCGTCCAGGCGACGTGCTCGAGTACCAGTTTGTCCGCACCATCGTGAATCCCCTTACTCCCGGTCAATTCTGGGCCAGCTACGACTTTAAGGACCGCGGCATTGTGCTCGACGAGCAACTTGAGATCAATGTACCCAAGTCCCGCCAGATCAAACTCAAGAGCGAGCCCGGCGCGGACCCGAAAATTGCCGATGAGGACGACCGTCGCGTTTACCGCTGGAAACACTCTCATCTCGAAGATGAAGAAGATGTTGCGAAAAAGAAGAAACGGCCGCCGCAGCCGCGCGACGAAGACGAAATCCCTTCGGTGCAGCTCACTACCTACGAGAGCTGGCAACAGTTGGGCGACTGGTACGCCGGGCTGGAGAAAGACCGCCGCCAACCCAACGACGCCATCAAGGCCAAGGCCGCCGAACTGGTGCAGGGCAAGACCACCGACATGGACAAAGTGAAGGCGCTCTACGACTATGTCTCGCGTGACTTTCGCTATGTGAGCTTGTCCTTTGGATTGGGCCGCTATCAGCCCCACGCTGCTTCCGAGGTTCTCGCCAACGGCTATGGCGACTGCAAAGACAAGAACACGCTACTGGCTGCGCTTCTCGCCGCGCAGGGCTTCGAGTCAACCTCGGTGCTGATTGGTGCGCAACACAAGCTCGATCCCGACATCCCCTCACCTTCCCAATTCGATCACGTCATTACCCGCGTTCCGGTTGAGGGCCAGGAGATATGGCTCGACAGCACCAACGGCGTCGGCCCCTTCCGCATGCTCGCTTTTCCGCTTCGTGATAAGGAGGCCCTCGCCATTCCGCCCGGCGGCACCCCCGAACTGGTGCGCACCCCAGCTAGTCTCCCGTTTGAGAGCTACGACCGCAGCCGCATCGACGGTTCCTTGAACGACACCGGTAAGCTCACCGTCCACTTCAACGCTTCAGCTCGTGGCGATGCCGAGTTGGGTATGCGGTTTGGACTACGCCAAATCCCCAACAGCAAATGGAAGAGTGTCTTTGAGATGATGCTTGCCAGTTCGCCCATGAAGGGGGGCGAAATTACCAACCTCCAGGTTGGCGACCCCAGCAACACCGACAAACCCATTGACGTCGATTTTGATGTTGCGGTCAGCAACTACTTCGACTGGTCAGCTCCCGATCCGAAACTCCCCTTGCCGGGTGTCGGCATCGCGCTTCCTCCCGACCGCGACGATGAAGACAGCAAGAATCCCAAGCCCATCAAGTTGGGCGCCATCAACGAAGCCTCCTCCGTAGTGAACCTGGCGATCCCACCCAAATACGGCGTACGCCTTCCCATTGGAGTGGACGTCAAACGAGACTACGCCGAATATCACTCCACCTATGGATTTGAAGGTGGCCAACTGGCGGTTACTCGCAAGCTTCGAGTCCTCCTCACGGAAATCCCCGCCGCGCGCCGCGACGACTACGCTGCCTTCCGCCGCACCGTCGAGGCCGACCAGGCGCAGAACGTTACGCTCGACAACAAGACTCCAGGAACCGCTGGTCTCGGGGTCAATCAATCGCCTGACGATCTTTTCGATTCTGCAATGCAGGCCGCGAACGATAACAACATGAAGTTAGCGATTGAGCTGTTCGAACGAGTGGCAAGTACCGATCCCAAACACAAGGATTTATGGGTGAAACTGGGCACGGCTTATCTTGCCGATGGTCAGTACCAGAAGGCGGAAGGGGCCTTACAAAAGCAAATCGAGGCCAACGCCTACGACGAAGGTGCGCACATTCTTATGGGTGCGGTCTACGAAAGCCTTCAGCGTTATGACGACGCAATCGCACAGTACCAGAAGGCCATTGAAATAAGTCCGCTCGCCGCCTCGGCGCATATTGGGTTAGGTTCACTGTACGCCAAGCTGAAACGCTGGAATGACGCCATTCCGGAGTTGGAAAAAGCGGCGTCGTTGCAAGATAAGAACCCACTGCTTCAAGTCGCTCTCGGCCAGGCATACATCGCAACCGGACAGACCGAGAAGGGGATGGCCTCCTTTGAACGCGCCATCCTCCTTGCCCCGACAGCCGTTGTCTGGAACAACATTGCTTATTCGCTTGCCGAGCAGAATGTGCAGCTTGATCGCGCCAACCAGTACTCGGACGCCGCCATCAACGCCCTCGAAACCCAGTTGCGCGACGTGAATCTGGACACCCTGCGCCAACAGGATCTCTATACCGCAAACCTTCTGTATGCCGTGTGGGACACCAAAGGCTGGGTGGAGTACAAGCGCGGCAACCTCGACATTGCCGAGCGCTACATCACCGCCGCCTGGGAGGCAAGGGGCGGCGGCGACGTGGCGGAGCACCTGGGCGAAATCGCCGAAAAGCGCGGCAACAAGGACGAGGCCATTCGTTACTACACCTTTTCTTTGACCAGCGAATCGCCGAGTGTCGAAGCTCGCTCGCATCTCACTGCGCTGGGTGTCCGCGGCGATCTCGACAGCCGCATCGAAAAGGCGCGCACCGAGTTGTCCGCAATGCGTACGCGTAAGTTCAACGCCTCGGGCAAGGGAAGCGGGGACTTCTTCGTTCTGGCCTCTCCCGGCAAGAACGACCAGGTGAAGTTCGTGAATGGAGACCCCGAGATCAAAGGTTTTGCCGATGTGGTGAAATCCACCGACTTGGGAATAACGTTTCCTGATCCGACGTCGGTTCGTGCGCTGCGGCGTGGAACGGTGAAATGCGGAACAGTTCCTCCGCCACCAATGACGAAGGCAAAGTCTGGAAACAAAAAATCCGCGAAGGACAGCGATGAGTCGGGTGCAGCGGCGACGGTGGAACCACCCGCGAAAGCCGAGCTTATCCGTGGCCCATGTACGGTGGAACTGACGGCCTCCGACACTGTCCGCTCGATCGATTAAAATGGGCGAAACGGAAGATGGGAGGGAAACGACGATGGAAGACCTACGCTACCCAATCGGCAAATTCGAATGGGTTCCCCCCGCGAACGAAGAGGAGATGGCAACGCGTCGCGCTCAATACATCGATATTCTGGCCACGCTGCCCCAGAAGTTTCACCAGGCTGTTGCCGGTCTTACGCCTGAACAGTTCGACACGCCTTACCGGCCTGAGGGCTGGACGGTGCGCCAACTGGTTCACCACGTGCCTGATAGCCACGCTAATGCCTTCATCCGTTTCAAACTTGCATTGACCGAGTACGAGCCCACTATCAAGCCCTATAAAGAAGATATGTGGGCGAAGCTGCCCGATGTTGCCAATACTCCTACTGAAGTTTCCCTGCAGTTACTTGCCGCCCTGCACACCCGGTGGGTGGCGCTCATTCACGGCATGGATTCGTCCGATTTCGCCCGCACGCTGCGGCATCCCGAAATTGGCGTACTCGATCTGAATCGCACGCTGGCGCTGTACGCATGGCATTCGGAGCACCACACGGCCCATATCACAAGACTCCGCGACCGTATGGGTTGGAGCTAACCGGTAAACACTTGTAATCGCCGGCGCCCCTTGACGCGGCGATTTCGGGGAAGCCATGGGCCTTTGCACGCCGCTGTTGTGATGGAATTCAGCAAGACGGCAGCTGGCTGAACCGCCGCCATCCGATATCCCACTCTGCTACGAGATCCTTCGGAACGAGCGGTATTCCGTTTGGTTGCTATGCACCGTCTCGCAGATTCGTCAACTCGTCTGCGAATCAAGTGCCTTCGTCCCAGCGAATTTCAGAGAAGTCTTACGACTACGGGATGAGAAGAAATGTGCTGAGGGCAAACGGCTCGATTTGCACTTTGAAATGCAGCTTGTGAGCAACATTTGCTCACTGCAACCTTTCTCTCACGAACTTCGTCCATTGGAACGAACAGGGCCACCGCCAACTGTCGAGGGTGGCTGGGGGTATCGATTTTAGACTGAGGCGCAAAGCGACGAGTTACCCACATTCAGGTTCGGGATTAAACAGTGCGTTTCGCCCGCGGTTTGGCGGCCCAGGCGAGACCATCAACGGGAGGCTTTGGAAGTCCCTTTCTGTTTAACCCCGCTGACATTGTATGCAACGCAGTATGAAAGGCAACAGCTTTCTCCTGCAGCGGGCCGCCGCGATCTAATTGGACAAGGAGATCTCTATGAATCGAATTGCGGTACGTTTTGGTCTGTTGGTTCTGGCACTGACGCTCTCCATCAGCGCATTTGCAAAGTCCGGCACTAGCTACATCACGGTTTACCAGGACGTCACTCTCAATGGCACCACTATCGCCGCCGGCGAGTACACCGTGAAATATGACGAGGACGGCTCCAATGCGCAGGTGAAGTTCATGAAGGGCAAAAAGGAAGTCGCTACTGCCAGCGGGCAGGTAAAGACTCTTGCCCACAAGGCGCCGTCCAATGGTCTCGTTCTCAACACCGCCGGCTCCGGGCGCGACGTCAGCGAAATCCACTTTGGCGGAAAGACGACCGCCATCGCCTTCGTGTCGTCTGGCGCAGCAGCAGGGAAGTAATGGCAGAAAAAAGGGTGTGGCGCGCCAGCGTCACACCTCTTTTTCTTTGTTCCTTACTCGCGTGCCTTCGCCGTCCTACTTGGACCCGGCACCCGGTCCCAAACCTCGATACTTCAGCATAGGTTCAATGCTGGGCTTCGCACCGCGCCAGGCCTCGTACAGCGTCTCCAGGTCCTGGGTATTGCCCCGTGATAGCACCATCTCGCGGAATCGGTCTCCGTTGGCCCGCGTCAGGCCGCCGTGATCTTCGAACCACTGATAGGCGTCATCATCCAGCATCTGGGTCCAGAGGTAGGCGTAGTATCCGGCTGCATAGCCGCTGCCCCAGATGTGGCTGAAGTAGCTGGAACGGTATCGAGGCGGTACATAGCTGATCAACAGGTGAGTCTGTTCCAGGGCTTTGGTCTCGAAGGCATCCGGAGTTTGCAGCGGTGCCGCTGGCGGAAGCGTGTGCCATTTCATATCCAACTCAGCAGCCGCCAGCAACTCGGTGGTGTCATAGCCCTTGTTGAAGGTGGCCGCCTTCTTGATCTTCTCCACTAATTCCGCCGGCATGGGCGCCCCCGTCTTGTAATGCTTGGCGTAGTGCTGAAAAACCGTCGGGTAGTCGGCCCAATGCTCGTTAAACTGCGACGGGAACTCCACAAAGTCGCGAGCCGTCGACGTCCCTGAGAGGCTGGGATACTGGGTGTTGGCAAACATGCCGTGCAAGGCGTGACCAAACTCGTGAAACATCGTCCTGACGTCGTCCGCCGTGAGAAGCGCAGGCTCGCCCGGGGCCGGAGGAGCGAAATTCGCCACGTTGACCACGACCGGCTTCTTGTCGAGCAGTTTGGACTGGTCAACATAGTTGCTCATCCATGCGCCACCTTGTTTGTTGTCGCGCTTGAAGTAGTCGCAATAAAACAATGCCAAGGTGCTGCCGTCGGCATTGAACACCTCGAACACGCGCATGGTCGGGTCGTACACCGGCAGGTCCTTGCGTTCCTGGAAGGTCAGGCCATAGAGCTGGTTGGCGGCGTAGAACACGCCATTCTGCAGCACATTGTTCATCTCGAAATACGGCTTCACCTGCGCCTCGTCCAGGTCATACTTGGCTTTGCGGACTTGTTCGGCGTAGATGTCCCAGTCCCACGGCTGCAGCTTGAATCCGCCCTTCTGCTGGTCGATCACGGCCTGGATGTCCTGGGCTTCGGTGGCGGCTCGTGCCGTCGCCCCCGGCACCAGTGCGTCCATGAACTTCAGCGCCGCCTCCGGCGTTTTCGCCATCTGGTCTTCGATCTTCCATGCCGCAAAATTCGGAAATCCCAGCAGTTTGCCTTTTTGAGCACGAAGCTGGGCCATCTTTGCGATGGTGTCGCGCGTGTCATTGGCATCGCCGCGCTCCGTGCGATTCCAGGAATTTGTAAATATCGCCTGTCGCGTGCCCCGATTGGTCAAAGAGACCAGATCGGGCTGTTGCGTCGTGTTCTGCAAAGGCAGGACATATCCCTCTACCTTCCGCGACTTCGCAGTCTCGGCGGCGGCGCTGATTTGCGCGTCCGTCAGGCCCGCCAGCGCGGCTTTGTCTGTGGTCACATAGGCGGCATCTTTGTCAGCAGCCAGCAACTTGTTAGAAAAGGTATCCGAGAGGGCTGCCAGTTCTTCGTTGAGCTTCCTCAGTTGCGCCTTGTCAGCATCGTTGAGGTTGGCTCCGGCATGTACAAACTGGTCGTAGTCATACTCAACCAAACGCAGCGACTCAGCATCAAGCTTGAGCGATTGCCGTTGCTTGTAGATGCTAGCCACGCGTTGGAATAGCTTCGGGTTCAGGAAAATCGCATCGCGGTGAGCCGCTAATTTTGGCGCTTCGATTGACCTGACTTTTTGCAGCGTGGGATTGGTATTTGCGCTGGTTACACCGAAGAACGCGTTGGCCACCCGATTCAGCAACTGGCCGGTCTTCTCCAGCGCCACGATGGTGTTATCGAACGTTGGGGGCGCGGGATTGTTCGCGATGGCCTCCACTTCCTTTAGTTCCTCCGCCATTCCAGCCTCTATTGCAGGCTGGTAATCCTCATCTTTGATTTTGTCGAATGGCGGCGCCTCATAGGGCAACTTGCTGGGAGAGAAGAATGGATTATTGGGGCCAAAATCCGCAGCGGGGCACTGAGCCGAAAAAGTGCCTAAGCCGATAATGAGCATCGCAGCAACGATCATTGTATTCATATTGGACAGTGTAATTGGTGGGAGGCAGAACACCCAAAACAGGAGCCGCTTCGGGCAAGCGGCCCGTCAACGTCCATCCTGGGGTGCACTCAGGCACCTGCGCTGGACAGGCGCGACCGAGGCAAGGCAATATTTCTTTTCTAGTCGCTAACTGCTAATCGCTCTTAAGCGGTAGCCGCCATCCTCGTTGGCTCTTCGTGGAAGCGCACCGAGACCAGCTTCGAAACACCTGGTTCTTGCATGGTTACGCCATACATCACCGGCGCAATCCCCATCGTCTTCTTGCTGTGGGTAATGATAATGAACTGCGTTTGACCCGCCATCTCCCGCACCAGTTCCGTAAAGCGGCCGATATTTGCCTCGTCGAGCGGCGCATCCACTTCATCCAGGATGCAGAACGGGCTCGGTTGATATTGGAAGATGCCCATCAGCAATGACAGTGCTGTCAGCGCCTTCTCGCCTCCCGAGAGCAGCAGCACATTCTGCAGCTTCTTGCCCGGAGGAGATGCCACCACGTCGATGCCGCTCTCCGCCGAGTTTTCCAGGTCGGTGAGGCGCATGAACGCCTGCCCTCCACCGAACAACTTACTAAAGGTGCGCCCGAAATTCTCGTTGATGCGATTGAACGCCTCTTCGAACTTCTGTCGCGAGATCGTGTCGATTTCCTTGATGGTGCTGAGCGTGTTCTCGATCGACTGCAGCAAATCCTGACGCTGGGTTTCCAGGAACTCGTGGCGCTGCGCCGTCTCCTGATACTCCTCCAGCGCCATCATGTTTACCGGCCCCATATTCTCCAGGCGATTGCGCATGTCCTTGTAGAGAGCGTCTTCGTTACTCAGTTCCTCCCCTGACAGGCGCACCAGAGAGTCATCGCCCAGTAACTCTTCTCGGGGCTGGCTCAACTCCTGAATACAGGTTTCCGCCAGATGTTGCGCGTCGGACTGCAACCGCGCCTGCTCTGCCGTCAGCTCACCACGCCGGTCGCGCGCCGCGTCCAGCTCATGGCGCGCATTCTTGAGGGCCTCTTCCAGTTCGGAAAGACGTACGCGGACAGCCTGCAGCTCGTCCTGCAACTCGCGGTCCCGTTCTTGCGCTGCTTCCCGTTCTGCCATCCAACCAATTTCCTGCTCGGCGAGACGAGTATTCTCCCCCTCACGCTGTTCTTTTTCGGCTGCTGCTGCCTCGATCTGGGCCTTCAGCTTAATGACTCGCGATGCTACCTCTGCCACCATCGCATCCAGCCGCTCCACCGTAACCACCGAACCCCGCCGCCGCTCTTCCAGGGTCGCCAGCCGTGCACGCGCATCACTGGCATGCTGCGCCGCCTCGTCGCGACGCTGGCGCAACTCGATCAGGCTGCTCTGCGCCGCTTCCAGTTCGCCTTCCAGTGTCAGCTTCTGGCTTTCGTGGGCCGAAAGCTCGTCTCCCAGCGACGCAATAGACACCTCGCATTCTCCGCATTCTACGGCCAGTCGCTTCGATTCAAGCTCATAGGTCGAGAGGCGTTCCCGCACCCGCATCATCTCACCGTCGAGTTGCTGCAGTGTATGGCCTGACGTCATCGCCTGCCGTTCGGCCTCTCGCTTTTCATCTTCCAGTCGCTGCAGCAACCCCGTGATCTCGCCGATCTCGCGCGTCAGCACGGCAACCCGTGCCTGCTCTTCCGCCATCGCGCCTTCGACATCCGCCGCCTGCCGTAGCACCTCGCGCAGTTCGCGCTTCATCGACAGTGGACCTTCACTGCGCTGCTTCCCGCCGGTGACCGTCACGTTATGGAAGCATTCTCCCGATTGCGACAGGAAGAAGGCGTCCGGATTCTGCAGTGCCAGGTCACGGCCCACATTCGGGTCAGGCACAATGTAGCCATTGCCTAGCTTCGGCAGGATCACTTCCAGCGACTTGCCGAACCCATCCAGCACTCGGATGCAGTGTTTGAGCGGCACCACGCTGTCGCTTTGTGCGCCGTGATAGGTCGCATCCTCGCCCAGGAAGGAGAACTTCGCCTGCGAATCTTCCGGATGCACCAGGAACGTCGCCCGTCCATCGACATCGCTACGGAGCAATCGGAGACCCTCATCAGCAGCGTCCCACGACTTCACCACGATGTAGTTCAACTCGTCACGCAGGAAGTCGTCCACCACGTGCTCATAGCGGTCTTCCACTTCCAGAAAATCCGCCAGCACGCCAACCGGGGCCATTCCGCCCGTCATTGCACCCGACTTGAAAAGCCTGCGCACCGACTCGGTCGAATACCCGTGCTCCGTGATGACTGCTTCCAGCGATCCCTTCTTGCCGATCAGGCTTGCGTATTCCGCGCGCAACGAATCCAGATGCTGCTTGCCATGTGTCTCAGCCGAGCGCTTGTATTCGAGATTTTGCCGCGTGTCCTCAATCTGTGCTGTCAGTGAGGCGACCCGCTGCGAAGCCGTCTCGAATTCAATCCCAAGTTGGCCGCGTTGTCCGCCGAAACTCCCGAGCTGCTGATTCGCCGTCCTGGTCTCGTCCTCAAGGCGACGTGCCTCCCGATCCAGCGCCGCAATGCGCTCCTCTGCCTGCGTGATTCGGTTTCGCACCGACGACCCAGCCGATACTGCCTGCAGGATCGCGCTGCGCCGTGACTCCTGTTGGTGCTCGACTTCCATCAGTAACGACCCAGCCGCGGAAGCCTCCTGCTGCCGTTGCTGCAACTCTTCCTGCGCCAATGCAACATCGGCATTAGCTGACTCCAGGATCCCGCGATTTGCTTCCAGCTCCTGCTGCAGACGGACCAGTTGCTCTTCCGTGGTTCCGACCTCCGCCTGCGCAGCCGCGGAACGTGCATCCAGTTCGGCGCAGCGTTCTTCGTTGAGGCGGCGGCGCGCCACCGCACGATCCATCTCCATGACCAGTGCGTTCAGCTTTTCCCGGTTCTCATTACCTTCGCGCTCGATGGCGTAGCCGCGTTGCGTGCGCTCTCCGTGTTCGCCTTCCATACTCTCGACGGCCTCGCCTTTGCTGCGTATCACCTCGCTGATTTCAGCCAGTTGCGCTTCTAGTGTCTGGGCTTGGAGGTCAAGTTGCGCGAACTTACTGGCCAGCACCGCTCGCAGTTTCGCCCGCATTTCATCCCGCAGTCGCGCATAACGCTCCGCCTTGCTGGCCTGGCGCTTCAGCGAGTTCATCTGTCGCGTCACTTCGTCGAAAATGTCGTTGATGCGCGCCAGGTTCAGCTTCGCGTCTTCCAGCCGTGCTTCGGCCAGCCGCTTGCGCGTCTTGAACTTGGTGATGCCCGCGGCCTCTTCGATGATGGCGCGGCGGTCGGTAGGCTTGCTGCTCAGAATCTGTCCGATGCGTCCCTGCTCGATGATGGCGTACGACTCCGGCCCCAGGCCGGTTCCCATAAAGATGTCCTGGATGTCGCGCAACCGGCAAAGCTTGCCGTTAAGCAGGTATTCGCTCTCGCCAGAGCGGAACAGGCGCCGGGTCACCGCGATCTCTCCTGCCTTGAAGGTGCGATTGAACTTGCGCCGGCGTATCTTCAATACTACGTGTGGTCCCGCAGCGGCTGTTTCGGCGGCCCCCATGCCTGGGTCTTTTGCCCCTCCATCCCCCGCGTCGGCTTCCTCGTCGCCTTGCCCCGGGCGCACCTCTTCCGTGTAGCTCTCAGCGTGCTGTGCGGCCCGCGCGCGAATCGCAGGCTCGTCCCAGTCTTCCTCCGGCATCTCGTCTTGAATTTCGACTTCCGGATCGCCCGCGTCTCCGTACACTTCCGGATCGATCAGCGTCAGCGTCGCTTCGGCCATGCCTGTCGGCTTGCGCTCGCGCGTGCCCGCAAAAATCACGTCCTGCATGTTTACGCCGCGCAGCGATCGCGCCGACTGCTCGCCCAGCACCCACGAAATTGCATCGGAAATGTTGGACTTCCCGCAGCCGTTCGGACCGACAATGGCCGCGATCCCGTCGCCCTGGAACTTCAACTCCGTCCGGTCACAGAACGATTTGAATCCTAGGATTTGCAGCTTCTTTAGTTTGAGCAACTTACACTCCTTATTCCGGGTAATCCCTCAGTCTTGCGATTGCCCGGATTGCCCCCACCCATCCTCTTCAGTGCGCCATCACCCCACCCCGAATGGGCGCACCTATAGTGACGTCGAAATCCCGACACCAGAGCCACTTTACTTGTGAACCCGGGAGGGGTCAAGTTAGAAAGCCCAATATTTTGGGTGCCATCTGTGGAAACCACTCCCTATTGCACCAGCCATGCACCAAGAGGGCATAAATCGCTGTGAGGAAGGAGACGGGAGAACTGCAAGAGCCGCTGGAAACACCGGAGCAGTTTCAAGTCTAGGTCGAGCCTCGGGCGGATTCAAGGCCTAAAGGGCCTGGTTATCCAAGTGGTAAATGGCGGCAGTACCCTGGGATGTATGCGCCGGCAGTCGGCCCGAGCCGCACTGTAGACCTTTCCGCCCCTTGCCTTCCGCCACCAAATATGGGAACGTGCTGCATCAACCTCGCATAGCAGGCACAACCATGGCGGAAAACAAAACCAAGGCCACTAAGCTGAGCGTCGCGGCATTCATCGACGCCATCACCGACCCCACCCGCCGCGCCGACGCCAAGGCGCTCGTCAAGCTGATGCAAAGCGCCTCAGGCGAAAAGCCCACTATGTGGGGGCCGTCGATCATCGGCTTCGGCAGCTATCACTACACCTACGACAGCGGCCGCCAGGGCGACATGCCGCTCATCGGATTCTCCCCGCGCAAGGCCGCGACTGTCTTATACAACATCACCGCCTATAAGGATTCTGACTCGCTGTGCGCGCAACTCGGCAAGCACACCACCGGCAAGGGCTGCCTCTACATCAAGAAGCTTGCTGACGTGGACCGGCAAACACTCCAGACCCTGATCGTCAAATCCCTCGCCATGGTGCGGGCGCGTTACCCAGGCTAAGGGAAACTGCTACCGGATGATTCGTCAGTGATCTATATAGCCACCGCAGATCCAGAGCCCCGTTAGCTCTGTACCGCCTCACTCTTCCACCGCTCCACGAGAATCCACCATAAGTATCCCTGCCACTCTCCCAGAGTGTTTTTCGCCCATTCCCGATTGGTCCACCAGCGCTCGCCGAACGAGAACGATTCCGGCGAGGCATAAATCGAAAAACGGTATTGAGGAAGTTTCTTGCGCATGATCGAGAGTTCCAGACGCGAGTGGTAATCCGAAGTGACCAACAGCACCGACTTCACCCCCTTGCCCTCCAGGCACTTCGCCAGAAAGCGCGGCTCATCGTAGATCGTGCTTGGCGAGATGGGACAGATGGTGGACTGCCCTGGCGCCGTACGATTCACAAAGTCCTCGGCGAGTTCCATGTCCCGCAATCCATGAGTGTGGTGAAACTCCAGCACTTCCAGCAGCAGGCGTGGAGCATAGCCGGCTTGCATCAGCCGGACCCCGCTCCAATAGAGCGAGTCATTTTCGCCGATGTTGACCACGGCGATAATGTCGGCAGGTTCCGGAGCGTTTATGACGAGAAATGAGCCGGCGTGGCGAGCCAGCAAGATTGCGATGATCCCGAGCAGAGCTACTGCGAGGATTCGCTTCGCCATAAGCGAGTTGATTCTATCTGATCCCGAAAGCGGGTTTGGCCTCAGCAATGGCCGCAGACGGCACTTCCGCCGTACTCGGTTAACTTTGCAATCGCGCTGACAAGTCTCAATCCGGGCTCCACCACTGCGGCCCGATTAGCCAATGTCAGGAGCTAGAAACGGTAGGTGTATGACGTCGCGACCTGGAAATTTCCCTGGGTGACGATGTACTGGGTTGAGAGGTGGCTTCCCAGCTGGTACTGATCGGTGTCGGCATGATTGGTAAGATAGCGCACCAGCGTCGTGCCCACGTCAAAGCGGACCGTGGAGTTATGTGCAGGATAAAGCTCAACCACTCCGCCAAAGTCACAGGCGAAGCGAGTCAAACTGTTAGGGGTTGTATCGCCGCCGCCGGGAATGGCGTCTTTGTAATAAATGAAGCCAGGGCGAATCTTGCCGAACAAACCGAAGCGGTCGAAACGCCCGCCCATTTTGATACCAAACAGGCCTTGCGTCATTGCCTGGGCGCCCTGCTGACCCGGGATGAAATTGAGAGCGCTGTCGAAGGCGACGCCGCGGGTCAGGTTGTAGTCAAAATTGAGACCAACGCCCGACAAATTTTTGCGGCACGAACCGGACGAGCACTGGCTGCTCAGCACCGGCAAGCTGATGTTGCTGTACTGTGTGCCGATCTCCCAGTGATCGATGGGAGGGGCCGGTTCACCGCTGCCCATACTAGGCCAGTGCGATTTCGTATTGGGGGCGAAGTCGGTCTCAGGCGAGGGCAATTCCCAGGGGAACTTGCCCGCGAAAATCGCGGCGAAGCTGCGGCTGGGCTCCAAGGCGGAGCGCAGAATCCGGCCGCCCAAGATACGGTGATTCACTGCAATCGGCGCGACAATGTACTTGTCGATGGTGTCCTCGCCCAAAATCCAAGCCGTGCCCACCAGTGGAGTTACGACGAAGTCGGTCCAACCGGTGTTCGTGGTCGGAGGCTTAGGGTAGTCGGGATTGTTGAGACACGATAGGGCAGTTCCGCATCCCGGCACATAGGTGAAGCCACCCTGGTTGCCGAGTGAGGTCTCGCTGATAGGACCTAATTCGAGTTGCGTGGACCATACGGCAGCCCACGCCATCGCCTTCAGACGGCTGGTCCAATACCGTGAGTTCTTCCCAATCGCTACCTGACTCCGCGGGCTGTTGATCAGAAAGCTGCGCGCAAAGACAGCGCCCTCGAGAGGGTGGCCAACATCGTTCACCACAAAGTCATCGCCGTCTCCCCAATGGCTCATGTCGTAACCCTTGTAAGAGGAGAACCAGTCATGAAAAAACGGCTTGTGGGCCAGGTTGTAGCGCAGCCCGGGGTCGAATGCGACCCGCCATACGTGGAAGAACAGGTTTTCGCTGAAAGTCTGGACAAAGGCGCCCTTGAAATTGAACTTCTCCGAGTTGGCTGGAAGCGCCGCGATCGTTGTTGTTGTTGGCGTCAGCGAGTTGATGGCCGCTCGGCTGGACGATTCGGACTTCGCTGCCGCCGGAGCCGGATTGTCGGGAAGCTCAGAAGGCGTAGAGGGAGCGGGAGCGGAATCGTCCCAGCCCCCTGACAGACCGGCGGAGAACATCGAATCCGGCTCGGTGGCGTCAGCAGATTGGGCGAAGAGTGCCGCTTGGCAAATTGCAGTCAAGAAAACAACAATTAGACACAAATTCCGTACGGGCTCTGTTCGGAATTTGTGTCTGTTTATAAAACCAGACACAAATGCTCCCATCCAAAATCAAACTTGGGGGGTGCTGTTATGGTAGCCGAGTTTTGGCCCGAGAGTCCATCGAAAGTGTTAAGTTTGTGGCGATTAGGTAGTTCCTCTCATCTAATCGTAGTAGCACCTCGAAGCACCCCTGGGCTAGCCGAAAGCCGGGAGTCAAGCCTTGGGGGCCACCCCTGCTCGTCGGGCGCTCTCGTAGCCCTCAGTAATCGTCTCGGGCGCTTTTTACTTGCCGTCGCCGAGGATCTGGAAGAACCGAATGATGGACTCGATACCCCGATAAAAGTTCGGAATGTGGAACTTCTCGTTCGGGGCATGCAAGTTGTCGTCCGGCAGTCCCATCCCCATCATGATGCTGGGAATCTTCAGGTCCTTTTCAAATTGAGTGACGATGGGAATAGAGCCTCCGGAGCGGATGTAGACCGTGTCTTTTCCGAAGATCTCGTGCATGGCTGCGACCGAAGCGCGGGCGTATGGGTTATCGGTGGAGACCACGCACGCCGGACCCTTGCTGTGCACCTTAATGGTGGCTGAGACTCCCTTGGGCGTGACCTTGGCAACGTAAGCGGTGAACTTCTTCAGGATGTCATCGGCGTCCTGATTGGGCACCAGACGCATCGAAACTTTCGCTGACCCTTTCGCAGGGATCACGGTCTTCGCTCCCGGGGCTTGGAAGCCACCCAGAATTCCATGAACTTCCAGGGTGGGCCGAGCCCACGTGCGATGGAGAACCGAATATCCAGCTTCGCCAGTCAGTACGTCGGAACCAACCTCAGCTTTGCGGTATTCCTCTTCATTGAAAGGAAGACTCTCCCAGGCTTTCAGTTCGGCATCGGTCGGCTTCTGCACGTCATCGTAGAAGCCAGGAATGAGTACCTTTCCCTCGGCGTCCTTTAATTTGCTGAGAATTTCAACCAGACCGAAGATCGCATTAGGAGCCGCTCCACCGTAAACGCCGGAATGCAGATCCACCTTGGCCCCGCGCACCTCGAGTTCGGTATAGAGCAGGCCGCGAAGCCCAACACACAACGTGGGAATTTCAGGAGCAAAGAGTTCCGTGTCGGTAACCAGCGCGAAGTCCGCCTTCAGCTTCCCGGAAGTCGTGTTGGCTTTGACATAGTTCTCGATGCCCTCGCCGCCGACCTCCTCTTCGCCTTCGATCAGCACGCGGACGTTTATGGGCAGCTTGCCATTGCCGGCTTTGAACAGCGACTCGAAGGCCTTGAGCTGCATCCAGAGCTGGCCTTTGTCGTCAACCGCGCCGCGGGCGTAGACATTGTTATTGCGCTCGGTGGGCTCGAAAGGCGGCGTCACCCACTCATCCAGCGGCTCGGCGGGCTGGACGTCGTAGTGCGCATAGCACAGCGCAGTTGGCTTTCCCGCAGCGTGCAGCCAGTCAGCGTAAACCAGGGGATGGCCCTCGGTGGAAATGATCTCGACATGCTCGAAGCCGATGCGCCTGAGGTCGTTGGCGACAACATCGGCCGCCTTCAGGATATCGCCCTTGTGTTCTTCGGCAGTGCTAACACTTGGTATGCGGAGCAGGTCCTTGAGTTCGTTGAGGAATCGTTGCTGGTTTTCGCGGGCGTAAGCAATAGCTGGGGATGACATAGGAGAGCTCCTTCTTAGGAAGAACAATCGCAATCTGGCAAACAGAAAAGTATAGCGCAGGCACGGCGTGAGGCGCTGTGGGTCAGCTTGGCGATATCCAATCATCGTTCGCCGGCATTTCGAACGCACTTTCGCGCCCGGCTTTCCATCGCTTCCATGCTTTCGGTTGACGGGCACGCACAAGCGCCCTATGATCAAGCAACTTCTTCGCACCACTTAGTTCATGATCGATCAGACAATCTCGCATTACCGCGTTCTCGAAAAACTCGGTGGCGGTGGGATGGGTGTCGTGTACAAGGCCGAAGACACCCGCCTCAAGCGCTTTGTCGCCCTCAAGTTCCTACCCGATGAAGTTGGACAGAACCCTGAAGCTCTGGCGCGCTTTCAGCGCGAAGCCCAGGCCGCTTCGGCGCTGAATCATCCCAATATTTGCACCATTTACGACATCGGCGAACAAGACGGCCAGGCCTTCATCGCCATGGAGTATCTGGACGGCCTCACCCTGAAGCACCGCATGGCGGGGCGGCCGTTGGATACAGAGTTGCTCCTTGCGCTGGCCATTGAGATCGCCGACGCGCTCGATGCGGCGCATGCCAAGCGCATTATTCATCGCGACATCAAGCCCGCCAATATTTTCGTTACCAAGCGCGGACAGGCCAAGCTGCTGGATTTCGGATTGGCCAAGGTCCTTGCTGAGTACGGCGATAACACCGCCACCAACGCCACCCCGCACATGACCAGTCCGGGATCGACCGTTGGCACCGTAGCCTACATGTCGCCCGAACAGGTGCGCGCCGACGAACTGGATGCCCGCACCGACCTGTATTCCTTCGGTGCGGTGCTGTTCGAGATGGCGACCGGAGAAGTCGCCTTCCAGGGCAGCAGCAGCGGTGTCGTGTTCGAGGCCATTCTCAATCGCACGCCGCCACCCGTCACACAAGTGAATCCGTCGATTCCAGCAAAGCTGGAAGAAGTCATCAGCAAGTCCCTCGAGAAGGACCGGGACATGCGTTACCAGACTGCTGCCGAATTGCGCGGCGACCTGAAGCGCATTAAGCGCGACCTCGATAGTTGGCGGGTGCGCGCCTCCAGCACGGCGAGTACGTCGGTCAGTTCATCCACAGTTCACAAAGCCGCCCTGCCTGCTCAAGAAACGGGCAAGGGTCGCGCCGGCGTCGGAAAAGTAGCTGCCGTAGTGGCGCTGTTGGCCTTACTGGTCGGACTCGGAGTGGGCGCCCTGCTCTTCCGAAAGCCAGAAGCCGCGGCGCTGCCAACCTATCATCCGCTGACGTTTCGCCGCGGAATGGTGCGTTCCGCACGCTTCTCCCCTGACGAGAAGATGATCGTGTACAGCGCTGCCTGGGAAGGCAAGCCGCTGCAGCTGTTCACTACGCGTCCGGAAAGCCCCGATTCCCACGAGATGGAACCGGCAGGCGCGGACGTGCTGGCGGTTTCGTCCACCGGAGAGATGGCGCTGTCGCTCAACAGCCATCCCATTGCCTCGTTTCTCTATTCCGGTACGCTGGCTCGGGTGCCGCTGGTGGGCGGTGCTCCGCGAGAAGTCATGGAGCACGTCGAATGGGCGGATTGGTCTCCCGACGGTTCATCGCTCGCCATTGTGCGCTACGAACAAGGCCGCCATCGCCTGGAATTTCCGGCAGGGAAGCTGCTCTACCAGCCCGATGGATGGATTGGAAATATCCGCGTCTCCCCGAAGGCAACCTCGGTTGCGTTGATCGATCATCCCACGCTCGGCGACGACGGCGGATCGGTCGCTATCGTCGATCTGCAGGGCAAGAAGACGACCCTCTCTACAGGATGGGACAGCATCCAGGGATTGGCCTGGGCGCCGGGCGGAGAAGAAGTATGGTTTACCGCGACCCGTACTGGTGGCGACCGCTCACTCTACGCGGTCGACTTGTCGGGCAAGTTGCGGCTGCTGGCCCGGGTCCCGGGCGAGCTGACGATTTTGGACGTGGGCCGCGACGGGAATGTGCTATTGACCCGTGGCAACGATCGGGCGGGAATCATCGGATTGGCTCCCGGCGCAGCCAAGGAACGTGACTTGTCATGGCTCGACTGGTCCACGCCGGGCGAATTGTCCGATGACGGCAGCACCATGCTCTTTACCGAGAGCGGCGAGGGCGGCGGCCCGAAGTATGCAGTCTTCCTTCGCAAGACGGATGGATCGCCGGCCATCCGCCTGAGCGACGGGACCGGAGTGGCTTTGTCTCCAGACGGGAAGTGGGCCATCGTGCGGCCCAACGCTCCGCCCGCTCCCTTGATGCTCTTGCCCACGGGAGTCGGTGAATCGAAGTCGCTCTTTGAGGACTCCATCAATCATCTGTCTGCGCGCTGGCTTCCGGATGGCAAAACCCTGGTATTTTCCGGCAATGAGCCCGGCCATGGCTTCCGTTTCTACGTCGAATCCCTGGATGAGAAGAAGCCGCGTCCCATCAGTCCCGAGGGCGTGAGCCCGTTCGTCGTGCTTTCGCCGAAAGGAGACTCGGTGGCCAGCACCGGGCCTGATGGCCATGTGTATCTGTATTCCATTGATGGCGGCAATCCGGTGCCGGTGAAGGGCACCGAAGCGGGCGAGATGCCTACAGGATGGTCGGGTGATGGAAAGTCACTCTTTGTCTACCGCTTCGGCGAAATTCCCGCCAAGGTTTTCCAGGTTGACTTAAGCACCGGCCAACGTAAGCTGTGGAAAGAGTTGGTGCCCAGCGACTCCGCAGGCATTGACACCATCCGAGGATTGGACCTCTCCGTGGATGCAAAATCCTATATCTATGGCTACATTCGCACCCTGTCGGACCTCTATATGGTCGAAGGCGTGAAGTGAAGTGGGAGCGGTGCCTATGGATATTCACCGCCCAAATGCGACGCTTACTGATCGCCCAGCGCAGGTGCAGCGGGGCCGCAGATTGGAATACTTCACCCTCGCGTGGAACAGTCTCGAAGGCATCATCGGTGTCGCTGCCGGGGCCGCGGCGGGGAGTATTTCGCTGGTTGGATTTGGCATCGACAGCTTTATCGAGGTCACCTCCGGCGCAGCCTTGCTGTGGCGCATGAGTGTGGATGACCACGTTCATCGTCGAGAGCGCAATGAAAGGCTTGCCCTCAGAATCGTGGGAGCATGTTTCCTTGCGCTCGCCGTGTACATTGCCTTCGAGTCCGTCCGCGATCTGATACAGCGCAACGCGCCGGAGCATAGTGTGCCCGGTATCGTTCTAGCGTGCGCCTCTTTGGCGGCTATGCCTTTGCTCTCCCGCGCCAAGCGTAAAGTCGCTGGCGCATTGGGCAGTCCTGCCATGCACGCCGATGCCAGGCAGACAGAATTCTGCACCTATCTGTCGGCGATTTTATTGGCAGGATTACTGCTGAATGCGTTGTTGGGCTGGTGGTGGGCCGATCCCGTGGCCGGACTGATCATGGTTCCTATCATCGCCCGGGAAGGCATTGCGGGAATGCAGGGCAAGGCCTGTAACGACTGTGCAACCTAGGCTCCTACGCTATAACCTTCTGCTCAGCCCTGCACCAGCAGCAGAAGAAAAGTAACGAACAACAGCAGATGGACGATGCCCTGCAGCACGTTGGTACGCCCGCTGGCAAAGGTGATAATGCTGACCCCAAGTGTCAGCAGCAGGAGGACCATGTTGGTGTGCTCCACTCCCAGGACAATGGGATGGCTGGTCCAGTTGCTTATCACCAGCATGGCCGGCACGGTCAGTCCGATGGTTGACAACACCGAGCCCAAGAAGATGTTCACCGAGCGCTGCATCTCGTTCGCCAGCGCCGCCCGCACGGCTCCGATGGCCTCCGGCGTTGCCACCAGCACCGCGATTACGACGCCGCTCAAGGCCTGCGGCGCGTGCAAAGTTTCGGTGAGGTAATCGACGGGATGCGCCAGTTGCTCGGCCAAGTAGATGACCGGCACGATGTAAAGTCCCAGCAGCGCAACATGGCGAGACAACGACCCGCTACCCGAAGCCGCTTCCGCCTTGTGCGCTTCCGCCGCATCCGCCTCGCTGGTACTGAAATAGCCCCGATGCCGTCCGGTTTGAACTGCCAGGAAGACGGTGTAAAGGCCGATTGCAATCACGGCGAGCGTCAGTTGTTGGGCATGGGAAAGGGTCGGCCCGGCGGTGGTCACGGTGAAGTCCGGCAGTACCAGCGCCAGGATGGCCAGCGGCATGATGACACCCAGGTAGGCGTTGGCCCCCTGCAGGTTGTAGTGCTGTTCCCGGTGCCTCCATGCGCCCACCAGAAGCGATAACCCAACCATTCCGTTGAGGATGATCATGATTACGGCCATCAACGTGTCGCGCACCAGAGTGGGATTGTTGGCTCCATGCAGCATGACCGCCGTGATGCTCATCACCTCGATGAACGTCACCGACAGGGTGAGGACCAGCGTGCCGAAGGGTTCGCCGAGAATTACGGCAATGTGCTCGGCCTGGCGCACCACCGACATCGCAGAACCCAGAATCACTCCAAAAAGCCAGCCAAAGATAACGGTGAGGATCAGAGGATGGGCGAGGGCAGAGTGCATGGTCTCGCCTGCCAACAGAAAAGCCAGACAACTGCCCAAGCTTATGGCGAGAAACCATTCGTCTTGCCACGTGGCACGATCACCCTTCGCCTTATGACGGATCAAATCCGCTGCCCTCCGGCACTCACCCGTTGACGGATGCTGCTAATGTTCATGCCATCCTACCCTACCCCCTCCCCCCACGAAATCCTTAGAATCAGCAGGATACGCATGATTTTGCGCGCAAAATCCTCATTCCACAGGTAGTTGCAGGTAAAATCCTGAGCCGCAAGGGGTTGCAGGGGCATTTTTGAGTCCTCAGGCGACATTTGTGATTGTTGATATGCCATCAGGAACTTGTGAAGAACTGACGGCGGGTCGCGGCGGACTGGATCGGCGCCTTTCGGCAGCAAGGTCCTCCTCCGCTTCCTCCCTTGCGAGTTGCATATCGAACAACATGCGGGCGGCTGAGTAATCCCATTCATCGGGGCCTTTTTCGGCGCTGAGCTTCTTGGGAATGTGGTAGTACTGGTCGATTTTACTTACCGCGCGCTCGGGCATACGAGGCGGACGGACGTGCTCCTTGGGTTGCTGGGGTGGGTCAGAGCGCTGCTCGGCAGCTTGCAGAGCAATTTCGGGTGGAAGATTGAGATCGACGCCTTGGGGTAGATCGTATTGCGTGGCGACGTCGGGTGCCTCCAGGGCGCGTTGGGGCTGGTCATACGGGACCTGCTCACGCTTGCCTTTCCAGCCGGGGGTGCAGTTCAAGTTGGTCGAGGCCTGCTGCAGGGCATAGAGCATCAGTCCGGCACGCTTGTGGTCGATGCGGTCGTCGGCGAGGGCGTCGAGCACTTGCATAAGCGAGGCCTGAACGGCGTGCATGTCTTCGAGCACGGGAAGTTGAATGCGACAGGCTTGTCCCTTGAGACGGGCGCGGGCAGCCTGCAAGCGGCGGGCACGAGCATTGAGGTGGAAGTAACAGAAGTTGTGGCCGTGAAGGGCGGGAGAATCGCAGTAGACGCCATCTTCCTTGAGATGGTCACAAGTAGCAAAGGACATAGAGCCTCCAAAAAACGGGCTGTTAGCTCTTGGCTATCGCCAGAGTCAGTTAGTACAGGCTGCCTCCGAGGAAACAGCGAAGTTTAGCGTGGAGCGTCGACAACGCTCCAATGTCAGGGTGGCTAAAGAGGAAGAGTGGTGTCAAGAGAATTAGTACATTTCTTCAGGCCGTCGTTCCAAATTGGGAATGAGAGAGGTGAATTTGGGTTCACCACAGAGGCACGACACACGAAATTGGATGTGTCTGAACCTGCAACTGCGGAGGCAGGTAGTTGTGGGCCATCGGAGGCAGGGGTTGGGTTGCGGGGATTCTCTTTGTGCGCTTCGGCCTGCGGCCTACGCGCGAGCCTTCGGCAGAGTGGAATCGGTCTATGGTTCAGCCTACCCAGCGTTGAAACGCTGGGCTATGATATGCCGCCCTCGCCACACGCCGCGCGCGAAACCACCGCGCGACGTAGACGTGGCAGCGGGCTGGCGCATTGGCGCGAGCAACGAATTGAACCTGCGCACAGAAGATGAATCCCAGGTTAGCGCCGAAAGGTGCGGCGCGAACCCTTCGACAAGCTCAGGGCAGGCTCTGGGGCACCGGGCCATCTGCCATCCGCCGTTTTGCTACGGAGTTGGAATTCCCAAATCGCGGCAGATTTTTCTCGCCAGGTAGTCGTTGATGTCGGTGTGGCGAGGGACGGCCGAGGTCTTGCCCGCAGCGCGGTTGACATAGATGGAATGGTTGGACCCCTCGCGTAGCAATTCGCAGCCGTGCTGCTCGAGGTGATGAACGAGCAGCCTGCGCTTCACGCACCGACCTTGAAAGTTTCTCGAATCACGTCCTCGCCCGAGACGGCTTCCTCGGCGAGCGTTCGATTGGCTTCAAGGACGAGGGTGACGGCTTCGTGCAGGTTGGCGCGGGCCTCTTCGAGGGTTGCGCCCTGGGTGTTCGCGCCCGGCAGTTCCTCGACGAATGCGATGTAGCCCTCCGGGACTCGGCGGAAAACGGCGGTTAACTGAAGGTCCATAGCAGTATCATACCGGAGCGCAACTGCGAGTAAGGGGGGATCTGGCATAAGCATTACATTTACCAACCGCAGGCAAATGCGCCGCTGGCGGAGGGAGGCAGGGGTTGGGTTGCTGGGATTCTCTTTGAGCGCTTCAGGCCTATGGTTCAGCCTATCCAGCGTTGAAACGCTGGGCTACGATATGCCGTCCCACAGGGTGGGACTGGAGTTTGCATCCCAGGTTAGCGCCGAAAGGCGCGGCGCGAACCTAGGCACCCGGCAATTGTGGGCCACCGCGGACTTTGACATTGGTCCAACCACTACATACTCTTACGATGTCTAAGTTAGAGGGCAGAACCTGTGGAGAAAGAAAAGACATTCTGGGGAATTCATGCCGGTAAGACCGGCGACGCCGAAACACTCTTCGAGAGCAAGAGTGTCGTCGCGATCGGTTGGGAACAAATGGGCGACCTATCAGGGCTGAAAACCCGCGATGATTTCAAGCAACGGTACGAAAAGGTGTTCGCGGGTGTGAAGCCCGGCGCCATCCGGATCAACGCGGGCCAGTTGTACCGTTTTGTCCGTGAGATGAAGCTCGCTGACAGCGTGATTTTCCCGCTCAAGGGAGCGCTGAAATTTGGCTTGGTCGCGTTACTGGAGAATACAGATACGATTCATCGCAGAGTTATCCTAACCAACGTAGCGTCGAGTGGCTGAAAAAGGTGCCGCGCACGAAGTTCTCGCAGGGAGCGTTGTACGAGATTGGGTCGGCCATGAGTCTGTTTCAAGTGAAGAACTACGCCGACGAGTTCAGCGCTGCGTTCGAAGGCAAGGCACTGCCGCCGCCCACAGTTGAAGAAGAGGACGAAACCATCAGCATAGTCGCCGACGACATCGAGCAACAGTCGCGCGACTTCGTGTTAAAGCAGATTCATCAAAAACTAAAAGGGCACGGTCTCGCAGAATTCGTGGGGCACTTGCTCAACCTCATGGGCTACAAGACGAAGATCAGTGCCCCGGGACCAGACCGTGGGATCGATATCGTGGCGCACAAGGATGATCTCGGAGTCACTCCGCCAACCATCATTGTGCAGGTCAAGAGCGGGGAGGGTGACGTAAACGAGGCGGCAGTTTCGGAGCTCTCCGGCAAGGTATCCGAGAAAGATTTCGGCCTATTTGTGTCGGCAAGCGGTTTCAATAGGCGAGCCCAAGACTTCGCCTTCTCGAAGCGGAACTTGAAAATCATCGATGGCGATGAACTTGTGGAGCTTGTATACAAGTATTACCCGCAGCTCGATGCAAAGTACAAGGGCTTGATCCCGCTTCGCAGCGTCTACATTCCGGAAACACTGACTGAGTAATGGGAATAATGCCTTCCCTGCAGGGACTCAGAAACAATTAGTGCAGTAGCCGCAGCTGATAATGTGGGCAGGCGCAAACCTAAGGCACGCGGCATCAGCCCCGCATTTGCCAACGGCAGGCAACACCGGGCCAAGGGATATGCGGCAGCTTGTCCTACCAGTGCCGGTAGGGCACTTTCGATGCGTGTAGAGTCACTTCAGGATGATTCAGTGACTGGAAAAAGGCCCTGAGCGCCGCTATCGAGAGTTCTGGGTGGGGAGTCGGACCAACAATCACCTCTTTGACAAAATAACCTTCCTTCAAATGGGGTTCTACTTCGACATACGGCACTAGCGTCGATCTTCCCATTCGAAATTGCTTGGAAGGCATTTGGTCCAGTACCTCAGCTAGGACCAGCCGCCACTCTCGTTCCTCGTTGAAAGCGTGGTGTTTAAAGATTGGAGCAAGGATCGCCAGTAATGCCGCGGTGGCTGCGGAGGAGATAGGCTGCTCGGTCGCATCAGGCTCTTCCTTTTGGCGAGATGCCCAAACCATCGCGTTCCCTAATCGTTTTGCTTCATTGAGTAGTTCGTCCGATGCTTCGCCGGCACTAGTCAAGTATTCAACCTTTCTAAGCTGGCTAATCACCGAGAAAGGTTTGCCGGTCGTCGGATCTGACACATGCGCTGCGATGAGAGACTTGGCATCGAAACCGATGCTGAATCCGACACCACCGGAAGAGTACGCCCTCCATTGACTTAGCGAGTCCCCATCCTCCGAGAACGACGCTACGAAAACCTCGGCCATCCGAGTTGTTCGCAGGGCAGAGCCCAATTCTTGGTAGTATTTCTTATCCTCACCTGTGGTGCCAGCGACCTGTTGATCGACGAAATCCTTGAGAAATTCAAATACGTAAGCCGAGTCAGTAATGTCGTTGAGATAACGACTGTCAGACGCATAAATCTTCCCAGATCGACCGATTCCCAACAGGCCCACCATAGAAGTGTAGTGATAGAGAACACTGGGCGGATTCTCAAGAAGAGTTTTGAAAAACTTGAACTTAGGCTCACTACTCGACATGATTGTCGTTCTCCCAAGAAGGGCTTACGTCTAGCTCAGTGAAAGAAGTCACTCCAGCACTCACTGCGCTGGATCCTCTCCAACGCCATCTTTGATACTGACAAGGCCGCTTGACACCCGCACCTTTCTTTCGCACGGAGGGTAATCCTTCTTCGCGGTGATGGCGTGCTCCCTGGCGGCGACGCTTTGCGGCAAAGGGCGTGTCTCAATTGGGGCCACTGCCCAAGTCCCTTCGGCTCCATCGCCGCCTAGGGAAGCATGTTTACTCGGAATATGGTGATAGTAAATGTATTCGACGGCGAAACTTGGCAATTCGGACATGCTGAGGTGGCTGTCAGCACCACGTACCGGTTGCCTGTGTATAGATCGATTGGCTGTGTTTGGGGCTGGCCGGTGTCAGAGAGAAGTCGGGGAAAGCTAGCAACATCGCCGCTGCTGTCGGAAAGCGAATACGCGAGCTGGCCTGTCAGAATTGCGATAGTTTGTTGGCCGCGATTTGTTTGTGCAAATGTGCCTGTCAGGTGCAAGAACCGATAGACGAAATCGGTCGATATGTACATGACACTGTGGGCTAGATTGGCCTTGATGTTCCCCGTACAGTTGATCTCATCGCATATCCAGGCGTCAACATAACCCTGCCAATGATCGGTGATTGGGTACTGATTAAACACGCCCTCCGCGAAGATATCGAAACTCCATAACTTTCTCATTGCCAAGGCTACGGGTTGGGAGGCGAGAACGACCTCCTGATTGGGTTGAGTTGGAAAAGTGACCGTCGGAAATGACGTCCTGACGAACACACGCTGGTCTTGGGCCATCGCAAGCGACGGCGCGAAAAGTAATAGACACAGAACCAATTTGATCGAAGCTATGTGGCGCATGACCTGATCTCCTGTGTGATGTGAGTAAATCCAGCAACATTCTGCTCCCCGCGCCCTCGGGAGTAAAGCAGGTCCCTCGGTCGCCAGGGCGACCTCGTGATGACAAGTCCCCGGAGATCGGCGCAAGTATAGGGGTCCTTCGACTCCGCGCGGCGGCCGCGCTCCGCTCAGGATGACGACGGTGAAGCAGGTCCCCCTCGCTCAGGATGACCGATATTTTGGAAGCGGATGAACGTCTTCCGTTCGACTGAAAATGATGGTAGCTTCATCTCACCGAAACTGCACTCCTCCGACAGGTCAGAACCGAGCTGAAAACCCCGAAGGGACAGGTGCGGCTGCGATCTCCATGACAGTTAGCGGCAATAACTCCTACGATTTGGTCGTGATCGGCAGCGGCCCTGCCGGACAGAAGGCCGCCATTTGCGCCGCCAAGATGCGCAAAAAGGTGGCTGTGGTGGAGCGCAAACGCTCGATCGGCGGCGTGTGCGTCAATACCGGAACCATCCCGAGCAAGACATTCCGCGAGGCGGTGCTCTATCTCAGCGGGTTGCGGCAGCGCACGTTTTACGGACGGGGTTACGCCGTCAAAGACCAGATTGCGATGCAGGACCTGGTGTTCCGCTCCGACGCAGTCATGGCCCGCGAGATCGAGGTGATCAAGTCGCAGTTGCGGCGCAATCGGGTGATAGTGCTGGAGGGCGACGCGCGCTTCACCGGCGATCACACCATTGAGGTAGTGAGCGATACAGGTTCGTCGATCGTGCATGGCGAATATTTCGTGATCGCCTGTGGTACGAGGCCGGCGCACGATGCACAGATTCCCATCGACGGCAAGCGGATTTTCGACTCGGACCAGGTGCACGGTTTGCAGGAATTGCCGCGCGAGCTGATCGTAGTGGGCGCGGGCATCATTGGGCTGGAGTATGCCTCAATGTTTGCGGCACTGGGTGTGAAGGTAACGCTTCTGGACCAGCGCCCAATCTTGCTGGATTTTGCCGACCGCGAGATTGTGGAGAGCCTGTGCTTCCAGCTTCGGCAACTGGGAACGGTCTTTCGACTGGGCGAAAAAGTAGTCGCGGTGGGACTTGATGAAGATCGCGATCGCGTGTTTGCCAAGTTGGAGAGCGGCAAGACCGTACACGGACAAGCGTTGCTGTATGCGGTGGGCCGGCGGGCCAACAGCGATCAACTGAACCTGGAGTCGATTGGGCTGCAACCGGACGACCGGGGCAAGCTGGTGGTGGACGCGCAATTCCAAACCGCCGTGCCCTATGTGTATGCCGCCGGCGATGTGATTGGCTTCCCGGCGCTGGCGAGCACGTCGATGGAACAGGGCAGGCTGGCCAGTTGCCACATCTTCGGGGTGGCGGCAGCATTCGCACCGAATCTGATTCCGTATGGGGTTTACACCATACCTGAGATATCGATGGTAGGCGCGACGGAAGAGCAGTTGACGCGCGACAAAATCCCCTACGAGATTGGCATCGCGCGATACGCGGAGCTGGCGAAAGGCCAGATGCTGGGCGACGATCAGGGGTTCCTTAAGCTGATTTTCGATCCCTCGACGCTGAAGTTGCTGGGCGTACACATCATCGGGGATCGGGCGGCGGAGATCGTACACATCGGGCAGGCAGTACTGGCGATGAGTGGCACCATCGAGTATTTCCGCGATGCGGTCTTCAATTATCCGACGCTGGCGGAAGCGTTCAAGGTCGCTGCACTCGACGGATTGAACAAGCTGTAAGACCGACGGCCCCTACCGTCGCAAAAGACGCCCCCTCGGGGGCTGAAGCCCAACTTTTATGCGGGCCGTAACGGCACAGCTGAAGCTGTGCCCCTTCAATGCTCACCGAAGAGGCAAGTTCGGGGCATTTAGTGGGAGGCCAACGCCTGCTCAATGGCCTTTTGGGCTAGCGGCGCCATCACGGCGAAGCCCTTGTCGTTGGGGTGGAGGCCATCGTCGGCAAGGTCACGCTTCAACAAGCCCTTATCGTCCACCATGGCGCTGAAGTAGTCGAGATAAATACAGCCGTTCTGGGCAGCGTAGTCCTTGATCCAGTGGTTGAGCTCGACAATCTGCTGGGGCGGACGAAGCGGGAAGAACATCTTCGAGCGCTCGGTGTAATTGTTGACCGGCAAGACCGACGAGAGCACGATGCGGAGGCCATGAACTCGCGCCAGTTCGGCCATGGTGCTGAGGTTGCCCTCGATTTCGCTCAGCGACATAGGGCCAGTATTTCCCGCAATGTCGTTGGTGCCGGCGAGAATAACCACGACTTTGGGCTGCAAATCGATGACGTCGGGGCGAAAGCGGATCAGCATCTGGGGGGTAGTTTGTCCGCCGATGCCGCGATTTATGTACGGCTCGCCCGGAAATGAGTTATCGAGCTTCCAGATGTCGGTGATGGAGTCGCCCATGAAGACGACGCGATCTTCACTCGCTGAAGGCGGCGCAAGCTTGGCGTTCGCTTCGCGATAGCGTCCCAGATTACCGTAGTCGTTCATCCAGAGCTTGATCAGTCCCTCGCGGTACTGTTCAAGGTTCTGAACCGCCTTGACGGCATCGTCCGGGGATTGTTGAGCGGAAGCGAGAGTTGAAAGCAAGAATAATGCGGCGATGAATCGAGTGGCCGTGCGCGACATTTTCAGAACATATCATCGAAGGTTAGAGATGTCAGCGAAAACCATGTACGCGAGGTTGGTGATTTGTGACACCGTTGCAGGTGCGAGGTGCCCTTGCGGACGCTCGGATCGCGCGTTTAGTTATTGAAGATAGGGAAAGTGTGTCGCGGGGTCGTATGGACATCACCGGGTTTCGCGAGTCTTTGAAGCGTGATGCGCCGCCAGCGGGATTGAGCCCTGCCCTTGAAGGTCTATGGTGGGATGCCAAGGGCGACTGGACGAAGGCCCACGAGTCCGCGCAACGAGACGAGGGGCCGGATGGCTGCTGGGTGCACGCCTACCTGCATCGCAAGGAGGGTGATCTCTCGAACGCGAAATACTGGTACCGAAGAGCGGACAGGGCCGCAGCGTACGGTGACTTCACGCGCGAGTGGGAATCGATCGTGGCCTGGCTGTTGCGGGTGGCTGGAAGTGGGTATTGAGTTCCCACCCTATAAGCCAAAACTGGCGATAAGGGTGGGGCACCCAGGCGCACCAGAGCGGGTTTGCCTAATCGTCGTCGCGGTTATGGGTGATGCCCAGCGATGGAGCGAGCGTTTCTTCGGGTGGCGGCGGCAGTTCGGAGATGCCGAGCTGCGACTTCAGTTGCGGCAAGTCGGTCTTCTGGATTTCACCCCATTGCTTAACCAGAGATTGGGTTGAGTTGTGCAACGTGGGAATCGCCTGCGCTGCTTGCGGGGTGGGTGTAGCGTCCACATCCTGTAGCACCGAGAACAATTCCAGGAGACTGCCGCGCACGCTTGACAGAGTCGGCGCGGGTGCACCTCCACGGCGGCGGCGACCTTCGGCGCCGGCAAACGCATCCAGTTTCTGGGAAAACGCGTCGAGTTTGGCTGCATCGGCGGGCGAGGGGGACTTGGCGCGCTGAGCTTTCAGTTGGGCGTGAAGCTGGTCAACCTGATCGTTGATCGGTTGCAGGACAAGCAGGTCCTGATAAACCTGCTGCGAAAGGCTGAATTGCTGCTGCAGGCCTGGGATCGGCGTCTTCACCCGAGGATCCATCTGAATGGTCAACTCCTGGGTGTACTTCTGGCCGTTCGCCGTGAGCACAACCTTATATTTGCCGGGCATCGCCCAGGGAGAGGTGTAGGCGGGCGGTGTGTTCTTGTACACAGCGGCGATAGGGTACTCGGGCTTGACGCCCGGAACTGGCGAATAGTGCAAGTCCCAAAGGAAGCGATGGAAACCAGACTGATTGGAGAGCTTCTGAGGAGGGCGCAACCAATAAGTCGGGATGGCGAGCTCGGGGTCGGGTGGCGGTAGAGGATCGGCGCTGGAATAACGGCGGACCAGATTGCCGGTGCTGTCGAGAATCTCGAGGGTCACGTCGCCAGTGGTTGCAGAACCGAGATAGTAATTGAGGATGGCGCCATCGGGCGGGTTCTGGCCGCCAGGCTCGTCGGGCGGAAGGGGAGTATCGGTATTCATGTCCCAGCGAACGCGATAAGCGAGCTCGGGCTCGAAAAGGAATGCCTGCCCGGCGACAATTTTGTCATCGATCTGGCGCAGTGGGGTGATGTCGTCGAGGATCCAAAAGCCGCGACCATGCGTGCCGATTGCGAGGTCGTCGTTCTTGATGGTGAGATCGCGGACCGAGGTAGCAGGCAGGTTGAGGCGCAGGGACTGCCAATGATCGCCATCGTCGAATGAAACGTATACCGTGCGTTCGGTTCCGGCGAAGAGCAGGCCTTTGCGCTTGGGGTCTTCGCGCACAGCGTTGACATTTTCGTTGTCGGGTATGCCGGTGACGATCTCGGTCCAAGTCTTGCCGGCATCGCGAGTGCGGAGAATGTGAGGACGCAGATCGTCGAGACGCAGGGTATTGATGGCGGCGTAGGCTGTGTTGGGATCGGAGTGGCTGGCCTCGAGGATCGATACCTTTTGCCATGCCGTAAGAGTTGGAGGAGTAACGTTGCTCCAATTTGCGCCGCCGTCGGTGGTAAGCCAGATCAAGCCATCGTCGGTCCCTGCCCAGATGCGATTGATGTCGAGGGGCGAGGGAGCGAGCGCGTAAATCACTCCGCGCTGGGTCGGCGTCACTTCGTTGGCGAAGATCCCCACAGACGCCGGAACTTCCCAGGTTTTGCGGGTGAGGTCAGGGCTGATCTGCTTCCAGCTTTGGCCGCCGTCGCGAGTGGCCCAAAGGGTGTTGGCCGCGAAGTAAAGAAGATGCGGATCGACGGGCGAAAATATGACGGGCTCGGTTCTCACGACACGGAAGTCGGGAGTGCGAAGCGCCAGCGGCATGACGTACTGCGCCTGCGAAGTGCGGCGGTCATAGCGGGTCAGCTTGCCCCCGTACACGATGTCGGGATCGAGCGGGTCGGGCGCGACGTAGCCGTACTCTTCTGCCGCCACGGGATGCCAATCGCGGAAGTTGATTTCGCCGTCATTGCCGCGACTGGAAATGCACGCCGAACCACTCTCCTGCTGGCCGCTACAGAGGCGATAGGGAAAGGCGTTGTCGGCGGCAACATGGTACATCTGGGCGGTGGGCTGGTTGTACCAGGAGCTCCAGGATTCGCCGCCGTTGACCGAGACGATTGAGCCCTGATCGCTGACGATCAGAATGATGTTGGGATTGTTGGGATTAATCCAGATGTTCTGGTAGTCGTCGCCCCCTGGCGCGCCGCGAAATCCGGTCCACGTCTTGCCCCCGTCGACGGATTTCCATGTAACCGTGGAGGTCATATAAACGACGTCGGGATTCTTGGGGTCGAGCATGGGGACAGGCAAGTCGCCACCTCCAATGCGACTCTTGGGACGCGGATCGGTGGTGACAGTGTGCCAGGTTTCGCCGGCATCGGCTGAGCTGTAAAGGTCAACCTTTTCCTGAGTCGCCACCGAAGCGAAAAGGCGCTTCGGATCGCTCGCTGCGACGCTGACGTAGGCTTGCACAATGTCGCTGGGCAGGCCACCAGCGAGTTGCTTCCAGGTCTGCCCGCCGTCGGTGGACTTGAAGATGCCGCCGCCCGTGCCATTCCACGAGCCGTTCTCCCAAGG
Source organism: uncultured Acidobacteriaceae bacterium (assembly GCA_963834815.1). Classification (GTDB taxonomy): domain Bacteria; phylum Acidobacteriota; class Terriglobia; order Terriglobales; family Acidobacteriaceae; genus DASRAA01. The sequence continues at coordinate 202,924 of CAWIDA010000010.1, read as the reverse complement.
GCCCTTCGCGCGCCTCCCACAATGTGGCATAGACGATATTGGGATCGGCGGGATCGATGACGACGCCAGCGGCCCCGATGTTGTCGTTCTTGGAGAGCACCTTCTCAAAGGTCTTGGCACCATCGATGGAGCGATAAACGCCGCGCTCGGGATTAGGGCCGTAGGGATGCCCGGCGACCGCTACGAATAAGCGATTAGGGTCGCGCGGATCAATCGCCATCTGCGAAATCTGCTGGCCGTCGCGCAGGCCCAGATGGGTCCAGGTTGCTCCACCGTCGGTTGACTTGTAGATGCCGTCGCCAACAGAGAGATCGGGGCGATGCAGGCCTTCGCCGCTGCCAACGTAAACGGTCTGCGGATCGGAGGGAGCGACAACAATGGCGCCGATCGATCCTGTGGGCTGCTGATCGAAGATGGGCTGCCAGGTGCGGCCATAGTCGGTGGACTTCCAGACGCCGCCGTTAACTGCGCCGACGTAGAAGACATTGGGCTGGCTCGGCACACCGGATGCAGCGCGGGTGCGTCCGCCACGGAAGGGGCCAACGTTACGCCAACGCATCTCGGTGAGCGACCTGGCGTCGACATTTTGAGTTTGGGCGTGTTGCAGGGCGGAGACTGCGAGCAAGAAGAGGAGACAAGCAAATTTAGAGCGCATCGGTATCCAATGAGTTGAGGTTTCGACAAAACAACCAAGCGCGGTCTGAACCGGTCTGGCGAGATGTAGTCTAATTGAACCCAATCTACCGGTGTGAGGAAACTTCAGTCTGAGTAGGCTAATAGACTGGCTTTTGATCGTGGCGTGAGGGTACACTTTCATCGGTATGGATCAACCAAAAGGGGGCAGTAGCCGTGGAACATATTGACAAGGGACTGATCGCCTATGACCGCACTTCGCCGCAACGGCTGCAGTTGGGTCCGTTGGAAGTTGAGGTGATGGAAGTCGTTTGGACGATGGGAGCATGCAATGTCCGGGACGTGGTGGAGCGGTTGGACCGGAAACTGGCCTATACGACGGTGATGACAACCCTGGATCGCCTGTACAAAAAAGCCTTGCTGGGCCGCGAGATGGCCGAGCGCGCGTTCGTCTATTCGGCAGAGATTTCGCGCGAGGAGTGGAGCCGGCGAAGGGCAGGCGAGGTGATGGCCGGTTTCCTTACAGGCCCGGAGGAGTCGCAGCACCTGCTGTTGTCGTGTCTGGTGGACGCGGTAGGGACGCACGACGCCATGCTGCTGGATGAACTGGAGAAGAAAATTCAACAGAAACGCAAAGAGTTAGCCGATAACGGACGCTAATGATTCTCTCGTACTACATGCGACTGCTATGCCTGTGCTTCGCTACGTTCTTCGTGGTGCACGCCGCGAGCTGGCTGGTCGTACGTGGGATCGCCCGCGCGGCGGTGAGGATGGCCGCGGCCATCAGGCCGCGACTGTCCTCGCGCTTGCTGTTTGCGCTGCGGATGGCGCCTGCGGCCATCACGACAATTGTCGTAGTGGGATTATGTGTGCCCAGCTACATCTGGATGGAGCCGCATGTCCAGAATGAACGGGTGGGCCTCGCCTGCCTGCTGGCGGCTACGCTGGGAGTCGCGGGGTGGGCAGCGTCGTTATTGCGGGGGTCGTTATCAGTAGTACGGACCTCCCATTACCTACGGGAGTGCGGGCTCAATGCCGAGGAAATTGATCCGGGGGAGGGTTGGCCGGAGGTTCTTCTGCTCAAGGATAGCGCTGCTGTAATGGCGGTTGCCGGAGTATTGCGGCCGCGGCTGGTGGCGTCGCGCTCGGTGATGGATACGCTGAGCCGCGATGAAAAGGAAGTTGCACTCCGGCATGAGCTAGCCCATCGGGAATCGCGCGACAACTTGAAGAAGTTGCTGATCCTGCTTTCCCCCGATGTTCTTCCGTTCACATCGGGACTCGCCATGCTGGAGCGTGGCTGGTCAAGGTTCACGGAGTGGGCAGCGGACGATGAGGCGGTAAGCGGAGATGCGCTGCGTGCCTTGTCGCTGGCGTCGGCGTTGGTGCGGGTGGCCAGGTTAGGTGTTCGTCCCGCCCCGGCGCACCTGTTGTCGTCGCTGGAGGAAGATCGCGACCTGGAAATGCGGGTGGAGCGCTTGCTGCGAGAACCTGCGTATGTGGAAGGGGTCCTGCAGTCCTTGCTGGCGATGGGCCGCAATGCCATGGTGATTTTTGGCGGCATGACCGTCGTTGTTCTGCTATGGCTGGGAAGCCTGGGGGGAATTCACCGGCTGCTGGAACATTTGGTGCAGTAGAGACGGCCGGCACCAGGGCATTACGATCTTTCCTCAGTCCGGGTGACATACTTCATCACGCTTCATCACGCCGCGGTATCCTTTTGAGATCAGAGTCGTGCCTCATGCAAGCTTGTGAAGATGCTTGCCTTGCGGTCGTCCGATAGGTTACTTTCGAATATGATCGTTTATGTTCGATTATCGAGAACCTTTTATGGTTAAGCGTGTGTCTTCGGGCTTGCATGGTGAGCATGCTCGTTGGGCGGAATGCGTCGGCTTAGCTTTCTATCCAGTCGCGAGTAACGAAAGGAAGCGATGACGAGCACGACCCGGCGGCCTGGTTTCAGCCCACGCCTGTGGGTGCCGACCCTTTATTTTGCCGAAGGGCTTCCGTTCTATGCCGTCAGCATGATGGCGCTCATCTTCTATTCGCGCATGGGTGTGGACAACAGCACGATCACCGCAACGGTGAGCCTGCTGGGCCTGCCATGGTCGCTGAAGCCGCTGTGGAGCCCATTTCTGGAGATGTACAAGACGAAGAAGTTCTTCGTGGTGCTAATGGAGTTTGTGGGTGGCCTCAGTCTCGGCTTACTGGCACTCTGCCTGCCGGTGCCGGATTATTTTCGCTACAGTGTCGCTTTCTTCGCGGTGATTGCGTTTTGCTCTTCGACGCACGACATTGCAGCGGACGGCCTTTACATTGCGAGCCTCACTGCCAAGCAGCAGGCTGAATACGCAGGGTGGCAGGGCGGCTTTTACAACGTGGCGCGCTTCGTCTCGCAGGGCGGACTTCTGATTCTGGCTGGTTACCTCGAAAGCCGCATGCCTGTGGTTCGTGCCTGGATGATTATCTTTGCAATGGTGGGGATCACCCTGGTTGTGCTCAGCCTATTTCACTCCAGGGTATTGCCCCGGGGAGGCGAAGAACGTCATTCCGGAAACGCGCGTGAGATGCTCGCAACATTTTGGGATGTGGTGGTGAGCTTTTTCAGGAAGCCCAACATCTGGTTTTTGCTGCTCTTCATTTTTCTATATCGCGCGGGAGAGGGACAGGTGGTGAAGATCGGCCCCCTCTTCCTGAAGGCGGCGCGCGACCAAGGCGGTATAGGGCTGAGCACGGCACAGTTCGGAACCATCTACGGCACCTTTGGGACGGCAGCGTTCATTCTGGGAAGCGTGCTGGGGGGATACTTCACGGCATGGCTGGGGCTGAAGCGCGCATTGCTGCCTTTGATCCTGGTGATGAATCTTCCGATGCTGACGTACTTTTATCTCAGCACGGTGATGCCCACCAGTCATGTTTTTATCACGGCGGCAATGACGCTCGAAATGTTCGGGTACGGCTTCGGGTTTGTGGGGGTGATCCTGCTGATGATGCAGGAAATCGCACCGGGCAAGTATCAGACGGCGCACTATGCCTTCGCAAACTCGCTCATGAATCTTGGCTTGGTCGTGCCCGGAGCGATAAGCGGCTGGATCCAGATGAAGATCGGATACGAGCACTTTTTTCTGTGGGTCCTGATTTCCGCCGTGCCAGCGATGATCCTGGCTCGATTCGTTCCCATACACAGTTCGTCAGACCGGCCAACCAGCCTCGAGACCGCCGAGGTATGACCGGTTGGCGGGCATTCCAGCGCCGCCTGCAAGAGTTCCGCGGCAAGAATAACAGGGACCTGAGCTATGTCGAATGAAGCAGACTCCACCAGAATAGCGTTGAAGGCCGTGATCCTGGCGGCGGGTAAGGATGCAATCACCGGTGACGGCCAACCACTGGTGTTGAAGAAGTTGGGCGAGAATTCCATCCTCCAGTATGTTGTGCAGAATGCATTGCAGGTGGCCGGACCGGCCGACACTTACGTAGTAGTGGGCTACCGGCAGCAGGAGGTCCGCGATCACCTCGGCACGAAGTTCCACTACGTGGTGCAGGAGAAGCCGCTGGGCACCGGCGATGCAGTTCGCAAGGTGTGCGACACGCTCCCGGAATTTGACGGAAACCTCCTGATCCTTTACGGAGACACGCCGCTGTTTCGTCCGGCCTCGATCCTGGGGCTGCTGAATCGGCATCGTCTGAAACAGGCCCATCTTACGCTGCTCACCGCGGTGGTTGACCGGGCACTGCCGTATGGACGAATTATTCGCAACGCGGGCGGGAAGATCATCGACATCATCGAAGACACCGAGGCATCTCCGGAAGTGCGTGCCATTCGAGAGATCAACGTTGGCGCGTACGTAGTCAATGCGAAGGTGATTTCTGGCGCATTGCAGAAGCTGTCGCCATCACCGGTGGACGGCGATTACCGGCTGACCGACTGCGTGCACCAACTGATCCGGTCGGGACTGACGGTGGAGAACTACCAGCTCTACGATCCGGATGAAGTTCAGGGCATCAACTCCGACGAAGACTTCGTGCATGCGGAATTTATCCTGGAGAAACGCCTTTACCGTCCGCGCCGGCAGGAAGAGCAGAACCTGATTGCATTCGGAACCGGCGGATGGCGGGCGCTGATTGGCGAAGGGTTCACGCTGCACAACGTGCGGCGGCTCTCGCAGGCATTGTCCAACGAAATTACGCGGCAGGCGCTGGAGAAGCGCGGCGTGATTATTGGCTACGATCGCCGCTTCCTGTCCAAGCAGGCCGCGGAGGCGTCGGCGGAGGTGTTCGCCGGCAACGACATTCCAACGATAGTGCTAACGGAGGATGCCCCCACGCCGTTGATCACATATGCAACAGCGATTAAGGATTCGGCGTACGGCTTGGCGTTTACGGCAAGTCACAATCCTCCAGAGTGGAACGGCTTGAAGGTGTTTCGCGGGGATGGGTCGTTATTGCTGGACGACGAGACGCGACAAATCGAGAGGGAAGCGAACTCGCTAAGCCAAAACGACGTCATCAAGCTGGAACTCGACTTGGCGTTGGAAGCCGGCATCGTCCAGAAGCGTGACTTCACGAACGAATACGTCGACGCCGTGGAGGCACTGATCGATCTGGAAAAGATTCGCAGCGCCGGCTTGAAGGTTATCGTCGATCCGATGTACGGAGTGGGCCAGCTCACGTTAGGCACGGTTCTGACCGAGGCCCGCTGCCGGGTGACGTTTATCCATGAGCGCCACAACCCGCTGTTTGGGGGACGCTCGCCGGCGCCGAATGCGGAGGCCCTTCGACTCTTGAGTTCGGAGATGCAGGAAGGGAGCTACGATCTCGGGCTGGCGATGGACGGCGATGCGGACCGTGTGGCAATGCTCGACGAGCGCGGAGAATACGTTTCGATCAACGACATCCTGTTGCTGCTGTATTGGTACCTGCATGAAATTCGCGGTGAACGTGGCGGCGTGGTGCGTAATCTCTCCACCTCGCACATGTTGGATCGGTTGGCCAAGAAATTGGGCGAACAGTGCTACGAAACGCCGGTGGGCTTCAAGCATATTGTCTCGGGGATGTTGCAGCACAACGCGCTGCTGGGGGGTGAGTCGTCAGGCGGGTTGACGATCCGAGGGCACATCCTTGGCAAGGACGGAATCTTCGCATGCGCGCTGGTCGTCGAAATGCTCGCCAAGACTGGGCAGAAGGTATCGGAGCTGCTGGAGCGGGTGTATGGCCTGACCGGACGGCTGTACTGCGTTGAAGAGAGCTTGCCGGCAACTCCTGAGATGCGGATTGCGGTGCCCAAACGAATGAAAGAAGCGCCCAGCAGCCACATCGGTCCATACGCGGTGACGAACATTTCGCATCTCGACGGCACGAAGCTGCTACTGGAGAACGATAACTGGGCCTTGCTGCGATTTTCCGGCACCGAGCCAGTGTTGCGGCTGACCGTGGAAGCCGATACGCCTGAGAAAGCCAAGGAACTGTTGCTGTGGCTGCGGCAGTTCGTCACGGCCGAGAACGGCAAGTAGGGGCAGCGAAGTGGAGGCAAGAATTGCGATACGGGTACTTTGACAACGCGAACCGGGAGTACGTGATCGATCGGGTGGACGTACCGGTTTCGTGGACGAACTACCTCGGCGTACGGGACATGTGCACCGTGATCTCCCACAATGCGGGAGGCTACTCGTTTTACAAGAACGCCGAACACCATCGCATCACGCGTTTCCGGCAGAATGGCGTCCCGCTGGACCGGCCAGGGCACTACGTGTATCTCCGCGACGATGAGACGGGGGAGTACTGGTCGATCTCATGGCAGCCCGTGGGCAAAGACTTGAAGGCCGCTAAATATGAGTGCCGGCACGGGTTGTCATATTCGAAGTTCTCGTGCGACTACAACGACATCAAGGCCGAGCAATCACTGTTTATTCCGATCGATGACGACGTTGAGCTGTGGGATGTGCGGATACGAAACACGGCCAGCAAGCCGCGCAAGCTGAGCGTGTTTTCTTATGTTGAATTCTCGTTTCACCACATCGAGATCGACAACCAGAACCTGCAGATGAGCCTGTATGCGGCGGGTTCGAGTTATGTTGACGGCGTTATCGAGTACGACTTCTTCTACGAGCCTTGGACCTTTCACTACATGGCCGCGAGCTTTGCGCCAGACAGTTACGACTGCGTGCGCGACCGCTTTCTGGGCAGCTATCGGACCGAGACAAACCCCATCGCGGTCGAACGGGGGGAGTGCCAGAACACATCAGAACTGGGCGGAAACCATTGTGGCGCACTGCACAAGCGGCTGACGATTGCGCCGGGCGAAGAGTCGCGGGTGACGTTCATGCTGGGCGTGGGGCCGCGCGCGACGGGAAAGCAAATCAAGGGCAAGTATTCGCAAGCGGCGGCGGTTGATGCCGCATTCGCAGCCCTGCGCGAGTACTGGCAAAAGAAGATCGAGGTGTTCCAGTGCAAGACGCCGAATGCTGGCCTGGACACCATGACTAATATCTGGACGCTCTACCAGGCAGAGACCTGCGTAGTGTGGTCGCGATTTGCGTCGTTCATCGAGGTCGGCGGGCGAACCGGCCTGGGCTATCGCGACACTTCGCAGGACGTGATGAGCGTGGTCCACACCAATCCTACGAAGTGCCGGCAGCGAATCATCGAACTTCTGAAGGGGCAGGTGAGTATGGGGTATGGACTTCACCTGTTCGATCCCGATTGGTTCGATCCGGAGAAGCAGAAGGCGCCGACGTTTAAGTCGCCAACCATTGCGCACGCTCCCGACCGCCAGACTATGATCCACGGGCTGGAACATACCTGCTCGGATGACGCGTTGTGGCAGGTGGTAACGATTTGCGAATACGTGAAGGAAACGGGTGAGACCGAACTCTTTGACGAAGTAGTGCCGTTTGCCGACGAGGGCGAAGCGACAGTGTATGAACACTTGAAGCGTGCCCTGGATTTCTCGGCAAAGCAGGTGGGCGCGACCGGCATTTGTAAGGGACTGCGGGCCGATTGGAACGACTGCCTTAACCTGGGCGGAGGCGAGAGTGCGATGGTGTCGTTCATGCACCATTGGGCGCTGCGGGCTTTCGTTGAGGCGGCAAAGTACCTCGGCCGGTCGGAAGACGCGGCGAACGTATTCCGCGATGGCAGACCGCGTGCGAGACGGCTTGTGAACGCGAACTTTGGGACGGTGAATGGTATCTGCGCGGCATCACGGCGAAGGGTCTGAAGGTCGGGAGCAAGGAGAACGAAGAAGGCAAGGTCTTCATCGAGAGCAACACCTGGGCGGTGGTGTCGGATGCAGCGTCTCCCGAGCGAGGGAAGTTGGCCATGGACGCAGTGGACAAGTACCTGTACTCGGAATATGGGATTCACTTGTTGTGGCCGGCCTTCTCGAAGCCGAACGACGACATCGGCTTTGTTGGCCGAGTGTACAAAGGCATCAAAGAAAACGCGGCGATCTTCAGCCATCCCAACCCATGGGCGGTAATTGCCGAGTGCAAACTGGGGCGTGGGGATCGCGCGATGAAGTTCTATGACTCGTTACTGCCGTACAACCAGAACGACAGGATCGAGGTCCGCGAGGCCGAGCCATACTCATACTGCCAGTTCGTAATGGGTAAGGACCACACCGCGTACGGAAGGGCCCGGCATCCCTGGCTCACAGGGAGTGGAGGATGGAATTACACGGCTGTCACGCGTTGGATTCTGGGTGTGCAGCTGACGTTTGATGGACTGGTTATCGATCCCTGCATCCCGGCGGGCTGGAAGGGCTTCGAGGTCACGAGGCAATGGCGCGGCGCCACATACAACATCACAGTAAAAAATCCGGATGGAGTGCAAAAGGGCGTGAAGGAGGTGACGCTCAATGGGCAGCCAGCCGCGATGCCGATACCGGCGCAGATGGCCGGTTCGGTGAATGAGGTTGTGGTGAGGATGGGGTGAGGGGCCAGTTGCTAAAGCCGATTAGGAAATTGTGCAACGGGCACAAACCAGAAGTGCCGCCGGCTGAAGCCGGCTCAATCATCTGAAGGCTACCATTAACACCGCGCTGAAGCGCGGCTCTACCGTTTGTCGAACCATCACGCTAGTTCCTAAACAGCTCTAGTCGCCAGTTATCCTGCTTTCGTTTACCGGAAATTCTGGAAGATGCGAGTGAAGTCCCAATCCTTTTGTTCGATGCCGCTGCACGTGGGCGACACGGAACCGGAACAACTGCCGTTGTCGCGTCCCACCGACCAGAACGCCAGCAGGGCAACCACGTTGCTATTGGCCATCGCGTAATTCACGACGACCTGGGCGTCGTCGAGCGTGAAGGTCTCGCCCGCGGTGTCATTAACGCCGATCATAGGCGTGATTCCCACGCGCGCGGACAATCCCAGGGACTTCAGTTGGCAAAGTGCGCCTGAGGCGGCGGCTACCGCGTTCGGCCCCATCGCTCCGGTGGGAACAGGGGAGCCGTAGTCCATGGTCATCAGGTTCACGACGGCAACGGGAGTGCCGAACTTGACTGCGCTTTTGATCACGTTTACCGACAGATCAGTCATGCCAGCGGGCGTGGCAGGAAGTGTGTAGTTGATCTGAAGTCCGGGATTCGCGGCGGCCAGTGCCTTTAGGGCCTGACTACGGCGATCGATCGATATGGGATCTTCGATCGCGGTGTGTTCCACATCGAAATCAAGAATCTTCGCCTGGTACTTGTCGATCACTGCCTGGTAGGCAGCCTGGAGAGCGGGCACATCGGTGCAGGATTGGCCCAGGTCAGTCCCGTCGTAGCCCCCGAAGGCGATGAGAATATCGCCACCTGCCGCTCGAAGCTTGGCGACAGCGCCGGCAATGTCGACATCGACCTTGACAGGCACCTTGCCTCCCCAACTCGGTTCGCAACCGTTGCCTGAGACGATGAAGGCCAGAGTGAACATCTTAATTCCCGACGCGGCTTGGACTTGCGGGAGGGTATTCGCCAGCTTGCTCATGTCCACGTAAGGCGCAAACATCCGGGATGGTGGCGATGGCGGCGCGGCCTGGGCGAGGACTGGAACGCTCGCGGAGACGGACAACAAGATTACTAATGCTGTGAACACAAAGCGGTGTCGAGACATGCATGCTCCTGACCCACGAGAGGACTGTCCAAGCTAGCAGAACGTCGCAGGCATCTCAATGACGGCGGTGGGTGGCCGCAGACGTGAGAAGCCCTTCAAGCCAGGGTGAGGCTGAGCACGCCGGCCTGGACATTTTCCTTTGCGGAGATGCAGCTACAATTCTCGACCAGCCAATCCGCGCCCGCTGCAACCAGGTCGGCATCTGGGGCCGTCGTCCGAAGCGAGATGACGCGAGCTCCTGCAGCTTTCCCAGAACGAATTCCCGCAGGCACATCTTCGACCACCACACAATCGGCAGGAGGGAAGCCCAACGCGGTTGCGCCCTTGATGTAGGGTTCGGGATGTGGTTTCCCGTTGGTGATATCGCTGGAAGTGATAATAGTCGCCGGAACCGGCAAGCCGGTGGCGCGAATACGGACCTCGGCCAAGGGACGAGTGCACGAGGTGACAATTGCCCAGCGATGCGGTGGCAGGGAAGTGAGTAGCTCGATCGCCCCGGGCAGGGGCACGACTCCGTCAAGGTCCTCGATTTCGCGACGTTCCATGTCCATGTTCTCGGCTTCGTAATCGGCTCCGGGCAAAAGCTCGCGAATCGATTCAACGCTGGGGCGTCCGTGAGCCTCGCGGACGGTCTTCTCCGGCTCGAAGCCGTGTTCAAGGGCCCAGCGGGTCCACACGCGCGCGACGGCGGGGGTGGAATCAATCAAGACGCCATCCAAGTCGAAGAGCATGGCGCCGGCGGTGATGACGGTCATGTTGGCATGATACCGGACGAACAGGTGGGTACCGATCCCGCAGTGCTGCGGGACGAGTTGATGCCCCCAAGGGTAAGATTAAGGTACCCACAAGATCGTCGTTGACAAACACCCAAACCGGCGGATAGCTTTATCGTGTACGTACACGATAAGGGTTTGTGTTTGATACCTTCACGGGTCTCTGCCGCCAACTATGCTGCTAAAAGAGTTACGCAACGAGATCCTGCAAACGAACCTCGAACTGCAACCCAAAGGCCTTGAGCTCCGCACCGGGGGGAACGCGAGCGGCATTTCCCCACGGGAAAGCCTGGACTTCATCAAGAGGTTCGCCACCATTGAGGGCATTACGCACATCCACTCGGTGTGCGCCACGGGCTGGGCCCAGACACGCGCTGCGGTTCCATGTTCCGGCACCGCCCATGCGGACTACCTCCGGGGAGCGGTTCCGATCACCGGCGCATCGGGCGACAACGAGATTGCCTCGAACGACGAGAAAAATACCGGAGATATCATCGCCCATACCTTCGATGAGGTAGACTACGCTGCGGTCCCGGGAGTGCTGGTTGCGAGCCAGTGTCCCTTCACGTGGGGGCCGGCAGCGGCGACGGCGGTCGTGCTCGAAATGCTGGCGCGAACCGCATATCTCACGATCGCGATTGATCGAGTTGCGGAAGCGATTTCGCAGACCTTGCAGGACGAACATTACTTCAGGAAACACGTTATGAACGCCTATTACGGTCAGGTAAGGAACCAAGAATGATTCCACTGATGGCGATGGTAGCCGCGTCCAGACTGGTGCATCTGTCGCCTGTCGATGTGGTGATTATCGCGTTTTACTTCGCGCTGGTGCTGGCGATCGGCTGGTACCTCAAAGGGCAGTCTGGCACCGGCGAAGATTTCTTTATGGCAGGCCGCGAGATGACGGCATGGATCGCCGGTCTCAGCTTTTTGTCTGCCAACCTGGGATCGCTGGAACTCATGGGATGGGCGGCGGCGGCCTATCAATACGGCATACTCGCGACGCACTGGTACTGGATTGGCGCGATCCCGGCGATGCTGTTCCTGGCGCTGGTGATGATGCCCTTCTATTACATCTCCAAGACGCACTCGGTGCCGGGATACCTGAAGCTGCGGTTTGGAGAGTCAGCGCGCACGTTATCCTCGGTGTCGTTCGCTTTCATGACGGTGCTGATGAGCGGCATCAACATGTACTCCATGGCGCTGGTGATGAAGGTGGTGCTGGGCTGGGACATCAACTTCAGTATCTGGGTTTCGTCGATCACGGTGGCGATTTATGTGGCGCTGGGCGGTTTGCGCTCGGCCATCTTTAACGAAGTGCTGCAGTTCATTCTGATTTGGGCGGGCGCGCTGGTTATCCCGGTGATGGGCCTGATTGAGGCCGGTGGCTGGTCGAACCTGAAGAGCGAGATCGCGGTGCGGGCGTCGTCGGAGTATACGCATCTATGGTCGACATTGGGCACATTCAAGGACAATCCGATGGGGATCCATTGGACCGGCATTGTGCTGGGCCTGGGATTCGTGATTTCGTTCGGCTACTGGACGACGGACTTCCTGGTGGTGCAGCGCGTACTGTCGGCGAAGGACCTGCGCGCGGCAAAAATGGCTCCGATCATCGGCGCGGCCTTCAAGATGTTTGTTCCCTTCATCGTTATTCTGCCCGGGTTGCTGGCACTGGCGGTGCTGCCGCAGAAACTGGTGGGTGAAGGGGCCGCGGTAGCCTCGGGAGGGCACAGCTACAACGAGGTACTGCCGCTGATGCTGGCGCGCTACTGCGGTCCAGGATTGCTGGGTTTGGGCATTACGGCGCTGATCGCTGGATTCATGTCGGGCATGGCGGGAAATGTAAGCGCGTTCACTACGGTGTGGACCTACGACATTTATCGCGCCCTGATCAATAAGGACGCAAGCGATGAGCACTACGTCAAGATGGGACGCTGGACCACCATCGTCGGAGTACTGATCTCGGTGGGGACAGCCTACCTGGTGATGTCGTTCCTGAGCATCATGGATTACGTGCAGGCGCTCTTCAGCTTCTTCATCGCGCCGCTGTTTGGAACGGTGGTTCTAGGGATGTTGTGGAAGCGGACGTCGCCGCAGGGGGGGTTCTGGGGCCTGTTGGCCGGTACGATGTCGTCGATCGGTATGTGGGCGTGGGTGAAGGTCGATCCGACGGCCCTGCGCTACGTGGCGCTTTCGCCGGATGCACGCGACATGGCCGAGAACATGTATCGCGCTCTTTGGTCGTGGATTGTATGCGTGGTTGTCACGGTGGTGGTGAGCCTCATGACCAAGCCGAAGCCCGACAGTGAACTAGTGGGGCTGGTTTATGGCGTGACGCCGATTCCACACGAAGCCGACGTGCCGCTGTGGGAGCGTCCGATCTTCTGGGCCGTGGCGGTGGCGACCGTCTTTGTAATTTTCAACATTCTGATGTGGTGAGGAAGCAATTATGCGCAGTGGCGGCGGCATCTCGATCTGGTTTTTTGTTGGCATCTCGCTCCTGGTCAATGGCGCGCTGATCCTGGGCGCAGGGGTGTGGGAGTTGATCTATCCTCCGGCGAACCCGGTGGTCTTGTTCCGGCTCCACGCCAACGTATGGTGGGGAGCGGTGTTGATGCTACTTGGGATCATGTACAGCCTGCGCTTTCAGCCCCGGCGATCGTCGTAAGCGGAAGTTACGAATTCTGGTGAGGGACCTTTATGCCGAATATGAAGATGACTATGGGCCTGATTGTAGGCAATCGCGGATTCTTTCCAGCCCATCTGGCGAACTCGGGACGGGAAGAGATGACCGGCATTCTGCAGAAGGCCGGCGTCGATGTGGTGGTGCTCACGCCCGAAGACTCCAAGTGTGGCGCGGTGACGACTCGCGAGGAGGTCAAACGATGCGTCGATCTGTTTACGCGTAATCGTGATCGCATCGATGGCGTAATCGTCACGTTGCCGAACTTTGGGGAGGAACGGGCTATCGCCGATACTCTGAGGCTGGCCAATCTCCAGGTGCCGGTGCTGGTGCAGGCGACGCCCGACGATCCGAGTAAGATGACCCTCGCCTTCCGCCGCGACAGCTTCTGCGGGAAGATGTCGGCCTGCAACAATCTGAAACAGTACGGCATTCCATACTCAATTACCACGCTGCATACCGAGGCCCCTGATTCGCCAGAGTTTGCCAAAGACCTGGAGTGGTTCGCGGCCGTGTGCCGTGTGGTGAAGGGACTGAAAAATCTCCGCATCGGCTCGATTGGGGCGCGTCCCACCGCTTTCAATACCGTTCGTTACAGCGAGAAGTTGCTGGAATCACAAGGCATTTCGGTTGAGACGCTAGACCTTTCGGAAGTGCTGGGGCGAATCGCGCGCATGAAAGACAGCGACGATGCCGCTCAGAGCAAGCTGGCGGCCATCCAGCAGTACGTGCAGACCAGCGGAGTGCCCAAGGAAGCGCTAGTGAAAATGGCAAAGCTGGCAGCGGTAGTCGAGGGGTGGATGCGCGAGACCGAGGTCGCCATCAGTGCGGTGCAGTGCTGGACTTCGATTGAGGAGAACCTCGGCATTGTGCCCTGTACGGTAATGAGCATGATGAGTAACGACCTGCTGTCGAGCGCCTGCGAGGTGGACATCTGTGGCGTGCTGAGCATGCACGCACTGCGACTGGCGTCGGAGACACCGTCGGCCCTGCTGGACTGGAACAACAACTACGGATCCAATCCCGACAAAGCTGTGTGCTTCCATTGCTCGAATCTGCCAAAACATTTCTTTCGCGACGTGAGGATGGATTTCCAGGAAATCATCGCCGGGACGGTAGGCAAGGACAATACCTTTGGGACGTGTGTAGGACAGGTGAAGTCGGGGGCCATGAGCTTTGCCCGCTTCTCGACGGACGACACCTCAGGCCGCATGCGGGGCTATGTCGGCGAAGGGCGTTTCACCGACGACCCGCTGGAGACTTTCGGCGGCGCCGGAGTGGTGGAGATTTCGCAGATGCAGAAGCTGCTGCACTACATCTGCGAGCAGGGATTTGAGCACCACGTGGCTGCGAACTTCTCCACCGTCGCTGGGGCCGTGCACGAGGCCGCCACCCGCTATTACGGTTGGGACATGTACTGGCACGATCGGGCTTAGTGGAAACGGTAGAATCGGCATTGCAGCACTCGGCGCAGTTGAGGTCTTGATGCAGCCAAGCAATGGTAAAGAAAAGAGACTCTATGAAAGCGACGCTTCTTCTTTTGCTGGTGATTATCGCCATGACAATTCCATCGCAGTCGAAGGTAACGAAACAGGCCTACGGCACGACCGAGGACGGAACCGCGGTCGACTTGTACACGCTACAGGACGGCAAGCTCACGGTTCGAATCATGACCTACGGCGGCATCGTCGTGTCGTTGGAAGCGCCCGATCGAGCCGGCAAACCGGCCGACATTGTGCTAGGTTTCGACTCGCTTGACGGGTACGTCAAGACTGGCAATAAACCCTACATGGGAGCCCTCATAGGCCGTTACGCCAATCGCATTGCAGGCGGCACCTTCAGCCTCGATGGCAAGACGTATCACGTACCTAAAAACGACGGCGACAACGCGCTGCACGGCGGCATTGACGGCTTCAACAAGAAGGTATGGAAGGCTACTGAGATCAAGGACGGCATCGAACTGTCTTACGTCAGCAAGAACGGTGAAGAGGGATTTCCGGGGGCTCTGACTACGACAGTGCGCTATAGCTTGAGCGGGAACGAGCTGCGCATCGAGTATTCCGCGACCACCGATGCGGACACGGTCCTCAACCTTACCAATCATTCCTACTTCAACCTCAAGGGGCAGGGCAACGGGGACATCCTCGAGCATCAGATGAAAATTAATGCCAGCCGGTACACGCCGGTGAATGCCAATCTGATTCCTCTTGGCGAGCTGGCGCCGGTTGCCGGAACTCCTTTTGACTTTCTCAAGTCGACGGTCATCGGTTCGCGGATTGATGCCAACAACGAACAGCTGAAACTGGCGCACGGCTACGATCAGAACTGGGTGATCGACGGAGGCGGGAAGAAAGTTGTGCTCGCCGCCGAGGCGTACGAGCCGACGACAGGCCGCGTGCTGGAGGTGCTTACCGACCAGCCTGGGATCCAGTTTTATACCGGTAATTTTCTGGACGGAACTGTGACCGGCAAGGGCGGCAGAGTGTACAACCGGCGCAATGGTTTTTGCTTGGAGACGCAGCACTATCCTGACTCGCCGAACCATCCGGAGTTTCCGACCACGGAATTAAAGCCCGGCGAAAAGTTTCACTCGGTCACGATCTACCGGTTCTCGGCTCGCTGAAGCAGGTTGGGTTGCCGGATAACTTCGCGCTGGAGGTTTTCGCGTTGCCGAGTATCAGATGCCGTGCATCGCGTATTGTCTCCCATTCGGCATTGCCGTGTAGTCCGACTGACATCCCGTTTGGTCGGCATCTTGGATTGAATGATGAGAAAGGGCCGGCGTGCGGCTGACCGTTCGTCCACTTACGCCAGATCTATGGGCCGCCCTAGAGGACTTGTTCGGTAAGAAGGGTGCGTGCAATGGATGTTGGTGCATGTATTGGCGGATTGGTGCAGCCTATCGGAAGAATTCTCCTGATATAAACAAGTCCGCATTCCGCGAAATTGTAAGACGCGGTCCGCCGCCTGGCTTGATTGCTTTCGATGGTGACAAAGCCGTGGCGTGGTGTCAGCTAACACCGCGCGATGCATTGCCATGGCTGGATCGTCAGTCGCGACTCAAGCGGGTTGACGAAGCTCCAGTTTGGTCGCTGTCCTGTCTTTATGTGCGCGTAGGTTATCGCAAAAAGGGGGTGACAGCGGCACTGATCGCAGCGGCGTTGAAAGCCGCAAAACGCAGCAAGGCACCTGCGCTCGAGGCCTACCCACTGGATGCGGACAAGACGCCTAGTGCCTCAGGAACCGGTTACGCTACAACCTTCGCACGTGCGGGATTCCGAGTTGTCGCGCGTCACGTGCCTCCTCGTCCCATCATGCGTTTCGATTTCAAGACGAGCAGGCCCTAGCGGCGTCCGTCGTCACTCCGATCATCGTATTCCGCCGTTAACGTCCTATTCACTAAAGAGATACACTCCCTCACCGTTCATTGACATTTAACAAAGTAAACCCTCTACTTCAGGGATACTAACTAGTAAGCAAGCGGCAATCGCTCGAAGCTTGCTGCTGAGCAGCTCGGATGCCTGAACTGGACAAAAGCGCTCTCGCAAAAAGATACCGCGCGCTGCGGTGGCGAACGAATATCCACACCAATTCCACAGGCCAACGCATACATGTGGCAGCAGTTTGTTATCGGCTGAATGCAGGTGAGCCAGAGTTTCTTTTGGTTCGCACCCGCAGCGGGCGATGGACTTTTCCCAAGGGCGGGGTTGACGGAGATGCAACTAACGCGGCTGCCGCCGCCCGCGAAGCCTATGAAGAAGCAGGCGTGAAGGGCAGGGTCGAGCACGACCCATTCCACCGCTACTTTCACTCGAAACGGGACCGCTTCCGGGCCCGCCGTTCAGTTGTGCCGGTGCACGCGCATCTCTGTGAGGTCGAGCGTCTGGTGTCACCTAAGGAAAGCCACCGTGACCCGACCTGGTTCAACGCCGACAAGGCGAGGCGCCGCTTGCGGGAAAATCGGGCGCCAGAATTTGCCACCGAAGTTGTCGCTGTAATTGATCGTGCGGTTTCGCGGATACGCGACCGCGCGGGCCGGGCCGCCTAACCGAAGCCGACTGGCCTTCTCATTCAACTATCGCAGTGTTCACATAGAGCATGGTCGGAATGTCCAGGGCTGTCTTAGCCCTGCTCCTCAGCGGGCGTCGGGTCACTTTTCCTCGAATGGCGCATGTAACCAGGCCAGATGTAGCGCAGCGGCGACTTCAGTCCGTCCACCACAACGAAACGCAGGATTTGGAGTTGCTCCCGGCCACTTACTTCGTAGGCGCGCAGGCCGACGTAAGCGGCGATGCTGAAACTGACCCAGAGATTGAGAACAAAGATAACGCCGATGCCGGCGACAGCCTCGTAGAACCACCTGCGACTCATGCTGGGAGTTCCAAAGTGCGCAACCGCCAGGGCCAGCGTTCCGGTTGAGAGCGTGACGTGACGCACGTCAAGCGGCAGACCGAAGAACTTGCCGATCACGGGAGTGAATCCCAGGAGATAGCCCAGCACGATGCTGGTGCTCCAGCCACCCAGATTTCGGTTCAATACGCGAGCAAACTTCTTAAGCGGGACCGCCCCGAAAGTCGAGCCCAGCGGGTGCTGCGCGACGGCATCAGTCAGCCGATAGTAAACGGCAAAATTCTCGAACCAGCCTCCTGCCAGCGCGGCCATCCACAAGATGACACCTGTAATGATTGCGTACCAGGCGGTGCCTGAGGCCATCGGATCCAGGGTTTCGTAGACATGGGTGGCGGTCTCGTGTGCCAGGTAGGACTGGGAAAATACGAACATCCAGAGTCTCTCGAAGAAGAGCGCGCCTACGCTCACCGCCGCGACATTCCCCAGGGCCGCCGCCAACTGCGTGCTGGTGATACGGGAAACGAAGTCCGTCAGCTTACTCTCGCGTTGGACGCCGCGGTTGCCGCGGATGATGCCGGCGAAGGTTGCGGCCGTAGCTGCGGGTTGCTTGGTCGCGAGCACGAGCCCGAGAATCTGCAGCAGCACAAAGCTCACGGCGTAATTGGTGCCGCTGACGAAACCCTCTACGAAAGGCGGAAGCTGGGCATCCATGATTCGCAACTTCACCGCGGCCGTGACGACCGTCAGCAAACCGCCACCCAGTGCGGCCAGCCACATATGGCGGTACTCGCTGCGATCATGTGCGATGTAGTGCTCGCCGCTATGGCCGGTCCGCTCCACCATCTTGCGAGCGATCAGGTTCAGGTTCTCGCGCAGCAGGGAAGTCAGGCTCAGGTCGGAGAGGCGCCCGTCCATGAGGTGTCCCATCAGGCCATATACCGAGGAAACCCGGGCGTCGTGGGTTTCGGCAGTGAGCACGTCCACGATGGATTCCATGCGAGCCAGGCAGGCCGAGATCTTTCGCAGGTCGAAGATCAGTTCGACGCTGACGCCCGCGGATTCCATGTGCTGATGAACCTGCACCATTTCCGTGCGGCAGCGATGAACGATGGCCCGCCAGCGTGTTACCTCGAAACGAATATTGTCGGACCCGGAGGCGGCAATCACAGCTTCGCTGGAGGTAAGAATCTGGTAAAAAGGCGAAGCGGAAACGCCTGCCGACGAACTGCGTGACCGGACCTCAGGTTCAAGTCCGAGCGCGCTAACGCGTGAGCTCAGCAGACGGAGAGCCTCCTGCAGATCCCGAGTCTCGTGGCTGGCAAACTGTGGATCGCCAGAGGGGGTCAGCGCGGCAACCAATCGCTGAAACAACTCCGGCGGACTGGCAAGGAACCGTTTCACATTCCGCTCGGAGGGATACAAGCGCACCAGCAGCTTCGCGGCATCGGATTGTTCCCGGGCTGAGGGCAGCAGGCGGGCCGAGATTCGCTGCCCGATTTCCGACACGAAGCTGTGATCGGATGGGATTCCCGCCTCAGCAAACAGCGGAATGCAGTTCATTTCGGAAAGCAGCTCGGCGAATGCGATCTGAAATCGCTGACGTGGTTCGGGGCTGGTTTCGAGGTACTCGACGAGCCCGGGCAAGCCGGCCAGATCCGCGACCGAAGCCCCTGGCTTTCTCATCCAGCCAAAAAGCCCAATGAGAGCGGCGTTGCGCTTTCGCAGCGTGGATGCATCGCAGAAGTCGCTGATCAAACGAACCAGCTCGCGCGGCGGAGTCCGCGAGGGCACTAGTCCGCTTTCAGAGCCGTTTGACATAGCGGCGGAAGATTCGTCGGTGATGTCGGATGGCTTTATTGGGTTGCTCGACACGCTCCCATTGTCCGACAGGCACGGCGGGATGCCAAGTCTGTCGCCTTGGCGTACATGCCGGCCGCGTAGAATCGCTGCCTGGGATGGATTGGCGGTGCCTTTCCTTCAAACGCGGAACCAGAGTTGGACAAGGTCGTGATGGTGCCCGACCCCGGCCGCGTTATGAAGAGGCGAACTACACCGCTTCGCTGGTCATGATGAACAGGGGCTTCATCTCGAAGCTCTTATAATGCGGCCGCAATCGGTCAACGTTGTAGTGTTCTTTGACGTTTACGACTTTCTTCGTCGCAGTCACCACCTCGATCGGCATGTTGTCATAGCGCCCGTTCTTTAATACCACCAGGCGCCCGTGAATTTTGTTGAGGAGCAGATCTAGCGCAAGGTTGCCGTAAGCCATCGGGGCGATGGAGTCGATGGCATCGGGATCTCCGCATCGCACCAGATACCCAAGCTTCTGGTTGATGGTGTCGATAGTCCTGCCATTGTTGTACTTGGGAGAAAGCTCCTTCAACTTCTCCGACACCAGGTCCCCAATGCCGCCCAGCTTCTTGTGACCGAAGGCGTCGGTCGTGTCGCGTTCGAAAACCATCTCGCCGCCCTCGAACATTGCACCTTCTGACACCAATACCACCGAATAGCGGCTGGGATTACGGCGGCGGTCCTCACTCATAAGCTCAGTCAACCGCTCAATGTCAAATCTGTGCTCCGGTATGACGCAGCGGTTGGCTGCCCCAGCCATGGTTGGGAGCATAGCGGTGAAACCGGCATACCTCCCAAAGACTTCCAGCACCATGAAACGTTCGTGAGAGCCGGCTGAGGTGCGCAACCGATTGGTCATTTCGATGGTTCGGGTAACGCATGTGCTGAATCCGATGCAGTAGTCGGTTCCCGGAACGTCGTTGTCCATTGTCTTAGGGATAGCAACGACTTTCACGCCTTCCTGGTACAGACGCACGCCATAACTGAGGGTGTCGTCACCGCCGATCGGGATCAGGCTCTCGATACCTAGCCACTCGAGGTTCTTCAGGGCTTCCGGCGTAAGATCGTTCTTCTCGGCACTATATGTGTCCTGCAAGTGTTTTGGAACGCTGGCCTTGCCGACCTTGCTGGGATTCGTGCGGGAGCTATGCAGGAAAGTGCCTCCGGTGCGGCCCGCGCGATTGACCAGTTCCTCGGTGAGGATCTGGTAGTTATCGCTATTGTCGTGTTCAGCGTCCCGCACGGTATCGACCAGGCCCGCCCATCCCCGCCGAAGACCAATGACGCTGTACCCTTCGCGCAGTGCCCGTATCGTCACAGCACGAATCGCTGGGTTCAGTCCCGGGACGTCGCCTCCGCCGGTTAATATTCCGATTACGCCCTTCTTGCCGCTGACAGCCATGATCAGTACCTTCCTGTGAAAAAAGTGAACCAATAATTAGAAACGAACCGCGAACGTCGGCGCTGTGACATGCCGCACAAACTAGATGGATTTTGTGCCGCAGGTTCCGGCGACGATATGCGTTAGTGTGCAGCGAATAAACAGTTTACCCGGCGGCACGGGTTGGCAAGCGCCGATGTCGCGGCGAAAGTCGTTATACTTTCTGAACGCGGCTGGACTCGGAGGGGCGGCGGAGCTGCCATGGCAACTGAACCTCAAGTGAAGACGTTGAGCGAGCAGGACCTTCGGGACCTTGGTTTTGGCGCGGTTGTGTCGCGCGAAAGCCAGCAGCGGTTATTGAACCGGGATGGCAGTTTCAACGTCAAGCGCACGGGATTGCCATTTTTGTCGTCGTTTAGCGCCTACCATGCCACCTTGACGATCCCGTGGTGGCAGTTCTTTACGGCCACGGGCTTGCTGTACCTGACGGTGAACGCGCTGTTCGCATCCGCCTACCTGGCCTGTGGCCCTGGGGCCCTGGGAAGCGCAAGCATTGGCATGGAGAACCACACTTATCTGCGCGCCTTCTTTTTCAGCGTGCAGACACTGTCGACAATCGGCTATGGCCAAGTGGTTCCAATCGGCACTCCGGCCAATGCCTTGGTGACGCTGGAAGCATTGGTCGGTTTGATGGGTTTTGCGATCGTGACCGGTCTATTGTTCGCCAGGTTTTCACGGCCTACTGCCAAGATGCTATTCAGCCAGCATGCGTTGATCGCTCCTTATCAGAACATCACTGCACTGGAGTTCCGGGTGGCGAACGCCCGATCCAATGAGCTAATTGAAGTTTCGGCCAAGGTGCTGCTTAGCCGGTTTGAGCACGTCGATGGCGTCAGGACCCGCCGGTACTATCAACTCGAACTCGAGCGTCCTGGCGTTTCTTTTCTGCCCCTTACCTGGACGGTAGTGCATCCCATCGATGGACGCAGTCCGATTTATCGGGAGACGCCAGAGTCCTTGCGCGACTCGCAATCGGAATTTCTGGTCTTGCTCAGCGGCTTCGACGAGACATTCTCTGCCATCGTTCACACCCGCACTTCTTACATTCCGGACGAGGTCCTGTGGGGCCATCGATTCGCCAATGCCTTCGTGATCAGTGGCGCTGCCAATAATAAGGTCGCGGCAGATATGCGGCAATTTGACGAGGTTGAACCGGCCCAACTCTCATTAAACAGTTGATCGTAGGCGATTCCTCTGAAAGAATTTACTGCATCGACGAATCCAGAAGTATCTGAGCTCCGATTAGTAACTCTGTTTAACTCCGCGTCTGATGACCAAGGGTCGTCAGCGCCTCACCAACGGGAGGAACTATGGCCGAAACGGTACTAGGTGGCGTTAAGCGTGCTTCAGGGTGGTCGATCGTTTTGGGGATTCTGATGATCCTGGCCGGCATGCTAGCGATTCTTGCGCCCTTTGTGGCGGGTGTGTTCATCGTTTACATCGTTGCCTGGACAGCGATTTTCAACGGCGGTGCCCAGATAGTTTACGGTTTCCGCACGCAGGGTGGCGGCAGGATGGCACTCGAGGTCCTGCTGGGTCTGCTGTACATCGTGGCAGGCATTTTCATCCTGCTACATCCGGCGGGAGGCCTGCTAGCGTTGACCTTAATCATCGCCTGCATACTGCTGGTGTACGGTGTCTTTGCTTTGGTGCTGGCGTTCCAGATGCGCCCCCATGCGGGGTGGGGATGGGTGCTGTTCGATGCGATTGTTACGATCTTACTTGGTTGCCTGATCTGGGCACACTGGCCCATCAACAGTGAATGGGTGGTGGGAACCCTGATCGGCATCAGTTTCATCGCGTCGGGCGTGTCCCGGTTAATGTTGTCGATGGCGGTCCGTAAGCTGGCTGCCCGGGCGACGTAAGCTGTAAAGACTTTGTAGCGTGATGGGGGCGCCGGTGCGAACCAGGCGGCCCCACCCGTGTTCGGGTCTGGAGGGAGGTTATCGCCGATCCGATACACCAGCAATGGATTGCTGGCTGACACTGCGGTTCGTCCCAGAACTGTGGCTGCCACAAAATTGTATAGTTCACTCCGAGCTACAATCTAGTACTCTTAGTCCGGCCGTCACGCTTGGCGGAAAAGTCGAACAAATAGTTATGGTAAGAGCAGGTGTCGGGAGTTCTATGCCTTTTCGTTGGAACCATGGAAGCTGCAGGCGCAGTCGGTACATTATGGGCGGGCTGCTACTGATGCTTTCACTCGGATCATTGGCAGCGCTGCTGGGGTGTAATCGGGGGGCAGCGGAGGGTCCGCAGGGGCCTCCGGTGATGCCCGTGAAGGTGCAGCGCATTGGATCGCAGCAGATCGGGAACACGTCAGAATATGTTGCCACCATCAAGTCGCGCAATTCTGCGACCATCGAGTCGGATGTGGAGGGGTGGATTTTTGCTATCCATGTGCACTCCGGCGACCTGGTCAAAAGAGGCCAGTCGCTGATGGAGATCGATCCCCGCCGTCAGGCGGCGACGGTATCTAACTGGGAATCGCAACGGGCGGCAAAAGAGGCTAATCTCCAACTGGCAAGGATCCAGTTGGATAGAGCCCAAGGCTTGTACTCGTCAGGCGTGTACAGCAAACAGGAATTTGACCAGGCTCGATCGACCTACGATGCGGCTGCGGCCGATGTAAAGTCCCTTGACGCTCAGATCAACCAACAGCAAGTGCAGCTGAAATACTACAGCGTGTTTGCCCCGGTGGACGGCATAGTTGGCGATGTCCCGGTTCACATTGGGGACCGGGTTACCAATACCACCGTGTTGACCACGATTGACGAACGGCGCGGACTGGAAGTGTACTTGCCGATTCCGTCCGACCGTGCGAGAGAGCTCAAGATGGGCGCACCCGTGCAGATTCTCGATGCGGGTGGGAACGTGATCCTCACCACGAGTGTGTATTTCATTTCTCCCCAGGTGGACACGCCCACGCAATCCGTCCTGGCCAAGGCCCCGGTCGATGCGGCGGCGGACCGGCTACGTTCACAGCAACTGGTGCGGGCACGCATCACGTGGAGCAGCCAGCCGGGCATAACTATCCCGGTGATCGCCGTGTCGCGCATAAGCGGGCAGTTCTTTGCCTTCGTGGCTGAGCAGAAGGACGGGAAGGAAGTTGCCCGACAAGTGCCGCTCACGCTGGGCGAAATATCAGGAAATGAATATACCGTGCTCACCGGTCTTAAGGCTGGTGACACCATTATCGTGTCTGGCGGACAGAACCTGACCGACGGCACCGCCATTAAGATCGAGCAGTAGCTCGCTGCTCCCAGGGAAAGGGGCCCCGCACTTTGTTTGCTGATTTTTTTATCAAGCGTCCGGTGTTTTCGACGGTCACCTCACTGATGATCGTCATCGCCGGGGCTGTATGCATTCCGGTGCTTCCCATCGCGCAGTTTCCCGAACTGGCGCCGCCCACGATAGCAGTATCTTCGTTCTACACCGGAGCCAACGCGCAGGCTGTCGAGTCATCCGTAACCACCATATTGGAAGAGGCCATAAACGGCGTTGAAGGCATGCGCTACATGACCTCCATCAGCGGGAATGACGGGTCGTGCCAAATTTCCATAGTTTTCGAGTTGACGCGCCCGCTCGACATTGCGGCCGTTGATGTGCAAAACCGCGTTTCGGGTGTAACCGGCCGCCTACCCAACGAGGTCAAGGCCACAGGCGTAACGATCACCAAAGTCGCGACTTCGTTCATCGGCGCGGTTGGGTTTTACAGCGAAGACAATCGGTACAGCACGCAATTCATGAGCAACTATGTCGACATCTACGTCAAGAATGCTCTCAAGCGCATTCACGGTGTAGCCGACGTGCAAATCTTTGGCGAGCGGAAATACTCGATGCGGTTATGGCTCGATCCCGCACGGCTGGCGGCGAGGGGCCTGACCGCGTCGGATGTCGTTTCCGCACTGCAGCAACAAAACGTGCAAATTGCCGCCGGACAGGTGGGCCAGGCTCCCGTGCCCAAGGACCAGGCGTTCCAGATCAGCGTGCGCGCCTTAGGCCGGTTAAACGAGGCCGCGCAATTCGACGATATTGTGCTGAAGCCGGGCGGAGATGGCGCGCTCGTTCTATTAAAAGACGTAGGCCATGCCGAACTGGGCGCCGAAGATTATAGTGGCAAGCTTCGCTTCAATGGCTACGAAGGTATTGGCATCGGCATTTCGCAGCTTCCCACAGCCAACGCACTCGACGTCGATAAGGCTGTGAAGCAAGAACTGCAGCGCTTGTCGCAACGCTTCCCACCGGGCATGAAGTACGCCATGGCGTTCGACTCGACGACGTTTGTGGGCGAATCCATCCGCGAGGTGCTGAAGACGCTGGTGGAGGCAATTATCTTCGTCATGATCGTGATGTTCCTCTTCCTGCAGGATTGGCGCAGCACGCTGATTCCCGCGGTAACCATTCCGGTATCGCTGGTGGGGACCTTCGCTTTCATTAAGATTCTGGGTTTTTCCATCAACACCCTGACCCTCTTTGGGATTGTCCTGGCTACCGGATTGGTGGTGGACGACGCCATTGTCGTCATTGAAAATATTCAGCGGCACATGGGCGAACAACAGTGCGACTCACATCTTGCCGCATCCCAGGCCATGGGCGAGGTGACCGGAGCGGTGGTGGCGACCTCACTGGTGCTGGTCGCGGTGTTCGTGCCGGTAGCTTTCTTTCCCGGTACCACGGGCTTGCTGTACCAGCAGTTCTCGCTGACCATTGCTTTCTCCATCGCCATCTCGGCGTTTAATTCGCTCACCTTTACGCCGTCGCTGTCAGCGCTGATTTTGCGGCCCGAAAAGGAGCACGAGAAGAAAAACATCGTGTTTCGCGGAATCGAGACCGCTATAAAGAAGGGTACGTCGATGTACACGGCCTCGGCGCGAAAGGCGATTGGTCTTCGCTACCTCGTGCTGGTTGTGTTTTTCCTCGGACTGGCAGCAACCTACTTGGTGTACAAGCGGGTGCCCACCGGCTTCGTGCCAGATGAGGACCAAGGCTGGTTCATGGTGCTGGTGCAGGGACCGCCGGGCGCTTCCGTGGAGTATACGGCGGAGGCGATGCGGCAGGTTGAAGCAGTACTGGCCAAGGAGAAGGCCATTACCGGCGCGTTCACCGTCGCCGGGTTCAGCTTTTCCGGCAGCGGCGCGAATAAGGGTATGGTGTTCCTGAATCTGGCGGACAATCGTAAGGGCGAGCAAAATTCGGCTGCAGCCATCGTGAATCGGTTGCGCGCACCCTTGTCCCAGATCACTGACGTACAAGCCTTTCCATTCCTGCCTCCCGCCATCTCGGGAGTATCGGCCTTCGGCGGCTTCAGCTTTCAGGTCTTGGAAGAGGGCGGCGGTTCGCTGGAAGACTTGTTTCAAGTTACCCAGAAAGTAGCAGCCGCAGGCAACGCACGTCACGACCTGAATGGACTGTTCAGTTCCTACACCGCTAACGACCCCCAGTTCCTGGTGAAAATCGACCGGGAAAAGGCGCGTAGCCTGCGAATTCCTATTCAGCAGATCAGCGATACCATGCAGGTCTATATGGGCTCGTCTTACGTGAACGATTTTGACTTTAACAACCGCGCTTATCGGGTGTATGTGCAGGCGAACCAGGATTTTCGCAGACTGCCACGCGACATACGCAGTTTCTACGTGCGCGCCGACAATGGCATGATGATTCCCCTCGACAATGTCGTCGATATTCGTGAAACGACATCGCCGCAGGTAATCAGCCACTTCAACCTCTTTCGCTCGGCGGAAATTGATGGCTCGGCCGCGCCCGGCTATAGCTCGGGACAGGCCATTCAAGCAATGAATGAAGTGGCCAAGCAAGACTTACCCCTCGGCTTCAACTACGCGTGGTCGGGGTTGTCGCTGGAGGAGATCCGGTCTGGAAGCCAGTCGGTCATCCTCTTTGGCGTGGGATTGTTATTTGTCTATCTGACGCTGTCCGCACAATATGAAAGCTTCGTGCTGCCACTTATCATCCTGCTGAGCGTGCCGATGGCTCTATTGGGTGCCTTGGCTGCGCAGTCGGCCCGCGGCTTGCTGAATGACGTCTATTGCCAGATTGGTATGGTGATGCTGATCGGCCTGGCCAGTAAGAATGGCATTCTAATCGTCGAGTTTGCCGAGCAGTTACGCCATAAAGGACTTTCCATCACCGATGCGGCCGTCGAGGCGGCGAAGATTCGCTTGCGGCCCATCCTGATGACGTCCTTTGCCTTCATCCTCGGCGTTCTGCCGTTGGTTTTCGCCACCGGTGCTGGCTCGGCCAGCCGTAACTCCGTCGGCACCACGGTGTTCGGCGGCATGATTGTCTCCACGGTACTAAACCTGTTCTTCATTCCGGTGCTGTACGTGATAGTGAAGTCGCTGCTTGAGCGTAGCCAGCCAGCCGCCGCCCCGATACCCGATCGTCCATGATTGCCCCTCGTCACTCAAGAAGATGACGTAAATCACAGCCTTCCGGTGAATACCGGGTTAGAAGAATAGTAGAACCGAAATGAGTGGTAGGTGTTGCGGCCGACCGGTGCACGCTCGCGTACCCTCGACGCAACATTTCGCCATTCGCTGAGTGACCCCACCGCGTGGGGAGATTGGTCGCTTGCAATGGCCACGGCACAGCTCACAGCAAACTGCGTGGGCATCCACAACGTGCTCATCGCCACGGATTTTTCACATCACTCCGAGTACGCTCTCAAGTACGGGCTCGATTTCGCGCATCGTTACGGGGCGCAGGCTGAGGTGGTCTACGTTCTTCCGACCGAAGAATTTGTGTTGGCAGGCGCCGAGGGATTGATGGCAGCAAAAGACGCAGCGCGGCGCGACCTGCTGGAGTTGAAAACGAGGCTGCGTCACAGCCGTGGGTTTGAAGAGGACATCGATTGCCATGTCAGTATGATTGAGGGCCCCGTTGCAGAGTGCCTTTTACAGTTGGCACAGGACAAGAAAGTTGACCTGATTGTGGTGGGCACCCACGGGCGTGGTGGACTGGGGAAGATTGTCCTCGGTTCAGTAGCGGAAAAGCTGTTTCGGCACTCGCCCGTTCCTGTGCTAACGGTTGGGCCGCACATCCACCGTCCCAAGCCGATCAGCGACACTCATCAAATTCTTGCTCCGTGCGATTTGGCGGTTGCCTCGCATCGGGCCGTTCATTTCGCCTGTTCGTTGGCGAGAGACCATCATTCGCAACTTACGGTCCTGCATGTGATTGAGCACGCCACTGAAGGCATGAAGCTGGATCCCGAGCGGGTTAAGCTGGGAATTACAGAGAAGCTGGCCCAGATCGTGAAAGAGAGCGCCGACGGAGTGGACGTGCGCTATCGAATTGAGTTCGGTAATGTCTCGTCCACCATACTCGAAGTCGCCACGGAAACGGATGCGGATCTCATCGTGCTTGGAGTTCGGCGGTCGTCCGGTATCCTCGACCGATTCATGTGGCCGATCGCCTACGAGTTGGTGCGCGAGGCGGCTTGCCCGGTTCTCACCGTGCGGGGGGCTGGACCAACTCGCTAAACTTCCCATCTTCGCGGAGTACATGTGCGGCGTGATTCTATGGCGATCACGCCGTTTCCATTTTTATTCGAGAAAGTGACTGGTGGTCCTGAATAACTCCTCGCCGCGATATTTGGCGGCATAGCGTGAATGATGTACAGTTCACGCACGGCAGGAGGGGAGTTATGCAGCGGATTGCGCGCGGAAGCCTTCGATTCATACTCGTAGCGGTAGTGGTTTCGGCTGCGTGCCTCGGACAGGCGACCAAGCCCGGCGACCAGGCCGTCCAGACGCAGAACAGTACAGCGCAGCCGGATGCTTCGAGTCAGCGGTTGAGTCCGGAGAGTCTGGCGAAACTGACCGACAAAGTGCGGCACGAACTGGTCATGCTTCCGTACTACACGGTGTTCGACAACCTGTATTTCCGCATTGACGGCCGGACCGTCACGTTGATGGGCCAAACGACGAATCCGACCAACAAGTCGAGCGCGGAGAATGCGGTGAAGCATATAGAAGGCGTGGACAAAGTGGTCAATCAGATCGAAGTTCTGCCACCCAGCCCTGCAGATGACCGCATTCGCCGGGCGGCCTATCAGTCAATCTATAGTTATGGTCCGCTTTTTAAATACTCGCACGGGACGCTACCGCCGATTCACATCATCGTGAAAAACGGACGTATCACTCTGGACGGCGTAGTAGACAGCGAGTCTGACAAGCAAGTGGCCGGGATGCGCGCCAACCAGGTGCCGGGAACATTTGCGGTGACGAACAATCTACGGGTTATCTCCCCTACCAGCAGCAAGAAGAAGGAGTAGTAACCCGGTCGAACGAGGGCCGGGTTACGTCCGCGCCATTACCCCGGCTGGCGGCCCCCCTGGTGGAGAGTACGTAGCGCCGGGGTTTCCAAACACCGCTCCAAGTTTTCCTCGCCAATCACGTGACCGTCTCACATCCCGCCAGATATCGATCCACTCATGAAAGGCGATTCGCAGGGGGTTGTAGGAGCCGATATTGGTGGTGAGCCCATAGATGCAGGGCTCCCGCTCGGGCTCGAAGCTGCCAAACAGGCGATCCCAGATGATCAGAATTCCGGCATGATTCCGGTCGATGTACTGCGGGTTAGTCGCGTGATGAACGCGGTGGTGCGACGGAGTATTCATAACCAGTTCCAGAACGCCCACGCGCCTGACGGTTTCCGTATGAATCCAGAACTGGTATAGCAAGCTGAACGCCTGCATGGTGAAGACCATGATGGGTTGGAAGCCTACCAGCGGCATCCACAACCAGAAGATGAACGAGCAGAACCCACCCGTCCACGTCTGCCGCAGGGCCGTACTCAAGTTATATCGCTGCGATGAGTGGTGTACCACGTGTGACGCCCAGAAGAAGCGACATTCGTGGCTGGTCCGATGAAACCAGTAGTAGCTGAAATCGTCAGCGAAAAACGCCAGCACCCACGCCCACCACTGATACCCGATAGGAAAGATCGCGAACCGATGCACCCAGGTGAAGATGAGAAAGACCATGCCTTTGGATAGAAGGCCGGCCAGCACGTTCCCCATACCCATCGTCAGACTGGCTGCTGTGTCCTTGACCTCGTAGAGGTCGCGGCGCATGACGGCATCGAAGACGGCTTCGGCCACCATAAGCAGAATGAATGCTGGAATCGCCAACTGAACCAGATCGGACATTACCACGCCACTCGCGCTGAGCCCACATTCTACTGGAGTTAACCATCAAACGAAAGCCAGATGAGAGCGCATTATTGCGCATCGTTCTTTACGCACTTTTTACGAACTTCTTAGCTGAGGCTTACGGTCGCGGTGATCGAATGAAAGAGGAACAGGGTGCATGCACTCTGGCAAGAGGCGTCGATGACCACCTTCTTCATTCTCGTGTCTGGCTTGAGTGTGGCGTTTTTCCTGGTCTTTCTCTGGCAGTGCGGAAAGCCGAGGAGACCATCCAAGAGCCATGACCATGTCATCGGCCAGCCAGACACAGGCACGATGACGGGGCGGCAGAGCCTGGCACACCTGGAACGCCAAATGGCGGACTTCCTTCACTCGCATCAGCGCAGCGCACTCGTTGTCTTGCTGGGCTTCGTGTTGATTTCATTGGCGCAACGCGCGCAAGGTCCACAATTAAGGGCCGATCAAGGTCCTAAAGTTCAACAAGTTTGCGAAACGATGCCGCAATTTTCGAGCGCGGCCGCATTTCTTGCCGACGGCAGGGAGACAGCGTGACAACCATGCGTCTCGAGAGACTCGCTGCGATCGCTCTGAGCGTCGGATTAGCGTGCGTTAGCTATGCGCAGGACGCGCCTGCTTCGAAGCCTGCAGACCAACCGCAGGCATCGGCCCAGAGCACAGCTCCTGCCGCGCCTGCTGCCCCAAGTCCGCTGCCGACCCCTGCGATCACCGGTCCGCTGCAGGCGTCGCCGCCGATCCCGTTGAGCGGTAACGCATCCAGCATTCTGGGCAAGATCAGCCTTAACGGCATCGTCAGCGGAATGGGTCTGTTTCAAGGGAATGCCGTCTCTGGCAACGACGGCGCTGAAGGCGCCCTGAGCAATGGGCAGGTCTGGATACAAAAGACGACAGGTTGGTGGCAGTTCTATGTACAAGCGGGCGCCTACGACCTGACTGCGCTGGGATCGTCCTTCATCTCGACGGAAAAGGCGCTCACGGACCTCTACGGTCCCGTGCCGACGGCTTACTTGAAGCTTGTACCGGGAAAGAATACCGGCATCCTGATCGGCATACTACCAACTTTGGTCGGCGCTGAATATACCTTCAGTTTCCAGAACATGAACATCGAGCGCGGCCTGCTTTGGAACCAGGAAAACGCGATCACCCGCGGCGTGCAGATCAATCAGACGATGGGAAAGTTCACGGCCTCGTTCAGCTGGAACGATGGATATTATTCCAATCGTTACTCGGGACTGAGTGGCCTGCTCTCTTACACCAATGGACCGCACAGCATAGCATTCGTTGGCGCTGGATACCTCGGACAGACAGAGTGGACAAGCCTGGCCACTCCTATTCAGAACAATGGCCAGATCTACGACCTTATCTACACCTACTCAAAAAACGGATGGGTCATCCAGCCCTACCTGCAATACAACGTCGTTCGCACGAATCCTGCGATTGGGGTGACGCAGGGAGCGCAGGCCTGGGGAGGCGCGATCCTGGCAAGTCGCACGCTGAGGAAAGGGTTTTCTATGGCCGGCCGCTTTGAGTACGTTTCGAGTACAGGAGGGGCGGCTTCAAACTCGGTCAATTTGCTGTACGGTCCGGGCAGCGCGGCCTGGTCGATTACGGCGACGCCGACTTACCAGTATCAGAAGTTCTTTACCCGCGCGGAATTTTCGTTTGTGCAAGCAGTCAATTACACCCCCGGCTTTGCCTTCGGCGCGGAAGGGGCAAGCGCAACTCAGCCGCGCGGTGTGGTCGAGATCGGATTCCTGTTTTAGCGGGGGGACTCGTGCCGAAGTTTGTTGCGAATCTTGGTTTTGGAGGGGTCGTATGCAAGACATAGTTTTCTTAGCTATCACAATTGCGTTCTTCGCGCTGTCGCTGGGGTATGTCCACTTCTGCGACCGCGTGAAGTAGGGGGAAGCCATGCACACTGAGTCGGCCATCATGATCGCGGTTTGTGCCCTCATGATGATCTATCTGTTCTACGCGTTGTTGCGTCCGGAGAAATTCTGACATGACTGCCAACGGGTGGTTCCAAATCGCAGTATTTCTGCTGCTTGTGCTCGCCGTCACCAAGCCATTGGGCGTGTTCATGGCGCGGGTATTCAATCGCGAGAAAACATTCTTAGATCCAGTGATGCGGCCCCTGGAACGGCTCATCTACAAGCTGTGTTTCGTGGATGAAAACCACGAAATGCGCTGGACCGAGTACGCCTTCGCCATGCTGCTTTTCAGCGTGGTGTCGATGCTGGTGTTGTACCTGATGCAACGGGTACAGGTGTACTTGCCGCTCAACCCGCAGAAATTTGCGGGCGTCCCGCCGCCACTGGCGTTTAACACGGCGGCGTCGTTCACCACGAATACCAACTGGCAGAACTACTCGGGCGAAAGCACGCTGAGCTATCTGACTCAGATGGCAGGTCTCGCCTACCACAACTTCACTTCGGCGGCGGTTGGCATCGCACTCGCGATTGCCTTCATTCGCGGCATTGCTCGCCGCCAGATGCAGACCATCGGCAATTTCTGGGTCGACATGGTTCGCGCCACCCTGTGGGTGCTGTTGCCAATCTGCATTGTCGGAGCATTGGTGCTGGTCTCGCAGGGCGTGGTCCAGAACCTCAAGCCCTACGACACAGTCAAGCTGGTCGAGCCGCAGCAGGTGCAGCATGTGGGCCAGGACGGCAAGCCGGCCGTCGACGCGCAAGGCAAGCCTGTTATGGACACCGTGACCACGCAGACGATTGCACAGGGTCCGGTGGCTTCGCAGGAAATTATTAAGGAATTGGGCACGAACGGCGGCGGCTTCTTCAACGCGAATAGTTCGCATCCCTTCGAGAACCCTACGCCCATCTCCAACTTGATCGAACTATTCTGTATTTTCGCGATCGGTTCCGGCCTCACCTACACGCTGGGACGCATGACCGGCTCGCAACGGCATGGATGGGCGGTCTGGGCGGCGATGGTCATTCTGTTTCTGGCAGGCGTGACGGTGGCGTACTGGGCAGAGGCAGGTGGTAATCCACTGCTGCACGGAGTCAATCAGCGCGCCAGCGCAACTCAGCCCGGCGGCAATATGGAGGGCAAAGAGGTCCGCTTCGGCATCGCCAACACGGCTCTGTGGGCGACAGTAACAACCGATACGAGCTGTGGCGCGATCAATGGCTGGCACGATTCGTTTATGCCCTTGGGTGGAATGGTGCCGTTGGTCAACATCATGCTGAGTGAAGTTATTTTCGGCGGTGTTGGCTCGGGGATGTACGGCATTTTGATCTACATCATCATCGCGGTGTTTATCGCCGGGCTGATGGTGGGCCGCACGCCGGAATATCTCGGCAAGAAGATCGAGGCCTACGACGTGAAGATGGCCATGCTGGTGGCGCTGGTCTTTCCACTGGTCATTCTTGGGTTCGCCGGTATTTCGTCGGTCTATTCATTCGGTACCTCCAGCATCCTTAATCCGGGGCCTCATGGTCTTGAGCGAGGTCCTCTACCTCTTCACCTCCTCGGCAGGGAACAACGGTTCTGCGTTTGGGGGAATCAATGGAAACACCCTTTGGTACAACACAACCGGCGGCATCACCATGCTGGTGGGCCGCTTCCTGATGATCATCCCGATGCTGGCTATCGCGGGTAACCTGGCGCAGAAAAAGTATGTTCCGCCTTCTCTGGGAACATTCCCGGTCACCACACCGCTCTTCACCACACTGCTGATCGGCGTGATTCTTATCGTCGGGGCGCTGACATTCTTCCCGGCACTCAGCCTGGGACCAATTCTCGAACACCTGCTGATGGGCGCAGGCAAGACCTTCTGAGGGACGATAGAAATGGCAAGGAAGAGTTCCAATAAAGCTGTCTGGGAAGGGAAGATCGTACGTCGTGCGATCGTGGATTCCTTCCTGAAGCTGGATCCGCGTCACATGATGGGCAATCCCGTGATGTTCGTGGTGGAAGTCGGCAGCGTGATCACCACGGTTCTCTTGTTCCGCGGAGGAGCGGCCTTCAAGTTCAATCTGCAGATCACGCTATGGCTATGGTTCACGGTGCTGTTCGCCAACTTCGCCGAGGCCATGGCAGAGGGCCGCGGCAAGGCCCAGGCCGACACTCTCAGGAAAGCCCGCTCGGAGACGATTGCTAACCGTGCCCTGGCCGACGGAAAGATAGAGCAAGTGCCCAGCTCGAAGTTGCGCGCCGGCGACATCGTCATCGTATCTGCCAGCGAGATGATCCCCTCCGACGGAGAAATCATCGAGGGCGTTGCCTCGGTGGACGAGTCGGCGATCACGGGCGAATCGGCTCCGGTCATACGCGAAGCTGGTGGCGACCGCTCAGCCGTTACCGGTGGAACGCGTGTGCTCTCAGACCAGATCAGAGTGAAGGTCACGTCGAATCCCGGCGAGACCTTCCTGGATCGCATGATTGCGCTGGTAGAGGGGGCAGAACGTCAGAAGACCCCCAATGAGATTGCGCTGAACATTCTGCTCGCGGGTCTGACGATTATCTTCCTGCTGGCGGTGGTCACGTTGCAACCATTTGCCATCTACTCCGGATCGCCGCAAACCGTGTTCGTACTGGTCTCGCTGCTGGTCTGTCTCATTCCGACGACCATTGGCGGGTTGCTGTCGGCGATCGGCATCGCGGGAATGGACCGGCTGATTCAGCACAACGTGCTGGCCATGTCGGGTCGCGCCGTCGAGGCCGCGGGCGACGTGGACACCCTGCTGCTCGACAAAACCGGCACCATCACTCTGGGTAACCGGCAGGCGTCTGAGTTCATTCCGGCTTCGGGAGTGAGCGACGCGGAATTGGCTGACGCTGCGCAGCTCTCCTCACTGGCCGATGAGACGCCCGAGGGACGGTCGATCGTAGTCCTGGCAAAAGAGAAGTATGGGCTGCGCGGCCGCGAGTTGGCCTCGCACGAGGCGGTATTTGTACCGTTCACGGCACAAACGCGCATGTCGGGCGTGAACCTCAACGGCAATCAGATTCGCAAGGGCTCGGTTGACGCCATTCAGCGCTACCTGGCGCTTAACGGCGAACGAGCTGCCGCCGGAGGTGCAGGGCAACGTGGAGCGGATCGCGCGCTCGGGTGGCACGCCGCTGGTGGTTGCCGAACAGCATCGCGCCCTTGGCGTGATTCACCTGAAAGACATCGTTAAAGGTGGCATGCGCGAGCGCTTTGACCAGTTGCGCGCCATGGGCATTAAGACCGTAATGATCACCGGCGACAATCCGCTGACCGCGGCCGCCATCGCCCACGAGGCAGGAGTGGATGACTTCCTCGCCGAAGCTACGCCTAAGGAGAAGATGGACCTGATTCGCCGCGAGCAGTCGCAAGGCAAGCTGGTGGCGATGACCGGCGACGGCACTAACGATGCGCCTGCGCTGGCGCAAGCCGACGTCGGCGTCGCCATGAATACCGGCACGCAGGCGGCGAAAGAGGCCGGCAACATGGTGGACCTCGACTCCAATCCCACCAAGCTGATTGAGGTGGTGGCCATCGGCAAGCAGTTGCTGATGACCCGCGGCTCGCTGACCACCTTCTCCATCGCCAACGATGTTGCGAAATACTTCGCCATCATCCCTGCGATGTTTGCGGGAACATTTCCAGTGCTGAACGCACTGAACATCATGCAACTCCGCACTCCGGAGTCAGCCATTCTGTCGGCGGTGATCTTCAACGCAGTCATCATCATCGCGCTGATTCCGCTGGCGCTGCGAGGCGTCAAGTATCGGCCTATGGGGGCCGCCGTGTTGTTGCGCCGCAACCTATGGATTTACGGTGCGGGCGGGATCATAGTACCGTTCATCGGAATTAAGGCGATCGACATGATCATCACGCGTATCGGATTGGCGTAAGGAAGGGGACCGTGAAGCAAAACCTGATAATCGCAGTCTTGTTCACGATTGTTACAACCGTCCTACTCGGATTCGGTTATCCGCTGCTCGTCACCGGCCTGGCGCAAGTGCTTTTCCGGGACAAAGCCAACGGTCAACTGGTTTCTCGGAACGGAGAGGTCATCGGTTCGCGCATCATCGGGCAGACCTTTGCTGCCCCTGGTTACCTGCACTCGCGGCCGTCTGCCGCCGGGAACGGCTATGACGCTACCAGTTCCGGGGGCACCAACTACGGTCCGACAAACCAGAAGCTGATTGATCGCGTGAAAGCAGACACCGAGCGACTGCAGGCGGAGAACCCGGGGGTCCCGGTTCCCATTGAGTTGGTGACGACGTCCGCCTCCGGGCTTGACCCGGAGCTTTCACCTGCCGGCGCCGAGTTCCAAGTGCCCCGCATTGCCCGCGAACGCGGCCTTTCCGAAGCCCAGGTGCGTGCCATCATCGTGCAGCAGACGAAGCAGCGGGAGTTGGGCTTCCTGGGTGAAGCGCGAATCAATGTGCTGGAAGTTAACCTTGCACTGGATGTGGCGAAGCCTATGACCCGCCAATAGGGGCGCTGGATCGGCATCGCGGCTGCGGCCCTACTACCGCTTCGTGCGTGATATCCTCCGCGCATCCCACAAATTCTCATGTCAAATGCGCGGTAGCCGCGCGCATCAAATGCTGCATTGCTACCGACCGCGGAATCTGCGATGCTCTAACCATACCCATGGGCCACAATGAGATCTATGCGATTGTCTTCGTCCTCCTGCTCTTCGGCGGGATGTTGCTGTGCCTCGAAATTGGACGGCGCCTGGGAAGGGGCGTGATCGGTGATGAGCGCGGCAAGGATGGCTTAGGGACCGTTGAAGGCGCAATCTTTGCACTACTCGGCCTGCTGGTAGCATTTACATTCTCGGGCGCAGCCACACGGTTTGAGGGCAGGCGTCACATGATTGTCGACGAGGTGAATGACATTGGGACCGCGTATCTGCGGCTCGATCTCTTGCCGGCCGAAGCACAGCCAGAGATAAGGGACCTATTTCGCCGATATGTTGAATTGCGTTTGCAAACCTATCAGCAGGGCAGCGATCTCGAACGTGCCTACTCCTATCTGGCGGAATCACAGCAGGTGCAAAACGAGATCTGGAAAAAGTCGGTGGCCGCTGCCAGTCGGTCGAATACTACTGCGGCAAGCATGCTGCTTCTTCCAGCGCTGAACGCCATGATCGATATCACCACCACTCGAGCGGCTTCGACAGAAGACCATCCACCTAATGCGATATTTGCCACGTTGGCCTTGATCGCACTGGCTAGCTCCATGATGGCCGGCTACGAAATGGCGCCCGCCCGCCGCCGAAGCTGGCTCCATCTCTTGGGTTTTGCGCTCATTCTCTCTATCAGCGTTTACCTGATACTCGACCTCGAGTTTCCACGACTGGGGTTGATTCGCGTCAACAACTTCGATCACTACCTGGTCGAGGTGCGCAATTCGATGAAGTGACCCATCGCTACTCAGCGCCCTTCAAGACAAGCTGCTCCGCGGCTGAGAACGCGTGCGATTGGATCAAGGTTGTGCTCAGCAAGGACGTGAGCCCCGACGAGGCAAGGATCATCGCGATCACCACGAACTGATAGATGGCGGCGTAGAGAGGCGTGGCCCCCGACAGCAACATTCCGGTCATTAGGCCGGGAATCCATACAATTCCTAACGAACGCAGGTTATCGATGGCAGGGATCAGCGAAGAGTGAATGCTCGATTCCGTATAACGCCGAACCGTAGTTTCCGGGGCGGCTCCGAGCGCCAATGCAGTCTCGATCTCACCGGCGTGCGCCAGGACTTCTGATCGAAAGCGGTTCAAGGCCAGGCCATTAGTGTTCATGGCATTGGCGATGATCATGCTGCCTACTGGAATAAGTGAAGTGACGGCGGTGTCGATCACGCCGGCCCAGGCCATGACTGCGGTAACGAGTCCGGCGCCGACGGCAATGGAATAGGTTGAAGTCTTCGCGGCTCCCGGAATATTCTTGGCTCGTTTGGCGGAAATCGATCCTGCCGCTATTACCATACCCGCTAGCAAAAACACACTGGACCAGCGCGGCGCTTTGAGCAGCAGAGCAAGCACCGACCCCACAGCGACGATTTGGATGATGCCACGCAGTAATGCGACGGCAGCATCGCTTTCCAGGTGAATGTTGCGGCGCCGCGCCAGCAGTACCACCGCGAGCGCCATCAGCGCTGCAATGCATGCCTGCGCCAATCCCAAGGCGATTTGTGAAGGAAACAGCAATCTAAGCACCTAGCACCTCCAGGGGCGTGCCGTTTTGTACGAGACTTCCCGCTTCGAGCATCACCACCCGATTACACATCCGGCGCGCTTGTGCGCGGTCGTGGGTGACCATAACGCAAGTCAGGCGGTCTGCGCGGACCAGAGTCGCGATCAACTTTTCGATACCGAGTCTGGATTCCTCGTCGAGGGCGGACGTTGGCTCGTCAAGCAGCAGTACCTGGGGGTGATTGGCCAGCGCGCGTGCCAGGGAAACTCTCTGCTGCTCGCCGCCAGAGAGGACCGACACTTCCCGAGAAGCAAATCCTGGCAGCCCGACACGTTCAAGCAGTTGCGCAATTTCGTCGCTAGCCAGAGTCTCGCCCCGTTGTGCCGGACCGAAACACAGGTTTGCGGCAACGTCGCCGGGAAATAGATATGCACGTTGTGTGACCATCCCCACCCTTCGCCTGAGTTCGCGCGGAGCCAACTGGCGATAATCCTGCCCCTCGAGATACACCGTGCCGCTGGTTGGTTCGTCCAGGCGATTGAGCAAACGGAGCAGGGAGGTCTTACCGGAGCCGCTCGCGCCCACGATGCCCATCAGGTCGGAGGTTCGCACCTCGAATGAAATGGCATGCAAAATGGTCTTGCCTGCCACCGCGCGGCCGAGCTTTTCTGCGCGTAACAGCTCGGCAAGTTCAGCCTGCGAGTTCGTGGCGCTCATCTCGTCAAATGCCCGTAGTAGATCCTTGTCTTGTATTCGAAGACAACATGGCCATCTTTGGCGTGCGCGGCGAACAACTCCGGCAACCGGCGGAGCATCTCCTCCGCCGCGGGGCCTTCCCGGGGAGCGTACGACGAAGACAGCAGCCTCCCGCGCACTCCCTCAAAATCGAATTGCTGGCGCATCGATTGGGTGATGGCATGCATACGATTCGGGGAGTAAAACCTCTCCAAGGCGCCGTAATTAGCGACTTTGTTGTGGGAGACAAGAGTGTAATCGGTCGCATGTCGCAATAGGAACGCTTCATAGGCTCGCAGAAAGGGAGTTGATTCGGTGTCTCGGTCGTTCCAAATGAGTATCGCCCACCCGCCTGGCTTCAGGATGCGTGCGAACTCCTGGCGTGTTGGCTCGGGCCGGAACCAGTGAAACGCCTGGCCGGCTATCACAAAATCTACGCAAGCGTCAGGAAGTGTGGTGTCCTCAGCGGTGCCTGCCACCATGCGAAACTTCGAGCAGGGCGACAGGAATTGTTGACCGGCTTGCCGCATTTCGAGATTCGGTTCGACGCCGATCACCGGATTGCCGTTTTCCAGCAAAATCTTTGCAAGCAGGCCCGTGCCGCAGCCCACATCGGCGATGAAGTGCTCCGGATTGAGGCCGCAAGCTTGACGGAGTGCTTCGTACACCTCCGGTGAATAGTGGGGGCGGTACTTCACATAGTCATCGACGCGGTCGGAGAACCGCTCCGTGGGATCGCGTGCCATCTCCGTCATGGGTGTATCTTACGTGAGTTATGAAGCGAACAACTCCGACCAAGCTTCCACTCGAAAGTGCGGTTGCTGGGGTGATTCGCCGGATTCCTCGGGGGCGAGTCAGCACCTACGGCGCCGTCGCCAAGGCCGCCGGCCACCCGCGCTATGCCCGTTACGTCGCTAAGGTCCTGAATCACGTGCCAGGCTTGCCTTGGCAGCGAGTGTTAGGTTCCGGCGGCCGCATATCATTGCCGGGCGAATATGGGTTCGAGCAACGGTTCCTGCTGGAGGCGGAGGGAGTCCGGTTCAAGGGACGGCGCGTCGATCTCGCGTCGTTTGAACACCACTTTCCGGCCAGCAAGCGCAAGCCGCCTGCAAGACGATAACAGAGCACGCCTCGAAAATTGCATCCGAGTAAATGACGTCCTCCCAATTTTCCCCGAACTAGCCTAAACTAATTGAGGGCTATATCACCTCTTCTATGTTGCAGTCCAAGATCACCATTCTCAGCATTGCCTGTTCGTTGCTATTCTTGACCACTGCTCTTTCGGGGCAGCGCTACACGGGCCATGACCATGCCGTGTTCCATCGTCCGCCGCAGGCCTCTTCGGCCAGGCATCAGCCAGCACCTCCTGCGAACGGAGTGATAAGCCACCCAAAGGCTCCCACGGTTGCTTCACCCCAACAAGCCTCGCGCGCTATGAACGGGCAGGGAATCGCTGATGTTGACTCGAACCATACCTCTGCTCCGGCTAAGGTCGAACCGCCGCCAGACACCTTACCGCGCTTGTAATCGGCATCGGCCACCCCATGGCTGCGGGACTGCGGACCGTTCCACGATTACTGAAAATTAACACTCCTGTAGCAGGGCGCAGTTATAAGATACAAGTCTATGCAGGAAAAGCCCTTGGAGATTGAACG
Source organism: uncultured Acidobacteriaceae bacterium (assembly GCA_963834815.1). Lineage (GTDB taxonomy): Bacteria > Acidobacteriota > Terriglobia > Terriglobales > Acidobacteriaceae > DASRAA01. Next base: position 162,382 of record CAWIDA010000010.1, on the reverse strand, counting down.
AGTCGATGACGCCGGCGGAGCCAGCGTCGTATTTCGCCTTCACGGCCCGCTATTGCTGGGAAACTTCTTTTCCTTCCAGTCGATGGTGCGAAACGACCAGTCCAAGTTGCTGATCGTGGACGTGGCCGATGTGCCCTACATCGATTCGGCCGGCATTGGCTGCCTGGTCGGCGCCCACGTGTCGCGCGAAAATTCTGGACGCAAGCTGATCATCGTGGGTGCCTCCGAACGGTTGTTAGGCTCGCTGAAAGTCACCAAGGTTGATCAGCTATTTACTTTTGCAAATACCGCCGAGGACGCGCGCGACAAGGCATGAGGCTGACGAGGCATGTGCGACGCATGATCGGAACCGCCGTCGACGGCCTTGGATTGCTCTAGACACGGCATGGTGAGACGCGACAGGGGTAGCTTCGTTGTCCTACGAACTCACTTTTGGTGTTGGTAACGCCTGTGAGACTTCGCGCGAGAGAATCTCGATCACATTTCTCACCTCGAGTACTTCAGCGGCGCGGATAGCTGCCAGGGCCTCCCCCTTAAAATGGGGGATAAAGAATCGCCCTTCCACCTACCGATACCGCCAAATCCAGACCGTCAATAGTGATTTCGTGAAGCGCCTGCGGTTCTCCGGCCAGGCGCTCGGCGGTGAACCAAGCTGCCTTGCGTGCCAAATCGATGTTGAAGTTGATCACAACAATATAATCGAAAATGAGAACTGTAACCCCATTATGCTGTCCCTCCATTACGTTCCAAACCTGTCTAACCACGCAGCCTGCGGGGTTGCGATCAAGCCTCAGCTGCGCTGGAAGAGGCGGACTGATTTTAGGACGGATGGGGTTGCACCATCTCGGAGCAGGCGGACCGATGTATCGAAAACCCCACCGGGCGGCGAGCTCGCACATAGACCGTGCGCGAATCATATACCACATTCTGAGTGCGACTACGATCAGCGTAAGCGCTGCGAAAACTTGAACGAACTTGAGAAGGAGCACAGTAGCCATTCTGATTGTGCTCAAGCCATCATGTCCAGAGGTTGGTTGAAAACCGCGATAATCTAAATGCACGCAGTCTATAGCTAATTGCTAGTTGCTTAGTTCTTCCCGCATGCCCATCGCAATCGGCCACATCGAAGCCCTTTTCCGGTATCCCGTGAAGTCCATGGCGGGCGAACGGCTTGAGGCCGCTACGCTCGGTTGGCACGGCATCGAAGGTGACCGCCGCTTGGCATTCCGGCGGGTTGACAGTTGCAGTGGCATGCCATGGCTGACGGCCAGTCGCTTTCCCGAGTTGCTCCTCTACAGGCCGTTTCGCCACGACGATGGCTCCCAGGCTGAGATTCCCACGCACGTTCGCACGCCGGATGGCGCTGAGCTGCCTGTCTTCAGCGAAGAGCTGGCAGCGGATGTGCAACGCCGGTGCGGGACGCCCGTACAAATGATCCACTACAGAAATGGAATCTTCGATGATGCCAGCCTCTCCGTGATCGCCTCCGACACGATGGACGAAATCGGCCGGCTGGCGGGGCTCAGCCTCGATGTACGGCGCTTTCGTCCGAACGTAATCACTCGGCTGTCGCGACCCTCGGCCTTTCAGGAGGACGAATGGGTTGGCGGCATGCTCTCCTTCGGCGAGGGCGGCGACGCTCCCGCTATCAGCGTGACCATGCGCGACCTCCGCTGCGCCATGGTGAATCTCGATCCCGACACCGCGCGCCCTGCACCCGAAGTGATGAAGGCAATCGTTCGCGTGAACCAGAATAATGCTGGCATTTACAGCACGGTCACTCGAACCGGACAGATGAGAGTTGGCCAGACGATATTCCTGCACTCCGCATCCAGCGCCATTCCGCGCTAATCTAAAGAACTAGCCTTCGCTGAGCGCCCTCCAGCGAAAAGCGAAGAGCGAAAGGCGAATAGCGTTAAGCGAATGGCAACTAACAGCCCCACCATTGGTGTCCTCGCACTGCAGGGCGACTACGACGCCCACCGCCTCCGCCTCGAAGAACTCGGGGCGAAGGTCGTTCTCGTCCGCAAACTTGAACAGCTCGACGCCATCGACGGCCTCATTATTCCGGGCGGTGAATCGGGCACGTTTCTCAAGCTCCTCGGAGCGCAGGGCTTGACCAGGCTTAACGACTTCGTTCACACCAAACCCACCTTCGGCACCTGCGCTGGAGCGATCCTGCTGGCCAAACAGGTGGAGAATCCGCACCAGCCCGGACTGAATGCGATCGACATCACTATTCGGCGCAACGCCTACGGACGGCAGATCGACTCCACCATTCTCGAAGGTGCGACCCAACTCGGCGAGCCGCTGGAGATGGTTTTCATTCGTGCGCCGCGAATCGAGCACGTAGGCGAAGGCGTGGAAATTCTGGCGAAACGTGGCGACGATCCGGTGCTGGTTCGGCAGGGTATTGTGATGGCCGCAACGTTCCATCCCGAGCTGTCGGCGGACTCCCGCGTCCACGCCGAATTCCTAAAGTTGGTGAAGAACGGTACGAAGTTGGACTGAAAGAGGCAAGACGACAGCCCTGAGCCGGGTCCCTTTTGGGGACCGTGCACCCCAGCTGCCTCGTGGCAACTATCGAATGCCCCGCCCGTGACGAAGCTGAGATCACAATCCTAAGTGACGCCCGTCCTTGCCGTCTGACCAGCGAACCTTAAGAATTGGAATCGGTGAGGCAGGGATTGGTGTCCCTTCCTGTCGTCTTTCTCCTGGGATGCAGGCGCCTGACAGCTCTGTGACAATACAAAAATGCCACCGTACCGGCTATTAGAACCCACACCCGTGTTTTCAGTCGTTTAAAGCCAAAATCAATACTTTCAATACTTTCAATACACACCCTTTCCATACTTTCCATACTTTCAATACAGTTTGTGGCCCTGAATCGCTCTCAAAATCCAACCTAACTCCCAAGCCGGCAAGACTTTACGTACAACTCGTTTCTAATGAATACTTTAGCGGATGGTTTATGTAACATACTGATTCTAAAGAATATGCTATGGGGAGGGGAAGGGTAGTGGCAGGTGAAATCTGGCATAACTCCGCGGACGTATGATTCCGAGCCATAATGGGAATAGACCAATGTCCATCTACGATTTCTCCGCCAAGCTCAACAACGGCACTGAACAATCGCTGGCCGCCTACAAAGGTAAGGTCCTGCTCATCGTCAACACCGCCAGCCAATGCGGCTTCACGCCGCAGTACAAGGGGCTGCAGGAGCTCTACGCCAAGTACCACGATCGCGGACTGGAAGTGCTGGGGTTTCCCTGCGACCAGTTCGGGCACCAGGAGCCCGGCTCCGACGCCGAAATTGCGTCTTTCTGTGAAGTCAACTATGGCGTGACCTTCCCGCTGTTCTCCAAGCTCGAAGTGAACGGCGACAATGCCGACCCGCTCTACAAGTGGCTCAAGAGCGAGAAGGGCGGCCTGTTGGGCGATGCCATCAAGTGGAACTTCACCAAGTTCCTGGTGGACAAGCAGGGAACTGTTGTAGAGCGTTTCGCACCAACGACCACGCCCGAGAAGATTGCTTCCGATATTGAGCGCGAACTGGCAAAATAACGCTTTTCGCTCGTCGCCTTTCGCTCTTGGCTTTTTGCCGTGCAGCGTCTTAGCGAAAAGCGATCTCCGTCCATCGCGATATACTTGAACCAGCAGGGATGGCCGTGAGCACCGCGCAAAAGACCTTCTACATCGAGACCTTTGGTTGCCAGATGAATTTTCACGACTCGGAAAAAGTCGTGGGTACGCTCATGTCCGAAGGCTACCGCCAGGTCGAGCACGAAGAAGAGGCCGACCTGATCGTGTACAACACCTGCTCCATTCGCGATAAAGCTGAGCAGAAGGTCTTCCACCGCCTCGCCGACTTCAAGAAGCTGCATAAGGAAGGGAAGCGCTTCGCCGTGCTGGGCTGTGTCGCCCAGCAGGAGGGCGAGAAGGTGTTTGAGCGCGCTCCGTACGTCTCGCTGGTCGCCGGCTCCGCTTCGTACCGCAACCTGCCTGACATGCTGGTGAAAATCGAGGCGGGCGCCACACGTGTCACCGGCCTCGACGACCGCCAGACGGACCAGACTTTCGACACCGAATTTACTGCGCGCACCAACCCGCATCGCGGATACATCACGATCATCGAAGGTTGTGACAAGTTCTGCGCCTATTGCGTGGTGCCTTACACGCGCGGCAAAGAGCGTAGCCGAACCTCGGAATCGGTGCTGGGTGAGGCACGGCGGATGGCCGATGCCGGATTCACCGAGGTCCAGCTTCTCGGGCAGAACGTAAATTCGTATGCCGATCCTTCGCACAAGAGGACGTTCGCGGAGTTGCTGGTGGCAGTCGGCGGAATTCCAGGAATCCGTCGTGTACGCTTCACGACTTCGCATCCGCGAGACTTTACTAAGGACATTGTCGAGGCGATCGATAGCGTGCCAACGCTCTGCGATCATGTGCACCTGCCGGTGCAGAGCGGGTCTTCGCGAGTTCTGGAGTCAATGTTCCGCGAATACACGCGCGAGGAATATCTAGAGCGCATTTCGTGGATGAAAGCGACTCGGAACCGCGAGTTCAGCATTACGACCGACATGATCGTCGGGTTCCCGGGTGAGACCGAAGAGGACTTTAGCGAATCGCTTAGCCTGCTGACGGAAATCGGCTATGACGGAGTATTTTCGTTCAAGTATTCGCCACGTCCTAACACACCCTCGCTGCAGTATCCGGATTCGATTCCTGATGCCGAGAAATCGCGGCGCCTGCAGATTCTGCAGGAGCATCAGCGAGAGATTCAGCGGGTGAGCTATCGGCGCCACCTCGACCACGTTCTGGAGGTCATGGTAGAAGGGAAGAACTCGGCCCGTGGACAGATGATTGGCCGCACCTCGCAGAACAAGACGCTGAACTTCGTGGTGAACGAGCGGCCTGAACCGAAGACCGGCGAATACGTGCCGGTGCGAGTGACCCAGACCTTTCCCAACAGCTTGCTCGGAGAACTGGTGGATTAAACGTCGCTGGACGATCAAAAAGCGCTTGCGCGGTAGACCGTGGGAGCGTATTACAGGGCAAGGAGCAGGAGAGACCACGATGGAAGTTGAGATGAAAATTCGCGGGCTGATGATGGATCCCGTAACCAATATGCCCATCGTGATCCTGAAGGACTCCGACACGGAGACCGTGCTGCCGATTTGGGTGGGGATTTACGAAGCCAATGCCATCGCCCTGGAAATCGAGAAGGTCAGCACACCCCGCCCGATGACCCACGATTTGCTGAAGAACCTCCTCATGGGTCTGGAAACCACGGTCCGGAAGGTCGTGGTGACCGAATTACGCGATGATACATTCTTTGCCGTGATCTGGCTCGACCGTGGCGGTGACGTTATTAGCGTCGACTCGCGGCCGTCCGACGCCCTGGCCCTGGCGCTGCGAATGGATTGCCCGATCTTCGTGGAAGAGGAAGTGCTCCAGAACAGCAAACTAGCCGGCAACGTCAGTGACCGGGTGACATCGGATGAGCTGCGCAAATGGCTGGAGAACCTGGGCGAGGACGACTTGGGCCGCTACAAAATGTAGCCATGCCGGATCCCTCCGAGCAGTTACAACGCATTTATTTGGCTGGCTTTGAGCTGGAAACCTTCGATCGTTACCCTAACAGTATAGGAGTCTTGCGCGACGGCTGTATTGCGCTGCTGCGTTCTACACCCGTTGGCCTGGAGATGATCGGTACGCCGGGCTGGCGACTGGGTGAGGTCCTGGGCGTGCTGGTGACCAAGGACGGAAAGCAATGGTTCCAAGCCAAGACGGAGTTGCTGGAAGCCACTCCGGAGCGGTTACAGACCCTGAAGCGCTTCGAATTTGAGCTAAGAGAACTGCTTGAGGCGACGACTTAAGAGGCTGCGGAAAAAGTCCGAAAAGCAGATCCCTCGGGAGGACAAGAAATAATAACGGGCTTAGACGCTGGCCTAAAGGCCAGCTCTACCCAAAAGCGTGGTTTACCCGCAAGCTGTAAAGTCGTGCCCTGATACAAATCGGTAGCCTTAAGTTAGTTTTTCGGCAGCCTGTTAACACGTGTGCGCTCGTAATTCTCACGCGCCCAGTACGCAATTGCGGTTGACTGAGGAGATGGTTGGCGGGCCAGATCCAGAGTCGCCAAAACCTGAAGGGAATGGTTCCAAAGAGCGAATAGATTGCCAGGTTGGAGAGGCGCGGCGCTAAGACACCTGTTTGGCGGGCATTTTAGATAACTTAACATAATATCTGTTATCGGACATTGAATAACTCGCGGATAGACCTGTTTAGTTTGTGGCGTAGTCGTGATGGGTTTCATGTCGCCGCCTAAAGCCGGCTCAGATCATTGAAAAGAGCGGCGCGACGCCGAGCTGAAGCTCGCCTCTACCCAAGAATGCGGCGGACGCACTAATTTCTAAACAGACATAGCCTAGCTCAGTAGAACCACTTTGGGATGGAACAGGCTTCCGGCAACCCGGCTAGCCAGGCAAATCAACTCCGACTGCCCTGCGAACACCTTCACCCATTTAGATTTTGAGTAGTCAGCGAGGTTAATGGAACGACCGTGGCGAATCTTGCCCAGGGTCTCCCTGTCGGCGCTGACGCAAGGAATGCCCGGCAGCAACCGTCGGGGATGAACCATCAGTTGATCAAGGCAGCCTTGGGTGACGGCCTGGGAGATCTGCTCCAGGGTGTGCGCATCGTCCAGCAGGAATTCAGCGACCGCGGTGCGTCTAAGGGTGGCCAAGTGGGCTCCGCAGCCCAACGTTCGCCCTAACTCGTGCGCAATACTCCGTATGTAGGTACCCGACGACACCCGCGACCGAAACGACGCCGTTTCGCGGTCCAGGCCAAGTATCGTGAACTCCTTCACCTCTACCCGGACAGGCTTGAGCTCGACCTCATGCTTCTTGCGGGCCAGTTTGTAGGCCGGCACGCCCTTGACCTTCTTGGCGGAAAACGGCGGGGGTGTCTGCTCGATGGCGCCTACGAACTGCTCTGCGGCCGCCAACAATTGTTCAAGTGTTACTTGAATTTTCTGAGGCGGGCCTGCGGGCTCTCCGTCAGCATCATAGGTGTCAGTGGCAAATCCGAGGCGGATAGTGCCTTCGTACGCCTTCTCCGATTTTTCATAGAATTGGCATAGGCGTGTCATTCTGCCGATGACCAAGGGCAGGACGCCGGTGGCCATGGGATCGAGAGTGCCGAGATGACCGATAGATCGTTCACCCAACAATCTACGGGCCTTGGCCACCACATCATGGGAGGTCCAGCCCGTGGGCTTGTCAACGACGAGCACAGCGTTAAGAGACATGCTTCTGGTATCGTGTACGGTACGGCGTTGATTGGTCAAATTATCGCGCCGGCACGCAATCCAAGCAGGGAAATCGCTTCCCTATCGCACGGTACCAGTAACCCGCCCTTATGATTCCGCTGAAAGACGACGCCCCTCGAGTTGGCACTCCGTATGTCACGTACTTTCTGATCGCCGTGAATACGATGATGTTCCTTATCGAGTTGTGGATCGGTAGAGCCGGCTCGCGCCAATTTGAGTCGTTTCTTTGGGAGTTCGGAGTCGTACCGGCACGATTTCCAGTCGTCTGGTTTAACCAGGGATATGTTCCCTGGGACCTGGTTTACCAGTTGCACACACGCTTTGTTCCGGCGGCGGCGGCCTTTGTGCCCGTCTTCACGTCAATGTTCCTGCACGGGTCCTGGGCCCACCTCTTGTTCAATATGCTGTCGCTGTGGATTTTCGGCGATAACGTGGAGGACTATCTAGGGCACTTCCGCTATATTGCGCTCTACCTGGTGACCGGGGTGGCCGCCATGGCGGTCCATACGCTGTTCAATCTCTACTCGACAGTGCCCACCGTCGGCGCCAGCGGAGCCATCGCAGGGGTGATGGGGGCCTACTTTTTGCTGTATCCCCGTTCTCGGGTTCTCACCATCGTGCCGTTCTTCTTCATCTGGTTCATGTGGCTGCCAGCGTGGATCGTCCTGGGCTACTTCTTCGTAGGCCAGTTCCTGTTGGGCGCCGCGAGTTCGATCGCGGTCCGCGGAGGGACCGCCGGTGGAGTGGCGGTATGGGCGCACGTTGGCGGATTTCTGGCGGGCATGCTTCTGGTGAAGCTCTTCCCTTCCCGACCCCGGCGTTATTACTATGGCGGGTTCTGAAGGACGGTCGCCTGACGGGAGATTTCAGCAGCAATGAGGCCTGTTAAGCGCCCTAAGCGATCATTCGCTGGAAACCTCTCTCCCACGTCGGGCAAGGAATCCACTGCGTCGGCTCCAAACACGGCGCGTCTGACGAAGTCGCTGATGATCGCAGGAGCTCTCTGCTCTTCGGTTCTCGCCTACATCTACTTTCCGGAGAGTATCGACGATGCTTACATCACCTTGCGCTACGCGCGAAACCTGTACGAAGGCCACGGGCTGGTTTTCAACGTGGGTGAACGCGTGGAGGGGTTCTCGAATTTCACGTGGCTAAGCCTGCTTGCCGCGGTCGGGTGGAGCGGGCTTTCGATGCCGATGGCGATGAAGATACTCAGCTTCGCGTCCGGACTCGTCACCTTGTTCTTAACCGCTCGGCTCGGACAGCGTTTTTTTGGCCAAGGCATGACTGGTGTGTTGCCGGCGTTGCTTCTGGCGTCGTCATCGTTCTTTGCCCTATGGTCGGTCGACGGCCTCGAAACTGCGTTTTACACGATGTTGCTCACGATTCTGCTGGTCCTGCTGTGCACGAGGGTGCGTTCGACCATCGCGATCGGGCTGGTGGCAGGGGTGGTGGCGATATCACGGCCCGAGGCCCCGATGTATTCAGGGATTGCGGTCGTGGTTGTGCTGGTTCTGCGTGGATGGCGCGAAGCGCTTAAGGCTGCCGTGATAGTGGCTCTATTTGCCGGCTGCTACGAACTGTTCCGCTTGAGCTATTACCATGCGCCGGTTTCGAACGCGGCGTACCTAAAGCTACATCCCGGGTGGAGCGCCATCAAGCTTGGCGTTCACTACATCGGGTCGTTTAACGCCGACAGTGCCTTTTGGTTGATACCTGTAGCGGTCGTGGGGTTGCTGGCGATACGAAGCAATTACATTTTGGCTATTCCGGCAGCGTTTGTCGCTGCGCAATTGTTCTTCATCGGGTTATCGGGTGGGGACTTCATGTACGGCTATCGCTTCCTCGTGCCAATTTTTCCCGCCTTGATGCTGCTGGTCGTGGCGGGCATGGCATCAGCCCTGAGAAGGCTCGGCGGGGCCGCAGGGGTAGCTCTCGCCGGAGCGGCATGTCTGACGGTGCTGATGGCTCAGTATGTCAGCCTGCCGGTCAAGACCATACGATGGGACAACCTGACCTACCGGGCGTCGACCATGTTCACCGTGGGAGAGTATCTGCGCAGCCACGCCACGGCGCCGCACACCATGCTGATGTCGGAGTCCGGGATCGAGCCGTTCCTCTATGCCGAGTCACAAAACGTCGATTATTTGGGACTGACGACTGCTCACCACGACATTATCGACGAGCATGGAGTCTTTCTGGTGGACAAGCTACTGCAGACGCGGCCGCACTACGTGTTGCTGTCATTCTGGATTGGTCAGGACAGGATCGTGCACCCAAGGCTGCCGCAAGAAGGAGCCATCCTGAATAACGAAATGTTCAAAGCGAACTACCAGATGGTCCGTGATTTCGAAATCGTGCGCGACGAGAGTTTTTTAAACGCTATCTATTATCGATATTGGCCCGATGCGGAACGGATTACTTTCCGCCTTTATGAGCGCGTCCAACCATAGAGGCGCGTGGTGGTCGGGATGGGTCAGCTAAGCAGGGTCTAAAAATCAGAGTACGCCCTGCATAGGCACCAACATCAGTTCTGACAAGTTGGCGTTCGGGGGCAGCAGGACAGCATACAAGACGGCCTGAGCGACACTCTTTGGGTCGACCATCTTTTTACGAGGGGCCTCCGGCCAGAATTGATCCCAGATATCGGTGGCGGTAGCGCCTGGCATTAGTGCCATCACCCTGATGCCTTTCGGGATGAGCTCCTCACGCAAAGTAAGCGTGAAGCCTAACGCACCATGTTTTGACGCGTTGTATGCCGCAAACTTCGGAAAAGTTAAGCGAGCGGCAAGCGAAAGGTTATTCACGATGGTCGAGCCACGCGGCATCAATGGCACTGCTCCGCGCGAGCAAAGAAAAAGCCCCGTGAGATTGGTATCGATTACCGACTTCCATAGCTCAATCGAAATATCCTCGGTGGAAACCATCGCCTGAGAGATACCGGCGTTGTTGACCAGGATGTCGAGGCGTCCCCAACGTTTTTTGACCAGCGCGAAGAGCGCGTTCACGGAGTCGAGTTTGCGAACTTCGCAGCGCTTTGCCAGTATTGTTGGATGAGGATCGAGATTCGCTGCGACGGATTCTAATTCCTCCGTTGCCTTGGACAGGGCTGAAGGGTCGCGGCCGGCAATTACGACATCACAGCCTTCACCAACCAAGGCCCGAGCGATGGCCAGGCCGATGCCACGACTTCCGCCGGTGACGACTGCAACTTTGCCCGACAACCGTCCGCTGCTGATTGCCGGTTGTTGACCAGCCTTCGTCTTGCGGTTGGACCGCTTCTTCTTCCCGGCGGCCATCGATTAGATACCGTTGCTATTCTTGTCGCGAATCAGGGCAAGAAACTCCTGGCGCGTCTGTTGTGCGCGGAAGGCGCCAAGCATTGACGAAGTGACCGTCGCCGAGTGTTGTTTTTCGACCCCGCGCATCATCATGCAGAGATGACGGGCCTCAATCACAACCCCCACTCCGAGGGGCTCAATTGCGTGCTGGATGGACTCGGCGATCTCCACCGTAAGACGCTCCTGCACCTGGAGGCGGCGGGCGAAGACTTCCACCAGACGCGGAAGCTTGCTAAGGCCGAGGACCTTGCCCTGGGGAATGTAGGCGATGTGTACCTTGCCGAAGAATGGCAGCATGTGGTGCTCGCAGAGGCTGAACATCTCGATGTCCTTCACGATTACCATCTCGTCGTAGTCGACAGTGAAGAGCGCATCTTTCAGGACGGCTGCCGGATCTTCGTTGTAACCTTTGGTGAGATACTGATACGCCTTGGCAAAGCGCTCCGGCGTTCTCAGCAGACCTTCACGATTGGGATCTTCACCGAGGCGAACCAGCAACTCGCGCATGAGCTCTTCCAGGCTCGCGCTGGTCAGCGTAGGTTGTGTTTCCACCAGGTCCTTCATTGCTCTCCCAATTGCTCCGCGGGGAAAAGTCAGCGGCGCAGTTCTGCGCCACCGGCATACTCGAAGCTATTCATCATCGTTTCTTCGATGAGTATGGTTTCAAGATGAGCGGAGTGAAAACTTTGCTTCAAATTGTTGTAGATGATCTCGCCGAGATTTTCGGTCGTCGGAACCAGCGTCGCGAAATCTTCCAGCGTGTTGAGGTTCTCGTGGTCGAAGCGTTGCAGCACGGTGCGTTCGACCGCGTCATCAAGATCAGCAAGGTTGCAGACCATGCCCGTTTCAGGATCGACCTGGCCACTGACGGTCACCTGCAGGGAATAATTGTGGCCGTGCCCGTGCGGGTTGTTGCACTTGCCGTAAATGGCGCTGTTCTGCTTACCCGACAGCTTGTCGGAGTGCAAGCGATGCGAGGCCGAGAAAAGGTACCTCCGGGTAAGATAGGCCTTCATGCTTCTCCATAGAAATCGACAAAGAGGCCGGGCATTTCGTAGAGCCGTACGCGATGCAATTTCGCGCCGTTCAACTTGCCTTCGAGCCGCTGCCAGATGGCAATCGCAATATTCTCAGTGGTCGGAATCCTGGTGGCGAACTCCGGTACTTCCTTATTGAGATGGCGATGGTCCATGACGTCCACCACCTCGCGGTTCAGAACGTCTTTTAGCTCTTTGAGGTCGACGACGAACCCTGTGGCCGGATCGATATCACCTTTGACCGTGACTTCCAGCATGTAGTTATGCCCGTGCCCATTGAGATTGCTGCACTTGCCAAAGGCACGACTGTTCTCTTCGTCGCTCCATTTTGGATTGTGGTAATAGTGCGATGCGGAAAACTCACACTTCCGGGTTAGGTAGATCATGTTCTCCTGCAGACATGACGACGGACTCTGATTCGACTGCCGGTTTCAGGCGGCCCGGGAGTTGGCTTTCCCGCGCACCGTACAGGCGTCCTTTCCAGCGTACCAGTCCTCTCTTGTGAGAGATATATGAATTGAGCAAAAGTACCGCGAAGAGTGGCAATCCAAAGACCGCAAGTAGATTTGATACCCAGTCAAAATGCGCCTGGCGAATTCGCCGGAGGAAAAGGCCGGTGAACGTAATGGCAAGCAATCCGCTAATCGTGATGCCGATTAAGTTGCGATCGATTATCGCGACGGGTAGTGCCGCAATGCTCAACACGATGATGGCAAATTCCAGGCTGCGCTTTATCGCCAGCCATCGCGACCTGGGGAACAACAAAGCGAGGTTCTTTGTCCAACCTTCCCGCATCTGGGGAAAGGTGCGATACATGCGAGTGCTCAGCACATCCGACGATCGGAACTTTAACTTGAAGCCTGCGCGCTTGACCAGACGCGCAAGTTCAACATCTTCGAGGACGGCTTGGGCGACTGCGGCGTGACCCCCGACTGCGAAGTAGGCCTCACGCTGGATCAGCAGGTACTGTCCGTTGGCTGCGGCAGCCGGCGAACTGGGGTCGCTGACTTCTCTGGGACGATACGTTTTTGCCAACTCGGCGAAGATGACGGGCATAAGCGCCCGTTCGGCTAAGCTGTGGACTTCCTGCTTAGGCGAGTAGGAGAGCATATCCGCTCCGGCTGCTTCGGCCTCACGGAAGCCTGCGGCAATGGAGTGAGACATGTGCTTGGTATCCGCATCGGTGAAGAGCAACCACTTCCCTTTCGCGACCTTGGCACCGCTCCACACGGCGTTGCATTTGCCGGTCCAACCTTCTGGAAGTGGATCCGCGGTGATGTTCCTCACCGGAAAGCTGCGCGCAATCTCGCGTGTGCGGTCCGTGGAGTGATCGTCCACCACAATGATTTCGTAGCCTGGGCCCGATTGGCCGATGAGCGAGCGCAGACAGCGCGCCAACACCGCTTCTTCATTGCGAGCCGGCACGATGACGGAGACTTCGGGTTGGTCCGCCGAAATGCTCATGGGTCAAGCCATTCGAGGTAACTGGTGGCCCACCGTTTATTATAGAGGCGTGAAGCGATCGACCTCGGTTCTTGCCCTCCTCTGTCTGGCATTGCTGACTGCCTGCAACGGCGGTGGACGTCCTCCCAAAATTGGCGAATCGGCTCCGGATTTCACCATTACCGATGCGCGACGCACGGTTACACTCAGCCAACTTCGCGGCAAACCAGTGATACTGAACTTCTGGGCGACGTGGTGCCCACCGTGTGTTCAGGAAATGCCATCGCTGGTGGAGCTGCAAAAGAAACTCGGAGACAAGGTGACGGTTCTGGCCGTAAGCGAAGACGCAGATGACAATGCCTTCACGCAGTTTGTGCGCGACCACAACGTCGATCTCCTGGTGGTGCGCGACCCGCGGCAATCGGCAAACGAGAGGTACGGCACATTCAAGTTTCCGGAGACGTATGTGATCGACAAGGATGGCAAGATTGTGCGCAAGTTCATTGGTGCGACAGATTGGACCTCACCCGAGATGGTGGACTACTTTAACAAGCTCTAGCTACAACTTCACGTTTCGCAGTCGCAGTGCATTTCCGATCACCGAAACAGAACTGAAGCTCATGGCGGCAGCGGCGATAATGGGACTTAGCAAGATGCCAAACTTGGGATATAGAATGCCGGCTGCGATGGGAACTCCCACCGAGTTGTAAATAAAAGCGAAGAACAGATTTTGCTTGATGTTGCTCATCACCGCTTTACTGAGGCGGCGAGCCCTTACGAGTGCAAGCAAGTCGCCCTTCAGGAGTGTGATGCCCGCGCTTTCCATGGCGATGTCGGTGCCGGTTCCCATGGCAACACCAACTTGTGCCTGGGCCAGGGCTGGAGCATCGTTGATGCCGTCGCCAGCCATGGCTACGATCCGACCCTGCTCCTGAAGCTTCCTGACGACATCGGCCTTGCGATCGGGCAAGACTTCGGCCTCAAACTCACTGATGGCGAGCTTGCGTGCGACCGCAGCGGCCGTAGTTGGACTGTCGCCGGTGAGCATTACCACGCGGACGCCTTGTGACTGCAAATCGCGAACAGCGTCTGCCGCTTCGGGTTTCACCGGATCGGCGATGCCTAGCAGTCCGGCGGCACGTCCATCGACTGCGACGTACACGACCGTCTGGCCGTCCTGTCGTAGCGCCTCCGCAGAGGCAGTCAGTTCGGCGGCATCGATCTCCAACTCCTGCAACAGCCGCTCATTGCCAACGGCGAGCTCGTGGCCGGCAACGGTCCCGACTACTCCTCTGCCGGTCATGGAACGAAAGGCGTCCGCCTGAATCAGACGCATGCCGTTGGCCTCGGCAGCCTCGACGATGGCAGCCGCCATGGGATGTTCACTCCCGCGCTCCAGGCTGGCGGCCAGACGCACGATACGTTCTTCGGTCTCTCCCGCGAAGGCCGCAACTGAAATCAGTTCCGGCTTTCCCTGAGTGAGCGTGCCAGTCTTGTCCAGAGCAATGGTGTCGATCTTCTGAAAAGTCTCGAGCGCTTCAGCGTTCTTGATCAAGATGCCGACGCGCGCACCGCGCCCTGTGCCGACCATGATCGCCATGGGTGTGGCCAGGCCAAGGGCACAGGGACAGGCGATGATCAGCACGGCCACGGCATTGACGATTGCGTTGGCCAATCGGGGAGCGGGTCCCCAGACAATCCAAATCACAAACGTGATCACGGCGACAGCCAGCACAGCCGGAACAAAATAGGCGGCGACGCGGTCGGCGAGCCTTTGAATGGGCGCACGGCTGCGCTGAGCGTTGCTGACCATCTGCACAATCTGCGCCAGCACAGTTTCGCTGCCAACCCGCTCGGCGCGGACCAGCAACCAACCTGTCCCGTTCACCGTGGCTCCGATCACCTTGTCGCCAGACTGCTTCTCGGTTGGCATGGACTCGCCTGTGATCATGGACTCATCAACGGAGCTGAGGCCATCGACAACAATGCCGTCGGTGGGAATTTTTTCGCCGGGGCGAACACGAAGCTTGTCGCCGACCTGCACCTGATCGAGAGGGACGTCGTATTCGCTGCCGTCGTCGCGCATAAGGCGCGCCATTTTGGGCGAGAGATCGAGCAGGGCCCGGATAGCGCTGCTGGTACGGCTGCGCGCCTTCAACTCCAACACTTGCCCAAGCAGTACGAGAACGATGATGGCTGCTGCCGCTTCGAAGTAGATTGAGGGCTGCCCGCGCAGACCGCGCAGCGAGTCAGGGAAGATCGCGGGCGCCACGGTGGCCACGGCGCTGTAGATGTAGGCCACGCCGACGCCCATGGCGATCAAAGTGAACATGTTCGGGCTGCGGAATTTCACCGAGGCCCAGCCGCGCTCAAAGAACGGTCTGCCTGCCCAAGCGACAATGGGCGTGGCCAGCGCAAATTCGATCCACGCAACCAGCCTGGGAGAGATCGAATGCGTCCACGGACCAACCATGTGCAGCATCGCGATCGCTACCAGGGGAACACCCAACAGCACCGCCCATAAAAGACGGCGAGTCATATCGCGGAGTTCAGGATTGTCTTCCGCCTGCGCAGTAACCGATTGCGGCTCCAAGGCCATTCCGCAAATGGGGCAGGAACCTGGGGCATCCCGTACGACTTCGGGATGCATAGGGCAGGTCCACAGGGTTTTACTGGCAGCGAGTGGCGTATCGGGCTCCAGGGCCATCCCACACTTCGGGCAGGGCCCGGGTCCGGGCTGGCGTATCTCGGGATCCATTGGGCAAACGTAAGTGGCGCCCGCGGATTGCCGGCCTGCTGTCTTCTGCTTTTCGGTCGCGGGCTCAACTAGCGCAGTTGGGCGCGAGCCAAGATACTTTCCCGGATCCGCGTTGAACTTATCGGCACAGCCACGGCAACAAAAAAAGTAGGTCGAGCCCTCATGCACCATAGTCACGGCGACTTTGGAGACATCAACGTTCATGCCGCAAACTGGATCACGCTCTAACTTCCTGGCGGGTTGGAGTTGATTTCCGCGAGCTTGAGGCGTCACTCCCGTGCCCGGCGGCTTGTATTTGGGCGAAAGAAATCTCTCGGGATCAGCTTTAAATTGTTCGCCGCAGCCCTTGCTGCAAAAGTGGTAGAGGGTGCCCTCGTACTCGATCGATGCCGAAGCTTTCGACGCATCTACAGCCATGCCGCAGACCGGGTCCTTCTGTATCTTGCGAGCAGGGGAAATTTGGACGGGTGAATTGCCGGCATCCGAAGGAACTGGCTGGTACTTGGCCGACAGGAACTTGGCAGGCTCGAAAACGAAGCGATGCATACAAGCCGGAGAACAGAAGTAATACCTTTCACCCTGGTATTGGGCTACACCACGGGCCCTGCCGGGATCCACCGACATGCCGCAGACCGGGTCGATGACGATCTGCACCTGGGTGGTTTCGGTCTCGGGCGTTTCTCTGGATTCACTCATGCTTGCTCGGTTCCAGTGTACGTGTTAGTGATGATTCATTCTGGCTACTGCGACAGGGATGCTCTATATTGATTGCGGAATTCACATTGAACTGCCGAAGCCGATCAAGAAACCTGGTTCCGCGGTTGCGGCGACGGGCCGATCGGTTCCCTCCTCTTCAATCTTTAATCATTGCACGGGAGAAAGGATTTTTCGATGACCGCAGTCGAAGTGCTGTTTCGCTACGGAGCGTCTCCGAGCGAAAGCGAAATGACGGCCTACGGGCAATTGAGCGACGTTTATGGGATCCGGCGACTGCGTTTGCAAGAGTCGGAACATACGATCCGGGTGGAATATGACGCGACCCGGTTGGACGAGGCCGACGTGGAGAAACTCCTTCGATCGGCGGGGTTTGATATCACCGAAAAACTTGCAATGGCATAGAGAAAAGGGCCAGGTGCAGATAAACCGAATCCGGGCCTTAAAGCGATTGACCTCAAGGCAGCTATGTCGCCGCCTTGAGGTCATGGGGGAGGGATAAAATTCGACGTTACGCAGCTAAAAAGTTAAAAAGGGTCACCTATAAAGAGGACTCTGGCCGAAACCTCCCAACGGATGACCCTTATGCGCCACTTCGTCTGGCCTAGGTAATGCACCTGATCTGCCAAACTTGGGGTACTGAGATTTCGGCAAGTTAGAGGGCTTAACGTAGAAATTACAGGTAAAACTTTCCGGCAAGACGGAAATCTTTACTCTACCACTTATGTGCCAATATAGTAACGATACGATGACACTGCCCGCCGCAGAGGGATTACTGGTCTATTGCAAATGAAGAGACATGAATCCACGAACCCGGCGTAGAGACTTCCTGGGTCTAAGCGCGGGGACCATTGCGACCGCCGCTCTCACAAGAAAGGCCGCGTGGAGTTTGAAGCCACTGGCACCAGAAAGCGGGTCGAATTCCCCGATTCGCCTGGGTGTTGCCAGCTATTCCTTCCGAAAATTCGGTCGTGCCGATGTGATCGCGTTCCTGAAGCAAGTGGGCACGGCGTATCTGAACGTGAAGGAAGTCCATCTGCCAATCACCACACCTGACGAGATCAGGAAGGCGAGCGGCGAGTTTGCCGCGGCGGACATAAAGTTGACAGCGGCAGGCACGATCTACTTCACGAAGGACGAGGATAACGACATCCGGCGCAAGTTCGAATACTGCAAGATTGCGGGTATTCCGCTGATCGTCGCCGGGCCGACGCCCGAAACGCTGCCTCGAGTGGAGAAGTTTGTAAAGGAGTACGACATCAAGATCGCCATCCACAATCACGGCCCGGAGGACAAGTACTTCCCTTCTCCCTTGGACGCGCTGAAAGCGGTGAAGAACATGGATCCGCGAATGGGTGTGTGTATGGACGTTGGCCATGCTGCCCGTGCGGGAACGGATGTGCCTGACGCTATCCGCAAGGTCGGACCTCGGCTGTACGACGTTCACATGAAGGACCTGGCGGACCTCTGCAGCAAGGAGTCGCAGGTCGCAGTGGGAGACGGAAAACTGCCGGTCGAGAAGATATTCGCTGCCCTCATCGCGATTGAATATCCCGGTTATGTGGACCTTGAGTACGAGATTAACGAAGACAACCCGATGCCGGGCATGACCAAGAGTTTCGCCTTCATGCGGGGAGTGCTGGCGGGAATGGGCTACAAAGCTTGAACGGACGGGGACCAAAACGCTACAGATTTCACTCACCAGCGCCTGATAGAGCGTACGGGGCCGCAGAAATGCGTTCCTCCGTGAACATACACAATGCCGCGGTGATGCGAACAAGGCCAGTCCGAGTGCCACTGTCACTCGTAATCCCATGCAATGCTCAATCGGCCTGATATTCCGGCACTCCTTCCCTATTGACACCCTTGTTATTTCGGCAGAGACTACATGGACGCCTTCGTTCCCCACAAAGGCACGCATTTCATTTCCAAAGCTACAAGTCGTTTGTAATTTACGGTTGGCTGGAGAGAACTATTCCCCCTAGGTGACCTGCTTGCCACCGTGGACCGAATCCAGATACTTGTGTCGTGACAGGATCGAAGAGCGACCAAGGACGAAACCGAAGTAGTGAAAATGAGGATTGCCGCATGCTACGTACCAGTGCTTTGTCTCTAGCCAATTCCCGCCTCTCCATCAGCGATGGCAACAGATCCAACCAAAATCATTCGCTCACGTGGGGGACCCTGACGGCGTCTCTGTTGCTGTTGACACTGATGTCCCTGGGCGCACTTCCAGTTTTCGGGCAGTGCGGCACAACCTGGCAAGGGCCTACCACTGGCAATTGGAGCACCAGCGGCAACTGGACCGCCGGCACTCCGACTTCCGCGACGAACGTCTGCATCGACAATGGGAACGCGCAGCATTCCGCGGTGACGCTTGATGTGACAGGGCAGGCTGCCAATCTGACGATTACCACCGGCGACAGCCTGAGTTTCAATGACAATACTTCGCTGACCATTAACGGGACCAGTATCAGTAACGGCGGGAACATTTTCATGAATTCGGGTGGCAATAACACGAATTTGATCCTGGCCGGAAACAATACGGTCACGCTGAGTGGCGGCGGGACGGTGACTCTGGACAACTTCAACACAAACCGAATTTACTCGGCGGGCGGCGGCGGAGTGCTTATCAATCAGGAGACCATTCAGGGAGCTGGGCAGATTGGCGTGAGTCTGATGAGCCTGAACAACTCCGGTACCATCAATGCGAACGTCTCCAACACTCTGTTCATTACCCCTAACTCAGGCGGGGTCACCAATACCGGCACCCTCGAGGCCACCGCGGGCGGCACGCTCGATCTTCAAGGCATCTATACCAACACCGGCGGCACGATCAATGCGGCTGGTGCGTCGTCGGTCGCCATTCTGCATGGTTCCACGATCAACGGTGGCACCCTGAGCACCAGCAGCAATGGGACGATCAGTTCAATCACCGGCACGCTGAACGGCGTCACTCTCACTGCCGGAACGAATTTTGTAAACTCCGACAACACCTCTACATCCCTGCAGGGAACGATCACCAATCGCGGCACGTTGTCCTTGAATTCCGGCGGGAACAATACAGATCTTCGGATCGTGGGCCCGGTGACCTTGAAGGGCATAGGCACGGTGAATATGGGGAATAGCGGCACCAACCGCATCTATTCCCAAAGCGGCAGTGACACGCTGACACTCCAACAGGTCATTCAGGGCGCCGGACAAATCGGCGTCGGCCTTATGGGCTTGGTAAACCAGAGCACGATTAACTCTAACTTTACCGGCTCTACCTTGACCATCCAGCCCAACGGAACAGGTGTAACCAACACCGGCGGGATACTGGAAGCCACCAATGGCGGCGTGTTAAACCTTGTTTCAGGCACCTTCACCAACACAGGTGGGACGATCCAGGCGCTCAACAGCGCATCCGGCACATCCAAGGTGCTGGTGAACGGTTCGGTCATTAACGGCGGTACCTTGGCTACCACCGGTACTGGGGTGATCCAGAATGCCAACAGTACGACGCTTAATAGCGTCACCTTCACTACGGGATCGAATTACGTAAATCCCGACAATACAGCTACCACTCTGATAGGGACGATCACCAACAACGGTACGATTGCATTGAACTCCGGAGGCAACAATACCGATCTGCGCCTCAATGGTGCCGTAACTTTCGCTGGGACCGGCATCATCAGCATGGGAAACAGCGGCACCAACCGCATCTATGGAGCCAATGGCAACGATACCTTGACCATCCAGCAGATCATACAGGGCGCTGGACAGCTCGGCGTTGGACTTACCACCCTGGTAAATCAGAGTACGGTAAATGCCAACTTCGCGGGCTCGACGTTGACGATTTCTCCCAACGGCGGCGGCTTCACCAACAATGGCGCCATTCTGCAGGCCACCAATGGCGCCACCCTGCTGCTCACAGGCAACTACGACAACACGGGGGGCAAGATCCGTGCGATCAATGCCGCCACGGCTTCAACGGTGAATCTGAGCAGCGCTAACATCACCGGTGGAACTTTGACCACCACGGGTAACGGTGTAATCCGGAATCTTAATACCGCGACCCTGAACGGAGTCACCTTCGCCACGGGGACGACTTTTGCGGTGAACGACAATACCAACACGTTCTTGCAGGGAACTATCACCAATAATGGAACGGTCTCTGTGAACTCAGGCGGGAACAACACCAACATCCAGATCAGTGGTCCCGTGACCCTGACGGGTACTGGAACGGTGAACCTTTCCAACGTTGGGACCAATCGTATCTACGCTCCCAATGGCGTCGATACCCTGACCATCCAACAGAACATTCAGGGTGCCGGCCAGATCGGCGTCGGTCTTACGAATATCATCAATCAGAGCGTGATTAACGCCAACGTCTCGGCAACGCTCACCATAAGCCCCAACGGTTCCGGACTCACCAATAACACTGGGATCCTTGAGGCTACAGCTGGAGGTACGCTGGATCTCATCGGCCTATACAAGAATGGCGGAGGCACGATCCAGGCCCTGGCAGGGTCGCTTGTGAAGCTGGACGCCGCGACCGTGCAAAACGGAACCCTGACCACAGTGGGAACCGGCGCCATGCAGATCGTCAACAGCAGCACCCTGAACGGAGTGAGGGTTAGCGGGGGTTCCACCCTTACCCTTCTGGACAATAGGTCGGCGACTCTCATCGGAACGATCACCGACGAAGGGACCATCAACCAAAGCTCCGGCGGCAACAACACGGACATACTCATCAGCGGCCCCGTAACTTTGGCCGGCGTCGGTGGGCATCTTACCCTCTCGAACGTCACCACTAACCGCATCTTCGCCCCCAACGGAGCGGATGTGCTGACCAACAAGACCACGATTCAGGGGGCGGGGCAGATTGGCCTGGGTCTTACCGGCCTGGTGAATAACGGGACGATCATTGCCAACCAGTCCGCTGGCCTTGTGATCTCAACCAATAGCGTAGGGCTTAGCAATACGGGCACATTGTCAGTCACCAGCGGCAACACAATGCGCGTGACCGGCGGGCCGTTCCTCAACTTCAGCGGCGGCACTCTGACAGGCGGCAGTTACGTCGTCGGCGGCACTTTGAAAATCGACGAGTTGGGTACCACCGGCGGCGAAATTACGACCGATGCCGCCAATATCACCCTGACCGGTGCGTCATCGAGTTTTATCGATTCAGCTAGCCTCGACGCTCTCTCTAACTTGAATACCATCGCCGCCGGCGGCGGTTTCACCGTTACTGGCGGTCGCAACTTCACGACAGTTGGCAACTTTACGAATAACGGTACGTTGACGGTCGGAAGCGGCAGTACGTTTGTTGTGAACGGCAAGCTTACCAACCTAGGCGGTACGACCCTGAATGGCGGAATCTACTCGATATCGGGAACGTTCCAGTTCAACGGCGCTAATATCGTGAACAACTCCGCCAATATCACGTTGAACGGCTCGACTTCCAAGATCATTGCCAAGAACGGAACCAGCGGGTTGGCGAACTTCGCCAAGAATACCGCGCTAGGTACGTTTGCGCTCACCGGCGGCCGCAATTTCACGACGAAGGCCGATTTCACCAACAACGGAGTGCTGACGGTAGGCTCGGGCAGTAAGTTCAACGTCAACGGCAACCTCACCAACTTCGCCGGAACCACGCTAACCGGTGGCACCTACAACGTAAGCGGGACCTTGCAGTTCAACGGCGCCAACATCGTGAAGAACGCCGCCAATATCACGTTGAGCGGCGCTGCCTCCAAGATCGTCGACCAGACCGGAACCACAAACGGGCTGGCGAACTTTGCGGTGAATGCGCAGACGGCCAGCTTCACACTTGCGTCCGGCAGAAACTTCACGACGGCGGGGGCCTTCACCAATGCCGGCACTCTTAAGGTATCCACGGGCACGGCATTCGCGGTGGCGAGTGGCAAGAGTTACACGCAGGTAGCAGGCACCACGACAAATGATGGAACCATGTCGGTCTCCGGCGGGGGCGTATTTGCAATCAACACCGGATCGGTCTTCGGCAATGCCGGCACCTTTTCGGGAAATCTGATTTCTGGCGGAACCGTCAACATGGGAAATGCCGTAAACCTGCCTGGCGAGATTGCCGTCACCGGCAAGTACACCCAAAACTCGACTGGGATCCTGGCCGCAGACATTGGAGGCGCGACCGCAGGGACTCAATTCGACCAGCTCAATGTGACCGGCGCGGTCACCCTCGGCGGCACGCTGAACCTGCAACTGATCAACAGCTTTGTTCCCACGATCGGCAGCACGTTCGACATCATGAACTTCGCCAGTTCGACGGGAACTTTCGCGACCATCAACGGCACGCACATCAACCCGAGTGAGCACTTCGCGGTCACCGTGAATCCGACGAACGTAACTCTAAGCGTTGTCGCGGGCCCGTCGTTCGGGGACGACAGCTTCTCGACCACTGCCAGCCCGACGCCCGAGCCGGCCAGCTTGTTGCTGATGGGAAGCGGACTGGTTGGAATATTTGCAAGCCGCAGAAGGTTGAAGAAAAGCTGAAGGACTTGAGGGCCGAACCGAAGTAGGTGTCGCAAGGGGTGGGAAATAAATGGCGCGCCCTGAGAGATTCGAACTCCCGGCCTTCTGGTTCGTAGCCAGACGCTCTATCCAGCTGAGCTAAGGGCGCGCGGTGTTGCGGCTCTGCAATTATAACAAAATCGTTGGGGACAACGAAGGGCCCCGCCGGCACGTCCAAGAGCCATTCATGGCCGCAATTGCAGTGCGATAATTGTGTGTGAGTCGTGTCGGCGAGCACACACTTGGACGATGAACTTTGCCTGATCCTCAGAACGGTCACTCAGTTTCCACGATTCGCGCAGTCATCCTGGATTACGGCGATGTAATCTCGCAATCGCCTGATCCGGTTGCGATTGCTGCCATGGCAAAGGTGTTTGAACTTCCGGTTGATCGATTTCTGGAGCTCTACGCGGCCACGCGGCACGGATATGACCGTGGCGACGTTGACGCTGCGGAATACTGGGCAAACATTGCGCGCGCTGCAGGAGTGGACTTGCGCGCGCAGCAGCTCACGCAATTGCGTACGACGGATGTTGCCATGTGGAGCAACGTGCGTCCGGCGATCCTGCGCTGGGTTGAAAGGCTCCGCACTGCCGGGTTGAAGACGGCCGTGCTCTCTAACATGCACGACGACATGGTGCAGCACGTTCGCAGTGATTCGGCTTGGGCGACACGATTCAACTGCCTGACGCTGTCGTCGGCGATCGGTATGGCCAAGCCCGAGCCGCAGATCTTCAGTCATTGCCTGGAGTGCCTGCACGTGTCGCCGGACGAGGCATTATTCGTGGACGACCGAACATCCAACGTGCAGGCCGCTCAGGCGCTGGGAATCAGAGGAGTAGTGGCCAATTCGCTCGCGGAATTGAGAAAACAGTTGGATGCTATTGGCTTTGCGCCCCTGCCCGAGTAGGAACACGCGGTCGGTGGCGAACGAGTGTGTACGGCAGTTCGGCACGACTAAAGAGGCTGCGGAAAAAGTCAAAGAAGCAGATCTCTCGGGGGCGTCCGCGAGGGATGACAGAAATAAGAGAACTTGGACGCCGGCCTAAAGGCCAGCTCTACCCAAACCATGGTTTCAGCAGCCTGTAAAGTCGTGCTCTGAATACAAAGCTCGGCCTATGCGACAAATTTACGGCTCAGGATACTAGCCTGGAACTTCGGTGAAGAAGTCCAGGAACTTCTGCCTGACGATGCTTGCGACCGTCTCCCCCTTGACCGGTTTCGAGAGCCCGTGCGCCGCTCCCTCAATGGTTACAAGCTCAGTGCGGGCAGGTATGAGCTGGATTGCCGTCTGCAGTTCGACGATGGCGCCAAATACATCCTTGGTGCCGCTGACGAATAGCGACGGGGTTCGCAAT
This sequence comes from uncultured Acidobacteriaceae bacterium, assembly GCA_963834815.1. Lineage (GTDB taxonomy): Bacteria > Acidobacteriota > Terriglobia > Terriglobales > Acidobacteriaceae > DASRAA01. The sequence continues at coordinate 137,864 of CAWIDA010000010.1, read as the reverse complement.
ATCGGGAAGTGAGTAGTTCGCATCTGGCTGGGCTTCCCCGGGGGATGGAGCGGGTAGGAAAGCAACACCAGGCCCTCGACCAGACCCGGTTGTGAAGCTGCCAGCAGGCTTGCCTGGCGTCCTCCGTAGGAGCTGCCGCCAAGGAAGGCGCGTCCCGGCATCTCGCGTTTCAGCAAAGTTACTGCGCGATGCAGCCCTTCCTGGTCTTCTTTCGCAGTCGCGGGCGATGGTGGTCCATGCGGGCGGCGTTGCCGATACGGCAGATCGCAGCGCAGGACACTGATCCCCGCCCCCGCCAACTCGTCGGCTATCGCGACCAATAGAGCAGCACTTGCGTTGCCGCTGGCGCCGTGTGTCAAGATCAGAAAATCGCCGGAGGAATTCGCGGCGCGGTGCAATACACCCCGTACCGGAACCTCCCCTGGCGTTTCATCTTCGAACGGGCTTTGTGCTCGCGTCGGCAACTCAGCCTACCGGTTCAACTTTCTGGCTTGGCATGCTTCGACGACCTTGGTGGGATCGATAGCCTCGGAGTCGAGTTGCATTTCCACCACTTTCCCGTTCTTGTCGATGACGTAATTCACGCGCCGCGCGGCTTTGTACTTCGGGTTGTAAAGACCATATTCCTTGGTTACGTCTCCACCCCAATCGCTGAGCAATGGAAAGGTGACGCCTATCTTTTCGGCCCACGCCTTGTTCGAGAAGGAAGAGTCCATGCTTACACCCAGAACCTGGGTATCTGCAGCTTCCAGCTTGGACAAATTCTGCTGGAAGTTCTGCATCTGCTTGGTTCAACCACCGGTGAAGGCAAAAATGTAGAACGCCAGGGCGACGTTTTTCTTGCCCTTGAAGTCGTGCAACGAAACTTTGTTACCGTTCTGATCGGTCAGGGTGAAATCTGGTGCCACATCGCCCACCTTGACACTGGGCGGTGGCGTATCGCTCGGCTTGTCGGCCGCTCGCAACGAGGGCATTAACATGCCGATGAGCAGCACGACCGGGATTAGACGATTCATAAACGCTCTCCTCTCGATAGGTCCCCTCAAGAATCAGACTGCAGGAAGTGGTGGCGACATTCTTTCACAACCGAGCCCTGGCAGCACTACATCGCAATGCGGGCTTTGCGTTGAAAGTGGTGTCCCAAAAGGGGAATCTCAGCACGATTGTGACGTGTGCAATTGCGCAATTCCCGATCCGGCTATAAAGTGAATGAGTATTCATTCGGCGGCGATTTGCCGTCCGTTGCAGTCGCGGCTCTGTTATCTCCCCAGAACTTCGTCTGTAGCCATCACAAACAATCCACTAGGTTTACGGTAATCCACCGTGGCGAAACGTGACCCCAATTACCCGGACTCTACTCCTGCAAGCCCTGCCAGCAGCGCTAACCGGAATGCAGAAAAGTACCAGCGGATTCTCGATGCCGCGGTAGCCGTTTTTGCGGAGAAGGGCTTCTTTGTATCGCGAATCTCCGACATCGCAGATCGCGCCGATGTGGCTGACGGCACGGTCTATCTGTACTTCAAGAACAAGGACGAGATACTGGCGGCCGCCATCAATACGGCTTTCGACGGCTTCATGAAAACCGCGCGGACGGAATTGGCACAGTTAGAGAATCCAACCGAGCGACTGCGGCGAATTGCTTTTCTTCATCTGCAAGCGATGGGATCAAATCGCAACATGGCGGTGGTTTTCCAGATGGAGCTGCGGCAGAGCACCAGATTTCTCTCGGAGTTCTCCCATGAGCATCTGGTGGAGTATTTCAACCTGGTGCGACAGGCGATTTGCGACGGCAAAGCCAGTGGGGAGTTTCGCGGCGACTTGCCGGAGAAGATCGCCGCCAACTGTTTCTTCGGCGCCATCGATGAGATGGTGACTTCATGGGTATTAAGCGAGAAAGACTATCCGCTCTCCCATGCAGCCGATGCAATTCTAGATATTTTGCTGAGCGGGATGCACGCTGCCAAGCGGTAGCCGTAAGGGGTCTTTATGGAAATCAAGACACTCAATGATGTTTTCTTCGAAGTAGCTGGCCGCGATCACGATCGGGCAATGCTGGTACGCCGGGATGGCGTCTGGACGCCCATTGCCTCAGCACAACTTCGCCGTTCGGTGCTATCGATGGCGCGGCAATTACAGTCGTGGGGAGTTGGCCAGGGCGACCGGGTCGCGCTGTTGAGCGAGAACCGGCCGGAATGGGCGATCACTGACTTCGCGACGCTCCTGCTGGGTGCGATCGTAGTCCCGATCTACGCAACGCAGACCGCAGAGCAGGTCCTATATGTCTTGCAACACTCCGACGCGCGCATTGCGGTGGTATCGTCACGCAACCAGTTCGGGAAGGTGCAATCGGTACAGGCCGAGTCGAAGCTGGAACGAATCGTGGTCATGGACGATGTTGAGGACATGCCCGACGTTCCACAGATGCGGCACATCCTGGATGGCCAGGACCGGGTGGAGGACACCGCCATTGAAGCCATCGCCCACTCGATCAAGCCAGATGATGTTGCGACGCTGATCTATACATCAGGCACAACCGGCACGCCTAAAGGAGTGATCCTGACCCACGGCAATATCGCGTCGAACCTCAGCCGGACGGCGCAACTGGTCGATATTGGGCCGGGAGACTTGGGTGTGTCATTCCTTCCGCTTTCGCACATTACAGCCCGCCACGTGGACTACCTCATGTTCTGCCGCGGGGTGTCGATCGCCTACTGCTCGAATTTCGACGACCTGCCGCGTACCTTGCAGGAAGTACGGCCAACGTTGTTCATCGGAGTGCCCCGAGTTTACGAGAAGATCCACAACCAGGTCCTACTCAAAATGAAAGGCGTAAAAGGCAAGATCTTCGACTGGGCTCTGTCGGTGGGAAGGCAGTATCGGGAACAGGTACTGTATGACGAGGTCCCTGCTGCGCTTTCCTGGAAGCTGGCAAACAAGCTGGTGTTTTCCAAGGTACGAGAAGGCGTGGGCGGACGGGCACGGTTATTCATCTCCGGGGGCGCGCCACTGGGACGAGAGATAGCCGCATGGTACGCCGATATTGGTATTCGTATCGACGAGGGATATGGGCTGACAGAAACCTCTCCCGTGATTGCCGTGAATGTCCCAAGCCAGCACCGACTGGGTGCCGTCGGAAAGGTGCTGGATAATCTCGAGGTGCGGATTGCGGCGGACGGCGAGGTACTGGTGCGGGGGCCGTCGGTTTTCAAGGGCTACTGGAACATGCCAGAAGAAACTGCGGCATCCTTCGAAGGAGACTGGTTTAAGACGGGGGACATTGGCCAAGTGGACGACGATGGTTTCCTGTCGATTACCGATCGAAAAAAGGACCTTATCAAGACGTCTGGCGGGAAATTTATCGCACCACAGCCGATTGAAAGCTCCTTCAAGGCCAATGTGTTCGTTGGCGAGGCGGCTGTGATGGGCGACAAGAGAAAGTTCGCATCAGTGTTAATCGTCCCTAATTTTGCTGTGCTCGAAGAGTGGGCGAGGACGCACGATATTGCCTTCAGCACACGAAGGGAACTGGTACGGGCGCCACAGGTCCATGCCTTGTATCAAGGACTGGTGGACGAGCTGAATAACAATCTGGCGCAATACGAAAAGCTGAAAAAATTCCTGCTGCTGCCGGAAGAACTGAGCATTGCTGACGGAACCCTTACCCCCAGTATGAAGCTGCGGAGACGGCACTTGGAGCAGCGCTACCGTAAACAGATTGATGCAATGTATGCCGAAGAACATACGCCCAGCAGGGTGGAGCGGATGGCGGAGCAGACGCGAAGGTAGGGAAACAATTCCCTTCCCGCGTTATTCGATTGGTTCGACCGCAATCGTGGGTTCACGGTGTGTGCGGTCGGGCCTTTGTATAAGGACTGTGGCTGAGAGCACGATCACCATGCCAAGCACCTGCATGGGCGACACCAATTCGCCCAGCAGGATTGCCGTCAACAAGATTGCCCACACCGGCTCGAGGCAACTGGTAACGATGGCGCGGGTGGGATCCAGATGCTGCAATCCAGAAAAGTAGAACGAGAATGGGATCAGCATCGAAGTCATGGAGAATACTGCCATGAAGGCCCATTGCCCGCCGCTATAGTGATGAGCGGCGATCTTCCAGGGCGGATCCACAACAAGCCAAAATGCCGCCGCGCCGAGTAGAGTATAGGTCAGCACGGTCCACCGCTGGTAGGCTTGCAGCAAGTGTTGCCCATAAACGTTGTAGAAGGCGAAGGACACCGCCGCCAGTTCTGCCGCAATCACGCCAATCGTATTGAAGCGGACACCGGTGAGTCCTATCCATGGAAAACTGGGTTGAGCAGCCACTTCTCCCACGGCGAAGGCGCATCCTAACACTGCCAGTAAAACGCCCACTATGCGCTGCGCTGTGGGACGTTGCAGCCGGCGCGTGAGCATGTAAAGCAAGACCCATACCGGGGCAACGTACTGCAACACAATCGCAGTCGCCACATTGGTGCGCTGGATCGCGAAATAGTAAAAGTAGTTCGAAGCGGCCACCCCTGCGATGCCGAGCAAGAAGAACTGCGGTAGATGAACGCCACGGACGCGAAGCGCTGAGGGGTTTCTGAGCAGCAGGATGGGGGCGAGGACCAATAGCGAGATTGTGGTGCGGCTCTGCGCGAGGATCAGGGGATCAATGGAGCCCAGGAAGTGGTCGCCGATCGAGACTCGCCCAGTGAAGACAGCACGGCCCATGGCGGCCGATAGTCCCCAGAAAAAGGTAGCCGCGGCTATGTAGAGATAGCCGCGGACGCGATGGAGCTTAGCGGCCGAGAAGTTGGACGAGACGTTCAGGGTTGTAACCGATCAGGACTTCGTCTCCGACAACCACAGTGGGAGTCGACTGACTCTTGTATTTCTGGGTCATCTCGCGGACGACAGCGGCGCCGGAGTCAATGCTGCGCTCCTCAAATTCCACGCCGCGCTCAGCAAGGAAGCTCTTGACCCAGCCGCAGGGCGGACAGTCCTGCTGTGTGAAAACGATCACCTTAGACTGAGACATGCTACTCCGCCAAAGCCGATTCGCTGGGGGAGGTACGCAGCACGCGATCCACACTGTAGGGAGCCCGCTTCTGCGGCTCGTGGAAGTGTCGTACCTGCAATTCCCCCAAAAGGCCGAGCGCAACCAGTTGCACGCCCGCCACGATCAATACGGCGCCAAACACCATCATCGGTCCGTGCTGGTCCATGACGTCCACGTGGCGGACGAACTTCTCGATCAACATCCAGAATGCGATCAGAAGTCCAGTGATGGAGCTGATCGCGCCAAAGCTGCCGAAAAAGTGCAGGGGCCGGGACATGTACTTTAAAAGGAACCGGATGGTGATGAGATCAAAAAATACCCGGAAGGTGCGGCCGATACCGTAATGCGATTCGCCGTGCTCGCGATTGACGTTGTGAATGGGTATCTCGCAGATGGTTGCGCCGTAGGCGGAAGCCAGCGCCGGAATAAAGCGGTGCAGTTCGCCGTACAAAGGCACTTCCTGCAAGACGTCGCGGCGGTAGGCCTTGAAGGTCGTGCCGAAATCGTGAATCTCGACGCCGCTCAATCTGGCCATCAGCCAGTTGGCAATCCTGGAGGGTATGCGGCGCATGACAAAGTTGTCAATGCGCTCCTTGCGCCAGCCGCTGACGATGTCATAGCCGGCCCTAAGTTGCTGCACAAACAGGGGTATGTCGTCAGGATCGTGCTGCAGATCGCCATCCATGGCAAGGACATACTCGCCCTGACAGTGATCGAAGCCGGCAGCCAGAGCGGAGGTTTGGCCAAAATTGCGGCGTAACTTTACTACCACGACACGGCGGTCGACGGCGGCGATTTGCTGCAGTAGAGAGAAGGTGTGGTCATTGCTGCCATCATCGACGAACACCAGCTCAAATGGTTCCTGCATGGCTTCCATGACGGCTTTTAGCCTGTCATAAAGCTCGGTGACATTTTGTTCTTCGTTATGAAACGGTACAACGATCGAGTACTTGGACACGGTACATCGATTATACCGTCTGGCAGCCCCAAAATGGGCCTTTGGGCCGGATGGTTCTCTCGCAGTGACGTTCGACGTACAGCGAGAGATCACCGCCCGGCGATATATCGTAATGCTCGGCTGATGCCTTCGGCGAAGGCTTCAATGGAGGCAATTAGGCTGACAACGAGGTATCCATCACTGGGAAAGTTGAAGAAATGCCCAGGCTGGAGCAGAACGCCCTTCTCGCGCAGCAGAGCGATGGCGAGGTCCTCATCTGAACCGAGCACTGGGACGCGGAGCACCGCGTACCACCCGCCCTGGAACTCCAAACGATGACACAAGCTTTGCGCGCCTAATTCGGTGTCCAGTGCGGCGAGATTGGTTTTGATCCGCCGCATGAGCTGGGGCTGGATATTGCGCCGCTCAGCGAGCATCTCGGGAAGCGCCAGTTGCGCGGCAGCGCTCAGCGAGAGGAACGTATCGGCGATTACTTCCAGTCTGGCGAGTGCTCCCTGCTTCAGACTTTCGGGACCGCTTGAGGCGATCCAGGCAACCTTCATTTGCGGGAGTCCTGAAATCTTGGAAAGGCCACTTAACGTAAATGTCAGGGCCTCGGAAACCTGCGCGAAAGTCATTGGGGATTGCCGACTCAGGGAGTAGTCGAGGAATACCTCGTCCGCGATGATGGCCATTTGGTTCAGGGCGCAAACCCGGCTGAGTTCTGCAGCCTCATGGGCCCTCACATAGGAGCCGGTCGGATTGTTGGGATGGACTACCAGTACCGCACGACAAGACGCGCCGCGGCTTTGGGTCCGCTGTATGGCGGCATGCAGCGAGGGAAAGTCGATCTGCCAGCCGTGGTCGTACACCAAGGGATAAGCCACGAGCCTGACGTCGTTCAAGTCAGCCAGGAAATCGAAAAGCGGGTAGCTGGGAGCGGGCACCAAAACCGCATCACCGGGATCGCACAGCAAGCGGAAGACAAATGAATAAGCTTCGCTGGTACCGGTGGTCAGGATGAGGTCCTCCGCGGAGACGAGAACTCCCTTCTCTGCGTAGTAACCTGCCACCGCTTCGCGGGCAGACAAGGAACCCTTAGGGGCAGGCTGGTAGGTGAGTGCTCCGAGCTGGCTTAGGGAGTGCAGCAAGCGCTCAGTGCTATAGGTTAGCCCGATGGTGGTTGGGTTCGAAGCGGTGAGGTCAAGCACTTCCCCGCCGCCACGGGTGTAATCCTCGAGCGCTTCAGTATATCGATTGCGAGTCAGGTTCCAGGCTGTGCGGCGGGAAAACATCAGGAGGAATTCCGCTCGGTTACACACCACATCTCGTGACGGATTACAGGGTACATGGGCCTCGCCATCAGAGGCGGATTATACATAACCGGTTAACGTTTCGAATTCCGAAGCACAAACACAGAAAGCTCCCATACAATTGAAACCAATCCCACTGGAGCGAAATACTCCTTATGAGCGAGACCAAAGCCGTGGCTTCCGATAGCTCTAAGCCAGAAACACAGCCAAAGGCAGCACTGGTGATTGGCGACGATCCCGAGGTGAAGGCTGCCCTGTCGCTCATTCTCACGCCAGAGGGTTGGAATATCGAGCATGTACGCACCCTGGAGGATGCTCTGGGTCTGGCCAAGTCACGGCAGTTTGCTCTGATCGTCACCAATCGCAGCAGCTCGGGAAAAGAAGATGTTGCATTTCTGCAGCGCATTCGGAGTGTCAAGCCGCACACCCGAGTCATTATCGTCACCGACGAGAGTACTCCGGAGGACGTCATTGCTTCGATGCGGGAGCATGCGTTTGGCTATCTCTCGAAAGGGTTCTCTGTAGAGGCGCTGGCAGAAACGGTGCGCACTGTCCTGGACACTCCTACGTGGGACGATGGCATCGAAATCATGTCGGCTACTCCGAATCTGATCACGCTGGCTGTGCGCTGCGAGATGATCGCGGCCGAGCGACTACTGCAGTTCATGCGTGAGATCGCCGACTTGCCGGACGAGGAGCGCTACAACGTTGGTATGGCCTTTCGCGAGATGCTCCTCAACGCCATGGAGCATGGGGGAAAGTTCGATCCTAAAAAGTATGTGGAGATCTGCTACGTACGGACCAGGCATATGGTGATGGCCCGCATAAAGGACCCGGGGGAGGGATTCACCCTCGAGGAAGTTCGTCACGCCGCTATCTCAAATCCACCTGACGACCCCGTCGCGCACGTAATCAAGCGGAACCAGGAGGGCATGCGCCCCGGCGGCTATGGAGTGATGCTGGCCAAACATCTGGTTGATGAACTCATCTACGGGGAAAAAGGCAACGAGGTTCTGCTGGTCAAGTACTTGCCCGGTTTCGAGGCGCCGAAGGCCCAGCCATAGTCTTGCGCCAGACCTTGGGAAGGCACGGGGCCCCCGATTGCCCATCCATCGGCTAAGATCACTTTCATCCCGTCTCCGGAGGAACTGATGCAGCGAAGGATACTCAAAAGGATTAGTTTGGGATTTGTGATCGTAGTTCTAGCGGCGATCGTTGGTGTTCCTGCGTCGGCTGCGCCGCTGCAGGACGCGGCCACAGGTGCAAGCCCGCAGGACAAGCCGTTCATCGTCGAGTATTACTACAAAGCGAAATGGGGCTACGCGGACGAATTTATCACGCTGTTTCGGAAGAACCACTATCCTCTGCTGAAGAAACAAGTCGAGATGGGCCGGATGCTGAAAGTCTCGGCCGTGTCGCCGCGTTACCACACGACCGAGGATGGGCGATGGGACTACCGCGTGACCATCGTCTTTAAGAACGCAACCGTCGCCAACGACGGTTTCGACGAAAAGGCGCTCATCAAGCAACTCTACCCTGATCAGGAAACGTACAAGAAGGAAGAACAGCGGCGCTTCGAAATACTCGAGGCGCACTGGGACCTACCGATTAAGGACGTCGATCTGAATGCGCAGTGAACAGCTGGGAAATCACCGTTCGAGTTCATCAGACTTCGTCGAACGAGGATAAGCTTACTGCGCTCATTCCAGAACTTCTATTGGGTCGCGACGTTATAGGCAACGACTGATGGCGTCACGGTGCCGACGGCGCATAACTGCACCGTCACTGTATCCTGACTGGTTACCGCCGCACTGAGAATAATCAGGGCGTTGGGCAGCGATCCATCTGAAGCACTAACCGAGACTGGATGCCCGACCGTCGCTCCCACCACCGATGCGGTCCCTACCGTGCAGGATCCGGCCGCCAGTTCAACACCGCCGATGCTCTCCGTCGTGCCGTTAAGAACGGCGGTCGTAACGCACGACGGGCAAGAGATAGTTGGCGCCGTGCCACCGGTCGATATCAATGGGGATGCTGCGCTGACGGAGGTCACTGTTCCCTGGTTCGTTTGCGGATTCAGCAACTGCCAGGTCGTACCGTCGTAGAAGATGTGCGCATAGGCAACGGTCGTCAGATCGTTCGGAGCCAGCCCCTGGTTGCCAAACTTTACGATGCGTTTTGCACCAAGTCCATTGACATTCAAAGTTGGGTTCGCGATCGTGTTGTTATTCACCGGCAGCAGATAAAACATGGTTCCTGGAGTCAATCCAAAATCCATGCCGTTCCGGAAAGTCGTTTTCATGACATTTGGTGTGCCGGTGTCAACAGTCTTAAGCACGGGTCCTATTTCACTCACACCGTTCAGGCTGTACCCGAGCCGATAGTAGCCTGCTCCGTCTGAGCAGTATAGATAAGCCACACGGCGGGCTTGGGTCGGAAGAACCTGGCTTGCGTCGACATTCAGACCGTTGGGATCGACCGTCAGGTAAACGTTGGTACCCGAGTTGATTCCACCGTCGGCAACATTTCCGATGGCGACACAACTCCCATTTGCGGGCGGAGGCTTGGGCAGGGTGAACGTGTGCGATACGGGTCCCGTGAGAACGAGGTAATTGCCGTAAGTTGTTGGCGTGGAAAAGTCGCTCACCTGAATCAGATAGTCGGCCGATTTTGTGACAACCGGCCAAGAGAGCCCGGAACTCACGCCAATCAAGCCGCCCCCGTAGCCTGCAAAGCTTCCCGTGAAGGAATTTGTAGCGTTGGAGAGGGTCACTGAGCTGCTGTACGTCCCGTTGAATTGTGGGCTGCTGAGCGTGCCGGCCATCTGAGAGAAGCTGATCGCTCCTCCGTCAGTCCCCAGCTTTCCAGTGGAATCGATGAAGACCGGCAAGCCCGAGTTGGTGGCCGCTCCGTTGATGCCCGCGATGTAGGCTGCAGACTGGGTCGCAGGGTCGCCGATGCGAATTGTTCCGCTGTCGCCCGACGCGCCCTGATGAGAAATGTAGATGTTGTTACTTCCGGCAGGGTCAGCATTGGAACCGGCGTTAAAGCCAAGAAATGTATTCAGGCTGCCAGCCACTACCGGACGTCCCGCATTCATTCCGACAAAAGTGTTCGAGCTGCCAGTCTTGCCGCTATAGCCCGCATAATCGCCCAGGAAGGTATTCGAGCGGCCGGTAGTATTGCTGAAACCGGAGTCGACACCGAGGAAACTGTTATAGATTCCGGACGTGTTGCTGCGCCCCGAAGAGACTCCGATGAACGTATTGAGGTAGCCAGACGTGTTGTTCTGTCCGGCTAGCGCCCCGGTAAATGTGTTGTAGCTGCCCGTACTGTTGGACTGTCCGGCATAGGATCCTAGAAAGAGATTCCAAGCGCCGGTGTTAACAGCGCCGGCCGAAGGTCCCAGAGACAGCGTGGCAGTACCCGAGCTACTCAGCACTCGAGTTCCGCCCAGAGAGTACTGCGAGACAGCATTGAAGCCGGCGGCCGTGCCAGAGCCGTCGATGTTGAAGCTTGCGCCGACTTGCTGCACGGTTCCGTTATCGATGTAAGCACTTGGAGCGGGCGGTTGGTTGGCAGGGGTCGGCGTGGCAGCGACCGCCAAGGTTGTGGAGAGCGCCGGCGAACTGGCCGCGTTAGCGAAAATCACTTCCAACTCAGGTTGGTGCCCCGTACCCGAACTTTCCTTGCTGTCGAAGGAGAAGCTCCCGTTGGAACCCGACAGGACCAGGGCTACGCCATAGTTGGGTATTGACCCGTTCAGCCAGCCCTGCACCAGCGGCGTAACGTCAATCAGGATGAACTGGTTGAGGCTTGCTGCGGCAATCGATACGGGCCGGCCACCGGTCGCAGAACCTCCTAACGGCGGGACGTGGGCCCACGTCAGTCCCCGTTCAGTCCACGGCCCGTCGACCTGATAGACATCGAATGACCCCGGCGCCGCGACGGCGTTCACGTAGAGCCGCAACGTGGCCTTGGCGACATTTGCGTTCGCAGGCAAGGCTCCCAGGTTCAGACGTACATAACTGTTGGTGCCGGCCTGCACCGGAAGCAAGCTGCTGTTTCCAAAGTTGGCAGCTGGCTGGGAGGCGGTGACATAGGAGTCAGCACTAGGGGGCGCTTGCGCATAACTGGAGAGCGAGATGATCGAAAAGAATGCCAGGACGATTACGGCACAAGAATTGCGCAGCATAAGACACACCATCCCCATCAGAGAGTGGAAAATTTCAAAGGAGTCTAACGATTCTCGGGGTATCGCGATAGTCTGTCAACTGCCTGTCAGTTGTAGGTTGCGGCAAGGCAGTCAGCTTCGTCGCCGCTCCGGCAACAACCGGCAGAAGCTCAAACGCAGCCCGTAGTAAGTAGAGTCTAAGTGAGGAGGTGCGGCTCAGACATCGTAGTACATGAGAAATTCGTAAGGGTGTGGACGCAAGCGAAGAGCGTCCACTTCTTTTTCCCGCTTGTAGTCGATGTAGGTGTTCAACATCTCTTCCGTGAAGACGTCGCCCTTCATCAGGAACTGGCAGTCCCGGGAGAGCGCGTCCAAGGCGGCATCGAGAGAACCCGGCATTGACGGCACTTTGGCCAATTCCTCCGGACCAAGGTCGTAGATGTCCTTGTCCAGCGGTTGGCCGGGGTCGATCTTATTTTCCACTCCATCGATTCCTGCCATGAGCATTGCAGCGAACGCGAGATATGGGTTACAGCTTGGATCAGGCGGTCGAAACTCGGCCCGCTTGGCCTTGGGCGAGGCGGAATACATTGGGATCCGCACAGCGGCTGAACGGTTCCGCCTGGAATATGCCAGATTGACGGGAGCTTCGAACCCGGGAACCAGCCGCTTATAGGAATTGGTAGTGGGGGCGATGATCGCAGATAGTGCCGGACCGTGCTTGATTAGTCCGCCGATGTACCACAGCGCAAGTTGCGACAGGCCCGCGTAACCATCTCCCGCGAACAACGGCTTGCCCTCTTTCCACAGTGACTGGTGAGTGTGCATGCCGCTGCCATTGTCCTGGAAAAGCGGCTTGGGCATAAACGTTACGGTATTGCCAGCCTGGTTGGCGACATTCTTCACGATGTACTTGAAGAGCATCATATTGTCGGATGAGCGAATCAGGGAGTCGAAGCGCACATCGATCTCGGTTTGGCCACCGCTGGCGACCTCATGATGGTGGCACTCCACCTCGAGACCACAACTTTGCATGGTGAGCGCCATGTCGGTTCGCAGATTCTGATAGTGGTCAGTGGGAGGGACAGGAAAATAACCCTCCTTGTAGCGGGGACGATAGCCCAGATTTCCTTCAGCGCGGCCGGAATTCCAACGACCCTCGTCGGAGTCGATGAAGTAGTAGCCTTCATGCTCATTCTGGTCAAAGCGTACGTTGTCGAAGATGAAAAACTCGGCCTCTGCGCCAAAATACGCCGTATCAGCAATTCCGGTGGAGGTCAGGTAGATTTCCGCCTTCTTGGCGATGAACCGGGGATCGCGATCATAGCGCTGTTTAGTGACCGGATCGATCACGTCGCACACCATGACGAGCGTCGGGACCTCGGTGAAAGGATCAAGCAGGTAGCGGGATGGGTCCGGAATGAGCAGCATGTCGCTTTCGTGGATTGCCGCCCAGCCGCGAATGGAAGAGCCGTCCATGCCAAAACCTTCGTCGAACGATTCCTCAGTGAGCTGCGCGATGGGATACGAGACGTGATGCCACATTCCAGGCAGGTCAGTAAATCGCAAATCGAGCATCTGCACATTGTTGTGCTTGGCAAATTCGAGTACGGACTTTGCATCAGCCTTCGGCGCGGCCATCAAGAGCTCCTTCCCAGCTTCTTCGACAGCATACGCTGCGGGCTTGGCCGCAGGGCATACAATGATTTTATCGGTCGCATAATTTCGTATTATGGAAAAGCTCGCGTAGCCACAGATGGACTTCGATCAAATCGAGACCTTTTTGGAGGTTGCCAAGCTCAGCAGTTTTTCTCGCGCTGCGGAGCGACGATTCCGCACGCAACCAGCTATCTCGTCACAAATTCGCTCCTTAGAGGAAGAGGTGGGCGCCAAGCTGCTAGATCGCAGCGGCGGGCGCGTGGCAGTCACAGCTGCGGGGAAGGTGTTTCACAAATACGCCGAAGAGACGATCGAGCAGCGTCGGATTATGCTGATCGCGCTCGCGGAAATGCACCGCATACCGCGCGGCGAGATCGTTGTTTCAGCCAATGAGGGAACTTGCCTGCATATCCTGCCGGAGGTCTTTGCGGAGTTCAAACATCAGTATCCGAGTGTAGCGGTAAGCGTAAAACGCTCCGAGCATCAGAAGATCCTCGAGGCCATTATCGAAAACTCCTGTGACTTTGGCGTTGTCTCCCTGCCCATCAAGGACAAGCGCTACACGGTGGTTCCCATCCATCGCGACGAACTTGTGGTGATCACACCCGTCAAGCATCCACTGGCAGGCCGGACGGAAGCGGCGCTTGCGGATATTGCCCAGTACCCGCTGCTGTTGCCGAAGCTGGGCCGTACTCGTGACGCTTTGGAAACTCTCTTCCATGAGCGTCACCTGAAGCCGATTATCTCGATGGAACTGGATTCGAGTGAATTGACCAAGCGTTTCGTGGCGGCTGATGTGGGCATCAGTTTTATCCCGCGATCCAACGTTGCCGAAGACCTTAAGGCCAAGACGCTGTCTGCGCTCAAGATCACCGACGTCGTACTGCAGCGTGATCTGGCGCTGGTATTCCGCAAAGACAAGGCCCTGAGCCGCGCCGCGCTTGCCTTTATCGAGATTGCCGTGAAGCTGAAGACGGAAACACATACCCCGAACATCGCGCGATCCTCCTGACGCTTCGCGGAAAATTCTTCGATCGCGTTGATTTTCACAGGGTGTTCAAGGCGGTATGCTAAGCGTATGTTAGGTTTTAACAGTTCGACGACGACACCGTCTCTGCCAGGAGGGGCGCACTTTGGGTAAAAGCATGGTCCCGAAACGCATTTTCCTCACGAAAGGTGTGGGAAAGCACAAGGAACGACTGACGTCCTTTGAGTTGGCGTTACGAGATGCCGGAATTGCGGCGCAGAACCTCGTTCGGGTTTCCTCAATTTTTCCGCCCCACTGCAAGCTGATCGCTCGCAAAGAGGGTCTGAAATACCTCTATCCCGGTGAAGTTGTATTCGCCGTGGTAGCGGAGAACTCGACTCGCGAGCCCCACCGGCTGGTGGCGTCGAGCATCGGACTGGCCATTCCTGCGGACCGCAGCACCTATGGCTACTTGAGCGAACACCATTCCTTTGGCGAGAAGGAGGATGTGGCCGGCGATTATGCGGAGGAGCTGGCTGCTGAAATGCTCGCCACAACCCTCGATGTCGAATTCGATGCCGACAAGTCCTGGGACGAAAAAAAAGAAGTCTATCGCCTGTCCAACAAAATCGTTCGCACCATGAATACTACCCAGACCGCTGTGGGTGATAAGCGTGGGGTGTGGACGACGGTGATTGCCGCTGCGATTTTGATTTTTGAATAGCTGCAAAATCTTCAGGATGTGCGACGCAGGGCGCTTTTATTTCCCGAGGGCGACCAACTCTACCGCTTGAAGGCCTGCGGTTCAGGACCCTTCTCCAGCGTCTCGCGGTTCCAGATCAGGCCCTCACGGCTATATTGCGCCATCTCGAAGTCCTGCGTCAGTTCCAGGGCGTCGGTCGGGCAGGCATCCTCACAAAGCCCACAAAACATGCAACGGCTCAAGTCGTAGGTGAATTCGGTAAGTTCTTTGCGCCGGGTCGTGGGATTGCGTTCGCTGCCCACTACAATCAAGTGTTCGGGGCAAACCAACGCACACAGATCGCAAGCGATACACAACGATTCATTGGTGTCGGGATTGACGCCGAGACGGGGGGCGCCACGAAAGCGCTCCGCGATTTGTGGCCGTTGCAAGGGATACTGTTCAGTGATCACTTGCTTCGGAGACTGATTGCGAAACGTGACACCGAGGCCCTTGATCAGGTCCACGAACAGCATTTTGCGAACGAACTTTTGCATCCTCGCTCCCGCCGTGGCTGCAGTTTAGCACAGGGCTTCCCTGCTCAACATGCTGGGCGATCGCGGTTCAACGCGCTTCGCATCACTTTGCGACGCTGGTTGACTCTCCTCAAGCGAGCGCGACAACGGCAATCGAAGTGGCTTAGAATTCGATTACGCATGCGCATCGTGACCGGGATAGCATTCGCCATCGTTCTCGCTGTAATGGCGGCAGCGCAGCAGCCCGCGGCGGCGCCCTCCGGGAGCGATACTGCTATCCAACCCACGCCTTCGGGCAGCACCGCGCCCCTGGGCGACAACGCGACTCAGACGCCAGCCCCGAAGTCCGCAGAACCCGGTGTTGGCGTTCCCAACTCGGTTCCGGCCTCTGCGCAATCGAGTACCGATTCTCGTGCGGCGCGAACGGCTATTCTGCCATCACCCCCCAGTGCGCACGAGGTTGCCGAAGCTAAAAAGCAATTTTCGGCAGGAATGAAACTCAATTCCGCCCACAAGAATGAGGCTGCCTTTGAGAAGTTTGAGCGAGCTTCACAACTGAACTCGCACAATGTGGAGTACGCAACCGCCCGGGAGCTTACGCGCCAACAGTTGGTAATGGATGCTCTGGAACGTGGCAACAAGGCCATGCAGGCGAAGAACGAGGTGGTCGCCACGGCGGAATTCCAGCGTGCCCTGCAATACGATTCAAGCAACGAATTCGCGCGCCAGCGGTTGAATGACTCTGTCTGGGAGAGCAACGCGCCCCCCAGCCGTAATCTGCGGGTGGTTGAGAAATCGGTTGAGGTCGAGCTTTCTCCGACCCCCGAACATAAGGATTTTCATTTTCGCGGGGACTCACGAATGATGCTCACACAGGTTGCCAAAGCCTACGGCATCACCGCGATGATCGATGACTCTGTGCAAACGCGGAGAGTTCATTTCGACATTGAAAACGTGGACTTCGTTACCGCGATGGAGGCTGCGACTCGGGTCACGAAGACCTTCTGGATACCACTCTCGGGATCGCAGATGTACCTGGTTGCCGACACGTTGGAGAATCGCCGCAACTTCGAACGCCTGGCGATCCGCACCTTCTATCTGCCTGACATCACTTCACCACAGGAACTGGCGGAGACGGTGAACGCGCTACGCGTCATCCTTGATATACGATACATCGCGCAGAACCCGGCGGAATCGAGTATAACGATCCGTGCGCCATTTCCGTTTGTGGAGGCGGCCGGCAGGCTGATTGAAAGCCTCGCAGGTGGTCGACCGCAAGTAGTTCTCGATGTGAAAGTGTTTCAGGTCAGCTCCAGCCTTTTGCGCCAGCTTGGGACTCAATTACCAACACCATTCACCATGTTCAACATCAGTCCAGCGTTGATCGCATCGCTGGGAGCGGGAGCACAGGACCTGATTAACCAGCTGATCGCTTCCGGTGGAATCAATCAAGGCAATGCGCAGGGCATCCAGGCGTTGCTGGCGCAGTTGCAGCAGAGCTCTCAAAGCTCGCTTCTCTCCCAGCCGGTCGCGACCTTCGGCGGCGGCCTCACTCTGATGGGGCTGACCAGCACCCCTCCGGGTTTTAATGTCAACCTGAACTTAAATGAGTCCGACGTCCGCAACCTGGAGCACGTGGCATTACGGGCATCGCAAAACAATCCTGCCGTATTGCGTATCGGCGAGCGTTACCCCATTGTGAACGCAACCTTCGCACCTATCTACAACAATGCCGCTATCTCCCAGGTCCTGGGGAACCAGAGCTACGTCGCACCGTTCCCGTCCTTCAATTTTGAAGATTTGGGATTGAACCTGAAGGCGACGCCGATCATTCACTCCAACACCGACGTGAGCCTGAAGATCGAATTGAACATCCGTAGCCTTGGCGGTCAGAGCAGCAACGGCATTCCCATCATTCTCAACCGCGAATACACCGGCAGCATCACGCTTAAGAATGATGAGACGGGGGTAGTGGCGGGACTTCTTTCCAAGGCGGACTCACGCAGCCTGGCGGGCTATCCTTTCCTGAGCCGGATTCCGGTCGTGACCTATGCCACCGCCCAACACGACAAGAATATGAACAAGGACGAACTGCTGGTCGTGATGACGCCCCACATCGTAAGAATGGCGCGCGATGAGGGTTTCGCCGTCCAGTTGCCGGTTGGCCACTAGTTCCCAGGCGGCACTCCCGGGTGGAAAAGGACTGGCCCGGCTTCGCTCTATTTTGCAGCGTTATTCAGGTAGTACTCCACCATCGCTTTCACGACTTCGTATGGCGTATTGTTGTTCGCGAAACCCACTACTTTTCGTCCGTTGATAAAAAATGTCGGAGTGCTGCTTACCCCCAGCTTCTCGCCCAACGCCTGCGACTCGCGTACGCGCTTTTCTGTTTCCGGCTGAGCCACACACGCGGCAATCGCGGTGGGATCTGCCCCGGCGTCCTTCGCGTAGCCTTTCAGCATGGTGTCGGCTGTCTCAAGCGTAATTTCGCCTTGGTGCTCGTAGACGGTGCTGATGAACTTCCATACCGAGTCGTTATGCTCCCTGCCCATGCAGTCGAGATACTTCGACCCCAGCAGCGCCCACTTATGAATGGATTCCAGGGGAAAATTCTGGAAGACCAATTTGACTTTGGGCTCTTCCTGCAGGAGCTTGCTGACATTGGGCTGCGCAGCTTTGCACGCCGGGCATTCCAAATCTCCGAACTCAACAATGGTCACGGCTGCGTCCGCCGGACCGTGAACCGGGCCGTTCGCTGCCTTCAGATCCGCTCTTGCCGAAGCAAAGGGGTCAGCGCCGAACGGAACGAGGTCTCCGGTCAGGGCGAACTTCTGATCGGGGGTTACGTAGATGCGGAAAATCTGTTGGCCCTGTGGCGTGTTAAATACCGCTGTAACTTCGGAGAAACCCGCGGGTTCGGCCGGCTTGATGGCAGCGATTTTCCAAGTCAAGTCCTGGTTCCATCCGAACATGCTCTTCAAGAAGCCGTCCACCGTGGCTTCACTAGGAAGCGCCGCCGTTGCCGAACCGCCAGCATCGGGCTTCGACTGAGCGAAAAGACAAGAGATGCTCAAACAAAAGATAAGGCAGACAACTAGCTTAATTGCAGCGAGATTCAAGCGATAGTTCATCATTTCCTTTCAGAATAAATCATGGGGCGGCGAGGACTTATCAGACTCCCCACTTAGCCGCAATCGGATAACGGCGACCAACGCCAAATGCTTTGGGCGAGATTTTCAAACCGGGCGCTGCCTGCTGGCGCTTGTACTCGTTGCGGTCCACCAGTCCCACGACTTTGCGCACCAAAGCCAGATCCAGAGTATGCTCGGCGGCGATTGATTCGGGCGACTGATTGTCCTCCACATAAGCTTCTAGAATCGCATCGAGAATGTCGTACGGCGGCAGCGAATCACTGTCTTTCTGGTCAGGACGCAATTCCGCGGAGGGTGGTTTCTCAATAGTCGACGCCGGAATCAGAGGCGATCGTGTGTTGACGTAGTGAGCCAGACGATAAACCAACGTTTTCGGCACGTCGGAAATGACCGCAAGCCCACCGCACATATCTCCGTACAGCGTGCAGTACCCTACAGCGATCTCCGACTTGTTGCCGGTGGTTAGCACCAAGGCGCCAAACTTGTTGGACAGCGCCATGAGTAGCGCCCCGCGGATCCGCGCCTGCACATTCTCTTCGGTCACGTCCACAGGAAGATCTGCGAAAGCGGGCTTCAGTGACTCAAGATATGTATCAAAAATACCCCTGATCGCAATCAACTCGAAACGAATCGCCAGATTCTTTGCGAGTTCGGCGGCGTCGCTGATACTGCCCTGGGAGGAGTAGGGTCCGGGCATGCCAACGCCGATAACGTTTTCCTTACCCAGAGCGTCCACCGCAATGACGGCGGTCAGCGCCGAGTCGATTCCACCGCTGAGTCCCAGAACAACCTTGCGGAAGCCGCACTTGCGCACATAATCGCGCGTGCCTAAGACCAAGGCTGAATACGCGCTGGCCTCGACGCTTTCGTCGCGATGATGAATGACGCCCGTGAGGCTCTCGGTGTCGAAACAGACCATGTCCTCCTCAAACGACTTGGCCTGCGCAATGATCTGGCCCTCGGGTCCGATGGCGATGCTGGAGCCGTCGAAGACCAGGCTATCGTTGCCACCGACCTGGTTCACCATCGCCACCGGCACATGGTAGTGCTTTGCCATCACGGACAGCATATCCAGGCGAAGCTCACGCTTGCGAAGATAGAACGGCGAGGCCGAGATGTTGAGCAGTATCTTTCCCCCCGCGCCAATCAGGTCCTCCACCGGATCGACGCCATACAAGCGGCGGTTCCAGAAATTCTTGTCATTCCAAGCATCTTCGCAGATGGTGAGCGCACACGGAGTTCCTTCAATGTCGATGAGGCCCTGCTTGTCCGCGGGAGCGAAGTTGCGCATCTCGTCGAAAACGTCATACGTCGGCAATAGCCGCTTCGACTGGATAGCCGCTATTTTTCCGCCGCGAAGCAGGGCGGCAGAGTTCCTTGCCGACTTCCCCGTCGTCGAGTTCGCCGGGGTGACAAGCCCACAGACTACCGAGATTCCGCTTGTTCGGGTGGCAACCTCTTCCGCGGCTTGGCGGTTGCGCTCAATGAACCCGGGACGATCTACCAGGTCGCGCGGCGGATACCCGCAAACACTCAGTTCCGGAAAAAGAACCAGGTCGACACCGGCGCTCTTCGCCCGCAGGGAAAAGTCAATAATCTTTGCTGAATTGCCACTGAAGTCGCCAACGGTGGGGTTAATTTGAGCGAGCGCAATCCTCACCTGACTAGTGTAAAGGGCTAGCCGCAACCGCGCCAAATGCCGGTTGTGCCTGGACGAAGTAGTTCTGCCTAATGCGCCGGAACGATATGTGGAGGCCCGCTCGTCGGCGTCGTGGTTGGACTGCTCGTTGGTGTCATCGGCGGGGCACCGGGCGTGGGGTTGGTGCCGCCGGAATCGGGATATGGCGAACTGTCAGGTGGGGCCTGTTGGTCTTGCGGACGAGCCGTGCGATGATCGCTCGGCTCCGGATATGCAACTTCTTCCCCGGGCCGCCGCAGCGAGGGAGCATTCTGCGGCTTTGGAACCGGCTTCTGCTCCGCCAGTTCGCCCTCTTTGGAAGCAAGGTCGACTTCCTTTTCTGTGCGGATGACTTTTTGCCCGTCTACTGTCATGATCTCGAGCCGCGCTACCTCATTACCCTTAAAGCGCACAAAGTCCACCTCTTCGGGCGGGGTCCCATAGATCCATTCCTCGTAGTCTTGGCCTTGGTCGTCCTTGTCGCGAATCTTGCGCGGCGGGCGGCCCTTGGCGAAGGTCACCATCTCTTTATCCATCCCCACCAGGACCTTATGGTCTTTGATCGCTTCCTGAAGCTTGGGCGGCAGGGTCTTCTGATAGGCCTCGGCCGTCGTCAGTGCTTTGAAATCGAAGACCGGTGACAGCATCTGGCGTACCTGGTCTCCCGTAACTTCCGGCACATACTTGTCGAATTCAAGCGTGACCATCGAGCCGTGCGCGTCGAGGCTCTGCGGACTGGGACCACCGGGAATCGGCGTGGTGCCGCCGCCGGTACCCACCTGAATGTGCTGATACCACTTCTGGTGTTTCTTAGGGCCTCCGTTTATCTCTAGGATGATGTTCTTGTCCTTGATCTGAACGTCGGTAATAACACATCGGTCGCCCGGTCGCGCGGCTGCACCATAGTCCGCCACTTGCTGTGCTATCGCCATATCGGTTGGACTGACGACCCCATTTTTAATCTTGATGCCCTTGTCACCCTGCGGAAACAGGATGCGCGAAAACACCCGCTCCGACTGCAAGCTGCGAATTACCAGAAGTCTGGTCTGCCCGGTCATCTTGTCGGTCTGATTGGGATCGGATGGCTTTGCGCCTTGCGCGAATGAGGGCCGCACCGCAAATAAACAAGCGAATACCGCAAGCAGGAACGCTGCACACAAGGAGGACAAATGCGGTTGGCGGTTCATGAAGGGCCCCGTTTGTCCAGATTATATGCCCGTTCGGGGATGAAACCGCGAACTAGTTTGGGATATCCGTCAATTTCGCAGTGACATGGTTCGTCGATTGGGGCAGGGCGGCAGCTTTGCCTAAACGATTCAGCGGTGCCTTCCAGACGATCAGAAACCCAAGGGCTACGGCCAACGCTCCCGATGCGCTGGCTTCTACTCCGTAGGGTCCGCCCGTTAGCCACCTTGGCCCGAGGGCAGTGGCGTGCACATCCACGTTGAACAGGCGCAACCCACTGACAGGAAGACCTAAAAGCAGGCCGAGCGTTGTGTTCCATGCAAAATGAATGCCCCACGGCAACCATAACGCTTGAGTCCGCAGATACGCAAAAGCGAGCAGGGCTCCGATGGCCACCGTGTTGATCATGCCCCAGACGCTGGCCCCGGGGTTCGATAGGTGTACCACGCCGAAGAGTACCGAGAAAACGAGGATGGCACCGGCAGCGCCCACTGCTTCGAGCAGCCGCTGAAATGGGTAACCGCGAAACATCAATTCTTCGGCGAGAGCTCCGGTGCCCAAGACACCCAGCACCACCGCAGTCCGAGCCACGCTGTGCAAGTTCAATGTAAGCCGGAAGCTCACATTGCCCCAGACGACAACAGGAACGACAGCTATCGTCACCAACAGGAGGCCTAGAGCGCAGCCCAGGGCCAGTTGTTGTACCCAGCCCGGTGACAGCGGAAGTCCTTGGGCGGCGAGACGGTGCACTTCGACATGATCGCCAACCGCCAGTAGCCAACTGAAGGCTGCCATCAGCAAGACCACTAACAGAGGACGAAAGATTACTTCGAAGCGCAGTATGTGATCACCCGCCAAGGCCGCGGCTGTATAACCGGCAACAAAAAAAGCGACACAAGCGAGCAATGCCGAAAGAACGAACGCCCATATTGGCCGTAAACGCCCGGCATCGTCGGTGAACATAGTTACGCTTCGCGATTCGATGGTTTAGGGCCATAAAAGCGCAGGCCGTTGCGCGCCACCTGACAATCCAAAGGTTGTCCGCCATTCCTCCGGATCACATCGTGCACGCGTTCCCGGGCCCCTTCTTCGACGAGGGCGACCACGCACCCTCCACCGCCAGCGCCGCAGGCCTTAGCAGCACGGGCCCCTTGCTTCCTGGCGGCGGCGATCAGTTTGTCAATGAGAGGAGTGGTGATTCCCGGGGCGTTCGTGCGACGCAACTTCCATTCTTCGTGCAGCAGACGCTCGACGTCGTCCCACTTGGCGCGTCTCAGTGCATGATGCATCTCCTGTGCAATGCGGGAGATCTCCGCGAAGTTTCGGATGACGTGTTTATCGCCGTTAATGTGTTGCTTGAAGACCTCCCAGTTGTTAATGCCCGACTGGCGCGGCGCGCCGGTGTAGAACAACACCAAGCGTTTGTTCATTTCCTCGGCTGGAATTGCGATCGGCTCGCAATGAATTCCATCAGGATCGAGGTGCACGGCGTTAATCCCTCCGTACATCGCCGGATAGTAGTCTTGGCAACCGGTGGGAACGCGAATCAACTGCGCTTCCACATTTTGTGCAATCACGCGAATCTGTTCGATATCGATGTCGCGACCCACAAAACGGGCCAGCGCAGCGCCGGTGCAAATCATCATGGCGGACGAACCTGAGATACCGGCTCCGGCGGGTGATTCAGAATGCGATTCCAGGAGGAACCCCTGTTTAGGGGCAAAGAAGCGCACCAGGTAAGCGGCAAGCCCGTGGTCGTATTTCTTTGCCTTCATCAAGGCGCTGAGGCTGGCAAAGCGATCTTCGCGGCCGGTATCGTGAGACTTGAGATGGATACCGCTTCCCTTGCGGGGCGTGATCTTGCACGTAGTCTGGATGCTTACCGCGACATTTACCGTCACTGATCCTGGGTGAAACAAATATAGCGGCCAGAGGTCAAGGGTGGATCCGGCCAGGTCTGCACGACAGGGCGCCTGTGCATAAATCTGGTCACTGGTGGTGGGCAGCGAAATTGCTAACGCGGTGGACATTCTAGGATAGGGCTCCCGACGACAGTTCTCTGCCGGCCTTCAACACTTCACTGATCACTTCTTCGACATCCGCCAGTGTGGTGCGATGATTCACGATACAAACCCGCAGGGCAAACCTGTCGTGGATTGTGGCGTTGGAAAAATATACTCGGCCCCGGCGTAGGACAAGTTGAAGAATTCGCAGGTTCAGTGCGTCAAGTTGCGCATCGCTGAGGGGCATCGAGCGGGGCACGTAACGGAAACAGACCGCACTCAGCGGGACCGGCGCCATCAGTTCCATTTCTGCATTTTCAGCGAGCAAATAGGCCAGGTGATTCGCGCAGTCCAGATCGTTTTGGATTTGCTGCCGGAAGCTGCTGAGGCCGTGATAGCGCAGGGACAACCAGACTTTGAGGGCACGGAAGCGTCTCGACAGTTCTATGGACTCATCGAAAAAAGAAAATCCTTCAACCTGATCCTCAGTAAGCGACCTGGCGTAGTCCCCGGTAAACGAGAACGCACGCCGCGCGCGAGAAGGATCGCGAAACAGCAAGCAGCCGCAGTCGAGCGGTTGGTACAGCCACTTGTGGGGGTCAAGCGAAATGGAGTCTGCGGCATCCATTGCCGCGAACCACTCCGGGCGGGCGATGGCGGCAAGCGCGCCGTATGCTCCATCAATGTGGAACCATGCGCCCGTTTCCCTGGCGACTTGTGCCAACTCTTCCAGAGGATCGATACTTCCGGTGGCTACGGTACCGGCTGAGCCCACAATGGCGATGGGAGTCTTGCCGCCTCTTATATCGTCGTCAATCGATCGCCGCAAACGGTCGATACGAATCCGAAAGGCTTCGTCACAAGGGATGATCCGCAGGTTCTCTCGCCCGATGCCGAGCAAGGCGACCGCCTTGGGGGTTGACATGTGCGCTTGTTCGGACGTGTAGACCGTGCCCGCCTCACGGATGCCGTGCTCGTTCGCCGGCAGACGAGCTTCACGAGCCATCGCCAAGGCCATTAGATTGGCAGAAGAACCGCCTCCTGTCAGACTTCCACGGAATTCCCCGCAGCCGATCGCCTGGGCCATCCATTGCACGACAAGATGTTCCAGAGACACTGCAGCGGGGCCGGAACGCCATGCAGTAACGTTTTGATTGAGAACGCTCGCCAGCAGGTCCGCACTCGCCGCAACCGGCTCACCCGATCCGAGGACATACCCAAAAAAGCGAGGCCCCTGTGCCCGCGACGCGGCGATGACTTTGGGCAGGTCGTCAAGAGCTGCTAGTCCCATGCCTTTCTCAGGCAGCGGTCCCGCGAAGAAACCACTAGCTACACTTCCAGAGATATTGGGGATGCAGGGCCGCTGGTCGATGCTCGCCAGATAGTCGAGTGCCAACTGGGCGATCCGCTCGTGAACTTCCCGGTATTCCTTTTCTGAGAGTGCGAGTGGGTTCATACAGAGCGTGCCCGAATCTCTAGTGGCAGGACAGCCATTGTAACGCGTCGATGTCCGCGCCGGGCAAGGCCGCGGAGCGTGATAAAAAACCGGCCCGGCGCCGCATACAATTTTGGCGTTGGTTGACTTCGGGTGGAATAAAGCAAGAAAAGAAGCCGCGCGGGGCGGCTCCTTAGTCTTGACTTCGGTTCGAGCCTACTTCTTTACGGCGGGTTGCACCAGTTCTACATCAATCGTGATTGTGATTTCGTCGCCGACCATTGAGCTTGAGCCCCCGACGCCGAAGTCCTTACGACTGATCTTGGTATTCGCCGAGGCTCCTACGCGAGTGTTGCCCCGGGGGTCGGTGGCGGGAGCACTGGGGCCATCGACATCCAGCACCACTTCTTTGGTTACGCCGTGAATCGTGAGGTCACCGGTAATCTTTAACTTGTCCTGGCCAGCAGCTTGCACTGACTTCGACTTGAAGGTGATCGTGGGGTACTTCGCAACATCGAAATAGTTTGGGCTGCGTAGATCGTCGTCGCGCATCGATACGCGGGTGTCGACCGATGCAGCATCGATGCTGGCGTCAAGCGAAGTTTTGCCAGGATCGGCGGGGTCGTACTGGGCAGTGCCATTCACCTTTGTGAACGCGCCCCGAACGGTGGAGATGCCCATGTGGCGGACCGAAAACTGCGCAGCCGTATGATTGGGATCAATCTGCCAGGTTTGAACTTCCGCAACCGCCGAAGCGGCCAGCAGTGCAACGACAGCCAGGAAAGCCAGAAAGCGCGCCATTCTCACTCGATCTCCTTCAGCGATGAATTACAACGCAGCCCGGAGGTGTGGGTCCAGGCTGCATGTTAACAGAAGGCTATTGGCCCGCTATTGGACTCGATGCGTCACTTAGCACCAGGGTCTGGTTGCGGAATTGAATCTCAGTCAGCACGCGTGCACCGTTTTCGCTCGTGGTGGAAATTGCGTCCGATTTCCGGCGCACGTCCACTACCTTGGCGGCGGCAGTGGCTTGAGTCTTGCCCTGCTTGAGCGTCACTTGAGCCTGGTCGCCCGATCCGTTCCATGTGACCTTGTAGTCGCCTGCCGGAAGCTCTGTCGAACCCACCTTAACAGCGCTATCGAGGTGGATCTTGCCGGAGCCGCCATCGACCGCAAAAACGGCAGCACTAAGTGTGATGAGTAAAATCATTAGACTGGCAAAGCGTTTCATCCTTGTCCTCCTTGTGTGATTGGGGGCTATGACGGTTGGGAACTGTGGCGGCCTCAAAGCGCTCATCGAAATTCCCAATTCTTCGTTTCGATCTGCCTCCACAGGCATCTCGTTGGCTGGCTATTAGACGCTTGCGGGAGCGGATGAGTAGCAGCGGAAGCTTATATATGTGTGGAAACACATATTGAAAATATCTATCTCCCCGATAAGCGATGGGCGGCAAAGAACTTCCGCGCGTGATTGTTTGGACGGGCTACCCGGGAACGGGCGATCGTGGTGTGACTTCCTCGCACGATCAGTCGGCAAACTGCATAAAGTTGGTGTGGCAGCTCCCAGAAACCCCTGTTTGAAAGAAATAGTGGCCGGGGGGCATATGGGTTCACGGACCCGGTAGAGGGCACCTCTGCCAACTATTCTCGAGGCTTACGCCGGTGGTTGTGGCAAACTGTAGCACACGACTTACAAAGCCTTGGCGTCGGGAACTTGTCGGAGGTCCTGGAACGAGGGATATGCACGGTCTGTGGACAAAGCGGGCATGCGCGATGGCCGTCCTCTTCAGTCTGCTGGCTACATCTCTGCTCGCTCAGGACCAACCTGACATTCTTAATGTCGATCAGGCCGTGAAGATTGCGTTAGCGAATAATCGCACCCTCAAAATCACTTCCCTGCAGTTGGACGACACGAAACAGAGTTACCTGGCCTTCAAAACGCACCGCTACCCCGCCTTCAACACCTACGTGTTCGGGTCGCAGGTGCTCGCACCCTTCAGTTTCACGGTGGAGGCTGGACAGTTTGGGACCTATACCGCCACGGGGCCAATTCCGGCCGTGGATACGCCGATCACTACTCCAGCGAAGTTCACCGCGTACGTAGTTGGCACCGCGTCGCAACCGCTGCTGACGCTCTACAAAATCAATACCGCGCTTGCCGGCAAGGGCCTGTCAGTGGATATGGCCGCTCAGCAACTGGAGGGCAAACGCCAGGACGTAGTTGCCAATGTGCGCCAGACTTACTACACGGCGCTGCAGTGTGAGGACGGAATTGCGGCGACGGAAGCGGGCATCAAGCAGTATGAGGAGCTGGTGCGCATCTCGGCCCAATACTTGTCCGAACAGGTCGTGCTGAAGTCCGAGTTGCTGGAGGTACAAGCCAAGCTGGCGCAGGAACAGCTCTCGCTGCTGAAGTTGCAAGACAAGCTTGCCACCGCCAAGGACATGCTCAACAACCTGATGGGGAGAGATATTCATACGCCGTTCAGGACGGCTCCGGCCGCCGAACTTTCTCCTGCCGAAGGCAGCCTGGAGATGGCGGAGTCCAAAGCGTTGGAACAGAACTCCGACATCAAGGAAGCGGCAATCACCATTAAGCAGGCGGAGAACATGGTGAAGCAAACGAAGGCAAAGTATCTGCCAGACCTGGACCTCTCTGTGCACTACTTGTCGCCGTTTGGGGTAAATTTTGTGCCCACCAACGTTGCCGGCCTGGGCCTGGAATTCAACTGGGAGCCGTTTGACTGGAATCGGCGCAAGCATGAAGTAAACGAGAAGAACCTGAAGGTGGAGGAGAGCAAAGTCAACTTGGACGAAACCAGGGCGCAGGTGCTGCTTAATGTCGATAAAGAGTTCCGTGCCGTTCATGAGGCACAAGTGGCGTTGACCACCGCCGAACTGGCGCGTGAATCGGCGCGCGAGAAACTGCGTGAGGTAACGGAGCAGTACGACCAGAAGACGAAGCTCTTGCGCGATGTCCTGCAGCAACAAGCGAGCGTGGAAAAAGCCAACTCCGAGTACAGCGAGGCGCTGGCGTCGTTCTGGTCGGCGCGGGCTCAGTTGCAGAAGGCGATGGGCGAGGAATGAACGATATGCGCTGCAGACGTCGGAATATCAAATTTGCTGCGATTCGGCTGGGGCTGGGCTTGGCGGCATTGAGCGCCGCAACCGGGTGCCGGCACGAAGCTGACATCCCGCACGCTCCCACGCCAGTGCGAACGGCGGTGGTGCAGTCGATCGATGCCGGCACGACCAACACGTATTCCGCGAATATTCAGCCATATCAACAGGTGGATTTGTCGTTCAAGTCGAATGGATATCTCGCTACTATTCGCCAGGTGAAGGACGCTGACGGGCACGTTCGCAACATCGACATCGGCGATTATGTGACGCAAGGTACGGTGCTCGCGACGGTGCAGCAGGACGAATACAAGGACAAACTGACGCAGGCCAAGGCGTCACTGGAGAAGTCGCAGGCGGAGAACGAGCGCGCCAAACTACAGTACGACCGCATCACTAATCTCTATGCTGCTGGGGCGGCGACCAAGCCCGACCTCGACGATGTGACGGCGCAGTTGGCTTCGACGACGGCAGCAGTGGCCAACTCGAAGGCACAGGTTAGCGAAGCACAGCTTGCGCTGGGCTATTGCGAGCTGAGGGCCCCCTTCGATTCGTGGGTGCTGAAGCGAAGTGTCGATGTGGGTACGCTGGTGGGTCCGGCAACCAACGGGTTCACGTTGGCCGACACGCGGTCGGTGAAGGCCGTGTTTGGCGTACCCGACACCGCGATGGCGAACGTTAAGCTGGGAAGTTCACAGTCGGTCGCTACCGAAGCGCTGCCTGGAAGTTTTTTGGGACACATCACATCAATCTCGGCCGCGGCCGATCCGAAGAGCCGCGTGTATTCGGTGGAGGTCAAGATCGACAATCCGCGAAACGACTTAAAGGCAGGAATGATTGCCTCGATCACACTCGGCGGTCGAAGTACGAATGCGACGGTCATGGTGGTGCCGCTCACGGCAGTAATACGCAGTCCCAACAACCGGGACGGATTTGCCGTTTACCTGACCGACAGCCAGGGCGATACACCAAAGGTCCGAACCCAGGATGTGACGCTGGGCGATACCTACGGGAACAATATCGCGGTGTTGAGCGGGCTGAACCTGAAAGACCGGGTGGTGACTTCAGGGACGAACATGATTAGGGCAGGTGAGCAGGTGCGGGTGATTCCGTAAGGCAGTGGATAGTGGCTAGTGAATGCAGGTCTTTCGACTCCGGCGGCGAGGCCGCCTTCGTTCGGGCGGACAAGTAATAAGTAAATGGCACACATGCACAAATCGGACGCGGAGTATGTCGCCACCACCCACAACATGGCGCGCTACTTCACCGAGCATCGACAGGTGGCGCTCATCCTGCTGCTGGCGACATTTGTGTGGGGATTCTTCGGCTATCAGAACATGCCGAAGCGGAAAGATCCGAACATTCCGGTGCGAGTGGCTTCGGCGCAATGCCCTTGGCCGGGTGCGACAGCGGAGCAGGTCGAGCAATTGGTCACTCGTCCGATTGAACAGACGGTGGCGCTCAATTCCACACTGAAGGCGCCGAGCCCGTCAGACTTTGGCATTCGTTCGCTGAGCTTCCCGGGACTTTCGGTCGTTTATATCCAACTCAGCGACAACGTGAAAGACAAGGAGAAGCAGTTCTCCGATATGAATCTGAAGCTGAATCAAATGAACCTGCCGCTCGGAGCAGGGCCGATTCAGTTCAACAGCAATTTCGGCGATACCGCGGCACTGATGCTGACGGTAGCCAGCCCGATGGTCACTCCGACCGAAGTGGCGCTGCGCGCCATCGCAATTCGGAAAGCAATTGAGCGAACCCGTGCGGCCTTGCCCGCCAATGCGCCACAGCCGCGGGTAAGCATCATCTACGCGTTTCCCATGACCGTCGCGCCCGGACCGGTGCGAACGGACTTCGAAAATATTGCGAACATAGCCAGTCATAACAATACGTTGCGCGATCTCCATTTCTTTGATGGGCCCGGCTATGTCGGCCTCGACGCGAGCACTTCGTTCGATGACGATACGATTCGGCAACGCGGGGAGACGCTGATCAAGACGAACCTGCACCGCTCGGAAATCCATCCCGATGCATGGCAACCGGCGATCATACGCAATCCGGCCGATACAGAAGCCAGGCTGCAGCAAGTCGCGGGCGCCAAGTACTCCTATCACGATCTGGACAATTACACCGACCTGCTGCAGCGCACCCTGCAAGGTGTTCCTGAGACATCAAAAGTTTCGCGGTCCGGTGTATTGCCAGAGCAAATCTACCTCGACTACTCGCAACAACGACTGGCGCAGTACGGCTACGATCCGTCGAAGCTGAAGGACGTGCTGGGGGCCCAGAACATCACCCTGCCGGCAGGGTCGCTGGAGGTGGGGCCCAAGGATCTGGTGATTAATCCGTCAGGATTGTTTCCGGATGCGCAAGCGATCGGCAATGTGATCATTGGGGTGTCGTCATCGAACAGCCCGGTGTATCTTCGCGACCTGGTGGACATTTCGCGCGCGTACCAAAGCCCTCCGACTTACCTCAACTTCCTCACCTGGCAGGACAAGGACGGAAAGTGGACTCGCAGCCGCGCGGTCACACTGGCCGTGTATATGCGCGATGGGCAGCAAATCAACCTGTTCGGCCAACACGTCGCGGAAAAGTTGGATGCAGTGAAACAGTATCTGCCCGACGATCTCATCATGGTCCACACGTCTGACCAGCCGGTACAGGTGAAAGAGCAGATCGACCTTTTCATGGACGCGCTTTACGAGGCGATCGGCCTGGTCGTCATCGTCTCACTAATTGGGTTCTGGGAGTGGCGCTCAGCACTGCTGATGGCTTTGTCGATTCCGGTGACTCTGTCACTAACATTCGGGATGATTTACTTGCTGGGTATCGATATTCAGCAGGTGTCGGTCGCGTCCCTGATCATCGCCCTGGGGCTGCTAGTGGACGATCCGGTGGTGGCCGGCGATTCGATCAAGCGCACGTTGGCGGAGGGACAGCCGCGCATTGTCGCCCCGTGGCTGGGACCAACGAAAATTGCGACTGCGATCCTCTATGCGACGATCACGAACATCGTGGCGTATCTGCCTTTCTTGCTCGTAACCGGTAATACCGGCGAGTTCCTTTATAGCCTGCCGATCGTAATGACGTGTGCCCTGGTCGCCTCGCGGCTGGCCTCGATGACGTTCATTCCCTTGCTCGCATACTACATTCTGCGACCGGATAAGAAGCCGGAAGCGCCGATTGAGGAACGGCGAACGAAAGGGTTCACGGGTCAGTATGCGCGGGTAGCGAAGTTCGCCATCGAGCACCGGTGGAAAGTGGCGATCGGCTCGCTGGCTTTCATCTTGCTTTCGGGGATTCTGTTCAAGCAACTGAAGACGTCTTTCTTTCCCGACGATGTGCAGTACTGGTCCTACGCCGATGTGTGGCTGCCAAATGATGCCAACTTCGAGGCGACAAATCAGGCTGCACAACAGGTGGAACAGATCATTCGGCAGCAGGCAGAGCTGTGGAGCAAGCAACATCACGGCAAGGGCGGCAAGGCGTCGGACATCCTGCGCTACGTAACGACGTGGATCGGAGGCGGCAGCCCCCGGTTCTGGTTCTCACTTTCCCCGCAAGCGCAGCAGCTTAACTATGCAGAAGTGCTGGTGGAGCTGGACGATAAGGACATTACGCCGGAGTTCGTCGATCAAGTCCAGCCCGTGCTATCGGCGCAAGTGTCAGGCGCCCGCATTGATATGCGGCAATTGCAGACCAATCCAGTGAACTATCCCATTGAGATTCGGGTTACGAGCCGGGCCGACGTGGGCACCGCCGGCAGCGCGCAAGATATTCGAACTATGCGGCAGATCGCGTCCCAGGTAGCCGAGATCTTACGGTCGGCTCCGGCGGCGGCGCGGGTTCGCAATGAGTGGGACACCGAGAGCGCCACGGTGAGCCTGAATGTCGATCCCGACCGGGCCAACCTGGCCGGGATCACCAACATGGATGTGGCGAACTCAGCAACCAGTGCGATGAGCGGTGTGACCGTGACCGCACTGCAGGACGGCGACAGGAATATCCCCGTCGTTGCCCGATTGAAGATGGATGAGCGGGCAAAGTTGTCGGACATCCAGAACTTGTATGTTTATGGGTCGCAGACTTCGACAAAGATTCCACTGGTGCAAATCTCAAGCATCGCGAACAGCATGATGACAGACCGGATCATCCGGCTTGACCATTTCCGGAGCATGTCGCTTTACGCCTTCCCTGCCCCTGGACACCTGGCATCGGAGATCACTACCATCGCCGTGCCCAAGTTGAGGGAGTTCGAGAAGACACTGCCTCCCGGGTACGGAATCAGTATTGGCGGCGAATTTGACAAGCAGAAGGTGGGGTTCCGGAACCTGAGCGTCGTGCTGGCGGTCTCAATTTCAGCAATCTACCTGGCGCTGCTCTTTCAGTTCAACAATGCGATCAAGCCGTTCCTGGTGTTTGCCGCAGCGCCCTACGGCGTAGCCGGTGCGTTCATCGCGTTGTGGATCATGAATACGTCATTCGGATTCATGGCATTTCTTGGAATCGCGAGCCTGATCGGCGTCATTGTCAGCCACGTCATCGTGCTGTTCGACTTCATCGAGGAGATGCATGCCAAGGGCGAACCCTTCGAAACGGCGGTGATTGATGCTGGTATCATCCGTTTGCGTCCTGTGATGATTACGGTGGGTGCGACGGTGCTAGCGCTGTTCCCGCTGGCGCTCCATGGTGGCCCGCTGTGGCAACCCCTGTGTTATGCACAGATCGGCGGATTGACGGTGGCAACATTCATTACATTGCTGATGGTGCCGGTATTCTATTCGATCATGGTGCTTGATCTGAAGTGGCTGACGTGGGAAGAGCAATCTAAAGAAGAACATCAAGTAAGCGGTGCAATACGAAGTGGCGCAGAAGCTAACGATCCGTTGACATCCGGCACCTGACGTTCACGCTAGATCGAGATCGAAAAACTATCGCAGTTCAGGAGACGAAAGAATGAGATCGAAATTCGCACGGTTCCAGCAGTTCAAATACAACCGCCGTTTCGCGCAACTGGCCGCGATAGTTTTCGTGGCGTTTTCCTTGATTTTGGCAGCGACAGCCCAGACCGGCGGGGCAAGTGCCGAACTCCAACAGAAACTGGCTGCGCTGAAACAGTCCACTGCGGCCAATCAGCAAAGGCTGCATAAGTATCAGTGGACTGAGATTCAACAGGTGACTTACAAAGGCGAAGCCAAGCCACAAACCGAATATATGTGTCAATACGGCCCCGATGGTACTGTGCAGAGAATTCCCCTGAACCAAACCCAGCAGCAGCCATCCGGCGGTAAGCTGAAGCAGAGGATTATCGAAAAGAAGAAAGAGGAGATGGCCGACTACATGGGCGACGTCAAGTCAGTGCTTGCCTTGTATGTTCCACCAAATCCGCAAAAGATGCAGCAAGCGATGCAGGCTGGCAAAGTTTCGCTAAGCAGAGATGCCGGGGCTGGGCTGGTTAACATTACCTTCAAAGACTATGCTCAGCCAGGCGACCAGATGGTCGTGGCGTTCGATCCGACTGCGAAGAAGATCGCCAATGTCAATGTCAACACTTACATGGGCCAGGCCAAAGATGCGGTAACCCTGCTTTTGGAGTTCGCAAGTTTGCCGGACGGCACAAATTACGTCGCGAAAAACGTACTCAATGCTACGGCCAAACAGATCATGGTCACGACTACGAGCACGAACTACCACACCTTAGGTGGCATGTAGTTCAGCTGTCGCCTTGAGATCGCCTCCGGGTGAAATGGTTCGCGCGGAGGCATGCTCCCGTGCTTACTGTAGTGGCAGGCATTCATTCCGCTCGTCTTCGGGTCTGATTCGGTTTGCGTTGCCGAAACGTCATCCCCTTCCAGGCTCATCTACAATAACGAAGTTCGTTTCCTGCGCTCGACAATACAACAATGGTGGGCATACTCGACCAAATAGACTCTCCCGCGGATGTGAAGCGCCTGTCGATTCCAGAACTGGAACAATTAGCGACAGAGATCCGCGAGGAGCTCATCACGGTACTCGCACGCACCGGCGGCCATCTTGGGCCCAACCTCGGCGTCGTCGAACTGACGATCGCGATGCACTACGTCTTTAACACTCCGCAGGACCACTTTGTTTTCGATGTCAGCCATCAAGCCTACGTGCACAAGCTGCTGACTGGCCGGCGGCAGCAATTCCACACCATTCGGACCCCAGGCGGACTTAATGGATTCATGCTTCGCACCGAGAGCTCTCACGACTGCTATGGAGCGGGACATGCCGGGACGGCGCTCTCAGCAGCATTGGGAATGGCAGCAGCGCGAGACCAAGTCGGCGGTACGGAGCACGTAGTCGCACTCGCAGGCGACGCCGCCTTCACCTGTGGAATCACCTATGAAGCGCTCAACAACATAACTCACCACACCAAACGGATGATCGTGGTGCTGAATGACAACGAGTGGTCGATCGATAAGAACGTCGGTGCCATCGCCAGCTATCTGAACAAGATCGTCACCAGTCCGCGGTACGACTTCCTTCACGAGCGCGCAGGAAAATTTGTGGAGAAGATCGGCGGCAAAAGAGCGCTCCGCATGGCTCGCAAGGCCGAGGAAGCGGCCAAGAGCATGTTGTGGCCCAGCGTGATCTTTGAGGAACTTGGCCTGAAATACTACGGCCCGATCGATGGCCATGATATTTCCACCTTGATCAAGACCTTCGAGTTTCTCAAGACACAAGAGCGGCCGGTTTTGGTGCACGTGCTCACCCAGAAGGGCAGAGGCTTCGAGCCCGCCATCCAGAAGCAGAAGAAATTTCACGGGCTGGGGCCTTACGACCCTGAAACCGGCGAAACCAAGGTAGTTGGGCAGCGAACCTACTCGGAGGTCTTTGCCGACACTCTGGTCAAACTGGCAAACCTGAACGACAAAGTCGTCGCCATTACTGCGGCAATGCCCAACGGCACAGGATTGGATCGCTTCCGCACGCATCATCCCGATAAATACTTCGACGTGGGAATTGCCGAGGAGCACGCTGTCTTGTTCGCCGCCGGCTTGGCGACCAAAGGCTTTAAGCCATTTTGTGCCATTTACTCTACCTTCCTGCAACGAGCTTTCGATCCTGTGGTGCACGATGTCTGCCTGCAGAATCTTCAGGTGGTCTTCTGCATGGATCGGGGAGGTCTGTCGGGAGATGACGGACCTACCCACCACGGGCTGTTCGATATCTCGTATTTACGCGGCATACCAAACGTCGTGCACATGGTGCCGAAGGACGAAGACGAACTGGCTGACATGCTCTACACCGCGATGCAATACAACGGCCCTGTCGCCGTGCGGTATCCACGGGGAGTTGGTCCCGGAATGCCGGTGAAGGACGTGCCCAGAGCGATTCCGATCGGCAAGTCGGAACTGTTGCAGCACGGAGACCATGATCGCATCGCTATCTTCGCCTTGGGCGCGATGGTTCCGATGGCCATCGAGATCGCCAGTAAACTGGAGGGCGAGGGCGCTTCTTCTGCGGTGATTAACGCGCGCTTCGCTAAGCCTATTGATACTGAGATGGTCGAGTTCTATGCCCGGCACGTGGATGTCATCCTTACCCTTGAGGACCATGTGCTTGCAGGCGGCTTCGGCAGCGCGGTACTCGAAGTTCTAAGCAACGCGGGGATTACGACTCCCGTGGTTCGCATCGGCTGGCCCGACCAATTTATCGAGCACGGCAAGCCCGATGATCTGCGTGCAAAGTACGGCATCAGCGTCAAGGCCGCCATCGATAAGCTGCGGCCTCATCTGCAGTCGCGAGCCGCACCCGGGATTATCCTGCGCGATTCCTGACGCGTGATTGCCGTCACAGTAGTTCGCGGCGCCCTGTGGGTAAAATCGCACGGGAGCCCACATGCCATCCAAGACCATCATCGAACCGTTTCGCATCAAAAGCGTCGAACCGATCCGCTGGACCACACGAGAGCAACGGGAAGACTTGCTGCGGGCTGCACACTACAACCTCTTTCTCTTGCCTGCCGACGACGTTCTCATTGATTTACTGACTGATTCCGGCACGGGGGCCATGTCGACGCACCAGTGGGCGGCCGTGATGGAAGGCGACGAGAGCTATGCCGGCAGCAAGAGCTTCGAAAGGTTTCGCCGCTCTGTGCAGGACATTTTTGGCTACAGGCACGTGATCCCGACGCATCAGGGACGCGCCGCCGAGCGCATCCTGTTCAACGTAATGTGCAAGAAGGGCGACGTGGTTCCGAACAACACGCACTTCGACACCACGCGGGCGAACGTAGAATTCGTGGGAGGCGAAGCAGCAGACATCCCAATTGCAGCGGCCAGGCAGCCGTCCACGCGACTTCCCTTCAAAGGGAACATGGATGTTGCGGCCCTGGAAAGCCTGATAGAGCGGGTGGGTCGCCAGCACATTCCTTTGGTCATGCTGACGATAACGAACAATTCAGGTGGCGGGCAGCCGGTGTCGATGGAGAATGCGCGGGCCGTTAGCGCCGTGTGCCGTAAGCACAAGATTCCCCTTTATTTCGACGCCTGTCGCTTTGCCGAGAATGCGTACTTCATCAAGCTGCGGGAGAGGGGCTTCGAGTGCAAAACCCCGAAGGAAATCGCGCAGGAGATGTTCGCGTTAGGCGACGGCTGCACCATGTCGGCCAAGAAAGACGGCATGGCAAACATAGGAGGATTTCTGTGCACCAACGATGAGGTACTGGCGCGACAGGAGAAAGACCTGTTAATCCTCACCGAGGGATATCCCACGTATGGCGGGCTGGCAGGCCGCGACCTGGAAGCCATCGCGGTTGGCGTACAGGAGTCCCTCGAAGAAGACTATTTGCGTTATCGAATTGCGTCGACGGCATATCTTGGCAATCACCTGTCGGAGTGCGGTGTGCCGATTGTCGAGCCCCCGGGAGGGCATGCTATCTACCTGGATGCACGTGCGTTCCTTCCGCATGTCCCGCACTCGCAATTTCCCGGCGTGGCGCTGGCCGCAGAACTGTACCTGGAGGGCGGAATCAGGTCGGTAGAGATCGGTACGCTTATGTTTGCCGACGCCGCCACAATGGACTTGGTGAGGCTGGCGATTCCTCGTCGGGTGTACACGCAAAGCCACATTGACTACGTCGTGGAGGTGATCCTGCGCGTATGGGAGCGGCGTGAGCAAATCGTGGGAATGAGCATAACCTATGAGGCGCCGTTCCTGCGTCACTTCACGGCTCATCTCGAGCCTGTATCTCAGCCGACAGCTGTATGTGTGTCATAGCGACGGCGACACATTGAAACATATGTTTCACTGACATTACTGTGATTGCAGCCACGTAGCATTGACCGAAACAGGTGCCTTCTGCCGAGAGCGCGAAGCAGAGCCAGACCGGCGACAAACCTGTTTTCATTCACTTCCCAAAGTCTCTTATCAATAGCCTAAAAACACTAGAGCCTCCTTTCTCCTACACATCACAACCAGTAGGGTCATACGTCACCGACGCTCGGGTGACCTAATCACTAGGGTACAAGCACGAAGTGAAACGGTTGCTGTCAACGTGAATCCACATTGGAACGGGCAGTACTCATGTTTTGACCTGGTGGCGAGCTCTGTCGAACGGCAGCGGACTGTCGTGCGAGTGGGTAACCTTGCGATCGGAGGCGACGAGTTTGTCGTCATGGCCGGCCCGTGCGCGGTGGAGTCAGAACGTCAAATACTGGACACCGCGATATCAGTGGCGCGTGCAGGCGCGCGCATTCTCCGCGGTGGAGCGTACAAACCCCGGTCCTCTCCCTACTCGTTTCAGGGCTTGGGCGTTGAAGGGCTGAGACTGCTCAGCAAGGCGCGGGACTGCACGGGGCTGGCAATTATCACTGAGGTCATGTCAGAGACCGACGTGGACGTGGTAGCCGAGTATGCCGACATCATGCAGGTGGGTGCCCGCAGCATGGAGAACTACTCTTTGTTGGAGCGATTGGGCACGTGCGGCCGCCCGGTGCTATTGAAACGAGGCATGACAGCGACGCTGGAGGATCTTCTGCGGTCAGCACAGTTCCTGGTGGCAAGCGGAAACCCTGACGTGCTGTTGTGCGAGCGTGGTATTCGGACCTTTGAGACGGCGACGCGCAATACCTTCGATGTAGCTGCGGTCCCGGTGCTGAAGGCGGTAAGCCATCTACCGGTTATCGTCGATCCCAGCCACGCCGCCGGCGTGCGAATGTTGGTGCCGATTCTGGCGCGCGCGGCAGTAGTGGTCGGCGCCGATGGGTTGCTGGTTGAAGTTCATCCCCAGCCCGAGAAGGCCGCTAGCGATGGCGACCAGTCGCTCACGTTTGGCCAGTTCGACGCAATGATGGAGGACCTCGATCCGTATTTGAGCCTGCGATCGGCGGCAGCTAGCGTCTGTTCGGCCGTTGGAGGGCTCAACTAGTGCGTCCGTGGCTGATTGGCATCGCCTCTATTGTGCTCGCCGCAGGTACGGTCTGGGAGGGCGTTTCCGCCCAGTCTCCTTCCAACAAGCCGACCTTGCCGCTGCTTTTTACAGCAGCAGCGCAGTATGACACAGAAGCGTGGTTGCGGGGCGGAGAGCGCTTCCCTGCCGGGGCGCAGGTACTGGTGCTCGAAAATGGAAAGTCGTCCAGCCTTGTTGCGGGATTTGCGGCGACGGCTGACCCGGTTGTTTCTTTCGACGGCACTAAGGTTTTGTTTGCGGGCAAGCGAGAGCCTCATGATCCCTGGCAAATATGGGAAGTTGCTGTCGGCGGTAGCAACGCGAAGCGCATTACTGCTGGCGGCACAGACTGTATTCGGCCGCTTTATCTTCCCGGAGATAGAGTTGTCTATGCCCGTAAAGTGGACGGGCGATTCACGCTGGAGACTGTCTCTCACGACGGCGGAGCCGCGCTTCAATTGACGTACTCTCCGGGCAACGCATTGCCTACCGACGTCCTGCGCGACGGACGGATTTTGTTTGAGGCTGCGTTTCCGCTAGGCAAAGGCCAGTCGCCGGAAATCTACACCGTGTATTCGGACGGCAGCGGAGTCGAGGCATACCGCTGCGATCACGGTGCGCGGCGAGAGGGCGGCAAACAGGCTGCGTCGGGAGACGTGGTCTTTGCCACTGAGCATGGTGTAGGGCGGTTCACTTCTCCTTTGGCGCACGGGGTCGCGATGAAAGCTTCGCCGGGGGAGTACGCAGGAGATGTCGCGGAAGTCGCATCGGGCGAGTACCTCGTGGCATGGCGTTCCGATGAGAAAGGACGCTACTCTCTGCAGAAGTGGAACGCAAACACCGGCGCAGTCGAGACAGTGCTTGCGGCGAGCACCACTGACTTTGTCCAGCCGATGCTGGTGACATCGCGACCTGTGCCTAACCACCATCCATCGGGACTGCACGACTGGAATTACGCCAACCTGCTGTGCCTGAATGCCTACGCCTCAAAGTACGACTTTTCCCCGGGAACGATTGCGTCCATCAGGCTGTACACCACAAACGAAAAAGGCAAGCCGAAATTACTGGGAAGTTCGAACGTGGAGGCGGACGGCTCGTTCTATGTGCAGGTACCGGCGGACCGGCCCTTGCAAATTGAGCTACTCGACTGGCAGGGCAAGACGCTGAGACGAGAACAGGGCTGGTGGTGGATGAGAAAGGGCGAGCAGCGAGTCTGCGTTGGCTGCCACAGCGGGCCAGAGCGCGCGCCAGAGAATGCCGTGCCCGCGGTGTTGGTGAAGAGCACGACGCCAGTCAATCTGACCGGCACGGCGACTCTGTCGCAAAAGGAGGGTCGCTAGTGGGTAGTCGCATACTCAGTATTTTCATCTTGTCGTCGGCGCTGATGGCGCAGACTCCGATCGCTGCCACCTCGACGATTCGGTTCGAGGACGCAACTGCGGCCTCGGGAATCGAGTTCACGCACAGCTTCGGCGCCCAGAAGCTGGGATCGTTGCTGGAAGGCACGGGCGGCGGTTGCGTCTGGTTCGACTACAACAACGATGGGCGGCTCGATCTTTACGTAAGCAGTGGCAGGCCGCTGGAAGCGGGAATGCATCCGTATCCGTTGAAGCAGCATCCTGATAATCCTCCGCACAACCATTTGTTTCGCAACGACGGCAATGGCAAGTTTACTGACGTGACCGACCGCGCCGGAGTGGCGGCAAACATCTACGGAATGGCGGCGATCGCGGCGGACTACGACAACGATGGGCGCGAAGACTTATTCGTCACCGGTTACGGAAAAGCGATCCTTTTCCATAACAAAGGCGACGGAACGTTTGAAGATGTGACAGCCAAGGCGGGGATCAACGTCGACGGCTGGTCAATCAGCTCGACCTGGCTGGACTACGACCGCGATGGCTGTGTAGACCTGTTCGTCGGCCGCTACGTGAAGTTCGACCCCAAGTACCGCGCCTATTATGCCGCCGACAACTATCCCGGACCTCTCGACTACGAAGGTACGACCAATCGCCTGTACCACAACAACTGCGACGGAACGTTTGCCGACGTTACGGAGAAGTCGGGCATTGCTTCCGTGATTGGACGAACCATGGGTGTGACCGCTGCTGATTTCGATGGCGATGGCTACCCAGACATTTACGTTGCGAATGACCGAACCGAAAATTTCCTCTTCCACAACAAGAAGGATGGGACCTTCGAGGAGATCGCCGTCGATGGTGGCGTCGCCTACGGGCAAAACGGCGAATCGACTTCGGCGATGGGCCCGGTATTCGCCGACATCGACGGCGACGGCCTGCTCGACCTATGGGTTACGGATGCCAAGTACAACCGCTTGATGCGGAATCTTGGCAATAAGCAATTCGAAGATATCGGGGCGGTGTCAGGGATTTCTCCGATCACGGCGCAGTACGTCAGTTGGGGCACGGGGATCTATGACCTGGACAACGATGGGCTGCTCGACATCCTGACCTTTCACGGCGGGCTGATTCACCTCGTTCCGGAGGAACACTCGGTATATCGCGGACTGGGCAATGCCAAGTTTGCCGACGTGTCTAGGCAGGCGGGGCCGGTTTTCGATGTGAAGAGCGTTGCGCGAGGCGCATGCTTCGGCGACTACGACAACGACGGCAAGGTGGACGCCTTCCTGGTGAACCTGGGAGCTCCAGCGACGCTGTTTCACAACGTATCGACGAATAGCGGGCACTGGGTTGCGATCCAGCTCAAGGGAACAAAGAGCAACCGCGACGGGATCGGAGCCCATCTCGAACTGACCGCCGGCGGCAAAAAGAAGGTTGCGGAGCGAGTGGCGGGATCTGGATACCTGTCGCAGGATGACGGGCGGATGCACTTCGGGTTGGGGCCGTCCACAAAGATCGACAGGTTAATCGTGAAGTGGCCCAGTGGCCGCGAACAGCTACTGGAGAACTTGGCCGTCGATCGCATCGTCACGGTGGAGGAGCCGAAGTGACATTGGCCTTCAACTTGATGCCGCGACGATCGGTTGCATACATGGGCGGCATCGTCATCGTTGTTGTAGTTGCTTTTATGGCACTCGCGTTGGGAGCGGGCGCTGGGACCGACTCCGATCAAGCGCGCTACCTGTCGCCTCGCGAGATGGCGCTTTCGCCGGACGGTCTTTGGCTGTATGTGATGTGTGAAGCCAGCGGTGAAATACGCGTAGTCGATACGCGTTCTGGAAGTGTGGTGAAGACCGTCGCGGTGGGGCACGTGCCCCGGGGTATCGCGATGACGACCGACGGCAAGAAGCTGTTCGTCGCCAACTCGTGGGATGACACCATATCGGAAGTCGATACGTCCTCACTCAAAGTTGAGCGAACGCTGGGAACAGGCTTCGAGCCAAATGGCGTCGCAGTCGATCATGAGGGCAAGACGCTGTACGTTGCCAACCGCCTGAGCAGCGACATTTCCGTGATCGATCTGGAGAGCGGACAGGAAACCAAACGGTTAGCGGCAGGACACGGCGCCAGTTACCTGACCCTCTCTCCTGACGGCAAGTGGCTGTATTGCACGCATGTTTACCCCAAGATGGGCCCGTACCGCACACCTCCCGAGTCGGAAATCACAATTGTTGATACCCAGCGGCAAACCGTCGTTGAGCGCAAGCAGTTGCACAACGTCGCCGGGGTGTTTCACGTCGCGGTATCAGGCGATGGCAACTTTGCGGTGGCGGCGCAACTGCGGCCCAAGAACCTGTTACCCCTGGCACACGTCGAGCACGGATGGGCTTTTGGCGATTCGCTGGCAATTTTTGGAAATGACGTCGGGGAAGTCGTCCAGGTTCCCGTCGACGAACTGGATCGATACTTTGCGATGCCTTACGCCGTGGCGATTACTCCCGATAAGGCAAAGCTATACGTAAGCAGCGCCGGGGCAGAAACCATCACGGTCATCGACATCGCGAAGATGATAGGTTATGTGCGCTCGGCAAGAGGGCCGATTGCGAGCGATCTTTCGGCATCTGCAAATTATGTAATCGCGAGAATTCCAGTGGGCCAAAATCCCAAGGGCCTGCTCATGTCGGTCGACGGCAAGCGACTTTACGTCGCCAACCGGCTCGATGACAGCGTCGGTATCATCGACACTTCAAACGACGTTGTCGTGTCCTCGATAGACCTCGGTGGGAAGAAGGACATGACGTCCCTGCGGCGAGGCGAGCGTGTTTTCTATTCCGCCCGCTTCGCCTTCCAGGGCCAATTCAGCTGTGCCAACTGCCATATCGACGCTACCTTTGACGGCCTGCAATGGGATCTCGAACCGGACGGCTTCGGCAAGGACATTGTTGATAATCGCTCGATCGAAGACCTCTCTGGGACGGAACCATTCAAGTGGAACGGCGGCAACCCCAACATGGCGACCGAGTGCGGCCCGCGCACAGAGAAATTCTTCTACCGCTCCCAAAGTTATACCAGCGCCGAGCTTGCCGATCTGGTTTCCTATGTGATGGCCCTTCCTTTACGTCCGAATCGCTATCGCCTTTCTGGCGGCGATTTGACGCCGGCGCAGGAACGCGGCAAAGCGATCTTCGAACGCACGACCAGGAAAAATGGCACCCCGATTCCCTTGACCAACCAGTGCGGTTACTGCCACAGCGGCCCGAAGTACACCAACACTAAGCTGGCGGATGTGGGCAGCGGCAAGCCCAGCGACCGCTCGCCGTTGGTGGATATTCCGCAACTTACAAACGTCGCCTATTCGGCTCCCTACCTGCATGACGGCTCTGCAAAATCAATGGAAGAGATCTGGACCATCTTCAATC
Source organism: uncultured Acidobacteriaceae bacterium (assembly GCA_963834815.1). Classification (GTDB taxonomy): domain Bacteria; phylum Acidobacteriota; class Terriglobia; order Terriglobales; family Acidobacteriaceae; genus DASRAA01. Next base: position 94,782 of record CAWIDA010000010.1, on the reverse strand, counting down.
CATACGACACGCACGGCGTTACCAATGACTTGCAGAAGGATGAACTGAACGACCTGATCGAGTACTTGAGGACTCTATGAAATCGCGGCTTTGCTCTGTACTGCTGATTGTTTTGATCGCGCTTCCGCTGTGCGCCGCAACTCCGGACATGCCGCTCTTCCACTGGCAGAACTTCACTACGGCCAACGGACTGCCCGACAATCACGTGTTCAGTGTTCTGGTGGATGGCAACCGCGTGTGGGCGGCCACGGAGAATGGGCTGGCACTCTACGAAGACGGCAAGTGGAAGGTTTTTACACCCGCCGACGGATTGGCGCATCGCGCGGTGCTCTCGCTGGCGCTAGATAAGCGCACCGGCGACGTCTGGGCAGGAACGATGGGAGGCCTGAGCCGCATCTCTGCCGGACGGATCGATACCTTCAATCAGCTCAACTCTGGGCTTAGCAATGATGTGGTGTACGGCGTCGCGGTGCAGGGCGAATACATCTGGACCGCTACTGCTGCGGGCGCCAGCCGTTACAACACTCGTACCGGGCAATGGAGCCTGTTCAACGAGCGCAACACTCCCATGTACGAGATATGGACGTACGCGGTCACGGTAGGCCCGGATAAGGTGTACTACGCGGTGTGGGGCGGCGGCGTTTTGGAGTACGACATCAAGACCGAACACTGGAAGGACTACAACGACCCTGACGGTGAGACCGAGATCGTGCTGTTCAAGGACCAGGGGCTCATCCATGAGATCACAACTTCCGTGAGCTACGTGGACGGCATTCTCTGGGTAGCGACGTATTTTGGTGACAGTCGCTACGACGGCCGCAACTGGCATAACTTCCTGACCAAGGACAGCGGCTTGCCCAGCAACTTTACCAACCAGGTGAAGGCGATCGACGCCAGCCGGGCTTGGTTCAGCACCGACAAGGGGCTGGCTTATTACGACGGAACGAACTGGGCGGTGTATCGGCCGAACCTCAAGACGGCTGTGCCAGAGATGTATGTGCGCGACGCCGAGGGAAACATTACCAACGTCCCCGTGGATTCCGCGCCGGCGCATAACTACGTGCTCAACGTCGATTTTCAGGGCGATGACATCTGGGTTGCCACCGCCAAAGGACTAAGTCACGGAATACGTCAGAAATAGGTATCGACATTTTTTCCAAGGAGGCATCATGACAGTTCAGGAACTTTTAGAGGAAGTTACCGCCGCCCCAGTAGAAAAACGGGCTATCACAAACTTACATGTGCTCAATGAAGCATACGACTACGCCAAGCCAAGCTCATTTTCACGCGGCATGCGGATCGACCTGAATGGTTTGGTGGTCCTGCTGATCTCCGGCACTGCCAGCATCGATGAGAATGGCGCAACCCTGCATGTTGGGGATTTCCGCGCACAGACTCGGCGCACATTCCAGAACATTACTGCTCTGCTGGCCGCCGAAGGCGCCACTTGGAAAGATATTGTCCGCACCACTTGCTACATGCGCGATATCGATCGCGACTACGCGGCGTTCAACGAGGAACGCACCTCGTTCTACGCGCTGCAGCAACTCGATCCACTACCGGCTTCAACTGGAATCCAGGCAAAGCTGTGCCGGCCCGAATTGCTGGTCGAGATTGAAGCCATCGCGATGTTTCGGCGTCCAACGCCCCAGGAGTAATCCATGCGCTGCGCTGTAGTGACGGCACTGTTGGTCGCGCTCGCCTCGGGTGTGTGGGCGCAGACGTTCAAAAGCTGCGACTGCGGCAAAAACCCGCCGGGACGCCCAGCGGAGCGAACCCTGAAGCCTTATGCGCAGGAACCCGAGGACATGCAGCCGTTCTCTAAGTTCACCCAGCCGTACTACCAGCACTATACCGATCTAGTTGAGTATAACGGTGCGGCGCGCGACCTGCCGGTTCCCAAAGATGTGACTGAAGTGCGCATCGGCTTCATTGGGCCGCTGGAGAACCATCCCGAGGCTCTGCTCGGCAAGCGTATGCTGAACGGCGCAACCCTCGCCGTCGACGAGGCCAACGCGGCTGGCGGATACGGCGGCAAACCGTTTCGCCTTATGCTGCACAACGACTCGGCCATCTGGGGGGCATCGAGTAACGAAGTCATCAAGATGGTCTATGACGACCAGGATTGGGCCATCTTTGGATCCATCAGCGGTGATACAACCCACATTGCACTACGGGCCGCTCTGCGTGCCGAAGTCCCCATCGTCAACAGCGCATCCACGGATCCCACGATCGTAGAGACCCTCATCCCGTGGTACTTCACGGTACTACAGGATGACCGCACCCAGGCGTACACCCTGGCACGCCAGATCTACACGACCCTGGGACTTAAGCGAATTGCGTTGCTGCGAGTTAACGATCGTTACGGCCGCTTCGGCGTGGGAAAGTTTCGCGACGCCTCCCGCAGACTGGGTCACCCCGTGGTGATCGAGCAAAAGTTTCTCCCGAGCGCCATTGATTTCACCCGCCAGTTAAAAGTGATCAGTGAATCGCGGGTTGACGGTATCGTGTTGTGGACCGACCAGCCCATGGCAGCGATGATCCTCAAGCAGATGCGGGAACTGGGCATGAAGCAACCGGTCTTCGGTAGCCATCGCACCCTTGGCGACGAGTTGATCGCACAAGCCGGACCGGCGGCAGAAGGATTTGAGGCCGTATATCCGTACGATCCCACCAGCAGCGATCCTCCATGGCGGGAGTTTAGTACGCGCTACGAAGCCAAGTATCACGAGAAGCCGGACCACTTCGCCGCACTGGCCTATGACCAGATACAAATCCTCCTGCAAGCTATCTGCAAAGCCGGATTGAACCGGGCCATGATTCGTGATGCCCTGTATGGCACCGTGAGCTACGCCGGCGTCACCGGCGAGATGCACTTCGATCCCAACAACAAGCAGTTGCGCGATATGTATCTCGGCACAGTTCGCAACGGACACATCGAGTACCGCAAAGCCTCGATGCAGAAGGAATACGCTCGCGTTGGCCAGGACGGAGTTCAGTATGCTGGACCACCCACCTCCGATGTTCGTTCCGAGGCGTTAAAGGTCGCGGTCTTCGGACCACAGGCCGACAAGTCTGTGCAATCCCCGGCCGTTAAGAAGATTCTCGACAAACTGGCGTCAGCCGACGGCAGATGGTCGCTCATCGGTATTTCGTCGGACATGCCGTGGGGCAAAGCATCGAACGACCTAGTGCACGCGGTCTTTGATCAGAACGTGATCGCCATGATCGCACTCGACCGGGCTGCGAGTCATCTGGCGGAACAGATTGGGGTGAAGGTGTTCGTGCCGGTGCTCGCGGTTTCATCCGACCACGCGCTGACATCCACAAATATCCCCTGGATCTTTCGCCTGCCGGAAGGTACTTCGCTGGAACAGGCTCTACAAACGCTGGTAGCGGCAGAGCGCCAAGCCGGGCCCAACCGGTCGCATATCCGGGAAGCACTAGCCTCTGGAAACTCGCTAGCGGGAGTGCATTTTCAACCGACTGGAGAACCCTGGTAGTCATCCCTCTGCCGCGCGAGTTGTGAGCGACACGGCGCCTGCCCTCCAAGAAATCCCGCAGCCTTTTCGATTACAGCTCATCTATAATGCCCGTCATCTTGACTACGAGGCGGCTGATGAGCGGCAATCCACGACAACCCCTGGCGGCCAATGCGACCCTGCCACCACTTCCCTTGTCCGACTGGCAAGCCACCTATGACACCCTGCACATGTGGACGCAGATGGCCGGCAAGGTGGCCCTGCAACGATGCCCGAACATCAATCACTATTGGGGCGTCGCGTTCCACGTCACCGCCAGTGGACTAACAACAACTCCCATGCCCTACGGCAACTTCACGTTCGAGATCCGCTTTGATTTCATCGACCACAAGCTGATCATTGAAACCAGCGACGGCGACGTCCGTGAACTGAAACTGGAGCCGCAGTCGGTAGCTGAGTTTTACCGGAAGTTCATGGCTGCGCTCCATGACCTCGGGATCGACGTCCACGTCTATACCATGCCGGTTGAATTTCCCAATCCCATACGCTTCGAACAAGACGAAGTCCATGCGGCGTACGACGCCGAGGCCGTGAGTCATTTTTGGCAAATTCTCCAGTGGAGCCATGCTGTGTTCAAGGAGTTTCGGGCAGCGTTCATTGGAAAGGCAAGCCCGGTGCATTTCTTCTGGGGGAGTTTTGACCTGGCGGTGACCCGATTCAGTGGCCGCCCGGCGCCGCCAAGGCCGGGCGCCGACCCGGTTACGGCCGAAGCGTATTCGCATGAGGTAAGCAGTGCAGGCTTCTGGCCGGGTGGAGGTGGCATCGAAGGCGCGGCGTACTACGCCTATGCGGCGCCACAGCCGACTGGCTTCGAGTCGTACAAGGTGAAGCCCGCGGAAGCGTTCTATGATCCCAAAGTGAATGAGTTTCTGCTCATGTACGAAGACGTGCGCCGCGCCGTGGCGCCAAAAGAAGCCCTGATGCAGTTTCTGCAAACAACCTATGATGCCGCCGCGACCCTGGGCAAGTGGGATCGCACGGCCTTGGAGCGTTCAGTCGCCTAACGGAGGAATCTGATGGCAACGACTTGCACTCATCTGGATCAGATCAAAGTTACCAAACCCACCGAGCATGTTTGCGAAGAATGCGTAAAAATGGGGGACCGGTGGGTCCATCTGCGCATGTGCCTCGAATGCGGAAACGTTGGATGCTGCGATTCGTCAAAGAACAAGCACGCCACCAAGCACTTTCACCGCGTTAAACATCCTTTGATGCGTTCAATAGAGCCAGGCGAGCGCTGGATATGGTGCTACGTCGACGAGATGGAGCCGGGCGAGTTGGATGCGTGATTACGTCGCAGGGCTGCGTCGCATCGCGTACCACACGACCCATCCGATGGACAGCAGTGTCAGGATAGCGATGACGCCCTGCGAGATCACGCAGTAGAGACACCACACTCCCAGTACCTTGGCTTCGATGTGGGTGAGATAGAGAGCGAAAGCCATTCCAATCAGTACAGCTACGAGCAACAAGCCACGGCGGCGGAACAGGGCGAGAACTCCAATCAGCAAATAGCCCGCGACGCCTATGGCGGCCACCGGAACGCCAAGTATTACGGCATAAGGGCTGTGGTTCACTATGCCGCAGTCCCATTTCTCGTTGATGCTGCAGGGCGCGGTTTCGGTGCTGTAGTGCACGCGGAGAGCAAGCACCGAGACTACGATTCCAGCGACAGCAAGTAGGGTGAGCAAATAGCGCAAACGCTTCCTCCGGCTAGGTGTAGCCCATAGTAGACCGCCACCATCTCGCACCGGCCTCTTATTAAGATAACTTGTAACACATGGTTGACATTCATCAATCACATAGATATGTGATGTGCTACACTCTCGCCTACATGAGGCGTGGCGTATCCATCGCGGTGCTGTTGCTCCTGCTGACCATTACGCTGGTGCCCCTGGCGCAGGCGAATGGGTCATCGCTGCCGGCGTGTTGCCGTGCCGCTGGAAAACACCATTGTGCCATGATGCCGGCAGGGGACGGTTTTCAATCTGTCGCTCTCAATTGTCCCTACCGCGTAGCGCCTGCGGTTACCAGTGGCATTGCTGCACTGGTTAGAGCCGGGTTCCCCGTTTCGATCTTTGCGACCAGTTCCAGCACGCTCGCCCCGGCCCTGCCCGAACCTGTTCCCGTCGCCTTCGGGAATGTCCAAAAGCGCGGCCCACCTCTTTCATAACATTGCTTCCAATTTCAGTCTGACCAGCGCATAGCCGCACGCGTTCGTAAGCGTTCGCACCATGCGTGATATTCGCCCAATCCGAGCCTGATCGCCGGAAGCAATGTCGCATTCTACATCGCCACCGAAGGGCATGTTCGGCGCTCTTGTCGGGGTTGTCTCCACGGTCACTCGAATGACTGGGAGAGTCCCCATCGACGAACGATAGGGGTTTAAAAGGGGTTCTGCTTAGGTGTTAATGATGATTCGCTTTCTTGCTGAACGATACAAGCCAGGTTGCGTCTGCTTGCTCGCTGCCATCTTACTGGTCTACGTGCCTGCGAGCTCTGCCACGGTCTTTGGTACGGTTCGCGGTGTTGTCCACGATCCGCAGCACCATCCCATCAACCAGGCTCAGGTTACGCTGCAAGCCAGTGATTCGGCCTACAAGCTGACTGCCGGCACCACCGCGGATGGAGAGTTCCATTTCGATGTTGTACCGCTGGGACAATACACCGTCAGCGTCGAAGCGTCTGGGTTCGCATCGCAGTCGCAGCTCCTCCAGCTCACGTCAGGATCGGCCCCGATTCTTCATTATCAGCTAGCTGTGGCCACTGCGAAGCAAGAGGTCACCGTCACCGCCTCGCCTGAGGACTTGAACCCCGATTCGCCGCGCCGGGACATTCTCATCAGCCAGGAGCAGATATCCCGGTATGCCGGCGTGGACGCGAGCAACAGCTTCAAGATCATCACAGAGTTTGTTCCCGGTTCTTACATGGTGCACGATCAACTCCACGTCCGCGGCGGCCACCAGGTCACCTGGGCGCTGGACGGCGTACCCATTCCCAACACCAACATCGCATCCAATGTTGGTCCTCAATTCAATCCCAAGGACGTCTCCTATCTACAGGCAGAAACCGGAAGCTACGCAGCCGAATATGGTGACCGCACCTACGGCGTCTTCAACGTCGCTCCCAACACCGGGTTTGAACGGGATCGGCAGGCGGAGCTGATTCTCAGCTACGGTAACTACAACCAGACCGACGACTGGCTGAGTTTCGGTGATCACACCTCAAAGTTCGCTTACTACGCCAGTTTCAGCGGCAATCAGACCGATTGGGGCCTGGAACCGCCCACTAGCGTCAACCTGCACAATCAGGCCCACGGAGGCGGCGGATTTACTTCCCTCATCTACAATCCCGACCCCAAGGACCAGATTCGCTTCGATGGTGGCTTTCGGCTCGACGACTATGACGTTCCCAACGATCCCGACGCCGCAGCCGCGGGCATCGACGATCGCCAGCGCGAACAGGACATCTTCGCGACCGGCACTTGGGCGCACACCTTTTCGCCGGGCCTCATGCTGATCACGTCGCCGTTCTATCACTTCAACCGGGCCGCCTACGAGGGCGGAGCAACCGACGTTCCCAGCGCCACCGATAATCGCGCCTCGAACTACGAAGGAGGCCAGATTACCCTGGCAGCGATCAACCGCAAAAATAATGCACGCGCCGGCATCTATGCCTTTGCGCAGCAGGACAATACCCATTTTTCGGTGGTCGCGAATGACGGATCCGGTCAGCAGTTCAGTCAGCGGGTTTATCCCGGCGGGTATTTGTTCGCAGGATTTCTCGAGGACCAATTCAAGGCAACTTCGTGGCTGACCTTCACCGGCGGAATTCGGATGACGCACTTCGCCGGCGGTGTGACCGAGAATGCGTTCGATCCCAGGTTGGGAGTAGCCATCGCAATTCCGAAACTGAACTGGGTGCTACGGGCGGCTTACTCATATTTCTACCAGCCTCCGCCGCTGGACACCGTGACCGGTTCTCTTCTCGATTACACCCAGGCCCAGGGTCTGGGGTTTCTGCCACTGAACGGGGAGCGCGATATCCAGCAAGAGTACGGCATCACCATTCCGATACAGAACTGGGTGTCCAGTTTCGCCTACTTTCACACCAGCGCGCGCAACTTTTTTGACCATGACGCCATTGGCAATTCCAACATTTTCCTGCCCCTGACCATCGAGGGAGCGATCATCCACGGAGAGGAAGTCACAGTCCGTTCACCGCTGATCCTGGACCGCTATCACGCTCATCTGGTTTATTCGCACCAGACCGCCCAGGGTGTCGGCGCAGTTACCGGCGGCCTGACCGATTTTTCACCTCCCGAGGGCGGAGCGTTCTATCTTGACCACGACCAGCGCAATACGCTATCGGCAGGCTTCGACGGCAATCTGCCGTGGCGCAGCTTCGCTGCCGTGACCATCAATTACGGCTCAGGCTTCCTCAACGGCGACGGTCCTGACCATTTGCCGGGCTATTACACCCTCGATCTATCAGTAGGCAAATCGTTCGGCGAGAGCTGGATGGTGCGCTTCATCGGCACCAACATTACCAATCAGCGATATCAGTTGGACAACAGCAATACCTTTGGAGGATCGCACTGGGCCGATCCCTTCATGTGCTCAGTGCAGGTGAAATTTCGTTTTCACTACTAGAGACAACCACCTCGCCTTAGTGCTCGTGTTCGTGCCTGGTGTGGGAGTGCAGGTGCGCATGGGAGTGGGTAACATCGCCGTGCTTGTGACGGTGGGCGTGGACAAGATTGGCGCGCAGTAGCAATTCCCTATTCGAGAGAATATCCTTGGGAGATCCTGCAGCGCCGGCGGTACCCTGCTCGAGCACGAACACTTGATCGGCGATGTCCTCAACAATTTCAAGCTGATGGGTGGCGGCTATCACCGTCTTCGACGATCCTTTCCAATTTTGAATAAGGTCGATCAACTGGCTCTGGCTGCGAGGATCGAGCATTGCGGTGGGCTCGTCGAGCAGCAGGACCTCCGGATCGAGAACGATCACCGACGCCAGCGCCACCCGCTTCTTTTCACCGCCGGAAAGCCGATAGGGTGCCCGGTCGCGCAGGTCCGCGACGCCCATCAAGTTCAGCGCTTCTTCGACTTTCGCGATAACTTCGGCGCTCGTCCATCCCATCTGCAACGGGCCGAAGGCTACCTCGTCGAAAACCGTCGGATTGAAGAGTTGCACGTCAGGATTCTGAAACACGAGGGCAACGCGGCGGCGAAACGACAAGGCGAAATCATTGTCGCGAAAGCGCCCGGAAGAGAGCGGATCGCCGCAAAAGCTGATGACTCCTGAGGAAGGAAAACAAAGGCCATCGAGCAGGCGCAACAGCGTTGACTTTCCCGAGCCGTTTGCACCAAGCAGCGCTGCTGATTGGCCGCGCTCGATGGTCAGCGACAGTCCCCGAAGTGCGGGTATCTGTTCGTATTCGAAGTGCACATCGCTCACTTCGAAGATGGGACTGGTCATCATGCTCTTCCCATCCATACCGAGAAAGCGGCGATTACTAGAAATGTCGCCAGACCGATGTAGTCCCATGCGCGCATACGAAAGTCGGCCAGGATATTCACGTCTCCCTGAAAGCCGCGCGACTGCATGGCCAGATATACTTCGTTGCTCAACTCAACGCTCTTACTGAGCAGGACGCCGGCGGTTCGCGCCGTCATGCGGCGCTGCAGGGCGCCATCCATCACTCCAACCGTGCGGCTCTGCCGCGACTCGAGCATCTGACCCGCCGTTTCTGCCAGGAGGAAGATGTAACGATGGGTCATGGCCAGTATCATCACCAGTTCCTGCGGAACGTGGAAGGCGCGCAGTGCCCTCAGTACCTGCATCCAGGGCGTGCAGAGGATCAGCAGCGTAGTCAGGGTTACCGCAGTCTCCACCCGGGTAATCAATAGCGCGGCTGCCTGTAGCCCCTGCTCGGTGATGCGGAGACTCCCGCTTGCAAAAGTGAAGGCGATATCGCCAGGGGTTAAAAACAGAGCCGGAAGCGCGATCACTCCAGTGAAGACCAATGCTACCCACCAAACTCGGGTCGCCAGCGTCGCCACGCTGACCTTCGACAACAGCGCGATCAGGACGGCCGCACCGAACAATGCCAGAATCACGGTGATGCGATGCGATAGCACAACGGCCAATACCAGCGCAAACAGGCCGGCGACGCGCACCCGGGGATCAAGCGCCTGCAGCAGGCCGCGCTTTTTCGCCACCTGCTCTGAGACGAGCGCATGCCCGAACGCTCTTGTGAGGCCAACCAGCGTTGACTCGATCGCCCCTTCTCGCCTCATCCCGTTTGTCCAGTGCGGCGACTATTGCCGAAACATCGCTGCACTATCAGGGAAAGGGTCAGCACAAGGCCGACACCGAACATCGCGGATAGCAGGTAACCGAAGGAGGTGCTTCGCAAGAATTGCGGAGCGTATGCCGGAACCGGTGCAGTCCACAGCCGCGCGAGCCGCTGCAAGCCGCTGGGAGCTTCCGCAGGAGCTGGTTGGTTTTGTGAGGAGGCGGCTATACGGGCGCGCCCCTCCGTACTGGAGAACTCCGTTGATTTCCACTCCCCCCAGGCTGTACCCGCAGTGAGAACACCCAATGGCGTCAGCAACAGGAAGAGCGCAACCGTAATCCACAATCTCCGGAGTGAGCTTTGCGACGAGGTCTGATACCCAACAGCCACACCGGAGGCGAGGCCGGAAGTCGCCTGCAACAGTGCTGGGTCCGCAATCTGAAGGTACGCTACCAGGCCCGCCGCAATCACGGCTTCAGCAACGCCCGCAATCGCCAGGTGACCGATCATCATGGCCGGAATCGCTACCCCGAGCGCGTAGGGCGCATAGAGAGGCACGCCGCGAGTGTCGTGAAAAAATATCGGCTGGATTCCGAATTCGAGTGCCGTGACGAATGCGGCGGCGTTGGTCGCGACATAGCCGGCAATCCCGGCCGCCATCCATCGCCGGCGAGAGGTAATAGCTGCTCCCGTTGCGATCAGGCGATAGGTCGCATACGCGACCAGCGATCCAACAATTGCCATGTTGAAACAGTTGGCGCCCAAAGTAGTGATGCCACCGTCACCGAAGAAGAGCGCCTGAATGGCAATCGCAATCGAGACAGCCAGGATCGCTCCCGATGGGCCGAGTACAACGGCTGCAATCGTCACACCCAGCGCATGCCCGCTGGTACCTCCTGGCAGGGGTAGGTTGAACATCATGAGCACGAAGGAAAAGGCCGCGAAGACGGAGATGAGGGGTATCATGCGAACCGTCAGCGAACGGCGGACTCGCCGCAAGGCCTTGTACCAACCGATACCAGCAGCTGCATAGAGGGCCGCGCAAGTCGATGGACTCAAATATCCGTCAGGAATATGCATGCTGTCGCTCAGCAGGTTCTGTAGGCGATTGTAGCTGAGGCGCGTTAGTCGCCAGGCAATAGGAAGGGCGCGATCGCTCGCGCCCTCCGCCGGTTGCTGTCTTGCGGTGACCGGACTTTATTTCCTGCTGGCAGGCGGAATGATCCCGTTCATGCGGAGGTATTCGACCATCTGGCCGTAGTGATCGAAGGGATGGCTGATCAAACTGACCGACAAGCCGAGACGCGTCGTCATGCTAGAACCAAAAGGGCTCTTGATAGGTTCCAGAACGTTGGTTTCGTTGACGCTGTTGATCGCCTTGTGAGCGTAGACGAACGAGTCGTTCAGGAACTTCATGATGTCGGCCTTTGACTTCAGCGTGGCTGGGCCATCGGGACCGCCACCAGTATCAACCGGGGGCTTCTCGCCAAGAATTCCCGCACCCAGGTGGTAATTGGCAACTGCGATGTGCTTGACCTCCGTGCCGAAAGTGCGTACGCCCTTGAACTCCCCCTGGGTTGGAGCGAAGTCGTATTTGTCCTCAGGCATAGCTTCGGCAGCAGGTACAACCGTCTTTTCCGAGTTCGTGAGCTGACGGTCAAGTACCGAAGCGAATGTCGGTTTGGGTTCCGCTTTGTCCTGAGCGAGCGCCATGCTGGCAACGCCGAAGCTTAGCAGCAGGCAGCCAACCGCGATTCGTATCTTCATCGAGAATTCCTCCGCGGATCTGTATTCGAAAACTGTGAGATTGCGTGCCCCAGCATTTTAGTCCATGCCGATGACATTAGGCGCAACGGGCAAGGGATGCAGGCGAAACCACAAGGTGGCAATGATACCCGCCAAGAGTCCAATGGAAGCGTACTCGAGCGACCTCTGCATGCCGACTCTTTCGGCGATGGCGCCCCACAGAGCTGCCCCGCCGGCGAAGCCACCCTGGAGAACCAGCAGATACATCGAAATGGCGCGGGCCCGCATGTAGTGCGGAGACATAGTCTGCGCGGAAACGTTGAGGCTAGCGAGAATCTGGATCCATGCGATGCCCGCGGCAAAGAGTGTGATCGACATTGGCAGGAAGCCGCACCATCGCCCCCCGGCGTAGGTGGTGACGGCGAAAATGGCGGTCGAAACTGCGATCAAGGCATCCACCGACATAGTGCGGCGCAAGAATGGCATTATAGCTGCGCCCACCAGGGCTCCAACGCCGAAGACTCCGAGCAACAGGCCGAATCCCTGCGAGCCAAACGGATGCGCAATTAACGGCAATAACGCTAGAAGCGCGCTGCCGGAGATGCTGAAGACGGCGCTGCGTACCAGTACGGCATGCATGGCATGGGAGCCGCGCAGGTGGCGAAAGCCGTCGACCATGGTGTCAAACGTGTGCCTCAAGGACAAGGAAGTGCGTCCTGGGCGACACTTCCAGCGATAGAGAAAATAGATGACGCCAAAGAAGGAGACAGCGTTCAGCAAGAAGGCGATGCCAGAACCGGCTGCGTAAATCACCAATCCGCCGATCGCGGGGCCGATAGCACGGGCGACGTTGAAGCCGGCGGAATTCAACGCGATGCCGGAGGCAAAATTCTCGCGGGAGACGATCTCGGGCGTGATGGCCTGCCATGCGGGATCGTTCAGCACCGCGCCGAAGCCCATGAGAAACGTGAACAGCAACAAAAGGGCCGGCGTGACCAGACCAGCAATGGTGAGGATGCCCAACGCGGCGGCGGCGACTACCATCCAAAGTTGGGTTAAAAGAAGGAGCTTGCGACGGTCGACGACGTCGGCGATGGCCCCAGCGGGAAGCACCACCAGGAACACCGCGATGCTGTTGGCGGCCTGCACCAGTCCAACCATGAGTGGTGACATGGTGAGCGAGGTCATCAGCCAAGCTGCGCCCACATTTTGCATCCACGAGCCTGTGTAGCTGACGACTGCGGCAATCCAGAGGCTGCGGAACAGTGGTTCTTCCAGCGGCCCCAGAAGATTGCGGCGATGGCGCACGGGCGCGACTGGGAAGGTAGCCGCCGACTCTGCGCCGGAAACTGAAGTCATTGCTTGACTATCAATTTCGGGGAGAAGGTTCTGTCGTAGCGTATCGCCGGGGCTGGCCATTAGAGGGTGAGACGTAGATGCTGGCCAACGGTAACCTGTGGAAATTATCCCGTAAATGCCATTGGTTCCAATAGCTTGCAATCTGTGACCAGCCGCACTCCTGAAGCGGCCACCGCACAACTACCGAAATAACAACACGTTACCGTCAAACGGCCACTCCTTACGCTTCCAGGATCGCAGTAAATAGATGGCCAATCCGGCAACCAGAATTACCAGCGCGTACTTGATCTCCCGCTGAAAGTTCTTGCGAGCCAGAAGGATGTAGGTAAATCCGGCAATCGCCATGAGAGCCGGCAACGGGTACAGCCACATGCGGAAGGGGCGTGGCATGTCAGGTCGACGATGGCGCAGGACCATTACTCCGACGGCCTGAACGATGAATTGCAAAAGAATCCGGATGACCACAAGTGCCGCGATGACGTCAGCCAGTCGAAGCAGGCAAAAGACAATCGCAACTGCGCCCAGTGCCAGGAGCGAGACCGTTGGAAAGCGCTTTTCAGGATGCACTCGCGCAAAGGCACGAAAGTAGTTGCCATCTAGCGCCGCGGCGTACGGAACCCGGGAATATCCCAGCAACAATGAAAACACCGAGGCGAAGGCTGTCCAGATGATCAGGGCGGCGATGGCGCGGCCAGCCCAATTGCCGTAGATACGCTCCATGAAAACCGAGACGACGTAATTGCTCTGGTCGCTGGTTCCACCTACCATCTCGCGCCAGGGCACCACACCCAGCACGCTAATGTTCATCACGATGTAGATGACGGCTACGGCAACAATAGAGAGAATCAGGGCACGCGGTATCGTGCGCCCGGGATCCTTCACTTCGCCGCCCAGAAAGCACACGTTGTAATAGCCCCAGTAATCGTAAGTGGCGATAAGCAATGCTGCGCCCATTCCGGTGAAGAACTGGCTGGAGAGCGTGAACGCCCCACGCGGGAAGTCAAAGGCCCGGGCGGCATTAAAATGGGTAAGTCCCGCGAAGATGATCCACGCGATGGCGACGGCTACGCCTATCCAAAGGAGCTCGGCTAGTTTTGCAATTACGGTGATGCGGCGGTAGAGCAGGAATACGATGAAGGCACAGCTCGTCATCGCTACCAGCGTTCCCGACATCAATACGGTGCTGATCTCGAGTGTGCCAAGCAGTGGAACGCCCAGTCGCCAACTATGGGTCAACCACACGCGATCCAAGCCCGGCCAGATATAGCCGGCGTAATGGGCGAGTCCGATGCAGCCGGAGGCAATGGAAAGTGGTGCGCTAAAAGACAGCTGCCATATAAAGAGAAATGAGAGCAGTCGTCCTAACGACTTAGGACCGTATATCTCCTTCAGATACTGATAGGATCCGCCGGCGCTGGGCATGGCCGCGCCCAGTTCGGCCCAAACCAATCCGTCGCACAGTGCGAAGACGGCGCCTGCAATCCAGCCCAACATGGCTTGAGGGCCCCCGGCAGCGCTGACAATGAGAGGAATGGTGATAAAGGGCCCAACGCCGATCATATCGATCATGTTCAGCGTTGTGGCGCTAGCGAGACCGACACCGCGGATTAATTCAGGCTGTCCGGCCGCCTCACTTCGGCTCATGTCCCACGCTTAGCAGGTTGACATAGAGGCGAATTGCGCCCGGAACCCCGAAAGGCAACTGGCGAAAGAAAGCATAGCCGTTATAGATGTAATGACCCTTGCCGTATTGTGTCACCAGCAGGCCACCTCTTTGGGGAGCCTCGCCCGGGTCGTTTGACGCCAGCAGTGGCGTGTAGTGGTCGTCCCAGCTGTCCATGAAGTAAAGCCCGCGCTCCTGTACCCAACCGTTGAAATCGGCCTGCGAGATGCTATTGGGATATTGAAAGACGCTGCTCTTGGGAGCGAGTATCGTCACCGGCGCTTCTTCCACGGAGACACGACTTCGGCTCAGTTGCGCGGGATACGGCAGCAAGTTTGCAGAATTGAAGTTGCCCGGCTCAGTGTTGTATTGGACCATTAAAGTTCCGCCGTCGCGCGCATAGTCGAGCAACCGCTGGTTGTGCTTCTTCAAGTCATCGCGGGTATCGTACGCGCGAATGCCGAGGACGATCGTGCCATATTGCTGCAGGTTCCCGTGTTCCACGTCGTCGGAAGTCAGCAACGAAACGTCAAGACCCACCTGGCGCAGCACCGTCGGAATGTCGTCGCCGGCGCCCATGATGTATCCCACCTTTAGTCCTTGCGGGATTTTCACATTCACGATGGCCGTCCGCTGGACCGCTGGCTGGTAATAGAAGAATCCGCCGATATCGGGGCGGGTGACCAGACTGTAACCTTCGCTGAACTCGCGGCGGTCGGCAACTGCAACCGCATGAACCCGATAACGACCTTCCCCCGCGCCGTCGGGCAAGACTTTGAACTCTGATGCGTGTTCGCCGCTCTTGGAAAAGTCGATAGACGCTGCTCTCGGGTCCACTTGCCACCCCTTTGGCACATCCGCTGACACCGTGCCCGAGGCATGGTCCAACGTTGTCCGTGTCACTACGCTCAACTCTGCGGACGGATTTGTCCCGGCAGGGATAATTTGGGTGGACGGAGAAGTCTCAACCGAAAACGGCGGCACCACAGCCAAGGGCATCGACCACGCATTGCCCTGTGTGTCGTGGATTGGAGTGCGAGCTACGGTGCGCAATTCACCTTCCTGACCTTCGATGCTGTACACCACTCGCGCCGTGACCGGAGGAGGAGGCAGCGGGAGTGTCGCATATTCAGGCTGATCGATCTGATAAATCGAGTCTGTCTCAGGATCATTGCGGTGGAAGTAGGCCTTGCTGATCTGAGCGTCGACTGGGGGCGCGACGCGGAACGTCAGAGCACATCCATCACCCGGCGCGAGTCGTGCAGGCACCTTGTCCATGAATAACTCATACTTCCAGCCCCGAGGCACATCCAGGACAAACTGTTTCAATTCCATGGGCAATGTGCTGCCGTTGTGAAGTTTCGCCAGCAAGAGGAATGACTTTCCTGCGGTAATGACCGCGGCTAGAACCGGGCCATTACTGGTCTTGAATTCTTCTGCCATCGGGCGACCATCGGGAGTTCCCGGTCCAATTCCCATGTCCAATGAGTAAGCGAGGTTCGCGGCGCGTTCGAGCTGGTGTTCCTTGGTACGAAGATCAACCAGCAAGTCCGTCTTTTTGATCGCGCCGAGCTCCGAGGTCTCCACCTTGGCGATCAAATCGCGGGTGAGGTGCAAGCCCTCTAGTAGCGGCTTTCCAGCAGCCTGCGGATCCTTTTCCACTGCGGCAGTGGCTTCGTCGACCAGTTTGGCGAGGTGCTCCAGTTGCGGCCGCAGCCACGGCACTGTGGCAACTTCGAAGCCCAGCCGGGCAGCTAGCGCGGGCAGCGTGGTGTCGATCCCGTCGAAGAAGTCTTTCTCATGCGTCGCATTGACCGCGACGTTCGGTAATGCCGAATCGATGAGCTTGTAGTAGCTGGTGCGACGGCCTTCGGAAAGCGTCCAACCGCCGGCGCCTTGCGACAACTGATGTTGCAGCCCCTTCCAGGCAAACTTCACGTACGACTCGCCCAGCAAAGGGTCGTCCTGCGATGTCTCCAACTCAACATTCCACTCTTCATTCTGGCGGACATTGTCCATGTAGAGCTTTTTCGCCTGCCAGGGCTGCAAGCCTTCGCGGATCTGCTCGGGAAACTTCGTCGGGTCGGCAGCGGCACGGAACGCTTCGCGCGTAAGTATGCCTGATGCCTGATGGTTTCCATGCCCGTCGCGAGCCGCACCCTGAAACCGGGTACAGATCACGTCGGGTCGAAAGGTGCGGATGATCCGCACCATATCACCTAGGGCGACGTCATGTCCGCCCCATTTGCTAAACGTCTCGTCGGCAGTTTTGGAAAAGCCGAAGTCGGCCACGCGGGTGAAGCGTTGCTCAACTCCGTAATAGCGGTCGGCGCCCAGTAATTCCAAGGTGCGCAGAATACCGAGTTCATCGAACAAATTACTTCCGACTTTGTTCTGGCCACCTTCGCCGCGGTTCAATGTCAACTGCAGAGCGGTGACTCCGTGGCCGCGCGATTCCAGGGTCAGCATGCCGCCATCTTCGTCATCCGGGTGGGCTGTAGTGTGCATCAGGCGGGCTGTCGTGTGCAATCGGCGCAGCGTGAGCTTGAGTCCGACGACGCCGGTGTCCAACGCTAACGGTTGGGTGTCAACCCAGGGGGATGCGATCTGAGCGCTCGCCGGACCACATAACAACGCAACCAGGACGCATAACAGCGCCAGCCGGCGTCGCAAACGGAGTGAACTTATGGATGTAATTGGGATTCCCATCAATTGTTGGATCTAACTATGCGGATTCTCCGGCGCTGCCCTACAGAGTACACAAACCTAACATAGCAGGCGAGGAATCCTGGGCAAGCGGGCCATGTGCCCGGCGATCGCAATATACGATTGGTCAGATCATGTTAGATGATGCCCTGTGCGTCCGGATTCGTGCAAGCATCGCTTGGCGGGGCCGCCCGCGCGACGCTGCGACAGCGTGCAGGCTTGTCTATAATAAAAGGTTCGCGACTCAGTGAGCTTTCGCGTGTGAAGTCTTTCCTGCGCGCCGCGCCCTTCTGACCGCTCGCAACGGACCCATAGATGATTCAAACCCTGTTTGGCAGCACCGAAGAACAACCGAGCTTTCTCGACCGGATGAAAGAGGCGGTCACGCGCACGCGTGAGACTCTGAGCGAGCGTATTGACGAAATTGCTTCACTGGGCAAAGAAATCGACCGTGACACTCTGGATGAACTGGAAGCAACCCTGATAGGCGCTGACTTAGGAACGCCGACCACAGCCGCGGTACTCGAATCGCTTCGCACAAAAGTTGATCGCAAGCAGATCCGCGACATCGCGGAGTTGAAGCGCGTGCTGAAGGAGGAATTGCTCGACCTTCTGAACATAGCCGGACAACGCCCAGTGCAAAAGGTTGACGGCGAACCGGAAGTAATCCTGGTGGTCGGCGTAAACGGAGCGGGTAAGACTACGTCGACTGGCAAATTGGCTTACGCATTGCGGGCCCAGGGCAAAAGCGTACTACTTGCGGCGGCGGACACATTTCGCGCGGCGGCCATTGAGCAACTGGAGATATGGGGGGACCGCAGTGGCGTTGAAGTCATCAAGAACAAGCCGGGTGGCGACCCATCGGCAGTATTGTTCGACGCGTTGCAGGCTGCCAAGGCCCGAAACATCGACTACGTGATCGTCGATACCGCGGGCCGATTGCATACCAAGAGCAACCTGATGACCGAACTGGAAAAGATGCGCCGGACGGCGCAGCGGTTTATTCCGTCGGCTCCGCACGAGACGCTACTGGTAATGGACGCTACTACGGGCCAAAACGGCCTGCAGCAGGCGCGCCTATTCACCCAATCGGCGGGCGTAACCGGAATAGTCCTTACCAAGTTGGACGGAACGGCAAAGGGGGGTGTCGTCGTCGCCATCTCGAAAGAACTCGGTCTGCCCGTCCGCTATGTCGGTGTGGGCGAAAAGGTCGGTGACCTGTTGCCCTTCAATGCCGGCGACTTTGTGGAATCGCTCTTTAACTAGAAATGTCACCCAAACCTAGCGACGCGCGCTTCATGCAGCAAGCCCTGGGTCTCGCCCATCGTGGCACCGCTCTGGTTTCGCCGAATCCAAGCGTAGGCGCGGTTTTAGTGTCGCCAGAAGGCAAGGTCGTAGGGCGTGGAACCCACACCTACGACGGCGTGAAGCATGCCGAGATCCTGGCCATCGAGGAGGCCGGCGACCAAGCCCAAGGGGCCACGATGTATCTCAACCTCGAACCGTGCTCTCACGTTGGACGTACCGGGCCGTGCGCGGACGCAATCATAAGCGCTCGAATCAAACGGGTGGTGGTTGCTATGCGCGATCCCAATCCGCTGGTTGCGGGGCGTGGATTGGCCAGACTTGAGGCTGCGGGCATTGAGGTGGTCGAAGGCCTCTACGAGCCTGAAGCGCGCAAATTGAATGAGGCGTTTGCCAAGTACATCCGGTACAAAACACCCTTCGTGACATTGAAAACAGCTATGACGTTGGATGGCAAGATTGCCCCGCCCCCGGGCGATGGGATCGCACCCAGTCCGATGAGCTCCATGGCGTCTACTGGAGGATGGATCACCAGCGAGGTCGCGCGCGCGCACGTGCATGAAATGCGTCATGCCAGCGACAGCATCATGGTTGGAGTGGGCACGATCATTGCCGACGACCCACTGCTCACGGATCGCACCGGTCTTCCGCGTCGCCGTCCACTGCTGCGCGTGATACTTGATTCGCGCCTGCGGCTGCCGCTCGACTCGCGTGTGGTGCGTACGGCCAACTACGATGTCATCGTGTTTTGCTGCTTCGCCGAGGAGCGTAAGAGGCGGGAACTTGAAGCCCACGGCATCATCGTCGAGCAGGTTCCCATGCGTCAACCACTGGAAGATGGGACGATTCCCTTCCCGAGCCTGGCTCCCGCCTCCGATGGCCGCCCCGATCTAGAAGGGGTTTTGGTAAGGTTGGGCGAGCGTGAAATCACCAGCCTCATTATCGAAGGTGGCGCGATGGTGAATTGGGCGGCGCTCTCGGCGGGAATCGTCGACAAGATATTCTTTTTCTACGCCCCGAAGATTCTTGCCGGAACCGGATCGATTCCGCTCGCACTGGGTACGGGATACCGGAGAATCAGCGAAGCGGCCTACGTACGGGCTCTCACCTTGCACCGTTTCGGCGAAGATTTTGCTGTCGAGGGATATTTACGCGATCCCTATGCTGAAGTGATTCACGAAGTCGTAAACAACTCATAGCCGGCCCGCGATTACGGGCTTTTTTGAGGTTGGCATCATGTTTACTGGTCTGGTTGAAGAGGTCGGAACTATCGTCAGCATCGTTGAAACGGGCGACAATCACCGCATTACCCTGAAAGCTCCCAACTCCGCAAAGGAACTCAAACAGGGCAACAGCATAGCCGTCAGCGGCGTATGCCTGACGGCCCTGGATATTACACCGGAAACTTTCTGCGCAGACCTTGCAAAAGAGACGTGGACAAGGACTTCATTTTCGCGAATTACTGACGGGGCGCAGGTGAATCTGGAGTTGCCGCTCAAGGTGGATGCGCGCATGGGCGGTCATATTGTGCAGGGCCATGTGGATGGCAGGGGACGGCTGGTTGAGCTTCAGCCCATCGCCAACGCAGATGACTTTTGGCTGCTGATCGACATCCCTCCAGATCTGGAGAAATACGTTGTTTTCAAGGGATCAATCGCGATCGAGGGAATCAGCTTGACGGTGGCAAAACTGGAAGGCCTCCGGCTCACCATCGCCATCATTCCACATACCATCAAGATGACCAACCTGAACTCTCTCAAAGCGGGCGACCCGCTGAACATAGAAACGGACATTGTCGCCAAGTATCTGGAGAAATGGACGAAACGTGATGACCAAGCGGCTGCGCTGACGGTTGATCGCCTGGTGGCGGAAGGATTCTAGGCCGATCCTAGTTCGCTGCGACTTGATTTCCTCGGCATCTGGGTTCACAACGCCGCTGAGTGCGGCGGGCGTTGGGCGCCAAAGTAGTGCTCGAAATCCAAAGAGTCGAGCTCCAGAAATTCCTGCACGATGGCTTCCTTGCACTTTTCCATTTCCGCGAACGTACCAAAGAAAATGCCGCGGGCCTCGTGCAGGAAGAGGATTCTGTCGGCTAGCTTCTTGGCCAGCGCCATGTCATGGGTCACAACTATGCTGGTCAACTTCAGCTGCCGTTTCAACTTCTTGATGAGGTCACCCAGCAAGTGGGCCATGAGGGGGTCGACCATGGTCGTCGGCTCGTCGTATAGTACGGCATCAGGCTGCGCTGCCAGGGCACGCGCGATGGCCACGGAACGCTTCATCCCGGTTGATAGATCCGATGGCAACTGATCGCGGAATTCGCGGACTCCGACCATGTCCAGCAACCCGTCGATGATCTGATAGATTTGCTCTTCCTCCAGGCCACCGCGTTCGCGCAAGGGAAAGGCAACATTTTCGCCGACCGTAAGCGAGTCGAACAAAGCCCCATTCTGGAAGACCATCGTTACCTTCTTGCGAATAAGCTCCATCTCGGTTTCGCCATAATTGGTCACATCTTCATTGGCTACCCTCACCTGACCGCTGTCGGCCTTCAGGAATCCCATGATCATCTGTAACGACACCGACTTACCTACACCACTACGGCCCAGAATGCAGACCGTCTCACCGGGCATGACGTCGAAACTAAGATCATTGATCACAACTTTGCTGCCGAAGGCCTTGTGCACGTGTTCGAATTCGATGTAAGGCGTAGGTTCGTTCATCGGTTTGGTGTTCCTTCGCTTACTTGAGTCGTAACTGCGCGTTGGCGATAGCCCGGTAATCCTCCGGCGTGTTTACATTGCGGAAGATTTCCGGCGAAAACCCTGCTGCCTGTATTTCCGTTTCCGATACATATCGGGTTGGTAGTAGCGGGAAAATGTGGCTCACTTTGAAATCGCCAGTTTTGAGAGATTGCTCGATCACGGATTTGGCGGTCCGGTTATATACCGCACACAGAGGCTGCAATCCCCCATGAGGATCAGGCACGACGGCCAGTTCCCTTCCTGCTAACGCCCCGTGCGCCAGCCAACGCAAAAAACTGGTAGTCATGAACGGCATATCGACTGACAGCACCAGATTAAGGTCGGTTCGAGTCGCCCACAACGCTGCGTGAATGCCACCCAGCGGCCCACAACCTGGAATCCGGTCTTCGATGACGTCACCATACGCTGCATAACGCTCCCGGGCGCCCACAATAACCGGGCATGGCGATATCTCTCTTGCCTTGCCAAGTGCCAGTTCCAGCAGCGTTGCACTGCCTAATGGCAGCAGGGCCTTGTCGGTTCCCATGCGGGAGCTGCGGCCCCCTGCCAGCACAAAGACAGATACACCTTCCACGCCGTTATCATAGCCGACGCCGTCAGTAAATACCCTTGCCGGAATTCAGGCTCGGCCGGGCTTGAAGGTCGTGGTGTGAGGAATGCAGCCGTTGATTTCGATGGCGACGATGCGTCCCGCATTATCGAGTTCTACCGTGGCAGGTGCATTAAGCACGGCGTCGCCGCTCAATCCGGGGAGCGAAACAAAGACCCGGTTCTCCACGCAAACGGTCGTCGGGTCTTTCTTGATATAGGTCAGTGAGTGGTCGTTGCGGCAGGCTTTCGGCAGGACAAAGCTCAGGTCAGCTATGTCGCCTGTCTCCGACACGGAGACCGCGACCTCAATGGAGATGCGAGCACTGACTTCGTCGCCTTCGACTTGATTCGCCGGCTTAAAACAAATGTAGTATTCAAACCCAGAATCGGGATCGAACGTACTCCGATCCACCTGAAATGCCATGGTTCGGCCCCCCGCACAACAGTCAATCTCCAACAGGAGAACGATACTAAACCACTAATCGGGAGTCTGCAATTCAATGAAAGTGGCGGTCAAAATCCAGGCTGGTAACTTGGGCTTTCATTTTCGCGGAGCTCCTCCGCGAACCCCTTGGATCTAAGCCGTTATCGGACTGCCCGGTCCCGCTCTGTTATATTTCGGGTCTGGGTCCGTTTTCGGATTTGAGGCATGGCGATTTCATACCTGACCGACGTCGCAAAAGAAAAAGTCGAAGCCGTGCAGGAATATTCGCTGCTGGCCGGGCAATCACTCACCAATCTCTTTGCCCATCCCCGTTACTTCGCTGACACTCTATTGCAGGCGGATTCGATCGGCGTCGGCTCGCTACCCATCGTCGTACTGACGGGATTCTTCACCGGCGCTGTGCTGGCGCTGCAAACCTCGAATACGCTTCAGCAATTCGGATCGCTGTCGCTCACGGGGCAATTGGTGTCATTGTCGATGGTGCGCGAACTGGGTCCGGTTCTGACTGGGTTGATGGTGGCGGGACGCAACTCCAGTGGGATGGCCAGCGAACTGGGCTCAATGAAGGTAACAGAGCAGATCGATGCCATGCGTGCTATGGGGGTGGACCCCACCAAGAAGTTGGTGACGCCTCGCGTAGTCGCGACTGCCGTGATGCTGTTCTTTCTTAGCATCATCTCTGACTTGGTTGGCCTTGCCGGCGGGTACGTGATTTCCTACTTGCGACTGGGCCTAAACACCAACGAGTATTGGAACACCGCGTATCAGGCCTTACGATTCGAAGACGTCGTGATGGGACTGAGTAAGCCCTTTGTATTTGGGCTTATCATCGCAACCATAGGATGTTATTACGGTATGTCGGCCAAGGGTGGAACCCAGGGCGTGGGTCGTGCCACGACGCAAGCGGTGGTCGCCGCCTCCGTGCTCATCCTGGTGAGCGACTACTTCCTGACACAGCTGTTAATGGGAATCTTCGGAAAATAGTTCATGTCGAGTCTCGCGCCTCCAGTCGAGCAACCCCAGGCAACGCCGGTTTCCTCCCTCGACCCGGTCATACGGTTCGAGGACGTCTCGATCCGTTTCGACCAGCCCGTGCTGAATGGGATTTCGTTTCAGCTGGCACGCGGAGAAACCAAGGTGCTCCTTGGCGAATCCGGCACTGGGAAAACGATCATCCTGAAGCTGGCGCTTGGACTTATCAAGCCTGATTCCGGACGCATCATGGTGCTCGGCGAGGAAGTCTCAGCCATGCGCGAGCAAGACATGTATGCATTTCGCCGCCAGATCGGAATGGTTTTCCAAGAGAGTGCGCTGTTCGATTCGCTAACGGTCGAGGAGAATGTCGCCTATCGCCTCATCGAGGAGACTGGAAAAATCACGGATGAAATCCACGCGCGTGTGCTTGAAGCACTAGAGTTCGTGGAATTGAAGGAAACCTACAGCCTCTTCCCTGCCGAACTCTCGGGGGGCATGAGACGCCGCGTTGCGATAGCCCGCGCCATCATCACCCAACCCGAAGTACTGCTTTACGATTCGCCGACTGGCGGCCTCGATCCGGTAACCTCAAATACCATCATCGAGCTGGTCGTGAAGCAACGCGATGTCTATAAGACCGGTTCCCTGCTGGTGACACATCGCCTGCAAGACGCTTTCACCATGGCAAGCCACTATTTCGACCGCAACCTGAACAAAATGGTCCCAGTGCCGGACGGCTCGGCACGCAACGTTCACACGACCTTCGTGATTCTCCGCGACCACAAGATCATCTTTGAAGGCACAGCACCTGAGCTGTTGCGCTGTCACGATCCCTACATTCGTGAGTACTTGAGTTAGGAATCTCTAGCTGACGGCTCTAGCAGGGGCATTGGCCCTGGCGGCGATGCGTGCTTGCAGGCGAGAAACGCGCTGCCGGCCTTCTTCCGATCCTTCTACGAGCTTTTGCACGTTGGCCAGGAAATCGGGCGCGCCTAGCTTCTCCCGAAGGACCGCGATGAACGGTTGGATCTTGGCATACACGAAATACATTTCCTGGCAGGTGTCAAAGACCAGGGCGCTGTTCAGGGTTCCATGCACGACTAGAGCAGCGACCATTTCCCAGTAGCCGATGACCTGCCGGACGTAGGAGTTCTCCTTGCTCATGGGATTGGTAACGACCGCAAGAAAAGCTTCCTCGCTCGCCGGGAGGGAGAGAAAATGCGCCCGCGCCTCACGCATAACCGGCTCGCGGCGAAGATCGTAAAGCTTGAGTATGATTTCTGCGTCGTAATGGGTGGGTTGTGATTCGGCCGTAGCAATCTCCTCTAGGCTACCGCTTCTGGCGCAGCAATTTGCCGCGAGTACTCGCACTTTACGGTGCTCTGGATAACTTCTTTCTTCTTCTTGCCGCGACGCTTGGGTTCCTCCGCCGCAGTCCGCTTGTTATTCGGGCACACCAGATAAGTGCCGTCTTTAAGCGTTTTCTCCAGCAAATAGGGACTGTGGCAAACAGGACACGGCTCCGCCACCGGTTTGAACGCCGAAGTGAACTCGCACGCGGGGTAGTTTGTGCAGCCGTAAAAGAAATTGCCCCGGCGGGCCTTCTTCTCGGCGATGTCTCCATCCTTACACTCCGGACACTTTACTCCAATAAGGTTCTGTTTGACGTACTTGCAATCCGGATACCCGCTGCACGAAACAAACTCGCCAAAACGGCCGTGCCGAATCAGCAAGTTTCGCCCGCACTGTGGGCATTTCTCGTCGAGTGGAATATCGGGCACTTTTTTTGCCTGGTCGAGGCGGCGAGTAGTCTTGCAATCGGGATACCCGGTGCAGGCCATGAACTGCCCGAAGCGGCCCCGCTTGAGCACCATCGGACGTCCGCAGTTTTCGCAATACTCCTCTTGCGTCGTCTCCTGCAGGTCGGCGGAGTCGAGATCCGGAAGATCGATGGGGTTTTCTTTCGTAAATGTGCAGCTGTTCGGATCACTCTTGTCATACGAACTGCACGCGTAGAACGACCCGTGCTTACCCCATTTGATGACGAGCGGCGAGCCACATCTCTCGCACTTCTCATCCGTGGGCTTCTCCATTCGTTTGACATTCTCCATGTGCTTTTCGGCGTAATGGAGATCTTTCTCGAATTTCTTGTAGAACTCGGCCAGTGCGTCGGTCCACTGCTCTTTTCCATCTTCGATCTCGTCGAGTTCTTCCTCCAGTCTCGCCGTGTACTGGAAGTCAAAGATGTCTTTGAAGTTCTCCACCAGCAGATCCGTCACTACGAGCCCGATCTCCGTGGGGATAAACTTCCCACCCAGCTTTTGCACGTATTGCCGCTCCTGGATCGTGCTGATGATGGCGGAGTACGTTGATGGCCGACCGATGCCGCGTTCCTCTAACTCCTTGACGAGCGAAGCCTCGTTGAAGCGCGGAGGCGGTTCCGTGAAGTGCTGCTCCGTGTCGAGTGACTTCAGCGTCAGCTTCTGGCCTTCAGTAAGTGCCGGCAGCTTGTGTTTGAGCGCCTCGTCCTCCTCGTCCTTGCTGTCCTTCGACTCCTCATACACCTTCAAGAAGCCTTCGAACTTGAGTACAGAGCCGGTGACGCGGAAGCGATAATTCAAGCCACCGTTCATGGCATCGATGTCCACCGTGGTCTGATCAAACACTGCCGGGTTCATCTGCGACGCCACGAAGCGCTGCCAGATCAGCTTGTAAACCTTAAACTCATCTTCCTGGAGATACTGTTTAATCTCTTCCGGATGCCGGGCGGCAGAAGTCGGGCGAATAGCTTCATGGGCATCCTGCGTGTCCTTCTTGGACTTGAAGGTGTTAGGCGCCTCGGGAACAAACTCTGGGCCGTACTCTTTGCTGATCAGCTCTCTAACTTCACTGATGGCCTCATTGGACACTCGGGTAGAGTCGGTACGCATATACGTGATTAGGCCAACCGTTCCCTCGTCCCCCAGGTCGATGCCCTCGTAAAGTCGTTGCGCGATCATCATCGCGCGCTTGACGCTGAAGCGCAGCTTACGAGAGGCGTCCTGCTGCAGCTTGCTGGTGGTAAAGGGGGCCGCAGCATTGCGGCGGCGTTCCCGCTTCTCAACCGAACGCACTGACCAGTCGGCCGTTTCAAGCGCCACCCTGAGTTTTTCAGCTTCCTCGCCGTTGGGGATGGGAGTCTTTTCGTCCCCAATGCCAACAAAGTTAGCGGTAAATTGCGGCGGTTTCGTGCCGGTCAGGTGGGCAGCGATCGTCCAGTATTCTTCCTTGACGAAGGCTTTGATCTCGCGCTCGCGTTCCACGATAAGGCGCAGTGCCACGGTCTGCACACGCCCCGCCGAAAGACCGCGGCGGACCTTGTCCCACAGCAGCGGCGACACCTGGTACCCCACCAGGCGGTCGAGCACGCGGCGGGTTTGCTGTGCATCCACGAGGTTCCGGTCAATATCGCGGGAGTGCTGGAACGCGTCCTGCACCGCCCTTTTCGTGATTTCATTGAAGGTGACACGACGGATACTTGTGGCACTTTTCTTGGTCTTTTTTCCGTCGATTCGCTCGCCACCCAATTCTTCGGCCAAGTGGGCGGCGATGGCCTCCCCTTCGCGGTCCGGATCGGGGGCCAGGTAGATTGCGTCCGCCGTCTTTGCCAGTTTCTTGAGTCTCGCTACAACCTTTTCTTTGCCTGGGATTATTTCGTAAGCGGTTGAAAAATTGTTCTCCAGGTCAACCCCAAGCGACTTTTTGGGGAGATCTTTGATATGTCCGAGCGAGGCTTCCACCTCGTACCCGGTGCCAAGATATTTCTGGATCGTCTTCGCCTTGGCCGGCGATTCGACGATGACTAGACCCTTTGCCAATGGAACCTCATAACGTTCTCAACTGCACCTATCATTTCCGGAAATCCGGATACGACACTAGCACGAGTGCCGCGAAAATTCGAAATCGGAGGCGCCGGCGGCTAGCCGGCAGCTCACAATTGTTGCCCTAAATCACTCTGACATAATACTTTCCCGGCAGGGTGCGGATTTTGCCGCTCAACTCCAGTTCGAACAAGGCGGCGAAAATCTGCGACGAAGAAAGTTGGGCAGCAAGCCGCTCCACCACTTCATCGATGTGAGTCGACTCATCGGAACGCAGAACTGCAAAAATGCGTTTTTCGTCTGGCGGCAAATCTGAACCGCCAAACAATGATGCTGTTTCCGGCTTCTGGGATGCAGGCTGCTGCGGGGGCGTCAGTGCCAGACGGGTGTCAGAAGGTAGCGCTTCCCATACATCCTCCCAGGTTGCCACCAGCGCAGCGCCCTGTTTTATCAATGTGTTAGGTCCCCATGACAACTTATTGGTTACATTGCCTGGAACAGCGTAAACATCACGGCCTTGCTCCAAGGCGCATCGCGCCGTAATCCGGGTTCCGCTGTATTCCCCTGCCTCAATCACCAAGACACCGATTGCGATTCCGCTGATGATCCGATTACGAATCGGAAAGTTCTGCGGAGCGGGAAACGTACCCAGCGGAAACTCGCTCACAATCGTGCCTCCCGCAGCCAGTATCTGGTCAGCCAGCTTTTGATTTTCCTTGGGGTAAATCACATCCACGCCCGTTCCCAGGATGGCGACCGTCGGGCCGTGGGCATTAAGGGCACCCCGGTGCGAGGCAGTATCGATACCCCGGGCCATGCCACTGAATATGACGAGTCCGCGCGCCGCCAGGTCGCATGCCAGGCGTTCTGCGATTCCGACGCCATAGGGAGTGGGATGCCGCGTGCCGACCACTGCAATCCCATGGCTGTTAATGACTTCCGTATTGCCTTTCAGGTAAAGCACGAGAGGTGGATCGTAAATCTCATAAAGCCGCTTGGGATATTCAGGATCATCTTGCGCAATAACTTGGGTACCGCAGGCTTTGATCCGGTCGAGTTCGTCGCCCGCGAGATCCAGCGACTTGCCTAAAGCCAGACTTTGCGCTGCCACTCCAGGGAGTCCTGCTGCTTCCAATTCCGTCAGCGAGGCTGCGAACAGTCGATCGATGCCGTTGAATAGCTGCACCAGCTTTCGCCCTCGACTCGCACCCACGCCCGGAGTCAGGGTTAAGGCAAGCCACTGCAGGGTTCGTGGTTCAGCAATATCCGGCGCATTAGGGCGAAAATCAGTTTCCATCGGGTGACCCCAAAATGTCGCAAACTTTTTCACTTGGACGGTAACCTGAGTCACGGTTACCGTCAAGGAGAGCCGTCACAGCCGGTCGGTGCATGAAGTGAGTCTCGGAGGAGGATCCAGCGTTTGGCGTCGCCCGGGAGGGTCACGGGCATTCGCGCTTTGTTAGACTCGATCTTTCATGTCCGGCCTCCGTATCTCCGCCATATCATTCCTGAATACAGCTCCGTTGATGTGGGACTTCGAGCACGGTTCCGCGGGTGCGGATTTTGAAATCGACTACACCGTCCCTTCGGAATGCGCTGCCGCACTGGCTGCGGGCCGCGCGGACATCGGAATTATCCCGGCAATCACATACGCCCAGATTCCGCAGTTGCTGATCCTGCCCAACATCGCCATCGCCGCAAAAGACCGGGTGCGCTCAATTCTGCTGGTCAGCAAGAAGCCGATCGCGGACGTGCGCACCGTGGCTACCGACACCTCGTCCCGCACCTCGGTCGCGCTCGCGCAGATACTGTTCACTAAGTTTCTCGGCGGACAGCGCGCCCTCACACCGCATCCGCCCGACCTGAAGGAGATGCTCAAGGGGCACGATGCCGCGCTGCTGATAGGCGACTCCGCGCTTCAGATCTCCATGCACGACACGCAGTATCACCTCTACGATCTGTGCCACGACTGGCGGAGAATGACGGGAAAGCCGTTTGTATTCGCGTTCTGGGCTGTCCGCATGGATGCATTGCATCGTCAGCCGAAAGGGACGAGCCTGACTGAGACTTTTCAGCGGTCGCGGGATAACGGATTGCTATCGAGCAGCATTGGAATATTGGCTGGGGAATGGGCCCCACGCCTGGGTATGACCGAGGCCGAAGTTACGACCTACCTCACGGAGAACATTCACTATTATCTCGACCGGGAAAATCATGAAGGGCTCCAGCTCTTTCTTACCTATGCTCACGAGGTTGGCCTAATCCCGGCGGTTCCCGAACTGCGATTCCTGGGACCAGTAGCATTTGGCAGCAGCAGAAAGTAGATTCCTCCCACAAAGCAGGACCCTGTTTACTGCGACAGTCAGTCGAATAGCCAGCGAGTCGCGCCTGCTGGAAACAGCTTCTCCGGCATCGCGAACACCGTGCGCGGTGTCACCTTGAAGACTGGCCCCATCTTCGGATCGAGTTTCCAGCCATATTTCTTCAGGTATAACGCGAAAGCCGACTCAGGGATTGCCGGCACGCTAAGTTGCTGGGCTTGCCCTTCGACGATTACGGCTTCCTCAACATTGTCGTTGCATAGGACGCAATTGGAGTTGGCAGCGAGGTTCCTGGCCTTACGCGTCGTAGCCCCCGTGCTGAAGTAGTAAGCGTTATCCAGCCAAATACCCCACACCACCATAGCGTGTGGACGATTATCTGGGCGTACGGTGGTGATCAGATAGTTGTGGGAGTTAGTAAGCCGCTCGCTTGCCCAATCCCAAGGGAGGCTTCCCTTCATCGTTTTCGGGATTTTGTACGCTGCGGGCATCAGCGGGCGGCCGGACTTGGGAGACTTGGGGCGCGGGGCAGTGGCACTGCGCGCTGGTTTGCGAGTTCCGGAGTTGCGACGAGTCTTTTTCGCAGGCATCGGCTAATTGAAACCCTGCCGTTTAAGTCAAGCTCTGAAGTGGGCGAAGTATTGCACCTTCGCCCACACGCATGAGAATCGTAGTACGCCCAGAAGGGCCCGGTATAGCTAGTACCAGTCACCCGTTGCTGCTCGATCGCGGTAAACACATGCCGGCCGTAGAAGAACGAGAGGCCCCAATCGAACGAACCACTGCAGCCGCTGGGCGCGAGTTCGGTCCACCCAGCTCGCTGAACGCCGTGTTGCTGCCGAGTTGTTGCTGAACAGCGTGTCGGCGTTGCCGACGTTAAAGGAGACAATGCCGGTCTGCGCGCTGTTCCGTGTTGCTCTGTGTTAGTCGCCGGGATATTGGCCAGCAAGCTCGCTGGGCAATAAAACCCCGAGTTTCCACTGGTACAAGCCACCAGCCCCGGATATCCGGAACTCGGGAAAGAAATAAGCGTTTGACCCGCTATCGATGTAGCTGCAGTTGTTGGTCTGGCCGTTAAACGTATCGTCGTAAAGTAGGCGTTTGCATCCACGCCAAAAACGGTTGCCGAACCCAGCGCATTGTTTGATTGTGTGCCAATGCCGAAGATCAGCGACCCACTCACAGTGCTGGTTCCTCCCGAAGGGATCGACGGCAACTGAATCAGAGTCCCGTTGTTGTCCGCCGGAAAAACCCAAACCGGGTTGGTGATTTGTTGCGCCAGACCCTGCAGGGTCGGATTACACGAACTGCCAGAACACGCGTAATAAACATTCGGTGGCGTGCCGCTGACGCATCCCGGGCCGCAATCCTGCTGGTAGGTCCCGATGCCAAGTACACCGTTCGCTCCAAGGGCTTGAAGATTGCTCTCATCTACTCCTCCAGACGAACAACTGGAGGGCACCGAGGGCACACGGGTATCGCCGATGATCTGTATCGGGACGCCTGGTACCATCGCGTTGGGGACGCTTGAGGCCGTCTCGCCGGCCATTTGAATCGTAGCAAGTGCGACCGATCCCCAAGTGAACCCATCGACAAATTGATTGCACTGGCCAATCACATTTCCGCTAGTGTCGGTCTGCTGAGGAAACGCAGTTGGGTCAACTTCGCCGCCAGCCGCTCCGTTGGCTAAAAGCCGCAGACCAATTGAGCCGCTATCAACCAGCACGTGATCAATCATCTGACATTGCGTTGTCCCCGGCGTACAGACGTTTACCGTGGCGAATACGCCGTTGACGTAGTTACCGGCGGGACCCGCGTCAACCACGATGGGCAGCACGTTGTTGACACCGGAAACGACGGAAATCGGGGCCGTCCCGGAGATCATAGAATTCTGTTGCGATGTAGCTGTAATGGTGTAGGAGCCTGATGCTGAGGCGCTAAAAAGTCCCGTGATTGGGTTAATGCTACCTCCGCTTGCGGACCAGTTCACGCCGGTACTGAAACTGCCGGTCCCGTTGACGACTGCGGAACACGCCGTCAATTGTCCAGTTTGGACCGATGTTGGATTGCATGTGACATCCACTGAGGTCACGGTGCCGGCGGCTGCGACGGTGATAGTGGTGGAACCGCTCTGTGAAGTGGCCTGCGCCGAGGTGGCCGTTATCGTAACTTGGGTGCTGAAGGGCACTACGTCGGCGGTAAAAACTCCGGTGGTTGCCGACGTCGAAGAGATCGTTCCACCGGGACTAGCCGTCCAAAACACTGTCGAACTGAAGTTGCCTGTGCCCGTAACCGTCGCCGTACATGTGCTGGTTTGTTGGGATGCGATCGTAGTGGGCGAGCAACTCGCGCTTACCAGAGTGATTGTCGGTGTCGGTGGCGTACTGCTGCCGCTGCCACAAGCCACCATGAATACAAGGCTGCACACCGCAACAAGAATTGCAAGATATCGCACGCCTTCTCCTTTACTGGATCTCGGTGGCATCAACACCCTGAGGCACCTTGGCCGGCACATAGGCACGGCCATGGAAGCTGCGTGCGTGGCCGCCCTGCTGAAACACGAAGTCAGTAGTCTCGATCGATATGGGGCCGTGTCCGTGACGCTGTTGCGCGGCCACGGCTTGCTTCACCGGCCCAAAATAGGAGCCCAGCACCTGCCGCAGATCAGGTTGAAACGGGCCCTCCCAGGCCACGCCGAAGACAGTGCCTTCCGGCGAGACGAATTCGCGTACCAGCTGTCCGGTGGGAACCTGGATCTCGTGCTTGACATAGCGCTGGGTAGCGACGCTGCGCATCGTCCCCTTCATGTGCGCCTTGTCGTTTTGCACCGAGGTCACGTTGTCGCCCAACGACGCCCAGGCAGGAAACGCCAGGGCCAGCAGCACGCTGGGAAGTAACAGCCGGAGAGCTTTTCCGTTGGGAAACCCAAAGGGAGCAGGTTGATTCATCGAATGTCCTTTGATAGCTTTATCCACGAATTTTTCGAACTCACAGGATTCAGGCAAGGATTATGGTATGCGGCGCCGATCATTCCGTTTACATTCTACAGTCTTCGCCGTTTTCAAACTTCGTTATAAACGCTCTCCATCATTGTTTGTTTCGCCCCAAAGCGCCCCAACTTGTATTCTCCCCGGCGGCGCCTGGGACAGTCGAATCTCCTTTAAGGAGCCGGCCAATGCATTAGAATATCGTGGTGGGTTGTAATCGCGTATGTCTCTGACCAAAGCTGAAGCGCTTGAACTGTTCCGCACCGATGACCTGATAGGCGTCGGCATGGAAGCCGATGCGGTACGATGCCGTCTCCACCCCGATGGGGTGGTCACCTACATTATCGACCGGAACATCAACTACACCAACTTTTGCACCGAATACTGCACCTTCTGCGCCTTCTATCGTCCGCTGAAGGGCAAGTTGGCGGCCGAGGGTTACATACTCGATTTCGATACCATCTACGACAAGGTGCGCGAGACGGTCGAGTTGGGAGGCACAGGGGTGTTGCTGCAGGGCGGCCTGCATCCCGACCTGAAGATCGAGTGGTATGAGGCCATGCTCAGCGGCCTGAAACAGCGCTTCCCGCAGGTGCATCTGCATTGTTTCTCCGCCTCCGAAGTCATCTGCATTGCCGAGGTGAGCGGTCTCTCGATCGAAGACACCATAAAGCGGCTGCGAGACGCGGGACTCGATTCCATCCCGGGAGGTGGGGCCGAGATTCTTGACGATGAGGTGCGCTACAAGATTGCCCGTTTGAAGTGCCTCACCGCAGACTGGCTTAACGTCCATCGCACCGCGCATAGACTCGGTATGCGGACCACCGCCACCATGATGTTTGGCGTCGGTGAGAATTATGAGCATCGGGTCAATCATTTCCAGGCCATCTACGACCTGCAGGAAGAGACGGGCGGGTTCACGGCGTTCATCCCCTGGTCCTTCCAGCCGCAAAATACGGCGCTGGGAGGACGTGGATGGGACGAAGCCACCGCCGTCGAGTATCTTAAGACGCTGGCCATCGCTCGCCTTTACCTCACTAATTTCGAGAATGTGCAGTCGAGTTGGGTGACGCAAGGACTGAAGGTCTGCCAAATGGGGTTACGATTTGGCGGAAACGACGTGGGTTCGGTGATGATCGAGGAAAATGTGGTGCGCGCCGCTGGTGTTCGCAACTGCACTACCGAAGAGGAATTGCGGCGCATCATCCGTGACGCGGGCTTCCGTCCTGCTCAGCGCGATACGCTTTATACCAAGTTCCTTCTGAACTAACTCGGCGAGAGGAAGGTGCCGCGATCGAAACGCCGTTGCAATACAAGGCGCGGATTGTCGGGCTGATGGAAGGCAAGGACCCCGTAGCTGTTCAACGCGAGACAGCCCAACAGCTCGCAAATCTGGTTGACGGCATTCCGGCGGAAAGGCTGAGCACGCCTCCGGCGCCCGACAAATGGTCCGTGGCCACGATTCTCGCCCATCTTTCCGAAGCTGAGGTCGTCAGCACATGGCGCTATCGCCAGATGATCGAGCACAACGGTACTTCCCTGCCGGGCTATGATCAGGAGGTTTGGGAGACCCTCGGAGAATATTCCGCGCGTAGCCCGCAGGAATCGCTCCAGCTTTTTCGTTTGCTTCGCCAGGCAAATCTGCAGATGTTCGCCAGGCTCACGTCTGAGCAGTGGGAGCGGCATGGCATCCACGCCGAAAGAGGTCCAATGACTGTCCGAGATTTGGCGGTACAGATAGCGGGCCACGACATCAATCACCTGGCCCAGATTCGATCCATCCTGGAAAAGTGAGCGCCCCTGACTGCCGCGATCAATTCGGCTTTTTAGGGGGCAAGGGTTTGCCGTGGATCTGCTGACTGTCCATGCTTTCCCCATCACGCAATAGCGTTGGGTGATAGCTCGTCGACGAGGCGGGCGCGGGAGCGCTCGAAGTGGGGCTAGACGCTGGGTCCGAACCGGCGGGGCTTGCTGCAGCCTTGCTCGGCGCTGCGGGCGGCTGAGCGATAGTCGTTGTCGATGCCTCGCCGCCGCCGGGTTGAGGGATGGGGACCTCGCTATGGCTGTCCGACGCCGTATCTGCCGTCCCACCACTGACCTTTGAAGCCTGCGCGGTTGCGGGATCTGGGTCAAAACTCACTTTGGCATTCATCAGTTCACGCAACTCGGAGTCGTGGGGCGCAGCGAATAGCCAGACCAGCAAGTATCCACGATGCTGGGTGATTGCCAGGGCCACGGAAATGCGTCGCGATAGCGCATCGCCCTCCTCCTTGTAGGCGATCGTCCCGAGCGTCAGCAGCATGGTTTTCCCGTCGGCCTCGTAGGAACGCGCATCGCGCATGTCACGCTGCAGAGGCTGGGTGAAACTGAAGCCCACTAAAAACCTGCGAACGGCATCGGCATCTTTGGGATTATCTGGGAACTTGAGATTGGGGAAACAAGATAGGGGCATGGCGGAAAGTGTAATTTCCCCAAATTCGTCGTAGGGAACCTGGCCGTCCGGGCCGGGTTTAGATTTCCATGCCGAAAACAGCGTCCGACGGCAGGCCTTGACCACATCACGCTCGCGCGGCCCCATGCCCGGGTCGTCTCCAACTTTCTTCCGATATCTCTCTACGGCGGGCTCCACGGCACCTTTGGGTTCTATGCTCCACCCCTTGGGAAACTCATACCGAAAGCCAATCTGCGCATTGCGGTAGACACTGCCCTCGATGTGCCCCGCATCCATACTTTCGGCGGGAGGAGCTGCTTTCAACTCGCGCAGGCGCTGGGACGAAACCGCTGGGCCTTCGTAGGCAACTGCCTCCGGCCCCGCCTGCTGTTTGGCTTCTTGCGGTGGAAAGAACCTGGTCCGGTAGAACGCACTGGCGAGGTTTTTAACCATCGACGAATCGTTCGCTTGCAGGACAACCAGCAATACGTAGCCATTCAACTCGGTGGCCAGCTCAACGTGCTGAGTCACTCCCTTTCTGGTTTCGAAGTAGAAAAACTGATGGCTGTCGATAGTGGTCTTTGACAGGCCATGGAGTTCTTCAACGCCGGTGAATAGCTCCTGGTCAAGCTCCCGTCGCAAGATGTCCTTGGCGTCTGTCCAGTTCTTTCCCTTGTACTCGAAAGCAGATATCGCCAGCAGCGGATGCGTCGATGTGGATCCTGTCATAACCAGCAACTGAATGCGGCGATCGAGACTCGCCGGCATGGGGATAGGCCTGAGTTGCGCGTCTGGAGGAAATTCAAATACGAAGCCGAAGTAGGCATTGGCATAGCGGGTGGTGGAAAGAAAGGCGTCTTCGGGATCGAGATCTGCAAGCGCTCGCGGATCCGGGGCTGATGTGGAGGAGGCGCTCTGCGCATACGCGACTGACCACGAGCAGGCCAACAGGCAGATCACCGCTATGTACTGTGCTCTTCGCAGACTCATCCTGCCACGCCTATTCTATTGTTCGCCAGTGAGGAGCGGGAGTCAACGCTCCCGGAGTTCTTCTCATTGCGACGCCGAGCCGGCTCCCAATGAGTTTTCCGCGTCCTCAGCGGGCGAGTTCCGTTCTTTTACTCCCGGTGCGGTCAGGTACAATCATCGCGTTGCGTGCACCACCCGCGCCTGATCTCGATTTCGGCGTGACCTCACACGGGAGCCAGTCCTGAACGCTTCGCTCATGACGTTGTTGGCTGTGCTGGCGGAACCTCGCGGCCTCCGTCATTACCTGAGGACTCACTTTCTCGATACGACGTTCAAAGGCCTCTATCACGCCAACGGTTTCGACCTGGCGTTATTGATCCCCTACTTCATTGTCCTGATCCTCCTGGCATTCTACGGGATGCACCGTTACCAGTTGGTCTACCTGTACTTCAAGTATCGCAAGAACAAAACCACCGATCCGCCCTCTCGCTTTGCCGAACTTCCCAGGATCACGATTCAGCTTCCGATCTTCAACGAACAGTTCGTGATCGACCGTCTGGTCGACTGTGTTTGCAAGATGGAATATCCGACCGACAAGCTCGAGATTCAGGTGCTCGACGATTCCACTGACGAGACGACTGAAGTGGCGCGCGCCGTGGTCGAGCGCTACGCTGCCATGGGCCACAACATCGGCTATCACCACCGGAGGAACCGAGAGGGTTATAAAGCGGGAGCGCTTGATGCGGGCTTGAAGGTCTCAACGGGAGAGTTTGTCGCAATCTTCGATGCCGACTTCACCCCGCATTCCGACTGGGTGATGAAAGTGATTCATCACTTCGCAGAGCCAACCGTCGGCATGGTGCAGACGCGCTGGACCCACCTCAATCGCAATTACTCCTTCCTGACCGAAGTTGAGGCGATCCTTCTGGACGGCCACTTTGTACTTGAGCACGGAGGACGGTCGCGTGCAGGCGTGTTCTTCAACTTCAACGGCACCGCGGGCATGTGGCGCCGTAAAGCGATCGATGACGCCGGCGGATGGGAGCACGACACCCTCACTGAAGATACCGACCTCAGTTATCGCTCACAGCTCAAGGGATGGAAATTCAAATATTTGCAGGATGTCGAGTGTCCGGCGGAGTTACCAATCGAGATGACGGCCTTCAAGACGCAACAGGCGCGCTGGGCCAAGGGCTTGATTCAGTGCGCCAAAAAAGACCTGCCGAAGGTGCTGCTGGCTGACGTCTCTCGCCGCGAAAAGATGGAGGCCTGGTACCACCTGACGGCGAACCTCAGTTATCCGCTGATGATCGTTCTCAGCACCCTGCTGCTGCCTGCGATGGTGATCCGCTTCTATCAGGGCTGGTTTCAAATGCTCTACATCGACTTGCCTCTTTTCCTGGCCTCCACATTCTCTATCTCCAGCTTCTATCTCATGTCGCAGAAAGAGCTATTCCCCAGGACCTGGTTGCGTACGTTCCTCTATTTGCCACCATTGATGGCTTTGGGGATCGGCCTCACGGTGACCAACACAAAGGCCGTGTTTGAGGCCCTCATTGGCAAGCAGACGGCATTTGCTCGAACTCCTAAATATCGGGTGGTCTCGAAGCAGGACAAGAACGTGGCGGCCCATAAGTATCGCAAGCGTTTAGGTTGGATTCCGTATATCGAGCTGTTAATAGGCACCTACTTCGCACTGACCGTGTGGTACGCCATCGCCAATGAAAACTATTTCACGGTGCCGTTTCTGTTTCTGTTCGTTTTCGGCTACTGGTACACAGGACTGATGTCGTTACTGCAAGGAAGGTTTGACAGCCTGGTGTCCGCGCGGGCAGAAGAACACAGTACCAAGCCCTTTCCAGTCGGAGTATGACTTTAACGTAAAGCTCATGAAATCAAAACCTACCGCTTTATCTGTAAAGTATTTGTTTATAGTCATACTAACTTTGGGAGTCACGTCAGACTCCGTTGCACTCGATCGCCAACCAAATGCCGACTACCGCGCACGCCGTGTGGCCCTGGCGCAGAAAATGAATGGCGGAGTGGCAATATTGTTTGCCGGCGTTGAGGTGGAAGGCCCCAACGCAGTGTACGGTTTTCGCCAGGACAATGACTTCTACTACCTCTCCGGCTGGGCGGAGCCTGGTGCTGCGTTGGTCGTGGTTTCCGAGGTGCCCGCTAAGAACGGCACATCTCCCCGTCCCTACACCGAAATACTTTTTCTGCCCGTTCACGATGTTGCTCAGGAAAAATGGACAGGGCCGAAGCTGGGCGCCGACAATCCGCAGGCGCCGTCTATCACCGGATTCGACAGGGTCGAGAATCTCGATCGCCTGCCCGCTGAACTCGCCAGGATTTTGGGGAAAGCTCCCGTTGCCATTTACGAGGATGGAGAATCTTCGCCGTCCGCCAGTGCCATGGATTGGCTGCGTCGCACCAATACTTTCCCATTGCGGAGTTCGACGCACGATGTCAGACCGTTGCTTGCCCAACTGCGTATCGCGAAAGACGAAGGGGAAATCTCTCGCATTCGGCACGCCACCGACGCCTCGATTGCGGCGCACATGGCGGCATTGCAAATGCTGAAGCCTGGACTTAATGAACACGATATCGGCGCCCGTATGCAATACGAGTTCATGAAGCGAGGATGTGATCGTCCAGCGTATGCGCCAATCGTGGGAGCCGGCACCAACTCGACCGTCCTGCATTATTCCGCCGATGATGCATCGATCAAAGGGGGCGATGTGGTCGTTATGGATGTGGCCGGCGAGTATGCGATGTACGCCTCCGATATCACTCGGACTGCACCGGCGGACGGCAAGTTCACCGCCCGGCAGCGCGAAATCTACAACATCGTGCTGGGAGCGCAGAAGGCCGCTGCTGCGTCATTCAAGCAAGGTAAGTCGACGCTCGGGGGTCGAGGTCATGATTCCCTGTTCCAGGTCGCCTATGACTACATCAACAACCATGGCAAGGACCTTCACGGCCAACCGCTGGGCCAGTACTTCATCCACGGCGTAGGTCACTACGTCGGGCTCGAAGTGCACGATGTTGGTGACACCTCGACCCCAATCCCACGGGGAGCGGTGTTCACCATCGAGCCGGGAATTTATATTCCCGAAGAAAATCTAGGTGTCCGCATTGAAGACATCGTATGGGTGTCGCCTGACGGCTCCCTGGTCAATCTGACCGCGGCGCTGCCCCATTCGGCCGATGAAATCGAAGCGACGATGGCGGGGGCGTTCACCCTAAAACAGTAAGTGCTTTGAGATCAGTTCGTAAGAACTCTGCGTCCCGCTCTCTGTATCCGATCGTCTGGTGCCGGCCCGTTCTTCTCAGCGCGCATCTGTTATCCTGACATGCTGTGGTGATAAAGATTTTGTTTGTGCTCCTAGTGCTGTGCACTGCAGCTCTCGTGGCGGTAGGCGTCGCCATCCTACTGCGAGTGAGGCGGCACTTGAAGCGGGAGCATATGGATGCGCAAGTACGTTCTACCTTGGATGAAGCTTCCGAAAAGGCTGCCGAGGAAGAAAAGTCCTCGTAATCCGGCATCGGGAATACCGATGCGGAGAGGGTAACTATATGGCACGAGTTGAAGTTCGCACCCAGGGAATACAGGCCGAGCAGTCGATTGGCCTAGCCAAGCAGGCAGCGATTGTTATTGGCGCCAGTGCCGTGATAGCGGTTTGCGCCCGATTGGTTTTGCCGCTGCCGTTCACACCGGTGCCCATGACTTTGGCTAACTTTGGAGTTCTGCTGGTAGGTCTGGCACTGGGGAGCAAGCGCGGCTTCGCGGCCGCGACCTTGTATCTGGCTTGGGGAGCTATGGGCCTGCCGGTTTTCAGTCCGGCTGGGGTTGGTGGTATCGCGCAACTCTTGGGCCCAACCGGCGGCTACCTACTGGCTTATCCGGTGGTGGCATTCATAGCAGGATGGTTCTCGGAGCGTGGCGTTCCGTCTTTTGGTCGCAATGTGCTTGCTGCTATCGTGGCTGAAGTGGTGCTGTTCGCTGCCGGGATCGCGTGGCTGGCCGTGATGACGGGCAGTTGGCAGCGCGCTGTAGCCTTCGGATTGCTGCCGTTCTTTTTCGCGGAAGTCATGAAGATCCTGGTCGCCGCCGCGGCCGCAAGGCGACTGCAGCGCACCACATAGTTCGTAAGCGGGAGCATCAGCAGTTAACGACTTGATTATCCGGTTTACCCGGCTTAGTGGACTTCACTCTCATGAGCAGCGCTGGAAACAAGACCCGCGAAATTAAGGTGGCGCACAGCCCTGACTCCGACGATGCCTTCATGTTCTATGGCATGGCGACGAACAAGATACGCGTCCCCGGAGTTAAGTTTACCCACACACTGTGCGATATTGAGACGCTGAATCGCAAGGCGCTCGAAGCCTACTACGACATCACGGCCGTGTCGTTCCATGCCTATCCCTACATCCAGGACAGGTACGCAATCATGCCAAGCGGCGGTAGTGTTGGGGAAGGCTACGGGCCGATGATCGTTGCGTCCCGCAATATTCCGGTGGAGGAAATCGCCAAGGTCACCATTGCCGTGCCGGGGACGATGACGACCGCCTACCTGGCGCTTAAGTTGTTCGCACCCGACGTCACTACCGAAGTCGTTCCATTTGATGACATCATTCCCAAAGTACTGGAAGGCAAGTATGAGGCTGGCCTGATTATCCACGAGGGGCAATTGACATTTAGCAAGTCAGGGCTGCACCGGATCGTTGACATGGGCAAGTGGTGGCGCGACCTGACGGGCATGCCCCTGCCACTTGGAGGCAACGCGATTAAGCGTGATCTCGGCCCCACTCTCACCTCTGCATGTTGCAAGGCCCTCAGGAACAGCATTCAGTACGCCTTGGATCACCGCGAGGAAGCATTGCAGTATGCGATGCAATTTGCCCGGGACCTCGACGTACAACAGGCCGATAAGTTCGTAGGAATGTATGTAAACGAGCGCACCCTTGACTATGGAAGGGACGGCCGCGACGCCATCGTGAAGCTTCTGGAAATGGGTTACGAGCGCGGCGTTATCCCGCATAAACCCAATGTGGAGTTCGTGGGCGACGCCGCCGTCACGGTATAAGGTTTCCTGCAATTTCCGCAGGGATGGGCCGCACGACAGACGATCTTCCGTATGATTTTTGGGACCGTAGACCGGCCATCGATTCTCTCTTGGGTTCGATAAGATAAGAGGCATGTCCGTTGTCGCTCCGGAAAGGATCCCGCCCGGCCAGAACCTGCTTATCGACGCCGATGACACGCTCTGGGAAAACAACATCTATTTTGAACGGGCGATCGCTGATTTCATTTCCCTCCTGAATCACCACCACTACACGCCCGACGAAGTCCGGCACGTGCTTTACGACGTCGAACGGGT
The DNA here is from genome assembly GCA_963834815.1 of uncultured Acidobacteriaceae bacterium. Lineage (GTDB taxonomy): Bacteria > Acidobacteriota > Terriglobia > Terriglobales > Acidobacteriaceae > DASRAA01. The sequence goes on along the minus strand of CAWIDA010000010.1, from coordinate 53,426 downwards.
GAACATTCAGCAGCACGGATATGGCATGCACAGCTTTGCCAATGCGTTGGTCATCTGCTTCGAAAAGCTCTCGGTGGATCTAGTCAACCCGGAGTTACACGAGACCATTTGCAGGATCGCCTATAAGATTGCTGAGCATCCCATGGAGTTTCTTCCCTATGTCCCAGAGACGCTGTCCGAATTGTCGCAGCGGCATCGTCTGTTCATGGTGACCAAAGGAAACATTACGGAACAACTGGGCAAAGTCGAGCGCTCCGGACTGAAGGAATACTTCACCGGCATCGAGGTTGTCGCCGAGAAAGACGCTATGGCCTATCGCAACGTTGTGGAGAAGTACGGATTGCTGCGCCAACTCACGTGGATGATCGGGAATAGCCCGAAATCTGACATCAATCCTGCATTGGAGGCGGGCCTGCATGCAGTGTTCGTACCTCACGACAATACCTGGATGCTGGAGCGCGATGAACTGCGAACCCATGGTGCCGATGGCCGTTTTATACAGCTGGAAAGTTTCGTCCAACTCCGCGACCGCTTCTGATGAGGACAAGTCGGGAGTTGGAGCACATCGCGCCATCCAACGCATATAATCCCTGTCATGGATGATCAGGAATTTCGTCGCTTGTCCGATGAGGCGCTTGAGCGACTTAAGCGTAGTCTCTACGAGGCCGAAGGCGAAGCGGACTTCGAGGTTGAGTTCAACGCTGGCGCATTGCACATCAGTTTTGAAGAACCTCCTGGCAAATTCGTCATATCCCCGAACGCGCCAGTGCGGCAGATCTGGATTTCGGCGCTGTCCACCAGTTTCAAGCTCGATTGGTCTGGCGACAAAAAGGACTTTGTCCTGACGAAAACCGGCGAAGGCCTCAAAAAACTGGTCAATCGATTAATCAACGAACAACTGGGCGAACAGGCTATTACACTGATGTAGCCTACGTGCCGGCCTACAATTCCGGCCAGGTCTGCCAAATCAAGACTCCATGTAATCGCTATGTCGTGGCCTGCGTATGATCTAAGATCATCGCGAGACCCCAGATCATGAACCATTTACGTCACGCACTCCTCGCCATCCCCGTGTCGATGGGCCTTTTCCTGACCGTGCCCTCGCAAGCCCAATGGACCGCCCCGAACCCTGTCACTGACTTCAAGAACCAGGCTGACGGTGTCATCTTTCACATGAGGGCGGGCGCGATGCAAGTTCAAATCTGTACTCCGTCCATTATTCACCTGCAGTATTCGCCAACATCATTGTTTCCCGATAATTCCAACCCCGCCTTGATCAAGACAAGCTGGACCCATGCTGCGTGGACCGAGCAGATGAGCAATGAGGAGATTACCTTGACCACGGCGGCTCTGAACATCGCGGTGAATCGCAACACGGGCGCAATCAAGTACTCCGATGCCAAAGGCCGCCCCATCCTGCACGATGATTCGAAGACCATGACACTCGTGACTGTCAACGGCGAGCGGACCTACCGGGCCGAGGACTACATGACCCTCGGCGGGTACGGCTCCACCGAAGCGCTGTACGGGCTGGGCCAGCATCAGGCTGGGGTTTGGAACTATCGCGGGGAGTCAGTTGACTTGTCGCAAGACAACACGAGCATCGCTGTGCCATTGATGGTTTCAAGCGCAGGCTATGGGCTATTCTGGAACAATCCTTCGCGGAGCCGCTTTAACAACCGCTTTGAGCACGCGCTCTATGTCAGCTCTGAAGTCGCAGACAGCATTGACTACTACTTCCTGTACGGGCCGGAACTTGACAAGGTCGTCGCCGCTTATCGCGAGCTGACTGGGTCGGCGCCCATGTTTGGCAAGTGGGCCTACGGCTTCTGGCAGTGCAAGAACCGCTATAAGTCCCAGGCAGAGCTGCTGGGTGTGGCGCAGAAATATCGGGAATTGAAAATCCCCGTCGACAACATCGTGCAGGACTGGTTCTGGTGGAACCGCAAGGGCGAGCATGTCTTCAACCCAAATTATCCCGATCCCAGGGGCATGATCGACCAACTGCATCGCGAGAATTTTCACCTGATGATCTCGGTGTGGCCGTTCTTCGAGCCCGGTTCGGTGGCTTACCAGACCATGGACAAGAATGGGTGGTTCATCGACAAAACGGTGGTCGCAAAGCCTCCGTATCACAAGGCCGAAATGGCAGTGTATGACGCCAGCAATCCTGAGGCACGCAAGTACTACTGGCAACTCATGGACGATGGCCTGTTCAAGCTTGGTGTGGACGCCTGGTGGCTGGATACGACCGAGCCTGAAACCGAAGGGCGCGAAGAGAATATCCAGTTGCATCACAAGCTCGCCATAGGCAGCGGCGACCGGTATGTAAATCTCTTCCCACTCATGACCACTACCGCGGTTTACGAGGGCCAGCGCGCGGCATCGGAGCAGAAGCGCGTCTTCATCCTCTCCCGTTCGGCGTTCGCGGGGAGCCAGCGCAATGCGGTCACTGCATGGTCGGGCGATATCAATTCCGACTGGATCACCTTCCAGCGACAGATTCCTGCGGGACTGAATTTCGAACTCTCCGGACTTCCCTACTGGACGACCGATATCGGTGGTTTTGTCAGCGGCAATCCCGATGACCCTGCTTATCGGGAATTGTTCATACGCTGGTTCGAGTTTGGTACGTTCAGTCCTATCTTCCGCGTTCACGGCACACGGACTAACGATCAGAATGAGCTGTGGTCCTACGGGGAGGATGCGCGGAAGATTCTGACCACCTATGACCGCTTGCGCTATCGCCTCATGCCCTATATCTACTCGATGGCCTGGATGGTAACCAGCGCCAGTTATACGCCGATGCGCGCGCTGGCCATGGACTTCCCTGCCGATCCCCGGGCGCTCAATGTGGGCGATCAATTCATGTTTGGCCCAGCTTTGTTAGTGAGCCCGGTAACTGAACCTGGTGCGGATTCGCGTCGCGCCTACTTGCCAAAGGGGACCTGGTTTGACTTCTGGACAGGTCAGGAGCAAGCCGGCGGAGCTACGATCAATGCACCCGCTCCCCTGGAAAAGCTTCCGCTATACGTTCGCGCCGGCTCGATCATTCCGATGGGCCCCAATCTACAGTATGCTGCCGAGAAGCCTGCCGACCCGATTGAACTGAGAATCTATCGCGGTGCCAATGGAGCTTTTACCCTGTACGAAGACGAGAACGACGGCTACAACTACGAGAAAGGGATTTACGCCACCATTCCGATTCACTGGGACGAGGCCTCACAGACACTGACCATCGGTGAACGTCAGGGGACATTTCCCGGAATGCTGGAGTCCCGGACATTCAACGTCGTCTTCGTGAACGAGAAGCATGGCGCCGGAATCGATGTCGCAGCCCATGCGGACAGAACTGTTCCTTACAGGGGACTGAGCGTGGCAGTGAGGCCGTGATCCCGCCGGCCAGTCACTTGTGGGCGTCTGTTACCATCCGCGGATACCAGTAGACACGATTGACGACGTAATCGCAGCCCTGGACGCCATCGTCCAGCGAGCTTGGGAGGAAAAGAGCCGTATAGGTTATTTCGCCGCGCTATACCGACGCATTACATGTGCTGTGCGCGATGGGCTAGACCACGGACAATTTTCGAACGGTCCGCTCATGGAGCGCTTCGACGTCCTGTTTGCGTCTCGTTATCTGGATGCGCTCAGTACCCACCAGTTGGGAGGCAAGCCGAGCCGCTGTTGGTGACAGGCGTTCCAAGCCTGTAGTGACGACAGTCGGTTGATCCTGCAACACTTGCTGGCAGGGATCAACGCGCACATCAACCCTCGACCTCGGAGTTGCCAGCGCCCAAGTCAGCCCAGGTGCACAGCTGCCTCAACTCAAAGAGAACTTCGACGAATTAACACTGTACTGGCGTCACAAGTCAGCGCGGTGGAGACCGAGATGGCGGCGTTGTCACCGCTCATTAAGGACCTCTCGCATGTCGGCTTGAAGAGCGAAACCCCGTGGGCAAAAGGCGGTGCACCCTCGATGCCGTGCCAGCCGAGCGTTGCGGCCTCAAGCCGTTCGCCGGCCATGGACTTCACGGGGTAGCGAAAGAGGGCTTCGACTCGTCCGATGGGGATGCCGGTTTTCGCCATTCGCTTTTCGTTCATCGCCGGGCGGGCTCTCAGCTCTCGGCTATCAGCCGTCAGTCAAAGACTGCACCAATAGGTTATCCCGGAAAGCTGCCCATGAGTTACCTAAACCAGGTCGCGTCGAATCCGCAGCAGCAGGGCGCGGAACGATTCTCGCCGCCCGGCGGTTATGTTGTGGAAACAAGCGGTGAGCGCTAGCATCTAAGCATGCGCCACTCCCCCTCGAAACCGTTTTCTGCTCCTCGTGGGTTCAAGAGCAATGTGCGACCGGAAACAATTTTTGTCGGGCTAAAGCGCGCCGTCGAGAGCAAATTCGATGCGGGACATTGGAAAGAGCTGGCTTACCTCTGTGGAAATGCTGATGCTGTCGAAAAACATGATCGGCTGCTTCGAAGTCTCTACTGGGGTGACGACGACTACTCCAGCCACGTTTTCACCGTTCTTCGGGCGTTAGCGGGAGACGATTGGGAAAACGTCGAAAAGATTGCAGATTTTGTCAGCCTTCGCGAATGGCTACAACAGAATGATGCAAAACTGTGCGCTGAGCTTTACGAAGATGCGGCTCCGGTCACGCACGTCCCTCTAGAAAGTTGTGAGCGAGTTAGCGAGATTCATAGCATTCCAGAGTTGGGGCGTCAAGCGGCGCGGATTCGCGCAGGGCTGGAAGGCGGCAGTGACCCAGAATTAGCAATAGGCTCCGCGAAAGAACTGCTTGAAAGCGTGCTTAAGACAGTTACGAGTAATCATGAGCAAAAGCCAACCGCGGATATTCCGACACTTCTGAAGCGGGCACAAATGGAGCTAGACGTTGACCCGAAGACCGTGGACGGAGCGTTGCCGGGAGCGGATTCACTGAAACGCACGCTGAGCAACCTCGGTCAGATCGTTGTCGGCGTAGCGGAGCTACGTACTCTCTATGGAACAGGTCATGGCCGCAGTAAGAGTCACGACCTGCAACTTGCTTATGCACGGCTCGTGGTGAACGCAGCCATTTCGGTGGCAACTTTTCTACTGGAGGTCTGGAAGGAAAAGCAAGCTTGATTGCTTGCGTCTATACTCTCAGCCGCGAAATCACGCTGTCGCTGACGTCGTAGCACGCGCGACTGCCGGCAGGTGGCAATTGTAGGGTAGTTCCACTACTCATCATGTGGACTATGTGGGGGCTGAGATATTTAGCAAGGCGAGCCGTGAAAGAGCGAAAATGAGATTCGCAAATTGGAGCGATGCAGAAATCCAGAGATGGTTCCTGTTGCGTGCAATCGAATGGTGTTCTTTCCCTGCTTTTGCCTCTCAGCCGTTGGTGCCCATCGCGTTTCTCTTGTTCTCGTGGTACTGGGTCATAGCCACAGCCGTCGTACTCAATTTCTTATGGAGTGGGATTAGATACTCTTATGTCAATACAACTGCTGCCAACGTGGCCTGCCTTTTTGTGGTTTGGGCCAAGTGGCCATCCGTAATCGGAAGCGCCATTTACCTCTTTATCCATCGCCAGTTTGTTCCAGGTCTTATTGCCCTGTTTTGGCCGTTCCTTGCTGGGCACATCCCCCCTCCCGGGAAAATCGGAGTTGTCGAACTTGCTTTCGCCAAGAAGCTTGGATATGTGCCTGATGACGCAGAGTTGTAGCTGTAAGAATAATGCTGCTGACGCCATGTGCCTCACCCATTCCGTCGTTTGGAATGTGAAGGACTCGCAAGGTGATCGGTAAATGGGTCTCAATGGTTCTGCTGACTTGTTCGGGCAGAGGCGACGACATCCAGGCCAAACTAGCAACGGAGTAGCCCGACACAAATGCCACAATTCAGCGGCCCGCCCGCTACCATCCCCGCGTCTGCAGCAGGTCCTTTTCTTCGATGGCCGAAACAGCCAAACCCTTCATCGCGCCAGGAACCTGTTCGCTGACTTCCGCGACGACCTTGGCATCGGTGTAGTGGGTCGTCGCTTGCACGATCGCCATCGCACGGGCCTCGGCTTCCTCACGCTCTTTCTTGTCAGCCAGGTCGAGCGGCGTTACGCCACCTTTCATGAAGATGCCCGAGCCGACAAAGACTGCTTCGGCGCCGAGCTGCATCATGAGCGACGCATCGGCCGGAGTAGCGATTCCTCCCGCCGAGAAATTCGGCACGGGCAACTTCCCTGCCTTGGCGACCATCTTGATCAGCTCGTAGGGCGCCTGATGGTTCTTGGCCGCAGCGAACAGTTCCTCTTCGGTCATGACCGTGAGTTGGCGCATTTCCTTCATGATCTGCCGCATATGTTTCACGGCATGAACCACGTCGCCGGTTCCGGCTTCGCCCTTGGTGCGAATCATGGCTGCGCCCTCGGCGATACGGCGCAGCGCCTCGCCCAGGTTGCGAGCGCCGCATACGAACGGCGTCTTGAAAGCATGCTTATCAACGTGGTGCTCTTCGTCCGCCGGAGTCAGCACCTCGGATTCATCGATGTAATCCACGCCGATCTCCTGCAGCACTTGCGCTTCGGCGAAGTGGCCGATGCGGCATTTGGCCATAACCGGAATGGAAACGGTGCTCATGATCTGCTTGATCAGCTTGGGATTGGCCATGCGCGACACGCCGCCCTCGGCACGAATGATCGCCGGTACGCGTTCCAGGGCCATTACTGCCACGGCGCCGGATTTCTCGGCAACCACTGCCTGTTCCACGCTCATGACGTCCATGATGACGCCGCCCTTGAGCATCTCGGCCAGTCCGACCTTCAAACGCAAACTCGTATTGCTGCCGTTGCTTTCTGACATAGTTCCTTCTTCCCTGATCGCGGATGAGAGGGCCTGAATCCCACAATTGCCGACGGCAGGCAATTGTGGGCCACCCAGGAGTGTTTTTGCGGGCCGAGGGCGATCACCACATCGTGGCTGAACCTTTATTTTACAGCGCGCGGGAGCGGCGCGTAACCCCGCGCGGAATGGTATCGTCGGCTGAAGCCGACTCGGGACCGAAAAATCCGGTCATGACGGCGAGCTGAAGCTCGGCTCTGCCTACGTCGCGTCGGGCTGTTTCTCTTTGAGGAACTTGGCGAACATACGCGTGGGATCAACTTCGATAAACGTGCCTGTCGCGGTTGCCAGCACTTCTCCCTTGGAATTTCGGATTTCGGCGGCGCGGAAGTGCTCGCGACCATTGACCCCGACCTCCCACCCTTCGGTGACAAGTTGCGTGGCCAGCGGGACCGGGCGAATGTAGTTGACCTGCATGGTGCCGGTGACGGCGATGATGCTGCGCAGCTTGCTGACCTTCCCCATTGCCTCGTCAAGGATGGTAGCGATGATGCCTCCGTGGGCGTGGGCGGGTGGGCCCTCGAAACGGTTGGGCAGGATGAACTCGCAGACGAAGCGGTTGTGGTTTTCGTTGAGATGAAACTCCAGGTGTAGGCCGCTTTCGTTCGCGGGTCCGCAGCCAAAACAATTGTGACCGTAGACTTGTTTTTGAACTTCGTGGCCGGGGACGGGTTTGGTGCGAGTCATGATTCCAAGATGAAGCATCGGGGTAGATCGCGCAAGGCTTCGTTTGAGGGTGTTCCCAAACGGGGAATATCTGATCGGTTTTCTCTGTGCCTCTGAGGACCAGGGTGAGAGCTACTGGTTTCAGAACAGGCTGGGATTGTGCGGGTCCCCAGAGTCGATATTGATCTGCATGTCTTTTTTCCGGCCGGCGTACCAGCAGGGTTTCTCCAAGTATTGCGGAAACATGCTGTGCGGACACTCGAAGGTCTGTTGCCCGCCGTAGCTGAATTCGGTCTTGCCATTCTTCAGCTTAACGGAGTAGTAAACGTCATAAGTCACATTGCCGAAGGCCTGCCGATTCGTGGCCATACGGTAGCGCAGCCACAGGAAATCGCCGCCGTAAACTCCCAGGACGATCAGCACGAGAACGATCAGGCCACGCTTCACTGCTCCGCAGCATATCGCTGCCTACCCGGGGAGGCAACTTTGCCCGCCGGCAGGGTTGAAAACTGCAGGGACCACGCGCATGATAAGTCACAGACCGTTGTGATGTGGGCCCAGTGAGACGCTTCTGGTCAGCCAGTCAGGGCCTGCGAAAGTTGCAAACGGCCAGTGGCGGCGACAAAGCGGCGTTATGGCCAAACCCATGGCTTTCTTGCATTCCAGGTCCGGCATTCGAGCTCCGAAGCCTGCGCAGGGTGGAGGCGGTCGCGGTCCAACCGACGATTGGCCTCGTGGCGGTGGTGACGGCGGAGGCCGCGGAGGCGACGATGATGTTCCCACCTACCGGGAGCAACTACGTCGTTACCGTATGCTCATTGCCTTCGGGCTGACCTCGATTGTGATGATTTTCGTCTCGTTTACCACGGCCTACGTTGTCCGCAAGGCCGGCGCGGTTTGGGACCCGGCTCGCAACGAATACGTCGGTAACTGGGTGCCCACTGCGCTTCCTGTTGCCATCCTGCTGGTGAACACATTTGTCCTGCTGCTCAGCAGCTTGACGCTAGAGGTTGCCCGACGGCGTGCAGCGGAAGACGTAGTCATGGCGCCGATCGCCAATATTCCAGGCATTCGAGTCAATGAGAATCGCGCTCTTCCCTGGTTATGGGCAACCGTCGTACTGGGCCTGATGTTTCTTGGGGGCCAGTACCTGGCGTGGCATCAGCTTCGACTCGGCAATATTGACATCGAAACCAACGTAAGTAGCTCGTTCTTCTTCATTCTCACCGGCGTACACGCGATCCACCTGATGGGCGGCATTCTGGCTCTTCTGTATGCCGGACTGACCTCGTGGTTGCATCGCCCCCCGGAAACCAGGCGTATTGTCATCGACGTCACCGCCTGGTACTGGCACTTCATGGGGTTGCTGTGGATCTACGTTTTCGCCCTCCTGTACTTCGCGCGGTAGCGCCAAATGATGCACCTTCGACGTCGATCAGTAGTGTCGCTATCGTACCGGTTGCGATCCTATGAGCCTGCCGGGTCCCGCAACGCACATGTGAAATTAAAGTTATAATAAGAAGTTTCTGTAGCCGTTTCTGGAGTGGTCTGTGAGGGTGGCCGCGGAACTAACCTCGCTTTCCTGCCAGGCCGGCTGAGGACTTTTTGGGCAAATGTCGAACGAAAGCATCGTTGTACAGGGCGCTCGCGTCCACAATTTGAAGAATGTCGACTTGGAGATCCCCCATAACTCCCTCACCGTTGTGACGGGAGTGTCGGGATCAGGCAAGTCATCGCTGGCGTTCGACACCATTTATGCCGAGGGACAGCGCCGTTATGTGGAGTCGCTCTCCGCCTACGCGCGGCAATTCCTGGAACGTATCGAAAAGCCTGACGCAGACGTGATCGAAGGGATTGCTCCCGCAGTCGCCATCCGGCAAAAGAACACGACGCGCAATCCGCGGTCGACCGTGGCTACCGCCACCGAAATCTATGACTACCTGCGCTTGCTCTACGCACGCATTGGCCGCACGTATTGCGGCGTCTGCGGTCAGGAGATCAAGAAAGATACGGTGGATGAAGTCGCCGACCGCATGCTCGCACTCCCAGAGGGCACACGCCTTCAAGTATTCTTCCCACTGCAGCCGCCGCCCCGGCCCTCCGAGCAGGAAAAAGTTAAGGGTCGCCGACCGGCGAAAAAGAAAAAAGCCAAGCCGGGCGATGACTCGGCGCTGAAAGAGCGCCTGTTTGAGTTGCGCAAGCGAGGCTTCATGCGGCTCTATCAGGACGGCAAGATTGTTGAGTTCTCAACTCCTGAGTCGCTGCTTGATTTGGACTTCGCAAAGGCCGTCTATGTCGTCATCGACCGAATTTCCGTCGCGCCAGACGTGCGCTCCCGTCTGGTCGATGCCGTAGAGCAGGGCTATCGGGAAGCCGGGGAAGTCGTGTTTGAGACTGCTCCTCGTGACGACGAACCGGTTCAGCGCTTCCGCTTTTCGCAGCGCTTTGAGTGCAAGAACGATGGGACTCGCTACGACGCGCCGGAGCCGCGGCTGTTTTCTTTCAACAACCCTTATGGCGCATGCCCCAAGTGCCAGGGTTTCGGCAACACCATCGACTTCGACCTGAATCTGGTAATCCCCAACAAGTCGCTCGCTCTGGCCGACGGCGCCATTGAGCCCTGGACCAAGCCAAAGTACAAACCCCTGGCCACGGAGATGAAGCGTTACGCTCGCGCCGCAGGCATCCCCCTCGACGTACCGTGGCAGGACCTCACTCCCGAGCAGCAGGAGTTCGTCATCAAGGGCGAGGGCAAATGGTGGGGTGTGCGCGGGTTCTTTGAATATCTGGAGCGCAAGAAATATAAGCTTCACGTGCGCGTGTTCCTCAGTCGTTACCGTGGCTACTCGGTATGCCCGGACTGCTGCGGTTTGCGTCTGCGCCGCGAAGCCCGCCAGGTGAAAGTCGGAGGCAAGGACATTTGCCAGGTTTCGGCCATGACGGTGGAAGAGGCGACGCGCTTCTTTGCCGAACTCGAACTTTCGCGCGAAGAAGCCGGCATCGCCGATCGCCTACTCATTGAGCTCCGCGACCGCTTGCGATTCCTAAATGACGTTGGCTTGGAATACCTCACGCTTGACCGCCTGGCCTCGACGCTCTCTGGAGGCGAAGCGCAGCGCATTCAGCTCGCTACCTCGCTGGGTTCACGGCTGGTGGGCACTCTCTACGTGCTGGACGAGCCCTCCATTGGATTGCATAGCCGCGATACCGCCCGGCTGATCAAGATTCTGCACAGCCTCCGCGACTTGGGAAATACCGTGCTCGTGGTGGAACACGATGCCGAGATCATGCGCAACTCCGATCGCATCATCGACCTCGGCCCCGGAGCAGGTGAGAACGGAGGCCGGGTCATCGCCGCCGGATCCTACCAGGAGATCGCGCACAATCCAGTTTCGCTGACTGGACGTTATCTCAATCAGGAGCTGCGCATCCAGATGCCCACTGTGCGTCGAGCCGGCAACGGAAGATCGATCAAGCTGTTCGGCGCGCGTGCCCACAACCTCAAGAAGGTCAACGTCAAGATTCCGCTTGGCATGCTGGTCGCCATTACCGGCGTTTCCGGCTCCGGCAAGTCAACCCTCGTCCATGACATTCTGTTTAACGCCCTGGCGGCGGAAAAAGGACAGGTCACTGGCGGCGCTCATTCTGAGGTGGACCGCGTCGAGGGGGCGGATTGGATTGACGAAGTCGTGCTGGTGGACCAATCGCCCATCGGCCGCACTCCGCGATCGAACCCCATCACGTACATAAAAGCATTCGATGCCATCCGTGAACTGTTCGCGGCGCTACCCGAAAGCCAGAAACGTAGCTACGCTGCCGGACACTTCTCCTTTAACATTCCGGGCGGGCGCTGCGATGCATGTCAGGGCGATGGCACGGTCACTGTCGAGATGCAGTTTCTGGCCGATGTCGAGCTGATATGCGAGGAATGCAAGGGCATGCGTTACAAGCCCGAGGTGCTGGAAGTTCGGTACCACGGCAAAAATATTCACGAAGTGCTCGACCTCACGGTGAAAGCCGCGCTGCATTTTTTTTCTGGTGTACCCAAGATTGTTGAAAAGCTGCGGGTTCTCGACGAAGTTGGCCTGGGCTATTTGAGGCTGGGCCAGTCGGCGACTACGCTCTCCGGCGGCGAGGCGCAACGCATGAAGTTGGCGGCGCATCTGCAACCCAAGCAGCGCGACTTCGGACGCACGCAACTCGAGCGCAACCGGCGCCATCCCCGCATGCTCTACATCTTCGACGAACCGACCACCGGGCTGCACTTTGATGATGTGGGCACATTACTTGCGGCATTTCGCCGTTTGATTGAGGCTGGCGGATCCATCGTCGTTATCGAGCACAACCTCGACGTAATCAAGACGGCGGATTGGGTGATCGATCTCGGTCCTGAGGGCGGCTGGCGCGGTGGACGCGTCGTCGCCACCGGCACACCGGAAGACATCGTCAAGGTCTCGGATTCCTACACCGGACAGTGGCTGTCGCGCATCCTATCGAATAACGGGAATCGACCCTCGCATGAAACCTAAACGTGGTGTTGGCAGCGGTCTTTTGCTCCTGGCGCTCGCTGCGGTCTGCTCGCCCCTGCACGCCGACGAGCAGAGCGCGCCAACGGTTCGCCATCACCGGGTTCAGGAACCAGCCGCTGACTCCACTTCGCCTGAAATCGATCAAGCCGAAGCCGCGATTCAAAAGCAGGACTACAGTACGGCTGAAGCGCTTCTCAAGAAAGCAGTCGAAAGCAATCCACAGGCTTACCAGGCCTGGTTCGATCTCGGGTACGTATACACCGCTACCAAGCGGGCGTCAGAGGCTATCGACGCCTATCGCAAGTCGGTGGCGGCTAAGTCTGATGTGTTCGAATCGAATTTGAACCTGGGGATCATGCTGGGGCGGCAAGGCGAATCCGGCGAGGCGGCGAAGTATCTCGAGGCTGCGACGCAACTCAAACCAACGGCCAATACCGACGAAGGCTTGGCCCGTGCCTGGCTGTCACTCGGACTGCTTGAAGAGACGCGTAACCCGCAAAAGGCCACAGCCGCCTACGCCAAGGCGGCGACGCTCACGCCGAAAGACCCGGAACCGCATCTCAATGCAGGTCGTCTGCTGGAGAAGCAGGACAAGCTGGACGAAGCTGTTCACGAATATCAAGTGGCAGCGGCGCTCGACCCCAAGTCCACAGACGCCATCACCGGCCTCGCCAACGTATATTCCAAGCAGCACAAATACCCCGAGGCCGAGGCCCAGTTGCGGAAACTGCTCGCCATTGATCCTGGCAACAGCGGTGCGCCCGTGCAACTGGGCCGCATCCTTGCCGCGGAAGGAAAGAACGATGAAGCTGCCAAGTTGCTTGCGTCTCAGACATCTGGACCGACCGATCCCCACGCTGCCCTAGAACTTGGCACTCTCTACGTGAAGGCCGGCAAGTATCCAGAGGCCGAGAGTCAATTTCGTATCGCGGTCCGGGGCCTGCCCAACGATGCCGAGTCGCACTATGCCCTGGGTTCCGTGTTGATGCAGGCGAAACAATATCCGGAGGCGCAGGACGAACTTCTGCTGGCGGCCAAGCTCAAACCCGACTTGGCGGAAATCTACGGGAATCTGGCGGTGGTAGCCGCTCAAAACAAAAACTATGAGCTGACGATTCGCGCCCTGGATTTTCGGGCAAAGTTCATTCCGGATTCGGCTGCGACCTACTTCCTGCGGGCGACTTCCTTCGATAACTTGAAAGTGAAGGAAAAGGCAGTGGAGAATTATCAGCGATTTCTGGCCGCCGATGACGGTAAGATGCCTGACCAGGAGTGGCAGGCCCGGCATCGGCTCATTGCGATTGACCCGGACAACGCTAACAAGTACGAGAAGAAATAGGATGCGCACCATCGTCGGAGTCGCGCTGCTTCTGTCCCTGCTCAATGTGATTGGGCAGGCAGGCGGTGAAACTCCGCCAACCTTGAAGTCCCGTGCGGATGCGGCGCAAGGAGGCGAGCGCGCAATACTCTCGCTCGAGTACGCTCACCAGCAACTCGAAGAGGCCAATACTCTATATACCCAGGGCGATGTGGAGAAGGCAGAGGCGGCCGTTCTCGAGGTGGTGGACTACTCCCACAAGGCTGCGGAGGCGGCCAGTACCTCGGGCAAGCGTTTGAAACAAACCGAAATCGAGCTGCGCAAACTGGAACACCGCATGCGTGACATCGGGCAAAGTCTTAATATCGATGATCGGCCGCCCGTCGAAAAAGCGGTCCAGGAGTTGGAGGACGTTCGCGCAGACCTCTTGGCAAGAATGTTCGGAGCAAAAGCCGAACCCAAGGACAAGTCATGATGAAGCGAATCTTGCTGCCGGTTTGCATCACGCTTCTGTTGTGTCTTGTCGTGTCCTCAGCCCTTGCGCAGCGTAGCCAGCGCGACCCGCTGACGGAGAAGGAAGTCGACCAGATGCGCGAAGCCGCGGACTTCCCCAACAAGCGGCTGGAACTGATGATCAGTTTTGCCAAAGACCGCCTTACAACCATCGACCAGTTGCGCGCCGATTCCAGCGCCGCGGCCACTCGCCCCAAGAAGATCCATGATCTACTGCAGGACTTCCTCACTCTGATCGACGAGACCAGTGACAATGTCGAAATGTACGAGTCTCACCGCGCCGACATGCGGAAGGGACTTAAGCTCCTGATTGAAGCCGGCAGTGAATGGCAGCTCAAGCTTCGCCAGTTGAAAGAGCAGTCCTCGCCCGAAGAACTGGCGCAGTATTCCTTCGCGCTGACCAATGCCACGGATGGCGTTTCCGACATGAGCAAGGACGCGCGTGAAACCCTTCAGGAGCAGAATAAACTAGCGCAGGACAAGCAGCTTATCAAGGACTATTCGTTGCGCAAAGACTAGTGCGGCGCGTACGCCGGCCGTGGTAGCTTAGGAAAAGCTTTGCGGCCCAATCTCCAAAATCTTTTCCAGCGCTGTTGCCAGGAACTGCGCCCAGGTGCGCCGGTTCCTGAGCTATCCATTGAGTTCTATCCCTTTGCCAACGTGAACAACACCATTCGGATGCGCCAGGGCAAGTTGCTTGTTAGGCTGTCAGACCTGCTCGAAGGAGCGCCTGAGAACGTAATCGAATCCATCGCCCACATACTGCTCGCCAAGATTTATCGCAAGCCGATCGCTCCAGCTCATGCCGCGCGCTATCGGCGATACGTATCCAGCCGCGACATTCGGGCCAAGGCGCACTTGGTTCGTCAAATGCGAGGCCGCAAACGAATCGCTTCGGCCACGGGTCATGTTTATCACTTGGAGGAGATCTTCGACCAATTGAATCTGCGCTTCTTCCATGGACTGCTGGCCAGGCCGCAGATGACATGGAGTCAGATACGTTCGCGGCGCAGTCTGGGTCACTACGATCCCTCCCATAACGCGATCGTGGTAAGCCGGATTTTTGATCATCCTGAGGTGCCCCGCTGTGCCGTTGAATACATCGTTTATCACGAGATGCTGCACCTCAAGCATCCTGTGAAGTTGCGTGGCAGCCGCCGCTGCGTTCATGGCAAGGAGTTCCAGGAGGAAGAACGGCTGTTCCCTCACCTGAATCAGGCGAAGGCCTTTCTCAAGACCCTGTGATTGGCGACGTACATCAGGGCGATCGTTACTGCGGCTGTGACGATCACAATGTAATTCGCCGTTACCTGATCACAGCCATCGCGCCACCTGATCCGCTAGAATTCAAATATCGTTCAAACTAAAGGATTGCCCGCTTTCGCGATGGACCAGTGGTTGCCAAAGTCTGTCTTCTGCCTGAGGAACTACACTCTCGACGATTTCTTAGCTGACCTGGCCGCAGGTGTCACCGTCGGTCTCGTCGCCTTGCCGCTAGCAATGGCATTTGCGATCGCCTCGGGACTGTCGCCGCAAGCCGGCATCTATTGCGCCGTCGTCACCGGTTTCCTGATCTCCCTGTTGGGTGGCTCGCGCGTCCAGATCGGCGGGCCCACGGGCGCGTTCGTCGTGGTGGTAGCGGGTATCGTCGCCAAGCATGGCATCGACGGCTTGTTCATGTGCACCATGATGGCCGGAGTTCTTCTTTTCATCATGGGCGCCACCGGACTTGGCGCGGCGGTGAAGTTCATTCCCCGTCCCGTCGTGCTGGGCTTCACCAACGGAATCGCGATACTCATAGCCAGCACACAAATCAAGGACTTCTTCGGACTTCGCATCGACCATGTGCCCGGAGACTTCATCGGGCGCATGCGCGCTATCGGCGATAACTTTTACACCATCTCATGGCAAGCCACCTTGCTGGGAGCGCTGTCAATCGCCGTCATTCTGATCACCACGAAACTGGTTAAGCGTCTTCCGGGATACATCGTCGCTCTGGTGCTGGGTACGATAGCCGTGGTGCTGCTAAAACTACCTGTCGAGACCATCGGTACGCGCTTTGGCGGAATTCCTTCGGGTCCGCCCCATCTGCAAATCCCGCAATTTCACTGGAATATGGTCCACGGGTTGATTTCCCCCGCGATCACGGTTGCGATGTTGGGCGCGATTGAGTCGCTGATGTCGGCGGTCGTGGCCGATCGCATGTCCGGTGATAAACACAATCCAAACGTCGAGCTGATTGCGCAGGGCGTCGCCAATATAGCATCACCCATGTTTGGTGGGCTGCCGGCGACAGGCGCCATTGCCCGCACTGCCACCAATATCCGCTCGGGCGCCCGCACTCCAGTCGCTGGGATGGTTCACTCCCTCACCCTACTGGCGATTCTGCTTTTCGCAGCTCCTCTTGCCTCGCAAGTGCCGCTGGTGGTGCTGGCGGGGATCCTGATGGTCGTCTCCTACAACATGGGAGAGTGGGCTGAGACTGGCAAGATTCTCAAATTGTCGAAGTCGGACATCTCGGTCTGGCTGGCGACATTTGCCCTTACGGTTTTTGCTGACCTCACTGTCGCAGTAGAGTTCGGCATGATCCTGGCCGCATTGCTGTTCATCCGCAAAGTTACGGCGACCACCACCGTCTCCGAGGTGACCGACGATTATGTCGAAGCGGGCCGCGCCCACATTCTGCAGGACAAGGACATCCCAGATTACGTGCGCGTCTTCCGCATACACGGGCCTTTTCTGTTTGGAGCTACTGACAAGCTCGACATGGTGAGTGAGCAATTGGACGAGTTGCCACCAGTCGTGATCATTCGCCTGCGCAACATGACGGCAATCGACGCCACGGGTCTACGCGTGCTGGAAGAGCTGGCCACCAAGCTGCACGATTCCGGACGCTCCCTGCTGTTTTGCGGCGCGCTGTCGCAACCCCGTCAGCTTATGAAGCAGGCGGGATTCGATCGCCATGTCGGTGCGGAGAATATATGCTCGAACATCCAAACCGCCCTACAGCGCGCAGCGCAATGCATGCGGGAAATGCAGGTAGGGGCCAGTTAGGCGTGAAGTGTGCGTTCCAATCGCAAGGATGCAGTGAACGGCGTCAGGGGTCCTCAGCCCGACTGTGGCAATTGCTTAACTCTACGGGATCACAAAGTGATGGGAAGGTAAAACATGAGACTAGAGATAATGCAAACTGGCTAATGTCTAACACCCAATTTATCAACTTAGTACAGCCTAAAGCTAACCTCTACGTTGATCTGTACTGCGACCGGTCTGCCGTCCTTCATGGCGGGCTCAAAACGCCATCTGTTAACCGCCTCGATCGCCTTCTGGTCGAGTCCCATGCCCAACGGGCGGCTGATGCGAACGTCACGCGGTTTGCCATCGGGCCCGACGATCAGCCACAAGACTACAGTTCCCTGATACTTCGCCTTGCGGGCTTCTTCCGAATACTCGGGGTCCGGGGTCTCTAACGCCCGCGGAGCCGACACACCATTGCCTACGCGGAACGCTCCGCCGCCAATTCCTCCCCCGTGCCCCGGACCCACTCCCGGCCCTGAACCCGAGCCTACGCCGCCGCCACTACCAGACCCGATACCACCGCCGCTGCCGGTCCCATTTGATGGAGGCCCATTAGGGATCCGCGCCATGGGATCACCGAGATTAGGCATGTTGCTGGCCAACTTAATCTCCGGCGGTACAACTACAGTCGGCTCGACGGGCAACTTGGGGTTGTCATTGCGAATCACAACCGCAGGGGGCGCCAGTTGCTGCATGGAAAGTTTAGGCAACTTCCCTTTGGTTGCAGCCAATTTGTCGCGATCGCCACCTCCGCCGCCACCACCCATCGCGCTTCCCTTCTTGGTGGTCATTGGAAGATCCGGGGGCACATCGGCATCGGTAAGCGAAATCACATTCTGCGGCTGCTGGTCCAGCTTTACCGCCCGGCTGCTGAGGATCGACAATCCGATCAGGCCCGCAATCATCAGTACGTGCACTGCCAGTGAGACGCCCGCGCCCTCCTGCTTATAGTCGTAAGAACCCCAGATGCTCTTGACCTTGATGGGCTTGGAACTCAGTTGCAATGGGGGCAGTTTCTCGGGAAAAAACGTAGCTTGAATGTTGTCCCGCAGCGAGCTGAAAAGCGAGCGCCCGGCATCCGTACGCGGAAGAATTTCGTTGTCCTCGATCGGCTTCGACGTTAACTGTAGCGGCGGGAGCTTCTCCGGAGACAGAACATCTCTGACGCCACGTGTCAAGGAACGCCACAGCGAATCGTCGATCCCGGTACGCGGCAGGATCAGGCTATCGTCCTCGATGGGCTTGGAAGTCAACTGCAACGGCGGGAGTTTCTCAGGATGGAGCGCCGAGCGAATATTGGCCAGCAGCGACGTCCAGACGGATTCGTTCAGTTCGACCCGTGGCAAAAAATTCAGTTCTATCGGTCTGTCGCCGTCCCTTGCCTGGTTAGGAGGGGTCGTGGTTTGCTGTGCCATAACTCAATTCATGTCCTCAATATCTAGTCGGCAACATCCGGGTGGCTATGCAGCAGACGAAGAAACACACCCGCGTGAAGCTATCTCCAAAACCCGAGTGTAGTTACAAGGTTGCGGCAGAGCCATTTGCTGGCCGTCAGTGCTGAAACTTTAAGCGCTATTTGTTTGGATGCGCGACCCTCGCCCCTGTCACCAATTCTTTTCCAGATTACTTGAGGAGCATCCCGCAAGTAAAGCCTCGCATCCGCTGCAACCTGCTGTTGGACGGCGGTTTGTAGGCTCCCTATAATGAAGCAATAGCCTGCGTAATTTGGTTCAACCTGTACCAGATCCAGGGGGAGAATCCAGGAGTGCCGCTCGAGCTGAAGTCCACGCTGAACTTGCCCAAGACCGAGTTCTCCATGAAGGCGAACCTGCCCCAGCGCGAGCCCAAACGGCTCGAACAATGGGAGGCGATGCGCATTTATGATCGCATCCGCGAAACCCATCATGGCGAGCCAATCTACGTCTTGCACGACGGCCCTCCCTACGCCAACGGACCAATTCACTTGGGCCATGCCCTGAACAAGACACTGAAGGACTTCATCGTCAAGGTCCGCACCATGGGCGGCTTTGACGCTCCCTACGTTCCCGGCTGGGACTGCCACGGCCTACCCATAGAAATCAAAGTAGACAATGACCTTGGCCGTAAGAAGCTTGAGATGGATCCGATGGAAGTCCGCGACGCCTGTCGCCGCTATGCGGACAAGTACCTCGATCTGCAGCGAGAACAATTCAAGCGGCTGGGGATATTCGGCCGCTGGGACGACCCCTACTCCACCATGACTCCGCAGTATGAGAGCGCTGTCATGGCTACGTTTTACTCTTTTTATGAGCACGGATTGGTTTACAAGGGCCTGAAGTCTGTGTATTGGTGCATCCACGACAAAACCGCGCTGGCCGAGGCCGAAGTTGAATACGAAATGCACTCCAGCCCCAGCGTTTGGGTGCGTTACCCGCTGACGAGCGATCCGGGCAAGATTGACCCCGAGCTGGCCGGCAAGCAAAATGTCGCAACCATCATTTGGACCACCACACCATGGACGCTGCCCGCGTCCATGGCCGTCACCTTCGCTGCTGATGCAGAATATGTGGCGCTCGATACCGGCGAATGGGTTTACATCGTCGCCCGGCAGTTGGCTCAGCAGACCATCGAAAAATGCAATCTGGATGATGCCACGGTAGTCGCCAGTTTCCCCGGCTCGAAGTTGGAATATGCCACATTCGCTCATCCGTTTCTCGATCGGACCGTCCTGGGCGTGTTGGGAGACTACGTCACCATGGACACCGGCACCGGAGCGGTACACACCGCCCCAGCCCACGGTGCCGACGACTTCCAGACGGGCGTCAAGTACGGCATCGAGTTGACCTGCAACGTGGATGACGCCGGCATCCTGCGCAATGGACTGGCCGAGTATGACGGTCAGCAGGTGTTCAAAGCCAACCCGCTCATCGTCGAACTGCTGAAGATCCGCGGCGTGCTACTGGGCTACGAAAAGATCGAGCATTCGTATCCGCACTGCTGGCGGTGCCACAATCCCATCATTTTCCGCGCGACGGAACAGTGGTTCATCTCCATGGAAGGCCAGTTGCCCGGTGGAACCCTACGCAGCCGCGCCTTGGAAGAAATCCGCAAAGTGAAGTGGGACCCGGCCTGGGGCGAGGAGCGCATCTCGAACATGATTGCGACCCGTCCGGATTGGTGCATTTCGCGCCAGCGCCTCTGGGGCGTGCCTATCGCCGTCTTTCAGTGCGAAGGGTGTAATGAGTTTCTGAACGAAAAGACAGTCAACCAGGCTGTAGTCGATTTGTTCGCGCGCGAAGGCGCTGACTCCTGGTACAAGCGTTCGGCCGAAAACATCCTGCCTGCGGGAACGAAGTGCGCCAAGTGCAGGGCCACAAAATTCCGCAAGGAGATGGACATCCTCGATGTCTGGTTCGAGTCAGGATCGAGCCAGGCCGCAGTGCTCGGGCGGGAGCCCGGGCTGCCCTGGCCGTCCGACCTGTATCTCGAAGGCGGAGATCAGTATCGTGGCTGGTTCCACTCTTCGCTGCTTTGCTCTGTTGGCGCCAGGGGTGGAACGCCCTACCGCAGCGTGGCCACCAACGGCTGGACCCTTGACCCGCAAGGCCGCGCTATGTCGAAGGCGCTCGGCAATGGAGTGGATCCGGTAGAAGTAGCAGAGAAGCTGGGAGCGGAAATCGTACGCCTGTGGGTGGCTTCAGTCGATTTTCGTGAGGATGTCACCGCCTCCGACGACCTGATGAAGCGGATCGCCGACAGTTATCGCAAGATTCGCAACACTTTCCGCTACGTTCTGGGCAATCTCGACGGCTTCGATCCGCGGCACGACAGTATCGAATTCGCTGCAATGGAACCAATCGACCAGTACATTCTGCTGCGCGCAGCGGAACTCACCAGCGATGTGCGCGGCCATTACGACACGTTCGTCTTTCACAAGGCCTATCAGCGGCTGAAGGATTTTTGCATCGTCGATCTCAGCTCTATCTATTTCGATGTGCTGAAAGATCGGCTTTACACCTCAGCTCCGAAGTCCATGGCCCGGCGGTCGGCGCAAACTGCGCTCTGGCGCCTTGGAGACGCCTTCGTCCGCCTGCTGGCCCCGGTTATGTGTTTCACTACCGATGAAGTTTGGGAGTTCCTTCCCAAGATCGAGGGCAGTCCCGTCAGCGTCCATCTCACTCTGTTTCCCGAAGCCCACGACCTGACAGGAGGCTTGCCTGCCGGGTTCGACGGCGCTGGGTTGGTTTCGGAATGGAGTTCACTGCTGGGTGTACGTGACGAAGCGCTCAAGGTGCTCGAAGTCGCTCGCGCCGACAAGCAGATCGGCGGCAGCCTGGAAGCACAACTGCGGCTGTCCGCGCCTGAGCCGCTTTACACTCTGCTGCATCGCCACCGCGAACAACTCCGTTACCTCTTCATCGTGTCCGACGTCGTACTCGACAAATCCGAGACCTCGAACGGTGGTACCGGCTTGCGGATTACGGTGGGCAAAGCTCCAGGAACGAAGTGCGAACGTTGTTGGAATTATTCTGTCCATGTCGGCGAAGACAAATCGTATCCGACGGTTTGCGAGCGTTGCAGCGCGGTGTTGGCTGAGATCGAAGCCACTGCAGGAGCGCATTAAGCGGGAACGAAGTTGTCGATGATTCCTTCGGCCCCGCCGTTGCGTCTAACATAGATATGATTCCGGAAAGACGGTTCAAGGTTTTCGATTTCAGCATGAAGGAATTGCCCAACTCGACCTTTTCCATGCGCAAGTATTTTTTTCTTATCGCTGTATCTGTAATCGTGCTGGATCGCCTTTCCAAGTGGGCCGTCGCGACATATATCCCATTGCACGACAGCCTGACGGTCATCCCCGGGTTATTTCACCTCACGCATGTCGAGAATCGCGGCGCGGCCTTCGGCCTCTTTGCTGACTCCAACTTCCCCTGGAAGATCACAGCCCTGGTCAGCTTCTCGCTCATCGCACTAGTCATCGTGTCGGCACTACTTTGGAAGAACGGTCACATCATGAACACCACAACCATCGGGCTGTCCCTGATCCTGGGTGGTGCGGCTGGTAATCTCTGGGACCGCGTTGTCGATGGCCGGGTCGTGGACTTCCTCCATTTCTACATCGGAAGCTACAGTTGGCCCGACTTCAATGTTGCCGATAGCGCCATTGTGATTGGTGCGATCCTGCTTGTCTCTGAGATTCTGTTTGCCAAATCGAGCGGCGAGGCCGTGAAGAGCAGCTCGTAGCATCCTCGTTTTCTAGCGGAATGATCCCACCTCGCATACTGTTGCTGAAACCAGTCCCAGTGAGGCGCATGAAACCCATTTGCCCAGACCATTAAGTTGTCGAGGCATTAAGGACAGGGCGATTGTGCATCGGCCGTCCATTGGCCTATTCGGAAGACTATGAACTCGGCGGGACGCACCGGCGCGACACCAATTAGACAAATCAGGCGGCCGTCGTCGAGGTCATTCTGCGTCATAGTAGTGCGATCGCATTTTACAAAGAAGGCCTCGTCGGGCTTAATGCCTGAAAGCGCGCCTGCCTTGAACTGGTTTAGCAGGAAATCGGTGATTGTGCGCCGAACACTGCCCCATAACGTCTCACCATTTGGCTCAAACACCACCCACTGCGTTCCCTGAGCGATCGACTGTTCCAGATAGATGAGGTAGCGGCGAACATTGATGTACTTCCACTCGGGATCCTGTGAGCTGCTGCGAGCGCCCCAAATCAAGTATCCCTTCCCGGGGAGGTTACGCAATGCATTGACGCTCCGTTGATTCAACGTCTCTTGCTCTTGCCGGTTGATCTCGTGAGTTAATCCGACGATGCCAAGGATTGGCACGTTCGCTGGGGCCTTCCATACACCACGCCGCAAATCGTTCTGCACAATGGCGCCAGCGATGTGTCCGCTAGGATGCACCGCCAACGCCGCACCACCGGCCGGATCAGATACCAACACCCAGGGCGCGTAGGTAGCCGCATACCCTGATTGGACTTCCGGCAGCGGGCCGCTCGATAGGTCGGCATCAAGAGGCGCGGTCAGCAGCGCAATCCTGTCTTTGTGATGTTCACAGTGGGCTACGAGCGCAGCCGTCATTCCGGCCACTGTATGTTCGTCGGGGCAGCAGACGATCGATACGTCGGACAGTTGGTCGAGCGGAGCCAGCAAGCCTAAAGCGCGCTGGCTGATTGCGCTAGCGTCTGTCGCGGCTTTCCGTCTTCCGCAGAGTTCAGGAGGGAGCCGCAAGACATAGCAGCGCACGCCGCCGTTCTGAAAGAAGCCTTGAACGGCATGGCCCAGATATGTGCCGGATGTGAAGCCGCCGAATGTCGGCAAGTACTCGGAAAATCTGGAAATTGGGGTTGGAGCGTACGGGCCGTCCTGCGAGAATCCGACGAAGGCTGTGGCCGTTGTGGAAACGCCGCTGATGGGGCGCGGGCCTGGACCGATCTCCTCGACATACACTCCCGGATACATTCCGACCGGCACGAACCCTCCTGGCCGCGGCAACTATGGCAGTCTGTACACACGCTTATACACTTCGGCATTCCGTACGATGGCCTGAACATACTCGCGCGTTTCCGTGAATGGAATCGACTCAACAAATTCTTCGATGTCCCGGTAATTTCCCGAAGACCGCCAGTCCTCGACCCGCGAGGAGCCGGCGTTGTAGGCGGCCAGGGCGTATTCCACCTGCCCGCCGAAGTGATCTACCATTTCACGAAAGTACTTAGTGCCTAACTCGATGTTGATCGTAGGATCAAACAGAGAGTCCGTTTTGTAATTGCGCAGCCCAACCTGCTTGGCCGTTCCCTTGCCGGTCTTCGGCAGTAGTTGCATCAGACCATAGGCGTTGGCGCGCGAAACTGCTCCAGGATTGAATTCCGACTCTTGCCGGATCAGCGACGCGACCAGATATGGATCGAGGCCATTGGCGTCCGAGTACTGCCGCAGTGCGTCCCAATACGGCCGCGGAAACAGCCCTTGCCAATAAGGCTGCGGCAGAGCATTCATATCCATCGCGAAGTATCCGTTGATCGCGCGTTTAAGCGCCTGCAGAGCGCGGTAGTACTCACCGGCCGCGGTGTACATGCGGGCGATTTCAACCATCTCCCAGGAAGGCCCGGTCGTCGTGCCCGCCTGTAACTCGCGCACTGCCAAATCGAGCGCTCCCGCATTTTCCAGCAGGCGCGAGCGGTTGTAGTGCAAGTCATCTTCGGGAGGTGTGGTGCGCAGCGCTTCGGGCTCAATTGCCGTGATGCTCGGAATTCGTTGCAAGCTTGCAACTGGTATCGGCTGCGCGTCCGGCAGAGTTGCCAGTCTCTTGCGTGCCGAAACCCCGTAATAGTAATTGCGATAACGATCGGCGACCTTCTGGTAATAGCTCTGAGCAAGACCGTAATTGTGGTCGTCCTCTGCCATTCGGCCGCGCCAGTAAATGGCGTTCGGAACTTCATTCGACCCGGGATAAAACTCGATTTGTTCGTCGAAATACTTCTTCGCCTGCTCCGGCCGATTCTGCCGGTAAGTTAGCCACGCGCACTTCCAATGGGCATAGGCCGCCTTGCTGCTGTTAGGAAAGCGCTCGTGAATTTCGCGGTAATAATCAATGGCGTGGTCGTAGTCCTGACGCAGCAGGTACATGTTCCCGGCGGTAAACAGCGCCGACTCCAGCCACGGTGACTTCGGCGTCGTCGCCCGCATATGCTGCAGGATGGTAGTCAGTCCAGCATCGTCGTTGGTGTTGCGGGCGATTTCGGCACTCTGGTACCACTTTTCCGCGCTGGCCTCGCTGCCGTCATCGGGAATCCGGCTGAGCACTTCCTTCGCTTGCTGGTTTTCTCCCAGCTTCATCAGGGCGTTGGCCAGTTGAATGTTTACCTGCGACTGCTCCTCTGCGGGAGCGACGGCGAGCATCGCCTTGTATTGTTCGGCGGCAGGGGCCCAGCGCCTTCCTTTGTACAGCGCGTCTGCTCGATGCTCCTGTTCGCTGAGCGTAACCGGCGGCAGCGATGCGGCTTCGGGAATCTTCTTCAGGTCGCTTTCCGCCAGATCTGCCTGCGTGCTGGTCGGGTAACCGTAGTAAACGCGACGAAGCACTTCGGCGCCGGTGCGATTCTGACCATTCTGAACATACGCTTTTCCCAGAAGATACTCACCCTCCGCTCCGCCGCCAGTGCGGTGCAACAGTACTTGTACCGCCTCCGACGGACGATTCGTCGCCACTAACGCCTTTGCGTATGACAGCACGGCGTCATTGGCGTAAACCGAATCCGGATAGCGCGAACCGAAATCTCGCAGGTAGGCCAATGACGCTTCCGGACTATTGCTGGCCGTATACGAACTGCCGATGAAGTACGACGTGTAATCCTGCAGTTCGCCGATGAACGGTTGGGCCTTCTGCAGAGCGCTGATTGCCGCCGGGTATTGTCCGTCAAGGTAGTACGCGTAGCCGATGGCGAACCAGGCCAGTGCTCCCGGCTCGGTGCCTGCATGTTTGGTGGCATAATTCTCGACGCCGGTGTAGGCGGCTGGAGTGCGGAAATCAATCAACTGCCGCGCCATGGGCCGCAGATCGCTGGAAGCGACGAAACTCTTGTGCAGCTTGATCGTGCGCGCTACCGTGGACTTCTTGCGAGGCGCATGTCCCTTTTTGGCCGGGGCCTTCTTCTTCTGCTTGGCAGATGTGGACGAGGAGCCCTTCTTCTTGGTTTTGCTCGAGGCGGCACCGCTGCTTGGCTTCTTTGCGGGCGCAGACGAGGCGTCTTGGGCTGGCCATCCACTTCCCTGCAACAGCAACAGCGCGGCCAGAACGTTAGCGATAACTCGTATCCGGTGGCTCACTGGATTTAGTTTAACCCGATTCGACGCCACGGTTGTTGTTGCCACGCGTTGTAGAATGCGGTTCCCTCGCGCAACATCCGATCGGGCGGTGCCAACGTATCCTGGATGTCAATTCATCTTTGTTCCCGGCTGCGAACCGCGAATTCAGCAGGCGCAAAGGTGCTATGCCAACTGAGACAAACCGACAACGACGAGCCATCGTTGGCCATCTGTATAATTGTCGATAGTTCAAGTTGTGGACTTGCGTTAAAATCCTGAATCTGCAAACACATGGGAACCATCCAACCAAAAGTGGAAGAGCCAGCGGGCGATGAGCTAACGCTGGTTCATGCGGCCAAGGCCGGCGATATCAGCGCATTTGAGGAGCTGGTAAAGCGGTACGACCGCAATGTCTTCCGTATCGCTCAGCACATTACACAAAACCGCGAAGACGCGGAAGATGTGGTGCAGGACGCATTTTTAAAGGCGTATCAGAACCTGGCTAATTTCCAGGAGCAGTCCAAGTTTTATACCTGGCTGGTACGCATCGCGGTCAACGAGGCGCTTATGCGCCTGCGTCGCCGCCGTCCTGAGCGTATGGTGTCGCTGGATGAGGACATCAAAACGGAAGAAGATTCCATGCCGCGCGAGGTTGCGGACTGGGCTCCCAATCCGGAGCAACTGTACAACCAAGGCGAGCTCAAAGAAATTCTGAGCAAGACGATTCAGGGCTTACCGCCTAGTTTTCGCACGGTTTTTGTGTTGCGCGATGTTGAGGGTCTCTCCACGGAAGAGACTGCCGACGCCTTGGACTTAAGTATTCCGGCCGTGAAGTCTCGATTGCTTCGTGCCCGGCTGCAACTGCGCGAACGCTTGAGCAAGTACTTCAAAAATCGTGTTGGTGGAGATGGCAAACAGTGACCTGCTCTGAATTCCTTAAGGAGCTCACCGATTACCTCGATGGGGCGATGGACGCCCAAACCAAGGCTGAACTGGAAGATCATCTTCAGTGGTGCCACAACTGCTATGTCGTCTGTAATACCACCAAGAGGACGATTGAGATTTACCGGGAGTCTCATCTCTACGAGTTGCCAGACGATCTTCGGAGCCGTTTGCGCTCCGCCATCGTTAGCAAGTGCAAGGGACACAGTTCGTCGCCCGAAACCAAATAGTTGCGTAGCTAATATTCAGCCCAAATGATTTTTTCCAACCTGTCCCGGTCCAAAACGGGACTTCATTCTTGTCTCATTGGCAACTTTTCTGGTCGTTTCGAATCCAAGCCAGTAACGTCGGGTTTGGATGAGCAGGGCCCAGTTCTTAATAGAACCTGGTTACAGTGATGCGGCAAGTCTCGCAGTGTCCACATTTATGGAGCGTCCACTTTCGTCCGAATGGCCGGGGAGGCGATCTATGGGTATCTACAATCTCGTCTTTGGTTGCTCGCATAAGCGATATAGTTTTCCGATTACAGTCCGGGGAGCCAGGCACCGTAGCCAAGCCGCATCAGTGACTGGAACGTACGTGGTATGTCTCGACTGCGGCCACGAGTTTCCCTATGACTGGAACGAGATGAAGGTGATCCGTAAGTCGGCGGCGTCCCGGATTGTCGCCACCACCACGCCGCATCGGGCCGCGTAACTCTGCTCCCGTTACCACGCTCTGATTCGCATAGGGCCGAGCTGCGTCCAGACGGCCAACCCTAACCCTCCGGAAAAAGAAATCCGGCGGCCCTCGCCGCCGGCGCTTTGCTGATGCGGAGTCGTGATTCTAGTCGTCGCGACGCGACAGTGTCGGCCGGTCATCCTGCGGCTGTTGTGTTGTTCCGTTTGTACTATTGTCGGCGGTAGTTCGCCGCAATGTCGGCTTGTTGCTGTCGGAATCCGGAATGGCTTTCTTCCGATTTTCGATGGAGGCAAGCCGCGCCTTCACCGAATCGAACTCCGAAGTGCTGAGGATGTATTGCGGCTGGCTCGGCAGGATCTTTTTGATCTCTTCCTGCGTCTTTGCAATGCGCTCTGGAGTAGGCGGATGCGATG
Organism: uncultured Acidobacteriaceae bacterium; assembly: GCA_963834815.1. GTDB lineage: Bacteria > Acidobacteriota > Terriglobia > Terriglobales > Acidobacteriaceae > DASRAA01. The sequence goes on along the minus strand of CAWIDA010000010.1, from coordinate 25,607 downwards.
CAAACGCCTTAGCCAAGGTCCCTGGCTTCTTCTTGTCTTTCGCCTCGATCTTCTCGAAGAATGTGATGAACGCCTGCGGATCGTAACCTGTCTTGTACATATATTGCACGCCCAGGAAGTCCGCCTCCGATTCGAAATTGCGCGAGAACTTCAGGAAGGTCAGCGGCAGCGCGAGGTTGATTGCCATGCTAGCCGCCTGATACACCCCCCAACTTCCCACGAAGATCAGCGGAATCGTCGCCAGATTCGCGTATTGCGCCCGAGTCATTTGCTGCATCGCATGCCGCGCCGCCACGTGGGCGATTTCGTGCGCCATGACTCCTGCCAGTTCCGCCTCTTCATCCGCCGCCAGAATCAGCCCGCTGTTGACGTAGAAGAACCCTCCTGGCAGAGCGAACGCATTGATCTCGTCGGAGTCAATGACCCTGATGGTGAACGGCACCTTGGCATCGCTGTTGCGAACCAGGTTTTGGCCGATCCGGTTCACATACTCGTTGATGACCGGGTCCTGCACCATTTTGGCCGTCTGCTCGACCATCATCGCGTACTGCTTGCCCATCTTGATTTCAGTGTCGGTGGAGTACCAGTCGCCCAATCCGCGTCCGCCAACGTTCCGGTTTCCAATAGCGTCCACGTCATTTTTGCTGCCGCTCTTCACGTTGGGGGCAGAGGTCGGAGTGTCCGGGGCGGTGCTCGCTGGAGCTGAAGGGGTCGAGTCGGCGCTCTGAGTGGAACTGCCGGTTGAATCGGTGGCCGACGGAGCAGGCGCTGTAGACGGAGTCTGCGCTCCGCTCTGGGCTACCCCTGGAAGAGACAGACAGAAACTCAGCAGCCACGCAATGGAAACCGAAACCGCGCGTGCCTTCATGGGAAAAACTCCAGTCCCGAGCGCTTCCTCACCTTGGTGAACCCCGCCCCGACACCTTGGCTGGTCTCCCTGCAACTCGTCGCTCTAGCGCTTGCCGGGAAGCTCCTGTCGGTAATGGGGAGCTTGTTGCGCTCATTATATGCCGAAAGCCATTCGTCAGCTCATCGGATTCCGGTGGCCGGCAAACGCTTCAACATCTCCACTGGGTACTAACCCCCTATGCCGGGCAAGTTTCGAAGTCTCGGCAAAGCTCCCGACTTGCCACACCACCCGGCAGGCTTGTCTGCAATTTAATGTCCGGTACCTTCAGGATGCGCCCTTTACAGCGCGCTGCGGGCTGTGCCATTATGCGCGGGTTGTCTTCTGGACCATCCCACGGGACAACAAGATCACCTGAGGTATTTCGAATGGAAGGGCTGCACCCCGCCACGGCGGCCACCCGTAAGGTCTCCATCCAGGACTTTGTCAACAATTTGCAAAAACTTGGGGCCCAAGCGTACAAGGGTGTGGAAACTCCCTTGGCGTATCTGCGCGCCAACCCCGTCGACCCGGATTCCCTGGCGCCGTACCTCTTCTGGAATTCGCAGCATTACACCCGAAACCTCATTGACAAGACCGACCTTTACGAACTGCTGGCCATTTGCTGGGAAGTTGGAATGTGTTCCTCGATCCACAATCACAAAGACCAGAACTGTTGGATGGCTGCTCCAATGGGACGGCTTGAGGTTCACAACTACCGTGTGCTTGAGGAGGACCTCGGCGCCCAACACTGCAATATCGTTCCCACTGACGTGGTCGAGATCACGCCTTCCAACCCCGTTGCCGTCGATCCGCTCAACCCCGTCCACGACGTTCGCAATGCCCGCCACTTCGGTCAACGGGCGGTAAGCTTGCACCTCTACTCGCGTCCTTTTGACTCCTGCATCGTGTATTCCGTCGAGCAGCACAGCTGCGGCGAGATTGGGCTGCATTACACGTCGAAGTACGGCAAGCTGGTGTAGTTGGTCCCCTGCTGCCCGTTGGAGAGCAGCTTGGACGGGGTTTTCGCTGACAACTGACACCAGCAAATGACAACTGTTCTCTCACTTCCCTCCCGTTACCGCTTTGAGGTACCGGTAATAGAAATCCACTCCGGTGTAGTAAGACTCCACCAGCAAACGCTCATCCCGTCCATGCGACCGGTCATCGCCATTCTCGATGGCCAGCCCGCAAACTCCGTATGTCGGAATGCCCGCAGGATTGGTGTACACACCGTCCGACGCGCCCGTGCCCATGGTTGGCACCACAGGAGCGCCCGGCCATATCACGGCCGAAATTTTTTCCAGCGGAACCATCACCTCGGGCTTAAGCGGTACCGGCGGAAGTGCGCCTTTTTCTTTGTCGTCCATGATGACCTTCATGCCATTGTTCACGTAGGCCAGGGTGACTTTGGGGTCGTTCACCACAGCTTGCAGTAACTTTAGAATCTCCTCGCGCGAGCGTCCCGGCAGAATGCGACAGTTCACGTTGGCGGTAGCGCGTTGCGGCAGCGCGTTATTGGCATGGCCGGCTTGCAGCCGCGTGGCTACACAGGTCGTATGCATCGTGGAGTTGTAATACGGATCTTGCGATAGGCGCTCGATTGCTGCCTGATCAGGTGGGGTCTTGGTGATCGCCAGCATATCGGCGGCGACCTGTCCCTTCTCCACTTTCGCCGTCTGCTGAAAGAAGGCGCGGGTCACATCATTGAGTTCGAACGGGAATTGGTAGTGCTGCAATCGCACCAGGGCGCCGGACAGCTGATAGATGGCATTCTCTGGTGTCGGCAAGGAGCTGTGGCCACCGGGGTTCGTTACTTCCAGTTCGTAATCGGCATATAGCTTTTCGCTGGCACCCATTTCGACCACGAAGGGCTTCCCTTTTTGCGTGACCACTCCACCGCCGTCAGCGTTCAGGGCGAACTCAGCCTCGACCAAATCGCGATGGTTCTTCAGCAGCCAATCAACTCCATTGGACGTGCCGCCCTCCTCGTCGGCGGTCAACGCCAGAATGATGTCGCGGTCGGGCTTGTAGCCTTCCTGCTCTAGCCGCATCATGTTGATCACATACACCGCGTCGGAGGCCTTCATGTCTTCGGTGCCACGGCCGTAGAAATATCCGTCCTTCTCAACCAGCTGAAATGGATCGCTGGTCCAGTCCTCGCGGTGTGCCTCCACGACGTCGAGATGGCCGATCAGCAGTACCGGCTTCTTCGCTCCCGTGCCGCGCAGCCGAACCACCAGATTTTTCTTTCGATCGTTGGGGCCACCAATAAAGATGTCGCTGTCGTCATAACCCGCGGCGCGCAGCCGCTTGGCCATGGCTTCGGCTGCAGTGGTTACATTCCCCACCGAGTCCGTGGTGTTGATCTCGATGAGTTCCTGAAGAATGTCCCGCGCCAGTTTGCGGTTCGCATCGTCGAGCTGGGCGACCGACGGCGGCGGGATGACAAGGCAGAGTGCGAAGAGCAGGAGGGCACAATTCTTCAATCGACAATCTCCGGACGATTATGCTGAATTTCAGACCGCGAATGTTAAACGAGAGTATCAAACCGTCCCCGGCTTGTCAGACCACTTGATGCGTGGCGTAAACTCGCTGGTATAGCCATGTCGCGTCAATTCAAACTATCGGCCGCAATCCTGGTTGCGGCCTTTGCCGTTCTTGGAATCACATCTATGCACGCTCAGGACAACACGAAACCGAAGCCAGTCGAACAGTCCAGCTTCGATGTCATTGGCATTTCAACCCGCACCAACAATGCCCAGGAAGCCACGGGTAACGGCGAGATCCCCAAGCAATGGCAACGCCTGTTTAATGAGGGAATTCTCGACAGGATTCCTGAGCGCAGCGATCAGGGCGTTACCGTCGTTTACACCGACTACGCCAGCGACTGGAACGGGGATTACACCTACATCCTGGGCGCCAAGGTGAAGCCAGGGACGAAGGCGCCGGTAGGAATGGTGGCCGTCACTGTGTCGGCGGGCAAGTATGTCGAGTTCCAATCCGCCGTTGGGCCCGCACCAACCGTCGTACCTGCAGTCTGGAAACAGATTTGGGAGTATTTTCAGGATCCAGGCAATCCGGCGCGCGCCTATAAAGCCGACTTCGAGCGCTATGACACTCCGTCGGACCCAAACAACGTTCAGGCGCATGTATTTATCAGCGTAAAGCCGTAAGGGCTGGACGCGGAGTCCAAGGCGCCTAGGTTCGGTAACCGCGACAAGTTGATGCTAAATTAAAATATCTGCGTTTCCTTAGAATCAATGACTTAGAGGATAATTATCTCTAACGCATTGGTTACAAAGATGGTTATGCGTATTCATCTGATAATCCTAATAGTTAGCAGCAAGATGGATTGGCAAAGTCAGGGCTGAACGGTGTTCAACTTTTTTCTTTTTTGTAGGTCAAAATTCCTTAATTTCACGGCGATAGCCGGAATTTTGGTGCAAATTCCTTCCTATCAATAAGATTGCACGAAAATCTTCATTCGCAAGAAGTTGCATTGTGGTCCGTGGAGAGCCGGCTCAGAATTTTCAAAGAGCAACTGTCGGAGCGCACTGAGCGCAAGCCAACTGGGGACACAACTCCTCTGGCCCCACACGCCGTTGTAGTCTCGGCGAGGCTAGCGCCGCCAGAAAGATCTGCCAAGCACAAAACTTTGGTAACGATAGCTGTTTCGATTCGGGAAGCAGAACTACCGCTGATTGATCAACGGAATCATCTCCAGCACCACGTCGCCTACGATTTCCAGTGACTTAGGACTTAGTTTGTCCAGCGTGTCCTGCGTGGTGTGGTGGTAGGCATTGGCATAGCCGTAGTCGATGTCGATGATGTCAACTACGGGCACGCCAATCTTTATGAACGGCAAGTGGTCGTCCTCTATGGGGCTTTCATACTGGAAGAAGTGCGATTGATAGCCAAGTGATGTCGCCGCCCGGTACATCAGGTCGCGAAGCCACGGCGTCGAGTTGTCCTCCTTTATGATGTCGAGGTCCGCATCGCCAATCATGTCGAGGAGAATGAACGCTTTGATTTTCTTCGCAGTTCCATCCTGTTGCCACTTCTGAGCCAGATGCCGGGTGCCGTAGAGGCTGTCCTTGTCGCTCCACTTTACAAATGCCTCTTCCCCATCGGTCCACAGCAGCCAGATGCTGTAGCCTTCCAGTTCCTTGCCGCGGAACTGATTGGCGAGTTCCAACAGCAAGCCCGTCGTCGAGCCGCCATCGTTGGCACCGACGAACTCCTTCGGGAGCGGATAGTTCGTCTCGTAATGCCCGGCGATGACGATGACACCATCTTTCTTGCCGGGAAACTTCGCGATGATGTTGTGGATGGGAAACTCGCCCACCGGAGTTTTGGCGGTGAACGAGTCCACCTCGACATTGTCACCAGCGAGATGAGATTTGATGTACTGCTCGGCCTTGGCATGGCCCGGACTTCCCGGCGGACGGGATCCGATTGAGACGAACTCCTTCACGTATTGCATAGCTCGGGTGGGATTGACCTGGGGAGCAGGCTCGGATGTTGCCGGTGCAGCTTCAGTCGGCGGAGGTGCCGCAGCATCACTGGTCGCTGCGGCCGCCCTGATCTCACCCGCGCTTGCTGTCGACGTTTCGTGCTTGCTGCATGCCACGAAGCCGAAAGAGGCGGCGATGAGAAACGCCAAAGTAACGTGAAGGAGAGGAAAACGACGGGGAGTCATGCTCGAATCATTGTAACCGCCGGCGTTGAATCTGCGAGTCCCCGGGGGTTAGATTCGGGTCTCGTTGTTCGCGGCCGCAAAACAGATCGGCCGCCCTGGCGAACGGCCGAGCAGAGATTGTACCAATGCTGAAGCCTTCGGTCTTCGCGTGCGACTAAGGTCCCCAAGTATGGTTCCAAGGTAATTTCGGCCGACTACGAATACCCGAGTAGTCGTCCAGCTTGTGCATCTTGATTGCTTCCCCCAACGCAATCAAACCGAAGCTGGGAAAAAACAGGGTGAGTAGCCACCGAGAATGCCTCTCGTCTTGGTTTGTGCCGTATCTCGCCGGATGCGTCCACGTAAGTCCAACGGTAAAACCATGTTCCGGTTGAGGGATGACAGGACGGCTCGCAGAGTAGTAGCCGAGTAGGGCTAACAACGAGACAAAGAAGATGATGCAGCCGATGGAGCCTGTAATCTGCAGCGACTTTGCGAGAGAGCGCCAGCTATTGCCGTTTGGTTTCATTACACGCGGCGCTGAAGCGCCGCTCTACCCAAATCCCTACCCCGCGACCTCTTCCAGTTGCTTCTGGTCGATATCGAAATTGGAGTACACATGCTGCACGTCGTCCGCATCTTCCAGCGCTTCCAGAAGCCGGATCATGGTGTTGGCCTGCTGGCCTTCCAGCTTGGTGTAGGTCTGCGGGATCATACCGATCTCGGCGACGTCCGGAGTAATGCCCGCCTTTTTCACCGCATCCAGCACCGTTTCGTAGGCCGAGGGATCGGTGAGGATCTCCCAACTTTCGCCGTCGTCCTTCAAATCTTCGGCACCGTTCTCAAGAACTAGGTTCATGAGGTCGTCTTCTTTGGCGGCGGATTTCGGAATGACGATGTCGCCCTTCTTGTGAAACATGTAGGCGACCGATCCTGCTGCACCCATGTTTCCGCCGTTCTTGGAGAAACAATGGCGAATTTCGCTGACAGTGCGATTGCGGTTGTCGGTGGAGACTTCGACAAGTATCGCAACTCCACCCGGACCGTAGCCCTCGAAGGTGATCTCCTCGTAGGAAACGCCGGGGAGTTCGCCGGTTCCTCGCTGGATGGCGCGCTTGATGTTGTCGGCCGGCATGTTCTCGGCCTTGGCCGCGGCTACAGCGGTTCGGAGCCGCGGGTTCTTTTCCACATCGCCGCTGCTCTTGGCCGCCATGCTGATTTCCTTGATCAGGCGGGTAAAAATTTTGCCGCGCTTAGCATCGAGCGCGCCCTTTTTGTGCTTGATTGTCGCCCATTTGGAATGGCCGGACATAAACAAACCTCGTAAGCTTTGATAATTACGGAATGCCCACCGCACCGCCCCTGGAGCACGAGAAGGCGTCCGAGCCGGAGTGGCACAGACGGGTTGGGCAAAGCTGATTATAACACCGGGCACTCGGCCTTAGCGCTTTGCCGACTTGCGCTTACGGCCAGCCGCGGCTACAGCAATTGCATTTTGCCATGCCGCTTCGACTGCCAGCGTCACTTCGGCCTTCCGCGCGTTTGGTAGATCTAGGCTGGTTGAACCCTGGCGTCCCCAGGCACCCGCCGCGGGCGTAAACACCTGAGAATAATCGTGCACGAACTCAGCCTGTGCTTCAGGAGTAAGCTTTACCATCGCGCGCTTATCGTCGGGATAGCCAAGTGTGGCGAAAATCTTTCCGCCGACACGGAAGTCGGGGTGGCCATGATGGATGTGCTCTTCGGCGCCGTCGAAGGTGAGGACAAGTTTGCGAAATTGTTCAGCGGTCATGATTTCGGTTCTTCTTCAGAGGTACGCTAGCAGCTGCAATTTCCGTCTGCGCAGCAGCCCTTGATGACATCCGCACAAACCCTAAACTGAGATTGTACCGAGATGCGCAAGAGCGCAATCCGAAGAGTGAAATTCACTGATATGTTATTTCAGAATGTGCAAGGCGCGCAGTGTGGGCAGCATGTTTGGCAGCAGGTCGGTGGCGGCATGAACAGAATGAGCACCAGAAAGTTGCGAGTCCTGGCCCACAGCACCCCGAGGAAGAATCCCGCGACTGACGTGATCGCAATCGAATAGCCCACCGCCATCAGAAATGAAGGATGTGCTGCCAACCCTTCTTCCGTGACGCTGGTTGGCAGGTAGAGACCCGGAGCATGCACCAGCCCGAAGATCACTGCCATGAGAACGATTCCACCCAACTCGGAACGCAGGGCCGCCGCGAGGCGTGATTGCAGCAATACCCGGAAGAAAAATTCTTCCACTATGCCAACATCGATTACCAGCCAGAAGAACACCAGAGGCATGCCATAGAGCAACTTATCGCCAGGTACTCGAGCATTGGTGATGTCTCGCATTCCCTGTCCGATCAGGGACTGGAAAATAACCAGGACCAGCGACATGCCCACGAACACCAGCATGTGACTGGTTTTGGTTGACATCGGCGCTAATTCAGATGCCCTGTATCTAAACCTCGAAACCATGATCCGCGCAGGTAGAGCAACAAATACGGCCAGCTTGGCAAGGAGTATCGCCAGCGAATCCGTCGGCTCGGCCATCACGTAGCGGCGGATGGCTGAAAAACCATATGTGATGAATGCAACCAACGGAAGCAGGTACATAAGCAGTGTCGCTGCTTCCCTGCCTGGTTCCAACACGCGATAGGAGAGCGGCTCTATTCCAATGGTTAATACCCAGGCGGCAAGCGAAAAACCGACCCCCAATGGCAAAGACTCCAACCGCTTCACCTGCTTCGAACTGACCGAACCGCGCCATGGCATACAGCGTCGCGGCGTAGACAAGTACGTATCCCGCTAACAAGGCCACGCCGGTGTTCTTCCCGCGGATTCGCAAGGCCGGTTTTCCAAGCACCTGGGTTGACATGCTGATTGGGGATGCGGCTCTTGCCGGCAATATGTTCCCTGCGGCAATGAATTCACGTCTCGCCGTGCGATACATTGCTGGTATGCAACTTCTTGTTAACGGTGAACCGAAGACATCGGCGGAACCGATCACAGTCGCCGAATTTATCGAGCAGCTTGGGATGAAGGGTGACCGTGTGGCAGTCGAACTGAATCGCGAGATTCTGCCGCGCGGACGATGGAAGGAAACCCAATTACGCGACGGCGACCGGCTCGAAATTGTGCAGTTCGTAGGCGGCGGGGCGTAGGGTGCCTAGAATCCGCGCCTATGCTTTTCGGGAAGCCCTTTAATTTTTGCGCCCACATTATCACTTCGTTAAATCCCCGTGAATCGCACGCTTCGATTGGTTGACATGAGCGCTAACGCAAAATAAACTCAGTGAGTTACCCGTCTCCTGTGGGCGTCAAATCCGTAGTGTTAGCGAGAAAATGCCGGACTTCTATTTCGCGCGATATCTGCCTTTGCTGATCCACATCCTGGTGGCTGGCGGTCTGGCCACCGCCATGGTGGTTCTGTCCTGGTTGATTGGTCAGCACAAGTTCAACAAGGCGAAGATGTCGCAGTATGAGTGCGGCATGCAGCCGGTTGGAGATGCGCGGCAGCGCTTCTCGGTCAAGTTCTATCTCGTGGCCATGTTGTTCATCCTCTTCGATGTGGAAGCAGTCTTCTTGTATCCCTGGGCAGTCATCTTCAAGGAACTGAAGATGTTCGGCTTCTGGGAGATGCTGGTTTACATCGGTATTGTGCTGGCGGGATATTGGTACATCTGGAAAAAGGGTGTCATCGACTGGAACAAGCAGGGCAAGGCGGAGAGAATCTGACGATGGGGCTTGAGCCTGCAATCACTGACTTGGAACTACTGAAAGAACGCCCAGAAGTGGCTCGCCTGATAGCCTGGAAGGCGAATGCCGTCGAAGGCGCCAAGTTCGACCGCAACGAGCTGTCCGTTTACATCGAGCGCACTTTTCTGCGCGAGGCTTGCACGACTCTGAAGGACGATCCGGAACTCAACTACAACGCCCTGGCTGATATCACATGCGTTGACTGGACACCCAATGATCCACGGTTTGAAGTCATCTACCACCTGTTTTCGACTGTAACTAAGAAGCGTGTGCGATTGAAGGTTCGCCTATCCGGTGACGATGCCCGGGTGGATTCCCTGACTCCCATCTGGCCCGGAGCCAACTTCTTCGAACGCGAAGTCTTCGATCTGTTTCGGCGTACGTTTTCAGGAACACCCCAACCTCAAGCGCATTCTGATGCCCGACAATTGGGAAGGGCACCCTCTTCGCAAGGACTACCCTGTCGAGGGATACCGGTAAATCATGGCTGAGATGACACCAACTCCGGTTCTGGATGTGGCTAACGATCAGACTGTTGTCCTCAATATGGGGCCGCAGCATCCTTCGACCCACGGCGTTTTGCGGTTGCTGCTGGAGATTGACGGCGAAACCGTGGTGCGCGTCATGCCGGATATCGGGTATCTGCACACCGGGATTGAAAAGACCTGCGAGGCCAAGTTCTACCAGCAGGTCGTGCCGATGACCGACCGCATCGACTATCTCTGCCCCCATGACCAACAATCTCGCGTACTGCCTGGCGGTCGAGAAGTTGTTGGGCCTGGAGATTCCGCCGCGTGCGCAGTGGCTGCGAGTGATGATGAATGAGTTGACACGCATCAATTCGCACCTGGTCTGGCTCGGCACCCACGCTTTGGACATCGGCGCCATGACCGTGTTCCTGTACTGCTTCCGCGAGCGCGAGAATGTCCTGCGGTTGTTCGAAGCGGTGTCTGGCCAGCGCATGATGACGTCGTACTTCCGCATCGGAGGAGTTGCCATCGAACCGCCGTTGGGGTTCTTCGATCGGGTGAAGACGTTCATCGATGGCTTCCCCGGACACGTGGACGAGTACGAAGGTTTGCTGACGCAGAATCCTATTTTCGTCAACCGACTGAAGGGCGTCGCGTTTATCTCGAAAGAGGATGCACTGGCCCTGTGTGCGACTGGCCCGACGCTGCGCGCCAGCGGCGTCGATGTCGATCTGCGGCGTGATGGCCCCTACACGGGATATGAGAACTTCAAATTCAACGTGCCGATTTCGACCGATGGCGACGTCTACGCGCGGTATGTGGTGCGAGTGGCTGAGTTGCGCGAGTCACAGAAGATCGTCGCACAGTCGCTGGAAGGTATTCCTGAAGGTCCTGTGAAAGCGGACGCGCCGAAGGTTGTGCTGCCTGACCGTGAGAAGATGAAGACCCAGATGGAAGCCCTCATCTATCACTTTAAGATCGTGACGGAGGGCTTCACGGTGCCCGAGGGCGAGGTTTATCAGGCGATTGAGTCACCGCGCGGCGAGATGGGCTACTACGTGGTGAGCGACGGAACAGCGAAGCCTTATCGAGTCCATATGCGTGCGCCATCGTTTGCCAATCTGCAAACGCTGCCCAAAATGTGCGAGGGCCGCCTGATTGCCGATGTCGTCACAGCCATCGGTAGTATCGACATCATATTAGGTGACATAGACCGCTGATTTGCGATGTTTGACAACGCGGCTTTTCAAAGCACCGAGAGTACGGGCCGAGAGCAAAATGAAATTCTCTGACCAACTGGAACAACGCTTCGCCGAGATGATCACGCACTATCCGAGCAAACGGTCGGTTCTGGTGCCCATCCTGCTTTATGCGCAGGACGAACTGGGGGCGATCACCGACGAAGCAATTCGCGAGTTGGCGCAGCGCGTAGATCTCACAGAGTTAGAGGTCCGCAACGTTATCAGCTACTACTCGATGATGCGGACGCATCCCATTGGCAAGTACAACTTCCAGGTTTGCACCAACGTGAGTTGCATGCTGCGAGGTGGCGAGGAGATCCTCGAGCACTGTGAGAAGAGGTTGGGCATCGGCAACAAGCAATCTACGCCCGACGGACTCTTTCATGTGGAAGAAGTGGAGTGCATCGGAGCCTGCTCCTGGGCGCCGGCGATAATGTTGAATTACGAGTACCACGAGAACCTGACACCGGAAAAGATTGACGAGTTGATCGAGGGGATTCACAAGAAGGAAAAGCAGTAGCCGCTTTTCGCCTTTCGCCCTTCGCTCTGTGCCAGAGTGGAAGTGGAAACCGGATGGCGAATAGCGAAAAGCGTTAAGCGGATGGCCTACCTAGTCTCACATCCCGATGAAGTGAAGGTCGTGTCCAAGCGATTTGGCCTAGGTGCGACCAATCTTGATCGCTATCTCGAACTCGACGGTTACAAGGCGCTGCAGAAGGCGTTGCAGATGGAACCCGATGCCATCATAAACGAGGTGAAGACCTCGAACCTGCGAGGACGCGGCGGAGCCGGCTTCCCAACGGGCCTGAAGTGGTCGTTTGTGCCGAAGCAGTCGCCGAAGCCCAAGTACGTGCTTTGCAACGGAGACGAGAGCGAGCCCGGCACCTGCAAGGACCGCCTCATTTTCGAGTACGACCCGCACTCGGTCATTGAAGGTGTAATGATTGCCGCGCTGGCCATTGGGGCAAAGACGGGTTACATCTACCTGCGGGGCGAATATCGCTATCTCGTGCAGATCATGGAGAAAGCGGTCACCGACGCCTACGCCCGCGGATTTGTTGGCAAGAACATTTTCGGCTCGGGGCGCGATCTCGATGTTCACGTACACTCCGGCGCTGGCGCGTATGAAGTCGGGGAAGAATCGGCACTGATGGAGTCGCTGGAAGGCAAGCGAGGTATACCCCGTATCAAGCCCCCATTCCCGGCTGTCGTTGGACTGTGGGGTTGCCCGACGGTAATCAATAACGTTGAAACGCTGGCCAGCGTCCCGCACATCATCTTAGGTGGCGGACAGTGGTTCGCCGACCTGGGCACGCCGAAGAACGGTGGCACGCACTTAGTCAGCATCAGCGGCAATGTGGAGAAGCCGGGTGTTTACGAACTTGCTCTGGGATACAACTTCAAAAAGCTGATCTACGACGTTGGCGGGGGCATCCAAGGCGGCCGCAAGATGAAGGCGGTTGTACCAGGAGGATCGTCGGTGCCGATTCTGTTGCCCGAGGAGATCGACTATCCCTTTGATTACGACGGAATGGCTAAGGCCGGGTCGATGATGGGGTCGAGCGCCGTCATCGTGCTCGACGAGACCAGGTGTATCGTGCGTTTCGCGCTGCGCGTCGTTAAGTTCTACCAGCATGAGAGCTGTGGGTGGTGTATCCCCTGCCGCGAAGGTACCGATTGGATGAAGAAGACACTGACGCGCCTTCATTCGGGCGGCGGCGTAGAGAAGGACATCGACAACCTGAAGTATCTTGCGGAAAACATGCTTGGCAGAACCTTCTGCCCGTTGGGCGACGCGGTCGCAATGCCAGTCATATCGTACGTGCAGAAATTCCGCAGCGAGTTTGAAGATCATTTGAATGGCAAGCCTTGTCCGTTTGAAAAGGCGGCAGAACCCGCGCTGGTATAAGGAAGAACGTGGCTGACGTAACTCTCACTGTCGACGGCAGGAAAATCACGGTTCCCGGGGGAACGCTGCTGATTGAAGCCTGCAAGAGCACGGGCATCGAAGTGCCTTCTTTCTGTTACTACCCTGGTCTTTCGCTGCAGGGTGCGTGCCGCATGTGTCTCGTCGAAATCGAGAAGATTCCCAAGATGCAGACGGCGTGCACCACGCCGGTTACCGAGGGCATGGTTGTCACTACCGAGAGCGAGAAGATCACGCAGGCCCGCAAGTCGATGCTTGAGTTACTGCTCGCCAATCACCCGCTGGATTGCCCGGTGTGCGACGCCGGCGGCGAGTGCGAGTTGCAAGATATGACCTTCAAATACGGCGCCGCCGAATCGAAGTTCATGGACATGAAGAACCACCGCGAGGAGCAACAATGGTCGCCGGTGGTGTTCTTCGACCGTCCGCGCTGTATCCTTTGTTACCGCTGCGTCCGCGCCTGCGGCGAGGGTATGGATGTCTGGGCCCTTGGCGTGCAGAACCGCGGATCCGGCTCGATCATCGCACCCAACAAAGAAGACCATCTGGAGTGCGAAGAATGCGGGATGTGCATCGACATCTGTCCCGTCGGCGCGCTCACCTCGGGAGCCTATCGCTACAAAACCCGCCCCTGGGAGATGAAGCACGTAGGCACTGTCTGCACCCACTGCGGCGATGGTTGCACCACCACACTGGGTGTGCGCCGTGCCGACACTGGCATGGAGATTGTCCGTGGCGACAATCGCGACAAGAGTGGTATCAATGGCGATTTTCTCTGCGTGAAGGGCCGCTATGCCTTTGACTTTGCACATAACCCCGAACGTCTGAACCGCCCGTTGATCAGGCGAGACGGTAAGTTTGCTCCGGCCACATGGGACGAGGCATTCCAACTCATCGCGTCAAAGTTTAAAGAGGCGGTCGCGTCGTCTGGTCCAGCATCGATTGGCGTAATCGGCTCGAATCGCACCAGCAACGAAGAGAGCTACTTGCTGCAGAAATTCGCTCGCCTGGTGCTGGGTACCAACAACATCGACCATCATCGCACTGCCGACTTCCCTACCTTCGCCTCTGCGTTGGCTGGCAAGTCGAATGCCACCGCGTCGATGCGCGACGTCGCCACGGCGCCAGCGATCCTGCTGATCGGCAATAACCCCACCGAGCAGCATCCCCTGCTGGCATGGCAGATCCGCACCAACGTACGTCTGCATCGAGCCAAGCTCTATGTAGTCAATTCTTATCCCATCAAGCTGCGCCGGCAGGCCACGGCTTTTGCCCAGATTGCTCCCGGAGCCGAACGGAATTTCGTGCAGTTCCTTGCCGGCGACGATTCTGCCGCCGATTCCGTGGTCTCGTCGCATCTCACGCGCGAAGCACTCAATGAGCTGCGCGACAAACTGAGGTCTGAGCAAGGGCTGGTAGTCATATTCGGTTCGGAGCTGCGCGGAAACGATGTCAAGGCGTTGATCGATGTCGCACTCGGACAGGGCGCAAAATTCCTGTGTTTGGGCGACTACGCCAATTCGCGCGGTGCGGCCGACATGGGGCTTTATCCCGACATGTTGCCCGGCTTCGCCCCAGTGACCAGCTCAACGAAGTTTCATATCAACTGGCTGGACGCCATTCCCCAAACATCTGGCTTGGATCTGCTTCAGATGTTTGAAGCCGCCAAGGGCGGCAAGCTGAAAGCGCTCTACGTGGTCGGCTCGAATCCGATTGCGCGTTACAACATTGATCCATTCACGCTGTCGAAGACCTTTGTCGTGACCCAGGACATGTTTCTTACGGAAACCACCAGCATTGCTGACGTTGTTTTGCCGGTGGCCAGCGCCTACGAAAAGTCCGGCACCTACACCAACACGGCGGGCGATCTGCAGATGATGCGGAAGGCCGGTGATTTTGGCGGCACCCGCAGCGATTTCGAATGTATCGTCCGCCTGGCCCAAACCATGGGATATGACGCGCAGAGACTTGTCCCATTCGTGGGAGACGGAGTGCGCGCTGATATGGGGCAATCGCGCGGCGCGCAGTCGGGCGAGTCAGACCAGCACGCGGTTTGGCTGGCTGCCCACAACCTTGAGCCGAAGATGAGCCCATTTGATCCCGTCGCCATGCTTGACGAGATACAGAGGCTTGTCCCCGGCTATGACGTTTCCCGTCTTGGCTTGCTGGCAGGTCAGGATGAGCACACGCAACTGGTGCAGATCACCGGGGCAACCGGGACGGGGCAACCCGAACTGATCCTGCCCGCCAACGACACACTGTTCACATCCGGCACACTGGGACGCTATTCCACGACCCTGAACTCGGTTATGGAACGGCACGAGGCATCACCCGCCGACAAGGAAGTCGCGGCTGACTAGCATTCGGCGCTGCTGTCTTGCGCCTGTCCTTACGTAGGTAGCTGTACTCAACGCGGCGCGGTCCGCGCGAAACGAAGCAGCGAGAACGCATTCATTCAATGACTATCGGAACCTACATCCTCGTATCCCTGATCAAGATCGTGATCGCGGTGTTCGTTTTGCTCACCGGCGTCGCTTATACGACCCTGGCGGAACGCAAGGTGGTTGCGCATATTCAGAACCGGTGGGGACCCTCCCGGGTGGGGCCGTTCGGCATCTGGCAGCCGCTGGCTGATGGCTTAAAGTTTATCTTTAAGGAAGACATTACACCCCCCTTTGCAATAAAGCCCTTGTATCTGCTGGCGCCAGTTCTATCTTTGACCGTGGCGCTGACCTCCATTGCGGTGATTCCGGTTGGTCCCTGGATCACGGTCGGCGGCGTCCATACGCCTTTGGGCATTGCCGACGTTAACATCGGGCTCCTCATCATTCTCGGTGTGACCTCGGTGGGCGTGTACGGGGTCGCGTTGGCGGGTTGGGCTTCCAACAGCAAGTACTCGATGCTGGGCAGCCTTCGAGCGACCGCACAGATGGTCAGTTACGAAATCGCATTGGGACTGTCGCTGGTCGGAATTCTGATTCTGTCAGGAAGCTTCAGCCTACGCGACATTGTTGACTCCCAAGCGGGAACGTGGCTGGGCTTCATTCCCAAATGGAACATCTTCAAGGGCCAGTTCATCGCCTTCTTCATTTACATCATGGCCGCCTATGCCGAAACCAACCGCATTCCGTTCGACTTGGCGGAGGCGGAGACCGAGTTGGTTGCCGGATACCACACCGAATACAGTTCGATGAAGTTTGCCATGTTCTTTATGGCCGAATACGCCAACATGTTCACCGTCGCCTGCCTGGCTACCGTGCTGTTCTTCGGGGGCTGGTCGGGCCCGGTTTTTGGGCCGGCGATTTTGCAGGCAGTGTTGCCGGTCTTCTGGTTCGTGGTAAAGGTATTGATTTTCATTTTTATCTACATTTGGGTCCGGGGCACGCTTCCCCGGTTCCGCTATGACCAATTGATGGCCTTTGGATGGAAGTTTCTGTTACCGCTGGCAATTGCCAACATCATCGTCACCAGCCTGGTGGTTGCATTGAAGTAGTGCAGTGGATCGGTTCCGGCGGGCGATTGAAGCCGGACAAGTGACAATCATGCATCTTGTTTTGTTCTTCATTTTCGGGGCGCTTTGCATCGGTGCGGCAATCAATCTGCTGGTGCAGAAGCATCCCATCAATAGCGCGCTCTCTCTGATTGTGGTGATGGGCTCGCTGGCTCTACTGTATCTCTTGCTGGGAGCAGAGTTTGTCGCGGCAGTACAAATCATCGTGTATGCCGGCGCCGTCATGGTGCTCTTCGTCTTTGTCATCATGCTGCTGAATGCCGGCGAGGAAGAAGTGCTTCCCCACACCAGCCGGGTGGCCATCATGCTGGGCGTTCCCAGCCTGATCATTGGACTCGCGATATCTATCTGGGTGATCGCCCGCTTCGCTGGACTCGACCGTATCTCCATCGGAGGACCTGAGATACTCAACGGCACCGAAGGTTTTGGCAATCCGCAAGCGATTGCGCGGCTGCTTTTCCGCGACTTCCTGCTGCCCTTCGAAGTGACCTCGATTCTGATATTGGTCGCAATATTGGGCGCCGTAGTTCTGGCCCGGAGGGAGGAGTAAATGGTCCCTCTGTCTTACTATCTTGTTCTGAGCGCGATTTTGTTTGCCTGCGGCGTGGCAGGATTTCTCATCAAGCGCAACATCATCACCATTTTCATGTCCATTGAACTGATGCTCAACGCGGTGAACCTCACCTTCGTCGCCTTCGCCGCGGAGTTGAGGGCGCTGAGTGGACACGTTTTTGTGTTCTTCGTAATGGTGGTAGCCGCCGCGGAAGCTGCCGTCGGCCTGGCGATTATTATTTCGGTATTCCGCACGCGCGAAACCTTGAACGTCGATCGCGTGAACCTGCTTAAACTATGAGTCTTCATCTTTGGATCATTCCGCTGTTGCCGCTTACCGGCGCCGCCATCAATGGCCTGCTGGGCAAACGCTTCTCCAAGACGCTGGTAAACACCATCGCTCTGGGATCGACGGCTGCAGCTTTCGCATACGCGTTGTATGTGGCCGTGCAATTCGCGGGAATGCCTGCCGACCAGATTCCTCATATTGAGCGCTATGCCACGTGGGTGACTGCCGGCGAGTTCACTGCCGAGTTCGGCATCTACCTTGACCAACTTTCTTTGGTGATGCTTCTGATCGTCACCGGCGTCGGTTTCGTGATCCACATCTATTCTGTTGGCTACATGGAGCACGAGGGCGGCTACTATCGCTATTTCGCCTACCTCAACATTTTCATGTTCTTCATGCTCACTCTCATTCTGGCGAACAACTATCTGCTGATGTTCGTCGGTTGGGAGGGCGTCGGCCTTGCTTCGTACCTGCTGATCGGCTTCTGGTTCCTCAAGGACTCAGCCGCCAATGCCGGCAAGAAGGCTTTCATCACGAACCGTGTCGGCGACTTTGGGTTTCTGATCGCACTCTTCCTGCTGATCAAGCACTTCGGTACCCTGCAATACGACACGGTGTTCAAGGCGATCGCGGCTTACCCCATCGAGGCCTCAGCCGGAGTGCTCACTGCCATCGGTTTGCTGATGTTGATGGGTGCCACTGGGAAATCCGCACAGATTCCGCTCTACGTCTGGCTCCCCGACGCCATGGAAGGCCCCACGCCGGTCTCCGCCCTGATTCACGCGGCGACCATGGTGACGGCTGGCGTGTATATGGTCGCGCGGTCCAGTGCGGTGTTCGATCGTGCGCCGATGGCGTTGATGGCGGTTGCTGTTATTGGAACCCTTACGGCGATTTTCGCCGCCTCCATCGGCCTTCTCCAGACCGACATCAAGAAGGTCCTGGCCTATTCCACCATTTCGCAGCTCGGCTACATGTTCATGGGGTGTGGTGTCGCGGCTTACGGAGCCGGCATCTTCCACCTGATGACTCATGCCTTCTTCAAGGCTCTGCTCTTCCTTTCCGCTGGAGCCATCATTCACGGCCTGGGTGGCGAGCAAGACATGCGCCGCATGGGCGGTTTGCGTACGTACATGCCTAAGACGTTCTGGTGCATGACGGTCGCAACCTTTACCATCTCAGGCTTTCCTCCGCTCGCGGCGTTCTTCTCCAAAGACGAAATCCTGTGGAAGACGTGGGCGAGCGGGAACCACGTACTTTGGCTGATCGGGGTCGTTGCCGCCGGCATGACTTCCTTTTACATGTTCCGTCTTTGGTTCATGACCTTCTTCGGCGAATACCGCGGTGCAGAGGCGGCATCGTCGGGTCACGCGCACGACAGCCATGACGCTCATGGCGGCCACGGGACCCCGCATGAGAGCTCGACGATCATGATCGTGCCGCTCATGATTCTGGCTGTTCTCTCGTTCGTGGGCGGCTGGGTGGGCGTCCCCGCCGCACTGGGTGGTTCTGATCGCTTCGATCATTTCCTCGAACCCGTGTTTGAAACCTACGCGCCGGCGTTCGGTGAATTGAGGGCCGCAACAGGTGAAGAAGCAACGGCTGCAAATGAAGTTGAGAAGTCCGATCGAGCCACCGAACTTCTCTTTATGGGAATTTCGGTGTCGGCCGCTGCGCTCGGTTTTCTCGGTGCATGGTTCCTCTACTACAAGCGCACCGATTTACCCGCCAAGATGGCACAAGCCGCTGGCGGCCTCTACACCTTCGTATTCGAGAAGTACAGGGTTGACGAATTCTACGGGGCGGCGATCATTCGCCCGATTGTGCTGCTTTCCACCAACGTTCTCTGGAAAGGCATAGACGCTACCCTGATCGATGGCGCAGTCGACGAAAGCGCCGCCGGAGCACAGGATATTTCCGACGGTATGCGCCGCATGCAGTCCGGCAACATCAGGTCGTACGCGGGATGGGTCGCGCTCGGCGCAGTTGTCGTGATCGCCTTCATGGTGTGGAAGGGTGTGCGATGAATTACATCGATCACAACATCATCACCATCGTCACCTTCCTGCCTTTAGCCGGCGCGCTCTTGCTAACCATCGTTCCACGGCGGGACCGCGATGTTCGCTGGTTCGCTCTTGGTATTTCCTTGGCCACACTCCTGGCCTCGCTGCACTTTCCGTGGCATTACATTCGCGGGCAGGCTGGCTTCCAGTTCGAACAAGACCTGCCTTGGATTTCACACCCTAACATTCACTATCACCTCGGTATCGACGGCATCTCGATGTGGCTGGTGGTACTCACTACCTTCCTTACGCCACTGTGCGTCCTGATTTCGTGGAAGTCGGTGAGCAGTCAGGTGAAGGAATTCTTCATCCTGATGCTAGTGCTCGAGACTGCGATGATTGGCGTCTTCGTCGCCCTCGATCTCTTCCTCTTCTACTTCTTCTGGGAAGCCACCCTGATCCCGATGGCGCTGATCGTTGGCATTTATGGGCATGGCAGGCGAATTTACGCCGCGGTGAAGTTTTTCCTATACACCATGATCGCGTCGGTATTTATGCTAGCCGCAATTATCTGGCTCTACGTACACACCGGCAGCTTCGACTTTGTCGTAATCCAAAGCGCCATTCAGAATGCGCAGATCGACGGCCTTGGGCCGGCAGCGAAGTGGCTGTTCCTCGGCTTCTTCATAGCATTCGCCGTAAAAGTACCCCTCTTTCCGCTGCATACCTGGCTTCCCGACGCACACGTGGAAGCACCCACCGCAGGTTCCGTTCTTCTGGCGGGTGTGTTGCTGAAGATGGGGACTTATGGTCTGTTGCGTTTCAATCTCGGACTCTTTCCCGACCAAGCGCAGCGCAACGCTCCTTGGATTATCGTGCTGGCTATCATCAGCATCATTTCTGGAGCTCTGGTTGCCATGGTGCAACCCAATATCAAAAGGCTTGTCGCCTACACTTCGGTAAGTCACTTGGGCTTCGTCGTGCTCGGAATTTTCAGCTTCACCCAGATCGGCATTGATGGCGCGGTGTACCAGATGCTTAACCACGGCATTTCTACTGGCGCGCTGTTTATGTTGCTGGGGATGATTTACGACCGCCGTCATACCTACGATATTTCAGAGTATGGGGGCTTAGCGACTCCCATGCCCGTATATGCCACGTTCTTTACATTCATCATGCTGTCGTCGGTTGGCCTTCCGCTGCTAAACGGTTTCGTCGGCGAGTTCCTTATCCTCAGTGGTGCATTCCAAGCCCGGCAGGCCTATGGCATCATTGCTGCTACCGGCGTAATCTGGAGCGCCTGCTATCTCCTTTGGATGTACCAGCGTGTTTTCTATGGGAATGTGACCCATCCAGTGAACAACAATTTGCAGGACATGGATGCGCGTGAGCGTGTCTCGATGTGGCCCCTTGCAATCGCCGCCCTCCTTATGGGTGTGGCTCCGAACCTCTGGCTGCATTCGATCGATCCATCGGTTTCCTTCGCTCTGAAGCAGTTTTCCGCTGGAATCCAGGCCGCTGGTTCTTCAGCTAGCCACAATATGCTAGCTCTTATGCAGGTGATCGGACGATGATTCCGACCGTCGATTACATCCGGATCCTCCCTGAACTAGTGCTTAGCATCTTCGGCATTTTGGTCATGGTGGTGGATCCCCTCATCCCCACGCACGATTCCAAGAAGCCGCTCGGGCTTATCGCTCTCGTCGGCATAATGGGAGCCCTAGCGGCCACTGCCTATCAGACCGAATATTACGGCGACGCCTTCTATAATATGGTTCGCGTCGACACCTTCAGCGTCTTTT
This sequence comes from uncultured Acidobacteriaceae bacterium, assembly GCA_963834815.1. Taxonomy (GTDB): domain Bacteria; phylum Acidobacteriota; class Terriglobia; order Terriglobales; family Acidobacteriaceae; genus DASRAA01. The sequence goes on along the minus strand of CAWIDA010000010.1, from coordinate 4,471 downwards.
TTCATTTCGTCATCCTTCTGGTTTGCCTGGTCGTCGTTCTGAGCTCTTTCGAGTACCTGGAAGTGCAGCAGATCAAGTCCGGCGAATATTATGGCCTAGTTCTATTCGCCGCGGTTGGCATGATGTTGATGTCCTCCGCCATCGAACTAGTCCTGATCTTCATCGCCCTCGAGATCTCGTCGATCTCGACCTATATTCTCGCCGGCTTCCGCCGGCGCGCCGCGGAGAGCGCCGAATCGTCGCTCAAATATTTCCTGCTGGGGTCGTTCGCTACTGCCTTCTTCCTCTATGGCGTCGCCATGGTCTTTGGATCAACGGGAACGACCAACGTTTATCGCATCGCCGAAGTCCTCAGTACACAGCATTCGGTAGTCACTTATCTTGCGGTTGGCCTGATGTTTGTTGGACTCGGTTTCAAAGTGGCTTCGGCTCCATTTCACGTCTGGACTCCCGATGTTTACGAAGGTGCGCCTGCACCTGTCGTGGGCTTCATGTCCACCGGCCCCAAAGCAGCAGCGTTCGCCGTCCTGCTGCGTGTATTATTTGCCACCGGGGCGCCCGGATGGTTCTGGCTAGTCTGGATATCAGCCGTGCTCTCGATGACAATTGGCAACATCGGCGCGCTGGTGCAGAACAACGTCAAGCGGCTGCTTGCCTATTCATCGATCGCTCACGCGGGATATCTGTTAGTAGCCTTCGCGGCAGCTCAGACCCTCGGAATTTCCGCTGCAATTTTTTACGCCGCATCGTATGCAGTCATGAACGTAGGCGCGTTTGCCATCGTTGCCCACCTCGCAGGCAGGGGCGAAAAGTATGTCACCCTCGAGGATTATGCCGGGTTGGGACACCGCTCTCCATTAATTGCAGCGATGCTTACCATCTTCTTGCTCTCATTGATTGGCATTCCCATCACCGGCGGATTCTTCGCCAAGTTTTACGTGTTCGCGGCGGCCTTGCAGTCGAATCTCGTCGGCCTCACGATCATCGGTGTCATTAACAGCGCCATCGCCGCCTATTACTATCTCCGCATTATCGTATTTATGTACATGAAGGACGAACGAGTCGAAGCGCCGGTTGCGCGTATTCCGGTAAGTTTGGGAGTTGGAATCGCTATTAGTTTGATTGCGACAATTTACCTCGGTGTAATGCCGAATCGCGTCCTCGGCGACGCCGTACGCGCCGCCCAAGACCTAATGAAATAGGCCCATCCTGCGACTGCTCACCGCAACTACTCTTCCCTAAGGGTCCACCAGGATGTGTGCGAATACTAGTTGCGTACTAGCGGCCACTCCCCATAGCCATGTGCGCTATTCGTGTACTGGCAAATCGATCCGGCGCGCGCAGAGAACAACCAACGCTCCCACAAGGTAAAACGCCCTGTCCGAAGACAGGGCGTTCGTGTGTTTGCCGAAGCCGAAGACTAGACGACCTTGGCGAAGACGATAACCAACGTGAACAGCACTAGAGACTCGATAAACGCCAGCCCGAGAATCAGCGCCAGCTGAATTCCAGGGCGCGCGCCGGGGTTACGTGCCATGCCTTCGCAAGCTGCTGCGCCGACGCGGCCCTGGCCGAGTGCAGCCATGCCGGCAGCAATCGCCATGCCGAAGCCCGACGCAATTGCGACCCAGTTGGTTGTAGGTGCAGCGGCGCCTCCGCCCTGCGCATATGCTGGCATGGTCATCATCAAGATGGCCAGCAGCGAGAACATTCCAATCATCAATTTCCGCATTGTGTTTCTCCTCATGAATCGCCGCCAGTGGGTGGTTGACGTCATCCTCATGCAGACGCCCTCACGCTCGCGGCAAACTTTTACTGCTCGTGCGCCACCGCCTCGCCGATATAAACCATTGCCAGCAACACGAAAATATACGTCTGTATCAACGAAACGCCAACATGCAACAGCATGAAAACCACTGGAATCGCGATCGGGAACAGCGAAAAGAACACCAGCGTGACCATGTCGCCCGCAAACATGTTGGCAAAGAGACGGACAGTGAGCGAGAGGATTCGTGCCAGATGGCTCGCGACTTCAATGACGAACATCAGTGGCGCCAGCCACCAGACCGGTCCGAGAAAATGTTTGATGTAGCCGGGCCCGTTCTCCCGCAGTCCGTTCATGTGGTAGTAGATCCAGGTGACCACCGCGCAGCCCAACGGCACCGACGGAACTGCCGTTGGCGCTTCAAATCCAGGAATCAAGCCAATCAGGTTGCACGTAAGGATGAAAATTCCCAGCGTGACCAGGTAGTTGGTGTAGCGTTCGTAGCCATGGCCGATGACTTCGTGGCTTTGCTGACTAATCATCGAGTCGATGCTCTCGAACACGTGCTGCATGTTGCCAGGGTTCTCGACAGATAGCCGCGAACGCACCACGGCGAAAGCCAGCACCAACAGCACAAACACCACAATCTGCATGGCAACGTAGTTAGTAATCGGTGCTTGGGGAAAAGCCGAATGCAGGTGCAGAGCACCGAATATCGCGTTGACCGCGCCAGCGAAATACTTGTTTAGAAGTGCAGTTATCCAGAGTTGCTCAGGCATAAATCTTGCTACCGTAAGAAAGCCGCAAACCTTGCTTATTACGTTTGACAAACGCTAAGGGCTAAACCACGCGCATATCTTTTATATATTTTGGGATTCAAAGTCCGCGCCGCAGTCCGACGAACACTTCCACTGCAGCCTCGCAGGCGATTGCGGCGATCGTAAGGCAGATACCGCCCAGAAAACCGTAAAGTCCTGCCAATGAAACTCTAAATATAACATACGCACCCAGCGCGATGAAGGCGTAGCGCAATATGGCGCGCGCCGCAATGCTCGCCCCCCTCTCGAGGCTTTGGCCGCTGGTGATGCGCTCGCCCAGAGCGGAGACCACCCGCTCCAGCCAAACATGATTTACGTAGGCGATGATGGCCCCGGCTAGAAACCCTGTTGCGACTACCCAGCCAAACGCGAATAGGCATCCCACCAAACCAATCCCGCCTAGCACCAGGATTAATCGACGAATCCGCCGCAGGGCCCCATCGTAAAACTGGTTAGCGGCAGTATTGGTCGATGGAGATTCGGTAGCCGACATGGGACCATACCCCTCTAACTCGACGGCTGGTAAGTTGCAGTTGTTCGCTGCATTACAGCGGCTTAATGTTCGCCGCCGCAACCCGGGTTAACACTTCGTCGATGGTCAGCGTTGAATTCGCGGGCACAGCAAATCCAACTGACAACACACCCTGCCCCGAAGCAATGCCGCCAGTAGCAAACTGCACCCATCCAAAACGCACGCGCTGGTCCTTGACCGCGGGCGGCATGTGAAAGCGTTTCAGCGCGGCATCGTTTGCCGGCTTCTCGGTTTCGACCTCGAACAGCAGTGCGTCTCCGCCCTTAACGGATTGCTGCTCCGCTTTCGTCACGCGAACTGTCGAGAACTCCTCCGACACCACCGACGACCCGCCCGCCGCGCGCACACGGTACTCATCAAACAACTGCGAGGCGTAAAACCAGAGCGGATTACCCTCGCCTTCTTTCACCTCTGACATTTTCGGGGGCTTTATCCCGTTCGCGAGATCCTTGGACACCTTCTCGGTGTATGCCCTCGGAATCGGAAATGTAGCTGCTGACATCACTTCAGCTGCATCTTTGCCGGTGATTGATGGGTTGGCAAAAAACTTGGAAATATTGGCGACGCTCTGCATTCCCCCCTGAGCGCTGATGAGCACCACGGCACCGGTACCCGGGTCGTAATTGATGTCCGTTCCGAATTTGGCGGGCACAAAGCCTTGGCCCGACTGCCAATGGCCTGGAAGTGTTAGGTCAGTGTAGGTACTTTGAATTTCCTGGGAATAACAATTGGCCGCGTGGCTTGCAATCAAAAAGGTGACGAGCAGTTGAAAACTTAGTCGAAGCATAGCTGTGGTCCTCGGCGCAGGCATTCTTTCACTCATATCCACAGTAGAAGAACAAACTGGAAAATCACTCGCCTGCGCCCGCGCAAGTCCCTGTTGAAAAGCGCCTACTACGGGCGCAGAGAGGCGTGAAACGTCACTCCTTGGCGCGTGTGACCATGCGAATCATCTGAACAAATCCCGCCACTGCTCCAAAGATAATGCCAGCCAGAAACAGCCAATGCGTGTGCAGCCAATAATCGAGCAGTTTTCCGATCAGCAAGCCCACAACTACGGCCGCGGGAATAATGAATGCGATCTCTGAGTATCGCGCCCAAACCACCGCAGGATTATTCGATTGCCTGTTCTTGCGTTCGCCGGTCATGCAGTCAGCCTATCACCTGAGGCAAGAAAACCCACGGCTTTGCTTTGAGCTGACGCCGATGTGATGCGACGCGATCGTAACGTCATATCCGTTTGACCGCATGTTCACATCTGGGTATGATCGAAGTGCGGGGTGGAGCAGTCTGGTAGCTCGTTGGGCTCATAACCCAAAGGTCGGTGGTTCAAATCCACCCCCCGCAACCAACGCA
>CAWIDA010000009.1:1120000-1319054 GCA_963834815.1 uncultured Acidobacteriaceae bacterium | reverse complement strand
CCGTGACTAAGCTATTTGTCATACACTTCCGCCTCGGAGAAGAGTCGCCTCTTCAAGCTAGATTGCGTTCTGATCGCTATCCGAAAACAGCCGACGAAGCTTCGCCAAAAGGTGCTATGAGCGCGAGTGGCAAATCGGAGAACTTGGTTCTGATGAAGGATACGAATGATTTGTTGGTTCAAACGATACTACAACAATCGTGGTGATGTGTACTGAAATCGAGGGGACAATTTCTGTCTGGAATTTGGGTCGTGGCCCAACAGGGAACGGGCCCGATTACCCACAGAAGTTGTACCCAGTTGCGACAAGAACGGCTTGTTTTCCCCAAGAGGCGGTGACATAATCGGTCGCCTCTTCGCAAGGTGAAGACCTCGATCGTGACAAATCATGGGTCGGCTGTCCGGCCGTCGAACTACAGAGAGTGAGAAATAAGACAGTGACCAGGACCATCAACTGCCGTCTGCGCATCCCTTGTTTGCTTGGGTTGGCGCTGGTTTCCACGAGCGCCCTGGCCACGATCTCCGTGACTCTGTCTCCCTCGCCCGCAGGCCCCCAACCGGTTGGCACCGTCATCACCTGGACGGCGACCGTGTCGGACACGGCACCGGGAACGCACGAATACCGGTTCACCGTGGGACCGGCAGCCGGCCCCTTCCAGATCGTTCGCGACTTCAACCTGCCTAACACGTTTGCGTGGGCCTTCAGCCAGACCGAGGGCACCTACAAGGTCAGGGTGGTAGTGCAAAACACCTCGAACCAGACGAGCGCCTATGCCGCGGTTAATTTCGCGGTGACGTCTCGGAGACTCAATGGCGTCGATGCGGTCACGTCCACCACGAACCCACTGGTGGCGCTGTTCAGTGCACCGCCTTGTGACATCCACAACACGGTTCGTGTGCGGTTCAATCTCTTAGGGAGTTCGGTCTCACAAACCACCAATGCCATTCCTTGCAGCCCGACCAACAGCGCGAACTTCTACATTGCGGGCATGTATCCGAATTCGGTGTACCAGATGCATCACGAGACCGTTTCACCCTTGGGCACGGTGGTACAAATTGGGAGCACCCTGACGTTTACGACTGGGTCAATCCCGGCCAATATCACATTTCCAACCACCAGCGTGCCTATACCAGCAGGGCCGCCCAGCAGCATCACCGCACCAATTCTGCTTCAGGGCTACATCATCAACGCAGTGCCGACCGCGACTGATTTGTCCGGAAACGTACTCTGGTACTACAACCAGATAGTGGCCTATGTGACGCGCACGGAACCAGGCGGTCGGATATTCGTGATCAATTCTCCCAAAAACAGCCTATACAACGCCACCGTCATGGAGATCGATCTGGCCGGGAACGTCACGCTGCAAACCAATGCCAAGCGCATCAACGAGCAGCTTGCGACAATGACGGGCCCGAATGGACAACCCCGCCGTCCCATCACCCAGTTTGACCATGAGGCACGACGTTTATCGAACGGCAACATTGTCGTGAAGGCTGCCAGCGAAATGCTGGTGACGAATGCCGGTCAATGTGGAACCACCAACGGCGTGGCGAACACGTGCGATGTCATTGGCACTCAAGTGCTGGTACTTAACCGAAACCTGCAGATCGTCTGGGCATGGGACGCTTTTGACTTTCTCAATATCGGCCGCCGCGCAAGCCTCAATGAGGTATGTAAACAGACGAGCGGCGGATGTCCGGCGTTCTTCCTTGCCGCCACGGCGAACGACTGGCTGCATACGAACTCCGTCCAGTTGACCCCTGACGGCAATTTTCTGGTTTCCCTTCGGGATCAGGACTGGCTCATCAAGATCAACTATGCCAATGGAGCCGGCGACGGAAAAGTGATCTGGAGAATGGGCTACCAGGGGGACTTCACCATGAATAATCCGCCCACCAGTCCGCTCTGCACCACTCCCGTTCAACAGCAGCTATTCGCATGGTTTACGCACCAGCACGACGCTAATTTCCAATACGGCGCTGAAAACGTGCTCACTGTGTTCGATAACGGGAACCTGCGTCGCCGTTGCGATATCGGGGGGAATAGTCGCGGCTACGTTCTGACGGTGGATGAGACGAACATGACCGTCACGCCGCTTCTAATTCAAGACCTCGGCAATTACTCGGCCGGATTGGGTTCAGCGCAAGTGATTCCCGGCAGCTCAAATTACCACTTCGACAATGGCTATCTGCAACCCAGTCCATTCACCAAAGCGCTCGAAATCACACCGACAGGTTCAACCGATTTTGAGCTGGATTCCGCAGGCATTTGGACCTACCGCAGCTTTCGGATGCAGGACCTGTATACGCCGCCGCCGCCGTTGTAGTCGCCAACCAAGGGAGGGCGCTCCTTGTAACTTGCCCTCCGCACGTACGCAAGCAACTAAAGCTGATTCACGTGCGTTTTGTGAATCGAACTGCAGAAAGTGAGGAACAAGAGCGTGAATAAAACTATTGGCGGCGGTCTGCGCACCCTTTGTTTGCTTGGGTTGGCGCTGCTTTCCACGAGCGCTCTGGCGTCCATCTCCGTGACCCTGTCTCCCTCGCCCGCAGGCCCCCAGCCGGTTGGCACCGTCATTACCTGGACGGCGACCGTGTCGGACACGGCATCGGGTACGCACGAATATCGGTTCACCGTGGGACCGGCAGCCGGCCCCTTCCAGATCGTTCGAGACTTCAACCTGTCTAACACGTTTCCATGGGCCTTCAGCCAGACTGAGGGCACCTACAAGGTCAGGGTGGTTGTCCAAAACACCTCGAACCAGACGAGCAACTTTGCCGCAGTCAATTTCGTGGTGACGTCTCGGAGACCCAATGGCCTCGATGCGGTCACCCCCACGGCGAACCCTCTGGTGGCCCTATTCAGTGGTCCGCCTTGTGACATCCACAACACAGTTCGGGTGCGATTCAATCTCTTGGGGAGTTCGGTGTCGCAAACTACCAATGCCATTCCGTGCAGTTCAACCAACAGCGCGAACTTCTACATTGCAGGCATGTATCCGAATTCCGTGTACCAGATGCATCACGAAACGGTTTCACCCTTGGGGACAATCATCCAAAGTGGGAGCACGCTGACGTTCAACACCGGCCCGCTTCCGACGAACCTCGGTTTTCCAACCAACACCGTTCCGGTGCCGGCCCAACCACCTACCAGCAATAGTGCGCCGATTCTTCTGCATAATTATTTGCAGGCGGTGGCCGGCCTCCCGGTTGTGGTGAGCGCGACGGATTTGTCAGGCAATACGGTCTGGTACTACGCCCATCCGATAGGCCAGATGACGCGCACCGAAGTGGGCGGAAGGATGTTCGTTCTGATTGCCCACCAGACGAATCTGTACAACGACGTCTTAGAGGAAATCGATCTCGCAGGAAATATCACGCTGCAAACCAACGTGCACCGGATTAACGACCAACTGGCAAAGATGACGGGTCCGAATGGGCTGCCCCGCCGCCCGGTTACCCAGTTTGACCACGAGATCCGCCGTTTGCCAAACGGCAATATTGCGGTGAAAGCGTCCAGCGAAATGTTGGTGACCAGCGCCACCCAATGTGGAACCACCAACGGCAATCCGAATACCTGCGATGTTATCGGAGCACAACTCCTGGTCCTCAACCCAAACCTGCAGATCGTATGGGCCTGGGACGCGTTTGACTTCCTCGACGTCAACCGCCATGCGAACCTGGGGGAAGTGTGCCAGCAGGGCCAAGCCGGGTGCGCCGTGTTCTTTCTCGCCCCGAAGGCTAATGACTGGCTGCATGCCAATTCAATCCAGCTAACTCCCGACGGCAGTCTGCTGTTCTCCCTTCGCGATCAGGACTGGATCATCAAGATCAACTATGCCCGTGGAGCAGGCGACGGAAAAGTAATCTGGAGAATGGGCTACCAGGGAGACTTCACCATAAATAATCCGCCCACCAGTCCGCTCTGTACCACTCCCACTCAACAACAGGAATTCGCATGGTTTACGCACCAGCACGATGCGAATTTCCAGTACGGGACGCAGACTATTCTGAGTCTGTTCGACAACGGCGATCTCAGGGTCCTCCGTTGCGACACCGGAGGAAGCAGCCGAGGTTATGTTCTATCGGTCGATGAAGCGAACCGCACCGTGACACCGATTCTGGTTCAAGACGTGGGCGGCTACTCGATTGGTCTGGGCACGGCGCAACTGATTCCCGGGAGCTCCAATTACCATTTCGATAATGGCTATTTGCAACCTGGTCCATTCGCCAAAGCAGTGGAGATCGCGCCGACCGGCACGACAGTTTTTGAAATGGATTCTCAGGACGTTTTGACCTACCGCAGCTATCGGATGCAGGATCTGTACACGCCGGCACCATAGCAAATAGCTATAAGGACGCTTTCAGAGGCGTCCTCCTCAGGTACGAAACCGCTTAAGGCCGACCCGTACACAACCCATTATCCGGTGAGTGGTCACCACCACATATGAGCTAGTTCAAGATAATCTATCTTTTTACCGAACTGTAGTCCGATAAACTATCTGGCTATTGGTTGCCACCACGTATGAGCTAGTCACCGATAGCCCATGCTCTCGCCGGCTGTCATTCTTCACTTGGCGAGACTATTATGTTTCCAGCAATTATTAGCTAGACCATCCGACCGAGTTGGTATACTATCCTCGCCGTACTGGTCGAAGGCGGACCCCCCGAACCTATCCCAACTCAATAGCCAACTATCAATAGGAGAAAGATGACTAGGTCAATTGCAGCGAAGTGTATGATCGCCACCGCCGTGGTGGCTTTGATGATACCAGGGCTAACGGTAGCTCAAGATGTTGTCAACTCGCCATACGTGGTCACCGGTGAAACCGGAAGTGCCCACATCTTGCCCACTGTCGAACTGAGCCGCCAGATCAAAGCACAGCAGGGCCCGCAACCTCCCGCTGTATTGCTGAACTATCATGGCGGTCCGATCATGACTGGCGTAAACGCCTACGCCATCTTCTGGATACCTGCGCACCTGCAGAACGGGGGAGCTACGAACCTGACGGCCAAGTATCAGTCGGTAGCCAAGAACTTACTGATTGACTACCCCTTCCACGGAATCGCTAATAACAGCACCCAGTATTACTCCACAAGCGGAAGCGTCAATACCTTTTTCCTCGGCAAGGGTGGTTTGGCGGGCTCCGTGGTGGATACCCAACCCTATCCCGCCAGTGGGTGCACCGACGGCGCAACCCCAAGCAACTGCATCACCGATGCCCAGTTGCGGACAGAAATTGCGAGAGTCATGGCCGTGCAGGGCTGGACCCCTGGCTTTAACAAGATCTTCCTGGTGTTCACGTCTACAGGCGAGGGTTCGTGTTTCGACAGCACCTCCTCGAGTTGTGCCTATACCCAATATTGCGCATACCACAGTTTTTTCGGTAGCGCTGGCAACCCAACCATTTACGCCAACCAGCCTTACGCCGACCCAACCTACTGCTTTGCCACGGGCGTGCAGAAGTCGCCCAATGGCGACATTCCGTCGGATGCAAACGCCAGTGTTACGACCCATGAGATCACTGAGGCCAACACCGATCCTGAGCTCAATGCCTGGTGGGTTACGGCAACCGGTGACGAAATCGGTGACCTGTGTTCCTTCAACTTCGGGCCCCTCACCTGGGATGGCGGCCTGGCCAATCAGAAGTGGAACACCCATTTTTATGACGTGCAGATGGAGTACAACAACCACACGGCCTCCTGTGTCAGGCTTGGCCCGTAAGCCGACACTGTGCCCAAGATTCACTGAACAAGCCGGGGCGATGCGCTCCGGCTTGTTCATTGAGCGACGGCATCATTGGACGAACCACGAAGCAGCCCAGGTTCTGGATGCATCTGCAGCGGTTCTCGCAAGGGAGTCACAGCGATGTAACGTTCGACGCCCGCAACAAAAGACCCGCTCCGAAGAGCGGGTCTTTGTCGGGAAGGTCGCGACTCCTACGGCCCGTTGGAACAAACTCCTAGCGCGGCATTCTGGAAACTCAACCAACCATTTACCGAAGTGCTGGTTGGAGCTCCGAAATACGGCAACGTCACCAGGTCCTGCAAGTGATAGGTGAATCCATGCAGCGTGTACGCCCAGTCGCCGTAGGGATGGCCGGGTTGGCCATTCTCCAGCGGGTCGCCATTTTCCAGGATGCCGCACGGGGTGCTGTTGTTGACCACCGGGTCGTCCATCCACTCGCCTACCTCGTGCGATAGCGCTGAGACGTCCTGCGAAAACACGGGGTGATCGACGTAAGTGAATTCCGAGTAGGTCTGCACGCCGTTGGCAGTGCCGATGGCAGTGTGATAGCCGCCGATACAGCAGCCACCCTGCTGCGTCAGGTACACGTTGTAGGTGAGGAAGATCACGAAGGAGTGGGGCGTGATTTGCGGGAACGAGGCAAGGATGCCTTGCAACTTAGTATCGAACCAGTTGATGTCCACCTCAGCCGCCGTGAAGCCGAATGGCGAGCCGTTATGCCCCTTATTGGCCGGCGGACTCAGGGTCTGCTGGGCCAGCAGCGTGGGACCTCCCAAGAGCACGTGATAACCGGGGTTTGACTGCACCGTTCCCCAGAAATTGGCGCGCTGATAGGCATCCACGTACTGCGAGGTGCCAACGTTGATCGAGCCCTGGGTGTAGGTGGTTGTGTTATCGAAAATCGGCGAGAGCCGGGTATTCTTGGTCACGCTATTGCCGTTGGCGAGGACGTGCGCCGGGTTGTAAACCGTTTGTGTCGCTCCCGTCGTGATGATCACCTTGACTGGAATGAGGTAGGTTGGCACGGTAGTGGACTTGCCGCCTGACGGCGGTTTGCCCACCATAACGTACGGATAGTTCGTGCTGTGATAGGTGAACGAACCAGTCCAGGTCTTCAGCGGAGTGGAGGGGGTTTTCATGAAATCGGGCTGCAAGCGCAGCGGCAAAACCGCGTACTTTCCTACGGCCGGCCCGTTCACAGCAAGATCGTCTATAGGTTGTTCCTGCGCCAGAGCCGGCACGATGATGCAACATGCCAGCAGCGCGAGCGCCATAGCCCGCAGGGCGCGATTGAAATTCGTACTCATATACTTGGATTCTCCTTGAAGGTTGAACAGCTAGTTGTTCGAAGGAACCACCCGTCCAGGGGCAAAGGGCGTGCGGTGATGCTGTTAGCTTCACCTTGCCCCGTCAATGACCCTGCGGCGGTTGTTCGCGTTGGTGACGGGAGTCCCATTGGGTTTAATGCCGGCAAAAAGTTATCGAAATGAAAGAAAGGCTAAATGCAGCACCCCAAGCGCATTGAACGGTAACCCAACATCCGTTTGGGAGTCAACTACATGTAGTAGTATTTTGGGAGATTCCGTCGACGGCCAGTCGCGGCTCTGGCGTTTATGCAATATCCGCTTCCCACGAAAATGACCCTGGTTATATACTCGGTAACCGTAGTAACATTCAGGAATCTGGTAACGGAAGTAACCACTCACTCCCATTTTCGTCGCAGGTTGCGAAAGCCGGGAGCCAATCAGAAACTACCCAGGGGATACAACTGTGAAAATGATTGCAAAGCTGCTGGCTGTGGCTGCACTTAGCGTTGGGTTTGCCGCCAGCGCATCGGCAGACACGATTTGGAACATAAACGCTTCGCTCGCCTACAACTCGCTTACCAACACTGTGTCGGGCAGCTTCCAGCTCGATCCGAGTCTCAATCTGGTGACTTGGACCGTGGTCGTAAACGGAACGAATATCCAGGCCAACAACGCCTTCACGCCGGCCAACAGCGTCGCCATCCTGCCGGATCCCACTCATTTTGACTTTTACGATGCAGTCTCCAATCAGTATGTCGATCTGTACTTGTCTGCTCCGGTAAGCAATGCCGGCGGTGTCATTCCTTTGCTGTATGGCGACGGGGGAGCAAGCCGCGATTCGACCATCGCTTGTCCCGGTTGCGCGACCCTGGTTGCGGGCTATGTCACCACCGGAGCCGTTCCCGAGCCCGGCACCCTCGCGCTTTTGGGCACCGGCATCTTCGGCTTGGCCGGCATTTTGCGCCGCAAGTTCCTGGCTTAATCGCTGTCGGTTGGACCCATTCGGGCCGGAGCCTCGAGCTTCGGCCTTTTCTGTTGCCAGATCGGCTGCCGAGTCTGGGGAGTTGCTACACTCAGGCACGTCTGCCATGAACCTTACCAACCGCATCTACCTGGCCGTACATCTGGCGCTCACGGTGCTGGTTTGCGCACGCTGGCAGCAGGTTGCGCACGGGTACGGGTATGTGGCTTGGAACACCGTGGCCATCGCGGCCATTGTTTTACTGGTTCGCAAGCGACAAGACGGCGGGTTCTTGGAGTTCGCCAACGACTGGCTGCCTGCCATCTTTTTCATTACGGTCTTTGAAGAAGTCTCGTTTCTTTCGCTGGCTTTGCGCGGCGAGTGGCAGAATCCCTATCTCATTGCCATGGAGTCGGCGATCTTTGCCGTGCCCCCGGCAGTGTGGCTGCACCGCTATCCGGCGCTATGGTTCTCCGAGTTGTTGGAGTTTGGCTACATCTCCTTTTATCCCTTCTACCCTGCTGTCGCAGGAGTACTTTGGGCCCGGCGCCGACGTCCCGATTTCTCCGGGGCCTTCCGCCGCCTGACCGACGCGCTCAGCGTTGGCTACCTCTTCTGTTACGCGACATACCTGCTGTTTCCCACCCGCAGCCCCTCCCACAATGTGGGACTGCCTGCAGCAGCCCCGGCCGCGGGAACGGTGGGGCCATTCCATTTGCTGGTGGACGCGATCCAGGGGACGGCCGGAGTTCACGGCAACGCTTTCCCCAGCGCGCACATCATGCTGGCTTTCGTGGTGCTGGTGTTTGCCTTCCGGTATTTCAAGCGCGTCGCACCGTGGCTGCTGGTGTGCACTTTGCTCATGTGCCTGGGCGCGGTTTACGACGGCTACCACTATGCAGTTGACGTCCTGGCGGGCGCGGTGCTGGGGATTGCAGTGGGAATGATGTTCGTGACGAGCGCAAGGTGAAGGCTGCACCTCCTGACTCGTTCCAGTGGGGATCGCTATGGCGGAAGTCTGTTATGCGCCGCAAATTTGTCAACCGGGGCCGCCGGTTATGTGGCGGGTTTGCCGGAGGAAAAGTTGCACAAGAAAACCCTCCCATGCCTGAGAGGGTTATTTCATGATAACTACTGAATCTAAAAAGCTTACGCCTTTACAACCTTGCCACTGCGGAGGCACGAGGTGCACACGCGCATACGCTTGTTGCCCTTGGCGGTTTTGGCGTGCACCGGGCGCAGATTGACGTTCCAGCGCCGCTTGGTGACGTTGTGGGCGTGACTGATGTTGTTACCGGACTGCGGCCCTTTGCCGCAAATTTCACAAACTTGTGCCATGACGTACTCCAGAAGATTCCCGAGGTGCGGGGCGAAACCTTGATTATACCTGTGGTCTGGGCGGTTCGACAACCCGGCCGATGACGCGGTGGTGTCCTAATTTCGATTCGCAGATTAGGACACTACCGATGACGCTGCAGCGAACCGGAAAAAGCCTTTGACACACCTTTGGGCCGGAGTATATGAGTAATTCGTCCTACCCGCGGACCGCTTCGAGGAGAATCCATGCGCATCCGAATTATTCCTGGCTCCGTAGCCTTGTTTCTTGCCGCTGTCCTCACCACGACTTTGACCGTGGGGGTCGGAGCGGTGGCGCAATCGGCTCATCTGGCCAAACCAACCCAGCCGAACTTCGGCCCGAACGTCTTAATCTTCGACCCCAGCATGCCGATTAGCCAGATCCAGACGGCGGTTGACGCGATCTCAACCCAACAGATCCCCAACCAGTTCGGAACAGAGCGCTATGCGCTGCTGTTTTTGCCCGGCACCTATGGGTCCACGGCCACTCCGCTGAATTTTCAGGTCGGCTATTACACCGCCGTGGCGGGACTCGGCCAGTCTCCCGGCGACGTGGTCATCAACGGCTCCATCAACGTATATAACCAGTGCACCGGTTCGAACTGCATCGCGCTGGATAATTTCTGGCGATCGTTGTCGAACCTGACCATCAACGTGACCAACCCGACGTTCGGTTGCCACACTGGCGAATTCTGGGCGGTGTCGCAGGCCGCTCCCATGCGCCGGGTCCAAGTTAACGGGGCAGCCACCCTGATGGACTATTGCACCAACCCTTCGTTCGCGAGCGGCGGCTTCATCGCCGATTCGGCGTTCAACACCAAGGTGACCAACGGCTCGCAGCAACAGTGGCTGGTGAGGAACAGCATCCTGACCGACTGGAGCAACGGCGTCTGGAACCAGGTGTTCTCTGGCGTCGTAGGTGCTCCGGCGCAGTGTTTCCCGGCGCAGCAGTCCTGCGGTGGCCCTTACACCACGCTGGCGGCCAGCGCGGTGACGCGCGAAGCGCCCTACCTGTACGTGAACGGCGAGGGAGGCTACAACGTCTTTGTTCCCGCAGTACAGTCGAACTCAGTGGGCACAACCTGGGCCAGCGGTCCGACGCCGGGCACGTCGATTCCGATAGCAAAATTCTACGTGGCTACGCCGGCGGATACGGCGCAGACGATCAATTCTGCTCTGGCCGGCGGCAATAACCTGATCTTCACGCCAGGCGTCTACCACTTCAACCATGAAATCGCGATCAAGCGGGCGGATGCCGTCGTGCTGGGACTGGGCTTCGCAACGCTCGTGCCCAACAACGGCGCCGTGACCATGGCGGTCGCCGATGTGTCAGGGGTCAAGATCACAGGGCTGCTGTTCGACGCCGGACCGAAGACATCTCCGGCGCTGCTGAAGGTGGGCAAGAAGGACGGGCACGAGAGTAACCCGGCCGACCCGACTACTCTTAGCGATGTGTTCTTTCGGATTGGCGGCGCGACGGCGGGAAGCGCGACCGTGAGCCTGGTGGTCCACAGCGACGACGTCATCCTCGACGACATCTGGGCCTGGCGGGCTGACCACGGCACTGGAGTAGGCTGGACGGCCAACACCGCCGACACCGGCCTCATCGTGAACGGCGACAACGTAACCGCGTATGGTCTGTTCGTCGAGCACTACCAGAAATTCGAAGTGATCTGGAAGGGCAATGGCGGCACGACCATTTTCTTCCAGAACGAAATGCCGTATGACCCACCGAGCCAGGCGGCCTGGATGCAGGCGCCCGGTGTCGACGGCTATGCGGCCTTTAAGGTGGCGCGCAACGTGACCAGCTTCAAAGGCTATGGCATGGGCAGCTACAGCTTCTTCAACCAGGGCATCAATATTTACGCCGCGAACGCGTTTGAGGTCCCCGCGACCCTTCCGGCGGGAAGCCTGAACGATCTGTTGACGATCTTCCTCGATGCTACGCACGGAATGGGTGGCATCCTGAACGTGATCAACAACACCGGAGGGTCGTCGACGATTGCGAACCCAGGCGCTCCGGTGACGGTGGTGAGCTACCCGTAAGGAGTTTCCGCTCCGATTAGGAGCAGGGCATGAAACTTAGAGTCGCGATCTGGGCGAGTGTCGGATTTCTCGTAGCGGGATGCTGGGCACTGTATGCCATCGCGTCCACGCCTCCGGCGCTGACCTCGGCCGATCCGCTGCTGCCGCTCGTCCAGATAACGTGCCCGATTGCGCTGATTCGTTCGTACCCGATGAGTGTTTATTTGGTTCTTCTTGCCAACGCCGCTACCTATGGGCTGCTGGGTTTCATCGTGGAGATGCTGCGGCAAAGACTGCATCACGCGAAGTAATTCGCAATCGCCCATTAGAACGAGCTGGAGAATCGTGGAGGCGCGACTCAATCGGGCGATGCCAATGCTTTATGGCGTCATTAGCTGATAGGCGATGATCTTCCATTGCCCGTTTTCTTTGTTCCAAAGCAGCGACAGGGCCGCAGGATGCTCTCCCGGCGTCCGCAACGCGAAGAGCGTCGCATAATAGTTGCCATACGTCACCTGCTTCGCACTTCCTGTCGGAGGTTCATAAGGATGGCTGGTCGATTCTTTTTCGCATAGAAACGTTCCAGTCAGGTAGTCGGGAACCGCAACCACGGTGTAGGCATCTTCACCCGCGTGATTGACCACTCGCAGGTCGTCGTGGTCGGGCTGCACCGGTTCCAGTGCCTCGTGCAGATGCTGCACCTTGCCTACGTCTTTGCCCACAGTTGTAATTGCATTGCGAATGTACGCCGAATATTCCTCTGGAGTTGACGGCGGTTTTTCTCCCTCCGCCAGGTAGGAGTTCACGCATTCGTTGGAGCGAGACGAGAAGTATTGGTCCGCTTGATCGAAATTGTCGGTCACCAGCCAGGAGTGCAGGAAGTCATGCGACGCCCGCAGAAATTCAGGATCTCCCTGGGCACTCGCCTTCGGTGCGGCCGCAACCGTCGAGGCTTGCTTCCGCCGGGTGTCCGGCATGGCGCTGGGTCTGCCTTCTTCCGGTTCCACGTCCCAAGCCACAACCTTCCAATACTTGCCCTCCTTGGTCCAGAGCAGCGTAATGGCGTCGCTCTTGCCTTTGCCGGCTTTCAGGCGAAAGACCGCGGCGAAGTAGCGTCCGAACTTCGCCGCCGTTCCCGCAACCCGCTCCCGGTCAAATTCGTCGAAGGCCTTTTCCGGATCGCACTCGAAATCGGCCGCCACCGCGTTGGAAACCTGGTAGAGCGAAAAGACCATGGCATTGGGTAGCTTGACTGGGCGGATGCCGGGTGCGTCGAGCGGCGAGGGTTTCGCGGCGGCCGGCAGGTTCACCACTTTGCCGATGGCGCGGCTGGTCGCTGTCATGTCTCGCACCGCCAGGTAAGGCGCTACTCCCGCGTTGATCTCCTTGCCCGCCTGCGGGCCGTATTCGGCAAGGCAGGAAAACGAACGCGTCGACAAATACGCTGCCGAGAGCTCGGGCTTTTGCTCCACCAGCCAGGCCTGGAGAAAATCCTGTACCGCGTCCTCGAGCTTGCCGTCGCCCTTGCGCGGAATAGGAGGAATTTCTCCTTCCGCGAGCGCAACATCGGGAATGGCAACTTCGGACAGGCCAAAGAGGTTGCGCCACCAGTCAGTCAGTCCCTGCCAGCGTTGCAGGTGAACCTGGGTGTTGTTTCCGGCGCGCACGTCGGAGTTGGCCGCGGTCAGGTGTCCGTTAATGAGCCCGGCGGGGAATCCGGAAGAGCGATAGTCCACATCGATGTCGGCGTGGCGCGCGTCTTTGGCCATGGAGAATTGAATCGAGGGCGTGCCTGCCTGGCGGTAGTTCAAGGGATAGCCGTGGTGATACACCGTGTTGTCGCGGTCGCGGAAGAACTCGGTGGAGTCCTTGAGCTTCTGCAGCGCGTCCGGCTTGAGCAGCACGTACATGCGGAATTGCAGGTCGCCACGGGCCCGTGGCACTTTTCCGTTGATCGCCTCGATGGCCTGCACCAGATCCAGCGCCGTGCCCATGGATTTTCCCGACTTGTCGGTGAGGTTAGTGGTCATGAGCGCATGCGTCACCGCCTCGAAGGTGGTGCGCGTGGAGAGCGAGAACTGGTTGTATTCCTTGGGGTCTGAGCTGTCGTTGGTCATGCGATTGTATTCCGCATACCACTCGTCAATCAGCTGCTTCTGCGGCGGCTTCAGCTCTTCATACGTCCCGTGGAAATCCACCGGCTGGTTAGCAGGCTTCTCCTGAGCGATGAGGACCATTGCGCAGAGCGCCAGTACCAAAGTGCCTGTGAGCCGTGCAACCATCCTGCCTCCTAGGAGCGCCGGTATCCCGGCCATGACCACCATATTACTTAGCACAAGTCTTACTTAGCATAAGTCCCGGGCGTCGAGCGCGGACAACGTTGTGCCCAGTGTAAGACAGTCGGCGCCAATGGGGAGATGGCGGAAGCGAAATCGGCAGATTTCATGACCAACGCTCATGGCCGCCCCAATACGGTTCCTGCGTTTCATCCCTGATTCCCCATCCGCGGGCATGAGGAAGCGCTTTTTACGGAACACGGTAGGGCTGCCTGCCGTCTATGACCTACAAGGAATTTGCCGGCGAGACTCGCACGTTGGGGAGGCTGTATGGAGTGGTTTAACTCGTTTTCGCAGGATGCACGTTATGCGCTGCGAGGAATCCGCCGCGATCGCGGATTCGCGCTGCTGGCGATTCTGGCGCTGGCTCTGGGCATTGGCGCGACCACAGTGATC
Organism: uncultured Acidobacteriaceae bacterium; assembly: GCA_963834815.1. Taxonomy (GTDB): domain Bacteria; phylum Acidobacteriota; class Terriglobia; order Terriglobales; family Acidobacteriaceae; genus DASRAA01. The sequence goes on along the minus strand of CAWIDA010000009.1, from coordinate 1,304,925 downwards.
TTCAGCGTGATCGAGAACGTGCTGATCGAGCCCTTCCCCTATCGCGATGCCAAACGCCTGGCGCTGGTGTACGTTCACGACACGACCCGCCCCGAGTATTACAACAATGCCAGCTTCCGGCTTCCGGAATTTCTGGACATCCGCGACCAGAACCACGTCTTCGAAGACGTGATGGGCAACTCTCAGCTCGATATCCTCTACATCAGCAAGGACGGCACGTTGCAATTCGATGGTCAGTGGGTGACACCGAATACCTTCGAGTTCCTCGGCATGCAGCCGCTGCTGGGCCGCATGATCACACGCGCCGACGGCGAGACGGGCGCGGCTCCGGTGTTCGCCATGAGTCATCGCCTGTGGAAGAAGCAATTCAACAGCGACCCCAGCCTAGTGGGAAAGACGCTGGTGCTGAATGGCGAGCCGCGGACATTGGTGGCGGTCATGCCCCCGCGTTTCCTGCTGGGGAACGTGGACATCTGGGTGCCCAACAACATGAACCGCAGCGACGCGGCGAACCGGCGCCTCGAATTCTGGATGCTGGGACGCTTGAAGCCCGGGGTCACGACGCAGCAGGCAGCCTCTGATTTCGAGGTCATCGCGCGGCGACTGGCCAAGACCTACCCCGACGATTTCCCCAAGCAGTTCACAGTGCTGTCGAAGACGCTCACCGACGATGTGGTGGGGCAGTTCAAGATGACGATGTTCACGCTACTGGCGGCGGTCACGATGCTGCTGCTGATCGCGTGCAGCAACGTCGCCAACCTCTTGCTGGCGCGGGCCACGGCGCGGGAACGCGAGATCGCAATCCGGGCATCGATGGGCGCCAGCCGCAGACGCATCGTCCGCCAATTGCTGGTGGAGAGCCTGATGCTCGCCATCGGCGGCTGCCTACTAGGCTGCTTATTCGCCTACTTCGGGCTGAAGGGTGTTACCGCCGCCATGCCCGACCAGACCATCCCTGCCGAAGCGGTGCTGCGCCTGAACTGGCGCGCCCTGCTGTTTGCCATCGGAGTCACCGGACTCACCACGTTGTTATGCGGCCTCGCTCCCGCGGTGCACGCGGTGCGCGGGGACCTGCACACTCGCCTGAAAGATACCGGCAAGGGGGTTAACGCCGGATTCCGTCATGGCAAGTTCCGCTCCGGGCTGGTGATCTGGGAGGTGACGCTGTCAATTGTCCTGCTGGTTGGCGCCGGACTGATGATGCGCAGCCTGTTTGCGCTGCAGCACGTGGAGCTGGGCCTGAACCCGGTCAACATTCTGGTGGCGCGGACCCCGCTTCCCAAAGGGCAATATGAAACCGCTGAGCAGAAGAAGCTTTTCTTCCGCCAGGTATTACAGCGTGTGTCGGCGCTGCCCGGTGTGATCGCGGCGACCGAGACTTCATCGCTGCCGCCGTATGGCGGGCCCGAGAGCGATATCACCATCCCAGGAAAGACGCACTCCGAACCCTGGCGCGCGATGTTCCAGTTGTGCAGCGAAGGTTACTTCAAGACCATGGGCCGTCATGTGCTGCGTGGGCGGCTGCTCACTGAGTCCGACGTTGATGCTTCCCGCCCAGTCGCGGTGGTGAATGAGACTTTCGTGAAGACCTACTTCAGCAAGGAAGATCCCATCGGACAGAAGGTCAAGCTCAACCTGTTCGACGAAATGCCGCAATCGCCGAAAGACCAGTACTTTGAAATCATCGGTGTAGTAGCGGACGCGAAGAATCGTGGGCTACAGCAAGGCATTATGCCGGAAGCGTACATCCCTTACAGCGTGACGGGCGCGATGGAACGCGGCATCCTGGTGCGCACGGCAGTGGAACCTTTGTCGATGCTGATGCTGGTGCGGCGCGAGATCTGGGCTGTCGATCGCAATGTTGCACTGACTTTGACCGGCACGCTCGAAGGCTATCTGCAGCAGTTTTCTTACGCCGGGCCGCAATTCGGGCTGATCCTTCTGGGCATCTTCGCCAGCGTGGGACTGGTGCTGGTGGCGATTGGCGTCTTCAGCGTGATGGCCTACTCCGTCTCCCTGCAGACCCACGAGATCGGCATCCGCATGGCGCTGGGAGCTCCGACCCGCACCGTGCTGAAGATGGTGCTGCAAAAAGGACTGCGGTTGATCACCGTTGGCGTCGTGCTGGGCATGGTGGCCAGCATGGCCTTGACGCGGCTGGTAGCGAGCATGTTCTGGGGAGTCTCGCCGCGCGACCCCGTGACTTTTCTCGGTGTGCTGCTGGTGCTCGCCGCGGTGGGAATGGCAGCCTGCCTGGTGCCGGCCCGGCGTGCCACAAGGGTCGATCCCTTGGTGGCGCTGCGGTATGAGTAGGGGGAACATTACTCGGAAAGAGGCCGTCGCTGCGAGCTTTCCGACTCGTTTCACGCCTCGCTGAATTCGCTGATGCCGACTCCCGGCAGCGTTACTTCATGTCGGATGAGTTTTTTCACACCCGACGTGAATTCGATTTTTACCCTGGCCACAACGGGGTCGTCCGTTTCTGAGACATCGCCGAATGCCTTGGTACGATCACCGGGATCGCCTTCTTTCGTCTCATGCTCGAATTCCGGTCCAAAGTTATACGTAACCTTCTTGATGGAGCCCAGAGCCTCGTCCGATCCGTCGATCCAGAGCCAGAAGTCCCACCATTGCGTTCCCCGGACATTTCTCCTTCCTCGCTTGGCAAGGTGACAAACCGCGAGGCCGTCGTCAGGCTCGTCCTCAAACAAGAGTCTTTTGATCGTCGATCGCAGTTCTGTAAACGCCAGGAAGGCTTCGGCATCCGCATCCAATCGGATGATCCCAATGTTCCCAAGAATGCCACCCGTGACGTCAACGCCGTCCTCCACAACCAGAACCACGGAGACTCCTTTGCCGCACGCAAAGCCCGTTTCCTGCAGGACCCAGGGGCTGGTCGTCCAGCCGCCCGTAACAACCTTCTCCTGCTTGGCGACGAAAGCTACCAGAAGGTTCGACTGGCTAATGTCCTTGGCGACTTCCGTCTTGATTTCTTGCCCCTTATATTTGTCACCGGTCAGCACCTTGCATCCATACCAGCGGAGCAGTGCCGGGACACAGTGTTTGATCCAATCGTTGCGATCATCGAAGGGGTAAGAGAGAAAAACCTTGGGTTTGGACAATGGGTTCGGCGCGTCACCGGATGTTTGCTGCTTAGCCTTGTTCATGGTCGCTTGGTGAATGACCCCCATCCCGCAGAACTGCGCCACGACGATCGCGATTGCGACCGCCGTTGCGGTGTTTTGCAAGTGCCCGGAATACGAGTCGGCATTGTCCCCAAATCGCGGTCGCAACGCAAGCATTATCTCGCGTAGGTTGGGAGCCGCAGAGGCTGCCCTAAGCCTGTCGAAGGGTTGGCGCCCACATTTGGACGCTAACCCTGGGATCACGGCTTGACGCGACTTGAGGTGGAAAGGTTTTGACCTCAGTGACTCGGTGCATATCTCTGCTTACCTGCGGTCTCCCACCAATTGCTCCAGTAACCCAAATACTTTGCCGGGTCCTGGTTGAAAGCACTTCTGGACGGAGAGTTATCGGGAGAGGCACCTGCGAGTGTAGCCAAAGCCATCATGACGTCGTATTGGACATCAGCATCGCTGTCTTTGAGCGTGCGCGCCAGGAACGGAGCGCTCGAGGGATCATTCATTCCCCGCAAGGCCTTCGCAGCAGCGCGGCGCAGAATTACACTCGGCGAGGCCAGTAACGAGTTGAGCGTCGGCAGAACCGACCGGTCGCGGATATCACCGATCGCCTCGGCCACGCCAGCCTGCCGTCGTCTCACCTCCAGGTCCGGGACCGGCTGTGCCGCAAATTGGATTGCCCGATCCAGCAGTGAGTAATCTCCGAGCCTAAGCAGAGCAATATAAGCCAGGCCTTGGAAGTCGGGGTCGCTAGAGGAAGCAATGTTCCGGAGCGGCTGTGTAGATCGTACGGTTCCAAGGTTGGCGACTTGAATAAGAGCGGCCCGTGCCACCTCGCGATCAGGGTCAGCCAAACTTGCAAACAACTCCGCTTCGAGCTTGTCCGCTGTCGTCCCAGCGGTGGCGGCCGATGGAACTTTCTGGCTGGTTATAGGCATCTTGCCGGTCTGGGGATCAGCAAACACGTACCTGCCATCCTTTCCAACCGTTAAGAAGAGCAGAGCATATTCGTTCTCCTCTAAGTTCGTCGCCAGGACGTCGGGATTCTTCAAGAATTCGACGGCAACGACTCCGCCTTCCACTTTTCCTTTCAAGATCTCGTCAACCCGGACCGATGCGGTCATTTGGCGGAACGTCAATGTGCCGTTGGCCGTCTGCTGCTTGATGGATCCGAGTTGATTGACCGTCAATACGCGTCCCTTCACGATCACGGCGGATTGTCCCGCCAGATAACGTACATTCAACACCGGCATTGGATATCCTGCCGCGCTGCCCGCCGCAGTGGCCTGCTCGCCAGGCCCGCCTAGCGCCGGGGGCGAAACGATGCTTAAGTGACGTCCATGATCGATGAACCGGGTAAAGGCATCAGTCTGTACTTTGCAACCTTTGTGGTTCGCAGGTGTCGTGCTGTCCCCGGCGAACCAGGTCTGCGCAATACGGTCGACCTTGTTTGTGGTCAAGGGATGTTGAGGCGGTTTGGGATTGGGGTTGAAAGCCGTGGTTGTGATGCACATATTGTCGGAGAACAGACCGCCCGTAGTATTGCTTCCACCTTCTGACGGAATTGGCCAGTCGTTCACTTGCAGGTCTGTCTTCGTGCCGAATTTCTCGTTGATCCCTGCATCCGCATTGTCGGGACTGGAAGTGTTGACTCCAAACTGGTCATCGACTTCGTAGCCAATCAAAGATTGCCAACCTTGTGTACCAGCCACGGTACAGTTGGCGCCGCGGCCGTTGTCCTGATCCAGATCAGTGCGCCGCTTGAGTGCTTCGGGTGTCCGGACTTCGGTATGGAATGCATAGGTGAGGTTCTGAACGGTTACTTTAACGCCAACATCCTTCAGGGCAGCACTTGCGGCCAAAGACTTGACGGTTGCAGTGTTGGTGGAGGTGGTTGTGGTCGCGGTGCCATTGGTGAACACCAGCTTGTCGGAGCCCGCCGTGACCGTCCAAACAAAACTCGAGGCGCCCGACGGTGGATTTGTCAGCCTTATAACCACGTTGTGAGGCAGAGCCGGCCGGGTTGCGCCGCACACCCACCACACCGATTTAGCCTGTTTGATTTGGGCCAGCTCCGCCATGAAGCTGTTGTCCTGAATGAACATGCCGTCCGGCGTCGTCCAGCGAAGAGTAAAGGGATCTTGTATGGCGCCCTGGGTGGGACCCGTCCAGGTATAGCGCGCGATGGCAAACTGGAAGATCACGCCGGGGCAGTCTCCGTTACCCAACATAAAGTTCTCGACGTCAAAAAAGAGTTGACCGTGGACAGGGTTGGCCAGAATCGTGAAGCTACCCGGGCTGATAGTTACGCAGTTCACCGGATCATACTCGGTCCAACCTTCGATGATTGTCTTGGCATGGGTATCGACCCAAACCGGCATTCCCGCAGGGGTAGCGGGTTGATTTAATAATGGCGAGTTCGCAGGGCCGAAGCCAAAAACGGCAGAGTGGCCGCCCTGTGATTGTGCTGAGGCTGTCCCTTGGACGAACGACAGAGGGAGCAACGTTAAGGCCAAGACTAGAGCGTTGAGAGCAGTCGAGCGAAGGGAATTCAACATCACGCACCTCTAGAAAGAAACCGAGTGTGGTCGGACACCGAGGATCGCGGGCCTTCCCTTGAGAGGCTTAACAGCTTTTCACCTGAAAATGGCTGCGCTCAATTTCCATCCCCGGCTTGCAGTAACCAACTCTAAGCCGCTGGAGGGCGGTGGAGGGCACGCGTAGGCATTGCAGTTTGTGACTAGCCGATTCATCGCAATCTCCGAATCTTCTGCGATGTAAGACCAAGGAGGGGCCCAGCTATCTAGGAGCGTGAGTATACATCGAAGTTGTCGCGTGTCAAGCATCTTAACTTATGAGGACGCTTCGATGACCCGCTTTCTGGAACTGCCGGTCATGCGTGAGGCGTTTGATCGCCTCACCGACATCGTGTGCAGCGGGCCCGGGCCAGGGGGTTATGTCCGCCCAGCGCGAAGCCCCAAACAAATAATCGAAACTTGCCACCGAGAACACAGCCTCGACCTAATTCGGCAACCGTAACGGTTGGTGTATATTCGTTCGGGCTCGGAAGCGATTCCGCTTCCGCTGCCGAGGAGGTTCACTGTGCAGCCTGATACTCCACCGGGCGCTCCGCTGACGCCAGCTATAGTCTTCGAGAGCCTGCAGGCTCACCAGCGCACCGCCGCACTGCGAGCGGCGATTGAACTAGACGTGTTTCGCGCCGTCGGTGAAGGACCGGGCGACGTGGCTTCCATCGCCCGTCACGCCAAGGCCTCGGAGCGGGGCATTCGTATTCTGTGCGACTTCCTGGTCATTAATGGCCTGCTCACGAAGCAAGACGGCTGTTACAAACACACGCCTTCCAGCGCTGCGTTCCTCGATCCTGCCTCGCCCGCATGCCTGGCTTCGATGGCCCGCTTTCTGGCACTTCCGGCCATGCGTGAGGCGTTTGATCACCTGACCGACATCGTGCGCAGCGGCCGCACCGTACTGCCGGGTGACGGCTCGGTAGAGCCGGAGAACCCGATCTGGGTGGAGTTTGCGCAGAGCATGGCGCCCATGATGGCGCCGATGGCGGGCCCGTTAGGCGCCATCGTGTTGCAGGGCCGCAGCGGGCCGATGCGCGTACTCGACATCGCCGCCGGCCACGGATTGTTCGGCATCGAGATCGCCAAACAGAATCCGCAGGCGCATGTGACCGGTCTGGACTGGGCACCGGTATTGCGCGTCGCACTGGAAAATGCGCAGAAGGTCGGCGTACAGGACCGTTACGACATGCTCCCGGGCAGCGCGTTTGAAGTGGAGTTCGGCGGCCCTTACGACGCCGTGCTGCTGACCAACTTCCTGCACCACTTCGACGTGGAGACCTGTGTCGGTCTGTTGAAGAAAGTGCGCGGCTCGCTCAAGCCGGGCGGATGTGTGGCCACTCTGGAGTTTGTCCCCAATGAAGATCGCGTCTCGCCCCCTATTCCGGCGGCTTTCAGCATGACCATGCTGGCCTCGACGATTGCGGGCGACGCCTACACCTTTCGTGAGTTGTCAGACATGCATAGCCAGGCGGGCTTCGGCACGGTCACAGCCCATCCGGTTCCAATGAGCCCGCATACCATCGTGATGGCGCGCAGCTAGAGGGACATTGGTCGTCCCACCCCTGTAGCTCTGTTCTGGGGTAAAAATCCAGTGGACCAATTTGCTATCGCCAGCTCAAGCGGCTTGCGTGAGCCAGGGCTATGCCGCGATGACAACGCGCCGGGGAGCGGTGGGGGCTCCCCGGCTGCCGGCCAGCGATGATTTGTGTGGGGTCGGGTTTTCGCTGGCGAGGGTCCAGAGATACATGGCGGCGTAGGCGCGCCACGGCCGCCAGGCCTCGGCATGATTCTCGAGATCGCGAGCACTGTTCAAGCCCAACGCCCGCAACAAGCCCAGATCGCTGGAGGGAAAGGCGTCGGGATCTCCTAAAGCTCGCATGGCCACGTATTGTGCGGTCCACCTTCCGATGCCGGGGATCTCACACAGACCTGCCTGGAAAGCGTCTGAATCGATGACACCATGAAAGCTGATTCGCCCATCGCATACAGCGCGAGCTAAGGCGCGAATGGTCTCGGCACGCGCCGTGGTTAGTCCGGCACGCCTGAGGTCAGCGTCCGCAAGAATGTCAGGAGTTGGGAAAGTGTGGGTGAGTCCATTGTACGGGGAACCGGCAAAATCCCTTGACTTGCCGAACTCGCGCACCAGCCGGCCAGCCAGCGTAGTCGCGCCCTTGACGCTGATCTGCTGCCCAATGATGGCGCGAGTCGCCAGTTCGAATCCGTCCCAGCAACCCGGCACGCGGAGACCGGGCGCAGCGTCGACGCGAGCGGCCAGAAGCGGACTTGCGCGCAGCGCCGAGTCAATCGCGATCCAATCGGCATTGAGGTCGAACATGGCGCGGACCCGCTCACAGATCAGAAACAGGCAGCGCGCATCGGGGAAATGAACTCGCAAAGCCATCGAATGATTGGCTTCGTCGCACGAGACTTCGAACCATCCATAGGCGCCGTCGAGCGAAATGGAACGGCGGTAGACACCTTCGTCGACGGCCTCGACGCCGGGAGTGGCGCGGGGCGCGAGAAAGGCCAACATGTGCTGCCATTGATAGGGCGGACGATAGCGCAAGCAAAACGCGTACTGGTCGTCGGGCTGCGCGCCGGACTGGCGGGCCAGGCGGCGGATTTGCGTGGGCGTTCGCCGATAGGTCTGCCGGATTGTGGCATTGAACCGGCGAACGCAACCGAACCCTGCCGCCAGGGCGACTTCGCACATCGGTAGGCTGGTTTCGTCAAGGAGTTTCTTGGCGAAGTGCAAGCGACGCGTTTGCACCACCGCGCCGGGAGTGGCTCCGAGATGCTGCAGAAACAAACGGCGCAGGTGACGTGAACCAACACCCAGGCGCTCGGCAAGGTGCTCGATGCCGCCATCCTGTAGGTCAGTCTCCGCAATCAGGCGCAGCGCGCGCGAGACAGTGGACGAAGTTCCCAGCCACGCGGGAGTTCCCGGAGAACATTCGGGACGGCAACGCAGGCAGGGGCGAAATCCTGCTTCTTCTGCCGCAGCTGCACTCGCAAAGTAGCGGACATTCTTATCCTTTATTGTCGGCACGGGACAACTGGGACGACAGTAAATGTGGGTGGTGAGGCAGCCGACGAAAAACTTCCCGTCGAAGCGAGGATCGCGGGCCACACGCGCTCGGCGTCGAGCTTGCCACTCGGAAGTCATAAATCGCCCGTTGGGGATGATAGCCCATCTCATCACGCGAACTAGACGTTTTCGGACCGGAATCCGGGGTACTCATCCCACTCTGTCGAGGTGGCGCCCGGGTACGCACATTGCGGGAAGGAACGAAGAAAAATCCCCACCCCGCCCAAACGAAGGGCAGAATGGGGCACCCGCTTGGAGAATGTTTCGGTGAGACTGCTGGGCGGGGCACCCGTAGTTTCATCCCAGTGACGCGTCGCTTCGCTGGTCATTTGGATCGTATCCCGTCACTTCACGAAGATCTTCGACTCCCAGGGCTTCAGCGTTACCCGACTCTCTGTTCCTAGTTCCGTTGCTTCGCCGGACAAGTATTCCGTGTACTTCCCGTGATAGAGCGTGTCTTTGAAGGTCACGGTCTGGGGCTGGCCCGAAAAGTTGATCACCGTAAAGACCTTGTCGATATCGTTCTGGCGGACGAAGCTGAACACCGCGTTGGGCGCGCTGTTGGACACGTCGATCATGATCGCGCCCCAGTGGGCGTTCCATAGCGCGGTGTTGTGCGTCTTCAGCGCAATGAGCTTTCGGTAGAGCTCGCCATTGGGGTGGGCCTTCCAGACGATGGGATCCTTCTCGAAGAACTTCAGGCGCCTGGTGTTGCCCGCCTCCTGTCCGTTATAGATCAGCGGCATGCCATCACCTACGCAGGAGAGCACGATGGCGGTTTCGAGTCCGGCGCCGAACTGCTCGAACTCGGTGCCGTCCCAGGAGTTCTTGTCGTGGTTGCTGACGAAGGTCATGCGCATGATGTCGTGCGGGTAGTAGCTTTCGTTCCAGGCGTAGTAATTGCGGAGGCCGCCGAGATCGTGTTTGCGACCAGTGGTGAGCTCGCGCAATGCGTCATACCAGGTCCAGGCGTAGGTCATGTCGAAGGCGTACTCGTGCAGGTCGCGCGCTTCCCACTCCGCCAGCATGAATACCGGCTTAATGGCATCAAGCTCCTTGCGCGCATTGTTCCAGAAGTCGATGGGGACATAGCCGGCGACGTCGCAGCGGTAGCCGTCGATATCGGCCTCGCGCACCCAGTACTTGAGCGCGTCGGTCATATACTTACGCAACTCCGGATGGCTGTAGTCGAGATCGATGATGTCGGACCAGTCCCACCACGGCGTAGGCCGGAATTCACCCTTCCAGTTGCGCGCGTACCACTCGGGATGCTGGGTCACAAGCACGTTGTCCCACGCTGTGTGATTGGCCACCCAGTCGAGAATGACGTGCATGCCCTGCTGATGGGCGGCAGCGACAAAGTGCTTGAGGTCGTCAAGGGTGCCGAGTTCAGGGTTGACCTTGAGATAATCCTGCACGGCGTAAGGGCTGCCGAGCGTGCCTTTGCGGTTCTTCTGGCCAATGGGGTTGATGGGCATGAGCCAGAGAATGGTCACGCCGAGCTCCTTAAGGTGCGGGATTTGCGCTTCGGCGGAGCGCAGGGTGCCCTCGGGCGTGAATTGCCGGGCGTTGATCTGGTAGATGGAGGCGTTCTTGCTCCACTCGGGGTGCTTGATCTTGACGTAGGGCATAGGCTGATACGGGTCCGGCTGGCTAGCGGTTGAAGTGGCACCGCCTCCCGGACTTTTGCCGCAACTCGTCGCCAGTGCGATGAGAGCGGTAAGCACCAACGATAACAAAGAGCGCATGGCCGAATCTCCTCACGAACGCACGGGAAACAGGACAAGATGGAAGGTCGCGGCGGCCTCGGCTGGAACCGCCGTTGATGATAGCATCGAGAAACCGCTGCGCCAGGGAGCAATGGGCGTGCCTCTACTATCGTTGCAGTCAGTTGCAAGCCATTTGCAACTGTTTCTGGGAATTGCCATCGACGGAAAGCCAGGTATTGCGGGACAATCGTGCGACAGGGGTTCGCTTGCCATAAGCCGCTACTCCAGGCGGCGTCTTCGGTATTCGGGGGCTATCGCAATGATTCACGGGATCAAGGGTCTGTTTTCTGTCTTGCTGGCGCTCGCATTCTATTCGGCTGCGAGCGCGGCGGGGCCGCCTGAATTGAATGGTCAAGCGCGCGCCGCGATGCCGGTTTATGTTGTTGCCAACCAAGACCTGGGTCTTCCATTCGAGAACCGACTGGCTATCTTCCTGGCGGGGGGAACGAGCGCTGCGCCGCAACTCAGCCTGCAGAACATCGTGACTACCGGGGGATTCGGAATCATGGGCGGCTTCTTTGGCACGGCGCGGTTGAATTCCGTGCCCGACGTTTCCGCCACCTGCCTCTACGTTTCGAACTCGGGGACCAACAACGTAGCCTCCGTCTCGTTGCAGACCCAGCAACTGCTGGGCGATTTCTTCGCATCGGATACGGATGACGGCAGCGAGAACGGCATTGGCCTGGCAGCCAACCGCAACTATCTGTATGCCAGCTTCACCTCGTCGAACACGATTGCCACGTTCGCTCTGCAATCGGGTTGCGGGTTGACATTTCTGGGCGACGTTCCCGCGGTGGGCTTGCAGGGTGGCTCGGTAGCCGGCATGGCCGTCAATGGGACGATGCTGGTGGTTGCCTACGGTGACGGATCCATCCAGTCGTTCGGCGTAACCGGGGGAATACCCGTCTCGAATAACGATCTTCAGAATTCTGCCGCTTACTCGGGGGCTATTCCTTCAACACGGTTGAGGCCCGGCAGTATGCCGAGCGGCGTGGACATTACCCGGGACGGGCAGTTTGCCATATTTGGAGACATATCGGCGCCCGCCGTGGTGGTGGAAGTTTCGCGCTTGCGAACCGGCAAGTTGGATCGAACCTTCCCCTACAACGTGGGACGAGGAGTGGATGCGGGATCGATCCGGCTCAGCCCCGACGAGCGCTTGTTGTACATCGCCAACAGCGAAGGCGGCACGGTGATGGCGGCGTTTTTCGACGCGAAGACCGGGAAGGTCATGCCCGGTTGCCGGTCGAAGGAGCTGAACGGGTTCAATGTGCGGCCGTGGTTTGGGTCCGTGGTGCCCAGAGATCCAACGGGAAGCGGAAGCGTGTTGTACGTTGCGGAGTTCGGACGGCCTGGGAACGACCATGGTCCGGCGTCGGCGATCGGGATTGTCAAAGTCGCGGTCAATGGGAGCGGGTGCGCGCTGACGGAATCAGTCAACTCGCCGGAGTCGCTCGCCTTTCCAGGAACGTTGTCGCTGTTCGCGTATCCTCCGCGGCCTTTTTAGTGCCAGCGGGTGTTCCGGGTGAATTGTTTTAGGGGGAGAGTATGGGTGTTCAGGTTCGCATTCTGCGGGTAGCCTTATTCCTGGGGCTGCCTTTGTGTGCCGCGGCTCAGGTAATTTGCCCGCCGCGTCCGACGCCGGGTAGCACAATCACGAACCCGCCGGAGCTTCATAGTCAGAATGGGATTCTCGCTGCGGATCTTGCCCTGAGGAGCGAGGTCGGTAGTACCGGGCAGATGCACTATTGCTATGTCTACATGGACCATAACGTTCCGGTGGAAGCTCCGACGCTGCGTCTGAATCCCGGCGACCAGTTGGTCTTGAACTTCAGGAACTACATTACTTCTCCGCCGCACCGTTTGAAGTCGAGGCATGCGCCCATTGTTCCCATGGCGATGGGGGACATGGACGCGGCGGTGGCCCAGCAAAACCCCTGTCTGGGCGGCATGCTCACGGACACCTCCACCAACATTCACTTTCACGGACTGAATGTTCCGCCAGTTTGCCACCAGGACGAAGTTGTAAATACCATCATTCAAAACAACGGCGTACCGTTCCAGTATTCCATCGAGATACCCGCCAACGATCCTCCCGGACTGTACTGGTATCATCCGCATCCGCATGGCTTCTCGGCGCCGCAAGTCTACGGTGGGGCAGCGGGCGCCCTGATCATCGAAGGGTCGAACCCTGTGACGCAAGGGCTGACCGAACGGGTCGTCGTGATCCGGCGAAATCCGGACGCGCTGACCGACGACGATGGCCAGTTTACGGTGAATTTCGAACCGGCCAATTTCCCCCGTGGTGCACTGCCGGTCATCAATGTAACCGCCGGGCAAAAAGAATTCTGGCGGGTTCTCAACGCGACGACCAACGGATTCCTCACCTTGCAGGTGCATTCCGGACAGATCCAGCAACTGGAATTGATTTCGCTGGATGGCATTCCTTTGACGACGCCGGTAGCTACGTCCACCATCGAGCTCCCGCCCGCAGGCCGCGCCGAATTCATCGTGCCTGCGTTGGCGTTGAATTCGAAGTCGCAACTGGTGACGGCGGGCTATCCTACCGGGCCGATCGGAGATCCTATGCCGCCGGCAACGCTGGCGAAACTGGCAGTCGGTCCCGGCAAGATCGATGCCGAAAAAGTACCAGCCGGTCCGCCACCAATCCGGGCGCAACGCTTTTCGGGGCTGGCGTCGGTAAAACCGACTGCCCAGCGGTCGCTGTACTTTTCCGAGTTGAATGTGGGCACCAACGGGCCAGGCCAGTTCTTTATTACGGTGAACGGAGAGCAGCCGAAGATCTTTGACGCGATGAATCCGCCGGCAGTCCGAACCAAGGTGGGAGCGGTAGAAGACTGGACCATTGCGAACCGAACTGGGGAAGCGCATGCCTTTCACATTCACCAGATCCACTTTTTGTGGACGGCCATCGACGGCCAGCCCGTGGCTAATCCGCCGTTGATAGACACGGTGACCATTCCCAGCTGGAGCGGACATGGTCCCTATCCCAACGTGACGGTGCGTATGGATTTTCGCGATCCTGAAATCTCGGGAAAATTCGTATACCACTGCCACATCCTTGACCATGAGGACGGCGGCATGATGGCTACGATCGTCGTGGAGCCGTAGCGCGGCCCGGGGCCGACCGTCCCGGCGCCTTGCATTCCTGCGCTGGCGACCCCAGAATAAGCAAAACATCGTGGGACAGGATTCTGTTCGACTGACTACGATTCCACAGGAGTGTGCCAGTTTGCCGCTAGCGGTCGGCCAGACCATCGGCGATTATGAAGTGCTGAGCCAGTTGGGTTCTGGCGGCATCGGCGAGGTGTACAAGGTCCGGCACGTAATTTCGCAGCGGGTCGAGGCCCTGAAGCTGTTGCGATCGGATCGGAGCGGCAGCGACCTGTCGGAGCGTTTCGTGCGCGAAATCCGCGTGCTCGCCAGCCTTTCGCATCCCCACATCGCACAGTTTCACACCGCGTTCCAGGTAAACGAGCAGGTCGCGATGGTGATGGAGTTCGTCGAAGGGGAAGACCTGCAGTCGAAGATGCGCTCGCCCTGGCCGCACCGCGCCATGTCGGGCATCGACTACGTCCGCCAGGTGCTGTCGGCACTGGAATACGCACACGCCCGCGGCGTGGTTCACCGCGATATCAAGCCGTCTAACATTGTGATTACGCCCGCGAGCGAGGCCAAGTTGCTCGATTTCGGCATGGCGTTCCGCACCGCCGACGCCAGTTCGACACGTCCCGGGCACGTTCTGGGAACGTTGCATTTCATGTCTCCCGAACAAGTGCGGGGTGAGCGTGTCGATGCCCGCTCTGACCTGTATGCCACAGGAGCCATGCTGTACGAGATCCTCACCGGACGAACGCCCTTCAAGGGCACCGACTACGAGATCATGACGGCTCATCTGAACACCGAGCCCCGGCACCCCGCGGGACTGAATCCCTCACTGCCGGATGGAATCTGCAATGCCATTCTTAAGGCGATGGCAAAGGATCCGGAAGACCGCTATCAAAGTGCCGCCGAATTTCTCGGCGATCTTGGGGAATTCACATTCGAAGAGGCGCAGACGATCGAGCACCTCTCCATTCTCGATCCTGTGGACCCGACTCTGCCGCCCAGCGGGAGACCGGCGCTGAATACTCCGACGCCGCGGCCGGGAAGCGATCCAGCCCGCCCGTCCAGCAGGCTGCAGCCAGTGGACCTGGACTCGGTCAGCCGCGAATTGGCGGCTTATATCGGGCCGATTGCCAAGGTGGTGGTGAAGCGCGCGGCCGACCGCTGTTCCTCCGTGGATGAGTTGTACAGCGCAGTCGCGGGAGAAATCGACTCCGACAAAGACCGCTCCCGCTTCCTTGCGCGCAAGAAGACTCCCTGAAGCTACTGCCCCAGCATCTTCAGCGCTTTCGCCAGGCTGACGTGCATGCGGTTGAACGACGCCGTCACCTCGGCGATTTCGTCGCGGCCCTGAGGCTGCAACTCGGGCAGATCGGTTTCGCCTTTGCTTATCCGGTCGGCGGACTGGGAAACACGGCGCAGTGGGCGGATCACGATCAAGTACAACGCCGTGTCGAGCGCGGCGATCGTGACCAGGAAAGTCACGATCAGAAACAGGATGAGGCTGCGGTAAGCGTTGTCAGCCACTCGGTTGGGCACCGACATGGGGACCGACACGATTTGTGCGGCGATCACCTGGTCGAGCTTCCAGCCAAATCCGTTCTGACTGCCGTAGGTGCGTATCATAGCCGCGGGCGCCACGTCGGGAGTGCTGTGGCACTCCAGGCAACTCTTGGCAGCCGTGATTGGCCTGGCCAGATAAAGCTGGCGGCCGGTCGGAGTCTCACGCTCGACAACCAGTCTCTTCTCGCCCGGATGATTGGCAAAATAATGGATAATGTCGCTCTCCCAGTCGTCGGCGCGATCGATCAGGTTGGTGGGGTTGAGCGTGGCCTCACGATAGGAGTAGTCCGGATAGGACTTGCGCATGGCGTTGAAAATGGTGGTGGCGGCAAAAGCGGGCACGGTCTGTGGAAGGAATGAGATTTCGTGCTCTGGATTCTTCAGCAGCAGCGGCTTTATCTGGTCGGAGGTGTAATCACGGGTGGAGCGGGCGCTGGCCATCATCAACTCGGCCTGTTGCACCACCTGGTCGCGCGCGTTGCGCATGAGAAACTGGTAGGCCAAGTGCGCAATGATTAATCCGCTAGCGCCCAGAAACAGCAGCAGCACCAGATTGAATTTTGTCAGTAGCTTCATCGCCGTACCCCGGGAGTCATTTCATGAAGTTCTCTGGCCGCCGAGCCAGAGTTACATCATCCTACGCTTTTGCATGCATCGAAACCTGCAGGGTGGCGGGAGTAGGGTCGAGATGCGCAGACCGGGGACCGCGGCGGGCGCTGATTTGGCTGGGGGGACCATCGGCCGTTCGTTTTTCGTCCTTCCCGAATGGGGAACCGAACCGTATAAATCTAGCGCGGTAGTATGAGGCGCTCTCCGGCCGCCTTAGACTCAGCACAGAAATTGTGTGCGGGCGCCCAGTTCGCGCTCGATTGGATTTCTTCTCGATCCTCACAAAGGAAGGTAGCAGCCATGATAACGATTGCACCGGAAAAGCGCGCGGCTCCCCAGCGGGAAACGACGCCAACTCTCAAGTGGGTAAACGGAAAGATCCGGCAGATTCTGCTCCAGGATAAGGAGCGGTTCTACATCGTGACCGTGGTTGACGGCGATAAGACGTACACCGCGAGATTCGGCGACCCGTACACCGGTAAGAGCGACGCTCTTTCTGCGGACAACCCCATGTACTCGCTCATCGAGAAGGCATTCTTCCACAATCAAGACGTCAGTTTGGGTATCCGGGACTTCGGATTTGACACTCAGGCTGGGATCGAGAAGCTCATTATCGATCGCGTGAGCATCGCCCATCCGTAGTTACGCGGCAAGGGCGCGAGCAATGTCGCGGAGCCGGGAATTCCTTGCCCAGCGTTGTTCGAGTGGAGAGAGTTCGTTCGGCGCTAAAAATCCCCGCCTCAGCCAACGCGGCTGGGACGGGGCACCTCCGAAGCTGCAAATAACCCAACGATAAGCCACCCAAGCAGTGCCTGAGAGGGCGCCCGGCATAGCTATTTGTAGGTGACGACGGAGCGGACCAGCATATCGCGATGGGCGGTGTAGTCGACCATGGAGCTGAAGGCCGGACCACGCAGCGGGTTCGCCTTGGTGGCCTCGCGCAGCGCCGCCCTGACCTTGTCCAGAGCCTCAGCGTTGGCCGCAATATAGAAGATGTAGAACATGTCGGGCGATTCGGTGTGGATGGCTTCGGTGTCGAGCTCGTACTCGTGAATCGTGCCGTCGGCGAGCAGTTTCTCCATCAGCGGCTCGACGATGTTCTTGCAAATGATTTCCACCGCGTCATCGGGCGCGTCGGCCTTCAATTTGTAGGCGCCCCCCTGGGAGTAGATGTCCTTCCATGATCCGGATTGCCAGTGGTAGCAGCGGCTGACGAAAATCTGGTCAGAATGCTTGGTGGCGCTGGCCAGGACCGGAGACGTGGACGTACCCGCCTTGTAGAACTGGTCGAGCATGTTCATCAAACCTGCCATAGACGTGGACGACCACCAATCGTCGTGGGTGGTACCGTCGGCCTGGTGAACAAGGTTGACATCGCTGCCATAGCCAATAATGGTTCCGGCGGCGAGGCCCTTGGTCAGGAGGGCGTCGTCAGCCGCGCTGGCTTTATCCATTTCGGCCCACTGGGCGCGGGGAATGCTCCAATTCCCAACGTAGGTATACATTGGCGGTTTCTCTGACTGCGCGATCGCCGGAGCGGCGAGAACGACAGCCATCGCGAGCGCACAAAGCAAGGCAAATCCTCTCCCCATGTTCCTGTTCATGCTTTAGTTCCTCCCTGATTTAGTTGAAGCCGTTGACGCGCGAAAATAATTCCATCTTGTTCCGTAGACTTTCTTGCCACTTACCTCGTCGCCTGCAAGAACACCGATTCGGTCTGGTATGTGTGAATCGGCGAATTCTCTCTCAGGAGACAGCCGGTTACATTTGACGCCGACGTCAATCAACGCAAGATCTTTGGAATACCAGCAGGTGTGGCCCGGGGGAGACAGGGACTTGCTGGTGGAGTTCAGAGTGTGGGCGCGAACCCGATCACACTCCGGTGGTGCTGTTGTTTATCTTTGGCAACGAAGAGCGGAGTATGGGCTTAGTTAGTGCAGAAAGCAATCAGGCAATAGTGGCGAGTCCGATTCTCCACCTCTCGGGCTATAAGGTGGAAAGCCGTTGCCACGTTAGTGGCGAACCGCTGGGAGTTTTCGCTATGCCTTCCCGTGACGGAAGGGAAACCGCCGGCATCCAACGAGCAGCAAATACGACCGGATGGGGTCTGAAGCTATGACGAGATTTGCCGATTCAAGACGGCAGTTTGTGAAGACAGCCGGCCTGGCCGCGGGAGGTGCGATGCTGTCGCGCCTGGGCTTCGCCGGGCAGGACGCGATGGCAGGTCATGATTCCCACAATGTGGTACAAGCGTCCGGTTCTGCCGACCATACGATCCTTATCAAGACGGCCGCAGTGGAAATCGCACCTAATCGGATCGTTTCCTCCGTCACGTACAACGGGCAATTTCCGGGCCCGTTACTGCGCTTCAAGGAGGGGGAGCAGGTCACAGTGGACATCATCAACGACACCAACGAGCCGGAACAATTGCACTGGCACGGGCAGAAGGTCGGGACCGATGTGGATGGAGCGGCGGAAGAAGGCACGCCGTGGATTCCGGCGCACGGCAAACGCCGCATCAGCTTCACACCTAACCCTGCAGGCCTGCGCTTTTATCACAGCCACGACCGCGCAGGTGCGGATCTGTTCGCCGGGCAATACAGCGGGCAGGTTGGGCCGGTGTACATCGAGCCAAAACACGAGCCAGGAGGCTACGACCGCGAAGTATTTCTCACGCTCAAAGAGTTCGAACCGACTTTCAGCCGCGGCGGCGATATGGCAATGAATTTTCTTGCGCCCGGCACGCAAGACCGTCACCTCAAGGCGCAAGGCGAGTCAGCGATGAAAGCTTCGCTGGCTAAAGGCATGCCACACGGCTATGAGGTTGGCTACGGCTCGTTCACCATCAATGGTCGCATGCTGGGGCACGGCGAACCAGTGCGCGTTAGAGCCGGCGAACGTGTGCTGTTTCACGTATTGAATGGCAGCGCCACGGAGATTCGCAGCCTGGCGCTACCGGGCCACGTGTTCCACGTGATCGCACTGGACGGCAATCCGGTACCGAGCCCGACTTCGGTCCCGGTGCTTTGGTTAGGAACGGCGGAGCGCATCTCTGCGATTGTGAAGATGGACCATCCCGGGGTCTGGATCATGGGCGATCTGGCCGACGATGACCGACATCACGGCATGGGCATCGTGGTCGAATATGCGGGACAGGGAGGGAAGGCGCAGTGGATCGCGCCACCACCATTCCACTGGAACTATGCCCGTTTTGGCGCGCAGAACTCTGCGGCGCCGGAACCCGACGAAACTTTCGAGATGATCTTCACCAAGGACAACGCTGCCGAAGAGGGCTTCAACCGGTGGGCGATTAACGGCGTTTCCTATCCCATGGGAAACGAGATGGCGCCTGCAAGTTTTCATTTGCGCGAGGGCAAGCGCTATGGCATTCGCATGCGAAATGCCAGCGACGATATTCATCCCATCCATCTTCATCGCCACAGCTTTGAGCTGACGCGGGTGGCAGGGCAAGCCACCGCAGGAATCCTGAAAGACGTGGTCATGGTCGGAGGTTATCAGGAGACAGAGGTATCGTTTGTCGCCGACAATCCTGGCCTGACATTGTTTCACTGCCACCAACAGTTACACATGGACTACGGGTTCATGACCCTGTTCGACTATGTGTAAGCCGGAGGCGATGATTGCGGCGGCGCCAGCGCCGGCACGACACGCGCTACCACTGGACTCCGGGATACAAGCTGGGAATTCGAAGCGCGCGGTAGAAGGAGGCGTTGGTCGAATCCATCTGCCATACGATTTGTGGATTCGCATCGGAGGTAACCTCGAGTATTCGCGAATTCCCATCGTCAACTGTACTGGAATCGAACTCCACATCTCCGTTCGGCAATACCCCAATGCTTCCTCCCCAAAAGGAGAAAAATCCAGGGGCGTACTGCCACGATACGGCAGCGGTGCGTGCCGACTCATCCACGTTAAGGATTACGGCGCGGCTGTAACAGGTATTGTTTATCGAACAATCTTGGCCGCTGCTGTCCGGCCGTATATCGCCGTTATCGTACACGCCAAGACGAAACTGGGAGCCTTGTGTCTGCAGAATCACGGGAAAATGCTGGTTGTAGAACCACTGGGCGGGATCGTTTCTCCGAAAGTGTGAAATCACCCTGAGGACCGAGTCGCCATAGGATGTCGCCGGCTCCTGCTCCGTTGGCATAATCAATCTTGAGGACCCAACTCTGGTGGCGCACGGACAATAGCAGGTTTCCGTCCGCGGTTAGGACGACAGCGTTACAATGCGTCCAATCAGGGAATTGGTACGGATGCCGGTTAACATCCAGATGATCTAACGCTCGCCAGATCCACACCACCTGGTTATTGGCGTCCAATTCGACCAAATCGTCGGCAAGTACGGTGGTAGTTCCCGGATAGCCCGGCAAATCCTGGAAATCGTGGTTTTCGTTGATCAGCACGATCCAGTGACCATTGCTGAGAGGAAGGACATCGTGGTGGATACTTACGGCAAAGACCGGAGACCCAGCCGCTGAGAGCGCGGCATTGAGCTGATCGAGCGTGATTTTACGGACGATATTTCCGGCAAGATCCACTTCGCGTACATCAACGCCATAGTTGATCAAAAAGTCGCCATTGTCGAGTTGACGAATCGGAAACGGAAACGCTCCGGTCGGAAACCTGCCGGCTGGAAGCGCGGGATCGAAGTAATACCAGATGACCGAGCCATCGGTATCCAATGCCACCGTAGAGATGTCGGGACCGAAATCGGAGAGCAGTTCCACTCCAGAGCCGGCCGGCAGAGTAGCCGCCGGAGTGACTGTCACCGCAGGGAAAGAGCCGCCTGGTAAGGGCCCGGTGGTAAACGTGTGATCGGAGTCCAAGAGCGTAGTGCCGTCAGAGAGAGCTACGTGGGCACGCATGTGATAGGTCGTAGCCGCGTGCATTCCAGCCACCAGCATTGTCGCCGTGCCCCCACCAACGGGCACAAGTTGGGCCATGGTAGCGCGTCCGTAGGAAGTGGTTGTCCCGAACTCGACGCTCGCCTGCCCATCGACTGGAACGTCTAAGCTGTAGGAGGCAACGAGTGGATTTTGCGTGGCACTGACGGTACCGGGCTGAGACAAGCTTGGTGGACCAGCGTTCGCGTTGGATCCGGCGGAGCTTGATGACGAACTGCCGCATCCGACTTCGGCCAAAAGAATTAAGGTGAGAGACAAGAAGGAAAGAGCAGTAGATTTCTGGTTCCCAATTTAACGTTCATGCACCTGGACCGTAGAGTATTTGAGGAATCCTACAATACGAACGTACCGCACGTAAATCGTCAAATGGTGGTAGCCGAGATTTGTGTTGTCGAGACTATCGTGATGCAAGATTGCTCCTAGCTGCTAGTAACCGGCCGCGCATTACCCGCGAATCGAGTTGTTCACGGGCTGGCTAGGGTGTCATCTTGCCGAGTTCGAGATAGTGCTGCGGCGGGATGCCGAAGGCGTCAGCGACGCGGTTAAAGAAGGCGAACATAGCGATGATATACACGGCCTCCGCGATCTGGTCTTCGCTCCAACCGTGGTTGCGCAGGATGGCGACGTCATCTCCGGTGGAACGCGGAGCGGCTTCGGTGATGAGCTTGGTGTAATCCATCAGGGCACGCTCCGGCGCGGACAGGCCGGCTTCGTCCAGCTTGCCTTGCAGAATTGCCGCTACGCACCGATCATCAGCTCCCTGAACCCGCAGGAAGTAAGTGTGGCTGTCCAGTCAATAGGGACAACGATTGAGATAGGAGACGTAGCTGGCGATCATCTCCTTGTGGCGGCGCTGGAGATGGCCCTCGGAAAAATGAATGGTGTTGGAGAAATCCACGACCTGGCGGAGAAAGTCGGGACGAGCGCCAAAACATTTGATAATTCCCGGGACCTGCCGGCGTCCCGAGCCGGCGCGCCAGTACTCGTACGCAGCGGCGGTGTCGCCCGTGGCTTGCGCGTCTTCGATAATGCGAATCTTAGTGGGCGACGGTGCAGCGCCCTCGAGGGGGACAAGAATTACAGGCTGGTGGTTATCGTCCGGTGTTTTCTCGTCACTCATATTCGTATGTTGTGCGCTGGCGCGACTCGCGGCCCATAGTGCAGGTAACGTGTAGGCTGAGCTTATCGCAGAATGTTGCAATCCCAAAACAGCAACTTCAGTTGGAAGGAATGTATAAGCGAAGAGCAGCCGGGACAATAATTGAAATGGATTAGCGCGTGAGTCATCGCGCAATGGACATCAGTTTATGAAATCGTTTTGGGCCAACGTGAGGCGGTGCCGAAGAAAAGTGGTATTTTCTCCGAGGGAGGCAACGGCATGAAGAAGGCGCCAGCAGGCGGCCGCACAGACAACAAGCTGGGCAGAGCTGCCCCAGCGACAGTCGAGGAGTACCTTGCCGGGATTCCGGAACCCCAGCGCAGCACTCTGAAGAAAGTCCGCGCGGTGATTCAATCGGTGCTGCCGGAGGAAGCCACGGAGGTCATCAGCTACCGAATTCCGTGCGTGAAATACAAGGGAATGCTACTGGGCTACGCGGCGTTTCCCAACCATTGCTCATTGTTCGGCATGAGTTCGACGCTGCTGGGGCCGCTGAAAGAGGAGCTGAAGAAGTATCCCACTTCGAAGGGGACCATCCGTTTCGCGATTGACAAGCCCCTGCCGGCTACGCTGATCAAGAAACTAGTGAAGTCGGCCATCGCAGAGAAGCGGGAGCGCGAAGCAAAAGAACCGAAGAAGAAACGCTGACGGGATTCGATACCGGCGTTGCAGGTTTGCCGGCGTCAGGAATTCGAGGTCCGCTCTAACTTCGACGCTGCGGTGCCAGGTGTGTGAAGGGGGAGAAGAGCGTACACGGGCAGTCCCAGCAAAACCACGGCGCATCCCAGCAACGCCTGACGAGGCGCCCGCAACATAGTGAGTGCCAGCAGCAACACCACGAGCGCCAGGAATGCCAACGGAGTGTAGGGATAGCCGGGAGTTTTGACCGCCGCCTGCTCGTGATCGCGCCCACGAAAGACGAAGAGGGTGGTCACGGTGAGTCCGATGAACAGCACGGCGACGAAAATAAAGTAGGCGATGATCTGATCGAAGGCGCCGACTGCCACCAACAGTGAAGTCATGATTCCCTGGATCGCGATGGCCCGCACCGGCGTACCGAAGACCGGATGCAGCCGCGCCACGGAGTGGAGAAACACACCGTCGCGCGCCATGGCGTAATAGACGCGCGGGCAAAGCATGATAAGGGCCGCCACACTACCCAGCACACAAATGACCACAGCTCCGGCAAGCAGGTCTGCACCCGTCCTGCCGAAGAGGATGGCTCCCGCCTGGGCGACAAAGGTCTGGTCGGAAGTGACGCTCCCGAGCGGTACGAGGTAGAGGAACACGCCGCTGACCAGCACGTAGGCAGCGACTACGCCGAGTACGCCCAGCACCAGAGCGCGAGGCAGGGTGCGGGCCGGGTCCTTCACCTCGCCGGCAATTTTGCTTACGTCCCACCAACCGCCGAAGCTGTAGAAGGCCGCCACCAGCGCGCCAGCCACCGCAGGTAGCAATGGCGTTGAGCCGGGACGCTGGGCGACAAAGGGCACGAAGTGCGACCAGGAACCTAGGCGGAAAAGCAACGCCCACACCACAAGCAGCGCGAGGACGCCAAACTTCAGCCAGGTGAGGTAACGCAGAACGCCGGCCGCCAGACGAATGTTCAACATGTTTACGGCACAAATGACGGCCACCGTGGCAATGGCAATCAGCTTTGCAGCGGTTCCATTCCAACCGAAAATATAGGAGCCGTAGGTGGCCCCACCCACCGCCAGCGCGGCGGTGATGCCGGGGTCCATGACCAGCAGGCTCATCCAGCCATAGAGAAACCCAATGCGTTCTCCGTAGGCTTGGCGCAGATAAACGTAGAGTCCGCCAGCCTCGGGGTAGCGCGCGGCCAGTTCGCCAAAGCACAAGGCGCCGCTCATGCTGATGGCGCCCATAAAGAGCCAAACCATGAGCAGCCAAAAGGGCGAGCCCAGCGATCTGGCCATGCCTGCGGGCGTCAGAAAAATGCCGACGGCGATGGCCTCTCCGGCCACCGCCGCGGCGGCCGATCCAAGTCCCAGTTCGCGGCGCAACCCACCGGACCGCGAAACCGCCGCTATGGTTTGCTCCGTCAACTAGAAGCTGAACCTCAGCGCGAGCTGGAATGCCCGCGGGCCGCCAGATCCAAAGACCCCGCCCGCGGTCGTGACCGGCGAACCGAATGACGAAGACTGCAGATAACCTGGGTCGCCGGGGGTGTTGTTGTCGCGCACCAGCACGTTGGCATAGCCGGAATAGTTGGTGTTCGACACACCAAGGATATTGGTGGTGTTGAATAGATTGAAGACTTCTCCAATCAGCAGCAGCGACGCCCGCTCGCCGAAGTCGAACTGCTTCGAAACTCGCAGATCGAACGAGTTGAACATGTTGCAGAAGCTGACACTGGGATCGACCAGGGGCAAGGGAGTGCCGTTCTCGCCGCCGTTTGCATTGAGGTTGGCGATGAACCGATTCAGCTCCGCGCCATTGTGGAACTGGCGGCAGCCGGCGTTGCGGCCGAGCTGCGGAATGCGTGTGCTGTTGTCGGGCAGCATGATGTCCATGGGCACGCTGGAGGCAATAGTCCACAAAGGCGAAATCTGGAAGCCCCACTTCAAGTCGGCGGTCCCGGAGACTACAAAGCGATTGCGCTGGTCGTTGGGTGTGGGACCGTACTCGCGATGCAGATCGAGCGGATCGATGGGACCGTTAGCGAATGGAATCTGGTCGTCATTGGCATAGTTCAAGGACTTCGAAAGTGTGTAGGCCGCGTGGAACTGGTAATGGTTGGAGAAGCGGCGATCCACGGTGAGGAACAGCGCATCGTAGTGGGTGTTGACGCTCGACTCCAGATTCTTTACCGTGTCGGGGCCGCCGACAACCGGGTTGTAAACGGTACCGATCGGCACGCCAAGGATGAAGTGCGTGCCCAAATCGTGTATACCATCGGCGCGGACCACCCAGTTCCTGGCAAACTCCCACTGGAAGCCAAGGTTGAACTGCTGCACGGATGGGTTCTGCATGGCGTTGTCGATGATGTTGATGCCCGAAGCGCCGGCCCCCGGTAGTATGAACCCGGTGAAGGGGTTGTTGAGGGTGGGGGCACCCGGCAGAAAGAATCCGTTGGGATCGAGGTAAACGGGACCATTAGGGCCGCTGAAGGCATTGCCGGCGCGAACATCGATGGGCAGCGAGGTGCCGTTGAGACCGCGCTCCAGCGACATGATTTCCAGGGTGATGCGGTCGTAGTAGATGCCGTATCCGCCATGCACGCTTAGGTTGCCGGCGGCATTGGCCCAGTTGAAACCAATGCGCGGGCCGAGATTGTTGGCGTCTTTGCCGCGCGTGCCGTGCAAGAACGGTTGCACGATGGGATTGATCTGGCTGTAGTAGCTGATGTCCTTCGAATTGGTGTCAAGATCGTAGCGCAGCCCGAGATTCAGGGTCAGCTGCGGCGTCACGTGCCAGTCGTCCTGCGCGAAAAATGCCAGGTAGTTGTTATTGTCGTTGGGAAGCAGCAGCGGACGGTCAGGATAGTGGCTCTGCAGAGTAACGGCGAACAGCAGATCATCCCAGGTTACCTGGCCGTCGCCGTTACGATCGAAGTCGGGAAAATTTTCGACCGCCTCGATGCGCCCCTGCTGAAACACTCCAAGATAAAAATCGGCGGCGACGTGCTGTACTTCCGCTCCGAACTTGAAATTATGTTTGCCGCGTGACCAGTCCACCACATCGGAGAATTCCAGACGGTTCTGCTTGGTCTGCTGCGGCACGCGGAACGATGCGCCATCCTGCAAGCTGGGGAGATCAAGCTGCGGCGACACGACAACCGGAGTGGTGTCATTAAAGAAGTTGTTTTCCGCGAAGCTGAAGCGATTGAGCAAGGTCGGAGTGAACACACGGGTCCAACTGGTGACAAACGCCTGGAACTTATTTTCCAGAACCTGCCGCTGCGAAGCAGAGCCCAGCGCGCGATCCAGCGAGCTGGCGCCGGTGGCGTTGAGCTGCTCGATGGAGTAGCGCATCATCAGGCTGTCTTTGTTGCTGAGTTGCCAATCGCCGCGCACCGTGCCCATGGCGTCTATGCCGGGTGCGGTGGCAAAGCTCTTGATGATGGTATTAGTGGCGAGGTCGGCTGTGCCGACTTCGACGCCGCCCACCTGATCGCGATATTCGAAGGCGGAGTAGAACCAGGCCTTGTCTTTAACAACCGGGCCGCCTACCGAACCGGCGTACTGCTCGCGGCGAAATGGTGGAGTTCCCAGCGAGGGGTCAACCAGCGGCGAGGAGGCCTGCAAACTCTGGTCGCGAGCAAAGACAGCAGCCGTGCCATGCCAGATGTTGGTTCCCGACTTCGTGACCACGTTGACCACCGCCGACCCCGAGCGGCCGAGGGCGGCGGAGTACTGGTTGGAGGCAATCTGAAATTCCTGCACCGCATCTTCGGGAACATTGTGCAACATGCCGCCGACAGTGTCGTCATTGTTGTCAGCGCCGTCGATGGTGACGTTCCCGCCGCGGCCGAGTTGTCCGTCGGTCGAGATTACAACGGTGTCAACCTTGGTGGGATCGAAATTGGGAGCGGGCGCGTTGCCGGGCACAAGCAGCGAGAGCTCCATGAAATTGCGTCCGTTAAGCGGGAGAGAATCGATCTGCTGCGAGCTGATTACGCCGTCAACGATTGAAGTAGTTGTGTTCACCAGCGGCCCGGCGTCGGTGGCGGCTATGTTCACCGTGGTTTGAGCAGTTTGCAGCGAAAGGGGGATTTTAAGGTCCTGCTGCTGGCCGACCTCGAGTTGAACCTGCGTGACCGTTGGGTTGAACCCCATGGCGTTGATGCGGACCTCATATTGGCCGGGGGCCAGGCCGTTAACGACGAACAGCCCGGCATTATTGCTGGTGGCGGTGCGGCTGAGGCTCGTGGCCTTACTTTGCACGACTATGTCAGCCCCCACTACGGCCGCTCCGGATGGGTCAGTGACATCACCGTTCAATACGGCTGAACCCGGATCCTGACTAACCGCCGGCACCGCGCACAATAGTGCCGTAAGACACAACACCCTTAATCTCTTCATGAACTGCGAACCCCACATCGCAATGAAATTCAGACCACCGACAAAGCGTGGACTTTAGCCACCGCCCCCGCGGCGGCCACCCCAGACTGCAACTACGGTTGGAAGGAATCTATGTGGGGAGAGGGCGCGAAACAATAATCGAAATACACTAGAGACGTTCTTATCAATGATGACTTAGATGGATTTCGACCAAATGTTTAGACTGCAAAGGGCGTGACGGATTGGCAATGTCATTTGCCCGAATTGTATGGCGCCAGCCAACATCAGTGCATAGAGTTGCGATACGATAATTAGTTCGCGATCGATGAGCGTCGGCGCGGGAGAGCGCGAGGACTGCCGTTGATCCCGTGAGGTTGCGTGCCCAGAGTTAAGGACAAAGAGCGGTTACGAATTCCTGACTTGCAGGCTTCGACCCCGGGTGTACTGCTACTGGCTCCGCCGTCGCTGAATCCGGTTGCCTACAATTGGGAAGCCCTGCAAATTCTGGCGTTTCCTGCAAATCCCGCAGAACTGAAGCGGCTGCCGACGTTCCTTGCTAAACAATTGCGTCTGAAGCTCGAGGTGCGAACGTCGGCCGAGGGGTTGCAATTTGCCCGGGAATTCAAGTCGGGTAACCGCACCTACCTGTGCCGCGTGCTTGACCTCCGAATGGATCGCGGGGTCGAGGCGGAACGCCGCGGCACCACTACCGCGCTGCTGCTGGAACGCCAACTCTCACCAGCAGGCTTCCTGAGACGACGTGCCTGCGAAGCGTTTGGACTGACACAGCGAGAGCGTGAAATCGTTGATTGGGTGCTTCAGGGATTGACGACCAAGGAAATCGCCCAGGTAATGATGGTGAGTCCGAACACAGTCAAGACCTTCCTTCGGCTCATCATGACGAAAATGAACGTCTCGACACGCTCGGGGATCATTGGAGTTATCCTAGGCAGCCCAATTCGTTGACCGCGGGCTCCCTGAGTCCGAGCCAAGCGCTCACCACTCACTTCCAGCCGGCTGGATGCAGCAGTGTCCGCCGACCCCCACGCCCAATTTGGCAGTAACATCCTTCTATACGGCAGGCTAATTTTCCGGTTACTACTTAGCCCAAATGGGGGAGTCTATACAGGCTCAACTACAAGGGGGATTGCGCGACTTCCTAATGGCTAAGACACTGACTTGCCGTCACAAAACTGATTCTGCGGGAACTTCGAGAACGCCCTCGGTCCGGATGGCGTTGGAGGTTACTACGAGGGCTTAACTAACTCGAGGCGGTGACGCGATTATGCGTGGCCCGATGCCGCAGTGCTGCCCGGGCATGGCAAGACGCAATGCTGGGATTTGAGTCGGCGATGCCAGTCCGTGAAGTGCGGCGAGCTTAACCGCGAGTTGCGAGAACGCCGGGGCAGGCCCTCCGGGCGCGAGGGTTTCGCGACGGAAGGCCAAAGCGGCGTCAGTTACAATCGGTCGAGATCCACGAAAACTGCCGCGAACTGAGAAGTTGTTCTCTGCTTTCCGAAACTCTCGGGAAGTAATTGCAACGGAAGGGAGATTCCGTGCCAAGGGACGGATCAAGAGTCACGTAACGCTACCGCTGTATCGAAACGCAGGACCAGGCCGAGGTCCTCAACAGAGCACACTCCCCATGCGCTCCGTCAGAGAAGAGGATCTTGGTGATGTTGAAAACAACGCTTCTATGCCATTCCCCGCTGGCACGAGAAGGCGGTCGGCCTTTAGTTTTGGTCATGGCACTTATCGTTTGTGCCTTAACATCGGTGGCGTTGGCGCAAAAGCCCCAAGCCATACTGCCGCGGTTACACATCAACACGGCTTGGAACCCACCAACCGGTGGCACAACCTGGGCAGCTCACACTCCAGCGCAGTTGACGAGTGCACTGAACGCCGCGGCGCCCGGTGACATCATCGTACTGGACGCCGGCAGGACATACGTAGGCAACTTCTATCTCACCGCAAAGTCCAACCCCAACAATAAGTGGATCTACATTATGAGTTCCGCCATCGCGAAGCTTGCAGCCGGTCATCGCGTTGCTCCCGCAGACGCGGTGCACATGCCCAGGATCGTGACGACGAACGTTATTGCTGCCTTCCAAGTAAACGGAGGAGCGAACCACTATCGACTGGCGGGCCTGGAGATGACTACGGCTTCCACATATTGCCAAACGGGCCGGAACTGCATGACCTACTTTCTAGTTGGCTCGCAGTCGTATCCGACGCCGTTGCCCGATTCCATCGTAATCGACCGGTGCTTCATCCACGGCAACCCGAAGCATGACCTGCAGAGCGGCGTGACCGGCAATGCCACCAATTTTGCCGTGGTGGACAGCTACCTCTCGGCGATCCACTCGAAGGGGCTGGATAGCCAGGCATTTGCAGCCTACGACACACCCGGCCCAATCAAACTGGTGAACAACTACCTTTCCGCCGCAGGGGAAAACATCATGTTCGGAGGTGCCGGCGGCAACGGTAATCGTGGCGTGCCGTCGGACATCGAGATTCGGAGGAACCATCTGCTTAAGCCGCTTTCGTGGTTGCCACTGAGCCTGTCCGGAAAAATGGTGGTGAAGAACGCCTTTGAATGCAAGAGTTGCCAGCGCGTCCTGTTTGACAGCAATACCATTACGAACGTGTGGGCGAACGGCCAGAACGGCTTTGCGATCGTGCTCACGGTGAGGACTTCACAGAGTGGCGACTCAGCGGTGGTCAACGACATAACCATTACTAACAACATCCTGAACAACGTGGCGGGTGGCTTCAACAGCCTGGCGGCTGACGACCAGTGTGGGAGTTCGTCTTACCCAAACTGCAAGAATGCCGGATCACAAGACCGATGGTACATAGCCAACAATCAGATCACTTTCTACGATCCGGCGCTGCCTGGGGGCTATAAGAACTCCATGCTGGCATTGATGCCTGGTTGGAATAACATGGCTAATGTACAGGGGCAAATGCGGAACGTGGTGTTTCAGCACAACACCGGAATTCCACCGGCCTCCACCCCTTGCTGGGACTCGACCTATTTCAGCGCTGGCGCACAGACGCCGCCACTGAACAACCTCACAAACAACATCTGGCTGCTGGACAACGTGTTCTGCCGCCAACCCTTCGGCGATTGGGGCTTGCAGGGTACTTCCGGCCTGACCCAGTACATGGGGTATCCCAGCACTCCGCCCTATGACCTGACGCAGCGGTTTTACGGCAATGTGATGTACGCTGCGCCCGGCGACAAAGTACAGAGCTACCCGCCGCATAATTATGCGACCCCGGTACCCTTCACATACGTCAACCCGTTGTTCGACGACTTCCAGCTACTAACCCCATACTGGACGGACACTTCAGACGGAAAACTAACGGGCGTAGATTACAGCCTGCTGCCTTGACGTCTCTGCCGCGCGCCTCCAGGAGCGGCGCGGAGCCGTAAGCGTGGTCTCCGCGCCGGTGCCTAAGCGATCCACAAATTCGTCAAGAAGCGAGACGAAGCCATCCATGCGTCCGACAGGTGGTATATCCTCGCAGGAACACTGCTGATTGCAAGTTGCGGGTAAAAGCCAGGGCCGTTTAAGGCGGAGCGCTGGATTGCAGCCTACTGGAATCGGGGGAAAATGCCACTTCGAATCGATGTTGAAAGGCCGGGGAAGAACAGTGTCAGCATTTTATTTTTGATCCTCGTGCTTGCGCTGACCACCCAACGTGGCCTTGCGCAGGCCCAACCCGGCGGTAACCTGCCGGATGCTCCCTCCGCGGCGCCCAAAACGCAACGAGACCAACTGCAAACGGCGCAGGACACCGTGGTCACCGCGCTGCTGCGTGGGCGGTCGAAAGTCTTTCCCGATCTCGCGGTCAACACCAAGCCACTTACTCCTAAGGAGAAATTCGGGCTGTTCGCCCGGGATAGCGTTTCCATTTTCAACGTCGTCGGTTCGGGTATCGCCGCTGGATTTAGCCAGGCGAGAGACACGCAATCGGGATACGGCCAGGGCGCCGAAGGCTATTTCAAACGGTTTGGAGCATCGATGACCTACGGCGCGTCGAACAATTTCTTCGGGACGTTTCTGATTGCTTCCATGCTGCACGAGGACCCGCGCTACTTCGTCAAAGGCTCGGGCAACTTCCGCGAGAGGGTGAGGTATGCCGCCACCCGGGTGGTCGTAACCCGCAGCGATCGAGGCGGGCACGTGATCAACTGGGCTGGGCTGTTGGGCCCTCTGGCAGGAGCAGCGCTAGCGAATACCTACCTGCCGGCTGATTCCCAAGGCGTGGGGAACACGTTTTCGCGGTGGGGCGTGACGCTTGGTGTTGCGGCTGGGACCAATTTGCTGCGCGAGTACTGGCCGACCATCAACAAGGAGTTGCGTTTGCCGAACATGGGAATGACGCCACCGGACACGGTCAATCCAACGGCCGCACCTTCGGCGCCGCCCGAGCAACCTCACTAGGCGCGTGCGGTCGAGTCGTTCCTGGCCGCTGGTCATCCCAGCCATTCGAAGGCCAGACCGGTCCGCCTGCGTAGGGCGGCAAACTGTTCGCCGGTGGCGCAGCCGATGAGACAATCCTGCCCACCGAGATCCAGACCGGTGAAACGGAGGTCGCTGTCCTGATCGTCGAGCAATGCCACGAAACGGCTAAGAATGTTGGGGTCGATCCAGCGCTCTTCGATTTTGGCTGGCCAGCGGGATTCGCGCTCGCGCAGTGTGAAGGAAAGCCAGGCGATACCGTGACGCAGGTCGAACTCATCGTGGACGAACTCAATGGGCAGGATCTCGGCAGCGAGAGTGGCCATACGCTGCGCCACCTTGACGTAATCGTCAGCACCGGCAATACACTCGGCGCGCATATGCCAGACATTGCCGGACAGTGGCAAATGCGGCGGGTCGGGCGAGTTGTCGCCCAGCACCGCCAGCAGGAGCTTGAAGGGCGAGGTCTCGTACTCACGCTCGGCGTGAAGCGCCAGCAACTCAGCCGGGCCGACGTCCGGAGAGGGCACAATGCCGCACTCCGCCAGCGCATCGAGCTGGGCGTAGAGCGTCATATTGCGATTCATCAGACGGCGCAAGAGCGACACATTGGTCTCCCAGGGAGAAGTATCGAAACTCGAAGCACCCGGGTCCCGTTCGCGGTTTCAGTTATTTCGCCCGGATCCATTTCTCGGTCCGGCCGAGCAAGGAGACGCCGATGAATCCGCGCAAGTCCAATTGGGTGGGCGAGACCAGGGTGGCCTTGGCGCTGTAAGTCTTGCCGCTGTCAGGATCGTAGATCTTTCCGTTCTTCCACAGGTTATTGCCCGAGAACTGGAAGCCCTGCATAATCTGCAGGTCCGTAAGCAGCGTTTTCTTGCATGCGGCGTCGGGATTGTAGTGGTCGAGCTTGGGCGTGCCTGGGGTACCCAGCGTCGAACCGGCGGGGTACAGTGGTTCCTTTAACCATACGATCTTGCCGCAATAGTCGTTGCCACACTTGAAGACATCGATCTTGGCATCTTTGTTCTGGTTAAACCAGACGCCTACGATGTCGTCGCTGGCCGCCCATCCGGGCACGGCCGCTGCGAGAGCTACGATCAGGAGAAGAAGAGCGGGTTTCATGCGTGCCATATAGGTTCCCTCATAGGAAAAAATGCAATGACGACAGGCAACCGCCGTTTGCACACGCAGTATAGCCGCGCGACAAGGTCAGGAGATATCAGAAGAAGGCCCGAACGACGAGATTTCAGGGAGAATTCCCGACCTGGGTCACGAACCCTGTGCCGAGTCGTATGTGATCGAGCGGACCGACAGCCTCTCAGCGGCTGCAGCCATGCAAACTTACCGGTATTTACGGACAGCCTGAGGGGCGGTCCCCTCGAGCCGGCTGGACATGATCAGCGCTTCACTGGGGCTGAATGTTCTGGTTGACGCGAAAGAAGTTGGTGGGATCATATTTCTTCTTGATGGCAACCAGGCGGCCGTAGTTATCGCGGAATGCGGCCTGAATGCGGTCCGGGCCCTCGTCCATCATGAAGTTCACGTAGGCGCCGCCGGCTGAGAAGGGATGCAACGCCTCCCAATAGCTTTTGCACCAGTTGGTTATCTTTGCTGCGTTGGCGGGGTCGGGATCGACGCCGACAATGACCTCGGCGAAGAGCGCCTCGCGAAAACTATACGCGGTATCGTTCTTGCCCACACGCTGAGCGGCCCCGTTGAGCGGGTAGAGGTGCATGGTCGAGAGCATGGTGGGCAACTGCGATCCGTGCTCCACATGGTGCGCGATGGCCTCATCACTCAACTCGGTGAAGTTGTCGGCCCGCCAGTACCATTGGAGGCCGGGTACGAAGAGGCCGTCGAATATGCTCTGCACAACCGGAAAGGGCGCAGGTCCCACATGATCGAGGAGCGGCTGCCCAATAGAGCGCATGGGCTTGGTTGCGGCTTCAGTCTCCTCTGCCGTTGCATTGCAGCACCAGACAATCCCGCAGACTTTCTTCATGTGAAGGTGTTCCGGGAACATTGGTGCCGGGGGAACCACCAGGAACGCGAAGAAGCCGGTGATATTTTCGGGAGCACTCAGGATGAACTTGCGAAAAGCACGAAGGACGTCCGCAGCCTGCTCTAACGGCCAGAAGGTCGGACCGAAGTTCACCATGCTGACGGGCTGCAGGCGAAATTCGAACGAGGTTACGACGCCGAAATTTCCGCCGCCTCCACGGAGGGCCCAGAATAAGTCGTCGTTCTCGCTGGCATTGGCGGTCAGAAAGCTGCCGTCTGCCAGCACCATGTCAACCGAGAGCAGGTTATCGATCGTCAGGCCGTACTGGCGGGTGAGGTAGCCGATGCCTCCGCCCAGAGTGAGTCCGGCCACCCCGGTCGTGGAGATGAAGCCGCAGGGTGTGGCCAAGCCAAAGGCGTGTGTGGCGTGGTCAACGTCGCCCCACACGCATCCTGCCTCCACGCGGACGGTGCGCGCCGCAGGATTCACGCGAATGCCTTTCATGCGCGAGAGGTCGATCACCAGGCCATCGTCGCAGGTCCCAAGGCCGGCGCCGTTGTGTCCGCCACCGCGAATGGCGGTGAGCATTTCGTTGTCTCGCCCGAACTTGACCGCAGCCATGACATCGGCAACGTCCACGCAGCGCGCGATAAGCCGAGGCCGCTTGTCGATCATCCCGTTGTATACCTTGCGCGCCGAGTCGTAGGCGGGGTCCGTCGCTTGAATGAGTTCGCCGCGAAAAGCACTGCGCAACTGATCGAGGGATTGAGCCGGCATAGAATTATCTCCATTTTGATTTTTGAGAACAGAGCGAAGCGCGCCGTTTGAAGTGGAATACCGTCGAATTCAGTCCGCCGTAAGATACTCCGGGACGACGACGGATGCAACAGTCAGCCAAGAGTATTTGTTGTTAGGCCGCGATGCTGAGATCGGGCGCAATCTGAACTATCAAGAAACCCAAGATAATCTTCACTTTGCGCAGGCCCCACATGGTTACGGAAGTACCCGCGAAATGGCATTCGGTAACCTTGCATTGACACCCTCTGCGCCCCGGCGGGTGTAGACTGGCGGCGTATGGCCAAGGAAAAAACTACGACGCGAGAGGTTCGGGACGGCGGCGCTCCTGGTGCCGGCACGCTTTATCTGGTGGGAACACCGATTGGCAACATGGAGGATATTACTCTGCGTGCGCTCCGCATCCTCAAGGAAGTGGATCTCATTGCGTGCGAAGACACCCGACACACCGTGCAACTCCTCGACCACTACGGCATCGAGAAGATGACGGTCAGCTACCACGAACACAACGAGTTGACACGTGCGGCTGAGCTGATCGTACACCTGGAACAGGGCGACAACCTTGCGATGGTGAGCGACGCGGGCATGCCGGGAGTGAGCGACCCGGGATACCGGCTGATCGCACTTGCGGTGCGGCATCATATAAAGGTTGTGCCCGTGCCCGGGGCATCGGCATTTCTCTCTGCCCTGGTGGCCAGCGGGCTTCCTACCGACTCATTCCGCTTCAGTGGGTTCCTGCCGCCCAAGCAGGGTGCGCGCCGCACGGTGCTGGAAGGCATTCGGCACTCGCCGCGTACGCAGATTTTTTACGAAGCACCGCATCGCATCGTGGAAACGCTGCAGGATGTCGCCGATCTACTGGGGCCGGACCGCCACATTGTGGTAGCCCGCGAAGTAACCAAGCTGCACGAAGAGTTTCTGCGCGGACGCTCCGAAGATCTTCTGGCGACGCTGAAGAAACGCGGCGACGTAAAGGGCGAAATCACGCTGCTCATCGGCAAAGCAAATGGCACGGAGAACGTACAACCTTCCCCGAAGAACGTCGGCCAGCGAGTGCGCGAGCTAATGGGGAGCGATTCGCTCGACGAGAAGGCCGCGCTGAAGCAGGCCGCGAAAGAGTTCGGTGTGTCAAAGAGCGACGCCTACCGCGAGCTGCAGAGGGTGAAGTAGCAAAATCTTCGATCCCGTGACGAGCTGAGTTCTCTGCAAATTTTCCTCAGTGAAAGTCGCGTGTCAGCAGCACGCTTGGCGATTGTGTCCTTCAATTCCCAATTCAGAAATCTTTGCTAAACTACCGCTCTCCGTCGAGGTCAACGAGATGCTGCGATTAATGTGTGGAACTGTTGTTCTTGCCATGCTGGTTTCGGTATCGTCCCCAGGGGCAGAGAATACACCGTCTACGCTTGCCGGTTTTTTCACCGGCAAAGAGGTGGTGGCGAAGATCGACATGCCCGGCAGCCAGAAGGGCGTGGATCTGCGCTTTAACAAGCCAACGCCCATGGACTGGAAAGAGTATTCATCGCGGGTGAAGCAATTCGGTCCAGCGATTCGAAAGGGCGATACCGCCCGGATCACGTCCGTCGTGGTCAAGAAGGACATGATTGAGTTTCAACTCGACGGAGGTGGCTTCGGCACGTTCGGCGACGACAGCTCGACTACGGTTACGGCAAAGACCGTCGACAAGAGTGATTACGAGAAACAACTGGAAAAACAAATCGCCAACACGGACGATCCGGACAAGAAGCGCCAGCTTCAGCGTGACCTGGACCGAGAGCGGTCACGCAGGGAGCGCGAGGACGCGGCCAATCAAAGGGCGGCCCAAGTAGCGAGCCAAATAAAGTCCCAGCAAGTGGCGGACAAACGCCTGCAAGGCGGATCGCGATTCAACCTGCGCTGGTCGGGCTCGATCCCGGCGGACCAGCTCACACCGGCTGCACTAATGAAGCTGCTCGCAGACTACGTGGATTTCAGCCGTCTGCAAGCCGGAGGAACGGCCGCTGAGCAGGGCCCTCCAGCAGTGGCGGCATCGGCTCCCCCGACAGAGCCGGGCGGCTCGCCAACCGAGCAACTGAAGCGCGGCATGAAGATGGATGAGGTCGCGGGTTTGCTTGGCCAGGGCCGGCAAATGTCCGAATTAGTATCGACCGATGGATTGAAGACGCAGGTACTCGAGTACCAAGCTGGCGACCGTCAGGTAGACGTGACCTACGTCGAGGGTCTGGTGGTGCGATTCTCGATCACTTCGAAGTAATGATGGCGAAAGAGCCGACAGTTCTAGGTGATGGCAGTAGCCGTCAATTAGGGAAGCTTCCAGGCCATATCAAATCGTGTTTGTGGAAGCCGTTTGCCTAGGGTTCGATCATCGGAATTAGTGCCATCAACTGCAGGTCGATCATCAACTGGACACGGCGATCGAGCTGGTAGAACAGGGCTTCGTTCTTGGCGGACAGCACCTTACGGAAGATGGGTACGTACTTTAAGCGCAGTGCGGCTACCGACTCGTCCACACCCACCCACTGACTCACTGAGCTCTCCGCCTCTGCGTCAGTCAGCGCGCCGCCAGTCTGGACGAATTGCTTGATCAAAGCGTACTTCTTGTTGTTCATGCTGACCAACTCGGCGATATATTGTTCGTAGACGGGCCAGAACTTCTCCGCTTCCGCGTCAGTCAGCTTCATGTTGGCGGCTATAAGTTGCTTGCGTTGCGAGCGAATGTCCTTGCGAAGCAACTCGATATCTTCGTCTGAAATGGGACGCACGTCGGCGGCGGGCGCCGGCTTGCTGGCGGCTGGTGTCTTGTCCTGGGCGACCGCGGCTTTAGCCTGGAACAGAAGCACTGCGGCTGCGATTGAGGCGGCGATAAACAGGTTGCGAGCGGTGTGAGACACAGTTACTCCTTGATATATACGGCGACGAGGGACAGCGCCCCCGTGGTTACGGACCTGGTTCAAAATAGCGGCGCACGCTTCAGACGTGCCATGCATTGTACGCCAGGACGCATCAGCGAATGAATACCCGGTGGCGGGATGAGGACTGTCCGATCTTGGCTTGTTGATGTGAAAGAAGAGCAGCACTGTGAGTGCAAAAAGTTGACAGAACTGGCCAGCACATCGAGGTCAATTCCGGCGATACTAACGACGGAGACAGCGTCGCGCGCCAGTAGCTGGAGAATTCGATCAATGGGAAAGCCGGGCGCGTCCTAACATCCGGGCATTTTGCGGAATGGGCTGGTGTGGTCGTTATCGTGAACGACATGGAGGTGAGGACGTGTTGCAGATTGATCCCCTGCTGGCGTTGGGTGTGTGTGTCTCAACGGCGGCCACCGACGCAGTGTACGTGATGTTTAACGCCGCGGTGTCCGCGCGCAAACGCGTGCCCGCCGCCAGTTGGAGCAGCGTATGGTATCTGCTGTCGGCCTTCGCGGTGATCAGCTACACGCGTAACTGGGTCTATGTGGGATTCGCCGCTGTGGGATCATGGATCGGCGCCTATCTGTCGATGACATGGCTGAGGCGCCCGGAGGGCGCCGCCCAAGTCAGCGGCGAAGGGGGCGCCAGGCCTGGGCAACCCCGATAGGTCTATTGGTCGGCCTCTTCGGCGCGTTTGAGGCGACGAGACTCAGCGAGCAGCGACATGCTGTGCATCAGGTTCTGCATGGTTACAATGCCCACCAGGCGTCCGCTGTCAACCACGGGAATCATGCTCAGACCGCGTCCGCCCAGCTTGCGAAAGGCGGCGGCAAGAGAGTCGGTTCGTCTCGCAACTTCGAAAGTTCGCAGCATGGCGGGCTGCACGTAACCGTTACCACCCCTGCGCAGCGCATCGACGATGCGCGCCTTGTTGATCACGCCCACCATTTCCATCCCGCGGACGACGGGGAAGTCGTCCTGCAAGGTGTGCACCGCCTTGCTCAAGGCGTCCTCCAGCGTGTCGGCTGGGGAGAGGATGGAGAATTGGGTGAGCATTACCTGCTCCATACGCACAGTCTCGAGCACGGATTGGAAGACGACGGAGCGGTCTTCCATTTGCGCACCCAGAAAGAGGAAGAAGCCGACCAACACCAGCCACACGTTCCACACCAGGCCGATCATCATCAACAGCATGGCGAAACCCTGGCCGATAGTGACGGCACGGCGGGTGGCGTGCACGTAGTCCATGCGCTCGGCAAGTAGAGCGCGCAGAATGCGTCCGCCATCCATAGGGTAGGCGGGCAGCAGGTTGAAGGCGCCGAGAAAGAGGTTGCCCCAGAAAAGGCTGCGCGGCAAGTTGCTGGCGTGCACATAGGGCTGCGCCCAGAGTTTTACCTGAGGAAAGAAGGCGAGAATGACGCCGCACGTCAGAGCCGCGATCAGCAGGTTCAGCAGCGGTCCGGCGACGGCGATGCGAATGTCGCGGGCCGGATCCGGCCGAGTGCGTCCAGTGTCTTCCATCAGGGTGATACCCCCGATGGGCAGCAGCATGATAGAACGCACCGCGATGCCGCTGTGTTGCGCAACCACTGCATGGGCCAGCTCGTGCAGGACGACACAGCCGAAGATGATGCCAACCAGCGCAAGTCCGCGACCTGGGCCGGAAGCGCCCATGGTCAATGATTCCGAGAACCAGACGAAGCCCAGCAGAAACAGAAACGTGATGTGGATGCGGATGTCTATACCGAACAACCTACCCGCAGGAAATGACCAGCCCCTCATGAAGTACGAGTCCTTCTACCTTTATTCTATACACTCATTTTATAGAGACAAAAATATGCGAATCATCGCTGGAGCGTATCGCAGCCGACCGCTGAAAACACTACCGGGCCTTGACCTGCGCCCGACCAGCGATCGTCTGCGGGAGACGCTGTTCAACGTACTGGCGGCGTCGAGCACGCTCGAAGGCAGCGTGTGGCTCGACCTGTTTGCCGGGACAGGAGCGGTCGGAATCGAAGCGCTCAGCCGCGGTGCGCGGCACGTGTACTTTGTCGAATCGGATCGAAAACACGTACGGCTCATACGTGAGAATTTGCAATCGCTGAAAATCGGCGAGGGATGCGAAGTGCATGAGAGTGAAGTTGCGGATGCACTTCGCGAGTTGAACGCTTCCGGTGTGACATGTGATTTCTGCTTTCTCGACCCGCCGTACCACACGCGTGGAGCGTACGAGCGCACTTTGGAATTTATGGGAGAGTCGCGGCTGGTCGGGCCGTCGTCGGTCGTGATCGCAGAGCACGAGAAGAAATTTGACTTGGGACAACGGTTTGGCATACTGGCATGCTATCGCAGGATCGTTCAGGGTGACGCTGGGTTGAGTTTTTACCGAGTAGCTGATGCTCGTGACTGGCAATCAGCGACAATGAACTTCGGTTCGACTCGCCCCTAACTTCGGGAGACGCGGGGGCATGCGGCAGTTGAGTCGACCGAGAAGGTGAAGAATCTCATAGGCCAAGTCTCGGGGGCTATCAGCCCAGAGCCACACTAGCTTTAGCTATCCGTCGGCCGTGTTGTGAAATTCGAATTCGTGACGCTAGTCGCTTGACGGCGCCGCGCGGGTGGCCTTGCCTTCCATGACGCTGATCCATGCGCCTTTGGGGTCGGCGACCTCGGACTTGAAGGTAAAGGTGTCGGGTCCAGTTTCGACGATGGTATAGCGCCCCTTAATAATGATGGCGTTCAGCTTCTCTTCTGAATTCCACGTCCAAGTGTTGCTGTTGAGGTGGCCAAGTGCAAGCTGATGTTCGCCGAGACTATTGTAGATGTTATAGGTATAGGCCTTGTCATCGACATTGTAGCCCATGACGCGCTGGCTGTTGACCGCACCTAGTGCGGACTTCGTTGAGGTCTTGGTTTCCAGGAAATATCCGTCGGTGACAAACTCGCTGTGCTCCTTCAGGGTGAAGGGAGCAGCAGGCGTCTTGGGACTGATCTTTACGAAGCCGACGGCGGTCCAGTCACCGACGAAGTAGCTCATGCGCTGATGCTGGGGAGTGACTCCGGGTGCGGTGGTTCGCTGCGGGGCCTGAGCGACGGCGAGGGTTGAGAGCAAAAGAGCGATGACTGCGATATGGCGCATATAGAACGGTCTCCGACAACAAAGAATAAAAGCAACGACAGATTACACCGGCAAACACGAATCAGAATCTAGTCGAGGAAACATCAGCGGATCGACAGGCGCCTCATCCGCGAAAACCTGGCCCATCTGTGTGGTTGTGAACTTGCATCGTAGCACGAAGCCGATGGGTTACTCCACGTGATGGCGAACTACGCGCTCCGACAAATTGCACAGGATCTCGTAGGGAATGGTGTCGGCCCAGCGGGCGTGATCGATGGCCGTGATACGTTGCTGACCCATACGGCCAATGAGTACTACTTCGTCGCCAATCTCGACGCCGGGAATGCAGGTCACGTCAACGATGGTGAGATCCATGGAGATTCGACCGATGATAGGAGCGCGGTGTCCACGCAAAAGCACATAGCCACCCGGAGAGAGCTTGCGGTAGAGGCCGTCGCCGTAGCCGGCTGCGACGACGGCCACACGTGCGGGTGACTTGGTGACATAAGTGGCGTTGTAACCCAGAGCCTGCCCTGCTGGCACATTGCGCAGGGAGAGCACGCGGGTTTTCCAGGAAAGCACGGGCTTCAGCCCCAGAGGCTCGCGATTTTCCATCGGTGTACCTTCGCGGTGGACAAGCGGGAGCTCGTAGCCATAGATCGCCATACCCGGACGCACGAAGTTATACCAGGTGTCGGGTCTGCCGAGCGTGGCGCTGCTGTTGGCCAGATGACGTAGCGGTGGATGATGGCCATATCGCTCCAGGGCACGTAAGGCGTGATTGAACCGTTCCTGCTGGCGCAGTGCGTCCGCGGCATCCAACATTTCGGCGGACGCCAGATGGCTGAAGACCCCCTCGAGAAGCACCAGCGGCATGGCCCCTAGGCGCGAAGCAAAGACTTCGAGCTCAGAAAGAGGCAAACCGAGACGGGCCATCCCGGTGTCGAGTTTGAGGTGCACGGGAACGGGCTCACGCCGCCCGATGCGCGAGGCCGCGAGAGCCACAGCCTCGATGTCTTCGACCCGTGAAACGGTAGGAGTCAGCCCATAGCGAAGTGCATCTTCTTCCTCGCCTTGCCAGGCACCCACCAGGATCAGAATACGGCTGCTGATTCCGGCGTCGCGCAGCGCCACACCCTCGTCGGTGGAGGTGACGCCAAACCAGCTCGCACCCTCCTGCTCGAGGGCGTATGCGCAGGCCTCGGAGCCGTGCCCGTAGGCGTCACATTTCACCACCGCGCAGATGGCGACTGACGGGCCCACATGCTGCTGCAGAGTGCGGAAGTTGTGGCGGAGTGCTGAGGCCGAGACTTCGGCCCAGTTAGGGCGAGTGGAGGCACGGACCGATGTCACCATGGTCTGCAAGGCACGATCATACCAAGATTCCTGCCGACGGAGAGGTGCGTGCCGTTGCTGGTCTTGGCTCCGACGAGGGCTGAGCGGGGTTGTGTTCGGGGGCACAAGCGGCGTAGGATTTTTCCCAATTCACGAAACTGTGGTGAGTTTGCGGCGCGTTACTTGGCTCGGCAATTGGTTGCATCTGCCAAACGCAGTAGCTGTGATTGCGATTGCGTCCACGTTTGTGCCTATAGGGTGCAACTTTAGTTGCAATACAAGTTTCCACCAACAGGAAAAGTAACCATGCGGCCGGTGACTCATGCTATAACCGTCACGGAAGCCGGACAATTCATCGTAAGCAAATCAGCAAGGCGACACCAGAGCCTTAGAATGTGCAGGACTGAGAGTACGTCGGAAGGAAGGGCTTGAGGCGGTCTGAGCGGGTAATGCCTGACACCCTTACAGGTTGATGATGTTTTGTAGTGAGCGATCAGCATGATTAACGTGATCATTGCGGACCATCAGGCGATTTTTCGAGCCGGCGTGGCTAAAGTATTGGCGGTTGAAGATGATGTTCGCATCGTGGGGCAGCCGCAGTCTCCGGAGCAGATGCTGAATGCATTGGAGCGTCTGCGGACGCACGTGCTATTGATCTCCACCACTTTCCTGCCGATGTTTATTGAAATTCAGGAGATGGCGGCACGCCATTCCACGGCGATTCTAGTGCTGGCGGAGAATGGGGAGGAAGCTGCCGCCTTTGTCGCAATGGGCGTGCAGGGGGTGGCATACCGCTCAATCAATGGAGCGACCATTGTAGAAGCGGTTCGCCGCTTGGCGCGGGGTGAGACATTTGTTCACAGTCCGAATTCGGCAGTCACCGAAATCAGCGAAGACCTGGTGGGAACGAGGGTGCGTGACCGGCTATCGGAAAAAGAGCTACGTATTGTTGCAGCGGTAGTGCGCGGCTTCAAGAACCGCGAAATCGCGATGCAACTCTACACCACCGAACAGGTAGTGAAAAACGCGCTGCGGGTAATCTTCGATAAGATTGGAGTGTCGGACCGACTGGAATTGGCGCTGTTTGTGCTCCACCATCGCATGCTGGCGCATGCCACCGCGGCCGTGCGGATGGGAAACGACGGTCCACGTTCCAAGCGCACCGACGTGGGTGACAACCCCGGCCGACATATTCCCTCACACCTGTAGCGATCAGAGGGAAAAGGGTGGCGAACAAGGTTTCGCTTGCTGAAGCGCGTCG
This sequence comes from uncultured Acidobacteriaceae bacterium, assembly GCA_963834815.1. Lineage (GTDB taxonomy): Bacteria > Acidobacteriota > Terriglobia > Terriglobales > Acidobacteriaceae > DASRAA01. The sequence continues at coordinate 1,262,036 of CAWIDA010000009.1, read as the reverse complement.
GAATGAACGGAGTAGAGGTTTGTACCGCACGGCTGAAGCCGTATTCCTTTAACCCCTCACAAATCCGACGACTGATCGCATTTCACCAAGTCATTGATCAGGCTGATCAACTCTTCCGGGTTAATTGGCTTCTCGAGATAATAATCTGCTAAAGGATCGGGAGCCTGAAAGGCCTCATTGACATAGCCGGAGATCACGACCACGGGAATGTCGCTTAATTGGCGCGCCGCCACGACAATGTCCCGTCCGGTGGCGTCGCCCAGGCGCCAGTCGGTTACCACGACGTCATAGTCGGATTTCTCAAGCAGAGAGATGGCCTCCCGGGCGGTAGTCGCGGGGGTGGCTTGGTGCCCGGCGGTTTCCAGGATGATGCACTTCAGCTTTGCGGCGTGCGACTCATCGTCCACGCACAGAATTCTTGCCATAAGATCTTTCGGCTGGCGACGGATCTGGCGCCAGACTCCTTCAGGAAGGGTCCGCAGCGACACACGTAACCATCGCCCATTGTTCAGTAGCCAGTCGGCGGTTGTCAAACCGGCCGGGGAGATTGGCCCGATGCATGGAGGCGATTAAATAAGCACTTGCACCTAATTAAAGGGACAGCTAACGCTGCACCTCATATACCACTGACAACCTCCCCGAACGGTAAACCTTATGGTTCAGCAGCCGCAGCCGGGCTGGATGATATGGAGGAGGGAGCAGCGGAACGCCGCCTCCCAATAACACGGGTATTACGCTTATCTCTACGGTGTCCACGTAGCCGGAATCAAGAAATGCGCGAAAGAGTTCGCTACCGCCCATTAACCAAATGTCTTTGCCGCTCGGCGCTCGCAACGCTTGTACCCAATCTGAATTCAACTCGGAGACGATCGTTATTTCCGGGTAGTCATGGGGCTTCATTGTCCGCGAGAAGACGATGCTGGTGATTCCTGTGAATGCCGCTTCACCAAGCCGCGTGCGGGCAGCTTCATAGGTTCGCCTGCCCATCAGCACGGTGTCGAACTGGTCCCAAAGCGCGGCGAAATCGACTTCCGGGTCGATACTAATCCAGTCGGCTTCTCCATTCGGGCCGGCAATATAGCCATCCAAGCTCATAGCCACTACATAGCGAATTCTGCGCATTGACGCACGCTCCGCCCGGCAGTCGATGAACCGCTGAGCGCCGACCAGTGTTGCACAAAACGCATTGCGAGTGGGAAGTCATTTTTCATTCGTGCCCACTGAGGGGCAGGTCTATCGAGGGTTCTTGGGCGAAGGCGACAGGGTGGGAAGCTTCAGTGCCAGTAGTTTGCCGGGGTCGAGGTACTCGCCGCTCCAACGCACCGCCAGATGCAGGTGCGGGCCGGTGACGCGGCCGGTGCCGCCGCTGAGCGCGACGACCTGTCCCTTCTGCACTTTGTCGCCTTCCTTCACTTCGAACTTGGAAAGGTGCATGTAGATGGTCATGAAGCCGAGGCCGTGATCGATGACGACGCAGTTCCCTTCGTAATACAGTTCGCGCGCCAGTACTACTTCGCCGGCGTTGGAGGCATGCACGGCAGTTCCGCTGGGCGCGCGGAAGTCGGTGCCACGATGCACAGTAGCGAGCTTGCCGTTGAAGGTACGGCTGGTGCCGAAGGCCTCCGACACCTCCAGAGACACCGGCGCAACGAAATTGCCGGACCACTCCGGCGCCGGGATCAAGTGGGCAAAGGCGATTTTCTTGATTTCCTTTTCGGCTTCGATACGCTGCAGCGTTTCGGGCTTGGGCGTGACATATTTCTGCGGGACGGTCAGCCGCGAGGTCTTGTACTTCGCGGCATGTACCGTCACCGGACTGACTTGATGCAGACTGCGTCCGTCGCGCAAGGCCGCTTCGAGTTCCAGATCGTACGTGCCGGGCTTGGTCTCAAGTGCGACTCCGGCGAGGGAAGACCAGACGCTGCCGGGGCCGGGAGAAAACGTCAGGCTATGCCCCATCCACTTGCCGGTAACCTCCCGCGGCGCGCCCTTCACGGCAACCGTGAAGAAGCAGACCGAACCATTCACGAGAACTAGCGGCTGCCAGGAGACTGCAGAAAAGCCAGCCGGTTCAGTGGCGGCAACGGCCGTACTGGCGGCCAGACAGAACAGTAGTGCGTAAAGGCGATGGCAAGAGTGCATGAGGCCTTGCTACGAGACTAATTGGCGGCGGGTATCTTTCGCCAGTGCGAGATGAAAGAAGGGTTGGCGCTGGAGTTACCCCCAAGTTTGCCAATGCTCGGATCGCGTGGCCAGCAGATGGCGCGAGGTTGTTATGCCAAACGGCGAGCGGGACAGCGCGGCGAGTGCCGTCCCGCTGGAACTGTTACTTGCCGAGCGAACGCACGTAGTTGACCAGGTTCCAAAGTTCGTTCGGAGTTATGCGTATGCGTTCCAACGGCATGTGACCCTTGCCCTGCTTGAGGGAGCAGAAAATCTCTCCATCGCTGAAACTTTTCATGCTAGCCGGGTCGGTGAAGTCGGGCAGCTTCTCGCCGGTATCCACTTCGCCTTTGCCGTTCCCAGTCTGCCCGTGGCACATCGCGCAATCATAGCCGTAATACTTCTTGCCCTGCGCTAGGGATTCGGCGGTGGGCTTAACGGGATTGACCATGCTTCTAGCAGCAGCGGGGTCGGAACACACGTTGCCCGCGGCTGACGGTGCCTCTTGCGTCGTAGCCGGCGGCGTCTGTTGCGCCGCAGCGGGGAGAAGAAAAACCAAGAGCAACACTGCAAGCAAATACGTTCTAAGCATGGCGGCCTCCAAAAATGACCTGCCACTCCAGGGAATCTCCCGAGTAGCACCTTATTCTACAACTCAAAGCCAAGCGAATCTGTGAGGTATGAACATTACCGGTGGCTGTCCCAACGGGCGCCGGAGGCCGCCGAAGTCCTACAGGCGGCTCGGTTAGGCGGGAAACGGCCGCGCGACGGCAGATCAGGCGGCCTGGGTCTTCTTGCGCTGCCGCAGGTTCAACATGATCTGGGTGACGACCAGGATGGTGCCGAGGCCAGTGGAAAGCGCGCTCCAACACCTCTGGATGGATCAGTCCATGGGTCCTGAAACTGAATGTGCAATCGGGCGGGCCGCTCGAGGTCGAAGTCCCAGCGCGGCTTGGGCGGCACGACTACGGGTCGATTGGGCTGGTCGTCAGTGGACTCAAGAAGCAGTACGGCGGAAAAGCGTCCGGGAGCGTTGCCGGGGACTGTCCACTCGGCGGTTCCCCAGACATTCGGGCGAAGAAGCTGCGGCAGGAATTTTTCGCGCGGATCAACCTGCAGCCCGATGGCGAAGAGCCGGATCAACAAATGGCTCTTCAGCGCCTGTTGACACTGATCGGGTAATCCGGACTCGAGCTCCCCACACAAGCTGACAAAACGGTTTCGTTGACCGAGGCCCTGGGCGGGACACTGAGTTTCAGTATTGCCCCGGTGAGCAAGGCGGACGGCAGGACTCCGCGGGCGGGAAATGCGGTTGCCCTGCCGCCATCTGGATGTCCCACCGCGTGAGAAGCATAACCCTGAGCATCTCACGTCGTGGGACAAAGCGGCCAACTCCGCGTTTACGGGTTTGGAATGACGCGGATGTGGGCCATCATGCCGCCATCCTCGTGCTCGAGACTGTGGCAGTGATAGACGAAGTCTCCAACCTCAGGAAATTGAATGCTGACATAGACCGCATCCCAGCCGTGACAAAAAAGGGGCACGCTCGCTCAGGTTCTATTGACCCTTACTGCGTGACCCCGAAATCAATTGTGCTTGCCCCGGCTAAGACTCCTGCGACTGCCGGATAGTCTGCTCGTGATCCCCAAATGAAATGGCCAGAGTTTTACCCACGACCGAAGCATTTCAAGCCAACTCCGATCAGGCTGATGGGTAATCTACGAATAGAGCGTAATGTAGTCAATAGTTAATGCAACAGATAATCATAGATGCAACAAATAGTTGCAGATAACATCAGAAGTCATTGATGCTATGAATTAACTCCAATGTAACAGCTGGGTCTAGATGCAACAGGTCGAGCTCTTGTCAGCTAGACAACTGACGACCTTACCTCACCTGATGATCTTCTCGCCGATCGACTTGCCTTGGGTGAACAGCAACAGGTAGTCCTGGCCACCGGCCTTGGAGTCAGTGCCTGACATATTGAATCCGCCAAAGGGATGGGCCGCCACGATGGCACCCGTGCACTTGCGATTGATGTACAGGTTACCGACATGGAACTCACGCTTGGCATATTCGATCTTGTCAGCCGATAAGGTATAGACCGCCCCGGTCAAGCCGAACTCGGTGTTGTTGGCGATGGCTATCCCTTCCTCAAAGTTGCGCGCCTTGATGACGGCGAGTACCGGGCCAAAGATCTCCTGCTGCGAAATGGTGGCCATGGGGTCGACGTCGGCGATGACGGTGGGCTGGATGAAGTAGCCCTCGCCCGCGTCTTTGGCGGCACTTCCGCCGGTGATGAGGCGTCCGCCTTCGGCGATGCCCTTGTCGATGTAGCCGAGGATGGACTTCATCGACTTCTCGTTGATGACCGGGCCCATATTCACATTCTGCGTTGGATCGCCGACGGTGATCTTTTCCACGCGCTCTTTTAGCGCCTGCAAGAAGCGGTCGTAAATACGCTCGTCAACGATGACACGCGAGCAGGCCGAACACTTCTGTCCGCTGAATCCAAAGGCCGCCTGGGCGGTGCCCTCGACGGCTGCGTCGAAATCTCCGTCCGCATCGACCACCATGGAGTCCTTGCCGCCCATCTCGAGGATGGTGCGCTTGATCCACACCTGGCCGGGCTGCTGCTGGGCCGCAGTCTGATTGATGTGCAAGCCGACTTCCTTCGATCCAGTGAAGGCGATATAGCGTGTCTTAGGATGCTCGACGATGGCGTTGCCGAAGGTGGAACCGTGTCCGGGACAGTAGTTAACCACGCCGTCGGGCAGGCCGGCCTCCTCCAGTATCTCCATGAACTTCGCCGCGATGGTGGGGGAGTCGCCCGAGGGCTTCAGCACCACGGTGTTGCCGCAAACCACGGAAGCCAGCGTCATGCCGCCCATGATGGCGGCGGGAAAGTTCCATGGCGGGATGACCGCAGCGACACCTAGAGGGACGTAGCGGAACTGGTCGTGCTCGCCCGGCAACTGAACGATCGTGGTTGCTTGGTCGAGGCGTAAGGCTTCAAGGGCATAGAGGTTACAGAAATCGATGAGTTCCGCGATGTCGGCGTCGGCTTCGGCGTAGTTCTTGCCGACTTCAAACACCAGCCAGGCTTCGAGCTCGAATTTACGCTCGCGCATGATCTGCGCCGCGCGGAAGAGTAACGTGGTACGCTCGTCGACCGTGGTGCGGCTCCAACTCTCGAATGCCTTGAGTGCAGCCTGCATGGCGGGCTCGACTTCGGCAGGCCCGGCCTGGTGATGAACGCCGACGATCTCCGAGGGCTTCGCCGGATTGACTGAGGGCGCGGTGTCACCGGTCTTAATGCGGCGACCGCCGATAACCAGGTCATATTCGCGACCGAGCTCTGCCCGTACCTTCTCGATGGCAGCTTGCATGCGGCGCACGTTTTCGGGGCTAGTCCAGTCAATCATGGGCTCGTTGACAAAGGTGTCAGGCGCGGTAACGGCGATACGGTTTTCGGCTGCGCGGTTGGCCTCGCGCGCGGGATGAGTCAGCGTTGCCATAAATGCGTCCTTTCGGGTGGTGAGGATCGATGCCGGGAATCGGGTAATGAAATAGATGCCCTGCGCGCACTGGGCGACTCAGCGCATAGCAGCGTAACCGGCAAACCAGATATTTTACACCGGGCAGGCGGGGAGTCGCCCCCGGAAGATGGCGTCGTGCGAACCGGACGGATCAGAGTGCGCTTATCCGGCACATAAAGTCCAATTGACAGGCGGCAAGTCCAGAGGACTACACATTCAGACGCTCACCAGGCATTGAGCGACCGCGATGTCACCACTGGCCGGCACATCACCACTCAGAAACGAACTCAACTGGAGAGTCCGCGTCGGCGCCGAATTGAGAATATCGAGAGTCAGCATGGCGCGTGGCTGTGCGGGAACACCGGCGCCCAGGGCGCGCGAAGCTTCCGCAAAAACCACCTGGGCAACCGCCCGGAACGAAGCGAGGTCAGCAAACACATTTTGGCCGATAAGTTTATTGAACGCGGTTACGATGTCGGCGGCAAACTGCGCCAGACGATCCACGGCCTGGCTGGGAGATGTGGAGGCCGCGACCAGGAAGCTTTGTATATCCTTGATAGCAGAGTTGGCCTCGAAGGCGACACTGGATTCGAACAAGAGGAGACCTTCCAGCAAATTGTCGCCAGATGAGTTCGTGGCCGTTGCCTGAATCGGTCCCACCTGATTGTCCCGATAGAACTGGACGATATCGTGCAATCCGGCCTCCTCCAGCCGCAGGCGCAAGGTTGGCAACAGTATCCGTAGATTGGCGGCGGTTTCTGGGTGAGTAGCGGCCCTGGCACGAAGGGTATGATCCACATGGTCCCAAAAGACGTCTTTGCCGGAGCTGGGACTGAACGTCGTTCCGTTAAAACTAACTGCCGGCGGGATTGAGGCCCAAGTCAAAAGAGGACCGCTGCTGCCGAGGGTACCGAGCTTGCTGATATCACTCAAGTAGAAGAAAAGCAGATTTTGTTTCAGGGCTGTTTGGATAGCTATAGAAACTTGCTTGGCCCCGGCGAGTACATTATTAAGCTTCTGCGTCCATGCCCCCAATGTTGTGCCCGGCAGGGTGACCTCGAAAGAGGCGCAAGTATCGCCATAGACTTCGGGCCCATTGTGAAGGATCACCTCAGAAGTGGTTTCGAGTTGGTTGTACCACGAACTCAGATTAGTTCCCTGGGCAAACTTGTCGGCCATATATCGGATGATGAACGGCCGCGTAATTGCTTCCAGTTCCTCCCGCTTCAAATTCGGCCTGGCGTAGAGCAATCTATAGGACCACGTGTTTCCATCGGTGGAATGAATCCGCAGATCAGGAAACGACGAAGCGGAACCAGCAGCGGCCACCACCATTGCGACTGTGACGCTCAGACTGCTGACAAACTTGTTGCGGACTCTGACGGTACTGGTGCCGATCGCGTCATAGAGCAGGAGGCGGCCACCGTCGTCCTCGGGATGCACATTCGCCAACGCACTGGTAACGTCCTGCGTCTGGAAGTTGAATTTCGGCAGCGAGACTTCCAGAGTCGTCTTGCGCGTCAGCTCATGCGAGAGTACGGCGAAATTCAGATGCACGGTCGAAATCGCGGTGGTGAAGAGCTGATCCAACGCGGCGGGCGCCGCCCCTACAACGTCGTGGAACAGCCTTTGGGCGGTGGCATCGGACAGGTCAAATACGGCGTCGATGACGGCGGTGCTGGCCGAAGTGCGCTCCCAAGTGACGGCAACCTCCAACCCGTAGCGCGAGTTCAAGGCCTTGCGCGCTTTGTCGTAAATCTCCTGCCGTTTGCCAACGACCATGTTGATGGTGTTCTTGATGGTATCCAGGTCGTCAAAGGCCAGGTTCTTGTCGAAGAACGCCGACAGGCGACCGACCAGAAACGAATCGAGCTTATTGAAGTCGGTCTGCTGCACCACGGCGAAGACCTGGTTGAGATCGAGAGCGCGGTTGATGAACTGCTGCAGCTTGGCAATTACGGCGCCGTCGAGAATCGACAACACCGTATTGGACGCATTGCGCACATCAGGCAGTCTGTCGAGTAGATTGAGAAGGCCTTGACCGGCGAAAGCGCAGAGGAAGCGGCCTATAGGGGAGCTTGCAATGTTGGTGACATTGAGCAGGTCGGTCAAAGCCTGTTGCTGCTTCACGGGGTCAGGGCTGGAAAGCAATCGGAGTGAATCCTGAAAGGCGACTGCAGCGGTCGCGTCCAGCTTGTTGAGAATTCCCAGTAGCTCACTGGAGACGGCAGCCGGCAGGCTTTGATAGAACTTGATGTTTTCGATCAGTTTGTTGCGGGCAGCTTCGAATCCGGTTGCAGGATCGATACCGGTTACATTCCTGAGCAGGTCCAGAGCTTTGTCATTGATCAGGCCGGCAACCAGTTTGCCTACATCCTGCTTGGGGTCCGTCCACTTCTCGATCTGGCCCAACGCACTGACAACCTGAGCGCCGTGGACGCCGAAGACCGCCTTTACGAAATCATCCACACTATCCGGAGTGAGTGTTTCAACTCCGGTGACACCGACTTTCAGATTCAAGCCGAACTGGATACCGCCGCTGGAAAGCTTGAACAGGCGCAGACGAAGTTTCTGATCGGTGTCGTTTCCGGATTCGCGGCCGACCACCACCAGATAGCGGCCGCTGACATCGATCCCAAAGGAAGCGGTGGCGGCAGCATCAATCTTCATCCCGATGTCGCCGGACAGGCCAAGCGCTTTCACTTCACGAACGAAATTGAAGTTATAGCCCAGGCTGGCTGCGAGCTTGACCGCCAGCGAGCCATTGGCTTCAGCAACGATCCATGTTGCCGGTGCGAGTTGGGCAGCCGAATTGATATGGAGAGGCAGCTTCCAACTTTGGACCGTGTCCGCGAGGACGGTATCGGCGCCGGCGGAGGGCGCGAATCGATGTAATACCGCACTGATCCCGGAGGCGGCGCCTGCAACTCCAAATGTAAAACTGCCGAGCATGCCGATGGGGTGGGAGCCACTCACGCTGCCGCTGGCTTTGTAAGCGCTACGAAGGAGAGCGTAGCGCGAACCCGCAGGCGCGGAAGCGAGGGAGAGATCCAGTCCGGGGGTGTCTCCGAGTTCCAACGCGGCGATAGCCTGCTGGGGATCATCGAAAATCGCAACCCCAGCCGTAACCCCTGCTGAGAAACTGAAGCCAATTGAGACCCCTTCACCCGTAAATGTCAGCGGCTTGGCGCCGGAAGCCGAGAGGCTGATATGGGCCAAGTCTATGACTCCGCCGGGGCGAGTCGGGAATGGCTGGTTGGAGGCGATAGCAATAACGATGTCCGCATCGGTATTACCCGTGAGACTGAGGGAAGCGGCGCTGCCTTCGCCGAGAACGGCAGGATCCAGCGGAAATGTCTTATCAAGTTTCGGCACGAACCCTGTGCTCATGGCACCCCCTGGGAGTGGGCTGGAGAGGCACGCTGCATGCGGCGACGCGACCCGCTACGCGGGACGCATGAAGCCGTCGAGGTTGCGATACAGACGATCGTCGTAGAGACGGCCGACGGCTGTGCCTTTCATGAAGCTCTGGAAGGCCACCTGAAACTGCTCCATCTCCGCCTGTGTGCCGACGGTGATGCGGACCCAGTCGGGCATCGAGGGCCAGGGACGCCCGATAAATACCTTCTGATGGGCCATGGCGGCGATCACGTCCTTGGCCGGCTTGCCGGCTTTGAGCATGAAGCAATTCGAAACCGAAGGCGAGTACACGTAGCCGTTGTGGTCAAGCCAGGCAAAAGTGGACTGACGCACCGTTGTGTTGATGTCTTTGCGCTCTTTCACGAGTCCGGACTGATTCAGGCTGGCGGTAGCAGCGGCGCACGCCGTAATGGGCATGGGGTCCCAGCCACCGTAGTTGGAGATACGCTTCAAAAGTTCGGGGCGCGCGATGGCGAAGCCGCAACGCAATCCGGCCATGCCATAAAGCTTGGAGAAAGTGCGCAGTACGATGATGTCTTTGTCGGCTTTGACGAGATCGAGAGTGGATGAGGCGTCACAGAAATGGATGTAAGCTTCATCGACGAGAACGACGGAGCCCGCGGGCTTGTGCTCCAGCAAATACTCAACGTCGGAATGGCTGGTGAGAGTGCCAGTGGGGTTGTTGGGCGTACATATGTAGAACACGCCCGCGTCCGGAGCGGCGGCCACCATGGCACGCACGTCGTGCGACCAGGTCTTGGTCAGCGGAACACCCACGACACGCGCGCCCACAGTTCGTGCCACCAGGGAGACGGCGTCGTAGCTGGGTTCGGCGGCGACGTAACTTGCCTTCGGCCCGCTGAACGCGGCGACGACATAGTTGATCGCCGGGCTCGATCCGGCGAAGGGAAGAATATATTCCGGCTTCAGGCCCTGTTGCTCGGCGAAGGTCTTGACTAGTTTCTCGGTGAGGTGGAATTCGTAGCGCCCGGCGTTGGGCATAACGGCGGCCACGGCCTCACGGGCGGCGGCACACGGGCCTAATGGATTTTCGTTGGAATTGATGCGAACGGCGCCCTGAGGATAGTCCCCGCGTTCGACGGCGACCTGGGCGAGCATGGGCTCGGTCATGATACGGCAGGCCAAGCCCGCGGTGGCAGCCGTGGAAAACTGCAGAAAAGACCGGCGAGAGAACGGGGCCAGATGATTCTCGTGGGACATGCTTCGCCTCACCGCAGAATGAAATAACCTCTAACGCCCATCAGAACCACGCTTGGACTCTGATGGCGGTGAAAGCCATCTTACTCCTGTCGCCGGGATGCTCGGATACGAAATCAGCTCCACGCAGGATTACTACGGTGGAGAAGTTTTAACGCCCAACTGACCTTACCCATCGAATCATCCCGAGGTTCGGATGGTCCCGATCTACTTCGGCTTGGTGGTGTGGTGGTTGTGCGCTTCGCCGGAGTTTTGGTCGGTTTTGCGGCCGGTTGGGGATGCGCGTCCTCCGCAATTTGCTTGGCGATCGCATCGGATTCCAAGGCAAACGTAGCCATAACTGCGTCTACGGCGAACTGGCCGGCATCGGCGGCGAGGGGCAGATCCTTGAGTTCAGGAGCGGGCTTGCCGACTTTGTACAGAGTCACGCCGGTCATGGCCTGAAACTTGGCGGGATCCAAGGTCACGCCTTTCGGCAAAGAAGTGGGCGGCAGGCCGCCGCTGCCGGGTTCCTTTAATTGGGTGGGGACGGTATAGACGAAGTAATCGCACTGCTTGGCACGCGCCTCGTTCTCGACCTCTTGCGGAGACGCGTCGCTATCCAACGGCACGGCTTCCATTTGATTGCGGGCGATCTCGCTGATCAGGTTGAGACGGAGGTTGTCAGTGGGCAGAGACTGGCCGCTGATGTCCTTGATTTTGACTACGCCCACGCGCACCACGCCGGCGGTTTTGGGCGCCACGGTTGGCGCGGGAGGCGCCGCAGGTGCAGTCGCCGCAGGTTTTGCAGCAGGGGCCGGCTCAGCGGGTGCTTCCGTATGCGAAGCGGTCGCGCCACCCATCATGGCGGACATGTCCATGACCTTGCAGCCTGGAGGCATCTCGAACAACGGAGCTTCCAGAGAAGTCGTGGTCAATTCCACCACTTCTGTCGTCATGGTGAACGTACCGTGCTCGGAGGTGACGGTAGTCGTCTGTTTAAGCGGATAGCCGATTGCCCCGCCACCGCTGCCCTTCATCACGATGCGGTCGCTGCAACCGCGGCGCCCACCCCCGCCGCCACAGGCCATGGAGCGGTAGGATTCGTCGGCGCAGGAAAAACCAGTCGAGAGGTCGGCGTACCACCCGTCGGTTTCCATCTTGGTGTGGTTTTGGTTGCAGGCGTCGGGACTGGATTCCATGACCATGGAAGTTTTGATGTGGCGCGCCTTGTAGCCGAACATGTCCTGGCGCTCACCGGTGTCGTTGGAGGTGCGGGTGATGGTTATGACGCCACCACGGCGTGGAGGCGTGGGTTCGGCGTCGTGCCCCTCGCGCGCCATGGCCCTGACGTCGGGCGCCGCCGGACACGAGGATTCGTTTCCGCCCATCGACATGATCATGCACTCGTTGCCATGGACGGTGATCATGCGTTTTTGATCGCACTGCATGATGCTGACCGTGCCGCCTCCTCCGAAGTTCATTTCGTTGCGCTCGCGGGCGCCTTTGATGTAGACCGTGCTCTCGGTGGAGTGCCCTTGCATAGTAGTGCGGGTCTTGATCTTCAGATCGGCTGAGGCGAGGGTGGAAAAACAGGCCAGAACTGCCAGAGTCCAACACGAAAGGCGCATCACAGGCGGCCTCCTTATCAGAAGCACAGCATCGTTTCGTGGAGAAATGTTGTACGGGCGCAATTCTACAGCAGTTGCAGAGGAGTTGTGTCCGGCGTTAAGTTGGCGGCTTCGAGGTCGGACACCTGAGCTATAAAGCAACATGCAGGGCCTGGCGCACCCGTCTGCGGTAAGGGCGCGGCCTCCAGGCGGCTGGAGTTCGCTATCTCCTCATTTGACCAAGATGCCGCTGCGCTGGAGGCCGATTGAGGGGCGCCAGCCGGCACGCGTGCAACCAGTCAAGCAGGAAAGCAGCCAGTTGGACAGGTGGGCGAAGCCAAACGTCGGCTGCGGTCTCTCGCCAATAAGGCCGCACCAGAACGCGTAGGCCGCGGTCGCGCAGTGCATAAAAGGCATCCTCATCGGTCTGGTCATCGCCCAGGTAGGCTACCGGCGCGTACTCATCCATCTCCGACAAGATGGTGCGCACAGCGTCGCCCTTATTGCGGCCAGTTAGGCGCATTTCAACTCCGCCGTCAAATTCTTCCAGAGTCAAACAGGCGCTATCGGCGATAGACATCCACCCCATCAAAACCTTGTTTCGGATCGCGGCCGCCTTTTCCTCTGCCAGATCGCGCCAGTGCACAGCCACGCTTCCGGGCTTCTTTTCAACCAAGTCACCAAGGTCAAAACGCTCAGCCCACACGCGCGCCGCATCCAGCGCATCGCTGCTATAGGGATCGATCTCCGGCGGCTCGTAGGTGCCATCTGTGTACAGTCGCTCCAATCCGTGTGTTCCCCAAACCTCCGGCGCGGGAGACAGCTTCAGCAGAGGGATCACCTCCTGCGCACGCCTCCCAGTGATCACGACCAGACGTGTGCGACCGGTCTCCATGATGTCTTTCAATAGCTCCGATATACATGGATAGGGAGTCGCCATGTAGCGGTTCCGATGGAAAGGCGCAAGAGTGCCGTCGTAATCCAGTAGTAACGCCGCCTGGCGGGCATGCGCGACGTCGCGGAAGAGGTCTCGCATTTTGACTTCGGATTGACTGTAGAGCATTAATCCCTTCCGTTTGTGATGTATGGTTCCTGTGTCAAGCCGCCGGAACATCGGCCTGCAGGCTTTGTGGGTTTTTCCCAGGCGGAGCGACGCGATAATCACAGAGCTGCCCAATCAAGTCTCCCGCCCAGCGATAAATGTTCTGCTCCCTCACCACCTTGCGCATTCGTTGCATGCGTTGCTTTCTTTCCTCGGGCTCCATCTCGAGAGCCAGACGGATCGCTTCCGCGGTCTGGTTGATGTCGTAAGGATTCACCAGCAATGAGTCGCGCAGTTCGCGCGCGGCGCCGGTAAAACGGCTCAGGACCAGAACACCGTCTTCGTCGTTACGACTTGCCAGAAACTCTTTCGCCACCAAATTCATCCCGTCATGCAGCGAGGTAACGACACACAAATCTGCGGCGCGATAGTAACGCTCAATCTCACGATGACTGTGTTGGCGATTGAGAAAGATGATCGGCTTCCAGTTTGAAGTCTGAAACCGGCGATTGATTCGTGCTGCTTCGCTTTCCACTTCCATCAGCAGATCGTGATAGGGCTTCAGATGAGTCCGGCTGGGCGCTCCGATCTGTACGAACACGAACTGCTTCTGGTAGCCGGGGTACTTGTCGAGGAGGCGCTCGATCGCAAGAAAGCGTTCGGGAATACCTTTCGTATAATCCACCCGGTCGACACCGACTCCCATGAAGATGGCAGATACGCCCAACTCTCTGAGCAAGCTGGCGCGCTCCTCCTCAATGCTGGATGCGTCCTCCACGAGGGGCTTGGATTCAGCGAAATCCACGCTGATGGGGAACGGACGAACCATGGTGACGTGTTCGTTACGCTTGACCGTGAAGTGTTCCCAATCGATCTGCGATTCCAGCCCGCGGTCCACGGTTTGCAGGAAATTGTTGCAATGGGACTGAACATGGAATCCGATCAGGTCGGCTCCGAGCAGGCCGTCGAGAAGCTCGCCCTGCCAGGGGCAAATGGCAAAACCCTCCGGATTTGGCCACGGAATATGCCAGAAGATTGCCACCCGGGCGTCCGGCCGGCTCTCCTTGATCATGCGCGACAGAAGCGCAAAATGGTAGTCCTGCACCAGCACTACGGGCTGGTCGGTGCCTTCCATTTCCTGCAAAACTGCATTCGCAAACTTTCGATTGACGGCCTGATAGTATTGCCAATCGGTGGCGCGAAAGACGGGGCGCGTATGTGCGATGTGACAGAGCGGCCACAAGCCTTCGTTGGCGAAACCGTAGTAATAGCCTTCTTCTTCTTCCGGCGTCAACCAGACCCGGCGCAGGGTGTAGCGCGGGTCGTCCGGAGGCACTCGAAGACGATCGTTGGCGTCCACCGTTTCGCGGTCGGCCTCGGCGCTTCCATGTGCGATCCACGTCCCATTGCAGGCTAGCAGCACGGGTTCGAGCGCAGTCACAAGACCGCTGGCGGGAGTCATCACCCCAATGTTTCTGCCTTGCCTGATATGCAGGTACGGCTCGCGATTCGATACCACAAACAACTTGCTTGCGCCCAGCTTGGATTGCACATGCACGGCGAGACGCTGCGGTGTCCAAATGGATTCCGCTGTCTGCCGCAGACGCGCCTCCGTTTCGGCGGCCGAGCGGGCATGGTTCAGGCTTTCCGCAATCGTTGCCAACTCGCGTGCGAGAGGTTGGAAGGCGTCCAATTCCGGTGGCCCATTACGTGCGGTGCCTCGCTGGGTGCGAAGCGCACGTATCCACTGTGCGGCGCGGGCAATGGGACCGCTCAGGCTCCAGCGCACGATTAAGAGCGTGAGAAACGCAACGATTACCATCTGCGCCAGCGCACGCAAAAAGGTCTCACGCCATACCATCCGCGTTCGGGCAGCAATGTATCCGGTATCGTGAATGATCGCTAACGCGCCAACGATTCTGTTTTCGTCGTTGTGCAAAGGCAAAACATATACATGAAGAGAGGCAGTGCCGATGCGGGTGAACTCCGAATCTCCCAAGTTGTCGATGATTGCCTTGGCGACGATGGGCGGGCGGTCACTGAGGAGGATGGCCAAGCCCGGAGTTACCGCAAGTCGGGTGCCCAAGGTGTCGTAGACAGCAATACCCGCGAGATGTTCGCGATGGCTAAAACGCTCCACGATGCGCTGCAGTTCGCGCGGAGAGCTCTTTTCCAGGCTATGTTCTACGTTCCCTGAAAGACTCTCTCCCAGAAGCTGGGCGCGCCGCTCGAGATCCCGGCGCAGATCATGTTGTTCACTGCGAACCGAGTAATAGGAAAAAAGCAGCGACACCGCAGTGATGCCGACGACCAGCGAAATGATGAGGCGAACACTTAGAAGTCGCACGTTACCTCCTCCGCGTAAGCAGAGCCTTCACGGGCGCGGCCATACTCTCGCAGCGCAGTGTTCATCGGTGCGGGGCGTCAATTCCCTAACAAGATCGGACCGGCTATTATGACGAAATTGGCGTGGCTAGCCGGGGCGCGTGGCGGGGGAGCCGGGAACACTGCTCCCCGGTTACAACGTAACGGCGTTAAGATCCGGGCTCAATACTCGCCACGTGGATCATGTTGCTCTCTGTATCTAACGTTCCGGTGACCTTGACTGACTGGCCTTTAAAGCGTTTGGCTTCCCGCTGATCATCTAGTATATAGCTCGCCTTCGTCGCGCTGTCCTTCAGCACCAACTTGTCGCCCGCTTTCGCGATCTTCCCGACAAAGGTCTGGGTGTCTGGGGGTTGGGTTGCTGCGGCCGGTGGACTGGCGGGGTCACTTGGTTGCTGACCCGCCGACGGGTCGGTCGTCGCCGGTTCCTGTGCACTTGCATTCGGTTGTATTACCAGCAATGCCGCCACAATTGCTAACAGAGCGAATAGCATTCGCAGTTTAGGTTTATTCGCCATCTCAACCTCCAGTAGAGTCTTTCGTACCGCAGCTCCCGATAGTGCAAGCGGGATACCAAGCCAAGATTGTCGACGTATGTGATTGATTGTTCAACCCGTAACGGATATCAGTGCCAGTGGCACGTGCAATTATGGGACGGGTAGTGCCCAAATTTACCGAGTTAACGACACCAGTCGAGGCGAGCCGACGCCTACAGTAAACACCTGACAGTGAATGTGTTACACAATTCGGCGTAGTCTGACGTCCGGAACTGGGCAGCTAGCTAGCTTTGGAGAACATCACTGCATGGGTCTGAACACACTGGACCTCGCCGTCATCGTTGCCTACCTGGCAGGAGTGACGGCGTTTGGCCTGCGCTTCCGCAAGCGGCAACGTACCCTCAGAGAATACTTTCTAGCCGACAACGAAATTCCATGGTGGGCGATCTCGCTTTCGATTGTGGCGGCCGAAACCAGCACTCTGACTATCATCAGCGTGCCTGGACTTGCTTACGAGACCGACTTTCGCTTTCTGCAACTGGTGATTGGATACCTGGTGGGACGTGCGGTTGTCAGCTTCCTGATGGTCCCGCAATACTTTCGCGGCGAACTTGTCACCGCCTATCAACTCATTGAGCGCCGCTTCGGCCAAAAGTTGCGATCTCTGACAGCCGGGCTTTTCCTGGTTACTCGCGCAGCTGCCGAAGGCGTTCGCGTGTTTGCCGTAGCCATTGTTGTCGGTATTGCACTGTCGAGCCTGCTGGCTGGGCTGGGCGACTTCGGACGCGACGTGTCGGCGATCGCCATCGTCACTCTGCTGACGCTGATCTATACCTTTGAGGGCGGCATGGCGGCAGTGATTTGGACCGATGTGATGCAGCTCGCCATCTATGTCGGCGGAGCGGTGGTCGCCTTCTTTACTATCCTGCACATGCTGCCTGGTGGATGGAGCACAGTGCAAGCGATGGCGGGGGATGCGGGCAAATTTCGCGTGTTCGACTTCTCGTGGAATTTCTACACGACGTATACCTTTTGGTCGGGTGTGATCGGTGGCGCGTTTCTGACCACGGCCACTCATGGCGCCGATCAGCTTATCGTGCAGCGGCTGCTCGCGGCACGCAGCGAGCGGCAATCGAAGATCGCCCTACTATCGAGTGGAGTGGCCGTGCTGATGCAGTTCTCGCTTTTCCTGCTGTTGGGCGCCATGCTGTTTGTTTTCTACAAACTGTTTCCACCGCTCGTGCGCTTCCATCGCGCCGACACGATCTTCCCGACGTTCGTGGTGACGAAAATGCCGCATGGTATCAGCGGGCTGCTGATATCGGCCATCCTGGCGGCGGCGATGTCGAACCTCAGTGCGGCCTTGAACTCGTTATCGTCGACCACGATCGTGGACTTCTACGGACGGTGGCGGCCTGGGGCTAGCGAGCAGCGCCGGGTGAGGCTTTCGCGCTTCGCCACCGTAGGTTGGGGACTGGTGCTGTTCGTTCTCGCGATTGTGGCGCGACGCGGTGGCAGAGTGCTCGAGGTCGGCTTGTCGATTGCCTCCGTTGCCTATGGATCGTTGCTGGGAGTTTTTCTGCTGGGAGTGTTGACCAGGCGAGCGTCGGAGCGCGGCGCGATTGCGGGAATGTTCTGCGGATTTCTGCTGAACGTGTACCTATGGTTGTTTACGCGTGTGCCCTTTACCTGGTACGTAGTGCTGGGCAGTTCGGCCACCTTTCTGGTCGGCTACGCCGCCAGTTGGCTGTTCCCAGAAACGCTGCCGCCGAATGAGTCACGCTTGACGTGGAAATGAAAGTATCCGCGATACGAAGTGGTGCGAGTTCCAAGACTTGTGCCCACTAGGCCTGTTGGTTGATCTAACGCCGCGTTGGTACTAGCGTTCAACGGCGACGTGGGTTTCGGTCCGGATGACGCCCGGCATCGAGTGCACCTTGTCTAATACCAGGCCATTTAGCTCCTTCCAGGCCGGGAACTCAACTACAGCGTACACGTCGCCTCCACCCCAGCACGCATCCGCCATCTGGACACCCGGCAGAGCGGCCATGGCATCAGCAATGTCACGCGCTGTGCCCGCCTTGGCAGTGACTACGATATAAGCCTTCATGGCTTATTCCTCCTCGCGATGAGTGCGGTACTCAGTTACGGCCTCAGGATACGTCCGTTGGCTGGGCTAGTCAGTGATAATGAGCGATTTTCCTTTGGGTCGGTGATGCTAGCCGTAGTAGCGGAAATCCTTCCAGAATTCCGGCCACCCTTTCTTGGGCACTCCGCAAACATAAATGTCGGGGTGGTCGACAGTTTCCTCGTTCTTGATGCCGTAGGGATTCCAAGTGTGTCCTGCCAGGCGGCAGGATCCGAAGCTCTCCTCCATGTACTTGCGGCTCAGGCCGATCACGATGACTGTCTGGGGCGGCGGGTCGCCGTAGCCGCGCTGCCAGAAGGAATTGACGCCGCTGATGGCGCGCGGCAATCCGTATGCCGGGCCGTACAAATTGATAGCTCCCGCCTCTCCGTAGTTTGCGCCGATGATTCCCAGGTGTGCGCGCTCTTCCGGAGTGAGCGAATCGCGGATCTTTGCCACTTCCTGCACGAGCTCGGGCCAGCCTATCTGTTCGCGGAAGTCCCCCTGCACGTCGTTGGTAATCGCCCACCAGCGGGAGTTCAGAGGCGCTAGCGGCAACCATAACGCGGTGGTAAAGATGAGTTCGAACGCCAGTGCCGCCCACACCGCCCAGCGGACGGTCATTGCTCTGCCGCGCTGCATCGTAGCCAGCCATTGCTCTCCCCACACAGCACCCGCCGCGTACAACATCGGATAGGCCGGTCCCATGTAATACCAGCGGCCTCTGGCAATGGTGAACAGGGCGAGTGTGATCACGAACATCCAGCCAATCATGCGGAAACGCTTGCCGGCTCGCGAAAGCAGGCAAAAGTACAATCCGGCCACGGCCAGGGCGGAACGAAAGCCCGTCATTTCCAACTGCTGAGGAAGAAAGTAAGCGGTGCGACCCTGGCGAATGTCGCGCGCATGGATATGGCTAAGAAAATCGAGCGAAACGAAATTGTGTTGCACCTGCCACAGCAGGTTGGGCAGCCATATCAGGATGGACAGCGCTACTCCAAGCCACAGCCACTTGCTTTTGAGGTAGCGTCGGGTATCGGTGAGCAGCACACCCGTGACAATTCCGACCACGAAGAAGCCGATGGTGTACTTCGACAGCATGCCAAAGCCAATGCCGGAGCCGATCGCTACCCACCAGCGCGGGTCGCCGGAGTTGAGCAGGCGCGTGATGAAGTATGCGGTCAGCACCCACGCCAGGCAGTCAAAGGCTACGTACTGCATCTCGTATCCGCCGCCCAGACAGAAGGGGAGAGCGGCAACGGCGGCGACCAGTTGCGCTCCACGGCGTGCACCCATTTCGCGTGCCATCAGGCCAGTGAGTACGACCGCAATGGCCTGCGCCACTGCCGCGAAAAAGCGGAAGCCGCGCAGCGAAGTTCCGAACAACTCAAGCGAGACGCGTCCGAAGAACGGAGTCACGGGAGGATATGCGGGATAGCCCCATGCGAGATGCCGGGCATCTTCCAGCGTCGCCAGTTCGTCACGGTGGATTCCATAACGGTTGCCGATAATCAGGTGAAGTATGACGGTAGCCAGAGCGATGTAGAGCAGCAGCGCCGTGTCGCTGAGCCACCTCGACGTCACCGGCGCGGACGAACAGCGGTCCGACTCGTGAGGAATGACTGCTTGTCGATCCATAAAGTACCCAGCTAGTTTGACGGAGCGGACTTCTGAATGCAATCGGTGTCACGCCCGTCAGTGATTCGCCGGTTTTTCCGGCGTGGGCCAGTACGCTGGCCTGTCCTGCTAGGATTGCTCTGTGTCCGGGCTGCTCCGCGTCCAAGATCTCAATGTTGACTTCGCGACCACGCAAGGGACCGTACGCGCGGTGCGCGACGTCAGTTTCTCCATAGCTCCCGGCGAAGTTCTTGGCCTGGTAGGTGAGTCGGGATCAGGCAAGTCGGTGTCGTCGTTGGCCATCTTGCGGCTGCTGCCGCCGCAGGCACGCGTCAGTGGGCGTATCCAGTTTCACGGCGAAGACTTGCTCTCGCTATCCGAGGCCGCCATGCGCGATATCCGTGGGGCCGGCATCAGCATGATCTTTCAGGAGCCGATGACGGCGCTTAATCCCGTGATGCGCATCGGCGACCAAGTCGCAGAGGCGGTGTTGGCGCATCCTGGCGCGGCGACCAGGCCGGATTCAGCCCACAGCACCACCGGCAAAGGGCATCTTGGCGTCAGTAAGAGCGAAGCCTGGCAGCTTGCGGTCGAAGCGCTGCGCACCGTCGCAATCCCGGCACCCGACCGCCGGGCCCGCGATTATCCCCACCAACTTTCCGGAGGCCAACGCCAGCGGGTGATGATTGCCGTGGCTATCGTGAATCGGCCGCAACTACTTATTGCCGACGAGCCCACCACGGCCCTCGATGTCACCATCCAGGCCCAAGTGCTGGATCTGCTCAACGAATTGCGGCAAAAGTTCGCTCTATCCATGCTATTTGTGTCCCACGATCTCGCGGTCGTCTCTCAGGTCTCGCATCGTGTCGCCGTAATGTATGCGGGGAGTCTGGTTGAAGTAGGCACGGCAGAGCAGGTGTTCCGGCACCCCGTACATCCCTACACGCGAGGCTTGTTGCGGTCGGTCCCCTCCCTGCTCAGTGACCGCGGTGAACCACTCCGGACCATCGAAGGAACTGTGCCGGCGATTGGCGCGCTGCCCCCGGGATGCTCGTTTGAGCCGCGCTGCGAATGGCGTTTACCATCTTGCTCGCAAGCGTTACCATCTCTGGTCGAAGTTGCGCCAGGCCACTTTGCACGCTGTCCGGTGGTGGCGGCGGAATTCCGTTAATCATGCGTCTCTTACTCATAAGTGACATTCACGCCAACCTCGAAGCCTTTGAGGCCTGCCTCGCCGCTGCTCCCGCCTATGACCGCATCGTCAACCTGGGAGATATCGTAGGCTACAACGCCAGCCCAAATGAAATCTGTGAACGCGTGATCGCCATGGGCGCGCCGGTCGTGCGCGGCAATCACGACCGCGCATGTTCGGGACTGACCGACCTCAAGGAGTTCAATCCGGTAGCCGCGATCTCTGCCTACTGGACGAAGTCCACGCTGAAGCCCGAGTATCTTGAGTGGTTGCGTGCCCTGCCACAAGGACCACTACGGCAGAACGGTTTACCCGGATTGGAATTCGTGCACGGATCTCCGCTGGATGAAGACGAATACCTGCTCACCACGGCTACGGCCGACGACAATATCGAATTACCGGGACATTCGCCGCTCATCTTCTTCGGCCATACGCACATTCAAGGCGGCTTTATTGACGAAGGCGGCGAATCGCGCCCCTTTCGCCCCCTGTACGACAGCGTCGAAGGTCCTGTGCAATACACCATGTGGCTTACTCCGGGGGAGCGCTATCTCATCAACCCTGGCTCCGTGGGACAGCCTCGTGATAGTGATTGGCGAGCCGCTTTCGCATTGTACGAGCACAATGGCGGGCCGCTTGCGAGTGTTACTTTCTATCGCGTGCCCTACGACATTGAGCAAGCCCAGCAGCGCATCTTGTCGGCACAATTGCCCGACCGCTTGGCAGCACGCCTGAAGCTCGGCCGATAGTAGCACTAGCGTCGCTGCAGAATAAACCCCAGTTCCAGCGGTTCCCAATTTGGAATAAACTACTCCCATGCCTATCCGTCCATTTCCTGAAAAATCGAATTTTCGCAGCAAGGAGTTCTTCGGCGGAGCGAACATGAGTACTCCGTTTGGATACCTGGTTGCGCACATCGATGGCGGAGCGCGCGGAAACCCCGGCCCCGCGGGATACGGTGTGGTGATCGAAGACGAAATGGGCCGGTCGGTGACAGACCTCAGCGAATACCTCGGCAACCAAACCAATAACTACGCAGAATATTCGGGCCTGCTGGCGGCGCTCAACTACGTAACCAAGTATGGCTTCAAGGCGCTGAAAGTATTCAGCGATTCCGAGTTGATGGTCAAGCAGATCCGGGGCGAGTACAAGGTCAACCATCCAGTGCTGAAAGAGCTCCACGGCAAGGCACTGCGATTGATCGACGATCTGGAAGCCTTCGAGATCAATCACGTCTTACGGGAGAAGAACCGCGAGGCCGATCGGCTGGCGAACCGAGCGATGGATCGTGCCGTGAGGCGTGATACACCTGTTGCCAACCCGGCGGGATTGGCTGCTGTAGCGTCGCCGGCATCGCCTCTCGAGGTGAACGGGGTGGTACGCAACGGTGCAGTCGTATTCCTAGGTTCACCGCTTCCCGACGGTACACTCGTCAAAGTTCGCGCCGTCAAGCCCTGAAGATCTGTTTCTGAGATTATCTATGCCGAGGCTGGTATCCGCCGACTGCCGGTAGTCCGCGTGCCTCCCAGCCTGATTTGCGGCGGCTCAAAAATCTGTTGGCGTTCTGGGGGATTCTCCACCGCCCAAGCCAGCGTCTGCGTCATCTGCTCCAAGGTGACCAGCGCCAACCGGATCGCACTCTCGCGCGTGGCAGGATAGGCGCGCGCCAAGGCATAAAACGGCTTCAGCAACACGGGCCAGCGCCGTCCTGGCCCCAGCACGTACCAAGGCCGCACGAAACTTGCCGGAATGCCAGATTCGATGATCATGCGTTCTCCCTCGGCCCGCACGGCCTGGTACTCCTTCATCATCGGCGCCGGCCGGGCTACGCTGAGGTAGACGAAATGCTGTATGTGTGCCCGCGCAGCCCCATGCACGGCTTCACGGCACGAAACCAGGTCAATGGCGCGAAACTCCGCCGCCTTGCTTGGACTGGGATGCGCAACTCCCACGAGCTGCACGAACGTGTCCGCGGGAGCAATGTTGGCGGCATAGGTATCGGCACGCAGGGCGTCTCCGAGGACCAGTTCACATCCCTCGACTACGCGGGATTCGGAACCCGGCCGCACCAGAGCACGTACGCGATGGCCCCGTCGCAACAGTTCCGCCGCGAGGCTGCGTCCCAGGAAGCCGGTGCTACCGGTGAGGAAGACCTCATGCTGTGCCATAGCGACCTCCGAATTCCGCAGCTGCAAAACTCTGCCGCGCCTCGTCATCGCAATTTACGCTCAGGCGCGGCAGAGACGTGCACCGATTATCTTCAGTACGAGGCAATTGCGGCAACGGATTTCATCGTGGGGAACAATGTTGCGATACTCCGAACCTCGCCTTCGCTCGCTCAAGATTGATTTAGGACCGCCCGCAAAGCTTCCCCAAGGTCGGAATGGCGGAAGCTGTAGCCGGCGGACAGGAGATTCGCGGGACGCACCCGTGCTGATCCCAGCAGGAGCACCTCGCCCATTTCGCCGAACACTGTACGCACCACGAAAGCAGGCAAGGGAAGGATCGCAGGCCGGTTGAGTATTTTTCCCAGGACACGGACGAACTCGGTGTTCCGCACTGGTTGTGGAGAGACGGCGTTCACCGGCCCCTGCAAGCTATTGTTTGTGAGAGCGAACAAGAATATGTCTGCGAGATCGTCCAGTGCGAGCCAGCTTATGTACTGCCGACCGTCTCCTATGGGGCCGCCCAAGGCCAGACGGAACGCCGGAAGCATTGCCTTCAGGGCCCCTCCGTGCCTCGCCAGCACCATCCCAATACGGAGGTTTACAACGCGGACACCGGCTTCCGCCGCCGCATGGGCCGCAGCCTCCCATTGGTCGCAAACCTCGGCCAGGAAGCCGGAACCGGGCGAGCTGTCTTCGGTGAGCTCTTCGTCGCCTCGGTTCCCGTAATACCCAATCGCTGAAGCCGTCACCATAATGCGCGGGAAACCGGTCCTACGAAACGACGCTGCGGCAGCAGTCGCCAGCGTGCGAGTACCGAGCACGCGGCTCTCGCGCACTTCACGCTTAAACTTTTCCGACCATCTTCCCGAAATAGGCTTACCGGCAAGATGCACAATGGCATCAAAGTTTCCCAGCACTTGCGGGTCGAGCGGCTGTCCGGGGTCCCATTGCACTTCGCCCGCGCGGGCGGGTCGTCGCACCAGCGCCGCCGACGAGTAAACTGACCCGGCCAGAGCCGATTGAATCGCACTGCCGATCAATCCAGAGGCGCCACTGATCAGAATCTGCATCGAGTAATGAGAGTAACTGCGGCCTGCGCTCTCGCGCTCGCACATTAGGATCCCCGCAGCGGATGAAAGAGTCCAGCGCTGCCGTATAATCGGCCATGGCGACTTTCCGCGAACACATCGCGACGAACGTGCTGACCGTTACGCGTTTTCGTGACCTTCTCCGGAAAATCCGCCGCTACCGTCCAACTGACGATCTTACGCTGGTAAAGAAAGCGTACGATTTTTCGCTTCGCAATCACCAGGGCCAGTCCCGTGCCTCGGGTGAGCCCTACTTGGTGCATCCGTTGGAAGTCGCCACGGTGCTGGCCGATATGCGGCTTGATACCACCGCCATTGCTGCAGGCCTGTTGCACGACGCCATCGAAGATACCAACGTGACCGTCGACGATATTCGTACGGAATTCGGCGAGCAGGTAGCCCACATCGTCGAAGGCGTCACCAAGATCAGCAAGATAGATTTTGCCTCGCGCGAGGAGGCACAGGCCGAGAGCGTCCGCAAGATGGTCCTGGCCATGGTGGACGACATTCGCGTGGTGCTCATCAAGCTGGCCGACCGCCTCCACAACATGCGCACGTTGAATCATCTGCAGCCAGACCGGCAGATTCAAATTGCGCGTGAAACCCAGGAAATTTATGCGCCCATCGCCCATCGCCTCGGCATGGGCAAAGTTCGCGGAGAGCTCGAAGACCTCGCCTTCCAGTACGTCGATCCCATCTCTTACAACCAGGTCAAGGAAGCCATCGAGTCACGCCGCAAGGAAGGCGAGGCATTTCTGGCGCAGGTCCAGGGCATCATCGAACAGAAGCTGCGCGAGAACAATATCCAGGCGACGGTCGATACGCGCATCAAACGCATCTACAGCATTTGGCAGAAGCTGCAACGCCAGCATATTTCCGTGGACCAGATCTATGACATGCTGGCGCTGCGTATCATCACCCAATCGGTCAACGATTGCTACGCAGTACTGGGACTGATTCACAACCAGTGGCGGCCGGTGCCGGGACGCATCAAGGACATGATCGCCATGCCGCGTCCCAACCTTTATCAATCGCTCCATACCACCGTGATTGCTGACAACGGCCATGCCTTCGAAGTGCAGATCCGCACCGAGGACATGCACAAGATGGCGGAAGAAGGCATCGCGGCACACTGGAAATACAAGGACGGGCCGATTTCAGCGCGCGACGAAAAGCGCCTGGCATGGCTGCGACAGGTAGTCGAGTGGCAGCGCGAAGTTCCCGATCCCAACGAATTTCTGTCCACCCTAAAGATCGATCTCTACCCCGAAGAGGTTTACACCTTCACCCCGAAAGGCAAAATCGTCATCCTGCCGCGGGAAGCCACGCCGGTGGACTTTGCATACACCATTCACTCCCAGGTCGGCGACAGTTGTGTCGGGGCCAAGGTCAATGGTCGCATCGTCCCGCTGAAGTACAAGCTGCGCTCCGGCGACATCGTCGAGATCCTCACCCAACCCGGACATCATCCCAGCCGCGACTGGCTGGGCTTCGTGAAATCGCCGCGTGCGCGGCAGAAGATCAAGCACTGGCTCAACATTCATCAGCGTGAGCGCGCCATCGAGATCGGCCGCAAGCTGATCGAGAAGGAAGCCCGCAAGTATCGCATCTCGCTGAAAGACATCAGCGAAGCCGTGCTGATCCGGGTAGCGTCGGAAAATGGGCTTGGACGTCCCGATGACCTTCTGGCCGGCATCGGCTATGGCAAGTTTTCAGCTCGCTCCATCCTGGCTCGCGCCGTGCCCGCGAGCGCCGCCAACAACGCGCCGGGTACTGAACCGGAAGGCGAGGAACCATCCAGCGGTCTTAGCAGCGTGGTGCGCCGCGTTTTCGGCGGAGATACATCGGCAATCAAGGTCAAGGGACACGACGACTTGCTGGTGTACCGGGCGCGATGTTGCAACCCTATTCGCGGCGAGGAAATTATCGGGTACGTCACGCGCGGCAAGGGCGTGGCGGTGCATTCTAAGTCCTGTAGCAACGTTGAGAACCTGATGTATGAGCCGGAACGCCGTATCGCCGTGGAGTGGGGAAAAGACGGAACAGTCGGGACCGCTCAGGTCTGGGAAACCGGATTCCCGGTCAAGTTGGTAGTGCTGTGTGACAATCGTCCCGGCATGCTGAAGCAGATTACCGCCGTTATTAGCGACGCCAATACCAACATTCGCAACATCGAAGCCAGGACCGCCGAAACTCATGCCACCGTTGACATCATCGTGGACATCGCTGATCTGAAACACTTGGAGCGCATCGTCGCCGGGGTGCGCAAGATCCCCGGCGTGCGCGATGTGCAGCGCGTGCAAAAGGTGTAATGACGCGCCTTACTTGGCGGCCTTCACCTGCGCCAGAACTTCTTCCGCATGGCCTTCGGGCCTGACGGGAGAGAAAATGTGCGTAACCTTCCCCTCCGGTCCGATCAGAAACGTACTGCGCACGATACCGATGACCTTCCTGCCATACATGTTCTTCTCTTTGAGGACGTCATACTTTTTGGCGACTTCTTTTTTGTCGTCGGCAAGCAAGGTGTACGGCAGGGCTTCTTTTTCTTTAAACTTCAACTGGGCCTTGGGGGTGTCGGGCGATATGCCCAGCACCACCAGCCCTGCCTTCTGCAGTTTCGTGTATGCGTCGCGGAACTCGCGAGCCTCCACCGTTCAGCCGGGCGTGCTGGCCTTGGGATAGAAGAAGAGCACTACGGTCTTCCCCCGGAACTGTTGCAGTGAAACTGGGTTACCGTTCTCGTCAGGCAGGGTGAACTCGGGAGCTTTGTCTTTGATTTCCATAACGCATTATCTATACAGCAATTCTACCCGCCGGGCTATCGCCACCTTTCTGGTGACTTTTTTATGGTTCACATCTGTCGCTGCGCAGGATCACTCTCAGCACGGTAACGGCGGACAGGTTCCGTCCTTCACGGACAAAAAAGCGAAACGGGGACCACGCGCCATTGCGGTCGTCGAGTTCCTGCCCGGCGGAGGGATGCAATTGGTTCCCGTCGCCCTATGGATTGAAGGCCATTACTATGACGCCAGCCTGTACGGAGCTAATCCTGAGCCGATGGCGATCGAGCCGCAGACTGTGTACGAAGCTCAAAGTTTTGGGGAGCCAACCGGAACATTCACGGTAGGGGCGCCCAAGCAAATTAACGGCAATTGGGTGGCTGACGGCACATGGCAGCCAGAGCGTCCGCTGGACGCCAAGCTAGCCGCTCAGGCCGCTAAAGATGCTGCCGGCAAACCGGCACCCAAGACCAGCAATGCGGTCATGACCGGCAATGAAGACGAAGGACGTCCTGTGCTGAAGCGTGCGCCGGGTTCCGCAGGCGATGCGGCCAACGGCGGACAGCCGGCAGCTTCCCCAAGCTCCAGCACCGGCAGCAGTTCGAGCGCCGACGCAGACCGGCCGGTCATGAAGAGGCCGGCCCCTGATGCCAGTTCCAAGCCGACGCTGGGTTCAACGGACGACGAGCCCTCCGCCAACGCTCCTACGACCACGGCAAAGACCCAAAGCCCGGTGGATGACCACGACCCCGATCGTCCTGTGTTCAAACGACCTGCGTCTTCGCCGCCTCAGACAACGGGCAGCACTACCGGCGTTGCAGCGGCCTCTCCAAGCGCAGCATCGGCAGATGATAGCGACCCGAATCGTCCGCTCCTAAGTCACAGCAAGACCACCGTGAAGGCTCCGTCCGAGACTGTGATGACGCCGGCCCACACCGCCAGCAGTAAGTCAGGCGCGGGATCGCCCCGCGGGGCGAAAGCTGCCCATGCCTACCCAGCCATTTCTGATGCCGGGCAATATGAGTCACGTTCGTTGCTGTACTCCATGTCGTCCGGCGAGAGGCAGGTGTATGAACAACAAATGCTCAAGCTGGCCATGGATGAAATCCGGGCTTTCGCCGCCAAACGCAATGGACCGGCGATTCCGAAAACGGCGGCCATTGCCGACTACGATGTGCGCGCGTTCGATTTGGAGTACAGCAGCTCGCCGACCGTGGTGCTGACGGCGAAGTTGCCCCTGGCGGGCGTCAAGGCCCAGGACGAACTCAACTTCAGCTACTTCGTTACGATCGTCGCCCGTGTAGATATCAATGATCAGGCACAGAAGATCTTTTCCGTGGTCACCGACAGCAATCACCTTGACGCCTTCCCGCGCATGGAGCTCATCGATGCCCTGGATGCGGACGCCAATGGGCGTGGCGACCTGCTTTTCCGGCAGTATTCCGACGCCGGTATAACCTACGGCCTCTATCGCGTTTCTCCTTACCAGATTGAAAAGATATTCGAAGGTGGATCGTCGCTGTAGGGCGGACGGACCGATCGCTGCGAAATACAGGACGTCCCGCGTACAATCACATCCAGTTATGCGCACTGCGTTTACCGTCGCTGCATTGCTGCTAATAACCTTGTTTGCGTTCGCGCAGGACAACCCGCCGGTTGGCTCTCCTGCAGTTCCGCATCCCGCAGCCACACCGGCAGGCTGGCCCACCGCGCAGTTTGCCGCCACTGCCGCGAAGGATCCCAGCGTACAAAAGGCCAAGCAGATTCTCGACGACATGATTCGGGCTTTAGGCGGAGATGCATACCTGACATTGCGCGACATGAAGGTCGAGGGACGGACTTATGCCTTCTACCACGGCAAGCCAAGCGGTCTCGGCGTCGTCTTTTGGCGCTTCTGGGAGTGGCCCGACAAGGACCGCTACGAGCTTACGAAGGAACGTGACATCGTCGATCTGTATGTGGGAGACATGGGCTACGAGACCACTTACAAGGGCACGGTGACGCTCGATCCCAAGCAACTCGACGAGTACCTGCGGCGGCGCGATCGTTCGCTGGAAGTGGTGATCCGCACCTGGCTGGCCGCGCCGGGCTCGATGATTCTTTACGAGGGAACCGCAATTGTCGAACAAAACCTGGCCGACAAGGTGACGATCCTTACAGGTTCAAATGACAGTGTTATGCTGGCCGTCGATCCCCGCACCCACCTGCCTGTGCGGAAGACCTACTCCTGGCGTGACCCGATCGACCGCCAGTTCGACTCGGAGGACGATATCTATAGCAATTACAAAGTCGTCCAGGGGATCAATGTACCCTACAGCACGGTGCGCATGCAGAACGGAGAGATGAGCAACCAGCGCTTCGTCAACAGCGTAAGCTTCAACAATGGATTCGATCCCACGCTATTTCAGACCAAGGGCCTCACCTACAACCAGCCCAAGCCGTAGCCGCCCCCCAGCAATTTGCCTACGGGTAATCGATATAAGCACCCCCGGTCCTGCCCCAGCCGAGCGCAACGGTGGCGGCAGACCCCTGCAACGTCTTGAAGAATAAAGGATTAAATCCAATAGAGTCTTTCGTTCCTGGAACTCGTGGTCACGTCGCCACCTCTGTTGCAGAAATACAACACTCCAAATTGTGAGGCAGCCTGTAATCTATTGAGAGCGCTACCCTTAAACACTACATTGATCTTTGAGCGCACAATTCGAACCCCGGTCGAATGCAGCGGCGTCGGGCTCCACAGTGGAGCGGCTGTACATTTACGCATCTTGCCCGCTCCCGCCGGCTCTGGAATTGTGTTTCGCCGCGTCGATCTCGATGGGTTCGAAGTGGAAGCGATCAGCAGGAACGTCGCCAAGGTCAGTTACGCCACCAGCTTGATGAAAAAAGGCGTACTCATCTCTACTACCGAGCACTTGCTGTCAGCCTTCATCGGAATGGGTGTGGACAATGCCGTGGTCGAGCTCGACAACCTTGAGCTGCCAATCCTGGACGGTAGTGCACTACCCTACGTCGAAATGATCACCGGCGCGGGACTGCGGCAGCAGCGACGCAAGCGTACCTACCTTAAGATCCTGCGGCCTTATGAGATGCGTGAGGGCGACAAGTCCATTGGTGTTTACCCTGCCGAGCGCTACTCCGTAAGCTATGCGATCAACTTTCCTCATCCATTGATCGGCCGCGAACGCTACGAGGTGGAACTTTCCAACGGCAGCTATGTCGAGCAGATTGCCTCCGCTCGTACTTTTGGCTTCCTTGACCAGCAACGTGCGATGTTAAACATGGGGCTGATTCGCGGGGCGACGCGCGCCAGTTGTATCGTGCTCACCGCCGACGGCATGGACAATCCACCGTTGCGTTATACGGATGAATTCGTACGCCACAAGGTCCTGGATCTGATTGGCGATCTGGCGCTCTTCGGGAAACAGATTCTGGGGTATGTCAGGGCCGACCGTGCGGGTCATGCCATGCATACCGCGATTGTGTCGCGCATTCTGCGTGACCAGACCTACTGGGAGGAAATCACCCTCGACGAATCTGCCGCCGAGCATTGGCCCGTCGAGCACCTGGCCGTTGCCGACTAAGGCGATCCTACCGGCGCGATGGGTGTTTCTACTTTGGTGTTTTCTTGCCGACAATGTTCAGTTCCACGACCTGACCGTTCGGGTTCTTCACCAGCAATGTTTTGCCGCTCAGTTTGGCGGGAAATTCCTTTCCGTTGGTCCAGTCGATAAAAACCGAAGGGGAGGCACTGGCGTGGCAAGCGTAGACCACATCACCCAGCCGCATGGAAATCTTGTAGCGGTCTGAATCTCCCAGGTTCCGCGCGTCAGCGGCGACTCTTTCGAAAGAGACGACTCTCGCCATCTCATAGCCTTCGTCGGCGCTTTGCGCATAGGCGAGCATCGCAGCCGTAATGATGATGATGCAGCATGATAGGGCAACCAAACGTGTCTTCATCAGTGCTCCTCCCTAATGGTCGAGAAGTATAGACCGAGCGCCCGATACGTGCAGGAAAATACTGAAGAACAGAATTGCCCGGAAGCCTCACCGCCGCCGCGATACCATAGCTACGTGAAGAAGATCGTATATCTCTCGCTTGGTTCCAACCTCGGAGACCGCCAGGTGAACCTGCGCAACGCCATTGGCAGGCTGCTGGAATTGGGCGGTGTGCTCGAGGTTTCGGCGCTCTACGAAACTGAGCCGGTTGAGGTGATCGATCAGCCGTGGTTTCTGAACTGCGCGGTAGCGGTACGGACCGAACTGATACCGCGCGAGTTTTTAGCGGGAATGTTGGAGATCGAGCGATCCATGGGCCGGGAGCGGACTCAACCCAAGGGCCCAAGAAACATCGATATCGATATCCTGCTCTATGGCGCAGCCACCATCAACACCCCAACTTTAACGGTTCCCCATCCTGCAATGGCCGAACGACGTTTCGTGTTGGAACCCCTGGCCGAGATCGCACCAGAAGTAAACCACCCGGTGCTGAAGAAAACGGTTCGCGAGTTGCTACACGCTCTTCCTAGGGGCGGGCCCAAGGTGAAGAAGATAGCCCGGAGCTGAATCCACTTTTCGCATTGGCTGCTCGCGTATGGATCTTCGGACCGGAGGCACCAGTCACTGGTCCTCGGGCGGAAGCGGAATGTCGGGTGCCTGATCCGGCGGTTTTGCTCCAAAGTGATCAGCCAGCTCTTTGCCATCGAAGCTGTGCGTAAAGCTTTCTTTGATCTCCGGCAGCATCGTGGCGTTCCAGTCGTACCACTCCCGAACCAACCGCCGATAGACATCCTTCTGCCGTTCCTTCAGGTTGGCCCGCTCCAACGGATCGTCAACAACGTTGAACAGGAAAGTATTATCGAGAATTTTCAGGTACTTATAATCGCCGTCGCGCGCGGCCCGCTGCGCGTTCGCCTTGTAACGCCAAAACAACTTGCGCGGAACAGGCGGGGCATTTTGCGTCAGCACTGGCAGCAGATTCATTCCGTCGAGCGGATACGCTGGATCGGCTTGGGCTCCCGCAGCCGCCAGCAAGGTAGCGACCCAATCCATGCTGATCGAGACCTGGTCGGTCGTCCGCTTGTTCGGAATACGCCCTGGCCAGGAGATTATCGACGGGATGCGCAGCCCACCCTCCAGTAGCTCCGTCTTCTTGCCGGTGAAGGGCCAGGTGTCCGCGAAGCGCTCGCCCCCGTTGTCGCTGGTGAAAATCACGATCGTGTTCTCAGTCAATTTATTCGCATCAAGGGCCTGGAGCACTTTGCCGATCTGTCGATCCATGGCTTCGATCATCTGCTGGTAGGTCTTTTGCGAGCCCCCATCGAAATCGAACATTCCCGCGCTCCCCGGCTGTGCCAGGCGAACCGATTCTGCCTGGTCGCCGGGTCCCTCCCAAGGCCAGTGGGGCGCGTTGAAATGCAGGCTCAATAGAAACGGTTGCCCCGATTTTGCGTAAGCGCCAATTACTTCCACGGCCCGGCTGCCCAGCAGATCAGTCAGATAACCTGTCTGGTGGATGGGAACATCGTCGTCCCAAAGGTCAGGGTTTTGCCGCCCTGCGGTGTGCGAGAAGTAGTCCAATGCCCCGCCGCGAAATCCGTAGAAATGGTCGTAACCGCTTTGCAGCGGGCCAAACTTCGGCAATACGCCCAAGTGCCATTTTCCAATCAGCGTCGAGCTGTAGCCCGCCTTCCTCAACAGCGAGGGCAAGGTTGGCTGCTCGGGTGGCATGCCAACATCAGGATTCCCCGCCAGAGGTTCTTCCAGACCCAGCCGCAATCGATACTGGTATCGGCCCGTGATCAACGCAGTCCGGGTCGCGGTGCACACGGCTGAGTTCGCATAGGCCTGCAGAAAGCGAACACCGGTTGCGGCAATGTGGTCGATATTGGGCGTGCTGAGGTCGGGGCGTCCGTAGCAGGAGACGTCGGCGAAACCAAGATCGTCCGCCAGCAGAAAAACAATGTTGGGAGGTTTGGACGGGGGCGTGGCAGCCCCCATGTCTCCCAATGCCAGCGCGATCATTCCGGTGGCCGCTCCGCGTAGCACATCCCGCCGGGTTATAGGGCGTCTTTCAGTCAAGGCCAATGGACCTCCTGATGGTTCTAGCTCGCGCAAGATTGATTTTGGCGACCTGCGTCTTCATGCCTCTTTGGATATTGGCTATCGCCGGAACTAACCAGCGTCTCGTAACGTACACCATGCCATGCAGGTACAGGAAATGGCGGCTCATAAACCGCAACACACGCTTCGTACGTGGGCCGCCCTCGCCTTCTGTCTGTTCGTAATGCTGCCTATTCGCGAAGTCGTCAAGTGGATTTCGCCGGGTTCGCTGATGGCGGCGGATGCGCTGCGCGAAGGGCTAATTCTCGCCTGCGCAGCGGGCCTGCTCCTGTTTGTTTACTACGTTGAGAAGTTGCCGCTTACGTCGATCGGTATAGGTACGAGTGTGTGGTGGAAATCCGTGCTGTGGGGCATCGTGACCGCTGCAGCGTGCTTCGCGGCGGCGGGCGTGATTATCCACGCCACCAGGTTCGAAGGTGGGCCGCACGCGCACGACTTCGACAAGCTTCCATTGTGGCTGGTGACTGTGATTGTGTTTCGCGCCGGATTTGTTGAGGAGTTGTTTTATCGTGGTTACGCTATCGAGCGACTGCAATCGCTGGGGTGGCCGAAGGCCGCAGCCGCGCTTGTTCCGCTGGTGATCTTCGCAGCGCTGCATTATAGCGGCGGGCCGGTCAACGTTTTGGTGGCGTTTACGCTGGGCGGTATCCTGACGCTGTTTTATCTTTGGCGGCGCGATCTAGTGGCCAACATCATTGCCCACTTCCTGGTGGACTTCATCGCCAACGTAGTCCCACGGATGGTGAAGTAGATCCTGCGCGGAAAAGAGCGCGGAGGGTCACTCCGCGCTCGTCGTTGTCGTGAACTGGCTCTGTTTATTGCACCAACGTCGGAGTTTCGCCGTGGCCGTTGCCATTGGCTTCCTCGGGAGGAATGACAGATGCAGCCGCCACGCGGTCGCCTTCCTCCAAGTGCAGCAGGCGCACGCCCTGCGTGGAGCGTCCGGCCTCGCGAATGTTCTTTGTATCGATGCGGATGATCTTTCCGAACTGGCTGATGACCATTAACTCCGACTTTTCACTCACCAGCATGATCGACACCACCTTGCCATTGCGCGAGGTGGTCTTGACATTGATCACGCCCTTGCCGCCGCGCGACTGCAGGCGGTACTCACCCACATCGGTGCGCTTGCCGTAGCCCTGTTCGGTGACGGAGAGGATCAGGTTCGACTCTTCCTCGTCGCCGTCTTTCGCTTTCTTGCGCACCTTGGGAGTGACCGCCATGCCGACCAGGTAGTCGCCGCGCGACAGTTCCATGCCGCGCACGCCATACGCCGGGCGTCCCATGGGCCGAACGCCGCCTTCGTCGAAGCGAATTGCCTGACCCTCGTGGCTAGCCAGGAAGACAATCTGATTGCCGTCGGTGCAGCTGGCCGCCACTAACTCATCTTCCTTGTCGATGCCAATGGCAATGATGCCGCGCGACATGACGTTACTGAAGTCCTTCAGCGGCGTCTTCTTCACCGTTCCGCTGCGAGTGGCGAAGAAGACGAACTTGCCTTCCTCCTCCAGATCACGCACGGTCAGCAGCGCGCGCACGTTTTCGCCGGGCTGCAAGGCTACCAGGCTGGCGATGGCCCTCCCTTTGCCCGCTGCACTGATCTCAGGAATCTCATACACCTTGAGCCAGTACACCCGTCCGGTGTTGGTGAACACCAGCATGTAGTCGTGAGTCGAGGCGACAAAAAGCTTCTCGACGAAATCTTCCTCGCGCGTGCTCATGCCTTTGCGACCCGTGCCCCCGCGCCGCTGCTGGCGATAGGTCGAGATCGCCGTTCGCTTGAGATAACCCGAGTGGCTAACCGTGACAGCGACCTGCTCGTCCGCGATCAAGTCTTCCAGGCTGATCTCGGCAGCTTCGTCCTGAATCACGGTGCGGCGGGCGTCGCCGTAGTTTTTCTTGATCTCTTCCAGTTCCTTGACGATGACCTTGCGCAGCTTGCTCTCAGACCCAAGAATCGATTCGTACTCGGCAATGTTTTCCCGGACTTCACCCAACTCCCTGAGGATCTCGTCGATGGAGAGCCGCGTCAGCCGGTGCAATTGCAATTCGAGGATAGCGTCGGCCTGCACCGCATCAAAGGGTCGAGTCAGGGTTTTAGGCGCGACGCCCTTCAGGGAAGCAGGCTTGCCCGCGCTCGCTCCGGACCTTCCTTCGGTAATATCGACCGTTTTGCCGGAGAAGTACTCGACCAGGTTCGCGCGGGCATCGGCGCGGTTTTCGCTGCCGCGTATGATGCGGATGACGTCGTCCACGCGATCAAGGGCTGCCTGGTAGCCTTCCAGGATGTGTTCCCGGTCCCGTGCCTTCTGCAGCAGGTATGCTGTGCGGCGGCGCACCACGTCGATGCGGTGATCGATGAAGTGCCGGATCGCCTGCACCAGGCCCATCTCTTTCGGCTGGCCATTCACCACGGCCAGGAAGATCATGCTGAAGCTCTCCTGCATCGAAGTGTGCTTGAAGAGCTGGTTGAGCACGATCTGCGGTTCGCAGCCGCGCTTCAGTTCGATGACGATGCGCATGCCGTCGCGGTCGCTCTCGTCGCGAATGTCGCTGATCTCGTCAATCACCTTGTTGTTCACCAGTTCGGCGATGCGCTCAATCAACCGTGCCTTATTAACCTGGTAGGGGATTTCGGTGACGATGATGGCGTCCTTGTCCTTGGTGACGTGCTCGATGGCGGCCTTGGCGCGCATCATGAAGCGTCCCCGGCCGTGACGATAGGCCTCGGCAATTCCGCTGCGGCCGGAGATAAATCCGCCCGTCGGAAAGTCCGGGCCCTGGACGAATTTCAGCAGGTCATCGAGGGTGGCGTGAGGATTGTTCACCAGCGTGATGCAAGCATCGACGATTTCGGTGAGATTGTGCGGCGGTATCTTGGTGGCCATCCCAACGGCGATGCCGTCGGAGCCGTTAATGATGAGGTTCGGAATGCGCGTAGGTAGAACGTCGGGCTCGATCTCGCTGTCGTCGTAGTTAGGGTGGAAGTCGACCGTGTCCTTATCGAGATCTTCCAGCAGCGGCATCGCGATTTGGGCGAGCTTGGCTTCGGTGTAACGGTCGGCGGCGGGCGGATCTCCGTCGATGGAACCGAAGTTCCCCTGGCCGAAAATAAGCGGATAGCGCATTGACCAGCCTTGCGCCAGGCGGACGAGGGCGTCATAGACCGCGAGGTTGCCATGGGGGTGGTACTTACCCATGACGTCACCGACGATGCGGGCGCACTTTCGCGTCGCGCGATTAGGCTGCAGCCCCATCTGCTGCATCGTGTATAGAATGCGGCGATGCACCGGCTTGAGCCCGTCACGAATGTCGGGCAGTGCCCGCCCAATGATGACCGACATCGAATAGTCGAGATACGAACGGCGCATCTCATCTTCAATGTTGACGGGTTGAATGCTGCCGCCTTGGCCGGCGTCGAGTGGTAATTGCTGGTTTGGATCGTCTGCCATGTCGCACGCTTCGCTGTCAGCCGTTGGCCTTCAGCTGGTCCCTTCGTAGAACTTCCCGGTGTGGAACTTCCCGGTTGCGCGAGTTGGCCGCGCGAGCCACTTCCGCTTTGCTATCGCCGAAATCTCGCATCACGATTCAGCCGGATGGAGAGAATATCCAACGGCCGTGCGGTGGAAATTTTCAGGGAGAAATAGGCTCGGGAAGCACTCTTTAGTATACCACGGAGTCGGAGCGCCCAGCCCATCGTAAGTCGCTGTCTATCAGTGTGTTATGCGATGAAAACTGGGTGCTGAAAGGGTTGGCCGAAGGGTCTTTCTGAATTGAATCTCTTCGCCATCCCCGCCACCACGGCGGCTTCTTTTGTCGATTGACTCAGCTTTTCTTGGCGGTAGGGATATGAAATTCGACGCCGCGATCATCATTCGCCTTCACCGTCGCGGAAACATCGAGGTCGCTGAGCGCGATCTTCTGGGCGTGAGCATCGAAGACATACACGGTCTGGCCCATGATGGCGTAGTTAGACACTTCCAACTGATGGCCATCGCGAAATACCAGCAAGGTTGGATCGATCGGTCTGGCATCAGGCACGCTGTCCTCATTCGATCGCGCCGGCGCTGGAGGAATTTCCTCATCGTCGGCAGGCATGTTTCTCGCGGCCGGCGTATCGATCACGACGTGCAGCGTCTGCTCAGGCGGAGGCCCGGAGTACACGTACGGTCCGGAGCTACCGCTGTCATATCCGTAGGAAGCATCAAACATCGGGACATAGTACGGAGCGACGTAGGCGCCGCCTGCATAGCCGTATCCACTTCTATATCCGTTTCTAGATCCGTACCCGTGTCCTCTCCCGAAACCTTGTCCATATCGCCCCGAACCCGTCGGGTACACCGGAAAGGCTGGTGCCCCGGCGTAACCGCTGGGTCCCAGCGAGGTCAC
Source organism: uncultured Acidobacteriaceae bacterium (assembly GCA_963834815.1). Taxonomy (GTDB): domain Bacteria; phylum Acidobacteriota; class Terriglobia; order Terriglobales; family Acidobacteriaceae; genus DASRAA01. The sequence goes on along the minus strand of CAWIDA010000009.1, from coordinate 1,224,701 downwards.
GCTGGGACGAATGTTGGGCATGTACGGAGGTAAGTGGTTCTGGATGGATGTAACAGAAGGCGGGATTCCATAGATCTGGGCTGCGGCGAACTCAGACGATCCAAGAGTTAGTGTCATCGCTGCAGCGATCGTGAGCAGCACTCTGCCATTGCGGATGACGGGCCGGGATAGACTCCCAATCGACATGGTGCCCTCTAATGCCAACCCATTGGATGCGGCAAAGTTGTCAGCGGCTCCCGTAAAGTGCGAGTTGCCGCAGCCCTTCGATATCGATGACGGCATTGGCCACCAGCACGCCGACAATTATCGCATTGGCCACCACCGCATAGCGAGTCTCCAGCAGGTCCGCTGAGATTCCGGCCATAAACAGCATCAGGAAGGGCAGTGCAACGAAAAGGAAGATCAAGCCCGCGAAGTGCTGCATTGCCAGGCCAACCACGATCAGCAGGAGCGCGGTGATGAGCGGAGCAGCAGTCCCGAAGTAGCGGCTTCGCTTCCACACCACAAACGTCATCAGGGAAACCAGCAGCAGGATCGCCGGCCCAAGTCCGTTCTGCATAAAGAACAATGCCAAAATGGAGAAGATGCCCTTGCCGGAGAATTGGGCTGGGGAGAACTCGATCCAGTGGGCGTTTCGCAGTGCGTCCGCGAAGACGAACGGGCGAAAGCTGGAGACCGCCCAAAGCAATAGGAGTCCCACGGCACAAGCTACCGTAAAGACGGCCACGGCTGCCCCAGGGCGCACATGCCCTACCCACAACATGAAGGCCAGCGTCGGCAGCAGAACCACCCACAAGGCCCACTGCGAGCCAATACACAGCGCGATCGCGACACCCATCAGGCAGATGCGCTTCCAGTTCCACAGCACCACCTCGCGTGGAGCGTACAGCGTATGCGCCGCCGCAATGCCGGTGAAGACCAGACCGAAGGCCCCCCAGGCTCCCACAATGTCGGGTTGCACCTGACTGGAGCGCGTGATGGCCATGGGCGAGAAACAGTAAAGACCCAGGGCGATGTATCCGCCAAGGTTGCCATAGAGCCGCCGCGCGACGTACCACAGCGAAGCACCCAGCATAAGGCCCACGAGGAGAAACGGCAGGCGTATCAGAAAACGAAAATCGCTAAGCCGGGCGAAGTGTCTTTCGCCGTCGGCGACCTTGGCCGGAATGCCGGCCAGTACAGCGATCAGAGGGGAACGATATTCGGAGCCGGCGTTGACCAGTCGATCGACGTGCAGCAAGCCGTCTTCGATGTAGCTGCTTTCCATCTGGGTGATGGGCACATATGCCATGAACCATACGCACTGCGCGACGAAGGCGAGCAACAGCAGAAGACTCGCAATTTGGGGTATTCCAACGCTGGGTAATATCCGGGAAGAGGGCATGCGCAAGCATTTGTTGTATCATGCCGCCGTCGCCGGGCGCGAAATGCAGGTTGCATCGGATCGCATTGGCCTAACCAACAGAACTAGTTCTGGTCGGGAAGAGCGTGGGCGATGCGATGGGAATCGATCAATCCGCGCGGGGCCGTGTCGGGCGGCAGATCTACCGCCGCAACATCGGATCGCGGAGTCATCAGCACAAGCCACTGGTGCCCGCGGATCTCGGGCGGGATCACCTTGAAGATCCGAAGCCCCAGCGCACGCGTGGTGTTTTGCAGCCATCCACGATCGAAGATCACAGCTGCCGAAGGATCAGCGTACGACACGTACAACGCGTTGTGAGTTTCGTCCATCATCGGATGGTCCGACTTGTCGAACAGAAACCATGACGCGTGCAAGACTCCCTCTGGTTGCAACACGCGTGCGCACTCGCGCAGGTAATACCCAGCCTGGTCCTCCGTGAGATGGGTGAATACCGACAGAGCATTGACTAAGGTAATTTGGGAGTCGCCCACCGGAAAGGGTGCACTCAGCGGCTTCTCATGGCCGGGATTGAAGGCTACATTGAAAACATCGTGGTGACAAAAATTGAAATTGGGCGCTGCGGGGGTGAGGTTGCGCTGGCACCATTCGATCATGGCTGCATGCAAATCGATGCCGACATAGGTTGTCGGGCTGGGCCGCTGCAGGATTAGCTGCCGGGCGACGCGTCCACACCCGCACCCGAAATCGAGCACACTCTTATAGGTGTCAGCCGCCAGCCAGGGATATACAAGCGAGCCGCTGGGATTGTCGTAAAGGCCTGGTTCGATGGGTCCCACCAGTCGCCGCATTTCCAACGGCGGCATCGGCAGCGAGTCCACCGCGACGGTTCCCGCCGCCACTTCTTCCACCCTCGCCGAGACTCCAGCGCTGCGGGCAGTCTCGCGCAGTGCGGCGGCGATCACCTTCCGGTCCTTGCGGCGCTCAAGCCATTCAACGGCTGCCTTCGCGGTTGCATGTAAATAGGGGATCGCTCTCAGGCGATCATTGATCGCATCCGCGATGCGGTAACGCAGTTCCGCCCTCGAGAACCGCTCGTCGGGCTTCGGAGCGTTCACGCCATCCAATGGGTTTGTTCCTCCAGACGCGCCGATTGGCTCCGGTTCAGTGGATACTTCATGTCGTGCAACGGGATCCCACTCAGATGTCGAGGTTCTTCACGTCCAGCGCGTTGTCTTCGATGAATTTCCGGCGCGACTCAACGTCTTCACCCATCAGCGTGGTGAAGATCGCATCGGTCTCTGCCAAGTCTTCCAATTTGACCTCGAGCAGCGTGCGGCGCTCGGGGTCCATCGTCGTCTCCCAAAGCTGCTGCGAGCTCATCTCGCCCAGCCCTTTGTAGCGCTGCACGGTGTACTCTTTGCGCCCTTCATTGAGCACGTAGTCGAACAAGTCACGCACCGTCTGCTTCTCGACCGTCTCAGCTTCAGCTTTGCGCTTAGGAGTCCCGGGACTCTTCTGCGCTGCCTTCTCCTGTTCGGCGCGCTCGGCGTCGCTCAATTCTTCTTCTTTGGCACTCCGGGCTGATTCCTTCTTCACCGTCTCGATGTAGAACGGCGGCTGCAGGTACTGCTCGATTTGCTTGTACTTCGACATCATCTGGCGAAATTCCGGAGACGACGCCAGTTCCCAGTTGATGATGTGCGGCGCGCCTTGCGAGCTTACGAACACGCACTCCCACAGGCTGTGTTCCTCTTCGAAGCGCTTCTCCACTGACTTGAGTTCCTGGTCTTTCGCGATGGCCTTGAGCCCTTTCTCCAGCTCCGCGATCTTCTTCGGGGGATGGCTGATGTCACCCTCGAAGTCGGCTCGCTTGGCCAGATCGAAGCGCGGAAGCAGTTGGCTGATGCGCTCATCGCGGATGCGCTTATTCACCTTGTCCACAAAGCCGATGTAATCGTTCAGCGTGGTCATGAACTTGGTCAGCGGAGCTCCTTCGAGCGTAGCCGCTCCTTCGCCGTAACGCACCACGATGCCGTCGGCAGCGCGCTTGACCATGACCTTCACGAATTCACCGTCGTTCTTGATGTATTGCTCAAACTTGCCCTTCTTGATGCGATAGAGCGGCGGCTGCGCGATGAATACGTTGCCGCGCTTGATCAAATCCTGCATGTGGCGGAAAAAGAACGTCAGCAGCAAAGTGCGAATGTGCGAGCCATCCACGTCGGCGTCCGTCATCAGGATGATCTTGCCGTAGCGCAACTTCGACACATCGAAGTCATCTTTGCCAATGCCGGTTCCCAGCGCCGTAATCATCGCGCGGATTTCTTCGTGGCCCAGCATCTTGTCGTAGCGGGCTTTCTCCACGTTAAGAATTTTTCCCTTGAGCGGAAGGATTGCCTGAAAGCGGCGGTCGCGGCCCTGCTTCGCCGTTCCACCGGCGCTCTCACCCTCTACCAGGTACACTTCGCAGCGCTCCGGCTGACGCTCCGAGCAGTCCGCCAGTTTGCCCGGCAGTCCACCGCCATCGAGCGCTCCCTTGCGGCGCGTCAGGTCGCGCGCCTTACGCGCCGCTTCGCGCGCTCGCGCCGCGTCGATCGCCTTGTTGATGATCTTCTTTGCCACCGGAGGATTCTGGTCGAAAAAGGCGCCCAGACGCTCGTTCACGAAGGCCTGCACCGTGCCGGCGATATCGGAATTGAGCTTGCCCTTGGTTTGACCCTCGAACTGCGGCTGCGAGAGTTTGACGCTAACCACTGCAACCAGACCCTCGCGCACGTCATCGCCGGTCAGGTTCTCCTTTTGGTCTTTGAATAGGCCGAGCTGGCCGCCGGCCCAGTTGATGGTTCGGGTCAGCGAGGTGCGAAAGCCCGACAGGTGCGTCCCGCCATCCACAGTGTTGATGTTGTTGGCGAAGCTGAACACCGTCTCCGAGTAACCATCGTTGTACTGCAGCGCGATTTCCATTGCGACCCCTTCGCGCTCCGCTTCCATGTAGATCGGCTTGTCGTGCAGTACCGATTTGCCGCGGTTCAAATGCTTGATGAACTCGGCGATGCCCCCATTGAACTTAAACTCAGTGTGCTTGGGTTCGCCGGTCTTGGCATCGGTGGTGCGCTCGTCGGTCAGCGTAATCAGCAGGCCCTTGTTCAGGAAGGCCAGTTCGCGCAGTCGCTGCGCCAGTGTGTCGTAGTTGTATTCGGTGGCGGTGAAAATCGTGGTGTCGGGAACGAAGTGCACCTTGGTTCCGCGCTTCTTGGTGTTACCCGTCTTCTTAAGTTTGCTGGTGGGCTCGCCCTTGGAGTACGTCTGCTCCCACACCGTTCCCTCTCGCCAAATCTCGAGTTCGAGCAGGTGGCTCAAGGCGTTGACGCAGGAGACGCCGACCCCATGCAATCCGCCGGAAACCTTATACGTCGAGCTGTCGAACTTGCCCCCGGCGTGCAGCATCGTCATCACTACCTGTGCGGCAGGAAGGCGCTCGCCATCGACGTCCATCTCACCGGTGGGAATGCCCCGCCCGTTGTCCACCACTGTGATCGAGTTGTCGATGTGAATGCTTACATCGATGCGATCGGCATACCCAGCCAGCGCCTCGTCCACCGAATTGTCCACCACTTCATAGACCAGGTGGTGCAGTCCCATCTCTCCGGTTGATCCGATGTACATAGCGGGACGTTTGCGGACCGCTTCCATTCCCCCCAGGACTTTGATCGAATCGGCGGTGTAATCGGCATCAGTCTGGCCGTTCCCATTCTTGCCGTTGGAACTGGCCGGCTTCACTTTCTCAGTTGCGATAATGTCTTTTTCTTCGGGGACTGCGGCGGCTTGCGTATCGATCGGGGACATCCTGCTCCATTCCATGAGGAACGCGCTCCGGCGGCGCTTCCCGCTTCATCGCACACGGCTCGCAACGAAGGTGCCATCGCCCTCGCTTGTAACCCTCAAGTACTAATAATTTCAACGATTTGAGAGGTCTGCGATCCTCTCTGATTTTAGCACAGAATCGTCCCCGGCGAACCCCTCTTTGGATTCAGCAAACCTCGTCGAATGAGCCACTTGCGAGCAGGTATTTCCTGTGTAACGATAGCCCGCGAGAATCGCCGCTCGGAGCTATCGTTAGGCGTTTTCAATAGTTACTTATCAGTAAACTATAGGGCCGCATCAGAGTACCGAAGAACGCGTACGAACTAACCCGCAGAGAAAGAAACTTCAGTGGTGATCGAGATCAAAATCTCGAGGAATGATTGCGAAGCGCGATAGTCGAGCCGCAATGCACATCAGCTGCAGACTAGTGTCACGACTCAATCGATCAAGACACTGCCGAAGTGCAGAAGGCACACTTGCGTGCGGCCGCCGGAATCTCGCTCTGGCACTCGGGGCAGGTTTTCGTGGCAGGCGGGGCGGCAGGCTCCTTGTGATAGCGGGCCATGACAGCGTTCACCGGCAGTACCACGAAGTAGTACACCGCGGCTGCGATCAGAAGGAAAGAAATCAACGCATTGAGAAAGTCACCATACAGAAACTTCGAGCCGTGGATCTCGAAGACATAGGCAGAGAAATCCGGCTTCCCGGCAATAGCGGCAATCAGCGGCGTTAGCAGGTCTTTTACGAATGCGGTGACGATGCCGCCGAAAGCGGCTCCAATCACTACGCCGACGGCCATATCGACGACATTCCCCCGCAGAATAAACTCGCGAAATCCCTTGAACATGGTTTTCTCCCTGTCGCGGATAGATCGGCTGCAACGGCTTGCACAAACGCTAAGAATATATGGCCGTGATGGATACAATTACAAGGCCGCAACCCAATGCAGCATAGCTACTGCCGGGGAGGCCCGTATCCCTCTCTGTGCCAGTTCATCGGCGGGCGAACCAGTCGCGCACCGGTTCCTGGTTGAAGTAATAGATCACGATTACACGAACCATAACCTGCAAGGCTTCACGGCCGAGGGCAAAGGCTCTTGAATCCATCACTGCGCTCGACAACGCAGGTACCGCCATCGCAATGCCAATCGCCGCAATCACGATCGCGATCCGCCGCGACCATGGCCAGCGTTTCCACAACGCCAGCGCCAGCATCGTCATGATTGCGGCGTAGAGCAGGAAGGCAATGGGCCCGAGTTGCTCCAATCCTCCGCCGAGCAGGAAGGCCCCCGCGGATAGAGCGACTCGTCCAGTCGCCAGCAGGAGCGCGAAAGTGAGCGAGGTCAGGGCCGCCAGCATGCACAGTGCGACGATTGCCGTCACGCCCGCTGGTCGCCGCTCGCTCATGGGTTGCGCCTGTTTCACCAGTGCTCCGCTGCTCGCTCGAAGGGCGAGTTCATTGCCTGCAAAAATTTGGGGCGCTCCGATTTCCCGAAGCACCCCATCTTTATCGCACGAAGTCATTGCAACCGCTACCGCACGAAGGCGCGACCTATCTTGCGACGGCCGTCTTCCTATGCTTGACCGCGATTGGGTCCGCCGCCCGGCTATGGGTGGTGACCTTGCGGAGCTGCTCGCCGAGGTAGATCTGGCGCGGACGCGAGATTTTCTGGTCGACGTCGGCCATCAGTTCGTTCCATTGCGCCAGCCACCCTACCGCCCGCGGAATGGCAAACAGCACCGTGAACATGTCGGGCTGAAATCCCATTGCCTGGTAAATGATTCCCGAATAGAAATCGACGTTGGGGTACAGCTTGCGCGAGACAAAGTAGTCGTCGCTCAAGGCAATGCGTTCCAACTCCAGCGCGATGTCAATCTTGCTGTTGCGTCCGGTAACTTCAAACACCTGGTCGGCCACTTCCTTGATGATGCGGGCGCGCGGATCGTAGTTCTTGTATACCCGGTGCCCAAATCCCATCAGCTTGATTTCGCCGGCCTTCACTCGTTTGATGTAGTTCGGGATGTTGGACACCGATCCGATTTCGTCGAGCATCCGCAGCGCCTCTTCGTTGGCGCCTCCGTGCAGCGGCCCGGCCAGCGCGGCTGCCGCTCCCGCCATGGCGAGGTAAGGATCGGCCTCGGCACTCCCGATCACGCGCATGGTGGTCGAGCTGCAATTTTGCTCGTGGTCCGCGTGCAGGATGAACAGAATGTCGAGCGCGCGCGAGATCACCGGACTGGCAACATACTTTGGCTCGGTCATGCGCCAAAGCATGTTCATGAAGTTCTCCGTATAACTCAGATCATTGTCGGGATAGATATAGGGATGCCCCTTGCGGTGGCGGTAGGAGTACGCCGCCAGCGTAGGCATTTTGGCAATCAGGCGAACGATCTGGCGCTGCCGGATCTCACGGTCGCGAACATGTCGCGCCTCTGGATACACCGTGGAAAGCGCCGCCAGCGTGCTGACTAGAATCCCCATCGGATGGGCATCATAGCGGAAGCCATCGATGAAATGCTTGGTGGTTTCATGCAGCATGGTGTGGAACGTGATTTCGTGCACCCATTCCCGCTCGCGTTCGGGATTGGGGAGCTCCCCATACAGCAGCAGATAAGCGACTTGAAGGAATGTGCAGTTCTCCGCCAGGTCGTCGATGTCGTAGCCGCGATAGCGGAGGATGCCCTTTTCGCCGTCGATGAACGTGATCGTACTTTTGCAGCACGCCGTATTCATAAATGCCGGATCGTAGGTCATCAGTCCAAAATCGTCGGGCTGCACTTTGATTTTGCGGAGGTCCATGGCGCGAATGGTTTCGTGCTCGATGGGGAGATCGTAGCTCTTATCAGTGCGATGGTCGGTAATGGTCACAGCGTCTTTCGGCATGACCGTAGGCTCCTTTTAAAACTACTTGGCATCCTTGCCGGTTGAGGTCGCGGGTTTGGTGGCGTCTGATTTGGATTCGGTTGTCGACTTGCTTTTTGACGCAGATGTAGATGGAGCATCGTTTCCGTTGCCGCTTGCCGCGGTCCCGCCCGACTTCTTGGCGTAGTCGGTTACATACCAGCCGGCGCCCTTAAACTGCACCGCCGGAGCCGAAATCAACTGTTCCAGCTCGCCTCCGCAATGTGGACAGATCGTCAGAGGAGAATCGGAGAATTTCTGGATCCGCTCCGTCAGGCTGTGGCAGCTCTTGCATTGGTACTCATAGAGTGGCACTTAGATGACCCCACGTTTCTCTCTAAGTTATTGATTCTATTTTCCGCCGATGGTTGCGGTCAATTCGAGTTCGAACCAGCGTTTGGGAGACCGGTGACCTTGCGTTTGCCGGAGTGAAACAGCACACTAGAATTGGTTTTATTATTCTGATTTGAAAGGGCACGGCTTTACAGCCCGCGGAGAAATTCCATTTGGAGAGGTTTTGAAGCGGCACCGCTTTCACAGGCCGCGGAAAGACTCTCTTTCGGCCGATTCGTATCAGGGCATGACTTTAGTCATGCCGAAACGTGTCGAGAATAGGACGTGGGCTTTAGCCCCTGCGTGTCACACATGACTTTTCCCGCAACCTGTTTTCAGCGGTGCCGTAAAATAGCCTTATTTTTTTGACCCTTTGCGGGGTTTCAGTGTGTGCGAGAGAACTCGATTTTCAAAATTGCGGTGGCAAACTAATACGGCATTCACCCACGAATCAGCCCCGGAGGGGCGAAAGATCTTAGCCCAGCGCTTCAGCGCTGCGGAAAAGAGGGAAATCGACCGAGTCCCGGAGGGACGACAGATGTTCTCACGCACACGGACCAGCCCGCGCAGGGCACTTGCGATGGGCTTTTCCCGCAACCTGTTTAGCCGTGCCGATCCCGGCCTCATAAACAAAGAGTTTAGCCCCCGAGAAAATTCGACGCCGTGAAAGCCATCGCAATCATTCCCGCTCGTCTTGCTTCCACACGCCTGCCGCGCAAAATCCTGCGCGACATCAACGGCCGCCCCATGCTGGCGCATGTGTACGACGCGACCCGAGCGTGCGAGGGACTCGCCGACGTTATTGTGGCCACCGACTCGGAGGAAATCGCCTCTGTATGCCGCGATCATGGCTGGAACGTTCGCATGACTTCGGCCACGCATCGCAGTGGCACCGATCGCGTGCACGAGGTTGCACGGTCACTGGATGCCGACGTCTTTGTCAATGTTCAGGGTGACGAGCCCCTGGCCAGGCGTGAGCATCTCGATGCACTCCTGCAACTGATGGCGAACCATAGCGTGCAGGTCGGCACCCTAAAGACACCCTGCGCGCCGGAAGACGTCGACAACCTCAACGCCGTGAAGGTGGTGACAGCCCTGGACGGACGCGCGCTCTATTTCTCCCGCGCGACCATTCCCTTTGATCGGGACCGGTCGGGCGATGTCCGTTACTTCAAGCACCTCGGCTTTTATGCCTATCGTAAAGCCGCGCTCGATTCGTTCTGTTTGTGGCCGGAGTCGGCGTTGGAGCAAAGCGAGCGCCTCGAACAACTGCGCTTTCTCCATCATGGCGTGCCGATCCACGTAGCGGAGACACCCCTCGATACGATCGGAGTGGACACCGAGGAAGACTTGCAGCGCGTCGAAAAGATCCTCGCCGGCCGTAATTAGCCCGCGGTCTGCCGATTTCCTGCCCACGCCTGCGCCGCAGCGATTCGCTTCTGAATCGAAGGATGCGACTCGAAGAACCATTCCACGAAGCGCGAGGGGGTTCGCTCCGAGAGGTTTTGGTCGGCAAGCTTTTGCATCGAGGTCACAAAAGGCTCGATGTCCTGAATGTTCTCCCAGGCATACAGGTCTGCCTCTCGCTCATGTTTGCGCGAGAGCGCGTTGAGCGCCGGCATGAGCAGAAAGCCCAACACCGTTGCCACCAGGATGATCAGCGGAAGGTTGGCAAAGTCATACATCCTGGGATCGAGCACCGGGAACCAATCATGGGCAATGGCGTAGCGCAACACCTGGTCCGTCAGCCAGAAGCCGAAGAACGTAATCCCCACCTGCATGAAAATGCCCTTTATGATGTGCCGCCGCACATGGTGCCCCAGTTCATGCGCCAGCACCGCTTCAATCTCGTCCTCGCTGTAATTCTCCAGTAGCGTGTCAGACAGGATGATGCGCCGCGTCCCTCCCAGTCCCATCAGCGCGGCGTTGGCCTTCTTCGACTTTTCCGAGAGCTTCCACTCGTAAACGCCGCGAACGCGGGTTCCAGCCCGCTCTCCCAAGCGTGTGAGGCGCTCACGCAGGGAGTCGTTGTTCAAAGGCTCGAACTTGTAGAAAAGCGGGAATAGCACCACAGGTGCCAATTGCGCCATCAACAGGAATAGTCCGACGAATACGGCCCACGCGATCATCCACCAGCGCTGTGGGGCGATGCGGATAATCGCATAAATTATCTCGATAAACACAGCGCCCAGTACGAGTCCAACCAGCCAGCCCTTGAGCTCATCCCATAGCCAAGAGCGCATCTTCTGATTCGACAAGTTATAGCGATGTTCCAGCCGGAAGCCCAGATAATCCAACGGGGCGCTGAATACCTTGATGATCACCGAAAACATCAGTACGTAGAGAAACACCGCCAGGAAATAGTGCTGACTCGCGCCCAGATAGGACCAGTCGCGCAGCTTCCCCGTCCAGCCCGTCACCAGCAGTACGACCAGCAAGAGGAAGCCAATGACTGCATCGGCCATGCCCAGCCATCGCCGGATGCGGTTGTAGCGGCGGGCTTCTGGGCTGTCGCCTAGCGGCGAATTTGCCGTCGTTGACATCGCAGATTCAGGCATTCGATTTGCTTCGCTCCCTGCTTAGGCGCCCGACCGCACGAAGGCCTCAGTCTCACGCAAGATCTGCGACACCAGTTCAGGCGAAGCAGCTTCGCAGTAGATGCGCAACAGGGGCTCAGTTCCCGAGGCGCGAACCAGTACCCAGGCCTGGGCCCCGTTGCCGTTGGTCGGAGCGTCGAGAAAGAACTTCACTCCATCCAGTGTTCCGATGTTCGAGACGCGAAAGCTTCCCAGCTTGGCCGGCTTGGCCCCAGCCCGGCGCATGGCCTCGTCCTTTACTTCATTCGTCAGGTGCAGATCGGTGCGGGCGTAATAATGCTCGCCGTATTCCCGTTGCAGGTCACGCACCAACTGTCCTAACGCCTTGCCTTCATCGGCCATGATATTAGCCAGAAGCAGCGAGTTCAGGATGCCGTCGCGCTCCGGCAGGTGGCGACGAATGCCGATGCCGCCTGACTCCTCTCCTCCTATCAAGATGTCACGCTCCAGCATCAGGTCGCAGATGAACTTGAAGCCGATGCCGCACTCGTGCATCTTGCGCCCGTACTTGGAGGCGATGCGATCGATCATCTGAGTGGTGTTGAAGGCCCGTACTACTTCTCCAGACCACTGCTTTCGCTTCAACAGCCATTGCAGAATGACTGAGAAGATCTTGTGGGAGTCCACAAAGCTGCCGTCCTCCGCGACTGCACCCAGGCGGTCGGCATCGCCATCGGTAGCAAGTCCCGCCTGGCAGCGTTCGCGTAGCACTGTCTCCTGGAGGAGGGCGATGTGAGGCTGAATCGGTTCGGGGTTGATCCCCGGGAACAACGGATTCAGTTCGCCGCGGATTTCAACGTGATCGATGCCGTACTCGGTAAAGATGCCCTTGACTACTCCGCGTCCCGAACCGTACATCGTATCGATTGCAAACTTGAAACCCGCCTGTTTGATCGCGTTCAGATCGACGAACTTCTTCACCGCCGCGATGTAAGGGGACTTAAAATCCGTAACCGCGACCCGCCCGCCCGCACGTTCAATGCGTGGGGCATCGAGCGCCGACTCGATTAACTTCATGATGGCTGGAGTACCCGAGCCGCCATAGCCTGCCTTGTATTTCACGCCATTCCAGTTGTACGGATTATGGCTGGAAGTGATCATTACGCCGCCGGCAGCGCCGAGATTCACCACCGCATACGACAGAGCCGGTGTGGGGGTGTAATCGTTGGAGAGGTGGACGGCAATGCCCGCCGCCGCCAGCACCTCGCAGATGGCCTCGGCAAAAGCCCGCGACCCGAAGCGCGTGTCGTAGCCAATCACCAGGCCCTTGGTCGCATCCTCGTGCTCATGCACGTAGTGAGCGATCGCATTGCCTACGCGCCGCACATTGTCAAAGGTGTAATCGTCGGCAATGATGCCGCGCCATCCGTCGGTACCAAACTTGATCTGGGTCGCCATATGGGATCGCCGTACTTGTAATCAGCCGTGTTAAACCAGGCCGGTCAGCTTTTCCTTGTCAAGATGCGCCACCACTTTGCCCACGTCCTGCGCCTGATCGAGGGTGGTGATCAGCAGAGCGTCTTCGGTTTCGACCACCACCAGGTTACTCACTCCTACCACGGCTACGAACTTTTCCGAGTGCACGAAGTTGCCGGTGGCGCGCAAAGCGAAACTCTGTTTTGCAGTGATCACATTCTCCTGCCCCGGCTTTTCTGCCTTGCGGTGCTCATACAGAGCGGTCCAGGAGCCAAGATCGTTCCATCCGAACTCAGCCGGGATGCAGTGAATTCCTGACGTTCGTTCGCCCTTCTTGGAGCGCGGCTCCAGTACCGCATAGTCAATGCTGATGTTTTCGCACTGCGGATACAATTTGGCGAACGTCTGCTGAAAGTCACTGGTGCCGTGGCTGGCTGCGATCTGTTCCAGCACGGGAGCCGTGTTCGGCAGGTGCTCGCGCAATGCGTTGGCGAGGGTGCGCGCTCCCCACACAAACATGCCGCTGTTCCAATAATAATTGCCGGCGCTCACGAATTTCTGAGCTACCTCCGAGGACGGCTTTTCGGTGAAGCGCTTGACTGGTCGAACCGTATCTTCCGCGACAGTACCCGCTTCAATGTAGCCATACCCCGTCTCGGCCCATGCGGGCGGGATCCCGATGACCACGATGTTCGCTCCGCTGGCCGCAATCGCCGCCGCACGCTGGATGTTTTTGCGAAAGTGTTCTTCCGCAAAAATTACGTGGTCGGAGGGGAACATTCCGATGATCGCATTGGGATCCTGGCGCTCCAGCAGAAACGCCGCCAGTCCGATAGCCGGCGCCGTGTTGCGCCCGACCGGCTCGGCCAACACCTGCAGGGGATCAAGTCCGGGAAGTTGCTGCACAATCGGGTCCCGCAAATCTTCGTTGGTAATGATCCAAAAATGGCGACTCGAGGCCAGAGGCTTAAGCCGTTCAACCGTCTCCTGGATCATGCTCTTCGCGCTGTTGAGAGGCAACAACTGCTTAGCTTTGCGCTTTCGGCTGAGAGGCCAGAAGCGGGTGCCACGGCCACCGGCGAGGATTACAGGATAGAAATTGCCATTTAGTGATTCGCCCAAGACACGTCCTTGTGCCCGCGGTAGCGGGCCTTGCTCTGATTCCGTAGATTTACTAATGGATTATCCAAGCACTGTCTGCGGTTCTGCAACGCTGCCCGCTGGCAGAGTCATGCGCATGACTTCCAGTTCCCACTGCGGCCGCAGTGTGTAGTGCGGCACGCACGCCGGAATCACTACCGCCTCGCCCTTGGCGAAGCTTACCGGTTCCATGCCATTCGACTCGACAACTCCGGAACCGTCCGTCGCAACTATGATATGCGGCGACTCGATAGTAACGGAAGCCTGCGACGCTTCGCGCAGCTTCATCTTTTCGACTTGAAAGTACGGAGAACGCACCAGCACATTCGGATCGTCCCCGGCGCTGCGCACCACTTTCCCCGCGCTCGTGTTCATCTTGATGGCCCGTAATCCAGCCTCGATGTGTAACTCGCGAGGCCGGCCGTAGTCGTACAGGCGGTAAGTGATGTCAGAGGCCTGTTGCGTTTCCACCAGTATCATGCCGCCGCCGATGGTGTGCACCGTTCCGGCCGCAACATAAAGCATGTCGCCGGTATAGACATTGACCCAATTCAACAGATCTTCTGCGCGATTCTCGTGGATGGACTTCTCAAAATCTTCCAGAATGACACCGGGCTTCAGTCCAAGCGCGACCTGTGCGCCCGGTTCGGCATGCAATGCGTACCAGCACTCGGACTTGCCGTAGGGCTGTCCCATCCTTTGTGCGCCTGCATCGTCGGGATGCACCTGCACCGAAAGCTTGTCCGCGGGAAACAAGAACTTCACTAGCAGCGGAAAACGGTCTTCGAATACTGCGGCTGAGCCTACTAGGTCGCGGCGATAGGTCTGTGCTATCTCACCCAGCGTCCGGCCCGCAAATGGGCCATTCGCAATGCGGCTATCGCCCCACGTCAGCCAGCTTTCGCCGATCGGCTCCTGCACGACTTTTGGGTAGATGGGACGGAGATCGCGAACTCCCCAGGGGCGCTCGTCGAAAATCGGAAGCAGCAGAAATGGGTAGAGATCGGGCATGTTTGGCCGAAGTTCTATGACTGACACTGCGCGGATCAGGCGCTGATTAGCGCAAACCTAGCGCAATCGCAAAAAGTGTCGCCAAAGCGCTACTCACACTCAACCAGCATATCGAATTACAGGCTCGCGAAGAACTGGCGCATGCGTTCCAATCCCCGGTCCAGTTCCTTTTCGGATACCGCATACGACATGCGCACGTGATCCTGGGTTCCGAACGCTTCTCCCGGAACCACCACTACGTGGGCCTCGTGCAGCAGCTTTCGGGCCGCATCAGAGGCGGAGTTGATTCCACCCTTCTCGAAGTAGTGGCTTACGTTGGGATACGCATAAAACGCCCCGTTCGGCGAAGCGCACGTCAGTCCCGTAATCGTGCGCAGCCCAGCCACCACACGGTCCCGCAGGCGAATGTATTCAGCGCGCATTTCCGCCACGCAATCCTGCGAGCCATTCAGCGCAACGACCCCCGCCTTCTGCACGATTGACGTTGGATTCGACGTGCTCTGGCTCTGCAATTTGTTCATCGCACTCACCACCGGAGCAGGTCCCAGAACATAGCCCAGACGCCAACCGGTCATCGCGTAAGTCTTCGACAGGGAGCCCAGGATCAGCAGTCGCTCCCTCACCTCATGGAGTTCGCCCGCCGAAAACAGGTGCCCGGTGTAGTTGAGATAGACATAGCATTCGTCGGAGACCACATAGATACCGCGATCGTGCGCCACCCGCATCACAGAGATCATGTCCTCGGGCTTCATCACCGCGCCGGAAGGATTGTTCGGCGAGTTAAGAATGATCATCTTGGTGCGCGGCGTGATGGCGCGCTCCACCATCTCGGCCGTGAGTGCAAAATCGTGTCTCTCATCGGTTGGGATAAAGACTGGCTCGCCGCCCGCGTAGCGAATGATGTCTTTGAACGACACCCAATACGGCACCGGCAGGATCACTTCGTCGCCGTGATCGACCAACACCTGAATCGCGTTGAACAGTGCGTGCTTCCCCCCGACCGAAGCCATGCACTCTTCGCGCTTGTAGTCGGAACCAAAGTCGGTGGCATGACGCTTGATGATGGCATCGCGTAACTCAGCCGTGCCACCCACTGCCGTGTACTTGGAGAAATTATTGTTGATCGCCGCGATGGCCGCTTCCTTGATGTGCGGCGGCGTGGCGAAATGCGGCTCGCCGGCTCCGAAGTCAACCAGGTCAGCGCCGCTGGCGCGAAGTTTTTCGGCTTCGGCGACCACCGCCATCGTGGCAGACACTTCAATCCGCTGAATGCGGTTGCTGAGAAACGAGGAGAGCTGGGTTCCAGTCGTTGTCATTCATCCACGCCTTTACTTGATTGGGGTTTCTAACATGGCGGCCTGCCGCTGCGTCACTCTGCGGCGCAAATGCTCTTCCACCAATTCTGGCACAAGCCCGGTGAGCGGTCCGCCAAGCGAGGCGACCTGACGCACAATCCGCGAGCTCAGATACGAATACTTTTCTGCCGGCATCATGAACACGGTCTCCACCCGCGGCTCGATCTTGCGATTCATCAACGCCATCTGCAGCTCGAACTCGTAGTCGCTCACCGCGCGGATTCCGCGCAAAACCGCATTGGCGTTTTTCTGCACGCAGTACGTCATCAGCAGGCCGTCGAACGCTTCCACCGTGACGTTTTCCAGGTCGCCGGTCATCGCTTTCAGCATCTCCATTCGTTCGTCCACATCAAAAAGCGAATCGCCCTTGTCGGGATTGCGGGCAATGGCCACGATGAGATGGTCGAACAGCTTGCAGCCCCGGTGTATCAAGTCCAGGTGGCCGTTCGTTACAGGATCGAACGATCCGGGGTAAATGGCGACGATCTGTTTCAAGGAACCTCGGCGGGGTATTTGGAGCTTTGATTTTATTCTGCGCCCTAGCCGCGAGGCAATCATGCAGTGCAATAAAATCGCGCAATAAAAGGGGTGCAATAAGAATGGGGACCGCTCACCGCAGGCGGCCCCCTGTCCTCGAATGTTAATTGCCAGCTATTTGCGTCCTGCGGGCCCCTTGGGCGTTGGGGTCGGTGGAGCTTCTGCATTAGCGACGGCTGCTTGTGCCTTCTCGGCCACCGAGATCAGGCCCAGCACTTTACGAACTTCCGTCTCCAGCTTCTCGCGGATGTCGGGATTGTCTTTCATAAACTGCTTGGCGTTTTCGCGGCCTTGGCCGATCCGATCGGTCTTGTAGCTGAACCACGCACCCGACTTCTCGACGATATTTTGCGCCACCGCCAAATCGATGAGATCGCCTTCGCGTGAAATTCCTTCGCCGTACATAATGTCGAACTCCGCTTCGCGGAAGGGTGCTGCCGTCTTGTTCTTGACGATCTTGACCTTGGTGCGCGAGCCCACCACCTGGTCGCCGTCCTTGATTGCGCCAATCCTCCGTATGTCGATTCGCACCGAGGAATAGAACTTGAGCGCTCGGCCGCCCGTCGTGGTCTCGGGATTGCCGAACATGACGCCAATCTTTTCCCGAATCTGGTTGATGAAAATCAGCGAAGTTCGCGACTTGGAAACAATGCCGGTCAACTTGCGCAGCGCCTGCGACATCAGCCGCGCCTGCAGGCCAACATGGCTGTCGCCCATCTCGCCATCGAGTTCTGCCTTAGGTACCAGGGCGGCAACGGAATCCACCACCAGCACGTCGATGGCGCCGGAGCGCACCAGCGCCTCTGCGATTTCCAGGGCCTGCTCGCCGTAGTCGGGCTGGGAAACCAGCAGGTTGTCCACGTCCACCCCGAGCTTCTTGGCGTAGATGGGATCCAGCGCGTGCTCGGCGTCCACAAAGGCTGCCATGCCGCCCTGCTTTTGCGCTTCGGCGATCACCTGCAACGCGATCGTGGTCTTGCCTGACGACTCCGGTCCGAAGATCTCAATCACGCGCCCGCGAGGGACACCGCCCACGCCCAGGGCCGCGTCGAAGGAAATGGATCCTGTGGAGATGACCGAGATGGGAACCACGGCTTCCTTGGTTCCCAGCTTCATGATTGACCCTTTGCCGAACTGCTTTTCGATCTGCGATATCGCTACATCAACTGCCCGGTTCTTTTCCGTTTTTTCGTCTGCCATGATGGCCTCTCCTGGGCAGCCTCTCCGCGCCATTCTCTGGCCGCGCGAGCCGCCATATTTATGAATTGCAATGAGTCAGTGGGGCAGGCGCGCAGGCCAGTGCATATTTCCCAATGGAGAGGCGCATGTTTACCGACCGCGTAGTATATATCGCTGCAGCTCCTAAAAGCGAAGAAATAGCGAATAAGATGTTACGAAAGTACCTTCAGAATTACTATCACATAGGGGTGTGACACCCGTAGCTCAGGTCAACCGTAAGTATCTGTAATAAAAGCACATTCGCCCATTCTCCGGCGACCAACTTCCGCTCTACATCCCAATAGCGGTTAACGCTTCAGTAAATCCACCGGCTCACGCACGTCTGTGACACGAAAATACTTCCCCAACTCCGGATAGCGCCGTGCTACTGCTTCGTACATCGCGTAGGCCACATTGCGGTACGAGAAGTGCCCCGCCGGACCCGTTCGCAGCTCGCTGATGTAGATCGCTTCCGCCAGGTCCATTTTGAACAGTGCACGCTTGCGGTAGGCCAACGGGATCACGTACTGCGACTGCTCCGCCGCCTCCTCGCTCGTTCGAGCCGACAAACGCGCTGCGGCTTCACGCGCTCGTGTCATGGCCGCGTCATATCGTGACCCGAGTTGTGCTGCTTCCATTTCTTCAGGCCGGTCAAAGCCGTGGCTTGTGGTGTACTCCTGTACGATCTGCACACAGCGGCGGTGGCGATGCATGTCGCGGAAACCGCCAATGTCCATCAGAATGTCGAAGCGAAACTTCTGCCCGGTGCAGTAGGTACGCGCGACCTCGTCGAACCGGCCCCGATGGCGCAAACCCAGATCGATGATCTCGCGGCGTTGTGCGTCGCTCATGCTTGTGACCACTTCACGGATCTGCCGATAGGGGTGATGCGAGTACTGATAGAGCAGCGTGGAGGCGATCTCGATGTCCAGCGGCTCGTCATCTAGCAGGTCCACCAACGGCGCCGGCTCGATGGCAACGTTGGCCAGCAATTCGGCGGCTGCCGCGGTAACGTCCCGTCGCGTTTGCGTATCGTATGCGCTGGGCTCAGCGTACTTCATCAGCGTCGGCGCTACCCGCACCTCCCGCGCCAGGAATGCCTGGGCGGGTTCGGCCAGCGACGGACACTCTCGCTCAATGCACTCCAGCAGCTCGACGGCAGCGCGCTGGTTCACGTTGAAGGAATCCTCGCGGGCCGCCTGCTTCAGCAGCGCGCCGGCCCTGCGCACTTCGGCATGAGTGTGCGACAACAGCCGTGACACCTGATTTTCCAGCGTGCGCGCGCTGACAATCTGCCCCAGTGAAGTGTTGGTGGCCAGCGGCAACAGATAACGCGAAAGATCAAATGCCCGCGCCTTCAGCGTGCGCTCATAGGCGTCCTGCTTCATCTCCGCCGGTTTGGGAATACGCTCCAGCAAATACCCGAACATCTCCTCCGAGAAATAGCGGTATTCGGCAAAGAGAAAATCGATGGTTTCCCGATAGAGCTCGCGCGCTGCGGCGTCATCCCCAAAATCGGGAATGTAATAGCCGCTTTTCTGGAAATCCTGATACCGCGTGGAGCGCTCCTGCCCGTCCCAGCGCGGCTCGTCGACAACCACGGTAGCCGCCAGGATCGACAGCTTCTCGATGGCAAAGGCCAGGTGTGCCAAATCCGCGATGCTGCGGTGGCCGTACTGAAAATAGAAAGTATTGAGGAATTTCTCGGCCTTTTGCTCGTTCAGTTCAGCCAGCGAGTCGCGCAAGGAAAGCGCGGAGCGCGAGTACTTGGCCATGCCATATGCCAGCACTTCAGGGTCGGCCCCGTGCACCGCATAAACTTCGGTTGCAGCGTTGCCATTAACGTTCGTCCCATCGGAATCGACAGCAGTCTTTGTATCGGTTGGCATTGTGCTGAATCATAGGTGGAGCAGAAACTTTCAGCAATGGCGGAAAAGGAACGGATTGAGGAAAACTGCCGCACTTCTGACTTGCCAGCGCTGTCTGCGGAGTTAAACCGGGATAAAATCACAGGTACTCTAGTGTCCCGCTCGCCAGCCGACTCCAGCTTCGATCCCGAAGAAGCTCGAACCAGATGGTTCGGCGCCGATTCCATTCTGTTCGCCACGGCACATCGTCCGTGGCCGGCGCCGGTTACGCCCTGGGTCATGACCCAACGGTGGAATGACTTGTTGTTTCTGCACTACGAGATTCCTGTCGACAAACTGCGGCCTCTGGTGCCCGAGGTTTTAACGCTCGACACGTTTCACCATCGTGCATGGGTCTCCGTCACGCCATTCTGGATCAATCAACTCCGGCCACCGGGGATCCCGTCTCTGCCCTGGATCTCGCGGTTTGCTGAGCTCAACGTACGCACGTACGTGACATTTGGCGGCAAGCCGGGAGTTTATTTCTTCAGTCTCGATGCCAGCCATCTTTCGGCGGTGTGGGGAGCGCGGGTGTTCTACAGGTTGCCCTACTGGCATGCAGCGATGAAAGTAAAAGGGCGTGGCGGTTCGGAAATCGAGTATCGCAGCAACCGAACCCATGGCCCTCGGCCGGCCGTGTGGCAGGGTTCATACCGGCCAGTTGGGGTAACCGGTCGCGCCTATCCCGAGACGCTGGAGCACTTCCTGACCGAACGATATTGCCTCTATTCGGTGAGTGGCAGGCGGCTCTATCGCGCCGACATTCACCATCTGCCGTGGGAATTGCAGGCTACCGACGTCGTTCTGGAGCGAAACACAGTGGCCGCACCTGCTGGAATTGAGCTGCCTGCGACGCCCGACCTCAAATATTTCTCACGCTCCATAAAAGTGCTGGTCTGGGCGCCGGAGCGGCTGATTTAGGGCGCGCAACTTACCGGGATTAACACGGCCACAGTGGTTGCAATTCCCCGACATCCTCGAGCCACAATGTTTCGCTGGAGCATGGTAGTTATAATCCTGCTTTGATTCATTCAGGAGACCGCTATGGCAGGAGTGGAAGGCCGCGTCGCACTGGTCACCGGAGCTTCACAAGGTATCGGCCGGGCTTGTGCGCTGGTGCTGGCCGGGGCTGGCGCGAAGGTCGCGCTCTGTGCGCGCAATCAGGAGAAGCTCGATCTCCTGGCCGGTGAAATCGCCGCCCAGGGCGGTGAGGCTGCGGCCTTCAAGATCGATGTCGGCAGCGAGGACGAGATCAAAGCCGGTGTGCAAGCCATTGTCGCGCGCTTTAGCAAAATCGATATCCTGGTCAACAATGCAGGCGTGACCCGCGATCAATTGGTGATGCGAATGAAGCGTGCCGAGTGGGACGAAGTCTTGAACACGAATCTCACTGGCCCGTTTCTCCTCACCCGCGCCGTTATCGGATCGATGCTGAAGCAACGCTGGGGCCGGATCGTCAACATCACCAGTATCTTCGGACAGATCGGACAGGCTGGCCAGGCCAACTATGCAGCTTCGAAGGCGGGCTTGATCGGGCTGACCATGGCGGTTGCGCGCGAGGTGGCTTCGCGTAACATCACCGTCAACGCTGTCGCGCCGGGGTGGATCGATACCGCAATGACCTCCGTGCTTCCGGCTGAACTGAAAGACACCATGCTGAAGAGCATTCCTCTCGGACGCGTCGGCAGCGATCTCGACGTGGCGCAAGCCGTGAAATTCCTGGCCTCGGAAGAAGCGGGCTACATTACTGGCGAAGTCTTGAAGGTCAACGGCGGAATTCTCATGGGCTGATGGTGGTATTTGGCGGCGATGGGCGAAATCATTGAAGTCGGCACCGTCGAGCAGCTCGAACAGGTTCGATCGCTCCTCCGCCGTTACCAGTCTGAGCTTCCCCCACCGTACCGTTTTCCTGATAGCGAGTGGCAGAATCTCCCGGGCAACTACCGTCCGCCTGGCGGCGCTCTCTTGCTGGCCACGGTCACTGGCCAACCCGCTGGCTGCGTCGGACTGCGTCGGTTCCCCTTGGAAAGCGCATGCGAAATGAAGCGCCTGTATGTGCAACCGGAGTTCCGTGGTGCAAAGCTGGGCGTCACTCTGATCGAGCGCATCATTCAGGTGGCCCGGACCCGTGGATACTCCCGCATGCGACTCGACACTCACCTTCCGACCATGGGACCTGCCGTGGAACTCTATCGACGCTTTGGCTTCTCAGACGTTTCGCCGTGGCCGCTACAACGGGTAGAGGGCTTGTCCTACATGGAATTGCCGCTCCAGCATTAGCGCGGGGCCCGTTCTGCTCCCCTCCTTTCGCCCGATACCCCACGTGGGTCGCATATATGACCGTCACTTTAGTAATAGATCGGTAATCGTTTAGTGGTTGAATACCCCCCGCCGAGTCCAAGAAAATGCTTGAAAGCTCAAGTTTTCCTTGCCTCTCACGAAACAAGTGGTTACTATGCAGTTAACTTCGGGCCCACTTCATAAGAGGAATTTCGTCTGGCATGAATATTGGCGAAACTATACGCAACTATCGCCTGCAGAAGGGCATGTCCCAGGGCGATATCGAGAAGCGCACAGGATTGTTGCGCTGCTATCTTTCGCGCGTCGAAAATGGCCACACCATCCCATCGCTCGACACGCTGGCAAAAATCGCATCTGCGATGGACCTGCCGCTGGCCCAGTTCTTCAACGACGGTGACGGCCACAACGGCAGCAAGTCGGCGCCGCACCTGGCTGAGGAAGAAGTCCGATTCCTTACCCAGATTCGCCGCTACTCGTCGAGCCTGAATGACAGCGACCGCAAACTCGTCCTCGCGATGGTGAAGAAGATGGCGGCATCCGTCAGCCGCTAGGCCGCGTCCATTCACCTTTCCTCGGCGCCCGTACCTGTTCTCTAGAGTTGTCATCACAAGGGAGCGTCAGCTCCCGAGGGATCTGTTTTTTTCACTTCTCGACTTCCCGGAACCACACAGCGCTTTCATTTTCCTGAAAACCTCACAGGCCTTACTCGGCATGGGGGGCTTCCGCTATCCTGCTAGGTTAGGCCTTGAACGTACTGCCGTTGAGGCCAGTAGCAAGATTCCTATCCCACGAGGCATTCATGGCAAGAATTCAACGGGCACTCCTCAGCGTCACCGACAAAACTGGGCTTGTCGACTTTGCGCGCCAACTTGCGGGCCTGGACGTAGAGCTGATTTCCACTGGCGGAACCGCGAAGCTGTTGCGCGATTCCGGAATTGCAGTCAAAGACATCTCTGAGCTGACCGGCTTCCCCGAGATGCTTGACGGCCGGGTGAAGACGCTCCATCCCAAGGTGCACGGAGGATTGCTGCACGTCCGCGACAATCCGCAACACGTGGCCGCAGTCGCGGAGCATGGCATTCAGCCCATCGATATGGTCGTGGTGAACCTCTATGCCTTCGAGAAAACGGCCTCAAAGCCGGGCGTGGAATTCCATGACCTCATCGAGAACATCGACATCGGCGGGCCTTCGATGGTGCGTTCGGCCGCCAAGAATTTTCAGGACGTCGCCATCGTGACTTCTCCCGCCGACTACGATGCGATTGCCAGGGAAATGCAGGCGAATGGCGCCTCACTTTCGCTCAACACCAAATGGCGGCTGGCGCAGAAGGCGTTTGCCACCACGGCGGCATACGACTCCGCCATCGCCTCGACGCTGGAGCGTATCGCTGCTCCCGAGAGCGACGGCGGCAAGTTCAGCCTCAGCTCGAGTGAAACATTTCCCCAGACTCTGCGGCTGTCATTCCACAAGGCTTTCGATCTTCGCTACGGAGAAAATCCGCACCAGAGAGCGGCGCTTTACAGCGACGGCTCAGGGCAAGGTGTGGCCAACGGCAAGCAACTGCAGGGCAAGGAACTCAGCTACAACAACATCGTCGATCTCCAGGCCGCTTGGGACCTGGCACAGGAGTTTGACGAACCTGTCGTCGCCATCATCAAGCACACCAATCCCTGCGGCACTGCCGTGGCTCCCACTTTGTCAAAGGCCTATAAGCGTGCCCTGGAGTGCGATCCAGTATCAGCGTTTGGGGGTGTGATCGGCGTCAATCACGCGATCGACGCGGAGACTGCGAGCGAGATGGCAAAGCTGTTTCTCGAAGTCATCGCTGCGCCAAAGTTTGACGACGCTGCCCGCGAGATATTTGCTGCCAAGAAGAACCTGCGGCTGGTCGAAGTGACTCCCCTGGAGCAGAAGTGGGTGATGAAGAACGTCTCCGGCGGCGTGCTCCTGCAGGACAACGACGTACGCCCGCTCACCGACGCCGACCTCAAGATAGTAAGCGCCCGCAATCCAACTGAGCAGGAGATGCGCGACTTGTTGTTTGCCTGGAAGGTCTGCAAGCACGTGAAGTCGAACGCCATCCTCTATGCGCGCAACGGCCAGAGCACGGGCGTGGGCGCCGGACAAATGAGCCGTGTCGATTCGGCGCGCATCGGAGCCATGAAGTCAGTGCTTGGGATTAAGGGGTCCGTTGCCGCATCCGACGCGTTCTTCCCCTTTCCTGACGGGGTCGAAGTGATCGCGGAAGCAGGCGCGACGGCCATCATTCAGCCCGGCGGCTCAGTGCGCGACCAGGAAGTCATCGACACCGCCAACAAGCTGGGGTTGGCGATGGTGCTGACCGGAGTCCGGCACTTCCGGCACTAGCGCTTCCTGGCAACGACTACCCGCGGAATCCCTTGCAAGTCCGGAACCACCCGCATCTCATCCCACATTGTGGGATCGAGCAAAGCCAGTACCATATCGCGCATCGAGTAGCCAATCTCCATCGCGATGTATCCGCCGGGCTTGAGCGCAGCGTGCGCCTGCTCGATCAGGGGTCGAATCACATCCAAGCCGTTCTCGCCGGCGAACACTGCCATCCTCGGCTCGAACTCAAAGACCGATCGCTGCACCTTATCGGCTTCGTTCAGACCAACATAAGGCGGGTTGCTTACCACAAAGTCAAAATCATCCACGCCCGCCAGCGCATCCAGCACATTGCTCTGCAGGAACGTCACCTGCCCATCCAATTGCAGGCGCGCGGCGTTGGCGCGTGCGATCTCCAGCGCATCCGGCGAAAGATCCACTCCCCACACCTCGGCATGCTTCAACTCATGGGCCAGCGCCAGAGCCACGCATCCCGACCCCGTTCCTACATCCACGATTCGAGGTGCCGGCATTGAACGCGCCAGTTCCAGCACCGCCTCAACCAGGTGCTCCGTTTCCGGTCGCGGAATCAGCACTGCTGGCGAGATCACGAAGTCCAGTCCCCAGAACTCTTGGTGGCCAGTAATGTACTGCGACGGGACGCCGCGCGAGCGCTGCGCAATGACCTCGTCGTATCGCGCGTGTTCTTCGGCAGTGAGCTCGCGTTCGGGATGAGCGTAGAGATAGGCGCGATCGACGCCGAGCACGAACATGAGGAGAGTTTCGGCGTTCATGCGAGGCGAGCCGCAATCGGCGTTCTCGAGGTAATCGACCGCCGTCGTTAGCGCCTGCCTGAGTTGCACGTTTCCCGCGATCTCCCAGTACGGCTGCATAGGTACAGACAAACTTGTTTTCGAGAGCGTTTCGAAAGGGCACGGCTCCACACGCTGCAGAAACAGTCGTATCGGGCGACGTTTTGAAAGGGCACGGCTTTAGCCGTGCCGTAAGACGCCTTAATTTGTGACCGCCGCGCGGGCTTCAGCCCGCGCGGAGCCCTTGCGACGGACTTTTTTCCGCAGCCTGTTCAGCCGTGCCGATGGGCCAGCCATTTTTATCCCGCGAGGAATTGCCCACAGTTGCACGCCTTACGCCAGCACCGCCGATTCCTGCTTCAGCTTTTCCGCCTGGAAATGCGTGATCAGCGCGTCGATCATGGGTTGCAGCTTACCGTCCATGAACTCAGGCAGTTGGTGCGCCGTGAAACTGATCCTATGGTCGGTCACCCGGTTCTGCGGAAAGTTGTAGGTGCGGATCTTTTCGCTGCGGTCGCCCGATCCCACCATGGCCTTGCGCTCCTTGGCCAGCGCGTCCTGCTGTTTCTGTTGCTCCATCTCGTAGAGCCGGGCCCGCAGCACACGCATACCTTTTTCGCGATTCTTGATCTGCGACTTTTCGTCCTGGCAACTCACCACCGTGTTGGTTGGCAGGTGCGTGATGCGTACCGCCGAATACGTCGTATTCACCGACTGTCCGCCCGGACCGGACGAACAGAAAGTGTCGATGCGGATGTCCTTCGCCTCGATCTTGATGTCCACGTCTTCCGCTTCCGGCAACACCGCAACCGTGACCGCCGAGGTGTGGACGCGCCCCTGGGTTTCCGTCTGCGGCACCCGTTGCACGCGATGCACGCCGCTCTCATACTTCAGCCGCGAATACACGCCCTGGCCTTCGATGATGGCGATTACTTCCTTCAGTCCGCCCACGCTCGACTCCGAGGTCGATAGAACTTCCACCTTCCAGCGATTGAGTTCCGCATAGCGGCTGTACATGCGAAACATTTCCGCGGCAAATAGCGTGGCCTCGTCGCCGCCGGTTCCTGCGCGGATTTCCAGAATCACGTTCTTCTCGTCATTGGGGTCCTTGGGCAGCAGCAGGACCTTCAGCTCTTCTTCCACCTGGTGGAGACGCTTCTCCAGGTGCGCCAGTTCCTCGTGCGCATAGGCGAGCATTTCGGGATCGGTCTCTCCGGCAACCAGACCCTTACTCTCCTCGATGCCGCGCGTAAGATCTTTGTACTCGCGATACTTCTCCACGATCGGAGCCACTTCGCTGTGCGCCTTGGCAGTCTTCTGGTAACGGGCCGAGTCGGAGACGATCTCCGGCGACGCCAGCGCCTTGTTCAGCTCTTCGTACTTCAATTCGATTTGTTCCAAACGCTCAAACATGTGATATCAACTCTAGTCTTATGAATTCTCGCCGGGCTTCTTCGGTAGCTGACGCTCAAATTGCCGCAGGTCCCAGTAGTCCCGCCATGCTGCGATCTTGCCCTCGTGAAGCTCGAAAATGCCCATACACGGAACGCTGATCGGCGCTTCGTCGACCCGGAAGTGATCGACCCTCTCGGTCATCACCACCTCGCCCTCGGCCACAATGTGCCGCACTTCCCACGGCAACGCCATCATACTCTGGGCTCCGCGACGCAGGGTTTCGCGGATGGCTTCGCGCCCTCTAACCGGCTCCCAGGGCGCATTCCACCACACCGCATCTTCGGTAAAGTAACTTGCGAACTCGTCGCAGTCGGCGCGTACACACGCTTCCAGAAATCGCCGGATGAGGGCCACATTCTGTACGCTGTCCATAGCACGGTCTCGATTCGCAGACGTCGTTACACCGTCACCAGTAACTTTGCTGATGGTACGCGAATACGGGCAGAGGCCGCTCGCCCCAATAACATTTAGATGAAGGTGCGGTTCGTAGCGGCGGGAGCCGCTAGGCGATAACCAGTTCGCCGCCGTGGACTTTCTCCAGTTGCATGGCCTCGTCGAGTGCGGAGATGGCGCATTCCACCTGCTCGTCCGCAGGAGGTTTGGTGGTGATGCGCTGCAGCCACAGTCCCGGCTTAGTCAGCAGTGCAAACAGCGACTTCCCGTGTTTGGCGGCGAAGCGAATCATTTCGTACGACAGGCCGGCGATCACTGGCAGCAGCGCAATTCGCAACCCGAACTTTGCCAGAAAACCGTGCACCGGGAACAGCATGTAGATCACAATCGAAATCAGCATCACCGTCATCAGGAAGCTGGTTCCGCAGCGCGGATGAAACGTGGAATACGACTGCGCATTTTCGATCGTCAACGGATCGCGCGACTCGAAAGCGAATACCGTTTTGTGCTCAGCGCCGTGATATTGGTACACCCGCCGGATGTCAGGCATCAGC
The DNA here is from genome assembly GCA_963834815.1 of uncultured Acidobacteriaceae bacterium. Lineage (GTDB taxonomy): Bacteria > Acidobacteriota > Terriglobia > Terriglobales > Acidobacteriaceae > DASRAA01. The sequence goes on along the minus strand of CAWIDA010000009.1, from coordinate 1,197,191 downwards.
GACACGCCCCAGATAAACAGTAGAAAGAGTGCAATACGAATCACGCCGTCAACAATATTGAACAGGACTTGGTTTCCAAACGCCGGATACACGTCCTTCAGCTTCGTTGCCGCCACCAGGGGAACAAACTTGTACAGGAAAATGAAAAACCCGACGGATATGATGATATTGAGCGCCGCCACCCAGCCGCTGATTTCGGTTTTCTTGCTGGCCTCGCCTTGGTCCGCGGGCATGGCGTCCAACGCAACGTCCGCCGAGTAACGCAGGGCCCTGAAGCCCAGCACCATCGCCTGGCCGAGCGTTATCACCCCACGAATCACAGGCCACCCCATCCACCTGTGCTTCTCCGACAAGCGCTCCAGCGGCTCGGAGTGCGTCGCAATCGTGCCATCGGGTTTGCGCACGGAGATACCCCAGGCATGCGGTGAGCGCATCATCACGCCCTCCAGCACAGCTTGCCCGCCGACCAGGGTCTCCTCGCCGCTTTCAAGCGCGGGCAGGAGTTGAACGGCAGTCATAAAACGCAGGTACTGGCGCAATTTTCCCATAGCAATTGGATGTTCCCTGGCAGCTAACGACGCAGATACCAACTACACCTAGGGTAGCAGCACCTTTTCGTTCTGTCATCTTGCGTGAGACCGCGGCATCCTCGCTCCGATGACGAAAACGGCTCTCATACATTAGGGTTTTGAAAGGCACGGCTTTATAGGCTGCTGATAGAGTCAGTTTTCGGGTAGAGCTGGCCTTCAAGCCAGCGTCCAAGTCGTTTGTTTCTGCCTTCCCGCGCGCACTTTCAGTCCGCGAAGGAACTTTTTCGCCTCGTTTAGCAGCCGCATGCCCGGTGTGCGCGCGGGCCCGTCATCACCGTCCAAACCGCTCAGCGGCGCGGGCCTTTGCTTTGGCGGCCTCGTCCTCCCGATTTTTCGGAACGGCGTTGGTCTCAAGGGAGCCCAGAAGCTTGCTCGAGATGGCGGATATCTCGTCGATGGCGGCCAGGAACACAGCTTCATTAGCCTTCGATGGCTTGTTGAATCCCGTGATTTTTCGGACGAACTGCAGCGCTGCCGCCCGAGTCTCCTCAATGGTAACCGGCGGATCGAAGTTGAACAGCGGTTTGATATTTCTGCACATGTAGTATGACCTCACGTAGGGTAGAGCTGGCCTTTTGATGTGGCGTGTCAACACGTTGTTCCCATCCCGGGGGCATGGTCGACTCGTTTGATTAGCCCAGGGTCATGCAAAAGACGGCGTGCTAAACCCACGCCTTGGAAATCGTTACAGCCGATTTCCACTTTTGCATCGCCCCTAATACGGCGGTATACATGAGCATCCGGAACAACGTATTGAAATTTCACATTTAGAGCCTGCCCTGAGCGCAGCCGAAGGGCCAGCGTACTGGCCATCTATTTCTGTCATCGCGAGGGGACTCTTAGTCCCCCGAGGGATCTGCTTTCAGCCCCTTCAGTCGTGCCCCACCCTTTCATTTTTGTTCTTCCGCGCAGGCGCTTCACGGGCCACGGAAAAACTCGTTGCGGCTACCGATTCGTATCAGGGCACGACTTTCAGTCGTGCCGCCAAGAGCTGAGAGTAGGACGTGGGCTTTAGCCCCTGCGGTGCTTTCCAGCGGCACAAGAGACTATTTCCGCGGCCTCTTTCACCCGCGCCGCATTTTTGATCCTCCGCGACAAACTCTTTTCGCCGCCCGCGCTCTCAGGCGCTCTTGGCAAGGTCAGTGCCGCTCGCTGGTGAATACAGTTCATCGCTTTCTACATTGAACAGACGGTTGTAGCGTGCTCGGTAGTTCTCAAATGCAATCTGGGCGCCCAATTCGAGTAACTGTTCTTCGGAAAACTGCTTGCGCAAACGGGCGTACAAGTCATCCGACACATTGGCCGGACGCCCCGCCATGGCGTCAGCCAGTTCAACTAACAGGCGCTCCACGTCGTTCAATACCTCCAAGTGGTTATGCACCAGCGCCAACAGCTTCTCGTCCGACAATCCTGCTTTTCTGCCTACGGCAGAATTGATGTCTACTCAAAATGGGCAGCCAATCTGGGCTGCCGTACGCACCTTCGCCAGTTGCAGGTAGCGCAGCGATACCCGCCGCTTCCTGCTCAAGCCTGCCTCCATAGCAATGCTGCCCCACATGATTCCGGGCGCGCGCATCACCATCTTGGCCGGCGTAAGGTCCTTGCCGAACATTTTCCGCGTCATCGTATAAAACCAGCGTAGATGCCACGGCGCCTGCTTCTTCTCTAACCCTGCGATACGAGCCATAAATCATCCCCTTCGTCGAAAGATGCCTCCTTATAGGTAAGACGAGATTTGACGCAACTCGGTTGCTGAATCTGCGGTGTCCCAGGTGTTCTGTCTGTTCCCGCGTCGTGGTAAAAAGAAGTGGCGGCCCGAGAATGCTTCCCGGGACCGCCATGAGTGAGAGGATCGGATGAAGACGATACCGGCGCTACAACTTGGCTAACGTATCGTGCGCCTCCTGGGCGTCGCCTTGGTTCAGCGGAGGAGCCAACTGCAAGGCTTTCTTAAGCTCGTCCTTCGCCCGGTCCTTCTGCCCCGCACCACTCAGCGCCATACCTAGATGGTAACGGTATTCAGCGCTCTGCGGAATCTTCGAGACCACCTCGGAGAGCAGTCCGACTGCCACCAGGTAATTCCCCTTCTTGTATTGGATCCAGCCCAGGGTATCGTTGATGGACGGCACATCGGGAGCCGCCTGCTTCGCCTGCGTCGCCAGTGACAAGGCGACGTCCAGGTTCTGCCCCTGTACCGCATAGGTCCACGCCAGGTTGTTCTGGATCAACGCATCGTGCGGCGCAAGAGTATTCGCCTTTTCGAAGTACTGCTGGGCGGACTTAAGGTCGTTCCGCGTTAGATATGCGTTACCCACCGCCGCAACCACAACCGGGGAGTCAGGCGCGACCGCGAGTGCCTTCTGGTACGTCGCGAGCGCATCGTCGCTCTTCCCCTGCACTTCGTACGCGTGAGCCAGTTGCAGGTACGCAAGCACTGACTTCGGATCCAGCTGGATCGCCTTCTGATAAGCGGATATCGCTTCGTCCACCTTTTTGCTGTTGGCTAGAGTGGAGCCATAGATGAAGTATGCCGCTGCGCGGTCGGGGTTGGCTTTTACGTACTGATCGGCAACTTGCAGCGCCTTCGCCCCCTGGTTGGTGCCGAACAGCATCGCGATGTATTCTCCCGCTGCCCCGTCATACTGCGGATTCAACTTGAGCGCTGCCTGAAACTCGCGCTCGGCCTCGGGATACTTCTTCAATCCCGCGTTCGCCAGTGCCATGTTCAAGTGGACGGATGGATCGTTGGGCACGACCTGGGCCACGGCCGTCAATTCTGTCAGGGCCGCCTGATACTCCTTAGCGCCCAGCTCGATGGACGCCATCAGGAAGTGCGCTTGCGGACTCCTGGGGTTCAGCTTAAGCAGGTGGTCGGCGAACTCCTTCGCGGTGGTGTAGTCGCGCGAGTCGCGGTAGGCCTCGGCTTGAGCCTGCAGGTACAGCGGATTGTCAGGGCTGATCTTGATGGCTTCCTGGAATTCGTTCTTAGCTCCGGGGAAATCGCCGGTCTTCAGCAGCGCCTGGGCCAGAAAGAAGTGGGCCTGCGCGTTCTCGGGGGCGTCCTTCGCCACGCCGCGCAAGGTCGTGACCGCCGTCGGGAAGTCGCCTCGTATTGCTTCCAGACGCCCTTTGATCATGCGGCCCGGTATGTCATTGTTCTTGTCCTTGAGCATCTGCTCATCGAGCTTGGTGGCCTCCTCGATGTGGCCCGACATCAAATAAGCTTCCGCCAACGCCACCATGAGCTTGTCATTCTTGGGATCCAGTGCCAGTCCGCGCTGATATTCCTTGATGGCAGCATCCGGGTTTTTCTCCATCAAGTAGAATTCCGCAATGGCGCCCGCCACTTCAGGATTTTTCGGCAGGCGATCGCGTAGGCTTACCATCACTGCTTCGGCATCCGCCTGGCGCTGCAACTGCAACAGCAGGCCCGCCAGTCTTAGGTAGTTGCCCGGGGAATCCGGATCATTCTTGATTCCCTCTCGCAACACCTCTTCCCCCCTGGGTATGTTTTGCCTCGCCAGGTAGAAGCGCGACAGGTTGGCGTAGGCATCCTGGTTCTTAGGATCCAAGGCGATTGCCTTCTGGAAGTCTGCTTCTGCCTCCGCGTCCTTCTTCATCGTGGTGTAGAGCACGCCACGATTCACGTACCCCCCGGAGCCATTCGGCTTCAGCTCGATGACCTTGTTGTAGTTCTGCATGGCCTCGTCGAGCCGTCCCTGCGCAAACACGGCTGTGCCCAGCAACGTGTAGGCGTCGGCGTTGTTGGGCTCCGCTTCCACCACGGCTCGGGCATTATTTTCCGCCCGCTTGTATTCCTTGGCCATCCACATGATGTTGCCCATTTCCAGCCGGGCCTTTAAGTTCTTGGGATCATAGTGACTGGCTGCCATGAACTCCAGGAACGCTTCTCTCATGCGGGTCTGGTGCAGATAAACCATTCCCAACTGGTAGTGCGCGTCTCCGTAGTTGGGATCAACCTGCAGCGCTTTCTTGAACTGGATCACGGCCGCGTCATACTGCTTCTTGTCCACATAGCTCAGGCCGCTCTCCAGGTATTTCTTCTTGGCTTTTTCGGGATTGCCCTTGCATCCGGTCGCCGACACCAGCAGGACTGCCATCAGCGCCGTTGCAATAGCGACTAGGTAACGATTCCGCATGAATTCTCCTGGGTCACCGGGGAATAATCTGCTCGACATCAACTGCAATCTGTTTGGCGAAGGCAAGCGCCTCGCCGCGCGCCGCATCGGTATCGCCGTTGCGCACCGGCGCCGTGATGCGCACCAGCGCCGCATCCGTCCGGTTCAGGCGCAGCGCATCATAAACCATATAAATCTTGCCCCAGTATTCGCTGGCCACAACCCGGCCGTGGGACTGGTACCAATAAAGCACGATCTCCTGCTCCAGATCCTTGCGAATCACATACAGGTTGACCGGAACCTTCCGGCCATCGTCGAGCGTAAGTTGATAGGTCTGCGACATCACCGGCTGCCATCCCGCACCCGGAAGGCAGTTCTTGGGCGAGTGAATCGTCGCCCCCGTACGCTGGGTACGAAAGTAGCCGATATACAGTCCCACTTGGCCTTGGGCTGGCGAAAAGTAAACCCGGTTGAGGTAATCGGTCACCCCCAGCACTCGTAGCGTGTCCTGGTCAAAAGGGATCTCCGCCACGCTCTTGAAGTTCCCGACAGTCTGCGGGAAATCGCTCATCGGACGCGCCGGCGGAGTCGATTCCCCGTGCGACAGGAAACCCATGCCTGCAGTCGCCGCCAGCAGTACAGCGATCATCGCCCAGTAGCGCGTTGTATTACTCATCCAACACCTAAGCTTTCCCTGCTTCTTCCTTCGGCATCCAGCCCAATTTCTTGCGGACCACCACCGTCAAGCTATGCAGCCCCAGGAACAGCGCCGTCGCAACCACGAAAATCACCCATCCCGAGAATTCGTGCATGAATCCCTCTGCCGCCTGCGGTCCGATGTAGTTCGTCATCAGCGCGGTAATCATCACCCGCGTGCCATTACTGACAATCGCGAGCGGGATCATCGCCAAAAACAGGAACCAGCGCACTGCCACGCTCTTCTCCGCCAGGTACCCATAACCCGCTGCCAACGCCAGCAGCGACATCAGTGAACGTATGCCGCTGCACGCTTCCACTACCTCCAGGCGCATTCCGGGCATGATCAGAACATTGCCCTCGCGCATGATCGGGAACAGATTCAGCGCCTCCAGGCAGCCGGTAGCGAACCGTGAGGCGATGAATTGCAGCGGAAACACAATCTCGTTGTAGATGATCGATGGAATGGGTATGGCAAACAGCAGGAACGCCAATGGAAACGCCAGGGCCCGCAGCAAGCGCCATCCCGAAAAGTAAACCACCAATCCGCAAATTGTTCCGAGCATCGAGATGCGGGTGAGAAAGAGTTCAGCACCCAGGCTGCCCAGCACCAGCACGCCCAACGAGAACAAGACAACCACCAGGCCCCAGTTCGAAGGACGCCGAACCACCGCCGCCAGTTTGTCCCGCCGCAGCCAGATCAGGTATGCCGAGAGAAAGGGAACCAGGAATCCATGCGAATAGTCCGGATCGCTGTACCACTGCCGCACCAGTCGTAGCAGAACCGGAGCGTAGAGACCGACGAACACCGCGACCAGCAACGCGCCTTGCCACCCGAATCCTTTCAATTGCTCCCAAAAGCCTAACGGTTTCGCTGGGACAACGCCGGCTTCGGCTACTGGATTTTCAGGTGTGACCGTCACTGTGAATTCCGTTGCGTTCGTGGGTGCGTGCGCCACTTATTGCAGTAACTCCGTTCGCTTGATGCTTGACGACGCCAGAAAGCACTCGCATTCTGTGGGGCAAAGGCGCAGGTAGCATGCGCATGGTCGCATGGCAAAATCCGCAGCTCGACCGAGGACGATGAAGCGGACAGTCCGTGCATTTGTGCGGACACCACAAAAGTGGTGTCACCTAGAATACCATGAGTCGAGCCGGAGTCGCCCTGCCGTTCTCATTGTAAGCATCTATCTTACAGTGTCAAAACCGGCGATCAACTCACCGATGCGACCCAGGGATACACGAAAGTAACCAGCGGGCGATTTCGCTGCTGCTTCTCAGTGTCGTACCGCACAGTACAATGACGGTAGCAAACTAATTTTGTTTACCAGGAACCTACGCAATCATGAAGAAATACATCGTAACCGGGGGAGCGGGCTTCATTGGGTCCGCCTTGGTTCGCGACTTACTGCGGCTGGGTGACGGGTCGGTGGAGGTCATTGACAACCTCTCCACCGGGCACCAGGAGAACCTGAACGAGGTCTCATCCCAGATTGTTTTTCATCGGGCTGACCTACGCAACTTCGATCTAATACGTCCCATCATCGCCGCCGCCGACAGCGTCTTCCATATCGCCGCCGTACCCTCGGTTCCGAAATCGATTGTCGATCCTGTGCCATCGCATGAATCCAACGTCGATGGAACCTTTAATGTGCTTCGCGCCTGCGTGGAAGGCGGCGTCCGCAAGGTGGTCTATGCCGCGTCGTCGTCCGCCTACGGAGACACCGAAGTCCTCCCCAAAGTCGAAACCATGGTGCCCAGCCCGAAATCGCCCTACGCAGCGCAGAAGTTGATGGGCGAGTACTACTGCAGCACTTTTTCGGCGTGCTATGGACTCGACGCCACTTCGCTTCGGTTCTTTAACGTATACGGTCCCAGGCAGGATCCTGGCAGCCCTTACTCGGGCGTCATTTCTGTCTTCATGAATTGCCTGCTGCAGCACACCTCTCCCACCATCTACGGTGACGGCGAGCAAACCCGGGATTTCACCTATATCGACGACGTGGTCGAACTGGTTATCAAGACGTCGAAAGCGCCCGGTGTCGCCGGCAAAGTATTTAACGCCGGAAACGGAAAGCGATACTCCCTCAACCAAATCTGGAACATGCTGCAGACGATTGAAGGCGTCAAGATTCCGGCGCTGTATGGGCCTTCTCGGGAGGGTGATGTACGTGACTCACAGGCCGATACTACTGCGGCGGTGAGAGAACTCGGTCAAGCTCCCCGCTTCAGCATCGAAGAGGGGCTCCGCCAAACCCTGGCGTGGTATCGCGAGAGCCTGATATCAACCGTTCAGCGATAGGTACAGCCGACATTCCAGCATTGTCAGCGCAGGTATATTGGGTGGAGCACCGCTTCAGCGGTGCAGTTACAACTCGACTTAAACCGCGGCTTTAGCCGCTGAGCGACTTTACAGTCAGTTGAACAAGTTGCTTCTGACTGCCTCTTATCAGGGCACGACTCTAAGGGCTGCTGAAGAAAGGGTAGAGCTGGCCTTTAGGCCAGCGTCCAAGTTTCTTATTTTTGTCATCACGAGCGGATTTTTAGTCCGCGAGGGATGTGCTTTGCGGGCTTTTTCCGAACTCTTCAGCCGTCCCGTAAAACGCCTTGATTTTCGACCTCTTTGCGACGAACCCTTTCGCAACCTTTTCCGTCGTGCCGTCAAAGAGATCAAGGCCTAGCGCAAGAACCATCCTCCGCCGCGCAGCGGCGATACGCTTCTTTCCCATTGTCATCACGAGGTCGCCGCAGCGACCGAGGGATCTGCTTTTTCGAATCGTTGTATGGTCACGGGCTTCAGGTAAACACCATCCTCGGGGGACGACCCAAGTTCTCACGCACAACGCTTTCACCGACTGCTAAACTCGCTTCCGACAGCCTCGTATCAGGGGCACGACTTTTAGTCGTGCCGCACCGGTTAAGAATAGGGCGTGGGCTTTCAGCCCCTGAGGTCCTCTCCAGCGGTGCAGAAGACTTTCTCCGCAGCCCTTTCAACCGTGCCGATAAGCTGTTTCTTTTTGATCCGCCGAGCGGGACTTCAGTGTTGCGTGAGTACTGGTTTCGTGTTGCGACGGTGGAACAACCTGCCGAGAAAACAGCCCCTCGGGGGCGGGGACAGGAAAGCCCAGCACGTAGCCGAAGGCGGAGTGCTGGGTCGAGTGGGAAAGGAATATGAGTCCCCCCGGGACGACACAGGGTAGAGCTGGCCTTCAGGCCAGCGTCCTAGGTTTTTATTTCTGATCCGCTTTACGGCCTCTTTCTTCAGCCACTCCTACGAACTCAACGCCGTAACTGGCGACAGGCAATTGGCGGTACTCTCCAGCTCCAGCCCTTTGGGCAGCGTCTCGCCAAACGTTCGCACCACGTCGGCGCGAACTGGAGCCACGTACTCCTGCAGAGGTCGCAAGGAAGCATCATCCGCAACTCCAGCTGCCTTCAGTTTCGCGACCGCCGATTGCCCCACCTCGGCGCTGATGTCGCGGCTGCGGTCTTCCACTCGCCGGCCAAGTTGAACGATAGCCGACGCGCTCTCATGCGTCAGCTCGCGCAAGGCGAGGACGGCTGTGGTCCAGTCCGCTGCCATCTCGGCGGGAACCACGCAACTGAGCGAACCATACAGCGGAATACGTGTTCCGAACCGCCCCAGCGACCATAACCAACCGCCATCGCTGGGCTCTTTCTTCAGCTTGCGGAGCAGTTCACTGCCCAGCGCGGCCCGGGTCGTGCCCGACAGATGTTCAAGGCTGGCCAGCAGGCGCCACCCATCATGCTCCACCTGAGAGTTAAGCCGCGTGCCAGGCTTCTTACGGCCAATACCAAGGTCGCCGAGATAGTTCCGCAATTCGTGTTGATGAGCAGCGCTCAAGCCACCGGCGATGCGCCGCCACAGTACCAGCCAATCGATCTGCGATTGCAACTCGCGCGGGAACACCAGTCCCGCCGAGTGAACCCGCCGTGCCTGCGTGATGCGACCTGCATCCCTTGGATCGCCGAAACCGGGCCGGAGGCAAAAGCCGAACAAATTGAGCCAGCGTACTTCATGGCGTGGGCTCAGCCTGCGCCCTTCCGCAACCTCCAATAACGCATCGCAAAGCAACCTGACCGTCGCCAGCGGCCATGACTCTCGCTTCTGTCCGATGGCCGATTCCAGTTCGCTGACCAGCGAAGCAGGGTCGGCGGAATCGCCGTCTGCAGATCGTGAGAATGTCCGCTGAATCAGTCGCACGGCGGATTCCTGCGAGATCTCTGAAAGCTCCGCGCCTTGGTGGCGAGACGAAATCAAACTCCGTTGCGGCGCGTTCCCGCCCAGCTCTTCTGCAGCCGCCTCGCGTCGCACTTCGAACTGCAATCGCCAGCGGTGCGGCGACGTCAGGGACTCACACCACAGCTCAAGCGTACCCACCTCGGTGAAGCTCACCGATAAACGCACCGTCAGCTCCATCTGCTGCAGCTTCTTTCCATAACGCAGCAAGGTGACCAGGGGCGCATGGCGATGCACCTGCTCGGGATCCAATTCAGCGATCGCGCCGTGCGTGTCGTGGCGAACCGTTGAGCTGTAGAGATGGAACGACACCGGGCGGTTGGCGAGCACCGAGAATTCACGATCCAGCAGCGGTAAAGTCGTGCCTTCATTTGTTCCAGACGGCAGCACGCAGACTGCCTTGATGCCCTGTTCGGAGCGCATTCCGATGTAGTAAGTCCGGGCACTGCCGGCTTGCACGCGCACTCCGGCGCCGCGGCGCACGCTTCCGTAGTAGGCTGCGCCGATCGCCACCGCGCTGCTCATGTTGTGGTTGCTGAGAATCTTCGGCCGCCATTCTCCTCGCGCGCCAAACCAATTTGCGATAGCGTCGGCGATCCGCTCGCGAGTGATCGCGGGAATGCAGAAACCGCCGTTGAACAGAATCGCGTCTGGCCTGGCCATGGGCACGCGGTCCTCTGCGTGCGAAGTCGTGTTTTCACCGCCACCCATTGCCATCGCAGCTTGCTTCAGAAACCACGCTAGATGCTTCGTGATGGCCGGATCGGCGGCGTAGGGCAACCCGATTTCACGAAGGCCGGCAGCCCGAGTACGCAACGGCGCATCGTTGGGAGTGGTGAGAGGAAGAAATCCGGCGGTCAGCAACTCAGTCACTTCGTCGCGCGTCAGCTCGCCGCGAAGCATCTGCCCTACCACCGATTGTCCTCCACCGAGAACATCGATCGCAACGCGATCGAGATTGTCATCACTCAGCAGGCGCTCTTTGGCCGCTGCACACAGCATTCGCAATGCATGACGCTGGCGCAGGCTGAGTGGGGCCTTGATTCTCTGTTCCACTCGCCGTGCCAGCGCTAGGTCGAGATTTTCGCCGCCCAGCAGCAGGTGCTCGCCAATGGCAGTACGTTCGAACTCCACGTTGTCGCCCTCGACGTCCGCCCGCACCAGGCTGAAGTCCGAGGTGCCGCCTCCGATGTCGCAGATGAGTACCAGTTCGCCATCGTTCAGTTGATTGGCGAGTGCGTTGCGGTGTTCCGCCACCCACGCGTAAAAGGCGGCCAGCGGCTCTTCCAACAACCTCAGGTTTTGCAGTCCAGCCTTTCGCGCCGCTTCCACCGTTAGTTCGCGAGCTTCCTCGTCGAACGACGCCGGAACCGTTAGAACAATTTCCTGGTTCTCGAAGCGCCCTCCCGGGTCGGTTTCACCATCAGCCGCCATCGTATGGTTCCAGGCATTACGCAGATGCACCAGGTAACGGGCAGAGGCTTCCACGGGAGACACCATCGGATCCGGCGGCTCGGCTTCGCGCGGCAGAATGTCTGCGCTCCGGTCGATGGCGCTCTGGCACAGCCACGACTTCGCTGAAGTTACTTGTCGTCCCGGAACCAGCGCCCCCTGCTCGCGCGCCATGACTCCGACGATGGACGACGGGCGCTCTGACGACGGGCGTTCTTCCCAAGGCAGGTTCACTGCGCCCGAGGTGATTTCGTCTTCAGTAGGGAAATAAAGAAACGACGGCAGCAGCGGCACCTGTCGCACCTCTCCCGCACCAGTGAGCTGCGCGACATCGAAGACTCGTATGCTCGACGGCTCGGAAGCCTCAGCGACGTCGCGAGTATCCAGATAGGCCACGGCGGAGTTAGTGGTGCCAAGGTCTATGCCGATTAGGTAGCGGGAAGCGTCGGCCATCAGTCCCTCTAAGCAGGCTGCTGCCGCTTGGTCATCCGTCGCTCTTCTCGCGAATATTCAGCTCGAGCTTCCAGCGGTTCGCCCCGTCGCGTGACACGCACCACAACTCCAACGTACCAATCTCGGTCACTCGCGACTCCAGCCGCACCGGCAGCACCGCTCCTTGTTGGCCCTCGAGGTTGAGCGTCACTTCCAGCGGGCTGAGTTCCTCGATTTCGCTGCCCCAGTTCTCCAGCAAATCGCCAACATGGTCTTGCTTTCGAATGGTGGAGCTCAGGAAGCGGAACTCTGCCGGCTCTCCAACCACCAATCCGAACTCCCGCCCAGGCACTATCGCCTCACTGCCTTCCTCCATCCCGAAAGGCACCACGCACAGCGCCTTCAATGGCGCCTCCATGCCCGGAACGGCGGGCATCGCACTCTCGATGCCCACGTAGTAGGTGCGCGAGGCGCCACTGCGTATGCGAACTCCCCGGCCCATCCGGGCCTGTCCGTAGTAGGCTGCTCCCCGTGCTACGGCGTGTTCCAGATCGGGCGCATCCAGAACATGCGCCGGGCCCAGGGCCTCGAACCCCTCTTCGGCTAGCCAACTGTTGAGCACCTCAACCAAACGCCCGCGAAGAGCGTCGGCCTTCATCACCCCGCCGTTGAACAGAACATGCGTCGGACAGGCTAATCCGCTTCGTCCGCGCCGAATGTTGCCCGCCTCCGGACCGTTCTGTAACTGTTGCGAAAGAAACCGCGCCAGATGTTTGGTGACGGCGGCATCGGCAGCGTAAGGCAGGCCCAACTCCTGCAATCCAATGCGGCGTTGTCTCGCCGGCATCTCGTCGCTGTTCACCTTGGGGAAAAATCCTTCGACAAGAACGCGGTTCAAGTCTTCCCGCAACAATTCGGTCTTGATGGTGCCGCCCACCAGCTTACGTCCTTTGCCCAGTAGCGTGACATCCTGCTTCTGACTCTTGGGATGCTCGAACAATTGTTCTTTGGCGGCGCGGCATTGGTGCCAAAGTCCCTGCAGTTGATAGGTGTCGATGTGATGGCCTTCGGCTTCCAGGCGTTGCTGCAGCAAGCGCGCGAGTGCGAGATCCATATTGTCGCCGCCCAGCAGGATGTGCTCGCCCACGGCCACGCGTTGCAGCGCGAGGTCGCCATTTTCCTCCGATACTGCGATCAAACTGAAGTCGGTAGTCCCGCCGCCCACGTCGCACACCAGCACTAAGTCGCCCACCTTGATGCGATTGCGCCACTCCTCGCCCTGGCTTTCGAGCCACGCGTAGAATGCGGCTTGCGGTTCTTCCAGCAGCGTCACCCGCTTCAGCCCGGCTTGCTCGGCGGCACGCCGGGTCAGCTCGCGGGCCTCTTCATCAAACGATGCCGGTACGGTGAGCAGAACGTCCTGATCTGCCAAAGCCTGCTCGTTGCCGTTGGCCGCATGCTGTGCGTCCCATGCCGTCCGCAGATACTGCAGATACTGCGATGAGACTTCTACCGGCGAAAGCTTGCGCACCTCTTCCGGGGCCTGCCACGGCAGGATCGGAGAGGTACGGTTGGCAGCGGCGTAAGAAAGCCACGATTTGGCCGACGCCACCAGCCGTCCCGGATTTTCCGCGCCACGCTTGCGCGCCAGCTCGCCAATCACGAACTTTGGTTCTTCATCCCAAGGCAGCCCGAGGCTATTCTTGGGAAAATCCAGTTCTCCCGGTATATAGAGAAACGACGGTAGCAACGTCCGGTCCGCCACTTCATTCGGATTGACGACCTGCGGAATGACGCCGACCTCGATGCGCGCGGCATCCGACGCCGTGCGGTCGCAGTGTGCCAGCGCCGAATTGGTCGTGCCTAAATCAATGCCTACGATGAATTTCGAATCCAATAAAAGACTCCTGTGGCGCGTTGCGCCCGACGAATGCAGTTATGTTCCTGGTCAAGGGCTAGCGTAGATCTGCTGAAGAAACTCTGTTAGCCGTTGTCGGGAATGGTAGAGCCGAGCTTCAGCTCGGCGTCCACGCGCTTTTTATGAATATCTTGAGCCGGCTTTCAGCCGGCGACATACCTATTCGACTACACCAGGAACGCAATCTGGGCTAGGCGACCTCAATCTCCGCCGGCGCTACAATCGCTCGCCCCGAACCCTCGGGCAGCGAAGGCAGTGTTATCTCGGTGACACGCCAGCCCCGGTGCCGCAACAGACCTCGAATCGGCGGCTCACCCGTGACATTTCCGATCAGCTTGATGGCCGCCTGATCGAAACCAGGCGGCACGGTGACCGGCTGGTCTTCCTCGGAATCCAGAATCGGCTCAAGTTTCAGGTAGCGCTCCAACACCTGTCGGCAAGAGGTATGAATACTGCGAACCGCGGCGCCAAGCTGTCCGTCGGGATAAGGAGAGACATCCTCCGTGAGGAAGTCCACCAGGCGCCCGTCGCGTTGCAACAGAGCCAGCATCTGCACCGCCCGGTCGAGCGACTCCGGACTCGGCTTTGCGGCGACGGTTTTTGGCTGGCCGGCGGACTTTGGAATTCCCAGCGCCTGAAGTATGTCCGGCGGCACCTCTCCGCGAAATAATAAAGCGAAGAAACAACGAAAAGCGTAGGACAATCTTGACGTTATAATCATAGTTATAATGCACTCCCCCGCAAGAAGCTCCGGTAATTAAGGGAAACATACCCGGCTCGCCTTGCACAAGCCTGTCAAACCATTGACAGCAAGCGCTTTGCTGTCAGGCCTACAGTTATGACTAAGGGTTTTTAGGCTAATCAGGACAATTTGACCGCGAAAGGCAAGGGGCTCAGTAAGTGACCAATGGTCAATATCGGCGTGATCGGACACTACTGCTGGATGGTCTGGATGGCTTTGGGATGCACCTGCTCGTTGTCGATCTGCGAGGCCTCCCACCCTCCGCCCAGGGCCTTGACCAGGTAAACGGACGTAACCATTTGCTGGCCAAGGAGTTGCGTTGCCAAACGCTGATTAGTGAGCAGCGCCGACTGGGCTGTAATGACGTCCAGGTAGTTCGTGACTCCGCCCGTGTAGCGGTTGTTCGCAATCTCTAACGCCCGGCGCGCATCGGCTACGGCAGCACTTTGCGACGTGGATGCTTGCGATAGTGCGTTCAAGCTCGACAGGCCGTCCTCGACTTGCTGAAAGGCCGTCAACACGGATTCGCGGTAGTTCGCGACCGCCTCGCTATACCCCGCCTTGCTTGCGTCCAGGTTGGCGCGGTTGCGGCCGCCCTCGAAGATTGGCTGCAGGATGTCGCCTCCTACGGCCCAGATGGCGCTCGGACCGGTGATCAGGTTGGTGAGGCTGGTGCTTTGAACTCCGCCGCTGCCGAAAAGCGTGAGCTGCGGATAAAACGCTGCGGTCGCGACGCCAACAAGGGCGTTCTGGTAGGCCATCTGACGCTCGGCGCTGGCGATATCCGGACGCCGCTCCAGCAAATCCGACGGTACTCCCAAGGGGACCGACGGAGGGGTTGCGTTCAGCGCCCGCACCGGCACGGTGAACGTTGAGGCGGGAGTTCCGGTAAGCACCGCAATGGCATGTTCGAATTGTGCCCGCTGCTGTTGCACCAGGTAGAGCTGGGTGACGGTGGAGTCAAGCAAGGTCTGCTGTTGTGCCAGATCGAGTCCGGAAGCGACTCCCCCGGCGTGGCGGTCCTCGACCAATTGCAGTCCTTTCTGCTGGATCGCCACCGATTCCTGCACCACCTGCAGCTCGGCATCAAGTTCGCGCAGGCTGAAATAATCGGCGGCCAATTCGGCGGTCAACACCAGATTAGTGTTGTACAAGTCGGCGGCTGCCGATTGCAGCGCCGCATTCGAGGCCTGCATGCTGCGACGCACCCCGCCAAACAGGTCAGGCTCGTAATTCAGGTAAAACGGAATTTCGTAGGTGCTCTGGGTTAGCGGCTTCCCGACTGTCACTACCAGCGGGCGGTTTCCCGAATAACGGTTGCGGGAAGCATTGGGATCGACGTTAAAGGTCGGGAAAAATCCAGCCGATGTTACCCGCGCCAGGGAACGCGCCTGGTCGAGGCGAGCTTTCGCGGCTTCGACCGACTGGTTAGCCTGCAGCAGTTGCTGTTCGTAAGCGTTCAATTCAGCGTCGTTGAATGTTTCCCACCAGGCACCCTTGGGAAAGGAATCCTTGGGGGCGGCGACACGCCACGGGCCCTCGCTCTTGTATGCGGGCGGCGCCAGTACGGGCGGCTTTTTGTAATTCGGCCCCACGGCACAGCCGGCCAATAGCGCGGTAGCGGCCAGGGCGGCCGCCAAGAACCAGCGGTTCACGACTACAGACCTCCCGGGGCGGGCGGGGCGTTCTCGGTCGCGACGTTCACGCGCTGGCCCTCCTCCAGCGAATCAGCCGGGTTGACGACAACACGGTCTTCCAGGCTCACTCCACCCAGAATTTCCAGTGTGGTGCCGAAATCGCGCCCAATCGTGATGGCGCGCAATTGCACCTTGCCGTCACTGCCTACGACCGCAACCCGCGCTCCTTCCTGACGGAAAAGCATGCTGTTAACCGGAACCGTGATCTTTTGCGCGTTGATGCCGGGATGGAAATGCACTTCACCGTACGATCCCGGCAGCAGCTGGCCATCCTTATTGGGAAGATCAACCTCTGTCAGCAACGTGCGGGTTACGGGATCGATGGCCTCCGCTGTACGTACGACCGTCCCCTTGAACCTCTGGCCGGGGTACTCTTGCAGCGTCACCGCCGCGTCCATGCCGACCTTGATGGCCGGCGCGTAGGTTTGGGGAACGCTGACGTATACCCGCAGAGGATCGACCCGGGCGAGATCAAATAATTCCTTGCCAGATCCCGTGGCCCCGGCGTTGATCAGAGTGCCGGGATCGACGGTGCGTTTGGTCAGCACTCCGGAGAAGGGCGCGTAGACGCGCTTGAACGACTCCAATTGCTCAAGGCGTCGAACGTTGGCATCAGCCGCATCGAGATTTGCTATTGCCTGTTGATAGCCGCTGGACTGTTGGTCAGCCTCCTGCTGCGACACGGAGTCGCTTTTGCGCAGGGTTACATAGCGGTCGGCATTGATTTTGGCGAGATCCAGTTGCGCCACAATCTGCTGGCGATTGGCGCGGGCTTGCAGCAACTCCTGGTCCACTTCAGGGGTATCGATCTCGGCCAGCAGCTCGCCCTGGGTTACACGGCTACCGATGTCCTTGTACCAGCGCAGCAAGTAACCGTTGGTGCGGGCATAGATCGGGGACTCTACGTATGCCTGTAACGTCCCTGGCAGCACAAGTTCTTCATCCGCAGGCTCCGCTATGGGATGGACAACCGCCACAGTGGGAATGGACTCCTGTTGAGTTTCATCGGCCAGTACGCGGCTATTGCGGGTCCGGTTGATGACGGTAATTCCCGCGCCGACGGCCAACGCGAGAAGCACTACGCCGAGAATGAACAGCGCGCGCCGCGGCGCCGCAGGCGGAAGCTTGGGCGGAGGAGTTATCTCGGGCGCGTGATGCTCCGACTCAAGCGCGGCGGTTTGATTTGACTGCACGTCCATGTCGATTCCAGAACTATCGATCGTTTGATGACTCAAGGAGACAAATTCTCCAAATAGTAAGTATGCCAATGTTACAAACGGCTACTCTGCATTACCAGACTGCTCCGCAGCAGCAAATTTCCGCTCTCTGTGACCATGGATCATGGCAAAAACAGTCGGCACGAAGAACAGGGTTGCCACCGTCGCAAACACCAATCCTCCGATCACGGCCCGTCCCAGTGGAGCGTTTTGCTCGCCGCCTTCGCCCAGCCCCAGCGACATAGGGACCATGCCGATGATCATGGCCAGCGCCGTCATCAACACTGGACGAATACGCGTGTAACCTGCCTCCAGCGCAGCCTGGGCCGCCGGAATGCCGGCACTCATTCGATCGCGCGCAAATGAAACCAGGAGGATGGAGTTGGCGGTAGCCACTCCCATGCACATCACCGCCCCGGTGAGGGACGGCACGCTGAGAGTTGTGCGGGTAAGAAACAGGATCCAGCAAATGCCCGCTAATGCTCCCGGCAGCGCCGTTATGATGATGAAGGGATCGAGCCAGGACTGAAAGTTCACCACGATCAGGAAGTACACCAGAACAATGGCCAGAAGCAGTCCGATGCCGAGCCCTAGAAAAGACGACTTCATGGTATCGATTTGACCGCGCACGGTCATGCGAGTGCCGCGAGGAAGGTGCTGCTGAAAAGGCTCGAGAACCTTCATGGTGTCCTTGGCCACTGCGCCCAGGTCGCGACCTTGTGTGCTGGCGTAAACGTCGATCACAGGCTGCACATTGTAGTGCGAAACTACAACCGGCCTGGCCGCCGGCGACAACTGCACGAGATTGCTCAGAACCTGCGAATCCTGCGCGTTGGGATTGTTCACCGGCACGTTCATCAGGTCCTGCAGTGACGTAATCCGGTATTGCGGCGACTGCACCGCAACCTGGTAGGTGACTCCATTCTTCGGGTTGAGCCAGAAATTGGGTGTGGTTTGGAAGCTGCCACTGAGGGAAACCAGCACGCTCTGTGCGACGTCCCGAGTGTTCATTCCCACTTGCGTGACCTTGCTGCGGTCAATGTGCATATGAATGGTCGGCAGGCTCATCATCTGCTGCACATGGACGTCGGCGGCGCCGGGAACCTGGCGCAGTCGATTGGCGATTTGCTGCGCGATGAAGTAATTCTGCTGCATGTCGGCGCCCGCCAGTTGGATGTCAATCGGCGCCGGCAGTCCAAAGTTCAATATTTGGGTCACGATGTCTGCTGGCTGAAAATAGAACTCCACCCCCGGAAATCGCCGGGGCAGTTCCACGCGCAGCTTGCGGATGTATGCGTCCGTGGGGTCATGATGCCCCTCTTTCAGGCCGACCAGGATCTCGGCGTCGCTGGTGCCCACCACGCCCGAATTGCTATACGACAAGTTGATCCCCGAGTAGGGTAGACCGATATTGTCGAGAATCGTGATCAGCTCATTTTTAGGAATCTGCTGGCGCAGATACTGCTCGATCTCGTCGCAGAGGCGAGCCGTCTCCTCGACCCTCAACCCGGCGCGGGCGCGTACATGCAAGCGCATCAGTCCGGCATCGACGGAAGGGAAGAAATCCTCGCCAAGATAGAAGACCATCCCCAGCGAGAGAACACAAAAGGCCAGAAAGCAGGCCGCAAACACTCTGCGATGCTCGAGAGTGGTTTCCAACAGCTGGTAGTAACCGCATCGGAATTTCTCGAAGCGGTCTTCGAAGCCGCGCTGATAGCGTCCGAAGAACGTCTTGGGCGCGTCCGCCCTGTGTTCGTGGCCGCGCATAATGTACATCACCAGGGTGGGAATGAGCGTCCGCGACAGGAAGTAGGAAGCCAGCATAGCGAACACCACCGCTTCCGCCAGCGGCACGAACAGATAACGGGCGACTCCGGTGAGGAAGAACATGGGCACAAACACGATGCAGATGCAAAGCGTGGAGACGAAGGCTGGGACCGCGATCTGGGCCGCGCCATCGAGGATGGCCTGCTTCATTTCCTTGCCCTGAGCAAGGTTGCGCTCGATGTTTTCGATCTCGACGGTGGCATCATCCACGAGAATGCCGACGGCCAGCGCCAGACCACCGAGAGTCATGATGTTGATGGTCTCGCCCAGCGCGCTCAGCAGGAGCACGGAAACGAAAATCGAAAGCGGAATGGAAATTGAGATAACGATAGTGGGGCGCCAGTCTCCCAGAAACAGCAGGATCATGGCCGCCGTGAGGGCCGCCGCCGTGAGGGCTTCCTTCAAAACGCCATTGATCGAGGCGCGCACGAACAGCGACTGATCGAAGAGCGGCTTGATGGTGATGTCGGGCGGCAAGGATTGAGCGGCGATGGGAATGATGTTCTTCACGGCCTCCACGATGGTGAGGGTCGAGGCGCTGCCAATCTTGTACACCGACATCAGGGTGCCGCGAACCCCATCCTGGCGCACCACATTCGTCTGCGGAGCAAAGCCATCGCGGATGTGAGCGACATCGCGCATGTAGATGGTGGAACCGTTTATGGTTTTCACCGGCAGATCATTCAACTCAGCAATGGTCTGCGGCGAACTGTTCATCTCGACCTGATATTCCAGCGGGCCGATCTTGGCCGTGCCCGAAGGCGTAATCAGGTTTTGCGCGTTGAGAGCGCCGACAATGTCGTTCGGCGATAATCCATGGGCCTGCAAGCGGGGAATATCGAGATCGACCTGGATCTGGCGAATCTTGCCGCCATAGGGATAGGGCATGGCTGCGCCGTGAACGGTGGCCAGCTGCGTGCGCAGGAAATTTTGCCCCAAGTCGAAGAGTTGCTGCTCCGGCAGGGTCTTGCTGCTGAGTCCAAGTTGCACAATCGGCGTGGAGGACGCCGAGTAACTGATGATCAGCGGCGGTGTCGTCCCCGGAGGCAGGCCGCGAACGGTGGTTTGCACGATGGCCGTAACCTGGGCCAGAGCAGTTTGGATGTTGGCCTGTGGGCGGAAGAAAATTTTGATGACTCCGACCCCGTTTACAGACTGCGACTCAATGTGCTCAATATCGTTCACCGTGATGGTGATGCCGCGCTCGGAGTTGGTGACAATACGGTTCGCCATGTCCGAAGGCGCAAACCCGCCGTAGTTCCACACCACGCTGATGACCGGAATATTGATGTCGGGGAAGATGTCGACCGGCGTGCGCAAGACGACAACCGGAACCAGAAGAATGATCACCAGCGCCATCACGACGAAGGTATAAGGACGCCTAAGCGCGAGTGCAACGATCCACATCGGCCTGTATCACTCCAGGGAGCGCCGGGCTGAGCACAGCTCGACGGGCAGTAAGGGCGAACGATTAAATAATCTGATTCGATACGCTACGTAGCGGATTCAATATATGCTATGGTGAGTCGTGCGGCAATCGATTTCGGCGGGTAGCGCAGAAGGGCATAGCTCGGACAACGGTCGCAACGGCAGCAAACGTCTGCCCGGCCGTCCCCGCAGCGAACAGGCGCGGCGGGCGATCTATCGCAGCACGTTGCGATTGCTGCGGCGTACGGGATTCCACGAACTCACCATCGAAGCCATCGCGGCCGACGCCAGCGTGGGCAAGACCACCGTTTATCGATGGTGGCCGAACAAGGGCGCGCTGGTAGTGGAAGCGTTCGCCTCAAGCGCAGAAAGCACGCTGCACTTCCCCAACACTGGCTCGGTATTCAAAGACATGAGTTTGCAGATGGGCCAGTTCCTGAAGATACTACGCAGCCCGCGGGGCAAGATTGTGGCGGCCCTTCTGGGTGCCGGTCAATCTGACCCCGAGTTGCTCGAAGCTTTTCGTGAGCGGTTCCTTCGTCCCCGAAGACAGGAAGCGTACAAGACCCTACGCCGTGGAATCGAGCGGGGAGAGCTGCCCAAAGGCCTGGACCTGGATGTGGCGCTCGATATTCTATATGGCGCTATCTACATGCGCTTCCTCATACGCCACGACGAACTAAGTGAAGGCTACATCAGGGAAGTCTGCCGGACGGTGTTGGGTGGAGCAAGTGATGGCAGTCAATTCATCCCAGGCAAGGCCGGCAAGTTGCAGGCGAGCTATAATTTTCGCACTGCAAGACGGCATGATCGCAACTGACTCGTTGAGCTGGCAAATAATTCGTCGCATGCGCTGTGCGTAACCCTGGCGAGCCGCAAAAATCGACCTGCAGTGAACAGCGTTCTAGCCGTCGACTTTTGGCGGTGCGGGCGCACTGAGAGCATCGCTGAGGGGCAAGAGCTTGTCGCGCTGGCTGACGGGCATCTTGAACAGCAGTGCCAGCCAATTGGGCGCCTGAGCCGGATCCAGGCGGCGAGCCTCGGCGATCGCTGCAAGTGCATCGTCGGGGCGGTCGCGGAGCGCCGCGACAATGCCAAGGTAGAAGCAAGGTGTGGCCTTCGCCGTTTCGGTTTCTGCCTGGAGATACAAAAGCCTCGCCAACCAGTCGAGCACATCGAGGTTCGCGGCGGAAACCAAATCAAATAATTTGGCCGGAATCTTTGCCGGATCGGCCATGAGATCGAACGCTAGATCCTCTTTGCCGACGCGCGCCAGGTTTAGCAATTGCTGGTGGAACTGTAGCGTCGGATTTTGAGGATCTTGCGCAAGAAGGGTCTGCATCGCGCTTGCAACACCGTCGCCGATCAGCTCCTGGCGATCCTCTCGAAGCTTGGCGTGAGTGGACTCGGCGTCCGAATTGATCCACTGAAGCAGGAGCCTCATCGCAAAGAAAGGCTCGTAAGCCTGATCGATTCCTAGTTTGCGAGCAGAATCAAGAAGCCCGCAAAACAGTTCGGCAACTCCGCGCTCCGGTAAAAAGCGCGCCATCTCATCGAAGGCAGACGAACTGTACGCAGAGTCAAGTTCGCCGATATTCTTTCGCAGAAACTCCCTTCCCGCTTCCAGAGAGCCAGATTGCGTATCGAGCCATTGCGCCGCGAGTTCCAAATAGGATTGTGGAAAGGTTAGCCAATCTGGAATCACTCCGCCACTGGCATTCTTCCAAGCGGCGTCGAAACTGGCTGGATCAGTGTCCCGGCGGGTGCGGCATACTCGGTGTAGTTCGAGTAACAGATCTTTGTCGGTGTCGGCAAGGTAGGACCTGGCCAGTATTAACTCCGTCACGGCCGCTGCATCTTGGGGTTCACGGCCTTCGGCCCGCTGCAAAAGAAGGAATGCTTTATTCCGCAGTTGTTGCTGCGAATCGACAGCGGACTGCCACCGTGTATCGCTCTCTGCAGCCAGAGCGGTCTTGCGAAGGTACTCATCGAGGATGCCGAGTGTTTCGGCGAGCGAAGAGAGTAAGGCGGAACTGGTGAGTGCGAGTGCCTGGTAGATGGCAACCGCCTCTTCGACTGCGTCCGCCGCTTCGCGTGTTTGCCCCAGCTGGTAATGGGCCTGACCGAGGGTGGCAAGGGCCTCTGCGAGCGGGCGCAAAACGCCTGGATTGACGGCGGCGATGCTGCGGTACACATCTACAGCCTTTTGCGCGGGATCGATGGCATCTTTCGGTTTCTTGGCCTGCAGGTATCCCAGGCCCAAGTTAAACAGTGCAGAAGCGTATGGCAGCCGCACCACGGGATTGGCGGGATCCATGGCTTCCAGCAAATCCACGGCTTGCTTGACTGCGTCCACTGCATTTTGCGTCTGCTTCGCTTCCAGATATCCCAGGCCTAGCGCCGACAGGGCAGAGGCATACGGAAGTCGCACTGCCGGCTTCGTGGCGTCCAGGGTTTCGAATAACTTCACTGCCTGCGTGGCTGCGTCCACCGATTTCTCCGCCTGCCCCGCCAGACCGTAGGCTAGTCCAAGTGCAGAGAGGGCAGAAGCGTGCGCCAGCTGTACAGCCGGATTGGTTGCGTCCATAGTCTGCAGGAGCTTTACGGCTTGGTCTGCGGCTGCCACGGCCTCGTTCCCCTGTTCCACTTGCAAGTAACCCAGGCTTAGCACCCACAAAGCAGAAGCCAACGGAAGGCCCACGGCCTGGTTGGTCGTGTCCATTCCGTTGAACAAGTCCGTTGCTTCCTTGGCGGCTTTCACGGCATCCGCCGCTCGTCCGGCTTGGACATAGCCTACGGCCAACGCAGACAATGCCGACGCGAGCCCCAGGCGTATGACCGGATTCGTAATATCCATCTTTCGGGAAAGCCGTGCCGCCTCGTCGGCCGCGACAACGGCATCTTGCGGGCGGCCCGCTTGCAAGTAGCCCGCGCCTAGGGTGGATAGGGCCCATGCGAATCCCAGACTGACAGCCTGATTGTTAGCTTCCATGCCCCTGAACAAACCGACGGCCTCCGAGGCGGTTTCCACTGCCTGTTCTGCTTTCCCGACCTGTAGGTACCCCACACCCAGCCCGGTCAGCGCCAGCGCAAACACAAGCTTGAATGCCGGACTGCCGGTGTCCATGGTCCGGGCGAGATCTACTGCTTGGTTGGCGGCGACAACTCCCTGCTGCGGATGCCCGGACTGGGAGTGACCCAGGCCCAGAATGGTCAGGGCCCAAATGAACCCAAGCCGCACCGCCGGATTGGCGGTGTCCATTGCGTTGAAGAGTTCGGTCGCCTCGTGTGCTGAGTTCACGGCCTCCGTGGGGTTCCCGATCTGAAAATAGCCCACACCCTCGGCAGTCAGCGCATCGGCCAGTTCCGGATCGAAGGCGGGGTTGTCAGTACTCAGTCGTCTGAGGAGCGTCACGGCTTCGCTTGCGGGTTCGATCGCCTCTCGCAGATGCCCGGCTTGGCCCTGGCATAGGCTAAAGGCGGCCAGCGCCGAAGCCAAAGCAACTCCGACGGCAGGATTGGAGGCGTCCATGCTTCGTAACAAATCGACGGCGTGGCCGGCGGCTTGCAGGGCATCGTTGGGGCGACCTTCTAAAATTTGCAGCCGAGACTGCGTCACCAAAGACTCGGCGAGGTCAATATTGTGTGCAGCGTCGTCCTTGGCCAGACGCTCGTAGATTTCAATGGTCTCTTGCACAGCGCCGGACGCCTCCTGCCACCCGCCGAGCCTCGCCTGGTTCTTGCTTACCGCAGTCAGCGCCAGCGCAAGCTGGGGGGAGAAAGCGTCTTCGTCACGGGCGACCAATCGTCTGAACGCTTCGATCCCCGGCATTCCGGCGTCGGCGCAGTGCCGCCACGCATTGCGCCATAGGTAGGTTGGCTTCTGAGGGAATTGGCCGCTGTTCAGTCGCTCCAGATAGTCGTTTACCAGAGCCCGTGCAACCCTGATCGCACGATCATCCGACTTAGCCGACTCCAGGGCAGGCTCAAAATGATTCGCGAGCCAAGGGTGGACTAACCGGTACACGGCCCGCTCGTCCTGGCCATCTTCAATGATGTAGCGTTCGGCATGATCCAGAATCCAGTAGACATCCGAGCGTTCATAGCTGGTTCCAGACAGAGCAGTAGCGATGGTCGGCCACACGTCATCGGTCAGACCGGGGCCTTTGGCCCAAGCCACGGCTTGCAGCAGGTCGTGAGCGGCGTGCGGCACCTCGGCATCCCCCCTGGGCAATCCAGGCAGGCCTGCGATAAATACCTCGAATTCCTTTTCGATGCTGTGGGTGAGTTCTTCCTCCCAGTTGGGAAGGGAGGTGTTGACTGCTGTTTTTCGGAGTTGGGCTGTGATGAAGCGGGTCAGCAGAAATGCGCCGGCGGGCTGCTGCCGGCTGACTCTAAGAACGCTGTCAGCCACCTTCGAAACATCCATTTCTGGCGCAGGGGTGTCTGCCAAACGGATTTCGACGTAGCGGCGCAAGTCAGGTTCTGCCGCGCGCTGAATATCAGGATCGCCGAGATCAATTACTTCCCTGGCGCCCAATGCCTTGATGAGTGACAGCGGACCATCCGCCGGAGGCAGATCCTGCGTCCCGACCAGAAGCTGACTGACTTCGCTCAAGGTGCGCAGTAGCTCTTCGGCGATGCGCCAACGGGCGCTAGACTCGTTCAACCCGTCAACGACAATCACCGGGTATTTGCCAGTCTGTTGGATCGCGCCTAACAGGTTTTCCCGGCTGCGCGGGCCGCCGGTAGCCGGCGCAAGGAATCCGTTACGGATGAGCTGCTCGTCAATCGCGGCGGCCAACGCCTCGGTGCTGAACCGAACAACATAGACATGCGCGCCTACCGTGCCTTCTCCGGGATCGGCATGATCGAGGGGCCCGGTGGCGAGAAGATTGGCGCGTTCGTGATGGTCCGACAGGCTAACGATCCGTCCGACAATGGCAGACTTCCCGCTGCCCAGGGGACCGGCCACGACAAAGGCACCGGGCTTTCCCTCCTTCATCCAGCCGACAATGCGATCCAATTGCGTTACCCGTCCGACGAAGTAACTCTTCCCCTCACCGGGCTCGCCTCCGCGAGCAGCATCCAGCAAATGCGAATCTACCCGATCCGGCGACGGCGGCTGGTAGATGGGATTCTGCAACATAAAGTCGGGCAGCCCGACTTGAAGCACTTTCAGACGCTGGCCGGAAATGTTCCACTCTTCGTTCAGAGCATTCATCAAATCGTCGCCGCGCAGGCGCTTGTTCTGGGTCGTCCATCTCTGCCGAAGCTTGGGATCGTCAGGGCCTTGGTTGAGCAGCTTGATCAGCCGCTTGCCGAACTCACCGTCTTTGGCGCGCTCGAAGTCCAGCGCTGACGAAACAATTCCAACCCACACATGAGGAAGATCGGGCGGCAGCTTTTGCAACACTG
The DNA here is from genome assembly GCA_963834815.1 of uncultured Acidobacteriaceae bacterium. Classification (GTDB taxonomy): domain Bacteria; phylum Acidobacteriota; class Terriglobia; order Terriglobales; family Acidobacteriaceae; genus DASRAA01. The sequence goes on along the minus strand of CAWIDA010000009.1, from coordinate 1,171,374 downwards.
CACTGGCCACCCTCGCAGCTTCGATCACAGCGCCACCTGAATAACAGGTGTCGAAAACCAGCAGGATCTGGTTGGCGCCGGTCCGTGCCGCCAAATCGGTCAAGTACGCTGCCGTCAACGGGGTCGCCGATTGTGGCTTCTTGTTCTTGTCGACCAGGTATAGTCCTCCCTGCTCAGCCGGTTCCCCATGCCCCGACCACAGAACAACCAGTGAACCGCCCTTGGCGAGGTTGTTCTCTTCAAGAACATCGCTAAGCTTTGCGATTAGAGATAGAGCATCCAAGTCCTCGAAAATGTGCGCTACGTAGTCATGCCCACCCAGAATCTGGCCGATGTCCTTAACTTCTGCGACGGCCTGATCCAACGATGGATACCTGTCCGGGTACTTGTAGGAACCCACGCCCACACCGACAAAGAGCGCAGGGGTAACTTCAGCTTCTTTACCGCTTGCCGGCATCTGGTTCCTCGCTCACGATATTTCCGGTCACCAGACCAGCACCGTAGCCGTGACGGGTGCTACCTGGGAAGAATTCTGCTCGACTCCACCGACGGTCACACAATAGGCTCCGGGCGGGAGGGCATCAAGCGAAACGCGATAGACGCCACCGGACCGAGTGAGGGACGAGGCCGCGACTTCGTTGCCACGTTCGTCGTTCACTCGGGCCACCAGACCTACGCGTGCCCCGCCGGCGACAGTGGCTTCAACAGGCATAGGCTCGCCTGCGAGCACGATGGGCTCGATACTTACGCCGAGTTGATACTGAGAGGCCGCTCTGTAAACTACCGGCCGGCTGGTGAGAATGCCCTCAAGTTGGTCGAGTATCGCTTGATTGCTCTGTAGCGAGCCATGCTGGTCGGGCACGAAATGGATTGCCGGACTGGTGGGAGTCATATTCTTCGGAGTTGCTGCAAATCTGGGGACTGTCGCGTCTCCGCCTTCATCATTGCCATTGATCGTTGCGACGGGCTCGACGCCATCACCGGCGATCTTCGCCGTGGCAAAGGTCGGTTGCCGGAAACCGAGGATGGGATGCACATCGTACGCATGGCCGGTGTTCTTGTCGGCTGCCTCGTCCAAATCGTCGTGAAACTTCATGGCATCGGAAACCATTTTGGGGTCAAGCTCCGGCGCCGAAATCTGCGTGGTTTTGAGCAGGCCGCCGGGAGATTCGATACAAGCGTATTCCGGTAAGAGTTGATAGAGCGCGGGCAGACTGCGGGCGAAGCCAGAGAGATCGATCTTCAGTGGCCCTATGCCCTTGCGCACTCCATTTACAAGTTGGTCGAGAGCATTCAGGGCGCCACGGTAGGGCGTCCCCATGGTTACCAGTTTGCGAGTAATCGCAGCGCCGCCTTCTTTCTCTATATACCAGCGCGCCACCAAGCCACCCATAGAGTGGCAAACAAAGATAATCCTGGCATCGGCAAAGGGGCCTCCCTGAGCGCGCCATCGCTCCAATGCCGGCTCGACGGTCTTTTTCAGCTGCCTGCCGTTGTAACGGTTCGAGAGTCTCCAATCGTAGGGTACCGGCAGCAAGTTGGGTATGCGGGACGGGTCGTCGGAGGAAGGCTCGATGCAATGAAAGCGGGAGCGCAACCAATCCATCAGCACCCCGTAGCCGATGTTGGCGCTCCATATGCCGGGCAGTACATGAATGTCCGGCATCAACCCCTCCGCGGTCACTTTGTCGCCCGGGTGGTCGTCTCCAATGTCTTTAGGTAGTGTGAGTTCTCGGATGCTCTTGCCGAAGGTCCTTATCGCAGTAAGTACTGAACCCGCGGACGGCGACCATACTGGTTTGCCGTTCTTGGCCAGAGTGCTGCCCATTATTCCAGGAAGTACGACTACCAGGTCCTGAATCGCGTCCGACGGCGGCATGGCACGCCCTCCAATCGCCTCTAAGGATACCCGCAGGCGGGTGACCAGCTGAGAATTATGTTCCTGCAACCGAACCAGCCGCTTAGGTTGCAGTTGGAACGTTCTATTTCAGGGAAGGGGATCTGACATCATCTGCGCCGAAAGCGAAGGTGGGTTACCAACAGCGGATTCACGGAACGATCGTTACCTCGACCGGGCGTCGGTCAAATCAGCTCGACGCCCGATCTGTTACCGCAACCAGCGTAGGACACGTATGACGATTCGTGACTACTCAATACGCAGGGCTTCCATGGGCTCGATGCTCGCTGCCCGTCGTGCCGGAATGAAGCCGGCCAGCGCCGCCGCCGCTGACAATACTGCCACTGCAATTGCGATGCTCCATGGATCATAGGCGCGTACGCCGAAGAGTTGATCTGCCATGAACCGGCCTCCGGCCAACGCTATGGGAATGCCTACCGCCAGTCCGATTCCGACTTGAACAAACGCGCCGCGTAGAACCAGGCGCAGCACGTTGCCGCGATCGGCTCCCAAAGCCATACGAAGTCCGATTTCGCTGGTGCGCCGGGCGACCGCATAGGACGTGATTCCGTACAATCCAACTGCCGCCAGCACCAACGCCAGCAAGCCAAACAGGGTAGTCAAACGGGCAATCAGCCGCTCCTGGTTGAAGTTGTCACTGACCTGATATTCGAGAGAGCGCAACTCCTCCACCGTCAGGTTGGGATCGATATCGGCCAAGGTGCGGCGTACCAGTGTATCGACGTTCTGCGGTGGAGTGCTGAAATGCAGGGTGATTGAGTTGATATAGAGCGAGCGGCCCTCGGCCATGAGTTCGTTCGGCGTGTCGACTTTCAGTTGCTGGGTCAGCGGCCGAAAATACATCGGCCTGACCGCGTCGCGCGGATTGGTGTACTTGGCGTTGGCGACGATCCCTACGATCTCGAAGGCGCCGGAATACTTCATTTCAAAGATGCCGAAGTGGTGCCCGATAGGATCTTCGTTGGGGAAGAACTTCTTGACGAAGGCTTGGTTGACTACGGCCACGGGTTGCGAAGTTGCCGAGTCGGCATCGGTGAAGCCGCGCCCACGAATTACTGGCTGCCCCACGGTGTCAAAGAACTTCGAACTGATGCGGTCCCAGGAGGAGCCATTGTGGGCATTAGGGCCGGGATCGGGACGGCCTTCCACGTAGATGGTTTCGCCCCAGTTGTTGCCTTCCAGCGTGCTGTAGAGGGCCAATCCGACACTTTGCACGCCTGGCACAGCGGCAAACTGCTGCTCGAGTCTCTGATAAAGGGCAGGCAGCTTTTCCGGTGTATAACCTGCTCCGGCTGGATCAATGTGCACAACGTAACGATTGGCGGTCTTGAGGCCGAAATCCTGATGCTCAAGATTGCGCAGGCTCTTGCTCAACAATCCGGCACTGACTAGCAACACCAGCGACAGTGCGGCTTGAAACACGATGAGCGATTTCTGTGGCAGCGCTCCGCTGTCGCGGGTCGAGCGATTCACCCCGCGCAGGGCTTCCGCCGGATCGGAGTGCGAGGTTATCCAGGCTGGCACAATACCGAACACGACTCCCGTCAACAGCGACAGAAGAAATGCGAAGCCCAAAACCGCCAGCGAGGGACTTGCCTCGATAGGCAGATGGATCGCGTCGGGAAAGGCCAGCGCCAGGATCGTGCGCGTTCCGGCATAGGCAACCGCCAGCCCTGCCAATCCGCCAAGACAAGCCAGCAGCAAGCTCTCCGTGAGCATCTGGCGGATGAGCCGGCCCCGGGCGGCACCCAGCGCCATGCGGATCGAGGTTTCTGCCTTGCGCGTCGTGCCTCGCGCCAGTAATAAGTTTGCGATATTCGCGCAGGCCACCAGCAGCACCAGCCCAGAGATTGCCATCAGCAGGTAGAGTCCCTTGCCCGTTTCCTGCTGCATGTTCTGAATGCCTGCTCCGCCGGGTGTGATCACGACATGCTGCTTGGGAATGAGGGAGGAGCGGCCATTCTCGGTGTAGCTGCCCAGGGTGCCAAGCCATAGCCGGAGATTGTTGGAAATCTTCGCTTGGAGAGGCTTCATTTCCGTACCGGACTTCACCCGGCCGATTGCGTAGAGCCAATTGCTATCCTGCACGTTGAGTAGCGCATTTTCGTGCTCGATTACGGGCTCGACCGAAAGAGGAATCCACAACGCAGGCGGACTGGGCCGTAACCGGTCGCCGAAGAACCCCGGCGGAGCGATGCCGACCACGGTTATGGGCTGGCCCTGCACAAAAATGTTGGCGCCCACCAGCGACGGGTCGCCACCGTACTCCGACTGCCATGCCTGGTAGCTCATCACCACGGCGGGAGGAGCGCCCTGCCTGTCGTCGGCCATGGACAAGACGCGTCCGGCGTAGGGGCCAATGCCGAAGGTCGTAAAGAAATTGCCCGACACGTACTGGCTGCGCAGCGACTTGGCAGGCTCTGACCCACGCCTCACGGTCATGGTGTTGCCGCCTGACTGCATGGCGGCGAGCTGCTCGAACTCGGGCGTAGTATCGCGAAGGTGGAGATAAAGATGGTAAGAGAAGAGATCGAAATCTCCCTCGTCATTGAGGAAGCCGCCATTGACGCAACAGTCGTCCTTATCTCCGATTCGGTACAGGGTCTTGGGATCGGCAACCGGCAGCGATTTCAGCAGCACGGCATGCACCAATGTAAAGATCGCCGTGTTCGCGCCAATTCCCAGCGCGATGGTGAGAATGACGGTTAGGGCGAAGCCGGGCGACTTGCGGAGCTGGCGGATAGCAATACGGATGTCATGCATAAGGCAGTCGTAAGTCCTTCCGAGCTTATAGACGCACTTACGCTGCCAACGTCCGGTCAGTTCAATCCGAATGTTTTATTCAGGTTGACGCCCGCGCCCGGGGGAAAAGGCGTCCGCCTCCGCCAGGAATTGCCCGAAAGTGGACACTGCGTGGGGACGGCATCAATGCAGAAGCGGGCCCGGGCTTTTCAATAGCAACGTCCGATCGAGGTGCTTACCTTCGAGCGCCGACCGAATGCGCACGAACGTTAACTGGAGGCGTGTCATCGTCTTCCAAAACCGATGGGGATTCAAGCACTTCACCGTGCGGCAGTTTTTCAAGCAAGCGCGCGCAGCGGTTCCAGCGAAGGATGGATTCATCGTTGTTGTCCGGACGCAGCTTCTCGGCTTCGTCGAAGTGGCGCATCGCATCTTCAATTAATCCGACGATCACGTAGCTCGGACGGCCAGCGCGCATTTGCGCCTTGGCGCGCCGCTCGCTGAGGATGCCCAGATAATAGTGCTGGGCGTACGCAGCGGTCAGACGTCGGAAGACTGTGTCGGCTTCGGTGTAGCGATCGCTCATGTCCCCCGTGAACTGATCGGTGATGCTTAGGCCCAACAAGCGCAGGGCTGCCTGGTTTTCCGGATCGGCAGCCAGAATGTCCTGGCAAATGGATTCGGATTCCTCGGGCTCCCGCAGATAGCGATAGACCTGCGCCTTCGAAAGAGCCTCTGCGACGCCGCTGGCCGAGATGGTTTTCAGTTTGTGTTCCACGGGATCCTCCTCGTTTACATACCGTTTCCTTAAGCGATGTTCCATAGCAGATACGCGGCGATAATCGTGCCCAACAGCGCCCCGCCATAGCAAAATACAAAGATGATTTCGTTAAGATGCTTCACCTTGAGGCCATCGTACAGCGTGAAGCGGAAACGGTGCGCCCAATGAAACAGCGGTAGGGCGCAAAGTATGAGGAGGTAAATCCGCACCAGCGGCATTCGAAGCAGCGCCAGCAGATGAGCGTAACTCGGTGCCTGGACCCAACCCAGGGGAATTGCCAATCCAAACAAAAAAAGGTGCACAGGAATCAGTAGAGCGGCGACTACTCCGCCGGCACTGAACAGCATCCAAAAGAAAGCCTCGTTGGATTGTTTAGCCATCTCGTTTTCCCAACGTAACCACTTATCCCAAAACCACCCAACTGACGAACGCCGATATGGCAATCCAGGCAACGTAGCTGGGAGCAGCAACCAGGACGTCTGGAACCCGCTTTCCGCCCAGTCGCACCGGCATTGCACTGGGCGCCAGGTTGAACCAGGTAATTGTATGAAACACCACAAATAAGAAGCTGATGACGTTCAGAGCCAGAATCAACGGGTTCTGCATGCATCGCAGAAAATGCGCATAGGCTTCCGGACCGGCGTGGAGGTCCCGTATCAGCACCAGGGTCTCGATTACGACGATAGCGACAAAGACGCTGCTAAGTTCACGCAAGATGAACTTGAGGTAGTGCCACTCGCCTAGCCACCAATACACCGACACGCGCGGGCGGTACCACCGGGGATGGAACGGCGTGTAATTCGGCGCGGACCTGGTGCTTTCGAGATGGGGCGTTGCCATTACTTGTCTTGACCTCTCGGCAACACAAACGACTTCAACCAGGAAACCACGGCTGCCAGTTTGTATTGCTGAATGGCTCCCGCGGGATCGACATGTTTCGGGCACACGCGGGTACACTCGCCGACGAAGGTGCATCCCCAGATGCCGTCGGGATGCGCCAGTTGCGCCGTTCTCTCCTGTGCGCCCTGGTCCCGTGAATCCATGTTGTAACGCTGGGCCAGTGCCAGCGCCGCCGGACCAACGAAGATTGGATCCAATCCGACTACGGGGCACGCGGCGTAACACAACGTGCAATTGATGCACATGCTGAATTGCTTGTAGCGGTCAACCTGTGCAGGCGTTTGCAGGAATTCGCCCTGCGATAGCGGCGGTTCGTCCTTACGGATCAGCCACGGCTTTACCTTCTTCAGCTTGCTGAGGAAATCGTTTAGCTCCGTGACCAGGTCACGCACGACCGGGAAATAACGCAGGGGTTCCACGCGGATCTTCTTGCCATTGCCGGCGTAGCTAGAGAGAAAAGTGGCGCAGGTCAGCTTGGGCTCGCCGTTCACCATCATGCCGCAACTGCCACAGATACCCATGCGGCACGACCAGCGATAGGTGAGCGAGCCATCCACCGTGTCCTTAATGTGGTTCAAGGCATCGAGGACCACCCATTCCTTATGGACGGGGACCTCGTAGCTCTCGTAGTGCGGTTTGTCGTCCCGCTCGGGAGAGTAGCGCGCGATCTCGAGTGTGATCTTGTCAGCCATTCCTCAGACTCACTGCCTTGCCTTTGCCTGACCTGCTTCTACTACTGTTGTCCGTAAACGCGTTCTCCGGGTGGCCAGCGTGTGATTGTCACCGGTGAATACTCTACCCGCGAGCTACCATCCGCATTTCGAGAAATCAACGAGTGTGCCAGGTAGTGTTGATCATCACGCGCCGGATAATCAGTCCGCTGATGCGCGCCCCGCGATTCCTTGCGCTGCAGCGCAGATTGCACTATGCACTCGGCCACATCGAGCATGAAGCCGAGCTCCAGTGCCGATTCCAACTCGGTGTTGAAGGTGCGGCTTCGGTCATCCAGATTGATGTCGGCGTAACGCTCCTGCAGCTCTTTCAGCTTCGCGGTGCCCTCCGCCAGCGACGCCTCTTCGCGGTAAATTCCCGTGCTGTTCTCCAGCGTTGTCTGCATCTCCGTGCGAATGGTTGCGATACGTTCGCTCCCGCCAGTCTTGTGGAGAAACTGCGATTCCAGCCGCTTCTGCTCGTCGGAAGCTTGCGCCTGAATCGCCCCGTTGGCAGCCTTCTGGGAGGATGCGAATTCCGCAGCCTCTTTTCCGGCCCGCGCGCCAAATACCAGGCACTCCGGCAGCGAATTGGAGCCGAGCCGATTTGCACCGTTGATGCTGACACACGCCACCTCTCCGGCGGCAAACAAGCCAGCCAGCGGTGTCGCTCCGTCGATATTGGTGCTCACGCCACCCATCATGTAGTGCACCACCGGACGAACCGGGACAAGCTCTTTGACGGGATCAATGTTCTGATATTTGAGACACAACTCGCGAACGAAAGGCAGCCGGGCATTGATGAGTTTCTCACCCAAGTGGCGCAGGTCAAGATGGACGACATGGCCGTGCGGCGTTGCGACCGTACGTCCTTTCTGAAACTCCTTCACGAATGCCTGCGACAGCCGGTCGCGGGGGCCCAACTCCATCGAGCGCAATACCGGCTTCGGCTCCGGCCTCCCCAAGTTGTAGTCCTGCAGGTAACGATAGCCATCCTTGTTGAGCATGTAGCCGCCTTCGGCGCGGGCGGCTTCCGTAATAAGGATCCCGGTAAACGGCAGTCCGGTGGGATGGTACTGCACGAACTCCATGTCTTTCAGCGGAGAACCGGCACGGAGGGCGAGCGACATGCCATCGCCATTCTTGATGTTGGCATTGGTGGTGAACGGAAACACCCGTCCGCATCCGCCGGTGCATAGGATGACGGCTTTCGCCGTGATGGCCTGTATTTTGCCGGACATCAACTCGATAGCCACAACACCTTGCACGCGTCCATCATCCACCAGCAACCTGGTGACGAACCACTCGTCGTAGCGCGTGATGGGATCGAATTTCAGGCTGGTTTGAAAGAGCGTGTGCAGCATGTGGAAGCCGGTCTTATCCGCGGCGAACCACGTGCGTTTCTTCTTCATGCCACCAAACGCCCGAACGGCAATGTGCCCGTCGGGCTCGCGGTTCCAGGGACATCCCCACCGTTCCAGTTGCAGCAACTCCAGGGGCGCTTCCTTTACGAAGGCCTCAACCGCATCTTGATCGCTGAGCCAATCGCCGCCTGAAATCGTGTCGTACGCGTGCTCGTCCTGGCTGTCGTCGGGCTTGGCTACACCGGCGGCTCCGCCCTCGGCGGAAACGGTGTGGCTGCGCATGGGATAGACCTTGGAAACGACCGCGATGCTGAGCTTGGGATTGACTTCCGCCGCGGCGATCGCCGCGCGAAGTCCCGCACCGCCTCCACCTACCAGAAGAATGTCGTGCGCCGAAGCTTCCATGGCCCTCCACGAGCCGCGGCGAGATGAACCCTGCCAGGAGAAGACCCGTGCGCCGGACATTCTCTCGCTAAAGTATGGAGAGATGCAAATGGAAACTTCTTGATGTCTGAGACTGCATCTCCCAGGCCACGGTCTGCAGCTTTCAAAATGGGCATATACTGCGGTTCATCTCCAGTGTGTATCGAAACGGACGCGAGAACTGGCGATCGCGCCGGGAGGTTTCCATTAGCGAGTCGGCGATTTTCTGGGAAATACTGATTCAGCTCATCGAGGAAGGCCAGGTCATTCCGGTTGTGGGCCGCGATATGCTCACTGTGAGTGACTCGAATGGTCCGAAACTCCTCTATCCCTATCTGGCTGAGCGATTGGCAGCTTCCCTGGGAGTCTCGCCGGACAAACTGCCACAGGGCGAGGAACTGAACGAAGTCGCATGCCGATACATCACTGGAGGCAATCGGATCGAAGACATCTATCCCGCGCTAAAGACAGTCGGCTCCCGTGCCGAGGCCGGCTTGTCGATTCCTGAGCCCTTGCTGAAGCTTGCCGCCATCCGCCCATTGCGTCTCTTCGTCAGTACTACGTTTGACTCCTTCCTGCCACGAGCACTGAATCAGGTGCGTTTTGGCGGAGACGCAATGACACGGGTCGTGGCTTACAGTCCCTCCGAACTGCAGGACCTTCCACGAGAGCTGAAGAGCTCCCGTGACCTCACCGATGAAGATCCGCCATTCGTGTATCAGATCCTGGGCAAGCTGTCGGCAACGCCATCGTACGCAGTGACCCAGGAGGACTTCGTCGAATTTTTCCATTCACTCCAGTCCGACACCCGACGCCCAGCGCGCCTCTTCGATGAACTCAATCGCCAGAGCCTCCTAATCCTGGGTTGCAGATTTGGCGGCTGGCTCACCCGCTTCCTCATGCGCATGTCGAAGGGCCAGCGGCTCTCTGCCGGCGGCAAGAATGACTACGTGGCAGACATTGGCGTCAGCAGTGACGACAATCTCGTGCTCTTTCTGCGCAACTTCAGTCGCGCAACGAAGGTTTACCAGAGCGGCGGAGTCCTCGACTTCGTCAATGAGCTTCATCAACGCTGGATGGAGTTGCATCCCCCGGAGCCGGGCGGGAAACCCAGTGCTTCCCCGCGATTGAATGCTACGGTACAAGCCACGATGGGCGCTGTGTTTCTGAGTTATGCGAGCGAGGACACCGCAATCGTCGAGAAACTTAAGGATGCTCTGGAAGCCGCGGGCGTTGACGTTTTCTTCGATCGCGACGACCTCCAGTCGGGCAATGACTGGGAAGAGAAGTTGCGCCGCAACATTCGACAGTGCTCGTTGTTTGTGCCCGTCATTTCCCAACAGACGCTGGCTCCCGGCCGCCGTTTCTTTCGCATCGAATGGAACCTCGCTGTCGAGGAAGCTCAAATGGCATCCTTCTCGGATGAAGAGGCCTTCCTCCTGCCGGTTGTGATCGACAGCACGAGCGTCGAAGAGGCCGACGTCCCTGCCAAATTCCGCGCGATCCAGTGGCATGCGTTGCCGGCGGGGCAGCCGACACCGGACTTCGTGTCACGTATCCAGCAACTCTATCGCAGGTATCAGAAGTCAAAGGCGATCACGGCATGAGCGAACCTGCTGCTAGTCCTCAGACCGCCGCAGTCGCCCGTACCACCGAGCCGGTAGTTCCGGCGCCGAGAGTTGGAGCAGCCACGGTCAACGCCGACAACCCATGGCCGGGTCTGCTGGCATTCCGTGAAGCCGACCAGGCGTACTTCGAGGGCCGCCGCGCGGAAACCGAAGACCTCTTTCGACTGGTCATGCGAGAGCGGCTGACTGTGCTGTTCAGCCTCTCGGGTCTAGGCAAGTCGTCGCTGTTGCAGGCTGGGCTGTTTCCGCTACTCCGCAACGAGAGCATTCTTCCGGTCTACATGCGCCTCGACTTTTCCGCGACCCAGCCCGGCTTGGTTTCGCAGGTGAAGTCCGCGATTGTTGCGCAGGCCGGGCTTGCCGATATCGACGCTCCCGCAATTAATCCGAATGAAACGCTCTGGGAGTATTTCCATCGCCAGGAGAACGACTTCTGGAGTCGTCGCAACCGCCCGGTGATGCCGCTAATTGCCTTCGATCAGTTCGAAGAGATCTTCACGCTGGGCAGGCTCGACGCGCGGCGAATTCACGCCACTGAAACCTTGCTCCAGCAGCTTGCAGACCTTGCAGAGGGCCGCGCTCCCGCTGCGCTCAAGGCGTGGCTGGATGATCATCCCGACGACGCGGGAAAATTTTCGTTCACGCGGCATCACTATAAGGTGCTCCTCAGCATAAGAGAGGACTATCTGCCGGAGTTGGAATCGTTGCGCCAGAGGATGCCTGGCGTTGCTCTGAATCGCTTACGGCTGCAGCGCATGAATGGGCGGGCCGCGCTGCGGGTGGTCGCGCAGGCCGAACACTTGATCGATTTGCCAGTTGCCGAAAAGGCCGTCCGCTTTGTGGCAGCGGGGCCGCCGGAGGCTGCGCTCGAATCCCTCGACGTTGAACCTGCGCTGCTAAGCGTGGTCTGCCGCGAGCTCAACAACAAGCGGCAGGCGTTGCACGAGCCCAAAATCACTGAAAGCTTGCTGGCGGGCAGCCATGACCAGGTACTCAGCGAGTTCTATGAGCGTTCGGTCAGCGATCTTCCCGTCGAAGTCCGCAGTTTTATCGAGGAACGGCTGCTCACTGTTTCTGGTTTTCGGGACAGCGTTGCGCTGGAGAATGCACTCAATCTTCCCGGGATCACCAAAGACAGCATCAACCAACTGGTAGAGCGCCGGCTGTTGCGCCGTGAAGATCGCAGCGGAGTTCAGCGCCTGGAACTGACTCACGATCTGCTGACGGGGGTTGTCCGGGCCAGCCGTGATCAAAGGCATCAGCGGGAGGAGGCGGAAAAAGCTCGCGCCGCTCTGCTCCAGGAACAGGAGCGGGCTCGCCTTGCACTGGAAGAAGCTCAGGAGGAAGAAAAGCGCCAGCGGGACAAACGCGAACTCAAGCGATCCCGGAGCGCGCTGGTAGTGTTCGCTCTGCTGACTTTGGCCGCGATTGCGGGGCTGGTGGGAGCGATCCACTCCAGGTCCGAGACGCAGAAGGCGAACCGCAATGAGCAGGCAGCGCGCCAGGAAGCCGAACGGCAGGCCAAGATCGCACAGGAGGCGGTCAGCCGGATTCAGCAGAGCTTGTTGATCCGCCAAGCGGCGTTGTCGGGCGATCAGGACAAGTTAAACGAACTGTTGTCGAAGCTAGGGCAGAACGACAAGCTCCAATTCGCCGCAACTGCTACCGACCTGCACTACAAGTCGGGCAGCTATGAAATCTACAAGTTCGAACTCTTCCCCCAAAAAGACACCTTGCCGTCAGGCGAGAATGCCGTGGCCTTCATCACTTATTTGGCCGACCATCCGACATTTCAAAATACGCTGTTGACGGCAGGCCAGAAGCGCGACTTTCGCGCCTCCTACACCGGTTGGGGATGTCTGCAACGCATCGTGGCGCTAACCGAATATGTAGATCCCACCAAGTCTCCGACGGTCACCGTCTTCGACATGTGCAAGCTGCTGGGCGGCGGATGGGACCACGACTGACTTCTTGATCACATGTGAGGCCGGACAAGCTGTAGTAAGGATAGTTCGGAACCCTGGCGCGAACTCGTCACTTCAGCGGATACAGCTTAATGTCGCGAAAGAAAACCTCGGCGCCTTCGGACTGGAAGAGGATTTTTCCGCTCGAAGGAAATGGGTCGGTCCCCTCATTCACCAGCTTGCCATTCACGTACTGCTTGATTTGTCCATCCTGGTTGACCAATTCCAAAAGGTTCCATTCCCCGTGCGGTTTTTCCACTTCGCCCGTCGGATCGCGGTAACCGACCTCGTTCTTCCACGGACCTTTGCCGAAACGGTCGATCTTCATCGCGTTTCCCGGCGGCCCGGTCACTCGCGTGCCATCCTTGCCGGTTAAAGCCGCACCATCGGTCATCCAGAAATCTCCCGTAGCGCCTTCGTTGATCTGGAATTCGATCGACCGTGGCCAGACTTTCTGCTCGCCTTGAATGTTGTAGAGGATCCCGCTATCTCGCGCTTGGCCTTCCCGTGGCGCAAATGTACCCTCGCCCCACTTGAATTCAGCGCTCAGGTAGTAGTTTTTGTATTTCCGCTTGGTAATGATGTAACCCAATTCCTTACCCGAAACATGAATTACCCCACTCTCCACTTGGAAGACCTTATTCGGGTCGGAGTTCAGGCCGGCGCTCTTCAGAAATGTATCGAAGTTGCTAAGGTCAGAACCGCCGAAGAGGACGACCGCCTTACCATGCGGAGGGATGCCCTTCGTCTCCGCGGAAGCGATGCCTACGCATACGACTCCAGCGAGAGCCAACACTAACGCTGTCCTGCTCATACTCGTAAAATGCACGCGTTGTTCTTCCTTTCTTAGTGACTAGTACTGGGACATCGAGCATCTAGACGCGAACCTGACGTGCCTGGCAGGCGTGAGCCTGCTGCCAAAATCCCGAGCGCTGCGAGGGATCTCTCGGGCTCAACAAAGTCACGTGGAGACTTGGTGGCGGCGGTAGGACTCGAACCTACGACCTACGGATTATGAGACCGTCGCTCTAACCACCTGAGCTACACCGCCAACGGTCGAATGCGGCCTGCAGAGCGCCGCGTCGAAGGGAGGGAACCCACGCTGCTGCGATATTTCAAACAGCGTTCAGACGAAAGGCCGGACGTGACTGCGTCCAGCCCACTTTCAATATTAGAGTTGCCGTTTCCCCCTGTCAATTGGCCGCGTACGTCGCAGCTTGCAGTCCAGTGGTCGTGGTCTTGCTGCGCGGGACTGGCTTGTTCTGCACCGAATTGGAAAGCCTGGGGGCACACGAGTGCAAGACCCAGCGTAGGCTCGCGTCCAGCAAGTACGGGACAAACTGTCTCATTGCCTCAGGCCCCGGTAACGCCAGTGCAGCCGCCGCCCGTCGAAACCTCTCTGTCTCTTCAGCGAACCAACATGGTGTCTGCGTGCTCCGGTTCACGGTTCAAGCCGCTCGGTCCGGGGTTCCCGTTGCCTGACGGCTCTATGTCCATCATCTCCTGCTTGCGGTGCAGGAAGAAGTAGGCTGCCAGTAATGTAACCATCAACAACGCAACGCAAACCATAAGGATGGCGAACGACCCGACCGTCCGCTGCGATGCGACCGCTTGGCGCGCGTTCTGGCTCACCATCACCAGCCATGGCAGGTTCGAATAACCTTGCTTGAGGCCGGTATCGGCGAAGCCTACGATGCGGGTGCCTGCCTTCATGCTTGCGATCACGTACCCCGCCTGCCGGCCTTCCATCGTGCCCAAAGCGTCCTTCACCGCGCGATATTCTTCCGACTCCAGACGCATCGCGGGGCTAACGTTCGACCCGCTGACCACTGTGCCATCTTCCCTCACCAGCGTGATCGACGTTGTACGGCCGAACAGGTCGCTCTTCATAGTTACGAACACCGGCGAGAGATCCACAAAGGCATGCAGTGCGCCTACAAAGCGCTTCGATGACGGATCCAGCACAGGGATTCCGACCGACACGTAATATGCGTCGCGCTGTTCGTCATACAACACGTCGGAAACATAAACTGCTCCCTGACCTTTCCCCGAGACTCCCTGCCAGAACACCTCGTTCACGGGAGCGTAGTGCCGCGGTTTGTCGGTTGCCGCCACTGGCGTTCCACTCCCATCCAGCACGACCAGCTTCAGCAGACGCGGATCGAGCTCGCGGCGATGTCGCAACGCCTCGGAGGTTCGCGATGAAAGAATGCTCTTCGCCAGCGCGTCCGCCTCCGGCGTGTCCCATTTCTTTTCCACGTCAGCGATCCTGGCCGCCTTAGCTTCGTCAGATAAGTGCGCGGCTGCGTGGCCCGAACTGGCGATCGCATCCAGCACGGTGGGGTCGGAGGTTATCGCGCCCACTTCAATCACGCGATCGTCGATAAACCGGCGCGCGGCCAGCGCGTGGTCCTGTGCAATGTTGCTGAACAGGGTTCCGGTGGTCTGCTCGGCCGCTCGGGTGCTCTCCATAGCGAGATAAAGACCAATGAAGTTGAGAGGCACCAATACCACGATCAGAACAATCAAGAGCTTTTCCAGGGAGACCCGAACTTCAAATTTGTTGGATGGCATACTTGCCTCCTTCCACACACAACGAAAGTGAGTGATGACTTCCTGTCCCCGTCCGCGCGCTGACGGTTCCGTCAGGGACTGTTATCTTGGCCGCGTTCGGACCAACGATTGCAGACTTTCGCTATCGTCCCACCGCAAGCCAGGCGGCCATCACTGCCAGAATCAGCGCCGTGGTCAGCATGGCGAAGAAAAGCCCGAACGCAGTCACAGGTTGAATTGATTTCGGATGTGTCGATCGGAACCGCATTCCTCCTCCTGGTTTGGGACCTCAACTGGCGAGCGCATCTCCGCACCTCAGATCCCTTGAAACCCTGTCTATGCCGACGTCCCGGTTCCGACGCTGCGCATCAGACAACGCGACGCCAGTAGTGAAATTGATACTGCATTTGGGTCTTGGGGTAGGTCGTAAGGAAGTTCAAACCGCGGCTGCCCATACACCGTTGATCGCATGGCAACCGGCAGAGCAGGGTCTGAACCAGGATAGGACTCGGCCACGAGCAGAGTGCACCCTCGCGTCGTCGGCATCGTTGCTCGACACTCGGCCATACGGCGACCCCCAGGACGAGCGAACTATTGCACTTTTACGCTATACCTTAGGTTCTGATGCCGTCAGTGATAAGCGTCACGGGTCGTTGCTCTAGCACGTGTATCGGGACCCTGAAGTTTTGCCTCTGGCCGGTGCCGGAATCTACGACGTCCTCTTGAGCAGCGCTACGTGACTTCGGCGGATCACTGGCCGATCAACCAATACAAATCCCGCCGCAGATGCAGCCTCCAGTTCAGAGTTGAAAGCTGCAGTCTTGACATGTCCCTTCGGTTCAGCCACGAGCAGGGAGGATCCCAGTTTACTGGCTGCAGATACTTCGGCGAAGAACCGGCCGGCGTCGGGGAGTTCGTGCACCATGTAATACGCAGCGGTGAAATCTACCGTGCCTTGCAAATCGCCAATTCCCAAGGATTCCGCCGCTGCGATCCGTGCATCCACTCGGGCATTGAGTCCGGCCTTGGCCAGCCGCCGCTCGACCCGCGCGATCATCTTGGGCTGAACGTCCACCACCACCACTCGTCCCGACGGTCCCACCAGGCGCGCCAGTTCCAGGGTGAAGAACCCCATACCTGGCCCAGGCTCCAGCACCATCATGCCTTCGCGAACATAGGGCGCGAGAATGTCGTGCGGATTCTGCCCAACCTTCCGCAGCGGGTTGAGCAACCAATACCCGAGCCACCAGGGACACACGCGATGCTTCATCACTTACCATTGCAGCGCAACCGGGACGTCGCGCGCAAGGACATGCCGAGGACTACGCCGATCTCAACCCCGCCTTTTTCAGAATCGTCATCATCGGACACCAGTTGGTGAAGGCTGACTGAAACAGGTTCAGCCCGACGAACGCCGTGAACAGATACCAATAGGGAGAAACGTAGTAGCCCAGAGCCAGCGAGAGCAGCACAAACACTCCCGCAATCATTCGCACTGCGCGTTCCACGGTCATGGATTCACCTCCGAGAGTTCCGGCGCGCACTCCAGCGTGGGCGTCGGTGGTTGTTTGCGTTTTTCCACCATGTAGTAGAGCACGGGCACAGTCATGCGCGACAGCAACGTCGAAGCCACTTCGCCCGCCATCAGCGACAAAGCTAGTCCTTGGAAGATAGGGTCGAAAAGTATCACACTTGCGCCGACGACAACAGCCGCCGCCGTCAGCAGCATGGGACGGAAGCGCACTGCACCCGCGTCAACCACCGCCTGTTCCAGCGGCAGGCCCTGCTTGCGCCGCAGTTCGATGAAGTCCACCAGGATGATCGAATTGCGCACGATGATGCCCGCACCCGCGATGAAACCGATCATCGACGTTGCCGTGAAGAACGCACCCATCAGCATGTGCGCCGGCAAAATGCCGACCAGCGTCAGCGGAATCGGCGCCATGATCACCAGTGGCGTAATAAACGAACGGAACCATCCCACCACCAGCACATAAATAAGGATCAGGACCGCGCCAAACGCCAGCCCCAGGTCGCGGAACACTTCGATGGTAATGTGCCATTCACCATCCCACTTCATGGTGAGCCGGTCGGTTTCGGTGGGCATCGTCGCGTTATAGCGTTTGATGGCGTGGCCCTGCGGCGTGCGCAGCTTGTCGATCGCCTCGTTCATCTTCATGATGGCGTACACCGGGCTCTCAACCTCGCCGGCCACATCGCCCAGCACATACACCACTGGCCGCAGGTTTTTGCCGTAGCGCGTCACGTCGATAGTTTCTTTTTTGACGTCCGTCACTTCCGCAATTGACACTTGTCCGCCGCTGGCGGTCGGCAAACGCATCGAAGTGAGTGATTCGATCGCCGAGCGCCCCGGCCGGTCGAGCTGCACTCGAATCGGTACATCTTCGCGCGATTTCGAGTCATGAAGCAGTCCCGCCGTCGCCCCCGTCAATCCCATTTGCACCGTCTGCGTTACCGCCGCTGCCGACACTCCATTCAGTGCCGCTTTGTCCAGATCAACGACGACGTTGTATTTGGTCTGCGGATCTTCCACGTACCAGTCGACATCCACCACGCCGGGCGTCGACTGAAAGATTTGCTTGATTTGCTTGGCCAGCGCCATCTGCTGCTGGTAGTCGGGCCCGTACACTTCCGCCACCAGCGTCTCCAGCACCGGAGGTCCCGGAGGAACCTCAGCTACCTTGATTCGTGCCCCGTACTTGTCGCCAATTGCCACAAGTCCGGGACGCAGCCGTTTAGCGATGTCGTGGCTCTGCGCGCTGCGCTCGTGCCGGTTCAGCAGGTTGACCTGGATGTCCACCTGGTTTGCGCCTTGCCGCAGGAAGTAATGCCGCACCAGTCCGTTGAAGTTGTACGGACCCGACGTGCCGGCGTAGATCTGATAGTTCGTTACCTCGGGCTGCTTGCCCAGATAGTCGCCCAGCTCTTGCGCCACGCGCGTGGTTTGTTCCAGCGGGGTGCCGTCTGGCATATCGACGACCACCTGGAACTCGCTCTTGTTGTCGAAGGGCAGCATCTTCACTTTGACTAGCTTGAACGCCACCAGCGAACACGCCAGCAACAACAGCACCACCACGCCGCCCAGGAACATCCACCGCCGGGACACGCTCTCCAGCAGCGGAGTCATAATGCGGCGGTAGAGTTTCGTAGTCCAGCCTTCCTTCTCATGCTCGTCGGTTACGCGTTCGGCGTAGTGACGCAGCAGTCGCATTGCCGACCACGGCGAGACCACAAATGCCACGATCAGTGAAAACAGCATTGCCGCCGAAGCGCCCACCGGAATGGGACGCATATACGGTCCCATCAGCCCGCGTACGAACGCCATGGGCAGAATGGCGGCAATCACCGTGAACGTCGCGAGAATGGTGGGATTACCGACCTCGTCCACCGCTTCGATGGCGATTGCGCTGAGATTCCGTCCGCAGTTTTGCGGCATCCGGAAGTGCCGCACAATGTTCTCGACTACGACAATCGCATCGTCCACCAGAATGCCGATGGAGAAAATCAGCGCGAATAGCGTAACCCGGTTCAGCGTGTAGCCGAACAGGTAGAAGATGAACAGGGTCAGCGCCAGCGTCACCGGAATCGCGATCAGCACCACGCCCGACTCGCGCCAACCCAGCGCCAGCGCAATCAGCAGTGTTACCGACAGCGTCGCAATGAACAAGTGCTTTAGCAACTCGTCCGATTTGTCCTTCGCCGTCTCCCCGTAATTGCGCGTAATAGTGACGTTCAGGTCTTCTGGGAGCAAATAGCCGCGCAACGATTCGATCTTGGCCTCCGCCGCGCGGGTGATGTCGGTCGCATTCGTTCCCTTGCGCTTGGCCAGGGTTAGCGTCACCGCCGCATAATCTCCGCTTGCCCCCGCTTTCGAAGCAGCGCCATTAGCGTAGAGAACATAATCTTGCGGCTCTGACGGCCCGTCGATGATCGACGACGCCACGTCGCGCAGGTAAACCGGCTTGCCTTGGCTGACGCCCGCCACAACCAGTTGCAAATCGGCTGCCGTCCCCAGGAATCGCCCTGCTTCGACCGCGAATTCCTGGTTGTCTCGCGAAAAGCTGCCCGAACCGCTGCGCTCATTCGCCTGTTGCAGTTGCCCGACCACGGCGCCCGGCGTCATGCCGTAGGCGGCGAGTTTCGCCGTGTCGAGCGTCACTCGCACTTGTCGCGGCAGTCCGCCGATGATCTTCGTCTCGGAAACGTCATCGCTTTGCTTAAGCTGGTTGTCCAGCTCGCCCGCAATCTGACGAAGCTGATAGCTGTCGTAGTTCTTTCCCCATAGCGTCAGTGCCATGATCGGCACATCGTCGATGGAACGCACCTTGATGAGGGGCTGCGAAACGCCTGCCGGAATGCGATCGAAGTTCGAGTACAACTTGTTGTACGTCTTGACGACCGCGTCTTCTTCCTTGGTGCCTACATAGAAGCGCACCACCAGCATGCTCATGCCCGGACGCGAAATCGAATAGACGTACTCCACTCCGGGTACTTCGCGCAACAGTCGCTCCATCGGAATGCTGGCCCGCTGCTCCACCTCCGCCGGCGAAGCGCCCGGCATTTGCACGAATACGTCGAGCATGGGAACCACGATCTGGGGCTCTTCCTCGCGCGGCGTCCGCAAAATGGCAAACGCCCCCAGGAGCAGCGAAAAGGCTATGAACAGCGGCGTCAGTTTCGAGTTGATGAACTGCGCTGCCAGCCCGCCGGCAATGCGCATCGGGGTCTTGATCTCCGCCATCACTGCGCCTCAACCTGTTTGCCGCTCAGCTCGCGAGCGCCCGGCTGCTCCACGATGCGGTCGCCATTCTGCAACCCGGACAGTACCTCCACCTGGCCTCCGGACGCCCGGCCCAGGGTGACATAGCGCAGGCTGGCGAGTTGATCGCTGCCCACTACGTACACTCCTTGCAATTGCCCGCGGCTCAGCACCGCCGACCGCGGAATTTCAATGGCTTCGCGCTGTCCTCGAGGGAATTGTGCCCGCCCGAACAATCCCGAGCGAATTTGCGGATTGGACGGCAAATCAATCTTCACCGTGAATGACCGGCTCGAGGGATCGGCCGCGGGAACAATCTGCGCAACTTTACCTTCGATCGGCTGATCGCCCAGTGCGTCAATGACCACCGGAACGCTCTCACCCAGCTTGACCGCTCCAATCTTGCTCTCGTCCACTTGCGCTTCCAGGCGAAAGCGGCTCGGATCTTCGACCGTTAGCAGGGGAACTCCCGGCGTGGCCATTGCGCCTGGCTCCGCTAGTCTCGTAATCACCACGCCGTCGAATGGAGCCCGCACCTTGGTAAAACCCATCGCCGTGCCAGCCTGCGAAAGCCCCGCTTCGGCTTGCGTGCGTCCTGCGTGCGCCGCATCGCGCCGTGCCTGTGCCGCTGCCAGCTTGGTCTTCACTTCGTCGTATTCCTGCGGACTGACTGACTTCTTGTCGGACAGCATCTGGTAGCGCTTCATAGTCGCGTCCGCCAGCGCATAATCCGCATCGGCCGCCGCAATCGATTCCTGCGACGCCTGCAATCCTGCTTTCGCTCCCGCGTAAGCTGCCTGCTGTTGTGCCTCGTCGATGGACACCAGCACTTCGCCGCGCCGCACGCGATCGCCCTCGTGAACGTTGACGCGCGTGATGGTTCCCAGCACCTGGCTCGCCAGTTGCGCTGACAGCGCCGCCCGCACCGTGCCCGTCGCCTCCACCGCATCCGGCACCGTCGTCTTCTGCACTTCGACCACCGCCACGCCGTGGACTTTCTCCGGCGCCACCTTTGCCGGCGGCCTCGATTCGCTGCAGCCTATCAGGCCTGCCAGAGTGAGCGCGGCCATCGTTATGACCATGCCGCACCTGCTGAGGATCTTGGGCTCAATCATTGCGTCACCGCCGGAGACTCCACACTCAATGTGCCGGATGCCAGCTCGACGCCAGCATAGCTGGCGTACATGCGATACACGGCCTGCCAATAATCGGCCTTGGCCTGGTGCGCTGCTTCCTCCACTCGCAACATGTCGGTCACTGTGCTGAGCCCGCCCTCGTACCGGTTTTGATTGATGCGCAGGCTCTCGTCCGCGTGCGCAATCGCGCTGCGCGCGACTTTTACCTGCTGCTGCGCGGCATCGAACTGGTAATACGCTTGGCGGACTTCAAGCCGTACCGCATCTTGAAATCCCGCATATGCCGCCGTCGCTCGCTCTTGCATCGCCTTCTCCCTTGCCAGCGCCGCTCGCTTGCCGCCGCCGGCGAAAAGATCGAACTGCAGTTCGGCGCCGGCAACCCAATTGTTTGCTCCCGTCCATCCCACACTGTGGGAGTCCTCTTCCCATGAACCGAACGCGTTTACTCGCGGACCAAACGCCGCCTTGGCCATCGACACGCTCTTCGCCTGCGCGCTGCGCTCCCACTCCGAACGCTTCAGATCGGGTCGCGCCTGCAACGCCGTCTTCTCCAGCAGGCCGACATCCGCTCGCGGAAACGTGCGTTCTTCCAACGCCTCTCGTGGCTGGTACTCGGCATCGGCCGCCGCGCCCATGGCCAGCGCTAATTTGGTGCGTGCCAGCGCCAACTGGTTGCGCCGTTCGATCAGTTCCTGCTGCCGCGCCGACGCTTGTACCTGCGCGCTTAGCAGGTCTGAGTCCACCGCCAGACCGCTTTCCACCCGTGCGCGGCTGTCGTGCTCAATGGCTTCGACAGTTTTCACCGCGTCTTCGGCCACTTGCACCTGCTTTTGCGCCAACAGTACACCGTAATAAGCCTGCACCGTCTGAAAGACCAGTTCCTGGTCGGTGCGATTGAGTTGTTCATTCGCCGCGAAATTCATGTACTTCGCGCGGTCCAGCGCCTTCCAGCTTTGTGTACTGTCGAAAAGGTTCCACCGGCCGTAGAAGCGGCTGGCGTAATTACCGATGGGCGTCGGACGGTTTAGCGAATTCAGCGCGAAGTCCTGCGCCGTGAAAATCTGCTGCCGCAACTTGGTACCGAAGACGAATACTGGATCGTTGCCGCCGGTAAAGTTTTCGGCAAAAGTGATCTGCGGCAGCAGTGGCGCCCGCGCCTCGCCTACACCCGCAGACGCGGCCTTGGTGTCCGCCACCGCCGCCTTGTGCATGGGGTTGTTGGACAGCGTCATCTGCACCGCTTCCGAAAGGCTGAGCGGCGGTGCGTCCTCCGCCGCCACCTTCGTCGCCGGCACGGAAAGCACGACTGCCAGGGTGAGGGCTGCGAACAACGCATTCCTCAGCTTTCCGCTGGAGGCGCCGGCCTTTAAGCCTGCGAAAGTAGGCGTCACTGGGCTGGGCCTCAGGCCGAATTTCATCCCAAGACCTCGAACAAGAATCGTTTTACGCATCTTGGCCGCAATCTTACGCGCCCACCGCAACGGCACTCTCGACGGGAACAATCTCATACGTGGTTTCAATCTCCGCGCTCAGCTTCACCATGGCCCCAACCGAGCAATATTTCTCCTCGGAGAGGTGGATCGCGTCCAACAATGCGCGCTCGGAAACGTCCACGCCGGTCACCACGTGATGAATACGCACGTGAGTGAAGACCTGTGGCGGTTCCGGCTTCTGTTGCGCCTCGACCCTTACTTCATAGCCCGTTACCGTCTGCCGTTTCTTGCGCAGGATGCCGATTACGTCGAACGCGGTACAGCCTGCCAACCCCATCGCTACCAGCTCAATGGGCTTGGGACCGGTATTTCCGGCCGCATCGTCGAGGATGAGGTGGTGTCCGCGATTGTCGCTGGCGATGAATTGCCTATGAGTGCTTTCTGCTTGAGTCAAAGTTACGCTGCCCGAAATCATGTTTTTCTCCGTCATTCCACGAGGATGGCCGTCCATCCTCGCCGGGCCCCTGCGAGGGCCACACGGATAAATGCAGGCAGGCGGTCAGTTGTTACAGAAAAATGAAGGCTGGACCCGGGACTATGGTTCGAATGTGGCCAGTAAGGCGATTTTGATTGACGCCAGCCATCCACCAGCGAACAATGAGAATCCTACCGCTCGGTGAGAGTGCCCCCCACCAAGGCCGTCGCGGGTGAGAGGCTAGGTCTCTCGAAGGGCGGCATCCAATTCGACTCGCGAAGCACCAAATCATCCTCATTTACACGCTGGCTCTTCTGCTAACGCTGCCTCAAGTGCTGTCCGCACAGGAGTTGGACAGCAACGCTCGTTTGCTCATTCCCGACGGTACCCCCGTCCACCTTCGACTGACGCACACGGTCTCGTCGCTGCACACCCAGGTGGGCGATCCGCTAGACTTCGTTGTCGAAAGGGATGTGCGGGTCGGCGATTTCACCATCATTCGCGCGGGCACTCGGGCCCAAGGATCAGTGCTCGGCGTCAACGGCAGACGAATCCTGGGAATCGGCGGCAAGGTTGTGTTTGGCGTCGATTCCATTGCCTTGGCCAGCGGAGAGGTTGTCGGAGTGAGTGCCCGCCGCGTGGTCAAGGGCAGTTCGCACACCTGGCGCATGATTGCTGGGATCGCTGTCACCGCCCTGTTCTACCTGCCCGCTGCGCCCCTCTTCCTGCTCACTCGCGGTGGCACCAGCACGGTGTTGAAAGACACCCAGGTTACGGGGCAAATCGATTGCGACGCTGTAGTGCGCTTGGCTGGCCTGCCGCGCTCCGGGCACAACGTCGAAGGCTTGAACGCCATGATGAGTAACTTGCCGCCGCGTGTCTTAAATGGCGAAGGACGCGAAGGCGACATGGTCAACCTGGTCTTTGTCGGCGAGAAGAATGATTTACAGGCCGCCTTTGCCCGCGCCGGCTGGGTGAAAACCGACGCATGGAAACCGGTAATGGCTTGGCACCTGCTCACCCAAAGAACTCATGACGCCACGCTTCCGATGGCAAGGTTTTACATGTTCGGCCGAGTGCAGGACTACTCGTACGCCTTGCCTGATCCGGAGGCAGTGGTCTCGCGCCGCCATCATATCCGCATCTGGAAGACCCAGTACACGGTCGATGGCGATCCTATCTGGGTCGCCGCAGCTAGCTACGATCAGGCCATCGAGTACGCCAAGCGGGGACACATCATTAATCATATGATCGACCCCCAGGTGGACACGGAGCGCGACTTCGTCGGTACCAGCCTGGCAGAGCAAAGCCCGCTTCACAGCGAATATCTAAACTCCGCAAATCCTGTATTCGACGCGCAGACCGCTTCGGGGCAGGCTTATCAGTCCGACAGCCGAATCCTGTTGCTGGACCTGCACCAGCCCGGAGTAGTTGCGGCAGGCTTGGCGGGATCGATGTTGGCAGCTACGCCAACTCTGCGGCGGCCGCCGCAGAGTAGTCTGCGATAACTTCAGCGAGAGACTTCCCACTCACCCCGGAAATAGGTTTCCCCGTCCAAGCTGTTCGGCTTGGACGGGGAAGCGCTTGCAACTTCAGTGCGGCCGGTTTTCGTGCCGCTCGTTTCCCGACGGCGGACGATGGACCACGGTCTGACGAGGTTGCTGAACCAGATGCTGGTTCGGCGGACGCGCCGCCGCGTGGTACTGAGGCGCAGCCTGACGCGGCGGGTTGTTTGCATGCCGCGCCTGCTGCTGTGATGCCTGCGGACGGGGCGTAGCTACATGCTGTGCCGTAGGCGGTTGGGGGACGCTCCGTCCCTGCGCGACAGACTGACGCTCATTGTTGCTCGGTCGAGGAACATTGGGCGAAGTCCGTGCCTGCTGCTGCGGCATCTGCGGATGTGGAGCAGCTATGTGCTGCGCGGTAGGAGGTTGGGAAACATTCCGTCCCTGCGCAATCGTCTGATGTTCATTGTTGCTCGGTCGAGGAACGTTTGCCGAAGTTCGCGCCTGTTGCTGCGAGCTTGGTGGTTTCGGGACGTTCTGCGACGCCCGCTCCTGCGTGGCGTTGTTTTGCGACGGTCTCGGCACACTCTCCGAGGTCCGCGCCTGCTGGTTGCTCTGCGGTGGCCGCGGTACTGACCGGTTCGCGACATTCTCATTGGCTGCAGGCCTGTTCACCGCCGGCTGACTGGTGCGCGTCGCCTCGCCAGAGTTGAAAGCTCCTGGCCGTGGGGTCGCACCCACCGCCGGCTTGCCATGGTTCACCGATGCCAGTTGCGCGCGGTCATTCCGGGCGGCTTGCTGTTGCTGGACCTGTGCGGGCGTGGCGTCATAGTGGCGTCCCCGCTCCGCGGCTAATTGGTTCGAAGTAGCCCGCGCCTGGATTCCACCGCTGCCTCCGTTGTAGCTGACGCGGTTCACGTTCACGTTGTTGATCACCGTACGGTTGTACACATTGTGGACGTTGACCACATTCACGTTATTGACCGCACGGTTGTAGTAGAAATTGCGGCCGCGCCAGTATCCGCCGAAATAGCCGACACCGGTATATCCGAAGCCGTAGTTAATCCCGCCGTAAAAGCCGACCCTCGGCCCCCAGTATCCCGGATGCCAGCCATAAAACCCGGCTGAAAATGCCCAGTAACCGGGTGTCCACAAGAAGCCCACTCGGGGCGGCAAAACCCACGTTCCTGGTACCCAGTAATACCCGGCCGGGCCCCACGCCCAATAACCCGGAGTCCAGAAGTATCCTGGTCCCGGGCATAACGGCTGGGCATACACCGGCAACGCCGGAGGCCCAACGGCAACAGATACAAAGACTCCGGCCCACGAACTCAATGCGGTGACGAAAACCACCACACCCACCAACGCCAAACAACGAAGTCGAGTCATTTTGTCCACTCCTCCGGGCTTCATCTTGATGTTGCCTTGACCGGATGAAACCCTCGAAGCAGCGCACTCACTGACTAACTAAACACTCAATTGGATGACGTTCTTCGGTCGCGGTGTGTCAAGAAGTGTGAAGACAATAAGTCCGCTGTCTGGCTTGACTTCCCAGCGAAGGTTGGACCTCGAGGAGGTACCGGACTTCAGATGTTTCGTGGAGGGTTATTGATCCGCGCGACAAGCGGCGACCTTACTCAGGCGATATTTTCTTCTTTTCCCAATGAATGCAGATACCTCAGAACCAGCCGTGGGCTCGGGCGCAGCGCGCCTATTCCCTCCGTCATCGCGATGGGTTGCGATCTCCAATTCCTTCCAGGCTTTGTCCGTGGTGTCCTTACTCATAGCGCAAGGCAACCACGGGGTTGAGCGCCATGGCCGCTCGCGCCGGAATGTAGCAGGCGAGAAGCGCTATGCCGCTTAGAAGCATCGCCACCCCCGCGAAGACAACGGGATCGGTAACGCTTACGCCGAAGAGCATCGATTGCAGCAAGTGGGTGAGCACGAGTGACGCAAGCAGACCTGCGGATACGCCAGCCAGGGCGATGCGCGCACCCTGTCGCATCAGCAGACGGTTTACATCCCGAGGCTCAGCACCCAGCGCCATGCGCAGGCCAATCTCGTGGGTTCGTCCGGTCACGACGTAAGACATGACGCCATAGATGCCCAACGCACCCAGCACGAGGGCGATTCCCGAAAATAAGCTCAGCAAGAGCACGGATAGCTTACGCGGCGCGACCGTCTCCTCGCTCACGGCGCGCAGCGTGCGCACGTCGTAGAGCGGCATTTTGGGGTCAAGCGATTGCATCACTTGCCGCACGGCCGGAACCAGGCGCGCGGGATCCTGGGGTGAGCGCAGTACAAGATTGCCGTCCATGCCGGGGAACTGCGCGTTGGGAACGTAGGCTTCGAAACGGCTGGGTTGATCGACGCCGTAGTTCTTCACCTGCCGGACCACACCCACCACCGTCATCCAGGGGATCGCTCCGTGTGGTTCCGGTCCAATCATGAGTACCAGGTGTTTGCCGAGGGGGTCTTGCCCAGGCCAGACTTGTTGCGCCAAAGTCTCGTCGATAACGACAACTCTGGTGGAATTCTGGTTATCGCTCGCGTCGAACATGCGCCCTGTAAGCAGGCGTACACCCAATGCCTCCATCGCGCCGGGCGAGACTCTCGCGAAGTCCACCGCCGGCGCCTTTCCCGGTTCGGGTTTGGGCCGGCCCTCAACCAGAAAGCCGGTTTGCGCGCCACCGAGTAGCGGATTCTTGAAGCCCGCCGCCGTGACTCCGGGAAGCGCCGAGACTTTCTCAACCAACTGCCGAACGAACTGGCGCTTCTGATCGTCATTGCTGTATGCGTTGCCGGCCAGGCTGAACGACGCGGCCAATACGTTGTCAGTCTCGAAGCCGGGATCGGCCTGCACCACTCGCAGCAGGCTCTTCGCTGTTAACCCCGCACCCACCAGCAGCACCAACGAGATCGCGAGTTCTGCTGCGGCCAGAAAATTGCGGAACTTCATGTGAATCAGTCCTCTGCTGGTCGCGCTCGATCCGGTCTTCAACACCTCGTTCGGATCGCTACGATACGCGGTGAGCGCCGGAAACATTCCGAAGAAAATCCCTGTCATTACTGATACGACAAAGGTGAAGGCCAACACCTTGCGATCGATCGAGAGGTCTTCCATACGGGGAACCGCCGCCGCAGCCATGTGCGCCAGCGCGGAAGTGGTGAAGTAAGCGACCAGCAGTCCCAGCGCTCCGCCGGCGAGCGCCAGCAGAACGCTTTCGCAGAGGAATTGGCGTGCCAAGCGAGGCCCAGTGGCGCCTAGCGCGCTACGCAGCGCAACTTCGCGTTGGCGCTCGGTGGCGCGCGCCGTTAGCAGGTTGGCGACGTTGGCGCACGCGATCAGCAGAACGAATCCAGCCGCGGCCATCAGGATCAGCAGCGACGGCCTCGAATCTTCCACGACGGCTTCGAGCAGGGGTTTCACTGTGATGCTGTTTCCACTATTCGACTTGGGATATTGCTTCCCCAGCTGCCCTGCCACCTCGATCATGTTGGCTCGAGCCTGCTCCACGCTGACTCCCGGCTTCATCCGGCCATACGCGTAAATGCCAGGATGCTCGTCGCGACGCGAGGGGCCGCCAATCGTGTCTTCCAGCCGGCCCAGCGAAGTGAAGGCATCGAATCCGCGCCAGCTGGGATGAAAGTGGCTGCTGGGTAGCACACCGATCACGGTATAGGACTGGCCATCGAGAGCCAGCCGCCGTCCCAGGACCGAGGGATCGCGGCCGAAGGCGCGCACCCACAGGGAATCACTGAGTAGAACCACCGGCTCAGCGCCTGGCTTGTCATCACTGGGAGTCAACTCCCGTCCCAAAATTGGCTCGACACCGAGGGTGGAGAAAAGTCCTGCCGTGATCTCGCGCACCGCCAGACGTTGAGGTTCACCATGTCCGGTCAGGTTGAGGTTGTCGAAGCGGTAGGCCACCATGCTGTCAAACACGGTGTTCATCTTCTCCCAGTCGCGGAAGTTCGCCATGGCGATACTCATATCGGGCACTTCGCGCGACCATTCCGCAAGGTAGACAATGCGGTCCGCCTCCGGGTAGGGCAGAGGACGCAATAAAACGGTGTTCACTACCGAGAAGATCGCAGTGTTCGCGCCGATACCTAACGCCAGCGTCACCACCGCGGCCAGAGTGAATCCGGGATACTTTCGCATCATGCGCAGGCCGTAGCGGCAGTCGGCGAGAATACTCTCGAGCGTCGGCCATCTCCAGATCTCGCGACCCCGCTCCTCAATCTGCGTAACCCCGCCGAACTCGCGGCGCGCGGCAAACTCGGCATCTTGCCGCGCCATTCCGCCTTCGACCAGCTCTTCCACTTTTTCCTCGAGGTGCTCGCGAATCTCTTCCGAGAGATCCTGCTGCAGGCGGCGACGCTGAAACAGTTGCGTAATGAAGTTCATGGTTTCACCGGTGCGAGAACGCGCGTGATGCCCTCAAGCATGCGCTCAAAGCTGGAGACTTGTTCCTCCAGGTGCCTGGCGCCTGCGGGCGTGACTTTGTAAATGCGGACGCGGCGATTGGTGGCAGAAATGCCCCACTCCGCCTTCACCCATCCCTGCTTCAACATGCGTTGCAGTGCGGGATAGAGCGAGCCTTCTTCAATCTGCAGCAGGTCGTCGGAAGTCCGCTTGATGTGCTGCGCCAGTGCATAACCGTGCAGCGGCTGACGCTTGAGTGTGCGCAGGATCATCATCTCCAGCGCGCCAGGAAAGAGGTCTCGTGGTTGTTCCGGATTCATGATGTTAATCAGGCCGTATACCCCTGTTTGCTAAGGGCATTACCGACTATGCCTAGAGCAAAATAGTATAGAGCGCAAGCAAATGTCAATCGTGTTTATCTCCCGATTGTCGAAGCAGTAGGTCTGACTGTTCGCTGGCGGACACTGATCGCTGTTAGCGAACGGGCGGACTAGACAAGCTGTTGATGTAATCTGCTTATGCGACTGACAGACAATGAGATAGCCGGTGTGAGTTCTGGCCGGGTGATTGCAGTTACCAAGTGAATCGGCAACAGTACGATTCGAGGTGATCCGATGACGATGGTGAAACCCGATTTGATCTTGCAGGACTTAAGGGTTGCTCTGCGGTCGCTTTGGAGAACCAAAGGACTAGCCGTCACCGTCATTTTGACGCTGGGTCTGGGCATCGGCGCCAACGCCGCCATCTTCAGCCTGGTGCGGGGAGTATTGCTGCGGCCGCTGGTCAACCGTGACGAGAACCGGCTGATTTACATCCGCCAGAGCGCGCCCGGACTGCAACTGGAGAACGCAAACTTTTCCGTGCCGGAGATCCAGGACCTGAAAGCTGGCGTGAAGACGGTAGGCGAGTTCGGAGACTTCTCAGTAATCGGCTTCACTATGGTGGGACTGGGAGACCCACGCGAGGTGCGAGCCGGCGTAGTTGGCGGCTCGTATTTCGAGGTCATGGGGCTGCGTCCGGTCCTGGGAAGGCTACTCGACGCCCACGACGACGGTCCCAGCGCCGCCGGTGCGTGCGTGCTGACCTATCGCTTCTGGAAGAACGCACTCAAGGCCGACCCCACGGTAATCGGCAAGACGGTACGATTGGGGGACCGCACGGCTACTATCGTTGGGGTGCTTGAACCTTCAGTGCCCTATCCGTCAGAAACCGAGATCATCGCCAACGTAGTCACCAGCCCGCATCATCTTTCCGCCACCATGGTCACCGGACGGGTTCATCGCATGACCGAACTGTTCGGCCGTCTGGCTCCGGGCGCCAGCCTGCAGCAGGCGAATGCCGAGCTCAGCACGGTTTACGCGTCAATGGTGAAAGCCCATCCCGAAGCCTACGCGCCGGGCGCACAGAGTCAAATCCACGCCGTGCTGTTGCGTGACCAGATCACTTCAGGGGCGAAGACAGTGCTGCTGGTGCTGCTGGCCGCATCGGCGCTGATCTTTATTATTGCGTGCTGCAACGTCGCCAATCTGATTCTGGCGCGCTCCGTCCGCCGCGAAGGAGAACTTGCGATTCGCGCTGCTTTGGGAGCAAGCGCCGGCGCGTTGCGCCGCACCCTGTTGGCGGAGAGTCTGTTGCTATGCACTGCCGGCGCCGCCCTCGGGCTTCTTAGCGTGCGTCCCATGGTGGCGATTCTGGCCAGCTATGCATCACGCTTTTCGGTGCGGGCACTCGATTTAACGGTGGACTTCAGCATCTTGTGGGTGGGTGCGGGACTGGCTGTGATTGCCGCAGTGCTGCTGGCGTTTGTTCCGCGCCTGCCCACCGCAGAGTCGTCGAGTGGCATGGCGCTGTCGAGCGGCAGCGTTCGCATCACGGGCAGTACGAGCCGGCGGCTGCGCATCTTTGCCGTCACCCAGATTGCTGCTTCGTTTATCCTCCTGGCCGGATCCAGCATCCTCATCAAGACGCTGTTTACCTTGCAGGCGCAACAGACCGGTTTCGACATGCGCCGGGTCCTGGCGCTGAATATGCCGGTCATGTCCTACGGCAAAACTCCCGAGGAAATCATCAACTTCTATCGCGAGGCAATTCGCCGTATTAACGAACTGCCCGGTGTAGATCGCGTTGCCCTGGGAACGCAGGTTCCCTGGCGCGATGCCGGACTCCTGGGGCCGGGCTTGCAGGTCGCAGGCGAAGGCCACGTGAAGGGCGCGCGCGAAGAAGACCCTCGCGTCGGCTTTCGCGTGATTTCGCCGGGCTTCTTTGCCGCGCTGGGCGTTCCCCTGATCGCCGGCCGCGACTTTAATGACGATGACAAGCGCGGCGGCGAGCCGGTCGTCATTATCAGCCAGAGCGCTGCCCAGCGGCTGTTCCCCGGTCAGGATCCCATCAATCGCCACATCATGTGGACGGATCCGATCATGAAGTTTATCTACATCGGTACCGGACCTCGCCGCATTGTGGGTGTTGTGGCCGATATGGACGATGAGCACCTGGTGCCTGAAGCGGAACCCACCATCTACCATCCGTTCGGGCAGATACCAGACGTCTCGGCTGACAAGGACGTGTCACTGTTTGGCGGCCGTCTCTTTGTGCATACGCGGATGGATCCGCATGGCCTGATCACTCCCATTACGCGCGTGGTGCGCAACCTGGCGTCGGACCAGGTGGTCGAACGCGCCGCCACCCTGGAAGAAGTTCGCGCCGAAGTGCTGACCCCGGAACGCCTGAATACCGTGGTGTTCGGCGGAATGGCGGGCGTCGCGCTGGCGATTGCGCTGGTTGGCGTGGCCGGCGTACTGGCCTTTTCCGTCAGTGGGCGCACGCGCGAGTTCGGGATTCGGCTGGCGGTTGGAGCCCAGCCCAGGCACCTGCTGTTGAGCGTGGTGGGCGAGGGCGTGGTGATGGCGGTTTCCGGCGTAATCGCCGGTGCAGTGTGCGGCTACGGATTAATTCGGCTGGCCAGCCGTTATTTTCCGTCATTGCAGACGCCCAGCGCCCTGCCGATTGCTGCCTCGGTGTTCTTGCTGATCGCGGCCGCCGTCATCGCGTCGATCTTCCCCGCAGGACGCGCTGCGCGGGTTGACGTCACTGAAGCGTTGCGCTCGGAGTAGCGGCAACAAAATGGGTTCCCGTCATCCAACTTTTTCACCCGCCGGTCCACTTCCTCCAACTGTGTGACATGAAGTCCACGTTCACCCGCTGAATCGGCGCCATCAGGAGGCTTGCTGGTAAAGAACCGCGACACGTCCTTGCCGCTGTTCGGCCATGCGCGCAATCGCCTCCGCCGAAACCGGCTTCTTTCCTCTACGAGTGTTCTTCATACTTGCATCTCGGGAAAGTGCACCTTAAGCTATTTTCGCTTTTGGGCATGGAAATGGTCTGATTTCGCCGTTTTTTGATCGTCAGTCTCATAGAATCATTCGGTTGGCGATGGATTTCCTGCAACTATTTGATTCCAGTAGACATATACGTATTGTGATGACACGTATAGGGTTAGGCTCTATTTTGCGGGTTTTTCGCGGCTCAATTTCTAATACAACCAATACAAGTCATACACAAATTTGTCATACATTGAAATAATTTCAATACAAGTATGACAAACAACAACTTTGGACGTCCTCCCCGCGTCGGGATTTCAGAGAGAGCCAGCCCCACATTTGCCGGCGGCGGGCAAACGCGGGCCACCGGCCGGCGACACTCGCCCGATGTGCTAGGCTGCCAACCGGGCAAACCTTCGTGAATCGGCCAACACCTATCGCGTCGAAAATGGCGTCAGCGCTCAATGAACATAAGTTCTTTGTACTCTTCGTTTACCTTCTGTTTGTTCTGATCGTCTATCCCTTCGTAAAGGAAGGAACTTTCAATGATTTCGTCATCCGGGTCGTGGGTGCCTCGGGCATTTTGCTTACGGTGTACGCAATCAACCCGCAACGCACGTTTTGGATTCTGGGCATCCTGCTAGCCATTCCGGCGGTGTTGCGTAGAGCTTTGCTATTTCATCCGAATGCGGGCTCACTGTCGTTGTTCGCCATCGTACTTAGTTTTGCTTTTGACGTGTTCGTGGTGGTGATCATCTTTCGCCGGGTCTTCACCAAAGACCAACCTACATCGGAAGCCATCTTCGGAGCACTGTGCATATACCTGCTGGTGGGATTCAGCTTTACCAGCATCTATGAGTTGATTTACACCTTCGCTCCCAGGGCCTTCTATCTTGACCCGCTCACCAACGCGCACACGGTTCCTGTGCGGTTCGATTTCCTTTACTACAGCTTTGCCACAATCACATCGGTTGGAGCGGTCGGGATTACCGCCGTCTCCTCCCCAGCGCGCGCGGTTGCCATGATCGAGGCGATTTTGGGTGTGCTCTACCTGGCAGTTTTCATCGCCAGGCTGGTGAGCGCCTATCGTCACCCTTCGACGCTGGGACGGAACTGAGAGAGCGGGAAAATCGGGCCACCCGCGGTCTCACCGCGGGGCTGAACTCTGGAGAGTAGAATCCGTGGGAAGCGTTGACTCGGGTGCCCATGCACTTCACGATTATCGGGCAGGTGACTGAAGTTGAGACCATCGCCACCGGAAAGCGAATCCCGCGAATGGCGGCGTCTCCATAAGTTATATGGACCGGGGCGCTGGCGGAAACGCAAAGGCATCGCCCGCATTCGATTTCGTGATGGCGCGATCTGCCGGGCGGAGATTCACTGGTACGAGGCGCACGGAATCGGCGCGAAGGAATACAAAATTAAGCGTATCTTAGAGTGATAACCCAGACTGATAAATCAGACTGGCAAATATGAAACGCATGGAACCACAGTTCGTCGTTTGCGTAAACAACGAGGAATATCCCGCCTCTTTAGAGTTGCGCAAACTCTACCAGGTCGTTCCCGACCCTGCGGCGGCGAAGCGCCGCCACGTCCGTATCGTTGACGAGTCGGGAGAGGACTATCTTTACCCCGATTCCTATTTCGTGGCCTTGAACCTGCCGCCCTCAGTGGAGAAGGCAGTGCTACGCGCCTCCAGCCTCGCTTTGTCCAAGTGACGCTCCGCTGCAGCCGCGCTTCATTGGGGGTAAACCCATCGAGCCACTCAAGCCTGTCGTTGCCGAAGGGAAAGCAGATCCCTCGGTCGCCACGCGGGTTCGTGATGACAGTCCATAAGGTTTTCTGCTGAGTCCCTGCGAAAACCCCGCTCAAGCTGCGCTTGAATTGGGCGCCCGACTTGAGATTTCGTGTTCGCGAAGAGGCGTTGACCGGAGTCAATCATTCGCGGGTTCTAATAAAAAGGAATGTCAAGAGAAAACAGTTCTCCTTGCGCCGGAGCCGAGTAATTTCTCCGGCATTCGGCTCCTTTTATCGTGCTGACCGGCGGCGCTCCGCAGTTTTCGGTGGGCTTTCACATCCGTGCTACGACATCCCTGGCCAGCCGAAGGGGAATTTTCGTACGCACAACCGGAATTCTCGCTACTATCACGAAAACCCAAATTGGATTGTGCGTTGGCCGGACTACCGGCTGAGCAGGAACTATGTCACGCAGCGAGGGTAAACCAAAAGGACGAACTGTAACACTGCCGGGTGCCCCACTCAAGTTGGTTTTGCTCGAGTGGGTCTTTATTGTTGCTTGAACGTGGCATCCGGCAGACGGTTTAAAGCAGTCCTAGGCGCCCTTTCTCGGTTCGCTCTTTCTTGCTGCGGAGTCGATCTGAAGAAATACGAGCGGAGAGGACTAGGGTTGCTCTGGCTCTCCCTCTGGAGGCACTCGCACCCATTTGCCCTTTTTGCGATAGATTTGCCGGCTGATATGAACGTAATTAATGTCCTCAATACTTGGCTGCCGGTCGGACTCTAGAGGCTTCGACTCCTTTTCAGCCTTATTGATCATTTCCACTAGGGCCTTTTGGAGCTCAGGCGGTGTTTCCTTGTGCTCGGCTTTCTGCTTTCGCCACGACGGCAGGTGTTTATCCCACAGCTGCATAAGGAGGGGGCAAGCCTCCTCTGGTGGATATGAGGCGAATTTGAAAAGACCCCTCGATTTGATCTCCTCGGGAAGCTTCTCAAAGTGCTCGTCTATTCTTTTCAGGTCAGCCTTAAGATCCTGACCTTTCACAAAGGATTGGTCGCAGCGAAGGAAGAGCGGAACGACGCGCTCGTGCAGGTTGTCACTCGACGTAAAGACCATGCAGAACGGGAGATAATACAAGTAGGCGATGTCCACCCTGTTGTCAGCCTTACCAGCCGGACGAACGCGCGAGATCAAATCTGCTGATAGCGATAGGTGAAAAAACAGGTCTACTGCAAACATATGCCTGAAGTACGGCGCGAAATCGCCAATAAGTGGTTTGCCCGCGGCGAGCCATCTCTGGATAACGAGATCATGCACCTGGGTCGGTACGCCAAGAAGCGAGAGGCCGAAGCGAATTGATTGTTCTTCCTCGATGAGATCGATCAAAGTGTCTGCTAAGTGCTTTGCGTCCGCCAAACTCCTTGGTCGGCGGATGCTCCCATAAAATCGCTTGAACATAGCGTACGCATTTGAATGATCAACGGTCGAGACTTCGCGTCGCCATGCTTTTGCGATCTGACGCTCTAGATCCAAGAACTCACCTCGTTGCCAACGGTTGAAAGCTTCCTCTTCGGCGTTCATTTTGTAGATAACGCCTTGCTGGCCATTAAGCTCAACCATCTGCCCGCCGGCGCGCAGAACCCTGCCGTCCATGGTGATTTTCTCGCCGTTAAGCTCCGCATAAAGAATGGCTGAGTGATGTGGATTCACGTGAGACTGTAGGTCGGGAGTCTTGTAGGCGAGGTTCCCGACAATTTGCTCGGGCGTGCGACCTTGACCAATCCGTTTTTCGAGATCGGCAAGGGTCTCAACAAAGAAAAGCGGAGTGATACTGGTTAGGAAGAAGTGGGTCGAGCCAAACCGCTTCATCTGGATTAAGAGATTGCAGAAAGGACTTGTCGAAGATCAGCATCGGGCCGGGCGGCATATCCCATGATATCGCCGAGCCGGCGGGCCGCCCGCAGTTCCCATGTTTCTGGGAAACATGGGATTCATGTCCCACGACCCAACCATCGGCGATGTTCGCCCATCACGCTCAACCGTGACCAAATCGCTTGGTGCTCTGCCGCTCATCGTCATAAACTTCTAGCGGAAGGGATGCGGGAGAGCTGTCGTCCTACGGGTCGGCACGCGGACAATTCCCTTAAACTCGAACTAAACCTAGGCGGTTTCGCCCTGTGGCTTTGTCGTTTCTTGCTCGACGCTTTCCGAATTCACCCACCGACCTCCCTCTCCGCACCCAAAGACTCCCGCATAACTCCTTTGTTAAGACGAATTTGCCGCTAAGTTATACGCACAGACGAATTTACCAGCGCAATAATCGTAACCCTCATGAAATGAAGAATTTGCAGAAAATAGGGTGGGGGGAGGGGGTCGCGCCGCCCGTGCTCACGACCCATTCGCCTGTCCTATTTTGGAACTACCCAGCCCGCGAGGTGTCCCCGGCCATGTGCGCTAAGATAACCAGTTCTGCCGAAAGTCTGGGACAGCATGTTGATCTCCGACAGACCAGAAAATCGACCACGAGGCACCTGAAGCCATGAGCCACTTCGCGAAGGTTCCTGGGTGTCCGAAGCCTGCCCTGAGCGAAGTCGAAGGGTGCCTCTGTGGTGAATGACTCTATAGAGGGCGCTTCATGACGACTGCAACACGCACCAATCCTCTTTCTTATCTCACCGACCAGCTCAACGACCTGAAGCAGCGCGGCACGTACTTCAAGCTGCGCGTGCTGGAGGACGAGCAGGCGCCGGTGTGCACGTTCGACGGCAAGAAGGTCATTAACCTGGCGTCGAACAATTACCTGGGGCTGACCACGCATCCCAAGCTGCGCGAGGCGGCGCTGGTGGCTACGGCGAAATTCGGCGTGGGCTCGGGAGCGGTTCGTACTATCGCCGGAACCATGTCGCTGCATATGGAGCTGGAGGAAAAGATCGCGCGCTTCAAGAATGTCGAGGCGTGCGTGGTGTTTCAGTCGGGTTTTACGGCGAATGCGGGCACGGTGTCGGCGCTCCTGGGTAAAGAGGACTTCATCGTCTCCGACGAGCTGAACCACGCCAGCATCATTGATGGAGCGCGGCTGTCGCGGGCCAAGATCAAGGTCTTCCGCCACAAGGACACGGCGCACGCCGAAGAGCAGCTGAACGAGATCAAGAACGAGCCGGGTCGCAAGCTGCTGATCACCGATGGCGTATTTTCCATGGACGGCGACATTGGGCCGCTGCCCGCGCTGTGCGAGCTGGCGGAGAAGTACGGCGCCATCATGATGGTGGACGACGCGCACGCGTCGGGCGTGTTGGGGAGGAACGGACGCGGCACCATCGACCATTTCGGCATGCATGGCCGCGTGGATGTGCAAGTGGGCACGCTGTCGAAGGCCATCGGCGCGCTGGGCGGCTACGTGTGCGGCACGCGCGACCTCATCGAGTTTCTGTATCATCGTGGGCGGCCGTTTCTGTTTTCGACGTCGCATCCGCCATCTGTGGCGGCGACGTGCATCGCGGCGTTCGATGTGCTGGAGCAGGAACCGGAGCGCATCGACCGGCTGTGGGAGAACACGCGCTACTGGAAGAAAGAGCTGGGCGCGCTGGGCTTCAATATCGGCGGCGTGAACACTCCGGCGAGCGAGACGCCGATCACGCCCATCATTATCGGCGACGGCAAGCTGACGATGGATTTCTCGCGCGCGCTGTTCGACGAAGGCGTGCTGGGAACGGGCATTGCGTTCCCGACCGTGCCCGAAGGCAAGGCGCGCATCCGGACGATCATGACGGCGACGCACACGCGCGAAGAGCTCGACCAGGCGCTGCAGACGCTGAAGCGCGTGGGTAAGAAGATGGGGATAGTGTAGAAGTGGTTAGGGGATAGTGGATAGTGGGTCGAAGAGGCGAATACCTTCAGCATGCGATCTGGTTGCCGTTGGTCCCGCTGGCGTTCGCCGCCGCGGCGATTGCGGTTCCGTGGTTGCTGGCGTGCGCGCCGGAGTTCGGATTCGCGCTGCAACGTGGGTTCTCGCTGGTGTGCCACCAGCAGGCGGAGCGGTCGTTCCTATTGTTGGGTGGAAGCGTGGCGGTGTGCGCGCGCTGCCTGGGAATCTATCTCGGCGCGGCTGTAGGATTGCTGGTGCGGATATCGCGTCGGGCGGCGAGGCGGTGGCTGATCGCCGCTATCGCAATCAATGTCGTAGATTGGATCGCGGAGTTTGCTGGGGTCCACGGGAACTGGATGGGGATGCGGTTTACACTGGGACTTGCCTTGGGCATGGCCGGGGCGATGATGGTGGCAAGCGCCCGGGGGCCAAACTCTGGCGCGAGGAAGAGTGGCTTGAGGGACCGCCGGACGCCGGTAGTTATGTAGTGTCTCTCGTGATTCGAGTGACACGGGTCAGTGGCGCGCGCAAAGGAGGCAAGATGCAGTCAAGAATGGTGACGTATGTTGTCGCAACCGCAATGCTCGCCTTTTCTGCAGCGCCGGTGAGATTTGCCGCGCAAGAAACCAAAAAGGCGGGCGCAGCGCCGGACAACGCGGTAGCACGTGGCCAATACCTTGTGCAGGGTGTCGCCATGTGCGGGAACTGCCATACGCCCCGCATGCCGAACGGCGAACTGGATCGCAGCCGCTGGCTGGCGGGCGCGCCAGTGCCTTATTTGCCAGCGCAACCCACGTCGGACTGGCCGATCGTGGCGCCTCGACTCTCCGGCACGCCACCCACCGGCGATGCGGGAATGATCACGCTGCTGACAACTGGAATCTGGATCACGGGCAAACCGCTTCGCGACCCCATGCCGCATTTTCAGATGACGCGATCCGATGCCGAGGCGATTGTGGCTTATCTCAAGTCGCTGCGTCCCACGCAGTAGCGCTGTCTCGGCGAGCCAGCGCCCGTCGCAGGCTTTGTTCGAACTCGCGTTCCGGGGCGGTTTCCAACAAGCCTAAGGGAAATTGGAATAAAAGCTAAGGTATTTCCCTGCTGTTGCGCGCACCACCAAGCACCTATTTTCAAACACAGGCCATAAGTTAAGTCTGCCCCATTTCCGCGCCTCAAGCGTCAGCAGTCCTCGTACGACGCAAGATGATGAAGATCTCCGGTGCGACAAGGCGCATCCTACTCATGCTCACTGCGCTAGCGGTTGTCGCACTTAGCTCGCAGTGTCAATCGTCAAAGCAAGTACCAGCCGCTCCTGCTCAATCCACAGACACTAAGCCTGCTCCTGCCACTCCGATCGACGCTAAGAAAGCGGAGTTAGGCGGAACAACGTGGAATCCCGATTGGGACATGATCGTCGAGAACTCGATTCCGTCGGAGATGCTTTCCCGCCAAGTGCCACGCGATGTGCAGCGCTTCTGTCCTCGATTCTATGACATGAGCGACACCGACAAGCGCGCTTTTTGGGCCTACTTCTTTCAAGCCCTCGCCGGCGCCGAGGCAGGATTGAATCCCAAGACCCGCGCGCACCATACCGAGCCTGAAGTCTCCACGCGTGACGATGTCAGCGGCATGTCGGGGCGCACCGAAGGTCTATTGCAACTCACCTATGCCGACCAGAAGCGATATGGTTGCGACTTCGACTGGCAGACCGACCGCCGGCTTAAAGCGAACGATCCGGCAAGAACGATCCTGCAGCCGAAAAACAACTTGGAGTGTGGCGTGAAGATCCTGGCCAACCAGATCATCGTGCAGCACAAACCTCTGCTTTCCCACTCGGGCTATTGGTCGACCTTGCAGCCCGGCAGACCGAGTTATAGGGTGTTCGCCAGGCAAATGACCAATCCCCCTGCAGCATGCGGCCTTCGGGTGAAGTCGCCTGTATTGTCAAGTAAGACGACGAAGACGGTGCAGGCGGAAAGTACCGAAGGCAAGGATTCGCATTAAGGCGTCCGGTTCTCACTTTGAATCGAACACAAACACGACAACATCGCCCCACTCGTCGTCTCCGACTTCCGGATGCGTGTGGAGCAGTGAACAAGTGGGGCAAAATCTGGAGTGTGGATGAAGAAAAACGACTGACCAACTCCAAATTTTTGGCCGTTCGCGGGCCAAAATAACTCTTTGTTTACACGGAGATAGCAAAAACCTATGACTAATTTTAGATAGTGGTGGAGGGAAAGGAAAGACTCATCCACCACCACACACAGTGCTGAGGCGCGCTGTGATGGTTCGTCCTATGGGCCGCCGCCCCTAAACCGGCGGGAAGAGAGGGGAAATGCGCGTCTATAGTGGTCCCGGTTGCTTTCGTGTAACACAGTGACGCATCATGTCGCTGAATGGCCCCGCCGTTTAGGAGGTGCTGTGAATAAAAGCAAGCGTCACCAAGGCGACACAAAGGCGTTTGAAGAATTGACTTTCTCTGAGCAAGCAAAGTCCATCAACATCAGGGCACTGTGGTTTGTGGACGCCACGCGCAGTCATATCCGCAAGTGTGCAGAAGAGCACGGGGGTGCTCGGGCATCTCGCGTAGCCAACAGGTTGCACATCAACTGCGCGCTATGGCGGACCGGGTGGAGGCGCTCTAATCGCTCAAATCATCCGTCCGCATCGGCTCCTTGGGAAGTATTGGGCGGGTGGCGGGGATCGGCTTTTAACTTCACGGGGAGTGCTAAAAAGCCCGCTGTAGATGCTTTTGGCATATAGTGTAATAATTACACGTTCGCGCCCGTGATTGAAAATGCAGATACTTAGCCCGTTCACAGCAGACGGGGCATGAACTTATTTTCAGGATGTTAGCTTCCTAATCCTCTCAACGAAAGCTCTGTGTTCCATGCTTTGCGCTCTCAGATTGGAGAAAACGTATTCGAAAACAACTCTCGTCTCGTCGGCAATTTCGATGCACTTTTCTTCGCTTAGGCTGTGTATGCCCTCACTGACCAAGTTGTAGAGGACTTGAAGCGGATTGATGCTTCCGGCCTTTAGGCTATCTGGAAAAACGGCACTGGCTACTTTCAGCTTTTCTTCGTAGGGTTGGTATTCGGTGGAGTCCCCGATAGCCCTAATTCTTGCCACAGCTCGAGTATCTAACGCCTGTGCCTCCGCGAGTTGTGCCACCACCTCAATAAGCTCGTTCGTTTTGTCCTCTACGACGCGCCGGACGTACACCGCCGCGCCAAGTCCATAGCCGTTGTTGCGGCACACCAGCGACTTCCGATACAGACTCGCTCCGTCTTTCCCAAGGTTCTTTTCAAGCCCCTTTGGAATTTCTATCGAAGGCTGAGGGTATTGGCCGACTTTAAGAAGTGCAATTGTGACGTCAACCGTTGACGGAATCCCTGGGGGGTGAAGCCCAGTGGAACGATACGCCACCGTGCGGCGCTCCCACTCCATCACTCGGTAGATTACCGTGAGTTGACTGTTATGGCAGTTGAAGCACGTATACCCAACTGATTTTAGTGAGCTGTCCGGGATATTCCCTACGTCTCCCAATGTCTTATCGTAAACACGAACCCATGTTGTTTCCTTCCCGCATTTTCCGCTACATTCGAAGCTAATTTGTGGAGGCGGCGAAAATCCGTCCACTCGGATCAATACGTACAATGGCGACTTGGTAAGAAAATCCTCTGCCGACGTGAACTTTTCCGCCTCAGCATTTTGCGTCGTTGCCGATGCCCCTTCTTCATTTCCCGCTTCGTTCGCCATTGGATTCCTCTAAGGTAGAAAGACTAACGCCAGCAGCTCAGCGGAAGGATAGCAGACTCACTCGCTCATGTACGGCCTGTAGGTCCGCCGTTGTCATGTTGGCATATCTCCGTGTCATCTCAAGCGTGCTGTGCCCTCATGCAAAAAAGCGGGCTAGGGTACCAGCATCGTTTTTTGATCGTGCGTCAGAGAGCCACTAAACGCGATTGCGGGCCATTCGTCGTTGACAATATTCCGTTATGGGAGTGACAAATCGGACCTCGGCGCAGATATGGATCAATCTGACATTAAATCGAGTTTCATCCAAGCTCGCAAGGCTTTCACCCATGTATTAGGAACGCTACATCAATTCAAAGAGGTCAAGATCTGAGCGGAGAGACTCGTCGCGTTGCAGGCGCATGAAATGCCGGATTGCAGCTCGATAAAACGTAGATTCTAATTGGCATCGATTCTTGACGCTGTTGTCTGCGGCGTTGATCTCCCGTTCAATTTTAAGAAACCACTCTGCAACTTGCTTGAGTAGCCCGGTCAACCCAGCAGGATTTGTGAGCAGTAGCGGAGCCTCGGTTGTGTACCGGATAAGGCTGAGTCTCAATTTACCCGGCCAGCCGCTAACCCTCACTCTGGTCAAGAGCGCCTCACATGGGAAAAACTTGCTTCCATCGTATCGCCAGAGCGGACCGTTCATACAAAGAATTGGACACCACGAGTTTATAGAGTAGTAGACTCGTCCAGTTGACCTGAACGTCTGATTGAATTCGGCAACGATTGCCTCAGTGAAAGTCAAGTTCATCCAGTCGTGTAGGACGGACCACCATGCATAACGTTTCTCGGAGAGATACTTCTCAAATCGCTTGATGAGGGCTTTGATTAGAGCTTCTTCTTCATCGTGATCCTGCTCATGTCTTTCTAAATCGAAGGACAAAAAATCGTATAAGGCACCAGCAGCGTTGTTGAGCACGTTTTCTTTGAACAGGCCGAGGGGTTGACTTCCATCCTTAATCTCAAGGAGCACCGGATTTAGCAGCGGCACCTCAGAAAACGGAA
This sequence comes from uncultured Acidobacteriaceae bacterium, assembly GCA_963834815.1. Taxonomy (GTDB): domain Bacteria; phylum Acidobacteriota; class Terriglobia; order Terriglobales; family Acidobacteriaceae; genus DASRAA01. The sequence goes on along the minus strand of CAWIDA010000009.1, from coordinate 1,128,901 downwards.
CCAGAGGCTCGACCAAGGAACAGAGGTTTGACCCTTGAAGAAACCCCGTTAGCGGTAGGCGCGGGCGATAGGAATGGGGAGGATAATCAATGCCGAATATCTGAACATCGTTTCGGTTTTTCGCCTCGATGGGCACCTGAACGTGCAAAGCGACGCCTGTTAGCTTGTCCACAGTGAATTCTTTGTACAAGCTCACGCACTGGTCAATCTCACGCAGTGATGCCTCCTGACTCGTTGCCCCATACGTCAGCGAATCTGCGGTGACGCGTACACCGTGCTTCTTGTCCGTCGCACCCACAAACTTATGGCACTCCGCCGCTATGCGCCTTTCGAGTAATGCACCGGAAATGTCCAAAAGCTCCCGCACACGTGCCGTGGCCCCGTCGCTTGCGCTCCACTGCGAGGATGGTGGCTTGCTTTCGTCTACCATTGGTTCACCCTCTTAAAGGATGTCAAGTATAGATGCCCGGTCAATGTTGCGTACACATCCGACAGACGAGTGACAAGAAATTCGGGCATCCCGAGTTGAACCCGGAATGCCGCGAATCACCGCAGGGCTAAGACCTAAGCAAACTCACCCTCTCATGCACCGCCTGTAGGTCCGCAGTCACAAGTTCGCGTAGCGCCGCGTCATCTCAAGCGTGCTGTGGCCGAGCACCTTTTGCAGATGGAACACGGACCCGCCCCGCCGGAGATAGTTCACCGCGAATGTGTGCCGGAATGAGTGGAGGGTGCGCGCGGGCGGCTGGATTCCTAGACGACCACAAAGATTCTTCACCGCCCGCAGCATCACTCTTCTGCCGAGTTTGGTTTCGTTTCGCGTCGCCAGCAAGAGGCTGTCCGGCTTGCGGTGAAAATCGGAGATGTAGCGGAACATTGCCCGGCGTAGTTCAAAGGAAAACGGCACAACGCGCTGCTTGCGGCCCTTGCCGTCCAGCGTGAGCAGCAGATTATCGAAGTCAATTTCCCGCACTCGAACACTCAACGCCTCGCTGATTCGGCAGCCGGTGTCAAGCAGGAAAAGAATCAGCAAATGCAGCCGCCGTTGCCAAAAAACCGTGGCCTTGGGCCTCCAATTCACAAGGCGAGTAACCTGAGCGGTGGTGAAGGTGGGCAGGATTAGCTGAGGCTCTTTCAATTGCGGGATGCGGAGGTGCTTGCACGCGGGGCTGCATTTGACTTCAGCGCCCGCAGTGCTCCAGTGCAGATATGCATTGATGGCGCGAATGGCGGAATTGCAGCCTGTGGCTTTCAGGCCCTTTTCACGCATCCGCAGCACGGCGGCCTTGAGTTCGTCTTCCGTGGGCGATTCCGTGGGGAGCCACTTGAGGCTGTGCTTGTACCACTCCAGCGTAGCGGGTGAGACGTTCGTGAGGTATTGCCGTTCGCGGATAAACTGCTCAAATTTTGGTAACATCGGTTTCCTCCAAGGCGAGTAGTCATCTTGCGGAGGAAAACCGCGTAAGTTGTTGAATTGGTCGGGACGGGCAGATTTGAACTGCCGACCCCTCGCACCCCAAGCGAGTGCTCTACCAGGCTGAGCCACGTCCCGACTATGCGGAGGTTCGGTTCCGGAGAACCGAAGGGGATTTCGAAGCCACAACTAGTCTAACACCGACAGACCGCCGTTCAAGAGGCGCAAAGCTTTCCTGAGCCCCCGCGACACACGCATTCGGTGATGCAGAGTTGCGCGATCCGGACTGAATGTCGTCTTCGACTACGCGCGAGGCTCACATTCCGTAATGAAGAAGGCGGAGTGCGTCCTTATACTCGTCGCGCGCTTTTTTGGCTTTGGTCTGGGCGTCCTGCTCGGTAAAGCCGGCCGCGTCCCAATGTTCCATCGCAACCTCAGAGTGGTCGGGAGAGGCCAGCGCTTCTTCCGCGCGAAGCTCTCCCGGCCTCGATCGGCTTGGCAGCCGTGCTTTTCTGGACATCCAATACCTGGATGACCAAATAAAGGATAGAAACCCACGGTCGGATCAGGCAGCAAGCGGGGCGGCGCGGGGCGGTTGGTGGACTACTAGAACTTCAGCACTCGCCACGTTCCGTTTTCGCTCATCGCCAGCTGGATCGCGCGCGGCGGGCCCATGGGCGGTACCGTCACCTCTACCCACAACTCCTGTCCCGGTTGCAGCGGAAACGGCGAGGCCGCAGTCTCCGGCACGAAGTAGTCAATCCCCCGCCATATTTGTCCGCGGTCGCACGGCTGGTTCACTCCCACGCTGACGGATGGGAAATCGGTGCGCGGTAACTGATCGTGAGCATCCTCAGCCACGAGCTTGCCATCGCGCGCTATCACTCGCGCGCGAAAGCTGCGGATGCCGAAGGGCTCGCTGTCTGCCGGCTTCGCATTGTGCATCAGGTCGCAGGCATCCACCTGCGGCGATAACGCCAGATAGCGCCCGCGCATCGGCAATTCGGGATCGTATTGCGCCGCCCGCGTCCAAACCCGCGGACATGTGGCCCGTTCATACAGATACTTCGCCGCAATTAACGACACCAGCAGGCACTGGATGACCACCAGGACAATGGCTCGCTTCCGCATCGTCATGGCATCGCCTCCTGCACTCCCCTGACCATGCGCCGGCGCAGCTTCTCCAGCGCCCATCCACCACCGAGAAAGAGCACGCCCAGCACAATCAAACTGAGGGAGCGATTGAGCTTGTCCATGAAGTTCGAGAAATAGAACCACAGCACGGTCAGCGCAAACGCAATTACCCCGTAATTGATCAGCTCCTTGCTGCGCTCATGCACGCCCCACCAGGCGAAGAAACATGCCATCGCCGCTACCATCAAGTAGGCGACAAACGTGGGATCATTCCTGTGCCAACTGCCACCCATGTATTTTTGCTCGACGGCCACGAAGCAGTGCGGCAGAACCATCACCACCAGAAGTACGACGGCCGCGGGAACGAGCGCGCCGAGCTTCATGCGCCAAGCCAGCAGCAGAGCGGCGGCGATCACGCCCCATGCCCACACCATGAGATGAAGCGGCGGCGATGGCGTGGCTGCCCAATCGTGCCAATACATGAAGCCAAGCAGACCCACCGCCGTTATGGTCAGCACAATCGCACCGGTGGCGAATAGGATCGCGCTCACCAGCTTGCGCTGTGAGCCAAGAAATGCCGTGAGATACACCGCTGCAATGACGGCGATCATGCGAATGCTCATCAACTCCGAGCCGCGATAACCATCGGTTCGCGCGATCCATTCGCACACGATCCACGCCGGCAGCAGCAGAAGTGAGATCGTCTGTTGCACTTCATCGCCCAGCAGCGCCCATCCCGCCAGAGCGCACAGTGCCCACAGCAGGATGCCCTCCGGCCAGTGTTCCTGAATATTGAAGATCTGTCCCACCAGGGCGATGGCCGCACCCGCTGCCACGGTACCGACTCCGTGCAGCACAATCGCCAGCTTGTCGAAGTGTTCACGAACGGCGATGGCGATGGCGTGAATGGCGATGAGCGTTCCCGTCACGACCAGGAAACGCCACAAAGGCGAGAGGCGGTCCCAGTGCGCCGCCACAAACAGGGCGATGCCCGCTGCCAGCAGGATGGCGCCGAAGATCAGCGCCAGCAGTACCTGCCAGCGCAAGCCCGACGGAGGCTCGCGTTGCGCTTCGAATTGCCGGAGGCGTTCAGCGGCGGCAGCGTCGAGCAGACCAGCATCAGTCCAGCGCTGCAGCGCGTCGTCGAGGGCGCGAATCATGTCGCCACCAGCGTAGTCCATCGCGCAGCGCGCCGAAAGAGAAATTGCGCCGCAGCCGATTCGCGCTTGCCTTTCCGATCTGCCGTCCCACACATCCGCTGCTGCACCTTGGCGGCGCCATTCCCGATTCGGGACGTTTTGAAGCAAAAACAACACCGCACGACGCTACGGTCTTGCCCGTAATCCGGCCGCGTCACAGAATACGAGGCAGTAGCGCAAGGGAACCGTGAAACCTGTCTGGGTGAACTCTTCCCGCACGCTACAGCCACTGCGTCTAACAAACCCTACTTGCCGCCTCACGCCAAGAAGAGGTGGCAAGTAGGCACACCTCACTACCATCACGTCTGCTTTGTACGCAGACATCAGCGTTCGCAGGAGGTGCCTATGACACGTGAAGCGGCAATCCGAAAGATGATGTCGGCTTGCCACGAAAACCCTGAGATGTACAAAAAACTGTTGGAGAAGCCGAAAGAAGTTGCCAAGGAGCACGGAGTCACCTTGGAACCCGAAGAACTGAGCCAGCTACAGCGAGTGAAGCAGCTGGAGGATCTGGTGGACGAGTTCAAAGCGGGTCGCGGCCTTCATCCTCCCATCGGGTATCCCATCGACTCCATGTGGAAGAAGGTACTGTTTAAACACATCGTCTCGTACCGGACGTTCTATCCGCTTTTTAACTTTAGATATTATCCGATCCGGTTCTACCCCATTCGGTACTACCCCATTAAGTATTACCCGATCCGGTTCTATCCGATCAGATATCCCATCGGCTACTACTTTGACGTCGGCGGCATCCAGGAGGGCACGCAGTTCACCGGGCTCCGCCGGACGAAAAAGTGAAGGAGACGGCCTTGCCGCTGGATTCATAGTCGCGTCAATAACAGCGCATCGGCCGCCGCCGGCCGATCGATGGCGGTCGATGCGCAAAACGGAAGAGGGACGAAATGGCCAATGTGCTACTGACTACCAAGTGCAATCTAAGTTGTCCCTATTGCTTTGCCCAGGAAAGGTTAGAGGACGACCACAAGCTGACAATGTCCATCAGTGATGTTGAGAAGGTGATCGATTTTTTGAAGCGATCAGGCCATCCATTCTTCCGCGCCATGGGCGGAGAACCGACCCTGCATCCGGAATTCCCGCGCATCCTGAAAATGGCCCTGGAAGCCGACATGCGTGTCGACCTGCTCAGCAACGCAACCTGGCCGGAAAGCTACAACGAGCTGTTCAGCCGGATCTCGCCCCGGCGCCTGTTCTTCCTGCTCAATGTCGACCATCCTGACCGCTACCTCAGCAAGATCTGGCAAAGGATTGAAGGCAACCTGGCGGCGGTCTCCGGCCGTGGGACGATTACGCTGAGCTTCAATATCTTCGAGAAGCAACCGAAGTACGAATACATTCTCGATTTATGCAGCAAGTATCACATCGACAAGGTAAGGATGAGCTTTTCGCTGCCCGTCGTAGGAGCCAATAACACCTATCTTCCCTTAGCGGACTACAAGGAGATGGCGCCCTTCGTGCTGGAGTTCGCCGCACGGGCGGAGCAGGCTGGCGTCGAAGTCAGCATGGACAATGCCGTTCCGCTTTGCATGTTCACCTACGAGCAGGCCGGCGAGTTGCTGATGAAGGGTGTGATAGATCTCAAGCGGAATATGCGCTGCGAGCCCGTCATCGACATCGGTCCCGATCTCAAGGTGTGGTGCTGCTTCTGCCTGTCGAAGATGTGGAACCGGCACATCGACGAGTTCAAAGACCTGGCTGAAATCCATGGATATTACAGCAAAGCCATGGGACTCTACCAGGGCCGCCTCTATCCCCTGGAAGAGTGTAGCGAATGCCGTTACCGGGAGCGCTGGGGCTGTCAGGGTGGATGCCTCACGTTCGCGGTGATGAAGCATGGTGAACTTCCCGTCGAAGACCAGGCCGCTCAACCAGCAGGCGAATGGCAACCGGCGGCGGTTCTCGCGCTTTCGCCGGACGTTGAGATTCAACGATACGACGTGCCCACGGACTCTTATTCCGTATTCAACAAGGCTTCAGGTGCTGAACTGGAAGTCGATGCGTCGCTTCAGCCGCTCTTGAACGTCCTGGACGGACGGCACTCAGCCGAGGAAGTGGTGAAACAATACCTTGAGAGCACGCAGAGTTCAGACTTCCAAAGTCCGCTGACATCGTTTACCCAGGAGGCGATGAAAGAGGGTGCTAACCAGCTCCTGTTGGGTCTGCGGCAGCAAGGATTTGTGGTCGAACGGCCGGCGTGAGATCGGAGGCTGCCAGGTAGTCGCGCTAGCGGTGGTGGTTTTCCGACTCGGTTTAGAAATGAAGGCCAGCGGAACCGCCAACGGAGAGCAGGTAGACAGCCATGGCGATTCCTACGAGCCCCAGAAACACCGCGATCGCGACGGCTTGCGTCACGGAACGGGAACTGGCGGAGTCGCCCCGGTCCAACTCCCGCATGATTCGAACGTGGCGCCACGCGGAAGCAAGGTTCACCACCACTCCGGCCGCGATGAGGGCAGTTCCGAACCACAGCGACAGCCCATAGCTCTGTTGCGAGTGCTCGATGGCGGCGAGCTGCTGCAGAAAGAGCCCGAACCGCGCCACCACAAACCCGAAGCCCATCAGGGCAAGCCCAGTGCGAACCCACGCCAGCAGAGTTCGTTCGGCGGCGAGATAGTCAGTTAAGCCAGCCCTCTGCCTTGTGCCTGAGCTGTTCATTCCACCCCTTTCATCAGGTCTTCCGAAGTTCCGGGGTCTGACACTGCGTCACTTCTGATTGAGGACCTTCTGCAGATCTCTCCAATGCACCAGGATCACATGATTGTCGCGCAAGGCCTGCTTGAATTCCGGACTGCTGACGATGTCGAAGTCGCGTTGCCGCCAGGCCGCGCCAAAGTCGGCATGATCAACCATCACGGCCTGCAACTCGGCGTCGTCATGACCGAGGTGCACAATCATCTCCGTCAATCCGGGCTGAAGATTCTTGATGGCGTTGAGATAGAAGTCCGTGGTTTGCTCGGGCCGCACGCCCGGGTTGAGAATGACCACGTTATCGAGCACGAAGTCGTTGGGCGCAAGCAAGGACATGGCCGGGGCACGGGCGTCGGTGAGTTTCAACGCCAGAAACGGTAGGTGATATTCATGCGCCACCTTGATATAGGCCGCAAGAAAGTCAGGCGAAGAAAAAAGCGAACCCATGTGACTATCGAGATGGGTGGGATGAATTCCGACGGCGAGGGCGCGCTCCACCTGGGCGCGAATTTCCTGCTCCGCCTCGGCCGGTTTGGCCTTGGCTGCAACGTCTTCGGAGTTGGAATAGAAAGTTCCGTCCGGCTGTAACAGGCTCGGAACCTTGTCGCTGGAATCGACACTACCCCAGCGGTAGGTCTTCCATTCGCTGGTCAGGGTGAGGTGCAATCCCAGGTCGGCATCGGGATGGGACTTGGCGTAGTCGGCCACTTCGGTAAGCCATGGACAAGGCACCATGATGCTGGCAGAAGAGACCGCGCCGGAGTTGAGCGCCTCAAAGCTGGCCGAGTCCACCGAATGCGCGACCGCGAGATCGTCGGCGTGTAGGATGAGGAGCTTCGATCCGGCAGGATAGCCCAGACGTTCTGCGGTGGACCTGGTTTGAGCTGCAACGTTCGCGACAATCGAAATCGTTAATACTAATAGAAGATATGAAAGCAACCGTCGGGCTGGGGACATGGCCGGTGACATGAAAGACTCCTGGATTTTTCGCAGGCAAGCGTAGCACACGAGCACAACCAGAACCGGATCATGCGCGTGGCGTGCCAATCGCCAGAATGGGGGGCACATTCTCGACACACACATGCTCGACACTTTTGTGCGAAACTGTCTGCCACAACTGGAGGGGGCTGGATGGCAGCAACAGAAGAGCATCTCGACAAGGCAGCAATGCTTGGCATGATCGCCATGGGCGTCGCCGTCCTGGTGGTTGCCAATGACTTTACCGCGTTGTCGGTTGCGCTTCCCGCCATCGAGAGGGCGTTCCACACCGACGTCACCACCGTGCAGTGGGTGATCAATGGTTATGCCATGGTGTTCGGCGTGGCTATCGTTACCGGCGGACGTTTGGCCGACATGTTCGGCCGCCGGCGCATCTTCCTGGTTGGTACCGCAATTTTTGCTTTCTTCTCCGTGATTGGCGGGCTGGCGCCGAATGTCGGACTTCTGCTCGCCTGCCGCTTCGTTATGGGCATTGGCGGTGCGATGATGTGGCCCGCCATTCTGGGCATGACCTACGGCTTGCTGCCGGCCAGCAAAGCCGGCTTGGCGGGCGGAATTATCCTCGGTGCTGCTGGATTCGGCAATGCAGTTGGCCCCTTGCTGGGAGGCTTGCTGACCGATTCCGTCGGATGGCGGTGGATCTTCTTTCTCAATTTGCCGGTGGCAGCCGCGGCGGTGCTGATCGTCATGCTTGTGGTGCCGGCAGACGCGGCCAGGAAAGACCACACACGAATTGACTATCCCGGAATGGCCGCGCTTTCCGTCGCGTTGTTGGCGCTGTTGCTCGCGCTCGATTGGGCCCTCGACCTCGGCTGGACTGCTCCGCTCATTATTTTTCTATTCGTTCTGTCGGCGGTCGCGCTGGTCGGATTCCTGTTCGTCGAGCGCCGGGCCGGTGAAAGCGCGCTGGTTCCGGACTCGGTTTTGGAAAACCGCGCATTTGTCGCTGCCAGCATTGCCACCCTGTTGAACTCGGCAATCTTCTTCGCCGCACTGCTCTATCTGCCGCAGTTCATGGCGAAGGTGCTGGGTTTCAATGCCATGGCATCGGGCGCCGGGCTACTGCCAATGATGGGCACATTCATGGTGACCTCATTTATTGCAGGACGGCTTTACGAACTCTTCGGACCGAAGATCATCGTCTCCCTCGGCGCACTATTTCTGGGGGCAGGCATGTTTCTCCTGTCCACCATCACTGCCACGACGACCTTCAACCAAATGATCCCCGGAATGGTGGTGCTCGGTATTGGGGTGGGGCTGTTCTATTCGTCGGTTACGACGGCGGCGGTCACCGCACTCGATCCATCACGCGCCAGCCTGGCGGGCGCTATCGTCTATATGTTCCAGATTGCGGGCGGATCGATTGGCGTAGGCTTCAATACCGCGATCGTCGTGTCGTCGTCTTCGATGCCGAAGGGCATCCATACAGCGTTCCTGGTTGATGGCGTG
>CAWIDA010000009.1:0-1115000 GCA_963834815.1 uncultured Acidobacteriaceae bacterium | reverse complement strand
CATGGCGCAAGCCATGCGTGGTAGGAGAGCATTCTCAACGCATTGAAGCGGGACCGAGAGGACCCGTCGAGAGTAGAGAAGAGACCCTGCCGGCATAAGTAGCGATAACGGAGGTGAGAACCCTCCGCGCCGAAAGTCTAAGGTTTCCTGAGGAAGGTTAATCCGCTCAGGGTTAGTCGGTCCCTAAGGCGAGGCCGAAAGGCGTAGTCGATGGACATCCGGTTAATATTCCGGAACTCCCAGCTGGTCGTTATTACGATGGGGTGACGCAGAAGGATAAGTGCAGCCTGTTATGGCTATCAGGTTCGATGCGTGTAAGCCGGTTTCTCCAGGCAAATCCGGAGAGACATTCAACGGTGAGACGCAAAGGAGTAGTCCGTATGGACGAAACGCACTGAGTTCACGCTGCCAAGAAAAACCTCTAAGGAGAACAGCAGGGAACCGTACCTCAAACCGACACAGGTAGACGAGGAGAATATCCAAAGGCGCTCGAGAGAACGCTCGTTCAGGAACTCGGCAAATTAACCCCGTAACTTCGGGAGAAGGGGTGCCCCGGTAGCGTGCAAGCGCGAGGGGGCCGCAGTGAAACGCGCACGGCGACTGTTTAACAAAAACACAGGTCTCTGCAAAGTCGAAAACGACGTATAGGGGCTGACGCCTGCCCGGTGCCGGAAGGTTAAAGGGAGCGGTCAACCGCAAGGTGAAGCTGCGAACTGAAGCCCCGGTGAACGGCGGCCGTAACTATAACGGTCCTAAGGTAGCGAAATTCCTTGTCGGGTAAGTTCCGACCTGCACGAATGGCGTAACGATCGTGCGACTGTCTTAACGAGCGACTCGGCGAACTTGTAGTACCGGTGAAGATGCCGGTTACCCGCATCTAGACGGAAAGACCCCGTGCACCTTTACTATACCTTCACTATGAACTATGGTTTTCGCTGCGCAGGATAGGTGGGAGGCTTTGATCTCAGGCTCTTGGGCTTGGGGGAGCCAACGGTGAGATACCACCCTGTGAGTGCTGTGGTTCTAACCTACTCCCGTAATCCGGGAAAGGGACATAGTGAGGCGGGTAGTTTGACTGGGGCGGTCGCCTCCTAAATTGTAACGGAGGCGCGCGAAGCTACACTCAGGCTGTTTGGAAATCAGCCGTCGAGTGCAAAGGCATAAGTGTGGTTGACTGCGAGACCTACAAGTCGAGCAGGTGCGAAAGCAGGCCTTAGTGATCCGGTGGTTCTGTATGGAAGGGCCATCGCTCAACGGATAAAAGGTACGCCGGGGATAACAGGCTGATCGCTGCCAAGAGTTCATATCGACGCAGCGGTTTGGCACCTCGATGTCGGCTCATCGCATCCTGGAGCTGTAGAAGGTTCCAAGGGTTAGGCTGTTCGCCTATTAAAGCGGTACGTGAGCTGGGTTCAGAACGTCGCGAGACAGTTCGGTCCCTATCTGATGTGGGCGTAGGAGATTTGAGAGGGCCTGTCCTTAGTACGAGAGGACCGGGATGGACGAACCTCTTGTGTTCCAGCTGTCATGCCAATGGCACGGCTGGGTAGCGAAGTTCGGTTGTGATAAACGCTGAATGCATATAAGCGTGAAGCACTCCTCAAGATGAGATCTCCCAACCCAAAAGGGTAAAGAAGGGCACACGAAGACCACGTGTTTGATAGGCTGGATGTGAAAGCGCAGTAATGCGTGAAGCTTACCAGTACTAATCGCCCGTTCGGCTTGACCATAAAATTTACTTGGCGTCACCTCCACCAAAACTACGCAGAACTCGGCGGAAGAGGGCCAGGCTGGAGAAATTGCCAGCCTTGGAAACGGAGCGTGCAGGGTGTCGTTTGTTCGAAAATCCGACACCCGCGCCTTAGTAGTGAAAGTTCCTGATGCTATTCAGTTGTGAGAGATCGCCCGCCGGTTGTGCGGAGCGGACTTGAAAGGGCACGGCTTCAGCCGTGCCGTCAAGCGGCTCCCCATAACGGTTCGGGGCTTTAGCCCCGCGCATTTGGTGATTGTTCTTTAAATTTCGACGTAACAGGTCCTGCGTCACACGACGCTTTGGGACCAAGCGGCGCAGAACCCAGCGCCCACGTCAACGAAGCCGGTGATTTTACCGCGGGGGAAATACCCGTTCCCATCCCGAACACGGAAGTCAAGCCCCGCAGGGCCGATTGTACTGCGCGCGAAAGTGCGTGGGAGAGTAGGTCGTCGCCGACATAAATAGAGGCCATTCGCCAACGCGAGTGGCCTCTTCCTTTTTGCGCGGAGATCCTTCACTTCGTTCGAGATTTCGGCTGGCGGCTCAGACGCCGCCAAAGCGCCTCAACATAAATAACAGCCATCGCGAGAAACTTGGTGGCCGTTTCCTTTTTACGGACGATTCAACCGGGGATTTGCACGGATCAACGCGGTTCCCCATCTGATCAACGGACGATAGGTACCTATTATGTCTGGACAAACTTGTTGCTCACACAAACGGCGAACTGCGGTTCCACTCGTTTCATATTCGTCATTCTAGAATACTTTTAATTTTGTCCTGTTACGGGCGGGGATGCGGCCCCCAGTCCCGCGAGCGGGACGGCAGAGGAGAGCTAAACGCTTCAGCGCTGGGTAAGCTGGTTTTATGAACGTGGAGTCGGTTCCAACCGACGCTCGGTCAGCTGCACCAACCACTGGTGGCGATGTTTTTTCCCCAGGGATTTCCATCCAGACATAAAACGGTTGCGTATCCAGGGTTTCCTGTGCACAATACGCAGGCCCCCATGCCAAGCAAGAAAACGCTGGAGCGAACGCAACTCCCACCTTCTTTAGTAAGGCTGCTTGCGCTGCTGGCGATAGCCGTCTTCATCAACTACATCGATCGCGGCAATCTATCCATCGCCGCTCCTCTACTGAAAGACGACTTGGGCGTTAATCCGGCGCGGCTGGGTTTCCTACTCTCCGCCTTCTTCTGGACCTATGCCGGTCTGCAGCCGGTGTACGGCTGGCTGGTGGACCGCCTAAATGTGTATTGGCTGTTCGCAGGGTGTTTTTGCGTGTGGTCTCTGGCAACCGCGGCGACCGGGCTAGTCCACGCTTTTGCGATTCTTGTATTCCTCCGCTTACTCCTCGGCATCAGCGAAGCGGTGATCTTCCCGGCGAATTCCAAGATCATCGCCCTGAATTTCCCGGAAGAGCACCGCGGCTTGGCGAATGCGGTAGTGATTGCGGGGATATCCTTGGGGCCAGGACTCGGGTTGCTGCTGGGCGGGACTCTGATGGCGAGATTCGGCTGGCGGCCATTCTTCGTCGCGCTGGGACTGGTCAGCATGCTGTGGGTGCCTGCCTGGATTCGCTGGATGCCGAAGAAAAAGCCGGTCGCATCCGACGCGCCTGGCCATGCCCCAAGCCTGCTAGAGTTCCTGCGCCTGCGATCGGCGTGGGCGACCTGTTGCGGGCTGTGGTGCGGCAATTACGTCAACTATTTTCTGCTCACCTGGATGCCGTATTACCTGGTGCGCGATCAGCATTTCTCGATGCAGAGCATGGCGAAAATAGGTGGCTCCGGATATTTGCTGAGCGGAGGTTGCGCCGTGGTGTCAGGATGGCTTGCGGACCGCTGGATCAGGGCAGGAGCTTCGCCCACGAAAGCGCGCAAGACTTTTACGGCTGGAGCTCCGGTGTGCGTCGCTGTCCTGCTGGGGCTTTGCGCGACGGCTCAGCCTCCGGTGAGCGTCATTCTGTTGCTGGCTGCAATGGCCTTCTTCGGAGTCAGTTCGTCGAACGTGTACGCCATCTCGCAACGGCTTGCCGGGCCGGAAGCCGCCGGACGTTGGGTAGGCTTTCAGAACGGCTTTGGCAATCTGTCGGGCGCGGTCGTCCCTGTGGTTACCGGGTTTGTGCTACAGCGTACCGGGCACTTTGCATGGGCATTTTTGATCGCCGGTGGCATTGAACTTCTCGCTGCCGTGTGCTGGGGCCTGGTTCTCGGTCCCGTGGAGCCAGTTGTCTGGGATAGGAGAAATAGAGCCAATCCCACAGGAGTGGCTGTTGCTACTGCAGCCGACGCCGGGGCCTAAGAAAGCAAAGGCCAGATAGTTTCGCGGGTGGGTTGCTCGCGGCGGCCGGGTGCCCGGTGCCCCAGGTTCGCCCATCTTCTGGGCTAACCTGGGATCACTGCTCTCACCACCGCGAATGATGTAGATTCTGTGCATGCCGCGCGTTACGGCCGCTCTTTCTCGCGTACTTCCGTGCAACTTTTCCCGGACTGTTTCGTACTGCCTGCACAGGAGGAATAACTATGCGAAAGGTTTCACTGATGTTTGTGATCGCTATTCTTGGTTCGGCCGTCGTTTCCCTGGCTCAGGACAACCCCTTCAGCACATGGAATAAGACCGCCTACGCCAGGGTGAGCCAGATCTTGATGGCCTCGGCCGAAAAAATGCCCGAGGCAAACTACAGCTTCAAGCCTGCCGATACAGTGCGCAGCTACGGCCAGATTGTCGGACACCTGGCCGATGCACAGTATCTTTTCTGCTCCATTGCTCTCGGCGAAAAGGGCCCTGATCTCAAAGTCGAGAAGAGCAAAACCTCAAAGGCCGATCTCATCAGCGCACTCAAAGACGCCTTCGCTTACTGCGACAAAGCCTATGCAGGCATGACGGATGCGGCGGGCGCTCAAATGGTGAAGCTCTTCGGAAACGACACTCCCAAACTGGATGTGCTCACCGTCAACAACATGCACAACATGGAGCACTACGGCAATCTCGTTACTTATATGCGGATGAAGGACATTGTGCCGCCCACCAGCGAGCAGCAGCCACCGCAGACACCACCGAAGAAATAGTCGGGGGCGGCGGGAGGCCACAATTGTTTTTTTGGGCAATTGTGGGGTAGTTCCGGAGACAAGTGGATGTACGCGCGCGAAAGCGATTTTCATCTCCCACATTTCCCAAAACCAGGGAAATGTGGGCCACCCAAAGTAACCAGTTGGCTCGCGCCTGAACTCGCTCCCCGGTTAGCGTCCAACGGAAGGACGCGAATCCTTCGACTATGCTCAGGACAAGCTCCTTCGACAAGCTCAGGGCAGGCTCTGGGGCGCCCGCTTCCACCGATTTCCGCCTAGCCCTCGAGTTTTAGTCCGAGTTTCCACCCAGCTAACTCTTCTTTCTTACTGGAGTCTATAACTACCGTCGGCGCTCGGTCGGGGCGACGGCGACTCTTTGCGCCGGAAATAGCACCCACGCAATCTCTGTGTCGCCGCTCCCTAAGTATGGACAGGAGGCTACCGTGAAATCCACACTCACCGCAGTTATATTGCTGATGTTTTCGATAGGGGTTGCAGGTCAGGAAACGTCGCAACTGGCGACTCCTCCCAACGGCGACAACGAACATGCGCAAGTTTCGCAATGGATCGGACCGGTCAAGATCTCCATCGACTACCACAGTCCCAAAGTTCACAACCCAGCCAACAACGATCGCACCGGACACATTTGGGGAGAGGTAGTTCACTACGGTTTCGTTGACGAGGGATTCGGGCCAACCAAAGGCGCGCCGTGGCGTGCCGGCGCCAACGAGAGCACCTCCATCACCTTCTCCAACGACGTGAAGGTCGAAGGCAAGGAGATGAAAGCCGGAACCTATGCGCTCTTTCTCGACGTGGAAAAGGACGGCCCGTGGCAGTGGATTTTCTCCAATCACCTGGGCTGGGGAAGTTTCCAGTACGATCCCAAGGACGATGTTCTGCGGATACCGGCGACGCCGCAGGACGCACCGTTCACCGAATTTCTGACCTACGGGTTTGACGAGCGCCGTCCGGATTCCGCTGTAGCCTACCTGCAGTGGGAAAAGAAACGGATTCCATTCAAGATTGAAGTCCCTAACGTAAATGAGCTTTATGTGGCGAAGATGCGTCAGGACCTGCAGTCGTGGGCGGGGTTCAATTACCAGGACTGGCAGACCGCCGCGCAATTTTGTGCCGACAACAAGATCAATCTCGAGGAAGCGCTGATTTGGGCCGACGGGGCGATCAACGGGCCGTTCCGCGGAGCCACCATCGGACACGAAGATTTTTCCACGCTTTCCACTAAGGCCGCGGTGTTGACCGCTCTCGGACGTGAAGCCGAAGCGGATAGCGTGATGCAGAAAGCACTGCAATTGCCCGGCACCGACGCCTACTCAATTTATGCGTACGGCATGGGACTGCTGCGCAGCGACAAGAAGGACAAAGCTATGAAGGTGTTCACCTTCAACCAGCAGCAGCATCCGCAAGACAAATTTTGGACTTCGCTGGGACTGGCTCGCGGCTATACAGCCTTAGGTGACAAGAAGAATGCAATCGCTAATTGGGAGATCGTGTTGCAGAACGTTCCGGCCAACCTAAGCAACCGGACATCAACCTACGAGGCGGCGCTGAAGAAACTGAAAGAAGCCAGCTAGTTCCGACGCGGTTATCTCGTAGAAGACAGAATCCGAAACAGCGACCCCTCCGACTTTTTTCGCAGAAGCGGCTCAAAGCAGATTTGGGGAACTAACTTGCGCCGAGAAAATGAAGCGCAGAGCGCCGCCGGTTATATCGCCCTGCACGTTTGAGTTGCGTAGTATGGTTGTGCTCTGGTATCTCACGATCGACTGGAGTTGACTAATGCAAATGGAACGTCTTCCTCAGGATTACCCCCACGAAAAACGGGACCGTCTCCTCGCCTCGCTTGACCAAATGGGTTACCGGGGAGAACTTGGCGTCGACTCCGAAACAGGGGATCTCACTACTGCCACAGTTTATGGCGCCGTTGAAGCAGTCTCAACCTTTGTTTGGGATGCCCTGGGGTATCTGGAGGTGATCGAACAGGATACGCTTTGGACACGCCGACGATTGGCCGAAACGAAGGAGGCAGTAAGCGTCGTGCAATCGCAGATCGCGGACCTGCGCGCAAGCCTGGAGAGGTTGGTCGATTTTCTGGGCGTCAGCATTCCGGCATGGACCAACAAAGAAGAAGTGGAAAATGGGGACGACATGGGGATCTCCCGGCCTAGTGCGGCGTCTCTTGAGCTGACTGTCGATTTTCAATTTGATCGACAGGTCCCCGGCTTTGGCCACGAGGACGTTATCAGCATCGATCCGGCCGCAGGGACCTTGGTGAAGCGAGGCAGCAGTGTCACGGTAACTCTGAACCTTGAGGGATGATGGTTCCAGGTTGGAGAGCACAGGGACTTCGAAGCGTTCGACGCCGCCGCATTGACAACTTACGTCGGCGTCGAGTATCGCTCGCAAGCGACTACCCGAGGGTACCCCCTCCCCCACCTGCTCTTGAAAACAAAGGGTTTATTGCACGATTTTGACGTAAGCTCCTCCAAATAAAGACGGTTACAAGCAAACTCCTGCAAATAAAGGAGTTCGGACCTAGCTTAGTAGCCTGTTGGGTTGTCAAAGAGCGTATTCGGCGACTCCCACAATTGCCAACGCCGTGCAATCATGTGCCACCCGATTATTCAGCGCCGGCGGAATCGTCGCTCGCGCCGTGGGCGAATCTTGCTGGCAAGCGAAACATCCCAGTTTCATGGATACGGCAAATGAGGATGGGAGTCAAAAAAATCAACACGTTGAAGAAACGAAAGTAACCATAGGGTGCTCGGGCAGAAACTTTCGCCCAAATTTGGGTCCAACAAAAGGACGCGAAGCCGGAGCACCGAGCATCCTAAATCTCATGTCGGGGGAATGGTCGTAAACCACAGCGGCGTGCTGTGTGATTGTTTTGAGCGTGCGAGAACCACTGTCGTCTAGAAGGAGATATCAGATGGACGACAATGTGACTCCCAAGCTCGATCGCAGGATGAAGATAACTTCGCCTTCTGGCCTGCTGTCAATGCTCATCGCCGTGGGCATCATCTTTATTGGAGTTCGCGAGTTCTTCGATCCCAGCACCGGCGCACTTGGGTATGGCGTGCCGCTGGTGGATCCGCGCGACGGCGACCTGCTCGCAATCAAGGCGGTCAAGGATGTCGTATCGGGCATAGTGATTTTCGCTTTGCTTGGGCTGGGTGATCGACGGGCGCTCGCCTGTGTGATCGGCGTGTTGACTCTGATTCCGATTTGCGATGGCCTGATCGTTCTTCGACATGCGGGTTGGGTATTTACGCCGGTGATCCTGATTCACTGGGGGACGGCCGCAGTCATGCTCGTGACGGTGGCGCTGATGACACGAGGCAAGTGAGGGAGGCGGAGCGGGGAGGTATCGAAAGTGACCGCCAGGGGTTCGGGCTCACGCCTTCGCGGCAGATGTCACGGTAGGAACCGTCTCCAACCGACCTTTGCAGTTTCCAGTTGTGCACCGGGGACGGCGGGCGAGCAGGAGTGCGACGCTTTCCACACGGGATTTTCTTCGAGGTACAGGAGCACCGAGTTGTGGTCATCGCGTGCTTCCACAGCAGGCGCGACCCGAGGCGGTGGCAGTCGCGGTGAGGATCGTATCGAGGCACTCCGCCAGGTTAGCGTCCAACAGAAGGACACGAACCTGGGGCACCGGGGGTGGGCCTTTTGGAACACCCGTCCCTTACTGTAGCTCCGTGGGGGATTCGTTTTACTCGGTTCGAGAACAGGCCGTCCACGGAGAACAAATTGAACCGACGGAAGCCGATCAGAACGAAGTACACCATCGCGTAGATAAGTTGCAGACCTGCGACATCCCAGTCCTGATGAAGCGCGCTACCAAACGTAAGCAGGCAGATGAGTAGCGCTCCTGCAATCAGGGCCATCCGGGTGAATGCTCCGAACAGGATCAACAGGCCGATCACTGCCTCAAGCCACGGCAAGGCATACCCGAAGCCCTGCACTGCAAAATGCGGCAACACGGTACTCTCGAATTGCTTGGTCAGCGCAGCTACGAATAATGCCGGACCCGCTAGAATGCGACTGATTCCGTGGAGGGTGATATTGGTTCCGAGCGTGATCCGCAGCAAAGCGTATCCCAGCGAGAGATCGTTGCCGGTCAGACGCTCAACTAAGGCGTTGGCATCGTACCGTTCTGTTCCAGATATCCGCATCGCTTGTTCCTCCCCAATGTGATGCACGGAAGACCGAAGCAGTTGGATATTAACTGCGGATAGAAGAGCGGTCGTACTCCCCCAGGCCGAACCAACTACACTGTTCCTCGTCGCTGGTTGGTGGCGCAGAAGGCTCGTGACGGTTTTGCGCTTGCAACGCCGCCGACGTTGAGGGACACCCGCGTGGGTTCCAGAGTGGAATTGAGGGCTAGATTTCAGGTGGAAGCACCACGCTTCAGCGTGGTGACAAACGGTTCAAGATGTAATCTGGGCTTTAGCTCCCGGAACCTATGCCGCTTGCGCCGCAAGAGATCCGCACATTTTCATTAAACTCTTGCTTGTAATACAGAATAATATTGGATATCTTAATCGTATTATGGCCAGCGAGAAGACCATCAGCTTTCGAGCGGATGCGGAAACGATTGACGAACTGGACGAACTGGCGGCAACCCATGACCGCACCCGCAGCTATCTGATCAACCAGGCGATCAGCAACTACCTCGAGTTGCACGCTTACCAGGATGCGCTGGTACGCAAGGGACTCGCCGAGATGCGCCAAGGACGCGTCGTGAGCCATGAAGAAGTGGTAAAGCGGCTGAAGAAGACCGGTCGCGCCAGCCGATGATCGAATGGACCGAGCGGGCAACCCGGCAATTGGACCAGGCGCACGATTACATCGAGATCTCCAACAGCGCGGAAGTAGCCGACCGGATCACCACGCGAATCGTAAGCGGAGTGCAACGCCTTCTGAGCTTCCCTACGTTGGGCCGGCCGGGACGCGTACCGCGCACCCGTGAACTTGTCGTCGCGGGCACGCCATTTATCGTGGCATACACCATCGACGGACCCCGAATTGTAGTGCTCGCGATGTATCACGGGTCGCAGCGCTGGCCTGAGAAGTTGTAGGGGCGAGAGAGCCCACCAGGCAAAACCAGCCCGAATGGGGCACCTTCATGAAGATGTTTTTCGGCCTGCGAGGGCGCGGGGTGGGCGACCTGGCGAGTCTGTGATAGTCAGTTGAAAATCCCACCCAAGCAAAACCGGCTTGGGTGGGGCAGCCGGCATGGACAGAATTTACATCACTCGCGGTGGTGAGAGCAGTGATCCCAGGTTAGCCCAAAAGAAGGGCGAACCTGGGGCACCAGGCCCGCCCACGGCTCACACAAATGACGCCCTGCGTGATCGAATGTATTCGACATTGTGGCAGGATCGAGTGGAAAACCCCCACTCAAGCGGCCAAAGACGGGCCGCTTGAATGGGCCACCCCGATCTGAAGATTCTTGGTTGATGGGAGGGGTTACCTGGGCCACCGGCCTGCCCGCCTTCAGATTCGTTGATAACACGAGCCGAACCGCGTAAGCTTCATCCACGCTGCTTCAAATTACATTGGTAGGAGCGAAAGTGCCTGAGGAAACAGACGTAAAAGTTGTAAATGCCGTTTTCAATGCGGTGACTCCACTTTATGCTTTCTCCTCCGATTCCGATAGTCTGAGCATTGGAGAATCATTTCGGTTGGTCAAGTATGACCCCGACTCGATGCCCCCTCTAGCTGCGGACGACATCCTTTTCAAACATCTGCAGCTATACCAGCCTGACTACCTCTTATGGCAAAACGCGCCCATCGAACGGACTGACTCTTGGCAAAAAATGTGCTCTGCCTTTCGTGGGAGCTATGAGGAAAAAGCGTCAGCAGCTTTTGAGTTTTACTTCTTTCCCGCCATCAACATTCTCAGATCGTTACGGGTGTTCAAACCGGGGAGACTTGTTGCTGGCGAGACTTTCCTCCTTATCCGCGACCCGCGTCTTGAGCAAAATGAGTGTGGGACGGTGTTTTCCCATCGCTGTAGTGAAACGATCATTGACTACGGTGTGCTTCCCGTACAAGTTGGTTCATATAGACTGTTGTCGTCAGACCTACCGTTTTTCAATGTGTTCGCCGATGCCCTCTTGCCTATACTTAAATCGCTACAGACTCCGAACCACGCCGATGAACCTCCGCCCTTGGAAGTCGCTCTGCAGCTTTATGCATTAGACGAGTTTAATGTGCATGTGACCGTGTTGAACTGCCTTACTGCATTGGAGGCGCTATTGACCAATGATTGTAATACTGAACTTAGCTATCGGCTTTCATTGCGCGTGGCTAATTTACTGCAATCCGATGATGCGTCACGCATGGAAACGTTTAAGGCCATGAAGGGGTTTTATGACCTTCGATCACGAATAGTCCATGGCAGTGGCTATAAGCTCAGTACAAAACTCAGGACTCGGCTTCAACAGGCAGACTCTCTTCGTGAAATCGTCAGACGAACTATTCTTGCAGTCATGGCGGTGATGTTAGATAAGAATATGACCCCAAAGCAATTCGAGGAACTGCTAGACCAAATTGTGTTTGATCAACAAAAACGGGAAGAAATGCAGAAGCTAGCAGCCAAGTTCCTCCACTTGGAAGAGGCTCCTTCGTTCATAGTTAATTGATGGTACTGCTGTAAGCTGAGCGTCAGCGCGAGAAAGACGCCGGGTGCCGGGTGCCCCACTCAAGCGTTCTTTGCTTGTGTGGGTCTTTTTGTTTATGCAGCTAAGACTCCTTCTCAAGCTCGCTGGGTTTCCCGTCCGGGCCACTCTCGGCCGGGTGGGCCATTTCTCCCAACCCTCGTTCATCCGTATTGGCTCTTGCTTTTCTTACTGGCGACTGGCCGCTGGCGACTGCCAGCTTCCTTATCACACTTCGACGTGACCTACGTCCTAGCCATCCCCGCTCCAACCCACCTAAACTCGCTGCCAGAACGATGGGGGAGTTGTCGTCTCCAAAAGGCGGCACTCAGACACCACTTCATCGTCAGTCAGACTTTAGGCGGTTACGCCCTGTGGTTTGTTGTACTTTTCATCGATCGACTGCCCACCGCACCTTCCCCGCACCCGTTCGGCCTTCCGCAACCCCACCTAACTCTTTTGTTATGAAGAATTTGCCCATAAGGCTTACGTGCAGAGGAATTTGCGAGGACAAAACCCACAACCTCAATGGAATGAGGAATTTGCAAAAAACAGGGGTGGGGGGAGGGGGTGCCCCGACCCATTCCGTTCCGCGCAGGGAAGAGACTCGCGACACGCCGGCTCAGTTCCCAGTTACCAGCTACCAGTCACCACCGCTAGTGCCCCCCGCTATTCCCCGAAAGCTCCTTCACGATGTTGCCGACAAACGCCTTGGCGTCGCCGAAGAGCATCAGGTTGTTGTCGAGGTAGTAGAGCGGGTTGTCGATGCCGGCGAAGCCCGGGCTCATGCTGCGCTTGATGACCATCACGGTGTGCGCTTTGTCGACGTCGAGGATCGGCATGCCGTAGATGGGACTCGACTGGTCGGTGCGCGCGGCGGGATTAGTCACGTCATTGGCGCCGATGACCAGCGCCACGTCGGTCTGCGGCATGTCGCCGTTCACCTGGTCCATGTCGAGCAGCTTGTCGTAGGGGATGTCGGCTTCGGCCAACAGAACGTTCATGTGTCCCGGCATGCGGCCGGCGACGGGATGGATGCCGAAGCTCACGTCGACGCCGCGCTTACTCAGCGCGTCATAGAGTTCGCGGACTTTGTGCTGCGCCTGGGCCACGGCCATGCCGTATCCGGGAACGATAACGACTTTGTTGGCCGCCGAGAGAATTGCCGCCGCTTCTTCCGGCGTAGCGCTGCGCACGGGACGCACTTCCTGGGCGCCTGCCGCAGTGGGCTGCACCTGTCCGAAGGCTCCGAAGAGCACGTTGGTAAACGAGCGGTTCATGGCCTTCGACATGTTTACCGAGAGAATGAAGCCCGAGGCGCCGTCGAGCGCGCCCGCGACGATAAGCAGCTTGCTATCGAGTACGAAACCCATGGCTGCCGCCGAGAGTCCGGCGTAGGAGTTCAACAGCGAAATGACGGTCGGCATGTCGGCGCCGCCGATGGGGATGATCATCAGCACGCCGAAGATCAGCGGAATGATGATCATCGCCGGATACAGCCACATGTCTTCCGGATGCAACACCAGCACTACGGCGATGACAATGGCGATGGCGAGGAAGCCGAGGTTGACGAAGTTCTGTCCTTTATAGGTGATGGGGCGCTGCGGCAGAACTTCCTGTAGTTTGCCCGCGGCCATCAAGCTGCCGGTAAAGGTCAGAGAGCCGAGGATGACCTCGAGCGAGAGCACGCTCATCGTGAACTTCGAGATGTTGGGCGCGCGCAGGTAGAACTCAGCGGTGCCCACCAGCGTGACGCACAGCGCTCCGAAGGCGTGACTGAGAGCAGTCCGCTGGGGAACGGCGGTCATGGCGACGCGGCCCAGGGGGACGCCGATGATGGTGCCCAGCACCAGGGCAATGGCGATCCACTTGTAATCGACGATGCCCTTGTAGAAGAGCGTACCGACGATGGCGAGCAGCATGCCGGCTTCGCCAGCGAAGATGCCGCGGCGCGCGGTGGCGGGCGAGCTTAGCCACTTGAGTGACAGGATGAACAGCGCCGCCGCAATAAAGTAGAGGACTTCAATGACGTATTCACCACCCACGAGGTCGGTCATGGCTTGGGCGCTTTACTCGCTTTGAACATCTTGAGCATGCGGTCGGTGATGATGAATCCTCCGACGATGTTGCTGGTGGCGGCGACGATGGCGATGGTGCCCAGTATGGTGGCGAGCTGGCTCTTCTGCTCGCCGGCCAGGATGATCGCGCCCACCACGGCGATGGCGTCCAGTGCGTTGGTGAGCGACATCAAGGGAGTATGTAATAGCGGTGAAACTCGCCGGATGACCTCAAATCCGATAAACGCGGCGAGCATGAAGACATACAGACTGGTGATCAGGTCGGACTTCAATAGAACCTCCGGGAGTAGCTAGCTAGCAACTAGCAATTAGCAACTGGCTCTTGGCTCTGGCTTTTGGCTCTTCGCCTTTCGCCAAAACACGGCGGCTAAAGAGCGATAGGCGAAAAGCGAATAGCGAATAGCGAATAGCCAAAAGCGTGCATCATCCTCTGCGTTTCTGCGTCTCTGCGGTTCAAGATCATGACTGTGTTACCAATGCGGGCAGCGAGAAGAACTCGCGAATGCGAGGATTCACGATCTCGCCGCTTTCGGTGACGAGCGTGCTGCGCACGATCTCGTCCTGCATGTTCAGGTTGAGCTTTCCGTCCTTCACCATGTTGAGCAGGAAGTTGGCCAAGTTCTTGGAGTACATCTGGCTGGCATGATACGGAACGGTGCTGGCCAGATTGATCGATCCGATGATCGAGACGCCGTGCTCCACGATCTTCTCGCCGGTACGTGTCAACTCGCAGTTGCCCCCGCGCTCGGAAGCGAGATCGACGATTACCGACCCCGGAGCCATTGCCGCGACCATTTCTTTGGTTACCAGCACCGGCGACTTCTTACCCGGAATCACTGCTGCTGTAATCACCACGTCCTGCTGCGCGACCACTTGTCCCAACAGCTCGCGCTGGCGCTGATAGAACGACTCATCCTGCGCCTTGGCATAGCCGCCGGCGTCCTGGGCGTCTTTCACCTCGATGGGCAATTCGACGAACCTGCCGCCGAGGCTCTGCACCTGTTCTTTTACGGCAGGGCGTAGGTCGTACGCCGATACCACAGCTCCCAGACGGCGCGCGGTGGCGATGGCCTGCAATCCGGCAACGCCAGCGCCCATCACCAGCACTCGCGCCGGAGTGATAGTTCCGGCAGCGGTCGTGAGCATGGGGAAAATGCGCGGGAGCGTGTCGGCGGCGATCAGTACCGCCTTATAACCGCAAATGGTTCCCATGGAGGAGAGGGCGTCCATGCTTTGGGCACGGGTAGTGCGGGGCATCAGCTCGACGGAAAAGGCAGTTGCCCCAGTGGCGGCGATCTCCTGAACTGTTTCAACGTTTCCCAGGGGACGCAAGAACCCGATCAGGGCCTGGCCTCGCCGTAGTAGCGGCAGATCATCGCGGCCAGTGACATCGTTGGAGCCGTAACAGAGCACCTGAAGAATGATGTCGGCCGAGCGAAACACCTCGGCACGCTCGGCGACGAGCTTGGCGCCCTTGGCAGCGTAATCGGCATCCGGGTAACCGGCTTCGGCGCCGGCGCCAGCTTCGACGACGACTTCCAGTCCAGCTTTAATTAGGGTTGGAATGACTGCAGGCACGAGCGCGACCCGCCGCTCCCCTGGAAAGGTTTCGCGGGGAACACCTACGACCATGGAGACTCCCTTCACCAACCAGCGGAAAGTGGTGAACTCTGCATTCTACTTGCGCGGGGGTAAATGTCCATCGGAAGGGTACGAATTGCGAGGGGGGCGAATCAAAAAAGGAAAACCCGGAGCCGGTGGGAGCTCCGGGTTCTTGTGATCGTTGGGGCAGGTTAGCGCAAAGCGACGATCACAGTCTCTTCGCCACCAGCGATTCCGCTGTTGGCAGCCTCAAGTTCGTTCTCCAGGCTGGATTGGGGGACTTGCCGCCCTTCGTCGCGGGCACTGGTCCAGATCTGAGTCAAGAAGTAGTGATCGCCGACCTTCTTGAACACCAGCTTGGTTTCGCCGGCCTTGGACGGTCCGGCATTGGAGTAAATCCCCAGCACGTGCTCTTTGCCATCCGCGCTTTGAATCAAGGTCGCCCGGGCACCCATCTCGCGGACCGAGTACGAACCCGCCGGAAGCTGATTCTGCTCAACGCTGAAAGCGAACGGTACGTTGGCGGTCATGATCGTCTGAGCATGAACCATAGGAACGGCGACGGCGAAGGCCACGATGAGAGTCATCAGGGCCCCAAACATGTTGCGCTTCATAACTCCTCCTTGGGGGCTCCTGTCAGCGGAACCCAGACTGAAATTTGTTAGCTGGCAAGCTTGAAAATCTTTCTTGTGAGAGATCCAACGCTTGCTGCTTACGCCGGGATAAAGAGCAAGCCGCATGCCAAAGTGCGAATGTGCCGCACCGAGGGAAAAAGGACAATCTTTGCAATCGCTTGCCGCAAGTGCATTGTGGACTGGCATGAATTCAGACCAGGGAGCCACTATCCGATTGGATAGTCCGAACAATCAACTTGGATAGTCCTGCCGGCACACGGGCGGTGAGAGTTCGGCTGCCGAGAGCTGACGAATCTCGTCGGCGGCGCGTCCAAAGCGATGACGGGGAGTTGTCAGGGGACATCTCGGAGCCGATCGCGATTGGTGTCTCTTAGGTGCCAGCCCAGGCCCACTGAGGTGGCGAGGCTGGAGAACAGCGTTAATTGGGTGGTTGATTTGCTTGACTGTAGGTTAAGTCGTGCTACCGTTGGCACGCCTAGGGCTCAGGCAGTTCCGGACCAGAGAAAGGATTTCGAGAGTCTCCGATTGTCTGGCGGGACTGAAAGGAATCTTCTAAATGAACGACAAGAATGCGAATGGCGGACGGTCGACACTCGAGGAGTTGCGCCACCGTTGGCGTAGGGGCGCTGATTCTCGGCTTATTAGGCGGCACTCTCGTCCCCACAAATGGAGCCTTCGGCCAGCACGAAAAGGCTGTGATCGTCATGGACGGACAGGGAGTCTGCTCGCCAGATACGTTAACACTGATGCCGGAAGAGTCAAGGATGCCTACCCGCGTGTCTATCGCCCGAGCTCTGTTCCCTCCTACTTTTGGCGACTGATCGCCTGGAACATGGCGTAAAACCGGACGGCACAATGACGAGGAATGTGGACGTGTGTTGTTCCCGCCGGATGCCACTCCTTTTGCGAAACGCGACTTCCATAACAGCTCTGGAGAGGAAGCAGCAAACTTCATATCGCACGAGCGCTGTTCCCTCCGGCTTATTGCGACGATGTTCGACTGGACTTGCGTACGAGCTGGACGGCATTGACGGTACAAGATAGTGCTGGGACGTTCAGTGATCCAGGCGTTCATGGATGCCACTCGCGTTTATGCCGAAACGCGACTTCCATATACGGAGAGTGATTGACCAGCAAGGTTGTGAAAGGCGCCCCGGCGGGAGATTTCTCTTTTGCCACGGTGACGATTGACGGAACCCAGTGCTCGGCATTCAGCGATCCGGGTGGTTCACGTCGACCGGTAGAGCCGCAAGCGTTTGGTGTAGTCGATATGGTTGTGTCGCCGGCTGAAGCCGGGCTCGGCGAGTCCTGTCAGCCAGGGCCAAAAGCCCCATCAAGTTCCCTGTCCTTTTCACCACGCTGAAGCGTGGTGCTCCCACCCTTCTGCTCCCGCGCGGAGCAGTGGCACACACCATCAGGCGCCGGAGATTATCGCCTTAAACTCGGGATTGGATTGCAGATGATCAAAGTCCGGCGTGTCTCGCATGGTGGTGCGGGAATAGTTGGCGGCGGCCGCTTTTTTCAGCCATTCCAGAGTCCGATTCTGATCGCCGAACCGGTTGTACACCAGTGCGGCGCGAAACATCACATCAGGGTCGTGAGGGGCCAGGCTCGAGGCCTTTTCCAGCTCCGCGATGGCAGTGTGCTTGTCACCGAGCATGGCACTATAGCCTGCAATATAGGCCCGGGCTGTGGCGTCCTTGGCATTGACCCGCACTCGCTCCTGTGCCAGTCCAATGGCCCGCTTGTAGGCAGCCGCTGCTTCCGGCCTCCGGTTTGACGACCAATACAACGCGTCTCCGAGATTGCCCCAGTTCAGATAGTCCTTTTCATCCAGGGCGCGCGCCTTTTCGTAGGCCGCGATTGCCTCAGGGTAGCGGCGCAAGTAATAGTAGGCCGTTCCCAAATTGCTGTAGGCCGCGGTGGTGGGCTGCAGCTCGATGGAACGATTTGAAGCCGAGATTGCGTCGTTGTAATTGCCTTCCAAAAGATACATCGCACCCAGGTTGTAGTAGCCGCGATTGTTATCGGGCCGGAGCTGGATGACTTTCTGGAATTGAACCGCGGCGTCCGCATACCGCGCCTGATCGTAGTAGAAATTCCCCAGCCAGTTGTAAACCGCCCAGTACTGCGGGCGCAGCGCGATGGCTTTTTTGTAGGTCTCGGCTTCCGCTTCATTCGTATTGCCGAGCAGTTCGTAGGCAAATCCCAGACCGCCAAACGCCGCGGCGTCCTCAGGATCCAGTGCGAGCGCGCGCTGGAATTCCTGCGCGGCTTCACTGTAGTGCCCCGTATCGTTGTGCAGGTTTCCCAGGCAGGTATGAGCTACGGCCAGTCGTGGGTCGGCCTCCAACGCCTTTTCGCAATTGGTTTTGGCTTGATCCAACCAGTCTTTGCCGCGGTTGGCTTTATAGCCCCTCCAATAGGCTTCGCCCAAGCCGGCATAAGCCGGTGCGTAATGCGGGCTGGCCTGCAATGCGCGCTGGAATTCCTTAATGGCGCTATCGATGTTCTCCAGCTTCTGATACTCCAGGAGATAGCCCTGCCCGCGGACGTAGTATTCATAGCCAGGCGGGCACGGCAGCGTGGACTTCCGACGGCGTAGGCTGCCCGGACTTTGCACCATCCGGCAACATTCCGAATACTTCAGCGACGGCGTAGTCCTCCAAGCCAAAAAGGTCGGTGGCATCACCGGTGACGGTGCGCGCATTAAGCTGCAGGTGTGTCCGGGGATCGATCAAGCTGCAGGTGATGCGGATCTTCCCGCCGGAGCGCTGCAACCCGATTGCCAGTACCAGATCGACGCCGAACTCCCGCTGTGCCGCCTCGGCCGACTTCACGCCCTGACTGCTCAGTTCCGTGGGTGGGATCAATTGAAACTGACGGCTATTAGTGCCTTGCGCGATCCGCGCACTCACGGTCTCGGCGACGCCACGTCCAAACGCAGCTTCCTCCGCATCCTGGCCGGCGGTCTCGGTAGGCAATACGGCGAGCACGCGGTAATTGGCCGTTACTCCCGACGTTGAGGGCCACACAATGGTCCGGATGGTTGGCCAGTAGTGGCGTGCAACCAGGGCAGAAGCTCCCAGCAGCACCACCACGAGGGCGAGAGCCACGGCCCTGGTGCGCGCCGGTTCACGGCGCTTGACTCGCCATCCGTGCATTACCCTCGTCAATCATCGCGCAGTTCCGCAGCATTCTGGTACCGCCGCTTGGGGTCCTTTTGGAGGGCACGCAAAATCACGCGTCTCCAGACCCCGCGAAATTGCCGGATTGAGCGCGGCCGGCCGGGCCGGTTCTCGATGCAGAATGGCGTCCTTCAGGCGTTGCAGTTGGGCTTCGGGAAAGGGCCGCTGCCCGGTCGCCATCTCATACAACACCACTCCGGCAGCCCACAGATCAGAACGCTGATCGCACATGCCCTCGAACTGCTCGGGGGCCATGTAGGGGACGGTCCCGGTCAAGGTCATCGAAAGCGTTACCGTCTCGGCGGCCTCGACGTCGATAACCGGATCGATTAACTCCGCCAATCCGAAGTCCAGAATCTTGAGCCGGCCACTTTCTGTGATGCGCAGATTGCCCGGCTTCAGGTCACGGTGAATGATTCCCTCGTGGTGCGCCGCTTCCAGTCCGTTGGCCAGCTGAGCGCCTAGCGCAAGCACCCTCTCTTCCGGTAACGGTCCCTGCTTGACCTTCTCGTCCAAACCAGAGCCGGCGATGTACTCGGTGACCAGAAAGTCCACCCCGTGCTCCTCGCCGAAATAGAACGCGGTGGCGATGTTGGGGTGATTGAGCTTGCCGACGGCAAGGGCTTCCTGGCGGAATTGCTTACGGGCGGCATCATCGGAAAGCGCTGTAGCCGGAAGGATCTTGAGGGCAACATCCTTGTCGAAGCGCTCGTCGTGGGCGCGAAAAACTTCTCCCTGGCCGCCGCCACCGATCCTTTCGAGGATGCGGTAGTGGCCCAGCAGTTGACCGACGGTGATCGACGTTGCGGGCATAGTCTCGGATGTTAGGACGGCAAGTGCCGACCGTCAACGAAACAACCGATCAATGCGGTGCAAGTGAGATGCCAATCGGGAATGGCCGACTTGCGCTATACCTTGAGGAAAATGCGTTTTCGGTACATCCACCAGATAGGAAGGTAGCAAACCATTACAAACACAAGGGAATAGACCAGGGAGCCGAGGGGAAGCGGGGTGACATGCCCGAAGACGTGACGGTAGATGTATTCCTGCAGGGTAATGATGCGGTGGCCGAAATGAACTCGAATGTTGGATAACACCACCGAGACAAGGTCGGCGAGCACATAGGCAGCGATGGCGTTGGTACCGAATACTACGAATGGCTTTGTCCACGCTCCCCGATGGAGCCTGACGTCGTTGATCCAGTAACAAGCGGCAAGGCAAATCACGGCGCATCCGGCGGTGAAGAGAACGAACGAACTGGTCCAAAGCTTCTTGTTGATGGGAAACCATATAGCCCAGAGCTGCCCGGCGACAACACAAGCGGTGCCGAAGGCCAACATCCCCAACACCTTCTGTTTCGCGTCGCGGAGGCTGGACAGCCACTTGCCTGTCAATACGCCCAGCAGAGCCGTCGCAATTGAGGGGAATGTGCTGAGAATCCCCTCGGGATCGCGCGTGACTTCGTACATTCGTCCGGGCAGGAATTGCCGATCGAGATACCAGTTCAAGTTGGCATCGGGATGGAGAATCGGGATATCGCGAACCGGCAATCCGAATCCGGGAACCGGCACAAAGCGCATCGCAATCCAGTAACCGACCAACAGGCCGACGATCCAGATCGCGATCGCTCGCGTTTTCGAAGTGAGCGTAATCAATGACGCCGCAAGATAGGCGAGGGCGATCCGCTGCAGGACTCCGGCGACTCGCCAAGTGGACAGGTGGAAGTACGGGAGTCCATGCAATAACAACCCGATAAGAAAGATGATGGCGCTACGGCGCAGAGAGTGAATCAGAAGCGTTCGCCTCGATTCGCCGCGTTGCAACCGCGATCGGAACGAGAGGACCAGCGACACGCCCACTATAAAGAGGAAGAACGGGAATATGAGATCGGTCGGGGTCCAGCCGTTCCACTTGGTGTGCTCAAGTGGCGCATAGGGGTAGTCGTTCCCGGGGTTGTTCACCAGGATCATGGCCGCGATGGTAGCGCCGCGGAAAATATCGAGCGAGAACAGCCGCGACGACGTGGACGACGCCTGACTGGTGGTGACCGGCGCTTCTGAAACAGAGGTGGACATCAGTTACGAGGTGCCGAACGCAGCTATCGACGTCCCATCGTAACGTACACGGTCCGTTTCCGCTCGGTTCAATAAAAGCTTGAGCTACGAAGACTCTGAGCGACCTTGGTGCCATTACTGTCCGAGAACGGACACTTTTATTCGGTGCGGGACACCAGCCACCGCCGATCCGCGGCGTTGATACGGCTAAGCCGCTTATTATTCAATAGGAAACGAAGTATCGCGATTGGTCGCCGAGTTGCTCTTTCCAAAGTGCAATGGATATCGCCCGTCCGGAATTGAAGCAACAGAAGCGTCGCCGCCAGATGATCTGGGGCAGCATCGGCCTTGTGGTCCTGGTTGCACTGACGGTTGGTGTGGCCCGGTTGAAGCCGGCCGCCCCCAGTGTCGAGCGCGCCACAATCTGGACCGATACAGTGAAGCGCGGCTCAATGCTGCGTCAGGTACGCGGCCTCGGGTCGCTGGTTCCCAGCCATGAAGATGTAAGGCAGATTCCCGCAGAAACTGAAGCGACCGTGGTTCGCATCGACAAGTTACCAGGTTCGCTAGTCGAAGCGGACACCGTTCTGGTGGAAATGACGAATCCGCAACTGGAACAAGAAGCCCTGGACGCGCAACTGCAGGCGAAAGCCGCTGAGGCGGAGTATCAAAGCCTTAAGGTCAGGCTGGACAGTGACCTTATGACCCAACGGGCGGGAGCGGCCACGGTCAATGCTGATTACAACGAGGCGCAGCGGCAGGCAAAGACCGACAAGGCACTCTACGACTTGGGGGTTGTCTCGGGACTGACGGCGAAAGCCTCGGAGGGCAAGGCTGGGGAGTTGGACACCCGCAATCAGATTGAAGATGAGCGCCTGAAGATCAATCAGAAGGCGATTGCCTCCCAACTGGCGGTACAGCAATCCAAGATCGATCAAATGCGCGCGCTGGCAGACTTGAAGCAGCAGCAGCTGGCGAAACTGAAAGTTCGCGCTGGCGTTGCCGGGGTACTGGTGGAAGTGCCACTACAGGTAGGCCAGCATGTTCTGCCCGGGGCTGAACTGGCCAAGGTAGTGCAACCCAATCATCTGATGGCTGAGTTGAAGATTCCGGAGACCCAGGCGCGCGATGTACAGGTCGGCGAGCCGGCCTCCATCGATACCCATAATGGTGTAATTGCCGGCACGGTTAGCCGGGTTGATCCCGCGGTACAGAACGGAACGGTCACGGTTGACGTATCACTGACAGGCGAACTGCCGAAGGGCGCGCGGCCGGACTTGAGCGTCGATGGGACCATCGATTTGGAGAAGCTGGAAAACGTGCTCTACGTCGGACGTCCGGCATTCGGCCAGGAGAACAGCACCATCTCGATGTTCGTACTGGATCCCCAGAGCAACGGGGCTTCGCGAGTACAAGTGAAGACCGGGCGCGCTTCGGTGAACCTGATCCAGATCGATTCCGGGCTGAAGGAAGGCGATACGGTGATCCTTTCGGACATGTCGCGATGGGACAACACCGATCGAGTAAAGCTGGAGTAGTGGTGGTAAACAAATTCATGCGTTGCGGCGACAACAGAATGGAAGAGCTATGAGCGCAGCAGGAGCCCCTTTGATTGAAATTGAAAATCTCACCAAGGTTTTCTACACCGACGAGGTCGAGACCCACGCCCTTGCCGGAGTTCACTTGACCATCGCAAAGGGCGAGTATGTTGCCATGTCGGGGCCCTCGGGCTGCGGCAAGTCAACGCTGCTCTCCATCATTGGATTGCTCGACACTCCGACCGAGGGTAAATATCAGCTGAATGGCGCGACGGTTGAAAACCTCGACTTTGCCGATCGCTCGCGCATCCGCAACCGCGAGATTGGCTTCATCTTCCAGAGTTTTAACCTGATCGGCGACCTCACGGTGTACGAAAACGTCGAGCTTCCTCTCACCTACCGCGACGGCATGCCATCGCCCGAACGCAAACGGAGGGTGCTGGAATCGCTGGAACGTGTGGGCATGGCACACCGTCTGCGCCACTATCCTTCGCAACTCTCGGGCGGTCAGCAACAGCGCGTGGCGGTAGCACGTGCCCTGGCCGGATCGCCTTCCATCCTGCTGGCGGATGAGCCCACCGGAAATCTTGACTCGCGCAACGGCGAAGCCGTCATGGAACTGCTGCAGAAACTGCATCGCGAGGGCGCAACGATCTGCATGGTGACGCACGATCCCCGATTTGCCGCGCACGCCGAGCGCGAAGTGCACCTCTTCGATGGCAAGGTCGTAGCCGAAGACGAACTACGCCGACTGATGCAGGAGACGCAGTAGGTAGCTGGTCATTGTTCACCGGTAACTGGCGGGCGATCGAAAACGCTCGCAGTCTCCGTTCGTGACTGCGACGACGTCCGATGTGTGATCAATGACGGAGTTACCGAAGCAAACGCGAACTAATACCAGTTGCCAATTACGAGTTACCTGTTACTCCTATGATTCGACTGAAAAATCTCGAGCGCAGCTACAAGACCGCGGCGGGCGAAACCTGGGTGCTTCGCCGCATCGACCTCACCATTCCTGAAGGCGAGTTTCTCACCATCATGGGGCCCTCGGGAGCGGGCAAGTCCTCGCTGTTGAACGCGCTGGCCCTGCTGGACGACCAATGGGCGGGCGAGTACTGGTTCCGCGACGAGGCCGTGCATCGTATGAAGCGCAAGGAACGTAGCGAGCTGGCCAAGCGCAATGTCGGAATGGTGTTCCAGAGCTATCACCTGCTCGACGATCTCACCGTGCAGGAGAACATCGACCTGCCGCTGTCGTACAAAGACATCCCGCGGAGCGAGCGCCAGGGAATGGTGGCCGATACGCTCGATCGCTTTCAAATTGTGGCGAAGAAGGACTTGTACCCGAACCAATTGTCCGGGGGGCAACAGCAACTGGTGGGCATTGCGCGCGCCGTGATCCACAAACCGCCTCTGTTGTTGGCGGACGAGCCCACCGGGAACCTGCACTCCAGCCAGGCGAAGGAGATCATGGAGCTGTTCAGCGAACTCAATCGTCAAGGCACGACCATTGTGCAGGTCACGCACTCGGACGTAAATGCGTCGTATGGAAGCCGGACGATTAATCTGCGCGACGGTTGGTTAGTGAGTGACACCGGCGACGCCAGCTTCGCTTCAACCCGTGAGGCGGCCCGGCCATGATCGAACGCATTACCAAGTCACCTGCGGTGGTGATGCTGCTTTGTGCCCTGCTGGTCAGTGGGGAAGCTCAAACCACTGCGCCCACAGTATCGGGTTCCACCACCAGCCAAGTACAAACACATATCCAGACCCCGCCGCAGCTTGCCATGCCGCATAACTGGGAGCCCTTTGACGCCTACCGCTCCAACACGGTCGCAGCGCCACAACTAACGAACTCGCCGCGGCTCGACCAGCTCATACGCGATGGGAAGCTCTACATCTCGCTGACTGACGCCATCTCACTGGCCATTGAGAACAATCTCGATGTGGCGATTGCGCGCTACAACTTGCCGATTGCCGATACCGATATTCTCCGCACCAAAGCGGGTGGCTCGTTCCGCGGTGTCAATACCGGTGTGGTGCAGGGTACGCCGGGAGGCGGCGTCGGAGGCTTCGGCACGGGCGCTCCCGGAGCGGGCGCAGGCGGCACGACGGGCGGCGCAGGCGGAGCCGGTGCAGGCGCTGCCGGTTTGGTGCAATCAACGCTGGGCATCGGCTCTACCGTGCAGTCTTATGACCCGTTGGTCACCGGCAACATGGGCATCGAGCACCTGTCGCAGCCGCTGGCCAACCTGCAGATTTACGGCGTGCCTATTCTGCAGCAGAACACCGGCGTATTTAACCTTAACTACCAGCAGTCGTTTCCTACCGGGACCACTGTTACCTTCGATACGCAAAACAATCGCCAGACCACCAACAGTATTTTCAGCAACCTGAGCCCATCACTCGGAGCCTATTACCGTGTGACCGTGCAGCAGCAGTTGCTAGCCGGCGCCGGATTCGGTCCCAACCTGCGTTTCCTGAGGATTGCCAAGAACAACAAGAGGATTTCGGACATCGCCTTCAAAGATCAGGTGGTCGCCACCATTACGCAGATCGCCAATATGTATTGGGACCTGGTCAGCGCCTATGAGGCCGAGCGCGTCACCGAGCAGTCGTACTCGTTCGCGCAGCAGAGTCTCTCCAATGCGCAAAAGCAGCTGCAGCTTGATGCTGTGCCGGCCATGGATGTGATGCGCGCGGAAGCCGAAGTGTCGCGACGCGACCAGGACTTGCTGATCGCCAAGACGACCCTGCAACTGCAGGAATCGCTGATGAAGAATGCGATCACCAAGAACCTTGACGATCCGGTGTTGGAAGCCATGCCGGTGATTCCGACCGATCGCTCTGAACCGGCCGCGACAACCACCGAACAGCCGCTGCAGGACCTCATCAGTGAAGCGCTGGGTGACCGGCCCGACCTGGCCGAGTCGGACATCGACCTGGTGAACCGCCAGATCAGCCGCCAGGCCGCGAAGAACGCTCTGCTGCCCCAATTATCGCTGGTCGCGTTTTACGGCGGCACAGGACTGGCGGGCGAGTTGAATCCCGCTTTCAGCGGCGATAACACGTCAAATTTGCCTACGGGTTTCTGGGGGGCCTTCGACAACGCCTACAACGGTACGTCTCCTGATTACTTCGTAGGATTAAATCTGAATATTCCCATTCGTAATCGTGTTGCCAAGGCTGACCAGTACCGCTCCGAGCTGGAGTATCGCCAGGCGGAGCTTCGCCAGCAGCAGCTGAAGAAGCAGATTCGCATCGAAGTGCGCAATGCGCAGTATGCGCTGGAGCAGAGCCTGGCCCGCGTGCAGGCGGCCAGAAAAGCGCGCGACCTGGCGCAGAAGACTTTCACCATCATGCAGAAGGAGCAGGACCTGGGAGCGGGATCGACGTTCCAGACACTGACGGCGCAACGCGACTTGGCGTTGGCCGAACTCGACCTGGTGAACGCCAACACGACGTACCAGAAATCGAAAGTTGAGTTGCAGCGCGCAACCGGCACTACTCTGGCAGATAATGGGATACAAGTTCAGAACGCAGTGGATGGGGTCGCGCCTTCGGGGGATCACGTTGGTCAGAGTACAAACCCAAACTAGCCGTGCAGACTCCAGCGACTCTGGCAGTCAGTCGTTCGAGCGCTTGAACACCGGGCGGATCCTTGCCGCTGACGACCAACCCCATATCCTGGAGGCCATCGAGCTGTTGCTGCGCCCTGAGGGCTTCGTAATTGATACGGCAAAGTCTCCGGCGGCGGTGCGGGAGTCATTGGCCAGCGAGTTCTATGATGCGGTATTGATTGACCTGAATTACACCCGCGATACGACGTCGGGCCAGGAAGGTCTCGATCTACTTTCACAAATCGTCGCCTTCGACAGCAGCTTGCCGGTCATCGTGATGACAGCCTGGGGCAATGTCGGCCTGGCAGTGGAGGCCATGCGTCGCGGGGCGCGCGATTTTATCCAGAAGCCCTGGGAGAACGAGCGCCTGCTGGCGATCATTCGTACCCAGGTGGAATTACATCGCGCCCTGCAGCGGACGCAGCATCTGGAGGCGGAAACCAGGCTGTTGCGTGCTGAAGGCGCCCCCGACTTCATCGCCTCTGCGCCGTCGATGCAGCCGGTACTGCAGACGATTGCGCGCATTGGGCCGTCCGACGCCAACGTTCTGGTGACAGGAGAGCATGGCACCGGCAAAGAAGTCGTGGCCCATACCCTGCACGTCTTGTCCGCGCGGTCAGCGATGCCACTGGTGGCCGTCAATACGGGCGCGCTGCCTGAGGGCACCTTCGAAAGCGAACTATTCGGACACGTGAAGGGCGCCTTCACCGACGCCCGTACCGATCGCATCGGACGCTTTGAACTGGCCGACAACGGATCGATCTTCCTCGACGAAATCGGAAACGTACCCATGCGGCAACAGGCCAAGCTGCTGCGCGTATTGGAAACCGGCGAAATCGAGCGTGTGGGATCGTCACGCACCAAGCGGGTCAACGTGCGGGTTATTTCGGCCACCAACAGCGACCTGAACGCAGCCATTGCCGCCGGCCTGTTCCGCGAAGACCTGCTTTTTCGCTTGAATACGGTGGAGATCCATCTGCCCGCATTGCGTGAACGGCGTGAAGATATTCCTGCGCTGGCAGCGCACTTCCTCTCGCGCTACGCTACCC
Organism: uncultured Acidobacteriaceae bacterium; assembly: GCA_963834815.1. Lineage (GTDB taxonomy): Bacteria > Acidobacteriota > Terriglobia > Terriglobales > Acidobacteriaceae > DASRAA01. The sequence continues at coordinate 1,087,734 of CAWIDA010000009.1, read as the reverse complement.
GTTACCGCGTGCAAGTCCGCGGGTTCGGAGCAGCAGCCATGCAGATGATGATGCAGTACGCCTGGCCAGGTAACGTCCGCGAACTGGAGCACACCCTGGAGCGGGCGGTATTGATGGCGCATTCCGACGAAGTGCAGGTTTCCGACCTGGGCTTGAACCTGCAGCGTCCGCAGGGCCAGAACCTGGAAGAACTCAGCATTGAGGAAGTCGAAAGTATCCTGGTGCGGAAAGCTTTGCAGCGCTTTCACGGAAACGTCAGTCAGGCCGCAGAGGCTTTGGGTCTTAGCCGGGGCGCGCTTTATCGACGCATGGAGCGCTATGGACTCTAGCTCTGGCAGCGGTTACTACGAACGGAACCGCAGCGCCAGAGAGCAGTTCAAACGTCGCCGGCTCCTGTACGAGCGGCGTATTGCCATCTTCGCCATCCTGGCGGCCCTTCCCGGCATTGTCATAGCCACCACGTTGATCTGGACTCATGCCTGGACGCGGGACGTTAAAATTGCGATCACTGTATTCGAATTCTTCCTCTGGTTCATCCTGACGCTGACCTTGCTGGAACAAATTGTCCGCCCGCTGCAGACGCTGTCCAATGTGGTGAGCGCGCTGCGCGAAGAGGACTATTCCTTTCGCGCTCGCGAGGCCAATCCCAACGATTCTCTTGGCGAATTAGCGCTGGAAATCAACACGCTTGCCGACATCCTCACCGGGCAGCGCATTCAGACGATCGAGGCCACGGCATTGCTGAGGCGCGTGGTGGATGAGATCGACGTCCCTATCTTTACTTTCGATCCGGAACACTCGCTGCGGCTGGTGAATGCCGCCGGGGAGCGCCTGTTGCAGCAAGCGTCAGCGCGCGTCCTGGGCAGGACAGCCGGCGCACTTGGTTTGGACGCGTGTTTTGAGGCCAAGAATGCAAGCCTGGTGGCGCTGCCGTATTCCACTCCAAACGCCCGCTGGATGGTGCGTAAGCGGTCGTTTCGCCAGAACGGTGTGCCGCACACTTTGATTGTTCTTTCCGATGTCAGCCGGGCGCTTCGAGAAGAGGAGCGCAGCGCGTGGCAGCGGCTGATTCGAGTGCTGGGGCACGAGCTGAATAATTCCCTTGCGCCGATTATGTCAATCGCCGGCAGTCTGGCGACGCGCCTTCCCCAACTTGACCTGCCGGAGGGCATGAAGACCGACTTTCAGCGAGGGCTCGACATCATCGAGTCCCGCACCGGCTCGCTCCATCGCTTCCTGCAGTCCTACCGGAGATTGGCTCAGATGCCGAGCCCAAAGCTGCAGCCGGTTGAACTTCGGCTGCTGGCGGACCGCGTCGCCATGTTAGAGACCCGGCTGCAAGTGCGCATTTCGTACGGTCCGGATGTAGTGCTGATGATCGATCCGGACTTGATCGAGCAGATGCTGATTAACCTGGTGCGGAACGCCGTGGACTCCGCATTGGAGCAGGCAGTCGGGAGCGCAGCTCCATCCTCGGCTGCTCCCGAGGTTGTGCTGCGCTGGCAACAGGACGACGCCAGCGTCTATCTCATTGTGGAAGACAACGGCATCGGTCTGCTGAATCCCAGCAATGCGTTCGTGCCGTTCTATACCACCAAACAAGGCGGCTCGGGCATCGGCCTCGTGCTCTCGCAACAGATCGCTGAAGCCCATGGCGGTTCCATCGAGCTGGCCAACCGCAAGGAAGCCCGCGGCTGCATCGTCACGGTGCAATTGCCTCATCGTGGCTGAGCCTGTCGCGCGATTGACTCGCGCACCTTCTCCAGAGCGGCAATCAGCTCTTGAGTCTCGCGGTCGCTCAGAAGCAGGAACTGCTGTCTTTGTAATGCACGCAGGGGAATCTCGACGTCATCGAGTATCTGCAAACCCTGCTCGGTGGCGATCGCCGTCACCATTCGGCGGTCACTGCCATCGCGCCGACGTTCCAGCAGACCGAGCCGCTCCATGCGCATGAGCAGCCGCGTGATGTCTGGCTCGGCTGTGATCATTCGCTCGGCGATAGCGGTGCAGTAGAGTCCCGGCGCGCCCGCGCCCCGCAGAATGCGCAGCACGTTGTACTGCGAGGGTGTGATCCCATGCCGCTTGAGCAGCAGGTCAAGGCCACGCTTCAGCGCGTCGGCGGTGCGCATGATATTGAGCGCCGCTTCCTGCTGCCGGCTGGAGAACGGCGCCGTCTGCTTGATCTCTTCCAGGATTCGGTTAGCCACCACACCCTCCGTCGCTTATCCCCTATCGCTGCCGCTTACTTCGACAACGCGCGATCGATCGACAGCGCGCCCGCGCCTTTGATCATCACAACCAGCAACAAAGCAAGCGCCAGCAGGTGATATTCGAAGCCTTCACCCTTCTGCTGACCCGTCCAGTTAGCGAAGAACCCGTTGTGAATGTGGACCGTAAAGATCGCGACCAGCATGTTCACCGAAATGCCGAACGCGGCGACGCGGCTCAGCAGTCCCAAAAGCAGACCCAGACCACCAAAGAACTCCGCGCAGATCGCGAGGAATGCCAGCGGGGCGGGGACGTGCATCATCTGGGTGAAGAACCCCATGGTGCCGTGAAAGCCGTAGCCGCCGAACCATCCCAGCATCTTTTGCGCTCCGTGAGCGAAAAATACAACGCCGAGCACGAGGCGGACCACGGTGAGAGTGAAATCGTCGGACGTGGAGATCAGTTTGCGAAACATGAATTGCTCCCTTAGAAAGCGAATTTGTCGTGCGACAACGAATACCTGTTATAACAGATGTTGTTGCAACACACAAGTTGCAAAAAACTTCAGGGCGCTTGCCATCAAGACCAACAGCAGGCTGGCCTGTCTCGTGTAAACTGTTATAAATTAATAGGTTAGAAACTGCTTAAAGCTATCTTAGTCCCAAATGCGGCTTCGGCACGGATTCAAGGTAATAGCCGATGTCAGAAGCTCCGGACGGCGCGCCTCAGCCTAATCCGTGTCATCCGTGAAGATCCGTGGCTGTTTTTGGCTCTTACGGTTTCTCGCCTGCCTTGAACTCCGCCCACGGATTGCCCTTCATGTCGCGCAGCACCGGTCGCTCCCAACTGAATTCCGGGTGCTCCTTCAGGAATGGCTCGGCCAAAAAGTCTTCGCCGCAGGGATATCCGGCGCGGGCTCGGAACGTCATGTTCTTCGTCATGGTGCTGTCGGCGGCCTGGGCGGTTACGGCCCCTCCCGGGCGGTAGGGCGGGTCTTCCCACTCGGGAACGCCGCGCGGAGAGTTGGCGATGTGGCCGCATAGCGAGCGTTCATCACGGTCCTCTTTCTGCTCGTAGCTGTCCCAGTGGTCAGCGAGAAATTTCTGTGCCAACGCGACATCAATCTTCCCCTGGTTGAGTTGCATCAACTCGTCCGCGCGCACATGGCGCGCATTCATCGAGCTGCCCAGGTTGGTGGGATCGAAGTTCGTCTCCTTCGCAATCAACTCCGGATCGCTGGGGAAATTCGAACCGACGAAGTAACCGTCTTTGGTGCGCCACACACGATGTATCTTCAGTCCCAGCTCGAAGCGCGCGACCTCTCCCGTGTTGTTGTCGGCGAGCAGCCAGTCGTTAGCGTAGCCTCCGTTATTGCCGTCGAGCATGATTTTCATGAACTGATCGATGGAGCTCGCATACTGCAGCGCCTTGCGTGCCCTCACGAACTCGGGTACGCCGTTGGGATCGAAGAGCGAGTAACCGGTGATCGTGGTTTCCGTCACCATCAGTCCCGCCGAATTGATGCCGAAATCGTCATCGCTCACGATGATTCCGGGAAAGCCGTCCTGCAGCATGCGATAACCGTGGCTAGGCACGATGTCGAAGACGATGGTCCAGCGGCTGCCGACGGCGAAGTTCGTCCAATTGCTATGGGCGATTACCGGCTTGTGGTCCTTGGTCATCGATCCGGTCGCGACGAAGGCGCTGCAGTTGCCGGGCGACGTAAGCTTGGGCGCGTCCGCGCGCTTCTCCTGGCGGTTGAGCCAGGGCACGTAATAGTCAGGAACTTCTTCCATGGCGTTGAGCGCCACCACGTCCCAAACGTCCATCGAAACGCCGTGGGCCTTCAGTCCATCGGCGATACCCTGCAACTCCTGCTGGTATTCCGGCTCAATCTTCGGCCACAGAATGGTCTGAGCGACATTGCGAAAGAACTCCCAATCACGCTTGGTGCGGTGGGTGTCGTAAAACTTGACGGTGTTGAATCCGTCGGCGATCTCGGGAGCGAGGAGATAGCCGTGCTGATAGCCGATGTCGGCCGGCGATCCTTCGAGGTGGACGTAGATCCATTTGCTGCGCTCGAAGCGGTAGGCTGGTTTCAGACGAGCCGGGTCACCTTGACCGCCTGGCTGCTGGTAGGCTGCGAGTAGCGTGCTGCTGCCCGCAGCGCAAATCACAAGTGCAAACCAAATCAGCAAGCCACGGCTCTTCCCCATATCCATCCCCCGATTATTTTTGCGGAGTAACTCGGCCCCTTGCAGCTTATCTACTTGTACAGCGAGACACAACCATACTTGCAATGTCCTGATTAAGTCTTCGCTACGTGCGAGATTCTGGAGGATAATCTCCTGCGATGCCCTCTCGCCTGCTTCCGTTCGTAACCGTGATTGACCGCCTCGGACAACTCTACGGCGAACCTGCGTCACCGGCGGTGACGGATCCCTTCGCAATGATCCTCTGGGAGAATGTGGCCTATCTCGCCGGCGACACGAAGCGTGGAGAGGCCTTCACGGAATTGCGAAAAAAGGTTGGCCTGGCTCCGGCAGATATCCGCAAGGCCAAAGACAGCGCACTTCTCGCCATCGCCGGCAAAGGAATCATTCCCGCCGGCACCGTCGAAAAAATGCGAAATGCAGCCCAGGTTGCGCGCGAGCTTTTTAACGACGAGGTAGCTGCGATCGTGGAAAAGCCGACCGCCGCAGCTAAAAAAGACCTGCGGAAGTTTCCCGCCATCGGTGAGCCGGCCGCTGAAAAGATTCTCCTCTTCAACCGTCGCCACCCATTTCTGGCGCTCGATTCGAACGGACTGCGCGTGCTGGTACGGCTGGGTTACGCTCCTGAACACCGAAACTATGCAACGACCTACAAAGGCATGCAGAGGGTACTAGCGCCGGAGTTGCCGGATGATTGTGGAGCCCTGATCCGCGCGCATCAATTGTTGCGTCAGCATGGGCAAGAACTTTGCAAGCGCAATTCGCCCCGCTGCGGTAGCTGTCCTCTGCGTACGCATTGCGTGTATTTCCGCGAAGTATCGGCGTTTCAATCCTAGGGACGGCGTACTCGACGCTGGTTGATTTTGGAACCTCGCGAGTCGGATGTACTTTGTTAGCTGCCGTGCATCCTTCTTTGAGCCTGAGTACGAATGGCCTAGTTTCATTGAGCAACGCGAGGTTGTAAACAAATTGCAAAAGGTTATGATCAACCGCAGACTTTCTTCAGGCTAGAGAATCAAACCGGAGTAAGTAGAGCACGAGACTAGGTGCCGTTTTTTGAGATTGAGTACAAAGGTATCCGGTCGGTAGGTGTGGATTGTGCTTTTGAGTATTCAAACTGTGCGACGAGCTTTGGTGCCTGTAGTCTGGCTGGCGCTGGCGAGTTTGTGCGCGGGCCAGGCGCCCAACAGGGTAGTGCCCAAGCCGGAGCTCGACCGCGGATTCCGGCAGATGTATAACCTCGATTTCTCGGGTGCGCACGACACGTTTCATGTCTATCAAAGCGGACATCCGGACGACCCCCTCGGCTTCGTGGCAGACGCGGCCGCTTACCTTTTTGCGGAATTCGATCGTCTGCAAATCCTCGAGTCTGACCTTTTTATCGACGATCACCACTTCGATAATCGCGCCAGCCAGGCTCCCGACCCGGCAGTGAAGGCAGCGTTCGAAGCCCAACTGGCCAAGGGCGACCACTTGGCGTCCAAGGTCCTTGCGGTGTCACCCAACGACGCCAATGCACTGTTCTCGCGGGTACTGGCCAATGGGCTACGCGGTGACTACACCGCCATGATCGAGAAGCGCAATCTGGCAAGTCTCAGCTATATGAAGACCTCACGAGTTACAGCGCAGCAACTCCTGGAGGTCGACCCAGCCTGCTACGATGCGTTCCTCGCGGTGGGCGTGGAAAATTACCTGCTGGGCTCCACCCCTGCGCCAGTACGGTGGGTGTTGCGTATGACGGGTTCGCAGACCGACAAGGATGAGGGCATACAACGTCTTCGTCTCACGGCTGAAAAGGGATACTATTTAGCCCCTTTTGCCCGCTTGTTGCTGGCGGTGGCAGCCTTACGTGACAAAGACAAGAATACCGCTCGCGTTCTGCTGGCTGGTCTGGCCACGGAATTCCCCAGAAACCAGCTCTATTCCAAAGAACTAGCGCGGATCCAGTAGCGAATCTTCTTCCTTCTTCTACGCCGATCTTCCCGAGCAAACAACCATTGAGCTGAAATTAATCGCAAAGGATTTGTTCGTTTCCGATGCCGGTGTCCATCCGGCAAGCCAACTAAGAGGCGCGCACCACCTTTGTGCTCTAAGAGCACTTTTGGGACATATTTCTCCTCTATTGTTGCAACTAGTTGCAACAGACTGCAGGGGGAGTTTATGTAAGTAGCTGACATATATGGCATAAAGTAATTCCCATTTTGGAAATTAACGTGCACCTAACGCCCTACGCTGTTACGCACCTTTGTGCCTGCTTCACCTTTTTCTTCTCACGCGGGGCGGGTAGGGCCTTCCAACAACTGAAGTTTTGCGATGGAATCACTGAGTTTCAGGAGGAACAGTGAAGAAGAAGCTTCTGCTTTCGATAATCGCTGTATTGTGCTTTGCATCGTTGGCCAACGCCGACAGCTTCGTGACTTATGGCAGCCGTGCTGCCCAGAACCCAACCGACTTCATCGATTGGAACCAACTCGGGCCGGATTTTCTCTTTACGTTTACCACGATTCCGACCCCCCAAGTTGTGCACACCTTTAACGGAAGCCTCGCTTTGGTCGGCAACAACCCTGGCGGCGACTTCCTGCGTGTGGATGAAGGACTCGGCTGGGCGGGCAACTTCGACTACGGCGAGTCGCTGGTTTGGACGGGCAATCCCCAGTTTGGCCTAGGGGGAGGTGGCCCCTTTGCCTTGGTTTTCCAGAACGGAGTCACGTCCGTCGGATTCGGAATTCAGGCTGACTTGAATGGCCCATTCACGGCTACAGTCCAACTATTCGACGTACACGGCAATCCCATACCCGGCGGAACCTTTGGTTTCTCTGGTGACAGTTTCTTTTCTGAGGCGGGGGACAACCTCTTCATCGGCATCGGCGATCTGAGCGGTAACAACATCGGCGGCGTCCTTATCAGCACCGACTCCGGCGACCCGAACTTCCTGAATGACTTCGCCATCGACGATCCCAGCTTCACCACTCCCGAGCCGGGCTCACTGGTGCTTCTGGGCAGCGGATTGTTGGGCGTTGCCGGCTTGGTTCGACGCAGGTTCCTCGTCTAGGTTTTGGGTACTCCAGGTTGCAAGTTGGAACCGGAGCGTGCTTCCGGTCATGACAGTAACTTGGCTGGCGAATGAATCGCCAGCCCGCCCGCGCGGACCTCATCCGGTCGCGCCACAACATTGCGGAGAGAGGATTACTGAGTTATGCGAAAGAGTGCAGGATTGCTGACAAGTCTGGCCATGACCATCGCCCTGAGCGGCGCTGCCCTGGCCGCAAACAATCAGAAGATCGTCCTCAAAGCACCCCAGGGGGGAAACAAAACTGGGAAGTTCGCCTACGTCCAAGTGGGTAGCCCATCTAATCCAAAGCTCGCCCAGTTTAAGGCACAGAACCACCTCAGCGCCCAGATGAACAAGACCCTGGTGCAGCAACGCCAGGGCGCAAACTTCAAGAACGGCACAATCGACACGGTACCGTACTTCAACAGCTCGTTCATCACCGGCGGGCGCAACAGCATTTACGCCTACTCCATGGTCGGCCAAACACCTCAGGCAGGCGGCACCACCTGGATCGATAACCGGATCTTGCCTTTGCAAGTCCAGCTGACCGACTTCAACGGCAACGTCCTCTACGACTTCAATCCCACAGTTGCGACGGATAAGCCCGGCGACGACGTCAGCTTAACGGCGCAGTCGCCGCTGTATGATGCCACTACCACATATCCTGGTCCTCCTGCGGATACCGGCCAGATAGTTGACACTGCCCAGCGCGTCGAGTTTCGCAGCGTGCGCGCGGCTAATTGGCACACGCCGCTGAATACCCCTCAACTTAATTCCTATTATTACGGAGTGAAGTTGGATCCCACTGCCTGGGTTTATCTCGTTAACGGCCAGAACCAGGTGGTCGGGGTAGCGATGGACATCAATGTGATCTCGAGCGTCTTCGAGCAGCTGCTGCAGGTGGAGAATTCGATAACCCCGCTGCCCAACAGCGTTGTGCCGATCATCCTCACCGACTTCCTCACGGCGTATGACCCCTTTGGCGGCTGTTGCGTGTTGGGTTATCACACGGCTGAAACCGGGATCGTGAACCCCAATGGCATCCTGGCGTGGACTTGGTCCACTTACATTCCGCACAACCCTGACAACGGATTCTCGAATCCCTTCGGCGCCTTCGGTTTCGACGTGATGGTGCTGAGCCACGAATTGAGCGAGCTGTACAACGATCCGTTCGTCAACACTAACGTATCGCCCTGGGTCGATGGTTCCGTCTCCTTTGCCCAGGCTAACCTGGAAACCGGCGATGTCATCGAGGACATGGCAACCGCGGACGTCATTTACAAGGTGCCGCTCAATCCTAACGGCAAACCCTACACATACCGCTTGCAGAACGTAGCCACACTGGAGTGGTTTACCCGCAACCCCTTCAACGGCGGGATTTATAGCTGGCCCAACGAGCACACGCTGGATCAGGCCCCACATCTAACGGGAGGCTGCGCGAGCGGTCCCACGTGGGCCTATGGCCAGGGATCGGGCGGATTCTACTTCTGCAATAGCAACACGGGCTGGTAAGCCACAACCGTCAATCGAAACCTCGAGCCGGGCAGTTCGCTGCCCGGCCTCTTTTTTTGCCTGTCACCATCATCTGTGTCCGCGTGGGTTGTGGTTTGCAGCGGGATAGTTTCAAATGCTGGCGACAGTTCATCCCGGCGTCAAAGGACCATCCGATGCGCACTCTCCGAATCGTGTTGTGTGTGTTACTTCTGCTGGGCTTGGCCGGAGCGCAAGCTTCCTGGACGAGTGACCCCCAGATCGAGTCGCGGATAGACTCCCTGCTGAAACAAATGACACTCGACGAAAAGGTTGGACAGCTGGTTACATATTCCCAGGGAGCGCCCACCGGCCCCGGCACCGGCCGTAGCGACTACAAGGAAATGGTCGCCAAGGGGCAACTCGGCTCCGTCTTCAACCTCACCGGCGTGTCCGAGACTAACGCCATGCAGAAAATCGCAATGGAGCAGTCACGGCTGCACATTCCGCTGCTCTTTGGGCTCGACATTATTCATGGTTACCGCGCCACCTTTCCTGTCCCGCTGGCCTTATCGGCCACCTGGGATCCGGCTCTGGTAGAACAGGCGGCGCGGGTGGCGGCCAAAGAATCCAGCCACGCCGGCGTGCGCTGGACCTATTCGCCCATGGTGGACATCGCGCGCGATGCCCGTTGGGGGCGCATCGTCGAGGGTGCCGGCGAAGATCCTTACCTGGGTTCGGCGCTGGCCGCCGCCTATGTGCGCGGTTATCAAGGGGCCAAGCTGGGTGGTCCGGAATCGATTGCCGCCTGCACCAAGCACTTTGTCGGTTATGGCGCCGCCGAGGGCGGGCGCGATTACAACAGCGCCGAGATTCCTGATCGTCTGCTGCGCCAGGTCTATCTGCCGCCATTCAAGGCCACGGTAGACGCGGGCGTCGCCACCTTCATGAGCGCGTTCGAAGCGCTGAATGAAGTGCCTGCCAGTGCCAACGCTTTCACCCTGACGCAAGTCCTGCGCAAGGAATGGAACTTCCAGGGATTCGTGGTTAGCGACTGGAACTCGATTGGCGAATTGGTTCCCCAGGGCGTAGCCAACAACCATGCGGTTGCGGCGCAGAAAGCGATTCTGGCCGGCGTCGATATGGACATGGAGAGCAATGCCTACGGGCCACACCTTGCCGAGCTGGTGAAGTCGGGCATGGTGCCGGAATCGGTTATCGACAATTCGGTGCGACGAGTCCTGCGGGTGAAGATGGCGCTGGGATTGTTTGAGCACCCCTACACCGCGGGCAAGACGCCGGATGGCATCGCTCCCGCGGACCTGGAGCTGGCGCGCAAGGCGGCGGAAGAATCCTTCGTGTTATTGAAAAACGACGGCGGAGTCTTACCGCTGAAGGCGAACGGCAAAACCGTTGCCTTGATTGGCCCGCTGGCCGATGACCCCGGGCAAATGCTGGGTTCATGGTCTGCCAAGGGCGAGGCGAAGGATGTGGTCACCCTGCGTTCGGCCTTGACGAAGCAGGTAGAAGCGGAGCAAGGCCATGTGCTGTATGCCAAAGGCACCGACATTCTGACAACGTCAGACAAAGGATTTACCGATGCCGTGGCCGCCGCGAAGAGGTCTGACATTGTGGTACTTACGTTGGGCGAGGACGCTTCGCTGATGACCGGCGAAGCCGGTTCGCGCGCCCACCTCGACCTGCCCGGCAATCAGCAGGCGCTGCTTGAGGCTGTGGCTGCCGCAGGAAAGCCGATCGTACTGGTGGTCTTCAGTGGACGCCCGCTGGTGCTGAACTGGGCGGCCCAGCATGTTCCCGCGATACTCGAAGCCTGGTTCCCGGGGGTACAGGCAGGTCCGGCGCTGGCCAATGTGTTGCTCGGTACCAGCAGTCCCAGTGGACGTCTGACGGTGAGCTTCCCGCGTGCCGTCGGGCAGGAGCCCCTGTACTACAACCACTTCAACACCGGGCGGCCCGCTGAAGGCGTCGATCTATCACGCCCGCCGAAAGATGCTGGAGAGAAGTACCGATCCCGCTACATCGACGAGCAGAACTCTGCGCTCTACCCCTTTGGCCACGGGCTGACCTACAGTACGGTGGCATACTCCCGGACTTCGGTGAGCCCCACCACTGCCGGCGCCAGGGACTTGAATGCCGGTAGCGCCAGTCTGAAGGTCACGGCCGAGGTTCGCAACAGCGGTGGCCGGGCCACCGACGAGGTCGTGCAATTGTATATACGCCAGACCGGCACCAGTGTTGTGCGTCCGGTGCGCGAGTTGAAAGGCTTCCAGCGGATTGCCCTGGCGCCGGGCGCGTCACAAAAAGTGGAGTTTACTCTGGGCCGCGACGAGCTGAAGTTCTGGAACATCGACATGAAGGACGTGGTCGAACCGGCGCAGTTGACCGTGTGGATTGCACCTGACTCGACGGGGGGCACTCCGGCTGAGGTGACGATCGCACCATGAATCCAATTGTGGACCTCTTGACCATGATGGCTCACGTTTCCAACCATGCCGCATCGCTTAGCCGCCGACTGCTGTGGCTAACGGCCGCGGCGCTTTTTCTGCTGGCCGCCCCACTCCTAGCGCAAGATGCGTACGACCAACCATGGCGGCCGCAGTATCACTTCACACCGTCGCACAATTTCATGAACGATCCCAACGGCATGGTCTTCTATAAGGGCGAATATCACCTGTTCTATCAGTACAACCCTGAAGGACAGGTCTGGGGACACATGAGTTGGGGACATGCCATCAGCACAGATATGGTGCACTGGCAGCATCTGCCGCTGGCCATCCCGGAAGACCCGAATTACATGATTTATTCAGGCAGCGCGGTGGTGGACTGGAACAACTCGAGCGGTCTGTGCAAGAACTCCGATCCCGGGGACCACTCGTGTCTGATCGCGATTTATGCGGCGGACTACCATCAAAAGCGGGAAAAGACACATATCGCCTTCAGCAATGATCGCGGGCGGACGTGGACGAACTACACAGGCAATCCTGTGATCGACGCCGATGCCGACGATTTCCGCGATCCCTTTGTGTTCTGGTACGAGGCTCAGAAGAAGTGGGTGCAGGTGGCGGTGCTGGCCGACCATCGTAAGGCGCTGTTTTTTTCGTCCACCGATTTAAAGCATTGGACGAAGATGAGCGAATTTGGTCCAGCGGGCGACGATGCCGGGCAATGGGAGTGTCCCGGCCTGCTGGAACTTCCTCTCGAAGGCACGAAGGAAACCCGCTGGGTGCTGATCATCAACCGCAATCCGGGTGCTCCGGCCGGTGGCACAGGCGTGCGTTATCTTGTGGGCAGCTTCGACGGCAAACAGTTCACCGAAGAAACCACGGGAGGCCCTAAGTTATGGGCCGACTACGGCAAAGACTTCTACGCTACCAATTCGTTCAACGATATGCCCAAGAGCGATAAGCGCAAGGTCTGGATGGGCTGGATCAGCAACTGGCTCTATGCCAAGGACGAGCCCACCGTGCTGTGGCGCGGCGCGCAATCCGTTCCGCGTTCGCTTGCCGTCAGGCGAGTGGGTAACCAACTGTTGATGGTGCAGAGCCCGATACGCGAACTAGAGAGCCTGCGCGGTGAGCCGTTCGAAGCTAGCCACTCGTCCGTTCCGGAGGTGACCGCCAAACTAGCCAAAGCTGGCTTGAATGGCGAGACCTACGAGATCGAGGCTGAGCTCGAGCCCGGCACTGCGGGCGAGTTTGGATTCCGCCTGCGGAAGGGCGCGAATGTAGAGACCCTGGTCGGTGTGGTTCCCGCGACCAACACGCTGTTTGTCGATCGCACCAAGTCGGGAGAGGTCTCGTTCAGTAAGGACTTTCCTGGGCGATACACCACCACGCTGCAAAACACGAAACGCGTGAAGTTGCGTATCTTCGTTGATCGATCGAGCATAGAGGTCTTCGCCAACGACGGAGAAAAAGTTATGACCGACCGCGTGTATCCGCCACCGGGAAGCACTGGGATCGAGCTGTATTCGACCGGCGGCACTGCGAAGGTAGTCAAACTGACCGTTTGGCCATTGGCGTCGATCTGGAGCGCGGGGAAGTAGAGCGGTCCTCGCCACTTGCAGGTCGGTGAGTTCCGGAGCTCGCCACTGCTCAATAGCCGTACTTCGCCATCACTCGCCCATCTTTCTTATTCAGCAAGACCAGCGCGGCACGCTGCTCGGGAAGCGTGAACTTGATCTCCGCGCCGGTAAGCTTGTCGCGCACGTCAACCGGTTCGTCGCGCCCACTCTCCGACATGAAGAGGTAAAGAACCGCATTGGCGAAGACGGTCGGCCGCACCAGCACGCCCACAGAGAGTTGCCGTACGTCGTACGGAGACTCAACTCCCGCTCGGCGCAGCGCTGCGGCATAGACCGCAGCCGTGGCATCGTTTCCCTCACTCAGCTCGACAGGATAGGACGCAATGAGTAGCTGGCCTTTGCCAACTGCCACCTCTTTCCATCCTGATTGGTCGGCGAAGCGAAGTTCGTCGACGAACGCCTGGTCAGCAAATGAAACCGGAACCGGCTTGCCGTCAAGCGTGATCGATCCCTGACGGAAGTTCAGGGGAAGTACCTGAGCGTCCACCCCAAGGTCTTTCATGCGGGTGGTGTAGCGCCAGTAGGGATCGCGGTCGAAGGAGCCGGTAATCAGCAATGTCCCACCCTGTGAGACATAGCTGAGCAACAACTTCCAAGCGCTCTCGTCGAGCACGTGAGGCGAGGGGAGGATCGCCAGCTTAGGTTGCCCAAGGTGTGCCAGCTGGTTTTGCGCGATCGTGTAGCCCGCAACATGTAGATAGTTGTGCAGCACGCGCACGGCTTTTTGTTGAGCTGCGACCGCGCCCGAGTTGAGGGGCGAATATTGCAAGTCCTGTCCCAGAATGATGGCGACGGGCGGCTGTTCAGGAGTATGGAAGGCTTCACGGTTGGCATTGGCGAACTTGGCCAGGCCGCGCATGACAGCCGTCTCCGCCTTCTCGGTATAGTCCGGACGAACCACGCCGATGGTGACCTCCACGTCTTCGGTCATATAGGCGTTCACGTTCCACAGCCAGTCGATGAAACCGGCGGTCGTCGCCAGCGCGATCGCACCCTTCCGTTCCAGCGTGTAAGCCTGGTTGTCTGGGCTGCGCCGCCAGGTGTCGTCGATCTGGAAGTCGTTTTGCAGCCCGGTCTCCTGGATGAGCAGAGGCTTGCCGGGTTGTTTCGCCACCAGCGAATCCCATAACAGAGCGTCATTGAGCCACCAGCTGTGATTGGTGGTGAAGTCCACGGCGTCAACCCAGTACGAGGTGTTCAGGCGATCCGTGCCTCCTCCCTCGTCCTGCCCGACGGTAACCAGTTGCCGGCTGCCGGTGGCGCGGATGGTCTGCCGCATGGTTTGCGCCCATTCCACGAACTGCTGCTGCGCGAAAAGGTAGAGGTCGTGCACCGACAACGGATGGCCGCCGCGATACACGCTGCCCGGCGTGAAATCCACTTCGTCGGGCGGGGGTATCGGCGTTGCCAGAGTCGTCATGTTCCACGCGTTCGATACCGCATCGCCAGTGCCGTGCACTTTGCCGAGATACTGGTTCCAGCGCTCCGACTCGAAGCGGTCGCCGTTCGCGCGCGTGACCCACAAATGTGCGGGCTTGTCGAAGCTGGGTTCGTTGATCAGGTCCCACATCAGCCAGGGCACATCCTTGAAGCGCCCTACGATGGCGGTGACAAAGTCCTGCTGCCGTCGTACCGCCTCGGGGTCGAGGTAAGGGTTGGCCCCGCCAAAGTTGTCGGGAATGAAGGCGAAGAATGTGAACTGCACCGGAATGTTGTAGCGCCGCGCCGTCATGAGGAAGGCTTCCATGTTGCGCAACGCAGCTTCCTGCATCACGCCTGGCTCCTTCATGACCTGGTCCCATGCCGTCCACAGCCCAGTACGGATCATGTTGATGCCGTTGTCGTGCATCTGCGCGAAGTCGCGGTCCCATACGAACGGATCGGGCTGCATCAGATATTGCCGTTGCACATCGCTCGCCATGTAGGTGGTTCCAACTATTGGCAGAGGCTTGCCGTCGATGACGAAAAAGTTCTGGTCGAGCGAGACGCTAGGCCCGGATTGCAGCGCTTTCTCATCGCGTATCCAATAGCCGGTGCGATACTGCGCGATCAAGGTGTCGCCTTCGAGGAATCGCGCTGTCACCGTGTGCAAACCGCCCCGCGATGGCGCGGGCAACTGGACGGTGCTGAGGTAGGGGAACTGTGCGATTTCAAGCGCGAAGGTCCGGGTAATGGGCTTACCACTTTCCGCGGCGTCACTAAGCTCAAGCCGCAGCGCTGTCGGCTTGCCGGCAAAGCGATTCACACGAACCTCGAAGCCTGGTGCCTCGCCCGGAACGAACAGCGCCCAATGGGGCTGTACGGATATCTCCCTCGCGCCGTCGAGAGCGCGCCGCGCCAGCGTCGTCAGCGCCTGCGGCGCAACTGGCCCGTCGAGGTCGGCCAGCACCATCACCCATCGGCCACCAACGAAGTTGTTCTTGAGGTGGTCGAGCTCGATCACCGGCGCCGCCATTTTATGTCCGTCGCTCACGCCCCAGACGATAGTATCCAGGCGCGTGTCGATGGTTCCGGCAGTGCCTATGCGCGGATACAGTCCCTCGGCGCTCAATCGCACGGTCGGACTCCACGCCCGCTTCCACGAGATTGGTGGCAGTTTCAGCTCAGGTAGATCGTCGTTGGCTTGCACCTGCAGGCCCGTCGAGCCGGGCGTCTCGGTGTAGTCGTTGATGTACAGCGCCTTCGACCAGGCATTGCGCGGATAACGCAGCTTCCACGTACACACTTTGTTGGCATCACAGTCACGATAAACGGCGCGCGAAAACGGCTGTCCGCCCAGCGTCAGCAGATTCCCGCCCCGCTGCAGATACGCGTAAATCGCGGGCCATGCCGCCTCCGGAAAAGCCGAGCCGTATGGCAGCACCAGCAGTCTCGTGTCGGGCGATGCAAGCGAACTTGCCAGCTCCTGGGCACCGGCGAAACGGGCGTCTGGCAAAGCAGCCAGCGCCGCATGGTCGGGAGCAGCGGTGTCCGGGGCAGGGAACCCCTCTTCCCAGAAGAGCACCGTGCCTGTTGTGGATTGAGCCATAGCCGAAATAGAGATCAGAAAGAAGAGCGCAGCAAAGCAAACGCGCATTCAGGGACCCCGCGAGTAAGTCGATTCTTGTTCGTCAGGATGATAGAACTTCATGCGCCTCCGGCCAAACCAATGATGCTGGCCCTCTGCCAGTGTCCCGCGCCAATTGAGGCTCGCAAACCCCATGTGCTAGCATTGCAAGTTTGTTACAGCGTCACCATGCGCCGGCAGCATGGTTCCCGGCATCCCGGGACCTCATCGCGATCGTCTGGAGTGACCGTTTGCTTTTCCCGGAGGTTTTGGGGCACGCGTGAAGTGCGTCTTCCCCGGGGATAGCGCCACCCGGAAGCACGGAGTCGCGACCAGTAGCGTTGCGCTGGCGGCACCCCTCATTTCTTAAGGAGTCTTACATTGAAGACTTACGAAAGCGCAAACATCAGAAACGTCGCCCTGGTTGGGCACTCACACTCAGGCAAGACCTCGCTGGCATCCGCCATGCTTTTTACCGCTGGGGCCACGCAGCGCCTCGGTCGCGTCGATGAAGGCAACACCGTTACCGATTACGACGAGGAGGAAATCTCTCGCGGGATGTCGATTGCCGCCGCTACTTCTGTAGTGGAGTGGGGCAAAACCAAGATCAATCTGGTCGACACGCCCGGCTTCAACATGTTTATCCATGAAGCTGAGATGGCGTTGCCCGCCGTTGATAGCGCACTGGTCGTGGTTGATGCCGTTAGCGGGGTTGAGGTCGTCACCGAGCGTATCTGGAACTATGCGGACAAGTTTGCCGAACCCCGCGCCATAGTCTGCACTCGCATGGACCGCGAGCGCGCCGACTTTACTCGCGTGATGGAGTCACTGACCTCGGCGTTCGGACGCACCGTGGTTCCGGTGCAGCTTCCCATCGGGGCGGAGAAGAGTTTCACGGGCGTCATCGACCTGGTGAAGATGCAGGCCTACACCTACGAGATGGGAGGCAACGGCAAGGCGAAGGTGGGACCGATTCCCGCCAACATGGAGGCCGAGGCCAAGGCCGCGCACGAGCGCCTGGTGGAACTGGTCGCCGAGGGCGATGACGCGCTGATGGAAGAGTTCTTCGAGAAGGGCACTATCGACGAAGAGCACATCGTCGCCGGGCTGCACAATGCCATCCGCGAAGACAAGATTTTTCCGGTGCTGTTTGCCTCCGGACTTGGCAATATGGGAACCGACGAAGTGCTGGACTTCGTCGTCGATTACATGCCGACCGCTGCGGAACGCGGGACGGTAAAGGCGGCGCCTGCGGCCAACGACGGCGAGCCTGCGGTTCGCAAGGTCGGTGATGCGGAGCCGCTCTCGATCTATGTGTTCAAGACCATCAGCGATCCCTTCTCCGGGCGCATTTCGTTCTTCAAGGTGTTCTCGGGCATTCTGAAAAACGACGCGATGCTGCAAAACTTCACCCGTAGCGGCAGTGAGAAGTTCGCGCATCTCTCGGTGATGCAGGGCAAGACGCCGGTTCCGGTGAATGAGTTGCACGCCGGCGACATAGGCGCCGTAGCCAAGTTGAGAGACACCCTCACCGGCGATACGCTGGGCGACAAGGCCGCGCCGATCCAGTATCCGCAGATCACGTTTGCCGAGCCGGCAATCACCTTCGCCATCGAGCCCAAGACCCGTGCCGACGAAGACAAACTGAGCAACGGCATCCACAAACTGATGGAAGAGGACGCCATGCTGCGCTTTTTCCGCGACCCACAAACCAAGGAGTTCCTGATTGCGGGAACCGGACAGCAGCACATTGAAGTCGTAGTCTCGAAGCTGAAGAACCGCTATCACACCGAAGTCAACTTGAAGGCGCCTAAGGTACCCTACCGGGAGACTATCCGCGGCAAGGCCGACGTGCAGGGCCGCCACAAGAAGCAGTCGGGAGGGCATGGCCAGTTCGGCGACTGCAAGATCAAGATGGAACCGCTGCCTCACGGCGGACAGTTCGAGTTCGTCAACGAAATCTTCGGCGGTGCGATTCCCAAGAACTATATTCCGGCGGTCGAGAAGGGCATCGTCGAGGCGGCACAGCGTGGTTACCTGGCGGGTTATCCGGTGGTGGACTTCCGCGTGATCCTGTACGACGGCTCGTACCACGACGTGGATTCCAACGAACTCTCGTTCAAGACCGCGGGCCGCATCGCCTTTAGGAAGGCAATGGAACAGGCCAAGCCGGCGCTGCTGGAGCCGATTATGAACGTGGAGATCACGATTCCCGACGAGTTTGCCGGGTCGATCATGGGCGACCTGAACAGCCGGCGTGGCCGTATTCAGGGCATGGACAACAAGGCGGGCAAGACCATCGTGAAGGCGGTTGTGCCTATGGCCGAGATGCTGACCTACGGCACCGACCTGACGTCGATGACGCAGGGCCGTGGCAGCTTCTCCATGGAGATGGACCACTACGATTTCGTTCCCAGCCTGCAGCAGGAAAAGATTATCGCGGCGGCCAAGGCGGAACGCGGCGAAGTGGTGGAAGAAGAAGAGTAGATCCGTTCGATACGTGGGTGCTCCATCCGGCCTTCCTTTGGCCGGGGGGATTTTGTTAGCATGTCTCACACTGTGGGTGCCCCGTCCTTTTGCGTTCTCTGCGAAAGGGTGGGGTCAAGAGTGCTGCGGATCGCGACCGTCTCGTATCAGGGTACGGCTTCAGCCTTGCCGTACAGCCCCCCTAAAAATGATGACGCGCGGGTTTCGGCCCGCGCGTTTCTCTTGGTGCCTCCCTGTCGACCCGCTGCCGCGAATGCAACAACTCTTGGGACGAGTAGCGCGGTGTCCATGGAACTGTCGCACCAAATAGCGCGTACATCTGCCAACTCCAATTCTCAAAGAGGCTACATGCTAGCTAAGTCTGGTTTCACCGTCGCCGCACTTGCCCTGGGCCTTTCCTCGCTTCACGCCCAAAATGGCGTAACTTGCGTCGACAAATACACAACCAGCAACAACTGCTATCGGATCACCAAGGCCGACAACACGCCTCGAGGCATGGTGGTGCTGCTCCCGTATTACGGAGCCGACGCGAACGAGTTCAATTCCGCTCGATTGCCGCAGCTACTTGCGAAACAAGGGATTACCACCGTAGTCGTCAGCGCTGCCGGCTATCTCTTCGACGACGACTTGGAGTCGCTCTACGGTCTTCTCTCCGACGTTGCGCAAGCCAATCAGATTCCGCCAGGGAGGGTGGTCGTCGGGGGAATCTCCGCCGGAGGCACCGGTGCCGCCCGCTTCGTGGAGCGTTGCCAAACCCAGGACTGTGGCCCCATCAAGCCGGTGGCATGGTTTTCTGTTGATGCTCCACTCGATTTTGAACGCTGGTGGAACAGTCAAAAGTTGAATGTTCAGCGCGGCGACCCGAAATCGCACCTCGAAGAAAGTCAAGCGATCCTGGACGTTCTGAAGATGTCGATGGGCGGATCACCCAGTGAGGCGCGCGACACATACTTAAAGAAATCTCCCTTTATGACGTGGGAAAAGGGTGGTGGCAATGCCCGCTTGCTGGCGAAGGTTCCGGTACGGCTGTACACGGAACCCGACGTTGTCTGGACGATCGAAAATTGGAGGACCGACTACCACAATTCCAACGCGGTGGATCAGGCGGCACTGATTCTGCAGTTACGCGAACTCGGCAACGCACAAGCAGAGTTGATTACGACGACCGGCAAGGGCTTTCGTCCGCCCGGCGTTCGCAACCCGCACTCGTGGACGATCGTGGACGAAGACGACCTCGCCGTCTGGATTGGCAAGCAGTTGGCAGCAAGTGACTCCGGTGAGGTGTTTATGCTGCGTTCGAGGTAAAATGCGGATGCCACAAGCGCCAATCGCCAATGGAGATGCGTGTGCCCCACCGATGGCGAATCTTACTGATCGTTCTGTTGATCGCTCCTTTCGCGGGGGCGCAGGAAACGCATGACCACCCGGTGCCGGAGAAGTTGGGAAAAGTATCGTTTCCGACTTCGTGCGCACCGGCCGTGCAAGAGCAGTTCGAACGAGGTGTAGCTCTGCTGCACTCTTTCGCCTACAGCGCCGCCCAAAATGCATTTCAGAATGTGGCCGAGCTGGATCCGCAGTGTGCCATGGCACATTGGGGAATGGCCATGACGTACTATCACCAGCTTTGGGAGCCACCCCTCTCGCCCGCCACAGTTTCGCTTGGGCAAAAGGAAATCCAGCGAGCGCAGCAGATTGGGAGCGAGCTCCGATCGCGAACGCCAGTTCATCTCGTGCTCTGAGCCTGGTCTATCAGGACGCCGATACGGTTCCGTACCGCACTCGCGCATCGAATTACGAAGGCGCGATGAGTGACCTCGCTGCGAAGAATCCGAAGGATGTCGAGGCCCAGGTGTTTTACGCACTGGCGCTGCTGTCGAACGCGCCTCCGACCGACAAGACGCATGCGAAGCAGAAACAGGCAGCCGCGCTGCTCGAGCCGCTCGATCGCAGCTACCCGCAGCACCCGGGAATCCCTCATTACCTCATTCATGCCTACGACAATGCGGAACTCGCCCCGAAAGGCCTTCCGGCGGCCAAGGCCTACTCCCAGATCGCACCCTCAGCCCCGCATGCCTTGCACATGCCGTCGCATATATTCACGCGGCTCGGCCTGTGGGACGATTCCATCGCCTCCAACCTTGCGGCAAGGGCGGCGGCACATCAGCAGGGCGACACCGGAGAAGAGCTCCACGCCATGGATTATCTGGTGTATGCCTATCTGCAGAGTGGACGCGACGAAGAGGCGAGTCAGATCATTCAGCAACTCAAGAAGATGCCGGGGCTGAACGAAGGCGATTTCAAGATTGCGTACGCCGCTACCGCGATGCCCGTTCGCTATGCGGTCGAGCGGGGTCAATGGGCTGATGCTGCGGCCCTTGTGCCTCCGACGGGAGCCCCGGCTCAGGTCGTCGCAATTGCGGTTTGGGCGCGGGGGATCGGACTCACTCACAGTGGTCACGCACCCGAAGCGCGCGCGGAGATCGACAAACTGCAGCAACTCGAAGAACAGCTTCGCGAGGCCGGCAATGCGTATTGGGCTACGCAGGTTGGGATTCTGCGGGGCGAAGTGATGGCGTGGTCGGCCCAGGCGGACAAGAAGCCCGAGGAAGCCGCGGCTTTGCTGCGCGCAGCGGCCGACGAGGAGGACGCAGTCGAGAAGCTTCCCGTGACGCCAGGGCCGATTGTTCCGGCGCGCGAACAACTCGGCTACCTGCTGCTGCAACAGAATCGCCCGGCTGCGGCGGCGAAGGAATTTGAGACAGCTCTCGAGAATGCACCTGGACGACGCGGAACGCTGCAGGGTGCTGCGCGCGCCAACGAGCTCATCAGCCAAAAGTAGGGTGCGCACCAGGCATCAGTACGACAGTGGTATTCTGGTCGCCGTTACGGAGGATTTGCCCGATGACCACTCGTCATTTGACGCTTCGTTGCTTGACACTTCGAGGTTCTAGGCTTGCACTCTGTGCGTGTCTGGCGCTCCTCTTGTTTGCATCAGCCTGTACTCAGCCGCCGCAGCCCGATACGCGGGCCGCGGATGAAGCCGCGGTTCGCGATGCGGACGCGCAGTGGTCGAAGACGGCTGGTTCTGGGGACGTGGACGGCACCGTCTCGTACTACGTCGATGATGCTTCGCTCTTACCGCCCAACGCGCCGATCGCCAACGGCAAGCAAGCGATTCGCGCGATGTGGGCCTCGCTGCTCGTTCCCGGGACGACGATCTCCTGGGACGCCAGCAAAGTCGAGGTTGCCCGGTCCGGCGATCTGGCGACTGTTATGGGCACTTATCAGGACAGCATGAAAGATCCGCAAGGCAATCCCGTGAACGATCGCGGCAAGTTCGTCGAGGTCTGGAAGAAGCAGGCGGACGGCAAATGGAAGGTAGTGGCCGACATCTTCAACTCCGACCTGCCGCCGGCGGCAGCTCCTGCGGAGCCAAAGAAGTAGAAGTAAGAGTGAGTACGGCGCGAGTAGATCGGACGCTCACTCAGTTGAACCCTGGAGAAGTGAGGCCTCGAGCGACCCGACGATAAGGCGGGCGCTCGCGGCTGTCAGAGTGGCTCGGTTCTGGTCGCTGCGGTGATGTTGTCGGGTGAGTCGGAAAAGGACTTACCCGGCGCAAAGGCGGCCTTCTCGTAATGATTGCCGGCTTTGCGGATCACGTCGTGCCAGCCATCGTCCCAAGTGATTCGAGCCTCATCTCCGTATACCGTCCATTTACCATCGGGCGCCCCGTGGCTCTTGGTTGCCTTGCCGTTCTTATCGAGAGTGATGTAAAAGGTCTGGGCTCCAGCACCGAGGCCAACTTCCCATCGGCCAACAAAGCTGGCGCTCGACCGTGAGGTGGACGGGCTGGTCTGCCCCACAACCAGACTGGCAGCCAGTACCGCAAATACAGATGCTGTGACAATAAGCCAGCGCATCGCCGATCTCCCATCAGGTATGGATTTCGAAACTAAACTTCTGAACTCACCATTGTACGGCGGCTGCAGTCGCTTTGCGTGGGATGACACTGCGAACAACGCGCAGTTTCCGGATACACAATCAGTATCCGGCTACTTCGGCGCCTTCATGCGAAACATCAGCGAGCCGTGCGGCGGGATCGTGAACGACTGATCGGATTTTGCAGTAAGGTCCTCGTGCTTCCACAAGTCACGGAGCTGGGTGCCGTCGGCGATATGCATTTCGGTCCAGGGAATCTTCAGCGAAGCCGATAAGTTGGCGCGGTTGACCACGACCAGCGCCATGTCTCCATTATTGAGCGGGCGAGCATAGTACTCGATGTCGCCGCTCTTGTCGGCGCGATGGCCTTGTTCGCCCAGCGGGTCCTGATCGACAGCAATTACCTCTTTGTTGAGCAGGATGGAGCGCGTGTCTTCGGTCATGCCACGCACGTCATTGCCCGCCAGCAGGGGCGCTGCGAAGATGGTCCACAGGCTCATGTGGGTGCGGTATTCGTCGTTGGTCATGCCGCCATTGCCAATTTCGAGCATGTCAGGATCGTTCCAATGCCCGGGCCCGGCGTATTTGGCGATTTCCGACTGTGTGTCCACAATTTCCATCATGCGCTTGTAGGTGTCGTTGATATCTCCGGTAGTGCGCCAGAGGTTGCCTCCGACTTTCGGTCCCCAATCCCAAACTTTTTCGCGGCCATACTGGCAGAGGCTGTACACAATAGGACGATTGGTCGCGCGCAAAGCGTCGCCCATCCTCTGGTACACGGCCTGCATGGCGGTGTCGGGATAGAGGCGGCCGGCACTGCACCAGTCGTACTTCAGGTAGTCAACGCCCCAATCCGCGTAGGTCTTCGCGTCCTGTGCCTCGTGGGCATAGCTGCCTTCGTAGCCCGCGCACGTGTACGGCCCCGGCGAGGAGTAGATACCGAACTTCAGTCCCTTGGAGTGGACGTAGTCGGCAAGCGCCTTCATGTCGGGAAATTTGTTATTGGTGTGAATTATGCCTTTGGCGTCGCGATCGCCTTCCCAGGTGTCGTCGATGTTGAGATAGGTGTATCCGCCGTCGCGCATTCCGCTGGAGACCAGGGCGTCGGCCATTTCACGCACCGTCTTGTCGTCGATGCGCCCGGCAAACAGGTTCCAACTGTTCCATCCCATGGGCGGAGTCTTGGCCAGTCCGTTGGGCGGAATGTCTTTTAATGCGGGCGGCGGAATGACATTAGCCACTATGAACGGGTCGGTCGTGGTGCGTGTGGCGACGAGTTCCCGCGGCTCGTGGTTAGGCTCGCGCACGGTGACATGCAGCTTGTCACCTTCCACCGTGCCGTCGTAAGCAATGGTGTATCCGTCGTCGGTATTCGCGGTGATCTTAAAGCGATTGCCATCCACCGATCCCTGCTGGATGTTCAGATTGCCCCAGGGATTTTCGATTTTGCCGCTGAGCTGGTTGCCGCTCTGCTGCAGAACCAGGACAGTGCGATCGGTGTGGCCGTCAGATTGTTTGACTGAGTACAGCCAGATACCAGAAAGGTCAGCTGCGAAGCCGATGGAAGCGGAGAGGAGAAGCGCCACCAGAGCGATGAAAGATTTCATGCGGATAAAGATACCGCATCGCTACTGGTAGGTCACCCGGCGGTCGCCTTTGACGATACGTCCGATGGTGTAGCCTTTTTCGCCGCAGCGCTCAAGAATAGTCTGCGCCTTCTTGAACATCTTGGCCGGCACTACCAGAATCATGCCGATTCCCATGTTGAAGGTGCGCAGCATCTCATCCTGGGGAACGTTGCCGATGGCCTGGAGATGATCGAAGATCGGCGGCACCGGCCAGGAGTGGATCTCAACAATCGCGCCCGTACCCTTGGGCAGGACCCGCGGAAGGTTCTCCGTGATACCTCCGCCGGTAATGTGCGCCATGGCGCCCACGGCTTCGGCTTCGATCATGCGGCGCATGATCGGCCAGTAGCTCTTGTGGGTCTTCATCAGCTCCGTGCCCACCTTGCCCTTGATCTCGTTCACATAGGAGTCGGGCGTGTAGTGAGCAATGTCAAAAAACAGCTTGCGCGCCAGAGAATAGCCGTTGGTGTGCAGCCCAGTCGAGGGCAGGCCGATCAGCACATCGCCCGGCTGCACCTCTTTGCCGGTGATGATCTTGGGACGGTCAACCACGCCGACGATGAATCCCGCCAGGTCGTACTCACCATCGGAATAAAACCCCGGCATTTCGGCGGTCTCGCCCCCGATCAGGGCACAGCCATTTTGTTTGCAGGCGTCGGCGATGCCGCTGATCACCTTCTCCACCACCTCGGACTTGAGCTTACCGGTGGCGAAGTAATCCATGAAAAACATGGGTGTAGCGCCCTGCACGGCGATGTCATTCACGCAGTGATTGACCAGGTCGCCGCCAATGGTGTGGTGCAGGTTCATCTCGAAGGCCAGCTTCAGTTTGGTGCCCACACCGTCCACGCTCGACACCAGCACGGGATCAAGATAGCGCTTCTTGTCGATGGCAAACAGCCCGCCAAAGCCGCCAATCTCGCTCAGAACGCCGCGGTTAAACGTCTTGTGGGCCAGGTACTTAATGCGCTGCTTGGTGCGGTTGGAACGCTCAATGTCCACTCCGGCGTCGGCGTAGGTGATGGAACGGGTCTCAGTCGTTTGCTGTGCCAAGAGTCGGGATCCAATCCAGAGGGCATTATCGCCGGAGTCTATGCAGGAAAGCCTGATTGTACCATTGTGGCCGCTCGGTGGGCCGAGGACGGAATGCGGAGCATGACCTGAGGCCGAGTGTGAGGCACGTCACTATATTTTGTGATGCGATATCCAGGCTCGTTTGGCGGCGGAGACTAAACTGATACTTATTCCTGTTATTGAGGAGTTACATGACGACCGCTGCCCAGCCCACCAAGCCCACCGCCAAAGCCGATCCGTCCTCTGATGTTTACCGTGTCGAAAGCCATCCCCTCGATCCGTTGTTCGCGCCCCGAAGTGTAGCGGTGATTGGCGCCTCCGAACGGCCGGGTAGCGTGGGCCGTTCCGTGCTCTGGAACCTGTTGAGCAATCCATTTGGCGGGACCGTGTTTCCGGTTAATGCGAAGCGTCCCAATGTATTGGGAATCAAGGCCTATCCCAAGGTCGCCGATCTGCCCGATAAGGTGGATTTAGTGGTCGTCACCACACCCGCCGATACCGTTCCCGGCCTGCTGGCCGAATCCGTGGAACTGGGCATCCCCGCCGGCATCGTGATCTCGGCCGGTTTCAAGGAACATGGCGAGCACGGCAAAGAGCTGGAAGCCCAGATCAGCCAGATCATTCGCGGCAAGATGCGCCTGATTGGACCCAATTGCCTGGGAGTAATGAACCCGATCCGCGGCTTGAACGCTACCTTTGCGCATACCATCGCGCGCGCCGGCAACGTCGCTTTCATCAGCCAGAGTGGCGCGCTGTTGACGGCAATTCTGGATTGGAGTTTGCGCGAGAACGTGGGTTTCAGCTCGTTCGTGTCCACGGGTTCGATGCTCGATGTGAACTGGGGCGACCTGATCGACTACTTCGGCAGCGATCCACGCACCAACAGCATTGTGATTTATATGGAGTCGATCGGCGACGCCAGCGCCTTCCTGTCGGCCGCCCGTGAAGTTTCGCTCACCAAGCCGATTATCGTGATCAAGGCCGGACGCACCGCCCAAGCTGCCAAGGCCGCCGCCTCCCACACTGGCGCCCTGACGGGTAGCGACGAAGTGTTGGATGCCGCCTTCCGGCGCAGCGGTGTCTTGCGGGTGAACAGCATCTCCGACATCTTCTTTATGTCGGATGTGCTGGCTAAGCAACCCCGTCCGCGTGGCAATCGGCTGGCTATTCTGACCAATGCTGGTGGCCCCGGCGTTCTGGCCACGGATGCGCTGGTGGCTGGTGGAGGGGAACTGGCTGACCTATCGCCGCAGACCATGCAGGCCTTCGATGCGATCCTTCCGCCGCAATGGAGTCACAATAACCCCGTCGATATTCTGGGCGACGCCGAGCCGGAACGTTATGCCAAGTCGTTGGAGATCGCGGCCAAGGACCCCGCTATCGACGGCATGCTGGTGATCCTCACGCCGCAAGACATGACCAACCCCACCCAGATCGCCGACAAGCTGAAGCCTTACGCCAAGGGATTGGGCAAGCCGGTGCTGGCCAGCTGGATGGGCGGCACGGAAGTGGCCGCCGGGGAGCAAATCCTCAACCAGGCCGGCATTCCCACCTTCCAGTTTCCCGACAGTGCGGTACGCGCCTTCAACTACATGTGGCGATACTCCTACAACCTGAAGGGTATCTATGAAACGCCAACCCTGCCGCAGCATGCCGACGCGGAATTGCAGCGCGGTAAGGCGAAGCGCATCCTCGAAGACGCCCGCCAGCAGGGTCGCACCATCCTGACGGAATTCGAGTCCAAGCAGTTACTCAAGGCTTACGGCATTCCCACCGTCGAAACCCGGATCGCCGTAACCGAAGATGAGGCGGTCGAGGCAGCCAACGAGATCGGTTACCCGGTCGTGATCAAGCTCTACTCCATGACGATCACGCACAAGACCGATGTTGGCGGCGTGCTGTTGAATCTGCGCGATGCCGACGCAGTGAAGAAAGGCTTCCAGGGAATCAAGACTTCTGTGGCCGAAAAGGCCGGCGTGGAGCATTTCCAGGGAGTCACGGTGCAGCCCATGGTCAAGCTGGACGGGTATGAGTTGATCGTCGGCAGCAGCCTGGATGCGCAGTTCGGTCCGGTGATGCTGTTTGGCACCGGCGGACAGCTGGTTGAAGTCTTCAAAGACCGCGCCTTGGCCCTTCCTCCGCTGAATTCCACGCTGGCGCGGCGGCTCATGGAGCAGACCAGGATTTTCACCGCGCTGAAGGGTGTGCGCGGGCGCAAGCCGGTCGATATCCAGGCTCTGGAAGAGCTGCTGGTGCGCTTCAGCCAATTGCTGGTCGAGCAGCCTTGGATCAAAGAGATTGATATCAATCCCCTGCTGGCCTCGCCCGAGCGGCTGGTGGCGCTGGATGCTCGCGTGGTGGTGCATGGTCCCGAGATGACGGCAGAACAACTGCCCGAGCCGGCCATCCGGCCCTACCCGGTGAGACTCGTTTCCTCCTGGAAGATGAAGGACGGCAGCGAAGTGGTGATTCGCCCCATTCGCCCCGAAGACGAGCCTCTGATGATCAGCTTCCACCAGGCACTGTCGGAGCGCAGCGTGTACTTACGTTACTTCCAGCCTTTGAAGTTGACCCAGCGCACTGCGCACGAGCGCCTCACGCGGATTTGCTTCATTGATTACAACCGCGAGATGGCCCTGGTCGCCGAACGCAGGAACCCAGCCGGCGAGCCCGAACTGCTGGCCATCGGGCGTCTCAGCAAGCTGCATGGCCGCGACGAAGGCGAGCTGGCGGCTGTGGCCATCGATGCCGCGCAGCACAAAGGACTCGGCACCGAGCTTTATCGCCGCCTCATCGAGGTTGCCCGCGAAGAGAAGCTGAAAAAGCTGATCTCGAACATGCTTCCCGAGAACCGCGAGATGCGGGCCCTTTGCGTCAAGCACGGCTTCAAGATGTTCTCCAGCCTGGAAGACAATATGATCCGCGCGGAATTGGAGCTGTAGAGACTGTCTTGCAACTCGAAAATGATTTTTGTGGCGGAACAAGGTGCTGGAGGAGCAACGAAATAAGCCACGAAGTGGCGACATTTGTGTTAGCCGTGGGCGTAGGCCCCGTCGCCGTGTAGCAGCATAGAAAATCACTCGTAATCCGACGTCCCTGTTTGAAGATAGGCTGTGATATAGCGGCACCCTCGCTCTTTGACATCTGACAAATCAATGCTGGTCCGACCAGCTGGCGGTAGTGCGGGCCCCAGATGTGCTAAATCGCGGTTTTTGGCCTGAGTTGGCGGCCTGGTAACGCCTTTGATATGACTTGGATACCCATAACTGCCATGTAATCAAATATTTGGCGGGAATCGTGTCCATAAACCTTTTCTTTTCAATAAAATGCACAAAAAAAACAAAAAAAACGGCTCTCAAACTTCCGCTCTTCACCCAAAATGGCACTTCGCTTTCGGCCTTATAATGACGAGATACCCACTCGCCAAAATCGCATTCTGTAGGGGTTAATCCCGAGCAGAATCGAGAGTGCGCATATTTTGACTATAAAGTCACGGCGAACACGAACGAAAAAACAGGGAATTTCCTCCGTGCCTCAGTGGTGAATTGACCTCGTCGCCACCGGTATGCTGACGGCGGAGCAAAGTCGGCCGAAACCATCATGGATTTCAAGCTAGCCAGTCCTTACCAGCCCGCCGGAGACCAGGGCCGGGCCATCGAGTCGCTTAGTCGCGGCGTCTACGACGGTGAGAAGCACCAGGTTTTGCTGGGTGTCACCGGATCGGGCAAGACGTTTACCATGGCCAAGATCATCGAGCAGATGAATCGCCCCGCTCTGATCCTGGCGCACAACAAGACCCTGGCGGCGCAGCTTTATCACGAGTTCAAGCAATTCTTCCCGCACAATGCGGTGGAATACTTCGTCTCTTATTACGACTACTACCAGCCCGAAGCTTATATTCCCGCCGGCGACGTTTACATCGAGAAAGAAGCCACGGTCAACGACGAACTCGATAAGCTGCGGCTGGCGGCCACGCGCTCGCTGTTCGAGCGCCGCGATTGCATCATCGTGGCCTCGGTCAGTTGCATCTACGGCCTGGGATCGCCGGAAGCGTATTACGGCATGCTCCTCTTCCTGGAAAAAGGACAGAAGATCAAGCGCCAGGACATTGTGCGCAAGCTGGTGGAAATTCTCTACGAGCGCACCGAGGGAGACTTTAAGCGCGGCACCTTCCGCGTGCGCGGCGACGTCATCGAGATTTTCCCCACCTACGACGACAACGCCTACCGCATCGAGATGTTCGGCGATGAGGTCGAGTCGCTGTCACAGATCGATCCTCTGTTCGGAACGGTGAAACAGAAGTATGCTCGTCTCCCCATCTATCCCAAGAGCCACTACGTGATGCAACCGGAGCGCAGGAGCTCCGCAGTCGACACCATCGTGGAAGAGCTGAAGTGGTGGGAAGCGGAGCTCGAAAAACAGGGACGCACCATGGAAGCAGCCCGCATTCACCAGCGGACTCGCTTCGATCTGGAGATGATCAAGGAGATGGGCTATTGCCACGGCATTGAGAACTACTCGCGGCACTTTACCGGCCGCCTGCCCGGCGAGCCGCCTCCCACATTGCTGGACTACGTGCCGCGCGACTACCTGCTGTTCGTGGACGAGGCGCACCAGACCGTTCCGCAAGTCCGTGGCATGTGGCACGGCGATCGTTCGCGCAAGCAGAACCTGATCGAATACGGCTTTCGCCTGCCCAGCGCGCTCGACAATCGCCCCCTGACCTTTGAGGAGTTCGAGCACCGCGTGAACCAGGCGATCTACGTTTCGGCAACGCCCGGCCCATACGAACTGACGAAATCGGCGGGCGTCGTGGTTGAGCAGATCATTCGCCCCACGGGACTCATCGATCCGGAAGTGGAAGTGCGCCCGGTGAAAGGGCAGATCGACGATTTGCTGCACGAAATTCGCGAGCGTGCGAAGAAGAACGAACGGGTACTGGTAACCACGCTCACCAAGCGCATGGCGGAAGATCTGGCCGAGTATTACGGCGAAGTCGGCGTGCGCTGTCGCTACATGCACTCCGAGATCGAGACCCTGGAGCGCATCAAGATTCTGCGCGACTTGCGCCGGGGCGAGTTCGACGCACTGATCGGCATCAATCTTTTACGCGAGGGGTTGGACCTGCCGGAGGTTTCACTGGTTGCGATTCTCGACGCGGACAAGGAAGGCTTCCTGCGCTCGGGAGGATCGCTGATTCAGACCATTGGCCGTTGTGCCCGCAACTTGAGCGGACGCGCAATCTTGTACGCCGATACGGTCACCGATTCCATGCGTCATGCGATGGACGAGACCAACCGCCGCCGCGCCATCCAAAGCGCCTACAACGAAGAGCACGGCATCACCCCGGAGTCGATCGTGCGTCCCCTGGACATGTCGCTAATAGCAGTGACTGCGGCCGATTACGTTGATCTTACCGGCGAGGCGGAGGGACTGCCAGAATTCACCTCGCAGTCGGAACTCGACGCCTATGTTGCGAAACTGGAGAGCGACATGCGAGAGGCTGCCAAGCGCTTTGAATTCGAACAGGCGGCGAAGTTGCGCGACAAGGTGCGCGAATTACGCAGCAAGGAGTTCATGGTCACTTGATGCTGCCCACCGCATCCAAGAGAAATCGAAGGCCGGCGGGATCGCAGGCGAAGCCCGTCGAGGTCTTACGCGTTGACAGCTTGACCGTGATTCCGTGGCTGGTCCATGGATTCAGCACGCGATCGGGTGGCGTCTCTACCTGCTACGGCGGCAGGACGCTGAATCTGGGGTTCACGTCCCACGACACTCAGAGAAATGTTGAGCGCAATCGAGCGCTGTTTCTCGAGGCCATCGCAGCAGTCAACCGCGACGGCAGCCCGTGGCCTCTCTCGCAGGTCAGGCAAATTCACTCGGCTCTCGTTCAGCGCGTAAACGATGTTTTGGCGCACACACCGGCGGGTGATGGCATGATCACGGCCACTCCCGGCCTGCTGCTAGCCATCAAGACCGCGGACTGTGTTCCGGTGCTGGTGGTCGATGTGAAGCGTCGTGTGGTCGGCGCTTTCCATGCAGGTTGGCGCGGAACCGCGGCACGAGTGCTGGAGAAGGGTGTAGGAGAAATGCGCCGCCAGTTCGGCAGCCGGCCGAGCGATTTACGAGCGGCGATTGGGCCGTGCATTCGCAAGTGCTGTTATGCGGTAGGGAGCGAAGTTCGAGCAGAGTTCGATTCGCAATTCACGTATGCCAACGAGCTGTTCGAAGAGGTATTCGACTCCAACGCCATTCACATCAAGTATCCTCTGCTGTTTCTGAACCAGCGTGCCCCGGGACACGGCGATCTGGGGCCCGAGATTCACCTTGATCTGGTCGCCGCGAACCGGCGCCAACTCGAGGACGCAGGGGTACATTCCGAGCACATCGCGATCGTCGATGGGTGCACGGCATGTGATACCGCGCGCTTCTTCTCCCATCGCGCGGAGTTCGGTAAGACGGGCCGGATGATGGCGGCGATCGGGATTCGCCCGGAATGATTGACCTGGAAACGAAAAGCAAAACCCAGCCACGACGGGCTGGGTCGGTTCCGCGTTCGACTTGATCGAAGCTACATCTGCGGCTCGTGAGTGGCTGGTGGCGCCGCCTGTGCCGGTGGCTCCACATAGTTGTTGACCATGTCCTTCAACTCCTTGCTGGGCTTGAAGAACGGGATCTTCTTAGCGGGAACTTCGACCCGGTCGCCGGTCTTGGGGTTACGCCCGACGCGCGGCTTGCGCTGGCGGGTGCGGAAGCTGCCAAAGCCGCGGATCTCAATCTTGTCGCCGGCGCGCAAGGAGCGCACCACGCTCTCAAAGATTGTTTCAACAATGACTTCGCTGTCCTTGCGGGTCAGCTCCGCCAACCGGGATACTTCGTCGATCAAATCTGCCTTGGTCATTGCGGTTCGCCCCTCCGCGGACGGCTGCTCCAGCCCTCATCGGATACTCTCAAATTTCGTACAACATTGGCAAGTCCAAATTATTGTTGCACTTCCGTGCCGTTCCCACAAACGAAGCGACTACTTCCACAAGTAGTAGAAGCCGGCATTGCTCTGCATCAGTTTGGCCGGGTCGGGGAGATATTCGGTAACGTCGCCAAACAGCAGGTCGAGCATGCTTCGGCGGTCCTTCTCAGGCCGGACCAAAGTCGGTTCGCCCTTGATACCAACGGACTTAGCTGTGTCTTCGACGGCGACGCGGAAGTCGCCGATCTGGTCGATGAGCTTGAGCGGCATCGCCTGCTGGCCGGTCCACACCTTACCGTCGGCGAGAGACCGGATGTCCTCGTCCTTCACATGACGCCCTTGGGCGACCGAGTGGATGAACTGGCTATGCATGTTGTCGATGATGCCCTGCAAGTAGGCGCGCTCAGCGGGGGTCATTTCGCGTACAGGGGAGCCCGTGTCTTTGAATTCCCCGGCTTTCATCACGATGGCCTTAAGCTTGGCCCACTTCATCAGTTCTTCATAGTTGTACCACTCGGCAATTACGCCGATGGAGCCAACGATGGAAGCTTCGTCGGCAAAAATCTTGTTGGTTGCCGAGGAAACGTAATACGCACCACTGGCGCCCACCGTCCCAATGGAAGCCACGATGCGTTTCTTCTTCTGGTCGCGAATACGCAGGACTTCGCGGTAAATCTCCTCGGAGGCAGCCGCGCCACCGCCCGGCGAGTTCACATGAATAATGATGGCTTTGATGGAGCTGTCATCGCCATACTTGCGCAACTGCTCAACCAATTCTTTGGGCGAAAAGATGACGCCTTCAAGATCAACGACGGCGATCTTATCGCCGAACCCGCTGAACGAATCTTTCTGCTGAGTGCGAACTGTGAAGTAGACCAGAGCGAAAACTGCGAGGAGAAAAAGAAAGAAAGCACCGCCTCCGAGCAGGACCCAAAGAAATACACGAGAACGTGGTTGATCAGGCATGCGAGACGGTTAGTTTACCACCGTAGGCGGAAGCGACCAGCGACGAACAAATCGGCAATTGGCAAGCCAACACCCATTGCTGACTGCCACCTGCGCGTGTCAGTGAAAGACCGAGGCGAAGAAAGCGCCGAGACTGGCCAAAAAGCCATGTTTCTGCCGCCCCGTCTTTTGGGGGTTGGTGTTGGCCTGAGCCTTGGCGGACGCGGAACCCTTCGCTGTCGTCGCTGGCGGCAGAACCACCGGATCAAAGTTGAACGGCTTGCTCTCCAATCTTAAGTGAGCGACGTTCTCGGCGAGGTTGACAGGCTCAGTGGCGCTATAGATGAAAGGCGCATCCACCACCATGTGGGTTTCCGGAGGCGGTGGCTCAGACTTGGGTTGGGGCTGCACGGGTGGGGGTTGCACGGGCAAAGGTTCAGCTTTCGCCACCTGCGTCGGCGGAGGCGCAGGACAGCCACACGCTTCGTGCGTAGGTACAGCTCCGCTGATGCGTCCGCCAACGAAGAGTATGGCCTCGTTGGGCTTGACCTGGTACGACTCATCGCCCATGCCTTCGGATACGACCACCGACGACGAGTTAGAAGGCAGCGACTGCACGCAGGTGTCACCCTTGGGGTTGACGCGCACGGCGATGTGCAGGCGCCCGGGACCAGGCAACAACAAACGAAAGTCAGGGGTCAGCAGGTTGTCGGAGGCGGCGCCAAGAGGGTAGTCCATCTCCAGATTGCCAGTGTTCATGCTGAGCAAGAACTGGCGGCCATTCTGCGAGGTGGTGATCGCAAGGCTGGTACCTGGGCAGATCAACATACTGCCGCCGCGTTCGAGTTTGAGCATGGCGGTCTGGGCACCGGCAGCAATAGAAGATCCACTCAACACCTTGGTTCCCGCATTCGCCAGCACTACCGCACCCTTCACGCTGGCATCAGAAGCGAACAATTCACCGACGCTCTGCTGGGCGCATGCCACGCCCGTTGTGGCCGCGACGAAAGTGGCGCTAATGAAGATTCGCTTGAGTGCGGAAAGGTGAGAAAACTGTGACATCGGGGGTGGCTGAGCCTACGCCTCGGGGCTGCAACATCATCATACCGCAGCCTGCGACCCAACCACGCGTTGAAGCGCCGGAGCATTGGGGTTACTCTAACCAGCGTAGGTATGGCGAACCACGACAACAACGGCAGACGCTATCCCAAGTTGGTGCTGGGAGAAACCGTCAGTGTTGCTATCGAGACCTTCCGCACCAACAGGATTCGATTCGCGCTTACCGCGCTGGGCATGGTGATTGGCACGGCGTCGCTCATCCTGGTAGTCACCATCGGCCTCACGGGCAAGCAGTACGTGCTGCAGCAGATCCAGTCGATCGGCGCCAACATGATCATCGCGGAATACGAAGGCGGCGCGATCTACAGCGCCGAGTCGGCCAACGACTACATGACGGTGGCCGACCTGGATGCGGTCCGGCAGCAGGTACCGAATATTACCGCCTCCTCACCCATGATCGAGTTGCATGACCGCATTACTGTATCCGGAGGAAAAGAGCGGGACGTTCTGGTGCTGGGGGTCGCCGCAGAGTATCTCTGGGTGCGTAACCTCGAAGTGCTGACAGGACGTTTTCTTGAGGACAACGACACCCAGGCACGCGGCAAAGTTGCAGTCATCACGCAGAACCTGGCAAACACCATGTACGGTTCGACCAGCGCTGCCGTTGGCCAGGTGATCAAGCTTAGCGGCCTGCCCTTCGTGGTGGTGGGGACATTTCGCGAACGGGTCGATACTTTTGGACAGTCAGAAATCTCCGACGACACCATTCTGATTCCCTACACTGTGGCACGGTTCTTCACCACCACAGACACGGTGAAGCAGCTCTTCTTCTCCGTGGCCGATCCTTCGGACGTATTACGGGCGACCGACGAGATTCAGAAGGTACTACAGTCCCGGCACCGGCCGGAGTCGGTGTACAAGGTCGAAAATCTGACGCAGTTGCTCACGGTTGCGGGCAAGATCGCTAATGCATTGACCACCATATTGCTGCTGATTGCGGTGCTGACCCTGCTGGTGAGCGGCGTCGGCATTATGAACATCATGCTGGCCACGGTGCACTCGCGCATTCGGGAGATCGGCGTGCGTAAAGCAGTAGGCGCCACCAACGCGGAAATCCTGGCGCAATTTCTGACGGAGGCTGTCCTGATCTCGCTGATCGGGGGATTTGTGGGCATCGTGATTGGCATGGCACTGCCCATCTCCGTGCGTATCCTGACGAGCTATCGAATCCCCATCTCCGGCCTGTCAGTGGTCATCGCGGTGGTGGTGTCGTCGCTGATCGGAGTGCTGTTCGGCACCATGCCGGCGGCACGGGCAGCGCGACTGGATCCGGTGGAGAGCCTGCGATGGGAGTGACGTGGATTGTTGGATAGCGGCGGCAGCGTGCGGTCATCGCCCGCAACTCTGTAGCTCAGTTTTTGGCTGGCAGCCGGGACGCGGAGGCTCACCGCGAAACTTCTCCTGATTGCAAATCATCGAAACATCCGACATTTCAAACGGAGAGAATGCATCCCTCATGCAATTGAACGAATACGTAACTCTTGGCCGCTCCGGCCTGCGCGTCAGCCCGCTGACGCTGGGAACCATGACATTCGGTAATGATCGTTGGGGATCTGACGACGCCGAATCGCGCCGCATCTTCGACCGCTATGTAGAGAGGCGGCGGCAACGTGATGGATTGCGCCGACGTGTATTCAGGCGGAAAATCCGAGGAGATACTAGGCAGCTTTGTCGCGGACGCAGGCTTGCGCGACAAGCTGGTGATCGCCAGCAAGTTCACCTTCAATCCGGAGGATGGCAATCCAAACTCCGGTGGGAACGGGCGCAAGAACATCTATCGCGCGCTGGAATCGTCGTTGCGCCGTCTCAATATGGACTATATCGATCTCTACTGGATGCACGCGTGGGACACCGTCACCCTGTAGAAGAAGTGGTCGATACGCTGACCACGCTGATTCGCGAAGGGAAGATCCGCTATTATGGCTTTTCCGATGTACCCGCCTGGTACGCGGCGCGCTCCCAGACTCTTGCCGAGATACCCGGGCCGCGAGCCTTCGGTCGCACTACAACTGGAATACTCGCTGGTGGAACGTACCATCGAGCGCGAACACGTCGCGGCCGCACGGGAGCTGGGGATGGGTATTTGTCCGTGGAGTCCGCTGGCCAGCGGATTTCTAGCCGGCAAATATTCGAGAGAGAAGGGCGCGGAGAGCAGCACGGGGAGCCGCTTGGAAGTGCTGAAGAATGCTAACAATCCGGCCTTCAAGAAATTTACGGAGCGTAATTGCGCAATTGTGGACGCCGTGCGAGAAGTTGGCAAGGCAATGAACCGCCCCGCGGCGCAGGTGGCGCTCAATTGGGTGGTGACCCAGCCCGCCATAACCACCACCATCATCGGCGCAACCAAGCTGGCGCAACTGGAGGACAACCTGGCGGCGTTGAGCCTCGAGATTCCCGCAGAACTGCGCGCCAGGCTGGACTCGCCCAGCCAGCTCGATTCGGCGCATCCCTACATGTTCTTCGAGGGAGTGCTGCAGGAGCGGATCCACGGCGGAGTTAAAGTACGGCGGTCGAACTAGAACTTGCTGCCACCAGGCCGCCTGGCGCTGGCGGTCCTCGCGCTCGTCCTCGCGCATAAAAAGATGGCCAGATAGAACAAGCCCAAGCAGGTTTGCCCGGGCTTGCTTTTTCGCTTCAGGTTCGCGACATGGCGTCCAGTTTCTGACGTCAGGCGCAGGCCATCACCGCGAAACCCTTACTTACTCGAATTATCGTCACCGCATCGCCGGTTTTACGGCGAGCACAAGGCGAGCCGGCCTGGTTACATCACCAGGGCGATGCTCTCCAGTTCCCGCTGGAACACCTCCAGCGTGTTGCCCATGAGACCCACCCGGCTGACCGCGTGGCGAGCGGCCTCGGGCGAAACACCGTAGCCGTGTCCAGCCAGAAAAAGCTGGACCAGCTCAGCGGCATCTTTGGAGTCAAAACCCATCAGCAGTTCGCTCCTCAGCGCCGCCAATTCCGGGACGGAAAACTTTTCTGCCATCGAGCTCACCTCCGACCCTATCGGGCTTTTCTCTTTAGACGGACGACCTAGCAATAAAGTTGCAGCAATCGGAGTGCCGAACATCCGTCTCACTCCCACGCTTCGACAACTTTGTTGATTTCAACACCTGAAGGACAGGTTAGTTGCAAGCGACGGCCTAAGGAAGAACACCGATAAATGCTGAACGGAATCCCCTACCTGTGCCGTAGGAGGCTGGCCCAAGCGCCGCAAAGGTGAGTTAGCTGAGTGTTATGAACGACCTGCGGGCGCGTCCGGAAATGTGAACACGGACGGGTTAACCACAAGGGGCTGCCTGCGACGATTTTTACTCGAGCCGCCAAGGATTCGGCCCGCCAATCAAAATAGTATCGAGGCCAGACTTTATACCGGCTCGATGGAGGCCTCGGGCTCCAGCAAAATGGGAATTCCGTTCCGAATTGGGTATACCCGATTGCATTCGTTGCACTTCAAAGCTTCGTCACCGCGCAAAGCCAGCGGCTTACGGCATACCGGGCAAGCGAGAATTTCGAGTAATTCTGGCGAAATCATGGCGAGCCGATTGTAACAACAAATTATCGGCAATAAGTACTGGGCTTGGAGAGAAGGGTGAAAACGCGATCACTGCCGGGTCAAATGCTCCACTTGCTCAACACGACGGGCCCCTCGGAACAAACCTTACACCAACGGTCCCAGGTCAATTTGCTGCCGCGAATTGCCTGGATCTCCCGCGATAAACTAGATATTCATACTTCTCTCCGGAGGACGCATGGCGGCAGTCATTCTCGATGGAACCAGAATCGCGGCGCAGATTCGGGCGGAAGTTGCCGAGGAGGTCAAGCAGCTCACCGCTGATGGGCTTCGGCCAGGACTCGCCGTGGTGCTGGTCGGACATAACCCGGCCTCGGAAATATACGTCCGCAACAAGGTAAAAGCGTGTGAGGAACTGGGCATCCTGAGCGAGCAGCACGCTCCGCCAGAGACTGTCACAACTGCCGAGCTGCTGGCACTGGTCGAGGACCTCAACCGCCGCGATGACATCGATGGCATCCTGGTACAACTGCCGCTACCGGCTCAGGTTGACTCCAAGAAAGTGCTCCTGGCAGTGTCGCCCGAAAAGGATGTGGATGGATTTCATCCCATGAACGTCGGCAATCTTTCCACGCAGCGTCCGGGACTGGTGCCGTGCACGCCCGCAGGCGTGATTGAGATTCTCCAGCGCAGCAACATTCCCATCGCAGGCGCGGAAGCGGTAGTGGTTGGACGCAGTGACATCGTAGGCAAACCGGTCGCGATGCTGCTGCTGAACGGCAACGCTACCGTCACGGTGTGCCATTCCAAGACACGTGACCTGCCCGCAGTCTGCCGCCGCGCCGATATTCTGGTCGCGGCCATCGGACGCGCCGGCATGATCACTCCCGACTTCGTGAAGCCGGGCGCAACCGTGATCGACGTAGGCATGAACAAGATCACCGATCCTGCGGAGTTTCAGAAGTTTTTCGCCGGAGATGCCAAGCGCGAGCAGAGCTTCGCCAAGAATGGCTCGACGCTGATGGGCGATGTTGATCCCAAAGTCGCCGAAGTTGCGGGGGCCATCACGCCCGTGCCCGGCGGCGTCGGTCCGCTTACTATCGCCATGCTGATGAGCAATACGGTCAAGGCGGCAAAGCTGCGACGTGGCCAGAAAGCCCCAATCGCCGCCGCGCGATAATCGGCCGATGCCCCCACATATCCCGTGGCCCATAATTGCCTGACGTTGGCAATTGTGGGACCTTTGCCCTGCGCCAGCGGTCTTGCACGATCCGCGCAATCCGCAGTTTCCGATTTTTAACTGGCGACTGGCAACTGCCAACTGGCGACCCGATGCTATAATCCTCCGGCTTCGGAGGAATCACTGATGCGCAAGATTGCCATCATCGCGATCATTAGTCTCACTGCTCTCGGCGTAGCCCAGGAGCAGGACTTCAGCAAGGTCCAGATCAAGGTCACCAAGGTTTCCGGCAACATCTACATGCTGGAAGGCGCGGGCGGCAACATCGCCGCTTCCGTCGGCGAAGATGGCATCGTCATCGTGGATGACCAGTACGCTCCGCTGGCTGACAAGATTGCTGCCGCACTGAAGGGAATTGGCGTAACCGACAAGCCCGTGCGCTTCGTCATCAACACGCACTATCACGGCGACCACACCGGCGGAAATGCGCCGTTCGCTTCGGGCGGCTCCACCGTCATCGCGCAGGACAACGTGCGCAAGCGCCTGGAGACTGGCGGCCAGGCAGGCATCGGCCCGTCGATGAGCAGGGAGCAAAAGCCTGCTCCCAAGGGCGGGCTGCCGATCATTACCTTCGAGAACGACGTGACCGTGCACCTTAACGGCGAAGATATCCGCGCGCTGCACTTCCCCTCCGGGCACACCGACGGCGACGCGATTGTCTTCTTCCCCAAGGCCAACGTCGTGCACATGGGCGATGACTTTGTGACCTACGGCTATCCCTTCATCGACGTCATCTCGGGAGGAAGCGTGCAAGGGATGATCGCCGCCTGCGACAAGGTCGCCGCGCAACTGCCCGACGACGTGAAGGTCATCCCCGGCCACGGCCAGCTCGCGACACTGAATGACGTGCGTGAGTACTCCGCTATGCTCAAAGGCGCCAGCACCGCCGTGCAAGCCGCGATCAATCAGGGCAAGACCGTCGATCAGATGAAGAAGGACAAGATCCTTGCCGCCTGGGACAAGAAGTATTCCGGACAGTTCATCACATCCGACCTCTTTATCGAGACGCTGTACAACTCGCTCACCAACCAGAAGAACGCGCCGTTCGTGAAGCACAACTAGAACCTCGCGGCGGCTGGATGGCAACGCAGGTCTCACCGAGAGCGCTGCGAGATCGCCAGACAAGACCTCGTTAGAACCTGGGGATGATTTCTTTGAGTCCTCCGGTTGACCAATCCATCGAATGCAGGTAGAGTTTTTCAATCATGTTGTGTGGACGTCAGAACCTGTGTTGTCGGATGACCTGCTGTTGTTGCGGGTCCACATGTTCTGGCGCTGGACAAAAGAGGAATACTACCTAGCAATTTCGTAGAAGGTTTATCCCTAACCCACGCGTCAGACCTCCATCTGACGCGTGGGTTTTTCTTTTTGCGGAGGAGGCCAGCGATGAGCACCGAAGTCAAGGAAACCAAGGCACAAAGGATCGAGCGCCTCAAGCGCGAGAAAAATCCGTGGGAATGTCTGGATGAAATCCGCGCCTTTGCGCGCCAGGGGCACGAGTCGATTCCGCCGGAGTGGCTGGGCACCTACTTTCGTTTCTGGGGCGTATACACGCAGGGAGACGGAGTTGGCGCCGTCGGGGGGACAGGGGGCGAGGGCAAAGCCGTTCCGCATTTCATGGTCCGCATTCGCATTCCGAGCGGGCGTCTGCTGTCGCACCAAGTCGGAACCATCGCCGACGTGGTGAAGAAATATGCGCGAGACACCGCCGATATCACGGTTCGCCAGAATATCCAGATCCATTGGGTGAAAATCGAA
Source organism: uncultured Acidobacteriaceae bacterium (assembly GCA_963834815.1). Taxonomy (GTDB): domain Bacteria; phylum Acidobacteriota; class Terriglobia; order Terriglobales; family Acidobacteriaceae; genus DASRAA01. Next base: position 1,046,969 of record CAWIDA010000009.1, on the reverse strand, counting down.
GACCTTCCGGATGTTCTGGAAAACCTGTGGCGATGCGGCCTGACCACCATGGGTTCGTGCGGCGACGACGTGCGCAATATCGTTAGCTGTCCCCTGGCAGGCGTTGACGGCGACGAACTCTATGACGCTTCGCAGCTGGTTGCGGAACTCGACCGGCAGTTCGTCGGCAATGCCGAGTTCTACAACCTTCCGCGCAAGTTCAAGATGTGCGTCACCGGCTGCAGTGTGTGGTGCTCGTATCCGGAGATCAACGACGTTGGATTGACAGCGGTGCGGCGCAGCGACGGTGAAATTGGATTCTCACTGCGTGTGGCGGGAGGACTCTCCACTGATCCGCATTTTGGGCAGCGTTTGAACGCATTCGTTCTGCCACACCAGGTCCTGCCGGTCGTGAAAGGCATCGCGACGATTTTCCGCGAGAGTGACGTGCTACGGGAGAGTCGCGATCGCGCCCGCCTGAAGTTTCTCTTCCTCAAGCACGGATGGACTTCGCAGAAATTCCTCGACGAATTGCAGCAGCGCATCGGCTTCGCGCTGGCACCCGCGGTCCGGGAGGATATTCCCGATGACGTCTATCGCGACCACGTCGGGGTTCATGCGCAGAAGCAGCCAGGATATTTCTATGTTGGGGCCTCGGTGCTTCGCGGTCGCATCACGTCTGAGCAACTGCATGTGGCCGCCGATCTGGCCGAACGCTATGCCGGCGGCGAAATTCGCACCACCAACATGCAGAACCTATTGATCGTCAATGTTCCGCAACTCCAGGTAACGGCAGTAGTGGATGGCCTGACACAGATAGGCTTACCCGTGGAAGGATCGCCGTTCCGACGCGGCATCATTGCCTGCACAGGAACCGAGTTCTGCAAGATCGCGATCACAGAAACTAAATCGTTCGCGCGATGGCTGGTGGAAGAGTTGGACGATCGCCTGCCCGGATTCGAGCAGCATCTGAAGCTGCATGTCACCGGCTGCCCCAACAGTTGCGGCCAGCACTGGATCGCCGATCTCGGTCTGGAAGGCAAAAAGATCAAGCAGGACGGCAAGCTGGTGGATGCTTATTACTTCTGCGTTGGCGGCGCCGTGGGCAAGCACCAGGCCATCGGGCGTCCGGTTGGCTACCGCTGCCCGGCGGTCGACGTTCCGGATGCCATCGAGCGATTGCTGGGACAGTTTCAACTCATGCGGGAGTCGGGCGAAAACCTGCGACATTTTTTTGCGCGGCACTCGACAGACGAGATTCGCGCATTTCTGGCCGGCGAGTTGGTCCCGGAGGAAGCCCGCGATTCGTCTCCGGGCCGAGTGCCTCATGGAGTCGAAGGATGAGCAATCTGAATGCAGCGCTCTTCCCCATGTTCGTCAAGCTCAGCGGACGCCGCTGTGTGGTCGTGGGCGGCGGTCCCATCGCGGAGTCCAAGGTGGATAGCCTGCTTAACTCGAGAGCCGACGTAACCGTAGTGTCGCCGAGACTCACGGAGCGCTTAGCAGACGAGGCCCTGCAAGGGGCGTTCGCATGGACCCAGCGCGTCTTTGAACTGTCGGACGTCGACGGTGCCTTTCTGGTGATTGCAGCGACCTCAGACGAAGACACAAATGAGTTGATCTTCCGTGAGGCTGATCGCAGGGGGATTTTGTGTAACGCCGTCGATCAGCCGCCGCGATGCCACTTTTATTTCCCTGCCGTGGTCCGTCGCGGTGCGCTGCAGATTGCGATATCCACGGCGGGACTCAGTCCATCGCTGGCACAGCGTCTGCGAAAGGAACTCGAGGTGGAGTTCGGCCCCGAGTACGGAGAGTGGCTCGAGTGGCTGGGCGCGGTACGGGAGGCACTAATGATACGGAAGATCGATTTCAACAAACGCAGGCGTCTCCTGGCGTACGTTGCCCGCCACGAATCCTTCGAGCGATGGCTAGCCGCCAGCGTGCGCAAGCACGCGCTACGGGCGGCCGCATGAAGGGCAAGGTCTATCTTGTGGGCGCAGGTCCGGGCGATCCCGAACTGTTGACGCTCAAGGCGGCACGCATCCTGCGGTTCGCCGATGTGGTCCTACACGACGCTTTAGTTTCGGAGAACATCTTGGCGATGGTTCGCCCGCACGCTCAGTTGGTCGATGTGGGCAAGCGCGTCGGTGAGAAGCGACTGACTCAGGACGCCATCAGCCAACTCCTGGTGGAATTTGCGGGGTGTGCCGAGATCGTCGTTCGGCTAAAGGGTGGCGATCCGTTGATCTTCGGGCGAGCTGCGGAAGAGATGACTGCCCTGCGAAGAGCTGGCATTGAGTTCGAAGTCGTGCCGGGAATCACGGCGGCCGTCGCTGCATCGGCGCAAGCCAGGATCCCGCTCACCGACCGCCAGAGTTCGTCTGCGATCGTGTTTCTCACCGCACAACAGGCGAGCGGCAAGGGGCGGGCGGACCTCGCGCGCTTCGCCTCGGCCGATGTCACGCTGGCCATCTATATGCCCGGCGGGCGTTACCGGGAAATTGCGGATGAGATGGTTGCGGCCGGCCTGTCACCGCAAACGCCGTGCCTCATCGTGTCGAACGCGAGCCGGGCTGAGCAGGAGTTGCTGTGGACGGACATAACAGGTCTACGCCGCTTGTCACAGCCGGAATCTCCCGCGCTTCTGATCATCGGATCGGTGGCCAGGTGCCGTGAGGAGACGACTGCCACGGCGTTTCTCGCAGAGTACGGAATTGGTCTGGAAGCTGTTCGTTAAGAAGTATCGAAAAGGAGATACAACGTCATGGCAGAAGTATCGCAAGGTCAACAACCGCGAAAGAGATTTCAACTCACAACGGATGGTTGGGCTGTTGTTACTGCTCTGGCACTCGCGCTTCTGGTTCGCGTGGGGATCATCCACCGTGTTCCCTGGTAATTAATTTGTCCGCGATGACTCACGTGTAGGAGGAAGCAAGATGGCTGAAGGAACACTCCCACTACCTCAGGTCGAAGCTGTTCGTCCGGCGCAGCAGTTGCTCCGGTTGATACCCGGAATTTTGCTGTTGACGACCATCGGCATCCTGGGAAAGTTTGTCGAGCAAACGATATCGGCGTACGCCAAGTCGAACCGCCTGCACATTCCTAATATCGAGTATGTGCTGTGGGCCATCCTCATTGGACTCGCCGTATCAAATACCGTGGGGATTCCCGCCGTATTTCAACCCGGCGTCGCCACTTATGAGTTCTGGCTGAAAGCTGGAATTGTGCTGCTGGGCTCACGTTTCCTGTTGGGAGACGTGCTGAAGCTGGGTAGCCTCAGCCTCACTCTCGTGGTGTTTGAACTGGCGATCGCATTTTCCTTCATGACCCTGCTTGGCCGATGGTTCGGGCTGAAACCCAAACTCACCAGTCTGCTAGCCGTGGGTTCGGCGGTTTGTGGCGTGTCGGCGATTATCGCAACCAAGGGAGCGATCGACGCGGACGACGAAGACTCGTCCTACGCCATCGCTGCGATCCTCGCGCTGGGGGCTATCGCGCTGTTCACCTTTCCGCTGATCGGACACTGGCTGCATATGAGCGACCGGGCGTTCGGAATGTGGTCGGGCCTTGCCGTGGACAACACAGCCGAGGCGACCGCCGCGGGCGCGATGTACTCCGACGCTGCGGGCAAGATTGCGGTGCTGGCGAAAACCACACGCAACGCCATGATCGGCTTCGTCGTGCTGGGCTATGCGATCTATTGGGCCAGCAAGGGACAAGCGCAGGCCGTGGGGAATAAAGCCGCGTTCCTGTGGCGGAAATTTCCCAAATTCGTTCTGGGATTCCTGCTGGTTTCCGTGCTCGCCACCGTTGGCGTGTTCGGCAAGGAGCAACTGGGTAGCCTGGCCAATCTTTCGCGATGGGCGTTCCTTCTCACCTTCGCCGGGGTCGGCCTGCGCACCAATTTCCGCGAACTCAAGACGCAAGGTCTGCGTCCATTTGCGGTAGGAGCGATTGGAGAAATTGCGATCGCGGTGGTCACGCTAGCGATGGTACTGGCCGCCGCAAAGGCATTCAATCTCTAGAATGATCGCCTTGCTGCCGAAGTTCTAAGCGCCGTCCGCTTTGTCGCGGCGCTCGATTTTGCCCCAGGTATCGCGCAGGGCGACGGCGCGGTTGAACACCAACCGCTCGGACGTCGTGTCGGGATCGACGCAGAAGTAGCCCAGCCGTTCGAACTGGAAGCGGTCGCCTTCTTTCGCGGTGGCGAGCGATGGCTCCAGCTTACAGTCGGTCAAGATCTCGAGCGAGTTGGGGTTGAGGTTGGAAAGAAAATCTTTTCCTTCCTCCACCGCATTCGGATCTTCTGTATTGAACAGGTTCTCGTAGATCCGAACTTCGGCATCGACGGAGTGGAGAGCGGGCACCCAGTGGATAGTGGCCTTTACTTTGCGTCCGTCAGGAGCATTGCCGCTGCGGGTTTCTGGATCGTAAGTGCAATGCACTTCGGTAATGGCGCCTGTGGCGTCCTTCACCACGTGCGCGCATTTAAGAAAATAACCGCCGCGCAAACGCACCTCGCGGCCCGGCGAGAGACGGAAGAACTTCTTCGGCGGGTCCTCCCGGAAATCATCCTGCTCGATGTACAGCTCGCGCGAGAAGGGCACGCTGCGCGTGCCTGCCGCCGGGTCTTCGGGATTGTTGACCAGCTCCAGCTTCTCAGTCTGCCCTTCGGGATAATTGTCGATCACGACCCTTAGCGGACGCAGCACCGCCATGACGCGCGGCGCGCGACGATTCAAGTCTTCGCGCAGAAAGTGCTCGAGCATCGCCAGTTCGATGGTGCCGTTGGTCTTTGACGCACCAATTGCCGCGCAGAAATTGCGCAGCGACTCGGCTGTATAGCCGCGTCTCCGGATGCCCGAGAGCGTTGGCATGCGAGGATCGTCCCAGCCGCTCACCCGGCCTTCCTGTACCAATTGCAGGAGCTTTCGCTTGCTGAGGAGCGTATAGGTGACATTCAGCCGGTCGAATTCGATCTGCTGCGAGGGGAAAATGCCCAGCTGCTCGATGAACCAGTTGTAGAGCGGACGATGGTCTTCGAACTCCAGCGTGCAGATGGAGTGCGTAATGCGTTCGATCGAGTCTGACTCGCCGTGGGCGTAGTCGTACATGGGGTAGATGCACCACTTGTCGCCGGTGCGGTGGTGGGTGGCACGCAGAATGCGGTACATCACTGGATCGCGCATGTTCAGGTTTGGCGATGCCATATCGATCTTGGCGCGAAGCGTGCGTGAGCCGTCGGGAAACTCACCCGCGCGCATGCGTTCGAACAGGTCGAGGTTCTCTTCGACGATGCGATTACGGTAGGGGCTTTCCTTGCCGGGTTCGGTGAGCGATCCGCGATACTGCCGCATCTCCTCAGCGCTCAGATCACAGACGTAGGCTTTGCCCGCATTGATCAATTGAACGGCCCAGGCGTAGAGCTGATCAAAGTAGTCGGAGGCATAGTACAGCCCGTCCCAGTCGTAGCCCAGCCAGTGCACGTCCCGAATAATGGAGTCAACGTACTCCTGCTCTTCCTTCTCGGGATTGGTGTCGTCGAAGCGCAGGTTGGTCTTGCCGCCGAATTCTGCGGCAAGCCCAAAGTTCAGGTAGATCGACTTGGCATGACCGAGGTGCAGGTAGCCGTTGGGCTCGGGAGGAAAGCGGGTCTGCACCCGCCCTGCGAATTTGTTCGACTCGAGGTCAGCAAGAATAATGTCGCGAATGAAATTCGAGGCCTTGGGTGCTTCGGATGGAGATGCGGTCGACTCCATCGCACGATTGGTGGTGTCCATAACTTCCTGGTTTTCCTCGGATCGGGCGGACGCAACGGCGCAACGCGTGCACCAGCGGCTAAGACTCTATTTTACTGTGTTCTGAACTACCGTGTTGTGAACTCCGGAACCCGCAGGCGCGCCTTTGTCTGCCCTCCACGATGTCACTTCAGCAAACCCCAATCGCGGTAAAGCAAATGATGTCGACAAGTGATTGACAGCGCCGCGCACCGTTATTTACTATGCGCATCACTAGCGGGACCCAGTCGGGGGTCCCAAGTACGAACGCCGGGTTTGCCGTGTTGTGAGGGGGAAGAATCGATTGGCACATCGACCCTGTTTCACAATTGAACCTGCGATTTCCCTTCGCTGCATTTCCCAGCGCCAAGAAGACACTCGTCTCATGGCTGTTCGCCCAGGTGCGGAAACCCATTTGCCGCCGGGCTGATCTCAGCCAGTTCTCCAGGTAGAGAGCCAATTCCCACCCATTTTCTACAGGAGTAAAGCTGATGAACGCTCATCGCTGTAGCACTCTCTTTTCGGTGGCTTGGGCCGGTGCCCTCGTGGCCCTGCTGTTCGCACTCTCTGGCGACGCGTTAGCCCAGTCCTCCAGTTCCCTTCACGGCGTGGTGAAGGATCCCAGCGGCGCCGTGGTGCCTTCGGCCAACGTGAGGCTGCTCAATCCCGACACCAAGTTTCAGCGGCAAACGGTTACCAATGGACTCGGTGAATATGAGTTCCAGCAAATTCCCCCCGGACACTACAGCCTGACGGTGTCGGCCGAAGGCTTTCGGGTGCAGGAACAGACAGGCCTGGAGGCGCTGATCAACACTCCGGCTACGGCAAACATAAAGCTCGAAGTAGGCAATAAGGGTGAAACCGTGTCCGTCAATGCCGAAGCCCTGGCCATCAACACTACCGATGCATCGATGGGAAATCCCTTCAACGAAATGCAGATCAAGGAACTCCCGCTCGAAGGGCGTAACGTGGTCGACCTGCTGAGCTTACAATCGGGCGTAGTCTATACCGGCAACCGGCCCGATCAGGACGTAGACAACGACAGCCGCAGCGGCGCGGTTAACGGGGCCCGCAGCGACCAGAGCAATGTCACCCTGGATGGCGTGGATGTGAATGACCAGAACTCCGGCTACGCCTTCACCTCCGTGCTGCCGGTGACCCTGGACTCCGTGCAGGAGTTCCGCGTGACCACCACCAACTACAACGCAGACCAGGGTGTGGCCTCGGGAGCGCAAGTATCGCTGGTGACGAAGAGCGGAACCAACTACTGGCATGGCTCGCTTTATGAGTACAACCGCAACACCGCCACCAGCGCGAACGATTGGTTCATCAAGGGAGCGCAGGCAGCATCGGGCGTCTCCAACACGCCGCCACAGTTGATCCGTAATATCTTCGGCGGATCGGTGGGCGGCCCCATCGTCAAGGACCGGCTTTACTTCTTCACCAATGTCGAGTTCACCCGCATGCGCGAGCAAAATAGTGTGGTGCGAACTGTTCCGTCGGCTCTCCTGCGGCAAGGCACCATCCAGTACCTGGATGTCAATGGCAACATCACCGCTTTGAACGCGGGCCAGGTCACCGCGCTGGATCCGCTAGGCCTCGGTCCCAATTCGGCCTCACTGGGATTTTTCAACACTTATCCCCTGCCCAACGATACCTCGGTGGGTGACGGGTATAACTTCTCCGGCTATCGCTGGGCGGCACCGGTCAAGATTGACAACAACGCCTACATCGCGCGGATCGACTACAACCTGACCAGGAACGGCAGCCAGTTATTGTTCTGGCGCGGCGCCATGCAGAACTACAGCGATCAGGGAACGCCGTTTCTCCCCGGCGACGCGCCGGAAGAAACGACCGTCAATTTTTCCAAGGGTATGGTCGTCGGCTGGACATGGGTGATCAATCCCTCCACCGTAAACAACTTCCGCTGGGGCTATACCCGCCAGAGCGTTGGTGTAGTGGGCAATAGTAACCAGCCATGGATCGTCTTCCGCGAACTCAACGACTCGAATGGCAGTCCAAACTATTTCCGCAGTCACAATTTCCAGATGCCGGTCAACAATTTCATCGACGATTTCAGCAAAACCAACGGCCGGCACAACCTGCAGTTCGGTACCAACATTGCGATCATTCGCAACCCGCGGCAGAGTCAGTTGGGGTCCTTTAGTGACGGCGTTACAAATGCCGACTGGGTGGACACTGGCGGCCTCTCAAACAGTCCCACCAGCCCGCTAAATCCTGCCAACGCCGGGTTCCCGGCAGTCGATGACTCGTTTACGAACTCATTTGATTTTCCCCTGATTGCGTTGCTTGGCGCGGTGACTGAAGTCGACGCCTACTACAACTACACCAAGAGCGGTAGCGTACTGCCGCAGGGCGCTCCGGTGACTCGCAACTTCGCGGCGGAGTGGTTTGACTTCTATGCCCAGGACCAATTCCGCTGGAAGCCCAATCTGACCATTACCTATGGTCTGCGCTACTCCCTGACGTCTCCGCCGTGGGAAACCAACGGGTTGCAAGTGAGTCCCACGCCCAACTTGGGAACCCTCGCTGACGCACGCGGCCAGTTAATGTTTAGCGGGGTTCCATCCAACGTCGATCCGCTGATCCAGTTCAACCTTGGAGGTCCAGCCAATAATGGTCCGGGCTTCTACTCGTGGGGCAAGAAGAATTTCGCTCCCCGTCTGGCGGTCGCTTACACTCCCAGTGCCCAGTCCGGATGGTGGAAGAAGGTCTTCGGCGAGCCAGGCCAAACCGTCCTTCGCGCCGGATTCGGTATGGTCTATGACCACATTGGAATCAGGCTGCTAAACACTTTCGACCAGAACGGGGCATTTGGGCTGTCCACCGGATTGACCAATCCAGCCGGCGTCCTGCCGGTAGAAAGCGCTCCGCGTATTACCAGCGTCAACGTAATTCCGACAACAACCTACGACGGCTCGCAGCAACTGTTCTTGCCGGCGCCCCCGGGCGCCTTTCCGCAAACTCCTCCCTACACCCAGGACACCGGCGGATTCGCCATTGCCTGGGGCATGGATCCCAACATCAAGAATCCATACTCCTACACCTTCAACGTAGGGTTTGCGCGCGATCTAGGACACAACTTCTCTATCGAAGCTGCCTATGTCGGACGCATTTCGAAACATTTGCTGACCCAGTCAGAACTCATGATGCCGCTGAATCTGAAGGATCCGCAGTCGGGCGTCGACTACTTCACCGCAGCTCAGGCACTGGTGAAGCTGTACAACAACAACACTCCAACCTCGCAGGTGACCTCGAAGACCCTGGGGCCAACCGCGGCGTACTGGCAGAACATGGTACAAGCGCCTAAGGCCGGCGGGGCATATTCGCTGTACTGCAGCGGTGGTACGGCCGCAGACGTCTCGCAGGCGATGTATGACTTATATAGCTGCTTCAAGGGCAACGACACCACTTCGCTGTCGGTTCTGGACACCGCCGGCATTCCGGATGCCAACGACTCCAGCGTCAGTTATTTCCCGAGAGGAGGCGCTTATAGCTACTTCAACGCGCAATATTCGTCGCTGTACGCCTGGCGCAGTACCGGCGACGCCAGCTACAACGCGCTGGAAGTAACCTTTAAGAAGAACTATGGGGCGGGGCTGCAGTTTGCCTTCAACTACACCTACTCGAAGTCGATCGACATCTCCTCCGACGCAGCCCGTGTTGGCCCCTGGAGCGGACTGGGGGGACAGGTGATCAACGCCTGGGACCCGAATGCGCTGCGTGCGGTTTCCGACTACGATGTGCCGCACCAGATCAATGCCAACTGGGTTTACGATTTGCCCTACGGACACGGCCAGAAATTCGGAAGCAGCAGCAACAATTTCGTAAACGCGATTCTTGGCGGATGGCAGTTCACCGGCCTCGCCCGTTGGACCTCGGGTTTCCCCATGAGCGTCGATAACGGCTACGCCTTTCCGACTAACTGGGAACTCGAAGGCAATGCCGTACAGACCGGGCCGGTGCAGACTGGTTTCTCTCGCGACCCCGATGGTTCACCCAACATGTTCGTAAATCCCCAGGCGGCTTTGGCTGCCTTCCGTAACGGCATGCCAGGAGAGAGCGGCACGCGCAACAGCTTCCGCGGCGATGGCTTTGCCGGACTCGACATGGGACTGAACAAGATCTGGAAGATGTGGTACGCGGAAAGCAATACCATCCAGTTTCGCTGGGAGGTATTCAACGTTCCCAACCTGCACCGCTTCGATGTGCAGTCGCATCGGCCAGAGATCGATCAGTCTGCCTCGTTCGGCAACTACACCAACCTGCTGACCAATCCCCGGGTCATGCAGTTCGCCCTGAGGTATCAGTTCTAACGGCTGGCGAAAAACTCTATTCGGCGACCGATTCGTATCAGGGCATGGCTTTAGCCATGCCGCAAGTGTTGAGAATAGGATGTGGGGCTTTAGCCCCTGCGGTCATTTCCAGTGGCGCAAGTGACTTTTTCCGCTGCCTGCTGGACAACGAAACCGGTAAGGTCGTACCAAAGCCTGGGGCTGAACCTCCGGGGCTTTTCCCTAGCCCTAGAGTGGTTCCGGAGGTGCTGTGTCATCGCGGAAAGATCGGTAGAGCGGCGCTTCAGCGCCGCGTCTCAGGTAGGCCCTTAGAGTCGAGCCGGGTTTCAACCCGGCGGCACCTGGACTATTGTCGCTCATTCAGATAACCATTCCCTGAAATTCCCCTAGCCGGGACGATAGTCGCGACTATCCGATGGGATAGTTCTCCTCCCCTGAGAACCGTGCCCCGCCAACACCTGAAGCCGCTATCATATTGATAACACATATAGTTATTTTCGTGCTCTCAAGCGGGCAGACCGCCTCCAACGCGTGGCACGGCACTTGCAATACTCACTGGCGAGACCGACCTCCGCCGGCACGGCCCAAGCGGGAGCGGCGAGACAAAACCAGTTCGGGATCCCCCACAGGAGTCCCAAGGAGAAGTTATGAAGCGCACAATGTTTGGGGCCCTGACGACGCTCGTCCTGGCTCTTGTGATCAATGTTCCACTCGTTCAGGCGCAGTCCAAGACGAAGGCGGACGTTCCGTTCGAATTCGAAGTTGCCGCCAAAATGATGCCGGCCGGAACCTACACGATCAGCGAGATGACAGATATCGTGACGCGAGTTCGCAATGAACGCACCAACGCCAGCGTGTTAGTGATTGCTCAGCGCGAGGAGTCCCTGAAGCCTCAAAGCCCGCGGCTCGTATTTCGCAAGTATGGCGATCAGTATTTCCTGGCTGAGGCCTGGAATGGTTCGGGCAGCGCGGCCATCGAATTCCCAGTCGGCCAGCACGAGAAGGAGCTTCGGATCGCATCCAATGATGCGCCGGCTCCGCAGGAGGTCGTGATTGCCATGCGGTGACGAATGGCATCGCGAAAGCTGCAAACCCGGAGCCTCACCGCTCCGGGTTTTTCAATTGTGCGGAGATGAAGACGCCGGCGAATAGAGGTTAGTACGCCCGCCTCGGTCCGCGCAGCACCCGCGCCGGCAGCAGAATAATCGCCTTCACCAATTCGAGCACGCCTCCCACGGCGATGCCGAGGATGCGCAACGGCAACAGCAGCAGCCACACGATGGGGTATAGAACCAGTGCCAGCAAGGCCAGCGGCCAACAGACGAACAACAGAAAAAGCCATAATAAGAACGTGAACATAACTCCCCCTAAGCAATGATACGGCGAAAGCAGGAAAGAGGTTCCGCCTGGTTCATTGCTGCTACGGCACCCGAATTTCCATCCCTCACATTTGCGGACGGCAGGCAAACTAGGGCTACCCAGCCCATACCCTTTGTTTTCCGTCACGTGGCGCCCACCCTACAGCGTATACTCGACCGGAAATTCGAGGGGGTGTAATGCTTCGGGCATGCCAACTTGTCGTTCTAACCATTGTGTTGTGTTGCGTTCTCGCATCTGCCGCCCAGACGGGTGCTCAATCGCCGGCGGCTCCGGTTCCAGCGAACCAGAGTGCGGCGGGTCCCGCATTTGATGTCAACGCGGCAGTAGAGGCCTATTTGGCTAAGATGCCGCCTGCCCAGCGCGCCCGTTCCGACGCTTATTTTGAAGGCGGCTACTGGCTGCTGCTGTGGGACTTTCTTGCTACGGTCCTCGTGATGTGGTTGCTGCTGCGATTCCGCTGGTCGGCTCGGATGCGCGATCTGGCTGAACGCCTCACCCGTTTTCGGCCCCTGCAGACGGCAATCTACTGGATTCAGTTCATCATCATAACTTCTGTTATAACTTTCCCTCTCAGCCTGTATGAGGGCTACTTTCGCGAGCACAAGTATGGCCTGCTGAACCAAAGCTTCGCTCCCTGGATGCGCGATCAGGTGGTTGGGCTCGGCGTGAGTGTCGTGTTAGGAGCCATTCTCATGGTGCCGTTGTTCGGGCTGGTGAGACGCTTGGGGAAAAACTGGTGGGTGTGGGGTGCGGTGCTGACGATCGGGTTTCTCGCCTTTGTGATTTTGATCGCGCCGGTCTACCTCGCTCCCCTGTTCAACAAGTACACGCCGCTGACGGACGCGCGAATCGGAGATCCGATTCTGAGCATGGCGCGAGCCAACGGAATTCCCGCCGACAACGTCTACGAGTTCGACGCGTCGCGCCAATCGAACCGGGTAAGCGCCAACGTCAGCGGATTTGCCGGCACTCTGCGAATTTCGTTGAATGACAATTTGCTGAAGCGCTGCACCCTGCCCGAGATTGAGACCACCATGGGACATGAAATGGGCCACTATGTCCTCAATCACTCGTATAAATTACTGCTCATGTTCGGCGTGGTGATCGTGATTGGGTTCGCCTTCGTGAACTGGGGCATTGGGTTCGTTCTCGCGCGCTGGGGCGAGCAATGGAATGTGCGCGGAATCACCGACGTCGCCGTGCTGCCGCTGGCGGTGATGGTTTTCTCCATTTACATGTTTCTAATGACGCCGGTCACCAACACCATCTCGCGCACCGTCGAGTATGAAGCTGACATGTACGGCCTGAACGCGGCCATGCAGCCGGACGGCGAGGCCAATGTGGATATGTTGTTGGGCGAATATCGCAAGCTCGATCCCGGCCCCATCGAGGAGTTCTTGTTCTACGATCATCCCAGCGGGCGTACCCGTATTACCGCCGCCATGCGCTGGAAAGCCGAACATCCGGAGTCGGCGAACGCCGAGGAGATGGCAAGGCCGCTTTTCGAGGCGAAGTGACGTTTTCCAGGACGTACGCCGGAAGAAAAATGTGAGACCCCGCTCACTCCAACAGAAGGGATTGAGCGGGGCACCGGAGGATAACGCCTCAACCAGTAGTTGAAAGGAAACGGCTACACGGAAACGCTCACCCGCAAGAACGTAGCAGGAATGAACGTGCCACCGTTAGAACTCCTGTTCTGAGCTTTCGCCAGTTCCACGAGCTGCCCGTGGAGTTCGTCCGCCTTTCCGTTTCTTTCAGCGGCTTCGAATGCGTTCATTGTCGGCCCATAGTAAAGCCGGAACAGGCCGATGAAATCTTCCGGGCTCTTGTCTGACGATATGAAGTGGAACGTGTCCTTGACCATCGAGATTTTCTCGCGACGCACTCCGGCCTGGCCGAAGCGCTCGAGAACGTGAGTATCCACACCCCAGGTCATCGGACTGACGAAGCCTTCGGGAGGAGGAGGAGTAAACGATGAGCTGATCGTCAGCAACTGCGACACGAACGAAGTGGAGTCGTTCGGGATCCAGTTGCCCATGACGATGCGGCCCCCGGGCTTCGTGACGCGAACCATCTCCCTGGCGACATCCTGGGGCTTGGGCGCAAACATGGCGCCGAAGACAGAGAGCGTGAGATCGAACGAATGGTCGTCAACCCCCGCCAGGTTGCACGCGTCTCCTTCATGAAACTTCAGGCGGTCGACGCCTGCCTCAGTGGCTCGCTTGTTGCCGGCTTCGACCAGGTTTCGGGCGATGTCGATTCCAGTTACTTCAGCTCCCAACAGCGCCAGCGGCATTGCGGTGGTGCCGTCTCCACAGCCGAGATCCAGCGCCCGCAGCGGAGGGGTTACCTCGAGTGACTGAACCACCATCCCTCCCGATTCGCGCATGAACGCGGCAATCTCGGTAAAATCGCCTTTCTCCCACAACTCTTTGTTCGGATTCATATTTGCTCCTTCCTTAATCCAGCTCCGCAGCCGGTTACAGCCTTCGTTGGGCCGAATCCGGCAACGGCAAGCTTAAAATTGGGCCCCGGACTCATCCTTCAGCCAATTGCGAGGACTTGTCCTCAGGGCTAGAATTGTGCAACGCAACCGCAGGCAAGACCATGCCCGAGCGTCGCGAAGACTTGCTCGAGCGGCCTGCATCGGTAGATTCCTTTGCGCGGCGGCCAACGAATTTTGCTGACAGTCCAGAGGACAGGAATGGATGCATTCTCCGAAGTCCTGAGCGGAGTCAAGCTGAACGGCGCTTTGTACTTCAGCGCTGAATTCTCCGCTCCCTGGGGCTTTTCGGCGCCCCATTCAAGCGTGCTGGCGGCCGACCTCGCTCCCGGCGCCGGACACATGGTCATCTTCCACCTGCTTCTCGACGGCGAAGCGGTGGTCCAGTTGGCGGAGGGCCAACCCGTTGCGCTGCAGCCCGGCGATGTCGTTATCTTTCCTCATGGCGATCCGCACACCATCTCCAGCGTCAAGGGAGCGAAGGCCCCCTTCCCGAACTATGGTATTAACGCCAAAATCCGGGCGCGTGACTTGAGTCCTTTACAAGCAGGCGGCGGCGGCGAGACGGCTCGCTTTGTTTGCGGATACATGACCTGTGACCCCTATCTCAGCCGGCCCATATTGAACGGCCTTCCGCCAGTCTTCAAGGTCAATCTTCGATCGGACCGCTCCGGGCACTGGCTGGAGAACTCCATCCTGCACCTGGTGGAAGAGGCGGCCTCGGGCAGTGTCGGCAGCGACGCCATGCTGGCCAAGTTGTCGGAGGCGTTGTTCGTCGACACCTTGCGGCGCTTTGTCGCTGGCTTGCCAGAACAACAAACCGGATGGCTGGCGGGTACGCGCGATCCCGTCGTAGGAAAAAGCCTCGGATTGCTGCATAGCCGGATCGCTCATCCCTGGACGATCGCCCATCTGGCCGACGAGGTCGGTATTTCGCGGTCAGCTCTGGTCGAGCGCTTCACCCGGTACCTCTCTGAGCCTCCCATGAGTTACTTGACCCGCTGGAGACTGCAACTGGCGGCGCGATCGCTGGAGAAGACGTCGCGGGGAGTCGCGGAAATCGCCGCCGACGTGGGATACGAGTCAGAAGCGGCCTTTAATCGCGCCTTCAAGCGAGAGTTTGGGCAGCCTCCCGGCCGATATCGCAGCGATTACAAGAAGTCACCCAACAGGAGTGCAGCCCAGCCGCAAGCTGCGGTAAGCGGTTGAGCGGGGCGGAAGGACCCGGCATCTGACTGGAAGAGATAATTTTCACGCAAGATCGCTAGATCCATCCTGCATCGATGACGAAGCTCTGATTGGTGATGGCAGCGCTATCGTCCGACGCCAGAAACAGAACCAGCCGTGCGACCTCCTCGGGGAGGACCATCCGCTTGAGCGCCTGGTTGCTCATCACCTCAGCTGTATAGGCTTCGGTAAGCCATAGCCGTTTCTGCCGGTCGGTCAAGACAGCACCCGGCATGACGCAGTTGACGCGGATGTTGTCTGCGCCGAGCTCGTGGGCCAGAGTGCGGGTCATGCCCACAATACCGGCCTTGGCCGTCACGTACACCGGAACGTTGGTCGAGGGTATCGCCCAGGCAATGGAACTCATGTTGATGATGGAGCCGCGAGATGCTTTCTTCATGGCGGGGATGAGACCCTGGGCCATGAAGAACTGCGCCTTGAGGTTGATGGCCATTGACTGGTCCCAGAAGGATGAAGTGACCTCGGCGATGGAGTGTCGCGTGTCGTTGCCGGCGTTGTTGACCAGAACGTCGACCGTATCGAACCGCCTGAGAATCTCTGCAATTGTGGATTGCAACGAGTCAACGTCCGCCAGATCGCAATGAACGTAGGTGGGTACGGCGGCGCCCGCGGATTCCAAGCGCTGGATTAACTGCGCGGCGGCAGCATCCTGAACATCCAGGAAGATGACTGTGGCGTGCTGCATGGCGAAGGCCTCAACGATCGCCTCGCCGATGCCGCTTGCGCCTCCGGTCACCACCACGACGCGATTGCCCAGGCTGGGGTAGGTGGCAAAAGTCGTGCTGCTTTCCATCGATAGAGATTGTAAGCGAGACGGGAAGCAAGGCTTGCCGGCACTAAGGATTGGCAGTCGACTATGGTTGAGGCTCCAAGGGTGACACCACGTAGATCTGATCGAGCACCTTCAACATCAGGGTATTCGCCGTCGGCTTTTCGTCGAGCGATACGGTCAGATTGGTCCACACCACAAGCGCCACATGGCTGTCAGGGTCGTAGCCCATGAACGAGTTGTAACCAGGAGTCTCGCCGCCGTGAAAATAGATAGCGTTCGGTCCCCAGTGCAGTTTGGTGATGCCGTACCCATACTGTTGGCCGTTGGGCTTGCTCGGGTCTTCGGGCTGTGGGCTGTCGAGCCAGCGGCGCTGATATGCGGCGTTGAGCACGCGGCCGGAGACTAGCGCCTCGATCCAGGTGGCGAGATCGTTGGCAGTGGAGATGACAGCCCCGGCTCCCTCAACAAACGAGTGGTTCACGTCCGTGAAGTCCTTGGGCAGGAGGGTGCCGGCCCGGGCAGCGGCCTGCACCTCGGGCGAGTAAGGCGGTGTGCCCACCATGGCGACCGACGCACTGCCGTACAGGTAGCCGTGCGAGTAGGGCGAGGGGAGGGCGTTCACGGCGGGAGCGGGGAAGATGGTGTGCTGCAAATGCAGCGGCCCGAACAACCGGTCCTGCATCGATTGCCTCAGTGGCTTGCGATCGACCTTTTCAGCGACGAGGCTGAGCAGCAGGTAGTTGGTGTTGTTGTACTCGAAGGCTGTACCAGGCGGAGCGTTGGGTGGATGCGCGAATGCAATGGCCAGCAGTTCTGCCGCGGTCCAAACCCTCGCCGGGTCATGGTCTATGCTCGCCGAGATTTCGGGGCCATCGGTGTAATTGTAGAGACCGCTTCGCATTTCCAGCAGCTCGGCGATGGTGATCTTGTCGCCGTTGGGCACGCGTGCGACGTACTTCGATACCGGATCGTCGAGGCTGAGCTTGCTCTCCTGAGCCAGTTGCAGGATCACCGCGGCCGTCATGGTCTTGGTATTGGAGGCGGCCCGAAAATAGGTGTCGGCGCGAGGTGGGCTCTTTGCGCCCAGCAACGTGGTGCCGTAGGTGACCGCAAACTCTCCTTGCGGTGTACGCAGGAGAACTACGGCACCCGGGATCAGGAGTTCATGGGCAGTCTTGTCCACCATGGCCTGCAGCGCAGCCTGGTCGATGTGTTTGAGGTTCGGCGAACCGGATGTGGGGGCCGGTCGTGGGGTCGCGCCGGTCGCGGTCCCTGGTTTTGGTTGAGCTAAGATGCTCGCGCTAAGTGTGAGTAGAAGGGCAATTCCAGCGGTCGCCTTGCTGAGAAGTTCCATCGGGCCTCCGCAGAAAGCGCGCTGCGATGTGAATTCGAAACTGGGGCACGATACACCCGCGGGCCAAGAAGCGTCAACGCGTGCGTTCCTTTCGGGGACTGGGTATCCGGGCGATGGCAGCCAGATTCTTTTGCATGGTTGCGAGGCGCTTGCGTCCGGCCTTCGATCCTTCGATGAGACGCTCAAGGCTGCGCATCCACTCTGGCAGGTTCATTTGCTGGCGAAATCCGGCGAGATAGGGCTGGATCTTGGCGTACTGGAAGTACATCTCCGGGCAGGTGTCATGGACGAGGGCGGCGTCGAGGGCTCCGTGGCGCACGAAGGCAGCGACCATATCCCAATAGCCGTAAACCTGCAGAACGAAGCCGCCGCGCCGGCCTCCGGTGGTGACGATGGAGACCAGTCCATCGGCCGATTCGGGTAGGAAATCTCCGCCGCCGATGTAGGAGCGGGCTTCGCGCATCACGGTTTCGCGGCGCAGTTCGTAAAGGTGCAGGATGAGGTCGGCTTGCGCGATGGGAGAGGCTTTGGATTTGGCGGACATGGCGCTCCTGGGGCGTGCGATTTCTCAGTCTAAAGCAGATTGGGAATTGGCATACCGGATCAGGCCGGTGCCGCACTCCGCTCAACTAGGATCGATCAGGCGGCCGCTACGGCGGGAAGCGCTTGCACCTTCGCACCCCTGATCAGCAGCCACAACATAATCGCAAGCTCACCGAAGAAGGCGGGCTGAAAGAGGGTAAAGAGCCTTGCCGAGTATTGCGGCCACAGTAAGCCTGTGAGGCTCAGAATCACGTAGGCGACGCCGCCGATGATCAACCAGACGCCCAGAATCCGGGGAAGGAAGCGCGATTGATACACCAGCACGCCGAAGGGCAACAGCCACAGTCCCCAGAAGAGCTCGTTGATCACGATTCCCTGGCTATGCAGCCGGACAAACAGCATGCCCAGGGCCTCGAGCTGGTCTTTGTTGAACACCGACAGAAAGTCTCCGCCGCGGAAGAGGGTGAGGGCGGCGATGTTGTTCAGCACATTCATGAATCCGACAGCAGCGGAAACCAGGACCAAACCCATCAGTAACCAGCCCTGCGTTCTGTTCACGTCGCGGAACAAACGGCAGAGAGCAACGGCGAGGCAGATAAAAATGACCGAGCCCAACAGGTCAGCCACGATGGCGAGACGGAACATCGTTTCGTGCGCCAGGACGTTGGCGGCGGTCGCGGTGGCGTTCCCCTTCACGATCAGCTTTCCGGGAACATACAACAGGCTGAAGGGGCCGGTGACCACCATGGATAGATATATTGCTCCTGCGATGCGTGCCGCTTTAACGGTTGGGTGCATGTCCTCACTCCTACTTTCACCGGAAGTTGATTTCGCACTCGGGCTCACACTAGGCATACGACGGACGAGTGGATTTCGTTTCACTTAGTTCAGTCTGACCTGAGCCGCCGGCACGGGTCATGCGCGAACCATAGGGAATACGCGTTGACCGGCGCAGGCGAGTGGGTGTACTGTCGCAGTTCCTAATCCCAAATCGCAGCGCGACGTCTGCGGAGGCCTTATGAAAATTCTCGTCCAGGCGGCCGCCGCCATGGCACTTCTCCTCACCATCAACGCGAGTAGTTACGCTCAACAGAGGGCAGCGAGCGATTCATGCGCGGACGCCGCTGCGCAAACCAGTTCACCGCAGCCGCCCGCCTGCTTCGACGGTACGCCGCATAAGCAAATCTGCGTTCCGGTCGCCAAGGGAGTCAACCTCCAGGTGCTGGACTGGGGCGGCGAGGACAACCCCGACACCATGGTCCTGCTCACCGGTTACGGCGATAACGCGCATGTGTACGATGGCTTCGCCTACCAGTTCACTGACTATTTTCACGTCATCGGAATTACCCGCCGGGGATTTCTTCCCTCCAGCCAGCCGGAATCAGGCTATGACGTAGACACCAGGGCACGCGACGACATCCAAGTCCTCAACTACCTCGGCATAAGCAAAGCGGTCTTCGTCGGACATTCCCTGGCTGGCTCGGAATTGAGCAAGCTCGGATTGAACTACAAAAGCTATGTAGAGAAACTGATTTACCTGGACGCATACGATTTGGCAAAAAGATTTCAGCTCCCCGCGATACCTGACGTACCCTACAGCCAAGGCCGCGACGACAGGTCATTGCAAACTTTCCAGGCCGCGTCGGCCCGTCTGGAAAATACCCTCGAGCCACTCCCGGCAATGTGCCCCGGCCTGCGATTCGACGCCAAAGGAGCCATCCTCGGTAGCACGACACCAGATTGGGTCGGTCCTCAGATTTTTGCGGGCGTAGCTGAGAAGCAAAATCCGGAAGTGAATTGGGCCAACATCGACGCGCCGCGGCTCGGCATTTTCGACCAACCATCGGTACAAGCAAGGCTACCTTTCTTCCGCTACCTGAGTCCGAAAGAACAAAAAATATTCGATGCGAATTGGCCCGGCATAGTTCAGTGGTACGCCGATACCACCGATAGATTCCAACAACCCAACCCAGGCAAACCCACTCCCGTGGTCCATTTACTTGCCAATGCTCCGCATTACTTCTACCTTAGCGACCAGTCGTTGGTAGTTCGGAAGATGCGCTTGTTCTTGCTGGGCACAGTCGGGGCACCTTGACGGTGGGTAGCTCACGGCCTTCCGACTCGTCCAGACTTGCGCCATCCCTGTCGCATTGACTTCGGCCGCCGCCACGCTTCATGCCTCCTTGCCCTCGGCCGCGGGAGGGCCAAAAGGGTCGCACCGGTCCCGGATGGCTTGGCGGAACTTCTCGCGCTCCTCGGGAGTCATCCTGTGCGTCCAGCGACTGCCCGGGCGGAGGTCGCGCCAATTGGAGCGGTGATAGCCGCGTCCACTGATGCCGCCGAAGAGTATCCGGCAAAGGAACAGCATCGCAAACGCCTGCCAGAAGGTGAGCGTGTGCCAGCCGAAGAGCGGAGGCAGCAGCCAGTTCCATACGCTCATTACCAGCCAGCCGCCGATGAAGATAAAGAACGTAATCCCCACAATCGCCGCCGGAATAATGAAAAACAGTTTTTTGCGTTTCATGTTTGCTCCCTCATGCTTTCGTCAGTTCGTCGTACACGCTTTGCAGTCGCTCACGCAGATGCAGCACCGCATAGCGTTTGCGTGACAGTAGCGTATTCACGCTCGTGCCGGTTTCGGCGCTCATCTCTTTAAAGCTGCGGCCCTCGATCTCGTGCCCCACAAACACCTCGCGCTGCGTCTCGGGCAACTCATCGAGCGCGTCTTCCAGCTCATCCAGCAGCACGGCGCGCGTGTAGAGCGCCTCTGGACCGGCATCGGGCGAAGGCAGCAAGTCTTCCAGCAACAGCGCCTCTTCTTCGTCGTCCGCCGTAACCGCATCGCTCAGGCTCTCCGGCTTCTTCTTGCGGAAAAGGTCGGTGATGCGGTTGCGCGCAACGCGGAACAGCCAGCCAGTCACGTGCTCGATCGGCATCAGCAGGCGATTGGCCTCAACCAGCTCGTAGAAGACCTCCTGCAGGATGTCTTCGGCGTCGCGGGAATCAGGCACACGCCGGCGGATGAAGTTGCGCAGCCGGGATTGCTCCTGCGTGACCACGTCGGAGATCCGCCGGTCCTGTTCGAGGCTCATGCGCTCCAGGCTCGCCGCGTCCTTCATCTACGGATGTAGACGAATCGGTGGGTGCGAATATTGTAGGCGCTGGCTGGTTTTTTACATTCCCATGACACGCGCCAAGGGCTGTTTAGGAATTAGCGCAATGGTTCGGCAAATGGTAGGGCCGCGCTTCAGAGGCTGTTACGAAACTCCAATGTAGAAATCCATGGTGGAACAAATGCTATGAATGTCTGAGTAACGACCTGCGTAGCGGCGGATTGGCAGTTAGACCGGAGCGCAAGCCCCTGGTGAAGTAGGAAAATTCCACAAGCCGCGTAACGGCGACAGGAGTTTCGTAACAGCCTCTTCAGCGCGGCGTCAACGCTAGCTTTCAGATGATTGAGACGGCTTCAGCCGGCGGCGGAAAACCCTTTCGTCTACCGATTCGTATCAGGGCATGACTTCACAGGTTGCTGAAGAACTCGCTTCCGACGGCCTCGTATCAGGACACGACTTCATAGCCCGCCCTGAGCGTAGTCGAAGGGTGCCGCCAAGTCGTTTACTTTGACCTCCCGCGCGGACTTTAGTGTACGCGTGAGCACACGATCTTCAAGATTTGCGGTCGGAGACAAAGACTGCTTTCGCCCACGAATCAGCCCCGGAGGGGCGAAAGATCTTAGCCCAGCGCTTCAGCGCTGGGGAAAGTGATAAATCAACCCGAGTCCCGGAGGGACGACAGACGTTGTCACGCACACACTTTAGCCCGCACGGGCCACTCACAACGGACCTTTTCATCAGCCTCTTGAGCCGGCTTCAGCCGGCGGCACGTCTGGTTTGTGCCCGTTACACAATTTCCTAATCTGCTTTAGTATTCTGTACTGCGAATCATGAGAGGCGGAGCTAAGCCATGAGTGAAGTCGAGGAATTCCCCTACGAAACCCGGCTGAATGTGTTGTGTGGGCCGCTGCGGGTGATCGATGAAAAGGCCCTGGCCGACGCATGTACTTACAAGTGGTACAACCAGACCTTGTGTGCGGTGAATGATTCCGTAGTGCGGCTCGGAGTCGTCGAAGGCGAGTATCACTGGCACAAGCACGACGCGGACGACGAATTCTTCTACGTGGTCGAAGGCAAACTGCTGATTGATCTGGAAGATCGAACCGTGGAACTTGCTCCCCGGCAGGGCGTGGTGATTCCCAAAGGTGTGATGCATCGTCCGCGCGCGCCACAGCGCACTGTGATGCTGATGGTTGAGACCAGCGACATTATTCCAACTGGAAACTAGTCGTGGAGAAGCCATCTTTGGATGTCGAAATCACCGCCGCCGGGAAGGAGCAGGAGCCGGTCCTGGCTAATCTGCTTGAGCTGTATGCGCATGATTTCAGCGAATTCCACGATCTTGAGATTGGGGCGGATGGGAGATTCGGGTACAGGTGTCTGCCGCTCTACTGGACTGAGCCTGGCCGGCATCCGTTTCTTGTCCACGTGGAGGGCAAATTGGCAGGACTCGTGTTGGTGAAGAGAGGCTCCGAACTCTCCGGCAATCAGACACCGTGGGACATGGCAGAGTTTTTTGTCCTTCGTGGATACCGGAGGCGTGGACTTGGAACTCACATAGCACGTGAGGTGTGGAGGCGATTTCCTGGCCGATGGGAAGTTCGCGTGATGGACTCGAATGCCTCGGCGCGCCAATTTTGGGCTAGTGCGATTTCCGAGTTTGTAGGCGAGGAGACTCTCCCTGTGCAAGTCGAGAAAGATGACAATCGCTGGGCTGTTTTCTCATTTGAATCCCGGAGCGCCGCAGAGTAAAGTACTCTTGCCGGGTCCCCCCAGAGCCTGCCCTGAGCGCCCGCTGCCCCACTCAACCTTCTCTTGCTTGGGTGGTTCTTTGTAACTCTGTCCCGACATAAATAAGGACTTCAGGGAATAACCCAATTCCCCCGGGGACGACCCCAGTCCTCACACAGACTCTGGGGCCGAGAGCATCCTGGTTACTTTCGTTTCTTCGCCGCCCTGATTTTCCGTGACTCCCGCTCCCCACTTGCCTTATCCATGAGACTGGGGTGTTTTGCCCGAAAGCGAAACCCGCCCACGGCGCTCGCGCCTTTTCGTCGGCGTCCAGCGGCTCGAAGTGAGCTTCGCAGCTAGGCCACAAGGTCTTTGACAACCCGGTAGGACCCTCCAAATCACATCCTAACTTGATTATTTGTAGGAGTTTGGCTGTAAGTACCTTTATTTGGAGGAGCTTACATCACAACCGTGCAATAAACCCTTTGTTTTCAGGAGGGCAGGGGGAGGGGGTACCCCTTAGACCGTTCCCATTCTGGCAAGTTCGCTGGAAGCGCCAGGCTTCAGCCCGGCTTAGCGGAGATTACACTCGAGGAAAGTGAAATCATCCCGGCCCCTATTGATTGCCTCCGTCGTGGCGTCTCTGGCGTTTCTGCTGGCAAGTCCACTTGCCGGCGGAGACTGGCCGGTAGTCTTTAAGGTCGGAAGCATTCTCCTCCTCGCCGTCGTGGGATTCGGCGTTGACGGATTGCTCGGCTGCGCTCTCGCGATCTCCGCTCTCGGGGACTTTTTCCTCGGCGTACTTCGTCTCGGGAGCCTGAGTGGCGAGAACCTCTTTCTCTTCGGACTAGGTTCATTTTTGCTCGCACATCTTGTCTACATCGCGATGTTTCGCAGGTACCGCGCTCGCGACTCGCGGAGGCTCAGCCCCGCGCGAATGGCCGGGATCGCAGCGATCCTGATCTTGCTCACCTCGATGCTTGCAACCTTGTGGCATTCGCTTGGCCCGCTGCTCGTCCCAGTCGTGGCCTATGCACTGGTGCTGGCCGGCATGGGTATCAGCGCTATGCTGGCGGAGTTGGGAAATTCGCTCTCTGCCATCGGAGCATTGTTGTTCATCTCCTCCGATGCCATGCTGGCAGTCAACCAGTTTCGCAATCCTTTTCCCGGTCACGAGCCGCTCATCTGGATCACATACTATGCGGCGCAGCTTCTCATCCTGCTCGGCGTGGCACGCCACTGGCAAGATGCTGTCCACCGGTGAACAGATACTCCGGAATCGAACAAGACTAGCCGCAAGTTGAGCGTTCATCCCGCCGCAACTCTTTCTGCCCCAATGACCTATCGAATTTCCGGAGTGGCCGTCCAAGCGCAAGCAGGCAAGTAGCCGGTTCACTTGAGGTGAGGAATGCAGTCGTTACTCCAAGATCTTCGTTACGGGTTTCGGCAGCTCAGAAAGAGCCCGGGGTTCACGATCGTCGCGATCATTTCCCTGGCACTGGGAATTGGCGCAACGACAGCGGTGTTCAGCGTGGTATATGCCGTCGTGCTTGACCCGTATCCGTATGCGGAGGTGGACCGCATGATCCACCCCGTAGTGACGACGAAGCAGGGCGCAGAGCGGTGGCTAGGTTTCACTGGGCCGCAATACCAGCAAGTACGAGAATCGCGGTCGGTGGAGAGCGCGTTTGCTCAGGACGATTGGAACCTGACCACAACCGGCGGGGACCTTCCTGAGGACGTGTCTGCGATTTATCTCACCGGAAACGCATTTAACCAGCTGGGAGTGCCCGCGCAACTAGGCCGCGGCCTGCTTCCGAGCGATGCGCCGGAAGGCCAGGACCCACAGCCGGTAGCGGTACTAGGCTACAAGTTCTGGCAGCGGCACTACAGCGGCGAGCGCGACGTCGTCGGCAAGAACATTCAGCTTGTACACAAGAACTACACCATCGTTGGTGTCGTCCCGGCGAGGTTTGCATGGGGTGACGCTGATGTGTATCTGCCGCTGAAGGTATCGGCCGATCCGTCGCGTGCTTATAACGTCGAGGTCAAACTGAAACCGGGCGTGAGCCACGCTGCGATCGATGCCGAGTTTCAGTCGCTGTTCGAGCAGTTTGCCAAGGAGACGCCAAAGCATTTTCCGCCCGATGGCTTTAAGGTCAAAGTACAAGGTTTCAACGACCGGTTCATGAGGGAGATTGGGCCGACTCTTTATCTGTTGCTCGGATCAGTCGCGCTGCTGTTGCTGATTGGCTGCGGCAATGTGTCGATCCTGTTGTTGGCTCGCGGCACGGCCCGAGAGCATGAATTTGCCGTACGTGCCGCGGTGGGCGCAGGCCGTTCGCGCATTCTGCGGCAACTGCTGACGGAGTCGCTAGTGCTATCGTTGAGCGGGGCTGCACTGGGAATCCTGCTGGCGTATCGAGCGGTGTCTGTTATTGTTGCGTTGCTGCCCCAGTTTTCCTTCCCGCACGAGGCGGCCATCCGCATCAACCTGCCGGTATTGTGCTTCAGTGTCGGGCTGGCAATCTTTACTGGCGTGTTCTTTGGCCTTTCGCCGGCACTGCAATTCAGCCGTCCGGAAGTTTCGCAAGTGATGCAGGCGAGCACGAAGAAGGTGCTGGGCGGCGTCCGCGGCAAGCGCGTCCACAACATTCTAATAGGCGGGCAGGTCGCGCTGACGTTGCTGCTGCTGGCGAGCGCGGGCGCCGCCATCCAGGGTTCATCAAGCTGAACCACAGCCATCTGGGCTATAACCCGCACAATGTGATGTCGGTGGGAATTCCGGTACACGACAACACCTACATCAGCTGGGAGTCCCGCTCACAATACTTCTCCCAATTGATGGCGAAGGTGGCAACCCTGCCGGAGGTGAAGATGGCCGGCCTCTCCACCAATGCGACGCCGCCGGACAATGGGGCCGACAACAAGTTTGAAATTCTAGGAAAGCCGGCATCGGACGATCAGCATGCCCGCTTGAACTTTGTCAGCAAGGAATATTTCCCGGTTCTGGAAATCCCCATGCTGCAAGGACGTTTGTGGGACGATTCCGAAACCAAACGTGGGGCGCGGCTGGCGGTGGTGAACCAGACGCTGGCCAAACTCTATTTTCCGCAAGGCGATGCCGTAGGGCACCAGATCCGTACGCCAAACCTGAAAGCCGACCCGCCCATCACCCAGGCCATTCCGGAGAGCAATGATTGGTTCGAAATCATCGGTGTGGTGGGTGATGCGCTGGATGACGGACTGGGCAAGCCGATCAAGCCAGGTATCTATGTTCCTTACACCATCTTCATGCCACCCTGGACGCAGATTCTGGTGCGCACAGAGGTGCCGCCGCTGTCGATCCTCAACAATGTGCGCCGGCAGGTCCATTCGGTAGACGCGGACCAACAGACGATTGGGCACGTTCGCAGCCTGGAAGAGTGGATCACCAGCCAGCGGGAATGGGCACAGCAACACCTTGTTGCTATGTTGTTCGGCGCATTTGCGGGCTTGGCGTTGTCGCTTGCAGCGGTCGGACTTTACAGCGTGGTGTCCTACACTGTGGCCCAACGGACCAACGAGTTTGGCATCCGTATGGCGCTGGGAGCACAGCGGTCGGACGTCCTGCGAATGGTGTTTCTCTCCACTTCATTCAGTGTCGGCGCCGGGATAGTAGCCGGCGTCGTGCTAAGCCTGGCGATGAAGCGTGTGGTGGCGCAATGGGCCCAGGGAAGCTCGATCAGTTTTGCGGTGTTACTGGGCGTTACCGTGTTGCTTGGCGCCGTGGCGGCGCTGGCGAGTATATTGCCTGCACACCGCGCATCGACCGTCGATCCCATGCAGGCGCTGCGGTATGAGTAAACGCTCAGCTCGATCCTTCAGCGGGAGCGTAATGGTGACTATTTCTTCGCAGAGTCCGTCTTGTCATCCACCGGTTTCTGCTTTTTGTCGTCAGGCGGCTTCGCAGACGGCATAGGCTGTTCGACAATAATATCGACGCGGACAGGGGACAAGGTCAGTCCTTTGAACTCGTCACGTGCCTTGATGAGGCCGATCTCGGCCAGTGCGTCATCGCGCGTCGAAAATGGCCCGCGAGCGAGCACATCGGGGCGCAAGGTCTGCGGGTGCTTGGGATCGGATGGCGTATAGCTGATGAACCATTCTTTCGTTGCCGCAGCTTTCATGATCTCGGCGCGACGGCTTACGAACACCACAGCCACCGTGGAAAAGCAGCAGGCGGTCCCGATCAGCAGGCGGAAGGCGACGCCGGGCCTGCTTAGGAATGTCCACACGTCATGCTGGGTAATTCCCTTCAAGTTGGCCAATACGTACCCGGTAAGAAAGGTGGAGACCGCTTTGGTAAGTATCGAGAACTCGCTGGCTTCCTCTTCCGATCCGGGGGAGATGACGATACCCAAGACCCAGCCCATGGCCAAGCCGAAGGTGGCAGCCGAGACGTTGTAGGCGAAATCTACGGTGGTGGACGCGTACTGGGCCGAGGCGGCAAGCACGATCAGGTACACACCGCCGGAGTTCACAATGGTCAGAATCGCACCCGGCGTGCTGTTCTTGTTGAACTCGCGCGCGAAGGTAGTATTGGCGCCGTACTTGTACGCCAGCAACAGAATGAAAGCGTAGATCAGGATCGAGATGACGGTCGGAGCGAGATAGCTCATCACGATTGCCACGGGCGCATGGACATGCATCGGAAACCTCCCCGGCGTTAACCGCCGCCATTGCTGAAGCCAAGGGCGCAGAAGAAGATATACCGACTTGCGCGCTTAGCCCAGAGAAAAAAGGAAATGGCCAGGACAAGGTCATGTTACGCCGCCCCGGGAAGAGGACTCGGTACGCTGGTTCCAGCGCCGACCAGGGCTGGCGATCAAAGTGGCATCATAATCTTCTTGCTATACTTCTTCGCACCGGCCGAAGGTGGAATTCCGGCCGGATAGCCATTTCTTCGTTATGCCGCGACCATTACCCAACGGGCACAAGCCCACAACCCAAACATTACCGCGCTGAATGGCCGCGCGGAACGGGTGCCAGGCGACCGAACCTGGATCGCAACACACTTCAGGAGATCAGCATGCAAGCTCGTAAAGCCGCGTTGTTCACATTGTTCTTGTCAGTCACTCTGCTGGCCATGACATCGATCGCCAGCGCCGGCGCCTACTCCAACCTCTTCGTTTATGGAGACAGCCTGTCGGATCTGGGCAATATTTATGCTGTGAGTGGAGGCACCATTCCGCAGTCTCCTCCTTACTATATGGGCCGCTTTTCCAACGGTCCGTTGGCGGCCGAGTACCTGGCCAACACACTGCACACGCCGCTGACCAGCTTTGCATGGGGGGGCGCAACCACCGGGGTCGGCAACTCGGGCGATGGCGGTACGCAGACTTCGCTCGGTGCATTTGGATTGCCGGGGATGCTGCCTCAGGTCGCGGGATCACTGGCCTCGGTAGCACCGTTCGCATCAACTTCGCTGTTTGTTGTCTGGGGTGGCCCGGACGATTTCATCTCCGGCGGAAGTGTGGCCCAGGGAGTGGCTGACATGCTCACGATGGTAGGCGCGCTGCAGAGCATAGGAGCGACCCACATCCTGGTGCCGGGCATGGCGGACATGGGGCTCACGCCGGCATACCATGGCAATGCGGCAGCGACCGCGTTCAGTTTCGCGTTCGATCAAGCGCTGCAGGCGAACCTACCCCAAGGTGTAATGTACTTCGACACCTTCGGTTTCATGCACGTGGTCGTCAATAATCCCGGTGCGTTCGGGTTTACCGACGTAACCAATGCGTGCCTGGTCGGTACTACACCCTGCGCCAATCCGAACCAGTACCTCTTCTGGGACGACGTGCATCCCACCACGGCCGCGGATGCCATTCTGGCCGCACAGTTCGCCAATGTAGTGCCGGAACCTTCGACCTTCCTGATGCTGGGTACGGGGCTAGTAGGACTGGGAGGAATGTTGCGGCGGAAGTTAAGAGCTTAACTCTCGAAAGCGACAGTCGCCCATGCTTGCAAAGGCCATCGGCGGAGACGCCGGTGGCCCATTTTTGAGGGGTGCAGAATGAGAACACCGGAACTCGTCAGCCGATTTCGATGGCTACGACGATTTGGGTGCGACCACGCATCCGGCTGAAGAAGTCGCCAATGCGCTTTATCAGGCCGTACTTTTGTTGCAGCAGAGATTGTCCCTTGGCGGCTTCACCACTCTCGCAGATGCGGGCGCTGGCATCGACCCAGGCCCCACGCAGATCGCCACGCATGTTGCAGGGCGCAATCCGGACCTTGGGATTATTGCGAATGCGCTTGACCTTTCCAGTGTCGGGCAGGGTGTACACGTAGAAGGTGGCGCCGCCAGTCGCCGAACTTGCGGCCGGATCCTGGGCAAACCACACCGGCGTGCGAACACCTGCACCGGTTTTGCGAAAGGTTTCCAAGCTGAAGTACTTGGCATTCGCGAACTGACGGATAGCGTCAGGCATGATGGCAATCCTCTGGAAGCATTATCCCAGATGGCCCGTGGCGCTGTGCGCAATAAGCAAGTGTTCATGACAGATGGAACTTCCGCTCAACTTGGCCATAAACGACCGGCCAATGCACCTGCTCGTGGAAAACGCCGCTGCTTGACCATTACGCGCGCTCAGGTATCATCAGGCGGAATCGCAATTCATCCTTCCGTGGAGAGGATACCAATGCGTCTGTTGCTGAATTGGCTACTGAGCGCCATCGCACTGTTGATCGTGTCCTACATCGTGCCCGGGTTTCACATCGAGGGGTTCAAAGCGGCGCTGATCGCAGCCATCGTGATTGGGTTGATCAACGCCACGCTGGGCTTGCTGGTGAAACTGATTACCCTGCCACTGACACTGATAACCCTCGGTGTGTTCTGGTGGGTGGTGAATGCGCTCATGTTAATGGTTGCATCCAGCCTGCTGAAGCCCGGCTTTGAAGTTAGCGGATTCCTGGCGGCATTTCTGGGAGCGATTCTCCTGTCGCTGGTGAATGTGGTGTTGCGCAAAGTCGCCAGCGAAGTAACCGACTAGGCCACTTCGAGGGCAATGCACTAGTTGCCATGAATTGTGACTAACAACCCGGAAGGCACCATGAAACTGGCGAAAAAGGAGTCGTCGCGGGCAGAATCGACGGATCCCGAGGCGCAGCTTCAGACATTCATTGAGAAATTCGGACCCCAGCATCAAGCCTTGATTCGTGCAGTGCGCAAGTTGATGCAGAAACGAATGCCCACGGCCAACGAAATGGTTTGGGACAACTACAACTTTTTCGTGATTGGATACTCTCCCACGGAACGGCCATCGGACTCGATTCTTTCGATTGCTGCCGGAGCGAACGGTGTGGGCCTGTCCTTCTACCGCGGATCCACTCTTCCCGATCCGCACAAGGTTCTACTTGGCTCGGGCAGTCAGAATCGTTTTATCCGTTTGGAGTCGAAGGAGACCTTGCTGCGGCCCGAGGTCGACGCGCTGATCGCTGCCGCAATCACCCAGTGCAAAAAGCCTTTAGCGCCAAAAGGCAAAGGGAAACTAATCATCCGCTCGGTTTCTGCCAAGCAGAGACCCCGTCGCAAATCGGCAAAGTAAGAGTGTCGCTCTAGCCGCTTGCGGACGTGCTTTGCCTGGCAAGCTCGCGAAGCGCAGAAACGGTGCTGCTGAGATCGCCATCTTGAAATAGCCGAATCCCGGCTACTCCCGCAGCTCCAGCATCGAGGCAAGCGCGTGCATTGGTAAGATTCACACCTCCCAGGGCAAGTAGGGGCGTGCGTGCACCTGCGCACGCCTCGCGCAGTACATTCATGCCGATCCCCACGGCTTCGGTTGCAATTTTCTCGAAGATCGGAGCAAGAACGGCGAAGTTGGCGCCCCGGGCCTCCAGTTCGCGCAGGTCTTCGATGCTGTGAGCGGAGATGCCGATGAGCGGTTCGTTCTTAGTGCGTCGCAGCCAATTGGAACGGATTTCGGTCACTGGCGCAGAACCGGCGGGAAGGTGAACGCCGTCGGCTCCCACTGCGAGCGCGATGTCAGCGCGAGTGTTGATGAGGAGCTTCGTAGTGGCGGAGTTCTGGCGAACCAGGGCCACGGCTTCCCGCGCCAGTTCTTCCAGATCCATGGTTGCCAGATCTTTTTCACGGAGTTGGACGAGTTCCACTGCGGCGCGCGCGGCGTCCGTGATGCGGCGCAGCAAGGCGGCACGCTGCTCGCGCGGGTTGCCGGCGAAGCTCTTACGGTCGGTGATGTAGTAGAGAAGCACCGCGAGATGATTGTAGCTGCCGATGTTCGCCGCTTCGGCCCGGCCTGCGACGCATCCGGGCCCGTTGATTCTGGCAGGTGCTACTGCGTAATAATCATCTGCGGCCGCTGTAGAGGGCAGGTGGTGACTTGGGGATCACAGTTGGGATCCTGCTGCGGTGCGGGCATGGTGATGCTCACGGTGTTGTTGGACGTCTGGATGATGCTGATGTTACCGCTGCCGGCGTTGGCGGTATATACCTTGGTCGACGTTGGCTCACTGGCAATAAACACCGGGTTCTGTCCGACCGGGACGGTCGCAACCACGCCAAAACTCGTGGCACTCACCACGCTAACGTCGCTCGAAGCAGAATTCGCCACGTAGACGCTGAGCCCATTGAGAAGCGCTGTAACAGACACTGGTGCGGAACCGACGTTGACGGTCGCGAGCGTTGGGATTGGCGGGTTGGAGGCGAACGCTATCTTTGACGCGTCAAAAACGGAGACTGTGTTGCTGCCGGTATTGGCGACGTAAAGCCGGATCAAGTGGCTATCGAAGTAGGCGGAGCTGGGAGATACTCCCAACGGAACGGAACCGCCGATGGCGTCTACGGAGGTCAAAATGATATCGAGGGCGCCAGGATTGGTTCCGTCCCCCTGCGCAACCACGAATACGAAAGTCCCATCGGCGCTGGCAACCAGGGAAACCGGGTTTTGGTGCAGGCCGCCGGCCGGCGTAATGGTCGCCGTGACCGTTAGAGTCGACGGATCGAACACCGAGATGGTGTTGTCTCCCTTGTTGGCAACGTAAACCTTACCCCCGCTAGGCAACTGCACAATGGGGCCTGGGTTCACGCCCAGGCAGACTGTGGCTCCAGCCACCAAGTTTGCCGTACTGATGACGCTCAGCGAACCGGTGTTGGGGCAAACGGAATTGGGCCCCGAATTCACCACATACACGGCGCTTGTTGCAGTGGCCGCCAGACTGACAGGACGAGATCCTGGATACAGCGCAATCGAATTTACTACCGGGGTCGAGATAAGAGAGAACTCGCTGACTGAATCGCTGTCGCGGTTGGCCACGAACATGGCGCCGTGGATCGAACCCTGAAAGGCTTCGGCCACCGATCCTAACCCCATGGAAAGGACTTGGAGATTGGTATCGCCGGAAACATCAACTGTGGTGTTTGATCCGGCGCCGCTGGGGTTGTAATTAACCGCATAGGCGAAATGGGTTAACTGGGGCTGCCCGCCGGGCCCAACGATTGGATTGGCGATGGGACGGTACTGGTCCCCGCAGCCAAGTTCAATCAGCAGAAATAACAGACAGGGTACGATGACCGTGGTTCTACGCAAAAACCTCATCCAGTCTTCCTGAAGGGAATTGATCCGGCCCACACAGTGCACAGAATCCTTAATTGTATAGGCTGGGTGCGCTTGCGGTATAGGGATCCGCGCCGCTACTCCCGTGCAAACCCCAAAAGCCGAAACGCGTTGCGGGAGCTGCGGATTTGGGAAGCTCCGGAAATCAAAACATTATTCAGCAAAGAGCCCTGTCGCTTTTGACAGGGCTCGGAGATTCCTATGCGGAAGGCAGCTAGACGCTGAAGGAAGAACCGCAGCCGCAGGTGCTCTTGACGTTCGGGTTCTCGAACTTGAAGCCCGCTCCCTCCAGGGTCTCCACGTAATCGACCACCACGCCCTTGAGATACATCAGAGAAGTCGCGTCGACGAACACCTTAAGCTCGTCGAAGTTGAACGTCTTGTCCATCATGCCCGCGCCGTTCTCGAATGACATGGAGTACGAGAACCCCGAACATCCGCCGCCGACCACGCCCACGCGAAGCCCTGCCGGGACCGGATTCTGTTGCGCCATGATTTCTTTAACCTTCGCAATCGCGGTACTGGTGAAGTTGACGGGCTTGCTGTCGACACTGGGTGTCGCGGTGGTCGGTGTCGCGGTCGTGGTTGCCATTCCTCGTCTCCTGAAAAAAGCTGGATGGATTATAACAAACTGCGGAATTGCGGCGCGCTCAAAAGCCCTCAACAGCAGACTGGCTCGAAGGTGCCATCAACAAGTTAGATGCCAAACTTCGCCTGGGGGTGCAAAACCTCCTTGGACTCAAGAGAGCGTGACCTCCGTGGCGGCATCGGGTTTGGCACTACTATCAGCTTTATAAATTTTTGCTACGACGTGTTAGCGCCGAGCATATAATGTGCCCGTGAGGGCCCCCAACCGGGTGGGCGATGGCTTACGACCCGTTGCGGTGCGGGGCTGGTTCGTCGAAACCGAGGTGGCTTATGTCCCCGATTATGATGGTAGCGATCGTCTGGGCGGTCATAACCGTGGCGCTGATTATTGCTTTGATTTACCGCAGCACACTCAGCATGCACGAAGATGATCAGCTCTTTCTAGACGATTCCACGTCTAATCTGCGCGCCGAACAAGAGCAGTTGATGATGAAGATGAAGAAGGTCGCGCCCGTGGTGCGCATCCTCGGCGCGGCTTCCGGATTGCTCATCCTGGTCATCGCCGGGATGGCCATATGGCAGCGGATGAACAGCGTCTATTAAGCTGACGCGTCTTTGAAATTCCAATTCCGGTTCGAACAGCAGAACCGGACAGAGAGCGCCGTTCCCGACAGCTCACGTGGGCAGCGGCAAGCGATTGGGCATTCTCCCGGCGCTGGGTATTTGTGCGCACGAGTCACACTCGTGCGCATGTTATTTTCAACGCCGTAATCACATGGAGTTTTCAGCCGCGATTCGGGTGCCGCATCCACCATAAATTTGCCACTCTCAATGACGCTTCCCCATGGGTACGCGACCAGCGGTTTTTAATCCCTCCAGCGGAGAAAGTTACATTTCACACGAAAAGAGGTAATCAGCCGTCATGGACAATCAGGAAACTCGTCAGTGCGCACATGAGCCTTGCCAGTGCACGGTACCCGCCCATGAAAAGTACTGCAGTGACTACTGCAAGGCCGCAGGCAGTGAGGAAGTGGAAATCGCTTGCGACTGCGACCACGAGGCCTGCAAGTAGGTTCGAAGATAGAAAGCGCTGTGCTCCAACAGCGACCACCAGTGGCAGGCACTGCCGAACAATGCTCCCGCAGCGTGCATTTGCCGATTCGCGTCGCTGGACGTGTCTGCTAAACTTTAAGTATCTCTAGAGCGGACTCCGTTTTAGTGGGGAATCAATTCTGAACGGCACTCGATGCCGCTCTCTGCCATTTGCGATTCGTCGCGCGCCATCGGCAGCTCGTCGCCTTAGGCATCGCGATGATGCGGCCGTTCTGCCGCATGCATGGCAAGCTGAGCCGGGCGTCCCGGAAAAGAAACCATAAGCCTTTGTGAGCATCAGTATTAGTCAGACGTGTAGATACAAAACCGATTCACTGGCTCTGACCGGCGGGGCATGTTTCCATCGAACGGCGGCCCCGCCAGGCAAATTCCCGAGGTCATCATGGCACTTCATAAATCATTGAACCCTGTCCTTGAATTCCCGGCCAAACCGGAAGCGGAGTATGAAGAAGAAGTCGCCGAATGGATTGAGGCATTCGAGCAGGTCATTGACGAGGAAGGCCTCAACAAAGGTACGGAGTTACTGGGCGCTCTTATTGAACGGGCCAGAGCATCGGGCGTCGATGTCCCCATCCAGCTCAACACCCCCTACCTGAACACGATCCCCGCTTCGGAAGAAGTGCCTTACCCCGGTGACCGCAAACTGGAGCGCCGCATCAAGAGCCTGATCCGCTGGAATGCAATGGCCATGGTGCATCGCCAGAACAAGAAAGACCCTGGCATTGGCGGACACATCTCCACCTATTCATCACTGGCAACGCTGCTTGAGGTCGGATTCAACCACTTCTTCCGCGCTAGCTACGGCGACCAGCCGGGTGACCTGATTTATTTCCAGGGCCACGCGTCTCCTGGCGTGTACTCGCGCGCGTTTCTTGAAGGCCGCTTAAGCGAGGCACAAGTTAAGAACTTCCGGCACGAACTGCGCGATACGCCGGGGCTCTCTTCTTATCCGCACCCTTGGCTAATGCCCGATTTCTGGCGCTTCCCTACCGTATCCATGGGCATCGGACCGCTGAATGCCATCTACCAGGCGCGCTTTATGCGCTACCTGGAGAATCGCGGATTGATCGAGAAGACTCCGCGTAAAGTGTGGGCCTTCGTGGGGGACGGCGAGACCGACGAACCCGAGTCCATGGGGTCGCTCACCCTGGGCTCGCGGGAAAAGCTCGACAACCTGATTTTCGTCATCAATTGCAATCTGCAGCGGCTCGATGGCCCGGTGCGCGGCAACGGCCGGATCGTGAACGAGCTCGAATCGGCCTATCGCGGCGCCGGTTGGAACGTGATTAAAGTGATGTGGGGCAGCGATTGGGACCCGCTATTTGCCGCCGACCAATCCGGCCTGCTGCTGAAACGGATTGACGAGTGTGTTGACGGCGAGCTGCAGAGCTTCAAAGCCAAGGGCGGAGCGTACATCCGCAAGGAGTTCTTCGGGAAGTATCCCGAGTTGCTGAAGCTGGTGGAGCATCTGAGCGACGAAGAAATTCATCGCCTCACCCGCGGCGGTCACGATCCCCAGAAGGTTTACAACGCCTATTTGCGAGCGACGCAGCATACGGGTTCGCCCACGGTGATCCTGGCACATACGGTAAAGGGTTACGGTCTGGGCTCAGCCGAAGCGCGCAACGCAACTCACTCGGAAAAGAAACTCGCAGACAAGGCACTGTCGGACTTCCGCTCGCGCTTCGAGATTCCCATTCCGGATGAGGCGGCCAAGGAAGGATGGCTGTACAAGCCGTCCGACGACAGCGAAGAGTTGCGCTACATGCGGGAGCGGCGCCGCTTGCTGGGCGGATTTATGCCAACGCGTGCGCCGCAGCCCATCGAGTTCGAGGCGCCACCGGCGGAGGAATTCGCCGAGTCGCTCGCGGGTTCCAAAGGGCGTGGCGTCTCCACCACCATGGGATTCGTCAGCATGCTGCGGCAATTGCTGAAGGACCCCAAGATCGGCAAGCTCATCGTGCCTATCATCCCCGACGAGGGGCGCACCTTCGGCATGGAGTCGATCATTCGCCAGGTCGGTATCTACGCCAGTCAGGGACAGCTCTATAAGCCGCACGATCAGGACATGCTGCTCTATTACCGCGAAGAAAAGAACGGCCAGATGCTGGAGGAAGGCATCACCGAAGCCGGGTCTATGGCGTCGTTTACCGCGGCCGGAACCGCGTATTCGAATTACCACGTCCCTACGATTCCATTCTTCACTTATTACTCCATGTTCGGGTTCCAGCGCATCGGAGACATGGTGTGGGCGTTCGCCGATGCGCGCGGCAAGGGCTTCCTGATGGGCGGCACCGCCGGCAGAACTACGCTCTCGGGCGAAGGCCTGCAGCATCAGGACGGCCACAGCATCGTGTTGGCCAGCACGGTACCAACCTGCCATACCTACGATCCGGCCTATGTTTATGAGATCGCGACCATCGTGCAGGATGGCATTCGCCGCATGTACCAAGTAGGCGAAGACCGGTTCTACTACATCACGCTGTACAACGAAGACTACCCCATGCCCGAGATGCCGAAGGGTTGCGAAGAGGGCATCCTGCGCGGGATCTACAAATACCGCGCAGCCAGCACAGGCGAGGCCGTGGTGCAGTTATTCGGTAGTGGTCCCATCCTCAACGAGGCGCTGCGGGCGCAGGAAATTCTGGCAGAAAAGTACGGTATCGCGGCGGACGTCTGGAGCGTGACCAGCTACAACGAGCTGCGTCGCGACGCGCTGTCAACCGAGCGTTGGAACCGGCTGCATCCCGGCGACGCGGAAAAGAAGCCTTACATCCTGACCGCGATCGAGGGCGCGAACGGACCCATCATTGCCGCCACGGATTACATGAAACTGGTTCCCGATCAGCTTTCGCCGTGGCTGTCCGACCGGCTGGTGACACTGGGAACAGACGGCTTCGGACGCAGCGACAACCGGCAGTACCTGCGGCGGCATTTCGAAGTCAACGCCGAATCGATCGCCACTGCGGCGCTGTCGCAATTGGCTCGCGATGGCAAGTTCGATGCCCAGCGCGCCACCAAGGCGTTCGAGGAATTGGGCGTGGCGACGGAGGGTAAGGACCCGGCGATACTGTAGGGCGGTGCCTGCTAGATCACGAGGACCGCGGCGCCATCGATGGCATCGCGCTTGACGGCGATCAGCGCTTCGTTGGCTTCCTCCAGTCGAAAGGCCGTCACCTTAGGACGCATCTTAATCTCGGCGGCGAGGTGCAGGAAGTCACGAGCGTCTGCGCGCGTCATATTGGCAACGCTGCGAATCTGCCGCTCACCCCACAGCAGACTGTCATAGTCAAACTGAGGAATGCGATCGAGGTGGATGGCATTAATGGCCACGACTCCACCCTTCCGCAGGCTGCTGAGCGCCGCCACTACGACATCGCCACTAGGCGCGAAAGTCACTACGCGATCGAGTTCGGCGGGCGGCTTTTCAGTTTCGGCGCCGACCCAGGTGGCTCCCATCGAACGTGCGAGTTGGCGATGCGATTCTCCGCGCGTAGAAACGTAGACCTCACAGTTCCACGCATGCAGCACATCAATCGCCAGATGTGCGGAGGCACCGAAGCCGAATAGTCCCACACGCTCGCCGCGTTGCACCCCGGCCACTCGCAGGCTGCGGAATCCGATGATTCCGGCGCAGAGAAGCGGTGCAGCCTGCAAATCGTCGAGCGCTGCAGGCAGTGGAAACACAAAATCCGCGCGAGCAGCCGCGTATTCCGCATAACCACCATCCACGGTGTAGCCGGTGAAGGTTGGCGAGTCGCAAAGGTTCTCCTGACCGCTCTGGCAATACCAGCACGTGCCGTCGGTGCCGCCGATCCACGAGACGCCGACGCGCGTTCCCAGTGGTAGCTCCGGCGTAGCGCCAGCGACGATGTCGCCCACAATCTGATGTCCGGGAATCAGCGGGATGCGGCGCTGCGGCAGTTCGCCCTCTGTGATGTGCAGGTCGGTGCGGCAGACGCCGCAAGCGCGAATCTTGAGCAGGACTTGTCCCGTGGAGAGCTGCGGCTGCGGAGTGTTTTCAATCCGCAGCGGACAGTCGGCAATCGGGGCAGGCTTGGTGAGGACGGCAGCCTTCATGGGTTCGCCTCTACTCCACGATTGTAGAAGCTGGGCGGAAGCAGGGCGAGCGCGGGCATGTCACAGCCCGACGTGACCGGCCTCCTTGAGCCGCTTAGGGTGAAGCGAGAACATGCCACGAAGCTGCCCGCGCAGCCGTGCCGCTGCAAGGGTCATTCTCGAGGAGGTCTGTATGTCGCGTTTCGCCTCACATCCTGTGCGCTGGTTTGTGGTTTTGTGCGCGCTGATCATAGTTTCTGCCACAATGCTTCTCTCGTCTTCCGGCAAGGTGCAGGTGAATGCTGACGCAGTGAAGATGTTCTCCCCTCTGCCACCTGCAATGACCTCGCCCGACAATGCGATGACCGAGGCGAAGGTGAAATTGGGCCGGATGCTGTACTACGAGCCGCGACTGTCGGCGAACCAGAAGATCTCATGCAACACTTGCCATCCGCTGGATGCGTACGGAGCGGAACCGGATCGGGTGTCAACGGGATTCAAGGGTCAGAAAGGCAGCCGCAACGCGCCGACGGTATACAATGCCGCGGGCCATTTCGCGCAATTCTGGGATGGCCGCGCGCCCACTGTCGAGGAACAGGCGAAAGGGCCGATCATGAACCCTGTAGAGATGGCGATGCCTTCCAATGCGGCCGCCGTTCAGGTGCTAAAGTCGATGCCGGAGTACATGGCACTTTTTACGGAAGCGTTTCCGGGCGACAACGATCCCATCACCTACAACAACATGGCGCAGGCGATCGGAGCGTTTGAACGCGGGCTGGTGACGCCGGCGCGCTGGGACGCATTTCTTAAGGGTGACGAGGCGGCGTTGTCGGATGCGGAAAAGCTGGGCTTCAATACCTTTGCGGCAGTGGGATGCCAGTGGTGCCATAACGGCACGTATGTCGGCGGCTCCGAGTATCAGAAGCTCGGCGTAATGAAGCCGTGGCCGAATCAGAAGGATCCAGGGCGGTATCAAGTGACCAAGGCGGAAGAAGACATGATGGTCTTTAAGGTGCCTTCGCTGCGGAACATCCAGAAGACTGGGCCTTATTTCCACGATGGGTCGGTTTCGACACTTGGCCAAGCCGTCCGCATGATGGGAGCTCACCAACGCGAAGTCGAGTTGATTGATTCACAAGTGAAATCGATCGAAACTTGGATGAATTCCCTGACCGGGCCGATACCTGCCGGCTACATTCAGCCGCCCGCATTGCCCAGGAGCACGGCGCAAACTCCGCCCCCCACAGGGGAGTGAGACCGAAAGACGTCGTATGCCGCGAATTGCGCGGCCCTCCTCAACTAGGCCCGGGTGCTCTGCCCGGGCTTGCTTCTTTTTGGCTTCTATCGGCTTCCGCGGGTGCGGCGATGAACAACACAGCCTGGGCTACAGCCATCCCTTGGAACGCGCGATGCGGGCGGCTTCGGTGCGGTTGGCAGCGCCTAGCTTGCTGATGGCTTCCGACAGATAGTTGCGAACCGTACCTTCCGACAGGTTCAGCTCAGTGGCGATGTCGGAGCTGGCTATGCCCTCGCCAGCCAGACGCAGAACCTGGCGCTCCCGCTCGGTAAGTGGGTCGGGTTCGTTGGTCCAGGCTTCAGCGGCAAGTTGAGGATCGATCACGCGCAACCCCGCACGAACCCGGCGCACGGCGTCAGCGAGCTGTTCGGCAGGCATGTCTTTCAGCAGGTATCCGGAGGCCCCGGCTTCGAGCGCGCGGCGCAGATAGCCGGCGCGAGCAAAGGTGGTCAGGATGATGACGCGCACTAACGTACCACGACGTTTGAGTTCGGCGGCGACCTCGAGGCCGGTGCGGCCAGGCATCTCAATGTCAGTGATAAAGACGTCGGGGCGGGTCTGCTGAATGACGCGGAGGGCTTCGTCGCCGGAACGGGCGCGGGCCACGACCTCGATGTCGTCTTCCATCTCGAGCAGTGCGGCCAGCGCGCCGAGGACCATGGCCTGGTCTTCGGCAATTACGACGCGGATCTTGTCTCGCCGGGCGGGCGCCATGCCCTCAGTTTCGCAGAGCAGAGGCGGCTGAGGCGAGTGGTAAATCGATGATCAGGCGGGTTCCATTCGAGCTGAGCAGCCGCAGCGAGCCGCCCAAGGCTTCAAGCCGCTCCCGCATGCCGCGCAAGCCATTGCCCTCAGGGCCGGCGGCGCCGCATCCGTCGTCGGCAACTTCGAGAGTGCACAGCACATCGTTACGTTTCAGGACGACATTGCAGCGGCGAGCTTCGGCGTGGCGCACGACGTTGGTGACCGCCTCGCGAAGGGCGAGCGCCAGCACGGATTCTTGTGCGGGACTGAGTGGTACTGGAGCAGTGTCGCACTCCACCACGACACCAGCGGTCTCTAGTGCCGCGCGGGCCCGCGCGAGTTCCGCAAAGATGCCGTCGCTGCGGTATCCCCGTATGGCTTCGCGCACATCGGCCAGCGCGGCGCGTGATGCGCCTTCCACCTCGTGCATTTCCTGCTTGGCGCGCTCGGGGTCGCGGTCCACCAGCTTGCGCGCCAGCTCCGACTTGAGCGTGATGAGCGATAGCGTATGGCCAAGTACGTCGTGCAGATCACGGGCAATGCGTTCGCGCTCGGCGACTTTGGCGAGGTGCTCGAGTTCTTCGTGGGCGAGACGCATCTTCTCATCATGGCAATAAGAGGTTGCCCAATGGTGGTTCCCAAAACCGACCAGGACAATCAGGAGAGCCATCGAGCCCCAAGAACCGATGTCCAAGTGCAAACGCACAGCATAGAACAACAGGATGCTGAGCTCGACAGCAAGAATAGTAATAACCCAACGAAGTTTGATGTTGAATCCACCGGCTGCCGCCGCGTAGATCAGGAACCCGATTCCACCCGGATTGAAAGGTATGGCAACTGCTGCCATGAGGATCATCAACGCTATGCAGATGTTCCGGATGCGCGGCCGGGAAAAGGCCTGCAGGTAAAGGTAGGCAAAGAACAGACCGGCAAGAGTGTTCAAGGTCCAGCGCAGCGGTCCCGCGTGTTTCCAGTAGGGGTCGACGAAGAACCAGAGCATGAAGGGAAGCCACATGAGCGGCATCCACTTGTGTGGGTTGTCGCTGGGATACAACTTTCGCCAAATCAACTGTATTGTCGTCATCGCTTCCCTGCTGTTGGCGTAGTGTGCTGCATTATTGTCGTCTGGAACGCGCCTCGGGCACAATCCCATACCAGAAAATGGCGGTAAGAGTCAGCGCCAAGGCCAGGTCGGTCCAGCGGGCAGTCAGCGTCAACCAGCTGAACAACGCCATCACTAGCGACCACACCATCCATTGCACTGTTTTGCTACTCATAACCAACTCCTGCGATCCTTTTCGTCGAAGGTGGCGCCGAAGTTCCCCACCCTATCGCCGATCATGGGCGATAGGATGGGAGACCCAGGAACCCTTGAAGCTCGTCTGCCATCGGGGCGACAGGTGATGACAGAAAAGCTTTGCCGGGCCAACTCATGTTCATCCGTACGAAGCGCCCTCATCGCGCCAGTAGCCGTAGGCCGCGAGGCCGAGGAACACCAATGTCACTCCGATCAGCGGCTCCAGATGTCCCCATGCCGGCGTGGGATGCGGATTCACTCCTATCGCATTCAGCGCTAACTGGCTCATGTGATACGGCGGCAGAACCAGCGCCACCTTCTGCAGAACGTGCGGCAGCATGAAGATCGGAATCCACAATCCCGAGCAGAACGACATTGGCAGATACACCAGATTCACCAGGGCCGGGGCCGAGTTTGGCTTGGCGAAATATCCCAAGGCCAAGCCCATCGCGCTGAACGGAATAGATCCAGCGACAAGAATGCCAATCAGCTTCACGGCAGTGAAGAATTCCAGTCGTACACCGCCGAAAGCCTCGCCCACTGCCAGCAGCACCAGCGATATCACAGCCGCGAATACCAAGGCGTTGGCGATCTTAGCCAGAAAGTACGCGGGTAGCGGCATGGGTGAAGCCCGTTTCACCTGCAACCAGCCCTGACCGCGCTCCATGGCGATGCCGACGCCGAAGCTGAACATGGCCACACCCATCACTCCGTAGCACGCCATGGTGGCCAGCAAATAAGTGGCGGTCTCCGCCCGGTGGGGGCCGCTGGGAGCCATTACGATGCCGAACAGCACGTAAAACATGACGGGGAAAATGGTGGTGGAGAGCGAGAAGATCGGAAGCCTCAGGTACTTCAGAGTTTCGTACTTCGCCTCCTTGGCATACAGCGCGATCGACTGGCCCAAGGTGCGCTGCGGCACGGCGTAGGTTGCAGGGAATGTAGTCGCGGCCATTTCAGTTGCTCCATTTCGACGGCGATGAATGGTTTTGC
Source organism: uncultured Acidobacteriaceae bacterium (assembly GCA_963834815.1). Taxonomy (GTDB): domain Bacteria; phylum Acidobacteriota; class Terriglobia; order Terriglobales; family Acidobacteriaceae; genus DASRAA01. The sequence continues at coordinate 1,004,545 of CAWIDA010000009.1, read as the reverse complement.
GTCAGCGCCAGGAAAGCCTCTTCCAGTCCGGCGTTGGTAACTTCGAGGTCCGAGAGCCAGGAGTCGCGCTGCAATAATTCCCGCACTACCGGCTCGGCGACGCTTACCTGTAACTCGAAGGCGTTACGATCCTCTTTCACGCTGATCACGCCGGGGATCTGGCGAATCTCGTGAGCGGTGAGGCGGCTGACGCAGCGAACCTGTTTGCCGATGGCGCGCGCCTTGATCTCCGCCGGTGTGCCCTCGGCAACAATCGCGCCCTGCTGCAGAACCAGGATGCGATCAGCCAGGGCGTCGGCTTCGTTCAGGTAATGCGTGGTCAGCAGGACCGTTTTGCCACGAGAGATCAGAGTACGGATTTGCGCCCACATCAGGCGCCGCGCCTCCACGTCGAGCCCGACCGTGGGCTCGTCGAGAAACAACAGGTCGGGATTGCCGCAAATGGCAATGCCGAATAACACCCGCTGTTTCTGGCCGCCCGAGAGTTCGCCAAACGGACGATCCTTGAACTCCTCCAGCCCGGCGATCTTGAACGTTTCCCCTAACGGCAACGGCCTCGGGTAGTACGACGAGAACAGGTCGATGTGCTCGCGCACCTTCAAGGTTTCCGGCACGCGCCCGACCTGCAGCATGGCGCCGCAGCGCGCTCCAATGTTCGATTCGCGCGGATCGGCGCCGAAGACCGAGACCCTGCCGGCGTCCGGACCGGCCAAGCCCAGCAGCATGCGAACCAGCGTGGTCTTGCCTGCTCCATTGGGGCCGAGCAGCGCCAGCAATTCCCCGGCGCGCAGCTCCATATTCACGTTATGCAACGCCGTAACGTTGCCGTACTTCTTGGTCAGCCCATGGGTGTGTGCCACGGCCGTGGGTCTGGGATTGAGAAAGGGGGTCAGTTCAGCGATTGCACTCGACATCGTTCACTCCGTTTCCGGTTCTTCCCGGTACGAGAGTGATCTTCCGCTATTACGGGAACCGTCACTAGTGCCGATTGTCAGCCTATGCGAATGACAATTGTCATGGGAATGCCGGCTGGTTAGCAACAGAATCCGCGACCGGCGACGGGGTCTTCAGTGCGTAATGTTGATCCGAGACTGCTCGAGTGGTAGGACGATCATAAGACAACCCAGCAGGGTTACTGCGAACCGGCGGCCGGCGCAGGGGTTGTCAGCCGACAGCCTGCTATTCCCATCGTCTGACAGCGCTCGATCCACGCCTCGCGCGTGATCTTTCCCGCTAAAGCGTCGTCCACCATCGCGAAAGGATTGATCTCTTCCTCATCGCGCCTCAAGCATAGCTGCCCCGGCTGGGCGAACAGAATCCAACCGTGGTCCACCAGCACAAGGCCGAGTGCTATACCCAGTAGTTCAGCCGCGCGCTGTGAACGCTGCTCCGGCGTCAGCAACATCCCTTTTGGATCGGGAATCCGTGACCCCATTTTCCGGATGTCCCTGACCGCATCAAGCAATGACTCTGTGGTGATAGGTTCGAGCAGGTCGGTGGCCTGGGCCACCCTTTGCTTCCATTGGACGAGCAAGTACTTCGGAACAAAGCTGTCCCACGACACTGAAGTGAGGCTTTCAGCCTTCATCCCAGGGTTCAGTGCCTGCAGCAGTTTGAGTTCGATCCCATCGACGTCGTCAACAAGGGTAATTGCCCGAGTATCGTCCAGCTCCTGTGGCGACGACGCCCACCGGCTGGCGGCAGCGATGCGATCACGCAGCGGCGGGTGGGTGTCATAGACCTGAGTTTTGGCTTCGCGCAACTCATGATCGATTTTTAGCTCAATGACCTTGGAGATCTGCGGAGCCGCGACGAAACGCCGAAAGCCCTCTCCGATGGGAGGCCTCATTCCATTTACCAGTACGGGAGTGACCTCCGCCGACCAAAAAACGGGGACCGCCAAACTTGCTCCATGAATAATGCGCAAACCAGACACGAGCGCCCCAGAGCCAACAAGCTGGCAGGCGAGCTCGTCGGCACGATACTCTTGGCGGCGAGAAATCAATTGCGTAACGCGCAGCAACAATTTCCAGTAACCGACCAGAATCGCTACCACCAATCCATGGAGTAAGCCGGCCAAAAGTCCGGGGAAGCCAAGCCTCATCAGGGCCTGCAGAAATGCGGATGGTTCTGCGAGAGAGCGAATCGTTCGAACCATGCTGTCACGGGTGTTGTAGACAAAGGGCCCAAGCCGAGTATCGCCGCCGTAATAGTGGCCGTATTCATGGGCCAGAATCGCGCGAAACTGAGTGACGCTCAGGACTGAAAGTAATGGGAGACCAATGCCCATGATCCTGCGTCCGCCAAAGCCCATCGTCCCGCCCCGCTCCGCAACCCACGCGTTGAGGTCGGGAATCAGGTAGACCTCTTCGGGCAGGCTCTGTTTTAGCGAAGCTGCCATGTTATCGATTTCGATAAACAACCGCGGGTGCTGCGAACGCTGCAACACGGCTCCGGGCGGCTGAAATTTGTCCCGCCGCGGAACGAGAGACCAGAGAATCGAAATGCCTATGCCGAGGCTAATAATACCGAGCACCAAGCTATAGACATTGAGGCCGATGCCAACAACAACCAGGATGCAAAACCCGATGCAGGCGAGCGCCATGGCCAACGTGAACGTATAGGAAACAATCACGATCACCAATGCAAGCACCGCCCACACCGCAAGTGAGTATTGCCGCGTCGTCGACAGCTGCGATCCTGAGGTCATTTGAAATTGCGGAATACTACCATGCTTTTGCAGCGAGACCAGCAGAAATCCTGCGCTGCGGCGATTTGCGAATTGGCCGGAATATGGCGAGAACGGCACGAAGGGGCCGTCTCGACTTCGACCGGTTGGCAGTCCGTCTCGTCACCTCTAGATGAATCATTTGTTTCAGCCTGCCAGTTCGTGACCCCAGTCACAATTTGGGGTGACTTGAATCACGGCTCCGGCTCCCCGGAAAAGCTGACACTTAGGTGTACCGAAGTGAGGGTTCCGCCTGTGCCCTGCCCCCTCCCTCTATGGACATGTGCGGAGACGAAAGAAGGTCAGCTATGTTGCTCGCATATCGGCTGGTAAAGCTGATCGAAACGCACTCTGATGGACTGGCCCGCAGCCTGCACGATCGTTACCGTACCGACAAGAAGTGCTCAGCCTATGCCAACGTACCGGATGCTGAGCTGACGTCGAAGGTCTACGAGGTGTACCGCCACCTCGGCGAATGGCTGCTGGGCAAAACTGAAGCAGACGTCGAACACCGCTATCTGGAAATCGGCGCCCAGCGGGCCGAGCAGGGCGTACCCGCCAGCCAGGTGGTGTGGATGATTTGCCTGGTGCGGGAAAATCTGTGGGATTACCTGCAGAAACACGCCGAGTTGGAGAAACCAGCAGAGATTTTCGGTGAAATCGAACTGCTGGAAATGCTCGACCAGTTCTTCAACCGTGCCATCTACTACGCGACGCTGGGACACGAGCGAACGCGAAATGGGTATCAGGTTTTCCACGAAGCGGTAACAGTTTAATAAGAGGCTACTTCATGTCTTGGGTTGACCCATATCGAAGCAAATTGGTAAGTCCGCGAGAAGCAGTGGGCTGTGTGGAATCGGGCATGCGCGTTTATATCCACCCCGGCTGCGCCGAGCCCGAGGCGCTCGTCGAAGCCCTGATGGAGCGCGCTCCTCACGTAAAGGGAGTCGAGGTCGTCCACCTGCTGACGCTGGGAACGTCGCCCTATTGCGCTCCCGAGATGTCGGGAAGCTTCCGCCACAACGCTCTCTTCGTAGGCGGCAACGTGCGCGAGGCGGTGCAAGACGGCCGCGCCGACTATACGCCGATTTTCCTGGGCGAGGTCGAGGCATTGTTTGAGACGGGCGAAATGCCGATTGACGTTGCCTTCATTCAGGTGTCGCCGCCCGATTCGCACGGCTATTGCAGCTTTGGCGTTGGCGTGGACACGACACTGACGGCGGCAAAGTATGCTCACCATGTGGTGGCGCAGGTGAACGCGCAGATGCCGCGAACCTATGGCGACAGTTTCATCCATGTGAATGAACTCGACGCCATCGTGGAGGTCTCGCGTCCCCTGTGTGAGCTGAAGCCGCCTCCAATCACGAGCCTCTTTAACGCGATCGGCGAGCACGTTTCGTCGCTGATCGAAGACGGCTCGGTGTTGCAGTGCGGCATTGGAGGCATTCCCGACGCGGTCCTACCCAACCTGATGGACCGCAAAGACCTCGGCGTGCATACCGAGCTGATCTCGGACAATGTTATTCCGTTGATCGAAGCGGGCGTGATCAACGGGCAGCGCAAGAACTTCAAGCCGAGAAAGATCATTCTCGGATTCTTGCTGGGATCGAAGGTGTTGTTCGACTTCGTGGACGAGAATCCGATCTTCGAGTTCCATCCTTCGGCTTACACCAACGATCCGTTCCGGATTGCGCAGAACGAGCGCATCGTGGCCCTCAACTCGGCGATCGAGGTTGACCTCACTGGCCAGGTCTGCGCCGAGTCGATCGGCGCATCGTTCTATAGCGGCTTCGGCGGACAACTGGATTTCATTCGCGGAGCGGCGCGCTCCAAGTGGGGCAAACCGATTATTGCCCTTCCCGCCACGGCCAAGGACGACACCCTGTCACGAATTGTGCCGCGGTTGGCACACGGCGCCGGCGTCCTGACTGGACGAGGCGATGTGCACTACGTAGTCACCGAGTACGGCATTGCGTATCTGCACGGCAAGACAATCCGGCAGCGGGCCGAGGCTTTGATCCAGATTGCTCATCCCAAGTTCCGTAGACAACTCGCGGAATACTGCGAGAAACAGCGCTGGTTCCAGCGCAACCAGTTAGAGACCGTCGAGCTGCGAGGAGAACATGGCATCACAATCGCGCGGTGACATCACCATCGATATCGAGGAATGCAAGGGCTGCGGCCTGTGCGTGGATTCGTGCCCACCCAACTGCCTGCAGTTGGCGCCCGAGCTTAGCAAGTACGGCGTGCATCCGGCAATGTACACCGGAGAAGGCTGTACCGGGTGCGGGGCGTGCTTCTACTGCTGCCCTGAGCCGGGAGCCATAACCGTGTACCGTCTGGTGCCACCCCCCAAAGTAGCGGGAACAGTAATCACTGGAAGCAAGGAGGCGGCCCATGCGGCAACTGTGTAAAGGAAATGTCGCGGTCGTAAAGGCCGCGATCCTGGCGGGATGCCGCGCCTTCTACGGATATCCAATCACCCCGGCCAGCGAGATCGCAGAATATGCCGCCCTCCTCATACCGGAAGTGGGCGGCACGTTTTTGCAGGCAGAGAGTGAAGTCTCGGCCATCAACATGGTGTACGGAGCCTCGTCCGCGGGTATGCGCGTTATGACGGCATCGTCGGGTCCCGGCCTCAGCCTCATGCAGGAAGGCATCTCGTACATCGCCGGAGCCGAACTGCCCTGCGTAATCGTCGATGTAGTCCGTGGTGGGCCCGGGTTAGGCAACATCGCTCCCGAGCAAAGCGACTACAACTGCATTGTGAAAGGCGGAGGCCACGGCTGCTACCGTAACCTCGTGCTGGCTCCGGCCTCGGTACAGGAGATGTTCGATCTCACCGTGCTGGCATTCGAGCTGGCCGACAGGTATCGCAACCCGGTGTTGATCATGACCGACGGCTATGTCGGACAGATGCAGGAGCCCCTGGAGATCAAGCTGCGCGACATCCCGATGCCCGAAAAAGACTGGGCCGTAAAGGGGACTCTCGAGTCCAGGAAGAACCTGATCAGCTCGATCTTCCTTGAGCCGGATGACCTGGAAGCGCACATTCGCAAGCTCGAAGCAAAGTACGCGCTGGCCCAGGAACTGGAGAGCCGGAGCGAGAACTATCTTGCTGAGGATGCCGACATCCTACTGGTTGGCTTCGGCATCGTTTCGCGCATTCTGCGCTCGACGGTCGACCACCTGCGCGCCCAGGGCGTGAAGGCAGGGTTGTTCCGCCCCATCACGTTGTGGCCATTCCCGTCGCGCGAACTGCGAGAGACCGCGAAGCATGCGAAGTCGGTGATGGCAGTCGAGCTCAGCACCGGAATGATGGTGGACGACGTGAAGCTGGCACTCAATGGCGCCGTACCGGTGGAATTCTATGGCCGGGCGGGCGGTAATGTGCCCACACCGGAAGAGATCGCCACCCAGGTAACGTCGCGCATGGCGACGGTGGCGTAAGGGATTGGAATGATCAGTCCGTCACTGGGAGGTTCGAATCGGGGCACGACTTCAGTCGTGCCACACGCCCGCCTCCTTTTGATTTCTTTCGTGGGCTTTAGCCCACGAATCCACTTGTGGGGGAGGATTCTGTGACCGAATACGAAGTGGTCCATGAGAAATCGCCGGCGTTCTACGACAAGTTCGAGCGCAAGGCGGAGTTGCAGCAGCAGACTCACTACTGCCCGGGATGCGGCCACGGCGTCGCGCACAAGCTTATCGCCGAGGCGCTGACCGAGTTGGGCCTGCAAGACCGTGCCGTTCTGGTAAGTCCGGTGGGTTGCTCAGTGTTTGCCTACTACTACTTCGACGTTGGCAATGTGCAGGCGGCACATGGCCGCGCTTCGGCCGTAGCCACCGCGATGAAGCGGTCGCACCCTGAATCCATTGTCATGTCGTACCAGGGCGACGGCGACCTGGCCGCGATCGGCACGGCGGAGATCATACACGCTGCCAACCGAGGCGAGAACATCTGCGTGTTCTTCATTAATAACTCGATATACGGCATGACAGGTGGGCAGATGGCGCCCACCACCCTGATGGGACAGACCAGCACGACTTCCCCCTGGGGACGGCGGGCTAACAATGAGGGCTTGCCACTGCATGTCTCCGAACTCCTGGCTTCACTGGAAACGCCTACCTACATCGAGCGGGTCGCTCTGTCCGACATGAAAAACATCATGAAGGCCAAGAAAGCCATCAAGAAGGCGCTGGAGATCCAGAAGAACGGCGGCGGATTCTCGCTGGTCGAAATTCTGTCGCCATGCCCTACGATCATGAAGATGGATCCCCTGGTGGCGCGCAAATGGGTGGCCGACACTCTGATGAAGACCTTCCCGCTGGGCATCTTCCGCGACCGCAAACCCGAGCTGCCGGAGCCGCCGCAGGTTCCGGTCAAGACAGTGGCCCAGGCGCTGGGGGTCGAGGACGGCGAAAGCGAAGAAGTAACGCCATCGCGTCGTCATCATACCCGCGAAGTTACGGTTAAGCTCGCCGGCTTTGGCGGACAAGGAATCCTGCTGATGGGACAACTGCTGGCCGAAATGGGCCTGCGCGAGCAGATGGAAGTGAGCTGGCTACCTTCTTATGGACCGGAGATGCGTTCGGGCAGTGCGCACTGCCATGTGACGCTATCCCATGAGCGCATTGGCTCACCCCTGATCTCGCGCCCCGAAGTGCTGGTTGCGATGAATGAAATCTCGTTGCGCAAGTTCGCCTCCGGCGTCGTGTCCGGCGGCCTGATTCTCTATAACGGACAAAAGCTGCCCGCCGACCTCGGCATCACCCACGCTCGGGCGGTGTGCATTCCGGTGTCCGAGATGGCCGACCAGCTTGGTTCTGCCAAGGTGGCAAATGTCATGATGCTCGGTGCGCTCCTCGAAGAAACTGGTTGCCTGCCAACGGACACCGCTATTTCGGTGCTGGAACACTCGGTAAAGAACAAGAAGCTGCTCGAACTCGATAAGCAGGCGATTGCTGCCGGGCGCGACTACGTGGACACGACCATCGAGGTCGGTGCCGTGGCCCAGCCCGACGGCTACTCATACTGATTTTCACCCTCCGCACCATACCGTCCGACCGCAGGTGCCCAATCCTGTCCCTTCTTTTGGGACAGGGTCGGATTGAAATGCCCCACAGCTTGCAGAAGCTGAAACAGATAGCTAGAAGTGCAACCATCCTTTGCACAAGTTTTCTATGCGATGTTTCGCCCCAGATAACGGGGAGTGCGTGGTCCTTGCACCAACGTTTAAGATGCGGACGGGAACTTTGAGAGGGAAACCGATGCCGTCAAAGCCGCGCAAACCCAAGCCGTTCAAGGCAGTATCCGCGGTGAAGGCTGCGGCGCGCGCGAAGATCGGCGCGCCTCCGCCAACCCGCGCGGAGCCCTCGACTAAGAAGAGCAAGTCGAAAACGCCTAAGCACAAGCCCACGCTGCGGAAGTTGCTCGAAGAGAACGACTAGGTCCTAAGGCGGGAAGAGCAATGCTTAACCATCCAACCCGGCCAGGCTGCGCAACTGCACGCCGGCCTTCTTGAGCGTTTCGTTGACCGCCCGCGCGATAGTCACGCTGCCCGGCGTGTCGGAGTGAATGCAGATCGTGCCGGCGTTCACCTTTAGCTCTGATCCATCTGTCGCCACGACGACGCGGCGGGTGACGATGTCGACGGCCTGCTGGGCCGCTTTGGCAGGATCTTCCAGCAACGCTCCGGCCAGCGTGCGTTTACGCAGAATGCCGTCGGGCTCGTAAGCGCGGTCGGCAAAGGCCTCGGACACGCAAGTGAGACCCATTGACTCCCACAATGTCAGAGTTGATGATCCAGCCTGGCCAACCATGACCAGTTGCTCGTCACTCTCCAGTACCGCCCGGCCGATCGCGGCGGCAATCTCGGCGCTCTTGTTGGCCGCGTGGTACAGCGCGCCGTGCGGTTTGCAGTGCACAAGTTGAACGCCCAGCGGTTCGACGATCTCGGCGAGTGCCGCAATCTGGTCACGCACCGAGGCTTCGATCTCCGCCGCCGCCATGGGCGACTCGATGCGGCCGAAGTTGTCCTTATCGGGGTAGCCGGGATGCGCTCCCACCGTGACGCCAAGCTGTTTCGCGTAGCGCACGGTCTCGCTCATGGTGCGCTCGTCGCCCGCATGACCGCCGCATGCAACGTTGGCCGAAGTAATGTATCGCATCAGTTCGAAGTCGGTACCGTTGGCCAGCGATTCTTCCGATTCACCCAAGTCAGAGTTGATGTCCATCCACAGGTCGCTCATCTGCAATACCTCGCTTCGCCGGCCGGTCGTTTATCGTACAAAAATATCGCTCAACCAGCGCTCCTGCGCACGCAGCGCGTCAATTGCTTCTGCGATTGTTACTTCCGCGAACCGCACTTCATCACGCGGCCGCAGTTGCCCGATGCGATGCATGTCGGCAGCGATGACGCTGGCGATCTTAGGATAGCCGCCGGTGGTCTGCTGATCGACAAACAGGATAATCGGCTGGCCGTCTTGCGGCACCTGAATTGCTCCCAGGGGAATGCCATCGGTCAGCAGTTGTGACTGTCCGTTGGGAGTGACGGTCGCTCCCTTGAGCCTCAGGCCGGCACGGTCGGATTGCTCGCTGACGGCGTACGGCGAGGCCAGGAACCTGGCATATGTCTCCGCGCTGAACCAGTCGTGTTGTGCGCCTTTAGTCACACGAATTGCGCCAGGCTGCGGCATCGATTCCAAGGTCCCCGGCCTCCGGCGCGACGGCGGCCTGATGATTGAGCCAACACGCAGCACATCGCCGCTTTGCAACCTGCGCCCTTCGACTCCGCCGAAGTGCCCCCGTATGTCCGTCGAGGCGCTACCCATTACAATCGGGACGTCGAACCCGCCTTGTACGGCGAGATAGCAACGTGCCCCGTCTGTGGTACTACCACAATGTAAGATTCCGCTCGCCGGAATCTCGAATGCCTCATTCGCCGGCACTGAAATCTGCCCCAATCTGCAACCGCATGTCGCACCGCAGATGGCGACAATCGCACTTTTTTCGAACTCCAGGGTCCCACCCAGCAGCGTCATTTCCAGCGCAGGAGCATACTCTTCGTTGCCCACCAGCCGGTTGGCGATGCGCAGCGACAGCGCATCGGCGGCGCCTGCGGGGGAGATCCCGAGGTGCGCCAGGCCGAAGCGTCCCCGGTCTTGCACCGTGGTGAAGAAGCCCGGCTTGACCACCCGCACCGTCATGGGTTTTCCTGACGCAGCCGCTCGAAGGTCTCGCGATTAACCGATGCAAAACGTACCCAATCGCCCGCCTGCAGAAGCGTCGGAGGCTGCGCCAGCGAATCGAACATGCGCAGCGGTGTTCGTCCAATGAGCCTCCAGCCGCCCGGAGTTTCTGTGGGATAGATGCCGGTCTGGGCACCCGCAATTCCAACGCTGCCCGCGGCGACTGCGCGGCGCGGCGTCGCGAGGCGGGGCGTTTGCAGGGACTCGGGCATACCGCCGAGGTAGGTGAAGCCCGCTGTGAACCCCAGAAAGCAGACACGATAAGTCGCGCCCGCATGCAACCGGATTACTTCGTCGAAGGGAAGCCCGGTGTGGGCTGCGACATCCGGAAGATCGGGGCCAAACTCCTCGCCGTAGCAGACAGGTACCTCGACAACGGCGGAGCCTTCTGCCGTTGAATGAGGCTTGCTCGCCACTGACTCGACCAGGGCCGCCAGTTCCTCATGTGTCATAGCGAGCGGATCGAAGTCAATCAGCAGCGAAGTGTATCCCGGGTGCAGGTTGCGGACGCGGGCATCCTGCATCGCCTGCAAGGTATGGAACAGTCCAAGTACGCAGTCCTGCATCTCGGGTGAAATCGCATTGCCGAAGACCACTAGTAACGACGAGTCACTAGCCGGGATGACCTTCATGCGATTCCTTCTTCGCCGCAATGCACTCTGGTCTGCCGCATCTCCCGATAATTAGTGCATGGGGGCAGGAGTGTCAAACCTACTCCAGCATTGCCCCAACTCTCGTCAACGTGCTTTGCCGCGATGCCGGTTTGTGCCTTAGGCGTGGGTGGTTGGTATGATTCGCCTTTACCTCTACGTCCCCATGCGCAAGAGCGACCCCATACCAACTACCGATCGCGCTTGGATTTACGACCTCACGCGCGAAGAACGCTCCACCCTGATCGCAACCTTTGGCGGTTGGGCGCTGGATGGCATGGACGTGATGATCTACAGTTTCGTCATCCCCACGTTGATGGCCGTTTGGCACATGAGCCAGGGCCAGGCGGGCGCTCTGAGTACAGCCGCACTGCTGTTTTCTGCGGGCGGTGGATGGATGGCGGGCCTGCTCGCTGACCGCTTCGGCCGAACCCGTGTACTGCAGATCACCATTCTGTGGTTTGCCCTGTTTACGTTCCTCAGCGGATTTACCAACTCTTTCTGGCAATTAGCCATCACCCGTGGGCTGCAGGGCCTTGGCTTTGGAGGTGAGTGGGCGGTGGGTTCGGTGCTCATGGGTGAAGCCATTCGCGCGCGTTATCGGGGCAAGGCTGTCGGTACGGTGCAAGCCGGATGGGCCGTTGGATGGGCGATAACGGCGGCGTGCTATGCCGTGCTGTTCTCAACCCTGCCCGCCGCCACCGCCTGGCGTGTCATGTTCTGGATTGGCATTCTGCCCGCGCTGCTGGTCTTCTATATTCGAAGAAACGTTCCCGAGCCGGAGATTTTCCGGCAAACTCGGATGCACGAGGCCGACCTTGGCAAGGGCAACAGATTCCTGGAGATTTTCAGCTCGAGGATGTTGAAGACCACCCTGTTGACGGCGTTGCTATCTGCGGGCGCGCAAGGCGGCTACTATTCCATCACCACCTGGCTGCCGACTTTCCTGAAGACGGCGCGCGGACTCTCGGTGCTCGACACCGGCAGTTATCTGCTGGTGGTGATTGTGGGCTCGTTCATCGGCTACCTGGTCAGCGCCTGGCTGGCGGACCGCTTGGGTCGTAAGCGGACACTGATTCTCTTCGCAGCCTGCTCGCTTCTCTCGGTTTTCGGCTACACCTATCTTTCCATCGGAAATTCCGTAATGCTGTTCCTGGGATTTCCCCTCGGCTTCTTTGCCTCAGGATTGTTCAGCCCCATCGGAGCTTTTTTCACCGAACTGTTTCCCACCCGCCTTCGCGGATCCGGACAAGGATTCTCCTATAGCTTCGGTCGTGGTATCGGAGCGCTGTTTCCGACGCTGGTTGGATACCTGAGCACCCGCCTCGGCCTGGGGCCCGCGATTTCGGCGTTCTCCGTATTCGCGTATCTGACGATGATCCTGGCGGTAATGCTGCTGCCCGAGACCCGCGGACGGGAGCTGCAGGTGTACGAATAATATATCCCACAATGTAGGAGTCACCTTCGCACAGGTACTGCCAGTCCTTGTAATCGCGGCCGGTTCGGGACCAGTATGACTATTACTGGGCGATGAATTCTGCTCATGAGCGGATGGCAAAACATCTCCGCGAGGCGGAAGCAGTGGGCAATTCAGCCCTTTGCACACTACAATGTGCGCTGGGGTAAATTTCGCCCGTTCTGCGCTTCACTAAATTATGGCAACCTCCGCGAAAGCAGCACCCGCCAAGTCACGCAGAGTCACCCGCAAGACATCGACACCCACAACCACGCATGCCCCACAACAACGGGCCAACCCGCTTGACGACCCAAGCCTTTTCATCAACCGCGAGTTAAGCTTGTTGGATTTCCAGCGCCGCGTGCTGGAAGAGGCGCAAGACGGCACGAATCCTATACTTGACCGCGTCATGTTTCTATCGTTCGTGGGGTCGAACGTGGACGAATTCTTCATGGTCCGCGTGGCCGGCCTCAAGCGGCAGATCGAGAAGGGCGTTACTGATAGCGGCCCGGATGCGATGACGCCGGCCGAACAACTGCGCGCCATCCGTGCCTCGGTAATCCGGCTGAACCGTGCAGCGCACGAATGTTGGGCGAAGGAGCTGGTGCCTACGCTACGCAAGGCCGGCGTGCGCATCGAAAATTTCGCGGAACTGAGTGACGAACATCGGACACTCGCGAACACTTATTTTCACGAGACAATCTTCCCGACGCTGACGCCGCTGGCCTTCGATCCCGGCCGGCCGTTCCCGCATATCTCAAATCTAAGCCTCAACCTGGCGGTGGTGCTGCGTGACGCCGGAGGTGTCGAGCACTTTGCCCGTGTCAAAATTCCTGACACCCTGCCGCAGTTGGTGCAGGTCTCCGTTGCCACGGCGCCGAAGAGCCGCACCAAACTGGTGGTCAAGGAGAGGGTGTTCGTATGGATCGAGCAACTGGTTACCGCCAACCTGGGCGCGCTCTTCCCCGGTATGGAAATCCTTCAGGCTCATCCCTTCCATGTGACCCGCGATGCTGACGCGGACATTCAGGACCTCGAGGCCGGAGACCTGATGGAGTCGGTGGAAGAAGGTGTCTGGCAACGGCGATTCGCCGATGTGGTACGCGTGGAGATCAATGAGGCCATGCCAGCATCGGTGCTCGAAATCCTGGTCACCAATCTCGAACTGGACCGCGACGACATATATAAAATCGCCGGTCCATTGGCGTTGGTACGGGTGCGGGGTCTGGCCAGGATTGACCGGCCTGATTTAAAGTTTGCGTCGTTTGTGCCGGCGCTGCCCGCGGCCTTGTTAAAGGAAGAAGACGACGACATTTTTGCCACCATCCGGCGCGGCGACATTTTGTTCCATCACCCCTTTGACTCGTTTCAGCCCATCGTAGGACTGCTCCAGAAGGCTGCTCGCGATCCCAACGTGCTGGCCATCAAGATCACTTTGTACCGTGTGGGACGAAATGCGCCGGTGGTCGATGCCCTGCTGGAAGCCGCCGAAAACGGCAAGCAGGTGGCCGTGCTGCTGGAACTGAAGGCCCGATTCGACGAGGAGAGCAACATCGGATGGGCGCGCAAGCTTGAAGAATATGGCGTCCACGTGGTGTATGGCCTGATGGGTTTGAAGGTGCACTGCAAGGCCGCACTCATCGTGCGCAAAGAGGGCGATGTGATCCGCCGTTACGCTCACCTGGCAACTGGCAATTACAACTCGGTGACAGCGCAACTTTACACCGACGTAGGAATGCTCACCTGTGACCGCGACATTGGCGCCGATTGTAGTGATCTTTTCAACTTTCTCACCGGCTATTCGGCGAAATCAAAGTACCGCAAATTGCTGGTCGCCCCCAACTCGCTGCGCAATCGCTTTGAAGAACTACTACAGCGCGAGATTGACCACAAGCGCTCGGGACGACCGGCACATCTTGTTCTGAAGATGAATTCGCTGGTCGACAGAAAGATGATTCAGTTGCTGTACCAGGCGTCGCAGGCCGGAGTTAAGGTGGACCTGCTGGTGCGCGGCATCTGCTGCCTGCGCGCCGGGGTACCGGGGGTCAGCGATAATATCGAGGTCACCAGCATCGTGGGTCGCTTCCTCGAACACAGCCGCATCTACTACTTCTGTAATGGCGGCGAAGAGGAGATTTACTTGGGCAGCGCCGACCTGATGCCCCGTAACCTCAACCGTCGCGTCGAAGTCCTGTTCCCGGTGCAGGACAAAGGACTCATCCGCGTGTTGAAGGACGACATTCTTGGTACCTACCTGAAGGAACAGGCCAAGGCCCGTCACATGCTGCCCGACGGCAAATACGTCCGCGATCCGAACGCCGGCAAGAAGAACGCGCTCAACAGCCAGGAGACGTTTATCGCCAGGGCCAGCAAACGCTCGGGCAAATGACGCGCAATCGCGACTCTCACACCGGGGCGTTCCATGGCCGGTGACAAAAATCCAGGCGCTGCCGCGTTGAAACCCTGATCAAAAGCGAAACTCCATCCCGCCAAAGGGTGTCTATAGTATGAGGTGAGTCGTCGGCCTCAACCATCACACTTGAAGCGACGACCTCAGTGGTCCCTTAATGAACATCCGGCACCGCAGATGGCTCCTGGGAACCTTTGTCCTGAGCGGCTTTCGGTTCAACCCGCGGCCGCTGCAACTCTTCGCGCGGACTAGTGTGCTTCTGGCGATGCTTTTTGGATCGCAGTTGCTGCCGGCATGGGCGCAGACTTCCGACACCATCCAAGTGTTCTCGCGCCCCGCGGCACAGACGGGGGACACTATCCAAGTATTCTCGAGTCCTGCAGCGTCCCCCCATACTGCTAGCACCGAAAAATTCCCTGTGGCGGGAACGGTGATCGATGCGGTGACCGGCGAGCCCATCCGCAAAGCCTTGGTACAAATCAATGCCCAGCAAAGGCGTGCGATCTTTACCGATGGCGACGGCCGCTTCGCATTTGAGAGCGTGCCTGCTGGGGTTGTGTCGTTCATCGCGCAAAAGCCCGGTTACTTCGGCGAGCAGGAGATGCGAGGACGCAACTCTCCGCAGGTGGAAGTTGGCCCCAAGACCGACCCGGTAGTGTTGAAGCTCACGCCGGAGGGTGTGATCGCGGGCAAGGTCACAACGGCAAACGGTGTTCCGCTTGAGCATGTCTCCGTGACTTTGAACTTCGCCAACCTGTATGAAGGGCGAAGGCATTGGGAGTTGAAAGGCAACACCATCACCGACGAAGATGGGCGGTTTCGTTTCGCCAGCCTGCAGCCCGGCACCTACTACGTCGGTACCGCACCGTACACACCGCTGACGGAGAGTCTGTTTTACGACGGGCAGCCGCCAAAGACCGGCTATCCCGGCGTTTACTATCCGGGAGTCCCGGAGCTCGCCTCCGCCTCCCCAATTCAATTGAATGCGGGACAGCAGGCTGAAGCCAACTTCTCCCTGACGGAGGCCCCTGTGTATAACATCGCGGGGACCATCACCGGTTATACGCCCCATCAGGGCGTCGCTGTCCAGGTGTTCGACCAGTCTGGAGTCCAGGTCCCCTTGGGCGTGCAGTTCAGTCCGGATAATGGCCGCTTCGATGTGCGTGCTCTGCCTGCTGGAACCTATGTGCTGAAGGCCTTTTCTGCGACTGGCCCAAACCAGCCGATTCGCGCCGAAACCAAGCTAACCGTACAGTCGAACATCTACAACCTGCAGCTGGTTCTGAATCCGGCATTGTCGATACCGGTGTCCGTACACACCGAACCAACGGTTTCCGCGAATAAAAACCCGGGAACCTACGTCGGTATCGCGAACCCGGGAGCGCCGCTCTCGCTTCGCCTATTGGCACAACAACCCGGAACCGGAGACTCCTTCGCCAATCTCGAAGGCCCGCCCGGGCATCAATCGCTGATACTTCGCAACATTGATACGGGCAAGTATTCGGTCGAGGCGATGCCGCAAGGTTCCTGGTATGTGCAATCCGCCGAGTATGGCCAGACTAATCTGCTGACTGACGACCTTGTTCTGACGGCTGGCGCACCCGCCCTCCCCATCGAAGTAGTGTTGCGAAACGACGGGGCTTCACTCGCCGGGACGGTGAGTGCGCGCGACGGGGCGGATGCTTCCGCGACCGTCGTAGCTCTAGCGGAACGAACACCTAATGCATCTCCGAAAATCGCCTACTACTCTCCTCCACGAGATCAGAGCACGCAAGACACCGCCGCATTCACGATGGATTCCCTGGCGCCCGGCGACTATCTCGTTCTGGCCTTCGACCACGCCGACAGGGTTGAGTACGCCAATCCGGAGGTGCTGCAAAATTACCTGTCGCGGGCCACTCATGTCACTCTCGTGGCCGGGCAGCAAGCCAAAGTCACGCTCGATCTCATCCGCACGGGAGATTCGTCGAATTGAGGGCCCGGCTCATTTTCGTCGTTCTACTAGCGGCAGGAATGGCGGCGCAGACCGCACCACCTCCGACGGCGTCACGAGCGCCGGCCACCTATCGCATCGCCGGCACCGTCGTGAGTTCGCTGACCAACCAGCCGCTTGCGGGCATTGTGGTGGTCATCACCCCAACCAGCAATCGCCGCTCGTCGCAGATGATGAAGACGGCAGCCGACGGGCGCTTCGCTTTCGCGGACCTGGCCGAGGCTAAGTATTCGCTAACCACGGCGAGCGCACCAGGGTACCGCCCGCAAGGCTTCAACCAGCACGGCAACTTTTTCACGGGAATCGCCGTAGGCCCCGGTCTCGATGCTGAAGGCCTCATTTTCCGCCTGGTTCCCGATGCGTCCATCGAGGGAACGATCACTGATGACGACGGCGAACCCGTGCGCAACGCCAATGTGCAGTTGTACCAGCGCAATAACGATACCGGCCAGCAGCGGACGCAGCAGACGTCCAACGCGATCAGCGACGATCGGGGTCACTTTCAGTTTGGTCACCTGGAGCCCGGCACCTATTTCGTAGGCGTATCGGCAAGGCCTTGGTATGCGCAGTATCTGGGGCCGGGCGAAGTTACGCCCGATCCCAACAACGCTGCACGTGTTGACGAGGAAAGAGCGCAACTTGACGTCGCTTATCCCCTGACCTTCTATCCCGGCACAGAAGACTCGGCGAGCGCGACTCCCATCCCGCTTCATCCCGGCGAGCGGGTGAACGCCGATGTCACCCTGCGAGCGGTCCCTGCAGTGCACTTGCGAATCAAGGCCGGGGGAGGCAACGAGAAAAATTCCAGTGACACTCTGCCACGTGGCTTTCCGAGGGTCTCGCAGCGGATCTTTGAAGGCTATCTGACGCCGGTGATGGCGGCCCAGGGGTTCGGCTACGCCGCGGGCGCCTACGAATATACCGGCATCGCGCCCGGGCACTATGTGGTCGAGATGCCAGACGCCGGTGAGCGACGCGCCAACGCTGGCTGGTACAAGGAGATTGACCTCTCCGGGACCGTCGAACTGAATGCCAATGAAAGCCCGCCTCTTGTCTCATTGACCGGTGCGGTGGTGCTGGAGGGCCCCCCACACCCGGCGGGAAGAATCTATGTCGTGCTGACCAATCGTAATTCCAGCGAAAGTTTCACGGCTGAGGTCTCCGATAAGGGGCTGTTCGACTTCAAGGACAGCGAGATTCGTCCCGGAACCTACGATGTTCAGATGGGCAACGGATCAGGGTTCCAGCTGAAAAGCATGGTCGCAAAGGGAGCGCGTACGGTAGGGCGGACCATCGAAGTGAGTGCCGGCAGCGCACAACTGGTGTGTACTACGACCCGAGCCGTGTCGCGAGTTACAGGAGTTGTGATGCGCGACGGCAAACCTTTCGCGGGAGCGATGGTGGTCCTCGTCCCGCGAGACCCAAACAGCAATTTGACCCTCTTCCGCCGTGACCAGAGTGACAGTGACGGGACATTCACGCTCCCTCAGGTGCTCCCCGGACCATACACCGTGATCGCAATAGAAAACGGATGGGAGCTCGACTGGGCAAGCCCTGCCGTACTGCAGCCATACCTGAAGAAAGGAACACCCCTGGAAGTTGCGGCCGAGGGCAAGACGAGCGTCACGGTCGACTTGCAATAAAGCGCCGCCCGGCGGCGTGCCCGTGTTCCAGATGTTCTAGAGCTGTTTCAGTGTTGCTGTAATCCGGAATCGGTAGAGCTGGCCTTCAGGCCAGCGTCCACGTGCTCCCATGAAATCTAGGGGCTTCAGCCCCGGCACTTATTCCATATTGGCGCGTCTCCACAGTCCATACCAATTCTGAAACTGCTATAGCGTTGCGTCATTGTCTCTGCCGAATCTTGGTGGCGATTTATCGCTGGCTACTAGCTGGGGCAGCGAGCGGCGCCCGACGTGCGGCAACGATGATCTCGTTGCTTGTCTCCGACAACGGTCCGCCAGCCCAGTCCCCGTAACACCCGTCCGCCACAAGACCAGCCTTCGTCAGCAGACGCTCCAAGTGTTCCTGGTCAATAAAGCGGATACGGTTACGTCCCACCCGCTGCACTCCCTTGTCCAACAGGTGATAATGCTCGCGGATTGTCACAATGCCGTGGGCGAACTCGGCGTCATAGAACAACTCTACCGGGCCGAATACGGGCGAGTTGATCGTGCGCCTGGAGTGCTCCGGCGTCCACGATAGCCACGCCTGGGCGGCAGGGTTCCGAGTCTCGAAGACGAACCGTCCATCAGGATCGAGGTGGGCTGCCGCAGCCCGCAGCAGTGCGACAGCGTCATCGTCCGTCAGAAGCTGCTGGAACGCGTGGCCGGTCATGTAAATGAAACGAAATCGCTGCGGAAGGCGCAGGCTCTGTCCGTCCGACTCAATCCAGGTGACCTTAGCCCCACCAGCCCGTGATCGGGCGACCCGCAGCATCGCGTCAGCCTGGTCCACGGCAGTCACGCTCAGACCCTTTGCTGCAATAGCACAGGCCAGCATGCCAGTTCCGCAGCCGAGGTCCAGTACAGGGTCGCCGCATTCAACGGCTCGATCGAGGTAGAAGTCATCGCTGACTGACCACGAATTGACACAATCATAGAGGGATGCAAAGAACTCTTCTTCAAAAACATCTGCAGCCGACATATATCGTCTTTCGTCCATCAGATTCCCCGGCGGCGGCCAGCGACGCTTCCTACCCAATCTATCCGTCTCCAACTGACCAGAATATCAATCGCAGAGTTCTTCCGAAGTGACGCGTACTCCAACTTTGCCCGATGCCGACTGATAAGATTAGAGCTTCGTCATGACATCCCGCTCTTCACCAGTACCGGCTGCGTCACCCTCGTCTGTCACGGCGGAACCCGTTCCCATGCTGGACCTCAAGCGCCAGTACGAGTCGATTAAAGACGACGTAGCGGACGCAGTGGAGCGAGTGCTGACTACGCAGCACTTTATCGGCGGGCCGGAGTTGGATGGGTTCGAGCGCGAGTCAGCGGCCTACCTCGGCGTGCGGGCTAACGTAGGTTGCGCCTCTGGTACCGACGCATTGTGGCTGGCGCTTGCGGCTGCGGGGGTCCAGCCGGGCGATCGTGTGATTACGTCGGCATTCACATTTTTTGCCTCGGGTAGTTCGATCACTCGCTGCGGAGCGACGCCGCTGTTTGTCGATATTGATCCCGCCACGTTGAACCTTGATATGGCAGCGGTGGAAAAACTACTCGGCGATCCGCCCCCCGTGCGCGCCATCATGCCGGTTCATCTCTATGGTCAGTGCGCCGACATGGATGCGCTGGCCGCGTTGGCTCAGCCGCGTGGCATCGCGCTCATTGAAGATGCCGCGCAGGCGTTCGGCTCCAGTTGGCGCGGGAAGAAAGCCGGCACGCTGGGACAGGCGGCTGCATTCAGTTTTTATCCTACGAAGAACCTGAGTGCTTATGGAGATGGCGGATCGGTCTCCGCGGATGACGAAGAACTGGCAGCGCATGTCCGGCGTTTGCGGAACCATGGCAGCCGCCAGCGCTACTACCACGAGGAGATCGGCTGGAATAGCCGCCTAGACGCGTTGCAGGCGGCCGTGCTTCGCATCAAGTTGAAGCACATTGATCGCTGGAACCAACAGCGTCGCGCCGCTGCTGCGAAGTACGATGCCCTCTTCCGCGACGCCGGCTTGGTGAAACCCGGTGCTCTCACGGTGGACGCCCAGGCTCCTCTCGGCTTGCTGCAAACGCGCCCTGAGGCCTTCCACATCTACCACCAGTACGTGGTCCGCGCTCATCGGCGTGACGAGTTGCGTGCCTTCCTCGCCGAGCACGGCATCGGGACCGAGATTTACTATCCTGTACCGCTGCACCTGCAGCAGAGTTTCGCCCACCTGGAATATAAGCCGGGAGATTTGCCGGAATCGGAACGTGCCGCCCGCGAATCGCTGGCACTGCCGATGTTTCCGGAATTGCGCGAGGACGAGCAGGAACGGGTGGTGGGGGCGATTGCGGACTTCTACAGCCGCTGAGAATCGTTGGTTACTTTCGTTTCTCCGCCCAGGCGATTTCCCTCGCATCCCGCCCTGTATCGCGTTACAAACGTTCCTGGGGCAAAGGGACTGGTGTCCCTGCTCGCTCCCTGCCCAGCGCGCGGAAGAATTCGCTCTTTGATAAACTCCGGCTGGCCCCTGTTCTGCCATATTTGTATTTGTAGTATGGGTTGTATGGTTTATTGTTGTATTGATTGTATGGTTTGTATTACAAAAAACCGCTGTAAAACGCCCTATTTTAACCTCTAAGTCCTACGCGATCAATGCGATACGGGCAACCTATTTAGAATCAAATAGTTGCCGGTTTTTGGTGGGAAAGTATTGATTCTAAACAGTCGTCAATAACTTTTTTGCGATTGCGTGCGTTATCAGACGTCCACAAAGGGTGATTGCGAAAAAAGCCCCGTTTGCAGCGATTTTGAAGGGACGCAACTTTAGCTGCACCGCAAAAAAGGCCGTTATTTTGTCATTCCGAGCGGGCTTTGGAGACTGTGTCGCAACCACAAAAGGAATTTCATGGTGGGACAAAATGATCGAATTGCAGAGGAACGAGCCGCGCAGCGGCGTCATTTGCGTTAGCCGTGCGCGTAAGCGCGCGGTTTAAGTGGGCATAAGTCTGAGCCGCGGAGGCGGCGCCGGTCGCGACACAGTCCCTTCATCCCCCGAGGAATCTGCTTTCCTGACCTCTTGCGCAGCCTGTAAAGTCGTGCCCTGATACATAGCTTTCGAAAGCGGAGTTTTTCAGCAGCCTGTAAAGCCGTGCCCCTTCAAAACCTATTTATGAGACGGCTTAGTGTTTCTTCTTTTTCTTGGTAGCTGACTTTTGGGCGCGGGCATCGGCTTTGGCCTTCTGACGCGCCGCCAGATCGGCATCGTGTCTGGCTTTCTGGTTTGCCATTTCCTCGGGAGTCAGCACGCGCCGAACAATTGGCCCATTCATCTTGTAGGTGGCGTCCACGATCTGCCCGTCGGCCATCATCTTGCGAATGGTGAATGTGGGTAAATCGCCTTCCTTGTCGAAGACGGCATGGCCAGTCGTAACCGGCAGATATCCTTCCAGGTCGCGTTCGCGATAGGCGGTCTCGTAGCGGTGCTTGTTGCGATTGCGAGTGAAGACGCGAATCTGGTTGTAGTCGTAGGGCAGCCCGTCCTTGGGTTCATTCAATAGCATAAGGTACTGCGGCTCGTCTTTCTGCTGGCCGTCGATGGTCTCCTGCACCGTGTTCAGTACAAAGTAGCCTATGATGCGCTGTCCTTCGGCGTACTGCGCGACGTCGAGCGGAACATCCAAGTCAACCATGCGCAGCAGCACCCATCCGACTCGTCCAGAAGAGTTGCGCACCAGGTACCAGTCCTCCATGACGGGCTTGGGCGGCTCAGGTTCCTTCGACTTGTCCGCAGCGGCAGCAACACCCGGCTTTGCGGCCGAGGTCGCTGCGCCTGCCGCTGATGCCGGCTGCGCCGTGGCGCGTTTGTCCGGCGGCGGACTGGAGGCCGTACTAACGCCGGCGGCTCCCGATGTAGCGGGCGGCTTCTGGTCCTTTCCACTCGACTGACTGGTTGTGCCCGCCGACGCTGAAGGCTTGGGCGGGGGCGAAGGCTTGGGTGCGTTCTTGTCGGTGGTTGCCCGCTTCAGGATCTCGACCTTCTCGCCCTCCTTGAGCTGATAAAGGTGCTCTCCCTCGCGCGAAGGCGTGAGGTGCATGTTCAGTTCGGCGCGGGTGGTTCCTTGCGCCTGCACCGCCAGCCCCGAAGTGTCCTGCACCAGCTTCTGAAAGCCATCGAAGACATCCTGTGAAACCAAGGCGCGCTGTTCGACCCAGCCCTCGATGCCCTGCTCGGTGCGTACCCGCAGAAAGCGTCTCTGCCGCTCCAATACCTCAACCCGGTCTCCGTTGTGGATGGTCCCAACCTTCGAGTACATGGTGGCTACACGGTCCCGCAGGCTCGTCTCCAGCGCGGAGACGTACATGTACTCGTGTTTGGACATGACGGTGTGCTTGCAGGCCGGCGCCATCGCCAGCAGCAGAAGAGCGGCAAAGATTACCAGTGTCCGGAGCAAATAAGGGCGGGAAGAGTTTACCGGTACCACATTTCACTATAACGCGGAAGGCGGAGGGCCGGGGACGAGGAGGTATTTGCAAGGCTGGTGCACGGAGGCTGAGTGGAATGACTGAAGAGTTTTCAAAAAGAATCGGGGAAGCAGATGACAAGTTCAAATAGCTTTGTGGCACGACTAAAAGTCGTGCCCTGATACAAAGCTGAGGGGTCTTCGTTTTCACAAAGCAAGGACACTGGAAGCGGCGTGCTCCAGTGTCCCGGGTATCTCGTGTGGCCAACTTACCAGACGCGGCAGGCGGGCTTGCGCACCATCGGCGAACCGGGCTTGCATCCGAAGGCTTTGGCGAAGTCCGACGAGTTTGAGACTACTCCATTGACCCGGTACTTGGCGTCGGAGTGTGGGTTGGACAAGGCTTGCAGCCGCAGGGATTGTGGCGTCTCGTTCTCGCACCAGATCTGCCCGTAGCCGAGGAAGAAGCGCTGCTCGGGGGTGTAGCCGTCCACCTCCTTCAACGGCGTGGTGCCCAGCACGTCGAGCAAGGCCATGTGGGAGATACGCAGCCCGCCGTTGTCAGCGGTGTTCTCGCCCAGCGTCAGCTTGCCTTTAATGTGAACGTCATCGACCACGACGAAGCTGTCGTATTCATCGACGAAACATTGCTCCAATTTGTCGAACTGCTCCTTGTCGTTCGCTGTCCACCAATTGCGCAGGTTGCCGTCGGCATCGAATTGGCTGCCCTGATCGTCGAAGCCGTGGGTGAGTTCGTGACCGATCACCACGCCGATGCTGCCAAAGTTGACGGCATCGTCGGCCTTCTGGTCGTAGAAGGGAGGCTGCAGAATTCCCGCCGGGAAGTTCACGTTATTCTCCAGCGGATTGTAGTAGGCGTTCACAGTGGGTGGGGTCATACCCCACTCGTTGCGATCTACCGGCTTGCCAATCTTGTTGAGCTGACGGTTGAATTCGAATTGGTTGGCACGCAGCGAATTACCCATGGCGTCGCCGCGGACCACGTTGAGCGCACTGTAATCGCGCCACTTGTTGGGATAGCCGATCTTGTTGTCGATGCGCGATAGTTTTTCGAGGGCCTGTTTCTTAGTCTCAGGTGACATCCAGGAGAGCTCGGTAATGTCCGTCTTGAGAGCGGCCTCCAACTCATGGACCATCTTTAATGCGCGCGCCTTGGCTTCGGGCGGAAACGCTTCGGCCACGTAGGCCTGGCCCAGCGCTTCGCCCAGATCGCTGTCGGTGAACTGCACGCAGCGCTTCCAGCGCGGACGCAGTTCCTTGGCTCCCCTCAGGGTCTTGCCATAGAAATCGAAGTTCTCCTCGACGAAAGCCTTAGGCAACAAAGAAGAAGTGGCGCGCAACGTCTGCCAGCGCAGATAGGTTTTCACCGTATCGAGGTCATTGCTGGTGACAACCTGGTTCATGCCCTTCATAAATTCAGGTACTGCGACGTTAAGACTGGCAAACGACGGCGATTGGATGGTGGTGAAGTATTGGGTCCACGCGAATGCGGGAGTGATCTTCTGCAGCTCGGATACATCCATCTTGTGGTAGTTCTTCTCAGGATCGCGCTGCTCGGTGGGGTCGAGCGAGACCTTGGCCAGGTCGGTTTCAACCTTCATTACAGCCTTGGCGTCAGCGGCGGCCTTCTCCGGCGACTCGCCATACAGTTCAAAGCTCTTCGCGACGTGCTTCTCGAACTTTTCGCGCAGCTCCACCGACTTTGCATCGGTCTTGAAGTAGTAGTCACGATCGGGCAGAGAGAGTCCGCCCTGGTCAGCGGTGGCAATGTCGACCTTCGAATCCTTGAAGTCC
The DNA here is from genome assembly GCA_963834815.1 of uncultured Acidobacteriaceae bacterium. GTDB lineage: Bacteria > Acidobacteriota > Terriglobia > Terriglobales > Acidobacteriaceae > DASRAA01. The sequence continues at coordinate 980,141 of CAWIDA010000009.1, read as the reverse complement.
GGCTGAGCGTAAAAGCTGAAGAACGTATTCACGCCGGCCCGATGCAGGCCACCGATGATGGATGGGATCTCCGTCTTGTCCTTCATAGCGCTGATGCTGTCCATGGCGGACTTCAGCGGCGCGGTGCCCTTCGCCTCGATTGCCGCTTCGTCCATGCAGGAGTAGTAATAGTCGCCGATCTTCTGGTCAACCGCGCTGCGGCCGGCATTGTCTGCCGATTGCTTGTCGAGGATGGAGCGCAGAATGGTCTGATTGCGCTCGTGCAACTCGCTAAAGCGGCCCCATCTCGACTGGTCCGGCGGAATCGGATTGTTCTTCAGCCAAGTGCCGCAAGCATAGTGGTAGAAGTCGTCGCAGGGATTCACTGACTTGTCGATGGCGGTCAAATCAAAACTAGAAACGCTAGCCGATGGCTTTGGGGATGAACTGGCAGCATTCTGCGCCAAGGCAGATGCCCCGGCCAGTAGTACGATGCCGGCCATCAGGATGAAATGTCGCATTGTCACCTCACGTGAAAAATGAAAGCGAGACCCTTCGCCACCCTCGACCGACATGAGCGGGAGGGCCCCGCACAACTTACGCGCGCAGGCCTACCAGACGCGGCAAGCGTTCTCACTGACCATGGGCTGACCAGCCTTGCATCCGAACGCCTGCTGGAATGCCGCCGAGTTCTGCACCGCGCCGTTGACCCGCCATTGTCCCGGCGAGTGGGGGTCGGTCAGGACCCGCTTGCGCGCCTCCTGGTCGGTAACGTTCTGGCACCAGATCTGACCGTATGCCAGGAAGAACCGCTGCTGTGGCGTGTAGCCGTCGATCGGCTTGACTGGAGTGTTGCCGATGATCTCGGTGAGCGCCATGTAGGCCAGCTTAAGGCCCCCGTTGTCAGCCGTGTTTTCGCCCAGTGTCAGCTTTCCGTTGAGCTTCACCGCGCCCTTGTCGTCCTTCACTGCCGCAAAGCCCGAGTACTCCTTGGCGGTGCAGTCAGCGCGCTCTTCGAATTCCTTTCCGTCCTGCGCAGTCCACCAGTCACGGAAATTGCCTTGCGCGTCGTACTTGCGGCCCTGGTCGTCGAAGCCGTGGGTCAGCTCATGACCTATTACGACGCCGATGCCGCCATAGTTCACGGCATCGTCCATTGATTTGCCATAAAACGGAGGCTGTAAGATTCCCGCCGGGAAGTTGATATCGTTCATAGGCGGTCGATAGTAGGCGTTGACCGTAGGTGGGGTCATGCTCCAGTCCTTGCGATCGGTGGGCTGGTCGATCTTGCTGTACACGCGCTTGACCTCGAACGCCCCGGCCCGCACGGTATCGCCGGCGTAGTCATCGGACGTGATCGTCACACTGCTGTAATCCCGCCACTTGTCGGGATAGCCGATATTGTTCACGATGGTGTTGAGCTTTTCGTACGCCTGCTTCTTGGTGGCGTCCGACATCCAGGTCAACTGCGTGATGTCCTGGTGCATCGCGCTTTCGATGGCTTTCACCATCTTGAGAGTGCGCTCCTTGCCTTCCGGACCGAAAGTGCGGTCGACGTAGAGCTGGCCCAGGGCCATGCCCAGGTTTCGGTCGGTGGCCTTCACGCAACGCTTCCAACGGGGTTCGATCTCCTGCTGCCCCGACATGTACTTGCCGTTGAACTCGAAATCCTCTTCGACGAATCCTTTGGTCAGAAGCGGAGCGTAGTCGTTGATGGTCTTCCAGCGCAGGTAGGTCTTCCAGTCCGACAGCGGCAAGGAATCGAGCTGGCTGTTGACCTGCTTGAAGAAATCCGGGTTGCCAACGTTCAAGCTGCTGAACTTAGGGGAACCATTGCCGGCAAAGTAAGCGGTGAGGTCAAAGTTGGGAGTGGCGGCAGCGATCTCGGCGACCGTCATTTTATGATCGCGCGTCTTGGGATCACGACGGGCGGTGCGATCCATGGAGGCTTTGGCCAGTCCGGTTTCGACCGACAGCACAATCTGGGCCTCGCTGGCTGCGGTATCGGCCCTGTCTCCTGCCAACTGAAACATCTTCTGCATATGTTCGAGATACTTCTGCCGGGTCTCGACCGACTTGGGATCGTCTTTCAGGTAGTAGTCACGGTCGGGGAGGGTGAGGCCACCCTGGTCAAGGTAGGCAATGGTTTCGCCCGAGTCGTGCATGTCGGGCTGGGCATAGAAGGCAAACAGCGCCGGCGTAGCATTCTGGTGCATGTAAGCGATCTGGCCAGCCAGCTCGGCGCGCGTCTTTACTGCCTTGATGCGCTCCAGCGCGGGATCGAGGGGAGCGGGCCCCTTCTTCTCAATGCCGCTCTCATCCATGCACGAGGCGTAATAGTCGCCCACCATCTTTTCGCTTGGACTGTGCTGTCCGGGAGCCTGCGCCTGGGTGAGAATGTCGCGCAGAATATAGACGTTGTTCTCATACAGCTCGTCAAAGCGTCCCCAACGAGACTTGTCGGGAGGAATGGGATTGTTCTTCATCCAGGTGCCGCAGGCGTACTGGTAGAAATCCACGCAAGGATCGACGGTCTTGTCGATCGCGGCAACATCGAAGCTGGGAATTTCCCGGGGACCGCCGGTAGCGGACGGAGTCGATTGGGCTGAACAGAAGATTGCGGCGAACAGCAGGAATATTACCGAGAAGTTACGCACCGGCATGGCTCCCTCAAGTCTTGAATTGTCGCCCCGCGACGCGCCAGGAGCAGCGCGAGGCCCTGCGAAGGTAGGGCTGGATGACGCCAGCATCGAGACGGAAGAGTGGCAAATCTCCAACCAGACACACTACTACAAACGCTTTAGACAGGGAAATTCGTGGGAAGTGAGCACTCAACTTCGGTGCCGCACAAGTGGTCCGGTGTCACCCGAACTCGCTGCCCGCTGGTTTTATGTGGTCAGAAGATCTTCAGGTAAATGGTCAGGTACTTCTTGGGCTCTTTGCGGATGGCCGCAACCAGGTTGCGGGTCTCCACCAGCATCTGGTCGGCATTGTTATAGAGTGACGGATCCACCATCAGCTTGCCCACGGTTCCTTCGCCTTTATCAATCCGGTTGAGAATCGAATTTAGACGAGTCACGGTGTTGTCGATCTTATTGGCCATCTCTTCGTCTTTGGCCAGCCTGCCCAGGGTTCCCTTACCCGCGTTGATGTCGGCGATTAACTGATTGGCTTTGGCGATGGTCTGGTTGGCATTGTCGTAGAGCGCCGGATCGTTAATGAGTTTACCGACCGTACCCTTCTGGCTATTAATCTGATCGATGGCCTTGTTCAGATTATCGACCGCCAGGTTGGCCTTGTTGTAGAGTTCGTCGCTGTTGAGCAGCTTACCGATACTCCCCTTGGTGGAGTTGGCCGACGCCACGATCTGCTGCAGTTGAATCAGCATCTCATTGGCGCGATTGAATAGCGCGGGATCATAAATGACCTTGCCGATCGAGCCTTGTCCGCTCTGCACGAACGACAAGATGCTGTCCATGCGCTTCACCAGCGTGTCGACGTTCTGCAGCGTCCCCTGACTGGCCCGCACCACATCCTGCAGCTGCGGGACATCGAGGGTAGGCAACTCGGCGCCATTCTTCAGCGGTCCACCTGTGGCGTTGCGGCAATCGACATCCACGAAAACCTCACCCAGCACCCCGGCGGTGTTGAGGGAAATCTGGCAGTCGGACTTCATGGTGTCTTCGTACTTGGTGGTGATCTTCATGGTGACTTCGACGGGGGTCAGCTTGCGCGCGGGATCGCGCACCACCATGATGCGGGTGACGTTGCCGATGTCCACGCCTTCGAGGCGGACGGGGGCGCCCACGCGCACGCCGCCGGCGTTGTCAACATAGGCGCGAATGAGAATTTTTTTGGTGAAGATGCCGGTGCTGCCGGTCATCAGAAAGATCAGGATAGCCAGCGTAACGCTGGCAATGATGACGGTCAATCCGACCCGAAGTTCGGACCATCTTACCTGTTTTTCGCTTGGCACGTTCTAAGAATCGCCCCTTCGGCACTGCGAATTTCGTAGCACAAGCGCTACGCAGGATTGGACCTCCGCCAGCACTCGCATCATAGCATCAGGACATTGCCAGCGTCACGATGCCCAAATGAGCGCCCGAGCGTCCCGGGGCGCCAAAAGCTACCCCGCCTGGCCGGAGGCGAAGGCGGGGCAGAATTGTAAAGCAACCAGTTACCGCTGGTTGGCTAGTTGACGGTTATGTTCTTCTTGACCGACGGAATTCCGTTGACCACGACTTCCAGGGTGGATGCGCCCAGCTCGATGCCCGCTGGGACATTGAACTTGGTTGACTGTGTGGCCGCACTCTGCACCTGGTAGCTGCTCTGGTTGTGCGTCTTGCAGTATTTGACGTGGTGGGTCGCGTTGTTGGTGATGCGGACCAGCGCGTAATTGGTGGAAGACTGATAGTCGTCACCATAGGCTGCGCCTTGCGACATTCCGGCATAGCGCAGGCCCGAGACCGTGTAGTTCGACACTCCATGCGTTACTGTGGCAGGGAACGTCGCGACGGTCGGTCTCCACGCCGTGTTGAAGGTCCCGGCCGGCGTAAACAGCTCGACATCCAGGCTGTAGTCGGTGAACAGGATCTGCCCGGTGGGAAGGATTAACAGGTGGCCGTAGAACGACGAGTCGTTGATGCGTTGGGTGGGTTAGTAGCGGCCTCTGCCGTGAGCGAGGTGCCGTCCCATTCGAAGAACTTCGCGCCCGTCAGGAATTCGCCGGGGCTGGCCAGCATCAGGACTTTTCCGTTGGTCTCCAGTGCTGCGGGACCGTCGGCGATATCGAAAGTGCCGGGGAAGTTGGGGCCGGCTGCCCAGGTATTCGTGCTCGCGGTGTAGATCTGCCGTGTGTCGGGACTGCTCCGGCCTGAAATACGGTACCGTCCGGACGCAGGACCGCGGGACCCATTTCGTGCCCCGCGTTGTCCCACAGCTGGGCGGGCGTATTCGGTCCGCATACCCAGGTGGCGGTTGAAGGCGTATAGAGTTCCGAAGCCTTGTTGTTAGCCGCGCGGGGGCAGGTGTTGGTGCTTACATTGGCGTCAACGGTAAGGACCTTGCCGCTGGGCAACATGGTCCAGCCTTCTTCATCGTAAATATCGTGCTTGCCGGTTCCATTGGCAGTCCAGGTCAAGGTCGTGGGATTAAACAGAGCTTGCTGGAAAGCGCAGCAGTTCGCCAGCAGGAACTTGCCGTTCGCCTGCACGATCGACTGAGCGTCGCCGATGCTCGACCATCCCGTAGGAGGGTTGACTGTTGTCCAGGAGTCGGTCGACACATTGTAGATTGCGCCCTTGTTGGTCCAGACCGCGGATCCCGAGGTTGTATTCGCCGCCCTCGATCAGCAACCGGCCGTCGGGAAGAACCGCGGAAGCGAAGAAGATCGGTTGATACGAATCCACCGGGGAGGCAATCTGAGTCCATGTTCCGTGGGCGTAGCTTCCGTTCTTGTTGGGGGTCAGTTTGTACCAGGTGCCTGCGCCGGCCTGTTCGGTATGGACGACGACCACACCATTCGTCATCAGCCATGCCGCGCCAGCGCCGCCACCGCTTGCAGCGGGGTAGGTGGGCGCCGGTGTCCAGGTTTGTGCGTTAGCAATCGACAAAGCCAGCGCGACTGTTAAAAGACATGCAAAAGCTCGCGAAATTCTCATACGCTTCGGTTCTCTCCTCAAGGAAATACTTCTTTGTAATTGTGGGATTTCACGGCAGACGATTCGTCTCGGCATTTTCAGTTTGAACGTCAACGGTTCGTCTAAGGGGAAATGTTCGCCAGACTATACTTTCGAATCACATCGAAAGTCAATGCCATTAATTACGCATTAATTAGGCATTTACTAGGCTTAATAGTAATGACCCGCAGTTTTCCCCAAAAGTCTTGGATTATCCATGAAGCTAAAGGTGGCTGCCGTCGCGACCTAGGTGGTGGGCCGGGGAGGGGGCTATGGGCTTTCTTGGGGATTCGCCGGAGCAAAGAGTAAAGAGTAAAGAGTCCGGCAAGCCCTTGGCAGTGGCCCGCTGGTGTAATAAGCCGAATGTACCCAACCGTCAGGACATCTGCACTGGCTGCCTAAGGAAATCGGCCTTTCGCTGATCGAGTCCCGCTAGGGTGTCACCGTAAACGACGACGAGCTGGTAGCAGTGCCGCCCGGAACGGTGATCTGAATCGGACCGCTGCTGGCTCCGTTGGGCACCGTCGCCGAAACGACTCCGGCGGCATTCACTGCAAAAGTAGCCGGTGTGCCGTTGAACGTCACGCCAGAGGCGGACACAAAATGTGCTCCGCTTAACACGACTGTTGTGCCCGCAGTACCGCTGGCCGGGGCAAATGCCCCAGATATGCCAACGGAAGGCATATCCGGGCCACCCAGGTTAATTGGGCTGGTCAAAACTGGGAGTTCGAAGATCAGAGGTAACAGGCAAAAACAACGCGATCGGGGAACGGATTGTAGTGGAGTCGCGTACTTAGCGGCTAGTGCCATCGTTGAAGGTTGGCCGGCATTGCCTAAGGCTTTTACTGCGATTTCAGAATATGAAAGTGCTCGCGATTCTCCCATTCGCTTTCTCGTTGTTGCAGTGCGGCCTCTCGGCGACGCATGCGGTCGCCCAGGAAGTCGCGCCGGCCGCTAAGTCCGCTCAGTCCTCAGATATCACATTTCGCAGTTCATCCAATCTGGTTCTGGTCGATGTATTCGCTTTGAATGGCAAGACGGGACTTCCGGACAAGACGTTGACGCGAGACGATTTTCAAGTCTTTGACAACGGCCATCCGGTTGCGATCAAGACGTTTGACAGTGGAGCAGAATTGGCGACTCGGCCGCTGGTGCTTTGGTTTGTTGTGCAATGCAACATGCAGGGCTGGGAAAAGGAGGGCTCGGGTTTATTTGCGGGACAAGTCGCTCGCTTCCAGCCTGCTCTGAAATATCTGAGCAAAGAGGATACGGTGGCGGTCGCCCACTGGTGCGACGATGGTCAAGCGCAGCTCGACCTGCTACCGACAACGAGCGTGGGGGAGGCGGCCACGGCGCTGGAGCAGGTACTCGCGCCCATGCCCAGCCCGAAAGACCACACGCGAACGGGCGAGCTCGCGCTGCAGAGGACTTTGCAGCTGATTACAGAGGATACCCGCTCAAGGTCGCCCGCACCGCTGCCAGTGCTGATCTTCCTGTATGGGGACTACAGTGGAATGCCCAAGGCGGAGGCCGATCACTTCATTAATGAGTTGCTGGAAACCTCGGCCATAGCATTCGGGCTTCGGGACCGCCGGTCTCCGAAGATACGAGGGTCATGGGGTGGAGAACAGGACGCGGTTGCAAACTACATCGCGCACGAGACTGGCGGCGAATACCTGTGGGTAACGCCCGAGACCTACGAAAAGGGCCTGGAAGAGATCCTGCTGCAGCTTCATTTTCGCTACGAATTGGGATTCAGGCCAGAAGTTCTGGACGGCAAGCGTCATAAGCTTGAAGTGAAGTTGGCCGACGCGGCGAAGAGGCAGCATAAGAGAGTACGTCTGCGTTACCGCCTTGCCTATGTGCCCGTCGAGGGGACAAAGTAGGGTTGCCGGTGAAGCCTCAGATATGCCAACGGAGGGCATATCTGGGCCACCCATCAGTTGAAAAATTCCAACAGCAGGTCCTTCGACTCGGACCGCGATCGGTTTCGCGGTCCTCGCTCAGGATGACACCCCGACTCGCCCGCTAGGTGCGAGCTGGTTTTTGAGATTGGGGTAGCGAATCCGCAGTGTCCAATTTTGTCTGGAGATCGAGAAGCGAACGCACCTGTTGCAAGCTCGCGTCGTCTGCGCTGGGCGCAGAGTAGGCAATGTAGCCGTCAGGCCGGACAAGCGTTACGCCAGAACGTTGGGAAGTTCGCAACTCGACCACGTCAGCAAAGGATGCCGCCAGTTGATTTGCAGCGTCTTTGGTAGAGACTGACGCGTCGGCATCGTTCCCGAGCAGTAGAAGGAAGCGGCTGAGAATACCGTTGCCGCCACGCAACGAAGCATCGAAGTAGCGCTCACCGGCACCCTCAATGACTGGGCTATGGTGATACGCAATGCCGAGTCCGGAAAGCCTTTGCACGAAGGCATGCTGGAAGGCGGCGGTGCGCGACACCACGGGTATGACGGTATCGCGTAGCGTCTGGGCAAATTTGTTGCCGGTTCCCATGGCCTTAGTAAGGAAGTCGGTGGTCTCGATGACACCCTTGATCACGGGACGGCGTTCGGCGCTGTAGCTCTCGAGCAACAGCTCATTGCCGCGACCGCGCACTGCGAGGTCGAGCTTCCAAGCGAGATTCCAAACGTCCTGCAGGCCGGTGTTCATGCCCTGGCCGCCGAATGGGCTGTGAATGTGAGCGGCGTCGCCGGCGACGAACATTTGTCCGACGCGGAGGTGTGCTACCTGGCGGTGATGGACGCGGAAATAACTGCTCCAATGCAGAGCGCGGGCTTCGATGCCTTCGGGTGCACGCTCAGCCAGAATTTTCTGCACGAGATCGAGCGATGGGGTGTCTCCATCGGCTTGCTGAATTGTGGCGACAATGCGGCGGCGAGTGGCGCTCATAGGAAAGATGGCTACCGGGCCGAGTTCGCTGGGACACAACTGGAGTTGGTCGACGGGAAGAGCTTCGTTGGACTCGATGTCGGCCAGCAGGAACAAGTCGTTGTATTGAGCACCTTCGAATGGCAGGTTCAGGAGATGACGGACGGCGCTATGAGCGCCATCACAACCGACGACGAAGGTCGCGGTAAGTTCCACGGGCCGGCCTTTTTGGTCGAGCGTTACGCTTACGTGATCATCCTGCTGGACGGCGCCAACGAATGTGGTTTCGTACTCGACGGCGCCGCCTTTGTGTTGGAGCTGTTCCACGAGCAGGCGCTCGGTAACGTCCTGGGGAACCATGGCGACAAATGAATAGGGGGTCTCCTTGGGGGTGAACGAGACTCGGGCAAGAGTGTGTCCATGGGTTATGACGGCGACTGAGATGACACGGTTTGCCGCTTCGAGGAACGGAGCAACGACTCCCGCCATATCAAAGATTTCCAAGGTTCGCGGGAAGATGGCGAGAGCCTTGGAGTGTTGCGACTGAGTTGCGCGCGTCTCGACGAGTCGCCATTTCAACGCGCGGCGAGCGCACTCATTGGCTAGAAAGAGTCCAACCGGTCCAGCGCCGACGATTAAAACATCGCTGTCAGTTGTAATGCCCATGAAGTCCTGCTCCTAAAGGTTGGTCTCAACGAAAGCGGCGGAGTAGCAGTGCTCATCCACTCTTAGTTTTGGATTCTGCGGTTCGCCCCGAAGATTCGGCGCCGTAGGCGATTGGCCTCTGGTGGAATGGCCAACGGTGGTCACTGCGCATTTCCACCTTCCGACTCCGCTCGGGGCAGGCTCTTTCCCAAAAGCTGGGAAAGGATGGGGCATCCCGCTCTCACAGTTGGTCGTCGCGGGTTTCGCGCGAGGCGAAGAGTCCGATGAGGGTCAAGCCGGCAACGGCTGTGAGGTAATAGCCGACGTATTGCAGCCCTCGGCTCCGGGCCAGCGTGGTCGCCAGATAAGGCGCGAGCGAGGCTCCGAAGATGCCCGCGAAGTTAAAGGTGAGGGAACTGCCGGTGTAGCGCACGGCGGTGGGAAACAGTTCCGAAAGTACCGTTCCCAGCGGCCCATAGGTCAGGCCCATCAAGGACAGTCCAATGATCATCATGAGCATGGTTCCGGTCTTGCCCGACAGGAACATAGGGGCCATGACCAAGCCAAAGCCGCCAATGGATATGGTGACCCAGATGAGCGTGGAACGGCGGCCACGTTCCGCCAGCCAGCCGCCGAGCGGAATGGTGAGCGCGAAGAACAAAACGCCGAACAATTGCATCACCAGGAACTGCTCGCGGTTGTAACCCAATGCGGTCGTGCCCCACGACAGCGCGAAGACGGTCATGAGGTAGAAAAGCACGAATGTCGCCAGCGCCATCATCGTACCCACCAGCAAGGTGAAGGGATGTTCACGGAAGACCACCCACAGGGGGAGTTGCACTCTCTCTTTTCGAATGACGGCTTCGCGGAAGATGGGTGTCTCGGTGATGGAGAGACGCACGTAGAGCCCAAGCAGCACCAGCACCGCACTGGCGAGGAAGGGAATGCGCCAGCCAAAGGCGAAGAACTGGTCGTTGGTGAGCGATGTGGAGAGCAGCAGAAAGACGCCGCCTGACAAGAGGAATCCGACGGGAGCGCCGAGTTGGGGAAACATGCCATACCATGCACGCTTTCCGGGCGGCGCATTCTCAACGGCGAGAAGCACCGCGCCGCCCCATTCGCCGCCTAATCCAAGGCCCTGTCCGAAGCGACAGAGCGCGAGCAGGAGCGGGGCCGCGATTCCGATGCTGGCGTAGGTTGGCAGGACTCCAATGGCGATCGTCGAAATCCCCATGGTCAGCAGGGCTGCGACGAGGGTTGTCTTGCGGCCCACGCGATCGCCGAAGTGCCCAAAGAACGCGGAGCCGATGGGCCGCGCCAGAAATGCGATGGCAAAGGTTGCCAGAGACGCCAAGGTCGCAGAGGTGGGATCGGAGGCGGGAAAGAACAACCTGGGAAACACCAGCACGGCAGCGGTGGCGTAGATATAGAAGTCGAAAAACTCGATGGCGGTGCCGATCAGGCTGGCGAACAGTACCTGACCGGGACGGTTCAGAGCGGGCACTGTTTTAGTGCCGCTATCGGAGAGTGCTTCCATCGTATTGCTGGGCTTGTCCACGAAAGTCCCCGAACTAGTCTGCTGATGTAGCGAGTATAGCGAAAGCATACGATCGTCAAGAGACTCAGCAGGAAGGGTGGGAGATCGGACCGTGAAGCTGTCAAGCCGGATGGACGGCGGCTTCGATCATGGCGACGAGGCTTGCGGTCACGGGCGTGGGAACGCCGTACTGACGGCCGCCGCGCAGAATCGGCCCGGCGATACCGTCGAGTTCAAGCGGGCGCCCGGCGGCGAGATCTTTTGCCATGGAGGCGCGCATGGTGGGCGGAAGGTTCTCAAAGACGGCTGAGCCTTTTGAGCCATCCACTAGCGCGCCTTCTTTGGCAGCGACTGCACAGGCCTCCTGGATAGCCGCCTCGAACCTGGCTCTCCATTCGGGATCGGCGAGGATCTCGCCATTGTTTTTTCCCGAGGCTGAGGTGACCAGCGCGAAGGGCTCAAGGAAACAGAGTTTGGTCCACAACAGCATGGTCTCGCTGGCGACGAAATTGCAGGTCCAGCCCAGGCCTCGCAACTTGTCTACGACGTCCTTGAGCAGCGGTTCTCCGCTGGTGGCAATGCCGAGACGTACGATCGAGTGCTGAATGAACTTTCCCGGAGCGATGCGATCGGCTCCGACCGCTATGGTGCCGGGTACGACGCGATCGTGACCGAAGCGTGCGCGCAGCAGTGGTATGTGGTCGGTGCCGTTGAGCAGCGGGATGATCACGGACGGAACGACCTCGATCTGGGGTAGAGCGTCCTCAAGCTGATATGTCTTAGTTGCGATCCACAGCGCGTCGACGGGTTCGCTGACGCGAGATGCTGTCTTCACCGTCGCCGTCGTGGTGCCGCCCGGGTATTCCAACGACAAGTTGCGGGGCTGCTCCGCCAGCTTCTGCGGCCTGACGATGAGCGTGACGTCTTCGCCGAGCGTCGCCAAGGCCGTCGCCATCAGACCTCCGATCGCGCCTGCTCCCAGGATTGCATGCCTCATCGAATCGCCCCCCGCTGTTCAGGGGTTAGTGTAAATCGCAACGGCGTAAATGTTTGGACGGAGCGCTGGGATAAACCGGGACTGGGGAAGGTCTGACGAAGCCGACCTTCCCGCAGCGGCTAGAGGCGGATGCATTTGGCGAAGTTTCCGGACGGCCTAATGGCCGTCCCCGTCAAAGGATCGGACTCAATTAGCGCGACCCTAGCGCGAGCCGTCGGAGCGGAGGCGATACTGAGAAATTTCTTTCAAGGTGTTGTAGCCCGGTGGTGCGAAATTCTCATGACCTGGCACCTGGCGCACATCGGCAACTGCTGCGACCGCTATTTGAGACAACTGCTTCGCCGTCAGGACGGGGCTGTCCACCTGCATGTCGGCTCTCGTACCCATGCCCGAGTCGTAAATGAGTCCTCCGCCGTCGTGCAGGAACTCCTCGCCTCCGCCAGACAAGCTGCCGCCGGCCGCATCGGAATGTCCGAGACTGCGCTCCAGGAACCTGCCAGTACTGCCTTTCTGATGCCGCACAACGTAGTTGAGCTTGCGGAATCCAGCGATCTTGACGTCGTCACCGACGAAGGTGACAGTGATGCCATCCGGGCGTGGAACAGTGATGGTGTGAGCCGCGTCATCAAAACGAATGTCAGCCGCAGGCGTAGGGCTTGCGTTGAGCGGCTGGAATGCTCCCTTGGGCGTGGACGGCGTGAACGTAGTTGCCGCGGGTGTAGCTGCGGCGGTGGGTGCCGGCGGCGTCGCTGCGGCTGACGTGCTTCCCGAATGACTGCGAGCGACAAAAGCCTTGTAGTCGTCGAAAGACTTCGTCAGCTTATCGGAGTCCGTGCCAGGAATCGGCAGAACCCGCTGCTGGCCGTTCATGGTCAAAATGGTTCCCACAACTTTGCCGTCCTGGAAGACCTGTGCGCTGGTTCCGGTGCGAGTGTACTTGAAGGTGTAGTCGTCCCACTTCACCTCCGCGTTTGGGTTGGGTGGCAGGAGAGGGCTCTCCACGGCGGCGCTGGTCGCGGTAGTTGTGGCTACGCGGGTAAGGTTGAGCGGCGTGGGATTGCCTTGACTCCAAACTCCGGAGAGCGAAGAGCCATCGGCGCTCAGGATCCCGGTATAGGTTCCGCTGACCGCGGGCACGGTGAAGCTCAAGGACTGCCCGTTGACATGCAAGTCAGCGCACGGCAGTCCCATCATGTTTTGATCGGGACTATCAACCGTACCGGATAGCACACCGTCGTGGGCCGCGGCCAGATGGAGCTTGACGTGAAGCGGTCCCAGGAGCCCGGCATAGTCGCCCGGGAAACTAGTTTTCTGCTGAGCGAGGCTAAAGCGCGGCCCCAAGCCAGCACTTGCCAATGCAATGAATATCGCAAAGCGACGCCAGAACGACAACGGTCCCGAACCGGCCGACGTAGACGCCCGAAGAGATTGCTGAGAAAACACAGGCACACCCCCGACTGAGGTCATGCATGTTATCAAAGTACGCGGCCACAGACGGTTAAGTTTTGAGAAGAAGGGGCGCAAACATCGAGAGATACCGTAACGCTGGGACGATTACCAACCGCAAGTTTTATTACGTTGGGACAAGACGGGCGCTTGAGCGGCTATTGGGTTGTGTTCAGATGTCGGCTTGATGTCTTATAGAACCTACTCGTCATCTTGCTCCCGCAGTTCCGATTTGATATCGAGGTTGCGGATGAGGCGGTGCAGATAGTTGGGATGCACTCCCAGCAATTTCGCGGCCTCGGTATAGTTGCCGTTGGCTTCGGCGACAGCATCGCGAATGAGGCGCTTCTTCAATTCGCTGATGGCCGCGTGATACTTGTCGCCTTCCGGTTTGGCGGTGGCGCGTTCCAGCAGCGCTTCAGGCAAGTCCTCAGGACGGATCTCGTCTGACGCACCCAACACAATGGCGTGTTCGATGGCGTTTTCCAACTCACGCACATTGCCAGGCCAGTCGTAGTTCATCAACAGCGCTCGCGCTTCCGGCGTGATTCCCTTAAAGGGACGATTGCACTTCTGCGCATACCTGGTGGCAAAGTAGATAGCCAGCAACGGAATGTCTTCGCGGTGCTTACGCAAGGGCGGAACCGGCACCGACACGACATTCAAGCGATAGAACAGGTCCTGACGAAACTCGCCGCTCTTGATGGCACTCTCGAGGTCCTTGTTGGTTGCCGCCAGGACGCGGGCGTGCAATTTGAGGGGACGGGTGCCACCCAGGCGCTCGAACTCGCGTTGCTGCAACACGCGTAACAACTTTGCCTGCATGGTGGACGGGAGTTCGCCAATCTCGTCGAGCAAAACCGTGCCATCCTCGGCTACTTCCAGTTTTCCTTTTTTGGTGGCGACTGCCCCGGTGAAGGAGCCCTTTTCATGACCGAAGAGTTCGCTTTCCAGCAGGGTGTCGGGGATGGCGGCGCAGTTGATGGCCACAAACGGCTTGTCGGCGCGGACGCTAGTGGCGTGGATGGCCCGGGCCACGAGCTCCTTGCCAGTCCCACTCTCTCCGCGAATCAGCACGGTACTTTCGCCGTGCGCCACTCTTGAGATGAGGCTTGAAAGCTGGCGCAGAGCCTTGCCATCTCCCACCATGCCGTCGGAGGGCTCGAGTTCGGCGCGCAGGCGGCGGTTTTCCGCTTTCAAGGACTCGAGCGCCAACACGTTTTCCAGCGTGACGGCCGCAATCCCGGCCGCGGAGTTGAGGAAGTTCACATGGCCGTCCTCAAACTTTCGATCCGGTCCGCCCGATGAAGCGAGGTACAGGACTCCGATGGTGCGCTGCACTCCCACGAGCGGCGCGCACATTACATTTTCCGCCGCCTGCGGACCAGGAGGCTCGTCGGTGACTACGATCGATCGCTCCCAGAGCGCGCGCTGCACCAGTTCACGACGGATGGACACCGGCGGTGAGTCGCGGCCATCGCGCTCAAAGGTGCATATTGAAGCGGGCTCCTCGTCCGGCTGGTCGAGGACAAGGATTGCCCCGAAGTCGGCTGGAACGACCTCGAAGACGCACTCCAGCAGTTTTTCCTGCAAGGCATCGGGATCGCGAATCGAGTTGATGGTGTGCGAGATCTTGACCAGCGCATTCAGGTCACGCGCCATGCGTCCAACGTCGGTGGGTGTGGGAGACCAAACCGTCGAGTCGCTTAATTTGATGGTTTTCAGGATATCCGCTGAGGTGCCTTCACCAAACAAGGCCCGCGCCGGAATGGCCGGGCTATCGGCCTCGGTGAGAAACACCAATTCGCACTGGCCAACTCGCAGGACGTCACCGTGCCCGAGCAGACGCTTGCTCACGGGGATGCCGTTGACGATGGTGCCGTTGTGACTATCGAGATCGCTGACTTCGGCGCTCCCATTGGTCAACCCGATGACACAATGTTGGCGGGAGATGGTGAGGTCAGGAATGGCGGCGCGGTTCGAGGGATCACGTCCGATCGACACCGGGCCGTCGATCAGCCGAAATACTTCGCCCTTGAGTGGGCCTGATATGGCGACGATGCGGGGGTCCATGCCAGCTCCGGCCAACTAGTGTAGCCCAGCTTACAGCAAGTGAGGAATTCCACGGTACGCAGTTATTAAACGGGACTCGCAAATCCAGAGAACAGACTCGAATCGACGAAGACGACTTAGGTGCTAGCGCGCCTTTTTAACCAGTAATTCCTCGCCCAGCGCTACCGAAGTGAGCACGCTCACGATTTTCTCAGAGGCGTCGCCATCGCCGTAGGGATTGGACATTCCTTCCAGCGATCGCCGGAACGGCTCACTGCGGGCGATCTCAAGCTTGGCGAGGATGTCGGTCCTGGTGGGAGCAGCGTCGAGGATGTTGCGGGCTCGCTCTCGTCCCTGTTGCCGCATGCCGACGTTGACCGTCGGCAGCGCAAAGGAGGGAGTTTCCATGATGCCGCTGCTGGAATTTCCCACCATGACGTCCACGTGCCGCAAGAGGCTCCAGTAAGTCACAGCACCGAGGTTGACGAACACCCGGGCATCCGGCCGCTGGGCCAGAAATTGTTCGGTACGCTCGATCAGCTCACGACTTCCGGCGTCGGCATTGGGATAGCAGAAAAGCACCTGTCCGGGAAACTCAAGCAATGACGCAAACAACGCATCGGCCTCCTGCGTTGTGTTGCGGACAATGGTCACTGGATGATAGGCAACGATTACAGATGGTTGGCCCAGATCGATGCGGAGTTGCTGTTGCAGTTGATCGCGGGTGAGCAAAGTGTTGCGGCGCAAGTGATCAATGGATGGCGCGCCCGCGCGATGCACGCGCCACTCTTCCTCTCCCATAGCGATAACACGGTCGCGGGCCTGAAAGGTCGAGGTAAAGTGCACGTGGCTCATCTTGGTGAGCGCGTGTCGCACCGCGTCATCGATGGCGCCTTCGCTGATCTCGCCGCCTTCAATGTGCGCGATGGGAATTCGCAGTGCCAGCGCCACCGACGCAGGGGCAAGCATTTCGTAGCGGTCGGCAATCAGCAGGAGCAGGTCAGGCCGCATCTGTCCCAGGCAGTCGGCCAGGCTCAAGGTTGCCACGCCGATGGTCTTTGCCATTCCAACGTCGGTATCGGAACTTAGAAGACATTCGATGCGGGCGGCGATCTGCAGTCCGTCGCGCTCGATATCGCGGACGGTGTGGCCGAACTCGGGAGAAAGGTGAGGACCCATGGCGATCAATTTCAAGTCCACGTCAGGGTGGCGCGAGAGGTCGTGGAGAGGCCAGTAGAGGTGGCTGTAGTCGGCGCGTGAAGTGGTTACTACCGCGATTTTGCGCTTCATGAAGAAGACTCTGACAAATTCAACAAGGACACAGCCTTCGAGGATACAGCGGCCGGTTGCTTACGTGGCCTTCGGCGAGCCTGGCTGTTTGGCTTCGTCCTGGATCGCTTCGTTGTGAATCGTGGAAGCCTCTTCCTGAATGCGTTGCCATGCACGTTCCACATGCTTGAAGGTCGTGTTAGTTTGTCCTACACAGAAGCGAAGTACGAATTGATCGCGCAATCGGGTGTGCGTCAGATACAGGTCGCCACTATGATTCAAGCGATCCATCAGGCGCTGGTTCTCGTCATCGTTGCCACGATAGCGGAAGCACACCAGATTCAGCGGCGCCGGAGCGCGCAGTTCAAAGCGATCATCCTGATTCACCCATTCGGCAAATTGCTGGGCAAGTTCGACATGCTGGCGTACATGGTACTGCAATCCTTCCACGCCATAATGACGGATGACGAACCATAGTTTCAGGGAGCGGAAGCGGCGCCCCAGCGGGATTTGCCAGTCACGATAGTCGAATACGGCGCCCGACTCCGTAGCCCGGTTCTTCAGGTACTCGGGCAAAATACTCAGCGTATTGATCAGCGCATTGCGGTCGGCCACATAGAAACAATCGCAGTCGAAGTTGGTAAACATCCACTTATGAGGATTGAAGCAGTAGCTGTCAGCGTGCTCGACACCCTGCTGGTAATGACGAAATTCGGGACACAATGCCGCGGTCCCCGACATGGCTGCATCCACATGAAACCATAAGTTGTGTTCGCGGCAGATAGCGGCGATCGCCGGCAAGGGGTCCATGGCATTGGAGGAAGTAGTACCCACAGTTCCGCACACAAAGAAGGGAAACAGTCCTGCCTCCCGGTCCTTGCTTATTTGCAGCCGGAGGACTTCGGGCTGCATGGCGAAGTTTTCGTCCACCTCCAGTAAGCGCAGGTTATTCAGTCCGATGCCTGCGATCATTGCCGCCTTTTCCAAGGAGGAATGCGCCTGAGAGGAGGTATAGGCAATAAGCTTTCCGTCCGCGCCCTGTAAGTTGGTGGTATAGCCGGTGGCACGCTCGCGTGCCGCTAGCATGGCACAAAGTACAGCACTCGACGCCGTATCCTGAATTACACCTCCGCCGGTATTGGACGACCGAAACTTCTCCGGAAGTCCCAGCATAGTCACCAGCCAGTCGAGTACCTGGGTCTCCAATTCCGTACAAGCCGGACTGGTAGCCCAGAGCATTCCCTGAACACCCAGGGCTGACGAAAGCAGATCGCCCAGAATGGCCGGCCCTGAGGCGTTTGCGGGAAAGTAGGCAAAAAAGTTAGGTGATTGCCAGTGAGTAACACCGGGTAAGATGACCCGATCTATGTCATTGAGAAGCAAACCGAAAGCTTCACCCTGCGAGGGAGGGTGGTGAGGTAAAGAGTCGCGAATCGCGCCCGGACGGACCTGTGACAAGACTGGCAGAGACTCAATACGATCATAGTAGTCAGCTATCCAATCGACTACTTGTTTTCCTTGCTGGCGAAATTGCTCCGCCGTCATGTGGAAGCTTTGTCTCTGCGACATTAAGTCCCCCTTACTAATCCATTTGAATGAAGGCAGTACGTCTAATCGCGTAGTGTTGAAGCACGATTCATAGTGACGTGAGGTCACCTTGCACGTGCCATCTCGTCCATGGAATGCTGCAATACATGATGTGCCCTGGCCCACGGGAAGTGTAGATTGTCACAAGAATCTGTATCATGGACGAGCCTTGAAGGGGATGGTTCCAGTCGTGCGGCTCCTGCGAAGGAGGATGGCTCCAGCCCGGCGGATCAAACTCTCTCTTATAAATTCCGTATAAGACGCCTCAGATTACGAGCTAGTGTTGAGCTGCACCTGATACTATTCTATTGGGCAAGCTACAGTCGAGACTGATAGACTGATGCCCTGGCCACTTAACTCGAAAGGTGATACATGGATATTCAACAGATTGTGTCGGATCTCAAGAATGAGCGTGATCGGATCGATGCTGCTATTCGGGCCCTAGAGGGAACCGGTAAGCTAGGACGCGGTCCGGGCAGACCGGTAGGTTCAGGAAAGGGCCGGAAGCGCCGGACGATGAGCGCCTCTGCCCGTAAGCGCATTTCTGAGATGATGAAGCTTCGCTGGGCGGAGCGCAAGAAGAAGGCCAAGGGCAAGTCCTCTTAATCGGCGTCTTGTCGCAAAGATCGCTAGAGAACCGCCACTCGTGGATGTTACGAGTGGCTTTGTTTTGCTGGCAAGGCGTACTACGACGCGTAGCGACAGGCAATAGATTGGCTGGTCACCGCCGGCTTAGGGCCTCGCTTGCGAATCAGCGCCATCCGGATGTGGTCGAGCAACTGGGCCGCTCCGCAATTGGCCTTGGAAAGGAAGACATCGGCGAGGGTGTCGTCGGAGCACGCGCTGGAGGCGCCTGTGAACACAATGGCCGGGGTAGCAGGTGAGATGGCCTTAAGCTGGTCGATGAGCTTGCCGCCGCCGAGTTTGGGCATCACGAGCTCAGCCAGGATGAGGTCGATGCCACCCGCTTTCATCGCATCGACAGCACGTCCCGGTTCGGAACAAACGATGACGCGGTAGCCTCGCGTTTCCAGCATCACCTTGCGAATGGAGAGAGAACGTTCGTCTTCGTCGACGCAAAGAATCGTGCGTTTCGGTTTCATAGACCTTCCCGTAGCGCCATCTCGGGGGTGGACTGCAGGGCTGCGCCTAAGCAAACCTGTCGGATACTGGGCGCTTGCGGCAGTTACCAGAGGAGCTGTTTAAATTTTGAGCGCCAGAGCAATAGCGCTACCGGATAGTACGGTTCTTCAGCGGGCTTGTAAAGTATCGCAATGGTTAAATCGGTGAGGCGGTTGCAGAAGCGAAATGGCACAATCGACGTTGCATCAATTTGACTAGCGCATGTTTGCGGGCCGATGAAAGTCCGCACCCGACAAGGCTTTCCGGCGTGCACAGAATATCCGCAGATTATTCACATGGTTACCTTACCGTCAATCACCTGCACTACGTTTCCGCCGACGCGCACATTGGCGACGGTCTGGCCTTGCTTGTCGGCGCGAATATAGATTGAACTTGGACGGCGAGTCTCGAGTCCTTGTTCGATCAAGCCCTGTTCGCCGGAGGCCAGCACTCCGTTCTGCACGGCCCACGCGGTGCAACAACCTGCAGCCGAACCGGTGGCGGGATCTTCACCGTTGTAGAAGATCATGCGAGCGTGCAGGGTAGCGATTTCATTGACCGTCTCGCGGCACACGAGATAAAAGAAGCTGTTATCACCGACTCTCTCCAGGTAGGGAGCCATCTGATGCCAGCTGAGGTTGAGCTTCTGCAAAACCGCCAGCGAGCGGAAGGGAACGATCGTGAACCACATTCCGGTTGACACGCTCTGGATCGGCAGACTCTCGTCCAGTTCCGATACCGGGACACCCAGGGCTTGGGCGACTTCGGCATGGGGATGACTGGCGCCGAATTTCGGGTCCACCTGTCGCATCTCGCCAAAGAGCCTGTTGTCACGGTGTTCGAATCGCACAGGAACCTTACCGATCTTGAGGTCGAGTACGATCTCGCCTGCCAGGGAATGCTGGCGCAAATACCAGGCAGTGCCCAGCGTGGGATGCCCGGCAAAAGGCAGCTCTTCGTTGATCGTGAAGATGCGGACCTTGAATCCTTCGCGCTGCTCGACTGCCTTATCGCGAGGGAAAATGAAGGTTGTCTCCGACAAGTTGGTTTCACGCGCGAGCTTCTGCATCTCGCTGTCGCTCAGCCCCCGCGCGTCGCTAAAGACGGCGAGTTGGTTGCCTTCGAGCGGCCGGTCGGTGAAGACATCGAGCTGAACAAATGCGAAGGTGCGATTCTGCATGGCGAAGGACTCCACAACCAATTTATCAGGATTGCGGGAGGAGTCCTTCGGATAGAATTGGCTGGCGCGCGACTGGGTTCAGCGCCATGCGGAAGCGAAGGGGGTCCGGTGACTCTCCCGGTCTTCAAAACCGGCGATTGGCATCTGCGATGTCAATGGTGCGTTCGACTCGCACACGCTTCCGCCAAGTTTGTTCCCTCTACAGCCGAATCAGTGGCTGAGCGAACTGACGGCTTGATAGATGTCCAGACGACCGTGGTTGAGACCAGGGGAGACGTGTTGGGCGTGAGCAATAGCGGCTGCGGCCGCCGACTGATTCAAACCGGGATCAACATTCACTAATAGCTCTGCCGTGCCCGATACGATGGGCGCACTGAACGACGTGCCTGAACTGGAGGCATAGGTGCCGTAAGGATAAGTGCTGACGACATTTTCTCCCGGCGCCGCCACCCACACGACTTGCGGCCCATAGTTGGAAAAACTGGACCGCGTATCCATATCTGTGGTTGACGCGACTCCCATTACATTTCCTAGTGAGGCGGGATAAACATTGATTTTTTGTCCGTCATTACCAGCCGCAGCCACACAGATAACTCCACGGCGGTTGGCGAACATGATGGCCTTGGTCATCTCAGCGGAGGAACTGTGGAAGCTGAAGCTCATGCTGATGACCTTGCTGCCGTGACGCGAGGCGTAGTACACAGCCCGCAGGATGTTGGAGAGATAGCCGGTGCCATCCGAGGAAAACGCTTTAAGCGGAAGGATCTGTGCCGTGGGCGCAACCATATGGACGATACCGGCGGTCATGGTTCCATGACCAAAGGCAGCGTAACGAGGGTCACCGAGTGCAGCAGCACCCGCCGGCGTCAGCACCGCTGCGAGCCACGGGCTGATGTAGAGGGGAATGCCAGATCCCCCGCCATCCAGAACGGCAGCGGTTGAGTGATCGAGGTCGCCCTTTTCATCAGCGCCACTCTGATTGCGAGTGAAGTCGTAACCGGTTAGCACAATCGGCGCCAGCGCCGGATGCTGGGGGTCGAGTCCGGTATCGATCACGGCCACAATTCCAGAGCCGGAAATGTGAAACTGGTTTTGAGTCTCCACTGTCCGAACAATGAGATTAGCTGGCTGGTTTACATAACTGTCCCACACGGTTGTGTTGTAGTAGGGAACCGGAACGCCGTCGAAAAGCCCATTGGGAATGAAACTTAGCAGAGGCGCATTCAAATTCAAGAGCTGGTCAACTTCTGCGTTCAAAATCCCAATCTGAAGCTGCAGAAGTTGCAGCAAATTCGCAAGAGTCGTGAGGGTGGGCACCACCAGGAAGACCTGTTGGGAGGGATCGCCCAAGCCGCGTACCATCTTGCATCCCAGAAGGTGGCACAGAGAGTTCAGATGAACTGGTCCCAGACTGTCGCGCACAATGAGACCCTGCGGTTGGGCGTTAGCAACGGAGGCAAGCGCGATAACCAGGGCTAAAAGAGGAATCACAAACCAGCGATGTTTCATGATCACACCACCTGCGCCAGTCAGATTGTCGTAAGTAACTCGTGCACTGAGTAGAGCCCGTCAACTCAGCGTATGCCTGTCAAGCCAGCCAAAGCAGCTTCGCGACCTCACATGGTTCCGGCGTCTACCTCTGGAAGCTGCAAAAGTAATGGTGCGTCTTTCGTCCCGAACCGTAACTGCAATCGCCGCGCCGCTCGAAACGAGAGCTGAAATTCGCCAAGCTGGTTGGTGGTCGTCTGGAACAAAGTATCGCCGTCACCCAGGAGAGATACCGGTATGCCAGCAAGGCCCACTTCGGGTTGTTGAGCATCTACAACCTGCCCCGCCACAAGCATCAAATCTGACGCCAGCTTCGGCTCGAGACGCATGTCGATGAAGATGTCGCCAGATTGGTACATCAATTGGCGAGGGACCGGGTCAAAGCCGCGAACTCCTGCCAGAGCCTGGTTTTCGAAGCTGTCAAAGGTGAGCCTAGCCAGATGGAAACTCTCGGTCTGCCGAAAAGGCGGCCGCAATGGACTGCTGTAGGATTGGGCAACTCGTAGAGCGCCGACTGGGGGCTCGTAGGCAACTTCATGCTTGGCGAAGTCAGCGATTTCTGTCCATAGCTCCACGGTCTTTCGGCAACGACCGCAGCCTTCGTCCAAGTGCCTCTGCATGGATGCCTTCTGCTCTTTGGGCACCACCGCACGCACAAAATCGGCCCAGTCAGTAAGCGAAAAATGTTTCACGAATGCTCCCGGGTTAGGATCGCGCCGCTTCGCCGTCGCTCAATGGCGCAAACAATTCGCCGCTCGCAGATGAAGTATATGCCGGTGCCAAAAAAATATAGGAGCGGATAGAAATTCTTGCGGTCCGCTACGCCTTTCCCGCGAATCCCGCGAGGCAGATACCTGAGTGCGTACTCAGGTCTCTATCTGGCTTCGAACTCAGAGATAGACTTAAGTTTATGCGAATAAGGCATTTAGCCGGCAGCGAGCCGAGTTTGCGATGGATCACACCAAAAAGAGGCCAGAGCTGGCCGGCTCTGGCCTCAACCGATCCGCAGGGTTGCCTGTTGCGAACAACCCTATGGATTGGCCGTGCTATGCAGAGAAGCTTCGGCGTAGCCGATGCGGATATCGAGTCCGATAGGCAGGCCGAGCACATTGTTTTGATCCACCGTCAGCTCAATCATGATGTTCTTGATGTCGTGCTTTGTCCGTATCACCCGGTTCAGATACAGAGTTCCCAAGTTGGCAATCTGCACCGTAGTATTCTTGCCCACGTGACCGGTGATCTCGGGGTGTCCAGCAACGAAGATGTTGGCGATTGATCCTGCGCTGCTGAAGTTGAAGGTTACACCATCGGAGGTGGTTGCATCCGATTGAGCGTAGATCGCATCAGCCGTCACCAGTCCGGCGAGCAGGTTCAATCCCTGAATGGTCGAGCTGGTGTGGCTATCCGATAAATTGCTGGTGACATTTCCTACCGCAGAGTTAACTACCGTCCCGGAGGTCAATATCAGCGGCAAGTTCAGGCCTACCAGAGTCTTCGTCTTGACGATTCCATCCGTGCCCGGTCCAGGCACGCACACCGGGGCCGTAGGAGTAGAAGCCAGCAGAGTTCCGGTGACGACACTTCCATAGGCCGCGCCGTCCAAGGCTCCAGGACCGGAAGTCACGGTGATACCACTGCCGGCGTGAGCAATCGTAACCTCGGTGCCGACCGGAAACAACAGGTTCGTCGCCGTGATGTAGACGTGAATCATGTTGACGGAAAAGTGGACCTTCTTGTTGTTGCCTTTCTTGATCTGCTCGTTGAGCACGATTTTGCCCAGCCCTAACAGGTCGATGGTGGTATTCGGCGCCGGCAGTCCGTTGATGGTTTGGCCTGCAACATGCAGGTTTACGAATGTCGATCCTGCGGCGCTGGTATTGAGCACGCCATTGCTGTCCACGGTCGTGGTGCTGACTGATTTCACGGCTTGCGCAGAGATCAGTCCGGCGAGCAGGCTAATCCCAGCAACGTCTGCACTGCCGGTGGCCATTCCTGCGGTGTCGGCTGCGCTAGTGTTCACGACGCCAGTCGAAATCAACGGCGGAGCCGAGAGAGAGGCGACATGGCCCGTCTTGGTAAACGGTACATTGGCCGTTTGACATATGGGAACGATAACCGGCGCCGTTTGCCCGATGGTGACAGTCCCGCCGACTGAAGCAGTGGTGCCGAAAGCCTCGGCCGAATAGAGAACCGCCTGCGGCTGTTGCGCAATGGCGGCAGTTGACAGCATGGATAGAGTTGCAGCCACAAGAACAGCCGGCAACAGCGACCCGGAGAAGTGGCGGCGTAGGAACTCGAAACTGGCGGTGATCACAGACAACCTCCTTCATGAAGAAAACGTGAGGTAAGCGTGCCGCACATACTGTGGCGGCCAGAAAAACGTCCGCGTGTCGCCTACCATGTTGTTACCCCGGCTAGAGCTGATGCATCGCTCTCGCAAACCCAACAGCGGATGACCCGCGTCAGCCTTCGGTTGTCGCGAGCCTTATACACGGTTCGAGGATGAAGTGTCGGCTGCAGGGCAAGAAATATAGGGTTGCGAAAAATATTTCCGGGAGATGGGAGGATGTGAGGTGGCTAGGCTTTTCCCACTAAGATGAAGGGCGCCCAATAATAAGGGTGTGGGCGCTCAGATTTCACCTGAAGCATGGCCTGCTGTAAGGCTACAGGTTTGCTGTGGCCCTCGGCTAAGTTCCTGTAAAACAGCTTCATTAGCTGGGTGCTGCTTTCGTCATGTACGTCCCACAGGGTGAGCATGGAGGTCTCTGCGCCAGCGTGAATCAAGCCCCGGACCAAGCCCAGAAGCTCATCGCCGGCAGCTACAATATTCAACCCCGTAGAGCATCCGCTCAGAGCTATCAGCTCGGCGGGAAGCTGCAATTGGTAGAGATCGTAGAGGCTGAAGTACGAGTCACCTAGCCGGATACCAGAAAACATCGGGTTGTCGCGCCGAAAGTAGCCATGGGTAGCGATATGGATAAAACGGCTGTATGGACCCTTCTGGCGCAGGCACTCGGCGGTTGCGGCATCCGCAAGAAACACCTCGGCGTCGGGAAGGGAAGCCGCTACGGCTTCGACCTCCTCCTCGACAAAGGGCACTTGGGGATCCGGAACTCCGAGAACCAACGATCCACCGTCGGCGCGCGCCGACCGTGCCTGACATACAGCATAAATACTGGCGCTTGGCGCGTACGACACGGTGAATTCGTCGATCAAATACTGGTTTCCATCGAAAAGACCCTGGAACGGCAGATTGTGCAAGATGCCATGCGGTGCGATCACGAGATGGGACGTAGCCAGTGATCCTCGAATCGGTTCAAGCAGTAGTTTGTACAGCTCATAGAGATGAGTTTGGGTGGCTTTCAATAGGCCACCCGAGAAGCGTCTCACGTACTCGGGATCCAGCCGGAGTTTCGACAATTGCAGCTGCAAGAGTTCGAGATGGGTCGAAACTTGGGAGTGCTGGCCAAGGGGAACAATCTGCAACTGATTGCGGCTGAGCAATATGACAAGAATCTGGCCTTGGGCCACGAAGTACTCGAGTATGGTCACATCCGCGGGAAGAGACTTTCTGACCTGATGGGCCGTGAGAGTTATCGCCAATTGCTGTTCGGTGCCAAGATCGTCCGCGGCGGAATGCTCGCGCGATAGTTTCAGCAGTTCCCGTTCGCGGAGTCGAGACTCGGCTCGCAGCGCGGATAGGTGGCGGCGGGACGCCTGCTTAAGCTGCGCCATCTCCGTCCGGTGAAAGAACCAATTCAGCTCTTCGCGAAGCTCTTTGATCCTCTTGCTGTGCTTGGTTTGCGCCTGGGATGCAGGCCTCGATGGAGATCGTGGCATGGAGATGAAGTCCAGCAGGGTTCTCGATTTGGCTTGCTGAACATAGCCGAAGGTTTCCGCCCGGACTTCTGTGCCGGCATTACGCCTGGTGCAGATGGCCACAAGTGCCTCGTAAATCTCCACACGTCCTTGCATGAACGAAATTCTGAGGTCCTCGCCCCGAATGCCGTTGCGCAGCCTGTCCAGGTATTGCCGTCCACGCTGGTATGCCTCATAGGACCGGCGGTCGTTCCCGGCTGCCGCGTGGATCTGTCCTCGCAGGGCAAATGCCTGGCAGCTCAAAGCAGGTAAATCGACGAACCGCAGGCTCCTCAACGCGCGGGCACATAGCAGTTGGGCGGAGGGAAGATCACGTTCACGGAGATGCAGGTTTGACAATAAGAGAAGGCACTTGATGGCCTTGCTGGTGAGATTGAACCTCTGAAATATGGGGAGCGCAGCACCCGCCAGCTTGCGAGCATCCGTGTAACGTTTTTCGCTAAATAGAACAGCCGCACGATACAGGTCAATGACTGACGGGAGAACCCTGTTCTCTTCTTTAGCGAAGATCTGCCGGGCATGGAGGAACAGCTCCAGCGATCGGGCCGCGTTTCCCTGCCGGCTTACGGCGACGGCGAGGTTCGCGATGGACTTCGCCCTCTCATACTGCATCCCGAGTTGTTCGAAGCTGATGCGAGCATGGTCAGCGGCTTCGGCCACCTCTGCACAAAGATTAAGTTCCAGGTAAATCTCTGAGAGATCGAGGTGACAGAGTGCAACGTGATATTCATCCCCGGTGGAACGGCAGGTCTCCAGGGCAGTCCGCAACGTAGAAATCGCACGACTGTAATCGCCTCGAAGGTAGTGAAGCCAAGCGATGTTGTAGTCGGACTGTCCAACCAGAACCGGCATGTTGTGGGTGGCGGCAAAGGATCGGGCTTCCTCATAGATGCCTTCCGCCTTGCGAAAATGGTTCAGGCTGACGTATGACACCGCCATGTTGTGCAGCGCAACAGCGGCGCCCTCTGGATCATCCTGCTCATGAAGAGCGAGGTATTGGTAGGCACGCTCATAACACTCCAGAGATTCGGCGAAACGATCCTGGCGGTCAAAGATATTGCCGAGATTCAGGTCCAGCCGCGCCAACCGCCAGAGGTTTCCTTCCCGGGCAAAGATCTGGCGCGCTTCCTGTGCAGCGGCGAGAGCCCGACGGTAGCGGCCCTGAAGGATGAGCGGTTGAATGGAGGAACTAAGGGTGCGCGCGATTTGTTCAGGGTCGCCTAGAGTTCGGAAGAGACGCAGTGCCTTGCGATGATGCTCGAGGGCTGTCTTGTTGTGTCCCAGGCCATAATGGGCATTGGCCTTGGCACGCAGGCTGAGCGCCAAGCTTTGCGCATCACCAAGGCAATTGGCAATCGTCACAGCCACTTCGGCCACTTGCAGCGCTTTGTTTCGGTCGGACTTAACTAACCGGGGCACCAAAGCCGCGAGGTCTTCAACGGCAGCCGATCGCAGCAGTTCGGGATGCCGACTGATGAAGTCAGCCCGCGACCGTTGGCTGGATAGATCAGCGGTCTCCGCGTCACGAATCGTCTCTGAGGCGTTGGTTCCGGACTGTGCATGGTCCAGGACCCCACTCACGAGAAATCCATTTTCTCTAACGTGCTGCGCAGCTTTTGCAGGCAGCGCGCGCGAATGAAGCCAATTGAACCTGTGGCCAACGTCAGGGATTTTGCCACCTGCTGGTAGGGACGGGGCGGCGACTCGAAGAAAAGCATTTCCACTAACCGCTGACATCGCGCACTGAGCGCCCGCATGGCGTTTCGTAGAAGCTGTTCCCGCTGCAGCTCGCTTAACATGTTGCTGGGAACATCTTCCACCTGAAGGCCAACCTCCGGCTGATTGCCTTCTTGCGTACCGAATCGTCGCCTGTCCTTCAGGTGATGACAGCACTCGTTGTGGGTAGTTCGAATCAACCATCCGGCCAGGGCGCGCGGTTCGCGCAAGTTTCTTAATCCGTTTAGCAGGTCTAAACAAACCGACTGAAAAATATCGGCCGCGTCTTCCTGCGAAAATCCGTACTTAATAGGAATGGAGAAGATCAGGTTCTTGTACTTTGAAATTAGTTCTGACCACGCGACCTCATCTCCCTGGATGCATCGCTTGACCAGCCCCGTGTCGTCATCCCACCGTCTGGCTGGCGCATCCGTACCGGATTCTGATGGAAGCTGGCTTGTCATTTCGGGGTACTTCCTCGGTCGTCGATGAACAGCTCTTCTGAATTCCAGAGCGTATGCGAGTCGAGTATAGCTGGCTTAAAGTTATGGACCCGATTTGACGCGGCTACCAGCACATTGGGGCTGACCAGAAAGACGACGGGAATGTCCTCCGCTTCTATCTCCTGCACTCGATCAAACTGGTGTTTGCGAACCTTGGGCGACATCGTCGACATCTGACGCTTCATCAGACCATCCATCTCGGCTTCCCAGGATGTGGCAGGTTGGGCCTGCCCCAAGCTCCAAAAATGATCGTCGCCGGATGAAAGCCAGACGTTCATTTGAGAGTTGGGATCAACATCTCCCCCACTCATCCCCATGATGGCCGCTTCGTAATCGTGGGTTTGCAGAATCCGGTCCAGCATGGCGCGGAACTCCAGCGAAACAACTTGAATCTGGATTCCAAGTTCCTTCAAGTCCTGCTGAATGATGGTTGCCATCTGGGTTCGCTGGTTGCTGGAGGCGCTGGCGACGATGGAGAATTCAACCTGCGCCCCGTGGCTATCGACCAAGGACCCATCGCTACGCCAGGAAAATCCGGCCGACTTCAGCAATTCCCGTGAGCGATCGAGAGAACGCGCTGGATGCGGTATCTTTTCGTCAACCCAAAGCCGGTTACCAGGTGGAACATGAGTCCAGATTGGAGAGCCGCGTCCGTGGTAGACGATACGGTTGATTCCGTCCCGATCAATTGCCGAAGAGATAGCCTGGCGAAACCGTACGTCCCGAAACCAGGCCTGCTTGCGAAGGATCTCCTTGTCCTGGGGCGGCAGCTTTGAATTCAGGTTCAGGAGCAAAAAGTTGTACTCCAGGCCGGGTCCCAGGTCATACAGCCGGAAACCATGCGACGCCTGTTCTTTTTCCAGCACGGAGTAATTTTCAGCGCCGATTCGGTTCATGATTGAGGTTTCGCCGGCCTCGAAACGCAGCACTTCGGCATCTTCGTTCCCGGCAAAAAGGAAAGTGATTTCTTCCACATAGGGCAAGCGGGTTCCTTTGCGGTCCACCTTCCAGTAGTAGGGATTGCGTTCGAGCGACATGCTCTGACCGGGCAGGTATCGCTTCAGGCGGAAGGGACCGAGGCCTGCTATTTGCGCGGGCGGAGTTCCGAGATTCCAAGTCTGCGCAAGCTTCCCTTCGGAGTACGGAGTCTCCAGGAGACGGCGCGGCAGGATAGCAATGCTGTCGAACAACCTCTCGGCTGAAGCGTAGGGCTGAGCCAGATCGAATGTCACGGTGTAAGGCCCCGTTTTTCCCACGACGACCGGCTTGTCGGCTACGATGAGCGAATCGCGTTGCGGGGCGTTCACTTTTTCGTCGAGGTAGACCTTGTAGCTGAAGACCACATCATCCGCATCGAGCGGAGTGCCATCGGAGAAGCGCAAACCACGGCGCAATTGCAGGACGTAATGAAGTCCGTTCGGGGATACCGACCAGGACTTTGCCAGGGCCGGTTCAGATTGTTGGGTATAGCGGTTAATGTGGATCAAGTCAGCCGTCATCTGGCTGATGACCTCTCGGGAGGGGACATCATTCGCCAGCACCGGGTTCAATGTTTTAGGCTCGGCTCGCAACGCCACAACCAGGCGGCCGCCGCTTGTTCCGGGATCATTGGCCGCGGTAAGAACTTCTTCGGCTGTGCTGTTCGGATTGGAAACCAGGGCAAACCCAATCCGAGACAGTAACGCCAACAAGACCAGATCGAAGACCTTAATCCAACGACGTGTGCGCATTCCAGCTAACTCCCATCTGGGGCATCTCTTCCTGGAGGGCGGTCGATAACCTGCCGTAGGCCAGAATCACCAGGACCAGCACCAGTCCAGGGAAAAACATCCACCAGTCGGATACCAAAACGTGATATTGCTGCAAGGTCGCAAGCATGTTCCCCCAGCTTGGAACCGGCTCACTCACTCCCAACCCGAGGAATGACAGGGTCACTTCCGCAAGAACGTACTGCGGAATTAGCAGCGCTGCCTGGGTGAGGACGACCGAACGGGTCTCGGGAAACACGTGACGGCGGAGAAGATAGAGGTCCGAAGCGCCGAAGCCTCGAGCCGCTAATAGATGGCTACGCTCTTTCGTGCTGAGAACCACGCCCCGGACAAGCCGCGCCGGTTGTGCCCATCCCACCAGCCCTATAGCCACAATGAGCAGTAGGAAAGTTTCTCTGGGCCCGGTGTGCAAGGGTAGAAACGCTCGCAAAGCCAACAGGAGGTACAGCCATGGAAGGGCCAAGAACAGCTCGACACATCGCATGATTACCGCATCGCCCCAGCCTCCATAAAATCCGGCTACCGTTCCCATGAGTGAACCTAGGATGAGCGATAGAACAGTTGCGAGCAAGCCGGCGAATAGAGAGATTTGTCCGCCATACAACACGCGTGAGAAGACATCTCTCCCATAGCTGTCGGTACCCATGAGATAGATGTGGCCCGGCGGAGGCACGCCAAAAAAATGGAGGTCGGAAGTAATCACTCCCAAAATGCTGTATTGCGACCCGCGCGCGAAGAGGTGAACTCGATAGAGTGCACGTCGATCCTCTTCGTAGCGTTGGTCTCCTGTCTGCTCCGCCGAACGGTAAACAAAGGGAAGCCAATGGAATCGGCCATCTGGGCCAATCCAATGAACCGGCGTGGGGGGGCACGACGGGCACTGCCTGTTCTGGGCGGCAGGGTCGTAAGGCCCGAAGAAGCCGGCCGACAAGACAACGATGTGAATGAATCCGAGGCCAACCAGCGGCAGCATCAATGTTCTGGAGCGGCTCATATCAGTGCCTCGGTCCGGATGCGCGGATCGGCGGCAAACAGCAGGAGATCGGCGAGCGCGGTACCGGCCAGCAAGAAGAAGGTGGAAAAGGTTACTGCGCCAACCACGACATAAACGTCGTGCGCCAATACAGCTTCCAATAAAAATGGGCCGAGTCCAGGCCAACTCATGATGACCTCGGTCAGTAAGGAAATACTCAGCAGCGCTGCCAACGATAGTCCAAACAACGACACCAGCGGATTGATGGCTGCGGGCAGAGCGTGAAACCATAGAATCCTGCGGCGGGCAATGCCATATCCCCAAGCAGCGCGAATAAAGGGAGAGTCTAGAACCGCCAGTAGTGCTGCGCGCACATGCCGCAACAGCACAGGCAAGCTACCCAGCGTTAGAGCCACAACCGGCAAGACCAAGTGCCAAAGCAAGTCTCTCAGCTGTTGCCATTTACTAAAGTCTTCAAAGCCGGCAGAAACCATGCCACCCGCCGGGAACCATCCAGTGCGAACGGCCAGCGCCAGGAAGGCCAAGCCCAGCAGCAGTTCGGGAATGGCGAGAAGAGTTGAAGTCGCAATGGAGCAGATGTGATCAGGGAGGGTGCCAGGTCGTGCGGCGCAGAAGACACCCAAGGAAATCGCTAATGCCCAAGCCAGTACTGTCGCAGTCGCTGTCAGCAGCAACGTATTGCGTGCCCTGACCAACAGCAGGGGCGCCACCGGGCTGCCATAGGCGAAGGAAAACCCAAAATCTCCGCGCACCGCTGACGCCAGCCAGCGGAGGTAGCGTACCGGCAACGGCCGGTCGATGCCATATTCGGCGCGAAGCCGGTTGACCGTGTTGGGCGAGATCTGGGGGTTTAGCCGCATTTCCTGAAAGAAGTCACCCGGAGCTAATTCCAGAAAAATGAAGGAGAGCAGAGAGACACCCAGCAACAATACGATGCTTTGGAGAAAACGAACGGCCAGATAACGCATAGATCTCCTACTGCATCAGTTGCAATCGCCAGGGAATACACGTCCCCTGGACATCAACAGGGCCCGGGTCTCCGCGTGCGTGGGAGCACGGAACAGGTCGAACGTGCTGGCTTGTTCCACGATTTCACCAGCACTCATTACGGCCACGCTGTCAGACAAATGCCGAACTACCTCGAGATCGTGAGAAATCAACAGAAAAGTCAGGCCCAACTGACCTTGTAACGCCAATAACAGGTTGACGATCTGCCCGCGGATCGAAAGGTCGAGGCCGGTAAACGGCTCGTCGAGGATCAGCAAGCTGGGCTGCAAGGCGAGAGATCGCGCGATGGCTAACCGTTGGCGTTGACCGCCACTCAACTGATGTGGCAGGCGATTCGCATCTTGTGGCGACAGCCCAACTTTCTCCATAAGTTCCAGCACCAACTGCGACTGCTCCTTGGCCGAGTACCGGTGCTGAATAACCAAGGGTTCCTCGATGATTTGTGCCGCAGTGAACCGCGAAGGCAAGGCCGCTGCCGTATCCTGGAAGATCAGCTGGATTTGCGGACGCAGCAGCGCACGCCCGGCATTCGTAAGAGACAAGACGTCGCATCCTTCGAACCAGATATTCCCGCTATCAGGCTGGTCCAACATTGCCACACACATCGCCAGGGTAGTTTTCCCCGACCCAGACCTTCCCACCACGGCGAGCGTTCTTCCCGCGTGTAACGTGAGGGACACGCCGGTGAGCGCCCTGGAATCGAATCGTTTTTCCCACCACCGACCTTGGGTATAGGTCTTGGTCAGTTGTTCGATCCTTAACAAAGGTTCCGGCTTGGAAACAGCCAGCAATTGATCACGCTCCATACTTGAAGCAAGCGACGGTGTGGGTGGAGGACTCCTCGATATCCCTCGGAACTCGGGTGCGGCAAATGCCCATGCGGTCCTGGCATCGGTTCTCGAACTCACAACCCGGCAGGATATGCATCAGGTCTGGAGGGCTTCCAGCTATCGTTGGTACAGTCCGCCGGCCCACCCAAGGAGCATTCCGAGTGCTCTGCGGTAGCGCGCATGCGAGAAGTCCAAAAGTATAGGGGTGCTTTGGCTGAAGCAATATCTCGTCACGGAGTCCTTGCTCGACGGTCCTTCCGCCGTACATGACCATGATCCGGTCCGCCAGACGCTCCAAAGGGTAAAGATCGTGGCTGATAAATAGAAATGCAGTCCGTAAGCGCCGCTGGAGACGTCCAAGAAGCTCAATGATTTCTTCGGAAGTACTCGCATCCAACGATGCTGTTGGCTCGTCCGCGACCACCAATTCGGGCTGGCAGGCCAACGCCTGAGCGATCACGATTCGCTGGCGCTGACCGCCGCTCAGTTGATGCGGATATGCCGAGTAAATCCTGTCGACATCCCGTAGTTCCATCTCTTCCAGGAGCGCCATAGCCCTTTCGCGGCGTTGGCGCCGAGTCCAAATGTAGTGGGCTCGAAGGGTCTCCACCAATTGGTCGCCCACGCGCAAAACGGGATTCAGTACCGCCGAGTCCTGGTAGATCAGAGACAGTCTTGCGCCACGTATCGTCCGCAGCTCAGACTCGCCGAGAGAGAGAAGTGGACGGCCCGCAAAATCAACGGACCCCTGAATCACTCGGCCGGAGGGGGGCAAGAGGCGTAGTAATGCGAGGGCCAATGTGGACTTGCCAGCGCCGGACTCCCCTAAAACGCCAACCACTTCTCCCCGGCGAACTTGAAAGGTCACTCCCTGGAGCGCACGAATTCGTTTGGTTTCCTCGACGACGAAACTGACGGCGAGGTCCCGGACCCGAAGCAGCGGCTCCAAGGCGGAGCTGGCAGGTGACTGTTCAGCTCTGGATAATATTCCCGGAGATTCCATCTCCGCCCCCACTTCTCGCCGCGGTCAGCTCCAGCCCGGCATCAGCAGATTCGCGAGAAACGATAATCCGCCTGTCTATTGAATGACGCCAAGGTCGGGCTGAAAAGGAGCGCCTCCAGACCGGTTGCCCGGTCGCAGAACTATCATCTTCGTTTCCACGGCCTAGAGAGGCAAGGCACGAAAGCGCCATCTAAAACTTCGTTTAGGCCGCACAGTTTGCTGACAGTACATATTCTTTGGAGGGGCTTCAATAGCCAGAAAGTGGGGTATTTTCAATAGTGGATAGAGATGTCACCGCAAGTTGGGTGTTTGGCGGCTGCAAGCCGGCCTGTAAGTGCATCCCGTCCCTGACCGGTTGACATCGACCAAACGACAAAGTCACAATGCGAGGCCGCGCGCTGTCTCGCCGATTAGAAAGGAAGCTATGAGAGCTCTTGCCGGGATTGCCTTGGCACTATTGACCTTGGGCACCGTTACGTGGGCCCAGACGAACACGGCCACATCAAGCAATGAAGTGCCCACCTTAAATCACTTCGATACCACTCTAGTGGACCGAAACCTTGACCCGTGCGTCGATTTCTACAAATACGTTTGCTCGAAGTGGCAGGCTGCCAATCCCATTCCGGCGGACCAGGTATCGTGGGGCACAGGGTCGACATTGCGGCTGTGGAACGAAAGCATGCTGCGCAACACCATGATGGAGGCGGCGAATCCCGTGGCGGGCCGCTCGGCCGTTGACCAGAAGATCGGGGACTATTGGTATTCCTGCACGAATGAAGTTGCCATCGATAAGAGCGGACTCGCGCCCCTCCAGCCAGAGCTCGACCGAATCAAAGCCCTTCACCAGAAGTCGCAGATAGCCGGAGTGCTGGCGGACATCCACATGAAATTGCCCGAATCCTGGGCGGGAGATAACAATGAGACCATCGCTCCCATGCTGGGGTATAGCTCGACGATCGATTTCAACAACGCCAA
Source organism: uncultured Acidobacteriaceae bacterium (assembly GCA_963834815.1). GTDB lineage: Bacteria > Acidobacteriota > Terriglobia > Terriglobales > Acidobacteriaceae > DASRAA01. Next base: position 945,550 of record CAWIDA010000009.1, on the reverse strand, counting down.
GCTGGTAGTGGCAGCGATTGATCAGGGCGGATTTGCCATGGGAGGGCGGGACTATTACCTGTCCGACAATTCCCACCTCGCCGCGGTGCGGGGCAAGTACGTTGACCACGTGCAGAAAATCTTCGAGCTTACGGGCGAAAGCAGCGAGCGCGCCAAAGCGGACGCGGCGACGGTGGTGCGCATCGAGACCGCGATGGCGAAGGCTGCCATGGATTCCGTGTCGCGACGTGATCCGGCGAAAGTGAACAACGTGATGAACCTGCAGCAGGTGCAGGCGCTCACGCCCTCGTTTCGCTGGAGTGACTACCTGGCTGCGGTGCAGTCCCCGACGCCTGACCATTACATCGTGACCGCCCCGGAGTTTTTCCGGGCGCTGGAGACCCTGCTGCAAAACGAGTCGCTGGATAGTTGGAAAACCTATCTTTCCTACTGGGTGGTGGACCGCAATGCGCGTTATCTCAGCCAGAATTTTCAGGACGCCAACTTCGACTTCTGGAACAAGACGATGTACGGCCAGCAGGAGATACTGCCCCGCTGGCGTCGTTGTGTAGCCTGGGCTGACCGGGACCTGGGTGAGGCCCTGGGACAGGCCTATGTCGCGAAGGCATTTCCTCCGGACAGCAAAGCGCGCACTGAAAAAATGATTAACGGCATCGAAGCCGCCATGGGGCAGGACATTCAGCAAGTCAGTTGGATGGCGCCCGAAACCAAGCAGAAGGGGCAACTCAAACTGCAAGCAGTATTGGACAAAATCGGCTATCCCGACGAGTGGCGAGACTATTCGAGCGTGACGATTGGACGCGACAATTTTGTCGCTGATGTCCAGGCGGCGGCGGTCTTTGAGTACAAACGCCAGCTCAACAAGATTGGGAAGCCTGTCGATCGCATGGAATGGGGCATGACTCCGCCGACCATCAATGCGTATGAAGATCCGCAGATGAATACCATCAACTTCCCGGCGGGCATCTTGCAGCCGCCGTTCTTCGATCCGGCCGCAGATGATTCTGTGAACTACGGCGCGATTGGCATGGTCATGGGACATGAGCTGACGCATGGCTTTGACGACCAAGGACGCAAATTCGACGCCCAAGGCAACCTTAAGGACTGGTGGACGGAGGCGGATGGCAAGGCTTACGACCAGCGCGGCAAGTGTATCTCTGACGAGTACACGCAAGAAGTTGCCGATCTGGGCGTAAAGACCAACGGGCTGCTGACGCAGGGCGAGGACACGGCTGACAACGGAGGCTTGCGCCTGGCGTATATGGCGCTCGAACAATCCTATCAAGCGCAGGGGAAGTCGCTCGACGAGAAAGGGGCTGACGGATTCACTGCCCGCCAGCGGTTCTTCCTGGCACATTCGTACGCCTGGTGCCGGAACTGGCGTCCGGAGTTGGCACGAAACCAAATCACCACCGATCCGCATTCGATGCCGGAGTTTCGCGTAAACAACGTGGAGTCGAATATGGCGGAGTTCCAGCAGGCCTTCGGTTGCAAGGCAGGGCAGCCGATGGTCCGAGCCAACGCGTGCCGGGTGTGGTAGGCGTGTAGGTCGCAATCGTTGATGGGTATCCCTGAGCTGTTACTCCAAATCCCGCCAGTTGGGGCCAACGCCGACATCGACCTTCAGGGGTACCGTCAGCTCGAAGACGTTTTCCATCTGCTGCGCGACGAGTTGTTTCATTACTTCGAGCTCGGCTTCGGGGACTTCGAAGACCAGTTCGTCGTGCACCTGCAACAGCATGCGCGAGCGCAGGTTGCGCTGGCGCAGTTCGGCGTCAATGCGGATCATGGCCAGCTTGATGAGGTCGGCAGCCGTGCCCTGCAGCGGAGTGTTGACGGCGGTCCGCTCGGCGAAACCGCGCAGATTCCAGTTCTTGCTGAGCATGTCGGGCAGAGGCCGGACGCGCCCGAAGAGCGTCGCGATCTTGAGCTCGGCCCGCGCTTGCTCGAGGGTACGGTCGATGAACTGGCGCACGCCAGCGTACTTTTCGAAGTAGGCGTCGATGAAGCGCTTGGCTTCCTTCTGGTCGATGCCGATTTGCTGCGAGAGTCCGAAGGCCGAGAGTCCATAGACAATGCCGAAATTAACGGCCTTGGCACGGCGGCGATGTTCGGCATTCACTTCGCCGGAGGGCACGCCGAAAACCTGCGACGCAGTAAGGGTGTGGATGTCGTCACCGCGGCGGTAGGCCTCGACCAGCAGCGGGTCAGCAGAGAAGTGTGCGAGCAGCCGCAGCTCGATTTGCGAGTAGTCGGCAGCGAGGAGCAGGTTTCCGGGCTCGGCGACAAAAGCTGCGCGAATCTCCCGGCCAAGCTCGGTACGGATGGGAATGTTCTGCAGGTTGGGATTGATGGACGAGAGGCGTCCGGTGGCAGAGCCGGCCATGTTGAAGGTGGTGTGCAGCCGCCGGGTAACCGGATTGAGCAGCGCCGGCAGCGCGTCGACGTAGGTCGACTTCAACTTGGAGAGCTGGCGATAGTCGAGGACGAGACGTGGCACCTCGTGCTCGGTGGCGAGACCCTCGAGCACATCGACTGCGGTCGAGATGGTCTTGCCCTTGCCGTACTTCATGGGCTTAGGCAGGTTGAGTTTGTTGAAGAGCACGTCGCCGAGTTGCCTGGGCGAATTGATGTTGAACTCAACGCCAGACTTCTCCCAGATTTCGCGGGCCTTGGCGTTGGCTTCACGTTCCAGGCGCTGCGACATTTCGGCAAGGACTTCGGTGTCGATCTTTATGCCGGCGGCTTCCATGCGCGCCAGCACCGGCGACATGGGAAGATCGATGTCGTCATACACCTTCCTTAGGCCGGCGGCGGAGACTTGGTCGCGCAACCGGGTAGCGATGCGCAGCGTAAGGTCGGCGGCTTCGCCGAGGTTGTCGCTCATATTGAGATTGAAGGTGCGAAACGCGAGATCGGCCAGGGTGTACTTGCTGTAAGTCGGGTCGAGCAGGTAGGAGTAGAGCAGGGGATCGTACTGCACACCGGCAAGATTGATACCTCGCTCGCTGAGTGCGTGGGTCGCCGCTTTGGAGTCGTGAATCGCCTTCGGAACGGCGGGATCGGCGAGCGCCTGATTCATCGCCTCTGCCGCGGGCGAACCGTCAAGCGCTAAGGAGAGTGCTGTACCCGGCTTAGCGGAGATTGCAAGGCGAAGCTGTGACGAAGCGGCAGGTTCAACGGCGGTCGCGGCCAACGACATCTGCTTGTCCGGTTCATCTTCACTTTCGGAGTCGGCGATCTCCGTGACCAGCTCGCCGCCGCTTTCCAGCGCGATGGCAAGAACGCCCTCCGAGCTCTTGCGAACCTCAGTTAGAAGGGCTTCGACATCGTTGGCGGAGGCGGCTTCGCGATAGTCGGTTTCGCCCAGTTCGACACTCTCGGTGAGAAAGTCCTTCACCAGGGTGGTGAACTCCAACTCGGTGAAGAGGGCGCGGGCGGCTTCGGGATCGGGAGACTGCGCCTCCATCTTCGCCGGCTCGAAATCCACAGCGACATCGGTCTTGATGGTGACGAGTTCTTTGCTTAGTAGCACCATGTCGCGGTTGTTTTGCAGCGACTCGCGATAGGTCTTGCGCTCGATCTCAGCGGCATGCTCAATGGCGTTCTCCACACTGCCAAAACGCTGTATAAGATCGACGGAACCTTTGTCTCCGATGCCTGGCGCTCCCGGCACATTGTCAATGCTGTCGCCGCGCAAGGCCATTACGTCGATTACCTGCTCAGGTGGCACGCCGAGGATTTCGCGCACTTTGGCCGCATCGCAGATCAAGTTGTCCTTGGGCGGGTTGAGCACACAGACGCGATCGTTGACGAGTTGCAACATGTCTTTGTCGCTGGAGACGACGAAGACGGAGTAGGCCTGGTCGGCGGCCTTCTTTGCGAGCGTGCCAATGACGTCGTCGGCCTCGAAGCCGGGCAGTTCGAGAATGGGAATGCGATAGGCGTCAAGAGCGCGGCGAATGTAGGGAATCTGCTGGGCCAGATCAGGTGGCATCGCGACGCGGTTGGCCTTGTAACCTTGGTACTCAACGTCGACGTAGGTCTGGGTCTTGGTGTCGAACTTCTTAAAGCTCGGCATGGCCGCTGCTTGTTCGTCGCGAAACGTGGGCGCGGCGACGTCAAACACCGCTGCGAGATACTTGGGACCGAAGTCGTCGCGCAACTTTCGCAGCATGTTAACGAAGACATAGGTTGCACTGGTGGGAATGCCGGTTTTCGTCGACATGGGGCGCTGGGCTGCCATCGCATGGTAGGCGCGGAAGATGAACGACATGGCGTCGATGAGAAAGATGCGGCCCTTGGAGCCTTTGGGTTCAGCGGGCACAGCAATGGTTGACTTCGCAGCGTTTGCGGGCTTTGCGGCGCTGGAAACGATGGGCGATTTCGGAGTTTTCCTGGTCGAAGGCAAGTTGCGATTTTACCAAGAGACCCAGCCTCGAGTTTTAAGAAAGACATCCGCAACCACGGAGAACACGGAGGACACGGAGGAATTGAAATCAAAAATCACGGGTGAGCTGGGAGAACAAAAAACAGAGCAACCACGGATCTGCACGGATGACATGGATAAGGCAAAGGCGAGGATGACAAGGATGGCTGCTTTACTCCACGAACATGCAGTCTCCGTATGAATAAAAACGGTAGCGCTCTGCGACGGCGTGCTCATACGCGGCCAGAGTGTGCTGGCGACCGGCGAAGGCTGAGACCAGCATGATCAGCGTGGATTTCGGGAGATGAAAGTTGGTCAGCAGGGCACCGACCAAGCGAAAGTCGAAGCCGGGATAAATAAAGATGTCAGCCTCTCCCGACTGCGCGGATATGCGACCGTCAGGCGATTGGCGGGCAGCATACTCCAGTGTACGGACGGTGGTGGTGCCGACGGCGACAATCCGTCGTCCGGTATCGCGGGCGCTCTGGATTTTCTCCGCTGCGTCGGGTGAGATGGAATACGGCTCGCGGTGAATCTTGTGCTCCTCAACGACTTCGACACGGATGGGCTGAAAAGTGCCGAGCCCGACGTGCAATGTGATCTCGGCTGTCTCGATGCCGCGGGCATGAATGCGGTCGAGCACTTCCGGCGTGAAGTGCAGCCCTGCGGTAGGCGCGGCGACCGAACCCGGAGGCTTGGCATACACGGTTTGGTATTGCTCGCGGTCGAGGGGTGTGTCGGGCCGCTCGATGTAGGGAGGAAGCGGCACATGTCCGATGCGCTCGAGCACAGCGAAGAAACCGGCTATGGGCTCGAAGCGGAGATTGCGCTCGCCAAACTCGCCGCGATCGATCACCTCGGCGGCGAACTCGTGAGCCTGTTCGGTGGCATCGAGGCCGAAGTAGATGCGTTCGCCAATCCCCAGCTTGCGTCCGGGGTGAACGAGGGCCTCCCATATGTTTGGTGCGATGGAGACTTGCCGGGTCAGCAGCACTTCTACTTTTCCACGCAAATAGTCACGAGCCGCGGGATTGGAGGGTGAGATAGGTTGTGACCGCGCGCCACTACGATGTCCGTAAAGTCGCGCTGCCAGCACGCGTGTATTGTTAACGACCAATAAATCGTCGGGCTGCAGCAGTGCGGGGAATTCCTGAAAACTCGTGTCCTGCAGATCTCCGGTGGTGCGATCCAAGCGCAACATGCGCGCGGCAGCGCGGTCAGCCAAGGGCTGCTGCGCAATCAAGTCATCCGGGAGGTGATAGTCGAACTCGGACACCAGCACAGACCGATTATGCCCCAGAGGAAATCATAAGGGGAGCATGATCAGCCTTTCACGGAACTCGAAAACTGGGTTACGATAGAAAGCGTGGGGATCTTTCCGCCCCCAGCCGACCCCATGAAGACGGAACTAGAGCACAGGGACGAAATCGTCCACTTCGGGAAATTGTTGCACCAGACCGGCTTGGTGGCCGCGACTGACGGCAATCTGTCGGTGCGTCTGGGCGACGGCACCTTTCTGTGTACCCCGACGGTGATGAGCAAGGGGCTGATGAAGCCGGATGACCTGGTGGTGGTGGACGCGCATGGACAGAGAGTGAGGGGAAAGCGCGGCGTCTCCAGTGAGATTGCCATGCACCTGTTTATCTACCGTAACCGGGCCGATGTGGGCGCGGTAGTGCACGCGCATCCTCCCACGGCGACTGGCTTTGCTGCAGCAGGAATGCCTCTGGACAGCGCACTGTGCTCGGAGATCGTAATTACGCTGGGCACGGTTCCGCTGGCGAACTATGAGATACCCGGTACGCCGGAACTGGCGGAGGCGCTGGCTCCTTTAGTCGGCGATCATGATGCCATCCTGATGGCGAACCATGGCGTCGTGACTTACGGCGAAGACCTGCTTAATGCTTACATGAATATGGAAACGGTCGAGCACTATGCCAAAATCGCGCTGGTGACCCACATGTTAGGTAAGCAACAGCCGCTTAGCGATACCCACGTGAGCAAACTGCGCGAGATTCGCCTGAAGTACCACGCTCAAAATCATGTCGCCGCAGGGCGCGGCGACGACTAGATCCCGACAGTTTGAGAGAGAGATAACCAGGGCGCGGGCCAAATCGCACCTGATTTTTCTTTGCGTGCGGAAACCAGTTGCAATGAGATAGGGCGCCGACTGGCGCCCTATCTATCGGTCCGATTAGCAATGCCAATTGAAGCCGGTTAGCTTAAGTGAGCATGCACCGATCCCTCAAGGTTGGTCCTTCTCAGGTTTGGACTGATCTGGATGCGGCTCCGGTTTAGGCTGCGATTTAGCCTGCGGTTTTGCTTGCTGCTGCTGCCGGGCCTGTAGTTGCTCCTGTTGTCTCTGGTGTTGTTGCCGCATTTGTTGAGTCTGTTGTTGTTCTGACTGCTGCTTTGTCGCCTCATCGGCCTGTGCCTGCCGCTGCGGTTCCTGCTGGTCATTGGGTTGGGCACTGGCATTGGGGCGAGGAACGTTGTTGTCCGGTTGTGCGGCCGGAGGCTTGTTCTGCCGCTTGGCAGTCTGAGGCTTGTTCTCCTGCTGTGCGGCCGGGGGCTTGTTCTGCTGTTCAGCAGACTGAGGCTTGTGGTCCGGCTGCACGGCTGGAGGCTTGTTCTGTTGCTCAGCGGTCTGAGGCTTGTTCTCCGGCTGTGCGGCCGGAGGCTTGTTCTGTTGCTCAGCGGTCTGGGGCTTGTTCTCGGCTGTGCGGCCGGAGGCTTGTTCTGTTGCTCAGCGGTCTGAGGCTTTTTCTCCTGTGCGGCCGGAGGCTTGTTCTGCTGCTCAGCGGTCTGAGGTTTGTTCTCCTGCTGTGCCGCTGGAGGCTTGTAAGCCCCTCCAGCCTCTTTGGCCGGCACTGCGCCGCGGTCCTGCAACTCTCCCGCTTTAGGCGTGGCCGCTACTGGCGGCTTGCCCTGGTTAACGGATGCGCGCAGTTGCCGATCATTACGAGCGGCTTCCATCTGTTGAGTTTGAGCAGCCACCGGCGGGACATGTCTCTCGTTTGCGGCAGCCTGGTCTTGGGCAGTGGGACGGGCCGTTATTCCACCATTACCGCCGTTATAGCTGACGCGATTTACCGTCCTGTTGACGACTTTTTCGTTGTAGACGTTGATATTGCGGACCTTAGTGACGTTCACGTTAGTCACGGCACGATTGTAGGCAAATCGGCCATTGTTCCAGCGTCCACCTACGAAACCTGCTCCAAAGTAACCGAAGCCGTAGTTAATGCCGCCATAAAATCCCACACGCGCGCCCCAGAAGCCTTCGTGGAACCGAAATCCGGCTCCTTCCCAGCCCCACCAGCCAGGGGTCCAGAGTACGCCCACCGATGGAGGCCGTACCCACGTACCGGGCACCCAGTAGTAGTCGTCAGCATCGGCGCCCCACGACCAATAACCAGGCGTCCACAGATAGCCGTCAGCGGGAATAGGCGGCTGCTCGTAGACCGGTATCGGAGGTGGTCCGAACCGCACCGTCACCGCGAGTTGCGCAAACGATGCCCCGGTCAGTCCCACCATCACGACAGCGATCCAAAAAACTCTACGTAAGTTAGTGTTCATTGTGTTTCCTTTCGCCTCGTCATCCGTTCGACCGCGTATTTTGCTCGCGATGCGCGGGCGACGGGCCACGATGACCGTTCAAGACGTCACTGGCGCGATCAAAAGAGCCGGCCCAGTCCATGGGCCAGCAGCCTCAGTCAGTGCCAGTGGCTTGCAGGTCGTGGGCGTTGAAGCGATTTCTGACGTTCCCACCGAATTCCTGAGCCTTCGAAGCAAGCATGCTTCGAGTCTCTTCGCCGCTCGCCGGGGCGACTAAGAGGGCAACACCTACTCCGATTCCTACTCCAGCGACAAACCGAAGCGCATTCCACATTGTCCGGTTGTCGTCATCGCCACGTAATGCGTGGGAAGCCCGTTGCATTCGATCTGAGGCGCTTTCGTAGGTCTCATGCGCCCGGTCGCGCAGATCGTCCAGTTGATCGCCGACGCGCTCCCGAAGATTCCTTCTGGCGCTTTCCGACTGGTCAAGTATGAAAAGACCGGTGCCAAGTGCTAACTTGAGAAACTTTTTCATGTTCATCTTTCACCTCCGTCCAACGCGCGGACTGGCACTGAGTGATGGAAAATCACTCAGACTGCACTCCGCCGTCCGCTTATCAGGTTGAAGATCAGTGTGAGGAGAGCGAGAAGCAATAGAATGTGAATAAAGCCCCCCAAGGTGTAGGAGCTGACGACTCCGATTAACCACAACACCAGGAGGATCACGAATACCGTCCAAAGCATGGCGGCTCCTTTCTGTTCTGTCTCAGTAACGGAGCTTATGAATAGTTGCTACTCCGTCTTATATGACAGTAGCAATCTCCGATGTGCTTTCAACATCGGGTTAAGCCCGTAGGAGCGGCAGAAAGTTCACTTATGCGTTTATCGCTCTATATGTGGCAAGGTAAGAGCTTGAGGTCATTCGCCCCCGAGGCGAAAGCGCAGACCGGCGCGGAAATTGGCTTTCAACGCGGGATAACCCAGCACTTCGTTGTAGTGATCGTTCAGCGCGTTGTCGAGGTTGGCGTAGGCGGTAACGATGTGCGTTACGTTGTACCAGCCGCCCAAATCGACGCGTACGTATCCCGCGGCGTAGTAAATGGGTGGGATCAGTCCAAAGAGAAAGTCGGAATCAGGACGGCGGCCCACCGCGACGGCGCCAATCGTTGCACCGAAGCGTGTGCGAACGTAAGTAAACAGCACCGTGCCAGCTTGTTTGGGACGCCGCAGCAGTGGCGCTCCGACACCGTAGATGAGGGGGTCGCAAAAAGGAGGGTTGCAGGGTGGCGCTTCGAGGATCTTGGTCGAAGTGTAGGTATAGGCGGCGGTGAAGGAGAAGTGGCTGGCGATCTGGCCGCGCAATTCGACTTCGGCTCCGTGTGACATCGACTTGTTGAGGTTGACGTACTGGCTGGTGAAATCGACAGGGTTGGTCTGGAACGCGATCTGGTTGTGAAATTGGTTGTCGTAGTACAAGGCGCTCAGCGAAAGCCGGTTGCCGAAGAAGCCCTGCTCGAGGCCCGCTTCCCACGAGCGGTTCTGTTCAGGTTGCAGATTGGGATTGGGTAATACGGGATAAGTTCCGGAGATGCCGAACGACTGCAGAAAGCTTGGCTCTTTGATGCCTTCGGAGTATCCGGCGCGCAGACGAGTGCCGCTGAATGCCTCATTCCCGCGGAAGAGGAGGAAAGACGCCGAGGTCCGGGGTACAACCTTATTGCCAAAGCTGGAGTTGTTAACGAAGCCCAGCTCCGCCCAACAACGCCAGGCGTTTCCAGGTGAGGAGTTCCTGGGCAAAGAGATAGTTGTTGAAGCGCACGCCGCTGGTGTTGCTATAGGAAGCAAAGTCGGTACCGGGCGCAAAGCTTGAGGTGATGTGGCCGTTTTCGTCCTCGAAGGTGTAACCGACAGTGGTCTGTGCCCAGGGACGGGGCGTCCACTGTCCCTGATATTCGAAGCCGGCGCGGTTGTACTTGCTGAGATTGGAGAATGGGCTGTCGATGAACTCGCGGCCCGGGTCGACAAAGGCCTGCGAATTGGCCTGCAGGTGGTTGTATTCGAAGCCGCTGAAGGTGTGCTGCCAGGCTCCGGGACCGCTGAGTGAAAGCTCTCCGCTGGCCAGGAAATTGTTCTGGTGGGCGATTTGGTTGGAGTTGGGCGGCAGCACTGGATCGCCATTGAACCACCAGTTGGACTGAACGCCGGTCCAGTTGTTGGAATGGCGCAGACGCAGGCGAAACGCCACACGCGGGGAAAAGCGAATCCCCAGATTGCCGCCCTGCAGCGCATTCGAATAGGCGTCGTTGATGCCCTGGCCCTGGGTGTCGAATTGGTTGACGAAGAAGTTATAGTCGTAAATCTTGTCGGCCCCTGCGACCGATGCGTAACCATTGGCGGTGGAAAAGGTGCCGCCATCCGCGCCGAATTCGAACTCCGGCGTCAAGGTGGTGCCAGTTTTAGTCCAGAGCTGCACCACGCTGGTCATAGCGTCGGTCCCGTAGATGGTGCTGTCAGGACCGCGCACGACCTCCAGCCGCTCGATGCTATTCATGGGCGTTACGCCAAAGTCATAGAATCCGCCGGGATCGTTGACGGGGACGCCATCAACCAGAACTTTGTTGTAGCTGGATTCGCCTCCACGCACGAACAAGCTGGCCTGACTGCCGCGTCGTCCGCTGGTGTTGACGATGGCTCCGGGAATGTGGCTGAGGGCTTCGGCGGCAGCGGGCGGATTGAGCAGGGTGAGTTGGTCGCTGCTTAGCATATCGAGTGAGGCCGCTGTCTGGTTCACGATGTTGGGCGTTGCGGTCGCAGAGACCACCACAGTTTGGGGCACGGTTGCCAGCTTCAGTTGGACCGGTAGCGGCTGGGCATGAGGAACGGTGACCTGCAGGGTTTGAGCGGCGAATCCCGGGGCAAGTACCTCGGCGTCGTAGGAACCGTCGGCGATAGCGGTGAATGTGGCGACACCGTCACCAGTGGTGGTGAGGATACCGACTCCGGCGTTGTCGCTGGCACGATAGAGCGTGACCTGGACGCCGGAGACGCGATCGCCGGAGGGGCTTTGGACAATGACAGTAAGGCTGGCAGCAAAAAGTGCGCCGCCGCTCAGGAGACAGAAAAGGAAAATACCAGTGCGGGCCAACTCTCCTCCTCACGCGAAAGGGGTTGAGAAATGGAACGCGCCGGTCTCCTGGCTTGCGAGTTGCGATGTTGACATCGCGACCAACGACGGAGGCCTTCCCGTTTGCACAGTGGCCTTCCGCCAAACAGCTCGCTTACAGTTGCGCGGCAGCGCGGGATTTGCACCCGCTTCCCAGTTCCGCCTGATGGCAGAACGCGCGAACCAAAATCGTGGATGATCTGGAAAGAACAGCCGAGAAACGGAGTCTTTCCCCGGCGGAAAGTCTGACTTTATCGGCGGGAACCGGGTGGTGTCAATCGTGAGTTGAGGAAAACTGCGAGTCAGCGTAGGTCATGACACGTTCCAGCGCCGCCTGCATATCGGCGTACGCCGCTTCCAGCCCCACATCATCGGCGTCGGGAGCGACGAAGATCTTGCGGGCGACGCGGATGTAGGCATGCGAAAAAGGCTTGGGAATCATCATTGTGTCCCAAGTGTTGAGCACCCATGCTTTTTCCAACGCCACATAGAACGCAGTAATGGGAACGCCGGTGGTGCGAGCCAGCAACACGGGTCCTTTCTTGGCCACGTAGCGCGGACCGCGCGGGCCATCGATGGTAAAGGCAGCTCCGCCTCCGTTCATGACGAAGGTATGCAGTTCGAGCAGGCCGCGCTGGCCTCCCCGGGAACTGGAGCCACGAATCGGCACATAGCCGAAGCGGCGAATGACACGCGCGATGAACTCGCCATCGAGGCTCTTGCTGGTCAGTACGGCGAAATTCCTGCGCCGGAAGATCCAGGTCGCCCCCAGAACGCAACGATGCCAGAAGGGATAGATTCCCGGGTAGACATTGTTCATGCTGCCAATGGAGCCGTCCTCCCAGGAGAACGTTACGCGCAGCGTGCGCCCGATCAACCAGAGCAGTGGCGGGACAATCCACGAGACAAGGGTGAATTGCACTCGCTGCCACAGCGTGTACTGGCGTTCGCCGGCGTCGTCCTTGCCGGCGGTGGTTTCTAAGGGCACGGGGAAATTCTAAACGAGTGGCTGCTAGCCAGTTGGTCGATGCTGGAAACGTACGCTAAGGTTGCAACGACGCTACGACTCCGGGAGAAAAACACCCACCCAAGCTGCGCTTGAGCTGCACCTAACGCAATAGGTTTCATCCCGAGTACCTAAGCCAGCGACGAAGTTCTGGAAGAGTGGGCCGCTTGCCATACATCAAAATGCCAACGCGATAGATGCGCGAAGAGAGACCAAGCAGTCCCCACGTGGTGAGCAGCATCAGCGCGATGCAGAGAAGGATTTGCCACATCGGCGGAGTCTCAGCCATGATGCGCACGAACATCAGGATGGGCGCGAAGAAGGGAACCATCGACGCCCAGAATGCGAGCGCCGAATTGGGGTGCTGAAGGACCGGAGTGCTGAGGACGATCGAGAAGATTATAGGCAGCATGGCGGGCCACTGCACTTGCTGTGCTTCCTGGTCGGAGTTCACCATCGCGCCCAGGGCCGCGTACATGGTGGAGTACAGAAAATAGCCGAGGATGAAGAACACACCGAACGCAACGATACCTGCCATGGGAATATGGACATTGGATAAGATCGAACGCGAAGCCATCAGTCCGGGAACGGAAAACGCACCGGCTATTACCAGCCAGATAATGATTTGCGTCAGCCCAACTGCGCCTACGCCGATAATCTTGCCGGCGAGCAGTTGTTTCGCAGTCACCGAGGAGAGCAAAACTTCGAGAATGCGCGAGCTTTTCTCCTCAATGATCGAGCGCATGACAGCGAAACCGTACACCAGCACATTCACGTAGAGCAGCATGACCATGGTGAACGAGACCAGAAAGACAGAAATGCCGCTGGCACCTTCCTTGCCCTTCTCAATGCGAATAGAGTCGAGATCGATGGGCTTCAACAGGGTCTCGACCTCCGCGCCACTCATGCCCTTTTGTGCCAACTGGCGCTTGATCAGCGCCGACTGGATCGCGTTGCGCAACTCAATGCTTTCACCGAAATCGGTGACGTCCTTAGCGCTGTAAACCACTTTGCGGTTGGCGAGGTCGCTGTCCGACAGCCACAGAAAGCCGTCAATCTTTCCATCCGACACTTGATGGCGAAGCTTGGAACGTTCGGCATCGGTGACATCAGTGTTGATGTCGATGGAGTAATGCGGGGCATGCTGTTTTGCGTCGGATGAACCGGATTTCGCTCTGGTGTCCGGGCCGCTTTCAGTCTTGAGCTGCATGGCAAGCAATTGCTGCTTGACCGCTTCCGCGATCTCGGGATGGTTAACCACAAGAACGATGCGACGCGTGGCGCCGGACTTCATATCAGACAGGAACGCGGGTATCAGGATGGTCGAGGCCATGAACAGCGGCATGAGCAGCGTCATGATCATGAAGGCCTTGGAGCGGATACGCTCGATGTATTCGCGCCGTATCACCAACCACGCGTTATGCATGATTTGCCACCACGTCGATGAAGATCTCTTCCAAGGAAGGCTCAACCAGTTCGAAGCGGCTGATGCGAGCGCACTGGCAAGCCATGCGGAGCAATTGCTGCGGGTCGGCTCCGGGCTTCAGGCGAACCTCGACGTAGTTGCCGTAGTTGTTTACGGACTGGGCGAACTCGCTGTGGTCAAACTGGACATCGCCCTCGTATTGCATCTGCACCGTGTTCTTGCCGTAGCTCGCCTTGATCCTGGAAAGGTCTCCTTCAAGCACGCGACGGCCGTGATCGATCAGGCAGATCGCATCGCAGAGGCGTTCCACCTGGTCCATACGATGGGTGGAGAAGAGTATTGTCTTGCCAGTCTTTCTTAGTTCGATCATTACATCTTTCAGCATCACTGCATTGGCTGGGTCGAGGCCGGAGAACGGTTCATCGAGGATCAAGAGGTCGGGATCGTGAAGTAATGCGGCGATGAACTGGATCTTCTGTTGCATGCCCTTGGAGAGTTCTTCGACCTTTTTCAAAACCCAATCGGAGAGCTGCAAGCGCTCGCACCAGTCCAGCGCACGCTTGCGGGCTTCGGCCGTCGTCAGGCCATGCAGGCGGCCAAGAAAGATGAGGTGGTCGAGAACCTTCATGCGCTTGTACAGGCCACGCTCTTCGGGGAGGTAGCCAATTCGCTGCAGTTGCTGGCGGTGGAATTTGCTGCCAAAGAGCCACACTTCACCGTCGTCGGGAAGGGTTATGCCGATCATCATCCTGATCGCGGAGGTTTTCCCGGCGCCGTTGGGGCCGAGCAGACCGTATACGGCACCTTCGCGAATGTTGAACGAAAGATGATCAACTGCGATGAAGTGGTCGTAGGCCTTATGGATTCCGCGTAGTTCTACCGTGTCGGGCATAGGTTCACTTGGACGAACGACAGTGCATCAGCAAGCACCCCAAGCGCGAACCTGGCGACCGTCCGTCACAATTGTACCGATTCCAATCGACCTAAAAGCAGGAGGGAAGACTTGCTTACGCGGCGGGAGATGTCAAGCGAGACGCGCTGACGCCTCGTCGTCGCGGGCGGTATCCTGGGCAAAGCGCCGGGCAGTGATATCGAGATTGATGCCAACCATGCGCTCAGGCTTGCCGTTAGGGCCGTAGAACACTTGCCCATGACTTGCGAACCAGCGCACGCGGCCGCTGGCGGTACGGACGCGGTACTCTATGGACCAGTTGTGAAGCTTTTCCTGAAGCAACTCGTCCAAATGTTTCAAAACCCGGTCACGATCATCAGGATGAAGGCTCCCGACCCAAAGGCCGAACGACGGCTTTTGATCCAGTGGGTAGTCGCAGAGACGCTGAAAACCGTCAGACCAGTAGACGCTGTCATTAGCGATATCCCACTCCCAGACTCCGCCAGCTACCACACGTTCGGTTACGCGCAGCCGTTCCTCGTTGGCCAGCAACTGCTGCTGTGCGGCCTTGCTGACTTCAGCCTCACTCGAGGCCTGGAGAAACGCACTTCGACTTGCTTCCCCCAGAGCCGAAATGACGAGACCAGATATGGCGAACATCATTGTGGCCACCACCGACTTTGTGTTAGGCAGTCCCAGCGTGTAGAGGGGCGGAACCAACAAGTAGTCAGACAGCGCGATTGTGATCAGGACGGAGGCAATGCCTGAGCCAAGCCCACCATAGAACGCTGATATCGCGATTGGGATGAAGAGCGTGGCGAACGGGACACCATCGTCCACGACGCGACCTAGCAGCCAGCGCGCGGCGATGAAAGCCAGAGTGACCAGTACGGCGCCGCAGTATCGCCAGATGGCGCCTTGCTGAGAATCAGGTTTAGGAACGATCTGCAAAATAATTCCAAGACCGACCCACGCGATTCGCCGACGGGGGCCGGGAGTGGCACAGCGACCTCTACTTAGAGTTGACGCTCATGGACAGGATTTAGCTATAGCCAATAAGTGGAAATTTGGTCGCACAAATGTAGGAAGTTGCGGACCATCTGCTTTCCGTGAGAAGTAAGCACACTTTCGGGATGGAACTGCACTCCTTCGATGACGTATTTGCGGTGTCGGAGGCCCATGATCACGCGGCTGCCGTCGCGGTCGTGGCAAGTCGCCGAGATTTCCAGCTCGTGAGGCAGGCCCTCTTCTTCGATTACCAGCGAGTGATAGCGGGTGGCGGTCATGGGCGAGGGAATTCCCTGAAAGATGGTCTTCCCGTCGTGCTCTACGCTGCTGGTCTTGCCATGCATGAGGTTGGCAGCACGAACCACGTTGCCGCCAAACGCTGCCCCGATTGCCTGGTGCCCGAGACAAACCCCTAGCACAGGCACGCGCCCGGCGAAGTGCCGGATCACGTCGATGCTGATGCCTGCCTCGTGCGGGGTGCAGGGACCGGGAGAGATGACGATGCGTTCGGGGCGGAGGCGTTCTATTTCTGCGACAGTGATCTGGTCGTTGCGGCGCACCACGACTTCATGACCCATTTCTCCAATGTATTGCACCAGGTTGTAGGTGAAGGAGTCGTAATTGTCGAGGACGAAAATCATTTCAGTGGATAGTGAGTAGTGGATAGTGACTAGTTTATACGTGGGTGACGAGTGCCATCCCCTGTCGGCACGCAATCAGTTCTTGATATTTCCTTACCATTACGATTTCCGCTCCTTCTAGCCACTAGTCACCGGCCATTAGCCGCTGGCTCGCTCCGCCGCGCGCAATAGTGCGCTGGCCTTATTCATGCACTCCTGGTATTCACTTTCGGCATCGGAGTCTGCGACGATGCCCGCACCAGCCTGCACGTAGGCACGCTCGCGATGCAGGACCATGGTGCGAATTGCGATGCATGAATCAAGGTTACCGGCGTAATCGGCGTAGAGAATTGCGCCGCCGTAAACGCCACGCCGTACCGGCTCCAGCTCTTCGATGATTTCCATGGCGCGGACCTTGGGGGCGCCACTCAACGTGCCCGCCGGGAAGCACGCCGCCACCGCGTCTAGGGCATCGAGCTCCGGGCGAAGTTGCGCTTCCAACGCCGACACCAGATGCATCACGTGGGAGTAGCGTTCGACGTACATCAGATCACGAACCTTGACGGTGCCGTAGTCGCTGACGCGGCCCAGATCGTTGCGACCGAGGTCGACCAGCATGACGTGTTCGGCACGCTCCTTTTCGTCGGTCCGTAGTTCTTCGATGAGGCGTTCATCGTCGCTGGCCTCTGCGCCGCGGCGACGGGTGCCCGCGATAGGGCGATATTCGAGGTTTCGTCCGGAGATGCGGACCAGCATCTCCGGCGAGGCGCCGAGCACGTGCATGCCATCGAGTTGCAGAAAAAACATGTAGGGAGACGGATTGACCGTGCGCAGGGCGCGATAAATCTGGAACGGCTCGGCCGGCGGCTTGAAGTCCAGCCGCTGCGAGAGCACGACCTGGAAAATGTCGCCGGCGGCGATGTACTCCTTGGCCTGGCGGACGCTCTCGACGAACTGATCGTGCGACGTGCTGCTGTGCACTCGAATGGGTTTCTTTTTGGCGGGAACTGACCAGCCCAGTTTGTGCTGGTGAATGCCGCGCACTAACTTGCGCTCTAAGGCATCGATGTCAGCGAGGGCACGGTCGTAAGCTTTGCGCGGAGACTCCGCGTGAACATCGGCGGAAGCGATGATGTGCAGCTGGTGCTTCAGGTGATCGAAGGCCAGCAGTCGGTCGTAGAAGGTGAAGATGCAATCCGGCAGATCGAAATCGGCCTTCGCGGTTTCGGGCAGCCGTTCAAACTGGCGCACCATGTCGTAGGCGAAATATCCGACGCCGCCGCCAGTGAACGGAGGCAGTCCCGGCACTGTGGCAGGACGAAAGTGCCGCAGGGTCTCGCGCAGCACGTCGATTACGTTTCCTGTGCGGCGCTCTCCGGAAGAGCCGCGGTGGATCGTCAGTTCATGGCCACGGGCGGTTAATACCATCCGCGGCTGCGCGCCAACAAAAGTGTAGCGGCCGATCCTTTCGCCGCCCTCAACCGACTCCAGCAAAAAGGCGTACTTCTGGCGGGCGGCTATGCTCAGAAACGCACCAACCGGCGTTAGCAAATCGGCGCTCAGGGTCTTAGCCACTGGAATCAGAGTGGCGTCGCGGCTGAGCTGCAGAAAACTCTTGTAATCCGGCGTGACCATCGATTTCCTGGTGCTGGTTGCGGGGTTACAGGGATTATACGGGAGGCTCGAAGGCATCCGCGTGCTGACTGACGCGGCTCACACAAACGCCGGCGCTTCAATTCTAGCGGTCAAAGCCTTCCCACGGAGTAAAGATCTCAACAGCGAAGGCGGAGGCCATGGCTGCGACCTTCGCACCGGGGTCACCATAGACTTCCATGCGGGTTGGAAGGGCCAACTGGATGAGCTGTTGTATGTGCTGGTGGATGGCGGGGGCAGCAATGAAGTGCGCTTCGATGGCAGCCTGGTCGGCGTAGCCCTCGACCAGACGGCACCGCTTGCGATCAAAGCTCAACAAAAAGTGAAAGCACTGAGTGCCGGGTTCCTGCTCGCTTTCCGCGACCATTTGTTTCGCGATGACCTCAAGCTCAGCAAACTTCCCTTCATAAATGTCGAGGTCAACCACTACACGAATACGGTTGGTGCTCATGGGTGGCTCCTTGACACCTGCCGGGTCCCACTCGGACTGCGCAGTACGCGGGCAACAATCGCTTACCCGCATCGTAGACCCACAATGCGTGACAGTTGATCAGTTACTCTTTGTCATAGACGTACTTGGCGTGGACCTTTTTGCCGTTCGAAAAGTAAGTCATCTGGAGCGTACGGCTCTTGCCATCCTTGGCGATTGCTACTTTGCCGTTGCTTACTGTCTTGTTGCCCTTCATGTTTGCGAGAAGCAAGGTGCGCTCACCCTTTACCTTGTAGGCGCGATAGTCTGCGTTCGGATCGCCGATGACCGCGTAAGGCTTGGTGTCAAACTGGCCCACCCACTCGGTGTGCGCCGGCTGGCCCGCGGCGTTAACGCCATCGGTGCTGACCTTAATGTTGCTGCCGCTAGCGGAATACACCACGGTTGTGTTTTTGCCGACGCCGGCCGGGACCTGGGACTGGGCTTCGTTGAGCTTCCAGGTACCCATGTTGGAGTTCTGGCCCGTGCTGCCGGTGGCGGCCAGGAGGCACAAGACGAAAGTAACAACGATGGCTCTGATTTTCACGGAGCCTCCCATTGAATTTGAGAAGAAAGATGCCGCGTCAGTGTATGCGGAGACCCGATGGGGCGCAAGGGAAACTGGTGTCCCACGACGAAGAATCCGCCTTTGATTCGCGCCTGTTCGAGGCCCGTTCGGCGAGAGCGTCGCTACTTCTCCGTCAGCGCCTTGTATTGTCGCTCGCTCAGCGGGACGACAGAGAGCCTCCCGATGCGCACCAGCGGCGAGTCGGCGAAGAGCTTATTGGCTTTGATTTGTTGTAGCGACACGGGCTGCGGAAGAGGCTTTCCGGCTTTGATCTTTACGAGGGGCTTCTTGGGATCGGCCGCGTCCACTGAGACGACCGATGCGGTTCCTACAGCGCTCTTGTGATCTCCGGTCTCGTAGATAATCAGCAGCGTACCCGGGTCCATTTCGCGCAGATTCCTTACCGCGACAGGATTGGTGACTCCATCCCAGATAGTTAGCTTGTCGCGCTGAAGGTCTGCGAATGAGTATTGCGAAGGCTCAGTTTTCAGCAGATAGTAGTCAGGCTCCATGGGGCGCTCCTCCCAGGGGCTATGGTCGCATGAAGAGGGTCGCGAGTCCAAGTTCGCATATTTGACGCACGCCTGGGGCGAAGTAATTTCAGGTAAACGCACAAACCCACCCTGTCCGCAACGGGCGGACAAGGTGGGCAGCATGCTTCGGATAGTGCCGGTTAAGCCGTTCCTAACCGCCGCAGCACAGTCTCGCGGAAGCCCCGGCTGAGCGTGAGCTTCGTCCCGTCGCGCAGCAGGATGGCGTAATCGCCGTAGAGCGAGGGCTTCAGGGTCTTGATGCGGTCGACATTGACCAGTGTCGAGCGATGCACGCGCATGAACTGGCGCGCTCCCAGGCGGTTTTCTAATGCCGTGATGGTCTCGCGCAGGATGTGGGTGACATTGCCGACGTGCAGGCAAACGTAGTTTCCCGCCGATTCGGCCCAATCGATTTCGTTGGGCTTGAGGCAGACAATTTCTCCGTCCGACTTCACCACGATGCGCTCGGGAGCGTGCTGGCGGGCATCGAGGTCAGCCAGCATCTCAAGCACTCGTTTCTGAAACATCGCCTCAGAGGGATGCATCAATTGCTTGCGTGCATGGTCGAGGGCTTCGCCCAATCGCTCCTTATTGACCGGCTTCAACAGGTAGTCGAGGGCATGCACCTCGAAGGCCCGCATGGCATAACGATCGTAAGCGGTCACGAAGATGGTTAGCGGAAGTATGCCTTGTTTCTCCAGCGCCTCGACAACTCCGAAACCATCGACTTCGGGCATCTGAATATCGAGAAACACGAGGTCCGGTTTTTCCCGCTGAATCAATGAAATGGCGGAATTGCCGTCGCCGCACTCGGCCACGACTTCCAGGTCCGGCTCTTCCAGCAGCAGGCTGCGCAGGCGCCCGCGGGCAAGCGCTTCATCGTCACTAAGCAACACTCGTATTGACATTGACGTTCATGACCTCCTCGTTTGTGGTTCGATAGGGAACGCGGATCTTCACCGTGCATCCGCCGCCCGGCGCGTCTTCCAGCACCATGGCGTGATCTTCGTTGTACAACTGCTGCAAACGGCCCCTTGTATTGCGCAAGCCCACACCTTCGGGCGGCATGAGTCCACGGCCGCGAGTGAACCCTATTCCGTTGTCGCGAATTTCCATCCACACATCGTCGTGATCGCGCCAAGCGGAGATACGAATAAAGCCGGGCGCCCGCCGCGGACCGATGCCATGCCGGATGGCATTCTCTACCAGCGGCTGCAGAATGAAGTTAGGTACCAGCGTGTCGAGAGTACGGGGATCAACGGTGGTTTCGACCCGCAGGCGATCATGGAAGCGTATCTGCTGAATGTCGACGTACTTCTGAAGAAATGTCAGTTCCTGATAAAGCGGGACTTCGTGCACGCCCACGCCGTCGAGCGACATCCGGAGCAGGTCGGCAAGCTGTAGCGTCATATGCTCCGCGGCCGGCCCATCGTGCCGGGCCAGCGCCGCAATGGAGTTAAGTGTGTTGAAGAGGAAATGCGGTTCCAGTTGGATCTTCAGCACTTCAAGCTGCGCACGGGCCAGTTGCGCCTCCAGTTGCGAGGAAATCAGCCGGCGCTCCTGGTACTTTCCGTAGAAGGCGATGGCCTGGGTGATGAGCAGCACATACCAGTAGCGCTGGATATCCATGAATGTGCGCGACAGCACATGGGCAAAAAACGGGACGCTGGGCTCCTTCGTCCAGGTCACGTAAGGATTTACCAGGACCAGCGCGACTGCCCCGGCGAAAGCAAGCAACACGCTGGCGGCGACGTGGATAACGAGTGATAACCTCCAACGATTGCGGTCGAAGGTGTAGCGCAACGCCAACCCATAAACGATCGGGGTCAAAATTGACCAGATGAAGGAGATGGTGAGGTTCCAGGCCAGCAGTTGCGTCCAACTGATGGGAGCGCCCATCGAGGCGGTATAGACGTGCGCGCCCGCGGCGCTGAGGAACGCCAGCAGCGTCCACAGCACCAGCCCGACGAACCAAATTTGACCCCACCGTTTTAGCACTTCGCCCACCCGACGTTATGGAACGATGCCCCGGACAGACCAATGCCCGTCTCGCGGTGATAGACGAAATCCAGCGCAAAATGTTTCCTGGAACGGAAAGATAATGAGTCGGAAAGAGCCGCGTTATCAACCGTGTCCAGAACCGGACATCGGAGAGTTTTGTCAAGTATCACCGACATGCGACAGTCGAGGTGCGACAATGGTGGGTCGCGCAGAAGCGACGGACTTCATGCACGAATTGGGCATTGCATCATCGATTTTGGATTGTGTAGCGGCGGAGGCCAGCCGGCGTCCTGACGCGCATATCACGAAAGTGGGGGTCAAGATTGGCGAATTGGCGGGCATCGACATCGATGCCTTGCAGTTTGGTTTTGAGTGCATCATTAAGGACACGGAATGGGAGCCTCTCGTAATGGTGGTCGAATCGATTCCCCGGGTGCAACGTTGCCCCAACTGCCGGCATGAGTTCCGCATGACCGACTATGATCCTCACTGCCCGCAGTGCGGAGAGTTTGCCACGCAGTGCATCAGCGGCGAAGAGTTGGACATCGCATACATGGAAGTGGCCGAATGAGCCGAGTCGAAGTTGAAAAGAAAGTCCTGAACGAGAACCAGATTCTCGCCGAGCAGTTACGCGAGCGCTACCGTCAGCACGGAATCCTGTGTGTGAACCTCATAAGCTCGCCGGGGTCGGGAAAGACGTTACTGTTGGAAAGGACGCTGGAGCGCATGGATAAGGGTGCGCGAGTTGCTGTCTTGACGGGCGACCTGCAGACAGAAAATGACGCCCAGCGCCTGGCAAAGTTCGGATTTCCGGTGAAGCAGATTGTTACTGGCGGCACTTGTCATCTCGATGCTCGTATGGTGGAACGGCATCTTGCCGATTGGAAATTGGAAGACCTTGATCTGCTCGTGGTGGAAAATGTGGGCAACCTGGTTTGCCCGTCGAGCTACGATTTGGGTGAAGACGCGAAGATTGTCTTGCTAAGCACCACCGAGGGCGAAGACAAACCGCTGAAGTATCCATCCATCTTCTTCAAGTCAGAGCTCATGCTTCTGACGAAGATCGATCTGTTGCCTTACGTGCCATTCAAAGCCGAAGTGGCAAAGGAAAATGCTCGCCGGGTGCATCCGCAGATGGAGATTCTGGATGTATCAAGTACGACCGGCGAAGGGCTGGATACCTGGATGGCCTGGCTGGAGGCCCGCCGGTGCAAGGCAAGAGAAAAGACCAGGCTTCAATCAGCCAGGCCATAGAACGTGCGAGGATATTCGCGCCGAATTGCCTATTGCTTTTCGCCACTCCAATCGAAAACGCGAGGCTTGAGTACGGCGCGCCTATCGCCTAGCATGAACCGCGAGTGCAAAAGTGCAAAGAATGAGGTCTTCCGCCACGAGCTTGGGCGGAGCCGGAGGCGCATCTTCGTGAATCTCCAAAGGTTGTTCCGCGCATTCGTGTTGCTGCTTTACGGCGGAGTGTTACTGGTGGCAACCGCCAGTTGGGCCGACGCCGTCGATCCCGGCCAGACAGCCGAAGCCCAGGTGAACGTGGGTTACCCGGTTACGGTGGACGGCTACCCCGTCTTCGAGATTCACGAGACCCTGGGTGCAAACCCGGCCGAAGACCGGGCTTCGAGGATTTCAAAAAGCCTGCAGCGGCTTGTGGACGATCGCAGCCTCGATCTCAATCTGCTCCACACCGAGGACGAGTCGTTTGGCACCAAGATTATGTTTGGCGACGAACTGGTCATGGTGGTGACTCAGGGCGATGCTCGCCGGGCCGGATTGCCGACGAATGCGGTGGCATTTCAACTCATCGGCCGGATCAAAACAGTGGTGCAGCAGTCGCGGCAGGAGCACACTCCGCATTTCCTTTGGAGAGCGGGGGGATATGCGCTGCTGACGCTGCTCGTTTTCGCGTTTGTGTTTTGGCTAATTCTCTGGCTTTCGCGGCGGGCGCTCCACTTGATCGAGACATCCGCCAAAACCAAGATCAAGAGCCTGAAAATCCAGGAATCGGAAATCGTGGCGGCGGAACGCCTGGCGCGTGCCCTGGCTTCCATGGTCCGCTGGCTTCGGATAATTCTGCTGCTGGTCCTGACTTACACTTTCCTGTTCACGGAACTGAATTACTTCCCGTGGACCCGCGACATAGGTCGAAGATTGTTGGGATGGGTGCTTTCACCGCTGCAAACCATTGGCGCGGCAATACTGAACTACCTGCCGAAAGCCTTCTTCATCGTCGCCGTGATCGTAGTTACCTACTACATCCTTCGCTTCGTGCGCTTGCTAACCGCCGAGGTGAAGCGTGGACGCATTCACATTCCCCGGTTCTACCCGGAGTGGGTCGATCCAACCTACAAAATTACCCGCTTCCTGATCCTGGCATTTGCTGCCGTGATGATCGTGCCGTACTTGCCGGGAGAAGAGTCGCCCGCCTTCAAAGGCGTCGGCGTATTTCTTGGCTTGCTGTTTTCGTTAGGCTCCACGTCGGCAGTTTCGAATGTTGTGGCAGGCATCATGCTGACCTACACCCGCGGATTTCGCGTCGGCGACTGGGTTGCCATTGGCGACAACACAGGAGAAGTGACGCAGCAGGCGCTGCTAGCCACCCACATCAAGACCATCAAGAACGTCGAAGTCACCATTCCGAACTCAGTCGTGCTAAGCAGCCACATTCAAAACTTCAGTATGCTGGCACAGACAAACGGGCTGATTCTTCACACATCTGTAACCATCGGTTATGACGCGCCGTGGCGGACGATTCACAAGCTGCTGATTGACGCAGCACTCAAGACGGAGCACATTCTCACTGATCCCGCGCCTTTTGTACTGCAGAACGCGCTCGACGACTCCTACGTCGAGTACATGATCAATGCCTACACGCGGAACCCGCTGCACATGGTGAACATCTACTCGGAACTTCACGCCAACATTCAGGACAGTTTCTACAATGCGGGAGTGGAGATCATGTCGCCGGTATTTCATGCTCTACGTGACGGCAATCGCGTCGCTATCCCAGACCAATTTCTGCCGAAGGATTACCGCGCTCCCGGATTCCGCGTGGCGAACGCCGATCCTCAGCTGGGCGGAGACGGCGGCTCGCGTCCTTGACAGTCGGAGGGTAGTTCACTAGCGTACGGAAGAGGAACCTTTCTGCACAGCCGCTGCTTCGTTCCGATCGTGCCAGCCCGAAGCAAACCCGTCTTGTTACTGCTGCTGTTTGTCGCCCTGATGCCATCGGCGTGGGCCGAGAAGATCAACGACATCCAGCCGCAGGGCTACGTTACCGATCTGGCGGGGGTGATCAACCCGGCGACACGCCAGAAGATCGAACTACTTGCCACCGAGTTGCAGCAAAAGACGGGCGCGCAGATGGCGGTCGTCACCGTAAACTCGTTCGATGGCGAGTCCAAGGAAGACTATGCCGCCGAGCTTTACAAGCATCTTGGTATCGGGACAAAGGGCAAAGATAACGGCGTCCTGGTCCTGATTGCGCCGAAAGAGCGGCAGTATCGTATAGAAGTCGGCTACGGACTGGAGCCAGTGATCAACGATGCGCGTGCCGGCGACGTGGGACGCGAAATGCTTCCCGACCTGCGCAAGAGTGATTACAGCGCAGCCGCATGGATCGGAGCAATGGGCGTGGCGCAGTATATTGCGGCGGACGCGGGCGTGGAACTCACTGGATTGCCCAAACGCACGGCACGGTCTGAGAAACATGAAGCGCCCTGGTGGTTGCCGTTCGTTCTGTTAGGCGGTTTCTTCCTGCTGATTCGTGCCTTGGCACGCGCAGGACGTCGCGGTGGCGGCCCGCGCAGTGGTGGTGGCGGCATGGGTGGTGCACTGCCCTGGATGCTGCTGGGTAGTGCGATGGGACGCGGGGGCAGAAGTTGGGGCGGAGGTTTCGGTGGCAGCTCGGGAGGTTGGGGCGGCGGTGGTGGTGGCGGCTTCGGCGGTTTTGGCGGCGGCATGAGCGGCGGAGGTGGCGCCGGCGGAAGCTGGTAGTCCGCTTACGGAGAGTGAGCGATGACAAGCAAGCCTGAAGACAAGTTGCAGCAACTGGTGGGACGCCTGCAGTACGCCTGCGGTGACGACCTGCTATCCGTCGTGCTCTATGGTTCGGCGGCACGTGACGACTTTCACGAACGGTATTCGGACGTGAATCTGTTGATTGTGCTCCGCCACATGAAGTCCAGTATCTATCCGGCGCTCAACGGTGTGTTGGCGTGGTGGAGTCACGAGCAGAAGCTGCGGCCGCCGACCATCATGACGCTGGAAGAACTGCGCGAGTCGGCGGATGTTTTTGCCATCGAAATGCTCGACATCCAGAGCTCGCACAAGACCTTGCACGGGGAAGACGTGCTGGCGGGGGTCGCAGTCCCCATGAACCTGCACCGCGTCGAAGTAGAGCATGACCTGCGCACCACGCTTCTACGGCTGCGCAATCAGCTGCTCCTGACCAACGATGGCGACGACGAGCTCAAGCTGGTGATGGCGAAATCGGTGACCAGCGTATTGACACTCTTCCGTCATGCCCTGATCGCCTTGGGCGAGAACCCGCCACATGCCAAACCTAAAGTACTGGAGCATGCCGCCGAAGTCTTCGGATTCAACGAGAAGCCCCTACGCACCGTGCTGGAGTTGCGCAGCGACGGGCACGCCGTAGAAAATGTTCGGGGCCTATATCATGCCTACATGGACGCCATTCTGGCGGTGGCTCACGGTTTGGACGTGAAGGTGCCGAAGCGACAGTGGCAGAAGCAGGGATAGTCGGGACGTGTTCCCGGCCTGAGACGTCTCCTAGGAGAGCGAGAACAATTATGAAAGCTGGAGTGATCATTCTCATCATCGTCATCGTGCTGCTGTTCTGGTTTGGCAGCACGTTTGTCGGCCATCGCAACGAAATGGTACGCAAGCGGGAAGCTGTGAACTCGGCATGGTCTCAGGTGGACGTGGTGCTGCAACGTCGTGCTGACTTGATTCCCAACCTGGTGGAGACAGTCAAGGCATTCGCCACTCACGAAGAGAAAGTCTTTGGCGACATCGCGGCCGCCCGCGCGGCCATGATCGGGGCCAAGACTCCCTCGGAGAAGATCGCCGCCAACGGCCAGTTGGATTCCGCACTGGGCCGTCTGATGGTCGTCGTCGAGAACTATCCGCAGTTGCGCTCGAATGAGAACTTCCTGCGACTGCAGGATGAGTTGGCTGGGACGGAAAACCGCATTGCCATCGAGCGCAAGCGCTACAACGACACCCTGCAGGACTACAACACCTACATCGGACTGTTCCCCAACAACATCGTTGCCAGCTTGTCAGGCTTCGCGCGCAACGACGCTTATTTCAAGGCCGACGAAGGTTCGCGGCAGGCCCCAAAGGTGAACTTCAATCCTCCCGCGCCTCAGCAGACAGCGCCGGCTCCGGCGCAGTAGAACGGTAAAATTACTCGCTTCCCACCCGTGTCGCCAATGTACGGCGACAAGGGTGGGCACACGATTATGCGCTACCGATGACGCTCTGTCTCAGGAGCCTCGACGTTTTTCGATGAATATTTCGAGGGCGTCGGGAGTCTTGGGCCAGTCGTCGCGCAGGAGCCGTGACAAGCCACGGTCAGCAAGCAGCTTGTCATCGGTCTGGCAGTGCGGGCAGTAATTCGCTTCGTTCGCTGCATAGCGAATGCGCTGAATCAAATTGCCGCAGCGGGGACATTGCTGTTTGTACTTGCCATGGACAGCCATTTCCGCGCGGAATGCCGTTACTTTCTCAGGGAACCGGTCTTCGTTTTCGGCGCGCAGTCGATCGACCCATCGCTGCAACGTCGCACCGCAGGCCGTGTAGAGCTGCTCGATCTGGAGTGCGGTCATCTTTTGCGTTTGCTGCAAGGGCGAAAGTCGAGCCTCCCACAGGATCTCATCGGAATAGGCATTGCCAATACCGCTGAAGATTCGCGGATCGGTGAGAGCCCGCTTCAACGTGTGATTCTCGGACTTGAGCGCCGCGGCGAATTGGTCGGGGCCGGCGTCGAGGACTTCCAGTCCACCGGGATCGAGCGAACGAAGATTGTTTTCGCCTGCGACCAAGTGAAGCGAGGTACGCTTCTTGGAACCGGCCTCCGTCAAAAGTAAGGTTGCATCAGCAAAATCAAATGCAGCAACGCCTCGCGGTCTCGCCAGCTTGGCGCCTTGCTTGCGCCAATGCAGGCGGCCGGCAATCATCAGGTGCAAGACAAGCCACAGGTCATTTTCCAAGCCAATGCAGATACGTTTGCCCATCCGGCGCAGGTGCATCACTTGTTTGCCTTCGACTTCGCCAATCGGCGGTGTGGCGGTACGGAGGAAAAACGGCCCGACAATGCGTACGGCCTCGAGCTTCCTTCCGACGATGCGCTTTTCCAGCGCATCGAGATAAACCAGGATGTCGGGCAATTCCGGCATGGGAGTGTCGCAATCAACGAGATCGTAATGCTAACGAATCTAGTACAAGTGGTGGAGGTCCGCAAAGGGCGGGCGCGTTGCCCTTCGCCGCCCAAACTGGCTTCGCCGTCGCAATAGATAGGCAATCATGAAGCCGCCAATCGGTAGACCGATCAGGGTGCGCCAGTCCTGGGCGAAAAACGCATTTGCAGTGTCGCCGACGAGGTTGATACCGAGGATAGCGACGGCGGTCCACCAGCCCCAGCGGGTGCAGCGCCACAAACCGAGCGCGGCGGTAACGCAGGCTGCGCATACTACCATCATCAGCAGCACGGCCCACGTGCCCATTCCGGCAAAAACCTCATGGGCGTGGGGGTTCAGCCGCCACAGCGGTTCGAGTGGGCTGCCGGGGAACAAAAGCATTATGGCTGCAATAGAACTCATGGTTGCGCCGAAAACGAAGAACAGGCTTAGCAGGGTAATGCCTGTCGAGCGCAGTCGATCGGCCATGGTCAGTGCCTCTCCTCGCATTATGCCGCACAGACCAGAACCGGCGTGTGATTGTTCAGTACCTACCGCCAACTTGACATCCATCCCCGGACTTTTATACTTGACCAACATGCGTAATGCCACCCGCAATGCGACGCGAATTAGCACCATGGCCATGTGTACGTACACAAGTGTCGGTCGGTGGGTTGCGTGCGGTAGCGGCGAATAGAGGAGTAACAGCCGCAGAGATTCCTAATCGACCCACAGCCGAAACTGTGGGTCGTTGTGCATCCGGTCAAATTTCATCAGCAAGGAGCAGTCGATGAGCGACACCAGCCAGAAACCGCAATATCACCTCGACACGCTTGCCATTCACGGCGGGCAGGAAAAGGATCCCACAACCAAGTCGCGCGCCGTGCCGATTTACCAGACCACGTCGTACGTGTTCGACGACGCCGACCACGCCGCGCGACTATTTGCCTTGCAGGAGTTCGGCAACATTTACACGAGAATTATGAACCCGACCACCGACGTGTTCGAGAAGCGCATCGCTGCTCTCGAGGGCGGCGTGGCGGGTCTGGCACTGGCGTCAGGACAGGCGGCAGAAACGCTGATCATTACCACGCTGGCCTCGGCGGGTGACGACATCGTTTCCACTACGTCGCTGTACGGCGGAACCTACAACCTGTTTCACTACACGTTGCCCAAGCTCGGCATCACAGTGAAATTCGTTGATGCGGATGACTTCGCCGGCTTGCGCAAGGCCATTGGACCAAAAACCAAGGCGCTCTACACGGAGACGCTGGGTAATCCCAAACTCGACATCGCCGACGTCGAGGAACTGGCCAAGATTGCCCATGAGAATGGCGTGCCGCTGGTGATCGACAATACCTGCGCGACGCCCGCGCTGTGTCGGCCGATCGAGTGGGGAGCCGACATCATCATTAATTCGGCGACGAAGTATATCGGAGGGCACGGCACGTCGATCGGCGGAATCATCGTCGATGGCGGCAAATTCGATTGGGCGGCGTCGGGACGATTCAAGGACTTCGTTGAGCCTGACCCTTCTTACCACGGTGTGTCGTACACCAAGGCATTCGGACCTCTGGCGTTCATCATCAAGGCCCGGGTGCAGGGACTGCGTGACACCGGCGCGGCTCTGGCGCCGTTCAATGCGTTCCTGTTGCTGCAGGGCACAGAAACCTTGCACATCAGAATGGAGCGGCACTCGGAGAACGCGCTAAAGGTGGCGGAGTATCTCGCTGGCCACGGCGATGTGGAGTGGGTGAACTACCCCGGGTTGCCGACCAGCAAGTATTACGAACGGGCGAAGAAGTATTTACCAACTGGCGCGAGCTCGCTGGTGACCTTTGGTATTCGCGGAGGCTACGAGGCGGGCAAGAAGTTCATCAACGCGGTACAGCTTTTCAGCTTGCTGGCAAACATCGGTGATGCGAAGTCGCTGGTGATTCACCCCGCTTCGACAACTCACCAGCAGCTCAGCGAAGCGGAGCAGCACGAAACCGGTGTGACTCCGGAAATGGTCCGGTTATCGGTGGGCATTGAGGATGTGCGCGACATCATCGCCGACGTGGAGAACGCGCTGCAGGTTGCGACAGGTAAAAAGGCCGCAACTCAGGTGGCTAAGAGTTAGCCATGAGCGAGGCACCACAGCCAACAAGGGAGGGCGACCTGACATTTGCCTACGGGGAACCCTTCCAGCTGGAGGGCGGCGGAGCGCTGCAGCCGGTTTCCGTACGTTACGCCGTATATGGCGAACTGAACCAGCGCCGCGACAATGGGGTGCTGGTCTGCCATGCGCTGTCGGGGTCGGCACGGGTCGCCGACTGGTGGCCCGAAATGTTCGGCGCTGTTTTCGACCTGACCCGCGACTGCGTCATCTGTACCAATATCCTGGGGTCGTGTTACGGCTCTACCGGTCCTGCTTCAACCGATCCCGCCACTGGCAAAGCATTCGGTCCTGATTTTCCCCTCGTCACGATTCGCGATATCGTCCGCGCCCAGGCGCATGTCCTGGAAGAGTTGGGGGTTAAGCGCCTGCGTATCGTGATTGGTGCGTCGATTGGGGGGATGCAGGCGCTGCAGTGGGCAGTGGACTATCCGGAGCGCGTCGAGCACTGCATCGCCATCGGCACAGCACCGCTGTCGGCGATGGGGCTGGCGCTGAACCACTTGCAACGCAAGGCGATTCAGCTTGATCCCGATTTCAAGCACGGGCGCTATCCTGCCGGCGAACAGCCGGCACGCGGCGTGGGATTGGCTCGGGGAATTGCAATGTGCTCGTACAAATCGGCTGAGCTATTCGAGGAGCGCTACAGTCGCAAGCCGAATCGCAACGATGAAGACCCGCTGCACTCGATTGACGAGCGGTATGACGTTGCTGGTTATCTCGACCACCAGGGGGAAAAGTTCGTGAAGCGCTTCGACGCGAATTCCTATCTGGTGATTTCCAAAGCGATGGATACGTTTGAGCTCGGCCGCGGCTATTCGTCGGAAGCTGAGGCATTGCAACGAATCACGGCGCACGTTTCACTCGTAGGAATCTCGTCGGACTGGTTATTCCCAGCCAGGTATGTGTGCGACCTGGCGAAGCGCATCGAGGCTGCGGGGGTGCCATGCGATTACCGCGAGTTCGAGACGGCGCATGGGCACGATGGATTCCTGGCCGAAATGGACGCCATCGCAGCGGTAGTTAACGGGAGCTTTCATGCTCGCCGCCTAGCCGTCGTTCGCAAGAACGCAGCCCGAAAGTAGGTGGATAGTGGCTCCAGAAATCAGCGAGATGACAGCAGGCGAGAAGGTTAAAGGCCTGCTCTGTCGCAGGCGGGTGCTCTAGGAGACCGGCACGTCCGAAACCACCTGGTCGATGACCTCGATAAGACCCATCTCGATCGCCTGCTCGGGGTGCATCCGCAGCAGGTGCCGTACGTCCTCGATGCCCCGTGCCTGAATGGCGGTACGCAATTGATCTTCGTTCGTCCGATAGCATTGCCAGCGATTGCGCCCCGCTCTCTTGGCGCGATACAGCGCGTGATCCGCCAGTGCCAGGCAATGGTCCCACGTTAACAGCTCCGGAAAGGCTGCAGAGAACGGATACCGCACCAAACCCAACGACAACGAGAGCGGCCGACCAGCTTCAAGAATTGTCTGCTGGCTGTCTTCAAGCACAGCAAGACGCAACCGCTCCGCCATTAATAAGTCCTCATATGGCCCGGTGACGTGATCCAGCACCAGAAACTCCTCTCCACCCCACCGCGCCAGCATCGCAGTGGCCCGCACGTTTTGACTGAGTGTGCCGGCCACTGCCTGCAAGACCTTGTCCCCCACAGAGTGGCCCGACTCGTCGTTGATCTGCTTAAAGTGATCAAGATCGGCAAGGCAGAGGGCAAGAAAACGTCGTGGCGCGCCGGACAGGTTCCGGATGCGGTCGCGCTGCAGTTCAGCGATCCAGGGCTGGATGGCGGAATCCACATGGCGGCGATTGCTTAACCCAGTCAGCGGATCCGTAACCGAAGCCGCTTTCAATTTCTCCACGGCATTGGTTAGCTCTTCGGTGCGCTCTTTCACCTGCACCTGGAGTTCGTGAGTGTATTGCAGTTGTTTTTCTTCTTTTTCCCGTTTGAGCAGGTTTACCCGGTCGGCCAGCGCAAACGCGAGCAGAATGCTCTCCAGTCCTGAGCCGATCTGGGCCGCGTTATAGGTGACCAGATCGAACGGCAGGAAACGCAAGAAGGCAAAAATGTAGAGAGCGTTGCCGACGAGTTGCAACGTCCAGGCTACGAGAAAGAAACGCGCCGGCCGATAACCGCGAACCAGGAAGAGCACACCGACTACGGCGAAAAAAATCGTGGTCACCAGTCCATCGATGGCCAGCATTAGGGTGGACGCCCCCCGGAACCCAGCGAGTCTCAGGACACACAACACGGCGGTGAACCAAACAATGACGAGCAGTGTGCGGTCGACGGTCTTGGATCTTTCGCGAGTCGCCAGAAACTGACGCACAAAGACGCTGCTGAAAATGATGGCCAGTGCGACCAGGTAAAACTGCGACTCCGACTCGACTACCGGGTGATTCGGCCACAAGTACTGGTAGAGAAAACCGGTTCGCCCCGTCCAGACTGAGCCAAATGTCAGGACGTAAAGCGAGTAATAGAGATAAGCCCGTTCGCTAATGGCGGCGTACAGGATGAGGTTGTAGAGCACGAGGGCGAGAATGATGCCGCCGTAGATGCCTTGTCCGAACAAAATGTCTCGCCGTATCGACTGATTAACATCGAGCCGTTGGAGGGTTCCGCCGATAACGCGTGCGTCGCCGTACCGGCTGGTGTCTCCAACGAAATGCAAATAGAAGGTGGTTTCACGGTTCGGCTCTAAAGGCAGGGCAAAGACCAGGAAATGCGATGCAAACGCCCGTTTCTGGGGTGGCAGGAAAGTTCCGCTTTTCAGAACGGAGATATGACCGTTCTGCTCATAGTACAGATCCGCATATTTCCAGCCCTGAGATACTTGCAGGACCCATCCTCCCGGAGGAGGGTCGCTGGCACGCAGGTTGATCCGAACCCAATAGCCGGAACATTGCTCGGAGCTGGGCATTTCGCTCCCAAGAAGAACATACGACCCGTCTTGCGCTGCTTCCAGCGACGTGTCGCCCTTCGGATCGCACATGACCTCAGCGGCGGATGAGATTGGAACATTGCCGGACGAGGGCGTGAGCGTAAGAGCAGGGGTATGAGCGGGTTCAAGGCCGAAAGCCAGCCCGGCTCCGGCTGCCAGCCAGAGGCACAGTAGTACAAGGACGCCGCTTCGTTTGCCTACCACAAACACCATAGCCAGCTAAGAACGTACTCCCCTTGACGCCGTCCCAACTACTAAACCGTAGCTTTTACTGTTAGCCCCGGGGGAGCCACTTCGGTCCAACTATCGTAATCCATTCCACTCCACAGCCATAGCACGAACGTCACCAATGGAGCCGCAGGCGATGCCCGCTCGTGGCTTCAACGGGCGGCCCTGGGTGAACCCGCAGACCCGACGCTAAAACCCTATAGAATGAGTCTCATCGCGAGGTCCCAATGGCTGTTGTGCGCTTTCTGATGTTGCTGTCGCTGGTGGTGTGGGTTGGAGGCATCATATTTTTTGCCTCCGTCCTGGCACCTACCGTCTTTCACACAGGAATTCTCCCCAGCCGCCAAGTTGCTGGCGCAGTAGTAAGCCGGAGCCTCGGCATTCTGCACTGGATGGGTCTGGCGTGCGGCGTGGTTTGGGTGGGCAACTCCATGATTGACGCGAAGGCCATGCAGGGCTTTCTCAACCCTTTCGCCGCCAGGAACCTGTTGATCTACGCCATGATCGCGCTCACCTTGGTCAGCATGTTCGCCATTTCACCTCGCATGCTGGCGCTGCGCAACGACATGGTCTTCATCGACAACGTACCGCATGAGGATGCCCGACGCATCGAATTCAACCGGCTGCACGAATGGTCAACCCGCCTGGAAAGCACTGTTCTGCTGCTTGGTCTGATGGTTATCTTTCTGACCTCGCGACGTTTATCATAGAAGATTGTGCTCATCCGAAAGCTCGCTTCTGTACGGGGCCGAGCCACGGACTATCCCATTGATATCGCTCCCGGTGCGCTCCAAGGACGACTCACGGCCGGGGCATAAAAGGTCACACTCATGAGAACCGGAATCATAGGCCTGCCGCAGGTGGGCAAGACCTCGTTGTTCGTAATGCTGACCAAGCAGCAGGTGGCGCAGCGCTCGGGCAATCCTCGGGAAGCGCACCTCGGCGTCACCAAGGTGCCCGACGATCGCCTCGACCGTCTGGCGGCCCTCTACAACCCCAAGAAGCTCATCCATGCCAGCGTGGAGTACTCCGACGTTGCCGCCCTTAGCCAGGAGGCACTCAAGGAGACCGCCTTTGCCGCCAACTTGCGCAACGTCGACGCGCTCGCCCATGTCGTGCGTGCCTTTGACGACCCGTCGATTCCTCATGTGGGTGCAGTCGACCCGCTGCGCGACATCAAGAACATCGACTTCGACCTCATCGTCAACGATCTCGGCCAGGTGGAGAAAAGGCTGGAGCGCGTGGAAAAAGACCTGAAGAAGATGAAGACAGTTGAGCTCGAAAAAGAACATGAGCTATTGCTGCGCGCCAAAGAGCATCTGGAAAAGGAATTGCCGCTGCGTGAGATGGAAATGGCTCCCGAGGACAAGAAGCGTATTCGCGGGTTCATGTTTCTGAGCGAGAAGCCCATTTTGTACGTGCTGAATATCAGTGAGAGCACCACCCTTGGCAAGGACCTTGAGGACGCGGTTGCCAAGCACGGCATCGCGGAAGTCGCCTCCCGTCCTAATACAGGTGCCCTCGCAGTTTGCGCCAAGGTCGAGGCTGAACTGGCCGAGATGAGTGAAGAGGATGCCGCCGAGTTCCTCTCCAGCTACGGCTTGACGGAAAGCGGGCTGGTACGTCTCATTCGCAAGACGTACGAATTGCTGGGGTTGATCTCGTTCTTCACTGTGGGCGAAGACGAATGCCGTGCCTGGACGGTGGAGCGCGGTTCTAGGGCCGTAAACGCCGCGGGAGCCATTCACACCGACCTCGAGAAACACTTCATTCGCGCCGAGACCATTCACTGGGACCAACTGCTGGAAGCCGGATCGGAAGCCGAGGCCCGTGCCCGCGGCACCCTTCGCCTGGAAGGCAAGGAGTACATCGTCAAGGATGGCGACGTGATGCACATCCGTCACAGCGGGTGATTGAAGCGGTTAAAGATTCCCAGTTTCAAGTGCCCCAGACTTGGAATCACCACACTTGGCTCTGGTCGGCTAACGGTCGCCAGCCGATGCTCTGCTATCCTGCTCGCTGCTCATGAATCCCATCATCACCAGCATCCTGCTTGGACTTACGGCGGCTGCCGCCAATGTCTTCGGTGGGACGGTCATTGTGCAGCGAACCTGGGACCGCAGTTACCTGCGTTATTTCGTCGCTCTGGGCGCCGGATTCATGCTCGCCACCGCATTAGTTGAGATGGTTCCCGAGAGCCTGGAACTGGCCGGACGCCTGGGTGCGTTACTGGTGCTCGCCGGCTACCTCATCGTGCACCTCTTCGAGCACACCATCACCCCGCACTTTCACTATGGAGAAGAAACTCATGCCGACGAATTCGTGCACTCGCACAAACGCATGTCGGTGCTCTTTGGGCTGTTGATCCACACCTTCTTTGACGGTATCGCCATTACCTCCGGATTCCTCATCTCCTCGTGGCTGGGCTGGGTAATCTTTCTTGCCGTCTTCCTGCACAAGATTCCGGAGGGCTTTACAGTGACCTCGGTCATGCTGGCCAGTGGCCTTAGTAAGGGGAAGTCGTGGTTTGCTTCTGTCATGCTGGGGATGGCTACGATAGCCGGAGTACTCACCATGGCGATCGGGCAGCATGCCGTGAGTTATGGCTTGCCGGTTGCGGCGGGCGTAACCATCTATGTCGCCGCATCCGACCTGATCCCCGAGGTCAATCGCGAACCCGGCGTGAAAATGGCGCTTGATCGTATTCGTCGGCGTGGCCCTGCTCTTTGTACTCGACCATTTTGCACATCTTCACTAGCGCAATTTTCGCTGACACGCAAGCGAAGTTGCAGTAGCATGTGCATCTTATGGGCAAGCGATTGGTCACCTGGATTCTTTTAGCGTGGTTGAGTTGCTGTCTCAACGGGACGAGCTTCGCGAAAGACAAGAAGCCAGCTACGGCGAGCGATGCGGCGGCCGGCGACTTCGACTACTTCCTGCTCGCGTTGTCGTGGGCGCCCGACTATTGCGCATCGAATCCCAGCAGCCGTTCCTCCGCCGAATGCGATCCTCAGAAGCATATGGGTCTGGTAGTGCATGGGCTATGGCCGCAGTATGACAACGGCAAGTGGCCTCAGAATTGTGCCACCACGCCGCCGGTCAAGTCGTCGACCGTCAACCACATGATGCCGATCATGCCGGGAAAACAATTGATCCAACATGAGTGGGCCAAGCACGGCACGTGTAGTGGCCTTTCCGTGAAGAATTACTTCGGAGCCATCGAGAAGTTATACAACGGACTCCAGGTACCGGACGATTTTAAGCACCCTTCCAGCAGTTCCAAGACTAGAGCGGGCGACATTGAACAGAAATTTGCCGCTGCGAATAATGCGCCCAAGGGCGCGTTCCGTGTGTCCTGCCCGGCGAATGAGTTCGCGGCGGTGGAGATTTGCTTGTCGAAGGACTTGCAGTATCAGGCCTGCCCAAGCACGTTGAAGGAGTGTCGCGCCAGTCAGATTTCTGTTCGACCGGTGCCGTAGCCAAGCTGGGTGAAGGCAGTCTGCTCGGGCGTGAAGATTTCTGCTGTACTTTGGCCGGTTATCATGGTCAGTCAGGAGATTCGGTGGACATGCCCGCATGGCAAGAGCGAGACGCAAAAGCCCGCTTTAGTGAATTACTGGAAACCACCCTTACGAAAGGCCCGCAGGTCGTGACCCGCAGGGGAGTTGAGGCTGCGGTATTGGTGCCGATCGAAGAATGGCATCGGCTGCAGAAATCATCTCGTCCCGGTCTTAAAGCGCTGCTGCTAGGCTCCGGTCCGCGCTTCGAAAACCTAGTGTATAGGCGGGGCTCCGCTGTGTAAGCGCCTCCGCTGAAATTGCTGTACGATTTAGCGGATGACTAGCAAGCTCTTGCTGGGTGTTTTGCTCGTAGAGATAGCCTCTCTCCTTATAATTGGTCAGAGTTCTATCGCCCAGATCGACACCGCCGACCGTACACCCGGCAATTTTGATTACTATGTGCTCAACCTTTCATGGGCACCTGAGTTTTGCGCCACTCACTCCCGTAGCCGCTCTTCCGGCGAATGCGATACGCAGCGTCACTATGGTTTCATTGTGCACGGACTGCGGCCCCAAAACGACGACGGAACTTATCCGCAGGCGTGCCTGAGTGGCGTAGCCGTCTCGCACGCGATTGTGGACCAGATGCTGCCAATCATGCCGGACAAGGGTTTGATTCAGCATGAGTGGTCGGAGCATGGGACCTGCAGCGGATTGGCGGCAGTTCACTACTTTCCTTTGATTCAGAAGGCATTCTCTGAAGTGAAGATTCCTCCGGAGTATCGCGCTCCCGGCGAACCGTTGAATACGAGCCCCAAAGAGATCGAGCAGAGCATTGCCAGCACCAATCACGCTCCTCTCGACGCGTTTCGTGCACCAAGGGCGAAATGCTGGCAGTTGAGGTCTGTCTAACCAAGGACCTGCAATTTCGGCAATGCAGTTCGGGCGTGCGCGATTGTCGTGCCGCGCAGGTAGTGATCCGGCCAACGCCGTAGCCGCAGTGGTGGCGAGTCGCGAAAAGTGGTAGGGCCGGCTGGGATCGAACCAGCAACCCTCAGCTTAGAAGGCTGATGCTCTATCCAATTGAGCTACGGCCCCATCGCTGGCAGCGCCCTGTTCCTGGCATGCTACCTTCATTATCGCAAATCAGGCTGCCAGTCGGGTAAGTACGGCAGTAACCCGCCGGAGTCCGGCTGCCCATCGTGCTCTTGTCTGGCTTTCGTCGTCACCATAACCGGAGAGGTAGAACGTCACATAAAACCCCGATATGGTGTGCTCCTCCGCAGGTGTTTCCTCATCGTCTTCGGTGCGCATCGGGTCGGCTTGCGTGTTATACCAGCAGCGCCGCACGATGAACTCGCACGCTGCGTGGGGCTCATCGTCGGTCGATAGCTCCTTTGCCACCGCCTTCACCCACAGCTCGTGCCGATGGAATGAGAAACGAGCATCATGCTCGCGCAAGATCAGGTCAACATATGAGGAGAGTTTTCGGCTAGCTTGGTAAATGCCTTCTGCCTCACTCAACTCATCGTCAGCCCAGACATCACACTTCGCCGTTAGCCATGGGGATGTCGATCCGTTGATCGCTACTAGAAACTCGCCAAGCTCAGTGAACTGCTTTGCTTCTGGAACCGCCGTGAGCAAATCCGGACTTCGCAGCAAATCGACATAGTGCATCGATCCGTCGGGCGAAGACCACGGGAACTCGAGTGCGGCATCGTCGGCCGCGAGTTCGGCCGACCAATCTGCGTCCATCAGTCTCTCGCCCAGGCTGGAGCGATGACAGGGTCGCCCCGGTCGACGCGTTGCAGGAAAGCAATAGCCTGACGCTCAGCCCAGCGGCCATCATAGCCATTGGGCTCGGCGAGAAAGGCGCAGTGTCCGCCACTCGCGGTTTCGACGTAAGTGATGTGCTGGTTCTGCGATAGCTTTTCACGCGTGCCGGGCAGAACTCGGATGAACGGGTCGTCATCCGCATGCAGGATGAGCGTAGGCACGGCGATGCGATCGAGCACTTGGGTGGAAGCCGCGCGCGCGTAATAGTCCTGGGAGTCTTGAAATCCGCAGTATCGGGCTGTGATCTGGTCGTCGAACTCGCGCAGGCTTCCCAGCCCGCGCAGGTATTTTGTGTCGTAACGGCCGGGATACAACGTAGCCTTGCGCTCGATGCGTTTCTTCAGACCGCGCAGGAACTTCCATTCATAAATACGGTTGGCTCGATCGTGTAGCGCGTCGGCCGAGGCGGCGAGATCCATTGCCGGGGAGACGCCGACTCCGCCTTTTACTTGCGGAGGGGCCTGCGCGCCCCATTCACCCAGTAGCTTCAGCACCAGGTTTCCGCCCATGGAAAATCCTGCAAACGCCACCT
Source organism: uncultured Acidobacteriaceae bacterium (assembly GCA_963834815.1). Classification (GTDB taxonomy): domain Bacteria; phylum Acidobacteriota; class Terriglobia; order Terriglobales; family Acidobacteriaceae; genus DASRAA01. Next base: position 906,597 of record CAWIDA010000009.1, on the reverse strand, counting down.
TTTGCAGGCCATCCTCGCGGATCAGAGTCTCAGCCACAACCCCGACGTCAGACGACATTCCGGAGTTGTAGAGGGTGGGACCGAGTTGCTCCGTGCCTCCGCAGTTGCGCATGTTCATGCGCACCACGTTCATCCCCGCTCGCCACGCCTTACTGCCGGTACCGATAACGTACTGCGAGTTGCTCGAGCCCTCCAGCCCGTGCACGATGATCAACGTTGTGGCACCTGCTCGCTCAGTCTGCCAGTGACAGTGACAGAGAACTTGCACGTCCGGCTCAACCCGGACAAGTCGCTCTTCCGGCGGCGGCAATTCGTTGCGGCGCGGCAGGAAGTTGCCCGCGATGGTTTGCGCGTGTCCACCAACGAACGGACGTCGCGGCCGGAAGGGCTCGCCAAAGAAATCGTGTGCGCCGGTTGTCTCCGCGGCACGCAGTGCACGTGACGACGCAGTCATCTCCTCGCGCACGGAACGGTCAGTGGAAGTTCTGGGTTCGTGTTGCTGCATCTATAATGGGGCGAGCGCCATCCGATTTTCTACTACCATTATGGCAGGCGCGTTTCCGCCGGTAGAGGCGAGTCATTTGTCAGGGAGTGATCATGCCGATTTTTGAGTATCTATGCGCCGAGTGCGGCCACAAATTCGAAGCCATTGTGTTGGGTGGACAGAAGGCCGAATGCCCAAAATGCCACGCCGCGGAACTCGAGCAGCAGCTCTCGACTTTTTCCGCCCATAGCCACGGCGGCGTGGCCGCGGCCACACCTTGCGGGCAGTCAAATTGCTGCATGAACAGCGGTGACTGTTCCATGAACTAGGCTTCGCGAGCTTATTTTCAGCGCGTTTTCACGCCGCCCTTAGGGGCTGCCAGCCCCGGCTCCGCAGCCTTTGAATGCTATAATTTTCGATAGTGTGGTGGGTGTAGTTCAGTGGTAGAACTCCGGACTGTGGCTCCGGCTGTCAAGGGTTCGAATCCCTTCACCCACCCCAACAATCTTTCGGTTTCAGTCCAAAAACCAATTTGAATGTCGCACACGGTTCGAGGACTTGCGTCACTTTTTAGCCGGCGGACCCAACCGAACAGTCGCCAGATCGATCCAACGTTCCCCGTTTCCCTTCACAAAGGTCACCGAATCGACCTTAATTTTCCTGGTGTCCTCGCAACAGTCCCAGCGCGGACGGGCCAATGCGACTACTTTGCGGGCCTCATCTGCCGTATCCATTTTTACAATCGTGAGGTGCGGCATGTACGGCCATGGCTCCGTGTATTGCAGTGCGCCCCGGTTGAGCCGATCGTGCAGCTCACGTATTCGGTATGCGCCATGCGCGACACGGATGAATACCGTCGGAGTTGAGGGGATAAATGTTTCGACATCACCCATAGTCACTTCGAACGGCGCAGCGCTGCTGCAGGTCTCGGTAAGTTGTTGGATCGCTTGTTCTTCGCTTCCGTAGAGAGGGCGGGGAGGAAGGACGGTGATATGGGCGTCTGCGTGAGTGTGCGAGGGATGCAGTTCACGCCGCAATTCTTCTACGAACATGCCAGCCGGACTGCGGACGTAGGTCACGGCCGCATACATTAGGCCCATCATCAAGGACTCATTATACCGAATGCGGAAAGGCCGAAAGCTGAAGGCGACAAAGCATCTGGGGGGCGTCGAGTACCATTGCAATGATTGTTATAATGGAGACAGTCGGGGCGTAGCGCAGCCTGGTAGCGCACCTGCCTTGGGCGCAGGGGGTCGGAGGTTCAAATCCTCTCGCCCCGACCAACATATTACCCGGTGTTCAACCTTCCATTTCGTAGTCTAGGAAGACATTTCAATATCCAGCAATCGGCACCTATGTGCTAAACACTATATGATTCGTAGATGGGGATTGTCAGCGCCCCTTGCTGGCTATCAAGTGCCATTTCTGTCAACGTTTTACCCCCACTTAATACCAAACGTAACTCCACCCCATTGCTATTGAAACGCGCGTAACACCCTTCCACAATGCACTCAGGCTGACCCCGGTTTCCGATCGCATGCAGGGTAGCCAAGGCCCCGCAAACTCCAGTAAGAAGTCGCAACAAAAGAGATTGCCGACCTGTGTGGCCGCCCAGGTTCGACAATGGCTATTCGGCTCCTAACGACCTGGCCAAGTAGGAGCAAGTAATGACTCGCGGAATATTCGTCTTCCCCTATTTTCTCCTCCAACGTTTTGTTTGGCCCACGCTTGGCATTTTTGTGTCGATTTCAGCGTTGTCGCTCGCCTGTCTGGGCCAGGCGCCGCCCGCAATGGATACCTACACTGCCAGCAGCAGTCCCTCCACTAACTACGGAACCAGCACCATACTCGCCGTGCAGAACGGTGTCACCAGCTACGTCCAATTCAACCTGGCCGGGATCCCTACGACAGCAACGGTAAACAAGGCAACGCTGAGGTTATACGTAAGTGCGGTCACTACGGCAGGTTCGTTTGACGCTTTTCAGGTGACTCGTAGTTGGACGGAGTATGGCTTGAAGTACAGCACTGCGCCGACTTTGGGAGCGTCGGCCACTGGCGGCCACCCGGTTGCCGTGACCACCGCCGCGGCGACAAACTTCCTCGTGATCGACATAACTTCGCTGGTGCAAGGCTGGCTGAATGGTTCTAAGTCGAACTTTGGAGTGGCGCTGGTGGTGGCGGGAAATCTGGGTGGGAGTTTCTCATTTGATAGCAAAGAGAGCACGACGTTCAGTCATCAGCCCGAGTTGGATGTCTTCTTCAACGGCCCTGCCGGGCCGCAGGGACCACAAGGCCCGCAAGGAGCACAAGGGTTAACTGGCGCAACTGGTTCACAGGGTCCAACCGGCTTGACCGGGGCGCAAGGGGCGCAGGGTCTCCAGGGACTCACTGGCTCGACAGGTCCGCAGGGACCGCAGGGAACGAATGGCGTCAGTTTTCGCTTCCGCAACGCGTTTGACAACTCATTGGCTTATGCCATCAACGATGTAGTGACCTACAGCAGCTCGACCTATGTTGCTATTACAGCCAGCCAAGGACCTAACAATCCCACGCCGAACGTGAACACCGCTGGGTGGAGTCTGATGGCGCAGCAAGGTGGCACTGGTCCAGTCGGACCGCCGGGAAGTACGGGGGCGGCGGGAGCGCAGGGCGCGCCTGGACCGCAGGGGCCAGTGGGCGCAACCGGTCAACAGGGCCCGATCGGTTTGACTGGTGCAACCGGTGCACAGGGGCCAATCGGCCTGACCGGCGCAACCGGTACGCAAGGCCCCATCGGTTTGACTGGTCCGCAAGGTTCCCAAGGGCTAATCGGACCTGGTGGACCACAAGGCATACCGGGCCCCCCCGGAGCTAATGGCGTCAGCTTCAACTTCCGCAATGGGTTCGACAACTCACTGGCTTATGCCGTCAATGACGTGGTGACCTACGGTGGCTCGACCTATGTTGCGATCACTGCCAGTCAAGGACCAAGTAATCCCACGCCGGATGTGAACACGGCGGCGTGGAGTCTGATGGCGCAGCAAGGTTCCATCGGTCCGCAAGGACTGGCCGGCACAACGGGACCTGCCGGACTGCAAGGTATGCAAGGTCCGCAGGGCGTTGTTGGAGCCGCTGGGCCAGCAGGTGCCACCGGTCCACAAGGTCCCATCGGGTTGACTGGCCCGCAAGGACCGCAAGGCGCTCCCGGCACGAACGGCGCCAATGGAAGTTTCAACTTCACCGGCCCGTTCAACTCCGCCACAAATTACAACGTGTACGACGTAGTGACCTACAACGGGTCAACCTACGATGCCACGGCAGCGATCCCATCGGGCGCGGGCACGCCCGATGTGAACCCGAGCTGGGCTGTGCTGGCGCAGCAAGGCGCCGCCGGCCTACAGGGTCCTATCGGTGTAACCGGGGCCACTGGTTCACAAGGCCCTATCGGTCCGCAAGGTCCGCAGGGTATCCCGGGCACGTCTAACGGCACCGGTGGTACGGGCTTCAACTTCACCGGTACGTTCAACTCCGCCACTGATTACAACACCTACGATGTCGTGACCTATAACGGCTCGACGTACGATGCCACGGTAGCTATCGCGCAAGGCGGAGGCACGCCCGATGTCAACCCGAACTGGGCTCTGATGGCGCAACAGGGTGCATCTGGTGCAGCAGGCCAACAAGGGCCACAGGGCGTCCCGGGACCGGTGGGTGCAACCGGTTCGCAAGGTCCCGTCGGTTTGACCGGTCCGCAGGGTATTCCGGGCGCGAATGGTACTAACGGTACCGGCTTCAACTTCACCGGTCCGTTCAACTCCACAACAAACTACAACGCCTACGATGTGGTGACTTACAACGGATCAACTTACAACACCACGGTAGCGAGCGCACCAGGAGGAGGCACTCCCGATGTGAATCCGAACTGGGCTCTGATGGCGCAACAGGGCACATCCGGCCAGCAGGGTCTAACGGGAGCGACAGGTGCAACGGGTCCACAGGGTCCAATCGGTTTGACCGGTCCGCAGGGACCCACCGGCTTGGACGGTCCACAAGGTCCAATCGGCTTGAGCGGCGCGCAAGGACCGCAAGGTCCTTCCGGCACAAACGGCACGAACGGAACGGGCTTCAACTTTACCGGCCCATTCAACTCCACCACAAACTACAACGCTTACGATGTCGTGACTTACAACGGATCAACTTATGATGCCACGGTGGTGATCGCACCGGGTGGGAACAACCCGGATGAGAACCCGAACTGGGCGCTAATGGCGCAACAAGGTACGGCGGGTGCGACTGGCCCGCAGGGTCCACAGGGAAATACGGGAGCCACCGGTCAAGCGGGTCTGCAAGGTCTAACCGGCGCAATCGGTTCTCAGGGCCCGGCTGGGGTGACCGGCCCACAGGGTCCTATTGGCATGACTGGCGCGACCGGGCCGCAAGGACCAGCAGGCCCCAGTATCCCGGGCGTAGGGAGCGATGGTGCCAACGGTTTGACGGTGCAGGGAAACTACACGGGAGGGGCGGGCCCGACCAGCATAAACGGACTGTATCAGCCAACGAACACCTGTCCAGTGGCGACTGGAATGGATTGGGCGATATGCGTTGGAGCAGATCACAAGCTGCATTGCACGAACAAGGACGGGAGTGCCTGTCAGTGACCCTTGGTGGCGATGCATGGATGACACTTCGGCTCGTACCGGCGCATGTTTTCTCTCCGTCGGCAGCTTGGTTCCGGTTTGGCCTGCAGCGGTGACCGGCTGGAGCTTCACGCCATGAACAAGCTTGCATGCAAACTTGCGCTGCTGTTCTTGCTGTCTGGCGCGGCCCTTGGACAGAGCTGGTACATTGAGCCGAATACGCCGGGCTACTGGCCCAGCCGCTTTCCGATCTCGCTCCCCACGAATTACTGTGTTGGAGCATACAGTGATTGGGCGCCGGCCACGAGCTACTCCAAGGGCTCGATCATTCGCCCGACCGCCGGCAATGCAGGAAACTACTCATATATCGCACAGTCCATCGGCGGGTTGTCGTGGAATACGGGAGCGGCAGGAGTCAGCAACGCTACGGCGCCAACGTGGCCACAGACGGCTAACAGCAGTGTGACCGATGGCAATAACGCAGCCACTACGATCACATGGGTGCAGCGCGCCGACAGCTGCATTAACATGCAGTTCCCCATCAGACTCACCTCGACCCAGATTGCTGCGTCCTCCATAGCCGGCGGACTCGATATTCGCGTCACTGACTCAGATGGCTTGACTCTGCTTCCCCATTTCGTGGAATGCTGGAACGGATCAGACAACTGCGCGGCAGGCACCTCGATGGTGTGGGTGAGAGTGCCCATCGTTCCGGCGGCGGGTAAGACGATCTATCTCTACCTCGGCAATGCCACAGGAACTCCCACGCAGGGTTATCTGCCGCCGATGGCGAGCTATGCCTTCTCGCAGGTTAACGCTTCCACCTACATTATCCCGGCTGGCGACCCGCAGACTTCTGCCCCGGGCAAAGGACTGTTACCTGAAACACTGATCCAAGATCCGATCGACGGGCACTACTACTTGCTGGCAATCAGCACCCGGGCGAACTTCCAGAATCCTGTGCTAATGCACTCTGACACACCTACCATTCAAGATTCAGGGTGGATCTGGGACAACTACATCACCACGAGCATACAAGGAACGGCGCAAGATGCTCCGCACCTGAAGATCATCGGCAGCAACTGCCAGGCGAATCCTTCGGGATGCAAAGTGTATCTCTGGTACACGGAAGAAGCGGTATCGCAAAACATTTATCTGAGTACCAAGGCCTGCGACTCCACTTCGTGCATGGCCGCCGGCGGAGGCGTCAATTCCGGTTGGACGAACAAAGGTGTGCAGATCGCACGCAACTCAGGGACGTGGAATGCTACACAGGTCAACGAACCCTATGTCATTCAACGCCAGGACACGGGCGCCTGGGTACTTCTGCTTATGGGGAACCAGAACGGTGGCGCCACTCCGGATGAGACGGTCAGTTATGCCACCGCGAGTACCCCCGACGGACCGTGGGCTCTGTGGAACGCAGGAGTTACGCCCTGGATTCCGAACGGGCCGAGGAGTTCGATAGACGGCAATATTATTGCCGATCCGTTCGCCTACTACTGGAACGGAACGTATTACATCGCCTATGCCTGTAGTCCAGACGCGAACCCGTGGTGGGAGTGCTGGGGCTACACCACGGACTGGGTAACGTTTACGAAGATGGGCGTTCTGCAGTATCTCGAACCGACGCAGCCCTACCTCAACGATAACCATCGTGGAGAACTGGCGCGCATTCCGGTAGACACCGACCCAACGCACGACTTGTACATGTTCGCGCACACCGGGGGATCACCCACGGCTTCGAGCAATAATTATGTGATCGGATTATCGAAGCAGCCTGTCTATGGCTACGACACTCGGCTGGTTCCTCCCGGCGGCTCTCCTGGCCGGGGGAACTGTCAACAGGTATTCGAATTCTGTGACTCCTTCGATGACCGGTTCGGATCGGCCACCGTCAACGTCTATAAATGGAAGCAGACGATTGCGGCAGTAGCGACCGCTTCCGTGAACGGAAACGGTCTGACTCTGAGGGCGCCATCGGCGGTAAGTAGTATCTGGCTGCAAAATCCTAACGCGCCAGGCGCGTTTGGTCCCGGCTTCGTACTCGAGTCCTACACCGCGGTCAACGGATACAGCGCCGGCGGACTCAGGAACTCCTTACTCGATTTCGCGAGTACCGTCACTCCGAACAACCAAATGCAGCTTGGCGCCGACAGCCTGGCAAGCTGGTCATGGCAGACGCAACTCCCTGCAAGCCACAGTGCAGAAACGGCCATCGGAGGTACGGTCGACACCGCATATCACAAGTTTCAAATCTATGCGAGTCCGACTGCGACTTTTGCCGTCGATGGTACGGCAGGCAGCACGAGCATAGCCGTGCCTTCAGGATCCGGCTCGGGTTGCGGCGCAAACTACACACAGACAGTAAGAGCATCAACCTGTCTGTTTCCTACGCTCTTTGACTATGAGCACAGCACCGGGTCGATGGTACAGACCACAAAATGGATTCGCGTCCGGCAGTGCGGGCCGACCTGTGCACCCGCAGGAGATCCAACTACGACGATCGGTAGTTTGCAGTCCGGATCTCCACAGCCACCCGCAAACTGGAAAGGCAAGATAGTCGTCGGTGGAAAAGTGGTCAATTGAATTCCAGTCCGGACAATCTCCGCGGCGAAGTTGATTTTTGATCAAACTGGCGATATTTTCAATGGAGTGCAAGATGTCATCGCTTCCATTCTGACGCTTCCCAGCCTCTTACCAGCTATTGTTGAACACGCGTCCACTGGGGTATTCTGCACACACCTCTACGGCCTTTCCTATGTCGTCAGGTAGGAGGAGATGTATGGCGCCAGACGCGATACAAGATCCGGTGGCGTTACGTTTGCCGCTGAGTTATGACGTGGAGCGGCTGCAGACCGGCCTGCAGGCGCTTTGCGAGGTGCAGCGAGCTCCCCAGCCGGGTCCCTATCATAAGGGCGAGTGGACGGGAATCGCACTTTACTCTCTGGGCGGCAAGCAATCGACGTTTCCCAGCGCGGCGGGCACGGATTACTATCAGGAGACTGAGGAGCTGCAGCGCGCTCCATATTTCAAGCAGGTCCTCGACAGCCTGAAGTGCCCAAAACAAGTTGTTCGCATCCTTTTCCTGCCTCCCGAAGGGCACATTAAGGACCATTTCGATTTTCATACCAGCTTTCAGTTTGGACTTCTGCGCCTGCACATTCCCATCGTCACGCATCCCGACGTAGAGTTCCTCATCGACGGCCAGCGCATGACCTGGAACCCGGGCGAGCTATGGTACGGCGACTTCTCCAAGGTGCACTCGGTGAAGAACAACAGTTCGGTTGTGAGGGCGCACATGGTGATCGATGTGCAGATCAACGACTTTGTGTTGAGTCTGTTCCCTGAGGACTTTATCGCACGACGCCGGGCTGAAGGGATTTCGATCACCACCGAGCCCATTCCAGCCTCGGAAGCCGAGTTACGGCGTTTTGTCTGCGATTTCCGTATCCCCGGCGAGTACATGCCGATGTTCGTCATTGGCAAACCGTTGGCCACACTGGTTAAGGGCGCGAAAGCTGCGGTGCGCCTGATCGACGGCAAGCTCACCGTAAACGTTGATAACGAGCCTGCCTTCCGCCTCGACCGGCTCGCTGACGATGTTTTCGGGATCTCCGGGCTGCCCCCGGGAATGACGCTGCAATTGCGGCGGGAGAATGACGTGGTGCGAGATGTGGTACTACATATGAAGGGTCTTCCCAAGGACCTTTATTCCGCGCGCCTGGGGATGTTGCGTGGTGCATCAATCAACGAACAGAGTGTCTCGCTGCCTGTGATCCAGCAGACCGTGAACGCTACCTGATGGCATAGCCAAGGCTGACTCTTGCCCACCAGCGATAGCACTGTTACAAATTCCGAAGTCGCACAAGGCATCGCCGGCACCGGTGCTTCCGGGTTCTTCTCGCGTCCGATTGTGTGGGCACTCTGCCTTACGCTGCTGCTGGCAGTTGGCATTGGGCGAATTGCCGGCACGTATCACGTCTTCAATCACACTATTGACGAGCCATCGCATCTGGCATGCGGCATCGAGTGGTGGGAGTCGGGCGTGTACCGGATCGAAACCAAGCACACTCCACTCGCCCGGATCTCAATCGCGTTCCTGCCGTACCTCGCGGGAGTGCGCCAGGTGGGCCATCCGAGAGATTGGACTGAGACATATCCGATCCTGTCAGCCGATGGACATTATTGGCGCAATCTCACCCTGGCTCGCATTGGGGTATTGCCCTACTTCGCCATCACCACGCTCGTGGTATTTTTCTGGACGAAACGGCTGTACGGTGCGCCCGCCGGGCTGCTGGGCGCTGCCATATTTACCTTTCTGCCGACAATGCTGGCGCACTCATCAGTGGCCACCACAGACGTACCGTTCACCGCTATGTTCTGTTGGGCGATGTACGCGTTCACGTTGTGGCTGAAGAAGCCAGATGTGAAGACGGCCGCGTTGTTCGGAGTCTCTTCGGGGCTGGCGCTGTGCGCGAAGTTTTCCGCGGTTGCGTTTGTGCCCGTCTGTGCCGCAGCCATCCTGCTCATGTACGCCTTAGCCGGGAAGCGAGATTGGCGAGTAATCTTCCGAACCTTGATGGTAGTGGTGCTGTGCGCATTTATTGTCACCTGGGCGATTTATCGCTTTTCGCACGCCCCGATGAACCAGGTCACGACTCTGCCCGATCGAGCCGCGGCACGAGTGTTCGGACCGTCATCGGGCATGACCAGCCTGGTTCGTCAGATCACTTCCAAAGTGCCAGTGCCGGCACCGGAGATTCCGGACGGCATTCGTTACTTGCGAGAACAAAACCGCGAGGGATCCCGGGCTTACCTGTTCGGCCAAATAAAGGAGGGAGGCTTCTGGTACTTCTTCATTGCTGCTCTGGCGGTAAAGACGCCACTCGCCGTGCTGTTGCTCGGCGCATTTGGATCGGTGGTGGTGATGCTCCGGTATCTGCGGGACCGAACTGACTGGGAGAGTCCTGCGCCGCTGGCGTGCACAATCATGATCTTGATTGTGACCATGCCCAGCCGCATCGACACCGGGGTACGCTATGTGCTGCCGGTGTTCATATTTCTCAGCATGCTGGCTGCTCTGGGGTTAGCCACACTATGGCAGGAGCGCCGGTATCCCGCGATTGCCCGCACGGTCGCGGTCCTGCTGGTTGCCTGGCTGGCGATTTCTTCGGCCCGGTCGCATCCCGACTATCTGGCGTATTTTAACGAGTTCGGCGGCAAAGATCCTTCCCGACTCCTGGTGGTTGGCGATCTGGACTGGGGACAGGACCTGACGCGTCTCGCGGCCTACTTACGGGAGCGCCAGATCAACCACATCTCCATTGCCTACGAAGGATTCTACGATCCCGATGCGCTGGGACTGCCTGACACGGTGAAGCTCAAGTGTGGCGCGGTTCCCAGCGGTTGGGTTGCCATTGCGGTGCGTCGGGTGAGACGATCCCCCGAGTGCTGGCCGTGGCTGCCTCAAAATCAGCGGGTCGCTGTGGTAGGCAAGACCATGTGGATTTACCACGTACCGGAGCAATAGCAGAACGTGCCGATGCTAAACTAGCACCACCACGCGGCTTTATTCGGGGTATGGCCCATGCCCAGCCAACACCAGACAGTGCATCTCCTGCATCCGCGCCCCTATCCGGGACTGCTCTCGCTTGTGATTCCCATGTACAACGAGGAGGCGGTGGTGCCGCATTTGCGCGGTGCGCTAGAGGCGTTCACGGGGGAGGTGCTGGGTGAAACCGAAGTCATTCTGGTCAATGATGGCAGCTCCGACTCAACCCTGCCGCAGATTGCCGGTTGGGCGGCGGAAGACCCGAGGGTGAAAATCGTCCATTTGTCGCGCAACTTCGGACATCAGATCGCCTGCACCGCCGGACTGGACTTCGCCTCGGGTGATGCAGTCGTTGTGCTGGACGCTGACTTGCAGCATCCGCTTCACGTTATCCACGAGATGATCCGCCGTTATTGCGAAGGCTACGACGTGGCCTATGCCGCCGGACTGGTGCGGGAAGGGGAAAGTTGGCACAAGCGATTTACCGCCTGGCTGTTTTATCGTCTGATGCGCAGTCTTGTGTACAAGCGCCTTCCTGTCGACGCAGGGGACTTTCGCCTGATTTCACGCGGTTGCCTCGACGGTCTGCGACAGATGCGCGAGACCCATCGCTTTCTGCGCGGCATGGCCGCCTGGGTGGGCTATCCGCAGATTGCAATTCCGTACCAGCGCGGACGGCGGGTCGCAGGGGTTTCCAAGTATCCACTCCGCAACATGCTGGCCTTCGCGTGGACTGCCGCAACCTCGTTTTCGACGCTGCCCCTCCGCGTCAGTACAATCGTGGGCCTGCTGGTGACACTCTTCGGGTTGGAAGAAGTGTTGAGAGTATTGCTGGCGAACGTCTTTCACTGGTACACGGTTCGAGGCTGGTCGTCCATTATGGTGGCGGTGTGCATCATCGGCGGTACCCAACTCATGACCATTGGAATCCTGGGAGAGTACGTCGGCAAGATCTACGAGCAAGCCAAAGAGCGTCCTCTTTACCTGGTGGCGAGCACCATCAACGTCGGGTCGGTGAAGCCGGGATCTGCAAATGAAACGATTAGCAGCAGCGAATACCGATGAGTGAACCCGGGCCGGCGCAGTTGTCAGTTACTGAAGCTATGGCGGACATGAGCCAGACGTCCCGATCGACGGCAGTGGCTCGCTTTCTGATCGTCAATGCCGATGACTTTGGGCGTAGCGAAGCGGTCAATCAGGGCGTAGCTGAGGGATTCCGCCGGGGAATCGTCACCAGCGCATCCCTAGTGGCGGCAGGGCCGGCCTTTGAATCGGCAGTACGCATCGCAGCAGACCTTCCAGGATTGGGTGTCGGCATCCACCTCATAGCCAACGAATACACGCCCATTCTTCCGCCTGCCCAGATTCCCAGGCTGGTCAACTCGGAAGGCCGTTTTTATTCGCGCCCGCATCAGTTTGCGAGAATGGCTTGGGATCTGCGTCTGCGGCGGGATCTGCTGCTGGAATGGGACGCGCAGATATCCAAGATCCTCAGGACCGGGATCAAATTGACCCACATCGACGGCCACGGGCATTGCCATGCGCACCCGGCGGCTGCGGGCGTCGTTCTGGAACTCGCCGGGCGGTATGGAATCGAACATGTGCGGCTCCCGGCTGAGCCCATACTATGGAAACCGGGCCGTATACCCTCGCCTCGTTTCGCGGAAAAGGTAGTGCTCAACCTTGCAACCTCGGTGCCGCGCACAATATGGAGTGGAAAGCTAAGCTTTCCTGGTTCGTTCTATGGGTTTTCGCACGGCGGGCGCATGAGCGCAGATGTGGTGCGGCAGGTAGCAATGTCAGTGCCGCCTGGTGTCTCAGAACTAATGGTGCACGTCGGCGTCTCGAACGATGAGGCACCGGGATTTTGGACAGGATATGATTACGCAGGCGATCTTCGCGCAGTAACGACCTACAGCAAGCAAGAGTTTGAGAAGGAATTCGGCGTCACATTGGTGACGCACGTTCAGAGAGGCGCTGATGGATTCAGCTGAGCAACGCAGGTTTTGGGACGAACATATTACAGAATGGTCGGCCAGTGCCTACGAGAAGGACAAGAATTTGCCCTTCATCGAGAAAATCGCGCAACCATGGCGTAAGCACTTGAAGCTGCGTGAGGACATGGCAGTGGACATTGTCCTGCAGTGGGCGCCCAGTGCAGTGGTGGAATTAGGATGTGGAACCGGAGAATTCGCGTCGGCGTTTCTGAAGGCCTCACCAACCATCAAGCGCTATTCCGCGTATGACATCTCAGAAGCCGCTGTCGCCAAGGCGGCGGAGCGGGTGCGGCAAGCTGCGCGTCCCGGCGTGGACGCCAAGGTCCAGCTTAGCTCCGTCGAAGACCTGGATCCTGCGCAGCTTCGTGATTACGACGTTCTGGTGGGCTTAGGGCTGCTGCCTTACCTAACCGACCTTGGCTTTGAAAAGCTCGCTGCCATTGGCCGAGGCAAGAAATATCTGCTCGACTATCATCCCAAGGAACCCACTGTTTTCAACGGGATCCACTTCGTGTACCGCAAGGTCAAGCGATACCCGTTTTACCGCATGTTCACTGAGCCGGAACTGGAAGAAACCATGGCACGCTATGGATTTGGCAAATTCGAGTTCATCCGGCGTGGGCCCCTGCGCTTCATGCGAATGTTGTAAGCACCGGGGGAAGGCGGGCACGGTGCGCAGCCAACTCACCTGACATAGAAATCGGGCCACCCGGATGAGGACTCTGGCCGATATCCTCACCCGTGTGACCCGAGTGCGCCACTTCGTCTGCCTTTTCCTAGAGCAACTGCGAGTCCAAAGTGTGCGTGCCAAAACAAAGGACTTAGGTGCGTCCGCTGATACCATTCCGAGTAAAAAATCTTGTAGACGCTGCAAAAATTTCCCAAAATTTCTTGTCGCAGATTGGGTCACCGCGGTCTTCGTAGGCTACGGCTTTTTCTTATATGCCTTGCCTAAGGTTTCGGCACGAAATAAGCGCTTGTCGACGCGATGCAGGTGTTTGACCATTCCGGGGCTGAGTAGTTTGTAGTGGTGAATCTCACACAAATACTCCGGTATGAACCAGATAGGGCTCTCGGTCGTCATCCATTCGAGTTGATCGAACCGAGCCAGGTTTACCGGGAGCGAGAAGTTGCGCAGCGTGCGCTCCCCACGCATGTTGAAGTAAATGTTGAAGTAGCTCATCGCCAACTCGCGCAGTGAGCGATAGACCGGCTCGCGATACCGGCATCCGGTGTAGTTGGACTGGGCCACGGCGCCCCAGTGACCTTTAACTCGAAACACGGCCAGCACATGATCGGTGTCGTTTTCGGCTTCGAAGTCGATCAGTAACGGGGGAAAGCCCAAGGCTCGCAGTGCGGCAGCCGCAAAAATCGCTCCCTCCAGACAATGGGAAGTCCGCTCGCTTAGCACCTGTCGCGGGGACCACGCTGTGTCAGCCAGGTGATACGGCATATTGTCCAGAAATCGCTGAATGCCATAGGCATCTTTAAAGCTGCGCAGCTTGCGCAACTCCGCAGGGGTAAACGCACTTAAGGGGCCGCTCATTTCAGGATGATTTGCAGTTTACCGCATCGGTTGCCAATGTCGGGGACCCTTCGGGTGCCGGACTAGCGTCCGCCACGGCCCAGCAGGAGGATTTTCAGGGTAGCGAAAACGATATAGATATCGAGACCGATAGAGACATTCTTGATGTAGAACAGGTCGTAGGCCAACTTGTCCTTGTGGTCCTCAATGGTGGCGTTATAGCCACGATTGATTTGCGCCCATCCTGTGGCACCCGGTTTGATCAGCCAGCGTTCCTTATAAAACGGAATGATGGCTGCGCACTCTTCCTCTTCATGGGGAGGAACGGGGCGGGGGCCAACGAACGACATGTCGCCCCTTACAACATTAAAGAGTTGAGGCAGTTCGTCCAGCCGGGTACGCCGCAGCCACCTGCCAACGCGGGTAATGCGTGGATCGTCGTGTCGGGCCGGTGTGCCGATGTGATTTGGGGAAGAATAATCCTCTTCGTCGGGGGCCCAGGGCAAAGACGGGGCGTTGTCGTACATCGTGCGGAACTTGTAAACGGTGAACGGGACACCGAACTCGCCCACACGCTTCTGGCGAAAAATGATCGGGCCAGAGGAGTCGAGCCGTATTGCGACGGCCGCGAGCGCCATCAGGGGCGATGTGATGACCACCGCCATCGAGCTGAAGAAGAGGGAGAAAATCCGCTTGTAGATGCGTAACGGAGTTCGCACGTGAAAGCCCGGCGAAAACAGCAACCAACCTAGCCGAAGGGATTCCAGTGGGATCTTGCCGGTTACGGTTTCGTAATACTCCGGGCCGTCCTGGATCTGGATCCCGCTGGCCTTGAGCTTGAGCAACTCGCCGACGGGCAGTTTGCCTCGGCGATCGCCCATGGTCACGATAATGCGGCGGATATCTTCGCGCTTTACGAAATCCCCAAGCCCGTCTGGATCCACCATGGGTATGCCGGCGATCTGGGGCTCGTTACCGACGTATCCTGAGATGCGTAAGCCGAGTTCCGTCCGACGTGAAATTGCGTCCATGAGCGGAGCCGCCAGAGGGCCGTCTCCGTAGATGAGGGTGCGTTCCGCAAAACGCATGGAGCGGTTGAGTACGAAAAAGAAGCTTCGCCAGACCGGAACGGCGACCGCGACCATGATCACGCCGCTCCACAGCACCGTTCCACCCAGGCTGGCTGCAGGGAAGGTGTAATACAACACAGCCAGAGCTACAAACGTGCATCCCAACACACCCACCAGACGAGTCAACACTTCCCGCCGGTTGGTAAGGATCACAGAGTTGTAGAGGTCGAAGTAGTACATCAGCACCAGGAAGACGAGAACTACCAGTCCAATCCTCGCGGCGCCGTTTTCGTATAACAAGTAAATCCGGGCGTCGACCGCTGTGCCAGCAGTCAAAAGCACTGCTAATAGGAAGCCCGAGGTCACCAGGACCGCCTCCGACAACGTTAGCAGCAGAGTACGCGCCGGGAAATACGCGTTAAACAGTCGAATCATGCAGAAGCCATCGGCTGGT
This sequence comes from uncultured Acidobacteriaceae bacterium, assembly GCA_963834815.1. Taxonomy (GTDB): domain Bacteria; phylum Acidobacteriota; class Terriglobia; order Terriglobales; family Acidobacteriaceae; genus DASRAA01. Next base: position 890,897 of record CAWIDA010000009.1, on the reverse strand, counting down.
TCCTAACGTCCTCATCGCCTTTGGATCTCTTATCGCCGTAGTAGCCGTACTCTCCATAATAACGCTCGTACCCAACCTGCACAGTGGAAGCCTCGTTAAAGATGAACCCGAGTTGTTTGCTCTTTTCGATCGAGTCAAGAGCCCGATTCAGGGTTCTCTTCCGAGTGTGACCCTCGCGAACCACCACCAGGACCCCGTCGCAAAGACGAGACAGGGAGGTCGCGTCCGCCATCGGCAACATCGGAGTGCAGTCCAGAAGAACCCAGTCAAACCCCTCAGAGACCGTGTTGAGCATCTGTGCGAAAGCGTCTGACTCCAATAGAGGTAACGGTTCCTCGATACCCTTGCCCGCCGACAGCAGCCATAATGGCATGCCTTCGACCTGGTAGAAGGCATCCTGCAAGGCAAGTCTGTGCTCGTGCCACTCACTGATTCCGCGTAACGGGGAGGTCGCCAGCAATGCGCTAGCTGTTGGACGGCGCAAGTCGGCCTCAATTAACAGAACCCGTTCCCCTGTCCGACGCGCCAGCGTGAACGCCAGATTGACCGACACCACGGACTTTCCTTCATCGCCCACAGCGCTGGTGATCAGCAATCTCTTTAACGTGCGTTTACGCCGCATGTGGGCTAGCTTGGTGCTGAGGACGCGAAACATCTCCGCTCCCGGGCTGTTGGGGTTGGTGATGGTCACCAGTCGCTGTTCCGGCGTGGGCACGGGACGAAGTATCCGATCTGCGGGTACACTCAACCAAGCCGCGGCTGGAGAAGGTTGAGACGAGGCGAGGGCATCCAGCGCAGCAGTGTCGTCAATCGGCAGGCCCGGTATCTGTGCACCCGGCAGCGAGGAATCAGGCTGGGCGGGAGTAGCCAATGGCGAGGCACTCGGAGTTTCACCTTGGGAACGCTGCAATGCTTCGTACAATCGACTCATGTTTAGGCTCTCCTGGCGTCAGCGGACTGAGCGGGTTTGTCGTCTAGCGACTGGGTGTTGTCCATGGTGCGGAGCAGTCGGAACAGGGAGCGTAACAGGCTCTCGTTGTTCTCCTGCTGAACCGTATTGGCCTCTACCGTCTCTTCTGGTGTCGAGGCAGATTCGGACAGGCGGAAGTCGGCGGCGACTTCGGTGATCATGTCAGGACTCACGGTCTGCAGCTGGCGGGCATAGGCGTTCACCATGGCATTCTCGCAAAGGTTGTTAATAATGCGGGGAATGCCTCGGGAATATTCGTGTATCTTGACCAACGCCTCGGGCTCGAAAATTTCGGTCTCAGGCTTTGCCCCCGCACGCTCCAGGCGAGAGAGCACGTAACTGCGGGTCTGTTCCGCGTCGAGCGGCAACAACTGGCAACGTAGTGACACCCGCTGCTTCAATTGCCGCAAGCCTGGCGAGTCCAGAACACACTCCAATTCTGGCTGTCCCATCAGAACGATCTGCAGCAACTTCTGCTGCGAAGTTTCCAAATTGGTCAGTAAACGGATTTCCTCGAGCAACTCCGGCCGCAGCGCTTGCGCCTCATCCACCACTAGCGCAGTAATGAGGCCGCGAGCATGGCGCTGAATCAGGAACCGATTCAGATCGAGCAGCATTTCCGTCTTGCTGCGTCCCGTGTACTGCAATCCCAGGTCGGCCATGATGTACTGGAAGAACTCTGTGGTCGACAACAGCGGGTTGAAAACATAACCGAAGGCAATATTGTTCTTCCGTAGCTCCGTTAGCAGGCAGCGCACCAGCAGGGTCTTCCCCGTGCCCACCTCTCCGGTGATCACGATGAAGCCTTTTCTGCGACCCACACCGTAGTGCAAGTTGGCTAACGCTTCGTTATGCCGGGGCGTCGCATGATAAAAGAATGGATCCGGGCTGATCTCGAACGGGTTCTTAGTCAGCCCGAAGAATTGTTTGTACATGCGTTATCCCCAGAAATATGCGTACCAAATCCCAGTTGGGATGATAATTGCGATCAAAATTGCAGCGGCTATCGCAACCCAAGGCTTCCAGCGCTGCGCTGCGATCTCCCCTTCCGTCGGCAACGGCGGAATCTCTGCCAACACAGGCAGGGGGGCGGCTTCAATCAGGTCTTGTTCGCTGCGGATGCGATCATCCACGAACTCGGTGCCAACACCGAACAAGAACGCCAGGGCCAGACCTGCGCCCAAACCCGCCAGCGAGAATTTGAAGCGGTCCGGGAAGGATGCCTTTTCGGGCAGGCTGGGTGGATCGATGATACGGAACTGGTCTCCCTGTTGTTGGCGATTCAGACTGGTCGCCAGGTTCGATTGCATCGTCTTGCCTAGCAACTCGTCGTAGCTCTTTTTCGACTCATCGTAGTTGCGCATGATATCGGACAGTTCCTGCTGCCGCCCGGGGGTGGCATTCAGTCTGGCCTGATACTCGTTCACTTTCGCGTCGAGCCTGGAAATCTGGGCTTCGCGTGACTGGATCTCAAGTTGGTTGGCTTTCAACTGGCTCTGGATCTGCATCACGGGTGTCATCGCGGCATACTGGGCCGGTCCCGCAACCGGAGTATCGCCCTTACTGGGAGCGTCGGCAGGAGTTGCGGCCTGAGCATTGCTCTGCAGCTTCTCCATCGTTTCGATGGTTTCCTTCAACTTCTTAACATCAGGATGATCCGGCGTGTACTTGGCCTGTAAAACCGCCAGTTCCGCGCGCATGGCATCGAGTTGCTGGGCATTGGATTGGGCCGCGCCAGGCGAGGTTTCGCCCACTCCCATCGCGTCATACTGGGTCGCCAGCGAGGTCAGGTATGCCTTCTGCTGTACTGCCCTATCGCGGGCGTCGACGGCGGCTTGCAATTGTGCCTGCGTTCCGCTGAGGATCTGGAGATTGCTCTGCAATTGGTCGGGCAACTCACCCATGTGGGCCGCCTCGTAAGCCCGTATCTGCTTCTCCTGCGCGGCCAGGGAAGCGGAAGCTCCAGTCAGCTGCGAGCCGAGGAAGTTGCTGGTGGCCTCTGACGCTTGCTGGCTGGCCCGAACGTTCTCGTCGATAAAGAACGAAGCCAGTTGTGAGTTCACCTGCTGGGCAATTTGAGGCTTGGCGGCCGTATAGGACACTTTGAAGGCGGTCAGCGCTCCCGGACGTCCGTTGTTCGAAGGCGCCTGGACGAGGTCGAGCTTGATGTCCTTGCGCATCTGCAAAATCTGGTCGTCAGGGGAGCTGAAGAACAAGCCCTGGTACAGGTGCAGACTGTTAATAATATTCAGCAAGCGTGACCGGCTCAGGACCTGTTGGGTGATCGATTGCAGGCGCTCCTGCAGATCCGTCTGTACGTTTGGCGTGACGAACTGCGTCGGTATCTTCTGCTGCTCGACCAGGATGACCGACTCCGACGTGTATTTCGGAGGGATGACCCAGGCTGATGCGAACACAATCAGCCAGCCCAGGAAAAGCGGACCAAGAATCCACCAACGGCGGCGAACCACCATTGCCCAGTACTCGTCGAGCCCTCGCGTTGATTTCTGGTCTTCGAATTCTTCCGTCATGATCTACCGTCCAAGAGGGTGAGTCCAGCCATAGTTGACCGATACTGAAAAGCGATTGTCATTGTAGTTGCCATATCCGATTACAAGGTTGTTCGATTGAATTTGGCTCACGTAGTAGTAATTTGCATTGACACCCACGGAGCGGGTCACTCGATAGTTAGCGCCGACAGTTCCGTAGATGCTGTTGTACGTGCGGTTCGAAACTGTCGTGGAAGAATTATTGAAATATGCCATGTTAGCCAAAAGATCCAGCTTGGGCATTAACTGCCGCCGATAGCTTGCAGTCAGTTGGAGCACCTGGGCGGTGGCAATTACCCCTCCTCCATCATTCACTTGCCGGCTGAAGCCAGCCTGAAATACATCGCGCCTACCCCGCCATGTGAAGTTGGCGCCGGCGGCTACGCTCCATAAGCTGTCGTATACGGTCACGTATAAGATCTGACTCGGAAGTGGGATGGGCACAATGGACTTCGTCGACGTGTACTCCGGACCAACCCATCCCGAGATTGACATATTTGGCCGTAACGCGTAATCCACTGTCGCCTCTATGGTCTGGATTCCGGAGCGTTGCACACCATGACCGAAATCAAGGCTGTTGTAAGCGTAGCCACCACCCACGGTCAGTCGCGACGTCGCGCGATGGTTGTAATTGGCGCGTGCACCATACGAGATCAGATTGTAAAACGGGACGCTAGTGACCAGATTGTAAGTGCTGGTGTTTCGCAGACTCTCGGTGCCCACGAGCGCTAAACTGTCCACTTTGGACAGTTGGTTGGTTAATGCCAACACCGCCGAGTTGATCTTGTACTGCGTCACATTAGTATTTGGAACGGGGTTAGGGTTGTTGCCGCTCGGAAGCCCCGGGACGCTCGAGGTGCCGAAGGGATCTGCCGAGTAGGCGAAGGTGTCATTGCCTTGAAGTTGCCAGCGGGGAGCCATTTGCCATAGAAATCCGCCATTGGCATTTTGCGCAAAGAGATTGGTATTTCCAGTGCTGATGTTTCCGGGGTTCGTATAAGTCTGAAAACCCCCTCCATACGACAGATTCCATGCCAGCTTTGGACGGAATTGCTGGATCGCGATGTTAGGCGTGACCTGGAAGAGCCATCGCCCTTGGCTGTTGGCGGCGGTTCTGTAGACGCTGCTGTCGTAAGTGAAACCAGCACCGATCCCCAAGGTTATGCTGCTGTTTTCCAAGGATCCGGAGAGAAAATCCATCGAAGGCTTGGAGTCCGGATAGGTGAACGCCGGTTGCGGGCCGGGCTGGGTGGGAGCGCTCGTATCCGAGGCGCCCGCATCGCTTTGTGCCCAGGCACACGTACCGCACAGGAATCCCATGACAATCAGGAATGGCCCGAAACGACGGTTCATCTTCGCCTCCTGCTAAGGGACAACAATTGTGTCCCGCGGCTCCAACTCGATATTCTGCTGTGGGTTTTTGCCTTTAATCACGTCCTTGTAGTTAAACGGCAGTCGCTCCTGAGCGCCGTTGGCAGCAGTCCGCAGTACGTACACTTTCTTGGTTTTTGCAAAGTCTCTGAACCCTCCCGCCATTGCGATGGCATCCAGAACCGTCATGCGGCGGGTCAGGGGGAAGTATCCGGGATGGTTCACTTCGCCGACAATGTTGAAACTCAGACTGCCTATCCTCTCGACCATCACTGTTACTTGAGGGTCAGAAATGTACTTCTTCATCGATTCCGTGATGACTTCTTGCAGTTGCAGAGGGGTATAACCGACGGCCTTGACATCTCCGACAAGGGGCAATGAAATCATGCCGTCAGGGCGGACCGGCACGGTTTTTGTCATGTCCGGTTCTTTCCATACGTAAATCGACAGCACATCCTCAGCGCCAATCACGTAGGGTTCGGAGCGAGCTCCTGTAGCTGCTTGGGACGTAGTATCTGCGGCCGTTGGCTGGGCCGGGCTCGCAGTCGCCGGCGGAGCTGTCGGCGCAGAGCTTCCGGTGTCCTGGGCGACGCTTAAGCCTGCCAAAATCCCGAGCAGGAACATCGACTGCAGCAACCGTACTATAAGATCTCCAGCTCCTGGTGTCTTTCTCTGCAAGTGCATTCAGGTCACCTTCCGTACGCGTTCAAGGATTCACTCTGGTTTATCATCTTCTACCCTGAGCGCCGAACCCGCGGGGTGGCGCTGGGGAATGCCAACTTCTTTCAGTTTGTACAACAGGGCCCGATAGCTGATATCGAGCGCCCGGGCGGCTTTTTTTCGGTTCCAGTTGTTAGCGTGCAACGCGCCCAGAATGATGCGCGCCTCGATTTTACGCACCGTCTGCCGCGTAAGCGCTTTCAGAGAGACAGGCCCATCGAAGGCAAGATCGGAAAAGCTATCGCGGTCGTGCGTCTGCAGAATCTCGCTTAAAATCACTTCGTCGGTACCCATCACTACGTAGCGCTTGATCAGGTTTTCAAGTTGCCGAACGTTCCCCGGCCACGAGTACCGCTGCATCTTCGCCAGCAGCGCGGGACGAAGCAAAGGCGCTGAGCCATTTAGTTTATCATTGTAATACTGCAATAGGTATTCGGACATTACGGGAAGATCAACCGCTCGTTCCCGCAAAGGCGGCAGATGGATAGCCATGCCTGCAATGCGGTAAAACAAGTCATTGCGAAAGTTGCCGACACCGATCTCCTGGTGCAGTTCGCGGTTTGTGGCGCTTACCACTCTCACCTCGACCTTTTTGTCTTCCTGCGACCCGATGCGGCTGAACTGTCCGTCCTGCAACAATTGCAGCAGTTTGGCTTGAAGTGTGGGATCGAGTTCCGAAATCTCATCCAGGAAGAGAGTGCCACGGTGCGCCATCTCCACGCGCCCAGGTTTGGTCCCGAAAGCGCCGGTGAACGCTCCTCTCTCGTAGCCAAACAACTCGCTCTCGAGCAATGATCCCGGAATTGCCGGACAGTTCACTTTTACGAAAGGCCCGTTGGCCCAGGGCGAATACAAATGCAGCAGCCGAGCGATGATGTCCTTGCCCGTTCCGCTCTCTCCGGTAATCAGGACCGAAAGGTTGGCGCCCGCAACGCGCTCCAGCTTTTGGCGCACCGCCCGCATAGCCATCGTCTGTCCGAAAATCACCGATTCCGGCGGCAATTGCTCGGCAGAAATCGCTCCATCAAGATTATCGGCGGCGAGTGGCGGCATGGTTGGGTTCCCACGAATTGATGTAGTTGTAAGCGTTACCCTGTGACAAAGAATTGCATTACTTCAGCCAATAGCCAATCTCTCGTCAGACCTTAGTAGAGGTTGTTCTAAACTGCTCAGGCTTCAGAACTTAATTTACCACGGTTGTGATCTGTTGCGTCAAATCGAGGAAACAAGGAAGGGAGCATGGTCAAAAAAATATGCAAGTGATTTCACTCTGGGGAAGTGACTTTCCTATCTACCATAGGGCGCTCGTTCGCCAACGCCGGCGATGAACCTACCAGAGGTTCATCGAATTGAAGTCCGAGAAGGAAATATTGGCGATCAGGCGTGCAACGCAGGACAGTGGCATGCAAGAGGGAAACGGACCGCGGTAACTGGGCCTTACTGACCAAAGCCACCGGGACCTCGAGCGAGATCTGGGTTCCAGGATCCAGATACCGCCGAGTGGCTAGCAACACCCCTCCGGCGGACAGGTTTAGCGCCGTCGCGAACTCCAAAAACTCCTCTCCAGTGCTCTTTCGCCCGCGAACGAAAAAGGGAATCGAAATGGGCAGACGTTCCCAGTCACGGCGTTCCGCGACAGTCACTTGACGGCGCACTCGACTTCTCCTGTTCTTCATAGAGCACATCAAGAGCCAAAGCTAACCACCTCAAAACCCTTGCAAAAACAGTAGGTTATGCGGATCTCAATGAGTTGATTATAAAACCGGCTCCACAAATGTTGCAACAAGTTGCAACTTCGTAGAACGAAGTTTCCTCATATAGTTGAATATGTTTTCACATTATGACAATTGCTGTGCGGTAACCTACCATAGATGCACGATTTTAAATTGACAACGGTTGGGGTTGCGTTATGATCGATTCTCCCCCTTTGGGGTGCAGAAAAGGCACCCTTGCTCCGAATCCCCGAGGTGCAAGTAGCTCTCAACTGCGGGCAAGTTTTGTCAAAGTAAGCCCATGGCGAGGAAACTCGGACTGAACTGTCGTGTAGCCGGGACTTGACTGGTTCCCTGGAAACACGGAGATGGAGCCCGCTGCAATGAGTTCCGCGAAGTCTGCACCTCCTAAGCCGGCCATTGATCTGCTCCGCGAGGAGAACCATTGCTCAGCTTGCCGGGACGCACTTGCCGCAGCTGCTCACGAACTGAAGACACCTCTTGCCATTATGGGCGGTTATCTTCAGTTGTTGTTGACTGGGAAACTCGGACCGCTCACGCCGCAACAACTGGAAGTCTTGAGCGAAATGCAAGACAACGGCGCACGTCTCACCAACTTCATTCAAAATGTTCTCACCTATGCAACACTCAAGGTAAACCGGTACGAGATCCAGTACGAAGTGGCAGACATCAATGTCTGCCTGCGGGAGATCGCTGAGGTCTGGGCGCAACGCTTTCAGGACAAGGCGATCGCATTCTATTTTCTGCCGGACGAGAAGTTGCCCCGGTTTCCCTTCGACTGGTACAAGGTGCAACATGTGGTTTCGAATCTGCTTGACAATGCCATGAAGTACACGCCCAGTGCCGGCACCGTATGGCTGCACGTCGAACCTTATTTCTGGGAGCGACGCACCATCAAGCGTAAGCCGCTGGTGGAGCGGCGTCGCCGACTCGTGGCCAATCCGAACAGTTGTCGCATTTCGGTCGCGGACACGGGACCCGGCATCGCGCCGGAATTCCAACAGGAGATTTTTGAAGAGTACTTCCGTCTCGTCCGTGAGGGCATTCGAGTGGATGGGCATGGGCTGGGACTGGCCATCGCGCGCCGGCTGGTGCAAGCGGCTGGCGGAAAGATATGGGTTGAAAGCGAACCCGGCAGCGGCAGCAAGTTTTCCTTTCTGTGCCTCTTGAATCCGCACGCAAGGAAGAAGGGGCAGGTGGTCGGCGAGTGACGAATGCGGGCCACATTCTAGTTGTTGACGACGAGCCGGGCATGCGGCGCTACCTCAAGACAGTGCTCGAACTCGATTCCTACCGAGTTTCAACCGCTACCAACGGCGAAGAAGCGCTGGAGAAAGTGCAACGCGACCAGCCGGACGTGGTGCTGCTCGACATGGTGATGCCGGGTCCGGACGGGATTGAGATCCTTAAACGCATTCGCGAAACCCGTCCGAGCACCAAGGTTGTGATGCTTTCGTGCGTGCGCGACACTCGCAAGGTCGCGATGGCCATGCGACTCGGAGCGCATGACTACCTGTCGAAGCCAGTACAAAAGGAAGAAATGGACGATGTGCTGCGCTTCTGTCTGGAGAGTGCTGGACCGGCTTCTCCCGGGGCCGGAGAGGCAATTGAAGTGGTACGGGGGGTCTACTTCTTTGCTGCGACCGAGCAGATGCGGCAGATACGAGCCCAAGCCATACAGGTGGCGCGCTTCGATTTCCCCGTGCTCCTACTAGGCGAGAGCGGTACTGGGAAGGAAGTTCTGGCGCAGTTGATTCACAAGTATTCCGAGCGCGCTCATCGCAGCTTTCTCAAAGTTAACTGCGCCGCCATGCCCAGTGATTTGCTGGAAAGCGAGCTGTTCGGTTACGAGCCCGGAGCTTTCACGGGTGCGGTGAAGGCCAAGCCCGGCAAGTTCGAGCTTTGCAACAAAGGCACGATCCTGCTGGACGAGATCGGTGAGATGTCGCCCGCCCTTCAAGCCAAGTTGCTTCAGGTATTGCAGGACGGCCAGTTTTCGCGTCTCGGAGGCCGCCACCCGGTTAAGGTTGATGTCCGCGTGCTAGCCGCGACCAACGTTAACATCACGGAGTCCATTGCCAATAAGACGTTTCGAGAGGACCTGTACTACAGGCTCAGCAGTTTTGTGATGAGTATGCCGGCGCTTCGTCAACGCAGAGAAGAAATACCGATGATGCTGCGGCACTTCATGATTCAGGTGGCCGAGCGTTACGCCTGCCCGCTGCTGTCCGTCTCGCCGCGATTGGTGCGAGCTTGCGAAGATTATCCCTGGCCTGGAAATATCCGCGAACTGGAAAACTTCGTCAAACGATATCTGGTGCTGGGTGACGAACAGGCCGCCATCGCCGAACTGGAGCGCGGTACGGCCCAAAATAGCGCTTCCGCAAGCGTGGCTCGCGTTGAAACGCAGAACCCAGATCTCAAGCAGATGGTCAAAAGCCTGAAAAATGAGGCGGAGATGGAAGCCATTACAAACGCCCTCGAAGTGAGCGGTTGGAACCGGAAGCGCGCTGCCAGCATGCTTAATATCAGCTATAAGGCACTGCTGTACAAAATCCGGCAGTATGACATCCGACCCCGGCGAGCCGGGTAGCGACTTTCGTTCAGTTTTGCGCAACAAATTGCACTTGATAGTCTTTGTGACTTCGACTTCCCGATTTCCTTACGCAGTAACCAATCGATCTAAGTGGTTTGATTGCTAATAGCTTTAGAAGCTTTCGCTGGCCCCGGATTGGGCTGAGCATAATGGCAATGGACGTGCTAAATTAATGTAATATGCAGTTCAACTCTCTGGCCAGTGAAGCACCCGTGGGCGTGCCGCTGCAATCGGGTGAGCGTCGCAAGAATCTACGGTTCGACATCCATGTTCCGGTTCTGTTGCGGGGGATCGGCGATCCCTGGGCGGTCACGGAAACCGCGGACGTTAGCGCTACCGGAGCTTTCTTCGTGGTTGACCGTCCCTTCCTGCTGAACACCCCTATTGAGTACGTGCTGACTTTCTCGCCGGAATTGACGAAGGCCAGCCAGCCGCTGCGAGTACGATTTTTTGGAATGGTGCTGCGCTGCGAGCGGGTTGCTGGGGGCAACGGATCATTCGGAATCGCAGTGCGCAATACGGCCCACCGTTACCTGACTCCGGACGAAGCCTCCAGCTATGAAGTAATGGAGCGAAAGGTCACATCGGGCTCCAGCGCACGGGACAAGGCTCGATCCCGATAAGCAGAAGTGCGATCTGTGCGTCTTGAGATTTCTAACATGCGCCCCCTGCCCGTCATCGACTAAACGTTTGTTGCGCGCACCTAGAACGGTTGCGGTACTGCACGCAATGGACTTCCGCAAGCAGCCCTTCCCGTCGCAACGTTTTTATGCGGTTCGCTGAGCGAGAATTGCCGGTAACGAAATTATTAGCGCCAAGGCAGAATTGTGGGCGGACCGCCCTGTTGAAGGGAAAACACGAAGGGCAGGCGAATGAGAGCCAGCCCCGGAAGAATTATCCGTGATTGTCAGAGCCCAAGGCGCCGGCGGCCGTAACCGATTACGGCTAACAAACCGGAGCCGATAAGCAGTATCGAACTAGGCTCCGGAACCGCACTGGCGGTGAGATTCGTGATACCCACGTAATTGTCACTTAAGGTGAAGTAGCTGATATTTGCGGTGGGTTCCTGAAATCCGTAGAAGAAGCCGGTGTCATCGCCACCCCCTGTCGTGAATGATAAGTCGAGGGACTCGATCAAGATGCCGTTGGAATCCCACACTGCGATCGTGGTCGGGGTGCTGCTGCCGGGAACGTAGTTCAAGAATCCGCCGACGGCACGAACTGGCGTTGCGAACGCGAAAGTCATCGAGTCCGTTGAGCCATAGTCATCGGTAGAATCGTTCAATGCAGCCATCGGTCCCATCGCCCCGGTCCACTGGCCATTGCTCACGAAGCTGTACGGGCCGTAAGTGCCGGCGTAGCCGAACGCCGCACCGCCGCCGTTGAAGGCATTCGTTGAAGTCCACGTGACTGCAAAACTTCCTGTGCCAAACGCCTGCGGCCCGGACCCGAAGTAATCTACAGAGGGCATCGCAATGACTGTCCCGCCGGGAATCGAAGTCACGACCGACGCTCCTGCTTGAACAACCAGCAGGATCGCCGCCAGCAACAGCGGCGCAAGAAACTTTCTCATAACGCACCCCTTAAGCGAAGGCGTGTCTCAGCGACACGGTGTTCACGCGAACCATGAAAAGGTATCAGATTTAGCGGTGCATTCCAACCGCCAGCCCAGATCGGTCTAGCTCGATGAAAACAAAGCGTTAAACTCGCGCATCCTCAGCGGGGAGTGCAAAATCCTGCAACATTTAGGAAAGAGGCGTGCCCGTGCTGAGCCCGACCCGGACACTGCGTAGCCGAGATGCGTGGCCGGCGACCGAACGTGGCTGACACTTAATTAGAGAAGTCTTGCGGCTTCCTTTGCGAAATAGGTCAATACGATGGAGGCTCCGGCGCGTTGGATGCAGGTCAAGGACTCCAGCATTACTCGCTCGTAGTCGATCCATCCGTTGATCGCAGCCGCCTTGATCATGGCGTATTCGCCGCTCACCTGGTAGGCCGCTAAAGGAACATCGAAGCGCTCGCGAGCTTCGCGAATCACGTCGAGATAGGGCATCGCCGGTTTCACCATGATCATGTCGGCACCCTCCTCAAGATCAAGTTCGATCTCGCGGAGGGCCTCGCGCAAGTTGGCGGGATCCATCTGGTAGGAGCGGCGATCGCCGAAGTGGGGAGCGGAATCGGCGGCCTCGCGGAACGGCCCGTAGAAACCGCTGGCGAATTTCGCGGCATACGACAACACAGGGATGTTCTCGTAGCCCGCGCCGTCAAGCGCGGTACGGATCGCGTCCACCCGGCCGTCCATCATATCGGAGGGAGCAATGATATCCATGCCTGCCTTGGCCTGCGAAACCGCGGTCTTTGCCAATAACTCAAGCGAGGCATCATTGAGGATCTCGTAGTTTTCGGCTGCCATCGCCGCCATTACGGCCGATGCCGGTTGCGCGTTGGTCTTGACCGCAACGACTTTCTTGCCTTGCCCTTCGAGTTCCCGCAATGTCTCCCAGACTTCTTGCCGCGAACGGTCTGTTTCCACGATGCCGCAGTGCCCATGTGACATGTACTCGCACAAGCAGACGTCGCCCATCAGCAGCAGGCCGGGCACCTCGCTCTTGATGGCCCGCGCCGCCTTCTGCACGATGCCGTCATCGGCCCAGGCACCGGTTGCGATGTCGTCCTTGGTTTCCGGCAGCCCGAATAGGATCACGCTGGGTATACCCAGCGCTTTCACCTCGGCGCACTCCTTTACTGCTTCGTCGACGGAGAGGTTGAAGACTCCGGGCATTGAACGCACTTCCTTGCGCACGCCTTCTCCCGAGCAGACAAACAGCGGATAGACGAAACCTTCAGGACTGAGGCGGGTTTCGCGCACGAACGACCGCATTGCTTCGTTGCGACGCAGACGGCGAGGGCGATCGACAGGAAATGCCATGACAGAAAATTCTAGCACCGGGGACGGCGAGAGATCTCTAAAAACACGGGCGATACGAGTTTCCCTAGTTCTGATGCCGATCACTAGAGCGACGTAACCTCGCCTCACCTTGATGCTGTTTCAGTTCTGCTATTGCATAAATGCTGCCGCCCACGCAGCTCCGATCACGATGAGCAGTCCAGGAACGACATGCATGGCGTAGCGGCGACCACCACTGGATATTGCGACAGCAATCTTGCTAAGAGTGTTGGTCGTGAGAGCAGCCAGAATTGGCAATGCGGCTTCCTTCGCGGTGAACTTTCCGGCAACCACGAGAGAAGCTACCGACACACCCGCCGAATGTGCATCCGCAAAACCTGCAACGGCAGCGGCCGCCAAGACCCCGGTCTTGCCGAGAGAGGCGTTTAGAGCGGCGGACAAGAACAACATGGCAGCGATCACGGCGGCGAAGGCGAGCGCGGTCTTCAGGCTGAAGGCCCTTCCCCTCTGCGTGGATGGCAGAGCCCGCTCCCGCGCGCTGCGAAACATCAATAAGGCGCCGTAAGCGAGTGCGGCAGCTCCGGCTGCGATAAGAGGAAGCCGCATCTGGTAAAGAGTAGGCCGGCTAGTGACCATCAGAACGGCGGCCAGTTCGAGGATGGTTGCAACTGTGGACAGTACGGCTCCTGCTATGGCGGAACGCGCCAGGGCCGGCTCGTGCAAAGCGCGGGTTCCCATCGCCGCGATAGTTGCGGTACTCGACACGAATCCAGAAGCCAGTCCGGCTAGAGGCAGTCCGAATCGGGGACCCAGTGACCGCACAGCAATATAGCCGGCGGCACTGATGGACATCATCAGAACCACGATCTTCCAAATTGTGCGCGGATTGATGGCGCCAAATGGCCCTAGGTAGCGGTCGGGCATGAGAGGCAGCACCACCAGTGTCGCAGCCGCGAAGGTCAGCGCATCGGCCAATTCAGCTTCGCTGATCACGTTCGAGACAAAATGGTGCAGGCGGAGACGCGCGGCCAGCAGGACAGTCACCATTACGGCGAGTGCCGAAGCGATTGCCGTGTCCGTCTGAGCCAGCCCGCCCAGCACTACCGACAGGACTAGCGCGATTTCAGAAGTTAGTCCTGGGTCCTGCGCATGGGTCCGAAGATAGGCAGCAGCGGTGAAAATGGCAATCGCCGCAGTCGTTACCGCCAAGAGCATGTTGCCACCCAGCATGACGCTCACGCCGCCCAGCAGGGCGGCCAGAGCGAAGGTGCGGATTCCCGCAGCAGAACGCTGCGGACCTTCGCCCTTACGCCGCTCGCGTTCGGCGCCTATCAGCAACCCGATGGCGAGCGCGCTGGCCAGACGGAAAGCCGGTTCACCGATAGAAAGCATGCGCCGATGCTAACACCGCTAAGGTCCGAATGCGGTGACGAGGAGGTTGTCTTACGCTGTGGTACACAGCTGAATTCGTTCCAGAAGAGCGATGCCTGCTTCATCAGCGGGGCGGCTCTTAAACTCACTTTGCAACACCACCATCTTTGCCGAAGGAGCGAGTTGCTGCAGTACGTTTACCGCAGCAGGCGCAGAGAGGGCCCCGCAATCTGGACCGAGCACGATGATGTCCAAGGTTGAAGCAGTGAGCAAAATCTTCGCGTCGCCCATCAGACCGGTGGAGAGTACCCGGTATCCATGACGTGCCAGCAGGGCCCGCACGAACGCGCAGGTGTCAGGCGAAGGATCGATAAACAGCACGCGCGGCCCGACGTTGACAGACTCCTCGGGAGTCACGGCAGTGTCTTTGAGAAACGACACAATCGCGGCTTCTTCGGTGGGATAAATGCGGAATACTTTAGAGAGCTTGGTCATCTCCAGAAGCTTGGTCACAAACGGCGAGGGAGCGGAGAGCCGGAGGTCGCCGCCGCGCGTGCGCGTGTGCCACAAAAAACGCACCAGCAAACCCATGCCGGAGCTGTCCACGCGATCCACTTCGGCCACATCCACGGTCACCAGTGCGAACTCGCGCAAGCCCCGTTTCAGCGCCGCCTCGAGTACTGCTGACTCGTCGCCGATGACGATGCGTCCGGCACAGCGCACAACGAAAACCGATCCGCAATGACGCGATTCCAGGGCCAGGGACATGCCCGTTACCAACTTTCTGTGGCGCACGACTCGCGGTAATCTTACAGCAGGATGACAAGTGCGACGAGTGCCAATCGAGCCCGCCAAAATAGGCCACAACGAAGTGGCTCCGCAGTGGTGGTTGGTAGCGAGTGCCGGTCGTCACGGCGGTTCGCGCAAGCTTCCACACCTGAATGGTAGGATTGCAGCGAGCGACGAGGACTTGCCGCAGCGCGGATTGGGTGGCATGCGTTTCCCATAGGGAGTCATAAGAAAATGAAAATAAGCAACTTTGCGATTCTTGTTTTGGCGTTACTGACCACTTCCTCGGCGGTCGCGCAAAAGGTGAATGTTGATTGGGACCGTGGCACGGACTTCTCCAAATTTCACACCTATGCCTGGCAGCCCAGTACCCATCCGGCCAAGGGCCTGTGGAACCAACGCGTCATCGACGCTGTGAACACTCAACTGCAAGCCAAGGGATTCAACTTGGTTGACGCCAATCCGGATTTGTGGGTGGTTTACAGCAATAGCATCAAGAAGAACCAGCAGGTTGTGGGTACGGGCTACAACATGGGTCCAGCGTGGGGATGGGGTTATGGCTGGGGCGGCCCCACCACGACGACGTATCAAACCTATACAACCCGGGAAGGCACTTTGATCGTCGACATCGCCGACGCTAATGGACACCAATTGCTTTGGCGCGGCTCGGCGACAAATTCCATCGCCGACAACTCCGATAAGAACATCAAGACCTTGAACAACGCGGTGAACAAGTTGTTCAAGAATTTTCCGCCAAAGCCCGGCAACAAGTAGTACAGCGACCCGGGTGCTCACGCGTTAGTGGTGGTTCCATAGTTCCGGACGTCTCCTGCTAAAGTAGTAGAGAGATGCAGCTAGCGGAGTGGTGATGTCCGCGGGCTTCATGCAGCGTCCATGACTTCGGTTAGCAATCCGCCTGCAACATCGGTGTGTGAGCGGTGCGGAAGCCCGATTCCGACCGGTGAGGAGCGGTGTCCCCGTTGCGGAGAGGAAATGCCGTGGTCGGGGCGGATGGTACTTGTCATTGTCGTCCTGCTGCTCATTGTGGTTTTTGCGTTGACTCAATACCTGGTTAGCCAGCATAGGCAGACAGAATCGGCGCTGGCAAAGTCCTGGTTCGCGCGAGGCGAACGCGCTATGCAGCGAGGCTATCCTGCAATCGCCGCCGAGGACTACCGCACATCTCTTTCTTACGACCGGGAAAATAAGCAATCCCGTTTGCGGTTGGCGGAAGCCCTACTGGCTGGACGACACTACCAGGAAGCCAGGTCCCACCTGCTCAGCATGTGGGACGAGAACCCGGCCAACGGTGAAGTCAATCTCACCCTAGCCCGCCTAAATGCTCAACTGGGCGACCAATCTGAGGCAGTGCGCTACTACCGCAATGCGATCAATGGAGTGTGGAGTAGCGATGCACGCGAACAGCGCATCGCGACGCGTTTCGAACTAGTGCGCTATCTGCTGCAGCAACATAGCACGCAGCAAGCCGCGGCTGAGCTGATTGCCCTGCAGGCTGATCCGCCGCAGGAGCAAGAAATAGATCGCAGATTGGAATTGGGTGATCTTCTTCTGCATATCGGTGAATACGCGCGCGCCCAAGGCGTCTTCGAGTCGATCTTGAGGGACAACAAAGACGATGCGCGAGCTTGGTTCGGCGATGGCAAGGCTTCGTTCGCCCTGGGTGACTATCGCGCTGCCGAGAGAGAGCTGACAGAGGCGTTGGAGCAGGACCCGAACTTGGGCGAAGCGAAGCAGCAACTCGACCTGGTAGGAGAAATACTGAGCGTGGCACCTGGGTTGCGGGGCTTGTCGCTAGCCGAGCGCGCTCGCCGCGTGGCGCAATCGTATGACGCAGCTTTCTCCCGCCTGACGGCGTGTGCCTCGGCGAAGGGCTATATGCTCAGTGAGCCGGTCAGTTCAACGGGAAAGAACGGGGACTCGGCAGCCGGACAAGGCGGTGCCGTGTCAGCACAGCGATTCACCGCGGCTCCCACCGCCTTACAACAGTTGTACGCTACTGCCCTGCAGTTGAGGAACTTTGCGACCCAACAGGAATTGCGTAAACATCCCGACTTTCTTGAATCGACGATGGATTTCGCGCTCGGCGTCGAGCGCTATACCGAGCCGCTCTGTCCCGATTTGAGCCTCACCGATCGCGCGTTGCTGGTGCTGGCGAAACATCAGGGTGAATCGGTGCAATGAGAGCGCAACCGCCTGAGGCCAACAATCCGAGCAAGGCCGCTGAATCTGTGACTGCCAATCACCTCCAGGAGAAGCTGCCATCCCCTCTCACACGTTGGAACCACTGGAGGGTGATGCGCAACATTCTATCGGTTTCCCGATTCAGTCTCCGGGAGGAGCAGTTCTTTCTTGTACTGGCTGTCCTGATTGGCATCGGCGCTGGTTTGTTGGTGGTGTGCTTCCGGATGTCCATCGAGTTCCTGAAGCTCAAACTGTTAGGCAGCGCACTACAGCCACCCATCCCGCGAGTTTTTCTTGCTCCGATGCTGGTCGGCCTGGTGATTGCCTTTCTGGTTATCCGTTACTTTCCGCAAGCGCGAGGCAGTGGCATCAACCAGACCAAATCGGCGCTTTATATCTACGACGGACATATTCCGGCGGTCACAGTTATTGGGAAGTTCATCACCAGCGCACTAGCCATTGGAAGCGGACAGTCGCTCGGCCCGGAAGACCCATCACTACAAATCGGCGCCGGGCTAGCTTCTCTGCTGGGGCGACGCCTGAAACTCTCGCGAGAAAAGCTTCGGCTTATTGCGCCGGTTGGCGCAGCCGCCGGATTGGCGGCAGCCTTCAATGCACCGATTACCGCAGTGCTGTTCGTTATCGAAGAGGTAATCGGCCGATGGACCGCGGGCATCCTGGGAGCCGTTGTTTTGTCCGCCATTTCGAGCGCGGTGGTCGCACGCTGGTTCCTGGGCGATGAGCCGCTCTTCCGAGTACCTGCCTATCATCTGGAGCATATCGGTGAACTGGGAGCTTACGCCAGCCTGGGCGTAATTGGCGGCTTCGCATCTCTGGCTTTCGTGAAATATATCGCCTACCTGCGGCCAAAACTGCGTTCACAGCCGGCCTGGACGCAGTACTTCCAACCGGCCGCCGCAGGATTTCTGATAGGACTAATCGGCATCAAGTTTCCTGAGGTCATGGGCGCCGGCTACAGCGCCATCGATCAGGCTATGCATGAACAGTACACGTGGCAGATCCTGGCCGTTCTAGGCGCACTGAAGATCGTCACGACAGGTCTCTCCTTCGGTAGCGGTACACCCGGCGGACTGTTTGCGCCAGTCTTGTTCATGGGAGCGATGATTGGTGGTGCGGTTGGCATGGCCGAACGCAGCCTCGTGCCGTACCTCGCAATTCCCGTCGGCGCCTATGCTCTGGTGGGCATGGGCACGCTATTCGCGGGCATCCTGCGCGCGCCCATGACGTCGGTGTTTATGATGCTCGAAGTGAGCGGAAACTACAGCATTATTGTGCCCGTCATTCTGTCGAACGGGATTGCATACTTTATTTCGCGCCACTTTCAGCCCACTCCGATCTTCGATTTACTTTCTCGGCAGGACGGGCTTGACCTGCCGTCGCTCGAAGAAGAACGCGAGGTGCAGTTTCTGCGGGTCGAGGATGCCATGCGGCCGGCGACCACCCAGACGCTCAGCCGCCATATGTCCATCCGGCGGGCGCTGGATCAAGTACAGCGGTCGGCCGAAGATTTTTTTGTTGTGGGCTTGGGCGGAGATCGCTGGTCGGGCGTCCATCGCGCAACCTTGCTCGCTCTCGCGCCAAATCCCGACTTACCGCTGGCGCGCGAGTTGAGTGACGGGATCCCTTATGTTTATCCTGACCATCGGCTCGACACTGCGCTGCGCCTGATGGGAGAATGGCCGTTTCTGCCAGTGGTGCACCGAGCCAACCTGCAACAGTTGTTGGGCGTCATATCACTGGATGACGTAATGCGGGCGTACCGCGGTGCGGGGACGGCGCGCAACCACGAGGGTGTCGAGATGGAGGCCGCTGACTAACTCGCAATTCCTGCGATGCAGGGGCTTTCAGTGTCCTACTATCGTGCCGAATCACCGGAAGTTGTCGACCAGCATCAAGTCGGAGCTCCGGGAGTCCACCTGCGCCCACACGATCTCATGCCCATCAGGTGAAACTGCCAGAGACCAGTCAGTCAGAAATTCGGGGTGATGCATGACTTTGGTCGCATTGCGGCGGTCGAAGTCGTAATAGTTCAGGTCACCGTTTTGGTCAACAATGTATATCCCAGACGCAGCCAGCGCCCAATGCGAGCAGCCGAAAGGCTTGGGCGCTCCGATTAAAGATTGCTCCCCGCTGCCGTTGAGTGCAACCCGCCATAAGGTGGGATCACCCTGGCTGCGCGAATAGTACAGGTACTTGCCGTCGCTCGATTCCGCGGCGTAGATCCCACCTTTAGTCGTGACTTGCCGTTCGGCTCCTCCAGTCGCGGGTGTTTTCCAGATATTCGTCACTCCGTTGCGCTGCGATGAGTAATAGATCCAGCGACCGTCGTGTGACCACGCCGGCACCATGCCGCCTGACGAACTAGCGGTTGCCTGTCGTGGCGTTCCGCCATCGCTTGCGATGGCATAGATTTCGGAGTTACCAGAGTCGCGGGAGTCGAACGCGATTTGCCGTCCGTTGGGCGACCAGCGCGGCGTACCCGTGAGCGCCCCGTGAAAATGGGTCAATTGGACCGCATTGGAGCCGTCGCGGTTGGCTTTCCAAATCTCCCAAGACCCGCTGCGGTCCGACTGGAATGCGATCTGTGAGCCATCCGGCGAGAAAGAGGCAGCGGCTTGCTGACGTGTGCTGGAAATCAACTTTGTCGGCACCCCATCGGCCTCAGTCGGATAGCGCAAGTCTAGTTTCCAGATATTCGCATTGTCCCATGCCTGCGAGTACGCAAGCCGGTTACCTCGCAGGTCAGGGTAGAGCACAGGTCCCGATAAGTTGGGCAGCGCGGCAGGAGTTTGCCCTCCCTCGGAGGTCGATATCTTACGGAGTTGTCGGCCTCCCAAGAGAAGCTGCCTGTTATCCAGGGTCCAAGCCAGGCCGGAGATGTCGCTATATTTGTCGTTCGTCAGCGGGCGTTCGCTGCCCCCTATGGTTGGCACCAAATGGACTTGTTCCAGGTCCAGAGTGTCCCGCTCAAATGCAACAGCCTTCCCGTTACGGGAGAATGCAGGATCGCTGTCACCTTGTGCAGTCGGCGGCGGAAACGTCAATTGGCGCGACTGCAGAGTTTTCATGTCGAATAGGAAAAGGGCAATCTGTTGCCGGCCGGGAACAATGTCGGGATATGCAAGCGCGTTTCCTGACGGTGACACAGCGAACCTTCCGCGCCGGACTAGGCCGCCATGCAATGACATGGTCTTGAGGAGTTGCGCGGCCCCTCCTAGCTCTGCTACCCGATATATCCCCGACTCGTTCCCAAAACGCCGAAAGAAAAGAATGAAACGGCCGTCCGGTGTCCAAACCGGGTTGCTATCGCAAGCTCCGGACGGCGTGTCAGTTACGGGTTGAGCATAGTCCTCGCCTATTTTCTTGACGTACACGCGGTAAGGATCGGTTGCGTTGGGGCCAGTCCAGGCAAACGCCACCCGCTTACCGTCGGGCGACAAAGCCGGCATATATTCGAGTCCGGGATAAGTGGTCAGCGGCGACACGCTGGGTTCCGGTACGGGCTGCTGAGGACGCAAGAACCACACTGCGGCCATTACCGCCAGCCAAAGTGACAACGACACCAGGATACGTCTTCCCAAGATCGTGCGGCGTGAAGGCTCAGACGCTATTAATGGCGACGGTTTTGGGGGTACGTAGCCGTCGCGCAACGCCATACTGTTGGTCGCCCGGACTGAATGATGTGCCGGTCCAACGAGATTCGGCTTTGCGTCGTGGACGGATATGGGGTAGATCCAGCGATAGCCTCTGCGTGGCAGGGTCTCGATGTAGCGAGGACTGTCCGCGTCATCTCCAAATGCCTGGCGGAGCTTGGCAATCGCAACCCTGAGACTGTTGTCGAAGTCCTGGACCGAGTCTTCGGGCCATAGGCGTTCGCGAATCTCGTCTCGGGTAACGGCTTCGCCGGAGTGCTCCAGAAGAGCCAAAAGAACGCGGAGAGGTTGGTATTGCAGGCGTATTACCTCTCCATTTTTCCGCAATTCGCCGGCGCGAACTGAGAACTCAAAATCACCGAAGCGGAAGATCCGGTTGATCTGGGAAGGGGTTCGCACCTCGGGCATTGCACAACCTCGAGTGAAATGGAGTTCCTACTAGCACTCAATTCGTCAGAAGACAGCAGGTGATGAATGGCCCCAAGCTTACCCACCCGCAACTCGACCGGTGCATTCAAACTACCGGGTAAGCAACCGAAGGTCAATTGCGCGATGGTGCCATTATCAACGAATGAGTGAATCAAGTGCTGGTGAAAAACGCTGTTGAAAAGCCCGGCATGCTGCCGGGCTTCCTTTGTTAAGTGGATGTGACGGACTATTGGATGCTCATCGTCAGGGCAAGCGGCAGGTCCTTGGAAGAACCACCGGCCATGAAGCCGTAGCTGCCAGGAAGCAGTTTCCAGGAGTTCGCGGCCTCATCGTAAACCGACAAATACAGCTCAGGAACGGTAATAGTTACTTGTTTGCTTTGACCTGGGTTCAACTGAACTTTGCTCCAGCCCACAAGGCGTTTCGGCGGTTCCCCTGCGTCAGCCGGTAACGCAGCATAGACCTGAGCGATTTCCGCACCCGCGCGCTTTCCCGTGTTCCTCACGGCAAAGGTCACCGTCGTTTCCTTGCCTGGTGTCACCTTCAAGCCCGAATATTCGTATGTGGTGTAAGAAAGTCCGTGGCCGAAGGGGAATAGGACCGGCTTCTTTTCCGCATCGTACCATTTGTAGCCGACCTTCAGCCCTTCGTCGTAGTGCACGTCGAAAGTAGGTTTGGTGAGCTTAGTGTGGAATCCTGCCACGATGTCCTTGGCGGTGGGAGGCGGTTGCAGCACCGTCGTGTGGGGCAGATCAGCAATGCTGACAGGAAATGTCATGGGAAGCTTGGCGCTGGGGTTCACGTCGCCGAATAGAACATTCGCCACGGCGTCAGCACCCTTACTGCCGGCATACCAGGCTTCTAAGACTCCAGCTACCTTTTCGATCCAAGGCATCGTCACAGCCGTCCCGGATTCAAGCACCACGATCGTTCGCGGGTTGGCCGCCGCCACTGCTGCAATCAGGGCATCCTGGTTGTCGGGCAGCGAGAGATCGGGCAGGTCCATGCCCTCGCTCATCCACTGATGCGCAAAAACAACCGCCACGTCAGCCGACTTCGCCAGGCTGGCGGCCGCGGCCGTGTCCTGACCAGAATTGAATTGCACATTAGCGGACGGGGCCTTGGCCTGGATCGCCTTCAAGGGTGATGTGGGGAACCACACGTGTTCGAGCCATTTTGGCGCCGAGCGCCCCACGGGATCGACCTGAGCTGAGCCGCCGCCTGAGATCATGCCGGTGTCGCCGTTGAATCCGATGACGGCAATGGAGTGAACTTTGCCGGAATCGAGCGGCAGCACTCCCTTGGTGTTCTTCAACAGAACAATGCTTTGCTCGGCGAGTCTACGCGATGTCTCGAACCCGGCTTCAACGTCTACAACACTCTTCTTAGCCGGGAAGTCGACGATTCCGCTAAGAAACTCCGAGCGAAGGACGCGGCGGGCATGATCATCCAATTCAGACATCGGAACCTGGCCTGACTGTACGGCTTGCTTCAATTTGTCGCCAAAAAAGTCGTCAAGCGGCTCTTCGTTATCCAGTCCGGCCGCGGAAGCCTTGACGGTGCTGTGCGTGCCTCCCCAATCGGAGACCACGAAGCCAGGGAACTTCCAGGTCTGCTTCAGGATGTCAGTCAGCAGATATTTGTTCTCACAGGCGAAGTCGCCGTTGACGGCGTTGTAGGAGCACATGACGGCGCCTGGATTTCCGATGCCGATGCCAATCTTGAATGCCAGCAGATCGGTCTCGTGAAGTGTGCGGATGCCGATGATCGCATTCACTTCGTTGCGGCCGCTCTCCTGATCGTTAACCGCGTAATGTTTGATGTCGCCGATCACGTGTTCTGCCTGCTCGCACTTAATGCGATTGCCGACGAGAGTGCCGGCCAGAATCGGATCTTCCCCCAAGTATTCAAAGGTTCTGCCATTGCGCGGTTCACGAGTTATGTTTGTGCCGCCGCCCAGCGTCATGTTGTAGCCCTGCGCACGCAACTCGCGCCCAATCAGGGCGCCATAGTCGCAAGCCGCTTGAGGATCCCAACTCGCCGCCGATGCCAAGTTCGAGGGCAGCGCCGTCGAATAGCGTCCGTTCTCGGCGCTGCTGCGAACGCCGTAGGCGGCATCGCTCATCTGGATCATAGGAATGCCCAGGCGTGGAATTCCCAAGACAAATCCTGCGCCGCCATTACCCAAGTAGTAATTTGACCGGTTCGGTCCCCATCCCGGCATGCCGTTCCCGTGTACCAAGTCCATCTTTTCGTCGAGCGTCATCTGCTTCAGCACCATGTCGGCGCGCTCGTCGGGGGAGAGGCTGGTGTTCATCCATGGGAAGGCACCTGCGTTGCCCTGATCTTGGGCGGAAGCGGTGACGAGATGTAGTAGAAGGATGGAGAAAACTACGAAAAGCGCATAGCGATTACAAAACCGGTTGTTCATTGAGGAAGCGGCCGTCCATTGAGGAATTATTAACATATCACCATACCAGCAGTATTGGTTCTATTGCGATGAAAACAGGGGGTAAGGATGGGTACCCCACCCCCCATCATGGAAGTTATTTGTTTTTCTAGAGATACGCGCAACTAACTCTAAAGCGTTGATACCAAAATACTTACACGTAAAAGTACTGCGAAATAAAGACTTAGACGGAATTTTTTGAGGATGGAGCAGGTGTTGGGCGAGCAAAAGGTTAGAAAACAATGGCCAAATATGACCCATCGCAGGTCGAATCACCTTCCGAGGACCGGGTATTGTCCGGCTGTCGACTTCGGGGACGAAAGCACTCCCTTGTCCTTCCCTCGAAAGTGTACGAGCAGATTGCGTGAAACACCTAGCGAGTTAATCACTGTTGAACGTGATATCCAAACGTAGTCAGTGTTCGGTTGTCAGTGATCTGTTCCAACACCTGCGTCCCCCAGACCTCGGAAAAGCTGAGGCGCTAATAACCAAGCAGGAGCTCTCCGAGTGTTACGGCGCTCACTGCGGTGGCGGAGTTGACGGGATGTAACCGTGTGGCCCGACGGGCGCCTCGCCTGGCTTAAGCTTGCGGCAGCAGCCGTTCACAGTGTTGCCTTCCGGCAGGTAAACCTGACCGTTGTATGTAAACTCTTTCTGTTGCACGGAATCGACGCATTTGCCCTTGGTGATGGTCGCAGTCAGGCCGCCACCGCTGCCACTCGCGGGCGAGCCGTGCCACGACCATTGCCCATCGACATACATGAACTTGCCGATCCAGTACGTATCGCCCTCGCTGATTCCCAAAGTGCGGGCCGCCGCGTCGCCGAACTGAAAGCTCCACCGCGGATTGTTGCCGAAGCACACCATGTCGGGAACATGCGTCGGCTGGGCCGGCGGCGCCTGCTGTTCCTTGCCGGTTGGAGCCGCCCCGTTTTGTCCGAACGGGCTATCCTGGGCCGCGCCAAGTGCGGCGGAGAGCAATATGAGTACGAGAACAATGCGTGGAATTCCACCTGGCATCATGATCCTCCGGGAAGAACAATTGTAGCCGTTACTGCGCTATTCGACGCGAGCAGTGTGATGCCCAAGATGGCATCAGGGCTTGGGACCATCTCCGGGCTCTGGCACGCCTAATTGGGCCAGCAGGAACGCCCAATTAAACGCCACCTCGTGAATGCGGTCATAGCGGCCGCTCGATCCCCCGTGTCCTCCGTGCATGTTGGTGTAGAAGATGAGCGGGTTTTGGTCGGTCTTCAGGGTGCGCAATTTCGCGACATACTTAGCCGGCTCCCAATACATGACCTGGCTATCCTCAAACGAAGTGCGCACGAGGATTGCCGGATAGTCCGCATGCGCCAGATTGTCATAGGGCGAATAAGAAAGCATGTAGTCAAATGCGGGCCCGGTGTTGGGGTTGCCCCATTCTTCATATTCCGGGACCGTCAGGGGCAAGGAAGCGTCGAGCATGGTGTTCATAACGTCCACAAACGGCACTTCGCACAGTACTACACGAAACAAGTCGGGGCGCATGTTGGTGACAGCACCGACAAGGAGGCCTCCGGCGCTGGCGCCTTCGATGGCAATCTTCGCTCGGGAACCATAACCGTGGCTTGTCAAGTATTCGGCGCCGGCGATGAAGTCGGTGAAGGTGTTCTTCTTGGTCATCATCTTACCTGCGTCGTGCCAGGGCTTACCCAGGTCGCCTCCGCCACGGATGTGCGCCAGAGCGACAATGAGGCCACGATCCACCAGCGGCAATCGCGCCGGACTGAATGTCGCGGGCAGCGAATATCCGTAAGAACCATAGCCATAAAGATAAAGAGGAGCCTCCGCCTTGTTCTTGAGATCCTTGCGATAAAACAAGGAGATCGGCACCTTCGTACCGTCACTGGCGGTTGCAAAGACGCGCTCCGAAACGTAGTTTCCGCGGTCGAATCCGCCCGGTACTTCATTTTGCTTCATGAGAGTGGACTGATGCGTCGTGACGTCGTAGTCGAACACCGAAGGCGGCGTCACCAGCGATTGGTAGTTGTATCGGAAGAACCTGGCGTCGAATTCTGCATTGCTGCCTGAGGTGGCGAAATATGCCGGCTCTGGGAACTGGACGGAGTTTGAAGACCCATCGCTGAACTGCACGACACGAAAGACCGGCAATCCGGCCACACGTTCGGTCAGAACGTAGAAGTTCCGGAAGACATTGATGTCATCCAACGGAACGTCCGGCTGGCTGGCGACCAGTTCTTTCCAATTTGCCTTGCCGGGACTGGACACCGGAGCTGTCACAATGCGAAAGGTCTGAGAAGTGTCGTTTGTTCTGATGTAGAAGGCATCACCGCGATGGTCGACGTAGTACTCGACATTGTCGGCGCGAGGAGCAATCAGTTTCCATTCGCCGTTCGGCTGATCGGCTGGAAGGTAGCGCACTTCGCTCGAAATGTGGCTGGCAGAGGCAAGCAGAAGAAACCGCTTGCTCAGACTCTTCTGCACTTCGATGTTGAAGCGCTCGTCCGTTTCCTCGAAGACAATCGAGTCCTTGCCGGCTTCGGCTCCTAATTCGTGCCGGTATAAGCGGTAGCTGCGTTTCTGCACTTCGTCTTCGACGGTGTACAGCAGGGCGCGGTTATCCGCCGCCCACGCCAATGAAACCACTCGCTCGGCGGAATCGGGAAGGTCGCGCATGGTCCGCAGATCTCGAATGTGCAGGCGATATTGGCGAAACCCCACATTATCGGTGGTATACGCCAACAGATTGCCGTCGTCGCTCACCGACCACTGACCTAGCGCCATGAATTTCTGGCTTTCGCCCATGCGGTTCAGATCGAGGATTACCTGTTCCGGAGCGGCGGGCGAACCTTTCCTGCGGCACAGCTGGAAGTACTGTTTTCCTTTCTCGGTTCGCGTGTAGTAGTAATACCCATCGTCAAGATAGGGAACGGTCTCGTCATTTTCCTTGATATGACTCACAATTTCGTCGTAGAGCTTTTTCTGCAATGGACCGGTCGGCTGCATGACGTATCCGGCATAGGCGTTTTCAGCCTCCAGAAAGGCCTTAACGTCGGGATTGGAGCGTTCGCGTAACCAGCCGTAGTCGTCGACCAGAGTCTTGCCGTTGACCGTCTTCTGAGTACGGATTTTCTTGGCAACAGGTGGGGCGGGGGTTGATCCTGTCGAATTCTGAACCGGCGCGGGCGCATTGTCTTGTTCCGGCGCCGCGGTATTTTGTGAGTCTGCGAACATAGGGATCATCATCAGGATAACGAGAGAAACTCGTATCATTGCGCGCTCCGCTGGGAGTACGGTAACTGAGCGAACGAGCGCTGATTATACGTGAGTGGGCCTGCCAGGCGCAGTCTAGAAGGTTAGGCAAGTTCGGGCCGTTCACTTTTCAGGGTCCCAAATTCCGCTACAATACGCAATCGCCAGCCGATGCGTGGCGGGGAGAGAGTCGATGGCAGACAAGGCAGTCTATCGGGCAGGGAATACCGAGACGATCGAAGCCATCGACATCCTGTGGCTGACTGCGGGCTTGGGCTGCGATGGTGACACCATAGCAATGACTGGGGCGACCCAGCCCAGCATAGAAGACATCGTGCTCGGAGCCCTACCTTGGATTCCCAAGGTAAAGTTCTACAACCCGTTCCTGGCGATTGAGGTAGGCGACGATTTCGTCAAGCCATTCCGTGAAGCCGCCGAAGGTAAATCAGAAAGACCGTTCATCCTTGTAGTCGAAGGATCGATCCCCGACGAAAACAATAAAAGCGAGGGATATTGGGCGTCGTTCGGAACCGATCCTGTAAGTGGCCAACCCATCACCACATGTGAATGGATCGACAGGCTCGCTCCCAACGCGTGGGCGATCGTTGCGGCCGGCACCTGTGCGACCTACGGCGGAATTCACGCCATGGAGGGGAATCCAACCGGTTGCATGGGACTGCCCGACTACTTGGGCTGGCGATGGAAGTCCACGGCGCAGATCCCGATCGTATGTGTTCCGGGCTGCCCGGTCCAACCGGACAACATGATGGAGACGCTGCTCTATCTTCTCTATATGACGGTCGGACGCGCCCCAATGATCCCGCTGGACGAGGCACTGCGTCCCACCTGGTTGTTTGGCAGCACTGTACATGAAGGATGCGACCGGGGTGGTTACTACGAGCAGGCCGAGTTTGCCGAGGCGTATGGATCACCGTTGTGCATCGTGAAACTTGGGTGCTGGGGCCCGGTCGTGCAGTGCAACGTGGGGAAGCGGGGGTGGATGGGTGGCATCGGTGGATGCCCAAACGTGGGCGGGATCTGCATTGGGTGCACGATGCCAGGCTTTCCGGACAAATTCATGCCCTTCATGGACCAGCCGCCCGGCTCACTGCTGTCGTCGCACGCGGTGCAAAACTACGGAAGGGCGATACATGCACTCCGGCGCTTTACGCAGTCGTCCCTGAACAAGGAGCCTAGCTGGAGAAGCCGGTCGCGGACGCCACCGAGATCCTGAGTGTTTGGAAACGAATTGCGATGAATGCATTCTGGCAGATGGGTGATAGCGGGGTTCGCGAAGCGGATGCTGTGGCCCCCAAAGAGAAGCCGCTCAGCCTGGGCGACGCTGAAGCCATACTCAATGCGCTCGCCGGCACTTATCTAAAAGACAGCCCGGCGGCTCCAGGTCCCCTGCATCACTTGTTCGAGAGGCTGGAACAAGATCCAGTTACTGAAGCACAACTTCCTAATCTGGAAGCCAAATACCGGGCGCTGCTCGAGCAGCTTCCGGCCGTGGTGTTCATGGCCTACCTGGACCGAGGCATCGGCGAAGCTTACGTAAGTCCGCAGATCGAAGCGACACTGGGGTTCTCGCAGGCGGAATGGCTCGAGGATCCTGTGATGTGGTACCAGCATATCCATCCCGATGATAAGGCGCGTTGGAGTGTGGAAGCTTCGGAGATGTTCCTCTCGGGCAAACCACTGCGATCAGCCTATCGGGTGATTGCGCGCGACGGACGGGTGATCTGGTTCCGTTGCGAAGCAAAGATGATCCTCCGTCCGGATGGAAGTCCATGGTTCATACAGGGGGTGGCATTCGACATCACGGACCTTAAGCAGACAGAAGAAGAGTTGCAGAAGGAGCGCAATGTCGTTTCCGCCATTCTCGACACGGTGGGGTCTCTGGTAGTTGTGCTCGATCGCGAAGGACGGATTGTCCGCATCAATCGAGCTTGTGAACAGATCACTGGACAAACCCTCGAGCAGGTCCACGGCAAGCGTATCTGGGATCTCTTCCTGGTTCCGGAGGAAAGAGATCAATTTATCGGGTTATTCGAGCAAATCTGTAGCAACCCATCTCGCACCGAATACGAGAGCTCGTGGGTGGCGCGGGATGGAAGCCATCGAACCATTGCCTGGTCGGCAGCGGTTCTGCCCGCGGTAAAACAGACGCCGATGTATGTCATCGCTTCCGGGATTGATGTCACCGAGCAAAAGCGCGCGCAAGCAAGGTTTCGCGGGCTGCTGGAAGCTGCACCAGATGCAGTCGTCGTGGTCAACCATAAGGGAAAAATTGTTCTAGTGAACGCACAAGTGGAAAAACTGTTTGGCTATGGCCGACAAGAACTGCTGGGGCAAGAGATCGAAAAGCTTGTGCCATCGCGCTTACGTGGGAACCATCCGGCGCACCGGAGGAGATTTGCCGCAGAGCCACGAGTCCGGCCCATGGGCGCGGGACTCGAATTGTATGCGTTGCATAAAGATGGCCGTGAGTTCCCAGTTGAGATCAGTCTCAGTCCGTTGGAAACCGAGGAAGGAGTGCTAGTCTCCAGCGCCATCCGCGACATTAGCGAGCGCAAGCGTCTGGAGAAAACGGTGCTAGAGATTAGCGAACGGGAACAACGCCGGATTGGCCAGGACTTGCATGATGGGTTGGGGCAACATCTGACCGGCATCGCTTTCATGGCGAAAGTGCAGGAACAGAAGCTGGCGGAAAGACAAGTTCCGGAGGCCGCGGACGCAGCCAAAATTGTCCAGTTGGTGAACGATGCGATTCTCAAAACGCGCGAGCTGGCCAGGGGCTTGCTGCCTGTGGTTTCGGATGCCCATGGATTGATGTCGGCCCTGCAGCTTTATGCGAACGAGATCGAAGACCTATTCGGGCTCTCTTGCCGTTTTCAATGCCTGGATGCAGTTTTGATCCACGATGCTCCGATGGCGACCCACCTGTATCACATCGCTCAGGAGGCGGTGAATAACGCCATCAAGCATGGGCATGCTAAGACGATTCTGATCCGTCTCCTGGCGGGAGAACAGGAGGGAACCCTGGTCATCAAAGATGATGGGGTGGGTATTGAGCGACCCCTGGGGCCGCATACCGGCGTGGGGCTGCATATTATGAATTATCGCGCTGGCATGGTTGGCGGAAACCTGGAAGTCCGCCGCGAGGCGCCGCGAGGCACAGTCGTGACTTGCCGCTTCCCAGTCGTGACCGGCCAAGCCGGCGCAAGGGATAGGCAATGAATCAGATCGGCGTAGGAACGAAAAAGAGCAGGGTTTTTGTAGTAGACGATCATCCCATCGTGCGTCAGGGATTGGCCTTGATGATCAACCGCGAGTCGGACTTGTCAGTGTGTGGTGAGGCCGAAGATGCGCGCACAGCTATGCAGTCGGTTACGACCTCCAAACCTGACATCCTGGTGGTGGACATTTCGTTGAACGGACCCGATGGCCTTGATCTCCTAAAGAACATCCGGATGCGGTATCCAAACCTGCCGGTGCTGGTCCTATCGATGCACGACGAATCGGTTTACGCGGAACGTGCCCTGCGCGCCGGCGCCCAAGGCTACATCATGAAACAGGAAGCGACGGAGAAAGTGCTGGTGGCGTTGCGGCGCATCCTCAGCAATGAAATCTATGTGAGCGAGCGGATCGCGAACCGAATGCTGCAGCGCTACATCGGCAATCCCAACGCGGGAGGACCTTCTTCCATCGCTGACCTCACCGACCGGGAACTCGAAGTCTTTCGCTTGATCGGCGAAGGGCACTCTACCCGCAAAATCGCAGAAGATTTGCACATCAGCGTAAAGACGGTGGAGTCCTACCAGGCGCACATCAAGGATAAGTTGTCGTTGCGCAGCGGTCGCGAGCTGGTGCAGCACGCTATTCAGTGGAATATTAGCGAGAAAACCCCCTAATCGCCGGCAACCCCGTGTCCGGCGTTTTGCTCCTACGGCTGTCATCAGGGATTCCCCTACCCTCCTGTAGGACTTCGCAGGGGCAAAAAACGAGGCTCCGCCCGCTTGCCGACGGGGCAGTAGTTTCTTGATTCTATGTCTCGGTACAACAGCGAGGTACGTGGGGCACTTTCGCGGCACCGAGCTACTTTTTTACTAGTCGTCGTCGCGCCGATCGAGCACGTTCGCAGGTGTGAGGCTGCGAGTTGGCGCTTGCTGCAACAAACCAAGGGTCAACAACTTTATCTGGTATTTCGAAAGGAGACCCAACTATGGCAGCGGAATCAGTTCCGTACGGTCGAGTTACGCAGGTGGCGCCAGCCGTAGCGGAAGTACACGTTGTCTGGATGACAGCCGGTTTGGGCTGTGATGGAGATTCAGTTTCAATCACCGCGGCGACGCAACCCAGCATTGAAGATGTGTTGCTGGGAGCCATTCCTGGTCTGCCAAAGGTGCATCTACACAACCCGGTGCTCGCCTATGAGAATGGCGACGATTTTCTCAAATACTGGTATCTCGCAGAAAAAGGCAAGCTAGATCCGTTCGTCCTTGTGATTGAAGGGTCAATCCCGAATGAAAAAATTCACGGCGATGGTTACTGGGCAGCTCTGGGCACCAATCCAGACACCGGCCAGCCAATCAAGACCAACGAATGGATCGACCGACTTGCGCCTAAGGCAACAGCGGTCGTGGCTTGCGGCACATGCGCCACGTACGGCGGCATCCACGCTATGGAGGGCAATCCCACCGGCTGCATGGGGCTCGCGGATTATCTGGGATGGGGTTGGACATCCAAGGCCGGCCTCCCGATCGTGAATGTTCCGGGGTGTCCTGTCCAGCCCGACAACTTCATGGAAACCATTCTCTACCTGCTTTATCAGGTGGCAGGACGAGCGCCCATGATTCCTCTGGATGACGAGTTGCGGCCCACATGGTTATTTGGGAAGACGGTACATGAGGGATGCGACCGCGCCGGCTACTACGAACAGGGCGACTTCGCCGACACTTACGGATCTCCGAAGTGCATCGTCAAACTGGGGTGTTGGGGTCCAGTCGTCAACTGCAACGTGCCCAAGCGGGGCTGGATGGCTGGCCTCGGCGGTTGCCCTAACGTTGGCGGCATCTGCATCGGTTGCACCATGCCGGGGTTCCCGGACAAGTTCATGCCATTCATGGATGAACCGCCAGGATCCAAGGTTTCCAGCGGACTGGTCAACGCATACGGCCGCACCGTGAGAACACTGCGCAGCTTGACCCAGGCAACCGTCAACAAGGAACCAAAGTGGCGGCATCCGCGTGCTGAGCTCACCACTGGCTACCATCCGAGATCCTACTGAGAGGAGCGATTGTAATGAGCACTGTTACTGCACCGGCAAAGGAAGCCGCCGTCAAAGGCAAGAATCTCGTCGAAATGAACTGGGACCCGATTACCCGCATCGTGGGGAGTCTGGGCATCTTCACCAAGATCGACTTCGCCAATCGCCAAGTGGCTGAGTGTCATAGCACTTCGTCGATCTTTCGTGGCTACAGCATTTTTATGAAGGGCAAAGACCCGCGCGACGCCCATTTCATTACCAGCCGCATTTGTGGCATCTGCGGGGACAACCATGCCACCTGCGCTACCTATGCGCAGAACATGGCCTTTGGAATTCGACCGCCTGCCATGGCCGAGTGGATCGTCAATCTCGGAGAAGCGGCCGAATACATGTTCGACCACAACATCTTCCAGGACAATCTGGTCGGAGTGGACTTCTGCGAGCAGATGGTCAAGGAAACGAACCCTGGCGTGCTCGCCAAAGCGGAGACGACGCCGTCGCCTCACGCCAACCTGCACGGGTATCGCACGATCGCCGACATCATGCGTGCCCTCAATCCCTTCACCGGTGCCTTCTATCGGGAGGCACTGCAAATGAGCCGCATGACCCGCGAGATGTTCTGCCTCATGGAAGGCCGCCACGTGCATCCTTCCACCTTGTATCCGGGCGGTGTCGGTACGGTTCCAACCATCCAACTATTCACCGATTATCTGGTACGCCTCATGAAATATGTGGAGTTCATGAAGAAAGTCGTCCCTCTGCATGACGACCTATTCGACTTCTTCTACGAGGCGTTGCCGGGATACGAAGAGGTCGGCAAACGGCGGGTCCTGCTGGGCTGCTGGGGTTCGTTTAATAATCCAGACGAATGCGACTACACCTACAAGAACATGACCAACTGGGGCCGGGCGATGTACGTTACACCTGGTGTGGTGGTCGATGGCCAGTTAGTGACTACCGACCTCGTCGATATCAACTTGAATATCCGCATCCTGCTGGGAAGCTCCTACTACGATGACTGGGAGCACAACGAGACGTTTGTGAAGACTGACCCGCTGGGGAATCCGGTAGACAAGCGTCACCCCTGGAACCAAACGACCATCCCCAGGCCGCAGAAACGGGATTTCGCCGGCAAGTACACCTGGGTCATGTCGCCGCGGTGGTTCGACAAGCGAACTGGTGACCACCTCGCGCTTGATACTGGCGGCGGACCGATCGCCCGCCTGTGGTCAACCGCACTTGCCGGGTTGGTGGACATCGGTTACATCAAGGCTACTGGGCAGAGCGTCAAAATGTATTTGCCCAAGACTACGTCTCTGCCCGAAGTTGAATTCGAGTGGAAGATTCCAAGGTGGAGTAATGCGATTGAACGCGATCGCGCGCGGACGTACTTCCAGGTATATGCCGCCTGCGCCGCTCTGCACTTTGTGGAGCAGGCACTGGAAGAGTTGCATGCCGGCCGGACGAAGACCTGGACCGACTTCAAGGTTCCGGAAGAGGCCATCGGCTGTGGTTTCCACGAGGCGGTGCGCGGCGTACTTTCCCACCACGTTGTGATCCGCAAAGGCAAAATCGCGAATTACCATCCGTACCCTCCCACCCCCTGGAATGCCAATCCCCGCGACGTGTACGGCACTCCTGGTCCGTATGAGGACGCGGTGCAGAACACGCCGATCTTCGAAGAGAACGGCCCCGACAAGTTCAAAGGGATCGACATCATGCGTACTGTGCGGAGTTTCGACCCTTGCTTACCGTGTGGCGTGCATATGTACTTGGGTAACGGAAAGGTGCTGGAGACGCGGCATTCGCCGATGTTCGGCCTCCAGCCCTGAAGCGTTGTTGTTGTGCAGAGCGAGCGGGGGCGGTCGTTCCGTCGTGCAATTGGGGGATTGCGCGATGGAATGTCCGCTTTCGCTTCGATAGTTAAAGGAGGGTCGTGGAAGACGAAAAAGAGTTCCAGAAGCGCGTGCAGAAAATCGGGGGATTGGTGCAAGACCTGGAATCTATCGCTGATCCCGCGGCCAGGGCTGCCGCGAAAGAACTCGTTCAGTTGTTGATGGATCTGCACGGCACAGCCTTGGAGCGAATCATGGAGATTGTCTTCGAGTCCGGGGACGGAGGCCCGAAGGTGATTGACGAACTGGGGCAGGATCAACTGGTGAGCAGTTTGCTCGTTCTCTATGGGCTTCATCCTGACGACCTGCAGACCCGCGTCGAGCGGAAGCTGCAGCAAATTCGTTCAACACTCCACAAGATGGGAGCCGAAGCCAAACCCGTCAACGTTGTCGGCGGCGAAGTTCGGCTGCGTGTGAGCCTCGAGGGTCACACGTGCGGCTCGACCAGGAGCTCGGTGCAGGCAACTTTGGAAGGCGCGATGTACGAGGCTGCGCCCGATCTGACGTCGCTGGTGGTGGAAGGACTGGAGGAACCGACCGCCTCCGGTTTCGTGGCGGTATCCACTTTGGTGGCGGCTTGCTCGGCCTCTCCACCAGCGCACGATTCCGCATCGCACAACAGTGAAGCCTGGGCTTCAGTTTCACAGCGCAATCCCAGATGACCGTGGCCATGATAAAGACAGACCAGCCTCGAGAAGCAGCGCAGGGATTCGAAACCCTCCGCCAATTCGCACGAAAGCCGCAGCGGCGGGTTGAAACGTGTGAGTTGTGTAGTGTCGCATTGCGTTCTGACCACTCCCACCTGATCGAACTGAACGAACGTAGACTGCTTTGCGCCTGCGATGCCTGCGCGATCCTGTTCAGCGGCCAAGCCGGGACGAAATTCAAGCGCGTGCCTCGCAGCGTGAGCCTGTTGGCCAACTTCCAGATGACAGATGCAGAGTGGGACGGATTGCTCATCCCCATTAATCTGGCGTTCTTTTTCCAGAACAGTCTGGACTCCCGAGTAAGTGCTTTGTATCCAAGTCCGGCTGGAGCCACCGAGTCGTTGTTGCCGCTTGAAGCCTGGAACAGCATCGTGCAGGCCAATCCGATGTTAGGACAATTGGAACCCGACGTGGAGGCGCTGCTGGTTAACCGTGTGGGTCACTCGCGTGGAGAGACTGTGGCTGAGTATTACATTGTGCCAATTGACGAGTGCTACCGGCTGGTGGGACTTATTCGCATTCACTGGCGGGGCTTATCCGGAGGCACGGAAGTTTGGCAGGAGATCGGTAATTTCTTTACAGCACTCCGAGCGAAGGCGGAAGTTGTGAGAGAAGGCACGCATGCCTGATCTCGACTTCAGGATCGAAGGCGCTGGGGTGGTGGAGTTTTCCGCCACTCCGCAAATTGCGTTCAAGCTGAAGATCACGAATGCCAACGCAGCCGAGACCATCCATTCCATTGCGTTGCGCTGCCAGATCCAAATCGAAGTCACGCGCCGGCGGTATACCGCCGCGGACCAGGCGCGGCTACGTGATCTTTTTGGGGAAGCCGATCGCTGGAGTCAAACCCTGCGCAACCTGTTGTGGACCCATGTCAGCGTTAACGTCCCCCCGTTCCAGGGCGCAACCGTCGTAGACCTCCCGGTCCCTTGCACATTTGATTTCAACGTTGCCGCCACCAAGTACTTCCATGGACTGGGCGATGGAGACGTGCCCCTATGCATGATGTTCAGCGGCACCGTTTTTCACGCGCAAGACGGCGGAAGCCTGCAAGTCATGCCGATTTCATGGGACAAGGAAGCGCGTTTTAGTCTCCCGGCGAAGGTTTGGCGCGACATGATGGATTCGTACTATCCCGCGACCGCCTGGTTGTGCCTGCGCCGTGACGTGTTCGAGCGCCTGTACGACTACAAGGTCCGTAACGGAATTCCCACGTGGGAAGAAGCGATGGAGCGCATGCTCCGGGCCGAAGAAACGGTGAACTCGTGAACCTCGAGCGGGTCGATCAGATTGCGAAGGCCGTGCTCTACGAGGGGTACATGCTATACCCCTACCGGCCGTCATCTGTAAAAAACCAACAGCGCTGGAATTTTGGAGTGCTGTATCCCCAGACCTACAGTGCGGCGCGAGAGGGTGAGGAAACCTGCAGCATGCGGACCGAGTGCCTGATCACGGGCAACCTTGGCACGGTCCTCGAAGTGAAATTGCGGTTTCTGCAATTGCGGCTGCGGTCGACGATCCAATCTTCGCAGACCTCCAGCGGTTCACTTCCCAGGAACTGGCAGGAGGCTGTAGAGCGCGATGTCAGTCTGCCCGCGTTGTCACTGCACCGGCTCATTTTGGAACCACTGAGGTACACATTTACCTTTCCCGCCGAAACTCAGGTGGATTCTGAACACGACAGCTGTGGACAGGCCGTTGGCACGGTGCTCCGGCGGCAGGCGGAAGTCCGGGGCATTGTTGACGTCACGATAGAAAGCGTCGGCACAAATCTTCTCAAAGCCACTATCTTTGTGCGGAATACCACCCCGTTGGAGGCTCCGGAAACCAGCCGTGATGAAGCGCTAATGGAGTCGCTGGTTTCGACCCACCTCATCCTGGGCGTGGAAGCTGGTGAGTTCGTCTCCTTGCTGGAACCGCCGCTTGGCTTGCAGGAAGAGGCCGCAAAGTGTCAAAACCTGGGCGCGTGGCCGGTGCTGGTGGGCGACGAGGGACAACGAGACACACTTCTGGCTTCGCCCATTATTCTCTACGACTATCCGATGATCGCTCCCGAAAGCGCCGGTGACTTGTTCGACGGGACGGAGATCGACGAGATCCTGTCGTTGCGAATCATGACTCTCACTGACGATGAGAAGCGGGAGATTCGCCAGTCCGATGAGCGTGCCCGTCAGATTTTGGAGCGAACCGAAACCATGCCAACTGAACAGTTCATGAAGCTCCATGGGGCTGTGCGAGGTATGCGCCCCCTCAAGGAGAACAATCCATGAACGAGTGGGAATGGCAGTTATTGGAAGAAAAAATTCCTGTCGATCGACTCACCTTGGGCGACGCAGACGTAAGGGTCGGCGATCGAGTGCGTCTACGTCCGAAACCGGGTGGCGACGTGTTGGACATCGCTCTGGCTGGTCAAGTCGCTCACATCGAGAGCCTCGAACAGGATTATGAAGGCAAGGTCCATGTTTGCGTGGTGCTCGAAGACGATCCCGGGAGAGATTTAGGTCTGCTCCGGCAGCCGGGGCACCGGTTTTTCTTTAATGCCGAGGAAGTGGAAGCGTTACCACCGGAAGAGTCACGGCCAATAGTAGCAATTGAAAGACCCCGCATTCTGGTTGCAGGTATCGGAAACATCTTCCTTGGGGACGACGGATTTGGCGTCGAAGTCGCGAGACGTTTGGCGACACGCGAGCTTCCCACCAGCGTGCGTGTCGCCGATTTTGGCATTCGAGGATTCGATCTGGCGTATGCCCTGCAGGATGGATACGAGACGACCATTCTGGTGGATGCCTTCCCGCACGGTCAGCAGCCGGGAGCCGTTTCGCTGGTTGAACCTGACCTCAGCAAGTTGGATGAACCCGAGCAAGGCGTCGTGGAGACGCACGGAATGAATCCGCTAAATGTGCTGCGGATGGCGACGGCGATGAACGCCGGGGGGCTGAAAAAAGTTCTATTGGTTGGCTGTGAGCCCTCGACATTCGGAGGGGAAGAAGGACAAATGGGATTAAGCGAACCGGTCGAGGCAGCCGTGGAAGAGGCGATAAAGCTGGTGACCTCCGTCATCGAAAAGATTCTGCAAGAGGCGCGGTAAGTTGTGAAACAAGTCATTTTGAAATAGAAGGAGACAGTCGTGGCCGACAGCAGCAATAACCACAGCGAATCTGCAACTGACCGGGACACTCTGTTCATGCTCAGTGGCGTGGCCTTCATCGTATTTGGCGCCGGGCTCATCCTGTCCAATCCGCTGGTGAGGAAATATCTCGGCCAGGTGGGGATCGGAAACCTGGCTCAGACTGCCTTGCCTGACTTGGATCGTTACCTCAAGTTGCGATCTATGTAGATGAACCAGGCGCGCTTAACTGGGTCGAGCTAATTTGAGGAGGATTGCATTTGCATTACGCAACCAACACGGCTAGATCACTGCCGGAGGAGGCTACCGTTCGTTTCGTAATTGATGCCAAAAGGAGCACGCTTACCGTGCAAGCGTTCTCTACCGGGCTGCTCTCCGCTTTCGGACACAATCCAAAGATTGCTGTCGGAGATATCGAAGGAGATGCACAGTTTGTCGTCGACGGTGGGACCCTCAAAGACGCGCGCGCACACTTAAAGATCCGGACGAACTCGCTTGAGGTGATCGATGATATCAGCGAGAGGGACCGGCGCGAGATCCATCGCCAGATGTACGAAGAAGTGCTCGAGACAGACCGCTTTCCGGAAATCCAATACGAGTGTTCGCAGGCCACGGCCAGCGGAGCAGGAGATCGCTACTGGGTCACGCTGCAGGGGGAGTTGACGTTGCACGGCGTGACACGCGCGGCGCCTATTACAGCTCGTGTGGTGATCACGGGCGACTCCTTGCGGGCCTCAGGCGAATTCTCCGTCCGTCAAAGCGACTATGAGATCGCCGTCGTTAAGGTTGCGGGTGGTGCTATCAAACTTAAGGACGATGTGAAGTGCACGTTTGACATCATGGCCACCAAGCAGAAATAGATGCGATGGATGACGCGATTAACAATGCAGAGCCGTCTGGAGAATGCCACATGTGCCTAGCCATACCCGGACAGATCATAGAGATCTCTCCTGACAATCAAGAGTCGGCCCTGGTCGACGTGGTCAGCGTGCGCCGAAGGGTTGATCTTGGGTTGCTGCAGGACGACCGCCCGAAGCCTGGAGATTGGGTACTCATCCACGTCGGCTTTGCTATGAGCAAGATCAGCGAACAGGATGCTCACGAGCAGATGGAGACTCTGCGAATGCTGGGAGAGGCGGAGGCAGCGTTGCAGGAAGTTCAAGGTTATGAGCTGGAGGAGGCCAAAGCTCCTGAGCCAGACGAATCGCAGTTTGAGAATCAGTCGGGTGAGTTGAGAAATCAGCATGAGATACGTTGACGAGTTCCGGGAACCCGAGCTGGTCACCAGGACCGCGGATGAGATTCGTCGTCTGGCCGATCCCGGCCGGCACTACCGGTTCATGGAAGTGTGCGGCGGCCACACTCACGCTATTTATCGCTTTGGGCTGAAGGATCTGCTTCCCGCCAATATCGAACTGATTCACGGACCGGGCTGTCCAGTGTGCGTGCTTCCCATGGGCCGGATCGATGATGGTCTTGCTCTGGCGCAGCAGCCCGATGTGATCTTCGCTGCGTTTGGAGATATGATGCGGGTGCCGGGCACGAACGGCAGCCCACTTGAGCATAAGGCCCGTGGAGTTGACGTCCGCATTGTGT
Source organism: uncultured Acidobacteriaceae bacterium (assembly GCA_963834815.1). Lineage (GTDB taxonomy): Bacteria > Acidobacteriota > Terriglobia > Terriglobales > Acidobacteriaceae > DASRAA01. The sequence continues at coordinate 851,287 of CAWIDA010000009.1, read as the reverse complement.
ATTCGCCGTCAGATGCGCTGAAACTGGCCCGAGCGAATCCCGACCGGCACGTGATGTTCTTCGCCATTGGGTTCGAGACCACGGCCCCATCCACGGCGCTTACGCTGATGCGTGCAAGGTCCGAGGGCATTCCCAATTTCTCGGTCTTCTGCAACCACGTGACGATCATCCCGGCCATCCGGGCGATCCTCGACTCTCCCGACATGCGGCTAGACGCATTCATCGGGCCCGGGCATGTTTCGACCGTTATCGGCTGCCGGCCCTACGAGTGGATCGTGAAGGACGAGCACAAGCCGATCGTGATATCGGGTTTTGAGCCGCTGGACATGCTGCAGTCGATCGTGATGCTGCTGCGCCAGCTGAACGACGGCGAAGCGAAGGTGGAGAACCAGTACAAGAGAGTGGTTCCCTGGGAGGGGAATCGCGCGGCGCTTCGCGCCATGGCAGAGGTGTTCCAGTTGCGCCCCTACTTTGAGTGGCGTGGTCTGGGGTTTATCTCACAATCCGCCCTGCGCATCCGGGATTCCTTTGCGGAATGGGACAGCGAGCAGCGGTTCCAGGTGCCGGGCGTGCGCGTTACTGATCCCATGGCCGCCCAATGTGGAGAAGTGCTTAAGGGAGTGTTGAAGCCCCATCAATGTAAGTTGTTTGGCCGTGAGTGCACGCCAGAGCATCCGATTGGCGCACTGATGGTGTCGTCGGAAGGATCATGCGCAGCCTACTACAACTACGAACATCGGAAGGTAACGGCGACGACCGTCCTGACTCAGACGGCCTGAGCAACGGCACCGTCGGGGAGTACGCGCCCGCGCGCGTCCGCTTTCGCGAGCCGCAGATTGAAATGGCGCATGGCGCCGGCGGCAAGGCCAGCCGCAGACTGGTTGAGGGCCTGTTTGCGCCTCTGCTCTACGGCTCGTCCGCCGAACCCTTGGGCGATGCAGCGCAACTTTCCATCGGCGGGGCGCGCATTGCAATCACAACAGACAGCTTTGTAGTGAAACCGTTGCGCTTTCCGGGCGGTTCCATCGGCGAGCTCGCAGTAAATGGGACAGTCAACGATCTGGCCGTTTCCGGGGCCCGCGCCGAAGCGCTGGCGGTCACGTACGTGCTCGAAGCGGGACTGTCCACGGAGGCACTCGAGGCAGAGGTCAGAGCGATGGCCGATGCGGCTCGAAGGGCGGGTGTGAGGATCGTGGGCGGCGATACCAAAGTTGTCGAACACGGCAAGGCCGACCGCATGTACATCACTACGACTGGTATTGGCAGCCCGATATCGGGGGTGGTTGTCGATCCGCGGTCGGTGCGAGTTGGCGATAGGGTTATACTCTCGGGACCAATCGGCGATCACGGAATCACAATCCTCCTGGCGCGCGGAGAACTCGACATCGAAGCCGAACTACGGTCCGACACCCGCTCAATTCTTCCTTTGATTGAAGCTCTAGCGGATGCGGCCGGTCCCGGTATTCGCTGGATGCGTGACCCAACTCGAGGAGGGGCCGCAACGTCCCTGAACGAATTGGCGCGCGATTGCGGGCTGGGCATTGTGCTCCGGGAAGACCAGGTGCCAGTACGCGATGCCGTGCGCGGTGCCTGCGAGTTGCTGGGACTTGACCCTCTGCACATTGCCAACGAAGGCCAGTTTCTCGCGGTCGTGTCGCCCGAATACGGCGACGCTGCCATCAATGCATTGAATCTGCTGCCTGGCGGAGAAGAGGCGCGAGTTATCGGCGAAGTCTCCGAACAGCCGGCGGGAGCGGTGCTGGCGACAACTTCGTACGGCGGCAGCCGCATCGTGGACATGCTGGTAGGAGATCCACTGCCGCGAATCTGTTGAGGATGGAGGACCATGGCTGCCGGATACCAACTCGCTACCCAAATTGAGGAACGACTGGCGGCGAGAAACCGAGTTTATGAGGACTTTTTCTCCCGCGAAGCACTGCGCCTGGCAGAAGCGTGCCGCGAAATGTCGGAGCGCTTCCTGCGCGGAGGAAGGCTACTGGCCTTCGGCCGTGGTCCCTACGCCACTGATGCGCAGCACGTCTCCGTTGAATTTGTTCATCCCGTGATTGTGGGTAAGCGCGCCTTGCCGGCACTCGATCTCTCGATTCTCTTTCGTCCATGGTTACAAGCGATCCTTCGACCGGAGGATATCGTGATGGGATTCGGTCCTCCAGAAGGCGACCCAGCCGTCTGGGCCTCGTTGCACGAGGCGAATGACAAAGGGGCGATGACCTTTGCACTTCCTGGAACCGAGGGTTCGTATGCGCTCGAACCGATGACCGAAGACGCCTTTCTGCACCAGGAAATGATCGAGATGCTGTACCACACACTCTGGGAGACGGTGCATGTCTTCTTTGAGCATCGCGAATTAGGGTATGACGTGGGAGCGTCGGAGTTTCTCTATCCGTTCCTCGGCCGCGCGAAACAGGGCACCGACGAACTGATCGACGAAGTCGCCGCTTCGATCCAGATGAAGGTTCACGACGACTCCAAACTCCGAGTACAAGTGGCGCGCGAGCAATCAGAACAAATTAGCAGTACTTCGTTGGCGATTTATGATCGCCTGCAACGGGGCGGCAAACTGATCCTATTTGGCAATGGCGGATCGGCAACCGACGCTAATGACTGGGCGATTGACTGCGTGCTTCCTCCGCACGGATATCGTCCGATTCCGGCGGTGTCTCTGTCTATGGAGCCGGCAAACATCACTGCCGTAGCCAATGACGTCGGAACCGAAGTGATTTTCCTGCGCCAACTTATCGCACAGGCACGACCCGAGGACGTGGCGATCGGAATCTCGACCAGTGGGGGTTCGCGCAACATCATCATGGCGTTGGAGGAGGCCCGCAAACGCAATATGCTGACGGTCGCGCTACTCGGATACGACGGTGGTGAGATCGTGCGTCGGGGTCTGGCTGATTTCCCTGTCGTAGTACGTTGCGACTACATCCCGCGCATCCAGGAAGTGCAAGCCTCGATTTATCACATCATCCGCGAATTGGTGGAGGTGCTGGGCCGTGGCCAGGCTTGAACTCTACGGGACAGCCCGCTGTCCCTATACCCAGGAAATGCGCGAGTGGCTGGAGTGGCTCGGCCACGAATTCGTGGAGTACGACGTCGATGCCGACGTGACGGCTCGCCGGCGGCTGCGTGAGCTGGCGGCTGGGCAACGCAACGTGCCTGTGCTCATCGAAGACGACATAGTTGTCCAAGTCGGATGGCAGGGACGAAGCTGCATGGTGGAAGCGGATTAGCGGTGGCCAGTGCCTGTTCCATCCGCGTGCGTGGCGTGGTGCAGGGCGTGGGGTTTCGTCCATTTGTCTATCGGCTGGCACGCGCGAATACCTTGACGGGCTGGGTACTGAACGGCGAAGAGGGAGTAGAGATTCACCTAGAGGGCACCGAGCCGAGCCTCGATGCATTCTTGCGCGAGTTGAAAGTTCAGGCACCACCAGCCGCCAGTATTGCAGAAATCGAAGTTGAGCCGGCCGACCCCGTCGGCATGCAGGAATTCACGATTCGCAGCAGTGAGCGCCGGGAACATCCCACGGTGCGCATTTCGCCGGATTTGGCAGTCTGTGACGCATGCGTGGAAGAACTCTTCGACCCAGCGAACCTGCGTTACGGCTATCCCTATATCAATTGCACCAATTGCGGGCCGCGCTATACGGTCGTGCGGAGTCTGCCCTACGACCGATGTAATACCACGATGGAACCATGGCCACTGGATTCGTATTGCGACTCCGAATACCACGACCCCGGCAATCGACGATTTCATGCTCAGCCGGTGGCTTGCCCGGACTGTGGCCCCAATTATGCTTTGAAGGTCGATGGAAATACCGTTGCTTCGAGGCAGGCGGCTGTACAAGAAGCTGCTTTACTCCTGCGCGATGGCGAGATCGTCGCGGTGAAAGGACTGGGTGGATATCACCTGGCTTGCAACGCTTGGAGTCCCGATGCCGTTGCTGCGTTGCGCGAACGAAAATTCCGCAAAGAAAAGCCTTTCGCGGTGATGGTGCGAGACGTCAACATCGCCGATGCGCTCGCGGAGCTCTCCGCCGAGTCAAGAGCGCTGCTGACTTCCATGGCGCGACCCATCGTACTAGCGCCTGCAAAGATGAAACTCGAAGGAGTCGCTCCCGGCAACAGCGAACTGGGATTAATGCTTCCGTACACGCCGCTTCACCACTTGCTTTTCGCTGCCGGCGCGCCGGAGGCCCTGGTGATGACCAGTGCTAATCGCTCCAGTGAGCCGATTGCTTACGAAGACGAGCAAGCACTGGAAAGCCTCTCAGGAATCGCCGATGCGTTCCTGATTGGCGAGCGCCAAATCGCACGGCGGGTGGATGACTCCGTGGTTCGGACTGGCACGTTCGGGCCCACGATATTGCGACGCGCTCGAGGCTATGCTCCAGGTGCAGTAGCGACCTTGCCGGCTCAGCGCCCAATCCTGGCTGTAGGTCCCGACCTCAAAAATACCGTTACGTTGGTTGTCCAGGGCCAGGCTTTTGTGAGCCAGCACATTGGAGACCTCTCGCATTATGACGCCTTCCGGTCGTTTCGCGAAACCATTCAAGACCTAGTGTCGATGTACGAGGTTTCCTGGGACGACGTGTTGGTCGTTCACGATTCCCATCCGCAATATGCGTCAACCGCGCACGCCTTGGGGCTTCCCACCATTCAGAAGCGACCAGTACAGCACCATCGCGCCCACATCGCATCCGTGCTGGCGGAGCGAGGCGAGTGGAAGCAGCGTGTCGTCGGCGTGAGTTTCGACGGAACCGGCTACGGCGACGACGGCAGCATCTGGGGTGGTGAGATCTTCGTGGGCAGCATGGAGGAGGGCTTCCAGCGGGTTGCTCATCTTCGTCCTGCGGCATTGCCGGGCGGCGACGCTGCGGCGCAATATCCAGTTCAGGCTGCCGCGGGTTTTCTGGCGCAGATCGAAGACTCGCTTGACCTTACGCTGCCTCCTTTTGATTTCCCGAAACGCTATCGCGCCTCACTCGAATTGGTTCGCAAGAACGTGCGCACTTTCACGACCACGTCTGTGGGGCGCTTGTTTGACGCGGCAGCGGCGCTTCTGGGATTCACCCGGCAGATCAGTTTTGAAGGGCAAGCGGCAATCTGGGTGGAACAACTCGCCCGAGGTGCCAGGTCGGCAGATTCCTATCCGTTCCCTTTCGTACATCAGGAACTCGACTTTCGGCCCCTGCTGCAAGCGGTAATTCACGACAGTGGCCGCGGCAGAGATTCGGCTGAAATTGCGCGTGCCTTTCAGCGCGGCGTCAGCCAGGGGCTTAAGGAGGCTGCGTCGTCAATATGCGAATCCTACAAACTCGACACGATCGTTCTCTCCGGTGGCGTGTTTCAAAATGAGTTGCTGTTGGAGGACTTCCGCTCCATGACTGCGACCGAACCATTTCGCATCTGGACGAATCGTGCCGTTCCACCCAATGATGGCGGAATCAGTTTAGGCCAAGCGGCACTGGCAGTATTTGGGCAATTCGGCGGGATTACGTAGGGCCAGGAACGAGCGCAAGGATACACGAATTTACGCTCGCGATGAGTATCGTTGGACCTGGCTCAAGAAGAGGTTGAGCGCAACGGCGGCAACCTGCCTGCCATCGGTAGAAGCGGCCGACTACTGGCCCATGAAGAGTAGGCGGCAGCCTGAATCGATGTAGAAAGTACCCTTCTTCGATTCCAATACGGTACCTGGTTCGCCCATGGAATAACTCGCCAGCACAATATCTTCAAGGTACGAGACACCGGGCCGCAAAGCACTGGGATCGGTAGCGGCAGCCGGGGCCCGTATGCCTAAGCCCCCACGGGCCAGGGTGCTCGCGGCACTGGTGGGGTTGGAGGCACTCCCTCCGTCCATGTTCTCGGTGCGATGTGCGCCCGACATTTTGTTGTCAGTCGCGGCAATGTCAACGCCTCCCGGCTGCCAAGGCGGCGCCACACTCATCAAAGCGACGGTCACCGGCACGTGCCTGCCATCTTTCAACTGCGCCTGATCAAAAATGAGGCCCAGTTTGGCAGGACCTTCCGCGTCGGGCTTGCTCTTGACTTCAGTGATTTTGCCAGTCAAGTGGGAGCCCTTCGTGATCTCGGTGCCATCCTTCAGCTTGGCGCCCGCCGTAACACGAGCGCTTACGGCGTCGCCCACTTTCGCCTTCTTCAGATGGATGATTTTCTCCAGAACAGCCTGTATTTCCGGCGAAGCCGCTTGGGCCGCTGCGGCGGGTTGCTCCTGAGCCGAAGCGAAATCGGCAATTACCAGGACTGAACAAAAAAGTACAATAGCAAGGATGATTGAGGAACTGACATGGTATAGCGATCGCATACAAATACCCCTTCGGATTGGAGCTAGCAACGCACTTCACGTACGACGTAGTCTCAGGAAATCCAGGCCACTCGTATTCATTCAGTTTGAGCCAGCGCGCACCGTCGCGAAGCGTTACTTCAGGCGCTGCAACTGCTCGCGTTACCTAGAAGCGGTCTCATTGACGACAACGATTCTACACCTATCGCGGCCACCGCAAGAGTTGTCTCAAGGGCCACACTTCTTCCGACGCGGCGTCCTCCATGCTGACGAGTACAGCCGGAAAACCTAACACCACGTCTCAACACTTCCGATCCCAGAGATTTGCGTGACAGGCCGCCTCGAAGCGGAGTGTCAGGGATGGCTTGTGGATATGGCCTGGCGGCCCAGCGTCCGAACATTACTCAGTGCGCATGACGGCGCTAGGATCAATCCGAATCGCACGCATCGCCGGGACCAGGGTCCCCAGCAACGTCGTTACGAAGCATAAGGCTGCGGCGATCGAAAAAGTCAAAACGTCAGCCGGTTTCACTCCTGCGAGCAGGCTTTCCAGAAGGCGTGCCGCGATGTACGCAAGCGCCAGTCCTGGCACTAATCCGGCTACCGCCAAGGCCGCTCCCTGCGCCAATATCATTTTGAAGATGTGTCCATGCTGAGCGCCGAGAGCCATTCGGATACCAAACTCCTGCTGGCGCAACGAGACGGTGAAGGAAAGAAGACCATAGATTCCCAGACCCGCAAGCAGGATCGCTATGGCTGTGAATGTAATCAACACCCGCATCTGAACTGTTCGCGATTCGGTTTCTCCGGCAACAATTTCTTCCATCGTTCTTACTTGTGAGATGGGCTGCTCGGGATCTGCGCTTGCGATGATCCGCCGCACTTCCGGAATCAGGTGCTCCGGTGGCTGCGATGAGCGGACCGCAAGATCTTTAGGTGTGTAGCCAATGATCCATCCGTCGGGAACCTGCTTGTAGGAGAGATACACCTGAGGCTCACTGGATCTCTCCAACCCGCGCACGCGAACGTCACCGACTATGCCAACGACCTCGCGATCGTGAAGGCCAAATTCGAAATGTCGTCCAATTGGATCCTGATCCGGCCAGTATCGGCGAACAAAGGACTCACTGACCACCGCGACGTACGGGCGATCGCTCGCGTCGGCCTCATTAATGTCGCGCCCGGACTTAACGGGAATTCCCATCGTCGCAAAGAAACCTGGTGTCACGTAGCGAAGGCTGGCTGAAGTGCCTTCTGCCCGGTTTTGCGAGCGGCCATTGACCACCACTGGCCATATCCCGCCGCGCCATGTCATTGGAAGTCCGCTGCTATAGCCGGCGCCCGTCACTCCGGGCAAATTGCGGATGTCCGTCAGCACCTTGGTATAGAACTGCTCGCGAACTTTAGTCTTTTCGTACTTTGGAATCGGTAATGCCGTTTGCACTGTCAGAATGCCGTCAGTGCTGAAACCAGGATTGGTAGCTTGCACCTTCCAAAGGGCCCGGATCAGCAATCCCGATGAAATCAGGAGAACGACCGACACTACGACCTCGGCAATCACCAGTGCAGATCGCGTCCGGTGACTGCCGGTACCCCCCGTGCGTACGCCTTCGCGCAGACCACTAAATCCCGCGTTTCGGCAAACCCTTATGGCCGGAGCGACCCCGAAGGCCATGACCGTAATCACCGTCAGGCCCAGAGCAAATAGTAACAACCGGGCGTCCACCGGCGGCACTTCCTGGAGGGGAAGTGCGTGCGGCACCAGACGCGAGAGCAGCGGCAACGCGGCGGCGGCGACCGCGATTGCGCCAAGGCCACCGGCGATTCCGAGAATCAGACTCTCTGAGAGAAGTTGCCTGAGAATGTAGCGGCGGTTGGCACCCAGCGACACCCGAATCGAAAGTTCCTTCTGCCGCGCGAGCGAGCGCACCAGCAAAAGATTCGCCAGATTTGCGCAGGTGATTACCAGCACACACAAGGCTGCTCCGCAGAGTGCCATGAGCAAAAGTCGAGACTGTTTGGAGAGTTCGTCGCGCAACAAAAGCACTGTCGCGCCCACATCCTGGTTCTCCTTAGGATATTGTTGTCGCAGGCGGTCGGCCACCAGGGTCAGCTCAGTGCGAGCCTCGGCCAGTGAAACGCCGGGTTTTAGGCGGCCGATGCCGATCAACCAATTGTCGTCACGCTCTTTGTAAGCGTCTTCCTGAAATTGAAAGGTCTTCCAGAACTGCGTTTCGCGGCTGGGGAAGCGAAAATCCGGAGGCATAACGCCGACCACGGTGTATGCCTTGTCGTCGAGAATTATGGACTTTCCCAGCACGCTGGCCTCGCCCCCGAAGTCAGCCTGCCACAGCGCATAGCTCAATAGGACCGTTGGCGGAGCACCCGCCTGGTCGTCGCCCTCGCTCAGATAACGGCCAAGTAAGGCTGGTTTTCCCAGGGTGGAAAAAAGTGTTCCCGTCACCCAGGCGCCCTCAACCCGTTGCGGTTCGCCCTGCCCTACCAGGTTCATGGCCATATCGGTATATGCCGCCAGTGACGAGAATGAGGTGGCCGTGGCTTTGATGTCCCGATAGTTCGCGGGAGAGAGTTCCATCATGGAATAACCCGGATGCTTCTCCCAGACCTTTACCAGTCGCTCCGGATCGGGGAAGGGAAGCGGCCGCACTAGTACAAAGTCCGCGAGCGTAAATATGGCGGCGTTAGCCCCAATCCCGATCGTGACAAGGAGGAACGCCGTAATAGCGAATCCGGGGGACCGCATCAGCGATCTGACGGAGTAGCGCAAGTCGCGTCGAACAATTTCCCAGTGCACTGCCGCGGCATTGGTTAGTACTTCGCCAAGGGTCGCCATCCAGAGTCTGCTGGTCGCCAGCAGTCCGCTGGTTCGCCGACGTTCCTGCGAGAAGATGTCGCTCATCTCCTCGCCGTATTCCGCCCGGTACGAAGAAGGATACAAATGGAGCAAAAGTCGATAAAGGGTCATTAAGTTGTCCTGGGTACGACTCCACACACGCGTGCCATCTTTAGCAGGTCGCGCAGGCGTCCCACCTCCGCTTGCGCGACTGCCGTTCCGAACGGGGTGATGCGATAGTATCGGCGGCGTTCGTCGTCCGCTTCGGGCGCAGGCCTGGTCTTGGTTTCGATGATCAGGCCCAGTTCCAGCATGCGCTGAATCGAGCGGTACAGCGTCCCTGCGCTTAGCTTGATGTCTCCGTCCGTGCGCCTGGCCACGTCAAGAATGATTGCGTAGCCATGGCGATCTTCGTCGGCGAGAGACAGCAGGATGTGAAAGGTCGTTGGTTGCAGAGGAAGCAGCGACTCAGGGCTGTCGGTCATGGGCCCATTATATGCATACTGGCTATATTTGCAATACACAGATTTAGCGGGCATCGATGCGTCGGCTGCCGTATGCGCCGCACAAGAAGAGTTTCCCCCCGGGCCCGCCTACAAACAGACTTGACTTACACTGCCGCAAACAGTCTGCATCGACGCTGTGGCCTTGGAACATACCGAGGACGGGAGGCTGTCCGGAACGATAGTAGTTGCAGATTAGATTGTCGGTTAGCGGTTCGGGGCTGAAGCCCAGGATTCAAGCGTCCCGGGACGGTGCGACTGATGCCGCACCCCTTCAAAGAGCCATTTTTGAAACAAGCTGTCACTTTCGCGTCATGAGCAGCGCCCATCGATGGGTTGCGCAAGCCACCTTGAAAAAACAGCAAAGTAACTGAGGGCGGCCACAGAATTCAACGGTAGTCGCCAACTATATTTGATAGTAGTCGGCCTTTTAGATTCTTGGGAACAGTTCGAGAACAAAAATCGCTGAACGCAAATCTGATATTTTCTTGATTTTCTTGCTTGAGAAGCGCTATCGGGTTTGGCATAGAATCTCTCCCTCATTGCTGGCCTGCCTTTCGCCCTAGGTCGCTGCGAAATTACAACGATTGCGTCGCTATTGTCACTATTTCCCAATCCCCGCTTGCGCTGGGACGGAAGAGGACCATGGACTACGCGTTTGACCCTGGAGTGACAACTTACGAGCGCACCTTGGCGCGCTTGCTAAAGGCGCGAGACAACACTCAACTTATCTCCCAGTCCGGCGTTACCAACGTCGCAGATTTTTTCAAGGCGTTGCAAGCACAGCATTTGAAGGGCGGCAATTTGATTGTCGGGTCCCATGCCGTGGACGAAGGCGAGATGGAGATAGCCATGGACGGCTCCACTGGACCGAAGACGGATTACGAGGGTCTGCAGGGAGTGGACACCCGTGGATCTATCAAGCTTACCGCATCGATCTCCGACGCTAACACCTGTCTGCACTTCAAGGGTTGTGCCATCGGTGCAGACGAGTCGCTCCCGTATCTGCGACTGTTGAAACAGGCATTGGGCAATCCCAAGCAGGTTACGGCACCCAGGTTCGTTTATGGGCTGAATGGCGACTCGCCCGACGGCGTATTCGAATTTATGCTGTACGAATTTCGCGTGATGAGCTTGCAGCGCCTGACCGACTATGCCGCCGTGACCAGTGCGTTTCAGGCAGCAGCCACTGCCAACCCGGCCCTCTTCAAGCTTCTGGATGGCAGTCCCGTACCGGCTGCGAACTGGTCGAAGTGGATACAACAGGTGAAGAAGGTAAAGCCTACTCCCAATCTTGCCCCAGCGACAAAGGACGAGGTTACGTTCCCCATCGACCTAAAAATAGCCCAACCTGACGGGACCTTTTCCGATACCGTCGGAAATGGCTACTTCTGGGCGGAAACCGATAAGTGGACGTTTCCCATAACGTTTAACAATGTGGCGAGTATGCCGCCCCAAGCCCAATGGGCGGGACTTTTGAAGCCGGCCATGCAGAGCTTGCCTCGCTATACATCAGCCCATCTGTATCCTATTTATGTCCGAAAGCACTTCGCAGACTTCAAGAGCTTCTTCGCGGGCTTCACCTGGACGCCGCAGCCAGACACAAAGTCAACTCCGCCGAAGATCTTGTACACAGGAGTCCACTATGTGTACACGCTGTTGATTCCAGTCACCATCGCTGGAACTGATGACCAACTGATTTTTAACTACTACCCGGATGCCGGTCACCCGTTGATGCACTTTAAGGAAGACAATGCGGCGTACCCCCTGTTCGCGATTGTGTAGGTAACCTATGGCAGGTAAGGACACATTAGCGGTCATCGCCGAACAGTTGGGACTCGCCCTGTCTCCTATCGACTTTGCGCTTACCTCAGAAGGCGCCTTCTCCGCATTCATGCGCCTGCTGGGGTGGGATACCTCCGGCTATCTTGCCGCGGTGCAGAATCTGGGCGCCATCGTAAAGCGCCTTTTAAACCTCGTCGAAGGCGGACTAGACGAGAGCGACGCAGCCGATGCCATCGGGCAGATTGTTAATTTCTTCTCGGCGGTTGAGAAGTTGTCTTCGCCGGGCGCACTTCCGGTAACCATCGATCCGACGGAATTCGCCAGCGACTTCCCTGGCCAGCTCGTCGATTATCTGGTCGCGGAATACCTTCTCCGCAACCATCGAGTGCTGGGAGCGTCGTTACTTGCGGCTGGCGTGATCCGCATGACTCCCAAGCCGGCGGCGGGTAAGCGCATCGCTTACACCCGTCTGGACATCGCGTGGAGCGATGTGGGCAACGTCTTCAGTGAACCTTTCGGAGTTTTTCGCAACGCGTATTCGTGGGGTCCCGGTTTCGATCAGGCCCTGTTCCTCAGCAACATGGATACGCTTGGCCGTAGTCTCGGCCAGACAGTGTTTTCGAACCCTGTGAGCGGAGCGATGAAGACTGCTCTGACACAGGGTGCGACCACGGTCACAGGCCTGCAGGATTTTGCCCTGCGCTGGCAGCTTATCGGCAACATGGTTGGCGAAGCCGATCTCACCGCCGGACTCGATGTTTACGCCACACCTCCCACCACAGTAGCTGCTCCTGGCATCGCTCTGCTTCCCTATGTGACCGGGTCCGCGGCGACGACCATCACCCTCTCCGATCGCCTGTCACTGATCCTGAAGGCCGCCTTCGACCTGGCGGGCGGTGTCATCGTCGAAATCCGCCCCAACCAGGCGGCAACGCTCGTTACTGACATCTTTGGCGGCTCGCCCGGTTCGGCAGCCGCGTTTTCCATCACGCTCAACAATCAGGACAGCTCGGGCGTCAAGCAGATCCTACTGGGAACCGAAGGTGGCAGCCGGCTGGAATATGCTTCTCTTGGTCTCACAATCGGCTACCGCACAGACTCACAAGCGGGCAGCTTCTATACGGAAGCGGCACTTACCGATGGTTCCCTGATCATCGCACCGGGAGCGGACTCGGATGGGTTCATCGCCAAGCTGCTGCCCGGCAGCCTGACGGTTGATGCCAGTATTACTGTTGGGCTCGACTCGCGCTTAGGTGTGTACTTCAGCGGCTCGGGCGCACTTGAGATCGAAATACCGGCGCACATTTCCCTCGGACCGATCGAGATTATGTCGGCCACGGTTTCGATCAAGCCGAGCAGCGGCTCGATCCCCATCGAACTGGGTGCCACGCTGCAAGGAAATCTCGGTCCGCTTCAGGCCGTTGTAGAAGACGTTGGGATCAGCATTCCGCTGACGTTCCCGAAGACCGGCGGCAATCTGGGACCGGTGAATGCGGGACTTAAGTTCAAGCCACCGAAGGGCGTAGGACTTTCATTGAACGCCGGAGTCGTGAGCGGCGGTGGCTATCTTTACATCGATACTGACCGCGGAGAATACGCCGGTGCCCTGCAACTGGAGATTGCGGACTTCCTTTCGGTCGCCGCCATCGGCCTGATCTCGACGAAGATGCCCGACGGCTCCCGCGGCTTCTCGCTGTTGATCATTATCACGGCGGACTTCGGAACGGGCATTCAGCTCGGTTTCGGCTTCACCCTGCTGGCCGTTGGCGGCCTGCTCGGGCTCAACCGCACCATCCTCTTCCAGCCGCTGATGGACGGCATCAAGACAGGTTCGGTGCAGAGCATCATGTTCCCGCAGGACGTAATCGCCAACGCGCCACGCATCATCAGCGACCTGCGCGCCATCTTCCCCCCGCAGGAGGGAGTGTTCCTGATCGGGCCCATGGCCAAGCTGGGATGGGGAACTCCCACATTACTGAGCCTGTCGCTCGGTGTGATTATCGAGATTCCGCCGGGCGACGTCGCGATCCTCGGCATTCTGAAGATGGCGCTACCGGCCGAAGAAGTTGCAATCCTGGTATTGCAGGTCAACTTTGCCGGCGTGCTGGAGTTCGACAAGCAGCGGTTCTATTTCTTCGCTTCGCTCTTCGATTCGCACGTTCTGTTTATCACTCTCACCGGCGACATGGGAGTGCTTTTCGCCTACGGAGACGACGCCAACTTCGTGGTTTCGGTGGGCGGCTTCCATCCCCAATTCAACCCACCGCCGCTTCCATTTCCTACCCCGCAACGCATTGCAATCGACCTGATCAACGAGTCGTACGCGCGCATTCATGCTGATGGATATTTCGCGATCACGACGAATACCGTCCAGTTCGGAACCCACTCCAGCTACTTCTTTGGGTTCTCTGCTTTGTCGGTGGAGGGCAGTTCCGGTTTCGACGCGCTTATCCAATTCTCCCCGTTCCACTTTACGGTAGAGATTTCCACCCAATTCTCGGTCAAGGTGTTTGGACTGGGCGTTTACGGGGTAGGCATTGACGTCACGCTGGAAGGTCCAGCCAAGTGGCACGTTCACGGTACCGCGTCGCTTTCCTTCTTCTTCTTTTCGGTCGATATCGGTATCGACTTCACTTGGGGCGACAATCCCAACACGGTTCTGCCGCCTATCGCGGTGATGCCGATCCTGACCGCCGAGATGGGGAAGGCCACGAACTGGAAGGCGCAGCTGCCTTCCAACGTCAAGCTGCTGGTTACCCTGCGGCAATTGGACCCCAGCGAAGCCGCGATGGTGCTGCATCCGGCGGGAACGTTGCAGGTCAGCCAACGCAGCATTCCTCTCGACCTGCAACTCGACAAGGTTGGCAGCCAGAAGCCAAGTGATGCTAACGAGTTTTCGCTCACCGTCACGGGCACCACGCTCACCAAGACGCGCGACCTGCAGGAGCAGTTTTCGCCTTCGCAGTTTCGTGATTTCGACGATGCTACCAAGCTTTCCCAACCTGCGTTTGTTCCGCAGGACAGCGGCGTGGAACTAGCAGGCGGAAGCAATCTGACGTCAGCGACAGCAATAACCCGTCCCGTGCGGTACGATCTGACCGTCATCGACGCTGAGTCAGAGCCGGCGCGTTTCAAGTACTTCCCGCATCTACGTGGGATGTTTACCACTTTCCTGCGCGCCAACAGCGCCGCCCAGTCCAAACTATCAGCAGCTTATCGCGTCGCGACCCGTCCTTATCCCGATGCCGTTCAGGTCAGCTCAGAGACCTTCACGGTGGCGTTCCAGTCGTCGAACAGAGAGGCACATCCGGTGGCCTTCACCAGCCAGGCAAGTGCGCACGATTACATAGCCAATGCGGTCGCGGCCGATCCTTCACTCAGCGGAAAGCTGCACGTGCTTCCGCAATTCGAGGTGGCAGCATGAGTTCAAATCCTCCTCCCATCGCGGACCCGAACGATTTACTGGGTACGTATTCGTTTCTGCCGTGGCTGCGTCAGGGGATCGCCAACGCCATCACCGCACCGCCCGCCGGGCCCCGCGCTTCGATCAGCGTTGAGCTACAGCTTGCCGGCAGTCCGGTCGATCCTAGTAGTCCTCCACTGACCCAGCCCATCACACAGCCCATTGAACTCTACGGCCCGGGCGACATCATCGGCGTCGATTCCCGCGTCATCGTGCGCACCGAGCCACGCCCGTGGGTTACGAACTTCGAATCGAACTATCTTGCCGCGTGCGATTTCTACGACGAAGATTT
Organism: uncultured Acidobacteriaceae bacterium; assembly: GCA_963834815.1. GTDB lineage: Bacteria > Acidobacteriota > Terriglobia > Terriglobales > Acidobacteriaceae > DASRAA01. Next base: position 836,062 of record CAWIDA010000009.1, on the reverse strand, counting down.
CTGCTGGCGATATACGCCAGCGCCGCCTCAGGGACTGCAATTGTTTCCCTGGATTGCGCTCATCGTGGTGAAGGAGACTGAGTTCGCCGAGGCGAAAAATGTCGCCGGCCATCCGCTCCCGTTCATTACCATTACTGACCCAAGCGTGTTCCCGCCAGCAGGAGATATGTGGGCCTGGGCTCACGTTCATTTCAATCAGAGTTTGTCGGCCAATGGCGGCGAGCTGGTTTCTCCTGACATGGGCGCAGTGCTGCCGCGGGTACAGGCAATCCTGGCGTCGAATCCCGATCTTGCTTACTCGCGATTGATGTGTCCCCGCTTCCTGGATGTAAACAGCGGCTATCACGCGTTTGTGATTCCGGCGTTTGAGACGGGACGGCTGGCGGGGCTTGGTTATGACCCAAAGCAGGCGCCGGGACCATTGGTGCCGGCCTGGGGACCGAACTATCCCAACCAACCAGAGGCACCAAACTATCCGTACTTTTATCGCTGGTACTTCCGCACCGGCGATCGCGGTGACTTCCGTTTCCTTGTGACGCTTCTAAAGCCGCAACCCGTGGACAAGTCAGTTGGCGTTCGCGACTTTGATGTTGCGGATCCGGGTTCGGATATTCCCCCCATCGACAAACCCGGCTTGAACAATATTCTTCGCCTTGGCGGAGCCCTGCAGGTACCCGATGTCGACCTTAGCGATGATGATCTCGCGGAGCGGCAGAAGTACGAGGACTGGGACCAACCTTATCCTGACGAGTTCCAAACTACGCTCGCGGAGTTCATCAACCTGCCAGACGATTACGCCGAGAACACTCCGGCCGTCGCCAATGCTGCAACTTCGCTCGGGCCCGACTCGAGCAACGATCCCGATCCACTGATCACATCACCGCTGTACGGTCAGTGGCACGCCCTTACACAGCGCCTGCTGACGCAGCGCGATGGCACACCCGCGCCGAACCCGACGAATTGGGTGCATCGGCTTAATCTTGATCCACGCTTCCGCGTTCCCGCCAACTTCGGCACAGAGGTCGTACAGGCGAACGAAGAAGATTACATGAACTTTGCCTGGCAGCAGATTGGTGATGTGCTTAGCGCTAACCAGAAGATTCGCCGCCTGCACTTTGCCGTCGCCGCAGCTTCGAGTCTCTTCGATCGCCACCTGACAACCGTGGCTGCTGATCCCCAACGCGTGCTCTCGTTCACAGCGCCGGTTGCGAAGCGAGTTTTGCTGGGTGAAACGACAATTGCAACTCAGCGCGCCACTTCACTGGTGCCATCGGTACTCACCGCCACTACCATGCGGCGAGTCATTCGGCCAGGAGCGCGTCTAATGCGGACGCTTCCGTTTACAACTTCGGTAAAGCCGACGAACTTACTGGAGCGCATCAATGCCGGCGAAGTCACAAGCGCTCCGCCCAAAACCGTGCCTCCCGGCGTGCCTACGGTGAACCAGGCTGGGCAAGCGGCCGAGCCGAGCGGAGTACCACCGTGGATTCTGGCACTCCTGAAGAAGTATCCTTGGCTGCCATTCGCAGTGCTTATTATCGCCATTGTTCTGGCGCTGCTATTGCTGTTAATTCCCGTACTCGGAATTGCAGCGGCTGTAGCAGTCTTTGGCGCGGGCGTCTACCTGTTCAGGCTGCTGCGCAAATGGGCCACGGCAGACACCGCTTCACAGGCGGTCTCGGAGGCGGGCCAGACTCCAGCCAGCGTCGCAAACATGCCCACGAGTTCGAATTTCGTGCTCAGCGACCCGGGCTCGACGTTTGTTCCCTCGATCGGCGGAGCCGACAGTCCAACTGGCACGCGCTTCAAACAAGCGCTTGTCGATCAGTTCACCCTGACGACCGTCGGCAACGTTACGGCTCAAACTCCGCCACCGGTTGCGCTGGACCTCACGGCCGTAAGCTCCATGATGGTTACATCGCTCAACCCCAGGGTCACCATTTTGCTCCGCGGCATGACCACGATCTCATTGCCGTCATGGATCATCGATCAGATCGGCGATGACTTTAACGAAGTCATGGCCTATCCCAAGATCGACCTGCCAATGTACAAGCCGCTGACGTCGCCGAACGTGGAGCGACTGCTACCGAATATCAACAAGATTGCCAACAACAGCATCACTTTGATGGAAACCAACCAGCGCTTTATCGAAGCCTACATGGTGGGTCTGAACCACGAATTCGCACGCGAGCTATTGTGGCGAGAATATCCGACGGACCAGCGCGGCAGCTATTTCCGGCAGTTCTGGGCGGTCGACAACTACATCGACAGCGAAGGCCTCAGTCACGATGCACTTCAGGAAAAGCTGTATGACATTCCCGAACTCCATCGCTGGGCCCTCGACTCGTCGCTCGGCGATCACAACAACCGCGTTCCGCCCGGCCAGCCTCCTGCGCCGGAAGCGGTGCTGATCATCCGCGGCGAACTCTTGAAGAAATATCCCAATACTGTAATTTTTGCTCAACACGCAAAGATCGAAAACGGACTACGAACGCCCGATTGGCTTACCGCTGCAGAAGAAGCCAAGCCGCCTCGCGACAAGACGCGCAGTCCGCTCTACAGCGCCAATCCGGTCGATGACATCTTCTTCTTCGGTTTCGACCTTACCATCGACGAAGTCAAAGGGACGGGAGGCGATCCCGGATGGTACTTCGTGCTGCAGGAGAGGCCGGGAGAAGCGCGCTTCGGGCTCGAACTCTCGCGGGAAGGGAACGACATTCACGTCTTCGACGAGCTGACTTGGAACGACGCCCTGCCGGGGATCACGCCGGGCCAGTTTCTCCCGGCCAATGGCCTGGCGAATGTTCCCCTGGTTTCACCGGGCAGTGCTCCGGCTGATCAGGACACGCTCGCACAATTTAACGATGACAGCAAAGTTGACCCGGCGGCCGTCAGTTCCGCCCGCTGGGCCTACCTGCTGTTCAGGCAGCCCGTGATGGTTGCAATCCACGCCGACGAGATGCTGGCGGAGAACAGGCCCTGACAATGGCTGACTTTACCACCAATCAAGCGCAGTTGGCGGCGGCTCGCAGCGCTCTCGACAGAGCGCAACTGGCCGCGTCGCAGGCAGCAGCACAAGCGCAGAAGGCACAGGCAGCACTTGACCTGGCGACTCGGCAGCAAGGTGCCCATCAGGACGGAGGAAATCTCGCTCAACTTCAGGCTGAAGCAAAACGGGCGGCCGCCGCGCGCGATGCGGCGAAGGCTTCACTGCAAGAGTCACGGGCATCGTTGGCAGGCTTTGCGGGGCAGTTCGCCGTGTTTACCGATCCGCGCCAGAATGTCGAACGCCTGAGCGATGCAACTCCGTTCTTGCTCTTTCCCGTCCGCATTGAGACGCGCTTCCGCACCATTGTGGCTCAAGCGCCGCCCGGCATTGCTGTACCACCGGTCAAGCAGCAGCTCTGGGTGCGCATTTATCCCGACGACTGCTCGATCGATACCTTCGAACCGATCCCATCCGACTCCGAACTGGCCAACGTTAAGAGCTACTGGATGAACATCTATCGCGCGGGCGGTGTCGAGAACGACGAGCGTGGCGCGTGGGGCAGTCTCGTCGCATCCCAAGGCTCCGGGCGGGCTGGATGGCTGATCGACAACTTTCAGCCTACTAACCTCGCTGCCAAGCCGAAGAAGGCCGCGAACACCGACGAGATTCTCGTTATCCCCACGACCACCGCACTGGTGGCTGCTGAGGCCACTGCGATTTCGACATACTGGCAAGCCGTGTGGCTCGCCGATGGAGATGCCACGAAACAGCAGGCAGCTCGCGCAGCCCTTGACGCTGCCGTTGGAGCCGCACGAGCCAGCGGTCTGGTCGCCGCTTATATCCCATTCAATTTGTCGGATACTCCGGCTGCTCCATTGACCAAGGCCGGCGTCACTTTGTCGACGGCGTTCGTGATCTTTCGCCCCGATCCGGTGACTACCCTGCAAAGCTGGACCCAGGCTCCGCAGGTCAAGCAGTTTCCCGATCGCTTTGTAGTGCTGGGATTCTCTGGAGCAGACCAGACTCTTGAGGCGGTCGGGGGGCCCGTCAACTTACCCCTATATACAGGCCCCGATCCGTCCGGCGACCCTAACGAGACGATCCGCCCCGATCCTGCTCCTGACGGTCCCGACCTGTTTGTGCCGGACGAGCTGAAGTGGATGGTGGACTTTGATCGCGCAGTCGCGGCGGGCATGGCGCTGGCCATCGACCTCACACCCGATCAGGCGGCAAATGGATTCGATCTATTGCTGGTGCTTGGTTTGCAACTGAGCGTCTCTCCCGACGCAGGCGCAGCGGCTCTTCAGGAATTGCTCCTGCACCACCAGACCGGCCGCAGCGGATTCGCGTTGCTGCCCCAGGGAACGACTGCGCACAACAGCCCTGGCGCAGGGTCTGGCCACACGCGCATCGACGACCCCGATGCCACCTTCGACGATCGCAAGAATTTGCCTCTGTTCACCGTGACCTCCGATCCGACGCAGAAGCTCGACGGCCAGTGGTTGGCAGAGTTTCTGGGCATCGACCCCGCATTTGTCGCCACCGTTCACGCCAGTGGTACACCGGACCAGAAGCAGGCGCGCGCTATGCAGACGGCAATGTGGCCGGCCACGTTTGGGTACTGGATGAACACGCTATTTACTCCAACCGGAGGCAAAACGTCGATATTCAGCGACGACACCATTGAGAAGACTCGCCTGTTCTTTACCCAGTTCGTCAGCGGGCGCGGCGCGCTGCCCGCAGTCCGTATCGGTGGACAGCCTTACGGTATTCTGCCAACGACCGCCTTCTCGCGCATTCAGTGGTACCAGCCAGTAATTCTTCTAAAAGCGTTTCTGCCCACAGACTTTCTCAACAGCCTGTATGGAATATTGCGTCAGCTCGATGCCGACTGGACGACGATGGGCAACACCGCCCACTGGGTCGGTGAGGGCGGCGATGCCCATCAGACGCTGCTGAATGTCATTGCGCATCATCCCTCGTCGGTCGAGTACTACTCGCGGACGGCCGAAAGCCTGGCCCAGCTCTACAACATGCTCAACTTTTGGGCACTCGCGCCTACGTGGTGGCAGGCCATCCTGAACCTTGGCCTGCAGGCGCAGGCAGTCGCCCTGTTACAAAGGATGGGTTACAGCGCCGCAGAAATTCCCGATCTGCTGAATCACTTCTACCTGACCAGCAATCCGCAAACCAGTGCGGTGATTGACGATCGCCCTCTATCGGAAACCGATCCGATCCGCGCCTACACGACCGACGGCGATAATTACATCACGTGGCTGATTAAGGAATCCGGTTCGCTAGAGACACTGAGAGGGGAGGCCGGTTTCATCGACAACCAGTCGCCACAAGCGCTCCTCTATTTGTACCTCCGGCATGCGCTGATGCTGGGCTACTACGAATCCAGCTACAATTACCACCGCAATACCGGAGTCCTGAGCGGCCAAGCTCTGCTGGCCATGCGCACCGAGCCGCCGTTCATTCACGTAGCCGAGTCGGCAGCCGCCAGCGAGAGCCGTTTTGCCGCGCTTTACAAGACCGAGAGCCGTATCACCGGAAGCCCGACGCAACTGGTCAGCGAATTCATCGCCACACAAATTGGCGTCGCGCCAGAGACCGCCGATCTCACCGACCAGGTCAATGCGCTGAAGATCCTGGAGACCGCCAGCACAGCCGAACTCGAGCGTCTCTTTGCTGAGCATATCGACACCGTCTCCTATCGTTACGACTCATGGTTGCTCGGATTGGTCAGCCAGCGCATCGCCTCACAACGTGCGACGTCGGCTGGGGGCAATGGCGGCGAAGGTAATGACGGCCAGGGTAACGATGGCCAAGTGAACGGCGGGCTTTACCTCGGCGCCTACGCCTGGGTCGAACATCTGAAGCCGGCAACCGCGGTCGCCCCGGCACAGATTCCACCGGAGCTAGCTGACCAGTTCCCGGGTACTGAGCCGATCATGACTGACCCTGCGGGTGGCGGCTACATTCATGCGCCGTCGATTCAGCAAGCCGACACAGCGGCCGTCCTGCGCGCCGGATATCTCGCCAATGCCAATAGCGCCAATCCCGACACGCTGGCAGTGAATCTTTCATCCGATCGCGTGCGGGTTGCACTCACGCTGATTGAGGGCATTCGCAACGGACAAAGCCTGGGAGCGTTGCTCGGCTATCGCTTCGAGCGCGGCCTGCACGACGACTTCGAGCTTGCCGAAGTCGATAAGTTTATCTATCCGTTGCGTAAGGCTTTCCCATTGGTGGCTGACGCAATGGCGTCAACGAAGACTGACCCTGATGTTCCCATTGAGGCCATCGAAGCGCGCAATGTGCTCGACGGCAAAAAGCTAGTCGACCGCATACAAAGCACCAAGAACAAGATTTATCCATATGGGTTGTCGGATATGCCCGGCGCGGATCCGGACCAGCAGAAAGCGCTGAACGACGTAACGGACGCACTACTCGATGCCTACGATGCTCTCGCCGACCTCGCCCTCGCTGAAGGCGTCCACCAAGCTGTCCAAGGCAATTACGACCGCGTGGCCAGCACGATCGACGCTTACACGACCGGCAACTTCCCGCCTGAGCCGCAAGTGATCCAAACCCCGCCGGCAGGAGTGGGCCTCACTCACCGCGTAGGCCTTCAGTTCAAGCCTGGCCTGGTAGCGCCGGCTGGCGCCACACCACGGGCGCAGGCCGAACCGGCCATCGATGATTGGCTCAAGACATTCCTACCCACTCTAAATAAGATTGCCTGCACTGTAGTCTGGAAAGATCCGATCACCGGCACCCCGCAACAGCAAGTCGTGTCGCTGGCCGACATGGATTTGCTACCGCTCGACGTGCTTTACCTCCTCAAAACTGACAACGTCCAGGGCATGACGGAACTCGATGATCGCATTGTGCGGCAGACCATTGCGGCTAGGAATCCTCGGCCGGACGCCGTCCTGCAGATCCAATACATGACCGCCGGGCCTAATCAGATCAGCATGTTCGAAGCGGGCCCACTGCTTCGCGAACTGCGCACCATGCTCACACAGTCGCGTCCTCTGCGCGCCAGTGACGTTCGCCGCGTCAATGATGCCAGCCAGAGCGACGACTCGCAGGTCTTTGCTGACGCCACACGAGTTGCGACGCCGCTTGCTGACCTGAAGACGCTTGCTGGCGACATCAACTCATTTCTCGCAACTTTGTCACCGTTGCTTTTGGACACCACCGCCAACCGCGCTCCGATCATTACAGCGGTCGACAATACACTAGCTGCAGCGATAGGCTTCCTCGAGCGTGCTGCTCGCTTCGCGATGCCATCGTCGGGCTGGGGGTTCGCGTACGATTGGCTGCGAACATCTTTCACGGACCTGCTGGCGCAAGTTTCGGCGCTGGTGGCGCGCTGGAACCAGAAGCTGATCGATTTCAACAACGCTCTGCTGGTCTACGATGCGCTACCGGCCGGCACCAGCGACGCCGATCGCTATGTGGCATTGCAGGCGGCCGAATTACTGGTCAGCTCGACCCTGGAGCCGTTGCCCGCGACCCCTGCACAATTGCGGCTCGACCTGAACGCTAAAGGAACCGCCTTTCAGAACCGTCGCAGCGACTTTGCCAACTTGCTGATTGGATCGGGCACATCATTCGTGACACTCTTCAATTCCGTTGCTGCACTATCAACCGCTGAGTTCGACTCGCAGCCCTTCGACATTACGCAGTTCGGGGATCGCGCCATCATCGTCAGTGAAGACGTCGCCCGAATCTTGTCTGGACAATTCACTGCCATCACCGCTCGCACCGGCGATGTAGACAAGCAGTTAACGGCCGCCGGTTCCGCTGCATCTCCGTCCGATCAGGTACAGGCAATTCAATCAGCTGCCAAGCGCCTGCTCGGCGACGACTTCCAGATTTTGCCGGAATTTACGCTTTCGACCGCCCAGGCCGGTGAGTGGGCAAACGCAATTTCTGCGTTTAACAGCGGCAAGTTGCTCGACTTCCTTAAAAACGATCAGAAGATCGATTTCCCGGTGGATGAGTGGCTGTACAGTGCCGCACGTGTGCGGCCCGTGCTGCACAGTTGGGAATCGGCGCTGATGTTCGACGCGGCATTCGACATCACGCCGCCGGAACTGACTCCCATTCAGATGCCATTTGTCGCTGATGATCCATGGCTCGCGCTCCAGTATCCCGAGAAGTTTGTGATCGACAGCGACCGGCTGCTCTACACTTGCGCCTATTCAGTAGCCTTCGATCCTAACGCGCGGCAGTGCGGGCTGTTGCTCGACGAGTGGACGGAAGTCATTCCCGTTACCCAGCGCGATACCGCGATTACTTTCAACTACAACCGACCCGATAATGAGCCGCCGCAATCGATGTTGCTGGTGACCTCGCCATCGGTCACCGGCACTTGGAATTGGGATGACCTGGTCACTGCGCTGGTGGAGACGCTCGCGCTTGCCAAGAAACGCGCCGTCGAGCCATCTTTCCTCGATCCGACAGTTTACTCGCGATTCTTGCCCGCAACCGTGACCGCGAGCACCAGCTATGCCATTACCATTTCGGCAGCACTGACTGCTTCCAATGGAGTCTTTGCCGCGATCCAGGGAGGCAAGAATGCCTAGCGCACTTCCGATAGCGGACATTAAGGCTACGCTGTCGCAGCGGCTGATTCCCACCATCACCACATGGAACCGGCTGGAAGGGCGGCCGCGCAGCCAGAGTTTCGAGCGCGCTCTCCAGGCCGAAGTACGCGACGCGCTATGGATGCTCACCAAGCAGTGGCAGATGGGTGAGTTCCGCGGCAGCGATGCCGGTTCACCAGTGTTCGCGAGGCTGTTGATGCAAAAGACACGGCTCACCAAGTATCAGCCGGCCGGCGGCAAGCCCGAAATATTCGACTCCGCAACGCCGCTGGAAACCAAGGTCGAGCGCCGTCCGATTCCGCTGCATCGCCAGGGAAGGATTCTGTCCCTTGATCTCCGGCTTGTGATGGCGCGCCAGTGGTTCTCGCTGATCGCAGGTCTCCCCAGGGACTATCGATCGAATTACATTACGGCCTATCCAATCGCCAAGCCCGACCCAAGCCAGAAGAGCAATGTTGATGTATGTGCCCATCCTGAAGCTTTCGACACCTTCCAGGCGGTGGCCACGCGGGCCATGGATGGCGGCGCATTCTACGAGTTCCTTACTGCCGATCCGTCGCACAAGCCGTTCGATGGAGTTGCGGGAATCAACCACTTGGACGACAGCGATCTCATCAAGGCGGGACAGAAATTTCTTGCCTGGTCCGCGCGCTTTCTCACGCAACCGTCGGTTGACGATAACGCTTGGGTTCCGGAGAAGCTGGAATATCAGTTCGCCACCTCAGCTCCCATGCCGGACGGAACCGAGAAAGTTTACGTCGCAGAGGAGTATTACGCCGGTCGCCTCGACTGGTACAGCCTCGATGAGGATGAAAGCATTACAGCGCTCGATCCGGTGCCGGGCTCGGAGGTAACAGGTCTCAAGCCCGACGCTCCGTTTACCACTATGCCTGTGCCGGTATCTTTCTCGGGTATGCCAAACACCCGGTGGTGGGCCTTCGAAGAAAAGAAGACCAACTTTGGCGATATCGACGCCAGTACCACTGACTTGGCAAAGCTGCTCTTCATGGAGTTCGCACTGGTCTATTCCAACGACTGGTTCGTCGTCCCTTCCACGCTGCCGGCGGGCACGGTAGTGAAGCTGCAAGGGTTGGCAGTCAGTAATGTCTTCGGCGAGCGCTTCTGGATCGAGGCCGCGGGCCAAGGCATTGACAAGGCGTGGGGCCGGTGGAGCATGTTCACCATCAACGTCCGCAACGCAGCCGCAGGTGCCGCCGCCGACACCACCTTATTATTGTTGCCGACTCTGGCCAAGTCGCAAGCCAGTCCGCCGATAGAAGAGGTCTTGCTCGTTCGCGACGAGGTTGCCAACATGGCGTGGGGCGTGGAACGCACCGTCGCGCTCCCGACGGGCGCCGGCCGCATGGGCAGCGAGGTTGCCACGCAGACGGGCACTTATCTGCAGAATTTGATCACGGCCGGCGGGCCGCCACCACCGCCGCCTATGGCCGCAGCGGTGCGCTATCAGGTGATGAACACGGTTCCGGAGAACTGGATTCCCTTCATCCCGGTGCATGTGCCAGGGAACAACCGCCAGATACAACTTCAGCGCGCTGCCATGCCTCGTCTCCTGGTGGGCGCTCCGCCTCCGGCGGAAAAAATTCAGCCACTCACCACGCTGCTGCGTGAGGGCCTGGATCTGGCCACGCCCAAGACGTATTTCATCCACGAAGAAGAGGTACCTCGTGCGGGAGCGCGGGTGACGCAGTATTACTCGCGAACTCGCTGGACCTCGGGTCAAGTGTTTGCCTGGTTCCGGGCACAGAAACAAACCGGGCGCGGAGAGGCCACAAGCGGACTGGGATTCGACCGGCTGGTTGACCAGAACTCGAAGGAATCTTGAGCAAGGGTCGTTACCGCAAATCCAGACGCGTCGAATTCGCCGGGCAGGTTAGGAGTCAAGCGATCATCGGAGGATACCCCCTCCCCCCTCCCGCAAAATACTTAAAGTCATCGACTTACCCACAATCCTGCGTAAACTATAGATCCGGCTAGACTTACTAGGTAAAGTCCTCTATTAAAAAGGCTTAAGAGCCTGTACTACCACTTTGAAAGATCTGTTCGTGGGCGGCCGCTTGGGCACCGGGCAGGGACAAAAAATCCCCACTCCCCTCACGATCAATAGATATACCGTGGTAAACCGAGCGTGAAAGGACTTGGATCACGTAACTGCGTGATAAGGAGGGGAGGAGTTTGTGTGTCGGCCAGTCGGTTGTCGCAGGCAAGAGGAAGAAGCCGGCTGACCGCAGTCGATTCGTGAGCATCAGATTTCCTGGCCTGTGCCGGCTCCCAATTCCCTAATACCCTCTACTTCTGGGCTACGGTTTTCAACATCAGCCCTTCCAGCCGTGAGAGGCGCTGCTCCAGTTCATCGATCTTCTGCTCTTGCGCCTTGATGATCTCGGCCTGGGTTTCTGCGCGACGGTACTGTTTCTGTACTTCGTTCAATAGCATGGAAGCGAGGTATTGGTAGCGTATGGTGTAGGGCTGTCCATCCTTGCCGTAAGCGACCAGTTCGGGATAGACCTTGGCCACTTCCTCGGCGATCAGACCATATTGCAGCGTGCGCCCGCCTTCGTCATACTCCGGTTTATAGAGGAAGGTCACGGGCCGCAGCTTCAGCAAGGCACTGGTGCTGTCGCCCATGTCGCGTACCTGCTCTTTGAAGCGAAGCGAAGAAGTTTGGGTTCCAAGCTTCCCGCTGGAGTTGATGAACACAGCGACACCAGAGGACGAGGTCGCGTTGTAGATGCCACCAATATACGCAGCACTCAGTGCACCTCCGATCAAGCCGTTCTCAATGCGGAGGGTATTATTCTCATCCACCAGACCGCCGCCTTGGTAGCCGATGTAAATGTTGTAGTCCCCAGTGCCAGGGCAGGCGTTTCCCCCGGTTCCCTGGCATGCGGTATGGGATCCAAGGTATGTGTTGCCGAACCCGGTGGTATTGGAATTCCCGGCTGCGTCGCCGATGAACGTGTTGTTGGTGCCGTCGTCGTTACGGCCGGCTGCGTCACCGACGTATGTATTGGAGTTATTGCTGAAGACGCCTCCAGTAGAGAACCCGACCGCTACATTGTGGCTGAACGCGTTGGCAGCCAGGACGACAGCCCCACCGAGGAGGTAGTGGCCGTTCGTATTGACATCGGTCGTGCCGGTGAGGGTGCCGCTCACCGTTCCGTCGCCGCTGACGCTTAAGCTTGCTGCGCTGAGAGTGCCGCCCACCGTCCCGTTTCCACTGATGTTGAAGTTTGCTCCACTCTGCTGGCTGGTCCCATTCTGTATATAGCTGGGAGACCCCCCGGGCATTTGCGAGAGGCCCAAGATACCCGCGATCATCGGAAAGCTGTAGTCATTCGCAGCGGGAAGAACCGTTCCCGTCCGGCCGTTGAACGAATTAACCAACTGCAGACTGGTTCCTGCCGTACCGAGCTGTCCGTTGGAGTTAACGAACACCGGTACACCAGAGGACGAGTTGGCACCGAAGATGCCGGAAATATACGCCGCGGCGAGACCATTGCCGATGCGGAGGGTATTGTTTTCATCTGCGCCAGGTTGGATATTCGCGCCCAGATAAGTGTTGTTGCTGCCAATACCCGCGCAACCGCTGCCGCAGTCGGTGTTGTAGCCCACGTAGGTGTTGAAGTTGCCGGTCGTGCTGAATAACCCCGCCCGTCCGCCGACGAAGATATTCTGGGCGCCGGTCGTGTTGGAAGGCCCGGCTCGTTGGCCGAGGAATACGTTGTTGATGCCGCTGGTGTTTGCTCCACCGGCCAGAAATCCGAAGAACGAATTCAGAGAGCCAGTATTGTGCGTTCCAGCCAACGGGCCGACGATGATGTTGTTATTAGCGCTCTGCAAAATCGTTTGCCCGCCGATCTGATAACTGCCGGTAGTGTTCACAGCAGTTGTACCTGTGAGAGTGCCTCCCACCGTGCCACTGCCGTCGATGTTGAAGCTGGCGCTGGTTTGGGTCGCGGTGCCGTTCTGAATGTAGAACGGCGAGCCGGGGTTCAGGTTGCCCGGGATACCCTGCGGTCCCTGTGGCCCTTGCGGACCCTGTGGTCCCTGCGGACCTTGGGCGCCGGCCAGCGCGATCTCCAACTCCGGTTGATGGCTTGTCAGGCTGCTCTCCTTGCTGTCGATGGAGAACGATCCGGTCGCTCCGATCAGGGCCAGCCCGATTCCACGGTTGGCCACAGTTCCGTTTACCCAACCCTGCACCAGCGAGGTGATGTCCAGCAGCACGAAGTTATTCAAGTTCGATGCCGAAATCGCCACTGGATGGCCTCCGGTCGCCGACGCCCCCAGCGCGGGGCGGTTGTTCCAGGTCAAGCTGCTTTCGACCCAGCCGACATTCAGTTGATACGCGTCGATGGTTCCGGAGCTGACAAAAGAATCGACGAACACGCGCAATGTCGCCTTACTTACGGTCGCTCCGGTAGGGATGGTGGACAGAGTGAACCGCATGTAGGCGTTGGAGCCCTGCTGCACCGCCAGCGAGCCACTGCCGCCGAAATTCTGAGTTGGGTTGACGGAGGTGGCGAAGGTGTCGGCGTTGGGCGGCGCCTGTGCCAACCCAGCTTGCGAGAGTAAGAACACGACTACCAACAAACACACACTTGCGAAACTCACGCGCAGAGCCTGCAACATAACAACCCTCCTGATGGTCAGTGTTTTTTTGGATTTCGCTGGCGCCCGTTTCCCGAGATACAGCTACGTGGCCGAGCCTGTGAGCGGGTTCGCCAACCAAATCCACGATTCTTGATTAAAAACGGGTACGCCGAAGCATGCCTGCGATTCCGGCAAAGCCCGTCGCCAGCATGAGCAACGTTCCGGGCTCTGGGGTCGCGTCAATCGCAAACGACTCGGAGCCGATCGCGCCTGTGTGGCTGTTGGCGAAGGCAACAGACGGCCCGTCATTCTCATCCCAGAACAGGCCCCCTCCGGTCGTCGTGAGCCCTGTGGTCAAAGTAATGTAGTAGCTGCCCGCCGCAAGGTTGATGCTGGGGAAGGTAAAACTCGATAGATAAACATCTGCGCCAGCCGTGTTGGTGAACTGAAATAAGTTCGACAGTGTGACCGCATTGCCACTTCCCAAGTCATTGCCGAAGGGTGTAGCGGAAATGCCGAAATCCACCGTCGCCGGTACTTCACCGGGCGTAACCCATACGCCGAAGTGCATGCTTGTTATACCGGCCGCGGCGCCAAGCGTGAAAGAGTTGGATACCGAAAATTCGCCGCTGATGCCCCAGGCATTGATTTCGCCGTTGATCGGACCGTTGTCGTAAACGATGGTATTCGCGACGGCTGGAATAGCGAGCGCGAACAAAAGCACCACACCGACGAGCCACAAGAAGCGCTTCATTGATCCTCCTTAATCGTTAATCGTTGTGAATTTGACACGGCCGGACCTTACGCCCGAAGCCGGTTTTTCATCGATCTGTTTCCCGAAAATTCGTTTGCTACAGTGCAGCCTTGGGTAATCTCGGTACCGATTCCGCGTGCTGCAATCGTGACCTTACTATCTACTACTCTCTGCTCTGAGACGTTCACGTCCATTGGGCACACAGAGCGGACTCTCTACTTCACAGCCACGGTTTTCAACATCAGCCCTTCCAGCCGTGAGAGGCGCTGTTCAAGTTCATCAATTTTTTGCTGTTGCGCCGCGATCTGATTCTGCTGGGCCTTGATGACGTCCTGCTGGGCAGCGACGACCGCGTGCTGCTTCTGCCATTCGTTCAGCAGCATGGGGGCGAGGTACTGATATCGCACGGTGTAGGGTTTCCCGTCGCTGTCATAGGCGACCAGCTCGGGAAAGGCCTTGGCCACTTCCTCTGCGATCAGACCGTATTGCAGTGTGCGCTCGCCTTGGTCATACTGCGGCTTGTAGAGGAAGGTAACGGGCCGCAGTTTCAGCAAGGCGCTGGTGCTGTCCCCCATGTCGCGGACCTGCTCCTTGAAGCGCAGGGAGGAGGTCAGGGTGCCGAGTTGGCCATTGGAGTCGATGTACACGGCAACGCCACCAGCCGAGGTGGTGCCATAGATGCCGGAGATGTACGCAGAAGTCAGCGGATTGACGCCTCCGATGCGCAGTGTGTTGTTCTCATCTCCGGTCGTGCCCGCAAAGTAGCCAATGTAAATATTGTTGACGCCGTTCCCCAGGCAATTTTGTATGCCCTGACAGCCCGTGCCGAATCCCACGTAGGTACTGTTGGCGCCGTGGGTATCGAAGAAGCCGGCGTTTGCACCCAGAAAGGTGTTTCCGCTGCTAGTTGTGTGCATGCCACCGGCGCTGTAGCCGACAAAGGTGTTGAAGCTTCCCTGGTTGCCGGGGCCAGCTCCGTAACCGACCAAAATATCGGTATCATCGCCGCCATTCGAGTTGCCACTAGTTGTCAATACAACCTTTCCATTGGCTTCGTATACGAGCGAGTCTACAGCTCCAGCATTCAACTGGCCGACCGTCCCGAAACTGACGTCCAGATTGGTACCGGTAAAGCCATTGTTCCTGTTGTTGAAATCCACTCCTCCGGTGTACGTGCCGAGAAGCTGCAAATCGTCCAGTGTTCCGCTAATTTGTGAGAAGTTCGCTTGCCCGCCGATTTGCGAGAAGCTGTAATCATTGGCTGCCGGGACAACCGTTCCGTTTCGGCCGTTGAACGAAGTAACAAACCCGGCTCCTCCGCCTGTTGTGCCCAGTTGTCCGTTGGAGTTGACGAAGACAGGCACGCTGGAAGGCGAATTTACGCCGTAGATGCCGCCGATGTACGCGGCAGCGAGAGTGCCGGCCTGGCCGATTCGAAGGGTGTTGCTTTCGGCGCCGGAGGCATTGCCGGCGTGGGCGCCAAGATAAATGTTGTTGCTGCCGGTACCACCGCCGGCGCCGCATGAGACGCAATCGGCACCGTAGCCAAGATAGGTGTTGAGGTTGCCTGTTGAATTGTTTCCTCCGGCACCGCTGCCCAGGAAGGTGTTCTGGGCACCGGTGTTGTTCAAAACGCCCGCCCGGGATCCAACGGCCGTATTCTCGCTGCCGCTGGTACTGTTGGCCCCGGCGTTCCAGCCCGCAAAAAGGTTCGTACTGCCGCTGGTGTTATGTGAGCCGGCCAAGGCTCCGAGGAATACGTTCCGGCCTCCGCTGGTGATAGCGGATCCCGCCGATCTTCCGAGGAAAAGGTCATCGTTCAGAACGAATTGCAACATCGGTGTGCCGTTGATCTGGTACGCTCCCGTGGTATTCACAGCGGTGGTACCGGTCAACGTGCCACCCACCGAGCCGTCGCCGTCGATGTTGAAGCCCGCACTAGTTTGGGTCGCGGCGCCGTTCTGAATGTAGAACGGTGAACCGGGGTTCAAGTTGCCCGGGATGCCCTGTGGTCCCTGCGGGCCTTGTGGTCCCTGCGGCCCTTGCGGCCCTTGCGCTCCGGCCAACGCGATCTCCAGCTCTGGTTGATGGCTGGTCAAACTGCTCTCCTTGCTGTCGAGGGAGAACGATCCGGTCGCTCCGATCAGGGCCAGCCCAATGCCGCGGTTGGGCACGGTTCCATCTACCCAACCTTGCACCAGCGAAGTGATATCCAGCAGCACGAAGTTATTCAGACTCGAGGCGGATATGGACACTGGATGGCTTCCGGTGGCCGATGTCCCCAGCGCGGGGCGGTTGTTCCAGGTCAAGCTACTCTCGATCCAGCCTACGTTCAGTTGATAGGCATCCACAGTTCCAGGGGTCACTACAGAATCCACGAACACCCGCAGGGTGGCCTTGGTCACGGTAGCGCCGGTTGGCACGGTAGACAGGGTGAAGCGCATGTAGGCGACGGAGTTTTGCTGTACCGCCAGCGAGCCACTGCTACCGAAATTCTGGGTTGGATTGACGGAGGTGGCAAAGGTGTCGGCGTTGGGCGGCGCCTGTGCCCATCCGGCTTGCGAGAGTAAGAACACAACTACCGACAGACTGGCGAGACTGATGCGCAGAGCCTGCAACATAACAACCCTCCTCATGGTCAGTTTTCTTGGATCCTGGTGAGCGCCCCTCTTCCCAATACCGCTACGTGGCCGAGGCTGCCGGTGGGTTACGAAGAAGGCGGAATGCCATCAGGGTGTTTCTCCGCGGCAGCGCATACCCTATAGGTGGGCCCGTGGACACGGCCAGAAAACCCACGGCTGAAAGGGAACAACGGAAAAACGTGCGCCAAGTTATCACCACGCAAGGCGGATTCTCAATAGCCTATTAGTGGCGTGATTTGGGGCTAGTGCTCTGGGCCTCGTCGTACGGTCGGTGGGGTGCCGGGTTCGTAGGTTACGGGTCTGATGTCGAACTTATTCAGTACGTATTCAGGCAGGGCGGGCTTGGAGATCGAGCTGTTGCTGCAGCGCGTGCTGAGCCAGGATCCCGGTCCAATCTCTGTCGATCTTCTCTCGCCACTCGTTCGAGGGCAAGGCACCCTTCGCCTGGTATCCGCTGCGACGCCTGGTTTCGGCGCTAATTGCGTCGCGAACGGTAGCGAAGTCTCCGAGTTCCAGGCGCTGGTAGAGTAGTTCGATGGCCATTGGCGGGTTTGCGATCAGCGACTCGTAGGTGAGCGTCGTGAATCGGTTCGCCGGCAGATCAGCCGTGGTCGAGGTTAACTTCGCCTCAAATCGGAGACGATCGGCGAGAACCGCTTCGCGAATAGTGTCGTCGGGTGGAATTGGACCGATCGCGTAGGTTTCGAACATTCTACGCCACATGCGCACTACTGATTCGAAATTGGTAAGGGGGTCGCGCACGATCAGGATGTAACGCGCATCCGGAAGAAGTTCACGGAGGGTGGCGACACGAAAGCCGTGTGTCGGCGACTTGAGAATCATGGGCCGCCCCGTACCCCGTACAGAGACACCCGCGAGAAAACGCAGGAAAATCTCGCGCCAACGTTTTTCGTCGGAAGGCGAAAGGTCGCGAGGGTCCGTGAGCTTCAGCGCTTCCGCCAATATCGCCGGTACCAGCAGTGCTTCGTAAGGAGAACGGGCGCCCAGCGACAGCAGTGCAAACTCGTCTTCCTGCGGCGAACCGGACCGCACCTCCATCTCGTCCATCGGGCGCTGTGCGCTGGGGCCTTCGCGGGCCAGAGCCGAGGCTTCCGTGAGAACGAAATGATGAGGGTTCATACAGGCATGGGTCGTCGGAAATGTGTAACCGGGATCGAGGCACAGCAACTCGTGCAACAACGTAGTGCCGGAGCGCCAGTAGCCAAGAACTACGACAGCGTTGCGGTAATTCGCTTCTGCCAGTTGTTTGCCGGCAACCGTCTGTTGCAGGCCTGCCATGACGGAAAACAGGGAACCGGGCACGAGGGTTTGCCAAAGCAGCATGGGACTCGGCCGGAGGCGCCAGTTGCGGCGAAGTTGCCGCCAGGCGCCCGCAGTCAGATTCAGATATTGTCGGCTCACGCTGGCTCTTGCTTGAGTTCAGGGAATCGCGCGTAGATTGCCGCTCGCAATGCCGCAGCACGCTCGGGGAATTCGCTACTGCGATCAAGGTTCCAGTACTGTGCTTCATTCAGGGGGCGAAGCGCACCCTTTTGAGTATCGAGGTCCAACACGTATTGGTACTGTCCATCGATCACACCTATGGTGCCATGATGGAGCGGTTTGAAAGCACTGTTCTTCTCGAGATACTGGCAGAACGCCACTCCTTCGCCTTCCCCCTGGCCATCCCGGTTGAGCCATCCAACCAGTGATTGCCCGTGCATCCAGTCAGGTTTCGGCAGGTTGGCGAGCTCGAGTATTGTGGGCGCGAGAGCAGTCTGATCCGCGGTAAAGGCGACCCGGCGGCTTTCCTGCTGTCCCGGCGTGCGGATGATTAGAGGTACGTGGATAACCGGACGAGTGAGGTAGGGGCTGCTATGTTGATAGACCCCGCCCTCAAATCCTTCACCGTGATCGGCCGACACGATGACGGTTGTGTCTTTCAGTCTCCCATTTTTCTCCATAGCGGCCATGAAGTCGCCGAAGGCGCGATCGGCGGTCGCAATGAACTCATCGTAGCGAAGACGGCGCTCGTCGACCAGGCTCTGCTGATCGGGCGGGTAGTGCGGCTTGAAGCGGCCCCCGAATTCTTCCTCAAAGGTGCTCACTTTTTCTGGAGGCAAGAAGCGCCCCCGCTCGGCAGCATCCGGAAGGTAAGGATTGTGCGGCGTTACGACGTGGAGCCAAAGAAAAAAGCCATCGGGCATTTGGGCCAACACTTCCCGCGCGTGCTTGAAACTCGCGTCAGGCCGAAAACGCATGGACAGGTTGCGGGGGATTTGCCCCAGGTCATTCCAGGCATTTTCGAGTTCAAAGTATTCGTCGATGCGGCAGCCAAATCCGGAATCCTGGTGCAGAGGTGTTGTCGCATCCCACAGATCTTGCAGTCCACCCGCTTGAAAGATCGGCTCCGGCAGGAAGTCGTATCCCTCTTCCAACCCCTCCTTCGCAAGGTAGTACGCCCATGGGTTCGTGAAGAACGCACCAGTAACAAAGCCTGCTGCGCGCATCTGATGCGGCAGGCTCATTTGGCGCTTGTCCCTTTTCACGCGGCCCTGCAACTGGTAAACGTGGCTTTCTGAGGGATACATGCCGGTCAACATTGACGCCACGCTGGGCGTGGTAAAGGTCGTCGTCGAAAAATACTTCGTGAAGATCGTGCTCTTGCTCGCGAAAGCGTCGATGTTTGGTGTCGTCGGCAGCCTGTATCCGTAAACCGACATGTCTTCCGCATCCAACGCATCGAACGTGATCAACAGGAAATTGGACTTGGGCCGAGTCGGAGCCAGAGCGGCCTGCACCGTGGGCGTCATTCTGCCAAGGGCAAATTCGGTGGCGACGAGAGCAGCCGTGCCTGCGACGGTCGCGATCGCAGTACGCCTCGTCATCTTCGTACTCAGGAAGCCGTCAAGGCTGGTCACCACTTGCTTTCGCGCACGCGGAATGCACAGCGCTGCGGCGAACGCCAGAAAGTAGGCGCCCAGCAGGGCAGTGTCATAGATCTTGCGGTGGCTGCGCCAGTGATAGGACCACGCAATCAGAGTTGTCAGTGCGAACCAGGAATCCAGGAATACCACCACAACCACGGCAACCTGTGTGGCCACTTCGGCAATGCGCTCACGCCATGACTTGAAGTACCAAAGAAATGGGGTGATGACGGCGGTGCAGATAGTACCTAAGAGCGATCCCGACGAGTGCAACGAAAACCAGGCGAACTATGACTTCGAAAGCGACCTCTGCCGAAGTGAGGTAAAAGGTCCAGCCCTGCGCTTTGCCTGATCCCAGTACGAGGGCTTCGGCAAAAACCAATCCGATAATTCCGATGGTAATAAGACGGAACCAGAGTGAAATGACCGTCGACCGAATGTCCAATTCCCTAGGCATCAACTCGTCGGCGAAAGCGTCTAGACAGCGCGGAGAACGCCGCTCCGATCTGTTTTCTCAGGAACGTGAGACCGGCTGCGGCTGCGATCAGCAAAGGGGTAATGATCTGGGAAATCAAACCCGCCGCGTTGGGGTCGACGTAGGCATAGGCCGGAGTTGTGACAAACAGAAGGCACAACACACACAACGCAACCGCAGTTAGAAATTTCCATTGGGATGTCATCGTGACCTCTGGAGCGAAGTTGGCGCGAACCCCACGATTCGTGGGGAAATTGTAGCATGAACGTGGTTAGGCAAGTCAGTGCCGGATCGTCGCAACCCCGCGACAGGGTTGGTATTTTTCGTTCCAAGATTGCCCAATAGCTTACGAGTCGATCAAGCTGCAGACTCGTTCTCCTTGGTCAATTGCACCACATCGGACCAGATCCCTTGCGCGCTGGCCGCTAACCCCGGCAGTACGGTCACATTTTGGTTGAACCGCATGGCCACATCTCGGATGCAGCCGACGCTCCCTCCAGCGGACTGCACAAGTGCAACGCCGGCGGCAACGTCCCACTCGTGCTTCGGAGTGAGTGTCCATGTGGCGTCGGCCAGCCCAGCCGAGACGAGAGCCAGTTTGTAGGCGACGGAACCCATGGGTTTGATCGAGAACTGCCTTCCCTCGAAGCAGGCCCATTCGCCGCGGCGGTACTCCTGCCTGCTGGCGAGGACCAGCGCACCATTCAGAGTCGTCTTGAGGCAAGCTTGTGCCGGTCTACTGTTGTAGGTGACGCCATGGCTTAGAGAGCCTAAGAACAGTTCGCCGGTCGCAGGATTGCTAACTCCACCGGCAACTGCAACGCCTTCGACAACCAGTCCGACGGAGATACACCATTCGGGAATGCCATCGACAAATTCGCGAGTTCCGTCGAGCGGGTCGACGATCCACACCACCTTTTGTGACAGCCGGGCTCTGTCGTCCGGATCTTCTTCGGAGAGCCACCCTTCGTCCGGGGTAAGCAGGGCTTGGCGAAGCACGGCACTGATGGCGTGGTCGACTTCGGTGACGACCTCGCGCCCACCGTTGTCGGTTACTTGTATCGTCTCCCGTGCGAACTCCCCGACTACCGCAGTGGCTGCCTGCAGGGCATTCTCGATACGCGCAAGATAGTCCCGCTCCGCTGAATCAGCTAGCATGCAGCAACGCTCCCCATAACATTCTTGCGCCCACTACCACGAGAAGTGTACAGAGCAGTTGTTTTAAGCGAGTAGACGGAAGATGGTTGGTGAGATAGGCGCCCAGGAGCCCGCCCGGAATGGATCCGATCAGCACGCACGCTACTAATTGCATATTCACGTTGCCGAGGCGATATTGCAGGAGGCCGGTCAGGCCTGCGAGCAACACAGCGTGAACAATGTCGGTTCCCACCATGAGGGCTGGAGGGAGACCGTAAAATACCATCAACAACATGAGGATCACGCTGCCCGATCCAATGGACGTAACACCGACCAGAACGCCGGCAACAAAGCCGATTGCCGTTACTCCGAAATCGAAGTTGTCTTGTCGTATAGGGCGGCGAGAAGTGGAAGGGGCGCGCTTTAACAAATACGCGATGGGAATAACGATTAAGAGGCACCCGATCGCCACCTTGAGGAAGTCGTTTACGCCTTCGCCATAGGCGGCACGGACCCGCGTCAGGACTGTTACTCCGAGTATGGCTCCGGGTATGCTGCCGTAGGCGAGCCTAAGAACGAGCCGCCAATTCACGTTGCCACGGCGCCAGTGGAGGCCGCCCGCGCCTATTTTCGTGACGCAATTGATGACTGCGTCGGATCCGACCGCCAGGATCGGAGGCACACCCAATACCGAAATCAGAAGCGGAAGAAGCAGCATTCCTCCGCCGAGACCGGTTAGTCCGACGAGGATCCCGACAACCAAACCTACAGCGACTTCTCCGGCGAGAGAACTTGGATCCATAACTATTGCGAAGAAATTTATTACAGCGGCCGGATTCCCGGCTCGCCTGAACTCACGAACTCCTGGAAGACAGATAGCTCAGCACCGCGGTGACCACCTTGAAAGAACTCTCGCGAGTGCTCTCAAGGTCAGTATTGCATGTGATCTCTGCACCCAGAGGTGGTTCGTATGGGTCGTCGATGCCGGTAAACCCCTGAATCTTTCCTGACCGCGCCTTCTTGTACAGATCCTTCGGGTCCCGCACTTCGCACACGGAGAGGGGAGTACTCACGTAGACTTCCAGAAAATCACCGATGGAGCGGCGCGCGCCGTCGCGTCCCTCGCGATAGGGTGAGATTGCAGACACGAGAACGATCGTGCCGTTGCGGGTCAGCAGTTGCGCCACAAAGGCAATACGGCGGATGTTTTCATCACGGTCGTGCTTGCTGAAGCCAAGGTCTTTGCAGAGATAGTTTCGGATCACGTCGCCGTCGATCACTTCAACCTGAAGTCCGTGCGCCAATAGCTCGGTTGCGACTGCCCGGCAGATCGTCGTCTTGCCGGCGCCGCTGAGGCCGGTGAACCAAACGGTGAGGCCGTGCTGCTGCGCGACACGCGAACCTGCAGCCGACTCATCCATCGCTTCGTTTGCTCCCGCAGGGACCGCCTCCAGAATCATTCCAGCCCCGAGCGTGTCGTTGTTGAAAGGATCGATGACTATGAAACTGCCAGTGGAACGATTGCGGTCGTAAGGGTCGCAGAAAATGGGATTATGCAGGTCGATCTGTACTTCGCCGATTTCATTGAATTGAAGGCTATCTGCCTCGAGTTTCTCAAAACTATTGATGTCGATCTTGTGATTCAGGCGATGAATCCTTCCGCACAGCACTCGGGTGGTGTGCTTGATCAGGTATCGCGTGTCGTTTCGCAAGGGGGAGTGAGACGTCCAAATCAGATATGCGGTAATCCGCGTGGTCACGGTGGGCAACGTGTCAGATTGCACAAGCATGTCACCCCGGCCCAGGTCGATGTGATCGGTCGTGGTGACAACCACGGACTGGGGTGGATGGGCTTCTTCAAGCAACTTCGTGTGGAGCAGGATTTCTTTTACGCGAGTGCGTTGCCCTGACGGCAAAGCCACGATTTCTTGGCCGGGCCGCACAACGCCCGAACCGACCTGACCGGCGTAGCCTCGGAAATCCTGGTTAGGGCGAACGACATTCTGGACCGCAAATCTCATGGCCTGGTTGAGTGGTGGCTCAGCCGGAACCGTCTCCAGCAGATGGAGCAGTGACTGTCCCTGGTACCAGGACATACGGTCACTGCGTTTTATGACGTTGTCACCCTCCAACGCACTGAGCGGCACAAAGTGGAACTGAACTCCGTCCAGCGACTTTGCGAAGCCATTAAACTCATCGCGTATCGAGTGGAAGATCTCCTGGTCATACGCTACGAGATCCATCTTGTTGACGGCCACGATCATCTGCCGAATACCGAGGAGCCAGGCAATCAGGGTGTGGCGGCGCGTCTGTTTCAGCACACCTTTTCTGGCATCGGCCAGTATCACAGCCAGTTGAGCGGTAGAAGCTCCGGTGGCCATATTACGGGTGTACTGTTCATGGCCGGGCGCGTCGGCAATGATGAACTTCCGGCGCGGAGTTGAGAAGTACCGGTAGGCGACGTCGATCGTGATCCCTTGCTCACGTTCCGCTTTCAAACCATCGGTCAGAAGAGAAAGGTCCAGGGTGACATTCTTTGCCGCAGAGGCCTTGCGCACGGAGGAAAGCTGATCGTCGTAGATGCCGTTGGAATCGTAGAGCAGACGGCCAATCAGGGTGGACTTGCCATCGTCCACACTTCCGGCCGTCAAGAAGCGCAGCAACTCCCGTTCGGTGCCCGCGCTCAAAAATATCCCTCGCGTTTCTTTAGCTCCATGGAGCCTTCCTGGTCGTGATCGATGACCCGGTTCTCGCGCTCAGAGCGCCGGAAAAACTTCAGCTCTTCGACGATCTCAGCGACGGTTGATGCCGTGGAGCGAATCGCACCTGTGCAGTAGGTACACCCCAGCGATCGCATCCGGCACATCACGCGCTGCGGCTTTTCTCCCGGTAGAAGGTCGATCGGGTGATCCAGTGGGATCAGCAGATCCCCCCGCACCAGCATTTCGCGCTCTTTGGCGAAATAAAGCGGCACGACGGGAATTTCCTCCCGCTGGATGTACTCCCAAACGTCCATTTCCGTCCAATTGGATAACGGGAAGACCCGCATGCTTTGCCCCGGTTCAACCCGGCCGTTGTAGAGATTCCAGAACTCGGGGCGCTGGTTCTTGGGGTCCCACTGTCCGAGAGCATCCCGGAGGGAAAAGGCCCTTTCTTTGGCACGGGATTTCTCTTCGTCGCGCCGCGCCCCCCCAATCGCCGCGTCAATACGGTTGGCGGCGAGCACGTCCAGTAGTGCCTTGGTCTTGAGTAATGCGCAACACTTGGTTGTGCCCAACTGGAAGGGGTTGGCGCCATCTCGTTTGGCTTCCTGATTGGTATGAGCTATCAACTCCACGCCAGCCTCGCGGCACGTCCGGTCCCGGAACTCGATCATCTCGCGAAACTTGAAACCAGTATCGACATGCACCAACGGAAAGGGGATTCTGCCCGGGTAGAAGGCCTTCTGGGCCAGGCGCAACATTACGGAAGAGTCTTTGCCAACGGAGTACAACATCGCCGGCCGGGAAGACTCGGATACGACCTCCCGAAGCATGTGAATGCTCTCTGCCTCGAGGATATCGAGATGGGACATTGCGGCTGACATTGGTTCCTGGTCGCTCGCGGACGCTGTGTGCAATTTGCTTCTAAGGTATTACAAATGTGTGAGTTAACTGGCTACAGCGTGATTCCGGCCGAGGCAATCGTTAAAGATGTTTTATACCGGATCGGAGTTTATTACAAGGCAAGCGCAGAAGGGAGTCGGCAGCGATTTCGGTCACAGCAGGGCCGTGGCAAGAATCAGCTCTTACGCACTGCCCAGCCCAGCATCAGCAGGCCACTGGCGGCGATCCAACTCCCCGCAACACGGACTGCAATGCGCGCCCAGGAGGCGCGCAGTTGCACGACCAGAGCGGCAGCCAATGCAACCAGCACAAAGACAGCAAAGATAAGACCCAGCAATACCGCGGCCGACGTGGCGGAGAGGCCGAGTCCCGTCGCGTTCAGATAGCCGTGGTACAGACCCAGCAGTGCCGCCAGTCCAGTAGTCACTCGCAACGATAACTTAGCATCGGCAGCCAGCAATCCGCCAAGCAGCAGAAACCAGAGTGCCGAGACAGCAGGGTGAATAGTGGCCGATGTGGCGGCCAAGCCGATCAACCCTCCCAAGAGCCATGCCGATGGGAGAACGAACAGTGCACGACGGCCATAACTGGTGCCGCGAAGTCCCGCGAGCAGTGCCAGGGCAAGCACCGGAGCCAGATCTTCCGGGCTCATAAGGAAATGCATCAGGCCGTCGTAAATTGGGCCCATGCCGGTGGAATTCAAGTGCGCTTCGGCGGGAGCGGCACATATCGCGAACGCGAACAACACGAATGCATAAAGCGGCAGCCGGGATCTGCGAGTGGCGCTCATGCAAAGGCCTTCCACAGGAAGAACACACCACCCATCGAGACCAGCGCTCCGGCGACGCGCAACATTCGCTGTCCCCAGGCCCATCGGTGGACTGTACCGATGCCGATGCCCACGGCGTGGAGGCATCCGGTGGCGATTACAAAACCGATGCTGTATAACATCGCGCTTTGACCGGGCGGGAGCTCGGTTCCGTGGGCGTGGCCGTGGAAGATGGCGAAGACTCCAACCAAAGCAGCCGCTAGGGCCAGTGGAGGCTTCCACTCGAACATGACGGCCGCACCGAGCGCGATGGCGGAAGCAGCGATTCCGTATTCAACGCCGGGAAGCGGCACACCCATCAGCCCCAACATTCCGCCAAATGCCATCACCAAGGGAAACGCGACGGGCAACATCCAGATAGCAGGACTGCCAAGTTGCGCGCCCCACAGGCCGACGGCAACCATCGCCAGCACATGATCAAGTCCCGAGATTGGGTGGCGAAAACCAGTGAGGAAGCCAACTGCTTCACCTTTTTGTGGGTGGGCAAAGGCAGATTGCGCACAGAGGAACACCACAACTAAAAGCACAGACCAGCGGGCAGTGATCTTGGGATCCCCTAACCCCAAAATCGGGCGGTAGGATGGGGCACCAGGTTCATTAGACCACAGTAGATCTGTCTTGAGGGGCGCACCCGCCTGCCGCGGCGTGTTCATCGCGCACCCCCGAACAGCAACGCCAGGCGCTGCACTGTCCAGAATGCGCCAAGAGAACCAACGGTATATCCGGGCACCGCCTGCGCCCAGCGCGGCCAGCGGACTTCGAGAATGTGGAAGGCGCGCTCCAGCGCCAGTATGAGGCCTATGAAGCCAAGTTGGCCAAGTTCCACGCCCACGTTGAAGCTCACCAAGGCCAATGGCAACTCATGTCGCGGAAGCCCGGCGCTGGTGAGTGCGCTGGCGAAACCGAACCCGTGCAGAAGGCCGAAGGCGAATGCCACGACCCACGGATGACGAATGGTGAAGCTGGTTTCTCCGCGCCAAGAGCGGACGATCTCGGGACCGAGAAACAAGATGCTTAGGGCTATGGCAGCATTCAGAGGCAATACGGGGACCTCCGCATAGCCCAGTGTCGCAATCGCGAGAGTGATGCTATGGGCGACGGTGAATGCGGTCACGGTTTTCAGCAGCATCCAGCGGTCTTTCACGATCAGCAGCAATCCCAACACAAACAGCATGTGATCAGCGCCGAAAAGAATGTGCCGGATTCCCTGAACGACATAGGTACCGATCACTCCCCAAGTGGATTGCGCCGCAGCCACTTCAACCCACGGCTGGGAGGGATGGATGATCGAGGTCAACTTGCGGCCGTCGAGCATTTCCACACGGACGAGAACATCCGTGATTGTCAATTGCAGCCCGGGAAACTCAATGCGCTTGCCGGCCAATCCTTGTGGGCCGGCATCGATCCAGCGACGTTCGACGAAAGAGTCGGCGAGCTCTTGCACGCTGGGTTCGCGGAGGTTCTTTACGTCCTCGGGCAGCTTGAGCAGTATAGGGAGCCGCATGCCAGCAAGTACGGGCGTGCGCCAGAGGACACTAAACTGATTGGGAGCAGTCTCCTTAATCTCAAGGTAAGCGGGCCGAGCCTCGTGGGCCGAGAGCGATGGAACTGCAAACAATAGGGTCAAAAGCGGAAATAAGATAGCAAATTTGCGAAAAATACGTTGTTGACGACTATTTGTTTTCAATGGGTTATGAAAAGACTCCCTGCAAACACTTGACCCTAAATTGGTTATGGCTATCGTGGTCTTGTGTAAGGACTTAAGGGCAAATTTGCGCGGCTCACGGCTAGGATCAATTGGCCACGCGGTACCGCAGTTCACAGCGGTCCCTCACCGGATGGGGCCGGTACCTGTTTAGGTTTCGGCGGTGCTTCCGCCGCCGGCTGCCCCGACGGAACAGGCAACAGCACCGTGTACTTGGCGCGCATTTCCTTGTAGGCCTTCTGCCAAGCTTGCTGTTTCTGTTCAGCGAGCCAGGCGGTCTTCACATCGGGCTCCATTTCCTCGAAGGAGGGGATTCGGCCGGGAATGATGGTGTCAACAAACACCAGGTGCCAGCCATAGCCCGACTCGATGGGCCCCTGCCACGAGCCGGGTTTGAGTTTCTCAAGGGCGACGGCGAATTGCGGGCCAAACTCTTTGGCTATGGCTTCAGGGGTGCGGTCGCCGTAATAGTCCTGGAACATGAACGAATCGCCGGAAGAGGTGGCGAGTTTTGAATCTTCGGGCTGGCCAGCGATCTTAGTGAGTGCCTTAGCGGCGTCGTCCTGGGCGTTCTTGCCGCGCTTGTCCGGGGAAAAGTAAAGATGGCGGAAGCTGTAGCGGCTGGGCAGGGCAAACTTGTTGTTGTTCTTGTCGAACCAGGCCTTGAGCTCCGCAGTGGACGGCTCGTGAGCGGCAGCCACGTCTTCGGCGAGGAACTGCATCTTCTGCGCCATGCGGCGTTTCACGATGGTGTCGTCTTTATCGAGGCCCATGGCTATGCCCTCGCGGTAGAGGACCTCTTCGCGGATCCTATCCTCCACCATGGCTTGGAATTCCTGAGGAGTGGGTGGACGGTGCCACTGCGACTCGAAGTACATCTCGGTGGTGCGCAGGTCGTCGAGTGTCAGGGTAATCTGGCGGGAAGATTCGATTCCCATGCGGCCGCGATTCAGGTAGGCATAAATAGCGAAAAGCGATAGGCCTATAAGAAGGAAATGCAGAAGCGGCTCACGCAACCAGCGCCTGAAGGCATAAGAGGACGCACCGGCGGGCATTGATTGCCGGACCGAATTCTGCTCGTTCGGCACGATGCGTACAGAAACGTCACTCATTCCAACGACAACTCCTAGGGTTTGGCCGGCGTATACCAAATCGGCGACGTCCAGGCACGCTGTTGGACCGTAGCCGGAACGTTCGGATTCGGAGGCAGATTCAACTTAGCCGACCAGTAAGTTGACCATCGCGGAGTAGGTATCTCGAGCACGCGAGCGAAATAGGTGACATAAGCTTCTGGATCGAAGGCAGGATCGGTCCATTCAGCCAATCAACTCGGCCGCGCCGATGGAGTTGGTGTAGGTGGCAGTCTTAATGTCCACCGTGTTGCCGACGGCTGGGACTCTTCCCGGTTTTCGGATCGGGCTTGCGGTCGCCGCTCCAGACCACGTCGTAAACCTTTTCTTGACTCTTTCCGTTCCTGGTCGCAGATCTTGATGATCTGGATGCGGTCGAGATTGCCGCTGTCGGGATCCTTTACGGCGTGGACGACCAAGGTTGGAGCGGTGGCTCCTGCCTGTGGGGTGAGGTCGCCACCCATATGGCACGCCGCCGGCGTATGCGGCCTTGACCCAGTCGGCTTGCTTTGTGCCATGTCCTTGGGATAATTCCATCCGGCAAACATGCGAGCCTTGATGCGCATGCCGGAGGTGCCGAAGGTCTCCTTACGCTTGAAAGCAGCGAATATCGGATTCGCGGGTGTTCTCTTCAGCCCAAACGCCGGTGAGTCCGCCGGAACCGAGGGCCGTGGGAGGCTCGCCACCCACCGACGTGGTGGCGGTGATTACGGTCTTGGGATCGTTGTCCTGATTGCCGTGTGAGCCTGGATAATTGCTCGGCTCGGTCGAGGTAATGCCGGAATGGAAGTCCGTACCGGCTTCGATACCGTACTTGAACGGATTGACGCCCAGTTTGGCCTGCTGCTCTTGTCCCACACCGTACGCCTGACGCAGATAGCTTCCGGTTGCGGAGTTCGCTTTCTTGTCCGAACCAATCAGGTAAAGCCACATCTCAAAATTGGCGAACTCGTCGGTAGGCGAAAGCGCGGGCTGGTGTCGGTCTGCCCCTTGGCCTGGATGATCTCCGCCAGAGGTTCGTTGGCCATACGGCGCTCAGCGTAATCGCGGGTAATTGGCTTGCCCGACATGTCGCGCGTGCTGAACATCAGGCCGTTGCTGGCGTTGCCGTTGTGGGGAACGGCGATCACGTCGAGTCCCTGTTTGCGCTGTGCTTCCAGGTAGCGCCAGAGATCTTCGGGATCGAGTGAGTCGAATGCAGTGTAGGGCATCTCCGGGCCTTTGTCGGCGAAGATCACGCAGCGATGCAGGTTCTGGAACTGCGGGGCCGACGTCCACTCAAATCCTACAAATGTAGTGAACTTGCCGGGCTTGTAGTACTTGTCGGAGATGGCGGAGTACTTCTCCCACGACGAACGCAGGAGTTTCGGATCGGTGAATTCGGGCAGGGGCTTATTGACGATGGTGGAACCGATGAGCTTGCGAAACGCGGTGGCCGAAACCTCGGGATCCGGATTGGTCATGATCTTGTACCACTCCGAGTTGGCGAATGGGCCGTTTGGGTCGATGGTGTCGCGGACCACTCCCAGATACTCGGCGTGATCAGTTACGGCCAGGAAATCGAGCGGCGCATTGCGCTTTTGCGGCTTGCCCATGTAGTCCACGGTTTCGCCCATGGCGTACTTGTAGGAGTCCTCGGGCGTGGTACGGGTGCCGAAGGCGAAGGCGTCCATGGAATAGCCGGTGTGCAGATGGAGGTCACCGAAGTAGGCGTTCTTGAGTGGATTGCGCGGCGGCGTGGCTTCGGCGGGCTGAGCTGACTGCGACTGCTGCGAGGTAGCCGGGGCTTCGGATTTCTTTGAACAAGCCAACAGGAAGAGAGTCAGAGTTGCCGAAACAAATAACAGTAGAAACGTTCTCGTTGCGCGCATACTGCCATTCCGCCGACGCCCAAAACGCGCGGCATTGTCCTGCCGCGTACGAAATGGATGACGCATCAGCTTGTCGTGACTGGAGTTTTTGAAGCAGTACGATTGTATACTGCGTGC
This sequence comes from uncultured Acidobacteriaceae bacterium, assembly GCA_963834815.1. Taxonomy (GTDB): domain Bacteria; phylum Acidobacteriota; class Terriglobia; order Terriglobales; family Acidobacteriaceae; genus DASRAA01. The sequence goes on along the minus strand of CAWIDA010000009.1, from coordinate 805,646 downwards.
GCATCCCGGTGGCACGGACTGAACCTCAGCAATTACGGACAGGTCATTTACCAACTATCTCCAACCACGGACCGCAAGTAACCGTTCTAGCTTCTCGTTTACCGGCCTTTTTCTTGACGGGCGAAATAAAAATACGCTCCGACACTGACGAAGTTGACCAGCACCGCGATCACGTTCCAAATGATCACCGGTCGCGAACCAATTAATAATCCGTAGAAAACCCAGAGGATCTGAAAGGCGCCCATGATTGCCGCCATCCGTGGATTCATGCCCGCGGTGGAGCGACGCCTGAGCATTGCGATCAGGTCCGGCAGAGCGGCAAAGGTGGTTCCAAAGCCGGCCACCAAGCCGAGGACCTCTGACCGCTCCATATGGGGATCAAGCAAGCTCGGCCTGTCCTTCGGAGTCAGGTCCTGACAGCCGCAGAGGGCCATCAGGCAGGGGAGAGAAATAGCCAGCGCCACTCTGTTGAACCGGTCCATAGCACTCCCCAAGCTGCTTAGCCGGGAAATCCCCCGGTTTGTCCTCCGTCGCGCACTGCCCATCCGGACCCTACTTTCCGGGCTGCCCGAACAAGTGGTAGTTGGTGTTCAGCGTTGTCACAACCATCTCCTTGGCCGCAGCGTCCAGCACTATCTTCTCCACGTAGTTGGTGCCGTCAGGCAGCGTCGAGAAGCTCGCATTGAGGGTGACCTTGTCTTTGGCCTCACCCATGTAGGTGTTGACATTGATGGTCGAGATCCTCTTACCCGTGGTATCGACGGCGATCACCATCTGGTCGCCAGGCTGCGCGTAATTCGTGAACGTCAGGTTGACGGTTCCCGACGCCGCGTCCCGGCTGAGCGATAGGTTGTGCGTACCCACCGCCTGCTGCATTTTCTGCGGATTGGGTGGGATGTACATGGCCAGTAATGACTTCACGTCAGCCATATAGTCCTGCATTTCGGCTTTCTTCTTCGCGATCATCTTCTGCTTCAACCGGCCGCCGGAGGGCTGCTCCTGCGGTCCCATCGGATACTTCTCGACCTGGCCATCAGGGCCGTACTGGCACATGAACTGCTGTTGCGGCTTGCTCTCGCCCTTAAGAGTGAGCTGCTGTACTTCCGTCCACTGGTACTTGCGGAGCTTCTGCTGATTGGCTGCCACCGATTGCTTCAGTGCCGCGACCTTCTGCTTTATTTCCGCACTCGCCCCGCCGCCAGCCTGTGCTGCCGCGCCCAATGTCAACGCCATGATTGCTGTCATAGCCAACACCGCCCACATCGCATTCCTGCCAATTCCCGGCTTCATCTTCTTTTCTCCTTCTCTATTTGATCGCCTGCCAACATCATGCGAGTTTCAGTAAGTACCGCTGGGCCGACACACGACGGCTGATCAAAAGTCAGCCTGGTCGCGGCGACGAAGCGCCGCTCTACCTATCCTCAGGCCCCTACATCTCCGACTTCACCTTGGCTTCCGCCTTCTGCATCGACGCTACTCCCCATCTGCTCGATCATCTCCCGCCGGTGCTCGTCGCGCATCGCCTGGAATTTCTTCTGTTGCTGCAGGTTGAGGAGAGGCGTGATTTTGGCATCGACGTCGTCGGCGATTTGTCTTCAACTGCTCAATTTCTCCATTGGCTTGAGCGAGGTGTTTTTCTTCAGCGCCCCCAGTTGCTTGGCCTCGTCCTGCAGGAAGGGGAGAATCTGCTGTCTCTGTTGTTCGGTCAGCCCCAGCTCGATCGAGAACTGGTCGAGCATCGCGGTCACCGGGTTCAGGACGAACTGCGGCGTGGGAATCATCTCGTAGTTGGCGTAGCCGAATTCGTTGCTTCGCGCGCCGTAATAGGTGTCGCCCAGCTTGTAAATCGCGACGGAATACGGATCCTGCGCGACTTTGGTCACCACTTTGCCGCCTTCGATCTTGTAGGGCGTAGTAGTTCCCTGATAACCGTTGCGGACCGGATTGCCGACTAGCTCGGCAGTGTCGAGTTCCGGAGCTCGATGTGCCAGACGATTGTGTCTGCCCTCGGACGGTGTAGGCGATGCTGAACTGCTCGCCAGTGACGTTGTTGCGCACCCAGAACGCCTTGCCGACAATCAGCGCCTTCAGTTGAGCATCGCCCAAGGCGGTCGCGCCCTTTGCCTTGAGGTCAGCTACGGTCATGCCGGCAGGCGCGTTCTTGCGGGCGTCGGCGCTGGGCGTGTACCAGATGGGCGAAGTCCAGGCGCGTTCCTGGCCAGTGAGCGGCACCACGTCCGGCGGTGGAACCCCGGCCTTCACCGCCTGAATCAGCGTCCAGCGCGGAGTGGGAATCTCCAGCACGCGGGCGTAGTAGAACGCATGCAGGCTGGCATCGAACTCAGGATCGGTCCAGACAGTCTTGAGTTCGGTTGAACCGACGTCGTTGGTGTAGGTGGCTTTCTCCAAGTCCACCGTGCTCTTGATCGCCGGAACGCTGCCCGTCCACTTATCAGGCTTGCGGTCGCCGGACCAGACCACGTCGAAGATCTTCTCGAAGCTCTGGCCGTTCTTGGTCCAGCCCTTGATGACCTGGATGCGATCAAGATTGCCCGAGGTCGGGTCTTTCACCGCCCAGACCACGAACGTCGGCGCCGTGCCCTTGCCGTCGGGCATCGCCGCAGGTCGGCGCCCATGGGGACGCCGTTGGCGTAGGACTGATGCACCCAGTCCTTGGCCTTCAGGATGTCTTTGTTGTAGCCCCAGCCGCCGAAGAAGCGAACCTTGATATGCGGGCCGCTGACGCCGAAGGTTTCCTTGCGATACATGGCGTCCCAGAACGAAGCGCGAGTATTTTCCTCGGCCCAAACCCCGGTGAGGCCGCCGGGGTTTTCCAGGCGAACGTCGAGGGTGCCGAACGCGAGGACTCCGGCAAAGCGCCGGTCAACGGTTCCGTCAATCTGGGCGTGACCGCCGTAGAAATTGTCCTGGCGGTAAGGACTGCCGGTGTTGTGCGAGTCGGAGCCGCCGGCCATGCCGAACTTGTATGGGTTGTAGCCGCGCACGTCCTGCATGGTGATGCCGTCTTTGAGGCCTGACGGGCAAAGCTGCCTTGAATGTGGTCGATGCGGCCACCCGTCGCCGGCTGACCCAGCAGACCATCTTGGAAGATCTCGTAGCTGGCGAACTCGTCATTGGGCGAGAGCAAGGGATGGGTTTCCGACTGTCCCTTGATCTGCTTGATCTCAACCAGGCGCTCGTTGCGGTCGCGGGAGGCTGCCCAGGCAGCGTCAATAGGGCGTCCATAGCTGTCGAGGTCCACCGGATACATCCAGCCGTCGCTCAAGTTGGCGTTGTGCGAGATGGCCAGCAACTCGTTGCCCGCCTTGCGCTGCGCGTCCATCCATTTCCAGAGGTCCTCAGGATGGTTGGAATCCAGCGCGCTGAAGGGCATCTCCGGTACCTTGGCGCAATCTTTGAAGAAGATGTTGCGGTGCAGGTTGCGATAGTTGGGCATCGACGTCCACTCGTAAGAGCAGAACGCCGTGAACTTGCCGGGATGATTGTTCGCGTCGGCGATCTTGACGTTCTTCTTCCAGATGGAGCCCGCCACTTCGGGGCTCATGAAAGCTTTCACCGGAGGCCCGCTGTTCAGGCCACGAGGTACGTGAAGGCCTTCTGGATCTCGGCCTGGTCGTTCGGGTCCTTCAGAATGAGAGGCTGCGCCTGGGGCATCTTGCTGACGGCCGAACCCGGAGTATTGGCTTCGGGTTATGCCGACATATTCCGAGTGGTCGGTCACACCCATGAAGTCCATGGGCGTGTCGATCTTGATGTCGTAGCCCAGGGGATGCTTGATGGTCTGGCCCTGAGCGTACTTGAGGGCATCATCGGGGCCGGTGAGGCGGTTGCCCATGAGCCAGGCGTCCACCGACCAACTGGTATGGATGTGTTCCTCACCGAAGTAGGCGTTGCGGTCGGGATTCTTCTCGACGCGCTCCTCGGTTTGTGCCGGAGCGGTTCCACCGGCTTGCTTCGCCTGTTCGGGTGCCTTGGATTTTTCGCAGGAAATAAGTGCGAGGATGCCGATGAGAACTAAGGCTAAACCCGCCGTTAACGCAACTCTTGTCTTCATAAATGCCTCCGTCTTGCTCCGTGGCACACCCCGGACCCGCGCAGGTACAAGTCATGGGAGCAGACTCGTCGCAGCGTAACTGAACTGCGAACGCCAGATTTTCGAGAACCCGAAATTCTAGTCAAGCATCGGAGGCGGTGCAAGCCGCAAAAGTGGTGGGAGAGTTTTGTGTTGATCGCTAGTTACTAAATATGAATGCCATGTTGCGGCATTTTGTTAGAGAAGCGCCCCTTCTAGAAGAACCCGTTGGCCGTTGCCGCACATCCATAGCTTGCATGAAACCGCCGTGCGACGAACCTTTAGTGCGTTCCCAAGTTGCGGACTCACGGTACCGGAATAGGGGAACGTGGTTATTAGCGGCCACGATTCTCGGGTCCAGCATGGCCTTCATTGACAGCACCGTCGTCAACGTAGCGCTGCCGGCTTTGCAGAATGGCTTCGGAGCGAGTGTGGTGGGGGTGCAATGGGTCGTCGAGTCCTATGGGCTGACCTTGGCTGCGTTGATTTTGGTGGGCGGTTCAATGGGAGATATGTTTGGCCGCCGACGAGTATTCGTACTGGGGGTTGCCGTTTTCGCGATCGCGTCGATCGCCTGCGGCCTGGCTTCTAACATCGAGCAACTGATCGCAGCCCGAGCGATCCAGGGAATAGGGGCCGCATTTCTGGTTCCCGGCAGTCTGGCTCTTATCAGTGCATCGTTCGGTGAGACCGAACGTGGCCGGGCGATCGGCACCTGGTCCGGATCCACTGCAATCATGACTGCCATAGGCCCCGTCTTAGGAGGGTGGCTGATCGAACATTTGTCATGGCGCTGGGTCTTCTTTATCAACGTTCCTCTCGCAATTGTGGTGATTGCTATTAGCCTGTGGCGGGTTCCCGAGAGCAAAAGCAGAACCCATGGTCGAATCGACTGGCCGGGTGCGATAGCCGCGATCTTGGGCCTGGCTGGACTGGTCTTCGGGTTCATTGAATCTACAAGTTTAGGGTGGGCGAATCCGCTTGTCCTAATGAGCCTGGTTGCCGGCGTTGGCGGCTCGGTCGCGTTTGTACTGGTTGAGTCAAGGGCGGACTCACCTATGGTCCCGCTCGGGTTATTCCGGTCGCGGGTTTTCAGCGGAGCGAATCTGCTTACGCTTGCTCTGTATGCGGCGATTGGGATCTTCTTCTTCCTTCTCCCACTCAACCTGATTCAGGTGCAAGGCTACTCGGCAACCGCTGCGGGAGGCGCAATTTTACCTCTGATTTTGCTGATGTTCCTGTTGTCCCGATGGTCGGGCGGCTTGCTCTATCGTTATGGCGCCCGACTACCTCTGATCGTGGGCCCGATCATTGCCGCGCTGGGATTTCTTCTGTTCTCGGTTCCATCCGTTGGAGGCAGCTATTGGAAGACATTCTTCCCGGCCGTGGTCACTCTTGGTTTAGGAATGGCTGTCAGTATCGCCCCTTTGACTACGGCCGTGATGGACGCCGTAGATCGGGACCGTGTAGGAACGGCGTCGGGCATCAACAATGCTGTCGCTCGGGTGGCTGGGCTACTGGCCATCGCAGTTTTCGGGGTCGTCATGGTCACCGCGTTCAGTGGTCAGCTGAACCGGCGCTTAGCGGCTATGGCGATGCCTGCTGACGTACGGGCGGAGGTGCAATCGAACGAGACCAAGATGGCCGCTCTCAAACCGCCTGAGGGCGCCGAACCCCAGACCGCGGCTGCAATCGGGTCTGCGATCAGAGCGTCGTTCGTGTTCAGCTTCCGCCTGATGATGTGGATTTGCGCGGCGCTGTCCCTGGCTAGTGCTGCGATAGCCTGGACAATGATCTCTGGCGGAGTCGGATCGAAGATGGCTCATAACGTAAGTATGGCCTGAGGTTACGAGCCATCTAAGGGCATTCGACTACCGCCTACTGCGGAGAGTCGCCGCGAACCACAGGCTGCTTGGCATCGCTCCATTCGCTGTAGGATCCGTCGTACATAGCAGCGTCGAAGCCTAGGTAACGCGCCAGCATGTAGACATAGGAAGCCTGCAGACCGACTTCGCAATAGGAAACGGCTTTCACGTTGCCGCTGACGCCGGCGGCGCTAAAGAGCTGCCGGATTTGCTCCGGAGATTTCAGCAGCGGTTCTTTCTCGCTGACCAGGGCATTCTCCCAATAAAGTGATTCGGCACCGCGCAAGTGGCCATTGCGATATCGCTTCGACGGACGAGCGTCGACGATCACAATGCCTTGCTGCGGATGGTCGACCAGTTTCTGCATGTAATCCATCTTCGCGATAATCTCGGGATGCAGATGTATCGTCAGGCTGCCTGGCTTCCCATTGCTGGCTTGGGTCGAAGTAGGACGTTTCTCCCGCGTCCACTGGTCGAGGCCGCCGTTGAGCAGCGCCGCCTGGTTGCCGTGCCCCAGGTAGTCCAGGGTGAAGAAGAGACGGGTCGCCATTGGATCCCAATCGGGTGCGTAATAAACCACGCGGGAGTCATCGCCAATACCAATTTCCTCAAGGTTCTTTTTCAACTGATCTGGCGGCAACAGTTCGGTTCCCGGCGCGGTGTGGCCGGTGGCAAATTTGTCCATAGCCAGGTATCGAGCACCCGGGATATGCGCTGCGCGATAGTCGCTTTCGTCATGGGCGATATGCACGATCACCAGATTTGGATCGGACAGGTGATCGGCCAGCCACTGAGTGGAGACAACCAATTCCGGGTGAGCGGCGCCAGCGCGCGCAGAACCTTTAGGCGTATCACCTGCCAAACACAAAAGGTTCGTCAGCAAACACGTGGCGAGTGTCAAAAGCATGGAGTTGCGTTTCATTCTTCCCTCCGCCAAACTGGCGATCTGTCTTTAGTGTGCCGTCGCGTTCGCGCGCTCCGGCACCGGTGATACCACAAGGTCATTGCCCGCTGCGTTAACCCATTCGTAGACCGAGCCGTCGTACATGGCAGCCCGATATCCCAGGTACTTTGCGACGAAGTAGGTGAACGACGACTGCATACCGGTGCGGCAATAGGTAATAACCGATTTGCCTGGCACAGCGGCGGCGCGCATGAACTGCTTTTGCAGTTGTTCGGGATCGAGCAGTTGCGGATTCGCGTCAGAGCGAATCAGCTTCTTCCAATACAGGCTCTGGGAGCCGGCGATGTGCCCGGCCTTGGGCACGGCTTCTGAATTCACGATGCCGTCATGCTCCGTCACCGGCCTGGCATCAAGAAGCACGTAATCCGAGACGCCTTCACTCGCCCGGAGACTCAGCTCACGCATCTGCGCGGTACTTACTAGAATCGCTGGCTGAACGTGGGGAGTGAAGTGAGCGTGAACCGGCGTCGCTTCCTCCCTGGACGTCCTTCTCGACTCCGCCGATCCACATCTCCAGGCCTCCGTCCAACAATGCCGCGTGATCACCGTGTCCAAGGTAGTCGAGCGTGAAGTAAGCGCGTGCGGCAGGGACACCCCCGGCATCGCCGACCAAAACCACGCGCGATTGGTCACCCACACCCAGGCTTTCGAAGGTTGCCTGCAAGTCCGAGACTGGCGGAAGCTCGTTCAACGAGCCCTTGTGTTGTTCCACAAGTTCGTCGAGCCGGACAAATCGCGAACCCGGTATGTGTCCGGAATCGAATTGTCCCCGATCGTGGCCGACGTAAAGCACAACCAGGTCGCGGTCATTCAGATGGCTTGCCAGCCATGCAGTGGACACGAGCATTTCTGCGCGCACGGCCGGCCGGGTGGTTTCCTGCGCCCGCATGCGATAGAACGCCGGACCAAGGACCGCGGCGCCAATCAATGCCAAGGCCGCCTTATTTGTCACATCTTTCAGCATCGCTTCCTTCTCCGGCATGGGTCACTCGGCCCTCAGCAAGACGACTGGATCGAGCCGGGTAATTCTGGTCAGCGGGACGAACGACGAAGCGGCCGTTACCGCGATCAGCAACACAGCGGAAATAGCGAAAGTCACTGCGTCGCGAGGCGCTACTCCGTAAATGACGTGCGACATTGAAGTCGACATCACCCAGGAAGCGCCGAATCCCGCTCCCAGCCCCAGCGTCATGAGAGCCAGGACCTGCTTCATCATCGAGCGAATGACGGTTCCTGGGGTCGCTCCCAGCGCCAGCCGAACACCAATCTCATGCTTCCGCTCTCCCACGGCGAGCGCCATCATTCCGCTAATGCCCGATGCCGTGATGCACAACGCAACCACCGCGAAGACGCTCAGGAACATCGCTGTTGTGCGCCGAGATGCAAGCCAATCCTTGCGGACCTGCATCATCGGCCGCACATCCGTCACCACGGCATTCGGATCGATGTCATGAGCGATCCACCTAAGCTGCTCTCCGAGCTCCGGCGAGGTCTGCGAACTCCGGATAACCACGCTCATGGCGGCTTGGGGCGACTGCAGAAACGATCCGTACACCTCATCGACCGGGTCCTTATCCAGGCCGAGATGCCTGATGTCACTGACTACTCCGACAATGGGGAGCCACTTCTCCGGAGACACCGCGATCTGCTTACCTACCGCGCTACCACCCGGCCAGTAGTGGTTAGCCATGTGCTGGTTGACGATTACGACCGGCAGTGCCTCGTTTGTGTCCTGCTGGTTGAAATCGCGCCCTGCCAGAATGCTGGCACCCAGAGTGTGGAAGTAATCCGGCGTCACGATACGAATGACTGGGGGGTTGGGTTTGGTCTCGCTTTGCTGGACGGCTTTCGCCTCGCGGACTTCGATCGGCACTGGTCCGTCATAGCCGACGTCGTGTAGCGGGATCGTACTCGCCATTCCGGCGGACTGGACTCCGGGTAGCCGCCGTGTGCGCTCCAGTAGCTGCTTGAAGAATTCCCGGTACTTTCCGTTCAAACTGTAGATTCGGGCAGTGAGGACTCCACTGGGTTGAAACCCCGGGTCGACACGCTCCAAGTGGAGGACGGTGCGTAATGCCAGGCCAGCACCGACTAGCAGGATCACGCACAACGCAAGCTGCGCCGCCACCAGCCCGCCGCGGGTTTTTGACCTGATTCGACTAGCCATGTTGGTGGTTCCCAACTCGCGTGGTGAACAGCGCCGTATAGCGCACGCCGATTGTCGGTACCATTCCGATCACGACGCCACAGGCAATCGACAGCAGAAAACAGAAGGCGAATACCAGCGGCGTGAAGGTGAGTTGCGAAGCCAGGCTGGTGAATTTCGACGCAAAGCTCACCAGCAGTCCCACGCTCAAGTACGCGAGGGTCAATCCGGCCACGCCGCCCAGGATCGCGAGCATGACGCCTTCCGTAACCAAGCCGCGGAGGATGCGGCTTCGGCTCGCGCCGAGGATCGTACGAACGGTCAGCTCCTGGGTGCGCGCCAGCATCCGCGAAATCATGATTCCCGTTACGTTAGCGCATGCCAGCAGCAACAGCAGGCCAACGGCCGCGGCGAGGACGATCAAGACAGGCCGAATGTCGTGTGAGAGCTCTTCATGCACCGGCTGCAGCCCAATCTCGTAGCCCTTCGTGCTCGGGTAGTCATCCGGATAGCTAGTTTGCAGCCGCTTCGCAATCTGGTTCAGGTCAGCTTGCGCCTGCGCCAGGGATACTCCGGGTTTGAGCGTTGCGTACACGTTCATCATGTGCCACGAGCGATCGTGCAGGGCATGTTCACCGGAACGCGTGGGGCATGCCACGGTGGGCATGTACACATCAACCTCGGCAGGGAACTGCGGAATCGCTGGCAGGATGCCAACCACGACATGCTCTTTGTCGTTCATGGAATACTTCTGGCCGACGATGTTGGGGTCGCCGCCGAAATTTTTCCGCCAGAAGTTGTAGCTCAGAACCAGTACCGGACGGGCATTCGGACGGTCGTCCTCGTCCATGAACGTGCGGCCATAGAGTGGCGTCACTCCCAGTATGCGGAAGAAGTTTGCCGAAACCACTCCGGTATCGACCCGCACCGGCTCGTGGCCGCCGAGCAAGCTGAACGTCATCTCGTGGAACTCGACCACGGAATCCAAGGTACGGTTCTGGGAGCGGTAATCTTCGATTTCCTTCACGGAGAACGCCATGTTCTCCACGCCGATCCCGGGTCTGCGTTGTTGCAGATGTATCAGCTGATTGCCGCCGGAAAACGGTAGAGGCTGGATCAGAATTGCATTCGCCGCCAGGAAGGCCGCCGTGCTCGCACCAATCGCCATTCCGAGAATCGCGATTACCACAATCGTGAACGACAGGTCCTTTCGCATCATTCGGAGGGCGTAGCCTGCGTCCTGGAACAGAATCTCCCGATGCTCGCGGAGGGCGGTACTTACCAGGCCCCGGCATGTGTCCCAGAAGAAGCGGAAGTATGCCAGGCGCCCTGCAGCCCGTGCGTCACGCTGCTGATCGCGGAACAGTGTCCGCATCTCGCCCGCAAAGCGCTCCCGAAATTCCGCTGGAAACAGGCGCAGGAAAACGCCGAACAGTCGCTCTTGGGGGTCGGCGCTCGGATCGATTCTGTCTGCCATGCTTACACCTCAGGCGTTTTGTGGACCCAAAACGTGCTTGGCGCGCGCCATTGCCAGTACTCGCTCCATTCGCTCGGCTTCGGCTTCGGCCACCGCCTTACCCAGCTTCGTCAGGCGATAATAGCGGCGGCGCTGGTCGTCCAGGCTGAAGTCCGGGCGCTCGTCCGACTCTTCGATCATGGCATCGTCCAGCAACCGTTTGATAATCCCGTACAGGGTGCCGGTACTTAGCTTGACTTCGTTGTTGGTCCTGCGCGCAATCTCTTTGCTGATGACGTAACCATGCTTTTCGCCATCGGCCAGCGCCAACAGCACGTGAAAGAGCGCCGGGGTCAGCGGTAAATAGGATTCAACTGTTCGTTTCTTGCCCAAGGGAATAGTCCTTTCTCTTTCGCCGGCGGGCACCGTTTGCCCCGAGATCCCGCCTGCTCGTCGGATTACCGTTGCATTCGCACGCCGCACAATGTATTAGTACGTATCACGACTTATACGCTCGGCTGCGGAGTGAGTCAAGAAAAAAATGGAGGCGTCGATGAATGCGCTGGTTTCCCTCGTTTTAGGAGTGCTGATCGGAACGGTTTCCGGAATGATCGGATTAGGAGGCGCCATCTTCCTGATCCCCATCCTTGTGTACGGCTATGGGATGGACCAGAAGAGCGCTCAAGGCACGTCCCTGGCAACGCTGCTGCTCCCGATTGGCGCTCTGGCATTTTGGAAGTACTACAGTGCGGGCCATGTGGATCTGAAGCTGGCAGCGCTACTTGCGGTAGGCTTCTTTGTCGGTGGCTATTTCGGTGGTTCGCTGGCGCAGCTAGCCACCGGCTTCCAGCTTAGGCGCATTTTCGCTGTTTGTTTGGCGGGAATTGCGGTGAAGATGTTCCTGCAGAAATGAAAAGTGGGGCAAGCCCGTGAGTGGCTTGCCCCAAAGCGCTGCGAAGGAGTTAGTTGCTGCTGCCGCCCGGATTCTCCATTTGCTGCATGGCCTTATCGATCGCCTTCTTCATATTCAGAGTATCGGCCCCTTGCCGCGGTGGATAATCCTGCAAGCTCTTGAGGTGCGCTGCGAGGAATGGTCCCGCTGCGGTCGGTGCCCACAGCTTCTCGGCGACGAACTTGCGGCCGATGTAGCCCCACTCGTGTGATTCCGGATCCATCTTCTCCATCGGATCCATCAGCAGATTGAAAATGTAGGGGACGCTGGGATAGGTCTCGGGGTCCCACCACAGACCATTCATCTTCACGCCGATCGCCATCTTCCAGCCATCAACGCGCAGGGCCATCTTGGTTGATTCGCCTCTCGCTCGATACGCGACGGCGACCGTATATCCGTCTTCGATTTTGCGTGCGTCGGATGACGAATCGCGCCATTCGCAAATGCGCGAGTTCGTCAAAGATCTAAAAAAGATAGGGAAGCTTCTATGCAGGTCTGAAGGGTGAGCTCGGATGTCGACCGTGTCTCAAGTCAATTTCTTCGATAGAGCTTGCAATGCATCCACCACGCTGCAATATTTTCCCAGCCATTCCGACTCACCTTTATACCGTTCGAATACCAGGTGACACTGTCCATCCTCCTGCCTGATCCATGCTTTGTGATCACGGGGGAGGCCGTTGACTTCGAAGCAAGCCGCTCGTTGATCCAACGCCTCGATTGGTGCGTCAGTCGCTTGCCCTTGGTTGAGTAAGAGTGCCTCGAGGCCATTCGCCACCGTGACGCTCTCAAGATGCGGAACCTCAGTGATTGGCACAATCGAAAATGTCGAATGATCCTGCATGGCGTACCCCCCAGAAAAGAGCCTATCCCAATTTAGCGGGTAGGTCTTAACTCTTTTATTAACAGATGGATATAAGTTATCGCTAGGATAACTGACAAATATTGCCAAATCACGGCCCCCATTTTGCAGGGATTGTGATACGTTAATACTGCGTTAGTTTATCGACACTAATGGATTAAGACGTGAGGTGAGTCATGAACTCCAGTGACAAAATCAAGCCTGCGCCGATGAAGTTCGAGTCGATTTCGCAGACCGATCTTCCGCAAGGCCGCAATGGAAAACACAAAGTCGTTGTTGTTCAAGTGCTCGGTGACCTTGATCGGCTGCAACCTGGTCAGGCTCTCAAGATTCCGCTGTCGAAGCTTCCCGATACAAAAGCGAACATTCGTTCTGCCCTTAATCGCGCCGCGACATTGAAGGGAATCGACGTGGCGACGTCGAGCGATGCGGAGTATTTGTACGTTTGGATCCCGGAGAACGGCTCAAAATAGGTTCGAGCTGTGGGCCTTAACTGACTGAAACGCAGCCAGCGCTGGTTACGCCAGCTATGAGCAATAAGCGTTAGAACGGGGTTTTGGGAATGTCAGCCCCCAGCATAGGTGATATTCCTAGGAAGCTTTGGCCCTGCGCTTTGAAACGGGCTTCAGGCTGTCCGCTTCGATGAAAATTCTCTGAATGATTGGCTCTTTAATGCGAATGTTGCCCTCGATACGGTCAACAGCCAATTCCAGTTGTGTGACGGTCATGCCACGGCGAAAACGAATGTCGACCGCCAAGATTGCTTCGTTTGGACCGAGTTGCATGGTGAGAAGGTCGCCAACATCTTCTACAGACGGATCCGCCTTTAAGATCGCGCGCACGTGTTCTATCGTCGCCTTACGGGTCCTTTCACCTAGCAACAGCGCCCCACTCTCCCGCCCCAGCAAGACGGCCACCGCTGCGAGAAGAATTCCGATAATGATTGACGCGAGAGGATCCAGGTATGGGTTTCCCAACCAATGTCCAAAAGCGATTCCCAGGAAGGCCACAACAATGCCGATCAGTGCAGCCGAGTCTTCGAGAAATACCGTGAAAACGGCAGGATCCTTGCTCGCTACGATTTCGTTCCAAACGCTTTCGCCGGCATCCGCACGATAACGCAACGTGCGGTAGGATACCCACCACGAGTAAGACTCGAACAACGCTGCAATTGCGAGCACGCAATAACTCACTGCAACATGCTTCGGCAGGGTCGGGCGTCGAAAGCCTGATATTCCCTCATACATGGTTAGTCCGCCGCCGATAAGAAAAATGTAAACCGCAACGAGCAGCGAGTAAAAGTACAGCGTCTTGCCGTGTCCGAAAGGATGTAAGGCGTCTGGCGGACGCACACTGCGCTTCATTCCAAGCAGCAGCAGCAGCTCATTGCCCGTGTCCACCGTGGAATGGATAGCCTCTGCCAGCATGGCGGAGCTGCCAGTGACGATGGCCGCGGCATATTTGCAGACCATGATTGCGAGATTGGCGGCGGTCGCCGCATAGACGACTTTGTTGGAAGAGCCGGTAGCCTGTGACTTTGAGCGTCTCTTCATGTCCTCATGAATCCGGGACCGAACTCTGCCGCACGAGAAGGATTGCCCCATCCGCAAAAGAGTACGTTGTTGATTTTGTGGTGGTCTACCCGGAGAACGCTGTAATTGCAAAGGCTAATGGCCTAAGGCTTGCGGTAGAAGTCAGGGAAGTTTTCTTGATTGGCTACGGGCATCACCCGATACCCACAGCAACATTTCAACTCGTAACCTCAGTCGCATGGAGCGCAGAACAAAACAGCGGAAGATCCGCTACGCCGTTGTCGGGTTGGGGTACATTTCTCAGATCGCCGTACTTCCAGCTTTCGGACATGCGAAGTCCAATTCCACCCTGACCGCACTGGTTTCCGGCGACCAAGCTAAATTAAAATCGCTGGCCAAAAAGTACGGTATAAAAGGTACCTACTTCTACGAACAATACGGAGACTGTCTGGCGAGCGGCGAAATCGATGCCGTCTATATCGCACTACCGAATCACATGCACCGCGCGTACGCGGAAGCGGCGGCCCGCGCAGGAGTGCACGTCTTGTGTGAAAAACCCATGGCGCTGGATGAAACCGAGTGTCAAGCCATAATCGCCGAAGCTGAAAAATCGAACGTCAAACTGATGATTGGTTATCGGCTCCACTTCGAGCGTGGTAACCTGCAGGCCATCGATTGGGTGAAATCAGGAAAAATTGGCGAAGCCAAGATATTCAGTTCCGTATTTTCGCAGCAAGTGAAGGCAGGCAATTCCCGGTTGAAAGGGGACGTGGGCGGCGGCCCGATTTATGACCTCGGTGTCTACTGCATCAATGCGGCGCGGTATTTGTTCCAGGCGGAGCCAGAGGAGGTCTTGGCATGGAACATCGGACAAGATGGCCAACGCTTCAGGGAAGTTCCTGCCACCACTACCGCGGTGTTGCGATTCCCGAAAGATCGCATCGCAACGTTTACATGCAGTTTCGGTGCGGCCGACCGGTCTGCGTTCGAAGTCATAGGAAGCAAAGGTGTCGTGAAAATGGATCCCGCCTATGAGATGGCCGGAACGCTCAAGGCAGAGTTTATGGCAGGTGGCAAGACGACGAGGCGAACGTTCAAGAAACGGGATCAGTTTGCACCCGAGCTTGAATATTTCTCCGACTGCATTCTGAGCAACCGGGAGCCGGAGCCGTCTGGCCGCGAAGGCCTGGCAGACGTACGAATCATCCAGGCTATTTTAAAGTCCGCATATATGAACCGACCGGTGAACATAAAGCAAACCGATATTGCTACCCGGCCGAGCCTCGATCAAGAGATCGCGAAACCGGCGTTGACCAATCCCCCGCCACTTGTGAAAGCCAAGCCGCCGGCGGCGTGATGTGCAGTCGCGAATTTTTTCCACGCCCTTGTGGCTTCTGCTTGCCGGAGGCGCTCCAGTACAGCGAATTACGGTTTCGGTGCTTGGGTTGGGTGTAGTCCAGCGCCGATTATCCTGCGGACTTCGACGTACCCGGGCCAGTCAACTCCAAGTCCCCAATTGACCTATGCAGACAAAGGTGAACGGGGAATGATAACTTTGCGCCGTCCAAAGAGAGCTGCGTCAAGCGAGACTGCTCCGGGACCCAGGCATGCGATGGCGATTGCGACGACAATCAGGTTGAGGTCGAAGGGATGAGCATGGAGTGACTCGTCGATCATGCGAATTCCGACATCACCGCGCTTGACGCCGGTGCCAACTCGCTGCGATTCGCTGGCCGATGAGGTGGATGATTATTACCGAACGTAATTGTCCGGGGTGCCGCTATAAAATCGGTAATAAGTGCTGAGCGATAAAATCAATTTCGCGTGCCTGACTCGCCAGCCTACGTTTAGAAGATGAGCTTCAAGCCATACTGAATTTCACGCGGCCCTTTGGTGAGGGTCGAGTAACCGATACCGCTTTGCGCGGCGCTCTGATGAGTGACAATGTTGTTGGTTGGGCCGCAGGGCGCATAGGCGCCGCCGGCATCGGGTGCGCCGCAGTTGGCGCTAGGGTAAACCGGACCCTGATTAATGAAGTCGCCGCGAAAGTTGGCATGGTTGAAGAGGTTGAAGAAGTCGAGCCGAAACTGCAGACGCAGCTTCTCATCGAAGCCCTCTCCTTCCAGCAACTCATCCAGCCGCTGATAAAACGGATGCCCGGGAGCCGACGCCAACTCCGTGTGTGCGATCCACAAACCTTCTTGCTTCTCCCGCTGCTTGCGCTTGCCCATCGCCATTCGGCGATTCTACAAATCACGCTTGTGGATCGTTCAGCAATCTCCGCTCGCGAACCAAGACTTTCACCACGGGCTGTTAGCCATCATGGCAAGCTTCCGTACCACGATCAATTCAGTTTCGCGCATTCCGCCTTGGCCTGAACCAGGATGGGGATGTCGGGATCGGCATCTTTCCAGAGAGTAAGGAATTTCTGATACGACTTGCGCGCGGCTTCCTTGTCGCCGCTCATCGCCTGGGCACGCCCGAGCTGCAAGTATGTTAGCGAGCCGATCACGGAATTGGCGACAATCCCACGATGGTCGATGACCTTTTGGAATTCCGCAGTTGCCAGCTGCCCCTGGCCGAGCTTCAGATAGGCTTCGCCCCTCAGATACACAGGGTAAAGACTACCGATGCCGACGCTGAGTTCGCTCCATGACGCCTCACCCAATTCGTAGGGCGCTGCGATTTGCAAAACTTCAATTGCCCTTTGGGGATTCTTCTTGTTCAGTTCGATAGCTGCGCGAATGGTCGGCAGGAGGAAGTTTTGGACCATAGCGGCCAGGGGAGATTCCTGGTTGATCTCGTTGGCTAATTTCTCTGCCTGCACTGTGTCCCCGGCGCGTGCCAGCGTCAGCGCTGCGATCGCGTCAACGTCCTTGCCATTAGTCAGTGCTAAGGCTTCCGCGATCCCACGTCGTGCCAGAGTGGCATTGCCAATCTCGGCTTCTCGCTGCGCCTGATTGGCCCTCCACCCCGCTGCGACCTCGGGTGCGCCGCCATGGCTGGCCGAGAGTACCGCTCGCTGGGAAAGGTCCCTCGCCTTCCGGAAGCGCCCGTAATAGGCTTCGGTATCCGACTGCTGTGAAAGCATGTTGTCTTCGATACCCTGCTTTCCCATCGCCTCACTCATCTGCTGCTGCATCGCCGACTGGTCACCCTCGAGAAATGCCAGGTAGTATGCATTCGCCCGCAAGGCTACATCGTCCAGGTGCCGCGTCCGGGCTAGATCAAGTGTCGCCCTGGCCTGCTCCAGCCGGTTCAAACAGTTGTACGAATCCAGGAGATCAGCATAAGCCACAGCGATGTCGGGTTGCAGCCGGATCGCCTCCTCTTCCTCTGCAGCTCCATGTTCGTACTGTCCCATTTCGTTCAGTATGGTCCCGAGATTTATGTGCGACACCGCGCTCCCGGGATACGTCTCGTTCCACTCCTTGTAGGTCTGAATCGCCTTTTCAAGTTCTCCCGTGACTAGGTTGTAATAAATTGACTCAATGTACAGCCGCTCCCGCTCGCTTACCCGGTCGCGCAACTCGTACGCCTTCTTCAGGTTCTGGAATGCCAGTTTGCTATCGCCTGAATTTTTGTAGTTGACTCCCAGGCTCACATAGGCAAGGGCAAAATTCGGATCCAGTTCCAGCGCTCGTTTGGCGTACGGGATACCCTTGGCCCCACCCGTCGCCTGTGCTTGCCGAGCACGGGTGAACGCCTGCAACGCCTCCAGAGAAGGTGTGGTCGCCTGATCCAGCGGCGTATCGTATTTCTGCACCGACGCGAGCGATTCGCCTAGCTTGCTACGCAGCTCGTTGCCTGCGTCTTGCAGGGCATCCAGAATTTTGTTGCGGTTCTCAGCCGTGGCCTCGGCGCTGGCCAGCGTGTCCCCCGATTGGCAATTTGTGGCTTTCACCGCGATCAGGTAGCGGTCTCCCACGGCAGCAATTGACCCCATCAGCATCGCCTTGCTGTTCGTGCGCAGGCAAACTTCTCGCGTTACATCCGGGACCAGCCGCTCGGTGGCGGGACGATTCATCATTTTCAGGGTGCTGACTACCCTTCGATCGGCGAGCACACTCAGAAATGGCGACTGCTCCAGTTGGATGGACAGCGCTTGCTTAAGCGTGCCATCAAAAACCGCATCACTGGTTGAGTTGGCAAAGTCGCCTACGATGATGGTGTCCTTGGCCGTCAGCTTCGGAGTGCGCCGGAAATATAAGAACCCCGCTGCCGCCGCCGCCACAACCACTCCTGCCGCCACGGCCAGCGTTATCTTTCTTCGCTTCGCCTTGGCACGCGCTGCCACCGCCCGCCGTGCCAGTCGGAGCTTGCTGGGCAGCTCAGCGTTACCCGCCTCATCCGTGCACAGGTTGTAGATATGGAGGTGGACCCCGTGCTTCACCTCTGCGTCGTTCAAGTCCCGCAGTAACTTGCTCCAGTCGCCGACCTGCGTCAATACGTCGGCCACCGCATGTGACACCAGGATGTGTCCTGCATCCCCGCAGTCCATTACCCGCTGCGCCATGTTGACGCCGCCTCCGGCCACGTTGCTGGCGGCATTGATGTCGGCCACCCGATATACCGGCCCGGTATGAATGCCCATACGCAGCTTGATCTCAGGATGCTCGCGCAAGGCTCGGCTCAACTGCATGGCGCAGCGCACCGGAAATTCCGGGTCGCCGAAGAAGACCAGGGCCATGCCGTCCCCGGTGGGCAAGCTGATCAGCTTTTCGGTTCTTTGGGCGCTGGCAAAGGCTTCGGTATTGCGCACTGCCTCTTGCAGTTCGCTCAACCGCGTTCGTTGCTGGTCCATGGGCAGCTTCGAATACCCCACGATGTCCATGAACAGAACATGGGCGATCTCTAACGCGCGAGTGCCAGGAGCCGATTCCGGGACATGCAAGGTCATGATTGCTCCGCTGCCAACCGCGAACGTGGATCACAATCGTCCCCAGGATTCTGATGCTTAGTGGTTGTGGCTCGGGGACAAGTAGGCCAGTGAATTGTTATTGATGCTTGCTCAAAACGTAGATAGCGACCGTAGCGTTCACTGCCCAGGCAAGAAAGCAGAACATCGTTGGCCACCAAGCCATGTTCAGAGCATCAGTTTTCCGCTTAACAATCGTGCAAAGAATAAATACTTGAGCCGTCAGGTCCCTCAAGAGTGTTTCTTCGTCCGCGCTTCCCATCGCCCGATGGTAGTTGTCCGAATTATCATGACCGAGAACATCACGGGCAAATAGAAGCCCTTTTCCGAGCCTTGCACCGGCAAGGCACGCGGTCGAATTACTCGTTGAACGCTCCACCCCGTTGCCAAGAATCCGAGCACAAACAGCAAGGATGAGACTAGATAGATCCAGCTCGGAAGAGACCCTTTGCCAGTCCAGTGAAGCCGGGTACAAGCATCCCTTGCAATCGCCAAAGTACCCGTTGCCATAAACACCAACAAGGTAATGAATACACCAGCTTTTGAATCGAGGTGCCGGATAGTACTTTGCTGGTTGTCGAAGGTATGGCGCGCGTATTCGAGTTGGCTCTGGAGAGCGCTGTTTGCCCGGGATGCGAAGTCCATGCGTGCCAGCTTCAGTTCTTCTGAGACCAACATCGGTTTGTCGTTCAATATCTCCGCCTCAGAAGAACTAAGATTGCTCGACGCTGATGGACGGATTGCTTAGGTGCCGCATACTTATACATATTTCACAGCATGTCAAGAATTTTCTGGCAAGGATATCGTAGGCACTTACTGGATCGTATACATCGGGGGCACAAAGCTGATCGAAAGCTTGTGGTCCGCAGAAATTGCATCGGCCAACAACTGACACTCTGGAACTCGAATCGATGTGTCCATCGCAGATCGCCGTCCGTCAGAGCAGCGCCAAGTCCGTTCTCATCCAGCCAGTGATAGAGGTGTACTTGATATAGATACGAGGCGAGAATTTCTTCCCCCATGGCGTCCGAGATCGCGATTCGGAAGCTGAGTGCTCGACCTCAATGGGAGTTTTTGTCTGACGCGGCCAACGCACCAGAGGCTCAACCCGAGCGCTGGCACAAGGACTTCCAAGTCTGGGGATAGCGCCCACATGGTGCGTACATGCGCCTTTTAGAATGCGTTTTGAATTATGGCGCACACACAACCACAACCACGTAGTCCAATTCTGAAAGCTCAGCTCTCCGTGCATGCGAAGGGCTCCTCAGGGTTCGCGCTCCAGGCTCGACACAAAAGTGCCATTGAATGGCGGATGGTACGGTGATAGTGTACGGCGAGTTTTTGGTCTTCTTCTCCCTTCATTGTGGGTCTTTGTGGCCGCTTGGCCCACGATTGGTGGGTGCGTGCGCTGCCGCGAAAGACTCCCTGAGGGCATTTCGCCTTCTTTGTCACCCAACGACAGCCTTGATCCAGAATCTCCGTATCACCGTGGATAGGGAACAAAACGTGCAAATCCCGACACAGCAGAGACATATCGGCGAGCTGCAGCGCCGGACGGGTGCAGTATCCCAGGCGGATTGTCGCCAAAATGGACCAGTACGAGGCAGAATAATGGCTCGTTACGGCTGTTTTCTTTCCCTCATCTTGGGTTGGTTTTGCCTTGCCCATGCCGAGGGACCGGCGGACTCATCCACAGTCACTCATCTGAGTCTAAAGCAGGCGATTGATCTGGCCCTTTCGACCGGCGTCTCACCCTCGCAAGCGACGGCGGAAATGGCGGTGCGGACCGCTCGCCGCGAGGTGAGCAGTGCAAAGGCAGCCACCGCCTACAAAGCTGATTTTTACATCTATGCTCGGAGTCTTCGGATTGATTTGCGTTCGCTTGGCATTGTTATACCGCGCTATCCCCCTACCAATCCGCCGCAGTACGTCGGCGTCAATGGGCCGTACGCGATTCTGGACCCTCGCATCAAGGCGATCAAGATGTTGATTGACAAGAATGCCAAGAGAAACGTCGAAGTTGCCAAAGAGGGGATCGAGGAAGCCAACTTATCGCTTCAGCAGGAGCGAGAAACGATAGCTGCCGAAACTGCACGCGCCTACTTCGAAGTCGTTCGAACATCTCAGCTATCCGAGCTCGAAAAGCGCAATGTCACTATGGCAGAGACGATGCAAGACTTCACGACGGAGCGCTATAAACAGAAACTAGCTGCCGTTAGCAAGCTTCGTCAGTCGCAGATGAATACGAATTCCGAACGCCAGAAGCTCTCTTCCGCAACACTCGCGCTGAAACGCGCGTTGCTCCGGCTGATGTATCTCACTGGTCAAGGAATGGGTGACATCCTGGAAGTCTCCGATGGCTTCAACGATCGGCCGGTGAGCAAGACCCTCGATGAAGCGATCACTGATGCGCTGCGCAACAATCGTAAACTAGCAGCGCTTCTTGCCCACGATAAGACTCTCCAATTGAAAGATTCCGCTGTCCAGGCGGAGAAGTTGCCAGTATTTCTGGCCTTCGGCGACTTCGGGGGGAACATGGTAGCACCAGATCCTTCCGGCGCCGGGGCTATCTCTCATTCGTTCACTTACGATGCGGGCCTGGAGCTCAAGGTTCCCGTGCTGGACGGCCATCGGCGTGCCATCGAGCGCGCCGCCATTCTCTCGGAGAGTCTTCAGCAACAGAATGCCGAACGTGATCTGCGACGCCAGATTGAACTCGAGACACGCTTGGCCTTCGCAGCTCTTCAGCAAGCTGCCGAGCAACTGGCTCTTGCGAAGCAAAGTGCGGAAGAAGCAGGTCAGGATCTGACAGAAGCTAGACAAAAATATGCTGCTGGTACGATCAGCGGGATTGACCTGCAGCAGGCGGAGAATCGTTTCGCGATTTCAGAAGATGGCCAAAGCGAAGCTCTCTATGGGCAGGCGCAGGCCCGTCTATCGCTTGCGGAGACAACAGGAAACGTCTCCTCATTGGAATGGTGACGAAGAGATATGGACCTTATGTCCATCCGAAGAGGGCTAGGTCACGAAACACCGAATATGGTGAGCTACGCCCGGAGCGCAGCAGTACTCGCGATTATTTTCCTAGGCCTAGCAGGGTGCAGAGGTGGTTTGAATGACAAGGTGACCATTCCATCTGATGGTGCGGGCGCGAACGGAGGCAATGGCGTCGGCTGCATGGGTAGAATCCTGCCGGAGAATGGAACCATCTCCGTCGCACCGTATTCGGTAGGCGGTGGAGCTCCGGTCGTCGAACAGTTGCTTATCAAACCGGGTGACTGGGTGGTGAAGGGACAGGAGATTGCAACCCTCCGCTCCCGTCAATTTCTCGAAAAGGCGGTGTTAGCGGCGGAGGCACAAGTAGCACTGGCCGAGGCACGCCTGGCAAAGACGCGGGCCGCGGGGTCGCCGGAAGAAGCTGCCGTAGCCAAGGCGGAAGTCGCGCGATTGCAATTGCAGCGAGATGCAGCGGCCCTGGAATACGAACGGAACAAGCCTCTTTATGACAGAGATTTTCTGTCCAAGTCGCAGATCGAAAGCCTTCAATCCCAGCTAGGAGAGTCCGAGGCCCTCCTGACACAGGCTCGTGAGCACTTTCGTGGGATTTCTGCAGCGCGGCCGGAAGACATCGCGATTGCGAAAGCAGAATTGAAGGCAGCTCTTGCCGATCTGAGCCGCGCACGGCAGGATGCTTCTTCCAGTATTGTCCGTTCTCCTTTAGATGCGCGTGTACTCCAGATCACCGCCCATCCCGGTGAGCTGGTTGGTCCCCAAGGTGTAGCGGAACTGGCCGAGACGGGAAAAATGCAGGTGGTTGCTGAAGTTTACGAAACAGATATCACCCGTGTACATATCGGACAGAAAGCGACGATCACCTCTGACTTATTGCCCCAGCCGCTTACGGGGACGGTCGTATTGATTGGTTCAGAAATTGCACGACAGGAACCATTGTCCCCTGACCCGGGCGCCCCTGCGGATGCCCGGGTCTTTCAATTAAGGATCGACGTAAGTGAACAAAGTGTTCTCGCAGAGCGCATCAACGGCAAAGTGAATGTCGTTATTCACCCATGAGGGCGGGACCAAAGTTCGCGTGGCTTCAACTTATTCAGCAGCGGGGGCACTTTGCAGCCGCACTTTCAGGGGTTGCTTTCGCTGTGACGCTGATGTTCAGCCAGTTCGGCCTTCGCGATTCGCTTGTGAATGCCAGTATCAGGCTTTATGAACACCTGCGCGGCGAGATCGTCATGACGAGTTGGGAGTATCATTCGCAGCGAGGCATTCCGACGATTGCTCGGCACCGCTTCGCCGAAGTGCTCGGTGTAGAGGGGGTCGAAAGCTGCTCCCCTTTGCAAATTGGCCCCGTTCCCCTGCGAAATCCCCAGAACCATCAGGAATATCACATCACTTTAGTCGGGTTCAACCCATCTGATGATCTCTGGGACTTCGACGACAAGCGTGAGGATTTCTATGCTCTCAAGAGGCAAGGAGCAGTGTTGTTCGACGAGAAATCGCGAGCGCTTTACGGGCCCTTGGCGCAGCTGTTTACTGCGAAAGCACCTGTTCCCGTCATTCTCGCCAAACACCAGGTCGATATCGTCGGTTTAATTGACCTCGGACCAGGATTCAATAATGACGGCTACATGTTCACAAGCGATGCCACCTATGATGGATTGTCGATGTCGGCTACCAACTCGCTCCCTGTTATCGGCATGATCCGGCTGAAGCCAGGGGCAGATCTCCAGCAGGTATTACGGAAACTGTACGGAATGATGCCCAACGATGTGCGCTTCGTTGAGCGAGGTAAATTCCTTGAACAGGAAAAACAATACTGGCTCACTCAGACGCCGATCGGCGTCCTCTTCTCGGCCATTCTGATCTTGGGGCTAATCGTTGGCTCTGTTGTTGTCTATCAAATCCTGTACAGCGATGTCACAAGCCACCTTCCCGAATACGCCACCATGAAGGCTATGGGCTATTCCGATCGGAAGCTCTTCCAACTCGTTCTGCTCCAGGCTGTATATCTCTCCGTCATTGGATTTGTCCCCGGCGCAATCATCGCGCAGGTCACATTCATTCTGCTCGAAAATAAGACGCTACTTCCGTTTGCAATGACACTCGAACGTTCGTTTGAAGTGTATTTACTTACACTCGTCATGTGCGGAATCTCGGGCGCTATTGCGATGCTTGCTCTTAGAGAGGCCGATCCGGCCGAGATCTTCTGATTGTGACCACTGTACCGATTACTCCCGAGGTTCATATCGAACCGCTCATTTCGCTCCGGAACGTGGACCACACCTATGGGTCCGAAGAACTTGCGAGACGTACTCTGCAAGGAGTTTCCCTCGACATCATGCCGGGCGAGGTCGTGATCCTCACCGGTCCTTCCGGCTCAGGTAAGACGACTTTACTTACGCTCTGCGGCGCTCTTCGATCAGTCCAAGTTGGAAGTGTTCGGACGCTGGGCTGCGAACTCAATGGAGCAACGCCCGCGACGATGCATGGAATACGCGAGAAAGTAGGTGTCATCTTCCAGGGCCACAATCTCTTGGGTGGGCTTACGGCAACTCAGAATGTCGCACTTTCCTTGGGACTCGAGTCTGGTATGGCCTCATCAGAGCGAACATCCCGCGCCAGGAGCATGTTGGAAGCTGTTAGTCTCGGCAAGCACTTTGACCATTACCCCGACCAGCTCTCAGGGGGCCAGAAGCAGCGTGTGGCCATCGCGCGCGCCCTCGTGCGAATGCCGCAAATCGTTTTGGCGGACGAGCCGACCGCTTCTCTGGACAGAAAGTCTGGCCGCGAAGTCATCGACTTAATCCGCTCACTTGCTGTCAGTAGCAATAGCGCCGTGCTACTAGTGACACATGACACGCGAATTCTTGATATCGCTGACCGGATCGTCACACTAGACGATGGGCGGCTGGTTTCGTTTGCAAATTCCATAGCTACAAGCACCGGAAACGTCCTTCATGCCTTTGCACATCTGCAGCGCTCCGGCGATCTGCTAAAACACATTAGATCCCTCTCCTCCAACCAATTTCTCGAACTCCTGGATAGCATGACGACGGAGTTCCGACAGTATGTCCGGGTCTTTCAGATAGGGAGCCGTGATGCAGTACAGACCTTGTTTGATACGGTACTCGAGGCAACCACTGTCAAGATGGTGGAGATCATGCGTGCGGACCGGGGAACTATCTATCTTGTAGATAAACCGGCCGGAGTGTTGCGCAGCCGGATCGCAACGGGCGCAAATGAGGAGAGAATCTCCATAGAAGTGGATATCGGTGATAGCATTGCCGGTCGCGTCGTCAGTACAAAGGAACCACTTAATATTCCGGATGCCTATGAATCCGAGTATTTCAATCCGCGGTTTGACCAGGCGAGCGGCTATGCGACAAAGAGCATCCTCTGCATGCCGGTTTACAACCGAGAAGGTGAAATTTTTGCTGTGGCGCAACTCATCAACCGGCACGGTGCGAAGAGCTTCACCACGAATGATGAGGAACAGTTTGCGGTTTTCGCTGAACCCCTGGGAGTCATTCTGGAAAATTGTGTTGAGCTCCACCGACGAGTAGTAGAGACCGGCTCTCTCTGAGAATAGGACTACGAAGGCAACTCTGAGGTGGAGCGCGGAGGGTCAAACCTCGGCTTTCATTCATCAAAAATCGGAGGTCGGCAGCAGTAGAGCGTGCAAGTGTCGACGAGCCAGGCAGTCTGGCGCAAGTGAGGCAAGCTCCACCGTCAGCTGTGCGTGTTCCGTTTTGGCAGAGTTTCGGCAGGGCTCTGGGTGCCTCCGCAATCAGAATTGCCCAGGATGGACCTAGGGACTATTCCACACACATCGGCACAGCGTAAATAGGGATAAACACCGGAAAGTGAGCCGATAATCACCACGAGAAGACCCACTGAGAGCAGAACATCTTCGCGGGTGAGCATAAAACCCTCCTCAGCAAGGCTCCAAGATGCTGCCTGAAAAGACGTGTAAGCGCCGGAGCAAAAATAGACAGCATCACGCCGCGCCAGCGGGGTGATGCGGCGGAGTAAAACTAGACCGCCGGATTTTCGTTCCACAGTGCACAAGTGCAGTAACCGAAGAGGAGTTGAAAGCCACCGACCAGCGCGAACAAGGCTATGTACGAATGGATATCACCAAGGACATTGAGATTCTCTCTGGGGGATCAACGCCAAAAGGCAAAGTTTGGATCTATGTCAACGATTTCAAGAAGGCGAGCGGCAGAAATGTCTGCCCACGCCACAGTTTCCCATCGTGCAATCCTACGTCCATATCTGCCTGACAGGCTGTCTGGAAATTGAAGGTGGATTCCCGGACGTTGGAGATTTCGCCGGCGAATTTATTGACTCCACACAGGAATGGTCGAAGTATTGGGAAAATGATCGCGTGAACCCACGCCGACCATTCGTGGCCGTTCCCCTGTCTGCGCAAATCGACGCTTTGCTCCAGAAGCATTTGCCCAAGTGTTTGCCGGGATCCAGCTTGCGCCCGGACACTGGTAGCTAGGGAGGAGCATCTCACATTTTTCGACCCGAGTTCATGGCTGGGAGGTTGGGGGTCGAGACTGATCGCGGCAGGCGCGACCGGGCGATTCTCCCGCTGCTTGTCGGGCGTGGGCTCCGCCGTGCGGAACTCATTTGGGATTGAGAAGGAAGATTTCCAGCTGCGGGGGACCACTGAACGTCGCGGGCTGATCAGCGAAGGAAGGTCCATTCCTATCGTTCCCGTGCCGACCTGGGCGATGGGCGCAGTCGATGACTGGACCACTGCGTCCGGCGTCGACAATTCGCAGGTAATCCCGACCATTGCGGTGGAATCAGTACCGCTAACGCGCCTTTCGCAGACGCTATCGGTGATGTGCGGTTCGTCGGCCAACTGCAAGTTAGGCAG
The DNA here is from genome assembly GCA_963834815.1 of uncultured Acidobacteriaceae bacterium. Lineage (GTDB taxonomy): Bacteria > Acidobacteriota > Terriglobia > Terriglobales > Acidobacteriaceae > DASRAA01. The sequence goes on along the minus strand of CAWIDA010000009.1, from coordinate 778,958 downwards.
AAATAGGCTTCGGGGAGATTACTCTCGAGAAGCCGGCTGGTGTTTACAAATGCTTTCCTTTCATCTTGCCGTATAACGCTAGGACCTTATCGGAAGTGCCCCAGAGTGAAAAGGAGGAGCACTTCAGCGTAGTGCCGGGGCGCTTTCGATAAGGGCGTTTGAAGGAAGCCGCTGGTCCGGCAGGGAACATTTGCCTTGGCGAACATGGATAACCATCCGTTCGCTGTCGACGTCGCTCACCTTGAGAAGGGATGCCTCCATGCGGCGAATGCCCGTGGCATAGAGAACCATGAGGATGGTGCGATGCATCAGGTTCGGAGCAGCCTCGATCATGCGGCTGACTTCTTCAGGACTCAGCACCACTGGCAGTTTTCGGGGAGTCTTCGGAAAGATCAAGTCATCGTACGCGATGTCCCGCCGTTTCAGCGTCTTCTTGTAGAGAAAACGCAGCGCCGACATGCGTCCTTCGACCGTGCCGGGGGCAAGCTTCTTATCGCGGAGTAAGTAGGTTTCAAACTGACGGATCTCATCGCCGCCCAACCGTTCAGGCGATTTTCCGAAGCAATCCGCGAACTGTTTGATTGCGAGGATGTAGCCGCGAGTCGTGGCTGGCGAGTAGTTAAGGCGCTGGAGTCGTCCAGCACGCGTTGACGGAGTGAGGTCACAGAAGTCTCCTTTCTGTGACTCACAATATCGATTTCCTGAACACCGCGTTGGCACTCGATAGCGAGGTGCAGTGCCTCGGCACCCATCTCAACCGGGACCACTCAACGGCGTCCGCCGCGCCAGCGGCTTAGTTCAAAGGCCCTAACCGAAGAAGTGGCCCCAGGGGGACCACAAGATCGGCATCTGGGAAATTTAGTAAGTGTCTCTACGATACGCTGACAATTAGAGCCTCTGAGCACGCGTCAGCGATACCCGATAACCGGTATCCTCTGAACTAGGGCATCTGGTTTTTTCCTCACATCGGATCTCCCACCTCGGTTCGAGTCTAGCGCCCTAGGGCGAATCAATGCCGTCTCGACGCACTTATGTCGAGCTCTCCATCCTTTGCAATTCAATGGTTTGTGATTGGTAGAGCACCTGGTTTTTCCATCACAGCACTGTGGTCCGATTTTGTAGACGGTGCCGCACCGCTCCATGAACAAGAAGTGCAGTATTTATGCGGGTCGGAACGCTGCGGCATCTTGGCGAAATCTGGTGCAAAACCAGGGGGTCGGTTTTGAGGTTTCGGCTGACGGTATAAGTGTTTGAAAATAATTGGTCGGGGAGAGAGGATTTGAACCTCCGACCCCCTGGTCCCGAACCAGGTGCTCTACCAGGCTGAGCCACTCCCCGACATCTGTCTACGCCGCCCAAGGTTGGGTCGGGCATGGCGCGTGCTGCTCACAGGCGTGAACGTTAGAGCGCTGCGCCAACCGTCAGTATAGCAGACTTGCGCTTGGGCATTGATGCGCGAAGCCGTACACTCAACGTGCATTTCTAATGACAAGTCAGACGAGGTTGGGATTTGGCCACAGTCCTGCTGGCACGACAATTGTTCACTCCTCTGGAAGCGATCCCGGATGCGGCGCTGGTCATGGAAGACGGCTTGATCGCCGCGGTCGGCACGGTTGCAGAGTTACACATTCCCCCTCATGCGCGTGTGCTGGACTTTGGGGATGCGGTGTTGGCTCCGGGACTGATCGACATTCATATTCATGGCGGCGCGGGGCACGACGTTATGGAAGGCTCCGATGAAGGCCTGGCCTCAATTGAGCGGCTTGATGGCGAAGCATGGCGTCACCAGCTATTGTCCGACAACCGTGACGGCTCCGGTAGATGCAACACTGCGTTCGCTGGACGCGTTGGGCCAGGCGGTTGAACGTGCTAATAGTGGCAGTGACGATGGCACACGCGCGCGGCCGCTGGGAGTGCACTTGGAAGGTCCGTTTCTGAGCCATGCCAAGCGAGGAGTTCATCCACCCAATCTGCTGCAGCCGGCATCGCCGGAACTTTTCGAGCGCATGTGGCAGGCTGCTGCCGGGCATGTCAGAGTGATGACGATTGCTCCGGAGATTGAAGGCGCTCTTGAGTTGATAGGCGAAGCCAGCCGGCGCGGCGTGTGTGTGAGCCTCGGCCATTCCGACGCGGAGTTGCAAGTGGCCCGGGCGGCGATCGCCGCGGGCGCCCGCCACGCGACCCACACATTCAACGCTATGCGTGCGCTTGACCATCGCAACCCGGGACTACTGGGAGCGGTCTTAGCCGATGTCACCCTGAGCGCCGACATCATTGTGGACGGCATCCACGTTGATCCGGTAATAGTGGATTTGTTCATGCGCTGCAAAGGACTCGACCGAGCTGTGCTGATTACTGACGCCATCAGCGCCACCGGCATGCCCGACGGAACCTATCTGCTAGGTGGCCTTGAGGTACAGGTACACGACGGCCGCTGCGAGTTCGATGGCCGGCTGGCCGGCAGCGTGCTTACACTCGATAAGGCAGTGCGCAACACCATGCAGTTCGCTAGCATCAGCCTGCAACAGGCGATTCGCACGGCCACGCTGAATCCGGCGCGCGTGCTTGGCCTCGAGAGGCGAAAGGGCATTCTGTCCGCTGGGGCTGATGCCGACATCACTGTATTTACGCCTGAGGGCGAAGTTGTGCGGACGATCATCGGCGGCATCGTGAACTAGGGCCGCATTTCGTATCGCCTGCATCGATCGCCTGCCGACGTGCGTCACCAGTGCAAGTGACTACAATCACTGCTCTTCCGGACAATAAGCGCGAAGGTCTAAAGGGAGAGCAGGATGCTCCGTTGGCGATCGCGACAGGCAGGGCACAGAGGTTCGCGCACTCTGGTGAACGACGCTGCGCCGTGGTTATCTGGCGCGGCGATGCTGGTCCTGCTGCACGCCCCATTTCTGCTGGCTGCGTCCCCTGAGGATTCCTGGCCCCCTACCCATGATGGGTTCCTGGGCGGATTCGCTGTCGGATTCTTTCTACTGGTGGTCACCGCATTCCTGGCGCATAGCAGGCTCAGAGCGGTTAGACAGGAATTGCAGAAAGCCATTGATCTGGCTGACCATCGCGAGTACGAACGCAACCTTGCTCAACAGGAGTTGGTGCGTCGTCTGGAGGAAGAGCGTGAATTGGCGAAGGAGAAGCTTCAATTTGACTCGCAACTCGCCGAGTACGAGAAGTTTGCTTCGCTCGCGCAACTTGCACTCGGCGCGGCGCATGAGATAAACAATCCACTCCTCGGAATCATGTCGCACCTGGAACTGGAGTGGAAGAGCGCTTCTGGTGAACGCCGTTCCGAGATCGAACAATGCATCGAAAGCGCAAAACGAATCTCTTCCGCGGTGCGTGGCCTTCTGGACTACGCGCGCCCGGGGCCGTTGTTGCTTGGCAAGCTCAACCTGTTCAAGCTGGTCGCTGAAACCCTGAACTTCGTCGAACACCAGCCTATGTTTCGCAACTTAGCTCTGGACAATCGGGTCCCGCTCGACCTGCCGGTCATCACTGCCGATGTCAACCAGTTATCGCAAGTCCTGATGAACCTTTTGTTGAATGCAGCGCAGGCGACGCCTGCAGGCGGCAGCATCACCATCTCGGCCGGCCCGGAGCAGTCTGCCGACATCATTGAGCTGCGGGTGCACGACTCCGGCAGTGGAATCCCATCCGATATCCTGCCGCATGTTTTTGAGCCGTTCTTCACAACCAAGCGCGGCAAGGGAACAGGCCTCGGGCTTAGCATCAGCCAAAGCTACATCCGCAGCCACGGGGGGGACATTCAAGTCGAGAGTACTTCCGGCGCGGGTACCACAGTACGTGTCACCTTGCCGATGCACCAGTTGGGCAAAGCCGTGACGGAATGCCAGGAGGTCATTGCCTAGCCATGCCCTATTCCGTCCTGATCGTGGATGACGAGGCGCTGACCGTACGAACCCTGGGCCGCGCCCTCGGAGACGAAGGCTTCGAAGTATTCGTCGCCATGAACGGGGAAGACGCGCTGAAGATCTTCGCCGACGAGAAGCCTGACTTCGCGCTGCTCGATGTGGTCTTGCCTGGGATGAATGGCATCGAAGTCTTGCGTCAAGCCAAGGTCAGCTCTCCAGCCACCATTATCCTCATGATGAGCGCCTACCACGTCGTCGATCGTGCGGTAGAGGCCATGAAACTCGGTGCCTATGACTACCTGATCAAGCCCTTCCACATAGCCGACATGGTGAACACTCTTTGTCGCGCTACCGAAATGCTCGCCTTACGGGTACGGGTGCACGATACCGTGCAAAACGCCAAGGGGCTGTATGACTTTGGACGCGTGGTGACCATGAGTCCCGTGATGCGCGAGGTGCTGGAGATGGCGCGCCGTGCCGCCGAAAGCGAGCGCACCACAATCTTGATCCAGGGCGAGAGTGGCACCGGCAAGGAAGTGTTGGCCAAGGCCATTCACTACAACAGTCCACGTGCACAGATGCCACTGATCAGTCTGAACTGCGCAGCCTTGCCAGACACACTACTGGAGAGCGAGCTCTTCGGTTACGAGCCCGGCGCGTTTACCGACGCGCGCCGCCGCAAAGAAGGCTTGATAGAAAAGGCCAGTGGCGGGACCCTTTTTCTCGACGAGATTGGCAACACGTCTCCCAGCTTGCAGGCCAAGCTGCTGCGTGTTCTGGAAGACGGCATGTTCACGCGCCTGGGAGGGACCCGCAACATCCAAGCTGATGTCCGGGTCATTGCTGCGACCAACACCGTCCTGAAAGATGCGGTCACCAAGGGCGAGTTTCGTGAAGACCTTTACTACCGGCTGAATGTCTTGCCACTTTTCATCCCGCCGCTTCGAGAGCGCCGCGAAGATGTTGTGCCGCTCGCGCTCGACTTCATGGGCCATTTCAACAAAGAACTGAAGAAGAGCTTCATCGGTTTCACGCCTGCAGCAGCGGAACTACTGAAGGACTACTCGTGGCCGGGCAACATTCGCGAACTGCGCAACGTGGTCGAACGCACCATGATCCTCTGTAAAGAAAGTGAGATTGATGCTACTGACCTTCCCGAGGACGTTCGCGACCACCACGCGTCGTCGCCGCAAGTTGAGCCACTGACCAACGATGATGTCTCGCCCACCGGCGACCAATTCGTTACCCTCGACGAACTGGAAGACCATTACATCCAGGAAGTCCTTAACGCCACAGGACAAAATAAGACCCACGCGGCGCGAATACTTGGGATCCATCCAACCTCGCTAATGCGCCGCCTCAAGAAACTTCAGGAAGTCGCTTCACAGTGACGGCTGAATTGCAGGTGATGGCCCTGAAGCCCGAGACTCCAGAAACTCGGCTGTTGCCTCGTAAGGCAGCAGACTACTGCGCTGCCCGGCCTCCGACGGTAAGTTCGGCTTCTCTGCCGACGTCTGGAACGAGTATGTGAAGGGCTCGACGGGGTGCGTCATACGATGTCTTAAGTGCTGTCGTACTGCCAGGAAAACTGACTTCCACGTGCTTCGAAGGCCAGTCGTAGATAACGACCTCGAAGGATTTCCACCAAGGCGCATAGGTTCCCTGACGTGCGGCGAAATGTACGCGCACCGAGCTGTTGTTCGACTGGCACTGAAATTCCTGACGGAGGTACTCGCCTTGTTGATAGCGGAAGGTGTGCCCGTCATCAAGATAGATGGAGCCATCGCATTTCTCGCCAGGATAGACGCGCAGTTCAAGGGGGCCATTGGGTGTCTGATCGGTGCTCTGCACCAGGGGTTGAAGCGGAAGAATACTTCCGCCGCGCACGTATACCGGCAGAGTATCGAGGGTGGGGTGGATCTTCGTGGAATTACCTTGAGGCAGCGCTTCGCCCTTGGCGATTGCTCCGCCGACTTGCACAATGGTCGGCCCCGGAGTCGAGTGCGGCATCTTCTGGCTTGTCCAGAAGTCGTACCAATCGCCGGGAGGATAGGAGACGTCGTAGTCTTCCGGCATCTCGGCATGTGGCGGTGGGACGATCAGAAGATCGGATCCCAGAAGAAACTCGGTGTCCGGTGTGTCCAGAGTATTGGGAAACTCGAGGAAGATGGGTCGAGCCAGAGGCACGCCCGTCCGGGACGCCTCTTCCGCAAGCGTGTAGATGTAAGGCAGCAGGCGGTAACGGGTTTCGATGTAGCGACGGCGAATCGCTTCCTGCTCCGGGCCATGGACCCAGACTTCCTGCGGCAGAGAACCCTTCGTGCTGTGGTCGCGGAAGAGCGGCTTGAAGGCTCCCACCTCGATCCAGCGGGTGAGAAGATCGGGCGGCGGCGAGCCACCGAATCCACCCACGTCATCTCCGACAAATGAGATACCGCTGAGGCCAAGGTTGAGGAGCATCTGTGTTCCTAATCGGAACTGGTTGTAGGTGGAGGAGTTGTCCCCTGTCCAGGTAAACCCGAAGCGCTGGCCGCCGGCGTAGGTGGCGCGCGTCAGGACGAATGGGCGCTCATCGGGACGCAGCTTGAGCAGCCCTTCGTACGTCGCGCGCTCGTTCTCCATTCCCAGTACATTGTGAATTTCGGCGTGCGTGGCCGTGCGGGTGATGAAGCCCGGCTCCTCGATACGATGAATGTTATCGAGTGGCATGGTGAAGCCCGGACCATCGAACACAGCTGGCTCATTCATGTCGTTCCAGAAACCGGCTACTCCGTCCTGAACGAATTGCTTATAGAGGTTGCCCCACCACTCGCGGGTTTGCGCGCGCGTGAAATCCGGGAAGACGGCGGGCCCCGGCCACACAACGCCGACAAACTCGCTGCCGTCGGCCTTCTTCACGAAATGATCGCCGGCATGACCCGTGTCGTAAGGCATGTAGCCCTCACCGGGAATGTGGGCGATATGCAGGTCGGTGATTAGGACAAGATTGAAGTGCTGCTTGCGAAGGTTGGCGACAAGGCCGGGGAATCCGGGGAAGGTGACGGGATCAACGGTGAACGGACGGTTTCTGAACTGGTAGTCGATGTCGAGGTAAACCACGTCTGACGGAATCTTGTCGGTCCGCAAGCGATCAGCAACCTTTATGAGTTCGGATTCAGGGGTGTAGCTATAGCGGGACTGTTGGAAGCCAAGCGACCACAGTGGAGGAAGCGGCGGCGTGCCGGTCAGGAAAATGTATCCCTCGACGACCTGCTTGGGAGTGGGACCGTAGATCAGGTAGTAGTTGAGCGGGCCTCCTTCGGCTCCGAAGGAATAGGTATCGCGTGAACGCTTGCCGAAGTCGAACCAGGTGCGCCACGTGTTGTCGAGGAACAGGCCGTAACTGCGTCCACCACCGATCGCGAGGAAGAACGGGATGCTTTTGTAGATGGGATCGAGCGACTCCTCAATGCCATGGTCCATGTTCCAGAGGGTGTAGGCCTGATTTCTGCGATTGAACGACCCGGTCTTGTCGCCCAGCCCGTAGAAGCGTTCGTCGGTGGGCATCTCCTTAGACACCGTGAAGCCGCCGAGGCTGAACTCCGTGGGCCGGCCGAGTGCGTCGGCACAGATGATGTTGCCGGCAAGATCGCGAACGATGAGACGAAGGGGTTCGCGCTCAACTCGGACATCGAGCACCGCGGTGCGGAACCCGGCGGACTCATTATCTTGAATTGGTTGCACATCGACGGATTTGCCACGCGGCCCGGGCAGAACGGCCCACGACGCGTCTTCGGGCATGACGCCATCCGGGGAAATGCGCACCCGCAGTATGTCATCCCGGAGAGCCGTAATCCACAGAGTCGCTGCGCCGGCGTGAATCTCGATGCCGTCATGCAGCGGCTGAAAACCGGTAACCGCTTCCAGCTTTATCCCTGGCTGTGACGTGGAGGCCGCCTGCGCCGGAGATGTAAGGATTACGGCAATCGCTAATCCAACGCACAAGGGAAGGAATCGACGGCAAACAGGACACATGAATTTGTTCGCTCCGGAACGACAATCTTAACGCAGCACATGATAACAGCCGCATGCGCATTCCCAACCAAGCGAAACCTGGGAAGAACTGTCGGCGATGTCGTCCGAGAGCGTGATTCGGGCAGTGGCCCGTAATTCCGCAGACCGCGACGTCACTGTTCATCCAACCTCCGCTCCTCCGTTGGCCCGACACTCATCCTGCACTACTGCAAAATGCACGAGTATTCCTGCGGAATGCACTGGTTTCCCACTTTGGCGCCGGACATCGAATCCTAAGTTACTTCGAATCAATAGATTTTTCTAGCAGCGGATTTGCACTCCACGTGCATTACCAATGGCGGAGCACGATGCCATGCGCAGCGCACTCATTCTCGCGAACGGTACTAGCCAAAACAGGCGGACCGTATCGGTTCGTGCTCCATTGTGCTTTGAGGCGTGGTTGATTGGCGTTTGCGGATTATGCAAGGAGGCCCAATGTCGATCTTATTCGTGCTACTCACTTTTCTCTTGATTCTCTCCATCATGTATTTCCGCCGGCCCGAAAGCGCGGAGGTTGCGGTGCAAGTAGCACCTTTCCAGCCAGCTCGCGTACCGAAAATGGTCAAGGCGGCAGGGTTCGAGGTTCCGGAAAACTACAACTTCCATCCTGGGCACACTTGGGTGCACGACGAAGGGCGGCAAAACGCGCGCGTGGGAATCGATGCATTCGCCGGAAATCTCTTAGGAGAGATCGATGCCATCGAACTCGCCGATCTCAATCGCTGGGTGCGTCAGGGGCAGAAGCTGTGCACCGTAAAGCGCGGAGACCAATGCGTGGAGATGCTCTCGCCGGTCGAAGGCGTGCTGGTCTCAGTCAATCATGAAGTTCTTAAGAAGCCCAACCTGGTCACCGAAGACCCATACAAGAGCGGCTGGCTCTGCGTGGTAAAGGCGCCGGAGCTCGCAACCAACGTGAAGAACCTGCTGCAGGGGCCGATTGTTCCGGCGTGGATGCAGAACAGCATAGCTCGTCTGGGCTCGATGATGCAGCAACTCAGCCCGGCTTTGGCACAAGACGGCGGCCTCCCCATGAAGGGCTTGTTCTTTCAGGTCGATGCCAGCGTACGTGAACAGCTGGTCAAAGAATTTTTCCTGACATAGCCCGGAGTGAGCCAAACGAGATTGAGGAGAGCACGATGCCAAAACAAAAAGCCATGTTGATCGATATCAAGCGCTGCATCGGTTGTGGAAGTTGCGAAACGGCATGCAAGACGCTGCACGGCTTCAACACCGAGCCGGAGCCCACATTGTCAGACACAGCTTTCACGGTGATTGAAACCCGCGGCGCGAAGTTCGTTCGCAAAGTCTGTATGCACTGCAACGATCCGGCGTGCGCTTCGGCCTGTCCAGTAGGCGCGATCAGGAAGACGCCACTGGGACCGGTAGTATATGACGCCGACAAATGCATCGGATGTCGCTACTGCATGCTGGCATGCCCCTACCAGGTGCCGCGGTACCAGTGGAGCAAACTAGCGCCGTTCGTGAAGAAATGCGACTTGTGCTCGGAACGGGTAAAAGCCGGCGGGCAACCAGGCTGTACCGAGGCTTGCCCGGTGCAGGCCAGTGTCTTCGGCGATCGTGACGAGTTGATCGCCGACGCCTGGAACCGCATCCGTACCGACTCGAGTTACGTCCCACGTATTTACGGCACGACAGAAGCGGGCGGGGGCTCGGTGCTGTTCGTCTCCGATGTGGAATTCGAGAAGCTGGGCTTCAGGCCGCTGCCCACCGGCAACCAGCCGGTGCCGGCCTTAACGGCCGCCGCCATGGGCGATTCGCCCAAGGTTGTAATCATGGGCGGGACCATTCTTTCGGCCCTGTACTGGATCACGCAACGGCGTCGCGAAGTCGCGCTCGCCGAAGCCGAAGAGAAAGCCACCATCAGCCAGATCAAACGGGAAAGGAACTAACTATGACAGCGCGCATCAAATCGGAAATCACCCTATGGCGCGTCATTACAGCCATCATTTTTGTTACGGGCCTCTATGCCACGTATGTGCGTTTTTTTGAAGGCTTCCGCGCCAGCACGAATCTGACGGACCAGATGCCATGGGGCCTGTGGGTTGGTTTAGGCACGCTTTGCGGAGTGGGACTCTCGGCAGCCGGATTCGGCATAAGTGCCGCGGTTTACCTGTTAGGCATGGAGCGCTACCGGCCTATCCTGCGCGCGTCCATCCTGATCTCGTTCCTCGGCTACTGCACGGTTATGGTTGGCTACCTGTATGAGATTGGTCTGCCGTGGCGCTTCTGGCATCCCATCGTGATGTGGAACAGCCGCTCCGTGCTTTTCGATGTGTGCGTCTGCATCATGACGTATTTTACGGTCCTTACCTTCGAGTTTGCGCCGGCAGTGATCGAAAAGCTGCCCTGGAAGGGGCTGCGCGAAACCATCCTGCGCTATCACCATCGTATTCTGATCGGCGTGGTGCTGGCCGGAGTGCTGCTGTCGTCGATGCATCAGTCTTTCCTCGGCGGCCTTTACCTGATTGCCGCGGGCAGGGTTCATCCGCTGTGGTACTCGTCGAACATGCACGCCATCTTCTACATGTCAGCGATTCCCGCTGGACTAGCGCTCACAGTGATGGCGGTTTACCTGTCCATGCGCTCGCTGAACGTGCGGGTGGATTTCAGCATTCTCAGCGATTGCGGAAGAATGATTCAGATGCTGCTGATCGTCTTCGTGTTCTTCCGCCTGCTGGATCTGGTGTCGAATCATGCGCTGCGGTACGCGTTTTTGCGCACCAGCGAAGCTGGATACTTCTGGCTGGAAGTAGCGATGTTCATGGTTATTCCGATTGTCCTGCTGAGCATTGAGCAGGTGCGCAATAGTCCCGATGGACTCTACTGGACGTGCGCCGTCGTAGTGGCTGGATTTATCGTCAATCGGCTAAACGTGTCGATCAACGCATTGCAGACGGCGATGGGAACTCACTATGTCCCGAAGTGGACGGAGTTGGCCTCCAGCGTGCTGGTCATCGCGGCGGCCGTGATGGCTTTCCGCTATGCGGTCATTTACCTCGACATCCTGCCTAAGACGAAGCCGCAATTACCCCCGCGCTGGCTTTCGAACAACGGAATGGCAGCACAAGCCTGAGATACCGGTCAGCCATTACCCCGCTCAAGTTTCAACGCTTGAGTGGGGTTCATGCACCACGCGTGGGCTCAATGCGATTCCGGATGCGCGACCAGCACCTGAATCCCCGACGGTGCGCTCTGCGAACGGTAAACGCGCTCCGTGGCTGGACGGAAATCGGACGGCTTGGCGTCCGGAATGCGCACGAAGGTTTGCGGATTCAAGTCCGCGAGCGGAAACCACGAACTCTGTACCTGCACCATGATGCGATGTCCGCGGCGAAAGGTGTGGTTGATGTCGGGCATCTCGAAATCGACTTCTTCCATTTTGCCGGGCACAAACGCTTCCGGTTTCTCAAAGCTCTTGCGGAACTTGCCGCGCATCGGTTCGCCGCGCACTAATTGCTGGAAACCCGCCATCTTGACTACCGGCAGCCCCACATCCTTGCGCGGCTGCTCAGGCTTGTCGGCATCGGGCTCGGGATAATACGCCGGATAGACATCGATCAGCTTCACTACCCAGTCCGAGTCCGTCCCGGTCGTGGAGACGAACAGTTTCGGTGACACCGGACCGGCAATGGTGATGTCCTGCTGCAGGTCCTCGGTCTGATAGACAAGCACATCCGTACGGCTGGCGGCAAAGCGCTGGTCTGAAACCATGTATTCCTGAGGAACCCCTAGCGCGGTGTACCCGATAAACGGCACAGGCTTCGCGGGATCGCTGACGTACTCGTCGTAGACTTCGCCCGTCGCTGCAGGCGGCGTGAAGGTCAGGCGGCCCGTGTCATTCAGGTAAAGCATCTTGGTTTCGGTGTTTTTGGGAGGCCATGCATCGTATTGTCGCCAGACGTTAGTACCCGTTTCGAACACGTAAGCCTTGGGCAACTTTGCATCGCCATTGCCCTTCAAATAAGCCTCGAAAAACGGGAACTGAATGTTCTCGCGAAAATACTCACCGGTGTCCGACGCGAAATCCACATAACCGAGTCGATGGCCCTCGTAGCGAGACCATCCTCCATGTACCCAAGGCCCTTCGACCAGTGCGTTGAAGATGCCGGGATTGTTCTGATCGATGGCGTGAAATGTGCGCACGGGACCAGAAAGGTCTTCAGCGTCGAACCATCCCCCCACGGTCAACACCGCGCAGTGGATGTTTTTCATGTGCACCGAGAGATTTCGGGCCTTCCAGTATTCGTCGTAGGTATCGTGTCCTGACTGATCGTTCCACAGAAAGCTCTGCCCGTGAAAGTACAGTGCATTGGCGTTCGACAGCGGTCCCATTGCGCGGAAGAAGTCATACCCACTTGTGGTGCCATAGTCGAATGCCTGACGGTCTTTGGGCGGAAGCGCAGGGTTGTTCTGCGGCTTGAACGAGCTGTAAAAACTGAAATTGGCCGCCAGCATGAAGGCTCCGCCATGGTAAGCGTCGTCACCCATAAAGAGATTAGTCATGGGCGCCTGCGGTGAGGCCGCCTTGAGCGCAGGATGCGAATCGATGATGCTCGCTGAGGTAAAGAACCCCGGATAGGAGATTCCCCAGATTCCTACCCGGCCATTATTGTTGGGAACGTTTTTCAGCAGCCATTCGATGGTGTCGTAAGTGTCGGTGCTGTCATCCACATCGTTGCTGCTGGCCTTGTTGTCGATGTGCGGCCGCATTTCGAGGAAGGTGCCCTCGGACATGTAGCGCCCACGCACATCCTGATACACAAAAATGTAGCCGGATTTCTCAAATGCCTCGGAGGGTCCGACCGACGTCTTGTAATTATCCACGCCGTAGGGAGACACACTGTAAGGGGTCCGGTCCATCAGGAAAGGATAGGAATGCGAGATGTCCTTGGGCACATAGATGGAGGTAAACAGCTTTTTCCCGTCGCGCATGGGAATGGCGTATTCGTACTTGGTGTAGTGGGCGCGGACATCAAACGGCGGCGGCGCTTCGGGCTTGCTTTGCGCGGCCGCTTGCGATGCGGAGACGGCGGCTAATATGGCAAAAATCGGGAAAAACCTGCGGAACATTCCTCGGATCCCTCGAATCGGTTGCGGTATTAGATTGTCGGCCTGGTGGCGATAGAACCGAAATCCCAGGTTCGTGCAGCCAAATCGCGGCTTTGCAAATGCTTCGCCTACGCTCAGGGCAGGCTCTGGTACGACCGCGCGTGCAGTCTAAAAATTATTGCGCGGTGAACGCGACGTACTTCTTTCCAAGATAGAGTTTTACTGTCGCACCATCGGTGACGATCTTGAGCGGCTGGGGATGAGCAAGTTTGTCATCAACCATGATGTCGGCCACTAGCAATTCGTCGCCGGCGACATCCAGGATGTGAAACTTGCCGTCTGCCGTGTAGCCCATGCCGTACTGTCCGGGCCCCAGCATGGGGCCGCCATCGAAACGCAGTTTTTTCTCCGTGATAAAGAAGCCGTTGTATTTCGCCTTCACGTCAGATGAATATCCGGAGGTGTCTACCAGTCCGGCGATGATGTAGAAGTCGTCCGGATAGTGGACGGCTGCTGAATTGCGCAACTGTGTGGTAGCGCTCATGCCGCGAAAAAAATAGGCCTCAGGCACGATTTTCTTTAGATCGCCTGCCGCCACGACCGTAGGCGCACTCTGTGCCGCGGCCGAAAGTACCAATGAGAATACGAATACCGCGATTAAGACTTTGTGAACCACAACGCCTCCCTGAATCAGGATGTTTCCTGGAATGCAGACTGCAGAATAACCGGAATTGCCTTGGAAAAGCAGCCCATCGCGGACGCCATTCAGTCAAAGCTTTACGCGCTCCGGGCTACGCGCTTCGCCGCTCCATCAGCTATGAGTTGGACTCGGTTAGAGTCTACACCCTGCATAGTTGTGCCCAACCACCTGTCTCATCCTCAGGCCATCTACGCCTTGCGAAAACCTTGTAAACAATTGGTTACCCTTCGCATCTCGCCCAGTCATTTTCGGTGTACTATCTAAAGCACTCAGGCCGTTGTGGGGCGTCTTGCAAGCATCTGAAAGGCCGCGAAGATGAACATACTCCTGCTCGCCATGCCCGATTCGTTCGAGCACATGCCGACGGTTGCCGTCCGCATGCCGAACGGCGGCCTGACGTCGCTGGCGGGCAACGTCGATTCCCATCATAAGGTCGCTGTTGCCGATCTGATTCTGGTGCAGCAAAGCGTAAGGCAGACGATCGAGCAATTGATGCGTGAACTCGATCCCGAAGTTGTCGGCCTTTCGGTCATGACCTTTCAGCGCAAGACGGCCTTCCGCGTGATCGAACTCATACGCGCTCTGAAGGCGAGTGTGAAAGTTGTAGTTGGCGGCTACGATCCCAGCCTGGCCTCGGACGCTTATCAGCGAGACGGCAACGGCATCGATTTCATCGTGCGCGGAGAAGGGGAGTTGACCTTCCGCGAATTGCTGCGCGCCCTCGAGAATGGGCATAGCTTCCAGAACATCGCCGGGCTGACCTATCGCGACGGTCAAGCGTGGCGCGAAAACGTTCCTCGTCCCGTGCACACACTCGAAGGCGACGAGATCCGGCTCCCCAATCGCAAGGCTCGTGTGCTGAACGGCTACCACATGCTGGGACGCCAGATCGATGTCGTCGAAACCTCCCGCGGCTGCACCTTTGATTGCGGCTTCTGCTCGATCATCGAGATGCGTGGGCGAAATTTTCACACCTACTCCTTCGACCGCGTACTCGACGATATTCGCGATGCCAGGGCCAACGGTGCGCGGTCGATTTTCCTGGTGGATGACAACATATCGTTGAACATCAAGCGCCTCGAAGCCCTCTGCCAGGCCATAATCGATGCCGGCTTGAACGACATTGCTTACAGCGTGCAGGCCATGACCTCACCCATCGCTATGCACGGCGAGACTTTGGCTCCGCTGATGCGGCAGGCGGGCTTCCGTTATGTCTTTCTCGGGATCGAGAATATTCTCGAAGACGATCTGGTGTACCTGAAGGCATCGGCCAAGAACTCGATTCGCGAAAACGGCAAGCGCACGGGCAATGCGACCATTCAGCGCCATCGACATTCTGCACAAGAACAAGATGTATGTGGTGGGCGGTCTGATCGTCGGCAATCCTGACGACACGCTCGACTCGATCCGCACCAACCTGGACTTTGCGCGCCAGTATGTGGACTGGCCGTACATCCAGCATCCCACGCCCTATCCGGGCACGCCCATGACCGCGGACTTCCGCGCCCGCAACCTCATCAAGATCGATCGGCTGGAGGAATATGACGGTACGACCGCCGTGGTGGCCACCGAACACCTCGCGCCGGAAGAGATCGAGTTCGAGCGCTGGCGGGTGGAACGCTGGATGAAGACCGCCCACATGCCCGCCGTAATCGCCAAGGAGCCGTGGTTCGTTCTCAAGAACTGGCACCGGATGCTGATGCACACCTTCCGCGGCACCAGCCTGCGCTCGGCTCTCGGCTTGGAAAGCTCCCGCAAGGTCTTCGAACGCTATCGGGCAATTCGGGCCCGGGAACGCGTGTACCTCTAGGGCGCTTTACCAGTGTTGCTTGCGAAAAACTCACGTTTGCAGCGGTTTTGAAGGGGCGCAGCTTCAGCTGCGCCGCAAAGTCCACTATTGTTGTTATTCCGAGTGGGCTTTAGAGACTGTGTCGCAACCAGAAAACAAGTTTTGTGGTGGAACCCAGTGCTAGAAGAGCGATTAAATGAGCCGCGAAGCGGCGTAATTTGTGTTAGCCGCGGGCGTGAGCCCGCGGTCAAGTGGGAAAAATAATTGAGCCGCGGAGCGGCGACACAGTTGCGACACAGTCTCTTTAGCCCACGAGGAATCTTTTTTCCTGACTCTTTCCGCAGCCTCCTTAGTCGTGCCGCAAGCCGCGAAAAAAATGCTTATCACAGCTCCCTGTGTCCTGCGTCCTTTCGCCTCCACTCTTGATCGACTAAAAAACCCATGGCGAGGCGCAGGATTTGTGTCCTTGGCCCCTCCGCGCTCAGGCTGCGGGGCAGCATACGATCTTTGACACTCCTGGACCGGGGCCCGTCAGAGTATGGATTGTATTGATTTGGTATTGATTGTATTGATTTTGCTGCTGTTTTCGCAGTTAAGTCTATTTGAACCATCACCTTGAATATTGCTCGACGGTTTTTAGGCGCCTTATAACCCGTTGATTCTAAAAGCTCGCCAAGAATCGCATTTTCCCCATTCTTAACAACCGGGGGGAGGGGGTGTCAGTGTTCCTGTGTCATCGCCGCCCGCACTTGAGCCGAGGGCGCGCTTGCGTCGAACTTGATCGCGCCGTTCGAATCCCGCGAAATGCCGAGTTGCTTCCAGAGGGCCGGCAGATCGACCGGACTCGGTTTGTCAGCCATCTCGTGATACAGATCCGTGAGCACGGTGGTTCCCGTTGCCTTGTCGCCGACTGCAAATGCACGTTCGATGTTCCAGTCTTGGTTGATTGTTCCGCCCGCGTTGAGAATCCCGCGCAGGGCGTCTTGCAATCCCTTCTGATTTTTCGTCTGTTGGCGGATGCGCACATCGGCGACCAGGCAGAACATCGCGCCGCCCCAGTAGGTGCGACCCCAGGTGTGGGTGCGGTCGAGCCCTTCGTCGTCGTCCTCGGGTTCGCCCTGGGGCATGTCGCGAGCGACGTCATGCCACATTCGCTCAGCCGAGAGTTGTCCCGCTTGCACGCGAGCCACCGGCTCCACATACACCGAGATTCCTTCCTCGATCCAGTGATGTTTCTCCGCCATGGAAGGGAAGGCCAGGTGGATCATCTCGTGGGTCAGCATCCAATCGTCGTTGAGTTGGTGGACAGTGGTATCGGCGCCGACCGAAATGCGGGTGTAGCCGTCGCCATCAGGAAAGGTGGTTCCACTGTGAACGCCGGCGCCTCCGCGTATCAGCACGTCGAGCTTCATGTGCGAAACGGGGAACTTGCCATAGTAGGTGCAAACCGCATCCCCGGCACGGTGTATCCAGTTCAGCAGGTCAGCCCGCGAGGCATTGGTGGTGTCGCCCTCGAAGCGAACGTCGATGGTCGCATCGCAGATTTGTACCGTCGTCGCAGGCCCTGATGCTTGGCCGGGCGGAGCCATCAGCCACGCAACGCCGACGATGGCAGCGACGCCCAGGGAAATCACCAACAAGGTGCGACGAATTCGGAGGTTGGCATGCGCATGACCACTCGGCATGTTCATTGGGAACAGAGATGTCTACGCCGATCGTTTTTGCCACCAGCGTGCGATGAGATAGTCCAGCGAGAATGTTCCCGGTCCAAAGATCAGAATGATCAGCGACGCCATGAGGTACGTGAACGGAGCAGCGGCAGAGAATTTGTCGGGATCGGAGAAGATGGAGAGCAGCGCCTCGCGATCCCCGGTGATGTAAGCCACCGTCATGTTGCACGTCAATAAGAAGGCGATGAGGCGACTGCCGAGTCCGAGCGCCAGCAACGCGCCGCCGACCAATTCGAGGATTGAAACGAAGTATGCGGTCGGACCGGGGGCCGGCAGGCCAAGGCTGCCGAAGTATTCGATGACTTTCGGCAAGTTGTGCAGTTTGCCCCAGCCATCGACCATGAACTGCCATCCCCAATACAGGCGCACAAAAAGTAGAAACGGCGATTGCAGGGAATCGGCGATGCGAGTGAGGAGCGAATAGGCCCACTGTAGCTTACTCATGAAATCGGTCACGATAATTGTCCTAATATGACTTGCAGAACCAACCCTGCGATGACCAGAGCGCGAACCATGCTTGCAGATTCTCCGCGGCGTATTCGCCTCCGCGACTGCTCCAGTCAACGCATTCGACGGCCTCAGACAGACGTTTTCCATCACGAAGTGCACACAGAATGCCGAAGGCTTCAGCGTCGAGGCGCTTAAAGTAAACCGAATTGTCGGCGCGATGTACTGCCAGAAATATCTTTTCCGGCCCAGGCAACAGCCGTTTGCGGCTGCGACGGCGCGGCGTGCGTTCGGCCACAGCATTGCTTACGATGTCGTTTTCCTGTTGGCCGCTGCGTATGTTCAGCAGCATCTCGTCAACCGGATAGCGCAGATCCAGCAGCCGAATGTAAGGTTGCAACTCGAACTGCGGGTCGGGCCCGAGAGCCGGCAAATCGGCTTCACTCAACTTTGGTTTTCCGGCGCCATCGAAGGCCTCGATTTCAGCCCACTCAAGACGCACCATGTCCAGCGCAAGGTCCTCCACACCGCTAATGAGCTCAGTGTGGGAACGCAGCCATTGCTCCAGGCGTGAGCCCAGATTGCGCAGGGTGAACGACTGCGACGGGCAATCGCGCAAGTAGGCGATGGAAAGCTTTTCGAAGCTGCGCTCGCCCACGATCATGCGCAGTCCCTGAAAGTCTTCCCCCAGCGCCGCCAGCACTCGGAACCAGTATTGCCGGTTGTAAATCTCCAGCCGCTCAAACGACGTGAGCCGGTCGTTGGGCTTGATGATGTCGTCAGCGATGCGGTGAAGAGAACGGCCGTCGCTGGTGCGCTGACGCATGTTTTCGGAGGCGGTCAGCGGCTGGCGAACGGCGTCGAACATGGCGCGCTGGATGTGATCGAGGTCCATCACGCCACCACCTTTTCCCGTACGTAGCGGTTGGCTTTAAGCGCCTCACCGTGTACTTCGTCGAACGACGGAATGTGGTCATCCCATTCCAGCAGAGTTGCGGTCGGCCCGACAAGTTCGAGAGCCCGCGCATAGAGCTGCCACACCGGGTCGATGACCGCATGGTCGTGAGTATCGAGGATGTACTTCTCGAACTTGGAGTGTCCGGCAATGTGAATCTGCGCCACCCGCTCGTGCGGCACGCTGTTCAGATAGTCATACGGATCGAAACTATGATTGCGCGACGACACGTAAATATTGTTCACGTCCAGAAGAATCCCGCAGTCGGCATCTTCCACGACTTCAGTCAGGAACTGCCACTCGGTCATCTCGGAGGCGTGGAACTCGGCGTAGCTGCTGACGTTCTCCACCACTACCGGCACTTCCAGAAAATCGCGCGCCTCGCGAATCTTCTGCGCCGTCTTCTTGGCGGCTTCGAAGGTGTACGGCATGGGCAGCAGGTCGTGCGAATACGTCCCATCCACACTTCCCCAGCACAAATGGTCAGAGAGCCATGGAGTATTAGTGCGTCGAACCAGCGCCTTCAGTCGCCGCAGGTGCTCACGGTTCAGCGGTTCCACTGAGCCGAAATACATGGAAACGCCATGCTGCACCACGCGGTACTGCTCGAGGATCTGGTCGAGCACGTGCAGCGGACGCCCGCCATCGACCATGAAATTTTCCGAGATGATTTCAAACCAGTCGACTACGGGTTTCTTCTCGAAGATGTGGTTGTAGTGCGGGATCCGCAGTCCAATCCCCACTCCGTATTCGGTGAAGCCGTTAAAACGATTTGCTGGCATTTGGATAAATTCTGGGGCGAACCAACGGAGATGATCGCAGGGCCGGGCATGCAATGCCCCGGCCCAAGATCAAATCTGGTGTGAACTTACTGCGCCGGGGGCTTCGAACCGTCGGTTGCGCAGCCACCCTTGCCCTTGCAGGAGTTCTTGCCTTTGCAACCATTGTCGCCGGCTTTACAACCGCCCTTGCCCTTACAGGAGTTCTGACCCTTGCAGGCGTGCTTCTCACCGAAGAACGAGGTGGACAGCTGGCCCAGGCTAGAACCGCTGGAAAGAGAGTTTGAGCTTGCAGACGGAGCCTGCGCCATCGCCGTATTGCCCGCCATGAATCCCGCAAGTGCAGCACCCATCATGAGTGACTTCATCGATTTGGTCATTGCAGCATTTCTCCTCTACTCGTTGATTTGGAAGACCTGATTTTCAGATCTTGAATGTGGCCCTGTGAATCATACGTGCGAAGCATTCTGTCGGATTTTCCGCATTTAGGGAATCAATTTC
Organism: uncultured Acidobacteriaceae bacterium; assembly: GCA_963834815.1. Lineage (GTDB taxonomy): Bacteria > Acidobacteriota > Terriglobia > Terriglobales > Acidobacteriaceae > DASRAA01. The sequence continues at coordinate 759,050 of CAWIDA010000009.1, read as the reverse complement.
TTTCTTGAGGAAGTCCGCACAGTCTGGGGTTCCGGGCATCACCCCACACGTAAGTGGTGGCCCCTCGTCACCGCGCCCTTGGACTGCCAAAAACCGTAGGCAGACACTTGGGCCTACCTTGGATCCACCCAATTCCAGATAGGACGGCGAACATGGGCAGAAGTTACAAGGGTCGTGAGAAAAAATCTCCAGCGAGTGGGTTGGGCCTATGCGCCGAATCGCAATAATCTCTTGCAGATCGGGCGCACAGACACCATCCCAGCAGTGACCGGAGAAGAGTGTAGCAATCCGAAAACCAACCTAGCGGGATTTGCCGGACTGTCCGGACGTGGTCACTGGGGCATGGTTGGAAGTTGCTTTGGCATCCTTGACGCAGCGGAAGCCCAAGTGATTGGTTCCGGTGCTGACCTCGCCCTTGCCACGGGTGCCGACGATATAGCGCGAGCAATACTGATCGGTACAAAGAAACGATCCGCCGCGATGCACTTTCTTGGGCTCAGTCGGCTCGTCAGGGTCGTAGGACTTGGCAGGACCTTTCGGATTGCGCGCCACGCCACCGGCGGCTGCTAACTGTTGGTAGTAATCGGGACGATACCAGTCGCTGGTCCACTGCCAGACGTTTCCTGCCATGTCGTAAAGACCATAGCTGTTGGGGGGATACTGGGCCACCGCAGCGATTCCGACGTGTCCATCGGCGCCGGTGTCGTGGTCCGGAAAATGGCCCTGGTGGGTATTTGCCATCCACTTGCCGTTGGGCCGGAACTGGCTGCCCCATACAAAGGGCTTGCCCGCCAGGCCGCCGCGCGCCGCAAATTCCCATTCCGCTTCGGTAGGCAGCCGTTTGCCAGCCCATTTGGCATAGGCCACCGCGTCCTCATACGCAACCTGCACTACGGGATAATTTTCTTTGCCCTTGATATTGCTGCTCGGGCCCAACGGATGTCGCCAGTTTGCGCCCGGAACATAACCCCACCATTGGAAGTGGTCACTGAGTGGCACGGGATGGCTCGGCGGAGAGAATACGACCGATCCGGCCACGAGGTTCTCCGGGGGAGCACCGGGGAAATCTTCCGCGCGGGGCTTGCGCTCGGCCACGGTAATGTAGCCTGTAGCCTTTATGAATCTGGCGAACTGTGCATTCGTTACATCAGTCTTGTCCATGAAGAAGCCATCCACGTAAACCCGGTGAATGGGCCGCGCATCCAGCGTGGCCTTCATGCCGACCTCGTCCATATCGGGCGGGTCGTTGGCGCCCATGGAGAACTCTCCTCCCGGAATCCAGGCCATGCCTGGGGGCGCGGTTCCGGGCGGTGTGGATGGATTGGAGATGGTTGGACCGAAGGATGAGGCGGTGGATGGCGATCCTGCGTGAACTGCGCCCTGCCGCTGCCAATATGCCGATCCTGCAACCATGGCCAATGCCAAGGTGGCGCTAAAAACGATGGGCCTACCTGAAAGTGTCCTGGCAGTGGCGTTAATTGTTGGTGGTTTCATTCTGGGTGGGTTGTAGCCCATGCGTATGGTTGGTTAGTGCCTGAACTGAATATGCCGGCTGACAAATTACGTACAACAAACCCTCACTGGTATGCGGTCATTCTAGCTGGGAGAGAGCGGTTGTGTCATGTGGGTATGCGGGCTGCCGCCAATCCCTTACGCACCACTCGCGCGATCGAGTCGCGCAATTGCATACGGTCAAGATCGAACTCCGTCACCCACATGACATCGCTGACGTCACTGCCTGGCTTGGCCTCTCCCGCAAGGGGCCGGCATAGGAAATCGACAAGCACATAGTGGTATTGCGTGCGCCCGTCTGCGTCAGTAAATATGCTGTCAAACACATCGAGAACTTCGCCCACAGCAACCTGCAAGCCGGTTTCTTCGAGCGCCTCACGGGCTGTGCCTTCGCGCAGTTTTTCTCCCAGCTCCAACATTCCGCCGGGAACCGACCATTCGCCTTTTAGCGGCTCGGTGGCGCGGCGCACTAATAACCCGCGGTCACCGTCGACGATGACGGCTCCTACGCCAATGATGGGTCGCTCGGGATAGTCGCGTTTCATGTCGGGTCGTTTCGCGGACTACTGATTGAAAAAGTCGGCTGGCTGCATGGCAATAACTTTCCAACCCTTGGGGCCGCGCTTCATCTGGAAGCGCATCTGGGTACTGCGGCGCTGCTGGGTCGGCAGTATGTCGGACGGGTCGGCGTCCATGTCGATGTCGGCGATGGCGAAGCCAAGGTCTTTGTCTGAGCTAACTTGCAGGAGCTGATAGCGAAACTTGACGCTATCGTAGAGGCGAAAGAAGGTAGCCATCTGATCGCGGAACTGGGGGAAATCCTTCATGTTCTCAGGATCGAAGCTGTCCAGAAAGCGGTCAAGATTGTGGGTCTCGATGCCCCTCTGCAGACCCGTCAGGACGTCACGCACCACCTCGCCGGAAAGGTCGATAGCCTGGCCGTCGGCCGGCGCGGGCTGGTTAATGGGCTCATCCTGTGCTGTCGTCTCAGTTTGCTTTTCTTTCTCTTGGGTTTGCGGGGGAGACGCCAACGCTGCGGGCAGGCACATCCAACCCAGCCAGAGCCAGACCACGCTAATTACCAACACCTTGGCGGCACGTGGCCCCAGTGGCGACGGTCGTGCCGGGTTGTGTCTCAGCATGGATAGCCAATGCTTGTGATCAAGTGGGGCTGGTGAAGTGACTGGTGCATAATACTGTTTTACACTGCTGTGGCACAGCAGTTCGCCATAATGCGACCAGGCGGCCAAAAACGAGACTGGGACAAAGATACTGCAACCCTTCCGGAACCGGGCGGAACGCCGGCGAGTCCCCGTCGAAGCTGGGCCCTCGCGACACAACTTTCAGCAGCTACGGGGGTTACAGGAGATGTGGCCAGCATCGCGTTAGATCGCGGGATACTGTTGGGTGGCTCGGCAGCGGGGACTGCAGAGACTCCAGATATAGCGCGGGTGCCCGTGGCTGAGACTCCATTGCTGGAGATGCTGAGCGACGCCGAGGTGATGCTGCGGGTGGCCGCGGGAGACGACGTAGCTTTTGACTATCTGGTCGATAAGTTTCGCCGTCCGATGATCAGCTTCATGTACCGCATGACGCGAAGCCAGGCGGTGGCAGAGGAGTTGGCGCAGGAAGTGTTCTTGCGGGTGTATCGATCGCGAAAGAGCTACGCGGCGAGCGCCAAGTTTACTACTTGGTTGTATCGAATTGCGACCAACCTCGCGGTAAACCATGCTCGCGACACCAAGTACGAGCGCCCCGAGAATACGGTCAATATCGATGAGCCTGATTCCGATACCGGACTGACCGTAGACGTGGCGGACCGCCGCCTGAACGCCGAACAGGTGATATTGCGGCGGGAGAGGATGGCCGCTATTCGGCGGGAAGTGGAGAAGTTGCCGGAGCGGCAGCAGGCTGCGGTGATCATGCACAAGTACCAGAACATGGACTACAAGCAGATCGCAGGCGTTTTGAAGTTGAGTGAATCGGCCACGAAGTCGTTATTGTTCCGCGCGTACGAGACGTTGCGAGAGACTTTGAAGCAGTTTATATAGGCGGTTGCAGGAAGCAGGGTGCGGTCATGAAGTGCGGTAACATTCGCGAAGAGTTGATGGAGACAGTACTGAGCGGACCGGATCTGGCCACGGCCGCGGTGCAGGAGCATCTGGCAGTTTGCCCGGTCTGTGCCCAGGAAGTCGCCTCCTTGCGGCAGGCGATGTCGCTGCTGGACGAGTGGCAGGCTCCCGAGCCGTCACCGTATTTCTCGGCGAGGTTGCGGGCCCGAATGCGAGAAGAACATGCCAGCCAGAGCGCAGGTTGGCTGGCATGGTTGCGGCGCCCGGCGGTATTGACTGCGGCAGCGGCGCTAATGGCAGTAGGGGTCGGGATGCTCGAGGGAGCACACTGGAAGGGCGAGCGTCAGCAGATCGTAGTAGCCCGGGACACGGTTACTCCGGTGACTGCAAGCGCAGTTGGCGATCTGCAATACCTCGACAGCAATGCCGACTTGTTCTCTGACTTTGACGCTCTGGATGACGCCCAGACCGAAACGAATTGACGGCCGTGCGCGCTCCCTTCACAATCCTGATTGCTTTGGCGATGGCCGGCAGCACCTTGCCGGCGGTGGGTGCGCCCTTGTGGCAGAAGCACGGTTCTCCGCCACCGTCAGCAGGCCCGGCGCCACAAGCCAGCGCTCCGGTGACCGGTAACTCGATGGTGCAAAGCAACCCGACGAACTCGGGAACTGCCGCGCAACCGGCTAATAAAGGAATGAAGCTGCACCTTTTGGGGCCCGGCCCTCATAAGGGAGCTTGGCTGCGGCAGTACTACACGCTTCCTGCCAACCAGCAGGAGCAAGCTCTGGAGAAGGACCCTAGCTTTCGCGCTCTTAGCACCGACCAGCAGCAACACCTGCTCGACCGATTGCGCAAGTTCAACAGCCTCTCGCCCGACAAACAGGCAAAAATCCTGAACCGGATGGAGGCTTTCGAACACCTGCCCAAGGATAAACAACTGGAGGCCCAGAGCCTGTTCCAGCGTTATCAGACGTTGCCGGCCGAGCAGCGGACCCAGGTATCGGAGGCTTACCACAAGCTGCGCCAGATGCCTCCCGACCAGCGTTCGCAATACATGGATTCCGACGAGCTACGCAACAACCTGAATGACGAACAGCGCGAACTATTGCGTGGCATGGCCGACCTAAACGAGAGTACTGTCCATTAGACGACTTCGCCAAAGACCCGGCCTACGCGGGTAATCAGCGGGCCTTTCCGCATAGACCAGCCAAATCAGTTAACATCCTAGCTTGCCGCCGCGTGTGACCAATGTCCTCGGTCCGCGACTTGGCGAGCCCAGGACCTGTCGCCGAACCGCAGTCTGCACTGTGTTGGGTCCGGCGCAGTCCGAAAAGGCCCTTTGCCGGTGCACGCTGTCTTCGTACTACCGCGCTTTTTCCCCTACCGCGGCGGCTATGAAAACTCAATGCTGGAGATTGCGCGGTGTCTGGTAAGCCGCGGTCATCGCGTGACGGTGTTCACCACCATCGCCAATGACCTGGAATCGTTGTGGGTTCCTGGATTCAAGACCTACCCGCCTGACGAGTTCCTGATTGATGGCGTGTCCGTTCGCCGCTTTCCGATCTGCTATAAGCACTGGCGCCGGCGCGCGACACGCATCGCCGGACTACTGCCGAACTGGCGCTGGAAGGCGCAATTCTGGACGCCTGGGTTTCGCGTTCCCGGACTCGATGCCGCTCTGCGCACTATCAACGCCGACGTCTATCATGTAGGCCCTCTGCCCTATAACAACCTCATGTATGCCGGCCTGCAAGCCGGAGAGTTCAGAGGCGTGCCGGTGATCGCCACGCCATGTGCGCATTTAGGCGAGTCCGGGAACCGAGACGTGGTTCGGCACTATCTTCGGTCACATCAGGTCGCTCTGTTGCAACACTGCGACAAGGTGCTCTGCATGACGGAAGTCGAGCGGGAACGGCTGCAGGGGTTGGGCGTTGCAGCGGACCGATTGGAGACCATTGGTTACGGCATCAACCTCGAACCGACCGTCGGCGGCGACCCGGAACGCATACGTCAGCGACACAACATCGACGGACCAGTGGTGCTTCATCTGGGCATGAAAGCCTTTGACAAAGGCTCAGTCACGTTGGTGGAGGCGATGAAATTGCTGTGGGCAAAAGGTTCTGAGGCGTGGCTCGTGATGGCAGGCCCGAGTCTTTCGGAGTTTGACACTTACCTCGCCGCGAATGCGCGAGGATTGCGGAGAGCCGTCAACCTGCCGGCATTTGCCGACGAAGACAAACCCGACCTGCTGGCGGCGGCAACGGTGGTAGCGCAACCCTCGCGGGTGGAATCGCTGGGGTTGGTGCTAATCGAGGCATGGGCAAATGCGAAGCCTGTGGTAGCCGCGGACATCCAGGTATCGCGCATGCTGGTGCAGGAGAGTGGAGGAGGCGTGGTTGTGCCGTTTGGAGATGCTGCGAGGCTTGCGACAGAAATCGAGAAGCTCCTGGCTGATCACGGGCTGTGCCAGGAAATGGGGTTGCGCGGACGACGAGCGGCCCTTGCTTTTGACGGGAACGTATTGTGGCCGCGCAATGCGGAGATGTTCGAGCGCGCAGTTGGTGAGCGTGGGTTACGAAGGTAACCGGACGCGGGCGTTAACCCGCAGTTGCCATTTCGGGCGACATCAGGTTCTTATAGGTCTCCGCGACTTCCACGGGGTCGCCATCAGCGATGATCGAGCCTTTTTCGAGCAGTATGGCGCGATCGCAGTATGTCGTTACCTGTGGCATGCTGTGCGACACGAACAGGATCGTCTTACCAGCCTGGCGGAAGTTCTGTATGCGTGCAAAACTCTTCTGCTGAAAGCCGGCATCGCCCACGGAAAGGATCTCATCGACCAGCAGGATCTGGGGATCTACCTCGGTCGCGACCGCGAAAGCCAACCGGGTATGCATGCCGGACGAGTATTGCTTTACCGGTGAATCAATGAACTCGCCAATTTCGGCGAAGTCGATGATGCGCTGTTCCCGCTCTAGCATCTCTTCCTTCGAATAACCCATCAACAGGCCATTCAGAAGGATGTTCTCCCGTCCGGTCAGCTCGGAATGGAAGCCGGCGCCTAATTCGATCATAGGCGCAATCTTGCCTTCAACATGCACCTTTCCTGACAAGGGCTTGTACACGCCTGCGATGATCTTCAGCAAGGTGCTCTTGCCTGACCCGTTGCGTCCGATCACGCCCAGCATCTGGCCCTCCGGCACCTCGAGCGATACGTCCTTCACGGCATCGAAGTCGTGATAGCTCACTTCGTGGCGCAAGAACTTGGAAAACAGCTCACGTAGAGTATCGGGCCGCTCGTGAATGATGCGAAAGCGTTGCGTAACGTGCTCGAGCTTTACGGGGACCGAATTGTGCAGCGGGTTCAGTTTAGACATAGAACACAAAATCGTCCTGATACTTGCGGAAAACAGCGAAACCAATGAACAAGGCCACAAAGGCGCAAATGAATGACGCGGCAATCGACTGCCACTTGGGAAACAGTCCGTAATATACCGCCAGACGGAAACCATTGATTACGTAAATAATCGGATTCAGCTTGAAGAGCCACTGATATTTAGCCGGTATGAAGTCTAGCGAGTAAATAATAGGGGTGAAGTAAAACCACGCTGACAGTACGATTTGTACGACGTGGGTCACGTCGCGGTAGTAAACATTCGCCGCCGCCAGAAAGAATGTCATACCAAGGGTGAACAGGACCAACGCCAGCATAGGAATGGGCAGGTAGATCCAGGTCCAGTAGAAGGGATGACCCATCAACGGGACCAGTATTGCCAAGGGTATTAGCGATAGCAGTAGATTGATGATGTTCGATACGATCGCAGCGACCGGAAACACCAGCTTGGGGACGGCAACCTTCTTGATCAAGTCAGCATTGCCAACAATCGAGTCGGTTGCGTAACCGAGCGACTGCGCGAAAAAAGTCCAGGGCAGCAATACGCTCAACAGAAAAATCGCATAGTGCGGAATCGCAAAGCGCATGATGGTAGAGAAAACCAGGGTGAGCACTACCATCATCAAAGCCGGGTTTAACAGGGCCCACATGAACCCCAGGATCGATCGTTTATAGCGGAGCTTGAGCTCCTTCAACGAGAGGGCCCAGATCAGCTGGCGGTACTTATAAGTGTCGCGAAAAAGTTCGTTCAACGCAGAAAACTCCAAGTCAGATTCGTGCCATCCAAACGAGGCAGAATCGGCGAGTCGTGGGGCTGGCTAACAACATTGACTCAATTGCTACTAACCGCAGCAAAACGACTGCTTATATTTTACGCGAACTCTGCGGTCGGCGTATGACGAGGGCGACTACTGGCGGTGTGGTGAAAGCAGCGCCCGGAGGCGCCGTGCCGGCGCCAACCATCGGAAGGATCTGCTATTCAAAACCTGCTGGAGTTGTAATTGGCAAGCGATTTGGCTTTCGCGACCATACTTCAAGGCCTGTGCGATCTCGGAAAGCTCCCCACTGAGCCGGGCGATTGCAGCGTTCGAGTCGTGGAGTTGCTCGCGTAGTCCGGCGACATGCCGGTCGCTCTGATTCAACTTGCGCCCAAGAACTTCCCCAGCCTCTCGTTCGGACGCCAAGGCAGCGTCCGTTGCCAGAATCTGCTGATTCAGCTTGGCTGTCTCTTCGTGGGATGCGGCCAGCTCCAGGCTCAACCGGGTTGCCTCATCTCTGGAGGCGGCAAGCTCTGCAGTTGTACTGCGCAATTCCTCGCGGAGGGCGACGAGTTCGGTGTCGCGCCGGGAGACTTCGGTTCGCAGCCACTCATTTCCGGCGGACAGTTCATCATGGGAACGTCGAAGCTCTTCGTAGGAGTGTTGCAGTTCTTCGCGCGCCAGTCGTTCTCGCACGGTTGCTGCCAATTCAAATTCGTCGAAGACGTTCGGGGGGACGGCCAGCATTTTTGCAAGGTCGAACTTTTCGGCGGCGACATAGAATTCGTTGAGGCCGTCAAAATACGCATGCTGGTAGTTGGCGCTGAGCAGAATTTCTTCCCATTGCTCCGATGTCTTGGTCTGCGACAGCGGCGCAGTGGCTTCCACTACCACCACCCAGGGGCGGAAGCGAACGAAATCCATGCCAACCAGCACGTCATGTTCGCTGCCTTCGGCGTCGATCTTGAGGAAATGAATGTCCTGTCCGCTGTAGGGTTCGAGCAGTTCACGCAGGGGACGCAGCTCAACTTGCTCCAACCTGACTGGCAGGGCGACATTAGCCTCTACCACCGCGACCTCGAGCGAGGAAAGCCCCATGGAATCCGCTACGACTGCCATGGTGGCGGTACCGGCGACTGCGCTCGCGGCTACGCGGATGTTCGTATCGCGCGGACGTGCCGCCTCGAGCACCGCAAACATCTCGGGAACCGGTTCGAGGTTCATGCCGCTCCAGCCTTGGTCATAGAACCACTTGGTGACGGAGTCGATCTCAGGATGGAACGCTCCTACATCAACATAGCGTCCGCCGCTGATGCCCTTGAGTGCTCGCCAAAGAGTGACGTCCTCGAAGTTCTGCGCGTATGAGATCATGATCGTGACTGCAGTACTTAAGATACCTCATTCCACATTCTGGCCCGACGAATGGCGGAGTTTGGCGAGCAACGAATTGGTTATCCCGCTGGGTAGTGTTGAAAGAGCGTGCAGAGGCGTGAAATCATGTTCGGGGCAGAGTGATTGGATCTTGGGAGGCAACCCTTTTGTACGACGATGTTCTTTTTCCGGGGGTTATCCGGGAAAACTGGCAAATGATGGAAAGCGAGCGCATCGCGCTCACAGGAGTGCTGGCTAGACTCCGCCCGCGCGGCGCCCTCGAGGTTGGGGTTTATTACGGCGGAAGCCTCTCCCTGGCGGCGCAGTTCTCGGAGCGCATTTTCGCGATTGATATCGAACCCGCGGTGCGCGATCGATTTGTCTTACCCGATAACGTTGAATTATTAATTGGCAATTCGCAAGAGTTGATCCCGCAGGCACTAGCGCGATTTGAGCAGCTTGGGCTCCCGCTGGAATATGTGTTGATCGATGCCGACCATTCGGCGGATGGCGTTCGTCGAGACTTGAACCTGGTCTTGAAGTATCGACCACGCCAACCGATGGTAATTTTGGCCCACGACTCGGGCAATGAGAATTGCCGCAAAGGCATTCTCACGGCCAATTGGAATGCGAATCCACATGTACATTCGGTACAGTGCGATTTTGTTCCTGGCCAGATCATTGAACACTCCATCCAAAATGGGCACGGCGAAGTGTGGGGAGGACTGGCGTTGGCTTATCTCGACCCGCAGCCGAGGGTGGGGGAACTGGTGGTTTCCCAAGGCGCCGCTACGATGGTTCGCGGGGTCCAGTTCCTCGCCAGGGACCTGTCAGTCATCCGGACCTAGCCTCTCCTTCCTCATGTAGGATGAAGCCATGCCCTCTCGTATCCTGCTAGTCAGTAATTTTTTCCCTCCTCGCACCGTAGGGGGAGCGGAGATCGTGGCCTTCCGGCAGGCGCGGGCGCTGACCGAGCGTGGTCATGAGGTTACTGTGCTGGCCGGAGACTTGCCGACGGAAAGCGCGCCACCCGGTACGCTCAACTTCGATGTGCATGAGGGACTGCCGGTCTATCGCCTGGCCATGCGCTCTCTGGATCCGGACCAGAACTTCCACTGGCCGGCTGCCGCCCGGCGAATGAATGCAATCATCGCCACCGACCGGATTGAAGTGGTTCATTTTCACAACGTGATGGGCCTGGGAGCTAACCTCATTCCGGCCGCCAAAGATGCCGGGGCACTTTGCTTGGTTACATTGCACGACCACTGGGGTTTCTGTTTCCGCCAGACCCGTCTGCGTCCCGACGGATCGCTTTGCAACAATTTCGAGGAGTGCGCGGGTTGCCTTCCGGCGATCCAGCCGCCCGGAGGGACCGCGCTGCCTATGCGCCTGCGGCGTGATTTTGTGGCCTGGTGCCTGGGTCACGCCGACCACCTGATCACGCCTAGCGCGTACCTCGCCAGTGCGTACGTTAAAGCGGGTATTGCCGGCGAGCGAATCAGCGTGGTGTCAAACGGAATCGACCTGGCATCGGTGCCTGACCAGGCTAAGGAGCCATCCGCGGATGGCGCAGTGCGGTTCCTGTGTTCGGCGTATCTTGGCGAGCACAAAGGCATCCTGGTGTTGCTCGATGCGATGAAGCGCCTCGCGCAAGAGCAGGCTCTGTCGTCGCGTTGGCATATCACGATCGCGGGCGAGGGGCACTTGCGTCCTGCAATCGAGAAGGCCTTGCAAGCGGATGGGCTGTCGAGCAATGTCAGCCTGGTTGGGCGCGTTCCACGCGGCGAATTACTGGCCCTCATGAACAAGACGGACGTTGCGGTGCTAGCCTCAATCTGGCCGGAGAACGAGCCGGTCACCATGCTGGAGGCAATTGCTTCGGGTACTGCCCAGATTGCCACCCGCATCGGCGGCAATGTCGAGCTGGTCGAAGATATGGAGTCCGGGTTCCTGGTGACGCCTGGAGATGCCGAAGACCTCGCGGACGCGATGCGACGGTACGTTGCCGATCCGTCTCTCGCTGCCCGGCACGGCGCGTATAACCGCGGGCGGCGTATGCAGTTCGACGAGAGCAACGCCATCCACAAGCTGGAAGAAATCATGGCAGGTATGCCGGGATCTGCTCCGGCACACACGCCGAGGCAGCCAGTGATCATCTGCGGCACGGGATGGCCCGCGCTGGAAGTTAGCGCACTAACCAGTCACGCGCACGAGTATCTCAGGGGCGGCCCGACGCCCCGCTTTGTCTGGCGGGAGTGGGATGATGCCGGGATTTGGAGGGATGCCGTACTACTCTGGCAATGGGACCGTCATCCGGAAGAGTGGCTGGTCAACGCCGCCTCGCGTCGCGGCATCCCGATTCTGGCTCCAGCAAACCAATGGGCTGAAGGCCTGGCCAGGCATTATGGCGGGGTAATTCTGTACCGAACCTATCTGGAAGCGCTGGCAGCGATGCGCAACGTGCTTTCTGTCCCAACACTGTGGGCGGAATATGCCTGGCGCTCGCGGGCCGCTGCTGCCTCGGGAACGGTGATGGCGCCGACCAATGCATTCAGGCTGACGTCCCAGGTATCGACGACTTAACCACACATGGGCTCGCTTCGAATCGACATTTGCAACGAACGCCTGCTACCGCGCTTTGGCGTGGACCGACTACTGGTCTTGTTGGCGCGACGCCTGGCGGATGCCGGGCACGAGGTGGGATTTGCCTGCTTGCGCTGCGAGGAAACCATGTTGCTTCCGATTACGCAGGATGTGTCGGTGATTCCCATGCCGCAGGGACTGGACATGACGGGAACCGAGGCAAACGCTGCCGGCGCCATGGCTTACAGGTGGAAGCAGCGGAAACCTGACGTGGTGGTGATCGGTGGCTGGCCATTCTTCCAGGCAGCGGCCCAAGCCGGAATTTACCAAATCGAGAGCGTATTCATCGATGCCGGCGCGGTGGCGCAGGATGGCTTCCCGGAGCCGCTGTTGACCATGCAGCGCGAGCTGCGCCGCATTCGCCAACTTACACTGCCGGCAATTCATCGTGTGCTTCCCATCAGTGACTTCATCAGGTGTACCCAGACGGAACCTGACCGTGGCGGCGACACCGGCGTGAAGACCGTTTTGTTGGGGGGCGATCATATGGCCCTGGGTACCTTCGGTGGAGATCAGCAGGGAGGTAAAGGCCGGGATCTGGTGTGGCTACTGGAGGCGGGTAAGGAGAAAGGTGAGCGACTGCTGCTAGGGTTGGGGCGATACGAGCCGCAAGGATACAAGAATTCCGCTGCGGGCTACGAGGTCTTCCGCCTGGTACGGGAACAGGTTCCAGCAGCGCGGTTGTTGCTGCTGGATGCAGGGCAGGACTGCCAGGTCCCCACAGACCTGGAACCCTATACCTATCTGCTGGGTGCACCTGACGATCTCACGCTGCAGGAAATCATGGTGCTCTGCGAAGCCGGCCTGAGCACCTCGCTTTGGGAAGGATTCAATCTTCCGATCGCGGAGATGCAATGGCTAGACCGGCCGTCCGTGGCGTTCAATCTTGCAGCGCATCCCGAAGTCATCGCGGAACCCTGGCTGCTTTGCCATGACACAAAGGAGATGGCGAGAAAGCTGGTGGCTCTGCTGCGAGACGACGGGGTTCCGAAGCTTGCATCCCGGTTCGCCTCATTTCGCCAGCGGCGGCAATGGAAGTTCACGTTGACAGCATGGGAAAGCGAAATCACCGAGGCAGCCCGTAGGCTTCCAGCCCTGGTGGAAATGCCTCCCGGTGATCCGCGGGAGCGTCGTATCGTCCTCGTCGATGTGACCAACGCTTCGCTCGACCCGGCAAATCCAGGGGTAATTCGTGTGGTCCGGCGGCTCTGCTCTGAACTGCAACAGGACGAGCGTTTGGAGCTCATCTTCGCAGCCTGGAACCGTGACCTTGAGGAGTTCAGCTTCCTCGACCAAACGCGGCGAAATTTCCTCGAAAGTTACGGTGGGCCGAGAGACGGCTTGGGCTTGCTTGCGGCGTGGAAGGGCGATGTGACGCCGGAACGACTTATCGCTCGCATTGAGCCAGGACGATCGCTCCCGCCGGTTCTACTCATGCCGGAAGTGATGTTCGATGGACAGGCAGAGGCGCGCGCCAATTGGGGCCGGAGTCGTGGCTTTAAGACGGCGGCAATTCTCTACGACTTGATCCCGATTTATTATCCTGAGCTTTGCGATCCCAACGTGTGCGCTGGTTTCCCTGCTTATTTGGAAGCGCTCGTCGATGTCGATGCGGTGTGGACCATCTCCGGGTTCACGCTGCAAGAATTTAGTCGCTACCTTGCGGGGAAGGACAAGAAACTGCCCCTAATTCATGAAGCGGTCCTGCTGCCGGGGCAGTTCGGAGAGCGCCCGCGCATCCAGGAAGTCACCGCGGACGGCCACAGCCAGGAAACTCGGATCCTTTTTGTTTCAACCCTGGAGCCCCGCAAGAACCATCTTCGCCTGCTGCAGGCCTTTCAACTGCTGCGGGCGCGGCGACCGGAACTCCCGCTGCGACTACGGCTGATCGGCAACCGCTACGCCGGCGCGCCCGAGATTGCGGAACAAATACAGGCGGCCGCTAAACAAGATCCCAGTATTGAGTGGTTGGGCACGATCGATGACGGACGCCTGGCCGACGAATTCAAGGACTGCGCCTTCACCGTCTATCCTTCGCTGGTGGAAGGCTACGGACTGCCAATCCTGGAAAGCCTGTGGCTGGGTCGTCCCTGCCTGGCCCATAGCGGTGGGGTAATGCAGGAACTGGCGCAACCCGGGGGATGCGTGATGGCTGACATGACGGATCCCGGGTCCATCGTGCGATCACTGGAACGCATGGCAACGGATCAGGCACTATTGTCCAGACTCCGCCAGGAGGCGCTGGAGCGCAAGATCGGCACTTGGCAGGATTACGCCGATGATGTCGCTGGGCGGTTGATTGCATTGTGAGGACAGAAGTGAATTCGAATACCTTACGGCGTCCCAATCAAGTACTGAGCGAGCTAGTGGCAGCGAGTGTGGAACTCGTGTACGTTCGCGACTCCGCGCTGGGGACAGCCTTGAACGTACCGCCTCCCTCAGTCGAGCTGGCACATGCTCCGGAAAGCCCGATTGCCACCGGTGTCTTCAAGGATATGAAGGGATTGGCCTACCGCGGTGCGCGAAAAGTCTATCGCTCATTGCAACAAGCGTGGAGCCCCTCCAGCCGGTGCTGGCAAAACTGCGAGACCAGGTTCGCCATCGCCTATAAATACAGAGATCGGCTGCTGGCCTGGAACACCCGTTATAACGTGTGTTATAACTCACGGCCTGGCAGCGACAGACACAAGCGAGGAGAAACTCATCGGGCGGATTCAGTCGATGGCGGGTTGGGGTGAGCGCCATTGCCGTTCGGAGTAGAACCGTACCCACCGATCCCAAGGCGCGCCAATTTCTTCGGCAAGGCTCGGTTCACCGACGCGGCTCAAGTCGGAAACGAATCGTTCCCGTAGCGCATGATTCGTCTCATCCCGCTGGACCTTAAGCCTCTGGCCCATGTCCAGAGACGTGCGCCCGGCAGGCAAGCCGCCCAGGTAATCAATTAGCCGGGCAGTTGATGGTCCAAGTCCTGGAAGAAGTCCTCATAAACAATCACCAGAGGGTCAATGGCCTGTTGCTGGAAGTAGAGCTCCCATATGAGTTCCCCGGCCAGAATTCCCATGAGCCGTGAATGCACGTGGAAGAAATCGTATTCGAACTCACCGCACGGTGTCTCATTGGATTCGGTCATGATCCAGTTGCCCGAGGATTCAGCCCGGCATAAGGAGATGGCCTGCATGACTTTGTCTTGCCGCACCAGCTTCACCCAGCGGTGTGCGGGCAGCACGTCGTCCAGGCGATGGTATCCCGGAATCGCCGTCCGGAGATAGGAATCCAACAGGGCGCGGTGTTCGTACGACAGTTTCAAGCCGAACACGCCTTCGGCCTGATGTTCGCCAACAAAGCGTTGAAACGCTTCCAGCCAGGGTTCGTCGCCGCTGAGAGCAATCGGCGTTTGGAACCACTCGCCCGGCACACCCAAGCCATTTCTGGCCAGCAGATCGCAGATCGCAGTGCTGCCGGAGCGCACGACGAATGCAATTGTGAAGCTTCTGGTGATGCTCTCCAACATCAGACCGCCCCCTCAACGGCTAACTTCGCGAGAATCGTCCGGTTCTCGATTTGCCTGGCCAGGTGGTCCGGCGTAGTCGCCTTCAAGTGCGAACACGTCCCTCATCGGACTTCGATGGCGGCGGAGGCCTTCTCACCGAAGGGTACCCCGTTTTTCGACATGCACATCTCAACACTGGAGGTACCGCGCCGGTCCCCGACGGGCACCTTCAAGCGGAAGATCTTAGGCCGGCCGCGAAAGATTCCGCCATACAAGGGAATCTCATCCGCCTGATCGTCAATCGGAACCGTTCGATCCGCGCCAACGCGCAGGCCGTATCCGGCCGCACCGGTCCAGCGTGCATTGCCCTCGTTTCGAACCGCCACCTGGATTTCGACTTCGCTTCCAGCCGCAGCGGAGGCTGGTGCCTCCAGAGCCAGAATGACGGCGTCGTCCTCCGGGCGGCCGTTGATGCGGGCGGCGCCCCGGGCAGTGGTGTTGATGTACTCGAAGGGGTCGTTATGGGCGGAAAATACATCGCTGTTGGAATTTATGCCTTGGTTGACCACAGGCGGTCCCGGGTCAGCCGCATAGATGCCGGAGCCTTCGTCATATTCATTCCACGACTCAACATAAACGCGATGCACGTAAGGCAGGTTGCAGGGCACGATCTCCCAAGCGCTACGATAGTGTTTTCCCCCGTCGCGTGGGAGGAAGAAACCGGGCTGGCGGATGTTCTGGTCCCAATAGCCGGCCTGCACATGCCAGACGTCGATGCCGTTATGGACGCAATGCAGAGCGTAGCAGTACCCGGAGAACATGATCATGCGCTCATCCGAGAAGGAGTAGTCCGGATCAATCAGCGCAGTTGACATCATGTAGATACCGTTACGAAGCGACGGCATGCGGGCTCCGAGGGCCGCGATAAGCCGGCGCTCGACGTCTTCCCGTTTCAAGTCCTCGAGGTTCTGCAGCATGGAATAGACCCACCACGACGAGAGCACGGGCTTGCCATCAATGTGAAGCAGGTCGGTTGCCGCGAGGTGGTCGTTATTTTCCGAGAAATACTGGTCAAAAAATCGGATGTAATGCCTGACAAACTCGTCTTTGCCCGCCCGCGTCCCGACGTCAATCGGCTTCTCCCTCCACATATAAAACGGATCAAGGAAGGGGGCGATTTTCGGAATGGCCCAGCCCTCGCGTCGCAATTGATTGCAGGCGCGAAAGAAATTGACGCGCTGTTGTTCGAAGTTGTTGATGCAGTGGAGGTAAACCGCATCAATGTTCGCCATCATGATCTGCTTGATCTGTCCCACCCAGAAGTCCGGCTCTCCCGTCCAGGCGAGCCGGCCTTCGAGCGGCTTCCAGGGGCCGCTGACATTTCCTTCCGTGGGCAAGAACCAATGGAATACCGAGGTGCCCACAAACGGCACATACCTCGAATAGATCCGTCCGGGGCGCACGAGGTCCAAGGCTTGCTCCTTTCTGATTTGGTCCCAGGAGGGGCCTAAACGGGCTCTTTCCTATAGGTAAACGCTTCGAAGAAAATCACCTGGTTACTATCAGAGAGAATATTCTTCTGGCCGGTATGGCTGATGGTAACTTCCTCGGGCGAGGATGTCGCGCGATCGCATTTCCAATTCTTCCATCCTGGCACCAGAGTGTAGAGATCCAACGTGTCGGTTCCAATAGCTGTCCGTATCGCGGCGCAGCCACTCCACTTGTGCGACCACAACCGGCACACCATGCCATCGCCAGGGGGTCGGACGACCGTGACCTGCTTGTCTGCAGAGTCGAGTAGCACACCCTTAAGTCCGAATTCCAAGTCCAGGTATGTGGGCGACTTAGGCCGCTTTATGGATGAAGCTGGAATGTCGGTGATGGCGTAGCGATACCTGACCTTCTCTTTCTTCCTCGCCCGGAAAATCAGGCTGGACGAAAGCTCGGGCTGATCGCGGAACGCCGCACTCCACCGCTGCGCCAGGATGCGATTGTTGAATGCCTTGTCCACATCCGGGGCAATGGTGAGATTAAATCCATATTTTTCCTTGATGTCGAAAAATTCTGAAATCGCGGCCGCGACTTCCGCGTAGTTGAACAGCCAGAAATGTTCTGGGCTGGTGCAATATTCTTCACCGACCTGCTGGTAACAAAGGGCGTCACGGTTCGGGGTGGTAATGATGATTTGACCGTTCGGCTTCAAAACCCGATGGCACTCCGATAGAAAGCACCAGGGGAAACGGGTGTGCTCAATGCTCTCACCCGAGAACACGAGGTCCACAGATTCGTCCGCGATGGGGATATTCATCCCGTCCGACTGATGGACCGAGAAATCCTTGGCGTATGGGTGCTTATTGTCATTGGCGAGGCGAACCGTCTGCTCGAGTGCCGACCGCGATATATCCATCCCAATCGCACTCTTACAGTGATGCAGCTTGGGATACGTGCTGCCAAAGCCCCAACTTCCCATACCAAAATCCAGGCAAGTCAGGTCCTTCACGTCACCGATCTCAAGCATCTCGAGAAGTTCTATCCGCCTGAGATGGCCGGTATGCGTAAGAACTGGAAGATTCTCAAAACCGCCGTAAGGCCCCTCGGGGCGCTCGAACATTCGGTCAAGAGCGGAGGAAACTGAAGTTGTTGTATCCATGTTTTGGAATATCCACAAACATTTTATCCTGTCCCGAAATGTGGCCGGAATGCACCCTGAGGAAGTTAGCAGGTTGGATCGATTTCAGCGGCAACCTCTCCAAGCTGCAGGGCAACTTTCCTTTCCATCGGCCGCGCATCATTTCCTAGTAACTTACTTTTCCTCGAAAATGTGCAGGTCGTCCCAGTAGACGGTTCCGGAGTCGTGTTCACGAAACAAGTGAACATGCAGAGCTGCCAAAGAACTTATGTAGCTGCTCCTAAGACTTCTTTTCCGCTACTATGAGTATTTCATTCCTGTATTCTGGAATCTCTGTCAGCAACTTCGCCTTCCATCCAGGTATATCTTTAACCGGGAGTGTGAAGTACTCTTCAATTAAAGCATTGTAGAGTGCCTCACGAAAACTAACGTCAACAACTCGAAAGCCAACGGACTCAAGCATCGCCGTCAGATCTGCTTGGGTATAGAAACGCACATGCCCCCGCCAATCGTTGAAAGTCATCGCCGCCGTACCTTGAACTGGTTCGTGCAAGTATCCATCGCATGACATAAAGTTGAGCAAAGCGGTAGCCATAAACGCATTGTCTGTCGAAACGAGAAACTTTCCCGATGGCCGCAATACTCGATAGATCTCCTTCAGCGCGATCATTGGATGGTACAAGTGCTCAATTACGTGCGCCAGGCAGACAAACCCGATCGTGCCATCCTCGAAGCTCAACGAATCGGACATTCCAGGCACATTGCAGTGCGTTTTTACCATTGGATCGAGATTGACGTAACTGATCTCAATTTGGTTCTTTTCCAGTTCATCGACCCATTCTTTCGGGGGTAAGAAATTAAGCGTAGCAATCATCCGGTTGCGGCGCCCGAAGTACTCGCGCAATGCAAAATCGATTGAGAATGGAAACGCCCCTAAATCGAGAAAGACGAAGTCCGGCGAGTCACGAAGATGGCGGGTGATCAGTTCGCAGGTCAACCAGTGTCGGTGCACTTGCTGTATGAGAAATGTGGGGGTTCGACGATAGATTGCGTCGTTCGCCGGTATCACTTGATTTGGCAGCGGATCACGGTTGCGCGAGTAGTCCAGAAAATCGCTAGGCGGGAGGTTTAGCCATTCTAACATTGGATCGGAGATGGAGATTGGCTGCTGGTCGCCGAGGATATGGTAAGGGCTATACTTCCCACAGTATTCTGCAAATCGCATAAGAGGCTATTTTACACGACGGCCGCATCGAGACGGCATGGCAATCCCAATCTTGAGGTCTGGCCCTCTGATCCCTCTGCACCGAAGGGCAGGATGCTCGGCGCGCCATTGGCCCCTTCTATAATAGGTGTAGAGAGTTCCTGGGCGCTTCGGGCCACCATACCAAACTCGAAGCGACCTATCTTTCGTCGTAAATGTGCACATCGTCCCAGTACACGGTCCCGGAACCCTGCTGACGGAATAGGTGAATTCGCAATGTGCCGGCGCTACTGGCCGTAACCGACTGCTTAAGCGGTTGCCATACGGGATGCGGAATCAAGGAGTCTGAATAGCTTGCAACATTCGCCACCGGATCAAACACGGCGATCTGGACTGGGGCCGATGCACCGGGGGAGGCCGAAACCCAGGCAGTAATCAGGTATCTCCCGCCGGGCTCCAACCCACTTACGTCCTGGTAAACGCTCCCCGCACCGTCGCTTTCCGCCAGATCGTACTTGCCGTCATGCGGATGGTCTGAGATCACGCTCGCGTGTACCTCTTGGAAGGGACTCCACGGGGCAAGGGTGCCGCTTTCAAAATCTGTGTTTGAGAAAGCCGCTGTGCCCGCGAGGACCACGTCCAGCGGACGAGCCAGTCGGACTACCTTGAACAAGGCCAGTAACATGGCCACGGAAAGGACAGCATACCAGACCGCACTGCTCACAGCGGGCGCTTTCGATCTCGCGATCTCGTCCTTGCCGGCGCGCTCGGCCACCAGCCTCGCTATCAGAAGCAGGGCCACGAAGGCGCTGAAAACCGCGAGCCGGAAGTTCGATGACTG
Source organism: uncultured Acidobacteriaceae bacterium (assembly GCA_963834815.1). Classification (GTDB taxonomy): domain Bacteria; phylum Acidobacteriota; class Terriglobia; order Terriglobales; family Acidobacteriaceae; genus DASRAA01. The sequence continues at coordinate 739,136 of CAWIDA010000009.1, read as the reverse complement.
TCCAAATACGAAGTAAGCGAGGCTATAAGAAAGTCCGGAAAATGCAATCCATGCCGTATCCCACCGCTTGAGCCAGATGCCTTGAACGATGAAAATCAACAAAATCGACAAATAGAGGTAAGGCCTGAAGACGATGGACTGACCGATCGGGTGCAGGTGGCTCATGACCCATACGTGTAGGCGACTCTCAACGGGAGCAAGCCCCAGACCATTAGGGACTATGCATGATTCTATGAAGGGTTCGAGTTCCGTCCTGGCAAGTCCTACGTACGTCCCGAAAACTTCCCATCGCCAGCGTAGGTAGGTCCCGGGATGCGTCAGTACATCTCTTGCCCAGGCACGTTCGAGAATTTCCATGTCGCCCGGGTTCGTGGTAAGTTTTATGACGCTAACTGGGCCCCAGAATAGCCACCCGTCATTGAATGGATCCAGCGCCTTCTGGACCATCTCCAGGGATATCCCTGGTTTCTGAAACTCTGGCGGAATCAGCATCGTTCCACTTCTTACTGATAATGCCGCTAAGTCGTATAAGAAGCCGCATTGCTCAGTATATTCATGTTGTACGCTGAATACTGCACGGGTAAGTCGGTTCAATCCGATAAAACTCAAAACGATGACCGTAATAATCAAGACGGAGCGGAGCCAGGGACGGCGTAGCAGGGGCCATGCCAGCAACGGTACCACGGCAAAAACGCCGTTGTGCCGCGCCGCGAAGCCGACATAAAGGCCGGCTATTCCCAGCCAAAAGAACACCCGGCTGCCATTGTCGGCATATCGATAGAGAGCACCAGTCGCAAAGATCAGCAGGCAGGCCATGAAGGAATCTTTGCCGACAAAACCAAGCCAATAGAAAACCGGCGGGAAAACAGCGACTCCTAATAACAGAGCAACCCCAAGAAGCGGGGTTGAATACTTCCTGATCGTCAGGAATACACCCAAAGTGAACAGCAGCGTCTGCAAGACTACTACGGGTTGGAATCCATCATAGACGGGAATCAGGTAGGTCATGACGATGGTGAGTGCTACGGGATGCCAGTCTTGATAGACCCTGTTATGGGCCTGGCCCCACATAGCCAGCGTATCCACATTTGTGCAGCCGGGATTGAAGGCGGCAACTACCAGGACGACGATGAACGCGATAGCTGAGGAATAAAGGAGAATCGCAGAGTACTTAGCCGCGGTATTGGAAAAAGCCATGCAGTCTATCCTGAAGTGCGAAGGGGCACTTGAATGATTCTTGTATTACTTCTCGCAAAGGACTACCAATGCGCCCGACTGACCAGGCGCAGTCGCGATTCTGCGCGCCTATTGTCCGGTAGTCGCTCACCTACGATCGCGACCCAGCGTTAGACGCGCTCTTATACTGGCGCATACCTGCAGAGTCCTCTTGTGCTGAGGGCGACTAGATGGACGCTACTCTTCAATGAACGAAGAAATCTAAGCTTGTATGCTTCAAACTTTGGCGTGAAATACCATGCGATTGCCGTAATACGTGTCGACACAATTCACGGACCGGAAACCAACCTCATGCAGCATCGCTTCTACTGCCAGGCGATTCGGTCCCCAGAAATTCGTAGGGTCATTGTTCAGGGTCTTGTCCGGGTAGAAAACCATCGCAGGCCGCGGATAATCAAGACCATCAACCACCGTTTCGACAAACGCCACACCCTTACAGAGGGACTTCACGATCCGCAGATAACGCATCGGATCTTCAGCATGGTACAAAACACCGAGAAATAGCACGACATCGAACGTGCCTAGCGCTTCAGGCGTCAGATCTTCGACCTTGAGGGTGACATCTTCAACTTTGGAATGCAGCGCTTCCCGCGCAAATTCGAAGCCCTTCTTGCCCGATCCTTGCCAGCAGAACCAGTCCGACGCGACCACGCGTTTGGCGCCGCGCCGTTCGCATTCAAACGAGAAGAAGCCGTCCCAGGCTCCGATATCAAGCACGCTGAGTCCGTCCATGCGCGCCGGCAGTTGAACGTGCTTTAGTTTTTCTGGTGAATCATCAATGCCCGGTGTGATCAGGCCGTTTCCAAGATCGATCCGATGGAACCAGCCCGTGTGCTCCGCAACTCGCTGCGCGGTTAAGATCGTCTCCGTCGTCATATATTCTAGTTTATAGCACAGCAAGCCGCTGGGACAGCACGGCTGAACCCTCGCGGCAGTTCTGAACCCTGATGCCCACTGGGCCGCTGGACTCGATTACCACTGTATATTCGCGCTGTGTACAATCCCTCTAGACCTGCGTGAAGACCGTCGCGATCGCCATCCCGTCACTACATCGACCCGATCTCACAGCACGCTGCATTGAGTCCATCCAGCGCCAGACGCTTCCAGCGGACCAATGGAAGATTGTCGTCATCGAGAACGAAGCCCGCCCTGACAGTATTCTTCCTGATCCTCTGCCGCTCAACACCATCCGTATCGAACTCCCCGACAACGAAGGCACCACTAACTCCCTCAACCGCGGCATGGCTGCGGTGCCTTCTCCGTACGTGCTGTTGCTCAACAACGACGTCGAGCTTGAGCCGCATTATCTGGAAAAGCTCTTGAGGATCTTGGAGGCGGACGAGACGCTGGCCTTCGCCACCGGTAAGCTCTTGCGGGCTACGGACCGGACGCGGCTTGATGGTGCAGGCGACGCCATGCTCATGGCTGGAGCGTCCTACCGCCTTGGGCACCTCGATCCGGACCAGGCACAGTTCGATGAGCGCAGGCCCTTGCTCTCTGCCTGTGGCGCGGCGGTGCTATATCGCTCCAAGGCGTTCCTGCTCAGCGGGGCGCTGGACGCTGATTTCTTCGCCTACCTCGACGACCTTGACTTGGCGTTGCGGACACACCTCATTGGCTATCGTGGTCTCTATGTTCCGGATGCCGTGGCTTACCACGTCGGCAGTGCGACGCTGGGGGAGGCCCTGCATCCACGCGTGGTCGAGTACATCACGCGCAACCAATTCTTTGTGCTAACGAAGGATTATCCCAGTGCCGTTTTTCGCCAATTGCTGCCGCGTATTCTGGTGTACCAAGTGCTGTGGGGACTCTTTGCGATCAGGAGCGCCGGATTGGGTGCGTATCTGCGGGGAGTGCGCGGGGCCGTCCGCGGCAGAAAGCGCATGCAACAGAAACACCGCGACCTCATGGCCAAGCGCAAACTCGATGACCAGCAACTGCTGGTGTTGATGCAAATGTCGGAGCGACAGATTTACGACTGGCAGCAGTCGCGACCCGAAAGCGAACGCTCATCCCTGTTGAAGTTCTACTTCCGGATCTTCCATGCTACCAGCCAGTAGAGACGTCATTTTGCGTAGTATCCGTTGGCAGGCTATCTTGTACCGAACTCGAAATGATGACGCTTATTGTTCCTGATGCTTCGGCCGAAATTCGCAGGCTCCTGCTCACTGATGCAGCTCGCATGGGCGTCGCCATCATTTCGATGGCGATCGGATTCGGCTCCATTCTGGTGCAGTGGTTGCGGCGCAAGACCCAGGACCGTGTGCGGCTCTGGTTTGGCCTGCTCGCCCTCTTGTACGGGTATCGGGCGCTGCTGATGACCGAGTCGGCGGGATACTTTCTTAGCGCCCGCGCCATCGAGTTCCAAATTGCGCTGATCACCTTCACCATTGGCATTCCGGCGATATTGTTTGGCTGGGGTCTGGTTGCGCAGAAGCACAATTGGGTGACCAAGTCACTGCTCACGGTGAACGTGCTGATGGCGGTGACGTTCTTGGTGTTCTTCGCCCACGGCGACGTGGTCCGGCTTCTCTTCGTCATCAATAACATCCTGGTGATCAGCTTTACCGTGGCGATGATCGTTTACTTGTACGTGGTGCCGGAAGAGAAACTACCGGAGCGCAAGACTTTGCGGATCGTTCTGCTGATCTGGGGTTCCTTCGTCATTTACAACAACCTGAGAGGCTGGCTTCACACCGGCGACGCCGATTTCGAGTTCATCGGTTTTGCCCTTTTTCTATGCTCACTGGGATACATGGTGGCGCGACGCAGCCTCCGCACAGAAGAGGCGTTATTGGCTATCCGCAGTGAACTCGAGATCGCCCGTCGCATTCAGACCTCGATCCTGCCCGAAACCATGCCTGCGCTCTCCGGGCTGCAAATAGCCGCTCAGTACGTACCGATGTCGGAGGTGGCGGGAGATTTCTACGATTTTCTGGTGCTCGATGATCGGCGCCTCGGCGTACTTATCGCCGATGTCTCAGGACATGGCGTGCCAGCGGCGCTGGTGGCGTCGATGGTGAAGGTCGCGATCGCGGCGCAGAGCGATCATGCGGACGATCCGGCGAAAGTCATGACCGGGCTTAACACGGTGCTGTCCGGCAAATTGCAGGGACAATTCGTGACCGCGGCCTATCTATATCTCGACCTGGAGTCCGGCACTGGCCGATACAGCGCCGCTGGCCATCCTCCTCTGCTGCATTACCGCGCGGCCGAGCAATCGATAGACGACGTTGTGGAGAACGGCCTGATCCTCGGCGTTATGCCGTTTGCTAATTATTCTTCCGCCGCGCTGACGATCGGAAATGGCGATCGTTTCCTGCTGTACACCGATGGTGTTTTGGAAGCCAATCAAGGTGGTGAGGAGTTCGGTCCGGATCGCGTGAAGCGCATTCTGTCGCAACCTCTTTCCGCAGATCAGCTCTGCTCCTCGCTCAGCAAGGAAGTCAGGACGTGGTCGCAGGGTGTACCCGGCGACGACATCACAATCGTTGCAGTCAATATCTCCTAAAGCAGAAAAGCCACCCTGGTTGGGGTGGCTTGCAGAATGGCTGCGGTTCCCGCTACGCGGCCGGAGCGCCCGTCAGCACCTGCTCGCGTACTTCGTCGTCGTGTTTTTCTTCGGCGGTGCTGGTGGGCAGCGCGATCTCGAGCAACTCCGGAATCGACTTCACGTAGTGAAGATTCAGGCCCTGCAGTTGCTCCGGCGTTAAGTCTTCCTGCACATTCTGGCGATTGTCTTCGGGCAGAATGATGTCCGTTACTCCCGCGCGCTTTGCGGCCAGAGCCTTCTCTTTGATTCCGCCTATCGGCAACACGTTGCCGCTCAGCGTAATCTCTCCCGTCATTGCGGTCAGCGGACGGACCCGCCGATCGGTCAACAACGAGACCAGAGCCGTGGCCATGGTTACGCCAGCCGATGGACCATCCTTGGGAATCGCCCCTGCGGGTACGTGAATGTGGATATCGTGGTCAGCGAAAAATCCCTCGTCGATGCCCAATTCCTTGGCGTTTGAACGCACCCAGGTCAGCGCCGCCTGCATGGATTCCTGCATCACCTGGCCAAGTTGTCCGGTCATGGTAAAGCCGCCCTTACCCTTCATTTTGTTGGCCTCGATGAAGAGTATATCTCCGCCCGTCGGCGTCCAGGCCAGACCCACGGCAACGCCGCTGCGCTTGGTGCGCTCCGCGATTTCGCCTTCAGTACGGATCTTCATTCCGCCCAGCATGTCGGTTTGCTGCACCAGTTCCGTGGTCACCAACATCTTGTCGGTCTTGCCTTCGGCAATGCGACGCGCCTGCTTACGGCAGATGGTGCCAATCGTGCGTTCCAGTCCGCGAACGCCCGCCTCACGGGTGTAGTGGCGAATGATGAAGCGAACTGTCTCCTCGGGGAACTCGATCTGCTCCTTGGCGATTCCATTCTCTTCGATCTGCCGGGGGACCAGGTACTGGAACGCGATGTGTACCTTCTCATCCTCGGTATAGCCTTGCAGCTCGATGATCTCCATGCGGTCGCGCAGGGGTTCGGCAACCGGATCGAGTTGGTTCGCCGTCGTGATAAACAGCACCTTCGACAGATCGAACGGCACGTCAAGGTAATTGTCGCGGAAGCTGAAATTCTGTTCCGGATCGAGGGCCTCCAAGAGCGCCGAGCCGGGATCGCCACGAAAGTCGCGTCCAACCTTGTCGATTTCGTCGAGCATGAAGACCGGATCGTTGGTCTCGGCGCGACGAATACCCTGGATGATCTGGCCAGGCAGGGCACCGATATAGGTGCGGCGATGCCCGCGAATTTCTGCCTCGTCATGCACCCCACCCAGAGACAGGCGCACGAACTTCCTTCCCAGCGACCGTGCGATCGACTTACCCAGCGACGTTTTACCAACGCCCGGAGGTCCGACGAAGCACAGGATCGGCCCCTTCATATTCGGCTTCAAGCGACGGACGGAAAGGTAGTCGAGAATGCGGTTCTTAACTTTTTCCAGATCGTAGTGATCGGAATCGAGGATTTCTTTTGCCTTCGGAATGTCGATCTCGACACCGGACGACTTCTGCCACGGTAGTATCGCCAGCCACTCAACGTAGTTGCGGGTGAGGCCGTAATCGGCGGCCATGGGCGACATGCGCGCCAGACGGCCAAGCTCCTTCAAAGCCTCTTTCTTCACGTCGTCGGGCATCCCGGCGGCTTCAATCTTCTGTCGCAGTTCCTCGGCATCGCGAGTGGTTTCGTCCTGCTCACCCAGTTCCTTCTGGATGGCCTTCATTTGCTCGCGAAGGTAATACTCCCGCTGCGTCTGCTGTACTCGGTCCTGCACTTCGCTCTGGATCTTGTTGCGAAGCTGCTGGACCTCAAGCTCTTTGGCCAGGTGCTGGTTGATCTTGTCGAGACGCACCTGAACATCGGGCGTCTCCAGCACGTCCTGCTTGTCTTTGGTCGATAGCGAGGGCAGCGACGAGGCAATGAAGTCCACCATCCGGCCGGCGTCTTCAATGTTGGCGGCCACGGTCGAGAGCTCGTCTGACAACGTGGGAGACCCGGCAACAATCTGCTGGAATAGCGTCAACACATTGCGCTGCAGGGCTTCGACCTGGGAATTATGGGGAGCGTTGATCTCGGGAATGGATTCCACGGTGGCGCGCATGAAGGGCGTCAACTGCGTGTACTCCGTGACCTTCACCCGTTCCAGCCCCTCGGCAAATACAAAGAGGCTCTGGTTCGGCATGCGCACGACTTTGTGCACCACGGCCAAACTTCCCACTGCGAACAAGTCGGTTGGTTGGGGCGAATCGACGCGCGCTTCGCGCTGGGCCACGACAATGATCGTTTTGTCGTCGCCTAAAGAGTTAATCAGCTGAACTGAACTCTCGCGGCCCACCGTCAGGGGCAACACCGCATGAGGAAACAAGACCGTGTCGCGCACGGGTAACAAAGGCAGCGTTCGGGCCTCGTTGGCGTCATTGCGGAACTCTGGATCAGAGCTCAACACCTGATCTTCGCTATCTATCTCATTAACTTCGTTGGACATATGACTCCTTGAGTCACTTACACTCAAGATTAGATGAGCATTGAATTATAAAAGATGCAAGCCCGAAGTCCTCGTTCTAAGGGGAGCTTTTGAGGCGGCGGACTCGCCCCGAATCGTGCAATCCGAAATGGCTAGCGCATCTCAGAATCCCTTTTTTCAAGCGCAGAGGATTGTATCCAACGCGGAAGGCCGGGACAACCGCCATCGGCAATTGTTTACAAATCGTTTTCCCAGATAGGGACGAATTTACCGAGGTGCCGCGGAAGCGGGTGTGAGCGGGGGCGCTAGCCGGATTCGCGAAATTTCGTAACTAGCGCGCTCTCATTCTGGCCGCCGGATAAACCCCCAGCACCTTCACGAATTCGGCGATCTCCGCCAGATGGCGCAACGCATGCCGGGCAGCTTCGTCATCGCCCCGCAAGATGTCGGCGAAGAAGACATACTCCCATGGCCGTCCGCGCAATGGGCGTGACTCAATCTTGCTCAGGCTGATATCTCGCAAAGCAAACACGCTAAGCGCCTTAAACAACACACCCGGAACGTTCTTCAGCGCGAAGCCGATGGACGTCTTATTGGCAGCCTTCCCGATCTTCCTGGACTTGGTGATCAGAAGGAATCGCGTGAAGTTCTGTTGGTCGTCTTCGATGCCCGCCTGCAACACGCGCCCTCCATATTCAGAGGCGGCACGCTTGGCGGCAATGCCTGCAGCATCCTGCAGTTGCTCCGCGATGACGTGTCTGACGCTGCCCGCAGTGTCGTAAAACGGGACCGCCCGGATCTTCGGATGGGAACGGAAGAAGTCGCGGCACTGGTCCAGCGCCACGGGATGCGAAAATACTTGCTTCACCTGCTCCAACTTTACCCCGGGCGGCGCAATCAGGTTGTGCCGGATTCGCAAGTGCATCTCGCCGTGAATGAATACGTCGCGGGCCAGCAGTAGGTCGAAGTGCTCGGCCACCGATCCTGCCAGGGAATTCTCAATTGGAATAACCGCGGCCTGTACCTTGCCGCGTTCCACGCTGTCGAATACTTCAGCTGAGCGGGCGCACGGGACTACTGTCGCGCGCGGCAGCATTTGTCCCGCCGCTTCGTGACTGAACGATCCCAACTCGCCTTGAATGGCAACTTTCATACGATGGGCATGAGCATAACAGACGCACTTACAGCGTCTTGCCCATCAGAAACGCGTCGAGCGAGTGGGTGGGGTAGTACAACGGCAAGGTGCGCAGGATGGCGTAGCCGAGCTTGTGGTAGAGGTGTAGCGCCGGCTCATTGTTCACAGCAGTCTCCAGGAATACCTGCTGGCACCCGCAGGCCCGGAGGCGCTCTTCGCATTCCTCCATCAATCGGGTTGCCAGCCCGAAGCGCCGGGCTTCGAGAACGATATCGAGAGTCAGAATCCGGCCGATCTTTCGGATCGGTTGCGCCACCGCGAATCCCGCGATGTCTACAGCGCCGTCGAGGTCCCCTGCAAATTCGGCAACCAAAGTTATGGCTTTGCGGCGGGTGATGAAACCCGTCAGGTCCATCTGGGTGTAGGCGATGCCTGGCGGAAAACAGGTTTGATCGATCCGCCACAGGCGGTCGAAATCGGCGGCCTGGTACTCGCGGATCTTGAATTCCACGCTCTCAGTGTGCAGGTTGCTGCTGATCGAGCGCAAGAGCGTCACGGTCGTGCCTCATTCGTATTCATGGTTATCTTCCTGCCTTGTGGCGCGCGAGAGCAAAATCGACAGAACTGGCATTCACATGAAACTCGGAACCGAACTTTGCATTTTCCACGCGCTCGATGGCGATGATTGCCACCCACTCATTATTACGGTTCTCATAGCGAACCACGCGTCCGCCCAGCATTTGTGCCGCTCGGTCCGGGGTAACATCTTCGTGATAGTCGAAAAAGCGCTCCTGCAGCGCTTCGCCGAAGGGCAGGCTCTGCAATAGCGGATGGGGTGGCTGCCACTTGGTAGTGAACAGAAAAGCTACGTCAAATTGCCCGGTCGCGCGGGCGGCGCGCTCCATCTCGGCGGCGGTGAAGTTCTCCACGCGCATTACGTCCTGCGGTTGTTGGACATAACCCAGAAAGGGCCGTGTCATCTCGTCCGACGCCGGCCATGCCGTCAGCACCCGAGCGTGCGGATACCGCCGCGCAATCTCCATCTCCGCCTGCTTATGTAGGATGACGTAATCACGGTAAAGCAAGGTGTCTTCCGGCGCGACGCGATAGGGTGGAGGCGTTACCAGCGCGAAGACGAATGTCGCGCACACCGCTGCGATGCCCCAGGCCCAATACCGGATCCGCCTGCGCAAGGTCGAGACGCAAATCAGAATTACCAGCGGCAGCACCGGCAGCAGGTACCGCGCCAGCACCGCGCCGCCCAGTATCGACAGGGCTACCAGGTGCGCTGCGATCACAACACCGAAAACCAGCTGCACGTTGATAGCGATGCGCGGACGATAGCCGCCTGATTCCCGCAATGCCGGCTGTGACATGGCGTACGCCGTGAAAAGCGTCAGCACAAAAAGGTTAAGGTATCCCAGCAGATGCCATAGCCGGATGACCATAGCCAGAGCTACCCGCAGCGGCGTCAGCGTTGCCCCCAGGTTGTAGCGCAGGTACTCCGGATTCCCCAGGAAGAACCCAGTGCGATGGTGGTGGTAGGCGAACCAAAGCAGCAACGGCACTATACACAACAGCAGCGACAGGCTGCGGAGCCAGTTACGTTTCTGGAAACACAGCGACTCGCCCTGCCATTGCTTTCCCGCCAGCCACGGACACACCAGTTCCCATGCCAGCAGCGCCATCGGAGTGATGATGGCGGTCTCTTTCGCCAACGGCGCCAATGCCAGAAAAACCACGTTTGCAACCGGACGCCGCTCGACATACATGGCCAATCCCCAGATGGTGAGGGCGCACACCATCATGTCGAGATCGGCCATGGAGCTCTGGGTGAAGAACACCGGATACAGTGCCGTGCACACCACGGTCGCGATGGCGACCTGATCGTTGGCCACGCGTCTTGCCAGTCTCCAGACACCCAGCAGAGCGAAGGCAGCTACCAGGAGCATGGCCGTACGGGTCACGGCCGGAGTGAAGGCGCTGTACTTCCACCAGAACGCCAGCCACAACATCACCAGCGGTGGGTGCGCGTTAGAGAGAGTCGTGTGCGGGATGAGAGACCCGGTCAGAAGTAGATCACGCGCCGCCGGAATGAAGTATCCGGCTTCATCCCAGAAGTACGGAAGGCGCAACAATGCCCCGTGCAACAGGAAGATGCATGTAAATATCAGCGAGAACGCTAACAACTGGTCGCGAATCGCAGTCCATGCACGTGCTGCTGCAGGCTTGTTCGCGTCGCGGGATGACGCGGGAGCGCCGGCCAGCCTGGATGCTCGCGCCTGCGGAGGCTGGCCGCCCATGGCCTAATGAATCGGTCCGCCCATGGGATTCATGCGCGGATCCAGCTTGATCTCGCCGAAGGTAGTCTCGTAATTCGCCAGGTTCTGCTGCAGGATGGTACATAGGGCCTTGGCCTGCTGCGGGCTCAAATAGACTCCCTGAAAATTGCTAACTTCGACCTTGGATTCGTCCTGCTGCTGCAAGGTCCCAAAGACCAGGAAAAAATCCCAGACGTTGACTCGCACTTGCACGCTATTGGCGTAGTTCTCGCGGTAGTCAGGAGTATTCGTCAGATGAATGGATGGTTGTGTCGTATTTGCCATCATGACCTCACGGCGCTATGACGCCGGACAACGAAGTGTAACAAACAATCCGGATTGCCGGCAGCCGCCACGGCTGCGGTTTCAGGCTCTACTTGGCCGGCATCGTGTAGTAGCCCGTGCGATGCCTCACCTGCAATTCCAATGGATTGGGATAATCCTGGGTGGAGGGATTGATCTTGATTTCGATGCGGCGAAATTCCGAGTCCGAAAGGCGCGCTCCGGGATAATAGCCAATCAAATATTGGGTGCGCAATTCGTCGCTGATCTGCCGGAAGGCGGCGTCAAGCTGATCGAGCGAACTGGCGTAAAAATACTTTCCACCTGTATCGCGGGAGAGTTGAATCAACGCGTGCTCGCCTCCAATGTCCCGTCCGGCGCTGTTCTCGATGGGCACAATGATGATGCTATACAGAATCACTTCCGCCTGCTGGGCTTCCCGTACGGCTTCCTGATAGCTGGTCTTGCTGACCGTGTCGCCTCCGTCGGTGATGACGACCATCACTTTTCGCCCGCGCCGGTCGAGCAGCGCGTCGGAACCCAGATACAGCGTGTCATATAACGCGGTTGCGGCGCCCGGGTGCACGCGGCTGATACCTCGGTCGATCACCCGCAGGTCGGCTGTGAAGGGGGTCAGTTGATCAACTACCTCGCTGAACTGAAACAAGGAAATACCGTCGATGGGACGCAGGATCGCGTGTGAGAACCGGCGTGCCGATTCCAATTCCAGCTTCTGATTGTTTCTGGTGCTGAGGCTGGAATCGATGGCGATAACAATCGAGAGCGGCAACTCCGACTCGCGCTGAAACACGGCAATCTTTTGCGGCTTGCCGTCTTCGAAGATCTGGAAGTCGTCCTCTTTCAGCGACGATACCGGTGCCCCACCTGAATTGGTGACCGTAGCGAAAACGTTGACCAGTTTGACGTTGACTTTGAAAGTGGTGCCTGAGTCCTCAACTGGCTGACTCTGTTGCTTATCGGGTGGATGAGCGACGCTGCTCGGCGCCGGCGCCTTGCTTGTGACCGGGGGGCGCGGCACAGGAGCGGCAGGCGTTGGTGTTTGGGCGGCCAGGGTCGGCGCTGCCAGCCCGCAGTAGAGCAAGCCGACCCACAGTAGCCTGCCTCGGATTGCCCTGAGGCCGGAGAAACTTCGTGAAATTGCGAGCATGGAAATAGGTCAAACCCCAGTCCGGCTACTTTGACGCGGCACCGTCGGCAATCGGCACGTCCGCTGGAAAGGGTTCGCCGTCGGCCCATACCGCGCCGTCTTCAAAATATTCCTTTTTCCAGATGGGCACGGTCTTCTTCAAAGTATCGATAAGCCAGCGGCATGCGTCGAATGCAGGTGCGCGATGCGCGGAGGCGACTGCTATATAGACGCTAGTCTCGCCGATATGTAGTCGTCCCAGGCGATGCACCAGCCAGACGTCTCGGACGGCGTAATTCGTCAGCGCCAGCTGTGCCAGTTGCTCCATCTGTTTCAGGGCCATGGGCTCGTAAGCTGTGTAGTCGAGGTACAGCGTCCGCCGTCCGCGGGTCTGGTCGCGCACGATGCCGTCGAAGATGGCGACCGCGCCGTCGTCCGGTTGCTTGATCGCGCTCGCAATGTCGGCGCCGTTTATAGGATGCCGCACAATGGCTGCGTGTTCGGTTGCCCGCAGTTCAGTACTGCCGACGGTGGCGGACTGCTCCGGAGCGCCCCCGCTCACCGGCGGAATCAGGGCCACTTCGTCTCCCTCGCGAAGCTGAGTCTCGGCATTCGAGTATTCGTAGTTCACGGCCAGTGCGATAGCGTGGCGGAATTCGACAAGTTGGGGGATACGCTCCAGCAACTTCGCATACAGGTCGCCCAACGGCGCGTCCTCGGCAACTTCGACCGATTCGCCATCGCGGCCAGCGAGGTCCTTGAGCATCCCCAGATATCGCACCTGCACCTGCATCAACCTTAGGATACCGCACCGAAGACGCGATCCCTTTTCCCAGGCGGAGGGCAGCTTCCCCGGAGTTCGCAGACATGGCGTCAAAGGCCGAACTCCAAAGCAGATTGCGGCGACAAGCCGCAACAGAACACAGCCGTTGTCCCGAGCGTGTTCAGGACCTGTTCGGAACGTCAGTGTTTTGGGGTAGTAATGCTTGGCGCTATGGGATTGGAACTTGAGGTGATTTGCGGGCGTTTCGAGCCCGCAGCCGAAATCCTGAGCGAAGCGAGGGACCTCTGTTGGGTTGTCCTGTAGAGGGAAGTGATGGTGGGCGCTACAGGATTCGAACCTGTGACTTCCACCGTGTGAAGATGGCACTCTACCGCTGAGTTAAGCGCCCCAGCCTTTGAAGTCAACCACATCCAACATATCAAACAATCGCTTGGATGCGCAAAGCATCGGCAGCGTCGAATCAGCCGCCCATGTGCACTTGATAGGAAGTTGGCCAACGTCCAAAGTCGTCGCATTCCGGCAAGGTGCTGCAGCCCTGCGCCTCGCTATCAGCTAGCTCGAGATCGGTACAGGAGATTTGCGGGTCTCGATCAGCGGTAATGTATGGCCTGCATTTCCAACATTTCTGCGTAGCGGCCGCCCATACTGGCCAACTCGTCGTGACTTCCGTCTTCAGAAATCTTGCCGTCTTGCAGCACCACGACGCGGTCGGCCATGCGCACCGTCGAGAAGCGATGCGAAATGAAGAGAGCAGTCTTTCCACAAGTGAGTTCTGCGAAGCGCCGAAACACCTCAGACTCGCTGCGCGCGTCCAAGGCCGCCGTCGGCTCATCGAGGATTAGCAGCTGTGCTTCGCGCAGGTAAGCACGCGCCAGCGCGACTTTCTGCCATTCACCGCCAGACAGCTCTATGCCTCCGGCAAAGCGCCTGCCCAGCATTTGGTCGTAGCGACCGGGAAGCCTGCCAATGACCTCTGAGGCCATGCTCTTCCGGGCGGCAACCTGGAGAGCGTCGAGGTGATTAAGATTTTCGATCTGCCCGACCGCGATATTTTCCTGCACACTCATCTCATAACGCATGAAGTCCTGAAAAATAACCGCGATTTGGCTATAAAGATCTTCCAGGCTGTATTCTCGGAGGTCCACTCCGTCCAGCAGAATCTGTCCTTCCAAGGGGTCGTAAAGGCGGGTCAGCAACTTAACAATCGTGGTCTTGCCCTGCCCGTTTTCGCCAACCAGAGCTACCCGTTCCCCGGGCATGAGCCTGAAATCCATGCGGTTCAAGATCAGTCGGGAATTGCCCGGATAGCGGAATGAAACTTTGCGGAATTCGAAGCCGCGCGCCATCGGCCTGGGCGCCGGCAATGCGTTCGGTTTGGAGTAGATCGTCGGGCGCATCTCGAAAAAGGCAAGCAGATCGGTGAGGAATAGCGCCTGATCCGCAACCCCGGCAAGCGCCGAATAAATCTGCTGGATATTGGCGCTTGTTTGCATGATCGCTCCCGAGAGGAAAGTCAATTCGCCAATCGAGAGCGCTCCGCTGATCGTCCTCCAGACGATGTACACGTAAGCAGCGTAGTATCCGGCAGAACTAATCATCGACAGCGCCGCACCCGCGATCAACCGCCGCCTCGCCAGCCCGACATTCTCCTGGTAAATCTGATCCGCCAAGCCGGAAAACCGCCTAATGAGGAAATCCTTTAGCCCAAAGAGCTTGAGTTCTTTTGCGGCCTCTCGACTTCCACCTAAAACTCGCAGGTAATCGAGTTGACGCCGGATTGGAGTCTGGCGAAAGTTGGTTGCATATCCAACGAATGCGAAGTGGCTTTCCCCGAGGAACGCGGGAGTTACGCTCAGCAGCAAGATCACGAACAACCACGGTGAGAAAACGATGATCGAGATGGATAAAGTGATGGTGGTAATTGCCTGCTGCACCAGCCGGCCAATCGACTGAATCATGCCTAGGCGGTCGGTTGCCTGGACCCGGGCACGTTCCAGGCGATCATAGAACACCGGGTCTTCGTACGTGGCCAGATCCAATTCCGTGGCATGCCTCATCAGTTGGATGCTGACGTAGCGGGTGTACTTGTCAGCCAGCAAAGCGTCGAGGTAATCGATGCTGCGGCCTAGAATGCTAGCGCAAACGGCGAGTCCAAACTCCGCCGCAACCAGCCACCAGAAACGCGATTGCACCAGTTGATGATTGGATACGGCCTGCACAATACTGTCGATGATCAGTTTGGCAACCCAAAGCAGCGCGATTGGCAGCAGGGAAGCCATAACTCGGGCAACCAGTCCAAACCCGACCACTTGCGGCCCCGATCGCCAGACAATAGCCAAGACGGGCGGCAAGTGCCGAAGTGCCAGCAGCCGCTCTCTCCACCCGCTCCAGAACTTCTCTTGTTTACCTACCAGACCCATAGGATCCGCCAATCATGCGCACTCATCGTCGAATTGCAGAGAGTCGCGTCGAAATCGAGCTGCCACGCTTCCCCACGAAATCGGCACGTACACCGCCGCGTTACTTACTATTCACGTTGATTACCACTCTTCCACCTAAGTTGAAGTTTCTGGGCATTTTTCTTGCAGGAAGCCTATGCCGGCATGGCGAATCCTCCTATGCCATTTAGGAGATTGACCTTATTTGGCGGACGTGAGCAGGATCGAAATTGAATTAGTGGGATTACGACGCGGTGCGGGCCGGGAGCACTCGCATAGTTCACTCGATACTAGGGATTCGGCAGCGTAATTTTTCCACAGTTTGCGGAAAATACGTCGTGGCGTGACTGGCAGCCAAGTTTTTAGCTATGCGGTCGCCGCGCCGGTTTTGTGAAGTCAGTAGGGTTTGAATCCGGCCCGATCCATGCCGCGGCGGGCCTCCGGGCTCTTCATGAACGTGTTCCAGACAAAACCCGTTCGGGCGTTTTCTGCCATAAGCATAGTGATTCCGGTGTCGATTCCAATGAAGCTGCTGTCGTACCAGTTTTTAAGTGGATTGAATGCGTTCACAAAACCATACTTGCCCCATGCCGCTGGGTAGCGGGTTCTGATCGTCCGCAGTACGCGCATGGTGGGTTTCGGCAGAAAAGGCAACGAACCTGCCGCTGCGCTGGGCACGACGGTGCCGTCGATGGGACCCATGGCCGGCGGGCCGCCCCAAATCACATAGCCATGCTCCGAATCAGAAGCAGTTATGCCCCATAGATCATCGCTGTAGCTGGGAAACTGACCAGCCAGTTCCAGGCAGAAACGGCGGTGGACATCGGTTGCAATCGCCGAGTTCTGAAAGTAGTCCGCATACTTGTCTTTCTTACCCCGAAAATCAAACCAAGCCTGGGAATATTGGTGGACAAAGAGTGGAGCGAAGGAGCCGATATAACGAAGGCCGTCATATTCGAATGTCTGTCGCTTCCAGGCTGACCAGGTGTCGTCCCGAAGGGGATGGGATAAAGACCCCAAACCCAACAGGTACATCATCATCAACTCGCTATACAAATCCCAGCGATAAGGTAAGAAGCCGCCTTCCGGTGTCCATCCGTGAGGCAGCAGCGAGGTGTCTTCCGAAAGCCACGTCCAGTCCACGCGGTTGAATATGTCGTTTGCCAGCTTGGTGAGTTCCAGAGAGCGGAAGTGCTCGCGGCAGGTCAGAACTCCGCAGAGCAGGATTGCCGTATCTACAGAAGAAATCTCCGCATCCCAAATCCTTTCACCTGTATTAATGTTGGCCCAGTGATAGAAAAATCCCCGATGGTTCGGTAATATTCCCCAAAGAGAGTGCAGGGCGGCGAGGGCGCGCTCGCGGGCTTCGGACACTGAGACGAAGCCACGTTGCTGCCCGATACACAGAGCGGTTAGACCGAACCCGGTCGCCGCGATGCTGCCAACGATTCCGTTATCGGGAGCACTTACGTTGCATCTGTCTTTAATAAGGCCCGTTTCCGGATTAGCCTGTTCCCAAAAATAGCGGAAATTAACCTGCTCCAAGGCGTCCAGGAACTGGTCATCCTCGGGGGAAAGGACAGAAGATGTCGGAGGGCGCGCCGGAACCGAGTGACGTTCCTGGGCGGAGGGCGCAGAACTCCACGCCGTCGCGAACGGCGAACACACCCCGGCTCCGAGGAGATGCCACAATAACCTTCGCCGGGTCAGCTTATTGGAGCCAAGGCTACTCATCCACGTGGTTCTTATAATCCTAACCGATCTCCGAACCCGGCAACGTCCCGACGAGGATTCATAGACTGCAAGTGATGAGGGCTGTGTTCGGGCGGTTTCACGCGAGCAAAGGACGTCGTAAGATATTTCAACTGGACGCCCCAATGTCGAGAGGAGTAAAGATTGCTGTTTGGATCGCATCCATTGCGGTCGTGGTTCTCCTGGTGGTGCTGGCGTTTCACTATCTGCCTCATCGCAAACCAGTGCGGCTCACGGGCGTGGTGATTGCGGAAAGCGCGGACGCAAGAGCCCGGATCCCGATTTCCGGCGTTGGCATAACCGCGACCAGCGATGGGATTATTACAACCGTCAAATCCGATTCTTCTGGACTGTTCACCGTGCAACTGCCTGTCTCTGTCAGGAGAGGCGAGGCGGTAACTCTGCAATTGCGCCACCCTGAGTATCAGCCTCTTGATAGGCATGAGTTCGTAAGTGACAAACTCTATGTCGTCGCCCTGCAGCCCCTCGCCAGCGGTCTCCCCAATTCAGCGAATAACCCGGAGGCCACAATCGGGAGTCTTCGGATTCGATACTCGATCAAGGGCATGACGGTCGCGAACATAGGCAGCGCGGCCAAGGCATTCCAGGTTGTAAATACCGGGAATGTGCCTTGCAAGGGACAGGATCCGTGCTCGCCCGATGGCAAATGGAAAGCTGCGACTGGTTCTGTCTTTCTGGATGCGGGGACCGGAAACGAATTCCGCAATGCCCGCGTCTCCTGCATTGCGGGACCATGCCCGTTCACAAAAATCGAGAAAGATGGCTTTTCCAAAGGTGGGCAGACCATCCGGGCATCGGTTCGCAACTGGTCCGACACCACAACATTCTTACTGGAAGCCGAAGTATTCCACCCCATGGTGAGTGAGACCGTCCACGAATCCCACCCCATAACGTTTGGTCGGGCCCTTAACTTCACCTTGCCGGCTGCGGCGGAAGGCGTGTACATCGAAGCTGACATGGCTGGCCAATCCATTATTTACCCACTCGGGCCGGCGCTCTACCTGAGCTGGGCGAATTGCGATGCGACCGTCAACATCGACCAGACCAAGGTATATCGCTGTGAGCTCAAGCCCGGATATCAGTTTCCTGACCGCTCTGGCCAACAATGAACGCATCGCATCGCGCAAATAGTTTTAGATCCCCTCTGCTGACACCACCAGTTCGCCGGTAACTTTGCCTACCCCAGAACCACGCGAACCAAATGATCGCCGCCGTCATCGACGAGCGGAACATTAGCGGAGCCCGCCAGCGGCTTGTCGTCCAATTCAACCGCAGTCACACCTCGTGAGACACCGCTGGGATTTTCCACGGTTACTTTGTACCGGGTCGAATGATAGCGGAAAGTCATGGAATAGCTCGGCCAATTTCTCGGAACGCAGGGATCGATCGAGAGTACCGATCCCCGAATACGCAGGCCGAGCATCCACTCAACTGCGCCGCGATAAAGCCATCCCGCTGAGCCCGTGTACCAGGTCCATCCACCGCGCCCCGCATGGGGAGCTTCCGAATACACATCGCCAGCGACAGCGTAGGGTTCCACCTTGTAACGCTGCACGGTCGCTCGCGACGAGGTACGGTTAATCGGATTCAGCATGCGAAATAATTCAGCCGCTTTGTCTCCGTCGCTGAGCGCTGCAAACGCCAGGACTGTCCATGCGGCGGCGTGAGTGTACTGCCCCCCGTTCTCTCGGATGCCGGGCAGGTATCCCTTGATGTAGCCGGGATCATGCACTGTGTGGTCGAAGGGCGGCGTCAGCACCAAAACCAGTCCTTGGGGACGTCGCACCAAGTTTTGGTCAACGGCAGCCATGGCGCGGGGACCTCGCGCCGGTTCGGCTGCGCCACTGAGCACTCCCCAGGACTGCGCTATGGAATCGATACGGCACTCCTGCCCCCGGGCTGTGCCGAGCGGCGTCCCGTCATCGAAATAAGCCCTGCGATACCAATCTCCATCCCAACCGTCGCGTTCCAGCGCAGCCTTCAGAGCGCTTACGTGCAACCGCCAGGTCTCAGCTCGCTTGCGCTCGCCGCGCGCATCGGCAATCTTGGCGAACTCCCAGAGATTTGTATGCAGGAACCAACCCAGCCAGACACTTTCGCCCTTACCCTCCTGGCCAACGCGGTTCATCCCATCGTTCCAGTCGCCGGTGCCCATCAGCGGAAGCCCGTGGCCGCCGACCGCCAGGCTTCGATCCAGTGCTCGGGCACAGTGCTCAAAAAGGGTTGCGCGTTTCTCTGAAATCCGCGGCTCGAAGTAGGCTTCCAGCTGCCCCGGTGCGAGTACGTCGCCTTCGAGGAACGGTACAATTTCATCGAGAACCGCCAAGTCCCCGGTCGCCTCAACGAAGTGGACCACGGCATAAGGCAGCCATAACAGGTCGTCCGAGATGCGGGTGCGCACGCCGCGTCCCGAGGGCGGATGCCACCAATGCTGAACATCCCCCTCGACGAATTGGCGTGAAGCGGCGCGTAGGAGCTGCTCGCGCGTTATGTCGCGCCGGGGCACTGCGAGCGCCATCACGTCCTGCAGCTGATCGCGAAAACCGTAGGCTCCACTGGCCTGATAAAACGCGGCCCGCCCCCACACCCGGCACGACAGCGTCTGGTAGAGCAACCAGCGATTCACCAGAATGTCCATGGAGCGGTCGGGTGTGCTCACCTGCACGTTCTCAAGCACGTCGTCCCACTGTCGTTTTACCTCGGCGATGAGCTGGTCAAGATCCGCGGAACGATAGCGATTCACCAATTCCCGCGCCTCAATCCGGTTGTTCCCTTGGCCGAGGAAAACCACGATCTCCGTGCGCTCCCCGGGGTGCAATTCAAGCTCGGTTCGTAAGGCGGCACACGGATCGAGGCCGGCACCTACCTTCCCCGACAGCGGGCCACCTCGCCGCAGGGCGGCGGGCCGTGCGATTACACCGTTGCGACCGAGGAACTCCTTACGATCACCGGACCAGGAACTCTGACGTCCGCCAAGATCCAGAAACGCGACCCGCCCGCCGAATTCGCCGCTCCACGCACTGCGGGCAAGCAGAGCGCCGGTCTCGCTATCCGTTTCTGTGACAATGTACGGTGCTTGCGTGCCGCGCGAGTTTCCCAGCACCCACTCTGCGTACGCAGTTACTGACACGCGGCGGGTACGGGCCGAACGATTTTCCAGCGACAACCGCGAGATCTTTACCGGGTCTTGTATCGGCACGAACTGCAGCAGTTCTGCCACTATCCCTTGCGCACTATTCTGAAACCGGCTATACCCCTGTCCATGTTGCGCGACATACGCGGAAGATTCGTCCCGGACCGGCAACGCCGTCGGGCTCCAAACCACACCCGTATCCTCATCGCGAAGGTAGATGGCTTCGCCCGGTGAATCGGTCACAGGATCGTTCGACCAGGGAGTGAGCTGGTTCTCCCGGCTGTTACCCGCCCAGGTGTACCCGGAGCCCGATTCGGAAACCAGAAATCCGAACGAAGGATTTGCGATCACATTGATCCAGGGCGCTGGAGTGCGCAATCCTTCCTCAAGGACGGTCACGTATTCGCGGCCCCCATCGGCGAAGCCACCGAGACCGTTGAAGAACTCCAGGCTTGCAATGTCCAACTTGATTTCAGCTTCTTTCCCCGATCGGGGTAGCCGGGACGTGGGCCGAATCAGCGGTTCGGAGCGTTGCGATCGGATCACCTGTTCCGCCAGTGTGCCGTGCCGGCTCAGCAATACAGCGCGAGCGACGCTCTGCAGCAAAATGCGCTCCTGGCCCGTAATCAGGTCCCCTCGCAACAGAAAGACGTTGGCGTGAACCGCTCCCGGCTCGGCCGAGAGGCGTTGCTGATGAGTACGTACCAGGTCGTCCAGAGAGCCCTGAAGTTCCTGTTCGTACGAAGGCGGCTTTTCGTTCAGAATCACCAGGTCAACCGACAAGCGCTTGAGCCGCCAGTATTCATGGGCTCGCAACAACTGACGCACGATTCCCACGTCTTCCTCTTCGTCGATCCTCACCAGCACAATCGGCAAGTCGCCGGAGATTCCGTGCGACCACAGTGCGGAACGATCGAGCGTGCTCCGGCTCAGCAAATCCGCCGACGGTCGCAGAAACGGGTCAGAGTACAGGACGGCATTAGCGAGCCGCTGGAATAAATGCGCCTCGTCGGGAGTGATGCCCAGATGGTGAAGCTGAACTTGCGCTTGCGTCCAGGCAGATGTCAGGGTGCGCTCCCACGTCCTGGCATCTCGATACTTGTCGGCCAGGTCTAACACTGCCTCGCGGGCTTGTCCGATAATCGTCGTAAAACTTACCCGGGCCGTCGTGCCGGGCGGAATCCGTACGGTACGCCTCAGACTCAGCACGGGATCGAGCACCGAACCGACCGTGTTTGAAAGGGGGCGGCCGTCCATGATGGAGACCGCATCACGCACCTGATGTCCGCGTCCCAGAAACTGCATCCGGTCCGTTTCGAACTGCACGTCTTCGCTGGACTCGCCTTCCACGGCTGTCACATGGGCAACCCAGACTGTCGCTTCGCTATCGGATTGGCGTCGGCGGGTTGCCAACAGAGCTTCCGCGCTGGCTACGAACTCGGTTTCTACAAACAGATTGGAAAATGCCGGATGGGTCTCGTCGGCGGCTTGCGGCGCCATCACCAGTTCGGCATACGAAGTGACCTGTACTTCGCGCGTCCGCGTTCCCAGATTGGCAATCGAAACCCGCCGCACTTCCGCATCGTCTTCTGATGAAACCACCACCTCCAGCGTGGTGGAGTACGATCCGTCACGCCGAATGAACTCAGCCCGGTCCTCGGTATAGCTGGCTTCGTAGCTATCGGGTTCCACACCGGTAGGCTGATAGCCGGCTGACCACACCTCGCCGGTTTGCACGTCGCGGAGGAAAACATAGGATCCCCAGCAGTCACAGGTGACGTCCTCACGCCAGCGAGTGACCGCGATATTTCGCCATCGGCTGTATCCCGATCCCGCTGTGGTTATCATCACTCCGTATTGCCCATTGGAGAGGAGATGCGTGCGCGGGACGATTTCCTGGGGCGAGGTAAAATGGCGAACCACCGGCGGGACCAGTTCGCGAGCATGAGCCGTCGCCGCCACTTCCTCGGCACGAGGCCGTGCCACCAGTACGTCACGAGGCGTGCGCTCCTGCAATAGCAATTCCGAAGCCTGTACCATTGGCTCGGTGTGGAATCTGGCCCGCATCTTGCCGTTGTTCAGCGCATTGGAGAGTGCCACCAGCGACATTCCCTGGTGGTGTGCCATATAAGCGCACACCACGGCGACAGACTCGCCCTCAGGAACTCTCTCGCTGGTGTAATCAAGCGCTTCAAAGAAGCCGTATCTGCCCTTGCCGCCGGCGGCGGCAAGTTGCGCGTAGTTCTCGGTCGCAGCGTTCGGATCGATCATGGCCGCTAGAGCGGTGGCATAAGGTGCGATCACCAGGTCCTCGCTGAGTCCGCGCTTCAGGCCCAGTCCCGGCACACCGAAGGCTGTGTATTGATAAGTGAGGTCAAGGTCCCTGGCGTTATACGCCGACTCTGAAATTCCCCAAGGGACGCCCCGCTCCGCTCCGTATTCAATCTGACGGCGCACAACCAATTCGTATGTCTGTTGCAACAGGCTGCCGGTTGGCGAAATCATCATCAGGGCCGGCATCAGATATTCGAACATCGAGCCCGACCATGAGATCAGCGCCGAGCCGCGACCCACTGGAGTGAGCGACCGGCCCAGGCGGAACCAGTGGGAGGAGGGAACGTCACCCTTGGCAATCGCGATGAAGCTGGTCAGGCGTGCTTCTGAAGCCAGCAGGTCGTAGCAGTTGGCATCCAGAGTGTTGTCGTTGACGCGGTAGCCGATTGAAAATTGTTTGCGAGTGCGATCGAAAAGGAAGCTGAAGTCCATCGACTGAAACATCTCTTCAGCCTGCTGCTTGATGGTAGCGATACGGCGAAGGAGCGCATGCGCCTCTTTCTCCGATTGCCGCAGGGCCTGCGCCAGGGTATCGAGGCGTCGCAGGACATCCGAATTTGCGGATGGATCCTTGAGCAGCTCAGTTCGCCGGTCGGCAAGCGCCCGTTGTGCCGCTTCCGTTCGATCCGGCATGTCGCCCAGCGCTGGCACAGTCTCAAAATAGGGTTCGATCGCCAACCACTCCGGTAATGGCTCCCTTCCGGCTTGGATTTTTGGGTCCTTTTGTATCCACGGCAGCAGGATCTGGGCGTCGCGCACATGGCTTTCAACGCATGTCCTCACGCCATCGGCCCAGACATACAATTCGGACTCAACCGTATCGCCGCGCTCCTGGGCCATGGTCTGCGCGATGTCAGCCACAGCCAGAGCCCGCGCCCTCAGTTCGTAGACCCGTTCTCCCCATTCCGCCGCTTTCGTCGGCGGAAGCTCCAGTGAGTTCGCGAGGGCGCCGATAGCATTGCTAAGCTGCCTCTTGGTGACCGTATTCGTCCGTCGCGTCTCAGCTAGTTTGTTCAGGGCTTCTCGCAGCAACTCGATGGTGTCGCCAATGCCTGCCAGTGAGCGCTCGCCGAATGAAGACCGCTGCTTAAGTTCTACGCACCCGCTGGCCAGGGCCAGAAGGTGACCGGCAAGATTCCCACTATCTACAGACGAAACGTATTTGGGATCAAGCGGCCGCAGGGTGCGCGTGTCGTACCAGTTGTAGAAATGCCCTCTGACTAATTCGAGTTGGCCCAATGTGCTCAGGGTCGCCTCCAACCGGTCGACTGCCTCGGCTGTTCCCAGATAACCCAGATCGTTTGCCGCCAACGTGGATAGCAGATACAGTCCCATGTTCGTTGGTGAGGTTCGGTGGGCAACCACTGGCTTCGGCGTTTCCTGAAAGTTGTCGGGAGGCAGGAAATGGTCGGCTGAAGTAATAAATGTTTCGAAGAAATGCCAGGTCCGGCGCGAAATCAACCGTAGAACTCGCGCGTTGGGCTCAGTAAGTGGTTCGCCAACACGGCGACGCGGAGGACGACTGATCTGCCACGCCACCGCTGGAGCCGCCATCCAAAGCACCACGAACGGAAGCATCGCGCCCCAGTCATGATGCGGTCCATAGACAACAATTACCAGCGTGGACAGCGCCAGAAGCACGCTGGCCGCCATGCGCTTGTACATGGCGGCGAGTTTCAGATCGACCGCGTACTTTGCCTGCTTCGCGGTCGTCCATTCCAGCAGATGGCTGTGGGTAACGAACATCCGCAGCAGCGTGCGCAGGATGGCATCGCACATAAGCCAGGCCTGGTAGGCCAGCATCGTCACCGCAATCACAGTTTGGGACAGGCCAAGTGTAAGGTCAGAGAGCATCGCCCGAAAGTGCGACCGCTTGGAGATTCCCCTTCGTGGCGGATTGATTCCCAGCAGGAAGGGCAGCAGCGCGGGAAGCGCGATGGTCGCCAAAATGAACCTTGCCCAGATTGACGGAGAAGCTGCCGGCAGCAGACATGCTGCTATCAAGACCAAGAACGCCGTCGGCGCCGACAAAGACCGGCGCAAATTGTCCACCATCTTCCAGCGGCCAATGACAGGAATGTTCTCCGGGCGTCTATCACCCGAAGTTGATCGCGGACGGCCGAAAATCCATGGCAGCAGTTGCCAGTCGCCGCGCACCCAGCGATGTTGCCGCGCTGCCGCGGCCTCATAGTGAGAAGGGAACTCCTCGAATAGCTCGATATCGCTGGCCAGCGCGGTACGCGCAAAGATTCCTTCCAACAGGTCGTGGCTCAATAGAGTGTTGTCGGGCACCTTGCCCGCTAACGCGGCGTCAAAGGCCTCGACGTTGTAGATGCCTTTCCCGGTGAAGGACCCTTCGTGAAACATGTCCTGGTAAACGTCGGAAACAGCAAAAGCATACGGATCGACGCCACAAGGCCCGGAATAGAGTGTCTGGAAGAGCGACCGCTCGTGATCGGATGCCAGGGAATGGGTGATCCGGGGCTGCACGATTCCGTATCCTTCGACGACCCGCCCATCGTGCGGGCTGAACCTTGGCTGATTGAGGGGGTGCGCCAGGGTGCCGACCAGACGGCACACCGCACCTCTCGGCAACCGCGTGTCCGCATCCAGCGTGATGACGTAGCGCACGCCTCTTGGAACTTGTGCCTTCTGTCCTCCGAGGGGAAGGAAGGTGGTGCTGTCCTGGCCGCGAAGAAGGTGGTTCAGCTCGCACAGCTTTCCGCGTTTGCGCTCCCATCCCATCCATTTGCCTTCACTTTCGTTCCATACCCGCTTTCTGTGCAGCAACAGGAAGCGCTCGTCGCCGTCTGGAGTGGGGCCATGCATCTTGTTTAGTCGTGCAATACCCTGCACGGCGACTGCGAGCAGATCGTCATCGCCCGCCTGCACCTCGTTCCTCGCATCCGTCCAATCGGTCAGAAGGGCAAATAGAAGATCGCCGTCGGAGTTGGCCAGGTAATGTACCTCCAGACGCTCCACTAGTTGCTCAATGTCACTTTGGTTGGTAAGCAAAGTCGGGACGACGACGATGGTTCTTAGATCCTGCGTCACACCCTCGCGTAACTCCAGACGCGGCAGCATCCGTGGGCCGAACAAGTCGGTCACTAGCCGGTTTATAAGTGCGACTGCCAGATCGGAGGCGCATACGGAACCCAGCAGTCCGAGCAGGATCAACCCCCACACCGGCACTCCGGCCCTTCTTTCGTGCAGCAGCGGCAGCGCAACGAATAGAGCCGTACCCAGGGCAATCGTACCCAGGTAACCCGCTGCCGCACTCCTCAGGTAAAGGCGCAACAGCCGGGTTTTTAACGGTACGCGGAAGCCGATGTCGCGCTCGAACGAAAGGCGTCCGTCGGAAATCAGGTAATAGCCGGGATCCACCTTCCGCGCATCGGATGGCTGTCCGTTTCCCGGTGGCCCAGCCCTTCTGATGCGGTGTACCGCGTGCTCCGCAATCTCGATTTCCGTGCGACCCGAGCCGCGAGAGAGCTCCTCGATCGCATGGCGATAGGAATCTCGGGTGGCAAAGTCCATTTCGCCGAAATTGCTTTCAGCCCGCAGGATTTCGTCCACCAGGCTGACGCTCTCGACGAACTCATGCCAATCAAAGTCCATCATCAGGCGCATGCTGGGAATGATGTTCCGCACCGTGACATTCATTGCCGTTTGTTCCTGATGCTCGGCGCGGACGATCTCGTCAGCCGTCGTGCCTTGCTCCGCCAGACGCAGGTCGAGCCAGCGCAATACCGCTCCCATGTTCGGATCGATGTCACGGAGCCGTTGCACCAGCTGTACGACGAATGACCTGGCAAGGGGGGTCTTCTCGAATCGGTGCAAAGCCGTCTCGGGAGGAATGCGAGTTTGCCCCCCGGTGCCCAGCAGACTGTCGGCCAATAGATCGGCTTCCACGCGCTCAGCCCGGCCCCGCATGATTCGGTCCGTCAGCCTTCGCAGATTTTCCACCAGTACGACGCGCAACGTAATTGCGACCGCCCATAACTCTCCAATGTCGAGCGGTTGCACTCGTTGATATGCCTTCACGAAGCGGCGCAAACTCTCGGGATCGAAGTGGCTGTCGGTGTGGGCCACGTAAGCCCACGCTACTCCGTAGACACGCGGATAGCCCTGCAAGTGATCAGAGGCAAGCTTGGGCAATTTGCGGTAATAACCGGCGGGCAGATCGTCCTGAATTTCGCGCAACTGCTCTTCCACAATGTGGAAGTTATCGGCCAGCCATTCCGCGGCCGGCGTGATCGGATGCTCCTCCTGAATCGCCCGGGCAATCTCCCGGTACGATTCCAGCAGCACGCGGCCGTTCTCCAACACGCGCGGTATAAGTGGACGTCCTTGGTGCGGATCTTTGGTGACTGTTTGCGCCGCCGCCAGGCTCTCGGCGTGCTGCTCAATGCGTTCGATACTGAACAGTTCGGCACGGATGGGCTCGTCGAGACCATCCATCGCAATTGGTGCCGCCTGGGACTTGTTTGGGACCCTCGTGTTTACACCCATAGGCCGGGAATTCCTGCTTGGGCCATCCCTGTTTAACGACAATTCTAACGAAATTTTGTCCTGACCGATTCGGGTCTCCCGAGACGAGCGATCACCGGCTGACATCATCCAGCTGTCACAATTCGGAGGAGAGGCTCAGAAACAGTACAAGACGGTCACTTGCTCGTTGCTTCCAAGCCGCTTCCAATCGGAGAGTTGCCGGCAAAACCGCGCCCACCTCTGGCATCTTCCAAGGTCAGAGCGATCCAGGCAACTTCGCAATAATTGGTAATAACAGTATTCGCAATTCGATCTGGCAACAATCCGGCCAATGCCGTAGGAGTCTCAGACCCCTCGGAAGAATGTCATGACTGTCAGAGCGTTTCTTTGCGGGCGGTAGATGGACCCACGCGAACGCGCAGTTCCTGGCTTACGTACAGGGGGTGGCGGCTCGCCACCCCCGCTTGTGGATAGCTTATGCGGCGCGTCCGGACTTGCGCTTTCTTTCCGGTTGCTCTTCCGAAGCGCCCTCTTCAGCCTCGACATTGATCTGCTTTGAAAGCTCGGTCAACTTTTCATCCGTTTCTTTTTCCTCTTCCAGCGTTTGCCCCAACAGCGACGCGTGCTCGCTTTCGCCAAGCAGCTCAGCGTAGGTGCAAGCGGTGCCGTAGGCCGCGATCTCATAGTGTTCCACGCGCTGTGCCGCCGAAATTAGAGCGGCGTCCATCACGTTGCTGTCATAGTCTTCCGACATTACCTCGTCGCCCTCTTTGATAATCCCCTCCATGCCAACGCACTTCTTCCCTCCACCTTTCGTGCCGAGCATGGTAAAAATCTCCTCCAGGCGCTGAACATGTCCCTTGGTTTGCTCCAGGTGCGTCTCGAATCCATTACGCAACTCCTTCGATGAGGCTGCCTTGGCCATCTTCGGAATTGCCTTGGTTAACTGTTTCTCAGCACTGAGCAAATCCTTCAGTTCGTCAATGTAGAGATCTTTTAGCGTATTCTTCACGTCTTCTTTACCTCCACGGAAATGTGTGCCTTACTTAAGCCCACCTTAGTCTCCACCATCAATTCCCGACAATAAGGCCTTCGCCCTAACTGTTCGTATTAGCTACTCCACGGCGAGTGGGAGCGGGGCTGGTGTGAAAAAACTACAAGGGGACCGCCAGTCGCAAGTTCTGCCCGCTTGGTGGAGCCCAGATCGACTAGTGCTTGCCGCCCACTACCTGGGCATGGCCCAGCGCTGCAACCAAAGAAACTCCGCCGATAATGTTGCCGAGCAGGGTGGGGATAAAGAACTGTGCGAAATAGGTTGTCCACGAGACCGACTTCATTGCAACCAGGAATAGGCTGGAAGTGGATCCGGCAACAATATGATTGAATCCCGCCAGGCCTACCAGGTAGGTAATGATTATGATGATACTCACTTTCGCTGACTCAGCCCCGGGAAGGAGCCAGACCATCAGGGCGATCAACCAGCCGGCGAAAATGGCTCGCACAACAACAGTAGCGAAAGTGGCCCCGAAATGGGACTTGCCGATATCCACCAACGCGGCTTGCGTGTGCCCGTCAAACAGCGTGGTTCGCATGAGGCAGAGCGCAAACAGGAACGTTCCGGCGAGATTTGTGCTCAATACAATCCCCCACAGCCGAAGCACGCGCAGCAATGTCGTCGCGTCCTTGTGCGACAGCAATGGCAAAATCACGGTAAGGGTATTTTCCGTAAAGAGCTGCTGCCGCCCTAGAACCACAATCAGGAACCCGACACAATAGCCCGCTTTCGCAACTAGGGGACGCCATGTAGTGTCCGGCAAATGTGCGGTCAGCAATCCTTCAGCGATGAACGAAAATCCCATCGAAAGTCCAGCGGCCAGCGCTGACCATGCCAATGCCGCGACCGGCCGGCGCAACTCGTCCTCGCCTTCCCGTCGGATGGTTTCGTAAACAACGTTGGCTCCAATCGCCAACCGCTCCTCGACCTGTTTCAGTTCGGTGCGGGTCGAGATGGGGCCTTCAGCGGAGATGGCTTCGACATTACTTTTCGCCGCCTTCGCTTTCACGCGTCTCCTTCAGCACGCCTCAGCAGTGCTAACCGGTTGTCCTGGCGGAAACTTCGAAGTCTTTCTTACAGGTCTCTGAGAGTTCCATAGTCCTAAACTGAGGGGGCGCACAGCAGCGGCTGCCGCCCTTTCTCATTCGCGCAAGGAACTTACCTGCCCGTCGAGTCCTTATCTGGCTTTACCTCAATTTCGTTCACCACGTCCTTCACTTGAGGAATGCCCTTCGCCAGTTTTTCAGCCTGGCTCTTCTGCGCGCTGGTCTTCACGCTACCCGTCAGAACCAGCGTCCCATTCTTGGCGTTGTAGGAGATGCTCTGGTCGTCGAGGTTCTTGTGGGCTTTCAATGCGGCCTTGTAGTTGTCCTCTATGCCATCGTCAAGACTGGAGTCAACGGCTTTGGCCTGGCTCTCCCCTCCCACCGGACGTACGCCGATTTCATTTGCGATGGTATAGCCGGGGGCCGCTTGCGACGCGACATTCTCGGCCTGGGTTTTTTGGTCTGGAGTCTCGACATCACCAGTGAGTGTAAGCACTCCCTTTTCGCGATCCTGCGACACCTTGACCACGCCGAGATCACTGCGAGTCAGCGCAGTATCGACGTTTGTCTTGACGTCGGGATGTTCGGCGGTTCGAGCGCACCCGACCAGAACCAGCGCCAACATTAGGGCAGTTACGACGCCAAGCGACAGGCAATGCTTTCTTAAAACTTGTTGAGTCAATGTAGCCTCCTGTGAAAACCCAAACCAACTGGGATTACGATTCGACACCAGGCGAAGCGCGGGCGCTATGGATTGGGCCAATTGACAGGAAAGCGCTTGCCCTGTCTTCGCCGTACCTATGAATATCGCGTCTCAACCGGACGAAGAAGCAGGAGAAAACCGTAGTTTCGCTTTCGAGTTTCCGTAGACAGTGACGCGGATGCCACTATTTTAAGGAATCCTCCCCAAGGTTGCTGACTACGAGCCTGGTGGCTACAACTTATTAAGTTGTGCAATTCTCTGCTCGACGACCGCGCTGAAACCATCCACTTGCGCGGGAGAATATCCTGCAGCTCGAAATGCGTCCCGAATTTGATCGGGCGAAAGTTGGGCCAACAGGCTTCCCATCCACTTAGCATCGGTTCGCGGAATCCGCCGGCCAATCCATCTCATATCCATCCGGGTGATGAACTCTTTGGGCGTAAATATATAGATCAGCGCCGGATGCGACGGTGCTGCGAAGTCAACATATTCTGGGGTAACTTTACTGATGAATTTTGAGTGCTGGTAGGATTCCAAGTTTCCTTTCGAGCGGCCGTGCGACCAGCTTTCGCCGGTAGTTCCGAAACTCGCGCCCAGATCGGCCACGACATAGCGAAGCGCCGGACTGGCGTCGTTGGTTCCCTTTACTTCGTAGATCGAGTTGTTCGTGTTTTTCAGGTCCCAGTTATTCATGACTGCCATGAGTACCCGCAAACCGTTGAATTCGCGTTCGCGCTCGAATGGATTGTCCCGCCATTTCCAATCGCTGACCTTCTTTTCGTCATTCAGATGGCGTTCCAAACGCACGTCATGCATGGAGCCATCGGAAGACACGAGGTTTTCGCCGCGCCGCAAATGCTGCATGTTTTCCACGTGCAAAACAGGGAGGTAGTAGTCTTCGTCGGAGAAGTACCCAACTGCCCAGAGCAGGCGTGAGGCAACGGTTTCTGGACGCGCTTCGACTCCGAGCTTCACCTTCCACTCGACTCCGTTCTCGTCACGAATCTCGAACTTGGGGGTTGAGCCGCTCGTGTCTTCCTTGATAAACGTGAACGTCGTGTGAGGAGCATGTTCCTTGCCCCCCGGTCCATAGAAGAGGTTGCGGGAAGCGATGTCCGCCGGGGCCTGCCATAATACGGCAGTACCGTTCGCGGCCAGATTGCGGTTGGGTCGGTTGCCGTCCTCCGCCAATGCCGTGAGAGGCAGAACTGCTATTACGGCTGCCAGGAACATGGCTGGGATGCGCCTGCATGAAGTCCTTCCTGATAATGTCATCGTCGTCCTCCTCACTCTTTCCGTATTCGTTCCCCTTTTGCCTCCGAATGTTTCCAACTATCGCCTCTGCAGCACGCCGTTCAGGTCAAGATCGGAATTATCGTCTTCGTGCTGGAACTGAAGTTCGTAGAGCATCGCGTAAATACCGCCTGCACGCAGTAGTTGATCGTGACTTCCGCTCTCGACGATCCTCCCGTTCTTGATCAGAAGGATGTTGTTTGCGCGTCGAATCGTCGACAACCGATGGGCAATCACGATGGTGGTCCGGTGCTCCATCAAGCGGCTGAGCGCTTCAAATACAAGTTTTTCCGAGGCCGCATCCAGGCCGGAACTCGGCTCATCCATGATGAGAATCGGAGTGTCGCGAATAATGGCGCGTGCTATCGCGATGCGTTGGCGCTGTCCACCGGAAAGCGTGGCCCCTCGTTCTCCGACTACCGTGTCGTAGTCGTCCGGCAGCTTCTCGATGAACTCGTCAGCGTTGGCCAGCTTCGCGGCGCGACGAATTTCTGCGCGCGATGCCTCCGGCTTGCCGTACGCGATGTTCTGCCAGATCGGCGCGCGAAACAGGATGCTCTCTTGCAGGATGAAACTCATCTGCTCGCGCAGAGACTTCTGAGAAAAATCGCGGACGTCGTGTCCATCGATCCTCACCAACCCGGAATCGGGATCGTAGAAACGGCCGATCAAGCTCGCGATGGTTGTCTTCCCGGCTCCCGTTGATCCCACTATCGCTGTCATGTGGCCTTGGGGAACCGTGAAACTGATGTTCTCCAATACAGGTTGGCCGGCAACATAACTGAAGTGCACGTGATTGAATTCAATCTCCCCCTTGAACTTTGGCGCCGGTTTCGCCGATGGAAGGTCCTGCACCTGCGGCTCGGTATCAAGAATCTCCTTGATGCGTTCGTACCCCACCGCTGCCTTGGAATAGCTGTCGGTCATCTTCGCGACATCCTGCATGGGCTTGTACATCTTCCCCAGGTACCAAATGAAAACCAGCAGCGATCCCGCGGAAAGGGATCCACCCAGAACCAGTTTGCCGCCGAACCAGAGCACCAGTCCGGTGCCCGCCGCCACGATGAGTCCTACCAGTGGCGAGAGCCGTGCTTTGAGGCTGCGCGCGCGTAAAGCAATCTGCACGCTCTCCACGCTCTCCTCCTCCAGCCTTTGCTGCTCGTAGTCTTCGCGTGCCAGCGCCTTGACCACGCCGATGGCAGACAGTACCTCTTGCAGGCGCGAAACGATTTCGCTCTCTTTCTTCCTGACTTCGCGGGATGCCTTTTTGCTGCGGCGGGTGTACGAATACGTTACCGCGAACAGTAACGGCGCGACGGAAAGGGCAATCAAGGTGAAACGCCAGTTAAGGTAGAACATGACGGCGACCATGCCCAATAAGGTCATGGCATTAACCAGGCTTCCCAGCAGATTTGTCACGATGAAGCTTTGGATGGCGTCGATGTCGCTGGTCAGTCGACTGATGAGCTCGCCGGTTTGATTCTGTCTGTGATAGTCAAGGGAGAGATCCTGAATATGGCTATACAGCAGCAGCCGCAAGTCGTGCATTACCCACTGTCCGACACTGGTGGTCAAATACTTGTCGGCGTAGAAGCACACCGCATCCAACAACGCGATACCAAAAACTGCAGCGGCGGCAAATTCCAGGGCTGCAATCTTGTCTGGTCCGATCATCGATTGAATCCAGGAGTTAAGCCATCCGTGCTTCGGTCCCGACTTACTGAAGCTGTCGAAGACAAACTTCAACGGCCAAGGCTCCAGGAGGTTTGCGGCTCCCTCGCCTAAGACCGCAAGAAGCGCCAACGCCAGCGATCTGGTGTGAGGTCGCAGCAGCCCGACAATCCCTGCCGATTGTCGGGTAACCAGGTTCGTCGGGGCGTGAGTCGTCCCCGCTTCGGCAACGGCATTAGCGGTCGAACCGATTATCGGCACTTCAGCGGCCAAGTCACTTCCCACTGTCCTCTCCAATGCATGTTTGGGACCCAGGCTCACAATCCGAACTTGCTGTTCTACCTGCAGTTAATCCCCAATGTGGAGAGCCTTAAAGTACTTGCGCGGCACAAACTCCTCGAACATGTGGAGTCCCAAGCTTGAGGCCAATGCCGTTGAGCCGCGACGCAGCGCATAACCCGCGGTTGCCCTGGAGTCCGGATACCAGGTGTTGGCGATGAATGCTGCACCATAGGTTCCCGCGAACCGGGAATAGGCTGGGATGCGAGTCCCGTTTGCAGTTCTCGACGTGAATGTCTCGACAAAGACATATCGAGTGCGGTTCCAAAAGCCAATTTCTTGAGAGCGGTGGTAGCGAGGGTCTTCACCATCAATTGCTGCAACCCCGAATCGAATGCTCTCGGAGATCACGCTCCGTGCCATGCCGGAGGCGAAACGCCGGGCATAGCCTTCGCCACCTTGGCCCCATTCTGGAGGCTCGTCCTCCCACTGCCCAATTCCCGCACCGAATGCCGGGCCAACCACGGTATAGGGTCTGAGGAGCGAGGTCCTGTAAATTCTGAACCGCTCACCCAACGTCAACGATGCCACATCCACCGAAGATGACGGCGCGTTGGGCAGCGTAGTTTGGGGTTGATCCGGTTGCCTGCATAACTCAGCATCGACGCACCCGGCTTCCGGAGTGACCGTAGGAGCACTGGCATCGTGCCGATCGACGGCCTTCTCCCCATCGCCGTGTTGCGCGACTGCCGGTCCGGCCGTGAAGAGTGCGCAAATCGCAATGAAGTGGACGGCAAATCGCCTGCAGGAACGCAAATAACTCTCAAGACAAAGAGGATCCTTGATATGCATTCTTCCGCTCCTTCCTCCAAGTCAGGTGGCGCCCTGAATCGACGCGAATCAATTGGGTATCGGCTCGTCGAAATAGACAGCTAGGCCGGCCATGAAATTGCACTCTAGACTTGTCCATCCTGCGGAAACATCAGGTACTGCCCGTAGTGCAGTTGTTAATGTTCTGTACGCCGCAAAGAGGAAAGCCACAACCAACGGCAGTAGTTCGACATAGATCCGTGCCGTAGTTAGAACTAGTGGGCATAACTAAGGTGTATTCCCTATGTATCAATCTAAGGCTCGCGTTCAGCATCTGAGAGTGACGGTTGTCGCGAGCTTCCTTAGGAGCAATGCGTGAAACTTATTGTCGAACCCGAGGATGGGGTTAAGCCCCTCATCAAAGCCATCGACAGTGCCAGGAAGAGCATTGAGATTGCGATCTTTCGCTTTGATCGCAAGGAAATCGAAAATGCCCTGGCGAACGCAGTCAGGCGCGGCGTCTCAGTTCACACCCTCGTCGCTGACACCAATCGGAATGGCGAGAAAAACTTGCGCAAGCTGGAAATGCGCCTGCTGGCGAAGGGCGTCACGGTTGCCCGTACCTCTGACGACCTGGTGCGCTACCACGGGAAGATGATGATCGTCGACCGGAAGGAACTTCATGTCCTGGCTTTCAACTTCACTCACCTGGATATCGATCGCAGCCGAAGCTTCGGAATCGTCACCCGGAACCGCCAGTTGGTACAGGAAGCGATCAGACTGTTCGAATGCGATACCAAACGTCAACCTTATGCGGCCAGGTGCGCCAAGTTTCTGGTAAGTCCTGTGAACGCCCGGGACCGATTGGCAGCCTTCATCGCCGGAGCGAAGCAGGAACTGCTGATCTATGACTCCAAGGTGAGTGACAGGGCAATGATTCGACTGCTCGAGGCGCGTCTCAAAAAGGGTGTCAAGATTCGAATTGTCGGACGAATAGTGAGCAGAAACAGTAGTCTGGCAGCGCGCAAGCTCCAGCAAATACGCTTGCACACCCGCACTATCATTCGCGACCGCCACCAGATGTTTCTGGGCAGCCAGAGCCTCCGCGAGCTCGAACTGGACGCGCGACGGGAAGTGGGAGTTATCATCCGCGACCAGGGCGCAGTAAACGCGGTGGTCCGGATATTTGAGTCGGACTGGGATGCGACTATGGGTCCGGAGACAGAAGCAGCTCGGGAGCAAGCGCCGCCTTCCCCGCAGAAAACCGCGGCAAAAGCGGCTGCGGCCGTCGCTAGAGATCTCCCATCTGTGGCTCCGGTTGTGGAACAGGTGGTCCAGAAGTTGGTTGGAGATTCCGTCGAGGTTGAGCTCAACAACAAGCAGGTGGAAGCTAGCGTTAAAAAGGCTGTGAGCGAGGCAGTGCGGGAGGTAGTTGAGCAGGCGGTGGGGCAAAATCAGGGTAAGTAAGCAATTGATCCTCAGTCTCTCAGAGGCTTGCAAGTACTTCTCGTCACTGAATCTTGTTAGGAGACGACGATTAAGGAATGGTTAAGGAACAAAGATGAACAATCTAACTCGTCGCGGTGTTCAGGCCTTCGTCGTCCTGACCGTGCTGTGCTGTTCTGATCTGTGGGCGCAATATGCACCTAGTGGTACGCCTGCGGTGAATCAGGATTCCCTGGTCATTGGGAGCTTCCAGGAACGCGTTAAGGAATACATGAAACTTCACGACCAGGCCAAGGCCGGACTGTCCGCATCCAAGTCTTCTGACTCCGAGCACGCGATCAACCAGAGGCAGCTCCTCATGGCCGATAGGATCCGCGATGCGCGCTCCACAGCCAAACCGGGCGACGTTTTCACCCCCGAGGTCAGCCAGCTATTTAAGCGCCTGATCGAAACCACATTACAGGGCCCTGACGGGGCAAAGATTCGCGCTAGCCTCCGCCGTGCCGAGCCTGTTAGCGCGATGCCTTTGCGAGTGAATGAGTCGTATCCCGGCCACCTTCCGTTGCAATCGTCGCCTCCCTCGCTCCTCCTGAATCTCCCGGAGCTGCCCCAAGACCTCGAATACCGAATCGTAGGCCGTGACCTTGTGCTGCGGGACGTGGGCGCCAACCTGATTATTGACTATATTCCCAGCGCTATCCCGTCGTAGTCGTGCGAGGTTCACGAGGTTAATAAAACACGAGGTTTATAAAATAATAAAGATGCGGAATCGTCTTATAGTTCTACTTGCCGCTTTGGCCATCGCTGCAGGTGTGTTCAGGATAGCTCCGTCCCTGACCTCCGCCGCGAAAAACGTCGAGAGAAGGGTGTTCGCCAGCGACGCTACGCCGCAGGCGGATATCAACCCCGGCCCCTATCCCTCGGCATGCGATTTGCCCGATGACCCACACTCCGTGCGCTTCGCGGTCATCGGCGACAGCGGTACCGGAGGCGCTCCCCAGTTTCAAGTGGCTGAGCAAATGGAAAAGTGCCGCCTGAAGTCAGGCTACGACTTCGTCCTCATGTTGGGCGACAACATCTATGGCGGCAAGAGCCAGCAGGATTTCGAACGCAAGTTCGAGATGCCTTATAAGTCTTTACTCGACGCCGGAGTAAAGTTCTACGCCTCCATCGGCAATCACGACAACCCCAACGAGCGCCTTTATAAGCCCTTCAACATGGGAGGCGAACGCTACTACAGCTTCAAAAAAGGTGATGCCACCTTCTTCGCATTGGACAGCAATTACATGGATTCTTCTCAGTTGGATTGGCTGGAGCGGCAACTGCAGATTACAAATTCGCAATGGAAGATATGCTTCATGCATCACCCGCTGTACTCGGACGCCAGATATCACGGCTCAGACCTCGATCTGCGTGCCGTTCTTCTGCCCCTGTTCGAGAAGTATGGCGTCAATCTGGTTCTATCAGGGCACGATCATGTTTATGAAAGGGTCAAGCCTCAGAATGGCGCTTACTATTTTGTTCTCGGCAACTCCGGCGAGCTTCGTTACCACGATCTGAAGCATGCCGCCGACATGGCGGCCGGTTTTGACACCGATCGTAGCTTCATCTTCGCTGAGATTGCAGGAGACAAGTTCTACTTCCAGGCAATATCCCGCACCGGGGAGGTGGTGGATTCCGGCGTCCTGGACCGGCCGCAACAGAAATGATGCGCAACCGTCACCGGGCTGCGCATCAATTTTCCTTGTGCTGTGCACCGATGGTCCTATGTGGCTCTCGCAGCACTTGCCATGAACGTATGGTTGGAGCCCTACATCCGGGAAATTTTGATGTAGCGGTACAAGTCCGGAAGCGAGTTGACGAGCACATATCCGGCAAAAAGCATGGCAGCTACTCCCAGGGTATTACGAATCGACTTCATCACCATCTCCTTAGCTGAACTCTATGGTCTGTCGCTTACAACATATATTCTAGGATGCGCGGACTCCACGCGTACATCCGGCATCTCGTGTAGGTTGTCGCTCTAACTACCTTAGACTCCTCTTGTTGCGGATTACATACGGAGAATCCCCTATAGCGCTTGATCAACTTGTCAGGCTATCGTCGATTGTGGGGGAGAATCCGCTCACCCGCTGCCGATCAAAGCCGGCGTGGACGATCAAACACCCATAGGAACGCGGGGTGGCTCAGTGGCAACTCTCGAGACCCCCTCATCTCTGAAGGCACTACGTCGTAAAGTTGCACACGCACAGATTCGCGGACGTCAGTAACATCCGGTGTGTTAGATTTGCTCCTCCGGCCAAGGTACACGGTGAATGTGGACGCTTTCTCCCAAATCGTATAAGGCGGCCTTCGCCGTCGTATTCACCATCCTCGTAGGCATTGGAATTGCCTCCTACGTGATGTCTGACCGCTTCGCCAACAGCGAGGAATCGGTCATTCACACCCATCAAGCCATCTCCGAGATCAAAAGCATGTCCGCGGAACTCAGCGAGGCCGAGAGTTCCCGGCGGGCCTTTGAGCTCACCAATGATCCCACGGTCCTGATCGAATTTGATGTTGCGCTCGAGGCCCTTCCGCGTCATTTGCAGGCACTCCGATCCATGACCGTGGACAATCTCGCGCAACAGCAGCGCTTGATCCAGATTCAACCACTCTTGGACCAACGGTTGGCGCTTCTAAAGCAATCCGTCGAGTCACAGAAGCAAGATCCATCCGCCGCCGATCAGCGGTTGGTATTCACCCGCCAAGGCATCGTGCTGGCCGATAAGATTCGTTCCCTGCTCAATGAAATGGAGCGGGAGGAAACGCAGCTACTCCATGAGCGCTCCAGTCAGTCGGCCGGCCGGCAGCGAAAAGCGACCATGATCTTGGTGTTAGCCTTTCTGCTGGCTTCCATGGTTCTGGTGTCGCTCTTCCTGCTCATGAGTACAGAGGTCGCGCGCAGGACCTGGGCCGAGTCACTGGCCAAGGACAACGAAGAAAAATTCCGTCTGCTGGTTAGTGGCATACAGGACCACGCCATCATACGGGTTGATCTCGAAGGCCGGATTATTACCTGGAATCAGGGTGCGGAGCGTCTATTTGGGTTTACTTCCTCCGAAATTTTGGGAGAATCCTTCGAGCGTCTGTACAACGTTTGCGAATCCGATACGCCGAAACGGCACTTGCGCACTGCCTTGGAGCAAGGCCATGTTACGGATGAGTGTCAGCAGCTCCGCAAAGACGGAACTCAGTTTTGGGCGACCGCTAACCTCACCCTCTTGCGCAACGAACAGGGTCAACCGCGGGGCTACGCTGTCATCACTCACGACATCACTGAGCGCCGCCAGCAGCGCGAAGAAATCGAGCATCGCGAAGCACAACTCAATGCATTCTTTTCTAACGCCCCTGTTGGGCTGGCGATCATCGACAAGGACCTCCGCTTTCAGCGAATCAATGCACCGTTCGCTCAGCTCAATGGTCTGGATTCCCGCGAACAAGTGGGGAAGCCGTTAAAGGATGTCATTGCCGATCTCTCCGCCCAAACTGAGCCCATACTGCGCCGGGTAGCGCTCACCGGCGAACCGGCGCTCAATCAGGAAATCAGGGGTCCCATTCCTTCCACTCCTGGCTCCACCGGATGGTGGCTGAAATCGCTCTTTCCCATCGCCAAAGACGGCGACGTGGTCACGCAAATGGGTATTGTCGTCCAGGACATCACCGGCCTCAAGCGGGCAGAAACCGCAGTACGCAGGCTTACGGGCAGGTTGCTTCAAATCAGAGACGAAGAAAGAAGACGGCTGGCGAGAGACCTTCACGACTCCCTCGGCCAAACCCTCACCGCCGTGAAGATGAACCTTTCCTACCTCGGTCGGGATACGTCGAAGTTAGACGAGCGAGGACGCAACGCTGTGGTGGAAAGCAAGGAACTCATTGACAGCTCCTTGAAGGAGGTTCGCACCCTCTCCCATTTGCTGCACCCTCCCATGCTTGACGACGTTGGCCTGGTGGCCGCCATCCGCTGGTTCGCCAATGGATTCTCTGAGCGCAGCTCCATCCAAGTTGCGCTCAATCTGCCCGGAGACCTTCCCAGACTTGCGACCGAGTTAGAAACCACTATCTTCCGCATCGTGCAGGAAAGCCTCACCAATGTCCACCGCCACTCGGGGAGTGCCACGGCCAGTGTGCGCCTGCAAAGGGAGGACGATCGGCTGCATCTCTTCGTGGTTGATCAGGGTCGCGGCATACCCATGGAGCAGTTGTCGTTTCGCCAGGACAACGCCACCCTTGGAGTCGGCTTGCTGGGTATGCGGGAACGCTTGCGCCAGCTTCGCGGTGAGTTGGAGATTACATCTGGCAGCCAGGGCACGAGTATTCACGTGATAATCCCGCTAAGAGAGGCCGTATGAGTAATTTAAGGGTATTAGTTGCCGACGATCACGATATTGTTCGCAAGGGTCTCAAGATGCTTATCGAAGAGCACCCCGGCTGGGAGATATGCGGCGAGGCACGCTCCGGGCGTGAGGCCGTGGAACAATGTACCAAGCTGCATCCCGACGTCATCGTCGTGGATATCAGTATGCCCGACCTCAACGGCCTGGAGGCCACCCGGCAAATTCGAAAATCATGTCCCCGCACCGAAGTATTGATAATTACCCATCATGACTCCGATGAGATCGCGGCTGAGGTCATGGATGCAGGGGCCCGCGGCTATGTCTTGAAGTCCGACTCCGATTCCGATTTGGTCCGCGCCGTCGAAGCCTTGAGTCATCACAAACCCTTCTTTACCTCTCGAATCACCGAGATGTTTCTCGCTAACCGCGGCAGCAGAATCACAGACCCTGCCGAGATGATGCGCAAGCGGCTCACCGCTCGCGAACGCGAGATCCTGCAGTTGATCGCTGAAGGTAAATCAGCCAAGGAAGTGGCCGCCATTCTCGGGATTGCTACCAAAACCTCCGATACGCACCGTACTAACATCATGCGCAAGCTGGACGTTCACTCAGTTGCGGAATTAGTGCGTTATGCGATTAAAAACAAGGTAATGGAACCTTGAGCTAAGAAATAGGGGTTTTACCGTATTCACGGCACGATACTAATGCGCTGCAATAGAGAGTGCTGGTTGGGGTCATGTCTTCTTCTACTCGGGTTCTACTCTCAGACGATCACGCTTTCGTACGTCGCGGGCTGCGAACTATCCTGGAAGCCACCGAACAATACAATGTTTGTGGCGAGGCGGCCAACGGTAAGCAGACACTGGAATTAGCCATGCAGCTCGTTCCAGATATCCTCATCCTCGACATAACTATGCCGCCGCCCAACGGCCTGGAGGTGGCAGCGAAGCTCCGCCGGTCTCTACCCCAAACCAAAATATTGATGATTACGATTCACGACTCAGAGGAAATGTTGCGTGCGGCCGCTGCCGCCGGCGCATCCGGTTACCTTCTAAAGTCGGACGCCGAAGAACTGCTCATGATTGCCCTGCGCCGTTTGGAGGAAGGCGAATGCTTCGTAAGCCCCGCCTTCGACCCGCAGCTGGCTAAGCAACTCTTTAGCTGATCGACCACTGGTGTCCTCAGTCGTAAATTCGTTGCATAAACCCGTAGTTTTGTAATCCAGGACACGGCCTTACAGGCCGCGGAAAAACTCGCTTTCGACGGCCTCGCATCAGAGCACGAGTTCGCAGGCTCGCGGAAAGACTCGCTGTTTGCCACCGCTTCGTTATCAGGGCGTGACCCAGGCCGCGGAAAAATTAGCTTCCGACAGGTTCGTATCAGGGCACGACTTTCAGTCGTGCCGCCAAGTCGTTTATTTTTGACCTCCTGCGCGGACTTCAGTCCGCGGAGGCCACTCCCCACGAACTTTTTCAGCCGCCTCTTTAGTCATGCAATGTGTTGAGAATAGGATGGGCTTTAGCCCGATGCCGCAAGCGGAAATATTTTTGTGGTGGAACAGATTGCCAGAGGTGTCGATGAAATAAGCCGTGCGAAGCAGCGACCCAGTCTCTTTTAGGCCCGAAGTCTAGCATAGTCTCGAATTTCCGATTTACCACGCTGGCGCTGCCTTCCCGCGTTACTTCTCCCTTCCATGCACTTTGTCCCTGGCTCCCTAGGGGATGTCTGCAACCCGGCTACTGACTCTACCTGATGGTTGCCCGCCCCTGCTCCACTTAGCCTGTGAGTGGTTAGCTGATTTCCCGGCTTGGGCTTGCGATAAGGCTGAGTGTTCGCTTGCGTCGGGCTCAAAAAATTACGGAACCAGGTGAGGAATATGACGATAAAGAATTCGGCTTTTCGACTAGTGCTTTGTGGCGTCGTACTTACGGCGCTTGTGAGCCTGACATGGGCGGAGGACCGCGAAGACGAAGTCAAGCGGATCGACAATTCAGCCGTCGTTCTGAATGAAATCATGTCAGCCCCTGACAAGGGAATCCCCGAAGACGTTATGCAATCGGCAGTTTGTGTAGGCGTCGCCCCATCTCTCGTCAAGGGAGGTTTTATTTTTGGCGCGGAATACGGCAAAGGTGTTGCCTCATGCCGCACCGCCACCGGGTGGAGTGCTCCAGCTCCTTTCAAGATCGTGGGCGGAAGCTGGGGTCTTCAGATCGGCGGAGAGGCCGTCGACATGGTGATGTTGGTCATGAACCACGATGGTATGGAGAAGCTATTGTCCAGCAAATTTAAGCTCGGCGCAGATGCCTCCGTGGCCGCAGGTCCGGTTGGCCGCCATACACAAGCGGAGACCGACTGGAAGATGAAGGCCGAGGTTTTGACTTATTCGCGCGCCCGCGGCGTGTTTGCCGGCCTCTCCGTGAACGGAGCAGTTATCCAACAGGACGACGACGCTACCAGGGCCTTCTATGGGCATAAGGCATCGTTCCGCATGATCTTACAGGGCAAAGAACCAGCGCCGAGTGGATCTGCGCCATTCCTCTCGGCAGTCAAAAAGTTCTCGGCCCAAGCTGAGGCAGCCAAAATGAACAAGGATAATCCTGGTGAGCACAATTAACCGTACCGAAACTCTGGTGATTTGCGCGCCCGAGGCGAATTTCATCGCTTGAGCGATTCACCAATGCCCCATGGGAGAACCGCTTTTTCGAAGCCTGGGCGCCTGGAGGTCATTGACCATGATTGGATGGGGCAACCGCATCGAGTGGGAATCTCGTTGCGAGACCAGGAGGAGCGACGTGCTTTGGACAATCTTTGTCGTGCTGTTACTGCTATGGTTGGTTGGCGTGGTTAGCGCATATACACTCGGCGGCTTTATCCATCTCTTGCTGGTATTGGCCCTGGTAGTCATGCTGATCCGGATTATTCAAGGACGCAGCCCGGCAGTTTAGCACGTCGCTGAAAAGGTCGCTTCCGTTTAGCACGTGGTTGAAGACTCGCTTCTTTCGGCTACGCGCTGCTGGAAACTTGGCCTTGCACCCAGGGCATGCCTTTTAGGTCGCTGCAATATTCGCTTCCGGTTCAGGAACGTGCCCGCAAAACCTCGCTTCCGACGCCTTGCACCGAGGGAGCACGCCTTTTTAGATCGCTGCAATACCTCGCTTCCACGAGCCTCGTATCAGGGCATGACTTTAGTCATGCCGCACCCGTGTGAGAAAGACGTGGGCTTTAGCCCCTGCGTTCTTTTCGCGCGGCGCCAAAAAACTTTTTCTGCAGCCTGTTTGGCCGTGCCGAACGACATCTTGAATTTCGATTTAACCGGGTCCGTGGACGAACAATGTAGCCCGAACCTTCACCGATCGGGCCTTTAGGAATCGGCAGCGGGCGGCGGTGTCACCTAATCCTGTTGAGGCATGGGACCCTCAAAAACCGCCGCCTGAAATCAATCTGATTGGACTCTCGCGAGAGCCCGCTTTTTCGTCCGGCTAAACTCTTCCCATTAGCAACAGGATGATGAGTATCAGCACAATAAGCCCCAAGCCGCCGCTGGGGTAGTAACCCCAGCCTCTGCTATATGGCCAGGTGGGAAGAGCGCCAAACAAGGCTAATACCAGAATGATTACCAAGATCGTTATCATGCGTTTCTCCTTTTGCAGTTAGGCTATTTCATTGTGCTGTCTGGCCCGCCCTGATGCTAGCTGGACTTTTGGCTTAGTGGCAGGTGCTTCCAACCGTTTAGCCACTTTGCAAGAAATGGGATGCGGGCGTTCCGCAACTCATCCAGCAACCAACCATTCTCGGCAAGTTCGGCCGAGTCCACGACCACATCTACAACCTCTTGCCCGATGGCTGGAACCACCCCATTGTCGCTACGAAGCACAACTCGTGTACGCGGCCTTGAGCGTTTGATATTGGCGACCATTTGGGCAGTCCGCGCACTTAACAAGCGAGAGTCAATAAAAACGATGTCCGCCACGAGACCGGTGAGGACTCCAACTGCCCCGGTTTCGTCGTATGCGCATCTGACTTCGCAGCCGGAGTCCTCCAGCATGGCGTGGAGCTGATGCGCGCACCGCTCGTCGTCGATGCACAAAACGACCGTGTTTACGACCTCCTCCGCGATGGACATTCTGCTCATTGGTTAGCAACAGTAGTTGTTCCAGCAGCGCTGGTACATAAGGCGCATTCTGTATTGGGTAGAGCAATGTTGCTTAGCGATGTCGACACCTCCTGCCTTACCGCCTCATCGCGCCCAGCTCCGCTATCGCTGCGCAAGCTGACCGCTATGGGTAAAAAGGACAGGAGCAGACGCCAGACAGTGCTGACGTCTGCCGGGTGAAGGGAAATAATGGGCAACTGCTGCAGTTACGTAAGTGACGATAATCGCCTTCCGGTCAGTCAGCAATCAGGCTATTACCGTATGCGATTCAGAATTTCAACCTATCCCCTGAGCTCTGCTATGACGTTCTTCCTGCCTAAGGATTATTCCCGAACCAGGTAGGGGCGGCACCGGATACTCGCTGCGCTCCACTGGACCTAAAGTCCATAAAGACAGGAGCCTCGAGACGAACCTTGTGTGTCGAGCGGCTCGTCCTAAACGTACGACACAACAGTTCCATTAGGAGAAACAATATGAATTCGGACCAGTTTGAAGGCAAGTGGAAGCAGATGAAGGGCGCTGTTAAGGAACAGTGGGGCAAACTGACAAATGATGACCTCGACGTCATCAACGGCAAGCAGGACCAGTTGGTGGGAAAAATCCAGGAGAGGTACGGCCTCACCAAGGAAGAGGCCGCCAAACAGTTCAAGGACTGGAACGTTGACGACAGCAGCGACGTCGATATCACTCCTCGTCGCAGAGCAAGCTAGCGCAAACAGAACCTGGGCCGCCTGCTGGAGGCGGCCCTGCATTTAACCGCAGTTATCCGATTGTCGACTTCCCGCCGCAAAATCCGCCGACCACTCCCGCCCTCACTTCACATCCTTCATCGGCGTCACCGTCCCATACTCATGCCCGGAGTCATCCGTTGCCCGCGCCACCAGAGCGCTGAAGGCTTCTCGAAACTCGGGATACTTGGTCACTAGCGCCTTCATCACCGCGGCATTGTCCTGCGACGCCAGCGTCGCATTGGCAGCGTCCGACGTTTCGTATTGCACCCGCAGATCGAGATTGCCTGCCGCAGGTACCG
Source organism: uncultured Acidobacteriaceae bacterium (assembly GCA_963834815.1). Lineage (GTDB taxonomy): Bacteria > Acidobacteriota > Terriglobia > Terriglobales > Acidobacteriaceae > DASRAA01. The sequence continues at coordinate 694,193 of CAWIDA010000009.1, read as the reverse complement.
CCGCAATCTCTGCGATCTTGAATGTTTTCCCATTTGCCGCGATTTCCAGGGGCGCACCCGCGCTGGGCAGGTCGCTGGGCCGGACCGCTTGCATCTCGTCGGCGAGTTTGTCGAGCTGCGGTGTCCCCATGAAGTTGACAGGAGCAAGCAAGTCCCACGCTGTCAGATAGTAGAACCACGCGTCATGCAGTTGCGCCTTTTCTTTGTATTCCCGCGCTTTGCTCAGATACCACTGCCCGTCATGTTCGCCAATGGAGTTCAGCCGCGGATAATAGCCCGCCAGCATCCATGCATTCTTCCCGGTATCCTGCAAGATCATCGTTAAGGTGATTGGGTTCTTGCCCTCCACCTTGGCAATCGTCACGGCATAGCGGCCGGGAGGAAGATTTGGGATCGAAAACACCACCCGGCTGGGCGAGTTGTAAATGCCGCAAAAAAAGTCGGCCCGTTGCATTGCCGTCTTCGACTCACTGGCGTCGAGGACGAAAGTCTGCGTGCTGGAGGGCTGGCCCTGGGCAAAAAACTGCTTGTTGGTCACGACCGCCTGTTCAATGGCTCCAAAATTCCCCGTCACCTGGGGAATGGTGTGGGCTCGCAGGCCGGCCACATCCCCTTGGGCTGACATGTTGAAGTATTGCTGTGCCGCTGCCTCGACCGCTTTGGCCGTGGACGCATCGATTTCCCCGCCGGTGTAGCAGGTCTGTGCCCGGGAAACATTCACCAGGGTCAGTAGGAGCACCGCGGCCCCTAACACGAAATTCCAGCGACGACGTGGATCGCGAACCATCGCCTTCGAGTGTATTCTCGGAACGGCTGCGGCGCCGAATGCTGCTCGGCGGCAACACTCTTTCCCATCTCGGGTTAGAATAGGGCAGTCGAGAAAAGGCGCTAGTACGTTTTTGTCGAGCAAGCTTTATGTTACGCCCCGGATTTAAATTCGGACTAGCATTGTTGATGGCAACTGGCTTGCTATTCCCCTCGCGGGAAGGCCTCGCCCAGTCGTCGCCAACGGCGTCGCGCCCAATGGCATCGCCTGCCTCTGCGACTGCTGCTCCGGTGCGCAGGTCAAAGGCCCGCGCCAAACAGACCGCACCCGTAGCCGAGGTCCAGCAGGCGCCTACGCCTCCCCAGACGCTCGAGCAGCAACCGCCCACTCCGCCGCAGGTTTCCTACCAGAACGGGCAGCTCACCATTGATTCGCAGAATGCGACTCTTTCCCAGGTGCTGCACTCGGTGCAATCGCAGACGGGAGCGTCACTCGACATGCCACCCGGTGCCGGCAGCGAGCGGGTTGTAGCCAAGCTGGGTCCTGGAAATCCCAAGGACGTGCTTTCCGCCCTCCTCAATGGATCGAAATTTAACTACGTGATCCTGGGCGAGCCCAACAGCAGCGCTGTGCAGAAAGTCATCCTCATGGCGGCCTCCGCACCCCCTGCCGGAGGAACATCCGCGCAGCCTGCGCCCCAGGTTAATTACCAGCCGCAGCCCATGCAGCCACAGGCCGTCGAAGCCCCCGAGGATCCTGACGATCAGCAGGTTGAGCCGGAACCAGAAAACCAACCGGTGCCGGGACAACCTGGCATGCCGGGTGCCGAGGGCCTAGTGCCGGATGGCAGCAACCCAGGCATGAACCAGGCGATGCCCGGTGGCCGCACTCCCGAGCAGATGCTTCAGGAACTCCAGAGAATGCAGCAGCAACAGCAGCAATATCAACAGCAACTTAATCCTGCGAACCAGCAGTTGCTGCAGCAGCAGCAGCAACCGCAAGCCACGCCCTTTCCCAGCCAGCCGGCGCCGATCCAACCCCAATAATCGGGCCTCATTTCAGGAGGGTGGTCTATAGAAGGTTGCCTTCAGTTGGCAACTGTGGGTTCGCAGATGTGGGTACTCCATCCTTTTCCCTCTGTCGGAAAAGGGTGGGGTGAAGAATCGTCCAACTGACCAGCTTCCCCTCAGGCTGTGACTTCGCCCGCTACCAGTTCCGCCAGCGACTCCTCATACGGAGCCCGAGCCACTCCGCGCTCCGTGATTATCGCTGTGACGTACCGGCTGGGCGTCACATCGAACGCAGGATTCTCCACCCGCACCGCGTCCGGCGCAATCTGCTTTCCTGCAAGATGTGTCATCTCCGTCGCCGCGCGTTGCTCAATCGGAATCCGGCTGCCGTCAGCCGTGCTCAGGTCTACCGTCGAAACCGGCGCCGCTACATAGAACGGAATACCATGCTCTTTTGCCAGCACGGCCACGGTGTAGGTGCCAATCTTGTTTGCCACGTCGCCGTTAGCCGCGATGCGGTCCGCGCCCACGATCACGGCATCGATCTTGCCCAGCCGCATCATGGCGCCGGCCATGTTGTCGGCGATCAGCGTAGTAGGTATGCCGTCCTTCATCAACTCCCACGCTGTCAGACGTGATCCCTGCAGGAATGGACGTGTCTCGTCGGCAAACACTTGCAGTTGCTTGCCCTCTTCCACCGCTGCGCGAATCACGCCCAGTGCGGTCCCGTAGCCCGCCGTTGCCAGTGCTCCCGCGTTGCAGTGCGTCAGCACTCCTCCGCTGCTGGGCAGTAGAACCGCGCCGTGTTTTCCCATGGCTTCGTTGGCGGCAATGTCCTCCACCATCATGCGCTGGGCCTCGGCGATCAGCTCCGCTTTGATCTTCTCCAACGGAAGCGTACGCAACACGGCAAACTTCTCGCGCATGCGTCGGATTGCCCAGAACAGGTTCACCGCTGTGGGACGGGTTCCCGCCAGCACATTGCAAACCGTATCGAACTCGCGCTCAAAGTCTGGTAGCGACTTCGCCTGCGATTGCTTTGCTCCCAGTGCGACACCCATCGCAGCCGCCACGCCAATGGCCGGAGCCCCGCGCACGATCATGCTGCGAATCGCTTCCGCAACTTCCTCATAGTTCGTGCAGGTGACATACGTCTCTTCCGTTGGCAGCTTCGTCTGGTCGATGAAGCGGATTCCTGCGTCCGTCCATTCCAATGTCTTGATCATTTCCAACTATCCCCACTCGCCAGCGCTTTCAAAAGGCTCGGCACTTACAGCTTGCCGAAACACCCGTGTTCGGCTGCCGATTCGGATCAGGGCATGACTCTACAGGTTGCTGAAAAACTCGCTTCCGACGGCCTCGTATCAGGGCACGACTTCAGTCGTGCCGCCAAGTCGTTTATTTTTGACCTCCCGCGCGGGCTTAGCCCGCGCGGAGCTCTCACGATGCACTTTTTCCGCAGTCTCTTTCGCCGTGCCGGTCGAAGCACCAAGCCCCTCCGGTCACGCCTATTTCGTTGCGATCGACTTCACGTGTTCCGCGCGCACGTCGTTGGCCGTGAACAACGCGACGAAAGGCGCCGGCGATGCCGCTTTCTCCACATTGCTGCGCCCGCCCGCCTCCTCCCGTTCCACCAGACAAAGCACTCCCGTTACTTCGAAACCGAACTCGCGCGCAGCCTCGATCGCCTGAATGGTGGACGCGCCCGTGGTGCACACGTCATCCACAATTACCACCCGTGCACCCTCCCCGCGGAAGCCCTCAATGCGTTGTCCTGTGCCGTGCGTTTTCTCGCTCTTACGCACCAGAAAGCCATGGATCGGACTGCCCTGCTGTGCGCTAATCACCGCAGTCGCCACCACGATCGGGTCCGCTCCCATGGTTAGCCCGCCAATCGCTGCCGCTTGCCAGTCGCGCTCGTGGATCTCGTGTAGCACGGCCTCCCCGGTGGCCAGCGCCCCCGCCGCGTCCAGCGTGGTTAACCGGCAATCGATGTAATAGTCGCTGGTGCCGCCGCTGGAAAGCTTGAAACTCCCCAGCCGAAACGATTTCTCCGCCAGCATCGCCAGCAGTTTTGCGCGAGCGTCACTCATAGGTTCCCACCATACCATTTTCAGCCGAGGGCCTTTTCCAGATGGCGAAAATGATCGCTGGCCACCCACAGGCTGCCAAACAGTGCGAAGTTGTACCCGCAGTGCATCAAAAATGCGGCCGCCACCGAGCCCGTTCGCTCCCGTACCACCGTGAACACAATTCCCACTACGAAAATACTCAGTAGCGGTCCCCACGCATAGCCCAGTTGGGCGCCGTGAATGCTGGCGAATGCCGCCCCCGTGAGCACAACTCCCGGTATCATTCCGTAGGCCCGGCGGATAATCGGATACAACATGCCACGGAAGAACAGTTCCTCCAGCAGCGGAGCCAGCGTGATACCGAACACCGCCATCAGATAAGCGCCCGTGATGTCGCTGAAGAACTTGTCCATCGGCAGCGATTTGGGTATGGGCAGCCAGCGTGACGCGAATTCCACCAGGAACGCAAACACAACCCCGGACAGGAGATAGCCGGCGGTCGCTCGCCTGTCCCAGTTCCACCGGATCGCCTGCCAGAAGCGCGTCCGTGTCTTGTTCCGCACCACCGAAATCATGAACAGGATAACCACCGGATAGGCCGCCAGTTGCGATCCGATGACCACCTTGGGGTTGGTCGCAAGCTCACCCCACGGTACGTGCTGCCGGATGGTAAGGGCGCGCGCGATCCCTAAACCGATGCTGCTGAACAGGACCACGGCCGCTACCGTAAAGCACAAGACCGCTATCACATCCCATGCGGACCATGCTGGAAAGGCATCTCGCAGTGCCGCAGGCGGCGCTTCCTCTGCAACCAATGGCTGCAAGCAGGCTGGCGCATCGTTCAATTCAGCATCGTTGTCCGCCATCGGCGTGAGGGACGGTTCTGGCGGTTCGTGTTCGGGATAGACCATGATTTGAAAGGGCACGGCTTCAGCCGTGCCGTACAAGTCGATTATTTTAGGTGCCGAGCGGACTTTAGTCCGCGAGGGATCTGCTTTTCGTGCTTTCCGCAACCTCTTTCAGCCGCGCCCGCCTAACGCCCCTTATTTTCGCCTCTCCGCTAGGCGCTCTTTCCATTGGACGCGCCCCGCAGCACGCTTTCTTGCGCCTTGGCATTTGTGCAGACTCTTCCAAACTTCTTCAGCCCGAAGGGCGATACTTTGTTTTAGGCGTGGCCGTAAGCCCGCGCACTCTGCCGCAACTGTTTTCGGAGCCCGCCTCGCGGGCGGCACCCCCGGCCACACGCTTACACCACCCCTGGTCCGCCCTACGCGCTCTTTCCATTGGACGCGCCCCGCAGCAATTTGGCGAGCGCCTGTCCGGTATACGACTTCTTCAACCGTGCCACCTGCTCGGGTGGGCCTTGAGCCACAATGCGGCCTCCCTCTTCGCCGCCTTCCGGCCCCAGGTCGATAATCCAGTCCGCATTTCGGATTACATCCATGTTGTGCTCGATAATGATGATGCTATTGCCCAAGTCCGTCAGCCGGTGCAGCACTTCCAAGAGCTTGCTCACGTCTTCAAAGTGCAGCCCGGTGGTCGGCTCATCCAGCACATAGAGCGTTTTGCCCGTCTGCCGCTTGCTCAGTTCGCGCGCCAGTTTGATGCGCTGCGCTTCGCCGCCCGACAGGGTCACCGCCGACTGCCCCAGATGAATGTATCCCAGTCCGACATCGACCAGCGTCTGCAGTTTCTGCCTGATCTGCGGAATATTCTCCAGCACCGGCAGGGCATCGGCCACCGGTGTCTCCAGCAGGTCGGCAATCGAATAGCCCTTGTACTTCACCCCCAGGGTCTCGTGGTTATAGCGCTTGCCGCCGCAGACTTCGCACTGCACATACACGTCGGGCAGGAAGTTCATCTCGATCCGTCGCTGCCCGTCGCCTTGGCACGCCTCGCAACGCCCCCCTGCCACGTTGAACGAAAACCGCCCTGCCTTGTAGCCGCGCTCGCGCGACTCGGGAAGCATGGCGTAGAGATCGCGGATCTGCGTAAACACTCCCGTATAGGTCGCCGGATTCGAGCGCGGAGTTCGTCCAATCGGCGACTGGTCGATGCAGATCACCTTGTCGATGAACTCCATGCCCGCAATGCTCTTGTGCGCCCCTGCTTCCTCGCGCGATCCGTAGATTGCCTTCGCCAGGGCGCGGTACAGAATGTCGTTGACCAGCGTTGATTTGCCGGAGCCCGAAACTCCCGTGACCACCGTCATCACGCCCAGCGGAAAGCTCACGTCAATCTGCTTCAGGTTGTTCTCGCGCGCGCCCAGAATCGTGATCGCCTTGCCGTTCGTCTGCCGCCGCGCGAAGCGGTACATCACCTGCTTTTGCCCGGAGATGTATTGCCCGGTCAGCGATTGCGGGAATCCCTCGATTTCCAGCGGCGTTCCACTGGCAACGACTTTGCCGCCGTGCCGCCCCGCTCCCGGGCCCAGGTCGATAACGTAATCGGAGCGCCGGATCGTGTCTTCATCGTGCTCCACTACCAGTACGGTGTTGCCCAAGTCGCGCAGTGACTCCAGCGCTTGCAGCAGCCGGTCATTATCGCGGTGGTGGAGTCCGATGGAAGGTTCGTCCAGCACATACAGCACTCCCCGCAGCTTCGATCCGATCTGCGTTGCCAGCCGGATACGTTGTCCTTCTCCGCCGCTCAGCGTCATCGCCGAACGGTCCAGCGAAATGTAGCCCAGGCCAACCGCGTTCAGGAATTCCAACCGCTCGGCGACCTCGCGCCGAATACGTCCCGCAATCTTTTCCTCGCGTTCGTTCAGCTTTATGCCGGCCACCGCCTCTACCGCCCGCGACACCGGCAGCGCGGTAAAGTCGGCGATCGACATGCCGTTCACCTTCACCGCCAGACTCTCCGTCCGCAACCGCTTGCCGTGGCAAGCCGGGCAGCGTGTTGCTGACATGTGGTCGAGCAGCCAGCCTCGGTAACCCTCCGAACTGCTGTCTTCCATCGCCTGCCGCAAATAGGCAAACACCCCGAGAAATCCGCCTCGCTTTTTCTCGCCCTTCTCCGGTCCATACAGAATAAGGTTCTGCGTCTTGCTCGTCAGTCCTTCAAACGGCACCGAAAGATCGAAGCCGTAAGCCGCCGCCGCAAGATGCAACGTGTGGATCAGGTTTTGCGAGGCCGATCCCGGCCCCAGCCCGCCCTCCAGCAGCGGCTTCGACCAGTCGGTGATCACTTTCGCGGGATCGAAGTCGTATCGGCTTCCCAGTCCGTTGCACTCAGGACAAGCGCCAAACATGCTGTTGAACGAGAACGAGCGCGGCTCCAGTACCGGAACGTTAATACCGCACTCCGGACACGCCAGCTTCGACGAGTACAGCCGCTCCTCTCCCCCCACCACCGCCACCTGCACCAATCCCGCCGCCAGCTTCATGGCCGATTCCACCGACGCCGCCAGGCGCCGCTCGATACCCGGCTTCACCAGCAGTCGGTCCACCACCACTTCAATCGTATGGTTCTTGCGCTTGTCGAGCTTGATATCTTCGTCCGCAATGTGGCGCAACTCGCCATCGATGCGGGCGCGCGAATAACCCTGCTGAATCAGCTTCTCGAGTTCTTTCCTGAACTCGCCCTTGCGTCCGCGCACCATCGGAGCCAGCACCATTACCCGGTCTTCTGGCTTCATCTCCATCACCCGCTGCACAATCTGGTCCGCCGACTGCAGCGAAATCTCGCGTCCGCAATTCGGGCAATGCGGCACCCCGACGGAGCTGAATAGAAGTCGCAGGTAATCGTAAATCTCGGTGATGGTCCCCACCGTCGATCGCGGGCTGCGGCTGGTCGTCTTCTGTTCGATGGAGATCGCAGGGCTCAACCCATCGATGCTGTCCACATCCGGCCGCTCCATCTGATCGAGGAACTGGCGGGCATATGCCGACAGGGTTTCTACATACCGCCGCTGCCCCTCTGCGTAAATCGTATCGAAGGCCAGCGACGACTTGCCCGAGCCGCTCAATCCCGTGATCACCGTCAGGGTGTTGCGGGGAATCTCCACGTTGATGTTCTTCAGGTTGTGCTGTCGCGCTCCCCTGACTGTGATGTTTGTAATTCCCATGGTCCGATTTCTTACAAATCCCAGATGTGACTCTTGGCTAGGCCTCGTTGTGGCGTAGCAGCGGCGCTAACTGGCACGCCGCCCCCCAGCCCCCAATTGCCCTCTCCAGCACACTTAGAGGCGTTTAGGAATGAGTGTGATGGTCAGGACTTTGGGCAAAGCCGCGCAGCGGCGCCATTTGTCGGCAGCTATGATTTCTCGCTGAGCCGGCTTCACAGGCTGCTGAAAAACTCGCTTCCGACGGTCTCGTATCAGGGCACGACTTCAGTCGTGCCGCCAAGTCGTTTATTTTTGACCCTCCGCACGGGCTTCAGCCCGCGCGCCCTTGCGATGGAGTCTATCCGCAGCCGGCTTCAGCCGGCGGCACCCGTTCTTCCGCCCTTACACGATTTTCTAAACCGCTTTCAAAGGGCGCCTGAAAATGGTCGCCCCAACCTCAAAAAAACACGTTATAACATTTGTTATAAGCCTGAGTCGGTCCTTAGTGCGGTAGCACTTTTAGGCTACCTTCCCGGATCAGTGGCCCGCAGTCTCCCACTGAGTCCATCACGGGTACGGCGCAGCTCTACTCCCGTATCTTATTTGCCAACTCCCAAGAGCGTCAACGCGCGGTAAAGTGATGTAGTTGGAGCCGTTGCCGGTAGCTGTATTGATGTCGAAGTGCTTGAGCGGTCGCAACTTAATGAGCCGCCTCCCGTCCTCCTGTAGAATGAGAGGGATATGACCCCGTTCCTGCTGTCGTTTCTTTTGTTCTTCACCATCATAGTTGCCCTTGTCTTCGGCATATCTCTAGGGTATTGGGCGGTTTGCGCGATCCTTCACCTCTTCAATCCCAGCCGTATGCAAAACAAGCCAACCGGAACCCCAACCCTCGCACACTCACCCAGCGGCGACTAGACAGGCTGCTGAAAAATCGCCTAAAAATTCGCTTACGGGGTAGAGCTGGCCTTTAGGCCAGCGTCTAAGTTATTTATTTCTGATCTGCTTTTCGGCGTTTTTCAGCAGAACTTATGCGCTCTGCGACCGATGAAAATCGCAGCTCTCTCTCGTGCCAGCCGAGAGCATGAGTAATATCTCAGCACTTCGGCCCCCTCCAGCCGCTCTGACCGATTAAGAACTCCACAGTTTCCCGCCCCGAGTGTTGCGATACGCATCACGCCGAGCGGTGACCACCGTCACAGCAACGCTCGGCCCCTTGGAACACACTCATCTTGCACAGGTTGAAATCCATGTGCGCAGATCTTTCCGCGTCTCGAAGGGGATGAAATGAAGAAAGTCATTCTAGCTGTAATGCTTATGGCTCTGGCCCTGTTTCTGATACTTCCCAACCTGTCTTGGTGCCAAATTTGCGCCTTACGTTAAGTCATTGGGCAAGAATCAGTTACTAGCCGCCGCTAGGGCCTCGCGGGCGAGCTTGGAGTAAGCCATGAGCAAGGGAATTCTTTACGATGCGACATTGTGCATCGGCTGCAAGCAGTGCGAGCAGGCCTGCGCCACCGAAAACGGCCTGCCGTACGACGACAAGATCGCGGCCCAGAACGTCACCTCGGCAGATAAATACACCACCGTCCTGACCAAGGACGATAAGTTCATGCGCAAGTTGTGCATGCACTGCGACGATCCAGCCTGTGCTTCAGTATGCCCAGTGGGCGCGCTCCAGAAAACCGCTCTGGGCCCCGTCACCTACGACAAGCACAAATGCATGGGGTGCCGCTACTGCATGGCCGCCTGCCCCTTCGGCGTCCCTAAGTATGAGTGGAATAAGGCAGTTCCGGGCGTTCGCAAGTGCATCATGTGTGCTCCGCGCGTGGCCCAGGGCAAGCCCACCGCGTGCGCCGAGGCCTGCCCCACCGGCGCGACCAAGTTCGGCGACCGCGACGAGTTGCTAAAAGAGGCCCAAAAGCGGATCCACGATAATCCCGGCAATTACTTGCCGCACATCTTCGGCGAGACCGAAGTGGGCGGAACGTCGGTTCTGCTCCTTTCGTCGATTGGTTTCAATAACTTCGGATTCCGTACCGACCTTACGGAGCGCGCCCTGCCGCTCTACACCTACCAGGTGCTCTCGCGCATTCCAGACTTTGTTCCGCTCTTCGGAGTCATGCTGGGAGGGGTCTACTGGATCACCCACCGCAGGGAGGAAGTAGCTGAAACAGAAGGGGATAAGACTCATTCCCGCAAAGGCGGTGCGCAATGACGGTACCGAAGCCTGGAAGGATGCCTCGCTTCACCCTCTGGAAGGCCATCTTTCTCGCCATCATCGTGGCCGGAGTCTACTGCACCTACGTCCGCTTCGCCCGTGGCTTGGGGGCGTCGACCAATTTGAGCGACCAATTTCCCTGGGGCATCTGGATTGGCTTCGACGTGATGTGCGGCGTTATGCTGGCCGCTGGCGGGTTCACCCTGACCGCCGCTGTTGAAATTTTCAACATCGAACGCTGGCACTCGATTTTGCGGCCCACGATCCTCACCGCCTTCATGGGCTATCTGCTTGTGTGCGCTGCACTTATGTACGACTTGGGACTCCCCTGGAACATCTGGCATCCGCTGGTCATGCGCAATCCCCACTCGGTGATGTTCGAGGTTGCCTACTGTGTGATGCTGTACACCACCGTGCTGGCGCTGGAATTCTCGCCCATCGTGTTTGAGAAGTTCGGCTGGACGAAAGCGTTGACCATCGTTCGGCGAGTGATGATGGTTTTCGTCATTCTCGGCGTGATTCTCTCCACCCTGCACCAGTCTTCGCTGGGCACGCTCTATCTCATCATGCCCAACAAGCTGCATCCCTTCTGGTACAGCCCGTTGCTCCCGGTCTTCTTTTACATTTCCGCCATCGCCGTGGGGCTGGCCATGATCATCTTCGAATCGTCGATGAGCTCGAAATACTTCGGCCGCGAGCTCGAGCTCCCGATATTGCGCGATATGGGCCGCGTATTAGTGGTGGTACTGGCCATCTACGGCATCCTGCGCTTTGAGGACCTCTACAACCGGGGTGTATGGCACCTGGTGTTTGTGCCGGGATACGAGCAGCGCTTCTTCCTGCTGGAGATGTTTCTCTCGGTGCTGATCCCGCTGGGGCTGCTGCTGGTTCCGAAAGTTCGCCAGAGCGCGCAGGGACTCTATCTCGCCGCCGTGTTCACCTTGCTGGGGTTCGTCACCAACCGACTCAATGTTGCCATCACCGGCGTGGAGAATGCGGTGGGTGCCCGCTACACGCCGAAGTGGACCGAAGTCGTGATCACGGCCATGTTCGTCGCACTCGGCTTTGCCATCTTCGGACTTGCCGCCCGGTTCCTGCCCATCTTCCCGGAAGAGAAAGCGCACCTGCCGGCGATGCGCAAGCCGCAAGGCGTGCGCGGGGAAGTTGCGGTGCCTGTCCATGCCGGAGATTGACCAACCCGACGGCATCCGCCAACAGCCCACATGGCTGGCCGGGCTGGGACACAGCATCAGCGCCAAGCTTATGGCGTGCATCTTTGTCGCTATGCTGGTGATGTTCGCCTTGCTGGGTTACTTCAGCATCCGGCTTCACCAGAAACATCTGGAAGCCGCCGCACTCATCAGTGCCGAGCAACAGAGCGAAGTGCTGCGCCGCTCTGCATCCCACTACATGCTGAAGAATGATCGCGTCGGCCTCTACGAAATGATGGTCAACATGGCCGACCAGCCCGGCATCGTACGCGTCCGCATCATGAACTCAGAGGGTGTCGTGAGCTACTCCACTCTGCCTTCCGAGGTTGGCGGAACCGTAAACAAGGACGCCGAAGCGTGCTACGGCTGTCACGAGCAATCCAAGCCACTCGCGCTTCTCAAACGCTCCGACCGCTTCCGCGTTTATCGTAACGAAAACTCCCGTGTGCTCGGCATCATCACGCCCATCGAGAACCAGCCCGCGTGCTCCAACGCCGCCTGCCACGCCCATCCCGCGAGCGTACACATTCTCGGCGTGCTCGACACCAATCTCTCGCTGGCCAAGGTGGACGTCAGCCTGGCGCAGGAACGCCACACCATGCTTGCCTACACCGGTGTCGCTTTGTGCGTGGTGGTCCTGCTAAGCGGACTATTCATCTGGCTGGTTGTCCGCAATCCGCTGCGCGAACTTGAGGCCGGTACTGAGCGAGTCGCCAAGGGCGAGCTAGGCTTCCACATTTCGTTGAAATCAAACGACGAAATCGGAGATCTAGCACAGTCGTTCAACGAGATGAGCAGCCGTTTGCAGCTGGCCCAGGCCGAGATCACCGCCTGGGCGCGCACCCTGGAAGAGCGGGTTGACGAGAAGACCCGGGAGCTCAAACAGGCGCATCAGCACATGCTGCAGGTGGAGAAGATGGCCACCATCGGAAAGATGGCTGCCGTGGTCGCACACGAAATCAATAACCCGCTCTCCGGCATCCTAACTTACTCACGCGTGGTGAAGCGCTGGATCCAGAACAACTTTGCCACGGTTGCCCGCAGCGGGGAAATGACCGGATCGCTTGACCTGATCGCTAGTGAGAGCAAACGCTGCGGTGAACTGGTGAAGAACCTACTGTCGTTTTCCCGCGTCACCCCCATGAACCTGGAGTGGTGCGAACTCAACCAGGTCATCGATCGCTGTGTCCGGCTGGTACAGCACAAGATGGACATGGGTGGCATCCAGCTCAATCTCGCGGTAACCGCCGACCTGCCTCCAGTGCACTGCGATCCCAACCAGATCGAGCAGGTCGTACTGGCCATGGTGATCAACGCCATCGACGCCATGCCGCAGGGCGGCAATCTCTGGATCAGTGCGCGCCTGGAAAATGCCTCCAGGGTTGAACTCATCATCCGCGACGACGGCATGGGCATCTCTGACGAACATCTCTCCCACATCTTCGAGCCTTTCTATACCACCAAGGAATCGGGTGGTTCGGGGCTCGGCTTGGCTATCAGCGAGAACATCGTAGAGCGTCACGGCGGCAGCATTGTCGTGCAGTCCGTAGTGGGGCAGGGAACCAGTTTCAAAATTCTGCTGCCGGTTGACAGCCAAAGACCGGCGCCAGCCAGCGACGAAGAGCACGTCGCGGCCCACGTGAGGTAGAAAAATGATTAAGGGAAAACTGTTGATTGTTGACGACGAATTGAGCGTCCGCGATTCACTGGCAAAGTGGTTCGCTGAAGAAGGGTACGACGTGGCCACCGCCGAGAGTGCCAACGAAGCGCTCACTCGAGTAGCCGAGCAGACCTTCGATGTCGCTCTGGTCGATATCAAGATGCGGGGCACTGATGGCATAGAACTGCAGCGCCGCTTGCACGAAATCTATCCCGACATGCTGGTCATCATCATGACCGGATATGCCTCCGTCGAGACTGCCATCGCCGCGCTCAAGAATGGCGCGTACGACTATGTCAACAAGCCGCTCGATCCCGATGAAATCGCGCACTTGGTGGCCAAAGCAATGTCACATCGCCACATCCTGCAGGAGAACTCACGCCTCAAGGAAACCATCACGGACCTGGCGAATCCTACCGACATCGTGGGGCAGAGTGCGGCGATGAAGCGCGTCTTCGAGGCCATCGAGACGGTCGGGCCCACAGATGCCACGGTGCTCATTACCGGCGAGAGCGGCACGGGCAAGGAACTGGTGGCCCGCGCGGTTCACGCCGCCAGCAACCGGCGCTATCACCCGATGGTGGTGATTCACTGCGGAGCGCTCACCGAGAGCCTGCTGGAGAGCGAGTTGTTCGGTCACGAGAAAGGCGCCTTCACGGGAGCGCAGTACCGCAAGAAAGGTAAGTTCGAGATCGCGGAAGGCGGCACCGTCTTCCTCGATGAGATCGGCGACATCAGTCTCAAGACGCAAACTGATCTGTTACGCGTCTTACAGGAGAGGGAGATTGTGCGAGTAGGCGGCAACCAAACCATCAAGGTTGATTTCCGCATTGTTGCCGCTACCAACAAGAACCTAGAGCAGCTCATCGAAGAGGGCAAGTTTCGTCCTGACCTCTACTACCGCCTCAATGTCTTTCACATCGAACTGCCGCCGTTGCGCGAACGCCGCGAAGACATCCCTGCGCTCGTCGATCACTTCGTGCGCAAGTTTGTCCGGGAGATGAACAAGAAGATCACGCGGGTTTCGCCCGCTGCCATGAACCTGATGCAGCAGTATGCCTGGCCCGGCAACATTCGCGAGCTGGAGAACGCCGTCGAGCGCGCCATGGTGGTGGCGCAGGAGCCGGACTTGAAGGAACAGGATTTCACCCTCAAATCGCGCAATGGCCTGAGCGTCGGAGGCTCACGCTGCCTCGACGATGTGGAAAAAGACCATATTCTTCGCGTGCTGGAAGACTGCGGCGGTAATCAGACGCGTGCGGCTGAGGTGCTGGGCATCGATCGCGTGACCTTACATCACAAGCTGAAGAAGTACGGCTGGAACCGCAAAGAGAAAGAGCAATTAGCGGTCAGCAACTAGCAATTAGAAACTGACAAAGTTGTTGTGAACCGCTAGTTGTTAAGAAACGATTACGAGTTACCTAGGGGTCTGCGGAAAAAGTTCTTTACGCCGCTGGACGGGACGCCAGGGGCTAAAGCCAATGTATTGTCAACACGTTGCGGCATGACTAAAGTCATGCCCTGATACGAATCGGTAGCCGAAAGCAAGTTTTTCAGCGGCCTGCTAGTCACCTGTTGGTATGAAGAAACTGCAGTTATTGCCGGTAGGAGGGGTTGATGCCCGCCTGCTCGAGTGGTTGCGACAGGCGCTCTACGACAAATTCCGTGTGCCTGCGGAAATCCTCGGCCCTGGGCTCGATCCCGCGTTCGCGATGCACTCCGAGCGGCAGCAATTTCACTCTTCCGAAATTCTCGCCGCCATGCAGCGCCGCATCAACGGTGACACGTGGCGGCTGCTGGGCGTTACTGAGCGCGATCTTTACATCCCGATTCTGACGTTTGTGTTCGGCGAGGCCCAACTTGGAGGCGCCAGCGCAATCGTCTCTTACCACCGCCTGACGCAGGAGTTCTATGGCCTGCCGCCCGATCTTGACCTGCTCGCCAATCGCCTGCTGATCGAGTCGGTGCACGAATTGGGACACACCCTGCGCCTGACTCATTGCGAAGACTTCCGCTGCGCCATGGCGCCCTCTCATGCGGTGGAGTGGATCGACATCAAGGATAGCGGCTTCTGCGAGGACTGCCTCGCCAAAGCCGCCCAGTCTGTCTGACAGTGTCAGACCCAATACTTCGGGTCTCCTACGTAATACCCAAGAGGCCAGCTACGGAGTGATCTCAAAGACGACACCACTGAAGTAACAGCTTGTTGCCTTGGCGCAGGTCGAGGTCGTGCCGTAGAGATTGCCGGCTTTGTCGATGACCAAGCCGCCATATGGCAGCAGAGCGGGTTTGCCCATGAAGACGTGGAGCACGCTGAACGCCCAACTCCCGTCCGAGTTGGGCGTCATTTTAAAAACCGTGCCGCCGGCGCTGTGATCGCCGGGAGAGGCCGCGCCGTAGAGGTTTCCCGCCAAATCGAAGATCAGGCCGGCCGTCGGACCGCTTGCTGGATGGTAGGCGAAATTGTGGAGCACCCGCTCCGTCCAACTCCCATCCGGGTTCGGGGTAAGCTTGAAGACCGTGCCCTGTGATAGAGCACCACCGATCATGGTTACGCCATAAAGATTCCCGGACGCGTCGAAGACGACGCCCTCACCGGGTAGGGCTCCGTCGGTGCAGTTCTTGCGCGAGCAGAAGTTGTGTAGCACGCTCATGGTCCAGGTTCCGTCCGAGTTTGGCGCCATTTTGAAGACGCTGCCCCACTGTTTTGCGCCGGCCCATTGGGTCGTGCCGTAAAGATTTCCTGCTGCGTCGAAGATCAGTCCGCCCGGTATTGGGAGATTTCGCACGTGACGGTTGAAGTTGTACAGCACGCTCTCGGTCCATGTTCCGTCCGAGTTCGGCGTTAGCTTGAAGACCGTGCCATTGTCATGGGAAAAGTAGCCGGCGGTGGTCGTGCCATAGAGATTCCCGGCCGCATCAAAAATGAGGGTGCTACCAGGGGCGCCTCCGCCGGCGCAGCTCGAGCAGAAGTTGTACAGCACGCTCATGGTCCAGGTTCCAATTGACTGGGGTGTCAGCTTGAATACTGTGCCATAACCCTGAGTGCCGCCGATATAGGCGGTGCCGTAAAGATTTCCAGCCGGGTCGAAAATGAGACGTGCCATTACGTTACATCCGTCAGGACCTGTGAAGGCATGCAGCACGGTCTCGATCCATGTTCCGTCCGAATTCGGCGTTAGCTTGAAGACCGTGCCGCACCCCCCGGGGCCGCCCAATTGGGTCGTGCCGTAGAGATTCCCCGCCGCATCGAAGGTCAGGTCGGCCCGGGGCGTGCTCCCGTCTGCGCCCGTAAACCTGTGCAGGATCGTGTACTTGCTGGGTACCCAGGCATCGGGCGCCACTGTGACCGTAGGCTGGTTTTGCGTCAGCGCCGGTACGGCGAGTGCCAGGCAAAGAATGATCGACTTGAAAGCTGTCATGTTGTCCCCCCTAACACTTCGGTTGGCAGGACGCTGAAAGAGCTGTTCAGGATCCTGCGAATGTGTGGCTGGGTGAAGTAAGGAAATCGAAACGAGCGGAAGAGGATCGCGCAGAGAAACAATGAGACAGGACGCGAGGTTCCGGGCCCGGTGGGCACAGCACCGCCTTAGCGCACGAGACTGTGCGCTCCACTGGAGAATCAGTGTTTTGCCGAGACTTTCGCCGTCTTGGGCTGGTCGGCCCAGCGCCAGCTGAGCAACTTGCCCTTATGCTCGGCGGCCATGGCCGTGAATCCCATCACGCCCATAACCAAAAAGATCAGGAAGAAAACGACTGCAATCACGAGGACTGGCATACTTCACCTCTGCGCCCATTTTGGGACCGAAGTGAACCGCCTGCTGTGATTGCGATCACCAATGCATGTGAGGAGTCCACCCAGGAGGACGCTATCGGCGCACGCGCCCGCGAGCCGTCGTGGGTTTTACAGTACAGCGATCTGCGAATCCAATTCCGCCAGGGTCCGGCGCAGTAGTTCGGAATAGCGCTCATTCGTGCTTTGCTCGAGCTGTTGCAGAACGCGGCTGCGCGACAATATGAGGTCCGTCTTCTTTCGCTGGCTCTGCAACTCTTCCGGTTTGAGCTCGGCGTTGCCTTTCATTGGCTTGGCCGCGTTCGACTCTTCCATTTGTGCTTCGACTGATTTGCTCTCCCAACCTCTGGCCATGATCTTGATTATAAGCCGTTGCGGTTGCGCAAATCACGCCAGTGATGGGTAAAAAATCGATTTTTCTCTATCGATCAGCGCACTGCGAGAGAACCGCTGGCAAAGGCCAGACGGGTGGCGAGAGCGGCTCCGGCTTCTGTCCGCCACTGCTGGTTCGTCACCAGTAGCGGTGGAAAAGCCGGGGCCTCGGAGGAGAGGGGAGGGGAGGGTTGGGCCACACCTTACTTGTGGTCACGGACGCGCCATCGCGCTTCCAGCGCGCCGGCCACCCGGGCCAACAGGCCCTGTACGGTGAAGGGCTTCTGGATATGTTTCTCCGCCATACCGGCGCTCGCCGGAGATAAGACGGCGTCCTCGCCATAGCCGCTCATGAACAGAGTTATCAGCTCTGGCCGGGACATTCGTACCAGGCGCGCCAGTTCTAAGCCGCTCATACCGGGCATAACGACGTCCGTCAGCAGCAGGTCGATGGCCATGGATTGGTCGCCGGCAATGTGCTTCGCCCGAGTTGGCCCATCGGCCTCAAGCACGCGGTAACCGCCCATTTCGAGCACTGCTCGGGTCACCTCGCGCACCGCCGCTTCGTCGTCGACAAGCAGGATCGTCGCCGTCAGTGTGGGGGTCTGTCGAAGCGAATCAGTCGTGTTCAAGCCCGCAGAAGTCATGTCGCACCGTCCGAAGCCAATCAAACTCAACCGCGATCTTCATGATGCACGTACGACGCCAACTGATTGGTTTCCAAGCTGGATATTGCATCTGCTGGCGGCCCAACACTCTACGAACAAAAGGCGAAAATGTCGAATGAGGCTGCGAATTCCGCAATGGGAAGGCTTCCCGCTTTGGGCCGCGCATTTCGGGAATCGTTCGAATGGCCGATCGTGATATCGAGGGTCTGCAAATGGTATTCCTCAGATGCCCACCAAATAGTTGTCGTCTGAGCAGCGCCACTGGGTTCGCTGCTCACCCACCGCCGGTCACTAACCCACATGGGCCGTCTCCGGCCCACTTTTCCTCTGTTATTCTGTTTCCAAACTCACTCGGCTGCGGAAGTTCGCGCCATACTAAGGACTCATACAAACCATGACTCTTCGATTCCGCAGGCAGTTCGTCCTGCGCTCCGCTGCCATCCTGCTCGCGCTTGCTATTGCTGCTCCTGGTGACCTGCTCGCGGCGACCGCCCCCGCGCCAGCCTCCGACGCCGTCAATCTCGAGGTGATGACGCAGATCCGCCAGGAAGGCTTCCACAACTCCAAGGTCATGGAGATCGAGGGCCAGCTCACCGACGTAATCGGACCACGCCTCACGGGATCGCCCGCCATGAAGCGCGCCAACGAATGGACGCGCGATCAGTTCACCGAATGGGGCCTCGCTAACGCGCATCTCGAGAGCTTCAACTTCGGACGCGGCTGGTCGAACGACTACACGCAAGTCCGCATGGTCGCGCCCCAGAACGCGGAGATCATTGCCTATCCCAAGGCTTGGACCGTCAGCACCAACGGCATTTTGCGCGCCCCTGTGGTGAAGGCCAAGCTAGCCACACAGGCCGACCTCGACAAGTTCAAAGGACAGCTCGCGGGAAAGATTGTGTTTAACGGTGAAATGCGCGAAGTCAAGCCGCAGTCCGAGGCTGCACTTCGGCGCTACGACGACAAGAAGCTCGCCGAAATCGCGGAGTACCCAATTCCCAGCGAAAAGCCGCACACTCCCCGCGAAGAAATCGCCCAGCGCATCGCCTTCCAGAAGACGCTTAACCAGTACCTGATGGACGAACACGTCGCCGCCATCGTCGATCCCAGCCGCGCCGGTGATGGTGGCACCGTCTTCGTGCAGGGCGGAGCCGGCTACACACCTGGCGACCCCGCGGGCGTGCCCTCGGTCGTTTTGGCGATCGAGAGCTACGGACGCATCTCGCGCCTGCTCGACCGCAACATTCCCGTCGAGCTTGAAATGGACATCCGCAACCAGTTCTACGATTCCGATCCCAACGCCTACAACACCGTCGCGGAAATTCCCGGCACCGACAAGAGCGGTGAGCTGGTGATGCTGGGCGCCCATCTCGACTCCTGGCACGGAGGCACCGGCGCTACCGACAACGCTGCCGGAAGCGCCATCACTATGGAAGCGATTCGCATCCTGAAGGCCATCGGCGTCAAGCCGCGCCGCACCATTCGCATTGCCCTCTGGAGCGGCGAAGAGGAAGGGCTGCTGGGATCGCACGCCTACGTTAAAGAGCACTTCGGATCTCACGCCGACCCCACCGATCCCAAGGAACTGGCCATGCCCGAGTGGCTGCGCAAAGAGGACACTCCGCTCACCCTCAAGCCCGAGCAGGGCAAGGTTTCGGCGTATTTCAACATCGATAACGGCACCGGCAAGATACGAGGCGTGTATCTGCAGGAGAATGAGTCAGTCATGCCCATCTTCCACGACTGGATGCAGCCCTTCACCGACCTTGGCATGACTACGCTGACCATGCGCAACACCGGCGGCACCGATCACGAATCGTTTGACGCAGTGGGCATTCCCGGCTTCCAGTTCATCCAGGACCCGGTCGAGTACATGACGCGCACGCACCACTCGAATGAAGATGTGTACGAGCGTATTCAGCGCGACGACATGATGCAGGCCGCCGTCATCCTCGCGGGATATGTCTATGACGCCGCCATACGCGACTCGATGCTTCCCCGCAAACCACTACCACAACCGGCGGCAGCGAAGTCCGCCGCCACCAAGCCCTAGCGGAATAGTTCTGTTGGTCATCCGAGATGGCGGAAAGTTGCCGGAAGGAGCGGAGGCCGATCTCCAGGTCCATCCTTGACTCCCTGATCCAAAGGCAGATAATGTCCCAATCCCGATAAAGGAGGAATCGTCATGGGACATTATGTGTCGCTACTCCGCTACACGCCGCAGGGTGCGAGCAAGATAAAAGAGAGTCCGGCGCGACTGGATGCCGCCCGGAGAGCTGCCGAGGCCGCCGGAGGAAAGATCCACTCCTGGTTCCTTACGATGGGAAAGTATGATGCCGTGATTATCGCGGAATTTCCCAGCGACGATGCGGCCGCGAAATTCATGCTGAATACGGGAGCACTGGGCAATGTCACGACCCAGACTATGAAGGCATTCAACGAGGCGGAATTCCGGAAGATCGTCGCCTCGCTCTAACCCGAGACAACGAACGGGCGAAACACAAGAGAGCTCGCCTGGGTGGAATTGCCTCGCGGGCTTCTCGGCTTGGAGCCACTGCCGCTTCATTGCCGGCACCCGGAAGAGTGCGACGGCAAGCGTAGCCGCTGGCGAGGGACTGGTGTATACTCCACCTTCCCATCTTTAACAGATTGACAGCCCCGCGGGAGGAAGCGTGTCGACAAAAGCCACCGTCCTGGTGTCATTGGGGTTTCTTGTAACGTTCGTAGCGCTGCTGGTTTTGTATCACCAGGCCGCGACCATTTCGGGGCCGGAAGCTTTGCAGAACAAGGTCCTTGCCGACCCAGCCGATCCGACAAAGGGATGGACGTTTAGCGCTGCTAACGCGCTCACCGGGCGATTCGGTACCTTCCTGCACGGTAATTCTGCGAACCGCACCTACATCACTCTCGACATCAGTGGTGCGATTCCCATGCTGGTTTCGTCGCAGACCCCGCCGTCCGACACAGTCTGCGCTGAGGGCGCCGACAAGGTGGCATCCTTGACCTGTAACAACGGGACGGGGAAAAACGCCACTTCGGATACTCCGTTCGCGACCAGCTATACCATTCCTGCGTATTTCATGACGCAGGGCAGGATGATTCGCCTTCGCTACGGCATAGAATTGTGGGCGCCAGCCGGCAAGAGCGGAAAAAGACACTCACACAGTAGTAATGAGGAACTCACGGTAACTCTGAAGGCCGGTTCGACTGTCCTATCCAGCAATACTGTTCCGCTTAGCGGCAATGGTGCGAGTGGCCTTGGGTCTGTCCTGGAGTATGACCTTGTGGGAACTGAGGTCCCGCGGAAGAGCGCTCCTGTGATTGTAGAGCCCGCAATAGCCACAATCCCCGGCGCAGCCAATTCGGGCCAGGGAAACCATAAGGCACAGCCGATTCAACTCGACACCAGCAGCCCGCAAACGGTTACGCTTAACCTGGCCTATACCGATGGAGCCGCCGGCAATGCAATGAAACTCTTGTATCTGCAAGTCAAGGCAGAGTAGGCAGGAAGAAGTAGCAGCAATGACTCCAGGCCGGCACCGATGGACCTGGTGCCAACCTGTAGAAAATGAATCACCTCGGACTTTCGCCAGATCGGCGTTTATGCCTGCCGATCCGTGGCCGCTTTCGGGCCGCGCGTGGTTAAGACCGGGCAACGGGCGTGACGCACCACCGAGTGGATCACCGTCCAGGGCAGATGGCTAGCTACGACTCCTCCGCCATGCACGCCCATCACGATGAGGTCGACCATGCGGTCATGCGCATTGCGCACGATGGTGTCCGCAGCCCCGCCGATTTCAACTACGACCTGCGGTTTGCACCACAGGCCAGCCTCTTCCGGAACCATATCCCAGAGGCGCTTGCGATAGTCGGCAAGCAGCTCTTTTGAGTACTCAACCGGCACAGGCTGCAGGTCTTCCATGACGTGCATGAGGGTAAGTTCGGCATTGTTCTCCTCGGCCAGTGACAACGCGTAGGGCAGGGCATGCATGGAGCCGTCCGAAAAGTCGGTGGCAAACAAGATATGAGACAACTGCTGGTGGTCGACCAAGTCAGGCGACACATAAGGTCCTACGGTCAACACCGGGCAGGGCGCGTGTCGCAGGACCTGCTCCGCCACCGATCCCAGCACCAGGGTCGCAAACACACCGCGGCCGTGGGTGCCCAGCACGATGAGGTCGATGTCCTTGTCGTCGATGATTCCCGAAATCTCGATCCAGGGATTGCCCTGCTTGAGGACCGTTGCGTGCGGATACATGTGCAGCGCCTCGAAATCTTCCAGCCTGGCCAGACTTTCCGCGGCTTTTCTTTTCTGCCAGTCCATTTCTAACGGGACCGGCTCCATAGGGATAGGAACCTGCGCTTCCGGGGCAGCGACATGCACCACGGTCAGCTTGGAATCGTAACGCTTGGCCATTGCCAGGGCATGCAATAACGCGTGCCGAGATGCCTCGGAAAAGTCGGTTGCGTACAGGATGTTCTTGAATGCCACGCGCGTGGCGAGGTTTGGTGCCATGGGACACCTCCGCGAGTGAGCTATGAGACGTGCCTGATCTTCTTGTACGCTCACACTGCCCGACTCGCAGTGACTACAGTCACGGGATGGTGTGAGAACGCAGGTGGCGGGTCTGGATCGAAATGGCCGTATGCCCTTGCCCGTCCGGCTCTGCGCAGGAGCACGTCGCAATGTCCTTGCAAGCAACGACCATGACTGAAGTTGCTGCCGCGGCATGTGTTGTGAAGGTAGTTCCCACGCGCTGCTATCTCTCCGGGAGTCGCGACTGCGTAACATGGATGCGATACATTTCCAGCGGGTGAGGTGAGGCATGGCTTGCGATCCACAAGAGTTACGGCACGTTCCCCTTTTTGCGCTGCTCGACGATGAAGAGGTGGCCATCCTGGCGCGTCAGGTTGAGCTGAAGAAGTTCACTCCGCGACAGCGCATCTACAAGATGGGAGATCCAGCGGGACAGGCCTATGTGATGATTTCTGGCCGGGTACAAGTCAGCATCGTGGACGAAGACCACCAGGAAGTGGTGATCGATGAGCCTGGGCACGGGGAGTTCTTCGGATTTGCCTCGATGCTGGAGCAAACCCCGCATCAGACTACAGCCATCGCGGCGGAAGAGACCACGTGCGTCGAGGTGGATCGTAACGACATCGCCGAGCTGTTGGAACGCAAACCAATGGCGGGAATGGACATGCTGACCGTGCTGGGCCGGCAGTTCCATGCGTCACAGCAGTTAGTGCGGATTCGTGCCGCACGCAATCCAAATATGGTTATTGATGAGGAAGCGACGATCGGCGAACGCATCGCAGATGCGGTGGCACGTTTTGGGGGTTCGTGGTCATTCATCATCCTCTTCGGCGTGGTATTAGTGGCGTACACAGCGGCCAACATCTGGCTTGGGGGTTCGGCATGGGATCCGTACCCATTCATTTTGCTGAATCTGTTTTTGTCGATGTTGGCTGCGATCCAAGCCCCAGTAATCATGATGAGTCAGAACCGCCAGGACACCAAAGACCGTTTGCGCAGCGAGTTGGATTTCGATGTCAATCGACGGGCTGAGTCTGAGATTCAAGGTCTGGCGCGCAGATTGAATTTGCTTACCGACAAAGTTGGAGATGTCGAAGATCTCCTCCGGGGAAAACTCGAAGTGGGGGGCGACTGATCGGGAAAACTTGAAGTGCTGAGCCTGGTCGACCAAGGTGGGTAGCCGGAAGTTTCGGGACGGGTCCGCCACCTTTGTACTTTCTATGTGAGGTAGCCTGCATCCTGACCGCCTACGTGACAATGGGATGAGCCTGGGTAGGGTGCGGGTGTCCGCCGACGGACCGGCCGCGACTCTGAGTGCCTTGGTTTTTGCTCTGGTCGCTGTGATCCGTGCAGTGATCTCTCTGGATTCTCTCGTGCGCAGCCCGCGCAATCGGAGTCTTGAGAGCTCTTATGTGTTCTACTACCAACGAACTAACGCGCTGCCTTGAGATTCGAACCTCAACTTCCCACCGTCTGGACCAGTCGCCGCTGGCGCATCGCCGTGCTGCTGGGTATTGGCGTTCTCGTCAATTTCTTCGATCGCGTCAACCTCTCGGTCGCCATCACGCCGCTGAAAAGCGAGTTCGGCCTGAGCACGGTCGCCATCGGGTATTTGCTGAGCAGCTATAGCTGGACTTACGTGCTACTGCAGCTGCCTTCCGGTCCGGTGCTGGATCGCTACGGCGTGAAGCCGGTGATTCGAATCAGCGCATTTCTGTGGAGCATCGCGTCGTTGGTCACGGGTTTGGCGCGGGGCTTCGCGGGAATCGTAGCCGCGCGCCTGTTACTGGGTATCGCCGAAGCCCCCACCTTTCCTGGCAACGCCAAGGCCATCGGCGAGTGGTTTCCCCGCAGCGAACGCGGGCTGGCTACCGCCATATTCGATGCTGCCGCCAAGTTCGCCTCAGCGATCGGCATTCCCGTGGTCGCCATCGTGGTCCACTACTGGGGATGGCGCATGAGCTTTGTCTTCACCGGAGTGCTGAGCCTGGTCTACTTTGCACTGTTCTGGTTCATCTATCGCGATCCGACCGACGATCCGCATTTGTCGCCGGCTGAACGCGCCCACATCGCCGCCGGAGGCGGGCAGGACGAAGCGGCGGCTGATCCACATCACACGGCTTCGCTATTCTTCCTGTTGCGCAGAAAGAAGGTATGGGGCCTGGCGCTGGGCATGGCTGCCTACAACTACAATTTTTACCTCTTTCTCACATGGCTTCCGGGATACCTCAGCACAGCGTTGCATCTCGACATCATGCAGTCGGGCTTCTACACCGCAATTCCGTGGATCGCCGCGACGCTGAGCGACCTACTGGTCGGAGGATGGCTGGTGGACTATCTCATACGCAGCGGTCGCGACTCCACGCGTGTGCGCCAGACGATTCTCGTGGCTGGATTGGTGCTCGGTCTCGCGGTGACCGGCGCCACTCGCACCACTAACCCGCGGGTGGCCATCTTCTGGATTTCGATCGCGCTGTGTGGTCTCGCTGCGTCGGCGCCCGTCGGCTGGTCGATTCCGGGGCTCATCGCTCCACCTGGCAGCATCGCGCGTGTCGGGGGGATCATGAACTTTGTCGCCAATCTGCCTGCGTTCCTCGCTCCCGTCGTCACGGGCTATCTAGTAGGCGACTCGCAATCGTTTCGGCGGCCGTTCCTGGTTGCCGCCGCAGTGCTGGTGGGGGGCATCTTCTCCTACTTGTTTCTGCTGGGCAGGATCGAGACCATTCCGGGACCCGCTCCAGCATCTTCCCGATGAATCGTGTCGCGAGCCTTTCGCTTTGAGACAATAGCATCAGGTCATCATCCTCTATGCCCGTTGAACACCATCATCATCACGACCATCCGGAAGTGGAAGCTGCCGCACTCTCGACCGACAAGAAGTCGGGACTTGCCTACTGGGCCGATCGCGTCCTCGAAGAGTGCGACAAGGCGAGTCAGAATTTCGCTGCCGATCCGGTGCACGATTTGCGCGTTGCTATCCGCCGCTGCCGTTCCATGGCCGACGGATTTCTTTCTGTCGATCCGGATCCGGCGTGGCGGCAGATGAAGAAGCTGGGTAAGGGTCTATTCGCCAGCCTCGGCGAACTGCGCGATACACAGGTGATGATGGAATGGGTCGCCAAGCTCTCCGCCGAAGACGATCCTTTGCGCCTGATTTTGACGAACTCTCTGCGGCAGAAAGAGGAAGCCCTGAAACTGGTCGCGAAGGGGGCAGTCAACGACTTCGACCGCAAGCGCTGGACAGGGCTGAATACCAAACTAGCGGAACGCGCTACGCGGGTTCCGCTGGAAGGACTGGTCTTTCAGTACCTCGCCTTGGAGCGCTGGCACGACGCCTACGAACTGCACCGCACCGCCTTGCGCAATCGCAGCGCGGTAGCTTTTCATCAGTTGCGCATCGGCATCAAACGATTTCGGTACACGGTAGAGAACTTTCTGCCTGGGCGCCATCAGCGCTGGTCGCGCGACCTGCGCGAATTGCAGGATGCCCTTGGAGAGGTACACGACTTCGACGTGCTGTGGACGATGGTGAAATCCCATCCTGAGGTCGGCCTGGAAGAACGCGCCCTGTGGCAGCGGACCCTCTCAGACGAGCGGCTGGAGCGCATCGCGTTTTACCGGAAGAAGATGGTGGGAAGGGAATCACTGTGGCTTAAATGGCGCGCGGATTTACCTGCCGGCGAAGCGTTGGCGCGTGCCGCCTTGGAAAAAATGCGTACCTGGGCCGCCTTTCTTGATCCCGACGACAAGCATGCACAACTCGTCACCACGCTTGCCCTGCAGATTTACGATGGGCTGGTGCGCGACGGTGTTCTTGCACAGTCAGATCTCTCACGCCGCATCCTTGAAGCCGCAGCAGTGATGCACGACGTTGGCCGCGGCAAGGACGGCGGACACCGCAAGCGCGGCTATCGCATGATCCGCAAACTGAAGCCGCCGGTCGGTTGGAGTGAGGAATACCTGCAATGCGTCGCCATTGTGGCACACCACCATCGAGGGAGTTTACCGCCGTCGAATCATCCGATCTTCGCCGGCTTGCCCGCGCAGCGGCGGTCTGAACTCATGCCACTTGCCGGAGTGCTTCGCCTGGCCAACGCGCTCGATGATCTTCATGACCAGAGAATTTCTTCTGCAACGGTCGAGCGGCGCAACGGCATGCTGACGATCTTTGCCCAGGGCCTCCCGGTCTCAGTCAGTCCGTTCGGGGAGCAACTGGCGCAGGCGCGCTACCTGCTCGAAAACTGCATCAAGATGCCGATCGTGATCAGGGCTGTTGCTTCGCGGCGAAAGCCGCTACCGCAGGGCGCGGCTCAAGGGACATAGGTCTTCGATCGCCGGGGCCGCTCCCGGGTCATGCGGCGTTGTGGGTGTCTTTGTACGGGTCGCCGACAAAGACGAAGGGGTATTTCTTCAATGCCTCGACGTCTTTGGCCTCGGCATATTTCTCAACTTCTTCCATCAGTTTGGAAACCTGGTCCGCCGGCATATCTTTTGTGGCGTTCCAAAACTTGTCGGGAAAAAACCAGATGCGTTCGCGGTGATTGATTTCGGCGATATTATCAGCTTCGACCTGCATTTTTAACTCCTCCCACACTGTCAGATGCACTATATTCTGGCCTTGCGCGTGAGCGTTGTTGGTTGAAGGTCCCTTAGCAGCATCTCTATTATCTCGCACGCTTCCGGCAAAAGTAAACAGCCGAGTATGCGGCTCGACTGGCCGAACGGCTCCCTTTCTGAAATCGTGGCCAACTACCAGCTAATGTTCAGCTTGCGAAGTGCGAGCCAGGCATCCGTGGGGGGAATAGGCAGCAGGCGGAAGGCGAGGCTGTGGAAAACTCGCGCAACTCCGGACCGTGAAAGCCAGCCAAACATGCGAACGGACACTTGAAAAGTGGTGGCAGCATTTGCCCGTCGACCGCACCGTGTACGATCACGATGGGCCAAACGATAATGTCTATCACAGTCAATTGGTATCCCACGATGTCAGAGTTGCCCATTGGACTAAGCGCTGATTGGGTATTGATCGGAACGAGACCACAAAAGCGGAGAGTCGTAACCCTGAGAAGCAGCAGGATGGCAACTGCGCTTCCGACACGGCCGCCGGTTCGACTAAAAACCTAGTAGAGATAGTATCCCACGTTGTGGTACCTAAAAAAGCATCTGCGCGTCAGTCTGGCGAGCGGCTAAACCGACGCGCGACGCACTAAGCTACTTCAGTTGCGTCCTGCTCCGAGGCAGCCTCGGGCGACGCCGATGCCGAAGCGAATGCCTGCTCGAGATCAGCGATCAGATCGTTGGAATCTTCGATCCCGACGGACAGCCGCACCAGGTCGCAGGGTAACTCGCGAAGTTCGCCGACCTCCGGTGGAACGCTGGCGTGCGACATGGATCCGGGCAGGCTAATGGTGGAATTGATGCTGCCGAAGCTGACGCAAATGCTGAACATCCGCGCGGCCTCCACGATCTTGCGCGACAGTTCCAGCGATCCGGTGGTGAAGCTTAGCACGGCCCCTGCACCGCGCGCCTGCTTGCGTTGCAACCGATAGCCCGGAGAAGTCGTGAGTCCGGGATACTTGACTGCTGTCACCTGGGGATGCGCGGCCAGCCACTCGGCGATGGTCTGCGCGTTCTTTTGCTGGCAGTCCAGTCGCAGCTTCAGGGTTTTGAGGCCACGCAGAAATAGAAACACATCGAACGGACCGAGCGCATTGCCCTCCGCGTTTTGCAGGAAGTAAATCTGCTTCGCCAGTTCGTCGTCTTTCACGACTGCTACGCCGGCGGTCACGTCGCTGTGGCCGCACAGGAACTTGGTGGCTGAATGCAGCACGATGTCCGCTCCCAGGTCGAGCGGATTCTGCAGGTACGGCGACATGGCACTGCTGTCCACCGCGAGCCATGCGCCGTTGGCGTGCGCCAGGTCGGCGATGTGACGTATGTCAACCACCCGCAGCAGGGGATTGGTCGGCGATTCCAGATACACCAGCCTAGTGCGATCGGAGATCTGCGCGGCGAAAGCTTCTACATCGCAAGCGTCAGCATAGCGCGCGGTAATTCCCGTGCGATCGAGTACGCGCGTGAAGAGGCGGCAGGTTCCACCATAGAGGTCACTGTCGGCGACGATTTCATCGCCCGTGTGTAGCAGACGTGTGACCGTGCTAATGGCGGCCATTCCGCTGGAGAAACAGAAACCGCGGGTTCCGTTTTCCAAGCGGGCAAGCTGTTCTTCCAGCACCGTGCGTGTAGGGTTGCCGCTGCGCGAGTAATCGTACGGCCCGAAAGCGGTCGCTTCCTCCTGCTCGAAGGTTGCAGTCTGGTAGATCGGTGTCGCCATCGGGCGGAACGGATCTCCGGGAGAGACGTCAAAGCTAACCAGCCGGCTGGCAAACTTCATGGTCTGCGATCCTCCTTTCTGCGTTGTCTCCGAACACCGAATCCAACGCCTGTCGCAAATCGGCGATGAGATCGTCCGCCGCTTCCAGTCCTACCGACAGCCGGATCAACCCGTCCGAAATCCCCAGCCTCTGGCGTGTTTCCACCGGAACGTCCGCATGCGTCGCCGTCGCCGGATGGGTTACGAGCGACTCCACGCCGCCCAGGCTCTCCGCACGAATCCACAGCTTCAGCGCATTCATCATCGCGATCGCCTGCGTCGGCCCCGCCTTCAACTCGAAGCTCAGCATCCCGCCGAACGTGCTTTGCTGCCGCTCCGCCAACGCCTTCTGTGGAAACGAATCCAGCCCCGGGTAATACACCCGCGCAACCGCAGGATGCGCTTCCAGCCACTCGGCTACGGTCGCAGCGGTCTCCGAATGGGCCTTCATGCGCAGCGGCAGTGTCTTCAACCCGCGTAGTGTCAGCCACGCGTCCAGTGGGGCCTGGATCGAGCCCACTGTCTTCCGAATCAACCGGAAGCGCTCCAGCAACTTCTCGTCGTTGCAGGCTAACGATCCACCAACCGTTGCGTTATGCCCCTCGATATATTTTGTAGTGGAGAGCACCGAGATGTCGGCGCCCAACTCGATCGGACGCTGCAGCACCGGCGTGAGAAATGTGTTGTCCACCGCCAGTAACAGCTGGTGCCGGCGCGCGATCTGCACCATCGCTGCGATGTCGGTCAGCTTCATGGTGGGATTGCCTGGCGTCTCAATCAGGATGATGCGCGTCTGCGGTGTTACAGCCCGTTCCACTTCCTCCGGATCCGACGTGTCCACGCTGGAATTCGACACACCCAGCCCATTCAGAACTTCCCGGAAGAGGCGCATCGTTCCGCCGTACACCACGTCGGAGACTATCACGTGATCGCCAGCCTTTACCGTTGACAGGAACAGCGTCGTGATGGCCGCCATGCCGGTGCGGAAGCAGACGGCCTGCGGCGTTCCTTCGAGAGCCCCAATCGCCCGCTCCAGAGCATCAGTCGTGGGGTTTGAGACACGGGAGTAGCTGTGGCCCTTCGTGACGTTCACTTCCTGTTGCTCAAACGTCGCGGTCTGGAAGATAGGGAAGACCACCGCCTCGGCATGTGTATCGGGCGAACGGCCACCGTGGATGGCCAGCGTAGGTACTTGATAATTACCGTCTGAAGACAATTCGACCTCCCTCAGTTAGAGCGATGTGTGATTAGGCGAGTGGCTCGCCGCCTTGGTTGACCCCCAGGCGGCCGCTCTGTGATGGGAGGCTGTGTGTGCTTACGCTCCCGACGCAGACCGGTCCCCGCCTGGGGGACACATGGCCATTGGCATTCGGGATAGGGTCAGCATAACTCTGTGTAATCCCCACAAAAACCGGAATCTCGCAAGTATAACAGGTGGTCGAACTCTGTCAAACAAAAGGCGTCGTCGTCGGCGCTGTTTCAGAACTGGAGTTCCGTCGGCCGTCCCGTCAGGCGCTCGATGCGCTTGGCAATCGGCGGATGGGTCGAAAACAAACTGGCGAAGCTGATGCCCAGCAGCGGAGCCACGATGAAGAGGTGCGCCGTTGAAGGTGTTCCCTGCATGGGGATGCGCTTGGAGTACGCGTCAAGCTTAGCCAGGGCGCTGGCCAGGGCATGCGGGTTGCCGGTGTAGCTCGCGCCGCTGGCGTCGGCCTCATACTCGCGCGAACGGGAGACGGCGAGCTGAATCAGGGTGGCCGCGATCGGCGCCAGGATCAGCATCAGAAGGCCCACGAATCCGCTGCCCCGGTCGCGGTCGTCACTACTGCCACCGCCGCCAAACAAAGAGGCCCAGTAACCCATGCGTGCAATCAGCGTGATCGCGCCCGCCAACGTCGCCGCTACAGAGCTGATTAGGATGTCGCGATTTCGCACATGCCCAAGCTCGTGAGCCAGCACGCCCTCCATCTCTTCGTCCGTGAGCAGATTCAGAATGCCCTCGGTCATGGCCACGGATGCGTGTTGCGGATTGCGTCCGGTGGCGAACGCGTTGGGCGAATCCGTTGGGATGACGTAGATCTTCGGCATCGGTATGCCGATCTTCTGGGTCAGGCGCTCGACAATTTCGTAGGCGCGCGGCAATTGCTCCCGCGTCACCGGTTGGGCCCGGTACGCCGCGAGGGCAATTTTGTCGCTGAAGAAGTAAGACGCGAAATTCATCACGACGGCTAGCACCAGCGCGATTTCCATGCCGGTCTGTCCGCCGAATAGCTGTCCCATGAACAGGAGGACCAGCGTCATCGCCGTTAGCAGCAACGCGGTCTTGAATGTGTTTCCCATAATGTCTTCCAGTTGCGTGGATCAGTTGATTAGATGATGCGATTGGAAACCGGTTGCGGGTAACTTGCGTTGTACTGCCGTCGGCGCCACTCGTCATCCAAGCTGAGCGTTCGGGATTCAGGATCCATGGTTGAGCCATCGACGCGTGCTGCGTTACTAGCCGGGCGTAAATTGCGAGGTACAGTAGGCCAGTAAAGGACCGGCCCTATCGCGACAGCTGTACCCGACTACACGAATCCCTCGTCGTCCTCGGTGGTTTCGGGATCTCTCCGATTCCCATAGTCGAAGTTCGTCATGGCGGTAATCGCCGTCTTGGCCAACGCCTGTCGCGAAAAGAACCTGGCTTCACGAGCATCCTCAATGCTCATCAACCCGGGCATCGCAGCCGTCATCGCGACCAAGCCCGTGTCGATCTTCCCGTGCATGGAGTAGGGAATCACTTTGCGCACGCCGCCCGGATAGTCGGTGAGCAGGCTGACCGCAGCGGTCGCCCCACCGCATAGCAGCGATCCGATGGCGGCGCGCCGGTTGCGCTTCCAGAAGCGCGCGCCCATCAGCAGGAATGATCCCGCGACGGCGTAATCCAGCGCCGAGTGAACCCGCGGGCTGATCATCTTGGGCATCCGCCCGGCAGCTAACGCGACACCTTTTTGTAACAGAGCCATAGTGCCGAAACCTCGTTTTGAAACTTGCGCACAACGACGTTCCCGCGGTGCGCAAAAGCAGATTCTACGCTTGCCGACTGACAAGCACCTATTGAGGGGCCAATGAGGAAGCAGAGGTTGAAGACTGCCGGGGCGTGAAGACCGGTATATCTTCGATCGAGGTAAATACAGGCAGCCCGAGTTCCCTGGCATGGGCGACATCCAGGTCAGCGCCGCGTGAAGCCCCAGGGATTCGGAGCACCGCATCGCAACGGCTCAGCAACCGGTGCGCGACCGGATATTGGTAAGCCTGAAAGACCGAACCGCCATAACGGACGCCGCCCGCAGCGCGGATGATGGGCCACGCCAACCACTCTCCAACCAAGGCTAGATGCCCGCGCTCATAAACCGGCAATGCCATCGCCTCCAGCGCTGCCAGATTCGCCGCAATTCGAACGGGATCGCCATCCGTACCTGAGAGGTACGGTCCGCAAATCAGGATGAGCAGAGGACGGTCAGCCTTCATGATCGTTCGCTCGATCTCGCCAGCGCGCGCTTGATCGTCTGATCGAGCGCCGCCTTGGCCTTGTCGTACTCGGACTGGCTGACCTTACCCATCTGACGGTCAAGCTCCAATTGGAACAGCTCCTCTTTCATCGCTTCGAGCAGCAGCACATTGCGGTCACGCGGGGGCATCGGCTTGGCCTCCGCTTCCTGGGCTCGAACAACGGCACCGGCTGGTACAGCAGTCGCACCGCGCAGTCGGCTATTCGATTTCGAAATCACGAAGGCCCCGCCCATGACCAGCACTACTGCGAACACACCTAAAATGACGGCGCGGTAGTCGTGCAGCGGATCATTGGAATCAATGGGCGCGCCCAGCCCGCCGCCGGGCCGATTGTCGCGACCCGCCGCCTGTCCACCACCTGCGGCTTCGGCGCCGCTACCATCATCTCCACTGCTGTCGGCCTGCTGACCTTCCGGCTGAAATTGGCCTGTGCCCGAGACCTTGAAGCTCAGGTCTTCACCGGGCTTCACGTTGGTGGCGACCATGATGCCGGCACCTGACTTGTCTGGCATCGACTGGAAGCGCTGCGCGTCCTTTGGCGTAAAGCTCATTCCCTTCGGCGTCATCACAACGAAGTGCTGCACCTCAGCCAGCGGCTTAGGTGAAAAGCTGGCCTCGCCTTTGTAGGGCACGCGATAGCTCACTTGGAATTGCGTCTCGCCCGGCCGCAGCGGGAAACTAAAGGCGTAATGCCCCTTCTGCGCTGTCTCGGTTGGAGGCATGTTAAGCGGTTGTCCGCCCGGAGACTTCGCCATACCTGCGTCCAGCGTCGCGGCCGCTGGCAACACGAACTCGAACGTCTGGTCGGCATCCAGCGTACGTGGCGGATTCGACCCATTCTGTATGGCAAACAGCGCGATCACTTGCAACCGGTCGCCGTCGCTCTGGTAGCGGTCCACCTCGACGGTCTGCGACAGCCCCTCAACTTTCCTGGCCGTGTCGTACACAGTGATTTCTGCGGTTGTCGAGCCCGGCATTAGCGGGCCGCCGCGCGGAAAGTAATTCACCCCGCTGTGCGTGACCCGCACCATGTGCGGCGCGCGCTGATCGGCGGGAGCCGACAGACTGAACTTGCCTTGCGCATCAGTCTTAGCAGTGCCGACCTCCTGCATGCCCTGAGACAGCGCCAGTAGCGTGACCTCGTCGCCCGCCGCCGGCTTGCCTGTAGTGCCGTTGGTCACCGTTCCGGTAATGTTCTGTGCGAAAGCGGCACCGGCAAATGCGACGGAGAGTCCGAAGACGAGGAAGGCGCGCCTCGCGGAGCCAAGTGCGCCCGGCAAATCTTGAAAGGTGCGACCTCTCGGCAGGGCTGAAGGCGTGCTCTGACGCGAATCTGGAAGAAGGAACTGTGTTATCACGCCCGTCCTCCCTTCACCACGGTTCGAGTCTTCTCGATGGTCTCCATCTCCGCCAGAATGGCCGCCGCTTCGTCTTCGAGTGCGGCGCGCTGCATGGCATAATCCTGCTCACTGAGCTTGCCTGCCTTGTACTCGAAGTTCAGGTCGCGCAGGTTCTCGTAAGTCGCATCCTTGCGCTCCTGCAGATACCCGTAGCGCGTCTTGCCTTCGCCGGCTTCGACCTCGCCCGGCTGATAGAACACGTAAACAAACAGTGCCGCCGCAAATAGCGCGCAGCCAAACAGAAGGAAAGGCGTCTCAGTCGCCGCTGCAGCAATCAACATCATGGAATGCATCAAAACTCTGTCTCCTGACGCGCCCTCTTACGTAATGCGTCGAGTTGTTCGCTCCCCAGACTGGGGTGCGCCACGGGTTGCGCCACCGGACGTGCCTTCCACAGGCGTACCAGCCAAACTGTCAGCACGCTGGCTGCGACAAATACCGCGAATGGCATGATCCACGCGATCACGTTAAACCCGCTCGAGGTCGGTGCCGACAAAACAGTGTTGCCGTACTTCTGGACGAAGCTCTGCAGAATGAGCGAATCGTTGTCGCCCCGATCCAGCCCAGCCGTCAGCTCGTTGCGCATGCGCTCGGAGTAGGCGCAGCCTACGTGATTGCACTCCAGCAGAACCTGATTGCACCCGCACATGCACATCATTTGATGGCCCAGCTTGTTGAAGCGGGCATCGACATCAGCTCCCAGGAAGCCGATGGCCATCACCGCAATCAACAGGAGTTGGCAGAGGCGGAGTTTCGAGTTTTGAGTTCCCAGTTTCGAGTTATGAGCTACCAAGTTTTGTCACCAATGAGCGGGATCGCCGCGAAGAGCGAGTCGCACGGATTTGCGGCTCGTCGCGACCATCGGAAACTGACAATTTCCTGTCAGTCTCCTCCCACTTCGACTGCGCCACTCTTTATCGCTGCTTCTGCCTCGGAATGTTCTTTCTTCGTTACATGCACCTTTGCCGGCTTGGCGTTCGGAATCAGCGCCAGCACTGTCCCAAATCCGACCACCACCACGCCAATCCAAATCCACATTACGAGGGGATTCACGTGCGCCTTGATGATTGGCTTGCCGGTGTCGGGATTCTTGCCGGTATAGACGAGGTACAAGTCCTCGTTCAGCCGCGAGCGATTGGCCACGATTGTGGCAGTTTGCTCGCTCGCCTTGTAAAAACGTCGCTCCGGATACATGGTGTCGATCTTCTTGCCGTGCTTGTATATATCGAGGACGGCCCACTCGCTACCGTAGTTGGGCGAGTCGTCTTGCGTGTACGACTGGCACACCAGCGTATAAGCGCCGATTTGCATCTTGTCGCCATAGCCCAGTTCCTGCTCTTTGTCCTGATTAAACGGCAGGCCGGCGAAGCCAATCACGATCAAAATGATGCCGAAGTGTACGATGTATCCGCCGTAACGCCGGGTATTGCGCCGGGTGATTACCGCCATTCCTTCGAGAACGTTAGTTTGTTGCTGTCGCGCAATGACCCGGCCCCCGCGCCAGAACTCGCCCGCAATTGTGGCCAGCACAAATGCTGAAAGAGCGAGCGCGATCAGTGAATAGAAATACGCGCTGTCGTGCCAAGGCCGCATTCCGCCTGCGATCAGGACAATGGCCGTCAGAGCTGTCACAATCGTTGGCCACAGGAAATTCCGCCGCAGGCTATCCCACGATGTCTGACGCCATGCCAGCAGCGGCCCGATACCCGTCAGAAACACCAGGAACAATCCGATAGGAACATTCACCCGGTTGAAGAACGGAGGTCCCACGGTGACCTTGCTGCCTGTTACCCACTCGGACAAGACGGGAAACAGCGTGCCCCACAACACTGCGAAGCAGGCCACCAGCAACACCAGGTTATTGAACAGGAAGCTCGACTCGCGGGAGATCAGCGAATCCAGGCGATGCTCGCTTTTCAACGTCTCGCGGTTGCGGACAAAGAAGTATACGCACGTCGCAAACGCGATCGCCAGGAACCACACGAACCAGACGCCGATTCCCGACTGCGCGAACGCGTGCACTGAGCTGACCACGCCGCTGCGCGTCAAGAATGTTCCAAAGATAGCCAGCAGAAACGTGATGAAGATCAGCCACATATTCCACATCTTCATCATGCCGCGTTTTTCCTGCATCATCACCGAATGAAGGAAGGCGGTCATCGTCAGCCAAGGCAGAATCGACGCATTTTCCACCGGGTCCCATCCCCAGTAACCGCCCCAGCCCAGCACCGCGTAGGCCCAATGCGCGCCCAGGAAAACGCCGCAGGTCAGGAACAGCCACGCCACCATCGTCCAGCGGCGCGTGATGTGGATCCATTTCTCGCCCGGGTATTTCATGATCAGCGCACCCAAGGCAAACGCGAACGGCGCCGTCACCCCGACATAGCCGAGATA
This sequence comes from uncultured Acidobacteriaceae bacterium, assembly GCA_963834815.1. Lineage (GTDB taxonomy): Bacteria > Acidobacteriota > Terriglobia > Terriglobales > Acidobacteriaceae > DASRAA01. The sequence goes on along the minus strand of CAWIDA010000009.1, from coordinate 658,119 downwards.
AAGCATGGGCGGATGGATCACCATCTCGGGGTACTGCAGAAGCGGATTCAGACCATTGCCATCGGGCGGAATCGTGCCCGTAACCAATCCAAACGGGTGCGCCGCGAAATTTACCAGCAGCAGGAAAAACACCTGCACCGCCGCCACAATTGCCGACGCGTAGGCGGTGAGTTGGGGGTCGATCTTGTATCGCAGCCGCATCACCAAGCCGTAGGTGGAGAGCAGCCACGCCCACAGCAGCAGTGATCCTTCCTGTCCCGACCACAGCGCGGCAAACTTGTAGGCGATCGGGAGGTCCCGATTGCTATGGTGCAGAATGTATGCGACCGAGAAATCGTTGCCGAACGCCGCGAGCACCAGCGCGATGGCAGCGACCGTTACCGAAGCCCAGCACGCGATTCCTGCGCGCCGCGCGGTCTCCGTGAGATGGTCGTCCTTGCGGTAGAGCGCCAACACGCCGGCGATGAACGAATACGCCGCCAGAGCGAGGGCCAAGAGGAGCGTGAAACTACCTATTTGTGGCATGGAAGATCGAATACCCGCACGGCGTGGAAGCGCACTATGTCATGCTTAGCGCCATCCTCGTCGAATGGCTCTATTTTACGCGCATGACAACTCAGGCTGTCATCCCCAGCAAAAAGACGGCGAAAGATTGCGGGTTCGATCGAAGAACTCACTATTACTGCCGGCGGCAAATTATCCGTCTGGTCCGTGCAATTCCGTGGCCACTTGTACTTGTCACACGCGGCAACTTCACAGTTCGTCGGGGCTTGAAACTGGCCTCCCTCCACCTGCTAACATGATTCTGCCTGGCTTGGAGGCCTGATGACTCACGAGCAGCAAATCCGCGAACAACTTGCCAAAACGCTCGATTGGGGCGAGGCGCATGCCGACTTTAGTGCCGTAGTGAGCGATTTTCCCATAGATTTGCGCGGCGAGGTGCCGCCTGGCTTCTCCCATTCGGCATGGGAACTGCTCGAGCACATTCGCATTGCCCTCTGGGACATCGTGGAGTACGTTCAGGACGCGCGCCATAAATCCCCGCCGTGGCCCATGGGTTATTGGCCGCCCTCTCCCGCGCCGCCGCAGGACGAAGCTTGGGACCAGTGCGTCCAATCCATCCTCGACTTGCTCGAACAGACGCGTGTTCTCATCCTCGACCGTAAGCGCCCACTGCTGGAGCCGTTTCCCCGTAGCGACGGACAGACGCTGATGCGTGAGGTATTGCTCATCGCCGACCATAACGCCTACCACCTGGGCCAGTTGGTGCAGGTGCGCAAGGCGCTTAAATCCTGGCCCAAATAACCGCCGTCTGAGCAGCGAGGAATTGTCATTTGTCGACGCGCTAAATAGCGCGTCCCAGCGAAGGATCCAGATCAAGAACGAAGAACAGAACACACCTGAGCGACTTCAGGTAATTCAGAGTCGCTAATACCTCCTTGATCCCAGCCTTAGTGAGTTAGTCCGTAATCATCTTTGGCATTTATCGAAGCCGACCCTCATAATTGTCTTCATAGCAGCGACAAGGCATCCACATCCACCACCAAATTCGTCCGGGGAATTTTCTGCTCCACGGCATGCGCAAGCATTGCCCGCAAGGCGTTGTTCATGCGCTCGCGGCTCGCCGACTTCAGCAGGAAGTGGTACCGATACTCCGTCTTCAACCGGACGATCGGCGCCGCTGCTGGGCCCATCACGCGTATTCCCTGTAACCGAGTGGCTTCGAACCATTTGCCCAAAATTCCCGACCAGGTCAGCGCTTCGTCGAGCTTGGCGCTGCGCACCAGCACGTTGCTCACGGTATGGAACGGCGGATAGTGCATCCAACTGCGGAAGCGCGCCTCTTTTTCATAGAATCCTTTGTAGTCGTGAGCAGCCGCAAACTGGATTGCGTAGTGGTCCGGAAAAAATGTCTGCAGTACGACTTTCCCCGGGGTTTCGCCGCGCCCAGCACGCCCCGCCACTTGTGTGAGGAGCTGAAACGTGCGCTCGGCGGCGCGAAAATCGGGAAAGCCCAGCGCCGCGTCCGAACCCACAACACCTACCAGCGTTACATTCGGGATGTCGTGTCCTTTGGCTATCATCTGCGTGCCCACCAGCAAATCGATTTCGCCTGCATGCAACGCGCTCAGGATGCGCTCCAGGTCGTCGCGTCCGCGCACTGTATCGCGGTCCAGCCGACCTATGCGGGCTTGCGGAAATAGTCCGTGCAGGATCTGCTCCAGCTTCTCCGACCCCGTGCCCAAGTACTGCACATACTCGCTGCCGCACTTGGGACACGTCCTGGGCGCGGGCCGTACGAACCCGCAATAGTGGCAAACGAGCCGGTGTTCCCGCTTGTGGTACGTCATGGCGATGGCGCAGTTCTTGCACTGCACTGTGTCGCCGCACTCGCGGCACAGCACGAACGCAGAGTAGCCGCGCCGATTAAGCAACACCATCACCTGCTCATTGCGCTCCAGACGCTCGCCGATCTCCTCGACGAGCTTGCGCGAAATCACCTCGTCTTTCTTTGTGCGTTGGAACTCGTCCCGCATGTCCAGGATCTCAACCTCGGGCAGGGGACGCCGTTCGATGCGCTCGGCCAGTTCTATCAGCCTGTATTTGCCCTGCTGCGCGTTGTAATACGTCTCCAGCGACGGTGTTGCCGACCCTAAGACGACCACGGCATTGGTCATCTTCGCTCGCATCACCGCAACGTCTCGTCCGTGGTACCGTGGCGTCTCCTCTTGTTTGTAAGAGTGATCGTGTTCTTCGTCCACCACGATCAACGCCAGGTCGAGGACCGGCGCAAACACAGCAGAGCGGGTGCCTACCACAATGTGAGACTCACCGATGCGGATGCGTTTCCACTGCTCGGCGCGCTCATCGTCGGTGAGGGCCGAGTGGAGGATAGCTACCTCGTCGCCAAAGACCTCATGCAAGTCTGCCGCCATCGCTGGTGTCAACCCGATCTCCGGCACTAGAAGGATCGCCGACCGTCCTTTGGCCAGCATGGCTTGCATGGCCGACAAATAGACCGCGGTCTTGCCCGAGCCAGTGACGCCATGTAACAGCATGGGCAGGAATTGCCGTTCATCGACGGCCCTGGTGATTTGTTCGAGCGCCGCCTTTTGGGCGGGAGTGAGCAGAAACTCCAGCTTGCGCGGCTTCAGCCCTGACATGCGGAAGGTCGCCGGTTCCTCTGTCAGTTCGACGATGCTGCGCCGTACCAGCGATTGCAGTGTCGTGCGCGGTACCATTAATTGGCGCAGGGCCGATACGTGCGCGCTATGCTTCGGCTGTCTCCGTAGATATTCAATGATGGCCTGCTGATTGGGGTTGAGCTTGCCTGTGACGGTCCTCAGCGCCGCAACCTGAACCGTCCGGGTGGCATCCCTAACCCCGCTGAGGTCCTCACGCGCAATCCACTTCTTACCCAGCAGGCCCAGCAATACTGCTCGTGTTGCGCCCGCGGACGCGCGCAGGGAATTCTCGCGCATTACTTCACCTTCAGCCAGCCGGTTCAGGACGGCGTACTCAAGCATCTGGTGCTCCGGCTCCGCACGCGAGCGCAACGACGAGCCCACGAGTCGAGGCCGAATGTAGTGCCTCAACTCCCTTGTTGGTAATGCGGTATCCGGTGACGCGGCGAAACTCCGCCGACAGGGGCAGCATAGTGCGGAGGACCTCACCAATAGGTGCGATGTAATAGTGCGCAATCCACCAACCCAATTGCATTAACTCTGCCGACAAGGCCGATGTTGTATCGAGCACCTGTTGCACAGGCTTGGCGGGGAATTTGGGCTCGCGATCGTGCAACTCCGTGACGACGCCACACAGCCGCTTCTCACGGAAGGGCACAATTACCCGTCCCCCCACGCATGGCTCAGACAATTCGTCCGGAATGGAGTAGGTAAAGGTGGCGTCGAGCGGGACGGGCACGGCCACATCGCAATATCGCGGCATGGAAACCTTGGCTAAGCCTTACGCACGCAGAAACGGCTCAATTAGAAGTTATCAGAGTGATTGTCGAAGCGAATTGATGCATAATCTGCCGATGCGCAACTCAGCAAAAGCGAAGGACAGCTCGTCCACCGTTCTGGACCGCGAACCGGGAATTGAGGAGGTTGCTGCCAAAGGCCCTTCCGGGCCGCGGATTCGATGTCCACTCTGCGGGTGGCAACCGGGGAAGCGCGACCACTGGGTTTGTAAATGCGGCTACATCTGGAACACTTTTGATACCGGTGGCGTGTGTCCAGCTTGCCTCTTTCAGTGGGCCGTAACACAGTGCCTGGCGTGCCACAGGTTCTCGGCGCACTCGGAATGGTACGAGAATTGACTTGTCAATCCGCACCAGCCGCGTTTAGAGAATTAACCGCGAGGTGCGCGAAAGGCTTGGCGACTTGAGTCGAATGCGTGGTCATCCATCTGAATCCGTGGACGCTTTCTTTTCCGGCGACTTTAGACCCAAATATTTCATCACCATCTGCAGGTCCTTCCACGCCTCAACTTTCTGCCTGGGATCGCGCAACAAGAACGCTGGATGGTAGGTCACCGCCAGCTTGCAGTCAAAAGGGTCGTCGATATCCAGTAAAGCGCGCTTGGGAGAAAAGTCGTAGAATCGCCCACGCATTGACGCCATGGAATCGTTCACGCCCAGCAGGTTTTTCGCGGCGGTCGCCCCCAGCGCCACGATCACCCGGGGGCGCACCACGCGGATCTGGCGCATCAGGAATGGTGAGCAGGTGTCGCATTCATCGCGCTCCGGTGTGCGGTTGCCCGGAGGACGGCATTTCACAATGTTGGCGATATACACCTGTTCGCGCTTCAGCCCCATCGCCGTGATCATGTTGTTCAAGAGTTGTCCCGCGCGTCCCACGAAGGGCAAACCCTGAGCGTCTTCGTCTGCGCCAGGGCCCTCGCCAATGAACATCAACTCCGCACGCGGATCGCCGGTGCCGAAGACAATCTGTTTGCGTCCCAGTTTTGCCAGCTTACACCGCTGGCAGTTGGGACCGATTTCGTCGAGAATGACGCGCAGCTTCGCCGCGCGGTCGTCGCCACTGGGCAAATAGCCCTCTTGCGTCACTTGCTCTTGATATCCCGTAAGCGCGTCGCCCACAATCGCCGCCATCTCGATCAGTTCTTCGCCCAAGTCCTGGGTCTGCGAACTCGCATCAACCTCACGCCGGTATATTGGTCCAATACCTAGCTCGTGGTAGAAACTCAGGCGTTCGCGGATCGCGTCTTTTCTTTTGAGAAGGGCCATCAGCTGCGGACCGGTGCTGCCGCCAAGGCAGCTTCCTGTGGCCGCATACGAACCGCGGCATCGAGAATTTTCTGGGCGACATCCAGCTTGCTCGCCTCCGCCACCGCGATGGTGTCGGAGGCGGTAACGATAGTGACCTCATTGCGATCGGAGTTGAAACCGATGTCCGTGCGCGAGACGTCATTCAGCACGATGGCGTCCACCTGCTTCTTCGTGAGCTTGGCACGTGCGTTCTCCAGGAAGTGGTCGGTCTCCGCGGCAAAGCCAATCAGCAACGGAGTGCTCTTGCCCGTGGCATGCCGCAGACTGCCGAGGTCGGCAAGGATGTCCGGATTAGGTTCAAGTTGCAACTCGATCGGCCCGGTGCGCTTGATCTTCTCTGTTCTGGCGTTTTTCACATGATAGTCGGCCACCGCCGCCGCCATAATGATCACATTCGCGCGCTCCCAGCGATCCAGCACCGCGGTGCGCATCTGTTGCGCCGTTTCGACGAACAGAGTTTCCGCGGCCGATGGGGAAGTGAGCGCCGTCGGGCCGCTCACCAGAATCACCTTCGCCCCACGGCGTAACGCTGCTTCAGCCAGCGCATAGCCCATCTTCCCGCTGGAGCGGTTCCCGATATAGCGTACCGGATCGACTGGTTCGTGAGTAGGCCCGGCGGTAATCAACACAGTCTCGCCCGCGAGATCTTGTGCAACGCCAAGGCGTTCCATTGTGGCGGTGACGATGTGCTCGGGGTCCGCCAGGCGTCCCGTGCCGATCATGCCGCACGCCAGATACCCGCTGTCAGGCTCTACGATATGAACCCCGCGTTGCTGCAACACTTCCAGGTTGGCCCGCGTAGCCGGGTGCTCCCACATGTTCACGTTCATCGTGGGTGCTATGATCACCGGCGCCTTTGTTGCCAGATACAGCGTCGAGAGAAAATCGTTGGCAATACCCTGCGCAAACTTCGCGACCACATCAGCTGTCGCAGGAGCGACCAGCAGCGCGTCAATCGATTGCGCCACCGCGATGTGTTCGACAGCCGAATCGAGATTAGGCTGCTCATCACCGCTGGAAAACAACCCGGTGATGACTTTCTCGCCAGAGAGCGCCGCGAAGGTAAGAGGACGTACGAACTCCTGCGCCGCGTCCGTCATTATGACTTGCACGCGCACGCCGCGCTCCTGAACCAGGCGCACGATCTCCGCCGCCTTGTAAGCGGCGATGCCACCCGTCACTCCCAATGCAATTTTCATGCGTCACTCAAATTGGATGCGGCTGCCTCGTCGCCCGTCGCCACTGTTTGCAAACCAGTCGCCAAGCGACGGCTACGTCATTCCCATTCGGGTGCAAGCCCCGAGAGCATTCGCACGACACCGGACCGAACGCCGAGATCAGTCGCAAGAACTGGGCTTTGCACCCGCCGGATGGTCGAACGGCCGACTAATCGTCAGCCTCTCCACCAACAGCGCGCGACAATAGCTCATCGGCGACTTGGGTCGGAGTCTTGCTGAGATCCGGTATCTCCCATTTCACTTTGCCGGCGTTAATTTCCTCCTCGGCAATCCGGCAAGCTTTGCGCGAGTGCGGCTCTACCACCGGGCGGGCGCCGTTCTGAAGTTGGCGCGCGCGCCTCGCCGCGACCAGGACGTAGCGATAATTACTGTCGAATCCTTCAACCAGCTTCATGTGTTACTCCGTTGCGGTGTGAAAACGGGAAAGCTCAAATGTTGCCAGGATCGTCTGCACCTGCTCCATCATCTGCGGACGCTCGGCCAGTTTGGCAGCCGCCAGCACCAGTTCGTCCTCCGGGCGTCGGGCGAAGCTAGAGCGATTAAGACGCTCCGCCTTGACGATTGCCTGAAGAATATCGATGGCCGGCTCTACCTTTTCATTCACCAGAATATAGTCATACTGCGAATAATTCTCAATCTCGCGTGAGGCTTCCTGCAAGCGGCGCTGCAGGATCGCCTCCGTCTTGTCGGTCGGAACTTCCTCGCCCGTCAGCTCACGGCGTATTTCGTTCTCAGCCTGGCTGCGTCGCCGCAGCCGGCTTTCCAACTCCTGCTGCGAAGGTGGAAGGATGAAAATGCTGACCGCCTCGGGCAGTCGCTTCTTTACCTGCGCTGCTCCCTGCACATCGATGTCGAGGATCAGGTCGTCGCCGCGATCAAAGGCCTGGCGCAGAAAGCTGCGCGCCGTGCCGTAATAGTTGCCGAAGACTTCCGCATATTCCAGGAACTGGTCGTCGGAGATCATCTTCTCAAATTCCTCGCGTGTGACGAAAAAATACTCGCGCCCGGTCTGTTCGCTGCCGCGCGGCTGACGCGTAGTGTAGCTGATGGAAAATTCCAGGTTGGGGACGACGCGCCGCAGCTCTGCCGTCAGCGTCGATTTACCCGAACCCGACGGTGCCGAGATGATGAACACGATTCCGCTCATTCGAGGTTCTGCACCTGTTCGCGGGCTTTCTCGATTTCGGACTTCATCGCCAGCCCCAACTCGGTAATACGCAACGCCTCCCCCGCGACACCGGTGGTCTTAGAAAGCAGCGTGTTGGATTCGCGATTCATTTCCTGCAGCAGGAAGTCGAGCTTCTTGCCCACTTCTCCGCCGGCATCGAGGTGTGACAGAAAATGTTGAATGTGGTTGGCCATTCGCACCAGTTCTTCCTGGATGTCGCTCCGCTCGGCCAGCATGGCGGCCTCCTGCAGGATGCGGTCGGGATCGGCGTGCGCACCGATCAACTCCTGCATGCGGCCGTGGACCTTCTCGTGGTAAGCCCTCAGCACCTCGCCGCGCAACTGCTCAACGTCGGTTGTCGCCTTGGATAGGTGCCGCATGCGCTCTCGCAGCTCTGCGACTGCGCCCCGGCCCTCCTCTTCCCGCATGTGGTTAAGGCGCTCGATGGCCTGCTCTAAGGCAGAGACGACCTGCCTGTCGAGTTCGTCGGGGCCGTTATCCAATTCCGTCGCATTCAGCGCCCCCGGCATTTTCAGCACCACGTTAAGATCGGGCTCGGCCCTGACGCCAAACTCCTCAGCAACCTCGCGAAAGGTTCGCAGATATCCGCCCACCAACTCGCGATTGACGGCGAATGACGCACCGCCCAGACGATCCAGGCTCAGTGTGACTTCGATGTGCCCACGGTGCAGGCGCTCCTTCAACACTCGGCGGATTTTCATCTCCACTGCATCTAGTTCGCCGGGAATCCGCAGGTGAAGGTCGAGAAAGCGGTGGTTCACCGACTTCAGACTGAGCGCCAACGTCAACTGGTCGTTCACATGCGATTTGACTTGGGCGTATCCCGTCATTGACCGGATGTTCATGCTGGCTTATTCGTTCCCGTTGGCAATTTCTACATCCACGAATTGCAGGTCGTAGAGGCGGCGATAGGTGCCGGTGCGCGCCATCAGGCGCTCGTGGGTGCCTTCGTCGGTGATCATGCCGTTTTCAATAACCAGGATGCGGTCGGCCCGTCGTACCGTGGAAAGGCGATGCGCGATAACAAAAACCGTGCGGCCGGTCATGAGATTCTGCAGCGCTGATTGCACCAGCGACTCACTCTCGGTATCGAGCGCCGAAGTCGCCTCGTCGAGAATCAGGATGGGCGCGTTTTTCAGTATGGCGCGAGCAATGGCGATCCGCTGTCGTTCCCCGCCGCTAAGGCGTAAGCCGCGTTCGCCGATACGGGTCTCATAGCCGTTCGGAAGCGCCACAATGAATTCGTGCGCGAGCGCCGCACGCGCCGCCGCCTCGACTCTCGCCGTGGGCACGGTCGGCTGGCCGTAGGCGATGTTGTTGCGCACCGTGTCATTGAACAGGATGGTATCCTGGGTTACGATCGCTATCTCCGAACGCAGGGACGCTACCGTGAGATTACGGACATCGTGTCCATCAATCAGCAAGCTGCCCCGGGACACGTCAAAGAAACGCGGCAGCAGGTGCACCAGCGTGGTTTTGCCCGATCCGCTCGATCCGACAACCGCCAGGACTTCTCCCGGCGCAACTTCCAGGTTGATGTCGTGCAGTACTTCGCGGTGGTCCTCACCCTGCCTGTAACTGAAATAGACGTGATCGAAGCGAATCCCCTGGTGGAAGGGCGGCAGCGTGATCGCCTTCGGCTTCTCCCGCACGTCGTCCTGTGCATCGAGAAAATCGAAGATGGCAGACGACGCTCCGAGCGCCTGCTGAAAGTTATTGTTGAATTGCGCGAACTTCCGAACGGGCTCATAAAGTTTGAATACGGCCACAATGAAGGCGAGGAAGATGCCTTCTGTGAAGACGTGGTGCTTGATGTATTCGCGCCCAATCAGAATAAGCACGGCGATCGCGATAGCGCCGAAAATGTCCATCATCGGTGAACTGACCGCGGCAGCGCTCACCGAGCGCAGGTTGGCCCGGAATAGTCTCCTGGCAGCCTCGCGGAAGCGGCGCGTCTCCCAGGCTTCCATGCAGAATGCCTTCACGATGCGCACACCGGTGATGGTTTCGTGCAGAATGTTCTGGATCTCGGCCAGATTGTCCTGTCCCTTGCGTGTCGTCTTACGCACACGCTGACCAATGCGCCGGGCCGAGACGAGGATTATGGGGACAAACAGCACCAGCACCCACGCCAGATTTCCCCCGAGCAGCACCACCACGACCGCAGTGAAGATAAGAGTAAAGAACTGCTGCAGAAATTCCGCCAGCACCGTGGACATGGCGTACTGTACGCGCTCGATATCATTCACCAGCGCCGAAAGCAGAGTTCCGGTCGAATGTTTCTGGAAGAACGCCACGGAGCGGCGCAGAGTAGCGGTGTAGAGTTCATTGCGCAGGTCGGTGATCATGCCGAATCCGGCGTAGTTCACCAGGTAGGTGCCGAGGTAATCGAAAGCGCCCTTCAGTACCGTGGCGGCTACCAGCGCAAACGCCACCATCGTCCATACATTGTGGAAGCGGTCGGGTACGAACCAGTTCAGCTGCATGGCCCAGTTGGTAGTAGGCAGCAACTGCAGCTCTTTCGGTTGCGTTCCCGGATTCAACACGTGGTCGAAGATGGGACCAATCAGCAGCAGGCGGAAAGCATCGAAGAGCCCAACCAGCGCCATCGACACTACGGAAGCCAGCAGGTAGAACCAGTACGGCTTGACGTAGTGCAACAGTCGCCTTAGCTGACGCATATTCCCCAAGGGTTCCCCCCACGCGCCAAGGAAGCCGGGAGGAAAACGAATGCAGGTTTGTGACGCAAACATGAATTCTATCGGAATTCGAGGACAGTACGAAACAGGCAACCTTGGCACGCTGGCCGTTGCTGCGTCGGTCACATGATTAGTGGCGGGGACGTTCTCCGGCGCAGTAGGCCCGCTTAACTCATCGCCGATTATCGCGAAGTCCGCTTGCGAGGTTTCCGGGTCTTCACTCCAACACCGGCGAATCCCTGTGTACGACCTTCACCTGGTATCCCGCTTTGGCCAGCCGTTTCTTCACTTCTTCCGCGATCAGCACCGAGCGGTGCTTGCCGCCGGTGCACCCAAACGCGATTGTCAGATAGCTTTTGCCCTCGCGAATGTAGTGCGGGATCAGATAGACCAGGAGCTCTGAGATGCGGGTGATGAACTCCTGGGTCTGGGGGAAAGAGCGGATGTATTTTGCCACCTTCGGGTGACGACCGGTGAACGGGCGGAACTCGGGAATGAAGTGCGGGTTAGGCAGGAAGCGAACATCAAACATCAGGTCGGCATCTTCGGGGACGCCCTGGCGAAACCCAAAACTCACACATGAGATCAGGATATTCTGGGCGCGGCCTTCGCCCTGGAATCGCTCATTGATAAGTCCGCGAAGCTCGTGCACATTGAACTTAGTGGTGTCGATCACCAAGTCGGCGATTTCGCGCACCGGCTGCAGGCGCTCTTTCTCGGATTGCAGCGAGGCTTTGACCGAGGTCTTGCGCCCCAGGGGATGCGGACGCCGGGTTTCGCTGTAACGTCGAACCAACGCGTCCTCGTCTGCCTCGAGAAATAAAACAGTGGTCTTCAGAGAACTCCGCAAGGAATGGAGCAGTTGAGGCAGCTTGTCAAGGCGTGCACCTTCGCGGATATCGACCACCAGGGCGGCCCGCTCGATCTCGGTCGAGTCGCGCACGAGGTCGGCGAAGTTAGAAATCAGGCCGACAGGCAGATTGTCCACCGCGTAATAGCCCAGGTCTTCAAAGGTCTTCAGGGCCGAAGCCTTCCCCGCACCGCTCATGCCGGTGATGATTACCAACTCGTGCTGATCGTGGACGATAGCGGGCCGTAGTTGCCGCCGCTTCGACGAAGCACTCTTGGCCGCAGGACGAGAAGTAGCACGTTTCTTTGAGGCCATGGGTCTGGAGGATTCCGTGGGCAGAGAGTATCAGAGTTCCAGCTCCGCGTCAGCCGCGGGAGTCAGCGAGTCTGACGTTGGTTGATGACTGTAGTGGATGGCGCTAACGGCGCTCTGTTGCAGGAAGTAGATTGTGATTGAGAGCGAACAGGGCCAGTTCCAGGCGATTGCCTACCCCCAATTTGTTGAAGATGTTGGTGAGGTGACGCTTGACAGTTTCTTCGCTGATGCCGAACGACTTAGCGATGTCCTTATTCGTACAGCCCTCGGTGATCAGTGTGACCACCTCCAATTCGCGCGCCGTCAGCCCAAACGTCTTTCGCGGTGGAGTGGCGGTTTGTGTGGCCAACTCACGCAGTACCTGTACTAGATTCTGCACGGGACGCCCCTCCAGCCAGTATTGTCCCTGCATCACGGCGCGAATGCAGGCGGTCAGGTGTTCCACCGCCGCGTCCTTTAACACTACACCGCGCGCTCCCAGTTGCAGAGCTTCCAAGACCTGCCGTTTGTCGATGAGTCCGGTTAGCACAATTGTACGGGTGTCCGAATTAAGTTCTGCCGAAGTCATCTCGCGGAGGGCGTCCATGCCTGCGACGTTCGGCATAGCGAGATCGAGCAATAGGATGTCAGGATGCAGGCTCCGCGCCATTTCCAACGCTTCCATCCCGTCGCGCGCTTCCCCCACCACCTTGATCAGGGAATCGGCTTGCAGCATGTTGCGTAGACCGACCCGTACTACTGGGTGATCATCCGCAATCAATACGCGAATTGAAGTAGCTGTCACCGGTTTGCTCGATTGCGCGGTAGTTCCTGCTATGCCGCTGCCTGATCTGTCGGAATCACTGCGGGGCCCAGTCGTTCCGACAGTTCCGCCTGGACTTTCCGCAAGGCCTGCACAACATGCTCCAGCACGGCGTCGGCACTCTTAACATCGGCGCAGCGCGCCATTTCCTCAAGCCTCGCCGCATCCTGAGCGACCATAATGGCTCCCAGAATCAAGCTACCGCTCTTCAGGTAGTGCGCTTTGGCCCTGACTTCTTCAATTTGTTGCTGCTGCACGGCCTCGCGCAGTTTTCGGAGCGTCTGCCACGCATCGGCCAGAAAGTCCCGGTAGAGTGCAATGAAACCAGCGTGGTCAGAAACCATCGCTTGATGAAGCCGGTCAAAGACATCGGGCGCTAATATCGTCTCGTTCACAGGCGTTGAAGGTTGCCTTACAAGCGACTTAGTACCCCATAGGTAAACACTGTACGCAACCCACGTCAAGCCGGGAATGCCCGATGGAGGGGCTTTTTGATCATCCCCGGAAAGTGGTGCTTCGATTTCTTACTGGCGAAACTTCGCAAAATCGGGCTGGCGTTTCTCCAGGAAGGCCGCCAGAGCTTCCTGTGTTTCCGGGGAGTCGAGGCGTTCGCCAATCGTCTCGACCTCTTCGCGAATGGCACGGTCCAATTCCGTCTTGCCCGCCATACGCAGAAGAGCTTTGGTGGCGAGCAGCGCCGCAATGGGCTTGTCGGCAAGCTTCCCGGCGGCCTCTAGCGCGGTCGGAAGTAGCGCATCGAGCGGCACCACCGCATTCACTATTCCCAGCTCATAAGCCCGCTGCGCGCTTACTGGAGCGCCCAGCATCAAGAGCTCCGCGGACCGTTGATGCCCGATCATAGCAGGCAGCAGCACGGTCGAACCCGCTTCCGGAACGATCCCCAGATTGACGAATGGCGTAACTAACTTGGCATTATCGGCAGCATAAACCAAATCGCAATGCAGCAGGATGGTGACACCAATGCCGACCGTGGCGCCGTGGATCGCCGCCACGATTGGCTTCTTCGCTCCAGCTACGGCTGCGATGAATCGTAGCGCCGGCGGGACCGCCTGGCCTTTCCACGGATTCGCCATGAAATCTTCGAGATCGTTGCCGGCAGTAAAGGAGTCGCCGTTGCCATGCAGCAGTATCACTCTTACGCCGGCGTTTGCCTCTCCTTGTTCCACCGCATCCGCCAACCCGGTGTACATAGCGGAGGTCAGCGCGTTTTTTTTCTCGGGACGGTTAATGGTGATGCGAAGCACGCCTGCTTTCACTTCGATTTGCACGTGGCCCATGTTTTATCTCCAGCCGCGCGAGAATTCCAGGGTGTTGCGCTCTTCGCGGCTCGACGAGATTGTACTGGAACGGCTGCCGCAAAGCGGTGATAGTAGCGCAGCCTCGCGTCTGCTGACCCCGCGTCCTGCCTAGCATTTTTGATGTAAGCTGAGAGGAATCGATGGCTTCCGCCTCACCCAGCAATGGACGAATGCAAATTGCAGGCTTGCTGCTGTTGTGCGCCATCATGGCCACCTCTGCGGCTGGCCTCGATCTCACGCCGGCTCCCTGCGGGTCCGGTCTAGGCCTCAGCAGTGACCAGATTTCTCAACGTCTGGAAATGCGCAACGCCGAGCGAGCACAACACCTGCATAATTTCGAGGGTCAGCGTCAGTACACCCTCGATTACACGGGCTTTCCATCATCGCGAAGCGCTGAAATGAAGGTGAAAGTTTACTATCACGCGCCCGGGACCAAGACGTTTAGTGTCGTTTCCGAAGCAGGATCAAGACTGATCCTGACTCATGTGTTCCACAAGCTGCTGGAGTCGGAACAGGAGTCTTCCATCGATGCCAGGAACCGCGATGGCGTGGCTTTGACTTCGGACAATTACCGGTTTGCGCTGCGCGGATGCGAGGTAGATGCGGGACGCAGCCTGTATGTCCTGGAGGTTGAACCGCTGCGCGATGCCAAGTTCCTCTATCGTGGCACAATCTGGGTGGACGCCCAGGATTTCGCGGTGACTCGCATCGAAGGTGAGCCCGCGAGGAATCCTTCGTTCTGGACGAAACGCTCGGTGATTCGACACCAGTACCAGAAAATTGGCGAGTTTTACCTGCCAGCACTGAACGAGACCGTGTCCGATGTACGTCTTGGCGGAAAGGCGGTGCTCACCATCCGTTATCAGGATTACAAGCTGAACCAGTCCGCCGATGCCCAAGCGGCCGGCAAATAGCCGGTAAAGTACCGGCCATTGGCCTAATATAACCCCCAAAATTAGCTTAACCGGTTAACCAAGATTACCGGTTAGAATGTACCTTGGGAATCGTTTGTGGTTTCTAAAATGCGCAAGGCGGCTAATCTCGACTTGGATTCAGGCGTACGCCTGCGGCCGGCAACCCCGCCCAGCCGGATTGCGCTTGTGCTGGCCTTCTTTGCCATTTACGTGGTCTGGGGCTCTACCTACCTGGCAATACGTTACGCCGTGGAGACCATTCCTCCGCTCGTGGTGGCCGGAATTCGTCACAGTGTTGCGGGAGCGGTCCTGCTGGCTTGGTCGTTTGCGCGTGGCCACCGCCCGTCGCTTCGGGAATGGCGCGCGAGCCTGGTGCTGGGCACCCTGTACTTCGCTATCGGGCACGGTAGCCTGCACTGGGCTGAGACGGTTGTCCCCTCCGGATTGGCTGCGTTGCTGGTGGCGAGCGAGCCGATCTGGATCGCCGTAATGGCCATGCTCGTCACCCACGGTGAACGGTTGACCGGAAAAACCGTGATCGGATTATTGCTCGGTATCGCCGGTGTAGCGATATTGATGCGAGAGCAGTCTAGCTCAGGGCATCGGGCAGTGCTGATCGGCTGCTCTGTGATCCTGGTAGGCACGCTGTCGTGGTCGGTGGGCGTTATGTACTCCCGAACCTCATCCCTGCCGCGCGACGCGGTGGCGCGAGCGGCCATGCCGGAGATCGTAGGTGCTGCGGTTTTACTGCTTACCGCGGCCTTTACCGGAGAGTTTTCGCAACTCCACGTCGCGGCGATCGCCGGCCGGTCAGCGTGGGCGTTACTGTACTTGATCACGTTCGGATCAATCGTCGCCTTCACCGCATACACCTGGCTGCTCGATCATTGTTCGCCGACTTTGGTCTCCACCCACACTTACGCCAATCCCATCATCGCGGTGGTACTAGGATGGCTGTGGGCGGGGGAAGTCATCGACGCGCGGGTTCTGGCGGCCGGTCTCTTGACCCTATTGGCAGTGTTTCTCATCAGTCGCGGTACTGGAAGGTCCGAAGAGAAGGTGGCGGAAAAGGTGAATGCCGAGGTTGCGTGAGCTAGTCAGCAAACGAGCAGTAACCAGTTAGACTGGACAGAAAATGACAAAGGGAACTGGCCAGTACGATCGCAAATTCGATCTCAGTGGCGGAAATCTAAGCCTGGATTTTGCGAATACGTTAAGCGGACGCCAAAATTCGGGCAAGACCCGTGACGATTTGACGGAATTCAGCGACTTCGTGATGTTTGCAAAGCAGGCCCACATCATCTCCTCGCGGGTTGCCCGCGAGCTGGTGGCGACAGGGATGGCGCGACGGGAGAAGGCTGCCCGGTTGCTGCGTACCGCGATCGTTCTGCGGGAAGCTATCTATAGGGCATTCTCCGCTATCGCCGGGTCTCGCCCGGTTAATTCCAGGGACGTAAAGCTGCTCGAAGACTTCGCGGGCGAAGCCATGAGACACCGGCAATTAACGGCGACGGGCCGCAGCTATCGCTGGGAATGGAAACAGGGCAAAGAGGAATCGGGGGCTTACCTGCTTTGGCCGATCGCGCAATCGGCGGCGGACCTTCTGACTTCGCTCAAGGCTGGCGCGGTGCGCGAGTGCGGCGCCGACGATTGCGCCTGGCTATTTCTCGATGAAAGCCGCAATCACAGCCGGCGCTGGTGCGACATGAAGGTCTGCGGCAACCGCCAGAAGGCGCGCCGCCATTACCAGCGGGCCACACGGCGATAGCGACAGCTCAGTCGCGCCGCGACTGAGGAACAATCAGGAACTTGCGCAACTCAGTGCCACGCACGACCTCGATCTCCGAGGCCGCCCCGCTGCGTTCGGCCGTGAGCAGACGATGCAGGTCGTCCACGCCGGAGATGGGAATGCCGGCAAAACGCACAATCACATCGCGCTCGCGCAGCCCTGCGCGTTCGGCCGGTGATCCCTGGACGACACTCTCTACCAGCAGTCCGCTATCTATCGGCAAATCGTAGTAGCGAATGATACGGCGATGCAGCGGAACGCGCTGCCCCATGAGGCCGACGTAGCTCCGTCGAATACGCCCGTCGCGAATCAAGTGTGAGGCCACGAACTCAGCGGTATCGGCTCCAATCGCGAAGCAGATTCCTTGTGCGCCCATGATGGTTGCGGTGTTGACGCCGACCACGTGCCCCTGCGAATCGACGAGGGGTCCTCCCGAATTGCCGGGATTTAAGGCCGCATCGGTTTGCACCACACCGTCAATCAGGCGTCCCGAACGCGAGCGCATGGTCCGGCCCAGCGCACTCACCACGCCCGCGGTCACGGTGTGCTGGAATCCCAGTGGATTTCCGATAGCGATTACTAATTGTCCTACGGCAAGCCGGCGCGAACTGCCCAGAGGGACGGATGGGGCCGAGGCGCGTCCGCGGATGACGGCCAGATCGGTGTCGGGATCGTCGCCCACCAACTCGGTGGGAAAGCGATCGCCGTCGGCCGTGGTCACATAGATTTGCGCCGCGCCGTGCACTACATGACTGTTGGTGAGCATGAAGCCATCCGGCGTAAACACGAAACCCGAGCCAGACCCGCCCGGCCGGTTGTTCTTCTGCAGCACCTGGATGTGCACCACAGCAGGTCCTACGCGCCCGACTGCGCTCACCACGGTGCGCGAATAGGCGTCGAGAAGCTCGGCATCTGGATTATTGGTTGAAGTAACCGGAGTATTCAGCACCCCGGGCATTGCCGGTTCGGCAAGATAATCGAGGGTGGCCATAAGTTCCTGTGGAGATGTGGATGCGGATGAGTGGACTGAAGATTCTGGGGTCAGGGCGACGACGCTCAAATCCGAAGTCTCTACTGCGTGCGCCTTTGCAGTTCCAAACATTGATCGTGGAGCTTGGCGTCATGAGAGAGTCCGTCGGCAATCATGCACTCATCAAGGGCAGTCCTGGGATCGGAGTCCTTCAGCATACTCACCAGCATAAGGCGCGGGGAAACCCAGTCAGGAGCGAGCTTGGTAGCCGTAATCAACTCGGCAACGGCAGCGCCGGGCTCCTTGTTGTTCTGAAGAGCAATGGCGAGGTTGTAGTGGATGTTAGCGTCGTTGGGGCGCAGCCGCATTGCCTCCTTGTATTCCACGATCGCTTCGTCGGTCTTACCGGTAACATCGAGTGCCGTGGCTAGGTTCATGTGAGCGTCGGCGTTGTTAGGCTGGATTTGCAAGGCTGCGCGGTAGTGCTCGATGGCCGCGGAATACTGCTTGCTGGCATATAAGATGTTCGCCAGATTGTTGTGCGCGACTGCCAGCTTAGGGTTGAGGCGAATAGCCTGAAGATACTCGGCAGCCGCGCCCTTGAAATCGCCGGTCTTTTTCAGTGCGAAGCCTAGATCATTGCGGGCATAGGCATCATTAGGCCGCAGCATGACCACCTGCCGCAACTCGCCGATGGCCTCGTTGTAGGCTTGCCGGTCCATCAGGAGATTGGCGAGCCGGTAATGCGCATCCACGTAGTCGGAATATTCCTTTATCGCAGTGCGATATTCCGCGATCGCCTCCTCGTAGTTCTTGTCCTTCTCCATCGTGCGAGCCGCACGGTAGTGGCGCTCGGCGGCGGCAGGAATGATCGGCGCACTCTGTGCGTCAGTGGCTACCGGCGCCTGAGTCTTGGGAGAGGGTGGTGAGTTGGAGTCGGAAGGCGCAGTGCGAGGCGTCTGTGGTGTAACCGGCAATTTAGGTGAAGCTGGTGGCTGCGGATTGGACGGAAGTTGTTGGTCCGAGGCATCTTGCGCGATCGCGACACACCCAGCAAGCATGACAAAGAGAATGCCGGTCAACGTGCTGCGGACCGCGAATGTCGCACCGATTCTCATGAGCGCGTGAAAGAAGTATACCGTTTCCACGGAGAGTGGTCGTTGCGATGAGAAATCTAGACGCTGACGGATTCCAGTGGCACCCGGGCGGCTTCGGCCTGCTCCAGGGTTGTCGCGGAACGGCTTGAGACCCATGAGGCATGGCCGCTCAGCCCGAGAGTCGCCTAAATCGCGCCGTGGTTTCTGTGCAAGAAAGGGAAGGCCTTCCGCCTCTCGAGCTTCGTTTTGGCCCTTTTCGGAGGCTGAATCAAGACTCTGCATGCGTCGCGCGCAACTGCGACTCGCGGAGCCTACCGCCCACCCACGCGGTGGGTATGGCGAGGACGATGAGTGCGACAGGATACCAGTGCGGCCCAAATTCCGGTCCCTTATTCCATGTCGCTACGGCTCCGACCGTACTTATCACGAACCCCAGCATTCCAAGCACGAGGGCGTGCATCATGGGATTGTCGGGCGCGAGCCGTGCGGTGATGTAGCTGCTCGCAACGCCGTAGACTGTGCGATAGGTGGTCGCGAGTAGCAGAAGCGGGTCGGATAGCCGTTGGCCCAGCGCCGGGAAGATACCCGCGACGTGCAGCACCATGTCCGTCCCAACTGAGAGAATAATGCCCGCAAACATACCCGCGAGTAGGGCAATCAGGCTTCGCCCAAGACGGCGGGGAGGATGGGTTTCGTTCATGATGTGCGCAATCCTTTCTCGGGCGGCCGGACCGGCCCGGAGGCCCACAACCCAGTTGGTGTGTTGTCGCGCGCCGCCATGCGGTGGGAGTCCCGACTACCTGCAGCCATTGACACCTGGTTCGCGGTCGCGGGGGTCCCGCCTCGGCAGAGTGTTATCAAGACGCAACTCGTAGGTATCCTGCACCTGCTTGCCATCGAGGCGGATCGACTGCCGCAGCATGACAGGCTTGGTCTTCGTGCTGGTAACACCGTACCAATTGTTGGTGGACTCGGTGTAAACCGGGCCGCAGCGCGCCAGTTGCACCGCCAACCCCTGGCCGCGCAGCAAACCCAGTAGATCTTCACCGCGAGGGTGCAAGCCGTTCTCACTAAACTCGGTGGCCTTCACCTGCGTCCCTGTCCCACTAGCAAGCAGGGAGAACTCGCGGCCCGACAAGTTGAGCTGTCCAGAACGTTGGTATACGCCGGCCTGCGGCGGGTATGGCTGGTTCCATTTGGCGTCGGGCACGAGGCCCACTAGGGTTTTCCAGTCATAGAGCATAGGGCCGGAAGCTGGCGGCAAAAGCGCCACGAATATTGCGGCCAGTTGTTGGTGAGGCAGCGTCGTCGAGACCGGCTTGCGGTCCGTAGCAGTCGCCAAGCACCGCTCCGAATAGAGCTTCAATTGATTAGGCTGCAAAGCCGGCAAGTCCGCGCCGAGCGACACCCCAAACCCCTCGCATGGCTTTCCATTGCACGAGGTCTGAATCGACAAAACGCCGGGAGCCGTAGCCGCGCCCTTGAGACGATACCAATTCGTGCCGCCAATTGTGTTGGGCACTGGACAGCGGGCCAACTCGGCAGTAAATCCGCCTTGTTTTAGTGCCGTCAACATCGCAGTCTCGCCAATAGGCGTCGCCGCGTTCCTGAAGTAAATGTGACTGACAATGGTTCGCGCACCGCTGGCAACCACCGCCAACTTCCGGCCTCCGATGAACATCGAGCCTTGGCGGGCGAAGCAACCTCCGTCCGGCAGACAGTTTTGCAGCATGGTGGGCGGCAGAGGGGCCCAGATGATTCCAGGCAGCCTGTCGAGACCCGGCCAATCCGTATCAAAGTTCTTGCCGAGGATGATCTTGACATCCGCGACCAGCGCGTCTTCCGGGCTTGAGGCAGCAAGAACCGCCGGCATCAAACAGAGTACTGCTACGACGAAGACCATTACAGCGACGAAGGACCTTGCCGGCACGCCCGCACCCCCTCCGAAAAATAGTGAAGAAAACCTATCACAGGCACATAAGTGCTGCAATGGCGGGGCAGGGGAGAGGTGGGCAGCCTGGTCGTGCTAGTCCGATGGCGCTGACTTCGAACCTAGCTGAGACTCTACTTCGGCCACGGATTTTACCTTCCAGAGGCGGGCATGGTTGTCGACCGTGCAAAACGTCCGCGCGTCCATGCGGTCCAGATACAACTTCCCGTTGAGGTGATCGACTTCGTGCTGCAAAATGCGCGCATACCAGCCTGAGGCATCGATTATGCGGGGAGTAGCGGCGTGATCGAGATACTCGACGCGCACGCGGCGAGCGCGCGCCACAATAGCGGTATATCCAGGCACGCTGAGGCAGCCCTCGAAAAACTCAATTTCCGGCGGAGTCTCGAGGTGCAGCACCGGGTTGATGATGACGTGAAACGGCACGGGCACGCGTTCGCGCTCAGCCAATTGCGATGCGGTGAAGTTGGGATGGTACTCGGCAAGGTCTTCGATGATTGCGAGTTGCAGCGACTGACCGACCTGTGGTGCGGCCAGTCCGACACCCGGCGCATCGTGCAGTGCCTCGCGCATGTTGGCTATGAGTTCCTGGATGGATGAGCTTAGGATCTCGGCAGGATCGAGTGATCGCGCGGGTTGGCGAAGGACGGACTCACCGGCGGATACGATCTCTAGGCGCATAGAATTCTAGTGGCGTCAGTGAGTGGGGAATTGGAGCGTCACGGCTCGGGTAGTGTAGGCACCTGATGGTCCGGGCGGAATCGAAATTTCGAGCACCAACCCCGACTCTCGCTTGCCAATCGTCGCGCCGGACACTTCGATGCCGCTGGGCGCGTTGAAGATAGGCAGTTCGTAGGCCTTGCCATTCAAGCCGGCCACGTGCAGTTCCAGTTTGCTGTGCGCATCGTTCCATTGCTCAGAGACCACTTTCAAATTTGAGCTAGAGGCGCCATCGCTAGGCGCGGCAAACGGATACGCGATTCCAAAGTCGTCGCTGACATGCAGGCGGATAGTCGTCTTATCCGCGGCAATCGGTGTTGCCAAAGTGGCGTGCTGATCATTTTCGTTGGCAGCGCTCTTCGCCTGGGCTCTTCGTCCATTCACCTCAGCATCCAGAACTTTCGCCCGCAAGCTTAACGCGGGAGAAAATTCGAGCTGTATGTTGCCGCTGCCGTGGCGTTGTACATCCAGCGTGATTACGTCAGTCGCGCGGTGGTAGATGAGATCGAGTCGCGTGGTTCCAATCTTCACGCCGTGGATAGCGAAATCGTTCCATCCCGCGGGAACGTGAGGCGCAAAGCTGACTTTGGAGTGGATGGCATCGACTTCCAGCCCCATCAGACCGCGTAGCAACGGACTGATCACCATTGCCGACGACCAGATCTGGTGTGGTGTGCTGGTGGAGAGTTGCGTGTAGTAGTCACCGGAGAGGACTTCAGTCACCCGGCCGGGCGATCCATCATGCGCGAGCTGCGCGTTGGCCATCAGGTTCAGGTAACCGTAGAGGGGACGGTGATAGCGGTATCCGGCGACGGAGGCCCATCCGGTAAAGAGCGGCCAGACACTGCCATAGTGGTAGCCGGTTGGCGAATACAGCGAGTCCTGATTGGAAATGATGCGCGGGCCCCAGTCGGTCTGGTGGTCGGGTGCAGCGATAACGTCGAGGAAGAGATCGCTTTTGTGCTGGTCGGTGAGACCGAACCACAGCGGCACTGCTCCGAGCACACTGGGCTTTTCGATGCG
Organism: uncultured Acidobacteriaceae bacterium; assembly: GCA_963834815.1. Taxonomy (GTDB): domain Bacteria; phylum Acidobacteriota; class Terriglobia; order Terriglobales; family Acidobacteriaceae; genus DASRAA01. Next base: position 635,950 of record CAWIDA010000009.1, on the reverse strand, counting down.
GTTTCCGCTGGTGTCTAGAGCGAAAGCGTAATAGCGCTGTTCGGGCGACCAGAAGAGTTTTTCGAGCGTGGCGCGTTGGGTGGAGGCTTCGCCGTCGAGTTGCTGGGCAACATCGTTCTTACCTATAGCACGGGCCAGCGAGGCGAGCGATTCCACTCCCGCGATGCCGACTCCGGCTTGATAAAACTCACCCGAGAAGGGTACCAGCGGCGGAGCTCCGGCTGGCGGATGGTCGTCGGGCCCAGGTCGGAGCGGGCCGCCCTCAATCCAGCCGTGCCCGGCGTTCAGGTTTTGCGACAGTCCGCTCGCGGAGTACGTCGACTTAAGATACTGATAAGCGCGCCAGAGGCTGTCCCAATGATCGCGGGCGAAGGCCAAATCGCCCGAGGCGCGCACGTAGTCGGCAAAGCCAATGAGATAGAGCGGCGTGCCGTCGGCTGACGCTGTGCCATAGGGATAGTCCTTCCACCATTCGATGAGCTTTACGGTTTGCGCGATTTCGTGTGGGATCTTGCCGTCGGGACGCTGGTACTGCTGCAGAAACTCAAGCGCAGTGCGGGTTGTGGCGAAGTCGCCGATAGCGTTGAGGGCGAGCGCGGTCCACATGGAGTCACGGCCGAAGTACCAACTGAAGCCAGGACGATGCGAGCCACTCGAAATGTTGTACCCGGCGACCAGACCCTTGCCAGCGAAAGGTTCCTCCACAAGTCCTTGCACTGTGCTGATGCGCGCCCAGTCGTAAGCCAGTTGCAAGCCGGGATCGGGCAGTGAAAGTTGCACGGTGTTGGCGAGGTAGCCCGTGTAGTAGTTGCTAGCTTGCTGGACGATTGAACTGTCGGCCGCGAGCAGCTTACGGTACTGTTCGTCAGCCGCCTTCTGGCTTTCGAAGGAGGCGGTCATTACGAAACGATACGTCGCGTGCCCCACAGCAGCCGGGCCGAAGGAAAACACATCCGTGTGTACCGCGGAATAATTTGTACTGGAAGTGGTGATGAGGGGATTCCCGCCGGCGGCGCCTGCAATGGCCCAGAAGACAGAATGGTCACTGCTGAAGAGGAATGCTTTTCGTTGCGCGTCCCATTTGCTATAGGCATCGCCCACAGCGGCAGGCCACATCCAGGCAACATCGGGAGTAAAAGCAGCTTCGACGGCGACGGGCTCTGCAGAGTTGACCTCGATCTCGACTATTGCGGCCTGCTGGTCGATCGGCACGAACCAGGTAGCGCAGGCGGTGAATGAGTCGTAAATGTACTTGACCGAGGAGGACTCTGGGCGAACGCTGACAGTGCGGGGGAGGGATGCACCGTCGAGGACGGTATTGCCCTGGCGGAACCGGAGTTGAAAGTCGCGAAACAACTTCAGCGGATAGATCCAGGCCTCAAACGAGCCGTCTTCGCGGCCCAGTAGTCCGGCATGCGGTCCCACTGCGTCTAGAAATTGCCAGTTGCGCGCAGCGCGCGTGAGAGTCATGCCGCCGGAGCCGTCACAGGGGGATTGTGCGAACAGCGAAGACGTGAGCATGGTAGCAAAGATAAGTGCGCATCTGACATGCATTGGCGAAAGCGATGGTAGTGCAATGAGTTAGAAGTTTCAAGATTCGAGCGACCCGAAGTCGGCATGATGTGTGGATACCGTGAAGCCACTCAGGGCAACAGCCGAACGATAGATGGATTGCAGATCACGCCAACTGGCGCGTGACACCCTCGCCCTACAGCACAGTCGCATTGATAGTGGCAGTGTGCGTAATCGATCCGCCGGTCACCGTGATCGTTACGTCGCCATTCAGCGGCGCTGGGTTCGAACCCGACGGGCCGCCGCTGCCCCCACCGCCGCACGAGACGGCTCCGAACGCCAAGCCCAACAGAAGCAATCCGAGTAAGACATAGCGTAACGCGCGTTTCGCCCGGCGACGGCGCACAGGTTGCCCGGCAAAGACCATTCCGACCGCGAACACGAAGGTAGCATAGGTACCCAGACCGCGATGCTGGAAGGGCAGAGGCGAGCTATGATTCACGCCCACGATCGCGCCGTTCAGCGTTACAAGGGCTGTGCCACTGCCTCCCTTGACCGTCGCCGGGGTGATGGTGCAGGCGGTGGTCCCGAGCGATGACGGCACGCTACAGGTTAGGGTGACATCGGAACTGAATCCGCCAACGGAAGCCACGGTGAGATTATCGGTAATCGTGCCGCCGCTGGGGATGGAGACCACCGGGCTGGCGATGGTCAGAGTAAAGTCAGGCGTCGTGACATCGTATTCAAGTAAGAGGGCCCGGTTGCCACTGGTTGCAGAGACGAGAACTTCGAAACCGCCGGAGGACCCCGGCGTCGCCGAAGATGAAGCTGTCAATGTGAGGGTCGCGGTGACCGAACCGTTCCGTGGAAGCGGAAGGGAAGCGGGAGTCATGGAACAGGTCAGTTGCGCTGGAAGGCCGCCACAGGTCAGGGACAAGGCATCGGCGAAGCCATTTGAACTGGCGATAGTAACCGTTTGGGACACTGAGGTGCCCGGAGCAATGCTAAGCGACTGGTTCGTTGTGCTAAGAGTGAAGTCTCCGTAATTGATGGTTACGGGAAGCGAAAGTGATTGCGTCTGATTGCCACTGACCGCCTGTACCGCGACTATGCCGTTGGCAGTTCCGAGCAGACGTTGATTTGAGTTGGATGTGATCGTTAGGTTCACGCTGCCGGGCAACGAGGAGATCTGATCGATGGCGCAGGTTTCGCCGTTCTGGAATCCGGTCAACGAACAGGAAAAATTCACCGCTCCAGTCATTCCTTGCCTAGGCACGGCTCCGACGGCGACGCTTACGCTGGAGGCAGCGCCGTTGACGGTGATAGTCCTTGAAGCAGGCGACAGAAAGAACGTCGGCTGTGCTGGCTGGCCGGCCACCGCGTTGAGAAAACCGGAGGCGTCGACCGAGCCCCATCCGGTTGCGAGGTCGTAGCCAGCGCGGGCCGAGAATCCGATCGGTGACGAAGAACAGTCGGCTGTTCCCACCGTGCAAACTACTTTGTTGTCGCCGCTGGTGATGTCGTTGAAGGCCCAGGACGACGAAGCGGCGAGCGAGTAAATCTGCGGATTCAGGTTGCCCTGGCGGCTGCCGAGTCTCTGGCTAATCAATGCCGCAATGCCGGCGAATGCAGGCGCTGCCGCCGAGGTTCCGCCGATGACGGTGAAGGTTTGGTCTGAGTTGCGGCGGTATCCCGTCTGGCATTCCCCTTGCGAGCAGATGATGTAGCCGTCGTGATTCGGAGATGATGCCAGTGAGGCGTCGGGAACATCACGGCGGCCATCCGCCGGCACGCCGTTGCCGATCTGCCATGGCGGCTTAGAGAATTGCTTGCTCATGCCGCCACCGGTGCCGACATTGGTGCCGGTCGTGGCGGTATTGTTCCACGTGGTTTCAGGGATATAGGAAAACGCCGATGCGCTCGTGTTATTCGGATCGCCTGAGGCTTTCCAGTATTGGTCGGCTGCAGCGACACCGTTGCTGACGGTGGCAGCGCTGTCGCCGGTAAACTCCGTGCCGCCCATTGCTGTGACGTAAATCGAACTGGCAGGGTAGTCGACGGCGAGGCCGTGAGTCGCGACGGCACTTGGGGTCTGTGCAGTCCCGTCACAGTCGGCCGCGCCAACGTCGCCGGCCGCGGCAGTAACCGTCTGCCCCTGCGCGTTTGCCTGCGCCAGATAACCCTCGATGGCAGTGATGTCGCCCGCGGAGAACGTGCCCCCGTTCTCACAACTGCCATAGCTAATGCTGATCACGGAAGCGATGTTCTGGTTCACCAGAAACGGCAATGAGTTCCGAAGAGCGTCGCTGGAATACGCAAAGATGATGGCAGCATTCGGTGCGACGGCTCCTGTCCACTCGATATCAAGATTGGCTTCGTCGGCGTCGATGCTGCTGAAGGCGGGAGCGGTGGATCCCGCGAGCGTCTGCGTGAGGTTGGCTGCAGGCAGATTGGAGACGCTGCGAAAGGTGTCGTTGTCGGTATAAGGGCCGGAGCTGGTTAAAGTGGTCTGGCCCACGATGCCGATGGTTTGCCCAGAGCCGTCGTTGCCTGACTGGAAGACGCCATTGGCGTAGTCCGGGAGGTTGTAGATTATGCCGAAGTCTCCAGGCACGATGTAATGATTGCCCGACAGGCTCGAGGTCAGCCGCGGGCTGATGCGGCGCACGCGCGACTGTGCGCGAGGGCGGAAATCGTGTAGCCCGCTGATGGCGGCGATTACGCCGGAGAAGGCGTCAGGGACGGTCGCCTCTGCGTCGGGCGCGAAGTGCAACTTGCCGTCCACCAGGAAATTGTGAATTGGCGTTTGGAATGCGGACTCGACCTGCGCTGCGATGCCGGTGAAAGCGATCCAGTTGCGGCCGCGTGCCGTTTCCTCCACGGTGAATCCCTGCGAGCGCAACCATTCCGCAGCCACGTCGATGTCATGTTGGCTCAAACCGAAGCGGTCGGCGAATTGTTCCGGTGTCAGCCACTTCTGATAGTTCACGGAAGAGGGGTCCTGCTGCTCCGCAAGCGACTGGTCGAGGTCAGCCTTCTGCTGCTGACTGGGCTGGAATACCAGCATCATGCGCTCAAGGCGCATGGTCGGTGGAACCGGTCCGTGATCGGCGCCTGCCCGGGTGCGGGGGTGCATGGTTCCAGCCAGCCGCACCACGCTGCGGTTATCGATGGGACGAACGATGCGGTTCTGGGGGGTCTCTTGGGCAGGGGAGAGCGAAGCGAAAAGAACCATTGCGAACGTTACGAATGCAGACTTCGATCCCATAGGCTTATCAAAATTGTAGTGTTATGAACCGATCAGGATACAGGGAATCCGCTAAAAAGTAAGAGAAAGGTGGCGAAGCCTGTCGGCTGTTACTCCGCCACAAAACGAGCAGTGAATGGAATGCGCATGGGTCGGCAAGAATTACTTTCCGGCGAACAGCAGGGGCGTGAAAGCGACGAGGTTGCGGCGCCAAACCATCCAGGTATGGGCGCCCGGCGTTTCGATGTCGGTAAAGTTAATGTTCTTCGACTTCAGCCATGTCTTGAATTTGCGGTTGTCGTCGATGAGGCGGTCGCTGGTACCGCACGCGATCCACAGTTGACGAAGTTGTGACGTCTGTTTGGTGTCGAGTGCGGGGAAGGAAGCGACGTAGTTGTCATTCAAGCCGCCCGCGCTGAATGCCCCGACATAAGCGAACTTGTCGATGTTGTTGAGTCCAGTAAGGAGAGATTCAGAGCCTCCCATGGAAAGGCCGGCGATGGCCCGATCTTCGCGCTTCTTCGAGACTGGGTAAGCACTCTCGACTTGCGGCATGACCTCTGTGAGCAGCGCCCCGCGGAAGTTTTCGAAGTTCTGCTGCCGCACCTCGGGGTGTTGCCAAGCGTTCCATTTCAGCTTGATCATTTCGGGGGTACCGTAGCCGAGCGGCATGACCACGATCATCGGCTTCACCTTGCCTTGAGCGATGAGGTTGTCGAGGATGACATTGGCCTTGCCGACCGCGGTCCAGCCATCAGCGGAATCGCTGTAGCCGTGCAGCAGGTACAACACGGGATACGTTGTCTTGGCCCTCGGATCGAAGCCCGGCGGCGTATACACGTAGAAGTCGCGCTCGTCACCGACTACTTTCGACCTGTAAAAATGATGATGAACAACGCCGTGGGGAACGTCGATGACATCCCACAACTGGGGCGTAGCGCCTGAGACTTCGACCGTGTTCTGCGGTTGAATGAGGTTCGGCTTGATCACTGGGTTGTTGGGGTCAAGCAGGTTCACGCCGTCGGCAATGAACCCATAGCCGTAGATGTCGGGATCGAGCGGGCTGAGAGTGAGGCTCCAGATGCCGTCATCGCCGCGCGCCATGTCGAGCGGCTTGGGTTCGCCTTCAAACACTAGCTTAACGTCCTTTGCGCCAGGATCGAGAAGACGGAATGTAACCTTGCCGTCGGGTTGGACGTCGGGGGACGTCACCGCGGGCACGGGCGATTGCTGGGCGAGGGCGCACGAAGCCAGGAGAAGAAGGATCAGTTTGGCGCATTTCATGACGAAGGGAATACTACATGGTGGGCATCGCCACTCGCCAGTTGTCAGCAGTGGCCGGTGTACTGTTGACACGAGATTTCGAAACCATCCAATTGCGAAAAGGGATGTGCCCAATTGCGGACCGCCATGCTTTAAAGCCAGAAATTGCGCACCCAGCGATGTGCGCGCAGTTTCTGCAAGATGTCCGGCGGCAGTGGACCGGCGTCAGAAGCCGCGACATTGGCAGCCACATGGCGAACGCTGCGCATGCCTGGAATCACGGTCGAGACCGCCGGCGCCGAAAGGCAGAAACGCAATGCGAGAGTGGGGAGGTCGTCGAGGGCGATGCCGGTCTCGCGCACCACGGCCCGCACGGCATCCCAGACCTGCTGCTTGCGATTGCCGCCGAAGTAGAAGTGGCGGAAGTCACCCTCGGGAAACTTCGTTTCCGGCGTGAGCTTACCGGTGAGGGCGCCCTCATCGAAGGGTACGCGAACGATCACCCCGATGCCATGTTGCTGGCAGTAGGGAAATAACTCGTCCTCAGGCGACTGGTCAAAGATGTTGTAGATCACCTGCACGCTGTCGATGAGGCCGGTATCGAGGGCCTTCAGCACGTTGGCGGGCTGATGGTTCTGAATGGAGATGCCGACCAGTCGCACCTTGCCGGAGGATTTCAGCGCATGTACAGTCTCCTGCCATTCCGGTTCGGTCGCCCAATCGTCATGCCAGGTATGGAACTGATAGATGTCGATTTGCTCGCGGCCGAGGTTACGTAACGTCCTTTCCAGCGAAGAGAAGACGTGTGCGCGCGCAAAAGTACGGCCCAGCGGAGAGCCGGGCTTGATGTCCCATACGTAGTCACGGGGCGGGACCTTGCTCGCGATGATGACGTCGCTGGATTGCCCGAAGGCGCGGGCGATGAGTTCTTCGCTGTGACCATCGCCATAAACCAGAGCGGTATCGAAGAAGTTGACGCCGGCATCGCGGGCGGCATGCAGCGAACGCAGGGATTCTTCATCATCGGCGCCGATCCACATCGATTTGCCGATACCCCAGGCTCCGTAGCCGACGTTGCTGACTCTGAGTCCAGATTTTCCGAGGCTGCGGTATTGCATGAGAGCTCGATTCTACCGCGATGAGGGCGGCGAGCAATTTTAACCACGGATGGGCAAGACGGACACGCATAAGGAAAAATCGAAGGTGAAAGCGCATCTCGTGCCGGGGACGCCGATGGGTAGACCGCCTAACTTAGATGGTCTGGCACTGATAGGGCATATAGTCTGCACGAAGGTACTGTGTGGTTCCGACTAGTTGTGGAACGGCATGTGAATAGCCGATAAATACTAGTGCAATTGTTAGATTTCCACTTGCAATTTCGCGAAACTTCGTGCAAGCTACCTACTGCGTAGGAGAACGCCCGATGTCAAAGACAACGCAAAACTCGATGCGTAGGTTAGCACGCCCAGAAGTGGGATGCGGCAACCTCCGGGCTGTTATTGGAAGTTCTCGCTAACTCCTGGCGATAGGTCCTACGCATTCGCTGACAACTACAAGATGAACGTGAAGTAAGAAGCTCGTAGCTCTGACCATTGGTCAGAAACTCACGCTAGTCATCTACTCCACCGAACCAAGTTTGGCCCTGTGGGACGTGTACGGTCACTTCCCGGAAGCTCCATTTGGGCGGTGCTTCGAATCCGCATGCCGTAAATGCGGTTTCCTTGGCCATGCATTCTCGCGCAATTCGTTGTCGCGAGAATAGGTTAGCGCCGGTGGTGAACCAGACCGTTAGTACTCTCGCCGAAAAGAGTGCAGGGGCCGGAATCCCTGCCGGATTAAGTGGAGACGGGCAGACGCCTGTCAGTAGCGATCTGATTTCAACGGTCGCCTATGGTTCATCGCTGCATTTGTAGTTGCTGGCGAAATAGGGCAAGGAAGGTAAGGAATTTTCCTGGTGACAGGAGGTGAGACATGGAGATCTTGTTCGTCATTTTCGTGTATGCCATTGTGGCTGCATATGGTTTCGCCAAGCGTGACCGCGTCGTTGATGGTGGCGAAGTGTCCTTGTGTCTCAAGTGTGCTCACTCTGTTGTCGCCCGCGGCACCCGCGGCGAAGGGTGGATCGCCTGCAACTACGGGGGCGCGATGCGTGCGGTGAAGTTCACCGTATGTTCGTGTTCCGGGTACTGCGAACCCTCGGCAGCGGGCAAGTTAGTGACGATCGCAGGCTTCGTGCGTGACGAGCCCGAAGTATATGCGGAGGTCGCAATCTCGTAAGCACCGTTTCCGCGCCGTCGTCTGGTGCGACGGACGATACCTGTGGACAACCGCGGGTTTGTGCCCCACCCTTTGCACCCAGAGTGCATGGCGCAAAGGGTGCGGCACCTATCCGCATATAGAAGTGCTAGCCTTCGGCAGGAGTGCCGATTAGAAAGCAGTTGGTCGTGCCGATACGCGTTAAAAACGGTACACCCATCGGCTCGCAGTCACGTTGCGAATCCTGTGAGCACTCGCACGTCCTCCGCGGATATCGCGAGAGCGAAGAGGTCACATACTGTTACTACGCGACGCTGATGGTGGTTCCCTTCAAGGTGCGTGATTGTTCGAACTATACCGACAAAGCGCGTCCGAACTGGGAGCAGATGCAGGAACTGGCCATCGAGATCCGCGCGACGCCGACCTTGAAAGCGGCGGGATTCTGCGCGGAGCCAGAGCCTGAGAGCGAAGTGGTGGAAGGCACCGACACCCGCTGCCCCTGAGCCACCGGTGAGGGAGCGGCAGCATCGTCACCGGCACCTCTGACAGTGTCGGCTGTACAGGTACTCAAGAGATGCCTTGCCGGATGCCTGTGGGTCGTATTCATGGAGTTTTCACCTGCGGTTTATCAAGGCGTGAACTGAATAGCACATAATTTTGTGCAGGTAGGTTTACACCCCGACATAAGGTGCAGGTTGTGACGCATGGCAATTCGCGAAGTTCTGGCAAGCCCACCGGGATACCGATGTAAAAGCAAACTCCTGCTCGATGGCTTGCCCTTTGCGCCAGGAGATGTGACGGCTGGATGCGAGGATGAACTGCAAGCCGTGGTGGTGGGCCATGCTACCGCCTGTGACCTCCCAATTACCATCCGCGATTCCCGCTTTCTGAAGAATATTGCCCGCCGCAGCAGTAGCGGTGAGGCACCCCGTAAGACTTATCTGGAGCTTCAGGCGTTTCTTAACGACACCGAGCAGGTTTGGGAAAACAGTTGGATACGCTTCCCCGAGCGAAGGCTGAGTCCTCTGGCTCTGAATACATTTCTGGCCGACTTGAAAATTGGCGAGCAGGGGCAGTTGAAGCACCATCGCTCTGACTCGGTGAAGTTCACCTTCGAGCAGCAGGGTGAAGCTTGGCTGCGTATCCCTATCAGCTACGTTCTAAAGCTGGCGCTGGCTGACCTGTCGGGCACGCAGCCGCACATGCCCGAGCAAATGAGACGGGAAGCGAAGCGGCTGTTACGGTGTTTCTCGAATGACAACACTTCTCCGGAAACAACGTCATTCCATGTGGTCGCCCTCCGCGAGCAGGTCCTGATCGGGGAGTCCGTGGCGCGGGAATCGGCGCGGCGCTTTCTTTTCACCTCGCTGCTGATGTCGTGGGCGAACCTGCGATTCGGACTGCTGGAAACGGGACAGCGGGCGCTGGTGTACCACGCGCCACATCCCCCGGTCCGGCAGACCGAGCTTTCATCCTGTATCTCGGATTCCTTCTACCGCGAACTATTCATGAGTCCGTGTCTCTCGGGTTGGGACGACGGCGAGGCCAAGGCCGACTATATGCACCTTTGTCATCAGGTGCTGAGCCGCAGCCAGCTGAATTCCGTCGCGAAACTGCGCGAGGCAGGCATCATCTCGAACAATCTGATCGTGCTGCCCAGCCTGTCGAACGTCAGCCTGGCGAACAATGGTATCCACATCACCATGGGAAGCCGTGCGTTGACGCGTGCCGTAGCCGACGGTCCTGAAAGCGAGTCGCAAAACGAGGAGAAGCGGCTCGGCGATTTGGTCATCAAAATCTTTGAGCACTTCCTCTCGTTGTTTGTCGGGACGTACTCGGCGGCGCCTTACCGCATCGACTTCGCAGAGTTTCATCCTGAAAAGCTGCTGTCGTTTCTGCCGCACGAACTCGATTTCACGCACTTGCGGTTGATGTGGCGGGAATGGAAGGAGAAGGCCCGCATGCGAGTGCTGGGGCAAGCGGTGACACCGTACGGTCCGTACGGGCTCGATAGTTTCTTCGCGCGAGTGTTCCGGTTGCGTGGCGACCTGGTGCCTGACTACAGATTGATCAACTACCCGGTCGCATGGCTGGCGACCGAGCAGTCGTCGGCGTTGAATGGCAATCCAGGCAACGTGGCGCGCTTGGTGTCGGAGTTAGATGAGTTGGGCATCGTCGACCGGCGGCTGTCATTCTACATGCCATTACGCCTGCGCGAGTTCGCTCGAATGGGCTTCTCGGGATTCGAGGCTCGCTATTACAGCCTGTTTCCAACCTTCGAGCGCGACATGGCGCCCGCGGCTGACTTGCAACAACTATTGCTGATGGTGTCGTACCAGCTGGCGCTGGATGGAATGGTGGATGCGGAAGACATTCCGGACGACCCTACCTCGGAAAGCGAGCGCCGCCAGCCCTTCTTCTTCGCGGCTGCGGGGTTGCCGGCCTTTTACGTACACAAGAAATCGCGCAATGAACTACTAAAGAAGGTGCTCGCACATTGTGGGAGCACGCGCTCGAGCTGGCGGCATCCCGACTACCTGCGAGTTTCAATCGCTGACTATCGCGACGCGCTGTTGACGTGGCTGGAGCAGAACGCGCGCGAGAGTATTGTGCAGGCACAAGCCGACGTAACGATCATGGACCTGCGATTTCGTCTGGCCGACAAGAACCTGCAGGCCAGCCAGCGCGTGGTCAGCGACGTGACCGGTGAGTCTGGGGATCGTGAGCCGCTGAAGTTGCGGGCCCGCGAATTCAATCAGTTGGCGGAACAACACTATCGTGAAACGCTGCGGCGCGCCAACCTGCGGGAGTCGTTCGACCAGTTGCGGGAAGATGCGGAGTCCATGGCGAAGAGCGAGCATCCCGAACTGAACGCGATGGTGCGTTATGGCGTCCGCGTGCAGGACCCGTTGCGCTTCCTCGACAGCATCGCCGAACGCCTGGTGGCGGACGAATTGACGGCTCAGGAAGTACTGACGGTGCTGAACCTGCTGCTGTTGCTGAGCACGCTGGAGGCAGAATGCAATACACCATGCCGGGCATGAGCAAGACAGGCCACCACCAATACATCGATCGCGCGACGGGCTCGGTGTCGGATGAGCGGCTGATGGCGAACAAGCTCATCCGAACCTTGTACTCGCCAAAGTTGGAGAACGCTCCGCTGCTGTTGCGGCTGGCGTCGAGCCGGTACTTGTCCGAGGTGCTGGGTTACTTGAACTACGACAACGCACTGTCATCGCGCATGTCGGGGATGCGGCGCTTCCTGCGCACGTGTGGCATTGATCGGCGCGAGCTGTTGGACGGCGCCGCCGCGCTCGACACCCCGCGCAAGGTCTTCGAGCGCAAGATCAAATACTGGGAGTATCGTCCACTGCCACGGCAAGAGCGGTGCGTCGTGTGCCCCTCAGACTCGCGCGTGATGGTGGGTTCATTGCGCGAAACCTCGGGCCTGTTCATCAAGGGCAAGTTCTTTGAGTTTCCGGAATTGCTCGGCGGCAACGGATCCCGTTGGACGCGGCGCTTCGCCGAGGGCGACTTCGCGGTGTTCCGGCTGACTCCGGAAAAATACCACTACACCCACGTTCCGGCGGCGGGACGGGTCGCGGATTTCTACGCCGTGCGTGGTCGCTACCACTCGTGCAATCCCAATGCGGCGGTGCAATTGTTGACCCCGTACTCGAAGAACCGGCGAGTGGTAACGGTGCTCGACACCGACTGCGAGGGCGGCATGCAGCTTGGCTTCATAGCAATGGTTGAAGTGGTTGCGCTCATGGTGGGACAAATCGAGCAGTGCTACAGCGAAGAGCGGTACGACGATCCGCAACCTCTGAAGAAGGGAATCTTCCTGCGGAAAGGCGCACCGAAAGCGCTGTTCCTCCCCGGAAGCAGCACCATCGTTCTGCTGTTTCAACCGGGACGCATTCGTTTTGCGCAGGACCTCGTGCGCAACCAGCAAAAGGCAGGAGTGAACAGCCGCTACACTGCGGGATTCGGGCAGCAGGTGGTGGAGACGGACGTCAAGGTGCGCTCGTTGCTGGCGTATCCCATGGAGGTGCAACCGTGATCAACGTCGTATTCGTGGCCACGCTGGCGGTGCTGCTGGTAGGCGCGTTGGTTTGGGGGATCAAGACACTTCCGTCGGAGCGGTGGCAGATGGTCGCAGCCGTTCCAGTGCAGAAAAGCGGCGACGGAGCGTGGGAAGGTCTGAACCTGACGTTCTACGGATTCTTCAGTGCGACAGCGAGCACGTTTGGAATCGCCCTTACGATTGTGTTGCTGGTTTCGGTGGGCACCCCTTTGCTGGTGGCCGCGGCGGTAATCGCGGCCATGATGGCGATCTCCGTGCCGGCTTCGAGGGTAGTGGCGCGGCTGATTGAGGGCAAGCGCAACACCTTCACGATTGCAGGCGCGGCGTTTCTCGCCTCGCTGATCATGCCGCCAGCGTTGGTAGCGGTACAGCGTCTGCTGGCGGCGTGGTTCGATATTGCGATCTATGTTCTACCGCTATTGGCAGCTGCGGCTATAGCCTACGCATTATCAGAGACAATTGGTCGTATGGCATGTCTCAGCTTCGGATGCTGCTACGGCAAGCCTCTGCGCGAGGCCAGTCCGCGCCTGGCGCGATTGTTTGGCCGCTATCACGCGGTGTTCCACGGCGAGACCAAAAAAGCCGCCTATGCTTCTGGTCTGGCCGAGGAGCCACTGATTCCAGTGCAGGCGATTACCTCGGTCGTGCTTGCGCTGGCAGGCCTCGTTGGACTTGCGCTGTTTCTCGCAGCTCAATGGCGAATAGCCGCCATCGTGCCGATGGTGGCGACCTGGGGCTGGCGAGCGCTGTCAGAGGTGCTGCGCGCGGATTACCGCGGCAATTCGCGCATTTCGGCCTACCAGGTAATGGCCTTAAGTGCGCTGGCATATCTGGGTGTGATGCTGACGATTCTTCCCAGCGACGGGCCGGTACCAAATCTCGCAGCAGGCTTGGCGCAAGTGACCTCGGCCGGAGTGATCGTTCTGCTGCAAGTCTGCTGGGTTGGGCTCTTTCTCTACTACGGTCGCAGCCGTGTGACCGCGTCAATACTCTCGTTCCATGTCGTGGCGGAAAAGGTGTAGGCAATGGCTGTCGGCACGGGCCGGCAAAAGACAACATGAATGCGAATTCGTCCACCATCACACGAACAAGAGTCGGGCGGAGAACCCAATACACCATTTGCGCGTTCATTCGCTCCATTGCCACAACCATGTGCGAAAATGGGTCGCTATGCCAGTCGATCCTCGCGCCGGTAAACCGGCCACGCCCGACATGCTGGTCAACGTTCCACGACTCATCACCGCTTATTATGTGGAGACGCCTGACGTTTCCGAACCGACAGAAAGGGTTGCGTTCGGTACATCTGGGCATCGCGGGTCGTCACTTCAGGTTTCGTTTAACGAGAACCACATTCTTGCGATCTCGCAGGCGATCTGCGAATACCGCAAAGCGCAGGGAACCAACGGCCCGCTATTTCTCGCGAAGGACACTCATGCGCTGAGTGAGTCCGCGTTCGCCAGCGCTCTCGAGGTGCTGCTGGCGAACGGCGTCGAGGTCATGGTCGACACAGATTTGGCTTACACTCCGACGCCGGCGCTGTCGCATGCGATCCTGCAATACAATCGCGCCCGCAACAGCGGGCTGGCCGACGGCATTGTTATCACGCCCTCGCATAATCCTCCCGACGACGGAGGCTTCAAGTACAACCCCACCAACGGCGGGCCAGCCGATACTACGGCTACTGAGTGGATTGAAGACCGGGCGAATGCAATCCTTGCCGACGGCATGAAAGAAGTGCGGCGTACGACATACCGTGCGGCACTTGGTTCGGCCAATACCCATCGCCACGATTTTACTTCGGAGTACGTTAACGACCTGGGCGCGATTATCGATTTCGATCCGATTCGCAACGCCAAGCCCCTGCTGGGCGCGGATCCCCTAGGCGGCGCCTCGGTTGCGTATTGGGGACGCATCGCCGAGAAGTACGGCTTGACCATGGATGTGGTGGACACCACCGTGGATCCCACTTTTCGCTTCATGCACGTGGACTGGGACGGCAAGATCCGCATGGATTGTTCGTCGCCCTACGCGATGGCGGGGCTGATCGCGTTGCGCGGCAAATTCAAGGTCGCATTCGCTTGCGATACTGACGCCGATCGTCACGGTGTGGTCGCCAGTGCAGGGCTGCTCAATCCGAACCACTACCTGGCAGTTGCGATCAATTATCTGTTCCAGTATCGTCCCGGCTGGAGCTCCGACGCCGGTGTCGGCAAGACTCTTGTCAGCAGCAGCATGATCGACCGTGTAGCCGAGAGTCTGGGTCGCAGGTTGGTCGAAGTTCCGGTCGGCTTCAAGTGGTTTGTGGACGGACTGCTCGACGGTTCGCTGGGCTTCGGTGGCGAAGAGAGCGCGGGCGCGTCATTCCTGCGGCTCAATGGAACGGTCTGGACCACGGACAAGGACGGCCTGATCATGGGACTGCTGGCGGCCGAGATGCTGTCGCGAACCGGCAAGGACCCCGGGCAACTGTACGCTGAACTCAGGTCGAGGTTTGGCGATCCGGTGTACGAACGCATCGATGCGCCTGCCAGTCCCGAGCAGAAGGCTGTCCTAGCGAAGTTGGCGCCCAGCGATGTAAATGAGACCGAACTGGCCGGCGACAAAATCACCGCGATGCTTACCACTGCTCCAGGAGACGGCGCGCCTATCGGCGGGCTCAAGGTTGAGACGGCGCGCGGATGGTTTGCGGCGCGGCCTTCGGGCACCGAGGATGTATACAAGATCTATGCCGAGAGCTTCGCCGGCATCGATCATCTGCGCCGCCTGCAGACTGAGGCTCGGGAACTGATCGCGCGCACGTTCAAAGCCGCGGGGGCGTAAAAAAGTCGCGAGGGTCGGTTTCCTTCCGCACGATCACTGTTTTCGGGTGGCAAAGCCCTCGCTTTTATCGAGAAGCAGCCGCCGGCTAAGCTGTTTGGTGGATCTCGCACTTTGCGAATGGCCGACTCACATAACCAATCCCCAATCCAACCCGAATGATCGTAATCTTGTCTTGAGCCACTCTCGCCATTCTCTTGAACCATTGCCGTCGCTCTGTGAAGATGTAGTGAAACGGCAGTGTCGCGGTAGGCCTTCGCAACAATATGAGAGTTTGGGACACACGACTGCTTCGCATGACAATCGCCGGGGCCCTCGCTGGGGTAGTCATCGGGGTAGTCGGTGGTGCGTTCCGCTGGTGTTTGGCCGAGGCGGAGCAACTTCGCGACAGAATGATCTTTGTGGCGCATGGCCACCCCTACATCGGCTGGATAGTGCCGGTGACGGTGACGTTGGTTGCAGTCATGATCGCACGACTTCTGGTTCTGAAACTGGCGCCGGAGGCGTCGGGCAGTGGCGTTCATCGCGTTGAAGCCGTCATGGCGGGAGAGATCAAGCCCGGTTCCCCTATAGTGCTGCCAGTCAAGTTCGTGGGCGGACTATTGTCGCTGGGTTCGGGCATGGCGCTGGGACGGGAAGGTCCGACGGTGCAGATGGGCGCCTCCTTAGGGCGCCTGGTGGCGCCATTGCTGGTGCGTGATGAGGCCGACCAGCGGTTGGTACTGGCGGCAGGGGCGGGAGCCGGCCTTGCCGTAGCGTTCAACGCACCAATAGGCGGATCGGTCTTCGTCTTCGAGGAACTGACGTCGAGTTTCACTCCCTGGCTACTGGTGGCCACCTTGAGTGCGGCCACGTTCGCAGTCGGAACGATGCGCTGGATGATCGGTAACCAGTCTGTTTTCTTCGTGCTGCCCGGTAACCCACCCGGTGGGTCGGTGGTATGGTACTTCCTCCTTCTGGGCGCGTTATTGGGGGTGGCCGGGGCGGCATACAACGCCCTGTCCCTCTGGCTTCTGGATGTGACACAGAAGCTTGCCAAGTATCCCGCATTAGTGCGAGCCGGATTTATCGGCGCGGTAGTGGGACTGGTAGCGTGGTTTGCTCCGGCACTGGTGGGCAGCGGCGATTCGCTGGCGCAGTCGATCCTATCGGGGAAGGTTCCGCTGCACGCCTTGGGATTAGTCTTCGTATTGCGCTTCCTGTTGGGCCCGTGGTCGTATGCCGCCGAGACCCCCGGAGGCATGTTTGCGCCACTGCTGCTGGTGGGGACAGCATTTGGAGCATTATTCGGAGGTGTCGCGCACCATTTCAGGCCCGACCTTATGGCGACCAATGTCGAGTTTGCCATTGTCGGCATGGTTGCGCTGTTTGCCGCCAGCGTCCGCGCGCCGCTCACAGGTATCGTGCTGTCAATCGAAATGACCGGCCGTGGCGACTTGACGCTTGGCATGCTGGGAGCAGCGCTGGGAGCCATGCTGGTGGCGATGTTGTTGAAATCGCCGCCTATTTATGAGAGTTTGCGGGAACGCATGCTAGAGGAGGAGAGACGTAAGGCCGACGCGCTTGCCGGCATCTCTTTGCATGCTAAGTAGCTCAAGAATATCTGACGCCAGCACCCCGACTGTTTCCCGATTTAGGAACGTAAACAAATAAATCAATTGGGACGGACCGCTCAACTGACCGACGAATTTAGAATGTTCTCAAGGTAGTTTTCCTTCCCATGTGGTGGCCAGACCCTCGGAATCCGTGTGTTTTGAGGGTCGAATGCTGCCTTCTTTGAATCTTGAGAGTGTGTTTACGGATGCGATCACGCGTCATCTCCTGGTTATTCGGCAGTTGGAATTTCAACAACCGCGCCTCGAGAAGGTCGCAACCCGCCTGACGCGGGCTCTGCTCGAAGGCAACAAGATCCTCTTGTGCGGCAATGGAGGCAGCGCCGCTGACGCGCAGCATTTGGCGGCTGAGTTGGTTGGACGGTTTCGCCGCGACCGCCCCGGACTGGCCGCGGTCGCCCTTTCTGCGGACGCCGCCGTGCTGACAGGCATCGCCAACGATTTCGGATTTCACGAGGTCTATGCGCGCCAGGTGGAAGCCGTTTGCAGCCCCGGCGATGTCTTCGTTGGCATCTCGACTTCAGGAAACAGCCGAAACGTCTACATTGCATTGCTGCGCGCCCGTGAATTGGGTGCCTTTACCGTGGCCATCACCGGCGAGCACGGCGGCCGCCTCGGCGGCGCCGCCGACATCTGGGTACGCATTCCGTCGCACGACACCGCTCGCATTCAGGAAGCCTACATGCTTTGCGGGCACATGCTGTGCGACTGGATCGAATTGGCCACATGCATCGAACGCGCGGTCCGGCAACGAAACGCGGGGTGACGGCTGTGCGATCCCATCTCGTTAGCCTCGTCGAGAGCGGCTTCGGTCGCCCGCAGGTGTTGGTGGTCGGGGACGTGATGTTCGATAAGTACGTGTGGGGTGACGTCGAGCGGATCTCCCCGGAAGCGCCGGTCCCTGTCTTGCGTGTAGATCGGCGGAGCGAGCAGCCTGGAGGCGCCGCCAACGTCGCCATGAATCTTGCCGGACTTGGGGCCCACGTCACCCTGATCGGATATGGCGGGGGTGATGCCGATCAGTACGCTCTCGAAGCCCAGTTGCGGCAAGCAGGCGTAGAGTTCTCCCTGCTCGCTTGCCCCGGCACTTCGACGACTACCAAGCTTCGGGTGTTGGCGGGACACCAGCAACTTCTGCGCATCGACTGCGAAGCGAAGCCATCCCCCTCCGCCACGTCTGCCGAAATTCTTTTGCGGCGGGTTGCCTCTGTCCTGCCGGACTCATCGGTGGTGGTGCTCTCCGACTACGGCAAAGGCGTCTTGAGCGAGCGGGTCTGCCGCGCCATTATTGCAGAGGCACGTCGACATCGCGTGCCCGTAGTGGTCGATCCCAAGGGGATCGATTTCGCACGCTATCATGGCGCGACTGCGATATGTCCGAATGCGAGAGAGTTGGCGGCGGTCACGGGCGAATCCGCCGATGATCTACAGCGGTTGCTCATCGCTGGCCAGGCGATGGTGAATCCCCTTGACCTCGAGTATCTGCTGGTGACACTCAGTGAAAAGGGCATCGCCATCCTCCGACCAGACTCACGCGTGCACGTTCCTGCCGCCGCGCGCCAGGTATACGACGTTTCTGGGGCGGGAGACACCGTGGTCGCGGTGATCGCCGTGGCGCTGGCCTCGGAAGTGCCGATCGAGGTAGCGGTACAGTTAGCGAATGTCGCTGCGGGCATTGTGATCAGCAAAGTCGGAACGGTCCCCATCCAGCGGGTCGAACTCCTGGGCGCACTGTCGCAAGAACTGCCTTCCAGCTCGCAGGGGAAAGTCATGCCACCGGAGCTCCTGGTGGCGCAGGTCGCAGGATGGCGGTTGCGCGGGCTGCGCGTGGCGTTCACCAACGGATGCTTCGACCTCCTGCACATAGGACACATCTCGTTATTGGAACAGGCTCGCGAAAAGGGCGATCGCCTGATCGTCGCGGTCAACAGTGACAGTTCGGTACGCCGTCTGAAAGGAGCACAGCGGCCGTTGATAGATCAGGATGCTCGCGCCCGCATCCTCGCCGCACTGTCGGTTGTCGACGCAGTGGTGATTTTCGACGAGAGCACGCCGCTACAGCTGATCGAAGCGCTGCGACCTGACATCCTGGTAAAAGGCGGGGACTATACCGAGAACGAAGTAGTCGGTGCCGCTGAAGTCCGCGGCTGGGGTGGCCGAGTGGAGTTGGTCCCTCTGGTGCACGGATGCAGTACCACCACCCTGATCGAGCGCTCGGAAGCAGCGAGTGCAGGCCGAGCATGAGGCTGCCACCGCTGCTCTTCTCAGTTCGAATTCCCACCCTGCTGGCCATTTTCTGGCGCAAACATCTGGTCCCGAACGGGCGGCCGACAAAGACTGCAGCAACTCCCAGTAGCATCGTCATTTTCCGCCTGGATCAACTGGGCGATCTGGTACTCACGACTCCCCTGTTTCGCGAACTGAAACGCCTCTATCCCAACTCACGGTGCACCGTGGTGGTACAGCCCGGATACCGGGCGATCCTGACCACCAACCGCAATGTCGACGAGATCCTGCCGCTCTATCACCTGAGCGCGAAATGGCTACCTACGCGCCTGAAGCGTGTGGTATCGGCCCTGTGGTTCTTTGCGAAGCACCTCCGTCATCGGCATTTCGACATGGCCATTTCGCCACGATGGGGCGTTGACGAGAGTCTGGCCACCATGCTCTGTGTACTGACGAATGCTGGCCTGCGCGTGGGATATTGCGAGCATGTATCAGCAGAAAAACAGTACATCAATCGCGGATTCGATGCTGCATTCGACGTTCTAGTGCCTTCTGGGCCTATGCGGCATGAAGTTGACCACAACCTGGCAATTGTCGAAGCACTGGGCGGCGGCGCCGTCAGGGACAGCCGGTTGGAAATCCAGTTGACGGCAAATGATCGTCAATTTGCAACCGGATTACTACGCCATCACGACCAAGCTCGGGAACTGGTTGCGATCGGGATTGGGGCGCGGGCTGCCAGCCGCAAGTGGCCACTGCAACGCTATGCCGAATGCATCACACATCTGAATCAGCTGCAGAGAGTGCAGCCCGTCATTGTGTGCTCCGGCGAAGAGGAGTCCGATGCGTTGGCTCTGTCGAAGATGTTGCCGGTGCGACCTTACATTCTCAGCGGAGTTCCTTTGCGTGCGACCTGCGCTGTTTTGCAAAGATGCGATCTGTTTCTCGGCAATGACAGCGGCGCCGCGCACCTCGCCGCGGCGATGGATTGCCCAACCATCGTGGTCTCACGGCATCCGAGAGGAGGGGACCCCGCTCACGCCAATAGCCCGGTCCGTTTCGCGCCCTACTGTTCGCGGTACTCGGTCGTGCAACCGCCGCACGGAGCGACAGGGTGCGAGCTTGCGTGCTGGGAAAGCGCGCCGCACTGCATCAATCTGGTGACGACAGACATGGTGGTCGCCGCCGCGTTGGATCTGCTGCACAAGCCAGTCGGACCCGACAAGACCCTCGAGGCCCAGCGGCCAAGGAATCACACCGCGGGAACTATTGTCGCCAAT
This sequence comes from uncultured Acidobacteriaceae bacterium, assembly GCA_963834815.1. Classification (GTDB taxonomy): domain Bacteria; phylum Acidobacteriota; class Terriglobia; order Terriglobales; family Acidobacteriaceae; genus DASRAA01. The sequence continues at coordinate 615,649 of CAWIDA010000009.1, read as the reverse complement.
GACGAGGCCCGGCTCGAAGCCGCGAGCGTTCAATGATGCGATCTTCAGTGGCCTGGTGGAAGTCGCGTTGCGGTCGAGTGGCAGCGGCGGCTTCATCGGGAGTTGCAGCGCGCATTTTGTCCTCGTTATTGACGCTGGTTTCGCTGCCCTTGGCCTTGCGTTACCTGGGCGCCGAACGCTTTGGCATCTGGGTGACGATCACCAGCACGATGGTCATTCTCAACCTACTGGACTTCGGCGTCGCCAGCACACTTACCAACCACGCCGCACACGCTTTCGCGTGCAACGACAAGCAGTATGCTGCTCGCTACACAACGAACGCGATTGCATTGACTCTATCCATCGGGCTTACCGCCGCGATGATCTTTGCCCTCGCGTGGTCGCGGATCAATTGGATGGCCCTGTTCAATGTTTCGGCAAGCGCGTTGCGCATCGAAGTCAGTCACACCGTGGCTGCGGCCGCCGCGTTGATGCTCTTGGGCCTGCCGGCATCGCTTGTGAACAGGTTGTTCGCAGGCTATCAGGAAGTTCATCTCAGCAACCTGGTGATCGCCGCAGGCGCCGCGGCCAATCTCCTCGGGCTGTTGCTGGGAATCGCATTGCAAGTGTCCATGCCGGTGTTGTTTGTGCTGTCGGCCGGATGCGCCACCCTGTGCAATTCCATCGCATTGTTCTGGGTGCTCTTCTGGTACAAGCCGTGGTTGTTGCCTCGGCAGGCGCTGGTCGATCTGTCCATTGTCCGCGAATTGCTGGCATCGGGCTCAGGTTTTTTTCTGATTCAAATTGCCGGGGCAGTAGTGTTCAGCTCCGACAACCTGGTGGTGAGTCACTACTTGGGCGCAGCGCAGGTTACTCCTTACAGCGTTACGTGGAGGCTTGTTGGCTTCACGGCTATCCTGCAGTCTCTGGTCTTTCCTGCGCTCTGGCCGGCGTACGCTGAGGCCTATGCCCGGGGCGACTACGACTGGATGCGCTGGGCCTTTGGGTTCACTCTCCGCGCCACGCTCGCGCTGAACTTGGCTTGTGCTGTCACTCTCCTCGTGATCGGAAAGACGGCGATTCGCTGGTGGGCAGGACCAGCGGCCGTGCCCTCCACGTTATTGTTGGCGGCGATGGCATTGTGGGCGGTGATCTGTGGGTTCATGACGGCGGAGTCCTGCCTGCTCGCTGCGGTGAACCGAACCCGCGAGCAAGGCATCCTCTCCGTTGCCGCTGCTGCCGTGAACCTGGCGCTCTCGATTGTGCTGGTAAAGTACATCGGATCGGTCGGCGTGATTGCTGGTACGATCCTGTCGTACCTGATAGTGCTGGTCGTGCCGCAGAGTTTGATGGTGCGACGCTTTTTGCATTCATCATCGAACGAGAAGACCGTCGAACGGCTCGTGTTTCAACTCTCGAGTTTCGAGTAACAGCGGCTGCACTTTCACCACTCGGACGCGCACTTCCTGCCGCTCCTTGCCCTGTTGACGATGACCAGCAGTTTCTTGAAACCCGGAATCTCCAAAGTGTTAAGATGTTTCGCTTTTAGGAGAAGCCATGGACTTGGTCCCATCGCGTCGGCGATTTCTGCAGAGCGCGGCCGGCGCCGCCGCGCTAAGCATCACGACATCCGCCCGCACGTTCGGCAACACTCACGTTCTGGAGGTGGCGGCGAATTACCCTGCACCCCCGGGCCCCGACCGCCTGCCCCCGGCGTGGTATCAGCGCAAGATTAAGCAGGTTCAGGCGAGGATGGCCGAGCGCCATCTTGACGCGCTGGTCCTGCTCAACGCTCACAATGTCGTTTACACAACCGGGTATTTCCATCTGCCGACAGAGCGCCCTCTGGCCGTACTGATGCCGGCCTCGGGCGAACCGGCGCTGTTCATCCCCGATCTTGAGTCCGATCAAGTAAAGCTTTGGTGGGTGAAGGATTATGAAGTTTATTTCGATTATCCCGGCCCGGTGAATCGCGTGCGCTGGATCTTCGAGCGCATCAACGCCCGGGGGTTGGGCGGCGGCACTATCGGCATCGAAGAGTGCACTCCGTCAAAGCGCGCGCAGATACAGTTGGGCGTTCCCAAAGCCAAGTTGGTGGATGCCGGCGATATCGTCGAGGAGATGCGCTGGGTGAAGGACGCCGACGAAATTGGTGTGATGAAGCGGGCTACGTATTTTGCCGACTACACCGTGCAATCAGGCCGCACCTTCATTGAAGCCAACGGCAGCGTGACCGAAGACCAGATCCTCAAGGCGAGTGCCGACGCGGTAGCCGACAAGATGTCGAAGGAACTGACCTCCGTAGTAGGCATTGAAATCGAAGCACCGTTCGGCGGACTGGTGCCGTTCGGCAAACGGTCGGCGTTTCCGCACGCGGTACCCAGCAAGGATCTCTTGAAGAAAGGCGACGCGCTCATCCTAAGCTACGGCGCGACCGTCGGCGGCTATAACGTGGAGTGCGAGCGCGCGTTCTCCGTCGGACCTCCCAGCGATCATGCTAAGAAGTTGTTCGATGCGATGCTGGCGGCGCACGACACCGCTGCGGCGAACCTAAAGGAGGGCATGGTAGCCGAAGACGTGGACAAGATGAGCCTCGACCAGATTCGCAACGCAGGATTCGAGAAATTTCTCAAGCACCGCACGGGCCACGGCATTGGATTAGAAGGACACGAAGCCCCGTGGATTGCCGAAGGCGACAAAACGGTGCTGAAGGTGGGGATGACGTTCAGTTGCGAACCGGGCGTGTACGACCCGGCATGGGGCGGTTTCCGTCACTCGGACACGGTGATCGTAGGCAAGACGAGCGGCGAGATCCTCAACAAATATCCTACGCGGCTGAACGACATGATCATCATGATCTAGAAGGCCGCCTCGGCCCATGATGCGATAGGGAACGCGATCTAGCTGTGTTGTTCGTCCATCCGGACCACCGGTACCCTTCTCGACCGGGTAGCGTAGATGCGCGCCAGGCTGTAAGCCAGAAGCTGCACAGAGAAGACAAGCGTGATGGCCTCGAAGACGGTCACAGCGAAAAATATGGGCCTGATCGGGAGTATGCGATCGGACAGCTGGAAGATCGCCAGGGGATATCCGGCGAGAACCGCAACCAACGCCATGATCAAAACCGTCGCAAGCTTTCGGAACGGCGACAGTTCTGGCAGACTGGCTCGTGGCACTGGAATGGCCTTGCGATACCACGAAAGGAACCAGGTCCCCAGAATTAGTAATCCCAAAAGCGTGCTGACGTACTGCAAAAGTTTAAGCAGGGGCACGGGAGTGTGAAATGGGACGGGCACTGTATACCACAGCAGGCTCCAATGCTCGGCCGGCCAGGTGTGAGAGTGGGTGAAGGAGTCCCAGAACACGTGGGTCGTTATCCCGACCGCCATCCACAACACGATGGAGGCTAGCCGTTTCCAGCCGCGGAATGATAGGGGTTCAAGTTTGTTCTGCAGCCTGTGTTGTACCGCGCTGGGCAACAACTCGATCGCTGGACCTTTGACATATCTCTCAAACACCCAAAGCAGAATCAGCGCCAACGGAAGGGTGACGAGCGCCACATCTGGAAAGCGATGGCCACTGCGATCTTCGTCAGAGATCCAGATGAAGTACTGAAGGTCGGGGGCAAACGTGCCAATTACCAGCGCAGGCCAGATTGGCTTGAGCTTGCGAAACGGCAGCGCGGCAGCTGCGTGGGACAAAGTGAACGGCATGATTCAGCGGGTAATCTGTTGTTTCACCAGTGACGTACAGCGAGGGCTCAGACCCTCCGAGAACTATCCCACCAGAAAAGGATTGGTCTCGCGCTCGTCGCCGATAGTTGTTAGAGGCCCGTGTCCGGGCACCACAATGGTCTCGTCTGGCAGCGCCAGCACCGGGCCTCGTAGTGAACTCATGATCTTCTGGTACGAACCTCCGGGCAGGTCGGTGCGGCCGATAGAGCCGGCAAACAGCGTGTCGCCGGCGATCAGCTTCTTTTCCGCCGCAAAGTAAAGGCAAATGCTGCCCTCGGTATGTCCCGGGGTATGCAACACATCTGCTGCCAGACTGCCGGTGCGCAACGTATCTCCGGTGGTCACGCTGGAGTCGATCGTGGTGTTCTCAGGCGGGCGCATCCCCAGCCACGTCGCCTGCACATCCAGCATCTTAAGCAGAGCCTGATCGTTGGCATTAAGCAGCACGGGAGCGCCAGTCACGCGCTTCAACTTGGCTGCTCCTCCGATGTGATCGATGTGGGCGTGCGTGATCACGATTTGTTTCACCGTGAGTCCGTGCCGCTGCACGATGGCCAGTACCTCATCAATCTCGTCCCCAGGATCGATGACCATGGCCTCCTTAGTCTGCTCATCGCCAACGATCGAGCAGTTACACTGCAGCGGGCCCACGGGGAGAATCTCATGGATCATCATCTCAAGCTACCATGAACCGCCATCGCGCCGCGACCGCGCGGCACCCGTAAAGACCATCGCTTGTCTATCGAATGACTCTGCGGTAAACTTCGCCAACCTAACGAATAGCCTGGGCCAGGGACCCGCGCCGTATTGCCGGAGTCGCGCATGGATCGCATCGTTTTCCTGACGTTCCGCAACCAGCAGGTGTTGTTGGCCGACTGCAGCGACTGCTCGCCTGAGGAATTAGCTGCGGTCATCGACGAAGTTCCCAAGCACGTCACCAGCGAGCCGCCAGGGTCGGTTCTGCTCCTCGCTGATTTCAGCCGCTCAAAATTCACCAAGGAAACGGTGGAGCATCTCAAAATTGCCGCTGTGTTTGACCGTCCTCACCTGAAGCGGTCAGCGTGGGTGCTCACTCAAAACCTTCCGAAAACGCTTTACGAGTCGATACGAACGTTTTCCGGGCGCGAGATTCGCACCTTTGAGACGCGTGAAGAAGCCCTCGAGTACCTTGTCGGTGAGTTTTCTTAGCTGCCCGTTGCTGCCTGGCAGAAACCAGAAGAAAGCCACCATAATGTCAGGAGGCTTGGTGGCGACCGTCGCGAACGCATGGTCGAGAGGGTTAGTGCGCCGGATTGGCCGGCCCGGGCACCGGCGCTTTCTGCTGCGTCGGGGCGGATTTTGTGTTCCCCAGCACTGAGCCGCCGCTGGCCCCGCGGCGCGTTGCCAGCACCGAGAGGGTGATCGAAGTCAGCATAAAGGCGATGGCTGCATATGTAGTAGCCCGACTGAGTACAGTTCCAGCGGTACGGGTTCCAAAAGCGGTTTGGCTGCCGGCGCCACCGAAGGCTGCCGCGATGTCTGCACTCGCTCCGTGCTGCAGCAACACAACAATGATAAGAAAAGCGCAAATAAGTATGTGAATGATGGTGATCAAAACAATCATGAATGTCTCAGTTCTCGCTTCGGATGGGGGCCCGGCGCCAAGCCGAACTTTGCCGCAATTCCGGTGTCATATTCTCAATACGCTGCCAGGACCTGAGGTAATCGATGGTGCGGAAGGGGGGACTTGAACCCCCATGCCTTTTGGGCGCCACCCCCTCAAGATGGTGTGTCTGCCAATTTCACCACTTCCGCGCACAACTCCGGATCGACAAGAATCCGAGGTCCAAGCATAACGTAAAGGCAGTTTAAGTATAGCAAAGACAAAGGACTTGGGAGTGAGACCGCATGCGGCGTGGCTCACGATCAAGGCGTCACCAGTCGGTGGCAAATGACGACCCTAATACCGCCGGGGCGCTTGGTAGTTATCGCTAATGAGCCTCCTCGGGTTCTGCTTTGGACGTCGGGAGTGCCGACATACGGGCCGACGGTGGGGTCCATCCGAACATTTTACGGATCAGCACCCTAAGCCGATTAGGGCTTTCTGTGTCCTGCTTGCTCAACTTTGTATCGGTTATGGCGGCGGGTTCGCCTGCCAGTGAAGCATTCGAAGCCGAGTCCAGTGCCGGAGCGTCAGGAGCCTCACCGGGGTCGCCCGCCAGCAATTCGGCGGAGGACATGTCGGCAGCTAATGCGCCATCGGAAACTGCCTGTCCGCGGTTCCCGGCTTGAAGGGATTGCGCGGCAGCGACGTTATAACTCGCGAGCTGAAATAAGAGAAAGAAAGCCGGAATAACTAGTAATGACTTCAACCTTTGTATCAATGATCTGCTCCAATGATGGGTGATTTCGCACCCCCAGTCCCCGGTAATGACGCCGAATATGAATGCGCCCAGTGGTGCCACGCCAAACAGAGCCGAAACGTGGCGACACCATAAGTTTACCAGTTCGGCAGAAAGTTTGCTGGGGCAGAAGGAGCGAAGACCGGGACGGCAAGACGGTACCTTGGTGCGAGACGTGGGGGCCGAACCGATCCAACAGGTGGACGGCGGCGACTGACATTGGAGTTCCCAGAATTGACGATGGAGATGCTATACATCGCGTCAGAGAGTCTTTCGGTCGCGGACTAGCTACGTTTAAGGTAGTTGGTAACAAGCCGCTCAACCCAGGGCAAACGGATGTATAGTATGCGGCGGGAACCCTAAGTCTAGTCTCGAGGAAAGAGAGGTAGAGCCTATGGCCTTCGACGTGAAGGAACTGATGATTGACATCACGAAAGTTGGCAGCGCACAGCTAGGCTGCTTCCATTTTACGATCAATTGCGGTTACCCGTCGTTTTGCAACTGTACGTACCAGATCACCTGGCACTGCTTTCAGCCGACGTTCGTGCCGTGCAAGTTCGGGACGTACACCTGCTTCGGGTCGGTGTTGACCTGCGGGGGAACGATTTATTGCGCCGGCTCAAACGATCCGACGATCTTCTACCAGGGTATTGACCGGGAGACCTTGGCGGCGGTCAAGTCCCAGCTCAACGCCGCTCTGAAGGAAGTCGAGATGCACGAAAAGCAGTTAGGCAGGAAAGCAAAGTGAAATGATGCCACGACCGATGTCCTGGCGACGGAGTCGCTGAGTGGCTAAAATACAAGCCCGTGGAAACTCACTGAGCGGAAGTGACAGATGACTGCCCTTCCGCTCATTCAGACTGTCACGCAGACTTCTTCCGGGACGGATTCCATATGAATAGCGCCCAGTCGGTGAACATTCTGGAATCTGTCTTCCTAGCGAATCCCAAGTATGAATTGGTGTTGTTCGAGCGTTTGCCCGCCGAGCAACGTGACATGCTGCGAGATCTTCGGAAAGATCCTGATTTCTATGGTGTCCTGCGTCCGCTTGAGAAGTCGGGTCTGGGCGTCAAGTCGGTTTCGCGCGACACCGCTCTGCTTTTCCTGTCGCTACAGCAACCCGGCCCGCTGCCTGCGTATGTGCAGGCGAGCCTCGGGGACCGGTGTAGTCACGAGATCACGCGATTGGTTCTGGACGGTGTCCTGGCCGTTGAACGCGCCGGCAAGTTTGTCACCGGCCCTGAGGCTTCCGCGCTGATTTACAGCGACACGACGGACACCCCCACTTCACCCTCGCCAGAAGGATTTCTGGAGCGGCTGTCCCTCGAAGCGCTCCGCTACGGCCAGAGTTTGCGCCTCGCCGAACCGATGATGCTTTCGTCTCGTCTCTACGGGTACAATCGCATACCGCTGTCGCCCTATTGGAGCCGAGTTCTTCCCGATACAGCCGCTGTGACCGACTATCTTGGCATTGGAGAGGGCCCAGTCAGGGAGGCCCTCGACCGCGACTGGTTTAAGGCGCCCAACTCCACCTCTAACGACGGGTGGCTCGCATGGCAATCGCGGCGTCTTGACACAAGAGCTTCCTTCGGCGGCCGCACAACCATTCTCTGTAAGCTGTATATAAGTCCAACGACCGATCAGTTGTCCGAGGTGTTCCCCGTGATCCTGGCTGCGCTCGGCAAGACTGGTGTGCGCCACTTCAAAATCGGCAAGGATGCTCACGGGTTATTGCGTCCGGATAAGATGGTGGCCTATTTCGGCAGCTACAGCGCCCTGATTGCTACAGCCGAGGAACTGAAGAAAGACCTGGCGGGATGCCCTTCGCACGGGGTACCGTTTACTGCCGAACTGGCTGGTGATGGGTTGCTATCGTGGGGAGTCGATCCGCCTGCCGATGACCAGGCGCTGCCTTGGATAGGTCAAGAGAGTTGGCGGTTGTGGGTGACCAACCGTCTCGCGGTGGCACTGATCTCAGCCGGTGCGGAGAACTCAGGGAATGTCGAGCCGTGGCAATTTGCCCTGAAGCGCTTGCAACTCGAAGGCGTCGATACGCGCTCCTGGACTCCCGCCGACACTGACTGGAAGCGTAGCGTTGGCGCGGAGAACTAGCAATTCATGAGCATCACCGATCCATGGGTCCTACCCAAGGGAATCATCATCACTCCCGTTGAAGAGCTCTCGGCCAAACTGCGCGAACAGGTGGACGCCAGCGACGGCGATTTCGCGATCTCACGGCCGCAGTCTCGCACACCGTCGCGCATCCTCGATCCGCAATCCGCCGCTTTGCTGAAGGAGTTCGAGACCCCGAACACGATTGGTCAGGCCGTAGCCCATTACAGCATCGCGCTGAACGTAGACCCGGAGCGCACGCTGGAAGACGCGCTTCCCATGCTGACTCAGTTGATCGGCTGGCGGTTGCTGGTTCCACCCGATTCCGAGGACGCCGAAGAGATTCAAGCCTCGTTCCAAACTGGCGCCACGGCTGTGAATTGTGAGCTGCTGCAATGCCTCCAGGCTCTCGAAGATAGTGAGATCTACCAGGTTCGGCGGGCTACCGGCGAAGTTGCCGCCCTCAAGATACTACGGTCCGGATCCAAGCCCGAGAGCTCTCGGATGCTCGCTCGGGAGGCAGCTATCCTCCGCCACCTTGCGGGTACAGTCAGCCCCGCGCTCCTCGACGCCGGGGTCTGGGAGGGCCGCCCATATCTTCTTCTGGAGTGGTGTGAAGGCGTCGATGCCGGCAGTGCAGCAGGGCATCTGCACCAGGATCGAAGCGTAGAGGCACAAGGGAAACTCTTCGGCCTTTGTTGTCAGATCCTCCAAGCGTATTCGCGACTGCACCAGCAAGGAGTCACTCATTCAGATATCCATCCGCGAAACATCCTGGTGGACGAAGCAAACCACGTCAAAATCGTGGATTTTGGTCTTGCCCGGCAAGAGAACGCCGACCGAGAGTTCGGTGAACCTCCACGAGGTGGCGTTGGATTCTTCTTTGAGCCGGAGTATGCCGCGGCGGTCAGTCAAGGCCACCAACCTCCTGGCGCGAGCCGACGCGGAGAACAATATGCCCTCGCGGCCTTGCTCTATTCCTTAATTGTGGGCGCGCAATATGTGGACTTCTCCCTGACCAAGGACGAGATGATGCGCCAGATTCTGGAAGACGCACCGGTTCCGCTCGCACAGAGAGGTGTTGCCGCATGGCCTGAGCTGGAGAGCGTTCTTGCCCGGGCCCTCCGCAAGGATCCGGCCACGCGTTTTGCCTCGCTAGTGGATTTTGCTGACGCTCTTGGCGCCGTGGAAGTGCCCGAGGGCGGCTGGTTTCTGGATGCCTCGGCGAAAGATCCGATGGCTTTGGATCGGGTGTTGGACCGCTCCCTTGCGAGGGTAGGTTTCGGAGGCGGTTTGGTGCGCTCAGGCCTAGTCACCGCTCCGAAGGCCTCATTGACTTACGGCGCCGCCGGGATCGCGTATGCACTTTATCGTATCGCCTGTGGACGCCAGGATGCCGCTCTCCTGTCGCTGGCGGATGTGTGGTGTAGCCGCGCCATCTCTGATCCGGAGAATGTCGAGAGCTTCTATAACCCCGACATCGAGATCACCCCTGAGATCGTTGGATCGATTTCGCCGTATCACACACTGAGTGGTGTTCATGCAGTGCGGGCCCTCGTGAGTCACGCCATGTGCGATGTCGCGACACAAGGCGCTGCGCTTGAAGGTTTCATCGCGATGTCGCAGAAGCCTTGCGATAACCTCGACTTGGCTTTGGGACGTTCCGGTACGCTGCTGGTCACGTCTCTGCTACTCGATACCCTGGGAGAAGGAGGCTTGTTGAAGCCCGAACCTTTGGTGGACTTCGGCAGCCGCACGATGGATGCAGTATGGCGCGAGATCGACGAGCAGCCTCCAATTCGCGAGGGCACGGCCATCACGTACCTGGGGATCGCCCATGGATGGGCCGGAATGGTATACGCAGCGCTAAATTGGCGTAGAGCCTCCGGTGCGGAATTGCCGCCCCATTTCGAGGAACGTCTGCAAGAATTGGCGGAATGCGCCGAGCCGGCGGGCCGGGGTGTCCGCTGGCCATGGGTGCTTCCCGAGGGCAGGCAGGGTGGTCCAGCCAATTACATGCCGGGATGGTGTAACGGCAGCGCGGGATACATCTTTTTGTGGACAGCCGCGCACGGCATGTTCCGTGAGGATGCGTACTTGCGGCTTGCGGAAAGGGCCGCCTGGAATACGTGGGAATCCACCGACTCGATCAGCAACTTGTGTTGTGGTCTCGCCGGGCAGGCCTACGGACTGCTGAACTTCTATAAACATACGGGAGAAACTGTATGGTTAGAGCGGGCCCGCGAGTTGGCCTTCCGTGCCGCTGCCTGGGAACCAGGTAACTACACGGCGCTAAAGCTCGCCCCAGAGAGTCTCTACAAGGGAGAGGTCGGTGTTGCTGTGCTGGCCAGCGAACTATCCGCTCCCGAAAGTGCGTGTATGCCGTTCTTCGAGCCCGAAGGGTGGCCGGAAAGACGGCGCGCGGTGGTGACGCGCTAGGCCGAGCTACAAAGCGGTACGTGATCAGACGGCTGTCCAGTCTCCGACAAGCGATGCAGTCTCGATCAGCATCCTGATTCCGCGATAATTACAGGCAAGTTCCAATATTTGTGCGCACCGAATTGCGGAGAACTTCTCCGCGCTCATCGTGTTTCAGACTTCGTAACTTGATTCACACTCGACAGCAACGTACGCGCAATGGTTCGGCTTCTCGCAAAACTTGGACGCCTCTGGATGACGATGTTGACATCGAATGCACCCGTCACCGCGGCCACGGCGTACGTCGCAGCAGCGTTCATGCAGCGAGAGTCAAGGAGCGTTGAACGATGAAGAAGTTTCTCCTACAAACGATCGCAGTCCTTGTACTGATGACCGGGGGAATTGCGGCATACGCACAGGCCCCTTCCGACCAGGCTGGCGGGCAATGGGGCCACGGCCAACCCCCGACTGCAGAACAGCGGCTGCAGCGCATGACCAAACAACTGACACTGAGCGACGACCAGCAGCAAAAGATTAAGCCGATTCTGGAGAACGAGTCGACCCAGATGCAGAGCCTGCGTGCCGACTCCTCGCTCTCGCAACAGGACCGCATGGCTAAGATGCAAGAGATCCGCAAAAACACGACGGAGCAGATCACGCCGATCCTGAATGCTGATCAGCAGCAGAAGTATTCAGATATGATGAGCCGCCAGGGTCACGGTCGTGGTGCGCCTGGACAAAACCCGCCAGGCCAGAACCCACCTGCATCGACTCCGCCTTCGGACGGCCCGCAGTAAGTAGCGTTAGGTTGTCGAAAGACTCTTCTTTTCGCGGGGAGAGTCACGCTGCGCGAAGCCGAACAGCTCCCGCTATTGCGGATTCGCCTCGGGTACTTGCCGCCAGCTAACTCTCAGAACAGGTGCTGCGACAAGCCGGTTCCTACGCCAGCGACCACCCCAACGAGCATCACCAGCACGAACATCGCAATGGCGGTCCGCCAGGACATGCTTCGACCAATGATCAGAAACGGATAGACGCTGAAGGCGCCGAGGGTACAGAGCAAGACCACAACATAAGGCAAGGGTACACCGCGAGTCATAAGCACGAAGGCTAGAGCCACGTCGAAAGCCATGGGAACCGGCAAAAAGGTTCCGATGAGCGCGATGATTAGAATCCCGAGCAGTGTGGCGGTAGCGGGAATATGCTGGGCTGGCAGAAGCTCGGCAGCAAGCGCACCCAGCAAGGCGGCCAGCAACATGAGTGGAACAGTTATGACAGCGATGCGTGCGAGATTCCGCAAAAATCGCGCAAAGGTTGCGCCGGCTCTGTGGGCGAGGCCGTCGTCGCGGGTCTCTGGAAGCCGAATGCGCAGACCTTTTGTTTTTGGCGGAGCAATCAAGGGGACCAGCGCGAGCAGCACGAAGGGCACCGCGAGCCGCGTCAAGGCAATGGGAAGCGGAAATAGAGTGAAGGCCATGGCGAGAACGACCACATTCAAGAGCGGAGAACTGATCATGGTGGCAAGCGCGGTCTGAGTACTGGCGCCTACATCAACCATTCCCTGTCCGATCGGGACAACGCAGTTGGCACAAACTCCCAGGGGGGTGCCTAGCGCTGCGCCAAAAAAGACATTGCCGGCAGTGCTCTGAAAACGGCGCCGCGGCAAGAGCGGTAGCAAAGTAAGCATCGCCGCACCGAAGCAAACACCAAAGGTCATGCCGATGCGGTTGGCCCAAATCCAATTTGCTGTAGTGTGCTCAATCCGAGTGAGCAGCGGCATGTCAGGCTGGACTGGCAAAAGAGTGTCGAAGGTGATGGCGGCGCTGACGTGGATCGCTTTACCCACGTGCAACTTCTTGAGGAGGGCGGGATACCGGGAGTCGATCCAGAAATAAGAAGCGATCGCAAGCGTCAATATTGCCGCCACGCCGACTTGCACTGCCAAGTGCCCACGGGTGGTTGTTTCCGGTGCCTCACAGACAACCGCGTTGACTGAACTCATCGTCGCTCACCTTTTAAATCTCGAACCTGAAGATGACAGGTCACGGCAACCCGCAAATCCGTATCCCCCGAGAATAGAGGTGCTCGCACTTTAACGGTTAGACGATTGACCCGTGCCCCACTTCTTTTCCCGGAGATTACTGGGGCCGCACGGACGGGACAATAATACAAAAAGGTTAGCCGGGCCCGCGCTCGCTGGAGCTGTACGCAGGGCGGTTAGAGGATAATGTTGCGCTATGAAACTCCCGAACCTATCGCGGCGTGTGTTTCTGCAACAGGCGGCGATGTTGAGCGCAGGGCTGACCCTACCTGGCCTTGGGAGGCTAGCCACAGCGAGTGAGTTGCAGAGCGAACGTGCGCCGCTGCAGGCATTCGGGTACGGCGACGTTACACTGGCCAGCCAGTTGCATCAACGACAACTGGAGAACACCCATGAAGTCCTAATGGGGCTGAGCGAAGCTGGACTGATGAATCCATTCCGTGAGATGTCGGGCCTGCCAGCGGCGGGTGAGGAATTAGGCGGCTGGTACATGTACAAGCCCGATTACGACTATCGCAAAGACAGCGCGGGGCTGTGCCCGGGCGGAACCTTTGGGCAATGGGTGTCGGCGCTGGCGCGAGAGTACGCGATTACGGGGAACCCGACGACGCGGGAGAAGGTGCTGCGTCTGAATCGCACGTATGCGCAGTCAATTGCCAGCGGCTTCTTCGAGAAAAACCGCTTTCCCGCGTATTGCTACGACAAGCTGGTGTGCGGGCTCATCGACGCGCACCAGTTCGCGAATGATGAAAAGGCTTTCGAAATTCTGCAAAAGACGACCGACTTGGCGCTGCCACATCTTCCGGAGAAGGCTGTGGATCGGGAGCAGAGCTGGCGCGCGGGCAAAGACATCTCGTACAACTGGGACGAGTCGTACACGCTGCCGGAGAACCTGTTTCTGGCATACCAACGCGGCGCGGGAGATCGCTACAAGCAGCTCGCCATACGCTATCTGGACGATGCGACGTATTTCGATCCACTGGCCGCCGGCCAAAATGTGTTCGCAGGCAAGCACGCCTACAGCTACGTGAATGCGCTGAACTCGGCGATGCAGGCGTACCTGACTCTGGGCAGCGAGAAGCACCTGCGAGCAGCACGCAACGGATTCGAGATGCTGGTGACAACGCAGAGCTTTGCCACGGGCGGATGGGGGCCGGACGAGATGTTGCGAGCCCCGGACAGCGGTGCGCTGGCGGCAAGTCTGAGCGATAACCATAAGAGTTTTGAGACGCCGTGTGGTGCTTACGCGCACTTTAAACTGACACGGTCTCTGCTTCAGGTGAGCGGCGACGCACGCTATGGCGACAGCATGGAGCGAGTTATGTACAACACGGTGCTGGGCTCCAGGCCGCTCCAGCCAGACGGCACAGCGTTCTACTACTCGGATTACAACTTCAAGGGACAGAAGGGATATTCAAATCATCGCTGGCCCTGCTGCTCGGGCACGTTGCCGCAGGTGGCGGCGGATTACCGCATCAATACCTACTTTCACGATGCGAACGATCTGTATGTGAACCTCTACATCCCGTCGAGCGTGCGCTGGAGGAGAGGCAGCTCGCAAATTGAGATTCTTCAGACGGGCACGTATCCGTTTGGTAGTAAAGTGCGATTCGATGTGAAGCCGGCGCAGGCGGATGAGTTTGGGCTGCGTTTGCGCATTCCGGTGTGGACGGAACAGGCGTCGATTTCTGTAAACGGCAAGCGCGAAGTGGTGCAGCTAAAGCCGGGAAGCTTCGCGGTAGTCCGTCGGCAATGGAAGGCAGGCGATCATGTCGAACTTGAGTTGCCGATGACAACGCGGCTGGAGGCGGTTGACGCGCAGCATCCGGGAACGGTTGCACTGTTGTACGGTCCCCTGGTGCTGTTTGCCGCGACAAGCGAAGCTCCGGTAGTGTCGCGGAAGCAATTGCTCGCTGCCAGCCGCGCAGGGGCGCAACGCTGGCGAGTGGACACCAAGGGTGGCCCGATGACGATGCTGCCGTTTATCGCCATTGGCCACGAGACCTATTCGACGTATCTGCGCGTGGCCTAGGTATGTCCCGACATTAGCGGGCAACTGCTGGCCCACCGGATACCAACGTGCAAGGCGGCCACTGAAAAGAGATGTTGACGCGGCGCTGAAGCTCGCCCTTGCGAACTACCCAGGAAGTGGTTATGAGACTTCGCTTGTCCCGCAACCAGTGTTGAGACCAGGAACTCAGGCGCGGGGTAGCGTTAGCATGCGCCACAACGGGATGAGTAGCAGCAGGAAAGCGATCACGACTAACGTGACTCGAATCCGATGTACCCTGAATCGCTGACTGATGGCGGTGAGCAGCAGAACGGTTGCGAGCAGTACCGTCACCCGCACATAGGCATCGGCTCGCTCGCGTGCCCGAGTGCCTTCTTCAAACAACTCTGAGGCCTCGTCGTTTAACTTAGCTGCCTGTTCAGCTTTGCTGTTGTGGTAGCCCGGCATCAACGCTGGTCCAGCGGGAGCGTTCGGGTTGTGGATGGGGTCGGTTTGCTTCCACGCCTCAAACGCTGGACGGAACTCGGGCAGAAAGCGGCGCTCGAAGATGACGGCCAACTCGGTTTGCCCCTGGGCTTGCGCCTTTAGCCAATCGGCCACGTTGGCAGCATCGTACATGCGTTCTTGGTTGTTGCGAACTTCCAGACCTTGGGCCTCGACCCGCAGGCGGGTGGAGTGCTCGTATAACACGCTCTGTCTCCCATCCCAGAGCGCAGCCTGATAGCCGCTCCATGCCGTGGTAACCGCGACCAAAGCAAGAACTATGGCCTCGGCGATTTCCAGCATCTCGTGCCAGCGTGAAGGATGGGAATGCTCCCGGGAAGTGCCCTCGTTGAGATGGTGGGCCACTTCAATATTGGCTCCCCCAGTTTCCGGCATACCTTTCCCCTCCACAATCTTACAGAGTATCACTGCCACAAACAGAGGTCGCCAAGTCCCGGTCGATCGACCTGAGCCAGGTCGTAGCCCCATTTTGCCTGCAACTCTTCCGAACAGACGGTGTTGTTAGAGACTGTTAGGCAACTGGCGCGCATCGTGAGGATACCGCTACCAGTTCGATATGCCGCTCTGGCGGCAACGTTGGCGATCATGACCGTTGTGCTTTGCCCGTCGGTAGCTGCTCCATTCAGCGCAACGCATGGTCCGGTGACGGCAATGCGCGCTGTCGCGGACGTACCGGTAGAGTTCACCCTCATTCCTCTTCTGCCCGTTACGCTGATCTCCCACGTTAAGTTATACGAGCCGCCGCCGGTCTGGGCCGTCGCCCAGAATGGAAGCGATCACCAGTCCACTTTTACGCTTCGCTGCTAACCCCGCATACCCAGTTTCCGCACATCCGCCTCCAACGATCGCCGCAAAACCTGGAGGCACTATGTCCGTACATCCATATTGCAGTGTTGTCGCTTACGTCGGCCTTCGTCCTGAGCGGGTTTCCGCGCGGCGAAAGATCAGGTGGGCTTACGCGTCGATGGAGAGAGGTCAACACTTCTTGATTAAGATCGCGCAAACCGGAAACGAGCCGGCTTACGCTTATAGGAGGCTAATAATGAAAAACACAGTGAGTATTTGGGCGACAGCGCTCGTGTTCGTGGGCAGTCTGGGACTGGCCTGCGCTCATGCTTCAACAACTTCCCAGGCAAGCTACAAGAAGCCGATAGAAGTCACAGGGTGCCTGCAACAGGGTCCTATCGCCAGGGAATATCTGCTCTATACCAACGACGGAAATGTTTGGGAGCTGAGCAGCGCCGACAAGGAAATGTACATGAACAACTATGTCGGGCAAACGGTTACGGTCGCAGGGGATCCGGTGCATTCCAAGGCAGGACTCAAAACCGTAGCTACCGACGAGGGTTCACAGGCGGTGAAGGGCCATTTGAGAGCGATGGACTTGGTAGTAGATAGTGAAAAGTGCCAGAAGTGATCGGAGATCAGCTGGCCTAGCAGCGAACCGCTGCGGGATGTGGACCACGAAACGTTAAATGGCAGTTCATCCCTGCCGTCCCGTGGGGGCAATCGCATAATGGTTAGGCATCGAACGATCCGCCATCGCTCAGTCTGAAGTCTGCAAGTTGAGACTCGGTGAGCGATGGCGGTCGCTGAGACGCGGATTGCGGCTCCGTCGTTTGAGGTCGTATTCCTAGTGATTCTTGTTGGATGACCCGGCTGCCAGTTTCAATTCCTGGTCCGCCTGTTCGAGCAGTTCTTTGGCTTTCGCGGCATGACCATTCAAGTCGTATTCGTTGCCTTGTTGGGCGGCGATAATTTTCTGGTATGCCATCTCGGTGAGCCGCTCAGCAGCCGCAATATTGGGGTGACGACTGGGGTTGACGTTTTGTGTGGGCACCTGGGCGATCATTATGCCGCCGCAAAGCAAGGCTGCCAACAAAGCAAGTCTGATTAGTAACTTTTTCATCGCGATCCTCCGGACAGAAGTCAGGCGCGGGGATTTTACTACGAGTTACTATCAACACGTCGATCGTCGGAGAGTCGCGTTCGGGCGAGCGACACGAGGCCGAACCGGCGATGAAACAGCCTCTTCAGGAGTCTTTGAGTCTTGCCAACTCCGGGTCATGCGGCGCACCAATTGATCGTTTGTTGAGGGCGCCGTGGTGATTCCCTCCAGGCCGCGCCTCAGTTTCCTTTCATGTACAGGCTGAGGAAAGTCCACTGCCGCGTCCAAGCAGGCGGCCTTTGTCCAGAGGACCAAGTTCAAAATGGAACCGGCAAGGAGAAAAATTGGTGAATGCCCTTGCAATAAATTGTCCCCTCATTGCCGCAGTGCTAGCCTTTAGTTGCCACGGCTAGGGGAAGGCGCAGGAAGTTGCTCGCCTCACGTGGTACAAGCGAACCCGGGGTCCTTCCACATTCTTCCAACGCCCAGACTGAGCCGCACGATCAAGGCGCAGCAGGGCCAACAAACGCACAAACTAGAACTGTCGGGTTGGGTCAGCCGACCGCGATTGTGGGTGCAATCGCAGGTGTCGACGCCTCACCATGCAGTAAAGAAATGCGAATCATGGCTGTTCGCATGGGAATTTGCATGCTAGCCAACGGGCCTTGGGGCCCGGGATTGGAGGGAACGACCGGGGGCAATCTCTGCCATAGGCCGGACTGCACACAGTGACACTGAAGCCGGTGCGAAGTTGCCCTCCCGACCGACAGCCGAGGTTCAGGCCTCGGTGCGGTTTTCAAGCCAAGGACCTGTGGCCGGCGCACCATTACCGGCACGAAGCAACCAAGCGGTTGATCGAAGGGTCGGCCGATAGCTCAGGTCGTGCCCGCAAACTGCGGAGATCGCAGAGTGTTCTATCGCACTGAACGGCACGGCTTGGAAGGAGAAAGTGTCATGCGATTCGATAGCCTGAATAGGACCAATCCCTGGCGTTTCGGCGCAATGTTAGTTTTCGCCGTCACGCTGGTTGTATGCTTCGGGCTTACTCTGCCGGCCATTGCACAGACCGGCGTCACACCCGGCCTGGAGAACGCTGCCCCCGCAGCCAGCGTTCCTCCAGCTCCCATGTCGAACACTCCAGCTTCGTCAGCGATGATCTTTGTGCCCGAAAGCAGTGTCTACCGTGCCGAGGATGCGGGGAAGTGGATGCACACTAATTATGTGCTCCGCTCCACTACTGGAGGCATGCCAAAGCCTATGGCGGCCCCTGATTTCAGCAGCCAAATAACCTTGGCGGAAACTCCAGCCTCGATGGGTTGCGTTTATAAGGTAGGCCCGATCTACCCCGGATGCGATCCCTCAACCGGCGGCACTAACCATCCCACGGGCGGATGGGGCGTTATCGTCATCGTCGATGCATTCGACAACCCAACCGCTGCCGCTGACCTGGCGACCTTCGATGCGACATTTGGCATCCCGGCGCCACCCAGCTTTACCAAGGTCTATGCCAACGGTAACGGCGCCTGCACCACTCCTCCGCCTAATGCCGGCTGGGCTTTGGAAGAGGCGCTGGACATCGAGTGGGCGCATGCCATGGCCCCCAATGCAAGGATCGTGCTGGTCGAGGCCTGCTCCAACTCGGGCACCAATCTTTACTACGCCGAAACCGTCGCCGGCAAGTGGGCATACTATTACGGTGGCGGTCAAATCACCAATAGCTGGGGTGGCGGCGAGTACTCCGGAGAAGTGGCTGACGACGTCAACTTCTACTCCTCCTACTGGAAGAATGTCGCTTATTTTGCTTCCGCCGGCGACTCGGGATGTGGGGCGCAATATCCCAGCTCTTCGCCGTGGGTAGTTTCAGCAGGAGGTACCAGAATCAATCGCAATGCCGACCACTCTTTCGCCAATGAGGCGTGCTGGAGCGGTTCCGGCGGCGGCATCAGCGCGGTTGAGCAATGGGACCCCCTTAGCACCGCCTTCCGCGGCAAAGGTATGGGACCGTGGAGCGCCTATCAGTATCCGATGTTTGGTGGATACCTGACAGGCGCCTATCGGCACACGCCTGACCTGTCATTCAACGCCGACCCGGCCAGCGGAGTCTATGTGTACAACGGCTACAACGGTGGCTGGTTTATCGTCGGAGGAACTAGTGTCTCGTCGCCCGCCCTGGCGGGCATCGTCAACCTCGCTGGAAGACGCCTTGGACAGGCTCCTGCGGTCGGTGGTTATTACACCAACCAGGAGAACAACCTGCTGTACGATCAGCTTTATGCCGTCGGAATGTACGCAGCCAACTTCTATGACGTGACGACCGGCACCAACGGTTGTCCCGCCGGCACGAAGTGGGACTACTGCACAGGCGTAGGCAGTCCCCGTGGCCTGGGAGGCAAGTAGCACTGGCGGCATTTAGTATTCCGCAGTTTCGGCTTGAGGCTCCGCTCTGCGGAGCCTCTCTTACTTGGCCGTCGTGCCGGTCCCGTCCCGATTTCATTGGGAAGAACCCTGCAGTTCGCCCCCAACCCACCATCGACGTCCTTCAATAGGCGGGGCGCTGTCGGGCGGCGCAGGGGACCGCCGTCATTTTGAGACATCAGAGGAATAGAGAATTATGAGGACAGTCGCGCATCGCCTTGTCAAGAGGCGGGCTGAGGCCTTCAGACTTCTCTTGTAGTGCCACTGAAATCGGTCACGATCGAAGAACGCACACGGATTGACGAGCCTCCTACATCCAAACCTGGCTACTAAGGACCAGCTAGTGAATGAGTCTATGGGCTTAGGCTGGTGCCGGGAGGGGGGGTCGAACCCCCACGAGGGGTGAACCTCGGCGGATTTTGAGTCCGCTGCGTCTGCCAGTTCCGCCATCCCGGCGTCGTGAAGAAGTGCCGCAAGAACTGGCGTCACCTCACGATGGCGAGTTCAGTATCGCATAGCGAGAACGCGCATGCCAAGAAACAGCGGCCGGTTCCCAGCGGTCGGTTGTCAGTGACAGTTCATCCGCGTGATCGAATAAGCAACGGCCTCGCCGTCGATTGCCGTTCGGCGCCGGATCGACTCGCAAGGCGCTTAGTGCTTGAAATAGTACGTCCAACTCAGGCCGATGTACGATTTCAGAGGCACGCCGACCACGCGTTCAGTCGTCTCCGACTCGCCCGGCAGCGCGAGCCTCCGCCTGCTATACGTTGCAGTGTGAGATCTCGGGTTTGTAACAAGTTTTCATATTTCGTATTACGTTCTTTGTGCCTTCCGCAGCAGTTCGAACGCGTTATTGCCAAGCGGGGTTATGAAAACCGATCAGGTAACGAGCTGAAGTAACACGCCCCCTAGCTAGTGTTTGGCCACGACACGATAAAGTACAGCGGCGTGCGGGCGAAGTGTCACCTTTAATGAGTCGGAATTTCCCAAATCCTCCGAACTCCAAAGATCGCGCACGGAATACCTGGTCTTTGGCAGGTCGAGTTTCGACCACGAATAATTCACGACCTGTTCTTTGTCCGCGAGGTTAAAGGCGGCGACGTAATACCCGTCCCCATCTTCCGGCTTGGCGGTCCACACTACTGCAGTTTCAATCGACACAACGGGACGATGTTCTTTGGAATGCTGATTCACCGCCAATACCTCGCGATTGGTCAGCAGCTTAGTGGTCCATTCGTCGGAGGATGGCAGGTCTCCACCCATCATCAGTGGCGAACGGAAGATGCACCATAGGGTCATCAGCGTGACCTGTTCGTCGTGCGAGAGATTGGTTTCGCGAGCGGCTCCGCCATCGCCGGGATTCGGGCCCAATCGGCCCAGCGGCAGCATGTCTGCATCAGGCCATCGTCCGGGTCGTTGAAAAAAGGCCCACTTCGCAGCCCATCCGAACTGTGCCAGAACGCCCTGCGACCATTCCTTCCCCGGCAATGGTCCCCAATGGTCCCAGAAATCGTCCGAAACGCGCCACATTTCCGCAAAACGAGACACCTGGTCGGCCTCCGCCAACGCAGTTGGCCCGGGAGAGAGACTCAGTAGTATGTCGCGCCCGGACATCTTCAGGGCCCCGGCAAGCATGCGAATTTCGTCCGGCTTGTAGGGATGATCGGAGATGCAATCCGCTTTGATGAAATCCACGCCCCAACTGGCATACAACTGGGCAATGGAATTGTAGTAAGCCTGACCCGAGGTCGCATTTTGCACACCATACATGTATGTGTTCCACGGACAAGTATCGTCGGTGTCAGCTGCCTCCTTTGCGGTGTATGGCGACAACGCGATATGCACGTTCTTTGCAACGGCTTCGCGCGGGATGCCACGCAGAATGTGGATGCCGAACTTCAAGCCGAGCGAGTGAATGTAGTCTGCCAGAGGCTTGAAACCGGCGCCGTCAGTGGCCGACGGGAACCGGTTCGCCGTCGGAATGAATCGGCCAGCCTCGTCGAGAGAGAGCTTCAGGTCTGCAGGTTTAGCCCCAGGATTAGTGACATACCAGCCCTCGTCAACGACTATGTACTGCCAGCCAAATTGCTTCAAATGCCTGGTCATCCATTCCGCGTTGGCGCGCACCTGGGCTTCGGTAACAGTCTCGCCGTAAGAGTCCCAGCTGTTCCAGCCCATCGGTGGCGTAGGGGCAAGCAGCTTGTCGGGATCGGGTATCGAATGCTGTTGTGGCATCCCACGGGAAGGCATGGCAACAGTTAAGACGCAAGCGATCAAAAGGTACGAGGCTGGTTTCAGCATAGGATTCGGTTTGTTGTAGCGTGATCGAAAGGCCCGCAATCAAGTTCACCTGTCCGACGGCATCACTTCTTCTTTACGCTGTAATACTCACACATGTGCGACGCATCCAGAAATCGATGAAGGCGTCTTCCAGCGCTTTCGATTACCCCATACACTACATAGATGGAACCCACCCCGCCACTGTGGAGCGCGCCTATTCAGCCCGAGCGGCTGGCCGAATTGACGGCGAGGACCTCGGACGCGATCAAGGAAACCCCGTTGCGTCGCGACGTCCGGTCACTCGGCATACTCCTAGGCCGCGTGCTGGTGGAGCAGGCAGGGCAGCCGCTATTTGATACTGTCGAGCGACTGCGCCGGCTACTGATTCAGCACCGCGAGCGGGTTTCCCGAGCGGCCGGCGAAGAAATTGAATCGCTCCTGCAACAAGCCAAAGGCGTAGTTGCTGCGCTCGACATCGCCACTGCTTATCGGGTGACCAAGGCGTTCGCGGCGTATTTCGAACTCACCAACCTGGCCGAGACGAACCATCGCAAGCGGCGTCGCCGTGCGGCTGAATTGCATACGGATGACCCACCCCTCCCCGGATCGTTCCACGGAACGCTACTGCGCATGAAGCAGGCAGGAATTACGCAGGAGCAGGCCCTGGCAGCGCTTGGTGAAATTGAGGTGCAGCCTGTATTCACCGCCCACCCAACCGAAATCACGCGGCGGGCAGTCTTGTTGAAACGACGCCGCATCGCGGGAGAGTTGGAGACGCTCGATCGCCTTCCGCTACCCGACGCGCGCGCGCAAGTTTGCGAAAATACAATCCTCGGCGACATCACTGCGCTGTGGCAAACCGACGAAGTGCGCCTCCAAAAGCTGACCGTGGTCGATGAGATCCGTACTGGCATCAGCTACTACGTGATGACGGTGTTCGACGCGGTTCCAAAGATCTATGAAGGCATCGTCGCTGACTTCCGTGAGGTGTATGGCGCGGAATTGAGTATGGCGTCTCTCCCAGTTTGTATTCGCTTTGGTTCGTGGATTGGCGGAGACCGTGACGGGAACCCCTTCGTGACGCCGCAGTGCACGCACGACGCACTTGAACTGGCACGAAGCATGGTGCTGTCGCATTACATACAGGAACTGGCGCTTCTGGTACGGCGGATCACCGTTTCTTCCCATCAGGTCCCCGAATCCGGGGAGTTACAAGAACTGCTTAAACGCTACGAAGCGAGCATAGGCGAGCCGGCGGCCGAATTGTCGCGCACGCCACCGCCGGAAGCGTACCGCCGCTTGCTTCTGATGATGGGTGCGCGGCTGCGTTACACACGCGACCAGCGCTCCCATCCCGCTGGCTACCAATTGGCCGCGGAGTTTCTGGGCGACCTGGAGGTGATCGGCCGCAGTTTATGCGAAAGTGGCGGCGCCCGACTGGCAACGGGCATGCTCGATCCGCTGATCTGCAAGGTGCGCACCTTCGGTTTCCGACTGCATACGCTCGACATCCGTCAACACGCCCAGGTGCATCGCCGGGCCCTCGCTGAGATCACGCAAACCTCCGCTGTGCACGCTTCGACTGGCTCGTTGCCCGTGCTCTCTGGTACAAGTATCGAGTTGCTCGACACCTTCCGCACTGTCGCTGAGGCCAAAAAGAACTACGAGACCAATGCCATCACGCGTTACATCGTCAGTGGCGCCGAGTCGGAGGAAGACGTGTTTGCCGTCCTGCGCCTGGCGGCCCTGTCGGGCTTGCAGATCGCCGGTTCCGACAGCGATCCCGGACTAACCCCGGTTCCGCTGTTCGAATCGATCGAGGCGCTGCGGCACGCTTCTAAGGTGATGAGGCAGGTATGGACTTCGGAGGACTATCGCGAACTGCTGCCCTCATGGCACGGCTGGCAGGAAGTCATGCTCGGGTACTCAGACTCCAATAAAGATGGGGGCATGCTCACCAGCACGTGGGAGTTGCACAAGGCGCATCGGGCATTGCATCGAGTCGCGCGGGAATGTGGCGTAAAACTGCGCATCTTTCACGGGCGGGGCGGCACGGTAGGCCGTGGCGGAGGTCCCACGCACTCCGCCATTCTGGCCCAGCCGGTGGGAGACTTCACAGGTCACATCCGAATCACCGAGCAGGGCGAGGTACTGAACTGGAAGTACGCCGACCCCGTGCTGGCGGAGTGGAACCTGGAGATCATGGTAGCGGCCTGTTTGGAGGCGCTGGTGCGCCCCACCAGCGTTTCCGCCGCCGACGAGGAGCGGTGGGCCGAGCCGATGGAGCAGTTGTCCCACACTGCCTTCACTTTCTACCGCCAGAGCATAGCGGAGAATCCAGACGTTCTCCGCTATTTCGAGCAGGCAACTCCGGTGAATGAACTGGAACTGGCTCGCATTGGATCACGTCCGGCCCGCCGGGGCAGCAGCCGCCGGTTGGAAGACCTGCGTGCTATTCCCTGGGTCTTTGGTTGGATGCAGAGTCGCCACGCGGTTCCGGCGTGGTTTGGCGTGGGCTATGCTTTGGAGCAGTTCGCTGCGCAGGGGCAACCGCAGGAGCAGCAATTAAAAGATATGGTCGCCGGATTCCCGCTGTTTTCCGACATGATCCGCAATGTCGAACTCGCCATGGCGAAGGCAGACTTTTCCATCGCGCACACGTACTCGTCGCTGGTTGACGACGTCACTTTGCGTGAGTCTGTGTATGGCATGCTCGCGGAAGAGTTTCATCGCGCCAAACGCATGGTCCTCCTACTCAAAGGCCAGCGGGTGTTGTTGGAGGGCAATCCTGTGTTGTCTCGTTCGATTCGGTTGAGAAATCCCTACGTCGATCCCATGAGCCTGATCCAAGTTGAGCTGTTGCGCCGGAAGCGCAGCGGTGAGCAAAGTGCCGAGTTGGACTACGCCATCGGCGCCACCATGAATGGAATCGCAGCGGGACTGCACAACACAGGGTGAGTCGCGAAAAAGACGGTGGCGAATCCCGTCGGGACTCGCCACCCTTTTTGTCGACTTGAACTACACCCTAGAACAAGCGCCCGATCCGGAAGAAGAACTTGTGATGGCCGGTATCGCCGTAGGCGTAGGCCGCCTCAACCGGACCGAAGATCGTGTTGACGACCAGACCGACGGCGCCGTCGGTCGGGAAACCCGAGGCCTTGTTGATCATGCTGTGAGGGTGGCCCGTAAACCTGCGAGGCCTCGTACATCCCCAGGAAATAGACGCCGCCCCCCAGGAGCGGCGGCAGCGTCGCGAGCTGGCGAAGATACCCCAACTGGAAGAGGAAGTACTTGTCCATCAGCAGTTCGTTGGGGCCGTAGGAGACTAGGAAGCGCGAGCCACCCAACGAAAACTGCGGCAGGCCAGTGTTGTAGTAATTGAAAGTCGTGCCGGCAAATCCGCTCAAGAACACCGCTGGACGGCTCGCTCAGCTTGAAGAAATTTTGTGACGCAACTTCCAGCGCGGGATATTGCTCCGGTCGCCAACGGACTGCTGTTCGTCCAGCGGAAATCGACTTGAAGGCGGCCTGACCCTGGCGAGGAATGACTGGATTGTCCAGGCGGTCTAACCGATACTGGAGCCTGGCCGCCCCATAGCCGCCGGAAGGGGTTGTCAGTTCTTGCGGATCCGACCTGGCGCTCGAAACCTTCCCAACCTCCTTCGTAGCCGAAGCGCAATTCGCCCATCGTTCCGAACTGATAGCCCAGGTCGATGCCGCCACCGACAAAGTTCTGGCGGTAGGTGGAGACGAGTTGATTGTTGTCATAGAAGTAGATTGGGTCGCTGTAAGCCTGCACCCGTCGGCGCGACGAACCACTGCGACTGCGGAGTGAAGGGATGGTAATACTCCGACTTCAGTCCGTATTGCGAGAACAGGATAATGTCGTTGCGCCACTCCGAACGAAAGCCTCCGATGTCGTACCAGGTAACTCTCGCTCCCAGGTTGAACGTAACGTTCTTCAGACTGGAGCCATCCACCAGGATGAGCGGGAGGACGACGGGCGGACCAACTGCACTTTCCTCGGTCTTTATCTGAAGTCCCTGTTTGCCGTTTTGCTCGACGAATCCATAGCTGAGCGTGGAATAGCGCCCGGTACCTTTCAGGCGCATGATCGCAGCATCCAATTCGTCATAGTTGAGGGGTTTGCCTACCATGCCCGCCATTAGCGTCTCAACCTTCTCCGACAGGTCCGCATTCACGCCCTTAACCGCTACGAAAGTGGGAATGGGCGTCGTGGTGATGCGGCGGGCGTTGCGTTCGGCAATGTACTCGTTCCAGGTCGCATCATCCACGGCGAGAGTCAGCAGGACTTTGGACTTGGCCGCGGCGGCATCGTATCCGGCCTTGATGATGGCGTCGGCATCGTTAAAACTTAACGCTCCCCACTTCTGCACCGGGACCGACAGGAGGATGTCCGCCATTTCCATGCTCTGGAGTTCATTGGCCGAGATCATCACCGAGATCGACTGACCGAGAACGGCGAAAGAGGAGAGATTGGCGTCGGGCTTCAGCGTTTCCTCGGCCAGGTGGACTCCCAGAACTACGTCGGCGCCCATCTTTTTCGCCACCTGGACGGGAAGGTTTTCCAGCAGTCCGCCGTCGGCGTAGATGGCATTGTCCGTTCGCACCGGCGAGAAGATACCGGGCAGCGACATGGTGGATCGCATGGCCTCTGATAACGAGCCGCTGCGGAAGACGTGAGCTTTGCCGCTCACCAGATCGGTGGCCACGCAGGCAAACGGAATCGGGAGGTCGTTGAAGCTCTTGATTTCGGAATAAGGCGCCGCGACCTTGTCGAGAATCAGCAAGACCTGTTGGCCGGAGTTGAACCCTGCGGGAAACTGCAATCCTTTGCGCAACCCAAACTCCAGGCTGTTGGGATAGTCGCGAGCGTCTTCCTTGCGGCGGAAAGACAAATCGTCAAAGGGCGTCCGTCCCGCCATCACCTGGTCCCAGTTGATGCCGTTCACCACTTGGCGAAGCTCGGCGGCATTGTGTCCGGTGGCATAGACCCCACCGACCAATCCGCCCATGCTGGTACCGGCGACGTAGTCGACCGGAATGTGGTGCTCTTCCATCCATGTAATGACGCCCACGTGTGCCAACCCGAGCGCTCCGCCGCCCTGAAGGGCCAGGCCGAGAGTGGGACGCTTCTTGGCGGGGGCAGGCTGCTGGGCAATCGTGGCGAGGGACGAACAGAGAATTAGTCCGGCGAGAAAGCCGGCTCTAGAGCGAAAAAGATTCGTGATGCTTATGAAAGCTGTCATGGCCAAGTCCTGTATCTCGACGCTGAAGCGCCGGTAACACCGGTCCTCCCCCAGCTCGCGTCAGATGCCTGAATACGCACACCGGGCCATAGGCGCCTGTCGCGCTTTCGTTCATGGGAATACGGGATATCTACAGACTACGGGATTCGCAGGCAACTTGCCAGTGCATTACTCATGCGAAGCTGCTTCAGCAACCGTGAGCCGCGGTCAGAACGCCGTCACCCGCGCCCTCAAGTGTGAAAACCGTGGCGCGGTCCGACTGGTGGCGCTGCTCCCGATTGAGGATTTGCAAGACGAATCGAGGCAAGTATCGGTATGATTGTTGCGTATCATCTGTGATGCATAAAGTGAGGCGGCAAGGAGTCCGCGGCATCTTCTCCGGTTCCCGCTATCGCTTTGCAGTCTGCAACGCCTGCTGGTGTGACGTAGCTGCTCAGAGGTTGCCCGTCGCAAGACGATTTTTCTGAGATGCATGAAATAAATGACGCTCCCCCCGGAACAAGTGACGCCAAACTGATTCGCAGTGCTCGCCATCTGAGCTACGCGAACATTTTGATTAAAAACTAAGAGAGGGAAACACCGCGCTGGCCCCCGTGCGCAATTTCCACTCTTACTCCGAAAAAGAGAGGTTTGATGTGCTGAAAAAGTTCTGGTTATCGGTAACCTTATCGTTGATTTGTTGTGCTGTCGTGTTGCAGGCGGAAGAAGTGTCGCTGAAGAATGGCGACCACCTCAGTGGATCGATCGTCAGCATGGACGGCAAGAAACTGGTGCTGAAGACCACGTATGCGGGGGACGTCTCCATCGACTGGGCGGAGGTGAGCCAGTTCTCCTCCGACAAGCAGCCTCTGGTGGTGACCAAAGCCGACCAGCAATTGGTTTCGGGCACGGTCACAGCCGAAGGGTCTGACTTAGTGATCACTACCACTCAGGGAGTGCAGAAGCTGCCGCGGACCGATGTGGCCACCATGCGTTCGCCTGCCGACCAGGCAGCCTATGAGAAATCGCTGCATCCGGGCATGATGGAAGGATGGAGCGGTGGAGGCAGCTTCGGCCTCGCTTTGGCTCGCGGCAACAGCCAGACCACGAACCTGGCGCTAGGCTTTAACGCTTTGCGCAAGACCACGACAGATGCATGGGTCGTGAACGCGGCGTCCATCTACTCGACGGACGATAAGCTGGGAATCACATCGGCTAATTCGTTAGGTGGCTTGATTCGCTATGATCACAACCTTACGCCACGCTGGTTTGCCTATGGCGTGTTTACCGGCATGTACGACACACTCCAGCTTCTGAATTATCGCGTCATGCCGGGCGGCGGTATCGGGTATCACGCCATCGCGTCGAAAACTACGACGCTGGATTTTCTGGGTGGCCTCGGCTACACCCGCGAAAGCTATTATGTCGGGCCTCCTAACAATCTCTTTACCCTGACAGTGGGCGACGAATTCACCCACAAATTTACAGAGAGCACTTCGATCACCCAGAACTTGTACTACCTGCCGTCGCTGAATGACACCAGCAATTACCGCATCAACTTCAACGTGGGCCTGGCGACCAAGTTGAATCACTGGCTGACCGCCAACATGAATTTCGCCGATCAGTACATCAACCAGCCGGTGCCTGGTAACAAGTACAACGACATTATCTTCACCACTGGATTGGGGTTCACCTTCGGGGCCAAGCCGGCCCAGTAAAACATCGCGATTTTGCTTCGAAAGATGAGCGGCGTGACTGAAGCGAGCAATTCGCCGAGGTCGCGCTGGTTCTTGCCAACGTGAAGATTTGCAAAGTCGCATCGTTTTTTCTTTACGTGCCTGGGCGCAAACCGTATTCTTAACTGACGCGTTTCCAGAGCGCCGATGACTGGACTTACAAGGATTTGCTCGCCAAGGAGGCATCCATAGAAATTGGCTGTTCATAACGTTCCCGCCCTCGATCCGAGGATGGCTGAATCGCCTGCCACTATCTCGGTTTCCCCGAAAAAAAACGCCAAATTGACTTTGTGGCCCTTGGTGGCCGCAACCTTTTTCATGGTCTCAGGCGGCACCTACGGCATTGAAGATGTGGTACATGGGGCAGGCTATGGCCGCGCTATCTTGATTCTTCTGCTGACTCCTATTCTGTGGAGTCTGCCCACGGCCTACATGATCGGGGAATTGTCGAGTGCGCTTCCCGCCGAAGGCGGCTTCTACGCCTGGGTCCGGCGGGCCATGGGCGATTTTTGGGGATTTCAAGAGGCCTGGCTCTCTCTGATGGCGAGCGTCTTTGATATGGCCATCTATCCTACCCTGTTCGTGCTCTATCTGGCGCGGCTGTTCCCCTGGTTTGGCGCGAACAATCGCGGCATCATTGTGGGACTCGTGGTGGTGGTCATCTGCGCCGGGCTGAACATTGCGGGCATTCGCGTGGTGGCCACCACCTCAGTCTGGCTGTTTTTTCTCCTTTCCGCACCCTTCGTTTTCATCGTCATTCTGGCGCCCTTCAAGTACGGGGCGCTGGCGAACGCAGTTACCACTCCCACAACGTCGCACGTCGACATCATCGGCGGTCTGTTGATTGCGATGTGGAACTATATGGGATGGGACAACGCCTCCACCATCGCCGCTGAAGTCAAGCAGCCGCAGCGCACTTATCCGCGCGCCATGATGGCGTCAGTTGCCTTGGTATCGCTGACGTATATCGTGCCTGTGGCGGCCATTGCCATGACCAAGCTGAGTCCCACAGCGTGGGAGACCGGTTCGTGGGCCGATGTTGCCGGACTGGTGGGCGGGCCGGTGCTTCGGGTTGCACTGGTGCTGGGCGGAATGATGAGCGCCTTCGGAATGTTCAATGCCCTGGTAATGAGCTATTCGCGCCTGCCGCTGGCGATGGCGCAGGACGGCATGCTGCCCGCGGTGTTCAGCAAAGTGACGAAGCGTTCTGGTGCCCCGTGGGTGGCGATCCTGGTGCTCGCTACTGGCTGGGCGCTTTGTCTCGGGCTCGGCTTTGAGCGGCTGGTCACCATTGACATTCTGATCTATGGATCGAGTGTGTTACTCGAGTTCATCGCGTTGATCGTTTTGCGGGTGAAAGAGCCCGACTTGCCACGCCCGTTCAGGGTCCCTGGGGGCCTGTTCGGCGCCATCTTTATCGGCGTCTTCCCAATGCTGCTGCTTGGTTTCTCGATCTTCCGTGGCGACAGCGAACGCATTCTCGGGATGAGCAGCCTCCTGTTTGGGATATTGCTGATCGCGGGCGGATTCTTCGCCTACGGCGTTGACGTCACCTTGCGTCCGGTTCGCAGCGTTCCTCCACCTTCCGTGGGCATGGATTAGGGCGGTTTCGAATAGGCAACGGGTGCAGAGATAACCGATTTGGGTAATGCTGGCCTTCCGCGATTCCCGGTCACATATTACTCCGGACGAACCACCAGTAACTCAAAGGTGTCGGGAATGATCTTCCGTCGTTGCCCTGGTGGGGGCGGCGTGGGATCGAACTGCGCGGTGATCGTATAGGCGGTGTTGGATGCCTCATCCAGGGCCATAGTGCGCGCGCCCTTCGCGGTGGGGACTTTCTGCACCACTGAATACTTGTCGGGACTGTCTTCGTGGATCACCACCAGCACACCGTCGCCGCATGACATGAAAATTTGCTGGGTCTTGGGATTGAATGCTCCGGCGTCAACCCCACCGGCGATCTCCACAGTCGCAACCATACGGCCAGCATCCGGATTCACAACCGCCATTACTCTGCTGCCGCATCCTGCGAACAGCCGCTGATGAGCCACGTCGAAGGCCAGCGCGCTGGGCTCATCGCATCCCCTCATGGGGTAGCGTTCGCGGACGGTAAGTTTCATTGTGTCGATGCGAGCGATCACGCCCTGGTCTTCGATGTTGACGTAGACATTTCCTTTGCCATCGGCCACACCCGTCTCGGGCTTCCCTCCGAGTGGAACTTTGCCCACAACCTTGCCGGTCGCGGCATCCACGACGGTGGCGTCCTGCGTCGTGGCGTTGAATGTGTACACGCGCTTGGCCGAAGCGTCATACAGGACGGCGTCAGGACGGCCGCCCACCTTTACCTTGTCGAGCACCCCGAGTGTCTTCAGGTCGAAGATGACCAGCGTATCGTCGCCACCGCTGGTAATGAATCCGCGGCCCAGTTGGGGAGCGAGTGCTACGCCGTGGACTCCGGCCAGGCCAGTAATGTCCCCGGTGGCTTTCAATGTCTTAGCGTCCACCACCACGACGTGCGTGCCACGCGTGATGAACAAACGATTGGCATCGCCGTCGTAAGTGAGGTAATCCCATCCGCCTTCGCCACCGAGATTGACGCGATCGGTTAGCTTGTAAGACTTCTGAGCGGACGCGGGAATCGCAACTACCGCAGCCGCTCCCAAAATTAGGGCCAGGGCTCGTTTCATGACTGTTCCTTCTTATTGCCGCTTGTTTTCAGCGTGACTGAGGTAGTAATGCACCGCTGGAGTGATGACCAGCGACAGCACCATGGAAATCGAGATTCCGCCGATGACGGCGATGGCCAGGGGTTGCAGCATCTGCGACCCCGCACCGAGCGCCAGGGCTAGAGGCAGCATGCCTGCCGCGGCCGCCAGCGCCGTCATCAGAATTGGTCGCAGACGGCGTCGCCCAGCCTGGATCATCGCATCCTCCGCGGACAATCCCAGGCGACGGAACTTCTGGTCGGCGTCCAGTAGCAGGATCCCATTCTTCGCCACGATGCCGATGACCATGATCAGTCCCATGAATGACGCAATGTTGAAAGTAGTGCGCGTAATCAGTAGTGCCAGGAACACGCCGGATGTGGACAGGATCGCCGACGAAAGGATCGCCACTGGGGCCGCCAGAGTTCGAAACTCGAAGAGCAGCACAACGAAGACGAGCACGATCGCCAGGAGCAACACCAGCATCAGATCGTGGAATGACTGCTGCTGTTCGGCGTATGTGCCGCCGTACACCACTCGAATCGAGGGCGGCAACTGCAGTTCGTCCACCACTTTTCGCACTGCGGCGATGGAACTTCCCAGGTCGCGCCCTTCCAACCGTGCCGTCACCACGACATCGCGCTGCAAATTCTCGCGCCTGATCTCGGTCTGCCCGGGCAACTCCTTAATGTCCGCCAAAGAACCCAGTGTGGCCGTATGACCAGACGCGCTGTTCATCAGCGTATTGCTCATGGCTGCAAGCGATGCCCGGTGCGCGTCGGGATAACGAACCCGAATGGTGTAAGCAATGTCCTGGGTGATAACAGGAGTAGCGGCTGGTTCGCCTTCCAGGATGGCGCTGGCATCAACCGCGACTTCTTCCGGCGTGAACCCGGCGCGTGCCGATACGGCTGGATCTACACGGAAAACAATGGCCGGCCCGCTAATCGTGTTCTCGATACCGTTCAGAATATCCACTACGCCATCAACCTTCTCAATCGCCTCGGCCACTCTTGGCGCCCATTCCGCCAGCAACGCCGCGTCGGGTGAGAAGAGCTTTATCTGCACCGGCTCCGGCGCATCCGACAAGTCGCCAATCATGTCCTGGGTGAGTTGCACAAATTCCACCTCAATGGCGGGCTCCTCGCGAGCGATTTTTGCTCTCAGATTCGAGATGACCTCATCCACGCCGCGATCGCGCTTGCTCTTGAGCTTGACCGCAAAGTCGCCGCGATTCGCTTCCGTAACGGCCGCCAGTCCCAACTGCAAGCCAGTGCGGCGCGAAGTGCCCTCCACTTCAGGGGTCTCACGCAACATCTGCTCGATGTGGCCGACGATGCGGTTGGTCTCCTGCAAGGACGTGCCAGGCGGCGTGAGGTAGTCGAGGATGAAACCGCCTTCATCCATCGCGGGCAGAAGGTCGGTTCCCAGTGCCTTGTAAGCCAGCGCCGACATTGCGATTACTACAAAGGCAAAAATAGCCATCCACTTTGGACGCTCGAGCCCAAAGCGCAAGCAGCGTTCGTAGAAATCAACTACGTGCCGGAAGCGTCCCGAGATCGCGGCGTCCTCCGCGGCCAGCAGTTTCTCCTGGCTGGTCAAATCGTCACGCGGTAGCGCTTCGGCGTGTGTCCCGTGAATCAAATACTGGCTCAGGGTGGGTGTCCAGGTGAGCGCGAGGGCCAGCGAAGTGATCAGCGAAACGCCCACAGTGATAGCG
Source organism: uncultured Acidobacteriaceae bacterium (assembly GCA_963834815.1). Taxonomy (GTDB): domain Bacteria; phylum Acidobacteriota; class Terriglobia; order Terriglobales; family Acidobacteriaceae; genus DASRAA01. The sequence continues at coordinate 582,473 of CAWIDA010000009.1, read as the reverse complement.
AGTGCGCGAAAGAATACACCAGTAACGCCGGTGATCGCGATCAACGGGAGAAACACCACGATCGGTGTTATGGTCGATCCGACCAGCGGCACTGTGATCTCGCGCAGGGCGCTCTTGATCGCCTGCAGCCTGCCCTGTCCCGCATCGCGATGCAGTGCGACATTTTCCACCACAACGATGGCGTCGTCGATCACAAGGCCCACGGCGGCGGCGAGTCCGCCGAGAGTCATCAGGTTGAAGCTCTGGTTAAGCAGCTTTGAGCGCGATAAATGTGATAAGCACTGTAGCTGGGATTACCAGCACCGCCACCACCGAAGTTCCCCAATCCCGCAGGAACAGCACCATGATTAGCGACGCCAGAATGACGCCGATCAGAATGGCATCGCGCACGCTGTGGATCGATTCGGTCACCAGATTGGATTGGTCGTAATAGGGCTCGAGATGAATGCCCGCAGGAAGAGTTTGCCGGACCCTCTCAACATCGGCATGGACCTCGTCGGCTACGGTGACGGTATTGCTGTCCGGTTGCCGGTTGATACTCAGCAGTACTGCGGGTTTGCCATTGGCCGTGACGATGGTATACACCGGCTTGACCCCTGGCGCCACCGTTGCCACATCACCGACCTTGACCGGTATGCCTGCTGGTGTGGTCTTGATCACGATCTGCTCAATCTGCGCGGGATCGTGGACCTGGCCGTCCACCAGTCCGAGAAACAGCTGGTGGTTCTGCTCCAGAAGGCCGGGCGAATCGATAAGGTTGGTACGCTTCACCGCATCCAGAATGTCAGTCACTGTCACTCCCGCCGTTAGCAGCTTCGCCGAATCGGGGGTGATGTGGAATTCCGGCTCCTGTCCGCCCTGCACCAGCACGGTAGCGACGCCGTCGAGGCGGTTCAGTCGCGGTTTCAGGTCGTAAGTCGCTACGGTCCAAAGTTCGGTCTGCGGAACCGTGTCGGAAGTCAGGCTGTAGCCAATGATGGGGAAGCTGGCAAACGTCAGACGATGGGTCTCGATGGTGGCCGTCGGAGGCAGTGTGGTCCGGACATTGCCCAGCGCCGCGTCAACCAGTTGCAGCGTGGTGACCATGTCAACATGCCAGTCGAAGAACAAGTCGATCTCCGCCGATCCGCGGCTGGTGATCGACCGCACCTGCCGCAGGCCGGGCACGCTATTCACCGACTCTTCGATGGGACGGGTGATCGTCACCATCATCTGGTCGATTGGCATCACGCCGTTGTCCACGCCGATCAGCACGCGGGGAAAATCGGTGGTCGGAAAGACCGAGAGGGGAATGTTAAAGGCAAGGTAACTCCCGGCCACGGCGAGAATGAGGATGAGAAAGATGATCGACTTCGAGTAGCGCGCGAACCAATATTGCTCGCCCTCCTCGTCCGAATGACGCAGCCTCTCCCGTAGGGATTTGAGTCGTTCGCGCATCTCAGTCTTTGTCTTTTTCAGCCCCAGCCTTGGGGATGCCGGATTTCCCGGAATCGTTCGCGGTCGCCTCGGCTATCTTCACCCTGGTTTTGTCGGGCAACCCATACGATCCGCTAACGATGATGGTCTCTCCCCCGGTCAGGCCTTTCGTGATTTGCACCCGTTCCCCGTCTCGAATGCCCGTCTCCACCGCGACCTGCTCTGCGCGCCCGTCTCGTACGATCATCACTGAAGTTCCACCCCCCGGTGCCTTCAGTACAGCGGCTGCTGGAACCACAACCGCATCAGTGACGGTCTTCGCGACCATCGCCGTCGTGACCGTTGTACCGGGCCGCAATCGCCCATCAGCGTTGGGAACCTCAACCCAGACTTCGACGGTAGTGCTGTTGGGATCAAGTGCGGGACTAACCAGCGTTAATTTCCCCGGGACTTCGATATCGCCCGGCGCTCGGATCATGGCGGCATCACCAGGATGCAACTGCGCTGTCTGGTCCTGCGGAATATGGGCACGAGCAATTACCGACGATGTGTCCATCACCGTCAGCAACGGCATGCCCGGCGGCGGAGTTTCGCCGGGATAAGTTGGACGGTCGGTGACGACCCCGTCGATCGGGCTACGAATTTCCGAATAGGCGAGCACCGCCGCAGCCCCTTCATACTTGCCTTTGGCGGAGGTCAGTTGACCCTCCGCAGATTTCAGCTGTTGCTTTTTGCCGGCCGACTGCAGTGCTGCCATGTGCATGGAAGCAATTTCGTACTGTGACTTTGCCTGGGTTAGCGCGACTATCGCCTGGTCGAAATCCTTTCGTGGCAATGCACCTTCGTCGTACAAATTCTTGCGGCTGTCGTAGACCTTCTGCTGTGCGTCGTAGGCTTCCTTGGCGCCCTTGAGGTCATACTCGGCTTTTTGCCACTCTTCGGGGAGGGCCGACGCCGTCTCGATTTGATAGGCAGCCTCGGCCTGATGATACGAACCTCTGGTCTCGGTCTCGGTAGCTGCCAGATCGCGGTTCTCCAACACCGCCAGCAGTTGGCCTTCGTGCACGCGGCTCCCCCGGTTGACATAGAAGGTCTTCACCGGCGCGACCACTTTCGGTGTGATCGCGGCCTGGTTCTTGGGAAAGAGCACCGCCTCGCTGCGGATGACTAGGCTGATGGGCTGCTTTTCCGCCTTCGCTGCCTGCACCGTAACTTCAGGCTCCGTCGCCTGTTCCTTCTTCGAGCAGGATGCCAGCGTCAGCAAGCCAACTCCCACAATGACGGACAAGAGAACGGACGGACGGATTCGGTGGGCGTTCATCTAAAAGGCGCCTGTCAGGGTTTGCAGGTTAGCTAGGGCGAGGTGATAACGCGCCTCGCCGTCGTGGTAGCTGTTGCCGGCTGCGGTCAGAGCGTTTTGCGCATCCACAACTTCGAGCGCACTCGCTTCTCCGGCCTGGTAACGTAAATTTGTGAGGTGCAGGCTTTGCTCCGCCAGTTCCGCGGATTGTTTCATGACCTCCAAATGCTGATATGCCAATTGGGCCTCGCTGTAAAACGACTGCAGAGCAGCGACAGCTTGCCGCTGGGCGGCACTCAACTCCACTTGCGCCTGATGCCGCTGTAACTCGGCCTGCCTAACCTTGCTCTGCGTCGTGCCCCAGTTCCAGACCGGAATATTGAGAGTCGCAGTTCCGGCATAGCCAAGATTCTGGACTCCCTCGGGAGTCCGCTTCGCAAACTGGTTGGCGTCGATGCCGTAAAACATATCTACCGAAAGCGTCGGAAGGTAGCCCGAACGAGCCACACCAACTTGTTTGTTCGCCATATTTAAAGCTGCAAATGCGGCCCGCAACTCGGGATTGTTCCGGGCGGCCATATCCTGCAATTCGTTCAGCGGCGGTAACGCGGGTGTGGCGCTCAGGTCGTTCACCAGCGTAAAGTCCTGAAAGAAATTCGGGAAGAGCAGGACCGCCAGCGAAAGGCGGGCATTCTGCTCGGCGAGGTTGGCCTCGTCGCGCGCTCGCCGCAGATCGTTCGCCTGCAGTTGCGCTTTGATGGTGTCGGAATGCGCTACTTCGCCGCCCTCTTCCAGTTTCTGGCTGAGTTCGAGAAAGTGCTGGCCTTCGTTGTAGGCGCGCTCGGCGTTGACCGTCCTGGTCTGGGCTGCCAGCAGTCCATAGAACCCTTGCACCACGGCTACGGTAAGTCCGCGTGCGGCAATTTCGGCGCGCGCTTTGGCGAGAGCGTGCGCGGCGGCGGTCTGCTGATAGCCGAGGACCTCGGCCGCGCCAATCGTCTCGTGCGCAGCTCCCACGCTAATGTATTCATGCACGCCGTTGTTGCCGATGTACCGCCCGGTTGCCGTCCCGTTGCCCTGTGTGTAAATGAAGCTGTTGTTGTAGTCCACTCCGGGCAACAGCGCCACCCGAGCTTGGTAGCGGTCTTCACGCGCTAATCCTAGGTCTGTCACAGCCGCCTGGAATTGCGGGCTGTTCTCCTTGGCGCGGGTCAGCGCATCCGCCAGTGACAAGACTACGGGAGTAGTCTGCGCCGGGTTGGCGCTGGTTTGGGCGGAAGCCGGCAACTGCGCTTGCATTGCTGCTAGTCCAACCAACGCGATGGTTATTAATATCAGTTTGCGTATCACAGACACGTTTCTCCCACGAGGATGCTAGTGCACACCTTAAGTAAAGCTGAACCAATTTGAAGGTGGATGCGACTAACGCTCGGTCTCAGTGCTGCATCGGCAGCGAGACCACCATGCGAGTGCCCTCGCCCGGGCGGCTCTGCGGCTCGATCGTGCCGCCATATGCTTCAACTAAAGCTTTGGAGATTGCCAGGCCCAGACCATAGCCGCCGGTATCACGCGCTCGTGAGGCGTCACCCCGATGGAAGCGCTGAAAGATACGTGGAAGCTCAGACGCCGGAATGCCTGGCCCGCGATCGGCGACCTCGACATAGCCCTGCCCGCTGTCGCCTCCTACACGCATTCGTACGGTTTCCCCCGCCGGACTGAAGCGGATAGCGTTCTCCAACAGGTTTGACCAAACCAGTTCAAGATCGTCGGCATCGGCCGGCAGGCGAATCGGTCCGTTGGCGGAGAAGTCGATCTTGACCCCACGTTGCTGGGCCACGGCCTGCACCCGCTCGATTGCCATTTGACAAGTCATGCCAACGTCAACCGGTGCCAGGTCGCGCCGCAGGTTTCCCGCCGCCCACTGTTCTGCCCGCGCCAGTCTTAGCATGGAGTGCAACAACTTCTCCAGCCGCGCCATATCCTCCAGTGCTTCCTCCAGCCCGGCACGGTATTCGTCAGACGTCCGAGGACGTTGCAGCAGCGATTGCAGCGTGGACTTCAGTATGGCCACCGGTGTCTTCAGTTCATGCGCAGCATTAGCGATGAATTCCCGCTGTTGCGTAAACGCCCGATGCAAACCGTTGAGCATCGATGTCATGGCCTGAGTTAGTGGCGCCAGTTCCGCGGTATCCAAAGCCTCAGCCGGCGGATTTAACTCCCAGTTAGACGTCGAAATCGTGCTTGCGCTGCTGGCAAGCGCCGCAAGCGGTCGCAGACTGCGCTGTAAGGCCCAGAAGGCGAATCCTCCCGATATCGTTAGCAGTACTAGGCTGCCAACTGCGATATATAGCAGCACCTCATGTACCGCGCTTGAGACCGGGCTAACGGGCGAAGCGTAGGTGACGGTCAGAAAGTCTTTTGACCGCGCATCCCCTTCACGATCCAGTACCGGAATGCGCTCCAGACGCAGCGCGCGGTAGGGAACTCCCTCGACCACATAGGTAGCAACCCAGCGGGCGCCCCGCGGCGGAGCGACCTCCTTTCTCGGAGGCCAATTTGCGGAGCGCGCTATCAGGGTGCGATTATTTGCGAACACTTCGTATAAATCCGGAACACCCTTCTCGAGAGGAGGAGGCACGAGGTCGCGCTCAAATACCAATTTGTGCGACTCGTCCTCGGAGTAGCGCACCAGGGCCGCGATGCTCATGGCCCGCCCCTGCAGAGCCACATCAAAAGCCTTGCGCAACTGCGCCCGGGTGACAAAGACCGCGAAGTCAATCAACCCAATCGCAAGCACAAGTTGCGAGATGACGATCGCGATAATGAGCCGGCGTTGGATCGAGGTCTTCGCCATGTCATGCCCGCAACATGTATCCCTGTCCCCGCAGCGTGTGAATGAGTTTGCTGTCGCTGCCATCTTCCAGTTTGCGGCGCAGTCCAGAGATATAGACTTCGATCACATTGCTGAAGCGCTCCCAGTTGAAGTCGTAAAGATGTTCCAGCAACTCGGTCTTCGACACCACCGCGCCCGGACGATGCGCGAGATATTCCAGCACTCGATATTCCATCGCGGTCAGCGTGACAATCTGCCCTTTGCGCCGCACCGTGAGATCGGAGGTGCTGATTTCTACTTCGCCTACCTTCAGAATGGCAGCGCTCTGGCCCTTGCCCCGGCGGATAAGTGCCTTGGCCCGCGCCAGCAGTTCGCCGAGGTCAAATGGCTTGGCGACATAATCGTCAGCCCCGGCATTGAGCAGGCCGATGATCGATTCCTTCTCGTCGCGCGCCGTCAGCACCAGTACTGGTACCTCTGCGCCTCCTGCTCGTAACTTCTTCAAGAGTGTCAGGCCGTCCATGCGCGGCAGCATCAGGTCGAGGATCACTAGATCGTATGGATTCGATTGTGCCATGTACAGGCCTTCTTCTCCGTCAGGCGCCAAGTCCACAGCATAGGCCGCACTCTCTCTCAGACTCCGTCCTACGTTCTCCGCCAGTCGCCGCTCGTCTTCAATGATCAAGACCCGCATGGTCAATTCCTTCGCGTTCAGTGTGCTCCGCTCTTGTGTTTCGGGCAAGTGTAAGAGAACCCGTTCTTGTACTACCGGACGCAACCTGAAGATACGCTTAAGGTTCGGCTCTGTAAGTAAAGGGGGTGGGCAAAGGGCGGCACTCGAACTCGCATGGCTCGGCCGGCTGTCAAGATGGCAATGGTAAGCGGATCCATTGCAGCCGCAAAGGTCGATCCCCGCGTGGAGTCAGCGTAAACGAATTCTAAGGTACACGTTCACACCCAAAGGGTGGTCCCCGTAGAACGGTTTGATCGCATTCGGGATTCCGTATAGCGAGACATTTGCGCCGAGACCCGTTTGAACGCCAGCGAAGGTGCCGAGGTCGCGTGTGTAGCCAATGGTGTAGGCATTCACGTTGAACCATCGCTGGCCAGTTTGCTGTTCAATCTGTTCAGCGAGTTCTGGATTTGCGGAGAACAACTCATCGCGCTGCGACCATTCGTAACGGCCAGTGATGAAGTTCTTGTCGTGGAACGGAACCACCGTCTCCACCAGCACCGCATTGGATCCATATTTCGGAGCTGTCTTCCAGTTCCTCCCCCAAATCAAGCTGGTCGCCCACCAGTTGTCATGCGGGCGCGGAACAATGTACTCCACCGACGCAGTGGTGCGAATCACATCGCCCGATTCCAGTGCCTCAGGATGCGTCAGCCGCCCGCCCGAGACTTGCGCTGCCCAGCGTGGAGTTGGGGTGAAAGTCACGCGCCCAGAATAGGAGTCCATGGGGCCGAAGTCGAAGTTCCAGCGGTTCTCGTCCGGCTCCGCTCCATGAAAGCCGGAGGCTTCCAGCCGTACCGACCTGAACGACAGAACACCTGTCACCACATTATTGGCAATGTGCGTGGAATCCTGCCAGTGGTGGCCCAGCGTCGCCTGTGGAATCTCCATGGCCGACGCCCTATGGGGATAAGCAACCGGCCCCAGTGCGACGTCGCCTACCACAGCGTAGTAAAGGTCTGCGGTGGCGCTTTCTCCCACATTGTGGGAGTACTGCACGCTCAGCTCCATCACCAGGTCGTGCGGATGCTGGGCGTTCACGATCGGATTGCCGAACGCGGTCTCACCCGTCTGAAAGAGAAGCGGGTAGCGGCGTTCCGTGATGGTGGCCGGTTCCAGGCTGACCATGCTGCGCAACATCACCGCGCCGTCGCCCAGGCGATGCATGGCTCCAAGCATCCCCCAGTTGACGGAGAAGAACTTGTCTGCCCCCAACGGTCCGGTCTGCTGTGTGTCCACCAGGAACGCCTGTCCCATCCACATCAAATGCCACGATCCGGGGTTGGTCATCACCATCGGCATTGGCCACGCTGAGGGCTGCACCGCCGTTCCGGACGACTCGTTCATAAAGAACGCCTCGGCAGAGGTCATGGCATGTCCCATCTGCATGTGATCTGGTGTGTCCATGACCATGCCAGGCATGCTGGCAGATGGCCTTACTGATTGTCGACTGTCAGAACTAGACGAGGATTGAGCGTGGACTAACGGGCCTGCGATGAGAACGGCCAAAATAACCGCGACCGCAGAGAGGATACCGCCTCGGCCGTTCGCTTCGGATTCTGTGTGCTGCTGCAAACTCGACCTTCCGACTCCAAACCGGAAACGATGCTTAGGTCCTCCCTTGGATTCTAGAAGGCGGCGGTAGACCCGCGATACTGCTCCGCGCCCCCTGGATTTCTTTCTGCCGCGCACGCATCGTCGCTCCAATCGTTACTGTGCGGCAAGACGCTTCCGACACAAACATAAGTGCAACAATCTCAGCGTCGCAGTGGGCAAACTTCTTCGCACCGTTCCTCGGTTGGAAAAATGGCGTCGCGAACGGCCTTTATTGGGCCCACGAAGCCAGCTTTGGCGGCTATAGGTTGGGTATTCACGCATATCCGAAAGCAGCTAAAAGTACTCTTAGGGAGTGACTACTGGGGTCGGTAGTAACTACCCGAAACAGGCCGCATCGTGATGCGCGGATTTAGTGGCTTCCATAACATTCAACGTTTTGTATTAGATACGTCACAGACGCTAAGTTACTAAGATTACTTATTGATTACTGAATGTGTATTTACAGATGGCCTCCTGGGGGCTGAGAATCGGAAATGTAGTTAGGCAGTTCTGGGGGAGGGCTGCCTTCTGGGCGCTCTGCGAGTTCGCAGGGCGCTCTTGATATTTGGCGGGACCCTGGCACTGAAGTGGCAACCTAACTATGAAGTGTCCGTGCCGCTCTCGCATCTGTGCGCCAGGCGGCCGTCTGCAACCCTGTGAAGCACGCCGCATCTAATGGTTATCTAGATCACAAATACTCAAGTGATACGATGTGAGTCGTGGCTCGGTTGTTGCCACGCGCTCAGCGACCCCTCAGGAGGATTCATGGCGAGTGAAGCAATCATAGAAGTAACGGACGCGAATTTTGATCAGGATGTGCTGAAATCCGACCAGCCGGTTTTGATCGACTTCTGGGCAGCCTGGTGCGGCCCCTGCCGTGCCTTGGCGCCGATCGTGGACGAAGTGGCGCAGAGCTACAATGGCCGCGTCAAAATTGGCAAGATGGACGTTGATAAGAACGTCGCGACCCCGCAGCGTTATGGCGTGCGAGGAATTCCGACCTTACTGATTTTCAAGGGTGGACAGGTCAAGGAACAGATTGTCGGCTACGTATCGCGTGACGTGATTGAGAAGGCCCTCGATAAGAACCTGTAAATCAAGTTTCGAGCTTCGCAAGGCGCGGCTGAGTCCGCGCTTTTCTTTTGGAAACCGTTCGGCGGATGCGCAGGTTCAAGAAAAATCTAGTACTTGCGTAACACTCCAATAACCCGTCCCTGGATCTGAACGGTTGCTGCTGGAACCACGATCGCCTGCATAGTGGCGTTCGACGGCTGCAGCCGAATCCTGTCGCCCTCTGTGTAAATGCGCTTCAGCGTTGCATCCGAACCGTTCACCAAGGCTACGACGATTTCGCCGTCCCGGGACGTGTTCGTCTTCTCCACCAGCACATAGTCGCCGTTGACGATGTGCTCATCCTGCATGCTTTCGCCGGTGACCTGGAGCACATACACATCCTTGGAGCGCGTGAAGTCGGCCAGCGAGATCGACTCCGGATTCTCCAGCGCTTCCACCGGGCGACCGGCCGCGATGCGTCCCATCAATGGCAAGGTAAGTCCGGCGCCGCCGGCCAAAGCTCCCACGAGCGCCTGTTTCATGCGGCCGCGCGGCTTCACCAGGTCGATTGACCGGCTGCGGTTGTAGTCGCGCTTCAGCAGCCCTTTTTGCTCCAGATTGCTAATGTGCTTATGGACCGTGGCCAACGAACTGAGACCAAGGCCTTCTCCGATTTCCTCAAACGACGGCGAATAGCCGTGTTCTTCCACGAATCCGGCGAGAAAGTCGTACACCTGTTTTTGGCGGCGGGTGAGAGCCATACGGGTAGCGGACCTCCATTGGCCATTGTAGCGAAGAAAAAGCGAATGTCAACAATCTAAAGATGTTGGCGAATCAGGTTCAACTTCCCCTGGCCAAGTCTGTCGTGCCAGCGCCGCAGAATACAACTACAGCAACCCGCACTTCATGGGCAAGAATACGCGACACTACGAAGCCCGGAAGCGGCGGCCATCATCTAAAATGACAACAACCGCCGGGTGAGGAGTTTCCCATGCGCAAAGCCGCGTTTCTGTCTGCCGCGTTCGTACTGTCCGTTGCAATGTCCTTATCAGCCCAGCAACTTCGGGGCGACTATATCGAGTCGCGTTCGACTGATGTGTACGTCGCACAATGCTTTGCCAACGGTGAAGTCGGCCTCACCGGAAATTACGCCCTCATGGCGTGGCACATCGAAGATGGCGCCTGGAACGGCGTCAAGCTGGATGGCTTGACAATAGCCGCCGCGGTGCGCGCGCGTGCCACGCTGGGCGATCCCTACGGCGACCCCTATCCCGCGCAGGCAGTTTTGATGGTGGATAATGCCGCCACTTCGGCGCAGAAGCAGGCCCTCATTGCGCTGGCCCAGCACGAAGGCGGTCGCCTGCTGGAAAACATCGTTCGCGTGGACGATGTGCCGGTGATGCTTGACGTTCCTGCGGATCTGCACCAGGGAAGTGCCGTATTACGGGCCGGGCATCTGGCGACCATCGTGACCCGCCCCTTGAATCACCATGACCACATCTGCGGCAACGAAAGCAATTACTATCCTCCGCTCAGCAATCTCGACCATGCTATGTCGGCGGTCGCTCTCACCGATGAATTCCAAGGCGAGGGTTTGGACTCCCATTGGACTAGCCACGGTCGCCGCAGCGCCTATATCGGCACGTTTAGCGAAGGCGGTCGTGCGTCCGCCACATCGAGCGAAGGTCAACCCATTCACCCTGTCGGCGAATGATGTCGATCGCGACGTGGCTCGGCTCCGGCTTCCAGCGCGTTTCGTTTCGATTAGTCACTGCGTTTCTCCTGCTGGGTGGTGCAGTTGCGCAACCGTCCACCGCTCCGCACTCACTTGATTCCCGTAGCGTCGACGCCTTGGCGCACGACTTGCTGCAGCAGCAGGGTATTCCCGGAATGACCTTGGCGATAGTCGATCACGGCCAGATGATCTACTCCAACGCCTACGGCGTCGCCGACCTCGAGAACAACGTACCGGCAACTTCGGCGTCTGAGATCCGTACGGCCTCGATCGCCAAGCCCATGACGGCCATTGCTGTCATGCAACTGGTGCAGCAGGGGAAGCTCAATCTCGATGCGCCTGTGCATCAGTATTGTCCCGTCTTTCCCACCAAAACCTCGCCCGACGGCAAGCCCTGGGTGGTAACCACGCGCGAACTGCTATCGCACCGCGCCGGCGAGCGCTGGTATCGCGACGACACGGAACTCAGGAACGCGCAGCATTACGCCGACCTTAACGCCGCCGTCAGCCACTTCGCTCCCGAACCCTTGGCCTTCGAGCCCGGTACAAAGATGCTGTACTCCACCTACGGCTACGTGGTAGCTGGTTGCGCCATCGAAGGAGCTTCGCGAATGAAGTTTGCCGACTACATGCGCGAGGCGGTTTTCTCCCCGGCTGGCATGACCGCAACCTTGGCGGATGTTCCCCGCCGTATCATCCCACACCGCGCTAGCGGCTACGACAAGACGAAGGCAGGAGAGCTGGAGAATGCGCCATTCCTTGATTCCAGTGACCGATTGCCCGGCGGAGGCTGGCTCAGCACCTCCGAGGATCTGGCGCGATTCGCCGCTGCCGTCATGTCAGACAAGCTGGTAACAGACGCAACCTTGGAAGAAATGTGGAAGCCTCTCACCACGCACGATGATGGCTCGGGGTATGGGCTGGGATGGGATATTAGTAAGCTCGACGGCCATCGCCTCATTGGGCACAATGGCGGACAGGCCGGAACCAGCACGTCCCTCAAGCTCGTTCCCGACCGCCAACTTGCCGTTGCCGTCATGACCAATCTCGAAGGCGCAAAGCTCGATGAATTTGTGGAAGCGATCCTGAAACTAAGCCTTTCCAGTTCCAGCCAATAGACAGAACATCGGATGTGCGGTATTGCCACGGCTGTAGCAGGGATGCAATCGACCATCTGTTCGCGATGTGACGCCGTTACTTGCGGTCGAGCCTATGCAGGCAATATGTTCGCCAACGGAGAAGCCATGAACCCACGGTTGCACCGCAACGCGAACTACTATCTCGTGATTTGTCCCATAGCTCTCGTCCTCGCCCTGCCGATTTTCGCCGCTGGCCCCGGCTTGGAGCGCATCGGTCCGATCGCAGGAGCCACCGGAGAGATTACCCGAGCGCTTGAGGACAAGGGTTATAGCGTCACCTTGGACGATGGCTGGAGTGCCGAGTTTTGGTTCGCGCGCGCCCTGAGCACAGCGGCGAAAGAGTCCGCCGGCGCACTGTATCCCGCACTATCGAATGGCGAGTTTGTGGCCGTCGTCAGCTACCCCAAGGGAACCTCGGATTATCGCGGCCAAGTCATTCCTCCCGGTAAATACACTCTGCGCTACCAGTACTTGCCCCAGGACGCCAACCACATGGGCGTTTCGCCCAATCCCGACTTCCTGCTCGCGCTCCCTCTTGAGGCTGACCCCGATCCGGCCGAGCCGCTTCCTTATAAGAGGTTAGTGAGCCTGAGCGCGAAGTCTGCCGGCACCGCCCATCCTGCCGTGATTGCCATGGCATCCCCCGGCAAACCAGGCAATGTAGTTAAGGACGATCAGGGAATGACGGTGATGACCGTTGAGGTGCTCACCGCTACTACAGGGAAGACAGAAATGCTCGGGATTGTACTCAAGGGGCAGGCAACGCAGTAGTCCTGGTTGGGAGCTCTTCGCTGGGTCGGCTCGGAATGTTACCGAGGCAGAAAATATTCTTCGCGAAGCGTGCCTGCAATCCATTATGAGCCGCCACCAGATGTTGCAGATCACTTCAGTGCCGATGCAATTCGCAACAGCCCAGAATCAGGCAGCAATTGCTGCTCAACTCAATCAACTTCAACAGGATAACCGCCGAGTTCCACCTGCCCTGCTTGATTTAGCTTCCGCTTCCGCTGCAAAACGCAACAAACCACTTCGTTGAATATCGCCACTGCCACATTGTGGGATTACGCAACACTCCCCGGCAACCCATACAAATAGCATCAACTTGCAACAAACAGAACGCGGAGCCGTATCCGACCAACGGTATGGCACGCCATATGCCTTAGAGAAAGGTGGAAAGCGTCAATACTTAGGCGCACGCGATACTCAGGAGGCACGCCATGACAGTCTTGTTAGTTCTTGCTACCTTCGCCATTTTTCTGACGATCGACTACTTCTACTCCAAAGCCAAGCATCCGGTACTTCAAGTGGCTCCCGCCATGAGCAAGCAGGAGGGTGCAACGCTGCCTCGGTTGCGTCCCAACCTGGTCGGAGGCTTCTCTGTTCCTGACAACCTTCGTTATCATCCCGGGCACACCTGGGCACTGAGTGAGAGCCCCAACCTGGTTCGCATTGGCATGGACGACTTCGCCTGCAAGTTAACCGGCAAGATCGAACAGGTAACTCTGCCGCAGCGCGGCCAATGGATCCGCCAGGGCCAGAAGGTCTGGAGCGTGGTTCGCAACGGCGTCAAAGTCGATATGGTTTCGCCGATTGAAGGCAGCGTGGCCGACGTCAATCAGGCGGTCGTGACCGATCCCTCGCTGGTAACGAAAGACCCCTACGGTGAAGGCTGGATGGTGACGGTGCAATCTCCTGACTCCAAAACCAACTTCCGCAACCTGCTCGGGGGAGCCTTGGCCCGGTGGTGGACCGAAGAGTCATCGATGCGTTTGCAACGGTTTATGCCGAATGCGTTGGGCGCCCTGGCTCAGGACGGTGGAGTGGCCCTCGATGACATTGCCAGCACATTGCCCGACGAGCAATGGCTGAAGGTGACTCGCGAATTCTTTCTCACATAACGAACCGCTCCGCGGGACCTCCTGCCGCGGCGCCTCCAACAAGGCTTTGCACCTTTTGGCAGCGAGGCTTCGAGACTACTGGCAAACCAGCCGGAACCTTCGAAGCCCACTGCCAAGTCGCTTTTGTGTGCCAATCCTGCAAGGAGTCACTCGCCAATGAGTCCCTTGGCCCATTGCGAGTGATGTGCCTCCGTCGCGAACCTCAATACGATACTTCGCATCAGGCATGCGAAGAAATCCTGAATCATTTATTATTACTAACCAGAGAAGGCTTCACTGACCGGTATTGAGCCCTTCGGTTTTTAGCGATTGGGTACCAAGCGCCGCGTTCCGAGTACTGAACAGATACTGATGCCACAATCCGACGGTCATGAATCAAGGGGTTGCACTGTTGTGGTATCAGCCTTGCTGCTTATCGTCTATGTTTTGTGTTGACGGACCAGAAGGGATTTGAAACAACTCTGGTCTATTTCGAAAATAAAACAAATTACGGGCCCGAACGCCCCATGGAGTGCCGATGAAACGGTTACTGCTGTCGATCCTCTTGTTGTGTCTGAGCCTGCTGGTTGGTTGCGGTGGTGGCGGTTCGAACGGTGGAGGAGGCGGCGGAGGCAATCCGACGCTGGTTTCCATCCAGGTAACTCCATCCAACCCGTCCATAACGTTGGGCGCTACGGCGGCAACCCAGCAGTTCACCGCCACCGGCACCTTCAGCGACAACACCACCAGAGACCTTACTGCCTCGGCCAGTTGGAGCTCGAGCGCTCCCACCGTGGCGACGGTCAGCGCAGGTCTGGCGACTGGGTGTCGCAGCCGGAACCACGACCATTTCGGCCGCTTCGGGAGGAGTCTCGGGCAGTACGGTACTTGACGGTTAATTCTGCCGCACTGGTTTCTATCGCAGTGACGCCTGCCACCGCAACGGTTGCTCCCGGAGGTACGCAGCAGTTCAAGGCGACAGGAACCTATGCCGACGGCAGCACCAAGGACATTACCGCTAATGTCACGTGGAGCGCTCCGGGCGCTAGCATTACATCGGGCGGCCTAGCGTCCGGCGTCGCCCAAGGCGTCAGCGCCGACGATCACTGCAACCTCGGGGTCGGTTTCGGGGACAGCTGACCCTGTCGAACCCATCTGATGTCGATCACGGTGACTCGCCGTAATCCGTTCGGCCGCGCCGGGAACCAAGCCGCAGTTCACCGCCACCGGAACCTACGCAGACGGATCGTCGAGCAACATCACTGCGATGGTCATGTGGGCGTCGTTGACCCCGTCCGTGGCAACCATCAGCAACGCAGCCGGACTGCAAGGGCAGGCCACGGCCGTAGCTCCGGGCACCACGACCATCACGGCCACCCATGGGTGTCGGTATCCGGGTCAACCACGCTGACCGTAACCAATGCCACGGTGAAGTAAGATTGATGTCTCTCCGCAGTCGGCTCCAATCTCGCTTGGGTTCAGCAACAGTACACCGCGCTGGGCCATCTTCAGCGATGGCAGTCAGCAGGACATCACCAATGTCGTAACCTGGACTTCGTCCAACCCGTCCAAGGTCTCGATTACGTCCAGCGGGCTGGCAACGGGAGTCGCGGTCACGACTACTCCTGTCACTATCACGGCGACGTATCAGGGACTCATCGGCACCGCAACCGTCACCGTTGATGCGGCGAATCTGGTTTCGATCGCGATTACGCCGGGGAATATTAACCTGGCGCAGGGAACCAGCCGGCAGTTCATCGCCACCGGAACCTTAAACAACGGAAGTACGCTGAACATTACCAATCAAACTTCGTGGACTACCTCCGACAACACCCTTGCGACCGTTGGACCGCCCATCGGCCGCGTGCGAGCCGCAGCTTCGGTTGCCAGCAGCAGCAATCCCGTGACTATCACCGCGACGCTCGGCAGCCGTGTCACAGCAGGTCACGGTGACCGTGACCAATGCCACCCCAACTGCCATCACCGTAACACCCATCGCTGCAACGATTCAGTCTGGGGCAACACAGCTCTTCAGTGCGACGGGAACTTTCAGTGACTCAACCACCCAGGACATTACCTTCGACTGCAACTGGCTTTCGTCAGACACGACGGTGGCTTTCGTTACCTTCCCCGGACGATTGTTGGGCAGCGCGGCGGGAGTGGCTACGATCACGGCCTCTTTCGGCGGACAGGCCGGTACGGCGCAGCTCACAGTGAGCACCGCCACCCTGGTCTCCATCGACGTGATACCACATCAAACCATCTGGCTCCCGGCTCCAGCCTTGCGTACCAGGCGAATGGCACGTACAGCGATGGAACGACAGCGATGCCTGAGTAGCCTTGTTACATGGTCTTCGTCCGAACTCGTCCGTTGCCATGATCACGACGGGAGGTGTAGTACCGGGGAGTCAGCTGGGACGCCGCATCTTGGCACTTATCACCCAGGACGTTGTTACAAGCAACATGCGCGGCCGTGCTGGTGACCGCCTCAGCCCTGGTGTCCGTCGCAGTAGCGCCGGCCGACGCGCCGCCTCCGCTTGTCCCTGAAGGTGTTTCAACGCAATTCACGCCAGCGGAACCTTCGCGGACAACAGCACGCAGAACCTGACAACGAGTGTGAGTTGGGCGTCAGCCACACCCAGTGTGGGAACCATCAGCAACGCCTTCGGACGGCAAGGTATTGCCACCGGAGTCGGGCCGGGACAGTCTGCCATTACGGCTGTGTTTGCTGGGAAAACTGGCGCCGGGACTTTGACGGTCACGAACGCAACCCTGCAATCGATAGCCGTCACGCCGGCCAACCCCACTGTCCCCCAAGGGGGTATTCAACAGTTCGCTGCTACCGGCACCTTTAGTGACGGCAGCACGGTCGACCTGACCAACCAGGCTAACTGGACGTCGTCCAATGCGACCGTGGCCACCATGAATGGTCCCGTGGCCAGCGTCGCGGGCAGTTCGGGGATGACCACGACGATCACAGCAACCTTTACCCAGAACGGAGTGCAGACCGCCGGGTCCACCACTCTGACTGTGCAATAGATGCGGAAGGAGCAAATGTCCGCTTGTGGGCATTTGCTCTTCGATGTTTCATTTCTTCAACCCTGAAGCCGCCGGATTAGCATCGACTCCGGCGGCCTCTCGATTGTCTTGAGCCATCGCACATCACTTGGCTGGCAGCGCCGTATCTCGCTCGAGCCGCCGTTTCATCCAGCCATGCCTTCGCCCCTCAATCCGCGCCGCCTGTCACAAAAAAGCCTGCTGCCCGTCGTGAACCACGATGACAGATTCGAGCGAAAGCTCTACGATATGGCGGGTGTGGGTTCCAAACACGCCAATGTGGTTCTGCGGCAGAGTCTGTTGAAAATGCAATCAAGGGTAGAGCTGGCCTTCAGGCCAGCGTGTAGAGCGCTGCCTTTTCTCTACCTGGCGGACTTTAGTCCGCAGGAAATGCATTTCGTACCCTTGAGCAGCACGGGATGTCGACGAGTTGAGGCGTAGACATAAGATGGATATTTCTAAGATTATGAGGGAGCAAGGATGAGCAAGGTACGAGTACTGGTAGGAACGCGCAAAGGCGCATTCATTCTGACAGCGGACGGCAAGCGCGCAAAATGGGATGTTAGCGGGCCCCATTTTGCGGGCTGGGAACTCTATCATCTCAAGGGCTCGCCGGTTGATCCCAATCGCATTTATGCCTCGCAGTGCAGTGGCTGGTTTGGACAGGTGATCCAGCGCTCTAACGACGGCGGCAAAACCTGGGAGGCGCCCGGAGGCGAGATAAAGCCCGGCCCCGAGGCCATGACAGGCCGCCAGCAATCAAGTTCGTCTACGACAGCTCTACGGAAACCGGCAAGCCCCTCACCACCCACCAGTGGTACGACGGTACGCAACACCCGTGGGAGTTCAAGCGGGTGTGGCATCTCGAGCCATCACTCACCGACCCCGACACGGTTTATGCGGGAGTCGAAGACGCGGCGCTGTTCCGCTCGAGCGACGGCGGAAAGAGCTGGCACGAGCTTCCCGGACTCCGTGGGCACGGCACCGGGCCGCATTGGCAGCCCGGCGCCGGCGGCATGTGTCTGCACACCATCATCCTGGATCCGAGCGATCCGGGCCGGATCTATATCGCTATTTCGGCTGCGGGCGCCTTCCGCACCGACGACGGTGGCGTGACCTGGAAACCGATCAACAAGGGATTGCGCTCGCAATACATTCCCGACGCCGACGCCGAAGTCGGCCACTGCGTTCACCATGTGGCCATGAACCCGTCGCGTCCCGGCGTGCTCTTCATGCAGAAACACTGGGACGTCATGCGCAGCGACGACGCGGGCGATTCGTGGCGCGAGGTCAGCGGGAACCTGCCCACCGACTTTGGATTCGTCATCGACGTACATGCGCACGAGCCGGAGACCGTCTATGTGGTTCCGATCAAGAGCGATGGGGAACACTTTCCCCCGGATGGAAAGTTGCGTGTGTACCGCAGCCGCACAGGCGGCAACGAGTGGGAGGCGCTGACCAAGGGGCTGCCGCAGGAGAACTGTTACGTCAACGTGCTGCGTGACGCCATGGCGGTCGATTCGCTGGACTCTTGCGGGGTTTATTTCGGCACTACGGGCGGACAAGTGTATGCATCGGCCGATGCCGGAGACAATTGGGCACCCATCGTGCGGGACCTCCCAGCAGTGCTGTCAGTAGAAGTCCAGACGCTGCCATGATCAGAGTCGTGCTGCCGCCGCACCTCAAAACCCTGGCGCACATCGACGGCGAAGTGAAACTCGAGGTCGAGGGCCCGGCTACGCAGCGCTCGGTCCTCGATGCGCTCGAAGAGCGATATCCCATGCTGCGGGGAACGATTCGCGATTACGCCACGCAAAAACGCCGCCCCTTCTTGCGCTTTTTCGCCTGCGAAGAGGACTTGTCGCATGAGTCGCCGGATGCTCCGCTGCCCGATGCTGTTGCGTCGGGGACTGAGCCGCTAATCGTCCTGGGAGCCATTGCCGGAGGGTAGGGAAGTCGCCCGTTCTGTTCAGAGTTGCGCAAGCATGGGGCGGGCGGCCTCAGGCTGATAAACTTGATTAGCGGCCGATTCTGGGCTATTGGCTATAGTCCACGGCAAGTGAGTGCGAAAGTGGCGGAATTGGCAGACGCACCAGACTTAGGATCTGGCGGGTAAAACCGTGGGGGTTCGAGTCCCCCCTTTCGCACCAATTCTCTACAAGCCGTATTCGTTTTCAGTTCTCTCGATTTTGCCTGAAACTGTGTCCGTTCCCAACATCTGGCCCTCTCGCTTTGCGGAAGAAGCAATCGGCTACCGCCAGTTCTTCGATTACGAGACGGATGGCTGGAGCGATCACTTGCGATATGCGATTTACGCTGGTTCTTCGCTAGAATCGAGCCATGACATCGAACGATAAGACAGGCCACAACGCAGGCGGTGTGGCTTCGGTGGAATCGTGGCTTGTTTCGGCAGGACGGGACCGACGGCCCGGGTCGCCCCTCAATGTGCCGCCGTGGCCAGCGTCGAACTTCGTTCTCGGCGAGCCACGCGCCTACACGCGCGACGACGGAACGCCCGGTTGGGAGGCTCTGGAAGAAATCGTCGGCGGCCTTGAGGGTGGTTCTTCGATCTCCTTCGCCTCAGGGATGGCGGGGATCGCCGCAATCTTCGATCAACTCTCCGCAGGTTCGGTAGTCGCACTGCCGGACGACTGCTATCAGGGTGTAGCGGGACTCGCCAAAGCCGGCGAAAGCCGCAATCGATGGACGGTGCATCGCGTTAAGGTGACTGACACCGCTGGTTGGATCGAGATGTGTGGTTTGGCCGACTTGATTTGGCTGGAGTCGCCCTCCAACCCGCTGCTGACGGTGACTGACCTGGACACCATCTGCGCCGCACCGCGAAAGCAGGGCGCGATCCTTGCCGTGGACAATACCTTCGCTACGCCGCTCAATCAGCGTCCACTGGCGCTGGGGGCCGATGTGGCCGTGCAGTCGGTGACGAAGTTCATCGGCGGACACTCCGACCTGCTCGGCGGCGTCGTCACCGTGCGCGACTCGAAAATGCTGGCCGCACTGCGGCAATCGCGCAAACTCACAGGAGCAATACCCGGCACCCTCGAGACGTTTCTTGCCGTCCGCGGAGCCAGAACGCTCGCGCTGCGGTTGGAGCGTGCGCAGCGCAGCGCCATGACACTGGCCGAACGTCTCTCGCGTCATCCCAACGTCACTCTGACGCGGTATCCCGGCTTGCCCAGCCATCCAACTCACGCCGCCGCCCGCCGCCAACTCAAGGGCTTCGGCACAATTATCTCGTTCGATGTGCGTGGCGACTCCGTGGCCGCCGACACCGTGTGCGCCAGACTGCTACTCATTCAACACGCCACCAGCCTGGGAGCGGTTGAATCCACCATCGAACGCCGGGCCGGCGTCCCTGGGCAAGAGCATCTGCCTCCGTCTCTGCTGCGGCTAAGCGTGGGTATCGAGGCCGTCGAGGACCTTTGGACTGACCTGGATCAAGCCCTGCGCAGCTTGTCTTAGGCTACGAGCCGAGCAAACGCGTGTGGGCGACGAACCCGTCACGCACATGTCTTGCGGATCGTTTGAGCTTACGGCCACATCGTTCAAACATCACCAAGGATGACAAAATCAAGGCAGTGCCTTGGCGTTGACGCCGGCCAACTTTCCGTCCGAAGTGTCGGTCCAGTATGGCGTCAGGAGCTGGAAATCGTCCTTGGATGAATTGACATAGGTGTATGGCACGGGAGTCACGTAATTATGCGGCGGGAAGGTCTGCACTGCGTCGCCGGGTGCCGCATACATCACGTTGCCGTAGAAGCGTTGCGTCAGGTCATAGGGTGGAGTGCTGGGATAGCCCATGTACTGGGTCAGCCCATTTGTGCCCTGCAAGCCCCAGTCGCCGAAGGGTTGGCGGCAAAGCACGTTGTCCAGCACCCAGATGTTGTTCGTAATATTATTCAATGGCGGCGTCTGGCTTCCCGCGCTGAAATAGACTGGGTCCCAGCAAGGCGTCGAAGCCGCCGAAACTCCAGTGTTGTGTTGGAACACTACGTCCCGCATTTGGCGCTGCGCCCCGGCAAACTTGTCCCAGCCGGGAATTAGAGACAGCATGGAGCTCTTATAGCCGCCAGGCAGCGTCGGATCGAAAAAGGTAATCTGGTTGTTGGCGATGTACCAGCGGTCTTGCGATCCTGCGTTATGGCAATTTGGGTAGGTAGAGTTGCCGCACTGGTCGTCGGCCGCCAAAGTGTTGAAGCCGGCCACCACGTTCTTGAGGGTGTTGTTGGTGATGGTGATGTCATTGACCACAGAAACATCGCCGCTTTGGGAACTCCTTACCGTGAGGACGATGGCATAGCCGTTTTGTCCGCCCGCCCATACGTTCTCAATTTTGTTGTGGTCAAACAGAATGCGCTGCCCGCTTTTCACCTCGAACGCATTCTTTACAACCAGCGTTCCATTCAGGCTGAGGGGAACCCAAAGTAGAGGCTTGAACAGGTAATTGTTACGGATTTCGATGTCAGACGGAACCCACGGGTTGCTGTTCGCCTCCTGCCCCGCCGAGAAGTATGTTCTCGCCGGCCGCCAGCAAATAGTTATTGACGATCTTGAGCGGTCCCGGGGTGTGGTAGGCGAACACCGCCTGGGTGTCCGCTGCGACCATGTGAATGGCATTGATGAAGCTGTCGATCAACGCGAAATTGGTGGCGTTGGCCACGATCGCGTGTTGCACATCTACCTTCGGAGCACCGTGAAGGTAGCAGCGGTCTACTGTAATCGAGTCGGAAAGCGAGTACTGCGTATACGGAGTATCGACGAGCATGTAGGTGACGCAGTTAAGCGGCGGGTTGTGGTTGGGATTACAGCCCTGCGTAGAGGTGCTGGTGATCTCCAGCCCCACCAGTCGGTAGTAGCTGGAACCAGCGATGACCGTCAACGCCGACGACACATTGGGCGTGACGATTTTGGGCATATTGACCGCGTCGGCTGTTGACACGCGCTTGCCCGGAGCTGGAAGTAAACTGAGCGCGGAGCTTACGATATAAATCCACTTGTGGTTTGGGTTCGACTTGGGGATAAGGTAGAAGTTGCCCGTATAGGTGACGCCGGCATCCAGGACGATGGTATCGCCGGGACTCGCGGAATTGAGTGCGGGCTGCAAAGCTGAAGCACTGTGGACGGCCCAAGTTGTACCACCCGTCGGCGGGTTCCAGGTGGTGTCGATATAAACATTTGGGAGCATGGCTTTGGGTAGTTGCGCTACCCCGGCTGCGGTGAAGGCGCACAAAAAGAGCGCCAGTGACAGGGCTACGCGCCCGCGAAAACCGACCGAAAGTGACAAACGACAGAAAGGTGCTGAGGGGGGTCGCACTAAGTTCTCCTTTTTCCGGGTAAGAAGATTACAGCCGCAAAGCTCCGAACCTTAGCTAGATCCGGTTTGGTGGTGCGATTCAAGTTCTACTTCCGCTGACCAAGCCAGTCTGTAACCGCCTATTGATTTACCAGTTATCGATTCCCTTGAGCACGAGCAGGGCTTCGCTCACATTCGCTTAAGGGGCGTACTTTTCGACGTGAGTGGGCGATCTCATCGACTGGGCGAAGAACCGCTTCGCCAGTCAGCTTGTCAGTCAAGACTTCGACTGTGCCCAATTCTGTGTCACCGGACGTTAACAAGCACCGAGTGAGCACTACAGCAATGTTGAGAAACCCGGATAATACTAAGTAAGCCCACTCGATGCAAGTTTCTTTCAACCATTGATGCTCGTGCGGCGAGAACCAGGATCTGGCGGATAAAAGGTGGGGGTTGAATTCTCCTTTCGTGCCAAGTCGCTGTCGCGGTGTGGTCGATCAGACATCACTAGGGTCCCCGGCGAGACCTTCTGCGGCGTGTAGAATCGACTCATGGCATTCCGCAGTCCCAGCAACAATGAAGCCGCCCGCAAGGGCAAGACTCCCCCGCCTGACGACACCCATCAGGAAGCCGCCTATCTCAAGGCGCTGGGCGAGAAGCAAGTCCCGGTTAGCGTCAAGCTACTGGACGGAGAAGTGGTTCGTGGCTGGATCGAATACTACGACCGCCGCATGGTGCGTCTGACTCGGGAAGGCGCCCCCAATCTGTTCATCTTCAAGCACGAGATCGCCTACATCGCAGAGGAAGCCGTTCGCAAACCGCGAACTGACAAAATTGCCGGCAACGGCGACGCCCCGGCACGCTCCAAATGAGCCAGTATCTCCCGGACTTGGAGCCGATCGCGCGCGAAGCCGGCGCACTGCTGATGAGCTATTTCGACCGGCACATCGAGATCGAATACAAGGGTGAGGTGGACCTGGTCACGGCTGCCGATCGCGCCTCGGAGAAGCTGATTGTAGAGCGCCTGCAGGCGCGCTGGCCGCAACACGGCATCGTCGGCGAAGAGGGAACGCGCAGCGATACCGGGGCGGACTACCGCTGGTACGTCGATCCGCTGGACGGCACCACCAATTTCGCGCACGGTTATCCTGTGTTCTGCGTCTCGATTGCTTTGGCGCGCAAGGATGATCAACTCGAGGTCGGCGTTCTATATGATCCCACCCGCGACGAGTTGTTTGCTGCTGAGCGCGGCCAGGGAGCGACGCTCAATGGAAAGCCGATACAGGTCTCTAAGACCCCACGCTTGGCCGAGTCGCTTCTTGGCACCGGGTTTCCCAGCCACAAGCGGCACCAGAACCCGAACATTCATTTCTATCACCAGATCACCTTGCGCTCCCACGGACTACGGCGGGCGGGCTCGGCTGCGCTCGATCTGGCCAACGTCGCCGCCGGACGCTTCGATGGTTTTTGGGAGTTCAATCTGAATCCCTGGGATACCGCGGCGGGAGTGTTGATCGTTCAGGAGGCGGGCGGTACCGTGACTCGCTTTGACGGCATGCCCTTTCAGCTTGACAGCCGTGAGGTGCTCGCCACCAACGGGTTGATTCACCAAGAGCTGGTAAGCAATTTCGGCGAGATTTTTGCGGGGCGGGGATCGGAGCTGTTACCGTCTCCGGTGCAGTACGCAAAAGCGCGTGGCGAGCGAGCCTGATTGCAGCACTTTCGATAGCATCCTGCTTCGAAAGTCCGGGCCACACTACTCGCTTCGATTGGTAAGTTAGAAATATTACAATCGCGCAAGCTCAGTCTGGGGGGCCAGTAATGTTGCGATTTGGAGTGTGCATTTTTCTTTGCGTTATGTCGTTCTACCTGGCGCCCGCGTTCGGTCAGGCGTCACCTGTATGTGTCGGCAATCTTCAGGGCTCTGGAGGCAGCATTTCTCCCACCGCCGGCCAGAATGCGCTGATCAAATTCCTGGGCAAACAGAAAAATATGCAAATCGAAGCAGTGCCGATCGCGGCGGTTGCTCCTGAACCGGCACTGGCAGAAGCCAAAGACAAAAAATGCGACTATGTCGTCACCACGAATCTGGCTGAAATTCACTCTGACACGGGATATTCAGGTGGGCTGGCCGGTGTCAACCTGCAGACGTTTTACGTTACCGTAGACTACAAACTCAACCAGGTGAGTGACGGCGCCGAAGAAGCCAAGGGCTCATTCAAGGCCTCGGATCGAGGTTCGCCCGAGAACGCCATAACGGCTACGATGAAAAAGATTGCAGAGAAAACGGCCGAGGCGATCAAGAAGGGGAGCCCCCCGGCGAAGTAGCCATTCCGACCGCCGTATTGTTGGCGAACCGACTTCGAACGCTCGTTCGTAAAAGTCTCTGCCCCCGCGTTTTCTGCGGTAAAATCTCACGGTGACTAATTCGCTGTTGCACCGCAATGTTGTCCAGCGCCCCGATCGAGTCAGGCTGCAGGGACGGCTCCTTTTCCTCACCGAAGATCCCGAATTGATCAAGCGTCAACTGGCGGGAGAAGACCTGGCATGGGACACCCAGAATCCCGAACGCAATCCCAAATTGCGCGATGACATTTCGACCGACGAAATCACGCCGGCGCATATCTGCTTTTTCTTTGACGCTACTTTGGGGGAATTTCCCTATACCGGATTAAAGTGCGGCAACCAACTCCCGATCAGCCGCGGCGACGTCAAGCGGGGCGGTTTTGTGGCCTGCGTTAGCGGTAAGCGGCGCGGCAAAGGATCGAGCCGCGAACAGTCTCCCTATGCCGAAATGTCGGCTGGCATCCAGTTGGTGATTGCGGAGAACATCGAGCGCATCTACAAGCAGAACTGCCAGAACCTGGGATTGCTGACCTCCACCGACTTCGGTTTGATCGATAAAGTTCGTCGCGGCGACGAAATCGAACTGCGGGAGTTCACCGATGGCGAGGACGCGATCACCAGGCAGGTGGTCGAGTACGGAGGGCTGTTTCCGTTCAACGTAGCCCGGCTGCAGGGCAAAGTGTTTCTGCCCGCCATCACGACCAAACCCCGTCCCATGACGATCGCCGAGAAGATCCTCGCCCGCCATATGCTGCACGCAACCGAAGGCGTTGGGGTCGAGGCAGTGAAACCAGGCGACACGGGATTTGCCCGCACCGACCTCCGCTTCAGCCACGAGTACGTGACCCCGATGGCCGCGATTTTTTACGAGCACTATCTTGGAAAAGATGAGCCGGTCAACGACGCCGGTTCGATACTGTTCTTCCGCGATCACCTTACGTTTCTTGACGACGTGCTGTCGCCCGAGAAGCGCAAGATGGGGCTGCTTGATCTGGCGACGCAGTTAAAGCTCAAGCAGGAAGATTTCGCCAAGTCGCGCGGCATCCGGCTGCACGGAGAATTGACCGATCGCAAAGGTTCGGAAGGCATCTGCCATTCCATCATCACGGAAAGCTACGCGCTACCCGGCCAGTTGAATGTCGGGTCCGATTCGCATACGCCGCATGCCGGAGCCGTGGGATGCCTGGCCTTCGGCATTGGCACCACCGACGTCTTCAATTCATGGTTCACCAAGGACGTGCGAGTCAAGGTGCCGGAGTCGGTGAAGGTCACGATTCGTGGCAAGCGCCGCGAGAACGTGACTGCCAAAGATTTCATCCTCAAGTTGCTTTCGCTCGACTACATTCGCTCCGGCAAGGCGCTCGCGAAGGTCATCGAATATTCAGGCGAGGCGATTGAGGAGCTTGGCGTGGACGAACGCGCCACCATGACCAATATGGCGGCCGAGATCGGAGGATTTACCGGCATTGTTGCGCCCGATACCAAGGTGGTGGAGTTCCTCGTGGACCGGCGTGGCATGGGCCGCAACGAGGCCGAGACTTTGATCGAAGGGCTGCAGAGCGATCCTGATGCACATTACGCCCACATCATCGAGTTGGACGCTGCTGAGATTTATCCCATGGTGGCCACGCCGGGCGACCCCGGCAACGGCAAGTTTGTGCGCCAACTGAATACCCCGGTTCCGGTGGAAATCGCTTATGGCGGGACCTGCACCGCCGGTAAGAATGAAGACATGGACATGTACGCCGAGGTGCTGAGCGCTGCTCTGAAACAGGGAAGACGGGTAGCGGAGACGTGCAAGTTCTACATTCAGTTTGGATCGCAAAAAACGCGTGACTACTGTGTGCGCAAAGGATATTTGGAGATCTTCGAAAAAGCCGGCGCGCAGGTGATTGAACCCAGTTGCGGGGCCTGCATCAACGCCGGCCCGGGAGTCTCGACGCGTCCGGACCAGGTGGTAATCAGCGCCCAAAACCGTAACTTTCCGGGACGAAGTGGCCCTGGTTTAATGTACCTGGCAAGCCCGATGACCGTCGCTGCCAGTGCGGTCGCAGGTTACATTGTTGAGTATGCACCTGCCATCCAGCATGAGCCCGCCGGAGTGACCCATTAGGTCGCTTTCGCAGAACGATGGTTTCGACGTGTTCCCCAGGGAGGCTCAGTAGAGCTGGCCTTTAAGGCCAGCGTTCAAGGCGTCTGTTTTGACCGTTCGTCGCCGGCTTTCGTCCGCGACCAATCTACTCTTCTGCATTCTTTGCAGCCTCCTGGATGGTGACCGATCATCTTGTGGCAACGAAGAGCGCCACCCTTCGCCGTCCCCAAATTCCGCCGATTTTTGATACTATCGAGATTCCACTCCGATTTGAAACTGTCGACATCGGGAGAGCTAGGGAGACAAGTTTTATGGCGTATGTTATTGCGGAACCCTGTATTGGCACGAAGGATACGGCCTGCGTTGATGCCTGTCCGGTGGATTGCATACACCCTAAAAAGGACAGTGAAAAGTTTGCGGGCGAGGAGATGTTATACATCGACCCCGTCGAATGCATCGATTGCGGAGCGTGTGTGCCGGTCTGCCCGGTTTCGGCCATCTTCGCTCTCGATGATCTTCCGGAGAAGTGGAAAGAGTACACCGAGCGTAACGCCAAGTATTTCGGCCGCTAGACTCCTGTAATTTCTGCACAAGGGCACACCCAGCGTGTGCCCTTTCCGCGTCTGCAGGGTTCCCGTGCTACAGCAAGTTCTGGATCTTCTCGATCAACACGTCGGGAGGATCACCCTTGGTAATGAATGCGTCGGCCTGTTCCAGCGCTTCCGGAGGCAACGAGAAGTAAGCGGAAAGAAAGACAATGGGAACTCCTGGCCTGCGACGACGCATTTCGGAAGCCACATCGCCGCCATTCAGGTCTGGCATGTAGTAGTCGAGCACCACAAGGTCGACATGGTTCTCGTCGAAAACCTGGAGCCCTTCCGGTCCATTGCTGGCGGTAAGGACAACATAGCCGCGGCTCTCCAGCATGATCTTGCGCACCCGCAAGCCGATCTTCTCATCATCGACACACAACACCGTCTTTGGATGCACCGATCCCATCCTCGTAACCGGCTCGCGTTCAGCCTCGGGTCTCGATAGCGCCGGAGCAGTCATAGTATGTTGGCCGCTCCGTACCCTAAAACTTAGGCGGAGTAAGACTGCCAATGGGGAAGTTGCTGTCTATCTTGTACTGCACAGGGGTGATACTTGGCCATACGTAAAACGTCGTAGAAGAGAGGCCTGGCGGTCGTTGACCTCGTGAAAATGCGCATGTTACCGTACTTGGTTACACCATCCTGAACTGCGCCAGCAATGCGCTGAGGGGATTGCTTTTTTGCCTCCCGAAATCCAGTCCACAACTCCCCGCAAGACCGCTCTGAACGCCGTCCACCGTCAGTTAGGGGCGAAAATGGTCGATTTCAGTGGCTGGGATATGCCGGTCGAGTACCCCAAATATGGCGGACTGATGAAGGAACACCTGGCAGTCCGGTCGGGCGTAGGGGTCTTTGATGTCAGTCACATGGGCGACATTCGCCTGCACGGTCCCGAGGCCCTATCAGCGGTTCAGCACCTCACCATGAACGACGCCTCGAAACTGACCATTGGACAGTGTCAGTATTCGGCGATGCTCTATCCTCAGGGTACGTTCGTCGACGATGTGATCGTCCACCGACTGGGGGAGGATGACTATCTTTTGGTGATCAATGCCGGCACCCGCGAAAAAGACGTCGATTGGGTCACCGAAAACACCCGCCGGTTCGACTGTGCGGTCGAGCATCTGAGTGACAATTACACTCAGATTGCGATCCAGGGGCCAAAGGGCGGTGCCACTCTCCAGAAGTTGACCGATGCCGACCTGTCACAAGTGAAGTTTTACTGGTTCACGCATGGCACGGTTTGTGGGCTGCCCAACACACTGATTGCGCGCACCGGGTACACAGCGGAAGACGGTTTCGAAATTTACGTCCCCAGTGACGAGGCGACGAGCACTCGAGTGTGGAACGAGGTGATGCAAGCCGGTGAGGAGTTCGGAATCGTGCCGTGCGGCCTTGGGTCGCGGAATACTCTTCGCCTGGAAGGCGCGCTGTCCCTGTATGGTCATGAGATATCCGAGACCATCAATGTCTGGGAGGCCAGGCTCGACCGCTTCCTTAAGATGGACAAGGGCGACTTCGTCGGCAGGGGTGCTCTGGAGAAAGCCAAGTCCTCCGGAATCAAACGGACTTTGGTAGGGTTGGAGTCGATCGACCGCGGCATCCCTCGTGACGGTTACAAGGTCAAGGACGCCAGCGGCAAAGACCTCGGTTATGTGACCAGCGGATCCTACGCGCCGTTTCTGAAAAGGAATATTGCCTTAGCTTACGTACCCTGCGATCTGTCGGCAGTCGATACCGAAGTTGCAGTTGAAATCAGGAACCAGCCGGTGAAGTGCAAGGTCGTGCCGATTCCGTTTTATAAGCGTCCCAAAAAGCAGTCGTAGTCTATGTTTGAAGACTCATACTCGAACCTCGCCGCGGCCCCTGGCCCACTGCTGAGGAGGAAATCAAATGGCTTACCCCGCTGATTATAAGTACACAAAAGAACACGAGTGGCTGAAGGTGGATGGCAGTACCGGCACCATCGGCATCACAGATCATGCGCAGAATTCGCTGGGCGACATCGTGTTTGTCGAGCTCCCTAAGGTCGGCGCCGAAATCGCTGCCGGACAAACCTTCGGCTCGGTTGAGTCGGTGAAGGCCGTGTCCGACTTGTATGCGCCAGTGACCGGTACCGTCACCGAGGTCAACGAAGCGCTCAACACCTCTCCGGAAGAGGTGAACAAAGACGCACACGCAGCGTGGATGATCAAGGTCACGCTTAAGAATCCTGCAGAAGCCAATGGTTTGTTGTCGGCTGCTGATTACGAGAAATTTGCGGCCGACGAAGCCGGCCACTGAGTCGTTCGCCCGCAGCGCGTTCAAACCAACACATCCGCGGAGTCGTCGGCGCAGCAGCGTCGCGCGGTTGCGGATTCATCTGAAAGCAACAGGTACTCATGCGCTATCTTCCTAAATCGAAGTCAGACCGCGAGGCGATGCTGAGCGATATCGGAGTGAAGTCGGTGGACGAGCTATTCGCCGTCATTCCCGAGGAATACCGCCTCAAACGCGATCTCAATATCCCGCGCTCCTATGCCGAGAGCGAAATTGTCGAGTTCTTTCGTGACCGCGCCACCGAAAACGGTCAGGGCTATGCAACGTTTCTTGGCGCTGGGGCCTATTCGCACTACCGTCCGGTAGTAATCGACGCGCTGGTATCGCGCGGCGAGTTCTTTACGGCCTACACGCCCTATCAGCCGGAAATTGCACAAGGCACGCTGCAGTCCATCTTCGAATTTCAGTCGATGATTTGCGAGTTGACTGGCATGGACGTGGCGAACGCATCCATGTACGACGGCTCGACCGGCGCTGCCGAGGGACTGATGATGGCCGTCCGCGTCACCGGTCGCCACAAATCAGTGATCGCCACGAGTGTGCATCCGGAGTATCGCGAGGTCATCACTACTTATGCTCGCCATCAGGGCATGCCGCTGTCCACGGTCGGCTATGGCAAGAATGGGCGCGTCGACCTGGAAGCGCTCGACAAAACAGTAGATGGCGAAACCGCTGGCGTGCTGATTCAGTCCCCGAACTTCTTCGGCACCATCGAAGATGTTGCCGCTGTCGCTGACCTTGTTCACAAGAAGGGCGCCCTTCTGGTCGTCTCAATCGCCGAAGCTGTCTCGTTGGGCATCGTAAAGCCGCCGGCGGAAGCGGACATCGTCAGCATGGAGGCGCAGTCGTTTGGCGTGCCTCTCGGCTTCGGGGGCCCGTACTGCGGCGTGATGGCGACGCGGGAAAAGTTTGTTCGCCAGATTCCGGGACGGCTGGTAGGCGAAACCACCGACCGCAACGGCAAACGCGGATTCGTGCTGACGCTCTCAACTCGCGAGCAGCACATCCGCCGCGAGAAAGCGACTTCCAACATCTGCACCAACCAGGCGCTGGTGGCGCTGATGTGCAACATCTTCATGACCATCTACGGGCGGCAGGGATTGAAGGAACTGGCCGAACAGAACCTGGCAAAGGCGCACTACGCCGCGGAGACATTCAAGAAGAGCGGTGCAAAGCTGCTGTTTGAAGGCGCTCCGTTCTTCAACGAGTTCGTCATCCAGACCAGCAGTGATCCCCATGTTTTTAACAACAGGCTGCTGGAACAGAAGATCATTGGCGGGTTTCCGCTGAAGAAGTTCTTTCCCGAACTCGGTAGTGCTTCTTTGTGGTGTTGCACCGAGACAACCACCAAAGCTTCAATTGATGCGGCGGCCAAGGAGGTGGCGCGATGAACAGCAAAATCAAGAAAGCCACCACCCACATCAGCCAGAACGAAGGGCTCATATTCGAGAAATCGTCTCCTGGGAAGAAGGCGTACAAGCTTCCGCCGCTCGATGTGCCTACGGTTGATGCCAGCGAAGTACTCGGAAAGGCCGCGCGCGAGGACCTTGGACAAATGCCCGAAGTCAGCGAGATCGAGATCATCCGCCACTTCACGCGACTCTCGACCTGGAACTATGCGGTGGACCACGGCATGTATCCGCTGGGCTCTTGCACCATGAAGTACAACGCGCGGGTGAACGAAACCGCCGCGCGCATGACGGGACTGGCGGAGGCGCATCCCTACCAGCCGGAGCGAATTTCGCAGGGTGCGTTGCGCATCATCAAGATGCTCAGCGACCAGCTCATCGAGATCACCGGTATGGATGCCATCACCATGCAACCGGCCGCTGGCGCTCACGGCGAGATGACGGGAATCCTGCTGGTGCGTGCCTATCTCGAGTCGCTTGGCAATCCGCGCAAGAAGATCCTGGTGCCGGATTCGGCGCACGGAACCAATCCCGCAACGGCCGCGATGTGCGGCTACGCCGTGGAGAACCTGAAGTCGAACGCCGGCGGCATGGTTGACATGGCGGCACTGGAAGCGCAGGTCAACGACGACGTCGCTGCGCTGATGCTCACCAATCCCAATACTTTGGGTGTCTTCGAGCAGGAGATCCACAAGATCGCCGACGTGTTGCATGCCAAGGGCGCGTTGCTCTATATGGACGGCGCCAACATGAACGCCCTGGTAGGCAAGGTGCGTCCCGGCGATTTTGGAGCCGACGTCATGCACCTGAACCTGCATAAGACTTTCTCGACGCCGCACGGTGGAGGCGGTCCTGGATCGGGGCCAGTGGCCTGCAAGAAAATCCTGGAGCCGTTCCTGCCGACGCCGGTGCTCATCACCAAGCCTGACGGCACGCTGGGCTTCGACTATGACCGTCCGCAATCGATCGGGCGGGTGCGCATGTTCTACGGCAACTTTGGAATGTTTGTGCGCGCGCTGGCGTACATCATGGCCAACGGGCCCGAGGGCCTGCGACAGACCACAGAAGACGCCGTGCTCAACGCCAACTATCTCCGCAAGAAGCTGGAAGGTGTCTTTGAGTTGCCCTACACCACGCCAACCATGCACGAGGTGGTGTTCAGCGACCGCATTCAGGCCCGCAAAGGCATCAAGACCGGCGACATCGCCAAACGGCTCATCGACTACGGCTTCCACCCCTATACCGTCAGCTTCCCGCTGGTGGTGCCGGGCGCGTTGATGATCGAGCCGACAGAAAGCGAGTCCAAGGAAGAGCTGGACGAATTCATCGACGCCATGAAGCAGATCGCCGAAGAGGCCGAGGTCTCGCCGGAAATCGTCGCCACTGCCCCTCACAACACGCGCCTCTCGCGGCTGGACGAAACCGCCGCCGCCCGAAAGCCAATCTTGCGCTGGAAGCCGTAAGGGAGAACTGCTGGCCAAGCAACGGGGCTTCCCATACAGGCTGATTTTGGGATGCTCCCGGCCGGTACCGAGGGAGTAGGGGATAGCCCCCTCCCCCCACCTTGCAAATTACTTGTTTTGTTCGCGATAGCTGGATTTCTGCGCAAATTCTTGAGTGCGTGGGGGTTACAGCCAAAGTCCTCTGGAATAAAGACTTATGCGGGACTTTTTCGGGTTGGACGGGAGGTTTGGCGGGGAGATGGGTAAAAAAGCGAGAACCAGCATGACCCTTCACCGGCCGAAGTACCTCAGTTTACGTTCGTGGATGCGGGTAGTGTCCGGTTGCCGCTTGGGAGCGACAGCTCTCCCTCATCCATCCACGGAGAGTTTAGGGACATCGGTGAGCGATGGATAGGACGCAGGTCACGCCTCGGTGTGATAAGCCAGATCATGCATTCTCCGCCGGAACCTCCGGGCATCTTCTTCCGTACATCATTGTGGAAGCGGACCGAGCAGCGCTACACCGGTAGCGTGCCGGAAAAGGAGCATCACAATGGACGGAAACATCATAGGATTGGTGGCAGTAACCATGGCGCTCGGTATCCCGATGGCCTTGATGTACACGTTTTACCGGGTACGCAGGCTGCGCACCGATGAGCGCATGGCAGCTTTGGCGCGCGGAGTCAACGTTCCCATGGAGCCGGAGCTCTCGCAGGTGGCGCGTTCGCGGCGTTCGGGAATTCTGCTGACCGCCGGAGCGATCGGCTACATGATCACCTTTGCCCTGATAGCCCGCTTTGAGAGCGATGCCTGGGTCGCCTCGTACTTCGGCATCATTCCGCTGGCCTTGGGCCTGGGCTTCTTCGTCGACGCGTTCCTGGTGCGGCGCGACCTGCGTACTTCCTAAGCGGCCAACTAAGCCGCTTTCCGACCTATGGTGCTAAAGGGAGGGGTACCCCCCTCCCTATTGGTTCCTTAGAATCAGTGCTTTAGCGCGATTTACGCGCAAACTCATGAGCCCATGAGGGTTATAGTCAAAGTCCTCTATTCAAATAACCTACGGCACCGCTTGGGCTAACCCCGGTTCGCTAACGCCGCCAGTCTAGTCGGGTGCGACAGTGCCAGGCAGGCATGCTGTACTTGCCAGTTCGTCTCCACTGGCAAAGAGCCCCAGCCCACCCATTCGGCGAGATGGACAAGCCAAGAGACACCAATCCCTTTGGCCTCACGAGACAGGAATACACGATTAGACTCTTAGGATGATATGACCTAGGACACAGAAGCTTGTGATAACGCAGGGTCGGTCGCTGGCCTAAGATACTCCGCCGAGATTACCGCCAGTTCTCGATCATCATGAGGTCGCTGGAGCTTTCGTCGACCTGGGCAATGCAGCAGCCACCTGCCGTCGGGGGAAACGGGCAGTCCGCCCATCCAACCCGCGAAGGATCGCTCCAGCAAATAAACCGGCTTCACCTGTTTTGTGTTGAGATCGAAGTAGTCGATTTCGGGTTCGTTGTTGTCGTAGCCAAGATAATAGACGCCAGATCCGAACAGGCTCCACGCCTCACCAGCGGAGGCCATCTGAGGCATGCCGTGAACTTGCTGCTCGTCGGTACCATCGGTCCTCACCCGCCAGAGCTGCCAATATCGAGAGAAATAGACATACAGCCCGTCGGGAGATTCCTTAGGGGACGACGCCCTACGACTAACAATTTGCACGGCGTGACCGCCTTTCGACGGTACTTTCCAAATGGTGGAATGATGGGCATCGTCCCCGTTCACGAAGTAAATCCATCGACCATCATGTGACCAACTGGGGATGCTGTTACCACGTATATCGATGTCGAGCTTTCGCGGCATGCCGCCGTGTGGATCGACGATGTAGATGTTACTTTCGCCCCCTGCGCGCGAATCGAACGCAATAAGCTTGCCATCTGGAGACCAGCGTGGTGTGCCGGTCGTACTAAGGCCGAATGAGCTTAGCTGGACCGCGTTCGAGCCATCTGAGTCAGAGATCCAGATCTCACTGCTCCCGGACCGGGTGGACTGGAAGGCGATTTGGGTCCCGTCGGGAGAATAGTCGGGCGCTGTTGCCGCGCGCGACGAGGCCACGATCTTTTGGGGCAGGGGTGGCCCGGAAAGGGCCACGCGCCAGATATTTGTGTTTTCCCGGCCTTGAACGAAAGCAAGTCGATTACCCTGCGCGCTGACGGCAAAGTCGTAGGCATCGTGGCCAATTGGCACCATTTCTGCGTGGTTGGGGCGAGACAGCTCGATCTCCCACAAGCGACCGCCCTCAGCCTCTCCCGGCCGGTTTGAAGTGCTGAAGATGATGCGTCGGCCGTCACCTGACCAAGCCAGGCCTCCAATCCCATCTACTCCGTGCAATAGCTGAGTAATGCTGCCATCGCTTAGTCGCTGCAGACTTATGGGAACGCTGCTTGGGTTATCGTTGCACGTCCACGCGAGATAGTCGCCGCGTGGTGAAAAGGCAGGTGTGTCCACCAGGTTGCAACCCGTCTTGACCTGATGTCGCTCCATGGAATCCAAAGAAACCACTACTAAATCCGATTCCACAACACTCAAGTGAGAACTTTCAGGGTGGTCTAGAAACGCGAGTAGCTTTCCATCGGGAGACCAACTGATGCGACTATCGGCCGAGCAATCACAGGTGGCGGATGCGACCTTGCGCTCCGGTCCGCCCAGTGGTGATGTCAAGAACACTCCTGAATCGGGCGGAATAAAGCGCCAAAAGGCTATGGACTTGCCATCCGGCGACCATGCTGGCCTTCCCTCACGACCGTTATGCGTCAGACGCAGTAGATGATCTGTCCCAATCACCTTTACGTAAACGTCAATGGCCAGGGTATTGGAATTTGCACCATTCCACGCGAAGGCGACTTGGTTGCCATCCGGCGAGAACGTTGGTGACCACACCAATCCTGGCAAAGCGGTGAGGGGAACCACGGTCATTCTTTGGAGCCGATTCATCCGAACTTGCCGCCTGATCAGCGGCGCTACGAATGGATACATCAAGGCACCAGTGGTAACGCACGCCGCAACAGCAATCGTCGCATTTCTCTTCCACCATCGCGACTTCGGTGGTTGAAGGTCGGGTGGCGGTTTCGGAGGTTCCGGTTCGGGCGGAACAGCCGCCGACTCAAGCGTAGCGATGAACCGATACCCGCGCCCGGGAACCGTCTCGATGTACTGTGGTTCTGTGGCGGAATCGCCGAGCGCTTCACGCAGTTTATTCACTGCCGCGTTGAGACCATGCTCCGGGTCACCATAGCCCGCTCCTGGCCACAACTTCTGCTGGAGATCTTCGCGCGTGACCAGTTTGCCGGTGTTGGCGGCCAGCATCGCCAGCACTTGAATGGCCTGACCGGACAGCTTCAGCCGAACGCCGTCTTTGCGCAGTTCTCCGGTGTCAGCCGACAACTCGAAGCGGCCGAAGAGGATTGAATCGGCGCTCTTAACGGGCTCTGTCATAGCGATTTCCGTCCGGAAATTCCAGTCGAACGATCTCCGCCTTTCTACCGCCAGTTCTCGATCAACATGAGGTCGCTGGAGAATTCGTCGGTCCTAGCATAGAGCAGCCATTTCCCGTCTGGCGAAACCGACAGTCCGCCCATCCAGCCCCATGCCGGGGGCTTTTCCATCACATGGACTCGCCTTGTCTCGTGGGTCTCGAGATCGAGAAAATCGATTTCTGTGTTGTCGATTTCACCAGCTACAAAATAGATGCCCGACCCAAACGGTGTCCATCTTTCAGAGAAGCCGCTGAGTTGAGGCATGTCCGGCACCTTCTGCTCCCCAGTGCCGTCAGTGTTGACGCGCCATAACCATGAATCCCGAGCGAAATAAATGAACCGGCCGTCGGGAGATTCCGCAAAGAACCCGGCAGGATGCTGCGCGACCTGCACCGCGTGCCCGCCCCCGGAAGGCACTTTCCAAATGGTCGGGTGGCCAGCATCTTCCCCGTTGACAAAAAATATCCATGCCCCGTCGTTTGACCATCTCGGCAGGTTGTTGCCGCGTATATCGATATCCAGCTTCTTAGGCACGCCGCCGCGCGGATCGACGATGTAGATATTGGCTTCGCCACCGACCCGTGAGTCGAATGCGATCCATTTGCCATTGGGAGACCAGCTCGGTGATCCGGTTTGGTATACACCGAACGAGCTTAGCTGTACCGGGTTTGAGCCGTCGGCGTCTGACACCCAGACCTCCTCGTTGCCGGATCGGTTAGACCCGAAGGCGACCTGAGTTGCATCAGGAGAGTAATTCGGACTCCGTTCTTGTCGAGTCGAGCCCACGACCTTTTGGGCATGGGCTAGTGGCTGGGAGAGATCTACACGCCAGATATTGATGTTAATGCGGTGTTGAATAAAAATAACCCGGTCACCCTTCGGGCTCACGGCAATACCATCTGTATCGTGCCCAACGGGCAGCTTTTCGGATTGATTGGGCCGGGCAAGATCGACTTCCCAAAGGTCGCCGGGACTGTCGAAACCAGTTGTGAACAAAATGCGGCGCCCATCGCCTGACCATGCCAGTGACCCAACCCCATCCTTCCTCCGCAAGAGTTGAGTAACGCTGCCATCACTGACGCGTTGCAGGTTGATGGAGATTTCTCTGGTCTTCTCTACGCATGTCCAAGCGAGGTAGTCTCCGCGTGGTGAAAATGCGGGTGTGCTCACATCGTTGCACCCCGTTTTGACCGGAACTGTTTCCATTGAATCTAAGGACAGCAGGAACAAGCGGCCGATAGTCTCGGGTGGAGAATCGGGAGGGTGGTCGATAAACGCGAGTTGTTTTCCATCTGGAGACCAGTGGGGCCAACCGAACTCGCTGACGGAGAGGAGCCTGCGTTCTGGTCCACCCAGCGGCGATATCAGGAAGACTCCACAATCGCTAGCGATACAGCGCCCAAAGGCTATGTTTCGGCCATCCGGCGACCATGCCGCAGGTCCAACATAGCCGCGATGTGTCAGACGCAAGGGATTGCTCGTACCGATCACTTTCACGTACAGCTCGTTCTCTTCCAAGCCGGTCTGTTTGCCCCATACAAACGCGACCTGGGTACCATCTGGAGAGAAGCTGGGCGAGAATAGAAATCCCTCCAAGGCAGTGAGAGGTATCACAGTTAGCTTTTGCAACTCATACAGCCGCCACAACCGCTCGATTCGCGGGGCTGTCCACGGATATAGAGAACCTGCACCGACAACGCAAGCTGCAATTGCAATCGCCGCCTTGCGCTTCCACCAGGGGGGCTTGGGAGGTTGCGGAGGTTCAGCGCCATTTCCGTGAAGATCCAGTGTGGCGATAAATCGGTAGCCGCGACCGGGAACGGTTTCGATGTACTTGGGGTCGGTGGCGGAATCACCGAGAGTTTCCCGAAGCTTGTTTACCGCTGCGTTGAGTCCATGCTCAGGATCGCCGAAACTGGCGCCGGGCCACAGCCTTTGTTGCAACTCCTCGCGGGTGACCAGCTTGCCGGGGTTGGCGGCCAGCATCGCCAGCACCTGGATGGCCTGACCTGCCAGCTTCAGCCGGGCGCCGTCTTTGCGCAGCTCTCCGGTGTCGGCCGACAACTCGAAGCGGCCGAAGCGCACTACGCCGAGGACCGCACGCTCCTCCGGCATGTCACACCTGCTGGTGACGGCGAGTCTAACACCTTTTTCGCCAACACATTGCAGAAATCCATCCAGCCGTCCCTGAAAAATAAACTGCTACCCAGCATATTTATCAGCGAGTTACGTGATGACGTGGAACTACACACTTCGGACTTTGCCAGCATTGAGGTAGTAGCAGGCAGAGCCCAAGTTCGGTGGCACCTGAGGGGTGACCACCGTGAAAACAAGTGTTCTGCTCGCAGTTCTTTTCGCCGCCTGCGCGGCGCAGACCCAAAACCTTCAAATCATCTCAGTACGTTTTCCGGAGAATGGCGTAACACCGAAAGCAGTCCAGTTCTTGTGTAGCCAGAAGTACGACCGGGCAGAGTGCGTGAAAGATGCCACCGCATTGAGACTGGCAATGTCGCCATATCCAACCCAGCTACTCGGGATGTGGTCGTTTGTCCTGATTTCGGCAGAGGACTGGAAGAGTCTCGTCGAACGAGTGGGCGGCGACCCAGCGAGCCCAGCGTTCTCCATGCTGGATCAGCGGATGACGCTGCTCGATGGCAGCTTGTGGGTCGGTTCGGCCACCCGCAACAAGGAGCTATTGGAGAGATTCGGCAAGCTCGGACCGGCCTTGGTGGATTTAGCCGTTACGCACGAGATGGGGCACGGCGCGTGCCAAGAAAAAGACGAACGCCGAGCGGATGACTATGGCAAGGATCTGCGCGATGGCAAGGTTCCCGACTGCAGTAAGACGCCGGGACACAAGTCAGTGGCCGTAGCGCAGAATCCACGGTAGCTGGCAGGTTTGACGCCGCTGACGCTTGCAAGCCCACCACTCGCAACGTCTCGCGGCGTCAAAACAAAAGGCGGACCGCAAGGTCCGCCTTGAAACTTGTGATTTGGATCGACTTACTTCGCTGCGATGGCCTTCACCCGCGCGTTGAGGCGAGCAGGGTCCGCCTCTGAACTCATTGGTTGCAATACGCCTTACTTGGCTGCGATGGCCTTCACCCGCGCGTTGAGGCGGGCTTTGTAGCGGCTGGCGGTGTTCTTGTGCAGAACGCCCTTCTGGACGCCCTTGTCCACAGCCGAAGCGGCCGCGCTCAGTGCCGTCTTGGCGTTGTCTTTGTCGCCCTTGGCAATAGCCTCGCGCATGGAGCGTAAAGCGCTGCGCAGGCGCGACTTGTTGGCGCGGTTTGCCGCCGTCTTTGTTTCGGTTTGACGGGCGCGTTTGAGCGCCGAATAATGGTTCGCCATACTTAGCTTTTAGTCCTCTGGGAAGAATCTCGACCTGCGCCGAATACTTTATTCTACCGGAGGACGGCCTATCCGGCAAACCGCCTCGGAACGCACTCTGTCAGGGGCCCTGTGACCACAACGATGGGGATGCGACCTTTGTGGGTGTGGGCCATCCAATGAATGTAGGGTTAATTTGCGGCGAGTTTGCAGGAAAGAATCACAAACAGCATCGAATCGGTGTCAAACCCGATTGACTCCATTCGCAATCAGGGATACGCTAGCGGGCAATGAGTGGAGTTTTCGCCTCGGCGAACATCCCGGATGTACTTCCTCGTTCTTCCCCAAGAATTTCTTGTGCACCCAACTGCCAAGCCCCGGCACGGGCTTTGGCTGGCCAGCCACGCTCGAAGGTATCCAGCCCCAGGAGGCTAACTTCCGACCCTAAATGAAGACCAATATCGAGATCAGCCCCAACATCGAAACGCTTTTCGGCACCCGCGACGAAAATCTGCGGCTGCTCGAAGATGGATTAAACGTAACTATCGGAATGCGTCCGGACTCCATCGAGATTGAGGGAGCTCCCAGCGACGTGGCCCGCGCCGGACAGGTGTTCAGCGATTATCAGCACCTGCTGCGCAACGGCTTCACCTTCGTGAACGGCGACCTCGGCGCGATGTTGAAGGTACTGACCGCCGACGGGACGGCCACCCTTCGCGGCCTGGCCGAAGCCGGTAAGCAACGCTCATTCGGCAAGCGCACGGTGCAACCCAAGAGCATCAATCAACGACGGTACCTTGAGGCCATCGAGAAGAACGATATGGTCTTTGGCGTGGGACCGGCGGGCACCGGCAAGACGTATCTTGCCGTCGCGATGGCAATTTCTGCGCTGATGTCAAAGCGCGTGAACCGCATCGTGCTG
Source organism: uncultured Acidobacteriaceae bacterium (assembly GCA_963834815.1). GTDB lineage: Bacteria > Acidobacteriota > Terriglobia > Terriglobales > Acidobacteriaceae > DASRAA01. The sequence goes on along the minus strand of CAWIDA010000009.1, from coordinate 542,437 downwards.
GCGCGCCCGGCGGTGGAGGCCGGCGAACGGCTGGGGTTCCTGCCAGGAACGCTACAGGAAAAGGTCGATCCCTACCTGCGTCCGCTGTATGACGCGCTGTATGACATGCTCGATCCCGACAAGGTCGATCGCTACCTGGAAAAGAACGTAATCGAGATTGCGCCGATCGCGTTCATGCGGGGGCGAACTCTCAACGACGCGTTCGTGATCCTCGACGAAGCGCAGAACACCACGTCGGAGCAGATGAAGATGTTCGTGACCCGGCTGGGCTTCAACTCCAAAGCGGTGATCACCGGCGACGTGACACAGATCGACTTGCCCAGCGCCAGCCGCAGCGGACTGGTTGAGGCAGCAGAAATCCTGAGGGATGTGGAAGGCATTCGCTTCTGCTTTTTCGACGAGGGCGACGTGGTACGGCATCACCTGGTGCAGCGCATCGTCCGCGCCTATGAGGACCACAAGGGCCGCAACGAGCAGATGTCGCTCGATCTGAAGAACACAAATAACTTCGTAACACCGCGAGCCAACAACGGAAACGGCTATACGCCTAACGTTAACGTTGATCGCGGAGCTGCGTTAGCAGAGGTCCCGCCCGTCGTCGATTCGGGCGCGGGAGATCGCATTTCGGAGTAAAAGCTTGCTACCATAGGGTGGGAGGGCTAGTCGCCCTCCCATTTGTTCTTGAACGGAAGTGAGCCACCTGGAGCGAACATCGAAGGAAACCAGCGCGCGGGCCCTCAGCCTGTTTGCCAGCAGAGCGCAGCGTATGCTCGGGCTGGATGGCGAGGTGAACATTTACGTCACTTCGAGCCGCGAAATGCAGGAACTGAACCGCCGTTACCGCCGCAAAGACAAGCCCACCGATGTGTTGTCGTTTCCGTCGAGAGTACCGGGCGTGGTGGGCGATATCGCGATCTCGCTGGAGATCGCCGATGTTAATGCAGCGGAGCTCGGACACTCGCTGGCCACGGAAGTGAAGGTCCTGATCCTGCATGGCCTGTTGCACCTGGCAGGCTTCGACCATGAAAAGGACAATGGCGAGATGCTGGCGCGAGAGGCAACTGTCCGTCGCGAGCTGGGGCTTCCTGTCGGCCTCATCGAACGCTCTCATCACGCTGCGGCAGCGGCTGCGATTGCGGCGCGCCGGCCCAAGCGGGCTGCGAAGAAGGCGGCCGCAGCGCGGTCGGCACGGGTTCGCAAGCGCGAAGGCGGCCGCGGATGACCCTTCCGTTAACCATCTTATTGCTGTTTCTATTGGCACTACTGGCGCTGGTTTCGTACGTCGATCGCCTGTACGACGAGATGGGCAAATTTCTCTCGCGGGAATTCCAGGAGAACATCGACGCCTACGAGCAGTTGGTGGAGCCGCGTCTGGGCTTCAGCAGGGAACGATCTTCACTCTCGATGGCAGTGCTGGTGCAGGTATGCATGGCCTCCATCGGTGTGCTCATCGGCTATCTCGTTTTCAGGGATTCGCGCTGGGTGGGGCTCGACGTGCTGCAGACCGCGGTCAGTCTCATTTTCATCATCGTGATTTTTAATCGCCTGCTGCCGCATGTGTTGTTCGTGCGGACCAAGGGCGAGTGGCTGGTAAAGTTCGTCCCGGTGCTACGAATACTGATCTACGTGGCCGTGCCGGTGACGCTGATTATGGGCTTCGCGCTGTCAGTGGCCTCCCTCTCGAAAGAACATGCCGAGAAAGAGCCAGAGCACCCGTCCGAAGCCGTGGACGCGCTAATCGAAGCCGGCCGGGAAGAAGGAATACTGGAAGCGAGCGACCGCGACCTGATTCAGTCGGTGGTCGAGTTCGGTGACAAGACAGTGCGCGAGGTGATGACGCCACGGCCCGAAATCGTTGCCGTCCCCATCACCATGAGCATCGCCGAATTTACGGAGATGCTAAACAAATATCCTTACTCGCGCATACCGGTTTACGAGGGCAACGTCGATCACATCAAAGGGATCATGTACACCAAGGATTTGTTGCAGGTCCCGGATACCGAGGCCGGCACGAAGACGGTCGGCGACCTTATGAAGCCCGAAGTCCATTTCGTGCCTGAAACCAAGCTGGGGAGTGAGTTGCTGCGCGAAATGCAGCACGACAATATTCGCCTGGCAATTGTAGTGGATGAATATGGCGGCGTCGCCGGACTGGTAACCATCGAGGACCTGGTCGAGGAGATCGTCGGTGAGATTCGTGACGATGACGAAAAGAGCGACATCGTAAAAGAGAGCGAGACCTCGTACATCTTTAACGGCAACACGGATCTCGACCTGCTGGAGAAACTGCTGGGCGGGACGCGGCCGGATGATCGAGAGGCGACCACGATTGGCGGGCTGGTGAGCGAGCTGGCGGGCCGCATCCCGACAGCGGGCGAAGTGTTCGAAGAGAACGGCCTGCGTTTTGAGGTGCTGGACTCCACCGAACGTCGGGTCGAACGGGTACGTGTTAGCCTGCAGAACGTATCTGCTGCCAAGCAGATTCGAGCCTGACATGGCATTTCGTTCCGGGTTTGTCTCCATCATCGGGCGTCCGAACGCAGGAAAGTCCACACTACTTAACGCGCTGGTTGGCGAGAAGGTAGCGATTGTCACGCGCAAGCCGCAGACCACGCGCAATCGCATCCTGGGCGTCGTCAACATCGCCAAGGCCGGTAAACGGCCCGCGGGTCAGATCGTGCTGATCGACACTCCGGGCGTCCACAAGCCGATCAACTCCCTCAACAAGCGCATGATGAAAGAGGTGTATGACGCGCTTGAAGGCTGCGACCTGTTGTTGGTGATTGTGGACGCAGGCGAGAAATTCGGGTCAGGCGACGAGTTCGTGATCGACATTGCCAAGCGGACGAACCTGCCTTGTTTTCTTCTGCTGAACAAGATCGACACCATCCAAAAAGACCGGCTTCTCCCCTTGATCACCGAATACCAGGCGCTGCACCAGTTCGCGGAGGTCATCCCGATCTCGGCGTTAAAGGAAAAAGGCCTGGACACCGTGCTGGATGCGGTAATCAAAGCTCTGCCCGAGGGGCCGCACTATTTTCCCAAGGACCAGATCACCGATCAGCCGGAGCGATTCCTGGCAGCGGAGTTAATTCGCGAGCAGGTGCTGCAGTTCACCTCCCAGGAAGTGCCGCACGCCACCACCGTGCTGATCGACAAGTACGAGGAAGGCACGAAGTTGACGCGCATCGCGGCGGCGATTTACTGCGAGCGCGACGGGCAGAAGGCGATTCTGATCGGCAAGCAGGGCGCCAATCTTAAGAAGATTGGAACCCACGCGCGCGAGCAGATCGAGCGCATGATCGGCACCAAGGTTTTTCTGGAACTGTTTGTGAAAGTGCAATCGGGCTGGCGTGATTCGCGCAACTTTGTGGAGGAAACCGACTGGCGGCGGCAACTCGAGCATATTTCCCAGAGGATCAGCGGCGGCCGGTCTGAGTCCAAGCCGGAGGAGTAGAGCGCTGGCTCGCCAGCGCTTGCCGCCACAGACAAGTGCAGTTCGCTATTCCTTCACCGCAATTCCCAGCGCCTTCATTTTGCGATACATATGGCTGCGCTCGAGTCCCAGAACTTCAGCGGTGCGGCTCACGTTTCCCAGATTTTCATCGAGCTTCTTGAGAATGTAGTCGCGCTCATACGAGGCCCGCGCCTCGTGCAGGCTCGAGAATTCACCCAGACTGCGGCGTCCACCCTCGCGATAGACCAAGGTCGGCAAATGCTTGCGCTCCAGCCGGGCAACAGCGGGATTCATGATCACGATGCGCTCGATCAAGTTCCTCAACTCACGCACATTCCCGGGCCAGGTGTAACGCAGCAGGGTATCGATGGCATCGTCGGCGATTTCCTTGGGGCGGCGGTTGTAGGTCTGCGAAAATTCCTTCAGAAAATAGCGCGCGAGTAACGGAATGTCCTCCTTGCGTTCACGCAACGGCGGCACATAGAACGGAATGACGTTCAAGCGGTAGAAGAGGTCCTCGCGGAAGTTGCCTTTAGAGATCTCGTCTTCCAGGTCCTTGTTCGTGGCCGCGATCACACGCGCGTCAGCCGTGATGGGCTCTTCTTCGCCCACTGGCGCGAAGCGCCCCTCGTCGAGTGTGCGCAGCACCTTTGACTGCGTCTTGAGGCTCATGTCGCCGACTTCGTCGAGGAACAGCGTCCCGCCATCGGCTTTCTGAAATTTGCCTTCCTTGTCCGACGTCGCTCCGGCAAAGGAGCCGGCCCGGTGCCCGAACAATTCGCTCTCAATCAGGTCTTCGGGGATAGCGGCGCAGTTGACTTCGACGAACATCGCCTCCTTGCGCAGGCTCTGGGCGTGGATGGCGCGGGCGGCCAGTTCCTTGCCGGTCCCTGATTCGCCGTAGATCAAGACGCGACCATTGGTCGGGGCCATCAGAAGGATCTGCTGCCGCAGCGCCTTCATGGGAATGCTGTCGCCTACGATCACGCTGCGCGCCTGGAACTGCTTCTTATATTCGAGGTTCTCGCTGCGCAGACGTTTGGCGTCAATGGCGTTCTTCAGGACGATCAAGGTGCGTTCGAGGGAGAGCGGCTTCTCCAGGAAATCGAAGGCGCCTAACTTTGTGGCGCGGACGGCGGCCTCAATATTGCCGTGGCCTGAGATCATGATGACTTCGGGCGGATCGTCGATTTCGACGATTCGCCCCAGGGTTTCCAGTCCGTCCATGCCGGGGAGCCAGATGTCGAGCAGCACTACGTCAACCGGCTTGCGCTCGAGCGACGCAAGGCAATCCTCGCCGCTCTCCGCCAGTGAGGTTTTGTAGCCCTCATCCTCCAGCACGCCTTGCAGCGCGCCGCGGATTTCAGACTCGTCATCCACGATCAGAATGTTGTGCATGATGTTCGGACGGCGCCGCGGCCATCACCGCCGCCACAGGTAACTCTACGATAAACCGCGTCCCAATGGGAGCGTTCTCTTCCACGCGGATGGAGCCGTGGTGGTCTTCGATGATGCGGCCTACGATGGCAAGTCCGAGACCAGTGCCGCGCTTTTTGGTCGAGAAGTAGGGCAGGAAAAGCTTTTCTTTTACCGCCGGCGTGACACCGTGCCCCGTATCGGAGACGACGATCTCCACGGAATCACGTTCTCCGGCCAGCGCAGTCGACAGCACAATTTCTTTGACCATCGCCCCCTGCATAGCTTCCGCGGCATTATCAACGAGGTTGGCAATCGCGCGTTTCATGGCATCGGGATCGGCATGCACCGGAGGCAGATCCCTGGCAAGGAACTTCCGCACCCGTATGCCACTGAGGCGGCCGTCAAACAGGAGGAGCGCGCTCTCGACGATGGCGTTAATGTCGGACGGCAGCGGGCGCGAAGCGGGAAACCGTGCCAGCGTAGCGAATTCGTTGACCAGGGTCCGCACCGTCTCCACCGACGACCCGATCGTGTCGGCACAGTTGCGGATGATCTTGAGGGAAGTCGCGTCCGGAGGCGTGCCGCGCTCGAGGTGGCGGCGAATGCGCTCCGCCGACAATGCAATGGGAGTGAGCGGGTTCTTGATTTCATGGGCGACACGACGCGCCACTTCGCTCCAGGCAGTCTGCTTCTGGGCGCGGAGCAGGTCCGTGATGTCTTCCAGCACTACCACATATCCCATGCGCTGCGACGCGGGATCGTGCGAGTGTGTTGGCGGATCGAGGGAAGCCACAGTAACTGCGACATTAAGATTGAGCTGTGGGGTAACGATTTCCATCTGGCTAGTGGTGGTTCCCATGCGGTCGGCTTTCCGCAACAGATGTTCCAGGTCGGCGATCACGTCCTCAGCAAACAGCTCCCCCAGTGTCTGCACGTTCGAGGAAGGATCGAGATGGAGCAAGCGCTGGACGGCGCCGTTCATGTGCACCACCTGGCGAAAAGCGTCCAGCGAGAGCACTCCGGTGGGGATGCTTTCCAGAATCGTCTCGATGTGGCGGTTGCGTTGCTCGAGTTGGACGTTGACATCCGCCAGATCGGCACGAGAAGCCTCGATGTTGGCCCGGCTCGCTTCCAGGTCGGCCGCCATCTGGTTGAACGAGTTCACCAGTTGTCCAATCTCACTGCCCACCTGCACATCCACCCGGTAGTCCAGACGTCCGCGTGAAATCTCCTGCGTGGCTTCAGCCAGCGCGAGCAGCGGTCGAGTCACCATCTTCGACAGATATAGAGCGAGCCACGTCGATGCAAACAGGACGCCAACCGTCAGCAGCAGCAGATATCCAAGATAGGTGCGGCGCAGTCGCCGTCGCTGCTTGCGGAGTTCGTCGTATTGCTGCTGGGCTTCTTCGATGCTGCGAAGAGTGGCCGAATAATTCGCGGGCAGTGGCATGGCAACCAAGATTTTGCCATGAGGTCCTAATAGCGCTCGGCCCAGTACGTAGGTCTTGCCAAGGATGTCGAAAGACTTGGGCTTGTTGTCAGCCGCTTCCGGCGCGGGCAGATGATCCTGTATCAGCGGCCAGGCTTGCGGAGAATGAAAGCTCGCTTCGGCGCGGTCGTCGTACAGGGCGAAAGCGAATCCGCCCTGCAGGCTGACTTCACCATGGCGGAACTCGTCCATGACCAGGCTGAAATTTCCCGTCTCGAACGACTTTATTGCCGCGGGCGTGGCCGCGATGCGCTGGGCCTCAACTCGCGCATTGTCGGCAGCATAGTCGGTTAGGAGAGACGCGACAATGCCGGTGCGGTACTGCACATCTTCCACCGGCCGCGAGAACCACTTCTCGATCGATCGATTAATCAGGCCGTAGGAAAACACAAAAAGAAAAATGACAGGCCCCAGCGATAGCAGCAGTGCACCCATCACCATCCGGCTGCGGAGCTTCGATCCCATTACACCGGTCTTGCGTTCGGCATAAAGGCGAAGCAGTGTACGCAGCAGGACGAACGTGAGTGCTACGAACAGCAGAAAAATGAAGGCTGAAAGCGCTGCGAAGATCAGCGTTTCTTCGCTGGTGTCGGGCTGAAGGAAGGTCAGGTTGAATGTCGCCTGAGCGAAGATCACCGCGAACAGCAGAAAGATGGCGATTGAGAGCGCAACGATAGCTGGCGTGCGGCTGCGCTTCTTGTCGGGACGGGTTGAAGGGGCGACAGGAGACATTGCGCGATAAGGGTCCGTTGGCCTCTGGGCGCATACAACTGATGGAGCCAACGGAATTCACGGCCTCACGCCGGGTTTTATTATAACCGCGATTTCTCAGGCTTTTTCGAAGCTTTTCGTTTTGTCTCCAGCGTTTGTTCGCGCTTCAGGGGAACCGGCGAGCGAGTTTGCACTGGTCTGGCAAGCATTGCGCCCAGCGGACAAGCATCGCACCGGGGATCTTGCTTGCGACAATAGTGTTTCCCCACTTGCACCATCAGGCCATGCATCTCGTTGTAAACTTGTGCCAGCGGAGGGCGAGCAGCAGTGCTCATCGGCGACGGCGTATGCGCCTCGGGGCGCTGCTGATCGCGCCATGGCCTGAAAGGGCCTGTCAGCTGCGTCTCAGCGTGCAACGCTTCCTCAACCAAGGTGCGGATGGCATCGTATTTTGCATCAACTCCCACGACGTCGTGACGTTCGAGCACACGGCGCGTATAGGCGTCCACCACGAAGATGGGGTGGTGTCCCGCATATAGCAGAATGGAGTCCGCGGTTTCAGGACCAATGCCATTCAGCGCGAGCAGCTCTCCCCGTAATTGTTCCGTGGTACAAGCCAGCATCGCATCGAGCGATCCGCCATGTTTTTGATCGAGGAAGGCGACGAAATTCTTGAGACGCTGCGCCTTCTGCCGAAAGTAGCCGGAAGGACGAATTAGCAACTCGAGCTGATCGATCGAAAGGCCGCGGACGCCCTCGACACTCAACCCGCCCGCCGCGCGAAGATTGATCAGGGCTCGTTCTACGTTGGTCCACGAAGTATTCTGGGTGAGGATTGCGCCCGTAATTACCTCGAACGGAGTTTGGGCAGGCCACCAATGCTGCGGTCCCCAGGCGCGTGACAGCTTACGATAGATGGCGCGAACCGATTGGGCGGGCGAAGACATGCGCTGGCGTTTTTTGGCACTTCTACGCACGGGATGCGCGCGCCACTTCACGGTTGCTGCGTCTTACCCTGCTTGAGTTGTTGCTTCCAGCCCAGGATGCGGGCTTTATTGGCTTCGGCTTCCGCTTCGGGGACCATGCCTTTGCGCTGGTAAAGAATCGACAGGCTGGTGTGGGCGAGAACGTCATCGGGATCGAGTTCGGTGATGCGATGAGCGGTCGCGATGGCCTGGTCGTACTGTTCCGTGTCCTGATAGGCGCGCGCCAAGCCATGCATGGCGTCGAGAAACGTCGGATCACGGGTAATGGCCGCCTGGTAGTCAGCGATGGCCTCGGTCAATCTGCCTTCGGCGTAGTGGTCCAGGGCGGAGTAGTAGCGGTCTTCCGCAGCCTGTCGCAATTGTTCCCTGGTCATGGGCATCCGAGGCGAGTTTAGCACGCAGCGTGCAGCAGAATCGCCGTCCGGCGGTGTGGCTATACTGGTGGAGCGGCGCCGATCAGCAGCCTCGACAATCGACTCTTCACGCTATTGAAACACTTCGGCTACATTCTTCGCTTTCTGTGGAACGCTACGCGCGGCCATCGTCTCGCGCCGTGGCGGAGTCCTTATTTGCGCTGGCGCATTGAAACCTATACCGGAATCAAGATGCAGAGCATCGGATTTCTGGAGTTCTGCGGCTTCGTCTGGCGTGAGCGAAGCGAACTGCTGCGCTTCCTCAAGTGGACGGGCGAGATGGAACGCTATGCGCGCGTCAAGCCCAAAAATCCGTAGCCGCATCTACTGCTCGAAAATGACGCCGATGGGTGTGCCAACCCCTGCCGACAATTTCTCGGCCGCCGACGCCTGACGCGCGGCAATCTCGAGATAGCCAGAGCTCCCGATGATGGCGAAGAATTCCTCGTCGCCACCCTCCGCGTACGAAGGGCGTAGGTTAGCGATGGTCTGCCCAGCGACCAGCAATTTCACGGGTGGCGGCGTCGCAGCGAAAAGCGCTGGGGCTTCGATTTCACTCAGGTTAGTAATCAGGTTGCCGAACTTGTCTACCTTGAGAACCACGCCGCGCACGCTGTTGGTTGCCACTCGCTCGACCGGAGGTAGGGGCAGCCGTATGTGATCGGTGACCTCCGGCCCGAACTCAGACGGCGCGATGCCTTTGCTCAGCCATCCCGCGACTGGCGAGAAAATGTCGCGCCCGTGGAACGTCTGGCTCACCGGTTGTAGGAAGTAACGTTCGGCGGTGATGTGGCGAACCGTGAATTTCGGTTCGCGCGCCTCGACCAGCGAGAGCACTCCATTGTCGGGAGCGACAAAAACGTAATCGTTGGTTTCAGCCAGAATTGGACGCCGCGTACTGCCGACTCCGGGATCGATGACAACAACGTGCACGCTGCGCGGCGGAAAAAAACGGTAGGCCTGTGCAATCGTAAACGCACCATCGAGCACGTCGAACGACGGAACGGCGTGGCAGATGTCGGCAATTCGCGTTTCCGGATGAATGTTGAGCACCACTCCATGCATGATTCCGACGAACGGATCTTGTAGTCCGAAGTCGGTGGTGAAGGTAACGATGCGCGGTTCGGCCATGATCTGCAAGCTATTCGGATGCGAAGCGCGAGTCAAGCCGCGGAACCGAATCCCTCGCCGAGGCATCTGATCAGCACACGCCAGCCGGAGGAAAGAAACCTATGCACGTCGCCGAACTGTGGCGGTATCCCGTGAAGAGTATGCGTGGTGAGCTGTTGCACGAAGCCGATGTGCTGCAGACTGGCATTCGCGGCGACCGCGAGATCGTGGTGCTGTCGGTCGCGCGGCAGCGCTTTATCACCTCCCGCACGCATCACCGCCTCCTGGGATTGCAGGGCGGTATCGCGCCCGATCCAGGGAAGGCGACGATTAACGGCATTCCGTGGGACACCCCCGCGGCAGTCGAATTGGCGATGCAGGCCGCCGGCGAGCCAGTGGAGTTAATCCACCTGCCCGGAACCGAGCACTTTGATGTGCTGCCGTTACTGGTCGCGACTGACGGGGCGATCGAGGCGATGGGTGTGGATCGCAGGCGATTCCGTCCCAATATTCTCGTTGGCGGAGTTGAAGGCCTGGCGGAGCGGACGTGGGAAGGGAAGCGAATCCGGCTGGGTGAGGTAGAAATTCACGCGGCCCAACTACGGGCGCGTTGCGTGATGACCACCTACGATCCCGACACTCTGAAACAGGACCGCAACGTCCTGTTGCGCATCGTGAAGGAATTCGATGGCACGATGGCCCTGGACTGTTCCGTGCTGAGGCCGGGCACCATCAGGGTGGGCGATGCGGTCATGGTCATCGACTGATGACCGCCGCCGCAAAGCAACGGAATGCTAGCGAACTTCGATGTCGCCCGATCCCGTGGAAACCTCAACTTCGGGACCGCCGCCGCGCACTGCGCCTTTCAACTCATGATGCCCCAATGTACCCTGCACCATGATCGGTAGATCGGAATGAATCGATCCGGAGCTGGTGTGGACATTCAGATTAAATCCGCCGCCGGAAGAAAGCGCCAGGCGAATACTTCCCGATCCGGAGTGCAGCTGCCAAGGGCCCTTCACATTGCCGTCAGCTCCAATTTCTCCGCTGCCGGTACGCGCCCGCAGGCCGCCGTTGACTCCGCGTACTCGAACTCCGCCTGAGCCGGTGTGAACATCGACGTCGCCGCTTCCCGTGAGGTCAGCCTCGATATCGCCACTGCCCGTGCCTGCGGAGAACGGGGCTGCTGTGGACTCGGCGTGGATGCTGCCACTGCCCGTATCCACGTGAGCCTGGGGACCAAGGTCCTGCACCCGAATATCACCCGAACCGGTGTGCACCTTGACGGGCGAACGCACGCCTTGCACCCGGACTTCACCGGACCCCGAACCAGCCTGCAACGTTGTATCGGCGGGCACGGTGATTTCGTAGCTGATGGAAATATGCCGCTTGGCGTCTTCGGGCAGGTTGTAACCGATACGTATGCTGCTCCCGTTCTGCTCGATCGGAGGATTCGACGCCACGCTGTGTACGGCGCTGTCGGAGCTTCCGCTGAACCATTCGTTATTGCTCCGAACCCGCCCACGCACCATCACCTGATTGGATCCGCCCGTCTTGATGGTTACGTCGCCCGACCCTGTGGTGAGATCCAGATTCACCGATCCCGAAACCTGGAGAGTGCGATCGAACTGCTCCTCAGCGCGCGCGAACACCAGCACGGGAACAGCTAGAATTAGAAGAAATACTGCAAGATGTCTTTTCATGATTGCGCCCCGATACCACTCTTGCGAATAACAAAAAGCTGGGCTGCCATCCGGGCAGCCCATGGAGGAGGATCGAAAACTACTGCTGTAACACTACCTGGTCGCCTTCCTTCAGGCCCGACAGAACCTCGGTCTTGGCTCCATTGGAGATGCCGATGTTCAAAGCGACTTTGCGCTTGCCTTCTTTGCCCTTGGGGTCGGGTACTTCGGTGGAGGCCTTCTTGTCCTTGTCGTACATGATTGCGCCTTCCGGAATCATCAGCACATTCTTGTGCTCGTCGAGGATGATCTCGGCGTTGGCGGTCATTTCCGCCTTCAACTCGCCACCGGGATTGTTGATCGACACCCGCACTTCAAACGTCGTGACATTGTCTTTCTCCACGCCCATAGGTGAGATCTTAGTCACGTGACCAGTGAAGGTTTTGTCCTTGAAGGTTTCAACTCTTATGCGCGCCGGCTGTCCGAGATACACCTTGCCGATGTCGCTCTCATCCACCTTGCCCTTGACGTAAACTTCGCTGGTGTCGCCAATGGTCATGACCAGGGTCGCCGCAGAGCCCAATACCAGGATTGAACTCACCGCGTCGCCCATCTCCACGTCGCGCGACAGCACCACGCCGTCAATCGGCGAAACGATCGTCGTGTAACTCAATTGCTCTTCCAGCTGTTTCAGGGTTGCGCTGTTCTTTTGCACGTCGGCCTTGGCCTGGGCGACCTTGGCCTTGCTGACCACCAACTGAGCCCGGGCTACGTCGCGCTTGTTCACCGCGAGAATGTAGGCGCGTTGGGCATCATCCAGCGCCGAAGTAGAAACCACGCCGCTCTTGGCCATCTCTTGGGCGCGTTCATAAGCGCGCTGCAGGGTTGGAATGTCCACGCCCTCAGCATCGACTTCGGAGCGCTTCATGTCGGCTTCTGCCGCTTTCTGGTTGGCTTCGGACGACAGCAACTGTGCCCGGGCGGAGTTGACTTGAGCCTCAATTTCGTCGCGGTCCAGTTCGGCCAGAACCTGCCCGGTGTGCACCCGGTCGCCGGCATCCACAAAAAGCTTTTTCACGATACCGCTGGCCTTGGACTTGATCTCCACCTTGGTGATAGGCGTGACCTTGCCGGTCGCCACCACGCTCTTCGCGAGGTCGCCTTTTTCCACCTTCGCCAGTTTCGTGGGATCAATCTTAGTGCCGCCACGCGTTGCCGCTACAGCTACGATGACGAGCGCCACCACTGCCACAGCCACAACTGAAATTATGATTAGACGTTTCTTCTTATTTTTGCCGTTGGCCACTGCCGCCTCCCGACCCTGGGTAGCATTTGGTTCTAAGAATCATTACGTACTAGTATGAGGAGAAGTTCCGTTCTGGATGTTAAAAAGCTCGCCCGGGACTACCTTTTTCGTCCAGTTAGACCGAATTGGGACCAGAACGGTAGCAAGTTATAGTGATGAGTGTAAGTTAATGGCCCCAAGCCACTTAGATTTCAGCCCATCGTGCAGAACTCATTCCCGATGGTAAGATTTCAGCTTCATGGTTACTTTCGTTGTGCTGCGAATTGCGGCAGTGGTCTTACTGGTCGCAGCGAACGCATTCTTTGTGGCGGCTGAATTCGCCATGGTCAGCGTCAGGGAGACCCGGCTGCAACAGCTGATTGCGGCCCATCGCATCGGGGCCCGAACTGTCCAAAAACTTCACCAGCGGCTCGACGAGTTCATTGCGGCGGTGCAGTTCGGCGTGACCCTATCCAGCCTCGCCCTGGGCTGGATCGGCGAAGCCGCCATGGCTCGTGTGCTGGAGCCGCTGTTCATTCGACTGCCCAACTCCCAGATTTATGCCCACGCCATCAGCATCGGGCTGGCCTTCATCCTTATTACCTACATGCACGTGGTCCTGGGCGAGCTGGTACCCAAGTCAATAGCGTTGCAGAGGACGGAACGGGTTGCTCTGGCCGTTGCCGCCCCGATGGACGTGTTCATGACCGTGGCGGCGCCACTGCTGGCAGTGATGACTGTCTCCTCCCGTGTGGTCTTGAAAGCCTTTGGGGCGCGGCACATGCGAGAGGGCGGAGTCCACTCTTCGGAAGAGCTGAAGCTCATGGTTTCGGCCAGCCACCGCACCGGAATTCTGGAAGCCCCCCAGGAACAGATCATTCAACGCGCGCTTGATCTGGAAAACGTGTTTGTCCGGGAAGTGATGGTTCCGCGGCCCGACATTTTCTCTCTGCCCGGAGACTTGCCGCTGGACGAAGCCTTACAACGCGTCGCCGACGGGCAACACTCTCGCGTGCCGGTTTACGATCCTCAGCGGGGGCCGGAGCACATTATCGGCGTTCTCTATGCCAAAGACCTGATGCGGTGGTTGCGCTATCGCCTTGGCCATTCCGCTTCCAGCCAACCCCAGGCTCGTAGCAGTGACCTGAAAGTGCGCCACATCATGCGCGAGGTGCTGGTTGTTCCGGAAACCAAGCCGCTGCCCGATTTGCTCATGGAGTTCAAGCAGCGCAAACGTCATCTCGCCGTGGTCGTGGACGAATTCGGCTCCACCGCCGGAGTGGTTACGGTGGAAGACATTCTCCAGTTACTGGTAGGCGAGATCGAAGACGAGTACGACATCAGCCAGCCCGGGTTCGTTCCCGGCGACACCTCAATGGTGCTGAACGGGGCGGTTAACATTCGCGACCTCGAGTCGCAGTACCACATCAAGTTGCCCCGCGATGAGGGGTTCGAGACGCTGGCTGGTTTTGTACTCACCAGGCTGCAGCGAATTCCCGCTTCCGGGGACAGTTTCGAATTCGAGGGACATCGTTTCACCGTGGCGGCGATGGATGGACTGCGCGTCGATTCGGTCAAGATTGATGCTCTCCAGCCCGAGACCCCGGCAACCGCTCCGGCGGTGAATTGAAACCCGAGCTGATAATTCCTTAGCGCCAAGGTACGACTTTCAGCCGTGCCGTTTTTGAATGACACTGACCACTTAAACACTCGCAACTGCTATTCGGTGGAAGCACTACGCTTTAGCGTGGTCAATAAGGCGGGAGCAGAAAGTGGGCTTTAGCCTCGGTGCATGTGCCAGCGGCGGCTTTTCCTGAGTTGCCACCGATGCTCGATTCCCCGTTATCATGGATACTCATCCTTAACCAATGCTCCGCTACATCTTCACTCGCTTACTCTACATGGTGCCGGTAATCTGGCTGGTGGTTTCCGTGGTGTTCCTGCTGATCCACATCGTGCCGGGTGATCCCATCCAGCAGATGCTGGGCGAGGGCGCAGCCGCCACCGACATCGTCGCCGCCCGCCATGCCTACGGGCTGGATGTTCCGCTCGGGACCCAATATGTGAACTACTGGCGCGGCCTCCTGCACGGCGATATGGGACGCTCGTTGCGCTTCAACCAGAACGTGGGACACATCATTGCTCAGGCGTATCCCTGGACGCTGCAGTTGACGCTGGCGGCCCTCACCGTGGCGCTTTGCCTGGCCATTCCCGCCGGAGTTCGTTCGGCCCTGCATCGCAACCGCTGGGACGACCGCACCCTGAGCTTCGTTTCACTGTTGGGTTTGTCATTTCCAAACTTCGCGCTAGGCCCCATTCTCATTTTGCTGTTCGCGATTCAGCTGGGATGGTTGCCCGTGTCGGGCTCGGGTTCATGGCAGAACCTGATTCTCCCGGCGATCACCATGGGCGGAGCGCTGGCCGCGATCCTTACCCGCATGGTACGCACCTCAATGTTGGAAGAGTTGGGGCAGGACTACATCCGCACCGCCCGCGCCAAAGGCCTGCCGGAGCGAAGCGTCGTCTACCGGCACGCGCTGCGCAATGCCATGATTCCCATCCTGACTGTCGTAGGATTGCAATTCGGCGCCCTGCTCGCCGGCGCCATCGTCACCGAAACCATCTTTTCGTGGCCGGGCATCGGACGTCTCACGGTGCAGGCCATTTCCAACCGCGACTATTACCTGGTGCAGGGCTGCATCCTGGTGATCGGACTGACCTACGTGCTGGTGAACTTTCTGACCGACCTGCTTTATTCAGCGCTGAATCCACGTATCCGGCAGTAATGTAGGACTGTCATACCAAAGATCAACGATCGAGTGTCATCCTGAGCGCAGGTGCGCCCGATGTTGGCGCACCGGAGTCGAAGGACCCCTTTGGCAGCGATTCTGGCGGCCTTCTTTCTGCGACAGGGCTTGAATCGTCGGACCCTTACCTTGCCTTGGGCAGAGGCCTCACACTGTGCCCCGCCACCACGACCGCTGGATTATGGGTGACCAGCGCGTCGGCAGTCTCGGCCCCCGCGAGCGCTGCGATTCGCATCCAGGCCTCGGAGAGCACGGGCGGGCGCAGTTGCAGATCGTGCGCGTCGGTGGCGACCAGGTGGATGGCGTTTCGTTGCAGCAGGCGCTCCGCCACCTTTCTGGACTTCGGCCCCCAAAAGTCGGTGAACGCGTTGGCTGTCACCTGTACCAGGCAGCCCGCCGCGACGAACTCAAGCACGGTGTCGGGCTTTTTCATCAGATAGGCATTTCTTTCCGGATGGGTCACGATCGGCACCAGTCCCCGGCTGATCAGTTCCATCAACAGCTCGTTGGCATCCTTCGGGATTCCGTGGTGATCGAATTCCACCAGCAGGTACTGGGTGTCGCCGATGGCATACCGCCGAGGATTTGCGAGGGCATCCTGCACATTGTGTGGCGACATATGAAAGTCGCAGCCGATGCTGAAAGTCAGCCGGCTCTCAGAGACTTCGCTTAACGTAGCCAGCATGTCGGTGAAGTGTTCGCGATCGTAATCGTATTGACCGTCGCAATGCGGAGTGGCGACGATATGCGTGATGCCGTCGGCGGCTGCCATTCGGCACATCGCCGCAGTCGTTTCCCACGAGTCGGAGCCATCGTCGATGGCGGGGAGAATGTGGCAGTGAATGTCGACCATTCGCACTCCGAGGGAAAAACGAAGTCAGCCACGGATCTACACGGATTTTCACGGATCAGATTAAGTATTCAAAATTCCTAAGACTTATCCGTGTTCATCCGTGCCAATCCGGGGTTAATCGCCTTTGTATCTTTCCTGCATGAAGTCCGTGATCTTCTCATACGCCGCGCGCAGGACATCCTCCGGCGGCAGGAACACGATGCGCATGTGGCGCGTGCCCGGCTTCTGCCCGAAGCCCGAGCCGTGTACCACCAGCACATGCTTCTGCTTCAGCAAGTCGGTGACGAAGGTAAGGTCGTCCTCGGGAATGTCCAGCGAAGGATGCGCGTAGAACGCTCCCTTGGGCGCGACCAGGCTCACCCGGGGCGTGCGTTTGGCCCAATCGACCGTGATTTGCGCACGGCGGCGCAGCTTCCCCAGCATGGCGGGAATGTGGTCTTGCGGGCCTTCCAGTGCCGGCTTGATGGCGTGCTGAAACGGATGCGGCGCCGACAAGCGTGCGCGCAATAGCCGGTGCACGCCTTCCAAATAGTTGTGCAGAGCTTCGCTCGGGCCGGTGGCAATCGCCCACCCGATGCGCCAGCCCGGCACCAGGTAAGCCTTCGACAGCCCGTTGAAGGTGATGATGGGAACATCCTGCGCCAGCGTCGCGATCGAAACGTGCTTAGCATGCGGATCGAAGATCAACTGGTCGTAAATCTCGTCGGCCAGGATGACCAGGTTGTTCTCGCGCGCAATCTCCAGCAACTTTTCCAGCGTCTTGCGCGAATACACGGCGCCCGTCGGGTTGCTGGGATTGATCAGCAGAATGGCCCGCGTCTGCGGATTGATCTTGCGCTCAATGTCGGCAATATCGGGCTCCCAGCCATTTGACTCATCGAGATCGTAAGCGTTGGGGACCGCGTGCAGCTTGGCCAGCACCGCGCCGTAAAGCGGATATTCGGGGCTTGGCGTCAGCACGTTTTCGCCGGGATTCACCAGCGCGGTCAGACAACTATCGATGACTTCACCGCTGCCGTAGCCAACGAAGATACTTTGAATGTCCTTGAACCCGTTGGCTTCGGCATGGTGCCGAATGGCTTCGACCGCCGGCTTGATGCCGAGCGACTCGCCATACGTGTTGTGGCCGTCGAGCATCGCCTTGTGCACCGCCTCAATCATGTGCGGCGGAGTGGGGAAGTCGAACTTACACGGGTCGCCGATGTTCAGGTACAGGATCTTGTGACCTTCGCGGGCGACTTCGTCGGCGACGACGGCCAGATCGCGGATGGCATAGCGCACATTGGCCATACGCTTGGCGGCGATGACTTCAGTTGCGATTTTCGTAGGCATGATGGCGTCCTCAGACAAGAAGGAAGCTGGGTGCCCCAGGGTTGCGCCTTCTTTTGGCGCTAACCTGGGAACCATCCACTATCCACTATCCACTATCCACTAACCACTTCTTCTGCTACTCCGGCCGGTCGATCTGCGCCCTCTGCAGCGTGTCGGAGTAATCGATGTACACCGACTTCCACTCGGTATAGAAATCGATCGCGCCGATGCCGCCCTCGCGATGCCCGTTGCCCGTGGCCTTCGTCCCGCCGAACGGCAAATGCACCTCCGCGCCAATCGTCGGAGCGTTGATGTACGTAATGCCCGCGTACAGATCGCGCATCGCCGTAAACGCCTTGTTCACGTCCTTCGTGTAGATCGACGACGACAGCCCGTACTCAATGTCGTTTGCAATGTCGATGGCGTTCTCCAGCCCGTCGCATGCGATGATCGACACCACCGGCCCAAAAATTTCTTCCTGCGCAATCCGCATCTTCCGGTCGACATCCGCAAACACTGTCGGCGCCACGAACCATCCATGCTCGTACACTCCGCCTTCCAGCCGATGCCCGCCCGTCAGCATCTTCGCGCCTTCGCCCTTGCCAATCTCGATGTACTTCAGGTCGGTATTCATCTGCGACTCGTTCACCGCCGGGCCCATATCCACGCTCTCGTCGAGCCCGTTGCCGACCTTCAGCTTCTGCGCCCGCGCCACCAGTTCATCCACGAACTTCTTGTACACGCCCTTCTGCACAATGATGCGGCTCGTCGCCGTGCAACGCTGCCCGGTCGTGCCAAACGCTCCCCACAGCGCGCCTTCCAGCGCCAGCTCCAGGTTCGCGTCGTCCAGCACAATCATCGGATTCTTCCCGCCCAGCTCCAGCGAGCAATGCTTAAACGTCTTGGCCGCTTCCTGCCCCACGATGCGTCCCACCGCCGTCGATCCCGTCAGCGACACCGCGCGCACATCTTTATGCTGCGTCATCGGCGTTCCAACTTCTGTGCCGAACCCGCTCACGATGTTGACCACGCCCGCGGGAATGCCGCCGTCCACCAGCGCCTGCACAAAATTAAACGTCGACAGCGGAGTGTCCTGCGCCGGCTTGATCACCGCCGTGTTGCCCGCCACCAGGGCAGGGAAGAGCTTCCACGACGGAATCGCCATGGGGAAGTTCCATGGCGTAATCATGGCGCACACGCCCAGCGGCTGGCGCACCGCCATGGCAAACTTGTTGGGCAGCTCCGACGGCACCGTCGGCCCAAACAGCCTGCGCCCTTCGCCCGCCGTGTAGTAGCCGCAGTCAATGGCTTCCTGCACGTCGCCGCGCGTCTCTTTAATCACCTTGCCCATCTCGCGCGTCATCAGTTGCGCGTACTCTTCCTTGCGCGCAATCAGAATTTCCGACGCCTTGTACAGCATCTCGGCGCGCCGCGGAGCCGGCACCAGCCGCCACTTCTTGTAGGCTTCGCTGGCGGCATCGATGGCGCGGTTCACGTCTTCGGCGTCCGAGCGCTGAAACACGCCGACCACATCGCGCGTGTCGGCGGGGTTCAGGTTCTCAAACGTGCGTCCAGTGTGGCTCTCCACCCACTCGCCGTTGATGAAGTTCTTGTAGACCGTCGCCTTGCTGCCTGCGGCGGCGGCCGGAGCTTTTTGTTCTAAGGTAGCCATAAGAAATGCCTCCAAAGCAAACTGCAAACTCTCAATCGTAACGGACGGAGCGCAAACCCTCAACCCGTGATGCCGTTCCGGAAATGACCCTTGGATGAATCGCGCCGGGTCGAGCCCCATTACCGGCAAGGCGTGCCGCTGTTATCTGTCTCGGCCTCCAATAAACCCCATGCCACCAGCAACATCCGCATTCACCCGCGATTCACCTGCCTTCCACCGCAATTCCACTCCGTGTGCATTGAGCATTTTTCGAGTCGGGGGCAAAGTCGGGCTCATTCGGAGCTACTGCTCCTGTGAGGATGGAAATGAAAAATGCAGCTCGTTTGACCGTGATCACCCTGGCGTTGGTGCTGCTGGCGCTGGCTCCCGCTTATGCCCAGAAGACCTCCGCAGCCGTCAATATTCCGTTCAGCTTCACCGTGGACGACGTCCGCCTCCCCGCCGGCCAGTACATCGTCTCGTCACCCAGCGAGCGGGTGGTCAACCTGCAGCATGTTGGGGGCCCGGAGGCCAAGACCACCATGACCAACAATGGCTCTTCGACCAACTCGGACGGGCGCGCCAAGCTGGTCTTCCACAAGTACGGCAATGCCTACTTCCTGGCGTCTGCCTGGTTGCCGAACTGCGACCACGCCCGCGAGTTCTACGCTTCCGCAAACGAGATCCAGGTCGCCCGTAATGGCGGACAGGACGTGGTCGAGCTGGCCCTGTTGGCAGCGAGGTAATAGCAACCTATCGCCATCGATCGGATTTCAAGATTCCACAACACTCAACTGCAATCTGGGCGCGAGAGCGCGCCCAAATCAAAAGGAGACTTCCATGCGCACGATGTTGACCTCTTTCGTGATTCTCTGCCTGGCGATGGTTTTGGGAACAGCAGCAGCCGCAGACAGTGGCTTTGCTCAACCCGCCCGCCTCGTCTCGGTGGACCACAACATTTGCCCGAAGGCTACATACACGTCCATTCAGTCCGCGGTGGATGCTTCCGCACCCGGCGACACCATTAACGTCTGCCCAGGGCTGTACGATGAGCAACTGGTAATTTCAAAGCCGCTTACCATTCGCGGCGTGGCTGTGAATCATTTGGATCGCGCCCTGATTCAGCCATCGGCACCTGTACCAGACTCCAGCGGCAACCTGGCGGTGGTCACGGTCCAGAACACGGATGATGTCTACCTCGAAAACATTGCAGTCGATGCCAGCAAGAACACGGTATCCGGCTGCGACCCGATTTTATCGGCGGTGCATTTCTTCAACGCCGGCGGAGAGGTTGAGCACGGCGCAATCTCCGGCGCCAAAATCACCAATCCTGCGGGTTGCGCAACGCTATTCGGAAACGGCTTTGGCGTGCTGCTTGAGTCGACTGGCGCTGGACCGCTTCGGGTTTCGGTTGAGGACAGCAGTATCCACGACTACTCGAAGGAAGGGCTGCGCGGTATTGGGACGGGCCTGACCGCCAAAGTGAAGGGGAACGTCATCTCAGGAACGGGACCAGCCGGGGGGTTCTTCTTCCAGTTCGGGATCTTCGTCTTGAATGGAGCAGTCGCACAGATTATCGGCAACCAGATCACGGAAGGTAACTGCGGCGCTCTGTCACTCACAGATTGCATCAACGCACGAAGCGAGGGAATTGTTCTGCGTGCAGTGGGCGATGGCAGCAGAGTGGAGCAAAACGTGATTACGGGCGCACAGAGCGGAATCTTTGTCAATTTCGCGAACAAGGCGCAGATTCGTCATAACCTCATTGCCAACATTACGGGGCTGAACGGTATCGATGCTCAGGGAATGTCTAACAGCATCCTTGAAGGCAACTCCATTTTCAACGCCACGCCGGTTGAGAATCAGAGTTGCGGAATCGTCGAATATCCTGGTCCGGGCAGTGCCGGCGGCATAGAGGCCGACAACAAGATCGTTAATACTCTGGTCAACGATGCGTTCTGCGGCGTCGCATACGTCCCGACGACTTCCGTAAAGTCCGGACAGTATTACAACGTGATGTACACAACGTTCAGAAGCGACCAGGGCCCTTCCCAGTAGGCTGTCCATCCCCAAAGAACTCTGGGCGAAACGATGAGAGCCGCCAACCAGCGGCTCTCCATCTTTTGATCGGCACAGTCACCGATAAAGTCTCAGTCACGAACACCTGCAATTCTACCGATACTCCACGTCCAGGGCATAGATCTCATCTACGCCGCGATCAAGCATCATCAGGATATGGTCGTCCGGCGTGAGCCCAAACCAGCCGCTCCAAGGCATAGCGGCATAACCGGTATCGGTACCGGCCACACTGGCAATGAGTTCCGGTTGGCCTCCGGGTATGCTTAGCTTGTAAATGTTGAACGACGACTGGAAATAGAGGTAGCGGCTATCGTGCGACCAATGCGGATAGCCCACACCGGTTGATTCTGACTCTTCGGTACGGGCAGTTGCTGCCAGTGTTGCTTTTCAAAGCTGTACAGGAACAACCGCTTTTGGTCGTCAGATTGAGCTGCAAGATAGTGTCCGTCCGGCGACCAGCGCGGAGAAAACATTCCCTGCGATCCCGGGACGGTCTTAGACTGCTTCGTCGAAAGGTCGAAAATTCTAATCTCCGATCTTCCCTCTTTCGGATCTCTTGACATCACGAGGGCTTCTCGATCTCTCCTCCGTAAACCAGGAACTTGCTGTCTGGTGACCAGCTTGGGTCAGCCGGTCGGAAGTCGCCGGACAGGAGCAACATGCGAGCACCACCATCTGCACTAACCAGATAGATCTTTCTCTGTTCTCCCCACTCCATGAACGCAAGGAATCGGCCGTCTGGCGACCACCTGGGAGCGAGGATAGGCCCCATCGGTGAAAAGGTAAGTTGCCGGCGGTCGCTGCCGTCAAGACGGCTCCGCCAGAGATTCCCCTGCGGGTGGGTTACATAAGCAACCCACTGACCGTCGGGTGAGAAATCCGTGGAGCCGGCGGAAATTCCGTTGAGATACTTGCTGAATATGCCTGCTTGAGCGTCGTAGATGCTCAACTCTCCCCGCGGTGCACGGCCAAGTGCATAGATCTGCTTGCCATCCTTGCTGGCTACAACGCATTGGAACGAAACAGGACCGAAGGTGAGTTGCACAGGTTGTGCCTGCCGGCCGCGCAGCCAGCCCGACTGGCTGATTGCCCACACGTCGAATACTAACTCCTTGCGACTGGTCAACAGAAACAGCTTGTTGCCTGCGGTCCAGTCCATGCAGCTGGTTTCTCGGGACACCTGCGAGAGGAGGTGTTTCTGTGTTCCATCGATCCGGCTTTCCCACAACTTGCCGTCGGCCGTGTGGTAGCGGATGGTGCTTCCGTCCGGTGAAATCACAAAGTAAGACGTTACGGGGTCGCGTGGCAGTTGCAGGAGAGAGTGGGCGTTGCCGCCGTCAAAGTCGGAGGCGAAAAGGTGGAGGAAGTCGGAAGGTTGTACATAAACGATCTGCGAGCTGCTGCCAGGTAAGAAACTGCTCCCGGTAGACTCACCGGGAATACGTCGCGGGGCGCCGGCTGGCAATGGCAAAATCCAGAGCGGACTGGGACTTGGCCCGGTGCCAACCAGCAGCTCAGAGCCGGTGGGGGAGATATCCTGGACAAAGGGATTGTCGAGTTGCGTATCAAGGTAGGAAACCTCTCCACCCGCCGTCGAAACTTCAGCTACTTGCGACTTACCGTCTTTGATTTCGTCGAAATAAACTCTGGTCCCGTCGCTCACCACATAGCCATTTTTTTGGCGCCCCGTGTGGGTGAGCTGACGGATGGCGGTGACCGCCGGGGTGCGTGGGCGGAGGAGCCAGTACAGCGCTCCCGCAGCGATCGCGAGAATCAGTGTGACGAGAATTGCGTATTTCCAGCGAGCAGCTTTCGCAGTCGGCTTCGGTTCCGATGGCGGAGCCTCTTTCGACGTGTCTGGCTTGTCGACTGGCGCTGTCGTTGGTCCGACAACTGCTTCACTGCCATTCGTTACTGCCTCAACCTTGGCTAAGAACCGATATCCCCGCCGCGGCAGAGTCTCTATATAGCGCGGCGTCTCTGCGTCGTCGTCCAACACCTGGCGCAGCTTCTTGATGTGGGTGTTCAGGCTGTGCTCGAAGTCTACGAAGGTGTCTTCGGGCCAGAGGTGTTTCCGGATTTCCTCGCGTGTCACGAGCTCGCCGGGACGTTCCAGCAGAAGCGCGAGGACGGCGATGGGCTGGCCTTGCAGCTTGAGCTTGGCGCCGTTCTTCCACAACTCGGCCGTGTGGCGGTCGAGCTCAAACGCTCCGAAACGGATCTTCTGTGCGGTCGGGACTGGCACGCGTACCTCACTCTCTACACAACTCCGCTCAAGTTGTCCGAGAGTGACAAGAATTTAGCACAGAAATTGCGGTGTCACCGAGCACTGTTTCTAGTCCACCAAGAATCGGGCGGGCGGGTGGCCCACCCTTTCGCTCAGTGATAACAGATCACACCTCAAACTGAGGGTGCCCCATCCTTGTCCGCGCCCTTTGCGGACAGGGTGGGCGCGGCATCGAGTGTTGGTAGCGGTTCAGGCGTGTTTGATCCCACCCTGTCGTCCAAAAGAGGGACGACAAGGGTGGGGCACCCAGTTTGTCTTCTGCGCCACGCTGCCATCGGCGACGCGACCTCGACAACTCCGTCGAGACCTGTGACGTAATGCCGGTAGCTGCTCCACTTCCAATCTTCCGGCTTCTCGACTAAGCCACGCTTTACAGGGTTACGGTGAAGATATTTCAACTTCTCGACGCGCTTGTCCCCGCTCCATACGTTGAAGTCGTAATAGCGAGGCTGCCAGAAGGGCATCCCGGACTCATGGGAAACTCTATGCGCGACGTTTTGCTTGAGCATTTGAAGGACAACCGACAGTTGGCTGCGCTCGGGTTCGGTCAGTAGCAGATGTACGTGTTCGGGCATGACAACATAGCCGATGATGTAGACACCGTACCATTTCCGCACTTGCTCCAGAGTTTGTTCGAAGGTGTCGCGTGCTTGCGGCGTTGCGAGAAGCTGAGCCCGGCGGTAACAACTGAACGTGACGAAATGGAGGTCTCCGGATTGCTGGAAGCGGTAGAGTCCGCGGGGCACGATTGGAGATTAGTTGGACCCTCCGGTATTCGCCGTGATGGGTGTCACAGTCGCACGTGCCCACCCTGTCCGCAAAAAGCGCGGACAAGGGTGGGGCACCCGACGCGGACAAGTGTGGGTACCCGAAAAGCTCTAGGGCTTCGGTCTCCATTCTTTCAGTTTCTTCGCAGCGGTGCCATACGGGCCAAGGTGATAGACATTGGCTCCAACGGGAGAGAAAGTGAACGGCGTAAAGGGCTCGGCGATCATTTTATCGAGATATTCTCGCGGAGCAACGCCGATACTGACGTGTGGATTGAAGTTGTCGCCGGACATTTTGGGCACGAATGTCGTGACATAGTCGATAAGGTCGGCGTTAAGGGCCGCACTGTCTTGGGGAGCGGTGAACGCACTGATAGGTCCGGTCTCGACGGTGAACGGAGCTACGGCGGCGATGACATCCGCCTGGAGCTTCAAGATTTCCGGAGTAGGCCTGGCGCAAATGCCAGCGACGCCAAGATCTCCGCCAGGGGCATAGTAATACTTGAAAGCTTCCAGCTTCATGCTTGTCACATTGGAGGTGGCGATTACTTTGCCGACAGCGGCGTAGATTTTGTCGAGGTCCGCTGTATGAACGAATCGCTGAACCAGCGTGATGTGCGGGCGATGAGTTGCGTCGAGCGAGTAACCTTTGGGGAAGACTTTCAGCAGGCGGGCGTTCTCCGCCGTGGCATGCTGGATCATCGTGCTGTCGGGCGCAAGCGAAATGTCGATGGCGATAATGTCGTTTTTCCCGGCGGCGGCAGGCGTCGACTGCGCTTTCGCGGATACAGATTGCAACGTGACAGCAAATAGCAGCGCTCCGCAGAGAAACACTGCTGTTACAACACTCGTGCCAAGCTTGATCGATACTTCTCGCCAGTCTCTTTTCCTCTTATTCACGATTGGCTCCTTGAACCGAAATGCCTGTGCGAGATTGCCGATTTCTTAGGATAGCGCGTAAGGATTTGTGACGAAAAGCCCGCCTTATCACCACTGTTCCTCTTTGCACCCATGCCAGTTCCAGTTTTTTCAACGGGGCTGGCCGGTGGCCCACCCGGCACCCGCTGGTGGCCCACATATTCCGTGGCCCATATCTGCCTTCAGTTGGCAGATGTGGGGCCTTTCGCGAACCCGGCATCACTGCTAATGGTCGACCAACCGCCCACTGACATCTTCCGGGCAGATGGCCCACATATCCCGAGGCCCATATTTGCCGGGTGGGGCTTTTAGTCCCGCACCTCGACATCGCTCCCAATGGTCGATCAAACCGGACACTGACAACTCTTCGACTATCACACCTCACCGTGACCGGCGCCCTTTCGTATCCGCCTCCATCGAGCGAAAATTCACTGCGAGGAGAGGGATTCGTGTCTCTTCCCTCGGTCCACGCCCACTCCCGTGGATCTGAAGCGGCTCTTTGAAATCTCGACGGCTACGCTCGGCTGTAATTTGCGCCTTGCCCTGCGGTGTATTGAAAGTATTGTAAGTATTTGTATTGATTGTATTGATTGCATGGATCGTCAAACTACCTGCAAACGCGCTGTAATGAAATAACTTACGAGATACGGGCCTACATCGGGCAACCGTCGCACGATGTTCAGGGGGAGGGGGTGGGGCGTCCGGCTCTCCCTGATGATTCCCACTAACGTCTCGAACAGGGACGACTTGCCCTCAGTTTTCGGCAAATATGAGAGTGGCATACCTATTCGGCGACGACTACTTCCGCCGCAGCAGCTTGAACGAGCTGTGCCTCCGTGGGAGAAATCACCACATGCGTTCCGTTGGCGAGCACGAAGTCGCCGGGCATTCCAATGGCAGAGCGTGACAGGATCTTGCTCGTGATCACCAATGCGGCTGTATAGGTCCCCAACACAGAGGGATGAAAATCATCCGGGCCGTAGAGTTTCAGCCCGGGTTCCCTTTTCCAGGCAGCGCGCCAGGCATCTCCGGCCGGCAGGAAGAGTCCTTTGATATCCTGTGCCGCCAGCAGATAACTTTCGCGAACGTTATCGAATTCGCTGATGCGGGCGGCTTCGGGCCAAATCATGTACAGAGCCGGCCTGCCTCCCACAGCGCGGATGCGTTCATTGAATCGTCCGGCCCAAAGCCGCAGGTTCTCGCGACTTGATAGAAGAGCCGACGGCCCCTGCTGCATCACCACGAAGTGCCATCCACCTCGATCGATCGCGCGCGGTGCACGCGTGTCGTTCCAATGGTCTTCCAGGCTGAACCCGCCCTGCGAAACATCCGTGGCTTGTACCTGCACCCCAACCGCGGCGGCAAGCGCCGTTACCATCATCGGAAGGTCGTTGGCTTGGGTGAGACTATTGCCGACGAAAAGCACACGGATGGGCTGCCCGTCCACTATGGGAATGGATGGTATGGGAGGGCCGGCTGGCGGCAGGCCTGAAGTAGCTGGCGGCGGACTTGAAGTAGGTGATGTACCAGACGAACCCCCGCCACAGCTGGCACATAGAGTGAGCAGGAAGCAGCAGGCCAATCTGATCCATACGAAACTCACGAAGCGAGTGTACCGCGCGAGCCAAAAGAGTAGAGGTAATTTGTTGCTCTGATCCGAGTGGCTACTCTCTCGCTAGGAGAGCCGGGTGATGCCGGGGAAAGCGTCGAAGCCGGTGTCGAAGCTCAGGATTTGCTCGATGCCGTGGTGCTCCATAGCTGCCAGATGCACAGCATCGCGAGCCGAGAGGCGCCGATATTCCAGAACAATCCGCTTGGCCCGCTCGACTGTTCTGATCGATGGCCAGCACCTCGTCAGCTAAGCTCAACAGGGCATCGAACGCCGGCTGGATTGCGTTCCGGCGATCGATGGCCCGGAATGGCCTATGGGCACCCAACTGGAGGAAGCATCATGTCGAGAGACGACGGAATCATCGGGATATCGGACCACGGCGGTTGGGCGGTGCTGGTGACGGCCGCGGGTGACGGTACGCTGCTCGACCGTCGGCGCGTCGAACTAGTGGATGAGGACCTGCCGAAGATTCCGCATCACAGCGAAGGGCAGCGGCTTCCGCTCGCTGAGGCAGTGGCGCTGGTGGAGCGGGTACGAGTGTCGGCGGAACAGCACGCCAAGCTCGCCCTCGACGCCGTAGCGATGACGCTGGCCGGGCGCGGCTTTGTCCGGGTCCGGGGCGTTGCGCTTCGCCAGTGCCCAACGCTGCCACCAACCATCGCCGAGCGCATCCAGGACTATCGGGCGCAGAACATCGCTGACTGGGTGATGTACCGCCAGGCGCTGGCCGGCGCGGCCGGGGCGCGCGGTTGGGACGTCCACTGGTACGACGCAAAGAAGGTATTTGACGCAGCGAGCGAGGCGCTGGGCATCGAGGACCTTGATGCCCACTTCCTCCAGCTGAGAAGGTCCATCGGGCCGCCCTGGAACAACGATCACAAGCTCGCGATGGCAGCCGCGATCGTCGCGGCCCGGGCGCGCTAGAGGTAGGCCGCCCGCTCGTCGGAAAAGCCCGTGCGGCAGCGTGCCTTGGACGGTCCGCTGCGATTGACTGCCGTTGGCAGTTGTGCTCATAATCAGCGCGCTAACCTTACTCATCGCGCGCCGTCCCAATGTGGCAGGAACTTGGACAGTCCCTGTAGGTGGACGGAGGGCTGAGGTGGGCGAACTCTTTAGAGACATTAAATATGCCGTGCGGTCCCTGCGCCGGAGTCCTGGCTTCAGTGCGATCGTGGTCCTCACCCTGGGGCTTGGCATCGGTGGGAACACCGCCATTCTCGCGGCTGCTCGCCTCATCTTCTTTGCGCCCTTGCCCTTTGCGCACAGCGACTCGCTGGTGAGGATCCGCGCCACCAACACTGGTCCTTCCGGGAACCAGAACGCCTTCAACCTGCGCGGAGGCGAGGTCCAGCTTCTCCAGCAGCAGGGCAATACGTCTCCTTTTTCTTCGTTGCTGGCTCTCGACGTCGAGGACCGCACGCTCACGGGCGGCGAAACTCCTGAGCGCATTGGCGTTGCCGGATATCAGGGCAACTGGAATTCCGTCTTGGGCATAAAGCCGATCACAGGGCGTTGGTTCTCTGAAGAAGAAGAGCGTCAAGGCGACCAGAGTGGGGTCGTACTAATCAGCAGTTCGCTTTGGAAGAGCCGCTTCGGCAATGACCACAGTGTCATCGGCAAGTCGCTTTCGCTGGACAATCGCACGCACGTAATTATCGGAGTGATGCCCGAGGGATTTCACTTTCCTTACACCGCCGAGGTGTGGACGCCGACTACGATTACTTCCCAGACGATCGATGATTTTGCTGTCTTCGGACGCCTGAAAGAAGGGACATCCATCTCCGCCGCCACGCAGGCCTTAGTCCCAATAACGAAGGCGCTGGTGCAGCAATTTCCCGCCATCTATAGCGTTGGTGTTGGACTCAAGCTCTGGCCGATTCATGAGAGTTTCGTGGAAGGAGAGCAGCGTGGCGCGGTTGCGCTTGCCGCTGTCGGCGGATTTTTTCTGCTGCTGGCGGGCTTCAATATTGCCAGTCTCCTGCTGGCAAGAAGTGTCACGCGGCGGCGCGAATTACAAGTCCGGGCCGCACTGGGAGCCAGTCGCTGGCGGTTGATTCGACAAAACCTCGCCGAAACGCTTGTCCTTTCTGTGGCCGGGGGCGCCATCGGGGTAGGCATCGCGACCTGGGCGAATCCGCATTTGAGCTCTCTCATACCCGCTGTTTTCACGCGCCAATTGAACATGACGGCGAATGGCGCGATATGGTTTTCACTCGCAGTTGCTCTAGTGTTGAGCCTGTTGATCTCGGTTGTCGCAGGTCTGCTGCCGGCGATTTCCAGCGCCTCTGTCAATCCTGATGGTGTTGGCCGTGAGTCCATTCGCACCAGCCGCAGCCGTCGCGAGCGGCTCTTGATGGATTCATTTGTCGCACTGCAATTCACACTGGCGCTCGCCCTGATCGCCGGTGCCGGCCTGATGCTGCGCAATTTCAGCCTGCTCGCCCATCGCGAGCTCGGAATTGATGCTGCACACCTGCTCACGATGCACGTTGCTACAACCAGTCCTCAGTATGCGTTAGCGGCAGCGAGGAGAAATCTTGTCGAGCAGGTAGTGCGCGCCTCCGAAGCAACTCCCGGAGTTGCGGCCGCTGGAGTTTCCACTGTCAATCCGCTTGGAGGTACGACCTGGACGGCTCCCATTGCCATCGAAGGTCGCGAGACCACTAGCACCGACACAACCTATATGGTGAATCACCGGTTGATCACGCCCCGCTCGCTGGATGCCATGGGCATCCGCCTGCTCCAAGGGAGGATACTGACTGACCAGGACAGCGAGACCGCGCCCGGCGTTGCGGTGGTGAGCCAGCGTATGGCGCGAAAATACTGGCAGGATGGCGATGCCCTCGGTAAACACGTGCGCGTGAACCGCCCGGGGCGCCCATGGCTGACCGTAGTAGGAATCGTAAGCGACGTGCGTGACTCGACCGATGAAACTGGTCCGAATGAGACGTGGTACTTGCCGTATGCCCAAAATGCCGAGACACCGGCCGCTGCCGACGTGGTGCTGATGGTTCGGACTCCGGGCGATCCAAGCGACGTGGAACGAGGAGTAGAGCAAAACATACATGCGGCAGTTAAAGATCTCGCCCTTTACGACGCCTCGGTAATGGATAGCTATTACCTGGAGACGCTCTCGCAACGGCGCCTTGTGTCCATGCTGATTTCCATCGTCGCTGGGTTTGGTTTGCTACTCGGCTCACTAGGCATCTACGGAACCATTTCTTTCGCGGTCGGCGAACGGATACACGAAATAGGCATTCGCATGGCGCTCGGTGCGAACCGTTTGGAAGTATTGCGCCTCGTCATGCTACAGGGACTGAGACTGGTCTCAATCGCCGCTGTCGATGGGCCTCGTGGCCGCTTGGGTTTTAGGCCGACTGCTGGCAAGTCAGCTCTCGGAGGTGGCTTCTGCCGATGCGGTGACATTGTTCGGAGCGGTCGCGCTTCTGCTCACCGTGGCGTCACTTGCTGTCTACTTGCCGGCGCGTCGCGCAGCAGAGTTAGATCCGATGATTGCCCTCAGGCAGGAATAAAGGTGGAGTTCGCAAAACAGAGCACCACCGTTCGCGGCGTCGTACCGTCTAGAAAGGATCAACTCCCATGAAGGCCAGTAGGCTCAAGTATTTTGTGCTGCTCGTTCTAGTGACGGTATTCTGCGCTCCACTTCAGGCGCAAACCACTTCGCAAGCCACACCGGGTCCGGCAAACCTGCCGCAACGCGATGGCGCGCACGACTTTGACTTCCTCATCGGCGACTGGAAGGCCCACGTGCGCCGCCTTCCCGATCGCCTCAACAATTCCAATACCTGGGTGGAGTACGACGGCATTTCGAACCACCACAAGATCCTCGACAGCAACTCGAATTTCGAAGAATTCGAGGTCACGAGCGCCGACAAAAAGCTGCACATCAAAGCCCAGACGCTTCGCCTCTATAACCCCACAACGCGTCAGTGGAGTATTTATCTGCTGGACGTGAATGAGGGAACTCTAGACGTGCCGCACGTGACAGGTAGCTTTACCGGGAAACGCGGTGAGTTCTACGGTCAGGACCAATACAAAGGGCGCGCGATTCTGGTGCGCTATGTCTGGCTCGACATCAATCCCAAATCCTCGCGCATGGAGCAGTCGTTCTCGCCGGATGGCGGCAAGACCTGGGAGGTCAACTGGATTTGCGAGCTATCGAGATAGGACAGTCATTGAGCCGCGGGCCCGAGACATTCTCATTTTCAACCCGTCCAATCGCCGAGGAACGCTCATGCTGAAGGTCGTTGCTGTCTTATTTCTGAGTACACTTGCGATGTCCCAGGATGCGCAGCACCAGCAGGGTGTGGAGAAACGTGGCGATCAGGCCATGGGATTTTCGCACCAGATGACCACGCACCACTTCGTTCTCACCCAGGACGGCGGCAGCATCGAAGTCGAAGCCGATGACCCGAATGACCAGGCAAGCCGGGATGCGATCCGTCAGCATCTCGACCATATCGCAACCCTATTTCGACAGGGCGACTTCGACATACCAATGTTCATCCATGCGCAGACACCACCAGGAGTGTCTGTGATGAAGCGCCTGAAGGGGCAAATCAGCTACGAGACACAGCTTACTGAGAAGGGCGCTGAGGTCAAAATCGCCAGTGCAAACGCTGAAGCGATATCGGCCATCCATCAATTCCTTAGCTTCCAAATAAAAGATCACCAGACCGGCGACTCAACCGAAGTGAGCCATTGACTCCGGTGGGCGCCCACTCAAGCGGCCCGCTCGCTCACTGCGGCGGCCGCCTGCTCGTACCAGCGTTGCTCGTAGGGAAAGAGCGCACACGGCTCGAGGGTTTGCGACGGGGGAAGCCCAACACTGCGGCACGCCTCGCTCTCGCCTTCCCCATTTCACATGGCTCATAAGTGCCGGTTGCTCAAGACCAGAAACACCTTTAAGCTGTTTCGCAACAGCCCATCTCTGCTACTCAGCGTTCTTAAGCCGCGTAGCTTCAGGATGGACTGCCGGCCCCGGAAGTCCATTCAAACTAAGTGAACATCTGCACGAGAGACAGCCTGCAACCATACAGTCCATGCGCCGGTAGAAGCATCGGCCTGCATCTGAATCTCGGCTTGTGCCGTTTGCGCCCCCTCCCCATGTCCCAGGTCAACATGCGGAGCGGTAATCAGAACGTCCTCATCCACTCATGGAGCCGATCCTCTTGAAACGCCTCTTCTGTCTTGCCTTCTGCACCGTCCTGTTAGGAAGCCCGAGTTTCGCCGCTGCCCGAAAGCCCCACAGAGTTCAGGCTGCGCGCCGTCGTGCGAACGCGACTGCGCCTGGCGTTTCCGATGACTGGTTTGGCGGTTCCGGTACCTGGAACACTGCCAGCCAGTGGTCCGCCGGCATACCGGGAGCGAATAGTGACGTGACCATCTATTCCGGCACCACCGACTCTGTCACCCTCGATGTCGGCAGCACTACCGTGCTGTCTCTCGCCCTCGGCGGCCCGCTCAACGGAACTACTTCCACCCTCAAAGATGCCGGTACCAAGCAGAACCTAACCGTCACCAACGGACTCGCGATTGGCGTGACGGGATTTCTGCAGTTCACCGGCGGAGGCACGCTGAGCGCGGGCAACTTTATCGACTCCGATTTCGCCAACTTTGAGAACGGCAGCACGCTTACCGTCGCCGGCGATTCCACCAATACCGCAGACCTGTTTACCGATCAAGGCGGCCTGGGCGGCAACAATTCCCTGCACATCGGCGGCAACCTGTCCAACACCGGAGTCGTGCAACTCAACGGCGCCGCCGATTCGTTGACCGTTCTCGGCACTGTGACCAACCAGCTTGACGCCGACGTGCTTCTCTACGGTGCGGGCTCCATGGCAACGCTCGGTGGGCTGGACAACACCGGCTTGGTGGACGTGGAGAACGGCAGTTCGCTGCAGGTCAACGGAAGCGCGACGAACTCCGGCAACCTTAACACCGACCAGTTGGGCCTCGGAGGCGCTAATTCACTCAATATCACCGCCACCCTCACCAACACCGGAAATTTCTCGCTTTACGGTACCGGCGACATGGCGACCCTTGGTGGCCTGACCTCTTCTCAATATGTGGACGTCGAGGGCGGCAGCACACTTCACGTCAATGGCAACGCCAGCAACACCGGCAACTTCTTCACCGATTTCAACGGCCTCGGCGGTAAGAATTCGGTGAACATCACCGGCAATCTCAACAACACCGGTCTGGTGCAAATGTTCGGTCCCGGCGACACGGTGAAGATAGGCGGCACTGTGACCAACCAGCTTGACGCCGAGATATTGGTCAATGGAGCGGGCGCGAAGGTGAGGATGGGCAGCCTCGACAACGCCGGAACCGTTAGCCTCAACAACGGCAATAGGCTCACCGTAAGCGGGAACGTCATCAATTCCGGAATCCTCAACACCAGTTCGGGCGGAAACACATTTACCATCGGCGGCTCGCTAGCGAATACTTCGACTGGGCAAATTACGTTGAGCGGCTTCGCCGACGCGCTGCATGTTGCCGGCCGCATGACCAACGCCGGCCTCATCACGGTGCAGAATGCATCGTCTGTGGACCCGCGCTACTTCGGCAATCTCGGGTCCGTGCAGATCGATGGCACATCGCAGTTCGTGGTTGGAACCGGCGTCTCGTCCGCAACCGGTTACGTCCAGCTGGCGAATGGCAAGCTGGGCGAGATGATCAGCGCAACCACCTTCGGCGCGATCGCTGCCAATGGTTCCGCCACCCTCGACGGCACGCTCGATATCCTGTTGCAGGGCGGATTCAACCCCTCGGTAGGGTCCTTCTACGACTTCCTGCAGTTCACGCCCGGCGAACTCAGCGGCGTGTTCGCCCACATACAGAACGGCGTCTTCAACAACGGCACGGAGATGTGGCTGGTGACCTACGACAATTCGGATGGGCTGGTTCAGCTTACGGCCGAAGCGCGCACTACGCCAGAGCCCGGAAGTTTGCTGATGCTCTTCTCCGGATTGGTGGTCACAGCCGGGGAGTTCCGTCGTCGTCGGCTCTGATTACTGCCGGTGGGAGCCTGGTAAAGACAAACAGCGAGCTCGCCGGACCTAACGCAAAATGTGGATCCGACCTTGGCCCGTCTTCTTTTCGGACAGGGTGGCAGGGCGAAGCGAGCGCAGCGCACGAAAACAAGACTCCCCCTACCCTCGCTCAGGTTGGCCCAAAACAAGAGCGAACCCTTCGACAAGCTGAGGGCAGGCTTTGGGGACCAGAATTTTTCTCTGTTAGTCACGGAATCGTCTGCTTCCGCAAATTTTCTCAACGCACTCTTTCAGAATCAATCGGTTAGACAAAAATTTCCGGCAACTAATTCATTCCAGATGACTTATCTGTGTCGTGGAGAGCTGTATAGACTTAGGTACGATTTTGGGAGAGTTTCACGGCCAAGGTTGTAATACAACACATACAAGTCATATAACACAGTTGTCATACTTTAAATACTTTCAATACAGGGATGGGGAGAGGCAAACCACGTCCCTGGGCATCGGGATTTCAGAGAGCTATAAGAGTCCCCAGCCGAGGCGCGGACTGACAAGGGACACAAATCCCTCTCCTCACGATCATGGTTTTACGACGAGGTGAGCGGGCGGGACAAGGGAGTGGGTCACAGAAGCGCGTGATAAGGGCAAATTAGCGGCGTTCGGGAGCACCCCCCGTTTCCCAAAAGCAGGGAAATTATGGGCCACCCAATCTTTGCCCAAAATAATACTTGTCGATAAACGATAAGTAGTTTATCGTTTATCGATAATGACACGACGGAACCCACTATGAAACATTCGACCGCGCTAGTCGCAACCTCGGTCACTTTGCGTGTCCTGATCGTTTTCAACTGGATTTTCGGCGCCCTG
This sequence comes from uncultured Acidobacteriaceae bacterium, assembly GCA_963834815.1. Classification (GTDB taxonomy): domain Bacteria; phylum Acidobacteriota; class Terriglobia; order Terriglobales; family Acidobacteriaceae; genus DASRAA01. The sequence continues at coordinate 507,717 of CAWIDA010000009.1, read as the reverse complement.
ATCTTCGCGCTGCTGGGCTTCAGCTTCGCGGTTGAAGAATGGATCTGGCGAGCGCTCGGCGTGGGTGCGATCGCCGGTCACGAGGGCGTGGTCGCCGGGATGCGCGCGATCATGGTGATCGGTATCGTGGGCACCCCCCTTTCCTATGTCGTGTTCAGCCGGTTGCTGAGGATTGTCGAATCGGTGCGTACGGGCCAGGCGTTCACCATAGACAATGCCGGGCGGCTGCGGACCATCGCTTGGGCGATGCTCGGCCTCGAACTGCTCCACATCTGCGTGGTCGCGATCGCGTCGGCGGTGTCGACCAAAGAAGTGCCACTGCACATTAACAGCAATATCCACGTCACCGCCTGGATCGCCATCCTCATGCTGTTCGTGCTGGCGCAGGTGTTCCTGGAGGGGACTCGCATGCGCGAGGACCTTGAGGGCACGGTCTGATGGCGATCCTGGTCAAGCTCGACGACCTGCTGCATGACCGGCGCATGACCCTGACCGAACTGGCTGAGCGTATTGACATCACGCTCGCCAACCTGTCGATCCTGAAGACCGGAAAGGCGCGGGCCATCCGCTTCTCGACGCTCGAGGCAATCTGCGGCGTGCTGGGCTGCCAACCGGGCGACCTGCTCGAATTCCGACCCGATTCCGACGCGGCGGCCGTCCGCTCGCGAGATGAAATGGAGGATTGAAATGACTTCGACTGCTGACCCTGTTGCACAAATGGCTCCGGCTTCCGTGGAGAGCGAGGTTTCCCTGGTTCGACTCTACGTAATGCGCGCGATGTACCTGGTGCTGGTCATCGGCGGCGGCATTGTGTTTGTGCCGCAGTTGTTCGGCCATGAGCCGACGGCGCGCGGGGTGATCGCGAGCATGCTCGGCGCACTTTGGCTGCTTTGCTGTTTCGGACTTCGCTACCCGCTGCAGATGCTTCCGATACTGCTCTTCGAGCTGGCGTGGAAGACAATCTGGGCCATTGATTACGGGCTACCGCAACGGATGGCGGGCGTGAACACGCCGGTATTCAACGAGGATTTCAAGGCGATTGCGTATGCCCCCCTGCTACTCATCGTGGTTATTCCGTGGGGATACGTTTACCGGCATTACCTGAAGAAGCCTGGGGAGCGCTGGCGCTAGGAGACGGCCCCACATTTGCCAAAATCAGACAAATATGGGCCACGGGACATGTGGGCCAACTGCCGGGCGGGAGCAGATGGGATCGCATTCGTGTCAGTCTGGTAGGTTCAGCCATCGGGAGTATAATCTGCAGCGTCTGTGGGCCGAGCCAGGGAAATTCCAGATCCATCATCAGGTCGATCCTCTAACTCTTACGCGTTCGACAAAGGAGATTCCTGTGAAGATGTTTTCGCGTCCCTTTCTGCTGTGCCTGCTCTGCTGCGCAGTTGTGACTGCCCTTCCGGCTTGGGCCGGCGCCGTCTATGACAACGGCCCGATTAACGGAACCGTCGGCAGCGCGGACATCAGCTTCGGGACAGCGCAGATAACCAATAGTTTCACCGTGTCCGGCGGCAACTCGATTATTTCCGGACTCACCTTTGGGGCGTGGCTGCGACTGGACGATACGCTCACCCTGGTCGATGTGGACATCACCTCGCTGTCCAACGGCGGGACCATCTACTTTAGTAACGTCCTCAGTTTCAGCCAGTCGAACTGCTTCACCAACCCGGTGGGACAATCGGTGTGCGAAGAAACAGCCGTGTTCAGCGGGCCCACACTAGCCAATGGTACTTACTGGCTGTCGCTGTCGGAAGCGTTGACAAAGGGCGGAAACGGTGTGGGTTGGGACCAGAACAGCGGAGTTGGATGTACATCGCCGGGCTGTCCTTCGCAAGCAGTCGATCTATCCGGCCAGAGCATCCCGTCCGAGGCGTTCACGATTCTCGGTGGCCTAAGCCAGTCGACTCCGGAGCCAGGTAGTTTGATGTTGTTGTCGTCTGGAGTGGCTGGGGCGCTGGCGTGGTTACGGCGCAAAAGGTCGTAATCCGAGGCGGAAGGAACTATCAGCGCCGGTGCGGTTATGGCGAAATAGGCTCGGCGCGCGGCAGCGTGGACACGATGCCAAGATGCTTCGATCCCCAATCGCACATGGATTGCATGATAGGGATGAGTTCCCAGCCAGCGGTCGTGAGTTGGTAATCGACGCGCGGGGGATCGACGGGGTTACAAAGCGGCCCGGTGCCCCGCATTCGTCCTTCTTTGGCCTAACCCTTCGACAAGCTCACAGCAGGCTGTGGGCATATCACTGACGCTTACTCCGAGGCGCCTCAAATAGGCGGCAAGTTATCCGCGGCGTCGGGCGCGGTTGCCGCTGCCGCCGAAGAAGCAGGCCACTCCAAAGAGGTAGCCGAAGTTGTACCAGGCGCCGTTGTTGTGGACCTCGTAGATGTTGAAGTCGGGCACGAAGAGCGAAATAACGAAGACGAAGGGCGAAATGAAACCTTGCCAGAGCCCGAGCCAGAATCCGGCGACGGAGTGCTTTTCGCTCGGCGTGCCTTTCAGGTTGTTGGGGCCAGGAGCGCAGGCGGTGAGCATTGCCAGTGAGAGTAAAACAAGAATAACTGCCGCTATTTTCATAATTGATGTGTCTCCTGCCAATGGATACGTGGGAGAGGGTGAAATTGTCTCATGGCGTGGTGGTTGGGAAGGTTCGCGAGGCTCCCATTCCGCGTCGGTTTTGATTGCTGGGAGTCATTCTCGCAGGAAGTGCAGTGAGGTTGTGGTTTGACGCGCATCGTCCGGAGGTATGATTGACCGCCAGAAGGGTTTTCCCGTCCCGTATCGCATGAAGGAGCCTCGATGAACGAGCGCCGCTGGAACTGGCACCTGTGGGCGGGGTTTTTACTCTGCCTCGCCGCCTTTGTCAGCTACCTGTTCGTCTTTGCCAAGTACCCTGTCACTCGCGACATCCCGTGGGCGAACTTTCTGCTCTTCGCAGTGGGCGGCGTGCTGCTCGTAATCGGTTTGCAGCGTGCTTTTGGACAAGCGCAGCAATACCGGGGCAAAGTGACGGGGCCGATTCTGGCCACTCTAAGCCTCCTGGTATTGGGTTTTTTTTGTTACATCATCTTCTATATGACGAAGCAACTGCCGCCGCCTTCCACGGCATTGCAAGTCGGTCAGAGGGCCCCTGAGTTTGTGCTCTCCGATGCAAACAACAATCGGGTTGCACTTTCGAGCCTGCTGTCCGCTCCCATGCCGGGATTGCGAACGCCTCCCAAGGGGGTGTTGCTGGTTTTCTACCGCGGCTACTGGTGACCGTTCTGCAACTCCGAGTTACGGGGTATCGAAAAACATCTGAGCGAAATCGAGCAATTAGGCGTGAGGCCGGTGGCCATCAGTGTGGACACGCCGGAGAAGACGCGTGAGCTCTGCGCGAAGGCGGGATACACTTACACCTTCCTGTCTGACCCGAACGCAGAGGTAATTCGCCGCTATGACATTCTGCATCGAAGCGCGGGCCCGAACGGAACGGATATCGCCCGGCCTGCCGAGTACCTTCTGGATGCATCTGGAACTATTCGCTGGCTGAACCTCACAGAAGATTATCGGGTGCGAGCGCGGCCCGAGCAGATCATCGAGCAGGCGAAAGCGTTGCAGTAGAGACTTCGGCCCTGTGGGAATAGCCCGCTAAATCGCCCGGGGTGCCGAAAACTGCGCCTCATGTGAGGGCGAAGGCGTCGGTCAGCGAGATCACGTTGATTTTTGCCTTCAATGCTGGGCATTCCCCGGTCTGTCGCGGGGGCGTTCCGCGAAAGTAACGGAGCGTGGCGCTTTTAATGTTTTCCTCGCTAGTGGTAGTCTGTTGACAAACAGAGCGACCACAGGTTACCTGTACCGGCGGCACATTGACTCGCCGGCTTCCCGGAAGTGTCAGACCCTGTAATACTTAGACCCTCATCATTACTTTTTGGGATCGGGGCAAACAGGGTGGCGCGCGGTTACGCCAGGAGTGGGAGAATTGTGGAAGCTATTGTCCTAATAATTATAGATAGAAAGAAGCAGTCGTAATGTCATCCAACGGATTTCATAATCGTCCCTCGCGCATCGGCAACATGCGGTCGCTGTTCAGCATGTTTTCCAGCGACCTGGCCATCGATCTGGGGACGGCCAATACTCTGGTTTACGCCCGCGGCAAAGGTATCGTGGTCAACGAGCCCTCGATCGTCGCCATCAACAAGAACACGGGTGAAGTGGAAGCGGTAGGCAAAGAGGCCAAGGAGATGCTTGGCCGAACCCCCGGCAACATCGTCGCTATCAAGCCCATGAAAGATGGCGTGATCGCGGACTTCAAAGTCACCGAGAAGATGCTGAACTACTTCATCCAGAAGGCGCACAACCGCAAGATGCTGGTGCATCCGCGCATCGTGATTGGCGTCCCCTCGGAGATCACGCAGGTGGAAAAGCGCGCGGTCATGGACTCCGCCTATCGCGCCAAAGCCAGCGAAGTGCACCTGGTTGAGCAGGCGATGGTAGCCGCGATTGGCGCGGGCCTGCCGATCACCGAGCCCAGCGGCAACATGGTGGTCGATATCGGCGGTGGCACTACGGACATCGCGGTGATTTCGCTGAGCGGCATCGTGTACTCGCGGTCGGTCCGGATGGCGGGCAACCAGATGGACGAAGCCATCATGAATTTCATGAAGCGCAAGTACAACCTGCTGATTGGCGAGCGCACCGCCGAGCAGATCAAGATTGAGATTGGCTCCGCTTATCCGTTGGAGAGGCCGTTGACCATGGAGATCAAGGGACGCAACCTGATCGAGGGCGTGCCCAAGACGATCACCATCGACGACAGCGAAATCCGTGAGGCCGTGAGCGAATGTGTTTCGACCATCATGAATGCCATTCGGGTGGCGTTGGAGCGCACGCCGCCGGAGTTGTCGGCCGACATCAGCGATCGCGGTATCGTACTGACCGGCGGTGGCGCGTTGCTGAAGAACCTCGATAAGCGGATTCGCGAAGAAACCGGATTGCCGGTTTCGATAGCCGACGATCCGTTGAGCAGCGTGGTACTGGGCACGGGAAAAATGTTGAGTGACTTCAAGTTGCTGCGGAAGATTTCGATTGATTAGGCAGCGCCGGCCGTCGGCGAGAACGGCCTATAAAGGATGTTGGCGGTAATGCCCACGGACAGCGCACGGCCCAAAGCTTTTGACACGATTCTTCTGGGCGGACTGATCGCAGGGGTGCTGGATGGCCTCGATGCGGTGGTGTATTACAAATGGGTCTCAGGAGTTGCGCCTGGGCGAATTTTTCAATTTATTGCCAGCGGACTGCTGGGCGCCAAGTCGTTCGACGGGGGCTGGTACACAATCCTACTGGGCGTGGTGCTGCACTTTACGATTGCCATCGGAGCTGCGGCAGTGTTTTACGCGGCCAGCCTGGCGATTCCGGCCCTATTACGCAAACCATGGATCTCCGGTCCAGCATACGGACTGGTGGTTTACTCCGTCATGCATTACATCGTCGTGCCGTTGTCGTTAGTGCGCCACAGAACTGCTCCCATGGCGGGCTGGGAACTGGTGGACCAACTGTTTTCGCACATGTTCTTTGTCGGCCTTCCTATCGCGCTCATGGCCAGACGATCGAGGCGCAGCTGATCCGCTTCGAAGACGGGCACCGTTATGGATACTCTTCTCGGCCGCTATAAGAACCTGATTGTGCTAGCGGCCATTCTTTTCGCCCAGATCATTGCGCTCGCGATCCAGGTGAAGCGCCCGGCGCAGGAGGGCGAAACCCGCCTTCTCCGGGTGTGGGTGATTGCGGCAGTGACTCCCTTTGAAAAGGCAATCGTACATACCCAGACATGGGCGCACGATAAATGGAACGGCTACGTCTATCTGCGCGATGTGCGAAGTGAAAACGAGGGATTGCGCGACGAAATAGAGCGCATGAAGCTGGAGCAGGCGCGACTAAGGGAAGATGCCACCATGGCGCGGCGGATTCAAGTGCTGTTGGCATTTAAAGAGCAGTATGTGGACAGCACGGTGGCCGCGCAGGTGATCGGCACCAGCGGCAGCGAGCAGTCGCGCGTTTTGTATATCGATAAGGGCTCGAGTGACGGGATCAAGCAGGACATGGCGGTAATCACACCTAGGGGCATTGTCGGGAAGATTGTGCAAGTGTCTTCGGGCACAGCTCAGGTATTGCCCATCAACGATCAACTGAGCGGCGTAGGAGCAGCCCTCAAAGCCACGCGCCTGCAGGGAATCCTGAAGGGCGCCGCAAACGGTACGACCACACTGCAATACATCATGAGCGATGAGCCGGTTAAGCCCGGCGATGAAGTGATTACCAGCGGAGGCGACCGTATCTTCCCGAAAGGGCTTCCCGTCGGGACGGTAGCTTCCGTCGAGCCGGGAAAGGACCTCTTTCTCAACATCCGGGTGATCCCGTCGGCCCGCCTGGATCGACTGGAAGAGGTGCTGGTAGTCACCCACGTACAGGAAAAGCTGCCCGACACGAAGGACCTGGGACCGATTCGAGCCTCCGACATTCTCAGCGAACGGCTGCCGGGGCTGCCTGCCACACCGGATGCGAGTGCTACAGGAACTGCAGCGGGGACTGGGAGCGGGGGAGCGAATGCGACGCCGGCAAATTCGCAGCCCGGCGCGGCTGCGGCGAAACCCGGGACAGCGGGCGTACGTGGCACAAACCCACCTGCGACATCCGGCGCGGTGAAGCCTTCGACGGCGGCTAGCCCAGGCGGGTTGAAGACTGGTTCGACTCCGGCGACTAAACCGGCTACTGGCAGCGCGGCGACGTCAGCCAGGCCCGGCACCGCCGGCGTGATCGGGACAGCGGCGACGACCCCTAAACCTGTGGCCAAGCCGCCATCTCAAGTCGCGCCGGAAGTTACGCCTAAGCAACCAGCGACACCCCCGACCGCGGGGGAGACTCCGCCGCAATGAGTACCCGATCCATGCCATTTCGCGGAAGCTACACCTCCCGGGAGCAGGTTGCGGTCTACGAGTTCAGTTGGCTCGCGGTCATCGCGATTCCGCTGGTTGCACTCTTCATCCAGGCATTTCTGCCGACCAAGGTGCGCTGGCTGCCCATCATCGATCTGCCGATGATGGTGGTAATTTTTTTCGCGGTAGCGCGGCGCAACCCGATAAGCGGATGTCTTACCGGCGCGGTGATCGGCCTGTTACAGGACACGCTGGGCGGCCCTGCCCATCCGATTGGGATGTACGGCATCACCGACACCATCATTGGCTATATGGCGTCTTCGCTGGGGATAAAGATCGATGTCGAAAACCCCGGCTCGCGTTTTCTGATTACGTACGTTTTCTTCGTCATTCATGAGGCTTTGTACTTCGGAGTGGGACATGGGTTGCTGCGGCAGTCGCTGCAGTGGAGTTGGAGCCACGTTGCCATCTCCGCTTTGGCCAACGCTGTGGTGGGAGTTCTGGTCTTCAATCTGCTCGACCGCTTCAAGCAGCGGTGACGCTTCCCGTCTTCTCCTGCGGGAGTTAAGGGCCGTGTTTCTTTCAACCAACGTTGTCGCAAAGACGATTAGCGGCATGGATTTTCGTTCGGGCGCGCGAAGGATTATCGTAGACTTCGTATTCTCACAGCAACCTGAATGCGCCGATTCCTAGAACTAGTGCTGCTAGGTGCGATCACCGCCTGCCTGCTGCCGGCTTGCTACGCGCAGGACCTGGCGCCGCGGGCGTACGTGATTACGCCACTCCATTCGAACGCCCTCACACTGACTTGGTCGTACTACAACGGGGGCTTGGATTTTAATGGGGCGGTGCCGATCAAAGATGCCAAGGGCACTTATAACGTCCCGGTTTTCAGCCTCTACCACTCGTTCAACTTCTTCGGACGTTCGGCCAACGTAATAGCTTCGCTGCCCTATGCTGTGGGCAACTTCACGGGCGAGTTGAATAGTCAGCAGCGGTCCGTCTATCGCTCGGGCCTGCTCGATTTCACTGCCCTGGTCTCCGTCAACCTCTACGGCGGCAACGCGATGGAGTTGAAGGAGTTTGCCAAGTGGAAGCAGAAAATGCTCCTGGGCGCCAGCCTCCGAATCGTGGCTCCCACCGGACAGTATGATCCCACCAAGCTCGTCAACTGGGGCATCAATCGATGGGCGTTCAAGCCGGAATTTGGCTACTCGCAGCGCTGGGGGCATTGGGTACTCGATGGCTATGCCGGCGTGTGGTTCTACACGACGAATCCGGAGTACTACAGCGTCCCTACTCCCCAGCCGCAAGACCAGGCACCCATAGGCTCCCTTGAGGGACACCTGAGCTATGACTTCAGCGGGCTACATGGATTCAGGAGAACCCGAGCCTGGGCTTCTCTGGACGGAAACTTCTGGTGGGGAGGCATCACGGCAGTGAACGGCATTCGCAACCTTGACACCAAACAAACCAGCTCGCGGATCGGCGTGACGGTTTCGATTCCTTACAGCCGACACCAGTCGGTCAAGATTGCATACAGCGACGGTGCGTACATCCGCTTCGGGGGAAACTACAACAACGTCTCACTAGCGTGGCAGTATTCCTGGCTGGGACGTCCCAAATAGACGAAGCCCCGCGATTGGCTGGGCCAATCTCCTTGGCCGCTCGATAGTCCTCAAGATCCTCAAGAAACACGGATTTGCGTGGCTTTTTCACATCCATGCGAGACTCGCTCGGACTACAATAGCCGCAAGGGCATACGCCCGTCCTCCAGCTTGGTAAAGGTTGCCGATCGACAATTTGGTCTGTTGGTAGAAGGCAGCATGGCTGCACGGATACGGGTGTGCGCACGCATAACTCGAAAATCAAGGGTACTGAACTACTGTTGACGGGTACGCATCGAAAGTCGTAGTCGCTGATGTTTGGACGCGAGGAAAAGGTTTCTCCATTCCGGCTCACGGCAGTGCAATACGTGCTGCTGGGCATATTCCTTTTGCTGGCGTTCGGTCTGTGGCGGCTGCAAGTCGCGCGCAGCGATTACTACAGCTCGCTGGCCGAACAAAACCGCATCAAGCAAGTCCCTATCCTGGCGCCGCGCGGTAAGCTACTTGACCGTGAAGGCCGCATCATCGTGGACAACTACCCGTCGTTCTCAGTCCTGCTGTTGCGCGACCAGAACCGCAACCTCGAAGTCGATGCCGAAAAGATCGCCGAGGGGCTGCACATTCCTCCTGATGAACTGCGGGCGCGCCTAAAGCGCATGGCCGCGGTTCCGGGTTACCAGCCGCTATTTCTGAAAGACGACATCACGCCCGACGAACTAGCGTTCATTGAATCGCACCGCGCCGATCTGCCGGAACTCGACATCATCACCGTGCATCGCCGCCTGTATCCCAAGAATGGATTCATGGCGCACGTAATCGGGTATGTCGGCCAGGTGAGTGAAGAAATGCTGACCCAGCCGCAATGGGAGCTGTACAACCCGGGCGATGTAGTGGGCATGTCGGGCGTGGAGCAGTACTACAACGATATCCTGATGGGCAAGAACGGTTCGCGCCAGGTGCTGGTCAACAGCCGTGGCAAGGAAGTGGGCACATTAAGCGACGTGCCGGCGGTTCCGGGTAAGCAGCTCAAGCTCACCATCGATCTCGATCTGCAGATCGCAGCGGAACAAGCCCTCGAAGGCAAACCCGGGGCCATCGTGGCCATGGATCCGCGCACGGGTGAAATTCTGGCAATGGTGAGCCGTCCGGCCTTCGATCCCAACGAATTTGCGGTACGCATCTCGCGCGATGAATGGAACCAGCTGATCACCGATCCGGGGAAGCCCTTGCTGAACAAGGCAATCCAGGCCCAGCTGGCTCCGGGTTCCGTGTTCAAGATCATCATGGCCACGGCCGGCTTGCAGGAAGGCATTGCGCAGGACCTGGTGGTGAATTGCGGCGGCGGCAAGAGTTTTTACGGGCGATTCTTCAAGTGCTGGATCGCGGAGAGGCACAGCACTCACGGAAGCGTGAACATCACCAAGGCGATCTACCAGTCGTGTGACTCGTACTTCTATACGCTGGCCGAGAAGTTGGGCATCAGTCGCATCGCCAAATACGCCACCATGCTCGGACTGGGGCAGAAGACCGGGGTTGACCTGCCGCAGGAAGTCTCGGGCGTGATGCCGTCGGAGCAGTGGAAAATCAGGAACTTCAAGCAGAAGTGGTATGCCGGCGAAACCATTTCGGTAGGCATCGGTCAGGGTGCGGTGGCAACAACTCCCATCCAGTTGGCGCGAGCGATCGGTGCGATTACGACGGATGGTGCGCTGCGCCGTCCTCACGTCGCGTTTCCAGAGCAATTCCCGCCCGGATTCAAGCAAGTGGCGAACTATAACGACGAAGTGAAAATTCCCATCGACGAAGAGAACTGGACGACCATCACCAATGCGATGGCGCAGGTGGTTTCGCCGATGGGAACTGCCGGGCGGGCGGCGGTGCCGGGCGTCGATATCGGCGGCAAAACAGGAAGCGCGCAGACGGTGTCCAATGACCTGAAGAAGAAGCTGGGAGCAGCCGGCAAGAGTCTCTACAAAGACAATGGATGGTTCGTCGGCGTGACCCCGCGGCGCAATCCGGAAATCGTCGTAGCGTGCCTGTTTGAGGGCGGCGAGCACGGAGCGTTGGCGGCGCAAGTGGCGACTAAAGTCATCAAGGCTTATGTAGAAAAACAGCGCAACCGCCAAACCCAGGTGGCGAAGGTCAAGGCCGCATCAACCAACCAGGCTGAGGTGGCGGCGGTTTGGCATGAAGGCGATGCCAAGCCCGGCGACAACAAGCTGCAAGGCGGGCATTTCGCGGTTCCCCTGGATAGCAAAACCCCGAAGCCCGTGGTTGCCGCTCCCGGCGTATCACCCGGCGAAGCTCCACTGCCGGCTGCGGACCTGGAGGCCACCGAATCGCACGTCGAGATGGCGAGTCCTGAGGCTGAGACTCCGGCGCAAGCCCAGCCCCAGCAACCTGAACTGCGCCCATCATCGCCCGGCGTCGAACCTCCGGCATCGCCGGAGCCCAAGAAACCGGCAGCCAAACCCACGATTGCGCCCGCAGCTGCGGTGATCCGAAAGGACCAGCCTTGAGTCGTTACGTCTCCTACCGCGACTTCGACTGGGTGCTGCTCGTCCTGGTATTGCTGATCTGCGCTCTCGGAGTCGTCGAGATCTATAGCACCACCCTGAACACCAAGTTCATGGGCGTACACATCAAGCAGATCTACTGGGTGCTGGGCGGCGTGGCCCTGATGTTTGCGGTGAGTATCGTCAGCTATCAGGCGTTGATTGAGCGCGTGCCGTTGTTTTACGTGGTGTCCATCGCGTCGCTGCTGGCGGTGGAGCTATTCGGCAAGAAGTATCTGGGCGCCCGCCGCTGGGTACAGATTGGATCGTTTCACTTCCAGCCTTCCGAGTGGGTGAAATTGGTGCTGATCCTGGCGATGGCCAAGTATTTCGCCGACAACAAGGGCGAATGCGATACCCAGGACATCGTCAAGGCGGGAGCATTGGTCGGAGTTCCCATGCTGATGGTGCTGGTGCAGCCCGACCTGGGAACCGCATTGACTTATCTGCCGATTGCAGTGATGGGGTTGTTTCTGGGAGGAATGAAGCCCAAACATGCCCTGGTCATACTTCTGGTGGCGGCCCTACTGGCGCCGGTCGGCTGGCACATTCTGAAGCCGTACCAGCGCGACCGCCTGACCACATTTCTGGAGCCGGAGGCCGACCCGCAACATAGGGGTTACCAATTGATACAGTCCCTCGTGGCGGTTGGATCGGGAGGCATCTTTGGCAAAGGAACGGCACAGGGCAGCCAGACCCAGGGACAGTTCCTGCCCGTGCCCCATACGGACTTCATTTTCGCCGCCTTTGCCGAGGAGCATGGATTCATAGGCGCTATGGGGTTACTGCTGCTATACTTTATCGTGCTGATGCGTCTGATTCAGAACGCTCAGACGGCCCCTGACCGGGCAGGTGCGTTCGTTGTAATGGGTGTGGTGGCAGTGCTTGCCTTCCATATCCTGGTCAACGTGGGCATGGTCGTAGGATTTATGCCGGTCACTGGTATCCCCTTGCCATTAATGAGTTACGGGGGATCGTCGGTACTGTTCATGTTTCTGACGCTGGGGATCGTGATGAACGTCCGCATGCGTCGGTTTGTGAACTAAGTAACTCGATTTTGCTGTCCAGAGAATTCGCGCCAATTGGGACGCGGGATAGCAAACACCGGATGCACTCGCCGGGAAGGCGGTCCGAAGCCGGACAGGTCTTCGAAGAGTGACAAAAGATTACGAGCGCCCTCACGAACGAGGGCATGTATCGGCCGCATGTTGAAGGCCGGATAGGATTGCAAAGCTGGTCGCAAGAAGCGGGTAACGACCCCTTCCGGGTGGAAGGTGTGGTCACAAACTTCAAACGGCTTGCTCAATTACCGGTGCAGACGATTTCAAAGACAGTTGTAACCCAGTTCAGACCGGAAACACACTCGGGCGAGCGCCCAGGTGTGTCCGTGGCCTGATCACACCGTTGATTACCTTCTTGTCCGCCTCCTGAGCGCGCGCCGGTACCCCGGAGCGTCCATGAACAAAGAACTTTATGTCTCTTCCACACCCCACGAAACCAAAGTGGCCCTGGTGGAAGACGATCAGCTTGCCGAAGTATTTTTCGAGCGGGAAAACGAATACACCCTCGCAGGATCCATCTACAAAGGCCGCGTGACCCGCGTGCTTCCCGGAATGCAATCGGCTTTCGTCGATATCGGGCTGGAGCGCGATGCCTTCCTCTATGTTTCCGACTTTCTCGAACTGGGAGACGAGGAGGATGCCGAAGAGTTTGGAGAGATTCCTACCCCACCCTCAACCATTCACCTGAATTCGCAGTCGCCGTCACCGGCTGAGCCGCCGGTTGGGAGGTCAGAACCTGCGGCCGACGACCAGGCCGCATTTGTGGCCGCCGTCGAAGACTTTGCTGCCCAAGACACCGACACAGAGAGCGAGAACGAGATCAGCGAGAGTCACGCGCCTGCCGGGGAAGACCCAAAGCTTGGTGCCGGAGCCCGGCGCTGGCGCGGCCGTCGTCGCCGGGGCGGAAGGCGCGGTGATCGTGAGGACCGTCCCCACCAGACGGAACAGGCCACGCAGACCGGTGAAACATCTCAGCAACCTGCCGTCAGCGCTGAGCCGGCGGGGGAGAGCTATCACGAACCGGTAGCTGCGCCGCATACCGAAGCCCATTTCGATGCGCGAACTGAATCGCGGCGGCGACCGGAGTATGGTCCGCCGGCGGGATACACGCCGATCGTGCTCCCTGGGGAATCGATCTCGAAATACCGCAATCTGCCGCAGCCGCCTGTTTCCGCGCTGGAGAGTGACGAGCCGGAGACCGCGACCAACGAAGCTGTCATCGCTGGGCCGTTGGAAGACTTCATTCCTCCCGTCGAAGCCCCTCCCACGCACGAAGTGGTTTTCGCGGAGACTGAAGAAGTAGGCGATACGTTTGCCGGCCAACCTGAGTCCGCAGGGGCTGCCGTCGCGCCGCACGAGGAAGCAGGGACTTCGGTGATCGTGACGTCCTCTCCCGAAGTTCAGGCGATGGAAGTGGAGAACTATCCCGGGCAAGAAGAGGTCGAGCCTGGCGCAGCGAGGGAGACTCCGCAGTATCATGCGCAGGAGCAGGCCCCCGAACACGGCACAGTCGAAGCCCACTCGGATACGGAAGAGGAAGAACTCACGCACGAGGAACTACCGCCGGCACCGCATTTCAGCGGAGGATTGCAGCAGCACAGCGCACCGGCCGAGGCCCCCGAAGGACGCACACTGGAGCACGAAACTCTGGAAGACGATGAGATGGAGTTTCATCCCATGCCCGAGAACATCGAAGCGATGAGCGAAGTCGCCAGCGATTCGGAGCTTGAGCTGGTGGAGGAAACGCTCGACAGTGACAATGGCTACTCGGAGCGTTGGATACCTCAGGTGGCGGATGTGGACGAAGACGAGGTGGTTGCCGCCGAGGAACGCGGCGAGACTCGTTTCCCAGCTGGCGCCGAAGAAGAGGGCGAGGAGGAAGAGTTCGAGGGGGGCGAAGAGGAGACCAACGGCCGCGCCGAATTGCGCGCTGCTGCTCCGACCGCCGGCTATCAGCAACGCCAGACCGAACGCCAGGGATTCAATCGTCGCAACGACCGTGGACGCCGGGGCGGAGGCCGCCGCAATAACGTGCGCACTGGCCCTTACTCGCATCGCCCCCAGCCTCTCATCTCCGACCTGTTGAAGGAAGGACAGGAAATCCTGGTCCAGATTGCCAAGGAGCCGATCGGCAAGAAGGGTGCGCGTATCACCAGTCACATTGCGCTGCCGGGGCGTTTCCTGGTGTATATGCCGACGGTGAATCATGTAGGAGTGTCGCGCAAAATCAATTCCGAGGAAGAGCGCCAGCGCCTGAAGCGCATCGTCACCAGCGAGCGCGAGAACGGCTTGGGCGGTTTCATCGTGAGGACGGCCGCAGCCAGCATTAAGGAGGACGAACTTCGCGCTGATATTCGCTTCCTGAAGCACCTGTGGGCGGAGATCAAGAACCGGGCTGACAGCGGCAAGTCTCCGGCGCTGATCTACCACGACCTCAACCTGGTGGAGCGCGTACTGCGCGACCAGGTGAACGCCGATTTCTCGCAGATCTGGGTGGACACCGAGGACGAATACGAGCGGGTGGTGCGCTTCTCGCAGCGCTTCCAGCCGTCACTGGTAAGGCGCATCAAACTGTACACGAAGACTACGCCGCTCTATGAACACTTTGGCATCCAGGACGAGATCAACAATGCCCTGAAGTCCAAGGTGTGGCTGAAGAGCGGCGGATACATCGTGATCAACCAGACCGAGGCGCTGGTGGCGATCGACATCAACACCGGCAAGTACGTGGGCAAGACGCAGCGCCTGGAAGACACCATCGTGAAGACCAACGTGGATGCCATCAAGGAGATTGTGCGGCAGATCCGGCTGCGCGACCTGGGGGGCATCATTGTCATCGACTTCATCGACATGGACGAGCGCCGCAACCGGCAGAAGGTGATGCAGGCGTTGGAAGAGGCCTTACGGGCGGACCGTGCGCCGTCGAAGGTACTGCAGTTCAACGATTTCGGACTGGTTGCCATTACCCGCAAGCGAGTCAAGCAATCGCTGGAGCGTACGCTGGGCGATCCCTGTCCCTATTGCGTTGGCGCGGGTTTCGTGAAGTCGGTTACCACCGTGTGCAATGAGATCTATATCGAAATGCGCAAGATGATTAAGGCGCATGATCGCACCGACATCACTCTGCGGGTGAACCCCGAGGTGGCCAAGGCCCTGAAGGCCAGCAATGGGAAGTTGATCACGGAGATGGAAGACCTTACGGGAAAGACCGTCCTGGTCAAGAGCGATCCCATGCTCCACCAGGAGAACTTCGATATCCAGTAGTGCAGATTTACTTGCGGCAATTCGCCGGGCCTGGCGCCCGGCGTTTTCTTTGCGAGGATTTCTGCGCTAGGAGAGCGGTGAAGGCCTGGGAAAATCCAGCTTACCGAGCAACTGTTCGAAGGGAAGGAAAACCGAGAATGCCGTACCCGTTCTGCCTGGCCGCACGCTGCTGATGAAGTGAATGGTACCCTCGTGTTTGTCGATGATACCGCGGGTGACCCACAAGCCAAGCCCGGTCCCGCCTTCGCCCTTGGTGGTATAGAACGGAGCGAACAGGTTCTTGCGCACGCCCGGCGGAATTCCCATGCCGTTGTCGAGCACGGTGACCCTCACGCCCTTGCGTTCCGGGTCCGACGCCAGAGTCGACTCATAGGCGTGCAGCACCAGTTGGCCACCACTGGGCATACTGTGTACGGCATTAGCAACCAGGTTGGCGAACACCTGCCGCAACTCGCCGGGGAACCCTCGCACCGGGCGATGGGTCTCGAAGCGGGTAGTCACACTTATCCCGGACATGCAGATCTGAGGGGAGTAAAGCGTCAGCACGCTCTCGAGGACGGTGGCGACATCTACCTTGACCGGGGACTGCGCTTCGCGGTGGAAGGTGAGCAACTGGCCCGTAATTTGGGTGATGCGGGTCAGTTCCTCGCCAGCCAGGTCGAGATAATGGTTGGTCTCGGGGTTCTCGTGGGATTGGTGCCGCAATAGAAAAATCAGGTTCGAGACGGTATCGAGGGGATTGCGGATTTCGTGAGCGATGGTCGCAGCCAGCCGTCCCGCCTGCGTAAGCCGATCGCTGGCGCGCAGCGTCTGCTCGGTCTGGCGGCGCTGGGTCACGTCGCGAAAGACCACGACCACCCCCACCAGTTCCTCGCGATCATTCATGATGGGAGCGCCGTTCATTTCGACGGGATATTCCTGCCCGGAGCGGCTTACGAGCAGGGCGTGATTGGAAACTCCAACCACTTTCCCGGAACGGCGGACGATGTCAGCGGCGTCAGCGAGTTCCTCACGCGTACATTCGTCGACCAATCGCGCGACCTCGGCCAGAGGCCGCCCCCGGGCCTCGATGTAGTTGTTCCACCCCGTGAGTCGCTGGGCCACCGGGTTGATATATCTCACCCTGCCTTCCGCATCGGTAGCCACCACCGCGTCGGCCAGGCTGTTGAGGGTGATCTGAAATCGCTCGCGGCTCTCCTTCAACAGACGGCTCTTTTCTTCTTCGGCACGCAGGTGGATCTCATAGGTGTCGGACAATCGTCGCAACTCACGCCGGGTAAGCGTGAGCAGCAGCACCGCAATCAACAAGGAGAGACCGACGGCAGTTGTCAGCACCACGTTGTTGAGCATCTTGGCCCGGCGGTAACGGTCGTCCCGCAGAATCTCTTCCCGCGCCAGCAGTTGAGTTTCTTTCTCCCGGATCTCGTCCATTAATTGTTTGCCCGCGGCAAATTCCGCCGGCGATTGAGGTCCGCGGGACTCTGACATCAGGTGATCGGCAAAATCCATCCAGCGCAAATCGAGGGCCTGCAGCTCGTCCAGTCGCTGATGCTGCTCGGGTTCGTCGCTGGTGAGTTGTTGCAGCAAGGCCAGTTCCTGGCTGACTTGTCCCTTGGCAGCGACGTAGGGTAGAAGATAGGCCCGGTCGCCCGTGAGGTAGAAACCGCGGATACCGGTTTCCATGTCCACTGTGTAGCGCACTAGTTCCCGGGCGTTGGCGATGACCTGGTCCTCATGGTCGACAAGACTCAAGGCGGAGGTCAGAGAGAGAATCTCAACCGTCAGTACAGCCGCCAGCAATACCAGGAGTGCCACGGGCATGGCTACGGTGCGGCGAAGCAGCCGATGAAAACTGCGTTCATCCATGGTTGAGATGCTCTCCGGCGCGGGTTCAGGGGACGACAACGATGATACCGCAAGTGACGCGCCCGCCCGCGGGAAGGACCTTAGTCAGCCGTCGCCGTGGCGTGATTCACCGCAGGAGTTGACTCTCGCAGGCGACGCGTCAAACGTGCTCGCTCAATTGCCCAGACCAACACGCGATAAAGCAGAAGAACACTGAGTATGGCGGCGTAGATGAAGGGCACCCGCACGTCTTTTTTGACGAGCCAGATGTAGTGAATCACGCCGAGTATGGCGGTAACGTAGATAAGCCGGTGCAGGGGTTGCCATTTCTTGCCCAGCCAACGAATAGAGCGCTGAGTGGAGGTTAACGCCAGCGGAATCAGCAGCACGAAGGCGGTGAAGCCAACCGTGATGAATGGCCGCTTCACCACATCCTTGGTGATGCTGTGTAGATCAAAGAACTGGTCGAGCCAGATGTACGTGGTGAAGTGGAGGCAAGCGTAGAAGAACGCGAACAGCCCAAACATCCGGCGAAACTGGATGAGCCAGTACTGCCTGGTCAAGCGCCGCAGTGGGGTGACAGAAAGCGTCACCATCAGGAAAACCAGCGTCCAAGTTCCCGTTGACCAGGTGATGACCTGAATGGGGTTGGCGCCTAACGCCGAGTTATAAGCCTTCCAAGCCAGCCGCCCAACGGGTATGAGGCAGGCCAGGAAGACGAGCGGCTTGAGATATTTCGGTTTCACGACGCTGCTCGTTAGAAGTTCTTCTTCAGGTCCATACCGTTATACAGGGAAGCGACCTGGTCGCCGTATCCGTTAAACATCAGAGTCGGGCGCTTGCTGAACTCTCCGATGCGCCGCTCTTTTGCCTGGCTCCAGCGCGGATGATCGACGTTAGGGTTGACGTTGGAATAGAACCCGTATTCGTTGGGTCCGGCCTTGGTCCAGGTCGAGGTTGGCTGGTGCTCAACCAACTTGATTTTCACAATGGCCTTGATTCCTTTAAATCCGTACTTCCAGGGGACGACCAGTCGAATGGGCGCGCCGTCCTGGTTGGGGAGCGTCTCGCCGTAGAGGCCGACAGCGAGAATGGTTAATGGATGCATCGCCTCGTCCATGCGCAAGCCCTCGACATAGGGCCACTCGAGGACGTTACGCTGCTGGCCAGGGAAGCGCTTCGGGTCGTAGAGAGATGTGAATTCGACGAACTTCGCTTTGGAATTCGGTTCCACCTGGCTCAACAGTGAGCTGAGCGGAAAGCCAATCCACGGAATCACCATCGACCATCCCTCGACGCAACGCATGCGATAGATGCGCTCCTCAAGGTGCGTCTTAAGCAGCGTATCGATGTCAAAAGTCTTGGGCTTATTGACCAGGCCTTCGACCTTGATCGACCAGGGACGGGGATTGAAATTCTTGGCCAGGTCCGCAGGCTCGTATTTGTCGGTACTGAATTCGTAATAGTTGTTGTAGTGCGTAATGTCGTTCAACGGGGTCTGCTTTTCCGACGTACTGTAGGAACTCTTGCTGAAGTCGAGCTTGGTGCCGGCGGCGACCAACTGAGAGGGCGACAGAATAGTATGCAGTTTGCCGGCGACAAGCGCGGCCCCGGCTAGAGCGCCAGCGCCTGCAATGAAACTGCGGCGATTGAGGTACAGACTTTTTGGGGTAATCTCTGACGACGGAATATCGGACGGCTTCTTGATGAACATCCACGACTCCTGGGTTCGACTTGCTTTTGCTATTTATCTGTTATTCGTATTGATTCGCCAGTTTGGATTTCGTTACAAAGCGAATTCTGGAGATGTGACTGCGACTTCAGCAGTTGGACGACTTTCTGCCAGTCGGTGCCGGAACGGGGTTCGATGGGTTACAGCCGTCTAGCACTAAAGAGCTATATATCCAATCAGTTACCTTGCTGAACCCAAGGAACAATTGGCCGCCAATCGCCGTATAGTTCAACAAGTCGTATTGCGGTGTCCTGCAGGAGATTGAAGCTATGTCCGTTCGTACTCGCGCAATACTTGCGTTCTTCGCGGTCCTGACCGTGGTTATCCCCAGCTCGCTACTCGCGGATAATGGCGGCGACCGGGTGCAATTCTTCCAGAACATCACCATCGGGGCTGACGATCACGTTGGGCAGGTGGTTTGCATAGTCTGCTCGGTCCGAATGGCTGGTACCTCGGATGAAGTCGTGTCCGTCATGGGTAACGTCATCATCGACGGAACGGTGAACGGCGACGTGGTAACCGTCGGAGGTGGCCTTAAGCTGGGCGAAGACGCCAATATCGGCGGTGATGCAGTTGCCGTGGGACGGGGTCTCTACCGCCATCCCAATGCCGTGGTCAAAGGAGAAGTTGTCAGCCAATCCGGGCCTATCATCCTTTTGGGATTGGTCATCGTTCCGCTGCTTCCGATTATTCTCGTGGTGGCACTCATCATCTGGTTGCTAAGACGAAACCGGTACAGTCCTCCCGCCCCAGTTGCGTACCGCCGGTAGCCGGGCGGTTGTCCCAAGTCCAAAATCTGGACACAGGCTGCAACTTTCCTGCTCCTCACTTGCAAAGTTGCTGGATTGCGAAAGCCGTCACACTTATATGTGCACCGCATCACAGCAATCTTGTTTTTAACAGTGCTACGTTATGGTCGCCGATAAGTCCTGAGCAGCGCCCGCTTCGTTCCTATCGGACAGTAAGAGGGTCCGAGGTTGGAACGAGTGTGCGACCGATGAGGCAACACGCCCCGCGTGGTTCATCAGAGTCCAGCGCAGCACAGCTACCCAGCTTCTTCTCGCTGACGTGGACCATGGCCGCTGCTGCCACCATTGTGCTAGTTACCGAGGTGGCGTATTTCTCCGGGGTGACCGCCGCCAGCCGCTCTTTCGGACAGCCATACAACGGGCTGCTACGGGCGGCTCCGTTGCTGTTCGTCATAACCCTCACCAGTTTTGTTGCGCTTACGATTTGGAGCCTGCGGCGAAGTGAGCTCCGCAACCAGGCATTGGCACAAGCCAACATCGCCCTGGTGGCAGCGGCGGAGATCGCTCGCGATGCTGACGAACGCTTTCACCTGATGTTCCACGGAAATCCCCTCCCGATGTACGTGTACGAATGCGAGAGCATGCGCCTGATTGACGCCAACGAAGCGGCGGCCAACAAATACGGGTGGAAACGCGACCAGTTTGTACAATTGACCGTTGCTGACCTCAGGCCGGACATGAGTCCGGGGGACCTCAGGCAGGAGTTGCAGGACCGGCATCCAGGACTTAATCGCGCCGGTGTCTGGCGGCAGCGCACGAAAGACGGCTCGCTGTTCTTTGCAGAGGCCACGGTCCTGCGATCGACAACCAATGAGCGGGACCACGAACTGGTGCTTGCCATCGATGTAACGGACAGAATCACTGCAGAAGAGGCGCTGCGGGTTTCCAGGGCTGCGCTGCATTCGCTGGTGGAACGCGCACCTTTTGGTATTTGCCAAAGCGGATTTCTGGCGGAGCGATTCGACACCGTCAATCCGGCCTTTTGCCGCATGCTGGGCTATACGGAGGCAGAGGCCCTCAACCTGTCACTTGCCACCCAGGTGTATGCCACGCCAAGCGACCGGGCCCAATTCCTGGAGCTTTTGCGGCGCAACCGGAGACTGCAAGGACACGAAGTGACGTTTCTACGGAAGGATGGCACTCCGATCCGGCTGCGGGTCTCGGCTGTCCTTACTACCGGCCACCACCCGAACGAGGAACGGATGGAGGTCTATCTCGAGGACCTGACGGAACAGAGCGCACTCGAGCAGCAGATTCGGGCAGTGCAAAAGCTGGAGGCCGTGGGTCGATTGGCAGGGGGCGTGGCCCACGACTTCAACAACATTCTGGTCGTGATCAAGCTATCGACGGAGATGATGCTGGGCCAGATCACGCCCGACAGTCCCTTAAGCAAGCCTCTTTTGCAGGTTGCCAACGCCGCCGAAAGGGCTGCTGCCCTCACCAAACAGATGCTGGCGTTCAGCCGGCGGCAGATGATGCAGGTGCGCGCGGTCAACGTAAATTCCGTAGTGAACGACATTTCGCACCTGTTGCACCGCATTATCGGGGAAGACATTCAGCTGGTCACGAGGATGGCCGACAATCTGGCGAACACCAAGCTGGATCCCGATCAACTCGGCCAGGTTGTTCTTAACCTGGCGGTGAACGCGCGCGACGCGATGCCACGAGGCGGTACGCTCGCAGATCGAGACAGCCAATGTTGAGCTGGATGAGATCTATGTCAATACCCATCCTCCGGTGCAACCCGGCAGCTACGTCATGTTGGCCGTAACCGACACTGGAACGGGCATCGCTAAGTCGGACCTGCCGCACATCTTTGATCCTTTCTTCACCACTAAGGAAATGGGTAAAGGTACCGGACTGGGGCTGTCGATTGTGTATGGGATCGTAAAGCAGAGCGGGGGATACGTCTGGGTCTATAGCGAGCCCGGGCAGGGCACGACCTTCAAACTGTACTTTCCCACGACCGATGCCCCTTGCGAAATGCAACCGCAGCGGATCCCCATCGCGGGCCACGCGGACGGACAAAAAATTCTCGTGGTGGAAGACGATGCGGCGATTCGAGGCAACGTCCGCGATTGCCTGAAACATCTGGGCTACACCGTGTTTGAGGCCGGGAGTGGCGAAGCGGCTCTGGATGTGTGTGAGCAGCAACAGGGGGAAATCGACCTGGTCCTGACGGACGTCATCATGCCCGGCATGGGCGGCCGCGAGATGGCAAGGCAACTGGCCGAATCGTTTCCAGACATCCGGACTCTGTTTACGTCTGGCTACACCGAAGACTTCGTTGCCCGGCGCGAGATGCTGGAGGATGGAAGTGCATTTCTGGAGAAGCCATTCAGTGTCGCCGAACTCTCCGATTCGGTCCGCCGCTTGTTGGCGCTTCGGCCTCATCGTGCCCATGCCCAGCATGCCGACACGGCAATACTAAGCTCAGCCTAATGCCGAGCAGCGTACGGTTGAATTAACCGGCCCGGAACAGGCTGGCCCACGAATCGTCCAAGGTGTTCCATCGATCGCGATCCAGTGCATTGGCAGGAGACTCGGGCAGATACAACACGCCGTGTCCTTCTGAGCAAACCATCTCGGTTCCCGCCCAATTCAGGAGCACCGAGCCGGTACGCCCGATATCTACGGGCAGTTCCAGGCGCCGCAGGCAGGTGCGGCAGCGCCTTTGCTGGTCGCGGACCGACCACGACAGCGCGGCAATCGCCACCGGCAAGAACAGCCAGATCGAATACTCGTCCACCAACGGGTATGCCGAACCTACCAGCAAATTCGACACCCAGTGCACCAGGCGCCACGATGCGATGGCCGCGATCGCCAGCAGCAGAAGCGACTTCGCCACAAAGAAACCCGACCACACAATTCGACCGGCGAGCCCATCGGGGAGACGGCCGAAGCTGTTGGTACCGCGGCGCAAGACGACGACAAACACCGCGCATCCCGTGGCCAGCAGCACAAACCAAATTGTGTTCTGACGGTCATGCCGAGACAGTGCTTCAACGGTGGTGACCTGCAACTGCGAGGACGGATGAACATATCCGGCGCTCTCTGTCAGGTCGATGAGCTCACCCTGCACATGCGCGGGCGCAACTCCACGGTTCAAGCGGGCCACGGCGCCTACCCGGCGCTGGAAATTCGTAAACAGCATCGCAGGGTCGATCACGCTCCAGACCGAAATGCCTGGCGAGAGCAGACGGAAGTTGGCGGGAAGCACCCCGAGCACAGTCCTGGTCGAGCCATCCAGAGTAATGGGTTGACCCACTATGTTTGGATTGCCACGGAAGTCGTGCCGCCACACGGGGTAGCTCAGCAGCACGCAATTCGGGCAGCTATGCACGTCGTCCGCGGTAAAGCTGCGCCCCAGAACCGGCTTCAGATCGAGTGTTGCAAAGAAATCCGGACCGACACGGGCTGTCTCCACCGGCAGATTCCGTCCCTGCAGGAAAAGCCGTCCGGGTGCCCAGGAGAAGGGAGCGAGACCGTTAATGAGCTTCGATTTGCTCCACACCGACGCCAGGTCGAGCAGGGTATCAGAGCGTGTGCGGCTAAATTTCCCGTTAATACCATTGCCATCCAAGGTGATGAGGACGACCTGTGCGGGATGTGCAATCGATGGAGTGAATGCGGCTCGAGTTGCGGGGACAAAACCGCTGCCCAGAAACAGCACGGCCACAATGAACGCGAACGCTGCCAGAAGGACAATGGGAGAGCGCAGCAGTCTCCGCGACTGAAGGTAAAATCGCTCGCGTTCGAAGCGCATCCAGAAGGCTTGGGGAAACATTGCCCAGCAATGCCGGGCGACGATCAGGCGATTCGCCGCAGTGAGTTCACCGGTCTCTGAAAGGTAGTGGCACCAATGCCAGAACTTGTTGTCCTGTTCGGAACGCCACAAGGTGCGCTGTTTGCGGGGCACCAGCCTACTGGCCATCCAGACCATCGACCGGCACCGCCACAGAGTTGTTCGCAAGCCGTCAGGGAACCACATCACGCCGCTCCTCGACCCACGCCCCACGGACAGCGCTGCCCACTATATTAATGCAGCTTGTCTACTCATAAGACACCCCGATAGCGGACTTAGTTTCTGCGAAACCAGCAAATTGATCTGAACGGCACAAAAGGGGGGCCACTAGTGGTTTTCGATTATTGTTCGGGAGTTTTGCTCGCGGTGTAATCCCAATATCCGCTAACTGAAGATGCGCAGCCAAAGGGCTCGCAACCAAAGACGGATGGGGTTACGTCAGGCCGCGGAGCAGTTCCCAGCGGGGAAGGCGCTCCGGGCGAATGAATCTTGCTAAACCAGGGCCGGAGCGGCTGGGAGTCGGCCCGTCTTAGGTAAGGGCCATGTTCCCGGACCGGAGCAGCCGGTGCTGCCTGGTGGAACCGGGAACGAGGCACGTTTTATTGACGCGAAAACCGTGGCGCTTCAAGCGGGCGCCATGAGCAGCGGGATGACGAATCGGAAGCGATGGCAACCCCTATAATCAGAGGTATTCTCGCCATCGATTCTGAGGAGACCGTCTGAATGCCTGCAGTCTTGCGCCGGTGGATCCCGGGCGTCGCTACAACCTGCCTGTTGGTCAGTGCTTGCTGGGCGGCGGACACTTCGCCCGTCCGTGCCGAAGCGGCAAAGTTGAATAACCTGGGCGTTGCGATGATGAATCAGCAGTTGATGGAAAAAGCAGTCGCCAAGTTCGATGCCGCTTACAAGCTTGACCCATCGTTGGCAGTTGCCGAGTTGAACAAAGGCATTGCGCTGCTGAACCAGCAAAAGTTGCCTGAGGCGGAAGAGGCGTTGCAGCAGGCGGTCGCCAAGGATCCTGAAAATCCGCGAGTCTGGTACAACCTCGGACTGGTACACCGTGGCGAAGGCAAAACGACGGAAGCCATTGGCGACTTCCAGAAGGTGCTGAAGATCGACGCCACCGACCCCGACGCATACTACTTCCTCGGGACTTTCTATAGCCAGCAACAGGACTATCCCAAGGCCATTGAGGCATTTCAGCAGGCCCTGAAGATCAATCCGCTGCACGCTTCGGCGGAGTTCGGTTTGGCGCGCGCGTTGCAGCGCTCGGGAAAGACCGACGAAGCGCGCGCGCACTTGAAGAGGTTCGAATACCTCACCCACAACAAGATTTCCGCTCCCATCACGCTTACCTACGGTGAGCAAGGCCGCTACTCGGTCGCTCAGGACGTGATTACCAACGAGCCGTCTGTGGGGCCGATGATTCCGGTGACACTCAGGGCGCAGGAGTTGGGAGCAGGGAAGAACGATGCCAGCGGAATCTGCATGATCGATGTGGATGGCGACGGGAAGTTCGACATCGTTTCTATGGCGGAGGGTGATTCTGCGGTTAGGGTATTTCGCAACCTTGGCGAGGGCAAGTTCAAGGAAGAGCCGGCGGCTCAATTTGGACTGGTGCTGAAAGGCAAGGGCGTGTCGTGCGCGATCGGCGACTACGACAACGACGGCAAGAACGATCTGGTTGTCGCGCTGAGCGATCGAGTAGTGCTATTTCACAACGATGGCGGCGGCAAGTTTACGGACGTCACGGCGAAGGTTGGAATCACCGCCTTGAACCATCCGTCCGGTATGACGTTTGTGGACTACGACCACGACGGCGACCTCGACTTGCTCGATCACCGGTTATAGCATTCCGCTAACGGGGATCGGTCCCGCTCTCCACAACGTTCTCTGGCGCAACAACGGCAATAGCACGTTCACCAACTGGACGGAAGAGGCGGGACTCGCAGGGGACGGCGCGACCACGAGCGTCGTGCTATCGGACATCAACAATGACCGGGCGGTGGACTTGGTGGTCACGGGATCGAACGGTGCTCCGACTGTTTACCTCAACCAGCGCGAAGGTCCGTTCAAAGCCATGCCGTTGTACGACGCGGCCGGGTTGCCGCCGACTACGGGCGTATATGTGTTCGACTTCAACAAGGATGGCTGGATGGACGTCGCCCTGACCCACGCGGGCACGCCGGGCGTCAGTCTGTGGCGGAATGTGGATGGCAAGAAGTTTGAGCGCGTGCCGCTGCCAATTACCGAGGCGACGAAGGGATGGGGCATCACCGCCATCGACTTTGATAACGACGGGTGGATCGATCTGGCGGCGGTCGTCGAAACGGCCAAGGGCGCTGAGGTACGCGTGCTCCGTAACAAGGGTGCGCAGGGATTTGAGGATGTGAGCGCATCGCTTGGACTCGACAAGCTGAAGTTGCACGAACCGCGTGCGCTGATCGCCGGCGATCTCGACCACGATCTGGCGGCTGACCTCGTCGTCACTCAGTTGGGCGGCGGTCCAGTGGTGCTTCACAACGATGGGGGCAACAAGAACCACGCTTTGCGCATCGACTTGAAAGGCCTGGCCGACAACAAGACCGGTTTGGGTACGAAGGTCGAGATCTTCTCCAACGGCATGTGGCAGAAGTTCGAGGTCGCGGGAGGCGCCGGGTTTCTCAGCCAGGGGCCGCCGGAAATTCTTGCCGGCCTGGGCAAGAACACAAGCGCGGACATCGTGCGCATGCTGTGGCCCACGGGGGTGCTGCAGGACGAGATCGATGTCGCCGTCAACAAGCCGGCGTCGTTCCTCGAACTCGACCGGCGCGGCAGTTCGTGTCCGACGCTGTTTGCCTGGAATGGCGAGAAGTACGAGTTCATCACCGATGTGATCGGCGCCGGGGTCATCGGCCATTGGATTTCGCCGGCCTCGAAGAACACGCCTGATCCCGACGAGTGGGTGAAGATCGACGGCTCGAAGCTGCGCACCAAGGACGGCTACATGAGCGTTCGATTCGGCGAGCCCATGGAGGAAGTCAACTACATCGACCAGTTGCGCATGGTCGCGGTGGACCATCCGGCGGCGATCGACGTGTATCCCGACGAGCGCTTCCTCGACGATCCGCCGTTTGCCGGCGGGAAGACGGTGGCGACTTCGAGGCCGCATCCTCCGTTGGGCGCATGGGACAACCAGGGCCGCGACGTGCTGCCGTTGTTGAGCGCCCGCGACCACCAGTATGTGCGCGATTTCACCAACCTGCCGTATGCAGGCTTTGCCAATACGCATTCGTTGACCTTGGACCTTGGCACGTGGACGCCGCAGAATCCGCTGCGGCTGTTTCTCAGCGGATTCATTGAGTACTTCAGTGCGACTTCCATGTATGCGGCGTGGCAGGCGGGACTGAAACCGATCTCGCCGTATGTCGAAGCGCAAATGCCGGACGGGTCGTGGAAGCGCGTGGTCGATGAGATGGGATTCCCGGCGGGCCTGCCGCGAACCATCACCGTCGATCTGACGGGCAAACTTCCAGCCGGGGCGCAGCGTATTCGCATCACCTCGAACCTGCAGATTTATTGGGACCAGGTGCTGGTGGACAACGGACCTGCACGCGAGAGTGAAGTGCGTACCACTGAGCTGCCGCTGGCTTCCGCAACGCTGGGATTTCGCGGCTATCCGCAGCAGGTGGATGGCGAGACGCCGGGCGACCTGACCTATTACTACGAACAGACGAGCACGACGGGCCCGTTTTCGCGTTTCCGCGGAAGCTACACGAGCTACGGAGACGTGACGCCGCTGCTGAAGGCTGTTGACAACCACTTTGCCATCTTCGGCACGGGCGAGGACATCGATGCTGAGTTCGATGCAGCGGCTTTGCCTCCGCTGCCGCAGGGATGGGCTCGCGACTATTTCTTCTACGCCAACGGTTTCGTGAAGGACATGGACTTCTACGAGGCGACTCCCTTTACCGTCGCCGACATGCCGTTTCATGGCATGACGACCTATCCTTATCCGGCGAGCCAAGAGTACCCCGACGATGCAACCGCCAACGGATACCGGCTGGACTGGAATGATCGCTACGAATCGGGAACAAGCAGCGCGCCGGGCTATCGCTTTGTTTACGGAGAGCGGACGATCGATCCGGAGCCGATGACGCCGCATCACGCGACTCGGAACAGACGCTATTCACCACGGAGGCACGGAGGACACGGAGATTAGACGTAAAAGACGAATAAGAGCAACTCTGTGAACTCCGTGTCTCCGTGGTGAATTGGTTTTAGTTAGCGGGACCTGAGATTTGGGAATGATGAAGAAGTTGGCAATACTTTCGATTACGGCGCTGACGCTGTCGGCGGTGTATCTGTATGCCTGGCCCGCCGCCAACCTGTTTTACGCGGCTGTCGTGTTATTCCACGTGGGCTTGGGTGTTCTGTTTTGTGTCGGTGGACTGCGGCTACTTCCGGCCGCAATGCGACAGCCGCTCATCGTGAAGCTAGGTGCGCTGGTGCTGGTGATCGGTGCTGCACTCGGACTGGCGCTGATCTACACCGGAGCGTCGCGGCCGTATACCAAACTGCTGCTGTCGCACGCGATTGTGTCTGCGCTGGCGGTGGCGTTGCTGGCGGGCTGGTGGTTTAGCCGTCGCAAGGAACCGAAGCGAAGCGCCTGGGTTCCGGCCCTGGGCATGATTGCTGTCGCGGTCGATCGTTGCGCTTGGCGCCGAATACTCCCGTGACTCCTGGAGCAAGCGTTTCGTGATCCAGAATCCGGAGATCGCGCCCCTGTCGATGAACAACGAAGGCGATGGCGCGAACGGAAAATTCTTTCCCAGCTCATCACAGGTTTATGGTGACCGCAAAATCCCGTCGAAATTCTTCATGGAGTCGGACGCCTGCGAGCGCTGCCACCAGGACATCTTCAAGCAGTGGAACAGCTCGGCCCATCACTTCTCGTCGTTCAACAATCAGTGGTACCGCAAGAGTATCGAGTACATGCAGGACGTGAACGGGGTGAAGCCGTCGAAGTGGTGCGCCGGCTGCCATGATCCCGCGCTGCTCTACAGCGGCATGATGGATACGCCCATCAAGCAGATCGTGCACACCCCCGAAGCCCAGGCGGGCATGGGCTGCATGATGTGCCACTCCATCGTGAAGGTGAAGAGCACGATGGGGCAGGGCGACTTCATGCTCGAGTATCCGGAGTTGCACGAGCTGGCGGCGACCAAGAATCCGGTGCTGCGCTGGATGCACGACTTCAGCATCAAGCTGAATCCCGAGCCGCACCGTCGCGTCTTCCTCAAGCCGTTCATGCGCACCCAGACCCCGGAATTCTGCTCGTCGTGCCACAAGGTGCACCTCGACGTACCGGTCAACAATTACCGCTGGTTGCGCGGCTTCAACGAGTACGACAACTGGCAGGCCAGTGGCGTGTCCGGGATGGGCGCGCGCTCGTTCTACTATCCGCCGAAACCGCAGGGCTGCCAGGACTGCCACATGCCCAGCACCAGGTCGAATGACATGGGCAACATCGCGGGCATGATTCACTCGCACTCGTTCCCAGCGGCTAATACTGCGCTGCCCATGGCGAATGAGGACGCACACCAGATGGAGGTCACGGAGAACTTTCTGAAGAGCGGAGTAGTGACGGTCGATATCTTCGCCCTGTCGAACGCCGCTCCCCAAGCCAAGGGAGGGGGAGGGCCGCAAGCTGAACTGCAGACGACATTTGCCGTGGGTGAAGAAGCGGAAATGAAAACTACCGGGGAGAGCGGCGGAGTAGTGGCGCCGGTAACCGCCCCGCTCGACAAAGTGAGCGCCGCGGTGCGGCGGGGCGAAAGCGCGCGTGTCGATGTCGTGGTCCGCACCAGGAAAGTCGGACACTTCTTTCCTGGAGGCACGGTGGATGCTCCCGAGACATGGGTCGAACTGAAGGCTGTGGATGACAAGGGGCAGGTGCTTTTCTGGAGCGGCAAAGCCGGAGACGACGGCAAGGGTCCGGTCGATCCCGGAGCGCACTTCTACCGTTCACTGCAGATCGACGAACATGGCAATCCCATCAACAAGCGCAATGCATGGGCCACGCGATCGGTGGTGTATGTGCGGCTGATCCCGCCCGGCGCCGCTGACACGGTCCACTACCGGCTCAACGTGCCGCAAAATGCCGGCAACAAGATCAAGCTGACGGCCAAGCTCTGCTACCGCAAATTTTCGTGGTGGAACACGCACTTCGCCTATGCCGGAATCTCGAAGCAGGATCCGGTTGCGCCCCACACTACCAAGGCTTATGACGACCGCGAGTTTACCTTTGATGGTGACCTGACGACGGTTTCCGGCAAGCTGAAACAGGTTCCCGAGTTGCCGATTATCGTGATGGCGGAGGATACCGTCGAGCTGAGAGTCCTTCCCAAGGGCGCGTCCGCAGAGGCGCCGAAGACGGTGGTCGAGAAAGCGGATTGGCAGCGCTGGAACGATTACGGTATCGGCCTCTTTTTGCAGGGAGACTTCAAAGGTGCCACCGCAGCGTGGGAAAAAGTCACCGAGGCCGATCCGACCAATCCCGACGGCTGGGTGAACCTCGGGCGCGTCGCGGTGCAGGAAGGCGACATGGAGCGCGCCCGCGTGGTGCTGCAAAAGGCGCTCGAGTTGAATCCGGGCCTGGCGCGCGCCAACTACTTCTACGCTCGCGTGCTGCGCTCGGACGGCGATTACGACGGCGCGGCGCATCGCCTGCAAAAGGTGCTGGAGCAGTATCCCAGGGACCGCGTGGCACGAAATGATCTGGGCCGGGTGCTTTTCCTCTCGCGCAAATATCCCGAGGCCATCGCGCAGTTGCAGCAGGCTATCTCTGTCGATCCAGAGGATTTGCAAGCCAACTACAATTTAATGCTCTGCTACAAGGGGATGGGCGACGCCGCCAAGGCTGCGGAGTACGAGAAGCTGTATCTGCGATTCAAAGCGGACGAGTCGGCGCAGGTGATCACCGGGCCGTATCGCAGGCTGCATCCCGAAGACAACAACGAACGCCAACTAATCCACGAGCATGTGTCGGCTCCGCCCGCGCCGGCGAAGAAATCGAGTACGGTGACCGATGGTCATTTGACGGTTGCAGCGGCAGGCAAATGATCCAATTTAACGAAAGTTATAATGAGCGTTATAACGTTATAATGAAAGTTATAATAAAACCCTTTTTTCTCACCCTGGCATGCATCGCTCTGGCCTCCTCCACGGCGGCGCAGGTTACCTTCCGTGATATCACCAGGCAGGCGGGTATTAACTTTGTTCATAACAATGGCGCCGCCGGCAAGAAGTGGCTTCCAGAGACCATGGGCCCGGGCTGCGCCTTCCTCGATTACGACAATGACGGCTATCCCGACATCCTGCTGGTGAATGGCAAGGACTGGACCGCGGGAGGCAAGCCCTCCACGCTGAAGCTGTACCACAATAATCGCAACGGCACGTTTACCGATGTAACCGCCAAGGCAGGGTTGGGTGTTTCGTTGTTTGGCATGGGTGCGGCCGTCGGCGATTACGACAACGACGGCTTCGACGACATCTACGTTTCGGCACTGGGCCAGAGCCACCTGTTTCACAACAACGGCAACGGAACCTTCACCGACGTTACCAAGACGGCGGGGATGTGGGGCCCCAACGAATTCAGCACCAGCGCCGCTTGGGTGGACTACGACCGCGACGGCAAGCTCGACCTCATCGTTGTCAACTATGTGCAGTGGAGCCCGCAAGGCGACATCTACTGCACGCTCGACGGAACGCATAAGTCCTATTGCACGCCGGAATCCTACAAGGGAGCGTCTGTACGCCTGTGGCACAACATCGGTAACGGCAAGTTTGAAGACGCGACGGCGAAAGCGGGATTGTTCGATAATTCCTCGAAGTCGCTGGGCGTCGCCGTGCTGGACGTAAACGGCGATGGCTGGCCAGACCTGGTGATTGCCAACGATACCCAGCCGAACAAGCTGTACATCAACAACACCAAGGGAGGCTTTACCGAGTCGGCCGTGTCTGCCGGCATCGCCTTCAGCGAGGATGGGGTGGCGCGCGCCGGCATGGGTATTGATGCGGCGGACTACGATCACACCGGGCGTCCGAGCATCGTGATCGGCAATTTCGCCAATCAGATGCTGGCGCTCTATCACAACGAAGGCAATGGCTTGTTCGTGGATGAGGCGCCGCGCTCCGAGGTGGGACGACGCAGCCTCTTGTCCCTGGGATTTGCGACGCTGTTCTTCGACTACGACAACGACGGCTGGCTCGATATTTTTGTAGCCAACGGGCATATCGAGAACGAGATCGAGCGCATACAAAAGCGCGTCAAGTACGCCGAGTCGCCGCACCTGTTTCACAACCAGGGGAAAGGCAATTTCGCCGATGCCACGCAATCGGCTGGCCCGGACCTCGGCGCACCCCGGGTGGGACGAGGCGCGGCGTACGCCGACATCGACAATGACGGCGATCTGGATCTGCTCATGACCACGAATGGCGGTCCGGCCGTGCTCTTCCGCAACGACGGCGGGAGCAATAACCGCAGCCTGCGGATCAAGCTGGTGGGCACGCGCTCGAATCGCGACGGCATCGGGACTCTAGCCATCGTGAAAGCCGGCGGCGAACGGCAGACGCAATTACTGCGCAGCGGTTCGGGCTATCTATCGTCGAGCGAACTGGTGCTGACATTTGGACTGGGCAAGTCGGGACAGGCCGATGAAATCGAGTTGCGCTGGCCTAGCGGACAAGTCGACAAGCTCTCGAAAGTTGCGGCCGGGCAGACCATCACGGTGAAAGAAGGATCGGGCATCGTGCAGCAGCGGCCGTTTGGAGCGCAGGCGCAACCGGCGCCGTCGGGTGGCGGACAACGCAAAGCCACACGATGAAGGCAGTCACGCAGCAGTCGGCCACAGAGCTGTTGGCGCTCCTTCGAACCAAGAAAATTTCGGCCCTTGAGTTGGCGGAGGAATACATCCGGCAGATCGAGCGGCTGAATCCGCAGATCAACGCGCTGGTGGACTTCGATCCTGAGCGCGTGCGCCAGCAGGCACGAGCCAGCGACAATTCTTCAGCCGAGCTGGCCCCTCTGGCGGGCTTGCCGGTGACCGTGAAGTCGTCAATCTCGACGGCGGGCCATCGCTGCGAGATTGGTAGCCTTGTGAATCGTGGCCACGTTCCGGCACAGGATGCAACAGTCGTCGCACGTTTGCGGCGAGCCGGCGCGATCATTCTGGGCACGACCAATTGCCCCGAGTACCTGATGGCCTACGTGACCGAGAATGACCTGCACGGGCGCACCAACAATCCCTGGAACCTCGACTACACTCCGGGTGGCTCGAGTGGCGGAGAGTCGGCGGCCATCGCTGCGGGAATGTCCGCCGGTGGCCTGGGCAGCGACAGCGGTGGCTCGGTACGCGTGCCCGCTCACTTCACGGGCATATGCTCACTGAAGCCGACTCCGGGCCGCATTCCCGGGGACGGTCATTTGCCGCCGTGCATCGGGCCGTTCTCGTTCCTGGGCGCCATCGGCCCTATGGCCCGGACCGTCGACGACGTCGCGCTGCTGTTTCGCGCGCTCTCGGGACAAGACCCTGTCGATCCCGCCAGTCCACCCATCCCACTGCGCGAACCGTCCCTCGACGAGGTCAAGCGCCTGGCTATCGGTTATTTCGAAGACGACGGCCTGACGCCGGTGACGCCGGAGACCCGACAAGCCGTTCAGGATGCCGCGCAGGCCTTGCGCGCACAAGGGTTTGAGGTTCGGCCCTTTCGTCCCAAGGCACTGGAGCAGGCGCGCAAGCTGTGGGAACTGTTCTTCGTGCGTTGTGGAGCGATGTTTGAAGAGCCACTCGTCCGCGGACACGAGGACAAACTCAGCCCTGTCTTTCGCGATTTTCTGGCACGGGCCCACGCTGCACCGCCGCTCACTGCGGAGGAATTGCTGATGGCATGGGCGGAAGCCGACATCATTCGCGGAAAACTGCTGGCGCAGATGCAGGAGTTTCCGCTGCTGCTGTGTCCGGTATGCGCCGTGCCGGCGTTCCGGCATGACGAACGAAGCTGGGCCATTGACGGAAAGCAGGTCGAGTACCTGGATGCGATGCGATATTCGCAGTGGTTCAATCTGCTGGCTGCGCCTGCCGCAGTCGTGCCCGTGGGTCGATCGCCGGAGGGTTTGCCGATCGGGGTGCAGGTGGTGGGTCGCCCCTACGAAGACGAAGTCGCGCTCAAGGCGGCGTCGGTGATCGATGATGCTTTTGGCTATGTTGTTCCGCCGATTTCCTGACCCTGGATTCAGGTCCTACTTACCATCGCCCTCGCCCCGCATGCAAGTTATAGCCGCGGTCTGTTACGCCGGAAGCGATGTGGGTCACGAGCGTCCATCCTGAAGTTACCTGCGATAATGAGAAAAGTGGATTCCCCGTCTCTGAAAATTGTTAATCGACTACGCACCGGTCTGGTTTTTTTGCTGACGGTGCTGATGGCAAGCGATGCTTTCGCCCAGGCGCACGCAGTAGCGCCGCCGCCTCCGCCGGGGGCGAGGAACGTGGTCTGCAAAGACCGTACGATACCTCAGTTGGCGGATATCACGGATAAAACAGGCATCAAGTTTCAACACGTAGCCGATCCGGAAAAGAAATACATCGTGGAGTCGATGGGCGGCGGGGTACTGGTGCTCGACTATGACCGCGACGGCTGGCCCGACATTTATTTCACCAACGCGCCCACTGTTGCCATGGCGCTGAAGGGCCAGAGCTCCCGAAGCGCGCTCTATCACAACAATCACGACGGCACGTTTACCGACGTCACCGACAAGGCGGGAGTCGCGACGCCGTGTTTCGCCATGGGCGGCGCCGTGGGCGACTACAACAATGATGGCTGGCCCGACATGGCCATCACCTGCCTCGGCCACACCATTCTTTACCGCAACAACGGAGACGGCACCTTCACCGACGTCACCAAGCAGGCTGGAATCGACGACCCGAGGTGGTCCACTGGGGCGGCATTTGGCGACTACGACAACGATGGATTTGTCGATCTGATGGTCACCCGGTACGTAGATTTTCAATTGAGCGACCTGCCGGCGTTCGGCAGCAGCCCCACCTGCAAATACCGTGGCATCGACGTGCAGTGCGGTCCCCGCGGCCTGCGGGGCGCCGGAGATTCCCTCTATCACAACAATGGTGATGGAACCTTTACCGAGGTTTCAAAGGCAGCCGGTGTGGACGATCCGTCGGGCTACTACGGACTGGGGGTGACGTGGGCGGATCTCAATGACAGCGGCCGTCCTGACATCTATGCAGCCAACGACTCGACCCCCAACTTTCTCTATAAGAACGATGGCAAGGGAAAGTTCTCCGAGATCGGACTGGAGTCGGGTACGGCCGTCAGTTCCGACGGCTCCGAGCAGGGCTCCATGGGGGTCGCGATTGGAGACTACAACCACACCGGGCGGCCTTCGATTTATGTCACCAACTTCGCCGACGAGTACAACATTCTGTATCGCAACGAGGGCGGCTACGACTTTCGCGACGTGGCCTTTGAAGCCGGAGTGGGACTGGCGTCGCTGCCCTGGGTCAAGTGGGGCGACGCTTTCGTCGATCTGGACAACGACGGCTGGCTCGACCTGATCTCGGTGAACGGACAGGTATACCCGCAGGTGGACAGTTTGCCCTCGGGTGCGCGCTACCGGCAGCCCAAGAATTTGTTCATGAATCAGAGGAACGGCACCTTCTGCGACGCCGCCGCACAGGCCGGACCTGCGCTGCAGATTCCCCGCGTCAGCCGCGGCTTGGCCGTCGCCGATCTGGACAACGACGGCAACATGGACGTGGTGATCGGCGATCTCGACGGCGAACCCATGATCCTGCACAACAACGGTATTGCGGGCACGCACTGGGTGAGCTTCGAGTTGGCGGGAACCAAGAGCAACCGTCTGGCGATTGGCGCGCGCTTGAAGATCGTCGCGGGCGGCGTGACCCAGACCGCACAAATCCATAGCGGGGGCAGTTACCTCTCCAACCATGATTTTCGGGTGCACTTCGGGCTAGGCAGCGCAGCCAAGATCGACTCAGTTGAGATCGTGTGGCCCTCCGGCACGACGGACAAGCTGAGCAACTTGCAGGCAGACAAGTTCTACTCTGTGCTGGAGGGGAGCGGCCTGGTCGAACGCGAGAAGATCTTGCCGAAGAAGAAATAGCGGCTAGAGTGGTTTAGGAAATAGTGTCAGGGCAAGGGACCAAGAGCTGCCGCCGGCTGAAGCCGGCTCGACTCTAGGGACTGCCTGAGACGGGGCGCTGAAGAGGCTGTTACGAAACTTCTGTCGCCGCTACGCGGCTCCAACATTTTTCCCACTATCCCGGGGTTTGCACCCCGGGCTAGAAGCAAAGCCGCCGCTTCGCGGCTCGTTCGCCCAGCGATTCGTGGCATTTGTTCCACCCTCAACGGAGTCAGCGCAGTTTCGTAACAGCCTCTGAAGCGCCGCTCTACTCGTCCTCCCCGGCTACACCAATTCTGAAAACGCTCTAGTTTTTGGTTGGCAGGCTCGCAGGAGTTACGGGCGGCAACGGCGTGGTCTCTTTGATTCCAGCGCCCTCCACCACGGTATAGATGGCATCGGCGGCGATGTCCTTCAATTCTTCGATATTGCCGTTGGGCCAGCGGATCACGACTTTCGCAACCTTGGTCGTTTTCTCGCCCAGCCCGAAATGCAGCCGCAAGTCGCTCTGGGAGATATAGCCGCTGCCGCCCTTGACCTCGCGTAGCTGCGTGACTCCATCGGCCGTAATGGTTACGCGCGCACCGATAGCTGATTTGTTGCTTGTCGTTCCCACCAGCCGGAACATGACACGATGGTTCGAATTCTTCGAATCGTTGATCAGGATGGATGGCGGCTCACCCGCATTGAACACAACCGCATCAATATTGCCGTCGTTGTTGAGGTCTCCGAAGGCGATGCCGCGGCGCGACTGTAGCGGTTCATCATTGAGGCCAGAGGTGTCGCTGACGTCGTCGAACGTCAGCTTCCCGCTGTTGCGGAACAGTAGCATGGGCTCGCGGAATTGTGGCTCACCGGGCAACGTGTCGATGGCAGTGTAAATGTGTCCGGTAGCAACCATAATGTCGGGCCATCCATCGTTATCGAAATCAGCGAAGCCGGTGCCCCACTTTACCCAGCGGAAGGTTGGCTGCCCAAGCTTGGCAGCCCAGGTGATGTCGTTGAATTCGTCACCGTGATTGTGGAAGAGATTATCGGGCTGATAGGCAAAGGTTCCGACGGTAATGTCGAGCTTCCCATCGCGATCGAAGTCGCCGAAATCGACGCCCATCGATCCCATTGCTTTGCCTTCGGCACTTACCGCCGCGCCGGAGAGCAACGCCTGATCCTCAAACGTCCCATCGTGCTTGTTGCGGTACAGGTAGCTGGGCTCGGTGTCGTTGCCGACAAAAAGATCGGGCCAGCCGTCATTGTCGTAGTCACCCCAAACCACGCCCAGGCCGAGGCGCCCTTCGGGATCGTTCACCCCGGCTTTCTTCGACACTTCTTCAAAGGTACCGTTACCGCGGTTGTGAAACAGGAGATCGGTTTCGCCCGACATGCCCCAGGGAGCCTCGACAACCAGCCCTTTGTAGTTAGTCTTGACCTCGCCGAGGGTCTTCACGTCCGAATGAATGTAGCGGGAAACGAAGAGATCGACGTTGCCGTCCCGGTCGTAGTCGCCCCAGGCCGCGCCGGTGCTGAAGGCCCCTCCGGCTACCCCCGCTCGGTCTGTGACATCCTCGAACTTGCAGTTGCCGAGATTGTGGTAGAGGGCGTTGCCGCCATAGCCGGTGACGTACAGATCGGGAAGGCCGTCATTGTCGTAGTCGGCCACGGCCAGGCCCATGCCCCAGCCCTTTCGGGTCAGTCCGGCAGCCTTGGTCACGTCGCTGAACTTGAATCCCGCGTCCTGGTGATAGAGCGCGACCATCGGATCGCCGCCCGCGCGGTATCCCGCGATGGTGGAAGGCGTGACCACCGCGATGTCAAGCTTGCCGTCGTTGTCACAATCGAACAGCGCAACGCCTCCGGCCATCTGCTGCACGATGTACTTCATCTCAGCTGGAGGCTCGGAGCCGGGTACGGGGAGGCCAACTTCTTTATTAGCATTGTGAAAGTGGATGGGCGCCGTCTGGCCGAACGCGGGACACAGGGCAAATATCAGCAGCGCAACAGGTACCAGACGCATAGGATCGGCAGATGCTAGAGAGGTGCTACACGTATTCTAGCTTACCGACGGACGCGATCTGCTTCGCCTTGACAGTGATTCTGTGCGCCCCATAACCTGAGAGAGTCCTACCCCTTCGGTCTATACATTGACCTGCAATGCTGAATTGTCGCGCTTGAAACGACCTGCTTTCCGATCCTATCGGCCCTGGATTCTCGCACCGCTGCTTGCTCTTCTGCTGGGCTGTATGGCGGTGCGGGTCGAGGCGCAGGGGCCGAACTTCGCTGCCATCGATACTCTCATCCGGCAATCGAAGCTCGACGAAGCCGATAAGCAATTGCAGGCGATTCTGCAGAAGCAGCCGGACAATGCCCGGGCAGAGACGTTGCTGGGAGTGGTGCGCCGCAAACAGGGCAACTGGGGTGAGGCTGAGGCGTTCTTTCACCGGGCTGTTGCGGGCAATCCCAAGTCGCTGGAGGCGTGCGAAAATCTGGCGTCGCTGCTGCGCGACGAGGCCCGATGGCCCGAAACAGTTGCGCAATATGAGGCGTGCCGCAAACTGGCTCCAGCCAGCACAAAGATCGCTGCCGAGTTGGCTGTTGCTTACGAGAAGAATGGCGATTACACAAAGTCTCTGGCGATCGCCAAGAAGATCCCCGAAGCCAGCTGGCCCACCAAGCTCTTGCCGGCGATGGCGGCAGATTATCTCGCGATGCGCAATTCGGAGCAGGCACATCAGGCGATCGGCCGGGTGCTGCAGCACGCGAGCGCGGATCCAGAAATTGTCCCCGAGCTGGCGAACAGCCTTCTCGATCATGACATGCCGGGGGACGCATCTGAGTTGTTAAGGATCGCGCAAGCTAGACAGAAGATGACGCCATCCTTCCAGGCCGCTCTGGCAAGGACGCAAGCTGCAACCGGGCACCAGCAGGAGGCGCGTACAACCATCAGTCAGGCGCTCAAGGCGAATCCAAAGTCGCAAGAGATACTGAGCGCAGCCGCGTCGTTGGCCATACTCTCGCATGAGTGGGATATCGCAGCGGGGTTTCTCGACGCGGCGCTGGCCGCAGGACCGCCTCGCAGCGACCTGCTACAAAGCGCTGTGTTTGTGGAAATGCAAAATAATGACATGCAAGCCGCGAACGCCGTTGCCCAGCACTGGTACAAGTTGCGTCCTGACGAGACCGCCAGCGCGCTGGCGTACTCGGTAGTGCTGGTCGAGGGCAATCACTGGGGCGAGGCCCAGCCGCTGCTGGAAAAGATTCTGGCCAAGACTCCGAACGATAAACGGGCGCTGCTGGCCATGGGAGTAGTTGAATACAACGCCGGCGAACTGGCTGCTGCGAAGCAGTATCTGTCGCGGTCGATCGGCGGGGGCCCCGATGATGCCAACGCGCATTATTTCCTCGGGCTGGTGGCAAAACAGGAGGGCGACTTTTCGGCGGCCATCAGCCAAATGCAGCAGTCCGTGACCCTCAGGCCCGACAATCCTAAAGCCCTGGGTGCGCTGGGTCAGCTGTATCTGCAACAAAATCAGATCTCAGAGGCCCGGGCGGTCCTGGAGAAGGCGGTGCAGGTGGCACCGAATGAGCCACAGAACCACTACGAACTGGCGCGGGTCTACACCAAGCTCGCGATGAAAGATGAGGCCGAACAGCAGATCAAGCTCTACCAGAAGTTACGACCGCAGCGCCCCCAGTCGCCGGGAGGTGAACCGCCTGCCACCAAGGATCAGCTTTAGCGGCGGCCGCAGGCCGATTATGCGGAAAGATTTTGTTGCTTGCGTTTGTGTAGCGTTACCGAGGTCTGCGCTTGCGTGGTGGATTCCCGAATCACAAGTTCCGGTTCCACGAGGAGTTCAGTCTCATGTCCGTTGCGTGATTCGATGCGATCGATCAGGGTCTGAGCAGCCAGGGCGCCAATCTTCCGCAGCGGCTGGCGGACCGTGGTAAGACTGGGCACGTGATACGCCGCCTCACGAATGTCGTCAAAGCCGACGACGGAGATATCTTCCGGTACTCGCAGTCCCGTCTCCTTGATGGCCCGAATCGCTCCCACGGCTGAAATGTCGTTGTAGGCGAAGAGCGCAGTGAAGGGAACCTTCCGTGCCAACAGTGCCTTGGTAGTTTCGTAGCCTTTTTGGGGCGACGGATCATCGCCGTCCAATTGGACAACCAGTTCGGGCCGCAATTCGATCCCCAACTCGCGAGCAGCATGGTTGATTCCATCCCAGCGGGCGTGGGTGTCGATACTGAGGGTTTGTCCCTTGATGATGGCGATCTCGCGATGACCGAGGCTTTTCAGATGCTCGAATACCATCGTGCCCGCCTTGATATGGTCGAGGGTGATATTGGTGACCCTGTCGAACTCACGGTGCCCAGAGACGGCAATCGTGGGCAGAAGGGGGCTAACCGAGAGAGTCGTGTCGATGGTGATGAGGCCTTCTGACCCCCGGCTCTGCAGGATATCCGAATACAGGTGCAACAAATCGGGATCGTGGTGGTGCACAACGGTGACGAAAAGGTACTTGCGTTCGCTTAGAACGGACTCAATGCCGCTAATTACGACGCTTCCATAGGCGTCGCCAATCTCGGCGCAGAGCACTCCTACCGTATACGTACGTTTCTTGCGCAGGGTCCGGGCGAAGTAATTGGGATGGTAGTTGAGCTCCGTTGCGGCAGCGAAAATGCGGTCCTTGGTGTGCTGGGGAATGGCTCTGGCGTAGGGCGAGTCATTGAGGACGGCCGAAACAGTACCCTTGGTCAGACCCAGGTGTTTAGCCAGTTCCTTGAGAGTGGCCCCGGGTTGTTGG
This sequence comes from uncultured Acidobacteriaceae bacterium, assembly GCA_963834815.1. Lineage (GTDB taxonomy): Bacteria > Acidobacteriota > Terriglobia > Terriglobales > Acidobacteriaceae > DASRAA01. Next base: position 467,112 of record CAWIDA010000009.1, on the reverse strand, counting down.
GGTGGTTTGCTGTGTTCCGGCATGCGCGCGTCACACAAAGCTGAAGTCTAATCATGAGTTCGGGTGCTACGCAACCGGTTTTCTTAAGGGAAAACGAATAATTTGGGAAAGTCGGTCCGGATTCGTCCCATATTGGGAAAAATCGCGGATAATGCCGGTCTGGGACGGTCCGCACTTGTAAAAATTGTTTTTTTTAGTTGACACGCATATGGGTCAATAACATAAATTAACTAGTCGCGGGGTTGTACACAGAATCGGTTCTTTAAATGTAGAGAATCGGTACTGCTCGAAGAACAAGGAACTTGGTTGGACGAACTTAACCGATCACGCGTTGTATTAGCGTGTGTCGCGGGACTCGATACGAGGACCGTGCAGGCGCAAGCTGTAAAGATAACCGTTTCTGGTGGGGGAACTAATGAATCGTTTGGGCAGTTGGCTTTTACTGACCCTCTGCATCGTGGCGTTGTTGACTGCACCGATGGTGGCGCAGAAAACGTCGGGCACGTTGCGGGGCGTCGTTACCGACCCGTCCGGCGCCGTTCTGGCTAACGTTCCGGTAGTCGTTACCAATACCGAAACCGGAGTAGAACGCACCGTAACCACTAACACTCAGGGCGAGTATGTAGCACCTGAGCTTACAGTCGGTACTTACAAGGTGACCGTCAAGGCTCCTAATTTCAAGGAGTCGGTTTCCACCGATATTGATCTGCACACATCCAGCACCCAGGTCTTGAATGTCCAACTTCAGGTCGGCAGCGCCTCGGAGCAAGTAACCGTAGCCGCGACCGAAGTTCAGGTTCAAACGGACAGCGCGTCACTGGGCGAAGTCGTCACCGGCGAGCAGGTGCGTGAACTGCCGCTGAATGGACGCAGCTTCGTGCAGTTAACGCAGTTGCAGCCGGGCGTCTCGGCCGCCAACAACTACGACAGCAAGAACAAGGGCCTACTGTCGGGCGTCGATTTTGCGGTGAATGGCAACGCAAGCACCAGTAACCTCTTCTTGATCGACGGCGCCAACAATAACGACACTGGTTCCAACCGCACCATTTTGCTCTATCCCTCCATCGAGGCAATCAGCGAATTCAAGATGTTGCGCAACTCGTATGGCGCGGAATATGGCATAGCGTCGGGCGCGGTCATTAACATCGTGACCAAGAGCGGTTCCAATCAGTGGCACGGCGATGTCCTGTACTTCGGGCGTAACACGGCGCTGAATGCCTGGGACTATTTCGCCGCCGGAGCTAAAGCGCAGGATCCGACCAACCCGTTTCTTACGAAGCAGGTCGAGCAGCGCAACGATTACGGCTTCTCTATCGGCGGTCCGATTAAGAAAGACAAGCTTTTCATCTTCTACGCGATGGAATGGAACAAGGAGAAGCGGGGGAACACCCGCGATTTCTGCGTTCCCAGCGCGGCCGAGCGAGCTGGAGATTTCCGCAATCCAAGTTGCGGCGCATCGCAACCCGCCAACCTGGTGAATTACGGCCTGGCGACGGCTGCGAATCCCTACGTTCTGACCTCGTTGAATCCGAGTGGCCAGTTGCTGGCACAGGAATTCCCGTTGCCCGACCTTGCCACGCCACTGGCCAATGGCAACAACTGGGTGGTGTCGCCGACATCGCCAATTAACTGGAAGGAATTCAATATCCGAGCGGACTACAACGTCAGCCACTCGCAAACTTTGATGTTCCGGTGGACGCAGGATAGTTGGACTAACGATGCCCCGAATCTGTACAGCAACCTTTGGGGCGACGATCCGTGGCCGGCGCTGGAAAGCAACTGGTCACAGCCATCCAAGCAGATCATGGGCCGCTTGACCTCTACTATCGGTACCACGATGGTTAACGACCTCGAGTTCGCCTACTCGGATAACCGCATTAACATCACTCCGGGTGGAACTGACCCAGCGCTGCTGGCGGCGACCACAGCTGGAATTCCTCCGCAGTGGCCGCTGGCGTTCAAGACTTTTCCTGTCGGTATTCCAACCATCTGGGGTGGTTTTGGCGCTTATGGTAACGGCCAGAACCTGTGGATGATCGCCCCCTGGACTAACGCACTCGACATCTACACCGTTCGCGACGACTTCTCGAAAGTCATGGGTGCGCACACAATTCGCTTTGGCGGATTCCTGAGCTGGGACGGCAAGCACGAGATGAACGGGGCCAACAGCACGCAGTACCCGACGTTTGGCACGCAGGACTGGGATACCAATATGCCAACCGGCAATCAATTGGCAAACGTGCTGCTGCCGGGCGCACAGTGGGGCTTCTCGGAGCCCTCGGTGAACCTCGACAACCAGATCCGGTGGCGTGATTACGAGTTCTACGTTGCCGACAACTGGAAGGTGCGTCGCAACGTGACGCTCGACCTTGGGGTGCGATACTCCATACTGAATCCACCGTTCAACCCCGACAACAAAGCGGGGAACTTTGTTCCCTCGCTGTATAACCCGGCGCTGGGCAGCAACGGGTGTAATGGCGTCGTGGTTCCTCCGGGAACTGACTACTGCACGCAAGCGAACAGCGTGTACGGAACGAGTTTCTCCCCGGAATTCCGGGGCCGAACAATTCCCTGGTTGACAGCAAGTACAACATCTTCGCGCCGCGTGTTGGAGTGTCATGGGATCCAACCGGCAGTGGCAATAACGCGATCCGCGCTGGATTCGGCATGTTCTACCAGCGCGACCGTACCTCGGCAGTTGGCTACGCAATGACGAACCAAGTGCCGTTCGTGCTGAACGCAAATTACACCCGTACCCTCGAAGGGCCGCCGCCGGCTGGTCTGCCGACGGGCGGCGCTTCGCCAATCGGCGGCGTCGATCCTGCCGCGGTTGTGCCGTACTCGATGCAGTGGAACATGGCGGTGGAGCATGGTTTTGCCAAGAACACCACGTTGGAAGTGGCGTATGTTGGCAACCACGCTGTGCATATCCTGGACGACTACGACGCGAACTACGTTCTGCCGCAGAATTGGCTGGCTGGCTCGTTCCAGGGCGGCTCAGCGATTAACTCGCTGCGCCAGTTCGGCGCAGGGAGCTGGGGCAATCTGAATCCATATTGGGCGCACAATGGCTCTGCCAGCTATCACTCGCTGCAGGTGCTGTTCAAGACGCAGATCCAGAAGTTCCAGATGCAGGCTGCGTACACCTATTCGCACTCGATTGGCGATGTGCAACTGGACGACTCCTCGGGCGGGTCTCGGTTGGCATAGCTATATGTGGGGTCCGAATCCTTCGTTGAACCGCGGCAACACGCAAATCAATCGTCCACAGATCTTCGTGGCCAACCTGGTGTATTACCTGCCTGACCTGAAGAACCAGAACGAGGTCGTTCAGTCGGTCGCCGGCGGATGGGAACTGGGCGCGATTACGCAGTACGCTTCGGGTACCTCCACCACGTACAGCCAGAACGGCATCAGCGAAGACACCACGAGAACCATCGGTAATGCCAACGGCGGCCTCGCTTCGCTCTTTGGCAGCGGCTACACCAACGTGCAGCGGCCCCTCACCGGTGGAGGTTGCCAGGCTGGTACGGGCGGGTCCCAGGTGATAAGCCCGAATGCAGCTACGCTGGTCGGGTATCAGCTCGGAACCATTCCCAGTAACATAATGGGGAATAGGATCTTGTGCTGGACCGGGGTACGTAAACACCGACTTCTCTATCGACAAGAACTGGCGGGTATGGGGTGAGCGTGTGCGCATCCAGTTCCGCTTTGACATGTTCAATCTCTTTAACCATGCAAACTTCAACGGTGGCGCCAGCATCAACGGCACCCAGGGCGGCAGCATTGCAAACAACGTGAATTGCGGTCCAGCGAATGCCGCTGGGATGTATGCGGTGTGCAGCCCCACCAACAGCATCATCAGCCGCGAGACCTTGGGCAACACTGTTGGCCAAGCGACCCAGGCGAAAAACTCCCGCGAAATGCAGTACGGCTTGAAGGTCATCTTCTAGCCGGATTCGAACGCGGGACCGAAGCTCGAACGGCAGTGCCTGTTACAATCAGGTACTGCCGTTTGATTTTTGCATTCGGCACGCAGTAAAGGTTCGGGACTCTCTCTTTGTGTTTTGTAAGTCTTCCTCGTTGGTCCGAAATGAAGCCGTGAGCGCATTCGCCAGGTCTAGTCGATGCCGCGCTCTGCTTCCCGTTTTACTTCTACTGTTACCCACTCTGTATCCTTGCAAAGGTTTCGGCGAGCAGGTAACAAGCAAAGCTCGGCCCACAGCCAAGAATCCATCTGCGCCAGCTGGCCACCGCCTCTAAGGACGATGACCTGGCGCGCCGGATTGAGGCGCAGCGCGCTGCGGTGCGGAGCGGCGATCCGGCCGCCATCGAGCAGACCAGCCAGAAGGTTACCGCGCTAGCATTGCGCGAGATGGCGGGTTTGCGTGCCCTAGCCGGCGACTGGGCTCAGGCGATCCAACTGTACCGCCAGTCACTCGATCTGGAAGACGTGGCCAATGTGCGCGTTGATTTGGCGGTAGCCTACATTTCTGAGAACCAGCCCGACAACGCCCTCGAGGAAACCGAGAAGGTAGTCATCACCTATCCGCGGAACGCCCGCGCGTGGAGCCTCAAGGGCAAGGCGCTGATGGCGAAGAACGACTACCAGGGCGCGGTCGAGGCGCTGACCCGCTCTCTGGAACTCAATCGGGAAGTCAACGCGCAATACGCGCTGGCGTTCTCGCTATTGAAGCTCAAAGAAACGGTCAAGGCGGCAGCGGTATTCGCGCAAATGCTCCGCGATTATGGGGACCGTGCAATCTGGCACGAGGTCTTTGGCGGGGCCTACCGCGAGACAAAATATCTGGACGACTCGATCCGCGAATTCAAGCGTGCCATCGAGCTGGATCCCACGTTGCCGCACATCCATGCGTTCCTCGGCGCGACCCTGCTGGAGAAGAACTATTGGGCGCCAAACCCGGAGATCATGCGGGAGTTCGAACTGGAGCTGAAGGCATATCCCCGGGGCTATTTCGGCAACTATTACCTCGGCGTGTTGTTGACGCAGCAAGACCAGCTTGTAGAGGCCAATTCGCACCTGAAGGCCGCTACTGAAGCGGATCCACAGAATCCCGACCCGTGGCTGTATCTAGGTCTCAACCTCTTCAAATCGCAGGATTATGTCAACGCGAAAACCAACCTCATGAAGACTGTCGAGTTGACCGGCACCGACGACGCCCGCGCCAATTATCAAGTTCGGAGAGCTTACATTGCACTGGGACGCATCCTGGCCAATGAGGGCAAGAAGCAGGAAGCGGCCGTTTACCTTCAGAAAGCCAAAGACCTGAGCGCCAAGTCGATGGCGGTAAGTTCGTCGGCTATCGCTTCAGAAATGGCGGAAAGTGGCACAGGTGCGTCGCCGGCCGTTATATCCGGCATTTCCTTGCCCGCTACCGAACTCCCGCAAGGGAATTCGAGTTCGGTAGATCCTACGGCTGCGCTTGACGTTTCGACGCTGGAGAAGCGCAATCTCTCTCCTCAGCAAATTCAGGCCATAGAAAAGCGGGCGAAGGACCTGCGTTCGATTCTGGGTACGAACTTCAACGATTGGGGTACGGCGGAGGCCAGGCAAAAGGACTATAAGCAGGCACTCGTCCATTTTCATGAGGCTGAGAAGTGGGACGATACAACCCCCGAACTCATGCGCAATATCGGGCTGGCTGCTTTGCGAGTGGGTGACAACAAAGAAGCTGCGCGCGCCCTGCAGGTAGCAGTGCAGAGAAACCCGCAGGACCAGCTGGCGCAGACCATGTTGGCCATGTCGCTGTTTTCGACCCAGCAGTACGCAGCGGCGGCGGACGCCTTTGCTGGCCTGGGAGACTCGGTTTATCGGGACCCGCGCATGGCCTATGCCTGGGCATTCACATTGCTTCGCACCAACGACCCCAACAAGGCCTTAACGGTCCTCAACAAGCTGTCAACCCAGGCGTTGCCGGCGGACATGATGCTGGGAGTGGGAGACCTATACAGCCAGACCGGTGACTATGAGGACGCCCTGAAAGTGTTCCGCAAGGTGATTCAGGAGGATCCCACAGCTCAGCGTGCGCACTACTATGCCGGGGAGGCGCTGATTCATCTCGACCGCCCCAACGAGGCGATCCCTGAGTTTGAGGACGAGTTGAAGCTCACCCCCGACGATCCCAACGTGCAATATCACCTCGCCTACGCGATGCTGCAGACTTCACGGAAAGAAGACGCGGTGGCGTTGCTGCAGAAGATCGTCGCTGCGAATCCTGAACATGCTCAGGCTCAGTACCAGTTGGGCAAAGCCCTTTTGGATGCCGGGCAAAACGATCAAGCCATCGCCCATCTGGAGGCCGCGGCGCGTCTCGATGCCGATCACGACTACATTCACTATCAGTTGCAAGCCGCTTATCGCAAAGCCGGCCGGACCTCCGACGCCGACAAGGAACTACAGGTGTACCGGGAGATTAAGGCGCGTCAGCGGGACAAGGCCACGCCTCAGCCGAAGCAGTGAGCCGGATCAAGACTGCCAGGGAACAGCGCAGCGCCGGCGGTTGCTTTCCCAGGCCAGTTCCAGCACTCGCATGACATGTAATGCCTGCTCGGGCTTGACTGCTAAGGGAGCATCGCCCAGAATCGCATCCCTCACATTCTGGTAGTACAGACGATAGTCGCCCGGTTCCGTGGGGAGCTTTTCGGTGAGGATAGTGTCGCCCCGGACGAGGTGCAGAGTGCCCCAGTGTTCGGGGAGTTCATGGCCCCACAATTTTCCCGCGGGCGTCTCCCCGCGTTTCAAGGCGTCTTCCTGGGGATCGAGTCCATATTTCAGGTACCCGCCTTGCGCTCCGTGAATGACGTATCGAGGCGTCGGCGTGCTGACCAGCATCCCGGCCCGCAGCAGAGCTCGCATCCCCGGATAGTGGAGAACCACATCGAAGGCGTCGTCAACCGAAGCGGCTTCACGCTCGATTCGCAGGTCCGCACTTATGGCCTCTGGCACGCCGAACAGCAGCAGGGCCTGATCGATGAGGTGCGGCCCGAGGTCGAAGAGGACACCACTGCCAGGTTCCGCGCGCTCCCGCCAAGCGTTGGCCTTTGGCTGCGAACGAAACCTGTCGAAGTGTGACTCAAACAGGGCCACTCGCCCCAGTCGGCCCTCACTAAGCAAACGTTTGACGGTGAGGAAATCCCCGTCCCATCGGCGATTCTGATAGACGGACAGCAGGCGGTCCTCTGCCTTTGCCAAGTCGACCAACTCCGCCGCCTCCGCATAGGTAGTGGCGAAGGGCTTGTCGATGACCACATCGCGGCCAGCCAGCAGGCATTGCTTTGCCAGGTGGTAATGAGATGGGTTGGGAGTTGCGATCACGACTAGCTGGATGCTCTCCACCGAGAGCAACTGGTCAAGGCCGCGCACCACGCGGGTGCCCGGATACGCTTGCTCGGCGTCTGAGCCGTGACGTTGAAGTATCGCAGCGAGGCGAAGGCCTTCGACCGCGGTAATTACGGGTGCGTGAAACGTCCGTCCGGCAAATCCGAAGCCAACCAGTCCGACATCGATCATGCAGTCTCTCAAGAAGCTTCGATCAAGGTGTACAGAGAGTGTAATCGATGACCTCGAAGGAACGGTCGTCACCGTCAATGCGCTGGCGGCTTGATAACATGGCTGGTTGTGATCTCAGTCAAATGCCTACATATTGAGGATATCGATCCACGATGATGCGAAGACTACTGCTTGGAGCGACGCTACTATTTGCATGCCTCAACTTGGCGGCCCAATCGCCGTCTCCGGCCTGGAAGAGGGTTGAACATTTGAGGCACGGAATTAATGCCAGCGAATGGTTGGCCCAGTCAGGCGACTACAGTCCGCAACGTCTGCGGACGTTCACCACGCTCGACGACATCACGAAGATGCACAGCATGGGATTCGATCACGTGCGGCTGAGCATTGATCCGGCGATCTTCAGGTGCGATGGTCCTTGGAGCCAGTGCGAGCGGGTGCAGGTGTTGGATGAAGTTATCGCCAAAGCTCTGTCGCAGGAGCTGGCCGTCATCATCGACCTTCATCCCAGCGGAGAATACAAACAGCAGTTGGCCAGCAACGATAGTGCAGCCGACAGGTTCACCGCGCTCTGGAGCCAGATTGCCAGCTACTACGCGAAGAGTGATCCAGAGAAGGTATTCTTCGAGATATTGAACGAGCCAGAGGTTGACAGGTATCGTTGGGCCGGCATTCAGCAAAGCGTGGTGAGCGCGATTCGGCGGGCCGCTCCCGCGCATACCATCATTGTTACCTGTGGGGAGTATTCCAATCCCGACGATCTGGCGCGCATGCCGCAGGTCGCGGATGACAACATCATCGTCAACTTCCACTACTACAATCCTCACATTTTCACTCACCAGGGTGCGTCGTGGGGTGAAGCTTATTGGACCTTACTCCGGCAGGTGCCGTTTCCCGGAACTTCAGATCTGGTCGCGTCTGCCATCGCGAAGCAAACGGATGATTTCGCGCGCTGGAAGTTGACGCAATATGGATTGGAAAACTGGGATGCGCAGCACATTGCCGGCGAAATCCATTATGCGGCCGAATGGGCCAACGGCAGGCACGTGCCGCTGACCTGCAATGAGTTCGGAGTGTATCGCAACTATTCCAATCCTGATGACCGCCTGCGATGGCTGCAGGCTGTGCGCACGGCGCTGGAAGAGAACAAGATCGGCTGGACGATGTGGGACTACCAGGGTGGGTTTGGAGTAGTGACGAAAAAGAACGGCGCGACAGTCGAAGACGAGGGCGTCCTGCGGGCGTTAGGACTGCTTCCGTAATAGCCGATTCGTTGGCGGCAGCGCGCGTCGCATTGTATCCTCGGAGCGTGGCAAATCCTGCCCAATCTGAACGTTCACCAACAGTTGGATTGTTGCTTGGGCTGGTGGTGACGCTCGCCGCCGTGGTGGCGTACACCGGCTACATTACCTATCAGATCAAGGGCCTGCGAGAGCTGCAAAGCAACCTCATTGATCGCAACCGTAAAGACTCCCTGCAACTTTTACGAATCCAGAACGACCTTAACTCTCTGGGCATCGCCATGCGCGACATGCTCGATGCCACTGAGCCGTATCCACTGAGCGCGTGGGCGGCTCAGTTCCAGCGAATTCGACAGGACCTGAGCGATGCCATGCAGAGGGAAGCGGAGTTATCCATGGCCTACCGCACCGCTGAGCAGCGGCACTACATGGAAGAATCGCTTAAGCAGTTCTGGGGCGCCGCCGATCACATGTTTGCGCTGGCATCAGCGGGCAACGAAGATGAGGCCCGCCGCCAGATAAGGGTATCGCTGCAGGCGCATCAGGCGGCGCTCAGCATCGCGGTGGCGCGGCAACTTGTCGCTAACAACGAAGCCGAACAGCAGGCCGGAGAAAGGATCCAGGAGATCTACTTCCGCGTGCAGAAACAGGTGTTGTTGTTCCTGCTGGCCGCGCTCGTTCCCATCGTATTTACCAGCCTGTATCTCATTCGGTCCAACCGTCTGCTTTTCCAGCGCTTGTCTGACCTGTCGGAGCAGCGCAGCGAACTGGCGCAGAAGTTGATTGCCACGCAGGAATCAACCCTGCTGCACATTTCGAGGGAATTGCACGATGAGTTCGGACAGATCCTCACCGCGATAGGTTCCATGCTGCAGAGAGCCGGGCGGCAAGCCCCGGAAGGATCTCCCCTGCGAGCCGACCTGGTGGAAGTTTCCGAAATTGCACAGTCGACTCTCGACAAGGTCCGCAGCCTTTCCCAAGCGCTGCATCCCGTAACGCTCGAAGAAGCCGGCCTGGAGAGCACCGTGGATTGGTATCTTCCCGTAGTAGAACGGCAGAACGGAATCGTCATACACTACGGTAAGACGGGCGAATCGTTTCCAGTTGAAAGCCGTGCGGGTATTCACGTGTACCGGGTGCTGCAGGAGGCTCTAAACAACGCCACCAGGCATTCGGGCACAAAAGAAATTTGGGTCAGGCTTCGTTTCCTGGAACGCTCGCTGGAACTGGATGTGGAAGACCACGGCAGCGGACTGAAGTCCAACGGACAGCGGGGCATTGGGCTGGTAGCCATGCGGGAACGAGCGGAGCTGTTGAAGGGAAAATTGGAATTCTTGCATCCGCATGCCGGCGGGACTCTCGTCCGCCTTTCCGTTCCGAAAGAAGTCGCCGAGGTTGGCGCATAGGAGCACATGTCAGAAAAAATTTCTGTCTTGCTGGTTGACGATCACGCACTGGTGCGCCGAGGCTTTCGGCGCATGCTGGAAGATGAGGAAGACATCGTCGTCAAAGGAGAGGCCAGCGATGGCGAGGAAGCGGTGCGTCTGGCTCGCCAGTTGCAACCTGAGGTGATCGTGATGGATTGCGCCCTACCCGGCATTAGCGGGCTGGTGGCGACGCGACGCATCCTCGAACATAATCCCAAGGCTGCTGTATTGATGCTGAGCATGCACTCGGAGGACACCTGGGTACGGCAGGCACTGGATTCCGGGGCCCGGGGCTACATGCTGAAGAACGCGGTCGATCTCGAACTCGTGACTGCGATTCGACGAGTGGCCGCCGGTGAAGAGGTACTCGATCCCCAGATTGCGCGTCGCGCTACTCTCAAAGGTGAGCGCGAAACCGGACTTACCGTGCGCGAACTGGAAATACTACAACTCATCGTTGGGGGACTTTCGAACAAGGAAATCGCGGCGCAACTAAGCTTGAGTTCGAATACGGTGGCGGTGCATCGCGCCAACATTATGGATGCGCTAGGAATTCACAAGACCGCCGAACTGGTGGTCTATGCCATCCGCAATGGACTGGTCAACATCCCATAGGCATCTCGGTAAGTATCTTATTTTCTGTAGCTTACATTCGCGTCACAGGGATACGCCGCGGACCGGCAAAACAGGTATCATTAGATTAGTATATTTCGGCTATTGCGCGGCTTCCGGCCCAACGAATAGCTTTGACTTGCGAGGTTCACCCAGCGATTCTGTGGCCCCGCACTTTTGTGGAGCAGCTTCCCAGGTTCTTGTGGCCCCACCCCATGAGAGCCTGCCAAGTTGCTCCAAATTTTTTGCCCATCACATACGTACGTGATCCCCGAACAACCGTTCTATTCGTTCCGGTGAGTTGTGAATTATAATCCGTGGCACCTAAGAGCCACGGCTCCAAGGCACACCTATGCGAAATCATGTGCTGTGTGCAATTGTCGCTCTCGCCTCAGTTTGTAACGGCCAGACGAATCTGCAACGGCCTCCGATCACGGGTATCTCTCACGTGGCGTTCTACAGCAGTAATCTCTCGGCGGCAAAAGATTTTTATGCCGGACTACTAGGCTTGGCCGTGGAGCCGTCCCGCCCTAACGTTTACCACGTAGGAATCCAATCGGTGGAGTTGGAGCCGCTGCCGGCCAACCACGGACCAGCTTTGATCGCTCATGTGGCTTTCGCAACTACGGACGCTGATGGGGTACGGAAATACCTCGCGAGTCATGGAGTCACGGTGCCGGAAAAAGTCAGTACCGGCGGAGACGGCGCTCTCTGGTTTGCCATGAAAGATCCGGAGGGAAATGCGATCGAGTTCGTGCAAGCCCGTCCCGAACTGGTAACCCGAAATACCGAGGTTCCTGTCTCAAAAGTTATGATTCACGCCGGTTTCGTGGTCCACAATCGCGATGCGGAGGACAAACTTTACAAAGACCTTCTGGGATTCCGCCTGTATTGGCACGGTGGCATGAAGGACGGCGAAAGCGACTGGGTGGACATGCAGGTTCCAGAGGGGACGCAGTGGCTGGAGTATATGCTCGTCAAAGAAGGGCAGCCGCCTTCTGCGAAGGTTTTGGGTATTTTGGATCACATTGCACTGGGCGTGCCGGCGATGAGCGACGCCGCTCAACTGCTGGGTTCGCGTGGATGGAAACCGACCGAGGATGAGAAACAGCAGATTGGTAAGGATGGGAAGTGGCAGTTGAACTTGTATGATCCCGACGGAACACGGGTGGAGTTGATGGAATTCACTCCCGTGCAAACGCCATGCTGCGCTCCCTACACGGGCCAGCACCCGCACTGAATCGCAGTTACAGAATGGTACGAGAAAGGGAGACTATGATATCGAGACGCGATTTCCTGCAATTATCTGCCGCTGGACTGGGCGCACTGGCATTGCCGGACCTGGCCTTCGCCTTTGGCGCCGTCAAGCCCTTTCCGGTTGGGGTACAACTCTACACGGTGCGCGAACAGGCCGAAAAAGATCTGAATGCTGTTCTCGCCCACATCAGCATGATCGGCTACAAAGAAGTCGAGACCTACTGGAGCGTCTATACGCATCCGGCGAAAAAACTGCGGAGCATGATCGTTGACAATGGGCTGTCCGTACCCAGCGGCCATTTTGATTACGACGGTCTGGAGTCGAAACTCGAGTACGCCAAGGAACTGGGCGTGCAATACATGATTTGCCCGATGCTTCCCAAGGACATGTGGACCTCGGCCGACGGCTTCAAGAAGGCGGCGGACCAGTTCAACAAGTGGGGCGCGCAAATCAAGGGCATGGGAATGCAGTTCGGCTTCCACAATCACAACTATGAGTTCCAGAAGTTCGGCAACACGACGGGTTACGACATCATCACCCAAAACACCGACGCCAAACTGGTATGTCTGGAAATGGATTGCTACTGGATCACCCAGGCGGGGCAGGACCCGATCGCAATGCTGAAGAAGTTCGGCAGCCGCATCCAGTTGATTCACCTTAAGGACCGCCAGGCTGGCTTCCCGACGACGCAGATGCTGGGCCCCGATGCCGAACACATCACCGAAGTTGGGAGCGGCACAATTAACTGGAAGTCAGTGATCGAAACCGCACAACAGACCGGCGTGAAGCACTTTTTTGTCGAGCGCGACAATGGCAGCACTCCGGCCTTTGAGAGTCTGCGGATCAGTTACGACTACCTGAACAAGTTGATGGTGTAGAGATCTAGCACTATTGCGCGCGCCGGTCTGGTGAATGCCCATGGCGCGGGCAATTTCTCTGAGCACGCTGACTTCTTGACATGCTGCGAAAACTCTCGAGACTTGTGGGCGCATTGTGGATTCTCGTGCTGCCGCACCTGAATGCGGCGGCAGACTCGAAGCCCACCGTGCTGATCGATTCTGACCATCGCACCACCATCAGCCTCAACGGCGACTGGCACGCGGTAGTCGATCCGTACGACAACGGGTACTACGACTTTCGCATGCAGCCGCGTCCCGACGGATATTTTCGCAACCAGAATCCCGCAACCAGCAGCAACCTGGTGGAATATGACTTTGCCAAGTCGGCCACATTGAAGGTGCCGGGCGATTGGAACTCGCAGCGGGACTCGTTGTTCTTCTATGAAGGCACGGTCTGGTACGAGAAAGACTTCCAGTATCAGCGCAAGCCGAACACCCGGACGTTCCTTCATATCGGCGCGGCAAATTACATCTCGCACGCATGGGTGAATGGCAGTAAAGCCTGCGACCACGAAGGCGGGTTCACCACGTTCGATTGCGAGGTAACGTCGCTGGTCCACGACGGCAACAACTTCGTCGTCATCTACGTCAATAACCAACGCAAGCGAGACGGTGTCCCCACGCTGAATACCGACTGGTGGAATTACGGCGGTTTGACGCGGGATGTGTCTCTCATTGAGACACCGTCCACGTTCGTTGACGATTATTCCCTGCAATTGCAACAAGGGGAAACTTCCACCATCTCGGGCTGGGTACACGTCGTGGGTGCCGAGGCCGGCGCTCAGGTCACGGTGAAGATTGCGGAGCTGAATCTCACTCAGACTGCCGCTAGCAATTCCGATGGGCGCGCTACATTTACGTTCGCGGCTGCGAAGCTGCAGCGCTGGTCGCCGGGCAACCCTAAGCAATATGACGTTGAGATCAATGTTGGTAGCGACCGACTGAAGGATTCGATCGGCTTCAGGACGATTGAAGTGCAAGGTGAGAATGTCCTGCTCAATGGGAAACCCATCTTTTTGCGCGGAGTGTCGATCCACGCCGAAGCGCCGTATCGCTCGGGCCGAGCCTGGAGTCAGCAAGATGCCGAGACTCTTCTCGGCTGGGCAAAGGAGCTAGGCGCGAACTTCGTGCGACTGGCGCACTATCCGCACGACGAGCGTATGACGCGGCTGGCCGACCGGATGGGTCTAATGGTGTGGTCGGAAGTCCCAGTTTACTGGATGATTGACTGGGAAAATCCAGAGACACTGGCCAATGCCACCAAGCAATTACAGGAGATGATCCGGCGCGATCGCAACAAGGCGTCGGTTGTTCTGTGGTCGGTGGCCAACGAAACGCCGAACACGCCGCCGCGGCTGGCGTTCCTGAAGAGCCTTATCACCACAGCACACGCGGAGGATCCGACTCGCCCGGTTACCGCCGCGTTGCTGGTGACAACATTGCCCGATGCACCGGACGGTACCCGCACCAAGGTCCTTGATGATCCCCTGGGCGAGTATCTGGATGTGCTGGGATGCAATGAGTACATCGGTTGGTACGAGGGCCCGCCAGAACTGGCTGGCCACACGCAGTGGAAGTCGAAATACAACAAACCCTTGATCATGAGCGAATTTGGCGGTGATGCCAAGTTCGGTCTGCACGGCGCGCCCACCGAGCGCTGGACGGAGGAGTACCAGGAGAATATTTACCGCCAACAAGTCTCCATGCTCAAGCAGATCCCGTTTCTGCGCGGGCTCAGTCCGTGGATTCTTATGGACTTTCGTTCGCCGCGGCGGGAGTTGCCGGGCATTCAGGATTTCTATAACCGCAAGGGGCTGGTGTCCAACGAAGGGCAGAAGAAGAAAGCTTTCTTCGTGCTGCAGGAGTATTACAACAGCCTGGCGGCGACATCGAAATAGCCGCTATTTCTTCGCACTCGTGACATCCGGCACCACCAGCGGGACGTCTACGGTTCCGATCTGTTGCGACGGCCGGTCCATGACGCCCAGGCGAAGGTTATACACGCCGGGCTTCAGCGAGATCTCCTGTTTCGCAGGAACACCGTGTGTCAGGACCGCCTCATAGGCCGCTGCTGGGATCGCGCCATCGAGTGTGTCCGATGCATGCGCCACCTCGTGACCCTCGCTGTCATAGGCGATGGCTATGCAATCCACGGTGATGTGCTTCTTCTGGTCGGGCACATCTTCAAAGGTCACAGAATTAGGATTCACGATGTACTGGATACGCACGTCCTTGTGCTTCTCGTCGGGTAGCAATGCCTGTGCAGTGAAGAACACCATGGTAGCCGGGGGCATGCCCGGTTGCAGGGCACCGCGCAACGCTGCCGCACCAACCTCCGGCTTGGGTGGCTTCTGCCCGAGTTGAGTAGTAGCCGCGCCTGTAAGCCAGTTTGACGTCCGGATGGGCCACTTTTACCTCGATGCGATGGAACGCAGTTTCCGGGTCAATCTTGTCGGGAGTGTAGGCCAGCGTGTAATAGGTTGATCCGTCATCCAGGCTTCGCTGCATGGCCAACTTCAGATCGTTCGTGCCCATGAACGCCTGGCCACCAGTTTGATCGGCGACATCTTTCATGGTCTTGCGCTCGTCGGCGTAGGTGGCGGCTTGCTGCCCCAGGAGATTTCCATAATTCTGTGGGTTCCGGGCGGCGGTCCATTCCGTGGATTCGCTCGCACTTACCGAGATATCCACGCCACGTCCCTGCAGTCCTCGAACATCGGTGGGATAGACGGCAATGCGCGATTTGGACAGCAATACGCCTGCTCCGGCCAGGGCAGACTGAAAATTCTTTGCGTTTCGCCAGGGTTGGCTGATCTGTGTCGGGTCGGCCATGATCTGGATCGGGAAGCCCGCCGACAGCCAGATGAGGTTTTTGCGTCCCGGGTAGCCTGACACCGCTCGTGACAATCCCTCAAATGCTGCCAAGGTGAAACTAGCGCGGTCCGCCAGCTGGAAGCTTTCCAAATCGCGGAGCTGCTGCGTCCGGGCTGAATTGAGGTCCATAATCACAGCGTTATCCGTCGTCGTCCCTGCCGGAGCGGCCGCCATGCTCTCGTAGTTGGCACTGGTAGTCGCGCCCACCTGCTGCTGCCGTTGCGCCTCTGTAGTTAGCACATGGGAACGCGCAGGACGCAGCCTCTCGGCAGCCTGCAACAGCTTTTCCGGATCGTCGGTGAAGCCTTGAATCATGGTCAGGCGGTTGGTCAGAAGATAGAGCGAGACTGGACGTCCCTTGGGCAGAGTGCTGAGCATTTCGATCAATTGTTTTCGGGCATACTCCTGGTCGGACGTGGGTGTGTTCAAGAGGTCGAACAGGATGATGGTCCAACTGTCAGCCGTCGGCGCATTGGGATGGTTCGAATACGTGTTGGGCGGAAGCTTCGGAGCAGCAGCATTCACGTCAGCTCCGTTCTGACCCGCGCCGCTGGGAGTGTGGGGCTCGAAGACGCGGACTTTTTGCGGCTTGCCATCCTGCAAGACAGTAAAGTCCGACTCCTTCAGTCCGGGAATCGGGCGGCCCTGCTTGTCGGTGGCGACGACGTCCACCTGTACCAATCGCGCCGTGGATCGAAAGACCGGGTTCGTGGGAGATTCCTCGGCGACCTGAGGAGGTTGTGGCACGTGAGGCTCGGCGACAGAACTCGAAGGCGTGGTTGTGAGCGCAGTACTCGCAGAAGTGGATGTTTTCACTGGATTAGCCGCCCCGGAGCGACTTGCGCAGCCGCCGAGCTGTTGTCCTTCGGAGCGGGTGACGACTGGGCGGTCTTGGTCACCGGCGCTTTGGCCCTCGCCATGGAGTAAACCTTGTCCAGGTAAAGAACATAGACACACATCAGGTTGTAAGTGTTGGTGTATGCCTGAGGATCCAGTGCGGTACGACTAAGTCGAACGGGAGACCTCCCGGGAGGAGTAATTTCGGCATAAGCCACCGAATGAATCACGATCGACGGGATATTCGCCGCCTCGAATGCCCGCGCTTCGGTCGCTGGAATGTCGTTAATCAGCTTGGGGTCTTCCGGGAACTTGAGACTGCGCGCGGCAATGGGCAGGACCTTGCTCAAGGTTGTGGGCTCATGCGCAGCTTCCACGGCCACCGGTCTTCTTCCTACCGTGGCCATTCGCGAAGTGTCCGGGCCAGGGAAGGCGAAAGCCGCCGGTGTTCGTCCAACCTTGTCTATCTCGATCATCGCTTCAATTTGGGCGCGCTGCTCGTCGTTTAACTGCTTCAGATACCAGTTGGCTCCGGCAAAGCCATGGTCGTGCCCGGCGAAGGCGGCGAAAATCAGCGTCTGTCGGTGCGGCGCCGAGCTCAACGACTCGGCCAAAAGAGGAAGCATCACCGGACTGCCCCAGTCCACCATGGCCTCTTCGCCATGGGCGTTCGAGTCAAGCCGGGCGGCAATCACAATTGCTCCCGGTTCCGGCCCCGGCACAATGCAAATGAGGTTGGGCAGTTCTTCGTTTGGTACAACCTGCTCTTGAATGAGATCGGGAGCGCAACCCGCGGCCTTGAACTGGCTCCGGATGGTTTCAACCCGTTCCTGATCGGTGGCGGGAACCGTTTGCAGACGCTTCTCAATCACCGTCCGTTCGATGCGCATGTAGGTCAAATTGTCAGCCAGACATGCGACGCTGATAATCAAGAAAACTAAGGCCTTTAGAATGCGGAACAATGAGTGCCTCGGGTGCAGTCGAATCCACCTATAGGCTAACACCAAGTGCGCCGGGAGTTGACAAAGACAGGGCTTCGCCCCAAGAGCGTCGCGACCTGCTGAATGCTACCGGACAGTGGCGTTAGATCAGCGGCCGGCCTGGACGGAACTGGCCGAGCTGTATGGGATCGAAGCCGCTCCGAGAATCAGTCCGGAGCTGGGGTTCTGAACCAGCACGATAGCCTGCAAGTCCGGTTTCTTCCAGTCCGATTTGGCAGGTAGATTGACTGTCGTGGCGAACTGTCCCTTGGAAGTATTTCCCAAGGAACGCAACTCCCTCACGACGGCGCTGTGTTTGAGGGTGTGTCCACCGTTCTCGCCGCCGCGCACGTTCGACGTCAAGTCGTTCTCGGTGACGGCGAAGAGCACGCGGTGCGATCCCGGCCCGGGATCCTCGACATTCACTTGCAGTCTGTCGGGCGACACGAGGTGCAAGGACACTACTGAGTTCTTAGGACTCTTCGACGCCTCGGTGATCATCGACTGCACGGTCTTGGCACTGCCACCTGAGCCCTGCAGGTGTCCGTCGACAACCATCTGCGGCGTATAGGCGGTCGCCAGGTGGAGCTGTCTAACATAGTCTTCCTGTCGCTGGGTATAGACGGGCGCGGAGAAGCGGTCCGTCCATCCCGGAGAGTTCCAGTACTCCACATGCTCTTCCAGGAGGATAAGTTCCGTGTCGCCAACCATGTGGATGTGGTTTAACTGGGTAAGCAAAGCGTCAGCCGGAGGGCAACTCGAGCAGCCTTCGGAGGTGAACAGTTCAACCACAACTGGCTGCGCCGCCAGAGCCGGCACAGCCTGTAAGGCGAGGAACGCAACTGCCAGGGACAGCCCGATCCTCCCCGGGAAATTCTTCTTGAACATGTATGTAAGATGCGGGAGACGCGATTTCGTTACCCAGTTTTCTCGAACTAAGACAGTCGTGGCGGTGACCTGAGCCGGGGCTGCCGGTTGAGCTTGGGCCGTGAGGGGCGATATGCCTATTTTTCGTATCCCCGATCAGAAAATAATCTGCATCGTCTAATAATCATTCTCATCCTTAAAGTGTGCAACTCACACATCTGGAGTTCCGGGAGCTTGCCTGGAAGCACGGCCTTGCCGCAACGCACCAGCGCAAGGTGATTTTTGACGCCATCGTGGCTTCTCCCGGACACTACTCACCCGAACAGATCTACGCCGCGGTAAGACGGCGCATTCCCTCGATATCTCTAGCTACGGTCTACAAAAACCTGCGGCTCTTCGTGGAGCAGGGACTGATACGCGAGGTCACGCCTCATGGTCCCATGTTGCGCGTGGACGGCAATCTGGATCCGCACCATCATCTGGTCTGCACCCGCTGCAAGTCGGTACTGGACATCGAGGGTGATTTTGTTGACTTCAAACGGCTTGCCCGGCAGGCGCCGAGCGGCTTCGATCTGAAGCAGCCACTGATCGAAGTTTTCGGGCTTTGTCCTGGCTGCAGTGTGAAAACTTAGCCATAACTCCTACAGCGCAAGGCGAAGGCGAAGAGGAGAGAGCCTTGAACATCGCAATTCGTCACAGCTTCGTCGAGTAATTCGAAGAGAAGTTAACCCCATGGAGAATGAACTTACCACCGCAGCAGGGGCAATCGTCCCCGAGAATCAGGAGCAAAAAATGGCAACCGAAACCAAGTGCCCGGTAACGAGCGACGCTCAAAGACAGAAGGCTTATACGAACACCAACTGGTGGCCGAATCAGCTGAACGTGAACATCCTTCACCAGCACTCCTCTCTTTCCGATCCTATGGACAAGGAATTCAATTATGCCGAGGAATTCAAGAGCCTTGACCTGGATGCCGTGATCAAGGACCTGCATACCTTGATGACGGCATCACAGGAATGGTGGCCCGCCGACTATGGTCACTATGGGCCCCTGTTCATTCGCATGGCGTGGCACAGCGCCGGCACGTACCGCATCGGCGATGGCCGCGGCGGAGCAGGCTCCGGCGAGCAACGCTTTGCCCCTCTCAACAGCTGGCCGGACAATGTGAACCTCGACAAGGCGCGCCGATTGCTCTGGCCCATCAAGCAGAAGTACGGCAAGAAAATTTCCTGGGCCGACCTTATGGTTCTGGCCGGAAACGTGGCACTCGAGTCGATGGGGTTCAAGACGTTCGGATACGCCGGTGGTCGCGAAGACGTGTGGGAACCGGGAGAAGACATTTACTGGGGGGCCGAGGGCAAGTGGCTGGCCGACGAGCGCTACAGCGGCGATCGCGATCTGGAGAATCCTCTCGCCGCGGTTCAAATGGGACTGATTTATGTCAATCCCGAAGGTCCCAACGGAAACCCGGATCCAATCGCCGCAGCCCGCGACATCCGCGAGACCTTTGCCCGCATGGCAATGAATGACGAGGAGACGGTGGCGCTCATTGCCGGTGGCCACACCTTCGGCAAGACCCACGGCGCGGGTGATGCGGCACTGGTGGGCGCTGAGCCGGAATCCGCCAGCATCGAGGAGCAAGGCCTCGGCTGGAAGAGTAAGTTTGGCTCCGGCATAGGCGGTGACGCGATCGGCAGCGGTTTGGAAGTCACTTGGACCACGACGCCGACGAAGTGGAGCAATAACTTCTTTGAAAATCTGTTCGGTTACGAATGGGAACTGACCAAAAGCCCGGCCGGTGCTCACCAGTGGACGCCGAAGAATGGCGCAGGCGCCGGTACGGTCCCGGATGCGCACGATCCTTCCAAGCGTCGCGCGCCATCCATGCTCACAACGGACCTCGCCCTGCGGATGGACCCGATCTATGAGCCGATCGCGAGGCGCTTCTACGAGAATCCGCAGGAACTCGCCGATGCTTTTGCTAAGGCATGGTTCAAGCTGACCCACCGCGACATGGGGCCTCTCCCTCGCTACCTTGGCCCGCTCGTTCCCAAGGAAACCCAGATCTGGCAAGACCCAGTTCCTGCCGTCGATCATGAACTGATCAACGACAAGGACGTCGCCGCACTGAAGGCCAAGATCCTCGCATCCGGCCTGTCGATCCCGCAGCTGGTCACGACCGCTTGGGCATCGGCGGCGAGCTTCCGGGGTTCCGATAAACGCGGCGGGGCGAACGGCGCGCGCTTACGCCTGGCCCCGCAAAAGGACTGGGAAGTGAACCAGCCGGCCGAACTGGCGAAGGTTCTGCCGAAGCTGGAGGCGATCCAGAAGGAGTTCAACAGCTCGCAGACTGGCGGGAAGAAGGTTTCGCTGGCTGACCTGATCGTTCTGGGAGGTTGCGTAGCCGTCAAGGAAGCTGCGAAAAAGGCTGGGTACGAGGTGAAAGTTCCCTTTTCGCCGGGCCGCACGGACGCTTCCCAAGAGCAGACCGATGTGCACTCCTTCGCGGTGATGGAGCCGAAAGCGGACGGATTCCGCAACTATGTCCGGACGAAAAATGGAACATCGCCTGAGGAACTGCTAGTGGACAAGGCGCAGTTGCTGAAGTTGACCGCCCCCGAGATGACTCTCCTCATCGGTGGCTTGCGCGTGTTGAATGCGAACTATAGGCAGACGAAGCACGGCGTCTTCACCAATCGTCCCGGGACGCTGACGAACGATTTCTTCGTCAACCTGCTCGATATGAATACGGTGTGGCAGCCCTCTTCCACCGCCGACGGCGTGTATGAGGGACGTGATCGCAAGACGGGCGAATTGAAGTGGACCGGCACACGTGTCGATCTCATCTTTGGTTCGCACTCCCAGCTCCGTGCGCTAGCGGAGGCCTATGCCTGTGAAGATTCGAAGGAGTCGTTTGTGAAGGACTTCGCGGCCGTTTGGGGCAAAGTGATGAACAACGATCGCTACGACCTTGCCTGAGCTTGGCACAGCCACTGATTAGCTAGCTATCGGGCACTCTTTACGAGTGCCCGATTTTTTTGCACTGATGATCCCGGCACAGTCGTCTTTCCGTTGCATATTCGGCGCAACCAGCGATAATAAAGTGACGGCTGTATTTACCCGAGAGGTGGAATGGATTCGTGGCCGCTGTTGTATCTGATGCTGGTAATTGCCGCCATCCCTTTTATTTACTATGGTATAGCGCTGTTCAGCGCATGGCGGTTCTTTACCCTCTCGGCCAGGGAGCCTGCTGCACAACCAGTCTTCACTCCGCCGGTAAGCATTTTGAAGCCGGTGAGGGGACTTGATCCTGACGCCTACGAGAATTTTGCGAGTTTCTGCTGCCAGGATTATCCCGAATACGAAATCGTCTTTTGTGTAGGTGATCGCTCTGACCCCGTCTTGCCGATCATAGAGAAGGTGATCGCCGACTTTCCTGAACGAAGCATTCGCGTGCTCTTCGGTTCGGGACGCGCGGCCACGAACGACAAGGTAGCGAAGTTAGCGCGACTCGCCAAAGAGGCGCGATACGAAATACTCGTCATCAACGACAGCGATGTGCGCGCCGAACCTGAGTACCTGCGCACTGTAGTGGCTCCGCTGGCTGATCCCCAAGTGGGTGCAGTAACTTGCTTCTACGCGCCAACCGATGAGGAGACCCTGGTGCAGAAGCTGCAAACCATTGGCATGTATTCCGACTTCTACCCTGGAATCGTGGTGGCGTGGCAATTGGACGGGGTGAAGTTCGCGCTCGGACCAACCATCGCCACCTCTCGGGCACGCCTGGCTGGATTCGGTGGCTACGAGATGATCGAGAACCGTCCGGCGGACGACCTGCTGGTGGGACGGTTAATCGCGGAGCAGGGCTATGAAGTGAAGCTCATCCCGTATACGGTGCTGACGGTGGCGGACTTTCAATCGCTGCGCGATCTGTTTCTAAAGCGCTTGCGCTGGATCGTCGTGATGCGTCACATGCGTCCCTGGGGGCATGTGGGCCTGGTCTTTACGCTGGGATTGCCATGGTCATTGGCCGCGATCGCGATTTCGCCGACCGTGGCCGTGGCGGGCGCCTTTCTCGCAGCTTATCTCGGCCTGCGCGTCGCTATGACGTTGCAGGTCGCGTCCTGGGGGCTGAAGCAACCCGTACCATGGCAGGGTTTGGCGTTAATTCCCGTCTGGGACGCCATGGCTTTCGTGATCTGGCTGGCGAGCTTTACCCGCAGCACCATTCGCTGGCGCGATCGCGACTACTACATTCGGAATGGCGAGTTGGTGCCCGTGGCCGCAAGCAGCGTGGCCAGCTAGATCGGTTTAGGAAATGGTTTACGGGGAAGGAACAAGAGGTGCCGCCGGCTGAAGCCGGCTCCGCGAGAATTCATAGATTCGGACCGCGGGCTTACGCCCGCGGCTAAAACAGATGGCGCCGCTACGCGGCTTTGTCCAGCGTCCCGAGCATCACACTGATTCCTAAACAGCTCTAGATCCGTTCATAAGCTACTATAGACGCTGCGAGTAGAACGGCGGCTCAGCGCCGCATCCAAAGCACTCTCCCGGTCGGACCAGTATGTCAGGCCAGGCTCTTATCCAGTACTGGCTGTGATGTTGCCTTCTCGGCGCGCATATCGTTTCGTGCGTTGCGCCAATTGACGGTTGGCAGGAACTGCGATGGATCGATGCGGTCCCGGTAACGCACGGCGATGTTGATCAAAGAGTCCAACAGCGAATTTGACAAGAGATGCGGTTTCAAGCCGAGGCTGATCAACGTCGAGTGCTTGGCATTGTAATAGTGGCTCTCCGCTTCCACCCGCGGATCGGGCAGATGATCGATCTGGACGTCAAGTCCCAGGTCCTTGCCGCTCTCCTTCACCATCTGTGCTAATTCCAGCACGTTGAACTGTTCCGTGAACTGATTGAAGACACGGAATTCACCGGGCTTGGCAGGGTTAAGGCACGCCAGTTCGACGCAGCGGACGGTGTCGCGGATATCCAGGAAGCCACGCGTCTGGCCACCCTTGCCATACACCGTCAACGGATGTCCGAGTGCAGCCTGGGCGCAGAAGCGGTTCAGCACGGTGCCGAAAACTTCGTCGTAGTCGAAGCGGTTGATCAGGGCTTCGTCCATGGTGACCTCATCGGTCACCGTTCCATAGACCACACCCTGATTCAGATCGGTAGCGCGGATTCCCCAGGCCTTGCAGGTAAATGCGATGTTGTGGCTGTCGTGCACCTTGGAGAGGTGATAGAAAGAGCCGGGTTGCTTGGGAAAGGGGAGCAGGTCTTTACGGCCGTTGTGCTCGATGGTGATGTAGCCTTCCTCGATATCGATATTGGGAGTGCCGTACTCGCCCATAGTCCCTAGCTTCACCAGGTGGCAATCGGGAACAATCTCCCGAATCGCATACAGCAGGTTCAGTGTTCCCGTCACGTTATTCACTTGTGTAAAGACCGCGTGTTTGCGATCGATCATTGAGTACGGAGCCGACCGCTGTTCGGCAAAATGGATGATCGCATCCGGCTCAAACGAGCCGATCATCGAAGAGAGGAACTCGTAGTCGGTTACATCACCCACATAGGACTCAATGACGTTGCCTGTGAGCTGTTGCCAGACGGACAGGCGCTCGACCAGTGGGCGAATGGGGGTAAGGGTCTGCGCTCCCAGTTCATGGTCCCATTGCCGACGCATAAAGTTATCAACGATCGCAATGGTGTGTCCCTTGCGGGACAGGTAGAGAGCCGTCGCCCAACCGCAGAAACCGTCGCCTCCCAGTACGGCGATTTTCATAGCTATTCTTCTCCTCGGGGGTTGGCCACAATGGGCCGTTGGCGATAAAGCACTGCTATTAGACTGCCTGATAAACCGTCGAAGATGCAAGAAACCATGACGAAACGGCGGTTTTTGTGACTGAATGGCGCAAAATCACGGTTGGGCTTTTTCGACGGCAATGGCATGATTGGCCATGAGAACTTTGCCTCCGCCCGCGGTGACCAGGTGCAGGTTCTCAGTGCCCACCAAGCCCTTCAGACGGGGAAGCGCCTCATCCCGCGTAGCTAAATATTTCAGCGCGGGACTACTCCAAAGTTCCTTAAACTTGGCATCATCGATAAACACGTCTGGCGCGCCGGGAGCATACGAACCATACAAAAGGTTGTTGAATCGGCCGTTCAACAGCAACGCCGTCCGGTTGGTGTAAAAGAACACCGAGGAAAACCAGTAATAATGATGGTCCACGATCAGCGTTCCCTCAGGTGAGCGCTCGAGCACGTCCGCAAACTGCTTCGAAGATAAGAAGGGATCGAAGTCGACCATGGCTAAACGGCCGGCATGAAAGAATAAGAGCATCATTACGGCGGCAGCGATGAAAGCCCGCCGGCCCTGTGCACGAAACGTGCCGAGCATGCCGATGCAACATGCCAATGCAGCCACCGCCAGCGGAAGGCGAAGGTACGCGAAGGATCGCACCGTTAGGTCCTCCATGTGGCCGAGCGAGAGCGTGTAAGCTTCCGGGTGCTGGCTAAGAGCTGAAGAAATATCCCCGACGACTGTCACGTTACGCACTAGCACCAGGATGGCTATCATTGCGGCTGCGGCGCATCCTGCAACGACACTCAAGACGCGGGTGCCTCTGGAGATCCACTGGCCACCCGCCGCCATTGCCGAGCCCAGTAACAAGGCCATCGCCGGGTAGCAGGGCATCGAGTAATACTCCTGCGTGGTGGAGAAGGTGAAGAAGACCAGAATGAAGCCAATCCAGCACAAGGCAAGCAGACGAGTCCTGCCGGCGCGGTCTTCTGGTTTGTAAGACAACTTCACCACGGCGGGGAAGTAGACGCTCCATGGAAACAGCCAGGCCAGGTGAAACAGCCAGAAGTAAAGGCGGGGAACGGTGTTGTAGTCGCGCGGGTAGCGCAGGTTCAGGAAGCGAAGCAACTGCTCGTTGATGAAGAAAAACCAGAGGAAGCCGTGGTACTCTCCCGGAACGCTGCGTAGCGTAAAGTCGAAGTAAGGAGGGTTGCGCAGTGTTGCCAGAACATGCCAAGGCACGGCGATGAGAAGAATGATCAGCGTCCCTGCGAACGGATGCAGACGCTTCCAGGTCCGAGCCACAAAAAGCTGTCGCGTGACGGCCAGGTAAATTATCCCGGCCGCCACCGGAAACACCACGCCAATGAGACTCTTCAGCAGCAGTCCGGCGCCGAGACTAGCCGCCAGTAGAAACGCCCACAACCGGGGCCGGGGTTCCTCGTCATCAAGAACTCGCAGCAGCGCCCACATGGCCAGAGCGACCGTGAAGGTTAATGTGACGTCGGGAATCAGAACGCGCGTGAACAGCCATAGCCCGACGCACGTCGCCATGCATAGACCGGCATAGAAGCCGGCTCGCCTGCCGAACGCCCAAATTCCAAACGCCGTGGTCAACCAGCAAAGTGCAATTGCCGACAGTGCGATAGGGACGCGCGCGGCCCAATCGTGCACCCCGAAGACTTCGTAGCTGATGGCGATCAGCCAGTAAATCAGCGGCGGTTTCTCGAGAAAAATGACGCCATCTAGGCGCTGCGTGACCCAGTCGCCCGACGTGAGCATGTTTCGCGCGTTCTGAGCCTGCTCCGCATCCACATCGTCTTGCAGCGACGGCGGAGAGATGATGCAGCCGAGGTAAATTGCTGTCGCGAACAGGAGTACAACGAGATAGATGCCCCAAACGCTGCGGTCCATTAGCATATTTGTCCGACTGATCAAACCGCCGGAACGGGGTTCTACACCCCCATCCGCTGGGAGACCGCGTCGAAATCCGGTATCTAACAGGCTGAAGCGAGTCTGGTTTCCAGTCGGCATCGGAGACTGGCCGCGGCGGAGCGGGCTGGAGACCAGCCTGGACGAACCGCGAGCACTGCTTGCACTATATCAATGATGAAGGCAGGTGACTATCCGTCGTAATCTGTCCGTAAATAGATACGTACTGAATGGGGGGACTGGATATTAGCGGCGTTAGCCCGGAACCCTCCGAAAGGCATCACTCCGCCCCCGAGTTCGTTTTTAGGGCGCGGTATTGATCGAGCCCACTTCTCGCGGAGACACTGCAGCACCTTCTTCGAGGTTTACTTCCACAGATTGGTGATCACCGCGAAGTTGCTACTGCGGAATCAAACCAGTTCCTCGCCAACTGTTGCTATTGTGACGCGAAATCTTGGTTTCCCGTATCTTGGCAAATACAAACCAATCGGCAACTTCTCCCTGGCTGATATAAAAGGCGGTGGGCGCCACCAGTTGATCGAATACATTCCAGAAATTCTCTGCGAAAGAGTAGTCGGATATAGAGCAAAGATAATCAGAATAGGGCAACAATCGCTTTAGCCATGGCATGCGCTGTGCAGGGCGGTAGAGAATCTTCAGTGCAATGTAGAGTATCGATGCCGGGAAGAACGAGACACAACGGGTAATCAGTCTTGGCAATCGTGAAGTGACATTCTTGCGAATAGGGTCGACTAGCTTCTCAATCCAAAGATTCCCTTCCTTCCCGTACACCCAGATCGAGATTCGACCACCTGACTTGACGTGTTCTGTCAACGCGAGAAAACCTTCCCTAGGAACAGGAAGATGATGCAGTACGCCGACGCTATAGGCCAAGTCAAAAGGGTTTGCAAAAGGCAGATGCGAGATGCTCGCCTGGACGACGTGCACGTTGGGCAGATGGCGGGTGTTCTGGTACGCGGCGTCGACGGCGTTTGACAGGTCGATGCCTACAACAGTGCGGGCCCGAAATTGAGCAGCCAGGAAGATATGCCGCCCTTTGCCACAGCCCGCATCAAGAACAACGCGGTCCTCAAAATCGGCCGGTGTGAGAGGCGAGATCCAGCCAAGAAATTCTCTACTGTCGGCGTCTGTGAATTTCGAGAAGTGTGTCCATTCGTAGCCGAAGGCATCCACTGTGGCCTTCTGATCACTCGCTAGTGTACCCATGAGGAAGCGTGGGACGCCTCGGGTGATTGGATAATTAGAACCACAGCCTGCACATAGGAGTAACCCCTCAATGATTTCCGCGCCGTCGCTGTGATCCACGCGAGCTTCGAAACTATTGCAGCACGTGGGACAGACCAATAGCGATAGTAAGGCTACTTTCAAGAGGCCTCCTTGCAAAAGCGGTTCGATTGATCAAATAGTCTGGTCTTCGTGATCGAGGAAATGTAGCCTTACACCATCTTTACCGACACCCTTGACCGCCCGTCGCTGCTGCAGCATTCTCAATATCCAGTAGCAGGAAACAGCGGCTGTCAAATGCTTCAACGAATGGCCGCTCACACCGAGCACCGAATATATCTGATTGTCGAAGCGTTCAAAAATCTTTGCCAGTACGTATAAGAAGAAGGCGATGGCCAAGTAGTCGGTGCGTGTGTAACGACCCGGGAAGAAGGCGATGATCATGGCCACCAATATAGGCGGAAGGAATTGCGCGGCGAGATAAAAACGATAGTCGCCGTGGCCTTGTGCTTCGGTGTAATACCAGGAGACGACACTTGCGACTCCAAGAGCAAGCAAAGGAACAAACACCCAGAATCCGGCGCTCGTGCTGATTCGCTCAATGATTACGATTGCAAGCATTGACATGAAGCAACAGGCAATGGGCAGAAGATCCCACGGAAGACGAGAATTCCCAGGAGCCAAGTGATACCAGAAGGAACCGACACCGGTGAGTCCAACGCCCGCGAAAAAAAACAAATATGGAACCCGCTCCTGCCGCACAACAAACGAACTATTGCTCAGTCTTCGCTGAAGCCAGAATACTCCCCACGCTCCCACAATTATGAAAGGAACATTTGATAATACGTCGAGGCAATTTGGTATTCCCAAGATGGTTCGCTTGTCGGCAAAGTCATGATACGCGCTTCCTAACGGGACATGCGGCGCCAGGAGCACGGTAGTAGTAAGGGCCAGAGAAACTGTTGTGACTAAACCCAAACGGGTTCGGCGCCCCCAAAGCCTGAACCATTGCATGTCCGTATACATCCTTATGATTGCCTCACTTTCGGTGTGGCTAAACACAGTTGTGGCACTCCGCTCTATCAGCCAGATATGAGATTTGCAGTCATTTTAGCCGATCTTTCTCAATTGTCCCAGCGACCGAGTCTTCTCGTCGCTCACGACAGAAAGCAACACATCTTTGTCCTTTTTGTCCTTTCTTCTCCGCAAAGGGGGCCCAGACAGCATGGCATTGTATTCGCATCCCCGCATCGAGGCGAACCGAAGCCTTAGAGGGAGGCGTTTTCCTAGGCATTAACACGCCGCCCGCCTCACGGTAGTACGGTGCCGAGCCCGAATTACAAGTATAGGTAATCTTGTTCGGACACGGGGAACGGTGTTATAGCATTGTTCTATGATCCCTTACCGTTCGCCGCGGCCTTCGAGTCCAGGAGCCTGATGGATTCTCACACGCCGCTTCATTTCAAGACTTTCGTCATGATCCTGATCATGATCATTGCTGGTCCTTTGGGGAACGTAATGCTGGGCAAAGGCATGAAGAGCGTCGGAAACACAGCGATCACCTCTCCCGCGGACCTTGCGCATGTGGTCGAGCGGGTGTTCACGACCACCGCGATCTGGCTGGGGGTGGCTTCACTGCTGACATTCTTCGTCGCCAACATCCTGGTTCTCTCCTGGGCGGACTATAGTTTTGTCCAGCCCGCATCGTCGATGGCCTATGGTGTTGTCGCCTTGCTGTCGATTTTCTTGTTGGGCGAGACCGTGTCGCCGCTGAGGTGGACAGGTATCGCGATCATCTGTCTCGGTGTCTTCATCGTCGGCCGGACTAACCCTCGCACCACGGAGCACCATCAACCATGATCAAGTTCATCTATTTCTTCCTGATCGTGGTAGCAGGGACGGCCGGTGAGCTTTGTGTCTCGCGGGCGATGAAACAAACCGGCGAAGTCAAAGACTTTCGCCCCGTAGCGATTGTGAAGGTCATCGGGCGGGCCTTGCGGGTCAAGTGGATGTGGGTCGGCGTTGGCATGATGACACTGGCATTTTTCTCGTTGTTGGCGGTACTGTCCATTGAAGAGGTCAGCTTTGTGGTTCCGGTCACGGCGCTGAGCTACGTCGCCGGGGCCCTCGGGGGAAAGTTCTTCCTTGGCGAACGCTTAAGCCTGCGGCGCTGGACCGGCATCATCTTAGTGTGCATTGGTGTCACCCTGGTATTTCTAGGAAAGGGGTAGTCGTCGATGTCCGACTTGGGGGCTAAGTCCTTGCCCCTTGCCTTGGCGAACGCAAGCCGAAGCATGGCGTTCGGGGAATTTCTCTCTCAGGCGCTGGCGGCGTTTCGTGCCGACAAAGGGCGCGCCACCATGACCGCTCTTGGCATGGTCATCGGAACCAGTTCCCTCATCCTGGTGGTCACAATCGCCCTGTCTGGAAAGCAGTATGTCCTCGCCCAGATCGAGAACATCGGCACCAATCTGGTGTGGGCAGAGTACGAAGGGCTGGTCAATGCCGGGGCGAATGCGTCGGTCCGCGATTATCTGACGTTCGACGACATGATCGCCGCCGAGCAACAGGTGCCCGAGATCAAGGCTGCTACTCCGGTACTGAACCTTCACGAGCGGATCTCCACCGGAGGCGGCAAGGAACTCGACATCCTGATCCTGGGAGTCGAACCCAACTACAAAGAGGTCCGGCGAATGCGGGTGGTGACGGGCCGGTTCTTCGACGATCAGGACTCGGAACTCTTCAACAAGGTCTGCCTGGTCACGCAGAAATTTGCCGAACTCCATTACGGCGGAAGCGAGTTGGCCTTGGGGCAGGGCATCAAGATCATGGGATTGCCCTTCGTAATTGTCGGCACCTTTCGGGAAAGCATGGAAACTTTCGGCCGCTCGGAGATCCAGGACGACACCATCCTCATTCCCTACACGGTGGCCCGTCGCATGACCGGCACAAAGTCGATCAACCAGATTTATTTCACCATGTATGACAGCGAAAGTGTGCCGTCGGGCACAGCTGAAATTCTGCGGGTCATCAAGTCGCGCCATCGCCCGGAATCGGAATACAAGGTGGACAATCTTACCGAAGTGCTTCAGGTCGCGGAAAAGACCGCCAACGCATTCACCCTTATTCTGTTGCTGTTCGCGGTGGTCACCCTCATCGTCGGTGGAGTGGGCATCATGAATATCATGCTGGCCACCGTCAGCTCCCGCATCCGGGAGATCGGTATCCGCAAAGCCGTGGGAGCAACCCGCATCGAGATCGAATTGCAGTTCCTAACCGAGGCAGTATTGATCTCCCTGGTTGGTGGAATTGTGGGCACGCTATTAGGACTGGCGATACCGTTTTCGCTACGGTTCTTCACCGACGCATACCTGCCCATACCGCTTCTCTCTGCGCTCATTGCGATCGTTGTTTCGTGTTCGGTGGGAATCGCCTTCGGAACCCTCCCCGCCAAGTTGGCCGCCAAACTGGATCCCATCGAGTCCTTGCGCCACGAATGACTCCTGACTAGTGCACATATAGCCGCTGCAGGGAGCCTTCACCTCAGGCGCCAAACACCTTCAGGGGATACCCGCAGGCATCCTCCTCCATCACCTATTCAACTGCTTGACTTGACGGGGCTCGATGGCCGTTTGCTCGATACGCCAGGCGGTTTTGACTTGGCCGCTTCGATGCCGTTTAAAGGGCTGCCGCCTTCGCCGGAAGCGAATAGAAAGTCCTCGATCTCGTCGATTCGCCGGTGGGCGTCGTTGTACCCAATGTCGATAAGCGCACGGGTATATTTGGGCGTGAAGAGCAGGTAGCTCATCAGGTCGGAGCACGACGCTGCATCCCGTCCCAATCCGTTTACGAAGTACTGGATCAGGTACGGCATGTCTTTCTGGTGTTGCCGCGCCAGTTCTGAGAGATCGATAGAAGGCGTAATAAGAAACGTAGCCAGCGGGCGCATCCTTTCGCATCCTTCGATGCCCGTCTGGCTGATCTGGCCTTCGCGAAGCAGCTTGTTCAGGCGATCGAGGTGCTCGATGTCCGTAGCCAGATGGTCCAGGAACATTACGTTGAAGATGACTCCCATCACCTGAGCCAATGAAGGCTCGGTCTCATCGGAGGTTTCTTCCTGGTGTTCGAGACTTTGGCCGCGAGCCCCAATACCGAAGACTCGCTCCGCACCCAAACGAATAAGCGGGCTCAACGGTTGCTGCAAACGCAGACAGCCGTCCCCAAAAAATGCCGTGCCTCGGGCCGTTTTGAGCCGCACGGGCTGAAAGACCAGGGGAATCGCCGCCGACGCGCAAACGTGGTCGGTTGTGATCTTCGTAGCCAGCGTGACCCGCCGGCTGCGATTCCACATGGGATGGCCCTTCACGCCTTGAATGAACAGGTAACTCTTGCCGGAGTTGTAGTTGGTCGCGGAAATGGCGAGCGCGTAAAGATAACCCCGCTTAATGTTCGACTGGATGCGATCGCAATCAAGATGGGAACGGAGAAAGTGCCGCAACGGAGACGCGTCCAGCAACGACCTTGCATTGCCTCCGCCCAGAACTGCGCCGAAGGAGAGGTCCAGGATCCACGTAATCGAATTACGCGCCTGGGCAAAAACATCACAGCGGAAAATATCGGTAGGTCGCAGCTCTGACCAGAGCTTCGCAAGAATCTTAGTGGCGATGGAAAATTCGTCGCACCCAACCGCGAGAGCGCATCCATTCACCGCGCCGGCGGAAGAGCCTCCAATGATCGGGAAGGGATTGCCATGCGCCTGGACGCGAGGTATCTCACCAATGCGCTTGAGAACGCCAGCCTGATAGGCGCCCCGAGCCCCTCCCCCCGTCATTACTAAACCGAGCGCATTTTCCATTTCTTCTTCCTCTCGTACATGCGCGCCTCGGTAAGTGGCAAGCGGAAGAAATGGGTCGTTCCGCTGCCAACGCAACGGAACGACCAATGTCGCTCAACCCCGTCCTCACCTCGCAGCCGGAGAAACGCCGACTTCTCAATTCCCAGGACTAGGCAGTGACTGGAATTGTCCGAGGTTTGGGTGCGGTGCGTTTTCCACGACGTGCACCCTTCATCGGAGCCTTCCTCATTTTCATTTCCGGCCTTTTGGTTACGGACTCGATCACGGCCTTCTCGGCTTCGACGAAGCTTCTGAAGCCTTCACGAGTCAGGTCCGGAATGTCCCGGTAGGGAACTTCCGGCATCAGCTTGGCCGCATGTCCGGCGGTCTTAAGGGTGACATGGATCTGCCGCGCAGCGACGTCCATCAACTTCTTCTGGGCGTCGATGAACGAATCTGCCGCCTCACGCGCCAATTCGGTAAGCTCCGTCTTTTTCATCTTGCTCACTGTGGTCTCTTTGCCGCCGGTCACCTTGGACGTCTCCTCGGCAACGACATGGAGGAATTTCTTCTGCGCCTGCACGAAATTCTCCAGTCCCTCGCGAGCCAGGTCGACCAGGCTATCGCCTTCATACTCTTCGCCGGCTTTCACGGCGGCCAGGCGCCCATGCACCTGCTTGCTTGCGCTCTTCAAGTAATCCATCTGCATTTCGACAAAAGTGTCAACGCCGCGCCGAATGGTTTCCACCAGCGCATCGGTAACAACCAATCCGCCGATCCGCTCCTTAAACCCGGTTGCCAGGATCTCGCTCTCCGTCTGGGCCAACCCGAGAAGCAACTTCTGGCCCTCGATGAAATTCGCCAGACCCTCTCCCGCGAACTCCTTGACCATCGCGACCGGCCGAAAATCGGGAGCGGTCAGCTTCTCCCGCATGACATCGATCACCGTCCCGTTCTGGCGCATCGCCAGGTCCACCAGGATGCGCTGCGTGGCAAAGAAGTTCTCGACTCCCTGCTGCACCCATCCCGAAAGAAGATTAACGAAGGACGATTCCCGGGCCTGAACCGCAGGCTTTGCATCTTGTTTCATAATTGCCTCCTCGTTTGCTGCACTGCAGCATCCAACTGAACTGTAGTATTCCGCCGTCTGCATGTCAAGATGGAAGAAAAAATATTGCGGCGCAGCAGGAGCGGAGAGGAGACTCCTTAGCGCGCATCCCTGGCGCCGAACAATGCAACCCGCAGACACTACGGCACTTGCGCGCAACCCGATGTTTCAGTTCGGCCGATTTGCATACGGCCCAATTTGGGAAAACGCTTGCGCACCGCGGCGGAGGCAGAGTCCGGTTCAGTACTTGCAGGATAGAATGCTCTCGATGCCGTCGCCGGCAAACTCCGTTGGTGGCAGTGTCAAGAAGTCCCTCTCAGTCAACACTGTGCGAGACGCCGATTTAAGGAGTTCATCGACGACCACGTCGAGCGCGTGAGATCCACTTCCCCGGTCCTCAGGAGAATGCGACGAGGCCAGCGCCAATGACGCAAACCGTGAGTGTCGTGCAGTTGAAGCCGGAAACTCTGGAGGCGTTTGTGTCTTTTATCGACCAGGCGGAAGCGGACATGGCACCGACCTGGGATGGAAGCGCTCCGTTCCTGTGGACTGATACGAACGCTGATCGGGCCCGTCGCGTCCGCAATGGAAGTGTTCTGGCGCAACTTTGGTCGGGCGATCTGGCGGTGCGGGTTCCTAACGGACTAATCCACGACTGGGTTGGGGCGGCATTCGTACCAGGGGCGACCGTCAGACGGACGCTCACGCTCGTTCAGGACTACGACAACCACAAGAACATTTACGAGCCCGATGTGATGGACTCCCGGCTCATCAGCCATCATGGCGATGATTACAAAATCTTCTTACGCCTATTGAAGAAAAAGATCATCACCGTCGTGCTGGATACCTATCACGATGTGCACTACCAGCAAGCGCGCGACGATCAGTGGTTCTGTCGCTCGTACACCACCAGCATTGCCGAGGTGGACGATGCCGGAACTGCGAAAGAGAAGATCTACCCGCCCGATACCGGATACGGCTTCCTGTGGCGCCTGTATTCCTACTGGAGGTTCATGGAGGAAGAAAGCGGCGTCATCGTCGAGTGCCGAGCCATTTCGTTGACTCGCGATGTGCCGTTTGGTCTGGGGTGGATCATCGAGCCTGTCATCAAGAGCCTTCCGCGGGAGTCGCTGGTCAATACGCTGAAAGCGACCCGCCAGGCACTAACGAACGCGTCCTGATTCCGGCCGACCATCCGTTCTTTGCTGTCGCTGCGCGCTCACCTTGACCCTGTGGGCGAATCAAAAGTACTCAGTCGCCCGCTTGCGACAGCACCGTTTCCGGGACGGTCACGGCTGCGGGAACCGACTTAATTTTTGGTAGGACGAGATCCGCCGGTTTCGTCGCCAAGGTCTGACGCGTTGGTTGCTTTGACGCCGGTTCGGCAGCCTGTACTTTCTTCCGCGCTGGCTTTGCTGCTGGCGAAATCGCGATCGTCCGCAGTTTCACCCGCCGCGTGGCAGCCTCGACTTTTGACCTGGCAGCAGCACGGCTGGTCGGGGCAGATTTTTCGGTTGCGGCTTCCCGTAAATCCGTGAAGCTTGAGCGAAGGAGGTCTTCAAGGCAATCGATATCGGGCACGGCGTGAATATCACCCCCGAACCCAACGTAGGCGACGCCGTCATAACTGAGAATCGCGACATTCACCCCCATCTCGCCGCCGATTGGGACATACGGGTAGCAGCGCAACATCTTATGTCCGAGGAGGTACAGCGGGAGCTGCGGGCCGGGAACATTGGTGCAGATCATGTTGCTTAGGCTAAGCGGCAACTGGGTGGCCAATGGTGCCAGGACCGCTTGGGCGGGAAGCGGAATCTTCGACACCAGTGTACCCACCAGACCGACCAGGTCCGCTACTCCGACGCTCCTGAGAAAGACCATGCGTTCACTGACTCGCGCTAGCAGTGCACGGGAGTCGCGGACGTCGAGCGGCACATTAATCGGCAAGAACGTAATGCGGTTTCCCAATTCGCCGATGTCGCCGTTACCGCGGAGGTTTACTGGAACGATAATCCTCAAATGCCGTCCTCTGACCTTCACGCCGTGCAATTCTGCGTAGCGCCGAATCGTCGAGGTGATGACGGTGAGCACCACGTCGTTCACCGTGCCCCCGCAACTCTCGCGAATGGCCTTAATTTCTGCCATTCGCATTTCGCCCCACGCAATCCTTTGCGGACCACGGCATACCTTGTTGAAGGGCAGGCGCTGTGAGGGCGTACCAAGTTCCGGCACCAAATGAATAATGTCGTCCGTGTGGCCGTTGGTGGCGCCTGCGAGCAGCTCCCGTACGATATTCACCACTTCGGCTTGCGCCGTTACAGCCCCTTGCATGAACGCCTGGTACGACTGGAGCACTTGATCGAGGAGCAAGGCAACTGAGTCGGTCGGCCGCGGCTCTTCCGAGCCCGACTTTTTCGCCGCCAGCTTTTGCGGAGTCGGGCTCGTGTCCAACAGGACGTTCATGATTCCGACGCCGGATATCCCATCTGCCATGCAGTGATGGATGCGGAACACCAAGCCTGTTCGATTTCCCTTAAGACCGCGTACCAGGGTGAGGTCCCACAGCGGCCGACGCCGGTCCAGTGGCTCGCTGATGATCCTGGCAGCGATTTCTTTAAGATCGCTGTCCGTTCCACCCTTGAGAACGACCTGATTAACATGATTTCGTATGTCAAAGTTCGGGTCGAACTCCCAGGTTGGAAGACTGATGTTGAAGGCCGGAAATACCGCACGTTGTTTGTATCGCGGGATCAGGCCCAGCTTCGACTCAACAAACTTTCTGAACGCTTGCAGCGAAATTACGCCCTCGAACTCGCAAGTGGAGGCGATGTTCAGTGGCTGTCCCTCACGCTCGATGAACAGGAAGAACGTGTCTCCCCACGAAAGTGAATCAACCCGGCTAGCTTGCGACATGGCGTTCCCCCTGCTTTGCCTGACCGACGGCTGTGCCTGCTCGATATGGAGCATCCATGAAAAGAGCCAATCCGCGGGCAACGGATCAACGCCTATCTCGGCCCGGCCGACGATACTAAAATCCCATGATTTGACAACCTGTGCTGTGAGAGGCGTCACAATCCCGATGTTATTTCCGTCGTGGTGGTGACAATGGGAGCTACCGCCGGCAGACTCATCGGCGACGCAGAAGGGAACGGCAAGACGCTCGCGGCCTAGTCGCAGCCATCACCAACCTCAGTGCGGCTCGTCACATCCTCGGATGATTAGGCCGGATGTAATAATCAAAGACAGAGTTGCCGCGGGGGTCGCAAAGGCAGCTTCGCAGGAGTTGAAGTCATGCATACGGATCGAGCGCTTGAGAGCTACTTGCGTTATGGTCGGTCACTCGCCAATTCGGGCGCATCCGGATTGCGCAGCGGTCGCGACACTTACCTGGACGGCAGGTCTCTCGGTCCGGTTCTGACGCAGAAGGCGCGTGCGTCGATAGGGCTGGCGGCTATTGGAGCGTGTGCGGGTCTGGTGCAACTTCTTTTGTCCAACCGCCGTCGTCGCGTACCGGAGAGCCTCGCCCTGGGGGTGGTTGGCAGCGCGGTTGGATTCCTGGCAGGATTTACCTGGGAAACGCGCGAGCTTACTGCGAGCATGGCGCATGCCGCAGCAAAGAAGATGGGAGTTGCGCGGGACGAATACTGGCTCGAGCGCCATCCAATCGACTACGCATAGACCGCATCCACGTTTACTCAAGACTAACCGCGGTTTCCCCGGAACGCTCTCCTGGCGCTGTTTGGCGTGATGTTCGGTTCGGTTTGAACCCGCTTTATCAACCTCATCCGCAACCCTCCAATGTAGCGAGCCAAGAGCATCTGCATAGGTTAGACAGTTTCCATTACTTGCAACTGTCTGGCATTACCAGCCGGTACGTGATGCTGCTACGAACGTGGAGTGCGCCCCGTACTACTAACGTGTGATGGGTCTCACAGACCGCCCGCCCGCGGCAGAACATAATCTGAAACAGTCAGTCGGGCACGATTCCACCCGGCCTCCCAGGCGCCACGTCTAGTAGGAATCGCGACGGCACCCACTGGGTGCTGCCGAGTGTAGAGGCAGTGCATATCCCCGGTAGGCAACCGGCATTCAGCTTCACGTTCCTCGTCCTGTACCGGCGAGATGCGAGTGGAATCTCCATGTAATTGCCACCAGGTATCGCTCGTCCAGGCGGGCTCTTGCCGAGACCATTCGCTTCGGTGGATGGGACGAACACGACAGCAAGCAGCCCTGAACTTTGCAATCCTGCGCACCCAATCTGCGTAGGCACAACTTGGAGATTCCGAGAGTCATGTTGGAATCAATCCCGTCCCCGTCGCAAGCGACTTACTGGTTGGTTTCAGGCCGAGTTCTGTTCCTTTTCCTACATGTTCTGGGTCTGGCATGCTTTGCCTATATCGTCGCAAGACGGCTGATGCCGCTTCTTAAGGCCGCACCCGACTTTCGCTTTGATCGGCCGATGGTCCGACTGGAACGCGTCCTCCAATATTGGTTTGGACAGTGGAAACATCCACGCTATCGCACGGCGGGCATCGTGCACATTCTGTTTTTTACCGGATTCATCATTCTGGCGATCCACACGTTCGCCCTGCTCGGTCTAGGCACCTCAACCAACGCAATGGTGGTCAACTCCTCGGGCGTGAGGCGGGCGTATGACCTGATCACGAACTACGCGGCCACCGTGGTTTTCCTGTGCATGATCTTCGCGGCTGCACGCCGTTTGATCTTCCAACCAGCTCGCTATGCCGTGCCGTCCAGCTATGGCAAAGCCCATACCGCCGACGCCATCTTCCTGTTGGCGCTCATCGCGGTCCTGATGTTTGCCGAGAGCGTATTCGAAGCCAGCAAGACTGCGTTTCTGGCGCAGCAAGGCCATGCCGTCGAGTCCCTGGCCGTGTTCTCACTGCCGTGGTTGTTGAACCGGGCGTTGATTTCTGCCAACCCGCAGATCGTTTGGAATCTCTACCTCGTCTCTTATCTTGCGCAGGCGCTGACCTTTTACTTCCTGCTGTGCTATCGGCCCTTCGGAATCCAGTTCCATGTCGAGACCTCGCTCTTCGGTGTGTACTTCGCGAAATTGGACAAGGGCACCGTTAAACCGGTTCGGTGGGACGTCAGCGACGATCGTCTCGACCAGGTGAAATCGTTCGGCGTGAAAAAGTTTGAGGACTTTACCTGGAAGCACATGCTCGATTTCTATTCCTGCGCCGACTGCGGACGGTGCTCCGATCAGTGCCCGGCTAACGCAGTAGGGCGGCCTTTGTCGCCCAGGTTCATCACGATCAAGGCGCGCGATTACAGCTTCCAACACTTCCCCGTGTTTGGCGGCGCCAACAACAGCCATGCGTTGATCGGCGGCATTTACGACGAGGATGAAATCTGGTCCTGCACCACCTGTGGCGCATGCGAGGAAGAGTGCCCCCTGCTGATCGAGTACATCGACAAGATCGTCGATTTACGGCGTGGCATGGTCGACGACGGAAACGTACCGAAGTCCATCCAGAAGGCGCTCAAGGCGCTCGAAAGCCGCGGCAATCCCTACGGCAAGATGGAGAAGAAGAAAGCCGACTGGGCCAAGGAAAAAGACTTCCAGCAATCGTGCAGTGTCAAAGTTCTGGATGGAAAAGATGCAGCTGAGACCTTGTATTTCGTCGACAGCATCACCTCCTATGACGACCGTATTCAGGCGATTGGGCGGGCAACGGCGCGAATCCTGAGCGATGCCGGCGAGAACTACGGAATCCTCGGCGCGGCGGAAAAAGACAGTGGCCACGAAGTCCGGCGCTTCGGCGAAGAGATGCTCTTCATGGCGCTGCGCGACCACAACATCGATGCCATCAAATCGTCCGGGGTACAGCGCATCGTAACCTCCGACCCCCACGCCTTCAACGCCCTGAAGCACGACTACAAAGATCTGCCTCCGGTGGAGCACATCAGCCAGTTGATCGCGCGCGACGTGAAGACAGGGAAGCTCAAGCTCAATCACGTCGAGAACAGCAACAACGTTTATGCCTATCACGACCCCTGCTATCTGGGACGCCACAACCAGGTTTATGACGATCCGCGTGATGTGCTCGATGCCATTCCGGGCTTGCAGCGAGTGGAGATGAGCAAGTGCCGCGACCGATCGTTCTGCTGCGGTGGTGGCGGGCTGATGCTGTTCTACGAGCCAAAAGAAGAACAAAGGATGGGAGTGAAGCGGGTCCAGATGGCCGCTGATGCCGGAGCCAATGTGATCGTGACCGCCTGCCCATTCTGCATGGTGAATATCGAAGACGCGATCAAGGTCTCGGGGATGGAAGGGAAGATGACTGCGATCGACTTGACGGAACTAGTGGACCAGCACCTGGTGCGTGAGACTTCGCAGGAGATGCCCAGTAAGGATGAGTTATTGACTGAAGCACATGCGTGATGCTGCGGCGGCGGATGGACAGAGTGAGGTACCGCAGTTCGAGATGGCACAAAAACTGATTCGGGGAGTGAAAACGTGGAGATTCTAGTTTGCGCAAGAAGGGTGCCCGACACCTCGGAGAACGAGATTCAGCTCAACGGTGCGGGGAACGATATTGAACGCGACGATCTCGTGTATTCGATCAATGAACCGGACAACTACGCGGTCGAAGAAGCGCTGCAGATCGTCGCCAAGTCAGGCGGCAACGTCACAGTTGCCACCGTGGGCACAGAAGAGGACGAGGAAATCCTGCGGCGGGAACTGGCCATGGGCGCGAATCATGGCGTGCTGCTCTCTGACGATGTGTTCAGCGGATCGGACGGAAAAGGGATCGCAACCATTCTGAAGGGCTTGGTGCAGATAGGGAATTACGACCTGATCCTCACCGGCGTGCAGGCGGAAGATGGCGGCGCGCAGGTAGGCGGGATGCTGGCTGCGATGCTCGACTATCCCTTCGCCTCGCTGGTGAACTCCATCGAGGTCGCCGACGGCAAGAAGCTGAAGGTCGGGCGCGAGATCGAAGGCGGCAACAAGGAGATGAACGAGATCGATCTCCCCTGCGTGCTCTCAATCCAGACCGGCATCAACGAACCGCGCTATGTCGGGATGCGCGGCATCCGCCAGGCAGCGT
Source organism: uncultured Acidobacteriaceae bacterium (assembly GCA_963834815.1). Lineage (GTDB taxonomy): Bacteria > Acidobacteriota > Terriglobia > Terriglobales > Acidobacteriaceae > DASRAA01. Next base: position 426,588 of record CAWIDA010000009.1, on the reverse strand, counting down.
CACTGGAAGTTCCCACCTACGGAGCAGCCGATCTCGGCGTCGACAAAAGCTCCGTCGGAGAAGCGGCCGCAAAGGTGAAGCGCGACGACTACTTTGTGCCGGCCTTGGGCAAGGGCGCAGAGATTCTGCAGGGCAGCAACGAAGAGATCGCCGACAAGCTCATTGAGCTGATGAAAGCCAAAGGAGGTATGCAATGACGGCCCGGATTTTTGCCTACATCGCGCACAAGGGTGTCGCTGACGATTCCGCCGCCGAACTGTTGGCCGCGGCAAAAAAAATTGATCCCGCAGCGGCTCCGACGGCGGTTGTCACCGGCTCGGGTGCCGAACTCGACGCGGTCTGCGACAGCCTGCGCGGCTCCTACGCCGAGGTGTGGAAGATCGCGAGCGACAGTCTCGCCTATCCCAATGCCGAGCTGGTTCGCAAAGCGCTGGTGAAGATCGTTCCAGCGGGTAGCGTCGTACTGGTTGTGCACAACCATTTTGGAATCGATCTGGGGCCTGGGCTGTCGGTGAAACTTGGAGCTGCGTTTGTCTCGGACGTGATGGGCATCGACGGGGTCGAGGGAAATTTCCTCAAAGTCGTCCGTCAGGAATTCGGCGGACAGATGAGTACGCATGTCCGCTGCGATCTTTCCGCTGGCGCGGTGATCAACCTGCGTCCCGGAGCGTTCAAGCCCATAGAGACCGCGACGGCGAATGGCGTGGTTGTTGATAAGTCGGCAGACGTCGGAGCGCTGACAGCGGGTCGACGCTATCTGGAGACGGTCGTGGCCGAAGTCGGCGATGTGGACATCACCAAGGAACCGGTCCTTGTTTCCGTCGGTCGCGGCATACAGGAACAAGACAATGTTTCGATTGCCCAGGAATTGGCTGACGCCCTAGGCGCGGCCGTGAGCTGTTCGCGCCCGGTGGTCGATGCCAAGTGGCTGCCCAAGTCGCGGCAGGTTGGGTCGTCGGGCCAGACGGTGAAGCCGAAGATCTACCTGGCGTGCGGCATCAGCGGATCGTTCCAGCATCTCGCTGGACTCAAAGGCAGTCCGTTCATCGTCGCCATCAACAAGAACCCCAAGGCGCCAATCTTTCAGGTAGCGGATGTGGGCATCGTCGCCGACATACTGGAGTTTATCCCTGAATTGACCAGCAAAGTTCGTGAAGCGAAGGGCGCGCACGCGACCCGATAAAAGTGAGGCATTGGCAATGATAACCAAGAAAACCTTAAAGCTTAGCTTGAAGTCGCTGCGGGACTTCGGCAAGAAACGGCTGCCGGACGAAGTACTGATCGAACTCGACGAGCGCGACGAGTGTCCGGAGGAGATCGTGCACTACATGTGCAACCCCGACCAGCTCGGCATTCAACTGCTGTTCATTCCCGAGGAGTACGGCGGCCTGGGCGGAAGCACCTTCGACGTCTACCTCGTCTGCGAAGAGATGGCCCGCATCGATCTCGGCCTCGCTACGTCTTTGTTCGCCACCTTTCTTGGCAGCGATCCGATCACGGTCGGCGCTACCCCCGAGCAAAAGAAGTTGTGGCTGAGCCGCATTGCAAACGAAGGCGTGCTGTTTGCCTACGGCGCTACCGAGCCGGAAGCGGGCAGCGACCTGGGCTCGCTCAAGACCACCGCGGACCGCGTCCTGCAGGACGGCCAGGTAGTCGGCTACAAGATCAACGGCAGCAAGCAATGGATCAGCAACGGTGGCATTGCCGACCTGTATACGGTACTGGCGAATACGCCGAGCGGGCCGAGTTGGTTCGTGGTGGAGAGGGGCGCGAAAGGCTTCACTCACGATAAGCCGGAGAACAAACACGGCATCCGTCTGAGCAATACGGCCGCCCTGTCGCTGGTTGACACGTATGTCGATGCCGACCGGCTGATAGGCGGCGTGGAAGGACAAGGGCTGCTGCAAGCCCAGGCCGTGTTCGGATACACGCGACTGATGGTCGCCGCGTTCGGGCTCGGCGCTGGCTGGTCAGCGCTGGACCGTGCGATTCCGTATTCCACGAAGCGCATCCAGGCTGGAACTCCACTGTCGGAGAAGCAAGGCTACACCCACAAGCTGATCGTGCCGAACGTCGTCCGGCTGGAAGCGGGCCGCGCCTTTATCGAGGAAACGGCCGAGCGCATCGATGCGGGCGAAGGAAGTCTTAACACTGAAGGCGCGATTGCCAAGTACATGTCTACCGAGGCGGGAAATGCCGCCGCTGAAGCCAGCATCCAGGCGCTGGGCGGTTACGGCTACACGCACGAGTACATGGTGGAGAAGATCAAGCGTGACGTGCGCATCACCACGATCTACGAAGGCACCTCCGAGATCATGGAGATGACCATCAGCCGCGACCGCTGGCAGCTCCACCTGAAGACGCGCGGACAGCACTATCACGAGCGCGCGAAGCAGGTGGAATTGTTGCACGCGGCCCATCCGAACGTTGGAGCTGATGTCGCGGCTCTGGCCCTGCACGCTCTCGCAGAGATCATGGAAAAGGCCCGCGCGGGACGGCTAACCCGCTACCAGCACATTTTGTTGCGCATCGGCGAGTGGATCGCCTATGCCGAATCGGCTGCGACGCTTGCTCGACGCGCCGCACTCTCCGCCGAAGGCCGGCTCAATGAGAAAGGCAACGATCGCTTTGACGCGGCCGCATTGGCAGCTATTAGCCGTATCTTCGCGCGCGAGGCGGCGATGAAGGTGGCGCAAGACGGATTGCGCTGCGTTGTCGGCGCGGGCGGAGTGACCGACGCAGAGGTTCCGCAGTTTGAGGAGTCCCTGCGATTCCCGGCAATCCACCGCGCTCAGTCCGGTCTGGTTGCCGATCTCGATTACGTCGCCGACGTTTTGTATGGCCGCGCTCAAAAACGTCAAGCGGAACAGCTCACGGAAGTACCTGTTCATAGCTAGAACCGTGGGGCGTGCGTCTGCCTCTCCTCACTGCACAGGCGCCCGCCCCGCGCGAAAAGGAAATGCCATCATGGAAAACACCGCACATCGAGCCATTGCCATTGTGGGGGTGGGAGCCATCCTGCCCGATTCTCCGAACGCGCCTGCATTTTGGGAAAACGTGAAGGCTGGACGCTACAGCATCGCTGAGGTTCCGGCTGAACGCTGGGACCCAGCACTTTACTACGATGCCGATCCCAACGCGCCCGACAAAACTTATTCGAAGATCGGCGGATGGGTACGCGAGTTTGCCTGGGACCCGATGAAATGGAAGTTGCCGATACCGCCGCGGGTCGCGGATGCCATGGACCCCGCGCAGCAGTGGGCTATCGCCTGCACGCGCGAGGCGCTGGAAGATTACGGCTATCCCCAACGGCCACTCGAACTGGATCGCACGGCGGTGATTCTCGGTAACGCCATGGCGGGAGAGAAGCATTACCTGACATCTTTGCGCGTGTTCTTTCCCGAATATGCACACGAACTCGCAGAATCACCCGGCTTCGCGGCGTTGCCCGAGTCGCTACGCGAGGAGATAACCAGGCAGTTCCACGAACGCATGGGCAAGCGAATTGCTCCCATCACCGAAGATTCGATGCCTGGTGAACTGGCCAACTGCATGGCTGGCCGCATCGCTAACCTCTATAACTTTCACGGCCCTAATTACATCTGCGACGCGGCTTGTGCGTCGGCGATGGCTGCGATCAAGTCGGCTGTCGAAGGTCTCATCGAGAACGATTTCGACGTCGTTGTCACCGGAGGCATCGACCGCAACATGGGCGCGCCGACTTTCGTGAAGTTTTGCAAGATCGGTGCGCTGTCGGCGACTGGCACTCGTCCCTACGCTGAGGGCGCCGATGGCTTCGTTATGGGCGAAGGTGCCGCCATCTTCCTGATGAAGCGTCTGGCCGATGCGGAACGCGACCAGGACAAAATTTACGCCGTGGTGCGCGGTATCGGCGGATCGAGTGACGGCAAAGGCAAGGGGATCACAGCGCCGAATCCCATTGGGCAGAAGTTCTGCGTCGAGCGCGCCTGGCAAAATGCCGGCGTTTCGCCCGTGCCCGCGATGCTGATTGAAGGTCACGGCACCTCGACCCGCGTAGGCGACGTGGTCGAAGCACAGAGCATGGCCGGTATGTTGAGCAGCGCGAATCTACCCGTCAGGTCCGTGGCGCTCGGGTCAGTGAAGTCGAATATCGGACATCTCAAAGGGGCCGCCGGCGCCGCAGGAATCCTCAAAGCTGCCTTCGCGCTCCGCGACAAGGTGTTGCCGCCCAGTCTCCACTGCGAGCACCCCAGTCCTGAGATCGATTTCGCTCACTCTCCCCTGTACGTCAACACCGCACTGAAGCCTTGGGAAATTCCCGCCGGCGGCGTACGTCGCGCTGGTGTCAGCGCGTTTGGTTTCGGCGGCACCAACTTCCACTTAGTGATGGAAGAGCACATACCCGGAAGGCTGAACGGGAACGGCAAGCGCTCCATCGCAGTGCCTGCAATACCGCCCGGTGTTGAGAAGAATGTTGTGAAGGATGTGACGATGCATGCAAGCAGTATTTCCCCCACGATCTCCGGCGAGTCTACTCGCAAGGCTCCTTTACGTGGCGCCCTGGTGATTGGTGCTGCCACCGAAAGTGATTTGGCCGCACGACTGAGCGCGGTCCAGAAGGCGGCTGCGGCAGGCAGCGCGCCGGCGCCGACTGCTCCCGCCGAGAGCGATCTGCGCGCACCCGAACGGGTGGCGATCGACTATGCCGATGCTGCTGAGCTAGCCACTAAATCGGCCGCGGCGCTCAAGGCATTGCAGGCCAACCAGGCTCCGATCTGGAAGGCATTGCGCGCGCAGGGTATCTTTCGCGGACACGGTCCCGCACCCAAGGTCGCGTTCCTTTACACCGGCCAAGGCTCGCAGTACGTCAACATGACCGAGCCGCTTCGCGCCGCAGAGCCCATCGTGGCCGATCTTTTTGTGGAAGCCGACCGGATCATGACCCCACTGCTGGGCAAGCCACTTAGCCAGTTCATCTTTGTTGACCCGTCGGACGCCGAAGCAGTCGCCAAAGCGGAGGAAGATCTGCGCCAGACCGAGATCACTCAGCCGACCGTGTTGACTATCGACCTGGCGATCACAAGGTTGTTGGCTGCCTACGGCATAAAGCCTGACATGACGATGGGGCACAGCCTAGGCGAATACGGCGCCCTGGTTGCCGCAGGCTCTCTCACCTTCGAGAACGCCCTGCAGGCCGTAAGCGCTCGTGGTCGCGGCATGACCAAGGTGGCGGTGAAAGACACCGGCAAAATGGCCGCCGTCTTTGCGCCGCTGGCTGAAGTCGAACGAGTCCTAAAGACGATTAACGATTACGTTGTGATCGCCAACATCAATAGCGGGCAGCAATCGGTCATCGGCGGAGCCAGCAAGGCAGTCGAACAGGCCATAGAAATATTCCTGCAGAATGGCTTCAACGTAGTCCCGTTGCCGGTGAGCCACGCCTTTCATACCTCGATTGTCGCCCCCGCCAGCGCCCCGTTGCGAGAGATGCTGTCGCACCTCCAGATTCAACCACCACAGGTGCCGGTTGTCGCGAACGTGAATGGCGAGTTCTATCCAACCGGACCGAACGTCGTTCCCCAGATGCTCGATCTGCTCGCGCAGCAGGTCGCGGCTCCGGTGCAGTTCGTGAAAGGCTTGCAGTCGCTCTACGATGCCGGCGCCCGCGTATTTGTGGAAGTCGGACCCAAGAAAGCGTTGCAGGGGTTTGCCGAGGAGGTGCTGGGCGAGCGCGGTGATGTGATTTCGCTGTTCACCAATCATCCCAAGCTCAACGACCTGGCGGCATTCAACCAGGCGCTGTGCGGGCTGTATGCCGCGGGATTCGGATGCGAGAAGGATGCAGCCGCAATCCAGCAGGAGACGAGGCCGGCAACGCCGGCAAGCAGCGTTCCCGCACCTGAGGTTGTGGCCACGGCAGCAGCTCATCCAGCGGTGAAAACTCCCGCGCTGGTCGCAGCGGCAGCGCCGGCACCTGGCGTGGCACTTACCGTTCCATCAAGTGGCGACCGCTATTCCGAACTCGGTCGCTTCTTCGCTGACGTTCTGGAACGCGGCTGGGACATCTATCACGGACAGAAGAGTCCATCTGCCGGCGAACCTGTGGCGATCACTGGCGCAGCCATGGGCCTGCCGGGCACCGACCACATCTTCGATGATGGCAATATCGCTCGAATTCTGCGGGGCGATCAGTTCATCAAACCCATCCCTTCCCAGTTTCGTCGTGACATGCTCGACAAACGCATCACGCGTTTGGTCAAGAGTGAAAGCGGAGAGGCGAGATTCGACACCATTGAAGACGTTGCCGATGTCATCAAGCTGGCGGGTCGCGGTGGCGCCTTCGATTTGGTAAAGGAATTCGGCGTCTCCGCCGAGCGCGTGGCCGCTCTCGATCAGGTCACTCGCCTTGCCATCGGAGTCGGCATTGAAGCGATGCGCGACGCGGGAATTCCCTTGGTCATGCGTTACAAGACCACCAGCAAGGGCACGCAGCTGCCCGACCGCTGGGGGCTTCCGGATGCTCTGCGCGACGATACCGGCGTAATTTTTGGCTCGGCCTTTCCCGGTTACGACGCGTACGCCGATGAGATGGCTCGGTACTATGCCGACCACGCCCGTCGCCAGCAACTAGCCTCCTTAGAGGAAATGGTCGCAGCGGTGGCAGGGACCAACGGCCATTCGCCCCTCGCCCAGGAGATAATCCGAAAGATCGAAGAACTGCGCGCGGAGATTGAGAAGAACCCCTATATCTTCGACCGCCGCTTCCTGCTCAAGACTCTCTCGATGGGGCACTCGCAATTCGCCGAGTTCATCGGCGCTCGCGGTCCCAACACACAAATCAACTCCGCCTGCTCAACCACTAGTCATGCCGTCAGCCTGGCGCAGGACTGGATCCGCGCCGGACGCTGCAGCCGGGTCATCATCATCACGGCCGATGATGTCACTTCCGATCACCTGATCGGATGGTTTGGCGCGGGCTTCCTGGCCAGCGGAACAGCCGCCACTGATGCAGCAGTCGAAGAGGTCGCTACTCCCTTCGATCGTCGGCGGCACGGCTTGATCATCGGTATGGGTGCGGCGGCTCTCGTTGTTGAGAGTGCCGAAGCCGCGCGTGAGCGTGGAATCCAGCCCATCTGTGAAGTGCTCGGCGCGGTGACTGCCAACAGTGCATTCCATGGCACTCGCCTCGATGTGCAGCACATCGGCCAGGTGATGGAGACGTTGATCGCGCAAGCCGAAGCGCATAGCGGCATTGATCGTCATCAGATCGCGCCACACACCGTCTTCGTTTCCCATGAAACCTACACGCCGGCTCGAGGCGGAAGCGCATCGGCGGAGATCAACGCGCTGCGTCGCGTATTCGGCAACACTGCCGACCAAATCGTGATCGCCAACACCAAGGGTTTCACCGGCCACGCCATGGCCACTGGTATCGAGGAAGTGGTGGCGGTGAAAGTGCTGGAAACGGGAGTGGTTCCTCCTGTGCCCAACTTCAAGGAAGTCGATCCGGAACTGGGTTCGTTGAATCTGGCAAAGGGTGGCGACTATCCCGTCGAGTACGCCTTACGACTGGGTGCGGGCTTTGGCTCACAGATCAGCATGGCGCTGATGCGTCGGATCCCAACCAAGGACGGAGTTCGCCGCCGACCGGATGCTCTAGGATATGCCTACCGCGTCGCCGATCAGCCGGCATGGGACGCATGGCTGACCAGAATAGCGGGCCGTCCAGATGCGGATCTCGAAGTCGTCAATCGTACCCTGCGCGTGCGTGATCAAGGCCTATCCGCCCGCGTTGCCGGAGTTGCTGCTGGGGCAGCGAAGGATGTCAAACCGATTCCGCCGCCGACTCAAACAGTACAGGCGCCGCCGCCCCCGTCGAAGCCAGCAGTCGTCGCGGTAAAGCCGGCGCCACCGCAGCCGAAGGCAGAGCAGGTGAAAGTTGAACCACAAGTTCAGGTGGTTGCGGCCGCGCCGGTTGCACCGGCCACGCCGCCCAAACCAAACTCTTCTACCGAATCAGTGAAAGATCGGGTGCTGGCGCTGGTGGCCGATAAAACCGGCTACCCCATCGACATGCTCGATCTCGATCTCGACCTCGAAGCCGACTTGGGCGTCGATACCGTCAAGCAGGCAGAGGTCTTCGCCACGATCCGCGAAGCCTACGGTATTGCGCGTGACGATCAGATCAAACTGCGCGATTACCCCACGCTCGCCCATGTGATTCGCTTTGTGAATGAGCGCCGGCCAAATACAGACACTGCCGTCGCAGCGCCGCCAATCGTGGCGGTAACCAAGCCACCGGAAAACACCAAACTCACCTCGCTGGTACCCGAGACGATTTCTGCATCGTCGGCCGCTGGTGACGCGGTGAAAGAACGCATTCTCGATCTGGCAGTGGAGAAAACTGGCTATCCCAGAGACATGCTGGACCTGGATCTGGACCTCGAAGCAGACCTCGGGGTCGACACCGTCAAGCAGGCAGAGATGTTCGCTGCCATCCGCGAGATTTACAACATCCCGCGCGACGAAAGCCGCAAGCTGCGCGACTATCCGACTCTGGCACACGTGATTCGCTTCGTGTACGAGAGCCGTCCGGATCTTGCGCGGGGCAAGTCCCCTGCGCCGCAACCCGTACCCATGCCGCAAACCGTAGAAGGGGCCGCCACCTCCAAGCCTGCGGCTGTCGCAGAAGTAACTCCAGTTGGACCGGCTCCGACGGCCCCGCCTGTTGCCGGGACCGACTCGGTCAAGGAACGCATTCTCGACTTGGCGGTGGAGAAGACAGGCTACCCGAGAGACATGCTGGACTTGGACCTGGACCTTGAGGCCGATCTAGGCGTCGATACGGTCAAGCAAGCGGAGATGTTTGCCGCTATCCGCGAAATCTACAACATCCCGCGCGACGAAAACCGCAAGCTGCGTGACTACCCCACTCTGTCACACGTGATCCGTTTCGTGTATGAAAGCCGTCCCGATCTTGCGCAAGACGAGTCGCCAGCGCCGCAACCCGTCGAGGTTGCCGCTCCAACCATGCCAAGCGCAACGGCAGAGTTGAGTGCGTCGACTGCACTGGTTCCGGCCGCTCAGCCTGCCGCCGGGACCGACGCGGTCAAGGAACGCATTCTTGACCTGGCGGTGGAAAAGACTGGCTATCCCACAGACATGCTGGACTTGGATCTTGACCTCGAAGCTGATCTCGGCGTCGATACCGTCAAGCAGGCGGAGATGTTCGCCGCCATCCGCGAGATTTACAACATCCCGCGGGATGAAAACCGCAAGCTGCGTGACTACCCAACTCTGGCACACGTGATTCGGTTCGTGTATGAGAGTCGCCCGGATTTGAGCGGCGCGGCGCCTACCCCGACATCCTTGGCCACCCCCGTCGCCGAAGCGGCCGAGACCGCAGCAACCACGGTGGCGGCGTCAACCGCCAACTACGACGCAATCAAGGAAAAGGTACTCGAGATCGTGGCTGAGAAGACCGGATATCCCCCGGAGATGCTGGACCTCGACCTTGATCTGGAGGCCGACCTTGGCATCGACACGGTCAAGCAGGCGGAGATGTTCGCTGCGGTGCGGGCGGCTTACAACATTCCTCGCGAAGAGAACCTCAAGTTGCGTGATTTTCCAACCCTGGCGCACGTCATCCAATTCGCGATCGATAAACAGGTCGTTACGGCAACTCCAGCAGCATCGGCTATACCCACCGGCATTGCGGCGCCACCGTCTGTCCGGATGGCCCAGCCCGCCTCAACTCCAGCGCGGCCGCCTCGGATCCGGCCTGTACTGGCCGGCTTCGATGCAGCCGATCGCGTTCCACGTCGCGTGCCGCTGCCCAACCTGCGTCCGCCGCTCAGTATCTGCAAGCCAACGGGCGTCACGCTTGGCCCTGGCAGCCGCGTCGTGGTAATGCCTGACGAAGGTGGCGTCGCGAAGGTATTAACCCAAAGTCTGCGTAACCTGGGAGTGGAAGTCCTGGTGCTCGACGACACCCGCGATGCGGGAGTGCTGACAGACCTGCTCAACAAGTGGGCAACTGCCGGTTCCGTGCAGGGCGTCTACTGGCTGGCCGCTCTCGACCACGAGGGTGACATCGGCAGGATGGACCTGCCCGCGTGGCGCGAAGCGCTGCGTGTGCGCGTCAAGTCGCTCTACGTCGTAATGCGTTCTCTCTTCCAGCAAATTGCAGCTTCGAGTACGTTCCTCGTTACGGCCACGCGACTGGGTGGACAACACGGCTACGACCTCGCCGGAGCGGTCGCGCCACTGGGCGGAGCAGTTGCCGGCTTCACCAAGACGTTCAAGCGTGAGCGGGCCGACGCCCTGGTCAAAGTGGTTGACTTCGAAGCTCAACGTGATCCGGCGGAAATCGCTGGCCTCCTTGTCGAAGAGACACGACGCGATCAGGGCGCGGTCGAAATTGGCTATAAGAATGGACTGCGTTGGACAGTGGGATTGCAAGAGCAGTCGGTAGCCGACGGCGAGTCTGGCCTTATTCTGGACGAGAACAGCGTCTTCGTGATCACCGGAGCGGCAGGAAGTATCGTGTCGGCGATCACCTCTGATTTAGCTGCGGCATCCGGCGGCACGTTCTACCTGCTTGATGTCGTGCCAAGTCCTGATCCCAACAATCCCGACCTGGCTCGCTTCGTCAGCGACAAAGACGGACTCAAGCGCGATCTCTTCGCTCGTATCCAGGCCCGCGGCGAACGTGCCACGCCGGCTCTGGTCGAGAAGGAGCTAGCGGCGCTGGAGCGCGCTCAAGCCGCTCAGAGTGCGATCGATGCTGTGCAAGCCGCCGGAGGAATTGCCCGCTACGTCAGCGTCAATCTCACCGACGCTGCCGGAGTAGCCAACGTCATCGAGCAGGTGCGCCGGCAAAGCGGACGCATCGACGTGCTGCTGCACGCTGCCGGTCTGGAGCGCAGCCACTTCTTGCCCGATAAGGACCAGCGCGAATTCGATCTGGTATTCGACGTCAAGAGTGACGGTTGGTTCAACCTTCTGCATGCCATTGGAGACATGCCGCTGGGTGCGACCGTGGCGTTCAGTTCAGTCGCGGGTCGTTTCGGCAATGCAGGACAGTCGGACTACAGTGCCGCCAACGATCTGCTGTGCAAGATCACGTCGAGCTTCCGCACGACACGTCCGGGTACCCGGGGCATAGTCATCGACTGGACAGCATGGGGCGGGATCGGCATGGCGACCCGCGGATCCATCCCCAAGATGATGGAGTTAGCAGGCATCGACATGTTGCCGCCCGAGGCCGGCGTTCCATGGATTCGCCGCGAACTCACGGCTGGTGGTACGCGAGGTGAAGTTGTGGTGGCCGGCCGCCTTGGAGTCATGCTAGCCGAGTGGGATGCGACCGGCGGCCTGGATACTGCCGCACTGGCAACCACCAGCGAAAAGCTAGCAGCGCAAGGCCCTATGGTCGGCAAGCTAACCGGCATGAGTCTCAGTCGTGGCCTGACCATGGAGACAACGCTCGACCCCGCCGCTCAACCGTTCCTCTATGACCACCGTATCGACGGCACGCCGGTGTTGCCCGGAGTGATGGGGATTGAGGCGTTCGCAGAAGCCGCCGTCTGTGTCCACCCCGGTTGGCATGTCGAGTCGATTGAAGAGGTGAACTTCCTGGCGCCGTTCAAGTTCTATCGCAACGAGCCCAGGACGCTAACCATCCAGGCGCTCTTCCATCCGCAGGATGACAAGTTGGTGGCCGATTGTCGTTTGATCGGGCGGCGCACGCTACCCAATCAAGCAGAGCCGCAGGAGACGGTCCACTTCACCGCTCGCGTGAAGGTAGCCAAGCAGCCGCCGGAAGCGGCTGCCGGACCTGTCCTCCGCCTGTCGTCCGAGGCGATTGTCGATGCCGCCAGGATCTATCGCATTTACTTTCACGGTCCGGCGTATCAGGTGCTCGATCATGCCTGGAGGGATGGCGAACAGATCATCGGCCAGATGGCCCAAGGCCTGCCGAGCAACCATCAACCCTCAGACCAGCCCACACTGGCTGCGCCTCGCCTGATAGAGCTTTGCTTCCAGACGGCGGGCCTCTGGGAAATCAGTGAACACAGCCGGATGGGCCTGCCGCTCTACGTTCATCAAGTGCGCTGGTCGCGCGCTCCCGAACACGTCGAGGGCCCCTTGTTTGCAGTCGTGACGCCAGATACGTCGGGCGAAAAGTTCGACGCCGAGGTCGTGGATACGCAGGGGCAGCGCTACTTGCGTTTAACCGGCTATCGGACGGTGACGCTTCCCGACAGCGTCGATGCTGAGCCGTTGCAAGCTCTACAGAGCGTCACGGCGTAATAAATGGATACAGTACCGCGGATCTCCGCCGATCGGATGGGTTATGCAGCACGATTTTAAGCGAGTAGTCATCGTCAACCGTGGTGAGGCCGCGATGCGTTTCATTCACGCGGCCCGTGAATTCAATCGGGAAAACGGCACCTCAATATGCACGATCGCGCTCTATACCGAGCCCGATCGCAATGCCATGTTTGTCCGTGAAGCGGATGAAGCGGTGTTTCTCGGTCCCGCCCGAATCGTCGATCCATCCACCAATCAATCCAAGAGCACGTATGTCGATTTCGCGTCCTTGAAGACGGCCATTACGAGCGCGGGCGCCGACGCGGTTTGGGTGGGCTGGGGCTTTGTGGCCGAGCATCCGGATTTTGCGGACCTCTGTCGCGAGATGGGCGTTGTGTTCATCGGGCCAGACGGCGACGCCATGCGCCGCCTGGGCGACAAGATTACCGCCAAGCGCCTGGCTGAACTGGCGCAGGTGCCGGTTGCGCCCTGGAGCGGCGGCCCGGTAGAGTCCGTCGAGGATGCGTTGCGCCACGCCGAGCGTCTCGGCTATCCACTCCTGATTAAAGCCACTTCCGGAGGTGGAGGGCACGGGATTCGACGCGTGCATTCCGCCAACCAGTTGGCTCGGGCATTGGAAGGCGCGCGCGCCGAGGCGTTTAAGGCCTTTGGCGATGCAACCGTCTTCATGGAGCAACTAGTGCAGGGTGCCCGCCATGTCGAGGTTCAGGTCATAGCCGACGACTTCGGAACGACATGGGCCGCGGGCGTGCGCGACTGCACCGTTCAGCGTCACCACCAGAAGATCCTGGAAGAAGCTCCTTCGCCCGTGTTGACGGTGGAGCAGGACCAGGCTCTGCGCGAGGCAGCGGTGCGAATGAGTCAGGTAGCGGGTTATCGTAACGCCGGCACCGTCGAGTTCCTGTACGAAGCAGCCAGCCAGAGATTCCTGTTCATGGAGATGAACACCCGGCTACAGGTCGAACATCCCGTGACGGAATGTACCACCGGGCTGGACCTGGTAAAGCTGCAGATTCAGGTTGCCCGCGGGGAGCGATTACCCGCCGAGCCACCACGCACCTTCGGTCATGCATTTGAAGTGCGGCTGAATGCCGAGGACCCGGAGAACGGTTTCGCGCCTGCGCCGGGCCTGATTGAGAGGTTCCGTCTCCCGTCGGGACCAGGAGTGCGCATTGACACTGGCGTGGCCGTGGGAGACGTCGTTCCGCCGGACTTTGACTCCATGATTGCCAAGATCATCACTTACGGCCAAACTCGAAGCGAAGCGCTCGCGCGGATGCAGCGGGCTCTGCAGGAGAGTGTCGTCGTAATCAAGGGCGGAGCCAGCAACAAGGCGTTTCTTCTGGAATTGCTGAATTGTCCCGAGATTCTGCAAGCAACGGCAGACATCGGATGGCTGGATCGCAGGGCAGCCGATGATGGCCATTTGTCCGCCCAGTACGCCGATGTGGCCCTGGTGCAGGCAGCGATCGAATCCTACGTTGCCGATCTCGCGATTGAGCAGATCCAATTCCGTGCGTCAGCCATGCGTGGGCGCCCTCACGTTCGGAGTGAGGTAGGCCGGACTGTGCAGTTGCTCCATCGTGGGCATTCGTATTCGCTCAAGGTGTGTTGCCTCGACCTTCATCGCTATCGTGTCGAAGTCGATGGAGCTCGTATCGACGTCCACATCCATAGCCTCGGTCAATTCGAATATTGGCTCACTGCATTCGGCAGGCGCTTCCACGTTGTCTCTCATGTTCAAGGGCTGACGTACCGCGTTGAAGTGAACGGGGTGTCACATTCCATCAGTCGAGATGACGGTGGTGTGGTTCACGCTCCAGCCCCGGCAGTTGTCGTTTCCATTGCGGTAAAGCCCGGCGACACGGTTGCGGTCGGAGACACGCTGGCGGTTCTGGAAGCCATGAAAATGGAGATGTCCGTCCGCGCTCAGTTTGCCGGAAAGGTCCGGCAGGTGATGGCAATCCCCCACGTGCAGGTGGATACTGGAGCCGCACTGCTGCAGATCGAGCCTGACGCCGGCGACGGCGTTGCTGTGACCTCCGCCGGACGCGTCGAGTTTGGCGCGTCGCGCACCTCGGGTGGCAGCGCTGAACCCGCTCAACCCGGTTGGAAGGCGAACCTGGAGGAAATTCGCGAACTCATGCTGGGTTTTGATGTTGATTCGGCACAAGCCATGCGGATCCTCTCCAACTGGACTCCTTCTTCCGAAAATGCCGCTGATCACGAGGCGATCGCGAAGCTCGAAGACGAAATCCTGGGCATCTTCATCGACATCTGCTCCCTGTTCGACCGCCGGCCTGAGATGGACGACCTCAATGGTGGTGAGGAACGAAGCGCCGAGACCTACCTCTTCTCGTACCTCCACATGCTCGAGACCAAAGGCAAGGGACTCCCGCCAACCTTCATCGATGCGCTGCGCCGCACCCTGGTTCATTACAGAATCAAGTCGCTGGAGCGCTCGCCCGAGTTGGAAGAGTGCTTGCTATGGCTGTGCAAATCGCACCAACGCGTTGACCAGCAAGCTGCGTCAATTGTCGGATTGCTGGAAAGACACTTGCAGCGCGTCGAAACCTCCGTCGGGCGCACCGACGAAGGTCTTCGCAAGCTTCTTGGCCGGTTGATCCACGTCACTCGCGGTCCGTTTCCCGCCGTCAGCGACTTGGCCCGCGAAGTGCGGTATCGCTGCTTCGAGCAGCCGTTGTTTGAACGGTCCAGAAGACAGATCTACGCGCAGGCCGAAACCCACCTCGCGCATCTCGCGGCAAATACTAACCCAATCGACCTTCGCCAGAGAGTCAGTGCCCTGGTGGATTGCCCCCAGCCACTAGCAGGTCTCTTCGCGGCTAGGTACGCGGATGCCCCTCCCGCCTTGCGGGAATTGATGCTGGAGATCGTCACCACGCGATACTATCGCGGGCAAACCTTGACGAAATTTCACACTGTCCCTGTCGACGGCCACTCCTGCGTAACGGCTGCGTACGACGAGAATGGCAGGCACGTCGACATTTTCTGCACCAGCACTGAGTTTCTCCGGCTGTCGGACACGGCCCGCGCGCTTTTCCCCTGCATACAAGCGGTGCCTGCTGACCACGACGTGGTCATCGACATTCAGGCGTGGAATCCTCAGTTCTTGTCCGATCAGGAGCTTATCCAGAAGGAAGTTTGCTCCATGCTGAACCAGGTCGAATTTCCTCGGCCGGTGGCGCGCATCGTAGTGGCAATCGGCGGCCCGGGGCGCGGTCACGGCATGTCTGGAATGCAGCATTTCACCTATCGTCCCTCCCCGCAAGCATATGAAGAGGAGAGTCTCGTCCGTGGAGTTCACCCCATGATGGCCGAGCGCTTGCACCTCTGGAGGGTCGACAATTTCAATGTCGAGCGCATCCCGTCAGTGGAAGATGTTTACCTGCTATACGCCGTCGCCAAGGAAAACCCCAAAGATGAGCGCTTGTTTGCGGTGGCGGAAATTCGCGATCTGACGCCGGTGCGAGACCAGCAGGGTCGCATCGTGCAACTGCCGCACCTGGAGCGCATGTTTGCGGAAGCGGTGGCAGGCATGCGCTTGTTTCAATCGCGGCGTGGGCCGAACAAGCGCCTCCATTGGAATCGCATTCTTCTTTATGTGTGGCCTCCCGTCAATTTCACCCGGGAAGAGGTCAACGAGATTGCCCGCAAACTTGCCCCATCGACGGATGGCCTGGGATTGGAACAGGTGGTGGTGCGTGCGCGCATCCCGCAGCCGGAAACCGGAGAGCTGCGCGACATGATCGTGCGTATCTCGAGTCCGGGTGGCGCGCGTCAGCTCATGACCTTCCGGCCCGCCACCAAGTTGCAGCCGCTCAAACCACTGGATGCCTACACTCAGAAAGTTGTGCGGATGCGCCAGCGCGGGCTCATCTACCCGTACGAAATCATCAAAATGCTCACCCCGCCGCCGGAAGAAACCGCTGCTCAATTTCCGCCCGGCGACTTTGTTGAGTACGATCTCGATGGCGACAGCCGGTTGGTTTCGGTTGAACGTCCTTATGGAAATAACAAATCGAACATCATTGTCGGCGTCATTCGCAACTTCACCACCAAGTATCCCGAGGGCATGACCCGGGTTGCCGTGTTGGGCGATCCCAGCAAGGACCTTGGCGCCATCGCCGAACCCGAATGCCGGCGCATCCTCGCCGCCCTCGATCTCGCCCAACAGATGCGCATTCCCTTGGAGTGGTTCACCCTGTCGGCGGGCGCCAAAATCTCCATGGAGAGCGGCGTCGAAAATATGGACTGGATCGCCAAGGTCTTGCGTCGCCTGATCGAATTCACCCAAGCGGGCTGTGAAGTGAACCTGATAGTGAACGGGATCAATGTCGGCGCGCAACCTTACTGGAATGCCGAGGCAACCATGCTGATGCATACCCGCGGCATTCTCATCATGACTCCCAAAGGGGCCATGGTGCTCACCGGCAAACGCGCACTGGAGTATTCCGGAAGCGTCTCCGCCGAGGACAATGAAGGCATTGGCGGCTACGATCGCATTATGGGCCCCAACGGCCAGGCGCAATACTGGGCCCGCAACATCGATGAAGCCTGCCAGATCCTCCTGCGCCACTACGAGCACACCTATCTGGCGCCGGGCGAGCGCTTCCCCCGCAAGGATGTGACGAACGATCCCATCGAACGGGATGTTCGCATCTATCCCCACAGCCACGGCGGCGACGGATTCGCCACGGTGGGCGAGATCTTCGCGGACGATACCAACTCTGGGCGCAAGAAGTCCTTCGAAATTCGCAAAGTGATGCGCGCCGTCATGGACCAGGACCATCTTCCCCTGGAGCGGTGGTCTGGCATGCGCGCCGCGGAGAACGGAGTCATCTGGGACGCCCATCTCGGTGGCTATCCCGTTTGTCTCATCGGCATCGAATCCCATCCGGCACCCCGTTTGGGGTTTGTTCCCGCCGACGGGCCGGATCAGTGGACTGCTGGGACGCTCTTCCCACTCTCCTCAAAGAAAGTTGCGCGCTCCATCAACGCTGCCAGCAACAATCGGCCAGTCGTAATCCTGGCGAATCTGTCTGGATTTGATGGCTCGCCCGAATCGTTGCGCAAGTTGCAACTCGAGTATGGCGCCGAGATTGGCCGGGCGGTGGTGAACTTCAAAGGCCCAATGGTCTTTTGTGTGATCTCCCGCTATCACGGCGGAGCCTACGTGGTCTTCTCGCGGGCGCTGAATGAGAGCCTGGAAGTCGCTGCTTTGGAAGGATCGTTCGCATCCGTAATTGGAGGGGCGCCGGCCGCAGCCGTGGTCTTCGCCAGTGAAGTCGAGGGCAGGACCCGCAAGGATCCGCGTCTTCAGGCTTTGACCGAGACCATGAATAAGGCGATGACCAAAGCTGATGGCGTGGAGAAGAATCGTTTGCGTGCCCAGTGGAACGAGCTCTTCAAAGTCGTGCACTCCGAAAAACTGGGAGAGATGGCCGCAGAGTTCGATCGAGTACACAGTGTGCATCGGGCCCTCGACGTGGGCGCCCTGCACCGCATTATTCCACCGGCGGACCTTCGTCCTTATCTCATCAATGCAGTGGAACGTGGTGTTGCCCGAGAGAACGAACTGCTTTCCGGTAAGCCACAAGTTGAGGACCCGGCAACCACGCCGAAAACCATCGATGTGGCCACGCCCACCTTGGCGTCGTGATGGACGTATTTTGGCTGGAGCAGTCAGAAGCCGATGTGCCGGCGGAGGACGATTGGCTTTGCGAGAGCGAAGCAGCTCACCTGAGTAGCCTGCGCATTCCCAAGCGCCACGCCGATTGGCGGCTAGGGCGATGGACTGCAAAGTGTGCCGTCGCCGCGATACTGAATTCCCCTGCCCACACGCTCGCACTCAAGGACATTCAAATTCGCGCGGCTTCGACTGGTGAACCCGAGGTTTCCTTGCCGGGCAACGTCCCTGCCGTTACCATCTCGATCAGCCACCGCGCCGGCATTGCCGTCTGCGCCGTCGCTCTCGGCAAGGTTGCGCTGGGTTGCGATTTAGAGGCGATTGAATCCAGAAGCGACGCCTTTATCGCCGACTACTTCGCGCCAGAGGAGCAGAAGCTAATCGCGCAGAGCAACGCGCGGGATCGCTCTTTCTTCGTAACGTTGCTCTGGAGCGCGAAAGAAAGTGCCCTTAAGGCGCTGCACGTTGGGCTTCGGGCCGACACCCGCAGCGTCGTTGTGAGTTTGGTTGATTCACAGAGTGAACCGCTCATGAAATTCGATTGGCGCGCCCAGGCCGGATCTGGCTCCGAGGAGGTCACTAACGCGTCAGGTAAAGAGTGGTGTCCGTTGCAGGTTCGTTGCGCTGACGGAACTGAATTTCAAGGATGGTGGCAGCGCACGGCAGATGCCGTGCGAACCATGGTTGCTGCTCCACTCTGTGCCCCGCCCATTCAACTCAGAGCAGTGGTCCGGCCAGCCACAACTGCGATGTCTTCCTGACCGGCTTCCTCTACCGCTTGTTTGCCATCTGCACTTCCTCTTCTAGCAACTCCAACACGCCTCTTCGCGCCTCCTCGTTCTCTCCTCCGAACGCCGGTGGCTCGATGTCTTCATAAAACCGCCATGCGTTATGAGCGGGAAGGGAATTACCCCGCCGGTGCTCGTCGCTCGCAGCCTCGCAAAGTAAGGCGAACGCGAGGCTCTGGCTCATGCGATGCAGCAGCTTCCTCGCGTAGCGTTGTGCACTTTGCTGATCGCGTAAAGTCGTCTCCGCCGCTTCGCTGTCGGTACGCAATCTTGTTTCTAGCGCCTGCCGCAAGTTTCCCAGGCTGTCCGGCAGGCCGTCTAAGGCTTCCTGCATCCTGTCGCGATATTGCTCCCAACCGCGATTCCGCGGGGCCAACAATCGCAGCAACTCCAACGCCTGGATGTTGGCCGGGCCTTCCCATACCGTGAGCACCTGCGCATCCCGCAACAGGCGTGCCGCGGGATAGTCGCTGGTATAGCCGTTTCCCCCAATCAACTCCAGGGCCGCGCGTGCAGCCGTGATGGCGTACTCCGCCGTGAGGTATTTTGCCATCGCCGTCGCCAGTCGCAACCACACGCGCATCTCTGGATTCCTCTGCGCCTCGTCGAAGGCGGCCGCCGCTTCGAACGCCAGCAGGGCACCGGCGTCGAACTGCACGCGCATGCGCAGCAATTCATCCTGCACCATCGGATACTCCGACAGCACATGGCCAAAGGCCCGTCGGGTTCGCGTCCAGGCCAGCGCCTCGCGCAGTGCCCGTCGCTGTATTCCTGCTGAGCCCACGGCATTATGCACGCGGCTGTACTCGAGCGCCTCCATCATGAGCTTGAATCCTTTGGGCGGAGGCGCCACCTCGACCGCCTCGGCTCCAAGCAGATCGATTTCACCGGTCGGCAGCCCCTTCGTTCCCAGCTTGTCCTTCAGCTTGCGGATGCGATAGTGATTCGCCCGGCCATCTCGAAGATGACTCGGCACCAGGTAGAGTCCCAATCCCGCCGAGCCGGGCTCCGCTCCTTCCGGACGCGCCGTCGCCACGGCCAGTCCGCTATTGGCATTACTGGTGAACCACTTTAGTCCGTGCAGTGCGAAGGCGTCTCCCGTGGCCACGGCCACTGTGGTTGTCGCTCCCACGTCGCTGCCGCCATGCTGCTCCGTTGCCCAAGTACCGCCGGTCTTGGCCTTGCCGTCCATGCGCACAACGTCATACAGGAAGCGCTGCCGCACCGCCTCCGGAGCATGCGATGCCAGCACATGTGCTACCGCACCCGTAAGTGTCACCGGGCAATGCAGGCTGATGTCCGCCTGTGCCAGCAAATATCCCATGGTGAAGGTGAGCAGATGAGGCGCGTTTTCCGCATACGGCAGGCCGATGATGCCCCGGCGATAGACTTCCTGATGCTGATCGTCATACCAGCGATTGAGCACCACACGATTCACCACCTCGCCATTGCGGTCGTAGGTTTCCAGAGCGGGAGGAGCGTAGCGGTCGGTGTAGTTCGCCTGCGCATCGACTTCCGTAAGTACCCAATCGCGGAAGTCCGCAAGCTGCGCGCTGTAGTCCGCCATGCGCGGCGCGCGGGCGGTGAGCCATGGTTCCAGGTAGGTGTCGAAGCTGCGACGTTCGTTCATGATCACCTCGAAGAGGTGGCAAGCAGCCACTGATCAGATTAAACCCTCGCAGCAATGTCCGGCACAACGAGCCGACCGATCCGGACGGCGCCTTTCTTCGGACTATTGCTTTGTTTTTTCTTGAAACTCTCAACCAGACGCTCGATACTGTCTCGATTGCGGGCGAAAGAGAAGAACAGAAGAAAAGAAGAACGGAAGACGAAAAGACGAAAGATGTGCTTCCCCATCGTTCAACCATGAGCTGGGCTAGAAATATCGGAAGAACCGCTGTTGCAATTCTTTCTCTGCTCTGTGCCACGACCCTTCTCGCGCAAAATTCCCTGACTGCGTTGAAGCTGCCCGATTTCTCTGCGACAGAGATCGTTGATTCCAGGGGCAATCGCGTGTCAACCATAAAGGTCTATCGCTCCGGCATCAATTTGCGCGACGAGGATGGACCTGGTTTCGCCACCATCTTTCTTCCTGCCCACGATGAGGTTTACCAGTTGCTCGAACGGGCTCATGCCTGCATCAAAATGAGGCTCGACCAGGTATCCAAGATACCTAGTCCTTTGCAGCTTTTGATTGGTTCTAAAGTGGACAGCACTCACGTCGGGACTGAAGTCATCGATCAGCACATCTGCAAGGTTGAGAACGTCGTAGTGACCATGCCAAACGGCAAGACGATTAAGTCCAAAGTATGGACGGCGGACGACCTGCAGGGAATTCCTGTGAAGATCGAAACCGAGACGGAAAATGGTCCATTGACCGCCACCTTCCGCGATATCGTTCCGGGTAATCCTGACGCGGCACTGTTCACTCCACCCGCCAAGTGCACTCCCTTCGAAAAAATGTACACCGTGGCTGAATAAACTTAGAGTGCGTTTAAAACTCCCTCTTTCGGCAGCGCCAGGTGATGAGGGCGCAGCCGAGCGTGAGAAAGCCTTCGTGGACGTCCGCGCGGCGGCGGAAGCGATGCAGCCAGGCCAGATGCGTTCG
This sequence comes from uncultured Acidobacteriaceae bacterium, assembly GCA_963834815.1. Taxonomy (GTDB): domain Bacteria; phylum Acidobacteriota; class Terriglobia; order Terriglobales; family Acidobacteriaceae; genus DASRAA01. Next base: position 405,164 of record CAWIDA010000009.1, on the reverse strand, counting down.
ACAACCCGGCCGAAGACGCCGAGGCTGCTGCCATGGAGACTGCCGGGCTTGCAGGGTCCCCTGGAGGCTGCCGGCGCCATGGATGCCGAGAATGCGCCCGCCGCCCTCCCTCCTGGTGATGACTTTAAGAACGGGCAAAAGACGCCGGTGCTTGCGCACAGCTAGGACTCTAGCGATACTTACAGCCCCTGCCGCTGGCTGGCTTTCAATCGTTCGCTGATACACTTCGGGAAGACGACGAATACATGAAACCACCATCGAACGTCAAGACGCCAGCGCAATACATCGCCTCACTTCCCGCCGATCGTGCGAAGACGATCGCGACGGTGCGCGCACTCGTGAACAAACACATTCCGAGCGGCTACGATGAGTGCCTCGTCTGGGGCACGATCGGCTGGACGATCCCTCTGTCTCGATATCCAGACACTTACAACCAGCAGCCGATCTGCTACGTCGCGCTCTCGTCGCAGAAGAACTACTGCTCGCTCTACCTGATGGGCGCGTTTTGGAGTGCAAGTCAGCTCGAGCGGCTGAAGGCGGCGTTCAAGGCGGCGGGGAAGAAGCTCGACATGGGGAAGTGTTGCGTTCATTTCGAGTCGCCGGACGATTTGCCGCTCGAAGCTATTGGCAAGCTGATCTCGGCGATTTCGAGCGAGAAGTGGATCGAGATGTACGAACAATCGCGCCTGATGACCAAGGCGGGGCAGGCGCAGATGGCGAAGCAAGGCGGCCCATCGGCGAGCAAGGTGGCCGCCAAGCGCGTCGGCACAAAGCGTCGGCCGTAAACTTTGCCAGCATCACTCGCCGATACCGGGCCACCACGCTTTCCATTGCTGTTTGCGGGTGCCCTGGCGATTGCGCGTGTAGCACGCACGACGGCGATTTGAAACGCGCTCTTAGGCACACCCGGGGAAGCGACCGGTAAACAAAGAGGCCCTGCCAACCACAGGGCCTCTGGACCAATTCCAAAGCTACAGCTGACTACTCACTTTCCAAGTTTGGTTCTCGGAGTTCCGAGGCCCGTGCAGTAATCCCAGCCCACACCCGCCGAGGCGCCGTTACTTCCCGTAGTTACATCCCTGAAGTTGGCTGCATATGCCGTCTTGGTGTTGAGCTGACTGTAGAGCAGGTTGTTTTCTCCGGTGTGGTATTTTCCACCGCCGGGAGGTGCTTGCCCTAGCCGGTTGTTGGCGATGTTGACGATGCCGGCGAGCGAAGGCGACGCAACGCTCGTACCACCGACGATCACCCAGCCGCCGTACCCGTAGCTGTCGTACACGTACACGCCGCTTGCCGGATCGGAGTCGAAGGAAAAGTCGGGGGTTGCCCGATTACCTGGATTGTAGGGATAGCCTCCGAACAATTCATACTGATAGCCCGACCACGGTCCCATCCCGTTTAGGATGTCTGGCGGGCTCTGCCAGAGTTCATAGGTGCTGGTGCCACCGCCCGAACCAGACCAGCAACTTTCACTGAGGAAGTTCTGGTTCGCAGCGCGGTTGACCCTTGTACCGCCGGCGGAGACGACCCAGGGCGACGAACTCGGATACTGCGCGCCCAGTCCGCTGTCACCAGCAGATGCAAAGTACGTGATGTTCTTCCAGTAGTAGCGATAGAAATAGTTGTCGTCGGAGGTTTCGCCCGAAAACTCTCCGCTTCCCCAACTATTGGAGATATCGCCACCACCGGCAGCCTGCACTAACCCGCCGGCAACGTATTCGGCATAGAGCAGGTCTGTATAGCTGTTCGAGCACCCCTCGACGAGGTATATCTTCGCCTTAGGGGCCATGGCGTGCGCCCATTGGATGTCAAGGTCTTCTTCCAAACCCCAACCCACATTGCCCGGGCAACTAGTGCAGCTCCCGTTGCCGTTGGCACAGACTTTTGTGAAGCTCGCCGCAGGCAAGCCGAAATTGGCGGAGAAGGCGGCTAAATCGGCTGCCGCGTTTGGATTGTCATAGGCGTCCACAAGGGCAATCGCACCCCAACCTCCGGCTGGATGCTGGGTACCGCCGGTTGACGGCCTGCATCCCGTGTAGTGAGGGCCAACCAGGTACGTGCAGCCCAGTGAGGCGGGGGTTTCAGCAAAAGTGAAGGATGGAGTGACTGAAGCCACACCGGCTCCGGCAGGAACGAAAATCTTAACGTTTGTGTGGGCCCGCAGAGCCGGCGTCTTCCGGGCGCGCAACGCTGCTGTCCGGAGTGATCACCGTGCCCGCAGGTACAAAGGGTATTTCCCCAGACGATGCCGAGTCGTTCTGCACCGCTGCGGGTTCTTCACTCGGCGGTGTACTCGCCGGGTACTGAGCTAACGCGGAGCCAACCAGCAGTACCAGTAACGCTACTATGGCTACGCGGTGGAGAGGCCCAACTTTCATATTGATCTTGCGTCTCATTTGTCCTCCCTGAGAGCTCCTGGAGTGGGGGAGCGGGCCGGAGCATAACACGATATGACCGCGAAAACGGGACGGGGTAGCGAGTATTTACGGTGTTTACCCTAGAACTATGTAAATAGGACATGAAAAATCGATTTTTCGAGAACCGCAGTCACCGCCCGACACCCTCTTATTTTTCTCGCGTCGCTAGGCGTAGTCGATGGACTGGCTAGCTACCCCGCTTTCATTTCTCCCACCGCTCGCCAGGCCTGGTCGATGGCCCCATCGGTGTAAGCCTTCGCACCGGCATCGGAGTTGGCGATGGTGATGCGCCCGAAGGGCTGGCGTCCGATGACACAGGGCCGCTCATCGGGAGCGAAGTCCGGGTCCCACAGCGTGCTGTACTCGTAAGCATAGCCGTGCGTCCACCGGTTCACCGTGATGGCGGCGATGTCGCGCGCCGGATCGAATGCCTGAGGTCCCAGCATTCTTCCCAGTTGATCGCGAACGTTACGCTCGATCGTGGCGTACGGCGTCTGGAACAGCTCCATGTGCCCGTAACGATACTGGTCGCGCGCGGGTAGCCCAGGGTGGCACGGCGTACGCAACATAAATAAGACCGCCGGCTCGTCAGGGTGGCTGGGAAATTTGTACTCCCCTAAACTCACGGGAAAATCCAGCGACGTGTAGCAGTGGTAGCTTCCTGGCGACACGATGTGCTGAACTCCCAGCTTGGTGAACGTCTGCCAGTTCCGAATGGCCACGTGCGTATAGAGCAGCGGCACCTTGACGCCATATTGCAGGGCGTCCTTCTGCTTCTGTGGTAACTCGGGACACAGGTATGGGACCATCATGTTGTAGCAGGCCATTACCACGTGGCTGGAGCGGACGCCCTGCAGCTTGCCGTCGCGCATGTAGAGCACGTGAACCTGCTTTGCGCTGCCGGGCGGGCCATCATGCTTTACCCTCACCACCGTGCTGCTCAGCCGGATGCGCACCGGCGAACTGGCGTGGTCGAGTTGGCCGTAGTCGGCCCGTGCCGTCACTACGTCGTACATGTTGTGCCCGGGAATCGCTGCCGGGATCATCGACCGCACCAGCAAGCGCGCAATCGAGGCATTGCCGTCGGGGAAGTGAAAAATGTACGGCTCCTCCTTCTCGCGCTCGCCGAGGCCGAGACTGTCGAAGCCGGGATACTGGGTGGCGCCGTAGTCGTCGCCCGCCTCGTAACACGAGAACGCCGGCGCGGCATCGATTCCCACGCCAAACAAATCGTGCGACCAGGTCTGGAAGAAGGGAAGCGCTTCCGGCGTCACATTGCACGTCTTCGTGAGGAAGTCGGCGTAGCTCATCTTTGCCAGCTTGGCGTACTTCTGCTCGCGCGTCAGGCCAGGAAGATAATCGACCTTGTCGGCGTAAACCCGGGCAATGTCGCGCCGTGCCGCGTCGCTCAGCGGGGCCTTCGCCAGAAACTCCGGCCATGGCGTGGTGTTCATTCCGGTCACCATCCGGTCCTGGCCGAAGGTTTCGCGATCGAAGAACACCGCCGTACCCAGATTCGAATAGAGCTTAGCGTCGTAAGCCTTATAGAAGGCTGTGGTATCGATGCCGAGGTCGGTCAGCAGGCCTTTGGCGACCGTACTGTATTCGTCAGGGCTCTCGATCGACTGCGTGCCGCCGTAGCTCAGCACCATGCGGCCGCCTGCCGTAAACTCGTTGCGCTTGGCGTGCCCGCCGAAGTCGTCGTGGTTATCCAGAATAAGGATGCGCGCGTTCTTGCCCGCCTTCTGGCGATAGAAATATGCCGCCGCCAGCCCGCTGATGCCTCCTCCTACCACGACAAGGTCGTAGCTCTCCGTGGTGTCAGATGGCTTGGGGGCCGCATCCCAGAACGCGTCATCGCGCAGCGCGTGAGCGTATTTGTACGTTGCGTCGTAACTGCCGCGCAGTCCGGTCAGCGCGGGAGGATAATCGCTCGACACTGCTCCACTTGCTCCGGCAGCTAAATCGGTGTCGATCCCCTGCCTCTCGAGCGCGGTTAGCAATCCAGTCTGCGAGGCCAGTACCGCGCCGCCCACACCCACACTGACGCCGTTCAAGAAGTCCCGCCGTGTGATCTTCCGCTTCATTCCCAGGTCGCGGTCCCTGCTTCGCTCCCTCATCCGTGGCTCCCAGGCTCCGAGCTATACAAACCTTACTGTAATCCAGCAAGGTTAGAGAATCCCTCGCAGGGCTGTCAACCGGCCCGCAGCTCAGCTTCGCGAGCCCGCACTTCCGCCATCCAAATTACGGCGTGACGGAGGCGTTTGGGTGTATGCTCCCGTGCTATAGCAGCTTCACACTTCGCAGGTGTCCAGTGCAGGCGGGAGGCATCACATGACGGAAAACGCGCCCCAGCGCATCGGCGACTACGAAATCATCCGCGAGTTAGGTTACGGCGGTATGGGCAAGGTGTACCTGGTCCGGAATGTGCTCTCGGACCGAGTGGAAGCCATGAAAGTCGTGCTTCCCGATCTGGCGGCGCGTGAGGAGTTTGTCGCCCGTTTCATGCGCGAGATCAAGGTGCTAGCCAGCCTCGATCACCCCAACATTGCTGTGCTTCGCACCGCCTTCACCGCCGGTGACCAGTTCGTCATGATCATGGAGTACGTTGAGGGCGTCACTCTCGCCGATCGATTGAAGGAAGGTCCATTTTCCACCGCCGACGCCGTGAACTACACCAGCCAGGTTCTCTCGGCCTTGAGTTACGCGCATGGCAAGCACGTGATTCATCGCGACATCAAGCCGGCCAACATGATGCTCACACCGTCAGGTGTGGTGAAGCTCATGGACTTCGGTCTGGCGCGCTCCGCCGATGAAGTAGGACTGACCATGACGGGCGCGACTCTAGGTTCGCTCGACTACTCCTCCCCGGAGCAGGTGCAGTCAAAGCCCACCGACGAGCGCTCCGACCTCTACTCGCTCGGAGTGTCGTTGTACCAGATGGTCACCGGCAAGCGAATGTTCAGCGTGACCAGCAGCTTCTCCATCATGCAGGCGCAGGTGCAGGAAATTCCTCGTCCCCCAATCGAGATCGTGCCGACTCTTCCTCCTGCGCTCAACACCATAATAATGATGGCAGTTGCCAAGGATCCCGCGCAGCGCTTTCAATCCGCCGACGCCTTCCGCAACGCTTTGTCGCAGACTGCCGTGTCGCCGGCCGCGCACCCTGCGGTTGGACAAGGCCCAGCCGCCGCAGCATTCATCGACGGAACCCCAGATCCGGCTCCGACTGAAGCCCGGCCCGCCATGGATCCCGGATTCACGGTACCCACACCCATCGAACCGGAATCGCAGCGCAGCCGCAACTTCCTTCTGGTTGTCGGCGTCGTGGTGGTTGCCGCGCTCCTGGCGGGAGGCGCCGTTTACAAGTCTCGTCAGCGCCACGAGCTCGACCAGGCTGCGGTTGCGACTGCTGCCACGAGCACCTCGCAGGCCAGCGCGACTGCTCCTGCCGACAACGCCGCCGCTCAAAGTCAGATCACGCCTCCCGCGCAAGCTCCGCCGCCTGACGAAGTGACACCCACCGCTCCCCAACCGCCGCCGACAGCGCACGAAGTCCCCAGTACACGGCGGAAATCCCGACACGCCGTCTGGCCCATCCGCGGAGGAGATTCAAGCCCAGCAGCAGGCCGCGCTGGAGCAGAAACGATTGCTCGATGCCATGGAGACAGAAATCGATCAGCTCGACGGTCGCGCCGCATCGGTGGAGAGCAGCCTCGATGCGCTCGAGCAGCAAATGCATCAGAGCGGCTTGGGTCTTCGCGGTGACATGGTTACCGCCCGCGGCAACATGCGAACTGATCTAGCCAAGGCCCATCAGGCAATGGAGGCCAACGATACGGAACGTGCGCGCCGCTATCTCGACATGGCACATCACGAGGTCGAGAAACTCGAAGCTTTCATGGGCCGCCGCTAAGATCCCGCACCCCCAGGCAAAGGGACATCCCGGCCCGTTTTGGCTTGACGCGGTGGTGACGCGGATATATTGTCGCTTCGTCTATGCGCCCTCGGAGATCGCAGTTCCACAACTCCCAAGGAGGGTTTCTCGTTGTCAGAGCGCTGCAGGTGGCTGGTCGTTGGCTTGATCTTGGTGGTCACCTGGCTTCCGCTCGTCGGTCAAACCTATACGCTTCAGGCGTTTCATATCCCGTACGCGCCAAACGGACAGACCCAAGCTCAGGGAATTAATAACCGAGGTGCGATTACGGGGCGCTTCTCGGGACCCTTCCTTTCCAGAGGCTTCAAGCGCAATGTGAACGGGGTTTTCGACCGACCCATTGATGATCCCAACGCCGGGACGTTTATTACGGTCGCCAGTGGAATCAACGATTCGGGTGTCATCGTCGGATATTACTTCAACCAATATATTAACAACGGCATGGGTGCCTTTTCCGGCTTCCTGCTCTACAAGGGCGTGTTTACTGACTATTTCGTGAATCCTTATATGAAAAAGTCCGGGGAGACGAAGATTTATGGCATCAACAATAAGGGAGATTTCGTCGGGCAAGTGGACGTCTCCAGCCGGGGATTCGTCAGCATCAACGGATTAGCTTCGGGGTTGAATTACCCGGGTGCGGTCTGGACAATACCTCATGGGATTGGTGCCGATGGCACCATCGTCGGATATTTTATTAAGAACGGCATGGAGTCAGGCTTTATGCGCGGTCCGGCCGGTCAATACATGGCTATCCGGATTCCAGGCGCCCTCGGAACTCGCGCGTTCGGCGTAAACAACGCCGCTCACAAGATCGTTGGCGCTTACACGACTTCGGGGTACACCCATGGATTTGTCTACGACTATATTACGGGCGTCATTACTACGGTCGACTGGCCAGGTTCGACGATGGCCGACAACACTGTGGTCACCGGCATTAACTCGCAAGGAGATATTGTGGGGTGGGCACAGCCAGTCGGGGGGAGTCCAAGACTTCCTTTCAGCTTCATCGGTACGCCGCAGTGATTGCTGCGAGGTAACTGAACTCGGGCCCTGCCTCCCGGATTCCACGACTCCAAAGGAAGGTTTCTCGATGTCAAACCCTTGCAAAACGTTGGCTCTTGCTTTAGTTCTTGGGGCCGCTTGTACGCCGCTGGCCGCCCAGACCTACACACTTCAGGCATTTTCCGTGCCTTACGCGCCCAAGCATAATGTATCCGCGTATGGAATCAACAACCGAGGCGCCGTAGTTGGCGTCTTTTACATTCCTGGGAACCACCCGGTCAGCGGCTTTAAGCGGAACGCAAACGGAGTGTTCGAACCCCCCATTCAGGATCCCAACTCCCAGTCTACTCTCAACAATCCCTACACCGTTGCCACGGGAATCAATGATTCCGGAGTCGTAGCCGGTTATTACTTCAACCCTACGCTTCACAGTACGACCGGTTTCCTACGGGACAATGGAGTCTTTACCGATTTCTATGTCCAGCCAGCAACGGACACCTATATCTTAGGCATTAACAATAAGGGTGACTTAGTCGGATACACCAGTATTAACAGCACGCAACACGGATTCGCCAGCATGAACGGAATAGTCTCGCCGATCGACTTTCCCGGCGGCAGCGTCACCATTCCCTACGGGATTGCGGCCGATGGCACCATTGTTGGCGATTTTGTTGCGAAGAACCGTGTTACGTATGGCTTCATTCGCGGCCCGGCCGGCCAGTACAAGGCTTTCCAGGTTCCGGGCGCCGGCGATACGATACCGTACGCCATCAACAATGCGGTCCACAAAATTGTAGGCTCGTATATCCCGCCGGGGCAATGGACTGGCATTGTGCACGGATTTATCTATGACTACATCACGGGCGTAACTATCACCGTGGACTGGCCAGATCAAAGCATTCTGGAGACAGCTATCACCGGTATCAATTCTCATGGCGTGATTGTGGGCTGGGTACCGAGTTATGATTCGAATGGCCATCGCATGCCTGCCTTCGGCTTCATCGGCACGCCGCAGTGATCGACGACTGATGGTATGGGCTAAGCGTGAACGAAATCTATTTCTATGTCCCCTCGCGCTTGAGAAGTTTGTGCGACTGGGAAATGTCTCGCAGTAGTTTTAGCTGCGTGAGCCAAGCACCCAACCCATCAGCTATTCCGAAAATCACCCCGGGTCACTTTTCACCAATAGGAACTCCTTGCTAACCAAAGCCGAATAGCGTACGCTTCGCCCCAATTGGGGCGATTTGGAAGTTCCGGTCTGCCGTTAGCTTGACACAGAGCACATACTGATACGCCCTCAGTCATCCTCCTCGTGCTGGGAGAACGGAGCTTCACATCTCCGAGGGAGGGTTCGATGTCGAATCGTTGCTGCGCGCTAGTTCTAAGCTTGATCCTTGCGGCTGCTTGTTTGCCGCTCGCCGCCCAAACCTACAGCCTGCAGGCGTTCTCCCTCCCGTATGCGCCGCAGTCTGACATCTATGCTACGGGAATCAACAATCGCGGCGCGGTTGTGGGCTATTTCCGGTCCCCGAAGCAACTTTTCCGAGGCTTTAAACGGAATGCGGATGGTGTTTTCGAACCTCCCATTGATGATCCCAACTCGGTGAGAGGTACTTTCCCCGCGGGAATCAACGATTCCGGACTCATCGTCGGTTATTACGATCTCGGCTTAAACCTGGGCACCTCGGGTTTTCTGTTGAGCCAGGTCACGTTCACCGACTTTAGTCATGGCTTCTACACGCGTATTTTGGGCGTCAATAACCTGGGGGACTTTGTAGGATCCTATTTGGTGGATCAGTTTAGTCCCTCCCACGGCTTTGTCAGTAAGAACGGGATAGTTTCGGACATCGACGTTCCTGCCGCTGGAGCAACCTTCGCCCAGGGGATTGCTGCAGATGGCACCATCGTCGGTGCCTTTACGCACCTCTGGTACCATGGCTTTTTGCGCGGCCCGGCTGGGCAGTACAAGACTTTCCGGATCGCCTCTAAAAAATATACCTATGCGTATGGCATAAACAACGCCGTTCACAAGATAGTAGGAGCCTTCGGAAAAGGGCATGGATTCGTGTACGACTACATCACGGGAGTAGTCACAAAAGTGGACTGGCCGGATCCGTATACCAAAAAGACTGTGGTGACCGGGATCAACTCACACGGTGTCATTGTCGGATATGTTGTTGTGCATGATGCCCAGGGGCATCAGCTTCCTACCTTCAGCTTCATTGGGACACCGCAGTGATTAAGGTGTGGCAGAGAAGCTGAACTCGCCTTTCATGCCGGACTTCAGGATAAGGAAACAGCACCGGGTTCCCACGTCGCACCGGAGGATTTTCCAATGTCGACCGACCCAAACATAAACATTCAGGTAACTGTTATCACCGGTGTTAATTCCCAAGGTGTCATAGTCGGATACGCGAGAGGACTAGATGCTCAGGGGAATTTGTTGCCCGACTTCGGCTTCATCGGCACGCCGCAGTAGCACAACGACTGGGCGCGGATGGACCTCGAGTCACTTTACAAGTTAAGAAAGTGGTTGACTCGCTGAACTGAACGACATAGTATCCCCTCGCAATGAAGGCATGCTGAATGCCCGTTCTATTGTTGCCTGGCCGCACGATACACAGGCGGAGCCGCTACCTATCTGCATGTGCGCTCGATACTCCGGGCCACAACCGGACAACAAGGAGATTGCGACCAATGTCCAATCGTTACTGTGCGTTCCTGCTAGTGCTTCTCCTGGGAGTTGCTTGCCTCCCGCTCGCCGCCCAAACCTACACTTTTCAAGCATTTTCTTACCCATACTTCTCGAACGTTAACACGAGGCCTATGGCAATTAACAATCGCGGGGCGGTAGTCGGTCTTCTTTACTACATTGGCTCTCCACCGTGTAGGAGTGGATATATATACAGGGGCTTCAAGCGCCGCCCCGACGGCGTTTTCGAGAAGCCTATCGATGATCCCAACTTAACGTCTGGTGGAATCTGCGATGTGACCGCTGGCGGAATCAACAACAACGGAGAAATCAGCGGCTCCTATTATGACAACGCCGGTAAGATTTATTCAGGTTTCCTGATCAATCAAGGGGTATTCAGTAGCTATGTGATTCCCGGAAGCTCGCGGACCTTCATCAGCGGAATCAACGACAACGGTGACTTCGTCGGCATAAGTGACGTGGCCCCGTACGCTTTTGTCAACATGAACGGAGTTGTCTCGCATTTTAAATATCCTGGTGCAAGCAGTACGGATCCTTCCGCAATTTCTGCGGGCGGCACGATAGTCGGTACTTTCGGTATTCACGGACACCATCAGGGATTCCTGCGGGGTCCGGCCGGACAGTTCGCCCCCTTGAAGGTTCCCGGTGCCCATTCCTCTTATGCGTACGGAATCAACAAGGTCGCGCACCAGATTGTGGGATATTACTACGATGGCGTTCGTAGTCGCGGATTCGTATACGATTACACTACCGGCGTATATACCACGGTGGAATATCCCGACCCAAACATACAGATAACCGTGATCACCGGTGTCAACGCCCAAGGTGTTATCGTGGGATGGGCAAGAATAACCGATGCTCAGGGGCACTCGTTGCCCGAATTCGGCTTCATCGGCACACCGCAATGATCAAGGTGCGGCGGAGAAGCCGAACCGGCCGTCTCATTCCAGACTTTAGAATGAGGAAACAGCACCGGGTTCCCACTCTGTACCGGAGAATTTGCCGATGTCGAAGCGCTTCGCAAAACTGCTGCTCACGTTAGCCTTGGCGGCCGCTTGCCTTCCGCTCGCCGCACAAACCTACGCCTTTCAAGCATTTTCATATTCGCACTTTCCGAATGTCGACACTTATCCGTCGGGAATTAACAATCGCGGCGCGGTAGTCGGTACTATTGTCTATGTTGGCAGTCAGCCCTGTAGTTTCGGATACATAAGCAGGGGTTTCAAGCGCCACGCCGACGGCGTTTTCGAGAAGCCTATCGATGATCCTAACTTAAAGTCTGGCGCCCCATACTGCTATTTAAATGCGGTGGGAATTAACAAATATGGAGAAATCAGTGGCTCCTATTATGACAATTATCGCAAGGGCGAATCTGGATTCCTGATCAATAATGGCGTGTTTAGTAGCTATCTCATTCCGGGAAGCTCGCAAACTGCCATCTACGGAATCAACGGAAACGGAGACTTTGTCGGCTTAAGTGACGTGCTCCCGCACGCTTTTGTGAATGTGAACGGAGTTGTCTCGCAGTTTAGATATCCTGGTGCAAGCAGTACGATGGCTCTGGGGATTGCGGCGGACGACACAGTCGTCGGCTTTGTTCATATCAGCGGCCGCCACCAGGCATTCCTGCGTGGTCCGGCGGGACAGTTCGCCCTCTTGAAGGTTCCCGGTGCCGATTCCTCCTATGCGTACGGAATCAACAACGTCGCCCACCAGATTGTGGGATATTACTACGATGGCGTACGTAATCGCGGATTTGTCTATGATTACATCACCGGCGCATACACCACGGTGGAATACCCAGAGCCAAATATTCTGTCAACTGTAATTACTGGAGTTAATTCCCAGGGTGTCATAGTCGGATACGCTAAAGTAACGGACTCTCAGGGACACCCGCTACCCTCCTTTGGCTTCGTCGGTACACCGCAGTGAGCAAGGTGTGGCAGAGAAGCTGAACTGTAACTCGATCAGTTGCTTTTACTGGAGGCGCTGACTCATTCGCGAAGCCCGAATAGTCAGCGCCTTCTGTGCCATTCCCTGCTACTCTGCTCAGGATTCTGCCAACGAGGTTCCGGATTGTAGTCTCTGCCGGAACAAGCGGCCCTCGCGATCGATGACGCTAGCCGACGGCCTGAAGATCGCCGCCTTAACCAGACCAGACTTGGCCGAATCTGCTAAAGAATGTTGCTCATATCCACGGTTTCCCAAAATGGGAATTAGTGATCTTTGTCCGCTCTGTGGGTGACGCCCTCCCTAGGCAGTTGTGGGCATAAGCCTAGAATTTACATAAGTTCAAGTTCATAGAGCAGATTTCTGCTGAGGACGGTCTCCCATGTCAAATCATTGCAAAGTACTCACTCTCGGCCTGTTCCTTGCGGCCGGCTGTCTGTCCCTTACCGCTCAAACCTACACGCTGCAGGCGTTTCATATTCCGTACGCCCCCAATGCATCCACCTACGCGCAGGGCATCAACGACCGAGGCGCGATTGTGGGACATTTCGCTTACAGAGGTTTCAAGCGCGACGCCAACGGCGTTTTTGAGCTACCGATTGATGACCCCAACGCCGGACAGTTCACCGTGCCCTTCGGCATCAATGATTCTGGTGTTATCAGTGGCGTTTATTTCAACCGTAGTCTTCACGTCTGCCTGGGATTTCTGCGAGATCACGGCGTCTTCACCGACTACAATGCGCATCCGGGGTGGAGTACCTGGGTCATGGGTATCAACAACAAGGGAGATCTTGTCGGCCAGGTTATCGGCGATAGCGGCGTGAAGCGCGGATTCGTCATGCTTAACGGCGTACCTTCGGGAGTGAAGTATCCGGGCGGCGACAACACCGTGCCCTATGGGATCGCCGCAGATGGTACTGTCGTCGGCTATTTCGTGAAGAATGGTAGTATGCAGGCCTTCATGCGCGGCCCGGCCGGCCATTTCAAGGCGCTGGCGATTCCGGGCGCCCTTGAGAGCCAGGCCTATGGCATCAACAACGTCTCGCACAAGATCGTCGGCCTCTACACAACCGAGGGCCAAACCCATGGCTTTGTGTACGACTATCTTGCGAACACAATCGCAACCGTCGACTGGCCGAATGCGGATGTCAATACTACGGTGATCACCGGCATCAATTCCCACGGTGTGATCGTGGGATGGGCACAAGCTTCCGGCAAAGCACATGCCTTCAGCTTCACCGGCACGCCGCAGTGATCGAATGTGGAAACTGAGATCATTCTCTTAGTCTGCACTCGTTGGGCGTTTGCCTGCTCGCGTAGATAGCTGACAGAAATCAACGCGAAGGGCGGCGCCCCTTTGCGCCCAATTCCTCGCCCTCGCACGAAAACTCAACTGCCGTAACGTCTGGCGGCAATTCCCAAAACCGGACGACTCACAACATTTGTGTTCGGACGTGACATCCAACACAGTGGGAATCAGTAATCAGCACTAGACTCCACGAGAAGTCTCGCGGACCAAGTCAAGTTCTGCGAAGGAGATACTCCCAATGTCAAAGCAATTCACAGCTCTTGTCCTTGGTTTGATGCTGGCAGCCATTTGCTTGCCGCTGGCCGCTCAGACCTACTCGTTTCAGTCGTTTAACTACCCGAATACGATCGATATTTGGAAGCTCACGGGATCAACAACCGGGGAGCGGTGGTTGGTTCTGTGAGGTATTCAGATCCCACCTCGGGTCAAATCGTCTGACCTTGGCTTCAAGCGGGATGCGAACGGTGTTCTCGAACGCCCTTTTGCCGCTGTCCCGCCTGCCAATTGCGACCATAGCCTACGGAATCACTGATCACGGTCGTAATAGTCGGATTTAGCAGCACCGGACCCATCCAGGACGGGCTTTCTGCTGTATCAGGGAGTGTTTACCTACTACAATGCTCAGCCGGGTTGGACCACACTAGATTTACGGCATCAACAACAGGGGAGATTTTGTCGGTGTGGCGTCGAGAACGGGCAATCGAGTTATGGATTCATCAATAGTAACGGCGTAGTGACGAAGATACAATGTCCACCCAATTATTCAACTTATTCAATTGAACCTCGACGGAATTGCTGCGGATGGCACGGTCGTCGGTATTGTGTTACGCTCAGGGTGCGTTGTGGGATTCATACGCGGCCCAGCAGGCCGGTACAAGATTATTCAAGTTCCTGGGCGCCGAAATACGCCGTGTGCACGGCATAAACAGCCTCGCTCACAAGATCGTCGGAGGTTACTACGGTTACGACGTCGGGTATCGCACGGATTTGTGTACGATTACATCACGGACACAGCCACGACGGTAGACTGGCCTGGCCGCCTAATACTCTAGGTTACCGGAATTAACTCCGCAAGGCGTGATTGTGGGATCGGCATGGGCAAGGCAGATATGGGCTTCAGCTTCATTGGCACGCCGCAGTAACTTGTGAGGGCTAAAACAGCCCATCCAGACTCTATACTCTGGGGCGCCGGCGTATTCGCGAAAGTCTGCGCGAGCGAGAAACGCAACGCGAAGCCGGCGCCCGATTTGCCGTCGATAGCTTCCAGAAGCTGCAAAGCGGCAACCATCAGGAACTCCACTCCCGTCACGCACTTGTGACATTCATTTTGCTTCCCCATGACAACCGAATCGCGGCGCCATCCTATTCTCAGCTTGTACGGACACGGGCAATGGTCAGTACGCTATTCCGTTGCAGCCCGCGTCTGGGAGGTGAGAATGAAGTTGAAGTTGCTGTTAGTTGGAATCCTGGTTTTGTTGGTCAACGTGGGCTGTGGAGGCTACGGCTCGGGCATGGGAATGAACCCGGCGCCCGCGCCCGCAATCGCGCCCGGTTCGGGCACCTACCCGACGCCTACAACTATAAGCATTTCCGATAGCCTGCCCAACGCCGTCATCTACGTCACCGTTGACGGCACAACGCCATCACTGTCGTCGCCCATTTATCGCGGGCCGTTCATGCTCACGCAGTCGGCGAGGGTGCAGGCAATCGCCGCGGCCGGTGGTTACAACACCAGCCCGGTAGCTGTCGCTGACCTCACCCTGCAATAGGTTCCTCCCTTCGTTGCAGGGTGCTCCGCCCGAGGGGACTAGAGCGGACATCTGGTTGGCGCGGGGGCCACTTGCAGGTGGGTGTGAGTGGCCCAAGCCGCAGCATCAGCAGTTCTTCCCGTTCACCTAGCCGGCGCAGCTCCAGTTCTCCTGGCTTCTACCTTGGGCGGCCGACAAGTGTTCCACGCCGGCTAGCGAATCGTGGCGATCAATTTCGCGGGTCAAGGCGCCATGCCTTCCTCCATCCACTGCTTGAACAGAGCGATTTGTTCCTTAGGCCAAGGCTCATCGCAGGGCATGCTTCCATCCTCAAGCCGCGCATGGATGCCTTCGGCTTGCGCTTGCACATCGGCGTAAGACGAAAGGTCGAGGCCAAATGGCTTCATCGCCTCCACGTCGGGATCATCACGAAACAGCGGGCGAATATCTTTGGCGAAGCTGAGGGCCACGAATCACCTCCGAGGACCGGTGCACCATCCTACCTCAGAGGTGCCTGCCCGCGAAGGCGGCAGCGGCGCAGGAGATGGGATCAGAGTGCATTCGACGAGAAAGGCCCGGCTTTATAGGCCGCGAAAGGTTAGTTAGGTAGTTCAGGCCTTAGAGATCGTGTCGCGACCGGAAAACAACTCTTTGGTGGTGGAACAAGCGCTTAACTGAGCCGCGAAGCGGTGACATTTGTGTTGGCCGCGGATGTGAGCCCGCGGTCGAAGTAAAAAAAAATAGCTGAGCCTCAAAGCGGCGGCACAGTCGCGACACCGTCTTTTTAGGCCCGCGCCCAAGCCGCCTATCTCAACCGCCCCTCGCGGACTTCAGTCCGCGAGGAAACGGTTTTCCTGACTTTTACCCCAGCATGGCTTGCGCCGTGCCAATTCAACGTTCGATTCGCAGCCGATCCTTAGGCCGCGACCCTTCCGGCATCGCAACACGGCAGGTTGCCGTTCTTGCAGCAGGCTGCGCCCTTCGCGCAGCACGACGTTGCAGCGGCTTGCTTGCAGCAACCGCCATTCTTACCGCAGCAAGACTTCCCGTCTTTTTGCGTCATCATGGGGCACTTGCCGCCGCCGCAAGCCATCTTGCCGTCTTTGGCCTTCATGTCGCACTTGCCGTCTTTGCAGCAGCCGCCATCTTTGCTGCAGCACGACTTTCCGTCGGCCATCTTACCGTCTTTCATCATGGGGCACTTATCGCCTGGCTTCATATTGGCCATGTCGTGACTGCAACAAGCGCAAGTGTTCGCCGTGTCACCGGCCGCCGGAGCCGCCACTCTGGGTTGCCGTCTGCGCCAGCAGCGTCAACCCGAACAGCATCGTGATTACCACTATCATCACCTTCGTTTTCATGATTTCCTCATTGATCTAGTTGCGCGGGCAGCCGGGTTGGCTACCTCTGGCCCGCAGTTCATTCCATGCGACGGCAAACTGCGCCGGCGCTCACACGCGGCGAGGCGCGTTCTAGATCCTGAGGTCAGTTTTCAAATCGAGGACAGGCTTCACCAAGCGCGGAGCATCTGCGCTCCCCAATTCCCCTGCATGTTGCGCCAGGGGCGGCGCAAAAAGTACCACTGCCCGGGTATCCATGTCCGATGGATGAGATGTCAGTCGTTCGGGGCCAATCAGAAACGCCAACGGCCGCTCCGGCACATCGTTGCTCGAGCAACACGGCGGATGGCTGCTCGTCATCTTCGGGACACGCGAGCCATCGGCAGGGCAGCACGGCATCCCCTCGGAGTCGTCTGCATTTGCCGCCGCCTCGTCCGCAGCTGTCATTGCGTGCGCCTGGCCGTGCAGCACCATCGCTCGGCATTGCATCACCTGGTCGCCCGGGAGCAGCGCCAATCCGACTTCGGCCCACAGCACAATCGCCAATGCCAGCGTCACCGTCAGCGCCTTGCGGATTGTGCCCAACCTATTCATGCTGAAGTTATGATTGTGCGACGTTCCCAACCCGCCGTCTGTGATATCCGTCACTCGCCTATGATTTGACGGGCCATCACCGCTAACGTACCCACAGAATCGCCTTGCAGCGTCCAGCAGCGATTGCAGTACACTGTTACGGCAAAGGAACCATCCATAATGAGAAAATCTGCCCTGCTACTTGCCGTCTTTATCGCCGCCACCCTGGGCTTCGCGCAAAATCCGCCCAGTGGAACCTCACAACTGCCGCCACAGGGACCCTTGATGGGACGGATCGGGCAGGCCTCCGTCTGGCACATGCCTTCCACTTTTCTGACCGATGCGCACCAGGCCTGCGATAACGCTTCCCAGCCCCCCAGCTTTGCCGACTGCTTTATCAACCAGATGTCGAAGTCGGGTGCCACCCCCGCGGCGGTCGCCTTCACCCGCATGTTGCAGAAACAGAGCGACGGGGACGTTGGCATCATGACTGGCTACAACTCGGTTGGTCCGGTTGACGTGGCCTTCGTCACCTACCCCCTGCGCGCCAACACCAACAACGGCATTTTGTTCGTCAACGGCACCCCGAAGATCGTCAACGGCGAAGATCTAAAGCTGCTGAATCAAAAAGCTATGGAAGAGAGTCCGCAATTCCAGAACACCAAGCAGCAATTTCCCAAAGTCACCGTCTGGCCCGGTGATCGCGACGGTACTACCTGGCCGAATTCGGCGGTAGGTTCCGACGGCAGCGTTTCGTTCACTCTGGGCTATCCGCTGCTCGACGGATGCCACGCCTGCGCTCGCGCCGGTTTCGCCGAATTCAACTGGGACTTCGGACCCAACGGAAAGTTTCTCGGCACCAGCTTCCTGGGACTCACTCCGCCGCCCTTAAGATAGCTCTGCTTGCTCGGTGTCAGAATGACGTCGGCCCTGATATCTCTGATATCAAAGTAACGCGGTTAGTTCGCTCGACGAGCGCTCGAACAACTAAGCCGGAGTGTCATTCACTCGGGGCGTCCGCTGATCGACGGCTCTTATGCCTACGCCCACGCCGGCTTTGCCGAGTTCAACTGAAAATTCGGCGCCACTGGCAAGTTTCTCGCCACGACCTTCAAGTAGGGCCGGATGGGGCACCCAGCACACGTAGTGCTCCTTGGTGATCCTGGGCGAACCCGGAGTTAGTCCCCCGTTTCTGGTATAGGCTCCTCTCGAATCGAATACTTCGTTAGAAACGTGTCCCATACTTTTTGGGGATAGTCCCCCAACTTTTCGTGCTGAGCGTCCCACACGCAGTTCGCCCAATCGACTGAGGCTAAGCTGAACCGTCTCTCCCTGGTCGGCGCCGCACGTATTTGACCAAGTACGGTTCCGCACAATATTTTCGGGTCAAGTGCGCCATAAGGGGCCTCGAGTACTTCGGGGTTATCTGTTTTGATAAATTGCAGCAGTGCAATATTCCTCCACAAGAAGAATTCCTGCAAATTAATAAGATAAGCACGCACGTCGCTAAGTTCTGGCGGATATCCGCTGGCCAGTAAGTCTCGTAAGACTGCTTCGATACTGGCGATGTTCACTTGAGCGTTCGAGGGAATTGGAATCGTTGGTCTGTTTCCGCAGTCGCTGTATCGGCTGTCGCCCACAGGACAGTCCCATACCGACGGCGGGACAAGGTAGTCATTGTAGGGTGCGACTGTGGGGGACAACCTGAACCAGTGCAGGACATCTTTCTCTTGCAGCCTCGAATCGTCGAAGGTGACTCGATCTACATTCATTATTGTTATTGTCTTCGCGACTGCGACAGACCACATGGTCAATGCAACCACAGCCACACATATTGATTTGATGTTCAGCCTCCTATAACGTGGGCGGTACGTCGTCGTCAACCGGAGCGATGTCATTTTGCCGGCGGTTTGTCGGTGTCTTTCGTTGCTGGTTTCGCTTCTTCCTTATCGTCAACCGGCGCGGAGAGATGGAGTTTGCTTATCTCTTTGGCTCCCTTCCCTGCATCCACAGGCTCGACCTTGATACCAGTTGCCATGGGACCGGAGGTCCATTTGAAGTAATAGGTTTTGCCTGCCTCCGCCTCAAACCGGGCCCGCTCGTTTTCTTTCGCCCTGGCTTCATTGGCGGCCGCCCCGATGGACATGACGACGCTTCCGTAGTACTCCTTGGGCAATCCGGAAATCACAACGGTACCTGGCGGCACTTCCATGAATTCGTATTCGCTGTTGAGAAGTTTGCCGAGGTGAGTGCCGTTGACATAAAGCTCATCATGTGCGGACGAACCGGTAAATCTGTACGTGCGGTAGATACAGACGATGGCTTTGCCGCTGGATGGCGCGGGCACTACGGCGGAATCCTGTGCAAGGGAGATCGGCCCGGTGAAGAGCAACGTCATCGCACTTAATACGAGCAGAAGGCTTGCGAGTGACTTGCAAGCTCTTATCGGGCAAAACGCTGCAACACTACTGAAAACAGGGTTACTCATCTTTATCATGGCGAGCCTCCTCGTATGGATGTGCTGGTAGGGAGGTTATGTGTGAAGAGGAATTCCCATCTTTCAAGACAAGTGAACGATAGTCCTTTAAGACATTTTGTCAGTGCGCAAAGTCACCTCGGCCGGTGACCACCCCGGGGCCGAGCTCGAAACTCCGATCCGGGTGCCATTCCGGCCCGCCTTTTCCTCCTAATCCACAGCCTTCCACACAGCTGCACCAACAACGGGCATTGCGTGCTCGAAGCCACGGGAATAAAGTCCGGAACAGTGGTGGTCGCGGCCTGATCGCCCGGCGAACTGGCCCGCGGCTGGGCTTACAGTTAGGAACGGAAAATCTGCCTTTTTCGCCAACGGTTTACGAGCGCCAGCGGTCACAAAATGCAGACTGTCAGTCGCCTTCCGTTCCCCCGATGTTTACTATCCTGATTCCTGGAAATGGGGTGTAAAATACAAGATGTTGGGTTAGCTACTTGACATCCCCAACATGGTGGCGTACTGTCGCTATCCACACGGTCTCCGAGGGTGAGGTTGCTAGAGCAGAAAAAACCGCTCCCGAGGCGGACCGAGGGCCAAA
Source organism: uncultured Acidobacteriaceae bacterium (assembly GCA_963834815.1). GTDB lineage: Bacteria > Acidobacteriota > Terriglobia > Terriglobales > Acidobacteriaceae > DASRAA01. The sequence goes on along the minus strand of CAWIDA010000009.1, from coordinate 385,104 downwards.
GCGGCAGAGGTGACCGCAGCGGCAATGCGTGGGCCATCGCAGCACAGTTTGTTGATTGAACTTGCCTGATACTCCCCCGAGATTGGGCAAAGTAAGAAATGCACGACACTGGGGCGCGTCGCAAGGCGAGCGCATCGGTTGTGATCCTTCCCAAGTCCAGCTAGCGCTTTCGGCCCATGTGTGCGCAGTGATATCAGCGGTCGCTGCCGAGAGCTTCGGTTGCGTTCGGACGCAAGCAGCCGCACTCGAATTCAGATTGCGAAAACTGCGACGCGTGCTCACGGAGGTTGTGCGCATGCGCGGGCAACATTGCGGTGACACCGGTCGTAAACCGCGGGCAAGGGAAGGATTGAACTAAGAGTTCGCAATCAGGCAAATCAAACAGGGCGACTTTCAGGCGGCAGGACATTCATTGAATTCAGTCAGGAGCAGGGAAAATGGACGAAATCAGTGACCGGAACGCTGCGGCGACAGCAGCGGCAACCAGCAACACCGCATCAGGTTCGGCGAGCGCGGTGGCAACAGCCGGCTCCACGGCCGCATCCAATAAAAAGAGGGCGGCAGTGGGACTTTCCTTCAAGCGCTTTTTCACCAAGGCCGGCGTCTCGCCTTACGACGAGATCGAGTGGGAACTGCGTCTGGCTCAGATCACCGACGCCCAGGGCGGCGTGATCTTCGAGCAAAAGGACGTTGAAACTCCCAAGGACTGGTCGATGACAGCGACCAACATCGTGGCCAGCAAGTATCTTCACGGCACGCTCGACACTCCCGAGCGCGAAACCGGCGTCCGCCAGCTCGTATCCCGCGTGGCCGAGACCATCCGCGACTGGGGCATCAAGGGCGGATACTTCAAGACCGCCGACGACGCAGTCATCTTCCACGAAGAACTGGCGCACCTGCTGCTGCAGCAGAAGGCCGCGTTCAACTCGCCGGTATGGTTCAACGTGGGATGCGACCGCATCGAGCCCAACTCCCAAGCCCAGAATTGGCACTGGAACCAGCAGACGCAGCAGGTCGAATTCAGCGCTGTGGGCTACACCAAGCCGCAGTGCTCGGCGTGTTTTATCAACTCGGTACACGATTCGCTGGACAGCATCCTGACGCTGGCCAAGACCGAGGGCATGCTCTTCAAGTGGGGCTCGGGAACCGGCAGCAATCTGTCGCCGCTGCGCTCGTCCACTGAGTCTCTCTCCGGCGGCGGAACCGCGAGCGGCCCGCTCAGCTTCATGAAAGGCTTTGACGCCTTCGCCGGCGTGATCAAGTCCGGAGGCAAGACGCGCCGCGCCGCCAAGATGGTCATCCTCAACATCGACCATCCCGACATCGTCGACTTCATCGAGTGCAAGCAGAAAGAAGAGGCCAAGGCGTGGGCGCTGGTCGAGCACGGCTACGACGGTTCCGGCCCTGACTCCGAAGCCTACGCGTCAGTGTTCTTCCAGAACGCCAACAACTCCGTGCGCGTCACCGACGACTTCATGTACTCCGTCGTGCGCGACAGCGAGTTCAGCACCCACGCGGTGAAAGATGGCCGCGCGGTTCAGACCTTCAAGGCGCGCGATCTGCTGCGCAGAATCTCCGACGCCACCTGGCACTGCGGCGATCCCGGAATGCAGTACGACACCACCGTCAATCGCTGGCACACCTCGAAGAACACGGCGCGCATCAACGCCTCGAATCCTTGCAGCGAGTACATGTTCCTTGACGACTCAGCCTGCAACCTGGCGTCGCTGAACCTGCTCAAATTCGCGCCCAACGGAACCTTCGACGTCGAAGCCTATCGCCACGCCTGCGCCGTCGTCATTACCGCGCAGGAAATTCTGGTCGACAACAGCGGCTATCCAACCGAAGCCATCGGACGCAACTCGCACGACTACCGCCCGCTCGGACTCGGTTACGCCAACCTCGGCGCGTTGCTGATGGCGTCTGGCCTGCCCTACGACTCCGACGCTGGACGCGACTACGCCGCCTGCGTGACCGCGATCATGTGTGGCGAGGCCTATCTGCAGTCGTCGAAGATTGCCGAGCAGTGCCCCTCGCTCGATCCCGCGACTCCGCTGACGCACACCGTCGAGATCACCGGCGGCGCGTGTCCCGGCTGGTATGTCAACCGCGAGCCGTTCCTCGACGTCATTCGCATGCACCGCGCGTCGGTAAACAACATCAACAGGAAGAACGTACCGGCGGCGCTCTACGAAGCCAGCGCGGCCACCTGGGACGAAGCCCTGCAACACGGCGAGAAGTTCGGCTACCGCAACGCGCAGGTCACGGTGCTCGCGCCCACCGGCACCATCGGCTTCATGATGGACTGCGACACCACCGGCATCGAGCCCGACCTGGCGCTGGTGAAGTACAAGAAGCTGGTCGGCGGCGGCATGATCAAGATCGTGAACAACACCGTGCCTTCCGCGCTCTTCAAGCTGGGCTACACCAGCGACCAGACCAACGCCATCGTCAGCTTCATCGACGCCACCGGCACCATCGAAGGCGCGCCCGCCGTCAAGGATGAGCACCTGGCGGTCTTCGACTGCTCCTTCAAGCCGACCAAGGGAACGCGCACCATTCATTACACGGGACACCTGCGCATGATGGCGGCGACGCAGCCGTTCATCTCGGGCGCAATCTCGAAGACCATCAACATGCCCGAGAACGCCGAAGTGGACGACATCATGGAGGCCTACATCTCGGCGTGGAAGCTGGGACTGAAAGCGGTCGCCATCTACCGCGATGGCTCCAAGAAGGCGCAGCCGCTGAGCTCGATGGGCTCGGCCACGCACAAGTCGTCGGTAAAAGCGAATGCAGCGGGCGTCCCATCCTTGTCCGCAGGACAGGGTGGGACCGAAGAGGTCGAAGATCCGTCCGCGGCCCCGCCGCGCGCGGTGCGCCATCGCCTGCCCGACGAGCGGCTCTCCATCACCCACAAGTTCAAGGTGGGCGGGCACGAGGGCTACCTCACTGTGGGACTTTACCGCGACGGCATGCCCGGCGAGTTGTTCATCACCATGGCCAAGGAAGGCTCGACCGTCAGCGGCCTGATGGACAGCTTTGCCTGCGCGGTGTCGATCGCCTTGCAGCACGGCGTTCCGCTCAAGCTGCTGTGCGAGAAGTTCGCGCACACCCGCTTCGAGCCCAGCGGCTGGAGCAACAATCCCGACATCGGCTATGCCAAGTCGATCATGGACTACATCTTCCGCTGGCTGCAGTTGCGCTTCCTCACCGGACAGCAGCAGGCGCTGTTCGACGGGCTGCGTCCCAAGTACATGGGCGGAGTGGCTCCGGTGAGCGCGCCGGACGAGAACGGACCTGGTCAGAAAACGTTTGGAGACTTCGTGGAAAGCAGTCCGAGCGTTACTGACCACCGGCAACCGACAACTGACAACTTCCCTGTGGGCGGCACGGCCACCGGACACCATCACGCGGCCGACGCGCTGAAAGAGCTGATCGACATGGGCGACGCGCCCAGTTGCTCGGTCTGCGGCGCCATCATGACGCGGAACGGTAGCTGCTACCGCTGCATGAGCTGCGGCAGCACGAGCGGGTGCAGTTAGGGTGGAAGAGCAGGGCTTCAGCCCTGCGTCCAACGGCGTTTCTTGAATTGTCATCACGAGCCCGCCGCAAGGCGGGCGAGGGATCTGCTGTTCGGGTGTCGTTTCCCGAATCGGGAGGAGAGTGGAGTGAGGGGATACCCCCTCCCCCCATGTCGCAAAATACTTGTTTTGATGGAGATACGCGGAAACGCGCGCAAAGTATTGAGCGCGTGAGGGTTACTGGCAAAGTCCTCTGCACAAAGGACTTAGGCGGGATTTTCAAGGGATAGACGGGGATGCTGGCGGGCAGATGGGCAGAAAAGCGAGAACGAAGGTGACCCATCACAGGTCGAACCACCTAGCTGAGGATGCGGGTAGTGTCCGGCTGCCGACTCGTAGGACGACAGCTCTCCCTCATCCTTCCGAAGGTAGTGTACGAGGAGTAGCGGGAAACACCAAGCGAGTTAGTCACGGATCAGCGTGACGGACGACCGTTGTTGAAAGTAAAGCGGAGTTTAGCAAGACGTACTGTGAGGGGGACACGGCACGCCGCGTCCCCCTTCGGTTATTTGTACTAGCCGATGTGCGACAACTCATATGATTCGAGAAGTTGAAGGAGTTTAGCTATGCACGAACGATCGACCAAGAACAGTCACTTGGATACGGTGCTTTATGAGATAGACATGCTGAGGCATTGCGCCACTAGCCTTCACGACAAGAAACGGAGGGCTGAAATTATTGCTTCAGACGGCGTCAGGACAGAGTACTACTTAGGTATTGAAGGATTCCTGCTGCATTTACGCAATATTCTCGCCTTTTTCACCAATCGAAGTGACGGACCCACTGACCTCATTATCAACGCACCCGATCAATGGGCTGGTAGGCCGGTCGAACAACGACAGTATTCCGATCTGATTAAAGGGGTCAGGGAGATTGATCGAAAGTATGGAACAGAAGACGACACCTGTTATGCCCAGATATCCAAGTATCTTCAGCACTGCACTACATTCAGGGCGGAGCGGTCTAAGAATTGGGATATTGAAGGAATATTCAATGAACTCGACCACTTTCTGGAACAATTCCTAGCGCGCTTTGTGGCACATCGGATGCAGTTGGCTAACCTGGCTATCACGGATGGCAACAGCACTGTTAGCGTCACCAAGGGCATCAAATTCGACGATTGGATAAGCTGAGGGGCTGATTCGATTACCGTGTCCGGCGGGTGGCCCCTCACCGACCGAAAAATCCTAGTCCCGTTTCACTGTTCAATATATCGGACATAATATTGGCCTCACTTTCAAAGGTCACTTGCGCAGCGGTCTGGTTCACGTGGCTAACTAATGTCAGCCCCTACTCATGTGGCGGATATGCCTCAATCAGCGAGAGCATTATCAAATCCTCAGCGTGTAAGTGCAACTCCGTCGGATGGTCCTTCATGAATTTCACCGCAATTCTATAGACCTGCCCTGTGACTACGGTGGAAGGCACAGCAATAAAGGGCTTCTGGGCTGTATACTTGCTCGCCGTCTGGATTCCCGCCCATACGCCGTTGACCCACTCAATGCAGCTTAGCCTGTCTACTTGTAGCCGATCATCTGTGGTATTCATTGCGGGTTCGCACACAAGCAGGAAATCATTGCCTGACTTCGTGAAATCGGTTCTGGATTGTCCAGCTATTGGAAGTGAGAGAGTTGTCAGGAAAAGCAATGCGAGCGTCTTCATGCGCCCATCCTAAGTGGCCCACCCGGACACGTCAAGGACGGCGGGTGGCCCGGGCAACGCCCCCTCTCAACCATCAAGTCCAAGGTCGGATGCCCCGTTCAAGCGAAGCTTGAGCGGGTCTTTTCGCTGGTAACAGCGACACTCCCGTTGTGGCGAACGAAAATCCCGACTCAAGGCCAAAAGAGGGCAGTTCCTTCGGCTTCGCTCAGGATTTCGGCTGCGGGCTCCCGCTGCGCTCACGCCCGCAATGCGCCTCAACTTAAAAGGGGGCACCCGGCTTTTGCTTCTCTATCTGGCGAATTCAAGGTTGCGCTGTTAGCACAATCGGTATCTTAACTGTGAGTTCATCCGACGTGTAGAGAATCACCACGTCGCCGAATGTGACGGCGCCGTTACCGCTGACAGCAAATATCAGTTCATTGTTTTGAGCGCTAAGCGTAGATCCACCAGGCACACGAGCGGGAATGATTTCGTGCCAGGAGCGCTCCGGGGGATCGTTATCTGTGAAGGTGAATCGGGTCAGCGATGCTTGATTGATACGAACCGAAAACGATGGCCTTCCGGTATGCCTGGTGCGGAAGAAGATTACTGAAGCACTCTCAATCAAGCCGGGAAATTCAATCGGCTGAAAATGACGATCGCTGATCTTTGACTTCGGATCAGGAACTGTGAATCCACCGGCAGTCTCGGCCAATGCCACGTACCGCGCCACCCTCGTTTGTTCGAAGACGAATGTCTGTGCAGTTGTAATACCTTTAGCTCTAGCCATGTGCCATCACCCTCCTTGCCCAAGAAGTGGCCGAAGTTGTTGTTATCCAGAATTTCCGTTTTAGCTCCGAACAGCTCGGAATGGTATACCCTTTCGGGGGTTCCGGCGCATATTTATTCTTCTTGGGCGGGTGGGGCGGGTGGCCTAGACGACCGAAATACTCTCATGCGAGTGCCCGCCCCTTCGACTGCTCTCAGAGCCTACCCAGGACTCACGTCCTGGGCTATGGTTGGGACGCCCTTCGGGCTGGACAGTCGGATTGTACGAACGAAGATCCCCACTCAAGGCCAAAAGCGGGCAAGCTCCTTCGGCTTCGCTCAGGATTTCGGCTGCGGGCTCGGACGCCCGCAAAGCGCCTCAACTTGAATGGGGCACCCGGGCGGGTGGCTGTGATTTCCCAATCGCCCTCTGAGCATTTCTATTCCCACCCTTTTGCTCCGCAAAAGGATGGGCACCCAGATCTCCCTTTTCGTTTCTATCCTTCACCCACGGCAGCTGGAAACCTCCCGGAAAGAAAATGTTTGCTTTCCGACAGGAAGAGCCACATAATCGCTGACCGCTGGGATAAGGCAATTCCCGCTAGCTAGCTTGCACCGCCACTCCAAAGGCTCTCCTGGCCAAAGACTTCCGCCATCGCCCCAGGCGGACATCCTGCATACGCAATGAATTCCGAGACGGGGAGCCAACCGGCGCAGCCGTCGGTTTAAAAAAGGAGGAAGGGATGAACTATTCAGCGCTGAAGCATGCTGCGCCAGCCGTGATGCTGGTCCTCAGTGGTGTCCTGTCGATCGGGTGCGGAGGCAACAAAGATCAGGAACGCGTGGCCTCTCTGCCCGAACTTCCCCAAGCCGATGTAGCAAAGCTCAAGCCGGTGCCGAACAGCCACCTGTTGGCTAGCAGCGAGCTGCAGCGGGCTCCCGATGTCGTTACCGGGCCTCCTCCACCACCATGCGCGAAAGATGCGTCCATTACCGATTTCGCCGCCGAAGTAAAGTATCCGATCACCGTATGTTCCTCAATTTTTGTTGACCCCGGGGACTTAGCCGGGGTCTTCTCGGAGCGCCGCGCGCCGACTCACAAGCTGGATGTTTCGAAGCTGCCGCCCGACTTGCAAGCCATCGCCAGCAACCAATCGCAGTCCGCCGGACGGCCGAACAATATCTTCTGGAGCTGCAGGACCGATGACGGGCCCTGGCAGGCGCACTTGACCGTGGAACGCGGATGCATTGGAAGCTGCCGCTCCCTGAATACACTACAGCTGATTAACGTGCCCAACCTGGTGTTATGGCAGTGGTTTGGGAGCCCTCAAGACCATCCTGCTGACTTCCAATTTGTGGGGCCGCTCACGTCGCAGGGCACCACGGACGAGGGGAGCTGCCACCACTAGGGTCCGCCGGTCGGGGTGGCCCATATTTGCCTTTCGTTGGCAAATGTGGGGCTTTTCGCCACTACAACAGAGACCGTCGTTTTCGACACAAAGACCCCCACCCGGCCACAATCACCCCGTATCAATAGCTATTGCTGCGAATTTCGGGACGAGTAGTGGTTGGCAACCAATCGCCAGTGCCCTTGCTGCTTTATCCACACCCTGGTAAAGCGAGTGTCGCGGGGAACAGTTTTGCCTTTGTCTTGCCCATTCATTGTTGAGAGGCCAGTCTCCACAGCCGCGTTTCCATAGACGCGCACTTGGACGTCATCGGTGGTTATGGACTGAAATCTCAAATCACCTGACGTGAAATCTGAAATCACCTGCGGCTTAGTTCTCACCGTCCCACTTGGCCCTACGCCGATAAAATCATCGGCGTAGATGCGTTCAAGCGCCGCCGCATCCGCGTGGATCTGTGCTTGAATGCGTTCGTTATCCAGTTTCCTGATGGCCTGCTCAACGGCCCCGCTTTGATCTCTCCTCTCGCCTTGCTCTTGCCCTGAGGCGATGGCGGCTGCTAAGAAAATCACCACCGTGATCACGAGTATCTGTCTCATGGAGAGCTACTTTAAATGATTCTGTTTCAGAATGGATGGGCGCGGGTGGCCCACAATTGGCGGGTAGCCCTTATGGGAAAGTGTCAATCAGCAAACTCTGCCGCACGGCGGGTGCAGGCAGGGACACCGATTTGTTTTTTTAGGCGACTTTCGACGGGCGGTTGCCCAAACGAAAATCCCACCCAAGGCCACAGAGAAAGCCTGAATGGGAACTGGAAAGGGCGGAGCCAAGAGAACTCTATCGAAGGTCGCAGAGCAGTAATTGGCCCGCCAGGTGGGTGCGCTCGCCACGCAGGCGTCCGATGCGGCTGCGGCCCTCGGAGTCTAACTCTCCTGATCTTGCAGACAGGAGAAAGAGTTCACCTTCAATCGTTCGCATCTGCTCCCAAATGTCAATCTTTTGCTTCTCATATTTCGATAATTGCATTTCAACATCCTCACAATGGTGCACAGCGTAAACCACTTATCCGAACCTGACGCTGGACGGAGCGCCTTCAAGAGGTACTAACTACACCGGCTCGATCTCGCTCGATGGAATGGACAAGCCTGTTTTCTCGCGAACCCGCTCGACGATCTGTTCCGCGCACTCGTGGTACTCGGTATGTAGAGTGCTGCGCCAGCCGGCGAGTTGGCCACGCAGAAATTCGGCTTCAGATCCTGCGAGGCCAGCGTTGTGCTCAGCATGAAAGGCTCGCAAAAGGAGCGCGCCCTGGTCCACAAGACGATCGAGCGTTTCCGCGTTTGCTATAAGACGCATGATAAGTATCCTTCGGGCAATCGACAGGCTAGACAGGCCAATCGCGCCATAGCCACCCGTAGGCAGGTGAGCTAGTAAGTTTCCAGGTGGCGGCTGGATATAAAACTACATTTTGCAGTCCGGGAAAGCAGATTTGGCCGCCTTCCCGGATAACATGATCGCCGAACCTATACAGCTACGGGGACGTTATGAAAGGTCGAGATGACCGTGTCATACGTGTGAACCCGCGGGGTTCCATCGATTACATTCGCCAGGGTCCTCAACACTTCCGGATAGGTGTTGGTATTGTAGTCGTCCGCATTGCTCTTGTTTTCCCACAGACTGATCGAAACCGCCTCTGCCGACCCAGTGCCGCACAGGCTGATTTCTTCCTTGAAACCCTTCCGCTTGCGCAGCAAAGGAAGGAGCTGGTTTTCGAATATGCGGGTGTACTCGCTGCATATTGGATTTCAGGCGAAAAGAGACATTACGTGCGTACATATTCAACCTCCTAAAGGTTGTGTACTAAAACATATAAGATGGAGACAACTTCAGATGGGCTGACTTATATTCAGGAAACCTGAATGAGGGGAAGGTGGACACTACCTCAACTCCGACTCTACAGGATAGATTCAACCCTGTCAAGGCAAGGGCTACGGAACCCAACCTGCCCGCCCTTCGATTTCGCGAGGCACAGGCTTTTCGCATAATCTAAGTTAGATAGTTTTTATTTCTCATAACTCCGCAAATCATCACTCTAAAGGGCTTATGACCTCAGCTGTGACACCGGGGTTCGCCTCAGATAGAGCTATTGTGCTCAGACACCGCACGGCGCGGAACCATACGATGATGTCTGACCGAAGAGATATTTAAGGAGAAATGAATGAAATCCAAGAATCTACTTGCTGTCGTATTGGGGTCGCTAATTGTGTTTGCCCTGTCATTGCCGGTAATGGCACAGAGCACCACGGAGTCCAGCACTACGACGACGACCCAGGCTCCTCCCGCAGACGCAGAGCACCACCACCACGACTTCGCAGGATGCGGCACCCCATGCCGGCCCAGACCACGCAGACGACCAATACCAATACGAAATACAACAAGCATCACAAAGTGAAACAGACCGATACGACCACCACTACGAGCACGCCGACGGCCGAGCCAATGAAGCAGACTGACACCACGACCACCACAACTACACCGGCGCCGGAAGTACAGAAGGAAACCACCACTACGACGACCACGACCCCGCCCCCGCAGAACTAATTGCGGAGCACTGGTCTTAAATGTTCCTCTGAGGGCAGCCAGTCTGCAGCCTTCCGACGGTGCACCACTCAAGCTTCTTGTACGCTTGGGTGGGATTTTTGTTGGAAGCGTAGACAAAATTCTGCGGCCTCAAAGCTGGTAGCACCGGAGTGACGAAAAACCCGCTCAAGCTTCGCTTGAACGGGGCACCCACAGGATTCAAGACTCTTGAGCCGCCTTGGGCCGGGTGCCCCAGGTTCGCCCGTCTTTTGGGCTAACCTGGGATCATGCTCTCATCACCGCGAATGATGTAAATTCTCTCTATGCCACGTGGTCTGCGGCGCTCTCAAGAATCCGGACAGTCGCACTTCATCACCTTCAGTTGTTACAGCTACTATGCCAACGTTGAAGATTGTGGAGTGCAGATCGGATCGTGGTGGAACAAAACCTACTCGTTTCATCCTCCAGCTTCGTAAACCCACAATTGCCAACCGAAGGCAATTGTTGTTGGCCGCCCGCCCCGTTCGAAACCGATTTTCATCTCCCCCATCTCTGATAACCGACAACTAACAACTTGCCGGTGGCCACACGTTCAAATAGGGGCGCAATCACACTCAGACGTGACCCATGTCCTTTCGGACCTGCTTCGTCACAAGGTATTCCACATATTGTGAGGCGAGGGATACGTGTCTCTTGCCAGTCTGCAGGCACTTCGGTTCTTTGACACACTTAATTGACCTGCGACATACTTGTATTGGTTGTATTACGACCGTGGCCTATACTTGTATTACTTGTATTGAGAGTATTGGCGAAGAAACGGCAAAACTCTGACGCTTAAGTCCAATGGTTACTCCACGATAGCCGCAACTATAATAATATCAATCATTTAGCGGAATTCGATTGCCAACCCATTGATTCTACACAGACACAACTTGTTTTTTATCGCCGAGCCGAAATCGAGCATCTGGCGGCACATATGAGTCATCATCTTCCGAACTCAGTCGGCGCGTGGGCTGCGCCACTTGGAGGCATACGGCAGCACGAACAAGTACAAACCGGAGAAGAAGAGTAAGGCCAGCGGAGCCACCGCCAAGAGACCCAACCAGTTGGTATACCTGCCCCTAAGCACGGCGACGAGGTTGACGATGACGGCCGCCGTGAAAGCCATGGACAACCAGCGGTGAGTCTGCCGAATCCATTTGTTCCATTTCAATGGGCACCTCCTCTGAAAAGACGGGTTCGAAGCGGTGTGACGAAGTCAAAATCCCCACCCAAGCCAAAGGATGGCTTGGATGGGGCACCCACAGGATTCAAGACTCTTGCGCCGCCTTGGGCGACCTGTTGGGAGGTTCAACGCCGAACTGCTTGGCGTACTCGGCGACCAATCGCTGCCAGCCGGCGAACCTCATGGCATCGGCGCCCGCGATGCGCACAATGGGCTGGCCGGCGAGAAGGCGGTCCAGCACATCGAAAGAAATATGCCAGCCCGCAGCGCCCCACGCTATGAAGCGGCGATCGATGTTGTGCCACAGCGTCAGACGTGTGCCGCTGCCGAACGGCTCGAGTTCCCACCGGATGTCGCCGAACTCAAGTACATCGGGAGCGTCGGCGCGCGTCACAGTGGTTGGCTGCGGCGTGGGATTTGCCACCCATGTGAGCTGCACCGTGGCTCCAACAGTACCCAGGCTCCCATCGACTACGAAGGGAGCCCACTCGCGCAGTTGCGCCGGGTCGGTCAGCGCCAGCCAGACCTTTTCCGGCGGATGGCGCAGCTCGCGGACGAGAATGAGCGTCCACTTGTCTTTATCCGTTTGTACCCCGTCCTTTAGGACCCGGGCCCCGCTGGCCGGGCCCGGTGTGTATTGCTCGCGATCGGTCATCTCTTCTCCTGCACGCCCACGCTACCAGCGCACCAGTTGCGTGACCTGAATGAGATTGCCGCAGGGGTCGTTCAGCTTCGCGATCTTGGAGCCCGTCACCTCCGTTGGTGGCATGGTGAACTCGGCGCCGTGCGCTTTCATGCGTTCGTAATCGGCCTGCACGTCGTCGGTGAAGAACATGGCCGCGGGCTGGCCTTGCTGGAACAGCGCCTGTTGATAGGCTTTGGCCGCCGGGTTATTGTTGAGCGCCAGCTGCAACTCGGTGCCGTCCGGCTCCTCGGGTGAACCCACCGTGAGCCAGCGGAATGGGCCGTTGCTGAAGTCGGCCTTTTTCACGAAGCCCAGCACTTCGGTATAGAAGCGCAGTGCCTTCTCCTGATCGTCGACGTACATGCTGGTCAGTTTGATCTTCATTTCGTTTCTCCTTTGTTAGGTTCGCGGCGCTTGGGCCGCTTCGTCTTTCTCGTCGCCTTCTTTTTGGTTAGTTTCGATGGTGACGCATCCATGCGGTCGAGGTGGCGTTCAAGAGCATCCAGGTGAGCCGACCAGAACCGGCGGAACTGCGCCAGCCAGGTATCCAGCTCCTGAAATGGGCCCGGTTTAAGGCGGTAGAGACGGCGCTGGGCGTCCACCGTGGATTCCACGAATCCGGCCTCGCGCAGCACGCGCAGGTGCTTGGAGACGGTCGGCTGTGGCATACGAAGCTGCCGCTCGATCTCTCCCACCGACTGTTGTGACGAGACCAGGAGGCTCAAGATCGCGCGGCGGCTCGGCTCCGCAATGATTTCGAATATGGTTTCCACGCCTTTTATATACTCCAAATGGCATATACGTGTCAAGGAATATAAAAACAGGGAGGCCAGGCAGCGGTTTCTATGCTGGGTTGAAGTTTGTTGGTCACTCGGAACGGTTGACCGGGCCGATCAATTCTTCTTTTCTGTACGCAACTTACGCATCAAAAGAAAGAGAATGGCGGCGGCGATGATCAGTCCTATCGCAACCAAGCCCACCGGATCCCAGAGATGTTTAAGAGCGCCGACGATCTGCCGGCCGTAATGGGCCCCGAGAAAAGCCAGAATCGTGTAGCGGATGGCGCGGCCCAACGTCAGTGACAGGATGAACCTTCCCAGGGGATATTGCGCGGCGCCCGCAGCCAGGACAAAGGGGACCATCGGCACCGGCGGCGGCAGCAGGGCTGGAATGGCGATCGCGCCGAATCCCCATCGGTCGAATAGACTCTGAACCTTTTTTAGGGTTGCCGGCTTTACCCTTTTGGCGAGCGCTTCCTGCCCGCCCTTACGCGCCAGCCGATAGGTGACGACGGCGCCACTCACAGCGCCAACCGTCGCCATGGCTGCGTAGTAGAGCCACAAATCTCGCCGGTGCGCTGAAAGTATGACAGTTAATACGTCCATGCTGCCGGGAACAGGAAACAAGGACGCGTCGAGCAGCCCCAGAGGTATGAGCCCGAGTCCGCCGAGGTGAAAAAACCAGCGACTGAGGCTGGAAGTCACACTTGCAGCGAGTATCTGCCGGAAGATCATGCCGAGCTATTGTAGAGACTTGGCGGCTGGACAATTGTGCCATCCGCCCCAATGTCCGATAATGCGCGTACTACCCTCCCCCTTGCCTGCACTGAAAACAAAAGGGTTATTGCACCGTTGTGGCCTATCCTCCTCCAAACAAGAGACTTATAGGTAAACTCCTCGAAATAAAAGGTTTGAGCCACAGAATTGTAGTAAATGGAGCCTCGCGTCTGGGACGGCAAGTTGCCCTGTACAGAATTTCAAAGAGCCGACTGAACCCGTCGAGTGCACGCGGAGTCGACAAGAGACACTAATCCCTTGCCTCACATGTCGTTTGTTTCATAAGGCCGGTGGGGCGTGGAAGGACGCCGGACACGGAGTAGCGTGATAAGGAATTGTGCGCCATCCGCCATGTAATGGGTGGCCCAGTCGGGCTGGTTTTGGCCGGGTGGGTCTTTTGGAATTGGAGGACGACCCCGGATGTTTGATGATCGAACGAGAATCCCCACCCCGGCAAAGGAAGCCGGAATGGGGCGCGCGCGGGAAGATTGTTCTGCGATGAAGAAGCGCCGGGGTGGGCCCGCCGCAGCCACCATCCGGCTCGATGTGAAAGATGGAATCGGCCACCCGCCACCTCGCTTGCGTGCTATTATGCCGGGCCATGGATGGTCAGAGTAGTGTCCGGATATTGCGGCAGCGAGAAGACGTCGATGTTGAGGATCTGAGAATATTTCTGAACACCGTTGCTGACAACGTAACTGTCGAGAAGACGTATGTGGGACCGCAGGCGAGTGTCGACTGGTTTCTGCCACCTGTTCTCACTGCTATCTTCAATTACGCCGCAGCGCACCCTTTTCTAATGTCAACACTGGCGGGATTAGCCTCCGGAACTGCGGTCCAGGTCGGAAAGAAAATAGGGGACAAAGTCGAGGACAAAATCGCGGAACCGATCGTCGATAAGTTTTTTGGTCTCATAGCCAAGGTTTATCGACGTGCCAAGGCAACCGGTGTGATCTTCATACGAGGAGAAAAGAAGATACCAGTTCCTCCTCTAGCACTGACGTTCGAAATGTTCAATAAGGATGTTACGAAACAGTCGAGACTTACATTGGTATTTCCCGACGACCTGCTTGATGGACAGCTGCGTGAGGCGCTCGGTAAGGTCGGCGCTGTTATGGTTGTGGCGACGAAGCGCGACAAAGAGCGCGGGGACTACGAAAACAACTTGAGACGACTACTAACGGAAGGCAAAGAAGATGAGGCTATGGCCTTGATTTCAGACGAGAAATATAACGACTTGCGTCGTCACGACATGAAATATGTCTATCGGCCCGCAGAGTCGGCTTGGGTCGATGCGTGGGAATTGGCTCTTGAGCCCGTTCGCCTGAAGGACATAGAAAGACTAAGAGACATTCTCGAGAATCCTCCGGAAACGGCCAAAGACTACGAGAAAGAATTTAGAGAGATGCTGGAAGAGCTTGAGCGTAAGGTTAAGGATGCCCGAGTCCGGTAGGCCGTCGGAATCTCTATCTACCCCATTGCAACACCCTTTTTGCTCCTGTGGCCGCGGGACGGAAGCGCCACCCAAACCAAGTTTGAGTTGGCGTTTTCACTTTCGTCGGGAGATCACAACTGAGAATCACGGTCGAAAGACCCGCTCTAGCTACGCTTGAACGGGGCACCGGTCTTGAATTTCTTTGCTCACTGAGAGGAGTGGAACCGGGCCGCCCGGCCAGACCTTCCAGACCGAAGACATCTGGGGTACCGCTGTGAAGAAAGGACATGACTCCCCGTGAAGAAAAGAATCCAGCAAACAAAGGTCAGGGTTCAGTTTCCCGGCTATATGGACCTTACCAGGCGCAAGAGCGAGAACTCCCTTGCGATTGAGGTGCGGCGTGGCGATGAACTCCTTGGTTCTTTGCTGATGGGTCGGGGTAGCGTTGAATGGTGGCCGAAAGGAAACAAGATCCATTCGGTAAAGAAAGGTTGGCGTGATTTCGTCAAGATCCTTGAAGAACAGATGAAGTGAAAAATGATTCCGCGGAGGTCGCGGTGCAGGGACTCCTCCTCAAACTTCCACGTGGGCTCAGAGAACGTCGAAATGCCCCGCCCTAGCCCAAGGAAGGCTAGAGCCGGGCACCTGATCTGATTATTTCGTTGAAATTGCTTACCTGGGCCACCCGCCGCCAAAAGTAGGCGACAAGGGCGGGGCACCCGGCAGCCAACAAGGTGCCGGGGTAGAAGGGACTTCTAGCGCAATATGCTCAAACCTCCATCGTTCTTGCCTCCATAGCGTTCAAGTGGAGGAGGAAACATACGGTTCAACAAGAATGTGCATAAGGTTGCGACCGGCAACCACATCAGAATCGCGGCTACGAAAAGTTGCCAACCCCGCAGTCCGAGTAAAAAGAACAGCATCAGTGAGAGCACAAGTGCACCCCAGCCCCCGACATGCTGATACCACCGTGCCAACTGCCATTCTGCGGAGCAGGACGGACAGATCCAGGGCACTCCTCCGGCCCTATACCGCTCAGTAGGGAGCAAAGAGCCGCAGGATGGGCACTTACAAGGCTGTACAGACATACTCATTGACAACTCATCAGCGGCTGGAAACAAAAATGTCGTTTGATCGTCGACCAATTACTGACGATCTTCCTGTGATGATACCCGCCGCTTCGGGAATTGAAGATGTGGTAAAACCACTAGGTGTAGTTCCCTGGATAAATCCAGAGGCGGGTGGCCATAATTGCCCTCAGTTGGCAATTGTGGGTTCGCGTCGCCCGTAAGGATTCAAACTGTAGGTTCTGTTTCTCCACGATTCAATCTCCACGCCGCAGTCGTCGCCGCTAGCATAGTGACGATAGGTGCTCCATTTCCAGTCTTCGGGCTTCTCCACCAGCTTACGTTTCACGGGATTGCGATGGATGTATTTCAACTTCTCGATGAACTCCTTGTGGCTCCACTCGTTCCTGTCGTAATACCGTTTCTGCCAAAACGCCACCTCTGGGTCGCCGCCGGCGTTCGCTCGTCGTGCGCGCTTGGCGGAGGAAATCTTGAGCGATTGAATAACGTTTGCGATCGTGCCTCGATCGGGCTCGGAGAGCAGCAGGTGCACATGCTCCGGCATGACCACAAAGCCGTAAACGCGTATGCGATACCGCGTCCGGGTGCGTTCCAGGGCCTGCATAAATAGGTCTCGGGCTGCCGGGTCGGCGAGATGGGGAAGTCTGTGGTAACAGGTGAACGTGATGAAATGCGGTGAATGCGAGTGGTGAAAGCGATAGAGGCCGTGTGGCACGCAGCAAGTGTATTCCTCGCAATCCCACAATTGCCAACGGAAGGCAATTGTGGGCCACCCGTCCCGGTTGGATGAAAGGTTTCGCGAGACGTATCAACAGCGCTGCCATCGCATGGCCAAAGGCGTGGCCAAGGTGGCGGCGGCACGCAAGTTGGCGGTACGACTCTACTGGATGCTGCGCACCAACACCGCGTATCCGGAGATCGTTCGCATCGAGAACAGCCCGTGGGTGCCCCTGGTCAGTCCATCACAGCGGACTCGATCGAAACCTTGATTGGGCGTTCTCGCCTCCCGTACGAGACGGGAGGTTCGCATGGAAGAATCATGGCTGAAGTTTAGGCCGTATCGATGGTTGGTGAAACGAGAGTTGGTTTCACCGCAAACTGATTCAAGCGAGAGTTCTCCAGTGGCCTTGTCCTCAATCGTGCTGGCGAGCTAGCGGTGCTCACGCACCGCCATAGGAGAACTATCGCTTGACAACCCCTTCGACCTTATCGAGGGCCACCAGGCGGAGGACTCTTTCCCGCGAGTCACCGCTTCGAGACCCCAGAGTTGCGGGCGGAAGGCAATTCCGCGCCACCTGCAAGAGTTACCTAGCCAGCCTAAGGGCTCAAGAAGTGTGAGAATTTGACCTCATAGACCTCTTCCATAGCACACCTGCAATGAGCACGCCTTCCGCCATCCCGGCGGCGGTCAACGGAAGACCATGTGGCCCCTCGCTGCCCGGAGGAAGGCTCTGAGCGACAACGACAACGGCGAGGCAATGGAGAAAGAAAATTTGAAATAGAGTCTTCCAGAACGCGTTGCGGCCCCATGCCGGACGCAGCGCCATGATCACAACAGAAAAAACGAGAACAGTGTAGACGATGACATTTTCCCATTTCTGGGGGAGGCCGACGAGTTCAGTAATAACCACAGCGATCGCAACAAATCCAACTATGATGATCCACTCCCTGACACTAAATTTTTCGCCTGCGACACCCATGTTACACCTCGTCTACTGCATGCAGGCTGCGTACTCTGTCTGCATTGCTTTAGTTGCGTCGTAAAGGTTGACTGCAATCCCCACGTAGCCTATTCCGCTCAATACTTTCGATGTTATTGACATTGGAATTCCCATCCATGATCTCACCGTCAAGAGAAAAGGAGTGCTCTTTGACGCTGCGTCCAACGCCCACTCCTGAGTAATCTCGCTCGTGGCAGTTGCCACAATAGGTTTATAGTTTCCTTGGATGGCATTGGAGAACCCGGGAAGAAGGGCGTTGACAAAAGCCTTGTTTGACTGGCTATCGCAGAATGCCTTCTTTTGGCCTGGTTCTCCTGTTCTGAATGTCGCAGTCACGACGTTACTTGCAGGCCCTGAGCCCGCCGCAGGCCGCCAGGTCTTCGCAATGCAATCTAAAGTTGTGCAAGGCCTTGTGCTGTGGATGTCGTCCCACTCCGCGACGGTCAGCTTGTACTTAGTTCCTCCGCCACCGCCCGTACAGCCAGACGTCGTGTACGGCATGTCGTACGTTTGGCCGTCTTCTCCAACCCCTTTGTAATAGTTCAACACCGTCATGCAGTTCCCGACCGAAGACAGCACGAAGGAAGTACAAGGACCTCCGCAGTCGTCATCCAGCCCTAACGGATCGACTCTGCTCAGCGGATTGCCGCCTACATAGGCATAGCGGTTCCAGGTCTGGGGGTTGGCAAGGTCGACGGCGGCCAGGCCTGCCGGATCGGGCACCAGCCAGCGTCCCTGCGCCGGGCTGTCCTGCCGGTAGAGGAAGTCGTACAGCCCTGTCGTCCCGTTCAGTCCACCGTCGGTTTTCGTGTCCTGAGTCTGCCCGGTGAACGAGCGGTCGGTCGTGGCCGTTTCACCGTAGGGCTCGCCGTACGGCGCATACGACCGGTCGTACACCGGTGCCTGCGCCGGAGTCGTGCCCAGGCGCGAGGAACCCAGCCAGTCGGCGTGGCGCACATATTGCACCCCGCTCGGGTTGAACACCTCAACCATGCCGCCCGCCATGGGCACAAAATAGTTCACCAGGTTCGCGTGCCCGTGCATGGTGGCAAACTTGGAGCCGTCCGGCTGATAGAGAATCTGCGTCACCGTGCCGCCGTTGTTCACTTCCGCCACCCGCCCGAAGGCATCATAAATCACTTGCACGCCATCGACCGTGACCGGGCGTCCCTGAAAGTCGTAGCTGTAGGTGTGGATGGCGTCGTTGGTCACGTTGCCGACGCTGTCGTAGGTGAAGCTGGTCGCGTGATTGGCGGTGGTGTAGGAGGGCGAGTACGACACATTCCCCGACTTCACGATGTTGCCGAACGAGTCAAAGCCGAACGTCTGCGGCCACTTGGAAGGCAGGTCACGCCCGTCACGCGCGCAATTCCGTCGTAACTGTAGGTGCAGGTTTGGCTGTTGTTGGCATTGAAACCATCGGTGACCTGCACCTGTCCCAACGTACCGTTGGCATTCCAGGTGAGGTTTCCGGTTTGACTGGTTGCGCCCGAAGTGGACTTCCATTGCGTCATGCGTCCGGAATTTGGGTCGTAGGTGTAGGTCTCGCCGCCATCCTGCAACCAGACGGCTGTTGGCTGTCCGGCGGCGTGCCTCACGTTCGCGTGCTTCTGTTGGACGCTAACCGTGGGCAAGGTAATACTTGGAGTGAGCTGCGGCCTGCACTTTCGGAGCTTGCAGCTTAGGCTGAGCGCAGCTAAATTAGCTGCGAGTGTTGGAGCTTATATGAAGAAGCCTGTCCCGATGGAATCTGCCTCTGTGCGAATTGACGAGAAGATCATCGAACTTGGCGACTGGCGCGGGAAGACGCTGGCGAAGGTACGCGCCATCATCCACGCGGCAGACCCTGAGATCGTCGAAGAGTGGAAGTGGGTGAAGCCAACGAACCCGGGTACTCCTGTCTTCTCCCGCGGCGGTATCGTCTGCACGGGAGAGACGCACAAGAATGTCGTCAAAATGACATTTGCCAAGGGCGCTGCATTGAAGGACCCTTCGCGTTTGTTCAACTCCAGCCTCGAAGGGAATGTCAGGCGAGCTATCGACATCCGCGAGGGCGACAAGATTAATGAGGCGGCATTGAAGGAGCTCATCCGCGCTGCAGTGGCGCTCAATCTCAAGGGCAAAAGCAAGCCCAAGCCGAAAGCCTAACTCGGCCAGGCACGGGTAGAGCAATTTCAGGGACGGTGTATCCGAGGGAGCGACAGGAGTCCAGGCGCCGGGTTGAAACCCGGCTCGACGCTAAGGGCGTGGCTGAGACGCGGCCCTGAAGCGCCGCTCTACCGAACTTTCCGGCAGGACACAGCAACTCCGGAATCACCTTCAGGACACAGCAACTCCGCAACCACCCTAGCTGCCTTGCTTAACCTCGGTGGCTTTGCCGTTCGTAAACGTCACTCGCACTGGATGGCCGTTGTTGGGATAGTTCACGATCCGCGGATTGCCTGCGCCGGTGCCTTCAGGCAGGCCAACTCCCAGCGCGAATGAGGCCTGCAATTCGTTCATGCCCGGCTTAACCTGGTGATTTTCGATGGAGGTCCAGACCTCAGCAGGCCAGTGTTTGTATAGGTCGTGGGGATCCTGGATGAAAAGGATTTCATCGGAATAAATCTGGTAGGTTCCATTGTCTTCTGAGCCGATGGAGAAGGCGTAGAGTTTGCCATCCTTCTCAAATACCGCCATCACTTGACGTCCGGGCGTGGTTGGCTCGCGCTGCAAGACCACGTCCTTGATCGCCAGCTTCTCAATCGGGCCCAGCCGCCCAGCCTCGTGCAAGAAATCGACTGGCGGCTTATAGGGAAAGTAGACGGAGCGGTATCCCTCACGCACCCAGACGGGCTGCTGGGTCAACTCTTTCGCACCCGTCAGGTCCTGCGCATGCAGCTTCTTGGGCACGACGTAGTAATCAGGATCCAATGCGACTTCTTTGTTTTCGGGAGCTACGAATGTGTCTTTGCGATCGCGCACGGTCAGAAACAGGCGTATTCCGACAATCACAAGCACAGCTGCCAGCACCAGTTGGATGATCTTCGCGTTTCTCGACATTGGTGTCCTCAAACCCAGTTCGCGTCGAAGAGTTAGATGCACAAACGCTACAGCGTCTTGAATCCGGGCGAGCTCAACGTCGACGTGTCATCTCCGCATCTTTCGCCGTAGGAGTCCCGCGATGCCCAGGCACCGCTGGTCAGCAAAAGCAGACTTGATGGTTCGGGAAGGGGAAGTTGCGCAGGCAGGCTGTAAGTAACGTCATCGATTCCCCAAAGGTCGCTGCCGACTCCGGTGATGGTGATGGAAGAGATGCGCGGTGCCCGGATCGGTGAAGCCAAAAAATGCCGCGCCGCCGTTGGTGGTGATCGGCAGTCGAAGTGATTCGGGCTGGCCGTCGTTGAAGGTCACATTTAGCGAACTCAACGAGGCAGACTGAACTCCCGTGAGCCAGACTCCAAAGGATTGGGTCGAGCCGGCAAAGTTAAAGGTCGCCGATCCCACGGGAAAGCCGAGCCATTGCTCGCCGTTCGGAGTGATGTTGAACCCATTGGTGTTACCGAGAGTGAAGTTGTTGATGCCGGAGAGTCCGGAGCCGAAATCAGGAGCGTTGATGGTCGACCGTAACGCCGGGCGCGGCGGTGAATGTAGTTCTGAAATCCGATAGGCAGAGTCTCGAAGGTGATGGTGTTGATGATGCTGAATCCCTTGGCGGCGGACTTAAACATGGACTGCGAGGCGCTCGACGCCGGGAAATGGCCCGCTGACTGGGGCGCCATCGTCGTTGCCGATGTACTGCGTGATATTGCCGGCGGCAGCGGGCGTGGCAAATCGCGGTCAGGAACACCAGTGCTCGCGAGCCAGACCGTCACTCTGGCGGCGAGTCGGGACGAACACAAGCAAGCTGCAGTCTTGTCTCTCAACTTCTATTTCAGTCTCCTCTGCGGCATACCCTTCGGGACAAAGAGTGAGCCTCCGCGGCGGGTTTCCGGGCGGAATCATATCGCAAAACGGAAACGGGGTGGCACAGATGAGAGCCTCGCGCCACATCGAGCGATCAGCCGTGGAGTATAATTGCCACCGTCATTGGGCCGAACCAGGGAACCCCGAAACAAGAGCCAGTCCATTCTTCAGCTCTCAACATTGCGACAGAGGAGATTCCCGTGAGCATGCCCTCGTTTCCCTTTTTGCGGCAAGTCGTGATCAGCTGCGCGCTTGTCATCGCTCTTCCGGCTTGGGCGGGTACGGTTTATGAAAATGGCCCGATTAACGGCACCTTAAGCAGCGCCGACATCAGCTACGGCATGCAATTCACTGCGAGCGACAGTTTCACAGTATCGGGCGGTGGCGCCATCGTTTCCGGGCTCACGTTTGGGGCATGGCTGAGATCGGGCGATACCCTCACCTTGGTCGATGTGGCGATCATGTCGCTGTCTAACGGTGGAACAACGTACTACAGCAACCCGCTCACCTTCACCCAGTCGAACTGTTTCACCAACCAGGTTGGGCAGTCGGTTTGCCAGGAGTCGGTCGCTTTCGCCGGACCCACTCTGGCCGACGGTACGTACTGGCTTTCGTTGTCGGACGCCTTGACCAAGGAAGCGGGGGGTGTGGGTTGGGACCAGAATAATGGCGTCGGGTGTATGTCGCCGGGCTGTCCCTCGCAAGCATTTGACCAGGCACAGAACAGCATTTCATCCAGTTCGTTTGCGATTCTCGGCGGGCTGAGTCGGCCGACTCCGGAGCCTGGCAGCGTGACGTTGTTTGCGACTGGCGTCGCCGGCTTGATCGCCGCTTTGCGCCGAAAGCTGCGCTGATTGGCGCCCGGCGTGTGGCGCACGGTCCGTGTCGCTTGCGTTCACATTCCTGTGTGATCGACTTGGACCCAGCAGTCCGTTTGTGCGATGGCTGACGCCAAGGACGACGGCATCCAGCTGACAATTCGCCCCGTCCGACCCGCTGACGCAGAAAGCTGGGAGCGCCTGCGTGGCGACCTTTGGCCTGACGGACGGGCGGATCACCGCCGCGAGATCGCCTCCTTTTTCGCCGGCACGCTGGCCGAGCCTGTAGCGGTGCTGGTAGGAGAGAACTCGGAAGGCAGGATCATCGCTTTGGTCGAGCTTTCGATACGTACCGACCTGCCGTCGCTCGTCGGGATTAGGACCGGATATGTCGAAGGACTGTACGTGGTTCCGGAAAAGCGCGGCCGCGGCATTACCCGGTTTCTGCTGCGAGCCTCTGTTGACTGGGTTCGCGCGCAGCAGTGCACGGCGTTTGCCAGCGATCGCGCCGGTCGCGTGATCATCGACCCCCGATTCCCATAGAGCGCTGCAGGCTGATCCACGAAGCGGGTGCAACTTCGACCCGATATAATTCGACCCGACTAATGACCTCCACGGGAAAGAAGCCGAATGCCACTTACTGACTTTCGCTACGTGATGCGCTTCCGCGTCCCCTACTGCGATGTGGACATGTTGCAGCATGTAAACCATGCCGCCTATGTTGTCTGGGTCGAGACGATTCGCTGTAACTACTTCACCGAGGTGCTGCAAGAGCCGATGAACGGGAGCAACGGAATGATACTGGCGCGACTGCAATTTGAATATGCTCAGCCACTCGACTACCGCGAGGAGGTTGCCGTGGGATGCCGCATCGCCCGGTTGGGCCGCAAGTCGTTCGAATTCTTATATGAGGTTTGGAGCGAGACCCGGCAGCTACGCGCGGCACACGGTTCTTCGACCATGGTCGCCTACGACTATAAGTCGCAGAGTTCGGTGGCGGTACCCGAGAGATGGCGTGAGACTATAGCGGCTTACGAGGTCGTCGCACCGACGAGTACGTAAAGGCTCGTGGTATCGGTGGAGTGGCGGCTGGGTGAAAAGTGATTTAGGCGAGTTTCGCAAACCGCGCTGTGTATCCCTGTTGTAACCTTTGTCCTGCGTCCAGCGGAGGATCCGGCATGCACAGAGTTATGGCTCTCGTTCTATGTTTGTCGTCACTCACTTTTGCTCAGAACAGCCCGCTTAGCGGACT
The DNA here is from genome assembly GCA_963834815.1 of uncultured Acidobacteriaceae bacterium. Classification (GTDB taxonomy): domain Bacteria; phylum Acidobacteriota; class Terriglobia; order Terriglobales; family Acidobacteriaceae; genus DASRAA01. Next base: position 361,400 of record CAWIDA010000009.1, on the reverse strand, counting down.
GGCCGACCTGAGTATCGCGAGCTCGCGGCGGGCGTCGAGTTTCGACCGGTCCGGGGGCAACGACGATTGGATCGCGGTGAAGGCGCATTCCACCGCAACGCTAGCCGAGATCAAGGGAGCCGGGGCGGTCCGCCATATCTGGTTCACTATCAACTCGCCCTCGCCGTATCACCTGCGCGAACTGGTGCTCCGCATGTACTGGGACGGGGAGTCCGATCCCAGCGTCGAAGTCCCTATCGGCGACTTCTTCGGAACCGGCTTCGAGTTCGAGGATGTTCCTGGCGGGCATCGCGGCCAGAAAAATCAATCATGGTGGTCACTGCCTATCACGGTGCAAGACGGGGCCATGAACTGTTATTTCGAGATGCCATTCGCCAGCGGAGCCCAAATCACCATCACGAATGATGGTGCACAGGATGTTCCTAACCTCTACTATCACATCGACTACCAGACCTATCCTGACACCCGCGCGGTAGCCGACAAAGGCCGCTTCCATGCGCAGTGGAACCATCAGCTCACCCGCGCAGTTCCACAGTCCGAATCGGACGGTAAGAATCTCGATGGAAAGAACAACTATGTCTTTATGGAAGCCAAAGGGAAGGGACAGTACGTTGGAACTATTCTGAATGTCTTCGGGCTTTCCACCGGATGGTGGGGCGAAGGCGACGATATGTTTTTTATCGACGGCGACAGCGGGAATGCCACCATTAATGGAACCGGCATGGAAGATTACTTCAACAATGCCTGGATGTTTCAGAAGGAATTCAACTACCCCTACATAGGATACTCGCAGCAAGGCAATCGCGACTGGACCGGTAGCCACACCATGTATCGCTTTCATGTTGAGGACCCGATTTACTTCGAGAAGTCTCTGCGCGCGACCATCGAGCACGGCCACGCCAATGCTCGCCAGGACGACTACACCAGCGTTGCCTTCTGGTACCAGACCGAACCGCATCAGAAGCTGATTCCACTGCCTGCGCTAAACGACCGATTGCCGAATGCGTTCTGGCAAGTGGAAAAGCTGAACGGGAATCTGCCGAACTGAAGCCCCTGAAGTGGGCAGCTGGTTAGGATGAGGAATTAGTGGCCTTTCGTCCCCATCTACGGGGCCCCACCCAGGGTTCCGGTTCCTGGGTGGGAAGCTCCGCAGCGAATCAAGTCGAATCCTGGCCGACCGACTTGTTTCGGACCTCAACTGCGAATAGCGCCCTTGTTATCTCACTAGCCGAGCTAGCACCACCTGCGTGGAGGCCGGTTGATTCTCGACCAAACGGGTCGACATCTTGCCCAAATCGAAGCTGATTCCAACGTCTGGCGCTTGGATCTTTTGCAGAACATAGACGTCTTCGTTATTGAGGCGAAAGGTCAGTAGCGCTCGGCCGTTGCTTGAGCCGTCATTGGGTGATCCGAGAAGGAACGTTCCGATGCCGTTGCTCTGAAAGATCGCCACATTATGGCTTCCGGAGTTAACGGCGAGGGTATAGCTTCCCGCCGGTAACACTTTGCCGCCTGCATAGAAGCGGAAGGGAATGTCGGCACGAACCTTGGGTCTAAAGTCCTGGGCCAAGGCCGCGATGTTCAGCGCCAGCATAAATAAAGCCAGCGCTACTAGTCTGCGATAGTTGGGGTTCATGTCTGCTCCTCTGCCACCTTTAGTTTGAATGCACGGCACTCTTCAAAAGTTGGAACCATGCAACCGATGGATAGAGTGTTAGACTACGAACGGCCGCGGGGGACTCTACTCGCGTGTAACATCGCAGTCAAAGGTTTGTGTACAAACCGTCACAGTTGAAGCGTCATTTAGGCGCCCGTTGCGTGACAATCCGAGCCTGGCGCCTTCAGTCTGCGGCGGCGACCGGTTCCCGGTTGTATTCAACACGCCGACTCAGTGATTCCTCTTCCAACCGTTATCATGGTGCAGACTGGTTCTGCTGTGTGCGCGCAGGGCCGACCGGAGGAGAAGGCGATGTATTGCAACCATTGTGGCAAGGCGAGTCCGGATGACGCCAGAGTGTGCCCGTATTGTGGCGCAGCAATGACAGGCAGTGTGGCCGAGCGGAGGCTGGTGCGTCCGCGAGCGGGAAGACGCATTGCGGGTGTGTGTGCGGGAGTCGCGCAATACTACGGTTGGAACGTAACCACGATCCGGATATTGTGGTTGCTGCTGTTCCTGTTCGCCGGAACCGGCGGGTTGCTGTATCTCATATTGTGGATCGTCATTCCGAACGAAGTGTGAACGAGTGGTGGTCGCGGACGCGTGGAAACGGCCTTCGTGCAGCACCGCGAGACGTCCGGTGTTTTACCAGTGTGGGGCGCCAGTGAGATGACGGCACGCACCGGAAAGAAAAAGAGCAAGGCGAAATCACGAAGCGAGGACGTCGCCGGAGCTACGGCTGCGACATCAAAGGCGCCGCGGGCCGCACGGCCAGTCATTCCGGAAGACTATCGAATGACCGGTTCGCCTACTGGGTTGCTGGACTGGACCTGGGCGCGGAAAAGGCTGGAAGATTCGCATAACTATGTAATCGTGACAGTCCGTCCAGATGGCCGCCCGCATGCTATGGGGATGCATGGCATGTGGTTCGACGACGCATATTACTTTGGGACCGGCGAAACCACTCGCAAGGCCAGAAACCTGGCGAATAACCCCCATTGTGTTGTCATCAATGAAAATCTCGAAGAGCTCTGGATTGTGGAAGGAAAGGCCGAGCTCATTATATTCGCACAGATGCCGAAAGGCCTGCCGGCGGCAAGCAAGAAGAAATATGGCTGGGCTCCCGATCCCGGGATGGGCGGCCAACTGTACAAAGTCGTACCGCAAAAAGTGTTTGCCTTTCCCGAAAAGCAGATTGCCACCGCAGTGACGCGATGGATATTCGACGAGAACCAATAGTCGGGTATCCGAAGGCTTTTCCGTCTGCTACTCTCTACAGCGATGCTGAACGGATATACCGACCTGCCTCCGGGAAAGATTGCAGCCGTGGTGACGTATCTCGAAATGCGCGAGCCGCCGCCCGCGGCGGCTACTCCTACAATGTCGGGGTTCAAAGTGCTTCGCGTCTCTCAGCCCGATCTTGGTTGGTACCGCGAACTCTATCGGGTGATTGGCGACCCGTGGCTATGGTTCAGCCGTCTGCGGCTCTCTGACGATGAGCTTCGCGCAATTCTTTATGACCCGGCGGTCGATATTTACGCGCTCTCCCACGGCGGCGCCGACCAAGGCCTGCTGGAGTTCGATCGCCGACAATTTCCTGACATCGAGATATCGTTTTTCGGCGTAACGACCGCGTTGATCGGGAAAGGCGCAGGAGGCACTCTGCTACGGTACTGCCTGCCGCTGGCATGGGAGCACAAGCCACAACGCGTGTGGCTGCACACTTGTACTTCGGACCATCCTGGGGCACTGGCGTTTTATCAAAAGGCCGGATTCGTGCCCTACAAACGCGCCATCGAAATCGCGGACGATCCCCGTCTCAGCGGAGATATTTCGCGGACCGCAGCCCCACACGTCCCCATCGTGTGAAGATGGGAGAGCCGCGGCCTGCGACCATGCGCAGAGCAGGCTGTGAGCGCGGCCAAAGCAGGTCGCCCACGGACTGAGTTCGCGCGGGAGATCAAAAATTGAACGAATTATTGGTACGACTGAAGAGGTTGGGGAAAAAGTCGGAAAGGCAGATCCCTCGCGGGCTGAAAGCCCGCGAGGGATGACAAAAATAAAGGACTCTTATGGCACGGCTAAAGCCGTGCCCCTTCAAAACACCTCCGAACGAAAGTGTTTCAGCAACCTGTAAAGTCATGCCCCGATACAAATCGGGAGCCCGAGGCGAGTTTTCCGCAACCTGTGAAGTCGTGCTCTGACACAAAGCTGTACAACGGCGGGTTTTTCAGCAGCCTGTAAAGCCATACTCAGTAGCTTGCACACTTCCGCCGATCTAAAGCCCGGCGCTTCCGACCTACGGCTTTACGTATGCCACGCCGCCCTTCATCACGAAGTTCACTTTCTCCAGTTGCCCGATGTCGGCCATGGGATCGGAGGGCACGGCCACGATGTCGGCGTACTTGCCCGCTTCGACCGAGCCAATCTGCGCTTGCATCCCCAGCAACTCCGCCGCCGTGGTGGTGGCCGAGCGCAGAGCCTGTGCTGGAGTCATGCCGTACTTGACCATGATAGGGAACTCTTTCGCCGGGTTGATCTTCCAGTCGAAGCCTCCGGCATCGGTGCCGAAGGCGATCTTGACCCCGGCTTTCAGGGCGCGGCGGAACGTGTCTTCATGAATCTTGATCATATCCACCCAGACTTTCGCGCCTTCAGCGGCCCGACCCTCGGCGACGTACTCGCCCACAAATAGCGTCGGCACATAATAGGTGCCCTGTGTCACCATGGTTTTCAGATCAGCATCCGCGATGTACATACCGTGCTCGATGGAATCCACTCCCGCCTCCACCGAGTTGTGTACGCCGTTGAGTGCAGCGGCGTGCGAAGCGACCTTGTGGCGCTCACGGTGCGCTTCATCCACGATGGCTCGCAGTTCGTCGAGGGTGAAGGTGGGCACGTCGTCCAGCACTCCGTCGTCGCGCACACGATAGCTGCGGTCGCTGTACACCTTGATCCAATCCACTCCGTTCGAAATCTGCTCGCGGACTGCCTTGCGGTCAGCCTCGGCGCCGTCCACTTCCTGCACGCCCTTGGGCACTTTCAGCTCCCAGGAATACCCCAGCAGGGGATAGGCCCCGGTCACATCCATGGCGCGGCCAGCTACTTGCATGCGCGGCCCCGGAACCACGCCGTTGTTGATGGCCTTCTTGATGTCCACATCGGCGTAGCCGGCACCTTCGGTTTCGAGGTCGCGAATGGTGGTGAATCCGTACTCTAAAGCCCGCCTGGCCGCGACGGTGCCCAGGATGGTGCGATACGGGGTTGACCACTTCAGCAATTGCACGTCGTAGTCTTCCGCGGTAATGTCGCCCTGCAGCAGCACGTGGGTGTGGGCGTCGATCAGACCGGGCAGGCACACCTCGCTGGAGAGGTCGATGACTTCTGAACCACCCACCTCGGCTGATTTGCCAGGGACGACGGAATCGATCTTACCGTCGGTGATTTGCACGGTCACAGTCTTTTGTGCGGCGTCGTGCTTGCCGTCGTAAAGGGAACCGCACCACAGATATGTGATCTTAGAGGGCCGCGTGGAAGGCTTGCTTTGTCCCATCGCTAGCGAGCTGGCCAGCAGGACGATTGTGACTATATGCCTCATATAGACTCCGCGATATTGCGTGGCATCGAAAGTACCGGATCCCGCGGCACTTGAAACTTTGCCACAGGGTAGGGCGCGGCTGTGTTTCACGGCCGGCTGGGAAGCGGCTGGTTCCTGCATCCCAACTTGTCTACTGCGGCCGCGACATTTTTATACTCCGGCGACTGCCTTACATTCTCATGCACCGTCAAATACGTGCGCATCAGGGGCGGACAAGCCTCCGTAAGCCCCAATCGTGTGACCATCTCGGTGGCAAACGGACTGGGAAATGACCCTGCCAGTCCGTAGATTCGCTCCAGCATCACGCCCAGCACGGGCTTGTTTTTCCGCAGGATCTCATCGAGCGCGGTTCGCAGTTCGGTTTCCTTTTCCGATAAAGCGCCTGGCGGAGTGGCTTGCGTCTCCTCCGCCGGACGGTCGCCTCGCCACATGCGCTCCTGGAAGTAGAGAATATTGCGCGCGCACTCGGGGGAGCATCCCGTCTGATAAATAGCATTGGCCAAGGCCTGTCGCACCGCGAAGTCTTCCGGTGGCAGCAGCAACTCGGATAGTCGCGAAACCCTCGCGGCATCCTTGCGATCGACCAGCGCCCGCAATGCCGCCAGGCGGTTTTCCTGGGTGGGCGCTCCCGACACGACTACTAGCAGCAACTCACCTGCGCGTTGTCCGGAATAGCCTGCCAGTTTTTTGACGTTGCTCACGTCCGCCTTCTTGTCAAGCGCGGCTCGTGCCAACGCATCGATGCGCGCGTTGCGCCACGTGTTGAACGCCATCGCCAGCAGCACGATCACAATCACGAAAATGCCGAGCCGCCGGGGCTTAAAGACAAAGTCGTCCACGAGTGACATAGCGTATCTCTACGGTATCAAATAGGCGGTCCGACTCGAGCGTGTTTCAGAGGCCGCGGAGAAAGTCTTTTGTGCCGCTGGAAAGGACCGCGCGGGCTGAAGCCCGCGCGGAGGGGTCACAAATAAACGACTTTGCGGCACGACCGAAAGTCGTGCCCTGATACGAGGCCGTCGGAAGCGAGTTTTCCGCAGCCTGTAAAGTCATGCCCTGATACGAATCGGTGGCCGGAAGTGAATTTTTCGGCAGCCACTTCAGGCGGCACGGCCTCGGCTGGCCAGAGGACTTCTGACCTACTCCGCCGATGCCCTTAATGCTGCAAGTGATCACAACAAAGCCCCCGATGACTCTGGCCGGGTCACCGGGGGCCTCGTATTTGAGCGATCTATTAAGTCACAGACTACGGTGCGTAACCTTAACGCAAGCTGAATCTGGCGGGAAATAGTCACGCCGGTGCACCATTCTTGGTGTCCGCCCTCGGAATTGCCGTGGGCCGTCAATCTAGCTGTACAATTTTCGCGAAGGTACTTCTCTCGTTCCGGGGGCGAACTGTGCGCACTGCAAAATTTATCCTCTCGTTGCTGCTTCTGTCCGCCGCCGGTTACGCTCAACAGTCCGGCTCCAATCCCTCTACTGTCTCCGGCTGCCTGGTCAGCGTAAATGGAGTCTTCACGCTCATCGCTCCCAACGGCGAACGCTATCTGCTCAAGGGTGACCACGACACTCTCTTCAGCTACAACGGCAAGCAGGTACAGGTGACCGGGACACCGAAATCCACGAAGAAATCCGCCAGCGGGGCCATGCCCGTAAAGTTCGAGGTTTCTGCGATTAAGAAGCTGGCTGATGTGTGCCAGTAGTCGGAAGCAGCCGGTAGCCAGTTGCCAGTAAAGTCGGGTCCCTCGACATCGCGCCTACGGTCGCTCCGCTCCGAATGGCACAACAACAAAGAAGAAAAGGGTGCGGCTGGCGCACCCTTGCTTAACTGGTGAATCCCGGGGCTGAAGCCCGGCATTCGTAGTTGCGTTATCGCCGGCCTGAAGGCCAGCTCTTCCCCCATTGCGCGAGATCTTCAAAAAGACTGAACCTCCATCATCGCTAGTCTAAGTGTAGTGTCGCCTACTCTCGATGCGGAGCTACTTGCCCTGCTGGAAGCGTTTGTTAACTTCGATCCAGTTGACGACGTTCCACCACTCCTTCAGGTAGTCAGCGCGGCGGTTCTGATATTTCAGGTAATAGGCGTGCTCCCAGACGTCGTTGCCCATGACCGGATAAAAGCCCTGGGTCAGCGGGTTGTCCTGATTGGGTGTGCTCATGACATGAAGCTTGCCGGCGGAATCACGTACCAGCCAGGCCCATCCGCTGCCGAACTGCTTAAGGCCGGCGTCGTTGAACTTTTCCTTGAAGCTGGCGAAATCGCCGAAGGTGGTCTTGATGGCGTCACCGATGGCGCCACTGGGCTCGCCTCCACAGTTTGGTCCCATGATGGTCCAGAACATGGTGTGGTTGATATGGCCTCCGCCATTGTTGCGGACAGCGGAGCGTACGGCCTCCGGCACGTTTTCCAGGCCTTTGACGAGTTCTTCGACGGTCAGATTCTTGAGCTCAGGCGCCTTGTCAACGGCGGCGTTGAGGTTGGTCACGTAAGCCTGATGGTGCTTGTCGTGATGCAGGTGCATGGTTTGAGTATCAATGTAGGGTTCCAGAGCAGAGTAGTCGTAAGGCAGCGGTGGAACTTCGTGTGCCATTCTGGTTCTTTCCTCCAAAGATCTGTGATGCCTGGGAAATTAACGTGGATGCAAAAGGAGCCAAGCCGTGCGAGCGGCGAACGGCCGGATTCATTATAGCCTTCGATGCGTGTGCAGTGGATCAGCGGTATTTCGCGGCCAGGATCCGTTCTGAAGGAGTCATCTGCTGCCAGAGTTCCTCGCGGCTCTGTCGGGCCCACTCACTGCCGGGATCGGCCACAAGCGCGGACGACATCAACTGATATGCCTTAACACGGTCGCGGGCGACGCAGGACCCGTTGGCGTAGAGCGCGGCGAGGCGGTTGCGCGCCGGAGCATTCTCCTTGGTCGCCGCCGAGCGCAACAACACGAGGGCCTGCTCGCAACTGCGGGGAACTCCTTTGCCCTTAATGTACATGTCGGCCAGACGCACCGGCGCGTCGGGATTACCGCGAGAGGTTGCCTTCCACAGCCATGCGGCAGCGGCGGTCGGATCGCCCGCCTGCATCGCCTTGTCTAACTCCTGCTGCCCGGGATCGTGTTTGGATCCGGAGGGCGGGGTAGGAGCTTCGAGTGGCTTAGCGGCTTCGCGCTTGGCGTCGGCAGACGCGGAGGCTGGATTGGTCGGCGTTGCACTGGCAGGCACCCGTTTTTGTTTTTCCGCGGTGACAGGAGCGGCCGGAGCAGTCTGGCTGTTTTGCGGTGGCGTGGATGACGAAGCGGATGCGGCTGGCTGCTGCTGCTCCGTAGTCACCGGAGCTTGCGGCGCAGGTGAAGTGCCAGACTCCGAGTTGGCAGCTGTGCTGGGCGGCAGGTTGTTAGTCGCGGTGGTTGCCGGGACAGTTGTGGGAGACTTGGCTTGCAATTCTGCTGACTGGGGCGCTTCCGCAGCTTCCTTGTCAACGATGCTTGAGGGAGCAGCGGGTGCCTTCACGGTACTGGTCAACCCACGCTGTCGCAGTTTCTGAAACTGTTGTACAAGCAATTCGACCGGTCCCCGGTTCGTGTGGTTGATTTGGGCGCGGCCCTCAAGGAATCCCAGACCTCCAAAAATCAATAGCGCCGCGGCCAGCGAAGACCAGAAGGGCCAGCGACTGCGCGAGGGTTCGGCGGCTTCGTCGAGTGGCGGCGGGGCGGGCGGCGGGGTGTCGAGCCCAAGGAATGAGGTGCCGGTCCTCGCCGTAGTGTCACGCCCGGGCGATGGCTGGCTGGCTTCTGCGATATCGATGAAGCGGGGACGGCCGGGTGCCGGACCAGCTGGCTGATAGTATTCGGCGCCGGTGGGAACCGAACCGGCCTCAGGCGGCGGTGGCACGTCATCGTCAAACGATGGGTGGCTGGGCATCGCCGGGGCCTCATTCTCGAGAACCGGAACTTCGCTACGCATGGTCAACTCGTCGAATGCCTCATCGGGCGGCGTGTAGCGAAAGGCGGCTACGTATTCCCGTAGGTCGCGCTCTTCTTCCGAATGGTCGGGCTCGTCGGGGTCGAAGGAACTGGCGACGGGCGTCCCGCTGGCTTCGGCTACTGAGCGGAAGGTTGGCATGCCGGCGGACGGCGGCGGCGACGCGATCGGCTGCGGCGCAGGCGGCCTGCGGATCACTGTAGGCTTGCGATCAGGCGTTTCGATTCGGGCTGGTGGAACCGCGCGCGGCGGAGGTACTGGCTCTGCATGCGGAGGCGGCGGAGGGGGTGCAACAGGCTCGACAACCTCGGGCGCATTAGGGATCGGCGCTACTTCGTGCGACGCGGGTTGAGGAGGCGGCGCGGGCTCTTCCGCAACTGACGGAGGCTCCAGTGGTTCTGACGGCGCCGTGCTGGCAACGACGGCTGGAATCTCATCTTCGTGCTGGGTAGGAGGGGGCGGGGAAGCGGGTGCTGGCGAGGGGGCGAACTCCTCGACGACAGGCTCTGGTTCTTCTTCTGATATCTCGACAGCGGAGGCTGCGGCTGTTGCTTCCGGCTCGACGTAGGCTTCTGACTCTACGGGGACCGGAGTCGGCTCTATGGGGGCGTCCAGAGGCGGCGGGGCAGTGTCCAGTGGTAATTCGACGGCCGGGACTGCGGCGGCGGTGTCTGCGGTACTCTCGGTGACGAGAGCATCCAAAGGCTCAGAGGGCGGCTCGCCTTCCAGCGGTGAGGGCTCCTCCGGTTGCACGGTTGTCATGGAGGGCATCGCCGGAGCCCGCGGAGGCTCGACGGCGGAAATGGGAAGGGCCGAGGGTGTCACAGTGATCGGTGTACTACTGAACGCCAGCGCGCTCTGCTCGTCGGGGATCGTCAGGCGATGGGGAAACGGCGTGCCGCACATGCCACAGTACCGATTTTCGCGCGGGTTATCGTGTCCGCAATTACCGCAGAGCAATCTGCCTCCTGTCGGTCCAATTCATCCTAAATCATGCGCGCGTCGATGTGAGTTGAGCCAATTAATTCGGGGGCAAGCACCACCTCGGGTTGTTCGGAATACGTATTGCACCGGATTTACCGGACTGCGAGCGTAGGCGCTGGAACACCAGGGTAGGTATCGTTAGCGGCAACAGCGAGCCTATAGCCGAGGAGCGTGACACGCCCTACAATTGGGCGATTGGTAGCACCGAAGGCCGTCGAAAGTCCGGCGAAATGGCCGGAGAAATCGGGTTAAAAGCCGGCAAAAGGCGAAACCAGCGGGAGATTCTGCAGGCTTTTATCCTGCTGTTCCGGGAGATTCAGGGAGGTAAGCATGGCTGATGCGCGCGAAGTGATGAATATCCGGCAGGCATCGCAGTACCTCGGCGTCTCGCCCGACACCCTCTATAAGTACGTGTCGGAAGAGAAGATCCCGGCTTTCAAGCTCGGCAACCGCTGGAAGTTCAAGAAGAGCATTCTCGATAGCTGGATGGAGAACAAGAGCCTCAACATCGAAGTGCCCCGCCCGCGTAGGGAGACGAAGACGGCAAGGGCTGTTGGAAGCTAGGGCCGTCGTTGTATTTTGTCTCAGTTGTGCGTGTCTCAACGGATTATTTCAGTCCAAGCCGGACCCCGCCGACGGTCGTCCGCTATCGGGCCTGGAGCCCCTGATCCGCAATGAGCGCACGCAATTTCTCCCGAAGCCGACTTCTCATTGCTATTTTCCTACGTTGGTGCAAGATTTGTTCGTCGTTACGAATTCCGCACGGGAGGTACGCTGATGGTCCGTGTGAATGCCATCTTAGTTCTTCTGCAGATTGCACTTGCAGCACTCTCTTTCGCTCAACCAATGCCGGAAGGCCGCCTGATGCGCTTTCCCGATGTCACCAAGGACAATATTGTCTTCAGCTACGGCGGAGACCTGTGGCTGGTGGCTCGCGAAGGAGGTGTGGCACGCCGCATTACCAGTCACCCCGGCCAGGAGCTGTTGGGGAAGTTCTCTCCCGACGGCAGATGGATCGCCTTCACCGCCCAATACGACGGCAATTACAACGTCTACGTCATCCCGTCCGAAGGCGGCGAGCCGAAGCAGTTGACCTTTCATCCCGGCGGCGAGCCCATCTCGGAGCGGATGGGCTTTCAAAACGAAGTCATTACCTGGACACCTGACTCCAAGCAAATCGTTTATCTCACGCGGCGCGATACCTTCAACGGTTGGTTCGGCCGACTCTACAAGGTCAGCGTCGATGGCGGACTACCCGAACCGCTGCCACTCGACAAGGGTGGACTGACCTCCTACTCGCAGGATGGCTCGAAAATCGCATACAACCGTATCTTCCGCAACTTCCGCACCTGGAAGCGCTACCAGGGCGGTATGGCGCAGGACATCAGCATCTACGACTTCAAGACACACACTCTCGAGACCGTACCGCACGAAGACTGGACCGACACCTTTCCGATGTGGCACGGTGACACCATCTACTTCGATTCTGATCGCGGTCCGGAACATCGCCTGAACCTCTACAGCTACAACCTGAGTTCGCATGAAATCAAGCAGCTCACACACTTCACCGACTTCGATGTGAACTGGCCAAGCCTGGGCTCAGATGCCATCGTCTTCGAGAACGGCGGCTATTTGTATCTTTTCGACCTTAGTACTCAGCAGTCACACAAGCTGGCTATCTATCTTCCGGGAGATCGCGACCTGGCGCGCAAGCACTGGGCGAACGTCAGCAAACTGGTGACAGATTTCGACATCTCACCCGATGGCAAACGTGGGGCACTAACGGCCCGCGGCGACGTCTTCACAGTGCCGGCGAAGGAGGGCAGCATCCGCAATCTCACGCGGACACCGGGAATTCGCGAGAAATACACGGCGTGGTCCCCGGATGGCCGCTGGGTGGCCTACGTCTCCGATCGCACGGGCGAGGACGAGCTGTACATGACTCCGCAGGAAGGCACCGGCGCCGAGGTCCGGATCACGTTTGACGGAACGATGTTCCGCCTGCCGCCAGTGTGGTCTCCCGACAGTACGAAGCTGGTATTCGCCGACAAATCGACGCGCCTCTTCTATGTTGACGTGACGCAAAAGAAGCCGGTGCAAATCACGCAGGGCGAGTATGGCGATATCACCGACTACAGCTGGTCGCCTGACAGCAAGTGGATCGCTTACGCCAGGCCCAGCGATAACCACAACCATGTGGTGCATCTCTACAGTCTGGCTGACGCCAAGAGTACGCCGGTCACCACGAATGCCAGCGACAGCGTAACGCCGTATTTCGATCCGGAAGGAAAATACCTGTACTTCCTTTCCAATCGCGATTACAACGAAGTTCTCGGCGTCTACGACTTCGAGTTTGCCAACCCAAAAGCCACCCGCGTGTATATCGCAACCCTGCGCGCCGACCTGCCATCGCCATTTCCTGTCTTGAGCGACGAAGTGATGGCTCCTCATCCACCGGATGTGTTGGTGACTCCTATCCCGGGAGCGCTGCCCCCGACCGAACCGCCACAGCAGACAGCCAAGCGCAAGTCATCGGAAACTACGCCCCCGGCTGCCGGTGAGCAGAAGGGCAAGGCAGAATCGACGACTGCGGAGCCGGAGCCGGGGAAGCGTCCAGCACTGCAGAATTTCCGTATCGATCTCGACGGCATCCAGAACCGTATCGTCGCGTTACCTATGCCGCCCGGTAATCTGCAGAATCTGGCGGCGGCCAAGAATCTGGTGCTGTACGTCGTTGCCCCGGTTGAAGGTCTGTCGGGTCAGTTGCCCGGCGAGAGCTTTTCGGTGCACGCCTACGACCTGAAGGGCCGGAAGGATCATGTGCTGCTGGCTGGAGCCGACCAATTCGCGCTGTCGTTCGATGGGAAGAAGCTGCTTTACGCCGCTCCCAAGGAGGGAGGCGGGGGGCAGGAGGAAGGGGGAGGCGGCCCGCACACCTACGGGATCGTAGACCTAAAAGTGCCGCCAAGCGACGGCGATGGCGAAGAAACGCCCGCCGGTAAGCCGTTGGCCAAGGTGGGCGACGGCGCTCTGAAGCTCGATGACTTGCGAATGGAACTGGATCCGCCGGCCGAGTGGACGGAAATCTTCAACGAAGTGTGGCGCCAGGAACGCGACTACTTTTACGAGCCCGCGATGAATGGCATCAACTGGCGGCAGGAGCGCGAGAAGTATGCACAGTTGTTGCCTTACGTGGCTGATCGCCTCAGCCTGACTTACATACTCGGCGAAATGATCGGCGAGCTTTCCAATTCGCACACGTATGTTGGCGGAGGAGACTATCCCGACCTCGATCCGGTCAACGTCGGCTTGCTCGGCGCTGACTTCGCGGCCGACAAGCAGAGCGGTTACTACCGCATTGCGAAAATCTATCCGGGTGAGAATTGGAATCCGGCGCTACGTTCTCCGTTGACCGAACCCGGCGTGCTGGCGAAGGAGGGGGACTATCTATTGGCGGTGAATGGCAGATCGCTGCACATTCCGCAGAATCCGGAAGAGCTATTTGTCAACACGGTGAACCAGGCGGTGACACTCACGCTCAACAGCAAGCCGACGACAGAAGGCTCGCATACAATCGTGGTGAGACCCATCCCCAGTGAATTTGGCCTCCACGAACTCAACTGGATCGAGACTAACCGGCGCAAGGTAGACAAACTCAGCGGCGGCCGCATTGGATATGTCTACCTGCCCAACATGGGAGCCGAGGGACTGAACGAATTTGTGAAGCAGTATTTCCCTCAGATCCGCAAGGAGGGAATCGTCTTCGATGTCCGCTATAACGGTGGCGGCTTCGTTGACCAATTGATCTTCGAGCGCTTGCGACGCGTGCTCGCCGGCATGGGGTCGGCGCGGAATTGGGCCTCCGACACCGAACCGCCCAATGTGTTCTACGGCCACATGGCGTGCGTCACCAATCACTATGCCGCCTCCGACGGAGACTTCTTCAGCTACTTCTTTAAGGTGTACAAGCTGGGGCCGCTCATCGGAGAGCGCACCTGGGGAGGGGTGCGCGGCATTCGCGGTTATATTCCTCTAATCGACGGAGGATATGTGACCCGGCCGGAGTTCTCGCTGTATGGTCTGGACAGCAAGTGGCTTATCGAGAACCGCGGTGTGGAACCGGACATTGTGATTGACAACCCGCCCGATAAAGTAATGGCCGGTCAAGATCCGCAACTGGAGAAGGCGGTAGACCTCGTTATGCAGCAGATCAACGCCAACCCGAAGAAGCTGCCGCCAAGGCCGCCAGATTTGCCGGCTTACCCGCTGGGACCGGGTATCTAACCTGTGTTTCCGCCAGAGCAGGCCTCGCTCGAGAGCAATTTCCGTATTGGGAATAAGGGCGTTTTATCCATAGTTAGACTCTTGAACCGGTCGTGAACACGCGCCTATGCTGATGGGGAAAGGGGCGTTAGCGGTCGAGGAGAGGTCTGTATGCCGGTCGCAAGAGTGGTGTTGAGATCCAAGACGTCATGGCGCGCCAAGTTGCATAAGCAGGTGCTACCCAAGCTGGTTCCGATTCCTGACGCAATGGTGGACAGACTGGGCAGCGGGATGATGCTGATTCCCACAGCATTGGAAGTTGACGCGATGATTCGCAAGATCCCGCGTGGGCAATTCAGCAGTCTTAGCCAGATACGCCGGCGGTTGGCCCACTGGCATAACGCCGACGTGACTTGTCCCCTCGTCACAGGCATTTTTTTGCGCATCGTGGCGGAAGCGTCGGAAGAAGACCGGCAAGCCGGAAGCCAGGACATCACGCCTTACTGGCGCGTGGTGCGCGAGGATGGCAAGCTCAACCCGAAGTTCCCCGGAGGAGTCGAAAGCCAAGCACAACACTTGAGGGAAGAAGGCCACAGAGTGGTTGGCGGCAAAGTTTTGCCGCACGTACTTATGGAAAGCGAGGGAGCTTCGCAATCCACCTAATGTAAAAGCACTATTCACCCGCCGGTGCGCTTCGCAATAAGCTGACGACACTCCTGATGCGAAAACCGACGAAGCGTACGCTATCCATCCTTACGGTTGTCCTGCTGTGCTTGTGGGGCAGCTTTCTGCTGTTTATCGGCTGGGCAATGCGGCAGCCCCCGGAGAAGTTTGGCCGGGTGATGTCGCATATGCCGATGCCCGCCTTCTTTCTGTTCCCATTCGAAACGATGTGGAACCATGCCCGAGCCGGCGTCGTGCAGCCAGGAGACCCCGCGCCCAACTTTCGCCTGCCGACGCTGGATCATCAATCCGAAGTAGACCTTGTTGCGCTGCGGGGCAAGCCCGTGGTGCTGGTTTTCGGCAGCTACACTTGACCGCCATTCCGGCGGGAGGTTCCCGCCCTCAACAAGCTGTATGAGCAGTACGGAAGCCAGATGGCGTTCTACGCGGTGTATATCCTCGAGGCGCATCCGACTGACGTGTGGCAGATGCAAAGCAATGTCAAGGACAACGTGCTGTTTGCCAGCCCCAAAAACGAAGAGGAGCGCGCGTTTGTAGCCGGAGCGTGCGTCCGCAAGTTGGGCATCAAGTTCCCCGCCATCATTGACGGATACGAAAACCACACCGAGATCGCGTATACCGGGTGGCCAGACCGGCTGTACCTGATAGATCGCGAAGGCAAGGTCGTCTATAAGAGCAAGCCGGGGCCGTTTGGGTTCAAACCAGCGGACTTGGAAGCCGCGATCAAGAAGCTGCCGCAGACGCAGGCGACGCGCTAAAGTTTCAAGTCTCTATTCAAAGTCAGAGGCGATCCCACGCTTTTCCTTCGGAAAGAGTGGGGCACTCAAATTCTGTCGGATCGCCAGTGCCCCTATAATGTCGTGATGATGACCGGGAGGGTCGCACGATGGGGAGCGGCAGTCACGTGGCTTGTGCTGGTGACGACCGCTGGGTTGCGGGCCCAAGTTCCACTCACAATACAGAGCTCAAAGCTGGAACCTGTCACACTAGGTTCGAACGTAGCTGTTGCTATTAAGTTGCCGGCGGTGCACAGCCGCTGACGTGGAAGGTGACGGGCGGGAAGCTACCCCCTGGGCTTAGTCTGGGCGCGACGCGGGGCGTTATCACAGGAACGCCGACGTCGCTCGGGAAGTTACGACTTCGAGGTAACGGTCACGGATTCAAGCGTGCGAGCAATGCAGATCCAGCGCACGTTCACGCTCATTGTGACAGCGGCGCTGAGCATTGAATGGAAGCAACCGCCCGCGGTGCACGGACAGACGCTGGAGGGCTCGGTGATTGTCACTAACCAGACGGCGCAGGAATTTACGCTAACGGTAATCGTGATGGCGGTGAACCAGATAGGCCGGGCAACGGCATTGGGCTATCAGGAATTGACGTTGCAATCGGGTGGGGAACAGGTGATTCCGTTCGGGGCGAGTCCTGGGCCGGCGACGTACGCGGTTCACGCTGATGCAGTCGCAGAAGTGCTGAGTACCAATACGATTTACCGGGCGCGTAAGCAGACGGTGGACCCTCTAGTGATTCAGGCGCCGCAGTAGTACTCAGTGATGGATGCTATTGTGGGCCTGAATCCATATGGGAAGGGGTTCATCAGGCACCAGACTTCGGATGAACCAATTAGAAATGGCGAAATCGTCATCTAGCTGGGGCTTATCACTTCGGTATCCGATCAACGAATAAAAATGTCCGTTCGCCTGTAGCGCCCTGATCAGGATGGCTCTGCCGGCTACCTCACGAACGGCCTCAGCATATGGCAATGGTTCTTTGTGGAGTTCGGTTGGGATGAGATCACTAATAGCTCCGCCAACGCAGCCGTGATGTTGCGCTAAACCCCACAGGCACGACCGAAAAGACGCGTTGAAGTCCGGCACACTGGCAGGAAAATAGAAGCGATCAACCTGCAGGTTGAGAATGTTACCGCGTGAGGTCAGCAGGCTAGTTTGAAAGATGTGGGCGATTCCTCCTTCGTCCTTCCACAAGTATCCTGGCAAACGTCCGATTACCGTTTCAAGCAATTGCCGCGCCGAGTCTGTGCCTTCCGAAACCTTCACGTCGGGGATGGGCGCTACAACTTCCGCGAGAACCGGCACCTTGTAAGAAGTTGCGACGAAGCTCACGAAGTCCGTCAATCGAAGCGTCGCGGAAGCGTGTTTGACTGGAATGTCCAGACGTTGTTCCAACGGAAGGTCAAGACGCACGATTGGTGGAGGTTGCTCCCCGGCAGTTTGTCGACAAGAAGGAATCGCGCAAACTACGAAGATAAGGGTCACCGGCAACCAATTCCGCATGTCCTATTAGACACCGCTTGCGGTAACGACAATCAATCTATCGTCGGCACCCTGTTGCGCCTGTCGGTACAATGCTGAGGATGGACTACGCGGGCCGGCAGAAGAAATTTCAGCAGACATTGATTGACGAGGAACTCGACGGCTTTGCGATTACGCATCCGGCGAACCTGCGCTACCTGTGCGGATATACCGGCAGTAATGGACTTCTGTTGTTTCTGGCGGAGCGGCGGGTGTTCTTCACTGACGGTCGCTACACGCAGCAGGCGCGCGAGGAAGTGAAGGGCGCGCGGGCGGTGATCGCCCGGGGGCCCTTGCTAGTTGAGGCGGCCAAATTCATCGACAAACTTCGCTCGGCGGCGGTTGGGTTTGAATCGGACTTGACCACGGTGGCGATTGCGGCCCAGATGAAACAATTGGTGCACCGGCGGATCGAGTGGAAGCCGACTGTGGGGCTAATCATGCGGCAGCGCATGATTAAGGACAACGAAGAACTGAAGCTGATCCGCGATGCCGTGAGACTAGGCGCGAGGGTCTACGAGCAGGCAGTGAAGGCGATTCGTCCTGGCGTGCGGGAGACGGAAATTGCCGGCAAACTGGAGTTTGCTGCGCGACGGGCTGGGGCGGACGGAATGTCGTTTGACACGATCGTGGCGGCAGGAAAACGGGGGGCGTTACCGCATGGGCGGGCGTCGGGCCAGCCCATCCCTGCGGCGCGGGTTCGTGGTGGTGGATTCGGGTGTTATACTGCGTGGCTATTGTTCCGATATGACGCGCACTGTGCACGTGGGGCGTATCAGCCGAGTGGAACGAGAGTGGTATGAAACGGTGCTGCAGGCGCAGTTAGTGGGAATTGCTGCCGTCAGACCCGGGGGTTCGGCGGGAGAAGTGGACGAAGCGGCGCGATCGGTGCTCCAAAAGGCAAAGCTCGGCCGGTACTTCACCCACTCGACCGGACACGGTGTTGGGCTGGAGATTCACGAGCCTCCGCGGCTGGGAAAGAAGCAGGCGGAACGTCTGGCGCCGGGAATGGTGATCACGATTGAGCCGGGAATTTATATTCCCGGCAGGGGCGGCATTCGCATTGAAGATATGGTGATGGTCACCGATAAGGGGTGCGAGGTGCTGACCCCGGTTACGAAAGAGTTGATAGAAGTTTAGGCGGCATTTGTCGTACTGCCTCGCGGGTTAAGGCCCGCTCGAAATTCAAAAGTAAGGGGGCGGTTGGCACGATCGAAGTCGTGCCCTGATAGTGAGCCCGTCGGAGGTTCGGTTGTGCGGTTACTCAACGGACGGGCCGCTCAGAACGCGGATCACGATGAACCAAAAAGAAATCAAAGAACTCATCGAACTACTGGTGGAGAAGGACATCGCCGAATTCGAGATGGAGCGTGGTGACGTAAAGCTTCACATCAAGCGCGGCGGCGCACACGAAACCGTAGCAGCAGCGCCCTTGCTTGCACAGATAGCGCCGGTACCGGTGGTCGCGGCATCGGCCGCGCCCGCCCCAGCGGCCCCCGTGCCGCCACCGGCGGTCGCCGCAACGATAGAGGAAGAGGACCTGGCCATCGTTAAATCGCCCATCGTGGGCACGTACTACGAAGCTCCTTCGCCCGGCTCACCACCTTACGTCAAGGTTGGCGATGCAGTGAAGGAAGGACAGGTGCTTTGCCTTATCGAAGCGATGAAGCTGATGAATGAAATTGAGGCCGACGTTTCCGGCGAAATCGTCAAGGTGTTCGTCAGCAACGGCAGCCCGGTCGAATATGGGATGCCGCTGTTCGGCATTCGCAAACAGTAGCCGCGGCGAACCGGCACACAGCTCGACACACAAGAATTCATGTTCAAGAAGATCCTGATTGCGAATCGCGGTGAGATCGCCCTGCGCGTGATCTGCGCCTGTAAAGAACTGGGCATCAAGGCCGTGGCCATCTATAGCGAGGCCGACCGAAACTCGCTGCACGTGCGCTTTGCCGACGAGGCGATTTGCATCGGGCCTCCGCGGCTGAACGACAGCTACCTCAATATCCCGGCGGTGATTAGCGCCGCCGAGATCGCCAACGTGGATGCCCTTCATCCGGGGTATGGGCTGCTGAGCGAGAACGCCAACTTTGCCGAAGTGTGCCGGGAGTCGGGGATTAAGTTCATCGGGCCGCCGCCGGAAGTGACGCGCATGATGGGGGAGAAAGAAAAGGCGCGGGCTGCGATGAAACGGGTGGGCGTTCCGATTCTGCCCGGCTCGGACGGAATCGTGCAATCGGCGGAGGAAGCGCAGGAGTGGGCACGTACCATAGGGTACCCGGTGATCGTGAAGGCGTCAGCGGGCGGCGGCGGACGCGGCATGCGCATTATTCGCAGCGGCGACGAGTTGCCGAACCAGTTTCATGCAGCGCAATCGGAGGCGGCGGCGGCGTTTGGCAATGGCGACCTCTATATGGAAAAGTTCATCGAGCGGCCGCGGCACATCGAGTTCCAGGTACTGGCCGACGAGCACGGGAACGTAATGAGCCTGGGCGAGCGCGAGTGCAGCATCCAGCGGCGGCACCAGAAGCTGGTGGAAGAAGCGCCCTCGGTAGTGGTGAGCCAGGAGCTGCGCGACCGCATTGGAGGAATCCTGGTGAAGTCACTGGCGGAAATCGGCTACCAGAACGCCGGTACCATCGAGTTCCTGATGGACGAAGACCGCAGCTTGCACTTCATCGAGATGAACACGCGCATCCAGGTAGAACACCCGGTAACGGAGATGACGACCGACGTCGATCTGGTGAAATCGCAGATCCTGATCGCCGCAGGCGGCAAGTTGCACGAGATCATCGCTGACCATCCTGTGTACTTCCGTGGCCATGCGATTGA
Organism: uncultured Acidobacteriaceae bacterium; assembly: GCA_963834815.1. Classification (GTDB taxonomy): domain Bacteria; phylum Acidobacteriota; class Terriglobia; order Terriglobales; family Acidobacteriaceae; genus DASRAA01. Next base: position 341,098 of record CAWIDA010000009.1, on the reverse strand, counting down.
GTGCCGGATCAATGCCGAGCATCCGGAGCGCTTTACGCCTTCGGCGGGGAAGATCACGGCACTGAATCTGCCGGGCGGAACGGGAATACGGGTGGATACGGCGGCGTATGCGGAAGGCGTGATTCCGCCCTACTATGACTCCCTCATAGCCAAATTGTGTGCGCGTGGCCGCGACCGCGATGAGGCGATTTCGCGCATGGCGCGCGCCCTGGACATGTTCGTGGTGGAGGGCATCTTTACCAGCATTCCGTTGCACAAGAAGATCATGGCGGATGCGGACTTCCGCGCAGGCAACATTGATACAAAGTTTATGGAGCGCTTCCTGGCCCAGAACAGCAAAGAGACCGTTAAGATGTAGTCAGTTATGCCGACCCCCCTGGCGTTACCCAAGCTGTATGCCATCGTAGACGTCACCTGTTTTGCGCCGCCGCTGCGGACGACGAACTCCATTGTCGAGTTTGCCCGTGACCTGGGAGAAGGCGGCGTGACCCTGCTGCAATACCGTAACAAGGAGGGAGACACGAGGCAGATGCTGCGCCACGCGCGCGAGATCAAGCGCGTGCTGGAAGGCAAAGTGAAGCTAATCATGAACGATCGTGCCGATATCTGCGTGGCGGCTGGATACGACGGCGTTCATCTGGGGCAGGAAGACCTTCCTGCGGAGGGCGCGCGCCTGGTCGCGGGAGAGCGGATCGTCGGCGTTTCGACGCACAATATGGAGCAAGTGAAAGAGGCCGATGAGGGCCCGGCTGACTACATTGCGATTGGGCCGGTGTTTCCGACTACGGGGAAGAAGAACCCTGACGCATTGGTCGGATTGGCGGGCGTGCGCGCGGCGCGGGCGGCGACCCGCAAACCCCTGGTGGCAATCGGGGGGATCAACCGCAACAACGCAACGTCGGTGATCGAGGCGGGCGCCGATTCGGTGGCGGTCATCTCGGACCTGTTGAGCGCTCCACGACGTGTGGCAGAGGAATTTCTGCGCCTTTTAGTGTAGATTCTTGCGAGACACCTTCCCGACCCAAGAGGTCCTTTGAGCACAGCGACGAAGACTGTTTCCCTCGGCTCCGGCGAAAACGAATTTGTAAAGGGACTGGGGCTAACCAGCGCAACCACGCTGGTGATGGGCTCGATGATCGGCTCCGGCATCTTCATTGTCTCGGCCGAGATCGCGCGCGAGGTGAATTCGCCGGCACTGCTCATCGCGGCTTGGCTGGTCACCGGTTTCATGACCATCACGGGGGCGCTGGCCTACGGCGAGCTGGCGGCGATGATGCCCCACGCCGGTGGACAGTATGTGTACCTGCGCGAATCGCTGGGGCCGTTGTGGGGATTTCTCTACGGCTGGACTCTGTACCTGGTGATTCAAACGGGCACAATAGCCGCAGTTGGCGTGGCATGCGGGAAGTTTCTGGGCGTATTTTATCCATCCATTTCTTCGTCAAATTGGATCCTGCACATCGCGCACGTGCCGCCCATTCCGATTGGGCCGATGGTGCTGGGCAACATGGACGTCGGGCTGAACACGCAGAACCTGGTGGCCGTGCTGGTTGTCATTTTTCTTTCCGTGCTGAACATTTTTGGAGTGCGGCTGGGCGCGGCCGTACAGAACGTCTTCACCTTCGCCAAGACTGCGGCATTGCTGGGTTTGGTGTTGCTGGGAATCTTCATTGGCCGGAACGCACAGGCCATCGCGGCGAACTTTGGCGCGAACTTCTGGCATAACGCGGGACTGGGAGCGCTGCATCCGGTGCAGGTTGGCGTGGGCGGGCCGATCGCGCTGGTAGGGACGATCACGATCCTGGCGGTGGCGCAGGTGGGCTCGCTTTTCTCCGCCGACGCCTGGAATAACGTGACATTTACGGCGGGAGAGGTGCGCAATCCGCAGCGCAGCCTGCCGCTGTCGCTGGCGATCGGCACTGGCGTCGTCATCTTCTTATACGTAATGGCGAATGTGGTGTACCTCAGCGTGCTGCCGCTGGTCGGCGACCCGAATGGAACGACGATCCTGGCGCGCGGCATTCAGCACGCCTCGGAAGACCGGGTGGCGACAGCGGTCATGGAGCAGATCTTCAGTTCGAGCGGCGCGAAGATCATGGCGGTGCTGATCCTGATCTCGGGCTTCGGCTGCAACAACGGATTGATCCTGGCGGGAGCACGGGTGTACTACGCCATGGCGAAGGACGGACTGTTCTTCAAGGGTGCGGCCAAACTGCATCCCAAGTACCACACGCCGGCGCACTCGCTACTGATGCAGTGTGTCTGGACGTGCGTATTGTGTATTTCGGGGAGCTACGGGCAGTTGCTGGACTACATTATTTTTGCTGTGCTGGTATTTTACATCCTGACCATTGCAGGCTTGTTTGTACTGCGGGTGAAGCGGCCCGACGCGGTTCGTCCCTATCGCGCAATTGGATATCCTGTGCTGCCGGCAATCTATATTCTGATGGCCGTATTCATTGATATAGTCTTGTTACGCTACAAGCCCCAATACACGTGGCCCGGCCTGATGATCGTCCTGCTGGGCATACCGGTGTTTTACGTGTGGTCGAAGCGCAATGCGGCGGAGCGCATGCAAGCCTGATCTCGAAGGAGAGACAAAGCTGAATGACTAATCTTTTGAAATGCAAGCCCCTCGATCTACTGATGGTGGAAGCGTCGGAAGAGGGCGAACATAGTCTGAAGCGGGCGCTGGGACCGGTCAACCTGATCACCCTGGGCATTGGCGCGATCATCGGGGCGGGTATCTTCGTACTGACTGGCTCGGCCGCGGCGATGTATGCCGGTCCGGCCATCGTGCTGTCGTTTATTCTGGCTGGGTCCGGCTGCGTTTTCGCAGGACTCTGCTACTCCGAGTTTGCCTCTCTCATCCCGATCGCCGGCTCTGCTTACACCTACGGTTATGCCACGCTGGGAGAGATATTCGCTTGGATCATTGGCTGGGACCTGATTCTCGAATATGCGTTTGGCGCGTCCACGGTCGCCTCAGGATGGGCGGGGTATTTCGTAAGCTTTCTGCAAGACTTCGGAATTTCGATTCCGCCGCAATTCACGGCGACGCCTTACAGCCACATGGGCAACGCGTGGGTGCCGAACATGTTGGTGCAGTATCACGGGCGGTGGGAGTTGTTGACCACGCTGGCGCCGACGCTGCGCCAGAACGGAGTGGACGCGGCGACATTGCCGCAAGTGCAGGGCGTTTTCAATATTGTGGCGTTCCTGGTGATTTGTCTCATCACCTTCATTCTGGTGGTCGGAATCAAGGAATCGGCGAACTTCAACTCCGCGATCGTAATCGTCAAAGTGAGCATCGTCCTGGTCTTCATCGCCATAGCAGCCGCGTTCGTGATGCGGCATCCTACGGTTGCGTCCACAAATTGGCACCCCTTCATTCCACCGAATGAAGGGTCGTTCGGCAAGTATGGCTGGTCGGGAATCGCGCGCGCCGCAGGAGTGATTTTTTTCGCCTACATCGGATTCGATGCGGTATCGACGGCGGCGCAGGAAGCCAAAAACCCACAGCGGGACATGCCAATCGGCATTCTGGGATCACTGGTAATCTGTACCATTCTGTACATTGTGGTATCGGGATTGCTGACGGGGATGGTGCCTTACTCTGCGCTGAACGTGGCTGCTCCGGTTGCAGTGGGGATTGATGCCACGGGAGTGCGCTGGGGATCGTTTCTGGTGAAACTTGGAGCTATCGCCGGCCTGGGTAGTGTAATGCTGGTGATGTTGCTCGGACAGTCGCGAGTGTTCTACTCGATGTCGCGCGATGGACTGCTGCCCGCCTGGGCAGGAACGGTGCATCCCAAGTTCCGCACACCTTATATTTCGTCGCTCACGGTGGGATTGTTTGTCGCGATCTTCGCTGCGCTCATCCCGATCGAAATTCTTGGCGAGTTGGTGAGCATCGGCACGCTGCTGGCATTCGTAATCGTTTGTGCCGGCGTCTGGCTGCTGCGTGTACGACGGCCCGAGCTTCACCGGCCTTTTAAGACTCCGTGGGTGCCGTTCGTGCCGATTATGGGGATCGTGATCTCTTTCGCCCTGATGGCCAGCCTGCCATTCGATACCTGGATCCGGCTGCTCATATGGCTCGCCATCGGAATGGTCATCTACTTCGGGTACGGCCGCTACCACAGCGTGGTGCAAAGGGTTTCGGAGTTAGTGAAGCGCTAGCGGCAGGACAACAAGGAAGCCCCGCCATAGACGCCCTTCCCCGCGGAGGGGCGTTTTTGCAACAGCAGTGCGGACGTGAGCAATGTCATTGCGTGGGAGGGCGACATCCCGCAGAATGGCTGACGTGAAGATTCCCTTTATTCTGAAGTTCATCGCAGCGACGCTGCTGGTGCTGGTGGTCGTGGGGGTGGCTGGTTTTCATTTCATCGAAGGCTGGACTTGGTTCGATGGTTTCTACATGGTATTGACCACCGTCACCAGCCTCGGGTACGGCGAGATACATCCGCTGTCACATACGGGGCGGGTATTCAACAGCTTCATCATCATTACGGGGGTGGGGCTGGCGTTACTTCTGGTGGGAGGGGCTTCACGCACTTTGCTAGAATTCGAGCTTCAATCAGTATTCGGCAGGAGACGCATGGACCGCGAAATCAGCCGGCTGACGGGGCATTTCATCATTTGCGGGGCTGGCCGGGTGGGCCGAAGCGCGGCGCGCGAACTGGCGGGTAAGCCCTTGCCGTTCGTAGTTCTGGACACCAGCGAGGAAAAGCTACAGAAGTACGCCTCCGAAGGTTGGCTGTCGTATGTGGGCGATGCCACGCAGGCTCCGGTGCTGCAACAATTGCGCATTGAACATGCGCTTGGATTGGTGGCGGCCACTACCACCGATGCCGTAAACATTTACATTATCCTGACTGCGCGCAGTCTGAATCCGAAGATCAAGATCATCGCCCGAGCCGCTGAGGAGGAAGCCGAAAAGCACCTGCTGACGGCAGGCGCCGATTCTGTGGTCTCTCCCTATCGCTTCGCGGGATATCGCATTGCGCAAACCTTCATGCGGCCCAACGTGGTGGATTTCTTCGACACGGCCATGAATCAGAAGCGCCCGCTGGAGATCGAGGAAGTGAAGGTACAGAAGGGTGCGCCTTTCGCCGGGCTGACGCTGGAGGGCTCACGCATCCGGCAGGAGATGGGCGTGATCGTGCTTGCGATCAAGGGCGAGCACACTGCGATGCGCTTCAATCCTCCGCCCGATGAAGTGATTCACGAAGGTGATCACCTGATCGCCATGGGTGATCCGGAAGGGCTCAGACGGCTGGAAGAGTCGGCATCGGAGCACTCATGAAGGTCACAACCGCGGCCGAGATGCGCGAGATCGATCGCGTAACTACGGAAAAGTTTGACGTGCCTTCGATGACGTTGATGGACAACGCCGGCAGCGCGGTGGCGCAGTTCATCCTCGAAAATTACGGTGGCGCAGACCGTGTCGCCGTGGTGTGCGGCAAGGGCAACAATGGCGGTGATGGCTTTGTGGTGGCGCACAGGCTGCATCGCGCGGGGCGGGTAGTGGAGGTGTTGCTGCTGGCATCCCCAGGGGAGTTGAGGGGCGATGCGTTGACCATGTTCGAGCGCTTGCCAGTGCGGCCCATCGTTGTACAAAGCGTAGCGGAGTTGCAGGCGGAGTCGTCGCGGAGCCTGGTAAATTGCGATCTGATCGTGGATGCCCTGCTGGGCACGGGATTCAAGCCTCCCGTAAAGGGGCTTTATGCAGATGCGATTGCGGCGATGAATCGCAGCGGCAAGGCGGTTGTGGCCGTGGACATTCCGTCTGGCGCCGATTCGGACGCGATGACTGCGCAGGCGGGAGAGGGAATCGTGCGGGCTGATGGCATTGTAACATTTACAGCGCCGCGCCCGGCACATGTCTTCGGGCAATTGACCCGAGGGCCGGTGGTGGCTGCGCCGATCGGCTCGCCTGATGTGGCTGTTGAATCGAAGCTCAAACTGCACGTGACCACAGCGCGCGACCTGGGACCGTTTCTAGCACCGCGCCCCAGGGACAGCAATAAAGGGATGTATGGTCATGCGCTGATCGTGGGCGGATCGCTCGGGAAGTCGGGCGCAGCGGCGATGGCGGGAATGGCCGCGTTGCGCGCCGGCGCTGGATTGGTGACGGTCGCAACGGCCAGAAGCGCCTTGCCCAACGTCGCTGGATTCGCCGCGGAGCTGATGACCGAGCCGCTGCCAGAGACCGACACCGGCGGCATCGGCGCGACGTCGGTGAAGAGCGGCAAGCTGCAGCAGTTGGCCTCGACTATGACGGTGGTCGCAATCGGGCCGGGCATCGGACGGCATCCTGAGACGGTGGAGTTTGTCCACGAAGCGGTGCGCACGCTGAAGTGCCCGCTGGTGATCGATGCCGACGGGCTGAATGCCTTCGATGGCAAGACCCAGCTGCTGGATGGCAGCAAACGGGCGCTGGTGCTGACGCCGCATCCCGGAGAAATGTCACGGCTGGCGGGCATCTCAACCAACGCAGTACAGGCCGACCGGCTCAACGTGGCGCGCACCTTCGCGCGCGAGCATCACCTCGTGCTGGTGCTGAAAGGCAATCTGACCATCATTGCGCTGCCGGATGGGACGGCGTGGGTGAATCCCACGGGCAATCCGGGTATGGCGACCGGTGGAACGGGCGACATTCTGACCGGCATGACTGCGGGAATCCTGGCGCAGATGCCGAATGATGCGGCACGTGCCGCAGTGGCCGCGGTCTATCTGCACGGACTCGCAGGAAACGTGGCGGCGGAGAGTATGGGCGAACATTCGCTGGTTGCCACCGATCTGCTGATGGGATTGCCGGAGGCGTTTCGCCGGGCGACGCGGTGGGCCGGCGAGAGCGTGGTGCGCATCGGCGAATGACCGCTCGGGTATACATCACGCACTCGGCGGAGGAAACCATCGCGCTGGGGCGCGAACTGGCAGCGACGCTGAAAGATGCTCGCATGGTGATCTTGCGGGGCGATCTAGGGGCGGGAAAGACCACGTTGGTTAAGGGCATCGCCGAAGGCTTGCAGGCCGCGTCGCAGGAAGACGTGACCAGTCCCACGTTCACGCTGATCCATGAATTCCACGGGCCCGAGGTGAACCTTTACCACGTTGACCTCTACCGCATCGACACGGAGTGCGAGTTGGCGACGCTGGGGCTGGACGAACTCTTCGCCGAAGAGGGCAACCTGGTGCTGCTGGAGTGGGGTGAGAAGTTTCCACGACTGGCGAAGGAGCGCGATGTGGAGATTGCCATCGAGCGGCGGGGAGAGCAGGAGCGAAAGATCACAGTCACGGTAAGTTAATGTAACCGACGAGGGTCAAGGCTACAGTGCCGTTGCCACAACGACGCATTTCTCGTACTCTAAGGGCGATGGAAGTACATTTCACGCCCGAGCAGCAGGCGCAGCTTGCGCAAATGGCCACCAAAGCCGGGACCGCACCCGAACGGTTGGTGACGAAGGTGGTTGCCCATTATCTCGACGAAGAAGCCCGCTTCCTGGCCGCCGTGGAAAAAGGAATAGCGGCAGCCGAGCGCGGGGAGTTTATCGAAGAATCAGAAATGGATGACCGGCTCGAAGCCATGTTCAGGCCCTGATGCGCCTTCGTTGGACCGTATCAGCCGCCGACGATTTAGAGAACATCAAGAACTACCTGCAACAGAGCTATCCGGAGTTCGCCGAACCTACGGTTCGGACCATCTACCAGCGTATCCGCAGTCTGAAAACCTCACCTAACTTGGGCAGACCCGGCCACCGCAACGGCACACGCGAACTGGCGCTCACGCCGCTCCCATATGTAGTCGTTTACCAAGTGAAAGCTGACACCGTCGAAATTCTGCATATCTATCACGGTGCGTAGGACTGGCGCTGATGTTTAAGCTGTTCTTGAAGCCGAGTAGGGTCGAGCGATTCGATCTGCGGCTAACGGGTTACCACTTCCAATCGCTCCGGTCGAACTCGTTCGCCCCGACAGACTCCATTAAAAGCTCATTCCTGTCAGAAAGTCCCGCCTTGGCAAATGCCTCGGCCCATCCTTGGCGCAATCGGCGCCCCGGAGAAACCGCCAGGCGATCAGTCTCAACGGACAATTCCACGGTGTCTGCCAAGCCACACTTCTCGATTAGGGATTTCGGAATGCGAATCCCTCGCGAGTTGCCGATACGAACGAGTTCCGTTTTCATGGTCGTAGGGTCTCTCTGTAGTTACATTGTAGGCACATGAGCGCAAGTCCAATCCAGTTAGAGCCAAGCCGGGCGAAGGTCGAGAGCGTTCGCGAGCCTTGATTGCGGACGTCCTTATGTGCGAACCTACTAGCGGAGTTCAGGGGGGACAGCGATGATGAGCCAATCTGTGATCTCCAGGCGTTTGGAAGAGTGTGAAACCGACCATAAGATTACGGCGCAAATTCCGGCGCATTTGAGAGACCGATCCCTCCAGGTTGGTGAGGTAGATGCGGAAGTAAGTGGGGTAGATGCGGAAGCACTCGCGACCTGGTACAACCAGCGCTTAGCTAACCTCGCCGTTCACATCGAACGGCTTAAGAAACTTCTTCATTCATAGCGGCGACAATGTCTACGCGGTCGCGAGGCTTGCCGTCTTTCAAAATTTTACTTCCGGCGCGGCGTTGGCTTTGCGATAGCTTGCCGTGCTTGCACGCAGGAAGCCGCCAAGACGGTCGGATGTGTGAATTACAAGCGTTAGAAGGGTGCCGTTTCTTTGTGGCCAGGTGTAATCAGATCCGATCCACCGCGCCCCAAATCCGTTTTGAAACTGCTGCGAAATGGCTCGCGGTGGTCCAAATTTTGTTTTCAGTTTGGCAAGAACTTCCCGACACTCACTCTCGGCGATATCAACGTGAACCTCGCCAACGCACTTGCCCTCTGCACAAGTCTCCATCTCAACCCAGAGCTCTGCCCCGTCATAGGGAATGTTCTTAACAAGTCCCCCATAATCGTCAACTTCAATTGCGATGCAGGGGTCAACTGTTTCGGGGTAATCCCCAAACAAGGGACATTTCGGCAAGTTCGGCAAGGGCTTGCCGATAGTAATAGGCCCAATCGTCACCGCATCCTGCTTCGTATCGTGCTTCGTTTGTCCATCGGTTGGCTTTGTCATCCCAGCTATGAACATCGCCAGGAAAAACACCGCAGCTTTCTGTCCTGCTCGTTTGAGCTTCAATCCGAAAACCAGATTGCCGATCATCATGCTCCAAATTTTCGGGCCTTGGACGCTGGCGTGCTGTGACGGCAATCACTAAGCCATAATTGCACTGGCACTGGTCAATCGACTGGGAAGTCGGGTTCATCGTTGCGCCGGCCGTAGTGGGTCGTCGCCTTTGCATCTGAGTGCGCCACCAAGCGTGGCGCCGGTAATATCCCTTAGAACCCCATAATGTTGTAGCCGCAATCGACGTAAATCGTCTCGCCCGTGATGCCGCTGGCGCCGTCGCTGGCCAAGAAGACGGCCGTTGCGGCTACTTCGTTGACATCGATGTTGCGCTGCAGCGGGGCCTTTTCGGCCTGGGTCTTCATCATCTCGCCCAGGCTGCCAATGCCACGTGCCGCCAGCGTCTTGAGAGGGCCGGCGGAGATAGCGTTGACCCGAATCTTGTTCTTGCCAAGATCGTAGGCGAGGTAGCGGACACAGGCTTCCAGCGCTGCCTTTGCGACGCCCATCACGTTGTATCGGGGCACAACTTTCTCCGCGCCGTAATAGGTCATGGTGACAATGCTGCCACCGTCGGTCATGAGAGGGGAGGCGGCGCGGGCAACTGCAACCAGCGAGTAAGCGCTGGTATCGAGAGCAATACGGAAGGCCTCTCGGCTGGTTTGGACGAACTCGTTCTGCAGCGCCTCGGCGGGCGCGTAGGCAACGCTGTGGACGATGGCGTCGAGCTTCCCGTATTTCGCCTTCAGCTCCGCGAAGAGCTTGGTAATCTCGTCGTCGCTGGAAACGTCGCACTGAAAGCCGGTGGCATTGGGCAGTGCGGAAATCATGTCTTCGGCTTCCTTCTTCAGGCGCTCGTTCTGGTAGGTAACCGCAAGCGTCGCGCCTGCCTGTTGCATGTGCTGGGCGATGGCCCAAGCGATGCTGCGTTTGTTGGCCACGCCGAAAACCACCACCGTGCGTCCTTCCATGCTGATCGCCATGCCAGTTGCGTCCTCCTGAGGAGAGTCAGAGCTGATAGATCAATCGTTGAGAATAGCAGCCTCGTGGCGGCGATGTCTTGGGGTGTGGGGAGAGGGGCCTATCGCCAGAACCAGGCATAAACGTGGGGTGTCGCGCCAATATCGATGAGATATTCTCACGCATCGAGCACGGCGGATGTGCGGCATCCCAAATTCAAAGGCGTACACTCAAACCATTGCCAGAGCTGCGGTAATTCTGCTTCCCATCACGCCGAGGTGGTACTATACTCCCCGCAAATGCAGGGCCCCACTTCGGCGGAGGCGCTATGGCAACAATCCGTGATCTCCTGATTAATCGAACCATCCACTACATTCAGCCCGAGCAGACTGTGTTTGAGGCTGCCAACTACATGATGAACTGCAAAGTCGGTGCGGTTCCGGTGCTGGATGGAACGAAGCTAGTTGGAGTCTTTTCCGAGCGCGATATCATGAGCAAGGTGGTAACCAGACGCCGGGATCCGCTCACCACGCGGATATCCGAGGTGATGAGCACGGAGCTCAGAACCTTGGAGCCGACTTCCAGTTGCGAAGATGCCATGGTGGTGATGCAGACGCACGGCGTCCGGCACCTGCCAGTATGTGATGGAAACATGCTGGTCGGCTTTCTCTCTCTGCGTGACCTGCTGCGGCAGACGCTGGAAGAAAAGTCTGGCGAAGCCGACATGATGCGCGCCTACATCCAGACTTCGGTAAGCTGACATCGGCCACACCTCGCGGGCAGTCCGCGGTGCTAAACTCGGTGTCGTCCTATGGGCTTCCCGGCGGTGGTCAATCAGCTGCGGAAGATCGCGGGGCGCGATGCTATTCTGGACCGTCCCGAAGATCTGATGCTTTACGAATACGACGCAGGCGTGCGTAAATGCACCCCGGCCGCCGTCGTTTTTCCTCAAACTACACAACAAGTATCAGAGATACTGCGGCTGGCCAGCTTGGCCGGTTTCCCGGTGGTTGCGCGCGGAGCCGGCACCGGCCTTAGCGGCGGCGCGATCTCCCCCGAAAATGGGGTAGTCCTGGCATTCGCCCGCATGAATCGCATCCTCGAAGTCGATGCTGAGAACATGCGTGCCGTGGTGCAACCGGGAGTCGTCAATCAGCAGTTGTCCGACAATGTGGCACATCTTGGTTTGTACTTCGCGCCCGATCCCTCCAGCCAGAAAGCTTGCACGATCGGGGGCAACGTGGCGGAGAACTCCGGCGGCCCGCACACCCTAATGTACGGCGTGACGGTGAACCATGTGACGGGACTGACGGTTGTCCTGCCGAGCGGCGAGGTGACGCACTTTGGCGGGAAGGCAGCGGACTGCTGCGGTTATGACCTGGCAGGATTTTTCGTTGGCTCGGAGGGAACCCTCGGCGTTGTCACCGAAATTACAGTCAAGTTGCTGCGGCGGCCAGAGCGGGTGGCCACCCTGCTTGGTATTTTCGAGACGGTCGACGATGGAGCGCGCACGGTGGCGGCAATCACTGCAGCGGGCATCACTCCGGCGGCGCTGGAGATGCTGGATGGCTGGACGCTACGAGCGGTGGAAGCTGCGTGCCACGCGGGTTATCCCTTGGATGCGGGCGCGGTGCTATTGATCGAACTTGAGGGGTTGGCAGAACAGGTCGAGGAGCAGGCGGAGGCAGTGCGGGAAGTCTGCTTCCAGCAGAGGGCACGCGAGGTGCGGCGCGCGAAAGATGAAACTGAGCGGGCGCTGCTGTGGAAGGGGCGCAAGAACGCCTTCGCGGCGCTGGGACGTCTGGCACCTGCTTACTATTCGCAAGATGGGGTGGTGCCGCGCACGCGGATTCCTGTGGTGCTGCAATTCATCGAGGGCGTGGCGAAGAAGTACGGGCTGCGCATCGGCAACATCTTTCATGCGGGCGACGGCAACCTTCATCCCTTGATCATGTTCGATCCGCGCGACCCGGCGCAGTTGGAACTGGTGCAGACGGCCAGCCGCGACATCCTGGAATATTGCGTATCCGTCGGAGGCTCTATCACGGGCGAACATGGCGTGGGGCTGGAGAAGCGCGACCTCATGCCGCTGCTGTTCACCGACGAGGACCTCGACGTGATGCTGAGCTTGCACAATGCCTTCAATGCCGCCGGCGTACTGAATCCTGGCAAACTGTTTCCTACCACGCGGATGTGCCGCGAGACCCGCGGGCCGTCCAGCAATCCGGTGCTGATGGCGGAGGGCATGTGAGCGGAGTTGGCAGCGCCACTGGTATCGAGCACGAATTACGCGCGATCTGCGGGGAAGAGAATGTCCGCGACCGTCCAGTCGGCGGTGTGTACGTAAGTCCTGCTTCTGCAGAGGAAGTGGCAGCGGTATTGGCTCTGGCTAATGAGCGCCAGATGAGCGTGAGTCCTGCGGGTGGATCGACCGAGCGCAGCGCGGCCGAGCTGCATACCGATATCCTTCTGCACCTGAACCGGCTCACAGAGGTTGAGCATTACGACCATGCTGACCTTACAGTCGGAGTGGGCGCGGGAACCACCGTAGCGCAGTTGAATGCGCTGGTGGGCGCGGACAGGCTGATGTTTGCCGCCGATCCGCCACTGCCGGAACGCTGTACGATTGGCGGGCTGCTGGCGACCGCCCGCCACGGGCCATTGCGTCATGGTTACGGTGCGGTTCGCGACTATTGCATCGGAGTGCGGTTTGTCACCGGTGATGGCCGTCGCGCGAAAGGCGGCGGACGAGTGGTAAAGAACGTTGCCGGGTACGACCTGATGAAACTGCTGATCGGCAGCTATGGCACGCTGGCGGTGATCACGTCAGCCAGCTTCAAGTTGTTTCCGGCACCGCGACAAACCAGGACGTTTCTTGCCGAATTTGAGACGCCCAAGCAAGCGCTGGAATTCCGCGATCGTGTGCAGCGGTCTCCTCTTTCATCGATGTGCCTTGAGATCGTGTCCCCGGGCGCGCGCAAGCTGATGCGGCGGGAGATGGTGTCGGATGCATGGGTGATGTGCCTGCGGGCCGCGGGCAGCGATGCTGTGCTCGCGCGGTATCGCAGAGAACTGGGTTCGGCGATCACGCGAGAGCTGGACGGTGACCACGAAGCAGAGATGTGGCGGGCCATCGAGAACTTCCCCCTCCCGAAAGAGATCATGGAAAATGCTTTGCCGACCCATTTGACTGGCATGTTTCCGCGCGTGAACGTGACCGTGCCGCTGAATTTCGTGGCGGACGCTATTGAAGCGGTAAATGCGTACGCGGCGCCCGGATGGATGGGGACCGGAATGATTGGGCGGGTGAGCGTCGGTCATATCCTCGCGACCAATTGGCCGGACGACGCGGAGACCTGTATCCATCCCGAAAAGTTCGGAGAGTTTCTCCGCAGCCGTTTGCGCGGGATCGCCGGTCTGACCGTGTCGGGCCTGGCTAATCCGTGGTGCGGCGAACCCTCCAACCTCGCCAGCATGCGCGCGGTGAAACAGGCGCTCGATCCGAAGAACGTGTTGCGGGGGAGGGAAATCTTCTGAGCACCGCACCCACAGCCACTGCGACGCACCACTCGAACTTTTCGTTCCACGAAAAGCCTAGTTGGGATCTGTATTCGCGGTGTGTGCACTGTGGGCTATGCCTCGACCAGTGTCCGACGTATCGCGTGCTGGGTACGGAGATGGATTCTCCGCGTGGGCGCATCTACCAGATCGTGCAGGTGGACGAAGGCCGCCTGGCGCTGAGCGCTTCGTTTGTCACACACATCGATCGCTGCCTGGGCTGTTTGAATTGCCAGACGGCGTGCCCCTCGGGCGTGGCCTACGGCAGCCTATTGGAGCAGGCGCGCGCTCAAATCGCGGAGAACTACAAACGCCCCTGGCTGGCGTCGTGGCTTCGCAAACATTTTTATGCCGACATTCTGCCGTCGTTCGGCAAACTAGCGGGGCATGCGCGGTTCGTTCGCTTCTATCAGCGGTCGGGATTGCAATCGTTCGCTCGCGCGACCGGGATTCTCAAACTGCTTGGAATGGCAGAATTGGATGCGCTCTCGCCGACGATTGAAAGGGACTTTTCCTTTGCCGATCTGGGACGAGTGTTTCCCGCCGAAGGCGAGCGGCGTGGCCGGGTGGCCCTGTTGATCGGATGCGTGGCCAGCGTAGCTTTTGCCGAACTAAATCGCGCCACTATTCGCGTGTTGACCAAGAACGGCATCGAGGTACATATCCCGGAGAAGCAATCGTGTTGCGGCGCTTTGCAATTGCACGCGGGACTGCTTGATCTGGCGCGCGAACAGGCGCGGCGCAACATCGATGCCATGCTCAGTCCGGAGTTCGATGCCATTGTGAGCAACGCAGCCGGTTGCGGATCGACGCTGAAGGAGTATGCCGAGCTGTTGAAGGAGGACCCGGCCTACAGAGGCAGGGCGAAGGAATTTACTGCGAAGGTCCGCGATATTAACGAATATCTGGCTGAAGTGGGTCTGGTGGAACCGAAGCGTAAATTGCATGCTCGAGTGACCTATCAGGATCCCTGCCATCTGGCTCACGCACAGGGAATCCGCAATGCTCCGCGGCAGCTGTTGCGGCATGTCGGTGCGGACCTGGTTGAGTCGCCGCGGGCCGAATCCTGCTGCGGTAGTGCAGGGGTTTACAACGTGGTAGAGAACGAAATATCCATGAAGGTCCTCGACGAGAAGATGGGCCTTATTGCCAGTGTCGAGCCCCAGATCATCGCAACGGCCAACGTCGGGTGCATGCTGCAGCTCCGTGCGGGTGTGAAACGCAAGCAAATGCACGCGCGAGTCGTACACGTGGTCGAGTTGCTCGACCAGGCATACTGACTCCGATCGCAACTAATAGCTTTTCAAGACCGGCTTAGCCCCGAGGCGGCATCGGCGAGGAAATCTCGCCTCGCCGATCCGGCCTCGGTAGGTGACGCCGCTCCCCTGGCCAGGACAGACAGCGCCACGAATTTCTTATCGGCAGTTAGCTGGAAAGCCTTACTGGGCGGCGACCGCTTCGCGCAGCGCGCTCAAAAGCTCCTCAGGGTTATCGATAGGCGGGAGGCAAGCGAAATTGGTGCAGACTACCGCCACCGATCTCTTTTCTTTGAGCGCCGGAAGTTGCGGTATTGTCTCCGCCAATGCGGGAGGCAGGTTTTGTGCCACAGCCTCGCTGTCGGTTAAATGCACTACAGACAGATTCACTGCAAAAGGCGCGGAGGCCGCCTGCAGCAGTGCATTGGCTCGCTCATCCTCACCTACGACTACGACCTGCGTGTGCGGGCGTGAAAGCCAGGTCGCTGCGATGCCGTAGGTTCCCGCATAAATACCGAACTGCTCGGCGACCCCAGCAAACACCTCTAGCGTCTCTTCGGCTTTGTCCCGGTATGCGGAGTCGTTGGTGTACGCGTGCAGGCGCAGTAAGGCGATCGCGGCACAGGGATCACCGGCAGGGGTAGGAGCGTCTTGAAATGGCTTACGCCGTGCCGAGAGCGCCCCCAGTTGCAGCTTTTCTTCGAGCGAAGGCTCTGTATCGAAGAATCCGCCGGACGTTGGATCGGCGAAGCGGCGAATCATCTCGTCGGCAATTTGCCGGGCAAAGCGGAAGTAGCTGAGGTCGCCGGTGACTTCGTAAGCGTCGAGACAGGCGATAGCGGTGTAAGCGTAATCATCCAGCAGACCGCGCACAAAACGCTTCTCCGAGTTGGAGTCACTGTAGGCGATAACGTGCGAAAGGCCGCGATCAGCGCTCCATGCCTCCGCGAGGATGCGATCCAGCGAGCGCAAAGCAAACTGACGGGCATCCGTCTGTCGCGTGACCCGCGCATATTGCAGGTAGGCGGAGACGCACAGGGCGTTCCAGTTGGTGTACACGGTCTTGTCGATATAGGGAGTCGGGCGCTCCAGGCGAGCGGCACTCAGTTTGGCACGAGCGGCAGCGAGCAAGTCGAGAACGTCGGTGATGTCACGACTCATCGTGGTTGCGATTTCATCGGACAGCATCCCCACCCAGAGGACGTTCTTTGCCGGGTTGTGATGCATCTCGCCAGCTTCGCGAATGTCGTAATGCAGCGAGATGGCCTGAAACTCCTCGGGGCTTAGGACCGCCTTGGCTTCATCAACTGTCCAAGTGAAGTAATCACCGTCGTCGTCGAGGTTGATATCGGCATCCTGGGAAGCGTAAAAGCCGCCGTGCTCCCGGTCGCTGAGCCATTCGTCCATCCAGCGGACAATATCACCGGCAACGTGCCCGTAGAATTCGTAACCAAATACCTGATAGGCATGCACGTAGTTCTTCAATAGTTCCGAGTTGTCGTACGACATCTTCTCGAAGTGAGGCACGATCCAGCGATCGTCAACCGAGTAGCGATGGAATCCGCCGCCGATCTGGTCATACACGCCGCCCATCGCCATCTTGGTGAGCGTCGTAGTAATCACAGTGCCCACGCGCTCTTCCTTGGTGCGCGCGTACCAATCGATTAGCAGATCGATGGCCGAAGAGTGGGGAAACTTCGGCGCCCCGCCGAATCCGCCATTCTTCTCGTCGAAGATAGGCAGCGCAGACTGCACCATGACGCCCACAATGCGCGGCGAAAAATCGGCGTGACGTCCGGCGAAGCCTTCGGCGTTGGCCAGCATATTCATAGTTTCGTCGGCGGACTTCACTACTTCGTCGCGGCGGTCGCGATAGGCCTCCGAGATAGCCCGCAGAATCTTTTTGAAACTGGGGCGTCCGTACTGATCAACGGGAGGGAAATAGGTCCCGCCGTAAAAAGGTTTGCCTTCGGAGGTGAGGAAGACCGTGAGCGGCCATCCTCCGGTGCCGGAGATGGCCGAGACGGCCAGCTGATAGCGACTGTCGACGTCGGGACGCTCATCGCGATCGACCTTCACGGCGATGAACTGGTGGTTGATGATCTCCGCGATTTCGGCGCTCTCGTAGGACTCGCGGTCCATCACGTGGCACCAATGGCACCACACCGCGCCAATGTCGAGCAGGATGGGCTTGTTTTCTCGTTGGGCGGCAGCGAAGGCGTCCTCACCCCACTCGTGCCACTGGATCGGCTGATGCATGGCCGAGCGCAAATAGGCTGACGAAGCCCGGGCTAGCGCATTCAGCGATTCACTCATAGGGCTTCAGTCTAACAGGGGCAATCGGTATGATCTGCTACGCGCCAAGAGTCATGGCGGCAACTGGACTGCAAGAAAAAGCGCGGGACACTAGGTCCCTGGCTTTTCGATTTGATTTCGTCGCGGTTAAGCCTGGATGTGCGCTTCGATAAACCAAAGGTCCTTGTCGATAGCGCGTACGATTTCGGTGAATATATCGGCCGTTGCCTTGTCGCCGAGCTTGTCGGTTTCGTCAATGGCCTCGCGGCTGGCATCAGCCAGGGCTGAGAGACGATCGACGAGGGCGCGCACATGGTCCTCCCCCTTGACAGCGTCGAGATTGTATTCGGGGATTGACGAAGTCTCGGCCGCGATGCGCGCGGTGCCATGCGCGACCCCTCCCAACTGGACAGCCCGTTCCGCGATCAGGTCGGCCGCATCGTCAACGTGACCTGCGACTTCATCAAACAGCAGATGCAGCTGATAGAACTGCTGGCCTTTTATGTTCCAATGCGCATGTTTGACCTGGGATTTCATATCGATCGTGTCAGCCAATCGCGCATTCAAGAGTTCAATGAGTTTGGACTTGGCGTCATCAGACAGATCGACGCCGCTGGAAAAGCGAACATTCGTATCAGTTTTTGTAGGCATAATTTCCCCCGGATTGGATGCGCCGTGTGTCTCGGTCGCAACTGGATCGTGACGGGTTAAAACTCTAGGGCCGTTGGCAAGGTTCGCAATCTCAGCCCGTTTGGTAACCTGAACAGCGGCGGCTTGCTACCTTCTTATAGATGCAACAAAGCTATGACGGTTCCGGACTTATTCGCGGAGATGTCTAATGCAAAAGCTGTATGCGCTTGCGCGGATCGCTGAGGGCGTTCGAAAGTTTCAGTCGGAGGTCTTCCCCGCACAGCGCGAAATGTTCGAGCGTCTGAAGCGTGGCCAGGAGCCCCTGGCGATGTTCGTCACCTGCGCCGACTCGCGCGTGAATCCCAACCTGGTAACGCAAACCAATCCGGGCGAGATATTTATCGAACGCAATCCGGGGAACATTATCCCACCCTACGTGGAGTTTGTTGGCGGAGTCACAGCCGGCATCGAATACGCGATGCTGGTATTGAAAGTACCAGTGATTGTAGTTTGCGGGCATACCGACTGTGGTGTGATGAATGCACTGCTGCATCCTGAGAATGTGGAAGGCATGCCCGGTGTACAAACGTGGATGAGCCACGCCTTTCACGCGCGCAGACGAATGCTGCAGGAGTGTGGCAGTGGGTCTGAGGACGAGAGGATGCGCCGTATGACCGAGTTCAATGTTCTCGGGCAGATGGAGAACCTGAAGACCCATCCCAGCGTGCGGGCGCGCCTCATCACGGGAGAGATCGAGATCCGGGGTTGGGTTTATGACATCGGCGACGGATCGGTATGGCAAGCCGAGCCTGTAAGTGGCAGGTTCGCACTCCTCGGCGACCGAAGTTAGCAGTCACTTCGCGACGAAGATGACGACACTGCGCGCCTTCACCGGATAGGTCTTCTGTAAGCGCAGCGGAAATTCCTGTCCCTCGTCCGCGATGTCGTTGGGCGATGGCTGAGCGGTATCGACCAATCGAAACCACTTGCGTGCAGGGATCTCCGGCAGTTCGAACAGTGCGTCATTCCAGTGTGCATGTGCGACGAAGTGCACATCTTCGCGCGAGCCATCTTTGTGCAGTTGCGACCACTGCATGGCCACCGAGCGCGACTCGGGACCCCAATCGGCCGACATGCGCTTGGTGCCATGCCAGGTCACATGAAATCCAGTCTCGCCGTCCAGCGCAAAAGTATCGCGGCGCAGCATTGGGCAGCGCCTCCGAAAGGCAATCATGAGCTGGAAGAATCGGAGCAGGCCGGCATTGCTTTGTGCCAGTTGCCAATCGAGCCAACTTACGTCATTGTCCTGGCAATAGGCATTGTTGTTGCCCTGCTGGGTGCGCCCCATTTCGTCGCCGGCAAGAATCATCGGCACGCCATGCGAGAAGAGCAGAATGGCCGCGAAGTTCTTGCGCTGCCGCGTCCGCAGTTCGTTGATCGCCGCATCAGAGGTTGGGCCTTCGATGCCGCAGTTCCAGCTCAAATTGGCATTGCCGCCGTCCTGATTTTGTTCGCCATTGGCGAGGTTGTGTTTCTCGTCGTACGACACCAGATCATTCAAGGTGAAGCCATCGTGGCAGGTCATGAAATTGATGCTGTGGTAGGGCTCGCGCGCGCTGGTCTCGTAGAGATCCGGACTGCCCAGCAGGCGCGTGGCCAGCGCCGAAGTCATACCGTGATCGCCTTTCACGAACTTGCGTACATCATCACGGAAGATGCCGTTCCATTCCGCCCACCGTCCCCACGACGGGAATGTTCCTACCTGATACAGGCCTGCCGCGTCCCAGGCTTCTGCGATCAGCTTGGTATTGGCTAGCACCGGATCGTAGGCCATGCTCTCCAACAGCGGCGGATTCTTCAATACCGTGCCGTCCTGTCCGCGGCCGAGGATCGAAGCCAGGTCGAAGCGGAAGCCATCGATATGCATCTCGGTGACCCAGTAACGCAGGCAGTCAACGATGAAATCGCGTACCACAGGGTTATTGCAGTTCACCGTATTGCCGCATCCCGAGTAGTTCAGATACTTGCCGGTCTCGGGGTCGAGGATGTAGTAGGTGTCGTTATCGATCCCGCGAAACGACCAAGTGGGTCCATGCTCATCGCCTTCGGCAGTGTGATTGAAAACCATGTCGAGGATTACGCCGATGCCGGCCTCGTGCAGCGCGCGCACCATACGCTTGAATTCCCGCACCTGTTCACCATCATCGCGCTGCGACGAGTACGCCGTGTTGGGAGCGAAGAACGCCGTCGGCTGATATCCCCACAGGTTCACCAACGGTTCGCCGGTGAACGGGTTGACGCGGTTGGTGTCGCCTTCTTCAAATTCGTTGACCGGCAGCAACTCGACAGCGGTGACGCCCAGCTTCTTGAGGTACGGAATCTTTTCGATCAATCCGTCGAAAGTGCCGGGATTGGTAACTCCTGAAGAGGGATGGCGGGTGAAGCTCCGCACGTGCATCTCGTAGATGACGCTGTCGACCAGGGGAATGTTCAGCGGCTGGTCATGCGCCCAATCGAAATGATTCTCTGTCACCACGCCGAGGCGAAAGGGCCGGCCGCTGTCTTGTAAGGTTCCCCATTGCGTTCCACCCGACAACACTCGTGCGTATGGATCAATCAGCAGGTCGGAAGGATCGTAACGATAAACATTGGGGTTGGGGTTAGGATCCATGTCGAAGCGATAGCCGTAGTGCGCGCCGGCATCCAGGCCCTCGATAAAAATATGCCATACCTGCCCGGTACGATTGGAGTGCGGATCAAGCGCGAATGTGGCGAGCGATTTCTTGACTCCAGGTTCGAACAACACCAGACAACACGAAGTGGCGTGCTTGGAGAAGACCGAGAAGTTCACCCCCGCACGATGCACAGTCGTGCCTAACGGCAGCGGATGCCCACGCTTGATGCCGTAGATTTCGGGGACAGAAGCGGGTTTCTTTTGGGCGGACTTCGCCGGAGTCTTTGAAGTGGCCATGATGGGTGGCCGCCGTTGCACGGCCACAGCATGAGATATCAGAAAGACGGCCCTTGGACAAGTGCGAGCCAGATATTTAGCAATATTCAAACCGTTGGAGCGTTTTGCAAAAGGTGTCGCGCGATCTTCGCATATAGATCGACGGCATCCAGCAACTGTCTTTTCTCGATGTATTCCCCTTCCGTGTGGGCCACGTGAATCGAGCCCGGCCCGATCAGCACCGGTCTGCCCCAGTTGGTAAGCGCCGGAATATCGGTGGTGAAGGCGGCGACCATGGTGTCAATCCCCGGCACGGTGCCGAGTTCCATGAAGGGAATTTCGAGGATGAATTTGGCCTCGGCTTTGCCGGCGACGGCGGCGGTGATTTGCCGGCGTAGCTCTTTGGCCGGACCGACCAGTCGGATCAGCAGATTCGCGCTGGCATGATCCGGAATGACATTGGGCGCGCGGCCGCCTTCGATGAGCCCGATATTCAGCGTAGAAGGCCCGGCGATGGGATTCGATGGCAGCTTCAGCTGCCGGATGTTCTGAAGGGCGTCGAGCAGCTTCTCAATCGCTGACTCGCCCAGGTCGGGATATGCCGAGTGTGCCATTTTGCCGGAAGCGACAACCTCCACGCGCAGGGTTCCCTTGGACGCCAAGGCGATGCGATTCTCGGTTGGCTCACCGTTGACGAGGAATTTCGCGCCCCGCGGACTGAGATTGGCCGTCTGCGCGCCCTGGCTGTCGCGTTCTTCACCCACTAGAAACAACAGTCCGATATGGATGCCCTCGGACTTGAGTTTCTCGGCGGCGGCAAGCTGCGCCGCGATAATGCCCTTGGCGTCACAGGATCCGCGTCCGTAAATGCGGTCAGGCGTCTCTGACGAAGGGACGTGGGGGGGCACCGTGTCCATGTGGGTCGAGAGCACTAACTGGGGTCGGGGGCTGCCGGGATGTGTGGCCCAAACATTGCAGCGGTCACCCTCGACCGGCATGCGCTCCACGGCGTAGCCGAGGCGGGTCAATTTATTGGCAATGGCCTCGCCGACGGTAGCTTCGTTGCCGGTGATGGATTCGATGTCGATGAGTTGGCGAGTGAGGGCAAAAAGATCCATGAACGAAGAATAACGCACGGCTGCGGACCATCCCTTCACGTCGCTGCCCCATCGTCAATCACGTGAGTGAGCAGGCTTGAAGCCATGCTCAAAACTCAGGTAGAAGATCGCACCGCGCTGCCCAGCCAGCGGACCGATTCCAAAGGGAACCGCAAGGCCGGGAACAATCTGCAGGCCATTGTGAAAGTTATACGCCCAACGCACGCCGGGGCTGATGTAGATGTTTTGGACGCGGACGGTGTGGTTGGGCGAGTCCACGACCGCGTTCGAACTCCATGCCACTTCACACAATGCGTTGAACCTGGGTTTGATCAGCCAAACCGTCGATTGTCCGAGATTTGGGTTCACCACCGTCGCGGTCTGGTGCAGCGCATTTTGCGCCGCTGGGATCCAGGTGACTCCGGCGTTCCAGTGGGTCACCAGGTAGCGATTGTGCTGAATGCTGACCGGCAGGTTGGTCTGCAGGCCCCATCCCCCAGCGCCGCGGCCCAGCGTACTGTCGCCCGTCGGTAGCAATAAGGAAAGACGGGGAGCGAACGCGACACGTGTCTCGCCACTGCCGATGAGTTGGTAGCGGTAATTGATTGCGGTGTCGCCCCATCCCGGACCGGAGGCGGAATAGGCGCCGGATCGGTTGAAACTCAAGGTGAGACTGAGTTGATGCTTCAGGGAGCGCACGGGCCACTCGTCGGTCTGGATATAGACCCAGTCGCCCGTGCGCAGCGGTTCAACGAAGCTGATGTGCTGAATCACACCGTCTTCCTGGTTATAGGCCTCTTCCACCAGAAAGCTGTTGTCCTGGATGGGAGCAGGCTCGATTGGCGCCAGGAAACTCACCACTGCCGAAGCTGGTGCGCCGGAGATTGGGCCCTCTGCGTGACCCAGAGAAGGGAAGGCGATTGTTACTGCCATGATGAGGAGAGTTAGAGGAACGCGCATAAGCCACCGCGATTATGAAAATGAATTTCAATTTCATAATAAGCTGACCACGAAAGTCGCTCTGTGACGGTTGTCACGAAGCACGGTGACTAAGGCCGGCGAGAGGATATCATTCGGGAACCGCTACTTCGCCAGCAGCGACTGTTGAATCTCGGCGGCGAACACCCGCTCCAGGGCCTTTTTGCGGTGTTCAAACGTCGTGTGCATCATGCGCTGGAAAATCATTTTCTCCAGCATTGTGCCCACAACCCCGAAGCCAACTTCATACTCCACTTCATCTCCTACGACCGTGCCCTCGCGACCATCCACGACTTTCGCCTCGAAGGTGTGAGTATGGTGCCACGACTTGAACGGACCCAGTTTCTGCACGTCGGAGAAGTAGTCGTTGAACGCAAACTCGGTAATCAGCGCCGTCCAGCGCTCGTGTATGGGGATATGCGGAATGGCGCGGAACTTGAAGGTTATTTCCGTACCTGCCCCCGCCATGCGCTCAATGCCGGAGGGACGCACTCCTTCCGGAAACCGTGGTGGCACCAGATTGAGCTTGACGATCTTCGCCCCCTGCGACGGCGGCATGATCCGAGGAAGATTGTGCGGGTCGGAGAAAAACGCAAATACCCTCGGCAAGGGGACGGCTACCCACTGCTCGACTTGCAGGCGCTGACTCATGGCGTTGGGTGATGGTCCGGGTCTGGCGACGCAAACGACTATATAGCCGGGGCAACCGGTTTCCAAGTCATGTCGCCACCAGCCGAAGTTGGCCAGGTCAATTTTCCCGCACCGCCCCGCACCACGGTTGATTCACGCCGCAGGCGGTGTTCTGACCCAAACGCCGATTTCATCCGGCTACTTCACGATATCTTCCGGAATCGTCGGGAAGTCGGCGGCCAAGAACCGACTGAGTAAGCCCAAATTGTTGGGGCAGGACAGTATGGCGAACGCAACCTGTCGTGGTCAGCCAAGTCTAAGAAAACTTTAACGCAAAAACCGAGATTTCCGCTTGACACGGGTAGGAAACAGCGTAAGATTCCTCCCATTGGTGGTAAATAGTGGGAGATGGTGGAACGTCCGATATCTCCCGTGGAAGCGCTTAGAACATATTGGTTCCATTGGCCAAAAGCACGATGAAACCCAGTCTCTGCTCCCACGTGGCGTGGTTTTTCAGGTTTTCCTCTCCTTCCGAAAGTGAAGTAAGGGTCTCGAGGTACAGGGCCGATCTTTATGTTTCGTGGCTCGCACTTAACCCGACTGGACGACAAGGGGCGTCTCAAGATGCCCGCGGAATACAAGCGTCTGGCCGACGAGAAGTACGGCAGCAAATTCTATATCACAAGTTGGGATGGCAAGAGTGCCTTTGTATATCCCATCCAGGAGTGGGAGACGATCGAGCGCAAGCTAGTCGGACTTTCGACCTTCAACGCTTCGAAGCAAAAGCTGTTGAAGCGTACCAGCTATTACGGACAGGAAGTGGAGTTCGACGGCCAAGGGCGTCTGCTGTTGCCTTCGGTGCTGCGCGAATCAGCCGACCTGAAGGGCGAGGTTTCGGTAGCAGGCCGTTTGACCTACCTCGAAGTACAAAATGCGGCCGCGCTTCGCGAAGAGGTGCAGGAGCCGTTTACTGACGAGGATGCAAAAACCCTGGACGGACTGGGCATTTAGTGAAAGAGGATCCATTCTACGTCTCGGAACGGGAGTGAATGGACAACGGGATTTCAGCGGACAGCGCCCCCGGGCGTGGACATGGCGAAGCGGGCAAAAGGCAGTTTGGCCATGTGGCGGTTCTTTTAAAACAAGCGATCGAATTCCTGGCCGTACGGCGCGGCGGGACCTATATCGACGCGACCCTCGGCTTAGGCGGACACAGTTGGGAAATCGCAAAACGCCTCGGCGCAGCGGGTCATTTGATTGGCTTCGATAAGGACTTCGCGGCGTTGCAAAGGGCTCGCGAGCGGTTGATGACCCCTCCTCCGGAATTGGCAGGCGACTGGCCAGAGATTGAGCTGGTGCACGCCAGTTTTGCGCACGTGGCGCAGCACGTTACGCCTGCTGGCGCGGATGGGCTTCTGGCCGATCTGGGTGTCAGTTCCTTGCAGTTGGAGGACGCCGCGCGCGGATTCAGTTTTCAGGCAGACGGACCCCTTGATATGCGGATGAACACGCAGTCGGGGCTGACTGCCGAACAAGTGGTAAACCGCTTTGACGAGCGCGAGCTCGCCGACGCGATTTACGAATTCGGTGAGGAAAGGAGGTCGCGGAGAATCGCCAGAGCCATTGTTCGGGCGCGGCCGATTCAGACCACCGCACAGCTTGCGGATGTCGTATCGGCTGCGGCCCGGCCAATGAACCAGGCTGAGCGGCGAATTCATCCGGCGACCAAGACCTTTCAGGCTCTCCGAATTCTGGTGAACCGTGAACTTGACGACCTGCGCGAGCTGCTGAGTGCGGATGCGGCACCACAGCTGCTTAAGAAGGGCGGCCGGCTGGTGGTAATCAGCTTCCACTCACTGGAAGACCGCATTGTGAAAGATGCGTTACGCGATGGGGCCCATGAGGGCTTATACCGCGTGTTGACTAGGAAACCGGCAACCGCGGACGAGGAAGAGATCGAGCGCAATCCGAGGTCGCGCAGCGCGAAGTTAAGGGCGGCCGAACGGACATAAATTCGCAAGATTGAAATATTTGGTTCATTTGCGCAAGTTTGTAACCCTTTCCACGGCGGATTTTGTGGAAAAAACTGTGGGAAATGTGGATATCCCACAGAGTGTGGGAGCGGATGGTACCACCGCCAGAGGCGCAGTGGGCAGATCCTAATTCGGTAGGAGCACACAATGGCAGCAGGAGTGATGTATCCCACAATGCAGGATGTCAACAGTTGGGGCGAACAACTCGCCGACACTCGTGGCATGTTCATGGGTACGCCGGAGATATATTTCGCCAAGCGCATCGACAACTCGCGGGTGGTTCGCGTCGCCGATCCCAAGCGCCGTCGCGAGATGCTGTACTTTGGGATTACGCTCGGCCTCTTTTTTGTGCTGGTGATGGTTTACCTGCTGCAGCACCTCAGCGCAATCGAATATGGCTACCGCATTGAGCAGTTGAAGTCGGAGCAGACCAGTATTGTGGAGAGCAATCGCGAATTGAAGTTGGAAGAGGCCTCGTTGAAAGACCTTGAGCGCATTGACCTTGAGGCTCGCAAACTGGGAATGATTCCGCCGGTCGCCGGACAGGTGCAGATCATTGAGAGTGGCGACGGCGACAATGCCACCCCGGTCCTGGCGAAGGCCAATCCCAACGGGATCATGGTGGTGTCGATGCAACAGTGAAGGCCGGCCGGAGACGAACAACGGACCTGAACCGGACGGAGGTCTACAGTGGCGGTCCGCCGTAAACGGACCGCCTTCTGCATGTCAGTACCACAGAGTATGAGTGCCACAAAGTAAGACAACATCCCGGACCAGCTTCGGGAATTGCAATGAGTGGGGTGAAGGGGGCATGCGGGCAAGCGTACCTGCCATGGCGCCAGGCAAGAGGCTTTACATACTGGCGGCTGTGCTCTTTCTGTGGGCGGCGGCGGTGCTGGGACGCCTGGTTTACCTGCAGGTCATAAAGTACCAGTTCTTTCTCAACCTGGCTTCGCGCCAGCATGGGCGCACGATCGATGTGGACCCGCGGCGTGGCACCATCTTCGACCGTAACGGCGCCGAACTGGCGATGTCGATTGACGTCGACTCGGTGTTCGCTGTGCCCAGCGAAATTCCCGACCAGGAAACCACCGCGCAAATCCTTGCCAAGGTGCTGGACCTCGACCCCCAGGACCTCCTGATGCGGCTCAAGTCGCAGAAGAACTTCGCCTGGGTGAAGCGCAAGCTGGATGCTGAGACCAGCGATAGGGTCCGAACTCTCAACCTGCGGGGCATCTATTTCCGCAAGGAACCCAAGCGTTTCTATCCCAAGCGAGATTTGGCGGCCCAAGCCGTTGGCTACGTCGGTGTGGACGACGAAGGACTGGGCGGGCTGGAGCGCGAATTTGATGACGATTTGCGCGGCATGCCGGGCCGCGAAATGATCTTCGTCGACGCGCGCCGCAAGTGGTATGGGCGAGTGGAGCGACAGCCCGATCCCGGCCAGAACCTGGTGCTCACACTCGATGCCACCATCCAGTACATCGTTGAGAAAGAACTGGAGCGTGGGATGGAGGAGACCAAAGCGGCTGCGGGCACCGTGATCGTGCAGAACCCGCACACCGGCGAGATCCTGGCACTCGCCAACCGTCCCACCTTCAATCCCAATGTGTTCAACGACGTTCCCAAGGAAGCGCTGAAGAACCGCGCGGTCAGCGATGTGTACGAGCCCGGATCGGTCTTCAAGACGGTAACTTACTCAGCGGCGATTGAGCAGAAAGTGGTGCAGCCCGGAGACATGGTGGACTGCCAGGGTGGCGCCATCACCATCTTCGGCATGACCATACACGATGCCCACAAGATGGGCGTGATGACGATTGCCGAGGCTTATGCGCACTCCAGCGATGTTGCAGCCGTCAAGACAGGAATGAAATTGGGCGACGTTCGTTTTGATGATTACATCCGTTCCTACGGCTTCGGAGCGCAGACCGGTATCGAACTCCCGGGTGAGAGCCGGGGCTTAAAGAAACCAGTCAATCGCTGGTCCAAGGTTTCGATTGGCGCCATGTCAATGGGTCAGGAAATCGGTGTCACCGCAGTTCAAGTTGTGTCCATGGTCTCGACCATCGCCAACGACGGCGTATACACTCCGCCGCGCATTGTGGCCGGCGAGTTGCCTCCCAACGCGGGACCGAAACCGGTGGTGTTTCGTCCTCCGCAGCAGCATCGTGTGATCTCCACCATGACGGCCGCGCAGATGAAGAAAATGATGGAAGCCGTTGTGCTCGACGGCACCGCACGGCGCGCCATTCTCGATGGCTACACGGTCGCGGGCAAGACCGGCACGGCACAAAAGGTTGATCCCGCTACCGGTGCATATTCGAAGACCAAATACGTGGCCTCGTTCGTGGGATTTGCACCCGTAAACAGTCCCGCAATCACGATTGCCGTCATTCTTGACTCGGCACAAGGACTGCATCAGGGAGGACAGGTTTCGGCGCCGGTCTTCAAACGCATTGCCCAGCAGGTACTGGAGTACATGCACGTGCCGCATGACGTTGAGCTGAAGAACCAACCGAAGCGGCTCACCCTGGTGGCGTCAGCCCCGAACGATGACGACGCGGAGGAGAGTTCAGACCGACTAGGTGCGCCGCTGATTGCCGACGCAGAAGACAGCTCCGCACCGGCGAAGTCGAGCGGGAACACTCCCGGCGCGCCGACCCCAAGCGTTGCTCAGCCGGTTGGCGCCAGGGTAGCCCAGGCATCGGTCGGAGTAACGTTGCCGATACCTTCGTCGCTTCCTGCCGCCGACGTAACCACTGCGCTGCCATCGACAGGACCAACCCCGGCGCAGGCAGTCGCCGCCAACGGAACGGTGGTACTCAACGTTGACAGCGGAATCGTGGTGCCGTCGTTCATGGGAAAGACGCTACGCTCAGCAGTGGAAACGGCGCAGCAGAGTGGCCTCGAGATTAATGTCCTGGGCAGCGGCATTGCGCGCCAGCAATCTCCGCCTGCAGGCAGCCACCTGCTCACTGGGCAGAAAGTTACAATTCGGTTTGCTCATTAGTTGAGCCGCCGTTCCTTGAGCCACCGTGCCATTTTGGAACATCGTCATCCAGCGCTGCGAACAGCCAGCCTCGTTATCTAGAGCGAAGCTATAATGCGGGTAGAATGAACTTCCTACAGTTGCTTGATGGTGCGGAATACCTGGACGAAAAGGGAAATCCACCCATCGCCGGGCTCGACTACGACAGCCGGAAGGTGAGGCCCGGGTGGTGCTTTGTCGCCATGCGCGGCGAGCGGACGGATGGCAATCGCTATATAAACGACGCAATCTCCAACGGTGCGGTGGCGGTGGCAAGCGACTCATTGCCTGCGCGCGAAGGGGTTGCCTGGGCGGTAGTACCCCATGGCAGGCGAGCGCTAGCGCGGCTGAGCGCCAACTTCTACCGGCATCCGGCAGAAAAGCTGCACATCACCGGAATAACGGGAACCAACGGAAAAACCACAACATCGTTCATCCTCAGCCGCATGTTGCGAGCCGCGGGCCG
Organism: uncultured Acidobacteriaceae bacterium; assembly: GCA_963834815.1. Taxonomy (GTDB): domain Bacteria; phylum Acidobacteriota; class Terriglobia; order Terriglobales; family Acidobacteriaceae; genus DASRAA01. The sequence continues at coordinate 312,041 of CAWIDA010000009.1, read as the reverse complement.
CAAGATCGCGCTAATTGGCACTGTGGAGTATCGCATCGGAGACGAGACGATCGCCGCCCCCCGCACCACGCCCGAGGCGCTTGAGCTGAACCAGATCTTCTCCAAAGCAGTGAATACCGGATGTACCGAGGCGGTGCTGGAAGTTTCCTCCCACGCACTTGAGCAGCAGAGGGTCTTCGGCATCCCCTTCGAAGTAGCGCTGTTCACCAACCTGACGCAGGACCATCTGGACTATCACGGCAATATGGAGAGTTACTTCCAGTCGAAGACCATTCTGTTTAAGGGGCTGGGCGTGGAACCGCCCCGGACCGTAGTGATCAATATTGAAGACGAATACGGGCAGCGGCTGCTGCAACTCTGCAAGCACCACCATGAGGTCATTACCTTTGGCATCGAGCGGGGCGATTTTCACACCAAAGACCTCAAGGTCACTGGCAATGGGATTGGCTTCAAGCTGGTTTCGCCGCAGGGGGAGATCCCGATCTGGTGTCCGTTGCTGGGACGAGTGAATGTGTATAACGTGGTGGCCGCAGCTGCGGCCGCCTACGCCCGTGACGTAGAACCGAATGCCGTGTCAGAGGCGGCAGACCAAATCGCTCACGTTGCCGGACGCTTCGAGCGGCTCGACCTGGGCCAGCCTTTTACGGTAATCGTGGATTACGCTCATACCGACGACGCCATTCGCAACCTCACCGCGGTGGCCCACGACTTCATTCACCAGCGCGGCGGGCCGGGGCGCGTGATTACCGTCTTCGGATGTGGTGGCGATCGCGACCGTACCAAGCGGCCACTGATGGGTGAAACCGCCGGCAGGGGCAGCGACTTCGTGGTCCTGACCAGCGACAACCCACGTAGCGAAGATCCCTTGGCCATCATCAATGATGCATTACCGGGGCTGCAACGCACGGGCGTCCGCTACACGCTGGAGCCGGACCGCCACAAAGCCATCGAATTGGCGATCCACGAGGCCGAGGCCGGCGACATCGTACTGATCGCAGGAAAAGGGCACGAGAAGCATCAGGTGACGAGCAAAGGTGTTGTCCCGTTCGATGATGTGGAAGTGGCCCAGAAAGCACTGCAACACGCTGGATATGCAGCCGCGCATCCGGTCAAATCATGAACTTGACCCTCTCTCGTGCTGCCGAATTCATGCAGGCGAGCGGTGAATTCAGTCCTGATGCCGTTGCCAGCGGCTACTCCATCGATTCGAGGACCGTTCAGCCGGGTGAGCTCTTCTTTGCAGTTCAGGGAGACCGTCTCGACGGCCATGACTATGTAGAAGCTGCGCTCGCAAAGGGTGCGGTGGCGGCGGTCGTGCACCCGAACCAGGTGGCGCGGTTCCCAGCGAACACCGCGCTGCTGGCGGTAAATGACACGCTGGCCGCTCTGCAGCACCTTGCCGCGGCGGTGCGACGGTTGTGGGGGAAGCCGCTGGTCGGCGTGACCGGCTCTGCGGGCAAGACAACGACCAAGGAAATTGTGGCGCATGTTCTGGCAACCAGGCACCGCGTGCTGAAGTCGCAGGGCAATCTCAACAACCACTTCGGACTACCGCTGCAACTGCTAAAGTTGGAGTCCGAGCACGAGATCGCCGTCATCGAAATGGGGATGTCGCATGCCGGCGAGATCACGGCGCTGGCGAAGCTCGCGCAACCGAACTGCGGAGTCGTGACCATGGTGGCGCCCGTGCATCTGGAATTCTTCGAATCGATCGCCGCGATTGCGCGGGCCAAGTACGAGTTGATCGAGTCGTTGCCGCCTGGGGGCATTGCCGTGCTCAACGCCGACGATGCTTATGTATCGCAATTCGGGCGCGACTTTCATGGCAAGGTCGTAATGTTTGGACTACACAAGGCTGCCGACGTGAGGGCCGAAAACATTGAAGCTCTACGCCCGATTGGATCGGCATTCGACCTGGTGAGCAACGGCGAGCGTGTACGCACGACCCTGCCACTGCTGGGTGAGCACAGTATCTACAACGCGCTGGCAGGGGCTGCCGTGGGCCTGCAATACGGAGTCACGCTGCAGGATGCCGCTGTGTCGTTGGCGTCGCTCTCTGCCGGCGACAAGCGCGGACAGGTGTTGCACTACGCAGGAGCTACGATCGTCAACGATTGTTACAATTCAAACCCAACGGCGCTCGACAGCATGGTGCGGTCACTGATGCAGATGCCGGGGCAACGGCATATTGTGGTTGCCGGTGAGATGCTGGAACTGGGAGACAGTGGCGAGGCCATGCACCGCGACTGTGGCCGGCACATGGGAAACTACGGAGTAGATTTCGTACTCGGGGTTCGCGGGCTGGCACGCTTCATCGTGGAAGGCACTGCCGGATCGCAGACGACCGCGGAGTTCGTGGCTGAGCCCGAAGAGGCTGGGGAATGGCTGCGGCGCAATATGGAGCCCGGTGACGTGGTGCTGCTGAAAGCGTCGCGAGGAGTTCGGCTGGAGCGTGCCCTAGCGGTGTGGACGGGCGAGGCAGGCGATTTGTCGCACTGAAACTTCAGGTCCTGCAACATCTCAACGACGAGGAACAATTTGCTTTATTGGCTGCTCTATCAAAAGGGTTTTCTCGTACTCCACATCGGTCCGTTCCGAATCTTCCGCTATTTGACGTTTCGCACCGCCTTCGCCAGTCTCACTGCCTTATTCATGGGGTTGGTGATCGGGCCGGCGGTGGTGCGCCGCCTGCGCGATTTCCAGGTTGGCCAGTACATTCGTGAGGACGGTCCGCAGGCCCACCAGCGCAAAGCCGGCACCCCCACCATGGGAGGCGTGTTGATCGTGGTCGCCATGGTGGTACCAACCCTGTTATGGGCCGATCTGAGCAACCGCTTCGTCTGGATCGCGGTGGTGGCAACCCTGGCCTACGGTGCCATAGGATTCGCCGACGACTATCTAAAGGTGGTCCACCGCCGCAACCTTGGACTCACCGGCCGCGCCAAGCTCTCCTACCAGTTCCTCACGGCTTTGGTAATCGGTCTTACTCTGATCGCCCTCCAGCACTACAACCTCTACTCCACACGGTTGAGCGTGCCATTCTTCAAGCATTTCCGGCCCGACCTGGTAATTAGCAGGCTGCTGCATACTGACCTTTGGCCGCTTGCCTTCCTGCCGTTCCTGGTTTTCGTGATGATTATCATTGTGGGTTCCAGCAATGCTGTGAATCTTACTGACGGCCTAGACGGCCTGGCGATCGGCTGCACGGTAATTGCAGCCGGAGCATTGACCATACTGACCTATGTCAGCGGACACGCGCTGTTCGCCGACTACCTGGAGATTTCCAAGATCCCCCAGGTCTCGGAACTGACGATCTTCTGCGGCTCGATGGTGGGCGCTGCCATCGGCTTTCTCTGGTATAACGCGCACCCGGCTGAGGTGTTCATGGGCGATGTCGGATCGCTCGCCTTGGGCGGCGCAATCGGCACCGTGGCCGTATTGATCAAGCAGGAATTGCTGCTGCCATTCATTGGAGGCGTGTTCGTCATCGAGGCGCTGTCAGTCATCCTGCAGGTGGGATCGTACAAGCTGCGCAAGAAGCGCATCTTCAAGATGGCGCCCATCCACCACCATTTCGAACTTATGGGCTGGAGCGAGTCGAAGGTAATCGTGCGCTTCTGGATTACCTCACTGGTGTTTGCACTCTTTGCTCTTACCACGTTGAAGTTGCGCTAGTCGCGCGGGAAACGTGGCACAATGGCCAATTGGACCAACCATTCATGGATGTCAGAGGCAAGCGGGTACTGGTGGTCGGGCTGGGCAAATCTGGAATCGCCAGCGCGCTTTTTCTGGCGGACCAGGGCGCACGCGTTGCTGTTTCCGATTCCAAAACCCAGGCTGAACTGCGCCAGGAAATTCCACTTTTGCTCGACCGTGGCATCGAGGTCGAGACAGGACAACACGGCGAGCGCACCTTCCACGATCAGGACCTCATCGTCATAAGCCCGGGCGTGCCGTTTGACGTTCCCCAATTGGTGCAGGCACGGCTGGCCAAAATCCCGGTTATTGGCGAAGTCGAATTGGCGGCCCTCTATCTAAAAGGCAAGGTCATCGCCATCACAGGGTCGAACGGCAAGACCACGACTACCTCTCTCGTGGGTCAAGTCATCGCAGCAAGCGGCCGGCCAACCCTCGTCGGGGGTAACATCGGCACTCCTGCCATTACCTTTGTTCCGAAAGCAGCCGACGATTCATGGATCGTCCTTGAGGTCAGCAGCTTTCAGTTGGAAACGATTGCAACCTTTCATCCCGCGATTGCCATCGTGCTCAACGTCACGCCCGACCACCTCGATCGCCATCACACATTTGAGAAGTACGTCGCTGCCAAAGCGCGCCTCTTCGAGAACCAGACGAGCAGCGACTTTGCCGTGCTGAACGCCGACGACACCACCTGCGTTGCCATGGCAGAGAAAACCAAAGCCGCCGTGTACTGGTTCAGCCGCCTGCGTGCGGTCGAGCATGGGGCATTCGTGCGCGGTGACCGTATCATGTGGCGCGATGCTGATAGCGAGCAGACGATCATGCCCGTCGCGGAAATCGCTCTCAAGGGTGCCCACAATATCGAAAATGTATTAGCGGGAGTCTGCGCTGGGATGCTCTCCAATGTCGATCCGGCTGACATTCGTCGCGCCGTCGCGAATTTCAGGGCCGTCGAGCATCGCTTGGAATTCGTGGCCACGGTCCGCGGCGTGGAGTACTACAACGACTCTAAGGCCACAAACGTCGATGCCACCATCAAGGCTCTTGAATCATTTCCCGGACACATTCACCTCATCCTCGGTGGCAAGGATAAGGGCAGCGACTATAGCCTGCTCAATTCGTCGCTGGAAGAGCGGGTCGAGCGGGTGTACACCATTGGTGCCGCCGCTAAGAAGATCGAATCACAGATCCGCGGAACCGAGGTTGTAAGTGCCGGCACCATTGACAATGCGGTGCGGCGAGCCAGCGAGTCGGCCAATCCAGGAGATGTCGTGTTGCTGGCTCCGGCCTGTGCCAGCTTCGATCAGTTCGTCAGCTACGAACATCGCGGCCGGGTCTTCAAAGACCTCGTCAACCAATTGGCGGGACGGGTCAGTCAGCCCGCGATGCGTGAAGCCGAAAGCGAAGCCGATGGGGGAACCGAGTAATGGCGAAGCGCGTCAGCGTCGATAAGTGGCTCTTCGCCGTGATCCTGTTGCTGGTCTTCATCGGACTGATCATGGTCTTCAGCGCGTCGGCGGTGATGGCCAAGGCACGCTTCGGTTCCTCGTATAGCTTCCTGCTGAGACAGTTGGGCTGGGCCGCCGCCGGAATTGCCGCCATGCTGGTGGTCATGAACATCGACTACAAACAGTATCGGCGGCCTTCCATCGTGTTTACCTTCCTCGGTTTCACCTGCCTGCTGCTGGTCGCGGTGTTTGTGTTTCACGATTCCCACAATACACACCGCTGGATCAAGCTGGGTCCGCTTTCGTTTCAGCCATCGGAGTTGGCTAAGCCGGCCATCATCCTGTACCTTGCAACATTTCTCGAGTCGCGCTGGCAACAGATTTCCGATTGGAAGCATGTGCTGATTCCCGCCGCCGCGCCCAGCGTGCTGCTGGCGTTGCTGATCGTCAAGGAGCCTGATCTCGGCACTGCAGTCGCCTGTATGGCCATTACGGCGTCGGTACTGTACATCGCAGGCATGAAGATGCGCTATCTCGGCTATGGCCTGCTGGCGTCGCTGCTGCCCTTATATTTCCTGATTGTGCGCGTGCCTTGGCGCTGGCATCGCATCATCGCCTTTCTCGATCCCTGGAAAGACCCGCAGGGACACGGGTTCCACATCATCCAATCGATGATCGCCGTCAGCACTGGCGGACTAATGGGTGCAGGACTGATGGAAGGTAAACAAAAGCTCTTCTACCTTCCCGAGCCGCACACCGACTTCATCTACGCCAACATTGCGGAAGAACTTGGTCTGTGGGGGGCAGCGCTGGTTGTCGTCCTTTTCGGCATCTTCCTGTACCGCGGTATTCGTATTGCGTTGCGAACGGAAGATCCTTTCGCGCGCTTCCTGGCTACCGGCATCACCGCCATGGTTGTGGTGCAGGCGCTCATCAACGTCAGCGTCGTTCTGGGCATGATGCCTACCAAGGGAATCCCGCTGCCCTTCATCTCCTATGGCGGTTCGTCGCTCTTCATTACTCTCGCCAGCGTGGGAGTCCTGCTGAACATCACGCAGCAAACCGACTAGCCATGCGCGTGATCGTGGCGGGAGGAGGCACCGGCGGACATGTCATTCCGGCCCTCGCCATCGCGCACCAACTGAAATCTCTCTACAACGCGGAAGTACTGTTCATCGGGACCGCCCGCGGCATTGAGACCCGGCTGGTACCTGCCGCAGGCTTCCGGCTGGAGCTGATAGCGGTTGGTGCACTGAACCGGGTCGATTGGGCGACGCGCCTCGAGACACTGCTCGACATGCCGAGGGCCCTGGTGCAATCGGCACGCCTGATCTCGGAATTTCAGCCGGATGTCATCATCGGTGTCGGCGGCTATGCCTCTGGTCCCGCAATGCTGGCGGGTGGCCTGATGAACGTGCCGATGCTGGCATTTGAGCCGAACTTATTACCCGGCATTGCCAATCGTATCGTCGCACCTATGGTTCAGGCTGCTGCGGTGCACTTCGCGGCTACTCAGCGCTATTTCCGCAATGCCGTGGTAACTGGCGTTCCCGTGCGGCAGGAGTTTCTCCAAGTTCCCGCGCGTTCGGCCGACGACCGCCCTACGCTTCTTGTATTCGGCGGAAGCCAGGGTGCCCACGCCATCAACCTTGCGGTAAGCGAATCATTTTCAGGCCTGGCGCACGCCGTGCCAGGGATTCACATCATCCTTCAAACAGGCGAGAAGGACTATGGAGCGGTGCGAGACGCGGCCTCGAGCTGCGGAGTCTCAGCCGAGATAACCCGCTTTATCGACGACATGCCCGGGATGTTTGCTCGGGCTGACCTGCTGGTTTGCCGCTCCGGAGCCAGTACGGTGGCGGAGGTCACCGCCGCTGGAAAGCCGGCCATATTCGTTCCCTTGCCCACTGCGGCCGATGACCACCAGCGCCACAACGCCGAGGTACTGGCCTATGCTGGTGGGTGCCGGCTGTTACCGCAGGCGGAACTCACCCCGGATCGGCTAGTGAGTGAAGTAGCGGGATTGCTGGCGGACCGCGCCCGCCTGGCAAGGATGGGGGACTCCGCCCGGAAATTCGCCCACCCTGATGCGGCGGCGGGAATTGCTGCTATGGCCGCTCGCATCGCTGGCGTCCCGGGCCCCCAGGATGTAGCCTAAGCATTTGCTGGCAACCGGCAACTGACGACTGACAACTCTTCCATGTTCGCGAAGATCCAGCGTATCCATTTCGTAGGCATCGGCGGCATCGGCATGAGCGGTATTGCCGAGGTGCTATTGAACCTTGGCTACAAGGTGTCTGGGTCTGACCTAAAGCCTTCAGCCATCACTCATCGCCTGTCCTCCATGGGCGCCGTCACCTTCGAAGGTCATCGGGCAGAAAATTTAGCGGGCGCGGACGTGGTGGTAACCAGTTCCGCGGTCGCGCGCGACAATCCTGAAGTTGTGGCAGCCTATGCCAGCCACATTCCCGTGATTCCGCGGGCCGAGATGCTGGCTGAGTTGATGCGCCTTAAATACGGCATCGCCATCGCTGGTATGCACGGCAAGACGACAACTACCTCGATGGTGGCGGTCGTGCTCGCCGCCGGGGGCCTTGATCCCACCGTCGTAATTGGCGGGCGCGTGGACGCCATGGGATCGAATGCGAGGGTAGGGAAGTCAGAGTATTTCGTTGCTGAAGCCGACGAGAGCGACCGATCGTTCCTGAAGCTTTGGCCCATTCTGTCTGTGGTAACGAACATCGATCGCGAGCACATGGATTGTTATCGCGATATGGCCGACGTCGAGCAGACATTCGTGGAGTTCCTCGACCATGTTCCCTTTTACGGCATGGTGGTGGCCTGCAACGATAATGATGATCTGCGGCGCCTCCTGCCAGCTGTGCGGCGTCGGATCGTCACCTACGGCACCCACGACGGCTCGGACTTCCTGATCACCGAGATACGTTGTGAAATCGCCGGCGCCGGGCACTTCGCGTCCAGCGCATTTCGCGTGCAGTACCACGGCAGAGATCTGGGAGAGTTTCACCTGCATGTGCCGGGGGAACACAACGTTCGCAATGCGGCTGCCGCCATCGCCGTTGGATTTGGGCTGGACATTCCAACCGGCAAAATCCGCGAAGGCCTGGAAAAATTCGATGGCGTGGACCGCCGCTTCCAGCTCAAGGGCCGCGCCGGCGGCGTGACTGTGATTGATGACTATGGCCATCATCCCACCGAGATTCGTGCCACGCTCGCCGCGGCACGTCAGTGCGGCTTCCGCAAGATCCACGTCGTCTTCCAGCCGCACCGCTACAGTCGCACGCAATTGCTGCTCGATGAATTCGCCACCGCGTTCAGAGATGCCGATACGGTCTTGGTGCTCGACATTTATGCGGCGAGCGAAGCGCCTATACCCGGCATCACCGCAGAACTGCTCGCCGACCGAATCAGCAAGGCTGGCGGAACGCGGGCTACTTATGTTGGCTCGTTCTCGGAGGCGGCTGAGTTGTCGGGCAAACTTGTAGAGCCGGGCGATCTCGTGCTCACGCTGGGCGCCGGCACTGTTTCGCAACTTGGGCCACAGATACTGGAAGCAGTCGAGACCCGGGTCACTTCCACTCCCGGTCGATAGCGAAGCAGCTTCTGCGGTTACTTGTCTGATTCCCCCTCCTCCGCCTCACGCCGGCGGATTTCCCGCGATTGACGCAAATCAGGCCGGATCCTGTGGCCCATTGTCGCCGCAGGTAACGCAGGTGTTTTCAAATGCAGTACATCCCCGCAAAAGGTGCAAAAAGCGTCACCGCGCTGCCGATGAAACCGGATATAGTGAGGCGAATAGCCGAAGTTTTCGGCAGATTCGCTGCATTCATGGCGCGGAAAACCACTTCCACATTGCCGGAGGAGGAGTTCGAAGCGGTATCCGAATCGCGACCCTCCTCGCGCTCGTACGATGAGTCGCCGCTGGATGCGCGCGTGCTCGACCTCGACGACGACGGCGAGTCTCCTTTTCTTCGCGGGCAGAAGCGGGTTCCGGTTCGCCGCGGAGCCCTGCCGCGCAAGGCCGCTGACCGCATCAAGCTGCTGTTGCTCGTACTGCTGATCGTGGGAGCGGTAGCCTTGGTCGGCCTCACGCTCTACCGTTACGCCACCCAGTCGTGGCGCTTTCGCATCGATTCCAGCGACAACATCGAGGTGTCGGGCAACCGCAACGTGACCCGCCCGCAGGTATTGGAGGCCATCGGCGGCGACATCGACCGGAACGTCTTTTTTGTGTCCCTGGACGAACAGCAGAAGCAACTCGAAGCGATTCCGTGGGTCGAGTCGGCAACGGTCATGCGCCTTTATCCCAATCGTCTGCGCATCGCACTGCGCGAGCGTACACCGGTGGCCTTCGTTGCAGTTGACGGGCACATCGCGTTGATCGATGCCCATGGCGTAATCATGGACATGCCGGCGGGCGCGCAGAGCAGCTTTTCCTTCCCCGTGATTCTCGGCATGAGTGATGCTGAGCCGCTTTCCACCCGCGCCGCGCGCATGAAGATTTACGCCGAACTGATGAAGCAGTTGGACTCCAGTGGCGCGCACTATTCACGCGATTTAGGCGACGTCGACCTTTCTGATCCGGACGACGTGAAGGCGACGGTCTCCGATCCCCAGGGCGCCGTGCTGGTCCACATGGGTTCGTCGAACTTCCTGGAGCGTTTCCAGGTGTATGTCGCCCATGTGCAGGAGTGGAGATCGCAATTTGCTCGGCTGGATTCGGTCGACCTGCGTTATGAGGGACAGGTAATTGTGAATCCCGACTCCACTGCGGGCCATGCCAGGGAAACCGGTTCGGCGCAGGATCGCACCGGGAATCCATCGGCGGGAACTCCGTCGTCTCCTCCGAAAAAGGTCACACCATCGTATAAGGCAATGAAACACTGATAGAAAATGGGAAGCCAAACTGAAAATCTGCTTGCAGTAATTGACGTTGGAAGCGCCAAGACTTGCGTCATCGTCGCTGAAGTAAATGACTACGCTCTGCGCTATCGCGGCCACGGCATCTCCGACTCGCGCGGCATTCGCAAGGGTGTGATTGCCGATCTGGACAAGGCGGTTGACTCCATCAGGAAGGCGGTAGAAGAGGCCGAGAACATTGCCCAGGCCCCGGTCGAGCACGCCCTCGTGGGCATTGCCGGGTCGCACATACGAGGAGTCAACAGCCATGGCGGCATCTCTCTGGGCTCACGCTCCCGCGAAATCAGTCGCGACGATGTGCGCGCCGCGGTGGAGAAGGCGCGCACCATTCCTCTTCCCGATGACCACGCCCCGCTGCATCTGCTGCCGCAGGAGTTCATCCTCGACGACCAGCCCGGAGTACACGACCCGGTAGGGCTGATGGGCAGGAAGGTGGAGGTTCGCGCGCACGTCGTGACCGCTGGCACCATGGCGACACAGAATGTGGTTACGGCCGTGAACCGTGCCGGAATTCACGTGGACGACACCGTGTTTGAGGCCCTGGCTTGCGCCGACTCGGTGCTGCAGACCGACGAGCGCGAGCTTGGTGTTTGCCTCGCCGATATCGGGGCGGGATCGACCGACCTCATCGTTTACTACGAGGGCGTGGTGATTCACACAGGAGCGGTTCCAGTCGGTGGGGACCATTTCACCAACGATGTGGCCGTCGGGTTCCGCACGCCCATACCGGATGCGGAAAATATCAAGAAGATGTTCGGGTGCGCCATCGTGACTCTCATTCCCGAGGGCAACGAGATCGAAGTGCCCTCCGTCGGAGACCGTCCGTCGCGCCTCATGCGGCAACGCATGCTGGGAGAAATTCTTGAACCCCGCGCCCGCGAATTGATGGAGCTGTTTCGTGATCACCTCCGGCAGGCGGGCGTGTACGAGCTGCTCGGAGCGGGTGTAGTGTTCACCGGCGGCGGCGCGCGCCTGAACTCGCTGGTCGAATCGGCGGAAGATATTCTGCGCCGGCCGGCACGCCTGGGTTATCCCGTGCCCATCGCCAAGCTGCCGTCGAACCTGCTGGAGCCGGAGTATTCCACCGCCATCGGCATGGTGCTCTATGGGCATCGCTCGCGGCAGATCCGCACCAATGCCGATCGCGGATTTGGTGCCAGGCTTAGAGCATTGTTTGCACGACAGAACGCATAACGAATTTCGAAACGCGTCACATCGGCGCTCAGTGGGGTAACGATGATCGAAGATTTCAACGACAAGACGAAGCCCGAAGGCGACATTCGCATTCACTTTAACGAAGAAACTCTGAACAGCGCCAAGATCAAGGTCATCGGCGTCGGCGGAGGCGGCGGCAACGCCGTCAACCGCATGATCGAGTCGCGTCTCGAAGGCGTCGAGTTCGTGGTCGCCAACACCGATCTGCAGGCGCTCAAGCTCTCCCATGCGCCGGTGAAGATCCAGCTTGGCGTCAAGCTCACCAACGGTCTTGGCGCGGGCGCCAACCCCGAGGTTGGGCGCAAGGCCGCGTTGGAAGATGCCGACAAGATCATCGAGGCGCTTGAGGGCGCCGATATGGTGTTCGTCACCACCGGACTCGGTGGCGGCACCGGCACGGGAGCCGCGCCCATCATTGCCTCACTGGCGAGCGAGATGGGAGCACTCACCGTAGCGGTCGTGACCAAGCCGTTCGCCTTCGAAGGCAAGCGCCGCCAGAACCAGTCGGAACGCGGCCTGCAGGAGCTGATCGATTCGGTGGACACCACCATCGTCATCCCCAACGAGAAGCTGCTGGCGGTCGCCAAGGACGCCGGCTTCTTCGAATCCTTCCGCGTTGCCGACGACATTCTGCGCCAGGCGGTGCAGGGCATCTCCGACATCATCACCATCCCGGGCATCATCAACCGTGACTTTGCCGACGTGAAGACCATCATGGCCGGCATGGGTTACGCGGTGATGGGCACGGCGACCGCTCGCGGAGAGAATCGCGCTACCGCCGCCGCTCAAGCTGCTATCGCCTCGCCGCTGCTCGAAGCCGGAGCCATCGACGGAGCGCGCGGCATTCTGATCAACATCACCGGTGCCAGCTCGTTGCGCCTGGCCGAGGTGAACGAGGCCTCCACTATCATCCAGAGCGCCGCTCACGAAGACGCCAACATCATCTTCGGCGCCGTGCTCGACGAAAAGATGAAGGACGAGGTGAAGATCACCGTGATCGCGACCGGATTCAAGGACTCTCAACGTAGCCGTGACCACGCGAATACGGCATCCAGCGCCGTACTCAGCGCGCGCGCAGCGGCCAGCGCCAGCTTCCAGGTGCCGTCGAGTGGCCCACCTCCATTGCCCTCTTCCGGCGCGGCTGCCCCACCCTTGTCGCCCCCTATTGGGGACCGGGTGGTGGCAGAACAAACTACTCCGCACATCACCGAGCGGCCACGGGCCGTGCCCTATATCCCTGACACCATCGGCGATCTCGATCTGGAGTCCGAAATCGTTCGTCACGCCGAGCCGGTGGAGGAGGCACGCGCGGCTGCCGCTGCCTACGCTCGCGAGGCCGAATCCACCTACGTATCGTTGGTTCGGGGCGGGGGAGAACCCGCGGCAGAGCCACCCTCGATTGAGACCATAAGCAGCAGCGTGAACATCACCTACGACGCCGAAGATCTGGAGATTCCGGCTTTCCTGCGCAAGCGGGGCGAAAGCTGAGTGATCCTAGAACCTCCATGAAATTGCAATTTGTTGTTTCGTTCCCGTGCTTTAGGCGAGTTAAGCGTAAAATTACGGCAACTTATTGAAATCATTGATAGTTGTACGCTCCGTAATGTCTAAGACTTAGCGGGTGCGGAGGCGGGCACGCCACGCCTAAGGCAAATGACCCCGCAAACTGCTCGGATCTTCGGTGTTCGTGACGTCTGTTTGTCTCTTTCAAGTTCATCTTCCGGCCGCCGACGTAGCACGCTACGCGTGTCGTACCTGGGGTAGAGTGAAGCATGCGCAAGATGCTTCAGCTCCGTGGGATGAGACTGTTATTTATCGCCAACCTCATCTCCATGATCGGCAGCGGCCTTAACGCTGCTGCGGTGATCTGGTACATCCTGCAAGTGACCCACTCGGAAGTGTCGCTGGGCCTCCTGGTGGCGCTACAGACGTTGCCGTCGTTGGTGCTGCTCCCCTTCACAGGCGTACTCATCGACCGCGAGGACCGCCGCCACCTGATGATGTGGCTGGATGTTGCTCGCGGGTCGATCATCCTCCTGGTCGCTATGCTGGCGCTGACCCACCGCGTGCATGTTTGGCAGGTTTACGGCATGACTATCCTTGTATCCATCGGCTTCTGGATGTTCTGGCCGACGATCAATGCGCTGGTGCAGGAACTATCTCCGGAGGACCAGTTGCTCGACTCCAATTCCCTCATGCTGGCGGCTGTGCAGGCAGGATGGGTACTGGCGGGAGCGATGGTGGGCTTTGTGTACAACAAGATCGGACTGGGAGGTATCCTGCTGGCCGATTGCGCCACCTACGCGGTCTCTATTGCCTGCGTGTATCAGGTGCGCAAAGGACGCGTGACGGTGTCGCACCTCGCCCCACCGTCGAACTCGGTTGCGCCCGACACCCCCGTGGCACGCTACCTTCACGAACTGGGACAGGGCTTTCGTTACGTGAAGGCGGAGCGGCGGGTGTTACTGCTAGGTCTGGCTTGGGCCCTGTTCATTGCCGCCATGATGACACAGGGAGTCATATCCGCGCCGCTAAGCGAACGCGTTCTACATCGGGGAGCAGTCGGCTATGGTTGGCTGAACGCAGGATGGGCCGGGGGCGCATTCACCAGCATGGCCTACGCGGCATGGTTCATTCGCCGCAACGGGGCCCACAACTCCGTGACCCTGACGATGTGCGTCATTGCTTTCTCGCTCATCCTGTTGCCGTTCGTGCCGTGGATCGCCATCGCCGTGCCAATTTACTTTGTGATGGGTTCGAGCCGGGGCGTAGGGGGAATTGCCATCTCATCGGAGATGATGGAGATGGTCCCGAAATACTTCATGGGACGGGTGCAGAACACGTTCTTCTTTCTCGCCAGCGCCCTGCAAATCTGCACGGCACTCATCGCGGGCGAAATCGCGCACCGCAGCGGCTTGAAATTCGGCTTCTGGATTGTCGCAGCGATGTATCTGGGCGCTGCGTTGGCGGCGTGGTGGCCGGTGCGCGAGTCTGTCCAAGTGACCCAGCAGGATGCGGCGGACTAGTTCTGCCGAACTCTGCCTTTTAGCTATGGAGACTACTTGCGGTCGCGATTCCGGTACCGCCACCATGCGAACACGGCGATCGCGGCAGCTATCAAGAACACGATTACATTCGCGCGCCCAACGATTCGCAACAACTGTTGCCAGTGCTGACCAAAAAAATAGCCAATGCACGATATGACAGCGACCCACAGCGATGCGCCGAGGAAGTTGAACAGCACAAAGCGAGGCCAGTGCATTCGCAAAACGCCGGCAAGCGGTCCTGCAATCACACGCATTCCGAACACGAAGCGGGCAAAGAACACCGTAGCAGGTCCGAAGCGTTCGAACATCTTCTCGCCGCGGGCGATCTTCTCATCCGACACGCGGAAGAATTTCTGGTAGCGATGCAACAGAGGGCGCCCGCCGTGGAAGCCGATCCAGTAGCCCAGGTTGTCGCCCAGTGTGCAGGCCAGCGTGCCGACCAGAATGATCAATCCAAGATTCAGCTGATGGTGTTGAAACGCCAGGAAGCTTGCGAACAACAGCATGGTTTCACCCGGCAGGGGTATGCCGGCGTTTTCCAGCAGCAACGTGACGGCGAGCGTCCAGTATCCGTGGGTGTTGAAGTGGTCCCGCAACACCTCGAAGAGGTCAGGCAGCATGATCAGAGGCGACCGGGCACCATTGTGGTTTGCGCCAGTACCGTCTGCTCTTCACTCTGCGGCGCCGTAGGAGACTCGCGCAGCAAGAAATCGAGCACGATGTGGTTGAACTCTTCGGGAGCTTCTTCGTACGGCATATGACCGATGTTGCGCATCATCAGCACGGCGCTGTTCTTCCAGCTGCGATGCAACTCGGGTACCGATGAGGGATCGACAGCCCGGTCACGCTCGCCCCATAGCAGAAGTGCAGGAACAGATTCCGCCTTCGGCAACACGTCGCGGATGCGCTGTAGATCGGCCATCCACGACCGAGCGATGTTCCACAGATGCTCGAAGCTTCCGGCGGGATCAAGCCCTGCCTGATAGCCCGCGAGGCTGTCAGCCGGGATATTGGCCGGGTTCGCGTAAAGTTCCCTGAAGAAGTCCTCCAGGACAAACGGCAGGTGCCGCGCCAGATGAACTAAATAGAAGCGTCCGCCGCGCGTGCGCAACAGCCGAATCCGCAACAGGCCGATTCTGGACCACGGGTTGATCGGCGCCGATAGCACTAACTTACGGACACGATGCAGCATGCCGCGCTCCGCCATTAGCCCAGCCAGTGCAATCGTCGCACCGCCGCCGCGGGAGGTGCCCAGCACGTCAAACTGATCGATACCGAAGCGGTCCATGAAGTTGAGCAGATGCTCAGCGTCGCTGGCAAGCGTGCCTGGCAGCAATGTGCTGCGCTGGGAGAATCCGCAACCCGGCAGGTCCACCGCGTACACCGAATAGTGTTCGGCCAGCCCTTTGATAACGAAGCGCCATGAAAACGAATAACCCATGAAGCCGTGGACCACCAGCAGCGCGGGACCGCTGCCGGCATGCAGATAGCGCCAGTGCACGCCGTTGAGGACGACAGTGCAGTCCTCTACGCCGTCAACGAAGGCGATTGAAGGGACTTGCAGAGTAGTCTCGGCTTGCGCGGGCGCGTTCATTTCCCTCATCGACCTACATTCTGCGCCTTTTGAGTAGCTCTGTCGAAGCCTGCTCGTTTGCGGGCCCTCGACCAAGTTTCGTTATCGTAAGATCATTCTGGATCCCAGGAGCTCTTATGCCCGACGCGTCGGAGGTTTACATCGGAGTGGATATCGGCGGCACCAAGGTTGCCGCGGGACTGGTCAACTCGCAGGGCGAAATTCTGCACAAGACACGCACTCCGATGCACGCTCGCGGAACGGCCGAAGAAGCCCTGGGATGTGTACGCACTGCCATTGATGCCATTCGGAGTGAACACCCTGACGTCAAAATCGGAGGCGTTGGACTGATTTCGCCCGGCCCCGTCGATCCGCAGACCGGTATGGTGCTCAATCCGTCGAATCTTCCCTGCTGGCACAACTATCCGTTGGCTGACGAGATTCGCCAAGCGTACGGGTTACCCACACAGGTGCACAACGACGCCAACGCAGCGGGGTTGGCCGAAGCGCTGTGGGGAGCCGGCGTGGGCTACAAGTGCATGTTCTATGCGACGCTCGGTACGGGCGTGGGGACAGCGATCACGTATAACGCGCAGCTTTATCTCGGACGCACCGGCGCCGCGGGCGAGGGCGGGCACATGAGCATCGATTATCGCGGCGTGCGCTGTCGCTGCGGCAAGTCAGGATGCATCGAGACCTTTGCCGCGGGATGGGCGATTGCCGCACGCGCACAAGAGAAGCTGGCGCGCGAGGCAACACGCGGCAAGCACATCCTGGAATTGGCTGGTGGCAAATTGGAGAGAATCACAAGCGAGACGCTGGCGAAGGCGTGGGAAGAAGGCGATCCTCTGGCCACGGAAATGCTGCGCGAAACCGCCGATATTCTCGCGGTGTGGTTCGGGAATATAGTCGATCTGCTGGAGCCCGATGTCATCGTGGTCGGCGGCGGGCTGAGTTCGCTGATGGCGCGCTGGTTTGGCCGCATCGCTTCGCAGTTGCCCTTCTGGTCGGTGAATGCGCGCTGCAGCGAGATCCCCTTCGCGGAAGCAAAGTACCGCGCGGATTCGGGCATTGCGGGAGCAGCGGCGCTGTGCGTGTCGCGGGCGTTGCTTTAAAGCAGTAGTCGGTTGTCAGTGGTCAGTTGTCAGGAAAACCAAAAGCAGCCACTGATTTACACGGATGAACGCGGATCGGAATTACCCATTGAAGTTGTCAAACTTTGATTCGACGTGTCCGCGAAATCGGCGGTGATCCGCGGTTAAGAATTTCTTGAAGTCTCGATTTCTGACAGCTTCGTATCTTCTGCCAAGTCGGTCGGGCTTTCGAACTCAACGCGATAGCCGTCAGGATCGCGGAGCGATGTGACCCACATCGAGTTGCCAACCATGGGTTCACTGGGATCGAGGCCGCGCGCACGAAATTCGTGGTACAGCGCAAGAGCATCTTCACACTGGAAAGACAGATTTACTCCCTGTCCAAGCACTCCTTCGGGGCGCTGACCGCCGTGGCCTTCTTTCACAAACTCCTGCAGCATGATGGAAGCGCCGCCGCGGGTAAGCCAGCACCAGCGGATGCGGACTTCGGGTTCCCACTTGTTCTTCAGGGTGAAGCCAAGGCCGTCGAGGTAGAAGCGGAGGGAGCGCTCCATGTCCGTGACTCCGAGGAATGGGACAACCTGCTTTAAATTCTCATTGGGTAGTGGGTTTGCAGCCATTCCAGCCTCCTCTTCGTTGATCTTGCCTTATCCGTGCCGATCCGTGAAAATCCGCGGCTGACAGTTTTTAGTGCCCCCGCGCAGCCGGAGTCTCCACCCAATCCGGCACGGTGCCTGGGGCGTCCTCGGCCTCGACGGCGAAGTTGCGCACTACCCCGCGGTAGAGCATTCCCGCGCAAATCGCTGAAAAGAAAAGGAGAATGGCCCCCATACCCGACTGGTGCAGGAGGAGTTTGCCGGTTCCGAAGAGGCAGAGGTACACCATGGCGCAACCCAAGGCCCACGCCCACAGATTGCGGCCAAGGTCATGATTCTGCGGGACTTCCGGGACGAGGGCGGCGATGTGCTGCCAGCCGCGCACGTCGGGCCGCACGTTGCGGTAGAAACGGGTGAGAACCTCCTGCGGCTCGGGCTTAGTGAACAATGTGACCGAGAGCCAAACGAGGGTAGTTATAACAGTTGTTATAATGGCACTTTTCGCGAACACGACGGAGCTATTACCGCTGAAGGGATGCCAGCGGCTGAGCAGCAAGCTGATGGCCAGCGAGCAGGCCATGGCCGAGATTTCGCTCCAGGCGTTGATGCGCCACCAGTACCAGCGCAGGATGTACACCGCTCCAGTGCCCGCGCCGACCTGCAACACGATTTCCCAGCCTGAGGCGATGGAGCCTAGCTGTACCGAAATATAAGCGGCTACGATTACAAGCAAGACCGTGCACAGGCGCGAGACGAGAACATAGTGGGCTTCCGAGGCATTGGACCGGACGAAGCGGCGGTAGAAATCCGACACCAGGTAGGATGCGCCCCAATTCAACTGTGTGGCGATGGTGGACATGAAGGCCGCTAGAAATCCGGCGATGGCGATGCCGCGATACTGGTGCGGCAGGTAGTTGTTGAGCACCATCATGTAGCCGGTTTCGGGATGCGTCAGCCCGGGATAGAGCACGATCACGGCGATGCCGGTGAGGATCCAGGGCCACGGCCGGATGGCGTAGTGAGCAATGTTGAACCATAGCACCGACAGCAGGCCTTGCTTCTCGTCGCGGGCGCTGAAGATACGCTGCGCGATGTAGCCTCCGCCGCCGGGTTCGGCGCCGGGATACCAGAAGGCCCACCACTGCAGTCCGATGAAGACGAAGAAGTTGGCCAGCGGGACCATCCACATGGGTTCGGCAGTGACGCCGCGCGAAAAGTTGGGCAGGAAGTTGAGCGGATTTTCGGCGTTCGCGCCCGCGTGCGCTTGCATCTGCTGCAGGCTGGTGATCACGGCGCTCATGCCCCCGCAGGCTTGGATCGCGTAATAGGCCACGGCGATCACGATGCCCATCTTGAGCACGAACTGGAAGAGGTCGGTCCAGAGCACGCCCCACAGGCCGCCAAGCGCCACGTAGAGACCGGTGAACGGGATGAGAAACAGCACACAGATGGCCAGGGCCGCGCCATCGTTGCCGCTCCAGACGGAGCCGAAGCGTGACATGAAGTAGCTGATGTTGTTTAGCATGGGCGTGTTGGCCAGCGTGGTGCCAACGATCGAGGTCATCGCCTTGGTGACCCATCCGAGGATGACGCAGTTCATCAGCAGGCCGAGATAGATGGCGCGAAAGCCACGCAGGAACGCGGCGGGCTTGCCTGAATAACGGATCTCGGCGAACTGCACGTCGGTGAGCAGGCCGGAACGCCGCCACAAGCGCGCAAAGAGGAAGACGGTCATCATCCCGGAAAAAAGAAAGCCCCACCACAGCCAGTTGCCGGAGATTCCCTGGGTGTACACCAGACCGGTGACGACCAAGGGAGTGTCTGCAGCGAAGGTGGTGGCCACCATCGAAGTGCCCGCCAGCCACCAGTTGACGTTTCGACCGGAGACAAAGTAGTCGTCAACGCTTTTGCCGGAGCGGCTGCGAAACCACAAGCCCAGGATGAGTGTGATGGCGAGATAACCGACAATGGCCGACCAGTCGAGGAGGGTGAAGCTCATAGCGTCCTTTGTATCATTCGGCGGGCAACAAACTGCGAAGAATCAACCACGGATGAACACGGATGACACGGATAAATCAGAATTCCTTTTTTAATTCTGATCCGTGTTGATCTGTATAAATCCGCGGATGCCTCGTTCTTAGGGTTTCGCCAACTGCACCTTCACTGTCTTGATCTCGTATGGATTGGTTGGCACGGTGACGACCTTGGCGCTCGCATCGAGACTCAGTGGGCCTTCAACAGACTCCATCAAGTTCGTCGCACTAGCTGATGCCGCTGGCTGCGGCAGCGTGAGGTGCACGTTTCCCTTCTTTCCTGCCCACTCGTAGAAGCGAACGATCAGCGAATTGTCGTCGGTGTCTTTCTTGATCGCCGTAATCACCACGTTATCTTCTTGCGTGCCAAAGAACGACTGCGAAGGCGGCAAAGTTCCCGGGTGACGCGAAGTGGTCACGGCCACCAGCGGATAGTTGACCTCGTAGCCCTGGCGTACAGTCATGGCCTCGCGCCAGGTGCCGGCGTGCGGATAGAGCGAGTAGGTGAACTCGTGGTGTCCCTGGTCGGCGTTGGGGTCGGGGTACTCGGGCGCTCGCAGCAGCGAGAGCCGCAAGACGTTGTCGCGCGCGTCGTAGCCGTATTTCGAGTCGTTCAAAAGGCTGAAGCCGTGAATCGATCCCACCCTGTCGCCAGACGACGGCGACAAGGGTGGGGCACCCGAGTCCGTTCCCGACAGGTCGGCCCAGCGCAACGCTGGAACCTCAAACTGCGCCTGCTCGGCCGGGGTGTTGCGGGTGGTCGGCCGCTCGACCGTACCGTAGGGAATTTCGAAGGTGGCCTTGTCGTTGCGTGCACTCAGCGGGAAGGCGACTTTGAGCAGGATATGCTTCTCGTGCCACTCCACCTGCATGTTGACGTCCACGCGCGGCATCCCGGCGTAGAGCGTGATGTCCTGAATGAAAGTCGAGTTCTGCCACTTGTGCTTGACGCGAATCACCGCGCGTAGTGGCGTGTGCTCGATTAACTTCACTTCATCGGCCTGCATGAGGTCGGTGTGGTGCTCAATGAAATTGGCGTCCACGTTCCACGCGTCCCACTTTTCGGGCTTGTCCACGAAGGCTTGCAGCAGGTTGCCGCAAGGCTTGCCGTCAGGCAAAGTTGGCGGTGCGCCGACGCCGGGCACGGCTGGGCGCGAGCGCCTCGGTGTTGGTGCGCTTGTCGAAGAGGCTAGTGATACAGCCGGTGGCCGGGTCGACTTGGACGCGGAGGATATTCGTTCTCCAGCGAACCGGTTGTAGCGCTCACCGAATGGAAGGCAAGGGTCCGAATATCACCCACACCTTGAAATCTCGTCGGCGACGTGTCGAACCGTAGGAGCTTGAACCCAGTTGGGGGAATGTTCTCCGCTAAAAACCGAATACGTACCAGTACCCGTGGCCGCGTCGCTGTTGGTAACCCAGGTTGGCAAAGGTTGACCATCCGTATACACCGCCAAATCACCCTTCACCGGCACCGGGAATTGGGCTTCAACTTCCACATCTCCAGTTCTCACCCACGACAACGGATTGAACACCAGCACGCTCACATCATCGGTTTTCACCCGCGCCGCCAAATCGTTGAGCGTGGCATTCATCGTGTCATTGCTGAACCTCTGCACTTCGGCATACTTCCGCGCGGCGTCCACGTAATTGATCCCAATTCCCGAGCCGGGAAGGATGTCGTGGAATTGGTTGAACAGCACTTTCTTCCAGGATGCGTCGAAATCCGCCTGCGGATAGGACTGCCCGAACAGCGTACCGATCGAAGCCAGCTTCTCGGCGTCGAGCAATGCAACTTCACCCTTACGGTTGCCGCGCTTGGTTTCCGACTGCGAGGTTTGCACACCACGGTGGTACTGGAAGTAGAGTTCGCCGTTCCACATCGGCAGATTTAGTTCGCTCTCATGCTTGCTGAGATTGTCGAGGAAGCTGGCGGCGGTTGAAAACTCCAGCCTGGGAAAGACAACGTCTGACTTTTTGCCAGCGCACGGCAGTGTCGAGATCGACGCGGGTGGGGCCTCCGCCGTGGTCGCCGACGCCGTAGAGATACATCATCTGCAGCCCGCCATCAGGGGCGGAGCCGGCGCCGCCGTTGTACTTCCACATCAACGGGCCGTAGGTGGCCGAGTCGCGTCGCCATGGTGACCGGATCGATCTGGTCCGCTGTAGGTGCTGGGGAAGTAGGTCATGAGGCGCGAACCATCGGGCGCCTGCCACCAGAAGAGGCGATAGGGAAACGTAGTGAATTCGTGCGCCCAGAGGAGCTTCTGGGTCACGAAGTAGTCGATGCCCGAGCGCTTGTAGATTTGCGGCAGTTGCGCGTTATAGCCGAAGGAGTCGGGGTTCCATCCGATGTTCACGTCGACGCCGAACTTCTGCTTGAAGTAGTGCTTGCCGTAGAGAATCTGGCGGACGAGGGACTCGCCGTCGGGCAGGTTGAGGTCGGGCTCGACCCACATGCCGCCCACGATCTCCCAGCGGCCTTCCTTCACCCGCTGTTCGATCTCGCTGAAGATGGCGGGGTACTTCTCTTCCATCCAGACGTAGGCTTGCGCGGCTGAGGCGGTGAACTTGAAATCAGGATACTCGCGCATTAATGCCAGCGCTGCGCTAAAGGTATTGCGCACGACTTCCACGGTTTCGGTCTCGGGCCAGAGCCATGCCATGTCGATGTGGCTGTTGCCGACGGCCTTGATACTGAACTGCTTCATGTAAGGCCGCAAGACATCGAGCTTGGCCTGCGCGGCTTTGAGCGAGGCGTCAAATGCAGCCTGGTCGCCCTGGTCAAGCGCGGCGAGGTCGATCGCTTTCACGGCGGCGTCAAGTTGTTGCTGGCGCTGTGCCTTGCCGTCGGGATAGGCAGCAATGAGCAGATCTGCCGCCATGATTTCCTGGCGAAGGATGGCCGGATCGGGGCGCGGCTCCGGTGGAGTGAACACGAGCGATGCCGATTCGAGACGCGTTACCGACGGCCCACCGCAGCAACCCACGGTGCCGGACGAAAGGATGCGGACGGCGATCAGCAGCTTCTGGCCGGGCTCGGCGCTTTGCGATAGCGCGATGGGCACCTGCGAGTCCTGGTCTCCGCGCGCGACCATGTTGCCATTGACGAAAGTGGAAATCACAATGCCGTTGTTCGCACCGATGTTCATGCCGAGCGCGACACGGGAACCCGCCACCGAATGGCCGCTGAGCGCCGACGGCACCTCGACAGTCGCGTAGAGCCAAACGGGCGGCTGTAGGTCCTGTTTCATGGCGAGCGGCTTGGCCTCGGTCATGGCGCTGTCTGGCGTCTCGCCGTGAGGCAAGTCAGTGGTAATGACCTTCCAGGCATCCAGCGGAAGTGTCGTTGTGGACTGCAGTCGGTCGAGGAGAGGCTTGTAGGGATCGGGGGGAGGTTGTGTTTGGGCTATGGCGATGTCCGTCGAAAGGGAAAAGACAAGAAGTGCAAGGACAGGAAGACGATTCATTTTGAACACTCGGAAGTGCTTTGTAGAAGGTTGTTTCGCAGACTCGAGTCCGCGAGGTCAATTAGGAATTGGACAACATATGGCACGACTAAAGAGGCTACGGAGAAAGTCGGGAAAGCAGATCCCTCGCGGGCTAAAGCCCGCTCGGGAGGACAAAAATAAGGGGCCTCGGCGGCACGGCTGAAGCCGTGCCCCTTCAAAACATGACGCAAAAACCAAGTTTTCCCGTAACCTTCAAAGTCGTGCCTGACACAAAGCGGTCGATAAAGCGAATATGTCCACAGCACGGCTAAAGCCGTGCCCCTTCAAAAACGCGTGTCATCAATACTCGATACCTAGCTTATGCTGCATCTGCTCCAGGGTGATGCCCTTGGTCTCGGGATAGGTAAACAGCACCACGAAGAACATCAAGGCCATCATGGCGGCGAAGAACACGAAAGGATACGCTCCGCCAAAGCGCTGTGCGATCACCGGGAATATGAATGCAATGATGGCGTTCATGATCCAGTGGGTGGAGCTGCCCAGGCTCTGACCCTTGGAGCGTACGCGATTGGGAAATACCTCGCTGATATAGACCCAGATCACGGCACCCTGCGAGATGGCGAAGAACCCGATGTAGGCCACCAGCAGCCATACCAGGAGCCCTTGATGCTGATTGGTAAAGAATACGGTGGCGACGCCACTGAGGCAGAAGACCATGCCTACGGCGCCGATCAGCAGCAGGGTCTTGCGACCGACGCGGTCGATCACCATCATCGCGAGGAAGGTAGCGGCCAGATTCATGGCGCCCACGGCTACAGCCTGCAGGTCGCCGGAGACCTTGCTGAATCCGGCCATGCCGAAGATGTCATTCAGGTAATAAAGAATCGCATTGATGCCGGCCAATTGATTGAAAGCCGCCACCGTCATCGCCAGGTAAATGGGGCGAAGATACTTGCGCTGAAACAGGGGCTCATGGTGCGCCACGCCATCGACATGGACGGAGGCGATAATTTCGTCGAGCTCTCCGGCGCCGTCGGGCGAGCCCAGGGACTCCAGCACTTCGCGAGCTTCCGGAATGCGGTTCTGGGTGACGAGCCAGCGAGCGGAGCGTGGGATGCCGAACAGCATGATGAAGAACAAAAGAGCGGGCAACGCGGCGACGCCCAACTGCCAGCGCCACTCATTCATCCCGAAGCCGCCGAGGCCGAGCAGGTAGTTGGACAGGTACGCCACCAAAATTCCAACTACAACATTGATCTGGAAGGAGCCCACCAGCAGGCCACGCCACTTGGCAGGAGCGATTTCAGCGATATAGACCGGGCCCAGCACGGATGATCCGCCAATGCCCAAACCACCGATGAAGCGGAAGAACAGGAGTACCGGCCAACTCCAGGCAAATGCACATCCCAAGGCCGAGATCACGTAGAAGGCGGCCAGGATGCGCAAGCTCTCGCGTCCGCCGAGGTAGTCGCCCAGAACGCCCGAGCACATGGCCCCAATCACCGTGCCCCATAGCGCGATCGACACGGTGAAGCCAAGCTGGCCGGGCGAGAGGTTGAAGACCTGCGTCAGCTGATGGGTAGTTCCGGCAATGACGGCCGTGTCGAAGCCGAAGAGCAGGCCTCCGAGGGCGCCAACGATGATGCTTTTCACGAGATAGAAGTTGAACTTGCCTGGCGCACTGTGTGAGCCCGTGTTTGTGTCCACGTAATGCATCATTCGCTCCAAACTGCTAATTCATTGCCGTTGGGATCGGCGAAGTGAAAGCGGCGGCCTCCGGGAAATTCAAATGTCTCGACAACGATGGCTCCGCCGGCCTCGACAACCTTGCGCTGGGTGTCTTCCAGAGACTTGGCGTATAGAACAACCAGCGCACCGCCTCGCACCGGCTTGGCGCTCATGGTGAAGCCGCCGGCCAACCGACCGTCGTGAAAGCTGGTGTAATTGGGGCCGTAGTCCGTAAACGACCAACCAAACACTGCGCTGTAAAAACGCTTCGTCGCCTCGATGTTACCGGCAGGAAACTCAATGTAGTCCATTTGAAAATTGTGGTCTGGCGAATCCATGTATGGCCTCGTCCTGATGGTGCGCTAAGTATCAGCGGGCAAGATTAGCACACCGGCTTTTTCCAGCACACATGGGTACCACGGTCTCGACCGTTTCGGTGCAATGTGCGGCCTTGGGCGGTTGCGCAATGACTTCGACTCCCGCATAATCCGCCAGTGGAGAAAGCCACCCGTATTGCCATGCCAGAACCCGAGGCGCACCCCGTAGTTCGCCGATCTGCCGTACTCCATCGCGCGCTAAACAAGTCGTATCCCGTGGCGGTCCGCGGGGAAGGCGTGTGGCTGTTTGACGCTGAGGGCAACAAATTCCTCGATTTCGCTTCCAGTGCAGTGGTTAACTTCATTGGCCACGGTGACCCGGCAATTGCCCGCGCCATGGCGGAGCAAGCTGCGGAGCTCCAGTTCGTCCACTCCAGCAACTTCACCACCGAGGTTGCGGAGCAATTTGCCCGGGAGTTGCTCGACTTCGCGGGGCCATCATTTCGCGATGGCGCGGTGTTCTTCACCAGCGGCGGATCAGAGTCGGTGGAGAGCGCGCTGAAACTGGCGCGGCAGTATGAGGTGGAGAGCGGACACTCGGAACGCTACCAGGTGGTCAGCCGCCGCCAAAGCTATCACGGCGCGACGTTGGGGGCGATGGCGGTCAGCGGGAACGAGGCGCGCCGCTCGATTTACCTGCCCATGATGCGGGAGTTTCCCAAGGCCAGCATCCCCTACTGCTACCGCTGTACTTACGATTGCAGCAAGGGGTGCGCGGACTGCGGCCTCAAGTACGCCGCGGAAGTCGAGCAGGCAATTGCCGAGACCAACGGAACGGCGGCGGCGTTCATCATGGAGCCGGTCAGCGGAGCCACCCTGGGTGCGGCTGCACCCTCGCCTAGCTATGTGAAGCGGGTCGCGGCGATCTGTCGCGAGCAGCGGGTGCTGCTTATCGCGGATGAAGTGATGACGGGATTCGGTCGCACCGGACGCCGCTTTGCCATGGACCACTGGGACGTCGCGCCGGACATGATCGCGGCCGGCAAGGGTATTTCGAGCGGCTACGCTCCGCTGGGGGCGGTGATCGCGCAGCGCCATGTGGTCAATGCCATCGCCAACGGTAGCGGCACGCTGCTGCACGGCTTCACCTACAACGGACATCCGGTGTCGGTCGCCACAGGCCGGGCGGTTCTGAAGCGGCTGCTCGAGGGCCGGTTGGTTGAAGCCGCGGACTCGGAGCGCGCCGGCAGCATCGCCTCGGTGCTACGCGATGAGTTGCAGAAGTTGTGGACGCTCGACTGCGTGGGCGATGTGCGAGGACTGGGGCTGCTGTGGGCGGTCGAGTTCGTCGCTAATAAGCAGAGGAAAGCGCCTTATCCCGCCGAGAAGAAGTTTGCCGCGCGGGTGAATGAGCGCGCGCTGAAGCGTGGGGTAATGCTTTATCCCATGCAGGGCTGCGCTGACGGCAAGCAGGGCGACCACGTCATGATTGCACCGCCCGCGGTGATCAGCGTCGAGGAAATTCGCTGGGCGGTGGAGCAGTTGGGCGAGGCGATCAGTGAGGCATGCGCAGAGTAATATGCCGCGTGGAAAGGTGAGCGCGATCCAAGTACCCTAGCGATCGGTTCGCTGATGCAAAAGGCGCGGATTTCTCCGCGCCTTCGCTGAATACGATGGTTCGCCCTGCCCTTACTGCGTCGCGGTCTTAAACGCGTCTCCGACCTTGAAGCCGGAGCCCGAAACGGGCGTCCCGACTGCGGAAATGTCATCCACGTCAGTTAACTTAATCACGCCCACGGGTGAGCTCATGCGGCGGATCACCTGGCCGGTGGAGGGGTCTTTGATCTCCTTGGTGACACGCTCTACCGTCAGCTGATCGCCAACCTTCAAGCCTGACTTACCACCGACGTTCAGAATGATCTGGCTGCCATCGACCCCAGCGACCAAACCTTCGACGTGAATGGTGCGGGCTTCCAGTTTGCTGTTATCGGCGATGAGTTCGCCGCTCATTTGCTGAACCGCGGCATTCACGGCTTCGCCCAGGATGGTCTGCTGGAAATCGCTGCTACCGAAATCGACAGCGCCGCCGCCCCAGCCGTGCCAGTTGGAGCCGCCACCCAACAGCGAGGTACTCTCGCGGCTCGACTCACCCTTGCCCGACGCCACTCCCATGATCTCGGCGGTGTCGATATTAATGATCCGGGCGTCGACGGCGACGATGGCCTTGGTCTTCTTGTGGCCGATGCCGCCGATACCGTAGCCGCCCCATCCGCCACCACCTCCACCGACCTTTGTATTCTGGGTGTCATTCCCAAATTGGGTTACGCTACCGACGATGATTGCATCCACGCCTAACAACTTGCCCAGCTTGGCGGCGGAGTTGGGATTGGCGCGATCGCTGTTCGAGAAATTCTGCTCGGCCAGGATTTTGTCCATCGACTTGCGATCGATGACGGAATAGGTGCCATCCTTCACCAGGTATTTCACCGTCAAGTCGGACATACCCCTGCCGACGTCAACGTTGGTTCCGAACGCGGCGGAGGTGTAGCTCTGCACCGTGGCGTAATCGAAGTCGAACACCGCAACCCGCTTCTTGCGGCCCTGCGCCGGAGCCGGCGCACCAGATGCCGTCGCCGCTGGAGCCGGCGTCTGCGCATCGGCTAGCGACACAAGAAAAATCCCCAGAATCAACGTGGCCAAAAAAACCTTGAACTTCACAATTCCCCCCTTCGAAATTGGACGGAGTAGCTACCAGCCCGACTGGGTCAGCAAGGGCTCCGCGGCGCTTGAATTTGGCGTACCTGACGCCGCAAATTGTACAACGAAAGTGCTGGAAGAGCTTGCAAAGAATCGACGCCCGGTCACTCGACTCCGCTTTTGGGTATTTTGGTAAGGCAAAACAAAAGGCGCGGAGCTCCGCGCCTTGAACCTGTATTCAGATAAATCTTCTGCCATTTACTGCTGAGACGAACCTCCGGGTAGCGTTTCGTGCTGTAGGCCGAGTTCGTGGGGAGACGACATAACTGCTGTGTCGGGATTCAGCAAGCCCTTCTTGTCTGGCCCCAGCCCGAGCTTAATAAGCGCCCGCGAATCCGGGGTGACCTTGGTCTGCCAACCATTTTCAGCCTGATAGCGCACCAGGGCATCTTTAGTGTCCTGGTCCCAATTTCCGCTGGGCTCACCCGTGAGGTAATGCTGCCGAATCAAGGCATCCTGGATTTCGCGGGTGCGCTCCTGGTCAATGCCATGCTGCCCATGAGCTTTGGCCGATTTCGTGGACTTCGAGGACTTGGATTTGCTGCTGGAGGATTTAGACGATTTATGTGAACGGGCGGCGGATTTATGCGAACTGGAAGACGACTTGGTTGAATTTTTGTTAGACGTGGCAGCGGTGGCTGTCGCCGCCAGCAGCAGGCCCATCGCAAGGATGGCTATCGATTGAAGAATCCGTAGACTAAAGCGCAAACCTGGCACCTCAGGGGGAAGATCTATGAATTCCAGGATAACGCGGCAATTGTAACTGCCCGTTAACCGAAATGGGAACAAGAAAAAACCGGCACAGTCCCGAAACGACACCCCCACCTTGGGGATCGAATCGGAGCGGTTGGCGAGCCCGGCGGAGTGAGACTCCACCGGGCCGCTTGGTTGGTTGTTGCAGCAGGCTCGGAATGCTTCGCTATTATGGGAGCGTTCCGCCCATGAAAACGGTTCCGCCGTTCGGCCCCAGACCGCGAGGTCTGACCAGGAAGACAACGTCCTGCCCGGACTTGAGCGAGGACTCGAGTTTCCGGAAGTCGTCTTCACTGTTCACCGGCTGCTTGTTGATCTCGAGAATGACATCGCCGCGGCTCACGCCGACGCCGTCGCCGAAGCCGTCGGGCTTCACGTCCTGCACGATCACACCCTTGGAGTTGGGCAGCTTCAAGCGATCGGCGATATCGGGCGTAATGGCGCGCACCGTGATACCGAATTTGCTTTCCTGCGGTTTAGCCTGCTCGTCGCCTTCGTCTTCATCGCCCAGGCGGGTAGCGAACAACTTCTGACGATCGGCCACTGTGACCTCTGCCGTGTTTTGCTTGCCGTTGCGCACATAACCCAACTTAGCGGTGTTGCCTGGCTTGATGGCGGAAATCTCTGCCACTAACTCGTCGCCTGAAGTGATCGACTTACCATTCACCGAGACGATGGTGTCGCCAGTCAAAAGTCCTGCTTTCGAGGCTGGGCCATTGGGAGTCACGTTGGCGATGGTCACGCCGCTCGAGACTCCGTATACCCGCTGGACCGCCGGATTGGGTACGGCGTTGAACTCAACCCCGATGGAGCCACGCGAGACTTTGTGGTCGGGGCCGATCAACTGGTTGTATACCTGAACGACAGTATTGGATGGCATGGCAAAGCCGACACCCTGGTATCCGCCTCCACTGGTGAAGATTGCGGTGTTGATGCCGACGACTTCGCCGTTCATGTTGACCAGCGGGCCACCCGAGTTGCCGGGGTTGATAGCCGCGTCGGTCTGGATAAACGACTGGAACTGGCGCTGCGGAACGATGTTGCGCCCGCGCGCCGAAATGATGCCGGCGGTCACGGTTTCTTCCAGGCCGAAGGGGCTGCCGATGGCCAACACCCAGTCGCCCACCTGCATGCTGTCGGAGTTGCCCATCTTAGCGGCCGGCAGCGGTTTCTTGGCATCAATCTTGATGACCGCCAAATCGGTTTCCTTATCGGTGCCAATCACGGTGGCGTCGTAGGTCACCGTCGCCGGATCATTCATCAGTTTCACACGGATGCGGTCGGCCTTCTCCACCACATGCGCGTTGGTCACAATGTAACCCTTGGAGTCGACAATCACGCCCGACCCCAGCGATCGTTCGCGCATATCCTCGCCGCCCGGGGCACCCGGAACTTGGCCCTGACCCTGCCCACCTTGGCCGCCAAAGAATCGATCGAGGAAATCCTGCATGGGATTATCGTCGTCGCCACCATTGTCGTCGGGATTTCCCGGAATGGCGCGACCACCGCGGCGGTGGGGGTTTTTGATGGTCGATTCGGTATTGATGTTGACCACCGCCGGCTCGAGTTGACGCGAGATCTGCGAGAATTGGCTCGACAGCTGCTGGGGCGACGGAACTTGCAAGGGGGTCGCGTCTGAGGACGAAGCCGCCCCCTTCTCCTTACCCTTCACCCCCGCCGACACCACCGTACCAATCAAAATACCGAGCGAGAGTGTCGCCAGGATGACGACGGTCGAGGCGAAACGGTTCGCCTTGAGTCTGTGCCCGAAGCCCGTGAATTGCCGATCCATTGCATGTCCTCCAGCGAAAGAGCCAAACTTAAATTATACGTTGATACGACCAATGATTGAATTAAGGGGGAACCACGGAGAGTTTCACTGACTACTTAGACGCATTCCGGAAGAAATTGTTGCTCTTCCGGGCGGTTTGGCGGAACCGCGGTCAAACCAATAAGGACCTCCGGAGGGGAAACTTAAGTTCCTCACCTATTCGAAACTACGCCTACCAGTCCCGGCCGATTCTAGTGCTCGTATACCGTTTTGCTGCCGACCACGGTGCGCAGCACCTGTGTTTTCAGGATGTCGGGCGGGGCGACCTTGGTCAGGTCCCGATCCAGAACCACAAAGTCCGCCAGCATGCCGGGGGCAAGCGTTCCCTTCGTCGTCTCTGCGAATTGCGCGTAGGCGGAGCCCACGGTGTAGGCAGCCAAAGCCTGCTGAATGGTGAGCTTCTGGCCGGGATAATATTCTTTGGTTCCAGCCTCGTTCTTACGAGTCACGGCAGCGTAAATACCGCGAAATGGGTTGATCGGCTCCACCGGATAATCGGTACCGAAGGCCAGCGGAATGTGGTTGTCGAGAAACTGCTTCCAAGGATACGAGGTCTTGGCCCGTTCCGGCCCGATCCGGTCCAAAGCCCAATTCATGTCGGTCAGGAGATGGCTGGGCTGAACCGAGGCTATGACGCCGAGCCTCTTGTACTCGGCGAACTGACTGGGCGCGACTACCTGGTCATGCTCGATGCGAAAGCGAAAATCCCGGGGCGTAGTCGCTCCGGCTGCGGCTTGTGCCTTGGGATTGCTCGCGGCGACGGCGAACGAGTCGAGCGCCATCTGCACCGCCCGGTCTCCGATGGCATGAAAGCCTAGTTGGAATCCTGCCGCAACCCGCTCGCTGGCCATTTTGTTCAGCGTGGCCTGATCGTACTGGGGCAGCCCGGAATTGCCAGGGTCGTCAGCGAACGGCGCCAGCATGGCCGCGGTGCGTGAGCCCAGCGAGCCATCCATATAGCCCTTGAGCATCGCGGTATGCAGCATGGGGTCGTCGAGTGAATGATGCGCGCGGTGCCTCTCCAGTTCTTCCAGTGAATCTCTGAAGGTAAGCCACTCGCTGATACGCAGCGTCAGCTTGCCTTCGCGCTCCAGGTCTTCGTAAACCAGGAAGTCCTCCCACTGGGAACAGTCCTGGGCGGAGGTCACTCCCCAGCGGGCGGCGTCGGCCAGAGAATACTCGGCGGCACGGCGGCGTTGTTCCCGGGTTGGAGGTGGCACCGTGGCAAAGACGAGCCCTTGCGCCGACTCCCGCAGAATGCCCGTAGGCTCTCCCTGCGCGTCAAGATCGATCTTGCCGCCCTCGGGTACCGGCGTCTTGCCGGTTACGCCCGCGGCTTGCAGCGCCGCAGTGTTGGCGACGGCGATGTGCCCGTCGATGCGCACGAAGATCGCCGGATGCCCATTGGTCATCACGTCGATGTCGTGACGCGTTGGCAGCACCTTGACCGGCCAAAGCGTGTGGTCCCAACCGCCGCCCTGAATCCATTCGCCGGGAGCTGCCTGGTTCACCCGCAACCCGATGCGATGCTGCATCTCAGCCAGCGACATGGAACCAGTGAGGTCGACCTCCAACTGGCGCATGCCGGCGTTCGCCAGATGCACGTGCGCATCGTTGAAGCCGGGCATTACAAAATGGCCGCCGAGATCGACGACCTGTGTAGCGTTGCCCTTCAGCTTGCGGATTTCGTCATTCGATCCGATTGCGGTAATGCGTCCGTCACGGACCGCCATGGCCTCTGCGCGCTCCGGCTTGGCCTGGGTGTAGATGTCGCCGTTGATGAAGATCATGTCAGCGTCTTTTTCGTTTTTTGCGCTGTCATCAGGTGCCGAGCCGAACCCCAGGCTTAGGAAGGTAGTGGCTACCAGGAAGGACAGCAGGAGCAGTCTCATTCTTCGGAAACTCCGCTCAGCGCCAGCGTCAGCAAGAGGATTCGCTTCAGACCCAGGTCGCGGCCAGCGGGATCGTACCATTCGTTCATGGTGTGGGCGCCGCCTCCGCCTCCACCGGCGCCAATGGCGATGGCTTCACGCCCCAGCGACAGCGGAATGTTGGCATCCGTCGAGGCACGCTGGATGCGCGCGACGTTGTTCAATTGCGCATCGACGGCGCGAATCAGCGACAACAAGTGCGCATTGGCAGGAAGGTCGGCCGCCGGTCTATCTCCGATCACTTGCAAGTCGGTGGTGAGGGTGTCCTGCTTCTTCCGTCCTCTGGTCTCTGTGGTTGTCTGCTTCACCGCCTCGCGCAAGGCTTGCTCCAGGCGATCCAATTGCTCAACTGAGGCGGAGCGCGTGTCAACCCGCATGGTTGCCGACTGCGGAATCGAATTCACCGAAGTTCCTCCACTCACGATCCCGATATTGAAGGTCGTCTTCGGAATGCTGGGTACTGATGTCTGGCTGAAGCGATCGATGATGCGCGCCAGCGCCACAATGGGATTCGAAACCCCGAAGTCGCTCCAGGAATGTCCGCCCGGCCCCTTGACCGTGACCTGGTAACGGCGGCTACCCAGGCCTTCCGCGATGATGGTGTCGGTGCCCGCCCCGTCCAGCGCCACCAAAGCGGCAATCGACTCAAACCACTTGGGCTGCTGAAAGATGTGCCGCATGCCGCGCAGGTTTCCCTCACCCTCCTCTCCCACGTTACCGATGAACAAGACAGGGGAGGAGTTTGCCAGATTGACATCGCGCAAAGCGGCAGCAATCGCCAGCAAGGCAGTAATTCCGGAACCGTTGTCAGAGATGCCGGGTCCGTAGAGCCTGCCCGCCTCGCGAGCGACGGCGATGGATGTGTCCGCAGGGAACACGGTATCAAGATGAGCGCTGAGTGCAAAGTATGGCGCGTTGGCGTCCCTGCCCGGTCGAACCCCAAACACGTTACCTAGTTCGTCCTGGTGGACTTCCGTCAGTCCCAACTCTTCGAAACGGGCTTGCAACCATTGGCTGCGTGCCGCCTCGCCCCAGGGAGGCGCCGGAATGACGGTCACTTCGAGCTGGCGGTCCTCAAGCTCGCGGGCATGGGAGCGGAACCAGGCGAAGGCCTCATGTACCGAGCGCAACTCCGCGATCCGTGCCACAATCTGCTGGGCGGTGCGGGAGCGACCCATGCCATCAGCGGCGGGAGAAATCGTATTGCCGACTGACGGGCGCTGCTGAGGACCAAGGGCCATGACCGATAGTAATACTTATTGGAGTGAACCCGCAGAAACGCATTCCGGCATCGTGAGCGACATGCGGGCTAGGACGCGAGGGGAATGCGCACGCCTTCGGCGCGGCAGCATTCCAGAATTTCGGCTTCGGTCAGCATGGTGTCGGAATTTTTGGCGCGCTGAAAGATACGTTCCACCAGCTCCGGGGTGTCAGGAATGCCGTGGCGCTCGAGCCAGAAATGCACATTCGACTTGCCGCTCATGGGACCAACCTCGATGATCTGCTCAAGCCCGAAATAGTGTGAAGGTACGCCAGAATAAATGCTATTGGCCAGCATCACATCGTTCTTGCGGTATGCCTTGATGACCGCCGCCGCATGCACGCCGGTCCCGGTGCGGAACGCGTCGCCGCCCACAACCGGATAGTTCTGCGGTATGGGAATGCCGGTAGCCTTGGAAACGGCTTCGCAGTAATCCTTAAGCTTGATGAGTTCCTGGCTGGCCCAGGGCTCGATGCCCATCAGCTTCAGGTTCACCAGCATCTGGTCCAATTGAGTATTGCCGACGCGCTCGCCGATGCCGCATGCGGTGCCGTGTACCACCTCGGCTCCCGCCACCAGCGCGGCCATGGCATTGGCCACCGCCAGACCGCGGTCGCAATGTCCGTGCCACTCCACGCGGATGTTCTGGCCCGAGGGCTTCACCACCTCATTCACCACAAAGTGCATTAGGGCCACGGTTCCCATGGGAGTGGCGTGGCCGGCGGTGTCGCAAATCACGATGGCATGAGCTCCGCAATTGATCGCCGTAGAGTACAGCCGCTGGATCGTCTCAGGATCGCAGCGCGTGGTGTCCTCGGTGACATACATCACCTCGAGTCCCAGCGAGACGGCAAACTTGACGGCTTTTTCGGTGGTGCGCAGGAGGAAGTCGTCGGTCCAGTCTTCGGTATAGCGGCGAATCGGGCTTGACCCGATGAAGGTCGCCGCTTCCACCGGCACGCCGGTGCGCTGCACGATCTCGGCAATCGGCCGAATGTCGTTCTCATGCGTACGTGCGGCGCAATTGGGCTTGATCTTGAGGCGGGCGCGACCAATCTCCTGTGCCAGCGCCTCGCAGTGGGCCGTCGCACGCGGGCCTGCTCCCGGCAGGCCAATGTCGAGCATGTTGATCCCGACCGCCTCCATCAGGTGCAGGATCTCGATCTTCTCTTCGATGGAGGGATCGCGGACGGAGGGCGATTGCAACCCGTCGCGGAGTGACTCGTCGTTGAGCAGAACACGGCCCGCCGGCTTCAACGAAGCCGCATAGACCTTGTTCCAGTCGTAAATCAGTTCAGAGACTTCTGCCGACACGGTTCCTTCCGTCGTTTGATTTCGAATGCCTCACGAATCTATACCTTGGTGAATCCGCTTCGGTCTTCGTGAGTCCGAATTCCAGTGCCCCACAGCACCAGAACAAACTTCCATCCCCACAGATGGAACTGGACGCGTAAGCGTCGCAAATCCTAATTTGGCAGCCGGCTACTCCTTGTCGCCGGTGCCAGCCGCCGCCGGAGTTTTGGGCACTACCGTTACGCCAAAAATCGACAGCTTCCCAACTCCGGCCACGTTCTTCCCGCGCGGCTCCTCGAGGTTGGGCAGGTATAACGTCTTGCAATGCTCACAGCGGTAAACCTCGCTATTGTCGCCGTAAGCCTGTCGAACATCGCCGCACGCCCGCTCCACGATGTCGGCCATGTAGAACCAGCGCTTCAAGTGCCCGCCACAAAGCTTTCCCTTTTCGTCCTTTTCGTTGCAGGCACGCTGAAGGGGCAGTTTGTACTTCACTTTGTGCTTGGGTAACTGGGCCGGAGAATCGTTGGGCATGAGGTTAGCGGGGCCCTTTAGGACGTCTCGGCGCAGTAGCGGAAGCAGGCGCCAGTGCGTTCAGGACCATGGCAATTGTAACTCAGGCCTATGGTGTAGACGTCAGTGCCGCCGGTCGGGTCAGATTCGATTGGACCGCCGCAGTGCGCCAGTCGCACCCAGCGCTCCTTTCATGCGCGCTACCAGGCTGTTGCCAAACAACATGTCGATGAACGCCGACATCTGGCGGTAGAAACTTGCACCGTAGCCGTACCACCACACCTTCGACATGCGAGGCAGCAGATCAACATCAACGTACTTAACCTGCACCAGTTCGGCCAGGCCCAATTTGCCGTGGGTGCGGCCAATGCCGCTTTGCTTGAAGCCGCCGTGGGGAGCTTCGGCGATCCCGAAGCCTGAAATCGCATCGTTGATCATCACGGTACCGGCTTTGATACGCGCCGCGACGGCTTCCCCCCGCTTGCGATTGCCGGTCCACACGCTGGCAGCCAGGCCAAACTCGCTATCGTTGGCCAGCCGCACTGCATCGTCGTCGGTGTCGAATGGAACCACCGGGAGAGCGGGGCCGAAGGTTTCCTCGCGCATGATGCGCATTTCATGAGTGACATCGGCCAGCAGGGTGGGAGCATAG
Source organism: uncultured Acidobacteriaceae bacterium (assembly GCA_963834815.1). Classification (GTDB taxonomy): domain Bacteria; phylum Acidobacteriota; class Terriglobia; order Terriglobales; family Acidobacteriaceae; genus DASRAA01. The sequence continues at coordinate 275,907 of CAWIDA010000009.1, read as the reverse complement.
AAATTCGGGCCGAGTTCCGTCATGCAGCGGCCGCCCGCCAGGAGCCTGGCGCCGCGTGCGACAGCGTCATTGACGTGATCTTCTACAGTCTGCAGCTGGCGTTCGTGGATGAGCGGCCCCATCTCGACCTCCGACGCCAGTCCTTCACCGACGCGCAGCTTTCCGATCTTCTGACGGCAAAGCTCGAGGAACCTCTCGTACACGCTGCGCTGCACGTAGCAGCGTTCGATCGACAGGCAGGTTTGTCCGCAATTCATCATCGCGCCCCACACCGCGCCGCTGGAGGCGACGTCGAGATCGGCGTCTTCCAAAACGATCATGGGGTCCTTGCTGCCCAGTTCAAGCACCGTGGGCAGCAACCTTTTGGCTGCGGCCTGGGCGATGCGCTTGCCCGTGGCCACACTGCCGGTGAAGATCACTTTGTCGATGTCGGATTCCAGCAGCGCTCCGCCAACCGCGCCTGCGCCGATCACCACCTGCATCAAATTGGGGTCAAGTCCGGCAGCGAGCAAAAGCTTCTGCAATTCCAGCGCAACCAGAGGCGTGAACTCCGAGGGCTTCAGCACCACGGCATTGCCCATCACCAGTGCGGCCAGCGTTTCGGTCGCGGGCAGCGAGAAGGGATAGTTCCACGGCGCGATGATTCCGATTACGCCATAGGGTTCGCGCACCAGCTTTCCACGCTTGGTCTTCATGGCCAGGTTGGCGTGCGGCAGGGGTTCGTCGCGGAGAAAGCTGTGCGCGGTGCGAATACAGAACTCAGCGGCGTCAAGCACGACGAGGATCTCAGTGGTCAGCGCTTCGACCGTAGGCTTGCCGGCTTCGCGAGAGATGAGCATCGCCACCTGCTGGCGTTGCTCGCTCAACTTGCGCTGGAAGCGCTCGAGCACGGCGATTCGTTCGGCTACGGACCGCGCCTGCCACTCCGGCTGTGCCTGCCGGGCACGCCGCACCGCGCCATGGACTACTTCCGGAGTAGCGCAGGTCAATTCAGCCAGGGTCTCGCCGGTGGCAGGATTACGGCTCACAATGGTGTCGCGGGTGGCTACTTCGGTAATGGGACTCATGGCATTCCGTACTCCACATTGACGAGGTACAAGCCGCAAGCGGGTGCAGTGGCTCCGGCGGCGCTTCGATTCCTGGCCGCAAGTATCGCCGGAACGTCTTCTGGCTTCAGAGAGCCCTTGCCCACCTGCAGGAAGGTGCCCACCAGGTTGCGCACCATGTGGTGCAGAAAGCCGTTGCCGCGGATGGTGTAGCTAAATTCCTCGGGCGTGCGCGCCCAAAGCGAGGAGTGGATGGTGCGCACGTTGCTTGTCTTCTGGCTCAGGAGGTCTGGGGCGTTGTCCTCGTGGTTTTCGTCGTCGTGCTCGAGGCTCTGGGTTCCAACCTTAGTCATTGACTCATCGAGTTGATGACGCGGTCCGGCGGTCGCTGCGCCAGGGGAACGTTCACCCACTGCGCCCGGCAGTTCCGCGATCCGCGCGCTGCGTTCCGGATCGGAGGCAGCGAACGAGGTAAAGTCAAAGGTCCCAACAACGTATTCCGACGCCCGGATCATGACTTCTTCATCCATGCGATAGGGATCGTGATACACATAACGCGCCAGAAACGGTGGGCAAATGTCGGCCCGGTAAATGCGATAACGATACGTCTTCGCTGTCGCCGAATGACGCGCGTGAAAACTCTCTTCAACTATTTCTACATCGGTAACCCGGATGGCTGGGGGAAGAATATCGTTCAGCGCAGTAGTCAAGTTCCGTTCTGGGATTGGCGAATTGGTGCGCACCGAAGCTACCTGGGCCAAGGCATGCACTCCGGCGTCAGTCCGTCCCGAACCTTGGGGCAAAATATTCTCGCCGGTGATCCGTCCGAGACACTCGGCGAGGACGCCCTGCACGGTTGGGACCCCAGGCTGAATCTGCCATCCGCGGAACTCGGCACCGTCGTAGGCCAATGTGATCTTGAGGTTGCGAGTCACGTTGTCGTCCCTGCTGTATAAACGCCGGCTCCCCGCTTGAATGTTAAGCAGTGTAAAGCTGGAGGCGGCATCCGCCGCGAGCCGCCGCGTGTCAGCTATACTAAGCCATTACTGCAACTTACGAGACTCAAATCAATCGAGTCGATACTTGTCGCCGGGGTTAGGTTTGAACCTTCTCGCTCTCTCTTCCGTATTAGAGACAGGCGACAGGAATTCTCACGAAGGACACTGAGTTCACATGCACTTTTCTGGAGAAGAGGGAATGGCAGTTTTTCGTTTTGTGAATGTAGCGGTCCGCAAAATGTTTGCGCTTAGCCTAGTTGGGTTGTTGGCCACGGCAAGCTTCGCGCAGGAAGCGACGCCGACTGCCCCGTCGGTTTCGGCTTCGTTTCCGGATGCCGTGACACCGCTGCCGCAGGCGCCAAAGCCGCAGAGTAATGCCTACAAGCTCTATTCCGACCAAAACTATTCCAAAGGACAGTCACAGTGGCCCAAGTTCTGGTCCGTGTGGAGCGTGCGGAACATGCCGCAACCGAACTTTACGAATTCGCCACTCATTGACCAGGTCATTCGGGATGGCAAGATGTACTTGTCCTTGGATGAGGCTGTCGCCCTGGCGCTAGAGAATAACCTCGACATCGCCATTCAACGCTACAACCTTATTACCGCCGACGTGGATATCCTTCGCACCTCATCCGGCGCGGCCGCACTTGGCGTGAATGCCGGATTGGTCCAGGGAACTCCGGGCGGCCTTACCGGCTCGGTCACATCAGGCGGAACTGGCTCCTCGGCCACAGGTTCGACGGGAGGCGGCGCGGGCGGCACCACGATCGGGGCAGGCGGAGCAGCCGCAGGTGCGGCGGGCATTGTGGCGTCGACGCAAGGCGAAGGCGCGCCCATCGACAACTTCGATCCTGTGCTGACGGGTACCGGCTCGGAAGAACACGCGATCTCGCCGACCACCAACATTTTCGCCGGCGCCACGGCACTGAATCAAGCCACGACGACCGCCAATCTGTTCTACACCCAGGGTTTCCCAACCGGTACGCTCATGTCGGTCGGCTACAACAACAATCGCATTACCACAAATTCGTTCTTTAACACGGTAAACCCCGCGCTCAGCGCGAATTTCCGCTTCGAGTTGCGGCAGCACCTGTTGCAGGGAATCGGTTTCGGCTCGAACCTGCGGTGGATCAGAATCGCGCGCAATAACCGTTCCATCATCGACGCCAGTTTCCAGAATCAGATCATGCAGACCGTCTCGCAAATCGAGAATATCTACTGGGACCTGGTGAATGCCTACGAGAACGTGAAGGTGCAGCAACGGGCACTGGAGCTGGCGGACAAGACGCTGTCCGATACGCAGAAGCAGGTGGAAATCGGCACGCTGGCTCCGATCACGGTGGTACAGTCGCAAAGCTCGGTGGCCACCGCCAAGCAGAACCTCATTGTTTCGCAGACCAACCTGCAGTTGCAGCAACTGCTGATGAAGAACGCTATCACGCGCAACAGTACCGACCCGATCCTGGCGGTGGCTCCGGTTATTCCGACCGATACGTTGCAGATCAACGCACCCTTCGAGGTTCCTCCGGTTGAACAACTGGTCGATTCGGCTCTCAAGAACCGACCTGAAATCGTTCAGTCGCGCCTTACTCTGACCAACCGCGAAGTCGGATTGAAAGCCATCAAGAACCTGCAATTGCCGACCGTGGACCTGTTTGCGTTTTATGGTGGGAGCGGGTTGGGCGGTGCTCAGAATCCCTACATCACGTGCGGCAATCCAGCGGCGCCAGTCGGCCAATGCCTTCCGGCGGGGAGCATTCCCGACACTGGCTACGGGCATGCCTTCGGCAATATGTTCAACAGCTCGGCGCCGGACAAGGGAGTCGGAGTAAACATCAACATCCCGTTGCGAAACCGGCAGAACCAGGCTGACCAGGTGCGTTCCGTGATTGAGTACCGCCAGGCCCAGATGGCTGCCCTGCAACAGGTTAATACCATTACCTTGCAGGTCCGCAACGCGCAGTTTTCTTTGACGCAGAACTACGCAGCGCTGCAGGCCGCGGTTGCCGCTCGCGACTACGCGGCACAGAATCTCGAGGCCGAGCAGAAGAAGTATTCCCTGGGAGCATCTACCTCCACGCTGGTCTTGCAGGCATCGAGTGCCTTGACCCAGGCTGAATCCAATGTGCTGGCGGCTGCCACCAACTATGAAAAGACCAGGGTGCAACTCGACCTGACCACGGCCGAAACGCTCAACAAGCTGGGCATCAACATCGGGGATGCAGAATCGGGCAAGGTGCAAAGCATGCCTAAGGTACCGGGCATTGTTCCGTCGAACCCGGATGCGCCGGGGCCGGTCGAACCGAAGCCGGTGCCGCCCCTGCCGCAAAACCCGCCGCCGCAAAATCCGCCGAACCAGTAGCCGGGGATCCGAGTACCCCAATCAAGCATGCCGTCCTCAGCGGGCGGCATGCTTTTTTATTTCTGTGAGGTTGGCCGGACAGTTAGCATGGATGGCTTGAGTCTCTCGGTCGTCATCATCACCCTTAACGAGGAAGCCAACCTGGCGCGCACGCTGGCCAGCGTGACCTGGGCCGACGAAATCATCGTGGTTGATTCCGGCTCGACCGACCGCACCCGCGAGGTAGCGGAATCCTTTCGTGCCAAGTTCTACGTAGAGCCGTGGACGGGCTTTGCATCTCAGAAGAACTCAGCGCTGGCCAAGGCCGCCAGCGATTGGATCCTTGCGCTCGACGCCGATGAAGAAGTTGAGCCCGCGTTGGCGACAGAGATCCGCACGGTGCTCGCCGCCAAACCGTCCGTCGCCGGCTTCAGGATTCCACGCAAGAATTTCTTTCTTGGACGCTGGATCAAGCATGGCGGCTTCTATCCCGATTCCAAACTACGATTACTCCGCCGCGGGGCTGGGGCTTTCGAGGTGCGCGCCGTGCATGAAGACGTCCGCATCGACGGCCCCGTCGCCTCGCTGAAAAACAACCTGCTGCACTACGCCTATCCCACGCTGGAAGGTTACATCGAACACATGAATCGCTATTCGTCGCTGGGCGCGCAAGACACGGTTCAGAATCGAGCCCGCGGCTTCAGCTTGGTGGACATCGTAGTGCGCCCCAAGCTTACGTTTGCCTACAACTACATTCTGCGACTTGGATTCCTCGACGGCCGCGAGGGATTGCTTCTGCATCTCTACCATGCAACCTACGTGAGCTGGAAGTATGCCAAGGCGTGGGAGCGCAGTCGAAGCAAGGTTGCTCAGTAGCCAATTCCGCAAATCCTGTCCTATACTCTTTTGACTTTTGCGTTTTGCTGGAGGAGCTCATCGTGGAAAAAGCCGGTAAGGTCGCCATCGTGGGAGCTGGACCATCGGGTCTGGTGGTGGCGCGTTATCTGCTACTCCACGGATTCACTCCGGTCATCTTCGAACAGGGCAGCCGCGTGGGCGGACAATGGAACCAGGGAGCGTCGCACAGCGGCATCTGGCCAACCATGGTCACTAACACCAGCCGGGTGACGACTCATTTCAGCGATATCCCATGGCCGCCGGAAACCCATATGTTCCCTCATAACCGCGACGTGCAGGCGTATCTGGAGCGCTATGCCGACGCCTTCGGCATCACCGAACGAATTCGTTTCCAGAACCGGGTTGACTCGATCAATCGGGAGGCTGACGGTTATCAAGTGACATCCATTGACCCGGACGGCCAACGTCACATTGAAACCTTCCCCTACGTAGTCGTAGCGTCAGGACGATACAGTGCCCCGACGATTCCGACGCTCCCGGGCATCGAGACGTTTTCCGGCGCCAAAGGCGTAAGCCATGCGTTTGAGTTTCGCGATCCCGATCACTATCGCGGCCAGCGGGTGGTGGTGGCCGGATGCAGCATCAGCGCGGTGGAAATCGCTCCCGAACTGGCTATGGGCGGGGCGCAACGTGTGGTGTCGTGCTTCCGGCGGCAACGGTATATCTTGCAGAGAATTGTTGCCGGGGTGCCGATCGATATCCTGGCCTTCAACCGCTTCGGAGTGCTGGCAGCCGAGCGGCTTCCGCCCGAAGTGGTAAAGCGGAGTATTAAGGAGTTCATTGTCCGCACCAGCGGCACTCCTGACCAATGGGGGGCGCGCCAGGCAGACGACGATCCCTTCGTTGCCGGCATCACCCAGGGCCAGTTCTATCTTCCTCTGGTGGCCGAGGGTCGCATCATTTCCAAGCCCTGGATACGCTCTATCCACGGACAGCACGTCACCTTTGATGATGGTAGCGAAGAAGAAGCCGACGGCTTGATCTTCGGCACGGGATTTCACCTCCACCTTCCGTTCCTGAGTGCGCCGCTCCGCGAGCTACTGGGTGCCGACGGTCCGGCGCTTCGCCTCTACCGCCATACGTTTCACCCGCAGCTTCCCGGGCTGGCGTTTGTGGGTCTCTATCACCAGGGCGGCCCGTACTTTCCGCCTGTGGAATTGCAAGCGCGGTGGGTGGCATACACCTGGGCCGGTCTCTGTCCGAAGCCCTCAGAGCTCAAAGATGCTGCACGAGATTGCGTCCGAGGCGCCCACCGAGCAGCCCGAACGCATGCATCATCGCTGCATCGCTTTCGCACGCGACGCGGGGGTCGAGCCGGAGGTCGAACGCTGGCCTGAACTCACGACGGGCGCTGCTCTTCGGTCCGCTGGCGGCCATTTCCTTCCGGCTGAGCGGCCCGGACGCATTGCCGGACGCCGCGGTCCGCCTGGCGGCGGAGGCCGCCGAGTTCGGTGCGGTAACGTCGCCTCAGTTCACGGTGGATGAACAGATTCAGTGGGACCTGTTGAGGCAGGCTGCGACAGGGACCGCCTGATAGCGCAGGACTCAGGACTATTGTTGCGGATCATCGTTGCCGACGATTCTGCGGCAACTGACACGCACCTTGCGGCCGCAGAGTGTGTGCGAAATCCGCCGCGACTCTGGAGGTCAGGCCCGCCCGAAGGTCGTCACCCGGCTGCGTTTGGCGATTTCGGGCTCCGATTTCTCGTTCAGCCGCAAGTCCTCGAAGTGCACATCGAAGGAGAGTCCACAAGTAGGACACACCACGCGATACAGCATTTTTTGGTTGTCTCCAAAAGGACGATGCGCCGATTCCAAGTTGACCAGGATTTCGCTATGGCATTGCTGACAATCGCAACAATAAAGGCTGGTGCCCATGGCGTTGATCATGGTACCGCGGTTGTCAAGCTGTCGGTGACGGATATCACCAATCTGTTGTTTTTGGAAAACTGGCCGTCGGTCACCACAGCGCAAGGTGGGTTCGGCTCGGCACGCTTTGACTCCTCACTCATCCCGAATACAATGAATGCACTCCGGCCCCTCGGCTTTCCGGTTCCCAATCACCTCGCAGGTCATGGAGCCTGTCAATACAGGAGAAGACATGAGATTCGCGGGTCGCGTGAGAATCCTTGCGCTGGTGGCATTGCTGTCGGCCGCCTTCCTGTGGACCGCGATGCATTCCGGCACGCATCACGTGATGGCGGCTCCTCCTCAGCTACCCGTCAACCAGGGCTCCGCATTCCTCGGCCAGTGGTGTGCCCAAGGCGACTCGACCAAGCGCTGCTCCATCACCTCCAATGGGCCGTTTCTGTCACTTACCAACGAGCAAGGCTCGACCTCCACAGGAACCGTGCAAGGGATGAACTCAAACACCATAGCTGCCGACCAATGGCAGTTCGTGCGCGGGACGCTGAGCGCAGACGGCAGCCAGATCAATTGGTCGAACGGAACCTACTGGGCACGCTGCGACAACAGCGGCGGCGGTGGTGGCGGACGTCATCGTCCTAATCTGCAGGGAACCTGGTACCGCGACGGCGAACACTCTCTTGCGTGTTCCGTCAGCCAGCGCGGCAGCAAACTGACTTTCACCAACGAGCAAGGGCAGACGGCGCAGGGCAAGTTCCTCGGCAACAGGAATGTCACTGCAAACTGGGGAGGCACCACCATCAACGGCACGCTGGTGAACAATGGCGGCCGGATCAATTGGGACAACGGGACGATGTGGAGCCGATAGCGGCGGCCCACCCGCGGCCTTGCTCCCCACCCGGGCATCTACTAAACTGCAACGTTCGTCCTTCCGCGCGGAAAGAGTGGGGTAGTACATGCCTGACAGCACCAAGCGCAACGGCAAGACGCTTGCCGATACGCCGGTCACCGACCTATTCGAAGATGGGCGGGATCCGTCCGAATCCGAGCAGCAGTGGGCAGACAAGACGCTCGCTCCATCGCTGGAGAAATCGCCGGAGAAGCCCATCGGCGCGGCGACCGGCACAAACCTCGATGCGCATGGCGACGCGCGCTTCACGACTATTTCGGGCATGCCGATCCGGCGGCTGTACACGCCGGCCGACCTGCCCGCTGACTGGAACTATGACCAGTACCTGAACTACCCGGGACAGCCGCCCTATACGCGCGGCATTCACGCCACCGGCTATCGCGGCAAGATGTGGACCATGCGCCAGTTCTCGGGTTTCGCTTCGCCCGAGGAAACCAACGAACGCTATAAGTATTTGCTGGCCCATGGCGGCCAGGGTCTATCGGTCGCCTTCGACCTGCCAACCCTCATGGGCTACGACAGCGACCACATGATGAGCGAGGGCGAGGTCGGCAAGTGTGGCGTGGCCATCGATTCGCTCGAGGACATGGAGATTCTCTTCGCTGGCATTGACTTGGAAAAGACCACGGTATCCATGACCATCAACTCGCCGGCGTCGGTGCTGTGGGCCATGTATCTGGCGGTCGCCGAGAAGCAGGGCGCTGACTGGAAGAAGATTTCCGGCACCATCCAGAACGACATCCTGAAGGAATACATCGCGCAAAAGGAATACATCTATCCGCCGGCGCCCTCGATGCGGCTGGTGATTGACACTTTTGAGTTCGGCACGAAGTTCACGCCGCGTTTCAATACGGTTTCCATCAGTGGCTACCACATTCGCGAGGCCGGTTCGACCGCATTGCAGGAACTGGCTTTCACCATCTACGACGGCGTGGAGTACGTCGAGTGGGCGCGGCGACGCGGTCTCGATGTGGACGAATTCGGCCCCCGGCTCAGCTTCTTCTTCAACGCGCACAACGATTTCTTCGAGGAAATAGGCAAATACCGCGCCGCCCGCAAAATCTGGTACCGCCTGACGAAAGATCGTTTCGGCGCGAAGCATCAGCGCACGCGGTTGATGCGCTTCCACACCCAGACGGCGGGCGTTTCGCTGACGGCACAACAGCCGATGAACAATATCGCGCGCGTTGCCATCCAGGCGCTGGCGGCGGTGCTGGGCGGAACCCAGTCGCTGCACACCGACAGCTACGACGAAGCGCTGGCGCTCCCCACGGAAGAAGCCGTCCGGATCGCACTGCGCACGCAACAGATCATTGCCTACGAGTCGGGCGTGGCGCAGACCGTCGATCCGCTGGGTGGCTCTTACTTCGTAGAGCGTATGACCCTCGATATGGAGAAGGGCGCGTTCGATTACTTCGAAAAGCTCGACGCCATGGGTGGCATGGTGAAGGCAATTGAGAAGGGCTATCCGCAGAAGGAAATCGCCGAGGCCAGCTATCAATTCCAGCGCGCCACCGAGGCGAAAGAGAAGATCACGGTCGGGGCCAATGAGTTCGTGGTTCAAGAACCCGCGCCAACCACCCTCTATATCGGCGAAGAGGTGGCGCAGGCGCAGACGAAGAAACTAGAGAAGCTGCGCGCCCGTCGTTCGAACGACGAAGTGCGACGCCGTCTTGACGCATTAAAGAAAGCCGCTGCGCAAGAGCCGCAGACTCCCACCGATGGGAAGATCTCTGCGGCCAACACCATGCCGTTCATTGTCGATGCGGTGAAAGCCTACGCGACCGTGGGCGAAATCTGCGATGCCCTGCGCGAAGTGTATGGGACGTACGAAGAAAGCGCGTTCGCGTAGAGGTTGAGGATTGAAATCTGCGTGGGCGCCTAGGTAACGGTCAGTCCGGCAGCCTTGGCGAGTTTTGCTTGCCGTTCATCGAAAGTCCAAAACTCACGCGCACCCAATTCAAGCGCGCTGGCCACGTGCAGCGTTTCCAGCGTTTTCATCCCCATTTGTGATCCATGCTTCCTGGCAAGTTCCACGGCTGTCTCATAGGCCGCCTCCGGAATGCTCGCTTCCTCCCAGGAGTTTGACTTGCGATTGGCTTCGAACGCGGAGTACACCTTCACTGCTTCCTCATGGGAGATCACTCGGCGGAACAAATGCTGGACAATCGCATGATTCCATTCCACTCGATGCAGAGGCGTCAACCAGATACGTTCCCCATGACTTGCCCGACGCAAGGCTTCACGAGAATGCACCTCGGGCAGATAGAGCGCAACGAACAGGCTGGCGTCGGCGTAGATGTTCAATACCGTGACCGCTCGCGCTCCTCAATGAGCAAGGCCGATCCTGGAAGAACTCGGTCTCCAAAAATCTCCTTCATTTGCGCCTCGAAGTCCGGCCATTCCACCGGCGCGTCCTTGGCTCGCTCCGGTAGGATGCGACCTATAACCCGGTCGCGATCACGCAGCTCAACCGTTTGGCCCGCTTTCAGCCATGCCTTCAGGCGTTTGGTTTCTCGTAGCTGGCGCATGTTCATAGTCGGCATAGTGCCAATGTGACACATCATGTGTCACATTGGCAAGATAGGTAGCGCCTGGTCTCGATGCGCAGGCGCAGGGCCGACGACGAAACGGCCGTGGCTTAGACTGGCGGCCGTCTCCCTACCGTGACGCACCGGCAAGATGTTCGGCATTGATACCTTCGAACAATGGCACCGCCAATCCCGTCCCCGCACCCTCCACGGCCTGCATCAGATCGAGCAGTAGTTCCTGCTGTATTCCCAGGAACACATCGAAGTCTGGCGTCAGCACGTAGGCGAATACTTCAAGGTCGAGAGAATAGGATCCGATTCCGATAAAGCGAACCGGAATGTCCCCGGTTTCCACTTTAGGATGATGCGTGAGCAGCTCCTGGATCGACGACAGCACCCGCAACAACTGGTCTGAGGTCGTGTCGCGACGCAGGCTTAGCGTCTGGTGAAACCACATCTTGTCACGGGCGGTGAAGTTCTCCAGCTCCATGGTCGAAAACTGGCCGTTAGGCACGCTCACCACGGTACGATCGAGAGTACGAATGCGAGTAGAGCGTAGCCCGATGTGCATAACCGTTCCCACACGGTTGCCGAAGCGGCAGAAATCGCCGACCAGAACCGGCCGGTCGCCAATTACCGAAATGCCGCCGAAGAGGTTTTCAATGGTCTTTTGCGCCGCAAGTGCAATGGCGAGCCCTCCGACTCCCAGGCCAGCCATAATTGTCGTCGTGTTATAGCCCCATGCACTGAGCACCGCCAGGATCGCAAACAGGAACAGCAATAACTTCAGCACCTGCCTGCCCAGCGGAAGCACCGAGTAGGTCATGGCCTTCATATGGGGATCCAACCTGGAACGCCAGCGCTCGGAAATAAGATCGGTGACAACCGCGCCCGCCCAAGCCAGGGCAAGAAAGAAGGCCATGGCCAGCGCTCGCCCCAGGTACAGGCGCACAATTGCAGACGGAGGAGCCAGTTCCAATGCCGCACGAAAGCCGGCGATGGCGACGCACAAGCCCACGGGTTTAAGAAGATCTTCCGCACTTCCGTTACTGGTCTTCAGGAATCGGTGAAGCAGCAATAACACCGCGTGGGCCATAAGCTTTGCCGCGAACCAGACCACGACCGCGCTTGACAGCAGAACAATCCAGCGCCATAACGGCGTATCGAGAAACTCGTGCGTCACCAGCACCTGTGGCAACTTCTTCTCGAAGGTGGTCTCCCCCAAAAGCTGGTGAGCCTTGGGAATCAGCGGAACGCTGTCAGCAGCAACCTTCCAGACCTTGAGCCCGTGCTTCAATTCCACTCTCTCAAGTTCCAACTGCAAAGGCTGTCCGCTCACTTGAACGGTCAGGAGCGGGTCACGCGAGGGCCTGAGTCCGTCATCTAAGTCTCCCAAAGGACTTCCGCTGAGCGTGGCAATATCGAATGGGGTATCGTCCAACAAATCTGCCAGTTGCCGGGCGAGTTCAGGCCCGTCCTTCTGGCGGTCCTGTGGGGACATCTGGTGTAGATCGAGATAGTGTGCCGCCGTAGCGTATTGACGGCCGTGGCAGGCCTCAAGAAACTGATAAACCGCCGCCTGCGGTGTCGTCCGCCCCAGCGGATCTTTGGGCGGAGTCGCCTCGGCAGTAGTAGTTGCGTCAGCACCATACAGTAACGGGACGAGCGCCAAAACGAAAATGACTAAGAGTCGTTTATGATGAATGATCGCACCTCCAATAACACTTTAAGCAAGCAACATGCCATGATTAACTATCTTTTTTACAGCTACTTACGAAATGACAACCGTTGCTCCTGTGCAACTCCTACATGACCCTGGGAGGGCCTCCAACTTAAGTACTGCGGTCCCCAGCCTGCAGTCAATCGGTGGTTCCCCTGACATCGCAGATCGAGATGCACGGGGCAATCCATTGAGTTCGGGATCACGTAGACTGTTGATAATGCGCCCAAGTTCATCGGCCTCAGCAAGATGTGCGCTACCGCTACTCGTGGTAGCTCTGTGTACCTGCATTCCGGCGTATCTTGTTGCGCAGGAGCGCCCTTGGTCGGTCTCGCCCTGTGAACTGCTAAAGAATCCCGGGATGTATACCGAAAGTCTGGTCAGCGTGCCTGGGTTGGTCCTTTACGGTCGGGAACAGTTCACCTCGCACGGTTACGACTGCGCCGATGAACGCGGTGTTCTGCGCCTGGAGTTCGGTGGCCAACCGACCGATCCCAAGGATCGTTTCCGTTTGTCGCAGGCCGAGTTGGAAGCAAGCGCCGTCCCGCTCAAGAAAGACACCGACTACGACACCATGCAGCGCCTGATGAAATTGTCGGCAGCAACGGGAAAGACGAAGATGTTACGGGCGACGCTGACCGGACGGTTCTTCCCCGGTCCAGCATTCGGCGCCAAATCCGGCCAAGTCACCTATCCGCACGCGCGTCTGGTGATCTCCGAAGTCGAGCTGGTCACCGATCGCGTGGAAGACCCAGTTGACTTCTCGCCGTCTTCGCCATTCATGGCCAGACCCGCCAAGGGCTGCGCGGTAGCCGACGTCCAAGTCCCCTCCCGGGAAGACACTGACAAGCTGCAACGGCTAAGTCGCGAGCCGTCGGAACAACTTGATTATCTTCGCGAGCCAAAACAAGTTGCTGCCCGTGCGATTGCAGAGCAGGAGAAGGTTTCCGCCGATGAGGTCGCCGGCAACTTACGGGCGACCGGCGAAGGCGTTGCCGTCAAAGACTATGCGTGGACCTCAGCCGATGGGCTGCGCGCTTACAGCGTCACCGTCAGCCGTCCCTATTGGCTATTGCCGAGCACGTATTCGGCGGACTCCATGATCTGGGTACCGAAGAGTATCGTGAAAACCGTATGTGTGAACCGAATGACGGGCTGGTTACCAAACCCTCAGCCAGGGTTTATGATTCTTGGTTCAGCAAAAGCTATGCGCTGACGGCTGAGGGCTCCCAAGATGCCGACCGACCGCAAGATACGCGTACTCGTTGCCAAACCCGGCCTCGATGGCCATGATCGTGGCGCGAAAGTCATTGCCCGCGCGCTGCGCGATGCCGGAATGGAAGTCATTTACACCGGCCTGCGCCAGACTCCTGAGATGATTGTCAACGCCTCGCTGCAGGAGGACGTGGACGTGATTGGCCTGAGCATTCTGTCGGGCGCGCACAACGCCATCGTGCCGCGGGTGATGGACCTGCTAAAGCAAAACCAGATGGAGGATGTGCTGCTGCTGGTGGGCGGCATCATTCCCGACCAGGACATTGAAGCCTTGAAGCAGGGTGGCGTGGCAGCGGTGTTCCAGCCGGGGACGCCCATGGACAGCATCATCGAATTCATTCGTAGCAACGTGAAGCCGCGCGGCGTAACGGCGGGCTGATATCCCTCTAAAGCGGCGAATCAATCTCCACCAGAGGCACTGAGGACACGGAGAAAATTTTACGTCTGCAACCCGTCCCGTGCCTGACACTTCAATTCAATCCGTTGAAAAGTTGTTTTCCATTGAAGCGTGCGGAGAAGTTGCGATCTTGCGGCTGGTGTCGCAAGACGGCACCAATCGACTGACGCGAGCGCGGGTTTGCGCGCTGACCACCGCAATCGAACGACTCGCGCAGAATCCGGCGTCGCGGCTGGTGATTGCCGGCAACGCCCATTTCTTTTCCGCAGGCGCCGACTTGCACGAGATCGCCGAATTGCACGGAGCGGAGGCGTTCTACTTTGCGCAGATGGGGCAACGGCTCATGAACGCCGTGGTGAACTTTCCTGCCCCGACCGTCGCCGCCATCCACGGCTACTGTATGGGAGGGGGACTAGATCTGGCGCTGGCTTGCAACCGGCGCATCGCGGGGTCCCACGCTATTTTCGGACATCGCGGCGCGGCGCTCGGCTTGATCACCGGCTGGGGAGGCACGCAGCGTTTGCCGCGCCTGGTGGGAAGGGCGCGCGCGCTGCAGATGCTCCTGGCAGCCGAGAAGCTGCATGCCAACCAAGCTCTGCGCTGTGGATTAGTAGATGGAGTAGCGGACGACCCGCTGGTCGCGGCGTTAGCGGAGACTGCATAGCGTTTCCGGCAAGCGTGACCGTTAACTACAGTTCACGTCGCGCCAGTTAGCGACGAAGCGGTCCGCACGGTCTTGCCGCGTGGGCTATGCTAACCGGGATGCCGAATTCACTTCCACGGCGAGACCAGCAGCTAGTGCAGATTGTGGACGCTGCCCTCGCCGACGCCGAGCGGCGCAGCGGCGATTGGCTGGTCTGCAAGCCGGGCTGCACGCCATGCTGCTTTGGGGTCTTTGCTATCGATCAGCTTGATGTACTCCGCCTTCGCGAGGGAATGGCCGAGCTGGCAGCTGCTGATCCCGAGCGTGCGGAGCGAGTTCTCGCCCGGGCCCGGGAGTCGAAAGCGCGTATCTCGCCCAAGTTTCCTGGCGATTTGAAAACCGGATTGCTCGGCGAGGATGACGAGGCGGCCGAGCGCTTTGAGAAGTTTGCGAACTTCGAACCGTGTCCGGCGCTGGATCCTGAACACGGTACTTGCGATCTCTACCAATGGCGGCCAATGACTTGCCGGGTATTCGGTCCACCAGTGCGCTCGGATGGGGGTTTGGGAGTGTGCGAGTTGTGCTACCACGGCGCCAGTCCCGGCGAAGTCGCAGCGTGTGAAATGCATCTCGAGGAAGCTAATGCCATACAAGCGGAATTGGTCGGCAAACTGGAGAAGGCGGGCGCCAAGGGAAACACGATCGTCGCCTTTGCGCTGGCCGGGCCAGTCAGTGGGTAGCAGATAGTGGTGAGTTGCCCTGAACCCGCCGGCCGCCGAATCCGCCTGTCCTGAAACGGCGGTGCCTCTCGCGGAATAAAATCCTGCCCGATTTTCTCCGTGTCCTCCGTGTCGAGCCTGCCCTGAGCGCAGTCGAAGGGTGGTGAATGACTTTCGACAGCGCAGAGTCGAGGGGCAGTGCACTGCTCGGTCGCCACATTGCACATACCTGTTCTGCTGCTTTATCGTTATCGGTCTGCTCTCAGACCGATTAACGTTCATCATGACTGACCACAAGCACGCCGGATTGCCCAACCAGTTCGAAAGCAAGGTCAAATCCTCGTCCGCCCGCTTCGAGCGCAATCAACACTCGATTGCCGAACTGGTGGCGCAAGTGCGAATGGACGAGGAGGAAATTTACCAGGGTGGTGGCGACAAGGCGATCGAGGCGCAACGCAAGAAGGGGCGACTCACTGCCCGTCAACGCATAGCCCTGCTGATCGATCCCAGCACCGAGTTCTTCGAGCTCGGGACTTACGCGGCATGGGGTATGTACGAGGAATGGGGCGGAGCGCCCTCAGCAGGAGTGGTCACCGGTCTGGCGCGGGTGCGGGGACGGCTGGTCATGCTGATCGTGAACGACGCGACGGTGAAGGCGGGAGCGTTCTTTCCCATGACCGCCAAGAAAGTAATTCGTGCGCAGAACATCGCCATCGACAACCGCATTCCCACAATCTACCTGGTCGATTCCGCAGGCGTGTTCCTGCCCCTGCAAGAAGACGTCTTTCCCGACACCGACGACTTCGGCCGGGTCTTCCGCAATAACGCAGTAATGTCGGCTTTCGGGATTCCGCAGATCGCGGCCATCATGGGGATGTGCGTCGCCGGTGGAGCGTATTTGCCGGTGATGTGCGATTACATCCTGATGACGGAAGGCAGTGGGCTATTCCTGGCCGGCCCCGCACTGGTGCAGGCGGCCATTGGCGCGAAATATTCCGCCGAAGAGCTGGGCGGAGCGAAGATGCATTCTCAGATCAGCGGCACGGTGGACTTCCGCGAACCTGACGACGAACACTGCATCGCTCGTATCCGTTCGGTAGTTGATAGGATGGGCAACCGCCAGCTTGGAGTCTTCGATCGCAAAGCTTCGCGTGAATCGTTGTACCCGGCAGAGGAAATCTACGGCATCTTCGACGGCGACCCGGCGCGGCAATACGACATGAAGGAGATCATCGCGCGCATCGTCGATGCCAGCGAGTTCGACGAGTACAAGGCTGAATACGGCGAGACGGTGCTGTGCGGCTACGCGCGCATCGGAGGCTACGCCGTGGGCATCGTCGCCAACCAGAAGACCCACGTGCAGCAAGTCGATCGCAGCGGGAACAAGCGCATGGAGTTTGGCGGAGTGATCTATACCGAGTCGGCGGAAAAGGCCGCGCGCTTCATCATGGACTGCAATCAGAACTTGGTGCCGCTGGTCTTTCTGCACGATGTGAACGGCTTCATGGTGGGACGCGATGCCGAATGGAGCGGCATCATCCGCGCCGGCGCAAAGATGGTGAATGCCGTGTCGAATTCCGTGGTGCCGAAGATTTCGGTGATCCTGGGCGGCTCGTTTGGCGCGGGACACTACGCCATGTGCGGCAAAGCCTACGATCCGCGCTTTGTCTTTGCGTGGCCCACGGCGAAGTACTCGGTAATGAGTGGCGCTTCGGCGGCGGGAACGCTGGTGGAAATCAAGATCAAGCAACTGGAGCGCAGCGGCAAGAAGCTGAGTGAGGAAGACAAGAAGCAGCTCTACGACGAAGTAAAAGCCACCTACGACCAGCAGATGGACCCTCGCTATGGTGCAGCCCGGCTCTGGATCGATAAGATCATCGACCCCATGGAAACCCGCGAGGCGCTGATCACGGCGCTGGACGCAGCAGCGCTGAATCCCGATGTCCCGAAGTTCAATGTGGGTGTCTTGCAGACGTAGCGGCTCGACATCACAGGGGCCCGGCCAATCAGTCACTGACTTGCGGTTTGCCCTAGGCTATCCTCGCTCTCGCGAGGGTGTGCGATGGGTGTCCTCACTCGCAACCGAGTTTGCTTCGGGCAGTTCGAGCTCGATTCCCAATCGGGCGAACTCTTCAAGCTGGGCCAGAAGCTGAACCTGCACGGCCAGCCCATCGAAGTTCTGTCCATCCTGCTGGAACATCCCGGCGAACTCATCACCCGCGAAGAACTGTGCAAGCGCCTCTGGCCCGAAGATACCTTCGTCGACTTCGAGCACAGCCTCAACACCGACATCAAAAAGCTGCGTCAGGCCCTCGACGACGACCCCGACTCCCCGCGCTACATCGAGACCCTGCCGAAGAAGGGCTACCGCTTCATTGCGCGGGTCGAGAGTGTTCCGAAGCCCACCGACCCGATCGCCGGGGCAGTGAATGACGTAAACGCGCCACCTGCTGAGTTACAAACGACGGAACCTGCTACGCCAATTGAAACCCCGCTGCCGCCGAAACCCCGCCGCTGGCGATATGCTCTCGGCGCCGCACTCGTCGTCATCCTCGTTGCAGCCGCGCTCTACTCGCTTTTTCGTCCACGCACCCCGGTCGTCACCGGCATCCACCAACTCACGCGCACCGGCTATCGCAAGGCATACGGGTTTGGCTACCTCAATGGTTTTCTTCCCCAGTCTGATGGTACTCGGGTCTATTTCGGAGAAAGAAGCGGAGGGAGATGGAATCTTGCCCAGGTTTCGACGAAGGGCGGCGAAGTCTCGTATCTCGACACGCCCCTGCTTCAAATTCCGTTCGTCGCCGATATCTCGAACGATGGTGCCGAACTGCTGCTGGAAGATGCGATCCCGACTGGACTCGATGGCCCGTTCTCGGTTTTCCCGACACCCGCCGGGCCAGCGCGGAAGCTTCCCGGAATGTTCCGTTTGATGGAGTTTCTGCCGGGAAGCAACCAAATCGTTTATATCCCGGCACCGGACAGGAACCGCCTGTTCGTTGCCAAGCTGGACGGCAGCGAGGCCCGGCCGCTGATGACCCTTCCCGGTGAGATCGGCCTCTCCTTTGCTATTTCGCCCGACGGAAAGCGGGTCCGCTTCGCCACTACCGACAATAGAATGTGGGAAAGCCATTTGGACGGCACTGGCTTGCATCGCATCCTGGCCGAATTCAACGAACCGGTCTGTTGTGGGCATTGGAGCAAGGACGGCAGGCTCTATGTTTTTGCCAGTGAGGAAAAGGACGGTTACAACCTTTGGGGCATCAGCGAATCTGCATTTTTTGGGCTACCGCTCAATATCGCGCCCGGTACGACTCACCAACGGTCCCATCTCATTTCGTTTCTCAATAACTAGCAGAAACGGAAGACAAATCTTCGCCCGCGGCGAATTGTTGCGCGGGGAGCTGAGTATTTACGATGCCAACTCAGGCCGCTTCCAAAGCTATCTCAATGGAATTTCCGCCGGGGCCCTCGATTTTTCCCGCGACGGTCAATGGGTGACCTATGTTACTCACCCACAGGGAAGTCTCTGGCGCAGCCGCGTCAACGGCAGCGAGCGGATGCAGCTTACATTTCCGCCCATGGGTCCGATCATCAATCCCAAGTGGTCACCCGACGCCCGTTTCATTGCATTTACCGAGTGGACCGATCTGAATCGGAAAATTTACCTGGTTCCCGCTGACGGCGGTGCTCCGCTGCTGGTGTTGTCGGGAGACTTCCAGCCCGCTGACCCAACCTGGTCACCTGACGGCAAATCCATTCTGTACGGAGGCCAGTCGTTAGCTGAATTCGGAACAGGGAACACGACCGAAATCAGGATTCTGAATCTGGAAACGAGGCAGTCCAAGGTCGTACCCGGCTCCCGGCATATGTACAGCCCACGCTGGTCGCCCGACGGACGCCATATCGCGGCCACCTCCGAGGACCAGAAGCAACTCTTCTTGTATACCTTCGCACTCGAGAGATGGAGACATTTGCCATTGCCGCAGCCACTTCCGGTGGGATGGCCACTCTGGTCGCAGGACAGCCGCTATCTGTATGTAGCGAATGGTTTCATATACAAGCTGCGCATATCTGACGGTCGTGTCGAACTAGCTGTCCCTGGCGATACCATCGGTTCGTTCATCTGTCCCGCAATCCCCTTCGGCAGATGTCCTGGGCTGACTCCTGACGGTCGCATCGTCGTGATGCTCAATCGCGGCGTTGACGAAATCTACGCCCTGGACTTGGAGTATCGCTAGCTTGGAGTGAGACAGGGGGCACTATGCCCGTTGAGACGCTTCGCAAAATCCGGTTTGGGGCATTTGAACTCGACCGCACATCCGGCGAGCTCTGCAAACTCGGCGCTAAGCTGAACCTCCACGGCCAGCCCATCGAAGTTCTGTCCATCCTACTGGAACATCCCGGCGAACTCATCACCCGCGAAGAACTGTGCAAGCGCCTCTGGCCGCAAGACACCTTCGTCGACTTCGAGCACAGCCTCAACACGGCAATTAAGAAACTGCGCCAGTCGCTCGACGACGACCCCGACACTCCGCGCTACATCGAGACCCTGCCAAAAAAAGGCTATCGCTTCATCGCCCCGGTCGAAACGATCCCCAATGGCGTCGCTCCGGCTGCGGAGCCAACGAACGGCCCACTCGTGCTATCTGCCGCGCCAAACAACGCGGAGCAGACTGCGACACACAATTCGCGGTGGATACTCGTCGCCGCCGTCATCCTTGTTCCTGCCATCGCAGCGGGCGCCCTGTACTGGGTGTGCCGCCCGCGTACGCCGGTCGTCACCGCCATCCATCAGCTCACCCGCACGGGTCATCAAAAGAAATCGATATTGAAAACCGACGGGACGCGGATCTATTTCCTTGACTGGCTTGGCGGAGGGAGGGGGGTAGCTTTGACCCAGGTCTCGACAAAGGGCGGTGACGTCTCCCGCATTGAGATACCCCAAATACCGAACCCGAGGCTAGCGGACATCTCCGACGACGGTTCCCAACTGCTGGTGTCCAGTGCCACCAACAGCTTTGAAGCCCCGGCTTATGTTTTTCCATTACCTAACGGCCCACCGCGGAAGATTCCCGGCCCGCCTCTCCGCTTGCCGTCGTTTATGGCAGGGAGCAAACAAATCGCTTATCTCCAGTCCTCGGACCTCAACCGCCTATTCGCCATCAACGCGGATGGCAGCAATCCCCACGCCATGCTGACTGCACCGGGTCCGATCTCGAGCTTCGCATTCTCCCCCGATGGGCAGAGGACGCGTTTCTCTGTCGACGGCAAGATGTGGGAGAGCCGCCTGGATGGTAGCGGGCTGTATCGTTTCCTGCCTCAACATGAGGAACCGATATCAGGTGGCTTCTGGAGCCCCGACGGAAGGTTCTATGGGTTCGTAAGCCAGGACAAGGACGGATCTAATCTTTGGGCCGTCAGCGAGTCGAGATTTGGCCCCTTCCGGCTCACTTCGCGACCCACACAACTCACCTTCAGTCCCCTTTTCTTCAAATTCTGGACGCCCGGCGAGGACGGAAAGCAGATCTTCGCCATTGGCGAGACAAGGCGGGGTGAACTGAGCGTGTACGACGCCAAGTCAGGGGTGTTTCAAAGTTATCTCAATGGAATTTCCGCCGGGTTCACCGATTTTTCCCGTGACGGCCAGTGGGTCGCTTACGTCACCTACCCGGAAGCAACTCTGTGGCGCAGCCGCGCCGACGGCAGCGAGCGCCTGCAACTAACGTCTCCACCCATGGGCGTGATCCTTAACCCCAAATGGTCACCCGACGGCCGCTTCATCGCCTTCATGGAGTGGGGACCGGTCAGTGATCCTAACAAAAGAACCAACAAGATTTACCTGGTGCCTGCCGATGGCGGCGCTCCCATGCTCTTGCTGGCGGGAGATTTTCTTCCCAGCGATCCCACCTGGTCGCCTGATGGCAGGTCCCTTGCCTACGGCGGCGCAATTAATAACGAGACCGAGATCCGGATTCTGAACCTGGATACCAGGCAGTCAATTACCGTGCCCGGATCACAGCACATGTTCAGTCCCCGCTGGTCGCCCGATGGTTGCTACATTGCTGCTCTGACAGCGGATGAAAAGCAGCTGTGGTTTTACAACCTAGCAAGTACCCGCTGGCAGCAACTGCTGTTGCCCATCCCCAGCTGGCTGGGCGAGCCAACATGGTCCCACGACAGTCGGTACTTGTACATTTTCGACATTTACAGGATCTACAGATTCCGAGTGCCGGACGATCGGGCAGAACTAGTTGCCAGCGCGGAAGGGATGGAAATCCTGGCTCCAGTATTCCATTGGGATCGCTGGTTTGCGCTGACTCCCGACGACCGCATCCTGGTACTGCGCGACCGCGGCACCGACGAACTCTACGCATTAGATTTAGACTATCGCTGAGAGGAGTACCCGCGAAATGAAGAAAGCCCGGATCGCTCCGGGCTTTTCACAAGCAGAACACCGCCACTTCACTTGGCGATGTTCATGGCCAGCTCGTATGTCTGCTGCGGGGTGTTACGCGCCACCTCGATCTCAGTGGCTGAGGTGAAGAACTCGCGTCCGGCGTCCGAGTTCGGCAGCCAAGCCGCCGCAACGAAGTACATCGTGCCATAGCGGCGGAACACCAGTTTCGGGCTATCATTCCCCTTACCCGGTCCGTTGGTTTTGATGATGCTGGCCTTCACTTCCGGACCTCCAATGCGCTGGATGGTGACTACCTTCTCACTCGGCGAGGTGATGAGGTATTCGCCGGCGGGCATCCGGACGTCGTCCACCGTGAAAGCTAAAGGGGATGTTGACCGTTGCCGCAGTCTTCTGGGCGTACGCGGGAACCAAACTCACCAGGACCAGCGCCACCGTTGCCAGAATCATGTAAGCAGTGCGTTTCATATCGTGCCTCCTTTGAGCGGTTTTCCTTTGAACGACTCCGACTTTGCGCTCGTAGCGAAAATTGCTCAATGCACGGAGAATGATTCCCGAATGGAAAACGAGTGAGCGTGCAAGTTGCTGTTTTCGTTGCGACTTCTGCGGCTGATTCACCTCAAAATCACCCTGGCTTTGCTCCCGGCTGGCGGCTTTGCCCCCGAGCTCGCCCTATTCTTCCGGGTCACATATAGAATGGGCGCGGCATGAAATTACCAATCGAGTCAATCCGGCTTTGCAAATTGCTAATTGCTAATGGCTGATTCCGTCAAACTTATCGAATGCCCCCGCGATGCCTGGCAGGGACTGCCCGGGCATATCCCGAGCGCAACCAAGGTTGGATACCTGAAGGCGCTCGTAGCTGCGGGATTCAAGCACATTGACGCGGTTTCGTTTGTCTCGCCGAAGGCAGTACCGCAGATGGCTGACTCCGAGACAGTACTCAGCGAACTCGATCCCCCGGATGATGTCGAGATCATCGCCATCGTGGTCAACGAGCGGGGCGTTGAGCGTGCCATCGCCACCAACGCGGTGCGGACGGTGGGGTTTCCGTACTCGTTATCGCCGACTTTTCTGAGGAACAATCAGAACCAGACGCCAGAAGAAAACCTGGATATTTTGGAGATGGTCAAACAGAAAGCCGACGAGGGCGGACTGGACACTATCGCTTATATTTCCATGGCCTTCGGCAACCCGTACAGTGACTTGTGGAATGTCGAGGAGTTGATGGAGGGTGTCGGACTTCTGGCCGATCTGGACTTGCAGGCAATCTCGCTGGCCGACACGGTCGGACTGGCTACACCCGAGCAAATCTCGGATCAGCTGGGTCCGGTTATAGAGATGTACGGCGATATCGAAATCGGCGTGCATCTGCACAGTCGTCCCGACGATGCTGTCGAAAAAGTTCTCGCCGCCTACGACGCTGGATGCCGCAGGTTTGACTCCACCATCGCAGGCCTTGGGGGATGCCCGTTTGCCCAAGACGTGCTGGTGGGGAACATCTCCACCGAGAAGGTCATTGAGGCACTGCAGCGGCGCAACGCAGTGCTGCCAGTCAGAAAACCCCTCGACGAACTCATCAAGCTCTCGGCCAATATAGGTGAGCGCTTCAGCGGCCCAAGGATGTAGCGCTGGTGATCCGCTCGTATTACCGCAATTCGAGTTGGTTAAACGGGATTTTGTTTTGCCGCTTGAAGGTAATCAGCCGGTCGCGAATGTCTTAAGATGTGATAATTCCAATCGAAGCAGAAAATGCAGGCAACTTCACGTGGCAGAGGAATGTACTACCCTACTGGAATCGCGAAACCCTTCCAGAAACATAAATGATGTCTCACCACCACCAATTCGTCACCCTGACTCTCGCCCTTGAAGGCCACATCGCCACCATCACCCTCAACCGGCCCGAGAAGCGGAATGCCATCAGCTATGAACTGATCGAGGAGATCCTCACAGCGCTGCATGAAGTCGAGAAATCGACAGCGCACATCCTCATTCTGACGGGCGCGGGTTCGGCGTTTTGTTCCGGCATGGACCTGGACAACCTGCGGCAAATCACTGGACGCACCGAAGAAGAGAACCTTGCCGACTCCGGCAGGATGGCCCACATGTTTCGCATCCTGTACGACTTCCCAAAAGTGACCATTGCCGCAGTTAACGGTGCGGCCATCGCCGGCGGATGCGGTCTCGCCACGTTGTGTGATCTCACCTTGGCGTCCGACGACGCGAAGTTCGGCTACACGGAGGTCCGAATCGGGTTTGTGCCGGCCATCGTATCGACATTCCTGTTGCGCCAGGTCGGCGAGAAGCAAGCCCGCGATCTGTTGCTGACCGGCCGCATCATCGATGCCGAAGAAGCGTGCCGATTGGGATTGGTGAATGAAGTGGTTCGCCCTGAGAATCTACTTGCCCGTGCCCGGCAAGTAGCAGAAACTTTGGATTCGAACAGTGGAGCTTCGCTGCTGGCCACCAAGCGGCTATTTAAGACCTTTTCACATCTCGAACTGGATCGACAAATCGCGGCGGCGGTGGATGAAAACGCACGGATCCGCACCACCGATGACTTCCGGGAAGGCCTCAGCGCCTTTCTGGAGAAGCGTAAACCGAATTGGACAGGAAGGTAGACTGTGAACCCCGGCAAGCAATTTTTCATCGCGATGTTGCTGTTCCCAGCCTTGATGTTGGCCCAAGCCGCGGCACCGAAACCCGCTCCCGCGGCCCCGCCTCCCGCGGCTTCCGTTGCGCCCTATCCGGTTATGAGCGCGGCAGCGAAGAACCAGGCGCGGCAAGTGTTCGGTTACTTCAACAATGATCAGCCGGCCCAGCTTTACGCTACGTTCACGACCCAGATGAAGTTAAGCGGTAACGCCGCCAAGTGGGCCGACATCTTGAAGAAAGCCACCACGGGGTGGGGACGGGAACAGAAGATGCTGGGAGAGAACTTCGTTCCCGACCTCTTTGGGGCAAACACGGTGTACCTGCGATATTCGCAGTTCAGCAAGAGTAAGGACCCAATTTTCACCGTGGTCTCGCTCGACGAACAGGGCAAGGTTCCGATCTTCTATTTTCGTCCCGATCGCCCCCCCACCGGCTACAAGCCGGCCGACTACAAGGACAAGACTAAGCTCCGGCTGCCCTTCAACGGCGACTGGTTCGTCTATCAGGGTGGAAGGTACTTCTACCAGAATCAAAACGTTTACCTTGACGACGCTCGCTATGCCATGACGTTTTCCCTGCTAAAAGATGGCCGCCCGTTCTCAGGTGACGGCAGCAAGAACGAGGAGTTCTATTGTTTTGGACAACCCGTACTGGCGCCTGCGGACGGCACGGTAGTCCAGGCCATTGGTAACTATCCCGACAATGAACCGGGCAGGCCGAACCAGTTCATCATCGCCGGCAATCGGGTCATGATTTCGCATGGCGACCAGGAATACTCCGTGCTGACTCATCTGAAGCGGGGCAGCATCAAGGTGAAGGTGGGAGCCAAAGTCAAGCAGGGAGATGTCGTCGGAGAGTGCGGCAACAGCGGCAACTCGCCCGTGCCTCACCTTGAATATCGCCTGCAAAATACCAACGGCCTTCCGATTCCCCAGACGCTGCCGGCTCAATTTGTGGATTACGTGGCCGATGGCGTGCCGGTAGCGGTGGGCGAGCCGTTGCGGGGGCAGGCTATCCATAACGGTTCGGCTGCCGCCGCAGTGGCCACAACCACTACAAGCGAGCACAAATAGAGCACGGCCCAGGACGGCAGGCGAGTTACCTGAACCCGCGTGCGCCCCGCGTCGCCTCGCCTGCCCAGTGGCGTGATAAGTTGGAGTGCACCATTCATGCCGCCGGAAAGCAAAGACCTCGCACAGGTTTACCAAGCCCAACTCCGGGTGCGCTACGCTGAAACTGACCAGATGGGCGTGGTGTACCACTCCAACTACATCGTTTGGTTTGAAGTGGGGCGGGTGGAAATGCTGCGCCAGCTTGGCTTCACCTACCGCGATATGGAGAAGCAAGACGACACCCACATCGCCGTGGTGGATGTTCATTGCCGCTTCAAGTCCCCGGCCCGCTACGATGATCTGGTAACCGTACGCACCTGGCTGATCCATGTGCGCGAGTCGCTGCTGCACTTCGGCTACGAGATCGTTCGCGCCGGCGATGGGAAGGTCCTGGCCGAGGGCGACAGCGTACACATCGTGGTGAACGCGCAGTTCAAGCGCATCCATTTGCCGAAGAAATACATGGCGCCGTTCTTGAAGGCTGCGGGAAAAAGCTGAACAATAGACGATTGGACAAACGACCTTTGACCGCGCTGATGTAGTGCGGGGTGCCCCATCCTTTCCCCGCTATTGGGAAAGGGTGGAAACCAAATCGTCCGCGCGTGTGTAGGAAATGAGAACTGATGAAGCTTCTTCATATCAATGGCAACGACTTAACCCTTGAAGACGTTCGCACTGTCGTCTACGACCGGCGGCCCGTATTGCTGGATCCCGAAGCCCGCGTGAGCGTGGATCGCGCCCGCGCCGTGGTGGAAGACCTGGTCGTAAACAACCGCGTCGGTTACGCGGTGACCACGGGCGTTGGGCAGTTGAGCGATGTGCGCATCCCGCCCGATGACATCCGCAAGTTGCAGGTCAATCTCATGCGCTCCCACGCGGTGGGCATGGGCGAGCCGCTGAGTGAAGCGGTCAGTCGCGCCATGATGCTGTTGCGGGCCAACTCCCTGGCCAAGGGTTGCTCGGGCGTGCGCGGGATCGTGATCGACACCCTCTGCGAAATGTTGAACCGTGGCGTGCATCCGGTAATCCCGTCGCAAGGCAGTGTGGGAGCAAGCGGTGACTTGGCCCCTCTGTCGCATCTCGGGCTGGTGCTCATCGCGGAAGGCCAAGCCATGTTCAATGGCAGGCGCATGCTGGCAGCCGATGCATTAAGGCAGGCTGACATCAAGCCGCTCGTGCTGGAAGCGAAAGAGACGATTTCGCTCATCAACGGCACCCAGGCCATGCTGGCCGTAGGGCTGCTGGCCACGCTGCAAACATCGGTGCTGGCGGACACGGCGGACGTCTTGGGAGCACTGGTGGTAGACGCGCTCCAGGGCACGGATGTTGCGTTTGATGAACGCATCCACCAGGCGCGACCGCATCCCGGACAGCTGCAGGTGGCCCGGAACCTGCGCCGGATGCTGGAAGGCAGCGAGATTCGCGAATCCCATCGTGGCTGCGGCAAAGTGCAGGATGCCTACTCCCTGCGCTGCATCCCGCAGGTCCACGGCGCTGTGCGCGACACCTTGGCGCATTGCCGCGAGGTGTTTGAGATCGAGATGAATTCCGCGGTGGACAACCCGCTGGTGTTTCCCGCGGAGAAAAAAGTGGGAAGCCCGAAGCCGGCCATGGGAGCGCCCGTCGCCGGAGACATCCTGTCGGGTGGCAATTTTCACGGCGAGCCGATTGCCTTCGCGCTCGACTTTCTTGCCATCGCTCTCAGCGCTCTGGCCGGAATCTCCGAGCGCCGCCTGGAACGGCTCGTCAATCCCTCACTCAACGAGGACCTGCCTCCCTTCCTGGCGCCGGGTGCGGGATTAAACTCGGGTTTCATGATGCCGCAGGTCACGGCCGCGGCCCTGGTCAGCGAGAACAAGGTTTGGTCCCATCCTGCCTCGGTGGACTCAATTACCACCTCGGGCAACAAGGAAGATTTTGTGTCGATGGGAATGACCGCGGCCAACAAGCTGCTGCGTGTAATTGAAAACACCCGCAACGTACTTACGATTGAAGCGCTGGCGGTAGCGCAGGCACTCGACTTCCGCGCCCCTCTGAAGACCAGCAAGCGGGGACAGACGGCACATGCGGCGATCCGGGCGGTGTCACCCGCCATTTCGGAAGACCGTATCCTCACCCAGGATTTCGCCCGGGTCGCGGAATTGATTGCCGGCGGAACCCTTGCGGCGGTTCTGTATTAGCCCGCACTCGACCGCAGCACCGCCTTGCCGACAGATCATCTGGACCGCGGTCTGCGGCGGCCAGTCCCCGAAAACGCTTTCAACAGCAACCGCAACGCCGATAACGAAGCGCGACGCAATTCGCTGGCATGATGGGTCTCAACCCCGGCCGCGACCATGCCCCTGACTGTACCGAAGGCCAAGGACGTGATTGCCAGTGCAAGTTCCTCGCACTTGTTGCCGGTGACTCCGAGCTCTTCGGTCAGGCGTGATTTCAGAAGATCGAAAACCGGCATTTTGTCGCCGGCTGCCCGCCTTGCTCCGAAGGTCTGGACCGATACGTTAAAGCGCAGAGGATGCTGGCAATTGAAGCGCAAGAATTCGGAGAAGAGTTGCTCCACAGAGCGCATCGCCTGCAGGACGGCGAAGGCCTCATCGGTAGCCCGCAAGACCACTCGCAGCATGAGAGCATCGCGGTCTTGGAACCGCTCATAGATTGTGGGCGTGGTGGTAGCTGCCTCGGAAGCAACTGCGCGCATGGTCACGGCGGCGTCGCCGCCACGGTCCAGCAGGCGCAGCGCGGCCGCGACAATCCTGTCTTCCAGCTCCGGGTCCGGCGTTCTCGGCATGCCTCACCCCTCGGCGCGACTGATACTTCTCAATTTTAGCATTGACAACGTTAGTTGTACGCTGTATAGTTAATAGAGTTCGAGCAGCAGGCAGACTTCATTTCATTTCCGGCTCAGCTTCACCCCCGATTGAACGCCCCCGGTTTTCCGGGTTACGAATATTGCAGCATCCTGATCAGGCCTCATGATCAATGTGCTGGACGGCGTTGCCTGTGACCAGGTTCGCGGCTGTGCGAACAACACGTAGTTTCAAGGAGACTCCCTTCATGACCAAACCAAGTAGTCCGCGCCGCCTATGCGCCTGGACTCTTTTAGCTATGCTTGTCGCGACCACCCTCGCGAGTGCTACCACATCCCGGCGCGAGGTCAACGTGGTTGACCTGGTCGCCAACTCCGAACTCATCCTCCGCGGCACGGTTACGAACATCACCGATGGCATCGACGAGCGCGGAATTCCGTACACCGAAGTCACTCTCCACGTAGCGGAAGCGATCCGTGGCCAGGTGACAGGCAACTACACCTTCCGCCAGTTCGGACTCCTCAAGCCCCGTGACCTGGGGAACGGCAAGGTCAACCTCATGGTCACGCCGGCAGGCTGGGCCACCTATACCAAGGGTGAAGAGATCATTCTCTTCCTCAACAAGAAGGCCGCCTGGACAGGCCTGCAGACCACCGTCGGCCTGGGACAGGGCAAATTCAACGTGTCTATGGCGGGCGCCACCAACCAATCGAACAACGCCGGCCTCTTCAAAAACGTGCTGATCGACCAGAGTCTGCTGGGCACCAAAGAGAAGCGGGCCATGCTGACCGAAAAGGGCGCGGTCAATGCCAACGCCTTCGTTGGACTGGTTAAGCAGGCAGTAGACGGCCGTTGGGTCGAGAACGGGAGGATGAAGCTTGAACAAAAATAGGTACTTCTTCACACTGCTTCTGCTCGCCTCCCTGGCGACGCTGACCGCGGCAGCTTTTGCCGGCGGACCGCTCCTTGTGGATCCCGCAACCAAAACTGCCTATCACTACGACACCTCGGAACCTATTCCCATCTATTACGACCTGGGAGACCTGGGAACGGTTTGTGACTGGTCCTCGGGTCAATGCGTTGCCGTTACCTTTGACAACGCCGTGGGAAAACACCTGGTCACCAAGGGATTTGGAGACTGGTCCGCCATCAAAACTTCGTCGATGCGAACCAACGTGGTTGGTGACTTCTCCACGATTGGCATGGCCGACATCGACTCGACCAACATCACCCAGATCATCGGCACGTCGAATGGCCGCGGCATTTATGTGATCTTCGACGTCGACGGCAGCATCATGCAGAACTTCTTTGGCGTTGGTAACAACGTTCTGGGCATCTCGAGCCCGCAGTTCGCCATTGCCGGCACCACGACCATTACCGAGAGCTGGACGGTGCTGAACGGGGCCGCGATTGATCCGGCCGACACCAATGCGCAGTACTTCCAGGGTGTCGCCACCCACGAGTTCGGACACGCACTCGGCATGGCCCACACCCAAACCAATGGCTCAGCATTCTTCTACGCCGACAATGTGGGGCCCAATAGCTGCACCAGCTTGCCGTATGCCAACACGCTAACCAGCGCTGATGTGGAGACCATGTATCCCTACATCAACCCCTACGTCGGCGGTACTGGCATGGCGCAGGCAAACCTTCACACTACCGACACCCTGGCGTCGTTCTCTGACCTCTATCCCGGACCGGGATGGCCGAAGTCCTTCGGCACCATCACAGGCAAGGTTTACGGGGTTGACGGCAAGAAGGAACTCACAGGCGTTAACGTGATCGCCCGTAACTTGGCCGATCCTTATGTTGACTCGACGTCGGCCGAGACGGGACAGTTGACACAGGGTCAACTGGGCCCCGATGGCAGCTTCACCCTTCACGGTTTGAAGCCCGACGGGCAGTATGTGCTCTACGTGGATGCCATCATGGCCGGTGGTTTCCCCACCCCGCCAAGGTGGTTTCTACCGGGTGCGGAGAGGTTCTGGGACGGCAATACCACCACGCAGCCATTCGATGCGTGCCACTATACGCCGGTCACGGCCCATATCGGACAGACCACCACGGCCAACATCACCTTTGCCCGCGTTCCTGGCGCGCCCATTCTTCACCAGTTGGGTTACGCGGCAGGCGTGTCGGGTCTTAGTGGTGATGGCACCATTGCCGTCGGCAACTTTGGCCGCGGCGCACCGGTGTTCCGCTGGACCGCAAAGACAGGCCTCGTCTCCATGGGTAGGATCAGCATGGGCGAGGGCATCTCGATCTCCCGCAACGGCCAGTACATCTCCGGCAACCTGATGAATGTGAAAACAGACCAACGGCTTGGGAGCATTCCGCTGGGATGCCAGCAACGGCTGGGTCCGAGTACAGCCCATCGGACACTGCGGCACCGACACCAACTCGAGCTTCGCAGTCAGCGATGACGGATCGGTGTTTGGCTACACCTACAACACCTGCCGCGACTACCGGGCATTCCGCTGGAACCCGAATACCGGCTCCGTGGAATACCCATCGTCCTTCACCCGTCCTAATGGCAAACCGGCCAACAGCCGCATCGATCAGGTCTCGGCTGACGGTTCAATCGCCGTGGGTTGGCAGGAAGCACACTGGGGCGGCTGGCTCGGTACCGTCTGGCACAACGGCACGCCCGAACTGGTGACTGACGCCAATGGAGACCCAGAGAGCGAAGCCTTTACCGTGAGCGGAGATGGCCAGACCATCGCTGGTCAGGTCTTCGACGGCCAAATGCCGTTTGATGGCAGCGGCTGGCGCAGGGCCACCAACTCAACCACCCTGGAGTACGTGCAGCCCATCAACTCCGATGCCTCGCCGCTCAATCCCTATGCCCTCTCGGGCGATGGAAGCGTCATGGCCGGATTCAGCGGCAGCCCGTGGTTCAGCTTCCAACCGTTGCCCTTTATCTGGACGAAGCAGCTGGGCGCTGTCAGCCTCGATGATTTCGTCAAGCATCAGGGTACCTCGATGGAGCAGTGGTACAGCCTGTGGACTCCAATGGCTGTCTCGGACGACGGCACCACCATCGCGGGATGGGGCGTTGGCTTCCAGTGGTACGGCGGATGGGTGCTGGACCTGAAGAAGGTGTTTGTCTGCCACGCAAGTCCCGGCCAGAAACCGGAAACGATGCGCGTGGCGTTTCCCAAGGACTTCGACCAGCACTTGGCCGACGGAGACACCGCGGGTCGTTGCCCGTAACATCGGTTAGCACAAGCTGGCAGGCCTCCCCCAGCGGCGGTGACATGGTTGTTTACGTGTTGCCGCCGTTTTACGTTTCCGGAGTTTCAGCGCCAGTGATGCAGGCGCGAGTCATCTCCTGTCGCGATTCTCACTGTGGAGAGGAGGTCAGCGGCAGCTACCCGGACCACCACGCACTTCACGTTCTTATTGGTCTGCGTGTTTTTGATCTCGCCCTTATTGCCGTTGATCTTGTAATTGATCGTGCTGCCGACGACCCAGTCGGTTGCGTTGACTTTCTCGTTCTCGTTGGTGCGGCAGGTGTAATCGTTCGTCGCGCTCATGAAGGACAGGTCGAATTGCTGCTTCTTGTGTTTCTTGTCTGTGGTTCCGGCAGGTTGCACGTCTTTCAAGCTCGAGGTCCCCGACTCCTTGTTGGCCGCCAGGGCCAGGAAGGCGGTGAAAACGACGACGGCAGCCACGGCAAGTATTTTTCGCATGATGCACACCTCGTTCGTAGTTCTTCGGCTCTGACTATACCAACGCCACCCTTACGCGGAAAACCGTCCCCTGGGGCATGAGTCGCCAGGCTGTGTTTTACAATAGAAGCACTGCTCTGGCGAGCGGCCTTTGCCTGGTTCGCGTGGCACAAGTGGGGTTATGCGGTGCACAGCCACGCTTAGCCGAGCTAGTGGTTCATAGTAGGACGATCCCCAGGAGTTCGGCATCTCAGATAACAGAATGCCCTCCTGAGCCGTCATACAAGTGCCGGCATCTCTGCGTACCGATTAACGTGGCAATCAAAGTCAAATTGTCTGGAAACAGGCCTCGCAGCGCCACGAGGGTGACGTCGCGCGCAGGCCATCGCCCGCCCGCCCCGTTTCACCATTTCAACCTCGGCGACCCCATCGTCAAGTTCCTGGTAGCAGGATTTTTGATTGCCGGAATCCTCTTCATGGGTGCGTTCGCATTCCTCTATGTGAAGTACGAGCGGATTGTTGACCGCCGCATGTCCGGACCGATTTTCAATAACGCCGCGAAAATCTACGCCCGCCCGCAGACCGTCGAGGTCGGAGACAAGTACACCGTCTCGGAGATCGCCGGCTACCTCAAGCGTGCGGGCTATAGCGAGCAGGGCAAAGAGGGTGATTCGCCCATCGGACGCTTTCGGCTGGCGGGCGGAGGCATCGAGGTAATTCCCGGTGAGGACTCCTTCCACGCGCCTGAGACCGTGGACATACGCTTCGACGGCGGCAAGGTCAGCTCGATCGCGGCCCAGGGCCGAGGCGGCAAGAATCTTACCGCTTACGAGCTGGAACCCGCGATGATCACCTCGCTGTTTGGCAGCGAGGACCGCTCCAAGCGTCAGATTGTTACCTTCGACGACATTCCCAAAGACCTGGTCAGTGCCGTATTAGCCATTGAAGACCGGCGCTTCTTTCAGCACAGTGGTGTGAACTACTTCCGCCTCATGGAAGCCGGGGCCAGCGACATTCTGCACGGTCATCGCGGCCAGGGCGGATCGACCTTGACCATGCAACTTTCGCGCGGCTTTTTCCTGACGCCGGAGAAGACTGTCAAGCGTAAATTGACGGAAATGCTCATCGCCATCGAGTTGGAGCAGAAGTTCTCCAAGCAGCGCATCTTCGAGATGTATGCCAACCAAGTGCCGATGGGACAGCGCGGTTCGTTCAGCATCAACGGCTTCGGAGAAGCCTCCCACGCCTACTTCAACAAGGACATGAAAGACCTGACGCTGCCAGAGTGCGCCTTGCTGGCGGGAATTATTCAGCGTCCAAGTTACCTTTCCCCCTACCGCCATCCCGAGCGCGCTCTCGAGCGTCGCAACCTGGTAATCGATTCCATGGTTGAGACCGAAGCCATCACGCGCGCGCAGGCAGATCACGCCAAGGCCACACCTCTAAAACTGGCGGCCCCGAACGTCGAGGCCAGCGACGCGCCCTACTTCGTGGACTTGGTCAAAGACCAGCTCTCCAACCAGTACAACGACAGCGAACTGAACGAACAGGCCATGCATATCTACACCACCCTCGATCCCGATTTGCAGCGAGCTGCGGCTGAGGCGGTGGACGTAGGCATGAAGCTGGTGGACGAGCAGGTCGTAAAGAGGCGTACTCACAAGACCAAGGACGAAGTAACGGTTGACCCCGGTCCCCTCCCGCAGGTCGCCGTAGTGGTCCTCGATCCTCACACGGGAGAGGTCCTGGCACTGGTGGGTGGACGTAACTACGGCCTCAGCCAGCTCGACCACGCGGTTGCAAAGCGTCCCACGGGATCGATTTTCAAGCCCTTCGTGTATGCTGCTGCCATCAATACCGCCTTGACCGGGCAGGTCGTCTCGGTGGCCCACAGCGACCCTGACAACGGCGGAAGCAGTCCTCCCAAGATCGATACCAGCGGGGCCTCTGGGGTCTTCACTCCGGCCACCCTGGTCGACGATTCGCAGGTGAGTATTGCCTATGGCGATCAGGTTTATGAGCCGCGAAATTATCATGAAGCGTTTCACGGCGAAGTTACGGCGCGGTATGCCTTGGCGCTCTCGCTGAATAACGCAACAGTAAGAGTGGCGCAAAGTGTGGGGTTTGGCGCGGTGGCCGCTTTGGCCAAGGCGGCGGGAATTACCAGCGTGCGGGCCACTCCGGCCATCGCCCTGGGCGCATATGATGCAACTCCGCTGGAAATGGCGGGAGCTTATACCGTCTTTGGCAACGCTGGCACACATCTCTCTCCCATGATGGTGAGGTCCGTGCACGATGCCCGCGGCGGCGTGCTCAGCGACTATCGCAACGATTCCAAACAGGTGCTCGACCCCCGGGTGGCCTACGTGATGACGACCATGATGGAGGCTGTCGTCGATAACGGGACGGGTTACCCGGTGCGGGCGCGCGGCTTTTCCGCTCCCGCTGCGGGCAAAACCGGCACCTCGCATGACGCCTGGTTTGCCGGCTATACCAGCAATCTTCTTTGCGTGGTCTGGGTAGGCAACGACGATTACACCGATATCAAACTGGCTGGAGGCACCACCGCGGCGCCCATCTGGGCCGAGTTCATGAAGCGGGCGCAGAAAATCCCGCAATATGCCAACATGAAAGGGTTTCCTGCGCCGGCAGGTGTTGTCGATGTCCACCTGGACAAGGTCACCAACCGCCTGGCGACCCCGGCCTGTCCGGAAACCTACTACGTGGCGTTTATCGCCGGAACTGAGCCCCAGCAGACCTGCGAGCAGTCATTTACCGACCATCGCGGATTCTTCTCCAAGATTCTGGGTCTTGGCTCGCCGGTGGTCGCACCACCTCCGACCACCAACGGTCCGGTCCAACCTCCCGCAGGTGGTACGGTTGCAGGACAAGAATCGGCGGCCCAGCCGGCCGGATCCCAGGCCAGCGAGCAGAAAAAGAAGAAGGGATTCTTCAGCCGTGTTTTCGGGGGTAAGAGCAACGACCAAGCCCCGAAGCAAAGCGATGCAAATTCTTCTGCCGATACGGGGAACAAACCGCCGCCTCAATAGGTCTAATATATGAACGGGGTAGTAGAGTACAGGGGTTGCTCGATGGCTCGTCTTCACGTGCCTCGCACGCTTACTCTAAGCCTGGTCCTGCTTGGAGTCATTGCCGTATTCGTTTCCGCCTCACCGGCCTTGGTTGATCAGCAGCCGGCGGCGAAGCCACTGGTTTCGCTTACCACCGGCACTCCTCAGGAGTTGGAACATCAAGGAGACTTACTGCGCTCGCAGAAGCGTTATCTCGACGCCATCGATTACTACAACGCTGCCATCGCACAACAGCCGACTGCCCTGCTCTGGAACAAAAAAGGCATTGCCCTGCTTTTCCTCCAGCACAAGAAGGATGCTCAGAAGTGCTTCGAGCAAGCCTTGAAGATTGACAAGAACTCGGCCGAGGCCTTGAACAATCGCGGCTTCATCGAACAGATCCAGAAAAAATACGGTACCGCCATCAAGTACTACAATCGGGCGCTGGCCATCCGCCCGGATTCGGCGACCTTCCACTACAACCTGGGCGCGGCCTATTTCGGCAAGCGCGACTTTGAGAAAGCGGCCCAAGAGTATCGCACTGCCTATCAACTGGATCCCGAGATATTCCAGCGGGTGTCGAAGGTGGGCATCCTGGCGCAGTCCAGCTCTCCTGAAGATCGCGCCGCTTTCTCCTTTATGGTGGCCAAGATGTACGCTCAGGCCGGCGACCTTGAGCATTCCCTGGAGTACCTGCGCAAAGCGATGGAGGAAGGCTATAAGAACATCAACCGGGTCTACACCGACTCCGAATTCGCCAGCCTGCGCACCGACAAGCGCTTCAACGACCTCATGGCCCAGAAGCCGCAACCCATCCAGTAATCGAAACCGTACTTCCGGATTTCCCCAACACCGCTTTCCGAATTCTCTAGCGCGGCTGCCCCATCTTGGCAACTGGCAACTGGCTACGACAACTGTGTTTGGCTTTTCTATCCGCTAACCACTGACCAATGCCTCCAGGTGCGATTGCGGGTTTCAACCCGACGACAACAATTTGCTCTACCATTACCCATGGACAAAATCGCACTCTTCGGCGCCGCCGGAGCCATCGGACAAAGCCTCGCAACTGCGCTGCACGACAACCACCGCGAATACCGCGTCGTCGGCCGTTCCCGCGACTCCCTGCGGCAAGCCTTCGGTTCCGATCCGCTGGCTGAGATCATGGCCTGGAACCCGGACGATCCCGCTTCGGTTCGCGCCGCAGCGCAAGGTGTTGACGCCATCATTTACCTCGTGGGCGTCGCTTACGATCATTTTGAACTGCATCCCCAGCTCATGCGCAAGACCCTCGACGGCGCCATTGCGGCAGGCGTGCAACGCATCCTGCTGATTGGGACGGTGTATCCCTACGGAATTCCACAAAGCAATCCCGTTCGGGAAGATCACCCGCGCAATCCCCATACCTTCAAGGGCAGGATGCGCAAAGAGCAAGAAGATCTGTTGCTCGGGGCCGACGCTGCCGGCAAAATTCACGGCGCCGAGCTGCGACTGCCCGATTTCTACGGGCCGGGCGTGAATAAGAGCTTTCTTCAGTCCATTTTCACCGCCGCAGCCAAAGGCACGCGGGCACAGGTCCTTGCGCCGCTGGATACTCCGCACCAGTACGTCTTTGTACCCGATGTTGGCCCTGTGGTGTTGCGCCTCATCGACAATCCCGCGGCCTACGGGCGCGTGTGGCATCTGGCAGGAGCAGGCACCATCACCACGCGCGAAGTCGTCAATCGTGCTTTCGCTCTCACTGGCCACAGGCCCAAAATGATCGTCGCCGGAAAAACTACCCTGCGCCTGATGGGACTCTTCAATCCGCTCATGCGCGAGATGGTGGAGATGAACTACCTGCAAACCAGCCCGCTTGTGCTGGACGACTCCGCCCTCCGCGCATTGCTGGGAGAGATTAAGACGACTCCCTACGACGACGGCATTCGCCAGTGCGTCGAGGCCGCGCGTGCGGCCCAGTCAACCGCTGCCTAGAAGAGATCTGGGTGCCCCGTTCTAGGCCGGTTTTGGCCAGGGCGGGGCTTTTCGCGCGGTGGTACTCCGTCCCGGGCGACTCAATCTCCACTACGCCGGGTTGCAGGTGCCCCATCCTTTCCCATCTCTTGGGATCGGGTGCAAATCTCTGGAGTGGCCCACGCTCGTTCGCCCTTGCGCTTCACTGCCGCTCGCTAACCGGCCGATCGTTCAGCGGCTGCAATGGCCGGGCCGTGTGGTTGTAATACTTCGTATATTCCACGATCTGCGCTTCCGACATTTCAATCGGATTTTGCATTACGTACCAGTGCACCACCTCATTGCAGATTGGAATAGTCAGCGATCCCGGATACCGGTAGAAGCTGCGATTCGCTGGCAGCAGATCCATGGGATTAATCTTTACTCCCGCGATCTTGTTTTCTTTCCCCGGATCCGGAATGTGTTCCCAGAGCGTCTTGATGACGGCGTTCTCGTTTCCCACAACCACCGGCACTTCAATAATGAGGAACACCCCTTCGGGCGAGAAATGAACAAACTGGATCGACATCCGCGGCCGTTTCCCGTTGACCGCATTCTCTCCGGGTACGCGGAAGTGCAGCTCGGTCAGGAAATAAGGCTTCTTGCCGACCACAAGCCAATAGTTGTCCGGAAACTTCACCACAATCCGATACCGGTTGCAGTCGTTAACAATGTCCAGATCCGCGGGCTGATACTTGAAATTCAGATCGTTGATGTGTAGCTTTTCGACGCCCCGAATGTCGATCGGAGCCTGCATTTTTCCGGTGCTGCACACCCCCGGCCAATGATTGGGGCCAAGTGGGCCATCGTCATAGGTGTACGTCGGAGCGCATTTCTCCTCGCCTAGAAACATGTGCAGATGATGGTGTTCGTGCTTTGCGTGCTGTCCCGGTTCGGCTTGCGCCGGAGGCTCGGCGATCTGCCCGGCGGCCGCAACCGTATGCACAAACACACAGGTGCACAGCACCATGAACCATGCCCTTACCACTACGGTATAACCCGAATGATCGCCATCATCCCCATGTCCTCATGGTTCAGGATGTGGCAGTGGTAGACGAAGTCGCCGACAACCGCCCCACGAAAATCCATCAGCAACTCCACAGCCGGCGCCTGCGCCGGGTCAGGGTTGGCCACATTGTTCCAGAACGGAATATCAATCATGTCGAGAAATTGGCCGTTAATACCGGGCGCCTGTTTTGCTCCATTGATCTCAAAGTTGT
Organism: uncultured Acidobacteriaceae bacterium; assembly: GCA_963834815.1. Classification (GTDB taxonomy): domain Bacteria; phylum Acidobacteriota; class Terriglobia; order Terriglobales; family Acidobacteriaceae; genus DASRAA01. The sequence continues at coordinate 237,600 of CAWIDA010000009.1, read as the reverse complement.
CCTGCGACAGCACCTGGAAGTGAATCTGGTGAATGTGGAAATCATGACTTTCCTGTGAAATGTTTTGCACGATCCATTTCTCCACCGCTCCTCGCTTCACGGTGACCGCAGGAGGATTGTTGTTGTTGAACACCTCCGGCACCTTGCCAAGTTCGGTGATGAAGAAAGAAGTTGGCTGAACTTCACTGAACTGGAATATGCGGGTTCGGGTGATCGGCACATCTTTCAATCCGCCAAAGAGCGGGGCCTTCGTGTCATAGCCGGTGAATTGGGGGACCCTGCTGTCGGCATTCTGTGTCCCGGTGCTTGGATTCTGCAGCACAATGTTGAAAACCGGCCGCGTCGGATCGCAGTCGCCATCCGGACCGGTATCGATGTTGTGGGTGATGAACTGCGCCACGCGCACGCTCAAGGGCGGAGCCGTCACCAGAAACTCCACCCGGCCCGCCGGTGGCAGCCGGAAATGCTTCACCGGAATCAGTTTTCCAATGTGCGTGCCGTTCTGCGAATTTACCGGAACGCCGTCAACGCCCACCAGTTGGATCGTCTGTACCACTCCGTCGTACACCACTCGCAGGTCCATGATGGTATCGGCGCTGCCGTTGTTCACCCGCCAGAACTGAGTCTCGCCCGGTGCCATCTGCAAAGTGCCCGCCCTGAACGTCACCAAGCCGCTAGTCTGCTGAAACGAGTTAACCGAGACATAATTCGCACTGATGTCTTGAAACGGAACCCCGTTGCCGCAGTTACCCGGTCCCTCTGCCAGACCCTTGAGTTGCGGCTGGTCGCGAATCACCAGCACGCGCTGGCGTAGCCCCGCCACCGCCGGCTGCACGTTCTGGATACCGTCCACCACCAACGCTCCCGCTGCTCCGCCCAGCAAGTCCCGCTCCGACAGTCCGTGAACGTGCGGATGGTACCAGTACAGTCCCGGAGGCTCGTTGCTCGGAAACGAAATGCTGTACTGGAACGTAGTGCCCGAGTTGATAAGCGTCTTGGTGACATTGTCGCTGCCGCACGCGGGAGAAATGTTCGTTCCGTGATAGTGAATGTTCATTGACGAGCCGATGCTGGCAATTCCGTTAGTCGGCGGTGTGAACTCGGCCGTCGTGTCGCCGCAGTTAGGCGAATTGAACACCTCGCCCAGCGGTTGCTCCGGGGTGTTGTTAGTCACGGTGACATTCAGTGTGTCGCCCGGATTCACGTGCAACGTCGGCTCCTGCAGTCCAGTGTCGGTCATCAGACAATGCAGCAACCGGCCTTGCGCGTCGGTAGTCTGCTGATAGGAAAACCGCACATTCAAAACACCGTTTTGGCTGAACAGTGCCGGCGGCTCCTGCACAATGTTCAGGCCGGACCGCGGACACGGGTTGGGCACCGGCAGGACCGGCGTGGACGCGAAAGTGGGCAAACTGAAGATTGCCAACATCGCAGCGTCGACGAGAATACGTGCGAGAGAACGTGATGGGGTCCGCATAGGATCTCAGTCCTCAATGTGTGCGTCGCACACAGTTTCGCTTGCTGCCATGAGCCGGTGAGCAGGACGATAGGGAGCGCGCATTCCTGCCATCGGGCCAGGACGTGAAAATATCACGCCTTCCGTGGTCTCCGTGTTAAAAAAAACTGATAACTAGCTCCTTGGTTGCCCCCGCCATGAACATCAACCTGGGTTGCACCGCCGAGCGCTTGGCCAAGAAAAAGCTCGCCCAGCGGCACAAACGAAACCCCACGCCAAGAAGCCCCCGGCCTCTGTCGCCACTCTTGACGATGCCGAGCAGCTCGCCGCAAAGGCGGCCACTACCGCCTGATTTACAACGGTCCGGTTTGTATACTGAGTGCACGAACATCGCGACTGAATCGGGAAACTCGCGGTTGAGGGCGGCAAGGAAGGGAAGAACGTTGGGACTGAAGCGTCTGTTTCAGAAGGAAAAACAGGAGCACCGCATCATGCGCGAGGCCACGCAACGGGCCGGCGCACTGGTTCCCGAGTATCATCGCGCCACGCCTGAGTGTCCTCATCCCGAGCACTGGAGCATGTACGACTCGATGACCGCCGAAGTGGAAGTGCTGGAGTTTCTGCGCACCCTGGTTACGACCATTAAGCCACGCCTGGTGGTGGAGACTGGGACCTTCATGGGCGTCAGTACCTTATGGATCGCCGAAGCCATGCGCATCAACGGCTTCGGCCGAATCGTCACCTGCGAGTACGATCCCGCAGTTTACGAGACAGCGAAGGAAAAGTTCGCTGCGTCGGAGTTCGCCGACCTGATTGACCTGCGCAATGAATCGAGTTTGGAGATGAAGATTGACGGCACCATCGACCTGCTTTTCAGCGACAGTGACATGCCGATTCGCGAGCAGGAGGTGCGGCACTTCCTGCCGCAAATTTCTCCGTTTGGAGTCATCCTGATGCACGATGCCAGCTCGCACCTGAAGCAGGTTCGCGAGGCCGCGCTCAAGATGGAGCGCGACGGGCTGGTCTCGGTCGTCTTGCTACCCACCCCACGCGGCTTGGTCGTTGCCCAAAAGCGCGAAGGCCGGAAATAGCGAAGGGATTGACCCCGATTGGGACCTCACTGCGCCTTGTGCCTTATCTCATAGCGTCCCGCGAGCAAAAGCGTTAGGATTCCGTCCGACAAACCAAGGGCGCCGTCCGCGACGGCCCGCTCCATCATCGAGGTGCAAAATGTGTGCCGTACGTCGATCATTTTTCGTGCTCAGTTTCGCAGCCCTACTCGGCCTATCCGGCTGGTCGCAAAATACCAGCATTGTCATTCCTGCGGGCACTCCGGAAGACAAAGACCTGGCTGTGATCACAGCCGAGTCCGACGCCCAGAAGCGCATTGCGGACTACCAGGAGTTCCTGACGAAATATGAGGACAACAAGCCGGCTGCCGCCTACGCGGAGTGGCAGCTTTCGCAGCAATATCTCGCCGCGGGCGACGCCGCCAAGGCAATGGAGTACGGCAGCAAGGCGCTCGCAGCGTACCCCGATAATCTAGACATCATCATGTCGCAGACGAGTATTGCGCAGTCGATGAAAGACAACAGCAAAGTAGTGGATTACGCGGTGCAAGGCGCTGCGGTGTTCCATTCCATCGCCAAGCAAGCCAAGCCGGCGGAGGTATCGGATGCGGAGTGGCCGACGCGGATCAGTAGCGAGGAGAGCGCGGCGCGTCCTAACTACGAATTTCTGGAAACGTCTGCCTACAATGCCATTGCGTCCGAGCCGGACCCCAGCAAGAGGATGAGCGAAATCGAGAAGTTCACTCCAGCTTTTCCGAAGTCGAAGTTTGCGGAGCAGATTACGCAGCTTGCGCTATACAGCCTTCGGCAACTGAACCAGCCGCAGCGGTTGTTGGCCTACGGTGAAAGGACCCTCGCCACCAATCCGGACGACATTCCTACTTTGTTGATGATGGCTGATGCCTACGCCGCCGATCCGAAGGAAGCTGCCAAGGCTGCGACCTACGGCAACAAAGTGCTCACTCTGGTTGGTCCCACCCCATCCGCCGATGACAAGACCAAACGGTCTTATGCCGGCCTGGCGCACACTACCCTGGGCCGCGCTGACCTGAACCTTGAGAAGCTGGTTCCCGCCATCGCCGACCTTAAAACCGCTGTGAGTCTGTTACAGGACGATCCTCAGGACCAGCAGGCGGCGCTTTTCTATCTTGGGTATGCCTACGCCAAACAGAACCACAAAGCCGACGCCGTGGCGGCGCTTCAAAAGGCTGCCGCTATCAACGGCCCTTACCAGGGGCCTGCGAACGACATGCTGGGCAAGGTGAATGCGGGTGTACCGGCTAAGAAGAAATGAAGCTGGTGGCGGAATTGTTTTCCGCGCGAGGCACGCCCGTGGACGTCCTGTCGCAAAAGTTTTTCTCAATGGCACGTTAGGGGAAGGGTTTATTTCTTGATAAGTGCTTCTGCGAGTAACTGGGCTTTCGTCGCCAGGTTGTAGGCCCGCTCAAAGTCGCCATCGCTCGTTGCCTTTCGCGACTGCAGGAGGAAAGACTGGATTTGTGCCTTCATAGACTTTTCTTCGTCACTGAGCGGCCGGGAAAGGTTTTTCAGGTCGTTTTCGGTAACATCCACGATGTGAGCCGTGTCTGCCTTCTGTTGCGTGACCTTTTCGCTGGAGACCGCAGCCGCTATGGCGGTATCGGGCGCTGGCTGAGGAGGCCGTAAGCTCGCTACGGTCCCGCTATTGCTCGCAGTCGCTGGTGTAGCCGAAGGCGATGGAGTGGTGGCGGCCGGTGGCGTGGTCTTCTTCGCCGTCGCGCGCGGAGCCTTCTTGGGCTTTGATTTTACCGGCGGCGGCTCCGGCGGAGCCTGCGCTTCCTGGATTGTTGGACCCTCCGGTAGCTCACGGATTCCGTCAGGCAGCGCCACAGCAATGGTTGGAGCTAACGACCGGGGAGGCAGCACAGGCCTCTTCTTGGTGCAGGCTTGAGCGAACAACAAAGCCAGAACCAGAAGCAAAGTGACGAACTTGCGCAAAGCCATCATTCGGATAATCAAGCTCTATCTTCGACTTACGCCGAGCAGCCAGTGAGCACAATCGTTAGGTACATCATAAACACCCCGATCGCAACTGTTTCGCCTTTCTAGTGAATAGTCATAACCTGCTTTTTTTCTTCAGCTTGTGCGCCGGCTAACGGCAGGAAGAGGCGAAAAGTTGTTCCCACACCGATCTCGGTTGTGAAATCGAGGGACCCGCTGTGCATCTGCAGCACACGGTAACTCATGGTCAGGCCAATGCCACTGCCTGCTTTCTTCGTGGTGAAGTACAGATTGAAGATCTTGTCGCGAATCTCGGGTGCAATCCCGATCCCCTGATCTCGGACCTCGATGGAAGCGGCGGAATCGTTTCGGCGCGCAATCACGGTCAAGGTCCCACCTTTCTGCATGGCCTGCACCCCGTTTAGGACGACGTTCAGAAGGGCCTGTTTGACCAGATCGTTATCAGCCTTCACCGGCAAGGCAACTTGACCCAACTGGGTATCGACCTTGACCCCGAGTCGCGCGGCTTCAGGAGAAGCCAGCATGGCGACGTCATCTACAAGTCGCCGCAAATCAAAGGATGATAGCCGAAGTTCGACCGGTCGATTGAAATCCACTAGAGTCTGCACTACGCGATCGAGGCGATGAATTTCGCTGCCTATGATGTCCATGTGGCGGGAAGTGTCGGGATCAACCTCGCGCATTTTCTCTCGCAATAACTCCAAGTGGACGACGATGGCGTTGATGGGGTTTTTCACCTCGTGGGCGACCCCGGAAGTGAGGCGCCCGATGGCGGCCAGCCGGCGCGATAATTCAATCTCGTTTTCGATCCGGCGCACCGATTCGGCATCACGCATGGTCAGCAGCGCACCGATGCGCTCGCCTCGCTCGGCAATAAAGTCGAGCGCAATCTGCACCCGGCGTCCGTTCTCGAGCTCTATCTCGCGCTGCGGGATGGCTTGGTGCAGGGCGAAGGCATCGAGCACAATCCGGCCCAGCTTGGCGGCGTCGGTGAAAATCTCTTCCACGACTTTGCCCAGAATCTCCGCTCGCGGGCGGCCAATGAAGCGCTCGGCGGAGGCGCTCACCAGCACTACATGATTATCGCTGGTAAACAATACCAAGCCGTCCTGCAAGGTGCCCATAATCTGGTCAAGGTTTCCCTTGAGTGTGCTGAAAACTTCTTTCACGTCGCGGATCTGGCGGCCTAGCCGATCTATCTTGGTGTTCACCATGCTGTATTCGTCGGCGCGACCGAGATCAAGCTGGGGATGCGCGTCCGGCACCTCCGCCGTCATCTGGTCGAGCCTGCGGGAAATTGCCTCGAGCGGCCGGAGCGCGAGATTCGATACGCCTGCTGCCAGGGCCAGCGAAAGCAGAATGGCAATAGCAGAATAGGTCAGCGGACGGGCCAGTTGGTCTTGGACAACCTTCTTCAAGAAGACGGTGGAAATCCCCACGCGAATGTTTCCAAAGAACTGCCCTTCCCGCTGGATAGGCAGGTTCAGGTCGTAAACCCGCGGCGGCCCATAAATGATCTCAAGTTGGCGTAGAAACGATGCCGCGCGGACTTTCTCGTAGTTCTCGCGTTTTTCCAACTCGGTCCCGACCACAGCAGGATCGGTATGCACAATGGCACGGTCACGGCTGTCGACGATGGATGCGTCATATACCGTTCCTGAGTAGGCCAGGATGGCTTGCAGGAGGGTATTGAGCCCTTTGTCGTTCTGTAGCCGATGATCCACAGCTGCGGCTACCAGCTCCGGGTCATCTACATTTACATCCAACTGGCGCCAGTTCACCTGGGTGGCTTCGCGAGCGCTGTCTCGAATTTCCTTAGCGACGAAAATAGCCCGTTCGTAGGCTTCCTGGGTACTTTGCTGGACGCGGTGCGATATGTAGACGTAGCAAAATACCGCCACCAGTGCGAACACCATTCCACTGATGGCCAACACCAGCTTGGTTTTAAGACGAACTCTTACCATGGAAATGCTCGGACGAGCCTGGCGATGATGGCATCATAGCAGCATTGGGAGCGGCGAAAAAGCATGGCAGCCTTCCGTCACGATCGGTGCGGGACAGCAGCCTGGGGCGGCGGCGCGTGTGTGCCCAACGCCAGCAGAACCGCCCGCGATGAATTGTGCTAAGGTTTCCTCGGTGAACTCAAAGCGAACTCGGGATTTCAAGGAGCTGCGAGTCTGCATGCTGGCAGTGGCGCCAGAGCGGTAAACGTGCAGACCAGAAAGCGATTCATCGGCGATGGCGGACGAAGCGAAGAAAATGCCAAACGACACCGTGACCCGGCTTCGCACTTTGGCCCATGACCTGAGCAATTCCATCGAAACGGTTGTGCAAGCCTCCTACCTCATGGCACAGTCCAAACTCGATGAAAACAACCAAAAGTGGCTTCAACTGATCGACACAGCAGCCCAAGAGGCGGCCAGGATTAATCGTGAAATACGCGAGATCCTTCGATCCCAAAGCTGACGAATTAGTCGCGGGCGCCACGCGCCAACTGACTCGTCCGGCCGAAAGCGTGCAAATGCTGGACTTGTGACGAACTCAGCCGGCAGCGCTATATTGACGGCAGGACAATTCTTCCGCGCCACTGAGATTGAGATGAAGAGTCGGCGGTATCAAAGGACGAATACGACCGGGGTTTCCGACAGGTACCCCAGTCAACCTTGCTGGGCGAGGCTCGCGGCCAATACTGGCTGCCCGCAATCGAGCCGAGCAGCCAGCCCTAACCTTGCGCATGATCTGACGCGATGGTTACAAAGTTCGGATGGAGTTCAGGAAATAAGCTTAGCGTTCATTGAGACTTTTGCATTCAGGACGCGGGAGACCGGACAGCCGGTTTCTGCTGCCTTTGCGGCTTCTTCAAACTTCGCCTGGTTGGCGCCGGGAATCTTGACGGTAACCTCCAGATGCGAGGAAGTGATAGAGAATCCCGCATCCGTCTTATCTAATGTTACCGTTGCTGTAGTGTCGATGCTCTCAGCCGTCAGTCCGGCATTGCCCAGTTGAGCGGACAATGCCATGCTGAAACAGCCGGCGTGTGCGGCAGCAAGCAGTTCCTCGGGGTTGGTGCCGATGCCATTTTCAAATCGAGTGCTGAACGAGTACTGGGTATTGGTAAGGACTCCGCTTTGCGTCGAGACGGCACCCTTGCCGTCCTTCAATCCGCCCGACCAATGGGCGCTTCCTGTGCGTTGCATTTCGTCCTCCTTAAGGAATAAAAAACTGCTCGATTTACGTTACATGATCGGACAGATTCTGGCGCACGGTTCGCTTGCGAAACGTGGCAATCCAAAGAATTGTAACCCGTCAATTTGTGGATGGAGAACGGTTGCTGTACTCCAGGCTTCTTAACCTAAGAGAGATTAGTAGAAGTCAGAGCAACTTAAATAAAAGCCGCAATCGGGACAGACTAGTTTGCAATGATTATTTTGCAGCGCAGTCGAACAATTCGGGCAGACTTGGGATAGGTCTGCCGTGCGAGGACTTAGGCCGACATCGGAGCCGGGAATATCACCAGGTTTACGGTGTGGCGGATCTGGGTTGCTCATTGATCGGGTTCGTCAAAACGGGAAGTGGCTGCCATCACGGCAAAGCGCGCGCAGCAGCCGCACGATAGTAACTCATTTTTAGCACTAAAGTACATGTACTTGAGTGATCTAAATGTCCGAAGATATTGCATAAGGGCGTTGCATTGTCCGCTCTTATAATGCCAGATGTAGAAATAGGCTTCGGGCGGTCATAATCGCGGGTTGCTAGCGGCGGATTTAGAATGAGCTTTTGAACCTTTATTGTTCCGCAGTGCGGTTCCTTGATCAATTGTATTAACTATTTAGTTACTACAAAATCGAGATACGCCTGCTGAGCCTGGGTCCAGCATTACTCGCGCGCGACAAGAGAGTTTTTTCAGGAAAACGCAGCACTTATTGTTCGGTCGAAAGATTTCGAAAAGGAGATTTCTAACTGTGAAAAGGACACTCACTGCTGCTCTTGCGAGCTTGATGCTGGCGGGCGCAATTTCCGCTGTTAGCGGCGCAACCGCGAATGCAACAACCGGAACAATCATCATACTTGGCGATGGTTCGGCGCCGATCCCCCCAACGGCTTCGCCTGAGAACTATGTGAGCGACACAACGTCGTTGAGTAAGTAACCCACCATTTCGGGTCCATCGCGACCCAGGAGAGAATACCATGAAGAGCCATTTGTTCGGAGCTGTCTTAATCCCCCTTGTGCTAACCCTTACATTGAGCGCCACAAACACGCAACCAACACGCGTCAACCTCTCGCAGCCTATGCAAGCCAGTGATGGCAGCGGGCCAATCGCGACCTGTCGTCCCCACACCAATTGCATTCCATTGCAGCAGACGGCCAGTGATGGCAGCGGGCCAATCGCGACCTGCCGCCCGCACACCAACTGCATTCCGTTGCAACAGACTGCGAGCGATGGCAGCGGACCGATCGCGACCTGCCGCCCGCACACCAACTGCATTCCGTTGCAACAGACTGCGAGCGATGGCAGCGGACCGATCGCGACCTGCCGTCCGCACACCAACTGCATTCCACTGCAGCAGACGGCGAGTGACGGCAGCGGGCCAATCGCAACCTGCCGTCCCCACACCAATTGCATTCCATTGCAGCAGACGGCGAGTGACGGCAGCGGGCCAAACTGCGAGATGCACCTGCCGCCCGCACACCAACTGCGTTCCACTGCGACTGACCGCCAGTGATGGCAGCGGGCCGATCGCAACCTGCCGCCCGCACACCAACTGCGTTCCACTGCAACTGACCGCCAGTGATGGCAGCGGGCCGATCGCAACCTGCCGCCCGCACACCAACTGCGTTCCACTGCAACTGACCGCCAGTGATGGCAGCGGGCCGATCGCAACCTGCCGCCCGCACACCAACTGCGTTCCACTGCAATTGACCGCCAGCGATGGCAGCGGGCCGATCGCAACCTGCCGCCCGCACACGAATTGCATTCCAATAAGCCGCCAACTTACGATTGCCAGTGACGCAACGAATTTGACATTGGGGGATAATCAGAGGGAGGCCGGAAAGTCGGGAGTGGAGGCGTCCTTATAGTGCCATAAGGAGTGGCCGAAATTGGTAATTTGGTCGAGTTGTGTTCAGCTTGGCGCTTAATTGGCAGACTTTTCACGATTTTTGCGGTATTAGATAGAGCTTGTTTCGCATGGAATTCGGCAGTACCATTAAGAGGCCGACATGCGATTGAGTTTGATTGATTACGTCCTGTGGTGTGCCACGCCGATCATGATGACGGCGATTGGCTATGCTATGTTTCGCCGCAGGCTGCATCGTGAGTTCCCATTTTTTTTCAATTACGCACTGTTTGTCGTCTTGTCATTTGTGGTTGAGTTCCCACTTCGCAATTGGTCTAATTTCTTCTACGTGTACTGGACAACGAGTGCCCTCAGTATCATCGTATCCTTTGCTGTGCTGCAAGAAATCTTCAAGGACGCCTTCCGCCCCTACGAGGCGTTGCGCGATCTAAGCATTATCCTCTTTCGCTGGTGCGCGTTAGTGATTTTGTTGGTTGCGGGGATGTGGGCGATAACGTCATGGCGAGCCGACAACATCGACAACATAACCAACGCTATCTATCTGGTAGATCGAAGTGTCCGCATGATGCAGTGTGGGCTGGTGTTTTTCATGCTGCTGTTCAGCGAATACCTGGGCATATCGCGACGGAATGTTCTATTCGGAATTGCGGTTGGATTTGGTTTCTACGCAGCGATCAACATGCTAGTGATGACGGCCATGACGCATCAGACCATCATTACCAAGGCAAACTTGGGGCGGATCAACGGCTGCGCCTACATCTTCTCTATGGTGATTTGGCTGGCGTATACGGCGCTTCCTGCCAAGGTGCGGGCCATGAAGGAGCCTCCGACACCCTCGAAAAAATGGGATTATGCGCTGGACGACGTTCGCAATGCCCTTCCTGCCGAGAGCTTGCTCGACACCATGGACCAGACCGTCGAGCGACTTCTCTATCACCGGGGTACCGAAGCGAAGATCACGTTGGTCCCGCGCCGATAAAGTTACATGGTTTTTGACAGACCGCCGCGACTGCGGCGGATTTGCTTTTTCCGCGCCACAACCTAGCCTGCCATACTCTAAACAGGTGTTTTGGTTTTGCGCGGCGGGCTGAAGAATGGCAATTGACGCACGGTAGCGGTCACCCGGTGGCGCACCGCTTCCACTGTCATCTCAATCTGGAGCTTGGCGCCCGGCGCGGCGAAACGAGGCTCGACGCTTGCCAGCGCGATCAATTGCTTGAGCAGGGGAGACCAGGTGGTGGATGTCGCCTTGCCCACCTGATCGCGTCCTCGGTAAACCGGCACATGCACGCGCGAGGCGGTGGCAGGCGTCTGCGGTGCTAAGCCTACGTCATCGAAGAGTGCCTCGATCTCATTCCACTCGATTTCCAGTCCTACCAGCAAACGCTCCGGCCCGCGTTTCTTCTCTTCGAGCAATGCCTGCTTTCCTATGAAATTCTCTTTGTCGAGGTGGACCAGCTTCCCTAGTCCGATCTCCGATGGGGTGTATTTCTGCGACGGAATGAGCGCCTTCTTGCTGCTGACATAGTCGACGTCGGCCAGAATCAGTCCGGCCTCGATGCGAGCAACATCGAGCGCAAGCATGCCGGTAGGATGAATGTCGAAATGCCGTCCGGCGTCCATCAGCGCATCCCACACTTTCACCGCATCCCGCCAGGGAATCCAGATTTCGTAGCCCAGGTCGCCGGTGTATCCGGTGCGTGAAATGTCAACCGGTACGCCGGCGATCGTACCGCTGGTTTTGCGGAAGTACTTCAGGTTCTGAATGTCCGCGTCGGCCACCTTCTTCAGCAAATTGCCCGAGGTGGGACCCTGCAGCGCAAGCGCGGCAAGCTGCTCTGTGATGTCTTCGATCTGCACATCGAGCCCGATGGAGTTCTGGCGGAACCAACGCAGGTTGGGATCGGCGGCCGTCCAGCGATAACGATTCTCTTCCAGTCGCGTGATCGTGCCATCGTCGATGACCTTGCCATCCTCATCGCACCAGCAGCAATAAATCACTTGATCGATGCCGACCTTGTTGATGTCGCGCGCCAGCACGCGGTTGACGAATCGGGTCGCGTCGCGTCCCGTGATCAGATACTTGAACAACGGTGTGACATCGATGAGCGCAGAGGCGTTACGGATAGCGTTGTATTCATGTTCGTGGTGGGACTCATAAACGCTGACCGCATAGAAGCCCGACCACTCGCGGTAGTTCAGGCTCTGGCAGAGAGGGAACGTTCTTTCGTGAACCGCTGTACCGATGGGCACCTGGATCCTCGCTATTGCTGATCAGCGCGGATTATAGCGGCGCGCTGGAGCCTGCGGCAAGGACAACGGCAAGGATCGCGGGCAACTGCATGCGGCGGCTCTGGTACAGACAAATCCTTCGTGCGCCATTTAGAATGGGCTGCTCCCCTTGCACAACGCATTCTTGTTCTAAGGAAACTATGGCTTCTAGCGCCTCCGGAAAATATGATGCCATCGTGATTGGCGGTGGCCACAACGGGCTGGTAAATGCAGCCTATCTCGCGAAAGCAGGAAAGAAAGTCCTGGTCCTGGAGCGGCGGCACGTGCTGGGCGGCGCCGCCTGCACCGAGGAGATTTTCCCCGGCTTCAAGTTTTCGGTTTGTTCATACGTGGTATCGCTGCTCCGCCCTGAGATCATCCGCGAACTCGATCTGCCCCGGCATGGTCTCGAGATTCTCCCGCTCGACGGAACTTTCACACCTATGCCGAACGGCGATCACCTATGGCGGGTCAACGACCATGGCATGACGCGGCGGGAAATTGCACGCCACTCCAAGTTCGATGCGGAAGCCTACGAAGAATTCGGCAAGGCGATGCTGCAGATGTGCCGCTTTGTGAAACCGATCCTCGCCATGGTTCCACCCGACCCCACCACACTCAACCCCAAAGACCTGATGAAACTGCTGTTTCTGGGGCGCCGCTTCAAAGACCTTAACGGCGAGGATAAATACAACCAGGTACAGCTCATGACCATGAGCGCTATCGATTTTCTCGATCAGTGGTTCGAGACGGACGTGCTCAAGGCCACCATGTCGGCGTCAGGAATCATTGGAACCTTTCTCGGTGTGCGCTCGCCCGGCACCGCCTATGTCCTGCTCCATCACTATATGGGCGAGATTGACGGCGCATTTCGCGCCTGGGGGTTTGCGCGAGGAGGCACCGGCGCCATCTCGAACGCTATTGCCGATTCCGCGCGTGAGCTTGGGGTGGAGATCAAGACTCAAGTGGCCATTGCGAAGATCCTGGTCAAGGATGGCAAGGCGATTGGCGTTGCCACCTCCGCCGGCGACGAGTATTTCGCGCCTGTCATCTCGTCGAGCGTCGATCCCAACCTGACGTTCTTGAAGCTGATCGAGGCCAAACATCTGCCCGATGAATTTCGCGATGAAGTGAAGCGCTACAAATTCCGCGGCTCGTCCGGTAAGGTCAACTTGGCACTCGATGCGCTGCCCAACTTCACTTGTATGCCGGGAGAAGGGAACCATCTTCGCGGCGCGATTTCGATTTCGCCCAGTGTGGACTACATGGAGCGGGCCTACGACGACGCGAAATATGGCCGCTACTCGCGCCGTCCGTACATCGACATGGTGATCCCCAGCCTGACTGATCCGTCGGTCGCGCCTCCCGGCAAGCATGTGATGTCATGCTTTGTGCAGTACGCGCCCTATAAGCTGAAGGAGAGCACGTGGGACGAGCAACGGGAAGCCTTTGGCGACAACGTGATCAACACCATCGCGGAGTTTGCACCAAATATAAAGGACATCATCGTAGGCCGGCAGGTAGTCACCCCGCTTGACCTGGAACGTGAGTGGGGCCTGACCGAAGGCAACATCTTCCAGGGCGAACTCACTTTGGAGCAGTTGTTCTTCCTGCGTCCAGTGCCCGGATATGCGCAATACAAGACACCAATCAAGAACCTGTGGATGTGCGGTTCGGCCACGCATCCCGGTGGCGGCATCATGGGTGCGAACGGACGACTGGCGGCGCTCGAGATCCTGAAACACGCCAAGGGAGGCAATTAGCCATGGCGGAATCTCGTGACGTCGTCATCATCGGCGCGGGACATAACGGGCTAATCACGGCCTTCTATCTCGCCAAGGCCGGATTCAAGCCCCTCATGCTCGAGCGCAGGCCACAAGTTGGCGGCTGCGCCATCACGGAAGAATTTCATCCTGGTTTTCGCTGCTCAAAGCTGGCGCACAGTACCGGCCCTATTCGGCCGGGAATTGTTGCCGACATGAAGCTGGAAAGCCACGGTCTGAAGTCCTATGTTTCCGAAGTGCGCGTGCTGTCGCTGTCAACCACGGGGCACCCGCTTGCCCTCTATTCCGATGGCGGGCGGACGCAGCAGGAAATTGCGAAGTTCTCGACCAAAGAAGCCGCCAAATATTCAGAATTCCAGAAGGCGCTGGCCAACATTGCCGTTGTCGTCGATCAATTGATGAAGATGACGCCGCCGGACATCGACGATCCGGCGTCGAGCAATGTCTGGGACATTCTGCAGACTGGTCGCAAAATTCGTGGTCTCGACGACAAGGACTTTTATCGGCTGTTACGCTGGGCTCCCATGGCCGTTGCCGACTTGGTAGCGGAGTGGTTCGAGAACGAACTACTGCGCGGAACCATCGCGGCCCAAGGGATCTTTGGGACATTTCTCGGGCCGTGGTCGGCGGGGTCGAGCGCCACACTCCTCCTCCGCGCCGCCGCGGATGGCAACCCGGCAGGAGGAGCCGCCTACGTCATGGGTGGAACCGGCGCGCTCACAACCGCGATGGCGATCGCGGTGCAAGCTGCGGGAGTGGAAATCCGTACCTCGGCGGAGGTGACGCAGGTCAAGGTGAAGGACGGTTCCGCCTCGGGAGTGGTATTGAGCAATGGCGACGAGATTGAAGCCCGCGCGGTCGTCTCCAATGCTGACCCGAAACGCACACTGCTCGGCTTCGTCGAACCGCAACACCTCGCGCCGAGCTTCCTGCAGCGGCTTCAGCACTATCGGATGCATGGCACTGTGGCCAAAGTGAACCTGGCGCTCAACGGATTGCCGTCATTCAACGGCGTCAATGGCAATGCCTCATCATTGCTGGGTGGGCGCATCCAGGTTTCGCCTGATGTGGACTACATCGAGCGCGCCTTTGACGCTTCCAAGTACGGCGAGTTCTCTCCCCATCCCTATCTCGAGGCGACCATTCCGACGTTGCACGATCCCTCGCAAGCACCTGAAGGCAAACATGCTATGTCGATCTACGTGCAATACGCGCCGTTCCAATTGCGTAACACTGACTGGGATTCGCAACGGGATGCGCTCGCAGATGTCGTGGTCAACACACTAGCGGAGTATGCGCCCGATCTGCCCGACAAGATCGAGGCCCGTGAGGTCATTACCCCTAAGGATCTCGAACAAACTTATGGACTTACGGGCGGACACATCTTCCACGGGGAGCTGGCACTCGACCAGCTCTTCACCATGCGTCCGCTGCTGGACTGGGCGCAGTATCGCACCCCATTGAAAGGACTGTACTTATGTGGGTCTGGTACTCATCCGGGCAACGGTCTGACGGGTGGTTCGGGGGTTAACGCAGCCCGCGAGATCATCAAGAACCTGCGTAAACGGTGATGCCGGAACCGGTAACTGGTTGGGCTCGCGATCATGACAGCAGAGGTGCTTTCGGAGAGAAGTTATAATGATCGTTATAATGCCAAATTTTTGCTGATAGTGAACCCTCTGCTTCACTATCCAACCGCTAAATTCCCCGCTTCAGATCGTTCGCCAGCAACCGATGAAACAAATGTTCCCCTGCCTCGCGTCGTACCGATAGCCGTCCCGCTCTATATGCGCGGGAATGTAATCCGCGCTGCACGGACTCGCAAATTCCTACGTCTTCGTCATTCACCCGTTCGCCCACCGCGATGCTCTGGCGATTGCGATCGGCAGCCGGCTCGCTCACGTCATCGAAGTAAAAGTCGAAGATCACCTTACATCGGTCCACCCCGTCAGGCAGAACAAGGTTCGTATCCATGTATCCCTGGTAAAGGTTAATCATGAAATTCGGATACTGCCAGAAGTACCAGGCGCGATCGCCTTGCCGAGTCGCCGAAGTTGCAGCGTCCTGGCCCGAAGCCACCATCGGGCTCGACTGCAGGCAATACCGGTCCTGGTTCTCAATGGTGTATTGCTTGTAGTCCAGAACGCTGTTGAGGCCCTCATGCAAATGCGGCACGTGGTAGCCGCCGTCGAGATAGTTATCGACGAAGACCTTCCAGTTACACCCCAGCGAGTAGGCGCGCCGCTCGAAGAAATGCAGGCCTGCCAGATTCAGCGGCGCAACTCTCTGCACCAGTCCGCCGAGAAAATCTGCCAGGGGCGCGGCGCCGGAATGGAGATTCACGAACACAAACTGCTCCCATGCGGCGCACTCAACCGGAACCAGTCCGTTCGCGGCGCGATCAAAACTGCACACTCCCTCAAACTCAGGAGCGCCCTTCAGGGTTCCGTCGAGGCCGTAACTCCACCCGTGATAGGGACAACGAAAAATGCCGGCGGTGCCCTCCGTTTCGGTAACAACCGCTGCGGCGTGATGGCGGCATACGTTGTAGAAGGCGCGAAGCTGGCCGTCGGTAGAGCGCACGACAACCAGCGGTTCGCCTGCAAGCTGGATAGTGACAAACTGGCCGGGGCGCCGCACCTGCTCAAGCCGGGCTACCACTTGCCACGTTCCGCCGAAGACATGCTGCCGTTCGAGGCTGGCGATCCGCTCATCCACGTACCAGGCGGCGGGGATGGTGTACGACTCCTCCAGTGGACTGTGGTCGTTGTAGGAATCCAGGACTTCGCGCAGCGACGGGTCCATCAGTCCTCCCCAGGGTTTGTCCGGGAGGCCATGATAACAGGCGAATCGCTACGAGCCTAAGCCTAGTGCTGAGTTCCTATAGCGCCGCGCAGCACTTTCACGAATTGATCCACGACCTGGTCCTTGTTTCCGTTGAGAGATCCCAGGCGATAGAACAGTTCGCGCTCGGACTCCGCCGTCCGAAGAAAATCCTGCATGTGGTCGAAGGTACATTCCAGCATCGTCGTGATCAGAGAGGGATCGACATCGACCCGGATTTCGCCTCGTTCGATTCCCAGGTTCACAAACGCCGAGGTGCCCAAGGGGTCTTCCTTGGCCACGAAGTGCATGATCTTCTTCTTTAGGTTGAGGTCCGATCCATAGTTGCCGAGCAGGACGATGCGATAGGGGACGCGGTATTTCTCCCAAAATTGGTCGGTGAGCGACAGGCGATAGCGCACCACCGCGAAGAAGCCAGCCTCCTTGACCTCGGAGGGGACATCAAGGTAGGGCGGCAGCGCTCGCAGTGCTGATTTGTACGCTTCAAAGAACAACCCGTCTTTGCTGCCGAAATGCTGAAAGACCGAGCCCTTGGCGATGCCGAGGTGGCTGGCCATGTCGCCCACGCGTGCCGCCTCGTAACCGTGCTCGGCAAAATGACGCATCGCAGCGTCGAGAATAAGCGAGCGCTTCTGTTGAGACCGTTTTAGTGTCAGCGGTCCAGACTCAGCGCCGTTGATGGGTGAGTAATCAGTCATAAAGGCTCCTTGGACGTAGAGGCCTGAGTGAAGGCTTGCTGGTGTAGGTCACAACCCCGATAGCAACCCCAGTTCCCGAAACGGGTGGGGTACTGGCACACTTAAGTGCTTTAGCGAATAATAAACGAAATCCGGGGGAATGACGAAAAAACCGCCGCCAACCCAAAGAAATTCGGCACGCCAGGGCTTTCGGCCGGATATGGGAATCCGTTCCGTAGCAGGGCGGATTGTCAGGCCCTATCCTCACGGAAGTAGCGTGCAGCGCTCTTGGCAGAAAAAAAGTTGACGCCGCCGATTGGGGCGTGTTCCCTTGTCGAAATGCACTCCAAGGCGGTTGAGATCGACATCGTACAGGCTACGCCCGCCGATGTAGAGGCCGTGGCTCCGCTGTTCAACGCGTATCGCCAGTTTTACAAGAAGCCCCCAAATGAAGAAGCAGCGCGCCGGTTCTTGTTCGCGCGCCTCAGCAAGGGCGAATCGGTACTCTTTCTGGCTCAGATAGCAGGAGAGGCGGTGGGATTTGTGCACCTCTATCCCGTGTTTTCGTCGACCAATCTCACTCGCCAGTGGATCCTGAACGACTTGTACGTGACCCCCGCGGCACGCCGGAAGGGCGTGGGCGACGGCCTGATGAATCGCGCACGCCAGTTCGCCGAAGCCACCCAGGCCGACGGACTGACGCTAGAGACCGCCTCCGATAATCACACCGCGCAGCGGCTGTACGAAAAGCTGGGCTGGAAGCGTGACGAGGAGTTCTACCGCTACTTCCTAGCGGTCTGAGGAGGGGACTGGTAGCGGGTGAAACGTGTGAGAGGAGCTTTCTGGAGCGAGGGGAGCGGGCTGCGAATCGCATGAATTCAGGTTCTGCTGAGAAGAACAGTACCGTCGACGCCGCGGCGCAGGCCCATCCCAAGCGCGTTCTCGGCTTCCGCGATCTGGTGATGTTCTACGTTGTCACCACCCTCAGCCTACGCTGGATACCCGTCGCCGCCAGCATAGGTCCCAGCTCCATCGCGATCTGGGTGATCGGGTTATTGACCATCTTCATTCCGCTTGCCCTGTGCGTAATGGAACTCGCATCGCGCTATCCGCAGGAGGGCGGCATGTACCTGTGGACCAAGCACGCGTTCGGCGACTTCCCCGCATTCCTCACCGGCTGGATTTACTGGACCAGCAACCTCCCGTACTTTCCCGCGGTGCTCTACTTTGCTGCCAGCAACGCGCTTTACATGGGAGGCACTCGCTGGAACGTTTTTCAGCACAGCCCGTGGTACTTCATTGGCTTTTCATTTTTCGGTGTCGGGCTCGCGCTTGTGCTGAACGTGGTCGGCCTCAATGTAGGCAAGTGGCTGAACAACATTGGTTCGCAGGGAACATGGATTCCCGTCGCCCTGTTATGCGCGGTTGCGGTTGTCGCCTGGATGAAGTTCGGGTCGGCTACCAGTTTCAACGCCGCTACCATGAAGCCCGGACTGAGCCTCGGAACGCTCGGCGTTTGGGCGACAATTCTCTATGCCTTCAGCGGAGCGGAGTCAGCGTCGTTCATGGGCGACGAGATTAAGGACGCGAGGCGCACCGTTCCGCGGGCGCTTATGGTTGCCGGCGCAATCATTACAGCGGGCTACATGCTGGGGACGATCGCAGTGCTGGTCGCACTGCCCACGGCGCAAGTCAATAGCATGGAAGGCATCATGCAGGCCATCACCAGCGCGGCGGCGCGCGTTGGTTGGTATGGCGTCGGGCCAGCCGTCGCGCTTCTGATTTGCGTTGCCAATCTGGGCGGCGTCGGTGCATTTCTCGCCGCTCTCGCGCGTATTCCTTTCGTCGTCGGTATTGACCGCTACCTGCCGCCGGCATTTGGGCGGGTGCATCCCAAGTGGGGCACTCCAGCGGTCGCGCTGGTCACCCAGGCGGTGTGTTGCATGGTATTTATTCTGCTGGGGCAGGCAGGCAGCACGGTTCACGGAGCCTATCAGGTGCTGGTGACCATGACGATCATCACGAACTTCGTACCGTACCTGTTTATGTTCGCGGCAATGATTCGGCTGCAACGGGAACCGGTCGAGCCGGGGGTAATCACCGTCCCCGGCGGCAAGCCCGTGGCCATCACACTCGCAATCGTTGCCATGATAACCACCAGCGCCGTCATCGTGGCTTCCGTCATCCCCGATCCCAGCGAACCGAATAAGCTCATGGCCGTGGCCAAGGTCGTGTGCTTCAGCGTAGTGCTAGTCGGAGGAGGTGTGCTGCTCTACGCCGTGGGGAAGCGAAGGGCGGCGGCACGGTAGTTGCTGCGCTACTGGCTAACTGCAGGTCCCTGATTGGCGGCGGGACTTTGGCCGGAATCGGTCTTAGGAAGTTTTGGTTTGTCGGCAGCGTCTGTCGCGAACAGCATGAAGTGGTCAAAGCTCTCGCTGCGGTGGAAGCGTCGCTTAGCGAAGTGCACGTACAGTTCCGCATTCGTCGGCAGCCAGAGGTCGGTACCGCCCCGCTTGAATTGCACCGGGCCGTAGCTGATGCTGGTGTGTTCGGTCATCAATTGAATCTCAGGGATTGGCCGCACCAGGTCGGTTTCCAGGTGGACGATCTGGAGGTTGTCGGCACGAATCCACGCCCGTCCTTTCAAATCGACGGGGTAGATGTTTCCGTTTACCACGTATGACCGCAACTGCCTGGGCTTGTCATCCAGTTGCCGGAAGTGCACCAGCCACGCCGCTTGACCGTCCCAGTCGCCAAGCCCTTCGCATTGCATCTCAAAGTTGTCCCGGAAGAGCGGGTGGAAGGCAATCGCCAGGATGGCCAGCCCGTTACTCTTGATCTTGTCGGGGACTTCCAGATCTCCAGCATCGAGATATTCCTGAACCATCAATGGACCCAGCGTGGGCTGACTGATGGCGACGACATAGTTGTATTGCCGTGTTTCACGACTTCTAGGAATTCCCTGGGGAGAAAGACTCTCATGAACCATATGCTCGATCGCTGAGAATTGGGCAATGCTATCGACTAACTTCTTGGAAGGGTTCGCCGTGGCTTCCAGGATATTTGCGGGACACGGAATTCCCGCAGCGACGGATGGCTTCTGGGCATCAATGTCGGACGGCATACCCGCGCTACCAGCCGAGAACTCATTGTCTGCCGTGAGTCCGGGATCGCTCACACCCAGGTTCACCTTAGCATCAGCGCCGTCTTGCGATAAATGTTTCTCCAATTGGGCGATCAGACTCCGTACCTTGGAAGCTACCGGAGTCGCAGGCTCTTCGTCGAGGTACGCTTTCAAGGTTTGGATGGCGGGTTCATACTGTTGCAAACCGGCGAGCGCTTGTCCCAGAATAAGCCGCGCTGCCACACCCTCTCTGCCTCCCTTGTCCACCAGCCACTGCGAATTTTGCCGGGCTTTCTCGTATTCTTTAAGGTTGAGGTAGGAGTTGGCGAGCACTCTTCGCGCTGCCACGGACTCTGGGCTGCTCGCCACTACAATCTCTTCGGCCTGCGCTGCACGGGCATAATCACCACGCTCGTAGTAAAGCTGGCCAAGCAGATTTTGTGCCTGCACATTGCCTGGGTCAAGTTTCATCGCGGTGGTAAGGTAAACCAACTCGCGGTCCCGATCTCTTTGCTGCAGGGCCAGATAGCCCAAGAGGAAGTTGATTGACGAACTCGACGGATACTTGCGATTCGCCGCTTCCAGATGCTTCTGTGCCTCCTGAAAGTTTGAGAATTCAAGTGCCTGTATGCCCTTCTCGGCCTCCTTGCGCGCCTTGGAGGGAATCTGCCCAGGATCCTTAAGCTTAAAGTCAACAGCCGCTGGATCGCGCGACAACGACACGGTTTGATTCAGGTCGTGGGCGATATCGGTGACGGCGATCTGGTGATGCACTCCCAGATACCCGGAGGACCCCACCTCGATCAGGTAACTTCCTACAGGAAGGTCAGCAAACTGCGCCTCGGAGGCGCGCGTCGTCTGAAAAAATACCTGTCCCGTCGACTGGCTAGTGAGCCTGACCACGGATTGCTGCTTCAGAGGTTTTTCAGTCTCCCGGTCCATCACGGTGACGTGGATAGCCGCCCCAGCCCGTGCGGTCGAGGAAGCGCCATTCACGGGAGCGCTATTCACAGGACCTGCACTGGGGGCATTGGCTCGCCCTTGGGCATAGCAATGCCCCACTCCTGCAATCATGCCTGCCGAGGCAAGTAAGAGCACGCCGGTTAGGCGCAATCTCGTCCTGAAGCGATAAGGTAGGTTTCCTGAAGTGCGCGAATACGACAGACGAAACTCCATGCGAACCTGTTGATTCCAGATTCGACCTACGGGGGTCGAATGGTTAAGTGCGCGCATCACCTCGTGGGGTGACGCCGGCTCACACACCAACTATGATGCACCCTGAACCAGCCGAAAGACAAGGCGAAGCTCGGTGGAGAACCGGGCAAGAAGAAGCATGTAAACCATCATAATTGACGTAAGCGGACATCATTCGTTTCGCAGGGATGGCGAAATTAAGAGGTCTCACTCATCAAATCGTGCATAGCGCACGGGGCAATCATGCGGGGAAGGATGTCTGCAGGTCGCCACCATCTTCCGGCGCTATAATAGCCAGTAAGTGCGGAGGGGTTTTACAAGCTTATGAGTACGAACAACGGTAGCAACGGCAGTGTGTTGAAACCGCGAGCGGAGTGGATCGCGCGCCGCCAGAGTGAAGCTGTCCGCACCGGCGATACCAACATGTCGCAGATGCACTTTGCGCGCGAAGGTCTGCTCACAGAAGAGATGGTCTTTGTGGCGGAGCGCGAAAGCGTTGCGCCCGAACTCATTCGCGACGAGGTGGCGGCTGGACGCATGATCATACCGGCCAACGTCAACCATCCCGAACTGGAGCCGATGGCCATCGGCATCGAGTCCCGGTGCAAGATCAACGCCAACATCGGCAACTCGGCGATCACCAGCAACGTTGACGAAGAGCTGAAGAAGCTGCATACCTCGGTGCATTACGGCGCCGACACGGTGATGGACCTCTCTACCGGCGGCGGCATTCACGAAATTCGCGAAGCCATCCTGCGGCACTCGCCGGTGCCCATCGGCACCGTGCCGATCTACGAGGCGGTTTCGCGGGTCAAGCGCATCGAAGATCTCACCATCGAAGTAATGCTCGAGGTCATCGAAGAGCAAGCCGAGCAGGGCGTCGATTACATGACCATCCACGCCGGCGTGCTGATCGAGTACCTGCCGCTCATCACTAAACGCATTACCGGCATCGTCAGTCGCGGGGGTGCGATCCTGGCGCAATGGATGGCGCACCACCACAAACAGAACTTCCTCTACGAGCGTTTCGACGACATCACCAGGATTCTTGCCAAACACGATGTCAGCTACTCGCTGGGTGACGGCCTGCGTCCCGGCTGTATCGCCGATGCCAGCGACGAGGCGCAATTCGCCGAACTCAAGACCCTGGGCGAACTGACCACCAAAGCCTGGGAACATGACGTACAGGTCATGATCGAAGGTCCGGGCCACGTTCCGCTCGACAAAATCAAAGAGCAGGTCGAAAAGGAAGTCGAACTTTGCCACGGCGCACCGTTCTACACTCTCGGCCCGTTGGTGATCGACATCGCCCCTGGTTACGACCACATCACGTCGGCGATTGGCGCGGCAATGATCGGGTGGCATGGCGCGTCGATGCTGTGCTACGTCACGCCAAAGGAACATCTCGGCCTGCCCAACGACAAGGACGTGAAGGACGGCATCATTGCCTACAAGATCGCGGCGCATGCGGCCGACGTGGCGCGCCATCGACCCGGAGTGCAGGACCGCGACGACGCCATCAGCTACGCTCGCTATACCTTCGATTGGGACAAGCAGTTCGAGCTGTCGCTCGATCC
This sequence comes from uncultured Acidobacteriaceae bacterium, assembly GCA_963834815.1. Lineage (GTDB taxonomy): Bacteria > Acidobacteriota > Terriglobia > Terriglobales > Acidobacteriaceae > DASRAA01. The sequence goes on along the minus strand of CAWIDA010000009.1, from coordinate 214,523 downwards.
CGAAACGGCGCGCGCCATGCACGACGAGACGCTTCCCGATGCGTACTACAAAGAGGCGGCGTTCTGCTCCATGTGCGGCCCGAAATTCTGCTCGATGAATTACTCGGCCAAGGTGGACGAGTACAACAAGCAGGTGCACGGCGTGGAGAAGAAAGATTACTCGGAGCTGGTGAATAAGCTGGTGGCGATCAAGTAGCGAATTGGTAATCGGTAACTCGTAACTGGCAGTTGGTCACCGATGGGCGCCCGGGATGAACGGATCTCGAGTTTTATCGACCACTAGTTAACGGCTACCGGTTGCTTCTTCGCTGCTTTGTTACACTCGCTAGGTGACCCGAATCCGACGCAATGCCTGGTTGCTGGCCTGCGCTTCAGGCGTGCTTCAGGTTCTGATCTTCCCTGAACCCGCACTTTACATCCTCAGTTGGGTCGCGCTCGCGCCGCTCATCTATGCCATCCTCCAATGCCGGAAGCAGGACGCGCTTCTCACCATGGTCGAAGACGGCAAGTGGTATGCGCCTGCCACTGCCTGGCAGGGCTTCCTCCTGGGTTACCTGAGTGGAGTCATCTGGTATCTGGGCAGTTGCTATTGGGTCTTCCATGTCATGCACTACTACGGCAACCTGGGAGTTGCAACATCCGTCGTGTTGCTGGTGATGTTCTCGTTGTACCTCGGGCTTTACCACGGACTATTTGGACTGCTGGTTGCGCTCATTGCGCGCCGCCGCAATGGCTACAGCCTGCGGGCGCTGGTGTTCGCTCCTTTCGCATGGGTGGCTGTCGAGTTGGCCCGCGCCTACGTCACAGGCTTTCCCTGGGACTTACTGGGTACAACGCAAATCGACAACATTCCTCTGTCGCGTTTGGCCACCTTCACGGGCGTGTATGGCATTTCATTCGAGATCGCGTTGGTGAACACTGCGGTTGCTGCTGCCTTCCTGGTTCCGCGCGCACGCCGCAACATGCTGCTTGCGGCTTCTCTGGCGGCGGCACTGGTTTTGCAAGCCGGCAAGCTCGTCAAACCTCCAGCCTTGGCCGGCGATTACGGCGTCACCCTGGTGCAGTCGAATATCCCGATTCTCGACTCCGACGCGTGGACGCTCGACTACCTCGAGCAAACCCTGAGCGAACTGCGTACGCTCAGTGTTCGTCCGCCGCAACCTTCGCTGGACAAGCCCTCTTTGATCATCTGGCCGGAATCACCCGCGCCCTTCTTTGTCACCGACCTGCACTTGCGCGGGACCTTGGGCGAAGTCGCGCGCTCAACCGATTCGTTCATCATCGCTGGGTCAATGGGCATAGAGCACGCGGGCGATCGCGGGCGGCCGCCTGACATTTTCAACTCCGCGGCCCTGGTCGCACCCAGCGGAGCATGGGTTTCGCGCTACGACAAGATCCATCTGGTGCCCTTCGGCGAGTTCATCCCTTTCGAGAAATTGATCAGCTTTGCCAAGTCATTGACTCGCGACATAGGAACCTTTGCCCGCGGCACACAGCGTGTTCCGCTCAATGAAGACGGAGTCAGACTGGGGACTTTCATTTGTTATGAGTCCGTCTTTCCAAACGAAGTGCGCCAGTTCGCCCTGCACGGTGCGTCGGTGTTTGTGAATATCTCGAACGACGGATGGTTTGGCGACACGGGGGCGCCACGTCAGCATCTCAACATGGCCCGCATGCGCTCAGTGGAGAACGAACGGTGGCTTCTGCGCGACACCAATACTGGAATCACGGCGGTGATCGATCCCTACGGACGGGTTGTGGCCGAGATTCCGCGCCACCAGCGCTCCTCGCTGCAAAGTGCGTACTCGCTGGTGGAGAGCACCACGTTTTACACCCGTCACGGCGACTGGTTCCCATTTCTTTGTGCGATAATCACGTTGACCGGTGTGGTGTTGCGCTTCCGCGAACCTGCGGAGATGCTGCAGCCCGCGCCGGTTTAGATAATGGAAGCACCAACAGATGGTGGTAGAGCTGGCCTTCAGAGCCTGCCCTGAGCGGAGTCGAAGGGCCAGCGTTGAGCGTCCTCGTAAATGACGAGGGGCTTCACCCCGGAAATTGCGACATATCTCCACGTTTCTCAGGAAGGTTTCTGCAAACCCATGGTCGAAGAGCTCGAACAGGAATACGCGGCACTCCGCTCCAAGGTCCACGACCTGCAGGAGTATCTTTGACGCGCCTAAGCTGCGCGAAAAGCTGAGCGAAATCGAGAAGCAAGCTGCCGATCCTGCGCTCTGGTCAAACCCCGAAAAATCTCAACAGGTAATGCGGGAGAAGAAGCGCCTGGAAACTGCGCTCTCGACCGAATCCGACCTGGCACGGCGATCCGGTGACATTGACTCGTACTTTGAACTGGCGCACGAGGGCGAAGATGTGTCCGCCGACTTGCGCCGCGAGATCGACGATCTCCGCGCCATGGTTGATAAGTTGGAGATCGCCACTCTCCTTTCGGGGGAGAACGACGCTCGCAATGCCATACTGACCATACATCCTGGGGCGGGCGGTACCGAGTCGCAGGACTGGGCCGAGATGCTCATGCGCATGTACCTGCGCTGGGCCGAGCGCCAGGGCTTTTCGACGCAAATGTACGAGTACCAGCCCGGGGAAGAGGCGGGCATCAAGTCCGCAACCTTCGGGGTGAATGGCGACTACGCCTTCGGCCTGCTCACGAGTGAAATCGGCGTGCACCGCTTGGTGCGCATTTCCCCTTTCGATCAGGCCAAACGGCGCCACACCTCGTTCGCCAGCGTCTATGTCTCGCCCGAGATCGACGAGAGCATTGAAATCGATATCAAGCCGGAAGACATTCGGATCGATACCTACCGCTCCGGCGGCAAGGGTGGACAGCACGTGAACACCACCGACTCCGCCGTGCGCATCACGCATATTCCTACGGGAATCGTCGCGGCTTGCCAGAACGAGCGTTCGCAGCACAAGAACAAAGATAAGGCGATGAGCATTCTGCGCTCGCGGCTCTATGAGTTCGAGCTGGAGAAAAAGAAAGCCGCGACGAAACACATCGAAGATTCCAAGCTCGACATCGATTTTGGCTCGCAGATCCGCTCGTATGTCTTGCAGCCGTACCGGATGGTTAAGGACCTGAGAACGCGCGTGGAGATCGGCGACGTGGATCGCGTGCTCGACGGTGACCTGAACGAACTGATCCGCGCTTACTTGCTGGCCCGCAGGAACGAACAGCGCTAAGGAATTATTTGTCAGGCCGGAATCAAGTACGCACCGGAAATCCCGCGGTCCAGCGTCGCAAGTACTGCGCCATTGGCTTTTGCGAGTTGGGCGAGGTGGCCATCGGTAACCTGCTTTGGGTGATTCACCCAGCTTGGCAGCCGCGAGGCGTCGAGGTCATCGGCAACAAAGCTGAACAAATCTTTGTCTTCCATTTTCATCCGGCGCAGGAGCGCATTCGCCGTCGACACGGTAAACCCGTAAGGCTTCGTGTTTGCCAGAACGCGCACGAAGCCCAACTCCGTGATTGAGCAAGTGAGAAGCCTGAGGTTGCCGCCGGAGCGCAACCTGCGAACCCATGTGGTGACTTGAGCGTGAAACTGGTGCTCGACGACACTCAAGGCAACGAGTGCATTCACGTCGACAACGAATCTCATGGAAAGTCGGCCAGCATCTCTTCCACTTCTTTGCTAGTTAGAACCGGCGCGCCCGGGCCCAGGGTCACCGCCGGTAGACCGGACACCGGATCGATAATGATCTTCGCTTTCCGGCGAGTCCGCTTCTTTTGCGGAGTCAGGACAATGCGATCACCTTCCGCTTTGACGTCGAGCGAATCGCCCGGCTGCAGCCCCAGTCGCCGGCGGATGGCGCATGGCACGACGACCTGTCCCTTGGTTGAAATTTTGGTCACCATGGTAAGACAATCTTACCAGCAATGCCCCGAAGCATCGCGATCAGTTCGTTATCGGTTAACATTTGCCCATGGAAAACTGTCTGTTCTGCAAAATCATAGCGGGGAAAGTCTCAGCGACCAAAGTCTACGAAGACGAAAAGGTATTTGTCTTCGAAGACATCAATCAGCAGGCGCCCACGCATTTGCTGATCGTGCCCAAGCGGCATATCGCCGGATTGAAGGAAGCTTCGCCGGAAGATGCCGAACTCATCGGCTACTGTCAGCTGATCGCGGCCAAAATTGGTCGCGAACGTGGTATCGAAGACGGCTATCGCACAGTGTTTAACGTGGGCCCGAAGTCGGGGCAGTCGGTGTTCCATCTGCACCTGCACCTGCTGGGTGGGCGCGATATGAAGTGGCCTCCGGGATAACATCAGTACGATACCTGTCTCAAAGCGGCGCTCGTCAGCCATTTCGCGGCACGAATGCTGCTGCACCGATCTCTGCGGCAGCGTAAAATCATGCGTTCCTCTGCTGTAGCTCTTTTCAGTCACGGTCAGGAGGTTTCATGGGTAAAGGGTCCAAGAAAAAAGACAAGCAGGAGATGGCGCCGGCAGTGGCGGCTTCGGGAGCGAAGGACACTCCCGAAAAGATGAAGAACAAGGAGTACGAGCGTGAGATGTTCAAGCTCCAGACCGAGCTCGTCAAGCTGCAGGAGTGGGCGAAGGCGACGGGCGCGCGGGTAGTCATCATCTTTGAAGGCCGCGATGCCGCGGGAAAAGGAGGCATCATCAAGCGCATCGTCGAGCGCACCAGTCCGCGAGTGTTTCGCGCAGTCGCGCTGCCTGCGCCGACGGAGCGCCAGAAGTCGCAGATGTACATACAGCGCTACGTCGAGCACATGCCTTCGGGCGGCGAGATCATCATCTTCGATCGCAGCTGGTACAACCGCGCGGGCGTCGAACACGTGATGGGCTTCTGCACCAAGGAGCAATACACCAAGTTCCTGAAGCAGTGTCCGTCGTTCGAAATGGCGCTTGTCAGTGACGGCATCATCCTGCTGAAGTACTGGATGGAAGTCAGCGAGAAGGTGCAACACGAGCGCTTCCTGGCCCGCATCAAAGATACGTCGAAGCGATGGAAGCTGAGCCCGATGGACCTGGAGTCGCATCGCCGCTGGTACGACTATTCCCGGGCCCGCGACGCCATGCTGGCGGCGACTGACATTCCGCAGGCGCCGTGGTACATCGTTCATTCCGACGATAAGAAGCGGGCTCGCCTGAACTGTATGGCGGACATCCTCAGCCGCATTCCGTACGAAGAGATTCCCTATAAGCCGCCGCAGCTACCGCCGCGACAGAAGTCCCACGGCTACGAGGAGCCGAAACTGCAGCACCAGCAAGTGGCGCAGCGGTACTGAAGAAAGTGGAAAGTGGCTAGTGGATCATGGATAGAAAAGTAAGCGCAACCAACACAATAGTTAACAAAGTTCGAAACCATGGCGGACTGCCTCGTGCAGCCCGCCATGTTCGTTGCGTTAACTCACCGTGGCTGCGGGCCGAAGTTTCCGCCGGTGAAGTTGTAGTTTGAGTCGGCGACATTGCCGTTGGTAAAAAGGGAAGGATGGGGCACCTGCGTCCCATTCCGTAGGTGCTAAAATTGCGCCCTGCTTAGACACCAGAGCAGGGATGGAGCGCTTATGTCATGGATCGCAGAAGATTTCTCATTACGCTGACGGGAATTGCGCTGGTCTGGAAATCTGCTCTGGCGATGGCGAATGAATCGGCGGCGAAGGGGCCGGTCATCGTTTCGGCTGGGCGTCGAGTGGACGCTCCCGATGCGCAGGCCGCGCGGTTTCCGGCGGCGAATGTCGATGCGGTCAAGCAAAGAATTCGGAAAGTCTTCGCCCAGGAAAATCCGGTTGCACTGGTGTGTTCGGGAGCTTGCGGAGCCGACCTGCTGGCGATCGAGGTGGCCGAGGAGCGACACATGAAGTGCTACGTACTGTTGGGCGCCGAGCCGGCTGAGTTTCGCCAAACCTCAGTGACCGATCGGCCGGGGAACTGGGGAGAGCTGTTTGACCAGGCAATGAAGACTGCAACAGTGGAGGTGCTGAAGGTTCCGGAAGGGCAGGAGGGATATCTGGAGACCAATCTCAAGCTGCTGGAGCGGGCAGGGGCGGTGGCCAAAGAAGACGGGACCTCGGTAGTAGCGCTGGTGATCTGGAACGAGCAATCGCGCGGGCCAGACGATGTCACGGACCATTTCTTGCAGCAGGCAAAGGCGCGTAAGGTCCCGGTAACAGAGATCTCAACGTTGTAAGAGCTTGCTTGCGGATAGTCCTGGCGCAGCTTGCGTTATCCCGAACACTGGATTACGGCCGGGAGTGCGGTCAATGGGTCCCGCAAACAGCTTTCTCGATAGAGCAGGCGCCCATGTGATACTCTGTCTCCCGCTCCAGCATCTCCCCACCCGTCATGCATCGCCGCGAAGTTTTGAAAGGCTTAGCGCTCGCGAGCGCCTCCGCCGTGCTGTCGTCCTGCGCGGCAAAGAAAATCCATGCTACGTTGCCGGGCGCGCAGTGCCTGCCCCGCGTGGACGTTTCGCTCGACCGAATCACGCGAACCATATGCGGATTGCGTCCGTACCGTCGCTCCGGGTTCGTCGTGCGTCCGGAAAGGATCGGCGACGCTCTGGTCGTACACAATTACGGGCATGGCGGGGCCGGAATAACGCTTGCTTGGGGTACCTCGAAACTCGCGGTGGATATCGGTGCTCCGGGACATGCCGGTCCCGTGGCGGTGCTCGGCTGTGGGGTGGTGGGGCTCTCCACCGCACGTTTGCTGCAGGAGTCGGGCTTCGCGGTGACCCTTTACGCGAAAGATTTGCCTCCGAATACGACCTCGAACGTGGCCGGCGGTTGGTGGTATCCGGTCACACTTTTTGAGGAGCAGTATCGTACACCGGCATTCAACGAACAGTTTGCACAAGCCTGTCGTTATGCCTTTGAGCGCTATCAAACCATGGTGGGCGGTCGCTACGGCGTGCGCTGGACTCCCAGCTACCGGCTGTCGCACAAGGCGTTTCACACCACGGGCGACTTCAGCCGGCAGGGAGTTGTAGGCAGCCTCACGCCGGAATTCCGTGATCTTACTGAAACGCGAACTCCGTTCCGCGGGTTCGAGTCTGCACAGCAGTTCGACACCATGCTCATTGAGCCGCCTATTTACCTGACGGCGCTGATGCAAGATTTTCTTATTGCTGGTGGCAAGGTTGAGGTGCGCGAGTTCCACGATCCGGCGGAGGTTGGCTGCCTACCAGAAAAGCTGGTATTCAACTGCACAGGGCTCGGTTCGAGAGCGCTCTTCCATGATGCGGAACTGTCTCCGGTAAAAGGGCAGTTGAGCTTTCTGTTGCCGCAGCCGGAAGTTGAGTACTCGGTGGTTTACGGAAGCGGCCTCTACATGTTTTCCAGACACGACGGGGTCCTGCTGGGCGGCACGCACGAGGAAGGAAACTGGTCGCTGGAGCCGGACAACCAGGTGCGCGATCAGATTGTCGCAAAACAAAAAGAGTTCTTCGACAGTATGAGGAGCTGTTGAAGCAGCCCAGGATGAGCTAAGAAAAAAGCCGTGCTCGTTGCACGGCCCTGAATGATTCGTAATTGAGATCCTTCGACTCGGTCGCTACGGCGACCTCGCTCAGGATTTCGGCTGCGGGCTCGAACGTCCGCAAAACGCCTCCAGTTAGTCGCCGAAGGCGGGCTCGGCAACTTCCTTCGCGGGAGCTGGCGTGATGCCACCGATGCTGCCTAGTGGAACGAAACCCTCCTGCGTGACCGGCTTCTCGCCCAGCACGTGCTCTTTATAGAGCGCCAGCATTCTGGCCTGCTCGGCTTCCGCCTTGACGCGCTCGTCGCGGGCCTTGAACTTCTCCTGGCGCGCGTTCTTGGCGATGCCGAGATCGTCGAGCGTGTGATTGGCCTCCGCGTTCACGTGCTCGTCAATCAGCTTGAGCGTGTGGCCGGTGGTGGCGAGGCTCACCTTCTTGTTGCCGGCGAAGATCTCGTGGCGGCCATGCTCCTCATACCACTTGGTGAGGGTGGCGGTCATGTGCATCTTCTCGACGATGTTGCGCCAGCCCACTCCGGTGTTGTAGGCGCAGAAGCTGATCTCGCCTTCCTGCGTGGCGTAAGGGATGATGCACTGCTCGGTACGGCGAAAGTCGTAGTTGAACAGGTCCTGGAACCACATGCCGGCGACGAAGAGGAAGTTCCAGCGATCGCGGCGGCGCTTCTCGATGTCAGTCTCGGTGCGCTCTCCACTGACCTTGCCGTAGTCTTTGCCAGTGGCGCCGAAGGTCTTGTCGAACTTCTTGAGCAGGTCGGCGAACTTGAAGTGCTTAGGCGACTTGAAAGGATCGTAATTCTTCAGAAGCGCGAGCGTCATGCCGGCGATGGACATCCATTTGCCGCGGGCCGCGTCGTTCACCTTGGCGATGTCTTTGGCAATGTTGTCGCCGTTGAGGAAGGCGGTGACGGGTACGGCTTCCTTGGTTTCCTTGTCGATCATAACGGCCATGCCGACGCCGCAGTTGGGGTGGCAGCCGCAGCTTAGCGCGCCCCAGTCCTTGTCGGGGCCGTGAACCAGGTCGGCCCAGTCGGAGAAGGTGCTCATGAAGGAGATGGGGAACCAGTCGCGGGTGGGCTCGCCCAGTCCGGTCTGGTTTTTCACGTCGTGCGCCAGATGCGACAGCGTGTAGCGCTGCGCTTGACGGCGTTCGTCGGTGATCTCTTCGTCGCGCCCGGTGAAGGAAACGGGCTGGAAGGAGAGGAACGAGATGCGCTTGGGATTGTCGAGCGCGAACTGGATGATGCGTCCGACCTGTTCGTTGTTGAGGTCGTTGACGATGGTTACGACCGGCACGATTTCGACACCCGCTTTGTGCAGGTTCTCGATGGCTTGGAGCTTCACGTCGAACAGGTTGCCGACGAGCCGGTGCGAGTTGGCAGCGTTACCGATGCCGTCGAACTGGAGGTAGGCGTAGCGCAAGCCGGCTTCGGCTGCCTGTTTGGCGAACTCAAAACTCTTGGCGAACTCAATGCCGTTGGTCGCGGCCTGCACGCTGTTGTATCCAACTTTGCGGGCGTAAGCGACGGCGTCGAGGAAGTATGGCGAGAGCGTGGGCTCACCGCCGGAGAACTGCACCGACATCTGCCGCCGCGGCTTGATGGTAATGGCGTTGTCCAGCATGGTCTTGATTTCGTCCCATGTAAGTTCGTGGACGAAGCCGACCTGGTTGGCATCCATGAAGCAGGGATCGCACATCATGTTGCAGCGGTTGGTGAGGTCGATGGTGAGGACCGATCCGCGGCCGTGCAGCACGGTGCTGCTGCCATGGTGATGGAGTTTCTCGTCGTTATGGGCGCGAATGTCGCGGCCGGGGAATACTTCTTCAAGGTGCTTGAAGAAAGCGGTGTCCATGGCCATGACGTCTTCGAAGTGGCCATGGATGGGACAGTCTTTCACCATCAGGATCTGGCCGTCGCGCTCAATAATCTGAGCCTTGATCTCGCCCGCCTTCTCGTTCATCAGCACTTCGATCGGCAACTTGCCGTCGATAATCTGCTGGCGGATTTCGGGAACGCATTTAGGGCAGAGAGAATCGGTGGTACGCGGCCATCCCAGCGGCGGCTTGGACTTCTGGTAGGACTTCAGCAGGGGCTTGTCGGACCACTTGGGCGTAAACGATGGATTGGGATTGATACTGTTGACTTTGTCGAAGACCGCCCATGCGCCTTTGGCGGCAACGGTGACAGCTTTCTCGACGTACTTAATAGGTTTGTGCATTTACGCCCCTCAAATAAATTGGTAGCGGCCCCATATGGGAAGGCCACGATCCATACCACACTTCCTCTACAGACTAATGGGCGCCGGCAGAAGGACAAACGAAGATAGGCCAAACGGGAGCAATTAGCAGTTCAGCGGAGATATGCCTCATTGAATGGTGGGGGGCCTTGTAGAGCTATCCTATTGAAAAGCAAAGACGTCGAGCACCTACCCGAAATTCGGAGAGGGTTTCAGAGCGTGCGCCCGTGAATGCCGGTCCGTGATGTCCTATTCGTTTTGCCACAAACAGAGTTCGTTACCCTCGGGATCGTTAAAGAGCGAGAGGGTACCGCCGACCTCCTGCTTCGCAGGAGTGGCTACGACGCCTTGGGAGGCGAGATAACGGATGGCCGCATTAATATCGGTGACGCCGAGGCTGAGGCGGGCATTGCCTTGTCCGGAGATCGGCGCTCCTTCGGGCGCGGGCACTAGCTCGAAGAGCACGCCATCGACTGCGAATCGGGCCACGTAATCCTGAGACTTCAGAGGAAAGCCGAGCACGTCGCGGTAGAAGGCGATCGATTTGTCCATGTCGCGCACGTGATAGTAAACGGCATCAAAGGAGAATTTGAAGGCGGGGCCTGGCATAGAAGTAACCTCCGTGAGCAAAGGCTTTCAGCATCTATTACGAAAACGGTAGCGCTGTTCGGGTAGGTTTGGCAATGACGGAGCGCACACTACGCAAGTTCGAGCAGGATGCTTCCCACAATCGCCAACGGAAGGCAAATTGTGGGCCGTCGCACCCACTCAAGGCACACGCGGACTTTTTGCTGACAAAGGGGTCCTTCGACTCGGACACGCTCTGTTCGGCGTGTCCGAGCTCAGGATGGCACCCGTGGAAGATTTTCGATCCTACCCTTTTCCCAAAAGATGGGAAAGGATGGGGCACCCAATTCTATCGCTGGCTGGTTGGACTTATTCGACTCCTAACTCAGTTTTCCGGTCGCGGCGAGTTGGGCATACCACTTGCCGGATTCCTTGACGGTGCGTTTCAGCGTGCGGAAGTCGACGAAGATGAATCCGAAGCGCTGGGAATAGCCTTCGGCCCATTCGTAGTTGTCCATCAGACTCCAGGCGTTGTAGCCCCGGATAGGCACGCCTTCTTTGTGAGCCCGGGCGACGGCGCCGAGGTAACCGCGGAAGAAAGCAATGCGCCGCTCGTCGGGCACCACACCCTTTTCGTCGGGCACGTCGCCATAGGAGCAGCCGTTTTCGGTGATCTCGATGGCTTTGGGTTTGTATCTGCGATTCACCTGGGTGAGCAGGTTGTAGTAGCCATCAGGCCAGACCTCCCACCCCATCTCGGTCTTGGGGCCCTGATCGCCTTCCTGGGTGTCGACCTTGGCGGGGCCGTTGGCGTCAGCGGCAAAGCAGACGGCGCGCTGGTAGTAGTTGACACCGATGTAGTCGAGTGGCACCTTGGTGATCTCCATGTCGCCAGGGCGAACATCCATGGTATGCAAAAGTTCGTCGGAGGCAAGAGCTTTGGGATATTCGCCTTTGAGCGCGGGATCCCAGAACCAGAAATTACGGTAGGCCTCGTAACGCTCAGTGGCAGCCTTGTCGGCTTCGGAGTTGGTGCGAGGAATGCAATCGGCCATGGTGACCGAAGAGCTGGCATCGGCCTTGGGGGTTGCGGCCTTGATGGCCCGGAAGGCCTGTCCTTGGGCGACATTGACGACGTGGGTGGCCTTCATGAAGTCGTTCCAGTCGGTGCGGCCGGGAGCGTGAACCCCGATACCGTAGCCGAGCCAGGTAAAGATGTTGGGCTCGTTAAAGATGCACCAGGCGTTGACGCGGTCGCCAAGGTTCTTCACCAGAAGGTTGGTGTAGTCGGCGAAGTATCCGGCGGTATCGCGATTGGGCCAGCCACCCTTGTCTTCGAGCGCCTGCGGGAGATCCCAGTGATAAATGGTGACAAGCGGACGGATAGCAGCGCCGTGCAATTCGTCGAGGACACGCTTGTAGTAGTCGAGTCCCTTGGGATTGGCGGGGCCGGTGCCATTAGCCTGAATGCGGGGCCAACTGATGGAAAAGCGATAGCTGTTTAAGTTCAGCTGTTTCGCAAGCGCTATGTCTTCCTTGTAGCGATAGTAGGAGTCGCAAGCGACGTCGCCAGTTGCCGCGCCCTTGATTTTTCCGACTGTGTGAGCATAACGGTCCCACACGGACTCGCCCTTGCCGTCGGCCTTCCATGCGCCTTCAACCTGATAGGCGGCAGTGGCGGAGCCCCACATGAAATTTTTGGGGAACTGATAAGACTCGGGGGGGACGCCGGGAGCGAAGGACAAATAATCGGGCTGAAAGCGGGCCTCCTGCTCGAAAGGAAGCGCAATGCCCTGAAGATTCGCCTTGGCGAGCAACGTGGCGCCCAGACCACCCGCAGTGATGCCAAAAAATTTTCTGCGATCCATGAGGACTCCTAGAAGGGCGGAAGTCGCCGGAGATTGAAGTACAGCTTATGGAATAGGAAAAACGGCGGATTGGCAAGCCCAAAGTGGCCGTAAGTCCTTTAGCTAATCGATTTTTCTCGATTAGCCAACTGGATTCAATTCTGTGGCGGACGTCCCATCGCCGGCGGCATCATGTTGCCCATATCGATCTTGTGGAAGCCTGGCGGAATCTGGAAGAGTGTGGCGTCGGGTTGGCCTTCCTTGATGTTAGTGAGCAGCATGGACGCGTCTTGCGAAGTCACTTTTACGGGGAAGTGGAGTTTCTGGTCGATCCACAAATTGGATACTTTCTCCTGCTTGTTGGTGACCTCCCAATGATCGCAGGTGCGGCCGCTGACCTCTTCGACGCCGATTTTCTTGCAAGTCAAATCAGGCTGAGTTCCACATGGATTATCAGGGTCGTAAGGCTTCAAATCCTCGGTCATGCGGTCGGGTCCGCGACCCGGCATTTGGCCGGCCTTGTGTTCAACGTACATCTGCTGTTCAGGGAGGAGGACGTCGGTTGTGCTGGTGGCGAGGTCGGTGATCAATGCGGTCTGATGGCCGGCCGTTTCCATGTTCATGCGAATGTGACCATCGCCGATATAAACCTGGCCAGTAATGTCGCGCGGCCCGGTGTCGCTACGCGTGGAAGAGATTTGCAGGTCAGCAGAAAAGGGTGAGATTTGGGGAAGCTGGGCAGATGCCAGTCCACACAGGAAAAAAGTTGAGAGCGCGATCAGAATGAGGCGTTTCATAGGGTTCTCCCGGTAGTCCGACTTCGTTCGCGGCGCGAGTCGGTCGCGCCATGCACGAATATTCGACTGCCAGTTTACGACAGGGGGACGGCGCTTGCGGGTAATCGCTTCGTCGTGAACTCCAGTACGCGCTCCGAGAAATGACAAGACTGGGGAGCAGGACCGCGCTTCGCCGCTCAATAAATACGGCAATCAGTTGCGTCTCAGGTTCTCAGTAACCTGCTTCATCAAAGATGTTTCCGCGTTGATCGCGCGGATGAGGATTTCGGTCTGGCGCTGTGCCTCCGCCCAATTTCCGGACTCAACAGCCTCGGTAATGGCCGGTAGTTCCAGATGGGCGTAGGTGTAGCGCGCGCTGTAAAGCAGGTGCTTGAACCAGGGGCGGCCCGGGATGCCTTCCGGGAGGATGAAATTGGCCTCACCCTGCATCAGTAACTGGTTGACCGAAGCTTGGTGCTGGCTATCGAGCTTTTCAGACTCGGTTGCCACGTTGAGCAGCGACTTGGTCTGGGAAGCTGCGGATACCAATTCTCTAGCTGCCTGGTGGGCGGACTTAAGGTCTAACTTTCCAGGACTGAAGTTCTTGTTCTTTTCCAGATCGGTGAGAAATTGGTTGATGGTATCGCCGTAGAATTCGAAATCGAGCGGAAGGACGTCAGCCTGAGCAAGTCGCAGGGCGGTAATGCCCCAGAGCTGCGACATGGCGGCGTGATATTTGTAGCCCGGGTCACCAAAATGGTTCATCCAGAAGTAATCGTCGTACATGGAGTGGTAAACGCCGTACGGGCCGTCGAACTCCAAGGTGATGACCGGGCGGCCTAAAAAGTTGAGGAATACGGTGTGGTCCGATCCGCTACCGATGCGGGTGTTGACGACGTTGTCGTTACGCACAGGCTCGCTCTTGTGTTCCTGCTTGCGTTCTGTCGCAGTCGATTTCAACCAGGCATCGTGGAGGCTCCCGCCGCCAGGGTCTTCGATGGAGTAACTGGTTTCGACCAGCATCGGGGCAAGGGAACCGGAGGCTCCGCCGTGGAAGTTGGGCCCGGAGGCGGAAGAGTCCACATTGAGATAGGCCACCAGCTTGGTGCGAAGCTCTTCGGAGAACTGCTCGCCCCATTCGGTGGAGCCGGTGAGCCCGACTTCCTCGCCGTCCCAGCTACCGAAGATCAGGGTGCGACGCGGGCGGATACCCTGCTTCAGCATGGCTCCGAAGGCACGAGTCATCTCCATCATCGACGCTGTACCGCTGCTGGGATCGACGCCCCCGTATTCCCACGCGTCATGGTGATTGCCGAGCAGCACCCATTCGTCGGGAAACTCGCTGCCTTTAATGCGGGCTTCGACGACGTAATAGGGCTGGGTCGAGTTGTCCATTTCAACTTTGAGGTGCGCCGTCACCGAGCCAGAGAGGCGATAGGTAATAGGTAGACCGCCCTGCCAATCCTTGGGAGCAACTGGACCAGTCATGTTCTCAAGCAGGGGTTTGGCATCGTGCCAGGAGAGGGGAAGTGCGATGATGTGCGGCAGGGACACAGCCTCGCTCTCGGGAATACGTTTGGCGCCTGGGATCGACGCCCATCCGGGAGTGAGCGGATCGCCTGGCACCATGAAGTCATAGGTGATGGCGCCGCGTTGAATGTGCGATTCGGGCCCCCATGGTCCGTCAGGAAAGACCTTTCCTTTTTTGTATCCATCTTCGGCAGGGTCGGAGTAGATCAGCAGGGCGGCGGCGCCCATGCGTTGCGCGGTCAGCGCCTTGAATCCGCGGTAGCTGTACGGATTCGAGTAGCGGACCAGCACGATCTTGCCTTTTACGTCGATGCCGTTCTTGCGCAGACGTTCGTAGTCCTCCGGATTTCCACTGTGCGCGTACACCACGGGAGCGGTGACGTCGCCACTACTGGAGAAGCCGGCCCACGCGGCGGCGATCTCCGGATTCTGGGTGTCGGGATCGACATCATAAGGCTGCTCGCGAAGCACGGCTTGGTACTTTCTGGGTACAACCATTTCCAACCTGGTTGAGATGGGGCGGGTTCCCAGCACGTCATACTGGCGTATGACGACATCCTCCAGTCCTTGCTTCTTCCATTCCTCCGCGATGTATTGCGCTACGGCGTAGTCGTTCTTGCTGCCGGCAGGATGAGGTGTCGAAGTGAAATACCGATGATAGACGCGGATGGGTTCGGGAGAGATAGCGGACTTGTATTGGGCCTCAAGCCTGGCCTGTTGGGCGGCACGCGACGGGGAGAAACCTGTCATGTGCCTTTGCGGCTGGTGATTTTGGGCCATGAGGGCCAGGCTTAGCGACGCGCAAGCAACAGCAAGAATTGCGTTACGAGGAAGGGAGGACGAGACCGTGGAGACGCGGGGACCTTGATTTGGCATAGAAGAAGGGAACTATACTGGTTGATTCGTTAGCGTTTGGAATATAGTCCTTGCTGCTAATCACGTAAAGTTCTGTCTGCGACGATCAGGAGGAGAACCGCAATATGGGCGCAACTGGAATGTGGATGCGCAAACTCGATATCTCGACCGGCAGCGACCCGATCGTGCTGGTTGTGGTCGAAGGCACAGACCGTCGCAACATTGTGCTCGATCATTTTCCGTTTACAGTGGGCCGCAGAACCGACCGCGATCTGGTTCTGACCGATCCTCGGGTGTCACGCGAGCATGCCACTCTCATGCGCGAAAATGACGGGATCTACCTGGAGGACCAGAACAGCCGCCAGGGCACCTTCGTTAACGGCGAGCGCACGACGCGCCGCAAGCTGCTGCGCAATGATCGCCTGGAGTTTGGGGTGCAGGGCGGATCCTTTGTCCTGTTCAATCCCGACCGTTCGGTATCCAGCGTGGCGCAGCAGGTAATCAGCCAGTTCTCGTCGTGGAAACCGAGCAGCGGAGCAGGCTCTGACATCGACATGCTCAATGTTTTTCTTGAGGCAGCCCGCAAGCTGAACAGCACAGGAGTGCTCGACGACGTATTGCATACGCTGCTGGAGTATTCGTTACGCCTGACCCAGGCCGAACGAGGCTTCGTATTTCTGCGCGATGAAGAGGGCGAGCTCCAAATGGCAGCAGGCCGCGACAAAAACGGACAGTTAATTACAGACGACAGCACCATCTCGAGGTCGGTGCTGCGCGATGCCGCGAAGAGCGCATCAGAGTTCCTGGTGACGGACACTTCCGAGAGCGACAAGCTCTCGGGGCGAGAAAGCGTGGTTGCGCAAAACCTGAAGAGCGTCATCTGTATTCCGCTGCGCAAGACCAAGATGCAGGAGAAGACAGTTGAGGAATCCAAGTCGGAAGGGGCAGAGTTGCAGGGCATCCTGTACCTCGACTCGCATTTCCTGTCGGGCAAGCTGTCGTCGGTAAGTCAGGACATCCTGCGCACCATTGCCAATGGGGCGGCCACGTTAGTGGAGAATGCCGCGCTGGTACAGGCGGAGGAAGCGTCGCGGCGAGTGCAACAGGAGATCGCCATCGCCGCGGAAATCCAGCAGGGCCTGATGAGCGTGACGGTTCCGGAAGTACCGTACGCCAAGGTCTACGCAGCGAGCTATCCGTGTAAAGACATTGGAGGAGACTTCTTTGACCTGGTGTGCACCGACCGGGCCCTGTCTCTGATCGTAGCCGACGTTTCGGGAAAAGGAGTCTCGGCGGCCGTGGTGGCGTCTATCCTGCAAGGCATGTTGTACTCCCAACTCGTGCAAGACGCGTCGTTGCCCGAGATGATCGGGGTGGTCAACCGGTTCCTCTTCGAGAAAATCGGAGGCCAGAAATATGCGACGCTAGTCATTGCCCGCCTGCTTCCGGACGGAGAGCTTGAGCTCATTAACTGCGGGCATGTACAACCGATCCTGGTTTCCGGGCAAACGATGACCAGGTTGGAAGACGGCAACCTGCCGGTAGGATTGATGCCGAGCGTGACCTATTCGTCGGTAAAACTCCAACTAAAATCGGGGGACCGGCTTGTGGTGGTTACGGACGGAGTTACAGAGGCCGAGGACAGCGATGGGGAAATGTTCGGGAATATCCGCCTCGAGGAGAGCTGTCCGGAGGGATTTGCCGGTATCGAACGGGCAGTGACTGTGTTCCGAGGCACCACACCCTTGAGCGATGATTGCACCTTAACGGAGCTGATTTACCGCGGATAACCCTAGTCCGGGACGAATGCGCTAGAAGCGGTCTGAGGCCGTCTCAAATTGGTACTTAGAGGGCCATTTACAGGTGCAACTTTTAGGGTAGTTTTTCCCGAGAAGCTCTTGGTTCGTTAGCTAGTTATGTGATTTAATGCAGATGTTGCGCCAATAACAGACTCTTGCTCGTACAGATGTTATTCCAGACATGATAGAGCGACCGCATCAGGATTGTTTGTTTTCTGGTCATTCCGTGGTTACGGGGCAGCCGCGTGCCGGGTTGCCTGGGCGAGTCGTCGCGCTCTGCCTGTTAGGTCTTCTGCTCAGTCCAGCGGCTTTCGGGGCGGTTCGAAGTACCCAAAAGGGTTCCGCTCACAAAGGTTCCTCCAAAGCTGCCGCGGCCGGTTCCCATCACCACTTTCGTTACACCAAGTTCATGCCGTTGTTCCCGGGTTCGCACGATCTGCTGGTAGAGCAGAATGTTGAGCTGGATCGACTGCAGATACCGCGGATGGACAACGAGTACCAGTTACTGCAGGCCGAACTGTCCAACGAACTGGTGCCGGTATCGGAATCCGAGTCGCTGAAGATAGCCGAGGACCTCCCGGACACGCGCCGCTATTGCCGTCCCTGGACACGCGATTTCCTGCAAGACATCAGTCAGGCATTCTACGAGGTGTTCCGGGTGCCACTGCAGGTCAATTCGCTGGTCCGTACCGCCGACCAGCAGCGGAGATTGCGTCGCCACAATCGCTTCGCAGCCCCTGAGGCCGGCGAGACGGCGTCCACGCACCTCGCGGGTGTGACCGTCGATCTTTCGCGTCGCGGACTCAGCAATACCCAGTACCAATGGATCCGATCCTACTTGCTGCCACTGCAGGAAAAGGGATTGGTCAACCCCATCGAAGAGCGGCAGCCAGTGTTGCATGTTGTGGTGTTCGAGAAGTACTCCGTTGACGACGATGTGCCGCAAAGTACTTCGGAAGCCAGTGAAGCGACCGAGACCAGCGATCTGGGTGCAACCAGCTTGATCGGCAGCCAACCGTAATCAATTATTCAAGTTAAAGAAAAAAGTGAGGCGCGAGGGCAGTTGGGTCCGCGCTCGCCTGTGCTGCCGGCTGGACCTTATGCAGTGACTCGGAATCGCTGGATCGCATCAATGCAGGGCCATGACAAGCAGCTTGCGCTCGGTCATGTCTTCGATGGAGTAGCGCAGGCCTTCGCGGCCCAAGCCTGACTCTTTGATGCCGCCGTAGGGCATCTGGTCCACTCGGAAACTGGGAACATCTCCCACGATCACCCCACCCACCTCAAGCTCTTCGAATGCCAGTTGGATGCGTCCGGCATCGCGCGTGAGGACGCCGGCCTGAAGGCCATAGCTGGAATTGTTGACCTGCCGAACGGCGTCGTGAAAATCGTCGTATGGCTCGACGGTGACGACCGGCGCGAATATTTCCGCGCAATTCACGCGCATTTCAGGGGTGGTTCCAGTCAGCACCGCGGGCTCAACCAATGCACCTTTGCGCTGGCCGCCGCATAGCAACTGGGCGCCGCGCTCGACGGCCTCATCGATCCACTGGGTCGCGCGGATGGCGTCCTGCTCGCGAATCAGCGGGGAAACGTCGGTATCTTCGTGCATGGGATTACCCAGCTTGAGCTTGTGCACACCCTCCAGCAGCAGCTTGGTGAAGTTGTCGAAGACGGAGTGTTCCACCAAAATGCGCTGCACGGAGATGCAGGTCTGTCCGCCATAGGAGAAGCCTCCCACGACGCAGCGCTGCGCGGCGTAGGCAAGATCGGCGTCACTGTGGATGATGACTGCGGCGTTGCCGCCAAGCTCGAGGGTGACGCGCTTTTTGCCGGCCTGACCCTTCAAGGCCCAGCCTACTGCGGCACTGCCGGTAAAGGTTAGAAGCTTGATCCGGTTGTCGGCAACGAGCAGAGCGGCATCGTCGTTGGAGAGGGGCATCACGGTCAGAGCGCCCTCGGGCCAGCCGGCATCATGAACGACTTCAGCCAGCATCAACGCAGTAACAGGAGTCTGCGGCGCCGGCTTGAGGAACAGAGGGCATCCAGCGGCGATTGCCGGAGCGACTTTGTGGGCCACCAGATTCAGCGGGAAATTGAACGGGGTGATGGCAAAGACCGGGCCCAACGGGAAGCGCCGTACCAGGCCCCAGCGTCCGGAAGTAGCTTCGAGGGTGTCGAGCGGAATGTACTCGCCATAGATGCGGGAGGCTTCCTCGGCCGCCACTTCAAAGGTGTAGGCGCCGCGATCGACCTCGATGCGCGCCGTCTTGATCGGTTTGCCGGCTTCCTGGCAGATGGTGCGGGAAAACTCCTCCCGGCGCTGCCGAATGCCATCAGCGATCTTGCGGAGCACGCTGCTGCGCTGATAAGAGGTCATTTTGCGGGTGATGGAGAAGGCCTGGACAGCAGACTGTATCGCGGTTTCCACGTCATCACGGGTGCCTTCGTAGACCACAGCCACCACACTGTGGTCGTAGGGCGAGGTGACAACCACCTCGCGACCGTGGGTGTTCCAACTGCCATTCAGATAAAAGCCAAAACTACGGGTGGGTATCGATGCTGTGTGACTCATGGAAACCCTCACGGCGCGAGTTCGAGGACTCGCGATTGTTCAGATTCAGCGATGACTCCGACCGATTCAATCAGCGCGCTGCAGTAGCAGCATGACTCGGCTGCAACTGCTCAATCGCATTCGCGATGACCTCCACTGCCTGATCGAGCTGGGGGCGAGTGATTACCAGCGGGGGCTGCACGCGAACGACATTCCCGTACACTCCGCCGACGCCGACGAGCACTCCGTTGGTCAGGCAGGAATCGCGTACGGCCTCCGCCGCGGCGGTGGCGGGTGTGCGCTTGTCATCTAAGACCAGTTCGATGCCGACCATAAGGCCCAGGCCGCGGACCTCGCCGATGAGAGGCAAGGCTTGTTTCTTTTGATTCAGCCGATCGATCAGATAGGCGCCTTTTTCGAGTGTCTGGTCGCACAGGCGCTCTTCCAGCATGAATTCAATGTTGGCCAGCGAGGCAGCGCACGATACCGGGTTGCCACCGAAGGTGGACAGGTGATCGCCCGGCTTGAAGGAAGCAGCGATCTCGTCGCGCGTAGTGAAAGCTGCCAGCGGAAAGCCGTCGGCGATGCCTTTGGCAGTCACAAGAATGTCAGGCTCGACGCCGTAATGCTCGATGGCGAACATCTTGCCGGTGCGGCCGAAGCCGGACTGCACTTCATCGCAAATGAAAAGGATGCCATGACGGTCGAGCACCTTCTTGATTTCGATGAAGTAGTCGGGTGGAGGTACGATGATGCCGCCCTCGCCCATCACTGGTTCAGCAATGAATGCGGCAACGTCACCTGCAGTCGCAAAGCGAATGATTTCTTCCAGGGTCTGGCTCCAGAAGTCGACACAGTGCTTGGGGTCGTCGGGCCACGGCGAGCGATAAACATAAGGAGCGGGAGCGAAGGCTATGCCCGGAGCATAGGGACCGCCGCGCTTCTTGCGTCCTTGGTTGCCGGTGATGGAGAGCGTGCCCCAGGTGCGACCGTGAAACGAAGCTTGCAGGGAGATGATCTCGTGCTTGCCGCTGTAAAGACGCGCGACTTTCAAGGCGCCTTCAATAGCTTCGGCGCCACCGTTGGCAAAGAATGACTTTCTCAGGCGCGGCGAAGGCATAATCGCCGCCATTTTTTCAGCCAGCTCGGCCGTTGCCGGCGAATAGTAGATATAGGACGCGCAATGCACCAGCTTGTCGAGTTGGGCCCTGGCGGCGGCAATGACCTTAGGGTTGCAATGGCCTGCGTTCACCACCGAGATGCCGGCGAAGCAGTCGAGGTATTCCTTGCCGGAGACGTCGTGGATGATGCAGCCTGCGGCGCTCTCGACGACAACCGGTTGTACGGCTTTCACAAAGCTGGTGATGACGTAGTCTTTGTACTGCTGAATGGTGTCGCTCATGGTGATGTCCTTTGGTCGCTATGGCCGACGGTTGCTCGCGGACTAGGGTCCGCGAGGACATCTGTCGTCCCTCCGGGACTCGGGTTCATTTCTTGTGCTACCCAGCACTCCGCCTTCGGCTACGTGCTGGGCTAAGTTATTCCGCCCCTCCGGGGCTGCGTCTATGGGCATTCATGTTGCCCCGCAAGCCGGAGCGAATGACGTCGTGATTCACGGCCTCAACAGACTGTGTGTCGCGATTGTGCCGCCGCTTCCCGGCTCATTTAATCGCTTTTCAGCACTCTGTTCCACCACAAACCTTATTTTCCGGTTGCGACACAGTCTCTTAGGCTATGCCGTTCAGACCAGTGTCACGTCCAGCGCTCGATGACCACTTTCTTTTCGGTGTAGAACTCGATTGCGTCTCGTCCCTGAGCGTGCAGATCGCCAAAGAAACTCGACTTCCATCCGCTGAAGGGGAAGTAAGCAATAGGTGCGGCCACGCCGATATTGATCCCGATGTTGCCCGCCGGAGTTTCGTACTTGAAGCGCCGCGCGGTGGCGCCGTTGGTGGTGAAGAGCGACGCCGCATTGCCGAACGGGCTTTGATTGATGATGGCGATCGCGTCATCGAGCGTGTCGGCATGCAGAAGGCTGAGTACCGGGCCGAAGACTTCCGTGCCAGAAAGCTCGCTCGACGGAGACACATCATCGATGACCGTCGGCCCTACAAAGTTACCCGACTCGTAGTGTGAGACTTTCGCGCCGCGGCCATCACGGACGATCTTCGCTCCGTCGCTGGCCCCTTTGGCGATCAAGCCCTCGATGCGCGCGCGACTGTCGGGCGTGATCACCGGTCCCATGCGGACGCCATCGTCCAATCCATAACCCATCTTGATCGATCCTGCGACATCGGCTATGGCATCGCGAAAGCTTGTCTGGGCTTCGCCCACGGTGATCGCCACGGAAACGGCCAGGCAGCGCTGTCCGGCGCAGGCAAAGGCGCTGTCGCCGACAACCTTGGTGGCGTTGTCGAGGTCAGCATCGGGCAGCACGATGGCATGGTTCTTGGCCCCGCCCTGGCACTGCACGCGCTTGCCGTTGGCTGCGGCGCGCGAATAAATGTACCTCGCCACTGGGGTGGAGCCGACGAAACTGATAGCACGGACCTTGGGATGGTCGAGGATGGCATCCACAGCCTCGCGTCCGCCATTGATCAGACCGACGACACCCTTGGGAAGATTCAGTCGCTCGATCAGGCGAAAGGCTAGTTGCATCGTGAGCGGCACTTTTTCCGAAGGCTTCAGCAGGAAGCAATTGCCACAGGCGATGGCGTATGGCAGGTACCAGAAGGGAATCATCGCCGGGAAGTTGAACGGCGTGATGGCGGCGACGATACCGACGGGCTGGCGAATCATGCTTTCGTCGATACCTTCGGAGATGTCTTCGAGGTTATAGCCCTGCATGAGCATGGGAATGCCGCAGGCGACTTCGACATTTTCGATGGCGCGGCGCGTCTCACCCTTGGCTTCGGCGAGAGTCTTGCCGTTCTCCATGACCACAGTACGGGCAAGTTCGTCGATATTGTCTTCGAGCAGTTGTTTGAGTGCGAACAGGTACTGCACCCGTTCGCCCGGAGGAGTGCGTCGCCAGTGGTTCTTGACCCGTTCGGCGGCCTCGACGGCGGCCTCGACATCGGCGGCGGTTGACATTGGAACACGGCCGATGGTCTCCGCGGTGGCCGGGTTTACGACGTTGAGTATTTCGGGGGCAGCGCCCTTGCGCCATTCGCCGCCGATGTAGTTCAAGACGTTGGCGACTTGGGTAAGTGCGGATATGGTCATGAGTGCCTCAGTTTCTTTGGTCCAGCGCTAAAACACCGAATTTCATCTACCGTTCCTACCGGGACTCGCGACTGATTACAACGCCCACCCAGCTCTGAAGACTCTGTGTGATGTGCTAGTGTCGTCCCCGGGGGACTCGGATTCATTTCCCACTTCACCCAGCACTCCGCCTTCGGCTACGTGCTGGGCTTTCATGTCCCGCCCCCGAGGGGCTGTTTCTTCGGCGGTTTGTTCCACCATTGCAGTCCAAAATGAGTTCTCACACGGACTCTGAAGCGCTGGGCTTTGGTATTCCGTCCCTCCGGGACTACATTCGCGGCTGAATGAAGCATTGTCGCCAGCCAGCTTTGGGCACTACCTCGCGACCGTCTGGGTCTGCTCTGACTTTGTGCCAACTGCGTCGGCGATCGCTGCTTCAAGCACATCGAGTGCCTCGTCAAATTGCTCGTCGGTAATCACTAGAGGCATCAGCACGCGAATGACGTTGCTGAAGGATCCGGTGGAGAGCGAGACAACGCCGTGCTCGTAGCAATAACGGGTGATCTTGCTGGTTTCGTCGGCGGCAGGTTCCCGGGTCCCGGGCTGCACCAGTTCAATGGCGCACATGCCACCAAGTCCGCGGACGTCGCCGATGATGGGCCAGCGTCGTTGCCAAGCGCGGGCTCGTTGCTGGAAGTGCTCGCCCAACTGCTCGGCGCGGCCGCACAGATTCTGCTGTTGGATGGCTTCGATTACGGCAAGTCCGGCGGCACAGGACACAGGATTGCCGGAAAAAGTGCCGCCCAATCCGCCGGGAGCGGCGGCGTCCATGATCTCGGCCTTTCCGGTGACGGCTGCGAGAGGCAATCCGCCACCCAGCGATTTTGCGGTGGCGAGGATGTCAGGCACCAGCCCCAAGCGCTCGCAGGCAAACATGGCGCCTGTGCGGGCGAATCCCGTCTGCACTTCGTCAGCAATCAGAACGATGCCGTGCTTGTCGCAGAGTGACCGCAACTCGGAGAAGAACTCTGGCGGAGGAACGACAAATCCACCCTCACCTAAAACTGGCTCCACGATGATGGCTGCAACCGTTTCGACCGCGACATGGCGGCGGAAAAACTCGTCGAAGGCCTGCGCGCCGCAGTGAATCCTGCAACCGGGATACGTCTTGCCGTAGGAGCAACGGTAGCAGTAGGCGTACGGGATGCGATAAATCTCGCCAGGGAAGGGCTCAAATCCTGCTTTGTAGGGATGAGTTTTGCTGGTGAGCGCCATGCCGAGCAAGGTGCGGCCGTGGAAGGCGTCTTCAAAGCAAACGATCGCCGGGCGCCTGGTGTAGGCGCGCGCGATCTTTACCGCGTTCTCGACAGACTCGACCCCGGAGTTCAGGAACAGGGTTTTTTTGGCGAAGTCGCCGGGCGTAAGCCGATTCATGGCTTCGGCAAGAGCGATGTAGTCCTCATAGGGCGTAACTTGCGCGCAAGTGTGCAGAAAGCGGTCAACCTGCTGGTGAATCGCTGAAGTCACCGAGGAATTGCGATGTCCCACATTGAGGCACCCGATACCTCCAGCCAAGTCGATGAATACGTTGCCATCGACGTCTTCCAGCAGTGCGCCTTCCGCCCGGGCCACATAGATCGGCGTGGCGTGCGAGAGACCGCGAGGAACGGCCTGTTCCCGCCGCGCCTGCAACTCCCGCGAGCGTGGTCCTGGGACGGCTGTACGTAAACGAATCGCTCCCATCTCAGTACCACCCGATTGGCTGTTCGTTGAGGTTGATGTGGACCTGTTTGGTCTCGAGGTATTCCTCGATGCCCCAGGGTCCGAGTTCGCGGCCGAAACCGGACTGCTTGTAGCCTCCCCATGGCGCTTCAACGTAGGTGGGCTGCATGTGGTTCACCCACACAATTCCGGCCCGAATCTTCTTCACAGCGCGGAAAGCCTTAAAGATGTCGCGGGTCCAGACGGCAGCGGCTAATCCATAGGGGGAGTCGTTGGCGATCTTCACAGCGTCGGCTTCGTCGTCGAAGGGAATGACGGCTGCGACGGGTCCAAAGATTTCCTCGCGGGCGATGCGAGCACTGTTATCCACGTCGTAGAAGATGGTGGGCTCGACGTAGTAACCGCGGGCGATGTCTTTAGGACGATCGCCGCCCGAAGCAAGCTTCGCCTCTTTCTTGCCCACTTCCAGGTAGGAGAGAACGCGGTCGTACTGTTCTTTGCTGACCAGCGGGCCCATCTTAGTATCGCGCTCGAGCGGAGGACCAAGCTTGATGGTGCGGGCTTTGGCTGCCATGGCCTCGACAAATTTGCTGTAGATGGTGCGCTCTACCAGGATGCGGCTGCCTGCCGAGCAGACTTCGCCCTGGTTGATGAACACGCCAAAGAGCGCGCCATCGATGGCGGCTTCGAAGTCGGCATCCGCAAAGAAAATGTTCGGTGACTTGCCTCCAAGCTCGAGGGTGACACGCTTCACGGTGTCGGCGGCCATCTTCACGATCTGCTTGCCCACGGAGGCGCTGCCGGTGAAGGCAATCTTGTTGACGTCGGGATGCTGTACCAGCGGCGCACCCGCGGTCTCACCGAAGCCGGTGATCACGTTGACGACGCCATCGGGCAGGCCGCAGGCCGCAAAATGTTTCGCCAGTTCAAGAGCGGTGAGGGGAGTCTGCTCGGCGGGCTTGAGGACGCAGGTGCAACCGGCGGCCAGGGCAGGCGCCAATTTCCACGCCGCCATGAGAAGCGGAAAGTTCCAGGGGATGATCTGTCCGGCGACGCCAATCGGTTCCTTGAGCGATAGGCTCAGCGCGTTGTCGGGAACCGGATTCACGTGCCCGGAGACCTTGGTCGCCAGTCCGCCGTAATACTCAAAGCAGGTGGCAACGTCGCCCATGTCGTACTCTGCCTCAACGATGGGCTTGCCACTGTTGCGGGCTTCGAGTTCGGCGAGAGCAGATGTGTTCTGGCGAACAGCGTCAGCCAGCTTGAAGAGGACACGGCCCCGCTCCTGCGCTGTGCTGCTACCCCATGGACCGTTCTCGAAGGCCTCTTTGGCGGCGGCGACGGCGCGGTCGACGTCCGTGGCGTTGCAGTCGGGGACTTCGGCGATGACTTCTTCTGTCGACGGGTCGTACGCCGGAAAAGTCTTGCCGCTCTCGCTGGCAGCCCATTGTCCGTTGATCAGCATTTGATACATCTGTGCGGTGGCGGCTGAACTCATGTCTTCTCCAAAATGCTAGGCCCCTGTCGGATCCACTTGGGGGACAGTTTTACGATTGCCATAAACGAAAAAAAAGAAACCCGCCAGGACGAGCAATACAATGGTCCCAGTCCACATTTTGATTTCGAACGTAAGCTTCGAGGTGATATCCGGCGGAGGGAAAAATGCCAATGCCGTGCCCAGACAGGTCACAGTAAATCCGCTGATTCCGGCAATGCGGAGTGTGGTTGGGCTGTAGTAGCCTGCCTGCTGGGTATCGCTCGATGCCAGCCTGATGAGAGCGGCGAACATATAGAGGAACGGGACAAGCTGTAATACTACGGCCAGATTCAAGAGCGTTTGAAATGCCTCGCGCACCTGGGCGCCAATAAAACTCATGGCCAAAAAGAGAATCGAGATGCCGGTCTGGACGTAAAGCGCGATGTAAGGGGTGGAGAACCGCGGATGCAACCTACCCAAGGCGCTGGGCAGATAGGAGTCCAAGCCGGCGACGAACGGAATACGTGCTGATCCGGAAAGCCACGCGGAAGCAATCCCGGCAATTGAGATGCTCAGCACCAGAGCGAAAGGGGAGATTAGCCAAGGGACTCCCACTTTGTCAGACATGCGGCTGACGGCTTGCGGAATACCCTGCAGCGTAGAGATGTCTGAGCGAGGCACGGCAATGAGCAGCGCCAGGGTACAGCCGATGTAAAGGACACCGGAAATCACTCCGCCCCACGCCACGGCAAAGGGGACGGTCTTGTGCGGGTCGCGGATCTCGTCGCCCATAATCGATGCCAACTCGAGGCCAACCAAGGCAAAGCACACCACGCCAAAGGCCGAGAGCAAGCCCAAGTCAAATGGGATGCGCATGTCGTGCAGCGTGAGATTTACGCCGAAGCGACGTGTCACGGTGATACCTAGACCGATGAGAATGAGGGCGGCAACTGCGGTACCGATGCCGCCGATGTTGTTCACCCACTTCCCGACGCCAAGGCCGAGAACGTTGAGCACCGCCAACAGCAGAAGGAGAATGATGGCACTGAGCAATGAGAACAAGTGATTATTGGCGAGTCCGACTGCGCCGGGCCCTGCGGCAAACACTGCAATGCCAAGAAAGATCAGCACGACCGTCGGCACATAGAAGATGTTGTTGGTCCAGTAGCACCAGCCAGACAGGAATCCGTGGAAGTCGCCGAAAATTTTTTTGGTCCAGAGATAGACGCCGCCCTCTCCGGGATAGCGATGGGAGAGTTCGACCACGGCGATGCCCTGCGGCCAGAAAAAGAAGATAAGTGAGATCAGCCAGAGCCAGACGGTCATTCCGCCGGAGGCCGAGATGGTGGGAACCACGTTAAGGTTCACGATCGCGACCACGAACAGGAGTACCAGGTCCCAACGTCCGAGGACGCGTCTCAGGTGGGCAGATTCGTTTTGTGGGTTGGTGGCCAAGGGTGTCCAGTTGAGCAAACCAAAATATTAAGGACGATCTTCGGCACGGCTGAAGCCGTGCCCTTTCAAAACGCTGCTAGTGCGCCGCGACGGCAACGGGTTTTTCCTTTTGTGCTTCCGCGAGGGCTGGGGCGATTTCGGCAAATACCTGCAGATGAAGAGCGATGTCTGCTTCAGTGTGCTGCACAGAGATGGTCCACTGCTCATCCCACCAATAGGGTTGCGGCATTACGCCACGGTTCACCATGGCGAACCAGTATTGCTTCCAGAGCTCAGTGTCGACCTTCAGCCAGTCACGGTAGTTCCGTATCTCTTTGGGGGCGAACATCAATGCACCATTGGCGCCGGCAAAGATGATGTAGGCATTCAGCCCGACGTTGGCCAGAGTCTCCCGGTATCCCGTCGCCAGCTTATGGCTCAGCTTTTCAACGTGCGCATAGTTCTCTCGCGAGAGCACATCGCGGAAGGTCGCCAAACCGGCGGCCATGGAGACAGGATTGGTGTTGTAGGTACCGCCGTGAAATACTTTGTGCTGCGAGATCAGGTCCATTACGGCGCGTGAGGCGCCGAAGGCGGCCAAGGGGAAGCCCCCGCCAATCGACTTCGCCAGACAAATCATGTCGGGCTTTACGCCAAAGTACTCGGAGGCCCCGCCCCAGCTCAGTTTGGCGCCGGTCTTGACCTCGTCGAAAATCAGCAGCGCGCCATACTTGTCGCACAATTTGCGGAGTCCTTCGAGGAATCCCGGCTCAGGCATGCATAGCCCGACATTCATCATGATGGGCTCGAGAATGACTGCGGCAATCTCAGATGGGTACTGCTTGAAGCGGTTCTCTACCGAGTCCAGATCGTTGAAGCTGGCAATTAGTACGTTGGCGATGCTGGCCTTGGGCACTCCGAGGCCACCCGGCACCGAGTTCGGCGCCTTGAAGTCGCCCACTTGGTCGTCGTGCGGCTTAACACTGACCAGCGCGGCGTCGTGCAGGCCATGGTAGCCTCCCTCAAACTTAATGATGCGGTCGCGTCCGGTGGCAGCGCGAGCCAGACGGACCGAGTGCATGGTAGCTTCGGTTCCACTGTTGCCAAAACGAACCATCTCGACCGGAAAGCGAGCACAAATTTCCTCGGCCAGCTCCCATTCCATGTCGTGGGGCATGCCGAACATGGTTCCGGTGGTGAGGCGCTTCTCGACTGCCTTCATCACGGAGGGGTGGCAGTGGCCCGCCATCAAAGCCCCAAAACAAAGGTTGTGATCGATGTACTCGTTGCCATCGAGATCGCGAAATTTGCCGCCCTGGGCTTCCTTCACGAAGATCGGATAGGGATCATAAGCGCGGTAGTTGCTCGCGACTCCCAAGGGCAGACGCTGCAAGTTGTGTTTATGGGCTTCTGCGGACTTTGGAGTGCGCCGTTCAAAGATAGCGATTTCATTCTGCAACTGGTCGTGCATGAAGTTCTCCTAAGAATCGTCAAGAGTGCAGGCCGAGCATGGGACCCCGGCCTTGAAATTAGAAATTCACTTTCAAAGCGAACTGGATCAACCTCGGATCGCGGGTGGTGTCGACTTGACCGAATTGCAAACTGGTGGCGTCGCCCACGGGGTTATAGAACTGGGTGTGGTTGAACAGGTTAAAGAAGTCAACCCGGAAAAGGGTGTTTACGCGCTCGCCAATCTTTGTGGCCTTCTCCAAAGTCATATCGAAGTTGGCTATGCCGGGACCGCAGCAAACGGTGCGAGGTGTATTGCCATAGGTGCCGAGCAGCGGTTGGCCGGTAAGGTAGTTGATGGAATCCTGATCTACAGAAAAGGTGTTGGGATTGAAATAGTAGGTGCCATTGCTCTGCGGCGACAGAGTCTTGAAAGGCTGCATCTGGTTGGGCTGCCCGGCGGTTTCGAAGAAGTAGCTGGTGTTGAGTTCGTTGTCCTGCCCGCCGGCAGTGATTCGGATCGGAAAGCCGGACTGCAGCGTGATGATACCCGACATGGCCCACCCGTCCAGGAAGGCACCCTTGGCACCCTGGTACTGCGGGACTGGGAACTGCCAGTAGCCATTCATGACGAGACGCTGGCGCGCGTCAAACTCCGACAACGCATAGCTCAGCCGCGGGTCGACTGGATTCAGCTGCCCCTCGAAGCTGGAGCCGTAGTCGAACGATTTCGCCCAGGTATAAGCGACCTGGAACTGGAGCCCACGACTGAAATTCCGCTGCACCATGGCCTGGAACGAGTTGTAGTTGGAGTTGCCAATCGTATCTTCGGCAAAGATGCTGGAGAACACAGGAATCAGGTCGGCGGGGCACCCGGCACCCGTCAGCGGCTGGCATAAGGGGGAAGAATACTGGCGCAATCCCACCAGATTGATGCCGTTGGGAGCGACCGCAGAGACAGGCATCCCGTTGGGGCCGCCGCTTACTACGAAGGGCCCGCCATTCGGGCCTCCGTAGGGAATATGCAGATTAAAGTTGGCGGGCAGCACGGCGCTCGGCGGAATGTAGAACGAATTGTCAGAGTAATTCTGGGCGCAGGTGTAGCTGGGGTCATTGTTTGCAGTGGACAGATTCATGAGATCGAGACAGGACTGCGTATTCCCATAATTAATGTCGTGGGAGACCAGCAGGCGATGTCCCTGCGATCCTACATAACCGATTTGCATCATCATGTTGCGGCCGAGGGCGCGCTGAATCGTGAGGTTGTACTGTTCGGAATACTGCGTCCGAATATGCGGCTGCATATCACCGTAGAGCAGGATGGGGCGGTAAGTAGACCAGTCAATCGGAGTACCCGGCTTCGGCGACAAGATGCCATTGAATGGGTTGGGATACTGGGTCCCGGTTTGGTCGACGAACGGAGTGTTGAAGTTGGTGTAGTAAATAGCATTGCTGCCGCCAAAAGGAGGCTCGGCGCCGAACTGCTCAAGCACCAGCTGTTCGATGGGGTTGTAAAAGAGCCCGAAGCCGGCCTTGATAGTTAGCGTGCCCGGGCTACCGGTGATCTTGCTCAGCCAGCCCTTGTCGGCGCTGGGACTCCAGGCGACGCCAATCCGAGGCGCCCAGGCCTTGTAGTAGGTCTGGGTCAAGCCCGGGGGAACGTTCTTGTCGCCGGGAACGACCAGGCCTAGCGGGTTCACCGCGTTCGCTGGTCCGGATACGCTGCAGTCGGTGGAACCATACACCTGCACGAGAGGGTTATTAGCGTTCAGCTGGCAAGGATACTGCGTGGTCGCCTGCCCGGGGCGATAGGTCTGCACGTGCCCGAGAACATCGGTGAGCGGAGTATCGAGTTCCCAGCGGAGCCCGTAATTGAGGGTTACGTTGGGCTTAATGCGCCAGCTATCCTGCGCGAAGAGATAGTAAGCGTTGTTGCGAACATGCTCGGCCTGCGCCGAGCCCTGCGAGTAGCTGTAAGGCAAGCCGAGCATATAGTCGGGAAGGTAGTTGTAGATTCCATTCGCAGCATCGGCCAGCAGCCCCGGACTATTGGGATCGGAGCTATCGTACTGGTAATAACCGTTGACGTTGTAATACAGAGTTTGGTTGAACTGCATATAGCGAATGTCGGCGCCAAACTTCAAAGCGTGGGCACCGAGCTGCTTACTAATGTTGTCGGACCAAACGTAGCTGTTGCCGATCTGCGGAAGCTGGCCTTCAAAGTTGTTGCCGATATTAAACGAACCAGGCACCACGATGAACGGGACACCCTCGAAATTCTTGCCCAGCCCGGGAGTAATTCCGGCGCTGGGATTGTTGGGGTCGCTAAAGCACTGGCTGGAGGGCACTAGACTGCCGCAAGAGTCCTGCACCAGGTTGGTGCGTGCAGGAGCCTGGAAACCAATCTGGTTTTCGCGCATGTAGGTGAAGCGTGCCTCGTTGACCAGGCTGTTGCTGATGGTCCAGATATGAGCCACGTTTACCTGCTGCACAGTGGTGGGGACCTGTGCTCCAAAGCCCGGAACGTTGGCGCCGCCGGCTTGGAAGAACGAGAATGCCTGATCAGTAACCGAATCGTTGATGTAGTAGTAGACGTTCAGATTCTGATTGTTGGTGAGACGGTAGTCGAATTTCATCGACCCCTGATCGCCATTTACAAACTGGTTGGGAACGGACTGAAAGAGGTTGCCGGGCTGGTTTGGTAGAGGGACGTAAAGCTTCATCAATGCCACGGCCGTTGGATCCATGCAGGGAGTGGGAATCATGCTGGTCGGAAACATGTCGGCGTAGGCTACTCCAGCGGCCGGGGCAGCGCCTCCGAGCTTCGCGATTGCGCTGGCACACCCAGTGCGACTGTTGAGTGTGTCAGCCACGAACTGGTCCTGGATCGATCCCGAAAAACCGCCCGTTACCGCGCTGAAATCGCCGTTGCGCTGGTTCTGGTCAGGCACGTAAAACTGCGCACTGGGAATGCCCTGCTTGATGCGGCGTCCCTCGTAGGACAGAAAGAAGAAGGCGCGGTCCTTCTTGATGGGTCCACCGAAAGTACCACCGAACTGGTTCTGCTGGAACTCCGGTTTCGTAACGTTAAAGTAGCCTTGAGAGTTCAGCACGCTGTTGCGAAAGAACTCGAAAGCATTGCCGTGGAACTCGTTGGTCCCGGACTTGGTGACGACGTTGATAACCGCACCGGAGTTGCGGCCGTACTCGGCGTCGAAGGTGTTGGTGAGAACCCGGAATTCGGCGATGCTGTCGGGGCTGGGCTGGACGGTCGGCAGGTTAGCGAATAGATCGTTGGCATCGCCACCGTTAACGTTGAAGTTGTTCGACCGGCCGCGGCCGCCGTTAACCGAGACTACGCCCGCCTGATCGCTGCCATAGGCGATGGAGTTACTGCCGCCGACGTTAGACATGACGCCCGGCTGCAGTTGTAGCAGTTGATAGGTATCGCGAGTGTTGAGGGGCAACTGCGTCGCCATAAGGGCATCGACGGTAGCGCCGAGTTGGGTGGAACTGGTGTCTACCAGCGGAGCTTCGGAACTGACCTCCACGGTTTCGGATGCCGAACCAAGGGGCAAGGCGCCGTTGATCGTAAGGGTTTCGTTCAAGTCCAGGGATACCTGCTTGCGCGTCAGCTTTTTGAAACCCGAAGCCTCGAATTCGATGGTGTAGGTACCGACGGCGACAGTCGGAAAGGCATAATCACCGTTTTTGTTCGACTCGGTGTGATTGCTGACACCGGTGGCGTCGTTCGTGATGGTCACGGTGGCGTCAGGGACAACAGCGCCGCTGGGATCGGTAACCCGCCCAGTGATTCTTCCCCCAGTGCTTTGAGCCGACGCTGCGACCGACAGCAGCGCCGTCAGCAGCGCGGCGAAAAAGAGCTGAGCGCGAGTGCGACGAACAAACCTGATCATAGACCCCCTTCGGAGAGCGGCTGATTCTGGAGCAGCCGGCAGGTGGCGAACAAACGGCTTGCAGCGACAGCGAACCTTGCTATAATTCCGCAAGGTTAGAGAACCCAATTCCCTGTTGTCAAGCGAAACTTTGAAATCCCGCGTCCAGCACGGCTCAGCGCAGTCGAAGCCAGTGGCCGAAGTCACACCTCAGGGTTACTTGAAGATCGGCGATGTCGCCAAACTGACGGGTGTTTCGGCGTCCGTGATTCGCTCGTGGGAACGGTTGGGGATTATCCATCCAGCGCGCACCGACAGCCGATATCGGCTCTACTCGAGAGACGATTTAAAGGTGCTGAAGCGCGCCCGGTTTCTCAGCCGCGTCCGCGGTCTCAATGGGCCGGCGATCGTGGAGTTGTTGAAGTCGCAGGGACTGGTGAAGTCCGCACGCAGCAACGACGCGGGTTCCATGGGGCTACGCTTGCGCCGGTTGCGCCTCAGCCGCGACCTTGCACTCGCAGATGTCGCCAGCGCGGTAGGCATTTCAGTCGGTTTCCTCAGTGCGATTGAACGCTCTCACATGAGCGCGTCGGTGGGGACGCTGCGCAAATTGGCTCGCTTCTACAAACTCAACATTCTGGACTTCTTCGATCCCGCGCAGGCTAATCCATATCGTGTTCGTCCCGGCGAGCGCAAGCGTCTTGAAGTCGGACCGGGAGTGCAGATGGAACTGCTGGCATGGGGCAACACAGTGATGGAGCCGCATTTGTTCACGATTGCACCAGGTGCGGGCAGTGGCGATTCGTACGCTCACGAGGGCGAAGAATTTATCTACGTACTGCGCGGTGTTTTGAATATTGCACTGGAAGGGCAGTGGTACCAGCTCGGCAGGGGCGACAGTTTCTATTTTGAGAGCGGAACGCCCCATACGTGGCGCAACACAGGCAAAACAGACACCGTTGTGTTGTGGGTAAACACTCCGCCTACGTTCTAATGCGGAAATCATTGCAACAGGGGGATTGATGTTCGGGGTCTTTGAATCGTATCGAAGGCGGGAAGGGTGGCTCTCCCGGTGGGGGAAAGCCTCGTTCATGCTGATATTGATTGTCACTTTCATCCTGACGCTTGCGGCTGGTGTATCTGCGGCATCGGCGGCCTCTCAAGCCGCCACGGCGGATGTGATTGTCACAGGCGGCAAGGTTTACACGGTAAACAAGGCGCAGCCCTGGGCGGAAGCCATTGCCGTCAGGGGCGGAGAGATAGTGGCAGTAGGTACCTCCGATGAAGTGCTCAAGCTACGTGGTGCGAACACACAAGTCATCGACGCGCGCGGCAACCTGGTTTTGCCAGGGTTTGGCGACTCGCACGTGCATTTCATGGAAGGTTCCCTGACGTTGCTGGGGGTGAAGCTGGATGACGCGAAGACGATTGCCAATATCCAAAAGAGTGTGAAGGAATACGCTGCGGCGCATCCCGGCAATGGCTGGATTGAGGGAATGGGCTGGCACTATGACGCGTTTGGTGAGTCTGCGCTGCCCGACAAGAAATACCTGGATGAGATCGTCAGCGATCGGCCTGTGTTTTTGCGGTGTTTTGACGGTCACACTTCCTGGGCAAACAGTAAGGCCCTGCAGCTGGCGGGTATCGACCGCGATACGCCCGATCCCGAGAATGGAAAGATCGTTCGCGATGCGCAGGGCAATCCGACTGGCGCGCTCAAGGAATCGGCCAGCGACCTAATGGAGAAAGTAGTTCCCAAACCGTCACGTGAAGAGCGAATGACAGCCTTGCAGGCCGGCCTGCGAGAAGCGCGCAGCCACGGTGTGACTCGCATTCACAGCGCTGGAGGCGACTTCGAGTACTTCGACCTGTACGACGAGTTATACAAGAAGGGCCAGCTCACGGCGCGTTTCTACATCTCCTACTTCCTTGATCCTCCAGGTCTGACGCCGGAGATTCTAAAAAGCCTCGACAAAGCACGGGCCACCTATCAAGATGAATGGCTCGCGGGCGGGGCGGTCAAGACCATGCTCGACGGTGTGGTGGAATCGCATACGGCGGCGATGCTCACGCCTTACGCGGACAATCCTGCCCTCAAAGGCAAAACATTCTGGGAGCCGGCGCAGTATCAGGCGACGGTCACGGAACTCGACAAGCGCGGATATCAGATTTTCACACACGCCATTGGCGATGGCGCCGTTCGCCTCGCCCTCGATTCCTACGAGAACATGCAGAAGACGAACGCGACTAAGGATGCGCGGCCGCGGATCGAGCATATTGAGACCATCACCGCGGCAGACATCCCTCGCTTCGGTAAGCTGGGCGTAATTCCGAGTATGCAACCGCTGCACGCCTATCCCGACGCCGATACGCTGGAAGTCTGGCTGAAGAATGCCGGAGTGCAGCGAGAACCGCGGGCGTTTGCGTGGCAGAGTATCGCACAGGGCGGCGGCAGGCTCGCCTTCGGCAGCGATTGGCCCGTGGTAACCATTAGCCCATGGCCGGGAGTGCAGACAGCGTTGACACGCCAAACCACCGACAATCAGCCTGTGGGCGGGTTTGTCCCCGCGCAGAGGTTAACGTTAGAGCAGGCGATTGAAGCTTACACCATGGGCGTGGCTTACTCCGGTAAACGCGAGAGGACAGAAGGCTCGATTGAGCCCGGCAAACACGCTGACATTATCGTGGTCGATCAGGACCTGTTTCATATCGACCCCCACAAAATTGACAAGACACAAGTGCTGTTGACGATGGTAGGCGGGAAGATCGTGTATCAGTCCGAGAAGTGGACGACATCCGCAACCCCCGGAGGAATGTAATGCGCCGGTTTGCCCTCGCTCTGCTGGCAGTTACAACCTTGTTGCTGGGCTCCTGCTCCAAGCGTACGCCCACTCTGAACCTGCTGGTGTGGGAGGGCTACGCCGACCCCTCGTTCATCAAGACTTTTGAAGAGCAGTGCAAGTGCAAGGTAAACGCCGCCTACATGGGATCGAGCGACGAGCTCATGGCGAAATTGCGCGGCGGAAGCGCGAGTAATTACGACGTGATCTCGCCCTCGAGCGATGTGTCTACCAGCATCGCGGAATCGGGGTTAGCAGCGCCGCTCGACCTGTCGAAGATCCCGAGCTACGGCCAGACTTCGCAACAATTGCGCGACCTGCCGCTGGTGCGCGTGAACGGAAAGGTGTACGGCGTGCCCTTTATGTGGGGGCCGAACCCGCTGCTCTACGACACCACCTACTTCAAGGCGGCGCCACAAAGCTGGAGTGAATTGTGGGACCCGCAACTGAAGGAGAAAATCTCCGTTCCAGACGAGCTATCGAGCATGTACATGGCGGCACAGGTGCTTGGGTACGACAATCCGCCGTCGGAACTGTACAACCTGAATGATGAGCAACTTGAGAAAGTAAAAGCGAAATTACTGGAGTTGAAGCCGAACCTCCGCAAGCTGTGGTCAACCGGTGGCGAGTTGACCAACCTCTTCCAGAATCACGAAGTGGTAGCGGCCATCGGGTGGCCGTTAATGACCAACCAGTTGCGTAAACAAGGGTTCCCCATCGGCGAGACTATTCCCAAGGAAAATACGACCGGTTGGATCGATCACCTGATGATCACATCTGCTAGCGACAACAAAGAGTTGGCGACGCGGTTTCTGGAATACATGATCGAGGCCAAGACCCAGAAGCAGGTTTCGGATGTCACCGGCTACACACCCGCGAACCCTGGTGCCGCGCAGTACATGACGGAAGAGCAAAGAAAGAGCCTCCATCTTGACGACGTGGGAAGCTACCAGAAACGCATTTACTTCTGGCAAAACGTGCCCCGGCGGGCGAAGTACAACGAGATCTGGAACCAGGTGAAAGCTGCTCAATAGCCCATATGAGTGCGAGCGCAATGGCAACGTCGCCAAACCTCGGCGTAGGAGCGAAAGCATTGCTTTCACTTCGTTCCGTAGCCAAGCAGTTCGGCAAGAATGTGGTCCTGCGCAACATCAGCCTCGATGTTGCGGAGGGGGAATTCCTCAGCATCCTGGGCGAGAGCGGATCGGGCAAGACTACGTTGCTCCGTCTGATCGCCGGATTCGAAGGCTGCGATAGCGGCGAAATCTGGATGGCCGGGGTACGGCTCGATCCGCTCCCGCCGTACAAACGGCAAGTCAACACCGTGTTTCAGAACTATGCGTTGTTTCCTCACCTGTCCGTCTTCGACAACGTTGCATACGGCTTGCGCGTGAAGAGTGTGCCTACTGTTGAGGTCAAAGAAAGGGCTGAGCACGCGTTGGCGATGGTAAAGATGTCGAGCTTCGCCGATTCCAGTCCGGCGAAGATTAGCGGCGGTCAACAGCAGCGAGTCGCACTCGCGCGGGCGTTGGTAAATCGTCCTAAGCTGCTGTTGCTGGACGAGCCATTGTCGGCGCTTGATGCAAATTTACGCCGTCAAATGCAGGTTGAACTCAAGGTTTTGCAACGCGAGGTTGGCATTGCGTTCGTCTTTGTCACGCACGACCAGGAGGAGGCGATGACAATGTCGGACCGCATTGCGCTCCTTCGCTCCGGACAATTGGAGCAGGTTGCAACGCCTCGCGAGATCTACAATCGGCCTGCAACCACCTATACGGCGCAGTTCATCGGCCAGACTAACCTGCTGCACACCCAGGTCACTTCGGGCGTAGCGGAGTGCTCAGGCTTGCGCTGGCACACCAGTGAGCCTGACGGGCCCGTGACCTTCTCAGTGCGACCGGAGTCGATCGTTGCAGCGACGGGGGCCTATTCCGATGGTTTCGTGCGGTTTCGCGCAAAGCTGATCAGCCAGGTATTTCACGGAGCAGCGGAGTTGCTGCAGGTCGAGACCGAGAGCGGGTACCGGCTGAACGTACGCATCTTGGGCGTGAAGCCTGACGCCAGGGAAATGGAGTTGGAGTTCGCTGTGGCGAACGTGGTGCGGGTGCGGGAGACACAGGTCTGACATGTTTTCACGTGCCTACAAGCTTTCCGTCTCACTTCCTCCCTTGGCATGGGTGGTGCTGTTTTTGCTGACGCCATATCTGCTGTTGTTTCTGTACAGCTTCTGGTCGGTTACGCCGTCGCAGCAAATTGTGCGCAGCTGGAACTTGCAGAACTATGTCGAATTGCTGAGGGTGCCGGTGTATTTCCAGGTACTGCTGCGCTCGATGCGTATTGCAACCAGCGTGATGCTGTTGTCGTTGCTGCTGGGCTTCCCGCTGGCATACTACGTGTCATTTCAAGCAGGCAAGAAGAAACACCTGCTGTACCAACTTGTCATTATTCCGCTGTGGGTCAGCTATCTGGTGCGGGCGTATGCGTGGAAAACCATCCTGGGCAGCGACGGAGTGCTGAATACATTACTGCAGTACTTGCACATCACGCACCATTCGCAGGGGTATCTTCTTTACAGCCCGCTGGCTGTCATTCTGACGCTGACGCACATCTACACGCCATTTACATTTTTGCCCATCTACGCGGCCCTGGAGCACATTCCGCGCAAGCTGGTGGAGGCCTCACACGATCTCGGCGCAACGCCCACGCAGACTTTCTGGCGTGTGATTGTGCCGCTGTCCATTCCGGGCGTAGTTGCGGGCGCAACCTTTTCCTTCGTCCTAAGTCTCGGCGACTTTCTGGCGTCGCTGCTCGTCGGCGGCCCAAGCGGGGTGATGATTTCCAACATCGTAGTCAGCTTATTCGGTGCGGCGTATAACTGGCCGCTGGGAGCGGCGATCTCCGCCTGCATGATGATTCTGGTGTTGGCTTTGTTGTTCGCCACAGAGCGGCTGGAAAAGAAATGGAGCTTCACGTGAGTCGCGGCACGGCAGGGCGGGAAGGCGCGGGATGGCTGGCAGTGCACTCAACAGCGGTGTTTGCATTTCTGTATCTACCTATCGTCGTGCTGATTGTGTACTCGTTTAACGGCGCTGGCGTGGGTGGATTTCCGCCACGTAATCTGACCCTCGACTGGTACCGCCAACTGGGGCACGATACCGCATTGTGGGACTCGGTGCTGAACAGCATGCTAGTGGCGCTGGCTGCTATGGCAATCTCGATTGGACTGGGGTTGCCCGCGGCGTTGGCGCTCGACCGCGTGAATTTTACCGGCAAGGCGCTGTTCCGCAGGCTGGTTTTGCTGCCGCTGATCCTGCCCGGCATCATTACGGGCCTCTCGTTGCTGATGCTGGTTGTACTGATCGGGCTGAAACTCAGCCTGGTTACGATCATCCTCGGGCACGGCACGGCCTTGATATCCGTAGCAACCACGGAGATTTTTGCGGGACTGCAGAAAGCCGATCGTGCACAGGAAGAAGCGTCGCTTGATCTGGGTGCGAATTACTGGCAAACGTTCTGGCGGGTGACACTGCCCAATCTCAGGCTCCCCATCATCGGGGCCGCTCTGCTGATCTTCACACTTTCGATGGACGAGATTGCAGTGAGCTTTTTTCTGATTGGCCGCGACAACACCCTGCCGCTGGAAATCTGGTCGCGCCTGCGCCGGGGCATGACCCCAGAAATCAATGCCATTTCAACCATCATCTTTCTGTTCTCGTTGGTCCTCATCGTGGTGTGGTACCGCCTGCGAGCAGGCGGAGGCGACGAGACGGCCGACATCATCGCGACCGCGACCAAGGAAGCAGCATGAGCACAAGCCGCAGGGATTTCATCCGGTACGTCGTAGCAGGGAGCATCGCGGCAGGTTGTCCAATCGATCTGTCGCTGTTGGCGGCGGGTTCCTCTCCCATTGAGGTGGATGGCGAACATAACCAGATTTGCCATGAGATTCGCGACGGAAAGAAGTTCGCGCATCCTCCAGCTACGCTGAAGCACGATGTCGTTATCGTCGGCGGCGGAGTGAGTGGGCTGACCGCGGCATACTTGCTGCGCGGAAAGGACTTCCTGCTGCTGGAAAAGGAGCCGCACTGGGGCGGCAATTCGTACCTGGAGGAATACAACGGCGTTGCCTACGCCACCGGTGGCGCATTCACAGAAGGCGAGTCGATGAAGGCGTTCACAGCGGAACTGGGGCTACCCTATCTGCCCATCGACAACTGGGACGGAACCATCGTCAATGGCGAGTTCGTGTCCGATACCTGGGGCGCGGGGCTCGATCGACTACCGTATCCGACCAAAGTGCGCGATAGCTTCAAGAAGTTCCGCGACGAGATGTTGAAGGTCGACCTAAAAAATCGTTTCGTTGAACTCGACAGCGCTCCACTGTCGAAATTCACGGCAGGTCATGCTCCGGAACTGCAGACGTGGTGGGATGGCTTCGGTCCGTCGAACTGGGGTGCACGCACCGACGAGACTGCGGCGATGCTCGGTATTTACGAGGTGCAGAACGCGGCGGGCGCTCATCGCAAAGACGATCGCTTCACTTGGCCGGGCGGCCTGGGAGCGATCAACAAGAAGCTGGCTGAGAAACTGCAGCCGCACCAGGAGCGCATGCTGCTGGAAGCGGCAACGGTAGCGGTTGTCCCGCAGAAACACGGCATCAATGTCACGTATTTGTACGGTGGGAACCTGCAAACCGTCGCGGCCAAAGGTGTAATCATGGCGACTCCGAAATTCATCACGATGCGCATGGTAGAAGGCATGCCGCAGAGGCAGAAGGACGCCATCGCGAAGATGCGTTACATCCCGTATGCCGTGGTGAACCTAGTTTACGACCGGCCATTATTTAATGGCGGATACGACACGTGGTGTCCGGGCAATACGTTCACTGACTTTATCGTTGCGGACTGGACGATCCGCAATCAGCCGGGATACAAACAGAAATGCAACATCCTGACGTGCTACACGCCGCTGCGGCGTGAGCAGCGAGGGATTCTGCTGACCGAAGAGGGAAGCCGGCAATTGGCGGCGGACGTGCTGCGCGATTTCAAGAAGCTGTTGCCACAGACCAACGCCGATCCAATCGAAGTGCAGATTTATCGCCGTGGACATCCGCTGTACCAGTCATTGCCGGGCAACTATACACAAGTGCTGCCTCTGGTCCGTCAGCCGATGGATCGTGTTTTCTTTGCGAACACGGACTCAGAGGGGCCGGTGTCGACGACCTCTGAAGGAATCAAGGCGGCGCACCGGACGGTGAAGGAATACGAAGCCATGATCGCAGGCGCCAAGACTCCCGTAGCCGGATCTGCCAGCTAATGGCGACCAGGGTTGTCCGCTTTGTTGGCAGGGAGGATGGAGTTCCTATTCTTGCCAACGCCGAGCGTTTCGACCAATCCAGTTCAGGCGAAAAGCCCTGCAGTGGAATAAAATTGCGGTCAACATGTCACCCCCGCAACGCACCATTTTTCATGTAGACATGGACGCATTCTTCGTTTCGGTGGAGGAATTGTTCGATCCAACGCTGAAAGGGAAGCCCGTGGTGGTTGGGGGACAAGCCCACGAGCGCGGTGTGGTTTCTGCGGCTTCGTATGCCGCGCGCAAATTCGGCGTGCATTCCGCCATCCCATTGCGCACAGCCGCGAAACTCTGCCCTCAGGCTGTCTTTGTCGACGGACACCCGGAGCGCTATAGGGAGTACTCCGGCAAGGTCTACGAGGTGTTGAACCGCTTCTCGCCAAAGCTTGAAATGGTTTCGATCGATGAAGCCTACGTGGACATGACCGGCACGGAGCGGTTGCACGGGCCTCCGATGAGTGCGGCCCACTCTCTGCACCAGGCAATGAAAGCGACGACCAATCTCAATTGTTCAATC
This sequence comes from uncultured Acidobacteriaceae bacterium, assembly GCA_963834815.1. Taxonomy (GTDB): domain Bacteria; phylum Acidobacteriota; class Terriglobia; order Terriglobales; family Acidobacteriaceae; genus DASRAA01. The sequence goes on along the minus strand of CAWIDA010000009.1, from coordinate 172,981 downwards.
GGTATCGGCACGTCGCGGCTGGTCGCCAAAGTCTGCTCCGATCAGGCAAAACCCAACGGTGTATTGCGCATTGTTCCCGGGGGTGAGGCTGCATTTCTGGCCCCGCTCGAAGTGCGAAAAATACCTGGTGTCGGCAAAGTAATGGAGAAGCGCCTGCACGACAAGGGGATTCACAAAGTTGGCGACCTGGCAGCGCACGACGAACACTGGCTTCAGGAAAACTTCGGGGCTTTGGGACTGGCGCTCGCGGGCAAGTCACGGGGCCTCGATGCGGGAGCCTGGTTCGAGGGCGACATTGGGCTGGACGAGGGGCCCCTCTCCATCAGCCACGAACATACATTCAATAACGATACTGCTGAGACACAAGCGCTGGAGGCGATGCTGGCACGATTGTCGGAGATGGTGTGCCGCCGTCTGAGGGAGCAAAACTTGCACGCGCGCACGCTACAACTCAAGTTGCGCTACACCGACTTCACAACGATTACGCGAGCCCGAACCCTGGAACAACCGACGGCCGTGGATTCGGAGGTTTTTTCGGCCATTAGAGAGCTATTCCGTGCCAACTGGAATAAAGATCCGGTGCGGCTGCTGGGCGTGCACGCCGCGCACTTCGACCAGGAGAGTGAGCAACTCAGCCTCGAGGGACGGACTGCTCACGACAAATGGAACCAGGCGCTATCGGCTGCCGACCGTCTGCGCGAGAAGTTCGGCGACGGTGCCATCTCGATGGCGACCGGGATGAAATCTCGGTTTCGGGAACGCACCCACGAGAATCCGGCTGCGCTACCCGGCAAGAAAAAGGAGCAGTAGAGGCTACTTGGCGGCTGCCGGCTTCGGCGGCAGATACTTTTTGTTGATCTTGGCGATCACGACGTAGTTGGGGTCCACAATCTCGCTCACGCTCAGCTCGCCGGCCACGGACATCAATTCATAGAGATCGAACTGTGACAGCCCGTAATCGTCATGGATCCACTTGATCAGCTCGGTATAGGCGATGCGCGTGGCGTCTTCTAAGGGCCGGTAACTCCCCACCGCCATCAGGTAGTCGTCATTTTCGAAGCGCGGCCAGGAGATCTTCTTTCCCTTGATCAGATCGACCTGCATGCGAACATGCATAGGGACCTCGATGGCCGTGCCTGCAACTTCGCCAGCACCCATTGCAGCGTGGCCGTCGCCCAGATATAACAAGGCTCCCCGCACATTCACCGGAAGATAGAGCGTATTCCCTACACTAGCTTCGGGAGAATCCATATTGCCGCCGAACTCGGCGGGCACGATTGAGCTGCGGGCCTCACCGCCGTCAGGTGCCACGCCTACGCATCCGAGAAACGGGCGCAAAGGAATCTTCGTCGTGAAGTTTGAATCCGTGGCCTTGAAACTGGCTGTGTTCGTGTCCTTGTCGATTGGGAAATACCAGATTCGCTCCGGCAACTCGTGATTCAGCATCGGGGTGTATGTGCTGCTGCTGAGTGCGCCGAATCCCGGTTGGAAGGCCCCTACGCCCTGGTCACCATCGATCGTCAACTCGAGAAACTTCAGCACCAGCGTATCGCCCGGTTGCGCGCCTTCGATGTAGAACGGCCCGGAAAGTGGATTCTCGAGCTTCACCATGCTGAGCGTGTCGCCCGGCTTCTTCAACGCTCCACCGAAACAATCCAGCGTGTTGGTGTCAAGAATGTCGCCGGGCCGCAAGGCGGCAACCGGATCGGCCGAGGCGAAGACCTGCTTCACGTTGTCCGTGGTGGTCCTGTAAGTGATGACGCGACTCGGAGGCCGTTGCGGTTCGGCGGCCGTGAGCTCGCTAGCCTGTGGCGCTGCGGTTGCGGGCTGGGAGGCTTGCGGTGGAGCGGCTGATGGTTCGGCGGATTGTGGCGCAGGGGCTGATGGTTGAGTAGCTTCAGGCGCGGGAGCCTGGGACTCGGTCGGTGGAGGAGAGTTGCCCGGGGGTGCGGTTTGCGGCTCCTCCTGACCCACGGCCACTAGGGACAAGAACAGTAATCCTCCGCAAATTGAAGCCACAGTCAGTGGATTCAGGCGCATAGGGGAAGGAGTTTACCATCCGGAGCGTGCTGGGGGAAGCTTGCCCCTCGTGGATGACCGAACAACCTGCCGCGGTGGTTATGCGTCACAGACGCCTGTGATAGCGGCGCGTAACCTCATCCTTGTGGGAACGAGCCAAATCCAACGCGTTCGGGTGGTCATCCGTGGCGCCGTCCAGGGCGTCGGCTTTCGCCCGTTCATCTACCGTCTGGCGGAGGAGATGAACTTGAAGGGCTGGGTGATCAACGACACTCAGGGCGTGTTTATCGAAGCGGAGGGTGCGCCAGAGGTCTTGCAGCGATTTCTGTTAGGCATTAAGAGCGAGAAGCCGACAATCTCATTCATTCAGAGCTTCGAGCACAGCTTTCTCGATCCAGTTCCCTACGATAAGTTCGAAATCCGCGAAAGTGCCGATGGAGCCAAGACCGCGCTGATCTTGCCCGACATTGCGACGTGCAACGATTGCAGGCGAGAAATCTTCGATTCCAGCAACCGTAGGTATCGTTATCCGTTTACAAATTGCACCAACTGCGGACCACGATTCACGATTATTGAAGCATTGCCCTATGACCGCCCGCGCACTTCGATGCGAATGTTCGACATGTGCCCCGAGTGTGCGGCGGAGTACCACAACCCACACAACCGGCGTTTTCACGCCCAGCCCAATGCGTGCCGGCACTGTGGTCCGCAGCTGGAGTTGTGGGACGAAACGGGCGCGGCGGTGGCTCATGGCGACGATGCGTTAATGCGTGCTGCCATCGCCCTCAAGGTTGGGTTGATTGTGGCCGTGAAAGGCCTGGGCGGTTTCCACCTGATGGTGGATGCATGCAGCGAATCGGCGGTCCGCCGGCTACGCCGGCGCAAGCGGCGGGAAGAAAAGCCCTTCGCCCTGATGTTCCCGACTATGCCGAGCATCCTCGAGCATGCCGAAGTGGAACCGGCGGAGCAGCGCCTTCTACGCTCGCCTGAAGCGCCCATCGTGCTTCTGAGGCGCGGGATGCGTAACGACCTGGCCACGTCCATATCGCCAGGCAATCCCTACATTGGAGCCATGCTGCCGTACACACCGCTGCATCACCTGCTGATGCATGAACTTAGAATGCCAGTTGTCGCCACGAGCGGCAACGTCTCCGACGAGCCGATTTGCACTCACGAGGAGGAGGCGGTGCTGCGGCTGTGTGACATCGCCGATCTCTTCCTGGTACATAATCGGCCAATCGTGCGGCACGTGGATGACTCCGTCGTGCGTATGATGGCCGGCCGCGAACTGGTGCTGCGCCGCGCCCGCGGCTTTGCACCATTGCCGGTGCTGGCAGAAAATGCTGCTCCGGATGTGGTCGCGGTTGGCGCGCATCAGAAGAATGCAATTGCGGTGTCAGTGGGCAACCAGGTTTTTATCAGCCAGCACATCGGTGATCTGGAGACGGTCCCGGCGTACGGCGCCTTCGAGCGAGTACTTGCCGACTTCGCCGAGTTGTATGAACTGCAGCCAAGAACCATGGCTTGCGATGTGCATCCAGACTATTTCTCGACACAGTACGCGCGCAAACAACCCGGGGTCGAGGTAATCGCAGTCCAGCATCATTACGCACACGCGCTTTCCTGCATGGCCGAGAACCAGGTTGTACCTCCCGCATTGGGCATTTCGTGGGATGGTAGCGGGTATGGTCCAGACGAAACCGTCTGGGGCGGAGAGTTCCTCCGCATCACGCCGGGGGGATTCGAGCGGGTTGCACACCTCCGGACTTTTCGGCTGCCCGGCGGCGAGAAGGCGGTGAAAGAGCCACGACGCGTGGCGCTGGCAATTCTGCACGAATCATTTGGTACCGACCTGAGCGAGTGTGGCGACCTACCAACCCTGCGGGCTTTCACCACGCAAGAGCGTCGACTGCTGGAGGAGATGCTGGTGCGTGGCGTGCGCTGCCCGCTCACCTCCAGTGCAGGCCGCCTTTTCGATGCGGTGGCTTCGATCATCGGGCTGCGGCAGGTGTGCCGCTTCGAAGGACAAGCCGCGATGGAACTGGAGTTCTTAACTCATGACGTCGAGACCAACGAAATTTATTCGTTCGGCCTGACGAACGGTGTCGATAGCTTGAGTATCGAGTGGGCGCAGATAGTGCGTGCCATCGTCCGCGATGTTCATGCCGAAGTTGCGGGCGGTGTTATCGCGGCAAAGTTTCATAACACGCTGGTGGAGATGATGGTTCGGGTCGCGCAGGCCTGTGGCGAAGAGAAGGTAGTTTTAAGCGGCGGATGCTTTCAGAACCGGTATCTGACAGAGCGCGCGATTCAGCGGCTGCGGGAAGAGGGCTTTCGACCCTACTGGCACCAGCGCGTCCCTCCCAACGATGGCGGGATTGCGCTGGGGCAGATAGCCGCGGTGTCTCTCCGGAAATTCAATTCAGAGAAGGAAGAAGGGCCAGTGTTATGTGCCTCGCAGTTCCAGGAAAGATCCTGAGTATCACCGGGGAGGACTTTGCGCGCATGGCGCGGGTCAGTTTCGGTGGAATCGTCAGGGAGGTCAGCCTTGCCTATGTTCCCGAAGCCCGCGAGGGCGGGTACGTAATTGTGCACGTGGGCTTCGCCATCAGTGTGGTCGATGAGGCTGAGGCGCTGCAGACCTTTGAGTACTTGAAGCAGATGGGCGAATTAGCGGAACTCGATCCCGAGGTGAGTGAGGCGTGAAGTACGTCGAGGAGTACCGCGATCCAGTTGCCGCGCGTCAATACTTGGAAGCCATCGCCCGCACGGTGACGCGTCCCTGGGCGCTGATGGAAATCTGTGGTGGGCAAACCCATTCCATCGTGAAATATGGCATTGATGAGCTCCTGCCCGGATCGGTCACCCTGGTACATGGCCCCGGATGTCCAGTGTGTGTCACTCCTCTCGAACTGATTGACAAGGCACTGCAGATTGCGGCCCAACCAAACGTCATTTTCTGTTCGTTTGGCGACATGCTGCGCGTGCCCGGATCGTCGGGCGATCTATTTAGCGTGAAGGCTGCCGGCGGCGATGTGCGTGTGGTGTACTCGCCAACCGATGCGGTCCAGATTGCAGTGCGGAATCCAGACAAGCAGGTGGTGTTCTTCGCTGTAGGATTCGAGACCACTGCACCGGCGAATGCCATGTCGGTCTATCAGGCGAAACAGATGGGTGTCACGAACTACTTCGTGCTGGTGTCGCACGCGCTTGTTCCGCCTGCGATGGAAGTCATTCTGAGCTCGCCCGAGAACCATATGCAGGGATTCCTTGCGGCCGGCCATGTTTGCACGGTGATGGGGTATGAAGAGTACGAGCCTATCGCGAAGAAGTACAAGGTTCCCATTGTAGTCACCGGATTCGAACCGCTCGACCTGCTGCAAGGCATTTACATGTGCCTTTCGCAACTCGAGGGCGGGCGTTACGAGGTTGAGAATCAGTATGCCCGTTCCGTCCGGCGGGAGGGGAATGTTCCGGCGCAACAGCTGATGGCCCGTGTGTTTCGCGTGGTGCACCGCAAATGGCGTGGCATCGGCGAGATTGCGCAGAGTGGTCTGAGCTTAGCTCCGGAATTCGCAGAGTTTGACGCCGAAATGCGTTTCGGAGTGTCCGCTTACACTGCGGAAGAAGATGCCGAGTGCATTAGTGGACTAGTGATGCGCGGAGCGAAGAAGCCGGAAGACTGCAAGGCCTACGGCAAGCGCTGCACGCCCGACCACCCGTTGGGTGCGCCGATGGTCTCGTCCGAGGGAGCCTGCGCAGCGTACTACCGTTATCGTCGCTTGCGCAACGAGGAGCTAGTAAACGTCGGGAGGCCGCGCCATGGCTGAGGTCAAGAACTTTCGGCTGCAGTGCCCCGTCCCGCTCGACGATAGCGAACATATACAACTGGCGCACGGCGGAGGCGGACGCCGCATGCACGAGCTGCTGGAAGGGCTGTTACTTCCCAGCTTCAGCAACCGGATGTTGCTCGAGCGACACGACGGCGCTACCTTGAGCATTGCCGGAGCCAGGCTCGCTTTCACTACGGATTCCTACGTGGTCAAGCCTTTGTTCTTTCCCGGCGGCGACATCGGCACGCTGGCCGTCAACGGGACGGTTAATGACCTGGCCATGTGTGGCGCGCGGCCACTGTACCTCAGTTCGGCGTTGATCCTGGAGGAAGGGCTCCCCATAGAGTCGTTGCGGCGCGTAGTGGACTCCATGAGAATCACCGCGGCCCGGGCCGGAGTGCAACTTGTTACCGGTGACACAAAGGTCGTGGACAAAGGAAAAGGCGACGGCATCTTTGTGAACACAGCTGGAATTGGTGTGGTGGAGCATAATCTGACGATTGCGCCGTCGGCGGTGCGACCGGGCGACGTCATTCTCCTCAGCGGCGACCTCGGACGTCATGGCATCGCGATCATGGCAATGCGCGAAGGGCTGTCCTTCGAGAGCACGATCGAATCCGATTGCGCGCCGCTGTGGGAGCCGATTGAGGCGCTTCTGAACGCCGGGGTCGAGCTCCATTGCCTGCGCGATCTTACCCGCGGGGGGTTGAGCAGCGGGCTGATCGAGATCGCAGAGACCGCACAAGTGCGCATGAGTATCGAAGAGAATTTGGTTCCGGTCCGCGAAGATGTGACTGGCGCCTGCGAAATTCTCGGCCTCGATCCTCTCTACCTGGCGAATGAAGGCCGCTTCGTTGCTTTCGTTCCGGAACACCAAACGACACGGGCTTTGGACATCCTGTCCCGGCATGCCGTGAGCAGAGAAGCATTGAGAATCGGCCAGGTGCAAGAGAAACCGGCGGGCATGGTCACGGTGAAGAGCCGACTCGGCACGGAACGAATACTGGATATGTTAAGCGGAGAGCAATTGCCGCGTATCTGTTGACTAGAAACGACCGCTTCACTGCGTAAATCTGAACTACGCTTAACGCCTTGATCCTGAATCACCTCGTGGCGTGAGGCGCCTCACATCCTTTCTGCCGGAAACACGAAAGGATAATGACGGGTAGAAACCGTTGAGCAGGTGAATGATGCAGCCGTTCGCAAGCAAAGCGAATTACAGAGCCGGGACGGTGAGACTTTGCATGAGGTTTCGAGGAGCTAGGTGCCCAAGATTTTGATCATCGGGTTCGGAAACCGTCTGTGTGGCGATGACTGCGTGGGTTCGCGAATTGCGCGCATACTGGATGACTGCTATCACGATGATCCCGATGTGCGAGTGATTGGCGCTCACCAGCTCACGCCCGAGATGTCTGAGGACATTGCAGGTAGTGAATTTGTGCTTTTTCTTGACGCCGCAGTGGGCCAGCATCCAGGGGAAGTCCAACGCTCCACGGTCCTCCCACGACCGGAGCCCCTGAGTTTCACGCATTTGCTGGATTCTGCCGCGCTGCTCTCTGCTGCCAGTGAGTTGTACGGCAGTGCTCCCCCGGCTGAGTTACTTACGATCGTAGGGGCTTCGTTTGAGATGGGCGAAGAACTTTCTGACGTAGTGAGAGGAAAGCTTGCAGGGTTGGTCGATAAGGCCCGCTCAATCGTCGAGTTTCATCGCCATCAACTGGTCGCAGAAGCGGTGCGAGAAATGGGAATAACTAGGCGCCGACGAGTTTCTCGAGAACGGCCTTGTTGCGAACGGTGAGGGTGGAACCTTTCAAGGTCGCGATCTGACGCTTACGGAAATCAGCTAGCACGCGGGTCACGGTCTCACGTGAAGTACCGATAATCTGCGCAATCTCTTCGTGAGTCAGGGCCAGCTTCACCTTCGGTTCCGTCTGATCGACGCTGGTCGCTGTCCACTCCAGCAAAAGGCGCGCCAGGCGTTCTGGAGCTGAGTGCGACAGACCCAGACTGCGTATTTGCTGGTAAGCGGTCTGGCAATCTTTGCTAAGGTGCTGCGCGGCTCGCAGACAAGCATCTCCGTGAGTCTGGAGGAAACGTAGAAAATCTTCCCGCTTAATGAAATTCAGCTGACAGGGTTGACCAGTCTCGGCCGTAATTTCGTACGGTGTGCCTGACACAGTGGCATGCATGCCCAGTACTTCGCCCGGCTGAGCGATCTTGAGGATCAGGGTCTTGCCTTCTGCTGACGTGGTAGAGAGCTTTACCCGTCCTTTGCACAGCATGTAGATTCCGCGAGGCGACTGACCTTCAACAAACAAAACTGCGCCCGCGGGATAGGAAGCCGTGTATTTTATTTTGTCGAAAGCTTCGAGGGATGCCTTGGGTAGGGAACAAAAGAAACTGTCGCTTCGCAACTTACAGATGACGCAATTTTCTACCAGCTCAAATCCATAAGGTGACCCCACAGGTAGCCTCCGTGACGATACTTGTTATGCTAACACCGCCTGCACCAAAGTGATACACGGGTTCAGCGTGACGCCTGTCGCAGCCGCTTCTCGTGATGTATATCACAATATCCCGTATCCAACGTCACAGACCCATGCTCATGGCGCGGCAGAAAATGTGGCCCACAATGGCTCGAAAAGAAAGGCGGGAAGCGCATAGGTCTAAGCGCCGCAACCTGTTGAGGCCCGGTCAACGCACTTCTGTGCCAGGCCAGGCGGCCGGAATTCTGGCTCCGGTTTTGCATCAAGCAACAGACGGGCTGCGGACAACGACCACTCTCCTCTACCCCAAAATGCTTCCCGCCCTTGGTTCTTAACCACGCTTTGCTCCAGCGAGAGGTGTGGCAACGGATATAGCAGACAGGCTGAGGGCTGGAGGGTCAACTTGCAAACAGCCAGTAGACTCCAGCCGCAAGACCGCCAGCTTTCCTCGCGATGCCACGAATTCAGGGAAAATTAATCAAAACCGGTAGTCGTATTTCGGCTCCTTTGATATTGTTTCGACGCCACCGGACGGTGGTGCTTACCAGTCACAAATCGAGGGAACCCTATGGCAGAAGCGGTTGAACGCTACGAAGGTACTAAAAGCGAATGGGACAAGATCGCGACCAGTCCGCAGTTCAAGGACTTGATGGCGATCAAAAAGATCTTCATTGTGCCTGCATTCGTTTTCTTCGTCGTGTACTACTTCGCGTTACCTGTGCTGGTCGGGTACGCGCCCGCGTTCATGGCTACGCGAGTCATCGGGACCGTGAATATCGCTTATCTTTTCGCCCTATCGCAGTTCTTTATGGCATGGATCATCGCCGGACTCTATGTCAAGGCTGCAAATGATTTCGATCGTTTGTCGCGAGACATCATTGAAAAAGCCGGCGACGGCCAGGGAGCCAAGTAGCCATGTCCACTTCGCTAATCATGTTCCTGGCATTTATTGCCGTTACGTTGGGGATCACCTACTGGGCGTCGAAGCGGTCTTCCGGATCGAGTGCGTACTTCGCTGCCGGCCGCCAGATCAAAGGCTGGCAAAATGGAGTGGCCGTAGCCGGCGATTACATGAGCGCCGCGTCCTTTCTGGGCATTGCCGGCCTGATCGCCTTCTTTGGCTACGACGGATTCATGTACTCGGTGGGCTGGTTGGTGGCATACCTTACCGTGCTGCTGGTGGTGGCCGAGCCATTGCGCAACGCCGGCAAGTACACCATGGCTGACGTGCTCGCGTACCGGTTGAAGCAGAGGCCGGTGCGGGCGATGGCATCGATCAGTACGCTGACGGTAAGCACCTTCTACATGATTGCCCAGATGGTGGGTGCGGGTGCTCTTGTTGCATTGCTGCTGAAAGGCTCTGGGATCACTTATCACACCGCAGTGATCGGTGTCGGCATCCTCATGATTGTTTACGTCGTGTTCGGAGGGATGTTGGCGACGACCTGGGTGCAGATCGTAAAAGCAATTCTGCTCATGGGAGGAACCGTCCTATTGAGCATTCTGGTGCTGGCTCATTTCGGTTTCAGCCTCGCCGCGTTTTTCGATGCGATCAGCCATGTGACGTATCACGATGCCAAGGGGCAGGAGGTGGTAAAAGACTTTCTCACGCCGGGGCTGCGCTTCAAACCACCCTATGGAGCGCTTGACTTGATTTCATTGGGCATTGCACTAATTTTTGGGACTGCCGGGTTGCCTCACATCTTGGTGCGGTTCTACACGGTTCCCGATGCCAGGACGGCCCGCAATAGTGTGGTCTGGGCGATGGTGCTGATCGGCAGCTTCTACATCATGACGACGTTTCTTGGCTTTGGCGCGGCTACCATCGTGGGCCAGGACTTCATCAAGAAGAACGGCGGGACGAACATGAGCGCTCCGCTACTGGCCCAGGCGCTGGCCGGCGACATCTTCTTTGCCTTCATCTCGGCGATTGCCTTCGCGACGATCCTGGCGGTAGTGGCTGGCCTGACTATCAGTGCGTCGACGTCGTTCGCCCATGATTTCTGGACGAACGTAATCCACAAGGGAGTAGAGAGAAAGCCCGGAGAAGAAGTCCGAGTGGCCCGTGTGGCGGCATTTGTTGTGGGGTTTATCGCCATTGGGATCGCAATCCTGCTGGGCCCAACTGCCAACGTGGCGTTTTTGGTGGCGCTGGCCTTTGCCGTGGCAGCGTCCGCCAATTTGCCGGTGATCGTTTTGTCGATCTACTGGCGCCGCTTCAATACGACCGGCGCGGTAATGGGTCTGGGAGTTGGACTGCTGGCTTCCCTCGGGCTGATCATTGTCAGCCCCAGCATTATGGCGATTGACCCGCCAACAGTGACCGGGGCGGCGCGGCACCTGATCCAGGCCAGAGCCTTTTTCCCGCTGGAGAACCCCGCCATCCTAAGTGTGCCGCTCGGCTTTGCGGCAGCGATTCTTGGGACGCTGCTGACCAGGGAGCCGGAGGCCGAAGCGAAGTTTAACGAGCTGCTGGTACGGTCTAACACCGGATTGGGCGCAGAACGGGCCAGCGCTCACTAGTCTGACGGTCCATAGGAGTCTACAGTCAAGGGCAGGGTTCATTCTTTGAGCACTGCTACGGGATCGGAGATCTTTCCTTGCTTGGGCAATGAGTCGGTTCGCAATCGCCGGCTCGCATTCAAGTTGTCCCGACCGCATCTGCCCGAGAAGGCACCGCTGGATATGCGGCGGTACCACAGCACAGGTTTCATGAAGTAGAGTGTTAATCGCTGATGTGCCAGCAGCAGCTTTCATTGGAGGCAGTCTCGTATGTCGTCGGAGCAGGTAGCCCCTAATCAGAATATTGAATCAACGCTCACCGAAACGCGGAGCTTTCCACCGCCCCAGGAGTTCGCCAAGGATGCAATCATCGGCAGCTCCGACGAGTACGAACGACTCCGCGCCAGAGCCTCAGCCGATCCTGAGGGTTTCTGGGCCGACATCGCGCGCGAACTGCATTGGTTCAAGCCGTGGGACAAGGTTCTGGAGTGGAACGCGCCCTGGGCGAAGTGGTTTCTCGGTGGCAAAATCAACCTCTCGTACAACTGCCTTGATCGTCATGTGGAAACCTGGCGAAAGAACAAAGCCGCTCTCATCTGGGAGAGCGAGCCTGGCGAAGTGCGCACCCTCACTTATCAGCAGTTGCATTTAGAGGTGCAACGGTTTGCCAATGTGCTGAAGGCGCTCGACATTAAGCCGGGCGATCGCGTGGCCATTTACATGGGCATGTGTCCAGAGTTGCCGATTGCGATGCTGGCCTGCGCCCGCATTGGGGCAGTGCATTCTGTGATTTTTGGCGGATTCTCGGCCAATGCTCTAGTCGATCGCATCACTGACCAGGAAGCGATTGCCGTCGTTACCCAGGACTCGTCCTTCCGGCGCGGCAGCGAAGTCAAATTGAAAGCCGCAGTCGACGAGGCCGTAGAGCGTTGCTCAAGTGTGAAGCACGTTGTGGTTTACAAACGTACGGGGTGCGAAGTTGCGTGGAAGGAAGGTCGGGATTACTGGTGGCACGAGCTTATGGCTAAGGCCAGCGATGTTTGCCCGGCCGAACCACTCGACTCCGAGCATCCCCTCTATATCCTTTATACCTCGGGAACCACCGGAAAACCTAAGGGCATCGTACACACCACTGGTGGATACTCTGTCGGAACCTACATCACCACCAAGTGGGTCTTCGACTTGAAGGACGAGGATACCTTCTGGTGCACCGCCGATATCGGATGGGTTACCGGGCACAGCTACATCGTGTATGGGCCGTTGCAGAACGGCGCGACCATCCTTATGTATGAGGGCGCTCCCAACTGGCCGGCATTCGACCGCTTCTGGGCAATTGTTGAGAAGCACAAAGTCAACATCATGTACACGGCGCCCACTGCGATCCGGACCTTCATCAAGTGGGGTGACGAATGGCCGAAGAAGCATGACCTCACTTCGCTGAGGCTTTTGGGCACCGTCGGCGAGCCCATTAACCCCGAGGCATGGATGTGGTATCGGGAGGTTATTGGCGGCAATCGCTGTCCCATCGTCGATACCTGGTGGCAAACCGAGACGGGCTCGATCTTGATTTCGCCGGTTCCGGGAGCGGTCGCCACCAAGCCGGGTTCAGCCACCAAGCCGCTACCTGGGATCGAAGCCGAGGTGGTGACTCGCGCGGGTGAGCGTGTGCCCTTAGGTTCGGGCGGATTCCTGGTCATCAAGCGACCGTGGCCGGCTATGTTGCGCACAGTGTACGGCGACCCCGATCGCTACGTTCGCCAGTATTGGTCCGATATTCCGGGGGTGTACTTCACCGGCGACGGCGCCCGCGAGGACAAAGACGGCTACTTCTGGATTATGGGCCGCGTTGACGACGTGCTCAATGTCTCGGGACACCGTCTCAGTACTATGGAAATCGAGTCGGCACTGGTGGCCCACGGAAAAGTCGCGGAGGCAGCTGTCGTGGGACGTCCTGACGACATGAAGGGGCAGGCCGTGGCAGCCTTTGTGACACTGGAAATGGGGCACGAGCCATCAGACGCCTTGAAGGAGGAATTGCGGCAGTGGGTGGCGAAGGAGATTGGGTCGATGGCCAAGCCCGACGACATTCGCTTCACCGATCAGTTGCCCAAGACGCGTTCCGGCAAAATCATGCGCCGCCTGTTGCGCGAACTCGCGTCCAGCGGGGACGTTAAGGGCGACATGACTACCCTGGAAGATTTCGCCGTCATCGCGAAACTGAAGGAAGACGAATAGGAGCTCCCCCAGTCTGGCCGATTACAACGGGGTGCCCGATGCGCCCCGTTTCTTGACGGTAGAGCTGGCCTTCAGGCCAGCGTTCCAGTTGTTTTAGTTTTTCATCCAAGGCGACTTTAGTCGCCGACGGATCTGCATTTTCTACCATTCAGGTTTTCGTCCTTATGGACGTCGCTGCACTAGAAACGAGGCTGTAGTGGGCCCTTCGTTTGTATTCGACGTACCACTTCCCGAATTCTTCCTTCTCGATTTTCTCGGACAAAGCAATTCCGATTGGCCAATATCGACGAGTGTTGTTGGTACGTCTAATCTCCATAGTGCCTCGGTTCCACCTGGAGACGTAAATCAAGTAGCCGGCTTTAATGGAAGGAAAGTCCTTGCAGTTAATCTGCAATTTTGCCCAGTCAGCTTGAGCCTTGGTCGTATCGAAGCATCTCGTTGCCTTCAGCTCAATCCAGATGCGAGGATGTTTCTTCTTCCAGATCAAAATGTCAGGAATGATATTTATGCCCGCAAGATGCACTTCACACGTGACACGGTAGCCTTCAGCTTGAGTTCCAAGGCGTTTTATCTTTGCAATAAGGAGATTCGCGACCTCTGTTCGTAATGCTGCCTCCGATAGTATTTCGAAGCGAAGATATCTTCGAACGACGGCATTGCAAAACTCTTGGCCATGTAGATATTCTTTAATCTCACGAGTAACACTCACCGCAAATTATCCCTTCAAGCAGCATAATCTCGGCCTCGCCGCGGCAGTCGGAAGGTCTGTTTTGCATGAGGACACGACTTCGGTCGTGGCGCGAAGCCCGACATATGTTATCTCACTGAGATTTTAGTCCGCGCGGCCAATCCCAAAATCGGTAGATTTACGCGTCCCTTTGTGGTTCGTTCGTACCCGAGCTTCCTTCGCCCGTTGGTGGAACTGACGGCTCCTGCATGTCGATCTCTTCAACCGAGATATCTGTAATCTCCACAGGCGCTGGAGTCGTGTAATCCACCGCATCCGCGGGGAATAGGGCGGCGTGCCGCTTATACCAGGTAACTGCGCTGGCGCGCTGCCAGAGCCGGGTAAGGAGTTGCATCAGGACGATGAACTCCAGCAGCAAGAAGGTCAGCGGCGTTGTTGTCGGCGGCAGTTTGGCCCAGAGATACAGTCCGGCCGCCAAGGTGACCCAGGCAACACCGCTGATGCAGAGATAAACGCGAAACAAGGTAGCCACTTCGCGCCGGGAGATACCGAGCGCTTTCCACAAATTTCGCCACATGCTGTGTTCGTCCTGGACCACCACGCGAACCTGCGCGATGTCGAACCAAAGTCGAACGAACAGGAGCAAAAGTATAAGTACGATCGCCCCGCTCAGAAACAAGTAGAAGCCGGTCTGCGCAGACACGGCGCGGTCGCCAACGTAGTCCGATAGCTTGTTTACACCCCAAAGCCCGAAGGCCAGCACCCCGAAGGGAATCAGCGAAAAGATTGCCAAGCGGATGAACCGCCAGAAAAACGCGCCCGATGCGGCGAAGAAGTCTCCGGCTGTGAACCTGCGGTCTTCGCGATAGACCGCCAGGATGCCGCCCGTCACGAAGATCATGAACACCGGGAACAGCAAGGCGAATAGGAACGAACTTCCAGCCGACCGCATGAGGTCAGCGGTTGGCTGATTGATCAGTTCCATGAACATTCCGAAGTCGAAGCCCTTGGTCAGGCCGGTGCCTGCCAGGCTGTGGCGCAGCAGGTGATCGAGTTCGGCGCGCGCTCCGGAAGCCCCCAGAAGTCCAAGAACCAGGTTGACCGCGAATATCCACCACAGCACCCGCTGACGGCGCCACACTAATGCGGCCCCAGCGGCCACCAAACCTTGGCCATCTTCCACTATCTTCGTCTCCTGTGTCATGTCAGCCAACTCAACATCTGTGCGAGAAACTGCGTCAAGAAGGTCCAGTAACTTGCGATCTTGAGGGTTGCACCACGCTGGGCTTCGGTGGCGACGCTGTTGTTCAGATAGTTGCGGTCCATGGTGACTTGATGGTCCGGGTCAACCTCCACCGACAGGACTTTCGCTTTCTTCAGATATACGTAGCGCTTCCAGCGGTCCCGGCCGTCCCACTTTTCGCGAATTGTTTCCCCGTTGTCGAACTTGACCTCGGCGACGACCGGGAAAACGAAGTCACCCACGCGTTGCAACAGAATGTCCGTCTGGTAGAGGGTTTCTCCCCTCTTTGCATCCGGCGCGTCGCGGTCGGCCCAGTCGACACGGGCCGACTCGGCCTTTCGGACTCTGTAATCGAGCACTTGAGTTCCGTACACCGCTTGCTGCCAATACCAGCCCAGGTCTTGTCCGACGGCTTCGTTAACCGTGCGCAGGAAGTCTTCTTGTGTTGGATGGGTAAACCGATACTTCATGAAGTAAGCGTGCAGGGCATTCCGAAGAGCTTGCTCGCCCAGTACGGCTTCCAGGGTCAACAGCATGCTCGCGGTTTTCCCGTAAGTAATTCCCCCATAGCTTCCCATGCTCATGTCGTCGTAGGCGGGCTGTGACAGCGAATCGGTATCGGCCACTCCGATATAGGAAGAGCGTTGCAGCGCAGCATCGCCCATCTGGGCGCCGAGCCAGTTCAACAGGCTGGTGTTCTTGCCGTAAAGGCTATCGACAACTTTAACTTCGGTGTAGCTGTTGATGCCCTCATCGAGCCACGCGTTTTCAAATTCGTTGGTGGCTACCATGCCATACCAGTACTGGTGGCCGAACTCGTGCTCGGTCACACCTTCGGGAAGCAGCTTCTGGCCTTTTGGCGACCACCAGAGTGTTCCGCCGGTGATAAACGTCGGATACTCCATACCGCCGGCTTCGATCGCACCATGGGGTGGATCGACCACCGTGATCTGCGCGTAGGGATAGGGCCCATACCATTCGTCGAAACGCTTCATGGTGCCTTGCATTACATCGAGGTAGCGCAGCCAGGAGCTCTCGTGGCTTTTATAGGTCAATAAGCGGATGTTCACGGCGCCGACGCTGCCGTTAAAGGTGGCCTCCTTCACGACAAAGTTAGGGTCAGCGGTCCAGGCAAAATCGTGAACATCCTCAGCGTGGAAGGCGACGGTCTTGGTGCCGTTGCCATTGTCGGCGTCGCTGGTCTGCACACCGGTGGCGCCGATGATGTAGCTCTTGGGCAGCGTGATCTTCACGTCGTAGGTGCCGAAGTCAGCGAAGAACTCCGTCATGGCATGGAATTGGTGGCAATTCCATGCCCCGTTCCACCAGACTCCTACCTTGGGGAACCACTGACCAGCCAGGAGAAATGTTCGTTTGTAGCCGGTTCGGGCGACGACTTCTGGAAAAGTGGCCCGAAACTTGATCTTGAAGATGACGTCCTGTCCCGGCTCAACAGGGCGCGGTAGGGCGATATACATCACCGTTCTGTCGTCGGGATTGCCGTCATCAGGAGACACGAACTTGATTTGTTTTGTAAGGTCGCCCATGCCGGGCACTTCCAGAGAGATTACCTCGCTGGCACCACTGTTTTTAGGGTCCCATCCGTTTTCGAAGGTGCTGGTGCGAAAGCTGCCATCGCGATGCGCAACCTTCACCCAGGTGGACTTCGGCTGAAACGCATTGAGGTAGAGATGAAATGGAAAATGGTCGAGCGCCTGCCCCGTAAGGTTGTGATAGGTCAGGGTCTCGGTGGCTTCTACCACATGCTTCTCAGGCAGGTAGGTGGCGTCGATTTGATAGGCCACGACCCGTTGCGACAACGGGCCGGTGACTTTGGGTGCGAAAGCACTCTGTCCCTGTGCCGCTGCCGCGATCAGAAGTATGGCGATAGAGGCGAGAAGCGGGCTTTTGGCTTGCATGTTGCCTCTCCTGTGCCAGTAAGGCTGAAATTGCGCATTCTTGCGGTGCGCAGGCGCATACTATTTTTCGTCGCCCGCTAAGGCATCGCTCAGGCCGAGCGCTACAGCGATGAGCGCAGGATCCACCAGGCGATTTTTGTTGATCGCTTCAGTCAGAGGAACGGACACGATATCGTTGCCGCGAAGCGCGACCATGCAGCCAAACTCTCCGCGGTGCACCATGTCGATGGCCCCGATGCCATAACGCGAGGCTAGTACGCGATCGAAAGCGCTGGGTGAGCCGCCGCGCTGGATATGTCCCAGCACGACATAGCGCGTTTCAAGGCCCGTGCGGCGCTCGACTTCCCGCGCTAGAATCTGGCCAACTCCACCGAGCCGGACATGGCCAAACTCGTCTTTGCCCATCTCGGTAACCACCGGAGCGCCTTGGGCCGGATCGACGTCGCTGGCGAACTTGGCTCCCTCCGCCACCACAATAATGCTGAAATAACGCCCGCGTGCGTGGCGAAGACGAATCCGTTCGGCCACTTCCTCAATGTCGAAAGGTTTCTCCGGAATCAGAATGACGTCAGCCCCGCCGGCGATGCCGCTGTACATCGCGATCCATCCCGCATCGCGCCCCATGACCTCTACCACCATCACGCGCTGGTGCGCTTCCGCGGTGGTGTGGAGCCGGTCAATGGCTTCCATCGCCGTATTGACGGCGGTGTCAAAACCGAAGCAGAAGTCGGTTCCACTCAGGTCGTTGTCAATTGTCTTAGGAACGCCCACGACTTTGATGCCTTGCTCAAAAAGCTTCTGGGCGACACTGTTCGTGTCGTCGCCCCCGATAGCGATCAAAGCATCGAGCTCGTTTAGTTTCAGGGTCTCCATACATCGAGCCAAACCGCCTTCGCGCTTTGAGGGATTGGTCCGGGAAGTGCGCAGGATAGTACCGCCACGCGGCAGAATGCCAGAGATGGCGTCGTAATTCAGCGCCATCGTCTTGTTCTCAACGACGCCACGCCAGCCCTCCATGAAACCTACAAACTCGTCATCGTAGTGCAGAATTCCCTTGCGAACCACCGCCCGTATCACTGCGTTGAGGCCGGGACAATCGCCGCCGCCAGTCAAAATGCCAACTCTCATGCCGAAGCCATCCCTCCACAGGAGTACTTGTAAAGATAGTAACGTACAGCACCAACTTCTGCGTCTCGTAGTAAACTCGTCGGCGCGTTCGGGCTGGCTTGAGAGGCCACACTTGGGAGTCTGACAGTATGGCGATGTCACAGAAGTTCCAGACATACGACGAGTTCTTCCACTTTTACTTGCAGCAGCATAGCGATCCGCGCAATCGGATTTTGCACGCCCTGGGAACCACGCTCGGCGTGGGCGTGGTTTTGGGCGCGCTGATTCTCGGACATCCTTGGTACGCCCTGCTGTTCTTTCCCATCGGCTACGGGTGCGCCTGGATCGGCCACTTCGTTCTGGAGAAGAACAAGCCGGCCACGTTTGGCCATCCCTTCTGGTCATTCATCAGTGATTTCCGCATGCTCGGCCTGATGCTCACCGGACGTCTTGCATCCCACATGTAACGGGTGAGCATAATTGCACAACTCCCGCGCGCCACCCGGGCCTGCTACACTCGGCGCAAGAATATGCGAGTTCTTGGCATTGATTGCGGCGGCGAGTACACCGGCTACGGTGTGATCGACCAGGATAACCAGGGCGCGCTGCATCACATCTGCAGTGGCGCAATCAGGTTGCTCCCTCGAGAAGCGCTGGAATTGCGATTGATGAAGATCTGCCAGGGTCTTACCGATATCATTGCCGCCTTCTCACCCGAGGTTGTCACGATTGAGGACGTGTTCTACGCCGTCAATGCCAAGTCGGCGCTGAAGCTCGGACACATACGGGGTGTCGCCATGCTGACGGCTGCGCAGGCGGGGTTATCCGTGGTTGCCTATTCGCCGCTCTCCATCAAATCGGCGGTAGTGGGTTATGGGCGCGCCGAGAAGTCGCAGGTGCAGCTGATGGTGGCGCGCCTCTTGAGTCTCCCTGAACCACCGGAACCGCCAGACGTGGCCGATGCACTGGCAATCGCAATCTGTCACGTTCACACCGCCAGCACGCTGTGCCGCCAGCATGCCGGGGCAGACTGAGCCATGACTGAGACCTGGCCGGCAGGGCGCTCTTCGTCCCTGCGCTTCAGTTCGAGTAAAATCAATCAGCAAAATGAGATTGGCGGGCCTCAAATATGTCCTTATTGCGGTCTTGTGCCTGGCGCTGGGTGCTGGTGCTCAGGTAGTTCATCAGGTCGTACCTGTCGATCCGCCGAGCGGAGCCAAGGTCAGCTTCAAGTTTGCTTGGGACCAGGGACATCCCTGGGTCAGCTACACGATCGCGGTTGACGATGCCGGCGATACGCATTTCGAAGGTGTCGGAAACGCGGCAGACAACGGCGACGGTGACACCTATCGCCAGGAATTTACGATGACTGCCGCCAACCGGCAGAAAATCTTCGAATTGGCCAAGAAGCTGGATTATTTCCAGGGAAACTATGAGGCGAGACAGAAGAACATCGCCAAGACTGGCCAAAAAATGCTGGAATACCACGGGCCTGCCACTGGCGGGCAACCGGACCTGGACCATTCCACCAGCTATAACTACTCACCTAATGCCGAGGTGCAGGAGTTGACCCGGCTCTTTCAGTCAATTGCCAACACCATTGATTATGGGAGGAAGCTGGAATTCCAGTACCGCTTCGACAAGCTGGGCATCGATGCCCGGTTGAATGCTCTGCGGGACCTGCAGGCGAGCCATTATGTCGAGGAGCTCCAGGCCATCGCACCTATCCTGCAGAAAATCGCCGCAGACCCTAACATGATGCACATCAATCGCGTGGCGGCAAAGCAGCTGCTGAAATCACTCCCCGATGGCGGGACCCTAATCCCATCGCCCGGCCCGCAGTAAAGGGTAGCCGCGAGTGCGCTCCCACAATTAGACTGCCCCGGTTCGGAATTGAAAATACTTCCTGACCGCGGCAACGAATTCCAACAACTTCGCATCAAACCGGTGTTTAATACGTATGAGGCGAGTCAGGGATTCGTGTCCGCGGGACTTTGCCGCACTTCGGCCACAAACAGTATTCCGGTCCAAGGAGTAACCATATGGCGCAACACACAAAGCTAGCGTTGGCCATGACGTTGGTTGCGCTGCTGGCGGTTGGGTCCGCCCAGGCAACGTCACACGTGAGAATCGTTCGTGTGAGCTACGAAGACGGCAATGTGCAGATGGAGCATGTCGCCGGGCAGGGTCTGGAGCGCGCCATTTTGAACTCTCCGGTCGTGGAGGGTTCGCGCATCGTGACCGGCGCTGACGGTCTTGCGGAAGTCGAATTCGAGAATAACAGTACCGTGCGGCTGGGCGAAGCAACCGACGTGAGATTCCGTCAGTTGCTGATCAACGACGACGGCGACAAGGTCAACGAAGTCGAATTGGTGCGGGGCACCATGTACTTTGATGCTCGCTCCGGCAAGAACGACATTTACCGCGTCATCTTTGCCGACCGGACTTTTGTGGTCCGGCGTGATTCGCAGGTGCGATTCGTCACCAGTGGAGATCAGGTGCAGGTGGCGGTATTCAACGGCGAGGCTCAGTTCGACAGCACCACCGACCTGGTGAAGATCAAGAAGAACAACACGTTGACGCTTGATTCCACCAACCCATCGGGTTTTCTGGTGGCCAAAGAAGTAACTAGCTTTCCGCTCGATCGCTGGAACAGCGAGCGTGCTGCCTATCAGACCGCGTATGCCTACAATAGCTACAGCTATGGCGATAATGGCTTGGGGGCTTACGGCTTTCAGGATCTTGCCTACTACGGCGGTTTCATGAACGTTCCGGGCTACGGCTTGGCCTGGCAGCCCTATGGGGTTTCCGGTTGGGCAGGATGGAACCCCTACATTGCAGGTGCGTGGGCATTCACTCCTGGGTTTGGATACGCATGGGCATCGGCGTACCCATGGGGCTGGATGCCATATCACTATGGCTCATGGTCATATCTCTCCGGAACGGGCTGGTTCTGGGTTCCGGGCAACAGTTTCCGGCACGGCGGCACGGTCGCCAACTGGCAGCCGACTACGCCGGTTGTGAATGGGCCTACGGGCTACAGATCTCCCACTCCGCCTGTCACCTCGGGTACCGGTCCTCGTCCGTCGATACTCGTGGGCCAGATCGGCCGGGTTCAGGCGTATATCCCGGGCGGGCCAGTGCCGCCAAATTTCCGCAGCGTAGTGGATCGGCCCGGTGTAATGGGAATGACAGCACCCATGGCGCGGTCGACAGCTGGCGGCTCTGCCGTTGTCCCACGTAATTCCAGGTCCGCTACTTTGAGCGGCGCCCACACTACTGCCGTGGGCAGCACGTTTACTAGTCCGGCGCAGGCAACCGCGCGCGGCAATGTTGGTACCGGTCATGTGTTCGCAACCCCGTCGTCACCCGGATTGAGGTCGGGCGGCCTCGCTGCAGCGCCTTCGCCGAGCTTTGGTCGCGGCCCCGGTTCCATGGGCGGATCGAGCCCCGGCATGCGCGGTGGGTTTGCAGGCTCCGGTCACGCCGCTGGTACTGCGGTAGTGACTCACGGTGGCACTGCCCACAAATAACTCTGATTTCTGATGCGGCAAGGGCGGCCATCCGGCCGCCCTTTCTTTTGGTGGGTTGCGATTAATATACCGCGATCCCCGCATAACCTACGACCATGTCTCGGTCCCCCGAGACATCGCCTGAGGTTGCATAGCGGATTAGTTCCGCTTTTGTGGCTCCCATGCCGCGGGCGGCGATGAGCATGATGGTGGCTGGGCCGTAACCGCACATGCTGATATTGCCCTGGCGCACGGTATCGTATAGTCCGCGGGGATCAAGTGCCAAGAGCTGGTCGATGGCGCGGCGGTCCTTCACCCGCGTGACCTCGTCGCTCTCGTAGTGGTTCATGTCGCTGGAGGCAATCACCAAAGCCGGCTCACGCAGTTCGGAGAGCACCCTTCCGATGACGGATCCCAGGGTGCTGAGGGCTTCGAAATTGGCAGTACCGACGGTGATGGGTACAAACTGAAGTCCGGACTTCAGTACTTGCAGAAAGGGAAGCTGCACTTCCAGAGCATGCTCGTAGCGATGCGCTTCCTGATCTTCACGCAGCAGCGGCGTCTCCGATTTCAGCCTCTCTGCCAGTTCGCCATCGACTGCTACGTCCCCCAGCGGCGTGTGCCAGGCGCCTTGACTCATTATGGCCAAAGGTTCCCCCATCCCAGTGTGATTGGGACACAGGATGACGAAACGGCGGGGCAGCTCCACTCGCCGATAGACCGCTCCCGCTACCGCTCCGGAGTACATATAGCCGGCGTGAGGTACGACGCAACCGAACGCGGGGATTTTCGTTTCGGGCGCCTTATGCCCTGCAGTGGCTCGTTCGGTCGTGAAGGTTTCGACTTCGGCGCGCAAACGCTGCGCGTTTCCCGGATAGAAGCGTCCCGCAACAGCAGGCTGGCGAATAGCGGTGGTCATGGCGAACGCTCCTTCGCGTGCCCTAGTTCCAGCGGCTGGGACCACGGCGCTTAACTTAATTTGAATTTTACGCCTGGCGCAAGGCGTGGAATAAGGCAGCCATTTTCTCCAGCGAGATGGCCTCAGCACGTACGTCCACCCGCAAGCCTGCTGCTTTCAGTGCGTTGCGTACGGCTTTCGCGTCGTAGCGTTCCTTGAGATTGTTGACCAGCGTTTTACGCTTCTGTGCGAAAGCCAGCTTCAGCATTTCCAGGAACGGTTCCGCCTCCACTTGCAGCTCCGCCAGACGTGGCGCCATGGTCAGTCGCACCACGCTGGAATGCACCTTGGGAGGTGGATCGAAGGCTGCGGGCGGAAGGGTGAACAGTTTTTCGACTCGCGCAAACAGTTGCACTGTGGCGGACAGCAATCCGTAATCACGGCTTCCGGGCTCGGCCGTAATACGGTCGGCGACTTCGCGCTGCACCATGATGACCGCGCGCCCGATGTTCTCGTGCTCCTCCAGAATGCGCAGCACGATGTCGGAGGTCACGTAGTAAGGCAGGTTGCCAGCGATGTCCACGGTCTCAGGTTGCGTAGGCCGCAGGTCGTGCAACGGGCCGGGGCGGCGGCCGACCATGGAAATCCACTCCACGGTCACGAAATCGGACTCCAGAATTTCAACATTTTTCTGGGTGGCATAACGCATGCGCATTTGTGCTGCCAGTACGCGGTCGAGTTCGATGCCGATGACTCGCTTAGCGCGCCGGATGAGCAGGTCGGTCAGCATGCCCCTTCCCGGCCCAATTTCCACCACAATGCGATCCGAGACGTCACCCAACGCCTCGACGATCCGAAGTGCCGCTGAATGGTCGGTCAGAAAGTGCTGTCCGAGCTTCGGCATTCGTTTTCCGCGGCTCGCAACTATTTCACTCGATGCCGGCTTAGCCACGTTGACCCTCTTTCGATTTCGCGATTAGACTCAAGTGTCTTGTTCGATCCAACATCATAACCGCGCGGCCCGTCTTGCGCTGTTGGTGGTGCTGTCAGAGGTTGGTTGCACCGCGCCAGGAGGTTTCATGCAAATCGCCTTTGCGGCATCCGAATGCGTTCCCTTCTCGAAGACCGGGGGGCTGGCGGACGTAGTGGGCGCGCTGCCTCAGGCCCTGGCGCAACTCGGTCACAAAGTCACAGTGTACGTACCGCGCTACCGCTCTACGAAACTCGAGAAACCTCGCAAAGTCATTTCCAGTATTACCGTACCATTCGACGACCGCTACCGCTTTTGCTCGGTTCTGGACGGCGGTGTGCGTTCTGGAGTGCAATTCTATTTCATTGATTACCCGCCGTTTTTTGACCGCGATGCTCTCTACGGAACTGCACTCGGCGATTATCACGACAACGCGGAACGGTTCGCTTTGTTCTGCCGGGCTGTAATGGAAGCGACGAAAGTATTGGGAACGCCCGACCTGTTCCACTGCCACGACTGGCAGACCGCGCTGATTCCGATACTGCTGAAGACGTTGTACCGCGAAGACCCGGCCCTGGCGCACACTCCGTGTGTGTTCACCATCCATAACCTGGGATACCAGGGCCTCTTCCCACCTGAGGTCTTGCCGCTTTTGATGTTGCCGTGGGACCTGTTCACCATGGCGAAGTTAGAGTTCTACGGCAAGGTCAACTTCCTCAAGGGCGCGATCGACGCAGCCGATTACATCACCACGGTCAGCAAGAAGTACAGCCAGGAGATCCAGACGGCAGAATACGGATTCGGCTTGGAGGGCGTGCTGCGGGCGCGTGCCAACACGCTGGTCGGCATCCTCAACGGGGTCGATTATTCAGAATGGAATCCAGCCACGGACACCATGATTGCGGCCAACTACTCGATCGATGATCTATCCGGCAAGGCGCAGTGCAAGCACGACCTGTTGAAGGAGATCGGGCTCGCGCCTGAAACGCGATTGCCCGTGGTGGGAATCGTCTCGCGTTTTGCCGGGCAGAAAGGCTTCGACCTGATTCAGCAGGTAGCAGACCGGATGGCGCGAGAAGATATGATCGTCATTGCGCTGGGCACCGGTGATCGCGAGTACGAAGACATGTTCCGGCGGCTCAACAAGCAGTATCCCCAAAAATTCTCGGTGAAAATTGAATTCAATAACAAACTGGCGCACAAGATCGAGGCCGGTGCCGACATGTTTCTGATGCCGTCGAGGTACGAGCCCGCTGGACTGAACCAGCTCTACAGCCTCAAGTATGGGACGGTGCCAATCGTGCGTGCCACGGGAGGTCTTGACGACACCATCGAGCAGTTCGATCCGGCCACCGGAAAAGGCACGGGATTCAAGTTTAAAGAGTACAGTGGAGAGGCGCTACTCGACACCGCGAAGGCTGCGATTGTGGGCTTTCGCGACCAGCAGAAGTGGCAGACCCTGATGCGCAACGGTATGGCGGAGGATTACTCCTGGTCCACCGCCGCCCGCGAATATACGAAGGTATACGAGCGTGCCAAGCAGGGAAGGCCTATTCCAATCGCACCATAACCCTAGTTCGTGACCGGCGCGATCCTGGCCGCTCTGCCGGGCACAAATTCTCTGAGACCCATGACGATATTCAAGACCGCAGTACTTAGTTTCGCAATAGCCGCGCTGGTTTCCTGTTCGTCGGAGAAGAAGGCTACGACGGAAGGCGCAGCGCCTGCGGCCGCCAAGCCGGCTGTCAAAGAAGCGCAATACGATACCGGGCGGACCGCCTTCCAACGCATGTTCGTGGCAGCGCGCGCGTGGGCGCCTGATGTCCGTCCGTTCCGATTGCAGTCGCAATCTACGGCAGATGCGCCAAGCGCAGAGGGCAAAGCGGGACTATGGCGCGCGTCGTTCGCCTCTCCGTCGCGCCGCCTGATGAAGCTGTTCGTATGGTCGGGACTGGTGGGACCGGATGCCCCGGAGCAGGGCATCAGCTTTTCCGCAGAAGATAGCTGGAGCCCTACCAACAGCTCGACATTGCCCTTTGATATTGCGTTTCTGAAAGTGGACAGCGACAAAGCCTACGAAGTTGCGCAGCAGAATGGCGGCGACAAGCTCACTAAGAAGGATCCCAAGCAGCCAGTGACCTTTCTGCTGTCGTGGGACGCGACTAAGAACCAACTGGTCTGGCACGTGCTATATGGCGAGAACGCTTCCGAGGCCAAGCTTCGCATCGCCGTCGATGCCACCAGCGGGTCGTTTCTACGAGTCGAAAAATAGGCGCCGAGCTGCCGCCGCGTTGAATCGTGGTTTCCCGCTCGCGCTGGCCGGATACAACTCCCGCCCCCAACTAGAACTTATAGACTCTCGCTTCCCAACCTTTGAGAGTAAGAGTCTTACCGCGCTCGCTGGTCTTTCCCAGGTTCGAAATCACCAATTGGCTTGTTTTAATTCCCGCGGGAAGTTTGTACGTGACTGGGTCCGTTGAAAAGTTCAGCACCACAAGATATTTGTCCGCGCCACTCACTCGCGTGTAAGCGAAGATCTTAGGATTGGCTGGGTCGAGGTCCTTGTAGTCACCGTACACGAATGCCAGGGAGTTCCGCCGTACGTCGGCCATGTCGCGGAAATAGTGATAGATCGAGCTTTTATCGCTGAGTTCCTGCCTGGCATTGATTTCCAGGTAGTTTGGATTCACGGCGAGCCAAGGCTCCGCGGCAGTTGTGAATCCACCATTTGGCGAGTTGCTCCATTGCATCGGAGTGCGCGCATTGTCGCGACTGACCTTGCGCACGTTGGCCATGAACATATCTGCGGATACTTGATTGGTCAGAACCAACGCTTTCCATGCATTCTTCACGGCGATGTCATCGCACTGATCGATGCTGGTGAACGGATAGTTTGTCATCCCCAACTCATCGCCCTGGTAGATGAAGGGCGTGCCTTTCAAGGTCAGCAGCATCGTGGCCAGCGCTTTCGCCGAAGCGACGCGATAGGCCGAAGAATCGTTGCCAAAGGCAGAAACAACCCGTGGATTGTCGTGGTTCGACAGGAAGATAGTGTTCCAGCTATGGACATCGAGCGCCTTGTCCTGCTGCGTGTAGATGGCCTTGAGTTCAGGAAGAGTCCAGTCGCGCCATGCTTCACCATTGCGGTTCAGGCGCACCGCATCGAAGTTGAAGATCATGTCCAGTTCATTGCGGCGTTCGTCCACTAGCGAGGGCGTTTGTTCCAAGGTCACGCCGAAAGCTTCACCGACGGTCATCACGTCGTACTTGGAAAGCACCTCTTTGTTCATCTCCTGCAGATACTCGTGCAAATGCGGGCCCATGGCGTAGAAATACTGCGGCCGCGACATAGACTCCGGCGGAAGATTAGGCAAACCTTCGCGCTTTGAGATAAACGGAATCACGTCCATGCGAAAGCCGTCCACCCCCTTGTCGAGCCAGAACTTCATCAGGCCGTAGACCTCGTTGCGGACTTTGGGATTGTCCCAGTTGAGGTCGGGCTGCTTCTCGGCGAACAAATGTAGGTAGTATTCGCCAGTAGTTGGATCCAGCTTCCAAGCCGAGCCGGAGAAAAAGGAAGTCCAGTTGTTGGGTACCTGGCCATCCTTGGCCGGGCGCCAGATGTAATAGTCGCGATATGGATTGTCCTTGGACTTACGGCTCTCCACGAACCAAGCGTGCTCGTCGCTGGTGTGATTGACCACGAGATCCAGCACCAGCTTCATGTGCCGCTGCTTGACGCCTTTGAGCAACTCATCGAAGTCGGCCATGTTGCCAAACTCGGCCATCACCTTGCGGTAATCGCGGATGTCATAGCCATTGTCGGCATTGGGCGAATCGTAATGCGGGCTAAGCCACACGACACTCACGCCCAGGCCCTGGATGTAATCTAACTCCGAGGTAAGGCCCTTCAAGTCGCCTATTCCATCGCCGTTGGAGTCCTTAAACGACCGAGGATAAACCTGGTAAACGATGGCCTCTTTCCACCATTTCGGTTGATAGCCGTTGACGGTTGCTGCAGCTTCTCGGCTGGATGGCGGCTGGTCTTGAGCTGGTAGCTCGAGTGCCGTCATGGCAACCATTGCCAACACGAAACTGGCCAAAATCGCGAGCGAGATTCTTGGCGTAATCACGGGGACGGTCCTCGAAAAAAGACTCTCACTGTTACTGCTGTATCAACGCCATGCTACATCTTCGCCTCGAGTTGGCGGGATGCTGCTGAGGCGGCAGCCGAATGATCGACCTGTGACTCGAGAATCCGCCTGTCGATCTATTGAGACGCGACTTGTTTGTACCACTTAAGAGCTAGCCAAAGCGAGGAAGGTTTGCTCGCGCTATCCCGGCGTCCTTGCTATTCGGTTATCGTTGCGATTCTACAGAGGCGAGAATACGGCGTGAAGTGTGCATCCCGGCCTTCCCACGACAGTTGGATTGCGGTTTAGCCCTTTAGTGTGCATAATCGTGCAGCATCGGCATAGTGCCTATATTTAAGGACCATCCTGTGCGATTCTCCCCCCTCGCAACCAGGTTTCTGACTCGGCTCCGCGCTACCGGGTTACAGTACGAAAACCCCCGTTTCGAGCGGGTGTTAGCCGTTTCTCGGGTTTTTCTTGGCACTACCTCACTGGTCGTCGATCTGGCACATCCTCTGGCCCCCGAACCGTACAATCAGCTCTTAATTCTCCTTTTGTTGGTCTATTGCGTCGAAAGTCTCGGATTTTTAACGTGGTTAATGATGAACCCGGATCCGGGAAGGTCGTTCGTCACGGTCATGCAGTTGAGCGACGTTGTCTCACCGATTGTGTTCTGTTTGTTTGCCGATCCGCCCAATAGCCTGGTATTGGTATTTTTTCTTTTTGCGCTCATGACTACTGCTTCCCGGTTTGGGCTTTTTGAGACCGTGATGACAGCCGTGGTGAGTGTGCTGTTGTTGATCTTGCAGCGAACCCTCGTGGCGCATGGCCCGGCAGGTCTCCAGTACCTCCTGTACACTCCGCTGGATGTTTCGCGCCTGGTGCTACGGTGCGGTTTTCTCTTGATGGCCGGATTTCTGCTGGGTTACCTGGCAGAGCGGGAAAAAGAGTTACGCGCTGAGATAGCGCTAACCAATCATTTGCTCTCGCTGGCGCGTGTGGGTAACCGGCTTAGCGAGGTATTTGGCCAGATTTCAGCCGAGCTGGCAAGGGTCTTCAATGCTCAGCGGGTGTACGAAGTGGTGACTCAAACCGGCTCAGGCCGGCTTTTCCGTTGGGATCTTCAGCCGCTTCCGCACCCCGTTCACGAGATTCGAGAGCTCGAAGCTGCCGACCAGCGATCGGCCATGATGATGGAGTATCCCCATACCTTTTACATGAAGCGGGAGCAGCGCGGGAGCATAACGCTAGACGCCATCGATGACGAAGGAAGGCGGCTGAACTCGAAAGAACTCAAAGACTTGCCGATGCCTGTCGAGGGTGCCCTATCAGTGCTGGTGGTAAAGCTGGAGGTCGGCCGCGAGTGGAGCGGGCGGTTTGTTCTGGTGGACGGCCGCCTGGGATGGAATCACGAACGTGAATTGCGATTCGCCCAGAACATCCTCCGTCAGGTTGCTCCGGCACTTTACTCCATATACCTTTTTCGGCGTTTGCGGTCACGCGCCGGAGCAATGGAGCGTGCCAGGGTGGCCCGGGAATTACACGATACCGCTATTCAATCGCTTATCAGCATTGAAATGCAGGTGGATGTACTGCGGCGTAAAGCCAATGGCCACTTTCTAACCACAGAGTTGGAACGAATCCAGGAATTATTGCGGGAAGAAGTGTTGAATATGCGGGAACTGATGCAAAGTATGAGGCCTGTGGAAATTGGATCCCATCAATTTCTTGACTTTATCGCTCAAGTCGTAGAACGTTTTCGCAGCGATACTGGCATCGATGCGCGCTTTGTATCGGAGTTGGAAGAAGTGGCGCTGCCTGCGTCAGCATGCCGGGAACTGGCAAGGGTGGTACAGGAAAGCCTGGTGAATGTCAGGAAACACAGCCATGCCAGTTCGGTCTATGTGCGATTCGGGGCGCAAAATGGCCTGTGGAAGCTGGTGATCGACGATGATGGGGGAGGGTTTCCGTTCACGGGTCGAGTGACCCTAACGGAGCTTGATGACCTTCACCGGGGACCGACGGTCATCAAAGAGCGGGTAAGAGCCATGGGTGGTGATCTGGTAATCGAGTCCAGCCCCGGACACGGTTCACGGTTAGAAATTACGGTTCCTCAGAAAGGGTACCAGTTCTATGGATAGCAAAGTCGATACAGTGCGCATCGTCATAGCCGATGATCACACCATCTTCCGCGACGGTCTCCGGCGACTGCTAGAAGCTGAACCGGAACTTGAGGTAGTAGGCGAGGCCGCCGACGGCACCGAGGCCGTTTCGCAAACCCGGCAACTCGAGCCCAACATCCTGTTATTGGATTTGAACATGCCACGCCTGCCCGGCATGGAGGCAATGCGCGAACTCTCCTCTACGGGCGACGGTAAGAACACCAAGATTATTGTGCTCACAGCGGCGATCGAACGCATCCAGATCGTGCAGGCACTGCAATTAGGAGCCCGCGGGGTGGTTATGAAGGAGGCGGCGACCCAGTTGCTGATGAAGGCCATTCGCACTGTAATGGCGGGTGAATACTGGATCGGACGCGAGGCTGTGGGCGACATCGTGGAGTTCATGCGCCTCAATGCCTCGGGCGAGAGGCCACAGAAGAATTTCGGTCTCACCAAACGGGAGATGGACATTCTGACGACCATCGTGGCCGGCCTGAGCAATAAGGAAATCGCGCGCAAGTTTTCCCTCAGTGAAGACACGGTCAAACACCACTTAACCAACATATTCGACAAAGTTGGGGTGGGGAGCCGCCTGGAGTTGGCGCTGTTCGCTATCAACAACCGCCTGACGGACGTCCAGAGCTGACCTGGCCAGCTGAACTGTAGACAGCGGCCGCGCTGAGAAGCGCCGAGAGGAAGTAACTCAAACCCGGCTTATCTGCCAGTGCGCAGCGACAACTCGAAGCTGGTCGGGTTTATCCTGAGGAGTCACCTGGGAGTAATTATGGTCACGTCCTCAAAGCTGCGTCTGGTGACACTGACGCTGGTATTTGCTGCTTTGGCGGGCTGCAACAAGGCGCCGGTGCGCACCGATGCCCGGATTGCCTCCGACGTCCAGAACAAGATTAGCGCCGACTCCAGAATCACAAGCCATGATGTAGGCGTGCGGGCTGCGGGCAGGGTAGTCACCCTGAGCGGCAGCGTGGGTAATGATGTTGAACGCGCCTCTGCTGCCAGTGACGCAGCAACAGTCGAAGGTGTGAAGACTGTAGTCAACAACCTGGTTGTTCAGGAAGCGCAAGGAGCTTCTGTGCCGGTAGCCGAGCTGCCATCTGGAGCACCCACACAGGCTGGCAAGAAAGCATTTCATCCTGCACCTGTTGGGGCGGCCAAGAACGCAACGGTACTGCCACCGGTCCCAGGCGACGACAGCAGCAGCTCCCAGTCCAGCAAGGCGCCGACTCCTCCTACGACGTCCGCTGGGGCACAGGCTCCGGCGCCACCTCCACCGCCCAAGAAAGTCACTATTCCCGCTGGGACGCAGCTAACCATTCGGCTCAACGACGGGCTGGATACCGAACGCAACCAGGTCGGCGACTCCTTTCACGCTACCCTGGGAGCCCCCATTTCCATTGATGATGAGACTGTGATTCCGTCAGGCGCCGACGTCCTGGGCCGGGTAGTCGATGTGAAGAGCGCGGGACGTTTCGCCGGCAACTCGGCGCTCACACTGGAATTAACGTCGCTCTCGGTGAATGGCAAGACCTACAACATCCAGACCAACCAGTGGTCTCGTCAGGGTAAAGGTGAGGGCAAGAACACCGCCATCAAGGCAGGAGGCGGTGCGGCGTTGGGTGCGATTATCGGTGGCATTGCAGGTGGCGGAAAAGGCGCAGCGATTGGTTCGGCGGCTGGCGCGGGAGCGGGAACCGGTGCGGCTGCGACGAAGAAGGGTGAACAGATCAAGCTCAGCCCAGAATCGACGCTGAGTTTTCTATTGATTAACACGGTGACAGTGACCCAGCAGAGCGCCGATAACCACAACGCGGGCCGCGCACCGCTGCCATAGCGACCCACCCCACTGCTCACGGTCGCAGCTCATTTGTTCGGATTGCCGGGATGTCCTGTGGGTTGGCGCTGCTTTTTTGCCGAATTGGTGGGCTTCCATGACTACGGGAGACGACGTACTCTAGAGAAGCTTGGATCTCATTCTCGAATGCGGACTGTTTGTTATCGGGCTGGCATTCGGCAGCTTCCTTAACGTCTGCATCAGCCGCATTCCCCGCGATCTATCGATCGTCTCACCGCCTTCTTTCTGCCCGCTGTGCCGCACACCGATCCTCTGGCGCGACAACATACCGGTACTGAGCTGGATCCTGCTGCGTGGGCGATGCCGTGCATGCCGCAAGCCGATATCGCTTCGCTACCCCGCAGTGGAATTGCTAACGGCTGCTTTGTTTGTCGGCTGCTATGTTGCTTTCGGAACCACGTGGCTCATGTTGAAGGCTTGCGTGTTCTGCTTCCTTACGGTTGGGCTGATCTTCATGGACGCCGAGACGGGCTTGCTGGTGCACGAGTTCACCTATCCGGGAATTGCGATTGGAGTGGTGCTTTCCGGCTTCGCTTCCTTCGACCCAACGGGAACGAGTCTATTGTTGAACACTTTGGGATTGAGCAGCATTACCTCCGGGCCGAAACTTTGGCTGCTCGACTCGTTGGTCGGCGGCGCATTCGGTGCGGGACTCTTCTATCTCGTGTGGGCGGTGTACTACCTCCTGCGGAGACGTCACGGAATGGGGTTCGGCGACATCGCGATTATCGCGATGACGGGAGCATTTCTAGGGCTGAAGTTAACCGTGCTGGTGGTTTTCTTTGCACCAATCGTGGCGAGTCTCGTCGCGGTCGTGATGCTTTTCGCAAGTCCGCGCCTGAAGTCAAGTACTGGATCAGGACAAATCGAACCGGAGGCAGAGGGCGCGTTCGTCACGACGCTACTCTCCCGTGAGGTGCCCTTCGGTGTCTTCATTGGCATAAGTTCGCTGGCCGTGATGTTCTGCGGACAACATATCTGGAATTGGTATTTGCAGTCGTTCCAGTAGCGCGTGTTGCATCATGGCGCGTCATTGAAGCGTGCCACGACTTGCTTGAGGTGGTGGCGGCCATGAACTTGATGGAAGCGCCGCCACTGCTGGACCGTAAGGGGCCCCAGGATGGGATGATTAAGCACCCGGGTGCGGGCTCCAAATCGCTTTTCAGCGTCTGTGAGGGTTGCGTCCATGGCGACCAGAGCGTCGTTGAATCGGCGTAGCGGATCGTTGCCGAGTCCGTCGCGGGGTGTCGTTTGCTTGGGAGCCTCGGCACCTGATGGAAATCGTCCAACTCCTAGAACGTAAAGCCTGCGAATGCGTTGCCCCAGCTCAGGGTTGCCGGACTGAGGTTGGCCAACCTCCAGTGTTCGCAGAAGGCCCTTGGTGGTAGCTGCGTAGGAGAGCGCGAGATGCTCGAGTATCTGCAGCGAGTTCCATTTGCCACCCGGCCCGCGTAGCCAGTCGTTGGGAGATTTCCCTTGGGTCGCGCGTTCAGTTTCGTAGCGAACGAATTCCAATTCCGGAGACACGTTTCCTCACACCATCTGCCACACCGCACTTCGAGCAATCGTCCATGACAATATAAGAAGCGACGCAGCATTACTCAAGTGCCTTATCGCGCATTCTGCATTTTCGCGACAGCGGGCGATATTTCGGGGACGGGTCGCGATGCGACGGGGATGTGCAGATACCTATGCTAGTCCGTTTCCGGGCAAGTGCGCGCCGATTTACAAATCGATCAATCATTTATAGTTCGTGTCTACTTTCGGGGTTACGCAAAAGAAGAATGGCACAAACGGCTGGCACGATTTCAAGATCGCCAACACTCTTGCGCGAGCTGGGCGTGAGTCAGGCCAGCGCGATCGTGGTGGGCACGATAATCGGCAGCGGCATCTTCCTGGTTCCAGCCGACATGATGCAGGCTGTCGGATCGGCCCGGTTGGTTTATCTGGCATGGCTGGTGGGTGGCGTGTTGTCGATGGCGGGAGCCATGACGTACGCCGAGCTGGGCGCAATGAAGCCGCAGGCCGGGGGCGAGTATGTGTACATTCGCGATGCCTACGGTCCGCTGCCGGCATTTCTTTACGCGTGGACATGGTTCGTTATCGCCAAACCCGGTTCGGTGGCAACCATCGCTACGGGAATCGTGCGAATTCTCGGAACATTTCCTGCACTGGCATTCTTCAACGACCCCGCCGTGCGCGTGCCGTTCGCAATTAGCTACGGACAACTGGTCGCCATTGCCGCCGCCACACTGATTACGTGGCTGAACTACATTGGCGTGAAGCGCGCCGGAGAGTTCCAGTTGGTTTTCACCGTGCTGAAGGTGGTGATGATTGTGTGCGTGGGAATAATCGGATTCACGGCCGCCAGCGGAACGTGGAAGAACTTCGGCACGCACTTTGCTGGGGCGACTGGCGGCATCGCAGGTTTCATGGCAGCGCTGGTGGCAGCGTTGTGGGCCTACGACGGCTGGAACGACCTGAACATGGTGAGTGGGGAGATCCGGCGGCCGGAGCGCACGATTCCAATTGCGCTGATCGCAGGAGTCGGCATCGTTGCGGTCCTTTACATGCTGACCAACGCCGCGGTGCAATACGTGTTGCCGGCGGCCAGCATTGCGGTCTCGCCGCGGCCTTCGTCGGAGGCGACAGCTATCGCTGTTGGAGTGTGGGGCGCGGCAATTGTCTCGCTCGGCATGGCGCTGTCGATGCTGGTGACGCTGAACGGCACAATCATGAGCGGCGCGCGCATTCCTTATGCCATGGCGCGTGACGGATATTTCTTCAAGGCGATGGCGGATGTGCATCCGCGCTTTCACACGCCATCCGTGGCGCTGATTGCGCAACTGGTGCTTTCGATTGTCCTGCTGCTGTTCGCGGGAAATTTCCGCGAATTGTTTTCGCTGACAATTTTCGCCGAGTGGCTCTTCTACATGATCGCCGCCAGCACGGTTTTTGTTTTGCGCTGGAAAGAGCCCGACGCGCCGCGTCCCTATCGAACCTGGGGATATCCGGTTGTGCCCGCGCTGTTTGTAATCGTTGCGGCGGTGCTCCTGTACTACACCTTTACGGCGAACCTGCGGAATTCCGTGTGGGGTTGCGTGCTGATTTTGTCGGGCATTCCAATCTTTGTTTACTTCGCGCGCAAGCGTGGAGTGGCTGAATAGGTTGAGATACCCACTCCCTTCAAAATTCCTCATTTTCACACGGTGCCCGCCGTGTAGACAGGCTTGAAAAAACATTGTTTTCGCGTGCAAGTTATTGAAAACAAGAGGCAGCAGCCCGCGATTTCCGGCAAATATTTCATTCTAAAAGACCTATAGCTATCCAAGTGATTCCATTAGGCTTACTGGAGGGGCCGGGACGGACTTCGGGCCCTTCTTGACGAGTGGAATACGGATGCCGGATTGGCGCTCTTCGGCCACCCGCAGCGCCACGCGGGCGCGGGCCCATGCCATTCTCATCTGGCGCTTCGTGGTCTCGTGGTGGTGTCGGCAATGGAGGTGGCCGCGCAGTGCGATTGCCTGACAGAGTTTTCCGTTATCGAGAACTTGGTGACAGATGCGAACCTTCATGAGTGAGTTGCTCCCGCGGCCGAAATGGCCAAAAGTTTCCCAGATTCGAAACTAACGGGAGGAGAGTGCGAGAGGGAGGAATTTTGATGGGGTCGACAGTACGTCGGTAACCAATTTTTCCCGAAGTGGGAACAGGTGCGCTTGGGCTCGCAGGGATGGAATGTTGCGGGTGGGGAGTTATGCGCGCGCCACCGCAATTGACAACGGAAAGAATTGTGGCCGCCTTCGGACAAAGACAACGGCCGTGCAAGGCCCGGAGGGCTGACGGCCCTAGCGGGCCTGAAAAACAAGAGTGCCGTCGGCGTTGTCTGCACCTGTTGGCATGTGAGGACCTCTCAAGCGCTGTGTTGGCAATTGCCCACACAGCAACAACAGCGTACACGCGATTATCTGGAAGGCGTCCACTGACATTCGAGTACTGCTTGGAAATCGCGTCCGGTCCCTGCGGCGCAAGCACGGCTGGACGCAGGTGGAGATGGCCGAAATGCTCGGCGTCGACCGCAGCTACCTCTCGGAGATTGAGAACGGCAAGAAAGACCCCAGTTTGCGGGTCATAAAAACCATCGCAGATGGATTCAAACTGAGCCTATCCCAACTGCTTCGAGGTTTCTAGAATTCGGTCCTCATACGCGATTGATGGTGTCAAGGGCTGTGCATAACAGCTAACTCTGGAAAGCTAACTGCCAAATCGTGCGTGATTCGGGCACAATTCATGTCACTGTCGAGGAAGGGAGGAACACGGAGAAAACCCTGCGGGATCAGGTTTCCAACGGAACGTCTGCCACATTGTAATCCGTCAGGTCCGGGCCGTCGCTGCCGCCAAGTAGCCTCAGTACGAGACGACTGGACTTCTTCTGAATAACGATGTGCCAGTAATGTCTGGTGTCGCTCTTTGTCTCGCTAAGTGATCCGAGACTTGCCTTTAGCGCGGCCAACGGCAACAGCAGAGTGCAATCGGCGGAGCCGCAGCCCAAGCAAATAAATGACTTTTCAGAGGTGCTGAGGAAATCCAATTGGCTTTCATGAAAGGCGAACCAATAATAGGGAATTCCGCTTGTCTCCCTGTGCTCGCCAGACACGGCGCAGACCACGCGAATGTGGCTGGCACCGGATTCATATTTCGTTTGCGACAGTTTCGATAATTGAATTCGCAAGTGATCCTGCACGCGACGAATACATTCATTGTGAAATGCGGCAGGGCTCCCCTTGACCGCTTCGACCGACTCCCGAACAGTGTCGGCTGGGCGAGGCCAAAGCTGCAACGCAAATTTGAAAAGTGCGGTTGCACGGTCTGCGATCATCGGTTGACCCCAGGATTCAAAGTTGGCGAAATAGCGGTTGATCTCAAAATGGCTAAGCCCGTAGACGGTTCGCTTTTCGCTATACGCTTTATTGCTCAGTTCGGGGTTGTAGCCGGTGAGTGTTAGGTTCCCGATCGTGTGGAGCCAATCCGTATGTATGCTCAGCGCGTTGGGGCCTAGCATAGCCTCCCATTCCGCGGAAAGTGTCTGAGGCATCACGTGCTCAACTGTTATCTGGTCCAGTTGCACTGCTTCGTGGTGCTCGAAATTGGCCTCGATTGTCTCCAGAATTACCGGGCATGCTCGGCTGCCATACAACTGCTTGTGTATCCAGGCATTTGAGAATTCGTTGTCATTCGGCCAGCGTCGGTTCTTTTCCTCGGAGCAAAGGGCCCCCGACAACCACGCGGACGGCGTTTCGGTAACAGGCTTGATCTTGCATAGCCCAACGAACAGGCTCGCGAGCGAATTTGATGGGACACCGACAACCATGCGACGGATGATGAAAGAAAACAGCATCCGGAGAGCGGATAGGAATTCCTCCCCCACGAACTGTCCGTCTTCGAAGTCTTCGTACAACGCCAAAAGAAGAGGGTATACGGTTCCGAAATCCAACCGCCGAAAATAGTCAAAGTAGGTTCTAAATTGGACGTTCGGTTCGAGATCTGAGTTTGCGATGCGGCTGTAGAGAATCGCAAGCTGCTCCATTCGGGTCATCAAGAGCTTAACGGAATCGCTCTCGGCATCGGCGACCAGTCGCTTAATGGAGGCGTATACGTCACCCTTCCGGACATCCTCACCCTCCGCTCCAAGAAAGTGGCGCATAAACTCCGTGAGAGTAGGACCTAAGCGGTTCTGCATAGGTAGCCAAAGGTGCTCGTAGACTGCCTGCTGCTCATTCACCGCAAACCTCATGAGGAAATAGTTCCTGACAAGATCGGCTTGCTCGAGCGGCGATCCCTTAAAATTAAGGCTCTCAAAGATGAGGTATGGGTCGTCGTTGTCGCTGAGGTTGATCATTACAACCATCAACCTGCTTTCAACTATCTGCAGGATATTGGCTGCATCGATGCTTTTCCCTTCCTCTACCTGATCGCGAAGTCGGCGCCGAAAGAAGTCGTAGGCCTTCTTAAATTGGGAGTCGGGAAGCGGCGCCGTGAAACTCTGGACAATTGGTGCGTAGCCACTCCTGTCACCTTGGGTTGGCAGCAATTTGAAAAAGTCCATTCCGTCATAGCCGTCATTGGTCAGATAGAAATTCTGAATCTTGCGTTTCCGCACCTCATCGGTTTGCGGAAGAGCGTCGCGAATGGCGCTCATGAGCAGCGCGACGCTGGTGAGTCTCTGCTGACCGTCAATGACGAGGAACTTCGAGACGCCGACTGGGACACTTCGGGCAGGCATAGTCACGATAGCTCCCATGAAGTGGGTCGCCCTGCCCTCGCCAGCGGCGTAATCGTAGAAACTCAGGATGTCTTCCCAGAGCGTCCGCCACTGCTTTTCGCCCCACGTGTATGGCCGCTGAAAGAGCGGCACCAAGTTTTGCTTGAAGCCGCTAAAGTAGTTAATGATGAGGGTTGGATTTGCTTCCATGATTGAACGATTCTATCGTGCAACAACCGATAAGCCTATTCTGCAAACACAGGCGCTCGTGGCCGCGCTGAATCAGTAGTGCACTGCATCGGGCCTTCGTTTCGGAGGAACCCCATTGACTGGCCGCCTCTCGGGAGCGAGGCAAACACACCGCCACGCCAAACAACCCACTGCCCTGTGAACGATGGCTTCGGCGCGCCTCCCCATTGTCGTATTCTGTGAGAAGTGAGGAACCCGGCCGCGGTGTAAGTCGGCGGCCGAGTGAACCAAAGGCAAGTGCAGCGGCACATTTTGGAGTGGATTTGGTGTAGATCCTCTACGAGTTTCGACCTATGTGAGTTGAGGAGACAAAGGCCATACACTTGGTCTGGCTTGCGACCGCTGTTCGCGTGTATCGTCGGGGGAGGGGGAGCCTCCCACCCCGATCAGGCACCGGCAACGATTCAGTTACAGACAGAAACGCCGCGCTGGGGAGTGTTGCTCCCGCACGCGGCGAATTCTCGTGAATCAGTGTGGCTCAGCGTTAATCGTGGGCGCTGCTGCCGGCTTGCGAGGCGGCGGTGGTCAATGTGCCCTGGATTCTGCGGGCCTCTTTCACGGCGCGGTTGCGCGCGGCGCGCAGGGTGAGGAACTGTTTGGCCTCTACGTACAGACGCTTGCGCTCCGTGGAATTGAACGCCGCCTTGCGCACGATGCGGTAGATGGCTTTCGGCCGGAAGTAATACTCATCATAGAAACGGTGCACCATTTCCATGACGTAGTCGCGGGGCAGGCCGGGATACTCGATCATGGCGACCTGGTGTCCGCCTGCGTCTACTGTCTCGGCGCCCTCAATGAGGATGAAGCCGTTGGCCTTGGCGTAGTCGTAGAGCTCGGTTCCGGGATACGCATGTGCGACAGAAACCTGGATGGTCTCGCAGTCCAGTTCTTTGGCGAAGTCGATGGTGGTGCGAATGGTCTCTTTGGTTTCGCCGGGAAGACCGAGAATGAAGTCGCCATGCACCAGCAGACCGAGTTTCTTGCAGTCCTTAGTGAACTGGCGGGCGCGCTCGACGGTTGCGC
Source organism: uncultured Acidobacteriaceae bacterium (assembly GCA_963834815.1). Lineage (GTDB taxonomy): Bacteria > Acidobacteriota > Terriglobia > Terriglobales > Acidobacteriaceae > DASRAA01. The sequence continues at coordinate 133,873 of CAWIDA010000009.1, read as the reverse complement.
CCTTCTTCACGTTCTTCAGGATCTGGGGATCACCGGATTCGTATCCTACGATGAGCAGACGGCAGCCAGCTTCCTTCATCGCTTTGAGCGTTTCGTAGTCGGTGGTGACGCGCGAAGTGCACGACCAGGTCATCTTCAGTGGCTTCAGCTTTTCGCAAAGCTCAATGGTGCGCGCCTTCTGAATATTGAAGGTGTCATCGTCGAAGAAGAATTCCTTCACCCAGGGCCAGTACTCCATGGCCTTCTTCATTTCGGCGGCCACCGCATCGGTGGAGCGCTTGCGCCAGGGATGTCCGCTGAGTGTCTGCGGCCACAGGCAGAAGGTACATTGCGCCGGGCAACCGCGCGTGGTGTACAGCGCGACAAACGGATAGAGCAGAAACGGAACGTTGTATTTGCGGGGGTCGATATCGCGCTTATAGACGTCGACCACATCAGGCATGGCGTCGAGATCGGCCACCGCGGGACGGTCAGGATTGTGGATCACCGTTCCGTCAGGACCGCGATAGGATGCGCCCAGGATGTCGCTTAGCGGCTTGCCGTTGGCGTACTCCACCGTGGCGTAGTCGAATTCGCGACGCACGATGAAGTCGATCGCCGCGCCCTCGGCCAAAGAGCGCTCGGGTAGCGTCGTAACGTGCGGGCCGACAAAGCAGACCTTCAGATTGGGATTGGCCTCTTTCATCCTGGCGGCGAGCTTGATGTCTCCCGGGAAACCCGGCGTGCTGGTGAACAGCACGAGGAAGTCGAAGTCCTTGCCAATTTGGATGGTCTCTTCCGCACTGATATGGTGCGGAGGCGCGTCGAGCATGCGGGATCCTTCCAGCATGCCGGCAGGATAAGCCAGCCAGACGGGATACCAGTAGGACTCGATCTCGCGCGTTGCAGGCCAGCGCGAACTGGCGCCGCCATCATAATTCTCGAACGAGGGTGGATTCAGGAAAAGCGTCTTCAGAGGCATAAGCGTAGCTTGAATTTTATCATTATTCCGGTAAGAAGAGCTATGCGGAAGCTCTTGAAAATGGTTCGGTTACGGCGGTTTGGTCCGTTGCAGCGAACAGCGACTTATGGGGACGGAACGGCCCAATTTTCCAGTTCTCCGGTAAGCCGGAGCAGGTGGAGTTCGGAGCGGGTCAATTCGAATTCGGCATCCAGGTAGGCGGCATACTTATCGTTAACATCGAGTTGGGCCATTTGCCCGTCGCGGAGGTTAGCGGTACCGGTCTGGATTCGGGCTTGCACGGCCTCCAAGTCCCCCTGTGATACCTGCCACTCGAGTTTGGCTACATCGCGGGCGGCCTGTAGTTGCCGCAACGACCGCTGCAACTTGAGGGCATCTTCGCTCACCTGGTTCCGCGTCAGATCGGCTTGCTTACGGGCCAGGATGGTGTCGGCATCGGCTTGCGCCGCCCGGGCTTTCTGGACGGGACTGAAGAAGGGGAACCTAATATTCAGACCTGCGGCCAGGTTGTTGGCGTTGTAGTTGAGGAAGTACTGATCGTAATTGTTAAACCGCGCCAGGTAAGCGTACTGGGACGCTAAATCGGCAAACGGCAAGGTAGCTCGATGTTCGCCCTTGGCCCGGGCAGCGGCGGCCTCGACCTTTTGATCAGCCAGCTTGATTACGGGACTGTTGGCGAGGGCGCGCGCCGAGAGGTCGTCGTCCTGCGAAACCAGCGGCAGTTGGGGCATGGACTCGGGGTCGGGCTGGATGTCGGCGGGAGTGAGGCCGGTCAACTTTGCGACGTGTTCGCGCAGCACGTCCGCCTGGCCCTGCGCGTCGGCGATGCGCAAGCGAATACGGGCCGCCACCAGTTGGCTTCTCGTCAGTTCAAGCTTACTGTCCACGCCTTCGTTGAGCCGTTTTTCGGTTACCGACTCAGCCTTGTCGGCCGCCGTTTGCGCGTCCACCAAAGTACCGAGCTTGCCGGTCAGGTTTATGAGCTGCGCGTACGACAAAGCGGCATCAAGGATCACGTCGGCGCGCTTGTCCTGCACATCGAAGGATTGGGCCTTCCAATCGATCTTTGCGGCTTTCAGGAATTGCTTGAGAGAAAGGTTGAACAAGGATTGCGTCGAGGTGAAATTAACCACGGATGGCGCGGACCCTTCGAGGGTAAGCGGAAAGCCATAAGAATATCCCAGGCCTGAACCAACCGTGAGCTGTGGCAGCCAGTGATTGCGGACCTCCTCATAGGCCTTCTGAGAACGCCACTGGTTAACGGCAGCGATGGCCATCACGCCGCTGTGCTGCAGCGCCAGATCAATGGTTCGGCGGAAGGTCAGGGGCTCGGCGGCGGGATTATCCTGGGCCCACAGAGAAGCGCGCAGAAGAAGCAGAGCGCACACGACAGCGAGCAGCGCCGCGACACGGCCGACTCGACGTATCCCGGCACGCTTGGGGGTGAGGAGCATCCCTTGTTGAACCCAACTCGATCTCATGAAGGCAACTGTCACTGCAACCGGTTCAGCGCTTTGCCGGCGGGAACAAAAGCGGACGCCAGCGCCAGCGACGCCTTGTATTCGATCACCGCGTCGGGCTTGTTGCCCATCTTCTCGTAAATCTGACCCAGCAGATAATGGGCGCGAAATGCCGGCGCGTCTTCCACCATTGCATTGCTGGCCAAATATTTCTTCAAGTATTGCACGGCGCTGGAGAAGTCTTGTCCAGACTGGAAGAGCTCGCTAGCCGCATTGTAATAAACCTCGGCACTCCGGTTCGGTTGCGCGAGGGCCTGTGAAATCGCCTTCTGCATGTCATCAAAGCGGGAACGCCGGCGGTAGAGCGACGCCAGGTTCATCCAGTATTGCGCCGGGTTCTTGGCCACCTTGATGGCCTGCCTGAGTTCGTTCTCAGCGTCGGGGTAGCGTTTGTCCTTTTCGGCTACGATCGCCAGGATCCAGTGTGAGACCGCCTGATCGTACTGCGCAACCTGTGCGGCCTGGGCGCGCGCCTTGTCGGCGCCACCGCCCATGATCGAGGGCGCTTCGGTGTAGAACTCGGCGAGATCAGCGTGGGCCTGCACATTGGCAGGATCGAGCTTGACCGCCAACTCGAACTCAATCCGCGCCTTGCGGGCCAACGAAGCAGCTGACAGCGGATTGGCCGCCGACGCTTTCTGACCGTACTCCCGGCCGAGCCAGAGATGGTAGGTGGAGTTATCCGGGCCGAGACTAACAGCGCGCTCGCCGCTCTTGACGGCGTTGTCCCATTGTTCGATGGCGTAGTACGCACGCGAGAGCAGATTGACTGACGCTGCGTCATTCCTGCTGGAGAGAGTGCGGATAGCCTGGTCAACGCTTCCAGCGGCGAGCAACTGCTCGGCTGCCTGGTCGGCAATCGCAACCATTCCGGCGCAGAGCAGAGCCAGGAGCAGAATCGAAATCTTGCCGGCAGACGATCTCATCAGGTCGGGTTCTTCACCGGCATTCCATCGCGCAGCGGCTGCATGTTGACCGCCCCCAGTGCGAGCACGGCATCATCCGGAATTCCCTTAGTGATTTCCACCCGCGTCAGGTTCGACACCGACGTTACTACGTTGCGCCGCTTGAGTTGGCCATTCACGACCTGGAAGACATACTTGCCCTCGGCGTCCTGGCGGACGGCCTCGCGCGGGACGGTAAGAGCATTTTCGTGGCGCGCTTGAATTATCGACACGCTGACGTTGGTGTTGGGCAGTAATTTGAGGTCGGCATTGTCAACGATGCACGTAACTTCGCCAACCATGCGGGTAAGCCGCTGCACAACGTTTGTCGGCAAGCTCTCGATGGTGCAATTCCACAGGCGCCCGGGAAGTGCATCCCAGCCGACTTCAATGGGTTGGCCCTTTTGCAATCGGCCAATCTCCGGCTCATCGACGAAGGCACGCACGCGGATCTCGTGCAAATCGGCGGCTTGCACAAGAAGGTCGCCGGCGGCAACAAACGTGTCTTTGCGCACCGGCAGGTTGTACACCATGAGGTAGCGAGGCGAAATGACATTCAAGTTGCGTATGAGTTCGTTAGCCGCGGCCAAGGCGGCGCGCGCTTCCTCCAGTTGAGCGGTCGCGTGTTCTACTTCCGGCTTGGAGAAGCGGTCGTGAAGCTTCTGCTCCAGGGAGTGTACGTTGGCTTCGGCCACACGCTGTTGGGCCTGCGCAGCATCAACTTCAGCCTGCGAGGCGGCGCCGCTCTGGATCAGGCGCTGCATCGCCTGGAGATTTTTCTGCGCGGCATCGCGGTCGGCCTGGGCCTTCACCAGCGCATTGCGCGTGGTAAGTACCTCCTCCTGAGTTCCACCGGTGGAGACGGCCTGTAATTCCGCTTCGGCGCCTTTGACCTGTGCTTGAGCCCGAGCCAGTTGGGCGCGCGCGTCGGAGTCATCCAACTGGAGAAGCAACTGGCCGGCCTTAACCCACTCGCCCTGAAGGACATCCGCCCGCTTGACGGTAGTAGCCATGGGAGCGTGGGCCTCGAAGTTGTCGATGGGCTCAAGCTTTCCGTTGGTGGCAATGCTGGAGGTGATGGTTTCGCGGTAGGCGCGGGCGGTGCGGACCTGCACCTGAGAGCGGCGAAGGGACAGGAAGGCTGCGAGGATCACCACCGCCAAAATGAGCCCGGCGAGCAGAATCCAACGCAGTTTCCAATTCAGACGGGTTCGGCGGCTCGCAGTTGACTCTGCCATCGGCGTCCAAAGTGAACAGTATAGCCTAGGCCATTGTTTGCTTCGCTGCCAGAGCCTAGAACCCCGACGAGTGCCGACGTGATCCGGCGTGAGCAGCCGCAGTGTTCAGCTGGTTAGTGCTGCATGAATTGTTCTGGCGAGGCATGAACCCAGCCAAGCCACGGAGTCTCGCCGATTACAATAGCTCCATGGCGAAAAGCAAGCGCTACACGCCCGAGCACGCCGAGTCCGGACTGGATGCCCGGCTGCCCGATATCGAAACCTGGCCAAATCAGTTTCCGGGCTACGAAATTGTGATCGATGTGCCGGAGTTTACTTCCGTCTGCCCCAAGACTGGCTTGCCCGACTTCGGCGTTCTGTGGATTCGCTACGTGCCCAACAAGGAATGCCTGGAGCTGAAGTCCCTAAAAGAATATCTGACGTCGTATCGTAACCTCGGTATCTTCCAGGAAAACATTGTCAACCGAGTGCTGGAAGACGTGGTGCGCGCGAGCAAACCAAAGTGGGCGGAAGTTAAGGGCGAGTTCCGGCCTCGTGGTGGAATTGGGACGGTGGTCATTGCCCGCTATCCCAGGCCAACGAAATCAGTGGGTAGTGGATAGTGGCTAGTGGCAAAAAAAGACCCGCTCAAGCTGCGCTTCAACGAGGCAGCCGACGGGCCTAACCGCAATGGCTTTATTTGGGCAAAACGGTGATGCCGACCAGCGCGAACTTATGTTTCTTCTTGTTGGTGTCTAGGACGATGAAGTAGTTGCCGTCGCGGTAAAACCGAACCACTCCGTTTACGGGTAGGATAGCGATATTCTTGCCGACCTCACTGCACGTGTATCTGGTGCTTCTCTGGTGTGTCGACTACCACGATATTTGACCGTTTGGTTATTGGAACAGCTGCGATCGTGGTCCCTATCGGAATAGCAACGGGGCCCGCATTGGAGGTGCCGACATCCTGCGGAAGCACCGTCCTTTGTTCCCAGTTATGATCCTTCTCAGCGCAGATCGAAGGGGACGCACAGACATGCCGCCACAAACACGACGAAGTGTTTCATGGAACGCAGTTTATGCTTCGGGTGGTCTTCGTCCATGTGAATTGGTCACAGCCGCGAGTTCTACGGCCGACTCAGTCGTGTTATTCTCCGCCAACCAATGACCGACAAGACCAATGCCTGGATCGCGCTGTTACTGCTGACCGGGCTGAATTTCATCAACTACATCGACCGGTCCATCTTGTTTGCAGTGCAGGAGATGGTGAAGGCCGAGTTTGTCCTGAGCGATAAGCAGATTGGATTTCTGACTTCTGCGTTCTTTGCCTGCTACATGATCGCGGCGCCTCTGATTGCCCCTTTGGCCGATCGTTATCCCCGAAAGTGGATCATGGCTGCAGGCGCCGCGGTTTGGAGTGTGGCGACGCTGTTGTCGGCCATTACCCACAACTACGACGAGTTGTTGCTGCGGCACTTGATTGTCGGCATTGGCGAAGCGACGTTCGTAGTCATCTCGCCTGCATTCATTTCGGACTTGTTCCCGGAGAACAAACGCGGTCGCATCCTCTCGGTCTTTTATCTGGCAATTCCGGCGGGCACTGCTTTGGGGTACCTGGTCGGCGGTTACCTCGGCCATCTACATGGCTGGCGCATGCCGTTTCTGGTGTGCGCCATACCTGGAATGGTGCTTGCGCTCGGAGTGTGCCTGCTTAAGGAGCCGCGGCGGGGCGCGAGTGACAGCCTGCCAGACAGTCACGAACGGGGCACAGTCTTTGGTCTCTTCAGGAACAAGGCGTACTGGACCGTGAGCCTCGGCATGGCCATGATGACATTTGCCGTCGGAGGACTGCAGGTGTGGATGCCCACATTTTTGTCGCGCATGCGTGGTGTGCCCATGGAGCGTGCCAACCTTCTTTTCGGCTTGATGACGCTATTCAGCGGGATCGTCGCCACCCTGTTCGGCGGGTGGCTGGGAGATCGCCTGCTGCGGCGCACCCCCGCTGCATACCAACTCGTGTCGGCGACGGGTATGGCTCTCTCGATTCCGGCGATGGTGGTCGCAATCTACTTCACGGGCAGACCCATGTACGCGGCGATCCTGCTTGGCGAATCGCTATTGCTGCTGAATACCGCACCGCTGAATGCCGCACTCGTCAATAGCGTGTCCGCTCGTATCCGCGCCACCGCCATTGCCGTGAACCTCTTTACGATTCATATTCTGGGCGACGCCTTTTCGCCGACACTGATTGGCTGGATATCCGACAGAACCAATCTGCAGACCGGATTTTTCTCTACCATTGTTGCGGTTGTGCTTTCGGCTGGAATCCTGTTTTATGGCATGCGCTTCGCACCCCCATTGCCAGAGGTTGTCAGCATAAACAATGCGACGCCAGACGGGACTTCGGCCTGATGTGGTCCGAGTTTCTGCAACATCCTCTGATTTGGGCTTGGAGCATTTTCCTGGGAACCGTGTGGCTGTCGCGGCTGTTGGCCGTCGGACTCAATATGCACAAGGTCGCTGAGATCACGCGACCCGAATATGACATAGCGCCGCTGGATGCGTCCGGCCGTGTGCCTCGGGTCAGCATCGTGGTTCCCGCCCGCAATGAAGCCGAGCACATCGAAGCCGCGTTAACGTCGTTGCTGCAACTTGACTACCCCGACTACGAAATCATTGCCGTGAATGACCGTTCAGAAGACGCCACGGGGGCCATTCTTGATCGTCTGGCGGAACTACACGCAGGGGCAGAGACTTCCGAGCACTTTCTCAAGGTGCTTCATGTAAGAGAACTGCCAGCCGGCTGGCTGGGCAAGACGCATGCGATGTGGCAGGCAGGGCGACAGGCGACGGGCGATTGGCTGTTGTTCACGGATGCCGACGTGGTCTTCCGGCAGGATGCGCTTCGCAGGGCAATAGCGTATGCAGAACGGGAACGTGCCGATCACGTTGTGCTGTTTCCCACGATGGTGATGGAATCGGCAGGCGAGCGCATGATGATGGCGTTTTTCCAGTCGCAATTTGTGTTTGCGCACCGTCCGTGGAAGGTCGCTGATCCGAAGTCGCGCGATTCTATGGGTGTAGGGGCGTTCAACCTCCTCCGTCGCGACGTATATGAACGGATCGGCACTTACCAGCGTCTGCGCCTGGCAGTGCTCGACGACATGAAACTGGGCGAGGTTGTGAAGCTAGAAGGTTTCAGACAGCGAAACGTCTTCGGACGCGACCTGCTCAAGCTGCGATGGGTATTCGGCACCCTAGGCATGGTTCGCAATTTGACCAAGAACTTCTTCGCGATTCTTCACTTCAATGCCGCTTTCGCAGCGCTGGCGGTATCCGCCATTGTGGTAGTGAACCTCGGGCCGTTTGTTGGTGTCTGGTTAGGCTGTGGATGGGCACGCGTTGGCTTTATCGCAGCACTCGTCACCCTCTCGCTGATTTACTTCGGCATGTCGAGACGAAGCGATATCCCGGCGATCTACGTGTTGCTGCATCCGATTGGCACATTGTTGTTCAGCTACGCGGTGGTGCGTTCGGCCGTGGTTACCCTTGCCCGTGGTGGAATTGTTTGGCGTGGAACCTGGTACCCTCTGGCCGAGTTGAAGGAATTCAGCCGCCAGGAGCCACGGAGGAACTGGCTGTAGCGAAGGCTGTCCCTAGACGCAAGGTGCAACCGTGTTTGGGAGCAGCGTCTTACTTGGTCGGCTCCATGCGGAGAGCGTTGTTGAAGCGGTTGAAGTAATTGAACAGACCAATGGCCGCGAGCAGTTCAATGATTTCCCCTTCATCGTAGTAACGGCGCAATTCGGTCCAGAAGGCGTCGTCTACATCGTGCGGATCGCGAGTAACCCGCTCTGCCAACTCGAGGGCGAATTTCTCCGCCGCGGTGAAATCCGGGCGATCGCGAAAGGTGGCGAGGTTATCGATCTGATTGTCGGTCCAGCCGTGCCGCCTTGCCAAGGCGGTGTGAGAAGCCAGTCAATACTCGCAGTGGTTGATCTGCGAAGTACGGACGATCACCAACTCCTTCAGTTTGGCCGGCAAGGTCCCAGTGTTCATCACAGCACGGAAATGAGCAATCAGGGTCCGAAAAATCTCCGGGCGGTGGGCGACGGTGCGGAACATGTTGGGGACATTGCCGCGTTCTTTCAGATAAACATCGTAGATTTTTCCGATTTCAGGGTCGACCTGGTCTTTCTCGAGGCGCGCAATGCGGGACATGAGTAGATTGTAGATCAGAACACTACATGGCGGGAGGTGGTGCAAAGGTGAACGCCCTTCCGCGTCAGGCAAAAGGGCGTCCGACGTTGTTACGCCGACTTCGGCAAGCGAATGTCAGTTACTTGTTGAACGACTTGATGGCGTTGGCTTCGTCTTCCTGCACGTCGAAGACCGTGTACAGCTTGGTGATCTGCAGCAGGTCGTGCACCTTTTTGGTGAGGTGCAGCAGCTTAAGTTCGCCACCCTGACGCTGTACGGAAGTGTAAGCGCTTACCAGTTCGCCGATACCCGAGCTGTCGATGTAGCTGACGTCGCCGAGGTTCAGCAGAATGTGCTTGGCGCCCTTGCCCAGGATGTCCTTGATGCTGTCGCGCAAAACCACGCTGCCTTCGCCCAGAGTGATTCGCCCGCTCAAGTCAACGATGGTCACACCATCCACCTGCCGGGTGCTTGCTTTCATGCTCACGTGGAAGCCTCCTGGCGGTCCAGGTCATTGCCTGGGATCCGCTTGATCAAAGTAATTTCAGTGCCGGGTTCCAGTTTGCGGAACCGTACTTCGTCCATAAACGCCCGGATCAAGAAAATGCCGCGGCCGGACTGCTTCATCAGGTTCTCGGGAGCGAGGGGATCGGGAACTTCCTCTGGCTCGAGGCCTTTTCCCTCGTCCCCGACGGTGATTATCAATTCCCGGCCATTCTGTTCAAAGGACAAGTTTACACGCTTGGCGGGATCATACGCATTGCCATGCAGGACCGCATTGATCATGGCCTCGCGCACTGCCATGCTGATTCCGCCCCGAATATCCTCGTCAAAGCCAGCCTGGGTGGCGACCTGGTCGGCCATCTCCTCCGCTTTGTTCACGCTTTCCAGCGTGGATTCCATTCGGTACGAAACCTTTGATTGCGCGGTCATGAATCGGCTCGTTCCGCCGGGATCGGCTCCACCCGGCCCTGCGGAACAGATTCCTCAGGATTCTGCAGTTTGCCTTGTCAGGCGGATACTTGTCAACGCAAGTGTCCGCGAATTGCCACCTTACGCGAGTCACGCCGGAATTGCCAGTAGAAGCCTGCAGCAAAGATTAGCAACGCGAGCACGATGAGCGGAGTCCACCCCGGCAACAGTCCAAGGACAGGAACCTGGTGGAGGAAGCTAACTGGGTCCCACCCTACCGCGCCGCTGGTTTGAGGCACCGCGCCGCTGGTTTGAGGCGCTTTCGCGATTGTGAAATAGGCCACACCCACCAGTAGAAGCACGACGGGTATCAGGACGAGGGCTAAGACCACGGCAACGATTCCAGCTAGTGCGCTCTTCAGGTATGTCGTCGATGCTGACATCGTTTTGAACCGGGCCGATCGCCGACCAGAACAAGCCACTATAAATGAAGAACGATGGGTGAAGATAGGTCGACAATGTTACGGGATGACAATGCACCTTTGCGGAGGAGTCCGTGACTCGGCTAAGTTTAGAACGAACGAAGATTGGCGGTGATCATGAGTACTACAAGATTTGTGTGGGTTGGTGAATGATCTCGGCAAGGGGAAGGGTCTGCTACGATTGAACCAAAACGGCGCGGCGAAAAACAGTATGTCGACGCGTACCCGCAGTTATGGTGCTGTTCGGAATGATGAGCTGGCTCTATACCTGGTACAAATCGCGCATCGATCCTGACGCCGAGATGATGGCACGCCAGATCAGCGACATCTTTTTACAGGGTGTTCGTGGCGAGACGGCTTCGACGTTGCGGCCAAAACAACTCGGGAACGCGATCGCAGCCGCGACCAAGCCGCTTCCCAGAAAGGGTGTACGTAGGGGGGCATATACCACCGTAATACCACAATGACACTGCTTGGCAAAGTCGCTTTCAAACGTTTGGTGATCGACGTACAGCCGCCCGTGGTTCGAATCACGCTCAACAATCCGCCGTTGAACGTAATCGACATACAGATGATGGGCGAATTGCTGGTGGCGCTGGAACAAGTGGAATCGAACCCGGACACCAGCGCGGTTGTATTTGCCGGTTCGGATCGAGCGTTTTCCAGCGGGGTCGATGTCGCGGCGCACACTCCGGAAAACGTTGGCAACATGTTGACGTCTTTTCACAATGTGATTCGGGCGGTGGTTGCAACCAGGAAGTTGACCATCGCTTGCGTGCGGCGTCATTGCCTGGGAGGCGCAGCCGAGTTAGCCCTGCTGTGCGACATCGTATATGCCACGCCGGACTCAGTTTGGGGATTTCCGGAGATCAAGCTGGCTTGTTTTCCGCCGGTGGCAACGGTGGCGCTGGCGTCGATCGTGGGCCAGAAACTCGCAGCGGAGATGATTTTCACCGGGCGCACCATCACCGGTCCGGAGGCCTTAGCCGCGGGCTGGATCAATGGACTGGCCGAGGACCCGGAGGCGCTGGTTGCCGAATGCGTGGCCAGGGTGGTGCAGTTGAGTCCAGCCGCAATCGCCATGGCTAAAAAGGCGTTTTATGCGTGGGATTCGATTCATTTCGACAAAGGGCTGGCGCGTGCCGAGCAAGTTTATCTTGATGAACTAATGAAGACAGCCGACGCACAGGAAGGCATCAAAGCGTATCTGGAGCGTCGCAGGCCCCGGTGGGTGGGGAAGTAATTACCCTCTGACAGAGTGGGAGTCCATGGACTACGAAATTTCAGCTGCCGAGTTGAAGTCGATGCAGGATTCTTCGCGGGACTTCACGCTGCTGGATGTGCGAGAAGCGTGGGAGTTGGAGGTGGCGCGCATTGCGGGCGCCAAGCACATCCCAATGGGCGACATTCCGTCGCGGGTTCAGCAGGAACTTGATCCGGAGGACCATATCGTTGTGGTTTGCCACCACGGCGTGCGCTCGATGAATGTGACCGCATGGCTGCGGCAACAGGGTTTTGAGAAAGCGCAGTCGTTGCGCGGGGGTATCGACCGCTGGTCGCGGGAGATCGATTCTGCCGTGCCGGTTTACTAGTCACGATGAAAAAAGAGCTGATCGAATTGCGGGTAAATTGCACCACCCGAACGCTCATTTTCGCTCACGACATTCGGTTCAAGGGCTGAAAGCCCGCGCGGAGGGTCGAGAATCATGGCGTCTTACGACACGGCTGAAAGCCGTGCCCTGATACGAGGCTGGTCGGAAGCGAGTCTCAGCAACCTGTAAAATCACGCCCTGATACGAATCGGCACCGAAAGCGAGTTTTTCCGCAATCTGTCAAAGTTGTGCCCTAATACAAAACCGTCGCGCGCCGCTGTTTTTCCCCGACCCATCAGAGTCGTGCCCTTCTACATAAGCGTCAGCATCCAGTCTCTCCCGAAGGTGTCCGTCATCGTCAGCGGGTCGGGATACCGGCGGCGGACTGGATGGCGCGCCAGAGGGGTGCGTAGCCGGTTCGCGACTTGGCGGAAAAGGGAATGATCTCGTCGGCCCCAACGCCAAGGGCTTCCGACAGAGCAGCCAGGGACTTGCGCAACTGATTGTTGGAGATGCGATCGGCTTTGGTGGCGATCACGAGCGTTTGACGATTGTGATGACGCAGCCAATCCAGAAGCTGAATATCTGAGGGCTGGGGCGGGATGGAGACGTCGACCAGCGAGAGGCAGAGTGCGAGCGAGGGGCGCGACTGGAGATACGGGTCGATGAAATGCGACCACTGGGCGGTGAGCTCTTTGGGTGCGCGGGCGTAGCCGTAACCGGGAAGGTCGACGAAAAAAAACTCGGGATGCGGACGGCCGGGCCGGCGCAGTTCGAAGAAATTGATGGTTTGGGTACGTCCGGGAGTGTTGCTGGTTTTGGCCACCTTGTCGCCCACAAGGGAATTGATCAGGCTTGACTTGCCGACGTTGGAGCGGCCGAGGAAAGCGATTTCGGGCGCGGTGGGGGCAGGGAACTGCTTGGGATCGGCAGCGCTGATGACGAACCTGGTTTGGACCTTCACATTTTCACTATGGCTGGGCAGCGTCGAAAGCGCAAGGCGGGGAAAGAGTGAGTGGTAATTGGTAATTAGTAATTAGTGATTGGCGCCTGGCACCTAAAAAAGCATATCAAGCACGGATTCACACGGATGAACACGGATGGATTTGAGGCAAACGACGACCAAGGATTGCGTGGGGCATTACTTCAGATTCAAGGGATGTTTATCGTCGATGTCGTCGATGCGGACGGGGCGGAGCTTGTGCCAGAAATAGAGGATCACGGCCACGATGATGGCGATTCCCACGCTGATGGCAAAGAAGATTCGGTAGGCGGGAAGCAGGATCAGCAGAGCCACCACGGTGCCGATGGCGACGATAAGGGCGGCACTGCCTTTGATCGAGATTCCGAACTGCGGGCGAGCGGCCATGCGGGTGATTGTAGTGCGGGAGGGGCTGGGTGAAGCAACGATTTGACGCAGTACCGGCAAGATACGCCGCTCCGCGGCTAGGGAATTATGGGCTGGCGAGCGCGGGTGACGCCCACGCCCAAAAGCGCATCACTGCTCCGCAGTTGAGAACCACCACCGTAGGCTGTTGCGTCCTTCCTTATCTTAATCTTAGAGGCGGAGAGAATGGGGCGCGCAGCTCTTCATGGTGGAAGCGAAAAATCCGCGCGCAAGACAAACGGTGACTTCCAGAGCAGCTGGCCGGCCTTAATCAGTAATTGCCTGGTAGGCGAGGACGTGCACCTGTTCATTCAGCTTCAAATCGCCAGCGGGGTGCAATTGGCCCATGAAGATAACGATCATTTGTTCCTTCGGATCTACGGAAAAAGTGGTGTAAAAGAAGCCGCCCCAGTCATATTGGCCGGGTGACCCAAGTTCGGAGAGCGGCGCTTTAACGCCATCGATACCGAACCCCAGCCCGAAGGCCTCATCTGGGCTGATCTTGCCTAGTTGATCGTGCGTCATCAATTCGATCGACTTGGGACTGAGGAGTTGGGTCTTGCCCACGCGGCCGCCGTCGAGCAGCATCTGGCAGAACCGCAGGTAGTCATTGGCGGTTGAGACCAGGCCACCGCCTCCTGAAAAAAGTTTCCTCGATCCGCGGGAAGGATAGTCAGCGGAGTACGTGAAGCTGCCTTCGGTGATCGGCGTGTCAGGAAAGCGGTTGAGACCCTTGTCGGGATAGTAGGTGTAGGCCGTCGCCAGCCTGTCCAGCTTGTTCGCGGGAGGATAGAAGGAGGTATCTTTCATGCCGAGCGGTTCGAAGATACGGGAGCGGAAGAACTCGTCGAGGGGCTTACCGGAAATGACTTCGACCAGCCGTCCGAGGACGTCGACGCCAAGGCTGTATTCAAACCGCTCGCCGGGGTTAAAAAGTAAGGGAAGCGACGCCAAACGATTGACGCTGTCGGCGATAGTGCCATCGTAGGGCAACAATCCACTGGCAACGTTTGCGCTCGCGTACCTCGGCCCCAAAACAGGGTTCCATTGGTAGGTAAGCCCGGAAGTGTGCCGCAGCAGGTCGCGGATGGTGATTTCTCGAGTTGCCGGAATGGTGTAGGGCTCGCCTGATGCGGGTACAACCAGTACCTTGGGATTCTTGAACTCGGGCAAGTATTTCGATATCGGATCATCGAGCATGAACTTGCCTTCTTCGTACAACATCATCACGGCAACGCTGGTAATGGGCTTGGTCATGGAGCAAATCCGGAAAATGGTGTCGGGCTGCATGGGCTTGCCGGACTCGCGATCGGCCATGCCTTGCGCTTTGAACCACACTACATGGCCACGCCGCGCCACGAGAGTGACCGCGCCAGCGATGCGCTTGTCGTTGATGTCGCGGTTTACTGTCGTGGCAATGCGGTTCAGTCGATCCGAGGAAAGGCCGACGGATTCAGGTTTCGCGAGTTCCTGCGCGGAGGCTATTGCCGCGAGAAACAGGCACAGAAGAAATGACAACCGCAATTTGCGATACATGGAAGCAGCCTTTCCGATGAAGAGTGTTGATTGTACAAGGGGAGCAAGATACGGGGCGCGAAGTTGAGGTGCTGGCCCGTTGTGAGCCAAGCGCCGGGCTGAAGCCCGTCGGGAGATCTGTCGTGCCTACCGGCACTCTGACATTGTGGCATAGCTCCCCACCGTTGAAACGGTGGGCTTAGATCTGCCGTCCCTGCCGGGACAGGTCATGGGGAGCGTGAGGCATCGTCGCCTACCGTGGAGTTTCGATCCCACAATTGGAAACGGCAGGCAATTGCGGGCCACCCGTCGGATCGAAATGGGCACCCAGCACACGGAAGTGCGGCCTTGCCAACGAAATTTCGGGAGAAAGTTGGTTCGCGCGCGATACGCCGGGGCTAAAGCCCAAGTGCCCTTTAGCTCGTTTACGGCACGACTGAAGTCGTGCCCTGATACAAGGCTGTCGGAAGCGAGTTTTTAGCAGCCCGTGAAGTCGTGCCCTGATACAACCTCACGCCAGCTAACGGTGCAAGACGGGCATCCACAGTTGTCGGTGATCGATTGTCAGCTCCCAGTAAAAGCTTAACCGCAACTGTTCCCAAAAAAAGGGAAAGGACGGAGCAACCGCGAAGGCAAACGAAAGGACCCACCCGGCCAACAGAGGGCCGGAGGGGCACCCAGAGTGTTGAAAGGTTGAGAGGCGCCGCCTACTGGTGGGCGGTAGGCGATTCCGGAGTCGGCGGGAGAGCTGCGATTCCTGGAGGTTCGTCACCGACTTCCGGCAGCGCACCCTCCAAGGCGACTGCCAGCACGTCGTCCATGGTCTTCACAAAGTGCAGTTTCATGGCGGCGCGCAGGTTTTCGGGGACCTCAGGTAAGTCCTTCTCGTTATCAGCAGGAAGAATGACTTCCATAATGCCCGCACGATGGGCCGCCAGGAGCTTTTCCTTCAAGCCTCCGATGGCCAGCACCTTGCCGCGCAAGGTAATTTCGCCGGTCATGGCGATATCGCGGCGCACGGGAATCCGGCTTAGAGCACTGGCGATTGCGGTTGCCATGGTGATGCCCGCCGAGGGACCGTCTTTGGGGATTGCGCCCTCGGGCACGTGCACATGGATGTCGAGGTTGCGGTAGAAGTCGCGCGGCAGTCCCAGGCGATGCGCGCGAGAGCGTACATACGACATAGCCGCTTGCGCCGACTCCTGCATCACGTCGCCGAGCTTTCCCGTCAGCGTGAGTTTGCCTTTACCGTCAACCGTGGCGACTTCGGTGGTCAGTATGGAGCCACCAACCTCCGTCCAGGCTAGTCCAGTTACCAGGCCGATTTCGCTGCGTTCGTGGGCTTCGGTGTCGCGGAACTTCAATACCCCGAGGTAATCGGAAACGTTGTTGGCGGTCAGGGCCACTGAGTAGGTGTCGCCTTCTTTGACGACCTTGCGCGCGACCTTGCGGCAGATGTTGCCGATCTCGCGTTCCAGGTTGCGTACTCCGGCTTCCCGTGTGTAGTTACGGATCACGGTAGTCAGAGCCTCGTCGGTGAAGACAATGTTCTTTTCCGTGAGGCCGGTTTGCTCGCGCTGCTTGCGGACCAGATACTGTTTCGCGATTTCGACCTTTTCCGGCTCGGTGTAGCCATGCAGCCGCAGCACTTCCATGCGGTCCTGCAGCGCGGGAGGAATGGTATGGAGAACGTTGGCCGTGGCGATGAAGAAGACTTGCGACAAGTCGTATTCAACGTCGAGATAATGATCGACGAACATGAAGTTCTGTTCAGGGTCGAGCACTTCAAGCAACGCCGCCGAGGGGTCGCCGCGGAAGTCCATCGACATTTTGTCCACTTCATCGAGCATGAAGACCGGGTTCTTGGTACCGGCCTTCTTCATCATCTGAATGATTTGGCCGGGAAGAGCGCCGATGTAGGTGCGGCGATGGCCGCGAACTTCCGCTTCGTCGCGCACGCCACCCAGCGACATACGAACGAACTTTCGTCCCGTGGCTTTGGCGATGCTCATACCAAGCGAGGTCTTGCCCACGCCGGGAGGTCCGACGAAACAGAGGATTGAGCCTTTGGGGTTCTTCACCAGTTGGCGGACGGCAAGAAACTCAAGGATGCGATCTTTGATCTTTTCCAGTCCGTAGTGATCTTCGTTGAGAACTTTTTCAGCAACCTCGATGTTGCGGATCTCTTTCGAGCGCTTCTTCCAGGGGACGGCGAGCAACCAATCCAGGTAATTGCGCGATACCGTCGATTCAGCTGACATCGGCGGCATGGCTTCGAGTTTCTTCAACTCCTGAATGGCCTTCTCGTGGGTCTCGCGCGGCATGCCGGCAGCGTCGATCTTCTTTTTTAGCTCGTCGAACTCGCTCTTTTCGCCGCGGCCCAACTCCTTCTGGATGGCCTTGATCTTTTCGTTGAGGTAATACTCCTTCTGGGCGCGTTCCATCTGGCGCTTCACGCGCGACTGGATGGTGCGATCCATGTTGAGCTTTTCAATCTCAACGTCGAGCACGTCGGCGATGCGGTTCAGCCGTTCAGCGGGATCGAAGATTTCCAGCAGCTCCTGCTTCTCTTCAATGGAGAGCTGCAGGTTGGCGGCGATAGTGTCCGTCAGCTTCGACGGATCGTCGTTGCGAACGGCCGCGATCATGGTCTCGTAATTGAGCGACTGGCAAAGCTTCACATACTGCTCAAAAAGACCGGTCACGCGCTGCATGGCGGCTTCAACCTGCGGAGTCAACTCGGTCCCATACTTGGCGGTGCGGACGGTGGCCTCGAAGTAGCCGTCGGTGTCGATGACCTGGAGGATCTTGCCCCGTTCGAGTCCCTCCACCAGCACCTTGATGTTGCCGTCGGGCAGCTTGAGGCTCTGCACGATGTTGACCACGGTGCCGACCTGATAGATCTCGTTCGGCTTGGGCTCATCGATGCTGGCATCATGCTGGGTCGCAAGAAAAATCTTTTTATCGCCGGCCAAAGCCTCTTCGAGGGCGTGCACGCTCGACTCCCGGCCAACCACAAACGGAGTCATCATGTAGGGAAAGATGACTACGTCGCGGATCGGCATCATGGGGAGTTTCTTGGTTTCGAATTTCTCTCGCTGTGTCACAGGAACCGCCTTGTAATTCAGAACACTTCTGCCCTGAGGTAAAAGAGCTATATGGGTCGGCCGAGCCGCGCGGGAATCCTACTACTGAAGCATCTAAGCGCAGCCTGACTCGGGTTTAGGATAACACGCGCTGCATGGGGTCATTGTTGGTGAAATGGTTCCCCAAAGCACCAAATTCATGGCTGCTAAAAGTGTGAAGTGGGCGCACGAAGTAACGGCGCGACCTAAGTCGCGCCGCCTCAACATCTGACCACCGGAGAGAAAAAGTTAGCCGGCTTTCTCCATGATGGGGAGGTCAACGTTACGGTTTTCCACCATGTCCCGGGTGACCTCGAATTCCTTCACTCGCTTCTGGCTGGGCAGGTTGTACATGAGATCGAGCATCAGCTCTTCCAGGATCATGCGCAGACCGCGCGCCCCAACCTTGCGATGCATGGCTTCACGAGAGATGCATCGCAGGGCTTCTTCGGTAAAGCGTAACTTGACGTTCTCGAACTCGAACAGCCGCTGATATTGCTTGACGATGGCGTTCTTCGGTTTGGCCAGAATTTCGACCAGCGCATCTTCGTCCAGGTCGTTGAGCACACCGACGACGGGAAGGCGGCCAACGAACTCGGGAATCAGACCAAACTTGATGAGGTCCTGGGGTTCAACTTGAGCCAGCAATTCGGTGTCGCGCTTGTTGCTCTCGGTAAAGGCCGCTTCCTTGGCTTCGTCGGTGCGGAAGCCCATGGAGCGTTTGCCCATGCGGCGGGCGATTATGCGCTCGAGACCGACAAAGGCCCCGCCACAGATGAACAGAATGTTGGTGGTGTCTACGGGAGTGAATTCCTGGTGGGGATGCTTCCGTCCGCCCTGAGGCGGAACGTTGGCAACGGTACCTTCCAGAATCTTTAGAAGCGCTTGCTGTACGCCTTCGCCGGAAACATCGCGGGTAATGGAAGGGTTCTCATCCTTGCGGCCGATCTTGTCGATTTCGTCGATATAGATGATGCCGGTTTGCGCACGGGCTACATCGCCGTCGGCGGCCTGCAATAACTTCAGGATGATGTTTTCGACGTCCTCACCTACGTACCCGGCCTCGGTGAGCGTGGTCGCGTCCACAATGGCGAAGGGGACGTCGAGCATCTTGGCGAGGGTCTGAGCCAGCAGGGTCTTGCCCGTGCCGGTCGGACCAATCAGCATGATGTTCGATTTGGCCAGTTCTACTTCGCCGCCGCGTTGGCGGTTCATATAGACGCGTTTGTAATGGTTGTAAACCGCAACGGCCAGTTTCTTCTTAGTCTGCTGCTGGCCGATGACGTACTCGTCGAGAAATGTCTTCACTTCAAACGGTTTCGGAAGCTGATGCGGCGTGGCTGCCGTCTGGGTCTCGGAGCGGTCATCTTCGAGGATCGAGTTGCAGACAGCAACACATTCATCGCAGATGTAAGCCCGAGGATAATCGGTGGGAGACGAAATGAGCTTGGCAACAGCGTCTTGTGACTTGTGGCAGAACGAGCAACGAAGGACTTCGTCGCTACCTGTTCGGGTTCTCACGGAAGCAACTCCTTTTACTACACGCCCCCAGCCAGGACTCCAAGTTCCCGGACTGACTTTCCCGGTCGCGCAAAACCGGCAGGAGCCGTGCCACTCCTGTGAAAACTCCCGTCGTTCCAAACGAAGCGATGGGCTCTCTCGCGGTCCCCTCTATGCTTATGTCCTTATTGAAGCACAACTACAACCACCGTGCGTGTCTGGCGGCGAATTCCCATACAACTTTTGAACCAGATTGGTAATTCTTCCGCACCCAAGCTAGTGCGGAACCCAACCGGGCTTCCCGGACCTTACTTATGCTTGTAAATAATGTCGTCGATGATTCCGTATTCCTTGCCCTGCTGCGCGTTCATGATGAAGTCGCGCTCTACGTCGCGTTCGACCTTTTCCAGGAGCTGGCTGGTGTGCTTGGCCAGGATCTGGTTGGTGATTTCGCGCATGCGCAAGATCTCGCGAGCATGAATGTCGATGTCGGTGGCCTGCCCCGACAACCCTGACATCAACGGTTGGTGGATCAGAATGCGCGAGTTAGGCAGCGCAAAACGCTTCTTCGGTGCACCACCCGCCAGCAACGTAGCGGCCATACTAGCCGCCTGACCGATACAAATCGTGGTCACGTCAGGACGGATGAACTGCATGGTGTCGTAAATCGCCATCCCGGCCGTGATCGAGCCTCCGGGTGAGTTGATGTAAAGCGAGATGTCCTTCTCCGGGTCCTCGGCTTCCAGAAACAGCATTTGCGCGATGATCAGGTTCGCGACATTGTCATCGATAGGAGTGCCAAGAAAGATGATGTTGTCCCGCAACAGGCGGGAATAAATGTCGTAGGCCCGCTCGCCCCGGCTGGTTTGCTCAATCACCATGGGTACAAGCATGTTTTGCAACTCCTTTCCAGGTCAGTAGCTAATCCCGCTCAGGGGGAAGCGGGGCAGGTAGAAATGCAGATCGTCCTATGCGGACCTGCGGTAAAGGTGATTCAGGGTCTTCTCGTTGCGGATGCGATGCCGAATTCTATCCAGCCCTCCATCCTGCGTCAAACGAGCCCGAACCTGTTCCACTGGCTGCTTGGTCTGGAGCGCGACGGCCGCCAATTCCTGTTCGAGTTCCTCGTCGCTGACCTCGATTTTTTCCTGTTCCGCGATCTGCTCCAGAATCAGAGAGGCCTTCACTTCGCGCACAGCGCCTTCGCGCTGGCCGGCGCGCAGGCGGTCGAAATCCATGCGCTTCATGTCCTCGGTCTTCATGCCCTGCGCCGCCAGAGCACGCAAGCCACGCTCCAGGCGCATGTCGATCTGCTGATCGATCATGGATTCCGGGACGGGGAAATCGTTGCGCCTGACCAAGTCCTCGACAATCTTGTCTTTGCCCTGGTGTTCGGCCTCGTGTTCCTTCTCGGCTTTCATATTGTCGCGCAAGCGATTGCGCAGGTCTTCGTAGGTGGCAAAGTCGGCGGACAACTCCTTGGCGAATTCATCGTTGGGCTCGGGGACGCTGCGCGTCTTGATGCCTTTAACGGTGACCTCGTAGGTCATGGTCTTGCCGGCCAAGCGCTTGTCGGCGAAGTCGTCGGCATACTTCACGTCGAAAGTGTGCTGCTCGCCTGACTTCACGCCGCGCAGATTTTCGCTGAATTCGGGAATGGTATTCTCCCCGCCGATCTCGACCATGACCTCATCGACTTCGACTGGTTTAGCGTCCGCCTCCTGCTCGCTCTCCTTGGGCGTGCCGCGGAAGCCGACGACGGCAAAGTCACCGTCTGCCAGCGCCCGATCCTCTTCCACTGCGTTGTAGGTGGCGTGCTGCAGCCGCAGATTGTTCAGTGCGCGCTCGACGTCTTCTTCACTGACACTGGTGTCGATGGTTTCGGGCTTGATGTCGTCATAGGCCGCGACTTTGAAGTCAGGCAGGATTTCGAACTCAGCAGTAAATTTCAGGGCCTCGCCCTCGTGCAGGTGGAGGTCTGTGACGCGCGGCTGGGAGACTGGCAACAGATTCTGCTTTGCAGTCTCTTCGCGAAAGTAACGAGGTACCAATGACTCAACCAGTTCGCTCTTGATCTCGTCGGCAAAACGCTGGCGGACGACGGTGACCGGCACCTTGCCTTTGCGGAAACCGGGAATGCGGGCCAGTTTCGCGTATTTATTCAAGATTTTTGCCCGCTCGCCGTTCACAACCTCGGCGGGTACCTCGATGGTCAGTTCGCGCTTGCAGGGATTGGTGGGTTCAGCCGGATTGGTCTCGGTGGTAGTGGTTTCAGTCGTCAAAGAAATGCCTTCGGGGAAAATGTTGGATGTTGAGCTAGCGCTGGAATCGTGAAATCCGATTTCCGCACTCCGTTGCTAGAGGCTCCGGATGAGCGGCCTCCGAGGAAAGAATCCGCAGGAGTACCGCCATCTTTCAGTGTATGAGAGGTCTGCTGGGCGGTCAAACCAAGTGCCATCAAGAAATTTGAATTGCGGGCAGAATTTGCAGCCACACTACCGAGGTTTCTCCAACGTCGGATTGAAACAGATATTGGGGAGCTTGCCGGACCTGAATTAGGATTTGTCGAACGTCGCCTTGTCGCACGTCATCCCGTCAAGTTACCCGGGCCGCTGACACTGGTTTCCTGCGTTTTTCGTGGAGGCATCGCATGCTCAGCGTCATTTGGCGATTCCGCGCCAAACCTCATAAGTCGGTCGAATTCCAACAAACATATAGCTCGGCAGGCAAGTGGGCCGAACTGTTCGGCCGATCGCCGGAATATCGGGGAACCGTCTTGTTGCAGGATGTTTCTGACCCGTTGGGGTTTGTCGTTATCGACCGCTGGGCCTCACAGCACGCATTCAGTCAGTTCAAAGAACAATTCGGCGGTGACTACCAGCGACTCGATGAGCGATGTATTGAGTTGACTGACGAAGAGACGCGCATTGGAGTGTTTCAAGATGAAGTCTTAATAACGCCGATGGAGGCGGAGGGCGATCCGGCGCTCTGATTCCGCACTATCGCTTTACAATACGGAACGTGTCTCGCGAGCTTGCGATCCTCAACCAGGAAATCGTGGTCTGTACGAAATGCCCTCGACTGGTGGCTTACCGGGAGAAGATTGGCAATGAAAAACGGCGAGCCTACCTGGACCACGAATACTGGGCGCGTCCGGTTCCGGGATTTGGCGATCCCGACGCCAGGGTTTTGATCCTGGGACTTGCACCCGGCGCCCACGGATCCAACCGCACGGGCAGGCCGTTCACGGGCGATGCTTCGGGTAAGTTCATGTATCCCATCCTGCACAAGGCTGGGTTTGCCTCGCAACCGGATGCCAATCACCGCAACGACGGGCTGGAGTTGATCGATTGCTACATCACGGCTGCGGCGCGTTGTGCGCCACCGGATAACAAGCCCTTACCTTCTGAGCTAGCAAATTGCGCCGGTTATCTCGATCGGGAGTTTGCAATCCTGCGGAACGTGAAGGTGGTGGTTGCCTTGGGAAAGATCGCATTCGACGCATATCTCGCGCATCTATTGCGCACGGCGCAACTGAAGCGGAGGACGGGCCTGGTATTTGGGCACGGCAAGCAATATGCGCTGCCCAACGGCCTGACTTTGGTGGCGTCGTACCATCCGTCGAACCAGAACACGGCGACCGGAAAGTTGACCGCCGAGATGTTTGCGGATGTGTTTCGAGCGGCGAAAGAGATCGTTGGCGCTGATCGGTAGCGATTCTGGGCAGTTTCGTGAAGAGTGCTCAAGTTATTCACAGGGTCCGTCCAGACCCGTCTTGTCATCCGAGAAGTTTCCAGCCATAATTGATCGTGCACCCCTACAAGCTCCACTCTGAATACGCTGCGAAGCCAGCGGACGGGGTTCCCTGTTTTCTGGAGGGAGTGGAGTTGTCCACCCGGCTGCACAAATTCCCACAACCGAGGATGGCATGGCGGCAAAGTACATTTTTGTAACGGGCGGCGTGGTGTCTTCACTGGGCAAGGGGCTGGCAGCGGCGTCCATCGGCTGCCTCATGGAGAGCCGGGGACTGAAAGTTGCCCTGCAGAAGTTCGATCCCTATCTCAACGTCGATCCCGGCACCATGTCGCCGTTCCAGCACGGCGAAGTATTCGTGACCGATGACGGCGCGGAAACCGATCTCGACCTGGGGCATTACGAGCGCTTCACGCACAGCCGCCTCAGCCGCGACAATAACTGGACCACTGGCCGTATCTACGAAAACATTATTGCCAAGGAACGCCGCGGCGACTATCTGGGAAAGACCGTGCAAGTCATCCCGCACGTGACCAACGAGATCAAGAGCGCGATGAAAAAAGTAGCGCAAGATGTAGACCTTGTGATCGTGGAGATTGGCGGTACCGTGGGCGACATCGAGTCGTTGCCCTTCATCGAGGCTATCCGCCAGATGCGCCAGGAACTGGGCCGCGAAAGTACGCTGTTTGTACACGTGACGCTGGTACCGTACATCGCCGCTGCCGGGGAACTGAAGACCAAGCCGACGCAGCACTCGGTAAAGGAGTTGCTCAGCATCGGCATTCAGCCGGATATTCTGCTCTGCCGCACCGACCGCTACCTTTCCCACGACATAAAGTCGAAGATTGCCCTGTTCTGCAATGTGGAAGAGGAGGCGGTGATAACCGCCAAAGATGTCGCCTCGATCTACGAGGTGCCGCTGGTTTTCGCCCATGAGAAGGTGGATCAACTGGCGCTTCGTTACCTGCACATTCAAGCGTCGGAGCCGGACCTCTCCCGGTGGGAAGACCTGATTCATCGCATCTACAACCCGAAGGGCGAAGTCACCATCGGCATCGTGGGTAAGTACGTTGAGTACGAGGATTCCTACAAGTCCTTGAAAGAGGCGCTGGTTCATGGAGCGCTGGCCCATAACCTCCAGCTGAATGTGAATTGGATTGAAGCTGAAGGGCTGGAGCAAAAAGACCAGACGGTGCAGGCACAGTTAGAACAGGTAGATGGAATTCTCGTCCCGGGCGGGTTTGGCAAGCGTGGTATCGAGGGCATGCTGAAGGGAATTCAATATGCCCGTGAAAACAACGTCCCCTACTTTGGGATCTGCCTGGGCATGCAGACGGCATGCGTGGAATTTGCCCGCAACGTTTGCGGACTGGAGCAGGCAAACTCAAGCGAGTTCGATCCGGCGACTCCGCACCGCGTGATCTACAAGCTTCGCGAGTTGCGCGGCATTGAGGAGTTGGGCGGCACCATGCGGCTGGGAGCCTGGGCGTGCCGACTGGAAAACGGATCGCTGGCGCAGCGGGCCTACAACCAGGCTGAAATCAGTGAACGCCACCGGCATCGCTACGAATTCAATCGCGAGTACGAGAGCACGCTGTCTGCGGGCGGTATGCGGATAAGCGGCGCAACCCCGGATGGCACATATGTGGAAATCATTGAAATTCCCAGCCATCCTTTCTTTGTGGGATGTCAGTTCCATCCGGAATTCAAGTCGAAGCCGCTGGAGCCGCATCCGCTGTTTACGGCTTTCATCAAGGCGTCGTATGAGAACCGCCTTGGGCGAGTAAAGACGCGGGATGAAGTTGTCGTGAGTCAGTTTCTGCGCCCGGAGAAAGTGAAACAGTGATCCGCGGCCACTGGCGTTGGCGGCAAGACTAAGAACATAGGCGCCATTTCGTGAAAGTGGGTGGTCACCTTGGGTTACTGGTTACCCAATAACCGCAAAGTATTGCACACAGTTTTGAGGAAAAAATCTGCAAGTAACTGTTTTCTATAACTGTAGTTTTGGTATAATGCTTGCACTGTTCATTTTCGTTGGAGTCATTCGATCGCCGGCCAAGAAGCAGGAAGTAGGGGGTTGCCCCACCGGTAGTCGTCCCCAGTGACTCGGCGGCCAGAGTAATTCGGCGAACATTACGTTAGTTGGTTGAAATCCGGTGTCGCTTGCCGGGATGACAAACGATATCAAGGAGCGGTAATCCGATGGGGATTGCCAGCTTCCGGGAGAATGGACCAAATGCTCAAGAAACTGACCCTCGTACTGGGATGCCTCGCACTGGTCGCTTCGTTCACGAGCGCTGCGCGGGCTGATGCGATCACCTTTTCGTTCGTTGGCGGCCCGATGGTCAACATCGACTCCACCGGATTAACTGCCGGACCATCCACCGTGTTGCTGATCAGCGACACTAAGCTGAACGTGGTTTTCAGTTTCGTCGGGACCGCGACACTTTCAACCGGAGCAGCCACGTCTTACATTGCAACTTCGACGAATCTGGATGCAGTTTATGGCGCTGGAGGTTCGGTTGTCGTGAGTGCGGCTGCCTGCGGTGGGACCTGCCTTACAGGCAACTTGAACGCCAACGGAGCCTACGCTGCGGTGCAGGGACAGACAGGCTCGTTCCAGGGACTGTTTAACGTAACCTACGTCAACCCCGTGATCACGGCTCTGTTTGGTGAGCCGAATTTGTGGCAGGCGGTTGGATCCGACTCCCTCAATACCGGACATAACGCGTTTACCTCAGGCGGCTCGACGGCACAAGCCGATTTGCTGGCTGGCCAGATCAGTTTCCAGACCATTCCCGAGCCGGCATCCTTGGCGCTGTTTGGTACGGGAATTCTTGGTTTGGCGGGTGTGATTCGCCGCAGACTTCACCGGTAGACGATGGAAGGCAGAAGGTTATTGGGCTGCCTTGGATGAGAAAGATTGAGCGCCGGAGCCAACCCGCTCCGGCGCTTTAAGTTAAAGAATGCAGGAAGTCGATTACCATATAATTGTTACATGCTAATCACTACTGCCGGTATTTGTTGACGACTTAGTAAACATTGATGGCCTACCTGCCTCCTAGTAAACCCAGCCTAAGACGACTCACTTACCACTTTTGTCCCTCCAGAGTGCAAGTCCTTGCACAGTGTGACGGCGGTCACAGCCGCAAGTGATTGTATTGCGGTGGACCCGGTTTGGAATGAAGCGTGCACCTATCAAGGAAGCGGATGTCATAGGGTCGAGGATATGGGGATTGCCACGCGGCAGCCACTTCGACGGAATCCCCCATTATGACTCAGCAGCCAGAGTACTCTGGCGGATGTTACCTCAAGTGTATTAAGTCCGGTGTCGCTTGCCGGGATGACAGACGATATCAAGGAAGCGGAACCTAATTGGAAACCGCTCGCAGCCAGGAGAATGGATCGAATGATTAAGAAATTGACACTCGCACTGGGATGCCTCGCGCTAGTGGCCTCGTTTACCAGCATTGCACGAGCGGATGCGATCACTTTCACCTTTGTTGGCGGCCCAATGGTCAACATCGACAGCACAGGACTGAGCGCTGGCCCGTCTACAGTTCTGCTTATCAGCGATACGAAGCTCAACTTGGTGTTTAGCTTCTTCGGAACTGCCACCCTTTCGACCGGACCGGCGACCTCTTATACCGCAACCTCGACGAACCTGAGTGCGAACTATGGTGCCGGAGGCACGGTGGTCGTAACTGCAGCCGCCTGTGGTGGAACGTGCCTTACGGGCAACTTGAACGCCAACGGAGCGTACGCCGCAGTGCAAGGCCAGACCGGCTCGTTCCAGGGTCTGTTTAATGTGACTTACGTCAATCCGGTCGTGACCGCCATGTTTGCAGAGCCGAATTTGTGGCAGCCGGTTGGATCTGATTCGCTCAACACCGGGCACAACGCCTTCACAGCGGGCGGGACGACCGCATTGGCCGATTTGCTAGGCGGTCAAATCAGCTTCCAGACCGTGCCTGAGCCGGCCTCCTTGGCGCTGTTTGGTACGGGAATCCTTGGCCTGGCAGGGTTTATTCGCCGGAAACTCCGGTAAAGACAGCAGCAGGGTTCCCAGCGAGCATTTGACTTGTGCGAACTTAAGCGCCGAAGCGTAGATTGCTTCGGCGCTTTTTCCTTTGCTTTTGAAGCCTGCTGAGGATCCGAGCGCACTGACTCGCCCTCCCACCACGTCACCCTCAATTCCGCCCGTCTCCAACTCTCGCTAAGAATCTGCCTGTGCCGGGGCAGGGCGCGCTCTTTTTTGGGGAGCCTGACTCATCTGAGGGGAAAAATAAACAAATTTAGCACCTATTGGCTATTGTCAAAGAAATGAAGTAACTAGTATGGTAGGTAACTCCAGTGTGGGGTTAGCGGAGTCATATCCAGCAACTATCTCCTTACGCTGCCGAAAGCAATCAGGGCGGGGGAGTTAGGCGATCTCATGACTCGGCGACCATGGTAATTTGGCAGAAGTTACTTAAAAGGCATGGCAATCCGGTGTCGCTTGCCGGAACGACAGAAGATATCAGGGGCAGGTTTCTGACTCGAATGGCCTCCCCTAGGAGAATGGACCAAATGATTAAGAAACTGACACTCGCACTGGGATGCCTCGCTCTGGTCGTTTCGTTTACCAGCGCTGCGCGAGCGGATGCGATCACTTTTTCATTCGTTGGCGGCCCGTTGGTCAACGTCGACACCACAGGTCTGAGCGCCGGCCCGGGAACAGTTCTGCTCATCAGTGACACGAAGCTGAATCTGGTATTTAGCTTCCTCGGGACTGCCACTCTTTCAACCGGAGCAGCAACCTCTTACACCGCGACGTCTACGAACCTGAATGCAGTTTACGGTGCCGGAGGCACGGTTCTGGTAACCGCCTCTGCTTGCGGCGGAACCTGCCTGACGGGCAACTTGAACGCCAACGGAGCGTACGCCGCAGTGGCAGGCCAGACTGGCTCATTCCAAGGTCTATTCAACGTGACTTACGTCAGTCCGGTAATCACCGCTCTGTTTGGTGAACCGAACTTGTGGCAGTCGGTTGGCTCCGACTCTCTCGATACCGGTCACAACAACTTTGCGGCAGGGGGCACGACCGCAACAGCCGACTTACTGGCTGGTCAGATCAGCTTCCAGACCGTTCCTGAGCCTGCGTCGCTGGCTTTATTTGGTACGGGAATACTAGGCCTCGCGGCAACAATTCGGCGGAAGCTCCAGTAAGCCACCAGGGTTCAAGAATCCATTCAGCCTTAGTGCGAACCCGAACTTGCCAGCTAGCTTTCTTGCCCGGCATCGAGACGATGCCGGGCATTCTTCGTCTCTGGGTGTTTTCTGGGTCGACCTGCGTAAAATAGGAAGCGAGAATGCAGGTCGCGACAACAAAACGATGTTTCGAGGGCGCCTGTGCCTGACGCAGCCTTTTCGGTTGGCGAAGTCAAAGTCGGTGGCGGAGCGTTGTTCCTCATCGCCGGCCCGTGTGTGATCGAAAGCGAAGCCCACGCGCTGAAAATGGCGGAGTCCATCGCAGCGATCACCCGCGACAGGAAGCTGCCGTACATCTTCAAGGCCTCGTACGACAAGGCCAATCGCACCTCGATCCGCAGCTTTAGAGGACCCGGATTAGAAGAGGGCCTGCGCACCCTCAGCAAGGTGCGAGAAGTCCTCGGCTTACCGGTGCTGACAGACGTTCACGAAGTCAACGATGTTTCGCGGGTGGCTGCTTCCGTGGACGTGCTACAGATCCCGGCGTTCCTGTGTCGCCAGACCGATCTCCTAGTTGCGGCGGCCAAGAGCGGGCGCGCGGTCAACATAAAAAAGGGACAGTTTGTATCGCCCTGGGATATGCGTCATGCGGTGGAGAAGGTGCGCGAGGCAGGAGGACAGCGTATTTTTCTGACCGAGCGGGGCGCCTCTTTCGGCTACAACAATCTGGTGGTGGATATGCGGTCGCTGGCGATCATGCGGGAATTCGCTCCGGTCGTATTCGACGCCACGCATGCAGTCCAACTTCCCTCCGCGGGGAGTCCGAATGGCACAGACGGAGGGCGGCAGAGTGGAGGACAGCCGGAATTTATTCCACTGCTTGCCCGCGCAGCGGTGGCTGCAGGCGTGGATGGAATCTTCCTGGAGGTCCACGACAATCCCGCCGAGGCCAAGTCCGATGGCGCCAACGCGCTTGACCTGAGAGATCTTCCGGACGTGCTGGACCAGCTAATTTCGGTTCACCAGGCACTCAGCTAGCTGATGCCAATCGCGGCATCATTACTCGCGGCGGGTGAATCCTTTTCATCTGATTGGAACAGATGCCGTTTAGGGTGATCGGTCGCTGGTCAAAAGCGGGCTACGATTTGGCTGCAATTTTGCGCCATTCAGTGTGTGATTCCTGCCTTTAGGACTTAAAATATAGGGAGTCTGCCGGCGTGGTTGCTATTCTTATAGAGGCAATCCTGATGCCGTAGTACCGTTGTGTCCAGCCGAAGCGCTGCGAGTCGCATACCAAGCAGTTTTTAAGGAGTTTCACATTGTCTAAGAAGCGTTATCTTTTCACGTCCGAATCGGTGACAGAAGGTCATCCCGACAAAATCGCGGACCAAATCTCCGATGCAATTCTTGATGCCTGCCTGAAGGAAGATATATACAGCCGCGTGGCTTGCGAAACGCTCACGGCAACCGGCCTGGTGGTTATCGCGGGAGAAATCACCACCAAGGCATACGTCGATTTCCAGAGCCTGGTCCGCGGGGTCGTTGCCTCCATCGGCTACGACAATGCGCTGTACGGCTTCGACTCCAACACCTGCGCGGTGATCTCCTCCATCAACAAGCAGTCGGGAGACATTGCCATGGGCGTTGATACCGGTGGCGCCGGCGATCAGGGCATGATGTTCGGCTACGCCACCAACGAAAATGGCAACTACATGCCGACCGCCATTTTCCTGGCGCACAAGCTGACCCAGCGTCTTTCTGAAGTCCGCAAGAACGGCACCCTTCCTTACCTCCGGCCCGATGGCAAATCCCAGGTCACAGTGGAATATGACGAGAATCACAAGCCAGTGCGTATCGATGCCGTGGTCATTTCTTCGCAGCATGCCGAGACCGTAACGAACGATGAGCTGCGGGCCGATATTCTGAAGCACGTGATCCAGGCTTCGCTGCCAGCGGAAATGCTTGACGAAGACACCAAGTACCACATCAATCCTACGGGACGGTTTGTGATTGGCGGTCCCATGGGCGACACCGGACTTACCGGTCGCAAGATCATTGTGGACACCTACGGCGGCATGGGACGTCATGGCGGTGGCGCATTCAGCGGCAAGGACCCGACGAAAGTCGATCGCTCAGCCTGCTACATGGCGCGTTACATCGCCAAGAACATCGTGGCCGCCGGTTTGGCCGACCGCTGCGAAGTGCAGTTGGCATACGCCATCGGCGTTGCGGAGCCGGTTAGCGTGCTGATCGATACCTTCGGGACAGCAAAAGTTGACGAACAGAAGATTTCCGATCTGGTTCGCGCCAACTTCCAGCTCACCCCGAAAGGCATTATCGAGTCCCTCAATCTGCGCCGTCCGATTTACCGCAAGACGGCAGCCTACGGGCACTTCGGGCGTAACGAACCGGAGTTCACCTGGGAGTTGACCAACAAAGCGTCCGCTCTGAGGGAACAGGCTGGGCTGACCAAGGTCAACGAACGGGAAACCGCGAAAGCATCGAAGTAACTGCACTTGGGAGCGACCTGCTAGCGCGGGCCGCTCCTTTCACACATTCTCGCGATAACGATCTCGACAAGAGGTCGCACATTCGCCCAGTCACAAACAGAACCTTACGAAGCGGGAGCATATGTCGACAACAACCACACGTACAGCGGGCGATATCGCCAACCTTGAACTGGCCGACTTGGGCAAAAAGCGCATTGACTGGGCAAACCAGTCGATGAAAGTGCTGCAGATCATTCGCAAAGAATTCATCAAGAACCAGCCGCTCACTGGCATAAGAATCGCGGCGTGCCTGCACGTTACGGCCGAGACCGCGAACCTAGCGATCACGCTGCGCGATGGCGGCGCCGATGTCGTGTTGTGCGCTTCCAACCCACTGTCCACGCAAGACGACGTGGCAGCCTGTCTGGTGCGTGACTACAACATTCCGGTCTACGCCATCAAGGGTGAGGACAACGACACCTATTACTCGCACATCATGGCGGCGCTCGACCACAAACCGCACGTCACCATGGATGACGGCGCTGACCTGGTCACCACTGCGCTCACCAAGCGCAAGGAAGTGCTCGACGGCGTGATTGCCGGCACGGAAGAGACCACTACCGGCGTCATTCGCCTGCGGGCGATGGCGAAGGATGGAGTGCTTACCTATCCGATCATCGCGGTCAACGATGCTGATACCAAGCATCTCTTCGACAACCGGTATGGCACTGGACAATCGACGATTGACGGCATCGTCCGCGCAACCAACTTCCTGCTGGCCGGTGCGAAGTTCGTAGTCGCCGGCTACGGCTGGTGCGGACGTGGACTGGCGAGCCGCGCGCGCGGTCTGGGAGCCGAGGTCATCGTGACCGAAATCGATCCTACCAAGGCGATTGAAGCGGTGATGGACGGCTACCGTGTCATGAGCATGGACGAAGCGGCCAAAATCGGCGACGTCTTCTGCACTGTCACCGGGAACAAGAGCGTGCTGCGCAAGGAACACTTCGAAGCCATGAAGGATGGAGCCATCATCTCCAACTCCGGCCACTTCAATGTGGAGATCGACATTCCGGCGTTGGAAAAGATGTCGTCTTCGAAGCGCACCACGCGAAACTCGGTGGAGGAATACTCGCTGAAGGATGGCCGCAAGATCAACCTTCTAGGCGAAGGCCGCCTGATTAACCTGGCGTCAGCGGAAGGGCATCCTCCGTCGGTGATGGACATGAGTTTCGCCGATCAGGCGCTTTCGGTGGAGTATCTGGTGAAGAATCACTCGACCCTCGAGAAGAAGGTCTTCCCGGTTCCGGAAGATCTTGACAAGCGGGTCGCCAAGCTGAAGCTGGAGTCGATGGGCATCAAGATCGACCGCTTGACCCTGGAGCAGGAAGAGTACCTGGCGAGCTGGTCGGAAGGAACATAGAACCAGTGGATAGTGATTAGTGGCTGGTGGTTAGAAGAAGCCAAGAAAGAGGGCGGCAGCGATGCCGCCCTTTTCTCGTAGGTGCCGACTCCCCCGGTCACAACACCACGATCGTAATTCCGCGATTTTGCCTGCCGAAATCGCGATCGTCCTTGAGTTCGGGAAACTGTTTCAATAATTCCCAGGAACGCCCATCGCTCTTGCGCCAATTTTCGCCGTAGATGCAAGTTCGGATCTGCCTGGACTCTTCCATCTGATGCAGTGTCGCTTGCAGAGCGATCCGTAGATCGCCTCCCACACCGGACGAACCGTAGCCGTGAATGACTTTCAGAATGGCCACGCCACTCTGGCGCGCGCGCTGCAACTCGCTCGCCAGCCGGGCACGCGCTTGTGCCGTGCTGGGCATGCCGTCCTCGAGATTTACTACCTGGATGAGCTTTGCCATGGACAGCGACTCGACGTTGGCCCTGCGAAACACGATATCATCGGAGTCCTGGTAACTCGCAGATGAAGGAAATCGGTTCCTGGGCCCTGGATACTGCCAAAGTGCGCGGTGCTTCTCACGCCGAAGCGCGCATTGTCGATGCGCGTGAGCGCGCGCTGGCCACCAAGAACGGACGGATCGGCAGCGCCTCGGACTCGGAGTCACTAGGGATTGGCATTCGGGTCATCGCGGACGGCAGTTTCGGATTCGCTGCCACGGACGACCTGACGCGAGACGGCGTACAACGCTGCGCCGCCCAGGCGGTCGAGATCGCGAAGGCCTCTGCGCGGGTGAAATCACAGGAGCTCCAACTGGTTCCCGAGCCCGCCCACGTCGCAGAGTGGACCTCTCCTCACCGGATCGACCCCTTCGACATTCCAATCGAAAGAAACCTCGACCTTCTGTTTTCCATCGATGCCGAGATGCGAAGGGTAAAGGGCGTGACGCTGGCCGAGACCAGCATGAATTTCCGCCGTTACGAGCAGTGGTATTTCTCGACTGAAGGGTCTGAAATTCATCAGACCTTCATTACTTCCGGGGCGGGTTATGCGGCCCACACCTTCGCCGGGACGGAAATCCAGAAACGGTCGTATCCGAATTCCTACGGCGGCCAATACCAGAACAAAGGATACGAATTGATTGAGGAACTCGAGTTACTCGATCACGCCGGCGCCACCGCCGAGCAGGCGGTTGCATTACATTCAGCGAACCAGTGCCCGGAGGGCAACTTCGATATCATCCTGGCCTCGGACCAACTCAGCCTGCAGATTCATGAGTCGATCGGGCATCCCATTGAACTGGATCGCGTGCTGGGAATGGAGGCAAATTTCGCAGGTACGTCATTCCTGACGCTCGACAAGCTGCGCACTCTGAAGTATGGCAGCGAGATGGTCAACGTGGTTGCTGATGCGACGGAGTTACATGGTCCCGGACTCGGGACCTTCGCCTACGATGACGAGGGAGTGGCTGCGCAATGCACGCCGATCATCACCAACGGCCTCTTCACCGGGTACTTGACGTCGCGCGATACCGCTGCAGCCATCGGTTCGACTCGCAGCGGTGGATGCCTGCGCGCAGAAGGTTGGAGCCGTCTCCCGATCGTGCGCATGACGAATGTCAGCATCCTGCCGGGAGAAGCGCCGCTGACTCTGGAACAGCTCATCGCTGCGACCGATCACGCTATCCTGATGGAAACCAACCGGTCGTGGTCCATCGACGACAAGCGATACAACTTCCAGTTCAGCTGCGAGGTGGGATGGGAGATTGTGGAGGGCAAGCGTCATCGCCTGTTGAAGAACCCCTCCTACTCGGGCATTACCACCGATTTCTGGAATTCGATGGATGCCATCTGTTCGCGGGACGAGTGGCGGCTTTGGGGTACTCCCAACTGTGGCAAGGGACAGCCGCAGCAGGTGATGGGTACCGGGCATGGCGCAGCTCCGGCACGATTCCGCAACGTCAGCGTCGGCACCGCTTACAAGGGGAGCGAGTAGGCGATGCTTACCCGCGATCAAGCGGCGACTATCTTCGACAAGCTCCGCAAATACTCCTCCGCGGAGGAGATCGAGTTGCTGATATCCGGAGGCCGTAGTGCTCTGACGCGCTTCGCGAACAACACGATCCATCAGAATGTTGCGGAGGAGAACCACCATCTGTCTTTGCGGATCTCGGTGGATGCCGGGTCGGTGCAAGGCGGACGCACGGCACGGGCCGGCACCAATAAAACGGATGACGAGAGTCTTCGCCGCCTGGTCAACACCGCGGAAGCTCTTGTCCGGATGCAACATCCCGACACCGAATTGCTGCCGATGCCGACTCCCCACGAGGTCTCCAACGCAGGATTGAATGGAGACGGCGTGGTGCATAGATATATCGAGCGCACGGCGAGAATTGAGCCGAGAGATCGTGCCGAAACGGTGGCTCGAATCGTGGACGTGGCGAAGAAAAACGGGCTGACATCAGCGGGCATCTATGCCACGTCGGAGTTTGGAGAAGGGCTCTTCAATTCCAACGGTGTATCAAAGTGGCACGAACAGACTTCCGCAGAGGTTTCGATCACCATGCTGGGTGACACCTCGTCGGGATGGCAAAAAGCCAATGCGCCGGATGCTGCCGACCTCGATCCCGAGAGAATGGCAGAAATAGCGACGGAGAAGGCCAGGAGATCTGCCAATCCGCGCGAACTGGAGCCCGGTAAGTACACCGTGATTCTGGAGCCATCTGCGGTTCTCGACATCGTAGGTTTCATGTTCTGGGACTTCAGCGGATCGGCCCTGCTGGAGCAGCGCTCGTTTCTCAATGATCGGCTCGGAAGCGAGGTTTTTGGCGACAATATTACGATCACGGACGATGTGTACCACCCTTTACAAACGGGCGCGGCATTTGACGGCGAGGGGATGACGCGGCAACGACTGACGCTGATCGACAAGGGCGTTGTGCAGGAGCTGACCTACTCGCGCGGAGCCGCAAAAAAGATGCGTCAATCCGACATGGCTGCAAAAGTCGGTCCGATTCGGGTGACTGGACATGGGTTCGCGTTACCCAATGAAATGGGCGAAGCGCCGCTCAATATCGTCTTTGCCGGGTCTCCGCCGGGGCAGTCGCAAACGGCCGAGCAAATGATCGCCTCAACCGAGCGCGGAATCCTGGTGACACGCCTGTGGTACATCCGCGAAGTCGATCCTTACGAAAAGATACTGACGGGCATGACGCGAGACGGCACATTTCTGATCGAACAGGGCCGCGTGCAATGCGGAGTGCGTAATTTTCGTTTCAACGAGAGCCTGCTGCACATGCTTGGAAACGTCGAAGCGCTGGGCGAGTCGCTACGAGCAAGCGGGGAAGAGTCGATCGACATGGTGGTTCCACCGTTAAAGGTGCGGGAGTTTAACTTCACCGAGACGACCAAGTTCTGACCGGAAGATCTGTGCTGGATTGCAAAGTTCTCTCCCGACAACCACTTTATGGCTACGATAGGCATAATCCCATCATGCCACTCTTGGGCCAGTAAGGTTACCCTAAGAGTGACACTTTAGGTTAATATCCTCGTAACTATCTGATAATAGGATACCGGTGTGGAAACTTTCCTGAACGGGTGTGCCTTTTTCCTGGTGCCTTTGGTAACTTTCATGGTACTTTAGTAACTTCAGATGGGATGCAGTTGGATGTATTGTTAATGTGGACTTGTGATGACCACTGAATCCCATCCTGACTTACGAAATGCAGTTCGGTTTCCCTTGCATCTACCGGTTACGTTAAAAACGCCTACCGACGAGCACAGGGCGCAAACGATCGATATCTCAGCCGGCGGCATTCTCTTTCGTACGGAAACCGAAGTTGAGATTGGATCAGCGGTCGAGTTCACAGTCGCCATGCCCGGAGACAGCTTGGGCTCCGACCGCGATGTATTGGTGGAGTGCAAAGGACGAGTGGTTCGATGTTCCGAAGAATCGTCCGGACGGAGCGTGGCGGTTGTCATCGATGAGTACAGGTTCGAGCGGCCCTGATCGCATTGGGCCGACAGTCGCTAGTCACGAAATGAATCGCTCAAGCGTACGATCGAGCGCCCCAGCACATTCCAACCCCGCCGAAGCAAAGCGCACTCCGGTGCGGATTATTATCGCGGACTCGGAGGCTATTTTCCGAGTCGGAATGGGGAAAATTTTTGCTCTGGAGAGAGACCTGGAGGTCGTCGCCCAGACGGAAACCATTTCGCAAACCCTGAGCGCCATATCGAGCACTCCGACAGACGTTATCCTATTCGAAGCCGGGCTATCGCCAAATCCCTCGGAGGCTATCTCCGAAGTTATTCGACGAGCGCAAGCCGGAACGAAAGTGATTGTCGTCGCCCACCGGACGGGCGAAGAAGAAACAGTTGACTATCTCCGCCGTGGGGTGCGAGGAATTTTGACTCGTTCGGTATCCCCGGATCTGCTGGTGCGTTGCGTTAGAAAGGTAGCTGCCGGAGAGACGTGGCTCGACAATCAGGGAGTGAACTGGGTGATCGAGGCATATCGGTCGCAAGCGGAGCAAGGAGCCACTCCTAAGCAGCAACTTCGTCTCAGCGAGAAGGAGATGCTGATCATCGGTGGGGTGACCCAGGGTCTGAAGAACAAAGACATCGCTTTGGAAGTTGGCACCACCGAGCAGGTGGTGAAGAACTACCTGCGAAAGATCTACGACAAGCTGGGTGTTTCCGACCGGCTCGAATTGGCCCTCTACAGCATGCATCGCCGCCTTCTGGACGGCTATGTACCCCACAGTGCTCGCGTGATTTCGTCCTCCTCTTCTCCGGCTATTGGCATGACGCCGCCGCCAGCCGCTCCTGCGGACGCAACGCCGGTTCCCGGCGGTGCCGGCAAGAAAGAGTAGCCTGCTCGGCGGATTCCCGTTGTCCCTGACGCTGCTACCGCCTCTACTTCCGTGCACATACTCAGTGGTTTCAGCCGCGGCAATGAGTTGCGATAAAGATTGACGTATTTCTGCGGTCACCGCGCTACAATGATGAGTCCCGTTCAGACGTATTGATTCTTGTGTGCGCGGACTGCGTTTATCTACTGAATTCCTGTGAGGCGACATGAAGGGCGATGCCAAGGTAATTGAATTTTTGAATCAAGTCCTGAAGGCGGAGTTGACGGCCATCAATCAGTACTTTCTGCACGCCGAGATGTGCGAAAACTGGGGTTACGAACGACTTGCAAAACTCATTCGCAAAGAGTCAATCGAAGAGATGACGCATGCCGAGAAGCTGATGGAGCGCATCCTTTATCTCGATGGCTCACCCAACATGACGGACTACTTCAAGATCAATATCGGTCAGACGGTCGAACAGCAGTTCAAGAACGACCTCCAGCTGGAATACGATGCAGTGAAGCGTCTGAATGACGGCATCCAGTTGTGCGTTTCCTTAAATGATGGAGGCTCGCGCGAGCTGGCGGAGAAGATCCTCACCGACGAAGAACATCACATCGACTGGTTGGAGGCTCAATTGCACGCAATCGGCGAGATGGGCTACCAGAACTACCTTGCGCAGCAGTTGAAAGAAGAAGAGTAACCGCGCGCTCAGTATTCCGGCCTGCTCGACAACATCGCCGCACCCGACGCGCGACTGGTTATTCGGCGCAATACGTTACAATGAAGGGTATTCGCTCTGCAGGACTGCGTGGGCCTGCAGGTGCTCGAATGGAGAGATGGCCGAGTGGCTGAAGGCGCACGCTTGGAAAGCGTGTATACGGGAAACTGTATCCAGGGTTCGAATCCCTGTCTCTCCGCCATTCCTGCATCGAGTAGGCAACCCTCCGTACGGCAAAGATACCGCAATTCCACCAAGGAGCATCGGCATGCGCTTAACCCTCAAACTGGTCGCTGGAATTCTGTGTTTGACCGCATTGGCGACCGCTCAAACCGCGGAAGAATTGGTCGCCAAGAATCTCCAAGCCAGGGGTGGAATCGACAAGATCAAAGCCGTGAACACGCTGAAAATGTCGGGCACCGCCTACGTTGGGATCACCGCCGGGATCAGCCAGGAAAACAAGCGCCCCAACATGTTGCGCCAGAACTTTACCGTTCAGGGGATGACGCAGGTTCAAGCATACGACGGCACGAGTGGCTGGCAAATCTCACCTTTCGGCGGCCGCAAAGATCCTGAATTGCTGGGCGAAGATGACCTGCGCGATTTGGTGGACGAAGCAGACATCGATGGTCCGCTGGTTGATTACCAAGCCAAGGGAAATAAAATTGAATACCTCGGACTCGACACGGTCGATGGTGATGACGCCTACAAGCTGAAAGTCACCTTGAAGAACGGCGACGTGGTGTACTACTACCTCGACCCGGACACGTATCTCGAGATCAAGAAGGAAAAACAGGAATTCATTCGGGGCTCGGTGCGCGAGACTGAGCAGGATCTTGGATCATACAAGCAGGTGGCTGGAGTGTACTATCCATTTTCGGTGGAAGCCGGCACGAAGAACAGCCCGGGTGACCACGCCAGAATTACCTTTGACAAGATCGAAGTGAATGTTCCCATTGACGACGCCTACTTCAAAATGCCACAGGCGAAAAAGTAACTGAAGCTTGGGTTCGGGTACAGGCTGCGTCTTCTGTAATCACTGCGATTGAGAGGTCTTCATAATTATGGCTACTGCTTATTTTGGCAGGAACTGGCTGCTTGTTGTATGTCTGTGTGGCATGTTCCTGTTGGCCGTGACAACTGTCAGCGCTCAGGCGCAAGCGCCCGTCAAGTTCGACTCCGCCACCATATCCGGTTTGCCGGCACGCAACATCGGTTCGGCGGTGATGAGCGGACGCATTGCCGCAGTCGATGCCGTTCGCGATCATGGCCGCCTAACGGTGTTCGTTGGCGCTGCGAGCGGAGGCGTTTGGAAATCGGTGAACGGTGGTACGACCTTCAAGTCGGTCTTTGACAAGCCTACGGCGCAGTCGATTGGCTCCGTTACGATCGATCCTTCCAATCCGAAAGTGGTATGGGTGGGCACGGGCGAATCCTGGGTGAGAAACAGCGTTTCGGTGGGCGATGGCATTTACAAATCGACTGATGGCGGTGAGAACTGGACCAACGCCGGTTTGAAGGATTCCGAGCATATTGCCAAGATCCTGGTCGATCCGAAGGACGGAAACACGGTTTACGCATGTGCTACCGGGCATCTGTGGAACGATAACAACGAACGCGGCGTTTACAAGACAACGGACGGCGGCAAATCGTGGAACAAAGTTCTCGCCGGTAAGAACGGATCGACCGGTTGCGCGATGCTAGGTATGAGTTGGCTCGACCCCAAGACGCTCTATGCGGCGATGTGGGATTTCCGCCGCCAGGGATGGACATTCCGTTCCGGCGGTGAGGGTAGCGGCCTGTTCAAGTCGACGGATGGCGGCGAACATTGGACGGAGCTTACCGACGCGAACAGCAAGGGCCTGCCGGCGAAGCCCTACGGGCGAATTGCGCTAGCCGTCGCGCCCTCGAATCCGAAGATCGTTTACGCCATGATCGAGGCAAAGGCCAGCGCGCTCTATCGCTCCGACGATGGGGGCGCAACCTGGAACAAGCTCGACGCCAGCCAATTCATGGTGTGGCGTCCTTTCTATTTCGCAAATATCATCGTCGATCCGAAGGACCCGGAGAAACTGTTCAAGCCCGATCTGATTTTGTTGATGAGCGTAAACGGAGGCAAAAGCTTCAGCGCGGTATCGAGTGGTGCGCACGGCGATTTTCATGACGTCTGGATTGATCCGGAGAACTCCAACATCGTGTACGCCGGTGACGACGGCGGCCTGTGGCGAAGCCAGGATGGCGGAACGCGCTGGATGCATCAGGTGAATCTGCCGGTGTCGCAGTTCTATCACGTTAGCGTGGACAATTCCGATCCCTATCGTGTGTACGGAGGACTGCAAGACAACAGCTCATGGGTGGGCGATTCTTCCTATCCCGGCGGGGTGAGTTACTCGCGCTGGGAAAACATGTACGGTGGCGATGGCTTCTGGATGTTCGAGGACACAGCCGATCCCGCCTACATTTATGCGGAAGCCCAGGGTGGAGACATCGGGCGCGTAAATCGTTATACCCACGAGAGGCGGGCAATAACGCCCTACGCAGGGTATGGCGAGAAGAAGCTGCGCTTCAATTGGAATGCGCCGATTCACATGAGCCCGAACGAGAAGGGTACCCTCTACATCGGCGCCCAGTTTCTGTTTCGTTCCCGCGATCACGGGCAGTCATGGGAGCGCATCTCGCCGGACCTGACAACGAACGATCCCGAGAAGCAGAAACAGGAAGAGTCGGGCGGAGTCACGATCGACAATTCTGTCGCCGAGATGCACACCTCGATCTACTCCATCAGCGAGTCGCCCCGCAATGGTCAGATTATCTGGGTGGGTACGGATGACGGAAACCTGCAGATCACGCGGGACGGAGCCAAGACATGGTCGAATGTCGTCGGTGCAGTGGACGTCCCCAAGAACTCCTGGGTTTCCACCGTGGAGGCGAGCCGTTTCGATGAGGCCACTGCCTATGTGACCTTCGATCGCCACACGTATGGTGACTTGACGCCGTACTTGTACAAGACAACGGACTACGGAAAGACATGGAAAGCGCTTCCCGTAAAAGACAACGGTGTCCGCGGTTACGCTCATGTGATCAAAGAGGACACGGTTAAGCCGAATGTACTCTTCCTGGGCACAGAGTTCGGGTTGTGGGTATCCATCGACGGAGGAGAGCGCTGGGCGCAGTACAAGGGCAGCGATTTTCCGGCGGTGGCGGTGCGCGACATTGTGGTACATCCTCGGGCCTCAGATTTGGTGCTGGCTACACACGGCAGAGGAATCTGGATCATCGATGACATATCGCCGCTGCGGGCGCTTACCCCGGAAGTGATGTCGCAGAAGGCGGCGTTTATCCCGCCGCGACCTGCGGTGCAGTACATCGAGGCCAACGGCGGCTGGCCCGAGGGTGACGAAACCTTCGTGGGTCCGTCCCGTCCCAATGACGCGCTGATTACGTACTATCAAAAAAGCCGCCATATCTACGGCGATCTGAAGATCGAAGTCCTCGACCAGCAGGGCAATCTGCTCGACACTCTGAGCGGGGGCAAGCACCGCGGACTGAACCGCGCGATGTGGCCAATGCGGGTGAGTCCTCCTCCCGTTCCTCCGGCCGCCTCGGCCGCTTTCGGAGCAACGCAAGGCCCGAAGGTTCCGCCTGGCACGTATACCGTGAAGATGACGAAGGGCGACCAGGTATTTACTATCCCGCTGAACGTGGTCACCGACCCGCGTGCGACCTATACGCAGCAAGATCGCCAGGC
The DNA here is from genome assembly GCA_963834815.1 of uncultured Acidobacteriaceae bacterium. GTDB lineage: Bacteria > Acidobacteriota > Terriglobia > Terriglobales > Acidobacteriaceae > DASRAA01. The sequence goes on along the minus strand of CAWIDA010000009.1, from coordinate 92,363 downwards.
AGAGTTCGATCTGGCGATGAAACTCTATGGCATGCTGGAGCACATGAGTTGGGTCGTGGACGCGATTGTTGGGGTGCGTGACGCATCCGCTCAGCGCGCGGCCAAGGTCCCCACTACCGATCCACTACACAAGCAACTCACTGGTCTAGCGGCTTCCTCCGACCAGATTCGCTCGAAGATTGTTGCAACCAAGGAAGGCGGCGCCGTTACCGGAGAAGAGCGGCTTCGGGAATATGTGGCTACCGTTTACGGCGACGTCACGAGCTATGACGGACGTCCAACCAACGCACAGATTGCTCGTACCGACGTACTCGGCCGCGAACTTGAGGATGTGATCAAGGAGTTTCAGAAGCTAACGTCGGACCAACTGCCTGGCATTAATACAGGCTTGGAGAAGCTGAAGCTGGATGCGATTCAAGTTCTGCCCGAAGCCGATTGGCAGAAGCAGCACCCGCGGGGCGGCCACGCAAAAGCCTCGGGCATGCAACTGAGAGAGATGGACTGATCTGCCGGTTCGCGATAGAACGGAGCGGCCGTACCGACTGCGGTTGACGCCCAAGCTGGGCCGCCGCCATTAGTGCAGGGAACTGTTAGGGGCCTTGACACTCTTCTTTTTAGCAGTTTTATTTTTAGCGGCTTTGCCCAGTGGATCGGCAGGCTCGTACTTTAGTTCCGTGGACAGAATCTTGACCAGCTTCGAAAGCACCCGAGTCCGGGCCCAGTATTTGTCATTGCCTTCTATCAGGCTCCAGGGCGATCCGCCGGTACTCGTCTTGACCAGCATGTCTTCGACAGCGTCCTCGTAAGCTCCCCATTTCTTGCGATTGCGCCAATCTTCATCGGTCAGTTTCCACGCCTTATAGCCGATCGCCTTACGCTCCTCGAAGCGTCGAAGCTGTTCTTCACGCGAGATGTGGATCCAGAACTTTACCAGGACCATGCCGAAGTCGCGCAACTGCCGCTCGAACGAGTTGATCTCCTTGTAGGCCCGGGCCCATTCGTTTTCCGTGGCGAATCCTTCGACGCGTTCGACCAGCACACGCCCGTACCAAGACCGATCGAAGATTGCGATTTGTCCACGCTCGGGCAGCCGCCGCCAGAAGCGATACAAGTAGTGTCGGGTCTTATCTTCACCCTGCGGCGCAGAAATGGGATACACCACATAACCCCGGGGATCGAGTTTCTCGGTGATCCGCTTGATCGCCCCACCTTTTCCCGCGGCATCCCAGCCCTCAAACAGAATAATGACGGGACGTTTCTGCAGGTAGACTTGGTACCCCAGTTCGCGAAGCTGGATCTCCCGCCGGGAGACTTCGCGCACATAAGAGTCGCGGTCGAGTTTGCGGCTTAGGTCAATGGTTTCCAGCATTAGTTCCCATCTCCGCTAAGTGATTCCATGGCCGCTCGCAATTCGGCATCTTTCTTTAGATCCGTTGAAGGTGAGCTCGCCGAGGGAGCTTTGTCGCCCAACCGTTTCTCCAGCGCGGTGATGATCGTCTCGAATACCTTCCGGCGGGCATGCCACTTCGAGGTCGCTTCCACGATTGTCCAAGGCGCATATTCGGACTCGGTCAACTCCAGCGTCTCTTCGTAGGCTGTCAGGTATCGCCCATACTTCTTATTCCGAGCCCAATCGGCGGCAGTGACGCGCCATGCCTCCAGGGGATTGGACTGAATCAGTTCATATCGTTTTTTTTGCTCCTTCTTGCTGATGTGGAGGAAAAATTTAAGGATCGCGGTGCCGTCATCGGCCAACATGCGTTCGAAGTCAAGGATGTCGCGATACGCCGGTCGCCAGGCCTTCTCCGGAATCGTCCCTTGAACCCGTTCCTCCAGCACTCGGCCGTACCAACTGTGATCGAAAATCGCCATCTCGCCGCGATTTGGGACCTTCAGCCAGAATCGCCACAGCCAGGGCCGCTGCTGTTCATACGTGCGAGGGCTGGCTATGGGATAGAGTTTGAAGCCGCGGGGATCGAGTCGCTGGGTGAGCGCGGCGATTGTCGTACCTTTTCCGGAAGCATCCCAGCCCTCAAAAACAACGATAGAAGGAACGCCGTTGTCCCAGCAGGCTTTTTGAAGGTCGTACAGACGAGTCTGCAGACCCGGCAAAAGTTGCTTGTACTCTTCCCGAGCCAACTTCTTCTTCAGGTTGATATTTTCCAACATGACGGAAACAAGATTCTATACGGACAGCGCGGGATTCGCGTCCTCTTAATGAGCGAGCACAAACCGACTCGTCAAGCACGGCCCAGAAGGCCAAATGCAGATCCGACTGAGTTTAGATGAGGTCCGTAGCCGGAGATCAGACGCCGGTGATTTGGATAGCGGCCTTCATGCTGTGTTGCCCACCGGGAGCAACTTCGACGCCGAACTGCAGCACATTACTGGTTTCGACGCAGACGAAAAGGGTCCACTCATTGTCACCCAAGTCTGACATCGCTCTCGCTTTGTCCGACCACGGGTTCCAAACCACGGTGGTCAATGAGTTCTCTTTGTCGAGCCGAACAATTCGACGGAGTTCAGGGTCTACCAGTTCCACCGGGCCCGAGGTGTTGAGATACACACGGTCGGTTTCTGCCGTGACAATAACGTCACCCTGTTGCTGCTTTTCCCGATAAGCGTCTGTCTTGTCGAGGTACTGAACGTTGTCCAGACCCACCAGACGGGCCGTCTGGACGTCTCCCACTCTGTGGTAGGAATGCAGTGCCTCTTCAAAGTGCAGAGGGGATGATCCCGTATTTTGGACCTCCAATTCAAGACCCAGCTCGGAACCGAAACTGACCCGATGAACCAATCGGAAATCAGCCGGCCACCATTGCCTGTTATCGTCGTCGCTGGCCGTGGACATGGAGACCGTGACCACATCTCCTGCATGAACGATCGAATCCAGCGTCCATGACTTTGTGCGGACGAACCCGTGTGCCGGGGCTTTGGGGTCGCCGCCTTTGTCGCCGAACCACGGGAAGCAGATAGGCACACCGCCGCGAATCGCCTGGCCGTCCTGCCATCGCGATTGCGAACTGACGAACAGCACTTCCTTAGCGCCAGCCGGTTGCCAGGAGACGACGTGGGCGCCGTGCAGGTACATTTCACCAGTCGTCCGGGCAGTCGTAATCCGCACTTTGGGCAAGCCGCCATTCCCAGTGACGACCTGAGCGATTTCGGGAATGCCAAACCAACGTTCGAGTTCGGTAACGAACGCTGCAGTATCCATAGGTTAGTGGGCAGACCTCCGAATCTTGCTGGGATTCCTGCTCATCTTAGAATGTAAGCCCACGGTACGGCCACGCATAATCTGAGAATTACCGCAGGAGAATGGCGCCAATATTACACAGTCGTGAATCGGCATGACTCCCGGTACGGATAGTATCGATTTTCGACGTCCGAAGCGTGTCTAAGGCCATTTTCTGTGGGATCATGGATGGCGAGGAACTGGGCAATTTGCCAGTTGTCTGCATGGCTCGGGGCTGTTAACTTCGAGGGCACAAACGTGAGGAGGCAAAATGAAAGCGACACAGAAGCTCCATGACTTGGGGCAGAGTCTCTGGCTGGATAACATCACCCGCGACCTGCTGGACAACGGCACGCTGAAGGGCTATATCGACGAACTCTCGGTGACCGGATTGACGTCGAATCCGACGATCTTCGACCAGGCAATCAAGAAGAGCGCGGCTTACGACTCGGCCATACAGGAAGGGATGAGCCGGGGCCATTCAGGAGAGGACCTGTTCTTCGATCTGGCGCTGGATGATCTTACTCGGGCCGCCGACCTGTTTCGGCCAACCCACGACCAGACCAAAGGCGTGGATGGATGGGTGTCGCTGGAGGTCTCGCCCTTACTGGCGTACGACACAGCCACAACGCTCGCAGCGGCAAAGGACCTGTCCGCTCGCGGAGCGCGGCCCAATTTGTTCATCAAGATTCCCGGTACGCCCGAAGGTCTGCCCGCCATTGAAGAAGCTATCTTCGCCGGTGTTTCCATCAACGTGACGCTTTTGTTCTCGCGCGAGCAGTATCTGGCGGCAGCCGATGCGTACGCGAAGGGCATTGAGCGACGCATCGCAGCCGGTCTGCCTACCAATGTGGGGTCGGTGGCGTCGGTCTTCATTAGCCGCTGGGACGTTGCCGCCAACCCCAAGGTGCCAGAGGAACTTCGCGACAAGCTGGGCATAGCCATCGCTATGCGCACCTACAAGGCGTATCGCGATCTGTTGGCCACGCCCCGCTGGCAGAAGATCGCCCAGGCCGGATACAACCCGCAGCGGCTGCTGTTGGCGAGTACGGGGACCAAGGACCCGAAGGCTTCCGACATTCTTTACATCAAGGCGCTGGCGGCTCCAGATACTGTAAACACCATGCCGGAAGGCACTTTGAAGGCCTTTGCGGACCATGGCGAGCTGGGGCTGGTAATGCCTGCGGATGGCGGCGACTGCGAGCAGGTTCTGCAGCAGTTTACGAAGGCCGGAATCGACATCGACGCGCTGGGTACACAGCTTCAGGTGGATGGCGCAAAGGCGTTCGTAAAATCCTGGAACGAACTCCTGGGCGTGATCGAGTCAAAGAGTGCAGTCCTCAAGTAACCTGTTGATTCGTGTCCGCTGACCTGCGACCGCCGAGGCTTCGCTGCTTGAGCGATTGCGGGGGCGGATTGCGAGATTGCCTCTCGCTTGCCGGGTTATCCGCAGTGTGTCGGCCTGCGCCTCCGGCCGGGCGGCAAAGCACCAACCCATAGGAGCAAGAACATGGCAGGTAGAATGAGGGGCCTCACGCGTCGCCCAGCCTGGAAGGCCCTGAGCACTCATTACAAGCAGATCCGGGAAGTTCATCTACGCAAGCTGTTTGCAGATGATCCAACCCGCGGCGAGCGTCTTACCGCCGAGGCAGCCGGCATCTTCCTTGATTATTCCAAGAACCGCATCACCGACGAGACTCTGAAGCTGCTGCTGCAACTGGCGGAAGAATCCGGCCTGCGCGAGCGGATCGATGCCATGTTTCGCGGGGAGAAGATCAATATCTCGGAAAAGCGTGCGGTCCTGCACGTCGCCCTGCGCGCTCCCAAGGGCGAAGTGATCAAAGTCGATGGCAAGGATGTGGTTCCCGGCGTCCACGCTGTGCTCGACAAGATGGCTGCTTTCTGCGATCGCGTCCGCAGCGGCGAGTGGAAAGGCCACACCGGCAAGCGGATTCGCAATGTCATCAATATCGGCATCGGCGGCTCCGATCTCGGACCGGTCATGGCCTATGAGGCACTGCGGTATTACAGTCAGCGCGACATGACGTTTCGCTTTGTCTCCAATGTCGACGGTACCGACTTCGCCGAAGCGGTTCACGACCTCGATGCCACGGAAACACTCTTCATTATTTCGTCGAAGACATTTACCACGCTGGAGACGATGACCAACGCCCACACCGCGCGAGACTGGACGCTCGCCGGACTGGGAGGCGATGAGACATCCATCGCGAAACACTTCGTGGCAGTCTCGACCAACGCGGCCGAGGTAGCGAAATTCGGCATTGACACCGCCAACATGTTCGAGTTCTGGGATTGGGTTGGCGGGCGCTACTCCATGGATTCGGCAATTGGACTTTCGACCATGCTGGCCATTGGACCTGACAACTTCCGCGCCATGCTCGACGGCTTCCATCAGATGGACGAGCATTTCCGCACTGCGCCATTCGAGCGCAATTTGCCGGTGTTATTGGGTTTGTTGGGAGTCTGGTACAACAACTTCTTTGGTGCTCAGACGGTGGCGGTACTGCCTTACGAGCAGTACCTCAAACGCTTTCCGGCCTATCTTCAGCAGCTGACCATGGAGAGCAACGGGAAACACGTCACCCTCAATGGCAAGGAGATTGACTATCAGACCGGACCGATCTACTGGGGCGAACCGGGGACGAACGGACAACACTCCTTCTATCAGCTGATTCACCAGGGCACGAAACTCATCCCCTGCGATTTTATTGGGTTCTACAAGTCGCACAATCCGCTGGGCCGGCACCACGATCTGCTGATGGCGAATGTGTTTGCTCAGACCGAGGCGCTCGCCTTCGGCAAGACCGCAGAGGAAGTGAAAGCGGAAGGAACTCCGGATTGGCTGGTACCGCATCGCGTCTTCGAGGGCAACCGTCCGTCAAACACCATCATGACCGACGAGCTTACACCCGAGACGCTCGGCAAACTGGTCGCACTTTACGAGCACATCGTATTCACCGAGGGCACCCTCTGGACCATCGACTCGTTCGACCAATGGGGCGTGGAATTGGGGAAGGTACTGGCGCAGCGAATCATCCCGGAACTGGAGAGCAAAGACGAGCCTTCCCTCGGGCATGACAGTTCGACGAACAATGAAATTCGCCGCTATCGCGCGCGCAAGTAGCAGTCCCATCGATTTCTGCAGAAGGAGAGAATGATTCATGCAACTTGGAATGGTAGGTCTTGGAAGAATGGGCGCCAATATGGTGCGGCGGCTAATGAAAGCCGGCCACACCTGCACAGTTTTTGACATGTCGCCAAAGTCGGTGGAGGAGTTGGCGAAAGAGGGCGCTACAGGTTCGTCCTCCCTTAAAGATTTCGTAAGCAAGCTGGAGAAGCCGCGCGCGGTATGGCTGATGATTCCCGCGGCAGTGGTGGACTCAACCATCGCGCAGATCGTGCCATTCCTGGAGGCGGGAGACATCTTGATCGACGGCGGGAACTCCTACTACATCGACGATATCCGCCGCGCCAAAGACCTGACTCCGAAAGGCATTCACTACGTGGATGTGGGCACGAGTGGCGGCGTCTGGGGCTTGGAGCGCGGCTACTGCATGATGATCGGCGGACCGGATGCCGCCGTGCAGCACCTAGACCCTATCTTCAAGACAATCGCCCCTGGCATCGGAGACATTCCGCGTACGGTGGGTCGCGAAAAAGCCGGAGGCACGGCCGAACAGGGCTATTTGCATTGCGGGCCCAGTGGGGGCGGCCATTTCGTCAAGATGGTGCATAACGGCATCGAATACGGCATTATGGCGGCCTATGCCGAGGGTCTGAACGTCTTGAAGTCTGCCAACGTGGGTAAGCAGACCCATGCGGCCGATGCCGAGACAACTCCGCTGCGCGACCCGGAACATTATCAGTACGACTTCAACCTCCCGGATGTGGCCGAGGTGTGGCGGCGGGGCAGTGTGATCGCATCCTGGTTGCTCGATCTAACTGCCTCGGCGCTGATTGGCGATCCGACGCTCGCGAAGTTTGCCGGACGCGTGTCGGATTCGGGCGAAGGACGCTGGACGATCAAGGCGTCGATTGATGAGGCGGTACCGACTCCTGTGCTGACGACAGCGCTATACGAGCGATTCAGTTCGCGCGGGGAAGCGGATTTCGCGGACAAGCTGCTCTCGGCGATGCGGTTCGAGTTTGGCGGGCACCTGGAAAAGAAGTAGCGGTTCAGTGCGGCGCATAGTTTGATCTGGAGACATTGCCATGACACTGGAAGTGTTGGCTGATCCGCAAGCCACGGCGGAGCGCGCGGCTGCGATCATCGCTGCAGACGCAAGAGCGGCGGTGGCAGCACGAGGCAAGTTTGCAATGGCGGTGAGCGGAGGACACACTCCTTGGGTGATGCTGCGCGCCCTGGCAAATGAAGACGTGCCGTGGCAAGGCGTACAGGTTTTCCAGGTTGACGAGCGTGTCGCGCCAGACGGCGACCCCGACCGCAACCTTACCCACCTGCACGAGAGCCTGCTGACGCACGCTCCCATTTCGCGTGATCAAATTCATGCCATGCCGGTGAATTTGCCGGATTTGGACGCAGCGGCGAAACAATATGCTGCGACGCTACGAAGCGTGCTGGGGTCACCTGCTGTGCTTGACCTGGCGCATCTCGGGCTTGGGCCCGACGGTCACACGGCCTCGCTGGTGCCAGGCGACCCTGTGCTCAATGTCACGGATGCGGATGTGGCCGCGACCGGCGTCTACATGGGGCATCGGCGGATGACGCTAACCTATCCCATGCTAAACCGCTCGAGGAAGATTCTGTGGCTGCTCACCGGCGCTGAAAAAGCAGCGATGCTGCCGCGACTGCAGGCGGGGGATCCGAAGATTCCCGCGGGACGGATAAGTGGGGCTCAGGCCGTGATGCTAGCCGACAAAGCTGCCGCTGGACAATAACCTCACTTGATCGGCACGAAGACGACGCAGACTGGTGAGTTGACCTGCATCGATTGCGAAGTCGGAGTGAGTCGTCCGGACCTGGGGTTTACGCGAAGTACGCGGATGTCATTGCTATTCTGGTTCTCAACCAATAGCCAATTTCCAGTAGGATCAAGCGTAAAATGGCGCGGTTCTTTACCGCCGGTCGCAACTCGCTCCACGAAAGAAAGCCTCCCTGAGGCCGGGTCGACGGCAAATAACGCGATGCTGTCATCTCCTCGGTTAGATACGTAGAGGAACTTGCCCTTGGCATCCAATTCGATTTCGGCCGTCGTGTTCTCCCCCTTGAAGTTTGCAGGCAGGGTCGAGATTGTCTGCTTCTCCTGCAACTGTCCGGAGTCCGGCTGATAGCCAAAGACAGTTACGGTCGACGACATTTCGTTGACGAGGTAAATGAATTTGCCGTTTGGAGCGATCGCGAAGTGCCGCGGGCCGGAACCCGGGGCAACTTTGACGAATGCCGGATTGGCGGGCGACAGTGCACCAGTGTTCGAATCGAAGCGATAAACCAGTAGTTCGTCGAGGCCAAGATCGGCCACGAGGACAAGCTTGTTATCGGGAGTTGCTTGAATCTTGTGTGCGTGAGGGCCCGCCTGTCGATCTTTGTTCACGCTGGAGCCGGTGTGCTGCACAAACGCGGTACGCGGGCCCAGGCGGCCATCTTTCTCGATGGGCAACACGGCGATGCTTCCACTGGTGTAGTTGGCAACCAGGAGATATCGTCCCGTCTTGTCCACAGACAGGTGTGCCGGGTCTGCGCCTAACGACGGGACCTGTTGCAGGAAGGTCAATTTCGCGGTAGCGCGATCGATCGCGTACGCGCTCACGGCTCCGGAGTGTCCGCCCTGGAAATTGTCGAGCTCGTTCACGGCGTACAGGTATTTGTGGTTTGGATCGACTGCTAGAAAAGACGGGTTCGCAGTCTCTGCCACCAACCCGATCGAATCTGTTCCGCCGGTAGCCGGATCGAACCGGTAGGCGTAGATACCCTTGCTGCCCTTGTCGGTATAAGTGCCGACAAAAAACAGGTATTGGTAGTCGACCGCATTGGCGACGGCAGCGGCAAAGATGACCGCTAGCAGGATGGTTGGCCACAGTTTCAGGGAGAAGACGCGCCAAGTCATTCGAGCATTCTACGGCATGCCGATGCGGAATCCCGGAGTTCCGCCAAAATAGCGCTCTATCGGCAGCCTAAGCTGACAGACGGCTGCCACGCACTGGAACTCGAGACAACCGATCCTCGCGCGTGGCCGGCCTCATCAGATATCGCCTGCTATTGTTGCTTACTTGCTTCGCTAATCAACTGAGCGACCTTCGAGTCTGTGCCCACCGGTTCCACGAACACGATCTGATTCGGGTTTAGATACATGCGATCCGGGCCGTGCAACTCCTTGCCGCGCTTCACCAGAATGTTCTGAACTTGCTTGGTAGTGGGGTCGCTCTTGCTGATGATGTAGTAGACCTCGGTCAGCACCGGGTTCGACGTGCCATAACCGGCAAGCTTGCCGAAATACACCGAATTGTTGCTCAACAGCACGGCTTGGTAAGGCGTCGGGAAGGTGATCGCCGCGGCGGCCGGTGCTTCCACCTTTGCGGCGGGGGCACAACCGGTTCCGAGCATCAACAGCACACAGAACACACACACCAACGCAAGTAAAAACACTGATCGGCGTTGCTTATCGTGAATTGTCGTCATTGCAAAAGTCATGGTTATCCCAGGCTCCCTTGTGATCTTGGAGATTTTACTTCGGACAGGCAAAAAAATACGGATCCGATCCGGCTAACGGTTCGGATCCGTGTGTACTAGCGATGTTCCTGCCTTAAGAGGCTCCGGCGTAGGGCAAGCCGAGCGGTAGTTGAGCTGCCCTCAGTCGCCGATGCACATTGCTCTTTCTTTTCTCCTCGCCAGCTATGCACCCTTCAACTTTCTGCGATACGCGAACAGCCCCGCCAATCCACTGCCCAGCAGAAGCAGGCTCGACGGCTCTGGCGTGGGGCTGGCGCTGGTGTTAGTGCTTGTGCCCGATTCCCACGGAGATGGACCGGCGACAACATTCAGGGTTATGTTCGTCGGACTGACTACCACCTGAAAATGCTCGTTGGCGTTGATGGGCGTGCCCGTGATAGTCGCGAAGTGACCGCTCTTGCTGGCGAAGTTCACAATGTTAAACGAGCTGCCGATGGTGGGTACGTAACCGTTGATCAGTTGCAGGCTCAGCGTTCCGCCCAGGGTGATCGAGCCAGTTATGTTCAACTGATCGTACTTGGCCAACGCTAGTCCCCCGATGTCCGCCTTCAGAGTGCCGCTCGCGCTTTGCGTGTAATTGCCGGTGACGGCCATTTTGCCTGCAAGGTTGACCGCGTCTCCGACATTAAACGTCCCACCAGAGGTGAGATTGCCCGAGAAGCTGCCGTTATTACCGAATATCGCTCCGGTATTCATGGCGAACGCACCGGCGCCTGTCACGGTCATAGTTCCGTCATTCGTGGTTTTGCCTGCCGTTTGCGTGTAGCTCTGGCCAGTCGCAACCGTGAAGCCGGTGCCGGTAGAGACCTTCACGGTGCCGGCGTTGCTGAAGGCGCCAGCCGTCGTCAGGTTTCTGCCGGAGGCAAGCGTGAAGATGCCAGCCGAGGCATTCGTTGCAAAGTTGGCCAGGCCATTTGTGGTTCCAGTCTGGTCAACAATTTTCGACCCTGCGCCCGTCAGAGTGATATTTGCGGCGTTGGTAACGATGTTGGCGCCGTTGAATTGCAGCGTTCCGGTCACGTTGTAGGTGCCGCCGGTCAGCGTGGTGCCCGCAAAGTTGGTGAGGTTGCCATTTACCTTGAACCTGCTGCCGCTGCCCATGGTCAAGACGCCGTTGTTGGTGAAGTTGCCTTTCGTGGTGAAGCTTCGGCCGCCGGTGAGGGCAAATGTACCCAGCGCGGTATTCTTGGCGAAGTTCGCCAACCCGCTGCTTCCGTTCTTGGCAATGATCTTGGAAGTCGAGCCATTCAAAGTAATGTTCGCGGAATTGTTAACGATATTGGCCCCATTGAACTGGAACGTTCCGGATATCGCGTAGGTTCCGCCATTCAGCGTGCCGCTCGTAAGGTTGGTAAGGTTACCGTTTACCACAAACGCGCTGCCGCTCCCAACCGTCAGCGTGCCGTTGTTGGTGAAATTGCCAACCGTGGTGAAGTTGCGTCCGCCCGTGATGGTAAAAGCACTCCCCGTGGCATTGGTGTTCAAGTTGGTAAGCGCATCTAGACTGGCTCCATCGACAAAACTCGACCCAACACCGTTCAGGATGATCCTGCCGGCATTGGTCACAATTTCGCCGCCGGTGTTGCCAAGTGCGTTGATCTGCAGGGTCGCACCCGCGTCGGCCTGGTACGTTCCGGTAAATAGCGTGTTGCTGGCGTAGGTGCTGGAAGAGAGACCCGACATCGTAGAAACCAGCGTGGTGCCGGCATTGGCATGCAGGGTACCTGTATTCGTCAGGGTGCCTGTGCCTGCCAGAGTGAGCGTCCCGCCGTTCGAGACGATGACTGCGCCGTTGTTCAGGTTGCCATTTTGGTAGAGCGGTCCATTGTTGGACCCAATGAGGCCCGTTCCCTGAATCGTGCTGTTATTCGTGAGGGTGTAACCGTTACCGTTGGTGCCGATTTGGGCGGCGCCGGACAATGTCACCGATCCGGGTCCTGACAAGGTTGTGTCGCCGATCAACCGCATGTTGCCGGTCAGAGCGAGTGTCCCGCCCGTAGTTGTGCCGAGCTTTAACGTGCCTAGAACATCATTTAGTGTGCCTGCCCCCGCCGTATATGTGCTGCCATCGCTGATGGTGATGGCGCCGTTGGTCGAACCATTCAGTTGCGCGCTGGTGATGGTCTGCATCAGGCCGCCGCTCGAAGTGTTCAGCGTGCCGCCCTGAATCGCGGTGTTGACGTTGACCGTGCTGCCGGCGCCGGACGAGGTGATATTGCCCGCTGAATTGTTGATCGGGTTGGTAGTGCCGAGGTACAGTGTGCCGCCGTTCGTGGCCTCGAACAGACCAGCATTGACGATCGAGCCGCCGGTTCCCTGGATCGCAAGCGTATTGCCAGTCGAGTTAGCGTTGATGGTTGCGGTATTGCTCAGGGACATGACTTGGTAATCGACCCCAATGTTTGATCCGAGGACACCGTAACCTTGAATAATGCTGTTGTTCGTGAGGGTGTAACCGTTGCCGTCGGTGCCCAGCAGCCCGCCGCCAAGAATCATCGTGCCCGGTCCCGATAGAGTCGTATTGCCGACTAACCGAAGGTAGCCGTAGTTCGTGCCCGTACCGCTGTTCACTCCCAGAGTGCTACCGCTCGCGACCCCGAGAGTCAGCTGTCCGGTGATATTGGTGACGGTATTGGCTCCGGCCAGATACGTAGTGCCTTGGGAGAGAGTAATCGCGCCCCAAGTGTTGCCATCGAGAAGCACGGTACCGGCGGTCTGCATCACGCCGGTGCCTTGGGTCGTCAGGATGCCGCCTTGGATCGTGGTATTGGTGATATTCACCGTACTCCCGGTGGCGGCCAGGATAGTGGCGTTGAGGTTTTTGATTGGGTTTGAAGTTGCGAGGTTCAGCGTACCCCCGTTGGTTGCCTCAAACAGATTTCCATTGATTATCGAGCCACCCGTGCCCTGGACTGAGAGCGTATTGCCGTTCGAATTAGCATTGATGGTTCCGGTGCTGTTCAGAGAGAGGTTCTGATAGGTGGCGTTGTTGGAACCGATAACACCCCACCCTTTGATCAGGCCGTTGTTGGTCAGGGTGTAGCCATTGCCGTCGGTGCCGATCTGGCCATTGTTCATGTTGATCGATCCGAGTCCGGTGGTGGCGAGGGTTGTGTTGCCGACTAGCTGCAGGGCCCCTCCCAAAGCCACAGTGCCGCCGAAGAGGTTCAGCGTGCCGGTGATCTTGGTAACGGTGTTGCTTCCGGCCGCACCAGCCGTGTACGTGCTGTGATCAGCAACCGCGATGGCGCCGTGGTTCAAACCATCCAGAGTCGCGCCCCCCACCGTCTGCATGACGCCGCCCCCGGAAGTGCTCAGAGCGCCACCCTGAATCGTGGTGCTCACATTGACCACACTGCTCGCGCCGGTAGCAGCGATCGTCTTGCCGGTGTTGTTGATGGCAGCCGTGGTTGCGAGGTTTAGCGTTCCGCCGTTGGTGGCTTCCAGCAGGCCGCCGTTTACGATCGAACCACCAGTCCCTTGAATCGAGAGCGTATTGCCGCTCGAGTTCGCGTTAATGGTTCCAGTGTTGTTCAGGGAGAGATTCTGGTAGGTGGCACTGTTGGATCCAATGGCACCATAACCCTGGATCAGGCCGTTGTTGGTCAGGGTGTAGCCATTGCCGTCGGTGCCGATCTGCCCGTTGGTCATGGTGATAGATCCGGATCCGGGCGTGTTGACTGCTGTATTGCCGACCAACCGAAGGGCACCACCCAGGGCCAGAGTGCCGCCGGAAATGGTTCCCAGGTTCAGCGTTCCCGTGACATTCGTCAGGGTCCCAGTTCCCGCCGCACCAGCCGTGTAGGTGCTCCCATCACTAACAGTGATGGCACCCTGGTTGAACGCATCAAGCGTCGCTCCGCCGGATGTTTGCATGACGCCGCTGCTCGACGTGCTCAGCGTGCCGCCCTGGATCGAGGTGCTCACGTTCACCACGCTGCCGGCGCCGCTGGCCAGGATAGTTCCACCATTATTATTAATGGGGGACGAGGTCGCGAGGTTTAGGATGCCGCCGGCAAGGGCTTTCAGCGTTCCAGTGTTAACGATCGAGCCGCCGGTACCTTGGATCGAGAGCGTCTTGCCCACTGCGTTCGCGCTGATGGTTCCAGTGTTGTTCAGGGATAGGTTCTGGTAAGTCGCACTGTTTGAGCCAATAACGCCGGATCCTCTGATCAGGCCAGCATTGGTTAGGGTGTAGCCGTTACTGTCGGTGCCGATCTGCCCGCTGGTCATGGTGATCGACCCGGACCCCGGTGTGTTCACGGTTGTGTTTCCGATCAGCTCAAGCGCGCCACCCAGGGCCAGAGTACCGCCGGAGACGGTTCCCAGGTTCAGCGTGCCGGTGACCTTGGTGACGGTGCCACTTCCGGCCGCACCTGCCGTGTACTTGCTCCCATCGCTGACAGTGATAGCACCTTGGCTAGCCCCATCGAGCGTCGCGCCTCCCGAGGTTTGCAGGATGCCGGCGCCGGATGTGCTCAGTGTGCCGCCTTGAACAGAGGTGCTCACATTGACCACACTGTTCGTGCCGCTGGCCAGGATAGTCCCACCGTTATTGTTGATCGCCGCCGAGGTCGCAAGGTTCAGGATGCCGCCGTTGGTGGCCTCGAACAGGCCGGAGTTGACGATCGAGCCGCCCGTGCCTTGGATGGAAAGCGTATTGCCGCTCGAGTTGGCGTCGATGGTTCCGGAGTTGTTTAAGGACAGGTTTTGATAGACGGGGCCAGCGTTCGATCCAATGATGCCTGAGCCCTGAATCGTGCTGCTGTTCGTCAGCGTGTACCCGTTACCATTGGTCCCGATCTGCCCGTTGGTAAGCGTCAGGACGCCCGGCCCTGCTAAAGAAGTGTCGCCAAGCAACTCGATATAACCCAGAATGCTCATGGTACCGTTGTCGGTCAGCACGCCACTGGAGGTGGTCGTACTGCCCGTGCCGTCGTCATAGCTCGTAATGTTCAGGGGCCCAGTCAGAACGCAGGGGCTGGGGTTCCCATTCAGCGTGCACTGGCCAAACGCTCCGACTGAAGATAGGTTGACGATCACGAGGACGGTGAGGGCAAGACCCAGCTTCCCGCCTGGCAGTAGTCGGCGCAAGTTCTCAATCATCGACGAAGCTACGAATTTCATTTTGCAAAACTCCTTAATTCAGTCGGAGACCAACGATCACGGCAAACTTTCTCGTCAAACTGCGGGTGGACAACGCTGCTGCATAACGAACCATCAGTGCGGGGCCTGGATGGTGCCATCGTGCCGAAGCGCACCGCCACCTTTCGGCATTTTCTCTTCATGATTTGGCATTGCTTGCTGGTCGAGCGTCCGGTTGGTGCTTTCTCTGGGCCGGTACATCGTTTCAGGCTAGTCGGGGGAGGAAGGCTATCTTTCAACTAATCAGTGTGGGTTAGTTTGATGCGATCGTCTCAATGAGGCAAGCGACAACTCGGGACAACTCAGGACATTTCAGGCTACAAGGCCTAATTAGTGCGGGTTGCGCAGCCAAACCCAAATATCGATTCTGACGATGAGTCGCAGACAGGCATCTGGGAATGAAGACATCGCGAATGGGAAGCCAAAAACTAGCAGTCAGTGGATCGTACGGTTCGCGACCACACTACTTAGGTGTTACGCGGCGAGTTCGCATGAAACGGTGGGCTTAGATTTGCCGTCCCTGCCGGGACTCGCGATCTTCCCTGAAGCGTACCCACGGCTGAAACCATGCGCTTTCTTCTGCCGTCCCGATAAGCGAGACTGGGGATTTGGTTGTTAAAGCATCGCCGTGCCGATGCGGCAAAAGTCAAAAGACCCAGGCAAGCAAAGGAAGCTTGCCTGTGCACCCGGCGCAGAGTTGGCTAGTGCGAGAGTTGCCAACAGACCCACATTTGCCAACGACAGGCAAATATGGGCCACGGATATCTGGGCCACCGGCCCAACTCATTGGTTTTGAAACCCGGGGCACCTGCCCGTGGCCTTCAGTTCGAGGTGCGATTGACCATCTCCACGACTTTGTAGACCTCAATGTTGGCGCGTGAACGGACTCGGTCGAGTCGGTCAAATACATCCGTGGCCTCGGTGCTGGGGTGAACCTTGGACCAGAGTGAGAACGAAATACCCTGCAGCAGCGAATTCCAGTCTGGAAAGCTATCCACGGTCATCGCGTTGTAGGGTAGGCTGTCGCCCTCGGGCATCATGAGTCTGTTCACACTCCACGTTCCCTTGCCTCCGCCCTGGAGATAGGCCTGCACCAGCGGTTTCCAATAGGTGGTTTCCAGACGCTGCCAGTCTTCCATCGCGCCGGGTTTGACGTTGTAGTGATTGAGGCGGACGTAGCTGCCTTTCCCCATTCCCGTTCCGGCGTAGTCGATTCCGGACCAGATCTCAACATCGACCAGTTGGGTCAGCGCATCCCGCTTTGCCGCCCAGTCCTTCGCGCTCATATTGATCTTGGCTCTCTTGAGGGCGGCGTCCATCTGCTCGGGAGACAGAGTTTCCGGCGGCAGGCCCTTGTAACCATAAACAACCCGGTAATCGCACTTGGCAGAGGAGCCGGCGGGTATTGCCGCGCGTACCACGGCATACCAGTCAAACTCACCGGCATCGGCGCGGGACTGACTCAATGGCACACCGACTTCCTTTACGAAAGCCTCGAAGTCCGCGCTCTTACCGGGCGCAACTTTGACGCAGTAATCGCGAACCGTGGGGGGCTGCTGTTGCTGCGGGAATGCTGTCGAGGCGAACATTAGTAAGCAGCACGCGGCGAAGAGTAGTTGGCGCATCGTTTGGCTATCTCCTTCGATTGGACCTACAGCTGGGATATTCATTCATCCCAGCAGGCAGTGACTCTAGGACATTTTGCTTCGGCAAAGCAAGAGAATTCGCACTGTTTCGGCTGCTCACACTAGAGTGGAGTAGAGAGATGTCACTAAGCGGAGTAGAGGGGTGTCACCAACGAGTGGAATATGCGAGAGACGAATCGCGTTTTCCACCCTTTCGCCAAAACGGGCGAAAGGATGGGGCACCCGCAACTTTGCCAAACCGTACCGTCATCGCTGCTATTCTGGATTCGGTTCTTATCATGCCTGACCCCAACGATTCTGAAACGCCAGCCTCCTCCGAGCCGACCGAATCCTTCGGCCAGCTTCTCTCTGAGTACGAGCAGAGCCACGCTCGCCCCGCCGAAGATGGCGCGCGCCGGTTCGAAGGCACGGTCATCTCCGTCAGTTCCGACGCCGTGTACCTTGACATTGGCTATAAGATCGAGGGCACGCTGCCTCTGGCCGACTTCAATGACGCCAAGCCCGGCGACAAGATCATCGTCTCCATCAAGGGCCGCGACCCCGACGGCTACTACCAGCTTTCCCGTACTCGGATCGCTCAGCCCAAAGACTGGACATCGCTGGAACATGCCTTCACCGGGAAGGCGACATTGATGGGGACGGTAACGGGAGTGGTGAAGGGTGGCCTAAGCGTGGACATCGGGGTGCGTGCCTTCATGCCGGCCTCGCGTACGGGCATCCGCGACACGGCTGAAATGGAGAAGCTGGTAGGGCAGGAGATTCAGTGCCGCATCACCAAGTTGGACGTGACCGAAGAGGACGTCGTTGTCGATCGACGGGCCGTGATCGAAGATGAAGCGCGTTCGGTCAAGGAACGGCGTTACGCCGAAATTCATGAAGGCGACATGGTGCGCGGAACCGTACGCAGCCTGGTGGACTACGGCGCTTTCATTGACCTGGGCGGGTTCGACGGCCTGCTGCATGTGAGCGATATCGCGTGGAGCCGGGTGAGCAAGCCGGAGGATGTTCTCAGCGTCGGACAGGAGATTGAAGCCAGGGTGCTGAAGGTCGATGGGGAGAAGCAGCGCATTTCGCTGGGCATGAAGCAATTGCAGCCGCATCCCTGGGACTCGGTGCCGGAAAAGTACAAGACCGGCGACCGGGTGCGGGGCGCGGTCTCCCGAGTCGTCGATTTCGGGGCATTCGTTGAATTGGAGCCCGGGGTCGAGGGCCTGATCCACGTTTCCGAGATGTCCTGGGCCAGGAAGGTCAGGACTGCCGGGGATATGGTGAAGCCCGGCGAAGTGGTGGAGACGGTGATCCTGGGAGTCAATGTGGGTGAGCGCCGCATTGCGCTCGGACTGAAGCAGGCTTTGGGAGATCCATGGGTCGATGTTGCACAGAAGTTTCCCGTCGGTTCGGCGATCGACGGAACCGTTACCAACCTGCCCAAGTTCGGCGCCTTTGTGCAGCTTACCGAGGGCGTCGAGGGACTGGTTCACATCAGCGAGATTACGGCCGAGAAACGGCTGAATCATCCGCAGGAGATGTTGAAACTCGGTCAACGGGTTCAGGCTCAGGTAATGGCCATCGATGCGGAAAAGCGGCTGATCCGGCTGAGCATGAAGCAACTGGTGCCGACGGGTCTCGAGGAATTTTTGGCTGAGCACAAGGCGGGCGACGTGGTTACTGGACGCGTGTACAGCGTTTCGGCCGATGGAGCTCAGGTGGAATTTGGAGACGGCGTATATGGGACCTGCCCGCCGGTTTCGGACTCGATCGCTAGTTCCTACCGGGAGGGGGGCGGCGCAGCCGGTAACGTTGCGGACTTCAGCTCCATGTTGATGGCCCGCTGGAAGGGGGGCGCGGCATCGAGTGTGCCCAGTCCCGAAGCCTTCGAAGTGGGACAGCTTCGCAAGTTTCGAATCACCCGGCTGGATGCAGAGAGCAAGAGGATCGAATTGGCTTTGGCATAGGTCAATGGGTTCGTCCCAGTCAAACTGCATTTTCCAGGTGAGTTTTCCCGACCTAACGAGTAAGCTTTACGCATCCGGCACAAACAGTGCTTTTCATGCGTCAATTTGTTGCCAATGAGACGGGTGCTGGTTTACGGTCATTCCAGTGAATCGGTTTTGCCGCTGGTGGTGCGGTGGTTTCTGTGCAAGCACAGCGCCGCAATGCAATTGCAGGTGGAGCAACTGGGCGGAGAATTCTGCTTCCGTCAGCAGTACAAAATGGCCAAATGTGGCCCACATGGAGGAACACATGAAGAACTTTTGGACGATGATCGTCCTGGCAGGGTTGGTGGCGCTGGTGGCAGTTGTACCGGCGGTAGCGCAGACCGCTTTCAGCGGCAATCAGCTGGACGTAGCCTTTTCGGCTCCGATGGCGTTTTACGCTGCCGATACCAAGATGCCGGCCGGCTCGTACCACATCACGCAAGGTACAGGCGAGGGCGTACTGTTAGTCAAGAGCGACAAGGGCAAGCACGAGGTTCTGGTTCCTTACCAGGCGGTCGCATCGCAAGCGCCTCTCAAGACGATCGAGGTCACATTTAATAAGTACGGAAGCGATGAATATTTGAACTCGATCGCTTTCGGTGGGATGTCTGCCCATGACGAGGGCAGCTGGATTCTGCAGATCAACCCCAGCGCCGCAGAGCAGGCTGCCGCCAAAGCGGCGTCTCCTACGAAGCACAAGATTCCAGGCGGTACCACGAAGAAGTAGGCAGAACGTCCAGAATCGGTCAAAGGCGCCCTTTTCCAACGGTGGGGGTGCGAATTATCGCGTGGTTGCAACGGAAGGCAAGGGTGGCGCACGTGCGCTGCCCTTTTCTTACGTTCGCATGCCCGAACCGATTGCGCGGCGGATTCTGGTGCGGGTAGTATCGGATTTCAGTGTGAAAACGTCGATATGCGAGTTCACTGGCGAACTGCGGTGCTGAGCAGAATGAGAATTGTATGATACGGCTGATTCGGGAACTGATCCGCCCCTATCGTGGGTCGCTACTCATCATCCTGCTGGCCATGCTGGTAGAGACGGCGATGAGCCTGGCCACTCCCTGGCCGCTAAAAATCATCATCGACAATGTCGTGGGCCATCACAAATTATCGCCGTGGCTGGCGGATTTGCTTCGTCCATGGATGGACGGCCAGCACCAGATGCACATCGCCGCCCTGGCCGCATGCGCTTTTGTGGTAATCGCATTGCTGGGTGCTCTCGCCTCCTATATCGACAACTACTACACCGAAAGCGTGGGCCAATATGTTGCGAACGATCTTCGCTTGCGCACATTCCACCACTTGCAGCGGCTGTCGCTGGGCTACTACAACACGCACCAGACCGGGACGCTGCTGAGCACGATCACGACCGACATTCAAACCATCCAGAACTTTGCATCCTCCTCAACGCTGAACATTCTGGTGGACATGTTGACCATCGTTTGCATGCTGGTGCTGATGTTCTGGTTGAATTGGGATTTCACCCTGATTGCGGTGGGGGTGACGCCGTTCCTGTTATTGTTCGTGTCACGCTTCAAGAAAGCGGTAAAGAAGGCCACGCATGAGGTCCGCAAGGAACAGTCTGACATTGTCGGTGTGGTGCAGCAGGCGCTGGAATCGATGCAGGCGGTTAAGGCTTTCGGGCGCGAAGATCTGGAACAAAGCCAGCTGAGGGATGTAAGCCTCGCTACCGTAAATGCTGCGCTGAAGGCCCGCAGCATCAAGGCGCTATTATCCCCGGTCGTAACCATCACGGTGGCGGCGTGTACCGCGGTCGTGTTGTGGCGCGGAGCATATCTGATCCTGGCGGGGGTAATGACGGTTGGCGCGCTGACGGTCTATCTGTCGTACCTTAGCAAGTTCTTTAAACCGGTCAAGGACCTGGCGACCACCACCAACGCGATCGCGCAGGCTGCGGTGGGTGTGGACCGCATTCGAGCCATCCTGGAAACCGACACGATCATCCCAGAAAAATCAAGCGCGACGGATCCTCCACCCCTCCAGGGCGAGGTGACATTTGAACATGTGGCGTTTCACTACGACGTCCAGAATCCGGTGCTGGTGGATGTCTCTTTTACCATCAAGCCCGGACAGCTAGTAGGGATTGTTGGTCCAACCGGCAGCGGGAAATCGACAGTGGTGAGCATGATTCCGCGTTTTTACGATCCCACCAAAGGCACGGTAAGGATCGACGGCATCGACGTGCGCGATTTGAAGCTGAAGTCTCTGCGAGAACAGATTGGCTATGTGCTGCAGGATACCGCGCTGTTTCATGGCACAATCGCCGAGAACATCGCCTTCGGACGGCCGGGCGCCTCGCGGGACGAGATCATCAAGGCGGCGGAGTTGGCCAATGCGCACGAGTTCATTTCGAAGATGGCGCAGGGCTACGACACCATGGTGGGCGAACGCGGTTCCACGCTGTCGGGCGGGCAGCGGCAACGTATCGGGATTGCCCGCGTGATGATTCGCAATAATCCGATCCTGCTGCTGGACGAGCCCACGGCAGCCCTGGACAGTGAATCGGAGAAACTGGTGATTGAAGCGCTGGAGCGGCTGATGAAAGGGCGCACCGTAATCACCATCGCGCACCGCCTGACGACGATTCGCGATGCCGATCAAATCATCGTGGTCTCCGGCGGCGTAGTGGCGGAGAGCGGAAACCACGACGAGCTGATGACGAAGAACGGCATTTACGCAGCACTCCATCGCACTCAATTTGACGAGGCGGCACAAGCGTCGGTCAAAGCCTGAGAGATCAGGAGTCTCCTGGGGATGACAGAATTGAGGAACTTGGACGCCGGCCTAAAGGCCAGCTCTACCGACAAAGCGAGTTTTTCGGCGGACTGTAAAAGCCCAAGTTTCGGGCGGGTCGGAACGGCCCGGCCAAAGGCGTACCCTTTCAAACACGTATTCTTGAAACACGCTGTAACTAAGAGAGGAATGAAATGTCCCGGTCCCTAGTTGTACTTCCCGACGATTCCGCAGGGCCGATGCTGGATGCAATCAACCATGCGTCCAAATCGTTACGTATCAAGATGTTTATTTTCTCCGACCCTGCGATCCTGCAGGCGGTGATTGCGGCCCACAAGCGCGGTGTCGATGTACGGGTGATGTTGAATCCGGCGCGACGCAGCGGTGAGTCGGAAAACGCGGAAAGCCGCAAACTGCTCACTTCCGCAGGGGTGAAGGTTCTCGATAGCAACCCCGAGTTCGACCTCACCCACGAGAAGTCGATGGTGGTCGATGATCGAGATCGCGTTTGTGATGTCGTTCAACTGGGAGCCGCGAAACCTGACAGAGACGCGGGATTATGCCGTGGTCACCAGCGCGCATCATGAAGTGGCGGAGGTGATGGAGTGTTTCGACGCCGACTGGTCGCGCAAGCCGTTCACTCCGGGGGACCACTCCCATTTGATCTGGTGCGTGGGCAACGGGCGGCAGCGCATCGGGCAGTTCATCGACAGCGCGAAACACACTCTATGGTTACAGAATGAGCGCTATCAGGACCCTGTCATCATCGAGCGGCTGGTGAAAGCTGCCGAACGCGGCGTCAAGGTGCATGTGATGGCCCGACCGGCCCACAAACTGAAGAAGGAAAAGCTTCTCGAAGGTGTGGGGGGATTGCGGATTCTGGACGACGTTGGGGTGAAGGTCCATAAGCTGAAGGGGCTTAAGCTGCACGCCAAGTTACTGCTGGCTGACAATGTGCGAGGAATCGTGGGATCGATCAACCTTGCTCCGGGCAGCTTTGACAGCCGTCGCGAGTGTGCGATCGAGGTGCGGGACGAGAATGTGGTTGACCGCCTACATGACGTAACCCAGGCCGACTGGAAGAACTCGCACCCGCTCGACCTGACGGATGAAGGCTTGATGGCAGATTTGGAAGATTACGACGAAAACGCCTCCGAAGACCTGGCGCTCGACGTGCATGGAAAACAGAAGAAACATTAGAGAGGTTTAGCTTTTGGAGTAGCCGATGGACTGGGAATGTGTCGCCGGCTGAAGAGGTAGCGGAAAAGTCTTTTGTACGGCTGGAAAGGATCGCAGGGGCTAAAGAGACTGTGTCGCGACTGTGCCGCGGCTTCGCGGCTCAATTGAGCGAGAGAAGTAAAGCCCACGCTCCTCCCAAGAACGGGAGAGTCGTGGGCTTCCTGGTCTGGCCGATGATCGTGACCTGGCAGTCGGCGATCTAAGGCAGAATCACTAACTCCGGCTTGCTGCCGCCGCTCATCCCGTAAGTTGCTCCCGAGTAAAACGCTCCGGCATCGTACTTGTAGCAGCCCGGCGTGTTGGCCTTCACCGTCACCTGCTTGTTACCGCCCCCAATGATCGGGTCATCCGGATCAAAGGGAGAGTCGGTGCCGAAGGAGATCATAAAGCCGGTGTTCTTGTTGGAGGTCATCCATACGACCTGGGTTCCGGCTTTAATGCAAAAGAAGTGATTGTTCTTCGCATTGGGAATACCGGGCTTCACGTTGGAAGAGTTACCCGACTTGGTAACGTCAATGGTACAGGGAGCGGTTGCCGAGCCGCAGGTGTCAGCCGCAGTGCACAGGCTGGCTGGCTGGGCCTCGTCACAGACATATTTGCCTTTTTTCTGAGCCTGCGCAGTGGTGCAGATGAAAAACACAACGCAAGGCAATAGAAGCGAGGCACCCCATCTGCTGAAATGCCGTTGAATCCTCATTCTCCACCTCACTCAATGTGAAAATGCAGTTGGTGAAACTCTGGTGTGGACAAACTGTCCACATTATTGCAGTCGGAACCGCCGCCCCGGTAATGCAGAAAGAACAGCCGCCGTAGCCAGACTGTCCGCGACAGCGCCTTCCCGGGTCAAGAGCTAGTTCTCCGCCGTGCCCTTCCAATCGATGATGTTGCTCAATCTCCAGGGATTCTGGTTCAGATCAAGCTGCAGTTCTCCGTCTTTGTTGATGGTGAACTGGGCTGCAGGATACAACACGCCGGTGCTCTTGCTCTTGTCCTGGTCGTTGAGATCGAACTCTCCAGCCGTCAGGTTGAAGCTCTGTGACTGCGTATCCGCGTAAGCTTCAGCAAAGGAGATCTTGCGATTGGTGCAGAAGCGGATCTTCCGACCGGTCGGAGTTTGAATCAGACGGATGAAGCTCAGGTCATAACCCAGTGTTCCGGGAATCTGAATCCGGCCAACGGCCTTCATCTTTTCCAGTGCGTTCACCAACCCCTGGTTCTGGCCCTTCTGAAACGCGTCAACCAGAATCTGGCGGTCCTCTGGAGTAGAGAACTCGTAGATGATGACTGTGACTCCGACATTTCGCCCTAGTTGCGTACTGGTGCCGTAGGCAGTGGCGTCGATAGTTTCGTATTTATCGCGGGCAAATCCGGATACGCTGGTCAATCCCACGAGTAGCAGGCCTGTAAGCGCCAACTTCAACTTTGATGGTATGTTCATAGTTCTCTCTCTCTTTCTCTCTCCGCTTATCTGAAACGGTAGTGGTTCTCCTAAGCCGCTCGCGGCTCATAGTGCTCGTGATAAAGCTAACCTTGGGACGATAAAGACGTTAACTGGTAAAAGCCCTAAGTTCAAGACAAAAATTGCGGGTTGGTGACTAAACGCAGGCGGAGCGACAGCCCCATGGCATTTCGGAAACCGGGGCTGATTGCTGCCGAAGAGAGCCGTCCTCGAGATTGTCACGTAAGGCACTGTAGCTTCTGCTAATATCCAATGTCGTCCCAGCTACATTGCGTCTTGCACCGCGAAACCCTGCGCCCATCGCAGGAAGAGCGCCAAAGATTGTCTGGCTACCGACGCGGGTGGCCTCCAAATTTCTAAGACGCTGGGGCAGCGTTTGCCCGATCGTAAGGTCTATCGATGACGAGAGCTTTGCCACCAAAAGCGCGGGAACTGATCGTTCATACCTGGCAGTCACAGGCGAACCTGGCAGTGTTTCTGCTGCTGATGGTGGTAACCGTTTTCGTCCTTCCGGCTCTGGATGTCGAGCAGGCCCACCTTAGACTTTACGGCGATGTGATCTATACATTCCTACTGATCACCGGCATTGCGATTGCCTGGGGGCAGCGCCGACTATTCGCTACTGCTGCCGGTATAGGAGGCGTGACACTTGTGGCGCGCTGGCTGGCGTGGGTCGCGCCGGGACCCAAGATTGAAATGTGCGACGAAGTGTTGTCGCTGGTGACGATGTTAGTCGTTGGGTACGTCCTATTGGCGCAAATCTTCCGCAAGGGGCCTATCAATGGAATGAGAGTGCAAGGCGCTATCGCGGTCTATTTGCTGCTGGGGATCGCATACGCGCAAGGATTCCTGATTGCCTCCCATGTTAACCCCAGGGCAATCTCCGGGGGCCGAATCACCGAGTACCGCGACTGGATTTACTTCAGCTTCGAGACGCTGAGCACTCTGGGGTATGGAGATATTGTTCCGGCCGGCCGATTCAGCCGTTCGCTGGCGATAGCCGAAGCCATTAGTGGTCAGCTGTACCTGGCCGTCCTGATCGCGCGCCTGGTCGCGATGCACGTCAGCGACGTCACCGCGCACGATGGCCGTGGCGAAGGATAGGAAGTTCGCGAGTATGCCGATGTCACGAACGTCGTGGGCCGAGTGTAGGTGCGCAGTTGCGACCGGTTGGCGGACAAATGTAACGGAACTGTGATCTCCGCAGAGATGAGATGCGCGGCTGCTGCTGTCGTGTAATAATTCCTGCAAGATTTCGGTGCTGTTAAGCGGGGGTGGAGAATCATGGTCGGAACGGTCACGCTGGTTGTGCTCATAACGCTGACCGCGCTGGGCGTTGTGTTGTATGCGGCATATTGTGAAGCCGGAGAAGATCTTCCTTGCAAGAAGTCGCGACGTCAAGTTCATTCATCGCGTGGCGGAATCGCGGGATCGTCGCATCAGAAAGGGAATGGATGAGCCGAACCGAGGCGTCGGGAAGGCGGGTTCGCGGCTATCTCGCGACCTGTGTGTTGTTATTTTTGGCTGTGGTGCACCCGGTCGCAGCGGCGGCGCAGGACCCGGGTTGGCCGAGGCAAATTACAAAACCCTCGGGAAAGCTGGTGTACTACCAGCCGCAAGTTGACGACTGGAAGGATTATCAGGTACTGGATGTACGTCTGGCATTCACGCTGACGCCGACCAGCGGCAAGGCACAGGTCGGAGTGATCACGGCGCAGATGCAAACCAGCGTCAACTTCGACACTCATACCGTTTCTCTTAGCGACCCGCAGATCACCAGCGTGACGTTTCCCTCGCTGGATGTAACGCAGTCCAGCCAGATGGGGACGCTGGTGCGGACGTTTCTGAACCCGTCGGCAACGATGACGATTTCGCTGGACCGGTTGGTGGCGAGCGTGAGAAAGACCAAGGCCCCGTCCACGGCAGAGCTGAATAACCAGCCGCCCACGATCTACATCAGCCTGAAGCCGGCGATTCTACTGCTGGTGAACGGTTCACCGGCAATGGCGCCAATCGCGAACTCGAGCTTGCAGTTCGTGGTGAATTCCAACTGGCCCGTGTTCGTGACCCAGGGCGGCTCGCAGTACTACTTATTCAACGGCAAGGGCTGGATGACGGCAGCGAGCCTCAATGGCCCGTGGGCGGCGACGAGCCAGTTGCCGGCCGGAATGTCGGCGGTTCCGGCCAACGCAAATTTCACCAGCCTGAAGGCGTATATTCCGGCGCCACCCAGCGCCGGCGCACCGGCCGTATACTACAGCGCAACTCCGGCGGAAATAGTAGTTTTCGGCGGCCAGCCGCAGTGGACTGCGATACCCGGTACGCAACTCTCCTACGCGTCGAACACCGGCAGTCCGGTATTCAAATACGCGCCGACGGGGGCGTACTATTACCTGACTTCGGGCCGCTGGTTCACCAGCACTACTCCGTTTCTGGGACCGTGGACGTTCGCAACCTATAGCCTTCCATCCGATTTCGCTCAGATACCGCCGAACAATCCGATGTCGAGCGTGCTGGCCTCGGTGCCCGGAACGCCGCAAGCGGAAGACGCGGTGCTGATCGCACAGATCCCGACGACAGTGACGGTGAATCCTTCTCAGGCAGCGAATGAGGTAAAGGTTTCTTATGTGGGATCACCGCAGTTCCTGCCGATTACGGGGACGACGATGTCGTACGCCACAAACACTCCGAACAAGGTAATTCAGGTCGGCTCGCAGTATTACCTGTGCTATCAGGGGATATGGTTTGTGGGGCCAAGCCCTGCGGGTCCGTGGCAGACGGCACAGACCGTGCCGCAAGTGATCTACACCATTCCGCCGAGTTCGCCGGTGTACAACGTCACCTACGTGACCCAAACGACCTTGTCGAGTGGCGAGGTACAGGCCAGCTACACAGCGGGATACATGGGAGCATTTGTTATGGGCGCGGCGGTGGGCGCGATCGTGGCGAGCGGGACCGGATATTACTACCCGCCGTACATTTACCACGGTTATTACTATCCGTACGCGGCCACATACGGCTACCACACCTACAATCCTTATACCGGGGCGTACGGGTATGGAGGGGCAGCGTACGGGCCGTACGGAAACGCACATTGGGGGACATCGTATAACCCGAACACTGGTACCTATGCGCGAGGCGCCGAAGAGAATACTGCCTATGGGAGCCGGGCGCAGGGCGAAGCTTACAACCCATACACCGGCGCGTCAGCCGCCACGCGGCAAGGGTCGAACGCGTATGGCTCGTGGGGGCAGTCGGTGTATAGCAAGAACGGAAATACGGCCTATACGCAACATGCCAGCAACGCTTACGGATCCGCGGCGACGGCCCAGACGTCGAAGGGGGGGTATGCGGGGGCCACGAGTACAGCTTACGGGAACACCGCCGCAGGCAAGACGGCGAGCGGCGACATGTATGCCGGGCACGACGGCAACGTTTACAAGAATACCGGCAGTGGCTGGCAGAAGTATGACAACGGAAGTTGGAACACGGTAGACAAATCCACCGCGCAGGCATCGGCGCAGAGCTACCAGCAGCAGCACCCAACGGGCAGCGGTGGATACACCAAACCGAGCAGCGGTTCCTACGGAGACTTGGACCAGGAAGCCCAGGACCGGGCCCGCGGCAACTACCAGAGCCACAACTTCTCGCAGTACCAGCATTCTGGAGGCTGGGGCGGCGGTGACCGGTCCGGCGGCGGTGATCGCTGGGGTGGTGGCGGCGGCTTCCGACGTTAGGTTCGGTGAATAATTTCACGGTTGAAAAATATTAAAACCAGGGCTGAGCGTTTTGCGTTGGTCACGCGAAATGGTGAATGACAGAAGAAAGGGACTGGTCATGAGATGCAAATTTGCGGCCGGAGCGCTGCTCGTTTGGTTGCTCTGTGCGGCGGCATCGGCACAGCAGGTGTCGGTCAACTACAACCACAACGCAAGCTTTTCTCAATACCACACGTACGCATGGGGTGGGAACAACACCAACCAGATCAAGAACTCGATTCTGGCGCAGGTGGCGCAACAAGACATCAACACCGCCATGCAGCAGAAGGGCCTACAGATGGTGCAGGAGAGCCAGAGTCCCGATTTGATTCTCACGGCCAGCGGTGGGGAGCGGGAACAGACCTCGTGGAATGCCTGGGGCATGCGGGGCATCGGCGGCGGCATGGGCGGGATCAGTCCCGAACAGAACGTAGAGGCTACGATGGTGGTAAGCCTATATGACGCCAAGCAGCAGGCGCTGGTGTGGCGCGGCATCTCACAGAACACGCTAAGCAACAATGGCAACAAGAACCAGTCGATGGTGGAGAAGGCTGTCCAGAAGATGTTCAAGCAGTGGCCAAAGAACTAAAATTTGTCTCATAAATACTCCGCGTGAGGGCACGACATCCGGGGCTGCGGGACGCAGATCCCTCGGGGCTAAAGCCCCTCGGGATGACGGAAATAAAAAACTTGGACGCCGGCCTGAAGGCCGGCTCTACCGACAAAAGGAACCGAATGTCTTTTCTGCAGTGCCGCATGATGTCCTCCGGGTTTCTCTTTCTGTTCTGCGCCGTGCTTGTTTGCGGGAGTGCGACGGCCGAAAAGATCAGTGTCCACTACGACAAGTCGATCGACTTCACGAAGTACAAGACATACGGGTGGGCCCCGGTTGGCGCGGTTGCGCACCCCATGCTGGCGCTGGACATTGTAGGGGCCGTGGAAGACGAATTGAATGCGCGCGGGCTGCAGAAGGTTCCTTCGAATCCCGACCTCATCGTACAGATGTACGGGGCGGTGGATACTGAAGTGAGCATGACGTCGAACAATCCCATCTACAACGCCACCGGCGGCATTCCGCCCTTCGATCCGAGCATGACTTCTCCGGGGAACTCGTTGTATTGGGACGGATACTACGGAAACTCGACTGTGCTCGTCCATCCCGGCGAGTTGATCATTGACCTGATTGATGCCAAGGCCAAAAAACTGGTTTGGCGCGGCATGGGCGCGGAAGCGATAAGCCCAAACAATCCGGACAAGCTGATGAGCGAAGCCAACAGCACCGTCAGCAAGCTATTCAAGGATTATCCCGTCAAGAAACCGTAGGCGCTGGTCGGCAAGATTACGCCGACGCGCCACCGTGTGGACGGTGCAGGCGCGCTTGACTGTCTCTCAAAACGGCACCTACTATCCAAAGTAAGCATGTCTTTGTTTTCAGGCCACAGCCTTTCCTCACAAGGGATGCAGCGCATCCTTCCAGTTTTTCTGCTTTTTTCGATGTTGTGCGTCATGACAGCCGTTTGTTCCGCGCAGCAGCCTGCCGGCGCCGCTCGAACTCAACCGGTTGCGAATTTCGTGGATGTCGCCGAGAAGGCGGGCCTCACCATGAAGACCGTCTTTGGCGGGCTCGATACCAAGAAGTACATCATCGAGACCACTGGGACCGGCGTGGCTATTTTTGATTATGACAATGACGGCTGGCCGGATATTTTCTTCGTGAACGGAACCACGCTGGAAGACATGAAGGCGGGAAAGAGCGGCCCGACCAACCACCTCTATCGCAATAATCACGATGGAACCTTTACCGACGTCACGGAAAAGGCCGGACTGGTTGACGCAACGGGATGGGGACAGGGCGTTTGCGTCGGCGATTATGACAACGACGGCTGGCCGGACCTCTATGTCACGTATTACGGAACGAACCGGCTTTATCACAACGAACACGGCGTCTTTAAGCTGGTGGGTGAGAAGGCCGGAGTGGCCGGCAACGGCAAGGAATGGGGCGCAGGTTGCGCGTTCGTGGATTATGACCGCGACGGCCACCTCGACCTGATGGTTGCGAACTACGTTGATTTTGACGTGACGACGGCGCCTGCGCCCGGAGACCGTCCGTCATGCATGTGGAAAGGGGCGCCGGTGATGTGTGGGCCGCGCGGATTGCCGCATCACAAGAACATCCTCTATCACAATCGCGGGGACGGGACCTTCGAGGATGTCAGCGTGAAGGCGCACATCGACCAGACGAATGGCCATTTCGGGTTGGGCATTTCCACGCTCGACTATGACAATGACGGTTGGCCCGACATCTATATCGCCTGCGACAGCACGCCGAGCATTCTGTATCACAACAATCGCAATGGGACGTTCACCGACATGGCGGTGGTGGCGGGAGCGGCTTTTAACGAGGACGGACGCGAGCAGGGCGGCATGGGTACGACCGTCGGCGACTATGACGGCGACGGACGCCTGGACATCTTCAAGACCAACTTTTCGGACGACACCTCAACGCTTTACCACAACAATCCGGACGGAACTTTTACAGATGTGACGACGGCTGCGGGTCTTGGGTTGCACACAAAATACCTTGGCTGGGGGACGATGTTTTTTGATTTCGATAACGACAGTTGGCCCGACCTGATACTGGCAAACGGCCATGTCTATCCAGAGGTGGACAAGTATCACCTAGGCAGCAATTACCAGGAGCCTCGCATACTGTACCGCAACAATGGCGATGCGACGTTCAGTGATGTTTCGGAGGCGGCCGGCCCGGGCATTACTACCATGGCGTCTTCGCGCGGGTTGGCAGTTGGAGACTTGTGGAATAACGGGCAATTGTCGGCGGTGATCAGCAACATGAACGGACGGCCCAGCCTGCTGAAGAACGACTTCGAGAACACGAACCACTGGATCGCGTTCAAGACCGTCGGAACCAAATCGAACCGTGACGGGATCGGAGCGCGCATCACTCTGCGAGCAGGGAAGCGGATGCTGGTTGACGAAGTGCGCAGCGGATCGAGCTATTACTCCCAGAGCGATATGCGGGTGCATTTTGGACTGGGTTCGGCTACCAAGCTTGACTCGGTTGAGATTCGTTGGCCGAGTGGATTGACCGAGCGATTCGATAAAGCGGCGATCGATCAGATCAACACAGTAACAGAAGGGAGCGGCGTTGCGGTCAGCAATGACCCGCCGAAGAAGCCGTAAGGAGAAAGTATGAGTGTCAGTTCGAGGCCAATTTCTTCCGTGTGTAGGTAAAGTCGTACTCAACCTTCCACGTCTTGCCGCCGTCTGTCGATCCCTGGCTAAACTGCCGAACTTTGTCGGGTGAAAGGTTGAAGAATTGCAAGTGGCGCTTTAGTTTGGTGCCGTCGGGTTGGACGACCTCG
Source organism: uncultured Acidobacteriaceae bacterium (assembly GCA_963834815.1). Classification (GTDB taxonomy): domain Bacteria; phylum Acidobacteriota; class Terriglobia; order Terriglobales; family Acidobacteriaceae; genus DASRAA01. Next base: position 61,056 of record CAWIDA010000009.1, on the reverse strand, counting down.
TCGGTGTAGAAGTCCATTACTCCATCTTTGAGTCCGCCGTAGAAGTGGATCGCACCGCCGACGTTATCGACCCAGAACTGTTCCCACCTTTTGAGGTCAGGATTGTAGATGTTGTAGCTCTTGCCCGCGTAGCTCGAGTTGGCTGAGGCCCAATTTTCCCAGATCACGCACTCGCCCAGTTCTTTGTCGATGTGGCTGGATCCGGCAGTGACTCCTGAGGTGGCGTCCACGACATCCCATTGGCCCACCCAGAAATCGAATTGCCGGTTCTCTGCGTTGTAAACGCACGGCTTCTGATTGCGGGTGGCCTTGTCGAGCAGTTCGGCAAAACGGGGGTCGCTTCTCAGTGGTTGCAAAGCCGGGTCGCTGGACATGCGTTCCGGTTGCCCGAAACCTTGCTTGATGGCTTCGGCCAGGGTCTCGAAAGCCTTCTCTTTATTCCCCAGCGAGCTGTAAGCGCAGGCCATGTCGAACCCAATGAGAGAAAGGGGCAGCCCACTGGCCTGCGCCTTCTGAAAGTCGTGCAAGGCCTGTTCATGCTGCCCCGTCGCCTGGGAGGAGACGCCCAGCCGATACCAGAACCGGGGGTTGTCAGGGTGTGCCTGGGTAAGTTCACCGTAGAGTTTTCCCGCCGTTGCCCAATCCTTCTGCTGGTAAGCAGCATTGGCGGCGGTGGCTGCGTCTTGCGCCTGGGTAGAAACGCACGCCACTACAATCAGGAACCACCCGAACCAGAACATCTTGTTTGCATCCGACCTCATGAATTCGGCCCCTCGTTGGTTTTCATTGGGAATGGCTGCCTGGAGCTAGACTGCTGCGATCAGGCCAAGAATGGACGGCCCGTAAGCTGTAAAGTCATCGATCGACCGCTGCGTAGCGGTATCGAATCGTCCTGATTGGTGGAGTAACCGTCCCTGGAGAAGGGGCGATGTCGGACGAACGGGTCAATCGCGCGTCACTAGACCAGATTAGGAAATAGTGTGCTAGGTGCCGCCGGGCTGAAGCCCGGCTCAAGAAATTGAAAGGGCAAGTTGACGCTGCGCTAAAGCGCAGCTCTCCCTATGACGCCCCAGTCTTAGGCTTTTTTGCGGCGCGGAATTCTTCTGTCTTCACGATGCCCTGACCTTCTTTGACATAGACCAATTGGTTGACCTTCACGTCTTTCATCGTGTCCACCTGACCGCTGGGCCAGCGGACCTCCAGTTGCTCGACTTTGTCGGCCTTGCCGAGTCCGAAGTGGATGCGAAGGTCGTTCTGCGAAATATAGCCGCCGCCGCTGCGGACTTCGTCGATCTGTTGATGCGGCTTCGGTTCGTCAGCAGTCTTAGTCACACATTTGAGGCGGGTCCCGATGGCGCTGCGGTTGGACTTTACGCCGATACACTTCACCTTGATCCAGTTGTTGTCGAGCTTGGAATCGCAGCGCACGAGCTGAGGCAGGCCGTTCACGGTATTGACCACGAAATCGATGTCGCCATCATTGTCGTAATCGCCGAAGGCGCATCCCCGTGAGGCATTGGGGACGGTGATGCCGGGACCGGCATTTTGCGTGACTTCCTGAAAGTGGCCGTTGTGCTGGTTCCTGTAGAGCAGCTTGGTTTGCGGATATCCCGCCTCGGTGGTGAGTTGTTCAACTTCGGGATACACATGGCCGTTGCAAATGAGGATATCGGGCCATCCGTCGTTGTCGAAGTCGAAGAAGCCGCACCCCCATCCGAGGTACTTGGTATGCAGGCCAAGCCCCGCCTGGAAAGTGGCGTCCTCGAAACTCCAATTGCCCTGATTGCGATAGAGCGAGGGTGTGTCGCCGGCAAAGTTGGTTTTGAGTATGTCGAGATTGCCATCGAGATCATAGTCGGCGGCGGAAACACCCATTCCCGCCTGCGGCTTGCCGTCAGCGCTAAGCACGCAGCCCGCTTCCAAGCCGCCGTCCACAAACTTGCCAGTCTTCTGGTTCTGATACAGCAGCGATTGCGTGGAATCGTCTGCGACATAAATGTCGGGCCAGCCGTCGTTGTCGAAGTCTGCTGCCAGCGAGCCAAGGCCGTAGGTGCCGTTCACTTTCTTAACGCCAGAGCTTTCGGAGACATCCGTGAATGTGCCATCGCCGTTGTTGTGGTACAGGATGTTGGAATCGCCGGCGAGTCCGGGAGGACCGCAGGCCACCATCACCGCTTTGTAGAGACACGGTCCGCTCTCAGGAACGGGCGCGGTCTTGAGGTCGAGGTCGATGTAGTTGGCGACGAACAGATCGAGTTTTCCGTCGCGATCATAGTCAACGAAATTGCAGCCAGTACCCCAGCGGGTCTTAGCGCCTGCCACTCCTGCCTTCACGCTGACGTCGGAGAAGGTGCCATCGCCGTTGTTGTGATAGAGCACGTTCTTGCCGAAGTAGGTGATGAACAGGTCATCGTTGCCGTCGTTGTCGTAATCGCCGACACAGACGCCCTGGCCCCATCCCGTGTGGTTGAGTCCGGCTTTCATGGTGACGTCGGTAAACGTTCCGTCGCGGTTGTTCTTGAAGAGGTGGCAGTAAGGTTCTTCACCTTTGGGAAATCCGTCAAGACGCCAGCCATTCACCAGAAAGATGTCGAGCCAGTTGTCATTGTCATAGTCATAGAAGGCCACGCCGCAGCCGGTGGTCTCGAGCAGATACTTGTTCTTGTGCTCGCCGCCAAAAATTGTCTTGGCGTTGAGTCCGGCTTCCCTGGCTACATCGATGAAGGAAACGCCGAGATCGCTCTCGGGCTGGGGCGGGGCTTGTCCAAAGATTGGGAGGGGGCGCGCCAGCGAGAGAACATCCGCGAATGGGAGCACGAGGGCCGAGCGGCAGAGAGATTTGAGAAATCTACGGCGCGACTGTGACAAAGAAAATACCCGCTTTGCTGTGACCCACGTTCGAAGTGCTTCTTATTTTCCGGTAAGGGCGCGAAGAATTGCAAGCCGGCGCGAGCGGAGTGATGGCTTGAGAGTCTGGCATCGTTGGCAGCGATGGATTAGACTCGTAGCGTTTCTGATTCCATCAGCGATCGGCCAAGGAGGCACGTTCGATGCGGCGAGAGTCAGCCAGACCTGTGGTTTTGCTACTCAGCTTTTTCCTTGCTGTTCCTCTGATCCACGCACAATCCAAGGCGGTTGACGTCGAGGGTCATCAATGGTGGCAGCATGCGGTGTTCCAGGAAATCTATCCGCGCAGCTACATGGACAGCAACAACGACGGCATCGGCGACCTGAACGGTATCGCATCGAAGATGGACTATCTAAAGTGGCTGGGGGTGGACGCGATCTGGATTGCCCCCTGTTTTCCGTCGCCGCAGGTCGATTTCGGCTATGACGTGTCGGACTACGAGAACATCGATCCCATGTACGGCACGATGGACGATTTCACGGCGATGGAGAAAAAGGGCAAGGCGAACGGCATTGGCATCGTGTTCGACTTCGTGGTGAACCATACTTCGGACAAGCACAAATGGTTCCTGGAGTCGGAGTCGTCCAAGAGCAATCTTTATCACAACTGGTACATCTGGAAGGACCCGAAGGGGAAGGACCAACCGCCGAATAACTGGACTTCAACCTTCGGTGGGTCGGCGTGGCAGTGGAATCCTAAGCTGAACCAGTTTTACTACCATTTCTTCTACCCGCAGCAGCCGGACCTGAACTGGCGCAACCCCAAGGTGAAGGGCGCCATGTTCGACGTCACGCGCTTTTGGTACAAGCGCGGCGTGGTGGGGTTCCGCCTCGATGCGGTAGATACGATGTTCGAGGACCCGAACCTCACCGACAATCCTCTCAAGGGTGAGAAGAACGCCTACGGAGATCAGGAGCAGGAATCCAAGTACAACACCAAGTTGCCGGAGGTGTATCAGGCTCTGGCGGGCCTGCGCACCGTAGCCAATGAATACAACGCGGTGCTAATCGGGGAAACGTGGACTAACGATATCGCCGAGCTGAAGCAGTATTACGGCAAAAACCATGAAGTCCTACAGATGCCGATGGACCTGATGATGTTGAACTTGAAGCCGCTTTCGGCGGATGTTTTTCGAGACCACGTTGCTGCGGTGGATGGCTCAGGTGAGTGGCCCGTGTGGGTGATGAGCAACCACGACAGGATGCGCGCCTATTCGCGATTTGCCGATGGCAAGCACGACGATGACATCGCGAAGGTGATGGCCGGGATGTATCTCACGTTGCGCGGCACCGCAATCATGTACTACGGCGAAGAAATCGGGATGAAGAACAACGATCCGACGCGCAAAGAAGACGTGAAGGACCCAATCGGACAACTGGGCTGGCCTGAGGAAAAAGGCCGGGACGGAGAACGCACGCCCATGCAATGGAACGACACGCCGAATGCCGGATTTACCAACGGCATACCGTGGCTGCCGATTCCCACGACGTACGAGACGCACAACGTGGCGAGCGAGCAGAAGGACCCGAACTCGGTACTGAGTTTCTACAAGAACCTGCTGGCGTTGCGGCACACCAATAAGGCGCTTCTGGACGGTGATTACGTTGCCCTCAACACGTCCGACAGCAACGTATATTCGTATTTGCGCCGTTACAAGGGCCAAGCAGTACTGGTGGTGCTGAATATGTCGGAGAGCCGGCAGAACGTAAATTTCAATCTGGCGAAACAGGGATTCAATGCGGGTGAAGCCAAGACATTACTGAGCACGATCAATGGCGGTGCGACCCAGAAGTTATCGGGGATTTCGCTGCCGCCGTACACGGTCTACATCGGCGAGGTTGCCAAGTAAGGCGAGAGGCATCTCGACCAACATTGTTCGGAGATCATGAGGTGTTAACGGGACTCAAGGGGCTGGCGGTTGTAGTGCTGACCGGAGCACTGCTTCATACCTCGGCCGGTCCTACAGCAGCGTCGCCGGCACCAGCTCAGGATGGCGCCCCCGTTTCCAGCGCTTCGAACTCCAGGAGTGCTTTGGATCTTTCGGGAAAGCCGGTCGATCCATTCGCAGTTGCGGCAGGGAAGTCGCTAGTGCTCATATTCGTGCGAACTGACTGTCCCATCTCCAATCGTTATGCTCCGACAATCCAGGCGCTCTCCAAGAGATACTCCGATACAACGGTATTCATGCTGGTTTACCCGGACAAGTCGGAGACGTCGCCGGAAATCGATAAGCACCTGCGCGCATACGGTTACAAGATCGCGACGCTACGTGATCCTCAGCACACTCTGGTTGGCTTGAGTAAAGTGGAAATCACGCCTGAGGCCGCCGTCTTCAATAGCAAGGGCGAACTGGTTTACCACGGTCGCATCGACAATTGGTACAAAGAGTTCGGTCGCGCCCGTAGCGCCCCAACCACGCATGAACTTGACGACGCAATCCAGGCGGCGCTGGACAACAGCCACCCATCCCCTGCTTCCGTCGGCGGAGTTGGTTGCTATATCTCGGACCTGCAATGAAGGCCCAGGGTCTATTTCGACCGCGCACATTCGTGGTCCAGACGTGTGCGGTCGCCGCGGTAATTAGTTGCGAATTGGTGCTGTGGGGTTTGGGACCAAACACGCCCGCGGCGAACGTAACGTTTAACCGGGACGTCGCCCCGATCGTGTATCAGTACTGTGCGGCTTGCCACCGGCCGGGTGAAGCCGGGCCATTTCCTCTGCTGACATATCAAGACGTCAAGAAGCACGGTCACCAGATTGTGGCGGTCACGCAAACGCGTTTCATGCCGCCGTGGTTGCCCGATCCTGGGGAATTGAAATTTGCCGACGAACTGCGGCTATCGGACAAGCAAATTGCCACCATCCGGGCCTGGGTCGATCAAGGGATGCTGGAAGGCAAGCCTGGCGATCTTCCGCCCAGGCCGAAGTTCGTCGAAGGGTGGCAACTGGGGCAGCCCGACATGATCTTGAAGGCTGAGAAACCATACATGCTATCCGCGACCGGTAGCGATCAGTATTGGAACTTCATCTTGCCCGTGCCGATCCATGAGACGCGGTGGGTGCGCGCTATCGAAATCCGGCCGGGTGACAAACGGTTAGTGCATCACGCCAATATTCTGGTTGACCGTTACGAGTCGGCACGCCGGATGGAGAAGGTAAAAGGTGAGGGGTTCGGGGGAATGGAGATCAGGATTGAATCTGAGGTGTTTGACCCCGACAGCCACTTCCTGTTCTGGAAGCCGGGAACGATTGTGTCGAATGAACCCGATGGCATGGCGCTGCGGTTGGACAAGGGCACCGATCTGGTGCTGAACACGCATCTGCAACCCTCGGGAAAAGTAGAGGCCATCCAGCCTAGCATTGGGTTGTATTTCACGGATAAACCGGCAACCGTGCATCCCATGCTGCTGCAAATGCAGAACGACGCAGCGCTGGATATTCCTGCGGGCGCCAAGAATTTTGTGGTGACGGACGAGTTTACTCTGCCCATTGATGTTGATTTACTGGGCATCTATCCGCACGCGCACTACCTTGGCACGGATATGCTGGCGACGGCATCACTGCCCGATGGGACGACCAAGACACTGATTCACATGAAACGGTGGGACCTGAATTGGCAGGCTGTCTATCGCTATGCAGAGCCCGTTGCTCTTCCCGCGAATACGGTGATCAAGATGCGCTACGTGTACGACAATTCCGAGGACAATAGCGCCAATCCCAACCACCCGCCCGAGCGGGTGCAAGGAGGCAACCGTTCCACGGATGAAATGGCGCACCTCTGGTTGCAGGTACTGCCAAAGAACGATCCGTCGCGACCCGGCGATCCACGAATGATTTTGCAGGAAGCCTGGGCCCGGCACGAGGTCGAAAAAGCGCCTCGTAGTTTCGAGTCGCGCTATAACCTGGGCGAAATGCTGCAGGCACGAGGCGCGCTCGACCAGGCCGTCGAACAATTCCAAGTGGCGGTCTCCATCCGTCCGACTGACGCCGTTGCCAACAACGCCTTGGGAGGAGCGCTACTTTTGAAAGGCGACGTGGAGCAAGCGATAAAACAATTCAATATTGCGCTGGCTGCGCAGCCGGACTATTTTGACGCGCATTACAATTTAGGGAACGCACTGGCGGCGCAAGGCAACTTCGGGGGAGCTGCGGAGCAATTCGGAGAAGCGGTTCGAGTGAACCCTGAAGATGCCACTGCCCAAGCTAACCTGGGATCTGCCTTGGCACAATTGGGCCGCTTGACGGAAGCGCGGGTGCACTACCTGGCAGCTTTGCGCATCGATCCAAGCAATCAACTAGCACGCGAAAACCTGCAACAGATCGAGCAGATGACACAGGGCACGCCGCACTGACTTATACACCCACCGGCGGCGCGACTGATCACCCCAATGCGCCAGTCGCTCCGACTGCGGTACTGCTATTACCGCGAAGGTTAAAGCAGTATCTCGCGGCGATCGGCGAGTGTAGTGGAACGACTAGCTAATCACGCTTCGATAGTTGTTTAACTACTAAACTATTTTGGAACTCCTTGGGCTTCCCGCAGTGAAAAAAGTGGGGAGTTCAAAACTATGTGCCCGCTATGGAGGCCCAGCGTGTCGCGGCGACATAGCGCTCTGGCCGCAGGTACGCTCGGCATAGCCATTCTGTCAGGGGGCATCGCCGCCGCTGTTGCATCACAATCATCCGAAGCCGCTCATCCGAATGCGGGAGGTTATGTGGGAAGCGAAGCGTGCTCCCAATGCCACTCTGCGATTTACCAGTCATTCACAGGCACCGCGCATGCGCACGCGAGCGGCCCGGCTACCGCTAACATCGTGACCGGCGAGTTCACTCATCGCAAGTCAGGTGTGTCATACCGTGTCTACACCGAGTCAGGGAAAGTGTGGATGTCATTCGAGCGGACCGGCGACCCACTAGTGCGGGGAAAGCGCGAACTCTTGTATTACATCGGGCAGGGACGCCGGGGTACGACCTATATATTTTCGGAGGACGGGTTCTTCTTCGAGACCCCAATCAACCTCTACACGAGTGGTCATATGTGGGACATGGCGCCAGCCTATGGCAGCGCGCGCGAGGCTCCCATGAACCTGCCGGTAATGACCAGTTGCATGGACTGTCATGTTAGTGGCATGCGCCCACCGATGGAAGGTACGGAGAACCGGTACGCGAGTCCGTTATTCCTGCATGCGGGCGTAACCTGCGAGCGCTGTCACGGTGCGGGAGCAGCTCATGTAAAGTCCGGAGCCATCGTAAATCCCGCCAAACTCGCCCCTGAACGGCGCGATCAGGTATGCATGCAGTGTCATCTCGAGGGCGATGCCGCCATCCGGCGACCCGGCAAGCACCTTTACGAGTATCGTCCCGGTGATAACCTCTCCGACTACGTTCGGTATTACGTCCTTACTGGTGGCGGAAAGCCGGCGTTGCGGGCCACAAGCCAATTTGAAGCTCTGGCGGAGAGCGCCTGTAAGAAAAAATCGGGTGATGCAATGTCGTGTACGAGTTGTCATGACCCGCACCGCGCCGTTGCACCCGAGGATCGGGTGGCGTTCTATCGCGGGAAATGCCTGGCATGCCACGGGGCTGTGTTTGGAGAGAAACACCACAAGGAGCAGCCGGACTGTACCCACTGCCACATGCCGGCTGCGTCGAGCAGCGATATTGCTCACACTGCCGTCACCGATCACCGCATACCACGCAGGCCAGCCCTTGCCAGCATGGATGAAAATGCGGTTCCGTCATCGCTGCCACGGTTGGTAATGTTTCCCGCCTCCAACAGTACCGATCATGACGTACGCGATCTGGCTTTAGCGTGGCAGTCGATTGTGGACAGCGGCATGACCATGGCGCAGCCCGAGGCAGAGCGATTACTTCGCCAGGCAATTGCAGAATCGCCTGACGATCCTGCCTTATTGTCAGCCTTGGGTTATGTGGAGCAGACGCAGGGAGCGCTGGATAAAGCTCGTGACTCGTACCGTAAGGCGCTGGCCCTCGATCCCAGCTCGATCGATGCAGAGACAAATCTGGGCGTACTGGAAGCCCAGTCAGGACAACTGAGCGATGCGGTACGGCTTTGGCAGGATGCATTTCGGCGAGCGCCGAGCCGCAGCGCCGTAGGCGTGGATCTGGCACGTGCCTTCTGCAGCGCCGGACAGTTCAACGACGCCCGTAACTATACGCTGCGGGTGCTGCAGTTCAATCCCGATCTAGGTACGGCGAAGAGGTTGCTACATCAACTTGATGCTGATCCGCCGAAATGTGGCCGTTGAGCTATTGTGGTTCGGTCTGCTTATTGCGGAGTTGCTCAGCCAGCTTTAGTTCGCGTTCCGCTTCATCCGTTTTACCCGTGTCACGATAAGCTTGCCCGAGAAGCTGGTGCGTCATAGGGTTATTCGGATCCATATCTGCGGCGCGCTGCAGAGTGCGAAGCGCCAATGCTGGTTCGCCCTTCTTCTGCAGGACTTTGCCAAGCAGGATATAAGGTCCGGTAGAACTGGCATCGAGCCAGATCGAGCGCTGCAGCAGACGTTCAGCGTCGTCGTATTTCTGCACCCGAGAGTAAGCGTCACCGAGCTTGTAGTAAGTCGAAGGATTGGCGGGATTGATTGCCAGTTCCTTCTGGAAATCGTCAATCGCCTCCGGAATCTTCGACATAAACATGTGGATCTCGCCCAGGAGCTGGTGAGCGAGGGGCAACTTCGGATCCGCTGCGATGGCTTTCTGGGCGTACTCTTCCGCAATCGGCGTGAATTCCTGGCGGAACAACATTCGAGCCGTCAACAAGTAGCTGGCAGCAGAATCCGATGGCACATCGAACATTGTGGCGAAGGCTTTCCGGGCTTGAGCGGATAGTCCCTCGTCTGGATGTAAGCTAGATGCCGAGAACGTAAGACGCATCGACATTGGCACGCGGGTACCAGGCCTGGACTTTCTCGAGGTATGGAATGGCTTCGGCGGGCCGTCCGGCCAGATAGTAAGAGAGCCCGAGCAATTGCACGGCTTCCTTGTCATCGGGATTCTCCGCCAGCGCCTGCTTGAGAGACTCAGCTGCCTTCAGATAGTCGCCCTTCTTGTAATAAGCCGTTCCCAGTTCATGTGCTAGACCGGCCGGCTTCGGTGTCTGCGCAGCCAGCGCCTGCAACGTAGCGACTGCCTCGTCGAACTTGCCTTGCTGCGACAGTCGGCGTGCCTGAGCGAAATCAGAGTCGGCACTGCCGGCGGCAGATGCCTTTGGTGCCGACGGCGCCGCCGAAGGAGTGGGCGCCTGTGCGGACAACAATGTACTGAACACGCAAAGAAGCAACAGCGAGCGCTTGAGATGCAACATGGGATGGACCTGGAAGAGCCTCCAAGAGAAATTAGAGCACAGTACGAAGGTGAATTGTTTGCTAGCGCAGGTTGCCGAGGGATTTAGCGAAGCAAGGCAGAAGCGGACCACAGAATGGGCGCCTGACCGTGGAGGTCTCCTGTGTTGCGCTTTCTCTGAAGGTAATAGTTGAGGTCGTTCTTTCTTCCCGTGCCCTCGCACACGTTCTTGAGGTCCCCATTCGCGTCGAGATTGCTGACGAGTGCGAGCCATCCTTTGCGCGCGGCGCGGCCATAGGTCTTGTGGTCGAGCCAACCGTTCTTAACACCCGTGATCATCGCGAAGGTGAACATTCCCGTCGCAGAGCTCTCGGGCCACGCCTCAGGATGATCGAGCAATTGACGCCACATGCCGTCCGGGGCTTGCAAGGCGACGAGCGATTTCATCATGGTTAGATAGCCGGTCATGATTCGCGCGCGCAGGGGGTGTGCCGGAGGAAGCGAACGTAGCAGTTCCGCCATCCCGGCGGCAACCCATCCATTGCCGCGGCCCCAGTAGAACGGGGCATCCGGAGCATGGTAGAAGAGGCCGTTGGTCTGCTGAAGCTTGTCGAGATAGGCAGTCATCTCGGTGGCGGCCCGGTCGAGGTATTTGGAGTCTCCCGTTGCGCGGTAGGCCTGTACCTGCAGGATGGTGATCATGAACATGTCATCAATCCAGAAGCGGGTTTCGCCGCTCAGGCCGTCTGCGGTGGGTGACTGCCACTGATGGTCTGCAAACGTCAAGCCGCTCTTCAGGTATCGGGAATCGTGTGAGGATGCGTAAATCTGCAGCGGAACAGCACCGGAAACGGAGAAATCCACGTGCTGTTTCTGTAGCGCGAACTCAAATAGTTGGGGTGTGAATTCTTCATCGAAGAGGCGGACCAGCCGCAGCGACAGCTCGCTGTCACGGGTGAGCTGGGCAAAGGTTAGAGCGCCGTACCAGGTGCAGATTGCAGGATAGAGAGGCTTGTCCTCGCTCAACTTGACGGTTGACGCAAAGCGCTCGGCGACACGCTCGCCTACTTCCTGGGGAGAAGCTCCGGCTGGCCAGTTGCGGAACTCTTTGGGTCCAGCAGCGCCATGGGAGGCTGCGGGAAATACAAGGGTCAGTAGCAAAAGCAAAGTCAGCGTGGCTATCGAGGGAATTCGTTGCTTCAAGCAGCCAGCTCCTTGATCACAGTCTGGAGAACGCGTATCGGAGTGCATCGATCGTCTCAGGTTGCTGACTCCAGGCATCGGATTCTCTAAGTAGAATGAGTCAGTGCGATACCGGCGCTTCCGCGACGCCAACGTACTTGTCTGCACCGCCGTAATAAAACCAGTAACTGCCGCCTCGTTCGACCATTCCTTCGACGAAGACAACGTTCGGCACCTGACCAACCTTTTCCCATTCCTTTTCGGGCTCGAAAATGGGATGGTCACTGCGATAAAGCACCTTCCGCGGGTCTTTGCGATCGAAGACCGCGACGGCAGTCCGATAGACCAGCTTGTCGTCGCCGCCGTTGTAGATCAGAACAATGCCCTGAGGAGTGACGATTGGTGAGGGCCCGGGCTCAACGACGCGCGAGTCAAAGTTGCCGGGACGGCGCGGTAGCACCGGGGTGGCGGTCGCCTCCGTCCAATGAATCAAGTCGGTCGAATAGGCCAGTCCCATCTGATCGTTCTTGTCAGGAGTAGTGCCTAAAAAATACATCCAGTACTTGCCGTCAATTTTCACCGGCACGATCGCGCCCGACTTGGTCCAGCCAGTGTTCCAGTTTCCCTTGTAGGCAGGGAGGAGGACTCCCTTGCGGTCCCAATGAATCAGATCGAGCGAGGTGGCCAGACAAAGCTGCGCATCCTTCGTGTTGTAGCCGGTGTAGGTGAGGTAGAATGTGTCGCCAAACTTCACCAGCCGCGGATCTTCCACGCCCCCATCTTTTTCGTACTCCGCTTCCGGCGACAGGACGGGCTGGGGACGGCGCGTGAAGTGAATACCGTCAGCGCTTTCGGCGTAGCCCAGCCGCGAGGTGCCATGCGCATCTTGCGCGCGGTACAGCATGACAATCTTGCCGTCATGAATGACCACCGCGGGGTTGAAAGTGCCGGCGGATTCCCAACCGTCACCTTGCGGGGAAAGGACGGGTGTCTGGGAAGCACGCTTCCAGGGCCCAAACGGCAGGTTTTGCGTGGCTGCAAAGAGCAGACCGCAAACCAACAGGACGCCAAGGAAGGACACGGTGTAAATCTGGCGGCGGATGTTCTGGCGAATGTTCATGCGTTGCGCATTGTAGTCTCCGGCGTATCGGGTGGGAAAGAGCCTCGTCATCTTGAAGCAACGCCGGTCGAGGCATTAGCCTCTCTTTATCGTGCCACATATATCCCTTAACCTTCGCCGTCGGTCCTGGCTGGTCCCGAATGCAATACTGATAGCGATGTTGGGGCCAATGCTCATCCCGTCGGCGTGGGCACAATTGGCTGCCCCGAACCCGGCAGCGACCAAGGCGTATGAGAGTGGACTGGCGGAGATCCGCGCTGGAGACACGCAGAAGGCGCAAGCGGACCTCGAACAAGCGGTGAAACTAAGCCCAGAGAGCGCGGAAATGCAAATGACTCTCGGCCAGGTACTCCTGCATCGGGGCGATGTGGATGGCGCCGTCGTACACCTGCAAACCGCTGTCCGACTCAAGCCGAATCTAACCTCCGCACATTTGTACTTGGGCGAGGCACTGTCGGCCAAGGGACTCGCGGATGAGGCAGTCGTGCAATTGCACGAGGCCACCAGGCTTGCTCCCAAAGAAGCGGACGCTCATCGCGCTCTGGCGCGGGCCTTAAGCGTGCAGCACAAAACGCCCGAGGCAGTCGCCGAAATGAAGGTAGCCGCGACGCTCGCTCCGAAGAGCCCGGAGATTCGAGATGAATTGGGCTCGCTCCTGATGCAAAACGGCCAGACCAAAGAGGCAGCCGAGAGTTTTCAAGCTGCGCTCAAACTTGACCCACGCTATGAGCCAGCGCACTTTCATATCGGCGTTCTGCAATTGAGTTTGGGAGATGCCGCAGGTGCACAGAAGGAATTAACCACAGCAGTCGAACTGGATCCCAAAGACGGCCGCGCGTTTTATTACCTGGGGGACGCCTACCAGGCCGCAGGCGATAAGGCCGCTGCGATTCAGGCTTATCAACGGGCCGCCGCCCTGCTACCGGACTCGGCGCCCCTCCAGACAAAGCTTGGGATGCTGTTGCAGCGGACCACGGACGTCGAGGCGGCTGCCGCGGCTTTCAAAAAGGTGACGGAACTCACGCCGGAGGACCCTGACGCCCATAACAATCTTGGCCTAGTGCTGATGCAGCGCGGCGAAGGTGAGGCGGCGGTGGCGGAGTTCAAAGAAGCCGTCAGGTTGCGCCCCGGTGACGCAGGATTCCGGGGCAACCTGGGCATCGCCTACTTGCAACTGTCGGATTTCGACGCCGCCGCTGATCAATTGCAGCAAGCGCTGAAAATGGTGCCCGGTGACGCTGCGCTGCATTACGATCTGGGTCTCGCACTGAAGCTGAAAGACAATCTGCCGGCAGCGATCGCGGAGATAAACAAGGCCATCCAATTGGATCCGGGCTTGGTGGATGCCTATTACACTCTGGGCGTCATCCTGTGGCAGCAAGGGGAATTTCCGGCCGCAGTAGAGCGATTGCGGAAGGCAGTGGAACTCAAGCCTGACTACGCCGAGGCTTATTACACATTGGGAACTGTTCTGAAACAGATGAATCAGCTGCCGGAGGCGGCTCAGGCTCTGCGCGAGGCAATCCGCCTGCAACCGGAGTTTGCGGGCGCGCATACCACCTTGGCGGGCGTGTTACGGCAGATGGGCGACAGCGCCGGAGCGCAATCCGAAAGCCAGCTCGGCGATACGCTAGTCAAGCAAAAGATCGGCTTGCAGGGAGCGACTTTTGCCACGAATTCAGGTAAACGAATGCTGAATGCCGGCGATCTCGATGGCGCAATTTCGCAATTTCGAAACGCGGTCAAGCTGGCTCCGACATACGCCCAGGCGCATTATGAATTGGCAATTGCTCTATCCCGCCAGGGCAACAAAGAGGAGGCGGCGGAAGAGTTCAAGAAGGCGGCAGAGCTGGATTCTAGGCTGAAGCCCACTTCCTAAGCGAAATTACTCTTAAGATTCCTCCATTTCCGCCGTTTATTCGCCAAATCGATTTTGTAACGGTTGAGACTTTCCTCCTACGATTATTTCGAAGCGTACTTCAAATCAATTATTGACAGACGTTGACAACCCCCTTGACATCAGCGACTTCACGATATAGCGTTGCTGACTGTCACGCGGGGGTGACGTGGGGTTCCCCCTACCTGACTTGACTGGGGTTTTACAAATATCAATGGACGAGATGCTTCGCAACGTAATCGTTGCTGGGTCGTATGCAGCATACGCTGATGGTCTACCTGTCTGGGATCATCAAGGCTCTTCTCTCTTCCACTTCAACGGTAGCAATGGATTTGAGCAACAAGATGCAGGGGGTTCGCGAGCCGGACGGCTATCAAGCCGAACTGCCGCAATTCCACTGCGGAGGGTGAAATGACGAAACGGTGGGTATTGTCCTTAGTGGCGTGCATGATTCTGGCGTTGGTTTCGACCGCGGCGTACGGCCAAGCGGTGTTCGGAAACATCGTCGGTACCGCAACCGATCCGCAGGGTGCGGCTGTTCCTAATACGAAAGTGACCGTAACGAGCCAGACCAAAAACACTGTCGTTACGACCACCACCAACGATTCCGGCAACTTCTCGGTATCGCACTTGATCCCGGACGTGTACAAGGTCAAGTTCGAAAGTGCCGGCTTCAAGTCATTCGAGCAGGGAGATGTTCCCGTCTCGGCTGATGGCACGCAGCGCGTGGACGTTCAATTCCAAGTTGGCTCCACTAGCGAGACCATGGAAGTGACCGGTGAACCGCCGCAGTTGCAGACTGACAAGTCTGACATCGCGATCACGTTCAACCAGACCTATGTGCAGGACTTGCCGACGCTCAACCGTAACTTCACCCAGTTCGAGTTGATGTCTCCGGGCACGCAGAAACTGACGGGTTGGTCCCACGCCGCCACAGAAAACCCGCAGGCCGGACAACAGATCTTTGTTAACGGCCAGCACTTCAGCGGCACCAATTTTGAATTGGATGGCACCGATAACCAGGATCCGATCCTGGGCATTATCGTTGTGAACCCCAACCTTGACGGTGTGACTGAGGCAAAGGTTGCACTTCAGCAGTACGACGCCGAAATGGGCAAAGCGGTCGCCGGTTATGTGACCGCGCAGACCAAGTCGGGCAGCAACGACTTCCACGGCAGCGCGTTTTGGTTCCGGCGCACGGATGCCAACGAGGCGCGCGACCCGTTTACCCAATTCGCGCCTAACCCGGTCACGGGTGCATACATTCCATCCACCAAGTGGCAAGAGTTCGGCGGTTCAATTGGCGGCCCCATCATCAAGAACAAGTTGTTCTTCTTTGGGGACTATCAGGGCCAGCGGTACACCACCGGTCGGACGGAACAGGCAACCATACCCACTGCTCTGGTACAACAGACTTGCTCGCAGACAACAGGGTTTTGCGATCTTAGTCAGTATCTCGGCGTGACCGGCGGTGGTGGTGGTGGTGTAGGCAACTACCAGCAAGGTCAGGCGTTCAACCCCGCTACTCCAGGCGCAGGCTCGGACGGGAGTGGGCGCGTACCCTTCGTTGGCAACCTGATCCCGAACAGTATGATTTCGTCACAGGCCCGGAGCTTGCTGGCGCAGTTTCCCCTGCCAAACCAGTCCGGCGTGCTGAACAACAACGTTTCAGCCGGATCCGGTGTATTCAGCCAAGACGCCTTCGATACCCGCATCGATTGGGTGGCCACTTCCAGCCTCAACGTGTTTGGTCGCTATAGCCAGAGCTATTTCAGTATTTCAGGCGAACCCTCCCTTGGAAACGCCGGCGGCGAAGGCTTTGGACAGGGCGGTTTGGCGGGGCAGTCGATCATCCATAACTACAGTCTGGCGATCGGAGCAACCAAGACCTTTGGCCAGACGTGGATTGGCGACTTCCGCTTAGGTTGGTTCAAGTACAACCCACACAGCACCAAGCACTTCCAGGGTACTGCTCCAATGAATGCCCTGGGAATTCCGGGCTACAACATCACTAGCCCGGCTGATCAGGCGGACTTTACCTCCGGATGGCCTCGATTTATCGGCGATCTGACGCTCAATGGCGGCGAAAACAATAGCTGGGGTGAAGGCTTAAATGTGGGCCGCTGCAACTGTCCTCTGGTGGAGAACGAAAGCCAGTGGCAGGGAGTCAATAACTGGACCAAGCTGTGGGGCAATCACTCGTTCAAGTTTGGCGCCGATATCCGCAGCGCCAACAACCTGCGCGTCCCCAGCGACGCCAATCGCACCGGCGAGCTAACATTCAGCCATTTGAATACGTCCGGCGGTGACCCCCTCGTAAATGGCGTGTGCCCCACCGGTTCAACGTGTACAGGCGTTGGCGGTCTGGATGTTGCCACCTTCCTTTTGGGTAATGTCACGCAACTCCAGCGCTTCGTTAGCAGCAGCCTGGATGCCTCTGAGCACCAGTGGCGGTTCTTCTTCTACGGACAGGATACTTGGCGCATAACTCCGAAATTAACCCTGAACTACGGACTGCGCTGGGAAATCTATTCGCCCGAATCCGTAAATGCCAAAGGCAACGGCGGCTTTGCCAATCCCACGGAGGGCATCATCCGAGTCGCCGGCTATGGACCGTACGGCTTGAACGGCAATATCGACAACAACCTGCACGCCTTCGCTCCGCGCTTCGGCTTGGCTTACTCGATGAACGAAAAGACGGTTATCCGCATGGGATTCGGCATAAGCTACGACATCGGCGTGTTTGGCTCGAATTTCGGCCACGCAGTGACCCAGAACCTTCCCGTCCTGGCCAATCAGACCGTGAATGCGTCGACCTTTAATTCATCTGCCGCCAACAATTACATCGCGGCGTACAACCTGGCGAACCTTCCTCCATCACTTGCGGCGATAACAATTCCCTCCGACGGCATTCTGCCGCTTGGTGGGCCGCAGGGCAATGTCCAGCCCAGAATGCGCCCCACAAAGCAGGTCCTGAATGCGGTTGGAGCCTACAACCTCGCCATTCAGCGCCAGATGACGAATAGCATGACGCTGGATATTGCTTACGTTGGAAATACCGGCCGGCACACGTTCATTGGGGATGGTCCGTCACAGGACGTAAACCCGATCAACATCATTAATTTTGGGGTACCTGGGATAACCCAGGCGGAACGTCAGTTCTATAACAATAAGTTCAGCACCCCCTACACTGATGCTAACGGGGTAACGACCAACATTCTGTGCTGCTCCGGCAACATCATGGGCGGCTACTTCGCCAACAGCGGCACTAGCAGCTATAATGCTTTGCAGGTGAAGGTGCAACAACAGATGTCGCACGGCTTGCAGTTCATCGCTCACTACACCTGGTCGAGAGCGCTGAACTACACCGCCCAGTTTGCTAACTACTTCGCAGCCGACCCACATGTTGATTACGGTCCGGACGGCCAGAATCGCGTGCAGGCTTTCGTGATCAACCTGGTTTACCAGTTGCCCTTCGGCAAGGGTAAGCAGTTCGGCGGCAACGCCAGCACGCTGGAGAACATGTTCATCGGTGGATGGCAAGTTACCAGCACAAGCAATTGGAGTTCGGGCCTGCCGTTTACCCCGAACTACAATGAGTGCAACTCAGACCAGGACGTTGGCGTTTGCATGCCTAACAAGGGGAATTTGGCTAACTGGTCGATGGGTGGTGGGTCGTTTAATCCGGTGACCCATTCCGTGACGTTCTTCACCCCTCAACCGCTCGGCAATGCCTGGCTGCGGCCCACCGCAGGTACGCTGGGAGATTCCGGGCCAATGTTCTTGACCGGGCCACGGTCGTTTACCACCGATGCCTCCATCATGAAGAACTTCAACCTGACCGAGCGCTTCATGCTGCAGTTCCGCATGGACGCGTTCAACCTGTTTAACCACAGGGTGCTAGGCTTCAGCGCCAATCAGGGAAACACGTGTATCGACTGCATCGACAGCACTGGGGCAATTACCAACAACGCAGGCTTGGTCACGAACCTCGACGCCAACACCACGATGCGTGAGTTGCAGTTCGCTCTTCGCCTGCAGTTCTAGGCTTGGAGGTCGTAAAGTACCGGGAGGAAGCTTGCAAGCTTCCTCCCAAACCAAGTTTCGAGTTTTGATCCCAAACTGGCCCAACCCCCCAGATGTGATCAACCTATACAGCCCCTGCTGCCCACCAGCGGGGGCTTTTTTTCAGGGCGCAACTGTTTCATTCCGAGCTGACCATTCACAGCGGATGTGCTCATGGAGCAAGCGAAAACCTGAGGAATACAATCGATAAAGCTTGCCATGGATCCTGAACCGCAGGCCTAATGCCGAGGACGAGAAATGTATAACAAGCGGACGACTCTTTGGTTTCTGGGAGTATTGATCCTCATCGTCTTGGGCTTCACATTTGTCATCACGCTTCCTTTTCTTTACCCGGTTGCATCGGCAATCATACTGGCTGTGGTTTTCTATCCCGCCCACCAACACATTCTGGCGTGGACTAAGAACAAGGCCGGAAGAGCCTCGCTGCTTTCCACGCTGGTCTTACTCTTCCTGTTCGGGGTGCCGCTGCTGGTCATTGTCATGATGGCGACGAACGAGGCCGTGACAGCCGCACAGTACCTGACCCGAAAGAGCGCTGAGGAAGGCGGCATCACACTTTTTTTGACCTCCACGGCGGAGCGGGGATTAAAGTTTCTAGGGCGCTGGATAGACGTCTCGCAGTACGACATTCATGGTGCCGTCACCTCCCATGTACAACAAGCTGGCGTGTGGGTGCTGGGTTCCGGAGCGACTATCCTCCGCAACTTTGCGAGTTTGATAGGGAAATCTCTGATCTCACTTGTGGTCGTCTTCTTTCTATTCCGGGACGGGCGCGACTGGATCCATCGGACAGAGAGCGTTATTCCACTGTCACCTGAACAAGCTCGCCGCCTCTTCAGCAACATTTCCGACACGATCGTGGCCAATGTCTATGGAATTCTTTCGGTAGGATTGGCGCAAGGCATCTTGACCGGCATTGCAATTGCCATCGTAGGCATGCAGTCTCCACTGCTTCTAGGTCTCGGCGCTGCGTTGACTTCCATTATTCCCGTTGTCGGTGCTGCCTTGGTGTGGGTTCCTGCCGGGCTCTTTCTGATATTTAGTGGGGCCACATGGAAAGGGGTGTTCGTTCTTATCTGGGGAGTGGCGGTAATCAGTACAGCCGACAACATCGTCAGACCCTGGGTGGTTAGTGGGAAGGTGCAACTACATCCGCTAGTACTGCTGTTCTTTATCCTGGGAGGGGTCGAGGCCTTCGGTTTTATCGGACTTTTCCTGGGGCCGGTGATCGCTTCCGTGCTGGCGGTTCTGTTCGGAATGTTCCGCGAGGAACTCGGGGGAGCCAGCAAGGGTGACATCCCAGGCAGTTGATGGGCCGGCCAGTGCCTGATCAATTCCGACTTCTCGAAGTTATCAGGTGAGGAAACTTTTGTTTCACTCCGAGAAGACACCAAAGTGCTGGATCAATAGCATGAGAGAGTCGATTGTGCGCTTGCGGCGTCTCAAGCCGCTCGAGTAACGTCAGCATCAATGCAACAAATGATGCAAACCGAGCATGGCTGGGTCAGTGCTTTTCAGTAAGGGCAATCGAAAGCTATTGACATATCTGCGCTGGATACGAAATCCTGCGGTGATGATGACTCGCAGTCGAGCGACGACACAACTGCCTGTCGCGCATGGAAGTTTGTCGGAAGAACTCAAGCGCCTCAACCCCAAACGGCAAGAGATAATCCGCCCGGTATTGGAAAACCCGCGGGCGTTCGTGCTGCTTAGCGTGCGCGCCCTTGCCGAACGACTGGGCACCGATCCCGCCACCACTGTCCGGATCGTGCAAGGATTGGGTTTTGAAACGTACAAGGATTTCCAGCGCCACTTGCACGATCTCTCCGTGGCATACGCTACTTCGCTGGATACAATGAAAGAGGCAGAGCGGGAGGGGAAAGGCCCGACGGCGCTTATTCGTGCTTCACTTCAGCGCGATATGCAGAATTTGCAGGCGCTCGGCAACAGTCTGGACGCAGCCAAGATCGCTGCGCTGGCCAGACGTCTGTACCAGGCGCCAAAGATTCTGCTATTGGGTGGCGACGCTGCAACCTCCCTGGTACATCATTTGGAATATCACCTCACGATGATCGGCCTGCCGGTACTCTCGGCAACCTCCGCTGGCCGCATAAGTCACGTGGTCCGCAACGTCTCCCGCAAGGACCTGGTAATCGGCATCAGCTTCCGGCGCGGACTTCGGCAGACGGTCGAGGGACTGCAGACGGCCAAGCATAACGGTGCTTTCACCGTCGCCATTACTGATACATTTGTTTCACCGCTTGCCCGAGCCGGCGACGAGTGCTTTATCGCTTCGGTGGAAACGCCATCTTTCGGGGCTTCGTACGTGGCTCCCATGGCCCTGATCGATACCATGGTGGCGGCAGTCGGAAACCTGAATCGCCGGCGCATCTTGTCGTTGATCAAACAGGCTGACGAAGAACAGCGCCGCGGCTTCCGCTGGTATCGGGCCGAGTACTAGGTTTCCAGACAATTTGCCCTCATGCCCCCTGAGTAGATGGATGATCTATGCGAGACAGAGTTGCCACAATACGTCCCTGCCATGCCATCGAAGAGTTCGAACAGATGGTCGAACTGGAAGCCAAAGTCTGGGGATTTGGGGAGCGGGATGTAGTGCCGTCGCAGATGTACGTCTTGGCGGCCAAGATTGGCGGGCAAGTCCTGGGTTCATTCGTCGGAAATGAGATGGTCGGATTTGTGCTTGCCTATCCCGGCATCGGCGAGAGCGGGCCCTACCTCCACTCTCACATGGCTGCTGTGTTGCCGGAATTCCGCAATTCTGGGATCGGGCGTGAACTTAAACTGGCGCAGCGCGAGGACGCCCTGGCTCGGGGCATCAAGCTAATTGAATGGACATTTGATCCACTCCAAAGCAGGAATGCGTACTTCAACATCTGCCGCCTCGGGACAATCGCACGACGATACCTACCGAATGCTTACGGTTTCACTACCAGCCCACTCCATGCCGGGCTCCCAACAGACCGCCTCGTCGCGGAGTGGCATTTGGCCTCGGATAGGACTACAGCCATTCTCGAGGGCAAATTGCCAGAATGTGGACCAGGAGTTGAACGTGTTCGAGTTGATCTCGCGGACGAGTCTGCGCAGGCTATTGCCGAAACTCAAGCAAAGGTGCGCGAGCGATTTAAAGCACTGTTCGCTGCAGGATATACGGTCACCTGGTTCGAGCGTGAGCCCGGAGGCGGCTCGTACGTCATGGAAAAACAGTAGAAGAATGGAACCACGCGCTACGACTTGGATCGCCGGCGGTCCAGTCTGGAGTCGTCGTCGAGCGGCAAATAAAGCTCTCCTTGAATACGCTCGCCGATGTTCTGAAGAGAAGTTACCGCATACTGCTGGAAGTGCGGCGACTGGCGATGGGCTTCCAGCGCTGCGTCATTGCGATACTGCTCGTAAATGAAGAAAAGGCACGGATTGGTACGGTGCCGGTGCACAACGTACATCAGACAGCCGGGTTCCTGGCGGGAGGCCGCCTGCAACTTGACGAAGATTTCCGCGACCGCGAATTCGTGTCCAGGATTGGCCATCCAAGTTACCGCCAGTACAATCATGGCAATCTCCGATTACGCTTTCGACTCACCGCTTACCGCGTCAAGCATGGTAGAGAATTGGTCGATAAACACAGTCTGCTCGCGATCCGGGCCAGTCGAAACGATCCCCACCTTGGCGCCGGATTCTTTCTCCACGAATTGAAGGTAACTCTTGGCCTTAGCCGGCAGTCGATCGTATTCGGCGATGCCATAAGTTGTGGACTGCCAACCTGGTAACCGAGTGTAAACCGGTTCGATCTTCTCGTAACCCGAAGCCTGAGCAGGAATTTCCTGGGTATCTTTGCCGTCAATCTTGTATCCAACACAGACTGGAATTTCGGCAAGTTCATCGAGTACGTCGAGTTTGGTGACCACCAGCCAGCCGGTGCCGTTGATCATATTGGAGTAGCGAAGCAAGGGCAGGTCGAGCCACCCGGTGCGGCGCGGACGGCCAGTAACAGCTCCAAACTCGTTTCCCTTCTTGCGGAGCGCCTCGCCAATTTCGTCATTCAATTCGGTGGGAAAAGGACCTCCGCCGACGCGGGTGCAGTAGGCCTTGGTGACGCCGGCAACCATCGTAATAGCGTTTGGCGGTACGCCTGTGCCGGTGGCGGCCCCACCGGAGGTTGCGCTCGACGATGTAACGAAGGGGTAGGTGCCGTGATCGATGTCGAGCATCGTACCCTGAGCGCCCTCAAACATTACTGACTCGCCGTTGGCAATTGCGCGATTCAGCAGAAGGGCGGTATCGGTGACGAAAGGCGCTACTCGGTCGGCAATCCCAGCGTAGTCAGCGTACATCTTGTCGGCGTCGATTGGCTCACTGTTGAACAGCGCATGCGCGATGGTGTTCTTCTCGCGGCACGCGTTCTCAATATGTTTCTTGAGCAACGCCTTGTCGAGCAGGTCCTGCACACGCAGGCCGCTGCGGGCCATCTTGTCTTCGTAGGTGGGCCCGATTCCGCGTGACGTGGTGCCGATCTTCACTCGGCCAGGGGCATTTTCAGCCGCCAGTTCAATCATACGATGGTAGGGCAGGATGACGTGGGCACGGTTGCTGACAAAAAGGTTGCCATCCACGTTCACGCCGGTGGCTCGCAGTGCGTCGACTTCTTTCATGAAGGCAAAGGGATCGAGCACCACGCCGTTGCCTATCACGCCGCGGCATCCCTCGCGCAGCACACCGCAGGGGATAAGCTGGAGAATGAACTTCTTGCCCTTGATGGTGACGGTATGACCGGCGTTGTGGCCGCCGGAATAGCGGGCCACCACTCTGAACCGCTCGGAGAGAACGTCTACGATTTTGCCTTTGCCTTCGTCGCCCCACTGCGCGCCGACGATGACAGCCGTCTTGCCCGTTTTCAACTTGCTACTCCGATTCAGGGTCGTGAAGTTCGGCAGGCGCCGAGCCTGTGCGATCCCGCGTATTCGCACACAACTCGCCGACGATTTGCGAAAGTAACTACAGAATTCAGGGATATGTCGCGAACAGACGGGCTGTGTACCCTTAATTTTACAGGTCAATTCTTGCCCGCGCAAATGACCACTGACGTGCCTCCGGACTTGCCGCATGCCGTAAACTGGATGCCCATGCCGGAGCTACCTGAGGTCGAAACCATTGCCCGCGGCCTGCATAAGCGGGTCGCGGGAGACACCATCGAATCCGTTTGGTTGGGCGAGAAGCCGGAGCCGCTCAAGTCCCCAGCGCCGGAGATCGCAGACGTGCTTGAGCACGCCCGAATCGTCTCAGTGCGCCGGGTCGGCAAACACATTGTCTTCGATCTGGAGCGCCAACGCAGTCGAAGGGGACGGCCGGTGCGGCACGGCCAGTGGATCGTCCACTTGGGCATGACAGGAAGTATGCAGGTGGCGCCGCCGGGAGCCGAGATTGCCAAGCATACCCACGCCATCGTGAAACTGGCTTCCGGGCAGGAAGTCCGATTTGTCGATCCGCGACGCTTCGGACGACTGGCGGTTGTGCACACCGACCTGGCGACAGCGAAAGGATTTGCCGCTCCCGGGGACGAGCCTCTGGACTCACAGGCTTCTCGCTTTGTGGACCTCTTTCGTGAGCGGAAAACTCCCATAAAGAGCGCATTGCTCAATCAGAAGTTGTTGAGCGGGGTGGGGAACATCTATGCCGACGAGTCGTTGTTTCGCTCGGGAATCCGGCCCCGTCGCCGGGCGGCCTCGCTGACCCGCGAGCAACTGCGCCGTTTGCACGCCGCGGTTCAGGAGGTGCTGCGGGAAGCCATTGCTCTGGGTGGGTCCTCGGTGAGCGACTATGTGGATGCCGAAGGCAAAGAAGGGTTTTTCCAATTGCAGCATCGGGTGTACGGTAGGGAAGGCGAACCTTGCCTGGTTTGCGGCTCACCAATCAAACGGGTAGTCATTGCGGGGCGGAGCAGTCATTATTGTGCTCGCTGTCAGAAGTAGACAGTGCACTGTGTGCGCAACGGTGAGTCAGCAGGTTACGGAAAGAGAGGAGTCTCAGGGCAGACATGGGAGATTATTCCATTGGAGTGGATCTGGGAGGCACTAACCTTCGGATCGCCGCCGTTGACGGCGATGGCAAGCTGCTTGAGAAGTTGACGCTGGGAGCAGAGGTGTCGCGTGGCCGTGATTTCGTAATTACCGAGATGTGCAAGGCCATTCAGACGTTGAGCACGAAATACCATGGCACCGGCGAGCTCGCCGGCATTGGTATTGGTGTTCCCGGCTTCATTGATATGGCAGCTGGCATGGTTATGGAATCGCCCAATTTACCCGACTGGACGAGTTTCCCGGTGCGCGATGAGATCGAAAAGCGACTGGGGGCGAAGGTCATCCTGGAGAACGACGCCAATTCTGCCGCCATGGGCGAGAAGTGGCTGGGCGCGGGTCGCGAATACGAGCACCTGGCTATGTACACCCTGGGTACCGGGGTTGGCGGTGGACTGGTGCTGAACGGGCGCCTGTGGCACGGCATGACCGGCATGGCCGGTGAGCTTGGGCACTTCAATATCTATGCGGACGGCCATCCCTGCGGCTGCGGAAGCCGTGGCTGCCTGGAGCAATATGCCTCGGCTACAGCGGTGGTGAGGATGGCTCGCGAGACCATCGCGCAAGGGAATGCGGCGGAACTGGAACGCCTCTCCCACGATCCGCTGCAGTTTACTGCGCGATCGATTCACAACCTTGCTACACAGGGCGATGCGGCTGCGAAGCGGATCTTCGAAAATGTGGGGCGCGCGCTGGGTATCGGTATCGGAGCCATGGTCAACGCGCTAAACCTTCCCATGTATGTGATTGGCGGCGGCGTCTCCAGTGCATGGGACGCATTCGCTCCGGCAATGTACGAGGAGATGAAGTTTCGATCCTCCATTTACGCCCTGACAGCTCCTGACCGTGTCGGCCATGACAAGGGAACGATCGTCACCAGAGCGCTGTTGGGAAGCGACGCCGGGCTATACGGGGCAGCTCGACTGCCGATGCTGGAGGGTTTCTCCCAAACCGAGACCGGGCGGCAGTAGTGTAGCTGCAACTGGTCAGGAGGAACGCTTAGCGCTTGGGTTTCTTGGGCTTTCCCTTGGATGATTGCGGGCGGGGCTGCCGACCTTCCACAGGTCGACTGGTCGCGCCGGTCGGAGATTTAAGGCGCTCTACTTCTTGTGATGTAAGATGCCGGAACTTTCCTGGCTCGACATCCAATTCCAAAGGGCCATACCTGACGCGCTTGATTTTCTCGACGTGGTGTCCGATTTGGATGAACATTCGGCGAATCTGCCGATTACGTCCTTCGATAGCAGTGATCTCAAACCACGGGTTGGCGGCGTCGCGCACCAGTTTTATTCGCACCGGCCCGGTCCGAACGCCCTTGGAATGCCTTTGAATGGCCTTCGAGTTCGATTGCCCTTCGCGGGTCTTCAGGGTGGCACGCTCCGGCGGGAGAAACATTCCAGCTCGGATCGTCTCGATCTGAGAGGGAGTAGGCTTCCCGCTGACCTTGACAAGGTACGTCTTCGGCACGTGCGATGAAGCGTGGGTCAGCTTCTGCGCCAAAGCGCCGTCGTTGGTCAACAACAGAAGGCCTTCGCTCAGGTAGTCGAGCCGGCCCACGGGATAGATACGAGCACCGGTACCGTGCACCAGATCCAGTACGGTCGGACGCCCTTCTGGGTCGGTGACCGTGGTGACATATCCCTTCGGCTTGTTCAGTAACAGGTAAACATGGCGCTCGGCGCCGACCAATGCCTGTCCGTTGATCTTGATGCTATCAACCGCTGGATCTGCCTTTGTGCCAGGTTCGGTCACCGTCTGACCATTGACCGATACCAATCCCGCAGCGATCAACTCCTCAGCTTTGCGGCGCGAAGCAATGCCGGCTGCGGCAATAATTTTCTGCAATCGTTCGGCAGGCATGAGTCCCTATCTTACCCTGCCGGAGCGTCTCCGATGGCATCGCCTAATTTACCTGCAACAACCAGCCGCTGCCGCCACGGACCTCAATCTTCTTAGGCGACTCGAGCACGATTTGGCCGGGAGTTCCTCCCCCGATCTCACTCACGAAGGTCATATCTTTGTCGTCGTAAATGCCACAGGCGTCGGTAGAGAACAACCAGAACGCCTGTTCCGCGGTGCTGCTGGCTGATCCACTACAACCGCGTTCGGGGTTGGCCATCGGAATTGCGAGTACGGCGCCTGGCTGCGGAACCTTTCCCACAATCTGTCCGTTCGGCGCCTTCACAATCTTCGCGCCATTGTAAGAAACCTGGCCGCCGATCAGGCTCATGTTCAAATCCCAGGACGTCGTTCCATAGCCGCTTTCCGAGTTTGGAGGTTTTTTGGCCTGAGCGACCAACTGCATCGAGGCAAGCGCGCGCAGGCCTACGCTGACAGGTACGGGTTGTTTGCCGATCTTGACCTTGTCGAATTGCACGGAGATTTTCGCCGGCTGACCGCCCGACGCCGGAGAAACCGCGACGACGCGCCCAAGCACCTTGGATTCGCGCTTGATCTTGCCGCCATCAGGAAGAGGAACTTCCTGTTGCAACTTGGCAGAGATTTCTTCGCCGGACTTGCTCTTGTCGCTATCCAGCGTTGTGTCGAGCATGACGGGAAGAAGCGTTCCGGCGGGAATCTGCTGCGCGCATAGACATGCGGTCGCCAGCAGCAAGACAAACAAACTCATCGAAGTTCGCATAGCATGGCCCTTGCACATGAGATGTCAGGAAGAACAGCTCCGATGATAGTCCCGGCGCCGCGTCATGATCTACAGCCACTTTGTGAATTGTAGGTCGCTGCCGTCTCCGTGATCTCAAGTCCCAGCTCCCAGAGTGCCGGTGACCCGCTCGCGATCTTTATCGAGCCCTGGGACCTGTTCAGAACGCCGACTTATCGGGCCGTAGCGCCAAATCGTGATAAATTTCTTTCGCAATGTTCAGTCTGGCTCGACGACAGGTGACACATTATGCAGGGTAAGAAGATCGGCACAATCGCAATAAAGAGTCTTGTTTTGGTCATTGTGCTCGGTACGGCGAGGTACGGAACCGCTCAGGATGCCAAGACACCTTATCCGAGCATGGCCCCTGTTGATCAATACCTGATGGAGGATCGGAGCTCGGAAATCGCGCTGGCTCGGAGTGCGGCGCCGGAGTCTATCTCGCGCGATGCAGAGGTCCTGGTTCTTGGACGTCACGGTTACGAAACGGCGATTCAAGGGAAGAATGGTTTCGTTTGTATCGTGGAACGCTCCTGGACTGCCCCTATCGATGACCCCAACTTTTGGAATCCGAAGCTCCGTGGTCCGATCTGCTTGAATGCGCCAGCCACACGCTCCTACCTTCCACGCACTATCAAGAAGACGGATCTGATACTCGCTGGACGCACAAAAGCTCAGATGGTGGAAACCATCGAAGCGGCGATCGACAAAAAGGAGTTGCCGGCGATGGAGCCCGGGGCTATGTGCTACATGCTGTCGAAGCAGGGTTATTTAAGCGATCAAGCCGGCCACTGGCATCCGCACCTCATGTTTTTCGTTTCCCAAGCCGACCCTGCGGCGTGGGGAGCAAATCTTCCCGGCTCTCCCATCCTCGCGATCGAGGGTAATTGGGAGCACCTGACTACGTTCCTGGTTCCGGTGCGACAGTGGTCGGATGGAACGGCTGATCATTAAGAACGACGGCGCTGTGGGCAGAAGGATTCCGCCGTCCGTCGACCGTGACGAATCTACAGCCATTTACCGGGCAAGCTGGCATGGGGTAGTCCAAGACGGAACCGCAGCCGGTCATACTCCCGCATGGGAGCAAAGAACTCCGGTTCCTGCAATGGCCAGACTCCAGCCCGCGCCGCCGCCGACCCGTCGTGATCGAGAATTGCATTCGTCGCCCGCCTTGCGGCTTCGTTGGCGCTTTCCATCGTCGCCAGATCTGTGTGCGTTTTCACGTAGTCCGAGGCCAGAAAGAGATTCGGTATTTCCGTATGCGCTTCCGGCCGATAAGACAGCGATCCGGCGGTATTGATCAGCAACGGTTCCAGGTTTGCGGTCTGCGTGGGATTGGGAAACTGGATGTCAGGATCAAGAAACCATGTGAGGAGGTTGCCGTCTTCCAACTGCTTTTTTCCATCCACATTCAGATGTTCCTTGATCTGCGCCCACACTTCCTCCTTCACTTCCTGGGCTGTGCATTGCATGGCCGGCTTTCCGTAGAGAATCCCCGGCGAAGTCCAGTCTGAGATATCCACCGATAGAATGCCACCCAGCAGCCCATTCCCGTATTCTTGCAGTGCGTCGGCACGCCAAAATTGTCGCTGCGAGATCGAGGTCAGCGACCACGGAGAATCGATGTAGATCGTGTGTCCGTTGACGATCGGTACATCGTGCTCCAGATAAAACTGAATGCCGTTCATCCAGGCGGTCTGCAATTTACTGAGGTTAGCGATGGACGGCGCAGCCTGTTTAATGTCGTCCGTGACCAATGGCGCCATTACTTCAGCGGGTAACGCGGAGACATAATAGTCGGCAGTCAACTGGCTGACGCTGCCGTTCATGTCAATTGTGACCGAAGCGATTTCCGATCCCTGCAATTCGAAGCTGAGAGCCTGCGCGCCGGTATGAAATTCCACCCCCCGCGAACGCAGGTATTCCACCCACGGATTAATCCAGACTTCGTTGGTCGGACCATTGAGCACGCGATCAACAGGATCTCCGATCTTCAACAAGCCAAGGCCAAGTTGTAGCCCCACATAGCCGACCGTGCGGGTACTGGCATCCTCCGGCCGAAGTGCCACCAGCGATCGTGTGGTTCCTCGCACCAGGAACTGCTGATATGCCGCCGACTTGTTAGCGGCATCGATGAAGTCCCACCACGGGATTTTCTCGTATTCCGCAACCCTCCGCTCTTGGCACGTAGTCAGCAGCCTGAACAACCGATCAACGTAAAACAACACTTCTTCATCGGGAATCCCGAGTTGTAGGCTCTCAATCAACGCCCGGACTGTGGCCACCCAGTCGTCCACCGTCACCGGATATCGCGCCACGGCAATGATCGCCATCCTGCCGTCGCGCGCGATCTGGGTGCGTGATCCCCCAGCAATGTTGTCAAGCACCCCGCGGGCGTTTCCGGAGTATGGGATCCGGGCCATCGTGTCTGGCACATGCTTATAGAAATTGGGAAAGAAACGGTAACCATGCTCGCCAGGCAGATTCTTCCGCCCGCCTGTACCGCTGTTTGGTACCTCCACGCTTCGGGCCTTGCCACCGAAGGACTCCCTGCGCTCGAAGAGTTGAATCGAATAGCCGCGTTCCACCAGTTCGTGGGCCGCCGTCAGCCCTCCGACTCCGCCTCCTAACACGATGACCGTCTTCCCTGGGTCCTCCATGCATGCTCCTTACTGCCGGCCTGCGCGCACCCGGCCTGCTTCACACAAACACGTTCGATACCAGAGCGACTGCCGCCTCGTCGCTCCGTAGACCCGCTAAATACTATCCAACTCCCGCTAGGATTGCGCAATTTCATGGTCAGTATGGCAAGCCCAAAATGACTTAGGACAATGACCTGCACGATCCTTTTGGAGCGAATCTCGCCGATCCGGCTCAAGGACATTGGCTCGTTGTCTTGCCTTCGGACGCAATCTTTCCCACTCAGGCCAATGAGTCACCGCTACCGACAAGGACGGTTTCCCGCCTTCCCGCTCATGTGGGTTGTTTACGGCTGGCGACGAATCGGAAAACGAATGGTGACGGGGGCTTTTCACGACACTGGTTGTTAAAGACGAAATTGCGCGGCCCCCGCCTATTTCGTTGTAGACTCTTCGAGACCGCGATACCCCCCGAAAAAGGCCTTGTCGATGCTTGCTGAGACGATCTCCCCAGAACAGGCTGCCAGTTTCGTTAAATCGGGCATGTGGCTGGACTACGGCGCGACTCTCTGCGAGCCCGATGTTTTTGATAGGGCATTGGCTGCGCGGCGAGACGAGCTGGAAAACGTCAAGATACGCTCCTGCCTCTCGATGCGCCCGCGCGCTGTGATCGAAGACGACCCTGAAGGCGAGCATTTCCACCTGTTCAGTTGGCATTTTTCGGCTTACGAACGCAGGAAGCACGACGTCGGTCGTTGCAATTACAGTCCGCTAAATCTGGGAGAGGTACCGGACTATTACCGGCGCTTTCTCGATCCCGTAGATATTGCCATTCTCAAGACTTGCCCGATGGACGAAGGGGGCTACTTCAATTTTGGCCCGACCAGTCTCTGGCAGCGGGCCGTGATCGAAAGTGCGAAGCTGGTGATCCTGGAGATCAATCGTGAGGTGCCCTATGTCTTCGGCAAAGACAACGGCGTTCACATTAGCGAGGTCGATTTCATAATCGAGGGCGATCACGAGCCATGCGCGGAGTTACCTAATCCGGAGCCCAGCGATATTGACCGCATGGTGGCCCGGCGCATTGCCGCCGAAGTGGAGGACGGCTCCTGTCTTCAGGTCGGAATCGGCGGCATGCCCAACGCGGTTTGCTCTTTGTTGTTGGAGACCGGAGTGAAGGATTTGGGGATCCATACGGAAATGCTGACTGACGGGATCGGCCTCCTTTACCGTTCAGGGAGAGTAACCGGCTCGCGGAAGACGTTGGATCCAGGCAAGGTGGTCTATACCTTTGCGCTGGGTTCGCTCGCCCTTTATGCCACAACCAACCGCAACCCGCACTTGTACTGCCAGCCGGTGGACTATACAAACTTGCCCCACATGATCATGCAGAACGACAAGGTGGTATCGATCAATAACACCACACAGATCGATCTGCAGGGCCAGGTAGCTTCAGAATCCGACGGCCTCCGACACATCAGCGGTACTGGCGGGCAACTGCAATTCGTGCGCGGCGCGTATGCATCCAAGGGAGGCAAATCGTTCATATGCCTTTCTTCAACTTACGAGAAGCGAGGAGAGCGCCGCAGCCGCATTGTGCTTACTCTCACGCCCGGCAACATTGTGACCACACCGCGCTCGGACGTAATGTATGTGGCTACCGAATTCGGCATGGCCAATTTGAAGGGGAAGTGTGTGGCCGAACGGGCTAAGGCGATCATTGCACTCGCCCACCCCGATTTTCGCGAAGATTTGGAACGGCAGGCATATGAGTACCGCTTGATTCCGCGCGGTGTTACGTTTGGTTTAACAAGGAACCCGTCCGACGATTTGCAGAAAGCCCAGCAATTGCGGTGACCAGCTTCATCAATTGTATACAGAACGGAGACATGCATTATGCGCGCCGACGCTACTTTGGCGGCGGAAGAGCCGTTTGTTCTCACAACAGTGGCGAACGGCGTGGCTACCCTCACTCTCAATCGTCCTGAGCGATTCAATCCGTTGTCGAGCCAGATGATCGCCGCGATCCACGCGGAGCTAGGTGTAATCGCCAGCGACACTGCGGTACGGGTTGTGATCCTCGCTGCTGATGGGAAAGGATTCTGCGCGGGTCATGACCTCAAGGAGATGCGCGCTCACACGGATGACAAGAGCTGGCAGCGCGGCCTGTTCGACGCCTGCAGCCGGATGATGATCGCGCTCACTGAGATGCCGCAACCGGTGATTGCCCGTATCCAGGGCATTGCCACAGCGGCGGGTTGCCAACTCGTCTCGATGTGCGATCTTGCTGTGGCAGCCGACACGGCGACATTTGCAATGCCGGGAGTCAATATCGGTGTGTTCTGCTCGACGCCGGCGGTCGGTGTGGTGCGGAATATTGGTCGCAAGCGTGCGATGGAGATGCTGCTGACTGGCGAACCCATTGATGCCGCGACCGCACAGTCTTGGGGGCTCGTCAATCGTGTGGTACCCGGTTGCGGGCTCGACGCCGAAATTATGCGATTCACCGATATTATTCTGTCCCGGAGTTCCGCCACCATCTGCTTCGGCAAGCAAGCATTCTACGGCCAGATCGATCGTCCTCTCGGCACAGCATACGACCTTGCGAGCGAAACGATGGCACGCAATATGCTCTTAGAGGACGCCGCGGAAGGGATTGACGCGTTTCTCGAAAAGCGACATGCCAGCTGGCGCGGGAAATAACGTGAGGCAGCCGATCCGCTCTAGCTATCGCCCGGACTCTTGCGATTCTGAATCAGCTACTTCTTTCTCGGCGGAAGGTGGTAAAGACTCCTGACTCGACGGTTCTTCTTCCGGGGCGGACGGTGGTAGAGACTCCTGAGTCGAAGAAGTTTCTTCCGATTGTGTCGGAAATAAGTCCTGCTGAGGGTCGCCCAGCTTTTCGAACTCCTCCATGCTGGGTAATTCCGCGACGTTATTCAAGCCGAAGCGAAGCAGGAACTCCTTTGTGGTTTTGTAGAGGATGGGCCGGCCAATTACCTGCTTTCTCCCCCCGGTTGTAATAAGTTTGCGGTCGAGTAAAGTAGCGATGACGCCGGAAGTATCGACACCTCGAATCTCGCTGATCTCCGGAACGGTCACCGGCTGTTTGTAGGCTATGACGGCCAGCGTTTCCAGCGCCTGCAGCGATAGCCGGACAGGCGGTTTCAGACTTTTGGCGAAGTTGACGACCACGTCGTGGTGTTCGGGCTTAGTACCCATGCGATAGCCGCCCGCAATCTGACGAATCTCCATGCCGCGGCTGGCTTCGGAATACTCAGCGATCAGGTCCTCAAGAATCCGGCCGAGGTACTCTTTGACGCGCTTCAGATCCTGCTTATCTCGCTCGTACCGCTGCTCGTCGTTGAGGTCGTCCGGAGAGAGCCGTTCTCCGTCGAAATAGTCAGGGCGGGCTTCAGCGTCGCCCGGCACTTCTGCGACAGTCTCGATTTCAACGCTGGAAGATGCGTCGTGTTCAATCGCGGGCTTGCCGTCAGATACGGTTTCGTTCAGCGCCATACGCGCTTCCTCTTCGGCGCGCAATTCCGCCAGTACCGTGTCCTTCAGCAAGGAGGCGAGTTGATTGAGAGTGACCGGTTCTTCGGTCGCATAGATTACGGCTTCGACTTTAGCTTTGGAGCTCATTTGCTATTAGCTGTGATCCGATCTTCAGTTGGTAGTTTTGAAGTAATTCTGCGCTCAGTTGCTCAACCTAACGCCAGTCATCCTTCACGGGAGGATTTTCGGCCATCAGGCTGTCGAAGTTGGTGTATTTTTTCAGCACAATTTCGCCAAATACATTGTCTTGCCGGGCCAGAACTGCCTGCAAGCGTATTAATTCCAAGATGGCAAGAAAGGCGCAGACCAGCGCGGTCCGCGAACGCAGGCTGCGCAGAAGGCTCTTCAGGCGGATGGGCTTCTCTTCCAGAGACAATCGCCGCCGCACGTAATCGATCATCTGGGAAACGGTGACACTTTCTTCCTCTACGTCGAAAGCAGGCTTATTTCTAGCTCGGTCCAGTATCTGCTGAAACGTTCTCACCAAGTCCACGACGTCGGCGGCCATCTCGGGTTCGGCGCCTTCTGCATCGCGAAACTCCTTGAGCGCAGGGTTTGACCAGACGGCATCTTCAATCTGTAGCTTCTGCAGGAGCATCTGAGCGGCGGTCCGAAATCGTTCGTGTTCGAGCAGTCGGTTGACCAGTTCCATACGGGGATCGTC
The DNA here is from genome assembly GCA_963834815.1 of uncultured Acidobacteriaceae bacterium. Classification (GTDB taxonomy): domain Bacteria; phylum Acidobacteriota; class Terriglobia; order Terriglobales; family Acidobacteriaceae; genus DASRAA01. The sequence goes on along the minus strand of CAWIDA010000009.1, from coordinate 26,949 downwards.
GATAGGACCAGTTGCATCCGGGTCACGCGGCAACAGCATCTTCGATTTAATGTGGATCAGCAGCGAAGCGGTGTAAATGAACTCGGCAGCGACGTCAACGTCGAGCTGCTTCATGGTCTCGACATAGCTCAGGTATTGCGCCGTGATCTTCGCAATCGGAATGTCGTAGATATCAATGTCCTGCTTGCGGATGAGGTCGAGGAGCAAATCGAGAGGGCCATCGTACACCTCTCCGACACTCACCGAGAATGAGGACTCGTCGGCGCCATCCTTGCGCTGACTGTGGCGCGGCGCCTCGGGCGTCGCGGCGGGTTGTACGGGTTGTGGCGTGTCGGGCATCGTTTACTGGTCTACCGCCGTTTGAATCGGTGGTTCATACACGTAGGACAAGTTGGCAGCGGATCGCACCTCTTCCATCGTGGACGCGGCGGCCATCCGGGCCTTGGCTGAGCCTAGCTCCAGTATGTCCCATGCGAGCTTGGGGTCGGCCTCGTATCTGGACCTGCGCTCCTGAATGGGCCCCAACACGTGCAGGAGGCTGTCGGACGCCCACTTCTTGCACTCGATACAGCCAATGCTTGCCGTCCGGCAACCTTCGTACACCTTCGCCATAGTAACGCTGTCGCTGAAGATCTTGTGCAGGTCACCTACCGGACAAACGTCGGGGTTGCCGGGATCGTTGCGACGGACACGCGCCGGATCAGTCACCATTGTCTTCACCTTCGCACGCAGCGAGGCTTCGGGCTCGCTTAAGAGAATGGTATTCCCGTATGACTTCGACATCTTGCGTCCGTCCGTGCCTGGAAGCTTAGCAGCAGGAGTCAGCAGCGGCTTGGGCTCGGGGAAAACAAGATCTCTTTGCAAGTCGCGAGCGCCCGGGCCCAGTTTACGCGGATAGAACTGATTGAAGCGCCGAGCCACCTCGCGGGTGAGTTCGACGTGAGGAACCTGGTCTTCGCCGACGGGGACGAAATCGGCTCGATACATAAGGATGTCCGCCGATTGCAACAGGGGATAGCCGAGAAAGCCGTAGGTGCTGAGGTCTTTGTCTTTGATGTTCTCGCGCTGCTCTTTGTAAGAGGGAACGCGCTCCAGCCATCCCAGAGGTGTGATCATGCTAAAGAGCAGTTGTAGCTCAGCATGCTGGGGCACATGCGATTGGATAAATAACGTACTGCGCTCCGGATCGAGACCGGCGGCGAGATAGTCGATCATGACTTCGAGCGAGTTCTGCTTGATGCTGCGCGTGTCGGCGTAATCGGTGGTCAGCGCATGCCAGTCGGCTATGAAAAAGAAGCAGTCGTAGTCGTCCTGGAGATTCACCCAGTTCCGCAGAGCACCGACATAGTTGCCAAGGTGCAGCTTCCCGGTCGGACGCATGCCGCTCAAGATGCGGCCTTTCTTGGTTGGCTTGGTTTCTGGCATCAGATTCGCAAGAGTGCGTTCAGCAGGGAATAGAAGAAAGCCAGAAACGGGGCCGCCATGGTGCCAACGACCGAGCATCCGACCATGGGAAGAACAAACATAACAATCACGAGGCCAAAATATCCCACCCGATCGTAGATCTTAAGCGTGTCGTATGACAGGAAGTGCCGGATGACATGACTTCCATCGAGTGGAGGTAATGGGATCAGGTTGAACACTGCCAGGATCACATTAATCAGGATGGCCAACTCGAACATCTTGGCCAGCGGCCCGGCGACGTCGGTTCCGCGGAAGAGGGGTGAAACTGCGCTACCCGTCCCGTGCAGAATTACGGCGAGGATAATGACTGCGAGCAGGGCCGTCAGGAAGTTGCTGACGGGGCCTGCGACAGCAGTAAGAATGTCGTCCCTCACCGGGTTTTTGAAGTTCCGATTATCGACGGGAGTGGGTTTCGCGTATCCGAACGGCGGGAACCCCACCAAAATCAGCATTGCCGGCAGCAGAATCGTGCCAAACAGGTCGATGTGAACCAGGGGATTCAACGACACACGCCCCATCATCTTGGCCGTAGGGTCGCCCAAACGGTTGGCCACCCAGGCGTGCGCTGACTCGTGGACGCTGATGGCAAACAGCAAGACTACAATCTCGAAGAAGATGGTGACGGGGTCTTGGTGCATTGCGATTTGTCTTCGATACTACCATGCAGAAACAAGGGCCAGTGCGGCCGGTCAGGTACCGGCGGGCTCCTCGCCGCTGCCGGGCTTCGGTGAAATATCCTTCACTTTGAGCGTTCTTGCCGGAATGCCACCGACGATGTGAAAATCCTCAACATTCTTCGAGGCCAACCCGACGGAGCCGACGATAGCGTGCTCGCCGATGCGTACTCCGCTGAGGACGGTAGCGTGATAGGTGACGCGGGCACGCGGACCGATTTCGGTGCGCTGGTTTTGTACCAGCATTCCGTCATTCAGGTCATGGACGTGGGAATAGATGCTGGCGTAGTCGCTGATGGAGCATCCTTCGTGAATGATGATCTCGCCGCGATCGTCAAGCAGGACATACTTGTGGATGACACAGTCGTCCTCGATGGTGAGATTGTACCCATAGGAAAATTCGACGCCATGAAAGATCTTCACGTTCTTGCCAATGTGCTTTAACACGTGGCGCGCCAGCATGTAACGCACCTGATAGCCCAGCCAGTGGTTCAGCCCAAGGGGAGAGCGATCGAACATCATCCAGAACCATATGAGCGGTTTGCGCTCGTTGTATTTCGCGATGTCAACGTCGCCGTAGTACTCCGGTTCAAGGGTGACGTTGCGGGGATCAAAGGTATGGATCAGCGCCTGCTGCGCCACGCCCGCTGCCGGATCAGGGTCGCTGTACGGACGTCCCAGGTAGATTTCGTGCAGCGCATCGCGCACGACGACGCTGCGGTATTCGTAATCGCGGTGGGCGGAAAATTCGCCATCGAGTTTGGCAATCCAAGCGGAATAAAGCTTTTCAGCTGCTGATGTTGGCGAAAGGACGCGGTAATCGTATCGCTGCATGCGTACCTATGTGTCCGAATGAATTCCGTCTAACGCGCGATTAGTTTACGGCACAAACCGAATTCGGGCGCTCTCGGTCGAAAAGGTTCACTGCAACTTCGCAGCCGACGATGGAGCAACTATGGCTTCGACCTGGGGTCTTTCCAGCGGACCAGTAACGGCATAGGACGCCCCGCCGCCAGATCGCTCGAGCCGGATGTCGAGTGTACGGCTGAAACTCGCGGCACCTTTCAATTGATAGGTACCGTCAGCGGATTGCAACTCGCAGCCCTGGCAGCTGAGGCTCCCTTCTCTCAACACAAGTTGCCCACCCAGATTGGAGAATGAGAGCGGACTGCCAGTTGCGTCGAGCACAACGTGACGCAACGAGCCGCCACTCCATCGGAAACTGGCAGATCCGGTAGCGGAATTACGCAGCGCGGCGGCGTCGAGTCCGGCCATTCCGAGCGTGTACTGACCATCCAGCGTGCCGGTTGCCCAGGCATCGTGCATCAGCACAGCCACTTCCGCCATTGCCAACCCGGTCACAGTGCCCGAGCCGAAGTACTTAGGCGGAGTAGCAGTAAAGTCGGCGTCCCAGTTTCCAGCATGATGCCCGGCGAGCACCTCGGCGCGAACATCTTTCAGACTGATCGTTCCGGAATTTATCTCGACCGTGCTGATCACATTCGAGGCCACGAGCGCTCCAATCAGAACCCGGCTGGCAGCCAAGCGCCCGCGGGCATGCAGCTTCATGAGGGCACTTTCATCCCGCTGTCCGATGGCCAGCAAGTGGTACCACGGCAGGCTCTGGTACGCCGGATTCAGCAATTGATTCAGTCGAGTCAGAGTGATTTCAGAGGTGTGTAGGTCGAATCGCAGTATGCAAGTTTCCAGAGATGGGCAGCGCTGGGGAAAACTGGCTGCCCCAGTTAACGAAGGCCCCTCTTTGAATTCCGCCGACAAGGAGTTGACCGTTACCGATTGGTCGGCGAGCGTCGCCGTCGCCGACGCGATCTGCAGCGGCTCGTGCACGCCTTGGAACTCTGCAGTGGTGTTGCGCAACTGGAGCTTGCCCGACGGTACGGGAGGTGCAAAACCGGTCCAAGCGCCCGCGATTTCAAGGTTGAGTTGCGCGGGCCCAGCCAGACCGATGGACGGTGCGCCGATACCCATTGCCCTGGAAACATGCATCAGACGAGTCAATTCGGCTTCGCCGTTGATGGTGACGCGGTAGTGCTCCCGGTCAAAATAACCCGCTGCGGTTGCCGGGGAGGGGGCACCAAGCGGCATCGCAAAGGGTTTGACCACGACACGCAGAGAGGCGTTCATTGTCCCCATTGGAAGCCGGTGGGTGACTTTTCGGGAACGCTTCCCGCTCGCATCTGATGTTTCGGGGATGCTGAACTCCACTTCGCCGAGTTCCAGATCACTCTGCAAGACTTTTGATCGGAGGGCGAAGTGCGAAGTGTGTCCACCTCCTGCCCACAGCGGGGCGCCACCCGCATTCTTGCGGACGGAAAAGACGCCGTCGGCATTGCCAGTGGCCGAGAGGTCGTCAGGTAGATCCCTCTTGGTGTGACGTGCCAGGGCCACCACTCGGTCCAACGGGACCTGTTCGACCGAGATGCCAAGGTCGTAGGCTTGGACGGCCCAGCCTTCAACATTGCCTCGCACCGTTAACATGCCTGGCCTGACTGGGGATTGGCACTGAATTTCATGGACGGAATCGTTTGGCGAGGAATATGTGCCCGTGCAATGGACAGCCAGACGCAAGGCCTCTCCCAAAGCAATATCGTACCGGCGAAAGTCGTCTACTTGAGCGTCCAGCGTGACGGCCAGAGAGGAAGGAGTACCCGCTAGTGTGGCAGTAGAAGTAACAGCACCCCGCCAGCCGCGGTCGCGTCCGTAAATGAGTGTCGTGATTTGACCAAGCTGACCTTTGGTGAAGTTCATTTTCAGATTTACGGGCGTGTCCCGCAAGTTGGCCGCGCGTTGAAAGCGCCCTTCCATCTTGAGCGTGCCAGTGTCGCTGACAGGTACGTCGGAACGCATAGGGCGAGCCTCCAGCCTGACTCCCCACTCATTTTCGGAGTCCAGCCACAAGCCGAAGTCAGCGTCGGAAAACGCGAAGGCCTTCTTCACCTGTCCCAGTTTGAAATTGATCCGTCCGGCTGATGCCTTCACATAGGGGAAGCGAGGCCGCGACTCGGGCTTGACTTTCGCCGTGGGCGCTGACGGCACTCGTGAGGCCCGCTCCACGAGTTCTTCAAGGTTCCAATGGCCGTCGGTGCGGCGCACGAGGTTAAGGCTAGGGTTATCCAATGCCAGCGTGCCAATCTCCAGTCGCCCTCGCCAAAGGGAACTTAACCGGAAATAAGCGGTGACGGTGTCGGCGCGCAGCATCGGTTCAGGTCCGTAAGTGGGATCGTCGGCCACAACAAACGTTGAGAGGACCATGCCAGGACGAGGCAGTAGTGTCAGTTCGATGTTGGAGACGGTGACCACGCGGCCGAGCGCATTACCGATGGCCGAAGCTACGCGATTGCGGTAGCGATTGACGTTCACAAATGGTGGCAAGAAAAAGGCGAGCAGAACCGTGCCCAGCAGCGCCCAGAACAAGAACGCCCGCGGCGCCAGTCGGCCGGGCATCAGCGCACCACGTGGAACATCCGGGACCAGCGTGTCTGGTCGAAGAAGTGAAACACGATGGTTACCAGGAATTGGAGCCGCTCGGCGATGCTGGTGCGCGTGTATTCGTCGCGGGGCTCCTCAAACGACCAGTAGATAAACATGGGTCGCCCGATAACATTTTCATACGGAACGAAGCCCCAGTAACGGCTGTCAAGGCTGACATCGCGGTTGTCACCCATCGCAAAAATGCTGTCGGGCGGGACCACGAGTTCGCCATTTTGCAGGTGTGAGGGCAGGGAAGCCCGCCACTCGGGGGTCACATCGTCGTAGTCCGTCGCCGGTACCGTCGGGAAGTTGTCGCGGTATGCGTTGTACGTTCCGTTACGGACAACGTATTTGGGATCGAGCCGCTCCCCGTTGCGATAAACCACACCGTCTTGAAGCTTGATGCGATCGCCCGGTACCCCTACTACGCGTTTCACGACGTAGAGTCCGGGCTGTGCCGGTGAAATAAAGACGAAAATGTCGTCATGGCGTGGGTGGCGATAGGGAATCAGGGGGCCAATCCAGTTGGTTCTTGGAGCCAGCATCATGCGATCGACAAACACGTGGTCACCGATCAGCAAAGTGTTTTCCATGGAGCTGGAGGGAATGACGAAGGCTTGCAACGTGAACGTGATAATAAAGAGCCCGGTCACCAGCACGACGGCGATGGAAGCTATGAACTCAGACGTCGTTTCTTTCGGCTTCTTAGCCTTGCCGGGGTCTAAAACCGGTGCTGCAGCAGCCTTTTCGATTTTCTTCGTGACAGCCAAGTTTTCCCTTCCCATTCCTTCTCCGAACGCGTCTTGCCACCGACCCTATTGTGGTATTCGAAACAGGCGCTTCCAACGCATGCCTTTCAGTGATTGAGCAGCACTGTATGCCAGAGTCGAAAGTTTACCAGACGTCTCCTCCACCGGGGACGACGGCACTGGATCCATCGACCAGTAGATTAGCAGCGGACGACCAACGATATTCTCTTCAGGTACCAGTCCCCAATAGCGGGAGTCGTAGCTGTCATCACGATTGTCTCCAAGAACGAAATAGGAGCCCTCAGGAATGATCAACTGCCCATCTTCCACCAGTTTTTGTGCCTGGATAAACCACCGGGAAGAGATTTTGTCAGCGAAGAACCCGCCATTCGGAAAGTTGTCTCGGAACTTGTCGTGCTGTCCCCAGTTAAACGAAGCGTACTCGTCATCCTGTCTGACGCCATTCACATATACATGCTTGTTGACCAAACGAACGTGGTCGCCGGGAACGCCAACTACGCGTTTTACGAAGTGCTGCTGGGGATTCACCGGATAACGAAACACGATGATGTCCTGTCGCTGGATGCGCCGATAGGGAAGCAGCCAGCTCCAGCTGCCGGAGTTGGAATAGTGGGCTTTGTCCACCAGCAAGTAGTCGCCGATGAGCAGGGTCTTCTCCATGGATTCGGAAGGAATCTGAAAAGCCTGCACCACAAACGTGATCACAAATACAGCAATCACAACGGTCGTCGCCAGCGATTGCGCCGAGCTCATTGCGCTCGAGCTTGCATTCGCTTCCTCTTGCACAACTCGCGCGGGCATCGGCAACAACGAGACATCTTCAGATTCCGTATGTACTTCACTCATGACGGCTCAGACCGCTCCACTCCCGAGTCCGAGGGGCCAGCCTCCGAACGGGTATGCAACGATTGTAGATACTCCCACGCCTGGCGTGCAGCTCCCTGCTCGGCCCGCTTTTTGGTACTGCCTTCTGCGCGACTGACAAAGGCTTCCCCACCCGCGAACGGAGCAGGGATATGTACTTCCATTGTGAATACTTTGCGGTGCTCAGGGCCCTGCTCCTTCACGAGTGCATAGCGGGGCTGGGGGCGTCCCACAGCGTGCACAAACTCCTGCAGGGCGGACTTGTAATCCGTAACTGGCAGCTGGCTGTCGCCTTGCCCCTGAAGGTCGTCCAGAGCGGGTTGAAGGATCAAGTTGGCGATGAACTGGTGCGCTTTCTCAAGGCCCGCATCGAGGAAGAGAGCCGCGATCAGGGCCTCCAGCGCGTTTACCAGTAGTGCATTCTTGCTGCGACCGCCACTTTTTTCTTCGCCCCTGCCAAATCGCAGGTACATCCCTATACCTAGCTGCCGCGCGGGGCGAACGAGGGCCCGCGCGCTGACAATATGCGCTCGCAATTTGGACAAGTCACCCTCGGCATACGCAGGAAATCGGATGAACAGTTCCTGGCTGATCACAAATGACAAAACTGCGTCACCGAGGAATTCCAATTGCTCGTTGTCCCTAGCTTTGTCGGATACAGTTCCGGGGGAATACTGTGACTCCGCCTCGCGTGCGTACGAGGAATGGGTAAGCGCCTGGTCGAGAATGTCTTTGCACTGGAAATGATGTCCCAGAGCATCCTCCAGCGGCGATCGATCAATGTCTCCTGTCTTCATCGTGCCTATCTGACAATCTGGTTGTATTTAGTGCGGCGTCGTAGGCGGTGGACTGGCCGGGGGAGTCGTCGCCGGCGATGCTGTCGGGGTGCTCTTATCGGCTAAGAGCTTCTGAATTCGGTCCTGTTGCTGCTTTGCCAGGTTTTTCTCCGGACTGCCTTCCTGCGCGTATTGTACGGCTTTGTTCGCTGAATCCAAGGCCTCCGAATACTTCTTCTCATTGTCCTGTGCTACCGACAGGCGGAGATAGACCACGGCATCCGGCTGAGCTTTCATCAAGTCAGCCGCCTTCTGGAAATTCTGCTCGGCGGCTGCGTAGTCCTTTTTGTTCATTGCAATGACGCCCAACGTGTCGTATGCGATAGAACGGAGGTTCGCCTTCGCCAGGGCGACGCGATCGGCAGGAACGCTCGGGGGCACTTGCAGGCCAGTGTCGATATTGTCGAGGGCAGCCTGGGCATCTTTGGACGCTTCCGCAAAGCGTGCGTCGCGGTCCAGGTCGGTCTCCCGCGTATCCATGACCATGGCGGAAGCTACCGCGACCAGGGCGACTGGATCGGTCGGGTTCAACTCGATCGCCTTTCGTCCCATAGCAACAACTTTGGCGGAATTGTTCTGCTGCTGGTAAAGATTCATGGCCCGAACGTAAAGTAGTTCTTTAAGGTCACTGGCAGGAAACTTCTGGGCGAACTCGTCGGCAGCAGCTTCAGCCTGTGCGGGATCGGTTTTAGACGCTGCCAGGTTGTAGGCCTCGTACTCTTCTTTGGATTTGGCCTGTGGCTGATGTGGACCTGCCGATGCGGGCGTCGCGGCGCCAGACTGGGTGGGCTGCGCCGGAGCAGGCTTCGCGGGGGCATCCTGCGCCAGCGCCGCGATTGCTGCCAGGAACATGACTATCATTGCTGAAGTTAATCTCATGATTCATCCTTTCGAAGAGAGAGGGTAGGAACCCTGCCCCTGCAGCTTCTATCTTATTGCGATTTTGGCTGCTGCGACGCCTCAGGCGGTTCATAGGGAGACTGCAAGCCGCGTTCCGCGGCGGCACGGGTGTCCGACGAGCCGTCTCCCGCACCCAGCGCGGCCTTGTATTGCTCAACAGCAGCCTCGCGATCATCCTGCAGATCGAAAATCCGTCCCAGGTAAATGTGCGACCATGCAGCAATCCGTGGATCCTTCGCTGAGTCCGCAGCCTTCACAAAGTCATCCTTAGCGTCTTGCATGTTGCCGCTAAGCGACGATGCCCTGGCCAGCACAAAGTAGCATCGGGAGGGGTCCTCATTCGCAGCTAATGCTTCCTGTGCCAACTGAAGGGCGCCAGCCGGGTTTCCGCTGGCCAAGGCCCTCTCTGCCTGGTCGACCTTCTGTTCCGGCTTCTTGTTGCTTGCGCGTATCACTTCGGGAGTCGCCTGCGCCGCGAACTGAATTTCACTGGCGTGCCGTTTGATCTTGTCCACATCCATATCATGCAGCCAGTCGGGAAATGCGTCCTTCAGTCCGGTATCCTCCTTCTCGAACTGTTTAAGCTGATCGTAGAAATACTCCGTCAGTACAAAGCCTTCGGCCTGGTCCTGATTGACCATGGCGATACGTTCCTTCTCCGGCAGTTTGAGATCGCTGGGCGTGCGGGCTTCAATCGCACGGATCAGGCTCTCGATAACCAAGAGGCCAGCGTCCTGTTTGTACTCGTCCGCCAGGGGAGCCTTTTGCACAGCAATGAGGATGGGCTTTAACCGCGCTAATGCCGTGGCACGCCTCTCGATCAGGGGATCCAGCACAAAGTGCAGGTAGGTGTGGCGCAGGCCGTCAATGTGGACGCTGTCGTTCGTGGGCGAAACTACCAGGTAGAAATAGTCGGCACGGTAATTCCGCGAGTTCACTTCACCTGGCGCAGCCATCGGATCGAGATAAACGGTATAAGACCTTCCTACATATCCCCCCAATGGCATACGCAGATAAGTGTCGGTCGATGTGATCATGCTTGCGACTTGATCGTGATACTGGTCGATCAGCGACTGGTATTGGGACTGATGTTTCAACCAGATCGCGTGCAACCTGGCCGCCTCGCTGTATTGCTTCAGCACGGGAACGAATCCCAGCAAGTAACTAGCGTCGGGAGGCAAGTCCGCCTCTTTCGAAGTGGGCTCGAAATTCGGAGCATCGCCAAGATTCAGCGCCAGTGACACGTATTGCCCCAGTTGTCGCGCTGGATCGTCCTGCAAATGGTCCTTATAGAAATTGCACATTGCTTTCGCCGCGGCTGCCGCTTGCGGCGATTTACTGGCTTCCAGAAGGTCAGCACGAACCGCCGCACGGATAGGGGAAGACGACGAGAGTCCAGTGTCGTAGCCGCAGACGTTTATGCCTGACAGCACGCTGAAGATCGTTTCGCTGACCTCTAATGTCGCTTTGGATTGGGCGGTTGCGGTACAACTCCATGATGCCATCACCATGGCAATCAGAGCATTTCGGAAAGCACAGCTCAGAAGGGCCTCCTGGAAGCAATAATCGGCGGGAACTCAATTCTTCCAGTTTACGAGGTGGGATTCCTGCACGCAAATCAACAATGGAAAATTGAAGGAGCGACGGGCAGAGCAGGTGCTGACGACCGTCCGGCTATCCTCTAACCTGGATTTTGGAAAAGGCCAGTATGGCGCGCCCCGGCGTCGGACGGCCGAAACTAGTAGCGGGCCGAAACGTCGCGAAGATGAGAATGTTCTTCAACTCCGATAGAACCTCGCTGCCGTCGCCACCGGAAAGTACGCGATAGTCCTGGACACGTCCGTCGGCGCCGACATAGGCTTCCACGATAAGCGGCTCGGTGTGGCCGGGACCCAGTACCAGCTGAAAAGGCGTGGACTGCAATTGCGGCGGGGTGAACAGAGTCGTTGGAACGTCATTGACGCCGACGATCTGTCCAGGCATCAAGAAGCTGATCAGCAGGCCGAACATGATGATGGTGGTGACCAATCCCCCCGTAGCCGGAACCATTACCGCGTCAAACATATTCTCCCAGCGGATGCGTAGGCTGTCCCAACGTGACTTTTGTGCGTCAGCAATCTGCTGGGATACGGCGACCCGCATTCTCAGTGCCAGGTCGGCGGGAACCGGCTTGCGTCCTAATGCACTGACCACCCTCTGGGTGCGTCGCATGGCGATGTAGCGCGCTGAACAATCAACGCAGGACTCCATATGATTTTGGATCGCGGACAGTTCACTGCGGCTCACGGCAGCATCCAGGTACGACGACATGAGCCGCTTCACATCCAAGCATTTCACGGCATGACCTCGATTTTCTGGCCGCTGAGACCGCTGTCCTCACGGCGTTTCTTCTCGCGAGTACCCCCTGCCCTCAATCCAAACGAAGGCAGGTGGCGCTGCAACCTCTTGCGCAAGGCCTCCCGTCCACGCATTAGACGGGACTTCACCGTGCCTAATGAAACCTCCATTACGTCAGCGATCTGCTCGTATGACAGATCTTCGAGGTCCCGCAGAATCACGGTTGTCCGATACGGTTCCGCCACGGACTTCAACTCCGTTTCCACCCGCGCCCTTAGCTCCTCGTCGTACACGTTGTCCAGAGGCGATTTCGCGTCGTCGACGAGCAAATCTCTCCAGGCCAAGGCGTAACCCCCGTCCTGGCTGCTCGAACTGGGCTCGATGGAGGTTTCCCGTCCCTTGTGGCGAAACCACCAGCGGCGTTGGTTTGAAGCCTCGTGCAGTGCGATCCGGTAAATCCAAGTCTTCAGGCTGGAATCCGCGTGGAAGCGCCGAATCCCGCGAAAAACCTTTATGAATACTTCCTGAGTGGTGTCGGCCGCGTCGGAGGGGTCGTCGAGGATGCGATAAACGAGGCTGTAAATTGGCTGGCTATATTGCGCGATAAGCCAGGAAAAAGCATCTTCCGATCCCGCCCGTAACTCGGCCACGATCGCAGCTTCTTCGGTGCGGACTCCCATCGCGCTCGCGAGGTCACTCAACGTCGGTGCTCCCGCCACGATACTCATGGCGTTGTCCCCATGATAATTAACTTCGCGGCCTCCCACAACATTCGACGAGGACCTCGATGGTTGATCGCACTACCCGATGAAGCTCCCACTCTTTTTTTCGTCCCGATCGTGCCGCCGAATTCACTCGACGGACTCAATCGAATAGACCCCGCAGAGCGCCGAATGGTTCCCAAAATCGAGATCGGAAGGGCGAGCTACGGCGGGTCACTTCCGGAACAACGATCCGGAATAACGTACACCTCAAGGTCCGCTTTGCTTACGGTTGTGTTCAGAACGATGGTGTTAAGGAACCTTGGCTGGGTGACATAACTAATTGCCAGGAGACTCCTGCCGTCGGGACTGGCGTCTATACAGCTGAAGCCGGTGGAAGAAATGCGTGGGCTGACTCCCGCGGGACAAATGCGCAGTTTGACTAAGGCGTTACGCTGCGAGAGAATTAACATGGCGTCAGGGTTCCGGCGTCGTCACCTCGCAACGTGGGCCTGTGGCGCAGATGGGAGCGCGCTTCCATGGCATGGAAGAGGTCGTCGGTTCGATCCCGACCAGGTCCACCAATTCAAATCAATCACTTACAACCGTTCTCGCCGTCGAGCCTCAATCCTTCAACCCAAGATCCAACCCAAGGCACTCAGACGGTAGCTGCAGTGACCTTGATCGCCTGCAGAAACTTATCCTGTGCGGCAATCTGCGATGAATTGGTTCGGTGCGTATACACCGCAGTGGTTGTAGGTTTCGCATGACGCAGCATTCGCTGAATCACCGATAGACTGACGTCATTGTCTGCAAGGAAAGTTGCCAGCGAGTGACGGAGATTGTGCCACCCGAAGCGACCACGGTAGTCGGCATCTATGACGCCGGCCTTCACCGCGGCGGGACGTAAATAGTCCTGTGCTGCTACGCCTGCTGAACGCGGTTTCTTTCCCTTTGACCGTCTCGAGGCAAAGATCCAGTCCGAATCGCGGCCATAGACCGTCTCCCGGCGCCACTGTTGCAACGCCTCCGCTAACGTCGGGTGCATCGCTACTTGCGTCATGGAGATTTTGTTCTTTCCGGCCGTCTCCCTGCCCTTGGACCAGCCACGACGAATGTTGATCTGGCTTTTCTTCCAATCGACATCAGCCCACTTCAGGCCGAAGGCTTCTTCGGGTCTGAGCGCTGTTGCCGCATGGAGTAGAGCCAAGGTCCACTGCAGCTTGGTTTCGGGGGTGTCGAGCTCAGAGAGAATCGCGATCATCTGCTCCGGAGAGATGGCTACAGCTTCGTAGTCGCTCCCCGATTCTGTGCGCGCGAGCATTATCGGGTTGCTTGGGCGACCATCTTCTCCGATGGTCGCCGGAATCAACTCGTGCCGCTGCGCGTGAACGAAGATCTGATTCATGACCGACTTGATCTTCACCACCGTAGGCCATTGGAGACCTCCCGGCCTGACCAGCGACTCAAACCAGGCTTCGACCTCCAACGACCTGATCGCTGACACAGAAACTGCTCCCCAGCGCGGAAGGATCCAACGGTCGAGCAGAACCTCGTTGGTCGCGACTGTTTCCGCGGCCCTGACACGGACACCGTGCCTTTTGCCGAGTTCATGATCACGAAAATGGTTCGATAGCTCAAGAAACGTTGTTTGCTTGTTCGTTTGTTTGACTTCGATGTCCAGACCAACACGTCCGACTTCTCGCCACGCTGCCGCTTCCGAGTTGCCGATCTCTTTCACCAGACCGATAACCTTCGTATTCTCGACCCTCTTGCCATCGAGTGGCCGCGTGATTTGAAAGCGGTAAATCCAGGTCAGTCCGTTTGCACGATGTTTCTGTACTACTGATCCCCCAGCCATCAATTCCTCCTTTTGCGGGCTCGGGGAACTGCCGGCGTCATCGTACCACGGACGGTTTTCCTCAAACTACGCAGGTAAGCATCGATCTCGGAGATCAGAAAGCGCCACGTCTTGCGCACGCCAGAGCCGAGGGGGTGAGATGGAAGCTCACCTGCACGTGCCATCTCCAATACGCGTCGTGGAGCAATTTGGAGGAAGCGGGATATGACCTCTTCGTCCACGTATCGTTCAAAGAAGCCGAACTCCTTCTCCTGATTCAACGAGCCCAGTGCTTCGGCGGCTTGATTTTCGTTCTGCAATGTTCTGTCTCCGAACTAAGGGCGATCAGCAAGACCGACGTATGCTCGGGGTCCTTCGGGTCCAATCACTCTGGCGCGACTGACGAGAAGGTGTCGTATGTCCCAGGGCCATTACCGTTGCTTCTCCGGATGTATTGTGTGTCTAGCCCGGAATCGCGTCAGGGCGCTCCAGGCGTAACGGACGGGACCATCTTCGCCGTATTGAATGTAGTCCGGTCCACGTTTGCGCTGTCGCCACTTCTTCAGGCATCCGACCGAAACTGCCAAAATCTGCCCAGCAGCTTTGGGGTTGAAGATTGGATCATCGTTAAACGCGGAGAGCGGCTTCGAAGGTTCGTATTTGGTGTACCGAGTTGGCAGAACAATCCGCACGGGTTCCTTCCTGCTCTGGTCGGACTGGGAGGAAGATTCATTCTGCGTGGTGGGTTTAGATGGAAGGGCTTCGGGAGTGGCAGGGAAGCGTCGGCGCGCCAGCTCGGGTAGGTCTTTTGCATCGACATACATCGAGCCCGAAAAGGGGTCAGAACGTTTACTCATATTTCTCCTCGTTATGGGTGTCTTCCGGTCCTTGGAAAAACGCCGCCATGAATGATTGCTGCGGAGTAGGGACTCACACCCTCACGGTGGTGTCGAGAAAGCTTACAGGGCCTTTTGAACCACCTCTCCGTTGAACAGTCTCGCCGGTCGGACTTCCAACTGGAATGAGTGAAACCACTTAACTTTTGGCGGCGGGCCGGTTCGGGCGTCTCGCCAACAAAATCAAGACGATACTTTTGCTCACAGCACCAGCATGCCGATTTTCCGCTGCAAGCCAAAATATCCCCCACGCCGCACATACATTCCTCATTGGAAACACTGGTGGGAAGTGGCGGAAGGGCTGAAGCGTTCGGTTCAAAGACACGGTTCTTCGAGAGCAATGACCACGAATAACGCTGTAAAAACGATGAGATTTTCCATGCGGAAAGTTGTTTACATACAAGTATTTAGTGGGGATACTTAGAGTGTCCACACGGAAAAAGTCCAAAGGCTGTTGCTCAGTTTCCGTATGGAAAATGCCTGGTGAACCGTGTCTCTCCGATCGTTTTCGCAGATGATCCAGTCGTACCGCGAGACGCTGGGCAAGGCATACCCCAAGCGGGACCCTCTGGCCGTGCTCGCGGTCTATCAAACCTGCGCCGCAGCACCTGGGATATCGCAGGACCGGATCTGCCAAGCTTCCGGATTGAAGCCGGCGAACGTGAGCAAGATTATTCATAAGGGCTGTGAGATGGGCTGGATACTCCAGGAGGGGACACGAACGCCCACCGGAGAGAAACCTGTTCAGCTAACCCAGAAGGGGAAGAAGGTACTCGCCGATCTCGAGGAACTATGCACTACCACGAGCAATAGCCTTTCGACGAAGAAGAATGTTACGTCTCGCGCGAAACCACGCAAGCAGCATGATCGTCCCGTAGCTCTGAACATGTTTGAAGATGTAGAATCCCAGCTCGCTGGCGGCGCATCCGGGATTTCCGACGAGACGCAAGGGAAGAAGGCTGAGCGATGAGGCTTTTCCGAATGGCAATCTAATGGCCGAGCAACATCAGCTCCTGAGGCGCCTTCGCGCCCACGTATTTTCGTCAGATGAGATCCGAAGTCGATCGTGTCGACCGGAGCAGACCTCGTTCGTGGACACTGGCCGCCTTTTGGGGAGTAATCTCCCACAAACCGGTTTCGGGGGCACTTGTCCGGTTTGCCGACTATACGTCCATGTGACTTCCCCGAACAAGACCTCTGGTCCGCGCCGACGCAGTTCGTCATGTAGGCACGGCGATACGGTATAGTGTCCTTACCCAACGCTCAGAAGCAAAAGTGCCATGCCCACCCAAACCATTTCTTCGTTCGAGGCTTTTTTCGCCGCCAATCTGCATTCTGATTTGCGGGGGATGGTTCTCGGGCGCAGACGCGAAAATTGGGCGATGACCCAACTGCCCATCAACACGTTGAGCGTTCAATGTTGCCAGATCTAAGTAGTTCCGTACAAACTTTAACCATGTGTGATGAGAATGGACCACGATCCTCCCTGTCCATATCGACGCTAAAACAGATCTTCAACGGTGCGAGATCAATTGTGCCTCTTCGCCAGCCAAACCAAGACCCTGGCTCAATTTGGAGTCTGGTCTGAATGCTTAGGTGGCGGAGCAATGTTGAACTTCTGCCGGTACTGCCTCACGACATCCTCCAGCCGGTCGTAATGGGCATCCTCTCCAATCAATTCCCACATCCGGTAGCGTGCTCTGGTATTGAGGTCATCCATGATGTCCGTAACGACCAGCCGTATTCCTCTCGGCTTCAACTTCTCGTACACCGACCGGATGGTCTCCGCCGCGGAATAGTCGACATCGTCCACAGCGGACGCATCGATGCAGAGCCAGCGCAAAGGCGGCTCCACGGTGTCCGCGAGAAATGAAATCTCCTCCGCGAGCTGCCGGCAATTCGCGTAGTACATGCTGTGGGTGAATCGGTAGATTACCAACCCGGGCGCTGCCGAAGCGGCCTTGGATACTGGCACCGGCTGCCAACCGCCGGAGTCGCTCGGCAGAAGCACCGCGTTCTTCGGTTGATACCCGTACCGGGTATGACTGATGAGCGACAATGCGATGGCGAGCAGTATCCCCTGTTCGACGCCGACGATCACAACCGTCGACGCCGTGATCAGGGCCAGCCAGAACTCCGTTCGCCTTTGATCGAAAACTCTCCGCATCCCAGCGATGTCGATCAAGCCGACCCCAATCAGAAACACGATAGCCGACAAGGCCGCTTCTGGCAGGTAGGTGAGCGCTCCAGTCAGAAAGAGCAGGATCAGGCCCACCATTGCCGACGTCACCAGGAGCGACAGTTGGCTGCGGCCGCCGGCGTCGTCGACGATTTGCGTCTTGGTTGGGCTGCCGTTGACGACGAAGGTACCGGACAAGCCGGCGCCAATATTGGCCAGTGCCAGACCGACCAGGTCGGTGTTCTCGCTGAAAGACTCGTCGTAGCGCGTGGCAAAGGCGCGGGCGGTCGCCGCGCTCTGCGCCAGGATCACAACGAACATCGCGAAGGCCGTGGGAAGCAACGTCACCATGACTGTCCAGTTCCAGTCCACCTTGGGTAGGCCAAGATGGGGCAGACCACTCGGAACGGCTCCGACGATATGCACTTGCTTGTCGAGTCCGAACGCCCAGGTTACGACCAAGGCGCCGATCGCTGCGATAAGGGCGCCCGGAATTTTCTTCGAAATCATTTTGAGGCCGACGATGACCACCAAAACGCTAAGCGCCACCGTCATTTCGTAGCGGTTAGCCTGCCCGAGCTGTTGCAGATCGTTCCAGAACTTTCCCAAGGCTCCATGGCCGCCACCCTTCAAGCCCAACATACCGGCGATCTCCCCCAACGCAACCTGAACACCGACCCCGGTCAGGAATCCGATCAGCACGGTGCGCGAGAGGAAGTCGGCCAGAAATCCCAGACGCATGAGGCGCGCCAGAATTAAGAAGCCCGCAGCCATCAACGCAAGCACGCCGGCCAATGCCATGTATTGCTCTGACCCGGTGGCGGCGATTCCCACCATGGCGCTGGCCAGGATCGCCGCCGTCGCCGAATCAGCGCCAACGACAAGGTGCCGTGAGGAGCCAAACAAAGCGAACAATGCCGTGGGGATGAGCATGGTATAGAGACCCGTGATCAGAGGCGTGCCGGCGATCTTGGTGTAGCCCATCACCTCGGGGACGGCAATTGCAGCTAATGTGATACCGGCAAGAATTTCGGTGGGGATCTGAGCCGTCGTGATCGGCAGGACCCCCTGAAGGATCGCGAAGCGGTGGCGACCGGGATGATCGTGTGCTGATGTCATTGCAATCCCCCTATTGAAGCGATCCTATTCCGCGCGAAGAATGGCGGGCAGTGCGCACAAACGTTACCGGCGCGGACGTCCGACGGACCCAAGGCTTGGCAGGGCCGACTTAAGATAGACAGATTCGGTGATCGATTCACTTTGCTTTCTCGAAGACTGCCTTAACTTTTCCCGCGCGAATGGCGCGTTTGAACGCGGCGTGGTCCTTCTCATTCTGGTCGGCGTAGGCAACGGAGAACGCGGCCAGTGACTTGTCGAATACGTCGCTCTTGCCCATGTAACCGCTGATCACCGCGGCGTCCCCAGAACGCGCATGGGAGAGCGCCAACGAGTGGCCGCAACACTCGACGAAAATGATCATCCGTGACTTGTCGTACGTCTCGACGGGAAGCTTGATTTTGACGTCCCGCAACTGGCGGACATAGTAGTGACGTCCTCCCATCCCTCCTTCGGTCCAGCCGAGGAAGATGTCGCTGGCCGGCTGCATGAGCCGGTGACCGTTGACGACGCGTTCTCCGTGATTGGGATAGACGCTCTTCCCCGCATAGTTCTCTAGCACCGAGGCCCGAGCCTCCTTGATCTGGAGAATGAGAGGATCCCCTTCCGCGTCCGTCAGCAAGAGCACCCAGCAGGAGGTGCCAACGCTTCCGACGCCGACGACCTTGTGCGCGGCATCCTTGATTTCGTAGCGATCGAGTAATGCACGAGAGGCAGGTCCAAGGGACTGCCGATACCTGGCGAAGACCTGCATGACTCCCCGATGAATCTCGCCTGGGGACAGACCTTTCCAGTGGAAGATCGTCGGGGGCTGGTCTTTGATAATCGGCGACCCGCCCGCATCGTCTACGAGCTTCGGAAAGAGGCCTTCCGAGGTGCTGCTCTCACGTGCCTTGGCAACTTCCTTTGTAGCTGTGTGGCGGATCCCGGCATCTTTGACGCCCGAGATCAGCGTTTCAAGCTCAACCTCGAGGTACCACAAATCCCGCACCTTCATTTTGGCGAACCCGGCCATGTGCTTGCGGTAAGACCGGACACAGGCGAGGACCGCGTCCCTGGCGGCGGATTCGCTGAGCCGGTTGTCGCGGCATGCGATCACGATGCTCGCCGCAAGACGCTTGAGGTCCCACTCCCAGGGTGCAGGAAGCGTTTCGTCGAGATCGTTGATGGCGAAAATGAGTCGCCTCTCGGGAGTAGCGAGGCCTCGGAAGTTGACCAAGTGGGAATCTCCGCCGCATTGCACGCGAACGCCGGTGGAAGGAGTGCCCGCCAGATCATCCGCCATGGCGAGCGCCGAGCCCCGGTAGAAGGTGAAAGGAGACTGCACCATGCGCCCGTGGCGAAGGGGAATAAGATCGGGGAGTCGCCCCGCATCGGCCTTCAGCACGAGGCGGACAGGCTCAGGCCGGTTGTGCGGCGGCTTCCATGCGGCGTGCGCATCGCGCGGACACTTGTCCCGCAATGCCTTGCCCATTGCCAACCGCTCAGCTCGCGACGAGTGGACCACTAAAGCCGGGTTCGCGTTGTCGATGCGTTTCTGGGACTGTGGTGACGCGAGCTTGGCGGAGTACGCCATTTAATTACTCTCCTGCGACTTGGTGTCGAATTAGCTGACTCGCCAGTGCGTGCTGGGGGACTTCAGCGAGTCCTCGTGGTCTACGCGTGCGAAAGATCTCAAGTCGAATAAAAACGGCTCCCTTGACGCCTACGCCATCGACCCCACCGCCGCCCGCTCGGTTCCAAACTCGGCACCATCAAAGCTGAACAAATCGCCGTCAAAGAGAAGATTGCGTTGCGCCACAAAGACCAGCCGCGCGGTGAATGGCGTCTGCGACTCTTGTGGCGGTCAGCTCATCTGCAAATTGAATTTCTGCCGCATGATCGTTCGGCAAGTTCGCTGTGGACTTCAACTTATCTTTTTTATACGACTGGCGGTGTCCGCTAATTGCTGTAGTAGTTCTTATCTGGAGCAAGTAAGTGTCCGGCGAGAACTGTAATTTGTCACCATTTTGCGACGCGTTACTTCGTGAGTGAGACTGTACGTTTACACTGGAAACAGCTTGGAGCTGCACCAAGTAGGTTTCCACCGTCTTGTCAGGAGATTGTATTTTGGTATTTGTCCAAGCGAGTGAACAGGTTGACGGATCAGCGTTTACCTGTTCCAGGCTACTGGTAGTCGTCCATTTGGCCCCAGCGAGATCTTGATCAGTAGTAGTCCAAGAAACAATTCCACGACTATTCAACGTGTTTGCGATGAAGGTCATCGTGTCTTCGAGCGTTGGCTGTATGCTCTGTGCAGATACTTGCAATGCAAGCAACAGTCCAAGCCACCCGAGGATACGGAATCTCTCAGTTGCTCTCCTTATCGTTGTACCGTAGTCCTCGCGGACTGTGCCCCATTGCAGATCGCTACGATAGGGCCCCCATCTTTTACACGGCACGCCCTGTTCGCACGCAATGTTCAATCGCTTCTGTCCGACAACCTCAACGTAGGACAGTGGCGATGAGTTCTTCTGTGCGGCGGTCATGGCTTTCTCCTTGTCTTTTTCTTACCAACGCTTAGCAATCACCTGGTGCTGCAGCTTTGGCTCTTCGTATCCGTGCGGCTTCTGTCGTCCCGGCAGCTTCGGCGGTTTGTAGGGAATCTCCTCGTAAGGAATGCGGCTGAGAACGTCGGCAATGCAATTCAGGCGCGCCCGCTTCTTGTCGTCGGAAGGAACGATGTACCACGGCGCTTGCGGAATATCTGTTGCCGCCAGCATGGTGTCACGGGCCCGCGAGTAGTCGTACCAGCGTCGATGGGACTCCAAGTCCATCGGGCTCAACTTCCAGCGCTTCGACGTGTCTTTGATACGAGCCAGGAACCGCTTGTGCTGTTCCTTCTCGCTGACCTCGAGCCAGTACTTCAGCAGGATGATTCCGTCATTGACAATGGAGGCCTCGAAATTAGGGCAGTTCTTGAGGAACTTGGTGTAAGCGTCCTTGCTGCAGAAACCCATCACGTGCTCCACGCCCGCGCGGTTGTACCAACTGCGATCGAAGATGACGATTTCGCCGCCAGCGGGAAGATGTTCGATGTATCGCTGCAGATAGATCTGCGTCTTCTGGCGCTCCGTGGGAGCAGGTAATGCCACTACGCGGAACACGCGCGGACTGGTGCGCTCGGCGATGCGCTTGATGATTCCGCCCTTGCCAGCCGCGTCGCGTCCCTCGAAGATGATGACGACGCGAGCGCCAGCAGCCTTCGCCCACTCCTGCAGCTTCACCAGCTCGGTCTGCAGCTTGAACATCTCGGCCTCGTACTCCTTATTGCCCAGCTTCTGATTCGCTTCTGGGTTCCGACTCTGCTTATCCTTTTTGTCGGTTGAAGCGTCGTGCACGTCTTTATTCTTCTTCTTAGATTTCTTGCTCATAAAGTGCCCTTTCTCCGAAAGAACGGCATTTCATCGTCCTGGCGCTCTTACACGGCGTTCGAAAGTAGGTCGGTCAGGCTCCAGTGACTTTCCTCTGAGTGCACCGAGGCCACTTAAGCTTTTCGGCAATCTCTGAAAGTGAGCAGGCGCGCTTCCGCTCAGATCGGATTCCTTTGTAAGATTAGTGTCTTTGTACTGCGGCGCAATGCACGCGACAACTAGGCAAAACCCTAGGTGTGGACGGTGGAGGAAACGAAGCATTGGCCCGATAGTGCAGCGTTGATGGCAGGGATCAAATCCGTTTTCATTCGAGACTTCAAAACGTATCCAAGGGCCCCCGTAGCCAAACATGCCTCGACGAATTCAGAGTCTTCATGAACGGTCAGGAAAACGACGGCGGCCGTAGCTCCCATCTCCCGAAGACGGCGGGCGGCTTGGATTCCTTTCAATTTCGGCATCGTGATGTCAGCAACGATGATGTCAGGACTTAGTCGCATTGCCTCGCTGACCATTTCGACGCCGTTATGAGCCACCCCCACTACCTCGAATGTCGGCTGCAGAAACGTTGTCACTTGCTCCAGCACGAGAGGGTGGTCGTCGGCCAGCAGGATACGAGGACGATTCCCGGCGTTTTCAGGCTTTGCAATTTCTGTCATGGACCCCCGATACGATTTCGACAGATCGTCGCCGAGAAACATCTCCAACAACAGGCCGATGTTAGGTTCGCATTCGGAGACTGGCAACTAGGCAAAACCCTAGCTCAGAAGCAAGACGCCGCAGTCTCATCAGGAGGAGTGCTGTCCCTGCAAAGAATTGGGATCCGGAGAGATGAGACCCTCCTTGAGTGCAAAGAGCACCAGCTCGGCATTGCTCTTCAGGCCAAATGTTTCCATGATGTGATACTTGTGGAATTCAACCGTCTTCTTGCTCAGGTTCAGGTGTCCGGCGATCTCCTTGAGCGGACGCCCTTCAGCGCACATCTGCACAATTTCACGCTCTCTTGGCGTTAAATGTCTGGAATACTGGCGGGCCCGGTCCTTCTGAACCGCCCAGTTTTCCGGTCTGAGCCTAGGGGTCACGTAGCATGCGCCGTGCAGCACTAGGTCGATGGCTGCCAACAGTTCCGAGCTGGCCGACTGCTTGAGGACGAACGCTGCCGAACCCAACTCCACCGCGGCGGCAGCCAAGTTAGGATTGACCCGCATTGTCAGAAAGACGAGCTTCACTCTTGGAAGTTGTTCGCGCACCCGCTTGGCAGCATCCAGGCCGTTCAGAAGAGGCATGCCAATGTCCGCCACGATGACGTCCGGTTTCAGCCTCAGAGCTTCCGTGGTGAGGGCCAGACCATCGACAACGCTCCCAACGACTGTATAGTGAGTCTCCAATAACAGCCGCAAGCCATCGGCAAAGATGACGTGATCGTCCGCAATCAGGATTTGTGGGCGGGATTCCATTCGTTAGGTTTTGTCAGTAGCTCCTATAGATGTGTAACAGGCTAACCCACCAGTTTAACCTTGGCGTCGACTCACAGCGGCGACAGACACAGCGGCAGGGTTATCGGCTGGTTCACTCCGAATCTCGCCAGACTTCAGTTCGATCGGCGTCCAGACGTCAATCCTTGTTCCGTTTTCTTCTTCCGAGTGAATCTCGAAACGGCCATCTACCAGCCGGGCTCGCTCCCGCATGCTACACAGGCCCAGCCCTTGACGGTCCGCACCGTCCTTTGCATTAAAGCCCGCACCGTCATCCGAGATGGACAAGTGAAGCTTGCCATCCACCATTTCCAGCTTCACTTCTGCATGAGCGGCGCCACTGTGTTTCTGCACATTCCGGAGCCCTTCCTGGACGATACGAAACAAACACAATGCAACTTCCGGAGACACGGACGGCGGTACGTCTATGTGAGAGAACGCTACCCGTGTTCCAGGTTGAACATTAAATTCCTTGCAGAACGATGCCACTCCCGCAACGATGCCTAACCCTTCCAGTGTGGAAGAATGCAGCCGGTGCGATAAAGTATGCAGATCTTCACCAAGCTGGCTGGTTGATTGCAGAATCTCCTGCATTTGCCGATCGGTTTCCGGCATGGACTCCGAAATTCGTTCGGCTACCGTTTCCAGTCGGAGCGATAGCACCGCCAGCCTCTGGCTGAAGTCGTCATGAATCTCACCAGCGAGTCGGCTGCGCTCCAGTTCCTGGGCGTTGATCAGCAGGCCGCTGAGTCGCTCTTGAGCCTCCCGGGCTCGTTTCAGCTGCTTCCGCTCGAACAGAAGGTAAACGACCAGCAAACCTAGACCCACAATAATCAGCAATCCGCTGAGCACCGTCCGCCTATATTGCTGCCAGACACTCGGTTTCCGAAACAGAACTGTGCTTCCCGCTGGCAGCTTTCTTTCGTCCAGCTTCCAGCGTTGCAACTCGCGCCAATCAAATAAGTAAATGCTAGGAGCACTAACGATGGGAATGTCCCGCGACGGTGTTCCCCCCAGGATCTCGACAATATCGCGCGCCGCAATCTTGCCTTGATCTTCAAAGCTCACCACGTGCCCGCCGACAATGCCGCGACCGAGATAGGTGTCCGACATACCAAACACTGGAGAGTTAGAGGCCGCAGTGATCTTGGGGAGGACGTCGATGCTGTTCAGAAACTCCCGCTCCTCGACATCCTTGAAGAAGGTGAGATAAAGAACGATGGAATGGCTCGGGAGATGCCTCACCCTTTCCAGCAGGTTGCTCATCGGAAGATCGGTGAGATACGTGATAGTAAGCCGATTCTCATAAGGACTGAGCTCCGCCTTCACAAATGCAGT
Source organism: uncultured Acidobacteriaceae bacterium (assembly GCA_963834815.1). Taxonomy (GTDB): domain Bacteria; phylum Acidobacteriota; class Terriglobia; order Terriglobales; family Acidobacteriaceae; genus DASRAA01. The sequence continues at coordinate 2,657 of CAWIDA010000009.1, read as the reverse complement.
GAGACCTCGGTCGTATCTGGACTGGCCGGCGACCACGAACACCTGACGCGTGTCTGGCAGCAAACGGATGGCTGCACCCACCGTCTTGGCCGGGTCCCACTGTAACCATGAGCCAGTGGCGCCGGAATCGATGCTCCTTTGGTCAGCCTGTCCCGGGGAACTGCAACAGAACACGACCGGGACACCAGGGTAGAACGTCCTCGACGGCTCTGCGAAAAGCCGGAGCGGGTCCGGACCCACTAACACGATCAGGTCCCACTTGAGATTGCGGTACTTCCGGACAATGCCATCGCGCAGTTCGTTCCGCGCGTCGTCTGCTATATCAATGGCGTCCAGATTCTCCCAATGTAATTCGGCATCGAAACGCGGGTCAGAGCCAAGCGCCGAAAGAATCTGGTTGGTCACGAGCGCAGGAGCAGGATGCGACTGTCCGATCTCGATGATCATGAGAACATTTTTCTTGGACTGCCCCCGGGAAACCAGGACTAAAAAGACGAGCACAAGCGCAGTCAGAATGAGCCCACTCCGGATTGATCGCTTGGCGAAGCCAAGTGTCGAGCCGAAGTTCGTCCCTAAATACGCTCTGGGCATTCGACCTGAGGTTGTTCCGAAATTGGAAACCATTGAAATTATTGGCCTTAGGATGAAAGGAAGTCAATACCGTTAAGGGAGCAGGCGCTGCCGCTTGTCCTCGATGCCAGCTCCACCGCTGGTCCGGAGACCTTATAGGGCTTTCCCTAGTAGCCGTAGGGCAGGCAAAAACCTGAAAGTAAATGTCGGCCGATGGTTCTGACGTTGAATGAGGTCTAAACATGAGGCCGTCCGGAGCGCGCTACTATGGCTTACAAGCAATACAAGCTTCATTTAAGTACTTGGGCAATCCCAGCCTTGTATGCCGCAGCGGCTATTGTCGTAGGGCTGACCTTTCCACGGTTTGAAGGCCGAATTTTCCCGGGGCTGGTGCACCCGATGAGCGTATCAGTCGCGATCACGCTCTACTCTTCAATCGCATCCGGCATGATTGCGCTGACGGGTATCGTATTTTCGCTGACCTTCGTGATGGTCCAGTTCAGCGCGACTGCGTACTCACCACGTCTGGTGCTGTGGGTCGCACGTGATCCCGTGATATCCCACGCTTTGGGGATCTTCACCGCGACATTCCTCTATGCGCTCGCCGCGCTCTCAGGGATTGGCCGAAGCGGGTCGGAAACAAGTTCCATCTATCAGTGCCTATTTGGTCTTCGGCCTCCTGGCGGCAAGCGTAGGCATGTTCATCGCCCTTGTCCATCGGATCACGCTGCTTCAGGTCAACCACATGTTGATTTTCACCGGCGACCAAGGACGGAAGGTGATATCCACAATATATCCATCACTGATATCGGATGTTACGGCCGCCGCAACGGACGATTTTCGCGCACTACCTCAAACCCAAACGCTGATTCATCACGGACGGCCTCGCTCGGTACAAGCGGTCGATGTCGCCGCTTTGGTGAACCTGGCCAAAGCTTCCGGCGGAATCATCGAGATGGTCGTGGCGGTCGGCGATACGGTCGTGGAATTGATGCCTGTGCTGCATGTCTTTGGAGCGCGTGAGCTGGTTGATGAACGGAAGTTGAGGGAAGGAATTGAGTTTGGTGAGGAGCGCACGTTCGAACAAGATCCCAAGTACGCGATCCGGCTTCTTGTGGACATTGCCATCAAGGCTTTGTCGCCGGCGATTAACGATCCGACAACGGCCGTGCAAGCGCTTGACCAGATCGAGGACCTGCTGCTGCGCCTGGGCCAACGCCACTTGGAAATTGGAAAGTATCGCGACAGCGACGGCAAATTGCGACTCGTGATCCCATTTCCCACATGGGACGATCTCGTTCGGCTGGCCTTTGATGAGATCTGCTTTTATGGCGCTACCAGCGTGCAGGTTATGCGGCGCATGAACGCGCTGGTCGCTGATCTGACGCGAGCTGTTCCGGAAGAACGCCGTGCAACCCTTAAATACTGGGGTGGCCGATTGAAAACCACCATCGCCCGTTCGTTCGCCGACGGAGAAGAGAGACTGGACGCCTCGAAGGAAGACCGGCAAGGTTTTGGCGTTCCCCGCCAACATTCCTCCGTGTAACCTCGCCACTCTTCGAACAGGGTTCCGAAAGCAGGATCGTTTCAGCCGTCTGCTGCTTGACGCGGGATCTCCGGGCCATCACTGGCCGAATCCTCGCTCCAAATTCCATTCGTATCCCTGGGCTCGACTGCGATTCATCGGCCCGGTACCCCGCTAATCTTGTCCTCACCCTGGTCTCGACCACCTAGGGTTTTGCCTAGTTGTGACGACACTTGGCCAAACCTAGGATGGTTTCTTAAATCGGTGTGCCGGACGAAGCGCGACCCCAATGTCACCGACCAACGCTCCAAGGACTGATCGATGATTCGAAGTAGTGGTCAGGTTGCGAGGTTCATAACTAGAACCGGCTCGGCGGAGGTAGCAGCATGAAGGTTTTGAGACTGCTCTGAGAGGTCATCTTCCCTTTCGAAATCGTGTGGCCACATCGAAGCAGAAATCACTTCGGGCACTGAGGCGCGTGCGACGCGCCCGATAAAGCAGCCTCCGATGACCACGCAACGCTCGAGGTAGAAACTTTATGGCGGAGAAAGACTGAGCAATG
>CAWIDA010000008.1:0-130543 GCA_963834815.1 uncultured Acidobacteriaceae bacterium | reverse complement strand
AGTTGCGTGACAACTATTGCAGAACTCCTGGGTTTTGACGAAGGTTTCACCCCTTGACAAGTGACCTTGTGGGAGATTCGAATTCTCGGAATGCAGGGTTCCTTCACCGCGACGGTTCCGATGAGCACGAATGCGACGGTCCTTAGTAATAAGTGTTTCAGCACGCTGCCAGCAGTGCTACTACGAACTGCGGTCGTTGTTTTTACTGTAGTTTCCGCATTAGCAATTCCAGTTCCTAAAGATCACTCGGACCAAAGCGAAATGTTCACCCGGCGCGTGGAGGCTCCAGAAGGCGACGTCGTGAAGGCGGTTCAGCAGGTCACCCAGGATCAAATCATTCACGGAACTTTCTCCTACGAAAAGGAAAGGATCCTGTACGGCGCTCACAGCGCTGATTAGACCCGGGCTTTCGGAAAGTGGAAGGGGCCCGGTAAGGCCTTTTACAAGGTCGCCAGTGGAGTTTTGGCCCCGCGCAATTTCAAGAACAGCGGTGACATTGGTAACATCACCGTGCGCTATGTGGTTCAGGATGCCGGCCCTGACGCCGCCTCCGTCCAGATTGACGCGGTCTTTGTCGATGCCCGAAACGCAAGGCATCCGTCCGAGGGCGACGTTGAAGAGGCCGAGTATGCCGCCATCCTCAAACAATTGACCAATATTCAGGCAGACCGGCAAAAGCCTGCGGAGCCCAGCCCGGCGGTAGCCGCCGCCCACACTGCAGTGGCGGATTTGCCCTCACAGCGTGCGCCTGCCAAGAGTTCGCCATCGCCATTGCTCCAGCAACCACTTGCATCCAATCCTGCAACACCGGCGATCGATTCCGCTGTATCGGATTTGAGTGTCCCGGACCTGGAGAAGCAGGTGCAGGCTTTACAGCACGAGGTCGAATTGCGCGTCAAAGATTCGGGGGCAGCTCTAAAAGCAGCACCCTTTCGAAGCCGTCCACTCTTGAGCCATTGGCCGCGCAAACCGACGTTGTGATTATCGTGCTCACGCCTTACTGGTACGGTGTGGAAACCAAAGACGGCCGTCACGGGTGGGTTCATCACAGCCAGCTGGAGCCGCTACCATGAAGGTTCGTGCCAAACCCGCCACGCCCGCCGCGGTGCTCCTCGTCGCAGGTTTCTGTTGCTGGTTGTTGGTCGTAGCCACCACCAGTTCCGCGCAGAGTCCCCAGACGGAACGAACGTTTCATGCTTCCAAAGCGGACGTGCAGAGAGTGTTGCACGAGCTCCAATCCGCTTCTGGCGGAAAGCTGCCCGTACTCGAAGGGTTTGCCGAAGGCGGTGGTCATTCGCTCGACAGCTACAAGCGGGGCTATTACCAGTACGACGTGCAGGTGAGGGCAATCGGTCAGACGGAAACCACGGTGCGTCTGAATGTAAAGATTACGGCCTGGTACAACGGCGCGTCGACTGTTGACTCGGGTTATAAGGTGCTGAAATCAAGTGGCCGTCTTGAGTCGGACTTACTGGACGCTATTGCAGAAAAGCTCAATCCGAACTTGGCGGCACACTCGACAGCTACGCGCTCGAAAGGGGCGACCGTCGCACCCCTTCCGGATAGCCCATCGGCGGCCGCGAGTACATCCGTATTCGCCACGCAACGGTTGACTACCGCTCCTTCGGAAACGAAACCGCCTTCGAGCAAAATCACAGATCCCGTCGTGCGTAAGCAGGCACAGGCGCTCGCACAAGAAGTGGATAACCTGGAGCAGATACTCCACAACCAATCGCGTCCAGTTGATCTGGCTGTGGTTAAGAGCGCCAACACGCCCGTGGTGGCGCAGCCGCTGGAAGGAGCACAGGTGATGTTCCGGGCTGACGCCGAAGACGAGTTTCAAATCCTGGATGTGCCGGAGGGCTGGGTCCACATCCAGATCTCAGGTCTTTCCCGTGGTTGGATACGCCGGGATTTTGTAGATATACCGGGCGCGGCCACGGTCAGCCTCTCCGCCATGCGCGGCGACCAAAATGAGAAGGACGACCTAGTCCGCCAAACCAAGGAACAGGTCGGGGCGTTTCCCGGCAAATGGGAGCCCTTAGACGGCCGCCAAGTGAAGATCATCTGGGTACAGCCCCTGGATAGCGACCAGTTCGGTTCCGAAGCCAGGTGGCGTCTAGTTAAATCTATATTTCGCAAGGTTGATGCTGGGCCCCCGAATCAAAGTACCGAAATCGCCGGAGTGGTCATCATTCTTGACTCGGCAGACGGAGGCATGGCCGCTGCAACGCTGTCTAACCTGCAGCAGTGGCGAGCGGGACACCTGTCCGACCAAGCGTTTTGGAAAAGCTGCTGGCAAGACCCAGCAGACTCGTTTAAAGCGCAGAATTAGGTTTACCGAAAAGCAGCGCCCTGCTGGAATAGCAGGGCCGCGGGGGCAGCGCGATACTGGATTGCCGCGAATTGTGAAACCAGGAATGAATGTAAACGGAGAGGATCCAACGGATGAGCAAGACTGGAAAAGCTTGGCTTAATCTAGCGATCTTTGGACTGTGTGCTTCGGCCGTATTCGCGCAAAGCCCAGGCGGTGCTGCCCAGAAGCCCTCGACCCCGCCTCTCGGCAAGCCGAAGACCGTGGTGGGCTGCCTCACCGGCTATGACGGTCATTACACATTGGGAGCATCCGACGACACCCTTTACCTGCTTGAGGGCGATAGCGCTCAGTTTAAGCGCTACAACGCCAGGATGGTGCAAATCACGGGAACCGTTTCCGAACCTCCACCGGGAACATCCCCCAACAACGTATTGTCCCAGCAGCCGCCCACGCTGACGGTTTTCAAATTGAAGAAGGTGGCAGACGGGTGCAATTAGGGCGGCGTGTGGCCTCTCAATTGTGCGATTGAGCGCAACACCAAATGACGTAGCACCCAAGTTTCTCCAGCGCACACATGAGAGCGAGATCACCAAGAGTACTCCAAGCGGCGGAATGACAACTGTGTGTGCCCCCCGCGTGGGCTGACTCTTACTCACTGTCCCAGGCTGCCATGCGCCTGCCCGGACCGACGGCGAAGGGGCGCCGCGCGATTCGAGATACGTCCAGCCGCCGATACGAATGAAATGATTCAGGAGAGCGAGCAGTCCCTACCTGTAGATGCGGCTGCCGGCAGTGGTGCCGAAGTCCGCTTGCAGGTTGGACGGCCTATTTCAGTCGAATCATTGAATACTGGAGCATGCTGCAGTCATTCAACAGTTTGAATCCTCAAATTGGTAGCGGCTCGTGTGATTAATCGCAGTCGTTCGCCGTCGATCGTTGCCAGGATGGCTGCGTGCATCGGCGGCCTAGACTCGTTAACGAAAGGGCGGGCGAGAAGCTTTCGTCCCGCCCGCCTATTAATTTCGGCCTGTTCAGTTATTGCGCCGGAGCAGCGACTGGCTTTGTACTCTTAGACTTCGTCACAGGAGCAGGCGCGGTGCGCGACTGCGGCCGCACTTTGGTTTCGTCAACCGCAGTCCCCTCTTCGGCTTGCCCGGTACACAGAACGCCATCGGGCAGGAAGTAGAAGTGAGTGACTTGCCCCTTGGCTCCCCCCTGACGAGGTTGGAGGCGGCTGCCGTCGATCTTGGTCGGCCCGTCGGTTGTCAGGTAATACTTGACGTTGACGGAACGCTGAGCACCCAACGTGCTCGCGCTGATAGCTTCCTTCTCATTGGTGTAGCCGACTATGTCCAACTTACCGGTCGGCATCTGTTGTAGGCGCAGAGCGAGTTTGTCCAGCGTGTCTTTGCAGTCATTGTCCACGCGCCACGGCTTCTTGGGATTCTTCTCAAAGGTACATGTGCCCCAATCCTCGATGTTGACGCACGTCTTGATTGGCGGCACTGGGACGTGCACGCTGCAGGCAGCACTCAGCGAGCGATCGTCCTTCGCGGTACCCGTGACGGTGATTGTGCTTCCGGCATCGGCGTCGGTCGCTGTTACCGTGGCGGTGGTATCGCTGCTAGTCAACTGGCCACCAGTGGCGGACCAGTTGTAACTCAATGGATGTTGATCGGCGCTACTGGCAGTCATAGTAACGGTGGCCGACTCGCCTACGGCGATCGTCATCGGGCTCACCGTGCAGGTTACAACCGGCGGAACCGGTGATGGTGGCTTCACAATGAAGGCAGCGGGGCACGTCGATGAGTTCATCTTCTTTAGCTTAGGGTCGATAATCGTGGCGCTCGCGGCATAGCTCCCCGGAGCCAGGCCCGCGGTGTCGATCTCCGTTGACTGGGCAGCAGCACTCGATAACCTGCCCCCATTGGCCGTCCAACCGTAATTCAACGTGTGCTTGGGGTCGTAGTTCGTGCCGGTTACGGTGAGCCTTACGGATTCACCTGCATTCACTTCGCCTGGCGAAGCGCTGGCGACGCACAATGGCGGTAGATGCGCCGAGTAGCTGCCAAAGCTGAAGACCACGCCTGCAGCCAGCCGCACGCTGTTCCACTGTGTCGGATGAGGGTCTGGAACTAGTTGATTAGCCTGAGGAGAAATCTGGGCGCCCTGAAATACGTGGCTGTAATGGGAATAGATGTAGTCGGCTTGGATCAGGCGAATCGAAATCCTTGGTTTGACGTAGAAATCCAAGCCGCCACCGCCGCCGGCAGCGAAGCTCCACTCTGTTCCGTGGCAGCAATCAGGAGAGATGTTGGCGACCCCCACGAAGCCTCGTACGAAGGGCGACAATGAGCTAGTGTGGTGCTTGTACTGCACGCCTCCAAGGGCATATCCGACTCCGGTGCTGTTGTTGCTGCCATTTTCCAGGTTTGGAGGGGTCGTGCCACCGTTGAAATGGCCACTGCCATCCATCAAGATCCCGACATTGCGGGCATGGGGAAGATAGTAGGTGTTGGAGGCGTCGAAGGCATCTGGGATGTTGTTGATCTTGTAGTCGAGGTCACCCCAACCGTTCGGGAACAGAAAGGCATATCCCCCAAAGATTTCGTCCTTCGGCTGGGGGTTCTGTGCCGAGGCGCATACCCCTGCCGAACAGATGGCGCCGCCGAGGGCGATGAGTGCCAGGGCACGATGTGTTCCCATCATTCCAGAACGAGAAGGCATGGTAATCCTCCGCAACCCGATGCAATCATAGCGCTGAGATGAAATGGGTAGCCGCAGAATTTGCGTAGAAGACCCAATCTGGGAATCCACTTTTGCGATCGCTCTTCAACCCGCTTCAACGTCGCGCTTGATCTACGCCTATAAGATCGACTTCAAAGCCCCGAAAAAAAGAACTGCCGACCGAGGTCAGCAGCTTCTTCCCAGGCTCGATTGCTTAGTCGCACTCTGCGAATTACGACCGCATCTTCCTCGTCAGCAAACCCACGATTCCGGTACCCAACAGGAGTAATGTCCCTGGCTCTGGAATGACGGTCAGCAACTCCTGCGGGTCAGTGGGATTAGTAGCATATTGATTCACGGGGGTATAGATGAGCACCCGGTAGAAGTCGGTACCCGGGAAGCCGTTCACTGCTTCCTGCTGCGCCATGTTTAGCCAATTCTGGGCATTGGGATTCAGAGGCACACTCGAATCGAAGATGTTCCACACCGCGAAGTTGATGTCTGTCCACTGATTTTGCGGGGCGACCTGAGTCTGCAGAAGCAGCCAACCAACCTCCTGGTAAAGCGTCAGCGCGCCACTCATCTGGTTGAAGCGCAGCACACTGAGGTTGCCAGTTCCTAGATTGGTGATGTTCGCCGGCCAGGTGTCACCGGGTACTCCTCCATGCACCCAGTCATCGCACATGACGGCGATGACCGAGCCTCCGTTCACAGTGGCCGAGTACGGGTAACCAAGTTGCCATCCCCCAGATTGAAATGCTATGAAGTCAAGAGTTACTGGACCAGCATAGGCAGACACGCTTGCCGCCAACAGTCCGATGAAGAGCGCTAGCTTTTTCATGGGGGTCCCCTTAAAGGCCAAACCGGTGAGTTGGCCCGGCGGCCAGATCGTATATTTAAACCCGGCCACGTCGAAGTCAAACTACAGGCCGAGGCCGAAAACGCCACATGAAATAAAGGCGTTAGACAGGTGCAGTGCAAACATTTCAGGCAAAACGGCGACCATTGTCGCTGATTCTATCTTCAATCTTTGTCGGGCCGAGGGACAAGTCTGCTACTCGCGGTCTGGCCTCAGCCACGCTACATTATGTGAGCTTGTCCTGTGGAACGCAAGTTCCTTCTATTCGTTCGCACGGAAACTTGTGCCGGTTTGATACCGATTCTCTACTTTCATGTCAAAGCTACGCCTATCCAAGTGCGCCCGAGTTAATGCAGGCCCTCGCGTTTGCGTCCGACGATCTTTCGACACGATCCTGAGTCGTACTAACAGGCAGAATAAACCTACCCTTGTAGGGTAATGTTTCACTCAGCCAACTGGCCTGGAAGTGCCTTAGGACGGGGAAAAAGGTGGATCATTTGTTCCGAGTCAGCAGTTGCCATCGTGCTTGTGATTCCGCCGTCGGCTTAAATGCTGCTACGTCTTGACTAACCACTTCCCGCCAACTATCGAACATCTCCAACTCAAGAACCGGTGATGTTACCCTATTGGGCTGAACAAATGACTCGCCAAACTAGGGTGCAGAGAGTTTCGAAGTTTCGGGCCGGGCCTTGGGTGTTGCCCTTATTGGCGGTTCTGATTGTCGCCGAAGCGGCTATTGGTCAGGCTGTGCCCGGGACTCCCAGTTCGACGGCAGCCTCCCAACAGACCGGGGCTGCGCAATCGCCCGCCAACGCTACAGCTCCCCAAACCTCTCAACCAGAACCAACCAAAACGCCCGTAGAGAGCGCTCCAAAGAATCCGCGAAACCCCTCACAGGTCGCGGCAAAGACGTTGGAACTCACTGATTTTCAGCAGTTCGCTGCGCAATCGCTGGGCTACGTCCTGCCAATTTACGGTGCGAGTCTGTTCGACAATGGTCCCACAACCTTTGCTCCGGTTGATCGCGTACCCGTCACCGCGAACTACGTGATCGGGCCGGGCGACGAATTGTTGATTCGGGCCTGGGGACAAATTGATCTGGACATTCACGCCCGCGTCGATCGTAACGGCACTATTTTCGTTCCCAAAGTGGGCAATCTTAACGTCTCTGGCCTCAAATTTGAGCAGTTAAGAGGTTTCTTGGCCTCGCAGATTGGCCGTATCTATCAAAACTTCGATCTCAATGTCACCATGGGTGACCTCCGCTCGATTGATATTTTCGTCGTCGGACAGGCCAGGCAGCCTGGCCGTTACACCGTTAGCTCGCTCAGCACTTTGGCAAATGCGATTTTTGCTTCGGGCGGACCTTCGCTGGCGGGTTCAATGCGGCGTATTCAATTAAAGCGAGGATCGAAGGTGATCACGGAGTTCGATTTGTATGACCTCCTGATCAAAGGCGATAAATCAAAGGATGTTTCCCTGCAACCAGAAGATGTCGTCTACTTTCTTCCGGTCGGTCCACAGGTGGCGGTCGGCGGCCAAGTCAATACTCCTGCAATTTACGAGCTAAAGGGCGAAACTACGCTGTCCGAGGTATTCGATCTCGCGGGCGGGCTGACCAACACCGCATACGGCGGAAAGGTATTTATCGAAGGGATCCAGAATCGAAGTTCGCGGCGAGTTGAGGAAGTCTCACTTGATACGGCCGGACTGGCCCGTCCCATGAAGGACGGCGATTTGGTCACCGTTACGCCACTTTCCCCTAAGTTTGAGAACGCAGTGACGCTTCGCGGGAACGTGGCCAGTCCAGGGCGCTATCCCTGGCACGAGCGAATGCGCATCAGTGATCTGATTCCCGGTCGTGAGTTTTTGGTGACGCGGGATTATTGGAAGCAGCAAAATCAACTCACTCTTGAATCGCAAGCGTCGGGAACCAGACCTTCTGGTGGGCAGAACGAGGTGCGCCGTACCGCGCCCGACATCAATTGGGATTACGCTGTGGTGCAGCGCATGGATGCCCAGGACCTCTCCACCAGACTCATCCCATTCAACCTGGGCCGGGCTGTTCTCGATCATGATGCGGCGAACGATATCGCCTTGCAACCGGGCGACATCGTCACCATCTTTTCGCAGTCGGATTTGCGGGTGCCTGAGCTGAAGCAAACCAAGTTCGTCCGCTTGACCGGGGAGTTTGCGGCCGCTGGAGTCTACCGGGTCGAGAACGGACAGCGGCTGCAGGATCTTGTGCAAAAGGCTGGCGGACTGACACTATCTGCGTATCTCTATGGCGCTCAATTCAGCCGCGAATCGGTGCGGATTGAACAGCGGAAACGGCTGGACCAGATGATCGCCGAGAGCGAGCTGAATCTAAATCGCCGATCGGCACGCCTCGCGACAACTTCCGCTACCACCGCGGAAGTGGAGGCGACGAAAGCAGGCTTGGAGGCTGAGCGTACGAGCCTGGAAATCTTGCGGCGTATTCAGCCTGACGGTCGCATTGTCCTCAACCTTCATCCCGATGACACGACCGTTGACGCCATCCCGGATCTAGCACTGGAGGATGGTGACCAATTCTATGTGCCAAGCGTTCCCGCGGCGGTGACGGTTATCGGTGACGTCTACAACCAGGGGTCGTATCTTCGGGTCCCGGGCAAAACCGTAAATTCGTATCTGCGCAACTCGGGTGGCCCAACGCGAGACGCTGATAAAGGCAGGATTTTTGTCGTCCGAGCCAATGGCGCCGTCGTCAACAAAGACTCGGCTTCTAAATTTTGGATGAGCGGTTTCGATAGCATGGTTCTGATGCCTGGGGATGCCGTGATCGTGCCCGAACAAACTAACAAAGGCTCGTTTGTCCGCGGATTAAAGGATTGGTCGACGATTCTCTTTAACTTCGGGCTGGCGGCAGCCGCAATCAAGGTTCTGAGCCCATAGACGCGGAGAATTGGACTGAACTGCGGATCGATTTCTGCAACCAGCGAACTCCGCAGTCATAGTTGAGAATTCATGCCTGAACCACAGTCGGCAGAACTGAACGGCGTTGATGCATCGGCCGAGTCTCCCGCAAGGATTGGCGGCAATGCCGATCTTCTGGAAATTTTCCTGGTGCTTGCGCGCGAGAAGAAACGGATTATACAAATTACGCTAGCCGCCACGCTGTTGGCGGCAATCATCGTGTTCGTAATGCCAAAGATGTATACCGCGACGGCAACGATACTTCCCCCGCAGCAGAACCAGTCCGTACTGAGCACTCTGGTCGGGCAGGTGGGTGGTGCCGCGGCCCTGGATCTCAGAGACTTGGGATTGAAGAATCCGTCCGACGTTTTCGTGGCCATGCTGCAAAGCCGGACGATCGAGGATGCGCTGGTCAATCGCTTCGACTTGCGAAAGGTTTACTACGTTAAGCGATATCAGGATGCCCGCAAGATTCTGAACAAGCGCAGCGAGATCAATTCCGAAAAAGAGGGACTGATTGCGATTCAGGTCAGCGACCGCGATCCCAAGCGCGCTGCTGACATTGCCAATGCGTGGGTGGAGGAGCTTCGGGCCTTGAACCAGGGCCTCGCCCTCACCGAGGCGGCACAGCGGCGCGTCTTCTTCGAGCAAAAGTTAGCCGCCGAGCGAGAGGATTTGTCGCGGGCTGAAGTGGCGCTGTTGGCCCTTCAGGAAAAGACAGGCTTGATCCAACCCGATGCCCAGGTGCGTTCTCTCATTGGGGCAGTGGCCGATCTTCGCGCCCAGATTGCGGCCAAGCAGGTGCAATTGCAATCGCTACGCACTTACGCGACAGAAGACAATCCTGACGTAAAGCGAGTCCAACGGGAATTGGCCGAACTGCAGTCGCAATCGGCCAAATTGTCGCAGGTGGAACGCAGCGGGACTAATCTTGGCGAGGGGAATCTTCAGGTACCGACGCGCCGGGTTCCGCAAGCCACCCTCGAATACTTGAGGGCGGCGCGGGAACTGAAGTACCACGAGACCTTGTACGATTTTCTTGGGAAACAGTTGGAGGCGGCACGCATCGACGAGTCCAAAAACGCCATCATGGTACAAGTGGTCGACAAGGCAGTGGAGCCGGAACGAAAGTCAAGTCCGAAGCGCCTGCTGATCATCGTGCTGACGGCCATCTCTGCATTTCTTGCGTCGTGCCTTTACATACTGGTTTGGGAGACGATCCTCCGCGTCCGCAAGGACCCCGCGAATGACGCGCGAATTGCTCAATTGCAACACTACTTACGAAATTTCTCTTAAGGCTATATGACTGAATCAATCATCGTTACTGGCGGCGCCGGATTCATCGGATCCAATTTCATTCTGCAGTGGCTGGCGCAGGAATCGACGCCTGTTCTAAATTTCGATTGCCTCACGTACGCTGGCAATGCAGCAAACCTGGCGGCAGCGTATGGCAATCAACGCTATGAATTTGTACGCGGCGACATCAACGATCGCGAGCTCGTCCACAAGATTCTTTGTGACCATACACCGACGGCTATCGTTCACTTTGCGGCTGAGAGTCATGTGGACCGTTCCATCCTGGGACCCGATGAATTCATACGCACCAACATCAACGGAACCTTCGCCCTGCTTACGGAGGCCAAACTGTACTGGGAGAGTCTCGGCACGGCCGATAAGAAGCGGTTTCGCTTTCTGCACGTGTCCACTGACGAAGTGTACGGTTCGCTGGGAGAGAACGACGACCCGTTTTGCGAGACGACGGCATACTCGCCGAACAGTCCGTACGCAGCCTCCAAAGCAGCTTCCGATCACCTGGTACGGGCGTACTTTCATACCTACTGCCTGCCCACGCTCACGACGAACTGCTCTAATAACTATGGCCCATTCCAGTTTCCCGAGAAGCTCATCCCGCTGGTGATCCTGAACGCCCTGACCGGTAAGGAGCTACCGGTTTATGGCGACGGCAAGAATGTTCGTGACTGGCTATATGTAGAGGACCACTGCGCAGCCATACGGCGCGTCCTGCATGACGGGCGTCCCGGGGAAACCTACAACATTGGCGGACGCAGCGAGCAGCGCAATATCGAAGTAGTGCGAACGATTTGCGACATCCTCGACGAACTTTCTCCCGGCTCACCAGTCAGGCCGCACAAGGATCTCATTCGTTTTGTGACGGACCGCCCCGGCCATGACCGGCGCTATGCGATTGACCCGCAGAAAATCGAACGGGAACTGGGCTGGACGCCGCAGGAGACATTTGCCTCAGGCATTCGAAAAACTGTGGCGTGGTATCTCAATAACCAGCCTTGGGTTAAGGACGTCACCAGTGGAAGCTATCGCGACTGGATCGACAAGCAATACGTGCAGCGCACCGCCGGGAGGGAAGAGGGAGCACATTGACGAATGCAGGTGATTCGCTGAAAGGCATTATCCTTGCCGGCGGTTCCGGAACGCGGCTATATCCGGCGACGCAATGTGTCTCTAAACAACTGTTGCCGGTCTATGACAAGCCCATGATCTACTATCCGCTCAGCGTTCTCATGCTGGCGGGCATTCGCGAAATACTGGTCATCTCGACCCCGCTTGATACCCCCCGCTTCACGCAGTTGCTGGGCGACGGCGCCCGCTGGGGCGTGAACTTCAGCTACGTCGTGCAGGCGGCGCCTGAGGGCATCGCGCAGGCGTTTCTCCTGGGCGCGGACTTCATCGCCGGACAGCGTTGCGCTCTGGTTCTGGGCGACAACATTTTCTATGGGCACAGTTTGTCGGGCACTTTGCGCATTGCCGCCACCCGCGAGCACGGCGCTACCGTGTTCGCTTACGCCGTAAATGACCCGGAGCGGTACGGCGTAGTGGAACTGGATGCTCATGGCCGCGCCCTGACCCTGGAAGAGAAGCCCAAGCAACCCAAATCGCGCTACGCCGTAACCGGGCTGTATTTCTACGACAGTCGAGTGGTGGAGCTGACGCGCAGCCTGAAACCCTCGGCGCGAAACGAACTGGAGATTACTGACCTCAACCGCCTCTATCTCGAGCGCGGCGAACTGCGTGCCGAGATCATGAGCCGGGGAATGGCGTGGCTCGATACCGGTACCCACGATTCTCTGCTTGAGGCGGCGACGTTCATCCAGACCATCGAGAAAAGGCAAGGGCTGAAGATCGCATGTCCGGAAGAGATCGCTTATCGTGCTGGATATATTGACGCCGCGCAGCTCGAGCAACTCGCCGCCCCCATGGCTAACAACGGTTATGGGCAATACTTGAAGGGACTGCTCGACACTCCGGGAGTGTTATGAGCTCGGCGGCGCCGGCGTACCCGTCATTGGCTCACGGTGCGCCGCCCATTCCAGCGGCAGCCTTCGAAATATTCGCGTATTTGGCGGTGGTTGCTATCGCGACCCTGTGCTTTCTATTCGGATGGCTGCCTCTGAATGGAGCGATCGTCCTCACCGTCGCACTCCTCACTGCTCTGATCGTGATGTCGTGGGTCCATCTGGGAAAAGGGCGCCACCCCTGTTTCCTGTTCCTGTGCACATTGACGCTGTTTCAGGGAGGGAGACTGATTGCCTACTGCCTCGGCAGCCTTTCTGATCCGTTCCAGGTTGTGGTGATGGTCGACACTCCATTCGGCATAACCAGGAACGATGCTGGCATCGTCATGTTATGCATTGCCCTTTCGGCAATATGCATTTATGGGCCTTGCCGATGGAATTACCGGCCTGTCCCGCCGCCATCGGATGCAAACGTCCGCCGGTATTTGCCTTACTTATACCTGGTTTATTTTTCCACCCTGCCTTTCCTGCTCTATAAGAATTATCTCTACTACCAGTTCATTCAGAGCCATGGCTGGTACACCATTTTCTACAATGACTATAACCGGCTGGCTGCAAGCGTACCTTTTGTCGTTCGAATCGCAGCGTTGCTGACTCTCCCTGTTCTGGCGGCGATTGTCGTCTTCGAGACAAAAAAGAAAATACTCTACGCCGTAGTCGCGCTGTATTTCTGCGGCAGTATTGTGATCTTGCTGACGGGCACGCGCATGGGAACCTTCAGCCTGATTCTGGCGTTCTGGTACGTGGCGAGAATTAAATCCCGAAGAGATGCCCGCATTTGGCGGATAGTCGTTCTGGCTGCGGCGCTGGTGATGGTGGCGAATCTGATCGGCTTGGCGCGCTTTGGGGAAGAGGTAGAGGGCCGTTCCGCGGTAGATCCCGTGCGGTTTATCGCCACCCAGGGAGTATCGCTTGCCGTCACGGAAGTCGCTGTCATCCGCAGGAACCTGTTTGAGCCGTATGTGTTGTCCTACTTGTTGCACGAGTTGCAAATCGAGCTTGTCTCCAGCGATGTGTCGAATTATTTTCGTGGGCGCCAGTTCGGCTTTGACGTCTCGGTCTTCCTGAATCCTCGCCTGTTTGAAGAAGGTTTCGCCACCTCGGGGTCATATCTTGCCGAGTCTTACGTAATCGGTGGAATTCTCGGAGTGATAGTAATTTCGCTTCTGATTGGCGGCGGGCTCCAGTTTCTGTATGCGTGTAGCCGCAACGCCACAACGCTGGTTTTGGTGGCACTCGTCCTGCCGCAAGTTCTGCTAATGCCACGAGGGTTCCTGTTGGGATGGGGATCTACGCTGATTCGAACGCTGGTTCTTTTGCTGCCGCTTGCTCTCGGTTGGAGTCTGTATCATTTCGTGACGTCTGTTGTCGGGGATACGCCGGGCGACGTAGTGGCCACTCGCCCGGGGTGAACCAAACTCCGAGACCGAAAAGATCCAACTAACCCAATGGGGGGAACTACGTGGAGTCTGACGCAGCCAAAGAGTCTTATTTCACGCAGTTGGCCCGCAATATCTTTCAGTTGGGTTCTGGAGAGCTCCTGGCGCGGGTCTTTGGGGTCGTCGCGGTCATTCTCCTCGGCCACACATATGGCGTCGCAGTTGTCGGCGTATATGCTCTGGCCCAGGGCATCTCGCAGTATGAGCAACCGGTAATCGATTTCGGTCTGCGTCACGTGGGAGCCCGGCTGATGGCGCGGTTCCCCGGTTCTGCGTCCGAGATCATGCACCGGGTGCAGCGACGCCGGCTCGGCATGGCCGCCGCCGTCTTACCTTTTGTTCTGCTTTACGCCACTCGCGCCCGCCTGCCGCTCGACATGAAGGTGTTTCTCTTCGTGTTCGCGGCGATCAGCAGCATGTACGCATTGTCTCTGGACTGGGCCGCATGGGGCAGGGAGCAGCTTCGCCTGGTTGGACTGGCCAAGGCCATCGTTCCCGGATGCGTGTTGACCTCGCTCCTCATCGCCGCTTCGAGCCAGCACCTTCTGGCATGGCTTATCGTCGGCAACTTCGTCGGTTATATCTTGCAGGCAATCGTGTTCTGGGTTTGGTGGAAGCGCCATCAGCAGGAAATTGGTGAGCAGGAACAGGGTGTGGCTGCCGTTGTCGAGGCTTTGCACTGGGGGCGCACCAGCATCATGGGGCTCGCCTGGCTGGGCAACTATGCCTTCGCAACCATCGACATGTTGATGCTTGGCGTCATGTCCAATCCCCAGCAACTGGGCCTCTACAGCGCCTCCTATCGCATCCTCACCCAAGTGCTTGTGACCTACTATTTGCTGACCAGCGTGCTGTATCCACAACTGGCGCGGCAAACCCTGGCCGAACGGTTGCGAATGCTGAGGCCGCCCATTTTCCTTGGACTGTTTGTCGCGGGGAGCGCGGTATCGGTGCTGGTGGCTATTTTCCGCCGACCCCTGTTGTCCATCCTGTTCGGCCACGACTTCCTGGTTGCTTCTCCTCTTTTGCTGGTGCTGGCCTGTGCCATTCCCCTCGACTTCCTTGTCACTTACCTGAACAGCGCCTATATTGCGTGGTCCATGGAACGAAAAGTGCTAGTGTGTACCGTCGTTGCCGCAGTCACCAATATCGTTCTGAACTGGATCGGGATTCCTCGCTACGGCGCCATGGCTGCCGCCGTTAATACCGTGATTTCGTATGTGGTCTACCTCGCCGGTCTTGCAATTGCCGGAAAGATGGCGAAGGAGTTGCTGCGCGCGAAGGTGGATAGCGTGGCGGTTTAGTGCACGACCATTCGAACGGTAGGACTCTGGGTGTCGTCACGACAGTACCCGGGCCACACGTTCTTGGGCCTCTAATGGTCCGCTGAGATTGAAAGAAATAGAGCGGGTCCAAGTGGCGGGTATATGGTGTATCTTGCCGGAAGCTGCCACTGTGTGCCCGGTTGACCGGGCGCGACAGCGGCTGGATTCGATAGAAAACCTGAATTGGTATTGCCTAGGTGTCCCAGACTTGCCCCAAAAGGTTCTCTCCATAATCTCGACCCTATGGCGGTGCGGACCTACCAGCGTGTTGGAGGGCATCGTGCGGGGTTACGATCCCGCAAATTACGAGGCGACGGTGGCCACACTTTCTCCCGATCCCGGCGACAGCGCCCTGAACGGCTTCCGCTCGTTTGGCGTTCGAGTCAAGGAGATGAATTTATCCCGTCCAGCTTCGTTTGTGTTCGGCCCCCGATTGCTGGCGGAAACGATACGGGCGCAGAAAATCGATATAGTTCATTGCCACGCCTTTCGGGCCACGGTCCTCTTCAGTAGATGCAAGTTAGACGTTCCGTCGGTTTCCACCATCCACTCCGACCTCGTCACCGATTACCAAATGCTCTACCCCAAAGCCTTAGGCCAATGGATGGCGCAGCGCGAATATGCAGCTCTCCACAGATTTGCGCGTGTGGTTGCAGTTTCCGGCACTGTGGCGGAGGCAGCGCGATCGCATGGCTTAGATTGCGAAGTCATCACCAACGGCATTGATCTGAATACCTTCCATCCCCCCGCGAGCCTGTCCGAAAAGGCTCTTCTGCGCCGGCGATTAGGCTTGCCGCAGGAACGAACTCTGGTGCTGCATACTGGCAGACTGACCAGCGTCAAGCGACCTGTCGAGGTGGTTAGCGGGTTCCTCGGCTCAACATTTTCACGAAACGCCCTGCTCTTAATCGCTGGCGAAGGCCCCCTGCGGCAGCAATGCGAGCAGGCTGCAGCCGGCGCGAAGAATGTTTCCTTCCTGGGAAAGAGGCAGGACATACCCGACCTGCTTCGTGCCAGCGACATGCTTATTTCCAACTCCAGTTCCGAAGGATTGCCGATGTCGCTGCTGGAGGCTTGTGCCTGCGGCACGCAGGTCCTCGCTTCGGACATCCCCTCGCACCGCCACATCCGCGACATGTTTGCCCAGCAGGTTTTCATTTACTCAGGATATGACTCTCGAGCCGTTGCGGCAGTGCTGGATGCTAACGACCCAAGGAGAAACCTGTCCATACTGAGGCCGCCCCCGGAGTCGCTGGACGCGATTTCCGCATCACGCATGTCCCGGGCGTACCAGAGCCTATACGACAAACTTTGCGCTGGTGACTCCCACCCGAAGGGAGCAGTGCCATCATAGACCTGGTTGCTCAGAATCAATTTCGGTGGGATAGGAGCATTGCCCAAAGCTCCGACCAGTTGCTGGCATAGGGTGCTGCGATGGCGGCTTCGGGTGCTTTGGCGAAGATGGGCTGGGCGGTTGCCGCCTGCTGCATGAGACTGGCCAGTTGCTCGGCATCGCTGGGGTCAAAGAATCGAACCTTGTCATAGCCGGCGGCGCTTTCGTGCGCATAGGGCAGATCAGCCGCCAAGATCGGCTTTCCGAAGCTTTGTACTTCTGCGATGGGCATCCCCCATGTCTCCAGCCGGGAAGGGAACAGCAGGCAGTCCGCTTCGCTGTACAGCTCGAAAATCCGCTCGCGCGGCAGTAAACCGAGCCATCGCACCGACCGCACATCGTCGAATTCCTTCACTACCCGCGAAGCGTATCGGTTTTCCGAGGCAGCAAAGGTCAACCACAACTCGAATTTATCGAACCCGCCCTGCTCGAGGATCCGCGCCGCTTTCAGGCATACTTCCGGATTCTTGAAAGTGCGTGGAAACGCAGGATAGAAGAAGCGGTAGGGCTGGCCCGCCGCCCCATCCGATACATCTTCCATTGCGTTTTGTAGGTACACGACCGGGTGAGCAACCACAACGTTCCGCAATCCGTACAGGCGCATTAAGCCCTTGCGCATCCAATCCTGCTGCACGATCACGTAGTCGTTGGCGTGGATATTGATGCGATAGAGAAACCGGTAGAAAAGCGTAAATAGTCCGAATCTCCAGTCCAGTAAAAACTCCGAAATCGTGGGACGGTAAAAAGGCGACGGGTTGTGGCAATATACCGCCCGCACGTCCGCCGTCACGTTGGGTGTCATGTCGTGCATTGACAGCCACACGGTGGGCTTCAGGTTTGCGCTGATCCCCCTCGAAGTCCAGTACTCAAATCGCACCCGCGCCAAATAGGAATGCATGATTCGAGGATATTCAAGGTAACTAATACCCGCGATATCGAACAGCTCGCGCCGCGACACCAACGCAGTGATTTCGTATCGGTCTCCGTATTCTCGCGCCAGTGTTGCCAGCGCATCACGAAAAACCGACAACGCCCCTGCCTCCCGCACGTTGACGCCGGAAAGGACGATTCTCGGTTTCAAGCTGTTATCCCTATCAGAAAAGGCAAATCGGTTGGATCCTGACCGGAACGCATAAAAGATTCGTGACCGCGCAGTGGCTCGTGCGCGCGTACTCGTAGCGCTTTCACGTTCCCCAAAACCGAAGACGGACGCTGCCAAGGCCGATTCTATATGAGGCCATTCTTCGGGTAACAGGGCGATCCGGTTGTGTAATCGAGTCTTCTTCGGCTCATCGTAACAATCCCGAGGGTTACGGACGGGCTATTGGCGGGAGCATACGGGGGGTAATAGACTGCTGCCATCCCGTCGGTATCAGAACGGTTTGGATTGACGCCCAGTAGGCCGTAGCATTGGGCTCCGCTGGCGTTGCGACTTGTAGCCTTTGCTGCCGATCTCGGAGGACGCGTCAGCTCGTTTTGCGCCCGTCGTCCGAGCCTCGCTGCTAACTGTGAAGTCACGGGCTGTGCATAAGTATTTGCGTGTATAAGCGATTGAGTAGGAACGGATAGTAGTAGGTCGCTTCAGTTGGGGAGAGATGCGCATAGCATTCTCTGGCCTCGTATCGTGAACGCATTTGAACGTGGGACCCATCTAAGAGGCTAAGAGCATGGCCGATTCGCCCCTCGACTTGACGATCATCATTGCTAGCTACAACACTCGAGAACTGTTACGGAGCTGTATTGAGTCGCTATATCAATACCTCGAGGGGATCAGCTTTGAGGTCATCTGTGTCGATGACAACTCTCCCGATGGCAGCGCCGACATGGTGGCGGCGATGTTCCCGCGAGTGATTCTCATTCGCAACACGGAACGGTCGCTGTACGCCAAAAACCACAACGTGGGTATGCGACTGTCCCGGGCGCGCTACGCCTGTCACCTCGACAGCGACACGCTGCTGACGAGTAATGCATTTGCGCCCATGGTCCATTTCATGGACGAGCATCCCGACATAGCGGCCTGCGGTCCCAGGTTACTGAAAGCCGATGGATCTGTGCAGCACTGTATTCGCGGATTCGCTGGCGTGGATACCTTTGTCCTGCAAGCCTTAAACTGGCACAAACTGTTTCCCGCCAGCCGCGTGATGAACCGGTACTATAAAACCGACTTTGACTACTCCCGCGCCCAGCAGGTGCAAAGCATCAGCACGGCCGCGTATGTTCTTCGCCGCTCCACTTGGGAGCAGGTTGGCATGTTTGACGAACGCTTTGGGCAGTTCATGGTCGATCACGCGTACAACTTCACGCTCGGGCGCAGGGGATACCGCATCTTCTACACGCCGTGTGCCGAGGTCATCCACTACGGCAGCCAAAGCATTGGCCAGGACCCGGTGCGCGCCCTGCGCGAAGAGACCGAAGCATTCGTGATGTTTAACGAATCGTACGCGTACTTCAGTCAGTCCTTGCCGGTCAAGTGGTTGGTTCGCGCAGCGCTGCGAACTCGGTTATATGTCCGATTGCTCGAGCACTACCTCCGCACCGATAAGAGAGTGGTTAAAGGTCCAGTCGCATCTTATCGAGCGCGTCCCACGGAAAAAATGGTGGTTCCGTCGAGCGAGTAGGTCGGACCTCGGCCGCGGTCCCGCGTGGTGATCGCCTTCATTTGCGAGGTCGGGTCCCAGCAGGCGAAGTTACTCACGCGGCTTGGATAGCCCACCGGACAGCTTCCATTGCGGTTTCCGCAAGCGACGGCGAACGGCCCTAAAGAAATGCACGAGGGGCCGGCCGGCAAGCCACCAGACCGAGCCCTCATTAGCCAGGCGAACCGCCCCCCGCGGCACTGTCTTCCAATGACGCAATTCTTCCAGGGCCAGGGCAGTCGAGACCCCGGCACGCCGCTCGGAAAAGGTTTCAGGTGAAAGGTCGTCGCTCCATTCCTCAATCAGTGACAGGGTTTCTTCGAGCGACTCGCGCCGGTAAACGCTGCTCATGCTCGCGGGATGCAGCCGATAGCGGCAGACAACATCCTGCACGGCACGAGCCTGATACTTCCTGCAGATATTCACGTACAGGTAGTAATCGGGAATGATGCGTATGGTGGCGGGTATGCCGCCTAGTTCGTCCACGGCGGCGCGCCGAATCAGCGCCGAACTCATGGCGATGAAGCATCCCCTGCCCAGCAACTCGGCAAGAATGTCCCCCTGCGGCAGGGTGCTGAACTCATGAAAGTGGTCGTAGTCCTTTTCGCCGCCGCGGGCGGTAAAGCATACGGTTCGTCCGTAAACCACGCCAACCTCGGAAGAATCAGCGATCCCGATCTGCGATTCCAATTTTGTCGGCAGCCAGATGTCGTCCTGATCCAGAAATGCCAGCCATTCCCCGCCCGCTTGGCGTATCGCCAGATCTCGCGCTTGACCTAAAGCAGTTTCCTCGGGCGCCAGCACATAGTGAATGCGGGGGTCAATGAAGCTCGTGGCTACCTGAGCGCTGTCGTCTGTCGAGTGATCGTCCCATACAATCAGTTCCCAGTCGCTATACGTCTGGGCCAGAGCACTCTCAATGGCCGCGCGAAGCGTGGATTCGCCATTGCGAACATTCATTATGATGCTGACCCGTGACATAGTTGTGCCGGAGAGAACGGACGATCAGACAGTATAGCTTTATAACTCCGCGCCCTTTTGGATGCGAAGTAACGCGGGCGCGGCAGGCCACCGACATGAAGACGAAACTAATCATTCAATCCGTGATGAGGATTGCAACCGGAGAAGCGCTAGGTCGCATTGCCACGTTTGCGCTGTATGCCTACGTCTCACGCATTTATGGAGTCGAAGTCCTGGGCATCGTCGCTCTCGGTCAGGCGGTGGCGAGCTATGTGATGGAGGGTTCCGACCAGGGTCTGAAGCTGATTGCCGTGCGGCTGTTGGCGTGCAATCACGAATTGGTCGATTACCTCGTCTCCACCGTCAGTCGCCTGCGCTCCTTTTTCACAGCCGCTGCTGTCCTGCTGGGTGTTGCGTACGGGCTCCTGGGTCCGGTGCCTGCCGCAGCCCGGGGATGCGTTTTTGTGTTTGTATTGGCAGTGGTCCCGTACGCATGTGCGCTGGACTGGGTTGCCTGGGGCCTTGGCCAGTTCGGACTACTGGCCACCTGGCGCAGTGGCGTCAGCATCTTGTATGTGCTGATCGCAATCGTTGGAATGAGGCTGAGCGGCCGCCCCGTTGCCTCAATGGCGGTCGGCAACGCTGCAGCAGCGGCAACGGGCGCAATGTTTCTGTGGTTAACATGGCGAGTGCGCTGGAGAAGACCAGAGACAGCGCCCTCGCCCGAAGTCCTGCAGCAGTCGCGCAATGCGCTGCGTGTTCCACGGGTGATGACGCTTGGCCTGGCGAATTTCCTGAACCTGATTTTCTTGAATGCCGATATCCTGCTTCTCGGTGCAATGTCCACCACTCGCGAGGTTGGACGATATAGCGCGGCTTGCAAACCGTTGTATGTGATATTCACCGGACTCTGGCTGTTGACCGACGTGTTGTACCCCCATATTGCTGGTGTCAAAGATAGCGCTCGTGCACGCAGGACGCTCTTCCTCTGGCTGGCAGTGGTGGCGGCGGCCTCTTCCGCTCTTGCCTTTGCGCTCGGGCTGCTCTCCCCACCGATTCTCACCGTTATCTACGGATCGACGATGGGTGCGTCCGGTCTTTTCCGAGTATTACTGATTGCGATGCCGCTCGACTTCTGCTTCTCTTTGTTGTGGACGGTACTCGTGAGCCGCAGTTACGAACGGTATGTGCTCTACTCGCTGGCTACTGCTGCTGTTACGGATGTCGTCCTCAACCTGGCATTCATCCCCCGGTTCAAGGCTGAAGCGGCGGCCTGGGCGACCGTTGTTTCTTATGCTGTGGTATTTGGGATGACGCTGGCTTTCGTTCTCAAAAGTGATGTCCTCTCGCACCGCGATAGGGAAGAGACGATTCCCTCGCCAACCGAGTATGCGCTATGACCTTTGGCTCTCCGTCGGGACCGGTTTAGCCAATTCGCGGGCTGTGTTGTCGCGACTGAGTGTCTTCCAAAGCGGCGGCCGGACATTTCTTCGAACGATGTGAAAGGCGAAGTAGAAGGGGCGCAGCAGTTGCGACAGCACCGACCCATCCTTCAACAGGCGCCAAATCCCGCGAAATAGCGTACGCGGATTGCGCATCTCGGCGAGCGCAATCGCCGTGGAATGTCTCTGTTTGCACCGCGCAAGAACTTCCGGGTCCGCCTCGCGTTGCCACATATCCATCAGTCGAAGGGCCTCCTCCTGCACCTTGATCGCAGTGACGCGCGATGTATTATCCGCATGCATACGATAGCGGCAAACGACCTCCTGCACCGCAGCAACCTGAAAACGGCGGGCGATGGTCGTGTACAGGTAATAATCCGGAATGATGGATATACTCTCGGGGATTCCCCCGATCTCCTCAATCGCCGACCGGCGAAACATCGCCGAACTCATCGCGATGAAGCACCCGCTGCTGAACAGCTCAGCGAAGATGTCTCCTTCAGGAAGCGGCGTGTATTCATGCGCCTGGTCGTAGTCGCGCTCCCTGCCGCTGGCGTAGAAGCGAACCGTTCTTCCATAAACTAGGGCCGCATCGTTGGCCTGCCCAACCGCGGCCATCTGCCGTTCAAGTTTATGCGGAAGCCAGATGTCATCCTGATCGAGAAACGCGATCCACGCGCCGCGCGCCAACTCGATGGCACGTTGCCGCGCCCGGCCCAACGGCATCAGCTCATCGCAACGGAAATACCGGATTCGTTGATCGGAGTAGCGGGCGACGATGTCCGCACTGCCGTCGGTGGAGCAATCGTCCCAGACAATCAATTCCCAGTCGTCGAGGCTCTGCGCCAGAACGCTGTCCAGTGCCTCTGACAGTGTGGCAGCACCATTGTGCACGTTGATAATCGCGCTCACGAGCGGCATCGTGTATCGGCTCTTCGCTCGAAGTATAGACGAGCGTCCCCACTAGTAAGCCGGGCTACGTGTTTCGATCACTTCGATGGTTTGGGTCAACGCCGCCATCTTGTAGAATCGGCTTCATCGAGAACTCTTCATGGACCCTAAGCCGCTAGCGAGCGGAATCCCATCTGCCGGCACTGCCACCACCGATCTCCCAGCCGTGGTTGGCGGCACTCCGGTTCGTTCGCGGCAAAACCGCATTATCTTTGGCGCTCCGCTGGTCGGTGAAGCCGAGGTAGCCTCCGTCGCCGAATGTATCCGCAGCCATTGGATCGGCCTTGGTGAGCGAGTTGAGCAACTTGAGCACGAGTTTGCGGCCTACAAGCAAGCTTCCTACGCAGCGGCAGTCAGCAGTTGTAGTGCTGCGCTCCATCTGGCTCTCGTTGCTCTGGGTATCAAGTCTGGCGATGAAGTAATCGCCCCCACTATGACATTTTGCTCGACGGTTCACGCCATCGTGCATACCGGAGCTACACCCGTTCTAGTCGATTGCGATCGCACGACCATGAACATCGATCCAGGCGCGATCGAACGCCGGATTACGCCGCGGACGAAGGCGCTAATGGCAGTTCACATGTGCGGCCGCAGTTGCGAAATGGATCCTATCCTGGAGCTCGCGAGGAAGCACAGTCTCAAGGTTGTCGAGGATTGCGCACACGCCATCGAAACCACCTATCGCGGCCGCGCGGCGGGAACCATGGGCGATGCCGGTTGCTTCAGTTTTTATCCGACCAAGAGCATCACCACCGGCGACGGCGGAATGGTCATCAGCCGGGACCACGACCTGATAGCCCGAGTGAAGCTGCTTTCATATAACGGCATCGCAACCAACGCGTGGGCGCGATTCGCCGATGGCCTTCCCGGATATGCGGTCTCTGCTCCGGGCTTCAAATACAACATGACCGACATGGCCGCGGCCCTCGGCCTTCCCCAGTTGCCGCTGCTGGAAGACCGCTGGAGGCAACGCGAGCAACTGTGGCTCGCCTATAACCAATGCCTCACGGAACTTCCAATTATTCTGCCGCAGGCAGCAGACCCCGGAAGTCGACACGCCTATCATCTCTACACTCCGCTGTTGCGGCTGGAAAATCTAACCGTAGGACGGCAGCAAATTCTGGCTGCGATGGAAGCAGAAAATATCGGTGTCGGCGTTCATTACGAACCCGTTCATGCGCAGCCGTTTTATCGCCAGAAGTTCGACTACCGTGACGCTGACTTCCCCAACGCTACCTACATCGGCGAGCGGACCATCTCGCTTCCACTCACCGCCGGCATGTCCGCGGACGACGTGTCCGATGTTTGCCGGGCCTTCGCGCGCATTTTGCACTACTATGCCGCTTAATGCTGGCTCCAGCCGTGTGGTCGTTTGGCAACCATGCCCGGCCACCATGTGAGCTGTACCGACGCCGTGACATCACGTTGCCGGGTGCTCGCCAGCACAGGCTCCAGCCAGCTTTCGTACTGGACGAACCCCTGCAGCTCAACTTCCTCCCGCGGGCGAAGCGTTGCCGAGAAACTTACCATCTGTTGGGTGCTGCCCTGCGGAATATAGTCTTTCGCGATCTTGGCGTTGCGGTACGCCAACTGCAGGCTCGTCTTGGGACCTAAGTGGTAATTGCTCCAAGCCTGGTAGCCGTTGGCCTCGCGCCCAATCCAGTTGCCGAACAGGTTGTTGTTGTTCACATACAGGTTGCGGTAAAGGACCTCATAGTAATAGAAGAACCCGCCGGTTCCCGGCGAGACGAAGCGATTCGTCGTTACTCCCTCCGCCCGCAAATCGAGTTTTGGGATTCCTGGGATGCGCGCCAGATAGAGGCCGGGATTCAGCGCCGCCCGTCGTGGGGCCGCTAGCGGCGTAATCTCGTCATGCGTGAGCATATCGATATAGATGTTGATCCAATTCCAAACCTGCCACGAGAAGTCGAAGCTCGCAAACCGTGCGCCCGGATCATTGCGCGAGAACTTGACGTCCGCCGGAACCGCCCCAAAGCTGGTGAAACTGTTCCAGAACGATCCAAAGGTCAGCGGAACGTGATTCTGACCGGCAAAAATATTGGTTCGCGCGAAACTGATCTCGATCCCCTGAAACGGATGGTAGCCATTCTTCGGGATGGAGTAACTGGCGAACGGCTTGAAACTCAATTTCTGCCCGTAGATAAACGGCCCCTGCGGAAACTGGTCGTGGCCGGACAACTGGCCGAAGAAATTGTCCAGACGGAAGGGGCCAAAGATCTTCGATACCCCGGGAACGTACAGCGGTTCTGTCTGGTTGATTCTCAGCATCCAGAACGGCTCGGCATTATTGCTCATCGCCATCGAGCCGCTCGCGCTCGGCCCCCAGTACAGACTTTGTTTGCCGATGGAGATGTCCTGGCCCAGCAGTTTCGTGGATACGTAGGTGTCCAGTAGTCGGAAGCGGCTGATCTGGGCAAAGGGAGTCGCTGGTTGTAGCGGATCGTTATTGACCGACGCGATCGCCTCTCTTGCTGACAGCGGATACGCCGGCGCTGATGGCGAGTATTGGTATTCGCCGCTCACGTAATACGAAAACCGGCCGTCTTCAGCCCGAGCCGTGAATCCCGTCGAGTTATTGAATCCTTGCTGGTATGGCCTTCCGTAATTGTTAATCAGGGTTTGCCCGAGATTATTGTCATTCAATGGCTGCCCTGCGATTCCAGTCATTCGTGTATAAACCGAATCCAGCCTGATTGATTCGTAGGGTCTTCCTTCCAGCGCGCTCAACTCGTCGGAGAACTCCTGGTTCAAATCGCGGCGGATGGCATTCATCTCCGGCGGCAGCTCGACATTGTTTTGCACCCGCTCGTTGAGTCCCGCCAGCATGCGCGCACAGTTCATGCGCGTCCATGGCCGCAGGCCCATGAAAGGCATGGGAATATATCGCCCTACTGCCAGGCGTTCGAGGGCGGGATAAATCCAGCTACCCAATGGAACATAGGTGCTGGCCAGCGCATTGGGATTGGGAGCCGTGGTTTGCCGGGCAACAATTGTCAGGTCGTCATCGAGTTGGGAGTTGTGGCGCGTCCTGTAAATCTGACGGCCCACCTGGTATCCGATCAGCCCTCCTATGAAGGCGTCCGACAAAAAATGCTGACTCGCGGCGACCCGCGCCAGGCTGATGCCCGTGGCCAAGCCGTACGCTCCAAGCTGGGCATACAAGTTTGGATACTCGCGCGCCACCACCGAGGCAAACGCCCACGCCAATGCTGAGTGATTGGAGGGGAAAGAACTGCCTCCATCAAAAAAGACATTCTGGTAGTTCGACTGATAGGGCCGCAGCCGGCCGGTGGCGCCCCGAATGGCGAATTGCATGGGCAGAACGCTGATCATCGCCTCCGTGGCCAGTACGCCCGTCTCACGCGCGCGCTCGTTGTTAGTGATATGGCCCCACAGGTACATCGCGCCGGTAGTTCCCAGCGCGGCCCCCAGACCGTAATTCGAAACATCCTTCCATGTATTCGGATGGTAGCTGGCTATACCGAACGAACTGTCCGGGTCGGTAACAAACAGCCCTGCGGCAATCCCTGCTGAAGGCAGCAGCCACTGCGCGTCATCAGCCCTGAGGTGAGCCGGGCTGGTCCAGATGTTCTTCTGATCGACGGCTAAGTGCTGGAAGAAATATTTTTCATTGGGATGCGGCGGCTTCTCGGTGAGGTTGGCGGCCAACGGAGGGCCTAAGTCACCGTTAATGGCGGGCTGTTGGGCCTCCACGCTTAGACATAGGGCGGCGCTCAATATGATTAAGTGGACGGCAGCCTTCAACCATGACCTCTGTGAATCCCGCACCCGCAGGCATTCCCGTTTCCAGTTCGATAGGGACTTTCGATTTTACTCAATCGAGGCGCGAGCCGTCGGCTGCAAGCAAGGCTGCCATGAAACACGAAGAGCGGCGGTACGCCCGCCGCTCCTGCCATTAGGTCGAAGTCGATTTCGTCTGTCGAGGTAAAGTGCCCGCACCCGCTGGGACTACTTCACCACCCGCAGGTTGTTGGTCACCTGAAAGACTCCCGGTACCGTGCTCGCCGCTATGTTGGCCAGGTTCTTGTCACCTTCGCTGATGACGAATGCCGCCAGCGTTACGCGCTGGTTCTCCACGATGATGTGAATGCTTGGTGCCGCCTCCCAGAAGTAACGCGAAAGCGAGCCGGTGCGCGAGAGCTTCTCATACATTTGCTCGCGCACTCTCGTGTCCAGCGGAGACGGCGGCAGGATCTTGATGTTGTTGATCACTTTATCGACGCCTTCGATACGCTTGACCACATTCTCCGCATCCGATTTTGTCACCGCGTGCTCGCTGGTTAGCGATCCGCTCAGCGTCACTGTCCTTCCCTCCACGGAAAACTCCAGGTCGTCGAACAGTGAGTACCAGGGCAGCATCAGCAGTTCATGGCGAACTTCCTTGGCAATCTTGGCCTCGACTGGGTCGCTGGCAATTATTTGCTTTCCGTAATCCGCGACCACCGGGCCATTACTCGATATTTGGGCCAGCGCGCCCAGGCTCAGAGCGAACGATAACCCAATCGTCATGAGCTTACGCATCGTAGTTTCTCCTCTCTCTTTGCCTATTAGACGCATCCATAGCGCTCTCGGTTACGCGCTCGTTCCACCCCTTACAACTCTTTACAATCCGCCCGATGTCGCCATCCTGCCGTTATCACAACCGTGATGTGATCCGCAGACTTGCGTCCGAATCTGCGACGACTAGACTGAGGCCAGGAAGGATCACCGCAAGGAGGCTGCCCGAATGGTTAATCGGCTTGCGGAAACCGTCTCATTCGCACCGGTTTTGAAGGGGAGCGGCTTTAGCTATGCCGTACAAACCCCGAATTCTCATTCCTCGCGAGCTGTACAGCTTGCTGAAAAACTCCCTTCCAACGGCCTCGTATCAGGGCACGACTTCAGTCGTGCCGCTAAGCCTCTTACTATTGATCTCCCGCGCGGACTTTTAGTCCGCGCGGGCACTCACCATGGACTCCTTCGGCAGCCTCTTCAGCCCGCGCGAATCTGTTTTGGTGACTATTTCCGCAGCCTGTCGAGGCCTGCTCGAAAATCAGCCATTGTGCGGATTACCGAATTCGCCACCGGTCGCCGCTATGACGGCGCAGCCCCGCCGGCACACGACGACGCAACGCACACCGATCTAGACAGTTCCGGGCTGCGTGCCCGCAGGATTGTCGACAGGAGGTCGTTATGCCACTCAACAAAGTTAAGGCCTTCCTCGACCAACATCACGTCAAGTATGTGGTCATTTCGCATTCGAAGGCTTACACCGCACAAGGAATCGCCGCCATCGCCCACATCCCCGGGCAGGAGTTGGCTAAGACTGTCATCGTGAAACTTGACGGAGCTTTGGCGATGGCGGTCCTGCCCGCGTCCTACCAGGTCGACCTGCTCGCCCTCAAAAAAGTAGTGGGAGTGAAGGACGCATCGCTGGCCAGCGAGCGCGAGTTTAAGCAACACTTTCCCGACTGTGAGACGGGAGCTATGCCGCCCTTCGGAAATCTATATGGCATTCCCGTCTATGTGGATAAGACGCTGACACGAGACAAGGAAATCGTTTTCAACGCCGGCACGCATCACGAGTTGATACGAATGACGTACCACGACTTCGACAAAATGGTGGTGCCGGAACTGCTGGAGTTTTCTACCCGGCACTCCGGACCGTTCGATAGGGAACCGGAGCTTGTATTGTGAGGCGATTGGCGCGTTGAATCTACAGATTGGTCCCGTGGAGACGGTGCAAATCCAAGCATCGGACGAAGCCCATCCGAAGCCTGTCCGATGTTGCAGCGCCCCGGCGGGACCATTTGCATATTGGGGTTCGATCCGCCGGAGTAACAAGCGACTGCTCAGGAATCCAACGGCCTATGCTGGCGCAGCGGCCAGGTGTGAGACCCTCTGAGCGTGGCCCCAGATCCACCCGACCAGAAACCCAAAGACAAAGTTTGAGCTGCTGACTTCGCAGAAGTGTGCCCAGCGCACCGGGTCTGGGAAAAACGGGTTGGGCATGATTAGGACCGATACTCCACTCAGCAGGGTGAAAGCCAGCCCTACGGCCAATGCCCCTGATAGGTGCGATAGCCGGAACATCCGCAACAAAGCGAGACAAACCAGGATGAACACCGGACCGCGCACGAAAAACTGCAACGCGATGAGTGGGCCGGGGCCCGGAATGCGCTGGGTCGCGTAGAAATCGCGCACATATGGGAACACGATCAGACCTGCGCCAAAGTACAGCAAGACGTAGCAGGCCGAGCAGAGAGCGAATCGGCCGGCCTTCTGGCCGAGGGAACGCTGAGGTATCGGCGGGTCGACTGGCCCGGCCGGTACCGGCGCCCCGCGAAAAATCACCAGCCAGAGCAGAGCAGCCACCGCATATGACAAGACCTCGAAGAAAATGGCCCCGCGCCAGTCCATTCCCACATTGGGAAGAAACACGATCCCCTCCAGCAGGTTAACCAAGCCAATCACCGCAGGAATAAGAAACAAGGCGCGTAGAAGTCTCCAGTCGCGCCAGTCACTGCGTAGGGCGGCGGTACCCAGCGCCAGGACCACCAAAGCGTTGGAAACCATCAGCCAGGGCATTTGATTGGGAGGGGACGGGGCATTTACCCGGACGAGCATGCCGACTACCATCTGGGCTGCAAGCAAGGCGATCCAGGCGGCAATCAGACGGAACATGGATCGAACGGCGTTCATGACGAACCTCCTTGATTCGACTTAGCAGGGCTTGAGGATGAGTGAGACTGCAATTGGCGGTACTTCTCCAAGGCATAGCCGGTCCATTCGTGCAGGCTGCGATAGCTGCGAATACCGAATTCCAGCGCCAAGCGACCGGACAGCGGCATCGAGCCAGCCTGTGCCGTCAGAAATGCCTCTAACTCGGCAATGTATGGCTCCAGTGCCTTGCCGAAATTGACCAGGAAATAGGTGCAAGCAGATGGTCCGAGCACCTGTTCCATGAAACCGAAACGGAGCATCAACTCGTCACCGCCGCGCCGGACATCGGTGGGTTGGATCGGCGTCGCCAGCCACAACTTCAGCGCGGCTACTCCCACGTCGGTGATGTAGTACAGGCGGCGGCGGCGCAAGCCGGCGGTTTCCTCAACCCTCCCGAGAACCAGTTGATCGACTTCGAGCCGTTGCAGTGCCGGGTAAATAGCGCCCGGGCTACTGCTGTAATTGCCCATGGCGGTCTCGGCGAAGACCTTGCGCAGATCGTACCCCGACCGGGACTTTTGATAGAGCAGGCCCAAGAGCGCGTAACCAAGCATAGGCGTAGTGGAACGTTTCATAGTACGACACGTAATATATCTAATAGTACTATACGAATGCAAGATAATTAATAAGAATTTTTCGGAGCTGGTTCTGTTTTGGGACAAGCAGCGCAGGAAAAAAGCCCGCACATGGCGGGCTTGCTGTGTACTTCCTGGGAGTTCTAGCGATTGTTGTTGGCAGCAGCGGCGGGAGTGGCATCCTGCGGTGCTCCCAGCCGGGCATTACTGCGCTGGGCGATGGTCTTTTTGGCGTTGTCCGCTAATTCTTTCGCCTTTGGCAGCAAATCTAATGCCTTCTGCACCGCCGGATCGGTCTCAGTATGGACCTTGAGGCCTTCCTGCTGGCCAAACTCGTTCACAAACAATTCAGCCTTGATATTGGAGCGAACCCAGTCGTTGTTTTCGCTCAATTCCGCTTCGGTAAAGGTAATCTGCTGCGAATCGAGGAACTTGCGGAACTCCTGCATGACCGCGTCGTCAACCTGGAAGCTTTCCGTCACCTTGTGGCTGATCACATAGTGCTTCGCAAAGTTGAAGAAGGCGTATTTCTGCAGCAAGGTGTCCTGAAACTTGTTGCTCTTGATCGGCGCAATGACCACGTCAGGATTAATTCCGCCGCCACCGTACACGGTGCGGCCGCTGTCCGTCATCTTTACTTCGCGACTAGGCGCCGGCGGAGTGCCGTCGCCGTTGTCGCGGCTGTTGTAGTAGTAGTCGTAGAGGGAAACTCCGTTGTAGTCCCGCTGGATGAGCCGCCCGCTGGGCGTGTAGTACTTGGCAGTGGTGAGCGCCAAGCCGGTGTTCTCCGACAGGGGATAGACGGTCTGCACCAGGCCCTTGCCGAATGTGGTCTCGCCCACAATCAGGCCACGGTCGTGGTCCTGGATGGCTCCGGCCACGATCTCCGCCGCCGATGCCGTTCCGCGATTGACCAGCACTACCAGCGGATAGTCCTTGCCGCCATTACCATGCGCCGCGCGATAGACCTTCTCCGGGGAAGAACGTCCGTGGTGCGAAACGATGACCTGGCCCTTCTTCAGAAACTTGTCGGCGACGCCAACTCCCTCGCTCAGCAACCCGCCCGGGTTCTGGCGCAAGTCGAGAATCAGGCCCTTAAGTTCGCCCTGTTCCTGCAACTGATCGAGGGCCAAGGCCACTTCGTGCTCGGTCGTCTCCTGAAAACCTGAGACGTGAATGTAGCCGATGCCCGGACGAATCATGAAGTGCACGTCCACGCTGTAGCGGGGAATCTCGTCACGAACCACGATGAAGTCCAGCGGCTTGTCGGTGCCTTCGCGCATCATCGTGATCTTGACCGTGGTTCCTTTGGGCCCCTTTAACAGTTCGGCGACGTCGCTGGTGCTCATGTTGTCCGTCGGCTTGCCGTCCACGGCGATGATCACGTCGCCGGGACGAATGCCCGCCCGGTAGGCCGGTGCGCCGGTGAATGGCGCGATAACGATCACTTTGTTGTTCCGGGGTCCAACCTGCATGCCCACGCCGTAGTACTTTCCGCGCTGCTCCTCGCGGAGGGCGGCATACGATTTCGGATCAAAGAAATTGGAATGGGGATCGAGGACGCGAAGCATTCCCGGAATCGCGCCGTTATAGATGGCCTTGTCGGGATTTACCGGCTCCGCATAATTCTGCTGCACTACCTCATAGACCTGGGTGAAGCTGCGGATGCTGTCCCGCATGTCACCGTCATTCGTTGTTGCGGTAGATGTGAGGCGTTGACCAAAGACCATGCCAACGCAACCACATGCAAGAATGATGCAAATAACGAGGACGGCGGAGCGACGGGAACTACTGGCCATTATGGTGTCTTCCTTCGGCTGGCAGGAGGTACTTCTTCAAATCTGCACCAATGTGAGAGTTGCACAAAATTATACCATGTGTTTCCGAACCCGAATCCTTCCGGTTTTGAGCCACTTCTTGGATGCACGGATCGGCTCGCTCGGTGCGAAAACTCACTTTAGCTTACCCGGTAACAGACGGAGGAGAGACCGGTTAGTAAGCCAAGAAGTATCGAACTCGCGCGCCGTGCCGGATTGCTGCCATTCCCGCTGGGCATTATCATGAGCAAATATGGATCTCGGCATGCCAGAGATGATTTTCATCTTCCTATTGGCCCTCGTTATCTTCGGGCCGAAGAAGCTTCCCGAATTGGGACGTCAGTTGGGCAAGGCCTTGGCCGAGTTCAAGAAGGCGAGTAACGAGTTCAAGAACCAATTGGAAGTCGAAATGATGAACATCGAACTCGAGGAGCGCGCCAAAAAGTTACCGGATCCCGGTCCCCAGATTCTTCCGGCCGAAAGGCTCTTCGACACGCCCAGCGCTCCGCCCGTGGAGTCAATCCCGCGGGCCCCTCTACCTTCTGCAGCCGAGGACCTGCCGGTCGGAACCGTTGCTCCTGAAGAGGCGACTGTGAACCCGTCAAGCGTCCACCCGGTGACGCCGGACGTTCCGAGCCACAATGCCTAGCCCGGTGGTGGGAAAAGCCCAACAGCGCGGGTCGGAAGAAATGACAGGCATGAGTTTCCTGGATCACCTGGAGGAACTCCGCCGCCGGATCATTTACAGCTTCCTCTACATCGTCGGCGGTTTTGGCGTGTGCTGGTGGTACCACGAACAGATCTTCGGGCTCATGCAAAAGCCCATCGTGCAAGCTCTGGCCAACCACGGCCTGGATCAGAAGCTTGTCTATCTGAATCCGACCGACGCCTTCAACATGTACTTGAAGATCTCTTTCCTGGCTGGGATCTTTGTGGCGTCGCCATTTGTGCTCTACCAGGTCTGGGGATTCATTTCGCCCGGACTCTACCGCCACGAGCGTCGCTACGTTCTCCCCTTCATGTTCAGCACGGTGGGACTATTTCTGGCGGGCGGCTTCTTCGGTTACAAAATGGTGTTTCCGGCCGCTCTCGACTTCCTCATCGGCTGGAGTTCGCAGTTCAAGCCAATGGTGACGATCGGCGAATACACCGACCTCTTCCTGACCATCATCGCCGGATTGGGCATTGTCTTCGAGATGCCGATACTGGTGTTTTTTCTTGCCCTGATGGGAATTGTGACCGCCGGTTGGATGTGGCGGAACCTGCGATACTCCATTCTTGTGATTTTCATCATCGCGGCTATCATCACTCCGACCACCGACATCATGAACATGTGCATCTTTGCCGCCCCGATGATCCTGCTGTACCTGATCAGCATCGCCATCGCGTGGTTCGTGCATCCAGCACAGCGCAGGAAGCGCGCCGGACACGCCGACGACGAATAGATCTGCAGTCAAAGTAGTTAAAAGATGTCCGGCTGTGCCGCGCCGGGAGTCGGCGGCATCGACTGAATTTGGGGTATTTCCGGCTTGGCTCGAGACACTATGAAGGCAATCACGATACTCGCGGTTCTGCTGCCCCTGCTCTGCGCGTCTCTTTCTGCGCAAGCGCCTGCCGACAACTTCGTCCAGGTCCTCCGTGCACCCGGATGGAATAAGGGAATCTTCGTTGGCGGTAGCACTTCGTTCGCCAACACTCCCAGCGCGCAGACCTTTCTTTTGGGCGGACGCATCGGCCGTGTCCTGACCCACGAACTAGGCAGCAACGCCTTGCGCGGCAGCGTTGAGATGGCGTTGGATGTAATACCCATCAACGAGTTCTGGATCGACGGCCATCCGCAATACTCCGGCGCCATCGATCCACTGATAGGGAAGTGGAACTTCACTGCCGGCAAAACCGTCGCGCCCTACCTGGCGGCGGTCGGCGGCGTGGTCTTCAGTTCCAGCAACCTGCCACCGGGCGATACCTCGCAGGTGAACTTCACCAGCGGCGCCGAGTTGGGTGTGCAATGGTTTCGCCACGAGCGCAACTCGCTTGATTTCGCAGTGAAGATTTACCACCTCTCGAACGCCTCCATCGGCACCTTGAATCCAGGCATCAACGGCGCGGTGCAGTTCATGGTGGGATACACGTGGCGGTGAAAATTAGTAATTAGTAATTGGTAAGTAGCTTGCGAACATGACTCCAGTTGTGTTCCTGGAAGTGTCCTGGTACCCCGCGCAGACGACAACACCCAGCGCTGGATTCACACTCAGCAAACTAACGCAGCGAAGGCGCATGGGCTAGAGTTGGATTGCCCGTTGCTCATTGCTACTTGCTTCTTTATCCTGACTGCTTATGCCTGCACTCGTGGAATGTGTTCCGAACTTCTCTGAAGGCCGCGACAAATCCAAAATCGACGCCATCCTGGAAGCCATGAAGATCGAGGGCGTCTATCTGCTGGATCGCGAGATGGACGCCGACCACAACCGCTGCGTCATAACCCTGGTCGGCGATCCAGTGAATATCGCCGAGGCCGCCATTCGCGGAGTGGGCAAGGCCGCTGAAGTGATCGACCTGACCAAGCACAGCGGGGCGCATCCGCGACTCGGGGCCGCCGATGTGGTGCCATTCATCCCCATCGAGGGCGTCACGCTGGAGGACTGCGTCGCCATTGCTCGCCGCGTGGGCGAGGAAATCTGGAAGCGGTATCAAGTGCCGGTCTATCTCTACGAAGCGGCTGCCCAGAGGCCCGAGCGGCAGAACCTGGAGAACGTGCGCCGCGGCCAGTTTGAGGGCATTCGCGAAGAAGTGAAGACGAACCCCGCGAGGTGTCCCGACTTTGGCAATGCGGAACTTCATCCCACGGCAGGAGCGACCGTGGTGGGAGCCCGCAAGTTCCTGGTGGCCTACAACGTCTATCTGAATACGCCCGATGTCGAGATCGCGAAGAAAATCGGCAAAGCGGTGCGCTTCTCCAATGGTGGCCTTCGTTATGTGAAGGGCATGGGCGTGGGGGTCCGCGGACTCGCGCAGGTCTCCATGAACCTAACCGACACCGACCAGACTCCCGTTGCACGAGTCTTCGAATATGTGAAGCGCGAGGCTGCCCGTTACGGGGTTCTGCCGCTGTCGAGCGAAATCGTCGGCCTGATTCCCAAGAAAGCCATTGAGGATGCCGCGGAATGGTTTCTGCAGGTCGGGAATTTCGACTCGTCCCTGATTCTGGAGAACCGCCTGGCTGGCGTGATGAGCGGCAAGATGGCGGTGGGTGGCATTCGCGCTGGAGTGGAGCCGTTTATCGAGCAGTTGGCAGCTCCCACGGCAGCTCCGGGCGGAGGCAGCGCCTCGGCTGCTGCAGGCGCGATGGCCGCCGGGCTGGGCGCCATGGTTGCGGGTATGTCGCGAGGTAAGAAAGCTTACCTGCAATATGAACGTGAATTGAGTGATGCGATCGCACGGATGGCCGAAATCCGCGAGGAACTCAAGGCTGCAATCGACGCCGATGCCGCCTCCTTCAATGACGTCATGGCTGCCTTCAAGAAGTTGAAGGAGAACCCCGAAGGTCAGAGCGAGGTTGACGCTGCCTTAAAGAAGGCGACCAACATTCCTCTCATGGTCGCGGAACGGGCCAGGGAAGCAGGGGCGATTCTCGATTCGCTGCGTCAGATTACCAATCCAAAGATGGCATCGGACCTGACGGTTGGTCTTGCCCTGGCTCAGGCCGCTGTAAAGGGCGCCTTGGCCAACGTGGAAATCAATCTCGGAGATCTTCAAGATCAAGCATTTGTCGCCGATGTGCGTCAGCGCGTGGCGGCATTGCAGGAATGATTTTCGAATGCGGCAGCAACACTCTAACCAGCGTTGGGTTTCTGCGTCTAAGATTCAGGTAAAATAATGCGAATGAAGCAGTTTCTATTTGGTCTCACCCTGACGGCGTTCATGTGCTTTCCAGCATTTGGCGCCCCCTTGAGCAGCAACGCGCGGACGGTCGTTCCCTCGGCGGTGCAACAGATCATTTCGGTGGACTATCGCGCCTTGCGCGGCAATCCGACGGCGACGGCGTTAAAGAATCGAGTGTTGCCGGCCAACTTGAAGCAGTTTGAGGATGCGTTGCGCACGTTCGGCATCGATCCCGCCAAGGATGTGGAGCAGATTACTTTCGTCAGTTATCGGCAGCCCAACAAGACCTTGTCGGGCATCGGGATTGCGCAGGGTCCCTTCAAGCAGAAGGAATTCCTGCAGAAGATGAAGTTGAAGAACGTTCGGCCGCAGAAATACCTGCTCTCCTATCTGTACCCCATGACCTCGGGCATGCAGCTGGTGTTTCTGGATCCCTCAACGATTGTCTTCGGCGAAAGCGCCGCGTTGAAGGGAGCAATTGACGTTCGCGACCGCGGCGCGGAATCGCTGGCGTCGAATGCGTCGATCACCGACCTTATCGCAGACATCGATAGCGGCCCGATCTGGAGCGTGCTCGACCAGACGGGGACGCAATACATGATGAAAACCGCCCTCGGGCAGGCCTCCTCGTTGGCCGACTATGACACGGTGAAGAAGCGGCTGCTATTGTCGGATTATGTGATGAATTTCGACAACGGCGTGACCTTCGACTTGACCGTTAAAACCAGCGACAACATGACTGCGGCCAGTCTGGCATCATTGCTGAAAGCGGGAGTGCTTTATCGCAAGATGAATGCCACGCCTGTGGAGAAGATCGCACTCGAAAGCGTAACCGTCGACAACCAGCACGATCTGCTGCAAATGCTTTTCAAGACCGACGACCAGCGCTTTCAAGCATTGTTGAAATCGGACCTGTTCGCCTCCGTCTCACGGTAGAATTCGTCGACTCTCACGCGACCCGCCCAAGCCGGGCGGGTCTGCTCTACAGCTATAATCGGTCTGCCTTGCAATACTTCTGGATTCGCATTTTCTATCGCATCGCGCGCGTAGCAGCCATGGCCTGGTTAGGCGCTGTGCTGGCAGCCGCCCAAGCGCCCACCGGAACTGCCACTCTGATGGTGATGCCCTTTGATAACCACTCGAAGAACAGCGGGCTGGATTGGATCAGCGAAGCGTGTCCGGAGATACTATCCCAGCGCCTGTCGTCACCGCAGGTCTACGTTGTTGACCGCGACGACCGGTTGTTTGCGTTCGATCGGGCGGGAATTCCGGCCGCGGTGCATCCGTCGCGGGCGACAATCTTCAACGTGGCCGAGCAGATGGACGCCGATTATGTCGTGCTGGGCAGCTACGAGCTCGACGGCACTACCTTTCGAGTGGGCGCACAGCTTCTCGACGTCAAGAAAATAAAGCTCTATCCGCTGGTTCAGAGTAGTGGACCACTGGCGGACTTTGTCGATCTGCAGACATCGCTGGCATGGCAGTTACGGCGGCTGATGCCTAATCCGCCGCAACTTACGCAGCCGGAGTTCATCAAGGCTGTACCGCCCATTCGCCTCGACGCCTTCGAAAATTACATCCGTGGCGTGGTCGCAACCAACCGGCAGCAGAAGATCCGTTACTTCAAAGAGGCCACACGGCTGAATCCCGGCTACATCTTGGCGGCATTGGAACTCGGCAGGGTGTATTACGACAACCACGAATATGAACAGGCGTCGTCGTGGCTAAGCAAGATACCGAGAGACAATCCAGTGGGCGGCGACGCCACATTTCTTCTGGGCATGTCGGAATATTACCGGGGAAGCCTTGATCGCGCCTACGCAGCGTTCAGTTATCTGGCTACGCGGCTGCCCTTGACCGAGGTTTACAACAATCTCGGTGTGGTGGATGCGCGGCGGGGCCGGCGCACCTCAGCAGTCGAATACTTCTCCAAGGCGGTCGCAGCCGATCCCAGCGATCCCGATTATCGATTCAACCTCGCGGTTGCGTTGTACAAGAACGGCGACTCGGCGGGCGCAGCACGGCAGTTGAGAGAAGAAATGCAGCGGCGTCCCAATGATCCGGAGGCAAAATCCCTTCTGGATACCATTGGCCGCGGCGTTACGGTGCCGAACATGAGTACGGCAACGGCCAGTGGCGTACCTCCAGTGGGAAGCTCGCCTCGCATACCGATCGAACGCATCAAACGCAATTACGACGAGGCCTCGTATCGTCAGCTTGAAATGGAGCTCGACAATCTGGCCGAGCAGCGCCTGGCAAAGTCTGATCGAGGCACGCAAGCTTCGTATCACCTGGATCGCGGGAAACAGTTGCTGGCAAAGAATGCCGATGCCGATGCGGCACACGAGTTTCGGGAAGCTATTTCGGCCCAAGGCAATAATGCCGCAGCCCATGCCGGACTGGCCGAGGCACTGGAAGGCACCGGCGATGCGACGAATGCCCGTGCCGAAGCGCAATTATCCCTGCGCCTGAAACCGAACGCTCCGGCTTATCTGGTGCTGGCGCGCCTCTACTTGAAGGACAACCAGTTGCAGCCTGCGACCGACGCGGTGGGTAAGGCGCTGGCCCTGGAGCCGAACAACCCTACCGGGGCGGCGCTGAAACGCGAGATCGCCGCCAAGGAAACGACTTCCCAAGTAAGATAAGAGCAGTCCTCCGGAAGGGGGTCGTATGACTCGTATTCGCTCGTTGCTTGTTGTCTCCATTCTTGTGTTTCTCACATCAGGTGTGGCCTTCGCCGGCGGCGTCGTAAAGATCCGCCTGGACGACACCATCCAACCCATCAGCGATGAATACATCGGTCGGGCAATCGAGCAGGCGCGGCAGACTGGCGCCGACGCTGTGCTGATCGAGTTGCGAACGCCGGGCGGCCTGGTGGATTCTACGCGCTCGATCATCGCCAAGATGCTGGCGTCGCCAGTCCCAGTGATCGTTTACGTCGCGCCTTCGGGCGCGCGCGCAGCGTCGGCGGGCTTCTTCATCCTGGAGGCCGCTGACGTGGCGGCCATGGCACCGGGA
Organism: uncultured Acidobacteriaceae bacterium; assembly: GCA_963834815.1. Taxonomy (GTDB): domain Bacteria; phylum Acidobacteriota; class Terriglobia; order Terriglobales; family Acidobacteriaceae; genus DASRAA01. The sequence continues at coordinate 92,171 of CAWIDA010000008.1, read as the reverse complement.
ACCAACACTGGAGCCGCCCATCCGGTCACCCTGGGTGGCGAGAAGATCGATGATGTGATGAAGCAGAAGCTGGAAAACGATTCTGCTGCATTCATGCGCTCATTCGTTGGGCCACGGGGCCGCAATGTGGCCCTGGCCGAGGCGGCAGTACGCGAATCGAAGTCGTGGACCGACAAGGAAGCCCTCGACCTGCACCTGATCGACTACGTGGCTCGCGACCAGGACGACTTGTTCAAACAACTTGAAGGGAAACCGATCAAGCGTTTCGATGGCAAGACCATCAGTCTTAATTTGGTCGGAGCGCCCGTCGTCGAATTGCAGATGACACTACGGCAGCGCATTCTCGACTTCCTGCTGGATCCAAACATCGCATTCCTGGTACTGGCTGTGGGAGCACTGGCGCTGTATGCCGAGTTAAACCATCCCGGGGCAATTCTGCCAGGCGTGGTTGGAGTTGTGTTCATCCTGCTGGCGCTGTTTGCGCTGAACCTACTGCCCACCCGTTACGCTGCCTTTACGCTGATTATGGCTGCCTTTGTGATGTTCGCGCTGGAAGCGAAGTTCGCGACCCATGGCATCCTGGGTGTGGCGGGAATTGCTCTGATGACGATTGGAGGGCTGCTGCTGGTCGACGGCCCAATTCCGGAGCTGCGGGTAAAGCTGTGGACATCGCTCGCGGTCAGCGTTCCGCTGGGGGCCATCACGGTCTTTCTGATGAGCATCGCGCTGCGAGCCCGCCGCAACAAGATTGTTACCGGCGTGCAGGGCATGATCGGTTCCGTCGGCGAGGCGCGTACTGACATTGATCCGGAAGGCAAGGTGTTCGTGCAGGGTGAACTTTGGAATGCGCATGCTCTTTCGCGTGTACCGATGGGGGAGCACGTCGTTGTGCGAAAGGTCGACGGATTGGAACTGGAGGTAGAAAAAGTACGGTAACGGTTACCAGCCGTCAGCTCCGCCATTCGCGCCAGCGTCTCTTCTTCCCCGCATGGCTGTTGCCAAATTGGGTTACGCCTTCACATAGGCCTACAATCATCTGGGCTGCACGTTCTAAACTTCACTGTAGCTCGGGAGGCTCCCGGTGAACCTGTTCGTCGTCATTCCAGTCGTTATCATCGTGCTGTATTTGTTGAACTCCATCAAGATCCTGGCCGAGTACGAACGGGGAGTCATTTTCCGGCTGGGCCGTTTGCTGGGCAGCGCCAAGGGTCCTGGCATCATCCTGGTTTTCGCTCCCATTGATCGAATTGTGCGGGTTTCGTTGCGACAGGTTGTGCTAGAGGTCCCGCCGCAGGACATTATTACCCGTGACAACGTCACGCTTAAGGTGAATGCGGTCATTTTCTTGCGTGTGATCGAGCCTAATCAGGCGGTGGTGGCGGTTGAGAATTACCTGTACCAGACTTCGCAGTTCGCGCAAACCACGCTGCGCTCGGTACTGGGCGAAGTCGATCTCGACGAGTTATTGGCGCATCGCGACAAGATCAACACGCGGTTGCAGTCGATCCTCGACCAGCACACCGGCCCGTGGGGCGTGAAGGTCACAAGTGTCGAGGTGAAGCAGGTCGATCTGCCTGAGACGATGATGCGTGCCATGGCCAAACAGGCGGAGGCGGAACGCGAGAAACGGTCGAAGATCATCCATGCTGAAGGCGAATATGCGGCGGCGCAACGGCTGAGCGATGCAGCGCACCTCTTGGCGATGGAACCCACCAGCATTCAGTTGCGTTACTTGCAAACGTTGACGGAAATCGGCGTGGAAAAGAACACCACCATCATCTTCCCGGTTCCGGTGGATCTGTTAACCGGTCTGCAGAAGCTGGTGCAGGTGGACTCAAAGACGGCGGAGGCACCGTCAGCCGGCCAACCCGGACAATAAGTCAGGAGAAGCGACGAATGGCTACGGACGACGGCGATATCACTCTCGGACCCGGCAGATTGCTTGGTCTGTTTTTCATGCTGGTGGCAATTTGCGGCGTGTTTTTCGCGATTGGTTATTCCCTGGGTAAGACTTCGGCCCGTGAACAAGCGATGAACGACAAGGCAGCGGTCAGCGCTTCGCTAGGTGCTCCTGCGGTATCCGAGTCGAGCGCCAGTAAGCCTTCTGCCGTGGTTGCAACCGTGAGTGAGTCGCAGGCTGCCAAGTCAGAACCCGATCTGACCTTTTACAAGGCGGTCAAACAGACCGACCCGAGCGCCCAAAGCGCGGCGGCCGGCGATACACAACTGAATTCCGCGAAGACCAGGCAAGATAAGGCCGCTGAGCCGCAGAGCCCCAAGAATGCACCGCCTGTGGAAACAAGCTCCGCAAAACCTTCTGCGCTACTCACGTCCGGAACGCGGTTAGAGCCCAATGCACAGGCGAAGACGGATGTGAAACTGGTGGCGGCCCCGGCCGCCGGCGGATCCTACGTGGTGCAGATTGCTGCCGTCTCCCACGAGGAGGACGCAGCCGCCTTGGCGGGCGCCCTGCGCAAGAAGAGCTACAACGTGTTCGTGGTGAACAATCCTGCCGCGCCTGACCGGCTGTATCACGTGCAGGTTGGGCCGTTTGCCTCGCTGCAAGACGCGGAGGCGATGAAGGTCAGGCTGGCAGGAGAAGGCTACAATCCCATCGTAAAACGGAGCTGATTCGCCGCCCGCGTCTTGCAGCCTGCAACTCCGGTAGCAGGGAGTCAAGATGCCGCTGGCGCCGCAGTTCTTGTTGACTCCTTCGAAGCCGGCTTGGTTGAGTCTTCATCGGCCAGGACTGGCCTGGTTTGCGACCCCGCCGGAAGCCCGACAGCCTCGCTCCCAAGCCGTTCCGCCTGCTCTACATATTCCACCGACGAAACCGCAATCCTCCGTGACTCACCCGTGATCAACCTCGCCGAGCGGTCGTAGGTGAAATAGCTCCACGCCCATTCGATCATCACGATGATGCGGTTGCGAAAACCAATCAGGAAAAAAATGTGAACGAAGAGCCAGGATAACCACGCAAGGAATCCCGAGATGTGGATCTTGCCAAATTGGGCCACCGCCGCAGCGCGTCCGATCGTCGCCAAACTGCCCTTATCGAGATAATGAAAAGGAGTTCGAGCGTTGCCTGCGAGGTCGGCAGCGATTTGCCGCGCCACCCACCGCCCCTGCTGCATGGCCACTGGAGCCACTCCGGGCAGTTGTTTTCCGTCTGCATGTTTCAGGGATGCCAAGTCACCAATCACGAAGACTTCAGGATGTCCTGGCAGGCTCAGGTCTGTCTCAACCAGCACACGGCCGGCACGGTCCACCGGGCCACCCAGAGCGCGGCCCAACGGGGAGGCGGCGACGCCTGCGGCCCACAGAACGACGGTGGCGTGGATGACCTCCTCGCCCAAGCGGATTTCGCCCGGACCCACGCCGGTTACCGCGGAATTGAGGCGCACGGCCACACCCAGGTGCTCCAGTTGCCGCTTGGCACTTTGACGCAGGTCTTCCGGATAGGCGCTCAAAAGCGAAGGGCCAGCCTCCACTAATAGAATGCTGGTCTTTTTCGGGTCAATGTTACGAAAATCGTCAGCCAGCGACTGTCGAGCGATCTCCGCCAGTGTTCCTGCCAGCTCCACTCCCGTGGGTCCGCCGCCGACCACGACGAAGCTCAGCGGCCGATGTTCGCCAGTAACCGCAGCGTGCCGCTCCTCCAGTTCGAAGGCCAGCAGCACGCGACGACGCATCTCCAACGCATCTTCGATGGTTTTCAAGCCGGGAGCAAGCGGCTTCCATTCGTCGTGTCCAAAATAGGCGTGGCTCACTCCAGACGCTACGACAAGGTAGTCGTACGGCAGCTCAAAATCGCGGAACTTAACGATGCGATGCTCGACGTCGAATCCCAGAACTTCGCCGAGCAGCACTTCAACGTTTTCGTGCCGCGCCAGGATTTCGCGGATGGGCGCTGCGATCTCCGCCGGCGATAGACCGGCAGTCGCGACCTGATAGAGCAGCGGCTGAAAGGTATGGTGGTTCTTGCGGTCGACCACAGTGATTTGCACCGGAAGACGAGCCAACGCTGCCGCAGCCTTCAATCCGCCGAAGCCACCGCCAACAACTACGATCCGAGGACGTTTCTTCTCTGCCATAACCTACCTATACAGATGCATGGCTCGAGGCGAAGTAACATGGCGAAGTAACATTTGGTAACAGCCACTCAGGTGGTAACAGCCACTCAGGCGATCGTCCCGATCGATGTCGGCCGTCCCGGCTTCCCGTTCTGCTTTCGCCCGATTGCCTGGATGGTATTCACGATGCGCTAACCTACCGATGGCAGACTTGTCAGCAGATTTCCGCAAGCCATTCACGCAAGCAAGGCGCCGTCCTGCCGCGCTTCACAAGAAAGAAATGGCGAGGGATCAACGTAAAAAGTACGTTTTAACGCGTATGTTTGACTGATCTACTGGCAGTAATTCGTGAGCGAGCCGCGCGATCGGGGAAAATCAGCCGATAAATCGCATCGGCATTTCAATTGCAATATCCACGGCATGATCAACATAATTTTGGCTGACTATCAGAAGATTTTTCGCATCGGTCTGGCTAGTGCGCTGGCTGCCGAAGACGACATTCGCATTGTTAGCCAGCCACACTCGGTTGACTTATTGCTGCATGCGTTGCAGAAGCTTCGCGCCCACGTGTTGGTTCTATCGTCCGCGTTTCGCAGCCAGCTCCATGAGATCAAGGCGGTCGCCATTGCCCGGCAAACGTCAATCCTGCTTCTGGCGGAAGCGGAAGATCAAATTGCTACGCAGTTCGCGGGCGATGTTCAGGGCGTGATTCGACGACCGGCAGCCAGGGCTACGCTTGCTCAAGGCGTTCGTCATTTGGCGCAGGGCGGAAAAGCGCCTCCAGTTTGGCATCCAGAGTTGGCGGATATCCGGCCTGCCGATGTCGGGATTCGAGTGCGCCAGCGCCTCTCGTTCTGCGAGCGCAGGATCGCCGCGTTCGTTGCACAGGGTTACCGGAATAGCGAGATCGCGGTACGGATGGGCACGACCGAGCACGAAGTCAAGGACTCGCTGAGCAGAATCTTCGAGAAGACCGGCATCTACGACCGTCTTGAACTGGCCTTGTTCATGTTGCATCACCACACTGGGCAGCCGGAGGCTTCGGGGGCGCGTCCCATTCCCGCACTGAATTCCATACCGGCGATTCAATCCTTTCGCCAGTCACGCGGGCGGATGACCCTCGACTAGCGAGTAAAGTCCGCCGCCGGTGTCCAAGTGTGCGGATCAAACAAATGCCGATAGATCCAGCGATTGCGGTGCTCTCGATCCGCGGTGAGGGCCACGGGGTCAGTGTTTTTCCTGTGATAAATTAAGAATGTGGGCCCGTAGCTCAGTTGGTAGAGCAACGCACTTTTAATGCGTGGGTCGCAGGTTCGATTCCTGCCGGGCTCACCATCGTAAAGTGCCCCATTCACGGGGGTAGCAAGAGTCCCTGCTAGGTTCTCTTTTCCACGTACACCGCCGTCCCGTAGGCCAGGACCTCAGTAACGCCCTGCATCACCTCGGTCGCGTCATAGCGCATTCCGATCACCGCGTTGGCTCCCAAATCCGCCGCATGTTGCAACATCAGCTCGAAGGCGTGTTCGCGGGTCTGTTCACAGAGATTGGTCAGCAGGGTTATGTTGCCACCGACAATGGTCTGCAAAGTCGCCCCAATGGTTCCAACGATCGACCGTGAGCGCACAATGATTCCGCGCACTAGTCCTAGATTGCGCACGATGGTGTAGCCGTCGAGGGTAAATGCGGTTGTCACCAAAGCATGCGAAACGGCGGGGCCGGCATTTGCCCTGGGATCGACGTAGGTACCGCTCATGGGGTCCTCCTGCTGGGAACTTGCCCGCAGGATACCATGCGGGACTAAGAGTCCTGTTTCCCGCGCGGGGCGCCTTCTGCGTCGGGGTGGGCGCCACAAATCGCATATTCAGACTCGTCCGAAGAATTGGGCAGTGGATCATCGGCCCGTGCTTCAGTGCTGACGTTGGCGCGATGGCTGGCTAGCCAGGACTCGTATGGGCCGGTTTCGTCTAGTACAGCACTGACCTGAGAAGCCGATAGCATACGGTCCAGACCATTCATATAGGGAGTGATCGTGGTCGTCGATCTCTTGGTTTTTTGCGGCAATAGCGCGCGAAAGATGAGAAGCCCGCCGATCAGAACCAGTACCCGCAACAAAGGCCACCCCCCAATTGCGAATGAGCAAAGGATGACGCGTCGCCGGCCTGGCAAAGACGGGCGCTCGTCACCACACGAATACATCGGCAGAGTCCCCGGAGAACTTGAAATGTTGGCCCTGCGTCGAAGTGGAAGAAATTCTTAGCGGAACCAACGTAGCTCGGAATTCAGGCGGAGGGCCGCGAATGGAGTAATCTGAGAACGGCATATCCCCGGAAGGCAAGGCTTGCGGCGAACCCAAGGCGGGCGTGACGATGTTTTTGTAATCGTATTGTCCATCGCATTTGTGATGGGTATGGCGATCGCGTTGCTGTTGATCGTTCTCTGGCGAAACTCCTCGGCGGCATTCCTCCAAAGTACCGGATACTACATGGCGGTGGCGGCGTGTCCTCCATTCCTGCTAGTCGGGGTGTTTTCCGCCATCGCCGATTCGACCCTCGCGCTGGTCTTGACCACCGGCACGATCGTCTTCGCCAACGGCTCACTGTATGCCGGATTGGCCTCGTTCGTTTATTGGGTGTTTACGATTCTCCGGCGGAGAAACATGGTCTAGCGATCGGGTGGATTAGCTAGCGGGTTGCTGCTGGGTCATGCAGTGCAATGCGCCCAAGCCCAGGATGAAGTCTCCACAATAGATGCCCACGACCGTGCGCCCAGGGGATAATTTGGCCAGCGTGTCCAGCGCAACCCGGTCGTTGGCATCGTTGAATACCGGGACTAACACCAAGCGATTCGCGATATAGAAGTTGGCATAACTAGCGGGCAGACGCTGACCTTCAAAGTACACAGGCGCGGGCATGGGTAGCCTCACTACTTCGAGCTGCCTACCGGACTGGTCGGTGCTCTTGCTCAATTGCAAGAAATTCTCGCGTAGCGATTCGTGATTTGGGTCGCTGGTGTCAGGCTCGTAGGCTGTAACGACGACATTGGGGGCAACGAAACGGGAAATATCGTCTACGTGCCCGTGCGTGTCGTCGCCGGCAATGCCGCGTCCCAGCCAGATGACCTTCTTGATCCCAAGATAGTCGGCGAAGAGTTGTTCCAACTGCTGCTTGCCGACTCCGGGATTGCGCTGCTGCACTTCGCTGAGCAGGCACTCCTCCGTCGTCAACATGGTGCCGCGTCCGTTCACGTCGATGCTGCCACCCTCGAGTACGACGCTTCTCTTGCGACCATTGATATCGACCTCGGGTTGCCAGGTCGGGGATCGCAAGCGCCGGCCTAATTCGGCAGAGATCGGAGCGTCCTTCCTCCAGTTGTTGTACTTCGCCCAAGCATTAAACCGCCACGCGACCGCAGCCAATGGCGGCAGGTTGGTTTTCTTGCGTGCATCGAGCCGCACGAAGCAGGGGCCCGAGTCGCGCATCCAGACGCGATCAGTGGGGATGTGCCAAAACTTGATATTACCGCTACGCGAGCCGGGAGCTGCTGCACTTCCCGGCAGGACCGCGGCGCTAATCAACACTTCGCGCGCCTTGGCTTCCGCAGCTTCGTGATCGACCAGAATGTGGACCCGCTCTACCCGTGCAAGATTACGCACGATCTCGGCGTAGACCCAGGGAATGGAGGCAAACTTGCCCGGCCAATCCGAGCGATTGTGCGGCCAGGCAATCCAGGTAGCTTCGTGCGGCTCCCATTCGGCGGGCATGCGATAGCCGAGCGCAGCGGGTGTTTGTACGGGAAGGTTTGGGAATCTAGCCAAGGCTTACACCAGAAAGCGCTGGGTGATGGGCGCGTAGGCATCGATGCGGCGGTCGCGCCAGAACGGCCAGTTGCGCCGCACATCTTCCAGACGTTGTAGATCGACCTCGGCCATCAATATGGCTTCGGTGTCATGCGGAGCTTGCGCCACGATCTGGCCGAAAGGATCGGCGATGAACGACCCGCCCCAGAATTCCAAACCCTTGCCGGAGGCTTCATTGCCGCGAATGTTCCCCGTCTCGGAGCCCACGCGGTTGACTGCCGCAACGTACACTCCATTGGCGATGGCGTGGGAGCGCTGGATGGTCTTCCATGCGTCATACTGCGCCTCGCCGTACTGCGCTTTCTCATCCGGATGCCAACCGATCGCAGTGGGATAGAACAGCACGTTCGCTCCCAGCGCCGCCGTAAGGCGAGCGCCCTCCGGGTACCACTGGTCCCAGCAAACCAGCGTGCCAAACTTGCCGAAGTCGGCTTCGAACGCCTTGAATCCGAGATCGCCGGGAGTAAAGTAAAACTTCTCGTAGTAGAGCGGATCATCGGGAATGTGCATCTTGCGGTAGATGCCAGCCAGATTGCCGTCCGGACCGAGGATGGCCGCGGTATTGTGATACAGACCTGGAGCACGCCGCTCAAACAGGGAAGCAATCAGAGTAATCTTCAGCTCGCGGGTCAACTCGCCCAGGCGTTGCGTGGACGGTCCAGGAATGGGCTCTGCCAAAGCGAAGAGCGCGGTGTCCTCGCGCTGGCAGAAATACTGGGTCTGGAAAAGCTCGGGAAGGCAAACCAACTCTGCGCCCTGTTTTGCCGCGTCGCGTACATGTGCGATCGCCCGCTCCATGTTCTGCTCCGGATCGGGAGTGCATGACATTTGTACGATTCCGATGGTGAAGTTTCGCTCCGCCAAGGCCCACTCCGCGCGATAAAAATGCAAAGCAAGAATAGCATTCCGCGATGATTCAGCAATCGGCCGGTGTGAATGTTAACGTCGTATGAATTGCGCGAGGCCATCGCCGCTTGCTTTACCTGCCGGTTATTGACGCGAGCCGCGAACAGCTTGTAGCTTCGAAGGTCGGCGTCCTGGTGTGATCTTCGTAGTGAAGGATGCTGTCGAAATTTCGCGACCATTACCCCTGAAGAGGTGACTGTGAACGACCATCGCACTCCGCAAGAAGGCACGGAACGCAAGCTACACGATCCGGTGTCCGACAAACTGGTACCGCTTGAGCCGCTCGATCTAGGAAAGATCAAGTCGGTCGATGACCTGGTACGCGCGATGGGCAACACGTCCTTCACCGGGCGCCAGGTAGGAGAGGGTGCGGAAGTCGTCGAGGCCATGGCCCGTGATCGTGAGTGCTTCGTTGTCATGACACTTGCGGGGGCCATGACCGTAGCCAAGCAGGGTCTGATCATTACCGACCTGATCGATGCCGGAGTAGTGAACGCCGTCGTCTCCACCGGGGCGCTGATGGCACACGGACTGGTCGAAGCCGCCGGCCGCTCGCACTTTCGTTACGATCCGCGCATGGACGACAACGAACTTTACGACGCCGGCTATAACCGCGTGTATGACACCCTCGAGCCGGAGACCAACCTGGATTTCGTCGAAACGATTGTGGCGCGTATCCTCAAGGGCTGGGACCACAACGAACCGCTCTGCTCCTACAAACTGAATCGCGATATCGGGAAGTACTTGAGTGAGAACGTTTCCGAGCGCGGCATTCTCAAGTCTGCCTACGAAAAGGGCGTGCCGGTATTCGTCCCGGCGTTCAGCGATTCCGAGATCGGACTGGACTTTGCACTGCATAATCGGGCACGGCGAAAGAACAATATTCCACCGCTACGCTACGACCCGTTCGAGGACCTTGAGTACTATGCCGAGACGTTGCTGAAGCAAAATCGACTGGGCATTTTCACCATTGGCGGGGGCGTACCCCGTAACTGGGCGCAGCAGTTTGGGCCGTATATCGATCTTCGGCACCGCCGGGGCGGGGAAGATCTGCCGCTAAAACGCTTCCACTATGGCGTGCGTATCTGTCCCGAACCTGTCAATTGGGGAGGCCTCTCGGGCTGTACCTACAGCGAGGCGGTTTCCTGGGGTAAGTTCGTTCCGCCAGAGGAAGGCGGCAAGTTCGCCGAAGTGTTATTGGACGCAACCGTCGGCTTACCACTCATCGCAGGTGCCGTCCTGGAGCGCATCAAGCCATAGGCCCGGCTCCGGCAAATTCCCGATTTGGGATTCCGCTTCGCCATTCTGCAGTTAGGGACTGGCATCAAGCCTTTACCTCTCCCAAAATAGTTAAGGAGGTACGCTCATGAATAGTATGGCCACCATTCAGGATTTCCTCGCCCAGAAGCGAATCGCGGTCGTTGGCGTCTCCCATAACCCCAAAGACTTTTCCCGCACTCTGCTGCGCACGTTGCTGGAGCGCGGGTACGATGCGGTCGCGGTCAATCCCGAGCTGGAGTCGGCCGATGGTGTGGGCTGCTTTCCGCATCTTAGCGACATCAAGCCAAGCGTGGACGCCGCTCTCCTCATGACCTCACCTGCGGTGACAGACCAGGTTGTGCGCGAATGTGCCGATTTGGGAATCGCGCGGGTCTGGATGTATCGCGCCGGCGGCGAGGGAGCCGTCAGCCCGCAGGCGGTTGAGTTCTGCAAAGACCACGGGATCGCGGTGGTGCCGGGTGAGTGTCCGTATATGTTCTTCCCTCACGAACGATGGTTTCACCGCTTGCACGGATTCGTGAGGAAAGTTAGTGGCGCTTATCCGGCTTAGTGGGCGCTGAAAGGTTAATACATCGGTCCATCCACCGGCTCCGGTTCAGGCCCGGCGAGGTCTAAACTCCGGAGCCGGCTTCGGCTTCCGCGGAACTCTTGAGCGAGTGTGCTGGACTTTCCGGGCATTTGCGCTGCCCTTGCACTCGCGAAAGGTCATGTTCATTGCCTTACGCTTATATCTACGTTTCCACTCGAAGAAAAGTTCAGCATAAGACTTCGTGATGTAGTCGCTGGGCTGCACTCCAATCGCGCGCGCGGTGTTGTCGATCCAGCGAGGCTTGCCTTCGATCTCGGCGATGTCGCCGATGGGCGTGTGATCAAGCACGACATGGCCCTCGCCGTCGCTCCACTCGGAACGGAACTTCTCGTAAACAAAAGTGGGAGTGTATCCCAACGCGCGGAGTATCTGGTCTATCTGTTCACCATCCGACACCCCGGCCTCCAGCTCAGCGCGCGACTTGTGCCGGCCCTGCTTCGCCTTGGCCTTGTGCGTAAGCCGCCAGTGGTCGCCGTACTTGCGTAGGCGCAGCAGTTCGCCTTTGTGCCGCAACTTTTGTCCGGGCAAATCGTATAGCGTATTCACTTCGTGGGTTGAGGGCGTGCTGCAGTGAAATCCAAGCGACGTTAGCCGCTTTTCGAGGACTTTCGGGTCAGAGACGAGGAATTTGATTTCGATTTCTTGCGGGGACGCCATGCAGAGAGTTTAATCGAGTGCCCGAGCCATGCCACAGGCCCTTTTCGCCCTCCGCCTTTCGCTGTTAGCCAGACTCAGCAGCCCCGCGAAATCGATGTAGTGAATAGCGAAGGGCGAAAAGCGACCAGCGTCTTCTAGCTCTGCCGCTCCACCACAAACTCCGGCACCCAGAGCAGCACGCGCTTGATCTCAGAATCGGGGAAGCTGCAGATGGCCTCGCGCGCTGAGGCCGAAAATTCCACCGCCCGGGCATAAGCTGCGTCGATGGAGCCGTAGCGGTTCAGAATTCCGACGATGTCAGCAGGAGTGATGCCGTTGAATCCGCCATTGCCAAGCACTGACTCGATGGTGGCGCGCTCGTCGGGGGTGCAGCGCTCCAGCGCGTGCAACACCGCCCAGGTCGCCTTGCCTTCGCGCAAGTCGCTAGCCACCGGCTTGCCGAGCACCTCCTCGGAGGCGGTCAAATCGAGCACGTCATCGACAAGCTGAAACGCCATTCCCAGATTGCGCCCGTAGTCGGCTAGTCGCTGTACCTCGGCTTCCGAGGCTCCGGCCAGGATGCCGCCCAGCTTCATGCATACGGAAAACAGGCAGGCGGTTTTGCGAAAGATCAGCTCGAAGTGCTCCTCCATGGTGATGGCTTTACCCAAGCGCTCGATCTGCAATAACTCACCCTCAACCATGGCCTGGGTCAGATCAATCAGCGTGTCGAGCACCTGAAAGTTTCGTTCCTGGAGAGCAATCTTGAAGGCCTGCATGTAGAGCCAGTCACCCGCCAGCACGCATTTTGAGTTGCCCCATTGGGTGTTGGCGGCAGGACGGCCCCGCCGCGTCTTGGCCTCGTCGATGATGTCGTCGTGAACCAGAGTCGCGGTATGAATAATCTCCACCACGGCGCCCAGCTTGATCGCGCCATGCCCGGAGTAGTTCATCAACTTGCAGGACAGCAGGAGCAGCGCAGGACGCAGGCGCTTGCCGCCGCCGGCACGAAGATACTCGCCGATTTCCGTGATGGCCCCGACGTCTGAGACGGTATCGCGCCCAAACTCGCGCTCGATGGCAGCGAGGTCGTCATGCAGAAGGTCAAAGACCTCCTTGGCGTTGCGGGTTACGGTCGTATTCAAGCCAGTTCGCCCCGTCAGTTCGATCGGTAGTTCGTGAATTGCATGTCGATGCCGAAATCCGATTGCTTCAACAGGGCGATGATTTGCTGCAGGGTGTCGCGGTCCTTGCCGCTCACCCGCACGAAATCGCCCTGTATTGATGCCTGCACTTTCAGCTTCGAGTTCTTCACCAGCTTCACGATGTCGCGCGCCTTTTCAATCGGAATTCCTTGCTGCAGGCTCACCTTTTGCCGGACCGTCGATCCCGCCGCCGGTTCGATGGTCCCGTAGGTCAACGATTTCAGCGAAACCCCACGTTTGAACAGCTTACCTTGCAGAATGTCATTCACCGCCTTGAGCTTGTACTCGTCGGCAGAGGATAGTACAAGGGTTTCTTTTTCATCCATCTGAATGTCGGACTTCGAGTCCTTGAGGTCGTAACGCGTATGGATTTCCTTCAACGCCTGCTGGATGGCGTTGGATACTTCCTGCAAGTCCACCTTGCTGACAATGTCGAACGAGTTCTCGGCCATGAACGACTAGTGTAACAAGTCGAGGCGTTTTGCGGGCGTCCATCGGGGTCCCCAACAGGTGCCGGGGTCGCACCTGGTGGGGTGGATGTGAGCCCGCAGCCGAGAACCTATCACCCACAACCCAAACGGGCGTGCCGTTCGATAAATATCAGCCACACTTGCAAGCCCCAGTGTTTTAGACAATGACCCTTGATTTGCCAATGTGAAAGAAGTCGTAGAAGTTTTCTGTCGTCTGCCGCCCAATTTCTTCCCGATCGACGTTCCTCAACTCTCCGATCTGCCTCGCAACCTCTGTTACAAACGCTGGTTCATTGCGCTTCCCACGATGCGGAACCGGCGCAAGATATGGCGAATCGGTCTCAATGAAAATGCGATCCAGCGGCGCCATGCTCGCAGCATCGCGAATATTCTGCGCCTTGGGGTAGGTAATGTTACCCGCAAACGAAATGACGAACCCCAGGTCGAGCGACGCGCGCGCATGCTCCACCGTTCCCGTGAAACAGTGCATCACTCCCCCCAGACCGCTGGACACCCAGTTGTCGCGAATCAGCCGCAGCGTGTCATCCCAAGCGTTCTCGCTGTTGTCCGACGGTCGGCAGTGAATGATGATTGGAAGCTTCGCCGCCTTCGCCAGCTCCATCTGCTCCAGGAACACCCGTTGCTGCACGTCGCGTGGCGAGTGATCGTAGAAGTAGTCGAGTCCGATTTCTCCCCACCCCACAATCTTGGAATGCCGGGACAATTCCACCAGTTGGTCGAAATCGCGCTGCGTCGCCAGTGCAGCCTCGTGGGGATGAATGCCGACCGTGGCATAGACCCCGTCGTGTTGCTCGGCGAGTTCGATGGCACAATCGAACGAATTCGTGCCCGGCCCATCGCCATTGCCGATCGCCAGCATGGTGGTCACGCCGGCCGCTTTCGCCCGCGCAAAAACGTCGGCACGGTCACTGTCGAAGCGCTGGTTCTCGGGATGGCAATGGGAATCGGTGTACATGTGAGATCAGTTGTCAGTGGGTATTGGCTAGTGGATAGTGTCTGCCACGAAGCGCCCGTACCGTTGTTTTATCCACTATCCACTATCCACTAACCACTTACTTCAGCCTGGCTCCAATCGGCACATCCTCCAGAAACCCGGCCAGCACGGGAACACCATCGTCACCCAGCGAAGCGGCGACGATCATGCCTTGCGACTCCAACCCCCGAAGCTTGCGCGGAGCAAGGTTGGCGACGATGACCACCTTGCGGCCGATGAGTTTTTCCGGATCGTAGGCCTTGGCGATGCCGGCGACGATCTGACGGGTTTCGCTACCCAAGTCAACTTCCAGTCGCAGCAACTTATCGGCGCCCTTCACTTTTTCGGCGACTCTCACCTGTCCCACCCGCAACTCCACCTTGGCGAAGTCGTCAATGGTGATGGTATTGCTGACTGGCGCAGCTACTGCCGGCGCCGCAGGAATGGCAGGCGTTGAGACCTGAGCCACCTGTTTCGGCGGGCTCGCTACGCTTGACTCCGCAGCTGCTCCTTGTTCGCCTTGGGCGGTGCGTTCTTGCTCCATCTGCTGCATTCTCGCGATAGTGCCTTTGTCGGCTCGCGGGAAGACCGCTTCAACGGCGCCCAATTTCGTGTGCAACGGCAATTGACCCCACGCCAGGTTGCGCAGGTCCATCTTGCTGATGTCGCCCAGCCCCAGTTGCTCCCAGATGCGAGCGGTCGACTCAGGGATTACCGGATGCACCAACGCCGTGATCACCCGCAGTGCTTCCGCCGAAGTGTGCAGAATGGTTGCCAGGCGCGCCCGCGAGTCCTGGTCATCTTTCTCCGCGACCGCCCACGGCTCATTCTCCACGATGTACTTGTTGACCACCGCTACCAGGCCCCAGGCGGCTTCCAGCGCGCGTGAGAAATGGAACTGTTCGAACTGCGCGTTGAAGTCCGCTATGGTCTGCTGTGCCAATTCCGCCACGGCGTCGTCAGCGGCGGTGCGAGCGCCTGGCGAAGGGTATGGAATCTCACCTTCGAAGTAGCGCGTGATCATGCTCAGCGTTCGACTCGACAGGTTGCCTAAGCCATTTGCCAGATCGGCGTTGAATCGCTGCACTAAGGCGTCGAAACTGAAAGACCCGTCACTACCGAACACAATTTCACGCAGCAGGAAGTAACGCAGCGTGTCGGCTCCCAGGGTGTCGAGAATGGTCTCGCTGCGGACGATATTGCCGCGAGACTTCGACATCTTGTTTTCCTCGAACAGCAGCCAGCCGTGCGCCACGATCGACTTTGGCAGCGGCAAATCCGCGGCCAACAGAAATGCCGGCCAGTACACGCAATGAAAGCGCACAATTTCCTTGCCGATCATGTGCACATCGGCAGGCCAGTAGCGAGCCAGCTTCGCCTGGTCCTTCACATCCTCGGAACCAAAACCCACGGCGGTAAGGTAGTTGGCCAAGGCATCGAACCACACGTAGATCACGTGCTTCTCATCTCCCGGGACAGGAATACCCCACTTGAACGTCGTGCGGCTCACCGAGACGTCGCGCAACCCGCCGCGTACCACCGCGATCACCTCATTGCGGCGCGCCTCGGGCCGGATGAAGTCGGGGTTTTCCGCGTACAGCTTCAGCAGAGGCCCTTCCATCGCTGACAGCTTAAAGAAGTAATTCTCTTCCTGAACCGTTTCCGTGGGCCGTCCGCATTCGGGGCAGGGAGCACCCGGCTCCGTCACATCGACATAAAGCTCGTCATACACGCAGTACTGTCCACTGTAGGAGCCCTTGTAGATGTAACCGCGCTCCTTCAAACGCTTGAACAGTGCCTGGACGCCGCGCACGTGACGTGGCTCCGTGGTGCGGATGAAGTCATCATAGGTCAGCTTCATGCGGTCCCAGAGCTGGCGAAACTCGCCCGACACCTTGTCCACGAACTCCCTGGGGGAACAGCCGGCGGCGATTGCCGAGCGCTCAATCTTTTGTCCGTGCTCGTCGGTCCCGGTCAGAAACCACGTATCCATGCCCATCAACCGCTGGCGTCGCGCCACGGTGTCGCACGCCACCGTGGTGTAGGTATGACCGATATGCGGCCGCGCGTTGACGTAGTAGATGGGCGTCGTGATGTAGAACTTTTCGGGATTATCCATTCTTCTTTTCCAGGTAGAGGCGAAGCGACTCCAGCATCACGCTTTTCAGCGGCACACGATGCTCCATGGCGATGCGCCGGCAGTCTTCGTATTCGGGCGCATAATTCGAATCAGCGCTGCCCACGGTTCCAATCTTGATTCGAACCTCTCCCCAAGGCGTCTGCACCGACTCGTGACGACGCGCGATAGCATGGCGCTGCTCGCGACGGCTGCGAACGCCCAGTGTGCTGCTCTCACGAAACAGAATATCGCGCAGCTTCGATTCGTCCTGCGGCTTCGCGAGAATCGTCAGCAGCGTCGCTGGGCGTCCCTTCTTCATTTGGATCGCCGCGGTGAACACATCCAGCGCTCCCTCAGCCATCAACCGTTCGCTGGTGTAGCCGATAATCTGCGGATTCAGGTCGTCGAGGTTCGCTTCAAGTACGGCGACCTCCTCCAGCACGAACTCGCCCTGTGCGCTCTTCAAGGCCTCCGATTCGACCGCCTCGCCGACCACCAGCCGCAGCACGTTGGAGTGCCCGACAAAATCGCGGGAACCTGCTCCATAGCCAATCTTCTCCGTGGTCATGGCTGGCCGCGAACCGAAACTCGCCGCCAAAACCCGTACTATGGCCGCACCGGTTGGCGTCACTAGCTCCTTTTGTACCTCACCGGAGTACACCGGGATGCCCTTCAGCAGTTCCAAAGTCGCCGGGGCCGGGACCGGCATTACCCCGTGCGCGCACTTCACGGTGCCGCCACCGACGTTCAGCGGAGAACACACGAATTGCTCCACGCCGAGCGCATCGGCGCCCACCGCCGCGCATACGATGTCCACAATTGCATCTGCCGCGCCGACTTCATGAAAGTGAACTTTCTCGACATCAACATTGTGGACCTTAGCCTCGGCCTCTCCCAGCGCGCGAAAGATGTTACTGGCAGTCCGCTTGGCGCCGTCGCTAATTGGTGCGGCGGCAATGATCTTCAGGATCTCGCTCATATGCCGGCCATGAGTCCCTCGGCTTTGAAGGGGCACGGCTTCTGAGGTTGCGGAAAAACCATGGTTTTGGGTAGAGTCGGGTTTTTGGGTAGAGCTGGCCTTCAGGCCAGCGTCTAGGCTCATTATTTCTTGTCCTCCCGAGGGGGCTTTAGCCCCCGCGGAGCTTTGCTCTTCGCAGCTGTCATGGGATTGGTTGGTCTCCGCATCATGGTCGTGCCGGCTCTCCCAATACTCCTCTCGCGGCTGGTCTTTCTGACCGTCAACGATCACGTCAACCTTGATCGCGGAAATTCCATTTCGCTCGACCCGCACGGACTCCATGGTCGCCCCGATATCCAGCGCCGCGACCGTATCCTGAAGCAACTTGAACGGAACTCCGGCGTCCACCAGCGCTCCCAGGAACATATCGCCGCTGATGCCGGAAAATCCGTCGAGGTAAGCAATGCGCATCGCTGTCCGTTGAGGAACTAGAAGGATCTGCGGCTTACTGGCAACTGACAACTGACAACTGTTTTTCATCATAGGTAAGGCTGCGACTACCGTCAAACCCGCATGAATGCTGCGTTTGCTATAATCGGCTTTTTCCTCAGCGATTTGCGAGTCAACAGCCCGTCACGCAGAGCCCGCAGCGAAGAGCCTCCGAGCTTCGAGAGAGACCGAGAACCAGTGTGTACCTAGAGCGACAGAAACAACTGGCCAGCCACGTCCGTAATTTCCTCCGCAGGAAGTATGAGATCGACCTGCCAAACATCGTACTTGACCAGCCGCCTAACATTGAGATGGGCGAGTTCGCCATGCCTTTTCCATTTGAGCTGGCGAAACGGCTGAAGAAGGCTCCCCGCAAGATTGCCGAAGAGATCGTTGCCGACATTCCACTGCCCGACGGGTTCGAGAAGTTTGAAGTCGCCGGCGCCGGATACATCAACGCCCGCCTCAAGCGCGACGTTGCGGCTCGTGCTCTGGCCGGCGCAGGCGCCATCGCTGTTGCCGACCATGACGGAGAGGGCGCGGCCAACGTGAGCGGAAAGATCCTGGTCGAGCACACCAGCATCAATCCGAATAAGGCCGCGCATATCGGGCACCTGCGCAACGCCATTCTTGGTGACACATTCGTGCGCCTGCTCCGCGCCGCCGGACACGCAGTCGACATCCAGAATTACATCGACAACACGGGCGTGCAGGTGGCCGACGTGGTAGTCGGCTTCGTTCGCCTCGAGAAACAATCGAAAGCCCAGATTGAGGCCCTGATCGCTTCGACGCCGCGCTTTGACTATTACTGCTGGGACCTCTACGCGCGGGTTTCGCGATGGTACGAACAGGACAAATCAGCACTTCAGCTAAGACTTGAGATATTACATGCTATTGAACAGGGAAATAATGAGATAGCTGATATTGCTGAGCTAGTTTCTACGACCGTCCTGAGGCGCCATTTGGAAACCATGGACCGCCTCGACATCGAGTACGACTTCCTGCCCCGCGAAAGCGAAATCCTCCGCCTGCATTTCTGGGACCTGGCCTTTCAGCAGCTCAAAGACAAAGGCGTGCTCTACTTTGAGACTGTAGGCAAGAACAAGGGCTGTTGGGTGATGACCCGTCCGAGCGGATCGCCGAAGGCCAATGTAGCACCGGAAGCACAAACCGAGGCTTTTGACGGCGAAGCCAAGTCAGGCCCCGACGAAGACGCCAAAGTAATTGTGCGATCGAATGGAACCGTGGGCTACGTTGGCAAAGACATTGCTTACCACCTGTGGAAGTTTGGCTTACTGGGACGCGACTTCGGCTACCAGAAGTTCTTCCACTATCCCAACAACCACGAGTGTTGGATCTCCGCCGAGCACGGCGAAGCCGACCATCCTCACTTCGGCGGCGTCGCGGCCATTTACAACGTCATTGATTCGCGCCAAAGCGACCCGCAGAACACAGTGATCGAGGCGATTCGCCTGCTTGGCTATCCCGACAAAGCCGCGCACTACACCCACTTTTCTTACGAGATGGTCGCTCTCACCCCGCGCTGCGCCCTGGAACTCGGCTACGAGGTCACGCCCGAAGATCAGGCCAAGGCGTACATCGAGGTCTCCGGCCGCAAGGGATTTGGCGTCAAGGCCGACGATCTGCTCGATGCGATGATCGCTGCCGCACAGACCGAAGTCGACAGCCGCCATCCGGATCTCGACGTTGCCGAGCGCAGGCGCATAAGCGAGCAGATCGCCATCGGTGCGCTTCGCTACTTCATGCTGAAGTTCACCAAGCAATCGGTGATTGCTTTCGACTTCAAAGAGGCACTGGCCTTTGAAGGCGAGACCGGCCCCTATGCCCAATATGCCGTGGTGCGTGCCAGCAATATTTTCCGCAAGGCCGAAGTTGATCCCGGCCAGGCGCTCTCCGCCGATCTCAACTACTCTCGATTCTTCGGCGAGGAGAGCGGCACCGAAATCTGGGAGCTTTGGCTGCTGGCAGGGAAAACCTCGTCGGTGATCGAGCAGTGTATTGCCACGACTGAACCGGCTTACGCTGCCAAGCACGCCTTTCAGTTGGCCCAGCAGTTCAACAACTTTTATCATCGCCACCACATCCTTAACGAGGCCGATGAGGAGAGGAAGAAGTTCCTATTGGCAACAGCGGCGGTCGTTCGGCGCGAACTGATTGCGCTGCTGGGCGTGATGGGAATCACCGTACCGCCGGTGATGTAACTCTGGGCGGCCGTCCGCCGAGTTGCTGTCGCACTATGGCGCAGGAGGCGCTTCGCTCTATGTTCACCTCGCAGCCCATTGGATTCGTTCGCAGTCCCTACTCCGAAACCAGTCACATCCCAAAGGGCCTGGGCGCCAAGCATGATGCTGAAGGCGTGCTCGAGATCTTGCAGGAATTCGAGACCGGCTTGGCTGACATTGATGGCTTCTCCCACCTCTTCGTCCTCTGGGAATTCGACCACTCAAAGGGCTACGATTTATGCGCCAGCCCCCCTTGCGATGATCGGACACATGGTGTGTTTGCCACCCGTTCACCGCGTCGTCCCAATCCTATTGCGCTTACCGTGGTTGAATTGTTGGGTCGCGAAGGACGGCGGGTGCGCGTCCGTGGCGTGGACATGCTCGACGGTACCCCCATCCTTGACATCAAACCCTACCTGTCGAATGTTCCGGAAGAAAAACTGCGGCGCGGCTGGCTGGCAGAAGTGGAAGCGCGCAAGGGAAAATAACCCGCCAAGGGCAGTACACCGTTGGTTCGCACCAGTGCGTTTTGTTACTTGCACCATTTTGTGCAACTCTAAATAAATTGCACATTTTCGTGCAACCAACCGATTAGGTCATGGCGTCGTGACAGCCTGCACCTATCAACGCGGTCTCGAGCAGTCGCTCACCAACTGCTATAAGCCGTGCCTTCGCTCGAGTTCTGGTCGCTGCCGCTGTGAACGTCAATGATCCCGGGTTGCGACTGGTCGGGCGACATGATGCTGTCGTCGGTCACCGCCACCCAGGTCTCGCGGGAATTGGTAAAGGGGTCCTTGGGGAGCTGTTTCAGATAGCCTGCATCGACCACTTCTTGTAAAGACTGCGGCGCCTTTTGTTTGTCGAGTGTGTACTGATCGATAACCGACCGCAGGGTGTAGAGATCGTCGCGCAGTACGGTTTCCCGGGCGCGCAAGATCGACGCTTGATAACGCGGAATGGCCACTGACATCAGGATGACGATGATGCTGATCACCACCATCAGTTCGATCAGGGTGAATCCGCGTTGTCGTAAGCGGCGGTTCATAGGTGTGATTTGCAGTTCTGAAAACAAAGCTACCACGTCTTGTACTTTGAGCCGTCGAGGGCCGTGCCCTCCGACTTGGTGTAGACATCGAAGACGTTCTGTCCTCCCCAGGAGTCGGAGTCAGGTTCATCTTGCATTGATCGCAGGCCCCATTCCGTCGTACCGGTCATGGGATCGACGGGGATTCGCCGCAGAAAGCGCATTTTCTTGCCATTGGAATCCACGCCTTTGACCAGCGTTTCAAGATCGGGAGGATAGCCCTGGCTGTCAACTTTGACTTGGAATGCAGCGCGGTCGGCCGCGTCTTTATAGCGATCGATGGCGTCACGCATCTCCCACAAGGCGTGTCGCAAGTCGCGCTCTTTGTTGCGCTGTATTGTGACTCGGACCACTGGAACTGCAGCAGCCGTGAGAATCATGAGGATCGTCATCGCGACGATCAGCTCAATGACGGTGAATCCTCTCCGCGATGACCAGTTGTTTGTCCTGGCCACGGTTGGCCCCACTGCGCCCTTATTCAGCGGCGCCATTCGAGGCCTGACGGCAAGACTGGGGAAAGCGGCTTGCACTCTTGTAATTCTAATCCCTTTCAACCCAGTGCCGGCCTTCGTCCAGTTGTTCACCTGCAGCTCAGACGCGCAAACACGGAGTTCATATCGCGACAAAGCCCCGCTTCAGTTAGATGTTCTCGCTAGTGGACTGTCACGATGGCTTGCGATCCGCTGGCCGCGATATTTTGCATGCTCGCGTTTTTCAGCATGGCGCGGTTGATGCTCAGCGTCGCCTGTCCCGCCGACTTCGCCTGGAAGGTCAGCGTAAATACCTGCCCATCGCCAGTAATGCCGGGGCTTCCGGGAGGCCGCGATGCTGTGAGCTGCAATATTCCCATCATGCTGTCGTCACGATGAACCAGCGCCACTGCCTGGCCATCCTGCTCCAACAAGGGTCCGTTGGACACGTTGAGTAGTTGCAACACTTTCGGGTTGTAGAGAATCTGCAGGGGCACCGAGTACACATTCTGCCCGCCGGCCATATTGATGTTGACCGTGAATGTGGATCCGACCGCCTGATTCAACGAAGGAGGATCAAAGCTCACGATCGCGCTGCCTGCCGGCGCACTCGCCGCGGATTGGTCAGCCGGAGGATTGGCCGCCTGCGGCTGTGCAGGATTGGTGGGCTTGATGGCCGGAGGTGTGGTCTGCTGGTCCGTCTGGGGCGAAATTGACCGGTGCAAAGAGATCGCATTCGCAGTTCCGACGTCGACGGCACGCGTATTGCTGTCGAACACGTCCTGCGAGCGGACAATGTGCGGCACCAGCATGAACACCAGTTCATTGTCCTGCCGCTGGGTATTGGTCTGAGCAAAGAAGTAGTGAAAGAAAGGGATCTGTGCCAACCCGGGGATTCCGGACAGAGACTTGCTCTCCGTTTCCTCCAGGATTCCACCCATGATGTTGGCTTCGCCTTCGCGCATGAGGATCTCTTGTTCGATCTTGCGCTGCCCAATGACGGGCTGCTGAATTCCGCCGATGTTCTGGTAGGAATCGACGGCTGAGATGTCCATGGAAAGCTTCAAAGTGACTTCGTCGGTGCCGTGAACTCGCGGAGTAATGTCAATATTGACGCCAACGTCGATGTAATTGAACTGCGTATTGACCAGTGGATTGATGCCTACGCCGCCGATTCCCGGCTGAAACGAACCGGTGGCCACGGGGACGCGCTGACCAATCTTGAGCGAGGCCTTCTGGCCGTCGAGAGCGCGGATCTGTGGTTGCTGCAGGATCCTGGTATTGCTGTCGCTGTAGAGAAACGTGGCCGTCGCGGGCGGGATTGTAATTTGGAAGTTTGTCGCATTCAGGTGCGCCAATGAGTTCAGATTGATCGTTCCGGGTGTGTTACCCGACGTCGTTGTTACCGATCCATTGCCCGTTCCTACGTTAGAGCCCGATGTGGAAGTCGATGTCGTCGTGTTGTCGATCAGCGCCACCGAAACGGACGTAGGCGGGCTAATACCCAGGTTCTGCAGCTTGTTGCGCTGCACCTGCATGATAACCACGTCGATCACAACCTCCGGACGCGACTTATCGAGGTCATCGATTAACTTCTCGGCCAGCGCAATCTGATCTGGAGTCCCGCGCACCACGATCGCTTGCTGGGAAGGGAACTGCTGCAGGCGCTGCGTATCAAGGAGAGTGCGAAGAATATTTACCAGGTCCTGTAGTTCATTGGGCTGGGAAAGATTGGTCAAGTAAAACGTGCGTATTACGCTCTGCTCGAGTTCCTTGCGCTTCGCCGGAGTGTCGGCGGCGACAAAAATCGTGTTCGGCGTGACTGGTCGCCAGAACGTCTTGGACTGCAGAGCCGTAATTTCCAAGGCTTCTTGCAGCGTGACGCCATTCAGCTCCACGCGAATACGGCGCGAAGTGTAATCCGGATCAAACAACACGTTGATGCCGGCCAGCTTTCCAATGGTCTCGTAGATCGTTTTGGTGTCTTCGCTCAGTTTCAGGGTGATGGGCGTATTGGCGATGGGAGCGAGTTCGACCGGACCAGTGGCCTCCTCCATCCGCTTGTGGAGCGCCGATTGCGCTGCCTCGCTGGGACTCGGCTGACTTGGTTCCTGAGCCTGCTTCATCATGCGCCGTACTTTGTTAGCTTCCTGCTGCGCGATGAAGCTGGAAGGATCGATCGAGATCGCGGTTTCGAATTCCGTCAGTGCTTCCTGCAGCTTTCCGCTCTTCTCCAGCAATTGCCCGCGATGCACGTGGGAGGCTGACGCCAGAAATCGAACCCGCTCGAACGATGCGCGGTAGCCAATGTCGGTAGGCCTCAACTCGTAAGCCTGATGGTAGTAGTTATATGCCGTCTCGTAATCTTGACGGACCTCGGCATCGAGGCCTTGCTTATACAGAGCCTTGGCTTTGTCGGCGGCCACTGCGGGCAAGGTGCCGAAAATGAGCAGCAGGGCCAAGACACGGGTGAGCCGTTTCATCAGGATCCTTAATACCGGGGTTAGGGAACTGCCCTTCCGATCGGCCAGAAATGGGTTCCGGTACGCAATTCAGACTGCTGCCCGCGCAAAAAGTAAGCGATCCACGCCTCCGCAAAAATGGCGACGTCGTCGCGCGAGCATTTGCCGGAATTGGCGCGATTATAACATCCCGAGTCGACCTACATGTGTGATTTAACCCTGTGTTAGCATACGAGATTCGCACGCTTGTGATCGCCTCGTTATGTCTCGTCCGCCGCAGTCAACAGGTCGTCCGGAGAAGGAAAAGCAAGGCCGGCGCGATCCCACGGCCAGCGGATTGCGCGATGCCGCGGTCAACCGCGCCGCCTCCCATAACTATTTTCTTCTGGAAAAGTTCGAGGCCGGTGTCGCATTGCGTGGTACCGAAGTGAAATCCATTCGCAGCGGCCGCGCTAACCTGAAAGACGCCTACGGACTGGTGAAGGACGGTGAGCTGTGGCTGATCAATGCCCACATCGGCGTTTATGAACACGGCAACATCTTCAACCACGAGCCGCTGCGGACTCGCAAGCTGTTGGTTCACAAAAGTGAACTGAACAAGTTGATCGGCAAGACGCAGCAGAAGGGCTTGACCCTAGTTCCAACGCGTATGTACTTTCGCAACGGAAAAGCGAAAGTGGAGATGGCGCTGGCTAAGGGCAAACAAACCTGGGACAAACGCGAGACCGAACGCCGCAAGACCGCGGACCGGGAAGCCCGGGATGCAATTGCCAGAAGTCGCAAGTCTTAACCTCAAACCGAAAGCTGGAAGATGAAGACAACTCTTACTACTGAAATACCTTCACAGATCGATAGCGAATGTCTTGTTGTCGCGGTCGTCGACACCGCTGAGAAGTCCGAAAACAGATCCGAAAACGGTGACAAAGACAAACCCAAACCGCAGGTCCTCTCCGACGACAAGGCTGTTGTCGATGCTGCAGCCGATCTTGTTGCCTCCGGCGAAGTTACCGGCAAACCAATGGAGGTCACCCTCCTGCACAAGCCTGCTGGGCTGAAGGCGAAACGTCTGCTGTTGATCGGTGGCGGCAAGGCCAACAAGTTTTCCCCATCCGAAATGCGTAAGGTTGCCGGCGCTGCAGTGCGCGCGCTCAAAGCAAAGGACCTGAAGAGCTTCGCTCTGCTCCTGCCCACGTCGTCCGGCCTCAGCCCTGAAGAGACAGTCAAGTCGATCGTCGAAGGCGCTTATGTCGGTAACTTCGATCCCGACTATTACAGGAGTGATCGGAAGGAGCAGAAAATTGACGGGATCATCATCGTTGCTCCCGCCAATTCAGACCAGAAGGCGCTGCAGTCTGGCATCAATATCGGCACGATCATTGGCGAAGCGCAGAACTTCACTCGCGACCTGGTGAACGAACCCGGCAATCGCATGACACCGACGATCCTTGCCGACCGGGCTAAGAAAATGTCTGACGACGTAGGACTACAGTGTGAGGTGTACGGTCCCGACAAGATTAAAGAGCTGAAGATGGGTGCTTTCTGGAGCGTCGCCCAGGGTTCCGTCGAAGAGCCGCGCCTCATCGTCATGCGCTACGAGCCCGCAGGTGCGCCCGAGAAGCCAGTGCTCGGCCTGGTCGGGAAGGGAATCACCTTCGACAGCGGCGGAATTTCCATCAAGCCCTCTGACGGCATGGAGAAAATGAAATACGACATGGCCGGAGGCGCTGCCATGATCGGGGCCATGCGCGCCATCGCGCAACTCAAACCGAACGTGCGTGTGATCGGCATCGTTTGCGCCTCTGAGAACATGCCTTCCGGCACCGCGCAAAAGCCCGGCGATGTGCAGATTGCCATGTCGGGGAAGTCGATCGAGATCATCAACACCGACGCTGAAGGTCGCCTGGTGTTGGCCGACGGCCTGCATTACGCCAGGCAATTAGGTGCGACCCAGTTGATCGACGCCGCCACTCTCACCGGCGCGGTAGTCGTCGCACTTGGCATGATCAACGTTGGAGTTTTCTCCAACGACGACGCCTTCTACGATAATTTCAGCAAATCGTTGCAAGCCTCTGGCGAGAAAATGTGGCGGCTGCCGGTCGACGACGAATACCGCGAGATGATCAAGTCTGGGATTGCCGACATTGTGAACAGCGGAGGACGTTGGGGCGGCGCCGTGACCGCGGCAATGTTCCTCAAGGAATTCGTTGGCGACACCCCGTGGATCCATCTCGACATTGCCGGCGTCGCCTGGATGGAAGACAACAAGCCATGGATCGCGAAAGGTCCATCAGGAGTCCCGGTGCGGTCGCTGGTGGAGTTCGTGCGCAGCTTGAGCTCGAAGAATTGACTCTTGGGCTTCAGTCACAATTTCTTCATGCACTATTCATGGTGCGTTGATGCGCCGGGAACGCTACCCGGCTAGAGTAGTGCAAATAGCAAACCTGATCGGAGAGAGTGGGGAGACGGCCAATCAGCCGCTCCCCGATTTTCTTGCCCGCCATATCCCACAATCAAGTACCACAGGTTGTGCGACCGTCTCAGCTGCCGGCAGCGTCACGTAGCCGAACTCATTTCGCTCCTGTCGCTGAACAGAATGGGTCCAGCAGTCCGTATATGAATGTGAAAGCAGCCACATAAATTCCGGGTGACTCGGATTCTCTCGGTCCTGCCACATTGAGGCAAAACTCGTTGGCACGAAGTTCTTCGATCAAGCTGGTGACCCAATGAGAAGTCAAATAGAGGGCATCTCTGGCTTCCAGGTCAACGACATGGAACGGTCGTAAGAAAATCAGTTCGGCGCACAGCTTGGTAAAAAGTGTTCCTTTCGATAATTCAGCACGACCGATCAGCAGCGTCGCATTGCTGTCCCGGACATTCCATGCGGTTCTCTGTTCCGGCAGATCGCTCGGTGTTTCTCGCAAGCCGTACTTTGTAAGCAGCACAGGACCGAGTTCGTTAAGGTCTTCTGCAACCCCGCCACGCGGACACCAGCCAGAGTATGGAATCTCTTTTGCCATGGCTACATCCAGCGCTGCTCGATCGACTCCGGTTTGTCCCCCGCTGACAATTGCCAGTCGAGTCATTATTTCTCCTCAACAACACGCCTCGCTCCTCGGGGTCTGAAACCTATAATTTTCACGTATCAGTATGCCCCAAAGGTGCGTAAAAAGATTCGCTTTCGCTTCTGGGAGACACGCACTCCGCCGCCGTACCCCAGCGCCTGCCCTGAGCCTGTCGAAGCGTTCGGGTGCCTCCGTTGGGCGCTAACTACGGTGACATAACATTTGCACTGCCTCCTCGCCGCCACTAACATTCTTAGGTTATGCCAGTCGCAACTGATTCCTCCAGTGCTACCTATTCGCCAGTTAAGGCCCCGCGCGGCAACCAGCTCTCCTGCAAAGGTTGGGCGCAGGAAGCCGCCATGCGCATGCTGATGAACAACCTCGACGAAGAGGTTGCCGAGCGTCCCCAGGACCTCGTCGTCTACGGCGGCACCGGCCGCGCCGCCCGCAATTGGGAGTGTTACCACGCCATCGTTCGTTCCTTGCGCGAGCTCGGTAACGACGAGACATTGTTGGTGCAGTCCGGCAAGCCTGTCGCCGTCTTCCGCACCCACGACTACGCCCCGCGCGTGCTCATCTGCAACTCCAACCTCGTCGGCCACTGGTCGAACTGGGAGAAGTTCAACGAGCTGGAGAAACTCGGCCTCATCATGTACGGCCAGATGACCGCTGGCTCGTGGATCTACATCGGGTCGCAGGGCATTATCCAGGGGACGTACGAGACTTTTTCCGCTGCCGGCGAAAAACACCTCGGCGGAAACCTTGCCGGCAAGCTCATCGTGTCTGGCGGCATGGGTGGAATGAGCGGAGCCCAGCCCCTGGCCGCGACCATGACCGGCGCGTGTTATCTGGGCATCGAGGTTGATCCCGAGCGCATCAAGAAGCGCCTGCGCACCGGCTACTGCGACTTCATGGTCAACTCGCTCGACGAAGCGCTGCGCATCCTCAAGAACGCTGTGCGCAAGAAGGAGAACATCTCCGTCGGGCTGGTGGGCAACTGTGGCGACATCATTCCCGATCTGGCCGAGCGCGGCGTGGTGCCTGACATCCTGACCGATCAGACTTCGGCGCACGATCCGCTGAACGGTTACGTGCCCAGCGGCATGACCCTCGAAGCGGCGCTGGAGCTGCGCAAGAACGATCCGAAGTCGTACCTCGAGAAATCGCTGGATACCATGTCGCGCCACGTTGAAGGCATGCTGAAGTTGCAGAAGATGGGCTCGGTCACCTTCGACTACGGCAACAACATCCGCAAATTCGCCTTCGATCACGGCGTGAAAGACGCCTTCGATTTCCCCGGCTTCGTGCCCGCCTACATTCGACCTCTGTTCTGCGAAGGCCGTGGCCCGTTTCGCTGGGCGGCGCTTTCCGGCGATCCGGCTGACATTCACACTACCGATGAACTCGTGCTGCAGATGTTCCCCGAAGACCGCGTCCTCAGCCGCTGGATTGACCTGGCGCGCAAGCGCATCAAGTTTCAGGGATTCCCCTCGCGCATCTGCTGGCTGGGCTACGGCGAGCGCGCCGAGTTTGGCCTCGCCATGAACGACATGGTGAAGAGCGGCAAGCTCAAAGCTCCCATCGTGATGGGTCGCGACCACCTGGACACTGGCTCCGTCGCCTCTCCCTACCGCGAAACCGAGTCGATGAAAGACGGCAGTGACGCCATCGCCGACTGGCCGTTGCTCAACGCGTTGCTGAACACAGCCAGCGGCGCCTCGTGGGTATCGATCCACAACGGCGGCGGCGTAGGCATCGGCTACTCGCAGCACGCCGGACAAGTCACCGTCGCCGACGGCACCGACGAGATGGCCAAGCGCATCGAGCGCGTCCTGACCAACGATCCGGGCATCGGCGTTGCCCGCCATGTTGACGCGGGCTACGACGAGGCCAAGCACTTCGCGCAGGAGAAGGGCATCAAAATCCCGATGGCAGGCGAGTAGGACAAGGCGGCCGCCGAACGGTTCCCAAGTTGGGAAAGGTGACTGGAGGGTACCCCCCTCCGCCGAAATTCCTTGTTTTCTTGGAGATAGCTGGTTCGCCGCGCAAATTATTGAGCGCGTGAGAGTTGCGGGCAAAGTCGTCCTAGATAAGGACTTAGGTGGGATTTTGCGGGGCTGGACGGGGGCGCGCGCGGGCAGGTGGGTAAAAAGTCGAGAACGAACAGGACCTGTCACAGGCCGAAAGTACCTCAGCTTACGTTCGAGGAAGGAGATAGTGCCTGACTGCCGGCTCATGGGCGCGACAATTCTTTCCCCTCCTTACAGAGTAGTTTAGGTACAGCAGCAGGAAGCCGATAGGACGTGGGTCACGCATGCAAGTGATAAGGAAGCGGTCAGTCGTCGGTTGCCCGGATGGCATGAAATGAGTTCTTCTGTAATTCAACAATTACCTAAGCCGGGTAGGAAATAGTTGGCAAGAGCCCCACATTTGCCAAAATCATGTTCAGTCCCATGACATCCTTTACAGGGTGTCCCAAGACATCCCTTACGCTCTAAAGCGGCATGATTGTAACCCCTCAAGTTCCAAGTTCCCGATGCTCGGGAGCGGCGGCGTTCAGCAATGCAACTCTGCGTGAGTACAAGTCGATGCTGGGAACAGCGGTCAAGCCGTGCGCAAAGATGCTCAGCACTACGGTCGCCACTATCGCGTATCGAAGCGGGTGTTCGACTGGCATGTGCACTTGCTGCTCGAGATAAACCAGTCCGAGAACGATGGATGACAGTCCTCGCGGCCCGAACCAGCCCAAAAACACCACGCTGGCGGCGCTCAAGTGGGTGCCGATTAAAGCCAGCGCTACTGGCAACATACGCACCACGGTCAGGCTTAGGACAGCATAGCCCCACGAGGCCGTGGTGAGTTGCGGCCAATCTCGAACTACGGCCATCCCAAACAGAAAAAACACGCCGAGATTGACGAACTGTCCACATTCCTCCGCAAACTTCACACTATGTTGGCCGGCTTCTTTGAAGCGAATTTGCACCGCCAGTCCGGCGATGAACGATGCAATGAACATGCTTGCGCCCGTCAGGTTTGAGACCACGAGGCACAATAGGGGCAGTGTGACCACGCCGATTTGCCGAAACGGCTCGGTCATCCATTTCGTCCGGTAGGCCATATCCAACAACAAACCACCGGGGAGCCCGATCGCAAGACCGACCACCACCCCACCGCCGAGTTGTTCTAGGACGAAATGCGCCAGGCCCAGGCCAGGAGCATGGACGTGGGCGACCGACAACCCGGCAAAGAGCAAAAGAAACGGTACCGAGAGTCCGTCGTTGAGACCAGCTTCAACGTTGAGGGCGTGGCGAATGCGCGCGGGAACACGGGGGCTAGTCACGACGACCTGTCCCAAGCTAGCGTCGGTGGGAGCTAGGATCGCGCTGAGAATTCCTGTTTCCCAGATGGAAAGCTGTGGAAACAGAAATTTACCTACGACTGCTCCCAGCACCATGGTCAGCAACATGCCCGTGCTGAGTAGCCGGGCCGGCAGGTTTCGAACGCTGCGCAGGACCTTCAAGTCGGTGCGGCTGGCATCCGTAAAAAGCAGAAGCACCAGGCCAAATTCGGCGACGCGCAGAAGAAGGTCCGGAGTGCCACCTTCCTTGAGAATCCCAGCCAGGGAAGGAAACATGAACATCCCTGTAAGCGTGAAGACGATAGGCGCGGTTACGACCGTTCGCTCGAGTCGGCGCGAGGCCAGGCTGTAGACGAATAGCACAGAAAGAAAGGCAAGGAGCGGTATCATCGCCGCGCACTCCTAGTGAGTGCGCCTACAATACCAAAATCCTTCGAGATGGCAACGTCCGGCCAGGCTGAACCGGGAAATATTGCTGAGAATGCTGACTAGGCTTGTTCGTGGACTGCCGCATCAGTGCTTCAGATTGGCGTTCTTCTTGGCTTGCTTTCGCCCCCTTTCGCTTCGCGAAAAATGGGGCACCCAGCGACTGCAGCGACTGCTTCGTATCGGGGCACGGCTTCAGCTAAAGCGTGCCGTCCGACGCCTCATAAATACAGAACTTCAGCCCCTGGGGTCCTTGGAATTTCGCGCCGCGTGGCATGATGGTATTTCACTCATGACCGCCACCCTGCTCACCCACGCCTCCCAGCTCCTTGCCCTGCGCGGTGACGCACCACGTCGCGGCGCATCGATGCGCGAGCTTGGCACCATCGAGGACGGCGCAGTTCTCATCAAGAACGGTAAGATCGTCGCAGTCGGAACCACCGACGAACTCGCGCGCCACGAACCTGCTAAAACCGTCGAGGAAATTGACTGTCACGGCAAGGTTGTCCTTCCCGGCTTTGTGGACTCCCACACTCATCCCGTCTTCGCCAATCCGCGGCTCATCGACTTCGAGAAGCGCATCGCCGGGGCCAACTACGAAGAGATCGCTGCGGCCGGAGGCGGCATACGTGCCAGTCTCCGCGGAGTGCGCGAGTCCTCGACCGATGAACTGGCAGCGCATGTGCTGCAGTCGCTGAACGAAATGGCGGCTCACGGAACTACGACGGTCGAAGCGAAGTCAGGCTACGGCCTCGACTTCGCCAGTGAACTGAGATCGCTGGAGGCCATACAGCAAGCGGCCAAGGAATGGCAGGGGACTGTCATCCCGACCCTATTGGCTGCCCATGTAGTGCCGCCGGAATATCGCGACAATCCTGATGAGTATGTGCGCATCGTGTGCGAAGAGATGATCCCCGCCGTAGCGGGTCGCGGGCTAAAGCCCGCTCCCAAAGACAAAAAGGGCGAGCGGTACGGCACGCCTAAAGGCGTGCCCCTTCAAAACAGAGAGGGAGGCCGTTACGGCGCACCTGGAGGCGTTCCTCGTCGCGCCGATGGCAAGGGAGGAGTTGTTTACGGCGCACTTGAAGGTGCGCCCCTTCAAGACAAAGAGCGCGACGCTTACGCCATGCCTGAGGGCGTGCGCCGGCAAAGCGCGAGGCTTGCCGACTACGTCGACGTCTTCTGCGAGCGCGGGGCCTTCACGCCGGAGCAATCCACTCGCATACTGCGCGCCGCCGTGCAACACGGGCTCCAGACCCGAGTCCATATTGGCCAACTCACGCCCACGGCGCTTGAGCTGTTCGCCGAGTTTCGGCCCGCCAGCGTCGACCACCTCGACCACCTCTCCGACGCCGATATTGCCTGGCTGGCGAAATCCGATACCGTCGCTACGCTGTTGCCTGCCGCTAACTATTTCCTCGGCCTCTCGACCTTCCCGCCCGCCCGCAAACTCATCGATGCCGGTGTCGCCGTCGCCCTCGCAACCGACTACAATCCGGGCACCTCGCCCACCCCATCGATGCCATTCGTGCTCTCCGCCGCCTGCACCCACATGAAGATGTCGCCGGCCGAGGCCATTACGGCAGCGACCATCAACGGTGCCTGCGCACTCAATCTGCAACGGCGGAAGGGAAGTCTTGAGCCCGGTAAAGACGCTGACATCGCCATCTTTGACGCCACCGATTACCGCGAGTTGCCGTACTGGTTCGGAGTGAATCGGTGCTGGAAGACCCTGACGCGCGGGCAGTAGCCCAAGCCCGCTAACCGTTAGCCGGGGCCACCGTCTAAAATTTCGACTGCTGAGAGAACCGCGGGGTGGTTCTGCTCGTATACGTACTCACGCCATTTGGGAATCTGGAATCTTCAGGACATGCTATGAAAAGACTTCTGTTGTCGCTGGCTTGCTTGCTACTGACGGGCGCCGCGTTAGCGCAGCGTCTTCCCGGCGGAGCCGCGCCGGACCACTACGCTCTGACCTTCACTATCAACTTTCCTACCAACACCTTTGAGGGTGACGAGAAGATCGACCTGCGGCTCAGCAAGCCGGGCAACAGCATTACGCTGAACGCCGTGGAGATCGACTTCCACGAGGTTACGGTCACCGCAGCAGGGCAGACGCAGGCCGCCAAGGTGTCGCTCGACGACAAGAGTGAGACGGCGACGTTCACTGTCGAGAAAGAGCTTCCGGCGGGCCGGGCCAGCGTGCACATCAAGTACACCGGCCACCTCAACGACAAGCTTCGCGGTCTTTACTTGAGTACCTACAACGGGCGGAAATATGCCGTCACCCAGATGGAAGCTACTGACGCCCGTGTCGCCTTCCCCAGCTTCGACGAGCCGGCCTACAAGGCCACGTTCGACATCGCGGCCGTCGTCGATCAGGGCGACACTGCGATCTCCAACAATGAAGTTGTCTCCGACACGCCCGGGCCCGGAAGTCAGCACACGCTACGTTTCGCCACGTCGCCCAAGATGTCGACCTACCTGGTGGCGCTTACCGTCGGCGACTGGAAGTGCGCGCACGACTCGGTGGATGGCATCAAGCTCGGCATCTGCACGGTGCCGGGCAAAGAGAACCTCACCCACTTCCCCATGGAAGCCACCAAGGCGATCCTGCACTATTACAACGAGTATTACGGCATCAAGTACCCGCTTTCCAAGCTTGACCAGATTGGCGTTCCCGACTTTCAGGCCGGCGCCATGGAGAACTGGGGCGCGATCATCTACCGCGAAACGGCCCTGCTGATCGACGACAAGACCGCGTCGGTGGGCGCTAAGAAGGGCGTGACCGGCGTGATTGCGCATGAGGTAGCGCACATGTGGTTCGGTGATCTGGTGACCGCCGCCTGGTGGGATGACATCTGGCTCAACGAAGGCTTCGCCACCTGGATGACGCCGCATCCCATGGAAGCTTGGAAAGCGGATTGGCTGGTAGGCCAGGACGTTACCAACGGAATCCTGAATGCGCTCGCTAGCGACGGGGTCGAGAATACGCGGCCCATTCATCAAGAGGTGGAAACACGCGCCGAGATCGACTCGGTCTTCGATGGCATCGCGTACGGCAAGACGGCCGCCGTGCTGCACATGCTCGAGTCTTATGTTGGGCCCGAGGCCTTCCGCCGCGGCGTTAATCTCTATCTCAAGGAACATGCCTACGGCAACGCTACGGCAGCGGACTTTTGGAGCGCCATGGCCCGCAGCTCAGGCAAGCCGATCGACCAGATCATGCCGACGTTCGTCATGCAGGCGGGTGAGCCCTACCTTGCGGTGTCCACGCGCTGCAACGCTGGAAGCACCGAACTGACACTGTCGCAGAAGCGCTACTTCAATACGCCCGAGGCCTTTCAAAGGGCCAATAGCCAGAAGTGGCAAGTACCGGTCTGTACCAAAGGCATCGGACACATTCCCGGACGGAACCAGTGTGTGTTGCTGACCGAGGCGCAGCAGTCTTTCAAGCTCAAGGGCTGCTCCGACTTCCTTTTTCCCAACCAGGGCGCGATGGGCTATTACCGCTATGACTACGATTCTGCTGCGTTGCGTGCCATTGGGCCTGCGGTTGAGCAAGGCCTGAGTCCGGAGGAGCGGATCTCGTTGATCGGCGACGATTGGGCCCTGATGCGGGCTGGCCTGCATGGTGTGGGCGACTACCTGGCCCTGGGCGCACAACTAAAGAACACGCCGGGATACGTTCTGCTGGAGAACTTTCTGGACCACGTGGAATACGTGAGCAAAGATATGTTGACTGCGGCGGACCGTCCGGCGTTCCAGGCCTGGCTGGTGCAGTCTTTCTCGCCGCTCCTGCAGGAGTTGGGATACGCGGGACGGCCGGACGATACTCCGGCACAAAAGCAAAAGCGGGCAGTCTTGTTCTACGCGCTGGGAACGATTGGCGATGATCCAGCGGTGGTGGCTCACTCGAACAAGCTGGTGCAGCAGTATATGAAGGACCCGGCTTCCGTCGATGGCACACTGATTCGCGCGGCGGTGAAAGTTGCGGCCCGCCACGGCGACGCCGAGCTCTATGCGCAGTACAAGGCGCAATTGGGGAAGAAACTTTCGCCCGAAGCGTACTACATGTTCTTTTACGGACTGGCGGCGTTTCCGAACGCCGACCTGGCGCAGCAGACGCTGCAATGGTCATTGACTCCTGAGGTTCGCGGCCAGGATATGCGCATTGTTGCGAACCTCGTGGATAACCCCGACACGCGCAACCCGGCCTGGGAGTTCGTGCAGCAGCACTTCGACGATATCAGCAAGAAAACAGGCGGAGGATTGGGTGGCGTGGGCGTCTTCGCGGACGCCGTGACCTCATTGTGCGACGCCAGGGACCGCGACGAGGTTGTGCGCTTCTATCAGCAGCATCCGACGGTGGGAACGGCAAGAGACCAGAAGGAAGCCGTTGAGACGGTTAGTAGCTGTATCGCGCTGCGCGAGCAGCAACAGGCGAAATTGGCAGCGTGGCTGCAGCAGAAGAGCACCATGGAGAAAAACATGCCTGCCGCAGGCGTTGCCCATTAGTCGCCGCGGCTACAGAGTCTTGGGCTGTCAAAGACAGGGCGGACAGGCCCAGGAACTAGCGTGGCGTAGCAGGGAAGAGATAGCTCGCGAGCATGCGCTTCATCTCGGCGATGATGCGGTCACGCTCCTGGCGTGTGGGCTGCTCGTAGGCGAAGGCGATCAGGCGCTCGCCTGACTCGCTGACGACTCGCAGCATTAAGTCCAGTTCCGGCGAATTGGGAATGCCGAGCCGCTGCAGCATGAAGTTCTTCAGCAAGGCAGGCAATCCGACACTAGGCGAGGCCTCGCGCTCCTTGGTGGCGGCGCTGATGTGGCGTCCGAAGGAGATAGCGCGAAAGTCGTCGTGTTCGTCGAGGTACGCGACGTAGGTGTCAATCACGTCGTTGAGCAGGTTGGCCGGATTGAAGCTGGAGAGGTCGGCGAGCTCGCGCTCCAACTTCTTGAGGACTGTCTCTTCCAGACGGACCCGAAACTGGGCGACGTGACGCACCGCGATGGCGTCGATGATGGATTGCTTGTCGGGAAAGAATCGGTAGAGGGCGCCGATCGACAATCCGGCTTCAGCAGCGATGCGGGTGGTGGTGACTTCTTCCAATGGCATCTGGCTGAGGAGGGAACTGGCCCCGTCGAGCACCCGCTGGACGGTTTGGTGGCTGCGTTCCTGCACCGGAACGCGCCGTGATGCGATGCCAAGGGCATTGTCTTGCTCTCCGGTATCTACTTGATTCTTAAAGGCCATGATTGTTCGTTGTCGAGGAAACCATTGACATTCTCCCATATGTGGGATAAAAACGAAAGAGAGTTCGCGTTCTTGTTGCCGCTGAATTTTGGATTAGCACGAACCGCCTAGAGGATTTCCGCGCATGGGTGTTCCAGTTTCGCAAATGTGGACGGTCGCGACGTACGTCCTTAAGCAGAAGGTAAAAGGCCGCAAGCGCTATCCCTTGGTGCTGATGCTGGAGCCGTTGTTTCGCTGCAACCTGGCGTGTGCCGGCTGCGGCAAGATTCAGTACCCGGCGCACGTGCTGAAGCAGAACCTGTCGCCGGAGGAGTGTTTCCGCGCGGTGGACGAATGTGGTGCTCCCATGGTTTCGATCCCAGGCGGCGAGCCGCTGATGCATCCCCAGATCGCGGAGATTGTGGAAGGATTGGTCGCGCGCAAGAAGTACATTTACCTCTGCACCAACGCGCTGCTTCTGAAAGAAAAGATCGACCTATTCAAGCCGAGCAAGTACCTGACATTTTCGGTGCACGTGGATGGTGAACGCGAGAACCACGACTTTTCGGTCTGCCGCGAGGGTGGGTACGACATCGCAATTGAAGGCATGCGCGAGGCGCTGCGACGCGGTTTCCGGGTCACCACAAATACCACGTTGTTCGATGGCGCCGACCCCAACAGCGTGCGCGCCTTCTTCGACGAGATGATGGATCTGGGCGTTGAAGGCATGATGCTCTCGCCGGGCTACTCGTATGACAAGGCGCCGGACCAAAGCCACTTCCTGGGACGCGCCCGCACGCGCCGGCTTTTCCGCGCCATGCTGTCGAACCGGAAAGCGAAGTGGGTGTTCAATCAATCGCCGCTGTTCCTCGAGTTCCTCATGGGCAAACGCGACTATCCGTGCACACCTTGGGGTATGCCGACCTTCAATCTCTTCGGCTGGCAGAAGCCGTGTTACCTGTTACAGGACGGCTACGCCGACACCTTCGAAGAGTTGATGCAGGCGACGGAGTGGGAGAAGTACGGCACGGAGTCGGGGAATCCCAAGTGCGCGAACTGCATGGTGCATAGCGGATACGAGGCGTCCGCAGTCCATGACACTTTCGGCTCGCTGCGCGGTTTCTGGGGCACGGTGCGCGCGACATTCTCGTCGGCGTACAAGGATGACGAGGCTGCCGCGATGTTGAAGGAGCAGATTCGTCCGGTTCATTCCTACAATCCGTTGGTGCAGATTGGATCTCCCACCCTTTCGCCAGAAGCGGGCGAAAGGATGGGGCACCCAAGATTGGAGGAGAGCCGGGCATGAGCGAGCCACAACGACACCTGACGGTTGACGAACTGGAAGTAGTGGACGGTGCCGAGCACCACCAGGTTGAGGGATGGGTACCGGAGCTGGCGTCGGAGGCCGACCTGCGCGATGCGCTGGAGAAGGCGTTCGATTATCGCGGAGATGTAACAATCACTCGTAAGGATGGCACGCGGGTGGATGGGTACGTCTTTGACCGTCGGAACGGCGCCACTCTGGTCGAATCCGTGGTGAGAATCTTTCCAAACGAGTCGTCCCAGGTTAGCCCAACAGAAGGGCGAACCTGGGGCACCGGCACCGCACAGAAGATTTCCATTCCCTACTCCGAGATTGCAGCCCTGGCCTTCACGGGCCGAGATACTGCAGCAGGGAAGAGTTGGGAAGCCTGGGTGCGGAAATACTGGGAGCGTAAGGCGGCGGGCGAAAAAGGAATTGCCCTCGAGCCGGAAAACCTTGAGTAAGCTGCGAGGCCGCAGTCGACGCTGACTCCGTTCCAGTCAATCACCTCTCACCCAAAGCGCAATGGCGAGAACGGTCTCAGATCGCAACCAACGTCGCCACCCGTGATTAGCGCAGCCATTATGTGCGCTGTGACGGGCGCCAGCATGATTCCATCACGATAGTGTCCCGTGGCCGTGTAGTAGCCCGGCAGCGAGGTCTCGCCGATGATCGGCAGGTTGTCGGGGGAGCCGGGGCGGAGTCCTGCCCAGGCATCATGCATCCGCATCGTGGCAAGCTCTGGAACGGCGTTAACTCCCGCTTTATATAGCCCTTGGATTGTCTCGGGATCGACGTGCTTGTCGAATCCGGCGTTCTCGACGGTGGCGCCCAGTAAAATACGTCCGTCGGTCCGCGGGATGATGTAGATGTCGGGAGTGCGAACAACATGCTGGATCATTGGACCAGCGTGAGGCGCTTCGGCTGGTGGCACGAGGCAGACCATCTGGCCCTTGACCGGTCGCGTTGGAATGCCAAGCGGCTGGATTTGGGCAGCCCAGGCACCGGCGCAGTTTACAACCACGCTCGCAGCATAGGTTGAATGAGCCGTCTTGACGCCCGAGGCGCGGCCGTCCGTGATTCCTACATCTGTAACGGGAGCCCCAGTTACGAAGTCCACGCCACGGTGCTTTGCTGCTTTAACCAATGCGCGACCGAGAGCGCGGGGATCGACGCTGCGTTCGGGGAGAAACCAGGCACTTCCGCTTAACCGCAATCGCGGCTCCAGTTGCGAAAGTTCTGCGTCCTTCAGTGGACGAGCGCCCGCGCAGTCCGTTTTTTCCTCTGGTTCGAACTGGGCGATGGTGCCGATGTCGCGAAGGTCGGCGGACTCGCCCGATTCTTCCTGCAGCTGATCTATGAATTGCGGATACATGCTGGAACTGCCGGCGACGAGCGGCTTCAGGCAGTGCGGGATGTGGGGATCGCAGTTGGCGATCATTCCACCAGCCGCGTGGGTAGCTTCACGGGCTGGTTCCTGCTTCTCGACCACAAGTACGCTAAGTTGTTGGGCCTTCAGTCGCCAGGCTAGAGACAAGCCGATTACGCCGCCGCCGATAATGACCGTGTCCCAAACTCTCACTTTGCGATTGTAGAGCAGGGTTGTGACAGGCCAGGACAGACTGGAAGGGGCGGCAACTTGGGGCACCATTTTGGGTTTGTAAACGTCTATAATTAGAGGAATAATCGCCAACGTAATATTCGCCGCTCGTCTTACGTGCAACCAGGTACAGATGATCACAACGTGGCAAATAGGTTTCCGCTCATAGTGTTACGCACAAAATTCCCAGAGTTTGATGGCAGGCGTTGCTAGGTTTCAAGAGCAACACGAAAGGGACAATTGATGTACGAAGAAGATGTTGCAAACCCGGTGGATAGCCGCCCGCATACCAGCGGTTCAGAGCACAGCTCGGTATTGAGATATGTGCTGCTCGCGGTCGCGCTGCTTTATGTTCTCGCCTCTCTGTACTTCATGTACACGCTGAAAGGCCGCCTGGATGCACTGGACGAGAAGCAGCAAGCGCTTGAGTCGGCGCAATCGGATTTGTCGGCTCGGCTGCATAGCACCAAGTCCGAATTCAAGGAGGCCTTGACATCTGAGGTCGGGTTGACAAAGCAGGAGATGGCCAAGCGCGCGGCCGAGTTGGAGAGGCAGCAAAAGGCGTCCGAAGCCAACTTGAAAGCTGCACAGAGCCAGCAAGGCCAGCAGATTGCGGCGGTGAGCGGGGAAGTTAGTGGAGTGAAGTCGGAAGTGGGAGCCGCGAAGACGGAGATCGTCAAGACCCAGTCCGACATTCAAGCTACGAACGCCAAATTGGAGCGCACGATTGGGGATTTGGGTGTGCAGAGCGGGTTGATCGCGCATACCTCGGCAGAGCTGGACATTCTGAAGCACAAGGGCGACCGAAACTACTTCGATTTCACTCTGCACAAGGGAGCGAAGACACCGATCTCGACCGTGAGCCTCCAATTGAAGAAGGTGGATGCAAAGAAGAGCCGCTTCACCCTGAACGTGATGGCCGACGATAAAACCATCGAGAAGAAGGACCGCAACGTCGGCGAGCCGTTGCAGTTCTATACCGGCCGCGATCACCTGCTGTATGAGCTCGTCGTATTTTCAGCCGACAAGAACAGCGTCACCGGATACCTGAGCACGCCGAAGAACGCGCCCAAGCCGGTCAGTCCCTCGTAATAAGGCGCCAGAGAATGCGAGTCGATGAAGCCAGAGCGTGCCTCTGGCTTTGTCATTTTCACAGCTATTTCGTTACGACTATTTTGCCGGGGCGCCGCCCTTTTCGTGCAGCACGATTGCTTTTTGATCGTACGGAAATATCGTGACGTTCAGGTCCTTCCGCGCATAAAACTGCTCCTTCGTGATGGGAAAGGCAACCATGACGCTGCCTTTCACCTCACCGCCAGGCGGAATCTTAGTCTCGACTTTCAGCGGCTCCGTGGCGTAGGGCTGCAAGTCGGGAAAGGCCTGTAAATAGCGCCCATAGTCCACCGCCGATGCGGCATCATCGGACGACTCGCCCTGTTCGGTCATGATGTCGGATTTGATTTCCTTGATGTACAAGGTTTTGTCTCCGATGTTGCGAAGGGTTACCTGCATCAAGACCATCGAATAAGGGTTATCTGGTTGCTGCATCGCGAAGGCCTGGTCAATCTGTCCCTGGGCGACGGGCTTGGATCGGAAGATATACGCGACTCCCACGATGAAGACGACGACCACCAGCAACGCGACTGCAAGCGGAGCGACGGGAGGAAGGGTCCGTTTAGCGCTGTCGAATTCTTCAGTAATGGGAACGTGCCCGGCGTCGAATTCGCGCCCTGGCTTGGGGAAATTGGTGTCCGGCATTAGGCACCTCCTGAATGGAGTTGCAACTCCAGCTTACGCCCGGTAGGCGCTGTATTCACCTAGTTTGTTGGCCAGTGGTGTTTCATCGCGCGGCGAAAATCCTTTTCGGGAAGGGTGTTGAGCACATCTTTTGCCGTCAGCCACGCCCGCCGCGCCTGCAGTATGCCGTACTTGATCTTCTCAAAATGCGAGGTGTGGTGGGCATCGGTATTGATTACGATTTTGACGCCCCGGTTGCGCGCCATGCGCAAATGGACGTCATTCAGGTCGAGACGATCAGGGTATGCATTCAACTCCATCGCGACTTGCTTTTCAGCCGCGGTCTTCAGGACCGCTTCGAAATCGAACGGATAGGCGTCGCGGCGCAACTGTAACCGGCCGGTGGGATGTCCGAGAATGGCCACGTTCGAGTTGCTGATGGCGCGCAGCAAGCGGTCGGTCATTTGCTGCGGTTCCTGATTGAACGCTGTGTGGACACTGGCGACCACGACGTCCATTTGCTCGAGCACGTAGTCAGAGAGATCGAGAGTACCGTCACTGAGGATATCGACCTCGATACCCGACATGATGGTAATGCCTTCAATTTCCTGGTTCGCAGCATTGATGCGGGCGATGTGCTTTACCGCCCGCTTGTCGTCAAGCCCATTCGCCATGGCCAGATTCTTGGAGTGGTCGGTGATGGCGATGTACTGGTAGCCGCGTTCCTTGGCGGCCTCGGCCATCTCTGCAATAGTCGATCTCCCGTCAGTTTCGACGGTATGCATGTGGACTTCACCGCGGATATCCTTGACGGTGATCAGATCGGGAAGCTCATGCTTTTCGGCGGCCTCAATCTCGCCGGTATTCTCGCGTAGCTCAGGCGGAATCCAGTCGAGCTTCAGCTCGCGGTAAATGTCCTCCTCGGTTTTACCCGCGACGCGTTGATTGTCGCTTAGACGGCAGAGGCCATATTCGTTCAGGGTCAGGCCCATTTTCAAAGCGCGCTGGCGGAGGGCAACACCGTGGCCTTTTGAACCGGTGAAGTATTGCAGGCCAGCGCCATAGGAATCCGGCGCCAAGGTGCGTACATCGACCTGCAGTCCATTGCGCAACTTGAAGCTGACCTTGTTGTCTCCTTTGGCCAGGACCTCATAAATTCCCGGGAAGCGAACAATCTCTTCGATCAGCGCCGCCCGGCGTTCATTCTCCACGCAGCAGGGGCCGGTAATGAGCACATCCAGATCGCCAACCGTTTCGCGGCCCCGGCGCAGGGAACCGGCGGGGGTGATGGCATCGATGCCCTCAAAGTTCTTCAGATGCTGGGCGAGTTTCTCGGCTGTGCGATCGGCTTCATCGATCAGAAATCGGCCAGAGATGCGGCGATAGCCCTCAATCGCTTTCAGTATCTTCTGCTCGCTCTTCTCGCTCATGCGGGGAAGAGTTCTCAGTTTGCCTTCTTTGGCCAGAGTTTCAACGCCAGCCAGATCACTGACTTGGAAGGCGCTCCAGATCAGAGCGATCGTCTTGGGACCGAGCCCCTGAATCTTGAGCAGTTCCAGCATAGACGGACGGTATTTTTTCAGTAGCTCCTGATGCAGCGGTAACTTGCTGGTCTGGTTCAACTCCTGGATGTTGGCCGCCATGCCTTTGCCGATGCCGGGAATTGCCAGCAATTGTTTCAGGTCGTCGGCGAGATCGGCCACTTGTTGCGGCAGCCCTTCGAGGGTCTCTGCGGCATTACGGTAGGAACGAATGCGGAACGAGTCGTCGCCGTTGATCTCCATGAGATCGGCGGTTTCGTAGAAGACAGAGGCAATGGTCTTGTTATCCACGGGCTGTACCCGAAGGAATTGTACCGTGCGGTGGCCGAGGGTACGGTCGGATTGCCGCGGCATTCCGCACCGTTCCGCTTCCCCAAACAAAAAGCCCAGCTTGGTGGGCTGGGCTTCAGTGACTGATAGGGAATTGGCTCTACTGCAGTTTCACCACATTGGCCGCTTGCGGCCCTTTCTGGCCGTCAACAATCTCGAATTCGACCGCATCGCCTTCCTGCAAACTCTTGTAGCCCTCGGCCACGAGAGCACTGTAATGCACGAACACGTCCGGACCGTCCTCACGGCCGATAAACCCAAAGCCTTTCGCGTTATTGAACCATTTTACGGTTCCTTTCAGTTTCACTTTTCATTCCTCCGGGCAGCGGACGTTCCACCGTCTCGGCGGGCGCCGTTACTGTCATAGCGTCAAGCAGGCTGAGCGAACAAGCCAGGATCCAGCAGAAATCACTTTCCAATTGGGCGCTGGCGGATCGGAATCTCGCCTGTTCAGCCGCATAATCCAATTGTGTAAATAATTAGTGGTGTTGTCAACTGAGTACACATGCAAAATCTAGGCCGAGTGATGAAGAGCCAGTATTTTGTACATTGGACGAACGAGAAACGGTTTGGATACCGTCCCGCCGCGAAACTTAGCCTCATCGCCGGCCCTGGGACCTGAGCTGCTGGTTGAACCAAAGTACGCCCGCAATGGTTTTTCCGTCACGGACCTTGCCCGACAAGATGAGCTTCACCACTTTCGACAGCGGAACCAGCGAGTGGTCAATGCGCTCGTCGTCTTCCGGTTGAGCCGTCCCGGGTGTGAGCCCGCGCGCCAGCAAAACTGTCATTGTCTCGCCCAGGAAGCCGGGGCTGGGATAGAAGAATAAGGCGCGCTTCCAGTGTTTTGCGGTGTAGCCGGTTTCCTCCAGCAATTCCCGCTTGCCGGCCGCGAGAGCAACTTCACCTGGATCGATTCGCCCTGCGGGGAGTTCGAGCATGTACTCCCGCGCCGCGTAGCGGTATTGCCGTTCCAGCAGCACCAGGGGTTCGGAGCCAGAGTCGTCCACGGCGATCACGACGACGGACCCGGAATGGCAGACCACTTCGCGAATGGCAGTGACTCCGTTGGGTTCCTGCACGCGGTCGCGAGTGACGTCGAAGACGCGCCCTCGAAAGACCGTCTTGGCTGAGAACACCTTCAGGGTAGAAGCAGTCGCGGTTTTGCGGTCGGCTTTTTGTTTGGGGTCACGCAATCGGGCTGGCATAGGCATCCACTATAATGCAGGCCAACCCCCGATAACGGCTGCCGCCGACCAATTTGCTATGCTGACTGCCATGCCCAGTTCAACTGCCAAGCCATTGAGAGTTAGCCTGGTCGGTCCGGGAAGAGTAGGTGCCGCCCTGGCGCTTAATCTGCTGCGGGCCGGTTACGAGGTGCAGTTTCTTACGCTGCCCCCCCGCGATGGGGCGTCGACAAAATCTGTGAAACTCACTCGCCGGGTAACGGCAAAGGTGGTGGCGGCGGGGCAGACTCCGCTGGACAGCGACCTGGTGTGGATCACGGTTCCGGATGACGCGATTGCAAGCGTCGCCGCTCAACTGGCGCAAGCGTATCACTGGCGGGGCAAAGTTGCCTTTCATTCCAGTGGGGCGCTCACCAGCGATGCCCTTTCGCCGCTGCGCGACCGAGGAGCCAAGGTCGCGTCCGTGCATCCTGGGATGACGTTTGTGCGCCAGTCTCTGCCGCGCATGGAAGGCGTGCCCTTCGGGGTAGAGGGTGATCCGTCGGCTGTGCGACTGGCAAAAGACATCGTCCGCGATTTAGGGGGAACGACGCATCTGATCGCAAAGCCGAACAAGGCGCTCTATCACGCGTTCGGCAGCTTCGCCTCGCCGATGCTGATCGCCCTGATGACCGCGTTGGAGCAGGTGGGCAGCGCTGCCGGTATCAAGCAATCAGATCTGCGAACCATGGCGAAGCCGCTGCTGCAGCAAACCCTGAAGAATTACCTGGAGCACGGTGCGGCGGCAGCGTTCAGCGGACCGTTAGTCCGGGGCGACGTGGCCACTGTTCGCCGCCACCTGCAGGCGCTTCGGGCCGTTCCGAATGCCCGAGAAGCGTACATCGCACTGGCCAGAATGGTGGTAACTGAACTGCCAGTGAAGAACCGGAAGGCCATGCAGAAAGAACTGGCAGGTGGGCGCAGCCCGAAGGCGGGCCGATGACTGTTATTACCAACTCGTGAACAGGTGTCCCATCTTCTCTTTCTTGGTTTGCAGATACTTTTCCGAGTGCTCGTAGGGTTCGACCTCGGCTGACACGCGCTCGACTACCTTGATTCCAGCATT
Source organism: uncultured Acidobacteriaceae bacterium (assembly GCA_963834815.1). Lineage (GTDB taxonomy): Bacteria > Acidobacteriota > Terriglobia > Terriglobales > Acidobacteriaceae > DASRAA01. Next base: position 47,451 of record CAWIDA010000008.1, on the reverse strand, counting down.
CTCCAAAGCCGAAACCTTGTCAGGATTGTTGGAGATCAGGCGGACCTCGCGCACACCCAAGTGCTTCAGTATTCCAGCGGGCAGAGCGTACTGGCGGTAGTCGGAGTCAAACCCCAGCTTTTCGTTAGCTTCAACCGTGTCCAAGCCGTTGTCCTGCAATTCGTAGGCTTGCAACTTGGCCATCAGGCCGATGCCACGCCCTTCCTGCTGCTCATAGAGCAGGATGCCGGCTCCTGCGGCGGCGATCATGGAGAGCGAAAGTTCGAGCTGCTGGCGGCAATCGCAGCGCATGGAAGCAAAAACATCGCCGGTCAGGCACTGGGAATGGATGCGCACCAGCGGCGGGGCAGCGTCGATATCGCCCATTACCAGCGCCACGGCCTCTTCTTTGCGGCGTTCGACCTTGCCTTGCCGCGCCAGTTCGTCGATTTGGCTCGAGGGGAGGCCGACGGAGGGTATCTCGACATCGCCCTCGAAGCCGTATATGCGGAACTGTCCCCAGCGGGTAGGGAAGTTGGCTTCAGCGACTTTTCTGATCGGGGCGATCGTCACACTTTGATTATAAGCTGCTGCGACCTATTCCCGCAGGAGCCGCAGGCCCGCAAACGCGCTTCGATTCGTCGACAGAATGGTCACGACGAAGCCTGACAAACCAAACGGGCGACCAGTCAGGCCGCCCGTTGAAAGGGACTGCTGTGGAGACTAGCGGCTGTGTCCTCCGCTATGCCCGCTGGATGCATGCGAACTCCCGCCTCCCGAATAATGACCGCCGCCGGTGCTACCGCCCGAGTAATGTGGCGTTGGTGGGGCCGAGTAGTGCGGAGCCGCCGGAGCGCTGGTACGGGCATTGTAGGACGGCGCGGTGTAGCTGCCTCCTGAGCGATAGGCCGGTACCGGAGCGGCGTATGAGCCCCGGCTGGAACCATACGGCGCAGCAGGCGCGCTGTATGCCCGAGCGCTGCCGTAAGAACCACTGCTTCCAGCGTAAGACGGAGCGGAGTACGCAGGGGCAGCACGATAGCTGTATCCCGAGGGAGGACGCGGCACGTTTACCGACGCAATGCCCGGGTTCCCCTTGGGCTCTGTTGCGGGCTTATTCTGCTTCGGCTGACTCGGCGGCTGACTATGCTGAGCCGCGGGCGGCGGCTGCGGCGCCGGGGTTGCGATATGTGGCGGAATCATCACGCGCCCGGATTGGTCGCCTGCCGGGTTGTGCCCGGTTGCCTTGGTCCCACTGTTAGCGTTGGCGCCGGGGTAAGACGGCTTCGGCACAGTCTGCGTCGATCCTGGCTGGGCGCTGTGCGAGGAAGTCACAGGTGTACTGGGGGTGACGGCGTGCTCTGGCGGGCGAGGTACGTTGTGCGCCGGAGGCACAGCTTCAGCCTCTTTCACTGGTGTATTCGGCGCATTCGTACGCACCTGGGGATTGGTGGCACCAGTAGCTCCTACCGTGTTGGTGGCAGGCGGACGAGGTACGTTATGACTTCCCACAGCTCCTGCCGCCGTGTTCGGATTGCGCGCTCCCACCGTCGCAGGGGCTTGTGGAGTGTTGTGCGATTCGACGATCGGGTTCGCTTGACGCGCGGGCGGTGTAGCGCGCGTGACCGCGGGACGATCAAACGCGGAACGAGGCGGTACCCCGGTGTTGCGGGGCGTCTGGCCACCCAGCACCGCTTGTTTGGTCGGCGTGACGTCGACGTTGCGGACGACCTGGCCCTTGCCAAGGTCGGCTCTAGGGACGACCGTTCCAACCCGCGCTATGTTCTGCCCGGAAGCCAGCGCCGACTTCGGTGCTGCCGTAACTGCTCCTGCAACGTTGCGGTTTACGTAGCGGGTATTGTTGACTTTGTTGTTGTAGTAATTATTGGTGACGTTGGTAACGTTGGTGATACGGGTATTGGTCACGTTGACCTGGCGAATGTAATTTCGGCTCAGGTAGCCACCACGGTAGCCGTGATACCAGGGATAGAAAGGCTCACCCCATCCCAGTGGGAACCAGCCGCAGCCGCCGCCGATTCCAAAGCCAACGGAGACCCCAAAGCCCCAACCCGCTCCACCAATCCAGCCGACCAGGGCGGGAGCATAATAGGGACGCCAGCCAACGCCGTATACCGGGCCAGGAGCCCAGCCCCATGCTCCTCCCCAATTAACCCACCGGCCATAGTGGAAGGGAGCAAAGCCCCAAGGGGCGGAATCTACCCACGTCCATCCCCACGGCGCAATGAACGCCCAGTGTCCATAACGATAGGGCGCCCAACCCACCGCGAGGCCGCTCGGGAACCATACATTACCGTAAGTCGCGACCGTCTGCCATGTTCCGTAGGTGTCAAGGTCCTCGTAGCCGATGGTTCCAGGTGCTACATAACGGGCGGAAACAGAATCGTCGAGGCGTTTATCCCGGACCTTCGCCCAATCGTCGAAGCCGTCGGGCGCGGGAGCAGCATACGCTGTATGTTGCAGGGAATTCTGTCCGCTGAAGCGGACCTGCTGACCGTCGCTGACTTTGACGGCATTTCCATTCCCGGTCGCTTGCCCGGATCCCTTGCGGACGGTCACCCACGTCTGATCATCATCGGGATGGACGTCAAAGCGGTATACGCCGGTCTTCATCACCGTGAACGCCAGGTTCGGGGTATCCACCTCGTAAATCTCGCCAGGCTCTAGGTGGCGCACTGTTAACTCCAGGACACCCTGATCGAGCTCCGCCTGGACGGTATTGTCTCCCACATTGGTGAGTGTCAGGCTGCTCTCGGAACTCATCCGCAAGTAGCCGGTGCCTACGTTCAGCTCGGCACGGGAATCTTTATCGGTCCATACGCGGTCCGAGGTGGTCAGGGGCCGATTCAGGTTGGCGGCCACCCAGTCGTTCACGCCGCCCGGCTGCAGCGATACTTGGCCGGACATGTACTCAATACGCGCAACTCGCGACGGAGGATCACTACTTGGATTACCACCGTTGTTCTGGTTTTGATCTTGCGCAAGGCTAGCGTTGTTGGCTTGGCCTTGGTTTCTTGCGCAACGCCAGCATTGTCCTGGTTTTGGTCTTGGGCCAGTAAGCTCAACGTTGAAAACATTACCAACACCAGCATCACGAAAACCCATCCCATTGGCCGCCGTGATTTCATTTGAATAACCCTCCCAAATGGCCGTTCCTGATCGAGTCCTTTCAATCTTTCTTCGCCCGTCCTCATTCTGCTCTGCCACTACTCTAAACCCCATGTCCAGGCGCGTGTTTCGGGAAGGAATCCGGGTGTTCCAAAAGCAACAAATCTTTACCCAAGATCGAAAAGTAAGCCGTAATCCAGATGTCGAAAATGTAGCGGAAAATGGCGTTCATCCCATCTCCGATGTGTGCAACGGGCGGCTCTGCTATGCTCGTCGGTTCGTCCGGAGGAGACTTTGCCATTGTCGAGATCGTTTGCCGTCCTTGCCCTTTTAACCGTCCAGTGTCTCGCCCAGTCGTCGCCGTCCATAGCCTCGAACTCTGCCAACCAGGCAGGCGGTACCTCCTCGTCTGCCGAGGCGGGCCTGCCGTACACGCCTGGTCTTGATCTCGCAGCCATGGATCGTACGGTCGATCCCTGCGTGGACTTCTATGCGTATTCCTGCGGTGGCTGGCAAAAGAAGAATCCGATTCCGCCCGACCAGACCTCATGGAGCGTTTACGGCAAGCTGTATGTCGATAATTTGCAATATCTGCGAGGCATTCTGGAGCAGGCCGCCGTCGCCAAAGACCGCGATCCAGCGACGCAAAAGATCGGCGACTTTTACGACTCGTGCATGAATGAAACACTGGTTGAGCAGCTAGGATCCAAGCCGCTGCAACCCGACCTGGCGGCTGTGCAAAACGTGAAGGACAGGAAGCAATTAGCTCCACTCTTCGCCAGTCTCCAACAGCAGGGAGTCCCGGTGCTGTTCGGCTTCGAGCCCTTGCAGGATCCCGACGACTCCGATCGCATGATCGTGGGGATTTCTCAGGGCGGCCTGGGACTTCCCGATCGCGACTACTACGTCAAAGACGATGCCAAGTCGAAGGAGACGCGTGATCGCTATCTCCAGCATGTACAGAAGATGTTCGAACTGCTGGGCGACTCACCCGATGTCGCGCGAAAGAATGCCGCGACCGTAATGCGCATGGAGACCAGCCTGGCCAAGGCTTCGCTGACCAGAGTGGAGCAACGCGATCCCTACAAGATCAAGCACAAGATGACGGTAAGCGACCTCTACAAAGTCGCTCCTGATTTTGATTGGAACGCCTTCTTCAGTACGTCAGGAGTTCCGAAACTGGAAATTCTGAATGTTTCGTGGCCTGATTTTTTTAAGGATGCGAACTCACAGATCAAGTCGGCCTCGCCTGAAGAGTGGCAGGCGTACATTCGGTGGCACGTGGTTCATGCACGCGCGCCATTTCTGCCGTCTGCATTCGTCAATGAAAACTTCGAGTTCTATCGCAAGTACCTGAGAGGCGCGACTGAATTGCAGCCGCGCTGGAAACGCTGTGTTGAGTACGTTGACGGCGACCTGGGAGAGGCGCTGGGGCAAGTTTATGTGAGCAAGACTTTCGGGCCCGACTTGAAGGCTTCGACGGTGCAGATGACGCAGCAGATTGAAGACGCGATGGCCTTGCGCATTCAGCAATTAGACTGGATGAGTCCGACGACCAAACAGCAGGCGCTGATCAAGCTCAAAGCCATAAGGAACAAGGTCGGGTACCCGGACAAATGGCGTGATTACAGTTCGGTGAAGATCGTGGCTGACGACTTCTACGGAAACGACGTACGCGCTACGGAGTTTGAAGAGAAGCGGCAGATGGCGAAGGTTGGTCAACCGGTGGACCGCACGGAATGGGACATGACGCCACCAACGGTAAACGCCTACTACAATCCGCAGATGAACGACATCAATTTCCCCGCGGGCGTACTGCAACCGCCGCTCTACGACGCGAAAATGGACGCCGCGCCGAATTACGGCAATACCGGCTCAACGATCGGACATGAGCTTACCCATGCCTTCGATGACGAGGGACGGCAGTTTGACGCCAAGGGCAATCTCAAGGACTGGTGGACCAAGCAAGACGCCGACCAGTTTGTTCAGCAGGCCAATTGCGTGGTCGATCAATACGGGAAATATGTAGTGGTGGATGACATCCACATTAATTCAAAATTGACGGAAGGCGAAGACGTGGCCGATCTGGGTGGGACGATTTTGGCCTACGTCGCCTGGAAGGGCGCAACCAAGGGTGCGCGGCTCAAGAGTCAGGATGACCTGACTCCTGATCAAAGGTTCTTTATAGGATTCGCACAATGGGCCTGCGAGAACCAGCGTCCGGAAAACCTGCGTGCGAGCGCGATAACCAATCCCCACTCTCCCGGGGTGTATCGAATCAACGGGGTGGTGGTGAACATGCCGGAGTTTGGCACGGCGTTCGGGTGTAAGCCCGGACAACCAATGGTGAAACCCTCTGACAAGGTCTGCCGAGTCTGGTAGGGAGAGGGTATACGTCCGCGAGGGCGCGGCACGATTAATGCCGGTATTCCCAGCTGCGCCAGCTGCCGTCGGCGACTTGAGAGCTCAGAAGGATTCGTGGTCAGCTGGATTCGATCCACGCGGAGCGAAACACTTGTAAGGGGTCTTCGTTATAGCTGACGTCCAGATCAATATAGGAGTCCGACACGATCCAATAGTATCTCCTGATGCAATCGATGAGGAGATCGATGGCGCGATCCAGTTCGCGGTCAGTGGTCGCAAGGGCGGCGGGCGTCCGTTCGTGAATCGAGAAATGAGGATCGACACGTTCCTTGAGATAGACGGACACGCGTTCCAGTTCGGCGATATCGCCGGACAGTTCTTTGGCCGTAAGTTTCCCGTGCAACATTTCCGAATAGTCCGAAAGCTGCGTCACCAGGCGGCGTAGCGACAGATTGGCGTCGAGAGCGAACACCCTCCGCAGGCGCATGGTAGTTGCGTCAGTGTAGGCGCCACGCAGCATCGCGAGATAAGGACTCGTGTTCTTCGACAGTTGTGGATTTGGCTGAATGACTTCCGCCTCGAGCTTGCGATAAAGGTCGCGGTCCGTTGCCAGCCCCAATACCTGCTTGCCAATTTCTCGGAGTTCGCGTACCGCGCGATCCCGAAACTGTTTTTCGTTGAGCATAGGCCACTAGTGTATCGAAAGCTCAAGAGGCCCATCTGTGAGGCCGGTCACTGCAATTGCGTCGTAAAAGGGTCAGGGCAACAGTTAACTGTCGCCCTGGTATTCGACTGGTTCGAAGCGGCACCCATCGAGTCGGACGCGCCGACATTAGTGAAGTCGCGACTTCAGCATACCTGTGCGGAGGCGAAGACCAGTTAGCAGCGGACCAAGTCGCTCGGGACCTATCTCCTCTTTTTCTTGGCGGCCGGCTTCTTGATTGATTTCTTCTTGGCAACCTTCTTGGGAGCCGCTTTTTTCTTGACTACCCGCTTGAACGGAGTCTTCTTTGTGGCAACTCTCTTTATCGGAGTTTTCTTGGCCTTCCGCCTGGGCTCGTCGGCTGAACCGCTTGGGGCGATTGAAGGCGACTTACCCTCACCGGGACCCCTGATCGCAAAGGGGTTCGCGTCACCCTCCCCAGGGCCTTTGATCGCAAATGGATTAGCTGCACCTTCTCCGGGTCCTCTGATAGCCATGACTTTCTCCTCGCAATTCGTTCTGAGCCCAGACTGCCAAAGGGCTTTGCTACTGCGGGCACAATAACACGGTTCTGCGAGCAGCACGACAATTATTGAAGTTCAGGTACTTCGCTGGCGCATGTGGGCGCAACATGGCTCGGGCACGCACGGACACGGGAATGAGCGAGGCAACGTATAATCAAGGATTCTGCTACAAGCAACCTCGCGTATGGCAGGCACCAGGTGCATCTGCCGAGCGGCGAGTGCTTCGCGGCACTCGATATTTCATGCCACCAAAGGACGGCTATGGACGAAGATACAGGGAAAGTAGCACTTATCACGGGAATCACAGGCCAGGATGGCGCTTATCTCGCGGAGTTCCTTCTGAATCGTGGCTACACGGTTTACGGAACGTTTCGCCGCACCAGTTCGGCGAACTTTTGGCGGATTGCGTCGCTTGGGATTCACGAACATCCGCGCTTGCATCTGGTTGAACACGATCTGACAGACGCTGGGGCCGGTATCCGCCTGTTGGAACGTATTAAAGCCAGAGAAGTTTACAATCTCGCCGCCCAGAGCTTCGTGGGACTCTCGTTTGACCAGCCTGTAACTACGGCGGAAATCACGGCCGTGGGGGCGCTTTATCTTTTGGAGGCGGTCAGAATCGTGGATCGGAAGATCCGCTTCTATCAGGCTTCCACGTCTGAGATGTTCGGCAAGGTCCAGGCCATTCCGCAGGATGAGAACACTTCGTTTTATCCTCGTAGCCCGTACGGTGTTGCCAAGCTGTTCGCGCACTGGACAACGATCAACTACCGGGAGTCCTATGGCATCTTCGCCGCCAGCGGAATTCTTTTTAATCACGAGTCACCGCTGCGCGGATTGGAATTCGTGACGCGAAAAATCACCGATGGCATCGCGCGTATTGCGCTGGGTAAGCGGCCGGGCCTGGAACTGGGGAACCTGGATGCCAAGCGCGACTGGGGGTTCGCTCGGGAATACGTGGATGGAATGTGGCGCATGCTGCAGACCTCAGAACCCGACGTCTATGTTTTGGCCAGCGGACGAAATGCCTCGGTTCGCGACTTCGTGACTCTGTCCGCTAAAGCAGCGAACATCGAGATAGAGTGGAAGGGAAGCGGTGAACAAGAGCATGGTATTGATGTGAAGTCCGGCAAGACGATCATTCGGGTTAATCCCAAGTTTTATCGTCCTGCTGAGGTGGACCTTTTGATTGGTTCGGCAGCCAAAGCCCAACGTGAACTGGGATGGGAAGCCAAAACATCGCTGGAAGAGCTCTGTCGAATGATGGTGGAGGAAGATCTTAAGCGGGTCACGAACACGCATGCACTCTTCTAATGCGCCTGTAAAAACGGCACTGGTGACCGGCTCAGAGGGATTTACTGGTCGCTACGTCAAACCGGCATTGCGGGCCCGCGGATTCCAGGTGTCCAGACTGGATGCGGTTGGTCCGAATCCTTGTGATCTGACAGATGCCGAAGCGGTTGAACGCAGAATACGAGAGTCGAAACCCGAGGTTGTGGTTCATTTGGCGGGCGTTGCCTTTGTTGCGCACGGCAATTTCGAAGATTTCTACAGGGTCAACGTTCTCGGCACCCTGAATCTGTTGCAAGCGCTGGCGAAACTTGATCATCCGCCAAGCCGGGTGATGATCGTAAGCAGTGGCAATGTGTACGGAACGCCGGCGGTGGAGGTGGTGGACGAATCGATATGTCCCGCGCCCGTTAACCACTATTCCAATAGCAAACTTGCTGCCGAGCACATGGCCCGAACGTGGTTCGACCGGCTCCCAATTCTGATCGTGCGGCCCTTCAATTACACCGGGCCTGGTCAGGCCAGCCATTTTCTGATTCCAAAGATCGTGAGTCACTTCAGGCAACGGGCGTCGATCATCGAACTCGGCAATCTCGATGTGACCCGCGATTTTTCGGATGTGGAGGATGTGGTCGATGCCTATATGGCGCTGCTGGAGAGCGGCGTGAGGTCCGAAGTCGTGAATGTCTGCAGCGGCTGCCCACTCGCGTTGCTGGACATCGTAGAGATGATGAGTGAGATTGCCGGCTACAAGATCGAGGTGCGAGTGAATCCGCAATTCGTTCGCAAGAATGAAGTGCCGCGACTCATTGGCTGCCCGGCAAAGCTAAAGCGCCTTGTGAATCTTAAGCCGCCCAGGCCGTTCGCGGAGACACTTCGAAGAATGTATGAGGCACCACGCATAGCTGACCGCTAATCCTGCGAGACCGGCTAATTCCAGAGTTGGACTAAGGTGCCGCAGTATAGAACTGCCTACGATTCTCTACTGTGCCAAGTGCCGGCAATAGCCAACTTTTCGACAAACTATCTATCCGCTCAATGTATGCAAGTGCATGCAGGGGTCGAGCTAGTGACCCTCCTATTCGAGCGATAGAAATAAATCATGTCTTCTGTTAAGTTTTGACTTGACTACAATCATTTAGTGCACTATTCTCGCCCTGCTTTTCCGCGCAACCTATGGTTTGTTTCGTGTTATAGGCAAGTAAGTGCCCACATGCGCTGTATTCTTTTGACCAAGCGGTCACTAAGGTGGCGGATCACATGATTGGAGGATCCTAACTTCATAGGATGCGGAGTCATAACTCAGCATTTGCTTTCAGTTGATGAACTGTGGCCAGGTAGTCGTGACGTTGTGGTATTTCGCGAAGACATTTGCGCCGCAACTAGTTTCTGGGTGTAATTACCCGGAGTGTAGGGCTCGTCTCGACGAATTGAACGGCGAAGTACAGATAATCCTGATCTACTCGCTGCGTCGTTCGATAGTCTGCGGTTAGTTAGCAGTTAGTGTGGAAAACACCTTACCTAAGTGAGGCTAGCGAAGCTTTGCCCGACCTCCTTCAACCCTCAAATCATGCACTGATTGGCGTTAAGGAGCTCTGCTGCCCAGCCGTCCCTATGGCGGCGAAGGACCCGATCTGGCTGGCAGCGTACACAGTGTCGCGCCACGAGAAGTCAGTAATTCGACACCTGGAAGTTCGCGAGATCGAATGCTTTCTGCCTGTATACAAGGCGCTACGCAAGTGGAAGAATGGGTGTAAGACGGAGATCGAGTTTCCGGTCTTTCCCAATTACGTCTTTGTTCATGTCGACCGCAAGCTGCCTAATCAAGTGCTGAATATTCCTGGTGTGCTTGGTTTTGCCGACTCGGGGAAACTGCATGTGCCAGTTCCCGACGAGGAGATTGAATGGCTGAGAAACGAGCTTCCTCTTCGCAGGTTTGAGCCCCATCCTTATCTGGTTATCGGCCACCGAGTGCGAATCAAATCTGGACCTCTTGCCGAGATGAGCGGCGTGCTGGTCCGAAGGAAGAACGATCTCCGAGTGGTGCTATCCATCGATCTAATCCGCCAAAGTATAGCGGTGGAAGTGGGCTCAGACGAGATCGAAAGCTGCAACTAGCGCCAGCCAGTCACCTAATCACCACAATCTCAAGGAAGACCTGTGAAGCCGAGACCTGGCAAGAGCGTAACGGAAGCTCGTATTGTCGAAGCGGCGGTGAGACTGTTTTCCCGGCAGGGATACAAAGGCACGAGCACGCGTGACATCTCGCATCTTGCGAAGGTCAATGAAGTGACACTGTTCCGATATTTTCCTCGCAAAACCGACCTATTCTGGGCAGCTGCGGAGTCGCGGTTGATCCGGGTTCGCATGGGCCGAGAGTTGCAGCGCTGTCTTGTCGCTGATGCCGAACTAAAGGTTATTGTTCCCATGCTGGCGAAGTTCATGGTGGAGAATATCTTCGCTCATCAGGATCTCCTGCGAATCATTTATGTCGCAGGATTTGAAGTGCCGGGCGCTGACGGAATGGTACGCGAGTATCTCGGACCGCTCTTCGATATGGTTCATGGATACTTTGAGCGTTGTGCCGCTAAGGGGGTAATCGGAACGATCGAGCCCTCCGTCGCCACGCTCAGCCTGGCGGGAATTGTCAGTGCCCACCGAAGCTTCTATCAGCTGTTCACGGGGAAGGCACTGGAATGGAATGCCGAGAATCTAACACCCGTCTATGCTGACTTTCTACTGAATGCGCTGGGCCAGGGTGGCATTGCTTCGCCTGTCACCTAGACCAATTACACTGTGGCGCTCCTATTTCTAAGGAGCTTGACCTTAGAGTTAGTCCAATGTCGAAATCGCCATTTCCACGAACTTGCGTGTTCGTTATCGCACTATTCTGGGCAACTTCCTGCGCTTTGCTTGTAATGGCGCAATCGACCGACGACCGAGCTATTGTCGCCGCCACGGAGTCGAAGTCGCAAATGCAGGCTCTACTGCTGACTCGTCCTGACTTGGTCGAACAACTCAAAGACCTGATGGCGCAGCGATTGCGGCAGGCTGGCAGCGCCATTGACGTTCAGGCCATCACGGACGAGATGCTGTATACCCGGCTCCAATCCGACGTGGGCTTCCGGGTTTCGGCAGTGCGATATCTTGTCGAACAAGGCGCTATAAGTGACGATCAGGCCAAGAACTGGATCGCGGCAGGTACTGTGACTGCGTCAAGTCCAACTCCAACTGCGGCTCCGGATTCAAATGTCGAGAACCCGGGGCCCACGCCGGCCACAACCGTAAAGAAAACGCCTCTCGCGCCGACTGAGCAGGGTGAACCGACGCCTTCGGCGATGACTCAAGACGGGCAACCCTTTGACGACTCGTCGCTGAATCCCAAGACGATTCCGCAGAGAAACCCTTATCCAAACCTGCCTTCCACCAAGGCGCTTTACACGCAATTTCCAGAAGATGCTGCGAACCTGAAGCGTTTTGGGAGCGATATTTTCCGACCTGACGTTGTCGGTCTCATCCAATTCCCGATGGATCTGCCTGCGGGGCCAGACTATGTATTGGGACCGGGCGACACCGTGACATTAGACATCTGGGGTGGGGTCTCGCAGAGACTGACAAAGCCCGTCGATCGAGAAGGAAGAATCTCGCTGCCCGAGACTGGCCCTGTGGTGGTTGCTGGACTCACTCTAAGTCAGGCTCAGAAGCTGATTCAAACCCAGCTCGAGCCGCAATTTCACAACGCAAACGTGGAAGTATCGGTGGCCCGGCTCCGATCCGTGCGGGTGTACGTGGTCGGCGATGTGCAGCGGCCTGGAGCCTACGACATCAGCTCACTATCGACTCCTCTGAATGCGCTCTACGCTGCGGGTGGACCCACCGCCACAGGATCGTTGCGCGTGGTGAAGCATTACCGCGGATCGCGCTTGATTGGTCAGATGGATCTATACGATTTGCTGTTGCGCGGAGTGCGTCTGGCGATTGAACATCTTCAACCCGGGGACACGATCCTGGTGCCGCCTGTGGGTCCATTGGTCGCGGTGTCAGGAATGGTCCGCCGCCCGGCTATCTACGAATTGCTTGGCCAGACCGAGTTAGCCGATGTGTTGCAGATGGCCGGGGGTGTACCGGTGTCGGCAAGCATGGACGAAATCAAGGTGGAGCGAATCGAGGCCCACTCCAAACGGGTGTTTCTTAGCGTCAAACTTTCGCAGGGCGCCGCCGACCGGCCGTTGAAAGACTTCGTGGGCTCATTCTGGGTTGTCGATGGTGACCGCGTCTCGGTGGCTCCCATTCTCCCGTATAACAACACGACGGTCTATCTGGAAGGGCACGTCTATCGTCCTGGCAACTATCCATATTCCGAAGGAATGAAAGTCACAGACCTGATCCACTCGTATCAGGATGTTCTCCCTGAACCGGCGAACCACGCCGAGATCATTCGACTTCAGCCTCCCGACTTTCATCCCGTCACCATTGGTTTCGATCTCTCCAGCGCTCTTCTGGGCGACGAGACGACGACACTGCGACAGTTCGACACAGTACGCGTGTTCGGCCGCTATGAAATTGACTCGCCCAAGGTGACGATCAACGGTGAGGTGATGCGGGCCGGCGAGTACCCTTTGAGTAACGGCATGACAGCAGCGAATCTGGTGATGATGGCGGGAGGATTCAAACGTTCCGCGTATCGTGATTCGGCCAGCCTCTCCAGCTACATCGTGGAGAGCGGCTCCAAAGTTGTCACCGATCAGAAGACCGTCAAGATTGGCGTTGCGGTGTCTGGCGATGCCCAGGCCGACGTCAGGCTCAAGGCTGGCGATGTATTGACCATCCTGCAGATTCCGGGTTGGAGCGATATCGGACGCTCCGTCCTGATCCGCGGGGAAGTGACGTATCCGGGCAGCTATGGCATTAATGAAGGCGAGAAACTCAGCGCATTTCTCAAGCGGGTCGGTGGATTTCTGTCCAGTGCCTATCCCGCGGGCACCGTGCTGGAACGCGTTGAGGTACGGCAACTGGAGGAGGTTGCGCGCCAGGAACTGATTCGCCGTCTCGAAACGACGGGCGCATCCGTCAAGGTATCGCCCAGCACCACGGGTCAAGACCAAGCAGCCCTTCTTCAAGCGATGCAACAACAGCAGAAGCAGACGCTGTCTGCTCTTCGCAACCAGCCTGTAACGGGACGCCTGGTGGTGACAATATCTGGCGACATCGCGCAATGGGAGAACAGCTCTGCCGACATATCGCTGCGCGCCGGGGATGTGATAACCGTTCCGAAGAAGCCGAATTTTGTGCTGTCCTACGGCCAGGTGTACAACCCCAATGCAATCACCTACAATCCCGGGAAAAGCGCCGGATGGTATCTGCGACAGGCGGGCGGTCCAACTGAGCTCGCCAATAAGAAGGGCATTTACATTGTCAGAGCCAACGGCTCGGTAGTTTCTTCCGCCGGTGCGGCCGACTGGTTCAGCGGCGGTGTGATGGAAACCAAGATGCAACCCGGCGACGTTCTCGTAGTGCCGGAAAAGTTCGTATCGGGATCTTCTGCCTGGAAGACCGCCATCGAGACAGCCCAATTCTTAACTTCTCTAGCCCTTGCAGCTGCAGTCGTAGCCCAGCTGTAGCCCGTGAGTCTTCGCTGTGCCTTCTATCCGCGAGGGAGTGTCGATTTTCGTCAGGCCGTGTGCAATGTGTTGTCTTGCGACTTGGCTGTTGTTGGCCGGCGTGACGTGCGCCTTGGGACAGAGCATCCCAATATCGCCGGACGCCCGAACTGCAAGCACAGCGTCGTCACCAGATCGTATTTCCCGGACGGAGTCGGGCGCGACTGACGCGGCGGGAAACATTTTGCCTCCTCACACCCAGCCGCCCCAAGCCGATTCGGAAGATTCTCCCAAAGTTACATTGGCCTCGTTGCCGAAAAACCTGTTGGTTGATCAACAAGCATTTTGGACACTTCCGTTGCACCTCAACACAAAAGATCTGTCGTTTGTTGTTCCGGCCGCCTTCAGCACCGCCCTATTGATTGGAAGCGATACCGCACTGCAACCTTACCTGCCGAAGTCACCCAATACCATTCGTATGGCGGCAAACGCTTCGACGGCGGGGATGGCGGCGCTGTTAGGCACGGGCGCAGGATTGTTCGTGTGGGGACAAGCCACTCATGACCAGCACAAGCGAGAGACTGGCCTGCTCACAGGGGAGGCCGCGATTGACGCCTACGCCGCCGCGACTGCCATAAAATACATGACCCAACGCGAGCGGCCGAATACTGGCAACGGGAAGGGAAGTTTTTTGTACGGGGGCGATTCATTTCCCTCCGACACTGCGGCGGTGAGCTGGGCCGCCGCAACCGTCATAGCCCATGAATATCCGGGTACCCTGACGCAAGTCCTGGCTTATGGGTTGGCTGGAGGCGTGACGGCCGGACGGATTATCAGCCAGAAGCACTGGATGTCGGATGCTGTGATCGGAAGTGCACTCGGCTGGTATATGGGCTGGCAGATCTATCGGGCGAGATCGCAGGACCGTCAGATCGAAGCTTCTACTTGGGGTACGTTTGAGAAGTCCCCGGACGAGCAGGTGCGCGATCCTGCTTACATGGGCACAACTTACATGCCGCTCGATAGTTGGATATATCCGGCGTTCGATCGGCTGGAAGCCCTGGGATACGTTCCGACGCTGGTTGCAGCGGCAAAACCATGGGCCCGGATGCAGTGCGCCCGGCTGACGCTGGAGGCGCAGCAACAAATGGCCGAACAGGAGTCATCGGATCCTATTTCCGTGCAGACGGTTGCCGCCCTGCGCGAAGAGTTCGCGATGGAGTTGCGCGAGATCGAGGGCGCGCGCAACGTGGGGGCCCAGTTTGAATCGGTGTACGCACGCATCGGTGGAATCTCCGGTAGACCCCTGCGAGACAGTTACAACTTCGCGCAAACCCTTTATGACGACTTCGGACGGCCGTACGGAGAGGGATTCAACGCCTTCGTGGGCGCGTCGGCCCGAGCGCAAGCCGGCCCCCTCGCGTTCTATGTCCGCGGGGAATACCAGACGTCGTCGTCGATTACCAACTACACTCCAGCGCAGCAGTTGAGGCTCGCGGCCTATGACAACCTCCCTGTGGCAGGCGTTCCCACGTTCCCTGCAGTCAATCGCTTTCGAACGCTGGAAGCGTATGTTGCTTTGAACGTCAACAACTGGCAACTTTCCTTTGGGCAGCAGAGCGCATGGTGGGGTTCTACCTATGGCAGTTCGCTCATTTTGTCGGACAACGCGGAGGCGATGCCGATGCTCAAAGTCACCCGCGTTATCCCTTACGTGCTTCCCGGGATGTTCGCTTGGTTCGGCCAAATCAGGAACACCTTTTTCATAGGAAGCATGCGGGGATACAACTACCTGCGTGGCCCGTATCCGGACTTCGAACTGGTTGGCAACGCCTACCAGAGCATCAATCCGCAGCCCTACACCTGGGGCGACAAGCTGGCGCTGAAAATGACGTCTAATTTTGAGATCGGCGTCTCTGTTTCTGTGCTGTGGGCTGGCCAGATGAGACCTGCGACCATGCATACTTGGTTGCATACGTTCTCCACCCAGGGCAATTTTCAGGCGGACGATCCGGGCAAGCGATATACGGGTTTCAATTTCTCGTATCGTCTCCCGAAGCTGCGCAATTGGGTGCAGTTATATGCCGATGGGATGTCAAATGACGAGCCCAATCCAATTCGATATCCCAGGCAATCGGCATGGAATGCAGGGTTGTATTTTCCGCAGCTGCCGACGATGCGCAACATGGACCTCCGGGTAGAAGGTATCTATACCAACCTGCCGGGTTATCCTGGAATAGGCCCGTATTACTACAACTTGCATTACGCCGAGGGCTATCGCCTCTATGACCAGATCATCGGGAGTTGGATAGGCCGGTCGGGGGACGGAATTCAGGCTTGGAGTACTTATTGGTTCTCCGGGCAGAACAAGATCCAGGTGGGCTACCGCCGGCAATACAACGAATCGCAATATCTCGAAGGTGGCGGCCTGCATGACCTATCGGCAAAAGTGGATTGGCTAGTCGAGCGCGACTTACAAGTGTCGGGAACATTCCAGTATGAGCGGTGGAAGCTTCCTTTGCTCAGTGCTACCCCACAGTCGAACGTCGCCGTAGGAATACAAATTACTTACTGGCCGCGACACGATGGTCCGCAGAAAACTAAGAGCAGTGGAGTGAGCGCGGTCCCCTGACCGTGCCAACCCAGAAAGCACCCTGAACGATCCTGCGTTCGAGTAGAAGTTCATGCCAGAATTCCCAGCCGTTGAGCACCACGATTCCGATCAATTAGTTTCCGTCCCGGAAGCGCCCGCTCAAACCCGCGCGGAGCGAATGATGTTATTGCTTGACTTCTTCGCCCTGCATCGAGCGTTTCTTGTGAGATCGCTGCTTGTAGGATTCGTGTTATCCACTGCCATCGCGTTTCTGATTCCTACGCGGTACGAAGCGGTGGCGCGACTCATGCCGCCCGACCAAACATCGGGCTTGGGCGCGGCCGCGTTTGCTGCACTTGGTTCCAAGGTCGGCGACGGAGTGAGTTCACTGGCGGGTGATTTGCTTGGCATGCGCACAACTGGCGCCACGCTGGTGGGAATATTGAGTAGCAGAACGGTGCAAGACGATTTGATCAATCAGTTCGACCTGCGCAAGGTCTATTGGAGAAGAAAATACGACGATGCACGGAAGATTCTGGAGAGTCGCACCAGCATTGGAGAAGACAAAAAGAGCGGCATCATAACGATCAATGTGCAAGATACGGATCGGCAGCGGGCCGTGAGTATGGCCCTGGCGTATGTAAATGACCTGAATGGGCGAGTATCCCAATTGGCAACGTCATCTGCACGCCGCGAACGCGTATTTTTAGAGGATCGCCTGGTACGGGTAAAGCAGGAGTTGGATGCGTCTTCGTTGGCCTTGAGTCGTTTCTCGAGCAAAAACAAGACCTTTGACCCGCAGATCCAGGGTAAAGCGATGTTGGAAGCCGCTTCCACTCTGCAGGGTCAGTTGATCGCCGCGGAAACCGAATTAAGCGGCATACAGCAAATTTACGGCCCCATGAATTCGCGCGTTCGTGCTGCTTCGGCTCGTGTTGCAGAGCTACGCGCCGAAATGCATAAGTTAGCGGGACCGGCGGCAACCGACTCCTCATCATCAGATCTTCCGAGGGTCGACAGTCAGCCCTATCCGTCACTTGAACAATTGCCGCTGCTAGGCAATACGTATTATGACCTGTACCGCAGGACGCGCATCGACGAGGCTATCTACGAAGTATTGACCCGCCAGTACGAGTTGGCGAAAGTGCAGGAGGCCAAGGAACTTCCCACCATAAGGGTCTTGGATGAGCCGGTTCCCGCGGAACATAAGTCATTTCCTCCTCGATTAGCGATCATCGTTTTCGGGACGATCCTCTTTCTGTCGGCCGGCATCGCCTATTGTGCGGGTCGGACTGCTTTCGAGAGTTTGGATCCTCACGACCCGAACCGGCTCCTGCTGAGGCGTGTGTTCAACCTGGCAAGCAGCAAGGCATCGTCTGCAGGCGGTTATTTTCCTCTTTCAGACTGAGTGGCGTGTAAACATCAGCCGTGAGCACAACTACGGTCGTTGAAGCTGTTTCGAAGCCGACGGCTCCGCGTACTCTGCGCACGTTCGCCAACCTCGCCCACGTAGTCGGAGGCGAGGCGATGCTGCGGATCGCGAACTTTGTAGCAGCCATCGTGATTGCCCGCATCGGCGGCGCTGCCATTTTCGGGATTTATGCGACCGCGCTGGCCTATGCCACCGTGGCCAGCATGATCGCCGACAACGGTCTGGGTATCACGACAGTCCGCAAAATCGGGAGTTCGCCGGATCGAGTTGAATGAGCTCTTCACCCAATATGTCCGTCTCCAAGACGATTCTGTTCGTCCCAATGGTGGTGGTCCTGGCCGTAGTCGGCTGTCATCTCACATCTCAGGGACTTTGGAATGGGTAATTGGGGCGCTGATTGTCTTGCGTACCATACTGCAGGGTTTTTGCCAGATGCAGATCACGTTGCTGAAGGCGATCGATCGCATGCAGGCAATTAGCTCCATACAGGCGATTCATTCCTTCGTACTACTGGTTGCTTTGTGGGGATGCTATGTCAGATGGCGAAGCGTTTCTGTGGTCGTTGCAACTCTGGTTGTGGCGCAGCTTCTGGAACTAGCTTTGGAAGCTGCCTGGATTCGGCGCCTCGGCGTCAAGATCGGTGCGCGATTCACTGCCGCGATTGTTGGCGGCTAATGCACGGATCAACGGCCGTTGGAGTGACGATGAGTCTGAGCACGGCGATAATACGGCTCGACGTCATCGTGCTCTCCCTGATTGCAGGAACCACTGCAGCCGGAGTGTTCGCCGCTGCCCAGACAGTGTTCGTTATTGTGTACTTGCTGAGCAACTTGCTAACCAGCGTTTTGTTCCCGCAAATGGCACGCCTGGCCCACACCCCCGAGAACTCCAGCAGTATGTTCGTCACTGGTTCAGGATCATCCTCGGCGTAATGGTTCCGGGTACCGCGCTGGCGATCGTCGTCGGCCCGTCGCTTATGCGCGCCGTTTTCGGCGAAAGCTTTCACGCCTCAGGCAACGTCCTGGCTATCTTGCTGGTAGCTGCTCCGCCAATGGTCTTGAACGCTCTCTATCTGCATCGTACCTTCGCCCTGAACCTCATCAAGACTTATCTGGGCGTCTACATTGGCGCGACCCTGGTTGCATTACTGCTCGACGCAGTACTTGCATCCTCTCTCGGCACTGTCGGTATCGCTATTGCAGTGGTACTACGCGAATATCTTGTTCTTGCCGCCTTTTGGATGCTGCGTGATATATCGCAGTCTTTTGGCCCGGCGGCAGATGTGGCCTGTTAAGTCACCCTCATGTCATTCGAAATCGCGTCACCCAAAATATCCGTGTGCATTCCCGCCTACAACCGGGCGCAGTACTTGCCTATGCTGCTCGATTCCATCTATGCGCAGAATTACAAGGGTTTTGAGATCGTGATTTGTGAGGATTTTTCCCGCGAGCGTGAGCAGATCGCAGCGATCGCGCGTGACTATGCGGAGCGGTATCCGAACACGCTGCGCTACTACGAGAACGAAACCAACCTGGGCTACGATGCCAACGTCCGAAATCTGGTCGCCACGGCCTCAGGCGAGTACTGCTTTTTCATGGGCAATGACGACTTGATGTGCCCCGGAGCCCTCGGCGCCGTCGCCGACATTCTAGGCCGTCATCAGAACATCGGATTGGTGGTCAAAAGCTACGCTTGGTTTGACGAGGTACCAGAAAAGATCAATCAGGAAATACGCTACTTCAGCGAGGAGCGCCAGTTTGCCGCCGGGAAGGAAGCCATTCGCATCTGTTTCCGCCGGTCGGGCGTGATCTCCGGATACATCGTTCACCGGGAGAGCGCGCTGGCCGCGGCAACGAGACAAATTTGATGGCACGCTCTTTTACCAGATGCATCTCACAGCCAGTGTTTTGGTCAGCCGCTGTGCCGTGTTCACGCCGAAGGTCTTGGTGCTTTGCCGCAACACATACCGCCGGAGTTTGGCGCTTGCGACAGCGAAAAGGGCAAGTTCTCCCCGGGTCACTACACGCCGGAGGCCCGGCTGAACATGGTGGGCTGGGGCACTCTCGATCATTAAATATTTAAAGGACACCAGGGGAATTGACGTGGTGGACGATGTCACTCAGGATTATGCGAACTATTTCTATCCCTACATCAGGGATCAGCTCGAACTGCCATTCGAAGACTTCATGCGCTTGTACCATCGATATGGCCGGATGGGGTTTGCCAAGTATCCGATGTTTCATTTTTATTGCTTGGCGGCGTATGTGCTCGGCGAGCAGAACTTAGATGCAATGATGAGGATAGTCCGTCTCCGATTGGGCCGGAGCCCTCAATTCGGATTTGCACGGCAGTCGAGAATAAGAATACAGGCATAGCCGCTTCTTCCAGCATTCCTCTTCTCGTGACGCGACCGCGCAGCTATGCCCATTTCGTGTCGCCTCAATCACAGGCTTACTCACACATGACAGTTGCGATATCGACTGGTAGGCGGGAATTCACACCTTGGCTGCAGAACTATGTGTTTCCGGGGTATCTGGCGTTTTCCGTTTGCTTCTACTCTCTTCGGTTTTTATTCGGATGGGGATCGTCTGGCACGACCATATATGAATCTGACATGCCTTGGTATCTTGCGGCCGCCAAGGACGTGGCATGGATTGGCCTGCTTGGAGTTACAGCCTTCAGTCGTCCGTTCGGCAGATCCGTCGACCAGGTAAAACGCAATCCGTCGATTTATGCGGTACTTGCTTTATTCTGCATCTGGATGGCCCTGTGCTCCAGTATTCACGTAATGTTTTTCTATGAGCCACTACGCGACAGTCTGTTGTTCGACATCCGGTATCCGCTGGAATATATCCCGGCAGCTTTTCTGGCTCCCGCCTTCATTGGAGACTGGCGGCGGGTTGGTAACTTCTGGAAACGTTTGAATTGGATCGTGCTGGCGTTCGCCGCCTTTGAGGTCTCTGCTGTCCTGGGGGGATGGGCAGAAACCGGGTTTGGATGGGGAGGGCTTTCGACTCGTTTCGGAGGGATCCTCGGAAGCCCCAACGACTGGGGTATCTATTCAGGATGTGCCATTATCGCAATACTTGCACTGGCAAAGGCTCGCGCGCAACTGCTGGGATTTGTGCCCGCGCTAATCCTCACCCAGTCTCGCAGCGCCATCGTCGCTTCAGTTGCTGCCGTTGTTCCACTTTTATACCGGGCCGACATCCGACGAATTGCGATTCGATTGTTCATCGCACTGCTAGTGCTGGGCGTTGCCTTTTCGGCTTTCGTGCCGATTACGTCGTCCGATGGGATACTACCGGAGCATATCGGATTGGATCAGAGTGCGACTACCCGCCTCGATCAAATTGGCACATTCCAAGATGAATTCAGAGATCTCGACAACTTCGCGGCCCTCCTGTTCGGGGTGCGATATTTCCATATCGAATCCGTGTATTTGGCCCTTGTTGTTCGGGGAGGTATACCCGCCCTCACGTTATACGCGACGGCGATAGGGATGTCGATTGTTCGTGGGTGGCGAATGCGGAAAGTCAGTAGCCCTCATCTGGTGGCTTTATGCGTCGTCCTGCTGATATCTACTGCAAGCTTCTTCGTCCCTTACCCCGACGTCTATCCGACGAATTTCTACCTCTGGCTGGCCGTCGGAGTCATCTGGATGGGGCCGTTAAGCCGGCAAGTCAGTTCCTTTTAGCGGGCCAACCCTACCTCGTTAAGCCGGTGGTCGATGCACAACAATATCTGGAGCAATGCCAAACTCTCCATGGTCAACGCCGTAGCTCGGGCGAAACGTCAAGTAATAGGAGCGCATGTTGAGGCGTTGCTGGTTAGGAGTAAGAACGGCCTGCTGCTGGTTGATGTTAACGATCAGTTTGTTGGGCGCAGACTCTCCTACCACGGCGAGTACGGTCTGGAAGAACTGGCCCGTTTGCGAAAACGGGGAAAGTGACGACGGGCTCGTATTCTCCAAGCAATGACCAGCTATAGCTAGCCGACGAACATGCCAATCCTCGGAGAGAAGAAACCAGCGCTATCGTACGGCCCAAAGGCCGCCGATCTGCGCGTGGCGCTGGTCCACGACTGGCTGACTGGGATGCGTGGCGGCGAGAAGGTGCTGCGAGGTGCTATGCAAGCTTTTTCCTGAAGCACCGTTGTTTACATTGCTGCACGTTCGCGGGTCGGTCAGCGCGGTGATCGAAGACCACGAGATTACGACCAGCCCGCTGCAGTACATGCCGTTGTCGGGAAGAAGTACCGTCAGTATTTCCCCCTGTTTCCGGCCTTTGCGGAGTTGACGAAAGTGCGCGGGATTACGACCTGGTGATCTCGTCGTCCCATGCCGTTGCCAAGGCGATGGTCAAACGGAAGGCAGCAGGCCCGCTGCATATCTGCTATATCCACACACCTATGCGATACGTGTGGGACCGATTCGACGACTATTTCGGGCCGAAAAGGGTCGGTAAGTACAAGTCCAGGTTTTTCTTTCGGCCGATTGCCAGGGCCTGCAGCAGTATGACCGTGCGACGAGTGATCGCGTGGATGTATTCGTGGCGAACTCCCGATTTGTCGCTGAGCGCGTGAAGCGGATCTACAACCGAGAGGCCGAAGTGCTTGCTCCTCCGGTCGATGTCGATCGTTTCGCCGACCTGCACCGTCAGCCCGAGGATTGGTACCTGGTGGTCTCGGCGCTGGTTCCGTACAAGCGGGTGGATCACGCTATCGTCGCTTGCGCGGCACTGCGACGGCCTCTGAAGATCGTCGGCTGCTGGACCGGAGGGAAGACAATTGCGTGCCCTGGCAAGCGAGTTGGGCGCCCACGTTGAATTTTGTGGATATGTCACCGACGACGACTTGGGATTCTATTTCAGCCAGCGCACGCGGGCTGCTCTTTCCCGGGGTCGAGGACTTTGGCATCGTGCCAGTCGAGGCGATCTCTGCAGGATGTCCGGTGATCGCTTTGGGAGAAGGAGGTGTTTTGGATTCCATGACCGATAAAACCGCAGTCTTCTATTCGGACGAGAGTCCAGATGGACTCAAACGCGCCATTTGCGAATTCGAAAGCCGTTCCTTTGTTACTGATGAGTTGATAACCCGCGCACAAGTCTTCTCAGAGGAGGCTTTTGTAAGGGGCTTTCAAGCCATCCTGCAAAAATCTTTGGGCGCATGACGAATTCGCTCTGTATCGATGCCCGCTGGCTGAACACCGGAATCGGGGCATATACGCTGAACCTCATCAAGCAGCTGAGTACTCATCATGAAGTGCGGCTGCGGGCGATAACTCTCCCGCAGCACGCAGCTACGTTGCAGCCCTACTGCGACGATGTAGGCCTCGTCGATGCTTCGATGTACTCGATAGAGGAACAATTCGGCGTAGCCCGCGCCGCTCGGAACAGCGCCGTGCTGCACGTTCCACATTACAACGCTCCACTGTTGCGTCACGGGACACTCCTAATCACGATTCACGACCTCACGCACCTTCTCGACGACACGTATCGAAACACCATAAAGAGCAAGGTGTATGCCCGACCTATGTTGCACCTCGCAGCCAGTAAAGCGGCGCATATTTTTACGGTGTCCCAGTATTCGAAAAACGCAATCGTTAAACACTTGCGTGTACCCGAGGACAAGATCACTGTCACGCACTGCGGTGTGGGGCTGCCGTTCACGCCATTGCGCCGGGAAGATGCCCAGGCAATAGTCGCACGAGAGTGTCGGGTGGATGGACCATACTTGTTGTATGTGGGCAATCTGAAGCCTCACAAGAATCTCAAAGGGCTAATACAAGCATTCAAGATCGCGAAAGATCGAAGGAACATTTCTCATAAACTGCTCGTCATCGGCGACGATGTCCGCGGCCGCTCGGAGCTGACACGTCTTGTCAGTGACTTGAAGCTAAGCGCGGAAGTCGTCTGTGTCCCTGGCGTGACCGGCGACGTACTGCATGCTGCGTATTCAGGCGCAAGCCTGACGATCCTGCCATCGTTTGAGGAAGGGTTCGGCCTGCCGATTATCGAATCGATGGCCTGTGGAACGCCAGTGGCATGTTCTTCGACTGCTTCCATGCCGGAGGTCGGCGGAGATGCCGCAGAGTATTTCAACCCACGGGATGTCGAAGCGATGGCCGGGGCGATAGAACGCGTGGTGAATTCTTGTGAGCGCTGGCACCAACTGCGCGAACGTGGATTCCGCCAAGCTCAGCGATTTACCTGGGAGAGTTGCGCTCGCCGCCACGTTGAGGTCTACCGTCGCTTTCTTTAGTCCCGTCGACATAATGTGTTCCAGTCCGCCGGCATGCAGGGCGACATAGCATCCCTATTGTCCCTCGCAAGTGCCCAGCGAAGAACCACACTCAATACCAAACGAGGCCGGGCTCTCACACTCGTTGAGTGTCGATCCTGTGCCGCTCCGGCATTGATTGGCCAGAAGGGTTACGCATATGACGCTTCGCTCGCGATCGTATGACTTTTATCTCCGGGTCTGGCATTATCTACTGCCGCTGCTGGCCTTCTCGATTGCGGCATACGTGCGATTCTTCTCGGGCGACTTCGCGCAGCATCCGGCGGAGTACGATCCACGATTCTACTTTGCCGTATTGCTGTTTGCGACTCTGGTCTGGGCCATAGTGATCGAACAGCAAGGGATCTGCAGTCTGGAAGAATTGTTTCGGGAATACACCGGCATTCGTAAATCCCTGATTGCTTGCATTGCCACCTATACCGTTCTCCTCGCCGTTCTGTTCTTCTATCGCCAGCAAAACTTCTCCCGCATATTCTTTCTGGTGAGCGCAATCGCGCTGTTGGTGTTGACGTTTTGCACCCGCATTGCGTTGCGGAGTTTGCTGCACGGAACCCGAAACGTGCGCCGTTCGGTACGGGTGCTGATCGTCGGCACCGACAGGCATGCTGGCTTTATTGCCTCCAGGCTGACGCAGGTGCCATTCGTGGCTTCAGAGGTTGTGGCTTACCTCCGCACAGGCAATCAGGAGATTACTGTTCACGATGCCCCGGTGTACGAAATCGAAGACATTGTTTCCGGACAAACCGTGCCGTTCGAAGAGGTGGTGATCGCGGTCGCGCCGGAACAGCTGTCATCTCTGGGAAATCTGCTGTCCAGGTTGGAACCGCTATGTGCGCCCACGCGCGCCGTTCTCGATCTCGGAGGTTTGCCGCTGATACGCGAGAGGCTGTTCCAGTTCGGCGATCTACAAATGTTGGACTTGACCCCCACCCAGCTGGAAGCGCCGGCGTACTTCGTTTTAAAGCGGATGTTTGATATCGCGTTCTCGGTTTCGATGCTCGTGCTTATGGGCCCGCTGATGTTGCTGATCGCCATCGCGATCAAGGTGTCGTCTCCCGGTCCGGCTCTGTTTCGCCAGGATCGCATTGGCCTCAACGGAAACTTGTTCGGGATGTACAAGTTTCGCACCATGCGGCTCGCCCGCCGGGACGAGAGCGATACCAATTGGACCGTGAAGGAAGATCCGCGGCGCACGATGGTAGGCACTTTACTGCGGCGGACGAGCCTCGACGAATTGCCTCAGTTCTTTAACGTACTGAAAGGCGACATGAGCGTGGTGGGTCCACGTCCCGAGCGGCCGCACTTCGTCAAGCGATTCCTGGAGGAGATCGCGCACTACGATAGCCGTCACCGCCTCAAGGTGGGCATTACCGGCTGGGCGCAAGTGAACGGCTGGCGGGGCGATACCTCCATTCAGAAGCGATTCGAATTCGACCTTTACTACCTGCAGAATTGGAGTTTTTGGTTTGATCTTCGGATCATTCTGCTCACTGCATTAGCCAGCATGTTCGGCAAGAATGCTTACTAAGCGGCGTGAACAGCGTCGCTCCCGACGTCAGAATCCTTGATCTTCCATGGCAGGCACGAGAAGGCCCTCAATTCACACATGGCGGCGCCCAAACGAAACGCTTCTAGTGCAATGGTTAGCCAGCAAGAAGTAGTAGCGCTGAGACCTGCTGTGATTCACCCGGAACCACTCTTGTCGATTTGCATTCCTGCCTACAATCGGGCAAGGTACCTGCGCCCGCTTCTGGACTCTGTATTTTCGCAGAACTATAAGAGCTTCAACGTCGTGATATGCGAAGACGCGTCCAAGGAGCGAGATCGCATAAGAACAATCGTCCAGGACTACAAGGACCGCTATCCCGGACGACTGCTGTACCATGAAAATCCAACCAATATTGGCTACGATGCCAACGTGCGCCACTTGATCGAAACCGCTACAGGCCAATTCTGTTTCTTTATGGGAAACGATGACCTGATGTGTCCAGAGGCGCTCAGCACTGTAGCCAATATCCTCCATCGTCACGATGATGCGGGAGTCGTGCTCAAGAGCTACGCATGGTTCGAAGGAACTCCGGCAAACATCAGCCAAAAGGTTTGTTATTTCGGGGGCGAGCGTGTGCTTGAGAAGGGCAGGGAAGCGATTCGAGTTTGCTTTCGCCGTTCAGGAGTGCTCTCCGGGTACATCGTCAGGCGGCAGAGCGCTTTGGCGGCTGCCACTGAGGCGTTCGATGGGTCCCTCTTTTACCAGGGGTATCTTTCTGCAATTGTCCTGCGTTCAGAGTGTGCGGTGTTCACACCGAAGATTCTTGTGCTAGCTCGCAATGGCGAACCGCCAGAATTCGGCAACAGTAAAGTGGAATGCGAGAAATACATCCCCGGCAGTTACACTGCTCAGTCGCGGCTAAATATGATCTCCGGAGCAGTATCAATCATCAAGTACCTTAGCGATACAAGTGACTGTGACCTGGCTGATGAACTTATGGAGGACTACGCGAGCTACTTTTATCCTTATATCAGAGATCAGCTTGACCTTCCGGCGAAGGAATTCGTCAAGCTCTACCGTGGCTATGCCCGGCTGGGCTTTGGCAGATATCCGATGTTTCACTTCTACTGCATTGCCGGGTATATTCTAGGCACAAGAAGATGCGACGCTATCACCAAGTTCATCCGTGGGTATCTTGGTCGCAGCCCACATTTTGCTTCAATGCGTCTCAGTAGAGCTACTTCACTGTGATGAAAATGACGTGAGGCATGAGCGCCATGACCGATGATGTGCCTTCGGGCACAGAGATCCAAGGCGATTTTTCTAATGTCCGTTTCGTCTTCCTTGACCGCGACGGAGTCATCAACCGCAAAGCCCCTTCTGGCGCTTATGTCAGATCATGGGAGCAATTTGAGATATTGCCTGGAGCAGAGCGCGCCATAGCTAGCCTGAATCAGGCACACCGCAAAGTGATCTTGGTTACTAATCAACGAGGAGTGGCTCTTGGCCGCATGTCAGAATCGGACCTTCTATCCATTCATGAAAGGCTCAAGACACAGCTCGGTTCATGTGAAGCTCATCTCGATTCGATCTACTATTGCCCGCACGACATCGGGGAGTGCCAGTGTCGAAAACCTGCAGTTGGCTTGTTCCAGCGTGCGTTCAAAGACTTTCCGGAGGGGCGTCCTGGGAATAGCGTGATGGTTGGAGATTCGTACTCTGACATGCTTGCCGGCGCCACAATGGGAATGAAAACGATTCTCCTCACAGAGATGACGCATCCGGATGTTCGTGCGCTCGAGCTGGCCAATGCCTGCGCGCGATCACTCCTGGAAGCGGTATCGAGCTATCTGTTGAAGTAACTACCTGCGGATCGTGACGGCCGGATTGTACTGGAGGCGCCCAATTGCAATGCTCCGGGGAGATCAACGCCAGAAGAAACAGTACTCCACAGCGATCCAATGAACTGTGCGGTCGCAAGGTTTCTCTGCCGGAAGCGACCGCCCCGAGAAAATTCAATTCGGAGCCGCTAGTTTATTCCAGCAACCTGGACGTACGGTTGGAATCCCACCAGTTGCATGGCCTTTTGCGCCTCGGGGTTTCTCATGAAGGTCTGCCAGATCAAACCGCTACGGTAGTTCTCCGCCATCACCATACTGATACCGGTGTCGATGCCGATCACGTCCGGATCTATCCAGCCGGTAATCGGGTTAAAGGCATCGACAAAACCGTAACGTTTCCAGATCCGCACACCATATTTCAGATAGAGGTTTCGCAGGCAGGTGATGGTATCTTTTGGCAGAAATGGGATCGACCCCGCTGCGGCGCTTGGTACTACAGTCCCGTCGAGGTGATCGATCTCGGGAGGGCCGCCCCAGACTCTGTAGCCAAGCGAGGAGTCGGATGCGGAAATCCCCCAGGTCTGGTCGTCGTAATCAGGGAAACGCCCAAGCAAGGATCGACAGAATAATTTATGGGCATTGGTAGCAGATACTGAGTTCTCGAAGTAGTCGGCGTAATTGTCGCGGCGGCCGCGAAAATCGAACCATGCCTGTGAGTACTGGTGAACAAATAATGGATCATTGCCGCCGATGTAGCTATATCCCTGGAACTCCTTGACAGGCCTGGTCAACGCATCCCATGAAGAAGAACTGATGCCGTAAAGCGGCGCGGCGACGGCAAGCAGATACATCATC
Organism: uncultured Acidobacteriaceae bacterium; assembly: GCA_963834815.1. GTDB lineage: Bacteria > Acidobacteriota > Terriglobia > Terriglobales > Acidobacteriaceae > DASRAA01. The sequence continues at coordinate 19,355 of CAWIDA010000008.1, read as the reverse complement.
AAGAGCTCACTGTAGGTATCCCAGCGAGCAGAGACAAAGTGAGTTTCGGGTGTCCAGGCCTTGGCAAATGTTTTGCCCCCGTTCAACATCCAGCGCCAATTCACCCGGCGATAGATATTGCTTGCGAGTTCCCGAATGTCAGGGTGCGGAAAATACTCGCGGGCCATTAACACGCCACATAAGAGGATAGTCGTGTCAATGGGGGACACTTCGCATCCATTCAACCTGCGACCGGTCTCAATGTCGAGGAAGTGATAGAAGAATCCATTTACCTGTTCGGCGTGGTTCAGTAAAAAGCTCAAAGTCGCAATCACCCGCCCGTAAATTTCCCGGGAAGGAAGGTACTGGTGTTGCTGTCCTATGCACAGTGCGGCGAGACCATAGCCGGTCGCCGCAATGCTTGCCACGCGCCGCTCATCCGGGCCGCCATCCGCTAAAGCACGGTCGCGGACAAGTCCGGTGTGAGGACTGGCTTCATTCCAGAAAAACAAGAAAGCGCGGTTGATGATGTCTTCCAGCAGCGCTGTATCGGTTAGTTCCCAGTTCGACGGAAGCGGTGACGGGGCTACCGGTTCGGCTCCGGAACTGATACCGAACAACTTTGCGTGGAGAAACTGTGATGCGAGCGCACCTTTGGCAAGGAAAGACAGAATTTCGCGACGGGTCGGTCCCTGTCGTTCCTCAGACAGAGGACTTCCTGCGGCCAGCAGACGAGTGGGCATAAGTGTTCTGAACGAACATAACTTGATTTCAAGATTTATTGAAGAGTTTTGTTGAGACTGATGCAGTTTTGGCCCGTGGCGCAATTGGGCCGACTGTCACCCACCCTGGTTGGCCAACCGTGCGACACCGCCGCGACGGACGGGGATCCGGCCTCGATCGAATGGGTGATGGCCACTTTACGGACGCCCCCATGGGCTCTATGTCATAAACGAAGTTGGAGTAGCCCCCGGCGTTGAACTCGGGCCTGCTCCTCGTTTCGCGATTTGACTAGCAGCTGCTTTTGCGGAATGCCTCAAAAATCTCGCGGGAGTCGGAGGGGCTTTCGTCTGGCGACGTGGTAAGCCAAGGGCCGGGAACGTCTCTGAAACCTCTCGGAGACACGTGGCTCAGACGCTCTACTACCACGTGGAACGTAAACCGGGGTTGAGTGGGTTGTAAGTTATTGAAAATATGGTGGCCAGGGACGGAGTTGAACCGCCGACGCCAGCCTTTTCAGGGCTAGAATAAGCTGTATTCTTAACGACTTAACAGGTTTAGGTGGGCTGCGTAAGTACTTCAAAGGTCGTTAAAGACGCGGTTATCTTGGGTGGAATTCTTGGGGTGAACCCCTTCACATCTGATGCTTTGCCAGCACTAGAGTGTACGCCCCTGCGACGATGTTTCTAAATTGCCGGAGGCCTGGAGCAAGGACTGCTTATCAAACCTCCGACTTCAACGGTACCCTCGAAGGCCTTGTCAGTATTGGATTTGCGCTCTCATTGTAGGGTGTTGCTTACAAACCGAGAAAAGGGCGACTCGCCCGGCTTGATGGGACACTCTACTGAGCAGATCCGAGGTTGGCTTCTTGCGGCTTCACCCCGAATGAGTCATCAGAAGTAGATGTTGGTCGTCAGTCCAAACGCGTTCACATGCGCGGGTGTGGCACCGGTATTGTTGTCGTGCTCATAGTAGGGCTCGAAAGTGAAATGCTTCCGGACCGGTATGTCTGCGCCAAACTGGTAGGTGGTTTTACTCCAGTTCTGCGTATTGCTGTAGTAGAAGACCTCGCCTTGCGCATAAGGTGAAAACACGAAGCGATGGATTTTGAAAGTTCGTTGCGCACCCAGGCGATTACGATAACGCCAGGAGAAGGGACTTCCCTCGATGAAGCGCAGATCGAGCCGGTTGCGATCGCGTCCTTGGATCCGCCAGGGAAGGGGAAACCGTGGCGTGAAGTCCAGCTCGATCCGGTTTTCGGGGGCCTGGTTGATGCCGGCAATGTAGCGGTAGCCAATCCCGAAAACCAAGAAGTGATTATTCGCCTGGTTGTTAGTAGCGAGTGCGGGTTTAATGAATCGTTTGGCGAAAATATTGAGTGTGGGCCCGACTTCGATTGAATTGTAGCTGGCCCCGTCAGTAGAGCGCGAGGCCTCCACTCCCAGACGAAGCCGCGAATTGAACGAATAAAACCCTTGGAGTTCGGGCCAAAACTGATCGCTTGTGGATTGGGCGGAGGCGACAGCGGTAAATCCAATGCACAAGAATATCAGCAATGCGCATCGGCTTGAGCTGAAGCGCGGCGAGTGCAATCTCATCTCCATGCGCCCGATCCGTGCGCTTTCGTTCCTAGCCTGGCCGTCGGGAGCCAAGAAGCAGTCTCTTTTTCGTTTTGGCCTACGCGCTCGCACACTTCTCCAGATGTAATCCGCCTATGGCTTCGGCGGCGTGGGTTTCGGGTCCGGCAGAGTCCACGCGAATCCGAACGTGAGCGTATTGCCCAAGCTGGTCGAATAGGCCTTGTACTGCCAGTAGTACTTGAAGAACACGCTGAAGTTCTTGGGCGGAAGGATGTAGTTGACCTGCAGCGCCGGCTGCGTGCACGGAATAGAAGGGCGCGTTCTTGTCGAGACCGGAGTTCGCCGTGACTTGCCACTGGTCGTATCCCACTCCGCCAAGCTGCAAGAGTTGCGAGAAGTTCTTCTTCAACGGCAAGACCTGGCCCACTCCCCACTCATCGCTGAACGCCTGTCCCGGAGTGACGTTGGTGCCGTTCTTGTTGCTGTGGACCTCCCAGTCGGTAAACAGGTTGGCGCTGGTTCCCTTGTTCTTGGTGAGGTAGAAGGTGGAACCAGTCGTGAAATGGTTGCCGAAGTAGCCGTATCCGATGTTCGTGCTTGCTCCCGGCGTATATCGTCCGGTAGGTATCCACAAGGCGTCGGCGACGGTGATGTCCGCGCGTTTCAGGTGCCACCCCATCGTGAACGGCTGCAACCAAGTGTCCGCCAGACCCATACCCCCCAGCGTTGACGCCAAACGTTGGTATCGCTAGATTGCCGTTTGCGAGTGTGGGAAACGCCACCATGAAGCCCAAGTTCCCGCCCGCGACCTTGAAGCTCGGCACGTAATAGAAGATGTTCTCGATCGCCCACACGTTATACGAGCCGTTGACGGGCGTGGCATTGCCGTTCGGGCCATTGAGTCTCGTCGAATCGTAATTGACGTTCATGTCGACGTAGGTGAATCCGGGACTGGGCAGTATGCCGGCATTCAACCCGTACTGCCCGGGCATGTATTGGCCGCGCTGCTGGGCCGTCAAGCGGCGACAGGCAGCATGCAAGTATGCACACGAGATAGAGCAAGCTTCAATCTCATCGAATCAGTTCCTCTGGTTGTGAATGCGCACTGTGTCCTCGTGACCCGGCACGAGGCGAGGCAAACCACTGGCGCCGGCGAACCAGCGCAAATGCGGGCACCTCACGTCAGTGTTTTGAGCCTACTGTTGAGAATGCCCGCTGAAATCCGGCTCTGTGCCAGCCAGCCGAAAATATTTTCTTGGAATTACGCAGTCCGGTGGCACAAATCGCAGACTCGGCGGGCACTTAGTAAGCATAACGGCAATAAAACTCTGGGGAGGCAGTAAGTGAAGAGGATTCTGTTCTGCTGTCGGTCTTCATTGTTGTTTGGAATCGCAATCTGGGCGCAGGACGTTCCCAAGGTCGAGATCCCATTGGGATTTTCGATGATCAACGTCCATCCCAACCTGACTCCGATCACCAGTTTTAACGTGTTCGGCGGGGGCGGACAGGTTGACTTCAACTTCGGATCGGTGTTCGGCATCAAGGCCGACTTCATGGGCTATACCCAAGGCAGCGGGCTGCGGCAGAGACTCACACGATGCCGGCTACACGGTCACGGGCAATCTGCAGGGCAACTTGTTCACCTACATGTTTGGCCCGCAGTTCAAGAAGCACACCGGCAGGGTACAGCCGTTTGGAGAAGCGTTGTTCGGCGCCGCGCATACCAACGCCTATGCCAATATTTACGACACCATCCACGGGCGGAGCTTCCGCCAGCAGCAACAACAATGCGTTCGCCATGGCGTTTGGGGCAGGCTCGACATCGTCGTGAACCGCCATTTCTTCCTGCGTCCGGTTCAAGTCGATTACCTTTACACGCGCTTTGGGGTCAACGGCACCAGCTACACCGGAAACCAAAACAACTTCCGTTACGTCGGCGGATTCGGACTTCACCTTCGGCGGAGCACCGCCGGTGCCGGCGACGGCATCTGTTCGGCCTCGCCGGCGGAGGTTTTGCCGGGCGATCCGGTTACAGGCCACCATCAGCACGCAGAATTTCAATCCCAAGCACACCCTCACCTACGGGTGGACAGCACAGGTGGCAAGTCGTCCAGCACGAACACAACCGGCAAACGTCGACACCACAGGCCTGGCGCCGGGAAGCTACTACCGTCACCAGCAACGCCACCGACCCAAAGGAAAAGAAGAACAACGCGGCCACGTGCAGCGCCGGCTTCACCGTCAAGGCGCAGCCGAACTATCCGCCGACGGTAAGCTGCTCGGCGAGCCCGGCACCATCGCCATCGGCAGAGCCGCGACCATCACCATGACGGCCAGCGGCCCGCAGAGCTGGCCGTTGACCTATAGCTGGACTCGAACACGGCGGCACAGTTGAACGGCAGTGGCACCTCTGCGACGCTGACTGCGACCAGTGCCGATGCGGGCAACACGATCACCGTCACCGGAACGGCGACCGACGATCACAACCTGAGCACCAGTTGCACGGCGCGGTTAGCGTGCCTCCGGTGGAGAAGGCTCAACGGAGTCGAGGATTGGGGCGAGTGCACCTTCGAGAAGAACCCCAAGAAACCGTGGCGCGTGGACAACGACTGCAAGGACGTGCTCGACAAGCTGACTCTTGCGCTTGCAGCAGATGCCCAACGGCAAGCTGGACGTCGTCGGCTACACCGACCAGGACGAGGTCGTCAACGCGCGAGCACCTCGGGCGCGCAGCGCGCCGTCAACGTCAAGTACTACATGACCACCGACGGCCCGGCCAAGGTTGACGCCAGCCGGGTCGAGCCGCGCCAGGGCGGCACCAAGGGCAAGGCCACCCACTTCTACTTCGTGCCGCCGGGAGCCTGACGGTCAGACGAGGAAGAGTCGGCAACCGTGGACGAAAGCGCAGTGCAGGGCCAGTCGCGTACGGCGGCTGCGCCCAAGACAGAAACACAAGAAGTCGGCGCCGGCACCGGCGCAGTAGGCTGAGTCCCGAGGTAACCGGTGCATCGTCGGTGTGATTGATGCGACGATTCCCCGCTCGCACCAATGCTGTGAGGAGAGACTCACGATGAAACGCTATTACCTGTTTGCACTGGTGCTCGCGTTGCTGTACGTCAGCATCGGCAACGCGCAGCAATATCCCATGATGGACATGATCGCCAACAAGGTTATCCAGAAGTATCAGTCGTCCACCTGCGAGCAGTTGTGGCAGGAGAAGGCGAAGAAGACCCCGCCGTCGCAGCAGGAGCAGAACGCGATCCAGATGCTGAAGAGCGATCCGCAAATGCGGACCGCGTTTCATCAACAAGGTCGCGGCTCCCATCGTCAACAAGATGTTCGAGTGCGGCATGATTCCGTAACTCGACGTCGGAGCAGTTCAGGAGAACCACATGATGACCGACAAGTTATGCGCGTATGGCCCTGCTGGTGTCGCGATGATGTTCCTGATCGGGGGTGCAGCATTTTCACAGACCGCGCCGCAGCCGGCAAAAAAGAAGCCGGCGGCGCCTGCCAAGCCGGCCCCAGCCCGCCCAAGCTCACTATCGAGCCGAAGGCGGTAGAGGTCCTGAAAGCCACCAGCGACAAACTGGCGGCCGCTCACACCCTTAGCTTTACCGCGATCGAGCTATTCGAAAACCTGAGTCGTCAGGGGGCCCCTCTCGGCTACACGACCAAGTACGAGGTCACTCTGCAGCGGCCGGACAAGCTGCGCGTGCTGATGCCGGCCGATGGTCCAGCGTCTGACTTTTACTACGATGGAAAGTCCATGATGGCGTATGCGCCGGCTGAAAACCTCCTGGCCGTCGCCGACGCCCCAGCCAGTCCGACAACCTTGAACGCTCCTGACTTGGTCATATAATTCTCCTCTGGTAACTCGACCTTTTGTGAAGACGCAGATTCCGCCCGTCACTTTTTCGCCGTCAGCGAAGCCTTCGGCACCACCTGCAAAATGATGATTCCTTTTGCTGTCATGTAGTACACGCGGCCTCCGAACCCCGGAGTAATCAAGTTGTTGACTCCCATCGGTTCGAAAAAGTCAGACTCCGCCAAAATCCGGCCAGTGGAGGCATCCCGCCAGGTGACTTGCTCCTTGTAGTTCTGAGTGGCCAGCATCGCCTTGAAAGGCAAGTCCGGTATGTTGCTCTTGACATTGGAAAGCAACAGCACCCTCTTGTCTGGCGGGCCGATCAGAGGTTGAAAACTGCTCGTCGCGTCGTCGAGAACAAATACCGTCTTCAAATCCCCGCTTGCCTGGTCAAACTTGATCCCCGCCACTTTGCCCAGGGTCCAGTCCGCCGAATAGATCATGTTGTTCTCTGGGTCAACTTCAGGTTTGGGCAGGCAAAAACTCATCTCCCCCGGCTTGAGCTGCCCGAAGGGAAAGATTCGCTTCAAATTGGACGCATCCTTCGCGTTTACGGCGACGATGGTGGAGGCGACCTTGTCGGTCAAGATACCGTCGGTTTGAAAGACGATCCAGTCACCCAGAATGCTCGGCGCGGCGGGAGTAGTCTGCCCCTCCAGCAAGACGTTCGGGACCCACGATTTGTCCTGCGAGAGCTTCTTTGTCTTGGGGTCCCAGAAGTAGCGGAACCCTCCGCTGTTCGCCCCAATGTAGATGGCAATCTTGCCCTCGAACATGGTGATGGTGTGAGGAACCGAAGCCGGCTGTGGCAACTCAACCGCGTCAAGAACCTCCAGCGTTTCTGGATTCACCGCCACCAGTTCCGAATTGGCCTGCTTATATTCCGGTGGGCAAAACATGATCGCCAGCGTGCCCTGGAGTTTGCAGCCGGCAGGACGGGTCTGGTCCTTCAGGATCAACGTTCCATCCGGCGCCATAGTCACGTGTTTGAAATTTGCGTCGAGGGGGGCCGCTGCGCCGCTGGGCAGCGTGTTCTCTTTCAGGATGAGCCCGGTGTCGCCGTCAAGAAGAACGATGTGCGTTGACCAGGACTCCACGATGTTGCCGTTGGGCAGGATGTTGAGATTGGTGTTGCCAATCCAGGCGTCGGAGGTGTTCCCGTTCCACAGATAGGTGCGCCATATTTGTTTACCCGAGGCCGAGTCAGCTTTGGCCACGAATGGGCCGACCGGCATGAGTCCGGCTTCGGCGGGAGGCGCCCACCTACGATGTAGATCTCGCCGGGCTTGCGGTTGTTGAGGTATGCCGCCACCGGGTAGTCGTCCTCGCCACCGGTAAGCGAATACTTGATTGGGGCCGTCATAGGAGCCAGTGAACGTCGCGCAGGGGAAGACGCCGCTGCGTTGGGCGTCGGCAATCTCTGCGCCGTTGATGGACGGGTAATAGCCGGTTTGCAGTTTCTGCTGGCAGGCCAGCTCCTTAAGGTACAGAGTCACATCGCCCGGAAGCGGGCCGTTGGCCGCGATTTCATTGGATGTGAGACCAATCTCTCCCACGCGGTGCTCGACCCTGTTGCGTGATCATCGGCCACAACACATAGGCTGCAGCTACCAGCAAGACAATTACGATCAGTCCAACAATCTTGAGTGCTCCTGATTTGGTCATGCGAATTTCCCCTCCTAACTGGTGTGCGTTGCTCCAGCTCGGACGGTCCGCGCATGCGTTACTTTCTTGGTCCTATGCGCTTCGAAGGTGGCTTTGTCCGTGTATTCGCCGCGCGGGTAATACGGCCCCATCACGGCTTCCTCCATGCCAGGCTTCGTCACGTAGTTCGGGCTTTGCTTCCAGTCCGGGTTGTTGGCCATGATGCGCAGCATCAACATGCCGAAGTCCGGGCGGTTCTGCGGACCGTCGATGCCCTCGCCGCGTGGGCTCCATTCGATCCAGGCCACGCCATTCTCGAGCGTCGCGTTCTTGGGCCGGTCCTCCTTGCGGCTGTACACGATGGTGTAGTTGCCGTCTTTGTCCAGCGGCACCTGCATGTCGGTCAGGCCGTCAACGATCTGCCCAGACGGCGCGGCCTCGCAACTGACCAGCGACCAGTACTGGGTCTGCGCTTCGGGCATCACCTCGAGGCCCTTGCCGCTCGCGCCGGCGTAGGTGTTGGGGAAGGTCGGCATCTTGCCTTGCATGACATACACCGGACCGAACTTGCGCGACAGAACGACCAGCATGTATTGCGTGGTTGGGATCTCCTCCGCCTTCCATGGCCGCCCTCGTAGGGTATTTTGGCCCGCTCCTCCGGCGTCTTGAACATTCCGACGAGGCTATAGCGATTGGTCCAGAATTTCTCCCATCTGGGATCCTTGCGCGCAGGCGCGGTAGCCGGATCGAGCGTGGGATCGTTGTCCTTCGAGTGCACCAGCATCTCCCACTGCTCGGCGGTGATGGGCTGCTTAGTGGCGCCTTCGATCGGCCGGCCGAACTGCTTGACCACTTCCTCTTGCGACAGCTTCGTGCCGTCGGCGAGGGTGCCCGTGTAGGTCGGGAGGCCGCGTCCGGCGAACGGCGAAGCCGCCGGGCCCCAACCCGCGCCGTCGCTGCCCTGGTCCGAAAGGTAAATACGGTTCACGAACTCGAGCTTCGCCGCCGTCCTTCCCGGCGTAGAGCGTATTCGGCACGCGTTGCTTCGCATCGGCAGGCGCGTCCTCAGCCAGGATGCGGAGGGTGAAGTTGCGTGGCTCGGCGAGCCGATTGGCGCCAACCAGAAACGGGTTGGTCGAACCCGGGTCGGGCTCGATCGCCTTGCCGGCGAGCGCCTCGCCGGTGGAGACAAAGGTGTTGCGTTCCCACTTGTACAGCGCGAACTGGAAATAGCGGGAGTGTGGGTAGGTGTAGTTCAGCGTCAAGCTGCTGCCGGCGGGCATCTCCAGGCGGCCGATGAAGTACGTGGATTGCCAGTCAGGCCATAGGTTCGGATTCTGGATCGGCCTGGGGTACTCGAGGTAATTCCAATATCCCCAGCCCCGCGGCCCCTGGAACAAACCGTCGTGGCCGTAGCGGTCGTCGGTGCGGATGAAATTCTCCAGCGACTTGTCGCCGAAGCGCCTCACGTCCAGCGCGTTCAGGTTGCGTACCGGCACGACGCCGGGAGGCGCCCACGTCCCCTTGCCAAGCGGGTAAACCGAGGGCGGCTCGGTCTTCGGCCAGTAGAGGCGCATGACGACGAACATCGGGCCGTCCGGCGCGGGAAGCCAGTTGGACTCCAGGTCCTTGCCGGGTGAATCCTTCTGGATATAGACGCGTGAGTGAGCCGTCGGGATTCTTCTTCAACTGCGGCAGCATCGGCGAGTTGATGAGATACCGGTTGATCGGGTTCTCGATCAGCAGCTGGGTGCGCCCGTCGTACATCGTGATCGACCAGAATGCGTTCACCGGCGGCAACTGCCCTGCGGGAAACGTCATCAGATAGGTGTGCTTGCTGCCGTCGAGCGGGATGCTGTTCACGTCACTGCGGGTGAAGGGATAAACGGCTTCAGCCTCGCTGTTGCCGTAGATGCCCAGCTTGGCGGCGGCGGCGCGAAGCGCCCAGTTGCCGTGGTAGAACTCGCGACTGCCGGCGGCCGCTCCGATATTCCAGCCGTTGACGGTCGTGCCGACGGATTCGGCGGTCTGCCCGATCTTGGCGAATGCCGCCTTCACACCGTCGCCTATTGCCGCCTTGATCTCCGGGCTGACGGTCTTGGGTTCGGCCTTGTGGGCCACACCGATGCCGAGTTTGGCGAATTTCTCGCGCAGCGGAATCTCCACCGCGGCCGTTCCGGTTGGCGGGCAGAATTGCAGCAGAAAGTTGAGGTACTCGGCAAAGCCCGTAGTGAATGCTGCCTGTTCGAACTTCGGCCAGTTGATCGCCGGCGCGGCGGGCGGCGCGGGCTTGCCGAGAAACGCCGACAGCGGCTGCACCTTGTAGCCCGCCTGGATCTTCTTCACGTTCTCCATGTCATCGGGGTTGAACAGTTGAGTGCGATAGATCACCAGGCTGAATTGGGTCTCGCTGCGAAAGACGTTGGCGACGCCCTTGGGGCTTCGCCCTTCCAGTTCGGTCCGGCCACCATGTAGCATCCTGCGCCGTTGCCGGTGGTGCGGCTGCCCATGTACCCGTAGTTGTCGGAGTACATGTCCACGAGCTGTACGTCGTAATAGCGGGCCTTCTCAATCTCGGGCATGCACAGCACGATCGGCTCGGCGCGAAGGTCGAGCTGCGCGACCGAGTAGGGCGTATCGCTATTGGGCGTGCTGATGGCGGTGTCCTTGTAGGTATAAACGCGTGCTTCGTTCGAAATCTGATTGAATGGCGCCTTGAATTGCCCCGAGTTGCGGTCGATGTTGTACTCGTACATCACCTTGTAGCCAACGATTATCGGGAAACCGTACAGGTAGGCTTCTTCGGCGATGGCCTGGACCTCGCTCAGCTGAGCTTTGGTTTGAGCAACACACAGACTGGCTCCCAGGAACGCGGCGATGGCGACGGCCAGCGCCGCCTCCTTCAGCGTCGTTGTTTTCATTTTGTATCTCCTTGAGGCGCAAATACTTACGAAGTATGAGCGCAACTTCGGCACAAGGCTTAGGTGCAACTCTCGACAACTTTTTGGTGTTCTCTTGTCGAGATATGCCCCACGCAGCCTTGGTTTGTGCCATCGGGGACAGTGGAAATGATCAGAAATCAGACTCGGGCACAAATCATGCCGAGATCTAGCTTGCGTGTCGCAGTTTGCGTTCGCGGGATTGGTTCTTCTTATTGTGCTGATCACGTATTATTTATCTATCCAAGTTAAGACGGACTTCCAGGTTCCACTGCGTCACGAAAATGCGACAGCACCCCCCTGCGATAGCGCAAATGCCGAGCGCCCTTAGCGCTGCCGAACTCAGGCACCTGAGTGACGAGCAAGCCATGGCCGAGTTGCAGGCTGGAAACGGCGACGCCCTTGCGGTCCTTTCGATCGCTATCATCGCCTGGTGTATAGCGTTGCGCTGAAAATCGTTCGTGATGCTGCCGAAGCCGAAGACGTCACGCAAAGCGTTTTCTTCGAAATTTATCGCGCGGCGGCACAATTCGACCCTCTTAAGGGCACTTGTAAGGTATGGCTGCTCCACTATGCGTACCATCGCGCTATCAACTGCAGGCGGCAGCTGAACGCCAGGAATTTTTACGATCTGGCCAGCATGGAGGATGCCGAGAACGTCGTGGCTAAGAAGCAAGCGGGCTTTGGCAGGTTCACACAATCGGAACTCAGGCATCTGATGCAAAAGGGCTTAGCCGGCTTGAATGCCGCTCAGAAGCGAGTCATCGAGCTCGCTTCCTATCAGGGTCTGACCATGCAGGAGATCTCGGTACAAACCGGAGAATCGCTGGTCAACGTAAGGCATCATTACTACAGAGGACTCAAGAAGCTCCGGTCGATTGTTGAAGAGGGAAACACGATGCAGAAGGGGGATGTTGGTGACATCGGCTGAACATTCTCGCTACGAAGAACTCGCTGCCCTTTGTGCCGGTGGTTATCTCTCAGCAGAGGAACTCCTTGAGTTTCGCGAGCATGCTCGGACCTGCGCGCAATGCCGGCAAAGCGAAGAGGATTTCGAAGAAATTGTCGAGTGCGGACTTCCTCTGACTCAGGGCCCGGTCCGGGAGTTTTACGACAAGATGAAGTTCAAGCCCGCGGATGGCGCGCGTGAGCGCTTCCTGCAACGGGCGAGAAACGAGGGGATTCGATTCTCCCCGCAGATAGAGCGGCCGCTCCCCGGCCACGGAGGGCGTGCCGGTTTTGTTTTCGCCGTGGCAGGCGCCTCTGCGCTGGTGGCAGCCGTCGCGGTGATAGCGCTGTACCCAAAATTCGTTCGTCCTACACCGGAGCTGGCGCCATCCCAATCGCAGGCCCAGGTGATGGAGCTCCAGCGCGAGAATGCTAACCTGAAAGCGCAACTCACACAGCACCAAGAGCCAGCCATCAACGCTGCACAGCAAACGCAAGAGTTGCAGAGCCTTCGTGAGCAGCTCCAGGCCGAGGTTAAGGCGGCGGAGAGCAACGCACAGACCGCCGATCGATTGAGTGCCCAGATCCTGCAGGAAACTCAGCACAACCAGCAATTGCTTGCGGATCTTCAGGCCCGGGAAAGGTCACTCGGGGACGCCAAGGCCGCACTGGCACTCCTGAACCAGCAGCGTAACGAAGATCAGGCCTCGACCGTGGCGATGAAAGTCCAGGTCAACGACCTTTCGGAGCAGTTGCGCATTGCCAACAAGAACCTTGATCTTGATCACCAGTTGCTGGCCCAAAGTAAAGATGTTCGCGACCTGATGGGCGCCCGCCAGTTGCACGTAGTTGATGTGCGGGATACGGACTCTACGGGAAAAGCCGGTAAGGCTTTCGGCCGGGTCTTCCTGACCGAGGGGAAATCACTGATCTTTTACGCCTTCGATCTCAACGAAACCAAGCTCGCCGATGCGAAACACACTTTCCAGGTTTGGGGACAAGAAGAGGGAAAAACGGGATCGGTCCGCAGCCTCGGCTTCCTGTATGCGGATGACAAGGCCAAGCGCCGCTGGGCGTTGAAGGTGGAAGATCCCCGCCTTGTAAGTGAAATTGATTCGGTGTTCGTCACCGTAGAACCGGTGGGTGGAGGTAGGAAGCCTAGTGGCCAGCGCATGATGTATGCCTACCTCGGGGACGCCAATCATCCCTAACACCTAAGTTGTAGCGGTCCGTCAAAACCTCGAGTCAAATCTCGCCTTCTCCCGCCTAAACTGTAAAGTGCGATGTCTTGTCGTTCGGCGCTGCTTGCAATTCTGGTGCTCGCTTGGTGCGGCTTCCTGCCGGCTCAGAGCAACGTTGCAACCGTCTCCGGAAGAATTACGACGCAAGACGGCGTGCCGCTCTCGGGAGCGCAGGTCAGCGCGGTCAATCTGGAAACTGCCACCCGCTCCCGCGGATCGAGCAACGATGACGGCGTTTACGTTCTCCGTAGTCTTTCTCCCGGGAGAGTATCGACTGATCGTGGACAAGGAGGGTTACCGCCAGATTGTCCTCGCCGGATTGGTCCTTAGCGTACAGGATTCCATTAGCCGAAACTTTGTCATGGAAATCGGCTCCGTCGTGCAGTCCGTCACCCTGGTCGCGAGTGGCCAGGAAATCAATGCATCTCCGGCCGTCAGCACTGCAGTGAATCAGCAGTTTGTGCAGAACACTCCGCTCAACGGCCGTAATTTCCAAGCGCTGATGTATCTGATACCGGGTGCTGTTGTCGCCCCTTACCAGTACGCCCCCGCACAGTTCAGCTTTAACGGTCAGAGTCCCAGTGCGAACTACGCCATGGTGGATGGCGTAAGCGGCTACTCCGGCGCGATACCAGTGATTGAACTGGACCACAACGTCGGGCGCACGTTGACCGGACTTCACATCAGCGGCGGCAAAGGCACGACGTTGCCTGTGGACGCAATGCAAGAGTTCCGAGTCCAATCTTCGACCTACGCGCCAGAGTATGGGCGCACGCCCGGGGCCCAGATCTCCGTCGTCACGAAATCCGGGACGAACGAATTCCACGGCACCATCAGTGACTATCTGCGGAACGAGGTCTTCGATGCGCGGAATTACTTTGATCGGCCTCCACTGCCCAAGCCGCAGCTCCGGCAAAATGACTTTGGAGTGACGGTGGGTGGTCCGATCATTAGAAACCGCACGTTCTTCTTCTTTGCCTATGAAGGCCTTCGCCTGCAGCTTCCGCAAACCGATACAGGCGACTTCTACACTGCCACGGCACGGCAGAATGTTGCGCCGAGTTATGTACCGTTGCTCGAAGGGTTGCCGGTCCCTGACGGCAGCGTGAATCCCGATGGGGTTACCGCACCGCTTACCGTGGCCTATTCCGATCCCAGCAGCTTTGACAGCTTCAACGTACGCCTCGATCACACGTTCAGCCAGAGAGCGACGATATTCGTTCGCTATGATCATGCGCCCCTGTCGCAATGGACCCGGTACTGGTCAGAAAATGACCGATTTGCCGCCAATACCGATGTAATCACCGTCGGGACGGCGATGTCTTTCGGTGGCAACAAGGTGAATAACCTTGGCGTGAATTGGGGTCACGCCACCAGCAATCTTTCAGCCGTAATGGATAACTTCTACGGCGCTGTCCCGCCGGCTGATACCGCAATGTTTCCCAGTGGCTACACCAGCAAAACCAGCCAGTTTGCCATGACGCTCGCGCCGGGCCTGGACGGCGAAATCCGACAGGGTCCGCTCATCAACAATATCCAAAGAGTCTTCAATCTCGTGGACACCTTTTCCATGAGCGTGGGAACCCACCAGCTGAAATTCGGGCTGGACTATCGCCGTCTGACTCCGACCAACGGCGCACCCGCGTACAGTTTGGGGGTCGTGGCGGGCAACTATTCCAACCTGCAGGCGGGAGTTGCGGGTGCCGTTTCCACTCTCGGCAACGCCACGATCACTACCAGAACCACCAACTATTCAATCTTCGGCCAGGACACCTGGCAGGCATCTGCTCGCCTGACCTTGACCTACGGTCTGCGCTGGGAGATCAACACGTCGCCGGTGTCCACCAATGCAGCACAACCCTTGTACGCGGTAAATGGGATATTTAATTCTCAGCCTTTCGGTCTCGCGCCTGCCGGAACCCCGCTCTATCACACAACATTTTCAAACGTCGCGCCTCGTATAGGCGCTGCCTATCGCCTGAAGAGCGACATGCTGCTGCGGGGTGGATTCGGTTTGTTCTACGACCTTGGATTCGGCAGCGGTGTCGCGGGAATGGTTCCTACGTTTCCTTATGCCAGGAGTTCGTTCGCCTCCGGGGCAATCCCGTTCGACTTCAACAACCCGGCTTTTCAGGTTCCCCCGTTCACCTCGGTGCCCAACCAGAGTACTTCGTATATGTACGCCGTCGATCCAAACCTGGCGCTTCCCCTGACGTACGAATGGAATGCGGCGTACGAACTCGCACTGGGAGCCAACCAGTCGATTTCGGCAACTTATGTCGGGGCCTACGGGCAGCGACTGCTGCGCCAGGACAACATCCAGCTCTCGTCCTCGGGATTTCCGTTGGTCTTCGCGAACCATAACGCCGGCTGGTCACATTACGACGCCATGCAGTTGCAGTTTCAGCGCCGCATGGCGAGCGGCTGGCAAGCGCTCGTTTCCTACACGCTGGCAAGAGCCACCGATACCTCATCCGGCATTCGGTGCCTTTGCGGCCCAAGCGGCAGTACCAGTGGCAACATCAATAGCGTTAATGTGGCGGCCGACTATGGACCATCCGACTTCGACGTGAGCAACTCACTCGCCGGGGCCGTGTCCTACCAGTTTCCCGCTCCCCATTGGGGAAGTGCGGTCAATGCGATCCTCAGAGGCTGGCAGTTCGACGGAATCTTGCGAATCAGTTCAGCTCCTCCGTACAATCCGCTGGTACCGGCGTTCTCTCCTGCGTTTGGCCCGTACTACACCCGTCCCAATATTGTCCCCGGAGTGCCTTTCTATGTTGCCGATCCAACGCAGCCCGGTGGCCAGAGACTGAACCCGGCGGCTTTTTCAGTTCCCGCGAACGGGCAGCAGGGGAATCTTCCCCGCAATTACTTCCGCGCATTCCCTATCGACCAGACCGATGTCGCAATGAGCCGCCGGATCAATCTCACGGAGCGGGTGAGCCTCTACCTGCGCATGGAATACTTCAATGTTTTCAATCATCCCATGTTCACCCCGTACAACAATATCTATCTCGGAAGCCCGGACTTCGGCAAGACCACTCAGACTCTGAACCAGAGCCTGAGCGGCTTGAACCCGCTTTACCAGATAGGTGGACCTCGCTCCGGTCAGGTGACGGTGAAAATGCAGTTCTGAACACTGTCATGATTCGAGTCACTTACTATTCCGTCATCCACCCACGTCCGGAATTCGGCTCGCTGGAGGGTGATAAGCAGTGCCATCGTCCCTACAGCTCGCACGACAGAAATTTGAAGCGAACACAAATAGCAGCCATAACGTTCCTTGTCTGGCCAACGGCCGATCTGGGCATACGCTCTGCCGGTCTGCGGACCAGACTAGACTAGATTTGTCTTTCGAGCGATCAGCAAGACATGGCCCAGATCGTCGCTGTTTTCACATTTGTTGTTTTTGTGGACGTTTGCTGGATTACGCTGATTACGCTGCAGGCACCGTTGCAAAGAATCTACCCAACTTTCGCTGTCGCCCGGAATTGCGGAATCGGATCGAGTTCTTTGAATGCCGATGTGAATGCGTTAGACAGGCTCCACATGGTTCGGGAATTGAACTCCTCGTGTTGCGGGTCGAAATATAGATCGTGCACCCTCCGCGCTAGGTGCCGTGGGACATCGAGATCCCCTTCGATGAACGCCCGGTAGATCGTCAGCTTTACTGCCGCAGCTGAGATCTGTTGGGCTCGCCAATCTTCCACCTGCTTGCGCATCGGCTCAAAGTTCCGCTGCATCCGGTCCACGCCGATCGAAAGTGTGTCTTCGAGCGACAAGTGCTTCGAGTGTTTCGCTAAAACGGGGCTGAAATCTCCCCTAAACGCAAGATTGTGGCACACGAAGACTCGTAGCCCGACGGTGCATGCCAACCGAAATCGCTTGTTGTTCGCATTCCTGACGCCGATCGCGAATCGGCATCCCTCGAAGCCAGTGGCCAAATCCAGCACGCCGAACATCTCCATTCCATCTTTCGATACGGCGAACTCCTCATCGACAACGGAAATCTGGCGGTGGCTCAGAGTGTCGACCAGGGCCTCGACGACCGCAGCGTGAGGGATCGGAACGTGGGTTGCTGTTGACGGCGGAGTTGGAACCTGCGCCAGCTCCGCGCGAGTAATCGTGCCAGTGCACGAGATGAGTGTGCTTGTTTCTGACATGTGGTGTTTCTCCTTTCAAGGTTGAATTCACTGCTCGAGACCTGTGCTTGATTGCCGTTGGCGGGACTAAAAGCCTCTCCTAGGAGGTTTTTATGACAACAGTTCGATCCGCTTTCTACGCGCGCGTCTCCAGTGAACAGCAGGCGGCGGCGCACACAATCGAAAGTCAGATATCCGCGCTCAGCGAGCGTGCACGAAGCGACGGCACACCGGTGCCGCCGGAACGACAGTTTGTTGATGATGGGATCAGCGGAGCCACTCTGGCTCGCCCGGCCCTGGATCGGTTGCGCGATCTAGCTGCGGTCGGCGCTATTGACCGAATCTATGTCCATTCGCCCGATCGACTGGCGCGCAACTACGCGTACCAGGTTTTGCTCTTGGACGAGTGGCGCCGGACGAATGTTGAGGTTGTCTTCTTGAACAAGTCGCTCGGCAAGAGCCCGGAAGACGACCTGTTGCTCCAAATGCAAGGCATCATCGCTGAATATGAGCGAGCCAAGTTCATGGAGCGTAGTCGGCGCGGTAAGCGGCATGCAGCACAGAGCGGCTCGCTGAATGTCATGTCCTGTGCTCCATTCGGATACCGGTACGTCTCTGTTCGCGAGGGCGGAGGCAAGGCCCGATTTGAGACGAATGCTGAGCAAGCACGAGTCGTCCAGCAGATCTTCTCCTGGATCGGACGCGATCGCTGCAGTCTGAACGAAGTCTGTCGGAGACTCCAGAAAGCGGGCGAATTGACGGCATCTGGAAGGCGTGTCTGGTCCAAGCAGGCGGTTTGGCACATTCTTCAGAATCCGGCGTACGTTGGCCGGGCAGCCTACGGCAAAACGCACATGATGCCGAGAACGAGGAAGACTCGTCCTCGACCGCCGCGTGGGCGGCCAGCGGAACCACGGAAAAGCAATACGCCGGTTGCAGTTGATTCCAAGGAATGGGTGTTCGTACCCGTTCCGCCAATAGTGGATGAAAGGTTGTTCCGAGTGGCACAGGAGCAACTGGAGGAAAACCGGACTCGCGCTCGTCTGGGTCGGCGTAGGCTTGGACACCTCTTACAGGGACTTACCTGCTGTGCAATCTGTCGTTATGCGTATTACGGTAAGACCACTCGCGAAAGAGGCCCGGGCCATTGCCTTAAGGACTATCGTTACTATCGCTGCACTGGAACGGATGGCTACCGCTTTGGGGGCGAACGCATTTGCAGCAACGGGCAGATCCAGGCTGAGTTTTTGGAAGCCGCAGTATGGCGTGAGGTCTGCGACCTTCTGAAGAATCCCGAAAAGCTGGAGCGGGAGTTTAAGGAAGGCGGAGAAGCTGATGCTTCCTTACAAAACGCGGAGGCTCTAAAAGCCCTGCGCCTCAAACAGCAACACGCACTTGAGCGGCTAATCGATAGTTTCACCGAGGGCCTGATTGAAAAGGATCAGTTCACATCTCGGATGGCACGAACCAAGGGCCGCATCGCAGAGCTTGACGCCCAGATACGGGCTTATTCCGGCGACATCGATCAACTGGAGCACGTGCGACTTGCGGCGGAGCGGCTTCGAGAGCTTTCGACAACCATCGGACCGGACCTCTTGGATGCCGATTGGCATCGCAGGCGAGAATTAATTCGAACACTTGTGCAGAAAGTCGAGATAGGACACGAGAATGTCAAAATCGTTTTTCGCGTGCTTGCCGGATGCAGGGAGATCAGGGCCGGAGTCCATTGCTGTAACTTTGCCGCGATGACCCCAAACCAGGACTCACGAAGTAGTTCATCTCACTTGGAGCTGTCTGGGAGGACAGGGGCGGTGAAGGCAAAGGCGTCTTTGGCGATACCGTATTAGACGGTGGTGACTTGCCACTGAAATGCGCGAAATTCGCCGAGCCGACGGTAGTCACGCTCATTGGCGGTGAGCACCCGGATGCCTAATCGCCCGGCACTCATCGCAATCAGTGCGTCGTTGGTCAGCCGCCCCTGTCCGATTTGTTCGAAATCATATTTGGAAGCCAACCGAGCAAGCACTCGACCGGCTTGAGTCCAGTCGCTGAGGTTGGGTACCAGGAGTCGTTTTACCCGGTCAAAATCTCGCTCTAGTCGCTCAACCACGCGCTGCTCCCTGTCACCAGCGCCAGCGTAGAGTTCTTCCAGCACAACCGAACTCAACCACAATGGTGCGTCGGCAGCCAGCCGCCTGTAGGGCAATGACAGCATCGTTTCCCCGACGCAATGCGGATATATAGATGGAAGTGTCGAATAGTACGGGCTGCATCTAACCAACCAGCGTGCC
>CAWIDA010000007.1:0-384275 GCA_963834815.1 uncultured Acidobacteriaceae bacterium | reverse complement strand
TTCGTAATCGACAGGTCATCGGTTCAAGTCCGATCGTCGGCTCCAGTAAGTTCTTTGGTATCAACACGCGCCCACCCTACCAAGGTAAGCGGTTTTCTTGATTGTGGGGATTTTGTGGGGATTCTCACATAACGCTCCGATTCCGCCGGTCAATGGCGTCCCTGATCGCGCCCAATTCAGGATGTCAGTTTGGCAGACTACCTCTGAGGGGATGGCCCATTCTCTATCATCAGGGCACAATCGTCTCAGCTAACCAAGACGACACTGCCGCCTCCGCCGAGCGGACAATCAATCCGTAACTTCCAAGGAAACAGTCGGCAGGCGAACCTGAAACCTTGTATCGCCGGGAGTCGAGGTTACATTGATTGATCCCCGGTGCTTGCGTACGAGACGGAGCGTTGTGTCCAGCCCAAGCCCGGTTCCTTCTCCCACGCCTTTGGTCGTGAAAAAGGGCTCAAAGATGTGGGACTGAATATCTGGCGGAATGCCGGGGCCGGAGTCTCCGATCTCGACTACGGCACAGTCTCCCTCGGGGAAGGTCCTGATCCGCAATTCGCCTTCACCATGCATGGCATCCACCGCGTTGTCGATAATGTTGGTCCACACCTGGTTCAGTTCGCTGCCATAAGAGTTCACCAGCAACGGGGTGGGATGATAATCGCGCTTGATGGTCACGCCCTTTTTTAGCTTATGGGCCATGATGGTGAGCGTATTTTCCAAGCCCTTGGTCAGGTCGACGTCCTGCACTGGAGCCTGGTCCATGTAGGAATACTCTTTGATGGCGCGCACCAAGTCGGAAATTCTGGTGGTGCTATTCTCCAACTCCGCCAGCAGATCGTTAATCTCCACCAATGCTGACGCCCTCTTCAACACCGGCTCTCCGACGCTGCGCCGAACGCCGCCGAGCAGCAGGTCGAGCGGTTCCGGCTGGACTCCGGATTCCACCAGTCTCGACGCGTATTGCCAGCCGTCTTGGATCCCGTGTCGATGCAGTATCGTTTCGAGTTGGTCTTGGCGCTCGCTTGCCCTTAGTACATCTGTCTCGCGCTCGGCGTTGCAGCAGGAACTCTCGAACGTCTCAACCGCCGCCCTCTCGCCTTCAGTAAGTTGGATTCCCTCGAGTTTGCTCACCGAACCTCGAAACTCATCCATAGCGCTGCGCAACTGTTCGGCGGTTCGCCTGGCCGCAGCCGCCGGATTATTCAATTCATGGGCCAGTCCGGCGGAGAGTTTGCCCAGCCCGGCCAGGCGATCGCGCTGTTGCTCGCGGCGAGTGGTTTCACGCGTGCGATCGACCATGGTCGCCACTAGGCGTCTGCCCAATTCCGGCAGGTGGATCAAGAGTTGGTCAAACAGCGTGGCGGGGAAGATCAGAATGTGGGAAGGCCGAACGGCGACCCCGGTGCCGGGGAATGTCGTCATCCGCGAGTACGGCAACAAGCCTGTCACGGCTCCGGCCTCGATGGTGAACACCTCTTCGTTCGCCCCCGCAATCCGAACCTGTAATTCGCCTTCGAGGACGACCGACATCCTGTCCGCCGGTTCGCCGGGACGAACGAAAATGTCGCCGGGGGCCAGCCTCAGTTCTGTGGAGTGATTGAGAAACCAGTCTAGTTGCTCGTCTGGGAGATCGTGAAAAACAGCAACCTTGCGAAGCTCATCTCTGGAGACATTACTCATCGGCTACACCTTCGCCATGTAGCGGTGAATGAATTGCACGGCAATCGCACCCTCTCCCACCGCAGATGCGACCCGCTTAATGGAGCCGTAGCGCACGTCACCCACCACGAACACGCCCGGCATACTGCTTTCCAGCAAGAACGGATCACGATCCAGGTTCCATCCTGCCGGGTGCTTTCCATTCTTCAGCAGGTCCGGACCTGCCAGTACAAATCCCCGTTCATCACGGACCACAGATCCTTCGAGCCAATCGGTTCGGGGCAAAGCGCCAATGTAGATAAACATTGCGTTGGCAGGGACCCGATCCACCGTGTCGGTGTCAGAACACTGGACGGAGATCTCCTCCAAGTGGGTATCTCCGTGGACCTCGATGGCCGCGGCATGCGTCCACAACTGAATGTTGGGCGTCTTTTCGATCTGGTCGATGAGGTAGCGTGACATACTGGCGGAGAGTGAGTCGCCGCGAATGAGGATTACGACTTTCTCTGCATGCTGCGAGAAGTTCAGCGCTGCCTGACCGGCCGAGTTTGCGCCCCCAATGATGTAGACGGTCTCTCCTTTACAGGAAATTGCCTCCTGGCTGCCCCCGCCATAGTAAACGCCGGAGCCCTGAAGATGTTCCACGCCGGGAATCTCCAACCTGCGCCATTGAACTCCGGTGGCGATGAGCACCGCGTGGCACGAGATCTCGTTGCCATCGGCGAGCTTGAGGATGCGGTACGGGCCTTCAGCGCGCAGTCCCACCACTTCCTGAGGGGCGATAATCTCTACGCCGAAGCGTTGCGCCTGCATCACCGCTCGCCGCGCCAGGTCCGCGCCACTCAGACCGGAGGGAAATCCGAGGTAGTTCTCAATGCGAGAACTCAGGCCGGCTTGTCCGCCGGGAGCCTCGCGATCGATCATCACCGTCTTGAGTCCTTCAGACGCACCATACACTGCTGCCGCCAAGCCGCCCGGGCCGCCGCCGACAATAGCAAGGTCGTAAAACTGCGTTTCCGAGCGGGTCCTCAGGCCAATCTTCTCGGCAAGCTCGGCAGGGGTCGCCTGAAACATGCGCGTACCATCGGGAAACAACGTCAGCGGTAATTGATGGGCATCTTCACCGACGGAGGCGATCAGTTGCTTCACCTCCGGATCGTCGGCAGACAACTCAACGTCAATCCACTGATAAGGAACGTGATTGCGCGCCAGAAAATCGCGCAAGTCATATGCTTTCGAAGACCAGCGCGTACCCACGACTCGGATTCCTTCGTAAGGTGGCCGGTAGGAGGCGTTCCAGTCTTCCAGCAAATCGTCGATGACTGGATAAAGATGTTGGCCCGGAGGGTCCCACGGCTTCAGAAAGAAATAATGAACACTGACCTCATTAATGGCGTTGATGGCGGCACTGGTATCGGCATATGCGGTCAGAAGGGCGCGCTTGGCCTCGGGGTAGACTTTCCGGGCTTCGTTCAGAAAGCCGATACCGTCCATTTGCGGCATGCGTTGATCGGCCAGCAACAGGGCAACCGCATCTTCACGCCCGCGAAGTTCATGAAGCAATTCCAGCCCAGCCTGACCT
The DNA here is from genome assembly GCA_963834815.1 of uncultured Acidobacteriaceae bacterium. Classification (GTDB taxonomy): domain Bacteria; phylum Acidobacteriota; class Terriglobia; order Terriglobales; family Acidobacteriaceae; genus DASRAA01. Next base: position 381,034 of record CAWIDA010000007.1, on the reverse strand, counting down.
GAGTTCGCTCGCAGCACCCGATACTTCTCTCCGTAGCGTGACCGCAGGTCTCTTTCGATGGCCTTCAGTACATTTGGGTCGTCATCGACCGTCAATAGGGTCGGTTTAGCCATGCGTGAATATACCTCTCCTTGGCTGCGCTATGTTTTTCTTAGATAAGGAAACCTGGGTATTCGACTCGCATTAGGAACGATTGGCAATAAAAATCGGGCACCGTTTTGATTCAGGGCCAGAGCAACTCCTGCACCCATGGACGCCAATGATGCATCTCTATGGCATCCATTTTTTCCTGGGGTGATGGAGGATGAAGAGAATCTTGGCTCTCCTACCGGTCATTTTGCTGAGCGTGGCCCTGCTTTCGAATACAGGTTGCAACAAAACGGAAGCAAAGCAGCAGCCGGCTCCGAAAGCCCTGCCGGTCAGCACGAAGACCATTAATCTGACGGACGTCCCGCAAACCGACGAGTACGTAGCCACGATCAAATCACGCCGTTCAGCGTCGATCCAGCCGCAAGTGGACGGAGCGCTGACGCGTATCCTGGTTAAATCGGGCGATCACGTAAGCGCTGGACAGGTGCTGATGACCATTAATCCGCTGAAACAGCAGGCGACGGTCGATCAGCAGGTCAGCACCGAAGCCCAAAAGAAAGCGGTGTTGGACTACAACAAAGGCGAGTTGGAAAGACAGCGAGGGTTGTACGAAGCCGGGGTAACCAGCAAGCAGGGCTACGATCAGGCAGTGCAGGCCTACGAAAATTCCAGAGCTGATTACGACGCCTCCAAAGCGGCTCGGGTCACGCAGCAGCGTGAGTTGGCCTATTACAACCTCACGGCTCCGTTTGCAGGAGTTGTCGGCGATATTCCGGTGCATTTGGGCGATTACGTGTCTCCCCAGACCTTGCTGACCACCATCGACGAGAACGCCGAGTTGGAAGCCTACATCTATATTCCGACGGAGCGGTCGGGCAATATTCGCCTGGGTCTTCCGGTGCAGATCGTAACCAGCGCGGGAGAGCTGATCGAAAGCAGCAGCATCTACTTCGTCTCGCAGCAGGTCGATAACGCGATTCAGGGAGTACTGGCGAAGGCGCCGATCCACTCCTCGCTGGATCGTTTTCGCAACGAGCAGTTGGTGAAGGCGCGAGTCATATGGAGCACCGCCCCTGCTCCCACGGTCCCGGTACTATCGGTCACGCGCATCGGCGGGCAGCCCTTCGTCTTTGTGGCTACGGAAGAGAACGGAAATACGGTGGCCAAGCAGCGTTCGGTCACGCTCGGAGACACAGTCGGCAATGATTACGCCGTCAAAGGCGGGCTGAAGGTGGGCGATAAGGTGATTACCTCCGGCATCCAGTTCTTGATTGACGGCGCGCCAGTGCAGCCGACCAGCTAACCACTCGATGGAAAGGCTTCCTGTCGCGGCGCAGAGGCTGCGGCGAGAAAACGAGAATCCAGGTTGATTGATTTTTTCATTCAGCGACCCATATTCGCGACGGTTTGCGCCCTGCTGATCATTCTGGCGGGTGCGGTGTGCATTCCCTCACTACCGATCTCGTTGTATCCCAGTCTGGCTCCGCCCCAGGTAACGGTAACCAGCAATTATGTTGGCGCAAACGCGCAAGTGGTGGAGTCGGCGGTAACGATTCCGCTTGAGCAGCAGATCAATGGCGTTGAGGGCATGCACTACATGACCTCCACCAGCTCGAACGACGGCACCAGCGCCATCAACGTTGTCTTTCGCACCGGCTACGACCTGAACATCGCGGCCGTGGACGTACAGAATCGCGTCGCGACTGCTCTAGGCCGGTTGCCGCAGGAAATCAAGAACACCGGTGTGACCATCACCAAGGCGAATCCAAATTTCGTCTTCGCGGCCGGATTCTATTCTCCCGACAATAGCCTTTCCGACCAGTACATCTCGAACTATCTCGACGTTTACGTCAAAGACGCACTGAAGCGCATACCGGGTGTAGGCGATGTCGTTATCTTCGGCGAGCGCAAATACGCAATGCGCATCTGGCTCGATCCGTCGAAACTGGCGGCACGCCAATTGACCGCCGCCGACGTGGTATCGGCGCTACAGGAGCAGAACGTCGAAATCCCTGCGGGCCAGCTTGGTCGCCCGCCTGCCGACGAAAAGCAGAACTTCCAGGTCACCTTGCGGGTGGTAGGCCGCCTTTCCGATCCCAGGGAGTTCGAGAACATCATCCTGAAGAACACCAAGAACGGCATCGTGCAGCTCAAAGATGTCGGCCGGGCCGAGGTTGGCGCCGAGAGCTACGACACCAATCTCCTTTACAGCGGACATGAAGCCATCGGCATCGGCGTGCAACAGTTGTCCAATGCCAACGCGCTGGCGGTCGACAAGGCGGCAAAAGCTCAACTCCTCGAACTATCGAAGTCCTTTCCTCCTGGCATTAAATACGTCATCGCCTTCGATACCACTACTGTGGTGGGCGACTCGGTGCGGGAAGTCGTTACCACTCTGGAAGAAGCCATCCTGATCGTTATTATTGTGATCTTTTTCTTCCTGCTCGATTGGCGCGCCACCATCATTCCGGCTGTCACCATCCCGGTTTCGCTGATTGGCACTTTCGCATTCGTCAAGGTCTTTGGCTTCTCCATCAATTCGCTGACGCTGTTTGGTATCACCCTGGCAACGGGACTGGTGGTCGACGACGCCATCGTCGTAATTGAAAATGCTCAACGCCATATCGACGATGACGGCACCGATGCACGTACCGCAACCTCGGTAGCTATGGCCGAGGTTTCCAGCGCCGTGGTGGCGACGTCCCTGGTGCTGATTTCGGTTTTCGTGCCGGTCTCGTTCTTCCCCGGAACCACCGGAATTCTGTACCGGCAATTTTCGCTGACCATCGCCTTCGCGATTGCCATTTCGCTGTTCAACGCCCTTACGCTCTCCCCCGCACTGGCGGCGCTGCTGCTGCGCAGCGAAGAGCACAAGTACAACCTGTTCGATTGGACCCGCATCGGATGGCTCTCCCACGGATACCGGAAGTTCGCCCGCGGCGTCGATAAAGCGGTCCATGGGCTGGGGACCTTTTACGGCAGAGTGATCTCCAAGGTGCTGGTCTACCGCTACGCCGTGGTCGTGCTCTTCCTGGCCGCGCTCGCCGCAACCGCTTACATGTACCTTCACGTGCCCACCGGATTTGTTCCCCAGGAAGACCAGAACTATTTCATCGTGGTCGTCCAGGCTCCGCCCGGTGCTTCGCTTTCGTACACCACCAACATCGCGAAGCAGGCGGAAGAAATTCTGCGAGCCGACCCCGACGTTTTCGGCACCTTCACTGTTCCCGGATTTTCGCTGTCGGGCGGTAGTTCGCCGAACTACGGCCTGGTGTTTGCTCCACTGAAACCGATTGACGACCGCAAGGGCAAGGGCCATGCGGCGAGTGACATCGTTGCGCGAGTCTCACCCAAATTGTTCGGCATTCCGGGAGCAATCGTTGTTGCGTTTGAACCGCCAGCCATTCAGGGAATCGGGAGCTTTGGCGGATTCCAGTTCCAGTTGCTCGACCTCGGCCGGAACACGCTGGAGGACCTCGACAACGTTGCCCACAAGATTGTCGGCGCCAGCCGCCAGCGGCAAGACCTTACCGGATTGTTTACCAGTTACACGGCAACGGATCCGCAACAACTGGTGCAGATCGATCGCGAGAAGGCCAAGGCAATCGGCGTACCGCTCAACCAGGTTACGCAGGCCCTCGGTGTTTACATGGGGTCGCAGTACGTCAACGACTTCGATTTCAACAATCGCTCCTATCGCGTCTATGTTCAGGCCGATCAGCCGTTCCGCATGAACGCACACGACCTTCGCCAATACTATGTGCGCTCCGATACCAACGGACTGGTACCGCTCGACAACATCGTCACCCTCAAAGAGACGGCCGGGCCGCAGGTCATCAATCACTTTAACCTGTTCCGTTCGGCGGAGATCGATGGCGCCCCTGCTCCAGGTTACAGCTCGAGCCAGGGATTAAAGTCGATGGAAGAGTTGGCCAGGCAGAATATGCAGCAAGGCATGGCGATAGGGTGGTCGGGACTGGCGCTCGAGCAAATCGAAGCCGGCGGCAAGGCCATCATTATCTTTGCCCTGGGCTTGCTGGTTGTTTACCTCACATTGTCGGCCCAGTACGAAAGCTTCGCATTGCCCTTCATCATTCTTTTGGCCGTGCCTATGGCCGTGCTTGGTGCGCTGTCGTTCGTGTGGATGCGCGGGCTGGTGAACGATGTGTACGTTCAGATCGGACTCGTGTTGTTGATTGGGTTGTCGGCGAAGAACTCGATTTTGATTGTCGAGTTTGCCGAACAGTTGCTGGAGCGAGGCCGGTCTATTACCGATGCGGCGATTGAGGCGGCCGAATTGCGGCTGCGGCCAATCCTCATGACGTCGTTTGCGTTCATCCTGGGCGTGTTGCCGCTGTATTTCGCGCGCGGCGCCGGCAAGCTGGGCAGACACTCAGTAGGAACTGCCATTGTAGGCGGGATGTTGTTCTCGACCGTCCTGAACCTGATCTTTATTCCCGTACTCTACGTAATCCTGAAAACCTGGCTGGTGAAGCTGTCGGCTCGAAGACTGCAGGAAGTCGAACCTGCCAGTGAAGACGTCGCCGCGTAATTGCGCCTGGCATTGCTTGGTCGGAAGTTGCTGGTGTGTCGCCAATCCGGCGCTCGCAAGTCGGCCACAAAACGAGGTTCGCGGAAATCAGCGTTCGCTGCCACCTGCCGTGCGACAGCATGCCCGCCACCGGTAAATCTTGGTTCGACGCTACGCCTTCTCCAGCAACGAAGTAGTCAAGTCGATGTACTGCTGCATAGCAGCCTCTGCCGAGGTACCCTTGATTTCGCTCCATGAGTCGAACTTGGCGCGGCCGACAAAGTCAAAGGCACCCGGCCGTTCCCCGGTCGCGTCTCCCTTCGTTGCCTGCTTATACAAGGCATAAAGCTTCAACATGGTGGCATTGTCGGGACGCTCGGCAAGGCCGTTGACATCGCGTTGCGCCTGCGCAAATTGATCCTGCAAGGAAGGCATGGCGATCCTCCGCCTTCGGTTCTAGCAGGAACCGGTTCGGCTTGCTGTGACGGCCGTTGCCTTCGTTTGGCAATTTGACCGGCGAGAATGTGATGCCACTTAATACTTCCAACTCGTCAGGTCGGCCCCCGGAGGCGCGGTTTTCTCGATCCGCTCCATTATTTTCGGCAGGTACATGGTGTTGTAGTGCAGCCGTGACAGATAATTCGGCAACTTCGGATCGCCATTCCAGCAATGCTCGGCGCGATCGCCATATTTCACCTCGCCATCGTACGGAGGGTTGGTTGTGCTCTTTAAGAAGTCCTCCATCAGGTAAACCGCGTCATTCAGGAAGTACGTGTCCATGCTGCCGCAGTAGATGTGGATCTTCCCCTGCAACTTAGGACCAAGAGTTGGCCAGTTCTTCTCCAGAATCGCGCGCAGGTCATAGTGTTCTTTCCAGTACGCGGCTACCTGGTGGTCGATTTCGCCGGTTTCCTTGTTGAAGATAGGTTGCGGATAGCCGTCGGCCCCGACCGGTCCATACACCGCCTGCCAGATGTCCCACTGCTCCCCTGAGCGCCCCTTGGTGCCCAGCGCCAGCTCGTAGGCGTTGAAGTCCTTGATGCTGATCAGAGTCTGTCCCAGGTAATTACGCATTGCGGGTTGCAGTATCTGGTTATGCGTTCCGTCGATATAGAACGCGTTGGACCACTTGTACAGATCGATCAACGTATAAGCACGAAAATCGATCGGGTCGGGGCACGCCGAGAACACGCCGTTGTAGTGGTCGGGATAAAACATCTGCACCGCCAGCGACTCCCATCCGCCGGTTGACCCGCCGTAGGTGAAGCGCGCCCAGCCCTGGGCGATGCTGCGGAACTTTTTCTCCAGCGCCGGCATCAGCTCAGATTCGATGGCATCTCCGTACGGCCCCAGATTGGCCGAGTTCACGGCGTACGAATCGTCGTAGTAGGGATTAGCATGCTGGATCTTCACTACCAGGTAGCGCGGAAACTTGGGCGAAATCCATTGCTGGTAGAACTTGTAGGCCTCTTCCTGTTGGATGCGGTTGTACCCGGAGATGTGAAAGCGCTCGCTGTAATCCGGCTTCAAATTGGGATCGGGCGGCTCGGTACGAAAGTCGTCGATGTCGTCAACGAAATGATCATGGAAGAGCATCAGCGGATAGTGCGCTTGGGGATGCTCGTCGAATCCCCACGGCACCAGCACGACCGCCGACAGGTACATGGGACGTCCCCAAAACTTCGTCAGTAACTCGCTCTGGATCTTGATATGCCGCACATACTTGGTATCGGTGGGCGTCGGGATCGGCGGGATTTCCTGATCGAGCACAATCTTTACAGGAGCATTGCTCTTACCGACATTGATCTTCACCGGCTTGCTGTACAGGTTGCCAGGAGCAATGTTCCAGTGCCGTCCTTCGCCCTGGTCCATGGGCAGCTGCACGGTCTTGCCGTCGGCGCGATGAAAAGTTTCGTATCGTTGCAACAGCGCCTGTACGTAATACTCCCCGGGCGGTACGTCGCTGAGGCTGCGAATCGGATACCCCCACGCCTTCCCGTCGATGACGACTGCCTGGTCCGGCTTCAGTCCGTCGACATCCATGCCAAAAACCATCTGGGATTTCGGCGTGTCGTTGATCTGCATCCGTGGCTCGTCCGAAGGGTCGTTGGAGAGCAGGAGGAGCATCCGCCCATCGAGCGGTTTCTCGCTCTGTGCCTTGGGAAACGCGATGGAGAACTGCGGATTGCCGGACTGGGCGAAGACGGGCAGGGAACATCCAAGCACCAACGTAATGCTGAGGAGACGGAACCACACAACGAAGTTACGCGTGGGAATTTTCATGCGGACAGTTTACAACTACGCTGGCGGAGCTCAAGCCGCGGGCACGGAAACCAGGCTCGAGTTACATCTCCCGGTAGTTCAACAGTCCGGCCCCAATCAGGATGAAGCATATCGGCCAGATCCAGGAGGGTATTGCGCGGTCTTTCTCCGGAAGCCGCAATTCCAGCCATCGCGACCAGCCTGCGAATACCGCGATGACGCCCATCGGCACGTGGCTCAGTTCCACCAGCAGGTTTTCCTTTACATTGCTGATGGCATGCTGGTGGGTTAGCAGGACCGCGCCACCGGCAGCGCACATCAAGGGAAACACCAGCGCCATGCCTCCCCCGTCGCGCTTCCGCTGCCGCACCCGAAGCTCGAAGACGGCGAATCCGATGCACACCAGCGCTGCTATGCGATGCTGAAAGACCTCGGGATCGGCCCAGCAGGCCCCGAAGCTCTTCCAACCCACCGGCCAACACTCGGTGTCAGCCTGTAGAAAGATAAACACGGCGATGCCGATTAGCAGGAGAGGCCAGTATTCCGCCCACGGAGCCTTGCCGGTTCGCGCCAGCAGGGCGAGCAATCCCATCGAAAGCACCACCAGCCCCATCCAGTGATGGTTCGATTCGGATTCAATGGAGTTGTTGATGAGGCGAGTCGTCAGCGGAACTCCGTCTATGTTGTAGGCCACAGGCGCTGTCGGCGAGGCTGAGTTGCCTGCAACAGCCGGCGCCGGAGCCGGAGTGGCGGCTTCGGCTACATATTCGTACGTCAGCCGTGGCATCCTGGGTTTGATTCGCTGATAGATCTGTTGCAGAGTCACCGTTTCGCTGACCTGGTCAACCGCGGGCGGTTGCGACGTCAACGACGCGGCGGTGAGTATCACCGTGATGCCGATGCCTACCTCAGCCTCGATGAGGCGGCGCAGCCGCGGGAGCGCCTGTTCCTTGGTGGTGTTTCGCAGCAGCAGAAAGTTCACGCCGCCGAGTATCAGCAGCGCCCCCAGCATGGTCGCCTTGGCCAGCACCATCACGCCGTAGGCCGTACCTACCACAGCGCTCCACGATCCTATGTAGAGCACGCTCATGATCGTGCCGCTCAGCACCAGGAATCCCACGCTGATCAATGCCATGCGGGAAAACCGCTCGGTCACATACCAGCGTGTCGTCAGGTCTTTCGCGCGGAACAGACCCAGCACCAGGAAGGGCAACCCGCCGATCCAGAAGCCGGTTGCCAGTTCATGAATACTTGACAGCGCAATCAACAGCGGGCGTCCCTCGAGGCGCGAGGCGGCATGGTTCGTCATAACCGACGCGCCCATCACGATGACGGCCAGCACCGGCAGTGCGTACTTCGCGAAGCCTTTGTTGCCGCCGGCGGCGATCGCCGTCAGCAGGGCGGCAGTTAGGACGATGCAACCGGAGATAAAGAAGTTGGCGCCAATGACGCCATCAAATCCAATCTCGGCCGTCGCCATCAGCACCGCCGAGTTCACGTAAAGGTAAAGCAACTGCACCAGCGCCAGGCCAACCGCGCTGATTTGCAGCAGTCGCCACGACGACTTCTGGATTTTTGCGACACTTTCCGAAGGGACCTCAGGCGAATCCCGGGCCACCCAAAGCACGAACAGCACGCCTCCCAGCAGCAGCGACTGGAACACCAGCGTGCCGGCGCGCAATACCACGGATAAGAATGAAAATAGATCGACCAGCTTGAGGAGCATCAGACCCTGGCAGCTTGCCCAAAGACGCTTTTCATGCGTTGCTTTAAAAGGGCACGGCTTTAGCCGCGCCGTACAAGCTCTTAATTATGTCTTCCGAGCGGGCTTCAGCCCGCGAGGAACTTTCTCTCCTGACTCTTTCGATAGCGTGTTACTTCACGGTAAATGGAATGTCTCCGCTGCTCATGTGGCCATCGGAGGCCAATACCTTCCATTGCAGCTTGTAGGTGCCCGGCTGCAGTCCGGTGGCGTGAGTTTGCAGGGTGTCGGGGGTCGCCTGGCCACTAAGAGCGAGCGTCGAAACCTTCCCATCAGGCGATACCAGAAGCACCCGCGACCTCCCGCCATCGATGCGCACGTTAAATCGCAGGTTAATGTCGACATCCGGGCCTTTGACCGTGGAATTGACCTTCGGTGTCGAATCCATCAGGATGGCATGGGCCCAGCAAACTTGCGTGGCTCCCGCGACCACCAACAGGAGGAACAAGACCGGAATCCGGCGATGAACATAAGCAAACAATTCGTCTTCCTCCACTATTGCGACCGCACCCTCTAAACATGTTGGTGCACTATTAAGGATACTCGTGCGCCTTGCCTCGCTCAACCATCGCAACTGGACTTGGGGTCCTCAGTACTCGGAACGCAAAACCGCTATCTTGATACCATCGTGCTTTACTAATCTAAAGATCCTCGAGGCATTGAACTCTTATGCAATACCGCCAATTCGGACGCACAGGATGGACAGTCAGCGATATCGGTTACGGCTTGTGGGGAATGAGCGGCTGGACCGGCTCGGATGACGCTCAGTCTGCCGCCTCGCTGCAGCACGCCGCCGACGCTGGATGCACGTTTTTCGACTCAGCTTGGGCCTACGGGGATGGCAAGAGCGATCAATTTCTGGGAGACTTGCTGGCCGTCAATCCCGGTAAGCGATTGTACGCCGCATCGAAGGTTCCGCCGCGGAACCTCAAATGGCCGGCACGCCCGGCACATACTTACGACGACGTCTTCCCGCCCCAGCAGGTCTTCAAGTATGCCGATCTGATTCGCAGCAAGCTTCGCACCGACGCGATCGATCTGCTGCAGTTTCACGTATGGCATGACGGCTGGGCCGATGAGCCGGACTTCCGCAACACCATCGAAAAACTGAAACGCGACGGGGTGATTCGTGCTTTCGGCCTCAGCTTGAATCGCTGGGAGCCCGAGAACGGCATCAAGGCGCTTCGATCGGGTCTGGTCGACGCGGTACAGGTGATCTACAACATCTTCGATCAGGCGCCCGAAGACGAGCTCTTTCCTCTTTGCCGTGAAATGAACATCGGCGTAATCGCCCGCGTTCCCCTCGATGAAGGCAGCCTCGGCGGAAACATGACTCTTGAAACCCGTTTTCCTCAGGGGGACTGGCGAGCACGCTACTTCTCTCCCGAAAATCTCAAGCCCACTATCGAGCGGGTGGAGCGCCTCAAAAAGATCCTGCCGGAAGGCATGAGTCTGCCCGAACTTGCGCTGCGCTTCGTGCTCTCAAACCCAACCGTGAGCACTACCATTGTGGGCATGCGCAGTGCGGGGCACGTGCTGGCTAACACCAGCTACAGCGATCGTGGCCTGCTGGATTCGGCGCTTCTGGCGGAGTTGAAGAAACACCGCTGGGACCGCAAACCGGCGCCTTGGTCGGACTAACCCAGCGGCACGATGTCGCGCGTGACTCCATCCCGTTCCCCCATGCGCCCGCGTTGGCGGAAAAGGATTTCGTCACTCATCTGCTCACCAGGCAGATTTTCCAGCGTCCAACCGCCGCATCACCACCGTCGGGGGTGGTAGCTCTGTTTGCACGCCTGTCCCGATACAAAATCTTTGCTTATAAAGGAGTTGCGCATGTACCAACGTCGCTCTCTGCTGCTTGTAGTTGCAATCGCGTTCATCGCCAGTCTGTGCTCCGCGCAGTCGGCCCTGCTCGACCTGCCGCGCAAAAGCCAGAACGCTCAAGTGACCCAGACCATTGGCATCACGGATGTGACCCTGAAATACAGCCGTCCCCTCGTCAGCGGGCGCAAAGTCTTCGGCGGCCTCGTGCCCTACGGCGAAGTGTGGCGCGCCGGGGCCAACGAGAACACCACCATAACGTTTACCGATCCCGTCACCATCGAGGGTAAGCCGCTCGACAAAGGCACGTACGGGCTCTTCATGATCCCCAAAGAAGACGAGTGGACTATCATCTTCTCGAAAACCGCCACAGCTTGGGGCGCTTTCACTTACAAGCCTGACGAAGACGTGCTCCGGGTCACCGTCAAGCCCGCCGCGTCCGACTTCCACGATGCGCTGCTCTATGACTTCGACGACCTGAAGGCCGACTCAGCTCTGGTCACGCTTCGCTGGGACAAGGTTGCGGTTCCCTTCAAGGTGTCGCTCAATGTGCCGCAGGTTGTCGAGGCCAGTCTGCAGAAGCAGTTCCGCGGGATCGTGCAATACACCTGGGTTAGCTACGATGACGCCGCCAACTACTTCCTCACCGCCAAAGCGGATTTGCCTGTGGGCCTCAAGTACGCCGACCAGTCCATCCAGGCTGAAGAGCGCTACGACAATCTGATGACGAAGTCGCAGATCCTCGCCGCTATGGGTAAGACTGACGAGGCCAAGACACTAGCCGCTGAAGCTTTGGCAAAGGCCGATGCTCCGCAGTCCTATCAGTATGCCCGTCAGCTGCAACGCGATAAGAAACAGGCCGAAGCCTTCGCCGTCTATCGCACGATCGCAGCCAAGTACCCGACCAACCTCTTTGCTCATGCTGGGCTGGCCCGAATTGCGGTAGGGGATGGAAACTATGACGAAGCGGTAAAGCAGATGAAGCTGGCCAAGGACGCAGCCCCGGAAAACGCGAAATCGCAAATCCAAGGGCTCATCAATCGGCTCGAGAACAAAGAGAACATCAATAACTAGGAACCTTCGGAGGGCGAAGACTCGCGCTGACGTTTGGGTCTTCGCCCCCTGGGTATCGTTGGCGGTCAAGGCTTTCGCAAGACCCGGTCCCGTTCATCCCAATGCTTTTCCGGCGCCACGGAATCTCGCGGTGAGGATCTGCCGCGACAGGAATATGACCGCTGCGAACAGAGACAGCGCGCCTGCCACTGGCCACCCGCGGACACCAGGCCACCACTTGAGCTCTGCTGGCTCTGAGAACTCCGTGGCCTGCACGTAGTCCAGTTGATAGAACGACTGATCTTCGTTTCGAGTCTGGGCGTTGACCCGGATATTTCGGTCACGCGGAGTGAGGCAATTTACCTGGTAGGATGCGATCTGCTGTTGGTGATGGTTTTCGAAAACCAACCGCCGATTTCGTCCACCGTTGGGCAAAGCTGCAGTGAAGGCGATTTGGATCTCCCCAAGACCTTCTTTCATCTCCTCGATTTCCGGCGACTGCACCGATACAAGCCTCGGGATCAAACCATGGCCGTCAACGGTAAGTGACAGATCGCCAAGCACGCGTTCCGCATAGACTCGTTTCTCGGTCTCCGAAATAACGCCGTCCGCGTTGCTGTCGATGCCGGCAAGCACGACGGACGATACTGCGATACCCGGCGTTAACCGCAAGAACACCTCAACGTGATCTTTCTCCACCGAGATCAGTGTGGCTTGCAGGTATTCATCCACTCGATGTGCCGACGCAGGCGTGCCCATCAATGCAACAACTACAGCGGCGGTGGCCAGCATCCTGTTCACTTTGCCGTCAGCCCGCGGCCATAGTCGTTGGTGGGATCGCGGTACATGGTATGGACATGCATAGCGGGATCCCCGCCTAGTTCTTGGGGCGCGTACTCGATAACGAGGTGCGGGCCCTGAATCCGGTAATAGGCGGTTATATTTTTTCCGGGAGTGGCCGTGGTCGGCCCGCTCCAGGCGAACCATGTCTCGGCAACGTCGGCTTTCAGTTGGGCCATCCGGGCCTGGGCTGCGCTTTCGTGAATAATGCCGGCCCACTGCGATATCAGGTCTAGCAGCAGGGCGCGTTGCCGTTCGTTCATCGCCGAAGCCTTCAGACCCTCCGGCACGATGGTCTTACCGTCTTGGCCGGGGCCGAGGACAAGATCGACCAGTTTGTAGCTCAGAATCGCCTGCTTGCGCTGCCCATCGTCAAGGGAATTCAGCAATGCCGAAGCCTGGTCGCTCTCCGGGCCGAGAGGGCGCACGGTTTTCCCGTCCCGCGTGTAAAGCGCAGGCTGGGCGCCCACGAGAGTCGGTGTGAGTAGACCCCGTTCGCCCGCGACGGTGATATTGAGCGCCAAATGGTGCCCTCCAAACTGCAGCATCCACGGGTTTTTCTCGGAGGGCTTCCCCAGGATGGAGATGTAGTAGAGATCTTTGCCGAACATCGGGTTGTTGTCTTGCTTGATTTTGAGGACCTCGTCGGCTTCCATGATTTGCTGAACCTTCTCGTAGCCTCTGGGGCTGAGCGCCGACGAAACCAGGGCCATAGCGGCAGCACGCTGCGTGGCATTCATTTCCTTGAGGCTGACGCCAGCCCGCGGAACCATCGATGTCGGGAGGTTGGACCAGTTGGCGCGCTGCTTTGCGTCATCAAACGCGAACATCGCGCTTTGCCGTTGTTTGGTATCGAGGGTCGAAAGGAAGGTATTGGCAGCGCTAACCATGCGTGCGGTCGCTGTCTGCGCTCGCAGCGTCGTCAGAGATAAGCAGACTAGGGCTACCGTCAGAAGTCCGCGGACTGTTCTCATTGGAATAACCGGCATCTCTACTTCTCCGTGCTGCCTAGCGTGGGAGTATTTCTGCCTACACCCTCATTGTCAATGGCAATACAGTGCCCTTGGCGAATTGCCAAAAAGCGGAATCCTGAGTTGGCGATAAAGGCTCCTGAAAAGCTCGCTTCAGCCCATGATTTGAAAGGGCACGGAGATAACGCTCGCGCGGAGTAAAGAATGTCCGGGACATGAATCAAGAGTTGGGTTTGGCACATAATAACAAGGCATGAGCACCTTCCTTCTCGATCTTCGCTACGCCTTTCGAATGCTCGCCCGCTCTCCGGCGTTCACGGCGATTGCGGTATTGACGCTCGCGCTCGGGATTGGCGCAAACACCGCATTGTTCTCGGTGGTTAACGGAGTGCTGCTGAACCCGCTGGCGTATCCGCATTCCGAGCAACTGGTTGCCATCTACGAAAAGTACGAAAAGATTGGCGGCCTCGAAAGTGCTCCCATCGAATACCCGAACTTCCTCGATTGGCAGCGTGACAGCCGCACTTTTGCCTCGATGGCGGCATACCGCAATGAAGACTACAACTTCATCGGCAACGGCGAAGGCGAGCGCCTGAGCGGATACATGATCTCGGGCGGCTTCTTTAATACTCTCGGTGTAGCACCCGTGCTTGGCCGCACGTTTCGCGTCGACGACGATCAACTCGGCGCCGCACCGGTCGTCATACTGAGCGGTGGTTTCTGGAAGCGCAAATTCGGCTCCTCACCCGACATCATTGACAGGCCGATCGTCCTGAACGGAACCGCATATACCATCGTCGGCGTCATCCCCGACACCTTCAGCTTCTACGGCAACATGCGAGACGTCTACACGCCCATCGGGCAGTGGCGCGACCCGTCGTTCCGCGATCGGCGCATCTCCGTGAGTGCTCGCGCCTTCGGCAGGCTGAATCCGGGGGTCACGCTCGCCCAGGCCCAGGCCGAGATGGTTGAGATTGCTCGCAACCTCGCCGTCGCTTATCCCGAAGCCGATTCCGACAAGAGCATTGCACTGGTTTCGATGAAGGAGGACTTGGTCGGCAACGTCGAGCCTCTGCTGTTCGTGCTGTTGGCGGCTGTGGGGTTCCTGCTGCTGATTGCCTGCGCCAACGTTGCCAACCTGCTGCTGGCACGTTCGGTCGCGCGCTCCCGTGAGTTCGCGATTCGCTCGGCGCTGGGCGCGAGCCAGGCGCGAATGATTCGCCAGCTTTTGACGGAAAGCATCTTGCTTTCCGCGGTCGGCGGAGCGCTCGGGCTGCTGCTCGCATACTTGGGCACCAAGACGCTGCTTAAGGGTTTGCCTGCGGCATTGCCCAGGGCCAGTGAGGTTTCACTCGATTCCAAGGTGCTGCTGTTTACGCTTGTGTTGTCGCTGTTGACCGGAGCGATCTTCGGGCTTGCCCCCGCGCTGAAGGCGACGCGAACCAATCTGCAGGACGTCATGAAGCAGAGCGGACGCGGCTCCAGCGGTTTCCGTCATCGCTTGCAGGGAACCTTCGTCGCGGTTGAGGTCGCGATGGCCCTGGTACTGCTGGTCGGGGCCGGCCTGATGGTGCGCACCCTGGCGGCGCTATGGCGAGTCAATCCCGGATTCAATCCCAGCCACGCCATCACCTTCAACTTGTCGCTCGCCGCGACTCCCACTACCACCTCCGCCGAAACCCGTGCCCGCCTGCGCAACTTCGACGACAGGATGCGATCGATCCCGGGCGTGCAGGCGGTATCGGTCACGCTGGGTTCGCGCCCTATGATTCATGACTCCTCGCTGCCGTTCTGGATCGAAGGCGGGCCCAAGCCTGCCCACGACAGCGATATGCATGCGGCGACGTTCTTTCTCGTCGAGTCCGGCTTTCAGCAGGCAATGGGAATCACCTTGCTGCGCGGCCGCTTCGTAACCGACCAGGACAACGAAAACACGCCCATCATGATCGACATCGATGATTCGTTCGCCCGTACCTATTTTCCGGGCCAGGACCCCATCGGGAAGCACGTCAACTTCACCGAGTTCAATGTACAGGCTGAAATCGTCGGCGTCGTCGGACACGTGAAACAGTATGGACTCGATGCCGACCCCAAAGGCACCATCCAGGCTCAGTTCTTCTATCCCTTCATGCAGATCCCTGAAAAGGTTATGCCGCTGGTCGCCAAGTCCGTCGCAGTCGTGCTGCGTACCCAGGGCGACCCGACGGCGGTCATGGGCCAGGTTCGCGAGACCGTGAAAGAGATTGACCCGCGCCAGGTCGTCTACAGCGTGCAGACCATGGACGACGTTGTGGCCACCTCGTATGCCGCGCGCCGGCTCACGATGATTCTGCTCGCCGCCTTCGCCGCACTGGCACTGGCTTTGGCCTGCGTCGGAATCTACGGAGTGACTTCGTATCTGGTCGGCCAGCGCACCCAGGAAATCGGCATTCGCATGGCGCTGGGAGCGCAACGTCGCCACATCCTGGTTCTAGTGCTGGGAGAGGGAACCAGGATGGCGCTGATTGGGGCTGCGATCGGCATTGCCGCATCGCTGGCGTTAACCCGTCTGATGGCAAAGCAGCTCTTCGGGATAAGCGCACACGATCCTTTGACTTACGCAAGTGTCGCTCTGGTTCTCATCCTTGTGGCGGTCGCGGCATGTTACATCCCTGCGCGCCGGGCGGTGCGTGTCGATCCCATGACGTCCTTGCGTTGCGAATAACTGGCAGCTTTAGTCGACATCAAGCTCGTTCCGCGGCCGGCGTCTGGGTGTCTCGCTCTACACCGGTTCGCGGTCGAGCACTTCCGAGTTATCGTTCTCTGCCGCGACGCCTCCATTACCGCGAACTTCTTCCGGCACATCGCCCTCGCCCGGAGCCAGGAACAGGTTCTGTTCGATCCCGTGCTGCTTGGTGTAGAGGTCGAAGTAGCGTCCGCCCAATTCGAACAGAGACTGGTGTGTCCCGCGTTCCACAATCTGTCCCGCTTCCACCACAAGAATCTGATCGGCACGCCGAATGGTTGAGAGGCGATGGGCGATTACAAAAGTGGTGCGCCCCTGCATCAGGTACGACAGGCCGTTCTGGATCAGCGCCTCCGACTCCGAGTCCAGACTCGATGTCGCCTCGTCGAGGATCAGGATGCGAGGGTTGGCCAGGATCGCGCGCGCAATCGAAACCCGCTGCCGTTGACCACCGGACAGCTTAACTCCGCGCTCCCCGATGATAGTGTCGTACTTCTGCTCGTATCCCTCAGCAAACTCGTCCACCCGGGCGATCGCGCAGGCCCGCAGAATCTCCTGCTCGGTGGCGTCGGGCTTCGAAAACGCAACATTCTCGCGTATGGTGCCGTCGAACAGGAAGGAATCTTGCAGCACCATGCCGAGTTGGGTGCGATAGGAGTCAAGCCGCACTGTCGCCAGATCGATCCCATCCACCAGCACTTTGCCCGAATTCGGTTTGTGGAACGCCGCGATCAAACCGATCATCGTCGATTTGCCCGACCCCGACGAACCCACCAGGGCCGTGACGCTTCCCGGCGCCGAATCAAATGAAATGTTGTGCAGCACCGTCTTCTTCTGCTCGTACGCGAACGAAACGTCCTGGAACTCCACCTCACCACGAACGGGCGGCAGTGTGATCGTGCGGTCGGGGTCCTCGTCTTCCGGGGTTTCGTCCAGCACCTCGCGGGTTCGCTCCAGCCCGGCGATTGCCTCGGTAATCTGTGTGCCGATGCCAACCACCTGAAACAACGGGGCGGCGAGATAGCCGAGGAACATAGTGTAGGTAAAGAACCCTCCTAGCGTCAGCTTGCCGGCCAGGATCTGGCGCGTTCCCATGAACATCACGATCGCGCCCACCACTCCCATCAACGTGGAGGACGTCAGGCTCATCAATGATGTCGCGGTCAGAGTCTTGAAGACATTTTGCAACAGCCGTTCCACGCCGGCGCTGAACACCGAATGCTCGCGGTCTTCGGCGTGGTAACCCTTCACCACCCGCACCCCGCCCAGCGATTCCGTGAGCCGTCCGGTGACTTCGGCATTGATCTTTGAGCGCTCACGAAAGATGGGCCGGATAGTTTTGAACGCCTTACGCAACCCCACTCCGAACACCAGTAGGAACCCAAAGGCGATGACAGTCATCACCGGGCTGATCCGCATCAGCACCACAAAGGCAATGACCGCCGTTAGCAGGCCGCCGACGAAGTCCACCAGTCCGGTACCTACCAGATTTCGCACACCCTCAACGTCGCTCATGATGCGGGCAACCATCGTGCCCGTCTTGTTGGCGTCGTAGTAGGAAACCGAGAGTCGTCCGACGTGCTCCTGAACCCGCCGGCGCAACTCGGCGATCAGTTTTTGCGCCGCCTTGGAGAGCGTCTGCGTCAGGGCGAAAGACGATATTCCCTGCACCAAGGTTGCCGTCAGCACCACGCCAACCAGCATCGGCAGCAAGTGGATACGGTGCTTGCCGATGATGTCGTCCACCAGGTACTTGGTCGAGGCGGGAAGCACGAGGCCCGACACGCGGTTGATGACCATCAGCACGAAGCCCAGGGCGAGCAGACCGCGGCGTGGCCGGATAAGCTGCCAGATCTCCGGTAGCACTTTGAAGACAGCGGTCTTCGTCGCCGGCTTCGAGGGCTCGCGATTGCCGCGCGTAAAGTACTTTTCTTCCGAGGAGTGTGCCAAGAAGATTTAGATTCGGCCCGCCCGCAGTTGGGTTCGAAAACCGCTCGCCCGTTCCGAGCGCCTACGTGACCCCTCCACTTCCCCGCCAACATCGCTTCTCAATCCATCGAGCTTCATTGCGTTGTCCGGCAAGACGCAACCGCGTTGATTGGTAGTGTCGACCTGCAAGGCGACTCAAGAATTGTGCAATCTCACCATCGTTGGTCAGGCTTACGAAACGATCCACGCTGAAGATCAGGTGTCGAACGCTCGGTTGCATGGGCGTCATCGCAATTCCACTCTCACCGTTTGCGCAAACGAAAAGGCCACCCGGCAACAGGGCGGCCTTTTCTTCAAGGGAGAATAGTTCCAACGGAGGCTAGACCGTCAAAACTTTCTGCACAAATAGTAGGGTCACGCTACCAGCGTGTCAAGCAATTTCTAGGACTTAAATTACTGTATTTTCAATAACTTACGACTGAATCACTAGGTCTGCGGAAATCGCCCGAAAATGCCTGAATTCCCCCCTGCGGCCCCCAAAATACTTAGTTTTCAGCTACTTATCGGAGCCCGTCCCGTCGCGAATGTGCAGTTGCAAGATTTCCACATTCTCCGGCAGGTCGAACACCGTACCCGGGAAAAAACGACTGAGGAAGACGCGAATTCCGCCGAAGAAGATGCCGAAGATCAGCCCGAACACAAGCAGGATGCCAATAAGCCCAAAGACCGCCAACAGCAGATTGCCGACGTTGTCACGCTTGCTTACGGAAGTCGCCTCGTTCCACGTGACCTCAGCTTCGTAGTTCACCGAGTTCAGCAAAGACCTGGCATCGCTGTTACCGACGTTCCCGCTCTCCAGAACGAGTATTGGTCCGGTCCTGCGCGCGACCAGACCCTGGGCCGTCTCTGCCGATGCCTGCACCGCTCTCAACCGTTCAATCGCAATCTGCGGCGTCGGATATTGCACCAGCATCAGGGTCACGGGTCCGTCCGAAGTCGAGTAATTCTGCGTCAGGATCTCGGGGTCCGTATTGAAGTTGACCAACTCTGCGGTCAGCGGAGTCTTGGTGGCCACCAGCGCCTGTGGTCCCAGGATGTATTTCGCCGAATTCTCCATCGCGCCCGGTTTCGGCAGGTACTCCGGCAAAGTGGGTAAATTTCCAGCGGTGGCTTTGGCTTCCGGCAACATGCCCGCGAGTTCGCGAAGTTCGGCGGCCGACATGCCGGTCACGCGATCGAACCCCGCATCCACCAGTACATTGCTTCGGAAGAATAGGATTCGCTCGTTGGCAGATGCAGACTTGGTTCCGATCTGCTCGCTCTTCATCGCCGGGTTGCGGTAGAAGGTGAACGCCCCATAGGCCCCGGTTGCATCCTTGAAACGCGCTGCCTTGATGGTCAGCTTTCGTCCATCGGGACGCGCATAGGTCGCTATCTCCTCGTCGGTAAATCCGTACTCGTTCAATACCGCCGGATAAGCTGCATCCGCTTGACTGGGCTGCGTGACGGTCTTGACTTCGCCCGTCTGGGTCCATCCGGCAAACGACTTGGGAAGGATGTTCTGCGCGCTGGCGATACCAATCGGCACACCCAGGAGCGCAATGATAATGATGGGGATCGACTTGAGGAGTTGCTTCATACGAATTTCGAAATTAAAGACACGGCGAGGCAGGGATCCGCTCTCGGTTACATCATTAGACTACGTTTCGCTCGGCAAAGTTTCCACCCGCCTTGCAGAGAATTGGTCGCGCGAAAGGCTTCACGGGTTGTCAAATCTCGCTTCCGACAGCCTTGTATCAGGGCACGGCTTCCGTGCCGTAAAACGCCTTAAATTTTGACCTCCTTCGCGGGCTTTAAGCCCGCGCGGGGCGTAAATGAAACGACGAAGCTGGAATCGCGACAATGCAGCCCCGGAGGGGCAGAATATTTCAGCCCAGCACGTAGCGAAGCGGAGTGCTGGGTAGGGCCGGAAGAAAACCCCAGTCCCCGTAGAGACGGCAGATGCTACCCGCGCCGAATTTGGTTGTACGTGTTTGTTGATCGAGCCAGATTCTCCCGCAGCAACAACTCATCCAACCCGTCGACAAGCGCGTTTACCGTGTCGCCTGCAGCCGACCCTACCAACTCATTCACTTGCCGCTCCATGTCGTCAGGAAGTTTGGAGCACGTCGCCGTCGCGTGTTGAATCAACCTCTTCTCTCCCGGATGAGGCAACTTGTTGATGGCAAACAGCACATCAAAGTAACTCGCCAGCAGCGCGGTTACGCGATGGTTTACGCTCACCGGGTCGCCCCGCATTACCGCCAGCTCAATCTGATGCAGGTACGACGACTGGTTGCGCCGGAGCAGCGGGTAGTTTTTGGCCATGATCGCCCGCTGCAACTCTTCGGGATACGGTTGCCTCGCCCGCCTCTGCAATTCCGCGAACCATCCCGCGCGGTCAAACAGCGCCTGAGAGTGCAGCACGTTGTACCAGAAGCAAGTGGAGTAGCCGACTGACGCCTGATGGTGCACCAGCACCCGTTCCAGTTGCTCTTCAATCCAGCCCAGGTGCCGGTACATTACATCCACCGGGATGCCGGTATCAGCATCGATCCATTCGTCTCCGGGCTCCCAGGTGACGTTGCCGATCTCCACCTTCGGCGCCCCCGCAGCGATCTTCGCACGCAACTCTAGCGGGATCTCCTCCCTCAGGTAAACGTACAGGTCGATATCGGAACTTGCATCGGCAAATTCCGAAGTGCGCGATCCCGAGATTGCGACCGCCTCTACTTGCGGCAGGGAAGCGAACTGCTCTGCTATTCGTAGCGCGACCGCGGAAGAGGTCCGTTTCTTTGAGCTTGAAGGTGACATCTGTCAGGACCAACTCTGAGGAAGGATAAACGAAGCGGAAGGATAAACGAATCGTGGCAGACGGGCCTGATTTGCTAATTGCTAATTACCAGTCACTCTACTTCCCCGCATCTTTATTGAACTTCGATGCTACCTTCACTCCGCTCAGTCCACCGACGTACGTGGCGATTCCTTTGTAGAGCGACTCCGCGATCTTCTGCCGGTATTCGGGAGTTTCGAGCTTCTTCTCGTCCACCGGATTGGAGACGAACGAGATCTCGGCCAGGATGCTGGGCATGTTGGCGCCGATCAGCACCACGAACGGTGCTTTCTTCACTCCACGATTGCGTAGGGTTGGGCTCTTGGCCGACAATCCGGTGTAAAGCGACTGCTGAACGTCGCTTGCCAGCTCGCGCGACTCATCGATCTTCTCCTTCAGCGTGATCTTCTTCACCAGGTCCTGTAATTCGTGGATCGACTTCTGCGACACCGCGTTTTCTCGTGCTGCTACCTCCAGCGCCTCCGGGTTCGAGGTGAAATTGAGGTAGTAGGTCTCCACCCCTCGTGCCGACTCGTCCTGGCTCGAATTGGCGTGCACCGAAATAAACAAGTCCGCCTGATGCTCATTCGCGATGGCGGTACGAGTTTCCAGCGGAATAAAGGTGTCGTCGTCGCGGGTGTAGATCACATCGGCGCCCAGGCGGGACTCCAGTAACCGCCCCAACCGCAAGGCTACGTTGAGTACGAGATCTTTCTCCTGCAGGCCATTCGGGCCAATCGTACCGGTATCATGGCCGCCGTGTCCGGCATCGATCACGATGCGCCCGATCTTCAGTCCAAGCGCCCGAGTAAGGCTGCGATCTCCATCCGCTGTGGGCGAAGCTTCATGGGCGGCTGGTGCCTCGCTTGCCGTTGCTATCGTGCCCTTCTTACTTCCGCGTGTCTTCTTATTGTCCTGCTTGCTGTCCGGTGTGACGGTCACGGCGGTCGGAGCAGCCGTGGGCTTGGGGGTCGCCTTGGTTCCCCCGGCATTTGGGTCGGGAAGATCTTCGTCCGTCTCATCGTCCGGAACGGTGGCGCGTGCCATGGTCGCCAGCTTCGAGGAGCCCTTGGCAACCGCAGCCTGTTCGCTTTTAGTGCTCTTAGCCAACGTTGTCTCGGCTGGTGTTGTCGTCGCGGACTTCGGTTCCGTTGTCGGTCTCACTTCAGAGGGCTGGGCCTTCCCCGCGGTTTGCGTCCCGGAGGGCGCGACCCGGTAGGCCGGTGCCCCCTTTTGCTCTGACGCTACCGTGGTGTCGCCTGACGAATCATTTTTCGCGGTTGTGTTCGGTCTGCTACCCGGCTTGGATACGCTGCCCACAGCATTCCCGCTGGCAGGTGCAGGCGGCGCCCCGCTCCTTGCCGCGGTCGCATCGTCTTTAGGAGCCGTTGCCGCCGAAGCGTTTGCTGCAACCTGCGACCGGGCCCGAGGATCACGTCCATGTATGTCGATGATCAGGCGATACGGGTTCGGCAGCAGAAATGCCGAATACTCCGCCACGTCATCGACCTCCAGCACCACGCGCGTCGATCCCGGCTGGTACTGGGCGACGCGGATCTTCTTCAGGAAACCGTCCTGCACATCGAAGCTCTTGCCCACCAGCGTCGAAGCCAGCCGCGTGTCGGGCAAGTCAAAAAATATCCGGTCGGGATCGGGAACCCGCCCCGCCTGGTACTTCACCTCGGCGTCCACATCGATCGCCACGCGAGTGTAATCGGCCGTCGACCAATGCCTGATGCCGGTCACCCTGGGCAGGGCGGCCTTCTTTGGCGCGGACGGTTGTGCGTCGGCCGTCGTCGTGGGGCTGGCATCGATCTCCGCTGTCTCTACCTTCTTCTTCGCCTTGGGTTGGTTCAGCTCTGCGAGTGCTTCACGCGCCTTGCCGGCCAGCGAATTGTGCGGGTACCGCTTGAGAAACTCCTCGAAGCTCGCTTTGGCTGCAGCCTCGTCACCCAAGTCCTCTTCATAGATCTGGCCGATCGTAAACAGCGCTTCGAACCGGTACTTACTGCCCGGATATTCTCGCCGCAGGAACTCGTACTGCCCGATCGCGTCGTGGAGGTCTTTGTCTCCCGGCGCAAACTGGCGGCCCATCTCAGCCAGAATTTCCGCCACCGCAACCACGCTGGCGTCAGCCTTCGACGACCCAGGCGACACGTAATAGACCTTGCGGTATGCATCGGCAACTCTGTGGTACTCACGCCGGGTTCGTTCGCTGGCGGGGCGTCCGTTCAGCGCCTCGCGCATCTGCTCCGCAGTCTCGAATTGGGTTCGTGCCTGTTGCTTCCGCACCGTCGGAGACCCCGAAGGTGAGGCGAACATTGTTCCGGCTGACGCCAATAGCATTGCTCCCACGCAGAGGATTAAAGCTCGGCGGCACTGTGATGGGTGTTGTGCAAATGCAATCGAGGAAAGGAGATACGCGGCCGCATTCATCCCGCTTGTGGGTTTGCCTGACTTGTGGCGGAGGGTGGCCATCAGGGCACAAGCTTCCGGCTACACCGCCGCGGTAGCGCACAACCATGCGGCGGAGCAGTCCGGCGGATCAATCGTCAGAGCATCCTCATTATAGGCTCCGCCGCGAAGGGAACAATCTGCGAAAGCAACCGGAATCAGGGGAGTGACCCCGCCGCCTCCCCCGAGCGCAACGGGGCCTTGTTCTCCTCTTGCGGGCAATTAGCTCCACCATCTACAGGTGGAATATTGCCCCCTCCTCGCTAGTCCGACAGCCGGACACTCGCGCTCTTCGCTACCATGACCGCGAAGGCTAAAGTGAGCGAAGGAAGTTCAGCAGGTCCTGCTTCTGTGATTCCGTCAGCCCCAGATAATTGTCCACCACCTTGCTCGCCTCCGACCCAGGGCTCTTGTGCGCGACGATGGCCTGGATCAGGTCCGTCGTTCTTCCGTCGTGCAGGAAGAAGATGCGTTGCCCCGCGCCCCATAGCGGCGCCGTTCGGAACTCCGAAGGCCCGGCGTTTCCCTGCGTAATGCCGTCGGCCAGTCCGCTCCCCATGTTATGCACCAGCAGGTCGGAAAACAGGTTTGCCGGCTTGCGGTTCAGAGCATCGAGGTCGCTGGTGCTGGTTTGCAGCATGGGTGTATGGCACAAGCTACAGCCGATCTGGACAAACCTCTCCAGGCCGCGCCGCTGCGACGACCCCGGAACGACGGGCGGGTCAGGTTGTGGCGCAGCCAGCAGCCTGCCGAAGGTCGCGAAGTGCTGCATGCCGCTGGTGCCGCCGCCGGTGTCCTGGTCCTGGTTGTAGAGAGTGTGGTCTTCCGGCTGCGTATTGAAGTTGCACCCCGGCGCCATGGTGCGCTCGTTCTGGAACAAGTCGTTGGTCACGCCCATCTCCACCAGATAAGCCTCTCCCGAAAACATCGTGAGCGACTTGTTCTGTGCCTTCCAGCCGAAACGCGTAATGGTTCCATCATTGCCGTTGCGGTTCTCGTGGCCTCTGATGCCCAGCGCCGTCTTCAGCGCCCGGTCTGCAGCCTTGTTGGCCATGATCTTCCAGTCCGGGATGTTCTCAATGAACCCTGCTCCAAACATCGGAGTGGGAATGCGGAAAGCCACGTTGTTCGCCCGCACTTGGGCCTCGATGTCCGGCTGCTGAAACGCGCATCCCGGCGCATCGACTCGGCCCTGGATCGAAAAGATGTTGTGTACCTGATTGTCCGGAGTTCCGTCAGCGGGATGACGCTTGAATCGGGTTTCAATGATCGGCCCGTCGATGGTTTCGAACGACGGAACCACATTGGTCGCGCCGTCAATGGTCGCCTGCTCGATCATCGGATTCACGAATGGACTGCTGCCGCCGAACGCCGGAAACGAATGGCAGGTTCCGCACCCCAACGCGTTGTAGCCCGGCCCCAGGCCATTGCCGGTTTCGTTCGGAACGGTTCCCGCTATCGAGTGAAGCTGCGTGAACTCGTCGGTCAGGAACGGAAACAGCACATCCCGTTGGCGCGGTGGCAGTCCGGGTATGGGACCACCCGCGCCGGCCTGGCCTCCTCGCACTCCCGGATCCTTTGCCGTTTGTGTGGCTACGGCAACTGTGCCCAGGATCCCAAACAACAGAACTACCCGGAAATATCTCGTCATGACGCACGCCCCTTTTGGTTCCTCGAAGTTTTGGGACGGATGTCCCAACATCCCTGTGCAGTTCCCGCAAGCTCCTCCAGCAGAGGGAGATAACCCTCGTAAGTCCGCGGTGCGGCCAGAATCGGGACCTACCTGTTGCTGTTCGTGTAACTGAAATTCTTGGTTGGGAAACTGCTGCGTGATAGTAGGGTTCGCGGTTGTCCTACGACAAGACTAGTACGCAAATAAGGTTGCGATGCTTTTGCAACCAGTTGCAACCCTTCGCCACGCTCGCAGGCGGCGTGGGTGGGAGGAGGTTATCGAACCCGCTATACTTTCTCCACTCCTATGCCGACGAAGCTGGAAGAAATCATTATCGCGACTCGCCAGCGCGTCGCCGCTGCGAAAGCCGCCGCGGACGCCACCGAACTGCGGTCGAGAGCGGGTCGCCAACAATCGCCTACCCTTGGCGATTGTGGGATTCCAACTCGCGGCTTCCGCAGGCGTCTTCAGCAAGTCTCCCAGACGGGTCCAGCCATCATCGCCGAACTTAAAAAAGCCTCGCCCTCCCGAGGACTCATCCGCGCCGACTTCAACGTCGCCGGCCTGGCGGCTGAACTCGAACAGGCCGGAGCGGCGGCGCTATCGGTGCTGACCGACGAACGCTTCTTTCAGGGCTCGCTGGACAATCTGCGCCTGGCTTCCCAAGCCACTCATATTCCCTGCCTGCGTAAAGACTTCATCCTCGACGAGTTCCAGTTGCGGGAAGCCCGCGCCCATGGCGCCGACGCCATCCTGCTCATCGTCGCCGCCCTCACCGACGCCGAACTTGCATCGCTCCTGCGGCGGGCGCGAGAGTGGCAGCTCGAGGTGCTGGTGGAAGTTCACGACGCCGCCGAACTCGACCGCGCCCTCGAAGCCGGCTGCGACATGATCGGCGTCAACAATCGCAATCTCCATACCTTCCAGGTTGATCTCAATACCTCGCTGCAACTGGCGAAACGCATTCCGGCCGGCGTAGTCAAGGTTGCCGAGAGCGGCATCGAGTCCGCCACCGACATCGCCCGCCTCCGCGACGCCGGCTTCGACGCTTTCCTGATTGGCGAAACCCTCATGCGCGCTGCGAGTCCGGGAGAGGCGCTGCGAGCGCTATTGGGTAGAACGGCGTCTTCCTGAGAAAGGACGACGAGAACATTGTGGGTGCCCCATCCTTTCCCCAATTTTGGGAAAGGATGGGATAAACGATTTCCTATCCATGACCCACTAGCCGCTGATTTGTCATCACGAGGTCGCCGTGGCGACCGAGGGGCCTGCTTCTTCGTCCCGGTAGGGACGGCATATCAAAGCCCAGCGTTTTTAATGCTGGGTACACGCTCACGCCCAATTCGGCACAGTGACCGATATGGAATCCGCAGATCTTGTGTGTCAAGTATATATTTACCTGCGCAAGCCCTGTGTTATGAGGACTTTGCATGCCGGGAGGGGGGAGGGGGTTACAACACGCATCAACTTGCCTGGTGCCCCTCGATAAGGTCGAAGGGGTTGTCAAGCGATAGTTCTCCTATGGCGGTGCGTGAGCACCGCTAGCTCGCCAGCACGATTGAGGACAAGGCCACTGGAGAACTCTCGCTTGAATCAGTTTGCGGTGAAACCAAGTCTCGTTTCACCAACCATCGATACGGCCTAAACTTCAGCCATGATTCTTCCATGCGAACCTCCCGTCTCGTACGGGAGGCGAGAACGCCCAATCAAGGTTTCGATCGAGTCCGCTGTGACGGACTGACCAGGGGCACCCGCGGGCTGTTCTCGATGCGAACGATCTCCGGATACGCGGTGTTGGTGCGCAGCATCCAGTAGAGTCGTACCGCCAACTTGCGTGCCGCCGCCGCTTTGGCCACGCCTTTCGCCATGCGATGGCAGCGCTGCTGATACGTTTTGCGAAAGCTTTCATCCAACCGCGTCACGTTGTGCACTGCTTCTACCAGCAACGTTCGCACAAACCGGTTGCCTTGCTTGCTGATGGCCCCCAGCCGTCGCCGTCCGCCCGAACTGCGCTCGCGCGGAATCAGCCCCAGATAGCTGGCCACCTGTTTGCCTCGCCGAAATCGCGAGACATCGCCGATGGTCACCACAAACGCCAGCGCCGTGATCGGCCCAACGCCAGGCTGCGTTCTCAACAACTGCGCCATTTTGTCTCTCTGAGCTTCTTCTTCCGCTGCCTGGTCCAACTCGCCAATCTGCCGGTCCAGACTCTTTAGCAACGCCAACAAATCCTGACGTCGCCTCCCCGCCCAGCATTCCAGCGGCAACTCGCGCAACGCTTTCTGTCCCGCCACGCTCCACAGCTTGCTCTTCTTCTGCATCCCGCGATTCATCGCCAAGTGCTGCAGCCCGTTCTTCACCCGCGTCCCAATCTCCACCAACTTGTGGCGATGGATCAGCAACTGCCGCACGTCTCGCTCCTCCGCCGACGGCACCCACAACTTCGGAAACCGCCCTTCCACCAACAGCTTCAGAATGTGCGCTGCGTCCCGCTTGTCCGTCTTCTGCTTGCGCACGTAGCAGGCTCGGATCTGCGCTGCATCCCCGACCCATACTTCGTGTCCTATCTGCTGCAGCAACTCGAGGAACCACTGACTGTTGCCGCAAGCCTCGACTCCCACCAGCGCCGGCCCCGCCAAGCTGCGATAAAACCGCTCGGCCTCGCCATCGCCGTTCACCAGCTTGCCCTCACCTGTTTCTCCCGTCTCGGCGTCCAACCACGCCACCTGTTGCCAGCTGGGATGAAAATCGCATCCTATAATCCTCATCGAAGGCTCCTTCCGCACCCAGCGTCTTCTTGTCCTCAATCCACAAAAAGACTACTCGGGTTCGATCGAGCCTTCGACCTTATCCAATCAAGGTTCGTGTCTCGCTGTTGGACGCTAACCTGGGCAGAGGAAGATTACAGGCGGCCCGACGAACGTTCCCATCTGCCGCCCCCCGAAGGGGCTCGGGGCATGTTGTAGGGCGTGTTCCCAGCGTTGAAACGCCGGGCTTAGATATGCCGTCCCTGCCGGGACAATGTAGTTGTCAGTCGCCAGTTGTCAGTCGCCAGTCAACAGCAGATCCCTCGGTCGCCACGGCGACCTCGTGATGACAAGTCCGAAAGGGTATAGGTGGGAAAAGGGGTCCTTCGACTACGGCGGCAAAAGCGGCCGCCTCCGCTCAGGATGACAACGGAAGAGCGAAGTGCGAAAAGCGAAGAGAGAAGAGCGAAAAGTGCGAAGAGCGAAAAGTGCGAAAAGCGAAAAGCGACGGCCACCGTTTTCGATTGCAACTCGAATCTGGAAACTTGAAACTGGTGTTGTGACTTGGATCAAGATCTGCGCCACCACCAATCTCGACGACGCTCTCGCCAGCGTCGACGCTGGTGCCGGTGCCCTTGGTTTCATACTCACCGAGAGCCCGCGCCGCATTGCGCCTGAAGCCGCCGCCACCATCATCGCCGCGCTGCCGCCGTCGATCGAGAAGATTGGTGTTGTCGTCAACGAAACTCCGGATACGCTCGCGCGGCTCGCCAACGATATCGGCCTCACCGGACTGCAACTGCAGGGCGACGAACCTGCTGACCAGCTTCCCGAATACCGGAGCGCCCTTGGTCTGCGCAAAATCATCAAGACGCTGCAAGCCCGCGAGCTGCTGGCTGCGCCCGACGTGCTCGACGCAATACTTGCGCTACTCCGAATCCATCGACGGCATTCTCCTCGACTCCGGCTCACTCGCCGCCCGCGGAGGCACTGGCCAAACCTTCGACTGGAACGCCGCGCTCCCCCTCGTCGAACGCATCAAGCAACATGTTCCGGTCATCATCGCCGGAGGCCTGAACCCCGACAACGTCGCCGACGCCATCCGCCTGTTCGATCCCTGCGGAGTCGATGTCGTCTCCGGCGTCGAGCGCGCGCCCGGCAAGAAAGACGCGGCCAAGCTGCGCGCGTTTGTCGCCGCTGCGCGCGGGGCCGCAGATAAACAGTAAAATCTAGCTTCGAGCTGATCATGGCAACCACGACTTCACGCCCTCGCAACGTTAAAGGCCGCTTTGGCCCGTACGGAGGACGCTACGTCCCCGAAACCCTCATGGCCGCCTTGCAGGAACTCGAAGCCGCCTACGCCGCCGCGCGCAAAGACAAATCGTTCCACGCCGAATTCACGCACCTCCTGCACACCTACGCCGGACGCCCCACGCCGCTCTTCCTACGCCGCACGCCTCACGCGAACATCTCGGCGGCGCCAAGATCTACCTCAAGCGCGAAGACCTCCTCCACACCGGAGCCCACAAGATCAACAACTGCATCGGCCAGGCCCTGCTCGCGCGCCGCATGGGCAAGCACCGCATCATCGCCGAAACCGGAGCCGGCCAGCACGGCGTCGCCACCGCCACCGTCTGCGCCCTCTTCGGCACTCGAGTGCGTCGTCTACATGGGCGCCGAAGACATGCGCCGCCAGGAGCTCAACGTCTTCCGCATGCGTCTGCTCGGCGCCGAAGTCCGCAGCGTCGACTCCGGCTCGCGCACCCTCAAAGACGCCATCAACGAGGCCATGCGCGACTGGGTCACCAACGTTCGCACCACGCATTACCTGCTCGGCAGCGTCCTCGGCGCGCATCCGTATCCCACCATGGTGCGCGACTTCCACCGCGTCATCGGCGAAGAGGCGCGCAAGCAAATTCTGAAAGCCGAAGGCAAGCTTCCCACCGCCATCATCGCCTGCGTCGGCGGAGGCTCCAACGCCATCGGCATCTTCCACGCCTTCCTCAACGACCCCGGCGTCGCGCTCATCGGCGTCGAAGCCGGAGGCCGCGGCCACTCCCTCGGCGAGCACGCCGCGCGCTTCGACGCCGAGGGCGGAGGCAGCCCCGGCGTCTTGCAGGGAACCTATTCCTATTTGTTTCAAGACTCCGCCGGACAGATCGCCGCTCACCCACTCCGTCTCCGCCGGACTCGACTACCCGGCCATCGGACCCGAGCACGCCTGGCTGCACGATCAAGGCCGCGCCGAATACGTCTCCGCCGACGACAACGAAGCGCTCGACGCCCTCCGCCAGCTCGCCCATCTCGAAGGAATCATCTGCGCCCTCGAATCCGCGCACGCCGTAGCCGAGTGCATCAAGCGCGCCCCCAAGATGAGTACTTCAGATGTGGTGATCGTCAACATCTCCGGCCGCGGCGACAAAGACATCGGAATCCTGCGCGAGAACCTGGCGCTGTGAAGAAGATTACTTTTGAGTAACTCCCTCCCCCTCCCCCAGCAATCTTTGTTTTGTTGGCGATAGAGACGATTTACGGTGCAAATTATCGGAAACAAAGCCTCTTGCACGCAAAATATAGATTCGCAAAGGATTACTGGGCGACTCATGCGGCCTCCGACGTCCCGGGAGAGGACGGCGGGGCCGCGACTTCCGACTGGGCCACCTTAGCTTCGAGCAACTCTTCACGATCGTGGCGGCGCTTCTCGGTAATCCAGTGGCGGAGAACCTGGTGCTCCTGTTCCTCGGTAAGGATGGGGTAGTTCCCAAGGTAGACGAAGAACTCCATCTTTTCCCACTTGGTCAGGTTCCAATCCTGTTTCTCATCTTCGGGAAGCGGGGTGCGATCGGGAGGGTTCCCACTCTGAGGAGATGCGTTGGTTCCCACCCTATCGCCACAACCGGGCGATAAGGGTGGGGCACCCGAGGATTCGGGCTGAGGCGCGGATTCCCGCTCGGCATCCAGATCGATGTCCGGCGGCAGATCGAAGCGCTTCTCGAAATCGGGAAAGTTGAGGGCGCGGAGGGGACGGCTGCTGGGGACGGCTTCGCGCTGACCCTGCCAGCGTGGCGTCTGATTGAGGTTGGTGGAGGCCTGCTGCAGAGTGTAGAGCATGAGGCCGGCGGCTTTGTGGTCGATGCGGTGCTCGGCGAGCGCCCAGAGGATCTCGGCGAGGGAGACTTGCACGGCGTGCATGTCCTCGGGGAAGGGAAGGTTGAGCGTGGGATTGTCACCGCGACGGCGGGCGCGAGCCGACTTGAGGCGGCGTCCCCGAAGGTTGAGGTGGAAATAACAGTACTTGCGGCCGTTGAGAGCGGGGGAACCACAGTAGACGCCATCTTCCTTGAGATGGTCACAGGTAGGGACGGACATAGCGCCTCCAAAAAACGGGCTGTAGCTCTTAGTGATCGCCATTAGCGATTCGCAAAGAGTCAGTTAGTACAGGCTGCCTCCGAGGAAGCAGCGAAGTTTAACGTAGAGGCCTCGACAGCTCTCCAATGTCAGGGTGAGCCGAAGAAGAAACTGGTGTCAAGAGAATTAGTACATTTCTTCAGCGAGTCGTTCCATTTTGGGAATGAGGGAAGAGTGAATTTGGGCTCACCACGGAGGCACGGAGGATTGCGTGTGTCTTATGTGGGTCCACATTTGCCAATGGAATGTTCATGGGACTGAACAAAAGGAAGGCAAATGGGCCACGGGATATGTCGGCCACCGGCCCGAGTGCTAGTTGTCAGTGAAAGTCAAAAGACCCACACAAGCAAAACCGGCTTGTGTGGGGCACCCGGCCGACACGGTTATCTAATCAGCCCCCTACAGACCGGTGAACTTTGGGTTCTCGTATCTGAATGTCTGAGGCCACTTCGGCCCAGGATCATCTGGATGCTGACGAACGATGGTCCACCCATCGTGCATTCTCAGTTGCAAGAGGACCACGAGAATATCAACGATGGTTCTCCAAACGGCATCAAAAAGGCCCTCTGCATGTTCCGGCGCGTAGAACTTCTGGTATTTCTTTCTATCTCCCACGGGATGCTCAAGCCATTTGTTGCGGAATGATGCCAGATCGTTCTGCCAGTTATCGCGGGTTTGTTGAAAGAACTTCTCGAATCCCGGATTCAACCGCGGATTCCGCTCACGGAATTCCTTGCATCCTTCTTTGAATTTCTTGTCATTGCCGAACAAAAATCCGATCTTGAAGCCCATCAGCTTCGCCGCATGTTGAGTAAACTTTGAATACGAATTCCAGAGCTTTCGGGCCAGGTCCTCGTACGGTTGCATCCGATTCATGACTGGTACGACGGCACCCTTCATGTCGCGGATCTGCCGCAGTTCAACGAAAGCAG
Source organism: uncultured Acidobacteriaceae bacterium (assembly GCA_963834815.1). GTDB lineage: Bacteria > Acidobacteriota > Terriglobia > Terriglobales > Acidobacteriaceae > DASRAA01. Next base: position 348,962 of record CAWIDA010000007.1, on the reverse strand, counting down.
GCATGAGACCATCAATCAAGATTGAGTTGATCGCCTCCTTCACTTCTTTGCGTTCAGGTTCAAAGATCGTCCCTGCGTCGACAAGAACGAGAACATCCGTCATAATCTTGACGAATTCTTCGCTTATTCCGATGTCGGCAAAGTGAATCACTTGCCACTTATGAGGTTCCATGGGTTCTACTCAGAGTCTTAGGTTGCTGAGCACTACCAAGTCTATCCGGCGGAATTGGAGCCGCTACTACAACTTCCCCCGTCCGCATGGTAGTCTCGGTTACGCACCGCCTATCAGCCGCGCCGATCCGGTACAACGTCTTGATAGACCACAGCCACCCGCTTCTCTTGTTCACTGAGGGCTTGTAAGAAACGCTCCGTTATTGGCTCCTCTATCGTTCGCGCGAGCTCGGCTAGGTACTGTCCACTACTTTGCCACGACGAATCTAGAAGCGCGGTGGGAGGAACGGCACACCCCTCGATCAGTAGTCTTAAGCGTTGGCATTCGCGACGGAGGGTGGTCCTGTATTTCTCGTGGAAAATAGGATGGAGTCGCGGCCACCGTTGAGCGGCATTTCTCGCCAATGCGATGATCCTTTGCCTCTTTCGCGCTACCGACCGGTCACTGACATGAACAGCTGGAGTCCAAGCGCCTAGGCCTGTTACCCACTTCCCGTATCGGGCTATGTGTACAGCCAATTCCGAACCCAACCAAAACTCCTGTTCAATTTCTTCAGGAGTAAGCACGACGCAATCCAGTCCCGCGCAGAGGATTCTCTGCTTTGGGGACGTCACGATTAGCATGTCCAGATCGGAGTCGCCCCTATGTAGCCCAGTCGCTCTAGATCCGAATACAACGATTTCACGTGCACGCGACAACAGCCGATCTACATTCTGCTCCTCTGGCTGAAGCGGGGTCCGGAATTGCGTTCTGATTTGCGCTAATCTCACGTTTTTTCAAGTTTCGTTGGATTTAGGGGCGATCGTATCCAAAATGTCTGTCAGCACATTAAACGCTTTTTTCAAGTCGTCAATATGGGCGCGATCCTCATAGCCACTAATCAATTCTTCGAAATACTCTGCCTGTTTCTTAAGGTCACTCTGCTCCCCAAACAATACTGCAAAGAGGTCAGAGAGAGTCGGCGGCTTCTTGGGACTCGTGAATTGCGGTACAAGTTGCTCCTCAATCAACTGCGAGATCGCCTCGTCTAGCGCACCTTGGACATCTTCGGGGTCGTAGTAGTAAATGGGCTCTTCGTATTCCTCCTCGTCTGCATCATTCTCATCTGCGACGTCTTCGTCGCTGGCGGCTGGTTGCTCAGTTGGCTCAATGATCTCAGATATACGAGGCGCCGCGGCCGTGATGCCGTACCAGCCAAAGGAGTCAATCACCCCTTCACCCAGAAGTTCGGCGATCTTTTCGATCGCTTTTTTATTTTCTTTTCGCTTTCTTGTCGATTTCATCGTGCGTTTTCAACTTCGGTTGCGAGTTGTCTTTTGTCGGCTGTAGAGCTTCGCTGGTTTGGGAAGGAGCCTCTAGCGGTTGGTTGATGTAGATGCCTGTCGGGGGGGCATGTGCACCTCGAGTACCCCGTGCAGATACCCCTGCATGCCACCACACGAAGAGCCCGACTAATGCAAGTTGCACTAAATAAAAACCGAAATCGGCTTCTAATAGTGATTGCAAGTGCGACCACTGCTTCCGCCGCCGACGGCGGTGACGATGACGCTGACGACCAACATGGTGACCGATTCCAGGGACATACTGAAGATCAAGAAAACTGCTGCCAATGACCGAATCCCCTGCTTCTTCTGCGGCATTTCGGAGCAATCTCGAGACCACGGCTTCAATTTGCAGGCAACGCTGACCAAACTTATAGCGAAGGTTTGTCTGTTGCTTCTCGTAAAGAAAAAACAACGCGAGAAATGCAAAAAGGGCGATAAACAGAAGCCACGCAGGCATCGCATCGGTAGCGGTGCTAGCAAAGACTGCTGCGAGGATGACTGTGATGGACCAGCCCTTGATCGTGAAGCGAAAGGCGCCAATCTTGTCGATCTTATCTTGCAGGATTTTGTATTCGTCAGAGAGCCTGACGACGAATTCAGTTTCCAGTTGCGTCAGTTTTGGATTCTCGCCCTCGGCCAAGCTCATCAATAAACCACCAGACTCAAGAGCAATCGCTCGATTGTCAAAAGTTGAACTAATTGTGATGCTTGCGGACGGTCATTTGCATGACCAATTACGGTACTCTTCGTCTTCACTGAGGGCAAGTTCGAAGTCCTGCCGCGGCGCACCGATGGACGAGCAAGTCGCAGGAATACTCCGCTTAAGCCGCGCTTGGGGGCAACTCCACTTTGGACCTCCGGATTCGAACACAGGCATTGACTGGGCCAGCCGCCCGAGCCCGATAGCTTGTCGTTTGAGGGGAGTTCAGGGCCGGGTTGGTTCCGGCCCCTTGACGGCGCGGATGGAGTGGGTCTCACACCCACGACGATTAGGTTCGCTGATTGGTCTTTCGCATCGGCCATTGTGTGGTTGCAGCTAGTCGTTGCAGGCGCTCTAGAAGCGCCTGGCATAGGCCAGAACCGTAGCCTAACGCGGTTTGCACCCGTCTGGGGTCTATGCACAATCAGCAGCGGGGAGACCTCAATAGGTAGCCCAAGAATTTCTTCAAGGGTCACGCTCCTAGTGGGAAATCTCCCGCCACAGATTCTATGCCAAGGAACACCCTCTGCGTCAGTCCCTGTAGGCCTTGGAAGAGGATGATCGAGAATGGCCAATCCGCTTTGGGGGAGACCAACTCGGAGGCCCGCGCGGAAATGTTCTGCAACATAGCACTCTTGCTCTCGATCAGTCCCTTCACCCGCCCCACGAAGGCGTCCACGGCGAGGGAGCCTTCGGCTTTTCCTGGCCGCGGACGCGGACGTTGACTTCGTGGGATTCCATTTCGCGGTCGCCCAGAACCAACTGGAACGGGGACCTTCTGACGTCCTTCATAACCTGAGCGACTCGCGACGACAAACAACAGCAGATCCCTCGGCGACTAACGAACACCCCACGAAGCGCAAAACCGGCGCTTCACGGGGACCCCATTGGTCGCCTCGGGATGACAAGATAAAGGGACTTGGACGCGGCGCTGAAGCGCCGCTCTACCCAAACCGAGCCTTCGCACGAGTTTTTCAGCAACCTGTAGAGTCGTGCCTTTGATACGAGCCCTCGGAAGGGAGTTTTTCAGCAACCTGTAAAGTCGTGCCCTGATACAAAGTCCTCGCGAGACGGGCGATGTTCGCGAGGCACGCAAAAACCCCCAACCCAGCCAAGGTCGGGCGGAGCGCGGTCCGCAGCCACCCTCGCGCGCATGCGCGTCACAACGCGCAAAGCTTGCGGTCTGCTAGTATCGGGGGTTCCAATATCCATCGTAAGGAGTCCTTATGCGCAAGAGTGTCTTATCACTCGCAGTTGTGATGTTCGTATTGGCATCGACGTTTACCCTCCAGGCCGGAACGCTCGCCGGAGTCACTCTTCCCGACAGCGCACAGGTCGGCGGCAAGACGCTGGTGCTCAATGGTATGGGCATCCGCAGCAAAATGATGATCAAGGTTTACGTGGCGGGGCTTTATCTGGAGCAGAAGACGTCGGACGCGAACGCCATCATTAAGACCGACGCGCCCAAGCAGATTGTGATGAAGTTTCTGCACGGCGCCAGCAAGAGCCAGATGACCGACGCGTTCGACGAGTCGTTCAAAGACAACTCGCCGGATGCGGTGAAGACGATGAAGCCCGACATCGACCGCCTGCTCGCGGCGCTCGATGGCATCAACTCGGGCGACACCATGGTCTTCACGTACGTTCCGGGCACGGGCTCGTCGCTCACCATCAACGGCAAAGAGAAGGTGACCATTGCCGGCGCGCCCTTCGGGCAGGTGCTGATGTCGGTGTGGTTCGGGCCGAAGCCTCCTAACGCCGATCTGAAGAAGGGAATGCTTGGGCAGTAGCGAGGTCGCGGAAGAAGTCTTGTGTCCGTGGAAAAAGATCGCAGGGGCTAAAGCGTGTGCGTGAGAACATCTGTCGTCCCTCCGGGACTCGGGATGATTTCCCACTCTCCCCAGCGCTGAAGCGCTGGGCTAAGACATTTCGCCCCTCCGGGGCTGATTCGTGGGCGAATGTTGCATTGGTGTCCCACTGCAATTTTGAAAATCGGGTTCTCACGCACACACTAAAGCCCCCAGCTTCTATTCTCAACACGCTGCGGCATGACTGAAGTCATGCCCTGATACGAATCGGTGGGCGAAAGCGATTGTTTACGCAGCCAGTGAAGCCGTGCGAAGGCAGTTATGGGGCACGGATGAAAAAAGGCTGCGGAGAAAGTCACGAAAGCAGATCCCTCGCGGACTAAAAGTCCGCTCGGGATGACAAAGTAAAGGGTTAATACGGCACAGCTAAAGCTGTGCCCCTTCAAAGCGTCGCCGAAAGCTACTTCTTCCGCAGGCTGCGAAGTCGTGCCCGGACACGAACCATGCGCACCATCGACTTTTTTCGCAAGCCTTAAAGCCGACGCCTGTTAGGCTGAATTGAGTATGGCCATTCAGTTCAGCCACAAACCTGGGCTCGTCGTGTACATCACGTGCGGCGATCCCAGCCTGGAGATTTCGCGCGAGGTTGCGCTGGCCGCGATCGACGCGGGCGCTGATGTGATCGAACTCGGCGTTCCGTTCAGCGATCCGGTGGCCGACGGACCGGTGATTCAGCGCGCCAGCGAACGGGCGCTGCATCATGGCACCGATCTCGCGGGAGTGCTCGAGGTCGCGCGGCAAATCCGCCAGCGGTCGAAGGCTGGGGTCATCATTTTTTCGTACCTCAATCCCATATTGCAGTTTGGGCTGGAGAAGTTTTGCGCCGCGGCCGCAGACGCGGGCGTCGATGGCGCGCTGGTGACCGATCTTCCTGTCGAGGAAGCAGGCGACTATCTGCGCGCGATGAAGGCGCACAAACTCGCGCCGGTGTTTCTCGCCGCCCCAACCAGCACGGACGAGCGCCTGCGCGCTGTGGCTAAGAACTCGCGCGGATTCGTGTACGCCATCTCTCGGACTGGAATAACCGGCACGCGTCAGGAGGTCGCCGGAGACGCGCGGTCATTGGTGCAACGGCTGCGAGCATTTACCAAGTTGCCGATTGCGGTTGGATTCGGAGTGTCGACTGCCGAGCAATTTGTCGAAGTCGGCGAATTCGCGGACGCGGCGGTGATCGGCAGCGCCATCGTGCAGCGCATCGAACAAAACGCGGGACGCGAGGCGGCGGCTGTGGGAGAATTTCTGCAGGGACTGCGCGTCCCAAGTCATTGAATGCCATGGATATTGCGGAGTGGCGGCGCAAAATCGACGAGCTCGACCGGCAACTGGTGGCGCTGATCAACCAGCGCGCGCGCTGCGCCGAAGAGATTGGCAAGCTCAAGCGCAACTCGAGCCTGCCGGTATATGAGCCCGACCGCGAACGGATCATCTTCGACAATATTGCGCGCCAAAACCACGGTCCGCTGTCGCAGGTGCAGTTGCGCCAGATTTACGAACGCCTGGTCGATGTGATGCGGCAGATTCAGCGCGACGAGATTGTCCCTGAGACAGTTGCGGAGAACCGAGGCGAGCCGACCGAGCTGGAGTCGAATGATTGAAAGGCCGCTTTTCGCTACCCGCCATTCGCCATTCGCTGCTCGCCCGAGACAAGACGGGCAGCGACTTCGGATGAGAGGGACGAGCGAAAGGCCAAAAGCCAATCGCGAAGAGCGAAAGAGCGAGTTGCAAGGAGCCAAGTTACTAGCCAGGGAGAACGTTCACGAATGATTGTTGCGATGCTGGAAACTGCGTCCGAAGAGCAGATTCAGGACGTTACCAACCACCTGATAGAGATGGGCTTCGCTGTGCATCGCACTACCGGTGCGCGGCAATCGGTGCTGGCCGCCGTGGGCAAGCGGATTGATTTCGATACTCGCGACCTGGAGGTTCTCCCTGGGGTCGAGAAAGTCCATCGCATCAGCGCGCCGTACAAGCTGGTGGGGCGGCAGTTTCGCCCGCATGACACGGTGATCAGGCTCCCTAACGGCGTGGAGATCGGCGGCAAGGAAGTCGTGGTGATGGCGGGGCCCTGCTCGGTAGAATCGCATGACCAACTGTTTAAGGCGGCAGAGATGGTCTCGAAGGCCGGCGCGAAGGTACTGCGTGGCGGCGCTTTCAAGCCGCGCAGTTCGCCGTACACGTTTCAGGGGCTGGGGCTCGAGGGGCTCAAGCTGTTGCGCGAAGCCGCCGACGCGCACGGCCTGATGGTCATCAGCGAGGTGATGGAGATCTCGCAGATCGAGCTGATGCTGCCGTATATCGATATCTTCCAGGTGGGCGCGCGCAATATGCAGAACTTTAACTTGCTGCGCGAGCTGGGCAAGGTGCGCAAGCCGGTGCTGATGAAGCGTGGCATCGCGGCGACAATAGAGGAGATGCTGCTCTCGGCCGAGTACATCATGTCGGGCGGAAATTATGATGTGATTTTTTGCGAGCGCGGCATCCGCACGTTTGAGACGTACACGCGCAATACGCTCGATATTTCGGCGATTCCGGTTGTGCACAAGTTGTCGCATTGCCGATTACGTCGGACCCGTCTCATGGAACCGGATTGCGTGACAAGGTTGCGCCGATGGCGTGCGCCTCGGTGGCGGCGGGAGCGGATGCCTTGTTGATCGAAGTGCATCCCGACCCGGACCATGCGCTGTCGGACGGAGCGCAGTCGCTGTTTCCGGAGCAGTTTGCCGAGTTGATGCAACGGTTGCGGATGATTGCGCCGGCGGTGGAAAGGACGATTGGGTAAGGGTTCTTCGCGGACTGAAGTCCGCGGAGTTCAGGTGCCGTCCCTGCCGGGACTCGGGCGTTAATGACATGCAACCCCAGCGCTGAAGCGCTGGGCTATGATATGCCGCCCCTCCGGGGCGGGCTGGCCATGAGTCCGTATACGTTCGAGACACGAAACGGAGCTATCACGCAATGGGCAGGTCGGTCGTGAGGCGAAGTCTGTGCGAGGTATCTAATGAGAGAGGGATACGGCCAGGCTGAACAGGCTGCGGAAAGAGTTTTGGGTGGGTGGAAAGGATCGCAGGGGGCTAAAGCCCCATCTCCATTCTCAACGCGTTGCGGCATGACTGAAAGTCATGCCCTGATACGAATCGGTACCCAAAGCGAGTTTCCGCAAGCCGTAAAGCCGTGCCCTGATATAAAGCTCCTCAGACGTGAAGCCTCGGGCAAGTTTTGAAGCGTTGGGGAATGATATGCCGCCCCTGCTAGGCGGCGGGCGCGTCCAGCGAAGTGGAACTCTGATGCCGATTGGGCAAATCACGATCGTTGGGACTGGCCTTATTGGCGGCTCGCTGGCACTCGCTCTGCGCCAGCGCGAATTCGCCGGAACCATTGTGGGTTGCGACAAGCGCGAAGTGCTGGAGACTGCTTTGCGGCGCAAAGCCATCGATCGTGCAGAAGCCGACCTGGAGCGCGCTGTCGTGGGCAGTGATGTGATTGTGTTGGCCACGCCAGTGGGAACAATTCTGTCGCAATTGGAGGCCATTGCGCCAACACTTCCGTCAAGCACGCTCATCACCGACACGGGCAGCACCAAACAAGAGTTCGTCAAACGTGCGCGCATGATCTTCGGCGCCGAGGCAGGGAAGCGCGTGTTGCCCGGGCATCCCATGGCGGGGAAGGAGTTCGGCGGCGTTGAGCACGCCGACGCGACCCTGTTTCAGGGCGCGGTATGGCTCATCACGCCGATAGCTGTTAACCAGCAGTACACGCCTGCGCAAGAGGAGTTCGCCGCCCTCTTGACCGCGATCGGCGCGCGCATCATTGTGCTGGATCCGGAGCGCCACGATTTGCTGTGCGCGTGGATCAGCCACCTGCCACAGATGATCTCCACCGCGCTCACGTCGGTGCTGCATGAAGAGCTGGGCGACGATGAAACGGTGGCGCAGATCGGAGGCCGTGCCCTGCGCGAGATGACGCGTATCGCGCATAGTCCCTACTCGATGTGGCGCGACATTGCGATTACGAATAGCCAGAACCTGGAAGAAGTGATGCTGCGTTTCGAGCAGCAATTGACGCATCTGCGCGAGAACCTGAAAGGGCCGGGGTTGCGGGAGATGTTTGAGAGCGCGAACCGGTTTGGACGCGATAGTTAAGGATGAGTTATTTGTAAACCCACATTTGCCAGTGGAGGGCAGATATGGGACACCCCACCGCCTTTGCCACGCCGCCCCTTGGGTAAGTACAATCGCCCGTTCGGACCCTAATCATGTCAATGAACAAAGTGGTTGCGAGTGCAGACGAGGCCGTTGCTGATATCAACGACGGCGCCACCATCATGGTGGGCGGGTTTGGGCTATGCGGGATTCCTGAAAACCTCATTCGCGCGCTGGTGAAGAAGGGGGTCAAGAACCTGAACACCATCAGCAACAATGTCGGTGTGGATGAGTTCGGTCTCGGCCTGATGCTGTATGCCGGGCAGATCCGCTCGCACAAAGGCAGCTACGTCGGCGAGAACAAGCTGCTGGAAGAAATGGTACTAACCGGTAAGATTGACCTGGAGTTGATCCCGCAAGGAACGTTTTCGGAACGTATTCGCGCCGGTGGTGCAGGGATTCCCGCGTTCTACACGCCGGCCGGTTATGGCACGGTGGTGGCCGAGGGCAAGGAAACGCGCGAGTTCGATGGCCGGCCCTATGTGCTGGAGCACGCGTTGAAGGCCGACTTCGCCCTGATCAAGGCGTGGAAGGGCGACAAGTGGGGCAACCTGGTTTATAGGAAGACGGCACGGAATTTTAATCCGATGATGGCGACGGCGGCGAAAGTGACGATTGCGGAAGTGGAGCATCTGGTGGAGCCGGGAGAGATCGACCCGGACCTGGTGCACACTCCCAGCGTGTATGTGAAGCGCATTCTCCAGGGCACGGGTTATGAGAAGCGGATCGAGAGAAGGACGTTGCGGAAGGCTTAATAGCCGGAAGCAGGTCCCTCGCGGGCTAAAGCCCGCTCGGGATGACAAAAATATAGGACTTTTAGGGCACGGCAAAAGCCGTGCCCCTTCAAAACTCCTCCGAACGAGAGTTTTTCAGCAGCCTGTGAGCCGGGCCCCTTCAAGACACGAGAAAGATCCGGCAGGACTGCAAAGGCTGCTGAATAAGAGATCCCTCGCGGACTAAAGTCTGCTCGGGATGACGGTTCAGGAGGGCTTATACGGCGCGGCTGAAGCCGTGCCCCTTCAAAAGCGTGTGAAGCTGGGCCCCTTCGAAACACGAGAGAGATCCGGCAGGACTGCAAAGGCTGCTGAATAAGAGATCCCTCGCGGACTAAAGTCCGCTCGGGATGACGGTTCAGGAGGGCTTATACGGCACGGCTGAAGCCGTGCCCCTTCAAAAGCGTGTGAAGCCGGCCCCTTCGAAACACGAGAGAGACCCGGCAGGACTGCAGAGGCTGCTGAATTAAGAGATCCCTCGCGGGCTAAAGCCCGCTCGGGATGACAAAAATATAGGACTTTTAGGGCACGGCTAAAGCCGTGCCCCTTCAAAACTCCTCCGAACGAGAGTTTTTCGGCAGCCTGTGAGCCGGGCCCCTTCAAGACACGAGAAAGATCCGGCAGGACTGCAGAGGCTGCTGAATAAGAGAGCCCTCGCGGACTAAAGCCGCGAGGGAAGGCAGAAATAAGAACTTGGACGCTGGCCCTTCGGCTGCGCTCAGGGCAGGCTCTAAAGGCCAGCTCTACCCATGGGTGTACGTAAAATGACTGATCCAAAACCGGACAAGCAGAAAGATACGGAGAAACGCGACCGGATCGTCCGCCGGGTGGCGCAGGAGTTGCGCGACGGTTACTACGTCAACCTCGGCATCGGCATGCCCACGCTAGTCGCCAACTGCGTTCCTCCGGGCATGCAAGTCGTGCTACAGAGCGAGAATGGCATGCTGGGCGTCGGTCCGTACCCGGTACCGGGAGAGGAAGATCCTGACCTCATCAACGCGGGTAAGGAAACCGTCTCCGAGCTGCCCGGCACAGCGTATTTCTCCAGCGCCGATTCTTTTGCCATGATTCGCGGCGGACACATCGACCTCAGCGTGTTGGGCGCGATGGAAGTCGATGAAGAGGGCAACCTCGCCAACTGGATGATCCCGGGCAAGATGGTGAAAGGCATGGGAGGCGCGATGGACCTGGTCGCCAGCGCCCGGCGGGTCATCGTTGCCATGGAGCACACCACGCGTGACGGCGCTCCCAAGATTCTGAAGCGATGCACCCTTCCTATCACCGGCTTGCGAGTGGTTCATAACATTGCGACCGAAATGGCGTACATTCGGGTGACCCAGTCGGGATTGGTGCTGGAGGAGATTGCGCCTGGCCTGAGCGTGGAAGAGGTTCAGGGCGCGACCGAAGCCCCGATGATTGTCAGTCCTGCGCTGAAGACTATGGTGGTTTGAGCCGTTGGGAGTCGGGGTGGCGCGAGCGGGCTGAAGAAGCTGCTGAAAGAGTCCATCGCGAGGGGCTCTGCTCGGGCTGAAGCCCGCACGGAGGGTCGAAAACAAGGGCGTTATACGGCACGGCTGAAAGCCGTGCCCCTTCCAAAACATCCCGAAATGGAGGTTTTTTCGCGGCTAACATAATTGCCGCTGTCTCGTGGATTGACATGGTGAAGAAGAGACAAGCTGCCGAGGGGAAAACGCGCAGCGCGGCCAAAGAGCCGTACGTGTTCATCAGCTATCGCCGTGTCGATAGCGCCGCCGCCGCTCGTTGGCTGTACAGCGCGATCCAGCGAACCTTCGGGCCAACCCGCGTCTTCATGGATACGGAAGCGATTCGGGTGTCGGCGCAATGGCCAGAGGCGATCGAGAACGCTTTGCGGCAAGCGACGCATCTGATTGCGGTGATCGGTCCGCACTGGCTGCGCGTCACCGACGAATATGGCCGCCGCCGCATTGACCGGGAAGACGATTGGGTGCGCACTGAAATCAATCACGCGCTAAACGAGGACAAGCGAATCCTGCCCATCGTGCTTGCCAAGGATGGCATGCCGAGAGCGGAAGCGCTTCCACCGGACCTACAAAAGCTTGGCTTCGTGCAGCCGTTTGAGTTGCGGGATGATCGCTGGGAGTCAGATTTGAGTCTGCTGATCCGGGAGTTGGAAGAGTTGGGCCTGCCAAGGGCCACGGTAAGTCCGGTGCGTTACCCCAAGCCTCAGGTGACGATTACGGAAATAGCGCAAGCGGAGTTTTCGGCGATCCTGCGGTCGCTTCCGGGATGGACAGAGGAGGTGTCGCCATTGCCGGGACAGGAACCACTGAAACGCATCGAACTGCGCAAGGCATTCGAATTCGAGTCGTTCGAGCGCGCCATGGAATTCATGCAGGAAGTCAGTAAACACGTGGCCCGGGTGCAGCATCACCCGCGATGGGAGAACATCTGGCGGACGGTCACGATCTGGCTGTCAACCTGGGACATCGGGCAGAAACCTTCGCAGCTCGACGTCGATATGGCGCAGGAAATCGAGCGGATTTACAAGAAGTACTAGGGGCGGTCCGATTAATGCTGTGCGAGACAGGAGGCAATTTGCCTCAGGGGCTAAAGCCCTTGTTTTACTTGGGCTTTAGCGGCACGGCTGAAGCCATGCCCTATCAAATCGCATTCACCAGACCGGTTCCAGGAACTAGTGCGGTCCAATCGCTCAAGGATTCCCAAATCGGGAATTTGTGACATTGAATCACTACTCTTTTGTGATGGGCGTCGCTGACCGCCTCGCCGCTGGCGGTCGATAGTGGAGCATCGAAGGTTTCGAAAGAAGGCAATCATGTTCTCGCGTACTGTCTGCTTGGCGGCGGTTGCTGTCCTGGTTCTCTCAATTGGCATGAGCGCTCAGACGGCCCCTGCGGCGCAGGCTCCGGCGACTACTTCTCAGGCTACGACGCCCAACATTAAGCACGTACCCGCGGGCTATACCGATCCGTCGTCTGGGAAGGGCATGTTCGACGCCTATTGCGCGTCGTGCCATGGCACGGACGCCAAGGGCGATGGGCCAGCCGCTCCTGCGCTGAAGATGCCAACCACAAACCTGACCACGCTCTCCATGAAGAACGGAGGCACCTTCCCAGCCGCCCACGTAGCGGCTGTAATTCAGGGCGATGCCTTGACGCCAGCCCACGGCAGCAAAGATATGCCAGTTTGGGGACCCGTCTTCATGTCGATTGGTGGCCACAGCCAGGCCAACGTGCAGTTGCGGATTCGCAATCTAACGAACTATCTGGAGTCGGTGCAGGCGAAATAGTCAGGGGTTGGCGGGGCCGCACAGAACTGGCCGGAGACAGCCGGGGCTGAAGCCCGATATCCGATTCTGAATGCGTTGCGGCATGACTCCCTGCCCCCGAGGTGCTGTTTCTTCGGCGGTTTGTTTCAGCGTCGCAACACAAGACCAGTACTCACGCACACACTCTAGACTGCGACCGGCTGCTTCACAGGTACGGGAGTGAGCCAGCCGTGGCGATCCTCGACCTGGCCTTTCACGATGGCATAGAACTCGGAGCGAACGGCGCTGGTGATGGGGCCCACCTTGCCCTTACCAACTGTGATCTTGTCGACCGAGCGGATGGGAGTGATTTCCGCCGCCGTTCCGCTGAAGAAGACTTCGTCAGCCAGATACAACATCTCACGCGGTATAACCTGCTCGATGGTCGGGATGCCGAGGTCCTGTGCGATGTGCAAGACGGAGTTGCGAGTGATGCCGGGCAAGACGCTGTTGCCCAGCGGCGGCGTGTAAATGCGGTCCTTGTGTACGACAAAGACGTTCTCGCCCGAGCCTTCGCTGACATAACCGTTTACATCCAGGGCGATGCCCTCGCTGTATCCGTTGACCACGGCTTCCATCTTGATGAGCTGCGAGTTCATGTAGTTGGCGCCGGCCTTGGCCATGGTGGGCATGGTGTTAGGGGCGAGCCGAGTCCACGAGGAGACGCAAACGTCCACGCCTTCATCTCCCTCGCCACCGAGGTACTTACCCCAGTCGTAATTCACGATATAGACGTCGGTTGGTGAGCCGGCGGGATCGACTCCGACCGTGCCATACCCGCGCAGAATGATGGGACGGATGTAGCAAGGGGAGATCTTGTTCACTGCGACCAAATCCACCGTCGCCTGTACCAGCTCCTCGACGGTATAGTCCACGTCAATGCGATAGACCTTAGCGGAGTCCAGCAGTCGCTGGGTGTGATCGTGCAGGCGAAAGACGGCGGGTCCCTTGGATGTGTGGTAGCAGCGGACCCCCTCAAATACCGACGAGCCGTAGTTGATGACGTGGGCCATCACATGCAATTTCGCGTCATCCCACGGAATCAGGTTTCCGTTGTACCAGATCAATTCACTTGCTTTGATGGCCATCGAAGCGCTCCTTGTTGTACTGGATTCGAGTGGGTTCGTGTGTCAGAGGCTGCGCGACTGCCATCGAGATGCATGGGCTGCTAACCGTCGACGTTGCGGAAGAACGATGCAAAAGGTCGGACATCGTGGACACAGCTTGACTGAGAATTATAACCCGAGCTGGTTGCAGGCCGTTTGGGCAGTTTTTCCACCGTTTTGCTGAATAGCGAGGGAAAAAATCGTATGCCAATGACCACAGGATGGTGCAGTTTAACCGCAGGATGACGCAATTGGCTGCTTATAACCCCAGTGTTAGCAAGAAGTTGCGAGCAACCTTTAGTTATTTTCAGCGTCTAAGCTGGTGGGTTTGCTGAAATCGGTTTGGGTATGCCGAAGATGCAAGCCAGCTCGAGACGAGTACTTCCCCACGGCGCCACTGGAGTCTCTCCGTTATTCCGGGCCGGAACGGCGAAGACTGGTGCAGAGCCAAGTTCAAGCTCAAGTCACAGGAGAATTACAAGCAATGAAGAAGTGGATAGTTGTCATCGCATTTTCGCTCTTGTTCACCATGGCTGCGATTGCGCAGGATGTCCCGAAGTTTGAAGTTCCCGTGGGCTTTTCTTTCGTCAACGTTCACCCTGACCTGTCCCCGGTTACCAGCTTCAACGTCTTCGGTGGCGGTGGTGGTCTGGTTTACAACGTAACTCCTTGGATCGGCATCAAAGCTGATTTCCAGGGCTACACCCAAGGCAGCGGACTGAAGACCCAGCTGACGAATGCCGGGTACAACGCGGCTAACGTCCAGGGAAATGTGTTCACCTACCTGTTTGGTCCCCAGATCAAGAAGCACTCGGGCAGGTTCCAGCCTTTCGGCCAGGCCCTGTTCGGTGCGGCGCATAGCAACGTTTATGCGAACGTCTATGACTCGATCAATGGAGTCAACTCCGCCAGCAGCAACAACAATGCCTTTGCGATGGAGTTCGGCGGTGGCCTGGACTATGCTCTTACTCCTCATTTCCAGATTCGCCCTGTCGAAGTGGACTACCTTTACACCCGCTTCGGCATCAACGGCACCAGCTACACCGGCAACCAGAACAACTTCAAGTACTTCGCCGGCGTGAACTTCACCTTCGGCGGCAAGTAAGCTGAAGTCAAGTGCAGTGAAGATTGGCGTCACCTTCGGGTGGCGCCATTTTCTTGCTGTGAATCGCGTTTGCTCGGCGACCGTTCAAGGGTTGCCTGCGTGTCTTCGTCTGTGATGGCGCTACTGTTTACAATGGAGCTGGCGCAAGGGCAGCGTTGATATATCAAGAAGTTGGGGCACGTGACGCCGGGCTGAAGAGGCGGCGGAAAAGGCAGGACAGCAGATCCCTCGCGGACTAAAAGTCCGCTCGGGAGGACAAGAATTAATGGGCTTAAACGCCGGCCTGAAGGCCAGCTCTACCCAACCCATCGCATGGGAGACATCCACATCCGTACCTACAACCTCGGTATCGTCGGACTGGGCAACGTCGGCTCGGCACTGGTAGGGCTGCTGCAGCGTAAGCAACAGGAACTCTCCGACCGCTACGGCATCGCGTGCCACATCACGGGTATTGCCACACGCAGGCTTGGGTGGCTGGCTACCTCTCACGGATTCACTCTGTCGAAACTGCTGGCAAGAGACTTCTCGGAAGGCCATCGAACTGATCATGTAGCCAGTTGGATGCACGCGGCCAAGCCGGACGTGGTGTTCGAAGCCAGCTCGCTGAACGCCGAGACCGGCGAGCCTGCCGTCACTCACATTCGCATGGCGCTGGAACATTCAGCCCATGCCATTAGCGCCAACAAAGGCCCGGTTCTCCACGCCTATCGGGAACTAACCAAGCTGGCACAAGACCGGCGACGCCGTTTCTATTTTGAATCAGCGATGATGGACGGCGCTCCTGTGTTCTCGCTCTTCCGCGAAGCTCTGCCTGCGATCGAGATCCTTGGTTTTCGTGGCGTAATTAATTCGACCACCACCGTCATTCTCGAAGCCATGGAAGCGGGAAAGAATTTCGACGAAGCAATCGCCCAAGCGCAGTCACTCGGCGTGGCAGAAAGCGATCCCGCCGCCGATATCGACGGTATTGACGCCGCCGTCAAAGTCATCGAAGTGACTAATGTTCTGATGGGTGGCAGCCTGAAACTCGCCGACGTTGCGCGGAAGGGTATTCGGGAAATTACTCCCGCGCAGTTGCGCGAGGCGCGTGAAAAGGGCGAAGCTTGGAGATTGGTCAGCCGCGCCCGTCGTCAACCCGAAGGCAGCATCGTGGCTTCCGTAGCACCGGAACGGCTCAAGCCCAACGATCCGCTGGCACTGGTGCATGGCACGTCGCTGCTAATCGCTTTTGAAACGGATATCTTTAAGGAACTGATCATCAGCGAGCATGATCCCGGGCCGGAAGCCACGGCCTACGGTATGCTCTCGGATTTTGTGAATGCAGTCAGGAGTTCATGAGCATGTCAGCCAGTACAAGAGTTGCCCCCCAAGTACGCAAGCTCGACATTGAATGGGTACGCCAGCAGTTTCCTTCGCTGCGCCAGACGGTGAATGGCCAGCCCGCCGTTTTCTTCGACGCTCCGGGTGGAACCCAAGTGCCGCAGCGGGTCATCGACGCCATCTCCGGGTATTTGTCGAAGTGGAATGCCAATTTAGGCGGGGCCTTCCTCACCAGCCAACGCAGCGATCTGATCGTCGAGCAAGCTCACCAGGCGATGGCCGACTTCTTCAACTGTGCGCCGGACGAAGTGGTCTTCGGCGCGAACATGACGACGCTGACGTTCGCTCTAAGCCGCGCCGTCGGGCGTGAGTTGAAGAGCGGCGACGAGTTGCTGGTTACTTGCCTGGACCACGACGCTAATGTCTCGCCCTGGGTCTGTCTGGAGGAGCGCGGAGCGAAGGTTCGCACCGCTGACATCAGGCCGACCGACTGTACGCTCGACATGTTCGACTTGCAGGCGAAGATTCGCCGCAGTACTCGTTTGGTGGCTGTAGGCTGGGCCGCGAACGCAGTCGGAACCATCAACGATGTACAGGAGGCCATCCGCCTCGCGCACGATGTAGGCGCGGTGACCTTCATCGACGCAGTGCACTATGCTCCGCATGGTCTGATCGACGTGAAGGCCATCGATACGGACTTCCTGGCGTGTTCCAGCTACAAGTTCTTCGGTCCGCACCAGGGCATTCTGTTCGGGAAGCGTGAGCAGTTGCAGCGCTTGCGGCCGTACAAGCTGCGGGTCTGCAGCGAGAAGCTGCCCGACCGCTGGGAGACAGGCACGCAGAATCACGAATGCATGGCGGGAGTGACCGCCGCCATCGACTATATTGCCGAAGTGGGACGTCAGCACAGCTCTGAGATTCACACTAGGCGCGAAGCTATCGTCGCAGCGTACGAAGTGTTCCAGCAGCACGAGCGGGAACTGGCCGAACAACTCATCCATGGACTGCTCGCCATTCCGGGCCTTACGTTTTACGGCATTTCGGACCCGGCCAAGTTCGATCAGCGCACTCCGACGGTGGCTATTCGCATGGAGGGTTACACTCCCCGCGAACTGGCAACGCAGCTTGGCGAACGCGGCATCTTTACCTGGGACGGAAACTATTACGCTATCAACCTTGCCGAACGGCTCGGTGTGCAGCAAAGTGGAGGCATGTTGCGCATCGGACTGGCGCACTACAACACGGCAGAGGAAGTGGAGCGGTTGCTGGCGGAATTGCGCTCGCTAGCGGAGAAAGTCAAAAGCGTTTAGCCGGGGATTTACACGGATTGGCACGGATTTATTCGAGTGCTTTTTGGATGGCTGTTTGGTCCGTGAAGACCCGAGGAAATCTGGACCGAAATTCTTGTGCACCAAGGCTCAAACTAGCTTTTTCCCGGCACTCACGTGGCGGGAGACGATTGTCGCCTGCCGCTTCGCGGCCTGCGGCTCATGCTTGGCGAATCGCGCTTCAAGCACTCTGTTCGACCACAAGCTTGTTTTCCGGTCGCGACACAGCCTCTGGCCCCCATGTCTTCGCCCAAAATCCAGGCAGTGCCCACCAGACTTCGCGCTGGTGACCGATACCGAGCGGCTAACACAAATGGCGCCGCTTCGCGGCTCATTGAATCCCGCTTCAAGCACTCTGTTCGACCACAAGCTTGTTTTCCGGTCGCGACACAGTCTCTGGGCCCCCATGTCTTCGCCCAAAATCCAGGCAGTGCCCACCAGACTTCGCGCTGGTGACCGATACCGAACGGCTAACACAAATGGCGCCGCTTCGCGGCTCATTGAATCGCTCTTCTAGCACCCACCCTTTCGCCAATGGAGGGCGAAAGGATGGGGCACCCACTGAAAAAGTTCATCGCACGGAGGATAAAAAAATAAGTCGTTCTACGGCACGGCTGAAAACCGTGCCCTTTCAAAACATTCCACAAAGGAGTTTTTTAGCAGACTGCTAAGTTGCGAGCGATTCTTGCGTGACATAATCCGCCCCCCGTGCGGTAGACACGAATTCATGTGGCTTGCTTCGCTGCTGCATGCAGCGCTGTGGTGAAAGCAGTTCGCCTGCGCTATAATCCGCGCGTTACCCGGAGGCGAAGAATCCATGCGCGGCGTGCCTCGCTGGTTGGCAGTGCTGGCGGTCGTCGCCGTCGTCACCATGGTGTGCGCTTTCACGGTCCACCGGGTTCTTACCCCTGCTACGCTGCTGATTCAGGGCTCCCACGCGGATCTTCCGGCTGACGGCTTCACTTCCACGGAACTCATCGTCCATTCCTCCACTGGCCGCGATCTTCGTGGACTGCGAGCGGAAGTTGACGACTCCCACCGCGCTATTGTGGAGTCGGTCTCGACCACCGGTGACTCTGCCGTGGTTACGGTGCGCAGCGGCGTGCTGCCCGGCGAAACGAGGCTCCGCGTCTTGGCGCCAGGGGTCGAGCCTAAAGAAGTTACACTGCGAATGAATCTCGATATGTCTGACGCTGTAGGAGACGGGACTCCTGACTTCCTGCGCCTGCACGATCCGGCTGACCGAGCGGCGTTTCGGCGGTGGTTCACGCTTCTGGCGGAAGCGCAGTATTACGGGAATCACGGTTCGCCTGCAGAGATCGACGATTGTGCGGCACTGCTGCGTTACGCTTATCGCGAGGCTCTACACCAGCACGACTCCGCTTGGGCGAAGGCCCTGGCCCTGCCGGCCGCACCTTCGGCCGACAATGTTCGCCAGTATCAATATCCTTACACGCCGCTTGGCGCGAGACTGTTTCGGGTTCGCGAGGGCAGCTTCGCGGCCGGGGATCTTAACGATGGCGCATTCGCTCAATTTGCCGACGCCAAGACGCTCTGGCGTCATAACTCCTACTTTGTGGGACGTGACATTGGACGAGCCCGGCCGGGAGACCTGCTGTTCTTTCGGCAGGAGGGCCAAGACCTAGCATTTCACGCCATGATTTATCTTGGTCCCAGTCAGATAGAACAGGCGCGCGAACCGCTGGTGATCTATCACACCGGACCCATGGGCAAGTCGGCCGGCGAGATTCGCCGTCCGACGCTAGCGCAGCTGTTGAATTTTCCCGATCCCCGGTGGCGGCCGGTGGCGTCCAATCCCGGATTCCTCGGTGTCTATCGCTGGAACATTTTGCGGGGAGCCGACTGATGCGCCCGCAGCGCGCTGTCGTCGCCGTTCTGCTGGTGCTGTCGCTCTTTCCGCAACTGGTCGCGCAAGAGCAGCAGGAAGTTCAGCCGTACTTCTCGCTAACCAGTGAGCGCACTTACCTGCCCGGAGACAAGGTCGAGATCGCAGTCTACTCGCACAACGTCAGCGAATTGCAATTTCGGGTGTACCGCGTGAACGATCCGGTCAAGTTTTTCAGCCAACTACAGGAGATGCATGGCTTCGGGGGGCAAGCGCCGCGCATGCCTAAGCAGTCGCGCACATGGCTGGAGCGTTTCCACGCGTGGAAGCATCGTCTTTGGGCGTGGTTCCGCGATTTCATTCGTGCGCAGTTCTCGCCCGACTCGCGTCACCGGATTCGCCTGTGGCGCATGGGGGAGAATAAGCCGCCGGCCAAAGGTCCTCAAGTTGACGAGTACGCGCAGGTGCCGATGCTAAACCAGCAGCAAGTAGTGTCGGTGTGGAAATGGAGGGTGCCGCCGGGGGAGCGTTGGCAGAGCCAGAATGTGACGGTGCCGGTCAGCGATAAAGGCGTCTATCTGGTGGAAGCCACCAACGGCACGCTGCGCGCCTACACCATTGTTGTGCTCTCTGAAATTGCCGTGATTACGAAGGCGGCGCCGGGACGCCTGTTGAGCTTCGTGGTCGATCGTCGAAGCGGCGATCCGATCGCGGGGGCGATGACCCGGCTGTGGATCGATCAGAAAGAAATCGCCGCGAAGCCCACCGATCAGCAGGGGCTGATGGACACAGCGGTGACGCAGGACAAGCCCGAAAACGTTGCCGTGCTTACCACCTGGAAAGACCAGTTCGCGGTCAACACTCCCGGCGCCTGGAACCTCGGCGCCGGACCTGACCGGAATCTGCGCGGTTATACCTACACCGACCGCCCCGTTTATCGTCCGGGTGACACGGTGCACTTCAAAACCATCGTCCGCGCCGAAGGTGCTGCAGGCTACCTGATTCCACAGGAGCGCGAGCTTCGTCTTGAGTTGCGTGATCCACGCACCTATCAGCCTGTCTGGCAGCAGACGATGAAGCTTTCCGACATGGGTACAGCGCATTGGGACTATGTCATTCCCGCTGATGCGAATCTTGGCTTCTATTACTTGTCCATGCAGTCGGGCGAGCGTTATGTCGAGGGTGCGCGCTTCTCGGTGCAGGACTATAAGAAGCCCGAATATGCGGTGAAGGTCACGGCGCAGACTCCGCGAGTGCTGCAGGGGCAACCGATCAAGGCCACCATCGATGCGCGTTATTACTTTGGCGAGCCAGTGGCGAATGCCAAGGTGAAGTGGGTGGTACACACTTCTACCTATTGGCCGTTCGGACGCTATGAGAGCGACTCCGACAGCGGAGGCGAAGGCAATGACGCCGGCGAGGAGGGGCCGGGAGAAGATGACACGTATGGGGCTGAGCAGGAGAGCGAACAGAGTGGCACGCTCGATGCCGATGGCAAGCTGCAGATTACGATTCCGACCAAGGCCAACGCGAAGAAGCAAGACCTGATCTATCGCATCGAGGCGCGCGTTACCGACGCCGGCAATCGGGAAATTGCGGGCCACGGATTCGCGCTGGCAACTTACGGCAGCTTCTATCTCACCGCCGAGCCCACGTCGTACGTGTACACCAAGGGCGCGGCGGCGACGATCAAAGTCTCCGCACAAGACTACGACAAGAAGCCCGTCCAGGCTGCCTTTCGCGCCGAACTCAGCCGCTGGAACTGGCAGAAACGTTCGGGCGAAATTGTGTCTACCTCGCAGGGCCAGACCGGCGCTGACGGCAAAGGCCAGGTGCAGTTCACCATTCCCGATGCCGGCGAATTCCGCGTTCGCATCACGGCAGTCACCCCCGAGAAGCGAGAGGTCGAGGACACGGCATACCTGTGGGCGCCGGGTGTGACTCCTTTGTGGGCAGGCACCATGCAGGAGCGCATTCAGATCGTCGCCGACAAGAAATCTTATGTACCGGGTGACACGGCGCACGTGCTGATCGTCACCGGAACAGAACCGGCCACAGTGCTGGTAACTGCCGAGGGCAACGGACTCTACTCCGCGCAAGTTATTAAGAGCAGCGGCGGGAGCGTTACGGTCGATGTTCCTATCCGGCCGGAATATGCGCCGAACTTCTACGTGTCGGCGACTTTCATTCGCGGCAATAAGCTGTACATGGGCAACAAGAGTCTGGCAGTACCGCCCACGCAACATGAACTCAAGGTTGACCTGCAGCCTTCGAAGCCGCAGTACCAGCCCGGGCAGCCCGGCGCCTTCACCATCAAGGCCACGGACTTTACCGGCAAGCCGGTCTCTGCCGAATTCAGTTTTGGCGTAGTGGATGAGGCCATCTACGCTATTGAACCCGAGACGGCGCCGAAAATCATGTCGGCGTTCTATGGGACGATCTACTCGAAGGTCAGTACCGACAGCTCACTGACTTACTACTTCAGCGGGCAGGCAGGCAAAC
This sequence comes from uncultured Acidobacteriaceae bacterium, assembly GCA_963834815.1. Classification (GTDB taxonomy): domain Bacteria; phylum Acidobacteriota; class Terriglobia; order Terriglobales; family Acidobacteriaceae; genus DASRAA01. The sequence continues at coordinate 327,414 of CAWIDA010000007.1, read as the reverse complement.
GCGCCATGCAACTGGCGAATGTTCGCTCTTCCCGCGCACTGGCGCAGCTCAAGCCCGAACGCTTGGTGCAGCCCAAGATTCGCAAGGCCTTCCCTGACACCGCCTACTGGGTGGCCGATATTCGCACGGACAGCAGCGGCCACGCGACCGTCAAGTTTGATTATCCCGACGCCATCACTTCTTGGCGGGCCACTACTCGCGGCGTGACCCAGGATACTAAGGTCGGCAGCGCCGTGGAGAACACTATCGTGCGCAAGAACCTGATGGTGCGGCTGGTGGTGCCGCGCTTCTTCCGTCGCGGCGACCAGATCACGCTTTCGACCATCGTGCAGAACTACTTGCCCACAGAGAAGACGGCGCGGGTGTCGATGGAGTTCACCGGTTTGCAGGTGATCGATGGCGCGACGACGAGACGTTCCGGTGCCGAGCCGAGGCACGGTGAAGGTTGACTACAGCGTGCGGGTTCTCGATGTGGACTCGGCCAAGGTCTTAGGCAAGGCCCTGACCGATGTCGAGAGCGATGCGATGGAACTCACGCTGCCGGTTGTTCCTTTCGGTGTGAAGCTCGCGGTTGCCAAGTCCGGCTCAGTTGCCGGGGCAGGGAATAGCGATGTCACCGAACAACTCACGTTCCCGGCGGGCGCTGAATCCCGCACCCGGCAGGTCAGCATCGAACTGACGCCGTCGATCGCGGGCGCGATCTTCGGTGCGCTCGATTTCCTTACTTCGTATCCTTACGGATGCACTGAGCAGACCATGTCCAGCTTCCTGCCCAACGTACTGGTGGCCGACGCCATGAAGAAGCTGGGCGTGGGAACGAACGTCGATCCGCAAAAACTGAATAAGCAGGTACAGGCGGGACTCGATCGCCTGTACCAGTATCAGCATCCCGACGGGGGCTGGGGCTGGTGGCAGACTGACGACAGCCAGCCTTTTATGACAGCCTATGTGCTTGCTGGGTTGGCGCAGGCCAAGTCGGCGGGATACGACGTGGAGCAGGACCGCATCGATCGCGCCCGCAAGTGGCTGCTGCCGCAATTCACGCGGGCGACGGCGGTGAAGACCGATCTGCGCGCGTACATGGCGTATGCGTTGGTGCTCAGTGGCAGTGACTCGAACGCCGCTATCGTGGATTCTGTGTGGAACCAGCGATCCACGCTCACGAGCTATGGCAAGGCCCTGCTGGGACTCGCGATGGCGCAGATCAACGACTCTCGCGCTACTGATCTGGCGAAGCAGTTGACCTCCGAGGCCAAGCAGGATGAAGCGATGGCCTGGTGGCCCACCGACACGAACAACCTGATGGACTACTACGGCGACACCACGCCACAGGCCACCGCCTACGCTTTAAAGCTGCTTGACCGCGTCGATCCACAGAGCCCGCTATTGCCCAAGGCAGCGCTCTATCTGGTCAATCATCGCAATCAGGGCTACTACTGGGATTCCACCCAGCAAACTGCGATGGTCATTTACGGACTTACCGACTACCTGCAGCGCACGCAGGAGCTCAAGCCGAACTTTGGCGTCGAGGTTCAGGTGAACGGCAAGACAGTTGCCACCAAGAAGTTCACCGCGGCTGACGCCACCGCTCCGGCTACGTCGGTTGTACTCGCTGAATCGCAGCTTGCGGCGGACGCGAATCAGATAAAGCTGGTCAAGACTGGGGACGGCCGCCTCTACTGGTCTGCTCGCGGCGAATACTATTCCAGCCAACCCAACGTGGTGAACACAGGCAGCTTCCAGCTGAGCACGGTCCGCGAATACTACAAGCTCACGCCGCAACAGTCCGGCGACAAGCTGGTGTACCACCTCGACAAGCTCAACGGCCCGGTGCAGGTGGGGGACACTCTGGCGGTGCGCATCACCGTTGGCGGCAGTGACTGGCGGTACCTGATGATCGAAGATCCGATTCCTTCGGGTACTGAGTCCATCACGCGAGACGATTTGTATCAACTCGACGAGAAGCCGCAGTGGTGGAGCACCCGCTGGAGTAGTTATCGCGAATTGCGTGACGACCGCACCACCTTCTTCAATTACTGGTTCCCGCGCGGGCAGTCCGAATTCACCTACCTGCTCAAAGTGGTGAATCCGGGGGTATTCCGCGTCAGCCCCACGCGCGTCGAGCCTATGTATCAGCCCCAGTACTTATCCACCAGCGATGCGGCCATGGTGACGGTGAAATGAGCATGACGGACTCAAGCACAAACCGCACCGGCATCATGAAGCTCTGGCTGTTGAATCTTGTGGCCAATGCCGCGGTGCTGGCCGCCGCGTATTTCTGGCTGCTGATTCCCGATGCGCGCGGCTGGCAGGTGGCCGGCTCGGCGGTGTTGGCGGTGATGGTAGCGGTTCTTGTGATTTGGCTGCGCGCCGGAACACTCGCGTGGTTTCGGGTGGCAGAGTTTCGCAAACAGGGAACGATCTGGAGCGCCTACCGTCGCGCACTGCGGCATGTTCCCGCGCTTGCCGTGTGGGCGCTGGTGTTCATCGTGTTCGCGTGGCTGCTGTTAAGTCTGCGTCCCTATGTACCTCAGTTCGCGGTCTGGCTTCGCCAGAAAATGGGGATGGGTCCGTCGCCCCGTAACCTCATGAACGATCTGAACTGGTTGCTGCTTCTGCTTGTCGGCTTTGTGATGTCTGCGCTCTGGGTCCCCATTGCAACTACCGTCTCCGCGGTCGGCTTCCAACCGGAACACATCGTGCGCTCGCGGCGGGTGTGGAGCAGGCCCGCTTACTGGCTTTGGTTCATCCTGCTGCTGGGGCTGGGAATATACATCCCTTACAAGCTGGTATGGTGGATTCCCGATTTGCAAACGCTGCGTCAGCAAACCTGGAGCATGAGCGGGCGATTCCTAATCGCCTACCTGATTGGCGTGACCGCGTTCATCGCCGTGGTCTGGATAGCTGCGTTCTACACAGACCGCGAAGATCCCATCGGGCCGTGATTATTGGGCGGGAAAGCCATTCTGTAGCCAACCGACCAGGGTTTCTTTGCCATGGGCACGCGCCAACCGCGTGACTCGGGCCTGGGCTTCCGCATACGCTCGCCGCATTTCCTGCTCGCTTGCGGGGTTGCGCAACGCTTTCTCCAGTGTTGCCACACTTTCGAATGCCGTGCTGGCTGGTGGGTCCGCGTTCGGCTGCGCCAAATACAGCGTCAGTCCCTCGCGGAACCACAAAGGAGTCCCCGGCTTCACATGCGCCTCAATCAGCATGTGCAGCAACTCGTGGCGGAGCGTGGTCTCCAGCGTACCGGCGTCTTGCAGAACATCTGCCGGTTGCATACGAATCGTATGCCCGCGGGTCGACGCCGCCACCCATCCCGGCTCTCCTGTGGCATCGCGGAACGCCGCAACCGTGGCATAGACCTTCAGCTTCGCGGTGCTCCCGTACACCAGGCCGGTGCTGGCTTCCGCGTCGTGCATCAGACGGGCCGCCATGGGCAGTAGCATCCGGTCGCGCTCCGGCTGTGTGGTAAATAACTCCACATCTTCGCTCGCCAGTCGCTGCCACTGGGTGCCCTGCGCTGCCACGCCAAGCTTTGTGCCGGGATAGTAGAAGGCGAGAATCTCGCGATAGGAGCGGCCCTCTTCTCCCATCACCTCGGCGCCCCCCTGGCAAAGTCCCACGCCGTGTCCGGAGCCTCGGCCGTGAAACGCAATGCGGTCGTTCTCCACGCGCACTTCATACCAATTGCTTTTCAGACGGTTCCATCCGATGTTGCGCCCTACCGCCAGCCGAAACGTGAGGCCCGACACGGTGATATTTTGGCGACCTGTGACCGTCAGGAATTCCACGCGCCCACTCGGAGTACGGTGCAGCACGGCCACGGAGCGGAGCTGTCCGGGAACAATTACGCCTTCGGCTGCCAAGGCGTGTTGCAGATCGCGCTTGCTGACTTCGCTGTGCCATTGGCTGGCGCCACTGCGCACGCAATACGAGTCGGCGTGTTGTTTCAGGTAGGGCGCGCGTTGCTCGCCGTTGCCCAATATGTAGCGGCCGTCTTCCGTCGTGCCTCCACAATTGGCGTGATAATAGGCCGCGGCGGGCTCGCCGTCGTACCAGAGCATCTCGCCAGCGGTGGACTCGACCAGCTTTCGCAGGCGGGGCGTGACGCCCGCCAGCAGGAGGTTTTGACAGTGCGTCGAATCGCAAAAGTCGAAGCCATCCAGCGCGTGACGGCTGCCAAAATGCATGGCATAGGTGCGCGCTGTCACCGCCATCGCCTTCAGTGCTTCATCGGATTTGAAGTTTCCGGTCTCCCCGGCAAGTACCGCGGCAATGTATTCGTCCAACGGCATTACGGCCGTGACCCGGAGGTGTCCGGCGTTGCCGCGCAGGTCAATCGGAAAGCCAGCACGGACAGTCCCCTCCCCGGTGCGCATTTGAAACGTTCCGCTGATGTGCAGGTCTGAGCTCGCGGCCTTCTCACCGCTGATCTGGAGCTGGGACCCCGTCGCACGTACCGCAATCGCGGTGAAAGGACTGTCAGCACAAGTTGCACAGCGGCGAAACTTCGCCTGTCCAGCTTCCGCCAGTAACTTCAGTTCTCGCGGAGGATCCAGGTACCACAACCGCACACGAACCGTCTGGGGGAAGTCGCGGGCTACTCCCTTGCTATGCGCTCCAGGGCTGGATTGCGGACGGGCATCGCCGCCGAGCCAGGTCAGCAGCAGGACGGCAAGCGTTACCGCGATCCGACTCATCGCTCCGTCCCTCGGGAGGCGCGGCTTTTACGGACTGACGCATATGCCCCGAAGATCGCGCGTGCAACCGTCGCGGCATCGGTTGGTCCGTTTCCTCTCTCGAGGAATACCACCAGGGCGATTTCAGGCTTGTCGGCAGGCGCATAGCCGGCAAACCATCCATGTCTCCATGTGCCTTCGTCCGCAAGGGAAGTTCCCGTTTTGCCGGCAATCTTCATTGCGGCATCCGGCTGGGCCAAGCGAGCCATGCCATAGGACGTCGAATCCTCCATCCCGGCAAACAGCGGCACCAGCTCTGGGTCGTGTTTTTGCGGGAGCAGCGCCAGGTTCTGATACCCGCGGAGGAGTTCCAGCGGAGTCACCCGCACGCCCCACTCGCCAATCGCTTGCAATTGCAGTTGCGCCTGAGCGCCGGCAAACTGCACGCGGCCTGCCGCCTCGTCCTGCGCCAGGCCACTGGCCTCGGCAAATCCAAACTTAAGAAAGCCGTTGCGCAACTCTGCAGACGTCAGCCGGAGCGCCACGCTAGTGAAGTATGAGTTGCACGAATACGCCAATGCCGTTGCCGGATCGAACGGCTGCTGTACATCCGGATGGGTACAGTCCAGCCTATGGCCGCCGATGGTCAATGGCCGCTTACATAGCAACGTTGTATGGGCGTCAACTTTTCCGGACTCCAGGAGCGCCAGCAGCGTAAATGGTTTGATGCTCGAGCCGGGAAGCGCCAGCCGCCGCGCCGCCGTCTGGGGATGGTAGGCCGCCAAGAGCTTGCCCGATGCGAGGTCCAGCACGACGGCGCTACCGTTTCGCCCGGCCATGGCACGCACAACAGCTTGCTGCAAATCCAAAGCCGGCTTCGGGGCTGCTTGCGCCCAGGGGGTGTACCACAATGTCAGACAGGCTGCCAGGCACACTGCGGAGCAAGTCCAACGCGCGCACCAACCTGTCTTGTGCCCCATGCTTTGATTGTATGGTTCGCAAGAGCGGTGTGCGATACCGCATCGCAGCCGAAACTTCGGCGTCAATAGCGCAATGCGGGATTTATTTCGGCGCGGCCCATGCCATGCCGTCGGCCAGTTTGCCAGTCTTGATCAGCCTCAGTACCCGCCAACTGGAGAGATCGATCTCCGCCACCTGGTTGCTGGTATCGCAGGCAACGTAGGCCACCGTATTGTCGGGTCGAATCAGCACCGCCTGCGGAGTGCTGGGCACATCGATGGTGCGATCTACCTTCATCGCTCCGAGGTCAACCACGGCGACCTGATTCTTGCCGGGCATCGCGACCAATAACCATCGTCCGTCAGGCGTGGGGGCGGAACCATAGCCCAAGCCGGGAAGTGGAATCCACGTCTTGACTTGATTTGTGGCGGTATCGATTACGGCCAGTTGCGGCTTGGTCTGGTCGGAGGTAAAGACGAGCCGATCGTCCATCGAGATGGAGATGCGTTGAACCTTTTTCGAAACAGGGATCACTGCAAGGGTTTTGCGCGCGGCCAAGTCGAGCACCGACACCGTCCCTGGACCAACGTTGGCTGTGTAGCCGCGCTTGCCGTCATGCGACAGGGTAAGCATGTGCGACTCCGGCTGGCCTGTGGGAATTGCGCCAACAATCTTGAGTGTCTGAGGGTCGATCACGGTCACGCTCTGGTCCAACTCGGTGGTGACATACAGCAAGCCATCTTTCGGCCCGAACATGGGGAAGTGCGGGCGCACGCCGTGACCGAAGTCCATGGTGGCGGAGATTTTGTGCGCGCCGACATCGATGACGACCAGGGTGCGGCCGTCGCTGCCGGGAAGTCCAACTCCCGAATCGCCGTAAATAGGTACGTAGGCCAACCGGCCGTCGGGCGAGGCAGCAACCTCGTGCCCGGTCACGCCGTTCTCCGCGACGGAGGCGACCACTTTCCCCGTCGCAGGATCAACGATGGCGAGACTCTGCGCGCCTTTCTCTATGACCAGCAACATACCCTTGCCGTTACCTTCTGCTGACGAGCGACCTGCTCCCGGCGAAACCATCATCAGGGTGAGAAACATGCAAGCAACAAAACGAACCGACATCAGGGGGCCCCCGTAATCGAGTAGCTACTATATCAACGTCGCGGCGGCGCTCGCTTATTCGACTATCAGGACAATTTTTCCCAGCGCGCCGGATGGCTTCATCACTTCGGCATGCGCCCGCGCTGCTTCCGCCAGGGGAATCCTCTGCGTAATCACGGGCCGTAGCGTGCCATTCCCGAGTCCCGCTCCCAGCGCCGCGTGCATCTCGCGAAATTCCTGTTCCGAGCTTCCCATCAACCGCACACCGCGAATGTCCGCCTCAAGCGTCATGGCGTCGCGCGGATTGATCTCGATTGTCCCGCGATTGCCGATCACCACAACCCGCCCTTTCCTCGCCAGCAGGCCAAGGTCGTGGGCAAGGTTCTTGTTAGCCAGCATCTCAAGGATCAGGTCGTAACCGCGCCCACCCGTCAGCTTCTTCAACTCTTCGAGGTAGCCTTCCGCCGTGTGGTTCACTGCCTGTTGCGCACCCTGCTCCTTCACCAGCTTCAATCCCGCCTCGGTGCCTGCCGTGCCGGTCACGACCATTCCCGCTGCATGCGCCAGTTGCACGGCTGCGGTTCCCACGCCGCCACTTGCACCATGCACCAGCACTGTCTCGCCGGGCTTGCCATCGCCGCGTTGGAAGACGCCCCGATATGCAGTGCCGTAGGCGATGCCCATCGCCGCTCCCTGCTCAAAGGTCACATTCGCCGGCAATGGATACACCTGCGCTTCCGTGCACAGCGCCTGCTCCGCATACGTTCCGGTGAGGGAGCCCGAGGTGTACACGCGGTCGCCGACCTTCACGCTCGTTACGCCTTCGCCCACCGATGACACTGCCCCCGCTGCGTCGGCGCCCGGCGTGTAGGGAAGTGCGGGCTTGATGGCATAGGTGCCCGTGCGCATGTAGGCTTCCACCGGATTCACTCCCACGGCATGAACTTGCACTACCACCTGTCCCGGCCCGGGCAGCAAGTTCGCGACTTCTTCCAGCTTCAGAACTTCCGGTCCACCGAACTCATGCACCTGAATCGCCTTCATGCGCGCCTCCTGGAACACCCTCTTATCTTGCATGGTGCCTCGCACGTTGGACTCTGTCACGGACATGCGGGGTTGTCTGTCACTTCGTCGCTGCCATCTTTTCCCGAAACTTCGCCATCTCCTCGCGGTTCGGCCCATAGGGTGCCGGAGCGATCCCTCCCGCCAGACGGCAAAGCACCGAAAGCTGGCCGCGATGGTGAATCTGGTGGTGCAGTAGCATCGTCCACAGGATCTGCCGGATCGTGACCGGGCTACCGGTGAAGAAGACCAGCTCCCGATCCAAATCTGCCGGGTTGAGCTTGCGCACTCGTTCTACCGCGTCCGCATGGATGCGTTCGTAGCCCGGCGCCAGTTCCTCGACCGTTTTGGGCCGCTCCGTTCCCGGAGGCTTGGCTCCCATTTCGAAAACGCCGCGCTCAATGCTATAGGTCATGTAGGCGTCGACCTCCGCCAGATGCCACCCCAGCTCTCCCATTGACCGGCCACCCTGATCGGGTCGGAAATCATACTGTCCGACCGGTAACGACCGCAGCATTGCTACAGTGCTTTTCGCTTCCGTGTCCCAGGTATCCAGGAATGTCTGCAACTCGTGTGACATATAGTTTCTCCTTGGGCTCGCCGGCCGACCCGCGCCCCCTAGTTTCAATTGTTAGTATTGCGCCAGGTACGAACCTTGACGGCGTCCCACGCAAAAGTATCCCACGGCGGCGCCTTTCACAACCACAGCAGTACGACATTGGATACAACGAGTAGCACAATCACCGCGGTAATCTCTGAAGCAGAAGTTTGGCATCTGCCGGCGCGAGGATCGCCGGACCGAACGCGCTCGCGTGCACTCCGCATCGAGTGGAATTCGACTCTCCACTTGCCATTCCCTGCGTTTCCGTTACCATCGGATGCCATAGCCTCTACACACGGGAAGAGAATGTCCGAGATCACTCTGCGGGTCAACGGAAGTGAACACCAAGTCAGTGTGGCAGATGAAACGCCACTCCTCTGGGTGCTGCGCGATACGATCGGCTTGACCGGCACCAAGTACGGATGTGGTGCCGGACTCTGTGGGGCATGCACGGTGCATCTCGACGGGGCGGCGGTGCGCTCCTGCATGACTGCTGTTTCGGTGGCTGCGGGCAAGGCGATCACCACCATCGAAGGCTTGTCATCGCAATCCGGAGCGCATCCCTTGCAGCAGGCGTGGATCGCCGAAGACGTACCCCAGTGCGGCTACTGCCAGTCGGGCCAGATCATGCAAGCCGCCGCTCTGTTGGCGAAGACGCCGCACCCCTCCGAAGAAGAAGTAATTAATGCGATGTCGGGGAACCTGTGCCGTTGCGGGACCTATCACCGCATTCGCCGAGCCATTCAGCGCGCTGCCCAGGCAGGTGGCCAATGAGCCCCATCTCGCGGCGCCAATTTATCGCGGGAGGCGCGGTTGCCGGCACCGGACTCGTGCTGGCGTTCTACCTGCCGCGTCATAGGCCACATTTTTTTGCGGGAGAGCAACACTTCGCTCCGAACGCCTACCTTCAGATCGCCCCCGACGGCAAGGTCACGATCGTCGTTGCGCGCTCGGAGATGGGACAAGGTGTACGCACCTCGCTGCCCATGATCCTGGCCGAGGAACTCGACGCCGACTGGTCGCAGATCGTGATTCAGCAAGCGGGCGCCAGCACACTCTTCGGCGACCAGACTACGGGAGGCAGCGCGAGCGTACGCACCACTTGGGATCCGATGCGCCAGGCCGGTGCCGCGGCTCGAGAAATGCTGGTTACCGCCGCCGCACAGAAGTGGAGCGTTCCCGTCGCCGAGTGCTCGACTGAAAAGGGATTTGTCCTTCACGCCGCTTCGAACCAACGTGAGAGTTACGGCGAACTTGTTGAGCGGGCTGCAAAGCTGCCTGTTCCCAAAGAGCCCAAACTCAAAGAGCCGTCACAGTACAAACTCATTGGCAAAAGCACTCCACGTCTCGACACACCCTCCAAGACGAATGGCAGCGCAGACTTTGGCATCGACTTTCGTGTACCGGAGATGAAGTACGCCTTTCTGGCGCGTTGCCCGGTGATCGGAGGCAAGGTTGTCAACTTCGATGACAGCGATGCACGCAAGGTTCCCGGCGTGACGCATGTCGAAAAAATCAGTGACTCTGCAGTGGCGATTGCCGCCGACTCAGTATTTGCCGCTTTGCAGGGCCGCAAGGCATTAAAGGTTACCTGGGACGATGGTCCAAATAAGGACCTCAACACCGCCGCCATCTTCGAAGTTTTGCGGAAGGCGGCCGACGATAAGGCTGTGTCGCTGCAGTCTGGGGGCGATGTGAGCAGCGTGAAAGGCCGTCGCCTGGAGGCAGTTTACGAGTTACCCATGTTGGCGCACGCTGCCATGGAGCCCGAGAACTGCTTTGCCCACTACCTGGGGACTGCATGCAAGATCTGGGCGCCGACGCAGGTCCCGCAGGACGTGCGAGATTCCGTCGCCACCGCCGTCGGCCTGACGCCCGAGAACGTGCAGGTCAACGTCACGTTGCTGGGCGGAGGTTTTGGCCGCCGCCTGGAGCACGACTACGCGGTCGAAGCCGCATTAGTTTCGAAGGCTATTAACTCACCCGTGAACGTCATGTGGACGCGCGAAGATGATATGCGCTTCTCCGTGTACCGTCCGCCTAGCGTTCATCGCTTGAGCGCAGTGCTGGACGCGCAGGGCTTGCCGGCGGCGTTCTCGCATCGTCTCATCTCGCCCACCATCTCCGGCCAGAAGGGCCAGCCGGGCGAAGGCGGCATCGATCCCGACCTGAAGGACGAGGCTTCCTTCCTCTACCTCATCCCCAACATCAGCATCGACTACGTCGCGCCCTCGTGTGCTGTCCCGCTGGGGTGGCTGCGCTCGGTCTACGCCGCGCAGATGGCGTTCGCCAGCGAAAGCTTTCTTGACGAGCTCGCCATTGCCGCCGGGAAGGACCCGTTGCAGTACCGCTTGCACATGCTCAGCGAGGACAAAGAGATTTCTTTCTTCGATACCAAGTGGCGGAGCGATCGTTTGCGCGGCGTGCTGCAACTGGTCGCCGAGAAGTCCGGTTGGGACAAGCCTCTCCTCGCCGGCCGTCATCGCGGACTGGCGGCCTTCGGCTGCTTCGGAACCTATGCCGCCGAGGTTGTGGAAATCACGATGCAGGAAGGCGAACCTCACGTCGAGCGCGTGGTAGTCGCGGTCGATTGCGGTCAGGTCATCAACCCGAACATCCTCGAGCAGCAAATCCACAGCGCCGTGATCTTTGGGCTGTCCGCCGCCTTGCGCGGCCAGATTACGGTGGAGCATGGGCAGATTCAACAGAGCAACTTCGACAACTATCCCATACTTCGCAACAACGAAATCCCCATCATCGAAGGTTATTTCGTGGAGAGCCATGAGACGCCGACTGGAATCGGCGAGCCGCCCGTTCCGCCGCTGGCGCCAGCGCTTTGCAATGCCATCTACGCGGCGACGAAGAAGCGCATCCGCAAGTTACCCATCCTCGGCGGATGAGGTAGTTGCGGGCGTGTCATCTGCGTACGTCAGCGGTTGCATTTAGGTCTTGGTGTACGAGAATTACTGGTCTGGCGCTAATGGGAGACGGATCCTCCAGCCACCCGCTACAATCAGATACATGAGGATGGAATGCCGGTAACCCAAGATGAAGTCATGGCTGCACTCAAGGAGTGCTATGACCCCGAGATCCCGGTCAACATCGTTGACCTTGGGCTGGTTTACGAAGTCCGCGTCAAGCCTGCGCAGGTCGCCGAGGCTGCGGGCGATGACGTCGAAGTCGAGATGACGCTGACCGCTCCCGGTTGCCCGTCGTCGGGCCAGATCACAGAAGACGTCAAGCGGCGCTTGCTCAGCGTTCCCGGTGTGGCCAACGCTAAAGTCGAGATCGTGTGGTATCCGCAGTGGACCCCGGAGCGCCTTAGCGCGGACGCCCGCAAACAACTGGGCATTGAGTAGCCACTCGCTCAATAACGGGACGAGCCACCGATGGCCCAGCTTTTCAGTCGCCGAACTGCGCTTCCATATCGCGCCACGCATTCACACCGCGTTGCTCCGCGTCTCTGGCGAAGTCCTGACCCACCTGCTTCAGCGTCGAAAATAGCTCCATGCCTTTGTGCAAATAGTCAGGCGCGTTTTCCAGAATGCCTTCGAACTTCTCGGGATACTCGCTGGCCAGTACAGCCAGTCCGCCGGCGGCCAGAGCCATGCCTACCGGCCTCCGTCCGCTCAGGATGAGCAGAGCTCCCGCGCCAATCGATCCGAACACCACAACTTTCTTCCAATTCTGCATGGCTCACCTCCAGTCGGTCGCAAAACGACATTATAGTAGCGGATGGCTTGCGGCCGCGTATCATCGGCGCCTGATGAGCCGTGCGCCACGTGTATAATTTTTATCAGCGCGCCCGTAGCTCAGCTGGATAGAGCGATTGCCTCCGGAGCAATAGGTCGGGAGTTCGAATCTCTCCGGGCGCGCCAGTTCGATCCTTCGACTCCCCTTCGGGTCGCCCAGGATTTCGGCAGACGGCTCGCGCTGCGCTCACGCCGTCTGGGCGCCTCAAGTTCGAATCTCTCCGGGCGCGCCAGTTTCGATCCTTCGACTCCCCTTCGGGTCGCTCAGGATTTCGGCAGACGGCTCGCGCTGCGCTCACGCCGTCTGAACGCCTCAAGTTCGAATCTCTCCGGGCGCGCCAGTTCGATCCTTCGACTCCCCTTCGGGTCGCCCAGGATTTCGACAGACGGCTCGCGCTGCGCTCACGCCGTCTGGGCGCCTCAAGTTCGAACTCCCCGCGCGCGCCAGAGTTCTTCGTGCCCCTGCCGTGGGTCTGCCTTCGTTTTCCACCTCTCCTCTGTTCTAATACCCCTTACACGCTAGTTTCTGGGTTCCCCCGAATGGGAAAGGACATGCCGCTTGGTTTGGCTGCGTAGAATCTTCTTCGTGTTGGCCTTCATCATCGCTTTTCTTGTCACCCTGTGGACCGTCGGGGCGCTTTACTTCGACTTGCCGATTCCGGCCCTGCGCGCACCCGCTGCAATCGTGTACCTCATTGTGGTACTGGGGGCGATGATTTTCCTCCGTCGCAATCACATGGGGTTGGTGCTCGCCTTTGCCGGATTCGTGCTCATTGCTCTCTGGTGGTTCACCATCAAGCCCACCAACAACCGGAACTGGCAACCGGACAACGCTGAAACTGCCTATGCGGAAATCAACGGCGACCAGGTCACCATCCACAACGTGCGGAATTGCGACTATCGCAGCGAAACCGACTACACGTGCCAATGGGAGACCCGCACTTACAACCTGTCCAATCTTCGCGGCGCCGATATCTTCATCACCTGGTGGGGACCGACTCTGATCGCGCATCCCATCATCAGCTACGACTTTGGCGATCAGGGGCACGTTCCCATGTCGATCGAGACGCGCGATGAAGTGGGCCAGAGCTATTCGGCGATTCGGGGCTTCTATCGCCAGTACATGCTCACCTACATCGTCAGCGACGAGCGAGACATCATTCGCTTGCGCACCAATTTCCGCCACAACCCGGATGAAGAGGTGTACCTCTTCCGCACCACGGCCAAGCCGGAGTTAGCACGCAAGGTTTTTCTGGACTACCTGCAACGCGCCAACGAGCTGCACGCACAGCCTGAGTGGTACAACGCGCTGACCAACAACTGCACCACCAATATTGACGTGTCCGCTTCCGAGGCCCGAGGCATTAGCACAGTCTGGGACTGGCGCGTTCTGTTGAACGGCAGGATGGACGAGATGATGTACGAACGTGGCGGGCTGGTGACCGGTGGACTATCGCTGCCGGCGCTGAAGGCCCAGGCGCACATCAACCCCGCGGCGCACGCGGCCGACGATAGCCCCGACTTCTCCAAGCTCATTCGCGTCGGGCGCGTCGGCTTCACGGATCAGCCGTCGACTACGGCCACCGCGCACTAATATATTCAGTGTCGAATAGTGACCGTCATCTTTTCGCGGTTGTAGAGCGGAATAGGTAATAGTGTATCCGGGCGGCGCGGATGTGCCGCCCGCCGCGGCGGGCTTGGAGCGGAATTGCGAACGGGCTGAACGCCCACGCCTAAAACAAATGTCGCCCTTCGGGCTTAGGGCGGCCGGAGTGCTCAGCAGAAAAAGGTGGGCACAAGGAATGCGGGCACAGGATCGGTTAAGCAGCTCTAATCCGTGACTTCCGCGATCTTCGGGCTTAAACTTCGCGTCTTCCGTGCGATCCGCGGTTGCTCTTGGTTTCCCGGTCCCATTTCTGTCCTGGTCAAACCGAGATCGCCTTTTCATTGGCTGAGGAGAGGAAGGTTTCCTACTGCGCAGTAAAAATCAGGAAGTAGTCCATGCGGTCGTCTTTTACCAGATCATCGTGCTCGTCGAGTAAGCGGTAACCTGCCTCTTCCGCCTCGCGAATCACGACCTTCTTCTGCACACCGTGATTCTCCCCGCTGCCGTTGCGGTCGATAATTCCGAGCCGCGCGCCGGGCTTTAGCGCGCTGCGCAAGTTGCCCAAAAGAGCGACCGGCTTTGCCACTTCGTGATAGCTCTTCAGCAGAAGCACTGCGTCGACGCTGCCAGGCGGCAAGCGGGGATCGTCCGGCGTTCCCAGCACAGTCTTGATGTTGGACAGCTTTTCTTTCTGTGCGCGCTCATCAATGTAGGTGATGGCTGCGGGATTGATGTCCACCGCGTAAACCCTCCCTGTATCCGTCACGCGTCGCGCCGCACGCACGGTGAACCATCCCGAGCCCGCCCCGATGTCGGCAACGGTCTTACCGGGAGAGATCGCCAGCAGATCCATCACTTGATTGATGTGCAGTTTCTGGTCGCGATCGGGATAGTCGAAGATCGACAGGTCGCCGGAGTACGGAGTGCTGGTCTTGCGCTGCGGTTCTTGCGCGGGGGCCGCGGCCTGACCACCCGCAGTCGGCGCCGGGATGGCCAGCAATAACAGCCATGCACACGCCGTGAATGCGATCTGCCGACGCAAGGCCAATGCGAAAGGTCTCATTGCACCTACCAAGTGTACTTCTGGGCAGGTTCCTGCTGCGCCGCTTCGTTCAGGATCTTCAGCTTCCACTCATGTGGGTCGCCGCTCTTCAACTCGCCCACTTCTGCCGCCCCCAGAATGAGCGCCCGATAAGCGCTCATCCATGGCAGTTTCAGGAAGGAGGAGTCCGGCGTCTCCGCCTGCCCGATCAGCGCAAGTTGCGCGTTCTTCCAATCGGCTGGAGGAGTCTCGCCGTCATGGAGGTAATTCAAGGCCTCCAGTCCCGAGCGACCCAATTGCTGCAGTTGCTGTATGCGATTGCTTGCGTCTTGCAGCACCGGCGCCTTCGCGGTCATTGCGGCGAAAGCGGGGCCCAGGTCGCGCCACTGCTGGAAGGTGCGCGTCAGCTCATCCGATGCGGCAGCAAACTTCGGCGCATCTCCGAGTAACTGGTCTACCAGCGCTGCGAACTGTCGCCGGTACGGGGGATCGGGCACCACCGCATCCGTCATGTGGACCAGCGGATCGAGTTGTGTGCCGGGCTTCACGGGGCGGGTCATCTGCTCACGAGTGCCGACGCCTTCAGGCGAACTGATCTTGCCCAGGACGCCGACCGGGCCCAAGTCGGCGGTGCCGGACACCTGCCGCAACATTTTGCCGGTGCTCGACAGGTGGAGTAATCCGTCCTGCTCCAGCCAGACGCTGACCAGGTCGAGGCGGCGATACATGTCGGCAATATTCGTCACCTCGCGGGGCGACCAGAACCGTTCCGCAATCGCCGCGGTACGCGGCCAGATGCGGCTATCGATATTTTCGGGGGATAGGAATTCTGCCCAAGCGCAGACTTCGCCTCCCACAACGTGGGATGCCTGCTCGGCCGGCAGAGCGGAGTCGGCCGGCACCGGGTCGGAAAGATAGTGATATTCCGCCGGACCCATGTGGTCCAGGTAATACGTGGTCGACCAGATGGTGTTGTATCCCTGGCGGGCCGCCTCGTCGAGCGACTTATAACCTCGCCATGACTGAACCACGGTATCTTTGGAGAGGTTGGGAGTCAGCACCTCGTCCCAGCCCACCATCTTTTTGCCGTGCTTCTGCACAATCTTCAGCACCCGCTGATTGAAGTAGGTCTGTAACTCGGCAGTGGTGTGATATCCGTGCTCTTGCATGAATTTCTGGATCTTCGGGTTGGCTTGCCACTGCTTGCCGTTGTTTTCGTCGCCTCCGACGTGGAAATACTCGTCCGGGAACAGCGCCGCCATCTCGCCGATGAAGCCGTCGAGAAACTTGTAGGTCTCCTCACGCGTCGGGTCCATGGTGGGATCGAAAATGCCCCACTGCGTCTCGATCACGTACGGCCCTGGCGCGCTGGCTAGTTCCGGATAGCCCACCATCCAGGCCGTCGAGTGGCCGGGCATGTCGAATTCAGGAATCACCCGCACCCCGCGGTCCGCCGCGTATGCGATAACGTCCCGCACCTGATCCTGCGTGTAATACGAGCCGCCCGAGCCCATCTCGTGCAGCTTGGGATAGCGCTTGCTCTCGATGCGAAATCCCTGGTCGTCGCTCAGATGCCAGTGAAAGACGTTCATCTTCACTGCCGCCAGGCCGTCGATGTTGCGCTTGATCACGTCGACGGGCTCGAAGTGGCGCCCCACATCGATCATCAGTCCGCGCCACCCAAAGCGCGGTTTGTCCTGAACGTTGACCAGAGGGAAGTAGTAGCCAGCGGAATCGCCCGTCACCAGTTGCAGCAGCGTTTCCATGCCATGCATCGCGCCCCACACCGTATTGGCGCTAAGGGTTGCCCCGTCGCTCCTAATGATGAGCATGTAGGATTCGTCATCGCCCAACTTGGGATACGCGGCGTCGCTCGCTGTGACCGCGATCTTCAGAATTCCCGGAGTCCCGCTGGGGCCAACGCCCAAGGGCAGTGTGATTCCGGTGCGACCTTCGAGGCGCTGCTGCAGTCGTAAGATCGCCCGCTCCAGCCGCCCGTCGCCGTGCCCGTCGGTCGAGATGGTGAATGAACCCGCGAGCCTGAGTTGTCCCGGTTGCAACTGCACGGACGCCGGCAGCGGCATGACATTGAGGGGTGACGCAACACTGCCGGAGGACTGTCCGGCAGCAAAGGCGAAAATAGGGAGCAGCAATAATGGGATGAGTATTCGCATAACAGTGAGAGTTACCGTGGCAGCTCCGTAGAAAGCAGTTTCAGGGTCGCGCGGTAACCTGGCATTCGGAAGCGCGACTGATCGAGTTTAACAGAATGATCGTTTATGATCGAATTAATGATTGTTTATGTCTTTTTGTGCTAGGCTACTAGGTAGCAGGCTACTACGCACTCCGTTCCAAAGGAGCATTCGACAATGTCGCCATCGGATGACGCGGGCCGTACCCGCGAGTTTCCTTATCAGATGCTGAAGGAAGTGTATGAGCAGCCGGAGGCCATCCGGCGAACCATTGTCCAGCACATCGAACCCGCCACCCGCATGGTCGGGCTCGATCGCGTTCCCTGGACTGCGGAGGAAGTGGCCTCGCTGCGTCGGGTCACCATCGTGGCCAGCGGGGCCAGTCGCCACGCCGGACTGTGCGGGAAGCTGATGATCGAGGACCTGGCCGGTATTCCTGTCGAGGTGGAGCACGCCAGCGAGTACGGGTATCGCAAGCCTACCAATGGCAAAGGGTCGCTGGTGGTCGCTATTACTCAGTCGGGAGAAACCGCTGATACAACGGCGGCGCAACGCATTGCCAAGGAGAATGGGATGAAGACCCTTTCCATCTCCAATGTGGTAGATTCCACGATCGCGCGCGAGGCCGACGCCAACTTTTTCACCCGCGCCGGCAGGGAAGTCGCAATTCCCGCTACCAAGAGCTTTACCACTCAACTGACGGCGCTTTACATGTTGGCGCTGTTTCTGGCTGCGCAAAAGAGCGCGCTGACGAACCCAGAGGTCTTGACCCGGGTTCACGCCCTGTCGTCGCTGCCAGACCTGATCGAGCACTCGCTTGATCGCTTCAACGCCGAAGCCGAAACCATTGCCCGCGACTTCTACAAAGACCAGACTTTCGTTTTCCTGGGACGTGGAGTGCATTACCCCATTGCGTTGGAAGGAGCTTTGAAGCTGAAGGAAATCTCCTATGTGCATGCCGAAGGATATCCCACGGGAGAATTCCGCCACGGGCCCACGGCGCTCATTACGGAGAGCCTTCCGGTGGTGGCCATCGTGACCCAGGACCGGCGCGACGCGGAATCGCTAGTGCGCTACGAGAAGTCGATCTCGCTGATCGAAGACATTCGCCAGATTTCGAAGCGTCAGATCCTGCTGGCCTCCGAGGGCGACGAAACCGTGCGCAAAATGGGAGTCGCATCGTTCTACCTTCCCGACCTCGAGGAATTGCTCTTGCCGATCATGGAGGTTGTGCCGCTGCAGTTCCTTGCCTATCACATCGCGGTGCTGAACGGCCTCGACGTCGATCATCCCCGCAACCTGGTGAAGTCGGTGATGGTGGACTGAGCTCCCACTGACTGGTGGTTAGTGATGGGCGGTGCATGGCGGCAACTGACCGCCGGTTTTCTTGTTCCCTTCTTCGCTATTGATCGAATAAGATCGTATTTGAACTGGGTGTCTCGCTTTGTTTTCTGTCCTGGATGAGAAGGCACAAAGGCTGGAACGATGCCGCTTAAACGCACCTCGGTCTTGAACGAAGAACGCCGCCGCTCCATTGTGGATTTCGTGAACCAGAATGGCCGGGCCCTGGTGCGCGAACTGGCCAGGAAGTATGCGAGTTCGGAGATCACGATCAGGCGCGATCTGGAGCTGCTGCACAGCCGCGGCCTCATCTATCGCACTCACGGAGGCGCGCTGCCCATCCGCACCGGCTCGGACTCGGACCGCGATCTTACGGAGCGCGAGATGCAGCACCCGCGCGAGAAGCAGCGCATTGCGGCGGCCGCTGCAAAGATGGTCAAAGAAGGCCAGTCGATCATCCTCGATTCAGGCAGCACGACTACAGCCATCGCGCGTGCCCTGCGAGACTATCAGCACGTGACCATCATCACCAACGCTATCAATATCGCCAGTGAACTTTCGGGAAGTAGCCTCGACGTCATCCTGACCGGCGGGATGTTGCGCAGTAACTCCTATTCGCTGGTGGGTCCGATCGCCGAGGAGAGCCTGCGGCGGTTGAAGGCGGACATCTTATTTTTGGGAGTGGAGGGATTCGACACGCAGAGCGGCGTGTCGACTCCTAACCTGCTGGAGGCGCAACTGAATCGCCTTATGGTACAGATCGCAGCGCGAGTGGTCGCGGTGTGCGATTCCAGTAAGTTTGGACGTTCTAGCCTGTCATCGATCGTGCCGCTTTCTAATATTCACGGAGTCATCACCGATAAGCAGATTCCCCGGCAACATCTTCGCGCTTTGAAGAAAGCCGGCATCGAAACCATACTGGTGTGATTTGACGAACTGAGGCGAATAGGTTTCTTCGCTAGTCACCATTTAACCCGCACAGGCAGACATTCATCGAGTGAGAGGAAATACCATGGCAGAACCCACCTACGAAGAGCTAAAGGCACAATTGACCGCGCTGCAAGAAAAAGCCAAAGCGCGCGGCCCCCGGGCGATCGATTTCAAAGTCAGCGAGAAAGGCGGCGTGAGCGTTTATGGCCTTGGCCGCTTTCCCGTGACCCTCTATTACGAGCAGTGGGTACGCCTGCTCGATCAGGCTGATCAGCTCCGCGAGTTTCTGGAAGAAAATAAGCCGAGCTTGAAGCTCAAGAGCGCGGAATCCTGAGCACCCGGTTGCCATTCAGCGAGAGCTGTTGCCGCTGACGGCGTTGGCAGGCGGAGGCTCGGCAAACAGCTGCAGGTTTTCCGCCTTCCACTGCATCGCCATGTGGATGCGATTGTATCCGCTGGGATGGTCGAAGAAGACCCATTCTTCCAGCGGGGTGGGCTTCATCTTGCGGTACTCCCCGAGGTGAATTGCGGCCTGCGCGAAGCCGTCAGGCTGCCGGCTGGCATTGATTCCGAAGATGTCTGCTTCAGCTTCCGCAGTGCGAGTATGCGTGTTGAGAAACGGCGTCAGCACGAAGAAGTAGATGGAGACCAGCAGTACGGCGAGGGGAAGCACTGCCGGATCAGTGATGCCGCGTATCTGCCATTTGGCGCCCCAACGCTTCAGACTCCAATCCAGTGACCAGCGCAGAAACGAGAAGCCCAGGACGATGACGATCAGGAAAAAGGTAATGTCCTTAGGAATGTGGTTCAGTACGTAGTGGCCCATCTCGTGCCCCATTACCGACTCGATCTCCTCCAGTGAGCCTCGGCGGAGCAGGTTGTCGTTCAGGGTGATGCGCATGGTCTTACCGAATCCGCTAACGTTGGCGCTCATGCGTGTGGTCTGCTTTGAGGCGTCCATGGTGTACACCTCATGCGCTGGTATGCCGTTGGCTTGTGCCATCGCCAGGATCGGTTTCGTGACCTTCGGATCGTCCAGTCGCGTGACCTTGTTGAACACAGGCACGATGAAGACCGGCACAATCATGACGACAAAAGTCATGAACGCGACGGTGACTACTGCACCCCATATCCACCAGGTGCGCGGCAGACGGCGGACCACGCCAAAGAGAAGGACCGTAATGATGCCGCCCAGCACCAGTCCGACGCCCAGTCCCTTGACCTGGTCCCACATCCACGGACCGAACGTCTGGGTAGCCAGCCCGTATTTCCACTCACGGAAATAGCCCTCATACACCGCCATGGGAAACCCCAGGATCGACGTCAGCAGCAGATATTGCACCCAGTAAATAAAGGTCTGGAGCCACTTGAAGCGGGTGATGCGCTCCGCCAGGTTGCGCATCGCGGCTGACCATCCCAGATTCAGCAGCAGCAAGGCGATAACCGCTCCCAGCAGGAAGTCCCAAAGGATCAGCCAGTAGCCGCCTTCGAAGTAGGCGTCCGACTTCGCCTTGGCGCTCTCCGGCATCAGCGCCAGGTAAGCGTCGGTGGCAGCGTCGACATCAAAGTGGTCTGACGGCTGCGCCGCAGCGGGAACCTTGGTGATGTCGGGCTGAGTTGCGGGCGTGGTTTGCGCCGCACTGGCAACTGCGAAGAGGAGAGCTATGAAGAGCAAACTAGTAGCGACGGCGCGCATACGCAAGGTCATGGGACTGCCTTTCAATAATGGTTTGGGCAACTCGACAGCGGGATTGGATTCATCATGCAATACGCCGCACAGGTCAGAAAGGTTCCCGTAGCGGACAGCCGAGGGCGAGCAGCCACCAAAGTGCAACTCATTGAAGGTGCGTCTCAAGCGATCGCGCCCAACTGTCGCAGGATGGTTGCGTGATCGAAGTAGACCTTTTCGCACACCAGGGCGTTACCCTCAAACATGAAGATCAACACAGCCTGCACTTCCATCTTCTTGCCGGTGGGTTCGAGACCCGCCCAGGCACCGTTTTGGGCTCCTCCGAATCGAACTTCGACAATGACTGCATCATCCGCGGGATGGAGCGCGATCGGCTTGAGGTAGAAGTCAGGGAAGGCCGATAGAAGCACGCTTACCAATCCGTGGACCCCCTCGGCTCCGTCAGCGACGGCTCCCAGGGCGGGGACCTCGTAGCGAGGATGCTGAAACGTTGCGACGGTTGCGGCCACGTCGTGGGCTACGGCTTCCGCTTCAATGTGGGCATTTACGATCGCCTCGCGCTGCGACCGGAGGCTGTCGGTCGTAGTCGTTGCCACGGTCCCTCCCTGATAGCGGGCAATATATCCAAAGGACTTCAAACGCGCGACAATTGGCTGCCAGACCGGCCGCCATCACGCGCCTCAACGAAAGTGGCTGGAACGTGAACGGCCGCAACCACCCGCGGCAAAGGTGGAGATGAGCCGCTGAATCTGGTTTGAGCCGCAGTCGGGACACCGTACATCGCAGTCAGCGTCCTTCATAACCCGCAACATCTCGAAAGTGCTGCCGCATTCGCAGAATAGGTAGTCATACAGTGGCATGATGGGTCGCTCCCAGGATGGCTTTCTCTTTCTCAAGAAGAAATGCAGGCTGGGAGGACATCGTTACAGACCATGGGAGCGGCTAATCAAAATCGCGATCATGTGAGTTAGGAAAGGGCTGGATTCAGGTGGTGCGGTACTAAAGAGTTATTTCTTCCCGGACCTGGTCTTCTTCATCGTAGGTTTCATCTTCAGGGCCAACTGGGCAGCCTGGTATTGCTGCAACAACTGTTCTTTAAGTTTGGGGCTCTCAGAGCGACCGCAAACCGGCTGATAGGAGCGGCATCGCTTGACGGTTTCTTCCAAACTGTCGAGGAAAGCCTGGCAGGGCTCGCAATCGTGAAGGTGTTTTCCCATTTGCTCGCATACAGCCTCGTCAACCAGTCCGTCCATGTAATCGGAAAGTGCGGCGAACAGCGCGCGACAGTGCCGTGGCTTTGGTGGGTCACTTTCTGCGTGCCTCCGTGAGGTGGGAGTCCGGCCGTTCCTGCTCGTGTAAGCCAGTTGTTGGCGGACAAACAACCGCGCCCGATGCAGGCGCACGCGGACCGTTCCCTCGCGCAGACCGGTGACTTTGGCAACTTCGGCTGCGGATAGGCCTTCCATGTCGTGAAGGACAAGAACGAACCGGTATTGGGGCGGGATTTTCATAATCGCCCGATGCAACCGTTCGGCTGCTTCGCTTTGCAGCACTTCCGATTCCGGGCTGGGCCGCTCACTGCGCAGCAAATTCTGGAGCTGGCGGCCGTCGGGCATCAGCGCATCCAGCGAAAGATTCGCCTGGGGTGAGAACTTGAGGCCGCGACGGTTCATGAGACAGCGATTGCGGGCCACCTTATAGAGCCAGACTCCCAGCGCCTGCGCATTGTTAAATTTTGGCAAGTACGGCAGGGATTTCAACAATACGTCCTGCATGGTGTCTTCGGCATCCTGGGGATGACCGCACACTTTCATGCTAAAGGAAAAAACGGTGTCTTGGAGCAGGCCGAGGGCTTGATCAATGGACGAAGTTTTGTTGCTTTGGATCAACTGTAGGGCCCGCTCGACGTCACTGCGCATGTCCTCAACGATAGCCGAGAGAAGAACTGAAGCCAAGCAGGAGGCTGACGCCCCACGTCTGGTATCCCCACAAACAGGCTAATTCGGTAGCCCTAAGCCATCCAGATTACTAATTGACTACTACCAAAGTGTTACTATACCCCCCCACTGGTGCCCCATTGACAGGGTTGCTTTTCCGGCGAAGACTAAGACACTTTCGTTTATCGGGGTTCTCACTCCGCTTCGAAGTTTACAAATGTCGGTCAGGTCGCCCACTTAAGAAGTGTCTCCACCGGCGGGAGCTTTGCCTGCTGCATTGGCTTGGTTTTGGCCGCAGGTGGTTTCTCGATTCAGTGATCGAGCTGCACGGAATTGAAGTATCAATCTTTAAGCTTTTAAGGATAGCCACATGCTGCGTCTCACTTCCCGTCCTGCGTTCTGCTTCCTGTCCTGCACAATCAGCCCTAACCAACTCTCAAGCCTGCGAGGCTCATTCTCGAGGGGAAGGCTCGTGGCGACGACCTTGTTGGTCCTGGCGCTGTCGTGCCTGGTGTCGCTCCCGGCCTTTGGTCAGTGCGACACGACGTGGATAGGAGTTGCGTCGGGCGGATTGTGGAACCAAGCCGCCGGCTGGAGCGCCGGAGTTCCCACGTCCACGACCAACGTTTGCATTGACAACGGGAACGGGCAGGCTTCCGCAGTGGTACTGAATATCAGCGGCGCGCAGGCGGCCAACCTGACGATTGACGCCAATGACAGCCTGAACTTCAATAACGCCACCACACTGACGATCAACGGCACCGACATCAATAATGCGGGCCAAATCAATTTGAATTCGACCGGGAGCTTCGCGCAGCTAATCATTGGCAGCCCGGCGGTTACGTTGAGCGGCGGCGGCACGGTGACGATGTCGAATAACACGACCAACAGCATCTTTGGCTCGGTCACAGCGGATACGCTGATCAACCAGGAGACTATTCAGGGGGCGGGAAACATCGGCCTTAACCGCATGACGCTGATCAACTCCGGCACCATCAACTCCACTCAATCGGCGGGACTGATCATTCAGGCGAACGGAGGCACGACCAACACAGGGACGATCAAGGCCACTGGGGGAATGCTGACCCTGTCCAATATGGTCGTGAACAACACGGGGGGAACGATTTCTTCGAACGCTCAGACCCTGGCTGTGACCAATTCCACGGTCGTTGGGGGGACGATCACCCTGACGGGCGCCGCCCTGCTGCAGATGAGCAACAGCGAGATCCAGAGTGGAATACTGAATAACAGCGCGACGGGAACGATCGAAGCTCTGAGCTTCACGACCAACACCCTATGGGGAACGGTAAACAACCCGGCGGGCGGGTTGATCAAGATCGATAACGGCGCCGTCCTGAAGCTAGGCAGCGGGAGCTACCCCACCTTGGGTACGGTAACACTCAACTCGACCGGCAATAGCACCCAGTTAATAATGCAGTCCGGGAACGTCATCTTGAGTGGCGGGACAGTGACGCTGTCAAACAATGTGAATAACCTTATCTTCGGCAATGCCGCAGACGACACGCTGACCAACCAGGAGACTATTCAGGGGGCGGGAAACATTGGCAGTAACCGCCTGACCTTGGTGAACTCGGGCACAATTGATGCCAACCAGTCGGCGGGCCTGACGATTCAGGCCAATGGAGGCACTACCAACACGGGGACGATCAAGGCCACGGCGGGAGCGCTGACGCTAACCGGAATGACGGTGAACAACACCGGCGGAACCATTTTGTCGAACGCACAAACTCTGCACGTGACCAACACCACGATCAACGGTGGGACGGTGAATCTGGTGGGAGCGGCCCTGCTGCAACTGAGCAGCAGCACCATCCAGGGCGCGACCATCAACAATAGCGCGACGGGCATTATCGAAGCCGTGAGCTTCACCACCAACACGCTAGGCGGCACGATCAGCAACCCGGCGGGTGGGGTGATCCAGATCGATAACGGAGCAGTGATCAACCTGGAGAATGGGAATTACCCCAACCTGGGCAAGATAACCCTGAACTCTACAGGTAACAATACAGAGTTGGTAGTGCTGGACGGGAACGTAACCCTGAGTGGCGGCAGCGTGACGATGTCGAACAATGCAGCCAATCTAATTTTCGGCGGGTCGACCACCGATACCCTAACCAACCAGGAGACCATCCAGGGGTCAGGCAACATTGGCAGCAACCGCCTGACCTTGGTGAACAGCGGCACTATTCTCGCCAACCAGTCGGCGGGACTGACGATTCAGGCCAATGGCGGCACCATCAACACGGGGACCATCCGGGCCAGCTTAGGAACGCTGACGTTCTCAGGCACGACCGTAACCAACACGGGCGGAACAATCACGACAAATGGTCAAAACCTGAAAGTGACCAATTCAACGATCAACGGCGGAACGGTGAACGTAGTGGGAGCCGGTCTGGTCCAGTTGAGTAACAGCACGATCCAGAATGGGACACTGAACAATAGCGCGACTGGAACGATCGAGGCCTTGAGCTTCACCAATAACACGCTGGGGGGCACGATCAGCAACCCGGCGGGCGGACTGATCAAGATCGATAACGGAGCGGTGATAAACCTGGCTGCTGGGAATTATCCCAACCTGGGCACGGTAACGCTGAACTCGACAGGCAACAACACCGAGTTGGTCGTGGTGGGCGGGAACGTGACCCTGAGCGGTGGCACCGTGACTTTGTCAAACAGCACCACCAACCTTATTTTCGGCGGCACGACCACCGACACGCTGACCAACCAGGAAACCATTCAGGGGGCAGGCAACATCGGCAGCAATCGCATGACCCTGGTGAACTCCGGCACGATCAACGCGAATCAGTCGGCAGGACTGACGATTCAGCCCAACGGTGGCACGATCAACACCGGGACTATCAAGGCCACGTCTGGAACGCTCACAATTTCGAACACAACGGTGAGCAACGGCGGAGGGACGATCACGTCGAACGGCCAGACCCTGGTGGTGACCAACTCAACCATCAATGGCGGGACGGTGTCGCTGACGGGAGCCGGATTGCTGCAGCTGAGCAACAGCATCATCCAGAGCGGGACGCTGAATAACAGCACGACCGGAACAATCGAGGCCCTGAGCTTCACCAATAACACCCTAGGAGGCACGCTCAACAACCCGGCGGGCGGCCTGATCAAGATCGATAACGGAGCCGTGATCAACCTGCAAAATGGGAGCTACGCCAACGGCGGCAGCATCACGCTGAATTCGACAGGAAACAACACCGAACTGGTGGTGGCCGGAGCGAGCGTAACCCTTACCGGCGTCGGAAATGTGACGATGTCGAACAGCGCCAACAATTTCATTCTTGGCGCGGTGAATACGTACATTCTGACCAATAAGGTGACTATTCAGGGTTCGGGAAACATTGGCAACAACGGTATGGGCCTGGTCAATGGCGGAACGATTATCGCCAACCAGAGCACACCCCTCATTATTCAGCCCAACTTTATGGGCTTCACCAACAACGGAACCCTGCAGGTCAACAGTGGCGACATGATGCTGGTTAAGACAGGGCCCTTTTCGAACTTTGTTGGCACCACTCTTACGGGCGGCACCTACAACGTTGCCGGAACCCTGGAAATCGACCAACTGGGTAACGCTGGCGGCGAAATTGTGACCAATGCCGCCAAGATCATCCTGAATGGACCTTCGTCGAGTTTTGTTGATGCAGCGATGAACGATGCTCTGACGAACCTGAAAACCAACGCCACGGGCAGCGGTTTCACCATCATCGGCGGCCGCAACTTCACTACGGCAGGCAACTTCACCAATAACGGCACGCTGACGGTCGGGAGCGGCAGCACGTTTAAAGTAAACGGCAACCTTACCAACCTCTCGAGCGGCACGCTGAATGGTGGAGTCTATTCGATCTCGGGGACGTTCCAGTTCAACGGCGCCAATATCGTGAACAACTCCGCGAACATCACTTTGAACGGCGCGGCGTCGAAGATCATTGCCGCGAACGGATCCAACGGTCTGGCGAACTTTGCCAAGAATACCGCGCTGGGTACGTTTGCGCTTACCGGCGGACGCAACTTCACTACCAAGGCCAACTTCACCAACAACGGCGTCTTGACCATCGGCAGCGGTAGCAAGTTCAACGTGCACGGTAGCCTCACCAACTTCGCCGCTACCAAGCTGACGGGCGGCACCTACAATGTGACCGGGACGCTGCAATTCAACAATGCCAACATCGTGACCAACGCCGCGAATATCACTCTGACGGGCGCGGGATCCAAGATTGTCAACCAGACTGGAGTCACCGATGGTCTGGCCAACTTCGCTACCAATGCAGCGGCGGGAATCTTCACAATTGCCTCCGGCAGGAATTTCACGACAGCCGGAGCCTTTAGCAACGCCGGCACCTTGAAGGTGTCCACCGGCACCACCTTCACCATGGCCGCGGGCACAAGCTACACGCAAACGGCGGGCAAAACCACGAACGACGGCACGATGACCGCCACGGGCGCGGGCGTGTTCGCCATGAATACCGGGGCGATATTCGGCAACAACGGCAGCTTCTCGGGTAATCTCACCTCCGGCGGCACGTTTAATGTGGGAGATGCGGTCAATCTTGCCGGCAAGATGGCCGTTACCGGCACATACGCCCAATCCGCTGCTGGCACTCTGAAGACCGATATCGGTGGATTGAATGCGGGAACCCAGTTCGACCAGTTGAACGTGACTGGCGCGGTTACCCTGGGTGGTACGCTGAGCCTGCAACTGATCAACGGGTTCGTGCCTACCCTGGGCAGCTCGTTTGACATCTTGAACTTTGCCAGCTCAACCGGAAACTTCGCAACCATCACCGGCATGCACATCAATGCTAACGAGCATTTTGCCGTGGTGGTGAATCCCACAAACGTCACCCTCAATGTCGTCGCCGGACCGTCACCGCTGGATCTTGGAACAGGTACCGGCGGGGCCAGCCCCACGCCAGAGCCATCGACCTTGCTTCTGTTGGGCAGCGGTTTGGCTGGACTGGCGGCCTACGGCAGAAGGTTAAAGCGCGGATGAGTTGAACAGTCGCCCCTGGGAACTACTCTTACCCGGGGGCGATGTTTCAAATCTGGTCTGGTAGCGGGTACGCTCGCGAACTAGCGTCCTCCGAAGAATGATTGGTGAACTGTTAGCCGTTCGCGAATTGCTGCGAAACTTTCAAGTCCTCGAAGTGTTTCAGATGGGTAGCGACAGCGTTTCCCATGTTGAAGCACACCCAATTTTCGACAGTTCGCTTCACGAGAAACGCCTTGCCTCGCCGGTTTAACGCCTGGGTCCTGTGTGCTCTTCTTCTGTTCCTCGCTACCAGCACAAGGCTCGCTAGTTATGAAATTCACAAGCATACGTTAAGGCCCGCGACCTCACAGGCTTACATTGTGAGTGAGCAGATGCGGCGGGAGTTTTCGAAAGCCACTCCCCTTGTGCCGTGGTGGGCCAGCATCCTCGCAGTCACCGTGGTAATTGAGGCGCGAGCTGTTCTGCTCCCTGCGGTGGCACCGGCTAGCCTTCCGTTTAAGGGATTCGATCCTGAGTCACACCTCCGGCCTCCGCCACTTCGCTCGCTCTTGCACTCTGCAACCTAGACTTCATCCCTAACTACGATGAGTGGCGCCTGCGTGCGTCTGCCGCGATGCAACTGTCGCGGAGAGGCCCCGCAGGTCCCCACTCGCCAGAAAAACTTCCGTGGTTCGAATTTAGCTCGGACCGATACGCAACGGTTCAATAAAGCCGAAGCGAATAGTTTTCCCGAACAGTTAGCAACCCCAACAAACCAACCCCCAACGGAACCACATTTTCAAAGGAGGAGATATGTCAGGCAAGTTAGCAGTGGAATCGGCGAATCAAACCGCGATGCAAAAGAGCCCGACGGCCCGGGAAAATGAGAGCCTGCGAATGCGCATCCAGGAACGAGCGTACGAACTGTACGATGCACGAGGTCGTGTCGATGGGCATCACGAGGAAGACTGGGCCAGGGCGGAGAGCGAGATTCTGGAACGGCTTCAGCCTCGCATTGCGGCATAGCGAGCGGGCCGGGCTCCCACTCAGCACTAGGCGCCGAGTGGGAGCCTCGCGGAAGTTGCAATGCGTCGTCAGACGATGCGGCGAGGGTCTGGTTGAGCCGTCAATACGGCCACACCCACGCCGCCGCGTCCGGTTTGTCGATGCCGTGCTCGTGGGCATAGTTGCGACATTCGATCTGCTGGTTGAGGAAGCGCTCCTTCGCGTGTCCTCCGATCCTCTGCAGCCGGGGCACGCGGTCGATCACATCCATGGCCAGGCTGAAGCGGTCGATATTGTTATTAATCGCGAGCTCCAGCGGCGTATTGATATTGCCTTTCTCCTTGTACCCGCGCACGTGCATATTGTCATGATTATGCCGCCGGTACGCCAGCCGGTGAATCAGCCAGGGATATCCGTGGAAGTTGAAAATGATGGGCTTGTCAAGTGTGAAGAGCGAGTCGAAGTCTCTATCTGGAAGTCCGTGGGGATGCTCGGTGCTGGGCTGCAGCTTGAAAAGATCAATGACATTGATGAAGCGGATCTTGATGTCGCGGAACTCTTCCCGTAACAAAACGGTTGCAGCCAACGCTTCCTGAGTTGGAATGTCTCCCGCCGAGGCCATCACTACGTCGGGCTCTCCACCTTCGTCATTGCTGGCCCAATCCCAGATGCCGATTCCCTTGGTGCAGTGGGTGATGGCGGCATCCATGGTCATGTACTGCAAGTGCATCTGCTTGTCGCACACAATCACGTTCACGTAATTCTGGCTGCGCAGGCAATGATTGGCTACCGACAACAGTGAATTGACGTCCGGCGGTAAATAGATACGTGTCACACTGGCGCTCTTGTTGACCACCACATCGAGGAACCCGGGATCCTGGTGGGTAAAGCCGTTATGGTCCTGCCGCCACACAGTCGAGGTAATCAGCAAGTTCAGCGAAGCAATCGACTCGCGCCACGACAGATGGCTGCAAATCTCGAGCCACTTGGCGTGTTGGTTGAACATGGAATCGATAACGTGAATGAATGACTCGTAACTGGAGAAGAACCCATGCCGGCCAGTCAGCAGATAGCCCTCGAGCATGCCTTCCATGGTGTGCTCGCTTAGCATCTCCATCACGCGGCCGTCGGTGGCCAACTCGCCACCGTCGGAATCTTCTGGAAAATAATCCTCGATCCAGAACTTCTTGCTGACCTCGTAAATAGCATCGAGCTTGTTGGAGGTATTTTCGTCCGGGCCAAAGACGCGAAAGTTGGTCATGTTCAACCGCATTACGTCCCGCAGATAGATGCCCAAAGGACGCGTGTTCTCGGCTTGAGTCTGGCCGAGCTTGTCGAACTTCACGCCGTAGTCCCGGAAATCGGGCAAGCGCAAGGCCTTTTTGACCCGTCCGCCATTGGCGTGCGGATTGGCGCTCATTCGCCGTGTGCCGGTGGGCGCAAGTTCGCGGAATTCGGCGCTGAACTTGCCCCCGCCATCGAAGAGCTCTTCCGGGCGCTGGGACCTCATCCAGCTCTCGAGAATGCGGAGCTGTTCGGGATCCTTCTTTACGTTCGGCAGGGGCACCTGGTGCGCTCGCCAGAAGCCCTCCAGCCGGTGTCCTTCAACTTCCGCCGGCGCCGTCCATCCCTTGGGCGAACGCAGTACAATCATGGGCCATCTAGGACGGCTGATCGTAGACTGTTGGCGCGCCTCCTGCTGATGCTTGCGGATTTCCAGGACGCAGTGCTCCACGGTGGCGGCCATGGCCTGGTGCATGGAGTCGTGGTCCGATCCTTCCACGAAATAAGGGGTCCAGCCATAACCCCGCAGCAGTCCCTCCAATTCCTCGTGGGAGATGCGCGCCAGTAGCGTCGGGTTGTTGATCTTGTAGCCGTTGAGATGAAGTATCGGTAACACCGCGCCGTCCCGAGCCGGGTTCAGAAACTTGTTGACATGCCAGGACGTCGCCAGTGGACCAGTCTCCGATTCGCCGTCTCCCACTACGGCTGCTACGACGAGCTCCGGATTGTCGAAGGCCGCGCCACACGCATGCGACAGCACGTAGCCCAGCTCCCCACCCTCATGGATGGATCCGGGTGTTTCGGGCGTGCAATGGCTTCCAATGCCGCCGGGAAACGAGAATTGCTTGAAGAACTCGCGCAGCCCGTCAAAGTCTTCACTTTTATCGGGATACACCTCGGAATAAGTGCCTTCCAGATAGCCGGGGCCGAGAACTCCCGGTGCGCCATGTCCGGGGCCGGCCAGAAAGATGGCATCGAGGTCGTATTTCTTGATCAGGCGGTTCAAGTGCACATAGATGAACGACAAGCCAGGACTCGATCCCCAATGCCCGAGCAGCCGGTTCTTGATGTGCTCGGGCCGGAGGGGCTCGGTCAGCAACGGATTGTCGAGCAGGTAAATCATTCCCAGGCTCAGATAATTGCAGGCCCGCCAATAGGCATCGGTCTTGCGCAACTCATCAGCGCTCAATGGCGCCCCGGTCACGCTCGAACGGGAGGCGCCGTACGCGCTGAGGGAAAGCAGTTCGGTGGTGGAATTGGAAGCGATAGCACTCATGAAAATCATCTCCTGAAGGGACCGGGGATAGCGGGCGGTGCCGCCAGCCTGGGGGCTCGAATGTATGACGATTGGCGCGGCATCCAGAAACTGAACTACCGGTTCATATTATCCTTCTGGCGGTGACGCCGCTCTGACGTCGGCGCTCACTCCGGATTCATACTTCTTGAAATTGTTTTGGAACAGTTCCACGAGCTTTTTCGCGGTTACGTCATAGGCAGACTTGTCGGCCCAGGCGCTGCGTGGAGCAAGGATTTCTGCCGG
Organism: uncultured Acidobacteriaceae bacterium; assembly: GCA_963834815.1. Taxonomy (GTDB): domain Bacteria; phylum Acidobacteriota; class Terriglobia; order Terriglobales; family Acidobacteriaceae; genus DASRAA01. Next base: position 295,675 of record CAWIDA010000007.1, on the reverse strand, counting down.
AACATTCGGGCACTCGGTAATGACCTCAAAGCCAAACACCGGATCACGCTGGGTTTTGGACTTCGCCAGTGCGCCGCCGTGGATGGCGTCGACGATGGCGCGGGTATGGGCCAGCTTGATTCGCTTGCCAATGCCGTAGGCACCGCCGCTCCAGCCGGTATTTACCAACCAAACCCGGGAACCGTGTTTCTTCATCTTTTCCGCCAGCAACTCGGCGTACGTGCTCGGATGCCAGACCAGGAACGGGCCTCCGAAGCAAGGCGAAAATGTCGCCGACGGCTCCTTCACTCCAACCTCAGTCCCGGCGACTTTGGCCGTGTATCCGCTGATGAAGTGGTACATGGCCTGTGCCGGGGTAAGCGAACTGACCGGCGGCAAAACGCCGAAGGCATCGCAGGTGAGAAAGATAATGTCGGTTGGGTGGCCGGCGACACAGGGAATGCGGGCGTTTTGGATGAAGTTGATGGGATAAGCGCCGCGGGTATTTTCGGTAATGCTGGTATCGGCGAAGTCGACAGTATGGTCGTCTTCGAGCACGACATTTTCGAGGACTGCGCCAAAGCGCAACGCGGCGAAGATGTCGGGTTCCGACTCGGGAGTGAGGTTGATGGCCTTGGCGTAACAGCCCCCTTCGATGTTAAAGATGCCTTCATCGCTCCAGCAATGCTCGTCGTCGCCGATGAGATGCCGGTTTGGATCTGCCGAGAGGGTCGTCTTGCCGGTTCCACTGAGGCCGAACAGCAGGGAAGAGAGACCGGTCTGTTTGTCGGCGGTCGCGGAGCAATGCATGGAAAGCACACCGCGCTTGGGAGCAAAATAGTTGGCGACTGTGAATACACCCTTCTTCATCTCGCCGGCGTACTCGGTGCCAAGTATGACGAGCTCGCGGTCTTCCAGATTCAGGCAGATGCTGGTCTTCGAGCCCATGCCGGCCGTGTACCGGTTGGCGGGGAAACGGCCTGCGTTATAGATGACGAAGTCAGGCTTGCCAAAGCTAACCAGTTCGTCACGCGTCGGCCTGATCAGCATAGTGTGCATGAACAGCGCGTGATAGGGGCGCTCGCAGATCACCCTGACCTTAATTCGATACTTCGGGTCCCAACCCGCGAAGCCATCGAAGCAATAGAGACGTGCGCAGAGGTTCAAATAGTCTTTCGCGCGTTCGCGCACCACGTCGTAGGTGTGAGCATCGATCGGTAAGTTGACGTCGCCCCACCAAATCTCGTTCTCGGAGACCTGGTTCCTGACGATTCTCTTGTCTTTGGGTGAGCGGCCGGTCTTCGCGCCGGAGTATGCCACCAAGGCCCCGTTCTCAGCGATGCCCGTACCTTTGTCGTACCGCATCGCATGCTCGTACAGCGAACTGGGCGGCAGATTGCGGTAAACCTCGGGAACGGTCAGTTCATGATCTCTGAGATCAAATGGCTCCATAAACGCACTCTCCCTCGGCCAGGCCCTTCCGTGACTGGCAGCTAATGTCCGGCGCGCACTTGGGGATCCCAGACCTCAAAAGTCACTCTCCCGTCACTTGCTTTCGCGTCATTTCGCCAATGGCTTTCTGTGCCCCCTGCAACAGATCTTCGGGGCGGGCGCGCGCGAACACATCGAGGGTGCGGGCAATCAGCCCGGTCCAGCCCGTCTGATGACTGGCGCCCAACCCGGCGCCATTGTCGCCGTGGAAGTACTCGTAAAAGAGGATGTAGTCCTTCCAGTGCGGATCTTCCTGGAATTTCTTCGTGCCTCCGTAAACTGGCCGTTTGCCATCGGCACCGCGCAGAAAAATGTTAGACAGCCGACGACCAATCTCTTTCGCCACTTCAAACAAGGTCATGAAATTTCCCGAGCCGGTCGGACATTCCACTTTGAAGTCCGGGCCATAAAACGGATACATCTGCAGCAACCCACGGATGATCAACACATTGACCGGCATCCAAACCGGTCCACGCCAGTTGGAGTTACCGCCAAACATACCGGTGTTGGACTCGGCGGGCAGGTACTGCACTTTGTACTCCTGACCACTGAGGTAAAACACAAAAGGATGATCGAGGTGATATTTCGACAGCGAGCGTATGCCGTAGGGGCTGAGAAACTCGTTCTCGTCGAGCATGTATTTCAAAATACTCTGCAGTTTCTCCTTGTTGCATACCGTGGCCAGCCTGCGGCCCCCGTACCCCCCAATGGACACGTCTTCGGCTGCAGCGATCTTGTGCACCACCTCCGGATGGCGCTTACGGAACAACTCGGCCAGTTCCTTCATGCGGGGATGGCGCGCGAGCGTGCCCGGCTCGAATACGTTGGCAGCACACACGGGCAGCAGCCCCACCATGGAGCGGATCTTCAAACGCGTGGCATCGCCATTGGGAAAATGAAGCAGATCGTAGAAGAATCCATCCGCCGAATCCCACATTTCGTCATGGTGCTCTCCGATTCGATCCATGGCGTAGGTGATCCAGACGAAATGCTCGAGAAATCGGAAGGCAATATCTTCGTACATCGAATCGTAATCGGTCAGGACGAGCGCAATCTCGAGCATGCAGATGCAGTAAAAGGCCATCCACGCAGTGCCATCGGCCTGGTCGAGGTGGCCGCCGGTAGGGAGCGGCGCGCTGCGGTCGAAGACGCCGATGTTATCCAATCCGAGGAAACCCCCGGCAAACACGTTTTTGCCCTCTGGGTCTTTGCGGTTGACCCACCAATTGAAATTAAGCATCAGTCCCTGAAATGAGCGCTCGAGAAAGCGGATGTCGGCACGGCCCAACTCGGTTTCGACTCGGTACAGGAACAACGTCGCCCAAGCATGCACAGGCGGATTGACGTCGCTGAAGTTCCACTCGTAGGCCGGAATCTGTCCATTGGGATGTGCATACAGGCTCCGCAGCATGAGCAGCAGTTGCTCTTTGGCGAAGTCGAAGTCCACCAGCGAAAGCGCGATGGTGTGAAACGCCAGGTCCCACGCCGCATACCAGGGATACTCCCACTTGTCAGGCATGGAAATGATGTCGCTGTTCAGCATGTGGAACCACTCGGGGTTTCGCGCACTTCCCGTGCCCGCTCCCACGAGGGGATGAGATCCATGTTCAATCAGCCATCGGTCGAGGTCGAAATAGTAATACTGTTTGGACCACAACATTCCCGCCAGTGCCTGGCGGTGCACGCGACGTTCGTCTTCGCTCAATGTTTTCGGAGTTATGCGCCCGTAGAACTCGTCGGCATCCGCCAGACGCGCAGAGAAGATCTCGTCGAACTTCGCAAATGCGTTGACCTCCGGCTGTCGGCTCAGCCGCAGACGGACAACCTTGCAGCCAGCAGCCGGTACGTCGAGTACATAGTGTGCGGCCGCCTTGCTTCCGGTCTTCGCCGGATTAACAGCCGCACTGTTTCCCCGAACGACGTATTCGTGGAAAGCGTCTTTGACATAGGGCGACGGATTGGATTGGCCCCATAGCCGGTTGGCATTCGACTCGTTCTCCGTGAACAGCAACTCCGTCGCGCCATCACATTGCAGAGCCATCTCGGCAAGATTGGGATGCGCCGCAGTAATCGATTGGCCGTCCAGTTGGCGCAACATCCCCTTCGGGTTGTCATCCCCCCACGACCACACGTTCCGAAACCACAATGTTGGAAGTACGTGAATTTGCGCATCTTCCGGTCCGCGGTTATGCACAGAGATTTTGATCAGCAAGTCTTCCGGGTCAGCCTTGGCGTATTCTACGAACACGTCGAAATAGCGGTCATCGTCGAAGATCCCCGTGTCGAGGAGCTCGTACTCCATGTCTTCGCGCGAGCGCCGGCGATTTGTTTCCACCAGATCGCTGTAGGGATATTCGCGCTGCGGATACTTGTACAGATACTTCATGTACGAGTGAGTCGGCGTGCTGTCGATGTAAAAGTAGTATTCCTTGACGTCCTCGCCGTGGTTCCCCTCGCTGTTGGTCAAGCCGAACAGCCGCTCTTTCAGTATGGGATCGCGACCGTTCCACAGCGCCACGGCAAAGCAGAGCTGCTGCTTGTCATCCGACATTCCGGCCAGGCCATCCTCGCCCCAGTGGTAAGCGCGCGAGCGCGCTTGGTCGTGCGAGAAGTAGTTCCAGGCATTACCGTCGGAACTGTAATCCTCGCGGACCGTTCCCCACTGGCGCTCGCTGAGGTACGGTCCCCATTTCTTCCATGGGATGCCTTTCTCTCGCGCTTCATTCAAGCGCTTCTGTTCAGTGACCTCCTCATAGACGAGGTGCGGACTTCCCTGATCTGACGGATTCATTGAAACGCTCCCTTGCAAGCGGACTGTGGTTCACAGGGACATGGCTGACTACGCCCAGTTCCACACGAGTCCACGATGACATCGACGCCATGATTAACCGCAGGGTGACACTGATTTTCAAAATATAGCTTACGCGACACCAAATCTGTCCACTCGGCAAGTTTCACGCGATCTTCACAGGAGACCATCGAAGAAAATGCTGATCCCAGGGCCCTAATTCGACATACAGTCCCGAGGACCGCACCTCGTCGCCTGAGCGCTGATAAGTAACGCCCGACAATTGATCGGTCAGGGTCCAATTTTGACCTGCGAGATCGTCCCATTCCACCTGGACCAGCGCCTGCGCTGCGCCGTCGCTCAGATTTACTATGATCAGGTACCGCTCTTCCTTGCCGGTCCACTGCCAGGCGACGATATGTTGGCAGCTTGTATTATCGGGCCACCCCGTACGTTCGCACAAACTCCACTGACCCTCTCGGAATACCCTACTTTCGACGGCTGCGAGCAGTTTTCGATAGAACGCCTGCAATTCGGTATCAACCGGCTCTTGCGGACGCCTCCCCAGAAACACTGGAAGCCTGACTTTGCGACCCTCAAATTGCCCTTCGTGGAAGAGTCTGGCGCCCATCTGCGTCGACGTCGTTACAGCCGCGGCGCGACCTTTTTCGGGAGGAAAAGAGGCTGCCGCACGGGGCTCGTCATGATTCTCAAGGAAACGCAGTAGCTTGCTCTGATATGCCAAGTCGGCGCATAGATGCAGGCGGACGGATTCGGCGTTGTCGTGTTCCAGTCGGTCATAGAGTCGCTTGTCGTAGCAGAAATCGAAGCCCTTCTGTTGCAACTCCCACTCGAGGTCCCAGTATGCTTCGGCGATAAAGATGAAGTCGGGATGCGCCTGCTTGACTGCTGGAATCGCGTCTTCCCAGTACTCTGTCGCCGGCTTCGGCCCCGCTCGTCCGCCCCAGGTTCGCTCGAAAATCGCATTTAGCAGCAGCATCGACATGTCGCAGCGAACGCCGTCGCACTGGCTGGCGATGTCGGAGAGGGTTTCGATTACCGCTTTGCGTAATCCCGGCTGAAACGCGTTTAGCTGGACAACATCAGGCCAGGCCGGGAAGTAGGGATCCCGTCCACAGGCAATCACGCTTTGACCCACGACGATATACGACGCGGGGTCGTTCCTGGCGTCCTCAGCGGTTCCCTGAATAAAGTAGTCCGGATGCTGGCTCACCCATGCATGATCGGGCGCCACGTGGTTAGGTACGAAGTCTAGAATCAGCTTAATGCTGCGCTTAGCGAGCTCTAGGCGCGCAGCGGCCAATCCTTTCGGTCCTCCCAGGTGTGTATCGACGGCGTAACGCCGCACACAATAGGGGGACCCTACGTTGTCCTCGGGGAGAAAGTCGGGCAGCGCCCGCCGAAAGTCAGCCAGCAGGCTAGGGTTCTTGTTGGCAATGGCTATGCCTGCGGGACTTCGCTCCCAGACGCCCATCAGCCACACGGCGTCAAAGCCGAGTCTAGCGATGGCATCCCACTCGGACGATGGTACTGAACCCAGGTCAACCGGAACGCCAGTCTTGCCGCCGAGTTCTGACAGCCACACCCACGTGCTGATCTCATACACCGCAGGGTACCGAGGCCAGGTAGCCATGACCACGCCTCCTCACATCGCGCGCAACTCTGGGAATTTCCCGGTGATTACTATAATGCCGTTTGCCCATGCTACGACCTGCATCGACTACCCGCTGGCTGTTTTCGTCGGATCACGGCGCCGCTGACCGGCTGTTGCCGCGGTGGATGTTCTTGCGCGGCGTGGGTCTGATCTACTTCTCAGCTTTCTATTCGCTGGTGTGTCAGATCAAGGGCCTGCTCGGCCCGGACGGCATCTTGCCCGCCGATGAATATCTGCGCGCGATCGCGAAGCTCGGGGCGGTGCGATTTTGGTATGTGCCCAGCCTGCTGTGGCTCTCCAGTGGTTCCCACATGCTGATGGCCATTTGTTGGATTGGGATAATCGCTTCGGTCCTGCTGGTGCTCAACATCTGGCCGCGCGCCATGCTGGTGACTTGCCTCGTGTGCTTTCTTTCATTCGTCAGCGCGGCGCAGGACTTTTCCGGCTACCAGTCCGACGGAATGTTATTGGAAGCCGGCTTCCTGTCGCTGTTCTTTGCTCCGCCGGGGCTTCGGCCAGGCCTGGGCCGGCAGCATCCGCCGTCTCGCGCCAGTTTGTTCCTGTTGCAGTGGGAATGGTTTCGCATTTACTTCGAGTCCGGCCTGGTGAAGCTGGCCAGCGGCGACCTGCAGTGGCGCAACTTCACCGCCATGGACGAGTACTACCAGAATGGCCCTTTGCCGACCTGGATTGGCTGGTATGTGCAGCACCTGCCACATTCCGTGCATGCGTTCGCGACCGGTGCCACGCTGGTCCTGGAGTTAGGCCTGGTATGGATGCTGTTTCTGCCGCGACGCTGGCGCCTGACATGTTTCTTCATCGCGACCCTGTGGCAGGTTCCCGTTATCCTTACCGCAAACTACACCTTCCTGAACTACCTTGTACTGCTACTGGGTGTGCTGCTGCTGGACGATCGCTTTCTGCAGCGCTGGCTACCGAATTGGCTGTTACAGCGCCTGTCGGCAGGGTCGCCATCCGACACCAGCGGTCCGGAACCGGCTGTGGACAAAGACCTAGATTCGAAAACTGTCCGCCACATCGAAGCCCTCAAGCTTGCCGTAGCAAGTGTGATGCTGACTTGGATGTTCTATGTCACGACGGTTGAGATGATTTGGATTCTCACGCCGGGATTTCCATTTCCAACGTCGCCTGTAGTCGCGCTGGAGCCGTTTCGCATCGCGAACCGCTACGGACTGTTTGCGACGATGACGCGGGGTCGCTACGAAATTGAATTTCAAGGATCCAATGACGGTCAAAACTGGGTTGCGTATCCCTTCCGCTACAAGCCGCAGGATTTGGCGAAAGCGCCCGGTCTTTACGCGCCATATCAGCCGCGCTTCGAGTGGAACCTATGGTTCGCGTCACTAGGGTCGTGGCGCGACAACATGTTTGTCGTGAGTGCCGAGGAACGCCTGCTGGCAGGCAACCGCAACGTGCTTGCGCTTTTTGCGAGTAACCCGTTCCCCGATGCGCCCCCGAAATTTGTGCGGGCCGTCCTCTGGCAATATTGGTTCACATCGCTCGCGGAAAAGCGAAAAACCGGCATGTGGTGGCGGCGCCAGCTTCGTGGGCTTTACGCTCCCACCTTAACTCACCGGCCAGACGGAAGCCTCGGTGCTGTCGAGTGGCCGCGGTCCTAGAGGGCGTCGCTCCAATTCGATGAGTTCACCATGCCTCATTCCGCATGGTGACATATGGATCGTTCGCCCTGTTCCATCTTGAGCAGGGTCAACAGGTGATTCCACACGTCCCCGGTCGCGACCTCAGCGGACGAATGGGTTTGCCCAGCCGAACGTTGCGCCCTTGAAGTTCGTTCTTTGAGGGTCCATTCTTAACAGGATAGTTACTTTCCGGCCTGTTTATTGCGGTGCCGTTCTCGACGCTCCGAGCGTAACTTTTCGTACCGTGCAGAAAGCTCATCCAAATCGAGGTCAGAAAGATTCTCAATGTCAATCATCTGATTCCTGGCTTTGCCGATAGAATGAATGAGCTCATCCAGTTTGAGATTAATTGCCCTAGCATCCCTATTCTGCGTGTTCTGGATCAAGAACACCATCAAGAACGTAACGATCGTAGTACCCGTGTTGATTACGAGCTGCCAAGTATCAGAGTAATGATAAATCGGTCCTGTCACCGTCCAAACCAGAATGGTGCAAATCGCCGCGGAGAAAGCCCACTTCGAGCCTAAATAGGAAGAGGCTTTCGTCGCGAACCTTCCGAACCAGTCAGCTCTAGACTTCTTCTTCGACTGCGCTTTACCTTCCGGCATATCAACCCTCGTTGGACGCTTCCCACGTAAATGAATTTGGCGCGTTAGTAACTCACGGCACGCAACGCAGCCAATTAGCTCTTATCTCCAGGCCCGGCGGGGTATGGCCTACAACAATGACCGCTTGGCCACCGGGGTGAACCTGGACGTGCGCGACTTAGACTTTTTGCTCTCCGCTGATCCTGTAAGTCTTATTCGCGTCGACTTGCCACGTATATGTTTACAGCCGTCGATTGGCGAAGTTTGTGAATAGTTCCGTCCCCGCAACCGACTGGTCTTGCATTGCCGCTTGCCTCAGGCATGCCGTTGTCAAATTGTCAGTGCGGACCATCCGCACCTCCAAAAGCGCTTTCAGGCCGTCGCGGGTGCCAAGTCGATGTGGGAGCCGAGTCAGCAAATCGGTCCTCAGTCACAAGCGTTGGGAAAAGGCTGAGTGCAGCATCATCTTCTCTTTTACGTAGTCGATTGACGGGAACCGCCATTTTCAACGTGCGGCGACATCCAATAAAAGTCCGGGGTACCAACGTGGATTAGGAGGCTTAACTACGCACAAAGGTTACGGTTTTCCTCTAATTTTCCAATTAGGCCTACTTCTTGGAGGCTGTCTTTTTCGCCGCCCCGACTTTAGGAACTTCCACACCCAAGGCCGTGGCGAGGTCGATCTGATGGTCCTGTTCATTAATAAGAATCTGCCGAATCTGCTCCGCCATGGCATATTCACCCAGTTGCTCACACTGCCGAACACGCTCGCGATAGTTGCGTATCGTCTCCCCTTCATTATCCAGGTCGAAACGCAGCATCTGCTTGGGGTCTTCCGAAGTTTTTACCGGCTTCGGAGTCACCACCGGCATTTTTCCCAGGTAGTCAATTTGCCGCGAGACGATAAGAGCGTGGTCGAGTTCCTGCTTTGCGTGAAGTTCCAGCTGATCGGCGATATTCATATACGCCGCACCTTTCAAAACCTGCGAATAGACCACGTAAGCAATGATCGCTTGATATTCGCGTGACAGATCTTCGTTCAAGAGATCAGCGAGCTGATCCCGTGAGATGCCCTGATCGTTTTCGGCGGATTTCGCTTCAGCCATCGACTCCTCCTTAATTATTGGAAACAGAGCCCACCTCGTACGAAGACGACCCGCCAGATAACCACCCGAGGCGAAAAAGCAATTTGCATGAAGATTATCCAGACAATTCCGAGGCTTGAATCGAGCCGCCTCGTGGAGGCGGGCGGCCAGAACCTGTTTACTCCAGGGCCGCTGCAGAACCAAGGCCTCGCGCGCTAATGAACACTGCTCAATGAAATGATAGGTCGGGCAAAAAACACCGGCCATCAGGCAGAAGCTGTAGCTAGGCCCAAAAAGTTCCCTAGGGGTCTAGAGTGAAACACCAAAGCTTCCCGAGTTTGGCAGCGACGTGGCGCGCTGTCTTGCCATTGTTGGAACAGCGGCGCTGAGCCTGTGCTTGCCACGCATGCATTTCCGCAAATGCCGGCGGATTGATCATCTATGAGCCGGCTGCGACCGCGCAGTTGCAACTCTTCGGACAAGTACGGTTCGACCGGGTGCTGGCCCCATTCTCCAATGATGGTAGCTGGAGCTTAACAGTTGGTCGATTCGGCGCTGCAGTTAGGCATCAGCGGTTCGAGCCGCGGCTTCTAACCAGCTTTCCATTTGCTGGTGGTCTACCAGTCCCGCTTGCTGCTTGACGAGACGACCGCGGAAAAAGACGGCGAAGTTGGGAATGCCACTCACCTTGAAGCGGGAAGCCAGTTCAGGGTAACGCTCCGTATCCACCTTGAGCACGATTGCTCGCGCGTTCATCTCTGTAGCCGTGCGCTCCACTTCAGGGGCTGCCATCCGGCAAGGACCGCACCAAGCGGCCCAAAAATCAACCAGCACTGGAACGCGTGCCTTTTGGATAATCTCGTCGAACAACTCAGGGTCTGCTTGCAGTGGCTCCGCAACCGATGGCAGCGATGCTTTGCAAGCTCCGCACCGTCCGGTATCTGCGAGATGCTCGGCGGGAATGCGGTTCGGTCGACCGCATATCTTGCAGGCTCGAAGGATGGGCATGAGGGCCTCCAGACAATGGTTCCGGGTTCTTTGCGGCGGACTCTTATCGACCTCCAGGCCTGCTCCCCTCTCGTAAGAAGGTACCTTCCTGGAGTTCACCGAAGGCCTGTCGCAGTTGCTCTTGCGTGTTCATCACGATGGGACCATACCAGGCCACGGGCTCTTCCAGAGGCTTTCCCGAAACCAGTAGAAATCGAATTCCGTCGTCTCCGGCCTGAACCGTGACTTCGTCGCCACGGTCGAACAGGATCAGGGAACGATTGTCGGCCTCCACAGGAGGATTCGTGTCCAGCCATTTGATCGCTTCCGTTGGGACCTCCAGCGGACCCGACGCGTTGCAGAATTTCCCGCTCCCTGCGAATACATAGGCGAAAGCATGACGAACGGTTTCGACCGGAAGCGTCTTTCTCCTGCCCGGAGAGACCGACACGTCGAGATAGACAGGATCGGCAGCAACTCCCTCCACCGGACCTTGCCTTCCCCAGAAATTTCCGCAGACGACCCGCACGTGAGTGCCATCGTCGTCGGTAATCTCGGGTATCTCCTGAGATTTCACTTCCTGATAACGCGGCGACGTCATCTTAAGCGATGAGGGAAGATTGCCCCACAACTGAAATCCGTGCATGCGGCCCGCTTGATCGCCCTTGGGCATCTCCTGATGAATGATGCCGCTGCCCGCCGTCATCCATTGCACATCGCCGGCGCCGATCACACCGCTATTGCCCATACTGTCGCCATGAGCGACGGTCCCAGCCAGCACATACGTGATCGTCTCGATTCCCCGGTGTGGATGCCAGGGGAAGCCGGCCAGGTAGTCCTCGGGAACATCATTGCGGAAATCATCCAGAAGGAGGAACGGATCGAAGTCTTTGGTGTTTCCAAAGCCAAACGCCCGGCGAAGATGAACTCCCGCACCCTCGACAGTCGGTTTCGATTCGATGAGCCGCTTAACCGGTCTAATCGACATGTTGAACTCCAGCGAGCTCGGGAAGAAGTCATCGGCATGTCAGACATGCTCAGAGCTCCAAGCCATCATGCCATAATCAGAGAGTCGGCGGCCATTTGCTAATTGTCGATTTGCGATCGTAGCCGGCTGACGTCGCTTCGCAGGGGGTGCGGTTTGCAGAGGGCCAGAGTACAAGTGTCCAGGGACATCCTTTACACTCGTGCCCGCGGTTGACTTGCGACCGACATCGCCCCTATGCTTCCTTGCCAGGATCCTGGGGTGAATCATGAGCGTACGCGTAAGTACCTTGCTTCCGCTCGTCGTGTGCGGCTGCCTCCTCGCCGCAGCAGGTCAGTCGGCGCAACCACCTAGCGGCGAAAAGTTAGGAAGTGTGGATTTTCCTGTCTCCTGTGCTGCGTCGCAACAGGCTTCGTTCAATCGCGGGATCGCGCTGCTGCACGACTTCTGGTACGACAAGGCCGAGCAGCAGTTCCAGGCAATCGCGGCGGCCGATCCCACTTGTGCCATGGCGTATTGGGGCGAGGCCATGACGTTGTGGCACCAGATCTGGGACCGTCCGAAGGCAGACACCCTCAAGCGCGGCCTGGCGCTGGTAAAGAAGGGTCAGAAGCTTGGCCCGAAGACGCAGCGCGAACGCGATTACCTCAATGCGCTGGCGCAGTTCTACCGCAATTACAGCAAGGCGAGTTTCGAGACACGGGTCGCGGCGTACTCGAACGCGATGGCGAAGCTGCGCGAGACCTATCCGCAGGACCACGAGGCGGCCGCTTTCTACGGGCTGTCGCTGCTGGCCGCGGCGCCTCCACGCGACACGACGTTCGCCAGCCAGAAGAAAGCTCTGGCGCTGCTGAACGAGCAATTTGTGCTGCAGCCTGACCATCCAGGCGTAGCACACTACATCATTCATAGCTGCGACAATCCGCAGATGGCGCCCGACGGGCTCAAGGCAGCGCAGCGCTTCGGAGAGATCGCGCCCTCGGCTCCGCACGCCGCGCACATGCCGGGACACATCTTTGCGCGGCTGGGCATGTGGCAGGAAGACATCGCGGCGAATCTGGCGTCGGTGGCCGCGGCAGAGCAGTCGGGCTCGTATGGACACGAGTTGCACGCCATGGATTTCCTGAACTACGCCTACCTGCAGGTCGGCGAGGATGCAAAGGCGCGGGAGATCGTGGCCAAGGTGCAGAACATGAATCCCATGGCCGGCCATGACATGCACGAATATCTCGACATGGCGCGCGCGGGATTCCCCGCCACCTATGAGATCGAGATGCGGCACTGGAAGGAAGCGGCGACTCTGGATCCCAAGTCGTCCACCAAGCCGGAGAACGTCGCCATCACCTATTGGACGCGTGCTGTGGGCAGTGGACATCTGCACGATGCAGCGGAGGCAAAGAAGGACCTGGCGCAATATGACGCCATGGTGGAAGCGGTGAAGAAGTCGGCCGACGCCTACATGGCCGAATACATGGACACTGGCCGCGATGAGATCCGCGCGTGGATAGCATTCGCCGAGGGAAATAACGACGAGGCGGCGCAGATAATGCGCCGTGTGGCGGACAAGCAGGACGAGTTCGGAAAAGGCGAAGTGGAGATTCCGGCACGAGAGATGCTGGCTGACATCCTGCTGGAGTCGGGACACGCTCCGGAAGCTCTGGCCGAGTACCAGCGGTCGCTGACGATCGATCCCAACCGTTTTAACGGTCTGTATGGCGCGGCCCGGGCGGCGCAAATGGCGAAGCAACCCGCTGCCGCCGAGAAGTACTACGCGGAGCTGCTGAAGAATTGCGCGGACACCAAGTCAAGCCGTCCCGAGTTGGCGCGTGCCCGGGAGGCAGTAGCGGGAAAGACCGCCACGAGCGGGGAGTAGAAGGGATTCGCGCTTTGCAACCCGCACGATCCTTAAAAACGAGGAATATTTATTTGAGCGGCCGCAGACCCTCTGGCATCAGAAGGCAATCCAATGCGGTGCTTGTGGAGGCGAGTTGACGATAACCAGATACATGGCTTGCGGGTATCGTTGTCCCGTCCCAGAAGCAGAGTTCAATCCTGCATATCGCAATCTCTCTTGTTGATCTCTTTGCTCGCAACCTTGAAGCCGGTATTGGCTGCCGGTGCTCCCGCATAAACTGCTGTCTGCAGAAGGACTTCTTTCAGATCGCATAACTCGAGTTCACCGGCCAAGCCGGACCGCACATGAAGGGCGAACTCTTCCCACCTTCCTAGGGAAGCAGTCATTGCCAGCGCCAGAAGTCGTCGAGTCCGACGGTCGAGTTCCGGACGAGACCAAATAGTCCCCCAGGCGTAACGCGTGATCAACTCCTGAAACTCTCGATCAAAGTCTGTCGTTGCCGCAACGGCCTTATCCACGTGATCGTCGCCCAGCACCTCGCGACGCATTTCCATTCCGGCGCGGAGGGAATCCATTTTTTCCGGTACTCGCGGAAGTAGGAATTCTAATAGAGCCGTTGTAAACGATCGTGGCTGTTCAAGGTTAGAAAGATGCGCCGCGGCCAAGCCGATGGCCTTGGCTGCCGGAATCTCCCGCACCAGCTTGTCGCTGTGCCCGTCCCACGGTGTCGCCACGTCCCGGTCGCCGAAAATAACCAAGGTTGGAGCTTTTATCTGCCGAAGGAGATTCGTGTGATCCATGTCGCGAAGCGCCGCGCAACATCCCGTATACCCAACGGGATCGGTAGCTAAGAATACCGAACGAATCGAGGCAGCATGCGGATCGCTTTTCGCCAGCGTATTCGCTGAAAAGAAGCGTTGCATCGCAACGTCAACGATGGACGCCATGCCGCCGTCTCGCACTGTTGCAATCCGCGCTTCCCAATTGGAGCGGGGCACGAAGTGAGGTGAGGTGTTCGCGAGAATGAGATGGGTGACCCGCTCCGGCAAGTGCGCTGCCAACCACTGACCGATTGCTCCCCCCAACGACAATCCACAGAAAGCAAAGTGTGAAATTCCCAACGAATCCGCAAGGGCGAGAACATCTTTGCCCAACATCTCAACCGAATACTCTCCAGCAGAAGAATCGGATGCTCCGTGGCCTCGTGTGTCATATCGCAGAACCTGAAAATGTGGGAGCAGATCGTTTACTTGAAGGTCCCACATCGCATGGTCAACGCCGATCGAATGCGACAGAATCAGGACTGGGCGGCCCACGCTTCCCTGCAGCCGATAAAACATGCGGGTGTTGTGAATGGTTGCGAAGGGCAAGTCACCGCTCCTTGTTGTCGTCTTTACCGAACTTCGCTACGAGAACTTTGCGAAAAGCCTCAGCTGATCCGAGATACTGTTCTGGCACTTCCAATTGCTTGAGGTCCGCGGGACTCAGATGAGCAGTAACTTCCGGAATTTCGGCAAGCACTGCCGCGAGAGTCTTGCCTGTATTGACACTCTTGCTCGCCGCCGCATCAAGGATCTTATGGGCTACGTCGCGCCCGATCTTTGATCCGAGCAGCATCATCGCCCGTTCGGCAAAGATCAATCCCTTTGTGCTCTCGATGTTGGCCCGCATTTTGACTGTATCAACCGAAAGGCCTTCTGCAACTTCCGCCATCGAAGCGACCGCGACACCCGTCGACTGCACAACCGATGCGACCACGGGCCATTCAGCCTGCCATCCGCCGACCGCACGTTCGTGCTCCTGCACCATAGAAGACAAAAATGATGCAACGAGTCCCGGCATCCGATGCGCTGCCGCCAATGTGAGGGAACAGGCGATGGGGTTGCGCTTATTTGGCATGGTCGACGACCCACCGCGCCCTTTGCCTCCGGGCTCGTTTGCCTCCTCAACTTCGTTCTGCATGAGCAGAGCGATGTCACGCGCCATTTTTCCCAGTGATCCAGTTAGGACTCCGCAGGCACAGATCATCGTCGCCAACTGGTCACGTTGGGTGTGCCACGGAGCAACTGGAGGGTTCAACCCAAGTTCTTGACTGAGAGCCTCAACCAAAGCTGTGCCATGATCGCCCAGCGATGCCAACGTGCCGCTCGCTCCCCCAAACTGCAAGACAGCCGCAGCTCGGAACCCATTTTCCAATCGATGTTTTCCTCGATGAACCGAGCCCAGCCAACCAGCGGCCTTAAGTCCGAAAGTGACCGGTGGCGCCGCCTGAAGAAGGGTCCGTCCGACCATGACGCTGTTCTTGTGCCGCTCTGACAAGCCTGTCAGAGCCTGTTCCAATCGCAACAAATCACGATTCAGGATTGGTTGCGCGCGCGTCAGCAGGAGAGACATCGCGCTGTCCGCGACATCCTGGCTGGTAGCTCCCCAGTGCACGAAGCGCGCCGCGTCCGCGTCAGTTTTTCGCACCTGATCGGTGAGTGCTGCGACCAATGCGATCGCAGGTGTTCCAGCTCGAAACGCATCGTCTACCAGAGCGGATATGTCGAACTTGGCGGTTGTGGCGGAAGCCGTGATGGCGGTTGCCGCCTCGGTTGGGATCACTCCGAGGCGAGCTTCCGCCCGAGCCAATGCCGCTTCAAACTGCAGCATGGCTCGAAGAACTGAATCATCGGAAAACACCTCGGCCAATGCCGGCGTCATAGCCAAACTTTCGATCAAACGTGCGCCCATGATTTGCCCAGTCGATCGGATTTACACATCGAAGAATACGGTTTCACCCACTCCACGGAGCCGGATTTCAAACATCCAACCGCCCCTACGCACGGGATCACACTGGGCAAACAAGGTCGCCCGCCGATCGTCCGGCACCAGGGCCAAGATGGGGTCATCTGCGTTAGCAGCTTCGCCCGCGAAGTACAAGCGCGTCGACAATCTCTTGAGGAGCCCTCGTCCCAAAACCGACACATTGATATGCGGTGACTGAAGCGTGTGGCCAGGACCGGGTACCCTACCGGGCATGATCGTTTCGAACGTGCATGATCCATCTTCTGCCGTTGCCTGCCTTCCAAAGCCGCAAAACGTCGCATCGATCGAGTCGCTGTGATTCGTATAGTTTCCTTCGGAGTCAGCCTGCCACAGTTCGATCATTGCATCCGGAACAGGTGCTCCGTCGCCATCAAGCACCCGAAAAGTAATCTCCACGCGTTCGCCTTTCACTCCTTCGCTAGCCACGCACGAAATGCTGCGCCTATCCGTGAGCCCCAGGTGCAAGTACGGACCAACCGTCTGTGAAGGAGTTGGAATCAGATCCATCGCTATTCCTCAAACGGCGTTGATTCACGCCCGCGCAGCACGATGTCGAAGCTGTAGCCCAGAGCCCACTCGGGCTTCGTCATCTCCAGGTCAAATTTCGAGACCAGCCGCAGCCGCGCCCTTTCGTCCGGAATCGAATGCAAAATGGGATCGTAGGCAAGAAGCGGATCACCAGGAAAATACATTTGGGTGACTAGCCGTGTGACAAAAGCGGGGCCGAACAACGAAAAATGGATATGAGCGGGACGCCACGCGTTGTCATGATTACCCCACGGATAAGCACCAGGCTTAATCGTCACAAAGCTGTAGTATCCGTTCTGGTCGGTTAGGGTTCTGCCAGCGCCGCTAAAGTTCGGATCCAACGGTGCGGGATGATTATCCCCCTTGTGGGCATATCGTCCGGCGGCATTGGCCTGCCAGATCTCGATTAAGCTATTCGATACAGGTCTCCCGTCGCCATCCATGACCCGCCCTTGTACGATGATGCGCTCTCCTAAAGGCTCTCCTGCATGCTGCGTCGTGAGATCACTGTCTTTCGCATCAATTTCGGAGTGGCTAAAGAGTGGTCCCGTAATCTCGGAAAGGGTATGCGGCAAAAAAATCAAGGGCTGAGACGGCGCGCGCACCCTGGTCGCGCGATAGTCTGGATAAAAAGAATCCGGCTGTGTGCCCGGCTCATTTCGGCGGAAGCCGACGATGTGCGCGGGGGAGATAATCGCCTCACCGGACTGATTGACCTTCTTCGCCATCTGAGCGCTCAGGGACTTTCCTGAATTCTACAGTTGATACATCAATTCAGCTCATCGGAAGCCCAACGTAATTTTCAGCAAATGCCTCCGCAGCTGCATGAGAACTCGTCAGGTAATCCAAATCGGCCAGTTGCCTGTGTTGTTCGAAGGTATCGTTGCCCGGAAATTTATGCAGCATACTCGTCATCCACAAGGAGAAGCGCTGAACCAGCCAAACTCGCCTAAGGCACTTCTCGGAATAACTGTCGAGCAGTTGAGTAGCCCCGGACCGATAGCATTCCGCGATCGCCTCAGCCAGGATTCGAACATCTGCAAGGGCAAGATTGAGTCCTTTGGCCCCTGTCGGAGGCACGATGTGGGCCGCGTCCCCGGCCAGAAAAAGCCTGCCGCGTTGCATCGGCTCCACGACGAAACTGCGCATAGCGGTAACGCCTTTCTGCAAGATCGAGCCTTCGTTTAGTCTCTTTCCATCGCGAGTGGAGAGCCGTGTTTGCAATTCCTCCCAAATTCTTTCGTCTGGCCAACCGGCGAGATCTTCGTTCGGAGCACATTGGAGATACAAGCGGGTGATTTCTGGAGTGCGCATGCTGTGAAGCGCGAACCCGCGCTCATGGTAGCAGTAGATCAGTTCTTCCGAAGAAGGGCGCGCAGCAGCAAGGATGCCGAGCCATGCGAACGGGAAAATCCGCTCATACAATGTCAACGTATCCGCTATGCTTTGCCGACACACCCCGTGAAATCCATCGCAACCGGCGACGAAGTCGCAAAGAATCTCCGAAGGTTCGCCGCAATCACGAAAGCGAATTCTTGGGGATGGCGAATCGAAGTCTTGAACACTCACGTCATCAGCCTCGAAGAAAATCTCACCTCCGGCTTCCAGGCGCGCAGCAATGAGGTCTTTCACAACTTCCTGTTGAGCATAGATGGTGATTGAGCGACCCGTCAGCTGCTTGAAATCAATGCGATGACCACGTCCATTGAAGCGGATCTCCACACCGTCATGAATGAGCCCTTCCCGGCTCATTCGATCGCCTACATTCATTTCTTTCAGCAGGTCAACTGTTCCTTGCTCCAACACTCCCGCTCGCACGCGCTGTTCGCAGTGCTGGCGACTGCGGGCTTCTATGACCACCGAATGAATGCCTTGCAAGTGCAGCAACTGCGACAGCACGAGTCCCGCCGGCCCAGCACCCACGATCCCTACCTGTGTTCGTATCCTCATTTGTTCCTTCGTCGCGTGCTTCCCTGGACCGGGCGACGCTTCTTGTCTCCTGAAAACATCGCAATCACTTCTGGTGGCACACGTTTGCTCTCAATCTGTTCCTTATCGACGGGAGACTGGACGGCCCACACTCTCGTCTCAAAACACTCCACGGCCAAGATATTTCTATTGAACAACCTGTGGCGGACACAAAAGCTGCTGCGACGCCATTCAGTGACCTCGGACTCGACTGTAACCGTGTCGCAGAATCGCGATGGCGCCATGAAGGATGCGCGCACGTCAACCATAGGAATGCCAACAATCTGATAGGTCTCAATCATCTTCCGCTTCGACAAGCCAGCCTTCTTGAACAGCGCAGTAGTGCAAGCGTCGAAATAGTAAAAGTAACGGGGAAAATGGACAATCTGCGCGGGATCACAATCTCCCCACTCAATCGTTATCAGCTTCCGAATAACCGTGTTCTTTGTCTTGCTCACTAATGTCCTCGCTCTGGGTTCCCGCATTGAAGCGCACTAGCTGCGATACGCCTAATCGCAGAACCGCTTAAACAGGCAATCTGATACACGCCGAATGATTGAGAAAACACTCGACCTGCTTTTCTGCCAAGCGCCCGACGTCGGGAGGCTCTTCGAGGATATCAAGCAATGCGAACGGGGAGGAGAGCTATCGATGTCACACGAGGCGGAATCAAGAATGTGATCGACCACCGGAATCGGCAGAAGGACCGGGGATTTTCCACAGATGGGCTGACTTCTGGGGAGCAGATCATCCCGTTTCGCAGTGAATTCGTGCCGTGATGTACAAGCAGTCACCCTGATCCGTATAATGACGCGTTTTCTGAGACGTCCTCGATAGGAGTGCTTTCTCCATGCCATGCCCACGTAACTGCGCCTTGTTCCGGGTGGTGTTTTTCTTTTTGTTGCTCGCCCTTGCCGCGTCTGCTGCGCAAGCCCAACAACAGGCTGCCGGCCAAACGCTACCTTATATGAATCCGGCGCTGCCGGTGGACCAGCGCATAAGGGACCTGATCGGACGCATGACTTTGGAAGAGAAGGTTTCGCAAATGCGGGATCACTCGCCGGCCATTCCGCGCCTCGAGGTGCCCAAGTATGACTGGTGGAACGAAGCTCTGCATGGAGTCGCATTTGCCGGGTATGCCACGAACTTTCCGCAGGTGATTGGAATGGCGGCGACCTGGGACACGGATCTCGTGCATGCGATGGCGCAGACGACCTCGACGGAAGCTCGTGCCAAGTACAACCAGGCCATGCGCGACGATGACCACGAGATGTTTTTCGGCCTAACGTTCTGGGCGCCGAACGTCAATATCTTCCGCGATCCACGGTGGGGGCGTGGCCAGGAGACCTATGGCGAGGACCCGTTTCTCACCGGACAGATGGCGGTTGCATTTGTCTCCGGAATGCAGGGTGACGATCCGAAATATTTAAAAGTTGTTTCCACTCCGAAGCACTATGCGGTACACAGCGGCCCCGAGCCTCTGCGCCACGGATTCAATGTCGATGTCTCGCCACATGATCTGGAAGACACGTATTTGCCAGCGTTCCGCGCGGCCGTAACCGGCGCGCATGCCCAGTCGGTGATGTGCGCCTATAACGCGATTGATGGTGCCCCAGCGTGCGCAAGTAAGATGCTTTTGCAGGAACACCTGCGCGATGCCTGGCACTTCGATGGCTACGTGGTCAGCGATTGCGCCGCCGTCGCCGACGTGTACACCGGTCATCACTACACGCCGGACATGCCTCATGCGGCAGCCGCTGCGGTGAAGGCCGGAACCGATCTGGAGTGCGGATACGGTCAGGGCCAGGCTTATCCTGCCCTAGTGCAGGCGGTGCAGCAGAAGTTGATCACCGAAGCGGATCTGGATACCGCGCTCACGCGGCTGTTCCGTGCACGTTTCGAACTCGGAATGTTCGATCCCCCGTCAAGCTATGCCTACGGTCGGATTCCTTTCAGCGAGGTCAATTCGGCGGAGCATCGGCAACTATCGCTGAAGGCGGCGCGGGAGTCGATGGTTCTGCTGAAGAATGCCGACCATGTGCTTCCCTTGAAATCGAAGATTGCGAGCATCGCCGTGGTCGGCCCCACGGCCGAACTGGTGCAGTCGCTCCAGGGCAATTACAACGGACCTCCGCCGTCGCCGGTTTATCCGCTCACGGGCATCGAAAAGCGCTTTCCGTCGGCCCGCATTGCGTATGCCCAGGGATCGAGCCTGGTGGAAGGTTTCGCGATGCCGATTGAGCACACGGCATTGCATCCTGCCAGCGGCTCTGGATACGGACTGACGGGTGAATACTTCAGCAATAAAGATCTCAGCGGTACGCCAGTGCTTACGCGCACCGACCGCAACATCAATTTCAACTGGGACAAGGTTGTGCCGGTGGCGGGCCTGCAGCGCAATAACTACTCCGTGCGATGGACTGGCACGTTTACACCGCCAGCGCCAGGTGAATACAGGCTCGGGGTCCGCGTTAACTACTGCTACGCCTGTGAAAATGCGGAGGGATTCCGGCTTTACTTCGATGGCAAATTGCTGGTCGCCAGCGATAAGAAGAGCCAGCCGGAGCGGGGTTCGATTACCGACGCTCCTGTGCACTTCAGCGACACGCAGCCACATTCGATTCGCCTGGAATATCTGCACGGCACTGGCAGCGCCGGCATCGACCTTACCTGGCAGGCGCCTGCGGCGGTGTTGCGGTATGGAGCGGTCCAAGCGGCACAGCAATCGGATGTAATTATCGCGACTGTGGGGCTTTCGCCTTCGCTGGAAGGTGAAGAAATGCCGGTGAAGCTGGAGGGCTTCAGCGGAGGCGATCGCACCCGCATCGATTTGCCGGCGGTGCAGGAAGATCTGTTGAAGGCGCTCGCCGCGACCGGCAAGCCGCTGATCGTAGTGCTGCAGAACGGCAGCGCGCTGGCGGTGAATTGGGCGCAGGAGCATGCGAACGCGATACTCGAAGCCTGGTATCCAGGCGAAGAGGGTGGAACGGCGATCGCTGAGACGTTGGCTGGTGACAATAATCCTGCAGGACGTCTTCCCTTGACCTTCTATTCATCCCTCAGTCAGGTCCCGCCATTTGAGAATTACTCGATGAGTGCGCGCACGTACCGTTATTTCAACGGCAAGCCGCTCTACGGTTTCGGCTTTGGACTCAGCTACACGACATTTGCGTACAGCGATGTCAAAGTTCCGTCACAGCTGAAGGCAGGTGAGCCCCTCACCGTGACTGGGGAGGTAAAGAACACCGGGAACATGGCGGGAGATGAGGTCGTGGAACTCTATCTGAGTCAGCCGAAGGAGTTTGAGACGCCGATCCGCGTGCTGGCCGCGTTCCAGCGACTCCACCTGGAGCCGGGCCAGTCGGCGCCGGTCAGCCTGGTGGTTGATCCGCGCTCGCTGGGGCAAGTCGATGCGAAGGGGAACCGTGTGATTGTCCCCGGCGAGTATGTCGTCTCGTTAGGCGGATCGCAGCCGGGGGAGTCGGCATCGATTCAAACGGCGAAGTTCAGTGTCACAGGAAAGGCTGAGCTTCCCAAGTAGAGCGTTGGGGAAAATACGACGGGCACTTTCTCGCAGGGAGGAGTGCCCGAGTTAGTTCTATCAAGCCTTAATCCATCCATAGAGCGCTGGTGATGATGCGCGGATAGTAGCGGCTCGCCTTGCCTTCCCCCGACACGATCTGGTCGCAACAAGCCCAGTAAGAACTGCCTTCCGTCTGCCACTTGACATGAGCCGCATCGGCGGCTCGAAAGACTTGCGCCACTCCCGGGTCCTGGTCCAGATGGAATACCTTGCGCGTCACATGCATGAAGATGGAAATCTTACTCATCCACGAGTTATTGCTCGTCGAGGACAGCTTGATTCCGCCGTCGGCAAACAGGTTACGCCGCTCGGGGTCGAGCAGCAGGTTGCGGGTATGTTGCTTCAGGGCATCGTACATTCGCTTCTCTGACGGGCTTCCAAACACCTCCTCCAGAGTCTGTGTTGCCCATCCAGTTTTTACGAAGTACAACGGATACGCGCATCCCTCGACGGCTGGCAGGATACGCGACTTGTATCCGGGATTGCCTTTTTCGAAGATCGCCGGCAAAACTCCATCCACCGCCTGGCTGGCCACAACTCCTGCCACCTTAATGGCCAAATCCTCTGACCGTTTTTGGTCGGCTCTCGCACCCAGATCACGGAAGAGCAACGCAAGTGCTCTGTAACTCGCCCAGCTCTTGACCGCGATGTACACGTTATTGCGCGTCTGAGCCAGCGAATGGTCCAGCGAGTCGTAGGTCGTGATCTCCTGCCCCCCCGCGCATTTTGTACTGTCGTATTGGGCGAAGCCGACATCGCCGCTACGGTTGACCATGCTTTCCAGGCAGGCCTCAATCACGCTTTTGTTGCGCTTGAGCCACTCGATATCGTGCGTTTTCGCCACATAACACGCCGCTACGAGAATCCAATTGCAGAGTTGCTCCTGGGTCATATAGCTGAAGCAGCCTGTCAGGTTTGCCAGTTCGTAACTGCTGCGGCCCTTGGGCGAGAAGTTGTTGTGAGCGCCCATATCATGGCAGAAGCTCAGCCCGCCCGGTTTCCTGTCGTAAGGACGGTTCAGTTGCGTCTCATCGGGCGGAGGTGGCGCCTGCGAGGGATCGATCTGACCAACGTGCGCCGCCGTTGCAACGTCGGCTTTATAGACCTTCACCTCGTCCGAGTAGCTGTAGCTCCGCACAAAGGTGTCAAGCAGGTTCTGCACCAGCCAGGGATTGTGGTCAAGTTCCCAGAACACATGATCGACGGCGAGATCGAGGGTGTTCATCATGCAGTATTCACCTTCGTTTACAACCCAGAGCGGGTGACCCTCGACCTCCAGCAGTTGTGTACTTCCGTAGTAGCTGTGGGTCGCGTGCGCGATGATGAAGCGCTGATCATCGGAGAGCGTCGCGGAATCAAGCTTCTGATCGAGTGCCTCAGCCTGCGCCATCAAATCGGCAGCCCGATCGAGCGCCGTCTTCAGCACGTCAGCCAATCCCTTGTAGTAGCGCGTGTACAGATAACGCCCATCCAGCCCATTCGTCTGAAAACCTTCGAGAAACGATCCCAGTGCGATGACCAGCCCGTACTTCTTTCCCGGCGGAACCTCAAACCCAAATCCGGGACACGACCCGAGCAAATGGACTGGATTGTGGCGCTCGCGCACGCCATCGCTGGCGGACCAACGCATGAACACAAAGGGGTCTGTCGGTGCCTTCGTTCCTTTTTCGTTTGCGGTGAAGTCGAACAACTCCGCTGCGCCACCTGCCTCACGACGGAAGGCGAATCCCAACCGCCCCGCGCCGAGGTCATCTTCGAGAATCCGCGTGCCCGGACGCGCATGGTTCAGCGCGAACATCGCGGTCTTTGTGGTCGTGCCCTGCGTGTTATCGAACGTGAGTCGAGCCACCACCGCGGGCAGTAACCCCTGCCTCATCTGCTGCTCGGTGTCAGTGGCTGGGTTGGGAATCGGGCCAAACGGCGAGTAGACCGTCAAGGTCAGCCCGCCGGCCCGCCATTCATCGGTGCACCAACCGTACGAGCGCTCCAATTCGCCGGCCTTGAACGGCTCAGCATCGGGCTTGACGTTCTGCTCCGCAGGGCCCGCCTGCTCGACTAAGAATGCGTCGGAGGCGCGGTTCACCGCTCCGACATAAAACGGCAGGCACTTCAGCGTGGCATCAGAGTAGCGGTCTCCTTCTTTAAATCCGATGAAGATCTCCTGATCTCCTGGGTGCCCGATCTGCAACCCGATGCCGCCACGAGTTCCGAAGTTCCCGCATGTGAAGCTCATGAAAGCTCCCATCGGCGAGTTTTGAGCGTTGAAGCTGGAGTGATAAGAGAGCGGAGCGCGTTTCGACATATGAATTTCCTCGCATTTGGAAGTTCAGCGGAGAGTTATGACTGAATTGCCCTTGTACGCTGGCAAAGAAGGCCCTGTCAAGGACGGCGAGATGTGCACGACGGCGTTACGTGGCCTCGTCGAGGCGCGATCGATTCACGCGCGAATTAGAGTGCATGCGGAAAATGCACTCACTTGGGCATTGCCTGTGCGAGCCATAACACGATTAGTGTCAAGGTGGTGTGATACAGTTCGGCTCTCTAATGAATTCGAACTGCGCGATGCGTTCCTGCGAACCTTAAGCAGGTGATCGATCCGGGTGAACTTGTGGTCATGGTCGGCAGTTCTCGCGCGATGCCGATTTCCAAAACGGATGTTGCACGCAAGCAGCTCAATGCCGTATGAGGCCGGCGTTCGAGTTGACACGCTGGTACATCGGGCGCAACGAGGCATACATGATTCAGAAACTCTCGATCGGTGAAAAAGTTGGCTATTCTCTCGGCGACATGGCCGCTAACTTTGTCTTCCAGGCCATGCTCGCCCTGCAACTGGACTTCTACACCCATACCTATGGCCTTACGGCGGCTCAGGCTGGAACCCTCTTTCTCGTCGTCGGCTTAGCAGTGGCTTGCCTGAATCCCGTCATGGGCGTGATTGCGGACCGCACCAACACAAGGTGGGGCAAGTTCCGGCCCTGGCTGCTTTGGACGGCGCTGCCCTTTGGCGTCATCGGCGTCCTCACCTTCACCACTCCTAACATCAGCCCGGCCGGCAAGATCATCTACGCCTGGACCACCTACATCCTGCTCAGGGTGATCTACACCGTCAACAATGTGCCTTACGCGTCTCTGACGGCGGTCATGACCTCTGATCCCGACGAGCGGACCAGCATCTCGTCGTACCGCCAGATCGCAGCCAATTCCGCCGGGTTCATCATAGCCAGTCTCGCCATTCCAATGGTCAAGTTCTTCGGCCACGGCAATGACGCACTCGGTTACCAGCTCACCATGGGTCTTCTGTCAGTGGTGAGCGTCGTCTTCTTTATCATTGCCTTCCTGACTACAAAGGAACGCATCCAGCCCGACCCGCAGCAAAAGACCTCGCTTGGCCGGGACCTCAAGGACTTGTTCCAAAACCGTCCCTGGATCGTGCTGTTCCTGGCAACATTGTTTTACTTCATGGCGATCCTGGTGCGCGGCAACGTGATGCTGCCCTATTTCCGATTCGTGGCCGGCAACGTGGACCTCTACTCCTGGTTCAATGGATTTGGGCTTGCCGCGCTGCTTTTGGGTGTTACCTGCTCCACCGCGGTATCGGTCCGAATGGGTAAGCGTCAGCTCTTTATCGCGAGCATGACTCTGGCGGGCGTTTTCAGTTTGGTGCTGCTAGTCCTTCCTCCCCATGCGACCGTTACCATCATCGGGGCCGAGGTGCTTCGCCAATTTTCCTTTGGACTGTCAGGGCCCATCCTGTGGGCGATGATGGGAGATGTCGCCGACTACGGCGAATGGAAGACGGGCCGCCGCGCCAGCGGTACGGTTACGGCCGCGGTCGTATTTGCCCTCTGGGTGGGCCTCGCGCTCGGCGGCGCCATCGCGGGTTGGCTCTTGTCCTTCTATGGTTTTGCTTCCGAGGCTGCGGTGCAGTCGGCTCATGCACAGACGGGCATCCTCTTGACCGCAAGCGTTTACGCGGGCCTCGCTTTTTTCGCCACCGCAGCCTGTTTGTTGTTCTATCCCATCACTCGCGAAGTTAACCTGGAGATTGCCAATGAACTCGCCGAACGGCGCAAGACCTTCACTTCTAAGGCAAACGCGTAGATCGGAATTGCCTCTCCCGCAGGAGATCGCAGCAAGAAGGAATTATGTGATGAAAACACGAACGGCGTTGAAATTAGCAGTGCTGGCGGGGTTCGTGGCGTTGAGCGTGGCCATGTCAGCCCAGGCAACGACCTCACTGAAGGTCGCATATCAAGGATGCTTTCTGGTTGGTGCCGCGCTAAATCCAGCGCAGTTCATGGGAAAAAACGCGCGAGAAGCTGCACTGGTCAAGGCGCAGTTCAACAGCATCAGCCCCGAGAATGTTCTGAAGTGGGAAGTGATTCATCCCAAGCCCGACACCTATGATTTCACCTTGGCGGACCAGTATGTCGACTTTGGCCTCAAGAACCATATGTTCATCATTGGACATACCCTGGTATGGCACTCGCAAACGCCAAAGTGGGTGTTTGAAGATGAGAAAGGTAATCCCGTATCCCGCACTGTGCTTCTCGGGCGCCTGCGCGATCACATTCAAACGGTCGTGGGCCGATACAAAGGCAAAGTTAACGCATGGGACGTTGTGAATGAAGCCTTGAATGAAGACGGCACACTGCGGCAATCACCTTGGATGAAGATCATCGGTGACGATTACATCGAAAAGGCATTTAAATATGCTCACGAGGCCGATCCCCAGGCCCAGCTTAACTACAACGATTACTCACTCGAAGACGAGGCCAAGCGCCAAGGCGCCCTCAAACTGGTTGAGGCTCTGAAGGCGAAGAATGTGCCCATCATCGGCGTTGGCCTGCAGGACCACGTTCATATGGACTGGCCGTCGGTTAGCCAGATCGACACCACGATATCTGAGTTCGGCAAGCTGGGCATGAAGGTGATGATCACCGAGCTCGATGTCGACGTGCTGCCTCAGGCTGCATCGAGCCAGACCGCTGACGTGAATTTCAATGTCGCCGCGGACCCCAAACTCAACCCATATGCCAACGGACTTCCCGATTCCGTTCAACAGGCACTGGCGAAGCGCTACGCAGATTTGTTCGCCACCTACGCGAAGCACTGCGGAGTTGTGACTCGGGTCACCTTCTGGGGTGTCACCGACAAGAACTCGTGGAAGAACGACTGGCCCGTTAAGGGCAGAACTAACTATCCGCTGCTCTTCGACCGCAGCGGGCAGCCAAAACGGGCTTTCAACGCTGTGATCGAGGCAGCACCGAAAAAAGTGTCATCTATCGGCGGTCTGTTTTAAGCCTGGAAGACGGGGAAGAGAGCATAAGCGCGGCCAGGATTTGCGGTTTCCCTCCTGCCTTGAGATCGAAAGATAACCCTTGTGTATTATCGTTTTGCCGAAGAAAACGTTAACTGAAAGGCGACGCGAGAGAGATGCGACTCGACGGCCTGCGAAAAGAAGTCCTCGAAGCCAATCTCGAATTGGTCAGGCGCGGACTGGTGCTGTACACATTCGGGAACGTGAGCGGAATTTCTCGCGCCGACGGACTCGTTGCCATTAAGCCAAGTGGTGTCCCCTACGAAAGCATGCAGGTCGAGGACATTGTGCTCACCGACCTTGATGGAAATGTTGCCGAGGGAAGATTGCGACCTTCGTCGGATCTGGCTACGCATCTGGAGGTGTATAAGGCATTCCCCAAAATTGGCGGCGTAGCGCATACCCATTCGGAATTTGCCACGGCTTGGGCGCAAGCCAGAAAGCCGATTCCATGTTTTGGAACGACGCACGCTGACTACTTCCATGGCCCCGTGCCCGTAACCGATACGATGAGTTCCGCCGACATTGCGGGTGATTACGAGAAGAACACTGGCGTAGCCATCGTCCGGGCGTTCGGCAGCTTCGACTATGAGGGAGTGCCCGCGGTGTTGGTCGCCAATCATGGTCCGTTCACATGGGGACGTGACGCAACCGCGGCAGCATACAATGCGGTCATTCTGGAGCAAGTAGCACGTGTGGCCTGTCGAACAATCGGTATCAACCATGAGGCGCAAGAGATTTCGAGCGCCCTGTACGACCGGCACTTCCTTCGTAAACACGGTGCCAACGCCTACTATGGCCAAGAGAAGAAATAGATTTGTCTAGTGCAGAGACTGTTGCGTTATATCTGCGAGAACAGCTTGAACGCCATGTTGCCGGCAACCTTCCTTCCTTCGCGTTGGCAGTCTGGGAAGCGACGACCAGATATCTCGGATGGGAGATGTACCATCACGAACCACAGTAAATGAGGCGGAAATGGCGATCGTAGCGGGAGTCGATTTCGGAACCCTTAACGTGCGAGTGTCTATCGTTGATAGCGAGCGGGGGGTGCTGGCCTCGGCAATCTCGGATTATCCGCTGCACAGAAAGCGAGAGGATCCCGAGTATGCGACCCAGTCCCACGACGACCACATGCGAGCGCTCGCTGAGGCCACACGTGAGGCCACGAAGAAGGCTGCCGTCCGAGGTGAAGATGTACGCGCAATTGCGATCGACACCACGGGTTCATCGGTCGTCCCGGTCGGAATGGGGCTTACTCCTCTGGACGAGTATTACCTGTGGTGCGATCACCGGGCGAAAGGCGAAGCGGCCGAGATTACGGAGGCGGCTCATCGCCAGGGACTCGAGGCGATCAAGTGGTGCGGCGGTGTTTATTCCTCGGAGTGGGGATTCTCCAAGCTGCTGCATTGGCTGCGCCACAATCCGGAAAAACGCGCCGAATTCGTTTCGGCGTTCGAGCATTGCGATCTCGTTGCGGCCACTCTCTGCGGCATCACCGACGCGAAGCAAGTGAGACGCAGCATTTGCGCGATGGGACATAAGTGGCTGTGGAATGCCTCGCTCGGAGGACTGCCGCCGGAGGAGTTTCTGCTGAGTGTCGATCCGTTGCTGGCAGGAGTGCGCGACAAGTTACAGGGCGAATACGCAACATCCGAGCAACTGGCCGGGACGCTATCCGACGCTTGGGCTCAAAGGCTGGGTCTTAAAGCCGGGATTCCGATTCCAGTGGGCGCCTTTGACGCACACTGGGATGCCATCGGGGCTGGTTGCGGTACCGATGACATGGTAAACGTGGTCGGTACCTCTACCTGCATCATCGGCATCACCAGGTCTCCGAACCTCGTGCCCGGCGTTTGCGGCGTGGTTCCGGGCAGTGTGCATCCGAAGCGCACGGGAATCGAAGCGGGATTGTCCGCTGTGGGTGATATCTTCAGCGCCATTGCCGCGCGGGCTGGGACGGATGTGGAAACGCTTTCCCATGGCTTGGAGAACTTTCGCGCCGGACAGACTGGTCTCTTGCGAATGACGTGGGACAATGGCGACCGAACGGTATTGGTGAATCCGAATTTGCGCGGTATCACGCTGGGCTGGAATTTGCAGACCACGGCGCAGGACGAACTGTTCGCCGCGATCGAAGGAACGGCATTTCACACTCGCGTGATTTTGGAGCGAATGGCGGAAAACGGCGTTCACATTAAGCGCGTGATCAACGCCGGCGGCATTCCACAGAAGAATGAAGTGCTTAATCAGATTTATGCGAATGTGCTCGGAAGACCGGTTCTGGTGCCGAGCAAGAGAGTCGTGAGTTTGGGATCGGCAATTTTTGCATTCCTCGCAGCCGGCACATTCAAGAACGTGGAAGAAGCGCAAGCCAAGATATGTCCTCCGCATAAGACGCACTTGCCGGATCCACAGGAACAAAAGGTATACGAAAGTCTGTACGCGGCCTATCGCAAACTTTATTTCGCCTTCGGCGATCCCAAAAGCGAGCCCATGGGCGACGTGCTACCGACATTGATTCGGACAGCCGAATGGGTGCGTCGCGAAGCGGTTGCACCTTCGCTTGTCAGCTAAGTCACCTCTTCGACCTCGTGGTATACGGAGTACTGTTCGTGCACAATGCTCGATAAAGGGCTAAACGTCGCACTCTGAGTTTGTGCAACGGCTCGAAAGGTCAGCTTTTCAGCAGCCGGTTCGAGCCAAGTAGCGGGATCCTCGATGTTCCCCTTGAACTGCAGCGTTGGAGCGGGTGCCTGTTTCTCTTCGGCAGTGAAGTGCCTATACCATTTGTCCCGAGGTTCTTCTTCGAATTGTGCCGCCAGGACCAGGGGACCGTACATCACCGCTTGCACCGTGTTCTTGTCAGGCAAAGGTGCGGCATGCAGATGCATGGGGAGACTTAATTCCACGCGATCGCCATTCTTCCAGGGACCGCGCAGAACAAGGTAACTGCCCGCAGCTGCGAAAGCAGGGAGGGCGTTGCCGTTGACCTTTACGCTGCCGGTCTGTGCCCAGTAGGGAATCCGCAACTTCAAGTCAACATTGACAGGTTTGGCCGCCGAGATCAGCAGGGTAATTCTTGGCTCCTCCGGGAATGAAGTCTGCTGGGTAACATGGAGGTCTTTTTCCGGCCAGTTCACTTCCGACGCGATAAAGAGGTTGACGAAGATGGAATCGTCGTCGTGGAAGTAAATGGTGTCGGTCAACTTCGCGAACTCCTCGGCGGCCGTGCCATTACAACACCAGAACGAATCGAACGGCTTGGCGTAAATCTTGGAGTATCCGTTACCCAGGGGCAGGTAATAAACGGTGGTGCCTGTCTCGGGATCGATGGTGCCCATTCGGTGATTGAACAGCGTTCGCTCGTAGTAGTCCATGTATTGTGGCTGCGGCGACCATGCGAACAAATGTCGAAAGCTTCGATGCCCTTTTGCATTTCTGCCTGGGCTTTCTGGGGCACGTTCATCTCTTTAACTGAGATTGAGGGAGAGATGCACGCCGGTGTCGCGACCGCGGTGCTTTTCACGTTCAGGTTTTCGTTATGACTATACTGGCCGCCCATGATGAAGAATTCCGATTCGGTGGTCTCGATATTGCGGCCAGAAACTCGCACCCGGTAAGTCACTCCACTCGATACCTGGAAATAAACCGTCCCATCTGCGTTGGTTGTTCCCACTGAAACCATCGTTCCCACGGGAGAGAGGAGTTGTACCTGAAGATAACTACCGGGCTCACGATCGTCTGCCGTGCGCACGTGAATAGTAAGTCGGCAGAGATCGAGAGACCCTTGTTGCGGCCACACGGATACAGACAACAGCGCCAGCAGAATGACAATGGCAAGACGAGACACGGCCGCCTCCGATGAGTTCAGTCAAAAGTCCGCGGTGCGCATGCGCGATACGACTCCACTTACAGGCACTGAATCAGACGCGAAGTTAACATAGCACAAGCGAAAACCAATCATTTCGCCGCAAAGAATGATGGGAGCGCCCATCAGCTCTCCCGAGGAGCTCCGCCATTTTCGGACCCATGGAACCCATTGCGCCAATTAATTCAAGATGATTCCCGGTCACTGCTCTACGAAGACTACGCTGACTGACTTGGGCTCGAGCTTCAAAGTCACCTTACCACCTTGAGCCTTTGCTGAAATGGGCTTCGGCACGACCACGTGGGGCGCGTCAAAGGTGTTGATGCTGTCCACCTTGGGAGCAGTCAGGGTTTCTCCGGACACAGACTTAGCAGTGATACCGGCCAGGTTCAAATCGACCTCGACGGTCTCGTTGGGATCAACATTTGTGACCTCCAACCAGAGCTTGCCATCTTTGCCCTTGGCCGCAATGGCGTCCACGCGCGGCAAACTGATGTCGCCGTGAGTGTAAGTGCCCGAATTGAACGTTACGGGTACGAAGGTTGAGTCCTGGAACGGCAAGTACATCTTGTACACATAGTAGGTCGGGGTCAGGACTATCTTCTCTTTGTCGGTGATGATCATGGCCTGCAGTACGTTAATCATCTGAGCAATGTTGGCTCCTCGCACGCGGTCGGCATGGCGAGCAAAGATGTTGAGGTTCAGCGCGGCGAGAATCGCGTCGCGCATGCTGTTTTGCTGGACGAGGAAGCCTGGATTGCTGCCAGGTAACGGTGCATACCAGCCGCCCCATTCATCAACGAACAACGCGACCTTCTTCTGGGGGTCGTATTTGTCCATGATGGCCGAGTGCTTGGTGATCAAGTCATTCATGTCCAGTGTGAACTTGAGGATCTGACTGTACTCGGCCTCTCCAAAGCCAACCGAGGCATACGAAGGCGGCCAGTGACCAACCGTGTAGGAGTGCATGGACAGACCGCTGATGTCCCAACTCCAAGTGTGTTGCTGGTAGGCCTTCATGACGGTCTCCGTCCAGTCAGTCCAGCGGGCCTCCCCGCCGCCGGGGCCGACGGCGATCTTCAGCATCTGATCCTTATCCTGTTGAGCGGGATTGTAGTTGCGGACAAAGCGGCTGTAGATCTTCATCTGGCTCACATAATAGTCGGGCGTCATGTTGCCGCCGCAGTCCCAGCTTTCGTTGCCAATGCCGAGCATGGAGATTCTGTATGGAGCCGGATGGCCGTTGGCCGCGCGCTCCTTTTCGAGCGTCGTCGGCTGCGCCGTGGTCATGTATTCCAACCATTCCGACGCCTCCTGCGGAGTACCAGAGCCGACATTGACGGAGATATAGGCGTCGGAGCCAATCTGGGAGACAAAATCCATGAATTCATCGGTGCCGAAAGTGTTTGCTTCAGTTACACCACCCCAGTTTGGATTGAGACTTACGGCTCGCTGCGGTCCGACGCCTTTGCGCCAGTGGTATTCGTCGGCAAAGCAGCCGCCGGGCCAGCGAACGTTCGGTATCTTAATCGCCTTCAGTGCCGCAACAACGTCATTGCGGATGCCACGTGTATTGGGAATCGTGGAATCGGGGCCGACCCATATCCCTTCATAGATGCCATGTCCGAGATGTTCAGCAAACTGGCCGAAGATGTTCCGGTCAATCTTCGTACCAGTCTTGGAGGTGTCAATCGATAGTTGGACCTTTTCCGCGGCCCTTGAAGTTGGAGCTAACACTAGACCTATCAAAACCAGACCCATGAAAAGGGAACGCGTGAAGCGACCTGCATGTAGCGTCATTGGCACTCCTTTGATCTCTGGGATCATCGATGAAATGAACTGCCTTGTGAAGCAAATTCGCTTAACGTTCTACTGCGGTCCACCGCCAAACGTTACGCGAAGGGCATACGCGTACTTGGCCGGGGATTGACCCGGCAGCTTCACGTGCAGCCCGTCGACACGCTGCTCGAATTGTGATTTTGCATTGCTGCCCAACAATGAGACGCTTTGCACAGCCTTCGTCCCTACGGCCGGAGTGAGCGAGTGAATCACTGCTTCTCCATTCGCCGGCCATGCTAGTCCGATTGCGTACAGAAAATCGCCCTTGGTCGTGAAACGAAAATCCTCGGGTTTGTAATTGGCGGTATCGGTGTCGTGAAACAAGCCGGCGACGATTGTTGTGGGACCCTCGCCGTACGTCCTCCAGGGGCGAGTCCCGTAGATGGCTTCACCGTTTATGTTGAGCCAGGCGCCTACATCCAGGAGTACTGCCTGCACTTCATCGGGGATCGTGCCGTCAGAACGCGGGCCGACATTCAGCAGTAAGTTGCCGTTCTTGCTCACGATGTCTACGAGTTGATGAACGATGAACTCGGGCGTTTTGAAATCGTCGTTTTCAATATAGCCCCAAGACTTGTTGCTTACGGAAGTATCGGTCTGCCACACGAGAGGCCGAATGTCACCGAGTTGTCCACGTTCCAGATCCATCACCCCGGTGTGCTCCTGCATGGCGTAGTCCTTGTAGTTGATCACTCCAACATAACTACCGTACTTCAGCGAGCTGTTGTAGTAGAACGCGGCAAAGCGAGAGAGGTTGGGCCGGAAAGAAGACTGCCCAATCCACCAATCAAAGTACACGATATCTGGATAGTATTTCTCGACTAGTTCCGCCGAGCGCGCAAGCCAATCGTCGGCCCATGCGGTGGAGACGTAAGTGAAATCGTTATTGACGGGAGTGCCCCATGGGTTGTTCAGCCAGGTTTGGGCCGGACCGTAGAAGGCGGCGTACTGCGGGTCGTTTACGTCAGAAGGAATAGTGCGGCCGGGAGCCAAAAAGAAATCACCAACTCGTCGACATTGCCCACCGCGTTGTCGGTGTGGGCAGTGTAGGCACCCGCGCTTATCTCGCAATGTTCATCGGGAACGCCGATAACGATCCGCTGTTTCTGCAGATCAAGGAGTGCGTCGAGCCGGCGCATGCCTCCTACCTCCGCCTCTACCCAAGATTTACCGCGACCATCAGGGCAGGCGCGTGGTCAACGGACAGCGCGTGCTACAGGCAGTCAGCGATGTCATGCTGGGCGAAACCATGGTCGATGGCCGTCCTTTTTTTGTGCGCCAGATGAAGAACATGAAAGGCGGCGTTGACGTTGCCGGGCTGAAGGGTGAACCGTACTATCTGTACGCGCAAAACTGCGGAGCCCTGTTGGCCCGCGCCCACGCCCGCGGCGGTGACGCTGCTGCAATCTCCGGCTACGTCGGAAAGTCTCAGGTGCTCGACACCGCCCTGGCAACATGGGGCGAAGCCTACGCCGACCAGACCGAACAAGACCACGCCAAGCTCGTAAAAACCATCAAGTCCGGAAAGATCGTGGCGATTCAGGGAGTGTAGCTGCGGCGGCTCCGCGGCGCACTAGCAGCACCAACTACGGGCACACCGATAGCACACGTGTATCGAACTGCACCGCCAACAGCATGTGCGTAAAGGACATAATAAGAGGATAAGATCTGGGTCAACTGATCCCTCCAAAACTCGCGGCACAGATCTCAGACGGCCTCAGGCCTATCCCCTTGATCGGAAATGAGATCGCCACGCTGCACAATGCCAGACCAACTGATTCCGTCGGTCTGGCCTGTTTTGTGAGATTCTTGTAAGTTATTGGTAATACTTGGTGAGCGCGGAAGGAATCGAACCTTCAACCTACTGATTAAGAGTCAGTTGCTCTGCCAGTTGAGCTACGCGCCCTTTTTGTGAGGAGAGACAAAATCAGATGGGCAACTTCATTATAGCATCGAAAATCTGAGCTCGACTCGCGTCGAACTCAGCTCAAACGGCGCCCAGCCGAGAGCAACGAAGTTGTGTTCCCGCAGTTGATTCGGCTACTCGATTTGCACGAGCTGGCCCTGATCGATGGGAGTTTGCGGTGTCTGCCTGATCTGGGGCGCGCGCCAATGATCGAAGTAAGACACCTGGTGAACGCACGATACGGTGCAGTGTGGCGCACAGCTTTTTTCCGTCAGGAATTCCCGCCGAATATCTTCCACCGAATACAGTTCCAACGGAGTGCCGGGATAGCCGCGCTGCTGCGAGCAGTAATGCACCAGCCCGTCCTCGCAGATGTACAAGTAGCGGGCGCCGGCACGGCATCGCCATTCATTCGGCTTACCATACGCGATGTTGTTCTGGAACCAGTTGAAGCGCGAGTAGTTTTTCTTTTCCAATTCCTTCATCTTAAGAAATACTTCGCGTTCTTCTTCAGCCAGCGGACGCAACTGCCCCTCTCCGTCGTGGATGATTCCGATGGTGGAGGTGAATCCCAGTTGCACGGCGCGGCGGCCCACGACCAGGGCGTCGTGCGGATTGCGCGTGCCTCCTCCCACCACCGAGTTGATGTTCACATGAAAGTCGGCGTGCTCCGCCAAAAGTTGGAGCTTCTTGTCGAGCACCTTCAGCGATTTCTTCGAAACATCGTCAGGCATCACATTGTCGATACTGATCTGCAGATGATCGAGTCCAGCCCGATTCAGCCGCTGGATGCGGTCTGCCGTCAGAAGATACCCGTTGGTAATCATGCCCGCGATGATCGGGTACTTACGCATGTGGGCGATGATTTCGTCGAGTTCGGGATGGAGCAGTGGCTCCCCGCCGCTCAGCGTAACGATGCTCGTGCCCAGTCGCGCCAGATCATCGACGCGACGCTTCATGGTTTCCAATTCAACCGGTTTCGAGTAATCGTCGTACTCGTTGCAGTACTTGCAGGCGAGATTGCAGCGTCGGATCGGAATGATGTGCGCCAGGACAGGATGGTCGGTTGAAGCCAGTCCCTTGGCGACCATCTTCAGCTCGCGAACTCGACGCTTCGCAACCAGGACCCGCCCGCGTACTCCTGGAGACAATTTCGACATATTGAGCCATCTTGCGGGCGTGAGCCGAAGGCAGGAGCCCGCAGAGCCTGCCCTGAGCGAAGTTGAAAGGCGAAACCCCGAGTCCGCTGTACGGACCAGGGACCTCTCACCTATCTTCCATAATTACAACACACTAGCTACCGGGACAGGGAAGCCCTCGTCCTTGTTCGGGGAATAATGACAGCCGAGTGGTGCCTCAGGGACACTCGGCGGTTTTCCACTGCAAACCTGCTAAGAGGAAAACCCTTGTACTCCCGGGCCGATCTAACGATCGACGCGACGTCCTCGTCTATAATAGAAGATTCCGTTACTCAATCCTGGAGTTCACTTCAAGCATGATTCGATTTCTGCAAACCCCCGGCCCCATGAAGAAAATCGTCTTGGGCGCTCTGCTTCTTGTCATCTGCGTAATGATGGTAATCACCCTCGTACCCGGTGGCCTTTTCGGTGATTATTTCGGACGTGACCTCAGCACCGCCGGCGTCCTCGCCAAGGTCGGCACCGAGGACATCAGCCTGCAGGAAGTTTCCCAGCGGGCCCGATTGATCGGCCGTCAGCAGTTCCGCGGCAACGTTCCGCCGAGCATCATGCCGTTTCTCATGCAGCGTGCGGCTGACGGCATGATCACGCAGGGCGCGCTGGCTTACGAAGCCGATCGCATGGGGTTGGGCGTAAGCGACAAGGAACTTGCCAATTACCTGCACCAGGGTCAATTCGGCCAGATGTTCTTTCCGGCGGGCAACTTTATCGGACAGCAGCAGTATGAGGATTTGGTGCAGGGCCAGTTCGGGATGAGCGTGGCTCAGTTCGAAAGAGAATTGAAAGACAGCCTCGGCCAGCAGAAGCTGTTGTCGGCTGTGAGTGCGGCGGCAACGGTCAGCGACAAGGAAGTCGAAGATGAGGTCAAAAAGCAGGATACGAAGGTCAAGTTTGACTACGCTGTCCTGACTCTCGACGACGTGAAAAAACAGATTAAGGTTACCGACGTCGAACTCAAGGCGTTTTACGACCAGAACAAGCAGCAGTACGTGAACTCGATTCCTGAGAAGCGCAAGGCGCGTTACATCCTGATCGATACTGCCAAGCTGGCTGATACGATTCCAGTGACTCAGTCCGATCTGCAGGCATACTACAACCAGCATCAGGACGAGTTTCGCATTCCTGAGACGGTCACGGTCCGTCACATTCTGATTAAGACTCCAACGCCTGCAGCCGATGGTACGGTCGATGCCAAGGGCGTGGAGGCTGCGAAGGCGAAGGCGCAGGACATCCAGAAGCAATTGAAGGCCGGCGCAGACTTCGGAGAGTTGGCCAAGAAGTACTCGGAAGACCCAGGTAGCGCGCAGAATGGGGGCTTACTGCCGCCAGTTACCAGGGGGCGCACAGTTCCGGAATTCGAGCAGGCAGCCTTCAGTACTCCTAAAGGGCAGACGACGGACATTGTTCGCACCAGCTTTGGCTTTCACATTATCCGGGTGGAAGACAAGCAGGCTGCGCGGGTTAAGCCACTTGACGAGGTAAAAGCCCAGATCGAGCCTCTAATCAAGCAGCAAAAAGCGGGATCGGCTGCGCAGAACCTCGCGAACTCCGTGCAGAGCGCGGCCCGCTCGGTGGGGATGGACAAGGCCGCTTCCGAAAAGGGGTTGACTGTAACTACCACCGATCCCATCGGTCAGGCTGAACCACTTCCAGGAATTGGTGCCGCGCAGGAGCTGGCGAATGCTCTGTTCGCTGCCAAGAAGAATGATCCTCCCGCCATAGCGCAGACTCCTGAGGGGTTTGCGGTGTTTCAGGTTACCGATATTCAGGCTCCGCAAACTCCCACCTTCGATGAGATTAAAGCGAAATTAGAGGAGCAGTTTAAGGCACAGCGGGCGCAGGCGCTTCTCGCGCAAAGAACCCAGGAGCTGTCTGATCGGGCACGCGCGGATCACGATCTGAAGAAAGCCGCCAAGGAGCTTGGGGCCACGGTAAAGACCAGCGACCTGGTGAATTCCACCGCACAGGTTCCCGACGTGGGCGCCATGAGCGGAGCGGCCAACGTAGCCTTTACTCTCGGTGTGGGGGAAATCAGCGGTCCGCTGCAGGGCAGTACCAGCAACGGCATCGTACTGGCTGTGGTCGAAAAACAGCAACCGTCGCCCGAGGAACTGAAGCAGAATTGGGACAAGGCTAAGGAGACACTGCTCGATCAAAGACGGCAGGCCATTGAAGGAATCTACGTGCAGAACCTGCGCGACAAACTCGAAAAGGAAGGCAAGATCAAAGTTAATAAGAAAGAGATGGAGCGCATGAGCCGCTTGAATGAAGGCTCCTAGCGCGCCCTAGCCGTCAGCTGCAGGGGCCAGCGCGTCAAGTCGCTGGCCTGCGTTTTCTCTACGGCAACACATGAGGATGCGAATGGCCGCATCCCCGGGGTTTTCCAGCAAGCCAATTTCCGCCTGATTGCATTTTCATGCTGACTACGCGCTCATCTGGCGTTCTAATGCATCCCACATCCCTGCCCTCTGCTGGCGGGATTGGCGATCTCGGCCCCGCTGCCTACGATTTCGTGGATTGGCTCGCTGCCGCCAGGCAGACTCTGTGGCAGATTCTTCCCGCAGGTCCATCCGGTTATGGCAATTCGCCGTATTCCTGCACCTCGGCGTTCGCGGGCAATGTGTTGATGATCAGCCTGGAGCGGCTGGCAGATCGCGGTTATCTCGACCCTGCCCGATTGCGCGATCTTTCCAACGGCGAGTCGCGGGTTGACTTTGAGACGGTTCGGGCGCAGAAGCTCCCCATGCTGCGCGAAGCGGCGCGGAACTTCCTGCAATTCGCCCAGCCCGGTCCGCGGGAACGTTACAACGCGTTTTGCGCCGCGAATAGCTGGTGGTTGGATGATTACGCGCTCTTCAGCGTATTGCGCGAGCACTTCGGCGATCACCCCTGGAATTCCTGGCCTGAAGAGATTGCTCGCCGCGACCCGGAAGCACTGCTGCAGTTACGTACGGACCTGAAAGACCAGCTGGAGTTGGAGCACTTCCTGCAGTTTGCATTCTTTGAGCAGTGGAAGGCGTTGCGAGCCTATTGTGCCGACCGCGGGATCCGAACCATCGGTGACGTTGCCATCTTCGTCAGCTACGACAGCGCCGATGTCTGGACCCATCCCGATATCTTTCGTTTGGATAAGGACCTTTCGCCTGAAGTCGTAGCCGGTGTGCCGCCGGACGCCTTCAGCGAAACCGGTCAGCGCTGGGGCAATCCGCTTTACGACTGGGCGGCTCTCAAATCGCGTGGCTACGATTGGTGGATCCAGCGCATGCGCTGGGCCGTTGCAACCTGCGACATCGTTCGACTCGATCATTTTCGCGGCTACGAGGCCTGTTGGGAAATTCCCGCCGACGAACCGACGGCGGTAAATGGTCATTGGACACCCGGCCCCAACGACGATCTTTTCAAGGCCCTCAAGAGTGCACTTGGCGCGCTGCCTTTCATCGCCGAAGACCTCGGCTACATCACGCAAGAGGTTCGCGACCTGCGCAAGAAGCTCGACATCCCCGGGATGAAAGTGATGCAGTTTGGTTTTGGAGACAAAGGCGCGCATATCTATCTGCCGCACCTGTATGCGCCCGACTCTGTGGTCTATACCGGAACCCATGACAACGACACCACGGTGGGATGGTGGGATAGCAGTGCAAGCGAAAGCGAAAAACGCTGTGCTTCCGAGTATCTTGGCAACGCAGACGATGGAATTCACTGGGCGTTTATCCGGGCCGCTTTTACTTCGGTGGCAATTCTGGCAGTCATTCCGGTGCAGGATGTCCTGGGACTGGATACTGAGGCACGCATGAATATTCCCAGCAAGCCGGGCGGAAACTGGTCGTGGCGCCTCTGCCAAGGTGCTCTCACGCCGGAGTTGGCCCAGAAGCTGGCTTACCTTACCGAGGTCACGGACCGGGATACATGCGTGAAGGTTCCTCCCTCCTCCGAGGATCCGCGGTACAAAGCGGCGCGCGCTGCGTTCGCAGCATGATCTTAGGCCGGCGTCATGCACTCCCCTCTGGATTTGTCATCACGAACCCGCGTAGCGCGGCGAGGGATCTGCTTTCGGCAGGGATCGCGACATTGTGGGTGCCCATCCTTTTCCCCTCATCTGGGGAAGGGTGGGAACGAGGGTTGCAACTGACCGCTGACAACAGACCGTCAGACGACCGTTTCCCAAGCTCGAAGCTTCAGACCCACGACTAGACTTAATCGCCAGCGGCGAAGAGAATAAGGGTTTGGCCGCTCGCTTAGATCGACACCCCCTAATGATCGATGCGGTGCGGCAGAGTCAACTGAACCGAATCTCATCATTATTATTGCCGACCTTGAAAGGACTCTTATGGGTGCCAGTGGTGAACTAATCCGCATGATGAACTACGTGGACGACATAGCGGCGACGCTCCGGCGTGTCAGCGGCAGCCTGCATCTCCTCTCCGACGAGGAGAAGGAGCGACTCGCCCAATACATGCGCCAGTCCGACCCAAATTTCGTGTCGATCCTCGAGCAATTGGAGCCAAAGGCGTAGGTGGATGGCAGAGATACGCACCATCGCCGTCATCGGCGCCGGAATCATGGGCCGCGGCATCGCCCATGCTGCTGCGGTTGGCGGATACCGCACCATTCTCGAAGACATTCTCCCGACGGCCCTGCGCCGGGCTGAGACCGAGATTCGTGCCAACCTCGACAAGGCGGTCGAGCTGGGCAAGGTTACGCAGGCTGATGCCGACCAGGCCTTCGGGCGCCTCGAGTACGCATCTTCTGTTGAACAAGCGGCGCGCGAGGCCGACCTGGTGATTGAGGCCGTGCCCGAGGAGATGGAATCGAAGCTCGAGATCTTCACCTTGCTCGACAAGGTTTGCCGTCCGACAACCATCATTGCGTCCAACACTTCTTCGCTAAGCATCACCGAAATTTCGTCGGTCACTTACCGCGCTCCGAAGTGTGTTGGGATGCACTTCTTCAATCCCGTGCACAAGATGAAACTGCTGGAGATTGTGCGCGCCCTGGAGACCGACGACGAGACGCTGGCTGCTGCAGTCGATGTCGGCAAGCGGATGGGCAAGGAAGTAGTGGTGATCAAGGAGTCGCCCGGCTTTATCACCAGCCGCATCAACGCGCTGATCGGCAACGAAGCATTTTACATGCTGCAAGAAGGGGTCGCTTCGGCCGAGGACATCGATAAGGCGCTCAAACTCGGCTTGAACCATCCCATGGGTCCGTTTGAAATGGTGGACCTCGTGGGTTTGGATACCCGCCTGCATATTCTGGAGTACCTCCATAAGACCCTCGGCGAAAAGTTCCGCCCCGCGCCGCTCATGGTGCAGTACGTCAAGGCCGGCCGCCTGGGCCGCAAAGCCGGACGTGGCGTCTATGCCTATCCCGGACAGGAACCAGGCCGCCCCGTCCCAACTAGCGACAAGAAGTAATTCAGTGGCATTTTGGGTGGAAGCACCACGCTTTAGCGTGGTGAAATAAGTGTGGAAGCACCGGCCTTTAGGCCCGTGAATGCCACCGCTCATATTGATTTGTCATCACGAGCGGGCTTTAGTCCGCGAGGGATCTGCTTTTAGCCCGGTGCCCCAGGTTCGCCCTTCTTTTGAGCTAACCTGGGCCGAAGTTTGATGGAAGCGCTTTAGCATAGTGACAAAGAGGGTGGAAGCACCACGCCTTAGCGTGGTTGTAAAACGGTGGAAACATCCACGCTTCAGCATGGTGAAATAGGGGTGGAAGGGCACCACGCTTTAGGTGGCTGAAATGATTCTCGAAAGATGTTCAGAATCATCCTTGGGCTTTTGGCAATCCTGGCGCTGACTCTCATTCTTGGGGGCAGTGCCTGGGCAGCGGGCCAGTACAAAACGATACATAGGTTCAACTCACACAGGCGTCCGCGGACGCACTCCCTTTAGTGGCCTGATCTTCGACGCAACCGGTAATCTCTACGGCACGACGCACTACGGCGGCGCCCACGGATATGGCACGGTTTTCGAGCTCACGCCTAACAGTGATGGAAGCTGGACGAGCGTGTACTCCATTCGTTTAACGGCAGCGACGGAGCCTATCCGCGTTCCGATCTCATCTTCGACGCAGCCGGAAATCTTTACGGCACTACCTGCGTGGCGGCAGCGTAGCGCCTCGGTCCCAGACTGCGGCACGGTCTTCAAGCTGACGCCGAACGGAGATGGAAGCTGGACCCAGAGCGTACTCCATTCGTTTAACGGCTGTGACGGAATCATCCCTACGGCCTTACCTTTGACGCATCCGGTAATCTCTACGGCACGGCACAGTACGGCGGCGCCTTCGGATGCGGCACGGTTTTCGAACTGACCCGAACGGAGATGGAAGCTGGACCGAGAGTGTACTCCATTCTTTAACGGTAGCGACGGATGGCCACCTCGTTGGTCTGATCTTAGACTTAGCCGGAAATGTCTAC
Source organism: uncultured Acidobacteriaceae bacterium (assembly GCA_963834815.1). Taxonomy (GTDB): domain Bacteria; phylum Acidobacteriota; class Terriglobia; order Terriglobales; family Acidobacteriaceae; genus DASRAA01. Next base: position 253,145 of record CAWIDA010000007.1, on the reverse strand, counting down.
GGCACGACGACTCGGCGGCACCTTCGGATATGGCACGGTTTTCGAGTGACCGCAACCACATGGAGGACGACGCGTCTATCTTTCATGCCGAGGCCCATGGCAAAGCTTTTTCTTCGACACGCTGGAACGCTATCGGCACAACGCAAACTTCCAACTCCACGAATGGCACGTCGTCAGCTCATGCCGAACGGGGATGGAAGCTGGACCGAGAGTTTTCTCCATTTGTTCAACTCAGCGCCGGTGCCCCCGACGTTCCTTTGGAGAAGGCCGTCCAACTCATCAAGGGCGGCTTCTCGTTTCGTCTGAAGAAAGAGGTGGGTTCCAGCATGGAGATCTGGGGCACGGGATACACCGAACACCGGGTGAAAGACGCGGGACACTATCAACACCATGCAGCGTATATCCGCGAGAATCCGGTGCGTGCGCGGTTCGCCGATTCCGTCGAGAACTATCCTTACAGTTCCGCATCAAAAAAATGGCCGACCGACCCAACCCCGCCATGGCTAAAGCCATGATCTAAGGAGCGCCTGTTTCACCACGCTAAAGCGTGGTGCTTCCACCCATATTGCGGGCGCGCCTATCACACCGCCCTGTGTCCCACGTCCTTTCGCTTCCGCTCTTCCCGCGTGAACCTGATACGCGAGGAGAGGGATTGGTGTCTCTGCTCGGTCCGCGCCGAAGCTGCGAACTTGCAACGGTTCATTGAAATCCTTGGGTACGCGGTGACTTGTGTCATACATGTATGGAATGTATGGCTAAATTCGCCATGCTTGTATGGTAAGTATGACAATTGGGTGTATAACTTATATGTATTGTATGACGGCTTAGGCCGGAAAAAAGGCCCAAAATGCCACCTAAGTCATTACCCATCATTACGATACGTTTAAGTTGTCTGATTTCAATCAGTTGTGAGTTTTTTGCGCTAACCGATTGATTCTAAAAGAGAGTGAATTAAAAAATGAAGGAATCGAAACCCAGAACGTCTGAAACCGCCAGAAATCTGTTGCAGGTGCGCCTTTCCGAGAACGAGAAGCGCAATATCAAGATGATCGCTGCGGGCCAGGGAATGACCCTGCGGGAAGCGGTGCTGGCGGCATTTACGGCATGGGCAGAAAAGCTGCGAGCCCAGGCAGCAGCCGCGAGGGCGTCAAAAGCGGCCGGGCAAAAATAACGGCCATGGCGAAAGTCGCACCCCTCCAACCCCCGGCAAAAGAAGAGGGATGGGGCACCGCGCGAAAAGCGATTCAGCCGCGGATTCGCGAATTCTAGTGAAAGTCGTGTGAGCGCACTTCCGCATCGGTGATGTCCACCGCTTCCGTCTCGTAGACTTCCCGCAACGGGGCAACCCGCTCCACCCTCACGGAGATCACCCCGTCCTGGTTCTGCAGAACTCCCTCTAATAGCAGGAACTTCTCCGAGGTGATGACGACGCGATGCTGGTCCATGAGGTCGGGGGTGAGGATCGCATTGCCGATGCCGGTTTCGTCTTCCAGACTGAGGAAGACAAAGCCCTTCGCAGTGCCGGGACGCTGGCGGGCGATCACGCATCCGGCGGTGCGCACGCGGCGGCCATTCGGGAGCTGCGTCAACTCATGCGCCGAGAGCACCCCTGCACGCTTTAGATCAGCCCGGCGATACGCCATGGGGTGGGGGCCGACGGTGAGTCCGGTACCGTGGAAGTCAGCGACCAGGCGCTCTTCGGGCGTCATGGAAGCCAGCGGAGAAGCAGAGTCTGTCTCGGGAATGCCGTCGAGCAGCGGACCGGCAAAGCGTGCGGCGCGCTCTACCTGCCATAAAGCATCGCGCCGATGCAGGCGCGGTTTCTTGTCGGCAGGGTCAAGCTGGGCCGGTATATCTTTCGCCGTGGTACAGCCGATGGAGTTCAGCGCTCCAATGGAGGCCAACAGGACTAGATCGTTGCGCCGCAATTCGGGAACGCGATGAGCCAGGTCGGCAATCGATTCGAAAGAGCGCTGGCTGCGCACGCGGACAATCGCAGCTGCGGCTTCTTCGCTAAGGCCTTTGGCATAACGAAAGCCAAGGCGTAAAGCAAACGTTGGGCGGAGCACGTCTTCAGGGCTTGCAGAAGAAGCTTCTACTGAACCAGAGTTTTGAATAGGCAAAGCATGAGCGCATTGCATCGGGTTGTTTTTGTTTTGAAGGGGCACGGCTTCAGCCGTGCCGTAAGGTTGCTGGTGATTCCGTGGCTTTAGCCACTGAGGGACCTCGGTCGTGTGAGGAAGGCGAATTCCCTCGGCGGCTAAAGCCGCATTCCTTATTTCGGAGTTACGGCACGGCTGAAGCCGTGCCCCTTCAAGACATTCTCCTGCACTTTCTTCCGCCTCCAGTGTGCATAGCCAGTCGGAGCGATTAATGTCGACTGGCTTCACGCGCAAGCCATGCCGCTGGGCATCTTTCACGATGGTGGCGGGCGAATAGAATCCCATCGGCTGATTGTTGAGCAGGGCAGCAGTAAAAGCCGCTAGGTAATGGCACTTCAGATAGGCACTGGCATAGGCAATGAGGGCGAAGCTGGCGGCATGCGACTCGGGAAATCCGTAAAGCGCAAACGAAGTGATGGAGAGAATGATCTCCTCCTGCGCCTGGCGCGAGATGCCATTGCGTTCCATGCCTTCACGCAACTTGACCTCAATGTCGCGCATGCGCTTTTCGCTGCGCTTGAAGCCCATGGCGCGACGCAGCTCTTCCGCTTCGCCGCCGCTAAACCCGGCGGCGATCATGGCCATGCGCAAGAGCTGTTCCTGAAAGAGCGGCACGCCGAGCGTACGTTCCAGCACCGGCTCCAGCGAGGGATGCGGATAAACCACCGGCTCGCGGCCTTGCCGCCGCATAAGAAAAGGATTGACCATCTTGCCCACGATGGGCCCCGGACGGATGATGGCCACCTGTACCACAATGTCGTAGAAGTGCATGGGATGCAGGCGTGGCAAGCACGACATCTGCGCCCGGCTTTCGATCTGGAACATGCCGACGGTATCGGCCTTTTGCAAAGTACGATACACCACGGGATCATCCGCAGGCAGCGTGGCGAGATCGACATCTTCTTTATAGTGATCGCGAATGAGGGTGAGGGAATCTTTCAGCGTGGCCATCATGCCCAGTCCCAGCAGATCGACTTTGATGATGCCCATGTCGGCGCAATCTTCCTTGTCCCACTGCACCACCACGCGGCCGGGCATGGTAGCCGGCTCGAGCGGAACAACGGAGTCCAATTGCCCCTGGCAGATGACCATGCCCCCGGAGTGTTGCCCCAGATGGCGCGGCAGGTCCTGCACGGCGACACAAAGCTCGAAGAACTTGCGGATGCGCGGCTGCTGCAAGTCGAAGCCGGCATCGCGAAACTGGCGCGCGAGCGTGTCATCGGGATCCTTGTACTCCCACGAACTCACCAGCCCGGCGAGCTTGCCGAGAGTCTCTTCGTCGAAGCCCAGCACCTTACCGACCTCACGCGCTGCCGAACGGCCCCGGTAGGTGATGACGTTGGCGGTCATCGCGGCACCCAGCTTGCCGTAGCGCTCATATACGTACTGAATGGCCTGCTCACGCTGGTCGCCGCTGGGGAGGTCGAGATCGATGTCGGGCCACTCGCCGCGCTCTTCCGAGAGAAAGCGTTCGAACAGGAGCTCCGTGCGAATGGGATCTACCGCCGTAATGCCCAGGGAATAGCAGACTGCGCTATTGGCCGCAGAGCCGCGTCCCTGCACCAGGATGTCTTGCTCGCGGCAGTAGCGCACGATGTCCCAGACGATGAGGAAGTAGCCTTCGAGTTTGAGGCGCTCGATGAGGGCCAGTTCGCGTTCGATCTGCCGCCGTGCCCGTTGCCACAGATCGCTTTGCCCGGGACGCTGGTAGCGCTCGCGTGCGCCTTCGTAAGTGCGCTCCCGCAAAAACGAGCTCATGGTTTCGCCGTGAGGGACGGGGTAGCTGGGGAACTTGTAGCCAAGATCGTTGAGCGTGAAGGCGAGACGCGAGGAAAGTTCAAGCGTGTTGGCGGTTGCCTCAGGAAAATCGGCAAACAGTTGCAGCATCTGCTGCGGCGATTTGATATACCGTTCGCTATTGCCGGCCAGCAACTGCCCGGCGGTGTCGAGATGACGGTGATGCCGGATGCAGGTGAACACATCGAGAATCTGCCGCTCTTCCGGCTTGGCATACTGCGGGCCCTGGGTCGCGAGCAACGGCAGCTTCAGCCTGCGTGCCAGTTCGATTGCCGCCTGGTTGCGATATTCCTGGGCGCGGTTGTAGTGGCGCTGCAGTTCGACATACACGTTGTCGCAGCCATAGATTTCCATGAGCTGTTCGATGGTTCGTTGAGCTTCAGGCATACCGCCATGAGCCAAAGCGCATGCCAGCGGACCTTCATCGCCTCCGGTCATGCAGATCAGTCCGGAAGAAAATTCGGCGAGATCGTCGGTGGAAGCGACGGCCTGCGAGGCGGTCAACAACTCTTCGGGTGGGGCCTTTTTGGTTTGGCGAGGCAGCGACGCCGGATATTTGGGAGCACGCAACTTAGTGCGAGTGATCAGCCGGCAAAGATTCTGGTATCCCTCGCGTGAAGCGCACAGCAAGGAGACACGGGGAAGCGCGGAGTTCCCCGCCAGCGCCACACGAGGGAGCAGGGAAGTGATCTCTGCACCAATTTGCGCCTGCAGGCCAGGCCTTTTCATGGCCAGATGAAAGCGTGCAGCACCATACACGCCATCACGATCGAGCAGCGCCATCGCAGGCATTTGATAGAGGTGGCATACCTCGGCCAACTCCTCGGGAGTCGAAGCCCCTTCGAGGAAGCTGAAAGCCGAGCGGGCGTGGAGTTCGATGTACATCGCGGTCAGTCGTAGCTGGCATCGGCGAACCATTGGCCGGTGCCGGCATCACGATAAATCCGGTAAAGCGCAACGCCGTGACCGCCGTCATTGGCGAGTGCAATGTCCCATTCTTCACGGTTCCAGGCTTGCGCATCCTCAGCCGCGTTCTTTGCTGTGGATTGGTCGCCCCACCAGTCTCCAGAAGAGCGCCACGGTCCAGCTGACCACAAAATGTTCCCCTGCAACTCGTCGCCATTGGTGTCGTGGGCTAACGCTGTCAACTTACGAGGATGCCCATCCGCCAGTTGCACGCGAACTTGGCGCGCCGGGCGGAAGATGCGTAACGCGACCGGAGGAGCGTTCGTGGTATCTGACAATGTCAGACTGTGATTACCGTTGCCCGGTTCTTCCACCTGCGAGACGAAGCGTTCCATCTGGAAAGCGCCAGGACGGTGCGTATCGAGCAATCTCGCGATTCCGGCGCGGCGTTCGCCAACCACCCCCGCGATGCGTGCAAGCGTGATCTCGAGCTTTTCGGCTTCGGGCGTGACGGGCAAAAACAAACCGCGTTGCGCCAAACGGGGACGGGCCGGTTCGGCTGTGATCCATAGTTTGCAGACCGGCGCTCCCGGGGGATGGGCCGCCAGATCCAACTGCAGTAACTTCAGAAACACTTTGGAATCGCGCATGGCCACCGGAAGACGCAGCGTGCGGGTGTAAAGAGTGCCGTCAACTCGATCGGTGAACAGCGACTTGGCTTGCATGTCTGAAAGCTCTTGTAGTGTCGTCGTTTGCTCGTCAGCAACGCGTGGCTCCAATTGCAGGCGCAGTTTCAATTCCTGCACTGCGAGGGCGCGAGCTTCCAGGCGCGCACACAACTGCTCCAGCAAGCGATTCAAGAGGAACGAGAGCGGCTCGAGAGTTTCAACGGCCGACTCCAATTCCATTGCCTCCTGGAAGTGCATGGGAGGCTCACAGAGGGCCAGGGTCCGCATGCCTGCGCCGCGGGCCAGCCGTTGCAGCCGCGAGCCGGCATTGCCGAGTCGAGCCGCCAGGGCATGTTCCGGCAGAAGCGCCAGGGTGCGAAAATCGCGCACCCCCCAGCGCTCCAGGGTATCGAGCATCTGCTCCCGCAATTGTTCGCGTTGGCGCGCAGCAGCCGGTGTTTCGGCTTCGCCACGGCCCGCCAGGTCAAACGAATCGAGCAGAACATGAAGAGGCAGCACTCCCAGCCGTCTGGCCTCTTCTCCTACGGGAATTACCGTGGTCCCACCGAATCCACAAGCCGCATGCATCGCAGCATCCGGATTCGCGGCCAGGCCAATGTTGCACTCCAGCCCTACGGCGCTCACGCGCGAGGCCAGGTTGCGGGCCATCGCTGTGGCCGGGCCGTAGAGCCGCTCCAAGCCATCGAGATCGAGCAGCAAACGGTCGAGATGGGTGTCCTCGACTCTCGGAGTAAAAGAATGCACGACATCCAGCAACGCCGCGTGCGACGACTCCTCCTGCGCCACCGAGCGCTGCCGCAGGACCGCGGCAGTGGGTTTCGGTTGTGACTTGGTTTGCCGCGACAAAAGTTCGATCTGTGGAGACTTCTTCCTGGGACCATCTTGTTTCGCAGCTTCACCTTCGGGCACCGCGAAAATCGCAGCTTGCAGCTTGGTCATTCCGATTTCCATCCCGAGTAGACGGGCTTTTTCATTCAATGCGACCGCCTGGGTTTGCGGAAGCCTGCCCTCGAGCACGGCCACGGCACGGTCACGCAGCAGAGGTTCAGCACGCACAATAGCGGCCACGGGAAAGTCGGGAATATAGATACAGGCAAACATGCAAACCCCTCAGCCAGCCATCACCACGCAGCGCGTAACTCGAAGTTGGTGCCCACCGAATGCATGGGTTTGCGCTGCGCCCACGAACGCAGCACTTCAGCACGCAATTGCATGCCACGCAGCAACGCCGCATGGCTCACCAGGCTTGTGGGTGGAATGGCCGGCCCAGTCCGATTCAACACTTTCCATCCTTGAAATTCAGTTTCCGTTGGCGGAGTCGAATTGCACGCGCACAGCGCAATCCTCTGCAATCGCACTACCAGCGAAGCGCAGGTTTTCGCGCACGCCTCCCGCTCCACAACAAGCAAAACCGTTGCGGTAGGTTCCACCGCCCGGCGAAAACGGAACCAGGAGGTGAGTGGTACGCGGCGCGTGCTTGCAGCGGGAAGGTCCCCGAGGTCGAGCACGACCATGCCAAAACCGCCCCCCTGCAAGAGCAGATCAGTTACCTTCAGCACTTGTTCCAGGTGTCCGAGCGCGGTGCGCCGCTGATTGTTGCGCAAGGAAGAGCGAGCGCATTCGCTGCAACGCACCCACAACAAGCGGTCGAGATCGACACCTGCCGTGGCGGCTGATGCCGGATCGAAATTGTCACTGGCATCCACCAGCGCACAGGCCTCCTCGCGGCACGTGGCCTGGGCGAGCGCGGCCAGCATCACTCCGGTGCGTCCCGAGGAAGCCGGACCGGTAATCTCGCTTAATGCTCCGCGTGGCAGTCCTCCGATGAGAGCGTCGAGCGTGGTCAGTCCAGTGGAGACGGTCAGAGGCGCAACTTTTTCCCGCAGTAATAAGGTGGACGACAGATGTTCGCCGAGGGCAGACTCGACACGGGCACGAGATGAGGCGGTGGGCGGCATGGAAGATCCTTGGGGAACAAACGGGCGAGCGGGAAGCCCAAACTATGTTCGCTTTTTGTTCGCCTACAGAGATAGGATTTTGCGCCCTCGCGGGAGGCTTGTCAACCCCTCGCAAAACCGCTGCTGGAGCGGCTACGGGCACTTTGGCGAGTTTGTTATAATGACCCAGTTGCCTGAGAGCGGCGCTATCGTCTAGGGGTTAGGACGGAAGATTCTCAATCTTCAAACCCGGGTTCGATTCCCGGTAGCGCTACCAAGACTTCGAAACCCTTCTGGCACTGTCTCGCTTTCGCCATTTTGCGCCTCCCGGTGCTTGCCTATTAGCCGATAAGATCTTGCTAGTTCCTACGACTTGCATTTTCCCAAAGTCGTCGGCGCGCGTACGAGGGCGCGCGTACGAGATTGGGGGCTGGCGACAATGTGATCATAATGGTCGGGTTTTAGAGGCGACGAGATCATTAGCCTTGCCGGCAGGCCACTTCTTCCGCTCAAAACTGCTCTTTGGGTGCTCACAGGGTTGGATTATCTGGTAGCACGGGTCGCTTCGTCACGCAGTTGCGTGTGTTCGATCCGATGTAGTTTGGTATACTACCCTGTCAATGGAGATATACTTCTCTTCATTTCGCAAAACCAAATTCTCATTTTGGATGAGAAGATGTCGTCAGCGTAATGCAAAAGAATTACTCCGATCTTCGTAACGTCCGGCGCTTTTTGGTATCACCCGAGTGCCACTATTGAGCCTTGCGTTCTTGCGGGTTACGCCTTAAGTTATAATTAAAACGGTGGAGTTTTGATTCTGTCCCCGCCAATCCCAATACAAGAATGTGCACGGCGCCAAAATCCTAAAGTGAGAGATGTGAAAAATATCCGGGTCGCGATTTTTGAGGCAACCCAAATGTCGTGTGAGCTCATGTCGCGAGCGCTGGAAGCGTCGTCGTACGATATCCAGGTCGTGTCGACGGGCATGCGGTCGGAGTTCAAGGACGGCCCGCAGTTGAACGGCGCCAATGTCGTGGTGATCAGCTCGACACTGAAAGAAGGGCACCTCAGCGGCTTCACGCTTCTTCGCCGGCTGTCGAAGGCCAACCGCGATTTGAACTGCGTGCTGTTACTGGATCGAAACGAGCGCGATCTTGTGATTGAAGCGTTTCGATCAGGGGCGGTTGGGGTATGCGAGCGCGATCAGTCTTATGAGCAATTGTGTAAATGCATTGTGTGCGTATTTGGCGGACAGGTATGGGCCAACAGCGTACAGATGCGGTATGTGCTGGAGGCATTGTCCAGCGGACTCCCACCCTTCATAACCGATGCCCAGGGTCAGATCCTACTCACCAAGCGAGAGGGAGAGATTGTCTCCAAAGTTGCCGAGGGAATGAAGAATCGCGAGATCGCGGAGCTGCTGAATGTCAGCGAGCACACCGTGAAGAACCACCTCTTTCGAATCTTCGAGCGACTCGGTATTTCGAGCCGTGCCGAGCTAATACTTTATCTACACGGCCAGAAGTTCTCTGCAGACAGTCGCAGCGGGACCTACTAGCAGCTCATTGGGATATCGCGGCGAGGGAATTCCATTGCGGTAGATATTCGTCAGGGACGTGTTTGACCGCGGGTTATAGATTTCTCGGTAATGCTTTTCGATCGCCTTTCACTATTGACATAGTTTGACCGATTTGCGTGGCGCTAAGTGTTACTGTTACGAATAACTTGCCGAAATTATACTAATATCTGTTGAATATCGTCCTCTGTAACTACCCCAAGTTACCACCGGCATCCAAGTTCCTGTTCTAGCTTCTGTATTTTTCCCCATTCCCCGCAAAACTGGGTTCTTGTCCCAGAATAGAACTATTCTGGAACATAGTTTCAGCGGCTGGTCTTTTCGACTCCCTGTCTTCTCTAACTTTCAGCCCATTGTCAATAACTCCCCGTTGCTCTAACGTGAGAGACCTAACGAAGTCACCCGAAACTGGCCGGTCGGGGGTCTACAGCATTCTCCCTCCTGTACCCAACGGTCGATTCTGGCAGATCCGGGTTGAGCTGGCTTTCCGCTTGAGTTGTGTTTTCCACAGTGACCGGCTGTAGGTCACCATGGCGAAGCGCTGTCTAAATCGAGTAAACAACCCAGATTAAGCTTCCGCGCCCTTCGAGGAGTCAATGGATTGTCATGCTGAACCACCTTCGGCATATTTGCCGACGGCCACTTCTCTGCGCATCCCGCGGTGGTATGTGGCGTACACATATCCGCGTCACGAGCGTGCTGTAGCAGACCAACTCTCTCATAAGTCAGTCGAAACTTTTCTGCCCACCTTTGCCAAGTCGAGTCGCTGGAAGGATCGAAAGGTTGAGCTCGACTTGCCCTTATTTCCAGGATACGTGTTTACCCGCATCTCTATTAATGAAAAGCTGGCAGTGGTTTCGATTCCGAGCGTGATTCGTTTGGTTTCGTTTAACGGGCTTCCGATGCCGGTCGACGACGGCGAAATCGACGCCATACGTTCGTGTGTCGCTCGGGGCGGAAAGATGCAACCACACCCGCATATCGCAGTCGGCGAACGGGTCAGAGTAACGAGTGGAGTGTTCGAGGGAATGGAAGGAATTGTCGTTCGTAATAGCAACCGGTGCAAGTTGGTAGTAACGATTGCTCTCATCCAGCAATCGGTGGCCTTGGAAATCGAGGCCGATCGGTTGGAACCAATTGTGTGTCCGAGCATCCCCTTTGTGGGCTCTCGATCACTAGCTACCCAGCTAACCCAGTGAGCTATTTCCGGCTGGCGTCGAGGAGTTTCGTGCAACGGCGGAACTCCCTTTCCATGTCCATAGACAGGAGGCAGAGCATATGAGGCTGTACCGCCAATTGTCGACAACCGCGCTTCTTCTTGCCTTGAGCTCATTCGCAGTGGCTCAAGCTGTAGTGGAGGCGGCATCCGCAGGTTCGGCGAGTGTTTCGGTGCAAAGCCAACTGGACACGCGACAGCTCGCCGCAGTCGACGATTATGTTATCGGTGCGGACGACATACTCGCGATCAACGTTTGGAAGGAGCCCGACCTTTGCCGGACAGTGCCGGTAAGACCGGATGGCAAAATAACGCTTCCTCTGGTGGGAGATGTACTGGCGGCCGGTAAGACTCCTGAGAAGTTGCAACAGGAGTTACGCGACAGCCTGGCGTCGTTTATTGCCGTACCCGAAGTCGCCGTCATTGTGCAGGAGGTAAGAAGTCTTAAATTCAATATCGTTGGGGAAGTGGCTAGGCCGGGCTCCTATCCGCTAAGCGAATCGACGACTGTGCTTGACGCAATCGCACAGGCTGGAGGCCTGGGTCTTTACGCCAAGAGCAATGACATTTATGTCCTTCGGCTTCGTGCGGATGGATCGTCGTTACGGTTTCCCTTTCACTACAAGAAGGTGCTCAAGGGAACCAGCTTGTCGCAGAACGTCAAGCTTCAAGCGAAAGACACGATTGTAGTGCCTTAGTGAAGCCATGAAAAGTGCAAGGGCAACAATCGCGCTACTACTGTTATTGGGAGTTGCCGCATGGGAAGCGCGGGCACAGCTGATAGGTGCCCCAACCATGACTCTAGGGGACTCGGGGGTAAGCCGGCAGGCACCGAACACGCTTCTGCTCGGCACGGGCACTGGGGTGAGCTACGATTCGAATGCGTCGAACAGCCAACCGCCAGTTTCCGGTGTGCAATACACGGTGTATCCCCAGATTGGACTCAGTCTGGCCCGTCCGCGATGGGATGCCTTAATCAGTGTCACGCCTGGCATATCTTACGGTAGCAGCAATATTCCGCAGAGCCAGCTCTTGTCGTTGACTTCCGGTGTGGCCGTGCAATATCGAGCATCGCCGAAGCTATTACTGAGCTTCCTGAACAACTTTGTATCCAGCACGAATCCGTTCGACAGCCTTAGCGCAGGTCCGGTTGGTAACCCGGGAACCAGCCTCGCGGGAACCAGCGTACCGGGCGACTACTTGCCCCGAACGAACGAACACGCGGCAGTTGGGGCAGTGTACAACCTTAGCGCGCGTACTTCGTTGACCGCCTCCGGGTCCTACAACTACATCAGTTATCAGTTCGACTCCAGCCTTCCGCCGGAAGCGCAACCGTTTCAACAGTCGGCCGCAGGACAGTGGTCCATCGGCGTGATGCGCAGGTCAAGTCCGCGATACTCGGGCGGAATCTTGTATGTCGTCCAGCATATTAATTCCGGCGAAGGGCGAATCAAAACCTTGGACCAATCGGTGCAGTACTCGCTGCAGTTTGCTCCCACCTCGACGCTCCAAATCTCCGGCATGATCGGTCCGGAGTATGTACGAAGCAGCTATGCTGGAATTCTGGGCGGGGCTATCGCCGGCCTAGTAAATCAGCGTACCGCGGGCTGGTCGTGGACCGGGAGTGCGGGCGCGACATGGACCCATGGCAAGTATCAATTGTCGGGCAATGCGGCGCAAGTGCTTAGCATGGGCAATCAATATCAGGGAAGCGTGAAGCAGATATCGATAAGCGGCGACATTCACCGGCGACTTACCGGGAGAGCTGACCTTGACGTCTTCGGCGGATATAGCATAAACAAGCCAATCTTCCTGGCCCAGTCCGTTCCCCGGTTGTCGAACAACTATCTGTCCACTGGGGCACAGGTCAGCAAAACGATTGCCGACCGCTGGAACCTCAGCTGCACATACTGGTACCTGGTGCAAAGCGAACCGCAAGGGACAAACCAGTTATATTCGGGTGATCACAGCCGGGTGGCCATCACTCTTTCCTATTCGATCGCGAAACCTCTCAAATGACCAGCTTACCGCCACGCCCACAAACGCCGGCACCATCATTCTTGACCATTCTGGTCAAACTCCTCGACAGACGCTGGCTGATTGCTGCCTTTCTGGTCTTTGGCTGGGCTGCAGGTACAACGACAGGCTGGATTCTGCCTCCGAAGTATCGCTCAGAAACCGTCATATTGATCGAACAGCAGAAGGTTCCAGAGCACTACGTAGAGCCAAACATCGCCGTAGACCTGCAACAGCAACGACTGCAAAGCATGAGCGAGCAGATTCTGAGTCGAACCAGGCTGCTCGCGCTCATCGATAAGTTCAAGTTGTATGGGGGAAGCGCCAACAGCCGAGACCCGGACGCACTGGTCGAGCGCATGCGCAAGGACATCAAGATCGAGATGATCACGTCGGAGGCCAGGCACGATCAACTGTCGGCATTCAAAGTTTCTTATTCGGCAGGGAACGCACGTGTCGCCAAGGAAGTGACCAGCGAGATCACATCGCTGTTTATCAGCGAGAACCTGCAAAATCGCGAGCAGCTATCGCAAGACACGACTTCGTTTCTGGAGAGCCAACTGGATGAAGCGCGCCAGAGCCTGGCCGACCAGGAACAGAGACTGAAACAGTTCCGCAGCGAACATCTCGGAGAACTACCGGAGCAGCTCCAAAGCAACCTGCAGATTCTTGGCGGATTGCAGAACCAACTGCAGGCCGCCAACGATAAGCTAAGCCAGGCTGAGCAGCACGGCCTGTACTTGCGCTCACTGCTGCGCCAGTATCCGATTACCCGCCCCGGCGCTGGCGCAGACCGGACGGGAGTGGGATCTTTTCCGGCGTCGACCGTGCAAACTCAGATTGCGGCCCTGCGGGCGCAGCTTGTCGAACTCGAGGGCCGCTATACCAGCCGTTACCCTGACATCCTGAGAGTCAAGCAGCAGATTGCCGAACTGGAAGCGCAGCAGGCAGCGGCGGCTCCTGGTCAGATGGCAACAGGACCAGCAGCAGTCCAAACTGATAACGCTCCTGCGGTCAGTGGCGAATCGTCGCCCGCCATCCAGCTCGGCGGCGAGCTGTCAGCAAACCAGTTGGAGATCAAGAACGAAAGAGCAAAAATCCGTAAGCTTGAAGAACAGATTGAGCTGTATCAGTCACGGCTGAACTCCACTCCGGTTCGCGAACAACAAGCCGCAGCCGTTACTCGCGATTATGATCAGTCGCGGACTTACTATGAAACCCTTCTGGGAAAGAAGCTGCAGTCGGAAATGGCGACGGAGCTGGAAAAGCGCCGGCAGGGCGAGCAATTTCGAATGATCGATCCTCCCAATTTGCCCGATAAACCCTACTGGCCGAACCGACTGGCATGTTCTCTGGCCGGGCTGGCCGGTGGCTTGGCTATCGGTTTGGGTCTGGCCTTTCTCCTGGAGCTTTTGCGGCCACGCATATATCAAGAATGTGAATTGGTTGAATTCATTGGGTCCGGATACACACTCACTTTGCCCGCCCTGACTACCGAGTACGAACTGGCGCAAGCCCACAGGCGACGTGTGGTGGAGGCGGTGGCGGCAGTGATACTGGCCGCCACCATCCCGACCGTTACTCTTCTCAGCTACTACAAAGGCTGACCTCCAGGCCGGAACGTTACGAGATGGCCAAAGATCTGCCCAAATGAACGCAGGACAAATGTTTCGAAGCTCAATATTCGGGCAGATTCGCCCAATTGACGTCAACGACAACCACAACGATCGTCAGGACGAGACCAGTGGTTTGAGTGTCGCCGTCGGCTCAGGCGGTGAGTTGACGACGCTTCCAGAGTTCGGCATTCCCAGCCATCCTGAGGACCGCACGGTGTCGATCAACGATCCCGGCTCGATAGGGGCTGAGTTGCTGCGCACCCTGGCTTCCCGGCTGCGACACGCTCAGACGCGCCATGTGCTCAAGAAACTTCTGGTTACAAGCGCCGTGCCGGGAGAAGGGAAGTCGCTCGTCTCGGCGAACCTGGCCATCACTCTGGCGCTGCAGAACAAGAGGGTATTGCTCATCGATGGAGACCTGCGCAGCTCCAGCCTGAGCCGATGGCTCGACATCGTCGATGAGTCGTTTGTTTCGACCTGGTGCGACGGGGGCACGCACCGACTTCCCCTGCTGCGAAAAGCGGAAGGGCTGCCGCTATGGGTGATTCCCGCGGGGAAGCCGCTGGAGACGCCGGGCAACATTCTGCAGTCGGCGGAGTTCGCCGAGGGGCTGTCCTCGATCGAGCGCGATTTCGACTGGATCATTCTCGATTCGCCGCCGCTCGTCCCGTTTGGCGACGCGGGAATACTGTCGCATCTGGCCGACGCGATTGTGTTGGTAACGCGCCGCGGCGTCACTCCAAAGACCACACTCAGCGACGCCCTTAAGTCGATTGATAAGAACAAGATCATCGCCACTATTCTGAACGGGGGCGACGTACCCAGCAATCGGTATTACCACGAGTATTACAGCCGGCGCGCCCTTCCTGGCGCAGGCGGAACCACCGGATCCAGACCTAAGCTGTTGGACCCGAAATAGCGACAAATTGCGGCAGCGCCCAGGGCGACCTGAGACGTTTCCCGAAGTCTCGACCGGCCGAAGCTCATCGATTTCCAGACTCAATAGAACTGTGAGTGGATTGCCCCTATGGCTGTCAGCATCTCGGCCCTCATCCCACGACTAAGACTAAGCTCCACCGGTTACGACCCGGTGCAGGCTGGCAATGCGGTAGCAGATATTGCTCCGGAGACGGAATTCATGCAGGCCCTTCGCAGGGAGCGCCGGCGGACCGAGCGCTCTGGCCGAGCCTTCATGCTCGCGTTGGTAAGTGGCGACTTGCTTTGCGATAAGCGGCGACCGCAACTCGCCAATGAACTGGCGTCAGCCCTCGCCTCCTGCATAAGGGAGACGGACACAGTTGGCTGGTATAACCAAAATGCCATTCTCGGAGTGCTGCTGACTGAGATCGGTGAACCCAACGATGCGAAGATCGACATCCTGGCAAGGAAGCTCTCCGCGTCGATCCGGTTGGCAGGTGGCGCGGAAGATTCTGGGCGGCTGACACTTGTAGTCCGCCTGTTCCCTCATCCCGACGATACCGGAGAGGACGGTGTGGAGGAGATCGTCTACCGCGACCTGCTCAGCAAACAAGGACCAAAACGGCTCGATCGTGTGCTAAAGCGGGCAGTGGACATTACCCTCAGTGCTATCGCTCTATTATTTCTGCTTCCGGTGTTCATGGTTATCGGAGCGCTTGTTAAGATGACCTCACAGGGGCCCGTCCTGTTTTGCCAGAAGCGAATCGGGCGATATGGGAAGCTGTTCAACTTCTATAAGTTCCGGTCCATGTATGTCGACTCTGACCCGGCGATACACCGCGACTATGTCACAAAACTGATAGAAGGGGCGGGTCAGGTTCAGCAGTCGAATGGTACCTATAAACTGGTTGACGATCCGCGAGTGACCCCGTTGGGCCGGGTGCTGCGAAAGGCGAGCTTGGACGAACTGCCGCAATTCATGAATGTTCTGCTCGGCGACATGTCGCTTGTCGGACCGCGGCCGCCATTGTCGTACGAATTTCAGCGCTATCGTATATGGCACAAACGCCGCGTTCTGGAGATCAAGCCGGGATTGACTGGACTGTGGCAGGTCAAGGGCCGATCCAAGACGACCTTCGACGAGATGGTGCGTATGGACCTAACCTACGTAAAGGTATGGTCGATCTGGCTGGATTTCAAGATTCTGTTGCAAACTCCTGCAGCAATTGTCTCGGGCGACGGCGCCTGCTAGGGGCACCCGAGCCGTCATATCTTATTCTCTCTCCTATCCATTAAGCGCAGTTCCTCCCCGCGGTTTAATGATCTTCCTAAATAAGCGTACTTAACAGGATCATAGGTATGTGCGAAAGCAGGTAGACAGTCATGATTCGCGTTGGCGTAGTAGGTTACGGATATTGGGGGCCAAACATCGTTCGGAACTTTCACCGGGGACCTGGATCGCGGGTTGAAATGGTGTGCGACAAGAGCCCGGAGACGCTCCGCCGTGTGGCTCAGGCTTACCCCGAGATCAGCACAACACTGGACTACATGGACATTGTCAATTCACCCACGATCGACGCGGTTGCTGTGGTGACGCCGGTATGGACACATTACGAACTTGCTCGGAAGGCACTAGAGAACGGCAAGCATATCTTCGTCGAGAAGCCGTTTACTTCGGAGGCTCACCAGGCATGCGAGCTGATCAATCTCGCGGAGCAGAAGCGATTGACCATCATGGTCGATCACACGTTCCTCTTCACTGGAGCGGTGCGGAAGATCCGGCAATTGATCGATGACGGCACACTCGGAGAGCTTTATTACTACGACTCGACTCGCGTGAATCTGGGCATATTCCAGCACGACGTCAATGTGCTCTGGGATCTGGGGCCCCACGATCTTTCGATTATGGACTACCTAATCGACCAGAAGGCAGAGGCAGTCTCGGCCACGGGCCAGGTGCATCTCAATGGTCATGAAGATGTTGCCTATATGACCCTGTATTTTCCGAATAAGGTTATAGCGCACATCAACGTCAATTGGCTTTCGCCTGTTAAGGTCCGTACCACCCTGATTGGCGGCGAAAAGAAAATGCTGGTGTGGAACGATCTTGAGGCCGATGAAAAGATCAAGGTCTATGACAAGGGAGTAAAAGTTACGAACCGTGAGAGCGTTTACGATCTGCTGGTTAGCTATCGGTCGGGCGACATGTGGGCGCCCCAGGTAGACCAGGTTGAGGCTCTGAGCGCCGAACTGAATCACTTTGTCGACTGTGTCTCCAGTGGCAGGAAACCGGTCAGCGACGGATATGCAGGTTTACGTGTCGTCAAAATGCTGGAAGCCGCCAATGAGTCCGTGAAGAAGCGCGGGGAGGTGGTCTACGTATGAGTGATTTTCATCGGATAGCGCCGGATGTAAAGCTCGGCCGCGACGTCAAGCTGTCAGGGTTCGTAAATCTTTATGGCTGTGAGATCGGTGACGAGACAAAGATCGGGGCCTTCGTAGAGGTGCAGAAGAATGCGAAGATCGGCAAGCGCTGCAAGATTTCGAGCCATTCTTTTGTCTGCGAAGGCGTAACCATTGAAGACAACGTCTTCATCGGTCATGGTGTGACATTCATCAATGACAGTTATCCGCGCGCCACCAGTGCGGAGGGGACACTGCAAACCGAAGCCGACTGGAAGGTCGAACGTACGTTTGTGAAGGCTGGCGCGTCGGTTGGCTCCGGAGCCACGATCCTGTCGCGCATCACGATTGGCGAGAATGCGATCGTTGGGGCAGGAAGCATAGTTACAAAGGACGTCCCCGAGAATGCCGTTGTGGCAGGAAACCCGGCAAGGGTGTTGCGTTATCTGGTGGATGAACGGTCGGAAACGATCGCTCAACAAACTGTAACTGAGCGCCTGTGAAGGGGGCCGACCCGGCTCTACCCCATCGCAAGATCGCTCCATAACATCATTTCGCTTGATCGCAATCATCCCATCGGAAGGGAGCAATATCGTGAGTAGCGCTGGTGTGCCGTTCTTAGATCTGGTTACCCCTCATTTGGAGTTGGAGAACGAATTGGTCAAGGTTTTCCAGACTGCCCTCCATTCCGCTGCATTCATAGGCGGTAAGGCCGTTCAGGAGTTTGAAACCGCATTCGCTGGGTTCTGCGATGTTTCTCATTGTGTTGGAGTGGGCAGCGGAACTGACGCGCTGCGCTTCGCGCTAATGGCGGCGGGAGTGTGCCCCGGCGACAGCGTGCTCACGGTGCCAAATACCTTCATCGCTACCGCCGAAGCCATATCACAGGCGGGTGCGCAGCCTGAGTTTGTAGATGTGGACGAGCGCACCTACAACATGGATCCCGAATGCCTCAGGGAATACCTGGAAACTAAATGCGACCGGGACGTTGCCACGGGGATGCCAATATCCCGCCGAAGTGGCCGGCCGATTACGGCTATCGTGCCGGTTCACTTGTGTGGGCAAGTAGCCGACATGGATGCGATTCTGGAGTTGGCTGAAGCGTGGGGCCTGCTTGTCGTCGAAGACGCGTGCCAGGCGCACGGCGCGGAATACTATTCGCGCCGGGATCAATGCTGGCGCAAGGCCGGATCCATCGGAGCAGCGGCAGCTTTCAGCTTCTACCCTGGAAAGAACCTTGGTGCTTGTGGTGAGGCTGGCGCAGTTGTGACCAACGATCCAGATCTGGCAGCCAAGGTTCGCACCCTGCGCGATCATGGCCAGGTGGAAAAGTATTACCACTCAATGGAAGGCTACAACGGACGGCTGGACGCAATTCAGGCGGGTATTCTTCAAGTAAAACTGGCCCATCTTGCGCAATGGAACGATCAGCGCCGGAAGAATGCGGAGATTTATGGGGAGCTACTCTCGTCAGTGGACGGAGTGTTGCTTCCCTTCGAGCCATCGTGGTCGCGCGCGGTCTACCACCTCTACATAGTCAGAGTACAGGATAGGCAGGACATGCAGGGTTATCTGAAGGACGCGGGCATCGGTACCGGCATTCACTACCCGATTCCCCTCCACCTGCAGGAGGCCTATCAATTCCTCGATTATCACAAGGGGGACTTTCCCGTCGCGGAAAGAATTGCGCCGGAAATACTTTCGTTGCCCATGTATCCGCAGCTACGACGCCCGGAACAGGAGGCGGTAGCCAGGGCGGTGAAGGAGTGTCTAACGGCCGTGGACAGTCTACGGTCAGTCTAGGCACGATCCAGGGTTGCATATCTTAGAGTCGCGCGTCATCTCAGCTACCAATGTCGCGCAACGAGGATTGTCGGCAAATTCTGCAGAGGATTGGTTAGATGGCTTCTTGTGAGATTGATCCCCAGATAGCTAGCGGCGAAGAGGGCGCCTTTGGCAGTGCCCACGAGCCGCAGAATGTCCTCGATAGAATCAAGGATAAAAGCATCTGGATTGATCTGGACAATTCTCCGCACGTACCGTTTTTTGTTCCAATTATCCGAGAGCTGGAGCAACGCGGGTATAGAGTAGCCTTGACCGCGCGAGATGCTTTCCAGGTTTGCGAATTGGCGGATCTTAACGGCTTGAAATACAAACGCGTGGGCCATCACTATGGTAAGCACAGACTCCTCAAGGCCTATGGCCTGGGGGTGCGGACTCTGCAGCTTTTTCCCTCGACTTGGGGAATGAAACCGGACATAGCGGTGTCGCATGGATCCCGCTCTCAGATGCTCGCTGCGGCGACCCTGGGGATACCATCGATCGTCATTCTCGACTATGAATTTGCCAAGCACCTTGTATTCTCCGGTCGAACATGGATCATGGCTCCCGAAGTGATACCGGGCTCTGCGATCCATCACGATCAATGCCGCGTCCTCAGATACCCCGGAATTAAGGAAGACGTTTATGTCGCGGGATTCAAGCCGGACCCATCGATCATGACTCAACTTGGTCTCAATCAGGACAAGTTGACGGTTGTCGTGCGGCCTCCGGCGAATGAGGCCCACTATCATAATCCTCAAAGCGACGAGCTTTTCGCCGCTGTCATTGAGTTCCTGGGTGAGATGCCGGACCTCTCGGTCGTTCTTCTGCCCCGCAACAAGACGCAGGAAGAGTCGGCGCGACGAACATGGCCAGACCTCTTCTCCTCCAGAAAGATGATTGTCCCAGAACATGCGGTCGATGGCTTAAACCTTATCTGGCATTCGGATCTGGTTATCAGTGGCGGCGGAACAATGAACCGGGAAGCTTCCGCCCTGGGAGTTCCTGTCTATAGCATCTTCCGAGGGCACATTGGAGCGGTTGACCGCTACTTGGCGGACACCGGTCGCCTCGTTCTTATAGAGAGTTCGAAAGAAGTGCGCAGTAAGATTGTTCCTAAGCACAGACTCCGGTCTGTCGGGCCTCCCCATGCGGCCGGGGATGCCCTCACGGCGATCGTCGATAACATCGTCACAGTCATGGAACCAAAATGCTGAGCAAGGTCTCGCCACAAACAATGCCCAACCACACCACTCTCGCTACTTGCGCGCCAGAACGATTGACTCAACTGAACCCGCGCGAGCTCACGCTGCTTGCGGCGAAGGGTCTGGCGGCGATGTTCGACGTCGAAAAGCAATTATTTTGCTTCAGGTTCAAACCGGTCGAGGGCAGATGGATTCGGGAAGGGCTTTCGAGCCGCTACACCATGATGTCGCTGCTCGGCCTTCATCGCTTTGAGGCCGTGGGATTTCAATCTCCTATCTGCCTCCGAGACGCTGTCGACATCAATTTGCGTACTGAACGGCGCATAACCAACCTGGGCGATTTGGGTTTGGCGCTGTGGCTATGCTCACTGGCGTCACCCGATCGGCTGGAAGAGGTCTATGCGAATCTGGATCCTAGGGTAGCGATGTCGCATTCTCGGGAAGCCCGAGAAGGACGGACCATGGAGCTGGCTTGGTTCCTTTCGGGCCTGGCACATGCAGCTTCGGTCCGTGGCGCTGATTTGCCGGGCATCAGCGACTTGGCCATGGCGACCTATGATTTGCTAAAGAAGAATCAGGGTGCGCGGGGATTATTCGGTCATAGCTTGAAATATGGAACTTTTGCGGGAGTTCTGAGAGGCCACATTGGGAGCTTTGCCGACCAAGTCTATCCCATTTACGGGCTGGCCAAGTTTGCGCGAGTGTTCGAGTTACGTCCTCCATTGACCTCCGCGCTGGAGTGCGCAGAGTCGATCTGCCGGGTACAGGGCGCCTTGGGCCAGTGGTGGTGGCATTACAATTCGCGGACCGGCGGCGTGTTTGAACAATATCCCGTGTACTCGGTCCATCAACATGGCATGGCTCCAATGGCCTTGTTTGAGATTGCCGAGGCCGCTGGGATCGACTTTAGCGAACCAATATATGACGGGCTCAAGTGGATCGTTGGAGATAACGAACTGGGTTTTGACCTTCGGACGGCCTCGGGACGTGTCGTATGGAGGAGCATCTACGACAGTAGAAAATATCAGAAGCATCTAGGGAACGCGAAGGCTTTGTTGGGGTTCAGCGCCACTCCCACTATCAAAGACCTTACGGTTAAATTCGAATGTCGTCCCTACGAGTTAGGCTGGCTACTCTATGCATTCGCCGGACGCGAGGGACGCGAACCGGAACTCGCCTCCCCGAAAGCCGCTGCTACGGCACGCTACTGACACCACATTTACGTCGCACGCTATGGATCTTTCCATAATTATCGTTAACTGGAATTCCATCAAGTACCTTCAGGCTTGCCTCTTGTCCCTGTACCGCGAGACCTCGGGCATAAGCTTCGAGGTGATTGTTGTCGACAATGGATCCGAGGATGATTGCCAAAGGCTCCAAGAAGATTTTCCGGCCATTCATCTGGTTGAGGCGAGCGAAAATCTGGGTTTTGCGCGAGCAAATAACTTGGGGGATAGTCGGTCGGCCAGCGACATTTTGCTTTTCCTAAATCCAGATACCGAATTGGTGGGGGATGACCTGGTAAGGATGGTTGCATACATGCGCTCACAGCCTGGCGTAGGAGCCGTCGGCCCCAGGCTGCTCAACAGCGACGGATCCCTGCAAACGAGTTGCGTCCAGTCCTTTCCCACGATCTGGAATCAAGTGTTGGACACAGAAGTTCTCAGGAACCTGTTTCCCAGATGGCGACTTTGGGGTATGCGAGCGCTTTTTGACGAACGCCAGCCCAATGCGGACGTCATTTCAGGTGCTTGTTTGATGGTCAAACGGAACGTCTTTGAGAAGGCCGGTCGGTTTGACAACGACTATTTCATGTACGCCGACGACGTTGATCTTTGCTACAAAATTAGGCAGGCAGGATATGAGGTGCATTGTTTAAATGACTGCCAAGTGATCCACCACGGAGGCAAGAGCGCGGCTCAGCACGCTGACAGCTACTCCGACGTGCTCAAGCGCGAATCGCTAGCCTTGTTTTTCCGAAAGACTCGTGGGTCGTTGTATTGCCAAGTATATCGCGCCGCCACAACGGCTGCTGCCTTGCTTCGATTAGGGTTCGTCATCTGTCTATTCCCATTTTTGAGTGCGGGCCTTCTTCAGGGAAAGATGCCGCGCTCTGTATTTCGCAAGTGGTCGAGAATACTTGGTTGGGCGCTTGGTCTCAAAACATGGCATCGTACCTCAGGCGATGCGGCTGGTGTTTGAGCTACGGATATCGCGAGCACAATGACACGCTACGTAATCATTACTCCGGTGCGCAACGAAGAGCAGCATGTTGCAGCAACGATCGAATCAGTCATTAATCAAACGATACGGCCCGTGGAATGGGTTATCGTAGACGACGGCTCCGGCGATGGGACTTATAGAATTGCTGATCGATATGCAGACCAGTACCCGTGGATTCACGTCATACGCCGTCTCGATCGGGGATTCCGCAAGTCGGGCAGCGGCGTCGTGGAAGCATTTTATGACGGATACTATGCTCTCCGAAATCACAACTGGGATTACGTCGTGAAGCTGGATGGAGACTTGACGGTATCTTCAGATTACTTTCAGAGGTGCCTCGAGGAGTTCGAAAAGCAGCCTCGGCTTGGAATTGGTGGTGGCGGCATTTATCACAACGTGGGTGGGGAATTGAAGCTGGAGGCAAATCCTCACTTTCATGTGAGAGGCGCAACGAAGATCTACAGGAAGGCCTGTTGGGAAGCGATTGGCAGGCTGTGGACGGCTGCCGGTTGGGACACGATCGACGAAGTCAAGGCAAACATGTTGGGTTGGCAGACTCGCACTTTCGAGGATCTCCGGGTTCTTCATCATCGCCCCACCGGGGCCGCTGACGGGAAGATGCGTGACCGAGTGAAACACGGCATGGCATGTTATGTCTCGGGCTACCACCCGCTCTTTGTTGCAGCCAGCTGCATGTATCGGCTAGTGCAGAAACCTTATGTCATCGGTTCGGCAGCCATCTGTTACGGGTATCTTAAAGGCTATCTGATGCATATGCCGCGCGTGAATGACTCCCATCTGATCGACTATTTGCGGGTGCAGCAACTGAGACGTCTCTGCGGACTAGATACTATCTGGAAATGATTGCTGTTTCTCTACCATCTTGACGGGTTTGATATGTGCGGAATTTGCGGGAAGCTAAATCTCGAACCAGGCGTCAGCGTTGATCGGAACCTCATTCGGACGATGTTGGACACCATACGCCATCGAGGGCCGGATGATGAGGGCGTTTATCACTCGTCCCAAGTTGGGATGGGTCACAGACGCCTTTCAATCATTGACCTGAAGAGTGGGCACCAGCCGCTTTCGAATGAGGATGGGTCTGTCTGGATTGTTTTCAACGGAGAGATCTACAACTTTCACGAGATGCGCAGTTTTCTGTTAGCTAAGGGCCACAGGTTCAAAACGCAGACTGATACCGAAGTGATCGTTCATCTTTACGAGGAGCTCGGACCCGGATGCTTGGAAAAGCTGCGTGGCATGTTTGCCTTCGCCATATGGGATGAGAACAAGAAGACCCTATTTCTGGCCAGGGACAGGGTGGGTATAAAGCCCTTGTACTATTGCCTAACGAAAGATTCACTGGTCTTCGCCTCCGAGATCAAAGCAATCCTTGCAGACCGCGTCCTCAAACGTGAAGTGGAACCAGAAATTATCGACAGGTTCCTTACTTTTTTATATCTTCCTGGCGAAGAAACGCTGCTGAAGGGGATCTGCAAACTGTCCCCAGGCTGTTATCTCCTCGTTAAGAATGGAAAATCCGAGATCCACCGTTACTGGGACCTTTCTTTTTCAAAGCCGACCGTAAATCTAAGTCCGGCGGCGGCGGAAAAACAGCTACTGGATCTACTAGCTGAAGCTATCGAACTGCACATGATTGCCGATGTTCCGGTTGGAATTCTACTAAGCGGTGGAGTGGATTCGACTGCGGTGCTCAGCTTTGCGGCGGAAGGAACGAACAAGGGGATCAGTACATATACGGTAGGCTTTTCTGATCCGGGCGTTGCTGATGAGAGGCCGTACGCTGCGTTAGCGGCAGAAATGTTTCATACACAGCATCACGATATGACGATCACGGCTTCAGATTTCGCGGCGTTCCTGCCACAATATGTCTGGCACATGGAAGAACCCGTTTGCGAGCCTCCCGCCATCGCCTTGTACTATGTATCGAAGCTGGCGAGCAATCATGTCAAAGTTCTCCTTTCGGGAGAGGGTGGGGATGAGGCCTTTGCGGGCTATAGTAATTACCGGAATCTTCTGTGGTTCGAACGCGCTAAGCGCGTAATGCCTTCACTGAATGGCGCCCTTTCGCGTGGACTCTCGACCGCCGACTCGCTGTTTAACTTGCCGCGAGTGGCCAAATACGCGCCTCTGATGAACGCGCACTTTCCGAGTTATTATTTCAGCCGGACTTCCAACCCTTACCGTTACGCCGGAAACGGACTGGGCGAGTTGTACTCCTCCGATTTTGCCCAATCAATCGACCGTGAGCGAGTTCTCGAACCTATTCGTCGAGTTCAGGCACATGTGCAAGGGCAGGACATGCTTGACGCCATGCTCTATATCGATACGAAGACATGGTTGCCCGACGACCTTCTGGTCAAGGCGGACAAGATGACCATGGCCAATTCCGTCGAACTCCGGGTACCATTGCTTGATCACAAGATTCTGGAATTCGCTGCTGCACTTCCTTCCAGCTTCAAAGTCCGGGGATTTACCACCAAGTACATTGCCAAGAAAGCCCTGGGAAGCCGAGTGCCTCGGAGGATCCTAAATCGCCCCAAAGTGGGGTTTCCAGTTCCCTATGAGTCCTGGTTGAGAAAAGGCCTCCGCGAATGGGTGCGTGACCTCCTTCTGGACAGACAAACAACGGACCGAGGCTACTTTGACAAGGGACAGGTGGAAAAGCTGTTATCGGCCGGCGGAGACCGCAGAGACAGCTTCAAAGAGATCTTTTCGCTTGTGACGCTTGAGCTGTGGCACCGCGCGTTTGTCTGATTGAACAATACCCCGACTACACCCGCGAAGTATGACGAACGGGATTATGTAAGTTTTACACTGCCTATTGGTTACCAATGGTTACTATCGTTCAGAGTTGTTTGCCATCGGCGTCGACTGCTAAGTTCCTCTGCGATAATAATTTCCTTCCATATTCATTCCAGGAGGCTTTGGATGCGCAGAGTCCTTTTACCGATTGCCGTGATTGTCTATCTTATTGTTGGGAGTCTTATTGCCGGGGGAAGCACTCACTACATCGCCGCTAACGGCTCAGACTCGAACAACGGCACCAGCAAGACGACGCCTTGGTTGCATGTTCCGGGGATGACTGGCTGTGGTGCGACTTGCGCCTCTTATTCGCCGAGCCCCGGTGATCAATTTGTTGTTCGCGGTGGAGACACCTGGCACTATAGTTCGGTTGCCGGTACTCCGGTTGGATTGCCCTGGAAGTGGAATTGGGGTGGAGCGAGCGGGAGCCCTATCTATATCGGCGTAGACCAGACTTGGTATACGGGCAGTTCGTGGACAAGGCCAATTCTCAGCGGCGATAATCCGCTGACGACTTCAGCGGTTTCTAGTTGCAAATATGATCAAAGTTCCGTTGCTTTCGTATCTCTGAACAACACCAACGTGACGTTTGACAATTTTGAGTTTCTTGGCGGGTGCTGGCACGGTACCCAGAACGGGTACGGGGGGCCATGTTGCTTCAACTACATCGGGAAGGCTCAGCTCACGAATCCCGTAAACATCATCATTCAGAACGTATATATGCACGGATGGTCCCATGTGACTTACTCCTGCGGGAGCGGCGCCTCGAGTGGGAATTGTGACGGCGCGCAGGGGATTAGTGGCGACAGTCATTCAAATGGAGGCCAAGGCAATCAAATCGTTGGCGTAGTAATTGATGGCTCCGACACGGATGGCGTGAGTCTTTACGGGATAGCGTGGGACTGTTATGACGTTCACAATACCGTGATTCGATATACCTCAAACGGAGCCGTGTGCAATAACATGCATACCTTTCACGACAATCTAATCGAGTACATCAGCGAGTCGACTGATGGTCAGATGCACTCTAACGGTTTCGAATTCAACAGCGAGTGGAAAGGAACCAACACAGTTTACAACAACGTGATTCGACATACGACCTGCGCCGTGACTGGCTGGGTTAATCCTTCACAAGTCGATTACCAATATAACAATGTGGTTTACGACATTCTTCAGGAAGCTTGGCAGGTTGATGCGACGGGTGGCGGAACCAACTTATACTTTTACAACAACACTATAGATGGTGGCGGTGGTGGAAGTATAGGATGTGGCGGCTCGTGGTGTGTAGGTGGAGGCTGGGAAGGAGTCCTAAGTAACAACATATTCATAAACTCAGGAATTCGTGGAACAATAAAGTCAAATGCCAATGCCATCAACTGGACTAGCGCTCAAGCATACGCTGCTGGCTACACAGACTCCAGCGCAAATAGCGCAACCCTCATCCCTCCCACGAGTACGAACTGCAACGGTAAGTCGCCTTGCCCAGTTGGTGCTGGAGCAAATCTGACCGCTTCATGTAGTGTTGCGGGTGCCACTCTGTGTAACGATACCACAGCCGCATGTAGCTACGTCGCCACTAGCCATACCGTCAGTTGTCCAGCACGAACGTCCGTGGCGAGGGTTGCGAGTGGTAATTGGGATGCTGGAGCTTATCAGTACGGCGCTAACCAGCCGGCACCTCCCACAAACCTCACGGCGACACCGCAGTAAAGCTGCCGGGTTTAGGAACTATATTCATAACCCTAGCTTGAATATGTTGCTCCGCTGAATTGCGCGGGCCCTCTTCTCTCGAACGGGACTATGTGCGGCGCCGCCGAACGCGCGCAGCCGGCCCTTCAGTGTTGTGCAGCTCCGAGCAATTGTCCGATCATAACAACCTGAGATCGGCGCAGTAGATACAACCAGAGAAGACGCGCGTGACCGCCAAAGGCCTATGTGATTTGGGCATCTCTGAGTCTGCCTTCCCGAGATAACGATGACAATGACTGACTCACCCCGAATCACATTCGCAGTTGCGGTCAATGACAGGAAGGTGTTCGCTAACAATTTCTTAGCGTCACCCGGCCTGCAGGCCGTCCATGATCATCAGATTCTGGTGCAGGAAGGCTTCGAGTCGGCAGCGAAGGCTTACAATGACGCCATCGACAGGTCGCCTGATGACCTGATTGTCTTTTGCCATCAGGATATCCTGCTGCCGGAAGGGTGGCTTTGCGAACTACAGCGTGCGCTCGCTCAATTGTTGGTCGAGGACCCGCGCTGGGGCGTGCTCGGATGCTACGGGGAAACCCTTAACAATGGCGGACGTGGATACCTCTACTCCTCTGGGCTGGGCGTTATGGGAAGACCGTTCGAGCTTCCCGCTCCGGTTCAAACCTTAGATGAGATAGTCCTCGTTCTCCGAAAGTCATCAGGCCTGCGATTCGACGAAGCACTGCCAAACTTCCACTTGTACGGCGCCGATATTTGCCTCAGAGCGGCTGAGCTTGGTATGAAGAGCTATGCCATCTCAGCGTTTTGCATTCACAACACCCACCAAAGCCTCATCCTGCCACGAGAGTTTTATGAGTGCTGCAAGCATGTCAGGCTAGTTTGGAAGGACCGCCTGCCCATTCAAACCGCATGCATCCGGATTACCAGGTCCAACCTTTCTATCTATCTACGAAGATTGCGAGAGGTCTATCTGCGGTACCTTCGGCGCAAGGAATTTACCGGAACCCGGGTACAGGACGCGCTCCGACTTCTTGAGGAGCTTATGGGTAATATCAAGCCCGACGCGTCGAAAATCGTACTGCCTATTTCTCTCGTGCCAAAGAACGGGAGCGATTGCTGACGGCGACCCGAGATCCTCTCTTCGATGGTCCCGAGCCGCAGGATCGGAATGAAAAGTGATCTATGTGGCGCGAAACCGGCGCATCAGATCTCAGCACACGAGCAGAGGATCGACCGAGGATTGGTAGGACACTCCGCCGGAACGGGCTAAGCGCGTAATCTATGGAACCCACAAATATCAGGTTCGGTGGCGGTAGCGAGGCGACCGTGCTGCACCCTCTTGTGGCCATCGCCTTGCTCGCCGCGGTCACGTTGATCTTTCTGTTGCCCAGAAAGTATGTGCTTGTTCCACTGCTTTGGACTGCAATCTTAGTTCCTTTCGGACAGGTAGTCGTCTTGGGGGGAGTACACTTCACCGTCTATCGACTCCTGGTTCTCTTTGGGTTGATGCGATTGGCGACAACGAAACTTCCACCGGGAATGAATCGGCTTGCCGGGGGTTTCAATGCCATTGACTACGCTTTTGCGCTCTGGGCCGTCCTTTTGTTCATAACCTTCTCAGTCGAATGGATGGAGACACAGGCCTTAGTCAGGAGCGTCGGGTCCCTGCTAGACGCGCTTGGCGGATATCTCGTGCTCAGATTCCTGATCCAAGATAGGGAAGACGTACAGCGAGCGATTAAGTTGCTTGCGGTAGTCGCAATGATCTTGGCGGTGTGCATGACTTCCGAGCAGCTTACCCACAGAAATGTCTTCGGGTTATTAGGAGGCGTCCCCGTAGGAGTAGCCGTACGCGAGGGACAAGCGCGGTCCACTGGACCATTTGAGGTTTATATTACCGCCGGGGTGTTTGGCGCCACCCTGCTGCCGCTGTTCATCTGGCTGTGGAAAGGTGGGCAGTCCTGGGCGCTTGCCTGTTTGGGGATTATCTCTGCGACCGTCATCACGCTGACGTCCAATTCGAGCACACCTCAATTGGCTTACGCCGCTGGAATCATGTCGCTATTGTTCTGGCCGCTCCGCAAACACATGCGCGCCTTTCGGTGGGCACTGGCGCTATTACTCGTAGGTCTCCACCTGGCTATGAAGGCGCCGGTATGGGCATTGATTTCCCGAATAGACTTGACGGGATCGTCGTCTGGCTATCATCGCTTCATGCTCGTGGACAGTTGCATACGACATTTTGGCGACTGGTGGCTCCTCGGATTCAAGAACTACGATCAATGGGGGTGGGACATGTGGGATCTGTCCAATCAGTATGTTTCGTTTGCATTGACCGGGGGCCTGGTAACGCTGGCGCTATTCATAGGAGTTATCTGTCGGAGCTTTGGTCTGCTTGGAAAAGCAAGGAAGTTTGTCGAGGGCGATCGAGAGAAAGAATGGTTCCTGTGGTGTCTTTGTGCGGCCCTGCTCTCCCATGTAGTGGCTTATTTCGGCGTCGTCTATTTTGACCAGATGCAGTTTGTATGGTTTGCATTGTTAGCTATTATCTCCGCCGCCGGCGTGGAGGCCATGGGTTTATTGCCTCCGCAAGAGGCCGAGGCGCCCGTCTCAAGCTATCAGGCAGAGGTCGCTATGAGTTGGGACATGCGGTAAGCGAGCCGCGCCAATATTGCCATGCTTGCCCATGGGAGGATATGAATGTCGGAAGCGAAAGCATATTTAGGCGAAACAGCTCGCGGTAATGGCCGATGATGATGAAATCATACAGTTCAGAATCGCGCGGGCTTATCGGATTGGTCCGGGAAATGGCGAGCCTTTATCGAGAACACTCGAATGGCATCCCTAACCGTGTCCGGGGAAGCATAGAAGACGCTCACCGAGTTGAGGCTCGCGTCGAAGAGCGATTCGGCATGGCGCTTCGGGGTCTCGATATGCTCGAGATAGGACCAGGACAGTTCTTGAGCCAGTTGACCTACTTCGCCATTGCTAACCGCGTGACTGGCGTCGATCGAGACGTTATCGCTCGAGGCACTGGACCTTTGGCATACATAAAGATGCTCAGAATTAACGGCGTTCAGCGCACTATTAAAACCCTGGGCCGAAAAGCCCTGGGTGTTGATCGTAGTTACGCCGTCCATCTGCTGAGGGAATTGCATTTGAAGCGCCTACCGCTTATCAAGCTTGGCGTAATGGATGTTTGTGGTATGTCGTTCCCTGAGAATAGCTTCGACTTCATCTACTCGCGATCCGTACTGCACCACTTGCCGCAACCAGGTTCTGCAGTTGATGAAATCGCAAGGATACTTCGCCCGGGCGGCGTAGCTTATGTGTCAATTCATCCATATACGAGCGAAACTGGATGCCTCGATCCGCGAATTTACACCGACCGCCGGCATGAGGTGCTGGGGTGGCAACATCTGAGACCAGCGGCTCGCGGCAAAGTATATGCGCCGAACGTCTATCTGAATAAACTCCGACTTGAGGAGTGGCGCAGCGTATTCGGTTCGAGAGTCTCGGAAGTCGAATATATTCTAACTCCGACGGATGACTCGGGTGCCCTCGCTCGTGCAATCGATTTGCAACAGCGGGGAGAACTGCTTGATTACCCACTTGACGAGTTACTGGCGGGCGAATTCGTCGCCCTTTGGAGAAAACCAGGTTCTAGATCAATTGAAACACGGCATGTCGCTCAGTCCGAACATTCCGCCCCGCCTCTGGTTCAAGCCTGATGGCCTTGAGATCGGCATATCCTGGAAGAAGGCTAACGCCAATTGCAGCTCAATCTGGAAGCTTGCCTGTGGTACACACAACCGGAGAATGGCTCGGCCTGAGTTGACAGCAACGCAGTGGTGCTTGCAGTAACGGCGCCGTGCGAAGTGAAGTGCTTGGTGGACGGTCTTTTTTCCTTCCTGAATTAACGCTAGCAGAACCCGACAATAATGGAGAACATGATGGCAGCGAATGAGTGTGCATTGGCCGAAGATGCGCCAAGCGCTCCAGTGGGTGCAGAGTCGCCGGAACGGGCCCCGACCTCCGACATTACCCCACCCAGAGGCTGGTTTGAGATGAACCTCAGGGAGGTTTGGGTAAGTCGTGAACTTCTCTATTTTTTCGTCTGGCGCGACCTGAAGGTTCGGTATAAGCAGACAGCCATCGGTGTGGGATGGGTGGTGATTCAGCCCCTACTGACCATGATGGTCTTTAGCTTCTTCTTCGGCCGGCTGGCAAAAATGCCGTCGGGAGGTCTGCCCTATCCTCTGTTTTACTATTGCGCCTTGCTTCCCTGGACATATTTTGCAGGCGCGCTTACGTCCGCTACGCAAACCATCATTGAACATGAACGGCTCATAACGAAAGTCTATTTTCCAAGATTGCTGCTGCCAATGTCATCGGTGGTATCCGGCCTGGTGGACGCTGCTGTGTCGTTCACAATTCTCATCGGAATGGCACTGTACTACCATATTGTTCCGAAACCCACCACTCTGCTCCTGCCTGTGTTTTTGTTGCTTGCGGTTGCCACCGCACTGGGTGCCGGGATGTGGTTGTCTGCGATGAACGCAATTTATCGGGATGTTCGCCACGCTATTCCGTTTCTCGTTCAGTTCTGGCTATTCCTATCGCCCGTCGCCTATCCCAGTTCACTGATCCCAGCAAAATGGCGGTGGTTATACGGGCTGAATCCGATGGCGGGTGTGATAGACGGCTTTCGGTGGGCTCTCACCGGCCAGGGCCAGCCTCCAACTGGCCTCTTGCTAACTTCCATCGGCACGATCGCCGTCTTGGTCGTGGGAGGCCTGATGTATTTCAAATCGATGGAAGGAACTATCGCTGATAGGATCTAAGCAAAATGGGCAATGTAGCTATAAGAGTTCAAGATCTAAGCAAGCGCTATCGCCTCGGACGCCGGGAGCGTTATGTGGCCCTGCGGGATGTTCTCGCGAGAACTGCGACCCTACCGGTTCGCATGTTGACACGCCGCAGGCAGGCCGAGAACGAGGCCGACTACCTGTGGGCATTAAAGGATGTCTGCCTTGAGGTCAAGCATGGCGAGATACTCGGAATGGTCGGTCGCAATGGCGCGGGTAAAACGACTCTCTTGAAAGTCTTAACGAAGATTACAAAGCCGACATCCGGGCGAGCCAGGATATGGGGAAGAGTTGGCAGCCTCCTAGAGGTGGGTACCGGATTCCATCCTGAGCTCACCGGGCGCGAAAACATCTTCATGAGCGGTTCTATCTTGGGAATGAGCAAGGTTGAGATCCAACGCAAGTTCGACGAGATCGTCGACTTTTCCGGGGTGGAGAAATTCCTGGACACGCCCGCTAAACATTACTCAAGCGGCATGTATACCCGACTGGGTTTCGCCGTTGCTGCTCATCTCGAAACCGAAGTGCTGTTGGTAGATGAAGTCCTTGCCGTAGGCGATTTGGAATTTCAAAAGAAGTGTCTCGGAAAAATGAAGGAAGTTTCGCGTGGCGGCCGCACCGTCGTACTGGTCAGTCACCAGATGAACCAGATTCGGCGGCTTTGTGACTCGGTCTTATGGATGGACAATGGGCAAATCCGTAGCCTTGGTCCCACTGCCGAAGTTGTTGGCGCCTACGAAGCGGCGTTCAGCTCAACTCAAGCCTCAGGCCGACTCGCGAGCAAGGATCCAAAGGTGAAGGCCCGATTCTTGAGTTGGGAGATCGTAGAGCCGCAATCCAATAATCCACACCTCTTAGCTACCCTCGGACCATTTGCGGTCAAGTTCACCGCTGAAATCAACCAGCCCATTCGCATGGGAGTGCATGGAGTCGAGATCAACGATTCCGCCGGCCAACTCTTGTGGGGAAACGCTGCCTACAATCTGAACATTGACCCCGGTATTCATGACTTCATACATCACATAGGGCCTCTGCCACTTAAACCTGGCCCGTACAGCTGGCGGGTCACCCTGTTTGACGAGTTTGAGCGGATCGATATGTGGGATTGTATGCCCGAACTTATGATCGGAACGAAACCCCAAGCGCACCCGAGGGATGAGTGGGCTGGATTCCTCAATGTCCCTAGTGAATTGCTGATCCACAGCGTTGCAGAACAAGGACAGCCGTGACTTACGGACCAGCAGCGTGCAGCCATCGGATGACTGCCGATGACGTCCCGTCTCCGGAGAGGAGTAAAGCATGGCCCGTGTATCCGTAATTATCGCGACGTATAACCGTGCGCATTGCTTGGAGAAGGCGATCGAAAGCGTATTACAGCAGACGTTCAGAGATTTCGACTTGATCATTGCCGATGACGGCTCGACGGATGATACTGCCGCTGTCGTCGACAAGTACCTACGGCCGTCTCACCCGTTGCATGGGCGAATTCAATATGTTCACCAGCACAATCAGGGCAAGAGCGTCGCCCTCAACAATGCACTGGCCCGGACGAGCAGTGAATGGATCGCTTTCTTGGACTCGGATGATGAGTGGCTACCCGGAAAGCTCGATCAGCAGTTTCAGATTCTGCAGCGTTTTCCCGAGGCTATCGCTTGCTTTACCGACTTTACCTACACAAATAACCCGAGTATGAAAACAACCGGCTTTCTCTACTACGGCAGGGACTTCCATCGGTCTGCGGGGATGTTGCCTGGAACAGCCAGAGTCCTGTTGGATGCACCATTCGTCTCGGTGGTCACGCTTGTTTGCCGCGCAAAACTCATTCGCGAGGTAGGGGGCTTCGATCCGTACCTTCGCTTCACCGAAGACTACGACTTCGTCTTCCGCCTGTCTCTGCAAGGCGATTTCTGCTTCGTTAATGTGCCGCTGGTAATGGTAGACCGTAGCGTTCCAGCCGAACGGCACACTGGGAAGTCTGCCGTGTGGGACGATGTCGCGTTTCGGCTGAACTGCGAACAATACCGGTACGAGAAGTGGCTGGGCCTTGTCGATGGCCTATCCAGTGAGATGCGAAAGATCATCAGTCGCAAGCTACGTGCAGTTCATAGCGGTTGGGCCAACGAGCACCTTCAACATGGGGAATATGATCGCGCGATGAATTCAATAGCCGAGGCGGTGAAGTACCAGGCCACCCCTAACTTGGCAGCCAAGTGGCTTTTGACTCGAATCTGCCCATCTATGATGAGAGATCTCGCCGTTAGGCGAGGTGGCTTCAAAACGGAGCATTTCTAAGTGACTAACCAATACGATGAACGATGCGGCGGGTATCACGTTGTCAGATTGTCGAGCAATCGACCAAAGATGCCTGAAATGAATCGTGAGGGCCTACTATGTGGGTAGATCCTCTGGCGCTAGTCCCTCGTGCCCTAACTAAACTAAATAGCTTGTGGATAGCTGCGGTATATCCTTTCGCTTCGAAGGGCAGAAAGTTGTCTGTGCACTGCACATGCGATATACGCAACCCACAGTTGATCGAAGCTGGTAGTGACATCATAGTCCATAAAGACGCATGGCTTCACGCCTGGCCTCCTGATTCTGGTATAGGCAAACCCACATTACAGATCGGTGACGCATGCCTGATTGGAAGACGATCGCACATTTCAGCAAAGAACTGCATTGCGATTGAATCGGATGTGATCATCTCTGCCTCGGTACTGATTCAGGACCATGGCCATGCTTACGACGACGTGAGTGTGCCCATCCGGATGCAAGGCATTGTGCAGGGTGGCAGAATCCGAATCGGCGCCGGATCGTGGATCGGACAGGGCGCTGCGATCGTTTGTACCGAAGGAGAGCTTATCTTGGGTCGCAACTGCGTTGTCGCTGCCAACGCTGTAGTCACGAAGAGTGCGCCGCCATTTTCCATCCTCTCCGGAAATCCTGCCAGGATAGTGAAGCAGTTCGACCCAGTGAAGGGCGCTTGGGTGCTGGGATCGAGTCGTTCTGCTGACTTCGAAAGTCACAAACAGCAACTTGCGGTCGGCAATGGGATGCGGGCCTAGCCGAGAGGTTGGGCATCAAAGCGGGCCAAGAGCGCGTCCGGAGAACCATGATCATCGATCATATAGGCATTGTCGTACAGTCACTTGAGCGCGCCATAGAGCGCTGGGAGGACCTATTCGGATATGTGAAGGCCTCAGATATCATTGTGAACAGTCGCCAACGAGTAAGGGTTGTCTTTTTGTCAAAGAGTGGGTCTGTAACTGTTAAATTACTAGAGCCATCCGATCCTAGCTCTCCAGTTCACATATTCGCTCGCAAAGGCGGAGGGCTTCATCACCTCTGTTTTCGGTGCGATGATCTTAAGACGCAACTTCCGTTACTAAAGACAAAGGGGGCACGGCTGATCGTGCCTCCTGAGCCTGGCGAGGCATTTAATAATAGTGAAATTGCTTTTCTGCTGGCCGACAATAACCTAAACATAGAGCTAATTGACAGCATGGAAAAAGCAGGGTGGTTGGCAACTGTAGAGCCACACCGAGATCTGTCAGAGATAGGTTGAAGCCTTTCGTGACTCGACTGGCCGCCTAGGGGCACGAAGCTCTAGTGCAGACGGTCCGATCTAGATTTCTAACTCCCCCAGTTATTTCTCAAGCGGCACCCTGATCTGATCGCCAGGGGCGGTCAGACTATGTTTCCGATCCTTCCTTTGGTGCGCAGGAGCGCGAGACACCGTTGAGTAGTGGAGATATAAAGATATGAAGCCGAATACGATAAATGCAGTAGCACGGCGAGTAGTCTCGCACGCCCTGGATAATGTGGCTCGGATGAGTATCCTGGCGGCCAGTGCCCTGGTTTTTACGGGCCTGCTGGTATTAGTTCCGGGGGAGGCCATCGCGCAGGGGAAGACGATCGTGATCCTCGCACCTCATCCCGATGATGAGACGTTGTGCTGCACCGGAGTAATCTATGACGCACTGCAACAAGGGAATACCGTCAAGATCGTCGTAGTTACGAATGGAGACTCGTACGAAACCGGCACTTCTTTTGGTTACCTACGTCAGGCGGAGTCTGTCGCGGGAATGGCATTGATGGGTGTGAGCGAGCAGAATATCATCTTTATGGGATACGGGGACCAGGCCTTGCAAAGCCTGTACCAGAGTACGTCACCCGCTACCGTCATTACTTCGGCCGCCGGTCAGACTCAGACGTACGCAAACCGCGGACTGGGCGGCGTGTCTTATCACCAATATCTATATGGCGCACCAGGTTTATACAACCGACAGACTATTCTGGGCGACATGGAGGCAATGCTACAGAACCTGCAGCCCAGTGACGTCTACACGACGAGCCTATGGGACGACCATCCTGACCATGCGGGAACATTCCAGTTCGTGGTTGAGGCCTTACTCGCTCTTAGACGACAAGGTGTGCCGTTGTCGACCAGGGTACACGAGACCTTTATTCATGCCCCTTGCGCCTCCTGCGGTACGCCGAATAATGCAGCCTATTTGTGGCCTGGCGGGGGCGTAGGTGTTCAGCCCGTTTTCACGCCAACCATACCTTATGCTGAGCCTTACTACTTGGAGAACATTTGGCCCAACGGCGGTAATATGCCCTATTCGTGGAACCAGATTGAAAACCTGCCGGTTCCAGCACCGATGCAGAACACCGTCCAAAGCGACAATCTTAAGGCCCAAGTCATCAGCCAATATCCGTCGGAGACCGACATTCCGAACGGCTATCTGTTCTCTTTTGCGAAAAGAAACGAATTCTTCTGGATCCGAGATTTCTCTACCAACCTAGCAGGGCTCGCCACGGTGTCAGTATCTTCAGAAACTCCAAGTTCGGGTCAGTTAGGTACGAGTGCGGTAGACGGATTTATCCAGGGTTACCCGGGTTATGCGCCCTGGGAATGGGCAACGCAAGGAGAATTGGCCGGTGCCTGGATCAATCTCAATTGGCCCACTCCCGTCACCATCTCCCAAGTGGTTCTTTATAACAGGCAGGACTTGGTCGATGATGTACTGTCCGGAACTCTCAGCTTCAGCGACGGCACTACGGTGCCGGTGGGACAATTGCCCATCAACGGCAATGCCTTCCTGGTATCGTTTGCACCGAAAACCGTCACCTCGATGAAGTTCACCGTCGACGATGCTGTAGGTCAGAACATTGGCTTGACGGAGATGGAGGTATACGGGAAATTGGCTGGCACCACAGCGAATCATCCTCAAATCTATCAAGGCCCGGTGGCATCAGCACCGTATCAGACAGATGCATACGGACAGAAGCTCACACCTTCAATTACGGATGCACAGACTACGAATCTGAGTGTCGTTGCCTTTGATGTGGACGCGCAACCGCTCAGTTACACTTGGACATCGGATAGCGGAGCAGTAAGTGGGACAGGATCTGCCGCCGTGTTTAATCCCCCCGTCGTCCCAGTGCCGACAGTTGTTACGGCTACTGTCACGGTGAGCAATGGTCAGGGTGGAACGGCTCAGAACAGTACGCTCATCACGGTCACGCCCTCCAATACATCGGGCATTTCCGTCTCATCGCTGGCGGTGAATCCAACAAGCATAGCAAGTGGAAGTCCCGTCGTTGGAACGGTGACATTGAATCAGATGGCGCCGCAAGGGGCAGTTGTCTTGCTTGCAAGCGCCAACCCTGCGATAGCGACCGTGCCCTCGACAGTTGTTGTGGCACCGGGTTCAAGTTCGGCTAGCTTCCCGGTCAGTACAAGCTATGTGGCATCCACAACCTTAGTGACGATTAGCGCTTCCTTGGGGGGAGTGACCCAAAACGCATCTTTGCAGGTGCTACAACCCCCGGTCACGGTGTCATCGTTTACTTTCAACCCGGCCACCGTGGGCGGAGGAAATTCCTCGACAGGTACGGTGACGCTAAGCGGCCCGGCACTCGCGGGCGGGGCAGTGGTGACCCTAACGAGCAACTCTCCGTCAGTAGCAACGGTCCCTGCGAGCGTGACGATTCCCCCGGGAGCGACAAGTTCAAACTTTGCAGCCACGACGCAGGCATTGACTTCGGCTGTGTCAGTCACAGTGTCGGCCCGTTACGTGGGGCAAACTACGAACGCCAGTCTTCGGGTAGCGCCTATCATAATGCCGAACCTGGCGACACTGGCGACTGTTTCAGTCTCTTCCGAGTCCACCGCAACTCAGCAGTTGGGTATCAAAGCAATTGACGGTATTGTCGACGGGGCTCCGGGCGACTATACGAAGGAATGGGCGACTAACGGCCAGTTAGCCGGGGCGTGGATCAAACTCACGTGGTCCTTGCCCGTCTCTGCTTCGCAGGTCACTCTGTACGATCGACCAAACTTGACCGAAAATGTCACGTCCGGGACGATCTCATTTAGTGATGGCACCACTGTGCCTGTAGGGTCCCTGCCAAACGACGGCGCCCCGCTGGTTGTTTCGTTTGCGGGCAGAACAATTACCTGGATGCAATTCACGGTCAATACTGCAGTAGGCCAAAACATAGGCCTCGCCGAGATCGCCGTCAATGGCACCATCAACCAGGCAAGTACAGTCACTGCCGTGACGGTAACTCCGACCTCTGTAACAGGTGGATTGATATCGACCGGAACAGTTTTTCTGGACGGAGTCGCCCCTTCGGGCGGAACAGCGGTAACACTCGCGAGCAGTGACACTTCAACGGCTACAGTACCGGCGAGCGTGACTGTGCCTTCCGGATCGTTAACAACGACATTTCCGATAACGACCAGTTCGGTGAGCGCCGCGACCGGGGTAGTGATTTCGGGTACCTATAACGGTACGCAGGGGGCAACACTGACGGTGAATCCCGCCGCGATTTCCAGTTTGTCATTGAACCCCACTATGGTTGCTGGCGGTACAACTTCGCCAACCGGGACAATCACACTGACCGGCCCGGCGCCGCCAAGCGGAGTTGTCGTGACGTTAACCAGCAGTGACATTTCGTTAGCGACCGTTCCTGCGAGCGTGACCGTTCTATCTGGAGCGACAACAGGCACATTCGCTGTCACTACAACTACAGCAAATACTGCGAGTCGTGTGACGATCTCTGCGATGTTCAATGGTACGCAGTCGGCAGTGCTTTGGGTGACCCCGGTCATTACCAATAGCGGACAAATGCAGCAGTTTGTAATCGACACCTTCAACCGAAGCGACGGTTCTCTTGGGTCTGACTGGTCCACCATCCTGGATTCTCCTAGCGTGCCTCTAATCGCCAGCCAGCAGATTCAAAGTTCGTATGTGTACTCAACAGCGCTGTTCTATGGAGGCATAAACTGGCCTGCCGATCAGTACGCACAGGCGCAAATAGTGCAGTCAAACGGAGGAAGCACAGGTCCGGCGGTCCGTATGACATCGACCGGGAACTACTACGCTGGTACTGTCGGCAGTTTCGGCAATGGTAACGCCAGCGTATACATCATATTGGACAGCAGGACGAACCGCTCCATTCTCGCGAGTTCCAGTACAGCAGCCGTTCTGCCCAACGATTACTTGCAACTCTCCGTGCAGGGGACAACGATCACTCTAACGAACGTGACGCAGTCCGCGACCCTGCTCACGGTTACCGACTCCACCCTTCCCGCCGGGTATCCAGGCCTCTATGTGGGCAGTGGTGGATCGCTCGCAAACTGGTCGGCTGGGCTTACTACGCCGCCGTCCACTTTGACCACGCTCGCTTCCGACGATTTCAACCGCGCTAACGCTCCCAATCTCGGATCCAATTGGGCCGTAGGTCCGGGCCTCTTCCCTATTCAGATCGTCAATGACCAAATCGAATCGGGTGGTCAAGGTCAGCCGGCGGGTGCGGGTCATGGGAAGGAATACTACACGGCTGCTCCTTTCTCTAGCGATCAATGGAGCCAAGCTCAAGTCGTAAGCAGCAATAACGATATTAATGGCGCGTTGGTGCGGTACCAGGGCAGCTCGGATACTCACTATGTCGCCTTCGTGAGTATGCTCGGGCCAGGGGGAACCTGCTCCGTTGGCATCGACAAGGACACCAACGGCAACCCCGTCGTTCTTGCCACAGACTCGACCAATTGCGCCGTCGCTCCGGGTGATGTAGTTCGTTTCCAGGCGCAAGGACCATTACTCAGCTATATCGATGTCACCACCGGTACGCTCCTGCTGAGTACCTTTGATACTGAGATCACAGGCGGTTCGCCAGGCTGGTCGCTTAACCCAATCGGCGGCACCCCGACGGCAGCCAACTGGTCCGGCGGTCAATTCGGCGCTCCCGCGCCCCCGGGTGTTTTGTCGTTGATTTTGAGCCCCGCTAACGTGGAAGGGGGAAACACTGCCCAAGGCACAGTTACTCTCACAAACCCCGCCACGGGAGGAGGTACTGTCGTTTCTCTTACCAGCAGCGACACCGCAACCGCGATGGTGCCTGCAAGCGTCACTGTCCCCTCCGGTTCGACCAGCGCCACCTTTACCGTAAATACAACTACGGTGGCAAGCGGCACTCCGGTTTCAATCTCTGCTTCCTATGGCAGCACCAGCCAGTCGGGGACCCTCACGGTATCTCCCCAGGCCGTTTCCTCGCTTACCCTGGCGCCTGGCAGCGTTTTGGGAGGCACCAGCTCAACCGCAACCGTGACCCTTGCTGCGCCTGCGCCGGCAGGCGGAGCGGTGATTACGTTGTCCAGCAGCGACACTAGCGCGGCGCAAGTACCGGCGACCGTGACGGTGGCAGCGAATGCGACTACGGCGACTTTTTCCGTAGACACCAGCCCGGTGGCCAGTGACGCTGCGCTGACGATTTCTGCAACCTATGGCAGCACGCAGAGCGCCAGCCTTACGGTGACGGCGGCGGCGCTGAACTCGGTAAGTGTGAGTCCCGCGTCTGTGTCGGGCGGGAGTTCTTCCACCGGTACCGTAACGTTGAGCGGGCCGGCTCCGGCAGGTGGTGCAGTGGTTGCGCTGGCGAGCAGCGACACGGCGGCGGCGCAAGTACCGGCGAGTGTGACGGTGGCGGCCAATGCGACCACCGCGACCTTCACCATCACCACCAGCCCTGTAGCAAGTGACGCGGCGCTGACCATTTCGGCAACCTATGGCAGCACGCAGAACGCCGGCTTCACGGTGACGGCGGCGGTGCTCAACTCGGTGAGCGTGAACCCGGCGTCGGTGCAGGGTGGTGCTTCCTCCACGGGAACGGTGACGCTGAGCGGTCCCGCTCCGGCAGGCGGGGCGGTAGTCGCGCTGGCGAGCAGCGACACGGCGGCGGCCCAGGTGTCGGCGAGCGTGACGGTGGCGGCGAATGCTACCACTGCGACTTTCACCATCACCACCAGCCCTGTGGCAAGTGACGCGGCGCTGACCATTTCGGGGAGCTACGGCGGCACACAAACCACCAGCCTCACGGTGACGGCGGCGGTGCTGAACTCGGTGAGCGTGAACCCGGCGTCGGTGGTGGGTGGAAGTTCCTCTACCGGAACGGTGACGCTGAGTGGGCCAGCTGCTACAGGCGGAGTGGTAGTCACGCTGTCGAGCAGCGATACGGCGGCGGCGCAGGTGCCGGCAAGTGTGACGGTGGCGGCGAACGCGACCACGGCCACTTTCTCCATAAGCAGCGATCCGGTGGCCAGCGATGCAGCACTGACCATCTCGGCGACCTACGGCAGCACCCAGACTGCGGGCTTCACCGTCACGGCGGCGGTCGTGAACTCGGTAAGCCTGAACCCAACCTCTGTGCTGGGCGGAAGTTCCTCCACCGGAACGGTGACCCTGAACGGGCCGGCTCCGACGGCTGGCGCAGTGGTTACGCTGACGAGCAGCGACACGGCGGCGGCGCAGGTACCGGCGAACGTGACTGTGGCCGCGAATGCGACCACTGCCACTTTCCAAGTGACTTCCAGCCCGGTAGCCAGCAATACGTCGCTAACTATCTCGGGAACCCGTGGCAGCACGCAGAACGCCAGCTTGACGGTGACGGCGCCGGTGCTGAACGCGGTGAGCGTGAGTCCTGCGTCGGTGCAGGGAGGAGGCTCGTCCACTGGAACAGTGACCATAAGCGGTCCGGCTCCGGCAGGCGGTGCGGTGGTCACGCTGTCAAACAGCGACACGGCGGCGGCGCAGGTGCCGGCGAGTGTGACCGTGGCAGCCAACGCGACTACTGCGACTTTCACCATCACTACCAGCCCAGTGGCCAGTGACGCGGCGCTGACCATCTCGGGGAGCTACGGTGGCACACAAACCACCGCCTTCACGGTGACAGCCGCGGTGCTGAACTCGGTGAGCGTGAACCCGGCGTCGGTGCAGGGCGGCACTTCCTCCACGGGCACAGTAACGCTGAGCGGGCCTGCTCCAGCGGGCGGGGCGGTAGTCACGTTGTCGAGCAGCGACACCGCGGCGGCCCAGGTACCAGGGAGCGTGACGGTGGCGGCGAATGCGACCACCGCGACCTTCACGGTGACGACCAGCCCTGTGAGCAGTGACGCTACGCTGAACATCTCGGCGACGCGCGGTGCCACCCAGAATGCCAGCTTCACGGTGACGGCGGCGGTCCGTGACAGCTCGGTGACCCTGAACCCAGCGTCTGTGCTGGGTGGGAGTTCCTCCACCGGAACGGTGACGCTGAGTGGGCCAGCTCCGGCAGGCGGTGCAGTGGTCACGCTGTCAAGCAGCGACACGGCGGCAGCGCAGGTGCCAGCAAGTGTGACGGTGGCGGCGAATGCGACTACGGCCACCTTCCCAGTAACTTCCAGCCCAGTGGCCAGTAATACCTCGCTGACCATCTCGGCCACTTATGGTGCCACGCAGAATGCCAGTTTCACAGTCACAGCGGCAGTTGTGAACTCGGTGAGCGTGAACCCCGCGTCTGTGCTGGGCGGGAGTTCCTCCACCGGAATGGTAACTTTGAGTGGGCCAGCTCCGGCAGCCGGTGCAGTGGTAATTCTGTCAAGCAGCGACACAGCGGCAGCCCAGGTGCCAGCGAGTGTGACGGTGGCGGCGAATGCGACTACGGCCACCTTCCAAGTGACTTCCAGCCCAGTGGCGAGTAACACCTCGCTCACCATTTCCGGGACCTATGGTGGTACTCAAAACGCCAGCTATACGGTGACGGCGTCGGTGCTCAGTTCGG
The DNA here is from genome assembly GCA_963834815.1 of uncultured Acidobacteriaceae bacterium. GTDB lineage: Bacteria > Acidobacteriota > Terriglobia > Terriglobales > Acidobacteriaceae > DASRAA01. The sequence continues at coordinate 210,150 of CAWIDA010000007.1, read as the reverse complement.
TCAACTTGAGTCCCGCATCGGTCGTCGCAGGGAATTCTGCGACCGGCACCGTAACCTTAACCGGTCCAGCCCCGGCGGGCGGAGCGGTGGTTGCGCTGTCCAGCAACAACCCAGCAGCAGCCCAGGTACCGGCGAGCGTGACGGTAGCGCCCAACGCGACTACCGCCACATTTACGGTGACTTCCAGCTCCGTCGCCATTAATACCTCGCTCACCATTTCGGCGACCTACGGTGCCACCCAGACCGCCGGTTTCACGGTAGTGGCAGTAGTGTTGAACACTATTACCCTCAATCCCATCCCGGTGTTGGGTGGGAATTCAACCACCGGAACGGTGACTCTGAGCAGTCCAGCCCCGGCAGGCGGAGCAGTGGTGACACTGTCCAGCAACAAGGCAGCGGTGGCACAGGTACCGGCAAGCGTGACGGTAGCCGCGAACGCGACCACAGCCACTTTCCCCGTGACTACCAGCCCGGTGGCCAGCAATACTGCCGTGACCATCTCGGGAACGTACAATGCTACCCGGACTGTCAACTTTACCGTGACGGCGGCCGTGCTCAGCACCATCGCCCTAAGTCCCACTCCCGTCGTAGGTGGGAATACGACAACCGGGACCGTAACGTTGAATGGCAGGGCGCCGGCAGCCGGAGCGGTGGTGACGCTGTCCAGCAACAATACTGCGGTGGCGCAGGCACCGGCAACCGTGACCGTGGCGGCCAATGCCACCACTGCCACCTTCACCGTGACTACCACTCCGGTAGCCAGCAATACTGCGGTGACCATCTCGGGAACCTACGGTGCTACCCGGAATGTCAGCTTCACCGTGCAGGCATCTGTCGTGAAGTCCGTCACCACAAGTCCCACGTCTGTACTGGGTGGGAATTCATCAACTGGAACCGTCACGTTGAGTAGGGCGGCCCCAGTGGGCGGTGCGGTGGTCACACTTTCTAGCAGCAATACAGCTGCTGCGCAGGTGCCGGCAAGCGTAACGGTAGCGGCCAACGCAACCACGGCCACTTTCACCGTGACTACCAGCCCGGTAGCCAGTAATACCTCGCCCACCATCTCGGCAACCTATGGCGTCACCCGCACCGCCAGCCTTACAGTAACGGCGGCTGCGTTGAGCACCATCGCCCTGAGTCCCACTCCCGTAATCGGTGGGAATACGACGACCGGGACAGTCACTCTGACCGGGCGGGCCCCGACCGGCGGGGCTGTCGTGACTCTGTCGAGCAATAAAACAGGAACGGCTCAGGTGCCAGCCAGCGTTACGGTACCAGCGAACGCAACTACAGCCACGTTTACCGTAACTACCAGCCCGATGGCCAGCAATACTTCGGTGACCATCTCAGCGACCTACGGCGTTACCCGGAATGTGAGCTTCGTGGTGCAAGCGCCCACCATGGCTTCGCTCACTCTGAATCCTACGACTGTGAAAGGAGGCACTCCGTCAACTGGAACCGTAACGCTCACTGGCGCCGCTCCGACCGGCGGTACGGTGGTCACTCTATCGAGTAGCCGGACCGCTGTCGCAACGGTGCCGGCGAGCGTTACGGTTACGGCCGGTAATACGACTGCGACCTTTACCGTCACTTCAAAGGCAGTGGCCACGAACAACTCAATCACCATCACAGCCACCAGGAGTACCGCCTCGACTGCCGTTCTCTTGGTGACGCCTTGAGAGACGCCCGGACCGTCGCAACCTGCTGTTTCGACTACGAATTGAACCTTATGGGGATGCTCTGATGTGCGGAATCAGTGGAATCGTTAATCTCCGGCACGGCTTCGTCGACCGTGACCTGCTCGGCCGAATGATTGCTACTATTCGGCATCGAGGTCCTGACGACGTTGGCCTGTACACCACTCCTCGGGTTGGGTTGGCACACGCTCGCCTCAGCATCATTGACCTCGAAGGCGGCCGGCAACCCATGTCCACTGCCGACGGCAAACTCTGGATCACCTTCAACGGCGAAATCTTCAACTACCTTGAGCTGCGCGATGAGTTGATCAAGAAAGGTCACATCTTCGCCACCCGCTCCGATACAGAGGTCATCCTGCATCTCTATCAGGAGGTGGGAGAAGATTGCGTGCGACGCCTCAATGGGCAATGGGCTTTTGCCATCTGGGACGAGTCGAAGCAGAAGCTCTTTCTCTCTCGCGACCGGCTTGGCGTTCGACCACTCTTTTACACGCGGACCGCCGCCAGCTTTCTATTTGCATCCGAAATAAAGGCCTTATTCGCATGTCCCGAAGTAGAACGCGAGCTGGATTTTCTCGCGTTGGATCAGATCTTTACTTTCTGGGTCACCTTGCCTCCGCGCACCGCGTTCAAGGACATTTGGCAACTTCCCCCTGGACATTCCCTTGTACTGCAAAACGGGCGGACCCGAATTTGGCAACACTGGCAGCTGGAATATGCTCCAGAAGATGACAGGACCGAGGACGGTGAAGAACGATTTACCGAGGAACTGCTTACCCTGCTGACGGATGCTACCCGCATTCGGCTGCGCGCCGACGTGCCCGTTGGCGCGTATCTCAGCGGAGGGCTTGATTCGACGTTGATCACGGCACTGACGAAAGGGCTGGTCGGCGACAAACTCAGGACATTCTCCGTCAGTTTCGAGGACGCGGAATTCGACGAAAGTACGTACCAGAAAGAAGCCAGCGCGTTCATCCGCACCCAGCACAGTGATGTGAACTGTTCGGGCGAAGACATCGCCAGCGTCTTTCCCGACGTGATCTGGCATACAGAGCAACCTATCCTCCGCACTGCTCCGGCGCCGCTCTACCTGCTCGCCCGGCTGGTCAAGGACAGCGGTTTCAAGGTCGTTCTGACCGGCGAAGGCGCGGATGAGATCATGGGTGGATACGACATCTTCAAAGAGGCTAAGATCCGCCGCTTTTGGGCACAGAATCCGGGATCATCCTGGCGGCCTCTCCTGCTCAAGCGCCTTTATCCCTACATGGAGGCAATCCAGCGGCAGTCCTCGCCCTATCTCAAAAGCTTTTTCCACGTGACGACCGAAGATCTTGCCAACCCATTCTTCTCGCATTTGCCGCGTTGGGAACTGACGGCCAAACTGAAGATGTTCCTGTCTGACGACGTTCGCGCCGAAATCGAGACAGGCTCGACCATGACTGATCTTGAACAGACACTGCCGCAGAGTTTCAAGTCGTGGAACTCGTTCAATCAGGCGGAATACTTGGAAGCCATGCATTTGCTGCCTGGCTATATTTTGTCGTCGCAGGGCGATCGCATGGCCATGGCACATGGCGTCGAAGGACGTTATCCCTTCCTCGATCATCGGGTTGTGGAATTCGGCGCCAAACTTCCGCCGCGACTGAAGATGAAGGTGCTGGATCAGAAACACTTGTTGAAACGGGCCGCCAGCGGCTTGGTTCCCCGTTCCATACAGGCCCGGCATAAGCAGCCGTACCGCGCGCCAGACGGCAAAAGTTTTATGGGAGCAGCAGGGAACTATCTGGATGAAGCTTTGTCGACGGAAAAGATCGCGCAGCGAGGGATCTTCAACCCGCAGAGTGTCGCTGCTCTCGTCGCCAAGTTCAAGAGTGGGCGTGCCAACAGCACCCGGGACAATATGGCACTGGTGGGTATTTTGTCCACCCAATTACTAATTGAGCAATTTGTAGACCGACGCAGCGCCGACGCCTTTAGCAGCAGTCAGCTATCGCAGTCGGGACTCCCCCTCGCCAGCACAGAACGCTTGCAGGGATGCGTTTGACCGTCTTGGTGTTAACCCCTGAATGACCAACATATTCGCTCAGATCATGCAGTTAGGTGCGTCGCAATACGGTGTGATTCTGTTCTTGTTCGTGGCCCTTTCGGCGTGTGGGAGGAAAGCAGTGGATTCAACCGTTGTCGTCGATGAAGTCAAGTTAAGCGATCGCCAGGTTTCCAGTTTAGAAACGAAGAAAGTTTTCTTCGGTCACCAGTCCGTAGGCTCCGACATCATCCAGGGAATTCACGACCTGATGGCCCAGGATCCCCGCCTGAAACTCAATATCGTAAGATCTGCGGACCCGGAGTCGATTCCCGCGCCGGCATTCGTTGAGACCACCATCGGTGAGAATCGCAAGCCGCAATCCAAGAATGCTGATTTTGCCGCCATCCTCGCCAAGGGCATGGGAGCACAAGGCGGAGTGGCAATGTACAAGTATTGCTACATTGACGTTGACCTTGCAACGGACGTGCAACAGCTATTCGACAACTACCGGGACGAAGTCAGTACTCTGAAGTCCCAATATCCTGGCCTGACCATTGTTCATATAACCGTCCCCCTTACCACCGTCGATATGGACACAAAGTCGTGGGTAAAGGTCGTTCTCGGTCGGCCGACAGTTCGTGATGTCGCCGCGAAAAGAAACGAATTTAACCAGTTGTTGCGACAAACTTATTCCGGCAAGGATCCAATCTTTGACCTGGCCGAGGTGGAATCGACCCTTCCGGATGGTTCTCGGTCCTACTTCACCCGCGGCGACCAGCCGATCTATACACTTGCCCCCGACTTTACGACCGATGGCGGCCATCTGAATGCCATGGGACGGCGCGCGGCTGCCACTCGTTTGCTTCAGGTATTGGCTGATTTATAGATGGTTATCGAGCCTTTCTCCACTTCAATCAAAAAAAGAGGGTATTCAATGCAGACTGAATCTTTCGTGCCACTCGTACGCAGCTTCGTGACTGAGAACTACGTATTCGGTCAGGAGTTGACCTTTGCCGACGGTGATTCCTTCCTCGAGTCAGGGATCATTGACTCGACCGGCGTGCTCCAACTCGTTACCTATCTGGAGGAAACCTATGGCATCACGGTCGAAGATGACGAGCTTACTCCTGACAATCTCGACTCCGTCAATTCCGTGGCGGCCTATCTCAGCCGTAAGCTGAATGGTTCCGGTGAAGCCGTCCTGCAGAGTGTTTCTGGATCGACTGCGAGGCCGGCATGAGCGCCGCGTGTGCTGTAAGCCCAGAAGTTCTTCGCATCGATCCAGCCCAGGAAACGGAACGCATTGTTGCCAGCATTCGCGACACCGTGTTCACTCAGCTCAAGCGTAAGGGCGCTGTGATCGGCGTTTCCGGCGGTATCGATAGCAGTGTTGTGGCTTTCCTTTGTGCGCGTGCCCTGGGCAAGCAGAGGACCATGCTGCTCTTTATGCCCGAGGCCGATTCTTCCCCCGACAGCCTGCGGCTGGGGCAGTTGGTTGCCGATGCCCTGGACGCTCCTTCCGTCAACGAGGACATCAGCCATGTCTTGCGGGGCGCCCGTTGTTACGAACGGCGGGACGAAGCGATAAGGCAGGTCGTACCCGAATACGACGAAACCTACAAGTGCAAGATCGTCCTGCCTAACCAGGTGGAAGCCGATCGCTACGCTATCTTTTCGCTTGTCGTTCAGGCCCCCAATGGAGTGAAGACCCAGGTGCGGCTCACGCCCGCCGCCTATCTTGGTATCGTCGCCGCTACCAACTTCAAGCAACGCGTCCGGAAGATGCTGGAATACTATTACGCAGATCTACTGCAGTATGCGGTTGCGGGAACACCAAACCGCCTGGAGTATGACCAGGGCTTTTTTGTGAAACTCGGCGATGGCGCTGCCGACCTCAAACCCATTGCTCATCTCTACAAGTCGCAGGTGTACCAGTTGGCGGCCTATCTTGGAGTGCCTGAGGAAATCCAGCACCGGCCCTCCACCACTGACACATATTCGTTGGAGCAGACTCAGGAAGAGTTCTTTTTCTCCCTACCGCTGCAAACCTTGGATCTCTGCCTGTACGGGAAGAACAATGCAATTCCCCCAAACGACTTGGCGCCTATTGCAGGCATAAGCTCTGAGCAGGTAGAACGCGCCTATCGCATGATCGACTCAAAGCGGCACGCTACGCGTTATCTCCGAGCCAGCGCGCACCTGGTCGAACCCATCGATGAAGTTTGACGCCGCGCGGCGGACACTCTGGGAGAACACATGACACAGTCCAGCGCAAATGTTGCCGAATATCTGCTTGCCGGCAAGGAAGCCTCTCGCGTAGCGCTGCAATTCGTGCAACAGGATTACACCTACGGAATGTTGCAGTCCGCGGCCAATACCATTGCGGATTACTCGCTGCAGCTGGGCGCGGCCAAAGGGGATCGCGCCATTCTACTGGGCGAGAATTCTTTCTTTTGGGTGGCGGCGTATTTAGGCACCATGCGGGCCGGGCTGGTCTGCGTTCCCCTGCCCGGTGATACCTCGCCCGCCGACCTCGCCCAAATCTTGCAGAGCACCGAAGCCAGGATCGTATTTACGGCGGCCAGCACTTTCGCCCGATTGCAGGGGCAGCTCCGCGCCAAGCATGTCATCACCGATCGCGCGTTGCCGTTGGTTCGGGGCCTGGCATCACAGAGTTCGCTGGTTGACTTGGAATCCCAGCCTTACGTCGAACCACGTTCCTATCCTATCGTCAGCTCCGGCGATCTTGCCGCCCTCATGTTTACTTCAGGCTCAACCGGCAAGCCGCGCGGCGTGATGGTCTCCCATGGCAATATCATCGCCAACACCGATTCCATCGTGGAATACCTCCAGCTTACCCACGATGACCGAATAATGACGATTCTGCCCTTCCACTACTGCTTCGGGGCGTCTCTATTGCACACCCACTTGCGGGTTGGCGGCAGGCTGGTCATTGACTCTCGATTCGTTTATCCCGAAGTTATCCTGCAGCGGATGATTGATATGGAGTGCACTGGATTTGCCGGCGTACCCAGCCATTACCAGATACTCCTGCGCAGGTCGAGCCTGCGGAGCAAACGCTTTCCCAGTTTGCGTTATGTTCAGCAAGCTGGTGGGCATCTCGCGCCGATGTTTGCGCGTGAGCTTCGCGAGGCCTTGCCTGCCACTAAGATCTTCATCATGTATGGACAGACCGAGGCGACTGCGAGACTTGCGTATTTGCCGCCGGACCTCTTCGAGAACAAAGCCGGCTCCATCGGCAAAGCGATTCCAGGTGTGACTCTCAGAGTGCTCCATGATTCCGGAAGGGAAGTCCGTGGTGGAGAAGTCGGCCAAATCGTCGCGGAAGGAAAGAACATCACGCAAGGATACTGGCGCGATCCGGAAGAAACGGCACGGAGCTTCCGTGATGGCAAGCTCTACACCGGCGATCTTGCGAGGATCGATGACGACGGCTATCTCTATATCGTGGACCGCGCTAAGAGCTTCCTGAAATGTGGAGGCCGTCGGGTCAGCACGCGGCAACTTGAGGACTTGATCGTTGAATTTCCGTTATTGCAGGAAGTTGCGGTGTTGGGAATGCCGGACGAATTTCTGGGCGAGGCGGTAAAGGCGTTTGTGGTTCCCCGTAACGGTGATTCGGAAGGACTGGAAAGTCGAGTTCTGCAATATTGCCGCGAGCGTATGCCACAGGAATTTGTGCCGAAACAGATCGTGGTCTTGGACACACTCCCGAAAAGCAGCACCGGCAAGGTGCTCAAGGAGACTCTAAAGGAACTTCAGAGCACACCTGCCCGCAATCCCATATACCAGGCAGTCAGTTCATAACGAAGTACAATCGCCGCCTTCGGGTGCAAGCTCCTCTGCGTGCATCCCCGGCTAACTGCAGGCGAATTTCCTGCGTCTATGGAACCGTCGCCACTGCCTGATTGGAATAGGCACTTTCAATTCCTTGTGCGTTTACTGCTGTTGTCGCGTAGTAGTAGGTCGCGCCGCTTTGCACATTTACGTCCGTGTAGCTGGTACCCGTAATTCGTGCGCTGTTCAGTCGAGTGTAAGGACCCTTGGATTGCGAGCTGCGGTAGGCGTTGTATCCAACGACTTGGGATCTGCTGGCCGTCCAGGACAGTGCCACCGAATGCTGCTGTACGGTTACGCCCATGCCGCTCAACGGCACCGTAACCCCTAAGGTGGGAGAGTTATCGTTGAACACGAACGAGCCCTTGGCGCTGCCAGCGGTCGCGGGATGGAAAACGCCAGTGTAGGTGACCGCCCGACCTCCGGGAATGGTGATCGGTAGAGTCAGCCCAGGTAGGCTAAAGGCCGATCCATTTACCTGAAGTTTGTAAAGGATTATGCTGCTCGGGCACCGGTTGGTCAGTGTGCCTGGGACGGAGCTGCCGCTACCAAGCCGAGTGTTAGGAAACGTGATGGTGGAAGGTTGACTGACTACCAGACAGCTGCCGGTTAGGTAGAGTTGTTGTATCTGGGTCGCCGATAAAGCAGTACCGTACACGCGCAATTCATCGATCATTCCCGTGTCGAACCTCGAATTCCCGCCTTGTGAGTCAATGTAGATTGGATTGATACCGAAGTTGTTGGTGTTAGTGGAAGCGGCTAGGCTTTTGGACGGCGCTTGCAGGGTCCCATCAATATAGAGCCTTACTTGGCTGCCGGCTGATTGCCTCTTGTCGAGCACCACTGCAAGGTGGTGCCACACTCCCGAGGAAGGATGGTTATAGCAATTCGCGGTTACGCCTACGTCACCCCGTATCGCGACTTGCATACCCTGGCACGAACTGTCATCCGGAAGCACTGCGAAGCCGGTCGTCGATGCCATATAGTTCTGCGTCGATGAGATTAGCATCGCTCCGCCGGCAGTCGAGTACGTGCGTTTGGTCCAGAGCGCAACTGTGATCGCCTTGGTTGCGGAAAAGTTTATCGGCGGAATCTGACCATATTGCGACAGCAGTGCGTTCGCCAGAATCCCCTTTCCGATCATCCCGTGTTTCCAGTTGACTCCGTTGACGAGAGTCGCCGGGTGACCGTTACCAGAGGCGTCTTTGACAATCGAACCCCAACCATCCTCGAATGGCCAATAACCCGCAAGGGTCTGGCCGGAAGCGGGTGAAGCTGCCAGTAGCGCGCACACAACCAACTGCATGAAAAAGCAGGTCGGGCGCGATGTGGTACTCCCAAACATCGGTTCACTCTCCGAGTCAGACGGCGCTCATCCCGAATCGCAGTCGCTATGGAACTGTCGCGACCGATTGATTGGAATACGTGCTTTCAACCCCTTGTGCGTTCACGGCCGTTGTTACGTAGTAATAGACACTGCCGCTCTGCACTGCCGGGTCAGCATAACTAGTGCCGACGATCAAGCTGGAGTTCAACTTCGTATAGGGCCCGCCCGACGTCGTGGAACGATAAGCGTTATAGCCTGTGACCCCGGACGACGTACTCGCAGTCCACGCTAGAGCCACGTATGCCGTGACCGATAAGTTCACGCTACTGGAGTGCTGAATGCCGCCCCCCGTGCCGATTACGGTAATCGAATAGTTTCCTGTAAGCGTACTGCTGCCTACCGTAATAGTCATTACCGAAGTTCCTGCGCCGGGTGCCGCGATTGGGTTGGGACTAAAACTGACGGTGGTGCCAGAGGGAATTCCCGAGGCAGAAAGCGTGATCGCGTTGCTGAAGCCACCACTGACCGTCGTGGTAACGGTCGAAGTTCCCTGATTGCCGCGCCGCACGCTCAGGGAAGTCGGCGAGACGGCGACCGAGAAGCTGGGCGCCGCGGTGACGGTCACGGTGACGGTTGTGAGCTTTTGAATGCCCGCGCCAGTGCCCGTGATTGTAATGGGATAGGTGCCCCCGGCTGTGCTGCTTCCCACCGCGATGGTTACGGTCGAGCTGCCCATGCCGGGAGCCGCAATCGACCTGGGATTGAAGGATACTGTCGTGCCCGAAGGAACTCCCGACGCGGCGAGCGCAACTGAGCTGCTGAAGCCTGCGACGACGGCGGTCGTGATTACGGTCGTTCCCTGGTTGCCCTGCGCCACGGCGAGAGAAGACGGTGACGCCGTAATCGTAAAGCTTCCCATGGAGATCACGGTCAGCGTCAACGTGGTGGATTGCTGGATTGTACCGCCGCTGCCGGTCACCAGGATGGAATAAGTTCCCGTAGGAGTGCTTGCGCCTACGGAAATGGTCATGGTTGAGCTGCCCCCGCCGGGCGCCGGAATCGGGTTAGGACTGAAGCTAACCGTCGTACCCGAAGGCTGTCCCGAAGCAGAGAAAGTGATTGCATTACTGAAGCCGCCGCTGATGGTGGTTGTAATGGTCGATTGCCCTTGATTGCCTTGCACCACGCTGACGGAAGCAGGCGAAGCAGAAATCGTGAATGAGCCTGCCGCGGAAGCTGGCTTGAATGCGGCCATCATGTCGGTGAAGTTATCGCTACCCCTGATGAAATTGCCTGCTGTTGCTGTGGCGGTTGTCTGGATTGAGTATTCCGGCCACCACTGCGACGCGGAAGCGCTGTCGATCAATGCATAATTCGCGCCTGCGGTAGGCGTGCCTGACGAGTACAAACCGAGGCCCGCGATCACCAGCTCGCCATTCCCTGTCGGCGTCTTGTTGGCCCCCGTAGTGGGATTCGCTGTCGATAGCGCGTCTCGTGACTGCAGGAATGCAGAGTCCAGCGAGTTGGAAGCCGCTACGCCGGCCCAGGCTTGGCAGGAAACCGCCGCCCACGGATTCGAATTTGTTGTCTTGAGCGTGACAGTGGTGGGAGAACCGGCTACGTTCTCCTTGTAGTAAATACCGAACCATTGAATCAACGTGGTGTTGAGGTGCGCCGGCACAGCCGCCACATAGTTGCCATTGTTATTGTCGGTCAGAGATACCAACGCATTCGAATTGTGTCCATCAAATGTCACTTCGCAGACGATTAGGTCCCCGGCGGTCGGCGTGCCAATCGATACCGCAGATGTCGCGCTGGAGGAAGATCCGTTATCGTGAACTCCGTGTACCGCACCGTCCAACTGGATCCCGGTGCCAGGTTTCGAGCTCGCTGCAATACCTGGTAAGGCGGGATCACCCGCGTTCCGTGCCGGAGTCACTTTCACTCCAGCGAAGCCGCTGGTCCCTGCTAACGTAGCGTTGACGATCGTGTTTCCGCTGGTCAGCGCGGTGACAAGGCCCCCGCCTCCGGTCGTCGCGACCGAAGGGGCCGTCGAAGTCCAGGTAACAAAATTGGTTAAGTCCTGCTTGCTCCTATCGCGGTATGTACCCGTCGCTAGGAAGCGTTGTTGGCTTCCGGCAGGGATCGACGTGCTTGCCGGCGTCACAGCCAGCGACACCAATCCCGCTGCCCGGTAGATGCGCTGAATCTGCTCGGCGGTAAGGGCGCTGTCGTAGATTCGGAAATCAGACAGCATCCCGCTGTCAAAGCCGGCCAAACGGTCGTGAGCAAAAAGGTAGATTGCTTCGTCGCCGAAACTGTTAGTGTTCGTCGCAACCTTCAGACTGCGGGTGGGATTCTGCAGCATTCCGTCCACGTAAAGCGCCACCTGGTTCCCGCCGCTCTGCGTCTTGTCATAGACGATTGCGAAGTGGTGCCAATCTCCGGAAGAGGGTTGGGTGTAGCAATTTGCCGTTTCTCCAATGTCGCCTTTTAGCGCTGCCTGGATGCCTTGGCAGGTGACGTCGTCGGGAAAAAATCCGAAGCCGTGAGTCGATTGCGTGAAATCCGCCGTGGCCTCGAACAATGCATGGCTCGTCGCAGTGGAGTATGTCCGCTTCGACCAGAGAGCAATAGTTACTGCACGCGTACCGCCAAGATCGACAGCGGGAATACTGACGTATTGGCTGGCCGCTGCATTCGCCGATACCGCTCCTCCCGTTTTCCCGGAAACCCAATGCATGCCATTGATCAGTGTGGCCGGGTGACCATTCCCCGAAGCATCGGTCGCCTTGGAACCCGAACCATCTTCGAACGGCCAGTGGCCCACCGGAGTCTGGCTGACCGCGGGGGACGCCGTTAGTATCGCGCACACAACCAACTGCATGAAACAAAACATTGGAAGTGATGCAGTGCTCCTAGATGTCATTTCCACTCTCCAAGTGCGACGGTGGCGCTCGGGGCTTCCGCGCTCCCGCCGGTGAGAAAACTGAAGGCATGCTTGGTTTCAGGCGCTAGCTGCGTCTGTAGTGCGAATAAATGGACCGCCGACGGCCAGGTGGGCGCTAAGTGTCCAATTTGAGTCAACTTGTGGCGTGGGATGATTACCCTTCATCTCCGCAATTTCATCTCATTGCGCGATCGAGCGATTCCAAGCCCGTCATCACAATGACACTTACAGCGTCAGAGCAACCACACCAGATCGACGTCGTTCAACACGAACGTAACTGACTACTGATTACCTTCGCGCAGATGACGGCTCCGGGTAAATGTTGCGTCCACGAGAAGCAGATTTGTCGCTTTTTGTTAGGTTTACCGGCGCCGGGGACCGGATCATGACTCAGAGGCATCTCGAGTACCAAAAGTGGCGAGCAAGAAGAACCACGGCGGATAGGTTCACCACTTGAGTCAGGCATTTCCAGTTTTGGCTTGGCGGATTCGTTTTCACTTGCCCGCAATGTCGAAGTGTCAAACCGTCAAAAGAACCCAGTTCATTTAAGCCCATGCCTTTATACGTTGATTCGACTCGGACTCGTTCCCGCCAGGAATCCCGAGAAGATCGGCCCACAGCCGATGCTCAGCGTGCCCCAATTGCTGCGCTCGGTGGTAATGCTGCGAAAAGAAAGGTCGCAGACTATTCAACTGATGATTGACAACAAGAAGCCAATGCTCGTATCTCGATTAGACACTTCACAGGCCCCGCAACCCTCGGTAGTGGATCTCGCGCAGGCGGCCCTCCGTGTCATCGTCGAACCTCACCGCAAGAACGAACAGCAGCAGGCTATCCCCGCCGGAGCGAGTGATACCATGCGACGCAAGTCAGAATTGCGCAAATCTACGCGATATCAGTTGAACTCAGCTGTTGTCATTCGCTGGCTTGGCGGCGATGGTGAGATCCACGAGGCGTTCGGTGCGGTTCACGACATAAGCACATGCGGCGTATTCGTGGATTGCACCACCATTCTGCGCACGGCGACTAACGTTGAACTTGAGATCACTTCTCCAAATCCAAAACTCAGCCCCTACGATCTCGAACTGCGCTTCGAAGGTAAAGTGGTTCGCTCCGGCAAACGAACGGGGCGGGAGGGGTTCGCCGTCGCTGGGTTCCTCTACGTCTCCCGGCTCTGGGGTCTCGGCTGTTGACCATCCTGGCAGGCCGATCGCCGCTTACGTTGTAGCGGCTTAGGAATCGCTCTACAGCCTGAAGAACCGAGTCAGTTTATGGGCTGCTGAAAAACTCGCTTCAGACCATGATTAAAGGGGCACTGCTTCGCAGGCAGCTGAAAAACCCCATTCGGCTACCGATTCGTATCAGGGCATGACTTTAGTCATGCCGCAAAGTGTTGAGAATAGGACACAGGCTTTAGCACTGGTGGTCCCTTTCCAGCGGCACAAACCATTTTCTCTACGGGCTCTTAGCCGTGCCTTACAAGTCCTTTTGCGCAGAGCCCTTACGATAAATTTCTTCTGCCGGCTCTTCGGTCTGCGTCTGAAACCAGCTCACCCTCAGGCGCGCCGTTAACGTCTAAAGATTTATGATTCCTCGCGGGCTTCCCGCGGGGAATTTTGTTTTTGGGGGAGTACTTCCGCGAGCCCTCCGCCGCTGTCACGCTGTTTCCAGTCGACACCCAATGCCTGGCGGGGCCCAACGCGGGGCGTTCTTTCAGACGCTCCATCGGCTACGCGGCCGGCAGGCTGCCTGCTAGTCCGAGCGGTCGGGATGCTCGGTCCAGTCATCGTCGTCGATCGTCTTCACCCGCGATGGTTTCAATCTGGCGGCTGCGGTGCAGGCCACTTCAGCCGCTTCCCGGGCGATTTCTAGGTTCTTGTACTCGTACTGGCCCTCCACGTGGACTTTGCCGCCACGCACCAGCTTCTTTCCCTTTTCTTCTTCCTCGGTCATCGTAACGTGAACTACGTAAGACATGAGTGCTCTCCTCATATGGTTTGAATCGATCGGCATCTTTCGCCATGACTTCAGTTGCGCAGCTCGTCCAACAATTCTCCATTCGCCGCGACCAGTGCAATGCTGACGGCCGGCATCCCGAAGGCATGGGTTGAGCAACTCAAGCAGGGGTCGTAGGCCCGCACCACGGCGGAGACGCGGTTCAGCATCCCTTCTTCCAGGTGACTGCCTTTGACGAAGTGCTCACTCACCTGCCGGACACTGTTTCCGATGGCCTGATTGTTATGGCCAGTGGCGACAATAAGGTTGACCCACACGATCGCGCCATTCTCGTCAACCTTATAGTGGTGGATTAGAGTTCCCCTCGGCGCTTCAATAACTCCCACACCCTCCAGGGCATTCACACTGGCTGTAGCGCGAACATGAGTGTCCAGAACCTCCGGCTTCTCCAGCAGCGTCCTCATGTGCTCCAGCGCGTAGAGCACCTCGATCAACCGGGCGTAGTGATACAGAAATGCACTGTGCGGTGTCCGGCCAAAGCGCTGGCGAAATTCCTGGAGTTCAGCGTCCGCCATGGGCGTGCCACACGCGTTGGCAACGTTGATGCGCCCCAGCGGCCCTACCCGATAGATACCTTTCGGATATCCCAGTGGCTTGTAGTATGGGGCCTTGAGATACGACTCACGCAGCGTCGCCTCGCCGATGTAATTTGCGTACTCCTCGGGCGGGAAGCCGCTCTGTAGAACTTCTCCAGCCGCATCGCGGAACCGGAGCTGACCATCGTAAATTTGCAGATTGCCCAACCCGTCGACCAGGGCTGCGTACATGGTCGGCGCAGATCCGAAGTTTTCTATCTCCTCCTGGAAGGCGTCCAGCTTGCTCTTGAACAGCTCCAGCGCCAGCTTGGTGGTGTCGATTGCCTCAGGAATCCCCGCCAGAAACCGGTCGCGAGTTTGTGCCGCCATCGGGGTCTTTACGCCACCGGGCACGATCCACGAGGGATGCACTCGTTCTTCCGCCAGGCCTTCGATCACCTGCAAGCCAAATTTGCGCAGCTCGATTCCCGCCCGCGCCAAATCCGGGTTTGCTTCAATCACGCCGGCAACGTTACGGGTGGCTGGATCGCCATCCATGCCCAGCAGCAAGTCCGGTCCCGAGAGGTAGAAGAAACTCAAGGCGTGCGACTGGACGAACTGCGCGCAATGCACAATTTCGCGCAACAGTTTCGCAGCTCTGGGTATGCGCACCGCCATGATGGCTTCGCACGCTTTCGACGCCGCCAGCTGATGACTGATGGGACATATGCCGCAGATACGCGATGTGATTCCCGGCATTTCATAAAACGGGCGGCCCTCGGTGAACTTTTCAAAGCCGCGCACCTGCGTCACCTGGAACCGGGTGTCCGCGACATTGCCGGCGTCATCCAGCTGAATAGTGACTTTGGCGTGGCCTTCTATGCGGCTCACCGGTTCGATCGTAATGCGCTTCATTGCCGCTCCTATCCGAACTTGATCTTGCTGTTGTTCTCGCTCTTTCGGCCTTCTAGCAGATTGGTCAGTAGCGCGGAAATGATTTTGCTCTGCGGCGGGCAGCCGGGGATGCTGAAATCGACCTTCACGTAATCCTGCGCCGGACGCGCCAGCTTCAGCAGTTGCGGCAGTCCCTCGCCCGGAACGCACTTGTTGCTGTCGGACCCTTCCACGTAAACCCTCTGCAGCAGCTTGTTAACCGGAATCGTGTTGCGCAGTCCCGCAACATTGCCGGTGACCGCGCAGTCGCCCAGCGAAACCAACGTCTTCGTGCGCTGCCGGATCTTCTGGATATTGTCGGCATCCGCCTGCGAACTCACCGCGCCCTCCACCAGAGTCACGTCCACGTCTTCTGGAAATTCCTGCGCGTCAACCAGCGGACCGTAAACAATGTCCACTTTGCGAAGGACGGGAATAATAGCGGCGTCCAGGTCGAGCACCGACATATGACAGCCTGAGCAGCCATCCAGCCAGACGGTAGCCAGCCTCAGTTTCCTCATGGGCGTGCTCCTCCTCTGTGGCGCGCAATCGAACTGATCGAAGTGGTCGCCCGCGTCATCTCTTCTACCGCTTTCCCCTTTTCCGCCATCGCGCCCGTTGGGCAGACCTGCACGCACTTTCCGCAATTGGTGCAGGCCTTGGAATCGCCCCAATTCTGGTTCAGGTCCGGAACAATGCGGGCGTGAATCCCGCGCGAAATCATGTCCCAAACATGCGCGCCTTCGATTTCCGCGCACACTCGCACGCACCGGGTGCATAGGATGCAGCGATTGTGGTCAAGCACAAATCGCGGATGCGTCGCATCCACCTTGAGCTTGGGGAAGTTGTAGGCAAAGCGCACGCTGGTGATACCCAGCGAGTACGCCATGTCCTGCAACTCGCAGTGTCCGTTGGCCACACAGACCGCGCAGACGTGGTTGCGCTCTACCAGGAGCAGCTCAGTGGTGATGCGCCGGTAGCGCGACAGCTTCGCAGACGTGGTCGTTACCGACATCCCGTCCTGCACTGGCGTGGTACAAGCAGGGAACAGACGATCGATGCCCGATACCTCCACCATGCACAGCCGGCATGCGCCCACCGAACTCAGCCCTTCCAGGTAGCACAAGGTTGGGATGTATTTCCCGCTGGCGCGGGCCGCCTCCAGGATCGATTGCCCTTCCAAGGCGTTGACCAACTCGCCGTCGATGCGGAGCGAGACTTTCTTCTGCGCCAAGATTGACCTCCCCTCTCTATCGCGACGCCGCCACCTTTACATCGCAGCGCAGGCAGCGGCAGGCTTCCTCATGCGCTTCCTCGGCCGTCAATGCTGCGACCACCTCTTCGGACGACTGCATGCGGTCACGCACCGGGAGTTCATGCGGCGAATGGCGACGGCACTCGCTGACATCTTTGGGTGGCGACTGGTCGTATTCCACGGCAGGGAAGAGGTCGTCCCAGCGTTTCGCATCCATCAGTTGCTCGTCGATGGCGCGCGCCGCCCGTTTGCCGAAGGCCATTGCATTGGAGACGTTCGACGCTCCGGTTACCAGGTCTCCTCCTGCGAAGAAGCGCGGCCGGCTGGTCTCGAGCCGGTAGCGGTCCACTTCGATGGTGCCACCTTCCTTGATCTGTAGCCCCGACGCCTTGCAGAAGTCCATGTCAACCGTCTCGCCCACCGCCAGAATCACCGAGTCACACTCGATACGCTGTACCTCGTCGGTTGCGACCGGCTTGCGCCGTCCCGAAGTGTCGAATTCGCCCAGCCGCGTCTTTACCACCTCCAGTGCCTTGACGTTGCCTTTGGCGTCCCCAATGATGCGATGCGGGGCGGAGAGGAAAACCATGCGCGCGCCTTCCTTCTCGGCGGCTTCGGTTTCTTCTTCAATCGCGGGCATGTCTTTGCGTTCGCGACGATACACCACCACTACTTCCGCTCCCTTGCGCAACGATGTTCGTGCCGAATCGATGGCTGCATTGCCGCCTCCGATCACCACCACTTTGCGCCCCAGATTGACGGAATCTCCCTTCGCGATCGACTCCAGGAACGGCAGTGCCGGATACACCCCTTTCAGCTCCGTGCCCGGCAGATAAACCCACGACTCCTTCCAGGTTCCAATCGCCAGGAACACAGCGTCGAAGCGCTCGTCGAGCTCGTTGAGCGTGATATCGGTGCCAATCCGGGTGTTGAGGGCAAATTTCACCCCCAGACGCTCGATCAAGTCGATCTCCCGGCGCAGGACCGGCTTAGGCAGGCGATATTCGGGGAGCGCAAACCGCAGCATGCCTCCGGGTTCAGGCAAAGGATCAAACACGGTGACATCGTGTCCCAGCAATGCCAGGTAAAACGCCGCCGTCAGGCCGGTGGGTCCGGCTCCGGCGATGGCGATCTTGCGCCCGGTGTGTTCCAGCATGTGCTTCGCCACCCGTGCTACCGCGGCTTCAAACCGGTCCGACAGCAAAATGCTATCGGCAATGAAGCGATGCACCTCGCGCATGTTCACCGAGTCGTCCATGGTCTGGCGTCGGCAGCGCTCGTCGCAGGGATGCTGGCAAACTCTTCCCGTCGAGGCCGGAAGCGGATTGTCGAGGATGACCGATTCGAAGGCCTCCTCCAACCGGCTTTCCTTGTACAGTTGCAGGAAGCGCGGAATGTTCATATGCAGCGGGCAACTGTTTTCGCACGGCGACAGCGCCAGTTCCGTGCACACTCCCGCCTGGCAACGCCGCGCCACGATGTGGTCTTCGAATTCGTGGCGGAAGTGGCGCATCGTGGTCAGTACCGGGTTCGGCGCCGTCTGCCCCAGCCCGCATAACGAACACTCTCGGATATAGCGGCTCAGTTCATCCAGCGTTTCCATGTGCTGCATGCGCCCCGCGCCGGAAGTAATCCGGTTCAGGATGCGCAGCGACTTGTTCAGTCCCACGCGGCAGGGAACGCACTTGCCGCACGACTCGGAGTTGGTGAACTCCACGAAGTACCGCGCCACATCCACCATGCAGTTGTCTTCATCCATGACAACCATGCCGCCCGAACCCATGATCGAGCCCAGCTGCGCCAGATTCTCGTAATCCACTGGAGTGTCGAACATCTCGTGCGGGATGCATCCGCCCGATGGTCCACCCGTCTCCACCGATTTGATGGCTCGTCCTCCAATGCCGCCCTCGCCAATGTCGTACACGAACGTCTTCAGCGGTGTACCCAGCGGCATCTCCACCAGCCCCGTACTGTGTATCTTCCCCACCAGCGAGAACACCTTCGTCCCCGCACTCTTGGCGCTGCCGGTTTCGGTGAACCACGACGGGCCCTTGGTCACGATCGGCGCGATGTTGTACCACGTCTCAACGTTATTAATATTGCTGGGCTTGCCCCAAAGCCCCTTCTGGGCCGGGAAGGGCGGACGCGGCCGTGGGCGTCCCGCTTCGCCTTCCAACGATGCGATGAGAGCAGTTTCTTCGCCGCAAACGAACGCGCCCGCGCCCTCCACCAGCTCGATATCGAAAGTGAAGCCGCGCCCCAGGATGTTCTCGCCCAGAACCCCGTAGTCATGGGCCTGCTCGATGGCCTTTCGCATACGGTGTACTGCTAACGGATACTCGGCGCGCACGTAGATAATCCCTTGGGTCGCACCCGTTACATATCCGCCGATGATCATTCCCTCGAGCATGGAATGCGGGTCGCCTTCCATCTCGTTGCGGTTCATGTATGCGCCGGGATCACCCTCGTCGGCGTTGCAGATCATGAACTTCTGATCGGAAACGGCCTTTCTCAGGTATTCCCATTTGTTGCCGGTCGGAAATCCCGCCCCCCCGCGGCCACGCAGCTTGGCCGCTTTCACCTGCTCGATGATCATCTCGGGCTTGGCGTCAATCAGAGCTTTGTACAGCGCCTGGTATCCGCCCACCGCGATGTATTCCTCAATATCGTCGGGATTGATGAGGCCGCAATTGCGCAGCACGATCTTCTTCTGCCCCTTGAAGAAGGGAACTTCGTTCCACGATGGGATCTCGGAGAATCCATAGCCATACCGGATCCATCCGGTGATGTGATCCCATTCCTCGACCTTGCAATACACCAAGTCCGGTGTGACACTTCCCGACGCAACGTCGTGCACTAACCGGTTCGCGTCGCTGGCTTGCACATGGTGCAAGATGAGCAATGGCTGCCCTGGAAGCCGAATATTGACCAGCGGTTCCTCGCAGCAAGCGCCAAAGCACCCCACGCGCGTCAGGTGGAGGTCGGAGCCACTGTTATCGATCGCGTCGACCAGGGCGCGATACAGCCCCTCTGCCCCGTTACCGTGACCGCACGTCCCCATGCCCACGGCAATGCGCGGCACGGGAGGCACCAGCTTGTTGAGGCCTGATTCGCGGACCGCATTGAATACGCCAATATCTTCAATCCGCGGCATCACTCACTCTCCCGTTCCAGCGCCCGGACTTCGCGCTGCAGAGTGCGTTCGTTGACGTGTCCGCAAATGCGGTGGTTGATCTCCACCACCGGCGCCAGGGCGCATTGCCCGAAGCAGGCCACGGTTCGCACCGTGAATCGTCCGTCCCTGGTGGTGAGCGCCAGCTTGTCGGCGTCACCTGCTTCCTCATCGTCACTCAGGCCCAGTCCCAGTTCCAGGCGGAGGCCCTCCAGCAGGCTGCGCGAGTTCCGCGTGTGGCATGCGGTACCACGGCAGATGCAGACCGTGTTGTCACCTTGCGGCTGCAGGTTGAACAAGGCGTAGAAGGTCACGAAGCTGTAGATGCGCGAAAGCGGAATGTCCAGTTTCGCGGCCACGTACTGCAGTGATTCGCGGGAAAGGTACTTGTGGGGATTGTGCTCTTGCACCGCCTCCAAAATGCCCAGC
Source organism: uncultured Acidobacteriaceae bacterium (assembly GCA_963834815.1). Classification (GTDB taxonomy): domain Bacteria; phylum Acidobacteriota; class Terriglobia; order Terriglobales; family Acidobacteriaceae; genus DASRAA01. The sequence goes on along the minus strand of CAWIDA010000007.1, from coordinate 189,972 downwards.
AGCGCGCCCGGACGGCCATTGTTCTTGGCAATCGCCTGGTCGATGTAGGCCTGTTCTGCGGTTTCAGGAAGAGTCGGCAACGCTGACATGTGCGTGGGCACCCCTTTCGCGAGAGGCCAGCACTGGAGACCGTTGGACGGTCCGAGGCCCGGCAGCAGGATCTCGCACAGTCCACAATCAACTGCTCCCATCGATCCTGCTAGCTAGAGCTTCGTCCTAATTTGGCGGGAACTCTGTGAGACGGGTCACGTCGGGAGGTGACAATCCGCACGCCGCCGCAAATCGGAACACCGAGTTCGGATCTGGAACAAACGTTACATAATCGAAATGTATTTGTCACGATCGGCTGCAAAATGGACAATTCGATTTGCTTTGAAAGGACGCACCTCTGCAGGCCGCAAAACCTAAGCGTTCAGATCTTTGTTGCTAGGCTACCGCCTCGTTCATGCCGCGAAAGTCCCTCATTTTGTGGTTCGGATAAGCTCAGGATGCGCGTCAGAACCCCCCAGCCCTTCACGGCCTTATAATCCCGCTCATGGGTTCGCCGTCCCAGCCTCCGGATCACATCCTCCGCATCCATTGCGTAAAGGTGTTCGTCCGCGACCAGGAGCTAAGCCTGCGTTTTTATCTGGATCAGCTCGGCTTCCGGCTGGTCGCCGACACCGTCCTCCAGTCTGGGGAACGATGGCTGGCCGTCGCGCCGCCCGATGGAGAAACGGTGCTGGCGCTCGTCGCGCCGCCGGCCGATTCCCACCAGTATCAGCTCATTGGCCGCCACACCGAAGTTGTCTTCGTCACCAACGATGTCATTGCGCGCTACCGCGAGTGGTTGGGGCGTGGCGTGAAATTCCTCTCCGTGCCGAAGCTCAGGCGCATCAAGTCTGCCGACGGGGCGCCCATCCACCCCCGCCACCACTCGCCGGTGTGGGGCGGCGTCTTTACCACTTTCAAAGATCTCGACGGCAACTGTTTTTCTCTCGTTAGCTTCGACGAAGTCACGGAAGCCATTGAGGCCCAGCGCCGCGCCCTCGCCGAGAAAGCCGAAGCCGAGCGCCGCCTCGCCCAGGAACTCGAAATCGCAACTCAGGTGCAGGCGGGTCTCTTCCCGCAAGTACTGCCTTCTCTGCAGACTCTCGACTACGCCGGAAGTTGCCTTCAGGCTCGCCACGTCGGAGGGGATTACTACGACTTCCTCGCTCTTGGACGCGAAAGGCTTGGCCTGGTCATCGGCGACATTTCCGGCAAGGGCATTGCCGCTGCGCTCCTCATGGCCAACCTGCAAGCCAATCTTCGTAGCCAATGTGCCATGGCCATCGACGAACCGCAGCGTCTATTGCAGTCCATCAATCGCCTGTTCTGCGAGAACACCCCCGACGGCGCCTATGCGACGTTCTTTTTCTCTGAATATGACGATCAGGCTGGTCGGCTGCGCTACGCCAATTGCGGTCATCTTTCCGCCCTGCTGCTTCGCAGCGCCGGCCAGGTGGAGCGCCTCGACTCCACAGCCACTGTCCTGGGACTTTTCAAGGAGTGGGATTGTGCCGTCACCGAAACCTATCTCTCCGCAGGCGATGTCCTGGCGCTTTACACCGACGGAGTCACGGAAGCCTCCAACGTCGATGGCGAGGAATTCGGCGAGCAGCGGCTCCTAGATTGTCTGCAACTTCATCGGGAGCTGCCGTCTCACCTCGTAGTGGGGAACGTTATCGAGGAAGTGCGTCGTCATAGCCCGTACGAGCAGCAGGACGACATCACGCTCGTGGTCGCCAAGTGCAAGCCCGATGACGCCCGTCCCCAGCTCGGCCTGCCGTATGACGGGAGTGTCTGAAGGGAAATATCGCTGGGTGCCCCATCCTTTCCCTGCTTTTGGGAAAGGGTGGGACTCAAGGTGCACGGCGGGTGCGGGTGCCCCATCCTTTCGCCTCTTTTGCGAAAAGGCGGGACTCAATGTACAGGTACCCCATGCAATCCGGCCTTGGAATCGTAGCTTGCCCTTTCACGGGTCTCCGGCCTACCCGGGTGCTCGAAAATCAACGGTGGCGTACAACGGTCGGGGAGTCTGGCTTGAAATTCTCCGTGCACTTCGTGCCTCCCTGGTGAAATGGTTTTCGCAGAGCGCAGCAGTAAGGATGGGCCTTTGACTTTCGACCCGGATTTCTTATCCGCGGCATCCGTGTAAATCCGTGCCTGCTTTTGAATTTCTCCAAACACGGCTGCCCTCCACAATCCTGTTTTTGGATTGTGTGGGCCTCTTACTAACCACTATCCACCAACCACGATTCACTGTCCCTGTTGTCACCCACCCCAAGACTCTGCGAAACTAACCCTTACTTCCTGTCACACCATGGAACGTGAATTTTCCGCCGGCGGCGTTGTGCTCCGAAAAATGCGCGGCCGCTGGTTTCTAGCGGTCATCGAGCCGCACATGAACCGTCCCCGCAAAAACATCAAACTCAAGACTGCTCGCCGGGCGCCCGCCGACGCCGTGCTGGTGGCGTTGCCGAAGGGCGCCATCGACGCCGGCGAAACGCCCGTGCAGACGGCCCTCCGCGAGGTACGCGAGGAAACCGGAGTCCGCGCTGAACTCATTACCAAACTCGCCGACATCAAGTACACTTACGTCCGCAATTGGGGCGACCACGCCGGAGTATTCAAGATTGTCAGCTTCTATCTGCTGCTCTATCGCTCCGGTCGGCTAGGCAACATATCCGAGGCCATGCGCATCGAAGTCCAAAACGCCTTCTGGCTGCCTTTGCAGGACGCTGTGGCGACGCTCAGCTACAAAGGCGAGCGCGAAGTTGCCCAACAGGCGCTGGCTTATTTGGAGTCCCATCCCGAACTCGAGGACCATGCCACAAACCCCGCACATTGAACGCCACTTCACGGCCGGCGAAGTCGTCCGCGACGTCGTCATTGGGATGTCTGACGGGCTCACCGTCCCCTTCGCTCTAGCTGCCGGCATCTCCGGTGCCGTGGACAACAGCCGCCTGGTCGTCATCGCGGGATTGGCCGAGATCGCTGCCGGTTCCATCGCTATGGGTCTGGGTGGATACCTGGCCGCGCGCAGTGATGCCGAGCACTACGAGAGCGAGCGCCGCCGCGAAGAGAGGGAAGTCCAGGAAATTCCTGACGAGGAAGCGCGCGAGGTACAAAACGTTTTCACCGATTACGGCCTCACGCGGGAGGAGGCTGAGCCCGTTGTCGAAGCTCTCACCAAAAAGCCCAAAGAATGGGTCGACTTCATGATGCGCTTCGAGCTTGGACTCGAAGAGCCCAATCCCAAACGGGCCCTGCAGAGTGCGCTGACGATTGCTAGCTCTTACATCGGAGGAGGCTTCATCCCGCTGTCGCCGTACATGGTTTTCCACAGTTCGCGAGTCGCTTTGCTGTGGTCGGCGATGGTTACTTTGATGGCTCTAGCCGTATTTGGATACATCAAGGGTCGCTTCACCGGCTCGAAGCCCCGGCGCTCGGCCCTGCAAACTGTTGTAATTGGGGGACTTGCTGCTGGGGCCGCCTTCCTGATCGCAAAGGCCATCTCCTAGCCCAAAGTGGGAATAAATACTTCACTATTTTATTGACTGAATGAACGCTCATTCATTAATATGGTGGCAACTTAATAGGCGCGCGTCGTTGCCATCCTCACCCCACATCTTACGGCGCGCGCTACTTATTTTTTAGGCCGTTGATTTTTGTTGGAGGAGAGACAAAGTGAATCGCTATCATCCTCTTCTTCGCACTTATTTTTTGTCATGCCCCAAGCTTCATCCCGAATTGAATCCGTCGCATAACCGAAGTTCGTAAATCCCTCTTGACGTGTATCGCGTCTTAATTAACGTAGCCCACTCCGGCGAACTCGCGCCGGCACGAAGTTTGGAGCGCTTGACCATCCATGCAGAAACGGATCGATAAGGTCGCTGTCTTAGGCGCGGGCACCATGGGCGCCCGCATCTCCGCGCACCTGGCCAATGCCGGTGTTCCTTCTTATTTATTCGACATTGTTCCGCCCGATGCCGACGGCCCCGCGCGCAATCGCATCGCCGCCGCTGGCAAAGAAGCCGCGGTCAAATCGAAGCCCGCCGCTTTCATGAAGCCGTCGCTCGACTGCCTGGTCACCATCGGCAACTTCGAAGACGACCTCAACAAGCTGGCTGAAGTCGACTGGATCATCGAGGCCGTGATCGAAGACCTCGACCTGAAGCGCGAATTGCTGAGCAAAGTCGAAGCCGTGCGCAAGCCGGGAACCATCATCACCACCAACACCAGCGGCTTGCCCGTCGCCAAAATCGCCGAGGGCTTCTCCGACGACTTCCGCCGCTCCTGGTTTGGCACGCACTTCTTCAATCCGCCGCGCTACATGCGCCTGCTCGAAATCATCCCCACCGCCGACTCCGATCCCGCTGCGATGCAGACCGTCGCCGACTTCTGCGACCTTCATCTCGGCAAGAGCGTGGTGTACGCGAAAGACACGCCCAACTTCATCGCCAACCGCATTGGCACCTTCTCCGCGCTCAACGTCATGCGCATCATGCAGGAGATGGATCTCAGCATCGAAGAAGTTGACGCCCTCACCGGCTCCTCCGTCGGCTGGCCGAAGATGGCGACCTTCCGTCTCGCTGACCTCGTCGGCCTCGACATTCTCGGACACGTCGTCCGCAACGGTCTCATCAACATCAAGGACGAGCGCAGCGATCTCAAGCTCCCCGCCTTCTTCGTCGAGATGCTCAATCGCAAGCTGCTCGGCGACAAAACCAAGGGCGGCTTCTACAAGAAGCAGAAGGGCCCCGAAGGCGAAAAGCGTTTCGCCCTCGACTGGAAGACCCTTGAATATCGCGAGCAGCAGCGGCCTAAATTTCCCGCCCTCGAGATGGCAAAGAACATCGAAGATTTGCCGGAACGCCTGCGCACCTTGATCGCGCCCTGCGAAGGACAAAGCCAACCTCTTTCTCTGGAACGTCCTCTCTGAGCTTTGGACCTACGCCGCCAACCGCGTTCCGGAGATCGCCGACTCCGTGGTCGAAATCGACAAAGCCATGAAGACCGGCTTCAACTGGGAAATGGGCCCATTCGAACTCTGGGATGCGGCAGGAGTCGCCCAGACCGTTGAGCGCATGAAGAAGGAAGGCCGTCCGGTCGCGGCCAATGTCGAGAAGCTGCTGGCCTCCGGCAAGACTACGTGGTACGCCGACGATCCCAAGGCCGCCAGCGGCCGCAAGTATTTCGACCTCGCCACCGCCGACTACAAGCCTGAAGAAGTTCCCGCGGGAGTCTGGTCGGTTACCGTCGCTAAGAAAGCCAACGGCGTTGCCAAGAAAAATGCCGGCGCCTCGCTGGTCGATCTCGGCGATGGCGTCGGCTGCATCGAGTTCCACTCCAAGATGAACGCTCTCGGCGGCGACATCGTTTCACTCATCACCCAGACGCTGAAGCCCGGCGGCGCGGGCGACAACTTCGACGCCTTCGTCATCACCAACGACGCCGGAAACTTCTCCGTCGGCGCCAACATCATGATGCTGCTTATGGCCGTGCAGGAGCAGGAGTGGGACGAAGTTGACATGGCCATCCGTCAGTTCCAGAACATGACGCAGGCCATCAAGTTCTCCCACAAGCCGGTTGTGGCAGCGCCCTTCGGCATGACCCTCGGCGGCGGCACCGAAATCACATTGCACGCTCATGCTCGCCAGCCCCACGCCGAGCTCTATGCCGGACTCGTCGAGGTCGGCGTCGGCCTGCTGCCCGGTGGCGGCGGATGTAAAGAGATGACCATCCGCGCCATCCACAAGGCTACGCACATTCGCCCGCAAGGACGCGGCGAAAGCGTGGAACTAATGGAGGCCATGAAGCAGGCATTCGAAACCGTCGCTATGGCAAAAGTCTCTACCTCGGCGATGGAGGCGAAGAACCTCGGCTTCCTTTCGCCGGGTGACAACATCAGCATGAACCGGGAGCGGGTCCTGAGCGACGCAAAAGAGCGCGCCCTCGAACTGGTCCATGAAGGCTATCGTCCGCTGACCATGCGCAACGACATTCCCGCGCCGGGCGAAAGCATCCTGGCGACGCTGAAGATGGGTGTGCACATCATGCGGCAGGGCGAGTTCATCAGCGATCACGAAGTGAAGATTGCCGGCAAGGTCGCAGAAGTCCTGTGTGGCGGTGAAGTCAATCCCGGCACTCTCGTGAGCGAGCAGTATCTGCTCGACCTGGAGCGCGAGGCGTTCAAATCGCTCTGCGGCGAAAAGAGGACGCAGGAGCGCATTCAGTACACGCTGAAGACAGGAAAGACGCTGAGGAACTAGATGAGACTGGTTGGTTTAGTCATCTGGATTTCGCTTGCAGCCACTTCGCTGGTGGGACAGGAGGTTTCGGGCGCAGTAATAAAGGGAAATTGCCCAAAGGACCTGCCTGAATACAAGCAATGGTTGGAACGGACTCCATTGGCGGACGGCGGACAGTACGTTGCTGATTCGGCAAGGAAGCACAAGACGATCAGCCGCTATTCGAAGCTGAGGTTGAATATGTCTGCCGACGAGATAGAGGGACTCTTGGGAAAACCAGACTTTGCGGTGTCGCAGCACCTCGCCGAGCCTGCCCTTTCCGATCGTCCCGCAACAGCAACATGCCCCGGCGAGGTGGCTTACATTTTGTGGAAGAAGCGCAAAGACGCTGTCGACGGGTCGGAAATGGCCGTCTATGTGTTCTTTACGTCGGACGGCAAGTTGTCATGGGCGATGCCCCAAAACATTCCGAGCTTGAAACCAATCGGGACAATACCGAGTCCTAGTTTGTGACGTTGAGCAGCAGAGCGGCGACAGGTCTAGATATCGAAATGGTTAACGAGTCCAACTCGCGAATCGACGAAATAGGCCGAAAACACGCCCGCAACTCCCTGCCCGAGATATGGATACGTGTAACTCACTTGGAATCAAATTCTTGCGAGCAGTTTCCGCCCAACGTACTGATTCTAAACAATCATGCAAGAGATTTTGCCACATCGTGGCGCAAGATCGGTTGCAACGCTGGAATTACCAACTCGTCATTGTCTAATTGCTAGTCGCTAGTTGCTAGGAGCTCGTAATGCGTGAAGTTGTAATCGTCAGTGCCGTCCGAACCCCGGTCGGCAAGGCCTATAAAGGAACCTTGCGCGCCACCCGTCCCGACGACTTGGCCGCCTTTGCCATCAAGGGCGCTCTCGAACGGATACCGCAACTTGATCCCAGAGAAATCGAAGACGTCATCCTCGGATGCGCCATGCCCGAAGCCGAACAGGGCATGAACGTCGCCCGTATCGCGTCGCTGCGGGCCGGACTGCCGGTCGAAGCCTCGGCCATCACCATCAACCGCTTTTGCTCTTCCGGATTGCAGGCCATTGCGCAGGGTGCTGAGCGCATCATCGCTGGCGGAGCCGAAGTCGTGGTCGCAGGGGGCGTCGAGTCCATGACCATGATCCCCATGGGAGGCAATAAGGTCTCGGCCAACCCCTGGCTGGTGGCGAACTATCCCGATGCCTATCTCTCCATGGGACTGACCGCCGAACGCCTGGCCGCGCGCTTCGGAATCACCCGCGAGCAGGCTGACCAGTTCTCCGTCGATAGCCATAAGAAGGCCATCGCCGCCATCGAAGCTGGCAAGTTCGACGACGAGCTCGTGCCCGTGCCGGTTAGCTTCACCACGCCCAATGGCAGCAAGCCGAAGCGCACCGAAATCGTCTTCAAGATGGACGAGGGCCCGCGCGCCGACACGTCGCTCGAAGCTTTGTTGGCGCTTAAACCCGCGTTCCACATGAAGGGCACGGTTACTGCCGGCAACTCGTCGCAGATGTCCGACGGCGCAGCCGCGGCGATCGTTATGTCTGCCGAGCGCGCCAAGGTGCTGGGCCTGAAGCCGCTGGCGCGCTATGTCGGCTACGCCACCGCAGGCTATAAACCGGAAGAAATGGGACTCGGTCCGGTCTTCGCGATTCCCAAGGTCCTGAAAATGGCTGGGCTCAAGCTCAGTGACATTGACGTGATCGAACTGAACGAAGCCTTCGCGGCACAGTCGCTGGCGGTAATCAAAGAGGGCGGCCTCGACTCGTCCATCATTAATCCCAACGGCGGCGCGGTCGCGCTGGGTCACCCCTTGGGATGCACTGGCGCCAAGTTGACCGCCACTGTCATCCGCGAACTCAAGCGCCGCAAGGCCCGCTACGGCATGGTGACCATGTGCGTCGGAGGCGGCATGGGCGCAGCCGGCATCTTCGAGAATTTGCAGTAAGTAAGAAAGCGAACCACAGAGGCACTGAGACACGGAGAAATCAAGGTTCGGAGATACAAGACGAACCGCGTGTGCTGCGAACGAACGCTCCACCCCGGTAGGGGCGGCAGATCTTAGCCCAGCGCCTTCAGCGCTGGGTAGATGCGAATTGAATATCAGAGTCCCGGAGGGACGGCAGATGAAACGCAGCTAAATCCTCTGAGTCTCCGCGGTGAATCAGGGTTTAACGAAGTACAACTTGCGAGGTTAGGATGGCCACAACAACGGTAGCTCCCAAGACGAAACTGACGGGCGGAAGTTTTCTGCTCGAAGACCACAACCTGGAAAATGTCTTCACTCCTGAAGACTTCAACGAAGACCAGCAGATGATCGCCAATCTCGCCGACGAGTTTGCGGTCAAGGAACTCCTTCCCAACGTCGAAAAGATCGAACACAAAGAGTGGCAGGTCAGCCGCGACCTCCTCAAGAAGGCCGCCGAGATGGGCCTGACCAACGCCGACGTTCCGGCGGAATATGGCGGCTCGGAGATGGACAAAATCTCGTCGGCCATCATCGCCGACCGCATGGCCAAGTGCGGCAGCTTCGTGGTGTCGATGGGCGCGCACGCCGGCATCGGAACCTTGCCGCTCGTCTTTTTCGGCACCGAGGAGCAGAAGAAGAAGTACCTGCCCAGGCTGGCTTCGGCGGAGATGATCGGGGCCTACGCGCTCTCGGAAAGCACCAGCGGCTCCGACGCGCTGAACAGTCGCACGCGCGCGGTGCTGTCTCCCGATGGCAAGCACTACATCCTGAACGGCGAAAAGATGTGGATCACCAACGCTCATTTCGCCGACCTGTTCACCATCTTCGCCAAGGTTGACGGCGAGAAGTTCACCGCTTTCCTGGTGGAAAAAGACTTCCCCGGCTTCTCCGTCGGCGCAGAAGAGAAGAAGATGGGCATCCGTGGCTCCTCGACCGCTCCGCTCATCCTCAACGACTGCAAAGTGCCGGTGGAAAACGTGCTCGGCGAAATCGGTAAGGGCCACATTATCGCTTTCAACATCCTGAACATTGGCCGCTTCAAGCTGGGTGCCGGATGCGTGGGCGGCGCGCGCACTTCGCTGCAGAACGCTATCGCCTACGCCAAAGACCGCAAGGCCTTCGGCAAAGTCATTGCCGATTTCGGCCTGATTCGCGAGAAGCTGGCGCAGATGGCGGTCGGTATCTACGCCAACGAGGCGATGGTCTATCGCACTGTCGGCATGATGGAAAACGCCATGCCGGAGGGCGAGAAGAGTTCGGAAGTCATCCGCAAGGCGATCGAGGAATATGCCGTCGAGTGCTCCATTATCAAGGTTGCGGGCTCCGAGATGCTCGATTTCGTGGTTGACGAAACCGTGCAGGTCTATGGCGGTTACGGCTTTGTCGAAGAGTATCCGGCCGAGCGCGCCTATCGTGACTCGCGCGTAAACCGCATCTTCGAGGGCACCAACGAAATCAACCGCCTGATCATCACCGGCTGGCTCCTCAAGCGCGCCATGAGCGGACAGCTTGCGCTGTTGCCGGCCATCAAGAAGACCATGGACGAAGTGATGGCGGGCCCGTCGTTCGAGGAACTGGAAGGCACACTGGCGGCGGAACAGAAAATCGTCAGTAACGCCAAGAAACTTTCCATGCTCGTCGCCGGAGCGGCTTCGCAGAAATACATGCAGAAGCTGGCCGACCAGCAGGAGATCATGGGCGCGATCGCCGACATGGTGATCGAGACCTTTGCCATGGATTCCTGCTTGCTGCGGGCACGCAAGTTCATCGAGGCGAACGGCGAGGGAAAAAGCGCGCTGGTGACCGCGATGACCCAGATCTATATCGCCGGTGCAATGACGAAGCTCGAAGCTGCTGCCAGGAAAGTGATCGCGGGCGTGGCCGAAGGCGACATGCTGCGCACCCAGATGGCCATCGTCCGCCGGCTCGTGAAGTTCGAACCGGTGAATGTGATCGGCCTGCAGGAGCAGGTCGCCGCACGTGTGCTCGAGACCGGCAAGTACGCGACGGTGTAACTGCGGCTTTCACCACTGAGGCACGGGGAATTTCAGATTAACTTTCTCGGCGCCTCAGTGCCTTTGTGGTAAATCTTACGCGTGGGTTTCGCGTGTGCGGTATATTGAGCAGAACATGCAAACACAAACCTACACAGCCGTCCTTCATCAGGAAGACCATTGGTACGTCGCCGAATGCCCCGAGGTCGGCGTAGTCAGCCAGGGCAACACGATTGAGGAAGCGGTTGCGAATCTCAAGGAAGCCACTGAGCTTTATCTTGAGGAGTTTCCTCCGCCCCCGCCTCAAAGAGCGGTGATCACAACGTTCGACGTATCGTATGCCTAAGCTTCCGCGCGCGTCTGGGAGCGAAGTCATTCGTGCGCTGGAGAAACTCGGTTTTGTGCGCGTTCGTCAGAGGGGTAGCCACGTTGTACTAAAGAAGGAAACCGAATCCGGCGCAATAGGCTGCGTCGTACCGCTGCATGACGAACTGGCGACCGGAACTCTTAGAGGAATTCTTAAACAGGCGCAAATCGACTCCGACGACTTTACGAGAATTCTGTGAAGTTTCTCTCAGTGAAGTTCTTTTTCCCTTCGAATCTCTTCCATCACCGACGCGATGAGTTCTTTGGCGTCAGTGATGCCCTTCATTACGATCTGAATATCCATCGCGGGTTTCCCCGGTTGCCGGCCGCTCTGGCAATAGACCCCATGCTGGCCCACCATGGTGAGCGCATCGGTGAGCGAGTCAAGCGCAACCGCCAATCTGCCTCGTGTAACGCCCATGCGGAACTCGTAGTGCTCCAACTCCTCGCGTTTCTCGTCCAATACGCTCATCACTTCACCCTTCTCGCATGATTGCCTCTAGGATGGCAACTCGTCCCTGCCCGATTGTATCGTTTCAAGAAGACGTGAATAATAGAGCCGCGCCGGAATGTTTACCCGTTACTGTTCAAAGGAGAGTGCAATGCAGAAGAGCCGCAGTTTATTTGTTGCAGTCATCGCCTTGATTCTTGCCGCAGCCCTCAGTGCCCAGGAACAACAAAAGGCACCCCTCAGCCCTCCGGGAACGGCCTCGGTAACTTTCTCTGATGGCAAGACCGTCACCATCAATTACAGTCGTCCTTCAGTGCGCGACCGCAAGATCTTCGGCGGGCTGGTGCCGTACGGGCAAATTTGGCGCACCGGCGCCAATGCCGCTACCACCCTCAAGACGGACACCGATCTCACGATTGGCGGAGCCAAGGTTCCTGCCGGCAGCTACACCCTCTACAGCATTCCCAACCAGAGCGACTGGAAGCTGATTATCAACAAGCAGACCGGCCAGTGGGGCACGGCCTACGACGAAAAGCAGGACCTCGCGCGCGTAGACATGAAAGTGGCCACCAATGCGACGTCCACTGAGCAGTTCACCATCTCACTCGACAAAACGGGCGGGAACGCAGCCACGCTGAAGCTGGATTGGGCCACCACAACCGCCAGCGTCGGCATCACTGAGGCGAAGTAACTATGAACCAGAAAACTCGAATCGAAATCCACCGCTGCCTGGTTTGAACCGATAAACGACGCTTGGCCGGGAGCCTGAAGCGCGAACTGGAATCGAAATACGGCGTTGAGCCGAAGATGAGATTTGCCCACGGTGAGTTGGAAGTATTGGTTGATGGCAACAGCGTTTTCTCGTTCAAGCGGGCACATCAAATGCCGACACTTGATGGCCTGATGGCAACGATCGAGACGGCCCTCAAGTGAACCGGGCAACGGTCCGGGTGTCGTTCAGGTGGTGAGGCTTCGCCAGTTGACTTCGCCAGCGAACTCAATCCCGAAGTCCTCTCGCAGGACGTCGCGCAATTCGCCAGCGTCTTTGAGAGGTGTTTCTTCGCGCACACCATTTCGCGTGGCGATTAACCGCATTCCAGAGATGGTTAAGCGTCCGTCCGGCAAGGCTTTCGAGCACACGCGGTTTCGAGTGAAGTGCGAGTCCGGTGAGGTTTGATGAAAGTGGCACATTGCAGCGAAGTCGCTCAACCCGCGTGCAACTTCGGTGAAACGATAGAGCGTGGTAGGTATGCCGTCTCCTTCGCGCCGAAGGAGACCCCAAGCATCGTTCAAGGCGGCGACGCTAAATCGGGAGCCGCCTTCAATGGACTCGGGAGCTTCCGGGTGCAACAAGAGCGGATTCACAAACGAGTCGCCGAACCCCACATCTGCGAGCCATGGTTCCTCGATCGTCACCTTCAAAAGCATGTGGTCGAACTCGGGACTAAAACTCCCGTCGGCGCGGCCCACGCGGGCGGAAAGCGTCTCGACGTGGAAGCCGATTGCTGCCAGTAAATTGCGGAACACGCTATTCAGCTCGTAGCAGAAGCCACCGCGTTGACGAACGACGATCTTTTCGAACAGTGATTCAGGATCGAGTCGGATGGGCGTGCCCAGTGCAATGTCCAGGTTCTCAAACGGTACGGTGAAGAGATGCTGGCGATGCAGGTCGCGCAAGGTCGCGGCGGTGGGCTGGGTGGAACCCCGATAGCGTATTCGTCGCAGGTACCGCTCGACGTCCATGTCTACACCGGCAGTTGTTCCTGTAGCCAGCCGGCTTCGAGCACCTTCGCCTCTGCCGTCAGATCGAGGATGAGATTCTCCAGCACCAGACGCTTGCTGACCGGATTGGAGCGCAGCGCGAGATCGGCCCGGGCGATGCGCCGGATGGCGCCGGTCAGTTCGCGTCGCGACTTATAACGCCTGGCTTGGCGAATTACGTCTTCTGCAGCAAATGGTGGAAGGCGAAAGCCCTGCCACAATGCCTGCCACAAGGCGCGCGAGTCGCGCACGTTGCGCTCGAGGATGACCAGCATCTGCCGGAAGGTCCGCGAAAGCATGTAAAGATGACCGATGGCAGCTTCCTCGCCGTCGCCCGTGTTTAGGATGGCGTCGAGGACTGCTAAGGCGCGGGCGCGATCACGCGCTGAGATGGCGTCGGTCAGTTCGTAAAACGACCGCTGCTTCGCCGCCAAGACCATGGTTTCAACGTCGCCGAGCGTGATGCGTTTCTTCTCGCCCACGAAAAGTACTAGCTTCTCGAGTTCATTGGCGATCATCATCATGTCACCGCCCAGCGAATCCACCAGTTCACGGGCCGCGTCGGTATCGAACTTCACATCTTCGGCCACCGCAGATGAGATCGCCCATTTCACCGCGTCGCCCTCGTCTACGCGTGCGAACTCGAGCACCGTGCAGTACTCACCCAGGGTTTCGCGGATGCGCTCATATCGGTCCCTGTCCTGCAGATCCATGCGGCGAGCATCGGCGGGAATGCTGATGTGGTCCGCCACAAACACCACCAGCGCGTCTGGATTAGGATTGCTGAAATAGTCCCGAATGGCAGCAAACTCGTCGTCATGCTTGCCCCGGGAGTAGAGGTTCTTCACTCCGCGAATGAAGAAAACCTGGAACGGAGCCATCAATGACGCGGTGCGCGCCCGGTCCAGCACCTGCTGCAACTCGACTTCGCCCAGGTCCATGTCGTACACGCTGAGCTCGCGCACTTCGGCCGGTACTAACTGTTGCAAAACCGCATCGCGGCAACGCTTGCGGAAGAAGGCTTCATCTCCGACAAAAACGTAGCCCGGAGCCAGTTTTCGGGCCTGCACATCGGCCACAAAACGGTCTGAGGCGGCAAAGCTGCGCACTAATACGCCTCCAGCATATTGCTCACCAGGGACTTTGCGAATTCATTCGACATGCGCAGAAACGCGGGGTTGGATTCATCGAAAAAGCTGGCGGCATCGCGAGACACCTGGTACTGCTCGCGATACTGGTAGCTCGGATTCTCCCACAGCGTCTTTCCCGACCGGCTGACCAGCGAGACCTTCATCATGACGGTTATCACAGACGAGGAAATGCGTCCTGTAACCGAGTCGTAGACCAGCGGCATATTCGAGGTGTAATTCACCGTTCCTTTCAGCGTGGCGTCGGCAGTGCCGTCGTTCGAGGTCACTATGCGAAAATTGGTGCGGCTGCGTAGCTCCTGAATCACCGCCGCAGTCATGGTCTGCTCCACGCGAAATGTCTGGGTTGTATTATCGAACATGGGCACATACAGCGTGTGAATGTCGTCCGGCAAACGCACGGCATGGCCGCTGGTGTGATAGCCGCAGCCCAGGCTGGCCAGCAAAAAGATGAGGCTGGCTACAGCAACCAACCAAATCACCAGGCGCAACCTCATCACTGCACTTTCCCGCGCGGCCGTCCGGGTATGAGGAACTCGGCGCATTCGACAGCAGCCAGCGCGGCGACACGCAAGTTGTCGGAGGCCGCCCAAATCCACAATCCATTGTCGCGCTCCGAATCCTGCTTGACCATGACCTGAATGTTCGCCTGTCCCGCGGCGTTGACGTTGCTGGGCGAGTCCTCGTCGCCTTGCGATATCTCAACATGCTCGCCGGAGAGCGCGCGGGTCAATTCCTGATCCTTGACCGGACGTTCCCATTCAATGTAAAGCGAGAAGGCATGGCCGTGGAAGATGGGAGCCTGCAACAGCATCAGCGAAGGCACGGCCACCTTGTCGTGGACGATCCTCTGGAAATCGCTCTGGATGCGCTTCTCGATGGTGTCGAGGGACGGCAGAGACTTGGCGCCAAACCGGTCAATCAGGTTAAACGCAACCTGAGAATCGAAGACCGCCTTCGGTAGTTGCTGGAACGAGAGCAAGTTCACCGTTTGCTCGTGAAGCTCGTCCATACCCCGCTTGCCGCGCTCCGAAGCTGGTTCAAACGCTGTGGCGATTGCCCGGGAGACCTTCGCGACCTTCGCGGCGCGCAGCAGCAACAGGGCCAGCACCGTCGCCGCCGGATGCGCTACCCTGACCGGCGCCCCTGCGAGATCCACCCGAGGTACGCTGCCAATTTCCCGCTCCACCCAGGGAGCTCGTAGTAAAACGTCGGGTTGGCC
Source organism: uncultured Acidobacteriaceae bacterium (assembly GCA_963834815.1). Lineage (GTDB taxonomy): Bacteria > Acidobacteriota > Terriglobia > Terriglobales > Acidobacteriaceae > DASRAA01. The sequence goes on along the minus strand of CAWIDA010000007.1, from coordinate 174,756 downwards.
CTCCAACCCGTACGAAAGATCGATGATGTCGCTGCCCGCCTTCTTCGCCATCTTCCAGGTATCGCGAGTGAAGTTTTCCTCGGAAGCGAAGAAGGTGAAGTCAACGCCGTCCAGGTGTTCGGGTAGGACCTTCTGAATAAAGGTAGGCTCGTCACCTACCGCCTCCAGTTGCCCCAGCGACTCATCGTCGTCGAGCAGTCGGATGTCGTGGGCAGGGAAGTTACGATCGCTCAGCACATCCTTTAGTTCGCGGCCTTTGAGGGACGCAGCTCCAATAATGGCGACGCGAAACAGTCCGCCCCAGCTTGCGGCCTCAGGATGCGTTCCGGAGGCGGTCTTTGGTTCGTTTTTCATCAGGCGTGCGAGGCCTCATCCTGAGGAGGAGGGGGCGGCAGAGTTGGCCGCCGGAAAACAAAGGAGAGCCGAGCCAGCACACCCGCGAGGGTGTACACCAGCGCCAGCAGGAACAGCACATATCGCGAGAAGAACCAGCCCAGTGCGATCACTCCCCCGAAGACGATGATCCAGCGGAAGTTCAGCGGCCGCCGCAGATTCAGTTCCTTGAAGCTATAGAACCGCCAGGTGCTTACCATGAGGAACGCGATAGCGAAGACGAATACGCCCCATCCGATCGACAGCCACCAGACTTGCAATGGATTTCCGCTGACGAAGTGGACCACCGCAGCAACCACTCCTGCGCCAGCCGGAATCGGCATGCCCACGAAATACTTTCGACCGGGACGTCCCGGGTTGGACGGCTGCGGGTTGACTTGTATGTTGAAGCGCGCCAGACGAGCAGCTCCCGCCATCAGGAAAACGAATGTCGCGATGGCGCCAAACTGTATGACCTTGTTGCGCAGTTCGACATCGTCCATGCCGGGCAGGGCGCGGAAGCCCCACAGCCAGGCCAGGATCGCCGGGGCAATTCCAAAGGCGATGACGTCGGCGAGGGAATCGAGTTCGCGCCCAAACGCGCTGGTCGTGTTGGTCATGCGAGCGATGCGGCCATCGAATCCGTCAAACAGAATGGCAAACCCAATCGCCTTGGCCGCTTGATCAAAATGCCAGGGATCTCCCGCGGTTCCCTGGATGGCTTGCGAAATCGCGTAATATCCGGCTGCGATGTTAGCCGCAGTGAAGATCGACGGCAGGATATAGAGCCCTTTTTTTGGCGGGCGGGAACTCGAGCCTGTTTGCCGGGAAGGCTGAATTTCGCCGCTCATCTGACCTCCGCCGCGTCGAGCGTTCGGGAATGCACCGGCGACACCGCTAGTACCGAGGACCCACCGGCCACATGGTCACCCACTTTCACCTTGGTCTCGGCGTCGATAGGAAACATCACGTCCACTCGCGACCCAAACTTGATCAGTCCAACACGCTCGCCGCGGGCTACGTGTTCTCCCGGCTTCTTGACGAAAACGATTCGCCGCGCCAGCAAACCGGCGATCTGCTTGAAGACGACTGTACCCATCTCGCCGCGGACGGTGACGACGTTTTGTTCGTTTTCTTCTGCGGAGATCGCTCCCATAGCGTTGCCGAACTTGCCGGCCTTGTAATTGACATCGGCAATGACTCCAGAGATCGGCGACCGGTTCACGTGCACATTAAAGACGTTCAGAAAGATGCTGATGTGGGTGCAGGGCTCGCCGTTTAAGGCCGTGATAGAGAGTGCAGTCACCTTGCCGTCGGCGGGCGACACAATAGCTCCTTCGACTGCGGGTACCTGGCGGTTCGGATCGCGGAAAAACCACAGAAAAAAAGCGCCCAACAGGACAGGAATCACGGTCACCCAAGGCGACGTGAGCCAGCCAAGAAGCAGCGCCACTGCCAGACAAGCCAGCCCGTAGTAATAGCCGTCACGTACCATAGGAGTCCAATTGATTATAGAGCTTTCAAGTGCGACATTGCGTAACTCTGCGGCTGCGCGGGAGATAGGGATCCAAGGTCGAAGTGAAGGGTGGCTGGAGGGCAGGGCCGCCGGCTGAGAGCCCGGCTGATACAAGTGGAGCGGGGCAGCAGTGCGATTGGGCTTCGCTGCCGCGTGGAGTACCTAAATCCCGGTTAAACGACCTGGTGTTCGCTCCGGAACTGCTGTTCCAGGGACTGCATCTGGTCCTTCAGGCGAAGTTTCAGCTTCTTCAAACGCACTTCCTCAAGCTTTTCTTCCTCACTCAGAAATCTCTTGGTAACGAGGGCTTCGAGCTTCTGAGAATACTGCGAGTGCTCTTCCACCAGCTTGCGAAAACTGTCGTTGTTAGCTAGAAGCTGATCACGAACCTGAGTTGCCATTCAGTAAACCTCCGGAATTATCAAGAGACCAAAACGCTAGCACACGGCCTATTGGTCTTCAAGCAATTTTGTCACAAGTTTGCAATGAAAAGCGAAACAAAAGTGCATCTTCGGCAGGATCGCGATAGTAGTCCCGCCTCCGACCTTCTAGCTTAAACCCAATGTTTTCATAGAGAAGCCGGGCCGCTAGGTTCGACTCGCGAACCTCTAGGATCACGCAACCGGCTGCGGCGTTCCCAGCTTCTGCCAAGGTTTGCCGGACCATCGCGGAGCCGATTCCTTGCCGCCGCCATCCATGGTCAACCACGACGTTTTCGACCTCCCACTCCTCCGGATGACAGCGCGCAACCAGAAATCCCTGGATCGACGGTTCCGCAAGATCGTCCGAGGCGACCAGTACCATCCGCCGTGGGCCATCAGGCGAGAACAATGCGTGATATTGCGAAGCGCTCCAATGCGCGGCGCGTTCGCTTTGTTGCTCGAGCTCGCGCATGCGAGCAATGTCATCGGCAGTGGCTCGTCGGATTTTCAAGATCAAGGTTTAGGTAGCGAGAAGAGTTCGGCATCCGACCGCCGAATGTAATTAGCGTCGAGTGTGGTCGGGTCAGCGACTTCTCCTGCCAGGAATTTCCGCAGACCGATGCGGCCAAGGTCGCCGGCATGTAGCGCATTCACCAGCGCGACTTCCGATGGCGCGGCGGCGATGACTTCTGCAACTTTCGCAACGGGTGTCACAAGCCGCGATTTGCGGGATGCGATTTGCGGCACAAACTCATCCACCTTTGCAATTGACTCCCGCACCCGTTGCGCTCCCTGTCTACTCACCCGGTACTCCCCGATGTACAGCTCCCCTCGGCCGGCATCCAGCAGCGTTGTAACGTTTTCGCCCTCATTACCGTAGTGAACTGCCAGCGCTTCCAGCATAGACACAACCACCAGAGGCTTCTGTAGTACTTCGCAAAGCGCCTTGATCGTGGACAATCCAACGCGCAACCCAGTAAACGATCCCGGACCATCCACCACCACCAGCAAATCCAGTTGGGCCTTGCTATGGCCTGCGCGTCGCAGCAAGTCCGCAATGGTAGGCACTAAGCGCGCGGAATAGGTGCCCCCTTCGAGCTCGGAGAATTGCACTACCTCGAAGTTGCCGGCATCTCCGCGGCATAACGCGACGCTGCCGTTGCGGCCCGAAGTGTCAACCGCCAGAATCAGCATTCTCAGGAGCCATGCCCTGCGTCTTCCACCAACTCGAGTAGTACCCCCCGGCACTGGAAGGGTGTACAAACACGTACCTGTGTCCGCCGGCGCCGACCTTGATCTCGTCGGAGATGAGCCGGGTTCCAGACGCCTTCAGGCGCTCAACCGTGCCCGCGAGGTCGGTGACATGCAGCGCCACATGATGCAATCCTTCCCCGCGCTTTTCCAGAAATTTTGCAATGGGCGAGTCAGCTGACGTGGGTTCCAGCAACTCGATGCGGCTTTCGCCCACCGGGACCATGACCAGTCGCACTCTCTCCGCTTCCACAGTCTCTTCCGGCATCACATCCAGACCGAGTTTTTCGTAGAACGCTTTGGCTTGTGCCAGCGACTTTACCGCGATGCCAAGGTGGTCGATTTGCGTCATGCGTGTTTCCCCAACTCTGCCACGATCTCTTCCACCAGAGAATACGGGTCACGTTTGTGCTCGGCAACCTCGGTGGCAAGCCGCTCGGCCTCGCCATTGCCAAGAAAGCCTGTGACCACCCGCCGGAAGAGAGCATCGCGCAACATTTCGGTGATGCGTTTGCGCCAGTTCGCGATACGCCGGTCGCGCCCCAGATTGCTCTTGCTCAAATACGCCTGGTAACTTTCGATTGCCTGCAACACTTCGGGGATGCCGGTAGCGTCACTGGCAACCGTCTTCACGATCGGCGGAGTCCAGTGATCTTTGCGAGTGGCCAGCGATTGCATGGCCCGAATCTCGCGCTCCACCCTTTCCGCGCCATCGCGGTCCGACTTGTTAATAATGAACACGTCGGCGATCTCCATGATTCCTGCCTTGATGGTCTGCACATCGTCGCCCATCCCAGGCACCAGAACCACCACCGTGATGTCGGCGAGAGTTACGATGTCCACTTCATCCTGGCCCACACCTACGGTCTCAATCATCACCAGGTCGCGTCCGCTGGCGTCGAGCACGGTTGCGACATCCGCGGTCGTGCTGGCCAGTCCACCCAGCGAACCCCGCGTTGCCATGCTGCGGATGTAAATCCCGGAATCGGCGTAATGCGACTGCATACGAATGCGGTCGCCAAGAATCGCTCCCCCGCTGAATGGGCTGGTAGGATCGACCGCAACAATGCCAATCGTCTTGCCCTGCTTGCGGTACTCGCGGGCCATCTGATCGACCAGCGTGCTCTTGCCCGCACCGGGAGATCCGGTCAGGCCCAGCAGTACCGCGTTTCCGCTCAGCGGGAACAGCGCCTTAAGCAGCTCGCTGGAGTCGGGCGTGCGATCTTCAACCACCGAGATGGCACGAGCCAGGGCGCGAGGTTCGCCGGCGCGGACCCGATTCACCAGCTCCTGGATGCTATGACTCGAACTCACCTTGACTCGTTCGCTCCCGGTGGTTGACGGTGCACCCAACCAGCTAATCCTTCAGTATCTGCCGCGCGATCACCAGGCGCTGAATTTCGCTCGTACCCTCGCCAATGGTGCACAGCTTCACATCGCGGTAGAACTTCTCTGCCGGATAATCCTTGATGAACCCATAGCCGCCATGAATCTGCACGCATTCGTTGGCGCAACGCACTGCGACCTCGCTGCTGAAAAGCTTCGCCATCGACGACTCCTGGGTGGTCTTCATGCCGGCGTCCTTCATGGCAGCGGCACGCTGCGTCAACAGTCGTGCGGCGTCGATCTCGGTGGCCATGTCCGCGAGTTTGAATCCAATCGCCTGGAACTCGCTGATCGCCTTGCCGAACTGTTTGCGCTCCTTGGAGTAGTTGACTGCCGCCTCGTACGCGCCCTGCGCCATGCCGAGGCCAAGCGCCGCGATCGAGATACGTCCACCGTCGAGCACCCGCATGGCATCGATGAATCCATCGCCCTCTTTACCTAGCAGATTTTCGGAAGGAACCTCGCAGTCTTCGAAGATCAGCTCAGACGTATCGCTGGCGCGCAGGCCTAACTTGTTTTCCTTCTTGCCGGCACGAAATCCCTTGGTTCCTTTCTCGACCACGAACGCGGAAAGTCCGTGGGTGTGGGCAGTCTTGTCGGTCACGGCGACGACGACCGCCACGTCCGCGTAATGTCCGTTGGTGATGAATGTCTTGGTGCCGTTCAGCACCCACTTCTTGCCTCTGCGGACCGCCGAGCAGCGAGCCCCTCCCGCGTCGGACCCCGATCCCGGCTCAGTCAACCCCCACGCCCCCAGGAACTCTCCCGTGGCCAGCTTGGGAATGTACTTCTGCTTCTGCTCTTCGTTGCCGGCGATGAAAATGTGGTTGGAACCCAGCGAGGTGTGGGCGGCAACAATAATACCAACCGAACCGTCGACCCTCGACAGTTCCTCGATCGCGGTGATGTATTCGACGTAGCCCATGCCGGACCCGCCGTACTCGACGGGAAAGATGGTGCCCAGCAGGCCCAACTTGCCCAAGTCCTTGACGGTCTCCAGCGGAAATTCACCGGGCTCGTCCCATTTCATGACGTTGGGCGCAATCTCGCGCTCGGCGAAGTCGCGCACCATTCTCTTTAATTGCAGTTGTTCGTCCGAGAGCTGAAAATCCACGGGATCCTCCGCGCTCGCCACGCGCAGCTCTCCCCTGTGGGCTCGAATGCGGTTGGCGAAACTAACAATTATGGCATAAACGGAAGGCCGATCGCGGTCCGCCTACCTCGTGACCACCGGCAACACGATGCTCGACGCCGCGCCATCGGAGCGGTAAATCTTCTGCGTGGCTGTCACGTAGTCACCGTCGGTCGCTTTGTAAATGTTTTCCACAAACTTCTGCGGATTGCGGTCGTACAGCGGAAACCACGTGCTTTGCACCTGCACCATGATGCGATGCCCCTTAAGGAAGACATGGTCATTAGGATGAAGGTCGATTTTGTATTCGGTGACCTTGTTAGGAACGATCGCCTCGGGCGTTTCCAGGCTGTTGCGGTAGCGACCGCGCAGTATATCGTCAGCGATCATGAGTTCGTACCCATTCAGCACCGGCCCGGCTCCTTTGTCCGCCTCATCCTCCGTGATTTTCTGGTAGTCCTCGGGAAATACGTCGATCAACTTGACAACCCAGTCACTGTCGCTGCCGCTGGTCGAAGCGAACAGATCAGCAACAATGTCGCCCGTGACGGTCACGTCCTCTTTTAGGGGATCAGTCTCCCAGGTCAGCACGTCCGGTCGATGTTCCACGAAGCGCTGGTCCTGAACCAGCCACGTCGTCCAGGCGGGCGCCGGATACGTGGGCGTGATTGGCCGATTGCGATAGGGCACGGGATTCGCCGGATCGGAAGTCATACGAGTCGAAGGCGTCGCGATCGCCGGGCTTGTCGAACGACAGCTTTCCGTCGCCGCGCAGGTAGAGCTTCTTCTTCCGTCACATCTTTCTTCGGCGGCCACTCGTCATAGCTCTGCCAAACGTTGGTGCCCGTTTGGAAAGTGACGGCTTCCGGTTGAACCAGCGGCTTGTCGTGCAGCCAATGCGCGAACCATGGCGCCAGGACGTGTGCGCGGAAATAACGCGCCGTGTCGCTCCCCCAGTCGATGTCTCCCAGCTTGCGGCCGGTCTCGCCCGACCATCCCCCGTGGTTCCAGGGACCGGCGACAAAGTAGTTGAGGTGCTCGGTATCGGTTTGCTCCAGCGCGGCGTAAATGCGAGTCGGGCCAACGAAGTCTTCCTGGTCGTACCAGCCGGCGACATTGAGATTAGGTACCGTGGTGTGCTTCAGATAGGTTGTTACCGCATGCTGTTTCCAGAAGTCATGGTTAGGATGTTGCACGAAGTCGTCCCACGTCGGCAGTTTTTCGTGGAAGTAGCGTACATTGGCATTCGACAGGGCCCCCAGCGACAGGTACCACGAATATGTGTCGTACCGGTCGAACTCGAAATTCGTGTTCTTCTCTTTCGACGTCTCCAGCAGTGCCGCGTACTCGAAGCCGTAACTTAGCCGAAAAGCGCCATTGTGATGGAAATCGTCGTTGATGAACATGTCGTCGGGCGATGCTTGCTCGCTAACTGCCTTGAGCGCCGGATGCGGCTCCAGGAGTGCTTGTGTCACTAGCCATCCCGGATACGAGGTTCCCCTCATGCCAACTTTGCCATTGTTGTTGGGCACATTCTTGATGAGCCAGTCGATGGTGTCGTAGGCGTCGGTGCCTTCATCAATCGACTTAGGATCGTTCTTATCGCGCGGCGGACGCTGCATAACGAAGGTGCCTTCCGACTTAAAGCGCCCACGGATGTTCTGCCAGACGAACACGTAGCCGTCAGCAAATAGGGGCTCGTCGTATACGGCAGAGGCCGGAATCGCACTCGCGCTAGCCGGCACACCATATGGCGTTCTTTGCATCAAGATCGGCAGCGGCCCGCTGGCCTGCTTCGGCGTCAATATCACCGTTTGCAGGCGCACACCGTCGCGCATCGGAATCATGACTTCCTGAAAAGTGAAGAATTCAGGCTGATATTGCGGCTGGACCGCAGGGGCCTGGGCCGCGGCAAACTCAGCTGACAGGGGTATCAACAGCACCGTGACGAGAAAGCACACGAGTGTGGCAGTTCGGATCTTTGGCATCGCACGATCTCCGAATGATAAGAGCGGAAGTATACCAGCCCATCGCCACCGGGATCGAAAGCACATAAGGGGGAAATTCGCTCGCTAGGAAGACACCCGCGCTCCGAACGTCGATGCCACCACTTCCAGCGCGTCTGCGCACTGTTCGCGGCTGACGTCGAGGTGGGTGACGAACCGCAGGAGTTCCGGGCCAACACTATTCGCTAGCACACTGCGGCCAGCTAGCAGGGAAGAGATTTCGTCGGAAGTCATCCCGGTCGCCGTGATGTCGCAGATCACGATGTTCGTCTGCACTTTGGCGGGATCGATCTTGAACCCCGGAATCTGCGCCAGTCCATCTGCAAGGAACTTTGCGTTGACGTGATCCTTGGCTAGCTTTCCGGGACCCCGTTCCAGGGAAATAAGACCAGCGGCCGCGAGAATTCCGCCTTGGCGCATGCCTCCACCCAGCGCCTTCCGATAGATGCGACCGCGGTCGATCAGTTCGGCGCTCCCAACCAGCATGGAGCCTACAGGGGCGCCCAGGCCCTTCGACAGGCAGAACATCACCGTATCGGCCTTGGCGGTGAGCCGGTCAACCGGAACTTCCAGTGCCACCGACGCGTTGAACACGCGCGCGCCATCGAGGTGCACCGGCAGCCCTGCGTCGTGTGTGCGATCGCAGACTTCGTCGAAGACTTCGGGAGGCGTGACCGTACCACCAGCAAAGTTGTGAGTATTCTCCAGGGAGACCAGCCCGGTCCGGGCGGCATGATAACTCTTCGGACGGAGCTTGGATTTCACATGTTCCCACGTGATGATGCCTTCTTCCGCCCAGAGGGTACGCGGCACAACGCCGGAGAAGTGCGCCATCATCGCCATCTCGGAGTTGAAGACGTGGCTGCGCTCCTCGCAAATCACTTCCCGGCCATGCGTGGTATGCAGCTTGATGGCGATCTGGTTGCCCATGGTTCCGCTGGGGACAAACAAGGCCGCCTCGCGCCCAAAGATTTCGGCGGCACGCTTCTCGAGGCGGTTTATGGTCGGGTCTTCGCCATATACGTCGTCGCCAACCTCAGCTTCAAACATGGCGCGCCGCATTTCGGGCGAAGGCTTGGTGACGGTATCACTGCGAAGGTCGATGATTTCTCGGCGGTCTGGTGTTGCTGCTGTTGCGGAAGGCTGGTGCATAGTTGCGCTCGGGTGGCTACAGCTGTTTCAGGGTTGCTGTATCCTTCGGGACTTTTGGGTAGAGCGGCGCTTCGGCGCCGCGTCAGTGCAGCCCTTCCGGGAGATGAGCCGGGCTTCAGCCCGGCGGCACTCTTACGGGATACAGCCACTCTGAAATTGCTCTAGTCTAATCATCAAGTCTAGCAGGACGCGAGCGCGTACTCAGGAAGCTGTCTATCTCGGCGATGACAGCAATTGCTACCAAGGTGCAGCCCCGGAGGGGCTGAAGATCATAGCCCAGCACGCCGCCGAAGGCGGAGTGCTGGGTAACCGGGGACAACGATTCGAGTCCCGGGAGGCACGGCAAATGTTCTGTCGGCTACACATACCCACCCATCAGACGCGGGCCGACGGACGTTCTCCCAGAAACTGCTCAAACACTTCGTTCGACAGCAATCGTCCCCGTGGTGTCAGACAAACGCGGTCGCCGGCTTGCTGTAATAAACCAGCTTCGATTAGCTCCGCGATCGTAGGTTCGACTTCACCCGCGGCCCCGCTTCCGAACCGAGACATGATTTCAGCCAGTGACACGCCGCGATTCATCCTTAGTCCCAGGAAGAACGACTCTTCCATGGCCGCCTGCCCATCGACCAGCGTTCGCGCCGACAATAGTTGCTGTGCGCGAGCGCCTGCAGGCTGCAGATCGCCAGCCCCCGACCAATACTCCTCAAGCGAATCGGGTGTTGCAAACCGCACTGCCTCCATACCCCGCGCCACCAGAGTCTCGTTAGCTACAAGCATGGAGTGAGCATCTACGCCAAATCCCCGGTACGGCTGACGCGTCCAGTACTTGAGGTTATGCCGCGAATCACGCAGCCCGATACCGTGTTCACCTGGCCGCGCAAAATTTGAGATTTCGTACTGATGGACTCCACCCCGATCAAGGCGCTCACAGGCAGCCAGGTACAGGTCCGCCGTCAAGTCGTCGTCCGGCACGAAGTGCGCGTGATAGCGGCTGCCTCCCGCCAGCAACTCGCTCCCCAGGCGCGAATCTTCGTCCACCTCCAGCATGTAAACGCTGACATGAGGCGCGCCTGTCGACAGGGTCTCAGCCAGTGAGAAGTCCCAGCTGTCTTCCGTTTGATGGGGCAGTCCCGCGATCAAATCGATACCGATATTTCCGATGCCGTGCGCGCGCAAGCGAGTAATGTCGTCCAACGTGACGGTGCGGGTATGCAGGCGGCCGACCGACGAACACTCCTGGTCGACGAAGGACTGAACCCCCAAGCTGACGCGGTTGACTCCGCACTGGCATAGCGTATCCAGAATCTCCCCGCTGACCGTGCCGGGAGCGCACTCGACGGTGATTTCGGCTCCCCGCTCGACGTCGAAGTTTTCGCGCACCGCCTGAAACAACGAGTTCAACTGGTCGGCCGCGAGCACCGATGGCGTGCCGCCGCCGAGATAAATTGAATCCACCTCGCGGTCGAAGCGGCCGCCCAGCGTCTGCGCGATGTCTTCAGCCGCTGCGATCTCAGCACATACTTGGCGAACGTAGCGGTCAAATAAAGCGCCCGAGAACACGCCGGACGAGAAGTTGCAGAAGCTGCACTTGGTGCGGCAAAACGGCACCGAGATATAAATTCCCAGAGACAATTTCGTGACAATCTTCTGGCGAGCGGTACTATCGCCACCTGCGGAGTCTCATCTATTATCACCTAGGCTGCTTGGGACTGGTTATTAGCCGCGAATATATCGGCGTGATGAAGTTTGCGACAGCAATAAAACACGAAAGAAGATCTGAGTGAAGAAACGCGTCGTCATCACCGGCATGGGCGTGGTCAGTCCCAACGGCATCGGCAATGAAGAGTTTTGCCGCGCCACACTCGCGGGCGCCAGCGGAGTCAGACGGATTACGCGCTTCGACCCCAGTGATTTACCCGTTCAAATCGCCGGCGAAGTTTATGGCTTCGACGAGTTGGCTTGGGTTGACGCTCACGAACGCAAGCACCTTTCGCGTGCTGTGCCACTGGCCCTCGCTGCTTCCACTGAGGCCCTGCAGCAGGCAGGAATTGAAACGTCGCAACTCTCCCTCAATCAGCAGCGTGAGATTGGCGTCGTGCTGGGCTCAGGCGGAGGTGCACAGGACTTCTCGGAAGAAAACTACCGCCTCTACTTCAACGGCAAGGCCAAGCAAGCCAGCATCTTCTCGATCCCCAGCGGAACCATGGGCACCATGTCGAGCGAGGTGAGCATGCGTTTCGGCCTGCGCGGGATCAGTCACGTCATCACCACCGGTTGCACATCGTCAACCGATGCATTCGGTTATGCCCTGCGGGAAATCCAGTTTGGATTCATTCCTACTTTGCTCGTCGGCGGTGTGGACACACCCATCGCCCCCGGCATCATGAAGGGCTTCGCCCTGATGCGGATCATGACCAGTTCCTGGAATGACGCTCCTGAGCGCGCATCGCGTCCCTTCTCCGCGGACCGCGATGGCTTTGTCCTGGCTGAGGGAGCGTGGATGTTCGTCCTCGAAGAACTGGAGCATGCTCGATCTCGTGGTGCGCACATCCTCGCTGAAGTCGCCGGTTATGGCTCGACCTGCGAGGCCTACCATCGGGTGCGCCTGCAGGAATGCGGCGAAGAACCCGCGCGCGCCATCCAGATGGCTATGGACGACGCGGGAATCGCAGGGCGTGACGTAGATTATGTAAATCTGCATGGAACTTCAACCCAGCTCAACGACCGCATCGAGACGAAAGCCCTGAAGTTGGCGCTCGGAGACACGGCGCGCACCACTCCGATGTCGAGCTTAAAGTCGCAGATCGGGCATCCCCAGGGGGCTTCGGGCGCAGCCGGGATTGCGGCCACTCTAGTGGCCATAATGCACCAGCAGCTTTCGCCGACCATCAACCTGGAACAGCCCGATCCGGAATGCGACCTCGACTATGTTCCCGACGCAGGCCGCAAGTTGACCATTGAGCACGCGGTCTGCAATTGCATCGCGTTCGGCTCGAAGAACTCCGCACTGGTGCTACGTAAGTTAAGCTAACAGTAAGGCCGTGGGGAACTTGCGATCAGACGCGCAAGCGCTACACTCCGTCCATTCCTGCCAAAGGTGACTGATGCCACGTTTTCGCGCGACGTTCTTGCTTTCTGTTCTCTTTTTGTCGTCCGTTGCCGTCTTCGCGGCCGACACCAAACCCACCCCCGCAATTCACGAATTCACCTCCGGCATGAAGGCGATGAACGGCCTGTTTCCCATTTTTTGGGACGCGAAAGCGGGACACATTTACTTGCAAGTGAGCAAGTTCGACCAGGACTTCCTGTTTCTGCCTTCACTTCCTTTTGGGTTGGGCTCGAACGACGTTGGGCTCGATCGCGGCAAGCTGGGCGAAGGAATCATCGTGCATTTCAGCCACATCGGGCCAAGAGTTCTGCTGATCCGGCCCAATTTGGGTTACCGTTCGTCCTCGCCCAATCCGGCGGAGCGCACCGCGGTGCAACAGTCATTCGCCGAGTCGGTCCTGGCTGGCTTCAAGGTTGATGCGGAAGAAAACGGGGCGGTGCTGATTGACGCCACTGACTTCTTCCTGACCGATGCCTTCGGAGTAGTCAAGCAACTCACCGAAAGCAAGCAGGGCACGTACAAGGTCGATAAGGACCGCAGTGCGATCGTCGCCGGCGATGCGAAAAACTTTCCGCAGAATACGGAAGTTGAGTCGATTCTCACGTTCACAACCGACAAGCCGGCGGACAAGTCGCTGGTTGCGACTGTGGCTCCGGACGCATACTCCGTGACGCTGCGGGAGCATTTTTCTTTCATCCAGTTACCGGAAGACGGCTACCAGCCACGGGCTTTCGATCCCCGCGCCGGATACTTCGATGTCACCTATCGCGATTACTCGGCGCCACTCGGATCGCCGCTGGATTTACGTTTCATCTCCCGTCATCGGTTGCAGAAGAAAGATCCTGGTGCTGCCATCGGCGAGCCGGTGAAGCCCATCATTTATTACGTCGACCGCGGCGCGCCCGAGCCGATTCGCACCGCATTAGTGGAAGGGGCCAGTTGGTGGAACGCGGCTTTCGAAGCCGCCGGCTTTAAGAACGCGTTTCGGGTTGAAGTACTTCCTGAAGGCGCAGATCCGATGGATGTGCGCTACAACATCATTCAATGGGTTCACCGCTCCACGCGCGGCTGGTCGTACGGAGCCGGGGTCATCGACCCGCGTACTGGCGAGATCATCAAGGGACAGGTCACGCTCGGCTCGCTGCGCGCGCGACAGGATTACCTGATCGCCGAAGCATTGTTGTCTCCCTACAAGAAAGGCGCGCCGGTCTCCCCAGCCATGGAGCAAATGGTGCTCGCCCGCATTCGCCAATTGGCTGCACATGAAGTCGGGCACACGCTGGGACTGGCCCACAATTTCGTTGCCAGCGCTATTGCTCCCGGCACTTCGGTGATGGACTACCCGCATCCCTGGATCACCCTGGACGCCGGCGGGCACCCCGACCTCTCCCATGCCTACGCCACCGGCATCGGTACGTGGGACAAAGTGACAATCCAATATGGATACTCGCAGTTTGCGCCAGGTACCGATGAACACGCCTCGCTCGACGCCATCCTGAGCAAGGCGCAAGCCGACGGTCTGTACTTCATCACCGACGAGGACTCTCGCCCTGCCGGAGGGGCACATCCTTACGCACACCTGTGGGACAACGGGCCCGATCCTGCTGCCGAACTGGATCGAATCCTCAACGTGCGCTCCGCAGCCTTGGCCCAGTTCGGCGAAAATGCCATCCCTATGGGCATGCCCATGTCGGAAATCGAAGACACCCTGGTCCCTCTGTATCTGCTGCATCGCTACCAGACGGAGGCGGCAGCCAAGGAAGTCGGAGGCCTGAACTACCGTTATTCGCTGCGCGGCGATGGACAAATGATGCCCAGCATCGTTGCTGCGGCGGAGCAGCAGAAAGCTCTCGACGCCCTGCTGAAGACAATTTCACCGTCGACACTCACGCTTCCGGAATCGCTACTAAAGATTCTGCCGCCTCGACCGCCCGCCTATCCCCGAACCCAGGAATCGTTCGCCTCCCATACAGGCGTGACGTTCGATCCGGGGGGAGCTGCCGAGGCCGCATCAGCCATCACGCTCAACCTCCTCTTCGATCCAGCGAGGGCAACGCGACTGGTGGAGTATCACGCCCGCGACGCCGCCAACCCCGGCCTGCAGCAAGTGATCGAGGCCGTCGTCAATGCGACGTGGAAGGCGCCGCCTGCCACTGGACTGGAAGCCACAACCCAAGGCATCGCCGAGATTGGAGTGTCTGAACATCTCCTGGCACTGGCCGCCAGCAACGACGCTTCCAGCGAGGCGCGCGCCATCGCCCGAGCTGAAGTGGTCGCGCTACGCGCCTGGATTTCCGGCGCAACTCGCCGCCACTCCCGAAGAAACGGCCTTGCGTGCCGCAACCCTTGCGCGCATCGATTTGTTCCTGAAGGACCCGGAGAAGTTCACGCCGGCCAGTCCGCCCCCCATTCCGCCGGGCCAACCCATTGGCGACGACGAATAGCTGTCGGGGCGAGGCGTACGCATTAGGACTTTTTCCGCAGCCTGGCAAATCGCCCGCCATCCTGCGTTGGGAACCACTCAGCTTCTCCGAGCGAGGAGCATCACTCGCACCAATGTTTTCCATCCTCCGATGCTGCTCTAACGTCTATATGGAGTCATCACAACAATCACAAGCAGCTTAGTTACAATCGTTTCGGGGACATGGCGACCATCCACGAAGAGGAAGTCTTAGGCAAAGCGTATGACAGCAGGTTGATGAAGCGCCTGCTTCAATATCTGCGTCCCTACCGGCTGCAGGTCGTGGTTGCCCTCATCGCCATCATCCTCAAGGCCGGCGCCGACGTCGTTGGCCCCTACCTGACCAAGGTTGCGATCGATAAATATCTCGCCAGCCGCACCGAGTCTCATTCTCTGCTCGATCGCTTCCTCAGCAGCCAGCCCCTGGTGGGCATCGCGCAGATTTCGGCAATCTACATTGGACTCCTGCTGGTCAGCTTCCTGTTCGAATTCGCCCAGACCTACATCATGCAGTGGACGGGGCAAAAGGTGATGTTCGATCTGCGGGCGCAGATCTTCCGCCATCTGCAGCGGCTGCACATCGCGTTCTTCGACAGAAATCCCGTCGGCCGCCTGGTCACGCGTGTCACCAGCGATGTGGACGCGCTGAACGAAATGTTCACCGCCGGCGTGGTCTCCATCTTCGAAGACATCTTCGTGCTGGCCGGCATCATCGCCATCATGCTCAACATGAGCTGGCGTCTGGCGCTGATTACGTTCGCTGTTCTGCCGATCATTTTCTTTGCCACCAGCTTGTTTCGCAAGGCGGTGCGCGAGAGTTACCGGCGTATTCGTATCGCCATCGCCAGGATCAATGCCTACTTGCAGGAACACGTCACCGGAATCGTCGTCCTGCAACTCTTCAACCGCGAGAAGAAGTCCTACCAGCACTTCGAAAAGATCAATCGCACCCACATGGACGCCTACAAGGACGCCATCCTGGCCCACGCCATTTATTACCCGGTAGTGGAAGTCCTGTCGGCCACCGCCATCGCGTGCGTGGTGTGGTTCGGCGGAAACCAGGTCATCCGCAATGCCGTCACCCTCGGAGTCCTGGTGGCCTTCATGCAGTACGCGCAACGCTTCTTCCGCCCCATCCAGGACCTCAGCGAGAAGTACAACATCCTGCAGTCGGCGATGGCCTCCAGCGAGCGCATCTTCAAACTGCTGGACACGCCGGCCGAGATCGTGTCGCCCGCAACGCCACTGGTTCCAGAAGGCCTCGGGCGTATCGAGTTCGACCACGTGTGGTTTGCCTACCGCACCATGGCGCAGGCCGCCGAAGAGGCCGCCCGCAGAGGTGAGAAGCTCGAGAAGCTCAAGCCCGCGGCCACCAATGTTCACGCCCAGACCGAAGCCCACAGTGAAGTTCACACTGACGACGGAGTTCGATTGGGTGCTGCGCGACGTTTCCTTCACCATCGATCCCGGCGAAACGGTAGCGTTCGTGGGACACACGGGCGCGGGCAAGACCACCATCATCTCGCTGCTGCTGCGCTTTTACGACGTGCAGAAGGGCGCGATTCGTATCGACGGAGTCGACATCCGCGATATGGATCTGGCCCTGCTGCGGCGGCGCTATGGCGTGGTGTTGCAGGACCCGTTCCTGTTCTCGGGAACCGTGGCCGACAACATCCGCCTGGGCTCGCATTGGATCGCCGACTCGTCCATCGAAGACGCGGCCGAGCAGGTGAATGTCGCCGACTTCATTCGTTCGCTTCCCGGAGGATTCGGCGAGGAAGTGAAGGAGCGCGGCAGCACGCTCTCCACCGGGCAGAAGCAGCTCATCTCGTTTGCGCGGGCGCTGGCGCACGATCCCAAAATCCTCATCCTCGACGAAGCCACCTCCAGCGTCGATACCGAAACCGAGTTCCGCGTGCGCGATGCGCTGAGCCGCATGGTGGAAGGCCGTACCTCGATCGTCATCGCCCATCGCCTCAGCACCGTGCAGCGCGCCCACAAGATCATCGTGATGCATAAGGGCAAAGTGCGCGAGATCGGCTCGCACCAGCAACTGCTGGCCAATCGTGGCATCTACTGGAAGCTCTACCAGTTGCAGTACAAGGACCAGGAGCAACCAGCGGCGATTCCGCTTCCTCAGGGGGAGCGCTTGGGCGTTGGCGCCTCTGCGGACGACTGACCTTCCAGCCCCCATATAGTTCGTCATCCTGAGCGAGGACTTCAGTCCGAGTCGAAGGACCTGCTTCACTCTCCCCGACAATGTTTGAGGGTGCCCCATTCGTTCGCGGTTTTTGTTAGTGAGCGGGGAGCCCATGACTAAGTAAAGTACTCGCGCTGCCTGCTGTTGAACAGAGCACCCACGTCAGATTGTGTCACGGCCCTAAGCCGCCCAGTCCGAGATGGAGAGACCGTTATGTTTGACTTCGTTTCACTTGGCGCATAATGTTTACGTCCCGCGCAACTTGATATGAGGGCTTGAAGCCGTTGGTAGTGGTGATTCTCATTAAGCGGTCCGTCCCATCGAATAGGGAAAACAAGCAGCCGATTCCTGCCCCGAAAAAAGTGGCATTTGAGTTGTCAAATACCGACATTGTCGTCATCGCTGCGTTTCAGGCGGACGTCCGGACGCCATGTCGACACTGAAGACATCGCAGTGAAAGCGAGCGAGATTAGTCCAGGGAGATTTACGTGGAAGAAGTATCCAAATCAGATCAATATCGACACGGTCAGAAAGCGGTTGTGGGACGCCCGTAAGCGCGGGCATCTTGTCGGATCTGAGCGGGATGGTTGGTTACTCACCGAGACCGGCGCAACTGTTGCTGGTAGGTTCAGGCAGATCATTAAACGTCGAGGGAAAGATTCGCCCTCGTTGAACGAACGTAAATGGCGGCGGATGGAAAAGGCCCGTTTGTTAGCTACGGCTGCATATACGAAATTCAAATTGGGGACATGTCGTCCATTACGGCACGTGAAGCCGAGGGGTTTTTCAGGATCGATGCCTACGTAGGCAAGTCGGCAATGGAAAACAAGATATTGCGAGTGTTGAACGCATTCAGCGATGATCGCGAGATCAGACGACTGTGAGGCATGTCGCCAACTTAGTTAGGGGAAGTTGTCGTCGAAAGCCATCTTCGTTAAGAGCCATGTTGGCCGGGACTTATTGCAGAATGCTGCTCTTTTCAAGACCACAGGCTCGTAATCTGGGAGTATGTGGCATACGGAGCAACGTCGATCCGGGAACAAGCCCAACTGTTTACGTGCAACTTGACAGCAAAGGTCGAAAGATTCGCATCAGCGACAACGGTCGCGGAATGACGCTTGAGGGGCTGCAGAACTTTTTCGTCATGCATGGAGAGGATCTCGACCGAAAGTCTGGAGTGCCTGGGCGCGGTCGTTTTGGAACAGGAAAATCCGCAGCGTTCGGAATTGGTGACCTATTAAGGGTAACCTCAGTTCGCGATTCTCGACGATCGGTTGTCGAACTAACGCGGTCAGACCTTGACAGAGTCTCTTCGGGTGACCCGATCCCCGTACGGGTTTTGGTAAGTGAGGTAGCCTGTTCTGAGGCCAACGGAACCACTGTTAGATCGAGCAGATTCATCTCCGGTCGCTGGATCAGCCAGGAAGTATCCGCTACATAGAGCGACATCTTGCAAAGTGGCCGAAGAACTGCACCGTCTTCGTAAACAACCATGAATGCGAGTATTCGGAGCCTCCCATCAGGGAGCAGCGTCGATTTCGACCCACTGGTCTAGCTCGCGAGCTGCTTGGAGATGTCGAACTCGTTTTAAAAATATCAAAGGCTCCGGTTGATGAGGATCTTCGGGGAGTGGCGATCTTTTCTAACGGGGTGTGGCATGAGTCCACGCTGGCAGGTGCGGAAGGAAAGGAGATGTCAAACTACATCATTGGAGAAATCGACGTTCCTCGCCTCGACGACGACAATTCGCCAATCTCTCCTTTCGATCTTAGTCGCTCGATGCGGCTTAATCCGACCAATGAATTGGTGGGAGCCATTTACGCTTTCATCGGCCAGTCGGTTGACCAGGTGCGCCGGGAGATGGTGGACAGCGAACGCCAAAGACGACAGAGTGAGGAGTCAAACGGCTTGCTGATCAAGCGGCCGATATCGCGCGCTTCCTAAATGAGGACTTTGACTCTTTTCGAGACAAGATAAGCAAGATCAGAGTCAAGTCTGCTGGATTGGTCGATAGGTCCGATGTGCCCGCACCGGAGACTCGATGGACGGACTAAGGATGGCGATGAAGTGCCGAGTGTACTTACCGGCCCGCGGGGGGATTGGGAGCGGACGGCGATACTGGGGGAGATGGAGACAACCACGGGAGTTGAGGCCCGAATTGAAAGCAGAAGAGAGCGGGAACTGATTGGCAAGAACGCTCCGAGTCACAACGACCGGTTGGCAAACGCGGCGGGTTCAGTGTCGAGTTTAAAGCAATGGGCGGTGAAGAGGCCCGAGCTATTTATCAAGGCGAAGAACGAGTCATCTACATCAACTTAGACCATCCTCAAGTTTCGGACTGAGAGGGGGCTGGGGGAGCATCGAGGACCGAGATTCCGCCGGTTGGCATATGAAGTCGCCTTCACGGAATATGCGATTAAATAAGCTCCGAGTTGGGCAAGCGTGGCGAGTACTCCGATTGGAGCGATCCAATTTTCCAAATCCGGGAAACCGTCAACCGTCTGGCTAGGAAGGGTGCTCGTCTCTACATGATCTGAGGGCGAAAGTGCGTGGCCAAGTTCCCTTATCCCGGTTATCCAATCGCTCCACGATCCTTGCGGCCAATCCTGTGCACTGGATTGCCTGCTTCGGTTGCCCGTGTAGCGGATGTTTTCCCCTACTGGCAGATCTAGACGACCGGGTCTGGACCTACGCGGATCAGAGTGCGGCAAACCGTCTTGCGTTCTTGTCGTCGCTAGGGCCAGTCAGATGCGCTCTGCTGAGTTCTGGCGTGTGACGCACTTTCCGCAACTTACGCAGCGGCTACAATGAGAAACATTCACCTCGAACAGCCGACATACGAAGCGATGAGGTCTTTGTTCTTGAGAGAGATCCCAGACGGATTAGCCGGTTTGCCGCATTTCACTCTCGGTCAACTCATTTCGGATGTACCAGGTTTTGGGGTCAAACCCTTAGTGAATCTCTAACGGCGGTCCACTTTTATATCGACTCGTCGCCAGCTAGCAGGCCGGAGGGTGAAAGACTTACAGGACCGATATCAAAGCCATGATCCGAAAACCATCGGTCTGGCGTTCATATTCTCAAAATTATCTTCCGCTTCTTCCACCAGTATCGAGCTGCGAAGACCTTGCACTTTCGGCACGAGCTGATAATTGCATTCGTGAGTTGATCAACAACAAGCTGATTTCTGACGTCTGGGGGCTTTCGCAATGACCGCAATCAGCTTATGAAGCAGCGTAACTTCGGGAGTGAAGTCGCTGGCTACGCTGCTTGACGGCATCAGCCATTTGGCGCTTGAACCTCCTTCGAACGAAAAACGGATTGGCAAGCCATTCGTCAGCTATCGAGAAGATGACGGACGGCCTGACGCAATAGGCCTTGATCTCTGTCCAAAAACAGGTTCGCATGATCATTGATCAGCCAACCAGTTGTCAGTTGCTCCTGGAAAGTCTTCCGCAGATCCCGTCAACTACCGAATTGTCGGACTTGAGTCTTGGTACTCGAACCTACAACTGCTTGGTTGAATTGATTCGGGGCGGAGTGGAATTTCAGACCGAGTGACGTCGGGGACACCTTACGGTCGGGCAGATGATGCGTACGAAGAATTTTGGGACTCGATCGATGGTCGACTCTTCTCCTGTCGCTTGACCGATCGCCAGCTGTTCCATTTCCGATTCGCAGATCCCGGGTGACGCCCAGCGCTGAAACACTTGAGCCGCTGTCGTCTAATCTCACATGGGCTGTGACAGACTCAGCGCATCGCGGACCGGAAGGCGAGTTCGAGCCAATGATCCTCGCATGCGCAACCTCGTAGAGAACGTGTTGTACATGGTAACAACTCAAGCAACGAACCCCCACTTGGTTCGGCAGCAACATCGACCGAGATCGCTCGGCGACTGGCGGTGCGTACTCGCGACCCTTTGTCGCCTTCCGAATCTCTGTTAATCTCATCGATCAGATTCGACTTAGGCTCTCTGAGTTGATTCGGATGACCCTAGAAGACGAGTTGCAATCGTTGGCCGCCCAACACGTCTCAGGTCGCAATCTTAATTTGATGCTGATTCTTTTAGGGTGGAATGGAGGTGCTCCCAGGACTCTTCAGTCAGCGGGAGACGCGTTTGGACTCACGCGGGAGAGAGTACGACAAATACAGGCAAAGTTCTTGAAAAAATCGCGCCGTGCTAAGCCATTTCTTCCTATCTCAAGCCCGTTCTTCGACTTTGTCACAAACCGCCTGCCTGCGAGTGGTTAATGAATATCGAAGAAGAACTTTGTGCCAGGCACCTGACAAACACGGTTTAGTGTGGAATCCACCATCGAAGCCGCGAAATGGGTTGGATTGCCGACCCCGTTTGTGATCGACCAGTCATCCGGCGCACCTCTATTGCTCGCCCAATCGGAAGGCACTGGATTAGCACGCCTTATCTCGATGCATGCGCGCCGTGCAGTCTCCAAGTACGGAGTCACTAACCTTTTCGACTTGAAAGAGAGATTCGCTGATACAACACGATCTTTCGGTAGTGAGAGGTTGATCAGCAGTGTCGTTTACGCGATGAAATCATACGAAGACCTGGGACGAGGATGGTTCTGGATTTTCGGGATGTGATCATCGAAACCACCTAGTTTTGATCGTTCGCAAGATCTTCGCAGTCGCACCGCGAATTCATCTCAGCGAGATGCGGGCCGCGATTGCAAACGACCCGAGAGGCATGGGCTTCGCGCCGCCGAAGGAGGTCATATTCCAGTTTTGCTAAAGGCGCTGTAAATTGTGAGGTTGACGATGACTTTCTTGTGATAAGAGAGCCGGAGGATCCGGAACGGTCCTGAAGTGATATCGAACGAGTTTCGTCGAGATATTACTGCACACGGTCCGCTCCTTGAGGCGCGAAGACGTTGAGAACCTATGTATCGAACGCGGTGTGAATCGCACCACCATAGGTCTGTATCTCACTAGACTGGCAATTGTAGCCAGGTACGGCGTAGGCATATATGGTCTCCGAGGGGCAATATTCTCACCAGGTGATCTGGAGCGACTCTCTGCTCATCGTCAAAGTCGCTACTCTGACCACGGCTGGACTGAAAATGCCAGCCATGGGCCGCCGTAGAACTGCCGTCTTCAGCCTTGGCCAACGGTGTCGTGCAACTTCCCGCTAGTTTTCGCCAACAAATGAAAGGGCGCTATTTGTTGAAAACTGAAGACGGATTGAAAGTAGGGACGTTGGTGGTTTCGGATCAAGCCACGTGGGGGTGACGTGACCGGCGAATTTTGTACCAGGGGAAATGTTAGAGAAACTGGTACAAGAGGAGCTGGAAGCATGGCACGGAAGAAACACAGTGCAGAGCAGATCGTCGCGATCCTGCGACAGATCGAAGTTGAGTTAGCCAACCACAAGAACACCGGCCAGGCCTGCAAAGAAGCCGGCATCACGGAACAAACCTATTACCGCTGGCGGAAAGAGTACGGCGGTCTGAAGCTGGAGCAGGCTCGACGGCTGAAAGAGCTGGAGAAAGAGAACAGCCGTCTGCGGCGCCTGGTGACTGAACTGTCGCTGGAGAAGCAAGTCTTGAAGGACGTGGCGGAGGGAAACTTCTAAGCCCTGAACGGCGACGTTGCGCGGTACAGCATGCTCGGGAGCAACATCGGTTGTCGGAGCGGCGTGCGTGCCGGCTGTTGGGGCAATGGCGAGGGACGCAGCGTTACTGCGTGATCCAGCGCGAGCGATGAAGATGAGCTGACGCGAGCCATCCTGCAGTTGGCCAGCGCAGTACGGACGATACGGCTATCGGCGGATCACAGCTTTGCTGCGCGATCTAGGCTGGGAGGTAGGCAAGGATCGGGTGCAGCGGATCTGGCGGCGGGAAGGGCTGAAAGTGCCGCAGAAACAGCGACCGCGAGGACGGTTGTGGCTGAACGATGGCTCCTGCGTGCGGCTGCGACCGGAGCATGAGAATCACGTCTGGAGCTACGATTTTGTGCAGCGCCAGCACGCACGATGGCACGAACGCTGCGGCTGCTGACGCTGATCGACGAGTACACGAGGAAGTGCCTGGCGATCCGGGTGGCACGGCGGTTGAACAGCTATGACCTGATTGAAACCCTGGCCGACCTGATGCTGGTGCATGGTATGCCGGAGCATATACGGTCGGACAACGGGCCCGAGTTTATTGCCGAGAGACTGCGGAAATGGCTGTCGGCGGTGGGAGCCAAGACGCTGTACATCGAGCCGGGGAGTCCTTGGGAAAACGGGTACTGTGAGAGCTTCAATGGCAAGCTGCAAGATGAATGCTTGAAGGGCGAGATCTTCTACTCGCTGAAGGAGGCGCAGGTGGTGATCGAGCGATGGAGAGTGCACTACAACACGGTACGGCCGCATTCGTCGCTGGGCTATAGGCCGCCGGCGCCGCAAACGATCTTGCCGAAGGAAATGGGGCATGGAGATATGGAAAACGCTGCGCGTTTCCCACATCTCCACACCCCCGACTACGACTACGGACATAGTGTCGAAAAAGGCGCTACACTAACATTCCACTTGGTACAAAAGATCGGTCAGGTCAGGGTCTCGGCCCGCTATTTCGTCGTCGCGGCGGCGAGGCTGGGGATATACTCCTGCTGATCTTCGATCTCCGGCAGCGTGAGGTTACCGCAAGATTAGGGGACTTAACTGTAATACCGGAGCCAGGAAATCTGGCCGAAGAGGTCGTCGACTAGTTCACGCAGAATACAGTGGACCTCCGCACCCTCCGTGGTGAACCCAAATTCACTTGTCTCATTTTCCCAATTTGGAACGGCGCTCAGAAGAAATGTACTAATTCTCTTGACACCAGTCTTCCTCTTTAGCCACCCTGACACTGGAGCGCTGTCGAAGCCTCCACGCTAAACTTCGCTGCCTCCTCGGAGGCAGCCTGAACTAACTGGCTCTTCGCGAACGGCAAATAGCGAAAAGCGAAGAGCATTTAGCCCGCTTTTAGGAGGCTTCTATGCCCTACCGTACCTGCGACCATCTCAAGGAAGATGGCGTTTTCTGCGATTCTCCCGCCCTTCGCGGCCATAACTTCTGTTATTTCCATCTCAACCTTCGCGGACGCCGCCTCAAACAGGCCCGTGCCCTCGCTCGTGGCGAAACTTGCCGCCTTCAGCTTCCCGTGCCCGAAGACATGCACGCCGTGCAGGTCGCGCTCAGCCAGGTACTCGATGCCCTTGCTGACGACCGCATCGATCCCAAGCGCGCTGGGCTTATGCTCTACGCCCTGCAACAGGCCTCGACCAACCTGAATGCCACGCCAGGTTGGAAGGGCAGGCGCGAGCAGGTCCGGTACGATGAGCCGCAGCGCGCCTTGGAAGCACCCGACGTCGCCGAGCTATGCGACTTGCCGCCGGGCGTCGCTCTCAATCTTCCTCCGGAAGCTGCGCTGCAAGCTGCCGAGCAGGCTGCCCAGCCACCCCAATACGCGAAGGAACACGTCCGTCTGGCCCGTATGCCCGAGCGAGCCGTAAGTCGAGTTGATCAGTACTACCACATCCCCAAGAAACTCGGCCCTGAAAAAGGCCCCGATGAATGGGATTACTCAGCCGCCCGCATGTTGCTCGACATGCAGCTGGCAAGGGAGGACGCGGAGGACGAACTTACTGCCGCTAGGCGCGCGGCAACTCCGCCGCGCCCCGCCGTCTCTGGCGCTCCACAATTATTTTCGCCGGGTGGCCCACAATTGCCTTCGTCTGGCAATTGTGGAGATTTAAAGAGTGTTCAGGCCATCACAGATGTCGCCTAGGGACGCCATGGTGGCTACTGCAACTTCAAGCGGCTCAGGACTTTACCCGCAACTACGTCTGGAATGAGGATTATGCCCGGAATCATAATGATTATTTACTTGACGTAGGTTGAGGGTGTGGGTATAAAAGAAAGCATGAACGAAAACTTAAAAACACTACTACAGGAAATCGTCAATCTATTAGGCGATTTGACGGAAGAGACGGCGAAGTTAACTGAGCGCTCGATGGGCGACGTTGCTCCCGACGGAGTTGCGTATGTTCATCAAGGCATCGTTGATGCTCGCGAAAGGCTACGCGTAGTTCGCGAAGCGCTGTCGCAGTTGCAGTAATCCACTCGGAGTCTGTCACATGAATCTCCTTCAAGTCGCAAAGACATTCGCCACGGAAGACATGGCGCTGGCCTATTGGATAATGACCCGCTGGCCTAACGGCGTTCGCTGCTTGGCTTGCGACAGCGCCAAGGTTTACGCCATTACCACCAAGGGCAAGACTGGGAAGAAATGCCACCTGTACGAGTGTGGCGAGTGTGGTCTGCACTTCAGCGCCACCACTGGCACGCTGTTTCACGATTCCCACTTGCCACTAACCAAGTGGTTTGCCGCCATCGCATTGATGGTCGAGGCCAAGAAAGGCGTTTCCGCTAATCAGGTAGCGCGGCACATCGGATGCTCTTACAAAACCGCTTGGCACCTGTGCCATCGCATCCGTACCGCCATGAGTGAAACCGGATCACCGATGCTCGGTGGCCCCGGCAAGGTGGTAGAAGTTGACGAGACGTTTATAGGCGGAAAGTCTCGCGGCAAAGGCAAGCAGCCCAAGATTGCCGTGTTAGGAATTGCAGAACGCGGTGGCCGGATTCACTTGCAATCTATTCCGAACACCACGGCGCTCGCCATCCATCCGATTATTCAAGAATGCATTGACCCTGATACAGACAAGCTCTCGACCGATGCCGCGAATGTCTATGGTGATGCGTTTCCGAAGGGCAAGCACCAAAAGACCAAGCACAAGTTCGAGGTACGGCAGAAAGGCTATATCGAGAGCACCCGCACAATCGAATCAGCGTTCTCGCTATTCAAGCGCGGCATCGTTGGCTCTTACCACAAGATGAGCCGCGATCACATGGACTCGTATATATAAAATTCTCCTGGATTTTCAATCGTCGCCACATGCAAGAGCACCTGTTCGACTTGGCGTTGCAGAACTTCTCGGAGCACAAGCCGCTAACGTTCAAGAGGCTCACCCGCGAGATTTTTTAGTATTGATTTCGCTCTGCGGCGTAGCATCGGGTTGGGTCGAAAGGCCCAACTTCACTGATAGGGTACATCTTTGTTCATGGCCTCTGAGCCGTGAACGCCCCGTCGGAAAATAGGTAAACCCCATGATTCATTTAGGAATCTGGATGCCAATCCAGAACCTCCCGTTGTTCACGGTAGTGCTAACCGCCGTGAACGTGGTTTTTCCGGTATCCAGACAACCCTTAGGGTTCTGGAATATCTGAAGCGCCACTAACAATTCAGCCCGACCCACCACGCTCAAAGCGTGGCGGGTCGGATGTTACACCGCAGAATCTTGGGAACGCCCCGACTTCTTTGCGCTTCGCTTGACTCCGCCATCCTTGCGGAGCTTGGGCTGCGCCACAACTTCCTTGAACGTTTGCGGTGGCGTGTTAATCATCCGCCGCAGCACGACATCGAACTTTGACTTGTCTACCGTTATTTCGTCTTGCGTGACAAACAGCAAAGACCTAATCGACTTGGATATTGCGGCGCTTCTGTTAACCACCTCCGGCACGTCCGACTCGGAAATAAACCTGACATTACCACTTCCGGCCACCGCCATGTAGGCGGGGCCTTCAACCCGCATATCGTGCTTGGCGGCTTCTGTGATGCAAAAATGTGCAAGCTGGATACGCTGCTGCTCCGACATTTCTGGGACGTGATGCTCAGACATGAAATACATCGCGCCGTGACACTCAGTACCAATGGCGGTATGGTTCCCGTGATGCTCGCCAGGGCCAGACCACTTCACACCATCGAAGGTTAGGCGGTAAATAAATGGCCCCCGAGAATCCACCCCCGCAAAGAGAAACCACATGGGCTCATCACATCCGGACTTCGTTGCAGCACGACGCAGGTCTTCCGCATAGACTTCGGACAAATAGTGCATCGCCCAGCGTCCGTCTAGTGCGCTACCGCAGACGGCCACATTATCAACGAGAGTAATGGCCATATCACTTCCAGCCATCCCCACAACCCACTCTCGCTCACCCGCTCTTATCGAGCGTAGCTTGGCACATTTGAAGCCGTACATCCCCGCGGCGTCGTTCGTATGCCCTAGGCGGTCAGAAGCCACCACCACGTGATCTTTTCCCATCAACCCAACAACAAGCGTTATCGGCAACCTCCGCCGAAAACGGTAGCTGCTTAGTGACCGTGGGTAAAGAGGAATCGAATTGTAAGATGGGTACTCAGTTTTATGAGCGTACGTGACTCATCCTATGTCAAGTAAGTAATCGTTGGAATCATTCGTAAGTTGCTGATTCCAAGGATTTTCGAGGGGAGGGGGTACCCCTTGATCAAAACGTCGCAGGTTCCTTCAGTGGAAGTTGCTGATGAGCACAATGTCGCGAGATTGGGTGCTGCGGGTTAAGGCCAGTTGTTTCCCGTCCGGAGACCAGTCGTAGGCAACCACTTCGTCGGGGAAATCTGTGATCTGACGTGCCGGGCCGGAGGCCAGAGGCTGACTCCATAAATTCACCGCGGCACCCTTGGGAACGGCATAGGTGAGCGCCCGGCCATCCGCTTTCCAGCGAAGAATCCAACCTGCCGAGTTAAAAGGGGGAACGAACCCGTCGGGGAGGTCGAAGGATTGCTCGGCTTGTCCGGTTTGGGAATTTCGGACGACCAGCGCGAACTTGTCATCGAGCTCGAGGTCGGCGATTTTCCGGCCGTCCGGAGAGTATTGCAAACCGTAAACCTCGGTGTCCGGACCCTTCAAGACCATTGGGACGCCCCCGCCAACAGGGACTTTCATCAGCCGATCGCGTGTCCCCGATTGCGACAGGTAGATCACCGATTGGGCGTCGGGAGAGCAGTCGGGAGCCATGTCCTGCAGACCTGTGGTGAGCTGTTTCGAATTGTGGCCAGTGGCATTCGTCTGCCAGATCGTCTGTTGCTCGCCCAAGCTCGATCGCTCGAGGACAAGAACGCTGCCATCACCACAGACGGAGAACCCTCCGGGGAAGACCTGGTCCTTAAACAAGGTAATGCGGCGTTGCCCGTCCGGGGTAAGCGAGGAAAACTCGGACTCTACATTCTGGGAGAGAAGCGTCCCATCGGGTAGCCAAGCCAGACCGATGCCATCGGTCTTTCCAGTTTTGATCAGCTTCCCTTGCTCGGGGTTGGAGGCGGGGCCGACGAAGGTCGAGAAAGTGTGATGTTCCTGCACGGCAGCAAGCAATTTGCCGTCCCCGCTCAAGCTGAGGGAGCGATAGCCGTCGAGATCGTTGGTCAGTCTCTGTAGCCTTCCTTCGGGGAACGGCTGTAGCCAAATCTGGCGACCCGGCGAACTGAACGACGATTGTATGCAGGCCAAAATGCCACTCTGGTCGGGGAGCCACAAGGCCTGCCTGACCATGTCGGGAAGAGGAATAACCCGGGGGGAACTGCCGTCAACCGGATACACCATGAGGACATGATCCGTATTGCGGATGGCCGGCAGGGCAATGAGTTTGCCGTCCGGAGACCACGAGGGTGCGGCGACCGAGTTAAACCTCGTCCCTGACAAGCGGGGATGTTCGGCGATGACATGCTCGCCAGAGCCGTTCCGGTTGACTACGATTAGCCGCGACTTCAGGGCATCGCCGTCGTGAACGAAGGCCAACTTCCTGCCATCGGGAGAGACGCCGATTCCGCCGAAGGTTTCCTCAATAATCGGCCTTGGCGTCCCGCCCAATGCCGGCACCACGTAGCCCTTGCGGTCGCGAACGTAGTAAAGGTTGTTGCCGTCGGGGGAAAAGGTGACGGCGATGATCTCGCCTGAGGAAGGCGGAACGACTTGCAGCTTGCTGTCGGAGCCGACTTGCTGCACCCACAAGCTTGGCTGCTGGTACCCCACGGTATAGGCCAAATGGCGCCCGTCGCGGGAAATGGCGGCCGTTCCAACATTCCCATAGTCAGTTAGCCTGGTCATCTTCATGCTTTGCACGTCGATGCGGGGAACGCGCGGGGCGGTGGCGCGGCGGTAGACCACCGCCGAGACGACGGCCACGGTCAGCACGGCTATGAACCCGAGGAATGTCCACTTCCGGGTGATCGAATGGTCAGCTATCGCAACGGGTGGATTGGGGCCAGGTGGGAGTCCTTTCTCCTCAGCATCGGGTTCCGACGCGATTTCGACCGGAGCAACAAAGCGATATCCTCGCCGGGGCACAGTCTGGAGAAACTGAGGATGATCCCGGTCATCTTTCAGGGCGGCGCGGATCTGGCGGATGGCGAAATTCAGGCCTTGCTCGAAATCGACAAATGTCTCCGCTCCCCAAACCTGCTCCGCCAGTTCCTGGCGGCTGACGGTTTCGCCTGCGCGACTGACGAGCAGCACCAAGATCTTGGCAGGTTGGGGTTGAAGCTTAATGAGGATGTGGTCGCGGCTCAGCTCACCTGTGCGGAGATCGAGGTGGAAGTCTCCGAAACGTACCGCACCCGAGAAGTTTGACGCAGTGACCACGGCCTGTTTCCCTGTTGGCGACGTTGATAGCGATGCGGCACATTATATCGCGGGACGCCTCCAAACCTTTATCAACATTCGTGTTAGCTCCCTCATAAATAACTCAGGCGGAACTCAGGATTGCCAACTTGACCTGCGGGAAAGAGGGGCGCAAGTTACGGGGACGCTCGGACCGGAGGCCCGCAAGGACCAACGCCCGGGGGATGGAACTTCGATATGCGGAAAGCAGTTTGGATTTCAGGAAAGAGTCGTAGGAAAAGCCCCATGAATTGTCACTCAAGCGTAACGCAGAGGAGAAGGAATCAAGTGTTGAAAACAGCTACCACTTTGCTCACATTTTCCGGCAGGTTGTTGACTGCCATGCTGGTCTTCACGGTCTTCGCAAGTCTAACCGGGGGATTGGCAAGTGCCCAGGTCACGAACGCAGGCGGCCTTACGGTGTTGAACGTTCAAAACCCTCAGGCGGATGTGGATTTTGTTAATGCCAAAGCCTTGCCACTTCCCCTGAATCCCTCAAGAATGGATCCGACGCAAGCCATGATAGCGGCCCTGATGGCTACACCAGCGCCAGGTACGTCTGGCTCTTTGCCCGGTGCTGCAGGGACGGGGGCCGAGAGTCCAGTGTTCCTGGGGAAGCCGGCGGCAGGGGAGGACGGTGTAATTTCGGATGAGTTCGGAACGAACAACCACCCGTTCAGCACGGCAAGAGCTGATCTGAACGGGCTTGCCACCAACAAGGCGTATCCGTATCGGGCGGCGGGAAAGTTGTTCTTTAAGATCGGAAGCAGCAACTTCATATGCTCGGCGTCTCTGATCAAGCGGGGCATCGTGGTTACCGCGGCCCACTGCGTGGCCAATTACGGACAAAGCCAGTTCTACGGTAGCTGGCAGTTCGTGCCAGCCTATCGGAACGGCGTGGCCCCCTACGGGACATGGACCGTGAAACAGGCCTGGGTCAAAACCGCATACTTCAACGGCACTGACAATTGCGCGGTATTTGGTGTGGTTTGTCCCGATGATGTGGCGATTCTGATTTTGAACACCCAGTCGGGCGGCTATCCGGGAACTTCAACGGGCTGGTATGGATATGGTTGGAACGGCTACAGTTTCACCAGTGGCAACCTGACTCATGTGACACAGCTCGGGTATCCAGCAGGCCTGAACAGCGCGGCCTACATGGAGCGCAATGACTCGTACGGCTATGTCAGCTCCTCTAACTCCAACAACACTGTTATTGGTTCGAATATGGACGGGGGATCGAGTGGCGGTCCGTGGCTTGCCAACTTCGGCTTGCCCGCTGCACTGACTGGTGAAACCCATGGCACGGCTCCGGGCGCCAACCGGGTTATAGGGGTAACCAGTTGGGGCTACGTATCGACCGCGCCCAAGGAGCAAGGAGCGTCTCCGTTTACCAGCAACAACATCGTTTCGCTGGTGAATTCGGCGTGTACGGCGACGCCAGCCGCATGCCAGTAGAGGGACAGACGTAAGGGTTAGATTCAACTCAGCTCCTCGTTGATGACTCATAGCCCAGAAGGGCATGCGCCCCATCCCGGCCGCTTCACCGGGGTGGGGACTTTTGTTGGTGGCGGGACTAGACGGTATGGGGAGAATCATGAACGATGACTAGACATTTTTTTTTTTTTTTTTTTTTTTTTTTTTTATTAAACAGCGCGCTTGAGATCAATCATATCGGCGGTGAGAGCTTCGCCAATTTGAACGATGACTGCACCGAGTACATGTTTTCCAGCGGAAATTTGAGCAACAGCGTTGCTCCGCGGTACTGGGAGCGAAGCACGCTGCCGCACTGGATGGTAGGTGCAGTAGTCGCGGTCTTTGGCGGCGGCAGAGCCACAGCCACAGGTGTGCCCATCGTCGTAAATGTGAGTGCAAATTTTGTATTCCATGAAGCTCCTTAAAAGTTGCCTGTGAGTTCATCGGACGACGGGGATTCCATCCAACCCTTTCGCAAGAACGGCGAAAGGATGGGGCACCCACCGTCCGGGCATAGTTCTCCAGTTTTGAGGGTAGGGAGCGGGGAGGGGTGAGTCTGTGATCTAGAGGGAGGCGAGGTTACGAAGGTAACGATCCCTACAATTGCCAAAGCGGGCAAGTAAATGCCCGCTCTTGCCAAATGAAGGCTAAAACGGGGTACCCTCGTTAGATTAATAGTTGGCTGGGGCACGCGCGGGGGAACGACTACTCTTGTTCGGGGGTAAGAAAATCGAAATCC
Source organism: uncultured Acidobacteriaceae bacterium (assembly GCA_963834815.1). Taxonomy (GTDB): domain Bacteria; phylum Acidobacteriota; class Terriglobia; order Terriglobales; family Acidobacteriaceae; genus DASRAA01. Next base: position 143,014 of record CAWIDA010000007.1, on the reverse strand, counting down.
CAGCGCCGCAAGTGCACGTAATCGTTGAGAGTCATTTCTGCCGCGTTTGCTAGATTCGCGTCTTCGACTTCGATTCCATCGCATTGCGCAAGAAGGGCCCGAATATCGCTCAGTACGCTGAGGCCGCGCTTTTCCCTCTGTTCATTTTCACAGGCCTCAGGGCTCATCAGAACGTAAAGCACGAGCTTGTACGGCGTGCCCTGGGCAAGCTCCCCCCAGTTCTCAGACCCAACCAACACTTCGAGCACATCCTCGCCGTCCTTCTGCATTTTTTTCGGCAGCTTGTTCTTGACGTTCGTCGTGAGTCGATTGACGAATGCAGTTGGAAAAGATGGGCGATCATACCGCCGACCCATCCATTTCGCGATCATCCGCACATCACTTGCTTTGATCTTAATTGTTACATCCGGCGATCCACCTTCGAGAAGCTGCCGATCCACGCGGTATCTTTCGTGGATGTCGATTTCGTAAAGTTGAGATTTGCCTAGGTATTCCGCTTCAAACTGCAATCTCCGAGGATTCTTCTTATTAAACAGGCGACCATCGCGGGCCTTGGCTGTCTGGGGTCGCAATACTAGGAACTCTAAGAAGGGCTCGAGTTCGTACGAAAGGCTTACCAAATCACAGTCGTGCGAGATTATGAGCAACTTCGTGTCCGCGCCAATGGACGAGGGCAAGACGCCTTCCGGTACCAACTCATGTGGCAGGACGGTGCCTTGCCTCCACCCCGATTCGAGTAGAGCGGACGCAGGGGACAATTAACGTCCCATGCAGCGCATTGGACTATATGTCAATCCCCTCATTAGAGGCCCAATTCGATGCCTTTCTCGCAGACAACTTCAATCCACGCTTTTTCGCTGCTTCTAAAACACTGACACGCCGAGGGCTCAGACTCTGCGCCTCGTGGATCTGCAAGAATCTGGATGTTATAGCAGCCTCGTCCAGTTTCTTGGCGCAAAGAAGAGTGAGAAGGGTCGGCCCCGACGTTAATGGTCGATTTAGAAACTCTCCAACTGGCTTGCTCGAAATTGCCCGCCACCCTCTCGCGTTCTTGTAGATGGCTTCAAGGCGTCGCGCATGCTCGGCCCGCAAGCTAGGTTCATTTCGGAGCCAAGAGTAAATTGTTGGGCGGCGAACATGCAGCACTTTCGCCATGTCCGTGACGCTCATGGATAAATATCTTCGGATACCAGCCAACTTCTCATGTGCGTCCAACAGACGATCAGAATCGATGTTCCCATCTGCCATGCGAATTATGGGAATCGCGATCGGTCCACTGGCATCGGAATTGATCATGCGCACATTCGCACTTCCGCCTGTGCCCACTACAAGCATGCTAAACACGGCACCAAGAACGGCATTGCTGAATTTGGCCGAAAATCCCGTTGAAAGCAACCCACGCGTGGAACTACCTGTTGGGGCCGCATCTTCGAAACCGCCAATAGCACTCTGCATTTAGGCTCCCTCCTTCCCCCACTTGAGCAATGCTTGGGATGTGACCGCAGCTTCAAATACCACGTCTAGCTTTTCGTGGAGCTGCTCAAACATGGACATGACCGCAGAAACCTTGAAATCCGAAGACTTTTCCACGTAGTGATCGAAATCCAATGTCACAACAACTTCGCCTGGTGTGAGCGTAGGTGGGTTGCTGAGAGTGCCACTGATCACCAAATCCGGTGGAATCGGTTGCCCGGACTGCGAGCAACGCACAGCTAAGTTTCCTACGTTCGTTGGACCAACCATCTCTGATCGGCTAGTCCATCGGCTCACACCAACGGAATCCGCACCCAGCCCCAGCAAGCCGGGATTTAGGTAGTCGGACCATTTCTCACCACTTTGAAGTCGGATGAGATTCACGTATCGCAGGCCAATGCGTTCTGAGAGGCTTATATTCACGACCCGGTGCACTACCATCAGTGCAGTCTTAATCTCTTCTTCGAAAGTCTCATAATTGGAATAGGAATTTGTCTGCACCGCGACCGACTTTGTTTGGAGGACGATACCAAGCGATCCTTCCTTGTTTTGAAACTCAAATCGGTCACGCGCACTGAATTTGGGACTCCCATCGGGTTGAAAAGCGATTTCCTGTATCTGTCCCCTGAGAAATCTTGGGAATCCCTTGTGCCGGAGGCTCTCCTGTATCTCCGGAACGAACTTTTCAATTGCGACCACCTCTGCAAAGAGTACTTGTGCCACAACGTAAATGAGAGGAGGACGCCGGAGGTGAATAGGCGTGGAGGTGCGTTTCACAGCCTAACTTTACACCAAACTTTACATATGTTCAATCGAAAAATTGAGCGGGTCGAACTCTCCCAACTTGCTACGCTCTGGGCAGGCTTTGAGGGCCAGCTCTAACCAACTTCGCAGCGGAGTACCAGTCGGCTGAACAGGTGGCGGAAGGAGTCCAAAAAGCGAATTCCCGCGAGCTGAAGCCTGCGAGGAATGCTCAAGATAAACGGTCTTGCCGCTGGCCCTTCGACTGCGCCCAGGGCAGGCTCTGAAGGCCAGCTCTACCCAATATCCTTTGTCCGCAGCCAGTTTAACCTTCCGTAGCCGGTTAAGCCGTGGCAGGCTCCGCCAGCGCCAGAACCAGCAGCATCAGCGCGGGAAGCAGTAGGGTCCACACGCCGACGCGGGACGCTAGGGCCGCGCCGAGCACGGTGCCTAGTAGAAAGCTTGTCCACAGGCCGCTTAGCAGCGCCGCACGCCGCCAGTGGGTGTCGCGCGGACTCTGCGCCTGATCCACGGGCACGCGCAGAATTCCCATGGCAAGGTGCTGGGCCAGGTTGTTGAGGTCTCCGGTCATGAAGCCCAGGCTGACGGCCTGTCCGCCGACGCGGCTGATGGAGGTATTCAAGATGCCCATGGCGCTGCTGAGGATCACGATGCCCAGCCAGGCGGGCCACGCGAAGTAAGCCCGGGCGGCTGCCGAGCGCGAGCATGAATGCAACCGCCAGCGAAATGCGCGACAAGGCGTGATGGCGATCAAGGCGGACGAGCAGCGTGCCGGCCAGAATGCCAAGGGCGAAAAACGGAATGGGCAGCAGACTGTGTCCGGCGGCGGCGAGGTTGTACTGTCCCAGGTGCGAGCCGCCCGAGGTGGTGTTGCCGGTCATGAACGAGGCGTACACCCCGAAGTTCAGCAGAGCGTAGGAGTCGACGTAGCCGGAGATCAGGGTGCGGCCGAGGGCCTTCCAGCCTTGGGAGGAGGGCAAGGTGATGCCGGAAGCGCCGAAGTCGGGCAGTGGTTGGGTGGTGGCGTGGGACATGGCTTCTCCTTGGCGGGAGGATGCGGCGTTCGACAATACTATAAGGGTGGAGCGGGGGAATTCGTCGCCAGAGCGAGGAAAGCAGATCCCTCGGTCGCCAAGGCGACCTCGTGATGACAAAGCGAAAAGAAACAGCAGGTCCTTCGCCTCCGGCGGCAAGGCCGCCTGCGCTCAGGATGACATCAAGGACTAAGTGAATGTCATAATCCAAAGGTGCGACTCCTCATCTCGGCGGGCGAGGCCTCAGGCGAAGTTTATGGCGCAAAGCTGATCGACGCGCTGCGAAAGCTGAGCGGCTCGCAGCCGCATCCGCCCGAGCTTGAGTTTTTCGGCGTTGGCGGCGAGCAGATGAGACAGGCGGGATGCGATCTGGTGGTGAACGCCCACGAGATTGCAGTCGTGGGGCTGGCGGAGGTGGTCGAGCATCTGCCACGAATCTTTCGCCTGTTCCACAAGGTGGTCGCCGAGGCGGAGCGGCGCCGCCCGGACGCCGCGGTCCTGATTGATTTTCCCGACTTTAATTTTCGGCTGGCGCGCGAGCTGCACAAGCGCGGTATACCGGTGATCTATTACGTCAGCCCGCAGTTGTGGGCCTGGCGGCAATCGCGCATCGAACTGGTGCGGAAGTACGTCCGCAAGATGCTGGTCATTTTCCCCTTCGAGGAGAAGTTCTATCGCGAACGCGGTATCGATGCTGAGTTTGTGGGGCATCCGCTGAGCGACATGCTCGCGCCGGCGGTGACGCGCCAGCAGTTTGCGGCGGAGTACGGCGTCGATCCCGATCGGCAGTGGATTGCGCTGTTGCCGGGCAGTCGCAAGGGAGAGGTGTCGCGCATCTTCCCAAAACTGCTGAAAGCAGCGCAACTTCTAGGTCCGGACTACGTTTACATTACTCCGGTAGCTTCAACGCTCGACCACCGCTGGATGACCTCGATTCTGCACGATCACACGGGCCCGCCGATCACGCTCACCACAGATGCTCGCGCCACACTGCTGCACGCACGGGTTGCGGCGGTGGCCAGCGGAACTTCGACGCTGGAGGCGGCGCTGATCGGCACTCCGTTCGCAATGGTCTATCAGGTGGCTCCGCTTACCTGGACCTTCGGGCGCCGTCTAGTAAAGGTGGACCGATTCGCCATGGTGAACCTGATTGCCGGGCGTGATGTCGTGCCCGAACTGGTGCAGGACGGATTCACTCCGGAACGTGTCTGCGCTGAATTGCAGCGCTTATTGCCCGACGGCGCCGCTCGAGCAGCGATGGCCGAAGGCTTTGCAGATGTGCACCTTAGGCTGCATCCTTCGAGTTCCGAGGACAACGCCAGCGATCGGGCGGCGCGAGCCGTACTGGGCGCAGTTGGAGTCACAGAATCATGAGGACAAAACCCGGCCCCGCGGCTTTCCCTGTAGTTTTTTCATCATTTATAGTGAGTGATGGGCAGGAGTTCTCTCCATAATGCATATCGCAGCGCGCTCCGTAGGACGCGTGGTACTCATCCTCGTTCTGGCGACCTTCGTACCGGCCTCGTTCGCGGCTGACAGACAGCGCATTCAGGTTGAAGATTACGTTATTCAAGCAGTGGTTTCTCCCGAGACCCATCAGCTCAAAGCCATCGCCAAGGTGAAGTTTACTGCCCTCGACGACATCAGTATTGCGACTTTCCAACTCCACAATGGTCTGCGCCCCACCCGGGTGCTCGACGACAACGGCCAGACCCTTTCGGCGGAGCGCATCAGCCAGGATTCCAGCGTCCGGGTTTCGCTCCCCACGGGACTCAGCAAAGGCGCGACTGCCAGCCTGACGTTTGAATATGAAGGTACGGTGCAGTCGGCCGATGACAGCCCGGTGCCGGGGTTGAAGCTGGCATACATTGGCGATCCGTTCACCTACCTGCTGTACGCCGGGGCATGGTTTCCCATGGTGGGATACGGTACCGACCGGTTTAGCGCCACCATCACCGTCAGCGTACCTACGGGTTACACCGTGATTGGCAGCGGGACGGAAACCGCGGGCGGCAGTGTGCCCGCGATGGGAGAAGGCGAAGGCGATGCGGCGAAGTCACTGAAGAGCAGGAAAGGCGCAGCGGGTTCTGGGACGACGAAACAGGCTGCTCCGGCGGGAAACACGACATACACGTTTACGTATCCCAAGGCGAGCTTTCCGGGAACTATCCTGATCGGGAAGTACGAGCAGACGAAGAGTTCTGAGGGCGGCCTCGAGGTCACGGTTTACACGTCTCCCCAGAATAAGGGTTTCGCTCAGGCGTACGCCGACACTGCCGCCAAGGCATTCTTTTTCTATACTTCGAGTTTCGGCCCCACGTTCAATACCAAACTCAGCTTAGTCGAACTGCCGAACGATACGGTACCTTCCGCCTGGGCGCCGGAGATTGCGGCGATCGCTTCGCGCGCCTTCAGCCAGAAAGTAAACTACCGGCTTCTGGCTAACTGCATTGCGCACCAATGGTGGGGAACGGTCGTGAGTCCGGCAAGCAGAAACGATTGGTGGATCAACGACGGCTTTGCGCGTTACTCGGAAGCTCTCTATGTGCTGCACGTGGCCGGCGAGGCAGGGTTCGAAGAAGTCACCAAAGACATGGCGGTCGGGGCGCTTGCCTACATCAGCGTTCCGCTTTCGCAGGTCGGCAAGCTGGATGCGTTTTCTCCTGAGTTCCAATCGCTGGTAACGGACAAGGGCGCCAGCGTGCTGAACATGCTGCGCTGGGTTATCGGGGAGCAGGCGTTCGACAAGACGATGCGCGATTTTCTGGCGCAGTACTCGGGCAAGCCGGCGACCGTAGATGATCTGCGGAAAGTCGCCGAACAGGCTTCGGGTCAGCAGCTCTCGTGGTTCTTCACCCAATGGCTCGACTCCACCGGCGCGCCCGAGTTCAAGACGAAGTACACCATCTACAGGACCCAGAAGGGCTTTCGCGTGGTTGGTGAAATTCAGCAGGACCTCGATTTGTTCCGCATGCCGGTGGAATTGAGGATTGATACGGATGGCAAAACCGAGACCAAGCGCATCGAGGTATCGGGCACGGATTCAGCGTTCGCGGTCGAAACCTTTGGCAAGCCACGCAAGATCACCATCGATCCCAATAACCGTGTTTTGAAGAACTCGCCCGAATTGCAAGTGAGGACCTCGATTGTGCGGGGGCAGCAGGATGTGGAGCAGGGCGACCTGACGGAGGCTCTGAAGGAGTTCCAAAAGGCGCTGGACGTCAACAAGAACAGCTCGCTGGCACACTATCGCATTGCCGAGGTGTTCTTCCTGCAGCACAACTATCAGTCGGCGGCGAACGCCTATCGGGAGTCGTTGAACGGCGATGGCGAACCGCGGTGGACCGAGGTATGGAGTCACGTCCAGCTAGGGAAGATTTTCGACCTCACGGGGCAGCGCGAGCGCGCCAGCAATGAGTATCGCCAAGCCTTGCAGACCAACGACAATACGGCAGGCGCACTCGACGAAGCGCGCAAGTACCTGCAGGCGCCCTTCACTCCGCAGAGCGTACCCAGCGGGCAGTAAACCCATTTCAGTGAGTTAGCTTAAGGCCGCTCAGGTGAGCGGCCTTTTCATTGGGCACGTTGTGGGATAGCAGTAGCACCTGGAAGGTCTCTCCCATGGCCTCCGGGCTGATGAGATGCTTGAGTTGCAGAGCGACCTTGGCGCGCTCCTGAGGGAGCTTGCACTCCTGGAAAGCATCGCCAAACTGGCTCTCCTCGCCGATGCCGATAAGGAATTGCGATTGGGTCAGCAGGGCGATCGGCTCCAGCCCATGATCGCCGGCACAGTCGCGCAGGGCGGTAAAGTTCACGTGCGCCGTGATGTCCTGCTGGCCGGGAGCCGTATAGGGCGAGGAGCCCGCTTGATGACGCCGGTAGGTCATCAAGGTATCGTGGTGCCGGCCCGCAAGCTGTTCTTCGCGGGTGTAGCCGTAGTCGATGAGGACGGCGAAACCTTGCTTGCCGTTGAAGCTGGCCGCAATGCGTTGCATCCATGGCAACGACGCGAGAGAAACTTCGACACGCTCGCCTGGCTCGGGACGGACGCCGTAGTGATCCAGGAATGCGGCTTCCTCCGCTGACATGGAGACAAACTGCTCGGCAAATCTTTGGTCGTTTTCGATGACACGCACCGAGCCACGGTGGTCCACAATCTCCACCGGTAGGGCATCGAAAAACTCGTTGGCGAAGAGGATGAGATGCTGGCCGGCTGAGGCCGCGGCACGCTCAAGCGTCTCGAAGACAGCGGCCTTGCCGTTGGCGACATGATCGGACAGGCGCAACTGGAGCCTGTCGCGTAGGATCGACGACTGTTCGACCAGTCGGTAGTGCAAGGCGCGGGCGAAGCCGGGAAATTGTTTGGACGACCAGTCAAGCACATCCGCCGCGAACAATCCACGGCCGGGCCCGAGCTCGATCAGGTCGATGCGATCGGGACAGTCCATGGTGCGCCACATTTCCTCGAACTGGCGTGCCAGCAGGCGACCGAAGACAGCATGCACGTCGCTGGAAGTGTAGAAGTCTCCGGCTTTGCCGAACTGCTCGGTAGCCCGCGAATAGTAGCCGAGTTCGGGGTGATAGAGGCAAAGCTCCATGTAGCGCGAAAAGGGCATCGGCCCGGCGCGGCGGATTTCGTCAGCGATGAGTTCACGCAAGCTCAAAGCTTGCCCTCACGCTCCATCTGTTGATGTTCCTTGTGGTGTTGCGGGGTGCGGATGAACATCTCGACGAGGTAGTCGTGCAAGCAATCGTAGAGTTGGCGTTGGAACGCCCATTCAAATTGGGGATCGTCGAGATCGCGCGGATGGAGTTCGAAGTAGTAAGTATGGACTGGCGGATCGGTGAACCGGGGCCGGATGATCACTTCGACCGATTCGCCTTTGACGCGAGCGTCAAACTCCACAAGAGGATGCTCGTAGAGGCGGAGTTGCTGTTGCACCCGGGCTAGTTTGTCATTGCTCACAGGCTGATTATTCTAGACGACACGGTCATGTCCCAGTTTGCGGAGAACGATGGCCGGGCGTTCGCATTGTTCTGGCTACGGGCCAGACCTCGGGCTACAATCGCCTCGAGGCGTCGAACGTCATGCCGAAGGTCATCTCCCTTCTGTTCTTGCTCCTCGTCAGCAGCCTAGTTGTCATCGCCCAACCTGCTCCGCAACTGCCCAAAGAGCCCTATCCCACCGTCAACACTCCAGGCGAGGCAAACCCAGCAGCAGTAACCGACATTAATGCGCAGTGGATCTGGCTAATGGCTGTTTCGCCTGCAGCCAAGGACTCGCCGGAAGTGGCGGCCGCGCGGAGGTCGTATCAGCGCGCCGGGCTTGGTCCGCTGAGCGCTGCGGATGAATCGAAGCTCAACGTAATTCTGGGAGACTTCCGCTCACGCCACGATAACTTTGCGGCCGCCTACAACTCACTCATCCCGTCGGTCAGCCGCGACGACGTGTGGCACGAATTCCGCGACTTACGAATCAAGATAAACGACCTGGTCTCCGAAACAATCCGCGCGATCAACGACACTTTTCCCAACGCGGCGGGGCAACTGCACACGACCATTGAGGAAGGCAAGCGCTCAATCAATCTGACTACGTACAACAGCAGCGCCGACACCAACTACGCCTCAAATCCACGTACGGCCGCCACCGGCTTCGCCATGGTTCAAGGTACCGTCACCAACGCAACATCCCAGGCCGGCAGTAAACCATCCGGGGTTGCATACCTAACGGCGGTGATCGTGGGAATGGTCCCAGGATGCCCCGGCAAAATCGTACCGCTTGTTATGCCGATGACGGGCGGACCACCGGTTGAAGGGCCGAAGACGGATAAGTGGGACTATATGAATTTCCAGTACACCACTCGGCTGGCTGGAAGCCCGGGAATCGGCATGATGGTGAACTGCGAAATGACGCAGCGTTAATGCAGACGGACTAAATCTCGAAGGTGTACCTATGTCTCAAAAACCGGGTACAGCTATCTCGCCCTTAGCTCGCGTAGTATTTTTGCTCTTATGCGTTGGAAGCTTAAGAGCACAATCAACTGATTTGATGGTTAAGAGCTTTCGATATGAAGGGCCTGCCATCGGCGCTCTGTTGCAGATAGGAAGTGACGCCAAATTGCCACTCGGAGTCATCTGTGGAGTCACCGCTGCCCTCGAAAATCCAGTCAATCTTAACCGGGATAACGCCACCGTCGATATGTTAGTAGATGCGGTTCTTGCATACGTACCTGGGTATCAGTGGCGAATGGATACCGCGGTTCTGCATGTGTTCCCAAAAACGGCGACGACTGCTGAAAGCGCCGCGCTGACCTTACGCATCCCAAAAGTCTACTCGGCAAGCAGCGCGCCTGAGGTTGTAGCGGCCTCTTTGCGGGCTGCGGCAGACGCAGAGTTGAATCCACGGCCGACTCCATCGGGCGGCGTCGTCAGTATTCTGTCGACGCCGGTTGAGAATGATAAGCCGCTGTCGATGCAGAACGCTACTGTCGAGCAGATTCTTGATACAGCCGCCACTAGAAGCAGTGGGATAGCAGCCTGGGTAATGCCGCCCCAAGTGAGTGATTTGCGCACGACAATGAGAAGTCGCCCGCCTTGGCATTTGGCAAGTTATCCGTCTCTATTGAGAATGTCAGCCACTTTATGCGCAGTGACTCATTGAGTTATGAGCCAACGGTTCGACTCTAACCTACTCGTACCTTAGCGCCTCGATGGGATCTAACCGCGAGGCCTTGATGGCGGGCAGCATGCCGCTCACCAGGCCCACCAATCCGAGAATAATCGTAGCTACCACTACGATGGTGGGATCGATGATCAGGCGAATATCCGCTGCCTCGGCATTCTTGGCCATGGCGCTATAGAACGTGATTCGCCCTGCAAATATCGAGACGGCATACGCCAGCAGGATGCCGGCAATCCCGCCAATCGCCGTGATGGTCAGGGCTTCGGCCAGAAACTGGAAGAGGATGTCGCGCCGGCGTCCGCCCAGGGCCTTCTCGACGCCGATCTCGCGCGTGCGCTGGGTTACCGACACCAGCATGATGTTCATCAGCCCGACTCCGCCAATTCCCAGGGTGAGGGTCCCGATGAATCCCAGCAGAATCTTCAATCCCATGGTGATGACCTGGAACTGATGCAGCTGCTTCATCATGTTGAACACATACACGGCGCGCTTGTCGTCGGGTTTGAAGTTGTATTGCTGGGCAAGGACGCCACGTACCTGCCGCTCCACCTGTTCGTACTGGTCGCCTTCGTAGTTCATCCAGATGCCATCCAGATAGTGGGTGTTCTTCAGGTCCCCCATGGTGGAAAAGGGAATTTCGATGACCCGGTTGACCCCGTCGTCGCCTTCCTGCATGCGTGGCGCAAGCACGCCGATCACCTTGAAACTGATTCCGTCGATGCGGATGTACTGTCCCAGGGCATACTGACCGGAGAACAGCTTGGTCTTGGTTTCCGAGCCGATGACGGCTACCCGCGCTTTGGCTGACTCTTCTTCCTCTCCGAAGAACTGGCCTTCGCCTATGTGCATGGCCTGGATCGCAAACATGCTGGGGCGGACGCCCTCGACGTGGAAGGTGTAGGTGCGCACGTCGTACTGCACGTTGGATTCCTTGTAGGCGGCAGGCGAGACTCGCCGCACCAGAGGCGCCGCATTTACGATGCGGTCGATGTCATCGAGGGTAAAGCGGATTGGTGTTCCTGCCTTCTGTCCGCCGGCTTGCTGCGAGGTGCGGCCGGGAAACACGCCGATGATGCGGGTGCCCCACTGGGCGAAGATCGTCTCGATAGCGCGTCCGAAGCCATTGCCGTAGGCCAGCAGCAGCACCACCGTAGCGATGCCCCACGCCATTCCCAACATGGTCAGAGTGGTGCGGCGGCGATTGAAGCGCATCGCCTCATAAGCCTGAGTGAGTAAATCCTTAAACATGACTACTCCGCCCGGAGGGCATCCACCGGTTGCAACAGGGCTGCCTTGCGCGCGGGATATAATCCCGCGATGATGCCGGCCACGGCCAAGGTTCCAATGGCGACAGTGGCTGACATGTACGACATGGTGGGCGGATCGAAACCCGGAGCGCCTCCCGCCATGCTGCCCAACATTCCCATGAGCAGGGCGGCGCCGCCCATTCCAATGGCGCCGCTCATCAGCGTAAGAAAAGCGCCTTCCAGGAAGAACTGCAGCAGAATGCTGCGATTGGTCGCACCCAGGGCCTTGCGCAGTCCAATTTCCCGCGTACGCTCACTGACCGCCACCAGCATGATGTTGATGATGCCGATGGCCCCCAGCGCGAGGGTGACCAGACCGACGCCGCCCAGAAAGATGTCCATCACGTCGAAGATCTTGCCCACGGCTTCGGCGTTCTTTACCGTGTCCCAGTCCTCGAAGGCATCGTCGTTGTGCCAGTCAAAGCCATGATTGCGGGCGATGATTTTGCGCACTTCCTCGCGGGCGAGCAAGTGCTCCTCTCGCACTCTAGGCCGATAGTTGAGGAAGGAAACAGCGTTGTCCTCCCGGTCGCCCTTCAGCGGGAAGAACTGGTGCATCATGCTGTAAGTGAGGAAGACGCGGTTGTTGGTTGCGTTGTCGTCGCCGTGGCCAACGCGCTGTACGACTCCGACAACCTCGAAGCGGACATCGTTCAGCAGGATCGAGTTGCCAACGGCGGTTCTACCTCCGGGAAACAGGTTCTTCAACATCTCGTCGCCAATCACGCAGACGAAGCGTTTTTGCGTGTCGTCAGCGTCATTCAGCCAGCGGCCCGCCGCCAGCGGAAGGTAGCGGATGGTATTGAAGAGGGGTGGAACTCCTACTACCTGTCCGTTGGTGTTACCGTATTCGCTAACCTCGCGAATGTCATTGCGTTGCAGCACGGGGGCAACGGCACGCACGTGGGGGGCCTCCCGCTGAATGTCGAGGTAATCCTGATAAGTGATCTTGTAGGGGTGGCCGGAACTCATGTTGCCTGCCACTGCCGGGGCCCGGCCGGGGAACATGAACATGATGTCCTCGCCCATGGAATTCAGTTCCTTGCGGTTGCCCGAGCGGAAGCCTTCACCCAACCCAACCAGGAGTAGCAAGGAACCTACTCCCCAGGCGATACCAAACATGGTGAGGAAGGAACGCAATTTGTGCGCCCAGAGGGTGCGCAGCATCTGCCGAAGGATCTCGAAAAATACCATTGCCTGTCCCCAACTCCGCTCTAGCTTTGATACGTGCGCAGAGAAGCGATGGTTCCTGGCGCGCTCTGGCGAGTCGGCGCTATTGTCTCGCAACTTAGACTCCCGAACTATCGAGATGTGATCAGCTTACACATTATGAGGGGTGAGTTGCGTATTCTTGTTCCCAGTATCAATTCTTGTGGAAAACGGCGCCTCGGTGCGCCCAATTCCAGCGGAATTCGGTATCATCGAAGTAACGCAATCAGCAGCGACCAGGGTGAGGGCGAGGACCGGTTGCGGAACCATTTTGGAAACCAGGAGTGAATCGAGAAATGCCGAAAGCAACGCGAGCGACTGATAGCACGACCCCCAAGAAACGCACTCGCAAAGTCAACGTAGAGCCTGAAAATAGCACAAAAGTGGTGGCGGCGGCCCAATCGGCCAATACGCCGGAACTTGACGTCAAGCCGAACCTGGAGGAGAAGATTCGAGTTCGCGCTTACGAGCTTTACCTGCAGCGAAAGGGCCGGGGAGGCTCTCCAGAGCAGGATTGGCTGCAAGCTGTGTCGGAAATCTACAGCCAAGCCGGCGCCTAGAAGCGGTTGAAGGGTCGGTAGTTGTAGTGTGGGTACTTTAAATCCTGCGAGGGCGAGTTTTGTGTGGCCAGTTCGCGGGTAACCATTCTGCGGGTCAAATCCGAATGCAATTCATCCGGCAAAATAGAAAACGGGAGCCCTCCACCTCGGAGCGGCTCCCGTGTTTTACGCCGATTTTCGGCTGCGGCGGGCCGCAGCTGCTGTCACAGCTCGGCGTGATCCAAATCACATGGCGTCGGTTCGACAAACGCAGTATGCTTACGGGAGTGTGAGCACCGGGGCCGGCATTCTCTGCCGACAACCGGGGCGGCGCGAGGAAGCATCGTTCTATGTCAGTGCAGGCACGCAGATACGTACGCTTTGGCGCAGTGATTGCGATCATTGTTTTGTCCCTGGGCTATCTCGCTTATACCGGCGTGCAGGACAGCAAGAGCTACTACGTGACCATCAAGGAATTGAACGGTATGGGCCCGGAGGCTTATAGCAAGCGCCTGCGGGTAGCGGGCAACGTGGCTCCGGGATCGATCAAGCGGCAGGGATCTCACCTGGAGTTTCTGCTGGCCGAAGAAGGCCGGACGATTCCCGTGGTTTACGCCGGCAGTGAAGCGCCTCCGGACACATTCAAAGACAATGCCCAAGCGCTGGCTGAGGGGAAATATGGCAAGGATGGCGTTTTCCACGCTACCAACATCCAGGCCAAGTGTGCCTCGAAGTACGCTCCCAAACAACCGGGAGCCACGCCGGTAGCCGGCAACTCGGGGCAAAAAGCGGAATTGTCGGGCGCCCAGCCGGGAGGCCAAGGCCAGTAGCTTGCCGCAAAACCGCCTCACGGCAACGCAACCGATGACAGGCACATCCGAACTTTCCCGCCCGCCTGTGATCATCCTGCAAAACCTGGTGAAGTTCTTTGGGCGCTTTGCCGCGTTGCGCGACATTTCAGACAGCTTCGCTCCGGGACGACTGTACGTCGTGATTGGCGATAACGGGGCGGGAAAGAGCACTCTATTACGGGTGGTTGCCGGGCTGATGGAGCCGAGTCAGGGATCAGTCACGCTACTAGGAGCTACGAACGCCCGTGACGTCGCACACCGGGTGGGATACATGGGCCACGCTGCCCTGCTTTACGACGAGTTGAGCGGTATGGAGAACCTGCGTTATTTTGCGGGCCTCTACGGTTTAGGTGACGACTCGGTGTGTAGCCGAGCGATGCGAACCGTAGGACTCGATCCGGAACTCGAACGCCGCGTCGGACAATATTCGCAGGGCATGCGGCAGAGGCTGTCGCTGGCCCGGGCCGTGCTTCACGATCCGGAATTGATGCTGCTGGATGAACCCTTCTCCAACGTTGATGTTCACTCCGCGCGCGAAATGGCGGCCGTGCTGGGTCGGGTCCGCGATCAAGGCAAGACGATCTTCGTGGTGACCCACCAGGCGCCGCTGATGGAAGCTGTGGCGGATGAGTTTGTGCAGATGGCGGCGGGTCAGATTGTTTCGCGGCGGAGCATGAAGCGCGAGGTGGTATCGGTCAGCAACGCGGGAGGGTCGCAATGAATACGTTGAGCGTGACGCGCGCGACCCTGATCAAGGATCTGCGCATGGAGTGGCGTTCCAAGGATGCCATGAACTCCATGTTGTTCTTCTCGCTGCTGGTGGTGGTGATCTTCAGCTTCGCCTTTAATCCCACGGCAGAGGAGTCGCGACTGATCGCCGGCGGGTTGATCTGGGTGGCGTTCCTGTTCGCCGCAGTGGTGGCGCTGAATCAGACGTGGGCGCGCGAATTGCGCAACCAGGTGCTGGACGCCTATCGGGTGTCGCCTGCGCCGCCGAATGCACTCTTCCTGGCGAAGGCGTTGGGGAATTTCCTGTTCGTCGTGATCCTGGAAGGCTTGATGGCTCCGCTGTTCGTCGTGTTCTACCAGCTTCGGTCGGTCGGACCGGTGTGGCAGTTGATTGTGGTGGCGCTGTTGGGGACCTGGGCGCTGGTGGTGAACGGTACATTTTTCGCGGCGCTTTCCATACGCACGCGCAGCCGCGAGATCATGCTGCCGCTCATTCTGTTCCCCATTTCGATCCCCGCCTTGCTGGCCATGGTGGATGCGACCACGATGATCCTGACCGGCGACGGTACACCTGACTTCTGGCTGAAGATGCTGCTGGTTTACGATGTGGTATTCACCTTGGTTTGCCTTCTTCTGTTCGAAAGAGTGCTCAACGCGGAATGAAAAGGCCGTGGTTAGTGGATAGTGGGTAGGACACCTGCTTGAGGCAGGGTTGGAACCGAATGAAAAATTTATCCATCGCTTTTATCATCTTCACCCTCGCCCTGTTGGGCTTCAGTACCTACCAGGCGCTGGTCGTGGCTCCCACGGAGCAGACCATGGGCGACGTACAGCGCATCTTCTATTACCACGTGCCTTCAGCATGGGTAGCTGGAGTCTGCTTCTTTGTGAATTTTCTGGCGTCGATCGCCTACCTGTGGAAGCGAAGCCCGAACGCGGATGCTTTGGCGGTAGCGAGTGCCGAGGTCGGAGTCGTCTTCTGCACCATCGTTCTGATTACCGGGCCCATTTGGGCGCGCCCCGTGTGGGGTATCTGGTGGACGTGGGATGCCCGGCTCACGACTACCCTGGTGCTGTGGCTGATCTATGTCAGCTATCTGGTGCTGCGGAAGTACGGCGCGGGAGGGCAGACCCCGGTACTGGCAGCCGCGCTGGCCATCTTCGGTTTCGTGGATGTGCCCATCGTCTATATGTCGATCCGCTGGTTTCGTACCCAGCATCCGTCGCCGGTCATGGGCGGCGGCGAGAATTCAGGCCTCGATCCTGCCATGCTGCATGCGTTCCTGTGGAACCTGCTGGCGTTCACCTGCGTGGGGATCATTCTGGTAGCAGCGCGCTACCGCCTGCAAAGGATGGAAGACGAAGTGGAAGCCGCGCATGCGCAACTGGCGTTACAGGGAGGCGCGCGATGAGTGGATTCGTCGCCTTAAAGGCCGCGTATATTGTGACCTGGATGATCGTGTTGCTTTACCTGCGATACCTGTTGGGGAGGTATCGCCGGGTGCGCCAGGAAATGAAGGACCTGAAACGGCCTTCATGAGAGCGCCGGCGTGAACGAAAAGCGTGGCACGCTGCGGGTCATCGCCGCCGCCAACTTGATCTTCGCAAGCCTGTTCCTGATCTTCAGCCTGCCCTTTTTCTGGCGGCAAGTGCAGGTGCTGCGCAATTGGCCGGAAACCGACGCCCAGGTGCTGCGCAGCGAGGTGGTGGCGCAGCCCGCCAGCCACGACAATGTGTACCGGGCGAAGCTGCAGGTGCTTTACACCGTCGCTGGCCGGCCCATTACTTCCGAGCTGACGAGCTTCGAAAGCACCAACTACGAGGCCGCCCGGGAGCGGACGGAACAGTTTGCGGTTGGAAGTCACCACGTGGTTCGTTACAATCCGGCAAATCCCGCCGAAGCACGCATAGGCGCAGGCTGGAATCGGACATTTTTTGCGCTGCCGCTGATCGCGCTGGCGATGGTAGCCTTCTTCGCGTGTGTGGGAGCAGTATTGCTGGCCATTGCGAAGGCGGCTGGCCCAAATGGACCCTAAACCAAACTGGGCCGCTACCGCCAGTTTTCGACCAGCATGAGGTCGCTGGAGGATTCGTCCGCCTGCGAGAAGAGTAGCCATCGGCCGTCTGGGGACACGGATAACCCGCCCATCCAACTGGGCCTGTCTTTCTCCGGAAAAAACATGTGACGTACTTTCTTCGTGTTGAGATCCAGGAAGTCGATCACCGGCTTCTGGTTCGCGTAATGCCAGAAATAAATGCCGGCACCAAATGGAACCCACGTATCCATCACATACGGAGATTCCGGCAACACTGCGATTTGCTGTGCGTCAGAACCGTCAGTGTTTACCGACCAAATTTGATCATGGCGGATAAAAAACACGTGCCGAGCGTCGGGCGACTCGATAGGAAACTCAGCAGGATGCTGTGCTAGTTGCACCGCGTGGCCGCCCTCGGCCGGAACCTTCCACACCGTGGAGTTGTGAGCGTCCTCTCCGTTGACAAAGTAGATCCACTTGCCATCGTGCGACCAGCTAGGCAAGCTGTTTCCACGAATGTCGATATTCAGTTTCCAAGGCATGCCGCCGTGCGGATCGACGAGGTAGATGTCGGCTTCGCCACCAACCCGCGAGTCGAATGCGATCAGCTTGCCGTCGGGAGACCAGCGCGGGGTGCCAGTCTCAGGAGTACCGAAGGAGCTGAGTTGCACCGCATTCGAGCCATCAGCGTTGGAGACCCAGATTTCATAGTCGCTGCCGGAGCGGTCTGACTCGAATGCAATCTGGGTTCCATCAGGAGAATACTTCCCGGCAGTCTGTTGTCTCGTCGAAGACACCACCTTTTGCGCCGGAGCTTGTGGCTGGGAAAGATCCACTCGCCAGATGTTCGTGTTGTAGTGAATTTGCCTAATAGCGAGCCTCTTGCCTGCCGCACTTACGGCAATATCAACGACGTCGTTCCCAAAAGGCAGCTTCACAGGTTGGTTAGGTCGATCCAACGCGACTTCCCAAAGGTTGCCGCCAGGAAACGAGTCGCTGTAGACGATGCGGCGTCCGTCTCCGGACCACGCCAGTCCTCCGACCCCGCTTAGCCCTTTCATGAGCTGGGTAATAGTACCGTCGCTGATCCGTTGCAGGTATATCGAGACGGCGATGCTCTTTTCAAGGCAAGACCACGCCAGATAGTCTCCGCTTGGGGAGTATGCGGGTCTCATCACCGCGTCGCAGTCTGAATTGACGGTAGCCCCCTCCAGTGATTCCAACGAGAGCACGAACAAGCGATACGAGTACTGTGCCGAATTCGCGGGGTGGTAGGGAAACGCCAGACGTTTTCCATCGGGAGACCAACTCAGTAGATTACCAAACCATTGCTGACCACAGTTTGCGGTGGATACCCTACGTTCCGGTCCGCCCAAGGGTGATATCAGAAAGACCTCCCCATCCTCTTGATCCGCCCCCCCCGCCCCTGTTCGTCGACAGATCGCTATGTTCTTGCCATCCGGCGACCAAGCAGCCCCGGATATTCCGAATGGCTCGTGCGTCAGACGAACGGGCATATCGGTTCCAATTACCTTCACGTACAGGTCGAAATGTCCGCCTGGGTCCCCTTTCCACCAGGCGAACGCGATCTGGCTGCCGTCCGGCGAGAAGGTGGGGGAAGAAATCAAGCCGGGCAATGCCGTAAGCGGCACCACCTTAAGTTGCTGCAGTTCGCGCAGTCTCCAGTAACTTTGGATCTGCGGCGCTACCCACGGATAAAGCAGACCAACGATGGCTATGCACGCCCCTAGCGCAATGGTGACCTTGCGCTTCCACCACGGGGGCTTGGGTGGTTCGAGCGTCGGCTCCGAAAGTTCAGGTTGATCGGGGACAACAAATCTAAAAGTGTTATATGCCAGCCTAAAGTAGTCACCGTGTCGAAGCTCAAGGCGGTGAACCACCTTCTTGCCTTCCTTGTCCCCAACGACGACTCCATTCAATCCAGTACAGATCAGAGTAAATACGTACTGAACCGGCTTTTCCTCTCCGGTATGGATCGACTCTATCGTCAGCGTGACATGCAGTCTCGACGAGTAATGATCCTTCAGTACTATGTCGCAATCACTACTGCGGCCTATGAGTAAGTGGGTCATGCTCCGTGTCAGAGGGAATGACCGATCCAGGTCCGGTCCTCTTACGACTTTCAGGAACGCAATAGGATCGTCTTCCAACCGAACGGGGGGAGACAGAAGGCCGGGTTTAGCGTCCTCAGCTCTTCCAGTTGATTGAGGTACGCCAATGAAGCGATAGCCTCGTCCTGGAACCGTCTCGATGTACTGTGGTTCGGTGGCGGAATCGCCGAGGCGGTCACGAAGCCGGTTGACAGCGGCGTTCAGTCCCGTCTCGAAGTCGCCGGAAGTATTTCCCAGCCACAGTAGCCGCTTGAGGTCCTCCCGGGTTACCAGGCTTCCGGGCGACCGAACCAGAAGGATCAGTACCTGGATGGGCTGACCTGCCAGCGGCACGCGGACACCATTCTTCCGCAGCTCTCCCGTTTCGACCGACAGCGCGAACGGGCCGAATCGAAAAATCTCCGGTGTCTTGCCAACTTCCGGCATAGCACGCCTATGTGTGACCGGGAGTTTATCACCCTTGCCCAGAATGCACTTCAACAATTTTAGGCTCATGTACTGCTACCCGCCTTGTATTTCAGCGACTTACGGATTGACTCAATGCTATTCAGTTTGCAGCTCGCCGCCATTTAGGTAGCAAGGCGCAGCAGCCAGATTCGGTGGCACCAGAGGGGTGACCACCGTGAAAACCAGTGTTCTGATCGCAGTTCTCTTCGCCGCATGCGCGGCGCAAACCCAAAACCTGAAAGTTATATCCCTTCGCGTTCCGCCAAACGGCCAGACGCCAATCGCTATCCAGTTTCTTTGCAGCCAGTCGTATGACCGGGCCGAGTGCGTGAAAGATGCTACGGCATTGAGACAGGCAATGTCGTCCTATCCGACGCGGCTACTTGGGACGTGGTCGTTCGTCCTGGTTCCGGCTGACGACTGGAAGGCACTCGTCCAACGCTTGGGCGGCGACCCCGTCAGCCCGGCGTTTTCCATCCTGGATCAGCGGATGACGCTGCTGGATGGCAGCCTGTTCGTCGCGACGGCTGGCAGGAACAAAGAGCTGTTGCAGCGGTTCGACATGATTGGGGCAGCGCTGTTGGACTTGGCTGTCACCCACGAGATGGGGCATGGCATCTGTCTGGAAAGGGACGAGCGACGCGCGGACGCCTATGGCAAGGTGTTGCGGGAGGGAAAGGTTCCCGACTGCAGCAAGACGCCGGGACACAAGCCGATTACCGTGGCGCAGAATCCACGGTAAGCTGCTGGCAAAAATACGAAGCAGATTCCCGGGACTGAAGTCCTCGCGGCATGACAAAAATGAGGGGCTTTGCGGCACGACTGAAGAGGCTGCGGAAAAAGTCGGGAAAGCAGATCCCTCGGCGACTAAAGTCGTCTCGGGATGACAAAATGAAAGGACTTGGACGCGGCGCTGAAGCGCCGCTCTACCTAAATCGAAGCCACCGAGAATCGAAGCCACCGAGACTTTTTGCGCAGGCTGTGGAGCTGTGTCCTGATACAAAGTAGCCCGGTGGAGTTTTTCCGCAAGCAGTGAAGCCGTGCTCCGTTTCGAATATTTACCCCGCACAAGCACCAGCGAAAGTTTTGCGACGCAATCACCTTGTCGTTAATCTTTGGATCACGGTCCAGTTCTGCGATGTCCCTACAAGTCCAACCTTCAAATGTTCGTCTCATCGGATTCACTTGAACCCGCTCCCTCTAATCGCGGGCCGATTGACCAATAGCCAACCCAACTGAGTCGCTGAACCATCGAGGGAGATCACTCATGAAGCTACGAGTCTTCGCTGCATCCTTGTTCTTGTGCCTGTTCGTTGGCGCCATAACCGCCCAGACGGCGCCGAGTTCCGGACAGAAATTCAGTCCTCCGTCACGGAGTTTTCGCTTTACCTACAGCTTCACGGTCAAAGACATTCCCGCGGGTACCAAGGTGGTGCGCGTGTGGGCGCCGCTGGCGCACAGCGACGAGAACCAGACGGTCCGCCTGGTGGACACCAACGCACCGGTGAAACTCCAGACGACGCAGGAACCGCAATACGGGAACAAGATGATCTATGCGGAGGTCCGCAATCCCGCACAGGGCACCAGCACCTTCACCCTGGTGTATGAGGTCACTCGCCGCGAATATTCACGCGGCGATTATGCGCAACTGGAGAAGAAAGACAGCAAGCCGGGAGTAGTTCCGGCTGCGATGACGAGGTATGTGGAGCCCGACCAGCTGATTCCGACCGATGGGAAGATCAAGGCGCTGGCCGACGAGGTCACGGGCAAGGAGACCGGAACGGTAGCGAAGGCCAAGGCGGCTTACGACTACCTGTTCACCAACATGCGATACGACAAGTCAGGAACAGGATGGGGACGAGGCGACGCGGTGTGGGCCTGCGATGCGAAGCACGGCAATTGCACTGACTTTCATTCCCCGTTCATTGGGATGCTTAGGGCTGATGGCATCCCGGCCCGATTCGATATCGGATTCCCGTTGCCCGAAAATAAAACTGAGGGCGAGATCGCCGGCTACCACTGCTGGGCGGAGTTCTACAGCAAGAAAATTGGCTGGATTCCCGTCGATATTTCGGAAGCCTGGAAGGCGCAGCAAAAGCGCGACTACTTTTTCGGGACGATCGACGCCAATCGGGTGAAGTTTTCCACGGGCCGAGACATCACCCTTTCTCCAAAGCAGGATGGTCCGGCGTTGAACTACTTTGTTTATCCCTATGTCGAGGTTGACGGGAAGACCTACGAAAAGGTGGAGAAGCAATTCCGCTTCGAAGAAACCAAGGGTCCAGGGAAGCAGCAGGCAAAATCGACAGAATCGGTGGTTTCTCCCTCCCTGTAGAAGCGATGTTCAGCTACCCCGCCAGCGCTGCTTCCAAGGAGCAGCGCTATCATTTTGTTTTCAAGGACTTGGGAGTATGGTCGGAAGTTGGCGGAACTTTCCCGCCGGCAAGGGTGAAATACTAATGGAAACGAGATCAGGCTCTTCGCCGAGGTGGCGTTGCTGACCGAGTGGACCGACGAACAGCTCTTAAGTCAAGCGCTGGACGGAAACGAAGACGCGTTTACTGCCCTCTACCAGCGGAGACAGGGGCCTGTCTACCGCTTTGCCCTGCACATGAGCGGATCTGCGCAGGTCGCCGAGGAAGTCACGCAAGACGTGTTCATGTTTCTGCTGCAACGCGGCCGTGACTTCGATCCGGCACGCGGAGCCGTGGGCGCTTATCTGTTCGGGGTAGCCCGGAACTACATCCGGCGTGCGATGGAAAAGCGGCACTCCGAGATGATGATGACGACCGCTGTGGAAGACGAGGACCGGGCGCTGGTAACGGAAAATGATCCGGTGGACGATATCGCGCGAAGCCAGACGTCCACGGCAGTCTGGAAGGCCGTGCTTTCGTTGCCTGAGCATTACCGTGAGGCTGTGGTGCTGTGCGACTTGCAGGAGTTGAGCTACGCTGATGCCGCCGCATCGCTGGGGTGTGCGATCGGGACGATCCGATCGCGTCTGCACCGGGCACACGAGATGCTGGGCAGGAAGCTGCAAAGCTCGGCCCCCGCGCTGGCGGGGTTTTCGGGTAATGCCGCGAGGTGTTTGTCATGACATGCCATGAATTCATAAACGTTGCGGAGTCGCTGACTCCGGCGCAATTGCTTTTGATGCAGACGGAAGACGAAGCCATGGTGTCCCATGGCCGCGAGTGTGCGGCGTGCGGACGGTGGCTCGCGGCGCAAGGGGTCCTGAGCAGCGCGCTGCAAACGCTGCGCCTGCAGACCGCGCGACGGGAAGCCGGGCCGAAGGTCGAACAGGCGGTCTTGCAGGCATTTCGGGCGCGCGGCTTCGGACCGGCGGCAGCCGTGGCGCCGGAACGCGCCGCCTCGGCGGCATGGAAATTGAGCCGCTTCTTTGAAATCGGCGCCTATGCTGCGGTGGCCGCAGCGCTGGTCGTCGGGGTACTGCTGGAAGCGCGAATGTGGAGCGACAGGCAGACCACGCCGGTGGCGGTCCAGGCACCGGCCGCAGCGGCGTCGCCGCAAGCTAATTCGGTGAGAGACAATGTCGCGGGCGGGAACGTGGTGGGCGAGGTCAAACCAACCGAGGTTGCGCAGGCGCCCGCTACTAAGGCAAAAACACAGGCTACGAAACTCAACGCGAGGCAACCGCAAGCAGGCGTTGAGCAAGCCGCGGCGGCGAGCCCAGACCGGCAAGGATTTGTTCCGCTGATGTTCTGCGATCCTCTGATTTGTTCGGGGGATGAGCAGGTGATTCGCATGGAATTGCCCGGCAACGGCGCAGGCTCCGCGGATGGGAATGGCGGTCAGCCGGTGATTGCCGATGTAGTGATTGGCGATGACGGGCTGGTGCGGGCCATGCGCATTGTGAACTAAGCGCATTGCGAACTGAGAACGAAGAACACGGACGTGAGGTCATAAGTCCATGAAGCAAAGAGTTTCCTGCATTCCATCGATTCTGTCGCTGGTCGTCGGGACGTGTCTGACGGCCGCGGTGGCATGGGCCCAATCTGGCCCGCCGGCGCCTCCGCCGCATGATGTGTTTTTCATGCATGGGCAGGGGCCTGGCGGCGACATGCTGGGTGGGGAATTCGGTGACGGCAAAGCAGTGACGGGAGCGCCCCTCAGCGGCGAACTCGTCGTCACCCGGGAGACGACGCTGGCAGACGGCAACCGCATTCATAATGAATCGCATTCCCAGGTGTACCGGGACGCGCAGGGCCGAGTGCGGCGCGAGATCGGATTGGACTTGGCGACTCCGGCGACCGGAAGCGTGAAGCGCAGCCTGGTGGTGATTATCGATCCGGTGGCGGGAAAGCGCTACATGCTAAACCCGGACAACAAGACGGCGCGGGAAATGCCCGTGCATGGCCCCCGGCATTTCGACAAAGACGCGGACGCGCCCGGCCACGGCCCCGGTGGTCCTGATGGTCACTTCGGTCCCGGAGGACCTGGAGCAGTAACCAAAGAACAGTTAGGAACTAAGGCGGTGAATGGGCTGCAGGCGGAGGGCATACGCGTAACCCGCACGATTCCCGCCGGCGCGATTGGCAACGACAAGCCGATCGAAGTAGTGACCGAGCGCTGGTACTCTCCTGATCTGCAGATCGCGGTGATGACGATGCACACCGACCCGATGATGGGTACGGTCACGAGCAAACTGGTGAATGTAACCCGGGCAGATCCGGATGCGTCCCTGTTTCAGGTTCCATCGGATTACAAGATTGAGGCCGGCAAGCCCAATGAGTTGATGTACATGCCGATGAAGCCCTAATCCCAGGGGCTGAGTCGTCTATCAGGCGGAATCCCGAGGGAGGGCTTCCGCCGTTTTTTTGGTACGGCAATGTCTGGTTTTTGCTGCCGCGTGAAATGCGGTGGCGAAATTCTCCGGCTCGGAAAAAACTACCCAATTTGGTACCGGAGAGCTGACAGACACCGTAATTTGACAATCGAGCCGCGCCAACCGGCGTACAATTTCCCATCGGGAAGTCGGCAGGACCGGCTTCCGGGGGCTGCATGTTCCGGCTCAGTCCATTTCGAGTTGCCCAGTTGCTATTGCTGCTGGTTCCGACGCTGTCTGCAGCACAAGGCATCCCTTCAAACCGCCAGACGAGTTGTAACGTTCAGGTTCGAGTGACGTTCGACGATGAACGGGCCGCAGGGGACCAAATTCGCGTGGCGTTGATGAACGATTCGGGAATTCCCCTGAACGACACGTTTACCGATGCCGAGGGAAGGGCAACCTTCCACGTCGACTTTCCGGGACAGTATCAGGTACAGGTTTCGGGTTCGCCAATCAAAGGCAAGAGTGTCGCTGCGTTTCGCGTCGACGATATGGACAAGAGCAAGACCATCTTCGTGCATGTGAAGCCTGCTGGTGAACCCGCTTCCGCAGCCACCAAGCCGAACACCCAGCCAGTCACCTCGGCCGCGGAGCTACGGGTGCCCGGCGATGCGCGGAAAGCCTTCCACAAAGGCATGGATGCCTGGGAGCACAATGATTATCCCAAGGCGGCGGAGTTTTTCGAGCGCTGCGTAGCCATCTACCCGGAGTACGACACCGCTTATAACAACCTGGGGGTCATGTATTACCAGATGAAGCAAACGGAGAAGGCCCGAGCGGCGTTTGAAAAGTCGGTCGCCCTGAATGACCGGAACGCAGACGCGGACCGGAACCTGGCCCGAATCCTGATCCACGATGGTGATTTTCCGCGCGCGGAAGAACTGTTAAAGAAATCCCTTGTGGTGGAACCGCTGAACCCAGTCAGCTTGACGCTCATCTGCGTGGCCGAAATTCAGACCGGCGACGATGATGATGTGCTGATGAACGCGCGCAAAGTGCATTCGCTACCGCACGAGGGTTACTCCATTGTGCATTATGTCGCGGGCCAGGCGCTGGAACACAAAGGCGAGCCGCAGGCCGCGCGTGCGGAATACGAAACCTACCTGCAAGAGAGTCCGAGCGGACCTGAGGCCAGCCAGGTGAAGACTGCGCTGACCAGAATCGTGGCCAGCAACCAGCCCAGTCCGCAGTAGCCTTTCCGCCTCGCGAGGCCAGCTGCGTCGTCGTGACGTCGCCTCATGGTTTCCCGGGCTCTACTCCCTGCGATATCCTAGACAGACTCCAATGATCACCAAGCTTAGTCTTGCACTCCTGCTGCTGTGTCTAGCCAATATTTCCGGAGCTGCCGACAAACCCGCTGCGATACACGGCGGCAACGGCATCGTATTGCCTCCGCCGCCACCCACCAAAGCGGAGCCGGTCACGGAAACCATCAACGGCACGGTCGTAACGGATCCATACCGCTGGCTGGAAGACTCCAAGAGTCCCGCCACTCGAGAGTGGATCGCCGGCCAGATGAAATACACCGAGGAATACCTCTCGCAGGTGAAGATTCGTCCGGAGATCGTGAAGCGGCTTTCAGAGCTGCTGCGGGTGGAGAGCTACAGCATTCCCGTCGAGCGGGGCAACAAGTACTTCTTCAAGGTGCGGCTGCCCGAGGAAAACCAGGGATCCATCTACTTGCGCGAGGGCCTCAAGGGAAGCGATGAGAAACTGATCGACGCCGCGAAGCTGAGCAGCGATCAGAACACTTCCGTCAACGTGGCCGACGTTTCGAGCGATGGAAACCTGCTGGTGTACGGAGTGCGGGAAGGCGGTGCGGACGAGGAGTCAATCCATTTGCTCGACGTGAAATCGCGGCAGGAGTTGCCGGACGTGCTGCCCAAGGCCCGTTATTCCGGCGTGAACCTCGGACCGGATGGGCACGGGCTCTTCTATGCCAAGTTCGAGGCGAGCGGCACACTGGTTTTTTACCACCGCCTGGGCACGCCGGTTGCAGCCGACCCGATGATCTTTGGAAAGGCGTTCGAGAAAGAAACGTTCGGGCCGATGGACCTAATCTATCCGCAAGTGAGCGAGAACGAGCGCTATCTGATGCTGATCGTAGCCCACGGAGTCCCACCCAAGAGTGTGGATGTTTACGTGAAGGATTTGCGTACTCCGGATGCGGCGATCCGACCGGTCATACATGGTATCGATAGCCGTTTCTCGCCGGAAAATTTTGCGGACGACCTCTACGTCCTCACCGATTATCAAGCCGACAACTACCGCATCGTGAAAGTGAAGTTGAGCGATCCTGCACCCGAGCACTGGGAGACCATCGTGCCCGAGGGCAAGGACGTGATCTCGGAGATTTCGATTGTTGGCGGCAAGCTGTTTGTGACCCGGCTGCACGACGTGATCACCCAGACCCAGGTGTATACGCTGGATGGTAAGCCCAGCGGCCAGATCGCCTATCCCACTCTGGGAGCAGCCTCGACCGTGTACGGACGGCAATCGTCGAACCATGGGTTCTATAACTTCGAGTCGTTCACCATTCCTCCGGCAATTTACCACTACGACGTAGCCAGCGGAAAAACTGAGGTTTTTGCCAAACCGCGCGTGCCCTTCGCATCGGAACAGTATGAGGTAAAGCAGGTGTTCTACACCTCCAAGGACGGGACTCGAGTGCCGATGTTCATTTCATCGAAAAAGGGGCTGGAACGGAACGGCGATGCCCCCACGCTGATGTTCGCCTACGGAGGGTTCAATGTCAGCCTGGTTCCTCATTGGGACCCTGAATATGCCTGGTGGATGGAACAAGGCGGCTTTTACGCGCAGCCAAACCTGCGCGGGGGTGGCGAGTACGGCGAGGCGTGGCACAAGGCCGGTATGTTCGAAAAGAAACAGAGTGTGTTCGACGACTTCTTTTCGGCTGCGGAATACCTGATCAAGAACAAGTACACTTCGCCAGCTCATTTCGCGATACGCGGACGTTCCAACGGTGGACTGTTGATGGGCGTTGCCATGACCCAGCGCCCCGACTTGTTTGGGGCGATCTGGTGCGGGTATCCGTTGCTGGACATGCTGCGCTATCAGAATTTCCTGGTGGGGCGCTGGTGGACTGCGGAATATGGCTCCGCCGAGAAAGCCGATGAGTTTCCCTACCTACTGAAATATTCGCCTTATCACAATGTGAAAGCAGGCGGGAAGTATCCCGCTATCATGTTTCACAGCGGCGATTCCGACACGCGAGTGGATCCATTGCACGCCCGTAAGATGACCGCCCTCATGCAGGCTGACAGCGGGAGCGACCGCCCGATACTCCTGCACTACGAGTTGAAGGCGGGCCACAGCTCAGGAGTCTCGATTACACAACTGGTGAACGACACCGCCGACGAACTGTCGTTTCTGTGGAACGAAACTGGCGGGAAATAGCAACGGCGTGGGCGACTCTCTAAACCTGGCGTAAGGCTGCTGATGCGAGATCGCGCTACACCTGCAGGCTAGGTTAACGCCGGATAAAATTTGCGAAATGGTGACTGGAATGACACTTCCCCGGTGGCAACGACATCGGTCATGATTCGCGGGAGAGGGTTGATTTCAGGGGCGTTGATGGCGACGGCTGCATCCTGGTTGGTTGTGCCGCCGTCAAATTAAGAGGTGAGCTCGGTAGTGAACGTCAATCGGCTTGTCCGCTCAGTACGCGCATTTTCCCGTGAACTTACTCGTCCTGTTGTTTCGCAGCCTCGCCAGGCCAACGTCTAGGAGTCGCGCTAGGTGGAGGCTTCGCCCGCGGCATCTGCCACGTGGGGGCGCTGAAAGTTCTGGAAGAAGAGAACATTCCGGTGGATTTCGTCGCCGGCACCAGCGTGGGGGCGATCATCGGGGCTGCGTACTGTGGTGGAATGACCGCCG
Organism: uncultured Acidobacteriaceae bacterium; assembly: GCA_963834815.1. Classification (GTDB taxonomy): domain Bacteria; phylum Acidobacteriota; class Terriglobia; order Terriglobales; family Acidobacteriaceae; genus DASRAA01. Next base: position 115,067 of record CAWIDA010000007.1, on the reverse strand, counting down.
CGGAACTGGCCGAGATGGCAGGTACGCTGCGCTTCCGGGACTTCGCCCGTCTGACGCTGTCGCGTTACGGCTTCTATAACAACGACCGCATGGTGCGATTCTTTGCCCGGGTGCTGAAGAAACATACCTTCGAGGACCTGACCATTCCGCTGGCGATTACGGCGACAGAATTCCGCACTGGCGAGGCCGTGGTGTTCACGAAGGGGGCGCTGGTCGATCCCATTCGGGCCAGTTGCGCCTATCCCGGCATGTTCCTGCCGGTGGAGATCGGCGGACGCTCTTATATCGACGGTATGCTGGCCTACGGCGTGCCGACCACACCGCTGCGCCAGATGGGGGCCGGCCGAGTAATCGGCATCTATCTGAGCGCCCACTGGAACAATGCTCGCCCCCCACGGCATGTTTTCGAAGTGATCGGTCAGTGTTTCTCGATTGCGCAATCCAGACTGTCCGAGTCATGGATGAAAGATGCTGACATGGTGATCGAGCCAAACGTCGCAGGTTTCGCTTACGATTGCTTCGAGCGAGCGCCGGAGTTGATTGCCGCGGGCGAAGCCGCCATGCGTGCGGTGCTGCCCGGAGTGCGCGCCTTGCTCAACCTGCCGCCAACCATCTCGTCGCACAATATTGAAATGGCGCCGGTCACACCTGCGATCGCGCCTTCATAAACCAGTCCGGTTGCGTAAGAACTCCGCAGTCGGAATTCGGTTCCTGGCGGGGACTTCGTTATATGCTGTCGCGATGAACAAACAACATTTCTTTTTCAAGCTGGTTCCCCCACGCGCGACTTTTCCGCAGGACATTACCCCTGAAGAGCGGGCCGTAATGGCAGAACACGCGGCTTACTTTCAGCAGCAGTTTAAAGCCGGCAAGGTCCTGCTCTACGGTCCGGTAAGCGCGCCGCAAGGAGCCTTCGGTATGGGAGTTCTGGAAGCCGCTGACGAATCCGAAGCCCGCCACATCGCTGAAAACGACCCCTCAGTTCGAGGCGGCCTCAACCGCATCGAAATTTATCCCATGATGGTCGCGGCTTCCCGCGACAAAGGGTAATCGAAGAAGCAAGATTACGACCAAATAACGCTATGCGCCCGCGCTTGGCCTGGGATAGAGTCTGTGCGGGCCGTCTGAAGGCGGTCCTCAGGAGGGTGAAGATCATGGGAATTCTGATATCGCTTCTGGTTGGACTGATTGCAGGGTGGCTCGCCGGTCAGGTGATGAAGGGCGGCGGCTACGGCACGCTGGTAGATATCATTCTTGGTCTCGTCGGCGGCATTGTGGGCGGCTGGCTCTTCGGGATGCTGGGAATCTGGCCGGGCGGCGGGATTCTCGGCTCCATCATTGTCTCGTTCGTCGGCGCCGTGATTCTGGTGTGGATCACGAGGTTGATCAAGAAGGCCTGAAGTTCGAACGATTCACACTGGCAGCGAAAAGCAATAGGCGGGCAGGCCATACCTGTCCGCTTTTCTTTGCCCATACGGCGTGACCCTGCAGGGGACCCCGAGGGGTCAGAAGTGTCCCTTGAAGAACAGGTAGCAGGGAAGGGACGACTTGCCTGCTGCGGTGGCCATCAATTCGCAGGCGTAGGTGTGGCAGTCGTGAAAAAGTGGGATGTAGGGAAACAAAAAGCGGTGGCGGCGTTGCTGCTGGATGAGATGTTGCGCCTTGGCGACCGTGACGTAGACGGGTGGGCCGACTGCGTGGCCGTGATCGGGAAGTTCGGCGGGAGTGATGTGTCCGGGAAAGAGGTGCCACCGGGAGACAAGTTCGACGCCACCTTTATCCGCCACGACGATTTGTCCCGTATCGACCAGCGGGAAGTTGGCGGCGCCATAGCCAATGGTGACGGCGTTCTCGCCCGCCCCGATCTGGACCCACTTGTGCGCGACAGGGCCGCCGATGTGAGTCATGCGCACCTGGACGGGCACCAGCCCCGTGGGGTTGGCAAGCATCCCGACCGCTTCGAGACTGTAGGGATCGGGATTGTTCGCGCTGGAGATCAGGCAGTTGGCGAGGCCGCTCGAGCACAGGTCAGCTTGGCCCTGCGCGGGCAATTGAAAAGGCAAAAACGGGAACAGTAAGAAACTGGCGAATCGGAGTTTGCGCATCTCGTTGTGGGTGCGTCGCCGGGGCACAATCCGGCAAGCGTAAACATAGATGAGCTAGATGAGGACAAGGTGCTTCTGTCTTTACCGTAGACGGCGGCATTTTTCCGCCTAGGAAACAGCGCACGCGCCTAACTGTCTTTGCGGTAGAGCAGGTTGCGCATGGCTTCGCGACGGGCCGCATTGTGCTCGCGTGAGTCGCCGGCCAGGGACGTCTTAGCAGTGTCGTCGCTCGATTCGGGCTGACTGCACTCCGGGCAGCGATTCGCGAAGCCGGGCTTGCCGGGCTTTAACTCAAATTCTTCTCCGCAAACCACGCAAACTTTGATGGGGAACACCATACAAACTCCCGAGAAACATTAACCGTCCAGCATTTCTGATGGTGTTTATTTTATCGAAACCGTGGCGGTGCAGGCCACCCGATAGGGCGTCCGTAAAGGCACACTTATCCTGCCAGAAGGCTTCCCACGGCCGCGATATGCAGCGCCAATGCGATGGCGATCAGCTGCCATGCAGTTCGTGCGCGAATCCACTGTTCCCTCACCGCTCTTCGCAGTACGTAAATGCCGAACGGCAGGTTGATCAACACCGCTGTAATCACGCCGGGAGCGTATCCGCCTCTAACCCATGCTGCGAAGATATGCCAGCCTGCATTGACCAGCAAAACGCACTCCAGAAACAGGACCGATACCAACAGCCCTTTGCGTGGACGCAGGATCGCCCAGGCGATGACCGCCAGCGGAAAGACGGTTGCCGCGATCAGGCCGACATGCAGGTTTCGCGGATTCTGTAACAGGGAAGGCGGTGGGAGCAACGGCGGCAAGCGGTTAGCGGGAGGCAGATAGGCTGGGAACGTTAGATATTCCTCGGTCGTGTGCAACACAAGCGTTACCCCAACCAGGGCAAGAATCGCATTGCGAGAGAGTGCAGGCATGGGAGACAAATCATGGTATTCGCATTCTCGGATTCGCGTCGCGTTTCCCAAAACCTCCTTCCGCCACAATATCCGGTTTCTTCGGGTAATCTAGATGTCAACCGCACTTTGAGGAGAGTCTCCGATTGAACCGACTTCTTGCTGTCCTTGTCGTCGCTACGCTCAACCTTTCTCCCGCCGCCTATGGTCAACAGCCAGCCGAGAAGCTCCCCTTTAATCCGCCGACATCGATCACCGGATATCGCGACGCCGGTGCCGAGTTGCAGGCAGAGAAGACTTTTCTCGCCGCGCCCAGCGCCCAGTTGGCGAAAGAGCACCTGCGCATCCTGACTTCGGCGCCACACGTGGCGGGGTCTCCGGAAGACAAGAAGACCGCGGAGTACGTGCTGCAGAAATACAAGGAAGCCGGCCTCGATGCCTACATCCAGGAATACAAGATCTGGATGAATCTTCCCGGAGAGATCCACGTCGATGTAGTTGCGCCCGAGGGAGTGGTCATGCATGGGCCTTCGCGCGAGCACGTGAGCGCCGACCCCTACCAGGACGATCCTCGCGTGTTGACGGCCTACAACGCCTTCTCACCATCCGGCGACGTCACGGCGGATGTGGTGTATGCGAATTATGGACGCCCCGAGGACTTCAAGAAGTTGAAGGAAATGGGCGTCGACCTGAAGGGGAAGATCGCCATAGTCCGCTATGGACAGAATTTTCGCGGGGTGAAGCCGTTTGTGGCCTCGGAATACGGCTGTGTTGGCGTGATCATCTACTCCGATCCGTGGGACGATGGCTACTTTAAAGGAGACAAGTACCCCAAGGGGCCGTGGCGTCCTGACACCGGGGTGCAACGCGGATCGATTCAATACCTGTTCCGCTATCCTGGCGATCCGACCACGCCGGGAATCGCCTCGGTGCCTAATCTGCCTGACGACAAGCGCATCTCGCCAGACCAGGCTACCGATATGCCGAGAATTCCCACCACGCCACTGTCGTACGGCGACGCTTCGCCGATCTTGGCGAACCTGGGAGGGCAAGAATCGCCGCGTGAATGGCAGGGCGCGTTGCCCTTCACCTACCACGTCGGACCGGGGCCGGTGAAGGTCCACATGCTGCTCAAGCAGAACTACCAGTGGACCACCATTTACGACGTGGTAGGCATGGTGAAGGGAAGCGAGTTCCCCGAGCAGTGGGTCGTCACCGGCAACCATCGTGACGCGTGGGTGTACGGCGCAGTCGATCCCAATAGCGGCACCGCGGCGCAACTGGAAGCTGTGCATGGCGTGGGGGCGCTGTTGAAGTCGGGCTGGAAGCCCAAGCGCACCATCGTCTTCTGCAGTTGGGACGCGGAAGAAGAGGGACTGATCGGTTCCACCGAGTTCGCGGAGCAGCATGCGGAGGAACTGCGCAACGCCGTCGCCTACTTCAATATGGATGTCGCTGTCGCAGGCCCAAATTTTGGGGCGTCGTCGGTGCCCAGCCTGAAGCAATACTTGCGTGAGGTTTCCAAGGCTGTCCCCAGTCCCAAGGGCGGCAGCGTGTATGACCAGTGGAAGATCGCTACCGAGAAGCGGGAGAAAGAGCGAGAGGCGAACCATGCCCTCGGCGGTGCGCCGCGCGAGCCAAATGCGGTTGTGACCAAAGATGTGAATGTAGGAGACCTGGGCAGCGGCTCCGACTACACGCCGTTCCTGCAACACCTGGGCGTTCCCTCGACCGACATCGGTTCCAGCGGACCGTATGGCGTCTATCACTCGGTGTTCGACAACTTTGCGTGGTTCACGAAGTTTGGCGATCCGACCTTTGAGTATGAACAGCAGATGGCGCGCGTGTATGGGCTGGATGTCGTCCGCATGGCCTCGGAGGACGTGCTGCCGTTCAACTACGAGGAGTATGCGAAGGAGATTAGCGAGTACGTGAAGGCCGCCGACCAGAAGTCGAAGAACGCCTTTGGCGCGAAGGCGCCTTCGTTCGCAAGCGCTCAGCAAGCCGCAGCCCGGCTGGAAAAGGCCGGGGCACAAATGTTGCAAGTCGAGGGTGGCATGAAAAACGATCCGGTGCGGGTCAATCAATCCCTGCGCGACACGGAGCGCGCGTTCCTGATCGATGGGCTGCCCGACCGTCCATGGTTCAAGCACGCCATTTATGCTCCAGGAAAATACACGGGATATGCGGCCGTGGTGATTCCGGGAGTCAATGAGGCGATCGACGCGGGCGACGTTGGGCTGACGCAGGAGCAGTTGAAGGTGTTGACGGATGCCATCAATCGCGCGGCAGAAACGCTGGAGAAGGGAATGTAGACCGAAGGCGAAACGAACGCGAGAGCTCGCGCTAGCAATCGTAACAAGTGAGCATCTATTTGGGCGCGGGAGTTGCGAAGACCCTCTCGATCATTCGCGGGGAAATTAAGTCATTGAGCGAGTCGGTTCCAAACTTCGGCTTGAGGTCATAAACGGAAAACTCGCGCCAGCGAAACGGCGAGAGTTGGAACACATACGCATAATCATTGTCATCCCACTTGCCGCTTGCTTCCACTGCGTCCCTATCCAGAAAGCCTTCCGGCTCAAACGATGCTCGGAACGCGATGGACCGCGTGTCATCGTTAATATCGATTGGATAACTCAGGCTTGTCGTGAATTGATCGGTCATGCAGCCCCAGTTGTTCGTCCTGCAGCGGTTCTGATCAATCTCCTTTTCCAGGCGGGCGCTGAAATCATTGCGAAACGGGTCGTACTCCTGCGGGTACAGTGGTTGCTCTTTATGGGTTGCCGGTTCATATAAGTACAACGTTTGAGGATGCACGTCAGCGAAATGAACCATGTTACCGTCTACCACGATGAGTCCTGACCGGAACGTCGCCGCCACGCCGCCGGTTCGAGCGTCTTCGACTCTGAGATCAGACTTGAGGACGATGAAGCATCCAGCCGATGGGTTCCAGTGCAGGGTAAGAAGATACCGTTGCGTGCTTCGCTGTACTTTCATCACTGAGCCGAGGCAAGGAAAATTTGAGCCGTCTTTGATATCTGTGACCGCCAATTCCGATTCGGCCAGGGCCGCATGGTCCCAGCGGCCAGTCAATTTGTTTAAACGGGTCAACAGAAGTGGCGCTCGAAGCTCGTTTTTTGGATTGTCGGGATAATAGGCAATGACGAACTCCTGCTCGTCATCCAGGATGTCGAAACTGGTGATCTTAGTGTTCAGATGAGGAATGGTGGCTGGCGGAAAAGGAACGGAGTGCTGCTTCAGGACATCGGCGAACGTAGGATTCTCCTGACTCACCCCGCAGGGAGAGAACCACGCAATCCCCAGTAAAATCATCGCCACCGCACACTGCCCGCGCATGTCTCCCCCGGCACACAACCCTAGCACAGTAGTTACTCCAAGCCGCTGCCATCTCCAACCTGACAATGGGCGCAAGGAGTCTGCGGAACCCACCCCCAGCCCGCAGGGCGGAACAATCGTAGCCCGGTTCGGAGAGCCGGGTACGTTGCAGTTCGCAATCAGAGTCCCGGAGGGACGACACTCGAAAATACTTGCCCTACACCTTCCGTATCGGGCCGGGGTACTGCGCCACCACGGGATCGAGCGTCAGCAGCGTAATCCCTTCGACCGTAGCCTGTGCCACCAGTACCCGGTCGAACGGGTCTTTATGAATCGGCGGGAGACTCTCGATGGCAACCACGTGGTCGCTGACAATGGGTAGTTCGCTGTAGGCGTTGTCCAGTAAGCCCCGCCGCAACAGACGGGGATCAGCCTGAAAATCCTTTCGACCCAATCCACGTTTAATCGCCACCTCCCATAGGCTGGCGGCACTGAACAGCAGCTCGTTACCGATATCCTCTATCAAGGAGTGCGCCTCCGTCGGCAACCGGTCGGGCTGACCGGCAGCCCACAGCAGCAGGTGCGTATCCAGGAGCAGCTTCACGCCCCACCGCCGAAAATCTGTTCTATCTCCTCGGCGCCCATTTGGTCGAAGTCGTCCGGAACTGCGATCTGTCCAGCCATGAAGCCGAGCCTCCTGACCTCAGCGCCCGTTGGAGCGGATAGTGCGATAACCTTGACTACAGGTTTGCCGGCTTTGGCGATTATGAACGGCTCCCCCTTGGATGCGTCCTCCACCAATTTCGAGAGCTGGGTTTTGGCTTCGTGAATATTTACTGTTTTCATTGGATTAGATTAGACTAAGCTAACTTAGTCTAGTTTATTGGAAAAAGGGTCCTCTTGGCAACTCCGCCGCGGTCGTTGCAGGATGACAGATAACTTCGAGGCAAAGATTCCCCAATGCGAACCGCAGGCATGATCGGTGGGCTGGGGCCTGAGTCCACCATCGACTATTACCGCTCGATCCTGGCGCGCTATCGCGCCCGGAGGCCGGATGGCACGTATCCGCACATCCTCATCAACAGCCTGGACGTCGATAAGGGCCTCGCCATGCTCGATGCTGGCCGGCTCGACGAACTGACTGACTACCTCTCAGCCGGCGTAGAGTCGCTCGTGAGTGCCGGAGCGGACTTTGGCTTCATCGCTGCGAACACGCCACATCTCGTGTTCGACGAGCTCCAGCGCCGGTCGGCTATTCCGCTACTCAGCATCGTGCAGGCTACAACTAACCATGCCAAGGCGCTCGACTTGAAGAAGGTTGGACTGTTTGGAACTGGGTTCACTATGCGAGCGAATTTCTACCCCGAAGAGTGCGCGAGGGCAGGAATTGAACTGGTGAGACCGCAACATTCAGAGCAGCATTTCATTCACGGTAAGTACATTGGCGAGCTGCTGAAGAACCAGTTCCTCCCCCAGACGCGCGATGAGATTCTGCGCATTGCAGACCGCATGAAGGACGAGGACGGAGTGGAAGCGATCGTCCTGGCAGGTACGGAGCTTCCGCTGCTGTTGCGCGGCTCGGGCTCGACCATCGACTTTCTCGACACCACGGTGATCCACGTCGAAGCCGTGGTCGATGAGTTGCTTCGCTGAGTTTTGCTTCTGGTAGATAATGCGCTACAAGGTTTTAGCCAGGGCGAAATGTTCAGCTCCTGGAAAGGAGGTCACTTAGTATGAACTCCAGGGCCAAGGACACTTTGCGTATGTCCTTCGTCGCAGTGGTCCTTTTGGCAGCAGCCGCCTTCGTCGCCGAAGCTCATGGTTCCCCGCACAAAACTGACTATGCGACCTCTACTGACGGGGTGCACATTGCGTACGAAGTACACGGCGCCGGCCCGCTCGCTCTCGTGTTCGTTCACGGTTGGTCGTGTAATCGAACTTATTGGGCTGGGCAGATTGAACCGTTTGCGAAACACTACCAAGTGGTAGCGATCGATCTGGCGGGCCATGGTGATTCAGGGACCGGCAGGAAGAATTGGACGATTCCGGCATACGGCGCGGATGTCGCTGCTGTAGTCAAGAAGCTGGACCTGAAGAAGGTCATTCTCATCGGACACTCCATGGGAGGCGACGTGATCCCGGAGGCCGCATTGCTGCTCCCGGGACGCGTGATAGGCCTCATCTGGGTTGACACCTACAAGAAGCTTGGGGCGGGACGCAGTCCGGAGGAAGTGGACGCGTTTGCGGCGAAATTCAGTCCGGACTTTGCCAAGACCACGCAGGAGCTAGTGCGCAGCATGTTCGTCAGCACTTCCGACCCCGCGCTAGTGGAGCGTGTGGCGAAACGCATGTCCTCCGCTCCGCCGAGCATTGCAATGCCTTCCCTGCGGGCGGCATTCGGATACAGCCGGGAAATGCCCGGGACCCTGCAGAAACTGAAACTGCCTGTGATCGCCATCAACCCTGACAACGCGCCGACCGACGTTGCTTCCCTCGCGCATTATGGTGTCCAGGTGATGGTCATGCCGGGGGTCGGGCATTTCGAGATGATGGAGGATCCGCCAAGGTTCAACGATTTGCTCAGCACGGCGATCACAAAGCTATCCGCACCCTGATGCAATTGAACCGCCTCGCTTCGTCCGTTAAGAAGTGCTATGCTCCCGCAGTGCGAGACGTCCGCTTGCTCCCCGATTCTGCACTTCCACGCCATGCCGCGGTCGTCCGCGTGACCCATTGGATCACCGCAATTTGCTTCTTTGCCCTGCTCGTCAGCGGACTTGAGATTGTGATTTCTCACCCGCGATTCTATTGGGGTGAAACTGGTAACGTGAACACCCGCCCGCTTTTCAAAATTCCGATTCCAGCATCTCGAGCCAGCGTTCCCACGGGCTACGGCTTTGTAATGCCAGACCAGAATGGCTGGAGCCGGTACCTCCACTTTCAAGCAGCATGGGCGCTGGTGTTGACTGGCCTCGCCTACGTCATCTGGGGTATGTCGAAAGGGCACTTTCGAAGCAACCTGTTTCCGGCTCCAGGGGACAGAACGTGGCGCGCGTTCTTCGAGCAAATGGCCAATCACCTTTGCCTCCGGCCGCCGAGCGCTGCAGAGGCGTTTTCGTACAACGTACTGCAGCGTACTGCATACCTGGTGGTGATCTTTGTCGTGTTTCCGCTGGTGATTTGGACGGGACTTGCGCTTTCGCCCGGCTTCAACGCGGCGGTTCCGGCGACGGTCAATCTCCTGGGAGGACGGCAATCCGCCCGTACCCTTCACTTCTTGCTTACCGGATTTTTATTGGCCTTCCTCTTCATCCACGTCGCAATGGTGATTTGGGCGGGATTCGCCAGCCGCGTCCGTGCCATGATTACCGGTGTCGCCATCACGCCTGAGGAGCGAACATGAGCAAAATTTCACGCCGCAAGTTCGTCACTGCGGGTCTGGCGGCCGCCGCCGGCGCGTCGGGCTTGGCCGTGGCCGCCGTCCTGGCAAAGCGCTATGGGCTGGTGCCGCCCGATGGCGGAGGAATTTACGGTCCGGGTGAAACCCTGACCTATGCTGCTCAACGTCTGCTGACAACGCACTCGCTGGCTCGCGAATTTCCGCGCAGCATGATTTCGAAAACGCCGTTCGCCAACGACGTCGCGCCCTACAACGATGCCTTCAAGGGCCACCAGGCCAGCGGGTTTGCCAACTGGCGGCTTTCCGTCGATGGCATGGTCGCCCGGCCCGCTTCGCTTTCGCTGTCCGACCTCAGGAGCTTCCCGGTTCGCAGCCAGATCACCGAAGTAGTGTGCGAGGAGGGCTGGTCCTATGTCGCCGAGTGGATCGGAACCCCTCTGCACGAGGTCATGAACGCATGCGGGACCCTGCCCCAGGCGAAGTATGTTGTTTACTACTCCATCGAACCCGACTGGTGGGAAAGCATCGACATGGCCGACGCTCTACACCCCCAGACGTTGCTGACCTGGGGGATGAATGACGGAGATCTTCCGGCGGGTTTCGGGGGGCCGCTCCGGCTGCGTGTGCCGCGCCAACTCGGATATAAGAGTGTCAAATTCATTACCCGGCTGACATTCACCGACTCGCTCAAGGGCTTCGGCAAGGGTCTGGGCTCTGCCGCACCGGAAGCTGGCTATGCCTGGTACGCGGGCATCTGATTGCTTCGTTAACTGTACGACGACCCTTTGAGTCTGACCTGCCTCTCGAGACGAATCAAACGCTCTGCTGGGATCACCGCGCGCGCCGGTAGCGGTTGAACTGGTGATCGCCGGACTTGCGGCAGCTCAGCCACGTCCAGTGACTCATGTTCTCGCGAGTGAAGCCAGGTCCGCCGAACACGGTGGGGCGCAGCAGCGGGGAAATGCCCACTTCGCTCAATAGGCGCTCCTGCTCCGGCGGAACAATTTGCCCGATCTCGACGGGTGAGATGGTGACGAACTTTTCGTCCACCAGATCGGCTCGCGCCAGGCTGCCGTATAACGTTGGCCCGCCTTCGCAGAGAAGATGCTCAATTCCCAGATGCTCCCGCAGTTTGTGCAGCGCCTCCACGAGATCGATGGTCTCGCCGGTCCCGGCAGGAATGATATCTACGTGCGGATGTGATTGCTGGTGCGCCGCGAGCCGAACCGTCCCGGCGGGCGAAGTCACAATGACAGCGTCCACCAGGTCGCCGTCGAAGACTTTCCACCTCGACAGGTCGAGATCGAGGGCACGGGTCACGAAGATGTTTCGCTGGCGGCCTTTGCCGAGTCGCTTGCGGAGCCGCAGTAGCTCCGGTTCGACCACCTGGAACACGATGCCGCGGCTCTCAGGTCCGCGACTGCGTTGTTCTTCCCGCAGCGTGCTCATCCCCATGATCAGTCCATCGGCGTGTGCGCGCAGCAAATCCATGAGCCAGCGGTCGGCCTCGCGACTGGCCGATCTCGCCCCCGGAAGCGTACTTCCCCAGCAGGCTGACGATGCCATCGAGTGATTGCACGAAGTTGGTGTAGATCCAGGGGCGATCAGGCGGTGGCGCAGGGAGGCTGAAATTGCCGTAGGGCGCATAAGCTTCGTCGGTGAACGTACTGGGCTTCGCGCGGTCGAACAACACCTCGAATTTCGCAATCTGGCTAGCAGCGTTCATCGGTGGCTTGATTCTATCGTGGTCATGATCGCCGCGATTCTGTACGAACCAAAACCATCCACCAGCCCCGCACGTCTGTGCCTGCGATTACATCAAGGCACCATTCCGGGAACGTAGTATGCCTGGGCGTAGGCGATCAGGCCGAGCATCGCGGCCAGCACAACACTGTGCCAGAACGTGTTGTGCAGAACTTTCCCCTCATGGCCCACCAGGCCGACAGTGGTGACGCCGACGGCAATATTCTGGGGCGAGATCATTTTCCCGGCCACCGCTCCCGAAGAATTTGTTGCCGCAAGCAGGACCGGGCTCAGGTGTAACTGATGCGCTGCGGCAACTTGCAGGTTGCCAAAGAGGAGATTAGCAGCGGTGTCACTTCCGGTGAGAAAGCATGCGACCCACCCCAGATAGCTACTCACCAGAGGAAAGATGCTGCCTGCCTGCGCGACCGCCGCTCCCAGCGTGTAAGCCATTCCGGAATAGTTATAGAGGTACGCTAGTCCGACAATGAACAGCACGGTTACGCCAGGCAGCTTTAGCTGGCGTAACGCTCGGGTACCGGCTTCCACAAAGACTCGTGGCCGGATCCGAAAAAGAAGTGCAGTCAGTACGACAGCGACCAGCACGCCCGTCCCAGGTGCTAACGGTTGGAATACGAAAATCGCAGAATAGAGTTTTGCGTACAGCGTAATCATGATGCCGTTATGGAGGCCCGGCACAGGGGTAGAAATCTGTCCATGCTGAAACAGCTTGAAGTACGACCACAGCACCATGACCACGGAAAGCGCCGCCCACGGCAACCATGCGGAAAGACATGTGGAGGTGTAAGGCTGGCCGCGTTCAAGATCGGGTGGAGCGGTTGTTGCGTCTTCATTCATCGGCCGCGGGGCCCAGATCCGAAGAAAGGAAGCCAGGGCCACGATGGAAGCCAGCGAGCTGACTATGTCAGTGGCGTACGGTCCCCAAAAGTTTGACACCAGGAACTGCGCCGCCGCGAAAGCGCCTCCTGCAACCAGCGCCGGAAGCCAGCTCCGCCGCAAACCTTTCGCGCCCCCAACCACCCAAGCCAGGTAGGCCGGCAATATAAGACATAAGAAAGGAAGCTGCCTCCCCACCATGGCAGAAAGCTTCATGATGTCCAGCCCGGTCACTCCTGCCAGAGCAATAATGGGGACGCCCACTGCACCGAATGCTACGGGAGCAGTATTAGCCAGCAAAGAAACTACCACTGCCTTGCGCGCCTGGAATCCCAGGCCCACCAGGAGAAACGCCGTAACCGCTACCGGCGCTCCAAACCCGGCGCTACCCTCCAGCATGGCCCCAAAACAGAATGCCACCAGGATCGCCTGAACGCAGGGGTCGCCAGAAGCGCGCCGTTCCATCCACCGGCGAAGCAGGTCGAAAGAGCCCGTCGCTACCGCCAGGTTGTAGAGCCATAGGGCGTTAAATACAATCCACAAGATCGACCAAACGGCATAGGCAACCCCGAAAACGACACTCCGGCCGGCCAGCGAGACTGGCATATGCCATACGAAAATTGCCAACAACGCCGCGGTCGCCAGTCCGCAGAGTGAGGCGAACAGTCCACTCTTGCGGAAGCCTCCCATGAGGACGAGAACGACACCGATCGGAACCGCCGCGACCAACGCCGACTGCAGCGGCGAGTGAAGAGGATCAACTGGCTGCGGCCATGCGACGGTGAACGCGGCACTCTGCACAGCGGGGGCGAGGTTCACAGTTATCTCTGCGGAATATGTATTTTGATGCGCAGGCAGGGATTCCCCTTGCGAGGAGCATCGCAAGCGAGAGCCTTTTCAAGACTGCGCTTCAGGTCAAAGGCAACCGGAGCAGCCTGCACAACCGCCACTTTGTAGCTTGCACCGACATCCTTCATGGTTGACCCAGCACCGTTGTCGCGGGAGTATATACGCTGTTTACTTGGTACGCTAGCGTTATTGGAGAGGTTAGATAGGAGATATCGATGCCGGAAACGGGCGGAGTCAACATTGAGATTGCTCATCGACTCAATGAAGGGAGTGAACACTCAGCGCCTCACCATTCACGCTGGCTGGAAGTATTAGAGATTGTCGAGGCGGTGATTCTGGCGATGGTGGCCGTTACAACTGCGTGGAGTGGCTACCAGGCGGCGCTTTGGGATGGACAGCAGGACGAGCGTTATGAAGAATCCACCAAACTCCGCGTGCAGTCCCAAGGGTTGCTCACTACGGGAGGTCAGGAACGTATCTATGATGCCCTGACATTTGCCGAGTGGTTGAAGGAGAATGCCACTGGAAACCAGAAAGTGGCGGAGATTTTCGAGCGCCGTTTCCGCCCGGAATATCACGTTGCCTTTGAAGCCTGGATGAAAACCGATCCCATGAACAATCCGAATGCGCCTCCCGGCCCTATGCTCATGGCCGAATATCATAATGCCAGTTTGGAGGAGTCGGCCAAGCTGGAGGCCGAGGCTTCGCAACTCTTCAAGCAGGGTACAAAAGCCCGGAAGACGTCGGATATGTACGTGCGCGCGACTGTATTGCTGGCGACGGTACTTCTGTTGACCGCGATCAGCCAGCGCTTCAAAACTCATCAGGTCAGGGTTGGGCTGGCGGTTGTGGCCATGCTGCTACTGTGCCTGCCGCTGTGGCGCATCCTGCACTTGCCGCGATTATGATGCGAATTAAATTTCCCAGAAAAGCCGGAGGGCGATGGACATAGTACTCAATAACGTCGAGGCCCGCGTATTGGGCGCGCTGGTGGAAAAGGACATCACGACGCCGGACTACTATCCGTTGTCGCTCAATGCGCTGGTGAATGCCTGCAACCAGAAGAACAATCGCGATCCGGTGATGAGCCTGGACGAGAACGCGGTTCGCGACGCGCTGGAAGGACTGCACGATCTGGCCCTTGCAGGTCCCGCCGGTGGAGCGGATAGTCGCGTCACCAAGTACGAGCACCGGTTGCAGGAGATGTTCAACTTCTCGCGCGGTGAAACTGCCGTGTTGTGCGTCCTGTTGCTGCGCGGGCCACAAACACCAGGTGAGTTGCGCGGGCGCACCGAGCGCATGCATCACTTTGAAGATCTGGAGGCGGTGCAGTCGAGCCTGCAACGGCTGATGCAGCGCGAGCCCCCGCTGGCCACCGTGCTTCCCCGGCAACCCGGAACAAAAGAATCGCGCTACGCCCATTTACTATCTGGCGAGATCGAGGTGTCGGAGTTGCCGGAGTTGCCGGCGACGCGGGCCGCTGCGGCGTCGGGCGCATCCGGCGACAACGAGCGAGTAGGCCGGTTGGAAGAGGCGATTGCGGCGCTACAAAACGAAGTTGCCGACCTGAAGCGGCAACTGGCAGAGTTTCGCAAGCAGTTTGAGTAGGGCGCGCGGCAACGGCGGCGCCTAGAAATCCTCAATCATCCAGACGTTGCTGTCGAAGTTGCCGCCGGCAATGGCGATGTACTTGCCATCAGGGGACTGGACTCCCCAACTCTGCGCCGCGCCGTTCGGTTCCCACAGCTTTCTGACGTTCCCATTCAGGTCGACGTAGATGAGGGTGGAATGGCGGGTGTCCGAACTCGAAATGAACAAGCCTTTGCCGTCGGCCGACCAGTCCAACCCGTTGAATCCGGCAAAGCCGGGGACAACGATATCGGGAATATCTTTGCCCGCAAGGGAGTGAAAGTGAATTCGGCCTTCGCGAGGATTGAACCGGCTCACCGCAATCATCGTTCCGTCGGGTGACAAGTCCCAATTTCCATAAGGATTGGGATCAAGCGAAAGCAGTTCACGTCCTCTTCCATGTTCTTCGTCGTAGGCATAGAGGATGCGCTTGTTCTGCCCGGCAGGTATCTCATCGAAGATGCAAAGCTGGGCGGGAGCGCGGGCGCAGCGATGGTCGGCCATACCTGTACCCGTCAGAATCGCTCTCGACGCCCCTCCGGAGGCGGGCATTCGCAGCAGTGTTGCCGGAACGGCGCCCGCGTACGGAGCATACTTCGAGGAGAGATAGTCGATTGACTCGCCGTCACTGGTGAGTCGCGGGCCCCACTTGTAGCCGGGCCCTGAAGTGAGCGCCTCTGCTGAGCTGTCGTCAAGACCCTGCTTGAATATCTCATGGAAACCGTTGCGATCGGAGAAAAAGATGATCGCCTTGCTATCCGCTGTCCACGCGGTAGGTAGATCGTCGTGCTCGTCGAGGGTGAAGCGGCGAAGGGCGCTCAGGCGGGTGATCTTTGAGTCGATTTCGCCAACGTAGACGTCGGATTCGTAGTTGACTTTCAGGAATGCGAGCCGCTTGGAATCGGCGCTGGCAGTGAAATTGAAGAATGTGAATCCAGGCCAGTTCGTGACCTGACGAGGATCTCCCACGGCCCGCCCGGTCGCCGGGCTTACCCTGACCTCCCATAAATCGGCGTCGTTACTGGGAGGAGCGGGGGTGTCTGAGTCGCCGATTTGGGGGCGCCGCAACAGCGAATACACTATGCGCCCATCGCGCAGCCAGTAGGCGTCCTGCAGCATTTCGTCGGAGAAAACTACGGTGGTTGCACCGCTCTTCACCTCAACCGTATTGATCTCCGGGTAGGCGCCTCCGCGCTGCAGAATGTAGGCCAGTCGCTTGCCGTCAGGCGACCATGAAACACGATTGAACCCGGTCTCGTTACCCGGGGCCGCGATAACTCTCCTGGCGCTTCCACCCTGTGGGTCCATCGTCCAGATATCGGGGCCACCATTGAAATCCATGTTGCTGTAGTAGGCAATGAGGGAACCATCCGGCGAGACCCCGCTCGCCCAAGCCTGGTCACGCAGGTGCTGCCGGCTGCCCAACACGGTAACGATCCACGCGCTCGACTGCCCGGCGCTCATCGCGTTGGCCACGAACCTGGTTCCATCAGGAAACCAGGCCACCGGGAACCAACTGTTCCGTCCCGTCGAAGAGTTGGGAGGCGCAGGGACATGCTGGGTCTCCCCGCTGGCGATGAGTTTGACGTGAATGCCTGTCCCGTCGGAATACGCCAGGTAGCGTCCATCAGGCGAAATCGCCGCGCCGTCTACGGAGTTTTCCAACGGATTGGCGGTAAGCCGGAATTGCTTTACCTCTCTGGCAGAACGTGACTCGCTCCGCGAACTTGCCAGGTACCAGCCGAGTGCACCCACCAGCGCTACAGCTACAGATCCAATAAGCCACTTCCTCCAATGCTTGTGCTCTGGGAGCGCAACGGGAACCGCCTCCGAAATGGCTCCTGAACTCCGTACTTGCCCGCCCGAGTCGAGCAAGCGTTTCAAGCGCACGAGATCGGTACGCATGTCGGCGGCGGTCTGGTAGCGGAACTTAGGCTCCTTTTCCAGCGCCTTGTCGATAATCTCCTGCAGCTTCGGCGGCACTTGCGGATTCAGCTCGATGGCGGCAGTGGGTATGCGATTGAGCACCGCGTCGAAAATGACTCCCTGCGTGTTGCCGAAAAATGCTGTGCGCCCCGTAGCCATCTCGTAGAGCACCGCCCCAAATGAGAACAGGTCGCTGCGACCGTCCAACTCCTCGCCGCGCACCTGCTCGGGCGACATGTAGGGAACCGTACCCAACGCAGCCCCGGACGTCGTATAGCGGGGACCGGCGGACATGGTTGGCAATTGCTCTGCGCCCACCGTCTCACCCACCATTTGGCTGCTGCGTAGATGCTTGGCCAGTCCGAAATCGAGGACCTTGGCATGACTCCGCTGGGTGACGAAGATGTTCTCCGGCTTGATATCGCGATGAATGATGCCGTGGGAGTGGGCGGCGTCCAGCGCATCGGCCATTTGAATAGCCAGCTCGATCAGCAGATTGAGCTTGACCGCCCCTCCGTACAACTGGTCGCGCAGGGTCTGCCCTTCCAGCAACTCCATGGCGATGAAGGTATAGCCGTCGCCCTCACCAATTTCGTAGATGGTGCAAATGCTGGGGTGATTTAGCGACGAGGCCGCCCGCGCCTCCCGGCGAAAGCGCTCCAGGGCCTGGGGATCGTGGGAGAGATCGTCGGGCAGAAATTTAAGGCCGACACGCCGGCCCAGCTTCAGATCTTCGGCCTCATAAACCGCGCCCATCCCGCCGCTGCCGAGTTTCTGCAGAATGCGGTAATGCGAAACGGTACGGCCGATTAAATGGTCGGGGGAATCCACAGCCGAAATCTTAAGGATGTTAGGCGGAGCTGGTCAATCACCCCCCAGTTAGTCGTCTCCCTGGGCTGATGCCAGAGGAGAGACATCGAGCGCACGCGTTTCCAGCCATGGAGGTAACAATTTGATCAGTGCCCACAAGATAAAGAAAGGCAGGATGGTGAGCACAATTGCGACCAGCAGACCTTCGCGGGTGACGAAGCCCATTTTGTACGTGGTGTAGCCGAGGAAGCTCTTGGAGAAAAGCTGGCCTCCAATGACGACGTTCCAGCGCATGGCAAATATCCCGATCAGAGCGAGGCAGCCCGCGACGCCATAGGCGAATTTGCGACGATTCTCTCCCAGACGCAGGACCTGCGTTGCCGCCAGCACCAATATCGGCGTTACCGTGCCCAGCAGGATCTGGATCACGATATGAGGGAAGTACAGCTTGGTGTGCACCATGAAGTCGAGGCTGCGGAATGATTCATCCGATTCGTAGATGCGATGGACGAGGTCCAGCAGCTCCAGCGCGAAGTCGATGAGGAATGTGTAGAACAGGTACTTCGCAATCGTGTCCACACAGCGCATGTCGATTGGCACTTTGCGAAGTTTGCATAGCGCCATATACACCAGCATGACCGCGGCAATTCCCGAAACCATGGCCGAGAAAATGAAGACCACCGGCATGAGAGGGGAAGACCACCAGGGATTAGCCTTCACGCTGCCAAAAATGAACCCGACATACCCATGCAGCAGGAAGGCTGAGGGTATGCCGATCACGGTGATAATCCAGCCAACCTTGTTGTCAACTTCCAGCGAGCGCTCACTGATATTGGACGAGCCCAGGGTGAGTGCCTTGTAGAACCATCGCTTCCATCCTCTGGTGGATTGCGACAGCACCACAATGTCGCGCCGGTAATCCAGCCAAATCTCGAGGACGAGCACGGCCATCAAGTACCACAGGTAAACGAAGCCGAACATGGCCATGGCCGAGGACCGATGCGGAGTCAGGTACATCTCTAGAGACCGTTCGGGATGTCCGAGATGCAGTTGCAGCGGTAACGGAGCCACCAAAAGAAACGCCAGGGCGGTCAGCAGCGCCAGACGATAAGTGGGCTTCACTGCATCCACGCGAAACACCCGCTCCAACGAAGCCAGAATGAAGGCGCCAGCCACCAGTCCAGTGAGGAACGGGTAGAGCACGATCAGCACGCTCCACTGGAGCTCGATTTCATTGGGGTACATGAAGCCTTCAACCGGGATGCCGCTCACCAGCCCTCCTATCGCACCGAGCCATCGAGGCCGTAGTAGTCAACCTTCGCCTTGGTGGCCATGTATGGCTTCAAGACCTGCACGCTATGCGTCTCAAGGAACTTGTGAATGGGATCGTTGGGGTTCTTGAAGTCCACGAGTTGGCGCGCTCCTGTGGGACAGGTCTCGCAGCAGGCGGTAGTTAGCCCCTTGGTGATCCGGTGATAACAGAGCGTGCACTTCGAGGCCGTATTGGTTTCGGGGTTCAGGAAGCGGCAGCCGTACGGACAAGCCTGAATGCAGTAGCGGCATCCCAGGCAGTACTGTTGGTCGACCAGCACTACTCCGTCGGGGGAAACGAAGGTCGCGCCCACCGGACAGACCTGGGTGCAAGGAGAATCGGCGCAATGATTGCAGAGTTTCGGAACAAAGAAGTTCTTTCCGCCCTGTTGTTGGGCAGGAGGGAACCCGTGCAATGCCCCATCGGGAGAATCGACTTGCGGCATCTCTGTGTCCCAGTTGGCGACGTGATAGCGCTCGACCCAGGTACGGTAGTACCCATCCGGGACATTGTTTTCCGCTTTGCAGGCTTGGACGCAGGTGCCACAGCCGATACACTTGGTCACGTCGATCAGCATGCCCCACCAGTGAACGCTCATCTGGTAGTTCGGCGCTGCCTCCGGAGTGCCGGCGAAAATAGAGTCCCAGGCGATGGCAGCAGCGGGCAGCAGAATCAGCAATTGGCGGCGGGTGAGGTTCATTGACTCCCTCCGGTAATTGCCGGGCTATGCGGCTTGTGACAGGTGTCGCAAATGACTCCGCCCGAATGGTCGGCTGAGGCCACCTGCGGGAAGCCTTTGGGTTTCGCGTTGTTGGCTTCGTGGCAACGCACGCATAGAACCGCGACGTCAATATGCGGAGGCTGGAGCGCCGTGGGATCGTCCGCGTGCTTTGCCAGCGGGCCATGACAGGACTCGCACGCAACCCAGGCATGCACCCCCTTACTCTTCACTTGGAGCACGTCGGTATGGCAACTTTCGCAAACCTGGTGACCTGCGAAGACCACAGGCCGGTTGGCGACGTCGGCAATAGCTGCACCCCGGTAATGGCCATATTGCCCGAAGCTGCTAGGAACAAAAAGGCTGCGCGCCACCAGGAACAACACAACCCCAACCAGAAAGACGGCTGCCATTCGGAAGAGGTGGCCCGCATCCTTGAAATTTGTCATAGTTGCAACCGCAAATGACGTTGTCCGGTGGCTATCTGTATGCCCGGCAAAGTGCCTTCCGGCTCGAAACGGGCTTCAGCACAGCAGATTCGTTGATAAAGCAGAAATTCCCAACGGGCTGTGCGTGGCATCACACGTCGAAGTGATCTCTGTACCGCACGACGAGGGTCTCAAGATTTCGGAGCGGCTGTTCGGCGGTGTTGCCAAAAGACTCCGCCGTTGGTTCCAACGAGCGCTCGGAGTCACGATCTATGCAACGAACTGGCCGCTGCAGTAATCCAATGCTGCGAGGACAACCATGACAGAGAAGGTTACTAAGACCGAACAAGAGTGGCGCAAAGAGTTGACGCCTGAGCAGTATCGCGTCCTGCGCGAAAAGGGCACCGAGCGGCCTTTTACCGGGGAGTACGAAGGCGTCATGACGCCCGGAGTTTACAAGTGCGCCGCCTGCGGAGAGGAACTGTTTCTATCGGATTCAAAGTTCGATGCGGGATGCGGCTGGCCGAGTTTTTACCAGCCGGCGTCGCAGGAGAAGGTCGAGGCCCACGAAGATAACAGCTTGGGCATGCGGAGGGTCGAAGTCACCTGCTCGCGCTGCGGCGGGCATTTAGGGCACGTGTTTCCCGACGGACCACACCCCACCGGATTGCGCTATTGCATCAATTCCGCGTCACTGAAATTAGAGCCAACGGAAAAGTGATTCTTTGCCACCGGTACGCGCCGCGCAACACGGAAATACCAGCGTTTATCCGCCAGATACTCTACTGTTTCTATGCTTTTCTGCCGGCAGCCTTCCGCGCCGACGGGTTGATTCGTGCTTCCGCCGAAACTAAGATTCTCAGCCTCACAAAGTCAATTAACTCCGCCGTCACGTAGAGCGGCGGAGTGATGCGGAAAGTCGGCTTCCCGGCAACCGGCTTAAGTGAAATGTTCGTCCAAGCCACTTGCGGCGTGCCGTCGTGCAGAACGATAGCGTCGGCGCGGTCGAGGTATTCCTTCGCGGACGCCTTGAAGTCGGCAGTGGCGGCATCGAGCACGGTGAGATAGAGGTCAGGACGCAGGAAGCGCATCACGCTGTTGGACTCGAGGATGGCATTTTCCGCACCGGCTAATTCTTTCCGCAGCCGCGGCATGGCTTCCGCCAACATTCCCTGACGAGTGCGAACCCACAAAGAGCGAACCGCGCCTGACACCAGGAAGCGGGACGAGTCACTTTCGCCGCTGCGATCCCGTTCTTCGCTGACTGCCCACGAGTGGTCGTCGGTGGCGCAGTCGCAGGGCTCGCCGTTGGCCGAGCAAATCCCATGGCCGTATTGGGTGATTTTTGCGGCAGTCCAATGCATCTCCGGCAGCGCCGCGATAATGCCGGCGACGACGCTGGTCTTGCCCACGCTGCGGGAGTGTCCGCCAACTACGATGAGAGCCATTTCCATCCTCGCGGGGCTGAACTGGTGCGGAAAAGTCGCCTTCGGCTACCGATTCGTATCAGGGCCTGACTTTACAGGTTGCGGAAAAACAGGCTGCGGAAAAACTGCAGTTTTGGGTAGAGCTGGCCTTTAGGCCAGCGTCTAAGCCCATTGTTTATTGTCCACCCTTGGGGACTTTAGTGTGTGCGTGAGAACATCTGTCGTCCCTCCGGGACTCGGGATAATTTCCCACTCTCCCCAGCGCTGAAGCGCTGGGCTAAGACATTTCGCCCCTCCGGGGCTGATTCGTGGGCGAATGTTGCATTGGTGTCCCACTGCAATTTTGAAAATCGGGTTCTCACGCACACACTTTAGTTCCCCAGGATCTTCTTTACGGACTCTTTCCGCAGCCTTTTTTATCCTGACCGCAACGGTACAAAGCAACTTTTCCGCAACCTGCAAAAACCCGCTCGCTAACATAAAACGCCGATTACTGCACACCCGAAGGCGCGCCATTCAAACTCTCGATTCGTTACATCTCGCTCTTGCGCGTCAGTCGCGACAGCGTCGCCAGTTCCTTGAGATATTCGCGAACCGGTTTCACCGGAGTTCCCCAGAAAACCACGCCCTTACCGCGAATCGTCTTGTTGGGGAGGACTCCAGCCTGCCCGCCGAGGATTGCTCCGGCTTCAATGGCGGAATGGTCGCCAAGCCCCACTTGTCCACCCAGCAGGCAGTCGTCACCCACCGAACAACTGCCGGAGATGCCGGTCTGCGCCGCGATCACGACATTCGCACCGATGTTGGAGTTGTGCCCGATGTGCACGAGGTTGTCGAGTTTAGTGCCTGGGCCAATCACGGTCTCATCGAGCGCGCCACGGTCGATGGTGCAGTTGGCGCCGATCTCAACGTAGTCGCCGATCACCAGGCGGCCGACCTGGGGAAATTTGACGTAGCGTCCAAACTTTTCATCGCGAACAAATCCGAAACCGTCGGACCCGAGCACGGCGCCGGCATGCACCATGACGCGGCGGCCGATCGTCGTGCCGGAGTAGATCACCACCCGGGGATAGATATCGCAGTCATCGCCGATCACCACGCCCTCGCCCACGTAACACCCGGAGGCAATGAACGTCCGCTCGCCCACGACCGCATTGGCCTCAATAACAGCGAAGGCATCCACGCTTGCGGTGGACGCAACTTTGGCCGACTTTTCGATGAGGGCCGATGGATGTATGGCGGGCGCATATTTCTTCGGGGGATAGAGCAATTGCGCCGCGGTAGCAAATGCGAGGCGCGGATGAGGAGTGATCAGCAGCGGCTTGGTTGTGGTGATCTCGGCGTCCGACTCCTTCACAATGACCGCGCTGGCACGGGATTTCATGGCGATCTCAAGGTGCCGCACCGACTCGACGAAAACGATGTCCCCGGTCTGTGCGTGGGAGATGCTGGCGACTCTTTCGATTGCGATGGTCCCGTCGCCGATCAGGCGAGCAGCGGTGAACTCTGCCAGGGCTTGCAGGGTTTGCGACATGCGTCAGTTATAGGCGAGCGGCTGGAGAAATTCAAAAGCCTTCACCACAGAAGCACTGAGGCACAGAGGAAGCGAAGCAAAAATCAACCAAAAACAACCACGGATCTTACGGATGAACACGGATCTGACGGACAAAGCCAGAGAGGCACCGAGACACGGAGAAGGGCAGTCCGGGAGTGGAGAAGCAAACCAGAGGCGCAGGAAGAGGACGACCGGTATTGGCCCGCAAATGTACTGTTGTTTCCCCTTTTATCGGTGTCGATCCGTGAAAATCCGTGGTCTTTTGTCTTCCTCCTGATTTTCTCTGGGTCTCTGTCCCTCTGTGGTGGAAATTCCCAAGCGGACGCGTTTTCAAACAGCTTAGCGGGTTTTGCAAACGTATTGATTTCATCCGTGTCGATCCGTGAAAATCCGTGGTTGTTTGTCTTTCCGTCTTATTTCTTCTATGTCTCTGTGCCTCTGTGGTGAAAATTCCAAAACTTAATAAAGCGGCGGCTCACCTGGCGGACGCGTTTTCCAGCGGCGATGTACCCATAGCCACTGGTCGGGGTACTTGCGCACGTAGTCCTCAAAAACACGATTGAAGATAGCGGTATTGGTGACGGCGTCAGCCTCATCATCGCCGGTACGCGCCAACTCGATCGCGGGGTCGAACTCGACGCGATATTTTCGCAGCACCGGATCCCAGATGGTGAAAGCGGGCACCACGGCGGCGTCGCTGTGCAAAGCCATGCGGGCAATGCCGACGGCGGTGCATGCGAGAATGCCAAAGAAATTCACGAACACGCCCTGTGGAGGCGTCATGTTGGTATCCATCAGGATGCCGACGGTTTCGTTGTCGCGCATTGCTGTCAGCAAGCCACGTGCGAATCCCTGCTTGCCAATTACAGCGTTGCCATGCAGGGTGCGATAACGTGTGACCAGCTCATCAACATACGGATTGTCGAGCGGGCGTACCACGATCTTCATGGGATGCCCCTGCAGGGAATGGAAGAAGGATCCGATCTCCCAGCCGCCGAAGTGTCCGGTGAGAAACAGGACCCCCTTACCGCGCTTTTCGGCGGACTCGAAGTTCTCGAAGCCCTGGTAGACTGCCACCTGAGCCGCATTCTCCCGGGTGTAGCGAGGGAAGAGGCAGAATTCCGCCAGCAATCGTCCCAGCGAGGTATAGACGCCGCGAAGAATTTGGCGCCGCTCTTGCAGAGATTTTTCCGGAAACGCCATTTCGAGGTTGCGCTGGCCCACGCGGCGCAAACGGGGATGGACATAATAGACGACGCGGCCCAGGACAATTCCGGCGCCGCGTGCCAGCGGTCGCGGCAACATTCCGACGAATCGCACCAGAAATGCCAGTGGCAGGTATTGCAGTCTGTAGAGCATCAAGGGACATCCTGACCGTAGCACTGGGCTGGAACGGAAGGCAATCGAAAGCTGGCGTCATAGCCACTGCCGGCGCCACCGTTTGCCGAAGAAGACTCGAGGCGGTGAGCCCCCGCCGTCAGCAGGGATTTCCCTGCAGGCGCAAAAAAGCGGTGGCCGCAGCCACCGCCGTTAATTCCTGGATCTCTAGCGCAGCGTATTACCGCTGCCAGTCGGCTGGGCCGCTGGCGCTGAAGACGGCGCAGTAGCCGGTGTTGCCGGCACAACTTTGGCTGGCGTCGGCGCAGGTGTATTTGCGGCTGAAGGCTCGTCCGCGGTCGCCGGAGCATCCTCCGAATCCACAGGCGGCGCAGCTGAGGCGGTCGGCTCAGGAGCCGCCGCGGGTGCGGTTGCAGGAGCAGCGGTTGGCGAGGCAGCCGGGGCTGCGTCGGCCGCCGCCGTTGGCGCTACGGCCGGCGGCACCGGGTGCGCCGGCAGAGCCGCGCGCTGGGTGGGTGCGTAACGTTCCACCGTGCTCAAGAAGGTGTGCGTGTCCGGCGGCGGCGGCACTTCGCCGTTCAACAAGGAGTAAAACGTCCAGTCCTTGCCGTAAAAGGCGAGAACATCGCCGTCGTCCTGCCGAATCACCGCTCCGCTCAGCGATACACCGAGAAACAGGCCGCGCGAGCGGGAATACGTCAGGACCTGGGCCCGCATCGTGAGATCCGTAGCTGCCTGGGTGTCGCGTCCTACAGGGCCGGCGGCGGCCGAGGCATCGGCTCCCAGCTTGAACTTGCTTTGCAGCAGGTGCTGCATGCCATCGTCGGTGCGAATGATCAGGACCAGGTCGCTGGCCTGTCCCCCCGCCTGGAACCCAAAACTCCCCCCTTCGATGCGGAAGAAGGCAGGCGTACTCCAGCCTGTGGCGGTGCGGCAGGTGGCGATGCCTTTGCCGTAATTAGCGCCGAAGATGAAGCTGACCTTGAGCATCGAAGGCACGACAGCAATGCACTTCGCTCCTGACATGATGCTATCGGGAATGCCGCGGTCCGGGGCTTCCATGATTTGACTCAGGATGGTGGTCGAACTCTGGATGCGATCCAGGTCCGCGCTGCGGGTTCCCGACTGGGACCACGCTGCCGTCGTTACGAGTACCAGCACGCCAATACAAAACTTCTTCATAACGCAACTCCAATCTGAATCACGGTGCATCCGGCCAATCCACACCGGCTGCGGCCATCTTAGTTGGTTTTGCTGCTGGTTTCGCCGAATACTGGCAAAGCGGCGGGTTACTCTCTAGTGACCTGACAAGTGAGCAGAAATCGAGCTGGCGGGAAAATCCTCGGCTCTTCGCTGCCATGGGGCGAGGCCGAAAAAATGTAGGGTTGGAGGAGGAGACCCTCGTGTCCCCCTTCAACCCTATCTCCCAGGTTCTGTGGTAGGTAAGTGCAGTATGTGTCCGATCAGAGTAGTCGGCAAGCGGTAATCGCAAATCGTAAGGTACTTTAGTAACCTTCCGCCGGAATAGACCATTAATTGCGAAACTACGAGGGCTTCCGCCTATTCCGACTGTCCTACACCCAGCAGGGAATGAGTCAGTGCGTGAACGGACAGCGCGATGCGATTCGTCACCCCGGTTTTGCGCATCAACTTCGCCACGTGGGCTTTAACCGTTCGTTCCTCGATTCCCAGGGCCATTCCGATCTCGCGATTGGATCGGCCGGAAACTAAAAGGTGAAGTACCTCACGTTCGCGTTCGGTGAAGATGAGTGGGTCCTCGGCCCTGCTGCGGCGGGGAATGTTGGTGACCCGTTCGATGAATTTGCTCAGTACCCGGCGAGAGGCCCACACCGATCCGCTATGCACCACTCGAATCGCCTGCTTGAATTCGGCCGCAGGTGCGGATTCCTCAATGTAGCCCTTAGCTCCGGCGCACAGCGTGCGTAGCGCCATTTCCTCGCCGGAAAAATTACCCGCTGCGATAATCCGCACCGAAGGATCAAGCGCTTTGAGGGCCGCCATGATTTCATACATCGCCGTTCCGTTTCTGGAACTGATCAGGACGAGATCGTGATTGTGGTTGTTGAAGATCGTACTGGAGGTACAACTTTGAAGTTCGAAATCATCATCGCCGTCGAAGAGCGCGCGAAAACCAACAAAACGAAGTGGATCATTGTCAACGACTGCTACCCGAATCGGGACTTGTGTGGCCGATTTCATGAAGGGGGCCCTCAGCACTTACTGGAATAGAGTAGAACAACCAACAGAGTTCGACACAACTCTCTTCGCAGCGGTGCGGACCGTTCAACACGGAAGTGGTGCGACGTCGATAGCTCATGGTCGCCGCCCAAGGCGTGGCGAGCGAGTCACCGGGCTTTACGCGAGTCTGTTAGGATGCGCTGCAGCAGGGTGATCCGGGCCTTGCAGTGTCGTCGGTATAACCGTCGGCCGAATCATTATCTGGGGACAATGGACTACGAGTGATAGGCCTCGATCATGCAAGGGCTTTGCCGGCGGCAGTAGTGGCAGCAGGGTTTGCGGTAATCGCCCGAATGATGAGCGCGGTAAGCGATGGCGGCGCTTTGGTGGGGCTGGTCATTGCTTTCCTGCTCATGGTTGCGACCGGCCTCGGCGGGTTCCTGCCGCTGCTCTCGGTGTTTGTCCTAACCCTTTTGGCCACTCGCTGGCGTAGAGAACGCAAACGAAATCTGGGAGTGGCCGAACGTGGAGGTGGCCGCAACGCATGGCAAGTGCTGGCCAACCTCGGAGCGGCAGCCTTGTGCTCCGCCGCGGTGATCGCGTTTCCACGCGAAGCCGACATGTTGATGGCGGGTGCCATGGCAGCGCTGGCCGAGGCGGCTGCCGATACCGTTTCCAGCGAGGCTGGCCAGGCCGCCGCCAGGCAGGCTCGCATGATTCTGGATTTCCGCCCGGCGCCGATCGGCACTAACGGTGCAGTCAGCCTAGTGGGAACGCTCGCGGGATGCCTGGCCGCATGTATCGTGGCCTGGGTGAGCGCGTTCTTTGGCGTGGTGCCGTGGCGCTGGGCGCCAATCGTCGCCGCCGCCGGCATAGCGGGCATGTTCTTTGACAGCATCCTGGGAGCGATCTTCGAGAATCGGGGCCACCTGGGAAACGATTCCGTAAACTTCGTGAGCACAGTGTTTGCCGCCGATCTCGCCCTCGTCACCGTGCTGGTTGCAGAGCGAATGGGAAGCTAGACGAAAGCACCCGCAGCGGGCTGAACTTAATGCGACTCAGCCTGAAAGCTTAATGAGCAACCGGCGGCTGGCGGTTACCAACGGGTTGAGATGCGTGATGGAGCAGCCGCTCTCGATCGTGGTCCGCCGTGGCAGCGCATAAACTTCCTGTTATCTGCGTCTTCCATTCATCTATCCTGTTTCTCCAGTGCATGCCACAATTTATTCATCACGAATCCGGGAAACAAATCACAGCTCCCGCGCGTCCAATAAACTACGAGGAAATTTGTGTCCGGGTAAGTAGTGCTACCCCGGCAATAGCTGAATGATCCGGTGGAAGACATTTGCGATAGGCTGGAGTCTGGCGCTGGCACTTGTGCTGGCTCTGCTACTTTTCGCGCAACATAAATCCACCATGTCGGAGCAAGCCACTTATCACGCCGTGGTTGACCTGACCCACGGCCTCAATGACCATTCGCCCAACTGGGATGGCACGGAGCAATCCCCCTTTCGCGCCAAGCAAACCGAGAGTTTTGAGCGCGACGGGTATTACGCCCGCAGCTTCGCTACCGAGGAACATTACGGAACCCACCTCGATGCTCCAGCGCATTTCGAACCGGGAATGTGGACCGTAGACAAGATTCCTGCCGAACGGCTGGTTCGTCCCCTCGTGGTACTGAATGTGCGCAGCAAAGCCAGCGGGCATCCCGATTACGAGATCACCGTTCAGGACATCGCTGACTGGGAAAGCCAGAACGGCGAGATCCCCACCGGTGCCGTGGTGATGGCCTATACGGGATGGGAAGACCGCTGGAATTCGCCCAGGGCCTTTCGCAATGCCGGAGCGGATGGCCAGATGCACTTTCCCGGATTCTCCCTGGAAGCTGCGACCTTTCTGGTGAAGACCCGCAATACCGTCGGACTCGGTATAGACACCATGAGCATTGATCCCGGCGCCAGCAAGGAATTTCCGGTGCACCAGTTCACCGCCAAGGAGAGCGTCTACCAATTGGAGAATGTGGCGAACCTGGGATTGGTTCCGCCTGCCGGAGCGACGGTGGTGGTGGCCCCGATCAAGCTGGAAAACGGTTCCGGCGGACCGGCGCGGCTGCTGGCGCTGGTGAAGTAAGTTCCCGACGGCTATGCGGGCTCGAACCCGGATAATCGCAGGGCCTTGTGGTCGAATGTCAGGGTGTATTTACAGCCAGCCCGGACGCCAAGCGCAGCGATGAGCGCGTCGGCAAACGAGCCACGCCCCTCTCTCAGCGCAACCATGGCGACGAAGACCTCCTGCTCATTTTCAACGAGTAATACCTCAGTTTGAAGCATTCGCTCAACCGCCGCGGCGATTTCTTTGGGCGACAGGTTGTAGGCGCGATCAAGGACCCACACCGCTTCGATCATCGCTACGATGCTGACGAATCCCGGCCGGTCGGCAGTGAGACGGCGTTCGACAATCTCCGTGGCCTTCCGCGATTGCACTGCGTCGTCTTGCGTGAGATAGCGGACGATTACATTCGTATCGAGCCCGATCATTGCCGTTTCTTGCGCGACCCAGTGCCAACCGCCGCAGCGCGGATTGCCCGATTCATCGCTGCAACGGTTACGGGCCGGCGCCCGCGCTTGACCATCCCTCGCAACGCTGAGGCGGGAAGCTTCGGCAGGAGAGCTACGCTACCGTCGGGATGAACGAAGAACTTGACTCGATCGCCCGGCTTCAGCCGGAGATGCTCGCGGATTGCTTTCGGTATCGTGGCCTGCCCTTTGACGGTGATTGCCGATTCCATAATCGCTCCATTACATTTCCAGAAATGTAATACCACGATAGCCCGCCAGGAGTCAAACGGTTGAGCTGGGGCAGGCTGCTGAAAAATCGCTGATAGGGTAGAGCTGGCCTTTAGGCCAGCGTCTAAGTTCTCTGTTTATGTCATCCCGAGCGGAATTCAGTCCGCGAGGCGACCGGCTTTCGGGCTTTTTCAGCGGCCTTCTAGCCCCGATCAGCGAAGTACCAACAGCTCACTACCCAACCCCCGTCCTACCCCACTCCCAGCTTATACAGCGTGTAGCTGACCGCCTCACGCAGGGCTGCCATCCAGCGCCCCCATACGGTCTTGGGGATGGAACCCGGGCGGGGCGAGATAGAAACCGTGATGCCCTCTCTCTCCATCATGCGCTTCGCGCGATACAGGTGGTAAGCGTCGCTGACCAGCAGAACGCTTTTCAGGCTGTTTGCCTCCAGGATGACGGCCACGCGCCGGGCGGATTGATCGGTATCGACAGCCTGAGTCTCGGCAATGAGATTTACGTCGGGAACCCCGAGGCTGGAAAGATAGTCACGCCCCACCTGCCCTTCACTGAATTTCGGGTCCCCGCCTGCCCCTCCGGTGGTGATGATCAGCGGAGCCAGTCCCCGCTCGAACAGCTGGTAGGCGTGATCGAGACGCGCCCGCAACACGGGCGAAGGGCGTCCCGCGTACTCAGCGGCGCCGAATACTACGATGGCATCCGCCGGACCCGCCTCATCGTAGTTAGCCTCGCGCATGATCTGAAACGCCGTGGCGCACAGATAGCCTGCACAGAGCAAGACAGCCAGAACGAACAGCCAACGATAGGGATGAGATTGGAAACGTCCGGGCCCCGTGGCGACTACTCCTGGCCCAGCAACTCGACGATCTGCTCAGACGGTATTGCACCCAGTCGCAGCAAGCGCCAGCTGCCATCGTCACTGGTCAAATCGACGATCGTTGAGGGCATGTCGCGCGGCGATTGGCCGCCATCCACGATCAGGGCAAGGCAATCGCCCAATTGATCGCGAACGTCATGTGCGTTGGTGCATTCGGATGCGCCATGCAGGTTAGCCGACGTGGCCGTAATAGGCGACCCCAAGGTGCGAATGATTGCCTGCGGAACCTCGGCAGCCGGCACCCGCAACGCCACGTTTCCAGTGTTGGCGGTAACTTTCAGCGGCAGTTTAGGATCGGCCTTAACGATAATGGTAAGCGGACCCGGCCAAAAGCGGCGGGCGAGAAGGAAAAACGTCTCCGGCACTGGCCAGGCCAATTCCGACGCCTGGTCCACCGACTCGATCAGCAGCGAAAGCGGTTTGTGCCGCGAACGCGTCTTGATCTCGTAAACCCGGTCCACGGCATGCAGGTTGAAGGGATCAGCCGCCAGACCGTAAAACGTGTCGGTCGGCATGCCTACCACCGCGCCTCCGCGAATCTTGTCCGCAACGTAGGAAACCAGCGATGCTTCCGGATGGTTGACGTTAATCTTGACGATTTCAGGACGCAACCGTAACTCTCCGCAACGGTCAATTTAGGAGCGCACAGACGCATGCGGCTGCCTGGATTTGTTAAGAGAGCAGATTAACACGACCGAGCGCGGCAGCGCCTCCCGCCACGTCGCGGTGTAGGATAGACGCCTGTTTTGGGAAGAATATGTCAGACATGCTGCAATCCGAAGACCGGCTGCGCCGCGTCACCAGCCGCCAAAATGCCAGGCTAAAGGAACTGCGCCGCGCTTTTAGCGAGGCCGCTCCGGGCGATAAGGGCGAAGTGGCGGTTGAGGGCATGCATTTGCTGGAGGAAGCGATCCGCGCCGGACTGCGCCTGACCACTGTGTTCTTCAGCGAGTCGGCGCGCGAACGGGCGCACAAGCTGATCCCGCAGCTTTCGTCTCATACCGAATTGCTACTACTGCCGGAAGATGTTTTCTCCAGTGCCGTGCCCAGCGAAACTCCGCAAGGAGTGGCGGCATTCGTTAAGGTGAAGACGCATCGTATCGATGACGCATTCGCTCCAGTGCCGGCTCTGGTAGTGATCGTCGCGGGATTGCAGGACCCGGGCAACCTGGGCACCATCGCCCGCTCGGCCGATGCCTTTGGGGCGACGGGAATGCTGCTGGGCGAGCGCACCGTCAGCCCGTGGAACTGGAAGGCGGTGCGTGCTTCGGCGGGATCGATGTTTCGAGTGCCGACAGTGAAAGTCGAGTTAGGAAAGGCGCTTCAGGAGGCGAAAGCGCGAGGCCTGCGGGTATTGGCGACTTCTTCACACAAAGGCACATCGATATCACAGGCAGACTTGCGCGACCCGGTGGCCTTGCTCGTGGGTAACGAAGGTGCGGGCCTGCCCAAAGACATCTTGGCGCAGGCCGATGAGATTATCGTGATTCCGCAGTCGGCGCGTGTCGAGTCGCTGAATGCGGGCATCGCAGGGTCGATCATTCTCTATGAGGCCGCGAGGCAGAGAAACCTCTTACCACAGAGACAACGAGGCGCAGAGGAATAAGATTCTGGTGCGGAGTTATTTCGACGTTGAACTTTTCCGCGCCATGGAATGTCGATTTCGTGGATGGCGCCCAACTAGTGCCGGAACTACCAGCTGAAGGTAATGGTGACGAAAGCAATTCTGTTGAATTGACCAGTGAACCAGAAGGGCATGGCGCGCAATCAACGAATTTCGGTGGTGCTGAATCAATCACAAATGGCAAAGAGACTGCTCGTTTAAGGGGAAGTGAGAGCGCATCATGAGCTTGAAATCAGAGATCAAGGTCGGCCGGCAGTTCGAGTTCTCAAAACATGGAGAAGAAGAGATTAGGCAGAGGGCGGTCGTAACCCGATTTTTATCCAACCGGGAAGAAGGATTAGGGCCGGAAGCGGACTTTTACATCGCCGATTGGATGGAAGCAAGAACGCTCTCGGAACCGCCGGAAGCACTGGTCTTCCATCAGGGAATTGACGGAAACATTTATCTGAATGAGGAGCGGGTTGACCTTGTGCTTGATGAACCACCAGGAACTGACCGGAAGTAGTATGACCTATTGGACGACGTAATTAACCATTTCAAAGAGTTCCGCATAGAAAGCGCTGGTTACAGGCTCACCAAGGAGGGCCTCAGGCCGATGCGGACGACAGGCGATTTGAGCTTCATTCAGATGTAGATGTCCGAATTTGTCCAGAGCAGTCGCTTGCCAGAAAGATTACCCTTAGTGCCTTCGTGCTCCGTGCCTCTGTGGTGAAAATGCCGTGAGTCTTTTTCAGAACATCCCGCGCAACGACCCGGCCGTCGACAAGACTCGCCCGCTGGCTGACCGCATGCGTCCCCGCACGCTCGACGAGTTTGTCGGGCAGGAGCACATTCTCGCGCCCGGCAAGCCGCTCCGCGTGCAGATCGAGCGTGACGATACCGGCTCTCTCATCTTCTGGGGACCTCCTGGCGTAGGCAAGACCACTTTGGCCAAGATCATTGCCGGCATGACCCACGCCGACTTCATCGAGTTCTCGGCGGTAATGAGCGGCATCAAAGAAATCAAGCAGGTTATGGCCGACGCCGAGCGCGCCCGCCAGTACGGCACCCGCACCATCGTATTCGTCGATGAGGTTCACCGCTTCAACAAAGCCCAACAGGACGCATTTCTCCCCTATGTCGAGAAGGGCAGCATTCGCCTGATCGGTGCTACCACGGAAAATCCGTCATTCGAAGTGATCTCGGCGCTGTTGTCGCGCTGTCGGGTGTACGTGCTTCAACCCTTAACGGAGGAGCAGATCGTCGCACTGCTTCGCCGGGCGCTCACCGACAAAGAGCGCGGATTGGGCGACCTGGGGCTCGAAGCCGACGATGATGCGCTGCAGAAGATTGCCGCGTACTCCAGTGGCGACGCGCGCAGCGCCTACAACGCGTTGGAAGTGGCGGCCACGCTGGCGCGAGACGATGACCAACCCGCCCAGAAAGCTCCGCCGCGCATAACCGAAGCAATCGCTACCGACGCTCTGCAGAAGCGAGTCCTCATGTACGACAAGGCCGGGGAGGAGCACTACAACCTCATCTCGGCACTGCACAAAAGCGTGCGCAACAGCGACCCCGATGCCGCACTGTACTGGCTGGCCCGTATGCTCGAGGCCGGCGAAGACGGCCTCTACATCGCTCGCCGCGTGGTGCGCATGGCTTCCGAAGACATCGGACTGGCCGATCCAGGTGCACTCGGAATCACGCTGGCGGCGCGTGATGCTTACGATTTCCTCGGCATGCCCGAGGGCAACCTGGCGCTGGCGCAAGCGGTGGTGTATCTGTGCGCCGCTCCCAAGTCGAATGCGCTCGAAACCGCCTACGCCGCCGTGCAGCAGGATGTCGAACAGACCGCCCAGGATTCCGTACCCCTACACTTGCGCAACGCGCCCACCGGATTGATGAAGAACCTGGGATACGGCAAGGGGTACCAATACGCCCACACCCTCGACGAAAAGGTCGCCGACATGCAGTGCCTGCCCGATAAGCTGAAAGACCGCGTGTACTACCATCCGACGGACGAAGGCATCGAGAAGCGCATCAAGGCGCGCCTGGAGGAGATCAGGAAAGTCAAAGCGGACCAACCACAGAGACACAGAGACACGGAGAAGAGAAAATCAAAAGAGTCGTAGGCCGATTTTCAAGGGTGGAAGCGCCGCCAAAATATTCGGCTTTAGCCGTGGCCAAACGCCCGGCAGCCCACGTTTCCCTTACTTTTTGAAATGTGGGATGTACTGACGGCAGCCGAAACAAAGTGGGTGCCCAATCCTTTCGCCCGCCTTTGGCGAAAGAGGTGGGAACGAAATCCGACTCACCTGAAAACAAGCCAGAACTTCTCTGTGCCTCTGTGGTGAATATGCCGTGAGTCTCTTCCAGAAAAATGCTGGCCCGTGATCTTTACGATCAAATTTCTCCGTGCCCTCCGTGGTGAAGTAAACTACCGCAACCGCCGGTGCTCCTCCAGGATGCACCTGTCCATCACCACGAAGGCGCCCGCCTGGCGCGCCTTTTCTGCAGCCCCCTCGTGCACCACACCCTCCTGCATCCAGATCGCTGGTAGCTTCAGGCGAATGGCTTCCTCCACCAACTCCGGCACGAATTCCGAGCGGCGGAAGACGTTGACGATGTCGATTTTCTCCGGCACCTCGCCGAGCGAAGCGTAGGCCTTCTCGCCCAGCGACTCACGAATCATGGGATTGACCGGAATGATGCGGTATCCCTGCGATTGCATGTATTCGGAGACGCCGTAACTGGTGCGGAGAGGGTTATCGCTCAGGCCGACGACCGCAATCGTCTTGGCCGACTTCAGTAGTTCGACGATCTGCTCGGTTCCAGTGTCAGTCAACTACGGCTCCCGCCTGTCCCAAAGCAACGTAAAGTTCTAGCGCTTCCGCTTAGCCCTTTGCTTAACTGCCCGGCGCGGCGCAGCCAGCAGCCCCGAAAGGTGCTCGAGTTCCGTGACCGCGCGGTCGTAGTCGTCGAGCAACGGCTTCAATCGATGCGTAACCCCGCCGGCCCGGTATTCGCGCACCAGCGAACGGTAATACCACAGCACTTTCACTTTGGGAGCGGAGAAGCGGTCAAATGCCGAGTCGCCCGCCTGGCGCAGGTCTCGCAGCACGGCACGCGTGTTGTACAGCTTGTCGGCAGCCGAGACGAAACGCGTCTCCGCATCCTCATTGCGCACTCGTCGCAAATAACGCAGCTTGCGCGGATACCACTTCGGCTTGCGCCTGTCTTCGTCGCCGTAGGAATCGGTGCAGCCGTCCACGATCTTCGCCACCCGCGGCCCGAAGATCTGCTCGATGGTGTGCAGCATGGCGCGGCCTCCATGGTCTTCCGCCGCGTCGTGCAGCAACGCTGCGATTCCCATGTCTTCGTCGCCGCCGTAGTCGAGCACAATCGCGGCCACACCCAGCAGGTGCGAAAGGTATGGGATACCGCTCTTCTTGCGGTCCTGATTGCGATGGACCTGGGCGGCGAACAGCAGCGCGTGGTCGAAACGGATGGTGAGTGGAACGAACGGCCTCGTGAGTGACTGACGCTGGGAGCTTCGCATAAGCAGATCGCAGACGGCTTCCAGAATATCGGAAAGCAGCCCGATGGCGAAGCGCTGTTTCAGCCCGTTTGGCGCCTGGCTCCGGCAACCCACCACGAGGGTGGCTGCTGGCCGCCATCGCCTTAGGCACCTCGATGGATGGCAACAGTGCGTAGGACTGATGACTGGAGACGAGCTTCCTATGGGCGTTTCGACTAGGCGCCGGCAACGTTAGAGAACATCGCCAGCGGCACTTTCTATCTCTTGTTGCGTGATCGCTTGCAGGATAGTTTCGGTACAGCAGCATGGCAGTGCACCTTGCGATGCTGCAAGGCTTTAGAACAGGAAGGAACAAGGACCAACGCAATGGCAAACCGAAGCACGTCCCCCAGCCCGACGAACAACACGAAAAAAGTATTCCTGGCACTCTCGGCCATCATTTTACTTTCCATTGGCGCTTCCGCCACGCCGATTACTCTGAACTCCGGCCATTCCCCGCAACCTTCCAACGCGGGCGACGGCACCATCGCGACTTGGCTGGTTAAGGCTATCAACACCTACAACAAGGATCACGGCACCGATTTATCCACCGCTTCTGTCGGCCTGCATCCCGACCTCAAAGTGGATCAAGGCGAGTGGGCCCCGGCCGGGTATCCCAAGTTCGGCCCCAACACATTGTGCATCGGTCTCCCCGCCAATCAGTACGAGTATCTCGTTCTTCATTGGGGCGGAAAAAACGGAGGCGTCTACCAGGCCTTCGATCTGGCCACTTTCCCCAGTGCGTTCGATATCTTTCACGCACCCGACAGAAATGGCCTTGGGTTCTATTCGTTCTATGGGAAAGCAGCGCCGGCTGCCGTGCCCGAACCTGGAACCATGGTGCTGTTGGGCTCCGGAATGCTGGGGCTTGCACGCTTCTTGCGGCACAAATTCATGGCGTAACGTTTGTAGCTCTCCTCTCGCTGTGACGGGGCTTGAGACAGCATCCCCGTTCACCGGAAGTCTCGACGGGCTTCCGGTCTTTTTGCAGGCGTTAAAAGAGCGCTTCAGCGACAGTCTTAGAGCTGCTTAGGAATTGGTGTAGTGGTTCCGACAAACGCTAGGGCCGCGCTTCAGAGTCTGTGTGAGAACTCATTTTGGACTGCAAATGGTGGAACAAACCGCCGAAGAAACAGCCCCTCGGGAGCGGGGATATGAAAGCCCAGCACGTAGCCGAAGGCGGAGTGCTGGGTGAAGTGGGAAATGAATCCGAGTCCCCCGGGGACGACACCAGTACTCACACAGACTCTTCAGCGCGCCGTCAACTAGCTTTCGGATGATTTGAGCCGGCTTCAGCCGGCGGCACACCTGGCTTGTGCCCACTACACTATTTCCTAATATGTCTTAGTCCAGCCTCACCAGGAACACGCCGCCCTCTTTCACGTGCGTCTTACTGGCGACTTCCTGGGCTTTCTGTTTGTCGTCACCCTGAGGACGGATGCGCACCCACTCGCCGGTGGGGCCGGTGAACTGAATAACGTTGGCCGTCGCGTAGCGGTCTTGCAGTTTCTCTTTTAACTTGCGGGCCTCATGTTCGCTCTGGAAGGCGCCGATCTGCACGCACCAGCGCCCGCCTTCGTCGATCGGCGCCGGAGCCGATAAAACCTCAACCCTCACCATAGCTGTCCCCGGCCGCCACACATCCACCGCTTTGGCGGCAGCCAGCGACAAGTCGATGATGCGGTCTTCGATGAACGGACCGCGATCGGTAATGCGAACGATCACCGCATGGTTCGTGGTCTCGTTGGTGACTCGCACCATCGAGTTCATCGGGATGGTGCGGTGTGCCGCGGTCAGAGCATTCTGGTTGTAAATCTCGCCATTCGCTCCCTTGCGATTGTGATACGGAGGCCCATACCAGCTGGCCAGTCCGGTCTCCACATAAATCGGCTTCGCCTTCGGAGAAACTGTCTGCTCTGGGGCAGTCTTCGTGGCGGTGGTTGACGGCTGCGATGCAGGCGAACTCTTCGGAGGAGGCGGGGGAGGCACATGCGTCGCCGTTGAGGATTTCTTATGGCAGCCAGACACCATCGTGAGACCAGTCAAAAGCAACGCAAGCGCCAGAACCCGGCCCACCGGGTGGCCCATATTTACCGACGGGTGGCCCACATTTCCCTGGTTTTGGGAAATGTGGGATCGAGCGATAGCAGACGAGCGGGTGCCCCATCCTTTCGCCCGCTTTTGGCGAAAGGGTGGGAACGAAATTCCCGCCCCGTCGTGGTCGTGAAAGAGGATGCTTGCTCCGAGCCTCACATTTGCGTGGTAAATGGGGGGCGGACCGAGAACCGGCAAACCTATCCCACTCCGCGATTGTCTCGTATCAGGGCACGACTTCAGTCCTGCCGCAAAACGCCTTAATTGTTGACCCTGCGCGCGGGCTTCAGCCCGCGCGCAGCCCGTACGATGGACTTTTTTCGCGGCCCTGCCGTCAGGCCGGTTTTTCAGCGTGGAAGCGCCGCGCTTTAGCCGGGCGAAAAAGGCCGCCAGAATATTCGGCTTCGGCCTGATCAGCCCTTCTTCTCTTGCTTCGCCGACTCCATATAGTCGGCCAGCTCTTTCAGCTTGTCCGACGCGACGCGCAGGCCCTTGGTGGAGTGCTGCCGCACCATGGGAACCACCTCGTCGTTGATATAGGCGATAAGCTGCTTGGCTTCTTCTTCGATGCGTTGTGCAGTGTCGCCGACCACGTCGTCGAGTTTTTGCCCGGCCGTCGAGAAAGGACGGCGGTCTTTGGGATCTTGTGTTTCCACGCCTGGCCACCTTGTCAGTAGCGGAATTCGCTGAGCAGTGAAATTATGCGGCGAATCGCTCTCTCGGTCAATTGGCGATGGCGATGCTGGCTGGGACTGAAATCTACTGGGAGGTTGCGGGAACGAAATCCCTGACAAGTTGGCTGAAAAATTCACGTGTGCCCCACCCTCGCCTCCGGCTTCCTTTGTGTCTCCTGCGCCTCTGTGGTGGGGCCTTCCCAGCCGTTCATCACGCCACTGACCCATTACCCCATGCCATTCCACGCCATCCCTGTGGAACAACTAATCGATGGCACGCGGTGACTCTTTTTCCCGGGTGCCGCATCCTTTCGCCCGCCTTTGGCGAAAGCGTGGGAGCAAAATCCCTAACGGTGCATTTTGGTTTCGTTCTATCCCGCAGGACGCAATTTGTGTTAGCCGTGGGGCGTGAGCCCGCGGAAGGCGTGCCCGGAATTCCGAGCCCGTCGGGGGCGGGCGGCACAATCTTAGCCCAGCCTGGATCATCGGCGAGCCATGCCGTGGGGCCCCTTTTTTCAGGGTGGAAGCGCCGGGCTTTAGCCTGCGGAACAGGCTGCCAAAACTTCCGGCTTTAGCCGTGGTCCAGCGCCCGGGCGGCCCCCATTTCCCGGTTGTGTGAAATGTGGGATTTACTGACGGCAGCCGAAACCCCCGTCTCGTAGCCCGGCATGTGAGTGCCGGCAACTTGCCAACGCTTTTCAGCCGTTGAGAATGGGTGGTTGAATCCAGATTCGTTGCAGATACGAATTGGCGGGTAAGTTCATTCGCGAAACTGCGAGCCCGAAGGGCGGAACAATAACAGCTCAGGGTGGAGCGGGTCGGGGCCCCCACCAAGTGCCGATTTTGCGCTTCGTGGGGTGAGGGAAGCGGAACCCTGGGTAGGCTGTCTATATGATCCCCGGAGTCGGCTTGAGCCGACGGCACTCTTCCGCGAGAGCGTAAGCCCGAGTGCCCCACACAAGCCAGAGGTTGACTTGTGCGGGTCTTTTCGTTGTGGGTGTCCCATCCTTTCGCCTGCCCTTGGTGAAAGGGTGGGAGCAAAATCCCTAACGGTGGATTTTGGTTTCGTTCTATCCGCGTTCATCCGTGGTCGCTTTTGCTTTTCACTTGACAGGCACCGCCGCGGCGACTCCCTTTCGCAATCCGCTCGCCTCTCGAATGCTAAAATCGACCTTTGCATTCCCCGCCCGTTTTGCCTGATTTTTCGCGGGGAACAACGCGATTTACCCAATTCTTATGCCCAGCCCTAAGCCCACCGGTTCCGAAGTTCGTTCCATGTTTCTGCGCTTTTTTGAGCAGAAGGGACACAAGATCGTCCACTCCTCCTCGCTCGTTCCCGCCAACGACCCCACGCTGCTGTTCACCAACGCGGGCATGAACCAGTTCAAAGATGTCTTCCTCGGCCTGGAGAAGCGCGACTACTCGCGCGCCACCTCGTCGCAGAAGTGCGTGCGCGCCGGCGGCAAGCACAACGACCTGGAAAACGTCGGCTTCACCAATCGTCATCACACCTTCTTCGAGATGCTGGGCAACTTCAGCTTTGGCGACTACTTCAAAAAAGACGCGATCGCCTACGCGTGGGAGCTGGTGACCTCGAAAGACTGGTTCGGCATCGATCCGGAAAAGCTTGTACGCGACGATTTTCGAAGGCCAGGGCGACATTCCGCGCGACGACGAAGCCGAAAAGTACTGGCTCGCGGTCGGCGTCCCCAAAGAGCGCATCTTCGCCATGGGGATGAAAGACAACTTCTGGCAGATGGGCGACACCGGCCCCTGCGGACCATGCAGTGAAATCCATTACGACATGGGCGTCGCCGCCAGTGACGCCGGACACACCGACTGCAAGTTCCCCTGCGAGTGCGGCCGCTACGTCGAGATCTGGAACCTGGTGTTCATGCAGTTCGACAAGTCCGCGGACGGCAAGTTCAATCCGCTGCCCAAGCCTTCGATCGATACCGGCGCGGGCCTCGAGCGCGTGACCGCGGTGCTGCAGGGCGTGATCTCGAACTACGACACCGACTTGTTCGTGCCGCTAATCAAGCGCGCCGCCGAGCTGACCGGAACGAAGTCAGCTGACGAGGAACTGAAGCGCGAGGACGGGAAGAGCAGCATCACCAGGCGGCTTCGCTGCGCGTCATCGCCGACCACGCGCGCGCCGCGACCTTCCTGATTTCCGATGGCGTGTTGCCGTGAACGAAGGACGCGGCTATGTGCTGCGCAAGATCATCCGTCGTGGCATTCGCCACGGACGGTTGCTCGGCGCAGACAAAGCCTTTCTTGTACGAGATGGTTTACGCCGTCCGCGACCTGATGAAAGATGCATATCCCGAGCTGATCGAAGTCTGCGAACCGCGTGTCCGAAGACGATCAAAGGCGAAGAGACGCGCTTCGCGCACACGCTGGACGATCGGTTGATGCAGTCGCCTGGAAGACGACATTCCATGCTGGAAGTGGGAGCTTCAGCGTAGTCGTCGAGAAGTCATTCGCTTGCTGAGACGTGAACGCTCGACCTAGAACCGATCAGACGTCTCCATCGGAGCATCCACGGAGTTCGAGCTCAAAGCAGCATGACTTCGGAGCTGAATTGCGACTCAGGCCTGCTAAAAAGACGTACCGAGAGGCTGCCAGACTTCCGGGTGAGAGGGCTTTCAACTTTACGACACGTTTGGCTTCCCCGCGATTTCATTGAAGATGCATGCCGCGATGCAGGAATTCGTTTCGATGCAGCTGGTTTCGATCGCCGCCATGGACGAGCAGCAGCAACGTGCGCACGCCTCCTGGAAGGGCGGCGGCAAAGCCACAGCGAGTCCTGCTTATCAGGCTGCCGAAGCCGACAGTCTTCGAAGGCTATCGCCAAACCCGCTCCGACAACTGCGAAGTTCTCGCCATCATCAAGAGCCGACAAACCGGCGCTAGGCGTCGGCGTCGCAGGAATTGAAGCCTCGGCGAGCGCGGCGAGATCGTGCTCGATCACACTCCGTTCTACGCCGACGCCGGCGGACAAGTTGGCGACGTCGGCTGGCTCTACGCCGAAGATCACAACACGCTCGTCGCCGATGTCGAGGGTGTGACTTATCCCGTGCAGGGGGTGCGCGCGCACCGCGTTCTTGCCAAGCAGCCAATCCGCGTCGGCGACAAGCTCGATGCCGTCGTCAACGACGAAGTCCGCCGCGCCACCATGCGCAATCACACCGGCACGCATCTTCTACATGCCGCGTTGCGTAACGTGCTCGGCACGCACGTCAAGCAGGCCGGCTCGCTGGTCGATCCCTGGCCACCTGCGCTTTGACTTCTCCCACTTCACCGGTGTTGGCGACGAGGAGTTGCAGGACATCGAAGACCTGGCCAACCGCGAAGTGCTAAAGAACGATCGCGTCGAGGTCATCGAAGACGTTCCCATCGACGTCGCCGTAAACGAGTACCACGCCATGGCGCTC
The DNA here is from genome assembly GCA_963834815.1 of uncultured Acidobacteriaceae bacterium. Classification (GTDB taxonomy): domain Bacteria; phylum Acidobacteriota; class Terriglobia; order Terriglobales; family Acidobacteriaceae; genus DASRAA01. The sequence continues at coordinate 73,416 of CAWIDA010000007.1, read as the reverse complement.
TTCGGCGAGAAGTACGGCGACAAGGTTCGCGTCATCCGCATCGGCGATTTCTCCACCGAACTATGCGGCGGAACTCACACCGCTGCCACCGGCGAAATCGGCCTCATCAAAGTTCTGAAAGAGGGCAGCGTCTCCAGCGGAGTGCGCCGCCTCGAAGCTGTCACCGGCGAAGGCTCGCTGCGCCACTTCCGCAAAGATCACCAACTGGAGAACGTGGTGGCCACGCTCGTCCGAGGCGGGGAGGAGCAATCTCCCGCCGAAGCTTTGAAGCAGGAACTCGAGCGCCGCGACGAAGAGTTGAAAAAGCTGCGCAAGGAGCTCGACCAGGCGCGCATGAAGTCGGCATCGAGTTCCGTGCAGTCGGCTGCCGAGAACGTGCGCGAGGTCAAAGGCGTAAAAGTTCTCGCCACCCGCGCCGATAACTTGGAGCGTTCGCAGTTGCGCACTCTGATCGACAACCTGCGCAACAAGCTTGGCTCCGGCGTCGTTGTACTTGGCTCGGTGAGCGATGGCAAAGTTGCGCTCATCGTCGGCGTCACCAAAGACCTGACCTCGCGCGTGCAAGCCGGCAAAATCATCGCCGAGGTCGCCAAGAAAGTCGGCGGCTCGGGCGGCGGCCGTCCCGACATGGCCGAGGCCGGCGGCAAAGATCCGGCCGCTCTCGACTCCGCTCTCGCCGAAAGTTACGCCGTCGTCGAAAAACTCCTCGGTTAGCTGTAAGTTATTGAGCGCCAAGCAGTGGTCTGAAAATTGCGCGAATAGCGAAAATCATTATAACTTTTGTTATAACTCAGGCCGCTTGCGCCGGTCCGTGCTTCCGTCGGTCAGGTAGTCCACGCACCGTTCCACACACTCTTCCAGCGGCCGCGACGTGTCTACGTCCAGTTTGGGCAGCGTGATCGGTTCGAAGTACGACTTCACCAGAAAATACAGCAGCGGGTCGCGATTTTTGGCGGCATGTTTTCCTTGATCTTTCTTGATCCGCTCCAGCGCCAGGCTCTCGCGACAATGCAGATGCAAAATGCTGAACCCCGCGCCGACCAGGCGGGCTGCTTCGACTACCTGCTGCACATGCTGCGTCCGCGAAAACGTGCGCCCGTCGAGAAAAATGAACGGCACCCTGTGGTCCGCCGCGATCCGTTGCGCCGCCATCATAGCCACCGACATGCAGAAGTCGTTCTGCCCACTCGAATAGGTAATCGCGCCCGGCGGAAACAGAGCGGCCCGGACCTTGTCCTTGCTGATCACGATGCCGCCCAGTCGCTCAGCCAATGCTTCCGACAGCACAGTTTTGCCGGTGCCGGGCAGGCCCGCCATGATGACAAACGTCGTGCGATGAACCCGTGCGGTCATGGTTGAGTCGGCGGCGCCGGTGTGTCGAAGTAGCGAGCGAAGATCGGCGCAGCGTCGGGAATTTCCTCAATCCGCCACTGCCGCGTGTTAGGAATGCGCTCCATTCGTATGCGAATTTCGCTCAGGCCAAACGGATTGGGTTGAGGCAGGCCGCCGATAGAGACATCCGCCGTATCGCCAGTCACGGTAGAACGCAGCACGTGCAGTCCCGAAAAATTGTGCTGATCGAGTTGATAAAATCCAGTCGCGCCGGTGAGAATGCCATTCCCGCTGAGCAGCAGGCGGATGGCGTTGCGCACGCCAATCAGCGTCCAGTCATGAAATCGCGGAGCCATGGCATGAAGCCACTCGATGCGAGTTTCGGTGAAGGGCAGAGGGTCCTCCTGGAACTTCCGCGTATACTTCGCTACCAGAACGTTGGTCAGCGACTGGCTGATGGCTTCAGCGATGCGTTCTTCGTTCACATATTGGCTGGCCTTCCCGTAATTCTTCGAGCGGACGGCCTTGCCTAACTCCGACAGCGAGTATTCCGGAGTAGCGGTGTAGCGATACCACCAGACAGCTCCGGCGACGCTGAGGCCCAAGCTGAGCAGCAAGACGACTGCGAGGCGCTCGCGCCAGGGCTTTCGCTCGAATTGCAAGTCAGAGGCGGGTTCCACGGCTACAGGATACGACGTCGCGATCTTTCACTCGCAGATTATGCGGGTTCACCACGAGCGGTAGCGATGCGAAATAATTCCGTGGATCGCGGTCGAAAGCCGCTTTCGGCACAAGATTCGGGATGAAACGGGAAATCCTCGGGGTGTATTGTCGTAGTCAGAAGACGGTCGCCGTGGATGCAGAAACAATGAATCCGCGCTACGATTTAACCGTCTAAGCCGATATAGGTGGTTATTATGGCAACTGTCGAAACGGGTTATTTCCAGACCGCCCGCGAGCAATTGCAGTCCCGGCGCGAGCGTCTGCAGGACGTGCTGGAAGCTAATCCAACCGAGCAATTGAATCAGCTGTTGACGCAGGTGGACGACGCCTTGCAGCGCATCGACAGCGGAAGCTTCGGCCTCTGCGCCGTGTGCCATGACACGGTGGAAGCCGACCGCCTGATGCACGATCCGCTGGTGTCGGTGTGCTTGGGCTGTCTGTCGCCCTCGCAGCAGCGCGCGCTGGAGTACGACCTTGAGCTGGCGGCCCGAATCCAGAACGGCTTATTGCCGGCGCCCGACATGCAGATTCCCGGCTGGCAGGTGGCTTATCACTATCGCCCCGCGGGTGTGATTGGCGGCGACTACTGCGACGTGATCAGCGATGGCAAAGGTGGCGCATACTTTCTGATCGCCGACGTGGCTGGCAAGGGCGTTTCGGCAGCGATGCTGACGGCCAATTTACGGGCCGTGTTTCGTGCGCTGGTGCCGCTGGGATTGCCGGTCGAGCAACTTATGACCCATGCGAACCGGCTGTTCTGTGAAGGCAAGTTGCCGATGCAGTATGCGACGTTGGTCTTTGGATACAGTTCACCTTCCGGAACAATGCAATTAGTCAATGCCGGCCATCTCCCGGCGCTGGTTGTGCGCGGCAATCAGGTTACACGCATGGAGAGCGATAGTCTTCCGTTAGGACTTTTTTCCGACCAGCAGTTTGCAGCAGCGACGGCCAATCTTCGGCTGGGAGACATGGTTGTTCTCTACACCGACGGCGTTACCGAGGCGCAAGACCCGCTTGGCCAGGAATTTGGCGTCGACAAGGTGCAATTATGGTTCGAGGACGGCAGCTTGACCTGCCCGGAGAAGATAGTCGAAGCTTGCCGCGGCTGTTTACAGGAATACCGAGCAGGCGCGGAACGCGCGGATGATGAAACGCTGCTGGCGATTCAGTTTGTCGGGATGGGACCGCAGTTGGTAGTGTGAACCCGGCTCGATGCCCAACAACTCAAAAGCTCCGGGTCACCGGAGCTTTCCTATTTCTGGTGCCGAAGAAGGGACTCGAACCCCCACACCCTTGCGGGTACATGGACCTGAACCATGCGCGTCTGCCAATTCCGCCACTTCGGCGCGGGAAGCGAACGAGCATGAAGCTCGCTACCTGGGCAACTCTCCGATTGTACAGTCAGCGCGACACTTCGCCAAGCGTCGCGCGCTAGCTGGCTGCGGCATCGGGTTCGCTATGCCGGCTGGCTCCCTGCTGCCCGTATTCCTTCAGTTTGTTGTGCAGCGTCTTGAGGCTTATTCCGAGAATCTCGGCAGCTCGCGTCTTGTTGTTGTGGGTGGCCTCAAGAGTTTTGAGGATGAGCAATCGCTCAGCCTCGCCTACAGTAGTCCCGACACCCAGCTGAACAGAGTTGGCATCCGGAGTTGGAACATAGGCGTAGACCCTTCCGAAGCCTGGTGGAAGGTGCTTGGGCTCAATCATCGGGCCATCGCAAACGATCACGGCCCGCTCGAGCGTATTGCGTAATTCGCGGACGTTTCCGGGCCAGGCGTGAGCTTGAAAGGCGCTCATCACCGCTTCGCTCACGCCCACTACTGTCCGGCCGTGTTTTTCGTTCATATCGGTTAGCAGGTTTTGCACCAGGTCGGACAAATCGTCCATATGCTCCCGCAGCGGCGGCATATGAATATTGAATACGTTCAGGCGGTAGTACAAATCATTGCGAAGTTGTCCGCGTGCTACTGCCTCTTCCGGAGGCTTATTAGTCGCCGCCAACACGCGCACGTCCACGGCGGTTTCGCCTTTGGAGCCTAGCCGGCGTAATTTCCGATCTTCCAGTACCCGAAGCAGCTTCGCCTGTGTGGCGATAGGCATTTCGCCTATTTCATCGAGTAGCAAAGTCCCGCCCTCGGCGAGTTCAAAACATCCCGTACGGCGATCAAGAGCACCGGTGAACGCGCCTTTTTCATGTCCGAAGATTTCGCTTTCAATAAGCGTTTCTGGAATGGCAGCGCAATTGATGGCAACAAACGGCCGGGCTTTACGGTTGCTGAGTGAATGAATGGTGCGGGCAACCAGCTCCTTGCCGGTTCCGCTGTCCCCTGTGATGAGAACCGAGGCGGTACTAGGAGCCACCATCTCAACCAGGCGAAAGATCTCCTGCATTTTTTTGGAGGGGCCTACGAGCGAGCCGAGTACACCAACGTCGCGCAACTTACGGCGACTAGCCTCCAACTCACGCTCAGTACCGCGAATACGGGTGGCATTTTGCAGGATATTTCGCAGCCGCGTGGGATTCACCGGCTTTTCGATGAAATCGAAGGCTCCCCGCTTCATCGCAGTAACGGCTGCATCGACGCTGCCCAAAGCCGTGAGTAATATGACCGCGACTTGGTGCGGAGATCCGGCGATTTGGTCGAGCAATTCTAAGCCATCCATGCGCGGCATTTTCAGGTCCGTGACCACGATCGAGGGTACCCACGATTCGACTTTTGCCAGACCTTCGACGCCGTCGTCAGCGGTCTCAGTCTCGTAGCCCCAGGCCTGAATCAGCTCGGCGAGCCCGGTTCGTTCGTTCTCTTCGTCTTCGACGATAAGTACTTTTTCCTGAGTCATGTCCAATCGCTACCTTTAGGAAGCCCCGAAGCGGAATATATGCCTCTCAGAAACGTTGAAAGGCGGCGAAAAATCAGCGACTTCACGTCAGTGTTTGGCCCTGCTCTGGAAGCGAGCATGGCGACAAGGTGGCTTCGAATAAAGGTAACACTTTAGGGCCGCCCTCGGCTAAACAGCGCCTTCCGGAAAACCTCGAAAAGGCAGGCAGGCACTTCGCATCGGCGCGCCAGTCTGGCTCGGCGGGAGTACGCATGCCCGTGGAGGCGCGGTTCATTGCGGGAAACGACAATTTTTCTGTGATTTCCTCTTACTGCAGAACAGACCTGTGTTGTACGATAATGTTACCTGCAGCTCGGCCGTACGTCGGGGCGTACGTTCCGCGATAGATCCGTGGAACTCGAGGAAGAGAGGCAAGGGGCCTAGTATGGACGGCGTAGTCACCCGGTTATAAAGTCAGTAAACATCGGAAAACAGTAGTTTTGTATATCATCTTTGTTGCTGTACAATCGGGAGCTGTTACATAGCAGGTCATGCTTTCTTGCACCTGATAAGTTCAACATTGAACCCGAGTGGGCCACTTTTGCTGACGGTACTGCTAGAGTTCCGGAGGATTTCGAATGGCTTTTTGTGATGGTGTACCGAAACGGCTTGTAGCGACATCGATCGCGCTGGCGTTCGCGGTGTGTCTAATGGGATCTTTTGCCGCAGCGCAAGTTACTGTGCAGCCGAAAGCGGAAGTATTCGGCGGCTATTCCTGGTACCACCCGAATGGCTACGTTGACTGGGGCCATGTCCCCGACATCGCTCACGGCTGGAACGCGTCCAGCACTTTTTATTTTCCCCAAGCCCACAATCTGGGAGTGGTTGTTGATGGCAGCGGCCACTACAACGGCACATTTGCCAACGCCGGCTTTGGTTTGGCTGGTCTGCAAATCAAATTCCATAACGATCAGTTTTCACCATTCGTGCGAGTTTTGGCCGGTGCTGCGAAGCTCAGCCCGGCGGGGCTCAATTCCGAATGGCGTGTTGCGGTTGGGGGCGGCGGCGGATTTGACCTGAACCTAACGAATCTAATTTCGATTCGTATCGCGCAGGCGGATTACCTTTACACCTCTTACAACCCAGGCACATACAACAACCATACCTCCACATGGAACAGCATCCGACTGTCGGCTGGCGTAGTGTTCAATTTGGGCACCTACTACAACCCGCCACTTACCTGCACCGCCTCGGCCACGCCGACCGAGGTCTATGCGCCAGAACCGGTGACGGTCACCACCACGGGTGCCGGTTTCAACCCGAAGCATCAGATTACCTACGGTTGGGCCACGAACGGTGGCAAGGTCTCTGGAACCTCGCAGACGGCAACCATCGACACGACGGGATTGGCGGCGGGCAGCTACACGGTGATTTCGACCATCACCGACGTGGACCCCGGGTTTAAGAATCTTGACTCCGGCCACCATCTAAACTGGATGGGCAAGCCCGACCCCATCCCGCCGGCGAAGTGTACGGCGAACTTCACTGTCAAGCAGCCGCTGCCGCCGGTAGTGACCTGCTCGGCCAGCCCGGCTACCGTGAAGTCGGGTGAGACGTCTTCGATTACGGCGAACGCGACCAGTCCGGATGGCGCTCAGATCACCAGTTACGCCTACTCGGCATCGGCTGGCAAGATCAGCGGCAATGGGACTTCGGCGCCACTTGACACGACAGGCTTGCCTGGATCGACGGTCACTGTGACGGTCACCGCGACCGATTCGCGTGGCCTGACTGGAACCTGCACCACCCAGGTCGGTGTGGTCGAAGAAATCAAGTGCGTCAATGTGGAAGATTGGGGAGAGTGTACGTTCGAGAAGAACCCCAAGAAACCGTGGCGCGTGGACAACGATTGCAAGGACACGCTCGACAAACTGGCTCTCCGCCTGCAGCAGATGCCCAGCGGCAAACTGGAAATCGTTGGCTACACGGACGAGACAGAAGTCGTGAACATGAAGGAACTGGGTGCTCAGCGCTCGGTCAACGTCAAGTACTACCTGACTACGGACGGCCCGACCAAGTCGGATGCCAGCCGTATTGAGCCTCGCGATGGCGGGACCAAGGGTAAGGCGACTCACTTCTACCTGTTGCCAGAAGGCACGCTGTGTGCCGGACAGTCGGTGGAAGGAACGCCGGTTGACGAGAGCCAAGTGCAAGGACAGTCGCGGACAGCGCCTGCCCCGAAAAAGCACAAAAAAGCAAAACCCGCGGCCGCTCCAGCACAGTAGCTGAAGTGCCGTAAACAGCAACTACCGGCCGGTGAGAGGCAAGCCTCTCACCGGCTTTTTCCTGAGACCGATGGCTCCCGGTTTTGGCGCGGTACGATGGGGATGTGCAGCAAGTTTTGGCGGCCATCGGGGGGACGGCGCGTCAGCTTTAGCCCGTTACCTGATTGGTTCTCTCCACGGCGTTCTGGCGGTTGCGGAGGAGCGCTTCGTGCACAATAGTGCAAGATCAATATTCTGTTTCAAGTGTCCGCCGGAACCGGTTGGCGGCTACGATTCCTGGTTCGCGTTTGCCATTCGACGATTTCGAAAGGGAGATGTTGTGGTGAGTAGGAAAAATCTGGCTTCTTCGATCGCGAAACTCATGACCGGTTTCGCACTGCTTTTTAACCTGTGTGCAGTCGCTGCCCCGGCCGCAGATTGGCAGTTAATCGGCCCGGACGGTGGTAATGTGAGAAGCCTGACGTACGATCCCGGCGATCCTAATCGCATCCTTCTGGGAACCAGCGCCGGGCAGGTGTTTATATCTCAGGACGGCGGAGACTCCTGGGCTCCGTTCGCCCGTCTGGGAAAGGGCGACGACCTGGTAATCGACCACATCATCTTTGATCCGACCGATGCCAAGATCATCTATGCGGCTGGGTGGGGCCTTTACAACGACGACGTGGGAGATGTGTTCCGTTCGGATGACGGCGGAGCTACTTGGGTAGCTCTGGAGGGAGTGCACGGAAAATCGATTCGCGCCCTGGCAATGGCACCGAGCGATCACAAGATATTGGTAATTGGTGCTCTGGACGGAGTATTCCGATCGCGTGATGGCGGATCAACCTGGGAGCGCATGACACCGGAGAATCCGGACGTGATGGAGAACAATGCCTCGCTGAAGAATTTTGTTTCGGTAGCCATCGACCCGCAGAACCCTGACATTGTTTACGCTGGAACCCGTCACCTGGCGTGGAAGACGTCGGATGGAGGGAAGAACTGGCACAACGTCAAAGACGGAATGCTGGACGACTCCGATGTATTCAGCATTATTGTCGATCCCAGAACGCCGTCGCGGGTCTATGCCAGCGCGTGCTCGGGCATTTACAAGAGTGATAACGGCGCCGACCTGTTTCACCGGGTCCAGGGTTTGCCGCATTCTGCGATCCGGACCAGGGTGCTGAAGCAGGATCCGCAGCGCTCATCCATCGTCTACGCGGGAACCACCGGCGGATTGTGGAAGACCATGGATGGAGGCGCGAAATGGTCGCTGGTGACGTCTTCCGACGTAGTGGTCAACGATGTGCTAATCGATCCGCGCAATCCGCAGCGCGTGCTCCTGGCCACTGATCGCGGCGGAGTGCTGGCCTCCAACGATGGATTCAGCAAGTACAAGGGGTCGAACCGGGGCTTTTCGCACCGCATGGTGGGATCGGTCATTGTCGATCGCAAGGATCCGAACCGCATCTACGCTGGCATCGTCAATGACAAGGTGCTTGGCGGCTTATTTTTTACCGACGACGTAGGCAAAACGTGGCAGCAGGCCAGTAAGGGACTTGGTGACCGTGATGTACTTAGCCTGCAACAGGCAGAAAACGGAGTAATCTTTGCCGGTACGAACCACGGCATTTTCTATCTTGCCTCGACCAGCGGCTCCTGGCTGCCTGCGGCGATGATCGTCGGACCGGTTCCGGAGTGGCAGAAGCCGGAGGAAGCCCCGGAGCCGCCCAAACCTGTACCTGCTAAACCAAGGTCCTCAAAAACAGCGGGCAGAAGAGCGGCGGTGACGGCAAAAAAGAAGACCGGACCTGTAGAGGTTCCAATTCCCATCGCGATCGCACCGCGGGTGCGCTCCCTCCAGATCACGGACAAGGCATGGTATGCCGCCACTAATGAAGGACTGTTCATCAGCGTGGACGGGGGAAAGAAATGGTACGGAAGTTCGATCGAGGGCGAAAGTGATTTCCTCGCTGCGAATGACTATCCCGACGGAACGCTGACCCTGGCGACGATCAAGCGGGCGTTTATCTCCCGGGATGGAGGAAAGACCTGGGCCGAAGTCACGATCCCAAAGTATGTCACCGGCATTTACAACTTCACCATGACTCCGGACTCAGCACTCTGGCTGGGAGTCCGCGAAGGCGGCTTGCGCTCGGTTGACGGCGGCAAGGAGTGGTCCCACATTATGGGTGGCTTGGCTCCGAGTTACGTGCTCGGAGTGGAGTACGATGCCAACTCGCAGCGGTTGATCGCCACCGCCATGAAAACGCGCGGCGTGTTCGAAAGCGCAGATGGTGGTAAGAGCTGGAAACAAACTCCAGAGGCCAATTTCTCCATCCGCACGGCCATGAGTTTCCAGGGTCTTCTGCTGGCGACTTCGTGGCACAACGGACTGCTCTTGCAGCGCGCCGGCAACGCGGTCTCGACGGCAAATTCTGCAAGCAGTGCTGTAGTGTCAACTGCTGAACGGCAGTGAAGTCTTAATCTCCGAACGAAGGAAACGAACCGGGAGGTGGCTCACCTTCCGGTATTTTTTTGCATCTGCAGGCAGCACCTCCGCGCGGCCCAGTCAAAGACGATTCGGTATGAGTTGAGGGTAGCCATTCGATCTCCCAATTTGGGAACGACAGGCATTTCGATCCCAATAGGGAACCCACAATTAAAGCCTGCATTTCCTCCCGCTTGCAAGCAAGCTCTCCAGTATTCTGTCCCGATTCGAAACCCAAGGTTAAAGTGGTTACAACGAGGAGAATGTCTCCCATCCCGCCAAACGAGCGAAATTAGGGTACTTACGGATATGTCGCCGTTTGGCATGGAGGGTGCATTAGTGATGGTGTTCCAAAAGAAACTTTACGGGCGAGGGCAAGTCATGAAGGCATTCGAAAATGCGGCTTACAGCGATGAGGTTGAGTCTGAGCCAGTTCCATCCCCCGGGATCACCTGCAAACTTAGCCTCGGTCGACAATCATGTGATTCTAGCGTTGCCTGCGATGAGTGCTCCGAGATTCTGCATGGGCTGAATAACGTGCTTGCCAGCATGCTGCTGAATGCCCAAGTGATGGAGTGGAAACTCCCCTCGTACAGTCGCTCCAAGAGGTATCTTCATGAGATTGAGCGAAGTGCACAGCGAGGCGGAGAACTGGTAAAGCGGCTGCTGGTGCGGCTTTCGGACAGTTCCCGAGGGGCAATGACCAACCACGGGCATCGTGAGCAGGCGGGTTCTACGCCGCTCGAGGCCAATATTGCGGTGGCGACCCAGGAGCCGACTCCCGAGGTTCCGGCGATGGACATATCGCTGGGACCTGTTGGACGTTCGGCTCCTGTTTTTCACCCATCCAAGAAAAAGGTGCCTCACAGGATGATGTGATCCCTGCACTAGTTTCGGCTTCCCAAAAAGGGACAATGGTCATGCAGGTGTTGTCGAACACAATTCGCGACTGCTTGAAGAAAGCATGCCGCTTGGAAGAGGTCCTCACCGTGCCTACTGCAGAGACAGTTTCGCTAGGCGATCCGATCGCCGATACCAATCTCCTCAACCTCCTTATCGTTGACGACGACCGCTCGATACGCGAGTCCTGCCGTGAAGTGGCGATGGCTCTGGGTTTTTCCACGCACACCGCGGACTCCCCCGAGCACTGTTACCGGTTTTTGGATACCACGAGCGTGGATGTTGTGTTGCTTGACCTTAGGCTTCCCGGGACCAACGGAATGGAAGTGCTGCGTGAGATCAAGCGCCGGCGGCCAGAGACTGTGGTGGTGATCATGACCGGGTTCGCGACTGTGCAGTCGGCTGTCCAGGCCATGAAGGCCGGCGCCTATGACTATGTTAACAAGCCATTTAACTTCGACGAACTGCGCCTTGTGCTGGATCGGGTTACGGCTCACTTGAAACTAGCCACCGAGAACCGGCTACTGCGAGAGCAGGTCAAGTCGAAGCATGGGTTTGGAGCAATGGTCGGGCAAGCTCCGGAGATGGACAGGTTGTACCGCATCATCGCAAAGGCCGCCCATAGCACCCATCCGGTGTTAATACTGGGGGAAAGTGGTACGGGCAAGGAGCTGGTGGCCCGTTCCATCCATTACTCGGGGGCCTTCCGTGACAAGCCGTTCGTTCCGGTTGATTGCGGTTCCCTGGTGCCGAGCTTGATTGAGAGCGAACTGTTTGGCTACGTGAAGGGTGCGTTCACGGGCGCCGTCCGGGCGAAAGATGGGCTGATGGCGGCGGCCGACGGGGGCACAATATTCCTGGACGAAGTAGGCGAGCTGCCGGTGGACCTGCAATCCAAGCTGTTGAGGGCCTTGCAGGAGAAGGAAATTCGACCGGTAGGCGGCACTCGCGCGATCCCCATCAGCGTGCGGATACTGGCCGCAACCAACCGCGACCTGGAAGCGGCGGTGCAACAGGGTTCTTTCCGCCGCGATTTGTACTTCCGGCTCAATGTGCTCACGCTGCGAGTACCTCCGTTACGTGAACGCAAACAAGACATACCTTTGCTGGCGGGACATATCCTGGAGCGAGTGGCGCGCACCACGGGAGTGCAACGCAACATCAGCGACGACGCCCTTAAACTAATGCTCAACTACGACTGGCCGGGCAACGTGCGCGAATTGGAGAACTGCCTGGAGCGCGCTTGCGCGCTAACCTCGGGCCCAACCATCCACATCGCCGATCTGCCGACGGCGCTGCAGAACTTCCATACCCAGTCGCCGGTATTGCCGGTCAGCCAGGAATCGTCGGGAGTTTCGTCGCTGGCGGAACTGGAGAAGAAAGCCATCCTGCATGCCATTACGGTGCTCAATGGAGACAAGCTGGAGGCGGCAAAGCAACTTGGCATCGGCAAAACAACTCTGTATCGCAAACTGAAAGAATACGGCTCGGCAGTGTAACCGCCACATTCACCCCGTAGGGGTGGAGACCTGCTTCAGTGCGGGGCGGTCGAAGTGTGCAAAAAAAGCGGGTAAGGAGGAACACGATGATTATCCTGGTAACCAATTCGTCGCGAGCCAAGGAATGTGCTGCGGCGATCGAGCAAACGACACACCAGAAGACTCAAGTTGCGGCTTCTTTGGCGAAGGCCGTGACGCTGCTACAGACCCACGACTACGATGTGTTATTGCTCGACGAGTCGTTTCACCAGTCGGAGACCGGGGGCGTCAACCTGCTGCTGGGCCATGCAGGAGTGGCCATGCCGATTTACGTGAACCTGGGACTGCACAGCACAGAGCGGGTGGCGCGCGAGGTGCAAACGGGACTGCTACGCGTGGTGCGTGAGAAAGTGGCCGCCATGCGGTCAGTGGTGAACATGTTGCGCAGCGAGCTACGCGGAGAAGTGACCGGAATCCTGTTGAATTCTGATCTGGCGATGAGGGAAACGTCGCTTTCCGAGGACGTAGCGGCGAGAGTGCGCGCTATGCGCGAGCTTGCGGAGAAGATGCGATCCAAGCTGGAAAATACCTGCCTCGATGCACCCGGTGTACTCACGCAGTGGCCGGACGCAATACCCGAAGTCGGACTCGGAACCCACTGAGCCGGTTTTGCCGGACGCAGGTGGGGCAGTCGCGCCGCCGGGTGGACGGGCGCTGGGAGAAGCAGGGTAACCAGATTCCTCTCGGACCGACGGCCTCTCGGAATGGGAAAGCCAAGTCTTAGTTAGATAGTCGCTTTTCTATTGCGCTCTGATGGCTCGCTGAAGACGGCACTGGCTGATCAGGGATCTAGCAACTCTAGAGCAGATCCGAGTCCGTTACGAGTCTGAACGACGGCGGGCCTACTCAGTTCGAAGAGCCCGCATTGGCTCGACTGAAGCGGCGCGCCGTGCAGGCAACCACGCCGCCATCAGGGCTACGAGCGCAACCAGCATGGTACCGGCCACGAGAGTAAACGGATCAAACGAACGCACTCCGTAGAGCTGGCTGCGAATCATGCGGGTGAAGAACAGGGAGAGAGGAATCGTGAGCGCGATGCTAAGGCCGGCCAGCCACAGGACATCGACCAGCACCATGCGCACGATGCTGGGCCGCTGAGCTCCGAGGGCCATGCGAATGCCAATCTCACGAGTGCGTTGGGCGGTGGAGTAGGCCAATACGCCGTAAAGGCCGATGGCCGCAAGCAGCATCGCCAAAACACCAAAACTGATGGACAACAGGGCCACCAGCCTCTCACTGGAGAGGTCATCCGCGATCAAGTCATCCATTGTCCGGAGTTTGCCAAGAGCCAGCTTGGAGTCCAGCCGCTGCATATTCTCGTGGATAGTATTCTCAGCAGTTGCCGGGGGTTGCCACGTGCGGACGAGATACGTAATGAAGTTCGGCTGGGGCGACTGGAACATCGCGCGGTACACGGTACGCTTCACCGGGGCCCGAACTCCTGAGTGTTTCGTGTCACCTACGACTCCGATGACGGAAGTATTGACAGGATTCTGCACGTTGCCAAAATTCACCACACGGCCGAGGGCAGCCTGCGGGCTTCCGAAGTAGTGCTGGGCGAAACTTGCGTTTACGATGGCGACGTTCTCCGTGCCGACGATGTCGGCGTCGGCAAAAACTCGCCCCGCGAGCAGTGGCACCTGCATAGTCGCGAAATATTGTGTCGTAACCCAAGGCTGCTCGGCCTGCATGTCTTCATCTTCACGCGCGTTGTAGCCGACGATTCGGATGCCCCCGCTATCGTCTTCGCCCGAAAGGTCAGGATCATCAGTAGCCGCCACGTTGCGGACGCCGGGCAGTGTCGCCAATGATTCAAGGATTCGCTTGTTCAATCCATTGACCTGATCGGGCTGATAGCCCGCCAGCCGGGGGTTCACGTTGAATCCGACGAGATGGTCCGGCGTAAATCCCAAGGCCACAGATTCAAGATTGCGAAGTGTGCGAACGAAGAGTCCCGCGCCAATGAGCAGCAGGAGGCTGAGTCCGATCTGTACCCCGACCAGAACGCGACGGAAGCGTAGCTTTCCGCTCGAAGCCGTGAGGGTTTGCTGTTTAAGGGCACCTATCAGGTCGGGACTGACGAAGTGCAAGGCGGGCGCGAGACTGAATGCCAGGGAGACCAGGAAGGCAAGCGCGAAAGCGAACAATAATACGCGCAGATCTGGCGTTGCATTGAAGGGAAGTTCGGCATTGGCGCTGCCCAGGAGGCGGCGAAGGAGGACGTGCGTTACTGCCGGAGCGAGGGCAAGGCCGAGCGCTCCACCGAGAAGGCCAAGCAATACGCCTTCGATCAATAACTGGCGAACGACCTGCCAGCGCCCGGCTCCGAGGGCGTAGCGCACCGAAAACTCACGCGCGCGACCGGCGGCGCGCACCAACAGGAGACTCGAGACGTTGACGCACGCCATCAGCACCAGGAGCACGACCATTCCCATCAGCACCATCAGAGGCACGCTGATCTGGTCACGCAGGGGTGAGAATCCACGGGCTCCGTCGAACAACTGTAAGCGGGAATCGTCGAGAAATAGCTTCTGCCATCGGTCCTTGTGTTCGAAGGTCTTGAACTCTTCAGCCCGCAAAGAATGCCACAGAGGCGCCATTGCCACTTCGGCCTGCTGACGACTCATTCCCGGCTTCAACCTCCCCGTCAATGTGAGCCACTGGGAGCGGCGGTCTTCCAGGTCCTGCCAGCGTGGCGTGATGATGCCTTTGGCAGTCAGCGGGACGAACAAGTCCTCGACGGACCCCACGACGATGCTGCGGAAGCCGGGTGGAGCAACTCCTACGATGGTGAACGGTTGCGTGTTGATGAGCAGCGTTTGGTTGATTACCGAGGGATCGGACCCGAAGTGAGTTTTCCAATAGTTAAAGCTCAGCACGACGACGAGATTCGAATTGAGGACCTCATCGGAGGGCACCATCAACCGCCCCAGGGCAGGACGGATGCCCAGCGCCTCAAAGTAGTTTCCGGAGACAAGTTCGCATCCGGCCATGTCAGGATTATTGTTCCAGCGCACTGCTACATTCTGCTGGTCGTTGGCGATGACGGCCTGCAATGCCGAATTCATGTCGCGCAGGTCGCGATACATGGGATAAGAAAAATATTCGTTGTCATCTCCGCCGTAGGAATTGAAGTGGCCGGGAGCGTCACCCGTCCAATGCAGGCGGACCAGTTGTTCGGGATGGCTGACCGGCAATGACCGCAGAAGTGCCTGATCCAGCAGGGTAAAAACGGCAGTGTTGGCGCCTATGCCCAATGCCAGAGTCAGCACTGCGACGATGGTGAAGGCTGGCGCCTTGCGCATCTGTCGCAGGCCGAGACGAAACTCGTGAAGAATGTTGCGCATCGTCTGTAGTCTCGTGTCCCGAAAAGTTCGTTATTCAGTTCGTAACGCTTTCATGGGTTCGATGGATGCCGCGCGACGCGCTGGCAAGTAACTTGCCAGCAAAACAGTAGCCAGCAAAAGAACGGCTGCACCCAACCACGGAGCGATATGTAGAACGCTCACTCCGAACAACAGACTGCTGAATAGCCGACTGAGCGCAGCAGCTGCGATGATTCCAAACAAGATTCCGAATGCGGCCAGATACAAGCCCTGCAGCAGAACCAGTTTTAGAACATTGCTGCGCTGGGCGCCTAACGCCATCCGCACCCCCAGTTCGCGAGTGCGTAAGCGTACCGAGAAACTGATAACGCCATACAGGCCCAGAGCAGCCAACAATAGCGCGAGGCTAGCGAACGCGCCGAGCAGCAGCACCACGAACTTGCGTCCCACGAGAGACTCGTTCACACGCTGCTCCATGGTTTTGACGTCATAGATGGGAATGCTGGAGTCGCCGGCACGCACCGCCGCAGCGAGATCGGTCGTCAGACCCTCTGCCGGGCGTGAGCTGCGGACCAGCAAACCTGCGGTCTGATTGGGGACTTGCGCCATCGGGAGGTAGTAGATGCCCTCGTTGGTATCGGCTTCAAGCGAATTGGAACGCGCATGCGCAACCAGTCCGACGATCGTAAACCATGGACCTTTGTTGGGATCATCGAGGGAGATGTGCTGGCCGATCGGATTCTGGCCGGGCCAGTACTGGTGAGCGAGCACCTCATCGATGATGGCAACCTGTTCCGTGGTCTTGCGGTCTCCATCGGTGAAATCGCGCCCCTGAAGAAACGGAATACGAAGGGTGGCGAAGAGTCCTGGTGAAATCAAATGAATGTTGCCATGTGGGGGCGGGGCATTCGGAGATCTAGGCTGCCCTTGGATGAAGAAGCTGGCCGAGCCGCCATTGTTGCTGAAGGGAATGGCATCGATGATGGCCGCCGACTGCACGCCGGGAATGGCACGAAGACGCTCGTCCAAGGCAGTCATGAAGGCGGCCTGTTGTTCATCTTTTTCGTAAACGGTCTTGGGCAGCGAGAAGTACGCACTTGCGACACCGCTGGCTTGGAAGCCTGCTTGAACCGTCTCCAGAGCTTTAAGGCTGCTGAATAGGAGGCCGGCACCAGCCAATAGCAGAAGTGAAAGTGCAATCTGCGCAATTACCAGGAACGAACGGGCCTGCTGTCCTCCGCGCGAGGCAGTGCCGGAGCGACCGGATTCATGCAGAGCGCTGTACCATCCAGGCTGTGTGCGATGCCAAGAAGGCACGACGCCGCAAAGCAGGGAACACAGAACGGCGACGATAATCACAAAGAAAAGAACCGGTCCTGCGAAGGAAAGGTGCAAATGCTCGGCCAATGAGGGAGGTAACCCCTGCAACAGGAGAGGGGCTGCCGCAAGTGCCACGAGAAATCCCAAGACAAGGCCTGCGACGGTGAGCACTATACTTTCGACCAGAGCCTGACGAATCAGCGCCCAGCGCGATGCGCCCAGCGCAACGCGGACTGCCAGGTCACGCTGGCGGGCCGAGGCACGCGCGATTTGCAACCCGGCGATATTGGCACAGGCAATGAGGAGCACCATGCCCACTGCACCCAACAACATCATCAGCGGCTTGCGAAGATTGCCTCCGATGAACTCCGTCAAAGGCATCGAGAACATGCCCCAGCCACTGATGCGACCGTAGCTGTTACTCCCTTCGGAAGCGATGTTCTGCTGGGCCTTCATGGTCAGGTAAGCGTTGGCCTGCTGTAAGGTCACGCCGGGACGCAGACGGGCTGCTCCAAACAGATACTCGTTGTAGCGGTAATTGTGATCGTGGTAGCGGGCGGGAGGAAGGGCGATAGGGACCCAAAGCTCGGCCTGATTGGGCCAGTTGAATTCCGGACCCATGACGCCAATGATTCGGTACTGGCGCTGGTCGAGAATGATAGAACGGCCAATAATGTTAGGGTCGGCACCAAACCGCTTTTGCCAAGCCTGATTCGATAGCACGGCAACCGGACCGGCTCCGGGCTGATCCTCCTCCGGCGTAAAGATTCGGCCGAGCGCGGGGCGCACCTCAAACACATCGAAATAGCCGGACGAAATCTGCGCCCCTTGCATCAGCTCGGGATTTGCGTTTTCGCGGCTGAAGTTGAAGCTGCGTGCGTTCATTATTGCAACGGCAGAAAAGATGTCCTTGCCTTCGGCAGCATCGGCGAAATCAGGGGGTGACAGTGAGATATTCCCCAAGTCGGCCGGAGTGTCGTAATGAGCCCGCAGGGCAACGAGGTTGGCGACGTGCGGAATGCCACTTGGGTTTAGCAGCACGGCATTGGTTACGGAAAACACGGCGATGTTGGCGCCAATGCCCAGGGCCAGAGTGAGGACGGACACGATGGCGAAGCTCGGCGACTTTGCGAGTTGCCGGACGGCGTAACGAAATTCCTGCGCGATGGTATGCACGTTCGTTCTCCTAATCTGCGGTTCCCTGGACGACGCTAACCGAAGTTCCCAGCCCCGTTAGTCGACATAACACGCCGGACAAGGAGTTGAAGATGCACGGTAGCTACCAATAGACCACCCATGTTTTCAATATCTTAGACGAAGCGATTGGTTGCCGATGTCCGCGCTCGCAACCGCCTGTCCACCGGCGGACAGCGATGTTTGGAGGTGATACGCAATCAAGGAAGACAGGTTCCGAAAATTTCTTTGGGTCGAAAGCCCAGCTCGTATAGCAGTTTGGGTCGGAGGCACTGCACAAGGCTGACGCCGCACAGGTTTTCGTAGTGCGACGGCGGCGGTGCGTATCGAACTTCGCTACAATGAACCGACGGTGCCGCGCGCCGGGAGAATGGGGGAAGTGATGGCGGAAGTGAAGATCACGGTTCGTAGAAATGGCCCTTACCGGGTAGAGGCTCCTGAGGGATCGATCGAAATCGTCGATGCGGATGGCACTCCGTACGACCTCACCGGGAAAACGGCGTTTTCGCTGTGCCGCTGCGGCGGATCGGTGAACAAGCCCTTCTGCGACGGAACCCACTCCAAGATCGGCTTCCAGGGGGCGGAGTTGGCGGTCAAGAAAGCTGATGAAGCTGCTGCTGAGCCGCCGAAAAGCTAGCGGGGAGCTAGTGAACGGTCTTCGTCTTGCGGGACATGTAGTCCATCAGTAAGTACTGCCCGAGGGTATAGGGCGTGGTGAAGTAGGCTTTACCGCGGCACATTTCCGTGACCTTCTGGACGAACTGCACCAATCCATAGTCTGATGCCAGCATAAATGTGTTAATCAGGATGCCGGCACGCTTGCATTTCGAGACTTCCTGCAGCGTTTCGCTTACCACCATGGGGTCGAGGCCGAAAGCGTTTTTGTAAATGCGCCCATCTTCGAGGGTGAGCGCCGAGGGCTTGCCGTCGGTAATCATGACGACCTGTTTCATGTCCTTGCGTTGGCGCTGGAGAATGCGCTGTGCCATGCGCAGTCCTTCGCGAGTATTGGTGTAGTAAGGACCCACCTGCACCCGGGCCAGCTGGGACAGCGGAACTTCCTCGGCGGAATCATGGAACAACACCAACGACAATGAGTCACCCGGATATTGGGTGCGAATGAGGTGCGACAGCGCCATCGCCACCTTTTTCGCCGGGGTGAAGCGATCTTCACCGTAGAGAATCATGGAATGCGAGCAGTCCAGCATCAAGACGGTCGCGCACGAGGATTGATACTCGCACTGGTGTACCTGCAGGTCGCTGTATTCGATGTTCAGCGGAAGATGGAGGCCCTCGCGCTGAATGGCACTGGATAGGGTGGCAGTAATATCGAGGTTCAAGGTGTCGCCAAATTCGTAAGTCTTGGAGGCCCCACTAGCCTCAATCCCAGTGGCGGTATCGCGAGTGTCATGCCGTCCAAAGCTGGATTTGCCAAGCGAGCCCAGCAGGTCGCGCAGAGCACGAAAGCCCAGGAAGTCGAGTCCTTTGTCGGTTATTTCAAAGCGAGCCTGGGCCTGGGAATCGCCGACCGTACCATCCACGGTAGAGCTGCGGGATGGGTCGTGCGGCTGGTCGACCGTAATGTAGTCTTCCTGCTGCATACGATCGATGAGCTGCTCAATGAGCTGTTCGAACTGCTCGGCGCTCATGGACTCAATTTGCTCCCGCAGTCGCTCATCCATCATTTCACTGTTCATTAGAGCTTCAGCAATGGCATGACGAAGATCTTCGAGCGATTGATCGGAGGAGTTCTGGTCGTAATAATCCGAGTATTGCCGCTGAAAGCCGCTCTGCAGCAAATGGTCGGAAAGAGCGGCAAGCAGGTCTTCCATGCTCAATTCGGAAGCGGGCTCGGGAACGTATTTCTTGTACTTAACGAATTTCATAAAAACCAGTGGCTAGTGGCTGGTGGATAGTGGCCAGCTAAAATTCTCGGTGCTACTCAATATCAGGTCTGGCGTGTGAAGCTTTGATTCCGGCCTGGTCCCACTGACTGCACGGATCGGCTTTAGGCGCTGACTACTAGCCACCGATCACTAGTTGTACGGCCGGCGTTGACGACGGAAGTCGCGTTCGTCATCGTCCTCCCGCACGTTCGGTTTCTCGCGGCGCGGCTGCTTCTCGCCTGCCGTGAATACTCGCTCTTCGCTGCGGCCGATGCGCTTGTGAGCGTACAGGCCTTCGAGAATGAACTCGGCAGCCGACACGAGTACTTCGGACGGCTCCTTGCCACTCAGTCCGAGCGCGCTGAGTTTGTCGAGCAATCCCTGGATTCCCCGCAGCTTGTGCAACATCTCCTGCGCGCTAGCAGAATCACGCAATTGGATTTCGCCGCCCAGATCAAACCACTGCACGATCTGGTTCATATTGTTGTTGCCGTGGAAGTAGTGATCATAGGTGCGCGCGACCGCGGCCCGAATGATGTCGCGGGCTACGCTGTCCGCCCCTTTCAATTCACCTTCGTATTCCAGTTCGAGCTTGCCCGTAATGGAAGGCATGGCGGCATAGATGTCGCCGATGCGCGGCACAACCAGTTTCTCGCCGGAGCGAATGGCACGTCGCTCCGCGTTAGAGACTACGTTCTCGATGGCGCTGATGGGCAGGCGCTGACTGACACCGGAGCGCTTGTCGACGCGCTTGTCTTCGCGAGCCACGAACGCGGTGTGCTCGATGACCTCCCTTATGAAGGCTGGGACCTGGAGTTGATGTCCATTGCGTTCGATCCAGGCTTCCTGGTCGGTGATTGCAATACCTTCTTCTACGGTGGCGGGATAATGAGTGCGGATCTCGGAACCAATTCGGTCCTTCAGAGGGGTTACGATCTTGCCTCGCGCGGTGTAATCCTCGGGGTTGGCGCTGAACACCAGGAGAACATCCAGAGGCAGTCGCACAGGATAACCCTTAATCTGCACGTCGCCCTCCTGCATGATGTTGAACAGCCCGACCTGGATCTTTCCGGCAAGGTCAGGCAGTTCGTTTACCGCGAATATTCCGCGGTTGGCGCGAGGAAGAAGGCCGTAGTGCACGGTCAATTCGCTGCCTAACTCATGACCACGCTTGGCGGCTTTAATGGGATCGATGTCTCCGATAAGGTCGGCGATGGTTACATCGGGCGTCGCCAGCTTCTCGACATAGCGCTCGTCGGGCGTGAGGTAGGCGATGCGCGCTCCCTCCGAATCCTCGGCGAGTAACTGTTTACAGCGGGCACAAAGCGGTGCGTACGGGCTGTCGTGAATTTCGCAGCCTGCGAGATAGGGAACCTGCGGATCGAGCAGGGTGGTGAGAGCCCGCAAGATGCGACTTTTCGCCTGTCCGCGCAAACCGAGAAGTATGAAGTTATGCCGGGAAAGAATGGCATTTACGACCTGTGGCACGACTGAATCGTCGTAGCCGACGATGCCGGGAAACACGGGGCCGTCGCTGCGCAAGCGGACCATGAGATTGTCGCGCAGCTCGTCTTTGACATGGCGCGCACGCAACCGCTCTTCGCAGAAGCGCGGATCACGACGAAGCTCGCCCAAGGTTTGCGGAAGATTACTCAAGGCCGGGACACCTCCAGGGTCACGACCGCCCGCCCACATGGCCGGTCGATAGTTGGTATTCTACCCCAGCGGCGTTGGGGTCGCGGGCGTGGTGCCGAACTTGAGGAGGCGACAGCCTTCGGATCGCTAGTCGCCAGTGGTGCGGGTAGAACCGCGCATTTTTTGCGGGAACGCATCCAGGTCGTTCTCGTCGGTCGTAGCCATTTTGAGGGGATGGTTCTCCGCCATCAGGGCAGCAGCGTTCGGGTCGATCGAACGCACGTGAAGGTCACGCTGCGGGAAGGGAATCTCGATTCCGGCATCGTCCAGCAGTTCCATCGCGGCCAGGGCAACTTCGCTGGTGATCTGCAAACCGTTGTTCTCCTGCATCACCCAAAAGTGCAATTCGAAGTCCAGGGCGCTGTCTCCAAACCCTTTGAAGTAAACCATCGGCTCCGGTTTGGTGAGAACGAGTTCGTGCTTCGCGGCGGCTTCGCGTAAAAGCTTCAGAACAATCTTAGGATCGGTTCCATAAGCGACGCCGACCGGCAACTCCCTGCGGCGCTGCGATTCAGACAGCGTCCAATTGATCACCTTGCTGGAGATGAGATTTGCGTTGGGAATGATGACTTCAGCGCCCTGGAATGTCTGGATCGTGCTGGAGCGTACACCGATGCGAGTGACCTTTCCGGTGTTGGTGTCAACTTCGATGATGTCGTCGATATGGATGGGCCGCTCAAATTGCAGAATCAGGCCCGAGACGAAATTGTTGATAATGTTCTGCATTCCGAAGCCGATGCCGACGCCAAACGCTCCCGTCAGCACGGTGAACTTGTTGAGCTCAATGCCGCCGACGTTAATGGCGGACAGGAAGACGAACACCAGCAGAAGGTAGTAGATTATCGAGGCTATCAGCTCCGGCAGGCCCCGCGACATGTGGAAGCGGCGAAAGACCTCTTCGCGGAAGAAGAACCGTGTGGCGCTGGCAATTCCATAACCAACGACCAGGATAAGAAAGAAACCAAGCACACTGCCCAAGGTGGCGCCGCCGGATCCTCCCGCGATTTGGAAATTGAGGATGTCACTCAGTTTGTCTTGCAGCGAACCATCCAGGCCCGCCAAGTCCACGGTTGCGGTAACCCAGATGACAATCCCAGCGGTCTTAAGTACGCGAGGCACCCAGCGGAGGATGCCAGCCCGGTGGAGTCTTACTGCGGCGAAGCGTTCCGCCTGGGGCGATCGAAGCCCTACGGTCAACAGCAGGTCGCACACCCGAAACGCGGTGATCACACTGATAGCGATAAATGCGCTATAGATACAGGCCAGAGCGAGATAGTGCGCCAGCTTGAGGTAGCCGAATAAATCCGCCGTCAGCGACACACCCATAACAGCTACATAAGTGCGAATGGCCAGAAGCACCGCGTGCGCCCAGGGATTCGCTTCGTCGGCAACGCGCCGGGAAGGACGCACCAGATACCCTAGAACTCCGAACAGAAACAGGTTCGCCAGGAACTGCAGTTCACGTCTCGTGGAAGGGTTGAGACTCATCCACGAAACCGTCCAGTTAAATGCGTACGTCGCCGCGAAGAAGTACAACAGCAGGCGGAGGCGACGATTCAGGAAAGATGGAAGGATTATGAGAATGGGAAAGAACGAAACCAGAATCACCAAACCCAGCAAAGCTACTGGCGCAGCCGGCGCCAGCATGTAACCGAGAACTAAGGGAGGCAATAACCCGACGGCAATCCAATGGCGAAGTATCCGGTAAGCTTCCGCCTCGATTTCATCGGCTGGCTGCTTGTCGCGGGTAATCTCGTAAAGCCGCCTGGCGAACCCCAACGACGCCAATAGCAGCGCGACGAGGAATGCGAGTACGCCCTTGTTCTCCTTCAGGAAGGAAGTAATCGAAATCCAGCGACTGTTGACCGAGTTAAACACAGTGCGGCTCTCGCCTAGCTCGCGCCTGGCGGCGGTCTTCCATAGCGGCAGGCTGTCACGGTCCAGAAGGCGTCCCTTCAACTTGGTCCGGATCTGGGCGAGCTTCAAGAGCACGTCCTCGGCCGTTTGATCGACGCTTCCGACGCTGATCTGCAAGTTCACCGACTCCTGCAACGCTGCCTGGGCCCGGGCCCGGAGCTTGTGGATGTCGGCGAGGTTGGTTTCGATCACGGTCAACACCGGGCCCAGTTCTTTATTGTTCTGGTTCTGCTCAAGTGTTGCGGCCCAAGCCGGCTCCTGTGCGTCCAGCAGGTTGATGGCAGCCTGTGCATTGTTCGCCCAGCCCAGCAGCTGCTGTTGCCAGTCGGAGGTGTAGGTGTTTATGCCGCGCCAGAAGTTCTCCTCTTCCCGCACCTCCAAAGAACTGGGAGTACCCGAAAGCAAGGTGTTGACTTCCTCCCGTTTGCTCCGCAGATCAGGCTCAAGTTCGGCGAGCGATGTCTTAATGCTGTCGAGTTGCTCGGGAGTGGGCAACTTTGCCTCGGCGTCGCGCAGCATCTGGCCCAGTTCTAACGATCGTGCGGCGACGTCGGGCAAGGGGATCGGGAGCGGATTCTCCGGGATAGCCGGGGGCAGTTCCGGGCTCACGGTGGGAGCGGATGGCTTTTCCTTGAGAATCGACAGCAGGGGATTGCTAGAGGGCTTGGACGGGGTTTTTGGCTCCGACGCGGCTCCCCCTCCTTGTTGCGCCACCGCGATAGAAGAGTATGCCAGGACAATGGCCAGGAAAAACCGCTTCGATCGGGCGAACGCGCCTGTTCGCACGAGCAACGACCGACCGGCCTGTGAATCGGTATGGTCGGCAGAACTGGCTGACGGGAGCATGTTCTGACAATTATCGCCCACGGGTGCGCCTTGACGACTGCAAATCTTTGTTGACCTTGGGCGCACTGCCTGGATTCGGCGGGGTCACTCTCGGCTGTCGAGTTCCTCCAGCATGGCTTCCATCTCGGAAAGGGTGTGGCGGTTGTTGGTGCGGCGTGCCGACTCGATCCCCTGCCCCAACATGGTGCGGGACTCGTCTATTCTTCCGGCACGCTCCAGGGTCTGGGCCGCCATGAAGTATCCGTTGGTGTAGTCGGGATGGACGCTCAGCAACCGGCTGAATTCTGCCAGCGCAGCGTCGGTGTCACCGGCTCCTGAGTACTCCAACCCCAGGGCGTAACGGGCGAAGGCGTCGTCAGGGTTGGCCTTCAAGGTTTCCTGCAGTGCCGCAACACGACTTTCATCCACCATGCGTGCTTGCTCCAATGTGTTGAACGAATGGTACAGGAGGGTGAACCAGCGTCTCAACGTCTGGAAACGTGGCGGAGTGCGAACTCGCTGCCATTACAATTGGAACGGGTATAAATCTGCCGGGTAGAGCCAACGCCTGCCTTCCGCTGTGGCTGAAGCGCGGCCTGCGGTCCGGAGCGGGCCGGAAGGAAAGAGATGGAGCAAGACGAAGCAGTTCATCAAGCGAGACCGGTTAGCGAATCGAAATCGGAGATGATTGAGTTAGTGTTGCCGAACGACACCAACCCGTTGGGGGCGTTGTTAGGCGGGCGCTTGATGCATTGGATCGATTTGGCGGGCGCGCTGGCTGCGCACCGGCACTCCCATTCGTACGTGGTGACTGCATCGATGGACCACATCGATTTTCTTGTGCCGGTGCACGTGGGAGACATGGTGCTTCTACAGTCCTCCGTCAACCGGGTCTTTAATACCTCCATGGAAGTTGGAGTTAAAGTCTCGGTCGAGAACTACATTTCCAGCTCGCGCCAGAAGGTTGCGAGAGCCTACCTGACGTTTGTGGCTGTGGATCGTCATGGCCGCCGCTTGCCGGTGAACCCGATCATTCCTGAGACGGAAGATGAGAAACGCCGATACGAAGGCGCCCTGCGGAGGCGTGAAGCCTCGAAGTCCGAACGAGATCAGCGCAAGGCAGGCAAGTCCTGATCGGACGTTTTGCATGTTACAGTTGCACGGCTTGCCCCTCCCGAGGACGGGAGGAATTTACTCGCGATCGGGGGAGACCGGAATGGGTTGCGTTCGCGCGACTGCTGTTTGCTTGATGCTGCTTTTTGGAGCTACTGTACTTTTTGCCCAGAAAAGAGAACGAAACTGAGGCGGGAAAGCCGGTCGAGAAGGGCGCTCAGACCGTAGAAAAGTCAGGGAAGCTACCCGGGGATTCGGAGAAGTCTGCACCCGCGAAGGAAGAGCCACCGGTTGTCACGAATCATGAGATGCACCTTGGCGGACGGGTTCTTCGGTACACGGCAACTGCCGGCTACATGCCAATCCGCAACGAAGAGGGAACCGAGGTCGAGGCCAACGTCTTCTTCGTTGCCTACACGCTCGACTCTGCGGCGGCTAAGCGCCCGCTGATGTTCTCGTTCAATGGAGGGCCGGGATCGGCATCTATCTGGCTGCACTTGGGAGCGATCGGTCCACGCCGTGTGAAGATGCTGCCTGACGGCGGCATGCCTCAACCTCCGTTCGAACTTGTCGATAACGAAGACACATGGCTGGACCAGACGGACTTGGTGTTCATCGATCCCGTCGGAACCGGATACAGCCGAGCAACCAAGAAGGACCTCGCCAAGAAATTCTTCAATGTGAAGGGCGACATCTCGTCGGTCGCCGAATTCATCCGTCTCTACCTGGGGCGCTACCAGCGCTGGAACTCGCCCCTATTTCTAGTGGGTGAGAGCTACGGTACGACTCGCGCAGCCGGCCTGAGCGGCTACTTAATCGACCGCGGTATCGCCCTGAATGGCGTGGTGCTGGTCTCGTCAGTCCTGAACTTCCAGACACTGGAGTTCACCCGCGGGAACGACCTGCCGTACGTGTTGTATTTGCCGACCTATACAGCAACTGCCTGGTATCACAAGAAGCTGCCGCCCGATTTACAACAGCGCGACCTCGCGAGCGTGCTGAGCGAATCGCAGCAATTCGCCGCCGGCGCGTATGCCAGCGGTCTCGAGAAAGGCGACAGCCTAAGTGCCGCGGAACGGCAAACTCTGCTTGATCAGGTCACGCGATTTACCGGGGTTGATCGCACGGTGGTTGACGAGTACAACATGCGCCTCCAGCAGGGGATATTTTGCCGCGAGCTATTGCGCAACCAACGCCTGATGGTCGGACGATTGGACAGCCGGTTCACCGGAGACGAACTCAGCCAAGTCAGAGGGGAGGGACTGCAGTACGACCCCTCGATCGCGGTGATCCGGCCGCCATTTACTGCAACTTTCAACAATTACGTGCGAAGCGAACTGGGGTACAAGAGCGATCTGGAGTACTACGTCCTGGGAGGGGGAATCGGCCCCTGGGATTGGGGCTCAGCGGGTGAGGGCTTTCCCGATACGAGCGAGGCACTGCGTTTGGCATTCGTGAAGAATCCGTACATGAAGCTGTTCGTGGCTTCAGGTTATTACGACCTTGCAACACCCTTTTTCGCGACGCAATATACGCTTAACCATATGAATCTTACCGCCCAACAGCATGCCAAGATAACTCTTGGCTATTACGACGCCGGACACATGATGTATATCAAGAGTGATGCGTTGGGAAGGCTGAAACAGGATGTATCGGGGTTTCTGACCAGCGCGTTGCAGTGAGAACGGCGAGCAGAGCTATCCCCCGGGTTAGGCCGAAGACATGACGCAATCAGAGGACAAGCCCCGCTGATCGGGCAACTTACGGCACGACCTGCACTGAGTCGGTTCCCTTGATCGTGATTCCTGATTTCGTTTCGCCTCGCAGTACACCAAACGTGTCGGTGATCTGAAAGCCTGTCTGTTGGCTATCGAACTGGCAGACCAAGTCCTCCCGTCCGTCCCCGTCTACGTCGGCAGTGCTGCAGACGGGAAACTGGAACCTGGGGTCGAGGGCGTCCGGCCTGTAGACGAGGCTCCCCTCGGGACCTATCCGGCCAAAGGTCAGTGAGCGCTGGACGACCATGGCGGGAGCGTCGAACGATGCGTCAGAGAGAATCGCAACTCCGACCCTGCCGGGCGTTCCGATCTGGATCGTGTTGCTCGCTTCACCGGGCTTGATGTCGATGGCAGGTAGAAAGACGATCGACAGTTGGAGGCCCATGCTGTCACCGTTGTAGTTGCGATCAGTCCCGAAGCCGATGGCAAAGTCAACGGTGCCTCCGGCGGCCACTTGCTGTTGCAGATCGAAGAGCGCTACATCGCCCGGGCCGTTTACGTTCCTGTTCAACAGTGAGGTTAAGGAATTCAATAGGATGTGAACGTCTGTAGTGGAAGTCTGTCTGGCAAGCCCCGGGAAACTGCCTCTCATCTGATACATGCCGGGTAGTGGCGCGGTCCAACGCAGAATGGAATACTGTCCCAGACAGCCCGGATGCACGTACAGCGTGTCGTGCGGAACCGGGACCGAAGCTACAAATAACTGCGCCTGGATGCGTCCGACCTCGGGCGCTCGTTGGTCTCTGCAAATGCTGGGACCTGCGTTCCAGATGTCACTCCCGTGCACTCCAAGGTAGTTAGCATGGGCTTCGGGATACAGAGTAAAGGCCCCGCCTAGAGTCGCGGTGAATCCGTAGGACCACGCGCCATTGGGGTTGGCTGTGATCGAGAACTCCTTCACCGGGTCGTTGGCAAATACGAATGTCGACGCCAACAGAAAGCATGAAGTCATCACCATGAGATTAATTGCGTGTTTCATGAGGATCAGCTTTCTGGCGCGGATGCGCGCCTGACGAAACGCCGGATAGTCGTGCAGGCACTCTTAGTACCTGCGTTCTTTTCGTTCTTGAACCTGCTTCGGAATTAGGGGGCCGACGCGCGTCGCCTCAGCGGGTCCTCCGTCCCGTGGTGGGAGCTGCTGTGCGTGGAGGGGACAGCGTTTATACGCTTATTGTCCTCCCCTTACCGACCGTGGAGGCGAAGAGAAACTGAAGAAATCTAATGGGGTAGGTGGCAATTCCCAAAATGGGAAGAATTCGAAGACAACAAAGTGAATCCGATGCTTTTTTGACAGTGAAGAATTCCCATCCCCGGCGATTTCCGTTGAAGCAACCGTCTCGAAAATCTGTGGTGCCAGCGGAGACCTATTCAGCAGATAGCTAAGATCAGTCGTAGCGCTCGAAGACGATCTGCTTACGGTCCCAACGCAGTTCTTCTTTGAGTAGATTGCGGTTGGCGTCGACCATCTGGTGCAGCCCGCAGATATAGGCTTGCATGTCAGTACGGGTTCCTACGATCCCGCGCACGTGGTCCTGTACGTAGCCTCGCAGGCCAGCCCACTCACTACCACCACGGCTAAGCGTAGGGACGTAGTGGAAGTTAGGGTGCGCTCTTTCGATGGCGAGAAATTCGTCGCGATAGTAGAGTCCGTCTTCGTGGCGCGTGCCATACACGAGCCAGTATTCACGATTCTGGTGACGTTCGGGCTTCTCGAAGAGCCAGTGAGCCATGCCGCGAAACGGCGCTATGCCGGTCCCCGTGGCAATGAACACCGAATCCTGATGCGGCTGGCGCAGCGTAAACATGCCGTGAGGTCCGTGGAACACGACGGCGGATCCTTCCTCGAGATCGCACAGCCAGTTAGAAAGGAAGCCATTTTCCACGCGATTCAGGCAAAGATCAAACCAGGCACCAGTGCGCGGTGCCGAGGCGATCGAATAAGCGCGAGTGTGGGTTTTGCCCTCAGGCTTCAACTGCTGTATTGAGACAAATTGGCCGGGAGCAAAGTGAAATTCGGCAGCCCCTTCGACGGAGAATTCGAGATGCTTGGTCTGATCGGACAGAAAGCGCGATCGGCTCAGGCGGGCGGTCAGGAGCTTGCGCTCGCCAGGCTTACGGACGGTCGAGTCAGGGACCTCCTCCGGAACTGCGGAACCTACTAATGGATTGAGATCACTCACGATAATTAGATGACTCGGTTGAGCAATTGGCGTCACGGCGCACTGTCGAATAGGCGACGAGAGAAACAGAACGGAGAAGGCGGCCAAACGGCCGTATCCACGCTCGCCCCAATATCTTGCCTACTCGACGGTCACAGATTTTGCCAGGTTGCGCGGTTGGTCGACGTCGCATCCCCGGCGGACGGCGATGTGATAGGCCAACAGTTGCAGGGGAACGACCTCCAGGATGGGTGCGAGTAGCTCGGGGGCTGCGGGTACATAAAGCACGTGATCTGCCGACTCCTTGATTTCTTCGTCGCCCTCGGTAGCCACGGCGATGACCGTCCCTGAACGCGCTTTGACTTCCTTCAGGTTCGAAATGGTTTTCTCGTAACGCAATACCGAGCCAGGATCGTTGAGGTCCCGGGTCGCCATGATTACGACCGGCAGTTCTTCGTCGATCAGGGCATTCGGCCCGTGTTTCATTTCGCCGGCCGGATAACCTTCGGCGTGAATGTACGAGATTTCCTTCATCTTCAGGGCGCCCTCAAGGGCGATGGGATAGTGAACGCCGCGTCCCAGGTAAAGGAAATCCTGTGCGCGATGGTAGCGCTTAGCCAACTCTTCGGTTTCGTCTTCGCCTCCGAGCAAGGCCTCAAGCTTGCCGGGAATCAACGTTAGTTCGGTGAGGAGCTTTTTTGCCTCGTCAGGAGTGATGGTTCCGCGAACCTGGCCGAGATACACGGCAAACAGGA
The DNA here is from genome assembly GCA_963834815.1 of uncultured Acidobacteriaceae bacterium. GTDB lineage: Bacteria > Acidobacteriota > Terriglobia > Terriglobales > Acidobacteriaceae > DASRAA01. The sequence continues at coordinate 43,386 of CAWIDA010000007.1, read as the reverse complement.
ACAAAGCCGTCAATTGCGCGGTAAATGCCTTCGTGGAAGCAACCCCGATCTCGGGACCTGCGTGGGTGTAGATCGTGCCATTGGATTCGCGCGCGATCATGGACCCGACTACGTTGCAAATTCCAAGCGTCTTCGACCCCTTGGCTCGAGATTCGCGCATGGCGGCGATGGTGTCTGCCGTCTCTCCTGACTGCGTGATCAGGATAGTGAGATCCTCCGGACCGGTCAGCGGATCGCGATAACGAAATTCGCTGGCATAATCCACTTCCACTGTAATTTTGGCCAGGCGCTCGATCATGAACTTGGCGGCAAGCCCGGCATGCCAACTGGTGCCGCAGGCGGCGATGTAGACACGCTGGAGATTGCGGAAGTCCTGCTCGGTGATGTCCATCTCGTCGAGGAAGACTTTGCCCGTATCGAGCGAGGCCCGGCCGAGCGTGGTGTCGCGTACGGCGCGGGGCTGCTCGAAGATCTCCTTAAGCATGAAATGCTTAAAGCCGCCCTTTTCAGCCATGATCGGGTCCCAGGTGATGTGCTGTACCTGGCGTGTAATCGGATGGCCATCGAAGTCGGTTAACTGCACGCCCGATGGCGTGATCACGGCCAAATCGCCGTCACCTAGAAAGAACAGGTCACGCGTGTGATACAGGATGGCAGGCACGTCGCTGGCTACAAAATACTCGTCGTTGCCCAGTCCAATGACGGCCGGTGGACCGTTCCGCCCGGCGACGATCTTGTTTGGCTCGTCTTCCGAGATGACAGCGATGGCGAAGACTCCCGTCAATTGCTTGACGGTCCTGCGTACAGCTTCCTCCAGCGGGATCTTGTGTTCTGCATCGGCCAGGTTCTTCTCAATGAGATGGGCGATGACTTCGGTGTCCGTCTCAGTTCGGAACTTGTGTCCACCCTCAATGAGCTTCTTCTTCAGGCTCATGTAGTTTTCGACGATGCCGTTGTGGACGACTACGATTTTGCCGGTGCAGTCACGATGGGGATGTGCGTTCTCTTCGGTAGGACGTCCGTGGGTTGCCCAGCGCGTGTGGCCGATACCGTAGGTTCCATCAAGCGGTTTGAGCTGGATCACCTCTTCCAGGTTGCGCAGCTTGCCTTCAGCGCGGCGCAACTGCAAGCCCTCGCCATTGCCAGATACGGCAATGCCCGCAGAGTCATAGCCGCGGTATTCCAGGCGGCGCAGACCATCGATGATGACCGGAACCACGCTTTTCCTGCCAACGTAACCAACAATTCCGCACATCTTGGGACTCCAAAAGACCAGATACGGCCGATATCGCCGGGCGACGATCCCGAATACAACTGGAATAGATCGGCAGGCAGCGGCGCTCCCTAAATTTTAGCTGATTTGGCGGTTTGCGGCTGGAGCGCCCAACTTCACGCCGTTCATCACTGACGTCCGTAGGAAGCTAAATGGCTAGCTTTCCAAGGTGAACCGGTACTCTTCGATCACCGGATTGGTGAGCACTTCACGCGCAATACGCTCCACTTCAGCCTGAGCCTCTTCACGCGCGATGCCATCGTCCAGGGCAATTTCAAAATACTTACCCTGGCGCAGGTCATTGACGCCGCGATAGCCCATCTTCTTCAGGGCCCCATGAATAGTTTTGCCCTGCGGATCGAGCACACTCTTCTTCAGCGAAACGTAAACGTAGGCTTTCATAGGAGGACTCTCATTATACCGGCACTTCCAATGTCATTGGTTAGCGGGAATTGGTGCCTTACAAGGCGGCATCTGGAAGGCATCGTCGATCTCGACTTGATAGCCGTTCGCCAGGCGGTTGGTTTCGTTAGCCATTCCAACTACGGCCATTAGTTCGTGGAACATGGCAGGAGTCATTCCATGCTTGCGGGCTGACGCCGTATGCGAGGCGATGCAATAGCCGCATCCGTTGGTCACGCTCACCGCGACATAAATCATCTCCTTGAGTAGCGGATCGAGTTCGCCGGGAGACATTATCTGCTTGATACTTTCCCAAGTTCGCTTGAGGAGTGCGGGGTCGTGGGCAATCGCCTTCCAGAAGTTATTGATCCAGTCGACTTTGCGAGTTGCCATAATGTCGTCGTAAATGGCAAGAACCTCGGGACCCGCGTCGGCGTACTCAACCAAGCCATACGTTGCCATTGAACGCTCCTGTACTCAGGCGATCGGAACTTTCTGTTTATACGCTGCTACTTGCACATTCCAGCCGAGGTCTCTCTGCATCACGACGCGCAGTTGCGAGGCGGCAGCCGGTTCACCGTGGACCAGAAACGTCTGCTTGGGCGCTGCCTGGAAAGTCTGCAGCCACTCCAGTAACTCGGGAGTGTCGGCATGGTCACTGAACTGCTCCAAAGCCGCCACCTGTGCCCGTATGGGGACCATTTGCCCAAATATCTTAACCTCGCTAGCGTTGTTCTTAATGTCGTAGCCCCGGGTTCCCGGAGCCTGAAAGCCGATGAACAGTACGAGATTACGCGGATCAGGCAGACGCTGAATCAAGTGGTGCAGAACCCGTCCTCCGGTTGCCATTCCACTGGAGGAAACGATGATCGCCGGGTACTTCGACTCGTTGATCTTCTTGGAATCGTCGGGAGTGAGATCGAAGTAGAAGTTAGGCCAGTCCACCGGAGAGCCGTACTTCTTGATGAGCGCCTTGGTATCGGGACTGAACTCATCCGTGTACTTCAAAAAGATCTGGACTGCCTTGATTGCCATCGGACTGTCTGTGTGAATAGGAACGCTAGGAATCTGCCCGGTCTCCATCAATTCTTTGAGCATGAACAGCAGCTTCTGGGTGCGTTCCACGGCGAACGCGGGTATTACCACGCTTCCACCGCGCTGTACCGTGGTACGAATCAGGGCGGCCAACTCTGACCTGGGATCATTGTGCGGATGCTCGCGATTGCCGTATGTGCTCTCCATCACGAGATAGTCGCAGCGCTCTTTCTCGGTGGGTCCCGAACGCAGTACTCTCCCAGGAGAGGTTTCGCTGTTGCGAACACGTCCGATATCTCCGGTGAAGAGCAGGCGACACGACTTGGCTTCCGACGTCAAAGTGACTTCCACCATGGACGAACCGAGTATGTGCGCCGCTCGAACGAACTGAAATGAAATCGCGTCGCTCAAGCGCTTGAGCTCGCCAAAATTCACCGGCTTAAAAAGGGTGAGGCACTGTTGCGCCTCCTCCATCGTATAGAGCGGCAGCGCCGGTACGTGTTTCGAAGTTTTGAAGCGGTTGTGAAAGGCGGCATCTTCTTCCTGAAGGTGTCCGGAGTCAGGAAGCAGGATGCCGCACAGGTCGATAGTAGCCGGGGTCGCATAGATCGGGCCATGGAAGCCTTGCTTCACCAGGCGAGGAATCCAGCCGGAATGGTCGATGTGGGCGTGGGTCAGAATGACCGCGTCGATTTCGCGCGCGGGAATTGGCAAGTCTTGCCAATTGCGTTCGCGCCATTCCTTCTGTCCCTGAAATAATCCACAGTCAACCAAAACCTGAATACCGCGTTTGCCGCTCTCATCACCCGTGTTAATCAAGTGCTTTGAACCCGTGACAACCCCGGCGGCGCCCAAGAACTGGATGTAACTCAAGCAGACCTCTTTCGTGCGCTCATGGCGAAATTGCGATCCAACTCGTTTTTGGCTTCATGGCATGCCCGCTGGCGAATGCCGAACTGGGCGGATTCTAAGGAGGAGCAGTTGGTATCGCCGGTAGTTCGAAGATGTTGTCTTCTGAATTAATCTCGGGAACGCTTCCGTCATTCACCTCGACTTTAGTTGGTGGAGCGGGAACCTGGGAACGTCCGGAAGCCTTTTGATGCGCATTAACCAACACACGCACTACCCTTTCGCCAACGGCCGTCTGGATTACAACAGGAACTTCGGCACCAGCGCCTCCGCGATTTTCAATAGTCACAGTGACCAGAACGATTTTGTCCGGGTCTTCAAGCAGCGGTCGAACATAAGCGTTGTCAACTCGAAATTCGGGCAATCCCCGGTTGCGATATACCCAGTCGTCGAAAAACCACTCCAAGTCACGTTTTCTGCCGTCTTCGAGGAGGCCCTGAAAGTATGCAGGGTTCACGTCTCCTCCGGGCCGATACGCGCCAAGCGCATGCTGTAATACTTCGTCGCCCACCATGTCATGCAACATCCAGAAGACGAAGCTACCCTTCCCACGCAAGAAGATCTCGTCTGCCGAATTCAGTAGGGTGTTATTCGCTGAACCATCTTCTTTGGTTTTAGATGAGCTGGCTGGTCCTGCTCTTGCGGATTCTTCCGCCTTTACCAGCGGAGGGAGATATTCGTCCAGGAATTGCAAGGCACTTTTGCGTCCGGAGCGCCGTTCCACGCTGACTGCTTGCAGAAAACGTTGCAGGCCATCCTCGATCCAGCGACGTGGTGAGTGGAACTGTGCAGCCACCTGCACCGGCATCAGCAGGAGTTCGATATTGGATGGCTTCGACTGCCGCAATGGAGTGAACAGCACGGCTCCGCTCTGGTAAGGATTAGCGTTCGCATCCGTTAGCTCGATCACAAGTGCCGGTTGGAAACCGGGGTTCAACCAGTCATGCAACAGAGCGTCATTCGTTTCTGCAGCGGCTGCATAGTCGCGGGCAAACGAGGTTTTGTCGGGAGTGTGAACGAACGTAATACCAGGACGATCCAGTTGAAAGTAGTTCGCGATCGAGAACGCCGGAACGGTTTCTCCCAAGCCAGAGAGGTGAATCCGGTTGCTCACCTGATTAACCTTGCCGCCCGCTCGTGGGTCGTCTGTCTCTTCGGTGTCGCCGCAAGTGGAGGCAGTTGCGTTTCCCGCAATGCACAATTTCGCTTCGCCGCTGATGACCTGAATGTGTGCGTCGAATTCAGAGTGTTGGTGCCGGAACTTCCACCCGTCAATGGCCTCGAAGACGGCACTCCCGTCACTCATGCTGACGGCGGGAAGCGATACGGGGTACCAGACCACGTAACCGAGTCCCCGTATGGCGGTGAAGGACTCGCCGATCTGGTCCCAATCATTACGCAGCGCCATTTCGGAAGGAGCACCCATGCGAGTGAATCGCGTCGCATCCGGAGTTACGTTTCCTCCGTACTGGACATCAAGCTCGATGGTGCCAGAGGGAGGCACATCTCGCGACAGATTCACCACCGCCTCAGAAAGGGCGCCGGTGTGGTCAATGTCGGAGGTGTAGTGATTACCAATCCACTCTATGGGTTTGCGATCGAGCGCGATGCCATTCCAATCGAGCGACGACGAGACCTGGAGGGTAACCGCCTTCTGAGGTAACTTGGAATCATTTCGCAACGACAACCGGCCAGTCACAGCCATGACGTGCGACGCTCGGTCGATCTGCACGTCCAGTTGGTAGCGAGTGACAGTAAAAGCTTCGCGATCGACTGCCGCCGCGCTGCCCGTGATTGCCAGGCCAAGCCATATCATGGTGAGGTACCGCATCATTTGGAGGGCTTAGCTTTCACCTTGCCTTGCACGCCCCTGCGTTGGCGAGCCACCTCATACATAACGACGGCACCGGCAACCGACACATTCAGCGAGGCCACATGACCTAGCATAGGGATAGAAACCAGGAAGTCGCACCGCTTGCGGACCAGGTCGTGGAGACCCTTTCCTTCCGCCCCAAGAACGACTGCGCAATGCATTCTGTAGTCAAGCTCGTCGTAACTCTGAGTTCCACGCTCGTCCAGTCCTACGGTCCATACATTGCGGTCCTTCAGCTCTTCGAGGGTACGTGAAATATTGGTGACACGGGCTATAGGCAAGTGCTCGGATGCTCCGGCGGAAGCCTTAACGACGGTCCCGGTAAGCCCCACAGCGCGGCGCTCCGGGATAATCACTCCATCCGCGCCGGCTCCGTCAGCAGTCCGGATTAGAGCTCCCAAGTTGTGCGGATCTTCAATTCCGTCCAGGACTACGAGGAAACTATGCTCGCCATGGCGGTTCTCCAACAGCATGTCGACGTCGGCGTATTGCTTGCTGCTGGTGACCGCAATGACGCCTTGGTGAGTGTGGGTCTTGGCGGCGCGGTCAAGCTCTTCGCGAGGCAGGAACTTGACTTGCACGCCGCTGGCGCGGCAGTTGTCGATGATGCGTTGCATGCGGTGGTCGTGGCGTTCCCGTGAAATTCCCACGTAATCAAAGCTGCGGGCGCCCGACTTGAGGGCTTCGCTGACTGGATGAATCCCGAAGATCACGACCATCGACTACCAGTGTACGATACCAACGATCCAGTTACCGGAGCGCATAGACCGAACACTCGTCAGTGTCACCCGGCCGTGGAGGTGCCTTTTAAGGCCGACTACACTGACGCACTCGGGAAGTTTATACTCAGGCCGACGGCTTGGTACGTGGAGCACGAATGTCAATTTCAGCGGTGATTGTTGATGACGAACAACTGGCGCGGGAAGAACTCGCATTTTTGTTGAAAGAGGTCGATGTCGAGGTGGTTGCGCAGGGGAAGAATGGGGTTGAGGGGGTCAACCTGATCAAAGACCTGTCTCCTGAGCTGGTTTTTCTCGATGTGCAAATGCCTGGCCTTGACGGCTTCGGGGTGATTAAAAAGCTGCTTGACCGCAAAGTGCCGATGCCGCAAATCATTTTTGCCACGGCGTTCGATCAGTACGCCGTGAAAGCTTTTGAAGTGAATGCCGTCGACTATCTGCTGAAGCCCTTCGACAAGAATCGTGTGGCTCAGGCGGTTGAGAGGGCACGGAAGAAACTCGGAACGTCTGCATCCCCCAGTGATCAGATCGGGACGCTGGTCAAGATGCTGGAGCAGCAACAGCGCCCCCAAGCCGCTAAAGTCCTGCTCAAATCGGCGGGACGTCTGTTTCTGGTGGACCAGAAGGATATTTGCTACGCCTCGATCGAGGACGGCATCATCACCGTGGTCGCGACCGCTATGGAGGGTCAATCGAATTGCCGGACGCTGGAAGAGTTACTTGATTCGCTCGACCCCAACATGTTCTGGCGGGCGCATCGCTCATACCTCGTGAACATCAACCGCATCAAGGAAGTCGTGCCGTGGTTTAAGAGTTCGTACCAGATCCGTATGGACGACAAGAAACAGGCCGAAATCCCTGTCAGCCGCGCGCAAACCAAGCGGCTTCGTGAACTGTTCAACTTGTAGCTGGATCTGTGTGCTCTGCGGAGTCCTAAGCTCAACAGAACATCTGCGCCTCTTGGCGCCAATTCAGTTCAGAGTCCGAGAGTAAGCGGTGCAGCTCAACCGTTCTTCTTCTCCTGGAGTCTGCGCACGACCTTAGTCACCACCGCGCGCGGAGAGATACGCAACATTTCGACTCCAACGCGATTTTTCCAGCCCGGAATTACGATGCGCTTGCCCTGCTGCATCCCTTCATAACCGATGCGGGCGACTTCGCGAACGTCCACCAATAAGGGGCTATTGACCATTGCTGTGCCTTCAAGGTAGGCCCGGCGCTGAAAATTAGTTTTGACAGGCCCTGGACACAGACAGGTGACGGTCGCGCCCGAGCCTTCTAGTTCTTCGGCCAGCGCCTCGCTAAAGCTCAGCACGTAGGCTTTGCTAGCGTAGTACACAGCCATGAACGGTCCGGGTTGAAATGCCGCCGTGCTGGCAACATTCATGATTTTTCCTTCGCGTGCACGAATTTGGGGCAGGAAAAGCTTGGTCAGGTGGGTGAGCGCGACCATGTTGACCTGCATCATCTCGGCTTCGCGATTCCAATCAGTGCTGCCAAAGGAACCGGCCCCGCCAAAACCAGCATTATTCACAAGCACATCCAGAACGATGCCGGCTTCTTGCAACTCCTGGTACAACTCCGTCGGAGTCGCAGGATGGGCGAGGTCTTTGGGGGCGATGCGGACGGTGACGCTGTAGCGCGATTGTAAGTCGTCACCAAGCTGGCGCAGGGTGTTACGACTGCGGGCCAGCAGCACCAGGCGGTAGCCGTCGCGCGCAAAAAGATGCGCCAACTCGAGCCCAATGCCACTGGATGCGCCGGTAATCAGAGCTGTTTTTGGAGCAAAAAATGGATTACTAGTACTCACAGTTCAGTTATAGCGGATTTCGCAGCCTCAGCGCTGTGGATGAAACAGCTTATGCGAATTTGCAAGTGCAAAAAAGGCGGCAGTTTGACCGCAAGCAGCAAACACGCGGCGGAGCCAGGACAGCAATCGCTGTGCTACTTGCCAGAATTCTTCATTTCCATGAAGGTGACGATCTGCCATCGCTGCTGCGTAGATAACTGCGACCATCCCGGCATGCCTTTGTTCAAATCGCCGTCGGTCACGAACCAGAAAAGCTCTCCGGATTTCGCATTTTTCACCGATGGACTCAACAAAGTAGGGGCCGGCCCCATACCCTGCAGATTATTGCCATGGCACGCAGCGCAATTCTGGGCGTATAGCTTCTTGCCCGCGGCCGCAGCTGGCTGATTCCCAGAATACGGATTCATTGCCTGGTCTGCCGATGCGGGTGCATTGTGAAACTTCGAATTCTGGGCAGCCAAAGGGATTGCTAGTAGGACCAACGCCGATACGACCGTAATAGCAACAACGCAGGGAAAAGTACGTAAGCAGACTCTCAAGTTCTCATCTCCGCACGTTATTTTACAGGGACGGCCCGTCGAAGCGGTTCCGGTTCGTGCAGATATAGACTAACCAAGGCTCAATATTCGCGAGAATCCTCCGTCCATTGACAGACGGCACCTCGTTCGTCCTGGGTGACCACGGCCTCGCGATGAAGGAGTAAGTACAGGCCATCGGGCATGTCGCCGTTGGTTACCTGCTCACATATTTCCTCAAGTTTGTTTGCTTTTCGTTGTGCCGAATAGTTGCCCCACTGGGAAAAATTCATTGCTTTTCGGGCTCGGTGAACATCCCGCGCAATCACCCACGACACGGGAGCAACGTAGCTGTACCATGGCCAGGCGGTTTCATCGGAATGGCAGTTGTTGCAAGATCGCTCGAGGACTGACCTGACAGAGGAGGGCATGGTTTGGGAGGCGTAGATTGCCTTAGGCGGGTCCACTGGGGGATTGTGCCGGTTGACCGGTACCATCTGTCCAACCAACACCAGCGCGACAGCCGCAAGCCCCACTCGTTTCGTCAAAACGCGCACTCGCGACTCTCCTGAGGACCGCAAGGTCGAAGTCATGTTCGATCAACGCAGCGACCTCACGTAACTGATAACTTGCCAGATTTGGGGGTCGCCCAGCTTCACCCAGGACGGCATGCCCTGACCCCTATTGCCATTCACCAGGAGCCAGTGCAAGTCCCCGACTGTGGCGTCCTGCTGTACGCGCGAACTCCGCAGCGAGGGACGCTTCTTCGTGCCGTTCGCATCTTCGCCGTGGCAGTGCGCGCAATGGTCGAGGAATATTCGGCGACCGGCGGCGACCGCATCCGCTTGCTCAGCATAAGGATTCGCCCGCTCACGGTCGCGGGCTGGGACATCCTTCAGCCAGGCGCCATCGGCAGTTGCGAACGTGGCCACGGATGCTCCTGAGATCAGCAGCAGCGTCACAATAAAAGTTCGAGCTGAGCGAGGGGTCACTTGTCGCTCCTTCGAAAGTGGCCCAGAAAATCCTGAATCTCATAGGAAACTGAGAAGCGAAATAGCACAGGGATACTATAGCTATTCAGCCCAAACTGTGGCGAAAACGAAATCGTCGCCCCTTTAGGCGCTGACCAATTAAGGGTGGGACCCAGATACTGCGACGTCAGATGTGTTCCAAAGCTGTCCGAGTCGCCGAGGCCGCCATACATTTCGGCGCCCATTGCAAACTTCTCCAGGCAGAATGTGCATTCGTGTGCACTGGCGAGTAGCCGAAGAGGGCGGCTAACACCGACCGCATACCCAAACTCCCAGGGCTCACCTGCAAGGTTCTTCTCGGCGATGAAATTTTCGCTGATGTTCCAGCCGTGAACATTACTTCCCAAAATGAGTTTGAGTTCGATCTCACGCTCCTTGTCCATTCGCGCCAGCCAGTTCGGCTCCAGGAAATCGTCGTTTCCATCATGGCCGACGACCTCACGCAAGGTTTTGTCCGCACTGGTATCTTCGAACTCGACGTAGAGCACGGGATTGATCCAGTGCTCGCGGGGTAAAGGACGAAAACGGTTTTCCCAGCGGAACCCGGTGAAGATCGTGCTTTCGTTTTGCGTTGCCTGCCCGTCGAGGTAAAACTCGGTGGTCCACCAGGCCGTGGCGCCATACTCAAACTCAATGTCTGAGCCCAGAAAACTGTTGCCACCCTTAGGATTGCCAACCACGTTAAATGATTCAAGGTCAAGATTTCCGGGTTCTTCCATTTCTTGCGAGTAGGTCACGAAGTAGGGATATTCCTGGGCAGAGGCGCCGCTGTAAGCGGGTACCACTACCCCAAGAAGGAGCAAGACGGGAAAACTCGCGCGGAGCAATACCCTCCTAAAACGATGCATAAGACCCTCCTCGAATGAATTCCTGGACCTGCGGGCGGCCAAGTTTGTATTTTTGGTTGAAACCGCCAAGTTTTAAGATTCCAGGTGCTATAATTCTTTCTTAGTCAGTAGTTGCAACACAGTTGCAACTACGGTATATCTATTAGGCAATATACAGCGTAATGGGTCAAGAGTTTCGTCTGGATTTAGTTGCAAAGTTGTTGCAACTAGCTGCAACACGGAAGGAAAAGCGAAGCGATGCCCTTTCCCGAATCAGCCGCACCAGGTTCACTGCAAAATGCGCTCTTAAGCCGCGGGATCCGGCTGACGCGCCAGCGCCGGATCATCCTCGAAATCATCGAGACCGCGAAACAGCACCTCGATGCCGCGCAGATCCTTCGCAAAGCCGCGAAGGTTGATCCCGAGATCAACCGGGTCACGATTTATCGAACCTTGTCACTGCTGAAGCGTCATGGACTGGTTGATGAACTTGATCTGCTGCATGTGAAAGGGGAGGGGCATTTCTATGAGCGTCGACCGCAGCGCGATCACATGCACATGACTTGCCTACGATGCGGCAAAGTGCAAGAGTTCGAGAGCGACTTGTTTGACAGGGTAAAGGGACAGGTGGAGCGCGACTGTCAATTCCATATCCTGATTGCGCGATTCGAGATTGGCGGCTATTGCACTCACTGCAGGAAGTGAAGTGAACGGAGTGTGCTCAAAAGAACAAGCGCGTGGATTTTTGTCCACGCGCTTCAGTCACGTTGACCTTCAAGAACCGCTACCGACTACTTACCTGCCAATGCCGGCTCGGGCACATCATAGATGCTATACCACGAGGTTGCGGCCCTAAGTGCGTTATTAACATTCTCGATGTTCTTCACGCCCTCGTCCTTAAGCCACGCCTCGAACGCCTTTCCGCCCTTCTCGGCAAAGATCGGGATGCCGTCCTTCCAAGTGGCACGGCCGCAGAGTACGCCGTTGAACTTCACACCGGCTTCCTTCGCGAACTCGAGGTCTTCGATGAACTCGGCGTTGCTCACGCCTGCCGACAGGTAGATGAACGGCTTGGTGGTCGCCGTCGCAGCGGCGCGATAGTGATCGAGCGCCTCAGCCTTGGTGAACACCTTAGGACCCTTGAAGGACTTCGCGCCCTCCACGTATTGCAGATTGACAGGAATTTCCACCTTAAGCACATCTACACCGTAACGATCTTTCGAGAACTCGCGCATGGAGTCAGCCACGGCCTTGGGCTTCAGTGCCGCAAACTCGGGGCCCTTGTCTTCCAGGCCCTCTTTGTAGCCGATCAGTTCGAGGAAGAACGGGGTGTCATTGGCTCGGCACTCGTCGCCGATGCGCTCCGTCCATGCATGCTTATGATCGTTGATCTTGGCGTCATCAAACGGCGAATAGTACAGCAGGATCTTGATGCAGTCGGCACCCGCTTCCTTCAAACGGCGAACCGACCAAAGGTCGAGTAAGTCGGGTAGGCGACCAGTCACTTTTGCGTCATAGCCCGTCTTTTCGTAGGCCAGAAGAAGGCCTGAACCTTTGGCGCGGTGCCTGGAGGGCTCCAGTCCCCACTCGGGATCCAGCAGGATGGCGCTGGCATGCTGAGTCAGAACTTCGGTAACGAGGGACTTGAATTCAGTGAGGCCCTCGTCCGTCGCCCTCGTTCCAAGTGCTTTCTTGAGTGAGCCACGCTGGTCCATGGCAGCGGCGGCAATGACGCCGTTTTCGTTGGAGACGGCCTTCATGCCAGCAAGTTTTCCAGGAGTTAGTTTCACGGCAAAACCTCCACGCAGGCGCGGTGCGCCTGGTCCTTATGAAATGTGAATCGGCCTTACAGAATAGGGCTGGTCCCGCGGTAAAGATGTACAGGACTATCAATTCTAAATGAATTTGCGCGGCTGGAAGTGAGAATCGAAGGCTCAAAAGGTCGCAGGCCGCCATAGCCTGAGGCAGCCCTCCCGTACCGCCAACAGCCTTTCGGAGGCTTTTAGTGAAATGCAGGTTCGTGTTTGGTTTGTGGTGCAGCTACGTTACGGGACCATTAATCTCCGACGAGCCAATATGAAGAAAGGATCCTGCGAACGAACAAGGATCTGCGCATGATTGCGCCTGCATTCTGACCTTTCAAGCTAAAATCGTCAGGCAATGTCGGGCACTGATCCAGAAGAGACAACCGCAGCTCAACCTCCCGTCACGCGAGGCCGGCTAAAGGTATTTCTTGGTTATGCCTCGGGGGTAGGCAAGTCGTTCCGCATGTTTGACGAGGCGCGTCGACGCAAAGAACGGGGGCAGGACGTCGTTGTGGGGGCGTTGCAACCAACGGTAACGCCGGAAATCGAGACTATTTTGGGGTCTCTCGAGATTGTCCCCACCGTAGATGTTGAGGGCGTGCCGGTTATCGATGTTCCAGCAGTTCTGCGACGGCAACCCGAGGTCTGCGTCGTAGATGGGTTGGCCTATGACAATCCATGGGGCCGCAACCTGCATCGCTGGCAGGATGTGGAAAACCTACTGGTGAACGGAATCAACGTCATCGGATCGGTGAATCTGCAGCACATTGACGATCAGCGCAGCAGGGCAGAAGCGTTAACCGGTAAGCGAGTAACAGAAACCGTTCCGCGCGAGTTTCTTAACAAAGCGGATGAAATAGTGGTAGTTGACGCCCCCACGGAAGGAGCTCCGCCAGAGCTGGCAACGCTTCGGGAGATGGCCCTCGTTCTTTCAGCAGACGTAATTGAAGCAGGCCTGCAGCGCTATTTGCAGGAACACGATATCGAGGCGGCCTCGCGGACCCAGGAGCGTTTCCTGGTGTGCCTGACAGGGCGCGCTAACGCTGATCGCATGATTGCGAGCGCCCATCAAAGTGCTGTTCGCTTTCATTGCGATGTCCTGGTGATTTACGTCAGACTTCCGAAATCGTCCGAGGAAGATCATCGGATCATGGAGGAGTTCTTGTCGCAGGCTCGTGTGAAAGGCGCGCGTGTGGACATACTGGAAGCTGACGACCCGGTCGATTCCGTCGTGCAATACGCGCGGTCCCACGGTGTCACGCAGATCTTTGTAGCACACAGTACGAGAAACGACTGGAAGACCCGCCTCTGGGGAACACCGGTGGGACGACTGATCCGCCTCGCGGATGGTATGGACGTTCGCGTTTTTCCGCACAAGGTGGAACGCAAATCGCTATGACTCACATCACTATGGGAGGTCATCTCAAAATCTATCTCGGCTACGCTCCCGGCGTCGGTAAGACGTATCAAATGCTGGAAGATGCTCGTGAGTTGAAGGCCCGTGGAACGGATGTAGTGATCGGGCTTGCAGAGCCGCATGGACGTAGCGACCTTCGCGGACTGATCGACGACCTGGAAACTGTCCCACTGCGCCGGGTCGCTCAGCGAGGCGGGGTCACAGAAGAGTTAGACGTTGATGCGGTTTTGCGGCGCAAGCCACAGGTCTGCGTGGTAGACGAACTTGCGCATTCCAATGCTTCCGGCTCAGCACAACAAAAGCGCTGGCAAGATGTTCAGGTACTGCTGCAAGGCGGCATCGACGTATTCACCACGATGAACGTGCAGGATCTGGTGAGCCTGAGCGATGAGATCTGGCAGCTCACGGGTTTGCGGGTCCGCGAGACCGTACCGGACTGGCTTTTCCAGCAGGCCGATGAGGTGGTGATTGTTGACGTTACTCCACGCGCGTTGCTCCATCGCCTGGAGCGCGGTGCGATCTACCCACCGGGCAAGGCAAAGGCCGAGTCACAGCACCTATTTCAGGAACCTGTTCTGACTGCCTTACGGGAATTAGCCATCCGCCAGACAGCGCAAGCTTTGGAAGCCCGGCAGGCGGAAAAGACGAAGCCTCTCGGGTCACAGGCAGAAACGATACTAGTCAACATCACGGCCGACCCGTCGACCGCCATGTTGCTACGTCATGCCAGACGGGTGGCTGATCAGATACAGGCCGAATGTATTGCCGTATACGTCCATTCCAAAGACGAATCGGCCACCGTGCACGCGGAAGACCATCCAACAGTAGACCGCCACCTGCGCTTCGCAGAGAAGCTGCGCATCGGTACTGAGACGATTCACGGTAACAACCGCGCGCAGACCCTGGTTGACTACGCACGCGAGCGTAGCGTCACTCAAATCTTCCTAAGTCGCTGCCCAGCGCCCGAGCGTCGTTTGTTTCCTGGCCTGGATTTTACGGACCAAGTCCTGCAGCGGGCAAGCGAGATGGAAGTGACGGTCGTGGCCGAACGAAGCCGCCACGGCAGAGTCGCGTCTCCCTACCCGGAAGACGAAGCGGGTGCGCTGATGCACGCCGGGTACGTCAGTCTTTCATCTGAGATGACGGTTGAAGAAGCGATCAGTGAGATCCGGCAGCAGGCCGTGCAAGTCGAAATGATTTACTACGCCTACGTGTTTGACGGCACGGAAAATCTGATGGGCGTGGTGTCATTCCGGGAACTTCTAGCGACTGACAGGTCACGAAGAGTCCGCGACGTCATGCGCACCGACTATGTTTTTGTATCCGAGGATGACGACCAGGAGACCGTGGCACAATTGCTAGCCAAACGTCATTTGCTGGCGGTGCCGGTGCTAGATCAGGAAGGACGCATGCTGGGCATAATTACCGGCTCTGACGTCGCGGGTCTGGTACAGCAGGAAGCCGGGGAAGACATTCTGAAGATTGGCGGCATGGAGGCTCTCGACGGTCCTTACTTGGAGGTGACTTTCGCACAAATGGTGCGCAAGCGAGCAGGATGGCTCGCGGTTCTGTTTGTTGGCGAGATGCTCACGGCAACCGCCATGGGCTATTTTTCCGAAGAAATTGAACGCGCTGTAGTGCTCGCTCTGTTTATTCCCCTGATCATCAGTAGCGGAGGGAACTCAGGATCGCAAGCTACGACTCTTGTCATTAGGGCCATGGCATTGGGAGAAGTTCGACTGCGAGACTGGTTTCGTGTCATTCGGCGGGAACTCGCAGCCGGTTTTGTATTGGGCTCCATACTCGGCGTTATCGGAATCACGCGGATCTTCCTCTGGCATTTGTTGCGCGGAACGTATGGGCCGCACTACGGAGTGGTGGCACTGACAATCGGTTGCAGCCTCGTCGGAGTTGTGATGTTTGGTACAACCGCAGGGTCGATGTTGCCGTTCTTGCTTCGCCGCTGCGGGCTCGATCCTGCGAGTGCATCGGCTCCGTTCGTTGCCACGCTGGTTGACGTTACTGGATTAGTCATCTACTTCTCAGTTGCAAATATTATTCTGCGGGGCATTCTGCTCTAGGCATCATTGGCGAGCGGGGAGATCCTGACGGAAGGCGTACGCTCAATGTCGGGCCATCACGTCTGTATTGCAAGCGAATCGGAAGCTGGCCTGGCACTAGGCTGGGTTGAACCGGCGCAGCTATTGTCGCAGCGGTAACCCAGTCAGCACGGCCTGCTGACGGGCGATCAGCGACTCGATCCCTTTACGAGCCAGCGACATCAATTGGGCCAATTGTGCGTCATCAAAGGGACGATGCTCTGCTGTTGCCTGAACTTCCACGATCTTCTTGCTGCCGGTGATTACAAGGTTCAAGTCCACATCAGCGCGGGAATCTTCTTCGTAGCTGAGATCGAGCATGATTTCGCCATCAACGATGCCGACGCTGGTCGCTGCCACGTAGTCGCGAATCGGTGCCACCGTTAGGGTGCCGCTTTCGACCATGGCTGTCATAGCCAGGCCCATCGCTACGAAAGCCCCGGTGATGGAGGCCGTTCGCGTGCCCCCATCGGCCTGGATGACATCGCAGTCGAGCAATATCGTGCGCTCTCCTAACTTGTTCATGTCGGTTACGGCACGAAGCGAGCGCCCAATCAGTCGCTGGATTTCATGGGTGCGTCCGCCGGCCCGGCCCTTGGTGACCTCGCGTGGGCTACGCGTCAGGGTGGAGCGGGGTAACATGCCGTACTCAGCCGTGACCCAGCCCTTCCCGCTGTTGCGCAGAAACTGCGGAACGGTGTCCTCGATAGTGGCAGTACAAATGACACGAGTGTTTCCAAGTTCGATGAGGCAGGAGCCTTCGGCGGTTGAAATGTAGTTAGGGATGATGTTGACCGGCCGCATCTGGTCGGGCGTGCGATTGTCGGAGCGATAGACCATAGGCAACGATTGTAACGTTCCTAGAATTAATGTGATGGATGTTCGCTGATCGCGATCTCATCCACCGAGATCGACGTGCTCCACATGATCGACTCGTCTGCCCAGAAAGCGAGTTGCGAGGCGTTTGAACTTCTCGGTGGAGTCGGTGACGAAGAAGCGAAAGGTGCGATGCTCGCCTGTTGGCTTGGTGCTGATATCAGGTGGAAGGCTTGGGTTGTCGTCTCGAATCCGCTGATTTACCACCCGCGCCGTCGATTCAGCAGAGTCGACGATTGCTATATCTGGCGGGGTAATGCGCCGCAACAGCGGTGTGATGAGGGGATAATGGGTGCAGGCGAGTACCAGCACATCGGCTTTGTCCGGCGAAGCGGCCATTGCCTCACCGAGATAGATACGTGCAACCTGCTCGGTCACGGGATGGTCGATCCATCCTTCTTCTACCAGGGGTACAAATAGGGGGCAGGCTTTCTCGTAAGCTTCCAGGCCACGTCTCTGCAAGGCATCGCGATAGGCGTGACTGCTCACCGTGGCGTCGGTGGCGATGACGATCGCAGAGCCACTTTTGCTCACCTCCGCAGCCATCGCAGCTCCCGGTTCGACCACGCCAATGACTGGGGCGCTGGCAGCCTGCTCGATTTGCGGCAATGCCAGGGCGGTAGCGGTGTTGCATGCCACCACTAGAAGATCAATGTTCTGTGATTCCAGGAAGCGGGTTGCGCCGATGGCGTAGCGTGCCACGGTGTCAGCTGATTTCGTTCCGTAGGGTAGCCTCGCGGTGTCTCCAAAATACAGATAGTGTGCCCGCAATTGCCTGGCTATGGCCCGCAACACGGTCAGGCCCCCTACGCCAGAGTCGAATACTCCGATACGTGGAAGGGTCACGGTGTTCCCTTCAGAAGTTGGCCAATGCCACTGACCAGGTAGAAACGCCGCAGATCAGCATGACCCGCCAGCGTATCCCGCTCCTTACCGTCGACCAGCAGCTTTACCCGAGTGATCTGCGGGTCATTGGCGTTAAGGGTGCTGACAATTGATGCGATCGTGAGCTCTTCAACCAACACGCCCGAGGGATGGGAGTCGGCGAACCCGGCATTGGTATCGACCACAGCAGTGTCACTTCCGAGCAAGAAAACATCGCGAACATCGGATCCGGCGCCAATCGGATGGGGCGACGGAACCTGCGAGTATTTGCTCAAAAGGGCGCGCAAAATAGCCCGGGCCCGCTCGCTGCGCTCTGGGGGCAGCGCTATGTCTTCCTGTGAGCGACGAAGATTGCTGTCGAGGTCCGAAGCCACGTAAAGCGTCACCAGAGTTGTCGGACCACCCGCGGGAGGCACAACTACTTGCGCCTGCTGGGCGAGGCGCTGCTCTTCGCTGGCGACTCTGTTCCTGAGATGGTACGCGTAGTATCCCAGCCCGACGGCGACGAGC
Source organism: uncultured Acidobacteriaceae bacterium (assembly GCA_963834815.1). GTDB lineage: Bacteria > Acidobacteriota > Terriglobia > Terriglobales > Acidobacteriaceae > DASRAA01. The sequence continues at coordinate 25,379 of CAWIDA010000007.1, read as the reverse complement.
AAAAGTATCAGGAACATTACGAGGATGGGCCGAGTCACGGGCGCACCTCCGGCATCTTGGCACGCACGGCTGCGACTCCAGCGGCAATCGCTTGCGCCACCTGCTCCTGATAGGCGGCGGATGTTATGTCGTTCACGTCTTCGCCGGGCGAAGTAATTTCGACCGCAATGGCTGGAGCCGCGATATTGCTCATGGGGCGCAGCGGCGCCGGCAAGGTGATATTTGGAAGCTTACGGGCTTCCAGTTCAGCGGACACGGAACCGGCGAGGGAACCACTCAGGTCTAGGTAAGCTGCCTGTGCTCGGTCCCAAGGCAGAAAGTCCCCGGAGGTAAGACTCTCGGGGGCAAGCAGAGTAGTAAAAACGTGCACACCTCGTCCGCCGTTGGCAGCATGGATGGCGACGTATATTGCAGGGCGCACGGCATTTGCGGAGACGGCGCGCTGGTCAAGTGAGATCGCGATATCGGAATTGCGCAGCAGCCCGGCAGCAATACCGCGGTTCGACAATTCGTGCTGCACTTTGCGGGCGAATGCAAGCACCACGTCCTTTTCGGACAGCGTGGGGCTGATCGCTGCGCCGACTTCGTTCCCGCCGTGGGCAGGGTCGATGAGCACGAAGAAGCGAGGGCCGGCCGGAGCTTTGGGCGGCTGCACAGCCGGCTGTGTTAACACCTGGGGTATTGGAGCGGATGGCAGTTGAGTCACCGCTGGTGGCGGAGGCGGCGCCGCTGAGACGATGATCGTCTTTCCCCCGTCTGCGAAGTTCGCCATCAGCGCTGAGGTTCCGCTGATGTCAAGTTCGGCAATGCCATCATGCTCTGAGAAATGTGCGCCGGTGATGAGGGGATCGGTGTACGAGATGTTATCCACACCTGAAATCACGGGCTCCCGCCGAAAGGTGAAGCGGATATGTCCCGGTTCGGTAGCGATGCTTGGGTTTACCGGAGAATCGAAACTGACGAACAACTTCGACGTTGTACCTTTGCGCAACTCCAGGGTAAGACGGTCGCCTATGTTGCCGATGAATAGCCGACGCGCCGTCGGGTTCAACCGAATCTGGGTAGAGAGAGTGTGGGAAAGGACCTCGCTGACGGACGCGAGGGGAATATAGCCTCGGCCATTGAGAATTACAAAGTTTGCTGGCAGCTTGATGCCGTCGCCTTTGATTTTTCCCTTGTCTTTACCGTCGCGAAACTCGATTTCCAGTTCTCGCGCTCCAGGCGGCGCAAACTTGAGTTTGTATTTCTTGCCGTCAGGGCGCGCATCGACTGCACCAAGTGGTTCCAGCAACTCCACCAGTCCGGCGTATTCCTGCCCGTTCAGGTTCACGAGTGGCACCGGGTAGGTGGTTTGGGAGGAGTAAACCGAAAGCTGAGTCGCCTGGAGCGCCTGAGCGTAGACGGTGTAGTACCAGAGCAGGTGAGCGCTTCCCCCACATAGCGCAACTGCAATGACCGCGGCCGCAATCGGAAACGTCAAGCGGTGCGACACCAGCAAACTAGTGCCCTCCTGCTCCCGCAACTTGCGCGGCGTCCTCCAGTGAGTAGATAGTCAGTCCGCTCAGCAGCTTGGGAAAGAAGTCCGTGGACTTCTGCGGCAGAACTTCGCCACTGAAGGCGATGTCGCGGACTTGCTCCATGCGTACCGGATTCATGAGGAACGCGACATTAGCCCCGCGGCGAACCTCGTCCGCCGCTTCCCCCGCCTCGCGCAGGTACTTCAGGTGCCTCTGGTCGCGGATGTCCTCCTCGGACATGCCCAGCGTTTCTTCCAGCACCAGTTTGTGAAGCTGAACAACGTCAAGGGTGCGCTGCCGTTCCGATTGCCCGAGCAGCGAGTCCGACTTCTGGCTGGGGAGGGCGCGCAGGAGAAAAGTGTAATTTGCGGTCAGAGCCAGAAAGGCAGTGCGATCTTTGCCAGCCTCACGAAGTCGATCCGTCGCCGCGTTAACGTCGAGCCCGGACCTAAGTTGCTCAATGGCGAAATATTTCTTGAGCCTTTCCATCGTGCCTTCAATATCGAAGTCTTCGAGGCCGAAAACGATGCGGTGGGTAGGCAAAATGACCAAGCCCGGTGAGTCCATGTTGACGAACGTCATCATCACTCGCTCGTAGGGAGCGTCCGTAACCTCCCCAAACTGGCGACGCATTTCGGTGCGGTACTGCAGGGCGGTCTCGTAGCGGTGATGTCCGTCGGCGATGATCAGCTTCTTGTCCCGCATTCCGGCCTGCACGGCTTGGATGGTAGCCGGGTCGGAGACTCTCCACATCCTGTGGGTAACCTCATACTCGTCACGCACCTCGACGTCGGGTGTCCGTTTTTGCTCCAGAACGGCGTCAATCCCTTGTACAGGGTCGCTGTACAGCATGAAGATCTGGCCAAAGTGAGCTTGGGTCGCATGTAAAAGGTTCAGCCGGTCGGCCTTGGGTTTGCTCAGAGTCTGCTCATGCCGGAAGACGACCTTTCGATCGTATTCCTCAAGCTGACCTGCGGCGATGAAGCCCCGACGCTCCAGTAGGGCTCCTGAGGCGCCGCCAGGAAACCGGAAAGTCTGGGTGTAGAGGTAAATGCAGGATTCGGAGTCGCGCATCAAAACCTGTTCAACGCGCCAGTGTTTTAGATCGGAGGCGGCTCGCGCGTAGACGTTTTGCCCTTCGCGGTCTCCCGGTTCGGTTTTACCCAGGATGATCCTGACAAGATTGTACGGACTGGCGTCGTAGTACCGATCCTGCATGGAGGGAGTAATCTTATCGTAGGGTTGAGTGACTACATCTGCGACCGAAACCTTTGCAGGATCGTAACGCAGGGCTCTAAAAGGATAGATTTTGGCCATCTGAATGGGCTTTCCAGGTCGTAATTTGAAAGAAGATTCTTGATCAGGATTAAGGTCGATTGTAGCAGTTGCGAAAATCGGGTCCAGCATGGGCATGGCAACACCGCCGCATTGGGGAGGCGAAGCGGCGTTGTGATAGGAAGGTGACAACGTTGACACGGCTGGCGCTTCCGTGTGATACGATTCTGGCCACTTGGTTTGAGGATCCTATGGCCCGCGGCGGTATTTGGGGAGTCGGGCCGGCCAGCTCGACGATCCGGCTCCGGTTTCGCTTTCCCTGGACGAGACGTTTTCCCTGCCTGTCCGTCCATACCCGGTTGCGTCTGCATGAAAACACCGCTGCGGTTCTGGTAGCATTCCTGCTACTTGCTTGCGTGGCCGTGCCTTTGTTCGCCCAGAATGAAGGAACGGATGTCCATGTTGTCCCACGCGAGCAAAAGAAGGACGTTAAACCAGATCCGACCGTCATGCCGCCTGCCATAGCAGCAGAGGCAAAGGAGGCGGGCGTCTCGGTCGACCCGTCGCTCAAGACCCACACCAAGCCTATCCGCAAGGACGTTGATCTGGTACTGGTTCCGGTCACCGTGACCGACCCCATGAGCCGTCTGGTGACTGGTCTCGAGAAAGACAACTTCTTTTTGACCGACAATGGCCAGCCGCAGGAAATACGGCATTTCTCAAGCGAAGATGCACCGGTGTCATTGGGCGTGATTTTTGACATCAGCGGATCAATGTCCAACAAGATCGATAAGTCTCGCGATGCCGTTGTGGAATTCTGTAAGACGGCGAATCCGGAAGACGAGTTCTTCCTCGTCACGTTTTCCGAGAAGCCCGAGGTTCTGGCGGATTTCACCACGTCCGTAGAGGACATCCAGAGCCGACTGATTTACGCCACTCCCAAAGGCAGGACCGCGTTACTCGACGCCATCTATCTTGGAATGAACCGGATGCGCAAGGCCAAGCACCAAAAAAAGGCTCTGCTGATTATCTCCGATGGTGGCGACAATCACAGCCGCTATACCGAAGGCGAAATCAAGTCGATGGTCAAGGAAGCGGATGTGCAAATTTATGCGATCGGATTGTATGATCGTGATTTCAAGACGGCAGAGGAGCGTGAAGGACCTCAGCTGCTTTCTGAGATCTCGGAAGTTACCGGCGGCCGGACCTTTACCATCGGTTCTCCGAACGAATTGGCCGACGTGGCGACAAAGATCGGAATTGAACTTCGCAATCAGTACGTGCTGGGTTACCGCCCGACCAATCCTGCTCGGGATGGCAAGTGGCGCAAGATCAAGGTGAAACTGAATCCTCCAAAGGGCCTGCCGCCACTGCATGTGTATGCCAAAACAGGATATTATGCACCCACGGACTAGAAGCTTTTGCTTCGTTCTAGCAGTCCTATTTTTCCTGGAAACGTTGACGGTCGGACAGAATTCGACAACTCCGTCTGCTCAAAACCCGTCAGGATCAGCCCCGTCTACAGAACAACAAAGCCAGACTCCGGCTGAAAAGAGCGGCGACATCTTCGTCTTTCGCAAGGAAGTTGACGAAGTGACTTTGCACGCTACCGTAGTGGATGACAAGAACCGGCTAGTAACCGATCTCAGCCGCAGTGACTTCACCGTCTACGAAGACGGCCAGCCGCAGAAGATCACCTCCTTCCGGCGTGAAGACATTCCGGTCGCGATGGGCATCGTAATCGATAACTCAGGTTCAATGCGCGATAAGCGAACAGCGGTGAATGCGGCCGCAATTAACTTCGTTAAGTCCAGTAACCCGCAGGACAAGGTTTTCGTCGTAAATTTCAACGAGGATTACTTTCTGGACCAGGATTACACGGCGTCAATTCCGAAGTTGAAGGATGCGCTTGAACGCATCGAATCGCGGGGAGGGACGGCTTTATACGATGCTGTGGTTGCGTCGGCAGATCACCTGAAGAAATCTGGGGCCCTCGAAAAGAGGGTTCTGCTAGTGGTTACCGATGGTGACGACAACGCCAGCCGCGAGTCCCTGGAGCAGGCCATTCGACGCCTACAGGAAGAAAACGGTCCGACTGTGTACACCATAGGACTGCTGAGTGAGGAGCACTCCAAGCGAGCGCGCCGTGCGCTGCGGGAAATGGCAGAAGAAACCGGCGGCGTGGCTTTCTTTCCTCAGGGTCTCGGCGAAGTTGACGCCATCACACAGCAGATCGCTCATGACATCCGTAATCAATACACCATTGGCTATAAGCCGTCGAAACCGCAGAGCCAAGGGGGCTTTCGCACTGTGAAGGTAGATGCGAATGCCAAGGGCTACAAGAAACTCCAGGTGCGTACGCGCAGTGGGTACTACGCCGGACAGCAGCGTGCGGGGGCGCCCGAAGCGCCCAGTTCCAAGTAACGGCCGCCTCCATCATCGCTCACATCTATGGCGTTTCACTTAGATTAGTTCGAGATCAGTTCCGGCAAGGCCCGTTAATCGCTCGACTGCTCCAGGTTTACGGCCTTGAACCGGGCAACTACCGTTTCTCCCGCCAGCAATTCCAGCGCCCTCCCGGTGATCCTAAAGCTGGTGACTGACTGCAGCGCGGCCGCGAAAGCCTGCTCCTGCTTCATGAGGGGTTCGGGACAGGCCATCATGGTTTGTGCGGCAGGGTTGAAGTGAAGTGATCCGCCGTTTTTCTCGAAGGTTCCGCCCATCCGGTTACAGCCCGTCGAACCGGAAAAGCGGTTCTCGGTGGCATCGATCAATAGTTGTGCGGTGTTGTTGCTAAACGGCGTTGCCGGCAGCTGGCCGTTAAGCTCGGTGAGCCGCCAGACAGTTCCTCGAAGCTCTGCAGTCTTCCCGTCTCTCGCATTTGCTTCCCCAGTGACCGCACTGGATTTTGGTCCGCCAGGACGGCTGCTGACTGGTTGCAGAACCAGGTCCACCTGCGTAGGCGCGCCGTTAGTTATGACGGGATAGGCTGACGTGGTGGTGAATAGTAACTTCTCATTGACCGTGATGTTGGCACGCACCTGGTAACGATGATCGGGATGGATATCGTTCTGCGAATAGGGCAGCTGAAACGGAATGGGCACTTGCTTTCCGGCCGCCGCGAAGATGTTCTCCGCGATCAGCGTGGCGGGAGCATCCGCCCGCGAAACGTCCTCGAGGCGGAGATCGATCGCGGCCTCCGGTGCTAACGACACGCGCAGCGGATAGGTCAAAGTGCCGATTATCATCGGCGAACCGGAGGAGACCGAATCACGCTGCGCCCAGCAGATGCCACTCAAGAAGATCGAACTCAACACGAGTGCGAGGGCCCTGTCAGACATCAATTGCATTCTCCTGGGAGGATGTTTAGGAGGAACCTGCAGCTGAAAGAGTAGCACGACATTTCCGGCTATGCTCTTCATGTCAAGCCTCTCAGAATTTCTGAGCAGTCCATTCGGGGCAGGCAATTATCGCTGTGAGGCTCTCGTTGACCGGGACAATCGGCATCACGTACCCTTGTCAGTCAACACCCTTGATTTCCAGGTGCTCATGAAAACTGCTGAAATCGCCTCACTGCGGGTGGCAGAGGAGATCGCCGAATTAGTCGGCGAGACCCCCGTCCTCCACCTTCGCAGGATCGTACCCCCAACCTCCGCAGATGTTTACGCCAAGCTCGAATATCTAAACCCAGGTGGAAGCATCAAGGACCGCGCCGCCCTCGGAATGATTCGGCTTGCCGAAAAAGACGGGCGCCTTCAGCCCGGAGCTACGATTTTTGAAGCGACCGCCGGGAATACTGGCGTAGGACTGGCCTTGATTGGTCGCAGCCGCGGTTATTCGGTCGTGCTGGCGGTGCCGGAACGCTTTTCCAGGGAAAAAGTCATTCTGATGGAGGCGCTCGGCGCAGAAGTGATTCGCACTCCGGACTCGGAAGGGATGGAGGGCGCGATTCGGTACGTGAAAGAGCGGGCGGCCAAGACTCCAAACTCTTTCGTGGCGGCACAATTCGAAAATCAAGACAATCCCGACTTTCACTACGAGACGACGGCGCGCGAGTTCTATGACCAATTGCAAGGACAAGTAGACGCTGTTGTTATCGGCGTCGGCACGGGAGGGACGTTTACCGGAGTTTCGCGCTACTTCAAGGAGCGGAATCCCCACGTGCTCGCGATTGCCGTGGAAACGCAGGGGTCCATTCTCGGTGGGGGACCAAAGGGACCACACGCAATCGAAGGAATCGGTTCCAGCTTCATACCCAAGACCTTCGACGGCACACTCGCCGATGAGATCATCGCGGTTAGCGATCGCGACGGCTTCGACACGGTAAAGAAGTTGGCTGCGATGGAAGGTATCCTGGCGGGTTCGAGCGCGGGAGCAAACGTGTTCGCGTCGCTTGAGATAGCCAGACGGTTAGGGCCGGGCAAACGGGTGGCGACAATCATTCCCGACTCTGCGGAGAGGTATCTCTCTAAGGACATTTTCAACTTCAAGGGGTAGATTGGCTTCACGGCGAATCCACCGCTGTCAGCCGCGATTGTTCAGTCGATGAGCAATCAAGCCGTTTCCTAGCACTCGCCGGAACCGCCAACGGCCGCAGCCAGTTCGATGCAAGGCTTAGGAAATTCATGACCAAGAAAAATGCAGGATTCGCCACGCGCTCGATCCATGTCGGAAACGAGCCCGACCCATCGACAGGAGCCGTAGCGCCACCGATCTTCGCGACCTCGACGTACGCCCAGGAAGAACTGGGGAAGACCAAGGGATACGACTACTCACGTGCCGGGAATCCAACTCGGACACGTCTGGAGCAAAACCTCGCCTCGCTGGAAGGCGGTGTCGCGTCGCGCGTATTTTCCAGCGGAATGGCGGCAGTCTCAGCTATTGCAAGCTTGATGAGGACGGGTGACCACATTGTGGCGTCGAACAATCTTTACGGCGGCGTACCGCGCCTATTCAACCAGGTGTTGTCGAATTTCGGACTTGAGTTCACCTACGTCGATACTGCTAATCCGGGCAATGTAAAGAAAGCCATTTGTAAGCGCACGCGCTTCGTTTACATCGAGACACCTACCAATCCATTGATGGGGCTCACGGACATTGCCGCTGTCAGCGAAATTGCGCACCATCACGGCTGCCAGGTCGTGGTGGACAATACCTTTATGTCGCCCTGCTTTCAGCAGCCCATCACGTTTGGCGCCGACATCGTACTTCACTCGACAACGAAATTCCTGAACGGTCACAGTGATGGCATCGGGGGCGTTCTGGTTTGCACGACCCAGGACCAGGCAGAAAAGCTGGCATTCGTGCAGAAGGCCGTGGGGGCAATCCTGTCACCGTTCGAGTGTTGGCTGGTATTGCGCGGCGTCAAGACGCTGGACGTCCGCATGAGACAGCATGATCAGAGCGGGCGCGTGATTGCCGAATATCTCAGCAAGCATCGCAAGGTCAAGAAGGTCTTTTACCCCGGGCTGAAGAGTCATCCCCAATACGAGTTGGCTTGCCGGCAGATGTCGGGTTTCGGCGCTTTGATTACCTTTGAAACCGGCTCATTGGCGAATGCAAAGAAGCTGCTGAAGCGAGTACGGGTCTGCACCTTGGGCGAATCCTTGGGAGGGGTTGAAACGCTGATATCGCATCCTGCCACCATGACCCATGCAGCTATTGGAGCGAAGGGCCGCAAAGCGATCGGATTGACGGATGGAATGGTAAGGATCTCAGTTGGCATCGAAGATGTCGAGGACCTGATTGCCGATCTGGATCAGGCGCTGACGGGAATGTAAAAATCCTCCGCCGTGTTCACACTGCTACGGTGCCGCGCGCCACAGTTAGAAGCTATTGCTACTCGAACAACTTCGTTACGCCCTCTTCCATTACGCAGATATTGTTCTCAATTCCCCGGTTCTCGGCGTCCGTCATGAGGCGCTGTATTGGTTCGTCCACCGGTTCGTATGACAAGCGGAACGTGCCGTAATGCATGGGCACCATCCAGCGCGCGCCGAGATCCTCGAATGCCTGAAGAGCATCTTCTGGGCTGGTGTGAACATTGCGAAATGAAGCGGGATGATAAGCGCCAATGGGGAGAAGTGCTACCTCAGGGCGCAGCCGTTCTCCGATCTCTTGGAAGCCGTCAAAATATGCTGTGTCGCCGGCGTGGTAAATGGAATGCCTGCCGGCACGAAGAACATATCCCCCATAGCCACGGTGAACGTCTCGCACGATGCGAGCTCCCCAATGACGAGATGGCGTGTGGGTGATTTCTACATTTCCGAACTGAAAGCTTTGCCACCACTCGAGTTCGACTACGCGTGAAAATCCTAGATCACTCACCAAGTCGCGGAGATGCCTGGGCACAACGATCGCTGGCCGCTTGCCGGTCTTTCGCTGGGTCAGCCTGGCGATGGTCCGCAACGAAGGCCGGTGCAAGTGATCGAAGTGGGCGTGAGACACCAACACCGCATCAATCGGCGGCAGGTCACGCATTCGCACTCCCGGCCGACGCAACCGCTTCAGCACGAAGATCCAGCGAGCGAAGTTAGGGTCAACCAGCAGATTCTTCCCGCCGATTTGTATAAAGAAGCTGGAGTGACCGATGAATGTCACTCCCAACTGGCCACGCCTGGCGAGGACCGGCTTACGAATGACGCCGCTGCGGGCGGTCAGGGCGGATCGCCCTACGAGTGTGCCAAATTGGCGGGCTTTACGTCTTATTGTGGTCCCCAGCATGAGTATCTCACCATTAGACGCTCCTAACTGGGCTGGCGATGCGTCGCCCCGGGGCGGTGTGCGCGCAAAGCTTCCTTGACCTTGCTGGGACTGTCAGCTTAAATCAAATGGCGGTCAAAGGAGAACTGAATGCGAATCGCGTTTCTTGGTTTGGGGATCATGGGGCGGCCGATGGCCTCGAATCTGGTGAAAGCCGGACATGAAGTGTTGGTGTGGAACCGCTCGGCCCGGCAACACATCGATGGCGCCATGACCGCTGTGTCGCCTGCCGAAGCAGCTAAGGACGCTGACGTTGTTTGGATCTGCGTCGCCGATACGGCTGCAGTCGAACGCGTCGTATTCTCCGATGACGGAGTTGAGCAATCATTGCGCGAAGGCATGGTGATCGCCGATTCGAGTACGATCTCGCCGTCAGCCACACTGCGCTTCGCCCGGCGTGTCGCCGAAAAAGGCGTGCAATGGATCGACGCACCCGTCACCGGATCGAAGATCGGAGCCGAGAACGGACAACTCATTTTCATCGTGGGCGGATCGGTGGAAACCGTTCAGTCGATGGAACCACTGTTCAAAGCCATGGGTAAAACCGTTATCCACGTCGGCGATACCGGTAAAGGACAATCCGCTAAGATCTGCATGAACTTACAGATAGCGATGATTTATGAAGGATTTGCTGAGAGTTTAACGCTCGCCAGAAAGCTCGGAGTCGAGCCGCAAAAAATGGTTGAGTTGGTCCAGGCGTCGATGATCCGGTCAGGCGTAGTTGACTATAAGGCGCCATTCGTCATGCGGCGTGACTACTCACCCAACTTCCCGCTTCGCTTGATGCACAAAGATATTCATCTCCTGCTCGACACCGCCAAAGAGGCGCGGGTCAAGCTCCCTGCGCTCGAGACGGTCGACGAGATCTACGAATTGTCGAGCGAAGAAGGATGGGACGACCTCGATTACGCAGCTACCATCCAACTTCTCGAGAAGTGGGCGGGATTGAGTGGATCTTCGAAATAGACGGTCAAGCGGCGCTCCTAGTTCGATTTTGGAATGCCGGCAACAATCAGGCGGCTGGGATCGCCGGGTTCGATGCCGTTCTTCTCGAAGCTCGCCTTTATGCGGCGCCGTAATTCGCGCCTGACGGCATCCTGCGATGCCGGTTTGGTTTTTACCAGCATAAGATAGTCCACCGTATTTCCGGTAATTTTGTCGATCCCCAGCACTTGCGGAGCGGCAACAATCATGGAACCGAAGCTCGGGTCCTGCGCGAGCTCCACGCCAGTCTGCTTCAGCAATTCGACAACTTTGTCGCTGTCGGCTGAATAGGCGACAGAGACTCGCAGGTTCACCTGCGTCCAGTCGCGGGTGAGATTGCTGACCACTTTGATTTCGTTGCTGGGAACGGTATGGACGGTCCCGTCAGAATCGCGCAAGACTGTCCGCCGCAGAGTCATGTTCTCAACCACTCCCTGGACGCCGGCGATGCGGACGGTATCACCAATGTCGTATTGGTTCTCCGCCAGTATGAAGAAGCCGTTGATGAAGTCTTTTACGAGCGTTTGAGCACCAAACCCGATGGCCAATCCGGCAACGCCGGCGCTGGCCAGCAGCGGACCCATGTTGATGCCGAGCAGAACGAGGATCTGCATGGCGGCGATGAAGGTAATTACCAAAAGCCCGACGCTGTAAGTAACGCTGGATAGAGTGCGGAACTGCTGGGAACGGACAGAACCGGGGAGATCCTGACGGCTCCCGAGCTCCGCAAAGTGTTGAGACACCAGTTTGAGAAGCCGGCTCAGTATGAAGGCGATGATCAAGACTGCGAGGATTCTTGGGACTTGGTGTCGCAGGAAATCAAACGCATCGTCTCCCCAGCCGTTCAGCACCTCGAGTGCACGATTCGGTGCCACTAAGGCGATAATTGCATGGCTGGAAAAAAAGACGAGCATGACTGGCGCGATTATAGCAATGGCGCGGGTGCGTGCATCGCGGACCTATGGTGGAGGGCCACCGTCGAGAAGCCGTTCGAAGTGAGCATATAATTTCGATACTCTTTATGAACCGCAATTCGATGTTGCGTAGAACCCCTTTCTTGCTGGTCATGGTTGTCTGCCTGTTGTCACTTGGTTCCCGTGGCGCGGCGCAAGCCGCCGATTCCTCGCAGGTGCCGGATGCCAGCGCGTCCGGAAGTCAGCGCTCAAAAGACATTGAATCCCCGTGGGCGTTGGAGCAAAGACGGGAGTTAGTGAAGAAGCAGAACGAGCAACGTCAACAAGAAATCAAGAAGGACACCGACAAGCTCCTGGAACTGGCAACCGAACTGAAGCAGTACGTCGACAAAACAAATGAAGACATTATTTCTCTCGACGTAATCAAGAAGGCGGAACAGATCGAAAAGCTGGCGAAGAGCGTGAAGGACAAGATGAAAGGGCAATGAGTTGCTAGCCCTCGGATATGGATCCCGCAGAAAAAACGCCATCCCGCAAGAGATGGCGTTTTTGCCGCTGCCGATTTTTTTCTATAGAGTCTTCACAATCCGCATGGCGTAGAACGAGCGCCACACGAAGGTGAACGAAATCGTGAAAAATATGAGCGCCAGAATATGCGCGAACCCAGTTCCGCTGGTGTGTGTCAATTGCACCGCTAACTCCACTGCCAACAAACCAAAAAGGGTAGTGAACTTGATGATCGGATTCATTGCCACCGAAGAGGTGTCTTTGAACGGATCGCCCACGGTGTCGCCCACCACAGTTGCGTCGTGCAGCGGCGTACCTTTCTGCTTCAGTTCGACCTCCACAATCTTCTTGGCGTTGTCCCAGGCGCCGCCGGCATTGGCCATGAACATTGCTTGATACAGGCCGGAGATGGCAATCGCAATCAGGTAGCCGATAAAAAAGAATGGCTCTACGAACGCAAACGCCAGAGTCACAAAGAACACCGCGAGGAAGATGTTGAACATGCCCTTCTGAGCGTACTTCGTGCAGATTTCCACGACCTTTTTGCTGTCCTCTACCGAAGCTTTCTCCACGCCTTCCAGCCTGATGTTCTTCTTGATGAACTCGACAGCGCGGTAGGCACCTGTGGTAACTGCCTGCATTGACGCGCCCGTAAACCAGTAGATAACGGCTCCGCCGCTGATCAGCCCCAGAACGAACGGAGCGTGCAGCAGTGAAAGGTTGCCGACGTTTTCCGTGAGTCCGTGCGTGAGCGCCATGATGATTGAAAAAATCATGGTTGTGGCGCCGACTACTGCAGTACCTATTAGCACTGGTTTGGCGGTAGCTTTAAAAGTATTGCCTGCACCATCATTCTCTTCCAGCAAGTGTTTGGCACGGTCAAAGTTAACATCGATGTTGAAATCTTTCTTCAACTCACCTGTGATGTTAGGCACCTGCTCGATCAACGATAATTCGTACACCGACTGCGCATTGTCTGTAACCGGTCCGTAGGAATCGACGGCGATGGTCACTGGTCCCATGCCGAGGAAGCCGAAAGCCACCAAACCAAAGGCAAACACGGCCGGGGCAAGCATCAGCATACCTAGCCCATATGTGCTGACGTAGTACCCGATGCTCATTAGGATGACCATGGTGAATCCAAGGTAGTAACAGGAGAAATTGCCCGCCACCAGACCCGAAAGGATGTCGAGCGATGCTCCGCCTTCTTCGGCCGAGGTCACGACTTCTTTCACATGGCCGGAGCTGACCGAGGTGAAGACCTTCACGAGTTCCGGAATGACCGCACCAGCCAGCGTTCCGCAGGAGATGATGGTGGCCAGCTTCCACCATTGCGTGGTATCGCCGCCAAGATCAGGAATGATCAACTTGGAGACGATGTACGTCAGCACGATGGAAATGATCGAGGTGAGCCACACCAGGGACGTGAGTGGGGCCTCGAAATTCATGTTGTCGGAATCACCGTAGCGCGCCTTGGCAACCGCCTCATTCAGGAAGTACGCCATGGTACTGGAGACCAGCATCATGATGCGCATCACGAAAATCCAAACCAGCAACTGCACCTGAACATGCGGATCTTTGACACCCAGAAGGATGAACGTGATCAGGGCAACGCCCGTCACACCATAAGTCTCGAAGCCGTCGGCGCTGGGACCGACCGAGTCACCGGCATTGTCACCCGTGCAATCGGCTATCACACCAGGGTTGCGCGCATCGTCTTCCTTGATTTTGAAGACGATCTTCATAAGGTCAGATCCGATGTCCGCGATCTTGGTAAAAATGCCGCCAGCGATGCGCAGCGCGGCCGCACCCAGAGACTCGCCAATCGCGAAACCGATGAAACACTGCCCGGCGTAGTCGCCGGGAACAAAGAGAAGGATGCACAGCATGATCAGCAGCTCGACGCTGATCAGCATCATGCCGATGCTCATGCCGGCCTTCAGCGGAATTGCGTAAATCGGATAGGGCTTGCCGCGCAGGCTGGCGAATGCTGTTCGCGAGTTTGCAAACGTGTTGACCCGGATCCCGAACCACGCCACCCCGTAACTGCCCGCAATTCCAACTAAGCTGAACAACAGAATGATCGGCAGTGTCACTGCGATTGGCTTCCCCGGCACAGGAGCTAGCCAGCCGAAGTACGCCGTGATGATGACTGCGATGAACGCCCATAGCACCAAGATGAACTTGCCTTGGGTAACCAGGTAGGTCTTGCAGGTCTCATAAATCAGCTCCGAGATCTCGCGCATCGAGCGATGAACGGGAGCATTCTTCAACTGCATGTAAATCGCCAGCCCGAACACTAGGCCGAACACACAGAACAGCAACCCGATCAACAGTAGCGTGTGCCCGTCGAAGCCCAGGAAATTAACGGACTGAAGATTGGGGAGCTGCAGATTCGCCTCGCCGGCCGCTTCACTCGGCTGAGCGAGTGCAGCCGAGGCGTTCAGCGCGACAACAATTAAAGCTGCGACCAGAAGTTTAGTTGAACGCGTAAAGCTCTGAGGTATAAATGATAGCCGCCTGCAGGCAGCGAGGCAGTTTTGCATAAGAATCCTCCGATGGTCACGCCCAATTTCATTTTGGGCGGCCCCATAAAATATCCACACAATATTGCGTTCTCACGCGACCGGTCGCGGAGAAATCCCCCATGAGATCAATGAGCACCCGGCAGGTAAGTCCGACACAGTCTTCAACGCTGCGTTCCGATCGAGCGCCACTGAAAACCATCGGTTGACCTGCTCAAATCCCGGAAACGCGCTTCCACTTCAAGACAGAAGTGTTGAGGCTTGGCCGCGTCGGGAGTACTTGCATCTGTCCTCCAAGTCGGTATCACCCAGATTAAGATGCAACACACTGAAGCGAGTCTTTATAGCACGTGGATAAAAGGCGGGTCAATTGCACGCGTCACGTGTCATTGGTATTCAACGTAGGTCCCGGAAATCACATGCGGCCGGCGCGCCCTCCCGCAGCGTCTATCCCGTAACGCCTCGTACCGTCCAGAAATCGAATGCAAACTTAGGATTGCTGATCAGGCCATACGGCATCCAAAAATAGCCAGAGAGGCCCCACTGCGGTCCCCAGGAGTTCCTGACTAGTACCGACATCCTGCGGTCGTCGTAGCCGACCGCCATGACTGCGTGTCCGCCCAGGGGCCTTTCGCGCCTCCAGTCGGGAAGAGGCATGATCCCGGTTCGTTTCACCTCTTTGGTCTCGAAACTCTTGTACAACATAAAACCGAATAGGAAGGGACACCCGTCGGCGAGGCACTGCTTCAAATGCTTGAGAAACGCTCCCCGCTTCGCGGTTCCGCGGGCAATCCGATGGTATTCGACGATCTTGCGAGTGGCAGCCCTGTCGAACGCTTCCTTGGATGGCCTCTTACGCAACCTATCCGGAGCTTCGCTATAGGGCCACAGTGACTCGAGGCAGACACCACGCTTGGCCACCGCCTTGATCGCGTCGCGCAATCGAACCACACAATTGAGACTTCTCTGATGGGTGAGCGAGCGCTCGTTGTAGTAAATGAACAGTCGGGACGGCGTAATCACGCGCATCTTCTGCACGCGCTGCTCATAAGCGTAGACCGCAGCTAGCGCATGGGCGGTGCAGGTACCAAGAGATCCTTGATTTTGTACTCGAGGACAATTGGCGCGCAAATCGACGCGGGCAGGTAGGGGCCTGCGAAATTGGTGGCGTTCCAGCGAATAGACATAGTCCCGTTTGTCCGGAATGTCCCGGACCAGTGCGTAGCGAGTTCCGGATGTCGTCATGAACCGAGATTCTGACAGGTTGGCGGCGAAGTTGGAAGATGGTGCATCGTCGAGCGTGAAATCAAGGTAATTGGCGACTGCTTGATGCGCGGTGAAGTGCGGGCGGATTTTGACGCAAAGGCGTCAGGCCGCTACAATTAAGTAGAAAATAATGCGCTTCGGAAGCGCACACTCACTCCTCAGTAGCTCAATGGCAGAGCATCCGGCTGTTAACCGGAGGGTTGTAGGTTCGAGTCCTACCTGAGGAGCCATTCTTTCAACAACTTAGGCTCCTTTGCGCTCTGCTTGCGCTCCGTTTGTCGGGAACACTAACTGAGCGACCTTGCTGCTCGCGGTAGTCATCTCATCCGTCACAACATCACCATAGATGTTGAAAGTTGTTCGGATATCCGCGTGGCGCATCATCTTTTGCTGCACCGCGACGGGAGTGCCCACGGCGTCCAGCCATGAGCGGTACGTGTGCCGGAAAGCGTGCGTCCCGAGGTGCCCGATTTTTGCCGCTTCTGAAGCCCGTACAAGTTCTCGCCAAACGCCCGTGTAGGAGTAGGGAAGTCTGCCGAGTTTGACGGGGCTCGCGAAGATCCAATCATCAGCTCCCGAAAATTCCGACAGCTGTCTCCACGACTTCAGACGCTCCAACAATTCGCCCGCGAGATCGAAGGTCTTTGCGGAGCCTTGGGTCTTAACATCGTCAACGATCTGCTCGACGATGCCGCGCCGGATGCTGAGCCGTGAGCCGAGCCAATCCACGTCAGCCCATCGGAGCGCAAGAGCTTCACTGATACGAAGCCCCAAGCACACAGAGAGGAGGGCCAGAGTAGCGAATGGCTCATGCAGCTCTTTCAGCAGGGCGTTGAATTGCTCCGCCGTGAGGCTCCGCGCCTTGCGTACCCTTCGTGTTGCTCCATTGTTCTGGACCAGCGAGATTGGATTGCGGCTGACATCCAGCAGACCAGCCCACATCGCAAACTCCACAAGCCCGTGCATGAGGGACCGCACGTGCGTTTTGGACTTCGGCGATAAGGACAGTTCGCGCAGCCACAATTCAACCGGGCGGGGCTGTACGTCTTGGATAGGCGTGTCTCCCCAGTTCGGCAAGATGTGATTCTTGATGAAAGAACGATATACCCGCGCCGTGGAATGGCGTGAGGGCATCCGCTCAGCTTCGTACCGCGCAATCACACTCCGCACTGTGTCCCCGTTTGGTGTTTCCCGTCGCCCGACATCCCGGCGGCCAACTTCTTTCCACGCGGCTGCCTTGGTCGGAAGTTCTTGTTTCGTTCCAAGTCGCCTTGAGCGGCGGGTTGGTCCGTCATACCAGAGGTAATTCCAAGTTCCGCGCCGTTTGTCGTAGCGCACGGATCCAATTGCGTGTCGCTGAACTCGTTTCAATTGCTGCCTCCTTCAGCAGGTTCAGCGGATGACATCCCCAGCATAAGGTCAAGCTCACGCCGAAGGAAGCGATAAATGCAGCGCCGAATGCCAGACAACCGATGCGCGGGAATCTTGCCTTGCCGGGCCCAGAGGAGAAGAGTGCGGGGGCGGATCTTCAGGTATTTAGCCGCCTCCGTTGCGGTAAGCCATTCAAGTTCCATGTTATAAGCTCCATATGAAGGCCTCTCCCTTGCCCTGAGTAAGTGTTTAATTTTTCAACAAAAATCTCGATTTCAAACGTAAGCCATTCATGTAAATTTTGGATCCCAAGCGGGCTTTTGCAACAGTGTCGGTAACATTTACATAGCCCCCCGGTCGTCGACGGCACTTCCCCATTAATCTCTATAGGTTGTTTCGTCTCCTTGATCAAACTTTCTTTAAAAACTGATGCGGGAACTCTGCTCAAGCTGTCCGCAAACCCTGTCTAGGTCCCCAAGGTGACTGTTGCCTCCAGGATCTTGACGCCGAGCGGCCTACGTTTCAGCGGTGGTCGTCCGGCTGGCTCGATGCGCAGTGGCACAGAGCGGATCGTCTAACTCTTTCTTTACCTCTCTCTCTAATTTCAAATTTAGTAATTACAAGTATGTAGGGAAAAACAGGGTTTGCGCCTCCGCTGCCCCGGCTAACTCCACGCTTCCAACCACCACTCCGGGAAAGCTGCTTCTCCTACCAAACGGCCAAACGAACTATCGAAAATGTAAGTCTCACCGTAATCGGCGTCATGGCGAACGACGCGACCGCTGCTCTGCACGACGGCCAAAGCCGCTTGGTTGGCATACCAGTCGCCATCCCGCCGCATCCGCTCTTGCACGTAAGGGTCGCCCATGTCCGGCCACGGAACCTTGGCGATAATGCAGAATCGGGCATCATCATCGCGCAAGTCCAAGCCTTCAGTCATGGCGACAGAGAGCAGAACACCATTCCGGCTCATGCGCAAACGTTGTACACCTGCGTCACGATCCTGCTTGACCCCGTGCGTGATAATGCGTGTCCCAAAGTCGGCGCTCAGATTGGCCTCGAGGCGATCCCGGAGCGCATTGGAATGACAGTGCACTATGCCCCGATCACCCTCATGTTTGCGCAACACCTCGCGTATAGCCTCGACGATGGAGTCGAATCCTTTCTCCCCTGCTTTCTTAGCTAAAGATCCGCGTGAGCGATAGAAGACGGGCCGATTCTCGGCCGGAAACTCGCACGGAGCGCGATAGACTTCTGCTTGCGATTCGTCGATTCCCAGGCCGCTCAGGAAAAGCGGAATGCTGCCCATCGTCGCAGATGTGAGCAGCACGTGATCGAATCCTCGAAACAGCTTCTGCGCCGGACGGATCGCTGACATCGGTGTCATGTTAAGCACACGCGCCTGCCACTTAGTGTCCAACCATGCGATCCAATCGCCGCAGTTCAGGACGAACTCGACGCCCTCACGCAGAGTACTCAGTCTTCCCCGCTGTTTAGATGCCGCCTCGCCGGGTATATTCTCAAGCTTCCATATGGCGTCGGCTAATGCGCCGGAAAAATAGGTCAACCAGTTTGCGACCTGCGAGGTGTCGAGCAGTTCTTTATCGCGTTTTCCGGGAACTCGTAGAGCCGCGCCTTGATCTCGGATACTTGCTTGGGTGAGATCGTCCGCTTTCCCATGCTGATTAAGGACTCTTCGAGGTTGTGCGCTTCGTCGACAACCAAGACCCGGCGCGGCCAACATGCGCCTTCGATAACCGGCGCGTAGTACAAGTAGTGCAGGTTGGTCACGCTTTGTGGAGATTGCCAGAAAATGTTCCGTGCAACGATGTAGTCCGAGCAGCGTTCGGTGTGGGCCTTCCAACCGGCTGCATCATTCGCCTCGTTGCAGGTCGGGTGAAAGTTGGGTTTATCGAAGGCGCGACACTGATAGGTGCCCATGCCGCGAATCTCGGGCAAGGGCGCGAGTTTATCATCGGCTGCATACTGGGTCACGAGTGTGTTCAAAGGCGCGGTTATGACGCCGGTCTCATAGGCATTGAGCACCGCTTTGGCTACAGCGCTCTTGCCTGCGCCGGTCGGACCTTCGTAAACGAAGTACCTCTTACCTGCCTTGAAGGCCGCATCAATCTCATGCAAGGCCTCCAGTTGACCCGGACGCGGTGTCATGGACGGCGGAAAGTGTTCTGCAATGTTTTTCGGTTTGGGTCGGGTGGGTTTCATTCGGGTTCCACCTTGGATAGGTCGAAAACGAATTTTTTGGTCGCTTGCCGTTCACTACGCGCATTCCCAACAGCCGGATGTACTCGGATGAGCTGGTTAGCTTGTTGCTGAGAAGCATTGAGCTGCCTAAGATTTTGTAGAGTCCGTTGCCGATCCCCGGATGCATCATTAAGGACGCCCCTATCTCGGAGGCGGTGAGTTCCACGCCCTGCCGCTCTTTTTTTTGCCGAGACAGCCAATCGTGCAAAAGTGGTAACAGATCGTCCGCGGTGTTCACCGACCGGCTTTGCTCCGAATGGATGGCCTCCGCTGCCTTCGTCATCCGGTTTCTAATCTCGGGGCCTTCCTGCGCGGCGACGGCCATCACGAAAGACCAGAAGCCCGACATCCGATAGCGCACTGTTGGATCGTCTGCCCTTTTGATCGAGCCGCTGAGAGCAACCGCATAGTCGCCGACACGCGGCACATGAGATCAGTCCAACAAGCCGCTGCCAGATTGTTCTCACGCCATTCGCGCTCAATTGACCCATCGCCGCGGTAGGTGACTTCTTCGCCTCGGGGATCGCCCATGTCAATCTTGAGGACACGACGGGCAACAGCCTCGTCAAACAGTTCCAAGTTGTTCGTAGTCAGAATGCAAAGCAGGCGGATAATGAAACGTTGCACGCCGGCTGTGGTATAGAGGATTCGTCTTTCGACACTCGCGTTAGTAATGATGGCCTTCAAGAGGGAAAACAGCAGCCGAATATTGTTGGCTTCGTCAAGGCATAGAAGACCCTTTGCGTTAATCAGCGTGACCTCCATTTGCGTGCGATCATCAGGCGCAGCCACAGCGCGGAACTCGAGGCCCTTCGGGCTTATCACCCATCCAAGTCCGGTGGCCATCGCGGTCTTACGAGTGCCCGAAAGCCCATGCAGGTGGAGCAAAGGCTGCGCCTTCACCCGCTCAGGAAACATTCCCGCCAGTAGCCACGCGAGTTGAACATCAAGAGCGATCTCGCGGCCCACGCCCGATTCCGAGCCATAAACGCCCACGCCAAACACGTATCGGATCAGCGGGGAATTCTCATTCCATGCCAGCGCGCCGCCTTTGTACGCGCAGATAGCCTCCAAGTCAGCGACGTGCGGTACTGTGCCTTTCTCGAAGAGGTATCCGCCTTCTCCGTTTGTACGAATCGTCGGCATACCTTCATGATCGAAGCGCAGATAGCGGCCATCGCAGAGGTTCACCAGCAAGGAGTGCTCTTGCGGTAGGTACTTCGACATGACGATGACCTCATTTTCCGGGTAATCGTCTGCGAGTAAAAAGCGATAGAGAGCCTTGTCCAGAACCCCGGACTCCGGCATGATGCCGCAGGCGATCAAGATCTCATCCAGTTCCCGCGACTTGGGCAGGATCTCGGTCATGCGTCCATCGGGCATTACGTGAACGGGCACACCGCCCACGATGTAGAGCGCTCCGGTGTCGTTGAGCGCCTGCCGCAATTCACCCAAGATCAGTTTGTTCTTTTCCGCGCGACTAAGTTCTGATGCCCTCTCGCCCTCAATTCCTGAGATAGCAATAGCAGCGCGGCCATAGACGGCCAAAGATTCCTTACTCAGCATGCGATCCTTTCGTTAGGAAGAATTTCCCGGTGAGACCAAATAGGCGCGCGCGGAACTCTTTCCACCGCATCTTGCCCCCACCACAACTTTGGTGCTTGCAACAGAACTTCGCCCATGCCCCCTTGGTCACGACTACAGCCGGGGAGCTGCCAACATGGTCGGCATTCAGGGGGCATGGATTGAGCACAAAAAGTAAGCCTTGCGCGATCTCGGTTGGCGGCAGGTAGTCGATCGAATAAAACTGCAGAAATCGCTCCATAAGCTCGGGAGTCCATGGCCCCTGCCGTGCTATGAGCGGTCGCCTGAAGCCGAGTTGGCCGCGTAGGTCTTCGGTCACGGCATGAATCATTTCGGGTGTGATCAGACCAGCACGCTCGTTGAAGCTAAGAAATGAAGACGGCCTTTGGGCTTTCTGATTGATGCTGCCTGGTAAGCGCATCAGTTGTGCTGGAGAGCGCACAGACTTGTCGAAGATCACCCCGGGTGTACCGAACTTCCGGGCCAAACAGTTGTAGAACGCGGTGAGGCGGAAGGCAGTCGCATCATCGTTGGGTAACTGGGTGCGTCGGTAATCGTGGACGCCGTTGCCGGAATCGATGACTGCGACGGAATCTGGTAGGCCCATCTTTGCGAAATAGGCGTCTTGGAGATCACGCTGCTTGAGAGCGAGAGACCGCTCTGCATCCGTTGACGCAGTTCCTGTGGCACGCCTAGGGTCGAAGTCAAAAGGCAATAAGACGTGCTCTGGAATGTCGCCGTCCGCGCAGCACTGACCCTTGGCCGGACGGAATACTACGTCAGGACATATGCGCCGGCGATCCAGTACATCGTGCCGTGGCGGGTTGATCACCAGATAGCTATTCAGGCCGGATAGACGTGCATTCGCGACGGCATGCTCTATTGGCCTGAGACTGGCGGTGAACAGAGAGAACGTCTTTGCCGCGGACAGCCATCGAAGCTCAACCAGCCGGGGAAGTCGGAACAATTCCCTAAATCTGCGGTCAAGCACGCCGCTCCCGCAAACCTCGCGTGGCGTTTCCTCATTTTCAATTGTGAGTGCGTCCATAAGATCCTCAATTGCAAAATAAAGAGGGGGCCCGGTTTCCTCAGGTCCCGAGTTAGTTACCCGAGGGTTGCGATGAGTTGTCGCAACCGCCGCGGGGCGTTCTGGGCCGACATCGCAGAGTTTGTGCAGCCAATCCGTTTTGCGGGTGTCATCCTCGGCTCTTTTTGCACTTTTGTCTCCCTTCAATAGGTGTCTTTTGATCGCCTAACGAATTGAGAACAAAAGATGAACCTCAAAATAAATACCAGCGCAGGCCCGGCGTCATGCCATAATTTTCAAGTGGGAAAATTGTCGAAAAAACGGGAAAGATACTCTGGAAAACCGCGGGGAAGGCCACGCAAGCTGTTAGCGTGGGTGGTAGCTCTCGGCGAGGATCCGGCGAAGTGGGCGGAATGGTTTAGGTCCGTTGGACTCCCACAAGAACTTCGGTCCGGCAAGTCGTGGTTTAGTGAGACCGTGGGGCTTCCAGAACAGGAACTTGATTCCATCAAGGTGTTTCAGCAGGGCGCTGTGCCTCATGAGGAGCGGGATGCCTCTGGGAAGAAGATTCGACCGACGAAAGCTTCATTGGGAGAATCCCTGAAGCATTACAGTGTCACGCAAGAGACTGACGCGATATTGAGCCTTCACGAAGAAGCCGCCTCTGATGGGCGTGTAGAACTGTCACCAGCGTGGCAGCGATACGTGGACTTCATGCTATTGTTCGCCGACAGCCTACCGGCGGACCAGAGTGAGAAGGTAAAACGTCTATCACTGCGAGCGGCGCGTTCCAGGCATTGGGAACTCGCGGATGCGATTCCAGCCGTGCTTGGCACGATGGCCGAGCTGCGTGCCAGATGGGAACGCGGAGAGATATGGTTTCGGAGCAAATGCAGCCGAAAGGGCTGGACCATCTTCGTCGAGGAAAATCCAGGTGGGATGCCACCGGATGAGCCGGAGGATCTGGACGAAACCGGCGAACCCCCTGGCCATTGGGAAGGCCTAGTGTGGATTCCTGACACGGCGGGAAAATAGCCACCCTAGGCGCATCTGTAGGCGAATATAAAACGAGCATGCTGCCCATTTCCTGCCTACGTAAATGCGGTAGTTTGAGTGCGTGGCGCCACTCGCGCGGCCCGCGACCTTGGTGCCGAACGCCTCAGCGCCAACGACCAGCCCGGCATCATCGCCGCGAAGGCGTGACCATCGCCTCGGTGCAACAGGAACCGCACTCACCAAACGCGCCTGTCGTTGTTCTTCTCCGTCGAGCCTGTTTCGGAACCCGAAGTCCGCAGCGCCATTGAGAAGATCAGCGGTTTTGAGTTTATGGTCGAACCCGTGCTCTTGCTCCAGATCGAATAGCACAAGACTAAACGGCTGCAGCTGGCTGCATCCAACAGGCGATCGACGCGGAGCAGTTGGGGTGCCACGGTTCGGGCGTCAGTGGCGTAGACTACTTTAAGCTCCCGAGCGGGCTCTACAAGTTTTTATAACTTTTCGACTCGGGGATGTGAGTGCCCTTTGGCATTAGCGAACCCCGCATCTTTACACAGTTTCTATCAAGTCTTGGGTGCCGCCTCGTTCGGTTTCAAGCGTGTTCCCCCAGCGAAAGTCCTTGCAGCGGGAAGACCAGTGAAGCATTATTTCGTCTATCTGATTGCATAATCTAAGCTCAGGAAGTGCACAATGCCCGCGACCGACCAAAATCTAGAGAAGGCGTTATGACCACGGGAGACGCAATCAGGAAGCTCATAATGGCGCACGCGAAGGGGGATGGAAGTTCCTTCAAAGAGGCTGCGTCCGAGGTCATCAGCGAAGAACGCCGGAAGAAGCATCACGTTTTGGCCGACTATTCGGACGGTTCTGGAGAATGCGAGCAGTCAACCGAAGCTCGAAACGCTTACTTTCCTCCCATCGTTCAGCACCGAGCTTCCCCGCGATAAGGAGCGCGGAACTCTTCTCCTTGAGCAGTACGAGCCCTAGTATTCGCTGAGCTAGATGGTGCTGGACGCTGGAGCGAGGAATGGATTCGAACGGATAGTCCAAGAGCAGCGCAAAGTCGAACTGTCGGCGTCGGACGGACTGAAGCCGCTCAGAAAGGTTCGTTCTGCGGTCCTCCGGGGTTGTGGAAGACCATGGCTGCCGAGGCGCTTGCGAAAGAACTCGACCTTCCTCTTGTGCTCGTCAGATTCGACGCAGTTATCTCGTCATATTTGGGTGAAACCGCCTCGAATCTCAGGAGAGAATCTGATTTCGCGAGATCCAGGCCAATCGGCGATTCGTCCGACGAGTCCGATGTGTTTGGCAAGAAGCGCGACGACATCGAAGAGCATGGGGAACTCGGAACGGGTCGTTAACGCATCTCTTCAGATGCTCGACAGCTTCAAAGGAGAGGCAATTATGATTGCGGGTACGGATCACGAGGATACGCTGGATTCAGCTTTATGGAGAAGATTCGACGAAGCCGCCGTGTTCATCTTCCAGAATTGCCCGAAATCAGAGAACTACTTCAAAGATATCTGAGACAAATCGGAACATCCGGGGTTGAATGGGAAGTGAGTAGTAACTCGCTGCTGGGTTCTTCACACGCGGATATCAAAGAGAGTATGCGAGGATGCGATAAAGTTTGCGCTCCTGACGGGCTCTGGTAGAGTTAACCAAGAACTTCTTCGTACCGCCATAGAGAGTCAGCGTGACCGCCTGGCGCTTCGCCGAAGCTTTGGTGGGGCTGTCGCAGGATAGGATTTGCGGGACATGCTGCGCTTGGAAACTTCGTCATGCCTTATCAGCCGCAAGACAGGCTGTATCCTCATCTCCAATTAGCGGCAGAAGACCGATCACCGGATAGGCGCAAAAGACCTGCCCCGCCCTCGCCACCACCAAACCGGGGCGGCAGGTCAGTATTTGCAAGCCAGCTAGACACGAGACTCACCGCTCTTGAGAATGAAATTACAGCTGCCGCTGCTGCGACGCCAGGAATACAGCCTCATCTCGTCTTCAGAATTCCTTTGGCAAAAGGAGCAGTCGTTGATGAAATTTCCGCCAATTTGAGATCCGTGGGACTCATTCCTGTAAGCATTGAACCGGATCGAGCAGTTATCGCCTTTCGGGATGAGGCGGATTTGGCTGATTTCAAAGCGGCTGTTGGGTTATACAGGCAAGGCCCGAAAATCAACCCAAAAACGGGCGAACGTTTAAGAGTACAAAGTGGGACAAGTTCGAATACATCGATCCTGACAGCATGAAGCTTTGGTCACGCCATGACCGCCTAGGAAAAACCTAAAGCGAGATATTGGTGAAGCGGGGAGGATGGGTCAGGCGGGCCGCTATCTCGTCGACATCGAGCTGTGGCATCGAGGTACGCGAGACTTTGCCCTCGCATCTG
>CAWIDA010000006.1:0-1272521 GCA_963834815.1 uncultured Acidobacteriaceae bacterium | reverse complement strand
ACACGGTGGTACGTGCGGGCGGAGCGATCACCACCGGCCTCATGAACCTCTGGCAAGAAACTTTCTAACGGCTTCGGTACCGTATCTGTTCAATCCTTTTATCACTGCGCAGCCGGGCAGCGCAGTCCCCTTCCAGAACAGCGTTGCCGTCATACCACTGCCGCCGGCTTATGACATCTCCGGCAACCTCATCTTTCCCAATGGGCAGAGCGCCGACGCTAAGCCCAACACTGTGATGGATCTCCAGCGCTACCAGGATGCCGTCGCCGCCGAGGTTCCAGGTCATCAGACGCAACTGCCGGCCTTGTCTGCAGTGGCCAACAATTTCCGTAACGGGTACATCGCCAGCTGGACTCTCTCGGTTGAGCACAATTTTCGCGATTTCGACGCGACCCTGGCATACGTGGGTACTACGGGAATACATCTTCCCTTTGTCTCCTATCCCAACGGCTACACCGGGGCCGATCCTGCCTTTGCTCCGTACACCAGGTTCGACGCTGCCGGAAGGCCCGTCGGAGGTGCCAGCACCATCTACGTTGTCTCCAGCGAATCGCATTCGTCCTACAACGCGTTGCAGGTCAGCCTGAGCAAGAATTCGGCACGTTGGGGCACGGGTCTGCAGGTCAGCTATACCTACTCCAAGTCGCTCGACGATACCAGTTCCGTTCAGGGTGGATCGATCGCAGGCGCTGGTGTCATCTTGCAGACGTCTCCTCAGGACCCGTGGAATACGGCCGCGGAAAAGGGCCTATCCACTTTCGACGAGACACAAGTATTCACCTTTAGTTGGATTCAGGTGCTCCCGCTCAATCAAGTGAGTTTTCTTCGTTCCGCTCCGCGCTCCTTGATCAACGGTTGGCAGTTTCTCGACATCACGACCTTCACGACTGGCCCGCCTTTCACCGTTTACTCCGGAGTGCAGCAGACCGGGGCAGGCGCCAGCGGAGCCGATCGCCCTGACCTGGTGTCGATGTCGAAACTTTCGACCAGCGGCGTCGTGCCCGCCGACTACTTCGGCCGGGGAGCCAACAACGCTTCGTTTTTCAGCATCCCTATCAACCTCCCAGGCGGTACCGGTCCTAACCAGGGTTATTTCGGAACACTCGGTCGCAACACGTTCCGCGGGCCCGGTTATCGCAACTTCGATATCGCACTGATCAAGGACACGCCTTTTGGTAGCCGCGGCGGCGCCGAATTAGGCACCTTGGAGTTTCGCGCTGAGTTCTTCAACGTCTTCAATTTCGTGAACTTCGGGTTGCCGTCGAATGTCTTGCGCGGCAGCGGATTCGGCTACATCAGCAAGACTTCAGGAACATCACGTCAGATCCAGTTCTCGTTGAAGGTTCTTTTCTAATTCTCTTAATCCTGGGAGTAAACCGCCGCGGAACACTAGTCGCAGCACCTGGTCCGAACCGTAGGGCGGAATCGACTTTTGGGAACTCACGCCGACGCGGAACTGGATGGTCGGGCCACAGTCGATGTGTTGATTCCGAGTATCACGCAGGCGCTGCCACGGAGTTCGGAGAGCTTCATCGTCAGCGCGCTGGCGGGCGGCCGGCTGAAGTGGGCACCCCGTACTTCGGGTCCACGAATGCCATTGGGCACATTCGCGGCGGAAATCCACTTGGACGAATAGTCGGCAAACCGTCGAAGTGGTCCGTGAAGCTCCTGAGAAACCGGCTTTGGGTTCTGTCAAGAAGACGAGAGAGATGACGCTGTCTTCATGACTTTCGCCTACTCAACGGTGGCCAGTTCGGGCAACAAGCAGACCAACTGTCGTAGTCGTCAGAAATATCACATACTAGTAGGAATATATGAAGCGGTATATCGCCGATAAGTCTCTCATCTTGCGCCTTTCCGAACGCGATCGTCTGCTTCTCATCGAAGGTCTAAGATGGGTAGTCAACAATTACAACTGGTGGCGAACGAAACACCAACTACCCAATCGCCGAATTCACCGTATTTGGGCATCCAATGTCGATTCGGGCACGTACCAGCAGCTACACATGGATGAGTTTTTTCCCTGCATGCGGGAATCTTGTCGCTGGGCCCCAGCGGGAGATTAAGGATTCAAACTGCGACTGACGTAGCAGCTTACATGCTTGCGGTTCGAATTGCGGTGAAGCGGCACAATCACGGTCACCGCCGCCTCAATATTTTGCGGATCGACACCTCATCGAAACGCCTTTTGCTCCGTCTAGAGGCGGCAAGGAACGCGCCAAACGTGCCGAAATCCGCCAAATGGGACTGCTCCAGTACCGCCAGTCTGCCGACGGCTGGCGGAGTTCGTTCGCTGGCTTCACTACCATTTCCTTGATTGCAGCTGCTCCCTGAAGCGCAGGACTCCGCCTATACGGCGCCATCGCGTATCGATCGCTCAGCTCTCCAAGTGGGCACGAGCGGAGTTGATGGATCGGAAAAAGAGAATTCCAACGGAGGCTGAATTGCGTAAGATGGTGCGGCTTGCCGTGCGGTACATCCGGCGCGGACGAACCGGCTTTGTCATTCGCGACCTGCTGAACAATCGACGCTTTGCTGCGGAACATCTTGCGAATTTTGTAACGGCCCGCATGGAAAAAACCCGAAGGAGCAATTCTAAGCCAGAAGATTCCCGTGACAGAAAACACAAGAAAGTCAATCTTCCCTCACTTAACCTTGCCTCATATGATCCCAACCTGGACTAATCGAACCGATCCCTGCCGGAGGGCCCCTGATGAAGCGCAACCCCAGTACCTCACGAAAACCGAAAGGCTCAGAACCTGACACTCGCTGCCCTGCCAACCAACGCATGACGCACGTTAGGAAGTTTCTCGAGCAAGGTTGGTCAGGGCGGAGAATTGCCAAAGAGCTGGGCTGGGATGAGGGCGCAATCCGCCGCGATATTGAAAAACTATCTTTGCCGAAGGGGGAACTTGCGGAAATTCAGAGCGGCGAGACTGCAGAGAAATACTTGAACGAGGCCTACTTCCGGAAAACCGGGAAGAACCGGGCCGCCGCTGCCAGACAACGGAGGCGGCTGTCGCAGGAAAAGAAGAACGGCAGACATAGCAATCCCCTTTCAGCCGCCATACTGGACTGGTTGTTCAAGAAAGACCTTTTGACGGCTAACGAGCAGCTTCTTCTGAAGACCGCAAAGCAAGAGATCGAGGCGTCGCGAGATCATTGGGGGCCGCCTATTCCGAACCTGGGGGACATCTTGGCGCAGTGTGAGCGCGGTGATTTGCCGGACGAATACCTGAGCGCATCGGCTTCTACGCCGAGGCGCTGGTGTGCGCTTTGACTTGTGTCGAACCGACCAAGTTAATACGCCAATTGGCACTCCGGAAGACGGTCAAAGCGATCCTTGCCGCTGAACGCAAGCCGAAACTTCCCGAGGCGTGGAAAGAAGAGTATGCGCGGATCAGAGCAAGACGTGTCTAAGAAACATTCAACAGTCTCCCCTGACCAGCGTTCGAAGCTTGATCTAGAACTGTTTGTGCTGTCGTTGATCCAACGCGGGATCAATACCCCTTATCGCTTGCAAGCAACTGCGGGACTATCTCCCGGGGCGACAGTTCCATTATTAAATCGATTGAAAGAAACCGGATTCCTGAAATGCGGAAAGCCGGGGGTGCGGCGACGGACGGAGTATGAGGTCACGGCCAGGGGAACAAGACACTTGGAATCACAGTGGAAGCCGCTATTGTCTGCTCCGGTGCCGATTGACGTGGAGGCGATTCTGCGAGTCGCGGTTCTCGCCCTGCTTTCGGGCGGCAGCCGGCAGATGGCCATTTCGTACTTGAGGCGAGCCGCGGCGGCAAAAGCAGCCGACTCGAAGCGTCGCAAACAGGACTCGGAAGCAACCCAATCCTCGATCCTGTCGGCAGGATTGCCAGGTTTGTATCCCTGGATGCAGGCCATGCGAACCGTAGCGCGGCTCACAGCCGAAGGCCGCTTGCTTCGCGAGCTGGCTAACTCTGTTGCACGGCTCACCTAACGAGCTTGTATAACCCATAGTAAATGTGTCTCTAAAGGTCAAGAGGGCTTTTTGAGATGCCTGACCGGGCACGTCTGTGCTTTCCCATTTCGGGACAATTCTTAAGACAAATTTCGATTTTCTTGTTGCAGGGAGTCTCGGTCATGATATGGTCTTGACTATATCAATTGTATGGTCTTGACTATATGACAAGAACAGACACACAAAACGGACCGATGCCCATGTTCGTGCTCGCTAGCATATCTCGCGGGAACCTGCACAGCCTGTACGAGCTGCAACGCGGCCTAGGGCTCCAGCCCGGCGGAATCCAGCCTGTGTTACGTCGCTTGGAACGGGATGGTTTCCTCAAGCGTGCACCGCAGGAAAGACGGCGGCGGCGGCTGATCACCGTAACAGCGGAAGGCGAACGAGTGCTGAGTGCCGAGTGGCATCACGCGCTGCGGGACTACCCAGATCCCGAATCGGTTCTGCGTGCCTCGACGATCGCCATTCTCATGGGCGATCGCGAAGCAGCAAAGGATTACTTGCGCGGAATCGCTGCGGTTTACGAACAAGGCCTGCCATTGAAAACGGGGGCTTCCGACCAGAAACCCCAGCTCCCCAGTCGAACTGTATGCATTTATGCGGTCGTCATGGGAAACGGCGAGAAGGCAGTGCAGCGCCGAAGTCTTCCGCCGGATCGCGAGCAGAATGGAGGAGTCGTAACGGAAATGAACTGATCGAAGCGAACGGTTGCGCCATCATGAAACAAAAACGTCGACAGAACCAAGCGTGCTTTGTGCTCAGGCCGAGTCGAAGCGCTCAACTGGCTGTACTGGAGGCTCCATGGATATTGTGAAGTCGTTTTGCAAAGACCAACCCACTCTGAAAGGCTGTGCGTGAAAGAGTATCTGACGGAGGCCGAACTCTCGGAAATGATTGCGGTTCCGAAAGCCACGCTGCGCTGGCGTCGGTTTGTAGGCCTGGGTCCGGCTTATGTGAAAATCGGGCGAAGTGTTCGCTATCCGATTAAAGCCGTGCAAGAATTCATAAAGAGCAACATTCACACTCCCGCCACGCTGGCCGCGATGGAGGATTGAAATGTCGCTCTTTCAGAAAGACAACGGGATTTGGTACTACACGTTTTATGTAGGCAATCGCCGTTACAGGAGAAGTACTCGAACGAAGTCGGAATCGAGGGCGCGCAAGATCGAGTCCGTAGCGTTTGCCGGTGCCCAGGAATTGGGCCCGGCGTCCGTCACGGCCAAGGCGCCGCGACTCGCTGACTTTGGCGCGAAGCGCTTCCTGCCGTGGGTCGAAGAGACCCGCGGCCTGAAGCTGAAGTCGCGTCGTTACTACAAACGCGGATGGCAGTTACTGAAACGTACGCCGATCATGGGCATGACCATCGACCGCATCAGCAGCGAGATCATTGACCGCCTGCCGCTGTCCGGCAGCAACGAGAAGAGATCTCCCCGTCGTATCGCAATCAGGCACTTCGTACTCTGGCCCGGGCCTTACATCTCGCTGTCGAATGGAAGGTTCTGCGGCAGGCCCCTCGTGTCCACCTTGAAGAAGAGAATGGGCGGGACGAGCTGATAACGCCGGAGCGCGAAAGGGCCCTTTTTGCAGCACGCCGGACCGACCCTGCGGGCTGTAATCATCATCGTGCAGGACACGGGAGCCCGACCCGACGAAGTCTTTCGGCTACGAGTCGAAGATATCGATTGGTCACAACTTCAGATCTTCAATCGCTACGGAAAGACCAGGAAGTCGAGAAGATGGCTGCCTATCAGCGATCGCATGATCGCGGAACTAAAGCGATTGGCCGCCAAACGAACTTCAGGCTGGCTGTTCCCAAGTGATTCAAAGTGCGGACATCTGACGACGGTCTCGAAGATGTTCGCGATCGCCCGGGAGCGAGCAGTGCTGCCTGCCAGTGTTGTTCTTTATTCCGCCCGGCACACCTTCGGCACGGATGTGTTGGATGGAACGAAGAATCCGGCGGTGACAATGGATGTGATGGGCCACTCCAGTCCGAAAATGATGATGCGATACCAGCACCCTAACTACACAGAGGCCGCACGTATCGCGATCAATCGACGGAATGAACGCAACAACTTTGGGCCAACTTTTGGGCCAAGTATTGCAAAAGGTGCTCAGAAGAGCGCCTAAGTCCTTTGGAATCTGGAGCCGACGATCGGACTTGAACCGATGACCTGTCGATTACGAATCGACTGCTCTACCAACTGAGCTACGTCGGCCTAAGCTCGATTGTAAATCCAGTTGCAGAGTGGGTAAAGCCGCGTTAAGTCCCTGTTTTCCACCGAAGTGCAACGATAGTCACTTGCGTAACCGGGGACGTCCGCCGATAATCTGGTGTAGAGCTCCTGGGCCACGGCGAGCTTACATGAATCGATATTGTCGGGCTGACATTCTAAGAATTCTGCATATCACTCCCAAGCAGCTATCTGGTTGGCAGCGTGCGGGCTTGGCTTCAGTTTCCGACGAATTCTCCTTTTTCGACCTCCTTCAACTCAAGAAAGTTCGTGACCTGCGGGCCAAGCGGGTACGTCCGGCAGTGATTCGCGAGTCGCTGGCCGCGATGCGAAAGCAGGTGGTGGGAATGGAGAACCCGCTGTTGGAGGCCGGGGCCTTCAGCGTGGGGAATAAAGTCGCATTCCGGCACGATGGCCGGTCCGTCGAGCCTGTGGCGGGACAGTTTGTGATGGAGTTCGAAACGGTGGGCGCGGTGGTCTCCGCCAAAGTTAGGCCAATCGCGCGCTTGGACTCCGTGGCAGCATTGTTTGCCCGTGGCGTCGCTCTCGAAGAGCATCCCAGCACCCACGATGAGGCCATCGAAGTGTATGTCCGGCTGCTGCAACTTGAGCCCGAT
Source organism: uncultured Acidobacteriaceae bacterium (assembly GCA_963834815.1). GTDB lineage: Bacteria > Acidobacteriota > Terriglobia > Terriglobales > Acidobacteriaceae > DASRAA01. The sequence continues at coordinate 1,265,670 of CAWIDA010000006.1, read as the reverse complement.
CACGCCGCTGCCCACATCAATATTGGCACCCTATATTACAACCGTCAGGACTTCGCAGCTGCCGAACGGCACTATCGCCACGCGGTGAAGTCCGATCCCAGATATGCGTTGGCGCACTTCGACCTGGGCAACGTACTCGACGAAACCGAACGTGTGCAGGAGGCCATCGCCGCTTATCGCACGGCAATCCAGTTGGCCCCCACCTACGCCGATGCACACTACAATCTGGCCCTCGCTTACGAGCGGCAACGCCAGCCCCGCTGGGCCTTGCAGCACTGGAAAGCTTACGTCCGGCTTGATCGCACCGGACCCTGGTCGGTGCATGCGCGCAAGCAGATCGCACGAATCCTCGAGGGCGACAAGCTCAAGATGGTCTTCAGCCGGAAGCCGTAAATCCATCCATTGCAACCCGAATCATCATGCCCTGACCCAAGCCCACACGCATGCTATACACCTTGGGGGGAACGGTTCTAACGTGCGGAAGCGACGCTCTTGACCCAGTGGGCAATGTCGTTGATCACGTCCTGCGAGACATTCCCCGCGACCGAATAGTCGTCCGGGCTGGCTGGCCCTGACCCGGCACCGGGCATGAACAAGTGGGTGTAGTCCGGATAGAACTTAAACGTCGCGTGCGGATCGCTGGAGAGTGCCTTCTTCCACACTTCGTAGTCAGCACTGGTTACCTGATAGTCTCTCCCGCCTTGTAACACCAGGATCGGAACCTTCAGACTCGCTGCGACCTTTCCGGGATCGTAACTTCGCAAGTCGAGAAAGTACGAGCCAGGCAAAGGTGCGCCGAAGAAGTCAACCACGTCGTCCGGTTTGAGCGCTGGGCTCTCCGCCTGCACCGCGATGGCCTCGGCCTTCTCGATCTGTTTCTTGTCTTCAGCGGTTTGTGCACCCGTGAGACCGGCGATGTACTTCACTTGCTCCACCACGACGGTTTCCAGCGGACGAGCGGTGCCGGCCATGATGATGATTCCCGCCACTTGCGGATCCTGGGCCGCAATTCGCGGCGCCAACATTCCTCCCAGGCTATGGCCCAGTACGTAGATCTGCTTCTTGTTGATCTCCGGCATCTTGGTCAGCAAAGCCACCGCAGCGACGGCGTCATCGGTGACTTCGTCCTTCACCGTGAACGGCGCGTCGGACTTGGAATCAGCGCCATACTGCTTGGTGCGTTTCACGTAGCGCAGCACGGCAATGTTCTGGCTCGCCAGACCGTAGGCCAGGTCCTTAAACGGCTTGTTGGGGCCGATGCTTTCATCCTGGTCTTGCGGCCCCGATCCCTGGACCAATACGACGGCCGGCACAATGGTCTTGGTGTTCGGTAGCGTGAGCGTCGCCGGCAGTTCCCAGCGCCCACTAATCAGCGTAAGTTCGTGTTCGTGGAACGCATCCGGCTTGGCGTAACTGGGGGCTTTCCACTCTACGGCGGCTGGGCTCGCGCCTGGTGATCTGGACGGGGGTTCAAAGAACAGGCCCTTCACCTGGCCCCGCGCGTCCATGAAGATCCTGGCGTCGAGTGATGCGCGTTCAAATTCGCAGGTGACGATCGCGGCATGAAGTCCCTGCTTCTCGCTGGCGACAACCGAGACGATGCTCTTGAACGGCCCTACCTGCGCCAGCACCGAATCCCAGACTTCGGGCAGCTTGCTGACCGGCAGCGCCGCTCTCATCTGGTCATCGAATTGGGCCTCGACTTGGTCGAACTGGCGCGCTACAAGCTGATTCACGAGGGCCTTGCCGATGGCTTCAAAGTCCTGGGCGTAGGAGGGTACAGAAAGCGAAATTGCTGCGACTGCAAAAATGATTGCGAACTTCAAAACGAACTTCATAAAAGGGTCTTCCAGCGAATCCTGCAATGCAAATTCATACTAACGCGGCGGTGCCTGCCTTACACAACTCATCCTCCGATTGCAGGTGTCATACCCTTTCCCTACGGCTCAGATCTTTCTAAAACTGGACCGCGGGCTCACCATGGAGGGGTGGGAATTGTGCTTGCATTTGGGTTACGGCGAGGGCTCGCCACGGTGCTAGAATCGAGGGTTTCGTACACCAGCTTTGAGGACTTTGGTTATGTCAGATATCACCGCGCTCGACACGCCTCCCGCTCCATTAACCGCGCTGACGGAAGACGAAATCCTCTTCCGTGACACCATCCGGCAATTCGCGGATGAAACGGTAAGGCCTCATGTCAAGGAGATGGACGAGAAAGGGGTGTTCGAACCCTCGCTCATCCGGAACTTCTTTGAGTTGGGACTCATGGGCATCGAGGTCCCGGAACAATACGGCGGTGGCGGCGGCACGTTCTTTGAAGCCATTCTCGCCGTCGAGGAGTTGTCGCGGGTGGATGCTTCCGTGGGCGTGATTGTGGACGTGCAGAACACGCTGGTGAATAACGCCCTGATGCGCTGGACGACCGAGGACCAGAAGAAGCGCTATCTGCCACGCATGTGCGCCGACACAGTCGGAGCCTACGCTCTCAGCGAGGCCAACTCCGGCTCTGACGCTTTCGCGCTGCAGACTAGGGCAGAACTGAAGGGTGATGAGTACGTCCTCAACGGCCAAAAGCTCTGGATCACCAATGCCAAGGAAGCCGGCGTCTTCATTCTGCTGGCGACGGTTGACCCGTCCGCCGGATACAAGGGCATCACCGCCTTTATCGTCGAGAAGGACTTCCCCGGATTCGCGGTCGGCAAGAAAGAAGACAAGCTGGGCATTCGCGCGTCCAGCACGTGCGAATTGATCCTTACCGATTGCCGTGTGCCGAAATCAAACGTGCTGGGCGAAGTCGGCAAGGGCTATAAGATTGCCATCGAGACGCTGAACGAAGGCCGTATTGGCATCGGCGCGCAGATGCTGGGGCTGGCCCGCGGAGCTTGGGAGTTCGCCGTGAAGTATGCCCAGGAACGTAAACAGTTCGGCAAGACGATTTCCGAGTTCCAGGGCATCCAGTTCCAGATTGCGCAGATGGCAACCGAGATCGAGGCCGCCCGCATGTTGCTTTACAACTGCGCCCGCCTGAAGGACGCGGGAATGAACTTCGTGAAAGAGGCCGCCATGACGAAGCTGTTCTGCTCGCAGGTGGCGGAGAGGGTGGCGTCGCTGTGCGTCGAGATCTACGGCGGCTATGGGTTCACCAAGGACTATCCCGTCGAGAAGTACTTCCGTGACTCGAAGATCGGCAAGATCTACGAGGGCACCTCGAACATGCAGCTACAGACGATCGCCAAGCTGGTGATGGGAAAGTAGAAAAGGTAGTTGCCAGTTTCCGCTGACCAGCAGTGATCAGGGTTGGAAGCGCAGAACTCCGAACTTCTCCGGGACATGGAAGTTCGGTACTGGGGTGAACGTTGGCTGCCAGGCCGCATAGAAGCGCTCTGGGTCCGTACCTTCGCAACGGAAGAAGTTCACCCGCCAAGGCTGCGAAGGATTGAACTGCAAGCTCACCGCACTAATTGGGATTGCCAGGTAGGCGGTCCACTCGTTGTCAGGTTCATCCACCGTAACCAAGCTTCGCATCCCGCTGGTGATGTGCTCCAGGCCGCGCGGCGTGATGTTGAGATCGAGCCATTGCCCATTCGGGCTGACCTCGAATTCCTTGTAGTATTTCTCGCCGAAGTGATCGCATTGCAGAAAAACCTCGGCTACGTCGCGATCCCACAGTGCGTCCCTCCGGCCACCAGGGCTGGCGTCGGAAAAGACATAAACCCTCCGGTAGCGGCAGCGAAAACGCAGATATAGCTCGCGTTCGCTCCACAATACTTGCACTTCTGTTTGTCTCTGGGAGTCTTCGTTCCGGCCCCGCCAATCGTGGGAAAACCGGATAGGGCTGGCTCGTGACCACTCCTCTTCAACCGGAAAGCCATTCGCACCGAGCGGCCGGAGGAGCCGCGCGGCAGTCACTTCCACCTTGGAAGCGGACAAAACGCTAATCGACCTCGTGCTTGGCGGTGTAGCCGTCGCGAGCCACAATCTGATACTTAATGTCGTGGTTCTTATCGTCTTTAACCTGCAAGGGCTTGTCGTCGGGCCCCACTAACTCGACCTTCAGCTTGCGATACGTTCCATCCTGCTTGGGATTGCTGGACTGGTAGCTGATGGTGTACTGATTGCGAATCGACTGAGCGATCTCCTTGAAGTCCTCCGGCAGTTCACCCATAAACCTGGGCGCATACCAGCGTCCACCCGTCAGTTGGGCGAAGGTCTTCATCTGATTGTCCGCCATCAGGTAGTCCATATTGGCGGCATTGAAATCAGGGTTGTTTCCGTACCGCGCCTCCGCTACGAGGCGCATGGCGGCACCGGTAGTAATGGTGTAGATCGTAACGTTGGGTGTGCTTTTGACCTTCTTCAGTATTTTGTCGAAGGTCATGTGGCTCATGGTGTCACGGCCGCTGGCGACAATTACAAGTTCCTTGTGCCCGGGAAGGCGATCCAGGCGATCCAGCATGTCATACATCGCGTCCCAGAGATTGGTCTCGCTGAACCCTGGAATCTGCAGCCGATTAAGTGCGCCGAAGATAGCTTGTTTGTCCTGGGTAAAATCCACCAGGATGTGACTCTTCATGTCGAACTCGACCACGGCCACCCAGTCGATGGGCTTCAGGTTCGCGGCGAACATGTACGAGGCATTCAGGGCGTCATACATGAAGTTGTAGTTCGTGGAGGCAAATTCAACCAGCAGCACCGCCGTAATCGGCGCCTCGCTCTGGGTCACCGTCTGGATCTTCTGGGGCACGCCGTCTTCCCACACCTTGAAGTGGTCCTTGGCAACGTTCGGCGGCAACGCCAGGGGCCGGCCGTCTTTCATTACAACCCGCGCGTCCACCGTTACCACGGGCACATCCACATGCAAGGAGTATTCCGGTATGTCGGCTTGTTTCTTCGGCTTCGGAGGAGGCGGGGTGTCGTCGTCCGACGACTCCTTCTTCTTGGGGACCGCCATCGGTCCAACGTCGCCACCCGGACCGCCGGCTTCGACCGGAGACTGATCCGACTTCGGCGTAGCCTGGTCTGGTGACGACGGTGGCGCAGGGGTTGACTGCCCAGCCGCAGGAGAAGCCAGCAGCAATAACAGCGCAACAACGGCAATGAAGGCGCTGATCACGTACCCGGTGCTATCGCGTCCACTGCCGTCAATTTTCATCCATTTCCTGTTCCTACGACACATCTCACGCCTCATCGCAACGGCTCTCTGCTAGTATAAATACACCCTCAGCCTGGTTAATTCGGGGCATACGATTTCTTAGACGTTTTAAACCCTGAGACGTTGAAACAGTCGCGGAAATCGTGGCTACGGAGTGTCCGATTTGGTCGCGTCCAACGTGCGTGGACGGGCGGAATTCCCGGGCATGAGCAAGCGGCCTTCCCTCTCGTAGCCTAGGCCAGAATGGCGACAATGTTGCGCAGCGTACTTTCGTCGGCTCTTCTGTGTTTTGCGTTTCTGGCCTCTCTCGCGGCCGATACCCCTAAAAAAGTTGAAATCATGCCGGAGGACCAGGTGAAGGCCGGCATGCGTGGTGTGGCTTATACCGTCTTCGAGGGAGTTAAGCCCGAACCGATGGAGGTCGAGATCCTTGGTGTGCTGCGTAATATGGGTGGACCGAAGTCCGACGTAATTTTGGCTCGTTTACATGGCGCCAAGGTCGAATACACCGGCGTGGTCGCGGGCATGAGTGGCAGTCCGGTGTACATCGATGGAAAACTGGTCGGGGCAATCGCCTATCGCATTGGCGAGTTTTCCAAGGAGCCTATTGCTGGAATTACTCCCGCCGCCTCCATGATGGAAATCGATGAGTTGGACAAGACGCCTGCGCCCAACCTCGACGCGGCGAAGGCTGGTGCAACTCTCGGTGCCGCTCGAACGGCCAGTCCGGGCACTTCCACTGCGTCCGATACGCCCGTGGCCGGTTTTACCAACCTGCTTAAGCCGATCGAAACGCCCCTGGTGTTCAGCGGATTCAGCGAAGAAACCATGCGGCTGTTCGCGCAACAGTTTGCCGCCGCAGGCGTAGTTCCCGTCATGGGTGCCGGTTCCGTGAGCAACGACAAACAACCGGAGCCGCTTGTGCCCGGTTCTGCGGTCAGCGCCATCCTGGTACGGGGCGATATGAGCATCGCCGGTACTTGCACCGTGACGTATCTCGACGCCACCCATCTTCTAGCCTGCGGTCACCCGCTGTTGCAATCGGGCAATGTCGACATGCCCATGACCAAAGCGACCGTTCTGGCCACACTGCCCTCGCCCTACAACTCATTCAAGATCGTCAATACTACGGAATCAGTTGGCTCGTTCGTGCAGGACCGGCATACCGGCATCTTGGGACGCTTCGACCGCGCGCCGCAGATGATTCCCGTCACCCTGAACTTCCACGGCACCGCCCATCCCAAGCAATTCCACTACGAAGTGCTCAATAACGCCAAGATCACTCCGGCGGCAATCATGGCGACGGTGTTTAGCGCATTGCAAGGGATGAACGAATATGGCGAAGACACAACCTATCGATTGACTGGGAACATCTCCGTGCTGGGTTACCCCAAGTTGGGGGTGCGTAACATGTATGCGCCGTCGGATGGCAATATTCCCACGGCCTATGGCATCGCAGTCTCGATCGGCGATCGTTTCGGCCGCATCTATGACAACCCTTACGAGACGCCGAAAATCGAAGGCGTGGAACTGAACTTCGACCTCGTGCCCGAGCGGCGCTCGGCCCGCCTGGAGAACGTTCGCACCGACGTCACCGAGGCGCGCCCCGGCGATACCATCACCGTTGAGGCGTTGCTGCGCCCCTATCGCGGTGACGGCATGGTGCGCCAGATTGCGGTGAAAATCCCCCCGTCAACGCCGAAGGGAAAGATGCGTATTCTGGTCAGCGACGGCGAAACCTTAGACCGCATTCGCCGTGTACCCCCAACAGTCAGCCGCCGCCTGCCGCTGGGCTCGACTATCGCACTCTTGAACAAGGAGCACACCAACTCGCAGGTGTACGTATCCTTACTAGAGCCGAACCCGCAGGCTATGGTGAATGACAACGTGATGCCAACTCTCCCGCTCTCGGTGATGAATGTGATGGACGGGATGCGCGGAACGCAGGATATGGTTGTGGTCGGCGAGTCGGCGACTAGCGAGGCCTCTGCGCCAGTGGATTACGTGGTCACCGGCGCACAGATCATCACACTGAACATTAAGTAGGCTCGGCGTCGTGGCGCGCACCGTACTCGCCAGTCCGCGATCCGGGGCTGCAACTGCCCATCGCCTGTAAACGAGAAGCCTCCGAAATTGTTCGTCGGAAAAGTACCAAATGGCGGCGCCGGTACCGGCTGCGCAACCGTCAAAATAAATTGCACATATTATGGAATACACTTATTATGTGGTCATGAACATTACGCTGTCTGTGGACGAGAAATTGGTTAAGGAAGTCAGGAAAATTGCGATTGAGCAGGATACGACTTTGAATGGTTTGGTTCGTGATTACCTGGAAAAGCTGGCGTCCGAAACCGCGGCTTCCGGGCGCAGACGCCGTGAGCGCGAGGCGCTGGATAGAAGCTTCGCGAAGTTTCGATTCACGATGGGCAGGCCAAACTGGAAACGCGAGCATCTACATGAGCGCCCGTGAGTTTCTCGATACCAATATTTTCGTGTACAGCTACGATATTAGCGACCGCCGAAAACAACGTGTGGCGCAGGGTCTTGTGCGGAGAGCGATCGCGGGCGAAGCTGTAACGTCCACGCAAGTGCTTGGCGAGTTTGCGGCGACGCTGCTCCACAAAGTTCGGCCGCCGGTTACTCCGAAAGACCTCAGCGCCATACTCGACGCGCTCGGCCCCGTTCCTAGGATATCCGCCGATGAGGACATGGTGCGGCGGGCGGTTGCTGTACACGGCCGCTACGGGTTGCATTTCTATGACTCTCTTATTATTGCCTCGGCTGAGCGCGCGGGTTGCGAATGCATCTGGTCGGAGGACCTCAATGCCGGCCAGAAGTACTTCGGAGTAGCTGTGCAAAATCCCTTTTGAACTTCCATAACCATGGGCCGAACTTGGGCTTCGTATAAGCTTGTCTGCAAAGATGAAATTTCTACGACTGGCGTTGCTATGCACATTCCTGGGGCCAATCGTTGCGGCCCAGGGAACGCGCACCTGGCAGCAAACCAAATACGACGAGTTTGAGAAAGGGACGGCACGCGGAGTAGCCATCAACAGCAATGGCAGCTTGTCGCTAGCTCCATCCTTCAAGGTGCTGTACACATCGCCGTCAAACTATGTGTGGGATCTGTGCTCCGGTACTGACGGCAACGTTTACGCTGCCGCGGGATCGCCGGCGCGGGTGTACAAGATCACCCCCGACGGCAAGGCCGGCATCATTTTTGCGCCCCAGGAATTGCAGGTACAGGCGCTGGCAATTGACGGCAGCGGCGCGATTTATGCAGCCACATCGCCCGACGGCAAGGTCTACAAAATCGTCCACGGCGGACCAGCGCCGGGGAAGGCGGCCGACAGCGCGCACACCGTCGCGGAAATTGCGGCTGCGCAGGAGGGCGCTAAAGCCGGTCCGAACGCCGACAAACCGCGGGTTGCCGTAGACTCCAGTTACACCGCAACGGTGTTTTACGAACCGAAGACAAAGTACATCTGGAGCCTTGCAATTGACAAGCAGGGACGCCTCTACATCGGCAGCGGAGACCAGGGCGAAATATTCCGCGTAGATGCGAACGGCAACGGGGCAGTCTTTTTCAAGAGCGATGAAGCCCATATTCGCGTACTCGACTTCGATAAGGCTGGCAACCTGATTGCCGGTACCGACGGCAGCGGATTGGTCTATCGCATCTCGCCTCAGGGCGAAGGCTTCGTGCTGTACAGCGCCCCCAAGAAAGAGATCACAGCGCTTGCCATTGATGCATCAGGCAACATCTATGCCGCCGGAGCAGGCGACAAACGGGGGGCCGGGCCTGCCGGTCAGCCGGGTGTAGCGCCCAGCCTCGTGCCTGGCGGACCCGTGCCGACGATTGTTGTGCAGCCAGCTCAAACGCAGCCTCCCGGGACCACTCCCGGCATCACGGCTATCCCGTTTCCTAACGTGATGAATGTAGGCGGCTCCGAAATTTATCGCATCTCGCCCGAAGGCTCGCCCAAGACGATCTGGTCCTCAAAGGAGGATCTGGTGTATTCACTAGCCTTCGATCAAGCGGGCCGCTTGCTGGCCGGCACGGGCAACAGGGGCAAGGTTTATGCGGTTCAAGGCGACGAATACAGCGACCTTTCCAAAGCCAGTGCGAATCAGGTGACAGCTTTCGCACACGCACCTCAGGGCGGACTCTACTCCGCCACCAGCAATTTGGGAAAAATCTTTCTGGTCGGCGCCAATCCGCTCGCCGAAGGCACTTATGAGAGCGACGTCTTCGATGCCAAAATCTTCTCTCAGTGGGGGCGGGTAGAAGCTCGCGGCGTAGGTAACTTCGAGCTTTTCGTGCGCAGCGGGAATGTCGACAATCCTGATCGCAACTGGAGCCCGTGGAAGAAAGTTGATCTGGTGAAAGAACTGCCCGTCGATGCACCCTCTGCCCGCTTTATCCAATGGAAGGCGGTGCTGCATGCGGGCAATCCGGCGCCGGTGCTCGACAACGTCATTCTCAACTATCTGCCCAGGAATGTCGCGCCGGAAGTCGAAGAGGTGGCGGTGGCCGTCGGCGCCCGTGTACCTTCGTCCACCCACACCAGCAACACCACGCCCGACGGTGCGGCTTACGAATCGCCGGTGCCCGCCGCTCCAGACAAGCACTCAATCGCGGTGAAGTGGAAGGCCCGCGACGCCAACGACGACCAATTGCTGTATAGCGTCTACTATCGCGGCGATGGCGAGACGCAATGGAAACTGTTGCGCGCCGATGTGGAAGACCGCTACGTCAACCTCGAGTCCGACCTTTTTCCCGATGGCGGATACACCATAAAAATCGTGGCTTCCGATGCGCCATCACACTCACCCTCAGACGCCTTGAGCGGCGAGAAGACCAGCGAGCGTTTCGAGGTGGACAACACGCCGCCACACGTCGAGATCACGACTGCCCAAATCGAGGGCAACCAGCTGCGCCTGGCGTTTCGGGCAGTGGATAGTTTTTCGCCAATCAGCCGCGCGGAATACTCCATTGACGCTGACGACTGGCAGACCGCCGAACCGGTCGGTCAGATCTCGGACTACAAGATCGAGACTTATGACCTAACGCTTCCGTTGTCAACGCCAGTTACTGGAACAATGAAGAATACGCCGGTCGACGAACACACCGTCGTGGTTCGCGTGTTCGACCGCTTCGACAATGTCGGCGTCAATAAGAAGGTCATTAAGACGGCGCCTGCGGGTTCCTCGCACTGAGTTATTCTGGCCAGGGACAATGAAGCTGCACTCCGCTCTGGACATCGCCGGGCTCGTGGTCGGCTCCGTGTATTGCACCATCCCATTGTTCTGGCTGGTGTTCCATCCCTTCGTCGAAGGCTGGCGTAAGTACGGACGCAAAGCCTATCTCGCGATCCTGCCTGCCTGGGGAATTTTCATCGCCGCAACCTTCGCCCTCGGCTGGCCCATCCGTCATCTCCATCTCTACGAAAGCAATCTGCCGTGGGTGATGGGCGCACTCTTCATTTTTGCGGGCCTCGCGATCTATCGGTCAGCGTCACGAGGGTTCGATCGACCCAAAGTGTCGGGCCTCGCGGAGCTTGAACCTGGTCGCCATGACCAGAGGCTTGTCATCACCGGCATTCGCGCCCAGGTGCGGCATCCCATCTATCTCGGCCATCTCTGCGAAGTAATGGGCTGGACGCTCGGTACCGGATCGCTGGCGCTCTGTGCCTTGCTGGTGTTTGCGGTTATCACCGGGGCCATCATGATCCATCAGGAGGACGTCGAGCTGGAAGAGCGCTTCGGCGACCTCTACCGCGAGTACCGCATGCGAGTGCCTGCCCTGTTGCCGAAATTTCCCGGCTGAGGAGTGCGCCTTGCGCTGGCGCCAGTTTCATCCGCGCACTTCGCTACAATGAATCTTCGCTGGCCTGCGATTGTGGCGGGCGATTGAACTGATGCAATTCGAACTCTTCGTTGCCGCGCGCTACCTCCGGGCTAAACGCCGCCAGGCTGTCATCGGGGTCATTACCATCATCTCGATCGTGGGAGTCGCAGCGGGCGTAGCCTCGCTCATCATTGCCCTGGCTATCAATAACGGATTTCGGCAGGACCTTCAGGACCGTCTGCTGGGCTCGACTTCGCATATTAACCTCTTGCGCGTGGAAGCCGATGGCATCCGCGACTGGCGGCCGCTGTTGTCAACCTTGGTGAAACACCCCCATGTGGTGGCCGGAGCTCCGGCCATCTACGAGCAGGTACTGATCTCGCGCGGGGCCAGGGCCCAAGGCGCCGTACTCAAAGGCATTATCCCGGCGGAAGAGGATAAGGTCAGCGACCTGTTGAACTCGGTCAAGATCGGCTCGGCGGCGGCGCTCTATGCGACGCAGCCCGCGACCACCAACCAAAATCCTCCCAACCCTGACGAGCCGAACCCGCTCTCTGCCCGCATCACCTCCTCCATGGCTCCGATTGTGCTTGGCAAAGACATGGCCGACCAACTGGGCGCAACGGTCGGATCGCCGGTCACGGTAACCAGCCCACAAGGTGAACTCACGCCATTTGGCATCGTACCCAAGTACGCCCGGTTCAAGGTTGTCGGAATCTTCAGCTCCGGCTTCTACGATTACGACAACACCTGGGCATTCATTCGACTGTCCGATGCTCAACGGCTGTTCGATCTCAGTGACGTCGTCTCCGTGCTGGAATTCAAAGTCGACGACATCTACAAAGCGGGCGAGATTGGGCACGACCTGGAAGCCGCCGCCGGCAAGGGTTACATGGCGACCAACTGGATGGAACAGAACCGAGCCATCTTCCGTGCCCTCCGCCTCGAACGGGTGGTTACGTTCATTACCATCGGACTAATCGTCTTCGTTGCCGCACTCAATATCCTGATTTCGTTGATCATGATGGTGATGGAGAAGACCCGTGACATTGCCGTCCTGGTCTCCATGGGGGCCAAGAAGAAGCAGGTCCGGCGTATCTTCCTGTATCAGGGAATGTTGATTGGCTTGATCGGAACTGCGATCGGGTTGATTCTCGGCTACTCGATCTCTTGGGCCGCGGGACACTACCACTTGGTTTCACTTTCGGCCGAGGTGTACTCCATCGACTACGTACCGTTCGCGCCGCGCCTCTGGGACGCCGTGTTGGTGTCGGCTGTCGCCATTGGCGTTTCGTTTGTCGCGACCCTCTATCCTTCCTGGTCGGCAGCAAGCGTGTTACCTGCTGAAGCGCTGCGTTATGAATAGGCGACCAAAACTTGCGTAATTCCTGCTACCCGTGTTCCCCAATTGTGGCAGAAGTGTCACTGACGCGAGCGCCCAACCCGTGTTCTAATTTAGGACACTAACCCACGTCACCATGCACTTGGTGAGGCAAGGGTTGCGGCTGGTTGACTGGAATTTGAGACCGCAGGAGCGCGTCTGCATCTAACTGAACAAGCTGAGTTGTTGCAAGTGCACAACCTCAAGAAGGTGTTTCGCACCGGCAACTCGGAGCTCGTGCTCTTTGAGAATTTGTCGTTCCAGGTGCGGACCGCTGAGATGCTCGCGATCGTAGGCGAGTCGGGGGCCGGCAAGAGTACCTTGCTGCACATCCTCGGAGTCCTTGATCGCGCTTCCGCAGGTGACGTATACTTCGCCCAACTCGATTTGGGAAAGCTCTCAGAAGAAGACGCCGCGGAGTTTCGAAGCCGGGAGCTTGGGTTTGTCTGGCAGTTTCATTATCTGCTTCCGGAGTTCACTGCGGTGGAGAACGTGGCCATGCCGTTGCTGATGCGAGGCAATGGCCACAAAGAAGCGGAAAAACAGGCCCTGCGCTGGTTGCAGGAGGTGGGGTTGGTGGACCGGGCCAGTCATCGGTCCGGCGAATTGTCTGGAGGCGAACAGCAACGGGTAGCGCTGGCCCGTGCGCTGGTCACCAGACCAAAAATCCTGATGGCGGACGAGCCAACAGGCGACCTCGACAACCGGACAGCGGATGCGGTATTTGACTTGATCGCCAGGTTACATCGCGATTATCGGTTGACCTCGCTCATCGTTACACATAACCATGCGTTTGCACGGCGCTGCGACCGGGTTCTACATCTGGAGCGGGGCCGCATGGTCGAGGTGTCGCCACAATCGCTGTCTGCCTGATGCAACCGGCGGAGGCGACGCGGCTTTAAAGTGATTGAGGCCCTGTCACAGGTCCTCTCATTAGTAAGTTTTCGGCCCTTGTGGTTTATATAGGGTCGGTGGTCAGGGGAAAGGCAGAAACAAAGGCTCTAAGGGGCGGGACAACGGGAAACTTCCCCAAGAGCTTTGGAGGGTCCAATGTTCGAACGGTACACGGAAAAGGCCCGACGCGTCATCTTCTTCGCACGCTATGAAGCCAGCCAGTTTGGTTCACCGTACATCGAGACGGAGCACCTGCTGCTGGGTCTTCTGCGCGAAGATAAGGCGCTGACCAATCGGTTCTTGCGGTCGCATGCTTCGGTGGAATCGATCCGCAAGCAGATTGAGGCCCACACGACCATACGCGAGAAGGTATCGACCTCCGTGGACCTGCCCCTGAGCAACGAGTGTAAGCGAGTTCTGGCCTACGCCGCGGAAGAAGCCGAGCGCCTGTCGCACAAGCACATTGGCACCGAGCACCTGCTGCTGGGTCTGCTGCGCGAAGAGAAATGCTTTGCTGCCGAAATTCTGCATGAGCGCGGGCTGCGCCTTTCGACGATTCGCGAGGAACTGGCGCGCACTTCTCAGGAAAAGGCCCAGCCCTCACAGCGCAATCGTGAGTCCTCGCTGCTTTCCGAGTTCTCCCGCGACCTTACGCAGTCGGCAATGGACAACCAACTCGACCCGCTGGTGGGACGGGATGGCGAATTGGAGCGCGTGGTGCAGATCCTTTGCCGCCGCACCAAGAACAATCCAGTGCTGATCGGCGAGCCCGGCGTCGGAAAGACCGCGATCGTCGAGGGTTTGGCCCAGCGCATTGCCGACGGCGAAGTGCCGTCGTTCCTCGCGGACAAACGCATCCTCGCGCTCGACCTCTCGCTCATCGTCGCTGGCACCAAGTACCGTGGTCAGTTTGAGGAGCGCCTCAAGACCATCATGAAAGAGTTGATGGAGTCGCAGAATTCCATCATCTTTATCGACGAGTTGCATACCCTCGTCGGCGCCGGATCGGCGGAAGGCTCGCTCGACGCTGCCAACATCCTGAAGCCCGCTCTATCGCGCGGCGAGATTCAATGCATCGGCGCAACCACGCCGGCGGAGTTTCGTAAGTCGATTGAGAAGGACCGCTCCCTGGAACGCCGTTTCCAGGCCGTGAAGGTTCCGCCTCCGACGGAAGCCGATGCCGTGAAGATCCTGTTCGGTATCAAGGAACGCTACGAGAAGTTCCACGCCGTAACCTATACGGACGAGTCGATTACCATGTCGGTTTCGCACTCGAACCGCTACCTCCCCGACCGCTTCCTTCCGGACAAGGCCATCGATCTGATCGACGAGGCGGGCGCCCGCGTGAAGCTGCGCCAGACTTCTCTGCCCGAAGACATCACCGAGGTGCAGAAGCGCATCAAGTTCATCGTGCACCGCATGGAAAACGCCATCGCGAACCACGAGTTCGAGAAGGCGCGCTTCTATTCGGATGAGGAACGTAAGGAGCGCGACAACCTGCGCGCCTTGCGGGAAAAGTATCACCTCGACGAGTCGTCCACCGGCGTCGTCGGCCGCGAAGACATCGAAGATGTGGTCTCGCGCTGGACGGGCGTGCCAATCGCTTCGATTAAGGAAGAAGAGAGCCAGAAGCTGCTCCGCATTGAAGAAGAGCTGCACAGGCGGGTGATCTCGCAGGACCGCGCCATCTCGGCGTTGTCCCGCGCCATTCGCCGCTCGCGCGCCGGATTGAAGAGTCCGAACCGGCCCATTGGCTCATTCTTGTTCCTCGGTCCTACCGGCGTCGGCAAGACGGAGGTGGCCCGTACTCTGGCGCAGTTCATGTTCGGCAGCGAGAAGTCTCTGGTCCGTTTCGACATGTCGGAGTACATGGAGAAGCACTCGGTATCTAAACTCATCGGCTCGCCTCCCGGATACGTTGGTTACGAAGAGGGTGGCCAGCTGACCGAGCGCGTCAAGCGCGCGCCCTACTCCGTAGTCCTGCTCGACGAAGTGGAGAAGGCACATCCCGACCTGTTCAACATTTTGCTGCAGGTGTTCGAAGACGGCCAGCTTACCGACGGACTCGGCAATACCGTGGACTTCAAGAACACGATCATCATCATGACCTCCAACATCGGCGCGCGTCACTTGCAGAAGCGCACCGGTTTGGGCTTTCAATCCGATGCCGATGATATGGTTTCGAGCAAGGTCGAGGAGATGGTACGGAGCGAGGTGAAGCGCACCTTTAACCCCGAATTCTTGAACCGGCTCGACGAAGTCATCATCTTTAACGCTCTAACTGAGGCTGACCTCATCCAGATTGTCGAGCTGATGGTGAACCAACTCAACCAGAACCTGGCGCAGCGGGCCATTACGGTTACGGTTACCGAAGACGCTCGCAAGTGGATCCTCAACAAGACGGTGGTCGATCGCAGTTACGGCGCGCGTCCTCTGCGGCGCGCACTGCAGAAGTACATTGAGGATCCGCTATCAGAAGCGCTGATCCAAGGCACCTTCGAGCAGCGCCCGGCGTTTATCGAGGTTTACCTCGAGAATGACCAGCTCTTCTATCGCCCAGTCGGCGACGAAAAGACTGAAGGCGTTCTGCTCTACAGCACGCCGCTGATCTAGGCTGTGGCAACACCGTGAAACCGAGGGGAGCGGATACGCTCCCCTCTTTTCTTCCCTCACCGGCCTTACTTCGACTTCTGGTGGCGAGCGGAGTATGCGGCCACCTTCAGCCGGTTCCCACACAATTGCATGCTGCACCAGCGTCGCGTGCCTTTCTTGCTGGTGTCGAGGAAGTGAAGCACGCAATTGCCGCACATTCGCAAACGGCTGCGATCAGCAGTGACGAATAGCATTGCCGCGCTATGAGCGATTGGGGCTACCAACGCCTCCGGCGCTCGAGGCTGAAACCAGAGTTCCGGCACTAACCCTCCGGCTGTCGTCGTGAGCCTCGTGAGCACCGGATACTCCGCCATCAGGCGATTCAATTCCTGCAGAATAGCCTTCGGTGGACTTTCACCAGCTTCCCACGTTACGACGGCAGCACGAAGCCGTTCGCGCCAGGCTTGCAGGCCCTTCACGACATTGTGCCCTCTATCGGAATCTCCCCATTGCTGACGTAGCTCAACCGCTTCGCGTTGTTGTAACAAGTCGGCTGCCCGGAACCACCGCAGAAGCGCTTCAAAGTCAGTTATCAGTTCCGTCGGTTCGCCATCGATCACTGGGCCAGTGTTGAGGAAGTCGAGCGCCAACTGATTCCCGAGAAACAGGAATCCATCTCTCCAGGGCGAAGGTGGCGACTTCGGCTTTCTCACGGATTAATTCTAACATTTTTAACACCTATAATGAAACCTTTTATCGGTTAGTAAATCTGATCTTTTATCCGACGCTCTGCTGCCATTGGTTGCGAGCGCTAATCCAACCATTAACGACTCTTGAAGGAGAACAACAATATGACTACCTACCGCCGTGTCACTGTAGACGGCCAGCAGATCTTCTACCGCGAGGCTGGATCGAAGGACAATCCCGCGCTTCTTTTACTGCACGGGTTTCCGACCTCCTCCCACATGTTCCGCAATCTCATTCCTGCGCTCTCCGACCGCTACCACGTTGTAGCCCCCGATCTGCCTGGCTTTGGCTTCTCTGATGCACCCGACCGCACGCGCTTCCGCTACACGTTTGAGAACTTGGGAAAGATCATCAGCCGTTTCACCGAGACCATTGGCCTCGACCATTTCGCAATCTATGTCTTCGACTATGGCGCTCCAGTCGGCCTGCGCCTGGCCTTGGCGCATCCTGAAAGAATCACCGCGATCATCTCGCAGAACGGCAACGCCTACGAAGAGGGATTGAGCCAGGGTTGGAACCCAATCCAGAAATACTGGCAGGAACCGACGCCCGCCAACCGCGCTGCCCTTCGCGATTTCCTCACGCCCCAGTCCACCAAGTGGCAATACACGCACGGAGTGCCGGACGAAACTCTCGTGGCGCCCGAATCCTATGAGCTCGATTCGGCGTTGTTGGCACGGCCCGGCAATGACGAGATCCAGCTCGACCTCTTCCTCGACTACGCCAGCAATGTAGCGCTCTACCCCACATTCCAGGAATATTTCCGCACCAAGCGGCCACCGCTTCTGGCCGTTTGGGGAAAGAGCGATCCGTTCTTTCTGCCCCCCGGTGCCGAGGCTTATAAGCGTGACATCCCCGGCGCTGAGGTTCACTTTCTCGACACAGGCCATTTCGCTCTGGAAACTCATTCCCAGGAGATCGCAGAGTCCATTCACGACTTCCTGAGCCGCAAGCTGATACGGACCGCCAGCGCCGCATAGCCGCCTCACGGATTGACTGGAGTAAACGGGGAGCGCAGACGCTCCCCTGTCTTTTTTGTTACCTTGAGAGCGAATGAACAACGGGCACAAGCAGCGAATCGCCATAGACATGGATGAGGTGTTGGCCGACACCTTGGCGCAGTTTCTGTCTGCGTACAATCGCGAATTCGGCGAAAGTATCACCAAGGCGGACCTTGCTGCTCGAAAACTGGCGGAAATCGTTCCAGCGGATCGTCGGGCGCGGCTCCGTCATTACGCGCTTAGCCCAGGGTTTTTCCGGCACATCCCTGTCATGCCCGGCAGCGACTCGGTCTTCGCCGAGCTGCGCGACCGCTACGAGGTCTTCATCGCCTCCGCTGCCATGGAGTTTCCGACTTCGTTCAACGAAAAGTTCGCCTGGATCAAGCAGCACTTTCCCGATTTTCCCGACAGCCACATCGTGTTTTGCGGGGACAAAAGCGTAGTTGCGAGTGACTTCCTGATTGACGACAGCCCGCGCCACTTCGATCGCTTCTCCGGACAAGGTTTCCTGTTTAGCGCGCCACATAACCTTACTGAGACGAGGTATCGCAGGCTCAACCACTGGGAGGACGTTCGCCAGCAATTCCTGACGCGCAAGTGACCCCCGCGACAATTCTTCACAACGCAGCGACCTCCCAGGCTAGCTGGCAGGTCGTTTTTGCGTACGCAGTGGAAACTTCAAACGCAACGGCAGCACGCGCTCGCGACGCCGCTCCGCCTCCAGCGTTTGTGCCCTGGCCTTGAGGAGATCATCGAGCGAAACCATTCCCGCTAACCTTCCCGATCCGTCGTTCTCCACTACAGGAAAACGAGTGAAGCCCGTTTCCGCCATGCGATAAACGACAACGCGCAACGGTTCGTCGGGATAAGCTACATGCGGGCTGGGCTGCACCAGCTCGGCCAACTGGCGTCCATTCTTGTGCTGAATCAACTCCCGCAATTCGTGGCGCGGAACCACGCCGACCAATTTCTTGTCGGCATCGACCACCGGATACAAGCTTTGCCGGCGACGGCTGCGATCGTCATGCAGTGACTCGGCAAGGTCGGCAATAGACGCGTCGGCCGGAAGTGCCACAATGTCGGATCGCATCACCTCCCGCACGAACAGGATTTCCAGCGGATCGACCGAATATTCGCGACTTAGATGGAAGCCACGGCGTGCGACCTTCTCCGTCAGGATCGAGCGCCGCAAGGTGAGCACCGTAAACGCGTGGGCGATGATGGAAGCCAGCAGCAGCGGAAGAATGACGTTGACGTCGTGGGTTAGCTCGACCGCGAAAACTACGCCAGTGAAAGGCGAGCGCATCGTTCCCCCCAGAATCGCGCCCATCGCAACCAGCGGCCAGAAACCCAAGCCTTCGTTAGGCAGGAACCCGCTCATCAGCCCACCCAGTGCTCCCCCCATCATGAGCAGCGGAGCTAGTACGCCGCCCGATGTACCCGAGCCCAGCGATACCGCCCAGATGATCGACTTCACCAGAAGAATGCCGGCTATAGTTTTCAGCACCACGTCGCCCTGTAGCAGCGACCCGATCATGTCGTATCCCACACCCAATGCTTGCGGGAAAATCAGACCACCCAAACCTACGACGAATCCCCCGATGATCGGCCACCACATCCAGTGAATGGGGAGCTTCTGGAAGGCGTCTTCGGCGGCATAGACCGCGAGCGTCAGCAGCGCCGAGAGTGCGCCCGCCAGCAAGCCCACCAGGATGCAGCCTGCCAATCCTTGCGGACCGATGAACACTGCGTGAGGCGGCGTCGGGAACAGCGGACCCATGCCTATGATGTAGCGGCGGGTTGCGGCGGCGGCAACACTGGCTATGGCCACGGGGATCAGGCTGCGAGGCTTCCATTCAAACAGCAGGAGTTCCACAGAGAGCAGTACCGCTGCCAGCGGCGACGCGAACGTGGCCGACATTCCTGCTGCTGCGCCCGCCACCAGCAGGGTACGGCGTTCGAGACTGGTAAGGTGAAAGAACTGGGCAATCATGGAGCCGAAAGCCCCGCCCGTCATGATGATCGGGCCCTCGGCGCCGAACGGGCCTCCCGAGCCGATCGAAATCGCCGACGATAACGGCTTAAGGAATGCGACGCGTGGCTCGACCTTTCCGCCTTTCAATAGAATCGCTTCAATGGCCTCAGGTATGCCGTGTCCCCGAATACGTTCTGAGCCGTATCGCGCCATGATGCCAATGACCAGCCCGCCAATCATGGGCACCAGCACTTCGAGCCATCCCAACTTATTTCCTGCGGGCGAAACCAGCGCGGTGCTGAAGCGTTGGAAGAAAAACAGGTTGGTAAATAGACCGATGAGTCGCAACAGAGCCAGAGCGACGAATGCGCTGAACACGCCGATCACGGTGGCGAGCAGCGTTATCGGGATAACCTGCCAGGTAGTAGTGAAGTCGCCCAGGGGAGGCACCTGTGGGATAGACTTCCGCCGTTGGGGCGAATCTACGGAACTGTTCCAGAACGTCATGCGAACTTTGTGACCGAGCGTTCCGTTGCAGTCGGTCGGACACTCGTCCGACTTGCCGGCAAACGCGCATTTGCCCGCCCATCGTTTGCCCGCACTGGAGGGGTAAGCTTGCCCAGCGTCTCGACCAGGACAGGGCCCGCACGCCGCAACTCGTCTCTATGACTCACCGTAAGCGCCTGAAGAATCCTGCTGCCGCGAGGCGTGAGCCGGACACTAACCTCGCGCCGATCGCTCTTCCCCTGAATCCTCTGAATAAGTCCCTTGTCGACCATGCGGCTGATGAGTTCAACCGCACTGTGGTGCCGGATTTGGAGCCGCTCCGCGACATCGGCTATTCGCGCCCTCCGCTCAGACGGCATCCCCCGAACCGCGAGCAGAACTTGGTGCTGCTGCGGCTCCAGGCCGACGCGGAGCGCCGCCTCCTCACTGAAGCGGAGAAAGCGACGAACCTGATAACGAAATTCCGCAATCGTCTGGTAGTCCGATAGTTTGAAGTTGCTCGGGGCAGTCATCCTATATATCGTATCACGATATATAATTTGTTGATTTCATGCGCTCTGCGGCGGTGTCGCGGCATTCGCTTTTGGAGACGCTTAAGCGGCTGTAGAATAGAGGGTTCCCTTCACCGAAAGACCCACATGCAACAGAGGAGCACCCCTTGATCGCACGTTATACCCGCCCCGAAATGGGACACATCTGGAGCGACCAGAACAAGTTCCGCACCTGGCTGGAAGTCGAGTTGGCCGCCACCGAGACGCTGGCCGAAGCCGGATTAGTGCCGCAATCAGCAGCTATCGCCATCCGCGCGAAGGGCGACTTCGACCTCGACCGCATCAACCACATCGAGGCCGAGGTGAAACACGATGTCATTGCCTTCACTACCGCCGTCGCCGAGAAGGTTGGGCCTGAATCGCGCTGGCTGCACTACGGACTTACCTCCAACGACGTGGTTGACACCGCGCAGGCCCTGCTGATCAAGCAGGCTTCGGCCATCATTCGCGAAGACCTCAAGAAGTTGCGTGATGCGCTGAAGCGCCGGGCCTGGGAGTTCAAAGACACGCCGATGATTGGCCGCACCCACGGCGTGCACGCCGAACCCATCACCTTCGGGTTGAAGCTGGCCAACTGGTACTCGGAATTGCTGCGCAACATCGAGCGCTTCGAACTGGCCGCCGAGCAAATGCGTGTCGGCAAACTTTCGGGTGCCGTCGGCAACGGCGCTCATCTGGATCCCGAATATGAAGAGCAGATCTGCCAGCGGCTGGGTTTGAATGTCGCAGCGGTCTCCTCACAGGTCATCCAGCGGGATCGCCACGCGTTTTATGTGGCTACGCTGGCGGTCATCGCGTCTACGCTCGACAACATTGCAACCGAAATCCGCCACCTGCAACGCACTGAGGTCCGCGAGGCCGAGGAATACTTTAGCGAGAAGCAGAAGGGCTCGTCGGCCATGCCGCACAAACGCAATCCTGTGACCTGCGAGCAGATTAGCGGACTGGCGCGCGTGGTGCGGGCTAACACCCAGGCCGCCCTGGAAAACGTTGCGCTCTGGCACGAGCGCGATATCTCGCACTCATCGGTGGAGCGCGTCATCCTGCCCGACTCCACCATTCTCGTGGATTACCTGCTGAACAAAACAACCAACCTGATCACGACTCTGCTGGTGTATCCGCAGCGCATGATGAAGAATCTCGAATCGACAGGCGGCCTGGTGTTCAGCGGACAGTTGCTGCTCGATCTGGTGGAGAGCGGCATTCTACGCGAAGACGCTTACCGCATTGTCCAGGCCAATGCCATGAAGGCGTGGAAGGAAGACCTTAACTTTCACGACCTGATCATGAAGGACAAAGAAATCACCGCCCAGGTGAAGCGTGAGAAGCTGGACCACGCGTTCGACCTGAAGCGTCCCCTGCGCAATATCGACAAGATATTCCACCGCGTCTTCGGCGAAACCAGCGGCGACTGGGGCGTGTAATGCGCTCGTCTGAGGAATCGGTTTTCCACCGAGACGGAGAACAAAACGCTCTCCGCTCTCACCCGATACTCTGGCCAAAAGCGAAAGGCAAAAAGCGAATAGCTTTCCTTCCTCTGTCTTGTGATGAACAACCTACGCCAGCCGGTTGATGATCGACGCCACATATCCAGCGCCAAAACCGTTGTCGATGTTGACTACCGAAACATTCGACGCACAGGAATTCAGCATGCCCAGCAGCGCGCTCAATCCCTGGAAAGACGCGCCATACCCGACGCTCGTGGGCACGGCGATCACCGGAACCCCTACCAGCCCGCCCACAACGCTGGGCAATGCCCCTTCCATTCCCGCACAGACGATCACCACGCGCGCTCCCGTCAGTGCTTCACGCTGGGCCAGCAGCCGATGGATTCCCGCGACTCCGACGTCATAGACATGCTGCACCTCATTGCCCATGACCTGCGCGGTGACCACGGCTTCCTCGGCGACTGGAATGTCGCTGGTCCCGGCCGACACCACAACGATCTTCCCCTTGCCGCGAACGGTTTCATCCTGGCTCAGCGTGATGGCGCGCGCCAGTTCGTGATAGACAGCCTTGCGCGACTTGCGCCGCACGGCGCGAAACTGCTCCGGTGTCGCCCGGGTAGCCAACACGTTGTTACCGTGATGGGCGAGGCGCGCAAAGATCTCCGCCAGGTGAGTTGGGGTCTTGCCCGGTCCAAAGATCACCTCAGCCATGCCAACCCGTAGTGACCGGTGATGATCGACATTGGCAAATCCCAGGTCTTCGAAGGGCAGGTGTTTCAACTGCTGCATCGCCTCGTCGGGCGTCAGCTTCCCTTTCTTAACCTGCTCGAAAAGCTTTTTGATGGCTTCGGATTTCATCGGAATCTTCAACGTCTGGTGTTGCACTGCGAGATTATCATTTGCCGGTGTTAGCTCGTAATCTCCGGCGGCGGACCGCCAAGCGCGCGGTGTTACGATAAATGACTGCGATGCCCGCGCCTAACACTCTAGTAGGTCGTACGCTCACCGTGGCCGTCACCGGCGCCAGCGGCTCCATCTTCGTTAAGCACCTGCTCGACACTCTGGACCGTGACGACCGCGTTCGCACCATCAACCTCATTTTTTCCGAGAGCGGTCTGCGTGTGCTGGCGGAAGAGTTGGAAATCAGTGGGCGCAACGACTTGGTGAGCAAATTGCTAACGCGTCCGTCAGCAAAGATCCACCAGCAGAACAATGCCGACATCGGGGCTAACGTCGCCAGCGGGTCGTATCCCACCGGCGCGATGATCGTGTTGCCGTGCAGTATGGGAACGCTGGCGCGGATCGCCAACGGCACGGCGAATCAGTTGATCGAACGCGCCGCAGACGTGTGCCTCAAGGAGCAGCGTCCCGTGATCCTGTGCGTGCGCGAGACGCCCTTCAATCGCATTCATCTCCGCAATATGACGCTTGCTGCCGAAGCGGGAGCTACGATCTTTCCGGTGATCCCGGCTTTCTACTTCCGCCCCACCTCCACCGACGAAATCGCCCGCGAGTATGTAAACCGCGTTCTGGCGCATATCGGATTGCCACAGCCCGACGCCTACCAGTGGAAGACGAAGTGACGAGTAACACTGGCGCCTATTGGCCAGCCTCGCGCCGTCTCTGCTGGCGCTGCCGCAGCATCTCGAGAAACTGCCGCAACGTCTCAGGAGAATGTCCGGAGAAGTGGTTATTCACGTAGGTGTACACCTTCATTTCCCTCGACAGCAGGCTATCGACAACGGCACTCCACTCCGCCAGTTCGGGCCGGCGATCGACAACCGTCTTGTGCCAGCTCTTCGTCATTTCCTCAATCGCATAGCGGTCGCCCAGCAAACGTATGTATGCGAAGTCGGTGGTTGCAATGTCGCCATCACGTATGAGTTCGGACGGCCGCGACATATACGGGTGATCGATCAGCGTGAATGCGACTCGGTGTTTCCTGAGCAGGTCGAGCAGCTCCGGACCGACCCAGTCCTTGTTCCGTATTTCTAGCGCATAGCGAAAATCTTGCGGCAGCTTCGGCAGGAAGCCGCGAAGCCGCTCCAGGAACTCCGCTGGCCGCGCAAACGCCCTCTTGCTGAAGTAGGGGAATTGAAACAGCATAGGCCCGAGTTTGTGTTCGAGGATAGCCATTGCGCTGCAGAACTCGCGAAATTCGTCATCGCAATTAACTAAGCCGGCGTCATGCGTGATCGACTGCGGCACCTTGCAGGCGAACATGAAGTCCTCAGGTGTTCGCTCGTACCATCCGCGTACTGTCTTCTCGCTGGGACTCCCATAGAAAGTCGCGTCCACTTCGACCGACTTGAATTGCTCGGAGTAGAAGCGAAGGTATCCGGCCTTCTTCAGACCCGGCGGATAAAACGTCTTTTCCCAGCCCTCCGCCGTGAACGAACAACTACCTACCACCAGTTTTTCCAGCGTGTCCACCTCGGCATTGTAGGCGACCGGGTGCAGCTCGCGGAAAATTGCGCTCGCAAACCTCGACCCGAACGCCCGTATAATCAGCCCGAAGCCGCATTATCTACTGTGTCCAGCCATCTCCAACTCAGCAGTGAGATCAAACGCCTCGCGATCGAGGCAGGATTCGACCTCGCTGGAATTGCGAGTGCGCACGACACCGACGAACATCGCTTCTTCCCGCAGTGGGTTGCTGACGGCCGCACCGGCGACATGACCTACCTCGAAGCGCGCAACGAGGCAGGTGAACTGAAGCGCGCCTCGCTAGCCAGCGCTGCTCCCTGGGCACGGTCTGTGATGGTCTGCGCCCTGAATTACAACACCGCTCAGCCTTACTCCACCCACGCAGGAACAACTGCGCAAGGCTGGATCTCCCGCTACGCCTGGACGCAGCGTGACTACCATGACGTGTTGCTCGCCAAGTTACGCCAACTCGAGACCATCATCCTCCAGCTCTGCGAGCAGTCCGACTCCGGTGTTCCTCGCACCTGGTGTTACGTCGACACCGGCCCGGTAATCGAGCGCATCTTCGCCAAGTACGCGGGCATTGGATGGATTGGCAAGAACACATGCATCCTCAACCAGAAGCTGGGATCCTGGTTGTTTCTGGGCGTCATCCTTACCTCGCTCGATTTGACCCCTGATCTTCCTCCTCCCGACCGGTGTGGCTCCTGCACTCGTTGTCTCGACGCGTGTCCCACGGATGCGTTTCCCGCTCCTTATCAGCTCGACGCCACCCGATGCATTTCGTATCTCACCATCGAGAAGCGCGGAGCTATCCCAGTTGAACTTCGTGCCGGAATCGGCCGGCAAGTCTTCGGCTGTGACATCTGCCAGGACGTTTGTCCCTGGAACCGTCGGGCTCCCTTCACGACGGTCCCGGAATTTGAAGCGCGGCCGCACCTGATAAACCCCGAGCTCGACTGGCTGGCAAGACTTAGTCCTGACGACTTCCCTGAAGTATTTCGCGGTTCCCCGGTCAAGCGTGCGAAACACAAGGGCCTGCTCCGCAATGTCGCCATCGCCATGGGTAACAGCGGTGAAGAGCGCTTCTTGCCAGTGTTGCAAGACCTCGGTCAGCATGACGATCCTTCAGTTGCCGAAGCAGCGGATTGGGCAGCGCGGCGAATCCGCGCTTGCCTGGCTCCCAACTCGGAGGAGTGAGTCTCCATCCACGCGCGCCGGTTGAAATTTCACCGGTGCAATGAATACTTTTCCTCGCGCGATCAGAAGGCCGCCGCAACCCGCCGCACACTAACCTTTCGATCTACGGCGCGTCTATTGCTCCGGCGAAAGTACCAGTTTGAGTTCCGTGAAAAGTGCGAGTCCCCGCTCAAACTTTCCGCGGATGATGCCCAACCGCACCCAACTCGGGGGTTGAAGTTTTCCCCGGGGCATCGAGCCCTCCTGTCATCCTCCCGACCGGAGGGCTTTTTTGTCGCCACTCAAGGAACCGGGGCGCAGGCGCTGCCGGAAAACGTGTGACAACAAGCTCGGTTCTGGCTATAACTGACACGATGACGGAAGCACTCAGCCGGCGACTGAAACAAACGCGCTTTTCCAGTCCACAGCAGGAAGCCACACTAAGTGTGGCCGTCGCCGCGAGCACACTCAGTGACTTGTTCGGAGAAATCTGCGCCAAGCATGGTCTTACTATGGCCCAGTACAACGTTTTACGAATCCTACGGGGGGTGCATCCCAAGGGCCACGCTCGCTGTGAAATCGCCCGGCGCATGATTGAGCGGGCGCCCGACGTCACCCGGCTGGTAGATCGCCTGCAGGCACGTGGCCTGGTGCGGCGCACCCGCGGCGGTGAAGACCAGCGTCAGGCCGTAACTTGCATTACCGCTAAAGGATTGAAGTTGCTGCAGTTCATCCACCCGGAACTGGAAGCCTGCACTACAGCCCGGCTTCGCAGGCTCAGCGAACGTGACTGCCACCAGCTCAGCCGCCTGTGCGCCCTGATCTTCGAGGACAAGACCGGCCCCGGATGCAACGATCCCAAGGACAACTAGCCCGCCATAACCCTAATGTTGAATCCTTGCATGAATGGCTACATTGCGAAATACGCCGCTTGACCCGGAGCCTTCTGCTTTGCAAACGAAAGGAACCCTCCCTTGCGGGAGGGTTCGGGTGGTTGTCGCTAACTCAAGAATCGTCGGACCCGCTGAAATGGCACGGTAGGCCTTTGATTCTCGGCGACGCCGAGACGGCTAGACGCGCGCGACGTTAGCTGCCTGGAGCCCTTTGGGACCCTTGGTTAGTTCGAATTCGACGGTCTCGCCCTCATTCAGGCTCCGATATCCGCTTTCCTGGATAGCTGAGAAATGTACAAACACGTCCTCGCCCGTGGAGCGCTGAATGAAACCGTAGCCTTTGGCTCCGTTAAACCACTTGACTGTGCCTTTCTCTTTCACAAACTGACTCCTTTCGCATGTACTAGCTGGAAGAACCCCTGCTTCGCGGAAGTTCCGTACACGACCCTGAGGCACGCACGGAAGGCGTCTCCACGTTGCCGGGAAACAAGGGTTGCCGCTCGGTTCGCAGCACTTACGCAAAGAGAAATGGCGCGTACATCTGCATTAACGCAACAGTACTTTGCGTCCGTGCAGTTACCCGGCACCGGTGCAATGCGAGATATTCGACTGCTGACAGAAACATCAACCCAAATCTGCATTTCGGCGAAGCCGAAAGCTCCCCTTCCGCCCTTTCGGAGGGGGAGGAAGGAATAATTACAGGAACTCCGTGTTTTGGCAAGTGTTTATATCACAGTGCTTTCGGGGGATTTGGACACAAGTCTGACACCACCTGATGACATTTCTCTGACAAACGGCGTCCGGGCTGCCGCCTACCCTCTGGTACGATTAGACTGCGATGAGCGGTAAGCTTGCAGCCCCGGTGCCCGGCCCCCAGCCCACCCCAGCGGCCGTTTCCGCCGGCGATCAATTGTCTACTAAGTCTATTGAAAACAATGATTTGCAAGCTACCTACCTGCAAACCGGCACGGCCGCCAAGCGCCTGCAGGCGCAAGACGATTCCCGGCAGATGTTCCAATACGAGCTTGAGCCGGCCGGGCTCTGGGGGCGCTTACGTCTCTACGGCTGGCCCACGCTACGGTACCTGACTCAGACCGAGGTGCATACTTATGCTTTCTCGGTGGCGGCCAATTCGATCTTGTCGCTCTGTCCCCTGATCGTATTGCTGCTCACGCTGGTTCGCCGAGTATTTCATTCGCAGCAGATGTACAACGTCGTGCTGCAACTTCTACACGACTATCTACCCAGTAACCAGGACTTCGTGATTCGGAACCTGCAGTTCCTCGCCAGTGTGAAGGGACGGGGCCAGGCGCTATCGCTGGCGATGCTCTTCGTTACCTCCACCGGAATCTTCCTTCCGCTGGAAGTCGCGCTCAACAGCATCTGGGGTTTCAGCAAAAACCGCTCCTATGTGATGAACGCGCTGGTGTCCGTGGGGCTGGCCATAGCCTGCGGTTCGCTGGCGCTCCTCTCCATCTTTCTCACGGCGGAGAATCTGAAGATACTCGGACTGACCGTCGGCGATCAGAACTTCGTCTTTCGAGGACTTGGATTCGTAGTGATGAAGTCCTTCGCCATCATCACTACGATTGCAATCTACTTCCTTATTTACTGGGTACTTCCCCACGGCAAGGTGCCGGTACGCGCCGTCCTTCCCGCGGCTATCGCTACGGGGCTATTATCGGAAGCCGCCAAGTATGTCTACATTCTTATGCTTCCCTGGCTGAACTTTCAGGAGGTCTACGGGCCTTTCTCGGTATCGGTCACCCTGATTTTCTGGTCGTTCTGGAGTGGAATGCTACTTCTGGGCGGCGCGTATCTCTCGGCGGCCCAGCACAGCGACCGCATTGAGGCGCAAAAGCAGAACCTCGCCGCTGCTAACTGATCGCTCGTTTTGCTCAGGCCGCTCTCTTCTTATCGAATCAACAACAAGTGCCGATCCCTGTCGTCGAACGGTCGCCTCAGGCACTAATTTTCGCAGAATCCAGCGATATACCTACCCCTTTCAATTCGCGATCCAGATTACCCTTTACCAGTAAGGAGGAGTGTTTCCCATGATTCGCAAACTCAAATCAGGAGAATACCGGCTGTACTCCCGGAAAAAAGACGCGAAGACTGGCAAGCGCCGCAATCTCGGAACCTTCGGCACGCGAGAAAAGGCGGCAGCGCACGAGCGTGCGGTGCAGTACTTTAAGCGGCACGCTTGAGGTCGCTTCACACGTTCCCGACGAACAGGGATCTGAGCTGTCTTCTGCCGAGCGCGCGAGCTACTTCGGTTTCGTCCACTCATCCACCCAGGCGTTGACTGTCTGGTACCAGAGCTGGCCGTTCTGCGGCTTTAGCACCCAATGGCCTTCGTCGGGGAAGTACAGCATCTTGGACGGGACTTTCAGCCTTTGCAACGTAGTGAACAACTGAAAGCCCTCCGAAACGTCGAGCCGATAGTCGAGTTGTCCATGCACTACGAGCAGTGGAGTTTTGAAGCTCGTAGCGAACAGGTGCGGAGACCATTTGCGATACATCTCGCGGTTCGTCCACGGCGTGCCCTTGAACTCCCACTCGTTGAACCATAGCTCCTCAGTAGTGCCGAAAGCCGATTCGGTATTGAACATACCGTCGTGCGAAACCAGGCACTTGAAGCGATCGGTGTGGCCTTCGATCCAGTTGATCATGTAGCCGCCGTAGCTGGCGCCCAGTGCACATTCCCGGCCTTTGTCGATGAAGGGATAGGTCTTTTCGGTATGGTCGAGGCCCAGCATCAGGTCTTCATACGGCGCACCGCCCCAATTGCCATTGATGGCGTCGATGAACTTTTGCCCGTAGCCCGTCGAGCCATGAAAGTTGACCATGATGACGACGTAGCCATTGGCGGCAAATAGTTCGGGATTCCAGCGAAACGACCAGTCATCGCCCCACGCGCCCTGTGGACCGCCGTGGATCAGATACTTCACCGGGTACTTCTTGTTGGCGTCAAAGCCCGGCGGCCGTACGAGAAATCCTTGTACCTTCTCTTTGGCTGCTCCGGTAAACCAGAACGTCTCCATGGGCTCCATTGCAACCTTGGATAAAACTTCGTCGTTCAGATGTGTCAGCGGCTTCGCCTTGGAGAGCAGGCAGTCCGGAACCGAGTAGGACGCTGGCGGCACAGCCATGCGGCACTGCGGGAACAGCAGTGGCGCGGTGTAAATCTCGTTGGGCGCCGCAATCGACATGGTGTCGAATACCAGCGTCTTGCCGTCGGCGGTTGGCGTGGGACTGTCGTTGTAACCGTCCACCAGTTCCTGCGGCCACGGATTGGGCTGCTCGATCTTCAACGCGTAGATCGGGTTTTCGCCTTCGTTGCCGGCCGTCAGGTAGATGGTCTGCGAGTCCGGAGACCATGCAATGGCGTCCACCCAGCGATCGAAATTCGGCGTCAGGTCAGTGATCTTGCTGGTCGCGCGATCGTAGAGCATCAGGCGGAAGCGATCGCTCTCGTAGCCTCCGCGCAGTTGCGAGCGGTAGGCGATGTATTTTCCATCAGGCGAATAAATCGCAGTGCTGTCGCTGCCCGGATTGGTGGTGATGCGCTTCGCAGCTCCACCTGCCGAGGACACGACAAACACATCGCTGTTGGTGCTCGTGGCTTGTACTTCGTCGGTGTTGCAGGTGTAGGCGACTTCTTTGCCGTCGGGCGAGAAGGCGTACTGGTCCTGGCCTCCGAGGCTGAAGGGCGGCACATCGAAGTTGCCAGGAGTGAGATCGCGGGCCACGCCACCCTCGATGGGAACGATAAACAGATGGCTGCGCTTGCCATTGTCATAGTGCGTCCAGTGACGGAACATGAGGTGGTCGAAGGTCATGGCCTTCACCTTCGACTTGGCGCGCTCTTCGTCGCGCTGCTTGTTGCAGGCGTCGTCCTTGCAGTCGGGGAATACGGACGACACGAACAAAACCATCGTGCCGTCGGGCGACCACGTGCCGCCTGACGCCTCGGTGGAGATCGAGGTCACTTTCTTTGCCTCACCAGTGAGCGCACCGTTGGCGCTATCGAAATCCTGAACCCAGATCTGCGTACTACCATCATCGCGCGATGATTCGAACATCATCCGCTTGCCATCGGGAGAGAAGCGCGGCCTGTCCTCGCCTGCGCCCGTGGCCGGGGTAAGCCTCTTCGACTCGCCGCCGCCGAGGGTGACGATCCACAGGTGAGGGGTCTTGGTGTTGGCTTCGACACTGACGTCAACGGCGCTGAACGCCACCCATTTACTGTCGGGCGAAACCGTTGGCTCGCCGACACGTTTGAGTTGCATCATGTCTTCAAAGGTGAAGGGATGTTTGGCTTGGGCTGCGGTAAACAATGAAAAACTGAGCAGGAAGAAAAGAATACGACGTAGCATGAGGCCTCCGTGACACAAACAGGGGCAAAATGGTTTGCAAAACCCTCTAGTGTAAATCAGGGAACGGAGAAGTAGCGCTTTTACAGGCTGCGGAAGAACTCATGGCCGCGATCGCTCCGTATCGGGGCACGACCTCCTTGGCCAGCCGCGGGTTATGATGGTTCCGACCGCACGGCACTCGAGACCGCACAACCCTGGGGGGGTTACGTCATGGCTTCTCTCTCCGATGCACTCGTCCAACAACTCCTCCACGGCCGCTACGTGGCTTCGCTCGCCACCGAGCACCCGAATGGCCCCATCCACATGGTGGCCGTCTGGTTCTGGTTCGACGGCACGCACATTTACATCGCCACTTCATCGCAAAGCAGAAAAATTCGCAATGTGGAAGCCCTCGCCAAAGCCTCGCTGATGATCGACTCCCGCGATCAGGCCGCGTCCTGCGGGGTCACGATCGCGGGTCATGCCGAATTGGTGGATGGCGACTCCTCGAAGCGATGGAACGCGGAAGTCCATCGCAAATATCTGAGTCAGGCCGCGCTAGCAGACCCGCGCGTTGGCCCGGTCTTCGCCGCCTGGGACGACGTCACCATCCGTATCACTCCCCATTCCGTCGTCGCCTGGGACATGCGCGTTGCCGACGCACAGTTCTTCGGTGGAGGTATGAAAAGCAATCCCGGCTATCTGTTGCCTCTCGAAAGATGAGACCCGCCAATTACTGACAATGCGCGAGTTAGCGGCGATAAGGCCGTCTCGCGTATGGATGAAGCCGAAGGCATCGCGGGGCCGGCAGTAGGTCTTGCTTCGAGCCGCTGCCGACCCAGGATTTCTGATTGATTGTTGTGGCCCACCTCGTCAAGACTTCGAATGCGGCGTGCCGATGTACGGGAACTCCTTGAGAGTGTCGGTATGGGGCTTGAGTCCTGTGGGCGGGCACTCATTCTTCGTCAGGAAGGCAAGCCGGTAATTGATTACGTCGTCAGTGAAGACGCGGCCATTGGGATACGTCGCGGGCTTGGATGGATCAAAACTCAGCACATCGGGCAGGGTACGCTCCGTGTCGATCGCGGCAATCGCTTCTTCGCGCGAGTAGTTGCCGGTGTGACCCAGCAGATGCACGAACTGCTCGAGCCATCGCTGGCGGTCGTTGACCGGCTCGCTCGCGTTGTATTCCAACTTCGTGTCGTCGGTGTTGAAGAAGCTGCTGACGCTGGGATGACCCGCGCGATCGACGTGCAGCAACTTGCCGTCCTGTCTTACACTGCATCGTCCCCAGATGTGGATCTCGGGCTTGGGATTGAGTTCACTCGTCGGCAGCTCGACCACAGTCGAAAACACGTTGGCTTCGCTATTCGAATCCACGCCGGTCCAGGGAGACTTGCCGCCGAGATGGGGCTCGGTGAAGTTCCGTTTGCCCCTGATATCGAACAGGTTCTTGATTCCATCGAAGTCGAAAAAGAACGCGTCGCTGCGGCTGCCGGCGAAAAAAGTGTAGGGCCCCGACTTGATGATATTCGGCGTGGCGCCGAAGGAGACGTCCGCGTCGGCCACTATCTTCGTCCCGACGGCTTCGACCGAGCGCGACTCCGGGCCCTTCGCCAGGAATACGTTCACGGTCTGCTTGCCGTCCTGCGGGGTGGAGAAAACGTAGCTGAACGCGAGGTCCGTCAGGTAATCGCCGTCGGTGTCGATGTTGAGCCGATAGATCGCGTCGGGATGGAGTGGGCCTGCGGTGGGATTTGCGTTGAGGATGATCGCGGTTCTGTTGTTGTCAGCGGGCGACTGGAAAGCGTACAGGTCGCAAAGGTCGAGACGTTGATCGCCCAGCGGTGGGCCGAGACTGAGTCCGGTGAAATGGTTTGACATCTTGTTCTCCTTTCTTTTAACGAACCAGAATTTCCAACTGGGGTCCCTGAGTGCGCAACAATATACCCCAAACGCTTTCGCTCGGCCAATTTGCGCGCAACTGGGTGCGACGGCGCATGGACGCCACGGAGAATGACACGGTTGGTCGAACGGCAGGCGCGGGAACTGATGTCAGAGTGTTGGTCCCACCCTTCTCCAGGAGAAGCAAAAGAATAGGCCACCCCATTTAAAAAGCGGGGGCCACGAGCAAAAAAGCAACTGGCCCGCGCCCGGCGGGTTCAAGGAAGGGGAGCCACGATTCAAGAGCAGGCATCAAAGGCCCTGCGAGCGGCGTGACCGGCTCCTAATCGAATACAATAACTACAGGAATTTCCATCGTGTATCGACACAAAACTTGGCACTTTCTGGCCCTCGGCGCAGTGGCCCTTTTCGTTGTTTCCTCCAATCCAGCAGCGTTGGCCCAACGCGGTGAAAGCCAGCTCGATCCTTCGCCGCCGCAAGGCATCACCGAGCAGGAGATCATCCAGCGCTTCGCCGCCAAAGAGAAGGAATTCAAGATTGCCCGCGAACAATACGCCTACCGGCAGTCCTTGACGGTGCAAACCCTCGACGGCGATACCGTCAACGGCGAATTCAAGGAAGTCGAAGACGTTTTGTTCGATGACAAGGGCAAGCGCGAGGAGCACGTGGTCTTCGCCCCCGGGTCAACCCTGGTGGGTATTACGATGACCAAGGAAGACTATGACGACATCCGCAATCGCATGCCGTTCGTTTTGACCAGCGACGAAATCCCGGAATACCAGATCCTCTACGTCGGGAAGCAGCGAATCGATGAGATCGGCACCTACGTCTTCGACGTCGCACCCAAACAGATTGAGAAAAATAAGCGGTATTTCCAGGGTCGCATCTGGGTCGACGACCGCGACTTCCAGATCGTGAAGACGTACGGCAAAAATGTTCCTGACCTCGGCGTCAAGAAAAAGGGTGGCGGCCAGGAGAACCTTTTTCCCAACTTCACCACTTGGCGCGACCGGGTCGATGGCAAGTACTGGTTTCCCGTCTATACCAAGGTCGACGACACGCTCCACTTTTCAAGCGGCGATATTCACATCAAGCAGATTGTGAAGTATACCGATTACAAGCGCTTTGGATCGAAATCCAAGATTACCTACGAAGGCCAGGAAATCTCGAAGGATCAGCCCAAAACGCCGCCTCCTGATCAGCCGCCTCCCGCGGATCAGCCTCCACCGAAACCTTAGTCGCGTGACGCACCAAGAAAAAGCAGGACCCGATTCGTCTCGGGTCCTGTTCTTGTTTTTGATCGTTGCGGTTTGATTCAGTAGTACAGATACTTCTGCCACTTCGAGTCGGAGCGGCCCATCAGCCGCATGATGTGGCGGCTGGTATGCAGATTGAAGGCGCGCGGCTCGCGCGTCAGCCGCATATTGGCCTCATGCGGCAGCATGCTGCCTTTTCTGCGGTTGCAGTTGTGACAGCAAGCCACCAGGTTTTCCCACGATGACGATCCCCCGCGCGAGCGCGGAATAACATGGTCGAGTGTCAACTCGCCGGCTGCCAGGATCTTTCCGCAGTACTGGCACGTATTGCGGTCGCGCAGCAGGATGTTCTTCCGCGACAGCGCCCGCGTCTGATGCGGTATGCGGCGATACTCGAGCAGGCGGATCACCGACGGAACGTTGATCGCAATGCGTGCCGCATGTAGGTGCTGTCCATTGTCCTCTTCCATCATCGCCACGCCCTTAAGCACCAGCACGATGGCACGACGGGCGGCGCAGACATTGATAGGTTCATACGATGCGTTCAGCACCAGCACGGGAGCGTGCATTGGTGAGCGGTGGACCCGCTCCTCCGACATAACCCGCGCATGGTGCATGCAGCCGGCCAGTGACTTTCCGTATCTAGACCCTGTGCTATGAGCTGCTGTGGACATATCCCCTAAACCGAAACAGCCACCTGCGCTGTCTCGTCAACCTCCTGTTTTTCGCATTCGACAACCTCCGGCAACATCGCGTCTTTCAGGACGCGCGCCACCGTCGCTGCCCAAACTCGCTCGGCCCCGGCTTTCTTCAGCACGCGGGCGCACTCGGAAACGGTCGTTCCCGTGGTCATCACGTCATCCACGACAATCACAGTACGGCCCTTGACAGCCTCGGCTGCGGTAACGCGAAACGCGTCACGCATGTTGGCCACCCGCTCTTCGCGCGTCAGCCCCACCTGGGAATGTGTCGGGCGTTGCCGTTTCAGTACCCCGGCTGCGAATTCTGCCCTGTGAGTCAACCGCTTGACGGCAGCGCGAGCGATCAGCTCCGTCTGGTTGAAGCCGCGTTCCCGGCGCTTGCTGGCATGTAATGGAACCGGAACGATGAGCGGCAACGAATCTTCGCGCCCCTCGTCCAGTTCTCCAATTGCCTTCGCCAGCAGAGCGCCTAGAACCGGCGCAGCCGTCAATACCTTGTCATATTTCAGGAGGTGGATCAGGCCCCGCAGAGCTCCGGCATACTCCCCGAACGATACCGCCCGCCGGAATTCCGGCTCGAAGCCACGACAGCCCTGGCAACGTCCGTCACCTACCAGCAGCTGCGCCGGCAAGAGGCGCTCGCCGCACTGCAGACACTGGGGCGCCCTGATGGGTTCGATGGAGTGCAGGCATTCGTGGCATACGGGCAGGCGTGAGATGTTTACGAGTGGGACACTGCAGAGCCTGCAATCGGAGGGAAAGAAGACAGAAAAAACGCTGCGAACTACGGTCACCATTGGCGCGACGAGGAATGGACGCTGCTCGGCGCGCTCCGTTCGTCGCTGTCGGTCTAGTGTCGCACGACTGCTGAAGACGACCCTCCAGTCGATAATGCCGCCGACCCAGTTGCGCTCGTCCGCTGCACTGAGCAGAAAGCACCGCGAAGTCAGTATAGTAATTTCCGCACAGCAGTGCAATGACGACGCAGGTTCGCCGCTCGTGATTTACCGAGACTTCATGGCAAGTTCAGGGCTTTCACCGGCGACTGCAGGCGTTCCGTTTTCCGCCCCCGTGTGAACCGGCACTTGTACCAAGTGCTCTCGGCGTGCTAACTTGCGCCGTCATCGTTATTTAGGCTCCGCGCGAGGTCTTCGTACATGAATTCGACTGTCCCGGCCCCGGAAAAGACGTTCCGGTCCTACGTTCCCGACACAACCACTATGCCGGAGTTCACCCTCCGCGCCGTCCTGCTGGGATTAGTGATGACGGTGGTCCTGGGTGCGGCCAACGCTTATCTGGGCCTGCGCGCCGGCATGACCATCGCCGCCACCTATCCTGCCGCTGTCATCGGCATGGCGGTCTTGCGGGTAATGAAGGGCTCGATTCTTGAAGAGAACATCGCCCGTACCGTGGGCTCCATCGGCGAATCGGTGGCCGCTGGCGCAATCTTCACCATTCCCGCCTTTGTGATTTCCGGCGCATGGCCGGTCTTTGACTTCGAGCATGCATACTGGAAGTCGTCGATCCTGATGCTCGTCGGCGGTGCGCTCGGCATTCTGTTTGTCACGCTGTTGCGCCGCGTCATGGTGGAAGATCCCGAACTGCCCTTCCCGGAATCGGTAGCCGCATCGCAAATTCACATCGCCGGGCAGCAAGGCAGCCGAGCGGCGAAAATCCTCTTCGGCAATATGGGATTCGGCGGCCTCGTGTACCTGCTGGGTCAGTTCAACCTGTTCAATCCCAGTAAGGATTTCTTCGTCAACGTGGGCGAGTTGGGAAAAAGTTTTGTGCGCATGGGACGCTCGGCCACGGCTCCCAAGCTGGGCGCCGGCGCAGCCACCACCTTCTCCGCGCCCGCGATCAGCCCGGCCTATCTCGGCGTCGGCTACATCATCGGCCCCCGCCTGGCCTCGCTGAATTTCTCTGGCGGCGTCATCGCCTGGGGTCTGCTGGTTCCGCTCATCCTCTTTCTAGGCGGACCAACCTTCGTTTCCCAATTTGTTCCAGCCGGCTCTGTGCCCGATGAGGCCTTCTGGGCCGGACAAGCCGGCGCAGTATGGAGCTTCATCGTCCGCCCCATCGCCGTAGGCGGCATGATGGTAGGCGCCTGCTACACGCTATTCCGCATGCGGAAGAACCTCGCCCAAGGCATGTCGCGCGCCGTTTCTGACTTGAAGAAGTCAGCAGCTGCCCATGCCGGAACGGCGCGCACCCAGCGTGACCTCAATGCCAAGATCGTCTTCGGCGGACTGGCGGTCGTGCTCGTCTGCATGATTGCGCTGTACACCAGCTACGCCGGAATGTTGAAGGGCGGCATCGTCGCAGCCGTCGTCATGATCATCGTTGGCTTCTTTTTCGCTGCCGTTTCCGGAAACCTCGTCGGCATGATCGGCTCGTCGAATAATCCGATCTCCGGCTTGACCCTGGCGACGTTGATCATTGCCGCCCTGCTCATGGTGATCATCGGCGTCGCGGGCATGCCGGGAGTCGCCGCCGTCCTTGGCGTTGCCGCCGTGGTCTGCGTTTCCTCAGCGGTTGCAGGCGAAATGCTGCAGGACTTAAAGGTTGGACACATCCTGGGCGGCACTCCCAGCAAAATGCAGATCGGCGACTTCCTCGGCGTCACCGTTGCCAGCTTCTCGCTGTTCTTCGTGTTGATGCTGCTGAACCAGGCCAACATCAACAGCGGCGGCATCGGTTTTGGAGACCGTCAACTCTCGGCTCCGCAAGCCGGACTGATGGCCATGCTGGCCAAAGGTATCGTGGGCGGCGAAATGGCGTGGCCGCTCATCGTGGTTGGCGTTCTGATGGGCATCGCGCTCATCATGCTGGGCGTGAAGAGTCCTATGCTCTTTGCCGTCGGCATGTATCTTCCTCTCGAAACCACTTTTGCCATTTTCGTCGGTGGCGTGATCCGCTGGATCACCGACCAGGTGCGCGACCGGCGGGATTTCAACGACGCGCAGAAGGCCCGAATCGAGAATGCCGGAGTGCTCACAGCCTCAGGATTCATTGCCGGCGAAGCGCTAATGGGAATCGTGATTGCCGTGTTCCGCTACAAGCAATGGGCCGTGCCCGTCATCTTCGAGCATCCCAGCGTGGTCTCGGGCTTCATCGTGCTGCTGATTCTCGGATTCGTGATGGTGCGTGTGCCACTGGCCAACGCAGGCCGTCCGGATGAGCCCGCGCCCCCGACGGCGATTATGTAGGAATACTGAGAAACTTGGAAGCTTGACCACGGTTACAACAGATACTCCTTGCCGGCATGGGATCGGCGCTTTTAGGCTATTTCGTTGCCGTGTTGCTACGAGGAGTACCCCGAGTTTGGGTTGCCGATTGGAATCCGAGTCCTGCACTCGTGATTGCCATCTCCCCCCCAGTTAGTTTGACGATGAGGGCACGAATTCACCCGCCACGGCGAGCGGAAAAACTCATTTTGGCCATCGATTTGTATCAGGGCACGAGTTTAGTCGTGCCGAATGGCCGCCCCCTTTCTACCTTCTTCGCGGACCTTTAGTCCGCGAGGCACGGAGCCCGCTTCGTGCCTTTGTTTTAGACTTGAATTTCCGTGGCTATCTCCTCCAATCTCTTCGCCATTCACGAACGCATGTCTGCAGCAACGCGGCGCGCTGGCCGAAGTCCCGACGAAGTCGCCTTGATGGCAGTATGCAAGACCTTTCCCGCGGCAGCAATCCTTGAGGCCTATGCCGCAGGCCAGAGACTCTTCGGCGAGAACCGCGTGCAGGAATTCGCCGAGAAATTCCCTGAACTTGCCGGATTGACGGACGCGCGCTTCCACATGATTGGCCACCTGCAATCGAACAAGGCGGCGAAGGCTGCCGAGATCTTTCAAGCCGTTGACTCCATCGACTCCGTCAAGGTGGCGCAAAGGCTCAACGATGCCGCGGAGAAATCTGCCAAGACCCTCGACGCTCTGATCGAAATCAACATCGGCGGCGAGGAAGCCAAGAGTGGCATCGCGCCCAGCTCCTCCGAACTCGAGACTATCCTCATTCGCGCACCCGAGTGGAAGAGCCTGCACCTCCGCGGCCTGATGACCGTACCGCCATTCACCGAAAATCCCGAAGGTGCTCGCCCTTACTTCCGCCAGTTACGGGAACTACGTGACCGACTCGCCACTCGTAAGCTGCCTTCGGTAAGCCTCGACGTGCTCTCCATGGGGATGTCCCATGATTTCGAGGTCGCCATCGAAGAAGGTTCGACCTGCGTTCGTATCGGAACCGCCATCTTCGGAGAGCGCCCGAAACCATGATCCCGGTGCGTGACACGCCTGCCGGAGCCACCTTCCAGGTCAAGGTCCACCCTCGCGCCCGCAAGAACGCCATCACCGGAGTGGTGGGCGACGCGCTTAAACTGGCCCTCACCTCGCCACCGGTGGAAGGCCGCGCCAATGAGGCCTGCATCGCCTTCCTCGCAGATGTTTTGAATGTTCCCCGCTCGTCAGTTAGGATAGCCGCCGGAGAAACTAGCCGCCAAAAGGTAATTCGAATTGCGGGCGTGCAGGCAGCGCAGGTCGAAGAGAAGCTACGCGCCGTTCTGGACTAAACGTAGGATGTTTTCACCGCGACGACACGGAGAATACCGCGGCTTTTCGCTTTTCGCTTTTCGCTTTTTTCTTAGTTGCTAGCTACTAGTTGCTTTTGCTTTTCCTGGCTGGCTACTGGCTGCTGACAACTGTTTCATAACTGGCAACTGACACCGACCTTATGAGCTTCGCCCAGCGTTGGCACGACATTCGCACCGGCTTCGAGCGGCCCTTCTGGGTCGCCAACATCAGCGAATTGTTCGAGCGGCTTTCCTACTACGCAGCCTTCGCGTCGATGACGCGTTACCTGCATGAGGCGTTGCAGTTTCCTTCCCAGCAGGCCAGTGCGCTCAGCGGATTTTTTGGTGGGTTAGTATGGTTCCTCCCGGTGTTCGGCGGCACCCTGGCCGACCGCATGGGGTTCCGCAAGGCACTTGCGCTGGCCTACCTCATCCTAAGCTGCGCCTATTTTCTGCTGGGCTCGCTGGGCGCGCAGTGGATGGTGCCGGTGCGGCAAACCGTGCCGTTGGGCGTGTTAGTCGCTATCGTATTGGCGCTTCCGGCGTTCGGGGTGGCGCTGGTGAAGCCGACGGTAGTGGGGACCACAGCGCACTCGTCCAAAGAGAACGTGCGCTCGCTGGGTTATTCGATCTACTACACGCTCGTCAATATCGGTGGGGCCGCGGGACCGCTGGTTGCGTCCTACGTCCACAAGACCATGAGCGTGGAAAACGTGTTCCGGGTGGCGGCCCTGAGCGTGTTTGTGATGTTCCTCGGAGTGCTGTTGTTCTTCCGCGAGCCCAACCGCGACCGCGCAACTCAGACTCCGTCGATGGCTCAGGCCGGGCGCAATTTCGTCACCGTGCTGACCAATCCGCGCTTCATGCTCTTCCTGACCATCTTCACCGGCTACTGGATCGTCTACTGGCAGGAGTTCCTTACCTTGCCGCTCTACGTGCACAACTACATCGATCCCGCGATTGATACCGAGCGCTTGCTCGCGACCGGGCCTATTGTCGTTATTCTGCTCACCGTGGCAATCACGGTGCTGACGCAGAAGATCCCGGCACTTACCGCCATTACCATCGGAACGCTGATGACAGGCCTGGGCTGGATTGTCCTGATCCTCGTGCCCACCGGATTGGGCGCGGTCCTCACGCTGATCGCCATTGCCCTCGGTGAGATCACGCAATCGCCCCGCTACTACGAGTACATCTCTCGCCTGGCGCCCGAAGGCCAACAGGGCACCTACATGGGATTCGCGTTCTTGCCGCTGGGCATCGGGTCGCTCATCGGGGGCGCGTTCGGCGGGTACTTGATTCACTACTATGGCGAGGTGAAGCATGAGCCGGCGGGCATGTGGTGGATCATCATCGGCGTGGGCGTGCTGACGGCCGTACTGTTGTGGGTGTATGACAAGGTGATGGCGCCGCGGGAGGCGGCAAAGATCACATAGGACCGCGGGGAGAGTCCGCTTTTCGCTTATTGCTTTCTGGTTCTCGCCTTTCGCGTTTTGGTTTTCGCTAGTGTCCTAAGGCGCAAATTTGTTACACAAGGCATGGCCTTGTATCAGGGCACGACTTCAGTCGTGCCGAACCGCGACCCAAGAAAACATGGCCTTTAGGCCCTGCGGGCAATACTCAAAGATATAAGTGATTTTGTGAACAGATTTCTAATTCACCACGGTAGGTGCTAATTGCTGTGCTTTCGCTATCACATAGCCATGTGTCCCATACCCTTCCGCCTACGCCAGACCAACGCGTAAAAGATAGTTGTGAGGGAAGGGATTGGTGTGCCTTCCGGCCGTTGCTGAGAAGCCAGGCCAGTGTTGCTCGTTGAAAGTCGCAAGTTTGCCAGATGCAAGATGGCGATCGTCTCCTGGATCCATTGGAAGCTTCCAAGGCCTCTCCTGTAAGTGCTTGCGAATGACGATTTTGCGTGTAAATTATTGGTGGCAAGGATTTTGTCTGAAAATTTCCCCTATGTCGATGAAAACGCGGAATTTCAACATCATAAATTCCTGCACAGCACTGAAGTGATCGAGTCATGAAGCTCAAGCCGCCCAAGCCCCCCGCATACATCGCGAGCCACATCCGCCGAGTGCTGGTGAATGGAGGATCCGCGCCTCACTCCGAAGACGTGCAACATTTCTTCAAGCATGAGGTGAAATCGCGGGGATGGTACACCGCCGAGTTACGCAAGTTGGCGAAGCGCTTCCGTCGAACCATTTTGGCTGAGCACGGATTGCCATATCTTCTGCTGGTTGCCGACCAACTGTTCGCCGGCGAAATATTGGACGAGAAAAACTTTGCCGTCATGCTGTTGGAAGGCATGACCGGGCAATTTGGCCGAAGTGAGTTCAGGCTTTTCGAAAGTTGGCTCGATCGCGTGACCTCCTGGGCCGATCATGACGGGCTGGTGCACTCCCTGATCGGCCCGATGGTCGCAGCCGACGAGGCTTACCTAACCCGCCTTCCGCTCTGGGCAAAGAAGAAGGACGCCTGGCACCAGCGCGCGGCAGCCGTCAGCCTGATTCATAGCACCCGCCGGCACAAGCATTTCGAGCACATCGAACTCATCTCCGAGTCGCTTTTGCCAAGTGACGACGACATGGTAAAAAAGGGGCTGGGCTGGCTGCTGCGCGAAGCCGCCAAAGCCAATCCGGACCAGACCGTCGCCTACCTGATGACCATCCGCGCTCGCACTCCGCGCCTCGTGCTTCGCACCGCTTGCGAGACGTTACCTATCGCATCCCGCAAGAGCGTGCTTCTCCAGACGACGAATCTGGCCGCGGATTTACCCGGACTTCTGCGGACCAACAAGAGTAGAAAGAGCAAAAAAGGATCCACTTGAATCGCCATAAATCAGCGGCTCCGCTTGTTTCGACTCCAGGGTCCGGTTGGCCACCGCGCTCATTTACAATGGAATACGCATGAACCTCACCGAAATTCAGGCTGCCCTGCGCGACGGCCACCACGAGTGCTGGCTCTTTTATGACCATCATCATCGCGATCCCATCGCCTACCGCGTGCTGGGACTGCCGCCCGACCGTCTCACCACCCGTCGCTGGTTTTATCTGATCCCTGCCGACGGCGAGCCGGTGAAGCTGGTGCATCGCATCGAAAGTCACCACCTCGACTCGCTGCCTGGCCGCAAGCTCGAATACTCGGCATGGGAGGAGCTCTGGGCTAACCTCGAATCGATGGTCAAGCCTTACCGCAAAATAGTCATGCAGTATTCCCCCAACAACCAGATTCCGTACATATCTCTGGTGGACGCCGGCATGCTCGACCTAATCCGCAGCTTCGGCGCGGAAATCGAGACCTCGGCCAACCTGGTGGCGCGCTTCGAGGCCACGCTGACCGACGCGCAGATCGCCACCCATTACAAGGCTCAGGCCAAGGTCGACCAGATTACCGCTGGTGCGTTCCAGGAAATCGGACGGCGCGTCCGCAATGGTGGCACCCACGAGTACGAAATCCAGCAGTGGATCATGGAGGCCTTTCGCCGCGAAGATCTCATCACCTGCGATCCCCCGAACGTTAGCGTCAACGCCAACAGCGGCGATCCGCATTACGAGCCCACCGCCGAAACTTCCGCGCCCATCCGCCAGGGCGACTTCGTACTGCTCGACATCTGGGCCAGGTGCAACGAGCCCGACTCCGTCTTCTATGACATCACCTGGACCGGTGTTATCGGCACTCCCAGCGACAAGCAACGTGAAATCTTCACTGTGGTGCGCGATGCCCGCGACGTAGGCATTAAGAAAGTGAAAGACGCCTTCGACGGGGGCAAGCCAATCCGTGGCTGGGAAGTCGACCAGGCGGTTCACGACTTCATCGTCAGCAAGGGTTATGGCCCGCAAATCTTTCACCGCACGGGACATTCCATTACGTCAGCGATATCCACGGCAACGGCGCCAATCTCGACAATCTCGAGACCAAGGATGACCGCTTGATCCTCCCCAATACCTGTTTCTCGGTCGAGCCCGGCGTCTATCTGCCTGAGTTCGGCGTGCGCAGCGAAATCGATATGATGATCCGCAATGGTAAAGGGGAAGTGACCGGACGGATCCAGAACGAGTTGGTGCTTATCTGATGGCGAACCCCGAGAACACCACCGCCGTTGCAAATCGCGCCGCCAAGCGTGAGGCCGCCCCAAACAGCACCATGGCGATCATCGCCCCTCTCGCCGGTTGGCTTGTCCCCGGCCTCGGCCACTTCATGCAGCGTCGCTGGATTCGCGGGCTGCTGCTGATGCTGGCGGTCTTCATCATGTTTTTCGCGGGTCTCGCCATGCAGGGCAAGGTTTACGCCTTCAACACCGGCGACCTGCTCGACATCCTCGGCTTCGTGGGCGACATCGGCTCCGGACTGCTGTACTTCATCGCTCGCGCCATGGATTGGGGCGCCGGCAACATCCACCGCGCCGTGGCCGATTACGGCACCAAGTACATCGTCGTCGCAGGATTGCTTAACATTATCTCGGCGGCTGACGCCTATCACATCGCGATCGGCAAGAAACAATGACCTTCGATCTCTCCCACTTCACCGCCGCCCTTCTGTTCGCCGCCTGCGCCTCCACGGTGTTTGGCATTACCCAGCGTAA
This sequence comes from uncultured Acidobacteriaceae bacterium, assembly GCA_963834815.1. Lineage (GTDB taxonomy): Bacteria > Acidobacteriota > Terriglobia > Terriglobales > Acidobacteriaceae > DASRAA01. Next base: position 1,221,698 of record CAWIDA010000006.1, on the reverse strand, counting down.
TACCACCCGCGAAATGCTTCGCTACGGCGCCTACTGCTTCGCCCTCTTTGTCGGCGGAGTGATCGTGGCCTCCTGGGCCATGTGGCTGCTGAAACGTTGAAAAACAGTGGATAGTGATTAGTGGCAAGCGAAACTAATCCTGAACTTCTATCCACTGCCCACTGTCTTCCTACCTTTCCCACACAAACGCGTCGAACACCCGCTTCTCCTGGAAGCCCAGCTTGCGATACAGATCGACGGCGCGGTGGTTCGCCTCGGTCACGGTCAGCGTCAGCAAATTGAAGTTGCGGTTTCGCAACGCATTGCAGGTGCTGGCCATCAGGCTTTCGCCGATGCCTTCGCCGCGGTGCTCCGGCACCAGGCACACCTGGGTCACATGGCCCACGTCGTCGCGCACCCGCGAGCACAGGATCAGGCCGATCAAGGAATTCGTCGGCTGGTGAATCGCAGCAAACGACGCCTCCGCGTCGAACACCCCGCATCCCGGGAAGCGCACAATGTTGTTCAGAAAGCGCATCGAGCCCGCGTTGGTGCGGTACTGGTCGTTGATCTCCGAGTCGATGTGCGCACGATACGAGGCGGTAATGATCCCGGCGGCGGATTGGTAGTCCTGCTCCATCCAGCGCCGTATCTCGACATGGTCTAACTGCCGCGCAGCGCGCAGCTGAGGAGCCTGCGGCCCCGCTAAATCCAAGCTCAGAAACAGTCTGCGGTAGCGGTGAAATCCGTTCGTTAGAAATGGCTCGGCGAGGTCTCCGGTCTGGTGCGCTAGCAGCTGCGCTTCAACCCGATTGACGCCCGGCGACTGTTGCAGCGTTTCGATCACGTGATCGATCATTCGCATCTCGATGGCGCGCGCGTCGGCCCGTCGCGGCGACACGAACAAATCGCCAATCACGCCTTTGCTGCCCTCATAAACAAAGAACGAATAGCCGACGATGCTGCCCCGCTCCACCGCGGCATAGCCCGGCAGGATCTTGGCATCGACATAGCGCAGGATCATCTCCGACGAACTGCGATAGTCCCACGCCAGCGCCTCGCCCCAGCTCTCGACCTCCTCGTCAAGCAGGGGACGCAGGTCCGCAGAGGAGAAGTGCCTCAGGTCGAGGATCTCCGCCCCCGTCGCCGGTCGAATTGGATTGCGTACCGCCATAGGTTCGGCCCAAGAGTCGCGGCCAGCTGACTGGCGCATCCGCACTGGGCGCTGAGTCAGTCTAGTGCCGATGCAGCGGTGGAATCAAACGGAGAATTGCCCTACGGCCTCGTCGACTCAGCGCCACCTGACACCACGTAGAAGTCCAGGTGCTGCGGCGAGAATCCTCCGACCCGTGTCACCCGGCGGCCTTTCAGGCGAAACTCCAACTCAGTCTTCGATCCCGCAGCCGCCACCACAAGGTGATCGCCCGGAGGAATTTCATCGCGCTCATAGTTCGCGATTCTCTGGTTCCGGTAGAATTCCAGCCCATATTCCACGCTTCGCGGCACGTCATACACAGCGACTGTCGGAATCTCTCCCAACGCCGTTTCGCTAAGCGTTACCTGCACCGGACGTGCCGACTGCAGCACATCGATGATCGGCGCATCGTGCCGCGCAGCACCAGTGCAAACGGCAATCAGCAGCGGAACCAGCGTAGTGAAACGCAGCATGCGGTATCCCTGCGCGCGCAGGCTCACCAGCAACGTCAGCACCGTGATGATCGCCAGCGCGGCAGCCACGGTCATCGCGGACTTTGTGACTTCCTGATGCAGCAGCTTGAAGGGAACGATCAGCGGCCGCAACCGGCAACGCAGCGCACAGCACCGCATGCGTCACGGCCAGCCACAAGCTGGGCTTGTCGCCCTCCCGCTCGCGGCGGAGAACGAAGTCGGCCAGCAGAATCGTAGCCGCAGGCATTGCGGGCAGAATGTATCCCGGCAATTTCGACTGCGACACTGAGAAGAAAACGACCGGCAGCAGAAACCACAACCCGAGATAGGTTCGCAGATCTTCCTTGCCCTGTGGCTCTGCGACCGAGTAGCGCCAGTCGCGGATGGCATCGACCAAAGCCGCGATCACGAAGACTGTCCACGGCAGCAGGCCGATCAACACCACGGGCAGGAAATACCAGAACGGCTGCTTGTGGCGAAAGGTGTCTGTCGCATATCGCGCCAGGTTATGCTCAAGGATGAAGACGCGGAAGAACTCGGGATTGGCGCGTTGCACGGCGATGAACCACGGCAGCACTACTGCGAGGTACAAGACGATTCCCGGAAGCCACAGGGTGCGCAACAGCAGACGCCAGTCGCGTCGCAGGGCGGCGAACGCCACGACAATCAGCCCCGCGAGCAACACGGCAACCGGCCCCTTGGCCAGCGTGCCCAGTCCGGCGAAGGCATAGAACGCCAGCAGCCAGGCGCGGTTCTGCGATTCATACCAGCCGTACCAGGACAGCATGGCAATCGTGAAGGTCGCAGCCAGCGGCATGTCAGTGCTGGCGCCCCGGCCAAAGCCAATGACGATGACTGATGCCGCTGTGATCAGTGCTGCATCCAGTTGCATGCCGCGCCGAAAGCGGCGCGCCCACACGTAGATGAAGAACACCATTAGCGTACATAACACCGCCGACGGCAGCCGCGCCGCCCATCCGCTCACGCTGCCGGCCATTTTGTAGGCCAGCATCTCTCCCCAATACAGTAGCGGAGGCTTCTCCAGCCACGGTTGACCGAACAGCACGGGCGTGACCCAGTCGTGGCGGGCCAGCATCTCGCGCGCAATCTGGGCGTAGCGGGGCTCGTCGGCGCCGAGGAGGCCGATCACCTGCAGTCCGGCAAAATACAGGAATCCGCAGAAGGCAATGAGCGCCAGCAGGTCGGTGGAGCGACGTGCCCGCTCTTGCAACGGGCGCGGGTCTGTTGGTTTGGAGGTGGTGAGCGCGATGACTATTGCACCTTGTTCTCGTAGCCGCCAATCCGTAACTGGGCCAGTAGGCGTTCCGCCGCCACCGACAGCGGACCCTCGATGGCGCATCCGCTTGCGCACTCGTGACCGCCGCCGCCGAACACTTCGGCCACTGCCGCCACGTTGACTGCGCCTTTGCTGCGCAGGCTCACCCGGAAGCGGCCATCCGGTTGTTCGCGGAAGAATAGCGCGACTTCGATCCCCTCAACGGCCAGTGCATAGTTGACCAGCCCTTCGCAGTCCTCTTCCTGCGACTCGCAGCGTTCCATCGCCTTGTGGGTAACGTGCATCCAGGCTAGGCTGCCGTCGCGATGCAGCGTGCTTAGGGCCGCCCCCAGCAGCCGCATCTTTGAGAGTTGGGTGGAGAAATAGACATTGTGCGCGATCTTCACGGGATCGGCGCCACAGCGCACCAATTCCTGGGCCAGAGCAAAAGTCCGCTCACTAGTGCCGGTGAAGCAGAATGCTCCGGTGTCGGTCAGGACCGCAGTGTATAGGCAGGTTGCGATTTCGGGAGAAATCTTTACCCCAGCTTCGCGCGCCAGGCGGAAGATCATTTCCGCTGTGGCACAAGCATTCGGGTCGATCCAGTTCACGTCGGCGAACGGACGCGCGGTGGCGTGGTGGTCAATATTGATGAGGTAGTGTTTCTCCAGTCCTGAGAGCCGGGTGCGTGCTACGCCATCGCACTCCAGGATGATGGCAGCCTCGGCGCTGGCAGCTTGATCAATTTCCAGCAGAACCGAATCGGCATATGGCAGCGGCCGATAGATGCCGGGAACGCCGTCGCTGAGCACAACTTCTGCTTGTTTGCCCATGCTGCGCAGAATCTGGCAGCACGCCAGGGCCGAGCCGACGGCATCACCGTCAGGCCGCGCATGCGAGGTAAGAATGAACTTCTGTCTTCTCCCTATTTGATTCAGGACTTCTTCCAACATTTCTTTGGTCCCGGCTCAACTGTGGCGTTTGCGTTTTTCGATGCGCTTCAGCAATTCTTCTACCCGGCTGCCGTGCTTATTGCGGTGATCCAGTATGAACAGAAGCTCAGGAGCGTGCCGCAGGCCAAGGTTTGCCGTCAGCGCATGACGGATGAACCCCCGCGATGCGGTCAAGCCCTCCAGGCTCTTTTCAACGTCCTCATCGCTGCCTGCAACTTCGACGAAGACCCGCGCCACCTTGCCATCGGCGGACAAGACCACTTCATTCACCGTCACCAGCCCGATTCGGGGATCTTCCAGCTCACCTTCGACCAGCGTGGTGATCTCTTCCCGCAGCGCCTCGCTGCGGCGGGCTCGAAGGTGTTTGAGTGTCCGGTTCTCCATCGCTCCTGCTTGCACCGCAAAAAAAACGGTGAACGTTAGAGGATACGCCAAAGTAGTCAAGCTGGAGGTGATGACGATCACGGTTCCCCGGTCGTGCGGTCGCCGAACTCGGCTTCGCTCAGGAAATCCAGAAAGGAGTCGGTCACCTCGCCGCCGCTGTTGTTAGCGGTGCGGACCGCATAGCGCTCCACGTTCCGCATCAGACCGTCGAGGTAATCGCGTGAGGACGATATACTTACCACCCCCAGCGTGGCGCGCTGCCAGGCATCGCTGGGATCGATCTCGGCGACGGCGACGTTGAAGTGGGTGCGCAGGCCGTCTTTGACACTGCGCACGACTTGCCGCTTGTCTTTCAGCGAGTGTGCGCCTTCGATGCGGATCTCGAGCGTGAGATGCGCGATCATGCCGCCGTCCTGTTACAGGTTACAGGAAATCCCGGCAACTCGACCCCTCGCTGCGAGGAATGAGTGCCGGGACGCCTGTCGGTTCTTCCTGCTTAGGCGAACGCTTCCGCTGCCACCTTTTCGACAACGAATGCCTCAATAACATCTCTCGCCTTGATGTCACCGTAATTCGCGATGCCGATGCCGCACTCCATGCCATTCGTCACTTCCCTGGCATCGTCCTTGAAGCGCCGCAGCGATCCGACCTTGCCCTTGAAGACGACGACGTTGTCGCGCAGCAAGCGCACGTCCGAATCACGCTTAATCAGGCCGTCCGTTACAAGGCAGCCGGCAATGGTACCGACCTTGGGAATGCGGAAGGTCTCGCGAACTTCGGCGCGGCCCAGGTAGGTCTCCTTGATGATCGGCTCCAGCAACCCGGTCATGGCGCGCTTCATTTCGTCCTGCAACTCGTAGATGATCGAGTGCAGGCGGATGTCAACCTTCTCCTGCTCCGCCAGTTCCTGCGCCTTACGTTCCGGGCGCACGTTGAATCCGATGATGACCGCGTTCGAAGCCGACGCCAACAATACGTCGGACTCCGTGATCGCGCCTACGCTGGCGCGTACGATCGTGACCTTGACCTTCTCATTCGACAACTTGTTCAGCAGGTCGGTCAGCACTTCGACCGAACCGCCCACGTCACCCTTGAGGATGATCGGCAGGTCCTTCTGGCCGGCGGTCTTGATCTGCTCCGCCAGTCCTTCCAGCGAAACTCGCGAACTCTTCGCCAATTGCGCTTCCCGCGCCTTGCCTTCGCGATACTCCGAAATGTCGCGGGCTTTCTCGCGATCGGCGACGGCCACCAGTTGATCGCCGGCTTGCGGTAATCCGTCGAGGCCGAGCACTTCGACTGGCGTTGACGGAGGCGCTGTGTCCTGGGCAACGCCGCGGTCGTTGAACATTGCGCGCACTTTGCCGAAGACGTTGCCGACAACGAAGTTGTCGCCCCCCCGCAGGGTTCCGTTTTGTATCAGCACCGTCGCTACCGGACCGCGTCCGCGATCCAGTTTGGCTTCCAGCACAGTACCGACGGCCGGACGGTCCGGCACGGCCTTGAGGTCCTGCAGGTCGGCAACCAGACAGATCATTTCCATCAGCAGGTTGAGATTCGTCTTCTGCTTGGCGGAGACGTCCACGAAAACTGTGCTACCGCCCCAGTCCTCGGGCATCAGGCCCCGGTCCGCCAGTTGTTTCTTCACCCGCTCGGGCATGGCGTCGGGTTTGTCGATCTTGTTGACCGCCACGATGATCGGCACATTTGCTGCCTTGGCGTGATCAATGGCTTCCAGCGTCTGCGGCATCACGCCGTCGTCGGCCGCGACCACCAGCACCACGATGTCGGTGACCTTCGATCCCCGCGCACGCATGCGGGTGAAGGCCTCATGGCCCGGCGTATCGAGAAACACGATTTCCCGCCCAAACGCGGGCGAGTTCTTGTCGCTGATCGACACTTTGTATGCGCCTATATGCTGAGTGATACCGCCCGCTTCGCCTTCGGCGACGCTGGTCAACCGGATGGCATCGAGCAGGCTGGTTTTGCCGTGGTCGACGTGGCCCATAATGGTGACCACCGGCGGACGCGTGACCGCCAATGCCCCACCCTCTTCGCCGGCGCCTTGGGCCGTAGCGGTTTCTTTCGCCAGTTGCTCTTCGAAGGTAATTACATCGGTGCTGGCGCCGAAATGGCGCGCCATTTCCGTGGCCAGCTCAGCGTCGAGCGTCTGGTTGACAGTGGCGAAAACCCCACGCGCCAGCAACCGGGCGATCAGGTCTTTAGCGCGAATGCCCAGCTTCTCCGCCAAGTCCTTTACGCTGGTGCCCTCAGGAATGGTGATGTTCCGCGTGATCGGCAGCGGCTCGCTGGAGAGCGACAACCGCGGCGGCGGAACGAAGCCCTTCATGGGGCCTTCCTTCACGCCTCGTGGTACGTATCGCTGTCCCGGGCGGGCTGGACGTCCCATGGGGCGACCGGTCGGCGGGGGAGGAGCTGCTCCTACACCTCCAGCGCCAAATGGCGGACGCGCTCCCGGCGGTCCGGAACGCGTTGGATGCGGTCCTCGACGTTCCCCGGGCCGCGTAGGGGGTCGGTTCTGTCCCGGCGTGAATTGTCCCGGTCCCTGTCCTTGACCCGACGGTGACATGCCCGGACGCGGCCGCTGGAAAATCGGCTTGCCCCGCTCCGGCATTCCTCCGCGTGGAGGAGCTGTGGCGGAATTTGGCCGCACTGCCGACGGCGGCGGCGCGGCATACACAGGACGAGGTCCTGTCTGCGGCACGATCAATCTCCGTGGTGGCGGCGTCCGATGGGCGCCCGCCGGCGGTTTTGCGGCTGCTGCCGGAGCCTGGGAGACGGGAGTCGCGGGCGCGGTACCTGCGCTTCCAGACGAGTCAATAGTGGTGGCCTGGGCTACTTGGGATTCTGCTGCCTGCGGAGCTTCAACTGCAGGCGCTGCAACTTCGAGCGTCTCGACTGGGATGGGAACCTGCTCCTCGGCCCGATGTTCGGCCGGCTTGGTTGTTTCCTTCACCGGCGGAACCGGCGTCACGGGCGCAGCCGGTGACTTCGCTGCGGGCGGTTTCGGAGGAATGATGATTGCTGCCGGTGGACGTGCCACGGACTGCGGGGTGATGAAGCGCGGCGCGGGCTTAGGCGTCTCGACAGGAACAGCTGACGTTGCGCTCGCGGCGGCCGCGGGCGGCTTAGCAACGGTGCTTGGCGGGCGTGCCGGCACCGCCGATGCCGGAGCCACCGTCTGCCGTGGCGGAGCGGCGGGTGTGGGCGCAGCCGTCGCTGCGGAACGCGGAGCTACTTGCGGCTGGGCGGCCTTTTGCGTGATCGCCTTCAACACGTCGCCGGGCTTGGAAATATGCGACAGGTCGATCTTGGGCTTGAACTCTTCCGCCGGCGCGCGCGAGCTGCGAGTCGAGCTACTTCCCGGCTCGCCGTGCTCAGCGTAGTACTTCTTAACGCGCTCCGCCTCATCGACTTCGATGGAGCTGGAGTGTGTCTTCTTTTCCGTGACTCCAACCTTCAACAGCAAGTCGAGTATCACTTTGCTTTTGACCTCGAGTTCTCTCGCCAGGTCGTTAATTCGAATCTTTTGCTGCATTCCGCCCTGTTTCCTCCGTGTTGTCCCGTCTGCCTACGCGTTCATAGCATCCTCACGCTTGGGTTTGGTCCCCAACCTTCGAATCTCATCGTTGCTCACCGGGCAATTCCTCGTCCGGCACGCTCTCGCCTACAACTTCCGGCCGCTCGTGGGTATGGACTTCAGCCACATCGGCGGGTGGAGCGTTCTCCACCCCGTCCACCACTTCAGCTTCGAAGTACTGACCTTCGTCAACCAGTTCCTCCACCGATTCCGAGGAGGCTTCAGGCTCGTCAGAAAGTCCCTCGAGGTCACCCGAATCTTCGTCGGCTGAAGGCACTTCACCGTCGATCTCGGCGGCTGCCACGAGTTCCACTTCCTCGGACGCGCCGGTTTCTTCAGACGCGGGTTCCTCGCTCTCTGCCGTTGCGGCCACCACCACTTCGCCATCCCCCGCAGTCTCATCGACGGGAACTTCTTCGACCGCAGCCTCTGCGGTCTCCACACCTTCCAGGCTGGAGAAGTAATTATTGACGGCGATACTGATCTTCTCCACCGTCTTGGGCCCGACGCCCGGTACCTCTTCGAGTTGTTCAGGAGTCATGTCCGCCACCTGCTCGACCGTGGTAATTCCCGCAGCAACCAGCTTTTCGACGATGCCCGGCTCTAAGTCGGGCACGCTCTCCAGAGGCGTGGTTGGCTGACCCATCACCTGCGACATCTGCTCTTCGACTTCCTGGCGCTTTTCTTCTTCGCTCTTGATGTCGATCTTCCAGCCCAGCAACTTGGCAGCCAGCCGGACGTTCTGCCCTTTCTTGCCAATTGCCAATGAAAGCTGGCTGTCATCCACAATCACTTCCAGATGCTTGTCCTGGCCTTCGAGCACGGTGACGCGGCTCACCTTCGCCGGCTGCAGGGCCTTCTCTGCAAACGTGACTGGATCTTCGTGATACTCGATGATGTCGATCTTTTCGCCGCGCAGCTCGCGAATAATCGACTGCACCCGCATTCCCTTCATGCCGACGCAGGCGCCCACGGGATCGACGTCTTTGTCCTTCGACATGACCGCGATCTTGGTGCGCTCTCCGGCTTCGCGGGCAATCGCGCGGATCACCACCGTGTTGTCGTAAATTTCCGGGACTTCCGTCTGGAACAAATGCGACACCAACTCCGGCACCGCACGCGAAACCACCACCTGCGGCCCTTTCGACGCTTTCTCCACCCGGGCAATCACCACCCGCGCGCGTTCACCGGGAGAGAACGCCTCCAGACGCGACTGTTCCTTCCGTGGCATACGGGCCTCGGCCTTGCCCAGATCGACGATCACATCCTGGCCCTCGACCCGCTTTACTGTAGCGTTGATCACCTCGCCAACCCGGCCAATGTACTCGTTGTACACCGTGTCCCGCTCGGCCTCGCGCACCTTCTGAAAAATGACCTGCTTGGCCAGTTGCGCCGCGATCCGGCCCAGAACTTCTGTCGGCTTTTCGGTACGCAACTCGCCGCCAACCTCGGCCGCGGGATCAACGCGGCGGGCATCGTCAAGCGAGATTTGCGCGTTCGGGTCTTCAACCAGTTCGGAGTTTTCCACGATGGTCCGCACTGCATAGGCACGGATGTGGCCAGTCTCTTTGTCCAACTCGGCGCGCAAGTTCTCTTGCGTCTTGTAATACTTTCGGGTGGCCACCACGATGGCATCTTCCACCGCGCTCACGACGATCTCCGGATTGATGCCCTTCTCCCGGCTCAAAGCGTCGATCACGTTGTACAGTTCACTTGCCATAAATTACCTGCCACCTCGGACGAACTCGCTTCTTCGCGGCTTTGTATCAGGGCACGACTTCAGTCCGTGCCGATAGACACTCTATTTTTGTCAGCCCCAGCGGACTTGTCGGGGTCCCCGCGAAGCGCCGCGTTTGCGCTTCGTGGGGTGATCGTTAGTCCGCCAGCGATCTTCTTTTCGGCCCTTTTCAGCAGCCTCCTCAGCCCACGAGGAACCTGCTTTTCGTACTTCATGACCGCACGACTAGAACTCCGGGACGAGGTTGGCTCTTTCTACATTCGCCAGTTCGATCTCTACCCCCGCTCCCGCCTCGACGCTTTCGTGTTTCTTGCTCTTCTTCCGCGCCGTTAGCTCCAGGCTTAGCCGCCCGTCCCGAAAAGCCGCTAGCCGCCCCTCAAAATGCCGATTCCCGTTCACCGGATAAAATGTCATGATCTTCACCAGGCTGCCGGTGAACCGCTCGAAATCAGCCGGCTTAGTGAGCTTCCGGTCCAGTCCCGGCGACGAGACTTCCAGCGTATACGTACTGCCCGGTACGGCATCCTCGACGTCGAAAATCGTTCCTACTTCGCGGCTGAAGTTCGCGCAATCTTCGTGCGTTACTCCATCCGGCTTGTCGATGAAGATGCGCAACATGCGGGCCTTGCCGCCTCCGCGCAACTCCACCTCAACCACTTCCAGGCCGCTCGACTGCGCGACCCGCTCGGCGATCTCCTGAATCTTGTCTAAACCAGCCGCCATCTTCCTTCGTAGATCCGGTACCAACAACAAGCGAAGTCCACCCCTCCGGCATCCGTTGCCGCCTGGACTCGCCAAAGACCAGCGGATTGAAGGGTGGGAATAATAAAGTGGGCTCTCGCCCACCGGTGTGCTTCGCCAAGTACGCTGGAGGCTTCCGCAACTCCGCCCACACTACACGGGGCCCTTAACACACAGCCGTACTCTTTCAACTATACGCCCGAAATCGCGGAATTTCAACGGCTCCGGGGAACGTCGGCGCGCTTGTTCCCCAGTCCCGGGCCATATGGTCATGAGGTTGAGAATGTGTCACCCCTTCGTGAGAGGACCCGTGGATGTGCGTTATTTTGTCATGCCTGTGAGCTGTAAGAATGGTCAGCCATCGCGATTCCCCTGCATAACAAATGGCAAACCTCGGGAATCGATATCGAATCGATCGGCTTGAGAGGATTGCTCGCGCCGGTATCGCGCCCCCAGTCAACGGCGAGATGCTCTGGTGAAGGAGCCTCCCTTGCTAGTTCAGTCGGACGACCCGAGGTCAGCTCAATACTGGGAATTATAGGGTTGTAACCCGACCCTTAAATCCAAATCTGAATGAGGTCCGTATTGACTTCATAGAGGATCGGCGATTCTTGGTGGAGAGGGGTGCTACATTGCGGAAATTTGTGCTACGCTAACACGCATTTTGGAGGCAACCTTGTGGGATTGGTGAGGACTGGGGTAGCGCTTGATTCCGATCTGTTGAAGCGATTTGATCGCTTCATACAGAGTGAGGGATACGACAATAGGTCTGAGGCTGTTCGTGACCTCATTCGCGACCGCTTGAACGATGCCAGCCTGAGATCAGGCGGCGCCTTTGTGGTTGGAACCGTGACCTTGATCTACGACCATCACTCGCGGCTTCTGCCAGACAAATTGATGGAACTGCAACACGAGTACCACGAACTCATTATCTCCACCGTGCATTCGCATCTCGATCAAGACATGTGCTTGGAGGTGGTGGTCGTTAAAGGCATCGTGAAGCGGGTACAGGAATTAGCCGCCCGCCTGATCGGCATCAAGGGGGTACAGCACGGCAAAGTCGTCATGAGTTCTCCGGAGGCTTACGGGACGCAAGCAGGCAAAGCGCCCAACGGCCATCGACACACGCACTCGCACTCCCACAAGCATTCTCATTAAAGGGGCAATAGAGGCATCAGAATCCCGAGAAGCGGTTAGCGGAATGAGTGACACGAAAGTATGAAACATCACACGAGAGGATCCTTATTCCGCACTTATTACCGCTTCATCACGCGGATTCACTTGCCACATCTACGCTCCCGTACCCCCATGTTGCCGATTGCCGCCTGGCTCCTCTTCGTAATCATGCTCCCTTCATTCTTGGTTGCCGCGCAGGAGAATACGCCGCTGGCCACGAGTGATAAGGGTTATCCGCCTCAGCTGTCAGGAACTGTCGTCGACCCATCGGGCGCGGCGATTGCAGGGGCCACCCTCATGGTTCGGAGCGCGAACCAGACTGTACAAAGATTGACCCAGTCGGACAGCAACGGTTCTTTCAGTATTTCTGGGCTCCCGGCGGGTGATTATCGACTTGTGGTATCGAATCCCGGTTTTGCAACCAAAGAAATGCCCGTCGCCATAGGCACCACGGGGGAAGCCGCAACCGTGCGCATCTCTCTGCCTGTGAGCACCCTCAGCACCACCGTAAACGTGCAGGGCCGGGAGGACAACCTCATCGGAATTGCCGATTCCGCCACCCAGGGAACTGTGGGCGCAAAGGAAATCGAAGATCGCCCGATCCTTCGTCCGGGAGAAGTTTTGGAGACGATTCCGGGCATGATGATCACCCAACACGCCGGCGGCGGTAAGGCTAACCAATATTTCCTTCGCGGCTTCAATCTCGACCATGGCACAGATTTCGCCATTTTCGTCGACGGTATGCCTCTTAATCTGCCCTCGCACGCCCACGGCGAGGGTTATTCCGACATGAACATTGTCATCCCCGAGTTGGTGCAGCGGGTAAATTTTGAGAAAGGACCCTACTACGCGGATATCGGCAACTATGGCTCAGTTGGATCGGCCAACGTGCAATATTTCAAGACGCTGCCCCAGAACTTCTTCCAGGTGGAAGTCGGCATGTACGACTATTTGCGGGCCGTTTTCGGCGTTTCGCAAAGGCTCGGCTCGGGTACCCTGCTGTATGGCGGAGAAGCGTATTACGATAGCGGCCCCTGGGTGCATCCCGATGCTTATGCCAAATTCAACGGCCTTCTGACCTACAGCCAGGGCGATGCCACCCGTGGTTTCAGCATCACGGCCCGCGGTTACCACGGAAAATGGAACTCCAGCGATCAGATCCCCGAGAGCGCTGTGCCAATTGTTGGTCCCTATGGCTCCCTGAATTCGACTGACGGTGGCAACTCCCAGCGTTATAGCTTGCAGGGTGAATGGCATCGCCAAGGCATGAATTCCGCGACGGCAATCAGGGCCTACGGATTTTATTATGACCTCGATTTATTTTCCGATTTCACTTACTACCTCGATGACCCCCTTAAAGGCGATCAGTTCGAACAGCAGGATAGACGCTGGGTGGCTGGGCTGGACGCAGCCCACACGATTTTCAGCCAATGGTTTGGCCGCAAGGTGGAAAATACGTTCGGCTTGCAGGTCCGCAACGATTGGGTTCACAACGGCCTTTACCAAGCCGAAAATCGTGTACGCACCGGCAAGAATGATATCAACGCCTGCGATGATGAGCCCATCCCCCAGTGCGACACCAATCCGGATCTGATCGCGGTCCTTCCCGCCGCCACAGATTTGAATAAGTTTTCGGACACGATGGTGGGTTTTTATGCAGAAAATAGAACTCAGTGGGCGGAAAAATTCCGCTCGGTCTTGGCCCTGCGCGGCGACGTCGCAATCTATAACGTCACCAACTTGACTCCTCCTTATGTCGCCACCGAATTGCCGGGGACTCCAGTGATCAACTTTGCCCAGCTCAATTCCGGCTCAGCCAGCAAGTTCCTGCCCAGCCCAAAAGCGAGTTTGATTTTCGGCCCCTGGTCGAAAACTGAGTTCTATGTGCAGGGTGGACTCAGTTTTCATAGCAACGACGCGCGCGGCACAGCGCAAAGGATTGAACCGATTTCGCCGGAGAATCCGTTCCCAACGCCCTCCACGCCAATTGCTCCCCTGGTCCAAACCAAAGGCGCGGAAGTCGGCGTGCGCACCGTGGCCGTCCCCCATTTGCAAAGTACCCTCTCGCTCTGGTATTTGCACAGTGCTTCCGAACTGCAGCAGGCCGGCGATACCGGAGGCACGGTGGCTTCAGCGTCCCCGAGCAATCGCTGGGGCATCGAATGGGCGAACTACTACACTCCAACGGAACATTTGGCTTTTGATTTTGACTTTGCCGATTCCAAGGCCCTTTTTACCACCATCGACCCGGATGACGCTGCGCCCGGCAGCCCGGGGGGCAGGTATGTTCCCGAAGCGGTTGGGTTGGTGATTTCATCCGGCATCACAGCGCAGAATTACAAAGGTTTTTGGGGGAGTTTGCGCCTGCGCGCCTTTGGCCCGCGCAATCTGACTTCCGACACAATTTATCGCTCACGTTCAACGATATTGCTCAATGCGGAGCTCGGCTATCACTTTAACGACAAATGGCGAGTTCAGGCCCAATTGTTTAATTTGCTTGACCGCTACGATCACGACATTGATTACGCCTACTCTTCCCGAGTAACGCCAACCGCCGAGGCGGCATTCACAAACGTTTTCCACCCCGTTGAACCCTTTCAGGTGCGATTCACCTTGGTAAGAACCTTTGGGGGAAAGTGAGCACGTGCGCCAGCGCGGAGCGCTGCGGAGTTCTCTTGAACCTTCCCGGGTGGCCCACATTCCCCTGCCTTTTGGGAAATGTGGGTGAGCGCCAGACTTCTCGTTTTGAACATTCGTCCTGGCTGCCCGTCACCTTCAACCGTGACTAACTCGCTTGGTGCTTGCGCTCCGTCATCGTAGAATCGCAAGCGGAAGGATGAGGGAGAGCTGTCGGCCATGTCGCCGGCAGCCGGATACCACTCTCCTTCCTTACGGCGCGTAACCTGAGGTACTTGGACCTGTGATTGGTCATGTTCATTGTCGATGTTCCCCTCGGCTCTCACCTGCAACCCGCATCGGTCTTCCGACGAATACTTCTAAGCCCTTATTTCACAGGATTTTGCCTCTAACTCAGACGCGCTCAAGATTTTGCCCAGATCGCGATGCCCAAGTCTCTTGTTTTGAAGATTTTGCAATAAACAGGGGGAGGGGGAGGGATCATCTGCGGACAGCGGTGCAGTTCGCATCGTTTGCCTTAGCGACAACCCAACTCTACAATGAGAAATTATCCTTCCCGTGGACCAAATGCCATGATTCATTTTCCTGTGCCTGAGGCGCTTACCTTCGATGACGTGTTGCTGCTTCCTGCCAAGTCGGACGTGGTGCCGGCTGCGGCAGACACTTCAACCCGCCTGACCCGCAACATCCAACTACAGATTCCCCTCATCAGCGCCGCCATGGACACGGTTACCGAGTCACGCATGGCGATCGCCATGGCGCAGCAGGGCGGACTCGGCATTATCCATCGCAACTTCACCATTGAGCAGCAATCCAGTGAAGTGGACAAGGTGAAACGATCGGAAAGCGGCATGATCGTCGATCCCATCACCATGTCGCCGGATGACATGATTTCCGATGCATTGGAAGTAATGCGCCATTACCGCATCTCGGGTGTGCCGGTCACCAAGAACAAAAAGCTGGTCGGCATCTTGACCAATCGTGATCTACGCTTTGAAACCCGCACCGACATTCCCATCAGCGAAGTCATGACGAAGGAGAACCTGATCACGGTCCCAGTCGGTACAACGCTGACCGAGGCGGAGGCCATCCTGCATCAGCATCGCATCGAGAAGTTGCTGGTGGTCGATGATCAGTACCGCCTCAAAGGCCTGATCACGGTGAAGGACATCCAAAAGCGGTTGAAGTATCCCAACGCCGCGAAGGACGACCACGGCCGCCTGCGGGTTGGCGCAGCCATCGGCGCGACCGGAGACTTTCTGGAACGCGCCCAGGAGATGATCAAAGCCAAAGCGGACTTGCTCGCCATCGACAGCGCGCACGGCCATTCGACGCGGGTTATCGAAGCCATCAAGCTGGTCAAATCGAAGTTTCCGGAAGTCGATCTCATCGCGGGCAACGTGGGGACCTTTGAAGGCGCTTGCGAGTTAGCTCGCGCCGGAGCCGACGCCATCAAGGTCGGCATTGGTCCCGGCTCCATCTGCACCACACGCGTCGTAACCGGCGCCGGCGTTCCGCAGATCACAGCCATCGCCGAAGCGGCACGCGCCACCCGCGACAGCAATATCCCGGTGATTGCCGATGGCGGCATCAAGTATTCCGGCGACATCACCAAAGCCATCGCCGCCGGCGCGAGCTGCATCATGATCGGCTCGCTGTTTGCCGGCACCGAAGAGAGTCCGGGAGAGACCATCTTGTATCAGGGCCGCTCCTTCAAGGCCTATCGTGGAATGGGCTCACTGGCGGCCATGGCGCAGGGTTCCAGCGAACGCTACTTCCAGACCGCCGACACCGACGCATCGACTCAGGCGCTCTCCGAGGAGGGCTCGGATAACAATCGTCTCGCCAAACTTGTCCCTGAAGGCATCGAAGGACGGGTTCCCTATCGCGGCACAGTCGGCATGATCGTCTATCAGCTCGTAGGCGGGGTGAAGAGCGGCATGGGATACGTGGGCTGCTCGAATATTTCGGACCTGCAGCAGAAGGCGCGCTTCGTACGCATCAGCGGAGCCGGCTTGCGCGAAAGCCACGTACACGACGTCATGATCACGCGCGAGGCCCCCAACTACCGTGTCGAATAAGCTGTACCGGGCGGAACGCCAGTCCGAATCGCCGGCGAGACGCTCGCGCAGGAGTTCCCCCGCTTGCTGAAGCCCTCCGTCAAGACCCTGGCCCGAAACTGGTGGCCGGTCGCCGTGTGGCTGGTGATCATCCGCATGGAGTCCACGGACTACGCCTCAGCCAGCAACACTTTCTCCTTGCTCTACAAAGGCTGGCAGACGATATTCGGCCACGCCGACGCGCAGCTCATCTTCGCGATCGATACCGCCTTGCGCAAGAGCGGACACTTCTTTGGCTATGCCATCTTGAGCGCGCTGGTGTTCCTGGCCCTGAAGCGCACCAATCGCGACCGCTTGCGACCCGTGCTGCAAAGGAGCTGGGGAATTTTTTTACGTGACCTGTGGCGCCTCGAATGGGCCGCGATCGCCGTGCTGTTCACAATGATTACGGCGTCGCTCGACGAGATTCACCAGACTTCGCTGCCGTCGCGCACCGGCCGCTGGCAGGATGTCATCATCGACACCTGCGGAGCGGTGGTGATGCAGCTGGTGATTTACGCGCTGTCAGCGCATGCCATGAGCCGGCGACGACCGTCCGTCGATGAGCCGGAGCTCTCGCTCACCCAATAGTCATATTGTGCAGGGTCCGGCGATGCGCGGAATTGAGAATAAGAAAAGCGCACCCTTCGACCGGTGCGCTAAATTATTGGCTGAACTTTGCCGTCGGCTAAAGCCGACTCAGTCATTTAAATACAGCTGCTCGGCACGACTAAAGTCGTGCCCTGATACGAACCGGCCTTACTTCTCGTCCGACTTCGACTCGCCTTCGGCTGCAGTTGCGGTTTGCGCTTCGGCATTCGCCGCTTCCATGGCCTTGCGGTTCTCTTCGGCACGCTTGGCACGCAACTCGTTGCGCTTCTGGCGCTTCTCGTCGAGCGTGGCTTCACTGCCTAGTAACTCGACAAAAGCAATATCCCCGCCGTCGCCCTGTCGGAATCCGCCATGAACGATGCGGAGGTAGCCGCCGCTGCGGTCGCCGTAACGCGGTGAAATCGTCTCGAACAGCTTGTCCACGGCATCGCGTGTCATGAGGTAGGCCGCTGCCTGCCTCCTGGCCGCCACGTCTCCGCGCTTGCCCAGGGTAATCATCTTTTCCACGTGCGGACGCATGGCTTTGGCCTTGGTGAGCGTGGTCTCAATGCGCTCTTCCACGATCAAAGAGGTCACCAGATTGCGCAACAGTGCGCGCCGGTGTTCCGTGTTCCGCCCTAATTTCCATCCTGCTCTACGATGACGCATTTCCGTGATCCTTCACAATCTCGCAAAAGTCGCGGCCCCTACGCCGCGCAAAATACAAACTGAAGAATCGGGTGCCCCAGGTTCGCGCCGTCTTTGGCGCTAACCTGGGCTTGCGCTCCCGCTAAAAGTTCGGTTCCGAGCTTCCGCCGTAGTTATACGCCGAAGGCAGTGACGAGGCTTGCGATACTCCGGTGGAACTTCCCGGAACCGCATTGCCGTGCTCGTCGATCTTCATGCCGAGACCCAAGCCCATGGTTGCCAGGATCTCTTTGATCTCGTTCAGCGACTTGCGGCCGAAGTTCTTGGTCTTCAGCATCTCCGCTTCCGACTTCTGCACCAGCTCGCCGATGGTCTGGATGTTCGCGTTCTTCAGGCAGTTGTAACTGCGCACGGAAAGCTCCAGCTCCTCGACCGAGCGATTCAGGTTCTCGTTGCGAATTTCCGGCTTGTTAGAGTCGGCTGCCGCCGCCGCTTCCAGCTCATCCTCGAAGTTGATGAAGATGAACATGTGGTCCTTCAGCAGCTTGGCCGCCAGTCCCAGCGCGTCCGCAGGAGTCACCGAGCCATTGGTCCACACTTCGATGGCCAGTTTGTCGTAGTCCGTGATCTGACCCAGGCGGGCCGCTTCCACCGAGTAGTTGCACTTGCGCACCGGCGAGTGCACGGAATCGATAGGAATGAAACCGAGCCCCAGATCTTCGTCAAAATTCTTGTCGGCCGACACGTAGCCGCGCCCTTTCTTAAGGCGCATTTCCATGTCGAGCTTGCCGCCTTCGCTGATGGTGGCGATGTAAACGTCCTTGTCAAGCACTTCGACATCAGAGTCGGCCTCGATCATCCCGGACGTAACCACACCCGGCTGATCGGCGCGCAGGTAAATCGCCTTCGGCGCGTCCCCATTGAGCCGGAAGGGAATCTGCTTCAGGTTCAGGATGATGTCGGTCGCATCCTCAACCACGCCGGGGATCGACTGGAACTCGTGCAGCACGCCCTCGATCTTGACCGCGGTGACCGCGGCGCCTTCGATGGATGACAGCAATACGCGGCGCAGCGCGTTGCCGATGGTGGTACCAAATCCACGTTCAAACGGCTGTGCCCAGAAGTGACCGTACTTGTCGGTCAGGGATTCGGTGTCGGTGGCAAGCCGCTTCGGTTTCTGAAAACCTTTCCAAAGCATTCTTAACTCCTGTCTGTATGCTCGGCCATGCTGCACGGGTGACCTTGGAAGGAGTCACAACCGGCTGATCTGGCTCGACATTGTAGGAAACGCGGCACCCGCGAACTTAAAAACTGACCCGGGCGTCGCTGGTGGTTACTTGCTGTAAAGTTCCACGATCAACTGCTCGTTGATCGGCAGGTTGATGTCTTCCCGCTTCGGCAGCGCGAGGACCCGACCCTTATACGCATCGCGTTCGACCTGCAACCAGTTTGGCGGAGCCTGGTGGCTGGCGAATTCCTTCGCCCCTTCCACCACCGTCAGCTTATTGCTCTTCTCGCGAATTGCGATTTCATCGCCCGCATTCACCTGGAAGGATGGGATATCGACCTTCCGGCCGTTCACCGTAACGTGGCCGTGGCGCACGATCTGGCGGGCCTGGCGACGCGCAACGGCGAAACCGAGACGGTACACCACGTTGTCCAGACGGCGTTCGAGTTGTTGCAGAAGCAACTCGCCCGTAACGCCCTTGGACCGGGCGGCGCGCTCGAAGTAGTTGCGGAATTGCCCTTCCTGGGCGAAGTACATGCGCTTCGCCTTCTGCTTCTCGCGAAGCTGAAGTCCGTAGCCCACGATCTTGGCCTTGCGGTCCTTACCGTGCTGCCCTGGCGCGAAATTGCGCTTTTCGATGGGACACTTGTCCGTAAAGCACTTTGCGCCTTTGAGGAACAACTTCATGCCCTCGCGACGGCATAGGCGGCATACTGCGTCTTTATATCGTGCCAAGTTACTTTCTCCTCATCGGACCGCTTTGGCAGCGGATCCGGCTATGGATCGGTTTACGGGCGCTTGGCGGCCTGTCTTCCCGATCGAACTAGTGGTTAGTGGCCAGTGGTTAGAACTTCAAAGGCTCTGTGGATGATCTTCACGATCGCCAGAGGTGCTGTACTCAACATCTCTATCCACTACCCACTATCCACTAACCACTGCTTTCTTACACTCTGCGGCGCTTCGGCGGACGGCAGCCGTTATGCGGTACCGGCGTAACGTCACGAATGGAGCGCACGTCGAGCCCGGAGGATGCCAAGGCACGAACCGCCGATTCACGTCCGGAACCCGGGCCGCTAACCACGACGTCAACGCTGCGCATGCCGTGATCGCGCGCCTGGTTGGCCGCGTTGGCGGCCGCCTGCTGCGCCGCGAACGGCGTGCCCTTGCGGGATCCCCGGAAACCCAGCGAGCCGGAACTCTTCCACGACACGGTGTTTCCGGCAGTGTCCGTGATGGTGACAATCGTGTTGTTGAACGACGCCTGCACGTGCACCAATCCGTGAGGAACGTGCTTGCGCTCTTTACGCTTGAACTTTTTTCCCGACTTGCCCTTCTTGTCGGCTGCGGAACCAGCTGCTTTCGCCATGATTTATGTCTTCGAGCTCGCTTTCTTCTTATTGGCTACCGTGCCCTTGCGCGGACCCTTGCGGGTGCGGGCATTGGTGTGAGTACGCTGGCCACGAACCGGCAGGCTGCGGCGATGACGGTACCCACGATACGATCCGATTTCAATCAGCCGCTTGATGTGCATCGAAACATCCTTACGCAGGTCGCCTTCGACGTCGCCTTCCTTCTCGATGACCTGGCGGATGCGGTTGACCTCATCTTCGTTGAGATCGCTGACTTTCTTCGCGCCTTCCACGCTGGCGGAGGCAAGGATGCTCTTCGACCGTGAGTTGCCGATGCCGAAGATGTAAGTCAGCGCAATGCTGATGTGCTTGTTGCGCGGAAGATCCACGCCTGCAATACGTGCCATTTCTGCTCCATTACCTCATGGCTCTTGGCTATTAGCCTTGGCTAATTACCAATCACCAGTAACCAATTACCGCCGTTATCCCTGCCGCTGCTTGTGCTTGGAGTTCTCGCAAATCACGCGCACTACGCCGTGACGGCGTATCACCTTGCACTTGTCGCAGATTTTCTTGACGGATGCCCGAACTTTCATGATGACGTCAATTCCCTTCGACTACCCTACTTAGTAAAAGCAGATCCCTCGCTACACTCGGGATGACGGCGCCAGGCGCAGACGCCCGGCAAACGCCGTCATTTATACCGATACACAATGCGTCCCCGGGTTAAGTCGTAGGGCGAAAGCTCCACGGCCACCCGATCGCCCGGAAGGATGCGAATGAAGTTCTTGCGCATTTTGCCGGATACATGAGCCAGAACCTGGTGCTTATTTTCCAGCTCCACCTTAAACATGGCATTGGGCAGTGGCTCGATCACCACCGCCATTACTTCAATCGCGTCTTCCTTACTCATTCAGCTCCTGAAAACAATCTCTCCGCTCCGCGGAAGCCCCGTTCCCTATTCCGTTAAAATCATCGGCCCATTCTTCGTCACCGCCACGCAGTGTTCGAAGTGGGCGCTGTAACTTCCGTCCTGCGTAACTGCCGTCCACTTGTCGTCCAGCAGTCTCGTCTCCGACCGGCCAATATTGACCATCGGCTCAATCGCCAGCACCATGCCGTCGCGTAACCTCGGCCCACTGCCCGGCGTGCCGTAATTCGGGACTTGCGGATCCTCGTGCAACTTGGTGCCGATACCGTGACCGACAAATTCGCGAACCACGCTGAAGCCGTTGGCCTCAACCACTTGCTGTACCGCGGCACCGACATCCCCAATCGTGTTGCCGATGCGGACAGCTTCGATTCCCTTGTACAGCGAATCGCGGGTAACCTCGATCAACTTTTCCAGTTGAGGGATCAACCCGCCACCCACAGGCACCGTAATCGCCGAGTCACCGTAAAAGCCGTCGAGCACTACGCCTGTGTCAATGGAGACAATGTCCCCCGTCTTTAGCATCCGGCGTTCCGACGGGATACCATGCACGATCTCGTCATTGATCGAAGTGCAGAGGACGCAAGGGTAGTCGTAATAACCCTTGAACGCCGGCTTCGCACCCAAGTCTCGAATCTTACGTTCCGCCACCCGCTCCAAGTCCCACGTGGTAACGCCGGGAGCGACCAACTCCTTGACGGTATCGAGCACTTGGCGGACGATGCGACCGCTGCGGCGCATCTTCTCAATCTCGGAGGCGGACTTACAAACGATTGACATTCTCTATTGCACTAAATGCCTGTGCTGCAACAGCTTCCACCGGCTGCTCGCCATCTACTTCCACCAAACGTCCCCGCTTGCTGTAATAATCGACCAGGGGAAGCGTCTGGCGCTCGTAGGCCTTTAGGCGTTCTGCGACCACTTCTTCGTTGTCGTCGGGACGCGCAACAAACCGCCCTCCGTCGATATCGCAGATGCCTTCAACTTTAGGAGGCTGGAAGTAGACGTTGTAAATCCGTCCACAGGTGGGACAAGAACGACGTCCCGCAATTCGATGCAGTAACTGATTATACTCAACCACCAGCCGGATCACAACCGGAGCGATGGTGCTGAACGGCGCCCGCGTCCCGTTCCCTGTCTGCCTGTTTTTCAAATAGCTGTCCAACCATTCGGCCTGACCCACGGTTCGTGGGAAGCCGTCCAAAATAAAGCCGCGGTCGCAATCCGAGTTCTGCAACCGCTCCGCCACCATGTCGCAAACCAGGCCGTCCGGAACCAGCGCCCCACGTTCCAGCAGGGACTTTACCCGGGCTCCCAACTCGGTCTGACGGGCCACGTTCTCCCGCAGCAAGTCCCCGGTAGAGATCTGCGGAATTCCGTACGCACTCGAAATCAGCTTGGCCTGCGTTCCTTTGCCGGCGCCCGGCGGTCCGAACAGAATGATAGGACCGACGACACTGTCTTTCTTCATGACGCCCAATGCTGACGAGGAGGTCGTTTCTGGCACGTCACACTCCCGCAGGCCGAATGCTTGGCCTTCTGCCCGCGTCAGCGGGCCGGAGCCTCCCGGTAGCTCCGAAATACAGTGGTTAGTGGATAGTGGGTAGTGGATAGAAAAAACCTATTGACCTCCACTATTGCCAATTCCCAACCTGCCTTCGCTCGACATCCAGTCCCGAATTCCAAACTTGAAACTTCTATCCACTATCCACTAATCACTAACCACTGCCTTACCACGTCGCCCGGCGCCCGCGCACGCGACCGCTGCGCGGCGTAAATCCTTCGTAGTGGCGCATGATCAACTGCGATTCCACTTGGTTCACGGTATCCATGGCCACACCCACTACGATCAGCAATGAGGTGCCGCCGAAGTAAAAGTTCACGTTCAGACCGCTGGTCACCCAGGTCGGCAGATGCTCGAAGAATGCGCCGACCGGACCATACAGGTGGTTCAGGTGAATGCCGGTAATCATCCACTCCGGAATGAACGATATCAGAATCAGGTATAGCGCTCCTACCAGGGTGATCCGAGTCAGAATATCGTTGATGTAATTCGCCGTGCGGGCACCCGGCCGAATTCCCGGAATGAATCCGCCGTACTTCCGCATGTTGTCGGCAACCTCATTCGGGTTGAAGACAATCGATACGTAAAAGTACGCGAAGAAAACAATGCCCACTGCGTACAACAGCGTATACAGCGGCTCTCCCCAACGCAGGGCGTTAAAAACCGGACCGAAGTAGCGGTTGTCTTTGAACATCGGCAACGCTCCCAACGTCTGGGGAAGCGTAAGCACCGAAGAGGCGAAGATGACCGGCATCACGCCGCCGGAGTTCACGCGCAACGGAAGATGGGTGGACTGGCCTCCCATCACTTTGCGACCGACGACACGCTTGGCGTACTGAACGGGTATTCGCCGCTCACTTCGCTCCACAAACACAATGAAAGCCACGATGCCGATCATGACCACAATCAGCAACAGCATGGCCGGAACGGTAAAGGCGCCCCAGGCCTGAGTGCGCACTTTGTCGTAAAGATCTGCAATCGCTCGCGGCAGGCCGACCACGATACCGGCAAAGATCAGCAGCGACATTCCATTGCCGACGCCGCGCTCAGTGATCTGTTCGCCCAGCCACATGATGAACACGCTGCCCGTGGTAAGCGTGAGCATGGTCATCAGCACGAAGCCGAATCCGGGAGTGTTCACGAAGCCCGGCTGACGCTGCAACGTAAACGCAATGCCCAGTGACTGAACGGCGCTCAACAGGAGGGTCAAGTAGCGGGTCCACTGCGTGATCTTCTTGCGGCCCAGTTCGCCTTCCTTCTGCAACTTGGCGAGCGGCTCATAAACTACCGTCATCAACTGCAGAATGATGGATGCCGTAATGTACGGCATGATGCCGAGGGCGAAAATCGTCAGGCGGCGAAGCTGCCCGCCGCTGAATAGATCGATGAATCCCAGAAACGTGCCGCGGTTCTGGTCAAAGAACTGCGCCAGCACGTCGGCGTTGATACCAGGCGTGGGGATATGTCCGCCCAACCGGTACACGGCCAGCAGTCCGAGCGTAAACAGAATGCGCTTCCGCAGATCGGGAACGCGAAATACGTTGGCCAGCTTCTCAAGCATTGAATAAAACCCTCAGTTGCCGGCTACCAGTTACCAGTAGCCGGTTACAGAACCTGGATCTTGCCGCCCGCTTTCTCAATCTTCTCTTGCGCCGACTTGGAAAACTTGTGGGCGTGGATCGTAAGCGCCTTCGACAACTCACCCTGCCCGAGCACCTTGACCAGCGTGTTCTTCGAGGTCACCACCCCGGCCTTGCGCAACACTTCCGGAGTGATCTCTGTCTCGCTCAGACTGGCCAGCCGATCCAGGTTAACAACCTCGTATTCGGTTTTGAAAATGTTGGTGAAGCCGCGCTTCGGCAAACGCCGATGCAACGGCATCTGGCCGCCTTCAAATCCACGCATCAGGCTGGAACCGCTGCGCGATCCCTGGCCCTTGTGGCCACGCGTCGAGGTCTTGCCCATGCCGGAGCCCATACCACGGCCAACCCGTTTCTTGTTCTCGTTGGCTTTGCGAGGTGCCCGTAAATTGCTCAGATTCATTGTGTACCGTACCTGTGCGGCCTTGCTCTGTGCGCCGCGTCACATTTCTTAAACTAAGCTTTAACTCCGGGCTGTTCGCTTTTCGCTCTTGGCTAGTTGCGGTTGCCCGTGGTTCTTCACCAGTTGCCAGCTACCAGTGACCAGTTACCCTTCAACAATCTCAACCAAGTGCGGCACCTTCGCCACCATCCCCCGGATCGACGGCGTGTCTTCGCGTTCGATCACCTGGTTCAGGCGGGTAAAGCCCAGACCCTTGATGACTAACTTGTGTTTCTGCGGCGTGGCAATCGCCGAACGCACGTACTTCAGATGCAGCTTCGTACCCGCCGGAGCAGCCTTCGAGGTCGTTTCTCTACGAGTCCGCGCCATGATTAAAGCTCCTCGACGGACTTGCCGCGTGCCGCCGCAATTTCACTGCGGTCGCGCAGTCTGCCCAATGCGTTAAAGGTTGCCTTGATGACGTTGTGCGGGTTGGTGGTTCCGATCGACTTGGTCAGCACGTTCTGCACGCCGGCCGAGGTCATGACCGCGCGCACCGCTCCGCCTGCAATCACGCCGGTTCCTTCCGGTGCCGGCTTCAGCATAACCATGCCGGCGCCGTAGCGCCCTAGCACCTGATGAGGAATGGTAGTCTGGGTCAGGTTGATGCGCAGCAGGTTCTTCTTGGCCGCTTCGATGCCCTTGCGGATCGCCTGCGGAACTTCCTTCGCCTTGCCGGAACCGTAACCCACGACTGCGGCAGAAGGATCGCCCACCACCACCAGCGCCGCGAACGACATGTTCTTGCCGCCCTTCACGACCTTGGTGACGCGGTTGATCGAGACTACCTGGTCCTTGAGTTGGTAGTTGTTGGCGTCAAGCTTTTTCTTTACTGTTGGCATTCCCTAATCTCTCCAAACTCTTTTTGCGACCGCTTTTCGCTTTTCGCTCTTGGCTTTTCGCCAGTTGCCAGTCGCTGTATCGTTTACCAGTTACCAGCAACCAGTTACCGCCCTTAGAACTCTAGTCCCGCTTCACGCGCAGCATCGGCCAGCGCCTTGACGCGGCCGTGATACAGATATCCACCGCGATCGAAGACCACCTTCTTGATGCCCTTCTCCTTGGCGCGCTCGGCAATCAGCTTTCCGATTTCCTTGGCCGCAGCCAGATTCCCGCCAGTGGGCCGCTTGTCGCCCTTAATTCCCTTGCCCTTCTCTACCGACGTCGCCGACACGATGGTTGCGCCCTTTGTGTCGTCGATCACCTGGGCATAAATGTGACTCACCGAGCGGTACACATTCAGGCGCGGGCGCTCCGCCGTACCCGCCATCTTCTTGCGAATGCGGGAGTGGATCTTGCCTCGCGTCTGGTTCTTCGAAGTCTTTCCAATCATCTCTACTCTTCCTTACTCCCGGGGTTCTGAACCGGGCAGACGAGGCGTTGCCGCCCTGCCGTCCTACTATTTCGCGCCAGTCTTGCCGACTTTCTTTTTCAGCCGCTCATCGCTGTAGCGCACGCCCTTGTTCTTGTAGGGATCGGGCGGACGCAGCGACCGCATCTCGGCAGCTACGAATCCGACTTTTTGCCGGTCAATACCGCTCACCGTCAGATGCGTCTGCTTGGGATCGATGGTTACATCAATTCCCGTGGGCAGCGGATACTCAATGGGATGCGAATATCCCAGCGTGAACACCACCGTGCCTTTGCCCTTCAATTCGGCGCGGTAACCAATGCCAACGATGTCCAGCTCTTTCGTCCAGCCTTTGGTCACGCCTTCGACGGAGTTGTTCACCAGCGCGCGAACCAGTCCGTGCACCGCAGCCTTCGAGTCGTCATCGCGGACGACCACCAGGTTTCCGTCCGTGGTCTCCAGTTTCACGCCACCCGGCATGTGGGTGGTCACCGTGCCCTTGGGGCCCTTCACAGTCACCGTGTTGCCTTCGACGGCGTAGCTCACGCCCTTGGGCAATGGAATCGGTTTCTTTCCAATTCTCGACATAATGTATCTCTCACTCTTAGTAACAGATAATCGGTTTGATCCGACTGTTACCAGTCGCCAGCTATCAGTTACTTCTTAATAAACTTCGCACAGTATTTCGCCGCCCAAGCCTTCCTTGCGCGCTTGCCGGCCCGTCATAACGCCCTTAGGAGTGGTCAGGATGCTGATTCCCAGCCCGCCCAGCACGCGCGGAATCTCGGTGTGGCCGACGTATACCCGGCAGCCCGGACGCGAGATGCGCTTCAGTTGCGAAATCGGCGAAGAATTGTCGGAGCCGTACTTCAGGTACACACGCAATACCTTGCGGCCCTCTTCTTCCGTCGTCTTGAAGTTCGCGATGTAGCCCTCATCCTTCAGAATGCGGGCCATCTCCAGCTTCAGCTTGGAAAGAGGAACGTCCACTTTCTGATGCCGTGCGTTGATGGCGTTGCGAACGCGGGTCAGAAAATCTGCGACCGGATCGGTCAAACTCATGCTCGATATCTCCTCAAATCGTCGCCCGTTAGCTTTCTGCTCCCCGACTTACTCCCGGGGTCCCGGTCGCGCCGACTTGCGCTCGACAGGGTAATGAAAGAACCAGCCGCGACGTACTTACCTCAGCGCTTGGTAGAGCCGGCCTTCAGGCCGGCGTCCTAGCACCTTAATTCATCTCCCGAGCGGACTTCAGTCCGCCAGGGTACTTACCAGGAACTCTTGGATACTCCAGGAATCTCTCCCTTGAGCGCCAGGCTGCGGAAGCACAGACGGCATAGGCCGAACTTGCGCAGATAGGCCCGCGGACGTCCGCAAATCTTGCAGCGGTTGTGCTGACGGGCACTGAACTTGGGTTTCTTGTTCGCCTTCGCAATACTGGATGTCTTAGCCATCGTTTCCTTTACTTCCTTTACAAACTCGTGGGCCTGCGCCCTCGCTCACTCAAATTCGTGTTACTGCGCCACCCGGAACGGCATCCCCATGTGCTTCAGCAGCGCACGCGCCTGATCGTCGTTGCCCGCCGAGGTCACGATCGTGATGTTCATTCCCTTCATCTTGTCGACCTTCGAGTAGTCGATTTCCGGGAAGATCAACTGGTCACGCACGCCCAGGGTGAAATTACCACGGCCGTCGAATGACTTGGTCGGCACGCCGCGGAAGTCGCGCACACGCGGCAGCGCCACGTTCACCAGCCGGTCAAAGAACTCGTACATGCGGTCGCCGCGCAGCGTCACCATTACACCGATAGGGTTTCCCTCGCGCACCTTAAACTGCGCAATCGACTTCTTCGCCTTGGTAATGATCGGCTTCTGGCCGGTAATCTGGGTCACTTCACTGGCTGCAGGATCGATCAGCTTGGCGTTCTGCGTCGCTTCACCCACGCCCATGTTGACAACAATCTTCTCCAGCTTCGGAGCGGCCATCGGGTTCTCCAGGCCAAACTCTTTCATCAGGACGGGCAGAACTTCCTTGACGTACTTGTCGCGCATACGCGCAGTCGACCGGTTATTCGCCTTGGGACGCGACGGCTTGCCTGCCCCTTCAGCAGCCGCTGGTTCCACCGACTCCGGCTTCGCCTTCTTGCCCTGCGGCTTGCCGTCGGCCGGCTTTTGGCCCTTCTGCTTCTTGTCTTTCTCGTCTGCCATCTCTCTACTTCACCTTTCTCACGGTTTCGGTTCAGGCCCGGTTCGTGAGGAACTCAATTCAGTAGTCAGTTGCCAGTTTTTGCGAAACCGTTTTTCACTGACTACTGGATACTGGCGACTGGCAACTATTTCTCCAGCGTCGTGCCGCAGTTCTTGCACACCCGGGCGTGGCGGTCACCTTGCTTTTCATGACCCACGCGCACCGGACGTGCACAGGCAGCACACATCAGCATCACATTACTGATGGCGATGGCGCTCTCCTGCTCGGCAATGCCACCCTTGATGTTGCGCTGCGGATTGGGGCGCACGTTCTTCTTCACCATCATCACGTGCTCCACCAGTACCTTGCCGGCGGCGGGCATAACCCGCAGCACGCGGCCTTCCTTGCCTTTATCGCGGCCGGTGATGACCCGGACCTGGTCGTTACGCCGAATGTCTACGATCTTGTGCATGTCAGTTAAGCCTGTTTTGGAGTACTTAGCGCTCGCCTTTCGCTTTTGGCTCTTCGCTTTTCGCTCCTGAACCCTTCTTATCGGATCTGGTGGATGTCATAAAACCACCACCTTCGAAACTGTATCTCGTTCCCCAGCCGCTGCGATCGCTTCGAAAAGCGAATAGCAAGAGGCGAATAGCGCTTACAGCACTTCCGGCGCCAGGGAAACGATCTTCAAAAATCTCTTCTCGCGCAGCTCGCGCGCCACGGGGCCGAAGACGCGGGTCCCCACCGGCTCGCCGCCTTCATTGATCAGCACCGCCGCATTCTGGTCGAAGCGGATGTAGGTACCGTCGCGACGCCGATGTTCCTTGCGCGTGCGCACGATGACGGCCTTCACCACGGTGCCCTTCTTCGCGGTGCCGTCGGGCGAAGCTTCCTTGACCGACGCCGTCACCACGTCGCCGAGATGGGCCACCAGACCGGTTCCGCCGCCCAGCGGCAGGATCACCTGCAGCTTGCGCGCGCCGGAGTTATCGGCGACATCGAGCATGGTTCTCATCATCACTGCCATAAAACTCTCCCTTACCAACCCCTCGTGCTGTGGGTGCCCCATCCTTTCCCGTCCTTTGGGAAAGCGTGGGTCTAGACTGCCCCTTCAACTGGCGCTACCTGCGCGGCGCGACGCACCACATCCTTCAACTGCCAGCGCTTCAACTTCGACAGCGGACGGGTCTCTTCGATCTTGACCACATCGCCCAGATGGGCGGTGCCCTTCTCGTCGTGGGCGTAGAACTTCTTGCTGCGCTTCACCACGCGCTTGTAGAACGGGTGAGCCTTCTGGCGGTCCACTACGACCACAATGGTCTTGGCCATCTTGGTGGAAACCACTTCACCAATCAGGATCTTGCGGCGTCCCGCGGCTTTTTCGGTCGTTGCTGCAGTTGTTTCAGCCATGGCTTACTTCGTCTCCGTCGCAGCCGTCTTGCTGGCCGCCTTCTTCGCCTTCGCTGCTCTGGGGGCTTTGGCCGCCACTGGCGCCGCAGCTTTCGCCGCCACCGCGCCGTTGCCGCCGGCCTGTCTCTTCTCGCGCTCGATGGTCTTCACCCGCGCGATGTCTTTCTTCAGGTCGCGGATCTTCTTCAGGCTCTCGGTCTGGCCCATCTTCAACTGGAACTTCAGCTTGAAGAGCTGGTCGGCCAGCTCGCGCTGCTGGTGCGCCAGTTCCGTATCGGTTAAGTTGCGAATCTTCTCTGCGTTCATTTCATGAATCCCGGTAGAGCTGACCTTCAGGTCAGCGTCTAAGCCTTTCCACTAACACTTGGGGGCTTCAGCCCCACCGTCTCTAATGCACGCCATCGCGCGTCACGAACTTGGTGCGCAGCGGCAGTTTGTGCGAAGCCAGGCGCATTGCCTCGGCAGCCTCGGTTGCGGAAACCCCTTCCATTTCGAACAGGATCTTGCCCGGACGAACCACGGCGACCCAATGATCAGGAGCTCCCTTGCCCTTACCCATACGGGTTTCGGCTGGCTTCTTGGTGACCGGCTTATCGGGAAACAGGCGGATCCAGATCTTGCCGCCACGCTTCACAAAACGCGTCATGGCCACACGGCTGGCTTCGATCTGACGGTCGGTGATCCAGCCCGGCTCCATCACTTTCAAGCCGAAATCGCCGAACGACAACTCGCCGCCGCGCCACGCCTTGCCACGCATGCGGCCGCGCTGCTGCTTGCGGTACTTCACTTTCTTTGGCATCAACATAAGTTCTAGTGGCTAGTGGTCAGTGGCTAGTGGATAGAAACACCGTCTCTCATCCACCAATGCCGGCTACCGCCAGCTCATCTCCCAATTTCCTTAGCTATCGGCCGGAAAACTCTGATTTTGGCTTCCCTCGTCGTAGCTATTTTTCCTTCTTACCGAATCCCAGATACCCGTCTTAGCTAATTGCTAGTTACTCGGCTTTTCTAACCACTATCCACTAGCCACTAACCACTGCTTCTAAAACGCTCCCGCTTGCGCCGTCTGCGGTTCGCGTTTGCGTTCGCGCAGGATTTCGCCCTTGTATACCCAGCACTTCACGCCGATGATTCCGTAAGTGGTGTGCGCCTCGGCAAAGCCGTAATCGATGTCGGCACGCAGCGTGTGCAAGGGCAAACGTCCTTGCAGATACCACTCGGAGCGCGCGATTTCGTTTCCATTCAGGCGGCCGCTGACGCGCACCTTGATGCCCTTGCATCCGAAACGCAGCGCCGAGTCCACGGCCTTGCGCATGGTGCGGCGGAAGCTGACACGTTTTTCCAGCTGCAGCGCGATGTTCTCCGCCACCAGTTGCGCGTCCAGTTCGGGCTTGTGCACTTCGAGAATATCGACGTACACATCACGGCCCGTGCGCTTGGCGATCTCGCCCTTAAGCTTGTCGATCTCCGCGCCCTTGCGGCCGATGATGATGCCCGGACGCGCGGTGCGAATAATGATGCGCAGCTTGTTGCCGGGACGCTCGATCTCAATCGAGCTGACGCCCGCCGACTTGAGCTTATCTTTCAGCTCTTCCTTCAGCTTCACGTCTTCCAGCAGCAGTTTGTCGTAGTCGCGCTCGACAAACCAGCGCGACCTCCACGGCTTGGTAACGCCGAGGCGGAATCCGTAAGGATGGACTTTCTGTCCCATAGTCTCGTTTACTCTCCGCGACGACTGCCTTAGAGCATCGCCGCTTCGTGTCCAGGTACGACCTCAGTCGTACCGCTCACTCGCTATCTTTGTCGTCCCGAACGACGCCGCGCTCGGCGGCAGAGTCGAGCGACCCGCATTTACTTCTTGGTCGTTCCCTTGCCAGCAAACTTCTTTGCCGGAGCCTTCTTCTTCGCCGCCGACTTCTTGGCAGCAGCTTTCTTTACGATCTTCTTCGCCGACTTTTTCGCGGGTGCAGCTTCGCCTACCGTGGTCACCGTGTCGGCATTGCGGTTGTCCCCGGCCTTCTCCGCCAGCACCAGATGCAGATGCGAGATGCGGCGCTGGTAGCGGAAAGCGCGTCCCATTGGGGCCGGACGGATGCGCTTCATG
This sequence comes from uncultured Acidobacteriaceae bacterium, assembly GCA_963834815.1. Taxonomy (GTDB): domain Bacteria; phylum Acidobacteriota; class Terriglobia; order Terriglobales; family Acidobacteriaceae; genus DASRAA01. The sequence goes on along the minus strand of CAWIDA010000006.1, from coordinate 1,190,004 downwards.
CGCGGGCCGTCGTTGGCTACCGCATGCTTCACGTAAAGCCGGTCGAGATCGACGTCCAATCCCTTCTCGGCACTCACGTAGTTGGCGTTCTCTACCGCCGAACGCAGCAGCTTATAGATCTGCGGCGCGATACCCTTCTTGGTGTACAGCAGCGTGTCGAGCGCTTCTTCCACCCGGCGGCCCTTGATCAGGTCCAGCACCAGGCGCGCCTTCTGCGGCGAGACTCGCACATACATCAGTTTGGCTGTGAATTCCATCTTCTTTCCTTACCTCGCCGCCGGCTTGGCTGCTGTCTCCGTCGCCGCCTTCATCGAGTGGCCCTTGAAGGTGCGGGTGAGGCTGAATTCGCCCAACTTGTGGCCCACCATGTTTTCGGTGACGTACACCGGAATGAACTTCTTGCCGTTATGCACCGCCAGGGTGTGACCCACCATCTCGGGAATCACGGTCGAGCGGCGCGACCACGTGCGCACAACCTTCTTCTCGTTGCGCTCGTTCATGCCGTCGATCTTGGCCTGCAAGTGCTTATCGATGAACGCACCTTTTTTCGTTGAACGTGCCATAGTGTCTCAGTCCTACTTCTGTCTGCGGTTCACGATGAACTTATCGGTCCGCTTGTTATTACGAGTCTTGTAACCGCGTGTCGGCTGGCCCCACGGAGTAACCGGGTGACGCCCGCCGCTGGTCTTACCTTCGCCGCCGCCGTGCGGATGGTCCACCGGATTCATGACCACACCGCGGTTCGTCGGGCGAATGCCCATCCAGCGGGTGCGTCCGGCCTTGCCGATGGAAACGTTTTCGTGATCGACATTGCCCACCTGCCCGATGGTCGCCATGCAATCCACCAGCACCTTGCGGGTTTCGCTGGAAGGCAGCTTGAGCAGCGCGTAATCGCCCTCTTTGGCAACCAGTTGCGCCTGCGCTCCGGCGGAACGCGCCATCTGCGCGCCCTTGCCCGGCTTTAACTCGATGTTATGCACCGTCGTGCCGGGAGGAATGTTGCGCAGCGGCAAAGCATTCCCTACCAGGATGTCGGCTTCCGGGCCGCTGACAATCTTCGATCCAACCTTCAAGCCGACCGGGCAAATGATGTAGCGCTTCTCGCCATCGGCATAGTTCAGCAGCGCGATGCGGGCTGAGCGGTTGGGATCGTACTCAATGGTGGCCACCGTCGCGGGAATACCGAACTTGTCGCGCTTAAAGTCGATGGTGCGCAACTTGCGCTTGTGCCCGCCGCCCCGGTGCCAGATGGTCAGGTCGCCGGTATTGCGCCGTCCGCTGGTACGCTGCTTGGGTTCGGTCAGCGGCTTGTGCGGCCGGTTGGTCGTCAGGTCGTCGTTAACGGTGCTTGTGGTAAAGCGCCGCGTCGGAGTAACCGGTCTGTATGTCTTGATTGCCATGTGTCTACTCGCTTTTTCTATCCACCAACCACTATCCACTGAGTTACAGATTTTCGGCGTACTCGGGCATCTTCTCGCCCGCCTTCAGCCGCACGTAAGCCTTCTTCCAGTCCGGGCGGTAGCCGGTAAACTTGCCCCGGCGGCGTTCCTTGCCCACGAAGTTGGCCGTGCGGACCGTGTCTACCTTCACCTTGAAAATGCTCTGCACCGCGTTCTTGATCTCGGTCTTCGATGCTTTGGACGCAACCTCGAACACCAGCGTGGCTTCGGTTTCCTTCACGCCCAGGCCCTTTTCCGTGATCACAGGACGGCGAATGATCTGATAGGCCGACTTCATTACGCGACCTCCTTCTGCGCCTGCTTCCGCCTCGGCGCCGTCGCCTTCAGCGAGTCCTGCAACTTCTCCAGCGCCGGACGCGAGAACACCGCGCTGCTGTAGCGCAGCAGGTGATACGGATGCACTTCGTTGCCCGCAATCAACTCAACGCCTTTCAGGTTGCGTGAGCTCAGGTGCAGGTTCTGGTTGTCCTTCGCCGCGTTCTCGACCAGCAGCGTGGTCCCCTTGGCGTTCAACTTGTTGAGCGCGGCGCGAAACGGCTTGGCCTTCGCCTCCGTCAGCTCGAAGCTTTCCACCACGACCAGCTTGCCGTCCGACAGCTTCGCCGCCAGCGCCGAGCGCAGCGCGCCCAACAGCTTCTTGCGCGGGAACGCGTAGTCGTAAGAGCGGGGCTTCGGTCCATGCACCGTGCCGCCATGGCGCCACAGTGGGGAGCGGATCGACGCGATACGCGCGCGTCCCGTACCCTTTTGCTTCCACAGCTTCTTGCCTGCGCCACTCACGAGACCACGGGTCTTGGTGGAATGGGTCCCGGCCCGCAGACCGGCGCGGTAGTGCTTCACCGCTTCCCAAAGCAGGTCTTCGTTCACCGCGCCGAACACTTCGTCGGCCAGTTCCAGCGAGCCTACCTTTTCGCCGTTCAGATTCACTACATCAATCGTCGCCATAGTCTTTTTCCAGTTGCCAGTCGCCAGCTATCAGCCGCCAGCCGGAACATTTTCCATTCTTGCTTCGCTATTGGCTCTTCGCTTTTCGCCTTTAGCTAATTGCTAGTTACTTCTTCTTAACCGCCTGGCGCTTCGAAGCCTTCAACGGATCCACCGTGCCCGCTCCGCCAAATCCACGGCGCTCTCTGGGTGGCTTCTTAGCCCTCGAGATCACCAGGTACCCGTCTTTCGCGCCCGGCACCGCGCCCTCAACCACCAGCAGGTTTTCGTCGCGATCGATGCCCAGGATGCGCAGGTTGCGAATGGTCTTGCGCTCCCCGCCCATGTGTCCCGACATGCGCATGCCTTTGAACACACGCGACGGGAATGCCGAGGAACCGATCGAGCCGGTGATCTGGAACATCGATCCGTGCGAGGCTGCGCCGCCGGCAAACTTGTGACGTTTCACCACACCCGCAAAGCCGCGTCCCTTGCTGGTCGCCACTACGTCAACGAACTTGTCGCCTTCGAACATGTCGACCAGGACTTTGTCGCCTATCTTGACGCCATCCTTGTTTTCCAGATCGGCGTTCTCGCCGTCCACAACAATCTCCACCTCGCGCATGAAACGCACTGGCGGCAGGTTGTTCTTTGCGAAGTGGCCCTTCTGCGGCTTGGTCAGCCGCGACTCTTTCACGAACTCAACCAACCCGATCTGAGCAGCATCGTAGCCGTCCTTCGCTTGCGTCTTACGCTGTGTGACTACGCAGGGTCCGGCCTTCATCACGGTGACCGGACGAACATCGCCCTTGTCATCGAACAACTGCGCCATTCCAACTTTTTTGCCAAGAATTCCGTTGACTGCCATGTTTTCCCTCAACTCTGCTTCCTGTGTTTCCGGTTGTCATGAACCGGGGGCCTTTGCCTCGGAAGCTTCGTTTTGTCGCTTTTCGCGATTCGATCTTCGCCTTTCGCCATTCCGTTCTTTGCTTTTCTAGCGAAGAGCCATCAGCGAATAGCGTTATTTATGTTCCTTGCCAAAAGCCTTGATTTCGACGTCCACGCCGGCAGGCAGCTCCAGCTTCATGAGCGCATCCACCGTCTGCTGCGTCGGCTCCAGAATGTCGAGCAGGCGCTTGTGGGTACGAATCTCAAACTGCTCCCGCGACTTCTTGTCCACGTGGGGCGAGCGCAGCACGCAATACTTGTTCTTCACCGTCGGCAGCGGAATCGGTCCCGCAATCTGTGCGCCGGTGCGGCGTGCCGTGTCCACGATTTCACCCGTGGACTGATCGAGAACGCGATAATCGTAGGCCTTCAGGCGGATGCGAATTCGGTCTTTACCAATCACGTTAATTTCTCTCAAAGATCATGTCTGGGGCCGTCGAACGTTTCCGTCTCTGGCCCTGCGGCGCTTGCCGCGGTGGGTAATTGGGTGCGGTAAACCGCGCCGCACCCGGTATGAAAACCTACGCAATAATCTCGCTGATGGTCCCGGCGCCTACTGTGCGTCCGCCTTCGCGGATCGCGAACCGCAAGCCCTTTTCCATCGCCACCGGCGTGATCAGCTCAATCTCCAGCTGCACGTTGTCGCCCGGCATCACCATCTCCGTGCCCGCCGGCAACGTCGCCACTCCCGTCACGTCCGTAGTGCGGAAGTAGAACTGCGGCCGATAGCCCTTGAAGAATGGAGTGTGCCGCCCGCCTTCTTCCTTCGACAGCACATACACTTCGCCCTTGAACTTGGTGTGCGGCGTAATCGAGCCACCCTTGGCCAACACCATGCCGCGCTCGACATCCTCTTTCGCGATGCCGCGCAGCAGCAACCCGGCGTTGTCTCCAGCCAGACCTTCATCCAACTGCTTCTTGAACATTTCCACGCCTGTCACCACCGTCTTGCGCGTCTCGCGGAAGCCTACAATCTCCACTTCCTCGCCCACCTTCACCTTGCCGCGTTCGATACGGCCCGTGACCACCGTGCCGCGGCCCTGAATCGAGAAGATGTCTTCAATCGGCATCAGGAACGGCTTGTCGATGTCGCGCGCCGGCAACGGTACGCTCGCGTCCACCGCCGCCATCAGCTCATCGATCTTGGCTTCCCACTGCGCTTCGCCATTCAACGCACCCAGCGCCGAGCCGCGAATCACCGGCACATCGTCGCCCGGGAACTGATACTTCGACAGCAGCTCGCGCACTTCCATTTCCACCAGGTCGATCAGCTCCGGATCTTCCACCGCGTCGCACTTGTTCAGGAACACCAGCACGTAGGGCACGCCTACCTGCCGTGCCAGCAGCACGTGCTCCTTAGTCTGCGGCATCGGTCCATCCGTCGCCGCCACCACCAGAATCGCGCCGTCCATCTGCGCCGCGCCGGTGATCATGTTCTTGATGTAGTCGGCGTGGCCCGGGCAATCCACGTGCGCGTAGTGCCGGTTCGCCGTCTCGTACTCCACGTGCGCCGTCGCGATCGTGATGCCGCGCTCCCGCTCTTCCGGAGCGTTGTCGATCGAATCGAACGAACGGAACTTGATGTTCGGGTTGTGCTTCGCCAACACCTTCGTAATCGCCGCCGTCAACGTCGTCTTGCCGTGATCGATGTGCCCGATCGTCCCTACGTTTACGTGCGGCTTGCTGCGATCAAATTTTTCTTTCGCCATTGCGAGCTCCGTATCTCCATGAAATCGCTAAATACTGCGTTATCTCACCGGGCCAATCGCCCGCATAATTACTTCGTGCCTGCCGGACTCTTGCCCTGCACCTTGGCCACAATTTCCTCGGCCACGGCGCGGGGCGCTTCTTCATATCGCGAAAAATGCATGGAAAACGTTGCCCGGCCCTGCGTGTTCGAGCGCATGGTGGTGGCATAACCGAACATCTCGGCCAGCGGAACCATGGCGCGAATCACCTGCGAGCCAGCACGATGCTCCAGACCTTCGATGCGTCCACGGCGGCTGCTCAAATCGCCGATGATCGTGCCCATGTATTCCTCGGGCACAACCACTTCCACCGCCATCACCGGCTCCAGCAGCACCGGACTCGCCTTACGGGCAGCCTCCTTGAACGCCATCGATCCGGCGATCTTGAAGGCCATTTCGTTCGAGTCCACATCGTGATAGCTGCCGTCGTATAGCGTGGCTTTCACATCCACCATTTCGTATCCGGCCAGCACTCCGCCTTCGAGCGCTTCCTTGATACCCTGGTCCACCGGCTTGATGAACTCCTTCGGAATCACTCCGCCCACCACTTCGTTGATGAACTCGTAGCCCTTGCCCGGCTCGTTCGGCTCCAGACGAATCCGCACGTGTCCGTACTGTCCGCTGCCGCCGGTCTGGCGGATGTACTTGCCTTCTGCCTGCGATGCCTTGCGGATGGTCTCGCGATACGCAACCTGCGGCTTGCCCACGTTGGCCTGTACACCGAACTCGCGCATCATGCGATCTACCAGTATTTCCAGGTGAAGTTCGCCCATGCCGGCGATGATCGTCTGCCCGCTGTCGGGGTCGGTGTTCACCTTGAAGGTCGGATCTTCCTGCGCCAGCTTGCCCAACGCAACGCCCATTTTCTCCTGGTCAGCTTTGGTCTTGGGCTCCACTGCGACCGCGATCACAGGAGCCGGAAACTCGATCGACTCCAGCACGATCGGGTGTTTTTCGTCGCAGATCGTGTCACCGGTAGTTACGTTCTTCAGTCCGACGCAGGCGCAGATATCACCGGCGTAAATTTCGGTGATTTCGTCACGCTTATTGGCATGCATCTGCAGCAGGCGCCCGATGCGCTCGCCGCGCTTGCGACCGCTGTTGTAAACCGTGTCGCCCGTCTTCAAGTGTCCCGAATACACGCGGATAAACGTTAACTGGCCGACGTAGGCGTCGGTCATGATCTTGAACGCCAGCGCCGAGAACGGGGCCTTGTCGTCCGCCGTGCGCTCTTCTTCCGCGCCCGTGTCTGGATTCAGACCCTTCACTGGCGGCACGTCGAGCGGCGAAGGCAGGTAATCGATCACGGCATCAAGCAGGGGCTGCACACCTTTATTTTTGAACGCCGTTCCGCAGATCACCGGGAAGACCTTCATCTTCAAGGTGGCGCGGCGCAGTGCGGCCTTCAGCTCAGCCTCGCCGATGGCCTCACCCTCGATGTACTTGTGCATCAGCTCGTCCTGGTCATCGTTCTCGACCACGGTTTCGATCAGGATTTGGTGATAGGCTTGCGCCTTCTTCTTCAGTTCTTCCGGAATCTCCTCGACCACGTATTCGGCACCCATGGTCTCGTCTTTCCAGATGATGGCCTTCATCGCCATAAGGTCAATGACGCCCTTGAACTTGTCTTCCTGGCCAATCGGCAACTGAATGGCCACCGGCTTGGCGTTCAGGCGCTTGCGGATCGTATCGATGGCGTGCTCAAAGTCGGCACCCATCTTGTCAATCTTGTTGATAAAGCAAATCCGTGGCACGCCGTACTTGTCGGCCTGCCGCCACACTGTTTCCGACTGCGGCTCTACGCCGTGCACCGCGTCAAACACCGCGCAGGCTCCGTCAAGCACGCGCAGTGAACGCTCCACCTCGGCCGTGAAATCAACGTGGCCCGGGGTGTCGATAATGTTGATGCGGATGTCCTTCCACAAGCAGGTCGTGGCGGCTGACGTAATGGTGATGCCGCGCTCCTGCTCCTGCGCCATCCAGTCCATCGTCGCTGTGCCGTCATGGACCTCACCGATACGGTGCGTGCGTCCCGTATAGAACAGGATTCGCTCCGTCGTGGTGGTCTTACCGGCATCGATGTGCGCCATGATGCCGATATTCCTGCAGCGCTCTAATGGGACCTGTCTTGGCACAATTCCTTCCGTTTCCTGCTATGCGGCTCTTCGTCCGCTTTCATTCTTGGTGCGCGGGCCACCAGCTCCCGCAATTCAAAGTCTCGGTTGTCATCCTGAGCGGAGTCGCGCCGCTTTTGCGCGCCGGAGTCGAAGGACCCCTCTCTCAACTCAAATCTTCCTGGGTGCCCCATCCTTTCCCTTCTTTTGGGAAAGGGTGGGAACAATGTCCGATTACCACCTGTAGTGCGCAAAGGCCTTGTTGGCCTCAGCCATGCGATGCACGTCTTCTTTCTTCTTGATGGTGGCGCCGCGTCCATTGGCCGCGTCGAGCAACTCATTGGCCAACTTGTCGATCATGCCCTTCTCGCCGCGCCCTCGGCTGTAGGTTAGGATCCAGCGAATCGCCAGCGAAGTGCGGCGGTCGGCGTTCACTTCCACCGGCACCTGGTAGTTGGCGCCGCCTACGCGGCGGGTCTTCACTTCCAGGACGGGCTTGGCGTTCTCCACCGCCTTCTTGAACAGCTTGATGGCCTCGTCGCCGCCCTTTTCTTCCAACTTCTTCATGGCGTTATAGAAGATGGACTGGGCCGTGCTCTTTTTGCCGTCCCACATCATGGAATTTACGAACTTATTGACCAGCGTGGACTGGTAGACCGGGTCTGCCAGCTGTTCGCGCTTCGCGATATATCCTTTTCTCGGCATAGTTCCTCGTTACGCCTCTTAAGCCTTCGGGCGCTTGGCGCCGTACTTCGAGCGGCCCTGCTTACGGTTGGCAACGCCCACCGAATCCAGCGTGCCGCGCACCACGTGGTAGCGAACCCCCGGCAAGTCCTTTACACGGCCGCCGCGGATCAGCACAATCGAGTGCTCCTGCAGGTTGTGTCCGACACCGGGAATATAGGTAGTAACCTCAATGCCGTTGGTCAGCCGTACGCGCGCAACCTTGCGCAGCGCGGAATTCGGCTTCTTGGGCGTCTGGGTGTACACCCTGGTGCACACGCCGCGCTTCTGCGGACAGGACTGCAGGGCGGGGCTGGCCGTCTTGTACTTCGGCGCCGTCCTGCCCTTGCGTACCAGTTGATTAAATGTAGGCACTCTTTGCAGCTCCTTCGTTCGTCCGGGCTCGCTTCGCCGGTAGAGCTGGCCTTCAGGCCAGCGTTCAAGTCTTCACACTTTGTCGGCCTCGCGGACTGCAGTCCGCGAGGCGACTCCCCTAAAACTCAGGCGGCATTCCACCGCAATTTCACGTCGCAATCGGCAGCCACGCGGGTGCACAATTCGCAGCGCGTCTCCCAGCTTTGGGTCTGGACAGCATTTCGATGACCCACTCGGGCCATTCTGCCCATACTTCCCCACACCAGCCGGGGAAAATCGGTTCGTTCAGGTTAAGCAAGCGACGGTGGCACCGTGATCGTTCCCCACACCAGCCCCATCACTGGACAGTGGAGTTATGGAACGAGGGCACTCCGTTTCGTTGCTTCGGCCCACATACCCACAGGAAAGCTCCAGTGGAAGCGCAGGCACGTTTCAGCGAGGAATCCTGTCACACGTACGGCAGGATTGAGTTTACTGCAGCACCGCCAGGCACTACAGGCAGGCTAGGTATGACTCGCAGAACCTTTTTAGTGTAGCAACCCTCCTCCAAGGCGTCAACTGAATCCGACGTAAAAATCGCCGGAATTGCACCGGCGTCAGAGCAATCGCACGCTTCACAACTCATAGCGACCTGCCGGGTTAAGAAAATCTCAGTATGTGAGGGTTCTGCGGGTGAACATCAGCGCCAAAACAAAACAACCGGGCGCGTGGCTTGCTGAAAAGTGGGTCTGCTTCTACACTGAGAAATTCTGGCGAGAAACACATCTTTGGTCTTCATGCATCCGTCGGATGCCAACCCGGCGGGGAGGGTACATGCGGGGGTTTTCTGCGGCTGGGCTTATAGCTGCTCTGTTTTCGGTCCTCATTTTGAGTTTGCTTCCGGGTTGCAGCGGTACCAACGCGGCCGCTACCAACACCGTCGCCAGCATTGTTCTCACCCCGACCTCGCTCTCGCTCAATTCCGGGCAGGTGAGTCAGATCGTAGCCACCCCAAAGAATTCTGACGGAAACGCCATCGTGGCCGATGTCAGCTTCACCAGTAGCAACAGCAACCTGATCTCCATAACCGCTGGTGGCTACGTCTGTGCTGGCACCTGGGACGCGAACTTCATTAACTGCAATGCTCTGCCGGGCCAATCCGGCGTTGGACAGGTCACCATCACTGCTACATCCGGCACGATTACCGCTACCGCTGCAGCCTACTCCCACCTCCAGGCCGACCAGGTTTTTGTCAACCCCATCAAGAACTGTGTCAGCATCAACGTCACCCCGACGTACACCGCGACCGTCTACAGCACCACGGCGCAGGGTTGTTCGGCCGTGAGTCCCTGCGACATCACGTCCACTGTCGGTCCCATCACCTTCACCAGCACAGATCTTCAGGTGATGGCCAACAATGCGACCACCGGAGTACTGACCGCCACAGCCCCAGGGGCCACCGGCATCTACGCCACTGTCTCCGGGCTGAATAGCGTGCCTCAGCAGGCATTGGTATGCCCGGTTCAGTCGATTCAGGTCCACGCTGTCGGCAGCTCGGCAACCTCATTCACCCTGGCGCCAGGGGCGACGCAAGCCTTGACCGCCGATGTAATCGACACCAACGGCGTCTCGATCATCCCTGTTTTGACATGGGGATCCGATCCTGTCGGAAGTGCCAAAGTGGTCGGCACTAACGGTACGAATGCCGCCACCGTCACTTCCGTTTCTCCCGGAACCGCCGTTATCACGGCGACCTGCAGCACTCCTGACTGCAATCGCAATGTGCCGGCTCAGTATGGCCAGAACCTGGCGACCGTAAATACCACTGGCGGTACTTCGACCACAGTCTACGCAGCCAGCACAAATTCCCTGACTCTGGTGCCCATTCCGAGTTCGACAAATACGCCGGGGACCGCGATCACGCTACCCTATCTGCCTAATTCCATGATCAGCGATTCGGCGGGAGCTAAGTTGTATCTGGGTTCCAGCACGGCTTTGATGATCGTTGACACTGCCACGGGAACCGTGACGACCTCCTCGATCGTCGGAACGGTGTTGGCGATTTCGGCTGATGGCAATTATCTGCTGATTTCCAACGGCTCTGCCGGACTCATTTCCCTCTATAGCATCAGTGCAACCGCGACCCTCTTGTCACAAGCCGGTACTTCGACTTCGGCAACTTTTACCCCGGATAGCAAATCAGTGTCGTTCCTGGCGGGCCAGCAGCTTACTCAATACACCGCGGCGCCCACCACCAACACCACCAGTCTGCCTTACATTCCGAATGCAGTAGACGTCAGCGCACAGGGCGGGCTGCTGTACATTACGAGCTCAGCCACTGCCTCCATTGACGTCCGCTCCACCTGCAACCTGGCTGAATTGCAGACGTTGGCGGCCAACAGTCCGACTCTGGTCGCGCCCATCCCGAATGGTACCGGCGCAGTCGCGGTCGATTCCCCTTCCGTGGATGTCGTTACCACCGGAGCAGTCCAACCCGGATGTCCCGCAACTGCCCAAAACACCCTGAACACCTATGACTTGGGCGCGGGACCCTTCAACGCGCGGCAATTGTTCTTTAGCTCCAATAGTCAATACGCCTGGATCATCAGCGATATCACTTCCGTAATCGGGCTTTACTTGCCCGGCCTTACGCCGGTGGCGATTCCTTTAGCGAATGGTGCCCAGGGGTTCAGCGGAGGCGTTACCCTGGACGGCTCCTGGGTCTATGTCGGTGCGAGCGACAACACTGTTCATCGGTTGAACGTGGTCGCCAATAAGGATGACCTGCAGATTGCGGTCGGGCTTAAGGACAGCGCCTCACATGCAGTTGCTCCGAACCTGGTCGTCGTGCTGCCCAAATCGAACTAGCAGGCATTCACAAGAAAGCCCTCCCATTGCGGAGGGCTTTTTTAGTCGTCTGTTTGCGATCGCCGGTCGCGATCATTTCGTCGTCGCCTCGCCCAACTCGCGCGCCACGCTATCGAGCACCCCATTGATGAACGTCACCGACTCCGGGGTTGAAAATCGCCGGGCGATCTCCAACGCCTCGTTGATTACCACCGCCGGGGGCGTCCCGGGAAATCCCAGGAATTCGGCGACGCCGGCGCGCAGCACGTTACGATCGACGGCGGCCATGCGTTCCATGCGCCAGTGTTCGGCATTGCGTTCGATCAGTTGATCGATCTCGGCCTCGCGCTCGGCGGCAACTCGGAACAGGTCGTCGGCAAATCCCCGCACCTTTTCGTCAAGATCCTTGCGTTCGCTCCAGAACGTCTTTCGCACCTGGTCCATGGTTTGCTTCCCCATGTCGAGTTGAAAGAGCATTTGCAGAGCCAGTTCACGGGACTTCCTGCGCGTGCCGGACTTGCTCATCGCTTCCCTGCCGCGTGTTCCTCTACTTTGTTGTGAAGCGATGCCATCTCCACCGCCGCCAGTGCAGCCTCATAGCCTTTGTTGCCGGCTTTCAGCCCGGCCCGGTCGATGGCTTGTTCGAGCGTGTCGCAAGTCAGCACTCCGAAGGCGTGGGGCACGCCCGTCTCCTGCGCCGACTGCCCGATCCCGCGCGTTACCTCGTTGGCAATGACGTCATAGTGCAGAGTGTCGCCGCGCAACAGGCATCCGATGCAAATGATCGCATCGTATTTACCACCCGCCGCTAACTGCCGCGCGGCCGCTGGAATCTCGAACGAGCCCGGCACGCGCACGATGGTGATGTCATTCGTGGCTGCGCCCGCCTGCCGCAGCGCCAGCAGCGCGCCATCTAGAAGGCGTTCGGTGATGAAGGAGTTGAAGCGGGCAACCACCACCGCGAACCGTTTGCCCGGTGCCTGCAACGTTCCTTCCAGGGATTGTGCCTTGCGTCTCTCGGTGGCATACGTCAAGAACGTGACCTTCATTCCGCTGACTTCAATGGCAAAAAAGCGAGAGCCGTCGGGTGCATCCGCGATTTCGCGCAGCACTTTGACATCGTGCTTCCGAACAACCTCCCATGCAGCATCGGCACTCGAAACCTCAACCGCTAAGTCGGAAAGCGGCGCATTTGCACTGGCGAGGAACTCGACCGTCCCGCGCGGAGCCTCCAGTTGGTAACCGTGGGCGCTCCCGTCGTCACACTCATGGGCGGGGACCGCTCCGAGCGCACGAAATAGCTCAATCGCGGGCTGCAAGTCTGCCTGCGACTTCCCCAGCACGCGGGGAACAATGATGTTGCGGATCATAGGAGTCCATTGTAGATGCAGCGACAGAATCAGAGAAAAGCATCGTCGTGAGGAGCACTGGCCTCAAAAATCCTGTGGGAAGGGGACGGTTTCACAGGCTGCGGAAAAACTCCATTTCCGGATGGTTTGAAGGGGCACGGCTTTTAGCCGTGTCGTTAAAGGTCCTTATTTTTGTCATCCCGAGCGGGCTTCAGCCCGCGAGAGATCTGCTTTTCCGACTTTTTCCGCAGCCTCTTCAGCCGTGCCGGAAAGGGCCTTTTATTCACCGGGCTTTAGCCCCTGAGGAAAATCGAGCAGTTGTTACTTGCGCCGAGTAGTCACCGTTTCGCTGTATCGCGCACCCTGGTAGTCCGCCGGAAGTGGCCTATGATGTTGCGTCGCCGCATCCACCGCCCACACCTCGTGCTTCTCGACGCAGCGTTTCTCCGCCGGAACATCCGCTGGCGTCTCATCCACATCGTAGTCTTGGGTGATATTCACCCGCAACACCACTTCTCCCTCGGGAGTGAATCCCATCAGATCGAAACCCAGGTAGCAGCTCTTGCCCTTCTGGTCTTCCAGAAAACGATCCAGATCAACGCTCAAAACTGGCTGATGATCCGCGCGCACCACCCAAATCCGCTCGTCTATCCCTGCATCGTTCGGCGCCTGCACCCACCGCCAAAACTCGACCGCCAGCATCCGGCCATCGGGAGACCAGTCCACCAGGTTCATGCCGTTTCCATCGAGTTCATCGACCTGTCGAATCGGACCCTCGATGTAGACAATGTTCTCCGTTCCGGGACGCAAGATCGTCAGCGTGGTCGTGTTCTCGCATGAATCTGGTTTCCGAACTACCTTGACGTTCGCCGAGTAGTGGGTCGCCTTGGCAACCAGTTGCGAACTCCTGACCGTCCGCGCCCCTTCGCACGGCACCCAGAGCGTCGCCGGATAGCTCCGATTGGCTGGCTTGGTCGTCTGACCAAAACTCATCGCTCCTGCCAACATGCACGCACTTAAAATGCCCTTGCACCGAAGCCTCATCATGGTAGCCCGATTATGCTGTGTCCCTGGCAAACTCCGCAATGACCCATGTCACCATTTCACGGTGACGACCGGCGTCATCCTTGACGGGCTATTCTATGTGCGGATATCGTTCTCTCGCGCTTTCCCTCGTTACTCACTTCAGCCACCGTCCGGAGGACAAACGTGCCCGACCAGACTGCCAACTACGTGATGGGACACACCGATCACGAACGCCGCCGCTTGGCCTTGCAGGCCGCTATCCTCAACCCGCTAACCGACTCCTTCCTCCGTCGCGCAGGTATTTCTGCCGGTATGAACGTTCTGGAACTTGGTTGCGGAGTAGGCGAAATCTCGCTGATCGCCGCACGCCTGGTGGGCCCGCACGGCCGGGTACACTGCCTCGACTTCGACCCACATGCATTGGAAATCGCACGCGGCCGGATTCGCTCTGCCGGACACGATCACGTCACCTTTGAACAGATCGACATCCACGATCACGTGCCCGCGCGACCCTACGACGCTGTGATCGGCCGGCACATCCTGGTGCATACTCCTGACGCGCTGGCGGTACTTCGCACGGCAGCCGGCATCCTGCATCCGGGCGGCGTGGCCGCCTTCCATGAAGGAGATTTCACCTGCCTGCCAAATGGCTACCCTGACCTGCCGCTGATGCAGCGCGCAAGCGGTTGGATAGTCGAATGCATTCGACGTGGCGTGCCGCGTCCGAATATGGGAACGCAACTTTTCCAACTCATGCAGGAGGCTGGATTCGGCGTGCCCGAGTGCCGCGCCGAGTGCGTGATGGACGGCGGACCCCACAGCCCCATCTATGAATGGTTCGCAGAAACCGTCCGCAGCCTGCTGCCGCGTATGGAAGCGCTGGGTGTCACCACTGCCGCTGAAGTCAATATCGACACGCTGGCCACACGGCTGCGCGCCGAATCACTTGAGAAACGCGGCGTCTCCATGAGCCCGATGATGATCGGCGCCTTCGCCCGCAAACCGCACAGCAGCTGAGTCGGCGAGTTGGTCCGCAGCTTCCTACAAAGCCGTAGATCAACAATTTGGTCGAAAACACAACATGCCGGGCGTCACAGCGCCATGTCGGAATTCCGTGTATCGTGCAAACCAGTTGTGATTCCCGGTGGCCCGCACGGCGCAGGTATGTGAGCTTATGACGAACATCAGATCGCTTTCCAACTCCCTTTTACTTCTCCTCTCAGCACTCCTCGTTGCGCCGCTGCTTTCTGAAGCACAGTCACAGCCCGTGGTATGGACGGCACAGGAGCAACCGATCCTACAGCAGATCAAGACACTGCGACAGGTTCCCGACAATCAGCGCGGAAAGACCACGCGCGACATTGCACTGGAAATCCGGCAACTGCCAGCGTCGCTGAACAAGGTACGCCTGGCAACCGCGCTGGCACACCTCTCCACCGAAGGCGACTTTGGGCGCGACACCCTGCAGGAAGTAGCGACTACGCTGGCCAGCGCGCTCCGCGAAACGCCTCTGCCCGACGTAAAAGGCAAGCCGGCGGAGCCCTACACCGAGTTAGCCGAGCTGGTGCGCTACGAGCGAGTAGAGACAACGCTTGACGCGCCGCAGTTCACAGCCGCCGTGGCGGCACTCGATGCGGTGGACCAGCAGCGCGAGAAGGCAAATTTCACGCTGACCGACATTCAGGGCCAGCAATGGACGCTGAACGCGCTGAAGGGCAAGGTGGTGCTGGTGAACTTCTGGGCCACGTGGTGTCCGCCCTGCCAGAAGGAGATGCCCGATCTGGAAGCCCTGGCCAAGAAATACAAAGACCAGGGCCTCGTGGTACTGGCGATAACCGACGAGGACGCAGCCAAGGTCAATCCGTTTATCGCCGCGCGCAAGATCACGTATCCGATCCTGCTGGACCCTGGCCGCGCGGTGGCGAAGTCGCTTGACGTCAATGGCCTCCCTAAGAGCTTTGTATACAACCGCGAAGGAAAGCTCGTGGCGCAATCGATGGACATGCGCACCAGGCGGCAGTTCGAGGAGATGCTGGAGCAGGCGGGGCTGAATTAAGATCCGCTAGTGCCCCGCGCCCGGTGGCTGATAGCCCTGCCACACATATTCCAGCGCCTCGGGTAGAGTCTGCATGCGAACGCCGCGGTCCACGTGCAGCGCATCGCGGGCAAAGACGAACTGATAGTGGTAGCCCTTGTCGGCCAATGCCTGCGCCATGCGCTCATTCGCCAGCACCCAATCGTGCATGTTGTCGCGCATCACGTTGGGGTTGTAGAGGTCGCGGTCGCCAACCTCCATCCAGATGCGAATTGGCTTGGCCGGGTTCCCGGGCACAAGATGCTCATGAAATTCCCACGCGCCATGCGGACTCTTCGCATCGTAAGGCCACTGCTGGTTGATGAACGTCCCCGAATACACCAGCACGCGGCGATAGAGCTCGGGGTGATACCACGCCATGATCATGGCGCACGAGCCACCGGAGCTGTTGCCCATCGTCGCTCGGCCGTCAGGGTCTTTTGTCAGCTTCGCGTTTGTCTTGCCTTCGACTAAGGGCAACACTTCCTTCTCGACGAACTGGGTGTAGGCGTCGGACATGGTGTCGTACTCGAGGCCGCGTTCACTTCCTTGGGCATCGCCGCCACCGTTGCCGATGGAGATGGCAACCATCACTGGCACCTTTTTCTCGGCGATGAGTTGGTCGAGCGCCGAAAAGAGCAGCCGGTCAGGGCCGTCCGCTCCGACGATGAAAGGCGCGACACTGCCGGTCACGTATTGCGCGGGCACATACACGAACACTTGGCGCGTGTACGGCGCAGGATGGCTGGTGGTAACGATGAGCTTGGCAGGATCGCTGGGATCGGGAGTGCCAAAGGTGTTGGGCTCACGTACGATGCCGGGATAAATCCTGCTGTCGGCGGAGTTCATGGTGAACTCAAGGACGCGTCCCTGGAGCGCACGGTGTGGCGTGGACAATTCTGCAGCTGCGGGATGGGTAGGCCCGATGACGAAATTCCCGTCCGCATTCGCGGGAGGAACTTTGCCGTCGGGCAATTCTTTGGCGGCGACGTAGCCCACAGTGTGGGGGTCGCGCGTGGGTGGCGTTGGGCGGTCGGGCTTCGGCGCGGCGGGCGCTTGTGCGAAGGCAGCGGCAGCCGCCAGAAGTCCGATCGTCACGAGGCAATGATGTAATCGGATTTTTTGCAAACGCGGTTCCTGATTGATGCTTACTTCCCCTTAAACTCCGCCGTGCGCTTTTCCAGAAACGCCTTCGTGCCTTCGTTCTTGTCTTCGGTGGAGCAGCAGACGGCGAACAGCGTTGCTTCGAGATAAAGTCCTTCGGCGAGGGTCATGTCGAGGCCGTGGTTCACCGCTTCCATGGCGTACTGCACGGCCAGCGGAGCGTTGGCGATGATCTTGGCGGCGATGGCTTCGGCGCGCGGAATGAGTTCGGCGGCGGGCACCACCTCGTTGACGAGACCGACGCGCAGGGCCTCGGCGGCGGTGATCATTTCGCCGGTGAGCACCAGTTGTTGCGCGATTCCCTTACCAACGAGTCGGGGCAAACGTTGCGTTCCGCCGTAGCCGGGGATGAGTCCGAGCTTCACCTCAGGCTGGCCCAGCTTGGCGTTTTCGCTGGCCAAGCGCATGGTGCAGGCCAGCGCCAGCTCGCAGCCTCCGCCGAGCGCGAAGCCGTTGATGCAGGCGATGACCGGCTTGCCCAGGTTCTCGATGGAATCGATGATGGCCTGGCCGCGGTGGGTGTACTCCTTGGCCGAGATGGGCGACTGCTGCGCCAGTTCGCTGATGTCGGCGCCGGCGACAAAGGCCTTCTCGCCCGCTCCGGTGAGGATGACCACGCGGACGTCGGCGTCGTCTTTCACCGCGCCGAACGCCTGGCGCAGCTCGTCCATGGTGGCCATGCTGAGAGCGTTGAGCACCTTCGGCCGGTCAATAGTGATGTAAGCAATGTGGTTCTTCGTTTCGAGACGGAGGTTCTGGAAGACGGTCATAAGTACCTCAGCAATTAACGGTTGTTTTAGGTGTGAATTTAGAGCACATCGCGCATGCCTAGTTTTTGTCGCAAACGAGAACCAATCTTCGATTTCCGGAATGTGTAATGCATTCCTATTCCGGACGCAAGTAGCAGCAACGGGCTTGCGATATAGAAGAACATCTGATCGTCGCTTGACAGGAAGCCGAGTCGGAATCCGTAAAAAGCGCAGCACCACATGAATGCCAAGAACATGATGCAAACTGATGCCACCATCGGAGCTAACTTGTCTTGGTTTATCAGCAGCTCACGCGAAACTTTCGCGGCAACTGCGAACAGTCCCACAATCACGACTAAAGAAAAAAAAGGGCCCCAAGAGCGCAGCAAGCGGGACTCTCAACAGAAGGTGCAAGATCGCATAAAACCAGAATACCGCGAATATGATGATGGAAATTGCTCCATATCCGAACCACGCCTTCCAACTTTCTCTGTGCATTCGTGACTCCGTTGCTGGGAAGCGAATTTCCCATCCGCAGCTTCTTAGCACCGCAGAACCGCTACACAAACTCCCCCGGCACCGGATTCTTCGGGTCTGTGTAATCGTAGAAGCCCCTGCCGGTCTTTCGGCCGTACCAGCCCGCCAGCACCAGCCGCTTCAGCAGCGGAGGCGCGGCAAAGCGGCGCTCCTTGAACTCGTCGTACATGACGTGCGTGATGTAGTAGGTGGTGTCGAGGCCGACGAAATCGAGCAGCGTGAACGGCCCCATGGGATAACCGCAACCCAGCTTCATCGACTCGTCGATGTCGGCGATGGAGCCCACGCCCTCTTCATAGGCGCGGATGGCGTCGAGCAGATACGGTACCAGCAGGCGGTTGACGATGAATCCCGGCTTGTCGACGGTACGCACCGGGACCTTGCCGAGCTTCTTGCCGAATTCGACGGCGGTGTCGAAAACCTCAGGCGCGGTCGCGATGGTTTTCGCAACTTCGACCAGCTTCATCATCGGCACAGGATTGAAGAAGTGCAGGCCGACGAAACGTTCCGGTCGCTTGGTGGCGGTCATCAGCTCGGCGACACAAATCGATGAAGTGTTGGTGGCGAAAATGCATTCGTCTTTCACCCGCGAATCGAGCAGGGTGTAGATGTGGCGCTTCTCGGTGACGTTTTCGATGATGGCCTCGATGATGATGTCGCAGTCAGCCAGTTCGGCGATGCTGGTGCTGCCTTTCAGCCGCGCCAGCGCTGCCGCTTTCTGGTCGGCGGTCAGGCCACCCTTTTCGACGCCGCGCTCGACCAGGCGCGCCAGCGACTTGTCGATGCCGGCAAAGCCTTTGTCGAGAAACTTCTGCTCCTGCTCAAGCACGACGACGTCGAGTCCTGCCGTGGCCGCTACCTGCGCGATGCCCGAGCCCATCAAACCACAACCGAGTACGCCAACTTTTTTGATTTCCATGAGGACCCTCGAATTAGCAGTTGGTAACTGGTAATTAGTAATTAGCTATTTCTGCACCGGCGTGTCGCCTTTGTAGGGATGCGCCTCGGTCAGCTTCTTAATCGTGTCTGGCGCAGGACCTGCGGGCGTAATCAACGTGTTCTGAAAGGCGACGATCTCCCATTGACCACTGTCATTCTTCTGCGCCACGAGCGTGGGACGCGCCTGAATATGCTGCTCGGCACCGTTCAGGTACCAGGCGAGGCTGGCGACAATAAACACCAGCGCCACATCTGGACGCACAAAGCGGACGCTTTCCACCTTAAAGCTGTTCCGGCTGCCCTTGTAGATAGTGTCGAAGATGGTACGATGGCCGCGCTCAACCTCGGACCGTCCGTGGAAATGTCTGCCCAGGATGTGAATGAAGTCGGCGTCCTCGACAAAGAGCGCGGCCCAGGTCACGCTGTCGCTGTTGTTCCAGGCAGCTTCCAACTTCTCGACAATCTCATACAGCGGACGCTCGTCATTAGTCATGAATGCACACCTCGTTCGTTGGTTGGATTATGCCGGTTCATCCGAAGCCAGCCGCCCGCCACGGTCGCAGGAACCATACATACGAGCGCCGAGACCGGCGACCAATTAATGCCGGTTGCAATCATTGACGATACCGCTCCCGCTGCCATGATGGCGGCGATTGTGAATGACACCCACATTGCGCGTTTGGCGCTAATGGCGGTGCCAAAGTATCCGCCGAGCGCGGCAAAGAAGATGCCGTAAACAATAGCGAAAACCTCAAACGACAGCGCGGCCGGCGCGTGCGGATCAACGTGAAGAGCCCGAAAGAGCAGGAATGACGGGACCGCGAAAATCAGATACCCGACGACGATTCCGGCAATCGCTCGCAGCATGCCTTTCCCCTTACCGCTGCAAGTTCTCCACGATCACCGCGATTCCCTGCCCGCCGCCGATACATGCGGTCGAGAGTCCGTAGCGCGCTTTGCGCCGCCGCAACTCGTGGAGCAGCGTGATCAGCAACCGCGTTCCCGTAGCGCCGAGCGGATGCCCCAGCGCGATCGCTCCACCGTTGACGTTAGTCTTCGCCGGATCGAGACCGAGTTCTTTCATCACGGCGAGGCACTGCGCGGCGAAGGCTTCGTTCAGCTCGATCAGATCGATGTCCGACAATGTCAGATCGGCCTTCTTCAGCGCGATTCGAGTGGCTGGAACCGGACCCGAGCCCATGAGCTTGGGATCGACGCCTGCAATTCCCCAACTCACGATCCGTCCCAGAGGCTTGAGGTTGCGTTTCTCCGCGTCTTCGAGCGGCATGACGATGACCGCTGCGCCTCCATCCACGATGCCGCTGGCGTTGCCGGCGGTGACACTGCCGCTCTTCCCGAACGAGGGCTTGAGCTTAGCCAGGCTCTCCAGCGTGGTGTCGGGACGCCGATGGTCGTCCTCGGTGAACATCTCGCCTGTGGGCTCGCCACGCTTGTTGCGCAGTGGAACGGGCGTCAGTTCCTCCTGAATGCGTCCCGCCTGGTAAGCCGCGTCGGCGCGCTTCTGCGAACAGAGTGCATATTCGTCCTGCATCTCGCGCGTCACGTCCTGCTGCTCGGCGTAAGCCTCGGCGGTGACGGCCATCGGCATGTTGCAGTAGCTGTCGGTGAGGGCCACAAAGAGCGAGTCTTCCAGCTTACCTTCACCGAAGCCGACGCCCCAGCGCATGCCGCGGATCACATGCGGCGCCTGCGACATCGACTCCATGCCGCCGGCCAACACGCATTTGGATTCGCCAAGCTGGATCATCTGCGCCGCCGTCACCACGGATTGCATCCCCGATCCGCAAAGCCGATTCACCGTGACCGCCGGCACTTCGATTGGCACTCCGGCCTTCAGGGCCACGTGACGCGCGCCATAGATGGCGTCGCTCGAGGTCTGCTGGGCATTGCCCATGACGCAGTGGTCAATCTCGGCGGGCTCGACGCCAGACCGTTTCATGGCTTCGGTCGAGGCGATGGCGGCGAGTTCCTGGGCGGTGAAGTCGCGCAGCTTGCCGCAGTAACGTCCCATCGGCGTGCGCGCTCCGTTGACGATTGCGATTTCAGGAAATGAATTCGACATGGCTGGAAGGAAAGGTCTCGGTGAATGTCTGGCAAACTGACAAGTTTACCAGCGGCGTAAGAGGGACAGCAAACTCCATCCCGATAACGAGATGAGGCGCTGAACAACACAAGGGTTTTCTGGGCAAGAGAGGAAGCTTGGAGCGCGCGCTAGGTTACGGCAGGTTGGCGCGCAGTCTCTGTCTGCGCTGCTGCCACTCCTCGCTATTGAGGATGCTGGGGCCCGCATCGATCAGGCGCGGCAGCATCTGAAATACGGATACAGGAGTCCAGCGCTTGCCCTGGCGGGTGCGGAAACCCCGGCGGTTCAGCTCTTCGGCGATTCCAGAATAAGGTCCGTCCTGGATCGTCAGCTCCATGATCTGGAACAGGACCTCGCGCTCCGCCGGATTCTCTTCCAGGTGCGCGCAATCGCCGGCAACCTGCAATCCGAATGGAACTTCCGGACCATCGGCGGTCGGGACGACCTGAACCGCCACTGGGCGCTCCCATTCAATCGCCACCGGCTTCCAACCTTCCTCCAGGCGGTGCTGCAAATCCTCCAGCCTGAAGTCACCCGATACTACCTGGCGCATGCGCTCGATGTCGGCCATTCGACCTCCTGTACTATTGCTGGAATCCTGCTGCCATCAGCTATGCAGCTTTCATGCCATTCGGACTGACGCCTATGTTGTTGGAGGATCGAAGGTTGCCAAGGAAGGGAGAGCGCGAAAAGCCTAATCCGGCGTCCGCTTGCGGGTGGGAGTGTGCGAAACCGGGCAGCCCGGCTAATGGATGAGGTTGGTCAGCGGCTCGCCCCAGGATTCGCGCCAAGCCCCAAAACTCTCCTCGCAAATTGCGCAGTACCATTCCGGGCTGTCGGGCCGGATGCAGAGTCCCCCGAGTACGTAGCCGTCGTCGGCTAGTTCCGGTCGCGCGTCAGATGGCGCCAATCCATAGGCGATCTTCTTGACGTCGTCGCTGCTATTACAGCGGGGACAATTGGGAGCCTGCTGATGCTTCATCCGGGGCCTCGGTTTCGTGGGCAGACAGACAGCAGCAGCGTCCGCCCGTTCATGGTGCACGCAATTGTACGCGGATATGTCCCGGCAAACTCAGGAAAGAAGAGAATTTTGCAAGTAATTCAGGAGGTCGGGGCGGCTGGTTCCTATTTTGGGGCTTCCCAGCACTCCGGGGTCGGTTTGGATTGCAAGAGAGTGGTGCTAGGCCAACCTAGCGACATTCTTGCGGTCCGCGAAGGTTTCCCTGGGATTAGATGGTGGCTAAGGTACGTTCCCGTATGCGCAGCAGGTCTGCAGAAAGTGCTGGAGGCCCGCTCAAGTTGGTGCGACACTGCGCGTGCGGAGTTAAGTTGGGCCGGATGTTCGCCGGCTCAATCCTGCCTGGTCACCACCACCTGCACATCGTTCACGATCTTCTGGTTCGCGCGTTGCACAGTGACTATCCGGATTTGTTGGGCGGCGACTTGCGCATTCACGCTCTCGGCGGCGAGACGACCCGCGATCGCGGCCTGCTCGGGCAGAACGAAGTCAGGTTGCGCCATCACCTCGAAATTAATGTGCATTGGCAAGCCCTGGCCTTGGGGTAGCGCCATCTTCGAACGAGACCGCTCCATGGCTCGCTGTGCCCTCACTATGGCGGAGTCGCTGACTTGCTGGGCATGTTCAATCATCCGCATGTTGATTTGTTCTGCCCGTTCGCTCGCCCGGACGCTCAATTCCTGGGTGCGCTGGTTGGCCCGCTGACTGATTTCCTGGGCCCGCTGGTTGGCGCGGGCGCTAAGCTCCTGGGCACGTTGCGCGGCGCGAGCGCTCAATTCCTCGGCGCGTTGAGCTGCCTGCTGCGCACGGAGGGTAGTCTCTTGCGCGCGTATCGCCGTATCGCACTTTTTCTCGGCAACCTTTTGCGCCGCTGTCGCCTGGGCCTCAGCTATTTTCTCGTTGACCGCAGCCAGAACCGGCAGATTAAGTTCGGCTACCATTTGCGCCTCTTCGGGCCCGCCGCGATCGACCAGGGGCCGCACCTTGGCGGCGAGCCGCTCCGCGACATAGCGCTTGGCGCAGTTGACGTCTGCCCGCAATTCGGCCCGCGAGCTGGGGAGCTTGTCCAGGCGTCCAGAGCGGAATTCCCGGGAGAAGATCGCAAAGGTTGCTATCAGGGCCAAGCTCGCTACCAGATACCTACGCTCCATACTGCCTCCTCGCTGGTCGTAAGACGTGAGACCTTGGCGATCGTTAGTGGTTTTTTAATACCCCGCGGCCAAGTCCCGTACCTTTGGAGATATCACATACACGTTGATTGCCAAACGGAAGCGACCCGCAAGTGCCTGTTTTAGTGGGCGCATAGAGCGCGAGACGAACAGCACGTGAAAAATCCGGCGTTCGGAAGCAGTATTTTGTGTCCGCCGACGGACACTTCGACCTCTCTCGGTTCGATGGTATTGTTTTCTCGTTATGACCGCTGAAGAAGTTAAGCAACTACTTCACCTTTCGCCACTCGAGTTGGAGGGCGGATTCTTTCGCGAAACCTACCGCTCGCGCTGGCAGATTTCGCGGGAGTATCTTCCCGATGGAATTCGCGGCCCGCGCTCCCTAGGGACCGCCATTTACTACCTGATTACGCCGGAGACATTTTCGACCCTGCATCGCCTGCCCGGCACCGAGGTGTTCCACTTCTATCTGGGTGATCCAGCGATCATGCTGCAACTGTGTCCCGACGGGAAAACCCAAACGGTGACATTGGGCCACGATCTTGAGGCAGGGCATCAGCCGCAGGTGGTCGTCCGTGGTGGAGTGTGGCAGGGGTGCCGCCTCGCCGCCGGTGGCGAGTGGGCGCTGATGGGAACGACGATGTCGCCGGGATTCGATTACGCCGACTACGAAACGGGCAAGCGGGGTGAGTTGACCGCGCAGTTTGGCGCGGCTGCGGACCTCATACGGCAATATACGAAGTAGATCGTCCCTGCGGCCTCTACATTCGGCACAACTTACGGAGTGACCGGCCCTTCCGGGGAACGGGACCAACACGTCGGACGTAAAAAAACGCATGTTGAGCGGAATGGTTGCGAATCGAATGTTGGCACTGGCCGCGCTGCTGGTTCAGGTCGCGGCCCCATGCTCGGCGGCCCCGCCTAAACCAACGGGCGAATTGGTGGATATCGGAGGCTATCGACTTCACCTTCACTGCACGGGCACGAGTTCGCCCACCGTAGTGTTCGAAAACGGCAGCGCTGACTTTTCGTTGGTGTGGGATTTGGTCCAGCCGGGCGTATCGAAGTTCACCCGCGCCTGCAGCTACGATCGCGGCGGTTACGCATGGAGCGATCCTGGCCCCATGCCGCGCAGCTTCGATCAACTCAACCTGGAGCTGCACACCGCGCTGCAGAAAGCAGGTGTGCAAGGGCCATACGTGCTGGTGGGCCAGTCGTACGGAGGCTTCGTCGTGCGGGCCTATGCGGAACGATACCGGGATGAGGTAGCGGGCGTGGTGCTGGTGGACGCTGCGCACGAAAACCAGCGCGTCATGATTCAGGGAAAAGCCATTCGGATTCGAGACATGGCGAAAGGCGCGACCTTGCCTCCTCCGAGGCTTCAGCTCACCGATGCGGAGAAGAAGCAGTATGCCGAGTTGCAACAGAAGCCGGCGGAGGCTGGCCCAACCGCCGTGGAGCCTCCGCTCGACAAGTTGTCACCCGAAGACCAGAAGCTGTATTTGTGGGCGATCGTGCAGCCATTCCTTCCCCTGACCGTGGGGAGCGAGTTGGATTCATCGCAGGAAGAAATTGCTCTTTGGTATGCGGCGAAGAAAATCAGTACGACGCCGCTGGGCGACATGCCGCTGATTGTGATCAGCCGCGGTGAAGGCGGCTATCCCGATACTCCGGAAGTGTCGGGCAAGCAATTGGATCAGGAGCGTCGCGACGAACAGGCAGAGCTGGTCCATCTGTCACGCCAAGGCAGGCAAGTGATTGCGAAAAACAGCGACCACAACATTCATCTCGAAGATCCGGTGCTGGTAGTGCAGCAGATACAAGAGGTAGTGAACGCGTCCAGGCGGGTGGGGAAATAGCCAACTGGCCGATTGAAAATGTTGCCCATCAGGTGTTCCGGCGATACGATCGTCGCGTGAGGTTGGCAGTATGGAATACGCGGTCGTCGTGGTTATTGTTGCTCTGTGGGTTCTAGGGTCGCTGATTCCTACGGGGCGTTCACTGTCGGAGCTGCCGGTCGTCTCAAGCCATGCGGATCATTCCTTTCCAAGGCAGCAGACCTATTCGTCGTACACCAAAGAAGACCTGAAGATCCTTCACCGGATTTGGGCGACTTGGGGGGTGGAGCACATGGCCCCCAACACAGATGCGCTGATACAACATTTTGAAGCGCTCAATGACATCGCGCCATACTACGAAACAAGAAAGATGTCGTAAGCGTGCCACACCTAAGTTGATGTTTGACGGCAACCACTCAAAGCAGAGTTGGATACGATCCGCGCCGATCCGCGGCTGAAGTTCTACCCACACTTCCCGGTTCCGTGGCACGCCCGCCGGGAAGCGCCCAGCGCTTGAACAACGGCAGTCCAGTACTACATTTGCATTCTGTATTACAATTGCCGTTATGAAAGCGAACGTACAGGCGCGGCTTGATCGCGAAACCCAGGCGGCTTTGGAGGCCCTGGTGCGGCGGCTTGACTGGAACCCATCCCGGGTGGTGCGCGAGGGGCTACGTCTTATGGCCGCCGTTTATGGTACGGCTTCGCGAACCAAGGTGGTTGGCGTCGGGCGCTTTGCATCCGGCACTCCCGACCTGGGTTCCAACAAGAAGCACTTGAAAGGGTTCGGGCGGTGAAGCCCGTGCTCCTCGACACCGGAGTGGTGGTAGCGCTGCTGGACCGCAGCGAGAGGTACCACGCCCGATGCGCAGATGCCGTCACGAATCTTGGACGCCCATTGGTGACCTGTGAGGCGGTAGTTGCCGAGAGTTGCTATTTGCTGCGTCAGCTTTCCGGGGCGGCTGAAGTGGTGCTGGAGAACGTGGCGCGCGGAGTGTTCCTGATCCCGTTTCAACTTTCGCGCTCCGCCACCCCGGTGCGGAATATCCTGCGCAAGTATTCCGACCAGCCGGCGGACTTCGCCGATGCATGCCTGATTCATCTCGCCGACGAATTGAATACGGGAGAAGTCCTCACTCTCGACAGGGACTTTGCGCACTACCGTTGGCGAAAGACCAGGAGTTTTGACCTGCTAATCGAGCTGGAATGAAAAGCTCCCTTCGCTTTTAACCACACTTCCCCGTCCCGTGACATTTTCGGTCGGATGACGAGCAATTGCCCGGCTCGGCCAATTGGCCATCCGGCCCGATGCAGGTCTGGGTGTGGATGCACCAGAACAGGCCGTCATTAGAAGATGGCACGGTGGGGTCGTGCTCGGAGCTGATGAACTGCTGCTTCCAGCGCAGTGATGTACAGAGTGTCTCGCAGTTTGTATCGAATCGTTCCTGATCGAGCCACATCATCACGAGACACCTCCTACGTTGCGAAACGAGTTCAAGTACGGTTCGCGCGGACTAAAGTCCGCGCGAAAGGCAGGAGAGAAGGCGCCCATCGGCACGACTGAAGTCGTGCCCTGATACGAAGCCCGGCAGCCGCGAGTTTTCCCCGACCATGCGAGTTTGTGCACACTCCAAACTTCTTTGGGGATGGCGTTCCTCGTCATGCCACACCTCCCACGTTGCCCGCAGCAGCATTGAGGATGGCACGCTTCACCGCCGCTTTGGTTAGAGTGATCTTGTATTTGTTGCGGCTGAGCGGCTTCGCCTTCGCCACCGCGGCGTTGGCCGCCGCCATGGCGGTATCGGGCGTAACGGTCTTACCCACCAGCGCCTCCGAAGCTTCCTCGGATACCCACGGAACAGGCGCAACATGCCCCAGCACTACCCGTGCGCTTTTCACAGTATTACCGTCCATCTCGAGCGCGACACTCGCCATCGCCAGCGGCCAGTCGAACGCAGCCCGCTGCCGCACCTCATAGCTCGAGGCCTTCAGGCTCTTCGATGGCGGTGGTACGACCAACTCGATGACCATCTCATCGGGCTTCAGATCGTGCTCGCGCTGGCCTTCTTTCGTTGGGATAACGAAAAACTTCTCCAGGGGCAGCTCACGCACGCCGGAGCCGGACGCTTTGGCTGAAAAGATACGGATCTTTGCGCCGTAGGCAATCAGCACTGGAGCTAGGGTCGAGGGGCTGACAAAATACGCTGGACCATCATTGCCCAGGATGGCGGCGTAGCGGTTGTCGCCCTCCACCACCATCGACTTGCCGTCTTTTGTAGTCGCCAACAGTCCCATGCCGTTGCGGAAGTACCAGCACCGTGGACGCTGGCACATGTTGCCGCCAATAGTTGCGAGGTTACGAATCTGTGCACTCGCAGCCTCGTTCGCCGCTTCTGTGAGTACCGGATACGCGGCAAGGTCATGGCTTGAGTCGGCGAGTTCGGCCAGCGTGACGAGCGCACCGATGCGTAACCCATTGCCCGACTGGTAGCTGATGCCGCGCAACGCGTCGATATGCTTGACATTCACCAGGCGCCTGGGAGTGACCACGTCGTCCTTCATCAGCGCCAGCAGGTCGGTTCCGCCTGCGAGAATTGCGCCCTGGTCGCCGAGCAATGCGGCCACCTGCTCTTTCTTGCTAGCGTTGGCGTATTCAAATGTTTGCATGGCGGCCTCCGAATAGCGCAACGGACGGACTAAAGTCCGCACGTCGGGTCAAGAGACGAAAGCTTATGGGCACGACTGAAGTCGTGCCCTGATACAAAACCGTGGAAGCGGCACGGCTAAAGCCGTGCCCTTTCAAAACAGGCAGGCGAGACGCTGGCCTGAAGGCCAGCTCTACCAGGGCTGAGAAACCATGAACAAGCACGCTAGGCATGAGAACCTCCTCCCTCTTCCAGCGCGGCCAGCACGCGATCGGGCGTGAGCGGGAGGAATGGCACGCGCACTCCGATGGCGTTAGCCACCGCATTGGAGATCGCAGCTCCCGGCGAAACAACCGCGGGCTCAGCGAGACCAATCACGCCGCGCTCGTCGTAGCCCTTGCCAGTCATCATGTGAACTTTGAGCTCGCCGATGTCGCTGAGGCCTGCGAGGCGATAGAACTCCAGGTTGGGGTTCAGAACGCGCCCGGTTACGGGATCGAGGATTTTCTCCTCGTATAGCGTGTAGCTGATGCCCATGATGAGCCCTCCATACACCTGGCTCATCGCAGTCTTCACGTCCACGACCAGGCCGCAGTCCTGCACCGCAACCATTTTGTTGATGCGCACGATGCCGGTCTCAATATCGACCGACACGTCAGCCATCTGCACGCCGCCCACACCGCTGTTGGTGAGGTCGGGCGGTTTCTCCTTGTCTGGATTTTTGCCATGCACGGTGAGCGGTACGGCGCCGATCTTGGCGCAGGCATCCTTCCACGACAGGGTACGGCTGTGATCGCTCTTGACCCGAACTGTTCCATCGACGGCCTCCAGTTCTTCAGGCTGGGCCTTCAACGCCGGAGCCACTTTAGCGAACAGCGCGTCGCGCGCGTCCACGGCAGCCCGACGAGTCGACGAGGTCACTCCACCGGATGTCGTGCTGCCGCCGCTACCCCCGGATTGTGGATAGCGATTATTGCCGTACAGCAGGTTGACCCTTTCCATGGGAATGCCTAGCGTATCGGCGGCTACGATAGTGATGATGGTGCGGCAGCCGGTGCCCAGGTCTTGCGTGCCCATCTTGATCTCGACGGAGCCGTCGGGATGGATGGTGAAGTCGCAGTTACTGGCGTGGCCGCGGCCTCCCCATGTGTGCATGGAAAGCCCCAGCCCGCGCTTGATGCTGCCCGGCGTCGTGTCGCCACGCTGGTGCCAGTTCTTCTTCCAGCCCATGAGCTCGTCGGCGATAGCAAATTCTTCGCGATAGGTCTGCGCGCGGGGACCGGCGATGTCCATGTTCTTGAGGAGCAACTCCATCGGGTCCATCTTCAGCTTGGCGGCAAGGTCTTCGAGGGCTCCCATGGTGATAACCGCCGCTTGCGGATGATTGGGCGCGCGCCAGGCGCGTGCGCTCCCCTGATTGGTGGAGATGGCTGTGTTCTGCTTACGTTGGTTGGGAATCTCGAAGATGTATGGCAGGGGAGGGGTTCCTCCGCCACCGACGCCGCCGGTTCCCCAGGAGCGCGATTCCCAGGCGACGATTTTTCCGTCCTTGTCGGCGGCTACCTTTACGTTCGCATACGCCGACGGCCGCATGCCTGCCACCTCGAACTCTGCCTTGCGGTCGAGCATGTTCTTCACTGGCTTGCCGCCGGCCTTCTGCGACAACTTCGCCGTGTTCACGTCCCAGCGATCGGCGGAGAACTTGCTGCCGAAGCCGCCTCCAATGTTTTGCTGCAAGACGTTGATGTTGCCCGCGGGAACACTCAGCGGCTCGGCCAATTGCGCTGCAATGCCCGAGACGTTTTGCGTCGAGATATGAACAATCACTTCTTTTTCGGCCGGCCATTCCATGGCCGACCCATGCGTTTCCAGGCACGAGTGCACGATGCAAGGTGAGCCGTAAACACCTTCCGATACCGCGGCGGCGGACGCGAATGCCTTGTCCGGCGTGCCTTGGGTCTGCACCGCCGTCTTCTTGTAGGGCGACTTCGCCGTCTCGGCGGCTTGCACAAACTTCGCCTTCCGCAGAGCGTCAATCACTTTGGAGTCGACGCCCAT
Source organism: uncultured Acidobacteriaceae bacterium (assembly GCA_963834815.1). GTDB lineage: Bacteria > Acidobacteriota > Terriglobia > Terriglobales > Acidobacteriaceae > DASRAA01. The sequence continues at coordinate 1,160,216 of CAWIDA010000006.1, read as the reverse complement.
GCCCTTCATCGATGCGTAGTCCTTTTCGCTCGGCTTGAAGCTGATGCCGCTTTTCTGAATGCGCGCGATCACTTCTTCGTCCGGCACCTGGTTCTCTTCCATGTCCTGGAAGGCATCGCTGCTCACGGGCCCGGTCTCCACGGCGATGTTCTTGGGCGGTTCGGCATCCGACACAAAGTGGGGTAGCACTTCGTATTCCACCTTGATGGCGCGCAGGGCGTCTTCCGCGGTTCCCTCATCCACCGCGGCAACGCCGACAATTTCGTCGCCCGCCCAGAAAATCTCCGTGCCCGGGCCCTGGATGACCTCGACGGCTTTGACGCCGGGCATCTTTTCGGCGGCGCTGGTGTCGATGCTTGTGATTTTTGCGTGCGCGTAAGGGCAGCGCAGGATGTTTCCGGCAAGCAGCCCCTGGGGGTTGTAGTCGTACGAATATTTTGCGCGGCCGGACGCCTTGACGGGACCATCGACGCGCGAAATCTTCTTGCCTAGAAGCGGCCGGGTTGCCGGATCGGGCCAAGTGTACTGGCTCATGACTGCTCCCCTCCTGTCTGCGCGAGTGCCACGGCGCGAATGCCGTCATAGGTACCGCAGCGGCAGTAGTTGCCATTCAGGCCACGGCGAATGTCGTCCGCGGTTGGTTTGGGATGCTTCTGCAGAAAAGATGTCGTAGCCACTACGAATCCCGGGGTGCAGAAGCCACACTGCTGCGCGTCGTGCTCCACGAAGGCCTGCATCACCGGGGTGAGTTTGTCGCCCTCGGCGAGCGCCTCGATGGTCGTGATTTTGCCGCCTTGGGCGTCGATGGCAAGCACCGAGCAGGAGTACACCGGCTTGCCGTCGAGCAGCACGGTGCACGCGCCGCAGGCGCCGCGATCGCAGACTCGCTTAGCGCCGGTGAGATCGAAGGGACCGCGCAGCGCGTCCAGTAGGGTGACGCGCGGCTCCAGTTCCGCGCTCAGCTTCTTGCCGTTCACGTTGAGCGTGACCGGCACCTTGCCCGGCCCATGCACGGCTACCTCTTCACCGGCGGCTTCCACAACCTTGGGACCCAGAACCAGCGGAACCGCAGCAGTGACCGCCGATATTTTCATGAAATCGCGTCGCGATACTCCCAAAGTCGCTTCAGGCTTGCGCGCGTCGTCGTCTTTCATCTTGCCTCCACGGGGGAGAAACGAGGTTGCAGTCCAGCCGCATTGGACGGCCGGAGATCTTGGTTAGATAGGCCAGAACGTTCAGCGGTTTGTAAAATCTTGTAAAATCCACCGCGAAACATGACGATCAGCGCGAGTATAACTCCGGCAATGGGCGGGCGACAAAGGTAAAGAGGCCCGGTGGACGCCGGCTGACCACGGCAACGAAGAAGATTGGCGCTACCGCTTTCTACGGTTACGCTCGCGCGTCTTATCCCCGCGACCAGCGGGTGAACACCCCGGTCCATCCGCCCAGCAATATTTCGCGTCAGCGGGAACTTTTCACGCGCTCGCGGCATTACAGCATCAGTACAGCAGCATGGTGGCGAAGAAGGAGATGCACCCCACCCCATGAGCAGCGATGAAGCCTTGATGCTGGAGTTCCAGAGCGGATCGCGGAGCGGCGTTTGAAGAACTCTACTCCCGCTATAGCGGTCCGTTGTACGGTTTCTTCCGCCGCCGTCTCGAGAGCTCGCAGCGCGCCGAGGACCTGGCGCAGGAGACGTTTCTGATTGTCATCCGGAATGCCTCCCGCTACGAACCACGCGCGCTGGTTCGAACGTATCTCTACGGCATTGCGCTGAAGCTGCTAGCCGCCGAGCGGCGAAAGCAATATCGAGACGCTTCGGCGGACGATCCGGCGCCGGAACCGTCGGCTCGGAGCACGCAAGAGATCGGGATTCTGGGTACGGGAGGCGATTGCCAAGCTCGACGCTTCGGAGCGCGAAATCCTGATGCTGCGCGAATACGAGCAACTGAGCTATGGAGAGATTGCAGACTTGATGCGCCTTCCGCTCAACACGGTGCGATCGCGGCTCTTCCGGGCGCGCATGGCGCTGAAGGACCACCTCGATCCGAAAGTTCACTGCAAGGAGCAAATGCCGGGCGGGCAAGCCGCGACCCAGCACATCCGTCAGGCCGGCCAAGAATGATGACGAGGCGCGATATGCGAGAAACCTATCCATCCCGTGGAACAAGAAGAATTGATGGCCTACCTCGACGGTGAACTCCCGGTCGAGCGGGCAGCCTCCGCCGCCACGCATCTGCAGGAATGCCGCGAGTGCCAGATCCTGGCAGCCGAACTCAAGAGCATCTCCGAGAGTCTGACAGCGTGGGAGGTCGAGCAGAAAGAGCCGGAAATGAGCGCCGATCTGGCGAAGGCCCTCGAGGAACCCGAGGCAAGCCTCATGCGGCGGAAAGTGAAAAGCGGAGTTGGATGGACACGTGGCGATCGCGGCAGTTTGTGCCGTGGGCCGGCGGCGCATTGGCAGGAGCGCTGGCAGTCCTTGTCCTGGGCTTTGTGATGATCGCCAGCTTCCCTAGTAGCCATAACCTTAACGCACCGGCAGCACGGCGAACGGTGGACGCTGAGCAGTACGCCGTGCGCTCGGCTCCAGTTGCCTCAGGTGGTGACCGCGACAGACTCGCTGTGTCCAGGGGAGCAGCGGTGCAGTTAGACACTTTGGCTCAATCAGCTGGCGATTCCCGACAGGCGCGTGTTGCGGCCAAGTCGGGCGTGATTGGCGCGGCGGAGCCGGCCACGGGTCCCATGATCCTTCGTACGGCGCAGGTCACGGTGGTCACGCAGGACCTCGATAAAGCGCGCGCCGGCATGGACAAGATCGTCCAGAAATACAGTGGATACGTCGGGGACCTAACCGCCTCGTCGCCCTCCGACGGCCCACGCAAGTTGACTGCGACCTTGCGCGTGCCTGCCGCTCAACTGGACTCGGCTTTGGCAGAACTGAAGACGCTGGGCCGGGTCGCGTCCGAGTCGCAAAGCGGACAGGACGTTACCGCGCAGTACATCGACCTCGAAGCCCGCTTGAGCAACTCGCGCAATACGGAGCAGCGCCTGATTGAGTTGCTTCGGCAGCGCACGGGCAAGCTGTCGGATGTGCTGGAGGTGGAAACTGAACTCAGCCGCGTTCGCGAGGAAATTGAACGGATGGAGGGAGAGCGTCGGATGTTAGCGAAAGCAGGTCGCGTTCGCCAGCCTAACGGCGACGGTGACCGAAGAGTACAAGGCGCCAGCCCGCGTCCTGCCCGATTCGATAGGTACACGCTTCCGCAATGCCGCGGTTGACGGCTACCAGAGCGTGATCAACTTCGTGATCGGTGTCGCGCTGTTCCTGGTCTCCGACGGTCCGATGTGGCTGCTCTGGATCGCGATTCTGTTCTTCCCCGCGCGCTATGCGTGGCGAAAGTTGCGCAGCCGCTAGATTGCGATCGCGATTTGGAGAAAGTATGATCTGCGACTCTGTTGTAACTACGAGTCACTTTCCGGCGGCGAAAATTCACTTGCTTTCCGAAATTGAAAAGCATACGCTCCGCGCGAATGGGGCGCGTCGGAAGTTCCAGCCTGCTGTCAGCTTGACATAGAGTTCATACGGCTACGCCCTCAGGCAGTCTCCTTGCGCCAGGAGAACGGAGCTGCACATCTCCGAAGGAGGGTTCGATGTCAAATCGTTGTAAGGCGCTAGCTCTAAGCTTGATCCTTGCGGCTGCTTGTTTGCCGCTCGCCGCCCAAACCTACAACCTACAGGCATTCTCTGTCCCTTTTGTTCCGATCAGTGACACCTCGCATATGGGATCAATAATCGCGGGGCCATTGTCGGCTCGATATTTTTCGTGCGACAACAGCGATACGTTCAAAAAGGCTTTAAGCGGGATGCCAATGGTGTGTTCGAGCGACCGATCACCGATCCGAACGACATCGGTCATACCACACTGGCACAGGCAATCAACGATTCGGGAGTCATCGCTGGTGAGTATAACAGCAGCAGCACTAACACCGACGGCCCCTTTCATGGATTTCTGCTAAGTAATGGCGTCTTCACTGATGTTGACGTGACGCCGGGAGCCAACACCTATATTTTGGGAATTAACAACAAGGGGGACTTCGCGGGCTACGTGGGGCCCGTGTTTAACTACTTGAACACTCAGGGTTTTTTCAGCATCGGCGGTCAGGTGACCATATTCGATGTTCCTGGCACGTCAAACCAAACGATTGCAAACGGAATTGCGGCGGACGGGACGATTGTGGGTGGGGTCTACCTGCATAATCGCAAATACCATCGTGGGTTTTATCCGCGGTCCCCTGGGCAATTTCAAACTCTTCCAGATCCCGAAGTCAAGGTATACCTATCCTCTGGCCATAAACAATGCCGTCCATAAGATCGTTGGGTATTACGCGTTCTAGGTGCCGGGGGAACTTGCTGCATTTCGCACGGGTTTGTTTACGACTACCTCACCGGCGACAGCATTACAGTGGACTGGCCCCAGCCAGCCAGCATTTACACGCTTTATTACCGGCATCAACTCTCAAGGAGTGATCGTTGGGGTCGCTGATGGAGGAAACCTCGTCCCGGTGAGCTTCATCGGAACGCCTGGGCCATGACCTTTTTTCGGCATCAGGCGTTCGACCGGGGCGGCTTGTTGCTGCGCTGGCGACGCCACGAATAGAAAGGACGACGCCTCCTGCATGCCGCCGCCCCATTCGTGAAATCAATTCCGCTACTTCTTCAAAGTGCGTATGTACTTCACCACATCGCTGATCTGGGCGTCGGTTAATTTGCCTTTGTAGGCAGGCATCTTTCCTTTGCCGTTGGTGATCAGAGTCGTCATGTCGGCATCCGACATGCTCTGAACTTCCGGACTCCCTAGCGGCTTCAGCCCCATGCTCTTGCCCATGCCGGTGCTGGCGCTGCCGTCAGCGCCGTGGCACATAGCACATTTTGCCTTGAAAGTATCCGCGCCGCTTCCCTGCGCGAAAGCAATCGCGGAATCGCCAAGGTCGCAGGCCAGACCAACGAGTGCAATTCGTTTCCTCAGTGTCATCTGTCAGCTCCTTTGTGCTCAATTTTCCCGCAAATAATTCCTGATATGAAGTCTTATCGTTCGGAACAGCGCAAGTACTGTAACTCCCCATGTTGTATTTCGCCACAGTCTTGTTGCGACCATGCGAGGGAAATGACACGCACGGCGAGTGATATGCCGCAAGACTCGTGCTCGGCTACGATCTCTACCCCCCTCACAGGCACAACTAGTTAACCACCTTAATTTGCATAGAGTTGAGCATAGCTTTTGCATTTTCTAGGGTTTGGCACTCGCGGTGCATTCTTCCTTGTATTACCCGTTTGCAGGAGGGCGCCGTGGAACCGACGTTGGCAGTGATCGGTCTGAATTTTCGGACTTCGCCAGTGGCCATCCGCGAACGCTTCTGGATTGGCGAACCCCGGCGCTACGAGGCCCTGCACGAATTGGTACGTTCCGAGGGCATCGACGAAGTAATCGTGCTGGCTACCTGTAACCGCACGGAGTTCATTGTGTGGGCCAACGACGTCCCCACAGCAGCCAACTCGGTGTTGCGCTTCCTCACTCATCAATATCGACTGAAGCTGTGCGACTGGTCGCATTTCTACCGCCTCATGGACGACGTCGCCCTCACTCACCTCTTCCAGGTCGCAGCGGGATTGGACTCAATGGTCCTGGGAGAGCCGGAAATCGAAACCCATTTGCAGGAAGCCTGGGAACAGGCTCGCAGGGCGGGCACCACGGGACGCTTCCTCGACGCCGTCGTGCAAAAGGCCCTGACGGTTTCGGAACGGGTCCGCGCCGAAACCCCGATTGGTGACCCGGCGCTGACCGTTCCCTACGCTTCGGTGGAGCTTTCGATCGGTGTGCTGGGAGGTCTTGCCGGCCGCGAAGTACTCTTGATCGGCGCTGGCAAGATGGGCGAGTTGGCCGCGAAATGCCTGCGGAGCGCCGGCGCCACCCGTCTTAAGCTAATGAACCGCACCCTGGCGAAAGCGCAAGAACTCGCGCAACGGCTCGATGCCACGGCGGTTTCCTATGATGATCGCCTCCTCCATCTCAAGTCTGCCGACATCGTGGTTTGCACAACGTCGTGTCCCGCCAGCATTATCAGTCTGGAAGATGCGAGGGTCATCAGCCAGGCGAGGCAGCACAAACCAATGGTGATGATCGACATCGCCGTTCCTCGCGATATCGATCACCGGGTAGGTCAGGTCGAAGGCATCCACTTATTCGACATGGACGATCTGGAACGGGTGATTAAGAAAGATGTCTACGAACGGCGCGTCTCTGCCGATGCGGCGAACAAGGTGGTCGCGGGCGAAGTACAGGGTTTCCGCCGGAGACTGCAAGCCGAGAGAGTGATTCCGACCATCGTCGCTTTACGTCACCGTCTCGAGGAGCTTTGCCGGGAGGAGCTCGAATTCCTCCGCAAAGAGGTAGGACCTTTCACTGACGACCAGGACCAGATCTTGACAACGCTCACGGCGCACATCACGCAGCGGATCGGCGGCTCGCTGGCGCGGGAGCTGAGAGACCTGCCGGACCGCACCGGTCAGGACATGTTGACGGTGGCGGTGCAGCGCCTGTTCCAGCTGGACCAGAACAATATGATTGAAGTTGGCAAAGAAAACTGACAGTAAAGCATCACATTCTAAGGAGTAGGTAATGTCTCAATCTGCGCAAGACAACAAGATAACTACAAATCTAGGCTTCACCAGCGTGCAAGCCTATTCGCTGGCTGTCATAACGCTGGCCATCGGAGTTGCGGTCGGCTACTTTGCCCGCGGCTCGGCTCCATCGGCAGTCGCGCCGGCGGCGGCGCAATCGACAACTGCGGCCGCGCCGGCAGAAATGGGATCAGCACAGTTGCCGGGCATTGGCTCACAACAACAAGGAGCCGCGTCACCAGAAATGCTGGCGCAAGCCGCCCAGCCGCTGGTCGCCAAGCTGCAAGCCAATCCCAAGGATTTCGAAACCCTGGCGCAGTTGGGCAATCTGTATTACGACGGCCAGGCCTATCCCCAGGCTATCGATTACTACAGCAAGGCCTTGGACATCGACCCCAAGAACCCCGATGTTCGCACTGATATCGGCACCGCCTACTGGTATAGCGGCAATGCCGACAAGGCCATCGAGGAATTCAATAAGTCACTGGCGATTCGCCCCAATCATCCGGGGACGCTTTTTAACCTGGGAATCGTCAAGTGGCAGGGCAAGAAGGACCCGAACGGCGCGGTTGTAGCGTGGGAGACGCTGCTGAAGACGAACCCCGACTACGCCCAGAAGGACCAAGTGCAGTCGTTGATTGAGCGCGCGAAAATGCACGGCGCCGGCGCTACCAAGGGCTGAACTCCGTGACACGCGGAGCGATTGCTCCGGCGTTCGCATTCGCTCACCCCGGGACGAAGCCCGCGCAGAGCTCGTCCCGGGTTTTTACCGTCTCGTAGCAGTCGCTATTTGGGTGCCGGCATGTTGGCCATGGCCTCTTCCTGCGCTGCCATCATCTCTTCGTGGCTCATGTCCTTGATGTGCGTGGCAATCGCCCAGGTATGTCCGAACGGATCCTTCACTTTGCCATAGCGGTCGCCCCAGAATTGGTCCGCAAGGGGCATGGTGACAACGGCCCCCGCAGCTACCGCGGCGGCCACGGTTTTGTCGGCGTCTTCGACATACAGATGCAGGGTTACACCCGTCTCAGACTTGCTTGACGTGGGAGCCAGGATGCCCCAATTGGGAAATTCGTCGTTGAACATCACGATCGAGTCACCGATTTTGACTTGGGTGTGCATGACTTTTCCACCTGGGTCTGTGGCGAAAGGAAAAACCTCCGCACCGAAAGCCCGTTTGTAGAACTCGGCCGCTTTGCGGGAGTCGTTTACAACAAGGTGGGCTGTGACCGAGTGATTTCCGGCTGGAATTGGCGATACTTTAGGGCTCATTGTGTCTCCTTTGATTGATTAGTTCTCTTGACGAGGGCAGACGAACCAAGCCGATACGACGGAAGCGAAAACGCAGTTCGGTCGCTGATTTTATCGCAGTACCACCGCTGGCGCTTGGCGGGAAGTGTCAATTGTGACGAATTACACAAAAAGCTGACGACAGTCGCCGTCAGCTTCTTGAATTGCAGGTGAACGATCCGCGAGCTACTCCGTCCGCAGCGCCTTCATGGGATCCAGGTTCGCAGCCCGTCGCGCCGGCCACAGGCACGCCAGTAACGCGATCAGCACCAGTACGATTGCAACTGCAAGCAGGACGAGTGGGTCGCGCGAACTGCTTTGCACCCAATGCGACACCACCCTATTGAGGGCTACGCTCGCTACAAGTCCGACCGCCATCCCGACACCCACGGTGGCGGCAACCGACTTGAGAACCAGAGTGATGATGTCCATGCGTTGTGCCCCCATGGCCATGCGAATACCCATCTCCTGATTGCGCTGGCTCACGGAGTAAGACACCACGCTATACAGTCCGGTTCCGGCCAAGACGAGTCCCAGAAATGAGAAGACGGCGAACAGCGCAGCAATGAAGCGCTGCTGGCCCCAAATCATGGTTTCCATGAACCAGGTCAAGGGGTGGGTGTTGACTACAGCTACCTCGGGGTCGATCGACTGCACCTTCTGCTCTGCAGAACGAATGGCTGTGGCGGCGTCTCCCTTGGTGCGGATCAGGAAGTTCATGTACGGCGTCATCACTAGGGTGTGAGGCACGTAAAATGCCGGCTCAACCGGCTTCTCCTTGATGTTCTCCTCGCCATTTCGGAACCCGGCATTATTGCGCGCATCGGCGGCGACACCGATGATCTCGAACCACATGTCGTTGCCCTCGGCAAACACAAAGTCCTGTTGCTCGAACTTCAGCATCGGACTACGCACATGCTGACCGATGGGGTCGCGATTGTCCAAGAACTTCTTAACGAACGCCTCATTGACCAGCGCCACATGCGCGGCGCGCATCAGCTCCGATTGCGTGAAGTTCCGGCCTCGAACCAGCGGGATGCCGAGCGTTTCAAATATCTCCGGACTGGTCGCCACCACCTGTGCCTGAATGCCTGTTAGGTCCTGGCGGCCTTCAATCTCGGTCTTGACGGTGTAAGCCTGCATCGGTGGCGTCCACGTGGTTACCACGCTCGCCTGCTGGACGCCCGGCGCCGAAGCGATGGCCTGCCGAACGGCATCGTATTTATTAGCCCGCTCGGTGAAGCCCGGATAGGATTTCCGCGGTATGGCAAGCCCGAGGAAGGTCACGTTCTCGACATCGAAGCCGAGAGGAATCCGGTAGGCCGTCAGAAACGCGCGCGTAGCTGCACCGGCAATGGTCAATAGCACCAGCGTGAGCGCAACTTGCCCAGTGATGAGCGCGCGGTGCGTCTTGCGATCGGTGCCTCCGCCCGAGTGTCTGCTCGAGCCCGATTGAATCAGCTCACTCAAGTTCGGCCGCGACAATTGCAATGCCGGGGACATCCCAAACAGAATGCCTGTGACGACGGCGATCAAAACGGAGAACGCCAGCACCGGAATGCTCACATGAATCGCGGCTTCATGGGGGAAGGAATAGTAGGGCAGAGCCGCCGCAATCCATTTTACGGCGCCGTAGGCCAGGCCGACTCCGATGACCGCGCCGAGCAGCGACAGTAATATCGACTCGGTCAAAAGCTGCCGCATAATGCGCCAGCGCGACGCTCCCACCGAGGAACGCAACGCCAGCTCGTGCATGCGTGAGGTGCCACGCGCCAGCATGAGGATCGAAACGTTGGCACAGCCTATAACCAATAGCAACACGACCGCGCCAAAAAGCAGGAGCAAAGTTCCCGAAAACTGGCCGAGCAGGTCCTCGTTCAGCGTCACCGTCTTGACGCGGGTTACCGGAGCGTAGCCTTTGGGGTCGCGATCGCGGAACTGAAAAACGAGCGGCTGAAGCTCAGCGTTGGCAGCTTGCAAGGTCACACCGGGTTTCAGCTTGATGAAATTCATCGAGTACTGGTGCGGATCATTTGTCGGAATTTTCGGAACGTACACATCGGAGTCGCCCCAAGTAAAGCGTGGGGCAGCCACACCGATCACGGTGTAGAGCTTGCGATCCAATTCAATTGTTTTGCCCAAAACGTCCCGACTTGCTCCGAACTGCTTCTTCCAAAACAGATAGCTGAGCACCGCAACCGGTGCGGCTTGGCCGTTGCTCATCTCAGCCGCAGTAAACTGCCGACCCAGTAGTGGTGGAACTCCCATGAAGTCAAACAGGTTCGGCGTGTATTCGCCCAGCTGCGTCGACACGGGGAGCTGATTGCTACTCGTTAAGGTCACCGTGGTGTTGTTCATGGTGAAGACGTCATCCACGCACCTGGCCTGCTTCAACTCGTTCAACTCCGGCCCCGTGCTATTAATCAGTCCCATCTGGCGGCCGCTGCTGTCGAACAGCTCGACGTGCACCATGCGGTTGGAGTCTTTGTAGGGATAGGGATCCATGAGGACTCCATACACCACACTGAAGACCGCGGTAGTCGCGCCAATTCCCAGCGCCAGCGAAAGAATCGCCGTCAGGGTGAAGCTCTTATTCTTCAGCAACTGACGGGTCGTGAAACGAAGGTCCTGCAGTACCGATTCCATGAGTGCCACTCCCGCGGACAGGATTCCAAATAAATTTCTGCATTCTTACCACCAACGGAAGTTGCTGAGAATGCAAGCCACTGCCGTTCGGCTCGGCTACTACGCTGTTCGTAACGCGAAATCAGTGTTCGTCGCCGGACAGCGTCATAGTGCGTTGTCGCTCCCGTCTCTCAGCCGCATCCGTTCAGAAGCGGCCGGCCAATATCGCTCCGCTTCTGGTCTAGCGTAGTAAGCTAGTGATACGTAATGCCTTCAGAAAAGGTTCTCATCGTAGACGACGAGAAGCTGGTTCGTTGGTCTCTCAGGCAGAAGTGCGAAGAGTGGGGCTATCGCGTTCTGGAGGCTGACAACGGCTCGGCTGCGCTCCGCGTGGCCCACAACGAGTCGCCCGACCTCGTGCTTCTGGACGTACGCCTGCCCGACTTCAGCGGCATCGACGTTCTTGAACAGATTAAGAAATCCAACGACGCTCGCGCAGTGATCATGATCACCGCTGATCCGCAACTTGACGACGTCAAGACCGCCCTAAAGCTGGGGGCCTATGACTTTGTTGGCAAGCCGCTCGACTTCGACGAACTGGCAGTGGCCGTCAAGAACGCGCTTGAGACCACACGGCTGCGCACTGAGGTGGAGTCGCTGCGTGGTGAAGTGCGCCGCCGCGCCGGCTACCACAACGTAATCGGCGTCTCCGCCAAGATGGCCGAATTGCTGAGCTTCGTGAACAAGGTCGCAGTCAGCGAAGCCACGACCATTCTGATTCAAGGCGAGAGCGGCACCGGCAAGGACCTGATCGCGAAAACGATCCACTACCAGAGCCGCCGCCAGGACAAGCCGTTCGTCGCCATCAACTGTTCGGCGATCCCCGAAACCCTGATGGAAGCTGAACTCTTCGGCCACGAGCGCGGAGCCTTCACCGACGCCAAGGCCATGAAGAAGGGCATGTTCGAAATGGCTGACGGCGGCACTCTCTTCCTCGACGAGATTGGAGAACTTTCGCCGCTGCTACAAGCCAAACTGTTGCGCGTGCTGGAAGACCAGCTGATTCGCCGTGTGGGAGGGGTGCGCGACATGCAGGTTGATGTGCGCGTTATCGCCGCCTCCAATCGCGATCTGGAACGCGCCGTGCGCGAGAATACCTTCCGGCAGGACCTCTACTATCGGCTGGCGATCATTTCGATCTTTCTCCCGCCGCTGCGCGAGCGCAAGGAAGACATCCTGCCCCTGGTGGAGTACTTCATCGATCGCTACAACCGTAAGTTCCGCAAAGCGGTACAAGGAATCAACGACGAGACCCGGCGGCTCATGCTGAAATACGACTGGCCGGGCAACGTTCGCGAACTGAAGAACGCCGTCGAGCGAGCGATGATCCTGGAAGAAAGCGACGTGCTGAAGCCGGAATACCTGCCCTTCGCCGTGGCCCAGCAACAGGCGTCGTACACTGCGTTTGAAATGTCATCGGGCAGCAGCAGCGGCAACGGAAGCAGTTCCATCGAATTGCCCGACGGTCGCAGCTTGCCCAAGCTCTTCATTCCCGAAGGCGGTACATCGCTGGAAGAGGTAGAGCGCGCCCTGGTGGAGCTGGCGATGTCGCAGGCTAGCGGCAACCAGACCCACGCCGCCCGCTTGCTCGATATCAGTCGCGATGCCTTGCGCTACAAGCTGAAGAAATTCGGCCTGATTCATGCGGAAGAAGACGAGCCCTCCGCCGCGCCGTCGGAGTAGTGATTTTCAGGATAGAATCTGGTGGAGTGCCGGCTTCAACACCGGCGTGCCATGCTACGCAGTTCCCCCCGCGAAACTTCAACCACAAATCGTAGAGAGTCCTCTGTCTTAGGCAGACGATTTTCCATAAACTTGGTTCAGCACGTGCCAGCCGTCTGGAAATAGGAGGCCCGTATGCGGAAAGTTTTGATCGGTGTCGTTGCTTTCATCGTTCTGCTGGCGGTCGTGATGCTACTGCTGCCGTATCTCATCGACGTCAACCAGTACCGCGGCACAATTCAGACTCAACTGCAGAACCGGCTGCATCGTCCGGTGCAATTCGGAGCCATGTCACTCGGGGTCTTCCCGCTTCGGGTTGAAGTGAAGGATGTCAGCATCGGCGAGGATCCCCGCTATCACAGTACCGTTCCCTTCGCCCAGGTAGGGGAGATGGACATCAGCGTGAAGCTCTTCCCGCTGCTCAGCAAAACCATCGCGATTGAAAGCCTCTCGCTGAAGCGTCCGAAAATCGAGCTGATCAAGGACCAGGCCGGCGTGTGGAACTTCGCCAGCCTGGGAGAGGGACCGGCAGCGCCTCCCGCGGCCGCGGCGCCTGCCCCGGCAACAGCGGCCAAGCCGCAACCGGCCGCCCCTGCGCCTTCCACCAGTGAGGGTGGCGGGTTTGCCCTTGATAAGCTCCAGATCGACGATGGCCAGGTTGCGGTGACCGACTTCCAAAAGCGTCAGCCGCGCGCCGTGTACGACCACATCGATCTCACCTTGAAGGACTACGCTCCGAACCAACCGTTTTCAATCGACTTGACGGCACACGTCCCCGGACTAGGCGCGGAAACTTTTTCGCTGAGCGGCAAAGGCGGCCCGGTCAATCAGGCACAAATGTTGAGCACGCCCTTTGATGGCAAGCTGAAGCTCAACGAGGTTTCGCTGGCGGGAGCGCAGAAATTCCTCAACACGGCAGCGCTCGAAGGCACCGACGCCATGCTTTCCGGTACGACCGACATCACCAACGCCGGCGGCAAGATGGCGGCAAAGGGCTCGCTGAAGATCAACGACGCCGTCATTCACAGCGTTAAGGTTGGTTATCCCATCACCGCCGACTTCGACGTGACCGATGACCTCAGCACCGACTTGATCCAGATCAAGCAGGGCGAGTTGAAGCTGGGATCAACTCCGCTGGCACTCAGCGGCACGCTGAACACGCATGGCACCACCGCCGTCGCTGACCTCAACCTCTCGGCCAAGGACGCCTCCATCGAAGACGCCGCCCGTCTTGCCGCTGCCTTCGGCGTTGCTTTCAGCCCTAATGCCAAGATCACGGGACGTCTCACGGCGAATGTTCATGCGCAGGGCCCAACCGATCACCTCGCCCTTAACGGCACGGTGAATGGCCGCAATCTCGAAGTGACCGGTAAAGACATTCCCCAGGCCGTTAAGGTGCCGGCTCTCGACCTCACCATGACGCCGCAGGACATCCGCTCCAGCCCGTTCACGGCCACTTCCGGTGCAACCACGCTTGCCGGGCAGATGAGCATCGCGCAATACACCACGCCGTCGCCGACCGTAGACGCCGCGTTCAAGACCGTAAACGGCAAAGTGGATGAGTTGCTGAACATCGCGAAAGCGTACGGCGTCAGCGCGGTGGAAGGCATGAGCGGCAGCGGAGCCATAACTATCGACGTGCATGCCACTGGGCCGATCAGGAACACAGACGCCATGGTGTTCAACGGCACGGGCGCGCTGCAGAATGCCTCGCTGAAGATGCCGACGCTGACCCAGCCACTCAATGTTCGCACCGCCAACCTGCAATTCACTCAGAACTCGGTCAACCTGACGAACCTGAATGCATCGCTGGGCTCGACCAACGCCAGCGGCAACCTCAGCATCGCTAACTTTCAGGCGCCACGCCTGACTTTCGCGCTTGCAGCTGACAAGCTGAACATCACGGAACTGCAGAAGATGATGGTTCCGGCCAAGCCCGTTCCGGCGAAGAAGGCGTCGTCTTCGTGGAGTCTTGTGCCCACCGCCGATGCCGCTCCCGCGCCCCAGCCGAGTTTCCTCGACACGGCGACCGGGACCGGGACCATTGCCGTTGGCAGCCTGGTGTATGACCGCACTGAGCTTACGAATGTGAAGTCCAATGTGAATCTCAATCACGGAGTCGTCACCCTGAATCCGCTGACCGCACAGGTTTACGGTGGTCAGATCGCGGGCAGCATCACGGCTGATCTTCGCCATGAGGTGTCGAATTTCGCCGTCAACGCGAAGCTCACGGGCGCCGACGCCAACAAGCTGTTAACGGCCGTGGCAAATATGAAAGACAGCGTGAGCGGAACCTTGAACGCAACCGTTAATCAGACTTTTTCCACTCCCGCTTCGGGAGACGTAGCGCAAACCCTCAACGGTCCGTTCGCCTTTACTCTCACCAACGGCAGGCTCAACAAACTCGACCTGCTGAATGAACTGGGCAAGATCGCGAAGTTCGGTGGAAGTTCCAAGGGCTATACGGCCGTCTCGAACATGAGCGGCACCTTCGACGTCCGCAGCGGAGTGGCCAATACCAACGACTTGAAGGCAGCACTTGATGTCGGAACGATGGCCGCTGCTGGCACCATCAACCTCGTCAACGAGGCTCTCAACCTCCACCTGACTGCCGTACTCGACAAGGCTTTCAGCCAATCGGTTGGAGGGAGCGGTGTGGGAGGCTTTATGACCACCGCCTTGGGAAACAAGAATGGCGAACTCGTGCTGCCGGTGATCATCACCGGAACCATGGGCCATCCGACCGTAATGCCCGATGCGCAGAAAATCGCCCAAATGAAGCTCAACAACATCGTCCCTTCAGCCGCCGGATTGCTTGGTGGCAAGGGCGGTGGAGCAGGAGGAATTCTCGGCTCGATGCTTGGAGGAGCTCAGACTCAGCAACCTCAGCAGGCCGGAAAGCCGGCGCAACAGGCAGGAAAGCCCGCCCAGCAACCATCACAGCAGCAGCAACTGCAGGATGCGCTCGGCGGTTTGCTCGGTGGCAGCAACAAAAAGAAGCCCCCCAAATAGCAGCGCTCTCAGCTCCCCGAAAGTCAAAGCCGCCTCACGGGCGGCTTTGTTTGTGCAACGCTCTTGCGGGGATTTTAGGTTCCGGTCGCTTCCAGCAAACCCTGCTCCAGTTTCTCCTGGCACTCAATGCAATGGCGCGTCCACGGCACCGCCTCCAGCCGCTTGGGATTGATCTCCGTGCCGCAAGAGACACATTCTCCGAACGTCCCCTCGCGTATGCGGTCCAGCGCGCCGTCCACCATTTGCAGGATCTGGCGCTCACTGTTGCTCTGACTGAACAAGAATTCCTTGGTGTAGGAGTTTGCCGCGCGGTCCGCAATGTCCTGTGCCGATTCCAGATCGGCCTCGCGTCCATCCTGTGCAGTGCGGCTTACGTTGTGCCGCAGTTCCCGCTGGCGTTCCTCCAGCCGTTTCTTGAAAGCGTCCATCTTTTTCTTTTCCATACGTGTACCCCGCGACTGCCAGCTCAGGAGTCGCCCTGAGCGAAAATAACGGCTTGGCGAATCATGAATCATATGCGCCATGTTAGAGCGCGTCAACTTTCCCCGGTCTCTTATTTCCTGCGCCGAGCATTCCTTCCCAATTCGGGAATTGGCGGTGAAAGGTTCCCGAATACCTTCCCGCCTATCCCTTTACAACACATCTTGCCGAAGAACTGGAGCCGCTACATACCTCTATGAAAGCATTTGCTTAAAGAGTTGCAGCACTACGCCCCACTAGGTAAGCGATTCGCCTCCTTCAGCTACAGAATCCACCCTATGTCCCCGGGGCTCCGGGTTCTCGTAACCTAACATTGCAATCGGGCCCCCTGATTTCCGAGAGCGGAGGGAGCGTCAATGGTGCTAGCTCACGTCTTGTTCTTTTCCGCCGTGATCGGATTCATCTGCGCCCACAGTTCCTTCACTCGCATTGCCACTGCGACTGGTGAACGCAAGGACTCGATCGATTGGACCCCGTACTTGGTACCGGGCTTAACATCGCCCGGCCTTCAGGCTTGTTCCAGCGATGAATGAGCACGAGAGACTTCACGCCGCTTTTACCACGGACTGGTTTGGAGGGTTGGGATGAGTACGACAAATCGTGGAGCACAATCGCCTGCAACATATGCAGGATTGCTCGCCCTGGCTTTACTTGTGCCGCGCGCGCAGGCTTCCATGCTCAGCAACCGAGATATAATTTCCCCGAATTCGATTTTTCTGACAGCGGCCGAAACGCTCCTTACCGGCCGGGTCGATGCTACGCCGATGTTCACGGACAACTATTGTGAACGGGGTTACTCCGGCCAGAGCAGCGCTTGCGCCGGCTGTCTGGATCTCGACTATCGATTCACGAACAGCGAATCGCGTGAAACCCGCGAGCAAACCTTTACCGAGGCCCTGTCAGCCGGGGATACCACGGCCCGGTACATTCTGGCGTATTTACCCGCCGCGGTTCCAGAACCCTCGGCGCTGGCCTTGCTGGGAAGTGGCCTCACCATAGTCGCGCTGCTGTTACGCCGGTTCGGTCTTAAGCGGTAGCCTGCGGCGGTTCCTGCAAAACAGAAAAGGCGGCTTTTCGCCGCCTTCGCCTCTAACGAGCTTTTCCTGTTTTGTGCGTTAGCTGTTGCCGCCCGGCACCGTCCGCAATTTACCCGGCATGAAATGGTAAGGCGGCCACGGTCCTGAGATCGTGACCTGGCAGTCCTTGAAATGCCTGGTGGCTGCCGAATAGCGGTTCTGGTATTTGGCTACGGTGTTGGTGTCGATCAGGTGGGCGAAATCGATTAGCATGGTGCCGGAGTCGGTACGCTTACAGACCACATCTTCTTCCAGAGGACAGAAGAGTTTGTGTACCTGCATGGAGAGCGCTCGGGCCTTGGTCTGGCGCTCCCGCTCGCGACTCGCCTGGTCGCGGAGCTTGCGCAGATACTCTCCGCCAACTCCCATCGGCAACTCCGAAATCGCCTCTTCTAATGTTCCATCCTTCACCAGGATCTTGAAGTGCATCTCCGATTTCCCGCGCAGACGGGCGACGCTCTCCAGGAACGCCTTGCGGTTGGTTCGTACCGCACGGCGCAAGGCTTCGTCAGACTCAAATATGGTGCCAAAACGGAATGGCAATACAGTTAGGGTGCGGAAACATTCGCTGATAACTCGCGCATGCTCAACAATGGCTTGCTGGGTGAGGGTTTGGGCGGAGGAATATTCGCTGACGATGACGGCGAAATCTCCACTGGGATAGGCCAGAACCGGAGCGTCATTTACGCCCTTAAGGTTCTCAAGTGCAAATGGCCGCCTGGCTCGGCCACCATTTTGCAGGCTCCGCTGTTCAGTAATACAGTACGCGTACCACGCCATCTCCGTCTTCTCCTGGGAAGCTCGCACACAGCTTTACCGCCTGCGCGTGAGGGGTTATCCGACTTCGAACGTGGGGCTGTTTCTGAAATTAGTGGAGGTGGAAGAGTTCCGCCCCCGTACTTCATCCTATGCCCATTCTCGGCGAAACTGCAACAGGAACCTCGCCGAATGATCGATTTTTTTCGTGGTTCCAAGGCATCGGCGGCCCAAAACCCCCACTGGACGGCACTTTTCGGACATTGGCAATAGACTTTGCCGATCAGGCAGCGGTTTCAACTGGAAGAAGGAGCCGCAACAATGGCATGTGCGGCCCGGGAAACTCAGCGTTTCGCCCTGTTTTTGACCGTTTTCTTCGCCGGTTTCTTGGAAAGCGTCTTGGTTGCCTTCTTGGCGGCGGGTTTGGCGACTGGCTTGGCTGCCGCCACGACGACCGGTTTTTCAGTGGGACGAGGCGCTGCCTTGGGTGCGGGAACTTCCTCGTCGGCCGGCCCCACCTCCATTCGCTCCAGCGCTTTGGTCACTACGTACGCCATCTCCGCAACAGGAGCGGGTTTGCCGGTCCATATTTCGAACTGGCGGGCTCCCTGCTGGACAAACATCTCGAGTCCTGGAATTACCTGTATGTTCTTGGCGCGAGCCATCTTAACCAGCTTCGTTTCTGCCGGCACGTAAACCAGGTCGAACACGAACTTGGTATTCAGCTCTTTTTCTTCCAGCGGCGACAGCCGGTTACTGCCCATGCCCAGCGGAGTCGCATTGATAATTACGTCAAAGCTCATCTTGGCTACGTCGGCGCGCTTCACGTACTTTGCCTTTACCTGCCGCGCCAACGACTGCCCTTTTTCCGGCGTGCGGTTGGTGATAAAGACTTCTGCCCCTTTGTTTTTGAGTCCAAAGGCCGCGGCGCGTGCCACCCCGCCGGCGCCAATCAACAGGACCTTCGCGCCCTGTAGTTCAATGCGCTGCTCCAAGGGAACCAGCACGCCCGCCACATCAGTATTAAAGCCGTAGAGCTTTCCATCCTGGCTGCGGACCAGAGTATTGCAGGCGCCAATCTGCCGGGTCAGTGGATCGGAATTAGACAAAGCGTCGATGATGTCCTGCTTGTACGGCATGGTAATGCTCAGGCCGCGAATTGGAATGTCTGGAACACACGCCATGAGGTCTTTCAGGGTCTTGGCGTGCAGTGCCAGATAAACCGCATTCACCGTCTCGCGCCTGAAGGCAGCGTTCATCATGATGGGGGAGAGCGAATGTGCCACCGGATCGCCCGCCACTCCGTAAACCTGCGTGGCGGCATCGACCATCTCGATGCGGTAGGTGTCGCGTAACTCGCTGGCCGTCACCTGGCCGGGGGCAGTCTCTTCCCCGCGCGTTGCCGCTGCGAAGGTGAACACGCTGCCCGCACGCACCCCCAGCACGCGGCTGATGATTCCTTGCTCTCCCATGCAGAGCCCCACCATCTCGTGCTGTGCGGAGTGGGCTTGCAGAAACTTCATCATGGCGACGTTGTCACTGAGCGTGGTTGCGGTGGAAACGAACTTGTAGAAATCCGCTGGATAACGCTTCATTGCGGCGAAGGTTTCTTCCAGCTTCTTTGTGCCCTTAAAGTCGTGATAGGACAGGATTACGCCGACGCGGTCCTTCAGCTCCGCCAGTTCCGCGGACTTGAGGATCTCGGCGCTTTGCAGTTCGATATCCACCAACTGGAACCCTGTGGCCGCCGCCTTCGTCAGAATGTCGAGCTGCGCCGCTGAGCTGCCTTTGAACTTGCCGCCATTGACCGCCCGGCGGCAGGTGGCGATGACCGTCGCTTCCGGATGTAAGTCCAGAAAGTGCTTCAGCTTAGGCAACCCCGCTACCGGCTGCGTAAGGTAATCTAGCCTGAACTCCATGAACGGGTTATCGCGCACCAGAGACTCGGCGCGCTCAACTATGTTGGAGGCATCTTCGCCTACGACGGCGACACAGACTCGTGGAAGGCGGAAGCGTTGAATGCGGGAGGCGTAAACAGTTGAAGAAGCATGCATAGAGGCGTCCCGATGGTACAGATGCACAACGCCAGATGCAACCTAGTTGTGGTGGATTTTTTGATTCGGCTGCTGAAATCAGACTCTCTGCGACGGAGATTCTTACAGAGAGGGAGTCGTGGCACCCGGTTCGCTAAACACTTCCGCCGTAAAGCATTGTAAATCAATCGCTTGCATCCAAGAATCGGACGGAAGCCCAGCCTTAAGACAGGTTTGGGCCAGGAAAGTCTCCCGGTTCCACTGCCATTGCACCGGAACCTGCGGCAGCAGTAGCCCGCGATGACGACCTTTCGTCACCACCAGTCCGTGGAGTCCAATTACGATGTCTTCGGGCCGAATCGGCTGCAGTGGAGACAGCACGCTGATCTCGACTTCGAGATAAGGAGCCTCTTCAGCGGTTACCGGCTCGAAACGTGGATCATCGAAAGCGGCAGCCTGCGCCGTTTCTGCCACGGTGCGGTAGAGCGAGTGAGTCGGCACAACATAGCCGACGCAACCCCTCAGCCGCGCTTGCAAATGCAAGGTCGTAAAAGCGCCGCGCATCTCCGCCAGGTGCGGAGTGGGCGCATTCAGATTGAGCTTTCGACCCTGCACCGTCGCCTCAATCGAGCGATGGGCCAGTTGCAGCAAGATAGTTCGTTCTTCCGGACTGTATTCAGCAGTTATGGGAAGGGTCGCGGAATGGGCTTCAGACTGCGGGGACATCGTTGCGCTTCCTGCGCCGGCTCAGCACAAACGAACGCCGCCGGCGTCGCTTTTCAGCGTGCTGGTTGATCTTTTTCCAGAAGGCCACAAAGTAATCCACGGCAGACAGCAGCGACAGGCCCACCATGATCCAGATGGAGGCCAGTGCAATCGGGTGCACCGGCAGGCCGAGGAAGTACCACGGCAGGTGGGTCCAGTGATGATCGATGATGGCTGCCACCACCGACACAATTTGCACCACCATTTTCAGTTTGCCCAGATCGCTGGCTTCGATGGTGAAGCCCTCCGACGCGGCAATCGAGCGCAGACCGCTTACCAGAAACTCCCGCCCGATGATGATCACCGCCATCCAGGCTGGAACGGTACGCGGATTGAACTGCACCAGGGTGATGAATGCGGCCGCGATCAGTAGCTTGTCCGCCACCGGATCGAGCAGGATTCCCATGGTAGTGATCTGCGCGCGCCGGCGTGCCAGGTAGCCGTCGATCGCGTCAGTGAGGGACGCCGCAATGAAGACCGCAGAAGCCAGTAGCTCCCGATCCCCATTAGTCGAACTGAAATGACTGCTCGACAGGATCCAGATCAGCACGGGAATGCTGAAGATCCTGGTAAGCGTGATGTAGTTCGGAAGGTTCACAAAAGCGGACTGGTGCAAGGCGCCGCCGTCTCGCCGCTGCCAAGTTGATTATCGTTCACCGTTCGCTACGAACGCAACCGCGCAAAATCAGGACTTCAACACCTATTCGTCGTGGTGAACCGCGATTTCATCCAGCATCATCGGCGCCTGGTATTGCACCCAATAGCTATAGCCAATGGGGATGCCCTTGATCCAGTCCATCACGCTCATCCAGAGGCGTATTGGTACGCGGATTCTCGTCTTCAGGGGGGCAATGGGATGTAGCAGGGTTGCGCAGGCGATGACCAGCACGATGACTGGAAAACTCACCGCTACTGCGAGTACTCGAAAGGAAAAGATAAGGCGATGCATGTTGACCTTGGATCGGGCGATCCCCACGACCACAGCGTTTGAGAAATATTATGCTCCCATTCCGGCCCTTCTTTGGACTGTCACCAAAAATTATTCGGAATTTTTTGGGGAAGCTGCGATATTCCAAAAACGGAAGCGGTCCCCGCTGAGGGACCGCTTCAAATTGCAGCGAAAGCCGGCAGACTGACCTTTTAGGCGTAGATTCCGCGCTGCCGGATGGTAAACGCCACCCGATCGATCGCCAGCATGTAGGCAGCGATGCGGTTGTTCACGTGGTGGGTTTCGGCGTAACGAACCACGGCTTCGAACGACTCGACCATGATTTCTTCCAGGTGCTCGTTGACCACCGACTCCTTCCAGAAGTAGCCTTGGCGGTCCTGCACCCACTCGAAGTAGGAGGCGGTCACGCCGCCGGCGTTGGCCAGAATGTCGGGCATCACAAACACGTGCTTGTCGGCGAGGATGTCGTCAGCCGCCGCCGTGGTTGGACCGTTGGCGCCTTCCACCAGGATTTTCGCCTTTACCTTATCGGCATTGAGCGAAGTAATGACGTTTTCGGTGGCAGCCGGCACCAGCACATCGCAATCGGTAATCAGCAGCTCTTCCGTCATGGCACGCTCCGCGCCCTTGAACCCGTGGATGGTGCCTTCCTTCTGCCGATAGGCGCACAGCGCCGAGATGTCGATACCCTTTGGGTTGTACAAACCGCCGTCCCATTCGCCAATCCCAATGATTTTGTATCCCGCCTGGTGCATCAGCTCGGCGGCGTTGGAGCCTACATTACCAAAGCCCTGAATGATGACGCGAGTGCTCTCCCGCGCCATTCCCAGGTGTTTGATCGATTCATCGGCGATGATCATCACGCCGCGGCCGGTGGCCTCACGGCGTCCGCGCGAACCGCCCATGTTCAGCGGCTTGCCCGTGACCACGGCAGTGACCGTCTGGCGCATGTGCATGGAGTAGGTGTCCATCATCCATGCCATGGTCTGTTCGTTGGTATTCACGTCGGGCGCGGGAACATCCTTCTCCGGTCCGATGAACTCGATCAGCTCTGAGGTGTAGCGGCGAGTCATGCGCTCCAACTCGCCCTTCGACATGTGCTTGGGATCGCAAATGATGCCGCCCTTGGCGCCGCCGAACGGGATGTTGACCACGGCGCACTTCCACGTCATCCAACTAGCCAGCGCGCGCACTTCGTCCAATGTGACGTCAGGCGCGTAGCGGACGCCGCCCTTGGCCGGTCCGCGCGCAATCGAGTGCTGCACCCGGTAGCCAGTAAAGACTTCCAGATGCCCATCGTCCATCATTACCGGAATGTGGACGATGATTTCGCGGTTGGGCTGCTGCAGGACCCGCCATAGCCCTTCGTCGAGTTTCAATTTTTCGGCGGCGATGTTGAAACGCGCGGCTTGCGATTCCCAGGGATTTTTCTCTTGTTCGAGCGTGAGTGCGGTTTCCATTAAAACTCTCCGAAGATTACGGGGGTCTTGCAACCCAGTCTGTGAGTGCGTGCGCCGGACGCCGATTCGCATCGTCAGGCGCGCAAACCTTACGAGTATATGCACGCCCCTACACGCGTGCAAGAAAATCGCATGCGCCGGACTCAAGCAAGCAAAACGGGAGGCTAGATGTAAGGTTCAAGCAGACTGGCTGCGATGGAGATGCCACATTCGCAATAATTTCTTTTTCGCGCGTCATTTGTTTTCAATGATTTGGACAAAAAATCCGCGCAAGCCATCGATTTCAAAATGCTTGGATCTATCGTGGTCCGCCGTAAGGACTTATATCTGCAGCCTTTTGCATATCTACCGTCATGACAGGGATTCGGTCAAGGAACCAACAGCATTCCGAACCGCTGGGCCGGCTGGGATGACAACTTGCCTCGGGGCGCCAAGTTTTGCTGCTGAAGCGAGACATCCCAGTTTCATGGATAAAGCAAAAGGGGAGTTGAAGTCACGCAAAAACGTGCGAGAGAGAAACGAAAGTAACCACGAGCACGCAATTGCGGAGGCAGGACTAAACCTGCCTCCGCAATCTGTGTCGTCTCCCATTGCAGTATCGCTCGTCGCCCGGCGGAAGCTCGGAGCTACCGCATACCGCGTCAAGCCAGCGGAAAACTCTGATCGGGCCTACTGTAAGAGCTGTAGCGGCCCGTGGTTATCCGGAAACTGACTGGTATTCAGCACCTGTATGCCCGCGTTATGGTCTCCGTCGAAAGGTGTTACTGTGGCCGCACAGCCAGCCTTGTACGCGTCGTTGGGGTCGGCAAACCAGATCCCGAGGTGGTCGGTTTCTGTGGCGACGGGTCCGGGGTTCAGGATGAACGTCTCATCACTGAAGATTCCAGTCACGTCCACGACGCCTCTGCCCACGGAGTTGGTTTTGATGTCGCCCTGATACCACGCAGGCACGAACGGTGCGTTGGGCGTAGTGATGACAAAGAGGGTAAATTCTGTGTTTGGGGGAAGCTTAAACACTTCTACGTGCATGTTCTGGACCGGTCCCAGGTCAGTGAGGTGACTCGTCCGCTGGCACTGGCCGCCAGACAACCGGCTGCGCCCGCTGACCGTACCATGTTGAAAATAACGCTGTCGCCCGAGGCCGCCATCGCTGCCGGGACAAGCGTCAAAGCAAGGGCCAATGTCGAGATAAGAAATTTGGTTTTCATCGTACGATTCTCCTTAAACGCATCTGTTGATTTAGTTGCTTGTTCACACCGCTCGGCCTCCCGTGGAAGTGCCGACCGGCTTGCTAGGTGCAAGCAACGCCAACCTAGCCCAGTCATCCGGCTAAGTCCTTAGAAACGCACAAGAGATTTCCAAATTTTCTCCAAACACGGCTATTGCGGGATCATGGATGTTGACCAGACGTCATTTGCCCGACTAGACTCTCAGCACTTCCCAAGCAACACAGTAGGCAAACTCTGAGTTCACAGAGCGAGCATGGCTTTCGCTCATACTCGCTCATCGCAACCCCTCGCGGGCGCAGACACTCCCATTGGCGCCAAACGGTCGGCCAGGTCTCAAACGGAGGAATCGAGCATGCCGAAGGAGCCTTTGCAGTGTCCACTCCGCATTCGTGTTTCAGCGACCATTCTGCTGTTTCTGCTGGCAGCGTCGGGTGTTAACGCCCAGCAGGTGACAGGCACGTTGGGTTCTGCCGACGCAACCACCACCATTAACGGAAAGCAGATTCCGCCACCGCCTCCCAAGTTTGGCGGGGTGATCAAGGAAACCGCCAAGGACTCCACACCGTGGTGGCCGCCACGCGTGGTTCCGCCGAAGGGCGCGCCGAACGTGCTGCTCATCATGACCGATGACCAGGGCTATGGGGTGCCCGGCACCTTCGGCGGCGTTATCCCCACACCGAACCTGGATCGCATTGCTAAAGCGGGGTTGCGTTATATCCAGTTCCACTCCACGGCTCTTTGCTCGCCGACGCGTGCCGCACTGATCACTGGCCGCAACCACCACTCGGTGGGATTCGGTGTTATTGGCGAATTGTCCACCGGCTATCCCGGCTATGACTCCGTCATCGGCGTTGATAATGCGACGATCGCCGAGATCCTGAAAGAGAACGGCTACGCTACCTCGTGGTTCGGCAAAGACCACAACACGCCGGGCTTCACCTACAGCACCAGTGCAGGACCCTTTGATCAATGGCCCACCGGCATGGGCTTCCAATATTTCTATGGCTTCCTGGGTGGCGAAACCGACCAGTGGACGCCCTACTTGTTCCAAAACACGACGGCCGTCTATCCATGGGTGGGAAAGAAAGGTTACAACCTCACCACCGACCTGGCCGACAATGCCATCCGCTACCTGCAGGACCTGAATGCCGCGGCTCCAGACAAGCCGTTCTTCCTTTATTACGTGCCCGGCGGTTCACACTCTCCTCACCAGCCAACGCAGGAATGGATCGACAAGTTCCATGGCAAGTTCGACATGGGCTGGGAAAAGCTGCGCGAACAGATCTTCGAAAACCAGAAGCGGCTGGGCGTGATTCCGCCCAACACCACGCTCACGCCGTGGCCGGACGGACAGGCAGAGATGGGAGGAGCCAAGCTGCCCAAGTGGGACTCGCTGAGCGCGATGGAAAAGAAAATGTATGCCCGCGAGGCGGAAGTCTTTGCCGCCTACACCGCATACACCGACTATGAGATTGGCCGCGTGATTGACGAAGTCCAGAAGATGGGCAAGCTCGACAATACGTTGATCATCTACATCGACGGCGACAACGGAACCAGTGCTGAAGGCAGTATCTACGGCACGTTCAACCAGTACACCGCATACAACGGCATCATCAATATGCCAATGGTCAAGCCCGTCCTGGCAATGAACGCATTGCACTATAACGATTGGGGCTCCGACAAGACCTATCCTCACATGTCCGTCGCCTGGTCATGGGCGTTCGATACCCCGTTCAAGTGGACCAAGCAGGTGGCATCGCACTTCGGCGGCACCCGTCAGGGGTTGGCCATTTCCTGGCCTGGCCATATCACGGATGTGGGCGGGATTCGCACCCAGTTCCACCACGTCATTGATATTGTTCCAACGATCCTTGAAGCCGCCGGCATTCAGGCGCCGGACATGGTGAATGGCATCCCGCAAAAGCCAATCGAAGGTGTGAGCATGCTCTACACCTTTGATTCAGCCAATGCCAACACGCCGTCGAAGCGCGACACGCAGTATTTCGAGATGGTCGGCAACCGCGCTATCTACCATGACGGCTGGGTTGCAGCTACCACGCCACCCGCTCCGCCCTGGGAGTTGGGAACCACGGCCATGCCGCCCCTCGATCAATACAAGTGGGAGCTTTATCACATTGCAGAGGACTATTCGGAATATAACGATCTCGCCGCAACCATGCCTGACAAGCTGAAGGAAATGCAGGCGCTGTTCCAGAAAGAGGCAGCAGACCACCAGGTTTTACCATTGGACAACTCGGGCTTCGTGCGCGCGCTTACGGCACGCCCCAGCGCTGTCGCCGGGAAGACCGTTTTCACCTACACCGGTGAGAATGCCAATATTCCAGACGGAAATGCCCCTAACGTCCTCGGCAGAGACTTCACCATTACTGCCGAGTTGACGATCCCGAGTGGTGGCGCGGAAGGCGTGGTCGTAACCGAAGGCGGTATGATCGGCGGCTACGGACTGTATCTGACCAATAGCTTCAATTGGTGGCTCAAGAGCGACCTTTTCAAGAAAATCGGCCTGGCCTTGTTGATACTGGGACTGCTTCTGCTCCTGGTCGGCAAAGCTGGAAGGTGGAGAAAACGCTTCGGCTACGCGATGTTGCTAATCGCGGCGCTCGGACTGCTCGCCGTATTTGCCACCGACATCTTCGGATTCGGCAGAGGCCGGCCGGTGTTTGTTTACAACATGCTCGACTTGGAGCGTTTCCGCTGGAGAGGCGATGCGCTTAGCGAGGGCAAGCATACTATCGTCTTCGACTTCAAATATGACGGCCCCGGCGTCGGCAAAGGTGGCACTGGCGTACTGACCGTGGATGGCAAAGAGGTCGCCCGCAAGTCGATGGAGCACACTATTCCGTTTCTCTTGCCCGCCGACGAGAGTTTCGACGTCGGGATCGACACTCGTACGCCGGTGGACTTTACCTATGATTGTCCATTCCGCTTTACCGGTAGCATCGACAAGCTGACGTTCAACCTCGGGAAGTCGCAGTTGTCGGCCGAAGACCAGAGAAAGATGGACGACGCCATAGCCAGGGTCAACAACTAGGCGGCCAGTTGCATGCGCACACTGATCACGAACGTGCAGAAATTCGCGTCGTGATACCCGTGATCCCATCGGTAGATGGTTGAAAAAGCGCTACAGAAAATGTTCAAGCAGTAGTCAGGGCCAGGAGTAAGCGATGACCACGAGAATGCTGGTGATGGCATCATCCGCGATCGAGGCGGCGACCGGAATAGCGTTGATCGCAATTCCCACCGTCGTCGCCCGTGTGCTTCTGGGCGCCGCGCTTTCCGACAGCGGCATTGCAGTGGCGCGGGTGGCTGGATTCGCCCTCCTATCTTTGGCGATAGCCTGTTGGCCCGACTATGACAACTCTGCCGCAATGTCCACGCGCGCACTGTTTGTATACAACCTCCTCGCTGGACTTTACCTCGGCGTTCTCCGGATTGATGGGGCATTCGCGGGTATGTTGTTATGGCCCGCGTGCATCCTCCACCTCTTGCTAGCACTTCTGCTGGTACGCCCAGCATACGGGAGCTTCTGGGCGGCGAAAGAGCGGTAGCATGAATTGCCGTGCAGTTAGGCGTTGGGGCAACGGTTATGACGTTGGCGGCGCTGATGTTATGACCTTGGCAACTTTCGCCCGGATTCCGCCGAGGACACGACGGTTAGCCCGTTACGGGAAAGAGAGGCTGGGCTGCCTTCAGCATCGCTGACCTTTGGCAGAAACCATGCCATCCATCAGCTATTCGCGGGCGATCTTTAAGTCATTGTGGGAGGGTTCGCCAAAAACTTCTCGACCGACCAAATTAGTAGAAAATAAATAACCGCATTGACAACGATTGCGGTAATGCCGAATTGCCACGAAGAGAATTCGTTTGGTGGAACTGGTCCAAACAAACGCCTGGCTATCCAGGTTCCCGGGAAAACTAGATACTCTGCATAGGGACGGAGAGAGGTTTCCCAAAGTGCCTGTGTCCAGAACGCGACAGCGACCGCGATTGCGCCGTACCAAGTAGTTCTTCTCACTGCAGTGCTCGCTGCTACCGGAGGCTCGAGGTTCGCGAAGGCCCTATCTTCCGCTGACCTGCTCCGCTTCCGCCCTCTTACGTTTCCGCGCCGTCTGTGTCGCGGGCGGCGCATTGCCCACTATTTGCTCCAGTTCGGCGGCGATGGAGTCCACCAGGCTGGCCTGCTTCATCAGCACCGCTCCGGCGATGACCGCGCCGGCGTCGGCGTCCTGCCACTTGTCTTCTTCCATCATTTCGCGGACTGCCGGAATCGTCTTGACTCCGTATCCGGTGTAAGCACCGGGGGCGTAGATCTGATGCTTGAACCAGGGGCGTTCCTTGAGTCCTTCGGGGGTGGTAAAGGTGCGCTCCGTCAGGATGAGCTGCTGGTTGATTCCTTTCAGCGCTGCTGCATCCCACACTGTGGGATCACTCTCGGCAAGCTTGGCGAATGCCGCCTTGTAGCGCTTGGCCGCGCGCGAATACGCTTCGGAGCCGTTCTCCAGCGGAGCAAAATTGAGGTACGGAGGAACCTGTTCCCTGGCGGGCGCCACGTACGTCTTGGTGGGATCGGCAGAAGCGGTAAAGACTCCTTCCTCGATCTCGCGATTGCGCTCGCGCACCTTGTCCTGCTTTTCCTTCAGCTCTGACTTCAGCTCCTTCACGTAGCGGCTGATGGTGTCGGCCGAGCCCGAGGGGTCGAACGGCAGCAGGTCCGCGTCTGCCATGCGCATTACGGTTGTTCCGCCTACCTCGGCCAGCGCCCGTTCGTACACAAACTCGGGATCGCCGAAGTGCGTGTACCAGTAGAAGTCGTCATAGATGGAGTGATAGATGCCGCCGTCGGACTCGCCGCCGAAGCCAATGTTGAGCGCGGCAACGCCGGCGTGGTCGAGGAAGGGCGCGTAATCGGAGCCGTCACCCAGCGCGCCGATACGCAGATCCGCCCGGTCGCGCAGATCGTCGCGGTCTTCGGCTTTCTGCGCCCGGCCGATGCGGCGCAACTGCGTCCGCCGCAATACCGACATTTTCTTCTCCGGGTCCTGCACCTCGCGCGCCACCTGGTTCACCATGTGCTCCAGGGTGTGCGATCCCGAGGCAAAAAGAAATCCTCGCGCATTCGAGTCGGAATTGATGTACAGCACGGCGTGCTGCTTCAACTCGGCGTCGTGTTGCTCCACCCATTCCGTGGAACCCAGCAGCCCGGGCTCTTCACCATCCCATGCGCAATAAATAATGGTGCGCTTCGGCTTCCAGCCCTGCTTCATCAGCTCGCCGAGCGCGCGTGCTTCCTCCAATACCGCTGACATGCCCGACACCGGATCCTCCGCGCCATTCACCCACGCATCATGGTGGTTGCCGCGAATCACCCACTCATCCGGTGTCTCGCTACCCGGGATTTTTGCAATCACGTCATAGATCGGCTTGAGGTCCCAGTTCGACTTGACCAGCAGGTGCACTTTCGACGCACCCGGCCCAACGTGATAGGTGATGGGCAGAGCACCGCGCCAACTCTCCGGAGCTACCGGACCGGTGATCGCGGCCAGCAATGGTTGCGCGTCACCATACGAGATGGGCAAAACCGGAATGGTCGTGATGGTCTTGGCCTCGGTAATTTCCAGCCGCTTCGCCTCTTTGGTCGCGCCCACTCCCGGAGTCAGCGGATCTCCGGGATAGTCGGTGTCCATCACGCTGCCGCGCTGCACGCCATCCTGTGGGCGGAACGGTCCGTCGGGAAAGTATTTGCCTTCGAAGAAGCCATCATCCTTCGGATCGGAGTAAATGATGCAGCCGATGGCGCCGTGCTCGGCCGCGACCTTGGGCTTGATACCGCGCCAGGCGCCGCCGTAGCGGGCAATAACGATCGCTCCCTTGACTGACACGCCCATGCGCTCGAGCTGGTCGTAGTCCTCACGCACGCCGTAGTTCACGTACACCAGCGGAGCGGTGACGTCGCCATCCTTGGAATATGCGTTGTACGTGGGTAATTGCTCGGCAGTCTGCTGCGACGTGGGATCGACCGCCAGCGGCGGCTCCTGCAGCTTGGCTACAAAATGAGTTGGTTCCAACAGTTCAACTGCGCGCTCTTTGGGAGTGGGGAACAGGACATAAAACGTCTCGATCTGTGCGTCGAAGCCGTATTCCTTGAATTTCGCCAGCATCCATTCGGCGTTGTCCTTGTCGTACGGCGCACCGACGTTGTGCGGACGTGCGCTCAGCCGCTGCATGGTTTCGCGCAAGCTCTTGGGATCGGGGATGCTGCGAAACTTGGTTTCCCAGTCGCGCTCGGCTGTGGCATGGGCTGGAGAGTAGCCATCCATTGCGATGGGACCAGTGGCAGCGCTGCCGGGTTGAAGCAGCGCAAAGATGAGTGCAGCGACAGCCAGATGGCGGGTCACCGGCCGAACCTCCAGTAGAAAATGCACCAGATTACGCAGAACGAATCGGAACCAAGGTGGAGTGATTATATCCCACGGGTTTCCGCGAACGGTCTGCCCCATTGGTTGCAGAATGAACAGGCCATAACGTTTCAGCGCAGGTGTATTGGGTGGAGCACCGCTTCAGCGGTGCAGTTACAACTCGACTTAGACACCGGCTTTAGCCGCGGCAGTCAAAAAGCCTTACCTTAGGCGCTAAAGCGCAAGGCAGAAATGGCAGTCTTGCATGCACCCCTGGAAGGCATGCTCCACCCGTCTGCCTACACCACAGCTGACAACGCTCTAGACCAAGGGGACGGCGAATTTACACCCCCTGATCGCGACGCCGCCGACGCGAAGGCTACTTCAGCAAGCTGACGCTACTTGAGTAAGCTGTCCACCTTAGCCCGCAGTTGGGCGTAGTCTAGCCCGGGAGTGGCGCCGTGCGTCTGGAAGGCGACGTTTTCGTTGCGATCCAGCACGACCACATAAGCGTCGTCGGGCTCTTTGTAGCCCACCAGCTTCTTCAGTTCGGCTTCGTGGTGCATGACCGGAACGAAGCAGGCGCGCTGGTCCTCAGGCACGCCCTTTTTCATGCTGGAGACGATCATGCCGCGGATGAATCCTGGAGCCTCCTCCAACACCGGTAACTGGTAAAGCACAACGCCGACGGACTTGCCGAAATCGCCGCGGATTTGTTTCGTCCACGCTCCCGTCGGCGTCTGCGAAGCGTGCGAGAATCCAAACACCAGCACTGCTACCTTGCCCGCCGCCGCATCGGGAAGAACCACCTGTTGACCGGCGAGATTCTCTTCCTGCAGACGCGGAAACTGCTGCGCTGCCAGATTGAGCGAAATCAACAGGTAAAGCGCAGCAGTCAGAACAGCGAATAAGCAGCGTGACTTCATACCGGCCTTCTCGCGCGGAACGCCTACTTCTTCTTGGGCGCAGGTTTCGCCGCCGGAGCCTTACGGGCGGGCGCACGACGCGCACTCAAATCGGTCAGGTGAATGACCGCCGCGGCCGCCGAGTAGCGAACTTCTTCCTTGTCATCTTGCAAGCCGGATTCGGCGGCCGGAAGCAACGAGGTCTCACCGCGCAGCGCAATGGCATTTAGCGCCGCCGCCCGCACGGTCCAGCTCTTGTTACCGGTGGCCGCATCGGCCAGGGCTTGGCCGCTCTTGGGATCAGGATCTTTGACCAGCGTGAGCGCCGCTGCCGCCAGCACCGGCGAGGTCGTGTCCTTGGTGACCATTTTGAATGCAGAGTAGCCCATGCCGGCAAACGGAATGAAGCCAATGCCCTGCTCGAAGCCGAACTGCGCCATTTTCTTAGGATCGTTCAGCATCTTCTTCTGCTCGTCCAGCAGGCTCGCGCCACTCTTACGCTCGCCGGTGAGGATGGCGTAATAGACGCCATAGCCGCGGTTGTCGCCCAACTCGAGCAAGGCATGCGCCGCTGAAATGATTACCCCGACGTCCTTGTCGTTGAACATTTCATACAGTCGGCCGGTGGCGCTCTTGGCCTTCATGTCGCCCAGCGCGCGGGCCGCCGCGGATCGCACGTCCGGCTTATCGTCTTCCAGCGCTTTCAGGGCGGCCTCTTCCGCTTTCGCATCGCCGGGCAGGAGGCCAAGCACCGTCGTAGCTTTGGTTCGTTTTTCGACGCTGCTGTCTCCCAGCCCGAAGTACAGCACCGACCAGGCTTCTTCTTTGGGATTCTTGACTGCCGTTGCAGTCTCCTGCGCGAAGCACGTCACAGCCATGCAAATCGTCAGTAGTATTCCGGTGCGGCGCATTCCAAGGTTCATCGAGACTCCTTCAGTTTGTGAATTGCTTGATCCGTCAGTGTACGGCATGCATCCCGTAACAACTCTGGCTGCCTTCTATCCCGTTGTGTCCGCCGCAATTTACAATCGCTCTTACACCGGACAACCGGAATCCGTACGCCAGGAACTTCACCGTGTCGTCACCAGCACAAGCGCCCCGCCTCGCCATTCTCGGACTGGGCAAAATGGGCAGCATCCTCCTGCAGGCATTTTGCCAGCAGAATGTCGTCAATCCCGCCAACGTCGTGGCCACGGTAAACCACAGCGAGAGGGTTGACGCTCTCGCTTCGAAATTCGGCGTACAGGTTACCACCGATAATCGAGCGGCCATAAAGGACGCTGACGTCATCCTGCTGTGCGTGAAGCCCCAAACTCTCGGGGACGTGGTGCGAGAGATCGAACCCGAACTGGGCGAACATCAGCTCATCATCTCCATCGCCGCTTCGGTACCGACGTCGTATATCGAGCAGCGTATCCCGGCGAAGATTCCGGTGGTCCGCGCCATGCCGAACACGCCTTCCCGCGTGGGCGCAGGCATGACGGCCTTCTGCTGTGGAAGCTCAGTGAAGCCCACCGACCTCGACGTGGTGCACCGCCTCTTCGATACCGTCGGCGAAACCCTGCGCGTGGACGAGAAGCACATGGACGCGGTCACCGGGCTCTCGGCCAGCGGGCCGGCCTACATTTTTATGATTCTGGAGTCGCTGGCCGAAGGTGGCGTGAAGGTTGGCCTGCCTCGCGATATCGCGATGAAACTGGCCGGTCAGACCGTAATGGGTTCGGCCAAGATGATGCTCGAAACCGGCGACCATCCTGCGTTGCTCAAGGACGCCGTGGCCACTCCGGCGGGCTGCACCGTCGATGGCATTCTCGAACTGGAAGAAGGAGGGCTGCGCGTGACGCTCATCAAAGCCGTGGTAAAAGCGTCGCAGCGCGCCCGGGAGTTGCTGTTCAGCTAGCTACAACATTCCGCCTGTCTTGGTGGTAAGTACACTCAGCGCCAGTTCCAGTCGCTCGATAGCAGCTTCGAGGTCGGGATGTTTGTCCAGTTCCTTGCGAAGCACCGTCAGGCGACGGTACGCCTCGGCGACATAATCAGCGGCATTTGGATTCTGCTCGGACTTCTCTTCTGGAACTGATTTCTCGGTAGCCATCGTTTCATCTTAGCGCTCTCCCCTCACACTTGAAAGCCCGGCGGCAAGGGCGCGGAGATATTCCCGTTTGTGGAATTCAGCACCCGTGTGTGACCGTCCTCACAGTAGAATTGCTTCATTCCTTTATTGTAGAAGTACGCCCGCGCAAAGCTGGAACGGCAGCTCACTGAACGGTCTGCGGGCGAATGGACTTGCATGAGCGAAACAGAACAGATCGCTATTCCCCAGCTTGGAGCCTGCGAAGTGCAGTCGCCGCTGCGCCGGCACGCACGCGGGTCGATTGAAGGTACCTTCGTCACCGATCAGATGTTTGTCCGCTATCCCGCCGAGGTCGATACCGCGGTGGACGCCCCGGTTCTACTGTTCGAAAAAGCCGGGCCGCGCAAGATGATTTACTTCGATCCCAGTCACACTAAGGCCGCCATCGTAACCTGTGGCGGGCTGTGCCCGGGCCTTAACAACGTCATCCGCTCGGTGTACCTGCAGCTCCATCATCACTATGGCGTGAATGCCGTGCTGGGCATTCGTTACGGCTATTCAGGATTTGCGCCGGAAGCGGCCGCTTCGCCGGTCTGGCTTAACACGGAAATGGTCAATGACATCCACCAGCGCGGCGGCACTATGCTGGGATCGTCGCGCGGGCCGCTGAGCGCCGACATCATTGTCGATTTCCTCGAACAGCGCGGCATCAACATCCTGTTCGCGGTGGGCGGCGACGGCACCCAACGCGGAGCCCACGGCATCGCAGAAGAAGTAAAGCGCCGCAACCTGAAGATCTCGGTCATCGGCATTCCCAAGACCATCGATGATGACGTCATGTACGTAAACCGCTCGTTCGGTTACTTCACCGCCACTGCCCGCGCCAAGGACATCATCGATTCAGCACATGTGGAGGCCCACTGCGCGCGCAACGGCATCAGCATCGTGAAGGTCATGGGCCGCGACTCGGGCTTCATCGCGGCCGGCGCGACCTTGGCGAGCCAGGAAGTTAACTTCGCATTGGTTCCAGAGGCTGCCTTCAGGCTGGAGGGCGACGGCGGTCTGCTGGCAGCGTTGCACCGCCGCCTGCTGCAGCGTCATCACGCGCTGATCGTGGTCGCGGAAGGGGCTGGGCAGGACCTGATGCCGTCTTCGGAAGAGCGGGATGCTTCGGGCAATCTTAAGCATCACGACATCGGATTATTCCTGAAGTCCAAAATCAAGCTGCACTTCGAAAAGCAGCGCTTCCCGGTCACCATCCGCTACCTCGACCCCAGCTACTACATTCGCAGCGTACCCGCCTCGACGGTCGATTCGGTACTGTGCGATTCGTTCGCTCGCAATGCCGTACACGCTGCCATGGCTGGCAAGACCGACATGCTTGTCGGTCTGCAGTATGGCAAGTTCATTCACGTGCCCATACCGATGGCTACGGCGCGCCGGAAGCGATTGTCGGCGGAAGAGTGGGCGAGTGTCGTCACCGCGACGGGACAGTCGGATCTGGTTTAGCACGGCAGCCGTGCCTTCCTCGAAGATAAGCCAAGGCGGAGCGGGAGAATATCAACCTGAACACTGAGCGACTGAGGTATGGATTAGCCTCTAGTTAAATTTCCGGTTCTTGGAAACGGGGCATGCTTTCGCGATGGATCGCCAGCGATGATGAACCAGATGATTGCCGAGTGGTCAGTCTAGCTCCGACTTGATCAAGCATGATAGGTATGCGGCGAACGATTTCATCGTCTCCTGCGAGGCGTTTCCGCTCGTTCTAGGCCGGCTTGGTGGTTGTTTCGGCTAGCCCTTCTGACGCTCAAACGCTCCCATGTCGCAGCGCCCGGCCTGCTTGTCGGGACGCAGCGCGCCCCGCTGGTCCGTCGTCAACAGAGTGCCGTGGCCCGTGGTGCAACCGCTCGGGTTGCCTGCATCAATCGCCGGGCTTCCCGGGAGCAGCGCCATTGTCTGTGTTAGACCACCGTTGTTCTGCAGTGGCCCGAGCTTGGCATCAGTGTTGTTCCGATCGCCGCTGTTGGAGAAATTGCAGCTACCATCGCTGCTCAGGTTGTAGCCGTTCGAGACCACACCGCTGCCGCAGTTCCCTCCAGAGTTGTTCGCGATAATGCTGTTCTGGAGCGTCGCGGTGGCGCACAACACTACATAGCCATTCCCTGCGACATTTCCGCTAATCGTCGTGTTACTGAGTGTCAACCCGCTGCCATTAATGGTACAGCCAAGGCCGTTTTGGTGGGTGTTCCCGTTGATGGTGCTGTTATTGATCGTCAATCCGCTTCCGCCTCCCATGATCGCACTGCCACCAGACACAAGGGAGTCCATGTTCCTGCTGATGGTGCTGTTGTTGATCGTCACCGTACCGCCGTTGATGATGCCACCGCCCCCCTGGGCGTAATTCCCGCTGAGAGTGCTGTTGTTGATCGTCACTGTCCCACCTGAAACATTGCAGATTCCGCCGCCGCCGGCGACCACTGCAGAGTTTTGGATGATGGTGCTGCGCCTCACAAGCAGCGTGCCAGTGTTGTAGACACCGCCTCCACAGCCCACGGAATGGGCTTTATTTTTGATGATGATGCTGTCGCTGATTGCCAGTGTCCCGCTGTTGTTGATGCCACCGCCGAACTGGGCACGCCCGTTTTTAATGATCAACTTCGAAAGACTGACGTGAGTTGTCGCGTGGGAAACAGTAATCACCGTTTTGACGCCTCCGCCATCGATAACTGGTTTGACGGCGCCTGAACCGATCACACTCAAGCTAAAGGCAATTTTGAGATTCTCTATGTAGATCGCGGCGGCTACCTTGATGGAATCACCCGCGGAAGCAAGCGAGATGGCATGCCCGATGGTCTTGCAGGCGGTCTGGGGCGACACACAGTTGTTGCTGTCGCTCCCGTTCACTCCATGGACATACCATGTGCTGCTGGCTAGGGCGGTCCGGCCTACAGCTAGGAACAGGGCCAGAAGTATCAGGTTGGTGAATCTGACTCTATGCTTCACCGAAATCGAGGTACAGAGTTTCATGGTCTGCTCCCCTCGCAATCCAGGAGACTTGGCGGACTGCGGACAAAACGCAGTGATATTGCGCCTCAACTCCATGGGTGTCAATGGCACGGATGTGGTTAAGGCTAACGCATCTACTTGTCAAGCAGTACCAATCGCGACCTTAATCTCCATTATTGTTCATAGCGGGTTTTCCTTGCGTTCATCGTTGCGGATGCGGGTGGCCTCTTCCACCCAGGCGAGGAAACAGTTAAATTGCGGCGAGTTGAGTAAGTAGAGGCTAACCAATCTGAACTAGTTTGGTGGGTATTTTTCTCTGCATTAGCACATACGGATACTTGTAGTGATCAACAATTCGCGCCATAATTTTGCGCATTAGATATTGCTAGTCACTATTAAGCCTGAAGCACTGAGAGGAGCGTGCCAAGGCAGAGGAGCACGGACGCTCGTCGCGCGCTTGACGATGACACGATCCCGACCATGGCCCGCGGGATCAATGCCGGTGCTAACGTGGCCGTTCGTGCTCGACGGATCGCTATTCCTCTTCGCAAATGAGGAGCGACATGAAAGTCAAGCTGACAGTACTCCTGGCCTTGGTGATTGTCTGCGGCCGTGTGCCCGCATTCGCGAATGCAACCTATACGGATCGTTTCGACTCTATAATTGGGACGGGGTGTTGTCAGGTTTCCCCCTGGGGGTCGGGACCTCCTCCCATCCCACTTGTTCAATACGAGGGCAGCGAGTTGGTGACCGGACTTTCGTTCGCGACGTATGTTTTTCCTGATTATGTGCAGACGTTCATGCAAGTAGACTTTTCCGCGCTGTTGTCCACTTTTCATGAGAAAGTAGATTGCGATATTGCGTTCCCGTTGTGCAATTATCAGTGGAATGGCACGTTCAATGGTGGTAACGCGAATATCGCTGCCACGATCGTCAGCTCGAACCTCACATTTACGCATCTGACTTTCACTGGAACGATAACTGGAGGCACGTTTGGTGGGGAGTTTGATAACTATTGCGGAGGGATACCGTGTGGACCAGGATACCTGGATCTGCGCATGAACGTCTCTGGTACTTGGAGCAATGGCTGGAGATCCTCCGGCCTGATTACGTTGTACGCTGACTCAGACGGGCCCAGCGGCATTACGACCCTCACCACTGCCACTGCCGTCCCCGAGCCCGGCAGCTTCGAGATTCTCGGTTCTGAATTGACAATACTGGCTTGTGTGCTCCGCCGAAAGTTGTTGCACTGAAATCCACTGGCTACAAGAGCAGAGGCCACGGATTCTCTCCGTGGCCTTCATCGTCGGTGACGATGATACGTGCTGGTTCATGATTTTGAGCTTGCATGCAGCGCCTGCGGAGCAGTCTATCCCAGCTATAAATCAATTGACATCGGCATGGCCTGCTCCTCTCTGTCCGAATGGCGACCAGGCGCTTGCCTGAACGGAGTCGCCAGTGAAAACTTCCGGAGAAGTCACCAGCCGGATCGGAGGCTGGGGATTCCGAGTTTCCCTCTGCTCCGGCAACAATGGGCGATGGCGTTCCCTAGCAGCTTCGTGTCGAGTCTCCGCGTGAAGGAAAAGCTAAACTTTGCAGCACAGAGGAAGTGGCGGCGTGTCGGTCATGGGATTAACTCCGCCGCCAGCGACCCCAGCCACACCATGACGAATCCCACCAGCACGCTGGAACTGACGTAAAGCAAGCCCAGACCGACTTGCCCGTCCTGCAGAGTGCGCATGGTTTCGTACTCGAAGGTGGAGAATGTCGTGTAAGCGCCTATGAATCCAATCACGATGATGTAGAGCCAGCGTAGATCGAGCACCCCGCGCTCGGCCAGCAGATGCATGAAGAAGCCGATCAGAAAGCAACCCGACACGTTAATGAGAAACGTGCCATAGGGAAATCGCAGTCCCATACGCTGGGTAACGAAGGTCCCCACCCAATAGCGCGAGACCGCACCCGCGAAACCGCCCAAGTCCAACCAGGAGATATTTGTACAAGCGCAGTAATCCTTCCTTCAGGTGCAAGTTGCCCAGCGAGGCCCACACAACTGGTGAACATCATTGTGTTACGGCAACGAGCTGCGAGACCGGAAATTGTCGGGAGCGTGTGCGGGAGACAACAGCACGGGCGACTCCCCCCAAGCGGACCCTGGTAGGAGTCATCTTCCCCGGAAGGGGCGGTTAAGGGTGAACTCCAACACCCACGCCTCAATTATGCGTAATGTGTCGCTATGGGGTCAATAACCGCCGCTGGCACCTGGAGGCCTACGCTGCCGGGGAAAGTCCGACTCGCGCTACCAGGGCGCGGTACGCCGGGTCATTGTGCACGCCCGCAAAGCGGAAATCGTTACCCAGACCGATGAGCCTGGGATCGTGGTTGCGATATGCCACCTGCAGCGAAGCCAGCGCTTCCTCATTTCTGCCCAGCAGAGCCAGCGTAGCGGCCAGGTCATAGGGCGATAGCCGGCCCTCGCTATAGATGGTTTTCTGTGCCCGCAGCCTGCTCTCCAGCATGCCTTTCGCGCCGCTGGCGGCAAACCCTTTCTCCGATGCCTCGACAATCGCCAACTGGTCGGCATCGTGGGTCAGCAATGCCACCTTTCGCTTCTCCGCGAGAGCGCGCCGATAGTCCCCCTCCTCAAAAAAGATCATTCCCAAATAGCGATGCGGCGAGGTCGCCTCCGGCGAGGTTTCCGCCAGCTGTTGCAGCATGGCCTTCCCTTCCTGTTTCTGTCCGGCCGCATACTTGATCCACGCCTGGTCGGTGACGATCGATGTCGACGCCGGATCCAACTGGCGGGCGCGCTCGATCTCCCGCAGCGATTCCGGCAGACGCCCGAGCGCCATCAGGAAGGTTGCATACCAATGATGGGCCACGGCGACGTTGGGATCGAGTTCAATGGCCCGGCGATACTCACGTTCGGCGGCCGCGGCGTCCCACTCCCAGTAAAACGTTCCGAAGGCCAGCGAGTTGTGCGCCGCGGCATCATTAGGATCCAGCTCGATAGCCTTTCGGGCCGCCGCCAGCGCGCGGGGATAAGCTTCGCTATCGGACATTGGCGTGTATTCGCGTAGAAGGTTGTAGGAGTCCGCCAAACCCACGTAGGCAGGCGCGTAGTTCGGGTCTTTGGCGATCGCCAGGTTGAAATACTCGACCGCCTTGTTCAGGTCGTCAGGAGTGCGTTTGGCCCAGTAGTAGCGCCCTTTCAAGTAGAGATCGTGGACGACGGGATCTACCGTTCCGGATGACTCGGCTGAGGAAGGGTTCTCGACCTGGCCGCGTCTCCTGGCCACTAGCGTGGCGATTACCGCAAGCGCCAGGAGCACCACCGCGGCGATAGCCCAGCCCGCGTTGATGCGGCGGTGCGGCGGGAGACTTGGTGTTGCAGGCGAGGCGGTGGCGGCCAGAGACTCTTCCGGGGCTGCCACCGTAGCCTCAGGCAGCGTCGCCGGCTCGGGTTCTGGCACTGCTTCTGATGACCCGGAGTACTTGGAACCGTTGGAGCGGGGCCTCATCCACTCCATCAGTTCGTTGGTGTAAGCGTACACACCACCGCGCGCCCCCGGCAGGCGATGCACCGGCAGAGCGCGTTCCCGTTCCCAGCGTTTTACCGTACGTTCATCGCGACCGAAGAACGTGGCGATCGATTTCCACGAATCCAGCCGCCGATTAGGAGTCTGGCTCTCCATCCCCTGTGACATAGGCGGAAATGCCCCGAAATGTCCCGAATTGTCCTCTTGT
The DNA here is from genome assembly GCA_963834815.1 of uncultured Acidobacteriaceae bacterium. GTDB lineage: Bacteria > Acidobacteriota > Terriglobia > Terriglobales > Acidobacteriaceae > DASRAA01. Next base: position 1,119,932 of record CAWIDA010000006.1, on the reverse strand, counting down.
TTAACATGGGGGAAGTGCCAAGTATAGCCCAGAACCATGGTGATCGGTACATTTGTGACCGAAGTAACCTTGGGTCGGTGGTATCTGAGACTGTGTCGCAACCGGAAAACAAGTTTTGTGGCGGAACAGAGTGCTAGTAGAACGATTAAATGAGCCGCGGAGCGGCGGCACAGTCGCGACACAGCCTCGTCTGGGGCTCGGTTACTGTCGCGCTCGGTACGGCGCTGCAGGGACCCGGTACGGTCGCCGCGTCAAAGCTCGGAATGCCACCCAGCAGCGGGTTGCTACTCGGCTGCCTCGTCCAGCGGCACGTTAGGGGTTACCAGGTAGTGCTTGGCCTTTTCCTGCAGTTCGGCGGTCAGCGGCACGCTTTTGCCTGTCGCCAGGCTCGCCCGCACCGCGACGCTGTCGCAGGTCGCCACCATGTGTCCGCTCTCGGCATCGAACATCTGGTGCAAAAAGCGAAAGTATTTTTCCCCCACGGCAAGGAAACCGCTTTTGATCTCAACCAGTTCCCCGCCGCGCAATTCTTCGAGAAACTGGTAATTCTGGCGCACGATAGCGATGCGCAGGTTCTGTTGCTTGATCGACGCAGGAGTCTCTCCGATAGCGCGCAACAGAAACCAGGTTGCCTGGTCGAAGCGCGAGACGTAGATCTGCGAGTTCATGTGGCTGGTAAAGTCATACTCCGAAGCCAGCACTGCGCCCTTAAAGGTATGTACCCATTCCGCCATGGTGTGCGCCTTTCGCCTTTCGCTTTTCGCTCTCGCCTGTCAGCCCATCAGCCGTTGAGCTTTCAGTCATTAGCCGTCGGAAATCAAAACCCAATCCGTGTCATCCGTGCAGATCCGTGTCTGGATTTTGACTTCCGGCGGAAGTGCCAATCACCCGGGCCACGAACTCCGCCATATTCTCCAGCTTCGTCCTCACGACTCCGCGGAGGCCTCCCTCGCGCCAGCGGCCGGCAAAGACGTATTGTCTTCCGCTTCCACGAGTTCGGTCCACGGAACAATCCATTGCGCCGCCACTTCCTCCGGCAACGTGCCGGAACTGGCGTCGTGTTGCAGCACCTCGCCGATTCGTCGCGCTCCCAACTCGGTCAGCAAAGTGTCAAAGCGAATTCCACCTTCGCAGAATGTGTCCTTATAAGTGCGGTCGCCGAGTGCAACTAACCCATATGTGACAGCGGACAGATCGGGACGCTCGCGCTCCACGCTGGCAAAGAATTCCTGGGCGTTGTCGGGCACGTCGCCCTGTCCGTAGGTCGAGGTGCAAATCAGGAATGTGCCCCCATTTGCAAAGATGCCCGCGTCCAGATTGTCCATCATGTGGATGCTGACCGCATGCCCCGCTGCCTCGAGAACGGTCTGCACTTCCTGCGCAACCATCTCTGCGGTGCCCGTCATAGTGCCGACAAGTATCGTGAGGTTTAGAGGCACGCTGTAGCCCCGGCGACGTTGGAGTTGGATGCGTCGTGCACGCTTAGCACAGAATTGTTCCCCACATCGGCCATTCTATGTCTGCGAAGTGGAAGTATAATGCATACACAGCCGCATACCGTTGCGACATTGTGCATCTTTAGGGAAAAATTCTCCATGTCCGACGACCTCGAAGCGTCCTCTCGCGAAGCAGTTAACCACGACGCAGCATACGATTCCGGCTATCTGAGGATGTTGGGAGATCGCGTTCGGGAGGCTCGGGCCGGCCGCGGCATGACGCGAAAGATCCTGGCCCGCGACTCCGGGGTCTCCGAACGCTACTTGGCGCAATTGGAAAGCGGACAGGGGAACGTCTCGATTCTGCTACTGCGTGACATCGCCAAGGCGCTCGATATTCCGTTGGAAGTCTTGCTGCTCGACGGCCCTGGCCCCCCGGTCGATTTGGTGCACATGACCGAGTTTCTGCGCCGCTTGCCGCCTGCGGAATTGGTACAAGCGCGGCAACTGCTAGTGCAGCATTTTGGCGGTGTTGACCAGGCTGCGCGGCGGGACCGCATCGCCCTCATCGGGCTGCGCGGCGCAGGGAAATCAACCCTCGGCGCGAAATTGGCGGAGCAACTCGAAGTTCCATTCCTTGAACTAGATCGCTTGATTGAGCAGGAGGGCGGCGTATCGCTGAGTGTGATTTTTGACCTCTACGGACAGAGCGGATTTCGTCGCCTGGAGCGCCGCTGTCTTGACGAAGTCATCGAATGCTACCCGCGCTTTGTCCTGGCGACCGGAGGAGGTTTGGTGTCGGAGCCGGCGACGTTCGAGCGCCTGCTCACCACGTGTTACACGGTGTGGCTGCGCGCCTCTCCCGAGGACCACATGCAACGTGTTGTGGCGCAAGGAGATATGCGCCCTATGGCGGACAACCGCGAGGCCATGGAGGACTTGGTACGGATTTTGGAAGCCAGAGAAGAACTATATAAAAGGGCAGATTTGTGTCTGGATACGAGCCAGAAGTCGCTGGAAGAGAGCGTCCAGGAATTGGAAACTGAGCGGGCGAAGGGCTAGTCCTAAAGACCAGCACGTTCGCAAAACGCCAGCCATTATAACGTTAGTTATAATGCTAAATTTTGCCGATTTCGAGGGTAAATTCCGGGGCGGCGGCACCCGAATGTTGCATATTATTTCATCATAATTCCAAATTTTGGACGTTCCACATGCATTATAATGCATGTAACGTTGTGGGGATCCAACAGACCTTATGCGCTTAGGGCGGCAGTCGCCGCCCTTTAGAAGAGAGTTCTTGCCGCATGCTAAAAGTGAACGATTCGGAGTGTGTCACGTTCGATGTCACCGCTGATAGCTATCGCCATTGGCGTCTGGCGATCGACGGCCGGGTGGCGACACTCGCCATGAATGTGGACGAAGAAGGTGGGCTGAAGCCCGGCTACAAGCTGAAGCTCAACTCCTACGACTTGGGAGTTGACATCGAGCTGCACGACATTCTGCAACGCATCCGCTTCGAACATCCCGAGGTGGCGTGCGTGGTGTTGACCAGCGCGCGCGAGCGAATGTTTTGCGCGGGGGCGAACATCTACATGCTGGGCACGTCGTCGCATGCGTGGAAGGTGAACTTCTGCAAGTTCACCAACGAGACGCGCAACGGAATGGAAGATTCCAGCCGCTACGACGGGCTCAAGTTTCTGGCGGCAATCAATGGAACCTGTGCGGGCGGCGGCTACGAGCTGGCGCTGGCTTGCGACGAGATCCTGCTGGTGAATGACCGCTCCAGCGCGGTGAGCCTGCCCGAAGTTCCACTACTGGGAGTACTGCCGGGCACCGGCGGTCTTACCCGCCTGGTGGACAAGCGGAGAGTTCGCCGCGACCTCGCGGACCTGTTCTGCACCAATCCTGATGGCGTGAAAGGCGAGCGCGCCAAGCAGTGGGGGCTGGTGGATGAAATTGCGTCCCCGGCGAAGTTTGCAGAGCTGGTACGCGAGCGGGCGGAGAAGCTGGTGGCGGGTTCTTCGCGTGATGCGGACGCAAAGGGGATCAAGCTGAATCCGCTGCAGCGCACGGTCGACGAGAACGGGTATCACTACAAGCATGTCGATGTCACCTTCGACCGCGGGGCACGCACGGCGACGCTGATGGTGCGAGCTCCCCAGGCGGTGCAACCCGCGGCGATCGAGGAGATTCATGCCGCGGGCGACCGGTGGTGGCCATTGGCCATGGCGCGGGAACTGGATGACGCCATCCTGATGCTGCGGGCGAATGAACTGGAACTCGGACTGCTTTTGCTCAAGACCAGCGGCAGCATCGACGCGGTCCTGGCCAACGACCAGCTCATGCTGCGGCACGAACCGGATTGGCTGGTGGGCGAAACCATTGGACTGCTGCGACGCACATTGGCGCGGCTCGATGTTTCGTCACGTAGTATGTACGCCATCCTCGACTCGGGCTCGTGCTTTGGGGGGATGCTTTTCGAGCTCGCCTTGGCCGCGGACCGCAGCTACATGCTGGCGCTTGCGGAAGATGAAACCGATGCGCCGAAGATCGCGCTTGACGACATGAACGGCATGCTGCCGATGGTCAATGGCGGCAGCCGGCTGGCGACGCGCTTTGGTAGCGACGCCGAGATGCTGCTGAAACTCGAAAGCCGCAAAGACGAGCTGCTGGGGCCGGAAGAGGCGCTGCAAGAAGGTCTGGTCACGGTCGCGCCCGACGAACTCGACTGGGAGGACGAGGTGCGCATTGCCATTGAGGAGCGCGCGGCGCTTTCCCCGGACGCGCTGACGGGGCTGGAAGCGAGCCTGCGCTTTCCCGGCAACGAATCACTGGAGACCAAGATTTTTGGGCGCTTGTCGGCGTGGCAGAACTGGGTGTTCGTTCGTCCCAATTCGACGGGTGAGCATGGTGCGCTCAAATTGTTTGGTTCAGGATCGAAGGCGAAGTTCAATTGGGAAAGAGTGTGACGAGGCAGTTGCCAGTTGCCAGTTGCCAGTGAAAAACAAGGCGACCACGGATCGACACGGATCAACACGGATAAAACAGGGGCATGAAAGCAACCGTGGGTACGTGCGGACTTTGGTTGTGGAGAACGATTCCACCCATTTCCAAAAGAAGGAATAAGGATGGGGCCGAGCAAAGAGTGGGCCATGGGCGGCGAAAAACAGATCCCTCGCGGGCTGAAAGCCCGCTCGCGATGACAAACAGTTTTCAGTTGCCAGTTGTCAGTGAAAAACAAGCCGACCAGGGATCGACACGGATCAACACGGATAAAACAGGGGCATGAAAGCAACCGTGGGTACGTGCGGACTTTGGTTGTGGAGAACGATTCCCACCCATTTCCAAAAGAAGGAAAAGGATGGGGCCGAGCAAAGAGTGGGCCATGGGCGGCGAAAAACAGATCCCTCGCGGGCTGAAAGCCCGCTCGCGATGACAAACAGTTGCCAGTTGTCAGTGAAAAACAAGGCGACCACGGATCGACACGGATCGACACGGACAACATTGATAAAACAGGGGCATGAAAGCAACCGTGGGCACGTGCGGACTTTGGTTGTGGAGAACGATTCCCACCCATTTCCAAAAGAAGGAAAAGGATGGGGCACCCAGCAGTTGTCAGTGGTCAGTGATCAGTTGCCGGTAACGGAACGCCCAATGATTGCGGGCGCCCACAATGGGAGACAGTTTCGTGAGCATTAATTATCAGGACCGCATTCCGAACAATGTCGATCTGGGCTCGAACCGCACCCTGCAGCGCGCCCTGGAGCACTGGCAGCCGGAGTTCCTGAAGTGGTGGGAGGAACTCGGCCCCAAGGACTTTCAGGTGTCGGACGTGTATCTGCGCACCGCGACCTCGGTGGACGCCAAGGGTTGGGCGACGTACGGCTACGTGCGCATGCCGGAGTATCGCTGGGGGATCTTTCTCAATGAGCGCGACCCCAACCGGCGCATCGGATTCGGCGACAATTACGGCGAGGAAGTATGGCAGCAGATTCCCGGGGAATACCGCGCCACGCTGCGGCGCCTGATCGTGACTCAGGGCGACACTGAGCCGGCCTCGGTGGAGCAGCAGCGCATGCTGGGGCACACCGCGCCGTCACTTTATGACCTGCGCAACTTATTCCAGGTGAATGTGGAAGAAGGCCGCCACCTGTGGGCGATGGTGTACCTGCTGCACGCCTATTTTGGCCGCGACGGCCGAGAAGAGGCGGAAGAGTTGCTGGAACGCCACTCCGGCGACGCCGACAAGCCACGCATCCTGGGCACCTTTAACGAGCCCATTCGCGACTGGCTGAGCTTTTTCATGTTTACCTACTTCACCGACCGCGACGGCAAATTCCAGTTGAAGTCGCTGGCCGAATCCAGCTTCGATCCGCTGGCGCGCACCTGCCAATTCATGCTGACGGAAGAAGCGCACCACATGTTCGTGGGCGATACCGGCATCAATCGGGTAGTGAAGCGCTCGCTGGAAGTGATAAAGGAGCTGAATTCGGACGATCCGGTGACGATCCGCAAGGCCGGCGCCATCGACCTGGCGACAGTGCAGCGTTATCTGAATTTCTGGTTCAGCTCGTCGCTCGATCTTTTCGGCTCGGAAACCTCGTCAAATGCGGCTTCGTATTTCGCCAACGGATTGAAGGGACGGCCGGACGAGGCGCAGTACGAGGACCACATCGCTCTGGAACCGACATACATGCTGGAGTTGCCCGACGGCGGCGGCACCAGGAGCGAAGAGATTCCCATGCGCAACGCCATGAACGAAGTGACGCGCTCGTCGTATGTGCGCGACTGCGAGATCGGCGTGAAGCGCTGGAACCGGCTGATCGAGAAGGCCGGCCACTCCTTCAGGCTAACCCTGCCGAGCACGCGGTTCCGCCGCAACATCGGCAACTGGGCGGGAGTGCCGACGACTCCCGCGGGCCAACCTATCAGCCAGGAACAATTCGCGGCGCACCTGGGCGAATGGCTGCCCAGCGAGAGCGACCAGGCATTCATTCTGAGCCTGATGCAGGGCGTGTATGAGCCGGGCAAAATGGCGGCGTGGATCGCTCCACCTGACCGGGGCATCAACAACAATCCGGTGGATTACGAGTACGTGAAGTTGCATTGAGAGAGAATTTGGCGAACTCCGTCTGCCGTCGTTTGCATCCAAATTTAGGTGGGGCCGGTATAGACTGACCTGCGTTTGGTAATGTGCGGGGACGGGGACGGGCAGCAACGGCGACTTCACAGATGAGCAGGACCCACAACAGCGCAGCATGTGGCGTGGACCACGACCATCATCGGGGTCTGCGGACGGTAGCCATGCTGGAAGCCACCAAAGGCATCCTGGTGTTGCTGGCTGCGTTCGGATTCGCCGAGATTATCCATCGCAATATCGATCTGGAAGACGCGGCGCAAAACCTGCTCTACATCCTGCATGTCGATCCCGACCGCCGGTTGTCTCACGCCCTGATGCACGCCGCCGGGCGCATGATGGACGCCGACCTGCTCACCGTGCTGGCAATCGCCTTTGTCTATTCCAGCCTGCGTTTTATCGAGTCCTACGGGCTATGGCGGCAACGGGTGTGGGGAGAGTGGCTGGCCATTATCTCGGGGGCCATCTACCTGCCCTACGAACTCTACAGCTTGATACGCCGGCCCACGATGGTGCATTGGGTGATCTTGTTGATCAATATTTGCGTGGTCGTTTACATCGCGTGGGTTCGGTGGGACGAGGTCAGGGGAGGTCACCGCCGGCGCGTTCCTCCCGGGCGCTTGGCAGAACATGGAGACTAGAGCGGGCGGAGTGGTTTAGAGGAGACGCAGTTTCGGATCGGAACGGTACGGAAAAAGTCCATCGCGCGGGCTGAAGCCCGCAGAGATCAAAACATACGCTTGGCGGCACGACTCAACAGGCCGCGGAAAAAGTCAGGAAAGCAGATTCCTCGTGGGCTAAGGCCGACTCGGAATGACAAAAATAATGGACTTTTGCGGCGCAGCTAAAGCTGCGCCCCTTCAAAACCGCTGCAAACGGGAGTTTTTCCGCAGCCTGTGAAGTGGTGCCTGATACGAGGCGGCCGAAAGACGGTTGGCGAACATGTTGCTCGAGATCGTTGCTGCAACCGTGGACGATTGTCTGGCCGCCGAGAGCGGGGGCGCCGATCGCATCGAGTTGTGCGCGGCAATCGCCAGCGGCGGACTCACTCCTTCGCTGGGCACGCTCATGGAGGCAAAGAAGCGGGTGGGAATCCCGGTGATGGCGATGGTTCGACCGCGGGCTGGAGGTTTCATATATTCCGAAGCTGACTTCGCGGTGATGCGGCGCGACGCGGCGATTCTGCTGGAGCACGGGGCCGACGGCATCGTGTTCGGGATACTCCATTTCGACGGGACAGTTGACGCGACCCGCTGCGGCAAGCTGCTCGAAGTTGCCGGCGGGAAGCAGACGGTCTTCCATCGTGCCTTCGACGTGGTACCCGATCCTGCACGCGCCCTCGACCAGTTGATCGATCTCGGCTGCACGCGAGTGCTGACCAGCGGCCAGCAGAAAACTGCGGTGGAAGGTAGCGAACTGATCGCGCGGCTGATCGCCCGGGCCGGGGAGCGCATTGAAGTGCTGCCCGGCGGAGGGATTCGCGCTCACAATGTGCGCCAGTTGGTCGAGGCAACGCGATGCACGCAGGTCCACATGAGGGCCTATGCGACGCAGGTTGATCTCTCCGCGGTGGATTCGCCTGTGAGCTTCGACAGCATTTCTGATACGGCCTCCTCGGCGGACGACGGGGTTGACCGCGAAACCGTGCAGCGGGTGCGGGAGACGATCGATGGCCTTGGCCGGGAAGCCGAGTGAACTCGTGTGAGCGATTGCGCGGCGCCCGTGCTGTTGGTGCCAGGAACCTTGGAGAGAACCGATTTTGCCGTTGCGTCCGAGTCCCGCCGTCAACTAGGATTCCGGGTTGGGCATGGCTGCCTTGCGCAAGCTGGTGCTACTCCGCAGAGCGTTTGCACGATGAAACAGCGGGCCATCGCTCATAGGGCACAAGGCAATTCGGACTCCGGCTAATGGGAATTTCCTGATAAGATTCCGTGTCTTCATCCGGACGCGGAAATCGCGGGCAGATCGATCGGGATTCGGGACGAACAAATCGAAGCAGACAGGTGAACATGGCCATCGTAGCGCAGCAACGAACGATAACGTCGAACGCCCCAGATTCCGGGCAGAATTACCGCGGCCCGTTGATGATGGTAACCACGTTGTTTTTCATGTGGGGGTTCCTCACCTGCCTGAACGACATCCTGATTCCACACCTGAAGGCCATCTTCGATCTCGGTTACGCGGAAGTAATGCTGGTGCAGTTTGCGTTCTTCGGGGCGTACGCGGTGTTCTCGATTCCGTCGGGATTCATCATCGAGCGCATCGGCTATCAGCGAATGATGGTCGCGGGACTGCTGACCATGGCGGTGGGAGCGCTGCTGTTTATTCCGGCGGCGAATGTGCCGTCGTTCCCGCTGTTCCTGGCGGCGCTGATCATATTGGCGGCCGGAATTACGGCACTGCAGGTGTCGGCTAATCCTTACGTGGCGTTGCTGGGGCCATCGCGGACGGCGTCGGCACGGTTGACGTTGACCCAGGCATTCAACTCGTTCGGAACCTTCATCGCGCCGCCCATCGGGGGCATACTAATCCTGGCCACCGCGCCGAAGACGGCTGCGCAAATCGCCCAAATGTTGCCGGCGGAATTGCAGGCGTACCGCATTGAGCAGGCGTCGTCAGTCAAGATGCCGTACATCATCATCGCGGTGGCGCTGGTCTTGCTGGCGGTAGCGATCGGGTTCTTCAAGCTGCCGCACATACCCGAGGCCGAAGGCGGACACGCAACCCCGCAGGGAGCACGCGACAGCATCTGGCGGCATCCCAACCTGGTGCTGGGCGCGCTTGGCATCTTCACCTATGTGGGGGCCGAGGTGGCCATCGGGAGCTTCCTGGTGAACTACCTGCACGAGCCGAATATCGGCAACCTTGACCTGGAAACGGCCGCGAAGTATCTGTCGTTCTACTGGGGCGGCGCCATGGTGGGACGATTTGTGGGTTCGGCGGTGCTGCAAAAGATGCCGCCGCGCACGGTGTTGGCGGTCAATGCGTTTATCGCCGCCCTGCTGGTGTGCGTGTCAATGGCGACCGAAGGACATGTCGCAATGGTGGCGATCCTGGCGATTGGATTCTTCAACTCCATCATGTTTCCCACGATCTTCACGCTGGGAATCGAGGGCTTGGGACCGCTGACGGGTGAGGCTTCGGGACTGCTGAATACGGCAATCGTCGGCGGCGCGATCATTCCGCTGGTGCAGGGATTCATTGCCGATCGCATCGGCATCCATCACGCGTTCTTCTTGCCTGCGGTCTGCTACCTCTACATCGTGTTCTTCGCGTTCAAGGGCCAACCGCTGAAGCGGGGAGCGACGGCTGTAGCGTAAGACGTAGCGCGCACATTTTCGACGGCCGCAGACTTCGGTTTGCGGCTGGGGTGTCTTAGATCATCAGGTGAGGGTTGGGTTCGTCATCCGGGGCGGTAATACCTTCGGGCAACTGGCCGCCGTTGTATTCCGCCAGGCGGTTCTTCCACTTCAGGAAGTCGGTAATGGTCTGCGGCTCGATGCGGACTTCGACCCGCCGCAGGCTGGCCAGCAGCAGGTTCATCTCTTTCATCAGCCCAACTTCACTGCGGAGGTCAGCACGGGCGGGCTTCACGCTGATGCGCACTTCGCGGCCATGCAGTTCGAGCAGTCCCCAGTGTTTCGGCAGTTCTTCGGCGCAAATCGTGCCTGCCGGGGCCATATACAACCGTTGGCATCCCATGCCTTCGCCGGGCTTAATGCGAAATGGCTTGCCGGCGTCGGCGAGAAAGTCGGCGCGCGAGACTTTGCACTCCACCAGCACCGACTTGCATAAGCCTTTCCATGCGATGACATCCGGGACTTCGCCGGTGGCGCAATACTGCTCGGAGAGAATGATGCCGCACTTGTAATGGCGACGCAGCCATTCCACCGTGCGGAAAATCAGTTGCGCGTGTCTGGCTTCGTGGGACCCCTTCGGCATGATTCAGTTGTAGCGTGAAACCGTGAGCGTGGGGAGTGACTGGCGTGGTGGCAGACGCGGGTTGGATCCCACCCTTTCCCAAAACCGGGGAAAGGATGGGGCACCCAGACACTCGGCCAAAATCATTTCACCACGGAGGACGGGAAGAATATCAGGTCTGGTCCTCCTGATCGCTGTGCGCCAACTGATCCTCATGGTTTTTTGGATCCCACCCTATCCCAAAACAGGGGAAGGGATGGGGCAGCCAGCATTGTGATCTGGCGCTGGCCGCCTGGCCGATTCGTGTAAGATCGAAGATTCGCATGGCGTGGATGATTCAGGCTGAGGACGTACGCAAGACCTATCGCATTGGCAAGGTTGATGTGCCGGCGCTGCGCGGCGTGTCGTTAGAGGTCGAGACGGGCGAGTTCGTCAGCATCGTGGGACCTTCAGGAAGCGGCAAGTCAACTCTTTTCTATATTTTAGGCGGTCTTACCCATGCCGATAAGGGACGCGTGTCGATCGACGGTGTGGATTTCACATCGCTCTCCGATGCGGCCCGGACCCGGATGCGCAAGTTGAAGATCGGCTTTGTTTTCCAGAAATTCAATCTGCTGCCCACACTGACCGCCAAGGGCAACATCGACATTGCGCGCGACATCGCCGGCCTCGACGTCAATCATGACAAGCAGCACATCGAACGGATCACACGCCTGCTGGGCATCGATAAACGGCTGCAGCATCGCCCGTCGGAGCTGAGCGGCGGCGAACAGCAGCGTGTGGCGCTGGCGCGGGCCCTGGCCAACAAGCCTGCTATCGTCCTGGCCGACGAACCGACCGGCAACCTGGACTCGCAAAACTCCGAGATCGTGCTCAACATGCTGCGGCAGTCGAACCAGGAACTGGGCCAGACGGTGTTGATGATTACCCATAATCCCGAGGCCGCCGAGTACGGCGACCGCATCATCCACATGCGCGATGGAGCCATCGTTCCACCCGAGCGCGACCCACAATGGAGCGGTGCGCACCACGACTAGGAACCGCGCAGGTTATCTTCTTCACCATAGAGGCACTGAGATCACGGAGAAGAAGTTGTGAATCATCAAACCTCCGTGCCTTCGTAGTGAATGATCTTTGGACAGAGCCAGCAAGTGTGCGCATTTGGCGCTAAGTTCATCATTTCGTTATAATCAAAGGGCTGAGCGGGAGTAACTCAGTGGTAGAGTGCGACCTTGCCAAGGTCGAAGTCGCGGGTTCGACCCCCGTCTCCCGCTCCATAGATCTGGACCCTCGCCGTGGGCGAGGGTTTGTTTCGTACCCCAGCTTTCCCCGGAGGGGCGCGGTCGCCAAGTGGTAAGGCCGAGGTCTGCAAAACCTCTATCGGCGGTTCGATTCCGCCCCGCGCCTCCAAAAACAGTGCTCAGTGGTTAGTGGATAGACGACCATTCGGCTCGGGTGGGCCTCGCTCAGGATTTCGCTTGGAGGCTCTCCCCCTCGGCTTCGCTCGGGGTGACGCCTCCAAAACGGTTCAGGTTCCCAGCGGGCAGACCAGCGGCAGAGTTTCGTGTCCCTGTGACCTCCGTCACAGCCAGATGTTCGCCGATTCCGGCATCATTTCTTCAGGCAGCCATGGATTCGTTTTCCATCCTCACCAACCGCAAGCGCGCCATTATCGCGCTGGTGCATACGGCCATCTTTCTCGGCGTGGCCGCGCTGCAAACCGCACTGTCGCACGCCAAGGCGTTCTCCCTGCACGGCGATAAGGTGGCGGGAGGGATTGTTCTACTGACGATTTACAGCATCGTGACCACGGTGCTGCTGGTTCTGTTGCGCTACGCCAGTCACGCCAGCGAACGGCTGTACTTCGCGCTTTGCTCCCTCAGCGCAGCGTTTGGGCTGTTGCGAATCCTGCTGGGAGATCCGGCGCTGCATGCCGGAGTGCTGCGGGTTTGCCTTCTGTCGTGCGCCGTAGTCGTCGGGACCATCATCCTGCGCACGCACTCGACGGCGCCCGTGGCCGAAGAGATCGATACGCAATAGTCTCCGAAGTCTCAATCTCGTTTTACATACTTGCGAGAAGGGCGGCTGCTTCCGCTTTGCCGTTCTGCAAGGCCATCTCGGCCGCGGTCTGGCCGGTGTCGGTGCGAATGGAAGGATTCGCGCCCGCGTCAAGCAGCGCTCGGACCATCTCGGAATGGTTATTCATTGCCGCGGAGTGCAATGCCGTATAGCCCGCCTCCTGCTGTGCGTCAGGATTGGCGCCCGCCTGCAACACCAGTTTCACAATTTGGGAGTTGCGGGAGGCGGCAGCCGCGTTGATCACGGCCACTTTCATCGCATTGCGCGACACCGCATTCACGTCCGGGGCGTGGCGGAGTAACTCCTCGACCGCCGCGGGCTGGGCAAAGAATGCCGCAAGATGCAGTGGGGTGAACCCGTCATTGCTGAAGGCCGTCGCCAGGGCCGGGTCGTTCGCCAGTAAGGCCTGTAGCCGCGGCACGTCGCCCAGGGTGGCGGCCTCGAAGATATCCAGTTCACCGGCGGCCTTGCGCAGCAGGTCCACGATCTCCATGCGGAATTCGTAGCGGGCCTGCATGAGCGCCGAGACACCCGCCTCATTGCGGGCGTGCGCCACCGCAGCGTCAGCGGCGATGAGTTGCGCGACCTTGTCGCGGTCGTTGGCATGGATCGCCTCAAAGATGTCCTGTGGCATGATTTCCCTCGCAATAGTTAGCATTGCTAACTAAATTCCACCGCGCTACAATACCGCAATGCCGGCCAGGAATCAAATGAAAAAAACGGTCAGTGAAGACGTGCTGAAACTGGCGGACGGGCTGCATTCGGCAGCCATCCACCTGCTGCGGCAATTGCGGGTGGAAGACCGCTCGTCCGGCATCGGCCCGGCGCAACTGTCGGCACTTTCGGTGCTGGTCTTCGGCGGAACGATGTCGTTAAAGCAGCTGGCGGAAATCGAGCAGGTCAAGCCTCCGACCATGGTCCGCATTGTCCGGGGACTGGTGGAGCAGCGACTGGCCACCAGCCGGCCCGACCGCGAGGACGCGCGCAAGATTTGCATTTCAGCCACGGCGCGCGGGCGAGCCTTGATGCAGCGCGCGCGCCTGCGCCGGGTGGAAGCGTTGGCCGGGGTTTTGCGGGCGAAGCCCGCGCGTGAGCGGCGGAAGATCGCAGCAGCGGTCGATATCCTGCGCGGCCTTCGCGTGCGGGACAAGGCGAAGTAATCGTCCCAAGCCGGAGCGATTTTCACCTTTTGCTTGCTTTAGAGGATGACTCACAGGTCCGGCTAGACAGCACTGCGAAATGCAATCGAGTGCGAAAACGCCGGCGTTCCAAAACGGGAGGCCATGTCGAATCCGGCGCGGATTATCTCTCTGGACTGCCGCATGCAGCCTTACGCTGGAGGCAGTGTCGCATCGTCCTTACAACGTAAGCCTTGATTGAGCCCACCTGAACGAGCCGGGCATGTCCTTGATCAATTGCTTACGCGTGTCGGCTATTGACCTTGGAGGTTGCCATGAAATCGAAAGCTCGAATTGTCTTCTTCGCACTTGTCTTCCTCGCATTTCTGAGCTCGCAATCCTTCGCGACTAACGTGACTGGCGGGTATTTCCAAGTCTATTCGTTTTGGTCGGGTGGCCAGCCTGGAGAATTATTTCTGACCGCGGGCGGGTTCTATTTGTACATACCGGTCATCGGCGGTAATTGGGCTGCCAATTGCTACTTCTGCGCACCCTGGACCGTCGTGGACATTAGCGGCTATGCCGCAGGCACGGACTTGGGTCCCGGTTTCGCGAACGGGCTTTTGGTGGAATGGGGAGATGCAAATGCTCCATACCAGTCCGTAATTTCGTTCACAGGACCGAGTATTTGGCTGAACCACGGCGCTGGGTCTTACACTGCGCCCTTCTCGTTTTCCGGCGCACTCTGCGGCTTTGATCCTGGCACTGGAACCTGCGTGGTGGACCTGCCGAATCTCAATGGGCAAGGCACGGTGTTCGCATTCGCTGACCAGCGGGACATGAATGGTCAGGTTCTTTTTGTTGACTCGTTCATTTACGAGTTTCAGGCTCCAGAGCCTGGAACTTTGGCACTATTTGGCTCTGGCGTCGTTGGTTTAGCAGCATTGATGCGGCGAAAGCTGAATAGGATGTGAAGCGGCCTTCACAGAGTATCGTGGCAGCCGCCGGTTGAATCGCCGGAAAGGTGCATTTCTCTCCGCCGCCAATCCCGCCCTATCGCCGCAAACCGGGTGATAAGCGTTACGTACCCTCGCCACAAGCTACGCTAGTAGGCCGCCGCCCCAGCTTCAGCGACGGCGTGGTCCTGCTCGCCCGAGCCTCCGCTGACACCGATCGCACCGACCACCTTGCCGTCGCGCTTTAAGGGGATGCCGCCGGCGAAGATCATGATCTTACCGTTGTTGGAGGCGTGGATCCCGAAAAACTGCCCGCCCGACTGCGAATGCGTAGCCAGGTCCTTGGTCGCGATATCGAAGGCCCGCGAGGTGTAGGCCTTCTTCTGCGAGATATCGATGCTGCCGATCCAGGCGCCATCCATACGCACGTGGGCCACAATATTGCCGCCCTCGTCAGCGACGGCGATGTTCATGGGCTGTCCGATCTCTGCCGCCTTCTTCTCCGCAGCTGCGATCACGCGCCGCGCGTCCTCGAGTTTCACTGCCGACATTCATCCTCCAGCGAGATAAGTTTCAACCACGGCATGCGTGCGTGGCGAACTCCGACGATATCGGGTGGGCGGGGAAGTTGGCAAGTTGGTTGGGATTCGAAATGGTGAAATCGTTCAGGCGCCGGACGACGAGACTTTCATTTCGCTTAAGCGGCGTGGTAGTGACGATGACTGCGACGGCTGGATTTCCCACGTAGAACGCGTTACGGTAGAAGCATCGAGGCGCGGTACCCAAGTGGTAAGGGAGAGGTCTGCAAAACCTTTATGCGTGGGTTCGATTCCCACCCGCGCCTCCAGTCTTTTTTGCTGTTGCCAGGAAGAAGGCGCCTGGAGAAGCGAAGATGGCCAAATACGTAATTCAAACCAAGCGTGGTGCACCGCCAGGAGGGGCCTATTCCCAGGGATGGAGGGCCGGGGATTTCCTCTTCGTGACCGGAACGGGTCCTATCGACCCGGTCACCGGAGAGCTGGTCGGCGACACCATTGAGAAGCAGACGGAGCAGACCATCGATAACATCTCCGCCATTCTCGAGGCAGACGGCGCTTCCCTTAGCGATGTGGTCAAGGTCAACGTCCACCTCAGCGACACGAGTTTCTTCGCGCGCTACAACGCAGTTTATGCTCGCCGTTTTTCGCGGCCATATCCCGCGCGCACGACCGTCGGCAGCGATCTCGGGCACACTCCCGGCATGCTGATCGAAATCGACTGCGTTGCTTACAGCGTAAAGAAAACGCGCTCGAGACCGGTGAACAAGTCAAAGAAGAAAGTGGGCAGCGGAAGCAAGTAAACGCGACAGCTGGCGCGCCGCACACTCGGACTCCAGTTGTTTCGGAATCACCTCTTTAGACCTAGACTCTTTGTGGGGCTGCCGGACGCACACGAGACGTCCAATCTGACGACCGCAGCAGCGGAGCCTCGCGTCCGCGGGCAGATACTTCCTCCACCGAAATGATCTGACCATCCCGCACCAGCAGCGCGGAATCGAAATTGTTCACCGTAGGACAAACGTGGCGCGGAAGGAGATAAAGTGCCTCGCCAACCTGCGGCCTGTGCATCTTCTCCCTCGTGTCCAACGGCATGTGCTCTTCGCTGGGCGTCAGCGGCATGAGTTCCGGATGTCCAACGACCACACACGTGGGCACGCCGGCATCTGCTGACACTGACTTGTGCCCAGCGTCGCAGGTGACGATGTTGTCGCGTGGCTGGCTAACCACGCGTGTCAATACCATCACCGCCGGCGCATAGCCATACTCGCCGGGGAGCTGTGCCAGGCTAGTAGCGTCGCAATAAAGAATCGTTCCAGGCGAGACACGATGGATGAATCCTGCACGGTGAAAACCTTTGTACGTAAGCGAGCAAGGGAACGTCGGGGTCCCTGCGGTAATTACCTCCGGCACGCTCATCCCGCTGTGCCCTATCTCGTTGACAAGCTCCACCAAACGATCATAGCCGGCATGAGCCGCCGCGGTTCGTTCGGGCTCATCCAACCCGCCATACTGCCCGTCATAATAGTGCAGACCACGGAACTCGAGCCCAGCGTCGCCAACCCAGCGGGCAAGCCTGATCAGTTTGTCTCCGTCGCTCTGTTCGACACCAGTGCGATTCATTCCGGGATTTATGTCGAGAAAGATGCCGACAGGGCAACCTTGCCATTGCCGCACCTGTTCCTGGTTTTCGGCGAGAACGGAAATTCGGATGTCCGGGAACTGCTCGACTATTTCTCGCACGCGGCGTGCGTTTGCGCCCATCACCGGGTAGGCGAGAAGCACGTCCGCTGCACCGCTGCGGCACGCTACCAGCAGTTCGAGCGTGGTTGCACACTTGAGATTCCGGAGACCACGCTCGACCAGCATGCCGAGAGTGTAGGCCAGCTTTGCGGTCTTGATGTGAGCGCGCCAGCGATCCGCCTTGCCGCCGAGCAGATGTAAGGTCCGCGCAATGTTCGAGTCAATGATTTCCGGATACACCACGAGAGCAGGAGTGAGCACATTGTCGATATCGGAGACGCGATAGCGCGGGTCCCAGGGGAACTCACTCAGCATGACCTTCTATGTCGCCCTCGTGGCCTCGATAATACGCGATAGCCCGAATCGCGGCCACGAAACACACACGCCTTGAAGCGCGGAGGGACGCGACCAATGCGGCTGACGTTAGTTGACCGCCTGCATAGCGGATAGTAGGCTCTTGAGATTCCGCCTGCGATGGCCGCAAATTCAGCTGACAAATCCGAGCGATCTGCCTTGGTTCGTGGCCTGGGTCTCTGGTCAGCGATAGCCATTGTTATTGGCGACACCATCGGCACGGGAGTTTTTCTTGTCGCTAGCGATATGGCGCGCGCCGTCGGCTCCGCCACACTTGTTTTGGCCGCATGGATCCTCGGTGGGCTGATCGTGTTTCTAGGCGCTCTTTGCTATGCCGAACTGGGCGCGGCATTTCCGAAGGCAGGCGGCCCCTACGTGTACCTCAGTCGGGGTCTCAGTCCTCTTTGGGGATTTCTATTTGGCTGGATGAGCTCGTTTCTCGAGCGGCCAGTGGGCATGGCCACCTTGGCGGCTGGGTTTGTGCGATTCTTGGGATTCTTGTTCCCTACGGTAGCTACGACTTTGTTCACAAGTCACCTTGGGCGCTTCGAGTTCACCTTCACCACGGCTCAACCGCTGGCGGCGTTGGTAGTGGTGGTCGTAACGGCCATCAATTACTTCAGTGTGCGGATGAATGGCGCGATCCAGGTCCTGCTGACGTCCTTAAAGATGGGCACGATCTTGGTGATTGTTGTTGGAGGAGTGCTATTCGGAACGCATAACGGAAGCCAAGCGGCGCCGTCGGTCGGCCAGTTTGGTTTTGGAACAATAGGCGCTTTACTCACCGCCCTGGTTCCTGCCATGTGGGCCTACAACGGCTTCAATGACCTTGGCGATTTGGGCGAAGAAATTCTGCGTCCTCAAAAGAACATCCCTCGGGCGATCATCCTGGGACTACTCACTGTGAGCGGTCTGTACATTCTGGCGAATGTTGTTTACTTCCACACCTTACCATTCGCGCAGGTGGCGCTATCACAGCACGTGGCGTCGGATGTCGTACAGTCGTTTGCCGGCTCTCGCGGGGCTGCTTGGCTGACCCTGGCCATGGCCATCTCGGCTCTGGGGGCGCTGCACGTCGTAGTTCTAACCGGCGCCCGTATACCCTACGCCATGGCGCGCGACGGCGTCTTCTTTCACTTCGCGGAGCACCTTCACCCTCGTTTTCGCACGCCCGGCGGCGCATTGATCTTTCTGGGTTCCATCGGCGCGCTGCTCGCACTCAGCGGAACTTACGAAGAGCTCTACTCGCTGTTCGTCTTTGCCGTGTGGATCTTCTTCGCGTTAACCGCGGTTGCCCTGCTTCGTTTGCGCAGAAAGGAGCCCAACCTGTTCCGGCCGTATCGCGCTTGGGGCTACCCTTGGACGCCGCTTATCTTCTTGATCGCCGCGGTGGCCCTTACCGTAAACCTGTGGATGATGCGGCCTGTGCGCTCTTCGCTGGGTCTGGCAGTGATTCTGGGGGGCATTCCATTCTTCTACTACTGGCGCAAGTCTCGCTCATCCGCCCCCTCCGAGCATGGTTAACCTCTTGGACTCTTCGCTTCGAGCTAGTCGCCCTGTCCGGCGCGAAGCTTCCACAAAATTCGGCGCAGCATGCCAAGCCATAGGTCGGCGTCGCGCGTGTTCAGGTTCATGCGACGCACCATACGACGCACTTTTTCTTTGCTCGCCGCTACCGTCGCAGGAGTGAGGTATCCGCTAATCTGCAGGGCTTCGAGAAGGGCCGTCGTAATCCGCTGGAGCTCGGCCGCTGTCGCCGGTTCGGGCGAGTCGGGAGCGGCGAGGACCTTGGAATCGCGCACCAGTTCGTAGAGCGTTAGGGCGACTGCCTGCCCCAGGTTTATCGAAACATGTTCGTCGCGCGTAGGAATATGCATCAGCCAATGGCAATGGCTGAGGTCGTCATTGCTTAGACCGTACTTCTCCGATCCGAACACTAAAGCGACCGATGCCGACGAAAGTTGCTGACGGATGAGGACTGCGCCCTCGTCGAGTCGGCGTAGAGGATGCAGCAGTTCGCGATGGCGGACGGCCGTAGTGCCCACCACCAATCCGCAATCAGCGACCGCTTCCCCCAGGCTTTTGAACTCTTCGGCGCCGGCTAACAGCTTGGCTGCACCCACAGCCGAGCGGGCCTCGCGAAAGGCAAGGTCGTAGGGATTCACCACGCGCAGCCGCAGGACGCCAAAGTTGCTCATGGCGCGCGCGGCAGCACCGATGTTAAGCGGATTGCGCGTCGCCACCAGCACGACGCACAGGCGATCGAGTTCAGCGGGCAGCGCCAAGAGGCATAATTCTACGCCACAGGCGCGTAATTCATGGGGTACGCGCCGCTTTCGCTTATTGTCTTGCTGCCGATTTTGGTGTACTTTCCTTCGGGCACCATGACCATCTGGGCGCTCCGGCCGGGCCGTTACAAATGTTTCGTTTGCGCCAATTTGTCACGTCTTGGGGTGATAGCGGTCACGGCATAAGCGCCCGTGCCGGGCTTCAATACTCTGTTGCCGAGTGTGCGCCCGCACAAAGCGGTGATCCGAGAGTATCGGCCCCTGAGAGTGTTCATTTGAAAGTGAAGCAAGGTTCTAGGAGGACCTCATATGACAGTAGGACTTATGACGCCCGGCATTAAAACCCCGGGCGATTACATCAACGAAGTAATGTCGCTGGTAAAGGCCAAGAACCCGGCGGAGCCGGAATTTCACCAGGCTGTGCAGGAAGTCATGGAGTCCCTGCGCCTTGTGTTGGAGAGACATCCCGAGTACATCTCGGAGCGGATTCTCGAGCGCATCGTGGAGCCCGAGCGCGTCCTCATGTTCCGCGTTCCGTGGTTTGACGACCATGGCAACATTCAGGTCAATCGCGGCTTCCGTATCGAAATGAACAGCGCCATTGGCCCCTACAAGGGCGGCCTGCGCTTCCACCCCTCAGTCAACCTGGGCATCCTGAAGTTCCTGGCTTTCGAGCAGGTCTTCAAGAACTCGCTCACCACGCTGCCCATGGGCGGCGGCAAGGGCGGATCCGATTTCGATCCCAAGGGCAAGAGTGACAACGAAGTCATGCGCTTCTGCCAGAGCTTCATGACCGAACTCAGCCGCCACATCGGTCCTGACACCGACGTACCCGCCGGCGACATTGGCGTGGGCGGACGCGAGATCGGCTTCCTGTTTGGCCAGTACAAGCGCCTGCGCAATGAATTTGCCGGCGTGCTCACCGGCAAGGGCCTGGGCTGGGGCGGCTCGCTGATTCGTCCCGAAGCCACCGGCTACGGCTGCGTCTACTTCGCCAACGAGATGCTGAAGTCGCGCAAAGACACCCTGGAAGGCAAGCTGTGCCTGGTCTCGGGCAGCGGCAACGTCTCGCAGTACACAGTCGAGAAGCTGCTTGATTTCGGCGCCAAGCCGGTCACGGTCAGCGACTCCGATGGCGTTGTGTACGATCCCGATGGCATCGACCGCGAGAAGCTGGCGTGGGTCATGGACCTGAAGAATACTCGCCGTGGCCGCATCCGCGACTATACGGACCAGTACAAGAAGGCCATCTTCATGCCGTCCGACGTGAAACTGGGCTACAACCCGCTGTGGAACATCAAGGCGGATTGCGCTTTCCCGAGCGCCACGCAGAACGAAATCAACGCCAAGGACGCGCAGAACCTCATCAACAACGGGTGCAAGCTGGTTGCCGAGGGTGCGAACATGCCGAGCACGCTCGAAGCCACCAAGCTGTTCCTCGACGCCGGAGTGCTCTATGGCCCGGCGAAAGCGGCCAATGCCGGTGGAGTCGCAACCTCAGGTCTGGAAATGTCGCAGAACAGCATGCGGCTGAGCTGGACCCGCGAGGAAGTGGACGATCGTCTGCACAAGATCATGATCGCCATCCACAAGAACTGCTACGAGACGGCCGAGATGTACGGCACGCCCGGCAATTTAGTCAACGGCGCCAACATCGGCGGCTTCCTCAAGGTAGCCAACGCTATGCTGGACCAGGGGCTGGTGTAGTTCGCTGTAGATTTGTCGGATCTTGCGGCGCTCCGTATGGAGCGCCGCTTTTCGCTGGACTTTCGGTGTCGCATTACACAACGCCAGCTTGAGGGATTGTTCCTTTGTTACTTCTTCTTTGGTGAGCTTTCGGTAAGGCTGCGTAAGGCCGTTCCTAGCTGCTTTGAAAAGTGGTGTTGAGTTTAATCTGTCTTCTAAATGAGTCGGAAGTCGAGAACCCCGGGGTTACGCTACACGTTGCCGATGTTGGAATGCACGGCCGAAGGAAGCGCCATCGATCGCAGGCGTTCTGCGAACCGCGGGTCAGCTCGGAGGCTGTCCCAATCCGGTGCGACTGCCAGGTGAACGAGTGCTGGGTCGCGGTACGCGATGGCCTGATCAAGGCAGTCGAACGCTTCATCGAGCCGGCCTGCTGCCCCATACAGAACGGCGCGAAAGAATGCCATCTTCAGCAAGACGTCGAAGTCCAGTTGCGGGTTCGTGATCTGATCCACCATGAATCTTCTCACCCCGGAGAGGCCGGCCGTCGCATACACCTGCTGCGTATCCGCGGCAACCTGCTTCATCACCGCCACCCTCTCTTCGGAAAAGCCCCACGCGATGGACTGGCTGACGATCCAGGCCGCGAATCTATTGACTTCCCCGATCTTCCAATAGACGTGCGTAATGAATTGGCTCGCCAGCACATGTTTCGGGTCGATCTCTAGAGCTCGCCGAGCCCAGACTTGCGTCTCGTCGTACTTCCGCTGATGCCAATACGAGATGGCGATCTGCACCAGAACGCCGGGCGATCGCGGATCGCGTGCGAGCGCCTGCTGCTTGCATCGCAGCCCATCGTCGAGCCGTCCGAGCGCTTCCTGGAGCGACCCATACTGTAGTAGCGCCTCGGTGTGATCCGGATTGATCTGGAGCGCACGCTGCAGGCTGCGCTCCGCCGCCGCCCAGTCCCACTCGCTGAGAAAAAGAACAGTGCCAAGGGCAACCTGCGCGTCCGCCGAGCCGCTGTCCATTGCTAGCGCGCGCAAGGCAGACGCTTTCGCCTCTGTAAACGCTTCCTGGTGCGGCACCGCGTGAAACACTGCCTGCAGGCACCGTGCGCGCGCCAGGCCGGCGTGCGCCGGTGCATAGGTCGGATCGATCTCGATCGCGGAACGAAAGGCGTCCACGGCGGTAGGGAGTTCGAAGTACGAGCCTGACAACAGGTGAGACCGGCCGCGGCCGACCAGCTCGTAGAGTTCGACGGGTCGCGTTATGGCGCTCGGTGTAAATGGCTTCTCGTCGGCCGGATCGAAACTGACTACAGCGATGAAGCGATACCCTGACCGCACGACGGTTTCGATGTAGGCCGGAGGGCGCGTGTCGTCGCCGAGCGCCTTGCGCAGTGCAGCCACGTGAACATTGAGAATGCCCTCTTCGACAAACGACTCGGGCCAAACCTGCGCCAGCAATTCGTCCTTCGTGACCAACCGCCCCGACTGCCGCACCAACAGAACCAGCACATCGTAGGCCTTCGGTGACAAGCGAACGGTTTCGGCGCCGCGCAGCAGCCGTCGCTCTCCCACGTCCAGCGCGAACTCGTCGAAATGAAATACTTCCCGGCTAGCCATTGAGTTTTCGGCCAATCTTAACAAACCCTTCGGGACACGTCACGGCCCGGCTGCTACTGTGTGCACATTGGGGTGATTCACGAAATGAGCACACGGGCGTCGGTCGCCGTCATTCTGATCTGCGGATTCACGGCCCTATTACTCGCACAAGCTCCACCAGCGCCACCCAAGCCTGGTCCCGAACACAAGAAGTTGGAGTACTTCCTTGGCACATGGAAAGAGGAGAACGAGATTAAAGCCAACGGGTATGTGACGGCCGGTAAGGGTGTCACCACCGGAACATATACATTGGGGCCGGGAGGATTCTATGTCGAGCGCCGCGCTGAAGGGCAAATACCGTATACCGTCGGCATCATCGCCTACGACAGCTATGCGAAGGCCTACACAACCTTTTACGCGAGCAGTGCCGGACTCGTGGGCACCGGCATAGGATCGGTTAACGGAAATACTTGGACGTGGATGGTGGAAGACAGGATTGCGGGCCAAGCCGTCAAAGGAAGAACGACAATCACGATGTTATCGCCCACTGAGTATACGAACAAGTATGAAATGGCCGACGGAAAGGGCGGTTACACAACCCTGGTAGAAGGCAAAGCCACCAAAGTCGGGCGTTAGAGATTATCGGTGGAGCGCGAAGTCCACTTGCGCGTTTTGGTAGTGGTTCAGTTTGAACTTGCAGCCCGAGCTGGTCGGGTCGCGTAGTATCTTTGCGATTCACTATCATGCACCCTGAAAATATGGTGGTAAGCCCGAAACTCCTATGAAGCTCAATATCATCGGCCCAGCGACGCGCGACGCGCTCTTCTTAGTTGTCCACGACTCCTCGAAACCCTGGAACACCGTCGTTGACTGGCAGGCCAAGGGCCTTTGCCAGAAATAACGAACTTCAAAGCCGGAGGGTGGCCTACATATCCCGCAAAGCGCGAATACGGCGCCACGATTGCAGCCTCCCCCCTGTATTATCAGAGGCGCGATGATCTTCGCAGACGTGGCATTGGCGAAACGGCTGGAAGGCGCGGAGGCCTATGCCTGCGCGCAGTTTTCGGAGGCACGCAAGCGGCTCTTCCCGGTGAGCACGTCGACCTGGATGAAGTGCACGGGAGCGACCGTCGTGTTTGACGGGGTGGGTGCACCGACGACGCAGACCTTCGGGATTGGTCTCTTCGAGGAACTCACGCCCGCAGCGCTCGATGAGATCGAGCGATTCTTTCTCGATCGCGGTGTCGAGGTCATGCACGAGGTGTGTCCGTTGGCCGGCGCGGCGACCCTGGATTTGCTCTGCACACGCGGTTATCGGCCTTTTGAGATCAATAATGTGCTTTATCGCATAGTTGAGCCTTTCGCCGATCCGCTCCCGGGCAATGTGCGCGTGCACGTGGTCGCACCGGATGAGGCGCAGCTTTGGAGCAGCATCAGCGCTCGCGGCTGGGCACATGATCATCCGGAGTTCGAAGAGTTCATGCGGGGAATGGGTGCAATTATCGCAGCGCGACAGCAGAGCCCGTGCTTCCTGGCCGAGATCGATGGCATGCCGGGCGCTGCGGGAGCCTTGATCCTGCATGAAGGCGTGGCGCTCTTCGGCGGAGCCGCCACGGTTCCCGAGCTGCGCCGGCGAGGGATGCAGGCGGTGTTGCTGTGCGAGCGCATGCGGTACGCCGCGGAGCATGGCTGCGATCTGGCTATGATGGTTGCGGAGGCAGGATCCAACTCGCAGCGCAATGCCGAGAGGAAGGGTTTTCGCGTAGCCTATACGCGGTTGAAGTGGAAGCTGGTCAGCCAGTAAGACAAATGTTCTCCGCGGGTGGCCCACCCCGTCAACTTATTGTTACGAATGAACTTACGCCAGAGGGTGGCCCATCCGCCTTCTTTTGGCTGGTGGCCCACATATCCCGTGGCCCATATCTGCCCGATTTTGGCAGATGTGGGGCTGTTGCCACTTGCAACCCTCGCTTATCACACTGCGCAGTGACCCAGGCCCTTTCGCTCTCGCTCCTGACGAGTAAACCATGAATCGCAGGGGAAGGGGATTGGTGTCTCTTGTCAGTCCGAGCCCAGGCTGTGGACTCGTAACGGCTCTTTGAAAATCTAGAAAGGAGGGGACTACGGAACAGAATCTCATCATACTTGTATGTAAAGTATGGCAACAGGCTGTATGACTTGTATGTATTGTATGACACTTCGGTCGGGGAAAAACTCCAAAAATCGAGCTTAACTCCTTCGGTATCACATGGATACATGTAAGTCATTCGCAATCAGCCACTTGCGAACATTTTAACGCTAACTACCTGATTCTAAAAGAAGCGTGTTGAAAAATCGTAGCGAACCAAAGGGATGCGCAAAAGGCTTGGCGGGGGCAGGCTTGGCCTGAGCGAAGTCGAAGGGTGTGGGCGCTCCCCAAACCCAAACTCGCAAGTTGCCGGTGACCTTTCAGCAGTGCCGGGAGACGGCTACCGCCGGGCAACGTCTGTCACACGAACGCCCGTAACCGACACGCACGCGTGCACGATGGTTGGCGCCTGGTCCTCGGCTTTGGGGTCCGAGATCGTGACTGTTTCCCTCGTTGATTCAGCTTCCGCGGCCTTGTAATCAATGACCACGCTGACCACCGTCGTCTGGTTCCTCTTCAGGTCTTGCCACTGCAGATGACACTCCGCGCTGGCACTAGGGGTGCTGCCCACCCACCGGTATTGCACGTCGTGATTATTGGACGTGATCCAGTCTGACCAGTTCTGAGCAGATGCGGAACTCGGTAAGCACCCTAGTGCGAACAAACAGGCGGCAACGACTGCTAGCTTCATGTATGGCCTCCCATCGGCGGACGATGACTGCAATCTTACACGGCATAACCGAGCGAGTGGCCCATCCCGCGTCCGCTTCAGATCGAACCGCACCCTCGCCCACCCCAACAACATTGTGCAATCCCGGAAAGATCCTGGGTTGAATCCCGTCGCTAATCAAAGCGTGTGCGAATGAAACTGACCCAGCCGTTCCAGCAGTGAAACCAGCGACTGGCCGGGTGCCCCAGGTTCGCCCTTCCTTTGGGCTAACCTGGGTTCAGGCGCCGACGCGCTCCATGTGCGCGGCAGCTTCGGCGCGATGCACGCGCACCTTCACTTCCACTCGCGAGCCGAGGCTGATTAGATAACCGTGTCGGCTCCCCGCCGCCGGGTAAACTTGGAGCGCTTAAAGCTACCAAGGCTCGGAGGAAAGGAGCCGGGCACATGAAGATTGTAGGTTGTGATTTACACACGCGCTACCAGCAGATCGCCATGCTGGACACGGAGACCGGCGAGCTGATCGAGCGCCGGTTGGAGCATGCCCACGGTGAAGCGCGAGCCTTGTACGCTAGCCTGCAGGGGCCAGTGCGCGTAGGTGTCGAAGCAACCGGCTACACCCGCTGGTTCGAGCGGCTGCTGGCCGAGCTGGGACACGAGTTGCCGGGTGCCCCAGAGCCTGCCCTGAGCTTGTCGAAGGGTTCGCGCCCTTTGGCCGCTAACCTGGGATCGCGACACTCCCGTCTTGATACCTCGAACCCTGGGCGGCCTAATCCTGTCACAGTTAAAATAGCTCTCCTGTCATCGGATACGACAACGAAGGATTTGCTACCAAATGAGCACCGGCCGATTGGAAGCGTTCAGCGACGGAGTGATAGCGATCATCATCACCATCATGGTCCTGGAGATGAAAGTGCCGCACGGCGGCCGTCTCGAAGACCTGGTGCCGCTGCTGCCGACGTTTCTCAGCTACGTCTTGAGTTTTGTTTATGTCGGCATTTACTGGAACAACCATCATCACATGCTGCATGCCTGCACCGCGGTGACCGGTGCAATACTCTGGGCCAATCTTCACCTGTTGTTCTGGCTCTCGCTATTTCCGTTTACCGCCGGATGGATGGGAGAAAACCATTTCACCGCAATGCCCACCGTGCTCTACGGAGTGGTGTTGTTGATGGCGGCAATCGCTTACGTCGTGCTCCAGCAGACGATCATTCGCGCACAAGGGCCGGACTCAGTCCTGAAAAAAGCAATCGGCCGCGATTGGAAGGGCAAGCTGTCGCCGGCGCTGTATGTCATAGCGATCGTGGTTGCGCTTCGTTCGCCGTGGATCGCCCAGATAGTTCTGGTGATCGCTGCGCTGATATGGCTGATTCCGGATCGCCGCATCGAAAAGAGCCTTGCCACGTCACAGCGTGCAGCGATTGGACCCGAATGACAAGGCAGGCTCAGAAAGTTGGCGGCCAAGAAAAACACTTGGTGAATTGCTGCTGCCTGACCGCAATCGAAGGCTGGGGATTTTCGTACCTCCAACCGAACGCGCCGGCGCTATGAAAGAAACGGATTCTCGATCCTCAGGTCGCCAATTCGCTGCCCATGCTGCAAATCTTCGCTGTAGAGAATTCCGCATCCGCCTTCGGTCGCGGCGGCCACAATGAGCGAGTCATACCACGACAGGCGGTGCCTGGCCGTTAAGCGGAGTGCTTCAGAAATGAGCGCCGGCGAAGATTGAATCGCCAGCAAGCGGCCGGAAAACGGCGCTGAGATACTGTTCCGCCTCCGGTACGCTCATGGGTTGTGCAAATCGTCGCAGCGCGACATTGAAGAATTCGTGCACGACTTGGTAACTGACGATCCCCTTGCGGGTGGTGACTGCTTGCCGAATTAGTTGTGCGGCACGCCGGTTCTTGGTAGACGAATTCCGGTCGAAGGAATAAACAAAGATGTTCGTGTCGAGGAAGAACCTAGCGCTCATTCATTTCGTCTCGGCTGAACCTACGGCCTGGGTCGATGTGACGGAGCCGTCGCATAAGGGAGTCCACTTCCTGGCCATTGCCCGCCTGCGCGGTGAACTGTACCAGCCATTCGCGAAAGGCGGCATTCAGCGTCTTGCGCTGTGCGCGCGCCGTCAGACGCGCCTGCTCGATCAGCTCCTCATCGGCGCTGAGTGTAATGTTCTTCATGCGATCACAGTGTACACCATTCTCGTGTACACGACCAAGGCAGAACGCCCACTCCTGGGGCTCCAGCGTTGCCGTCTTTGGAGTCGTGTCACCCGAGCAACGACCGGACCCCAAACGCTAGTCCGAGTCGAAGAACCGACAACTTTCCACTATCACACCGCGCTGTGTCCAACGTACTTGCATATCTCTTCCTCGGGCGTAGCCAACCTCGCAATCGAAAAGCACCCGACGCCGAGGTTCACCCACCGCTGTCATTTATGAGGGGCCTACTCTCTCGAGGAGCAAGGCTAACGATTGGCCCGCTGGGGTCGGCTTAACGACGTCTTCGAGCACGATGTCCCGCGCGCTGACGGCCTTGTCGTAGAGGCGCTGGTCGGCGTTCGCGTCCGACTCCAGCGTGGCGCCGTTGAGTGAGGTGCCGGCAAAAATTCCTTTGGCATGTCCAAAGGCCATAACATCGGTATCGGCGACCCATCCGGTAGAGGTTGCGGCCCCCACGGTGGCCGTCATGTCATTCTTGCCAACCTTGATTTTGCCCGCCAGTAGCTGTTCGGCTGCCAAGGGTGACAGGATGAGGGTGACGAAATCGGTGGACGAGCCCCCAAACTGCAGGCCGGCGGTGGCTCCTCCTAAGGTGTACATGGCAGGCGCTGACCATTCCCGGTTGCCGAAGTTCTTACCTTTGCGGCAGATCAGCGGGCCTCGGCCGCCGCTTTTCCCAAGGCCAACCGCGAACTGCTTCACGTGCAAAATGAGAACACAGTTAGCTGTCGTGAGCAGGCCGGAGGGTACAGCCCCGCTGTGGAGCATTGCCTCTAACACCTTTGCGGCGTTCTTAAGTGTCTTTTCGTCTTTGCTCTTGTCAGCGCCCCAGGCAGGCAGGGTCAAGACCAGGAGCAAACCGTACGCGGCTATCTTGATAGTCGGGGAGGGCATCAGGCCGCCTCTTTCGCCATGGCAGAACCGTCATCGTGGCTCGGTGTGCGCAACACTATATACCCGATAGCCGCCATTCGAAACATGCCGGGTTGCCCCAGCTTCGGGCGGCCGGACCGCCCCGCGTTCCCACGGTCCAGAAAAATCCAGGTGCAGGTGCCGCTAGTCCTCAGGATGGATAGGGAGGGGTGCTCTGGATCGGCCGCGTGGTTCCCAGAGACTAGAATACGAGACGCGCCGTTTCGAATTTTCCGGCCTTCTCGCTCGCCGGCTATTGGAGCCAGTCATGAGATCCAGCATCACCCTTGTTGTGTGCCTCGTCGCATGCTGTCTTTCGCTCTCGCCGATTACTCATGCGGCGGAAGCCGGACCGTTTCGCGTGGAAGCGGCCAAAATCGATGTGACGCCCACGGAAAGTGAGTTGCCGAAAGGATACCTGGGAATTCTCGATCACGTGTATGCGAGGGCCATCGTGATCGACAACGGCCGTGCCATGGCCGCGCTGGTTTCGCTCGATGCAGGCGGCGTGACCAACGACCTGTGGAACAACGTGAGCGAGCGCGTGAGTAAGGAACTCGGTATTCCGGCGACCAACCTACTGATCACGGCAACGCACAGCCACAGTGTGCCATCGGTTTACAAGTGGGGCGGCGGAGTTGCGCCGGAGATGGCGGCAAGAGCGAAGAGCTACGAGGACAAGGTGTTTCAGTCGATCGCCACAGCCAAGGCCAATCTTCGGCCGGCAAAGATCAGCTACGGCAGTGGCGTCTCGTACCTGAATGTGCAGCGCGACATTATCGATCCCAAGACGCATGCATGGTGGGAGGGCGCTAATTACGGCGGCCTCTCCGACAAGACTGTCGCGGTAGTGAGGTTCGAGTCGCCCGAGGGCGATCCGATCGCGGTTTACTACAACTACGCGATGCACGCCGTCATCACGGGAACGCTCGACTTGGTGAGCGGCGACGCGCCGGGCGCGGCTTCGCGCTATATCGAATCGCATTACCACGACAAGGTGGTGGCGCTGTGGTCGGAGGGCGCGGCGGGCGACCAGAATCCCATCTACTTCCAGCAGACTTACGACCTGCGCGAGGTTCGCGTCCAGGATTACGCCAAGCGCGGCCAGGACATCAGCAATGCCATGCCGCCGGGTGGGCAAGGACTCGACCGCAGCAACCCGCAGGTAGTGCAGCTTATGAACGAGCAGAAAGAGATGATTACCTCGATGGGCCAGATGCTCGGCGAAGAAGTGTTGCGCGTGATGCGGCAGGCGAATCGTCCGGTCTCGAATGGAAGGCTGCTCGGCGCCACGACCACGATCACGTGCCCGGGCCGCGAGCGCAGCAACGAGGGCCGGGGAGGAATCCAAGGCGCTTATAAGGATGGGCCGGCGGTGCACATCCGGCTGGGCTTGCTGATGGTTGACGCGATCGCCATCGGCGCGGTCAACGGCGAGGTTTACAACGAGATTGCGCAGCGTTTAAAGCAGGAGTCGCCATATGCGTGGACGATGATGGCGACCCTGACGAACGGATGGGCCAACTCGGGATACATCCCGGACGACGCTTCCTACGGGCACTATACGTTCGAAGTGCTGTCGTCGTGACTGCAACCGGGATGCGCGGAAACGGCGATCGTCAACGGCATCATCGAGATGATGCCGCGCGTGACCTACTGAGACGGCGACTCGGGGTATTCGCGGGTTGTTCGCGGTGGGATTCCGGCGCTAAACTTTTGCCAACTGGGGTGAAGACGGCACAGGTTTTTACCGTTTCCTCTGTCTTGGGTTTTCGCCGAAGTTGAACGGTGGCAGGCGGACCACGTCGCTCACCCCAGGCGTTTCTGCAAGGCTGCACCGGCTCAGAAGCGGTAGAGACCCAGCCCGGTTAGCCGGGCGATTCTGGAGAAATCGCGGCCCAAGGTAAAAACGCTGGCGGCGTGCTCCAAGGCGACGGCCGCAATCAGGGTGTCGATCGTGGTTAAGGAAACGCCTCGCGCGCATGCGGCACGAAAAATCGCGGCCGCCTGACGATAGGTTTGAAATCCCTGCGGTTCCAACATGTCCCACTGTGTCAGGAATTCCTCGATGCGGGCGGCATCGCGGGTCAATCCCTGTAGGACTTCCGCGACCACCACTCCCGTCAGGGCAAAGGGTTCGCTTTCCTCGATCATGCGGCGCAGTTCCCCGCCGCCCCGTCCCGATCTGGAACTGAAAAAGTCGACCCAGACGGAGCTGTCCACCAGGATCAAACGCGATTTCTCCGCGATGCCTTCAGGTCGCCCTTCCAGATGCCGGTTCCGTAGTAGCGGAGAATGCCCTTTCGACTCTCGGAGCGGACCAGCAATTCCAGCGCCCGGTCCACGATTTGGCGCTTGGTCTTGAGCCTGGTAAGCTTGCGGGCTTTGCGGATCAATTCCTCATCAATCTCGATATTGGTTCTACCCATGATCGCCATCATACACCACATGATCTAAAAATGGTGTATAGCGGTATTTCCATCCCGGGTGACTGTCCTTACTTGGGCAACGCGACCGTTCCATTGACGGTGAAATCGACCTCGGACTTGGAGGAAGTCTCCGGCGGCTGGGTTGATCCAATGCTCAGATGATACGTGCCCGGCAGGATCGATCGTTCACCCTTGCTATCGACGGCTGACAAGGAGCGCGGACCAATATCTAGTGACACATTCCTGCTCTCGCCGGAGTTGAGATGCACCCGCTGAAATCCGACGAGGGAGAAGATGGGGCCATCGCTCTGCGGGGTCTTCAAATAGGCTTCCACCACTTCGTCTCCAGCCAACTTGCTGTTGTTGGTCACAGCGACAGTTGCGGTCACGGATTGACCGGCAGGAACGGTGGCGCCGGAGAGTTTCACCGGTCCATATTGAAACGCGGAATAGCTCAGTCCGTAGCCGAAACCCCAGAGCGGCTTGCCGGAGTAATAGCGATAGGTGCGGTTCTTGAGCGAATAATCCGTGAACGCCGGCAGGTCGCCGGTGCCCGCGTAAAAGGTAACCGGCAGGCGGCCGGCTGGATTGTTGACACCGGCGATGGTGTGCGCGATTGCGGTTCCGCCCTCAACTCCGGGATACCAGGCCTGAATGATGGCGGCGGCATGCTGTTTGGCCCAGGTAAGTGCGAGCGCGCTGCCGCTGAGGGACACAACGATGACCGGCTTGCCGGTTGTGCCCAGCGCTTCCAGCAAGTGCTGCTGCGCTGCCGGAAGATCGATGCTGGTGCGGTCTCCACCGCTAAAGCCTTCGATCTTGATGGGCATCTCCTCGCCTTCGAGCTGAGGCGAGAGCCCCACGAAGGCCACGACTAATTCGGACGCTTTTGCCGCCGCGACGGCCTCATCGATCTGCGCCTGTGGCGGAGCCTCCCAGTTCAAGGTCACGCCTCCTCCGGACATATCACCGGAGTGGCTGTAGTCCAGGTGGAAGTCGTGCGGGTTGGTGTCGGCGAAAGTGATCTCCACTTTTCCCGGCGTTGGTTGGGACATGATCGGAGGAGCAGTACTCGGCGCACCAGTGGGTTTTGGGTTCGGCTTGCCGCTGTTCAGATCGCCCTCGGCGAGCACTTTGCCGTCGAGCACAAATCGATAGGTCTCTCGGGGTGAGTACGGGAAAGCTGACCCGGTCTCCACCGTGAAAACGTACTTGCCGGGTGCTGGAGCGCGCAGCGTTCCGGACCAGCGCACGGAGTAGTTCTGGGTCAGAACGTCGGGAGCGGGGGCGGCATTGTCCCAGTCATACTGAATCGCGGGCGCGGTTGCTACGTGGACAGGCCGGCCTGTCCAGTCAGGCGTGGCGAAGAACTCGGTGCGCAGGCCAGCGCCGAACGCCGTACGTGGCACAGGCACGGTGGCACCGTTAGCCAGGGTAGATCCCTGGGCATAGTGAATCGCAGTCGAGGGAAATTGCTGCGTGATGCCGTCCAGCGGGCTCACGGGATGCACGGGCTGCCCGTTGTAGTTGCCTTCCAGAGAAACCAGCAGATCGGCAGTCGGCCCCACGACGGCGATGTTGTGAGGCGCTTGAGCGATGGGCAGAGCGCCGTTGTTCTGCAACAGGACCATGGATTCCTCCGCAGCGCGGAGGGCGATTTTCCGGTTTTCTTCCGAGGCGACGGAAGAAAACGGAAGGCGATCAAGTGGGCTGTCTCCCGGGGGATCGAAAAATCCAAGTTGTATGCGGGCGGTGAAGAGGCGCTCCGCGGCGGCGGTGACCAATTGCTCCGAGACGACACCCTGGCGCACAGCGTCGGCCAGTGTATTGAAGCCCGGCGCCCAGATGCTGCACGACAGATCGGTGCCGGCCTGGATCGAAAGCGCCGAGGCGTGGAGGATATCGGGCGCATTATGGTGTCCGTTCGCGACATCCACAATCGCTCCGCAGTCGGAGACCACGAAGCCCTTGAATCCCCAGGCATCGTGCAAGTGGTCTTTCAACAACATCTGGTTGGCGCAAGCCGCGGTCCCATTGATCGCGTTGTAAGCGCACATCACCGACTTCACGTGGCCATCGACCACGCTGGTTCGAAACGCCGGCAAGTAAGTTTCCTCGAGGTCGCGCGGGCTGACGTCGACGTTGAAACCGTGGCGCAACGATTCAGGACCGCTGTGCACGGCGAAGTGTTTGCTGGTGGCGACCGCTTTCGGATGGTCGGGATCGGCGCCCTGCACTCCAGCGATAAATGCCACGCCCATCTGTCCGGTCAGAAAGGGATCCTCGCCGTAGGTCTCTTGGCCGCGCCCCCACCGCGGATCGCGGACGATATTGATGTTGGGCGACCAGAAAGTAAGACTGTAGAAGATGCGGTGATTGCCCTCGCGCTGTGCCTGGTTGTATTTCGCGCGGCCCTCGGAGCCGATCACGTCACCCATCTGCTGCACTATCGATTTGTCCCAGGTGGCGGCCATGCCGATTGCCTGGGGGAAAACCGTGGCATACCCGGCCCGGGCGACGCCATGCAGCGCCTCGCTCCAGGTCTGATAGTCGGGAACGCCGAGGCGGGGGATGGCGACGGCCCAGTCTTCAAGCTGCGAGGCTTTCTCGTCAAGCGTCATGCGACTCACCAGGTCGTGCGCGCGCAGGGCGGCGGGAAGCGAGGCATCCAGATAAGCGGGCGGCTTGTCTTGTGCCCAGGAGATCAAGCAGAAAAGCACTATGACTGCAAGGACGACGCGTTGCATCAGGACAACTCCTGTAAGCAGAACAGATTGACTACTGTGCACGGCTCGAACTTACTTGTGAGCGAGCATGACAGTGTAACCCGGTGGTCCCATCCGGCTTGATCGGGGTGCGAATTTCGGCAAATTTGCCGACTTTGAGCACCGCTTGCGAACCTGCTATCGCGGTGGCGCGGTTGATAATCCGGAGGCCGTCTTGTAGGTTGTTCTGAGCCTCTATGGAAGTCTACCTGGTCGACGGTACCTACGAATTGTTCCGGCACTACTACGCGTTGCCATCGGCGCGGGATGATTCTGGCCGTGAAGTCGCTGCGGTTCGCGGCGTCCTCTTATCGGTGCTCGGCATGATCCGCAACGGAGCGACCCATATCGCCGTTGCGACAGATCACATCATCGAATCGTTTCGTAACGAATTGTGGCCCGGCTACAAGAGCGGTGCAGGAGTTGAGCCGGAGCTTCTGGCCCAGTTTCCTCTCCTCGAAGAGGTCCTGTCCGCAGCCGGAATTGTGGTTTGGCCAATGGTCGAGTTCGAGGCTGACGATGCGCTAGCTGCGGCTGCAGTAGCGGCCGCTCGTAGCAAGAAAGTGGAACGTGTGATTATCTGCACGCCGGACAAGGACCTCGCCCAATGTGTTCGTGGTTCTCGCATCGTGCAGTTGAATCGGCGGACGCAAGTTACGTTGGATGAACGTGGTGTGTTTCAAAAGTTCGGGGTGACGCCGGAATCGATCCCCGATTACCTGGCGCTGGTGGGAGATGCGGCCGATGGATATCCCGGGCTGCCTGGTTGGGGAGCCAAGTCTTCGTCCACGGTGCTGGCCAAGTTTCTCCACCTCGAGTCGATTCCTCTGAGCTGCGATCAATGGCCCGTGAAAGTGGCCAACGCGAGTGCCCTCGCGGCGACACTGTCTCGGGAGCGCGAGCGGGCGACGCTTTTTCGGACGCTGGCCACACTGCGGACTGACCTCGCACTCTTCCATGACGTCGAGCAGTTGAGGTGGAGTGGGCCTTCGCCGGAATTCGATGCGCTGTCAGCTCGCCTGGACGCGGCGCGAGTGGCGAAGAAGCCAACCGCCCCGAAGTCGCCGGCCAAATCGCGCCGGAAGTCTGGAACTGGGCCGATATAGTGACCGTGGGATCCGCTGGACGTCTTCTGATTGTGCAATTAGTTGCCGAGAAGCAATGTTCCTTTGGGGCCGACGATCTGTGCGCGGAGATGCGCGGCCTTGCCGCTCTCGACCTTCACATCAATTCCCAAGCGCTGAAACTCGGCTGACAAGGCAGCAACATCCGGAGCGGCGACGGAAAGGCTCTCCAAGGTGCAGCCCTTCGGAGCGTCCTCCGAAGGGTGAACGGTCCCTGCGCCCCACTGAATGAAAAACGGCAATAATCCATCGCGGTCGTTGTCGAGATTGAGCGTCTGCCAGTGGAGCACCTTTCCGTCAGGGCGCGCGCGCGAGCCTGGGGTCGGCCCGTGGAATGCCACACCAGCTTTGCGCAGCCGATCGGCCACGGCGTCGACATTCAAGGTGTGCACGGCCCAATCTACGAGGGCCGGTGCCGCGAGTTGCTTCAGCATGGCCGGCAACCCCGCCCGCGTGGTGGGAACACCCGCCTGCGCGGGGTCAGGGGCAATTACTTCCAAGTAGCGCTGGGGACCGAGTGACAGCAGCGCATTGCGTGTGCCGCGTCCCGGGTGTACGCCGCCGATCGCCGGGGGAACTCCGGTGTGGCTTTCCACGAACGCTATGCCCTGGTCGAGGTTGCTACAACCCAGAAG
This sequence comes from uncultured Acidobacteriaceae bacterium, assembly GCA_963834815.1. Classification (GTDB taxonomy): domain Bacteria; phylum Acidobacteriota; class Terriglobia; order Terriglobales; family Acidobacteriaceae; genus DASRAA01. The sequence goes on along the minus strand of CAWIDA010000006.1, from coordinate 1,084,186 downwards.
AAGATGATCGAGCATCGTGGGAACCTTATCCGCTGCCCACACCTTACGCGACATGACAGCAGCGCTACCCGTGATGATGAGAAAGTGCCGCCGCGAGATCATTCCGGCGCTCCTTTTGCTTGGTATCTCCGGGCAATTCTATCCTGCGGGCGACGTTGGCTTACCGGCTCGCCAACGTCAACCACAAGAGCGTTCCCGAAAATCGGTCATCGCGTCACTGAGGGCTGTGACAGCCATTCTCGCAGGGCCCGCTACCGCGCGAGTTACCATAGCACTATGACCACCAATCCAGCGGTCGAAGCTGCCATCGAGCAGGAGAAGCTCTTCGAAGCCTTCGAAAACCTGATGCCCTTCCGGGTGCAGGACATTCTGCTGGTGTCGAGCCTGTACGACTCGTTCATTTTGCGGGAGGACGGCCGCCTGAACGAGATGCTGATCGGCGAATCGTACGAGCTCAACCTGCAGCACGTGCCCCGTATCACGCACGTCAAAACGGGAGCCGAGGCGCTGGCGCTGGCCCGTGCCGACTCGCGCTTCAACCTGATCGTCACCAATCTCGAGGTCGAAGATATGACCGCCGCCGAGCTGGCGGCTGAGGTGAAGCGCGCCGAACTGGATGTTCCGGTGGTGGTGCTGGCGTATGACTATCGCGAAGTCAAGAATTTCGTAGCGCGCACGCCGCACAGCCCGGTCGAACGCATCTTCCTGTGGCAGGGCAATGCGCGCATCCTGATCTCGATCATCAAGTACATCGAAGACAGACGCAACGTCGAGCACGACACCGAAGTGATGGGCGTGCCGGTGATGCTGGTGGTCGAAGACAACATTCGCTATTACTCGTCGTTCCTGCCGGTGATCTACACGGAACTCATCAGCCAGGCGCGGCGGCTGATCAGCGAGGGCCTGAACGTGGCGCACAAGCTGGTGCGCATGCGCGCGCGTCCCAAAATACTGTTGGCGTCCAATTACGAAGACGCCGCCCACCTGGCGCTGCTCTATCGCGAGAACCTGCTGGGGGTAGTGCTAGACGTGGAGTTTCCCCGTCACGGCCAGCTGATGCCGGAAACCGGCTTCGAGCTGGCGAGAATGATACGCAGCATCGTGCCCGACGTGCCCATCGTGCTGCAATCCGGTCGTCCCGAGTTTGCCGCGAAGGCGCGGGCGGAGGAATTTTCGTTCCTGCAAAAGCGGTCGCCCACGCTCTTAGGCGACCTGCGCAACTGGCTGATCGAGCAAGTTGGGTTCGGCGATTTCGTTTTTCGCCTACCTGACCGAAAGACCGAAGTGGCACGTGCCAGCAATCTAAACGAGCTGGAACAGGGTCTGCGAACCGCGCCGGCAGAAAGCATTTCGTACCATGCTGGGCGCAATCACTTTTCCCACTGGCTGATGGCTCGAACCGAATTTGCGGTTGCGCAAAAGCTGCGGCCGCGCAAGCTGTCGGACTTCGAGTCTATTGAAGTGTTACGGCGGGACCTGATCGAAGCCATCACGAGCTATCGCCGCGAGCAGAGCCAGACCCTGGTCGGCGACTTTAATCCCGAGACATTTCAGCCAGACGATACGTTCTTCCTGCGAATTGGTGACGGCTCGCTGGGCGGCAAGGCCCGCGGCCTGGCCTTCGCCCGCCACCTGCTACATCCCAAGCACATGCCACGCCGCTTCTCCGGCGTTCGCATCGCCGTGCCCCGCACTGTAGTGCTGGCGACCGACGCCTTCGATCGCTTCATCAGTGATAGCGACCTGCACGACTTCGCGATGCGGTGCACGAGTGACAATGAGATCGTCGAGCGCTTCCTCGCGTCGCCCCTGCCTGAAGCCATCCAAAACCACCTGCGGGTGTTTCTGGAGAATGTGAGATTCCCGCTGGCGGTACGTTCTTCCAGCCTGCTGGAGGACTCGCAATACCAGCCGTTTTCCGGCGTGTATGACACCTACATGCTGGGCAATCACGATCCCGATATCGAAGTACGGCTGCGTCAGTTGATGGAAGCCGTCAAGCGGGTGTACGCCTCCACCTTCAGCCAGCATGCCAAGGTCTACGTGCGGGCGACTCCGTATCGTCTAGAAGAAGAGAAAATGGCGGTGCTCATCCAGGAGGTCGTGGGCACGGCGCATGGGCAGCGGTACTATCCGGATTTCTCAGGGGTGGTGCGCTCGCGAAATTTCTATCCGATGGAGCCGCAGACCGTGAAGGACGGCTTCGCTGCGGTGGCCCTTGGCATGGGACGCGCGGTGGTGGGAGGCGGGAAGTGCCTCACTTTCAGCCCGCGGTATCCGCGGCATCTGGTGCAGTTCTCGTCGGTCGAGGACATTCTAGCCAACTCGCAAACGGATTTCTGGGCGCTGGAGTTGACGCCCCGGGTCCATCACGAGGATCCGGCCGACGATTTGCGGGAATCTTCGTTTCACTTGAAAGTAGCGGAGGCGGATGGAACCCTGCACATGCTGGCGTCCACCTATTCGGTGGAGAACCATGCCGTGTATGACGGCCTAAGCCGGCCGGGAGCGCGCATTGTCAGCTTCGCGCCAATTTTGAAGCACGGTTTGTTTCCTCTGCCGCAAATTCTCGAACAGCTAATGACCATCGGCGAAGACGCCATGGGACGTCCGGTGGAAATTGAATTTGCCGTCAAGTTGCGGCAGCCCCCGTCTGATGATTCCGAATTCGGCTTCCTGCAGATGCGTCCCCTGGTGATGTCGCGCGAGGGCGAGGAGTTACGCGTAGGCACAGTGGAACCAAGCCGCCTCATCTGCCAGAGCGCGAAGGTGCTAGGGCATGGGCGCATCCAGGACCTGCGCGACATTATTGTGGTGGACTATCACCGCTTCGAACGGGCACGCAGCCACGATGTGGCCCAGAGCGTGGCCCACTTCAACGCCCGATTGAGCGCTCAAGGTACGCCCTATGCGCTGATCGGGGTCGGGCGCTGGGGATCGAACGAGTCGTGGCTTGGCATTCCGGTCACGTGGGACCAGATCTCGGGAGCGCGTGTGATCGTCGAGTCGGGGTTCCGCGATTTCCGAGTGACGCCGTCACAGGGCAGCCACTTCTTTCAAAATCTGACAGCATTCCAGATCGGCTACTTCACAGTGAATCCTGATGCCGGCGAAGGCTTTGTCGATTGGGAATGGCTGACGGCACAGCAGGGCTCCGAGGAATTCGGTTGCGTGCGACTCCTGCATTTCGACAACCCGCTCACGGTGGTGATGGACGGAAAGACGAGCCAGGGCATGATCTTCAAGCCCGAGGCGGGGCAATAGCGGTTCACGACGACCGCAGCGAATCGTGCGGTCGTTTCAATGTTCGAGACGCAGCTCGCTGATTTTCACGAACATGCGCTTGGCGTTCTCGAAGCCCGTAGGCATTACCCGCACTGTGCCCCGAAACGGACTGTTAATGTCGGCGATAGCTGCCAGCGACATCGAGAGCATGAGCGCGAGCGTTACCACCTGCAGCATGTGAAGTGAAGGGTATTCCGAGCCAAACAGGCAGGAAGACATGATGGTGATCACCGCGCCCACGATGAGCACCGTCCACAACACGACCGGAAGGCGGCTCTCACTCTGCAGTTGCCGGATGCGGCGGTGCTCGGTGATGCTGCCGATTTCCGACATGGTCTGCTCCAGGCTGGCTTGTTGGGAAGGGCTGAGCGCCTGCGCCTGCGCCGCCGTTTCCCAGAGCTGCTGAATGATCAGTGTGCCCTTGTGCGCCAGCGCCCCCTGGATCATGGCCGGCCACTCGTCGTTGATCATTTCGTCGGCGTAGTCGCCCGTCAGTTTGCGAATTTGCAGTCGCTGCTCTGGTGGCAGGCCTTCCGCCGCCCAATAAAGGTTGATCAGGCAACTGGCCTCTGATTCGGCATTCTGCTCCGCGGACTGGAATTGAGACCACACGGCGAAGAGCATGAAGCCGATAATCACGGCGTACGTGGTACCGAGGACGCTGATTTGCCAGCCCGTGATCTCATTGTGGACTCGCCGGCGCTCGGGTGGCCATGCCCGCCGCACTATCCACCAGAACACTATCGCGATCACGATCGAACCGACGACGATCAAAATGTTTTGCCAAAGGCTGAATATCAAATAAGCCTCCTCCTTGGCGGCATTGCGCGAATGTCCAGAGCCAATCTCATCGGGTTGATTTGAAAGGGCGCGGCTTCAACAGACCTGGTGAATCTGAGCCAACTCCGCGAAGATCGGTTTTCGAACGCAACCCGAAGCCAGAGCTCCCCAACCCGACGCCGCACCGCAGTTCCCACGGGCTTGCGCGATCAATTGACTTTATCCTACAAGCCTGGCTCATTCCAGAGATGGACGATACGCAAAATCCGTCCCTTTCCACTTTCCCAAACGGTCGCCATCTGATATCTCTGTTGCAGTCGGTCTCTCGAAACGCCCGTGGTATCAGGCTGATCGGCAAACACATTCCAAGAAATCTGGAGTACATATGAAGAAGCACCTCTCAGGAATTACTGTCGTCGCGCTGATGTTGGGGATGCTGGTTTCACTGGCCGCGAAGGCGAATGCCCAGGGCCCATCCGCGGAACAGGCGCAGAAACTGGAAGCGCTGGCCAAGCAGTTGAACCTGACTCCGCAGCAAAAGATGCAGTTGATGCCCATCCTCAAGGCTGATGCTCCGAAGCTGGAGGCGGTCAAGAACAACACGTCGCTGGGGCCATTGCAGAAACTGGAGCAGATGAAGGCCATCCACGCGCAGAGTGATCCGCAGATCAAGTCCATCCTGAATCCGCAGCAATATGAGCAGTTGCAGCAGATTCGGCAGCAGGAAATCCACGAGGCCATGGAAAAGAAGATGGGTCAGTAGTAGCGGCCGAGATGTGGCCGCCAGCTCGCGCAAGCGCGGTCAGCCACGCCTTCGCGGCGCCGTGGACCGGCCCGTCGAGAATCCTAGGCCGCTATGATCTTTATTCACCCCCGACCACGGTAACCCACTTTCTGACCCGCCACGCCGTCACGAGGCCGTTCTTCACGTAGGGATCGGCCTTGGCGAAGGCCACCGCCGCATCCGGCGAATCTCCGCGAAACACGAGTACCGCGCCGTCAGCCGGCTCGGCGAGGGCGCCTGCCAGCAGCAGTTCTCCACGGGCGTGGGCCAGGCGGGCAAGTTCCAAATGGAGTCCGCGGAACGCGGCCCGTTTTTCTACATAGTCGTCGACGACGTCGTAGAAAAGGATAGTGTGCATGGCAGGTCCTCCATCTCAAGGATAACAATCACAGCTCGATCTTCGACGTGCAGGCTCACGGCCTGAGGGCGCGGCGAATGAGCTGAATGACAAAGGGCAGCACGAAAAACCCGGCCAGAAAGTATCCCTCAGCCGCGGGTTGGGGTTCGCGGAAGATCTGAAAGATCATGGTGGCTAACGCCAAAATGCAGGCGACGGCAGCGAACTGCGAGATCCAGCGCTTGCTTGCGGTCTGGCGGGCCAAGCGTGCATTGGCAGAGTTCACCAGTGCGAAGATGGCGAGAAATCCAGCACTGGCTGCCGCCGACATGGCATGCAAGTTCAGAAGGTTGGAAATTAACAGGGCTGAGACTGTGACGTACACCAAGCCGGTAGGATGCCTTCGCCAGACCTCACGGTCCCAGATTCCGGCGGCCTCGCCCATCTGCGCCAGGGTAATGGGCAGCTTCGAGGCCCCAAAGATTCCTGCATTGATCGCCGAGGCGGTCGCCAGGATTGCGCCAACGGACAACAGCAGAAATCCGGGCTTCCCCATGAACACCTCAGCCGCCGCCGAAAGCGTATAGTCCGATGCCTGATTCAAAGCGTCAAAGGAAAGGTATCCGAGGGTGACCACGATGATAAAGAAGTACAGGACAACGGCCGTCGATACGCTGCCGTAGAACGCCAGCGGCAGGTTGCGCTGCGGATTGCGAATCCGGTCGGAGGCGTTGGCGATGAGCTCAAATCCCTCGTAACTCAGGAACACCATCATTCCGCTGGCGACGATCTTAGGGAGAGGCACCCAGTCCGATGGTCCCAGCCGGCTCAAGGTGAGTCTGCTGCCGGCGAGTCCCGCAATCACGAATGCCGCGAGGATGCCCAACTTGCCGACATTGAAGAAACCCTCGGAGTCCTCGACCAGGCTGGGCCCCAGCAGGTTGATCACAGCCATCAGCACGATGACGCCGGAGCGCAGACCCACGTGCCAGATATGGCGCTGGTCCGGGGGGAAGAAGTTCGCGGCATAGGTTCCGAAGGCATCGGCGTACACCGCCAGAAGCACAACATAACTGAACACTAGAAGGAAATTCAGGCTGGAACCGAATAAGCCCTTGCCGAATCCTCGTTCGATGAAGGTGACGGTCCCACCCTTGCCGGGGTAGGTCAAGGAGAGATGCACATAGGAATACGCCGTCAGTAGCGCAATAAAACCACCCACGAGGAAGGAAAGGTAGGTTGATCCGCGAGCGCCGTTGGCTGCAATTCCCAGAGTTGCGAAGATGCCGCCGCCAACAATTCCTCCGATACCGATGGAGAATGCGGCCAGTGCTCCCAATGATGCGCCGTCAGCTTTGCCTGGCGCATCCGTAGCGTTGGTTCCCAAGTATGGTCCTCCCTTGGTGGCGAGAGCAGGTTATCGTAGCGACGCAACTTCCAACAAACAAAGGATCGCCTTAGGGATGAATCCGCCCGCTATGCGCATTTTCGCAATGTCAAGGCGCCGGTTTACACTGATGGCGGGTGCTACGCTCGCGTGGTCATCGGAATGAAGAGGTTGGGGAAGAGTTCGGGAAAGCAGACCCCTCGGGGGCTAAAGTGTATGCGTGAGGACAGCTGTGGTCCCTCCGGGACTCGGGATGATTTTCTACTTGCCCCAGCGCTGAAGCGCTGGGCTAAGATCTTTCGCCCCTCCGGGGCTGATTCGTGGGCGAATGTTGTATTAGTGTCCCGCTGCAATTTTGAAAGTCAAGTTCTCGCGCACATACTAAAGCACCCTTGGGATGACAGAAATAAAGGGCTTGGGCGCTGGCCCTTCGGCTGCACTCAGGGCAGGCTCTAAAAGGCCAGATGTACCCAATTAGCTAGTTTTTCGGCAGCCGGCGATGCCCTGCCCTTTCAAAACAATCCGAAATGGAGCTTTTCAGCAGCCTGTGAAGCCGGCGGGGATGGTTTGCTAGGCACCACTAGGGATGTTGCGTTGGGGGCCGCCGGACTTCGTGACATAACGTTCCTGACCGAATCTTCAAGTAAATGTGTGGCATAGTCGGATTTACGCACCTTCGCAAGCGTCTGCCGGATGGCATTCTGGCCTCCGCCGTGGCCTCGATCACGCATCGCGGACCCAACCAGCAGGGCGTTTTCGAAGGCGAAGAAGTCTCCCTGGGTGCGACGCGCCTTGCCATCCTTGACATCGCGGGCGGAGATCAGCCGATCTACAGCGCGGATCGCGACGCCGTGATCGTTTACAACGGCGAGGTTTTCAACTTCGTCGAGTTACGCCAGGAGTTGGAGCGCGAAGGCGCGACCTTCCATACCCATTGCGATACCGAGGTAATCCTGCAAGCTTTTCTGCATTGGGGCGACGGGTGTTTTGGGCGCCTGCGCGGCATGTTCGCCATCGCCATCTGGGTCGAATCGCAGCGCCGCCTGGTGCTGGCGCGCGACCGTGCCGGAATCAAGCCGCTGTACTACTTTGAGCAGGAGGGCGAAGTTTATTTTGGCTCCGAGCTGAAGTGCATCTTCGCACATCCGGAGGTGCCGAGGCGGATCTGCTTGGCCGGACTGAATTGTTATCTCAGCCTGAATTATGTTCCTGCGCCCTATACCTTGGTCGAAGGCATCATCAAGCTGCTACCCGGTCACATGCTGGAATGGAGGAACGGAGTTTGCAACACCCGCTCTTATCTGTCGACGGGCGACCCTCAGCCTGCGCCCGCGTCCATCGACACGGCATGTGAAGAGCTCGACGATTTGCTGCAGAAATCGGTCAGAGAAGAGCTGGTTTCGGATGTTCCTGTCGGGGTGTGGCTCAGTGGCGGCCTGGATTCCTCCACGATCCTGCATTACGCGGCCGAGGCCAGCCCTAACCGCATCCACACGTTCTCCGTCACGTTTCAAGGACGCTCCTTCGACGAAAGCCAGTACATCAGGGAAGTCAGTCGGCAATTCGGCACCAACCACACGGAGTTTGATCTCAACACCGATGCCGAATTGGCCGACACCATTTTGCAGATCGCGACTTACTCCGATGAACCGAGCGCTGACGCCGGGGCCGTGCCCTTGTGGTTCCTGGCCAAGTTGACGGCACGGGACGTCACGGTAATCTTGACCGGCGAAGGTGGAGACGAACTATTTGCCGGCTATCTCACTTATAAGGCAAATCGCTATCGCGAGATTGCGAGGAGGTTTCCGTCGGCCCTGTTGCGGGCGGGACTACTTGCGGCTAATCACCTGCCGGTGTCGGACGACAAGATCAGCTTTGAGTACAAGGTGAAGCGCTTCCTTCAGGGTTCGCTGATGACGCCGGAAAGGGCCCACGTCTTCTGGAATGGGACTTTCACCGACGATGAGAAGAAGCAACTATTCCGCTACGCCGATCCGAATCCCCTGGCGGCGGTGCTGCGGGATTTGCGTCCAGGGCGCGGCTTGGGACGCTTCCTCGAGTTTGACCAGCAGTACTACCTGGTCGACGACATTCTCTATAAGGTTGACCGCATCAGTATGGCGCATTCGCTGGAGGTGCGACCGCCGTTTCTCGACGATCGCATTGTGGATTTCGCCAACCGCTTGCCTGACAATTACAAGCTGCGGGAATCGCAGTCGAAATACGTGCTGCGCCGCCTGATGGAGAAGAAGCTTCCGCAGTCGGTGCTGCACCGGCCCAAGATCGGCTTTGACATTCCCATTCACGAATGGTTTCGCGGTGTCCTCCGCCCGTTACTCCTGGAAACGCTGTCCGAGGAAGCCATCACGTCGAGCCATCTCTTCAGTTGGCCTTACGTGCGCCACCTGCTGGACGAACATTTGGAGAGGAGAGCGAATCTGGGATATCACTTATGGGGCCTGTTGGTTCTGTTCATCTGGATGAAGCGCTGGAACATCGAAACGGCGGTCGAGGAACCGGACGCGGCCAGGCCGCTGGCCGCGGTGGCTGGAGACGGAGGGCAGCTGTCGTCGCGGCTGGCTTCGTCTTCCTCATAGGAACCCTTAGTCCGCCCCGCCTGGTGGACGACGTTGACGCCGTCGAGGCACAAATCGCCCACAACATGCTGTCCGCCTAACTTTCCCTCGCAGCCCTTGCCGATTCTGTTATTGTTCGGGGTTATCAGCTCAGTTGCATCGATGGAGCAGTCATGGCGATACCAGCACGCAAGCCGCCTCAGGCGGCGGCGGAAAGTCCCAAAGTTCGGCCGCAAAAGGTTGCCAGCCGAAACACACCACCCGAGCCACCATTCCGTTGCCTGCGCGCTTTCTCCATTGACCCCAGTCTGGCAGCGGACTACGACACCGCTCCGCTGAGCGAAGTCATGATCAAGGTCCCATGGGAGCGGTTAACGCCGGGGCCGCGAGGAGAGTACCTCGACGTCATCGACGTCGATCCGGGCAGTGGCTGCTTCTACGAACCCGTGGACCTGGATGATCCGTCGTTGCTGGCGCAGAATGGACTGGCCCCCAGCGAGGGCACCCCGCAGTTCCATCAGCAGATGGCGTATGCCGTCTCTCGTCTGACAATCGATAACTTCGAACACGCGCTGGGGCGCAAGACCCTGTGGCGGCCGGTGCGCGACTCAAACAAGAACCCTAAAGACGATTCGGTGTTCGTCTCACAGCTGCGAGTCTATCCTCATGCCCTGCGCGAGGCCAACGCATATTACTCGCCCGAGAAAGTCGCGCTGCTCTTCGGATACTTCAACGCCAACGATGACAATACCGGTGAACAATTGCCCGGCGGTATCGTCTTCACATGCCTGTCGCAGGACATTGTGGCTCACGAAACCACGCATGCCCTGCTGGACGGCATGCACCGCAAGTTTGTCAATGCCACGAATCCCGACGTGCTCGCCTTCCATGAAGGCTTTGCCGACATAGTGGCGCTGCTGCAGCACTTCACGTTTCCGGAGATACTGCGCGGGCAAATTGCTGCTGCGAAAGGTGATTTCGCAAGTCACCAGTCTCTGTTAGGTCAGTTGGCGGGGCAGTTTGGGCGCGCCACAGGTATGCGAGGCGCTCTGCGCGAAGCCATTGGCAAGTGGGAAGGCGATAGATGGGTGCGCCAAGTGCCCGATCCTGCTGCTTACGAGGCGACCTCGGAACCGCACCTTCGCGGCGCCATTCTGGTGGCGGCCATCTTCGATGCGTTTCTTGCGATCTATGAGCGGCGCACCTCTGACCTGTTGCGTCTGGCGACGTCGGGAAGCGGCGTGCTGGGGCCGGGAGCCATCCATCCCGACCTGGTGGAGCGCCTGGCGCAGGAGGCCGCGAAGGCAGCACAGCACGTATTGACCATGTGCATTCGGGCGCTGGATTATTGCCCGCCGGTGGACATCACCTTCGGCGAGTACCTGCGGGCCATCATCAGCGCCGACTGCGACCTGGTCGAAGACGATCGTTTGAAATACCGAGTCGCCTTTGTGGAAGCGTTCAGGCGGCGGGGCATCTATCCGCCCGATGTGCGCACCATGAGCGTGGACAGCCTGGTATGGCGCACTCCGGAAAACGACGAAGACGCTTACTCGGGCAGGCTTGAGCCGCTGTTCGAACAACTGCGCGGCGAGGTCTTGCAGTACGTGTTCGCGCAGTCGCATGGCGACAAGAGCGAGCGCGAGACGCTCTTTGATCTGCAGCGCTCCGCCCGCCGCAAGCTGCACAACTGGCTGGAAGCGCATTTCAAGAAAGACGGGCGCGCCGACGCGGAGTACATGGGCCTTGATCCGGGACGTAAGTTCGAAGTTCATGCCGCCCGCTTTGCGCTTCGCAGCAAGCCCGACGGCGGCGTTGTGCCACAACTTCTTGTCACAGTGCTGCAGGCTTCGGAGGTCCCCGCGGACGCCAGTGATCCTGACGGCCCGAAGATGATCTTCGAAGGCGGCTCGAGCATCGTAGCCGACCTGCGCCGCAGAACGATCAAGTACTGTATCCGCAAAAATCTCAAGAGCCGAAGCCGCCTGGCCGAGCAGCAGGGATTCGCCATGTCGCGTCTGACCAGTGTCCGGTCGACTTACGTCAACACCGATCCCGACCATCCGGAGAGCGAGCCATTCGCCCTTCTGCATCGCGGACTGTGAGGAAGGACCATGCCAACCGCTAAACCCAAGTCCGGCAAGAAGGCGAAGGCTGGAGCCAGGCGCGTGACCCGGTCGCACCCGGCATCACGAGTTTCCACGGTACGCAAGAAGAAGCCGGCGCGCACCCAAACCACGGCCCAGCCCTCCGACAATCTGCCCAAACTGCGTGTCCGCATGTATCGCCAAGGACTAGGCGACTGCTTCCTGTTGACCTTCAATCCCGGGGGCGAAGAAAAGCACATTCTGATCGACTGCGGAACCCTGGGATCGAAATCCACCGACGTTAAGCTGCCCGAGGTGGTCGCCGATATCGATAAGACAACGAATGGACATCTGCATCTTGTGGTCGGCACTCATCAGCACCAGGACCATCTCTCGGGGATGGCGAAGTTGGGCGAGCAATTCAGTGCCGCGAAGCACAAGCAGATCGACCACGTTTGGCTGGCCTGGACCGAAGATCCCAAAGACCCGTTCGCCAAAAAGTTGACGAAAAACCGCGACGATATGGGAATCGCCGTGAAGGCGGCAGCCCAAGCGCTGCGGGCAATCGACAGTAACAATGAGACGGCGAACGCGGTGGAGTCACTGCTTGGATTTTTCGGCGAGACTGCGGTGGCCTTGGGAGCTGCCGGCGGTGGCGCGACTTTTGCGGCCGCAGCCAAAAACTCAATGGACGGCGTTCGTAAACTGGCGAAGCAAGTTGAGTATCGAAAACCCGGCGAGCCGGTGATCGAGTTGGATTGGCTCCCGGGCTTCCGCTTCTATGTTCTGGGCCCGCCGACCGACATCGATGCCATCCACGACACCGGAGAGCACGGTAGTTCTGAGCTGTATGCGCTGACAGGTCTCACTCAAGCGGCCCTATTCCAAGCCGCGGCCTCGTCCAAAACAGGTACTGAGTCAGCTGCGGATGCGCCATTCGACAGCCGATTCAGACTGGCAAGAAACGATCCGCGCATCGCTGACTCGCTTGGCCAAACCTACTTGGCTCCTTCACAGTCGTGGCGGTCGATTGATGCTGACTGGCTCAACGTAGCGTCCAGTCTGGCGATCCAGCTCGACAAGTTCACCAATAACACCAGCCTCGCGCTTGCGATTGAGCGCATTGGCGACGGCAAGGTCCTGCTCTTTCCCGCCGACGCTCAGGAAGGCAACTGGCTCTCATGGCACGGTCCTTCGATCAAGTGGGAGGTGAAGGGGACGGACGGCAAGGTTGCGCCCGTCATCGCGAGAGATCTGCTAGCGCGCACGGTGTTTTACAAAGTCGGACATCACTCCAGTCACAACGCAACGGCCAAGGCCAAGGGGCTCGAGATGATGACCCGGCACGACGAGCTCACCGCATTTATTCCGGTCGACCGCCAAGTCGCACTGGGGCGCAGTCCGGCAGGCACGTGGAAGATGCCGGCCCGCCAACTCTATCGCAGTCTGCTGGAGAAGTGCGAGGGACGCGTGATGCGCTCCGATATCGGATGGGCCGCCAATGTAAAGACGGGAACCAGAGGTACGGAGGCCGAGTTCGCCGCCCTGGGCAGCGACTCGGAGTGGTCAACCTGGACTAAGTCGCAACAAGCGGCAAAACATGTGCAGATCGAACTCGCCCACATCGACTTCTTGCTGGAGTAGACCGTCGCGGAGCTGCTATTGAATTGAGGTAATTGCGGAGGGTTGCTCGGCCAAGTTCCCGAAAGTCAGCCAGCGGGAAAGCTGATAGCCTCTATCAATTGTTCTTATTAGCAACAGGTGCGCCTCACCTGCTAGGTTTAGAAATCCATGTCCACCGCACCGCTTCAGGCCGTTCGTCGTGGGCTCTTCGAGGGGTACGATACCGGCGCGTTTTTCGATGAGATGTTCGATGCCCCGGGCAAGCCGCGCCCGCATTACGCCAAACTGTTCCAGATGCTGGCGTCGATGCCGGCGGCGCAATTCGACGACCGCCGCAACCTGGCCGACATTGCTTTTCTGCTGCAAGGTATCACCTTCACCGTATACAGCGATGGAACCGGTACCGAGCGCCTGTTTCCCTTCGACCTGATCCCGCGCATACTTCCGGCCACAGAGTGGAGCCGCATCGAACGCGGCTTGTCACAACGGGTGGTGGCGCTGAATTTGTTTTTACAGGACGTGTACGGGCAACAACGCATCCTGAAGGAGCGCAAGATTCCGCGCCCGCTCATTTATTCCTGTCGCCATTTTCATCGCGAGATGATTGGTGTGGACGTGCCCCGCGGAATCTACACCCATATCTGCGGGATCGACCTGGTGCGCAGTACGAAGACCGGCGAATTCCTGGTGCTGGAAGATAACGTCCGCACACCGAGCGGCGTCTCCTACGTACTGGAGAATCGGCAGGTGATGACCCGCACCTTTCCGGAAGCTTTCCAGTCGTACGAAGTGCGTCCGGTGCATCACTACCCGACGGAGTTGTGCCGCATCCTGCGAACACTTTCGCCGCGCGGCGAAAACAACGCACAGGTAGTACTGCTGACTCCCGGCATCTACAACAGCGCGTATTTCGAGCACAGCTTCCTGGCGCAGCAGATGGGCATTGAACTGGTGGAAGGCCGCGACCTGATTGTCGATGCCGGCGTGGTGTACATGAAGACCATCCACGGGCTGCAGCGGGTGGACGTGATCTATCGCCGGGTGGATGACGATTATCTCGACCCGCTGGTCTTCCGTCCTGATTCGCTGATGGGCGTTCCCGGCTTGATGGGCGCCTACCGCGCAGGAAATGTGGCGCTGGCGAATGCGGTTGGCAATGGCGTGGCGGACGACAAAGCGGTGTGCGCGTATGTGCCGGATTTCATTCGTTATTATCTCGGCGAGGAACCCATTATTGGGAACGTGGAAACCTACCTTTGCTCGCGGCCTGATGACCTGCGGCATGTTCTTGCCAACCTGCCGGACCTGGTGGTGAAGGCCGTGGGCGAGTCGGGCGGATACGGCATGTTGATCGGCCCGGCGTCGGACGAGGAGACCATCGAGATCTTCCGTAAGAAGATCGAGGCGGACCCGAGAAATTACATTGCACAGCCGGTGGTCGGCCTGTCACGCGTGCCCTCCTACGATATCGATTCCAAGCAAATGGCGGGCAGGCATGTCGACTTGCGGCCTTACTGCCTTTACGACGGGCAGGACGTGCTGATCGTTCCCGGCGGACTGACGCGGGTCGCGTTGCAGCCGGGATCGTTGGTGGTGAATTCCTCCCAGGGCGGGGGCAGCAAGGACACCTGGGTCCTGCGGGAGGACTCGTGAGCACCGAAATGTTGTCGCGCATCGCGGATTCACTGTTCTGGCTGGCGCGCTACATGGAGCGTGCCGAGGACACCGCGCGCATCCTCGACGTGAACTATCACATGCTGCTGGAACAATCAGCGGTCCCCTACCGCTTGCGCTGGGACCCGCTGATTATCATGGCCGGTGAACAGGAGCGCTTCAAGCAGTTCTACAAGGAGGCGAACGCCCAGACGGTATACGAATTTCTCGCCTTCCGCGCCGACAATCCCAATTCGATCGTGCAGTGCATCACCAAGGCCCGTGAGAATGCGCGCACCATTCGCGACCGTATCTCGCGCGAGATGTGGGAAGACATTAATGGTCTTTACCATGCGGTGACCCGCTTCGATCCGGCGGAACAAATCTCCAGCGGCCCGCACCGTTTCTGCGACGCGGTGAAGTTTGGCAGCCATCGCTTCTTTGGCGTGACCGACGCCACCCTGCCGCATGATGAAGGCTGGGACTTTCTAAGGATCGGCTGGTCGCTGGAGCGGGCGGAAATGACGGCACGACTGGTGGACCTGCAATTCCAGTCGCTGCTGGAAACGCCAGCCATCGTGGGCGCCACGGATAACCACCAGTGGATGGCGGTGTTGAAGTCCGTAGGAGCGTACGAGGCCTACCGGCGCCAATACCATTCCCCGATCGAGCCGGAGCGCGTGGCTGAGATGCTGATCCTGCACCCCAAGCATCCCCGCTCCATCCGCTTCAGCATCACCGAATTGCAGAATGGGTTGCGCGCCATCAGCGGAACCGGACCAGGCTCATATGCCAACGAGGCAGAGCGCCTTACCGGAAAGGTCCTGGAGGGCCTGCGGTATGACACCGTCGAAGACGTTTTCCGGTGGGGACTGCACACCTACCTGACGGTCTTGCTGTCGCATTGCCGGTTGATTGGCGAAGACATTGCCCAGTCCTATTTCTATTACGGAGCCGGCGAATGAACCGCTACCACCTGGTCCACGTGACGGAGTTTGTCTATGATGGCCCGGTTTCCGAGAGCTATAACGAAGTCCGATTGCGCCCCATGCACGACGAAACGCAAAGTTGCCTGTCGTTTCGTCTAACCACCGCGCCTACGTCACCGGCGTTTTCGTACCGCGACGCTCTCGGCAACTGGGTGCACCAAGTAAATATTCTTCCCGTCCACAACAGGCTCCGGGTGCAGGCTGAGTCGGTGGTGTTGACGCATGACGTTCCGCCAATCGACGGCAAGATGCCTCTTGCTGAATTAGGGGAGCACGAAGAAGAGCTGCTGGAGGAATACTATGACATGCTGGCAGCCAGCAAGTTTGTTCCCCACCTAGCGGAGCTGGCACCCCTGATCGCCGAGGCCGAGCAGAATTGTGACGGCACGGTCGCTGGGTTCGTTCAAACCGCATCGGACTTGATTCACCAGCGCTTCCGCTATGTGAAGGGAGCGACACACGTAAACTCGTCCATTTCAGATTCCTTGCACTTAGGGGCTGGGGTCTGCCAGGACTTTGCACACCTGCTGTTGGGCGTGGCGCGTAAGCGCGGCATTCCCGCCCGTTATGTATCGGGATACCTGGTGCCGCGGAACGACGAGAATCCAGAAGCCAAGCTGGAAGAAGTAATCGGCGGCCAGGCTTCGCACGCGTGGGCGGAAGCATACGTACCGGATACGGGATGGATGCCGCTCGATCCCACTCTGGGTAACCCGGTAGGTAAGCGCCATGTGCGCATTGCTTACGGACGCGACTACTCGGACGTGGCTCCGGTGCGAGGGGTATACAAAGGGCACGCCGGTCAGCGGCTGTCAGTGGATGTCAGCGTGCGTCCGGCACTGGATGACGATGGTCATGAAACCCTGGCCGAGACGGCTGCGGCGCCGTTGGAAGCCGAGCCCATCGAGCCGCGGGCGCAGCAATCAGGCCAGCAGTAACAAACGGCTTTCGTGTCCCCGGCGGCGCGACTGGCGGAAGCGGCCTCGATTTCCGATGTGAAAACCTAACTGCGACGAGTCTCTAGGCCGCCTTGCTCTTCAGTACGCGATAAAGTGCGAGCAGCATGATCGCGCCGACCAGCGACAGAATGAATCCAGGCGCGTCACCCGGGTGCCACCAGCCGGCAAAGCGCCCGACCACGATTGCCAGCAACGCTCCACCGGTTCCAACCGCCGTAGTGGCCCAGAAACCATCCGGCCCCTTGCCTGGCAGCAAAACGCGCGCCGACAAGCCAACAATCCATCCAATGGCTACCAGCACGATCATCCGCAGCATCGTCGTTTGTTCTCCTTGGGAATTGACGAGGTCCCGGTTGCAAGGCAGAACCCCATCATAGGCAAAGCAGAAAGGGAGTGGTGGCTTGAGTCCAAGTGAAAGGACTCTGCCGCTGGCGATAGGCCTGCCCTTCCGGCATCTCCCCGATTGTTCTACGCAAGCCAGCGTCGACTGGCCGGCTTGCGCTGGAGGCGTGCGTTCCTATTTCGACTGAGCTTCCTGGCGTCCTTGCGTGAACAAATCCACGTTGACTTTATCAACCAGTGACACGCCGGTGTCCACGTACCTTGGGAATGGAGAGAAAGAGTCGGTGGAGTAGTCCTTCTTCAAGTCCACCGGATAGTGATGAACGTCGTCAAGCGCCTTCAACCCATAGAAAGCCATGGTGTAAGGCTTTTGCGCGATGGTCGAGTCGATGAGCCCGTTCTTGACCAGATTCAGGGTCGCTTCGTCCGTGTCCATGGCGATAATCAAACGATCGGTCGCGTTGTTCCTGCGGACCGCCTCGGCAACGTCCTTGCCGGCGGAAGCCTCCAGGCAGACAAATGCGTCGATGTGGTCGACCCCCTTTTCGGTCAGCCAATGCTGTGTCCGGTCAAAGGCGTTGCCGGCGTCACCCTTGATGTTGAAGACTTCCACAATCTTCATTCCGGGGTGATCGGCGAAGACATCTTTATAGCCTTTCAGGCGTTCGTCCAGGTTGGTCTGCGGCATGGTGTAAAACACTACATTGCCTTTGCCATGCAACTTGTCCAGGACCCTCTGGCCTCCAATGCGACCCGCCTGCAAATTGTTCGTACCGATAAAGTAGAGGCGCCGGCTCGCCGGAGCATCAGAATCGATGGTGATGACAGGAATGCCCGCATCCATCGCATCATTAATGGCAGGTTGCATCAATCCGGTGTCGGCAACAGACACTAGGATTCCGGCGGGTTTCATGGCGATGGCGTCACGAAACTCCTTGACTTCAGCTTCGGGG
Source organism: uncultured Acidobacteriaceae bacterium (assembly GCA_963834815.1). Taxonomy (GTDB): domain Bacteria; phylum Acidobacteriota; class Terriglobia; order Terriglobales; family Acidobacteriaceae; genus DASRAA01. The sequence goes on along the minus strand of CAWIDA010000006.1, from coordinate 1,066,431 downwards.
TCATAACTATCGGGACCGCGGACGTCGACTTTCACACCATACAGACCGCCCGCTTTCGCCAGTCCCGCCTGGGCAGTCTGCCAATAGGGCAACTTCGAATTCACAGTGACAAGAATATAGCGCTCGTTGTTGTCGTGACGGGAACAGCCGATGAGGAGAGACATCGTCACGGCCAGTGATGCCAGAACTACCAATCGTGCTAACAGTTTCATGGCCACCCTCCGCTGCAATGGGGACGTGCACTGCGTTCTTTGCAGTTGCTGCAGCAAAGCAACTATATCGCAGTGAAAACGCGTAACGTGCGGGATTGTACTCCGGCGGTGAGGCCTGCGAAAAGTCGAATTCCATGGTAGACGAACGCCAGATGTGCCGAAGGCGTGATTTCACGCGAGCGACGGCTATTCCAGGACAATAGTGCACCGCTATTCCGGTCGTCCCCGTCGTAACCAATGAGTCAATAAAGAATGCTCTGGCGGGGGGCGCATCCGTACGTTACAATTTGGCCTTGCGATTAGAGGCCTGTGTTTTCATCGCCAGGCAAGGTTCACTAACGGGATCGATTTTGTCGTGCGATTATCGCGCGGCCAGAGGGAATGCATCCGGAAATGCGGCAAGCCGGATGGTATGATGCAAACGTGCCGCCCGCTGGGGACATGGGTCAGCGGGCGACCGAGCCAACGGCAGTCGGATTCAAAACGCAATTTAGGCTTGGAGGCCAATCTATTATGCGCAACTGTTTAGCTACAAAAATCCTGAGCATTGTAATGATGCTGCTGACTCCGGCGGCAATGCTTATGGCTGAGACCAGCAACACCATGCTTTACGCGTCGGGTACCGTAACGCTGAACGGATCAGAAGTTGCCCGCTCGGCCTCCGTGGCACCCGGTGACAGGATCGAGACCGCCGGCGCCACCGCGACTGCGGTGAACCAGGACGGATCAAAAGTCACCCTTAATCCCTATTCCGCGATCCGTTATGAGAGTGAAGGCGTCAACGTGGTTCGTGGCACAGCTGCGATCAACACCACGGATGGCATGCCGGCTCGCGCGGCCCAGATCACAGTTGCTCCCAAGGACAAGGCAGCGACCTATGAGATCGCCCGCATGGACAATAAGGTTGTGGTCACCAGCCACATCGGCGCCTTGATGATTACCGAGGCGGGGGCTACTACAGAACTTGCAGCCGGGGCTTCGAGTTCGCGTACAGCCGAGCCCACACCGGCTCCGGCGCCTACACCAGCACCTCAGGCCTTTCCGGTATTTCCGGGTAGCGGACTGACCGGCAAGCAGGTCTTCTTTATCGCTGCGGCTGTTGGCGGCGCTGCCGTGGCGTGCGGTCTGCTCTGCGGAATGAGCGCAGCCAGCGTTACTCCGAATGGGACGAGCGTCAGCTCGCACCAGGGCCGTGGCATGAATCGCGTCTTACAAGTTGCTGGGGCCGCTGTCGCCAGACCGATTCTCACGGGCGTTGCCCAATCGGCCCATAACAACAGTGCGGCGCCGCGTGTGGCGCAGCAGCATCGCAATATTCGCGGCGGACGGTAGTCGGCCACCTCGACAGTCGCATCGAATCGAAATACCAAGACCCGTCACACGACGGGTCTTGTTTTTTGTGTCCTGGATTTCGTCCCTTTGGACGGTCTCGATCTTCTGAATTCCTGCTACGAGGGCCCGTCAACACCGCCACTGATGTGCTACCCTCAAGGCGTCGGGACGGGTACTCATGGTCCGGTGGTCCAGTTTGGTCGTTGTGGTTGCGCTGTCCAGCGCTTGCCTCGCTGACAACGTAACGTTCCTGCGCATCGACAAATCCGTACTTCAGCAACGGCTTCAACAGCCGCCACAAAGCTCCGACCAGCGCGTCCGTGTCGTGCGCAAGCTGTTCGAAGAGGCTGGCTGCCCGAAACAAAGTGTCGTGGTGCAATCCGTACCGGACCAAGCGTTGCCGAACGTCCTGTGTACCCTCCCCGGGACTGATATTGGAACCATCCTCATCGCCTCGCGGCTCGACTACGACGAACGGGGCGACGAAGGAGTTGTGGGATGGGGTGGCGTCGTCATGCTCCCGTTGCTGGCTGAATCGCTAACCTCGGCTAACCATCGGCACACTCTCGTGTTCGCCGCATTCACTGGCGGCGGCAATGCATCTGGTGCTTCCTGGTACTGGAAGAATCTTTCGGAGGCGCAGCGTCGCGAGTTTCGTGGCGTAGTCGACTTGGACCACCTGGGCAGAACGGCCGCGGGGTTTTCGGTTGCGGACAATGGCGGCGTGATGGCGGGCTTGCTCCCGGCGGCGGCGCGCGCGTTGCGAATCGAGCCTGAACCGCAGTCGATCACTGAGATCCCCGAAGGAAACGCTTTGTTCTTTCAGAAAGCCCACATTCCAGCGATCACGCTACACTCTCGCGGATACGTGGCGAATGGTCCTGATACTGAGCAGCAAGCGGCCGACGCGATGAAGCAGTTGCCAGGAGATATACGACGCGTTCCGGCCACTTCATCGCATTCGTTTGCTCTGAAGACCAGCCTCGATCCAGACATCTACAACCAGACCTACAACCTGCTGTGCGTGTATGTGCTGTTCCTCGATCGCGGTCTGGGCGCGAGCAAACGTGCGGGCGCCGACGTACTTCGCGCGCAGTCGGCGCCACCTCCGCCATCCACGCCGGAGCAGGCGGCGAGCGTCGCGCCGACCGTTAATGCAAGCGCGAGCAATGCGGAGCCCGTGGCCCGTGCCACTGAGGCGCCAGTCGCCGCTGTCGCGGCTGTTTCCGATCACCCTGCTGCGCCGATACTACCGTCCCCCGTCGGTGTCGGAGCAACCGACGCCAACAACCCGCCGCCCCCAACCTTCCGCGTCAATACGCGGCTGGTGCAGTTTGATGTGGTGGTCACCGACAAGGAAGGCCGTCCGGTGAAGGACTTGACCGCTTCGGACTTCACGGTGCTGCAAGACGGACAGGTACAGACACTACATGCGTTCGAGTTCCATGCGCCGGTCGCGGTTGAGAAAGCGGGAGGAGCCGCGACGGCCAGCATGAAGCCGGCCAATGCCACTTTGCCGAAGGAGACTTACACCAACATTCCTGCGCAGGCACCGCAAAGCAGCTGGACCATTGTGTTGTTTGATCTACTGAACACGGGAGTATCTGACCAGGCTTACGCACGGAACCAATTGCTGCAACTGCTGCGGTCGGTGCCGCGGGGCGAGCCGACGGCGTTGTTCGTGCTCACCCGCCACCTCGAAATGGTGCAGGGATTTACCCAGGACCCGGACCAACTGCTGCGCATGGCGGAGTCACTAAACCCGTCGAAGTCGCAGGTGCTGACCACCATGGTCGAGCGGGAGCGGACCATCAGTGGGATCAACACCACGGCGCAGCAGGCCGCGGCCACGACGGCGGCGCCCGCCAATGCCGGTTCTTTTAGCACCGACTCGGTGGCCTATGCGCAGGCCGCACGCATCGCGCAAGGCTACAACGATCATGAGGCGTTTCGTACTTCCGATCGCGCACTCTTCACCTTGGAGGCGATGAAGGGACTGGCGAGGGCCGTCTCTGGCTATCCCGGCCGCAAGAACCTCGTCTGGTTGTCGGGTAGCTTCCCCTTGGAGATCGAACCCGATCCCGCATCCACCGATCCGTTCCGCAACATGCGCGGATTTGAGCAGGAGATTCGGGCCGCCTCTTCGTTACTGGCTACCTCCCGCGTGGCCGTTTATCCGGTGGATGTGCGAGGGCTGCAATCCAAAGGCATCGATATCACGGTTGCGAGCGCTGAGACTCAGGTCATGAACGATGCGGTTCCGGTCAGCGGGCAGGGCGTGGTCTCTACTTCGTCCAGCAACCTCGGCGCCACGCTCACAGAGCAGTCGGTGGCCCTGGCCAATGATCGGGCCACGATGAAGAACATCGCCGAACAAACCGGCGGCGAAGCGTTCATCAACACTAACGACCTGCGGCGAGTGATCAACCGCAGTTTGGAAGACGGCTCCACCTACTACACGCTGGCGTACACGCCGCCGAAGGACAATGCCAATGGTGGGTATCACCGAGTCGTCGTCCGCGTTCCGAACAAGAACCTGAAGCTGGCGTATCGACGCGGATATTTCAGCATTCCGCAGCCTTCGGCGTCGGGAGAGGCAGGCACCGCAGCCTTGCGTGCCGCTCTGCAGCCGGGTATGCCTCCCGCGACGTCCATGATGCTTACGGCCTCGATTGAACTTCCCGATGCCGCCCGCAAGGAAGTCAAGATCAACTACATCATCAACAGCAACGGCGTGAACTTCGCAGATGTGCCGGACAACAAGAAGCGCGCCCAGATTGATTGCATGGTGATCGCCTTCGACAGCTCCGGGAAAGAAGCGGCGCACGCCTCGGATACGCTGGATGCAACCATCCCACCCAGCATCTACTCGACAGTCCTCACCTACGGCCTGCCGGCCCACCAGCTGCTGTCACTGCCACCGGGAAAGTACAACCTGCGCATCGGCGTGATGGACCGGACGACACAACAGATCGGGACAGTGGATGCGCCGCTAGTGGTGCCGGGCGAGTCCATGGCCCAGCGCTAGATGAAGTGACCGCCGCTGGATTCCACCGATCACAACGCCGCCGTGTAAAATGCAACTCCTAGGCCAATAATTTAAAACTAAAAATATAGAAGGAGATGAGTGATGGGTCTGAAAATTGGCGATGTCGCGCCTGATTTCGAAGCTGAAACCACCGAGGGCCGCATTCGGTTTCACGATTGGATTGGTGAATCGTGGGCAGTTCTGTTCTCGCATCCCAAGGACTTTACGCCGGTGTGCACGACTGAGCTGGGATACATGGCGAAGCTCAAGCCGGAGTTCGAGAAGCGTAATACGAAGATCATCGGACTGAGCGTCGACCCGGTTGACGACCACGCCCGGTGGGCAAATGACATCAAGGAGACGCAAGGCCACGCACCCAACTATCCCATGATCGGGGACTCCGACCTCAACGTGGCGAAATTGTACGACATGCTTCCCGCCAGTTTGGAAGGCAGTTCCAAAGATCGCACGGCGGCCGACAACATGACGGTTCGCAACGTCTTTGTGGTCGGGCCGGACAAGAAGATCAAGCTGGTGCTGGTCTATCCCATGTCCACCGGACGCAACTTCGACGAGGTGTTACGCGTGCTCGACTCGCTACAACTCACGGTCAAACACCAGGTGGCGACGCCCGTGAACTGGAAGCAGGGCGACGACGTGATCATCCTCGGCTCCGTCTCCGACGAAGATGCCAAGAAGAAGTATCCAAACGGCTGGAAGGCGCCGCGGCCGTACATGCGGATTGTTCCCCAGCCAAAATCGTAAGCAGCTGCATACTCAGTATTGCGGGTTCCCGATTTAGCGCCGAACCACCTGGCGCTAATCGGGGGACGCTGTATCGGGTCGTTGCGGGTTAGACAACTTCACAGGGGTCGTATGATGCTTCGCCTTGCGGTGCTCACGGTCACGCTCGTTTCGGCGGTTTCTGGTTGCGTCGCCCAGTCGGGGGCGCAGGCGAATTCGGCCGACGCTCCTCTGCGCGTCGGCGTGGTGGGCTTGGTCCACGGGCATGCGGAAGGCTTCTTCCAGCACAGCCTGCACCGGACGGACATCCAGATCGTCGGCATCTCCGAGGGCGACCAGCAAGTCTTTGCGCGCTACGCCAAAGAGTTCAGCCTCGATCCGAAGCTGCGCTACGCCACGCTGGAAGAGATGCTTCAAAAAGCGCATCCTCAGGCTGTGTTGGTGTACACCTCAACCTACGATCACCGCAAGGTAGTGGAGGTGTGTGCGCGGCACGGCGTCCACGTGATGATGGAGAAGCCACTGGCCGTCAGCTATGCGGATGCCCTTGCCATCGCAGACGCGGCCCGGCAAGGCAAGATTAACGTGCTGGTGAATTACGAGACCACCTGGTACCGCAGCAATCATGGGGCATATGACATCGTGGGCGAAGGAACGATCGGCGACATCCGCAAAATCGTGGTACATGACGGGCATCGCGGACCGCAGGAGATCAAGGTGCAGCCGGAGTTTCTGGCCTGGCTGACCGACCCCAAACTCAACGGCGCGGGTGCGCTGTTCGATTTCGGGTGTTACGGCGCAGACTTGTCGACATGGCTGATGAAGGGGCAGCGGCCGAAGTCGGTCACTGCGGTCACCCAGACCATCAAACCTGACATCTATCCGAAGGTGGATGACGAGTCGGTAGTGGTCCTGAAATATCCGACCGCAGTGGCGATCCTGCAGGGTTCGTGGAACTGGCCTTTCGACCGGAAGGACATGGAAGTTTATGGGCAGAAAGGCTACGTAATCACCGTAGCACGCGATGATTTGCGGGTACGGCGCCCGGGAGGAGAAGAGGAATTGGTTAAAGCGAAAGTGGTGGCGCCGCCCTATGACGATTCGCTGTCGGAGTTTCGCGCCGTCATTCTCGATGGCGCAAAGCCGGATGGCCTGACCTCACTTGAAACCAACCTGATCGCGATGGAGATTCTCGATGCTGCCAGAACATCCGCCACGACGGGCAAGACCGTGAATCTGCCACTGGGGAAATGAGGCTTCCATGACTGCGGTGGTTGCCTTGCTTCGGGGCGTCAATGTCGGCGGACACAACAAGATCGGCATGGACGCGCTACGCGAGATTTGCGCTGCACTTAACGTTCGAAATCCGCAAACGTACATTCAAAGCGGCAATGTCGTCTTCGGCACGGCGGAACGCAATCTCATCCAGCTCGCTCGGTGCATCGAGGATGGGATCGAGAAGCGTTTCGGCTTTCGTCCGCACGTTATTCTGCGCACTTGTTCGGAAATGCGCGAGGTTATCGCACGCAACCCGTTCGCAAAGCGATTGGGTCTCGAACCCGCAAAGCTCGCCGTATTTTTCCTCAGGGGGACGCTCGGCGCGGAAATCCGTGACAAAATCCTCGCCATCAAAGTCGGGCCGGAGGAGCTGAGGATCGAAGATCGCGAGCTGTACATCTATTTTCCCGATGGCATGGGGCAATCGAAGCTGCCGGCCGTCCTCGACCGGACGATGAAAGTCCCCGCGACCGCTCGCAACTGGAATAGCGTGATGAAATTGCTAGCGATGGCGGAGAGTCTGGAAGCATCGAAATGATTCGCCGGCCTGCCACCGCCTGAATCTCGCCGCACCCGCCCGCATTTTGCGTCACCCTGCCTTGTGACGCACCTCGCTGAAGTTAATGTTCAGACACGCGAACCTTGCTAATGAGGAGATCATCATGCAAGGAAATGCAAAAGTCATCGAGCAACTGAATGCAGCACTCAGCGATGAGATGTCGGCGGCCGTGCAGTATATGGTGCAGGCCGAAATGTGCGCGGGATGGGGCTACCATCGGCTATCGGCGCTGACCAAGGGACGGGCAATCGAGGAGATGAGGCACGCCGAACGCCTGATCGAGCGCGTGATCTTCCTCGACGGAACGCCCGACGTCAACGTGCCCATGACACCCAAGATCGGCGCCAACGTGCAGCAACAGCTCGAACTCGATCTGGCCGACGAAACCCACGCCGTACGGCAGTACAATGATGCCGCCCGAATTTGCCGCGAAGCCGGCGACGCCGGATCAAAGGACCTGTTTGAAAGCTTCCTGCAGGACGAAGAGCGGCATGCAGACTTCCTCGAGGCGCAACTTCACTCCATCAAGGAGTTGGGCATCGGTCCCTACTTGTCACAGCAACTGCTTGCCGGGAAGTAGCAACGGCGACTCAGGAACGCGGCACTGCGACGCGTCTTCTACGCGTCATCTCGGGTATCATTCCACGGTATGGAAACTGCCATCCGGTGTCGTGGACTGAAGAAAACCTACGACGGAAAAGTCGAAGCGGTCCGAGGGATCGATCTTGCTATCGAGCCCGGCGAGTGCTTCGGTCTGCTCGGGCCGAACGGCGCCGGCAAGACCACGACCATCGAGATTCTCGAAGGCCTACTGGCACCGACTGCGGGCGAGGTCGAAATTCTCGGCATGACGTGGCAGGGCCATGAACGCGAGCTGCGCGAGCGACTGGGCATCTCGCTGCAGGAGACGCGCCTTACGGAAAAGCTGACGGTTCGCGAGACGCTGCACCTGTTTGCCAGTTTTTATCGCAATCCGAGTTCGGTGTCGCACATCCTCGATGAACTTTCGCTCAACGAGAAAGCCGACGCCATGGTGGGCAAGCTCTCGGGCGGGCAAAAGCAGCGCCTGGCGGTGGCAACGGCACTGGTGGGCAATCCCAAGATTCTGTTTCTAGATGAGCCGACTACCGGTCTGGATCCGCAGAGCCGCCGCCAGTTGTGGGAGATCGTTCGCCAGTTTCAGCAGCGCCGCGGCACGGTACTGCTGACCACGCACTATATGGACGAAGCCGAACGGCTGTGCGACCGGATCGCCATCATCGATTACGGAAAAATCATCGCCAGTGGCACGCCAGCTGAGTTAATTGCGGGCCTGAGCGGCCACCACGTGGTGGAGTTCGCCATCAGCGGCGTCAACGGCGGAGGCGAAGAGGTGTGGGCGCAGCTGCCGGGCGTGCAATCTGTCCGCGGCGAAGACGGACTCTTCTCGCTGCAGGTCGAGGAGCCGCACCAGACGATACCCGCCCTGCTGTCGGCGGTGCAGAAGAAAGGCGCTCAGCTGGCGCATCTAACGACTCGCCAGGCAAGTCTTGAGGATGTTTTCGTGCAGCTTACCGGCCGCCGACTGAGGGAGGACTGATGGCTCATCTCGACATTCAAACGCCGCCTGAAGAACGACCACAGCCCGAGCCGCTGCCGACTTCAGTCGTCGCCAATGGGCGATGGGCGGGGTACCAAGCCATTCTGGGCGCGCGCATGAAGGAGTTGTGGCGCGAGCCAGAAGTGATCTTCTGGGTTTTCGTGTTTCCGCTGCTGCTGGCGCTCGGATTGGGGATCGCGTTTCGCAACAAGCCCGCGGATATCACCGCCATCGCCGTGGTCAACAACTCGCACGCGCAGCAAGTAATTATTTTGCTGCAGCAATCTGCAGCAAAAAACGCCATTCATGCCGATGTGCTCGATGCGCAGGAGGCTTTCGATCGTTTTCGCCTGGGCCAGTATGCGTTGGTGGTAACCGAGGACGACAGCGGCCTGCATTATCGCTACGATCCGGCGCGCCCGGAAAGCGTGCTGGCACGCACCCAGGTTGACGATGCGCTGCAGTCGGCCGCCGGGCGGACCAGCCCGCTGAAGTCCGAGACCACGCAGAGTAGTGAGCCGGGAGCGCGCTACATCGACTTCCTGATTCCCGGCCTGCTGGGGATGAATCTGATGAACTCGGGAATGTGGGGCATTGGCTTTGCCGTAGTGGACATGCGGCAGCGCAAGCTGCTGAAGCGCTTCATCGCCTCACCCATGCGCCGCACGGACTTTCTGCTGGCGCTGGGCAGCAGCCGGCTGGTGCTGATGCTCATCGAACTGGCGCTGCTGCTTGGCTTCGGAGTGCTGGCGTTCCACATGAAAGTTGAAGGTTCGCTCCTGGCGATACTGCTGGTCGCCGCGCTAGGAGCGGTATCATTCGGCGGCATAGGGTTGCTCACGGCAAGCCGCGCCCAGAAGATCGAAAGCGTCAGCGGGCTGATCAACCTGGTGATGATGCCGATGTGGATTTTCTCCGGCGTGTTCTTTTCCTATGAGCGCTTTCCGCAAATCATTCAGCCGGTGATCAAGGCACTGCCGCTGACGGCGCTGAATGACGCACTACGTGCCATCATCCTGCAGGGATCAAGCTTGAGCTCACAGTGGTCGCAGCTGGCAATCCTGGCACTCTGGGGCGGGTTGTCGTTCGTGATCGCGCTGAAGTGGTTTCGCTGGAGCTAAAACTGGCGCGTTCAACGCTCAGACCTTTACTGTTCAGTACTCCGGAGTCGCCGTCATGGCCTCCTGCAGCGTGATTCGCCGCTTCTGGCGGTAGGCCAGATTCGCCATGTGTGCGGCCACCGCCGACTTATAGCCAATCTCGATAGGAGCGTTCGTCTTCTGGCTTCGCGAACGAATGCACTCCATCCAGTTGGCCATGTGGTTTTGGCCTTTCGAGTCTCCCGTCATGGCCGAAGCGCTGGGCCGGTTGGTCTTCTCCGGGTAATAGCTGATTCCCGCCTGATACTTGCCCGTCACCATGTCAGTCGCTCCCGTGACGTGTTCGACGGTGCCATCAGAACCCAGGAAGCGTTCCCCCAACCCGAAATGGCTGTTGCTGAAGGTGGACTGCCAGAGCACCGTGAGATCGTTGGGGAACTCAAAGGTGACCGCGATAGTGTCGGGCACCTGCCGTCCATCTTTCTCGGAGTAAACGCCGCCCATCATGTTGGCCGCATCGGGAACGGGCAGGTTCATGGCGGTCATGATCCAGGCGATCTGGTGCACCATGTTTTCCGTGATGTTGCCTCCGGAGAACTCCCAAAACAAACGCCAATTCATGAATTTATTGGCATCGAAAGCCATCTTCGGCCGGTTGACTAGGAACAGGTCCCAGTTCACGTGCTGCAGGTTGCAATCATCCGGAATGGCGCGATACCACTGGCCATGGCCGTGGGGCGTGTTGCGGCTCATCCACGACTCGACCATGGTCACCTTGCCCATCAGGCCGGCCTCGTACCAACGGCGTGCATCGGCCAGTTCTCCGGAGCTCTCGTGCTGCAATCCGATTTGCACCACTTGCTTTGAGTTCTGCGCGGCGTGCAGGCATTCCACCGCTTCAGGAATGTCCCAGGTCATCGTCTTCTCGCAATACACGTCCTTGCCTGCCGCGAGTGAGTCGAGGAAGTACTTCGTGTGAAGATGCAGGGGCGTGGCGATGATGACGGCGTCGATGTCCTTGCGCTCGAGCAGGCGGCGGGGATCGTCGTAACTCACTACCGCCGGCACGAAGCTCTTGACCTGATCGTGCCGTCGCGAATAAACATCGGCTGCGGCGATGCACTCGACGTCCGGCAGCGAGATTGCGTCTTTCAGTACCTGCTGGCCACGGTCCCCGGCGCCGATGATGCCGATGCGAATGCGATTGTTCGCACCCCGCACCCGGGAGTACGGGAGAGCCGCGAGCGCAACCGCGCCTGCTGCCATCCCAAGAAACTCGCGGCGATTGACGGTGGCGCGTGCGTGGTTAGGACCATGCCCAGTCTTCTTCATGACAAACATCCTGCTTTCTGCAGGTCGGCCCTCATGCCTACCCAGCTTTGTCGCGACGATTCTTCCGGTGTGCCGGCCCCTTGCCAGTGGGTTTCGAGCGAAACGCCATTCTCGTATCCAGCCTGCTTCAATGCTTTGAACTGTCCCACCCAGTCGATAGTTCCCTTACCGATCGCAGCCCACTCAAAGCCTTCGCCGCCCGGCTTCGGAATGACGTCCTTACAGTGGCAATGTCCAATCCGGTTCTTGGGCAACAGCTCCCAGCCCGCGGGATAGGGCACTTCACCCCGTGCCGCCGCATTGCCCGGGTCCCAGTTCAACATGAAATTGTCCGTGGAAACCGCAGCAAGTGTCTTGGCGGCCTCTGCGCCGGTTGCAGTGTTACAAGCGAACTCATTTTCCAGCAGGAAGATGAGGCCCCGTTTGCCGAGCTGATTGGCTGCCTGCTGCAACTTCGCATTGATGGCATCGCGGTACGGCGCCTGGTCTTCGAGACGCCAGAAATCGAATCCACGCACACGCTCGGTTTGAAACGCCTTCGCCATCTCGATGCACTTTTCCAGGACTTCAGGCTGCTGGTCGTAGGTGAAATCGGCATTGAACTGATCATGCTTCGGGCTGTACTTGGAGGTGGGAGCACCGGGCCAGTCAACTTTGAACAGCGGGCTGCCAATGTCTGTGACGCGCAGTTGATGCTGCTTCAGGATCCGCTTCGCCTCAGCAATTTCGGTCGATGTCAGGTTCATCACATTCTTGTTCCAAAGGCCGCGCAGTTCGACCCAGGACATTCCGAACTCGCGCGCCGCCACGAAACAGGCATGATCGAAGTCCTGGGAAATCTCGTCGGTGATTACGGCCACGCGGAACGGAGACTTCAGGCGCGGTACGTCGGCTTTGTCGGAAGCTGACAGGAACGACGTTAGACCCGCGGAGGCGTTGGTGATGGCCATCACCGCACCGGCACCCAATAGAAAGTCGCGTCGCGTGTTCCCAGGCACCTCGCCTCCGGAGATAAGTACTTACGGCGTCGTTTGGGATTGTCGCCCGTGATGCCGAGGCAGGGCAAGCTCGGAGTAGCACACTCTTTCTTCAGGCGCGACCGATCGGCAATGTCCAGCGCGGATATCAAATGCCGCTAGATCCGCGACAAGACTGCAGCGACAACTCGGTCGCACCGCGTCGCTGGGAAGGCGAAGAGCTCCCGAATGGATTGGCCCGATTGGCGGAAGAGGGCCTTGCGCACCAGGCCGCGGGCGCGGTGCAGTTGGACCTTTACTAACTCCTCGGAAATCTCCAAGGCGCCCGCAACCTCCGCGGTGGTCATTTCCTCCACATCCCGCAGAATCACGACGGAGCGATATTTCTGAGGAAGGGACAGGATGGCGGCCTCCAGCGAGGCGCGCAGCTCATTGTTCGCGACACTCGCTTCCGGGCTCCTGGGATTGGCGGATTGCGGATTCATGGTGGCGCTCCATGCGGGTTCCGAATCGAGGCTTACCTGGCGGCTCAGTTTACGAGCACGCGCGAACGCTTCATGCATTGCGATTCGGCTCAGCCAGGTTACAAAAGTCGATCGGCTTTCAAACTGCCCCAGATGCTGATAGGCGCGAACGAAAGCATCCTGCATAACGTCCTCGGCCTCGCCGTCGTCGCGCAAAATGCCTCGCACGATACGGTAAATTCGCTGGTTGTGTCGGCGCATCAGGATCTCATATAGCGCTGCTTCTCCGGCGAGCACGCGCGCGACCACTTCTTCATCCGTCCAGCTCTGAACTTCGAGATTTGCCAGCAATCCACCCATCACCACAACTGAGTGTTCCGGATACCAATTGGTTACAGAAATCTGAGTGTAACCTTTGGCGCACCTCGCGCTCTTTTGTAATGGAGGTGGAGACGATGGATGAACGGTTAAATCGCACCTGGTGGGTGCTACGAATCGGCCTGGGGGTTGGGCCAATTCTGGCTGGACTCGACAAGTTCTTTAACCTATTGACGAGTTGGGAGATGTACCTCAACCCATTGGTACCAAAGCTGCTTCATGTTCAGCCCGCCACGTTCATGCACGTAGTGGGAGTAATCGAAATCTTGGCTGGCATTGCAGTGCTATCCAGATATACGCGTTATGCAGCGTATGTCGTCATGGTGTGGCTATGGTGCATCGCGGCCAGCTTGGTTGCGCAGTGGACGTTCCTTGACATTGCGGTGCGAGACGTGGAGATATCACTGGCTGCCTTCGCACTCGCGACTTTGACCGCAGTGCGAAGCGGCTCGGCCGAGCAGACAGCCGGAAAGTCGCAAACCGGTTCTGAGCTTCGGTCCGTTGCGTAAACCGTTAGCTGGGAGAAGACCCCGGTGCAGCTTCGAGGTTGTGGAACGAATGACTGGCGCGGGCTTTCATTGTTCAGAAAACGATGACGCCATCGCGCCGAGAACAGGAGTAGGGTCGCATTGAAGGGCGTCCTTCTATGCGGCGATAACAAGCTCTAAGGAGACATGCTCATGAAAAAGATATTTGTGCTGATAGCTGGACTGTGTTTTTCCCTTGCCGTGTTTGCCGCTCCGCCTGATCAGACCCTGAGCGGATGGGTCAGCGATTCAAAGTGTGGCGCTAAGGGCGCCAACGCTGCCCACGCCGAATGTGCCAAGAAATGCATTGCCGGCGGCGAGAAACCTGTGGTGGTTACGGACAACGACCAGAAAGTACTGCCCATTGACAATCCCTCTGCGCTGAAAGGACAGGAGGGACATCACGTGCAGGTCACGGGGAACATGACGAGTAGCGGCGCGCTCCACGTGGACTCCGTCAAGCAGTAAATAGGTCCGGCAGGACCGAATCGCGCGACGCAGCGATTCAGCGGGCATTTTCTCGCAGCCTGACTATCGCCGGCATTTCGCTTGCTGCCGATACATTGCCGACGATCTTGCCGGGGGCACCGCCCCCTCAGCCGAGGGAAGACTATCGGCGCAGAACCTCAACATTTTGCTTTTGGACCGCGGGCATCGCTCGCCGCATCAGGCAATCCGCTAACCATTGCGTAGGCACAGCACGCCGCAGAATGCGACTGGTCATCGAGGCCCCGCGAGTGGCAAGATACATGGGCAAGCTGCTCGACCGTTATTGTCTGCGACTTAATCCCGAGGCCATGCATATGAAATTGTTAGTTGTCGTATCGATTGTCTGCACCTGTACCGTCGCCCTCTGCGCGCAAAACACCAGTACCAACCTCGAAGCGCGCCGGGCTCAATTGCGCGACGCCATACAGGCCGAGTGGGAGTACACGCTCCGCAACTATCCTGAGTTTGCAACCTTCGTGGGCGACACCCGATACAACGACCGGCTCGGCGACTACTCGCCTGAGGCGGTAAAAAAGCAGATTGAGCATGACAAACAACAACTCAAGCTCTTCGAGGCAATCGACACTTCCGGATTCCCTGAAGAAGAGGCACTGAATCAGCAGCTCATGGTGCGCGGCTTGCGCCAGGATGTGGAAGGCGCGAAGTTCAACTCCTGGGAGATGCCCGTTGACCAGTTTAACGGCGTGCATCTGAGCTACGCCTCCATGCCTTCGCAAATGCCATTTAAGACGGTGAAAGACTACGAGAACTATCTCGCCCGGTTGCAACAATTGCCGCGCGTGCTCGATCAGGTGATCGCCAATATGAAGCTCGGGTTGCGCGATCACCTGATGCCGCCCAAATATCTGCTGGAAAAGGTGACTGTTCAGGCGCAGGAGATTGCAGACGCACCCGCCGAGAAAAGCCCGTTCAACCAGCCCATTACGAAGTTTCCCACGGAGATTCCAGCCGCGGATCAGCAGCGCTTGCGTGACGCAGTGATGAAGACGGTCAAGACCCAGGTGAATCCTGCGTATGCAAAGTTCGCCACCTTCGTGAAGAACGACTATGCCCCAAAAGGCCGCACCGACATGGGAGTCTGGTCCCTACCCGACGGAGATGCGCGCTATGCGTTCGCAGTGAAACGCATGACGACCACCGCACTTCAGCCAGAGCAGATCCACCAAATGGGTTTGAAGCAGGTGAACGAAATTGATGAACAGATGCTGGCTATCGCCAAGCAGCAGGGATTCGCCGATCTCAAAAGTTTCAACGAACACATTCGCCAAGACCCCAAGCTGCACGGTACTTCGGGCCAGCAAATCTTCGACCTTTATCAGCACTACACGGATCAGATGTATACCAAGCTGCCACAACTGTTCGGTCGGCTGCCGAAGAACAAGCTAGTCGTGGTTCCCATGGAAGCCTACCGGGCGCCCGATGCGGTACCGGCTGACTACTCTCCGGGAGCGGGAAACGGCTCGCGTCCCGGTCGCATCAACGTGAACGAGTACGATCCCGAGCATCGACTGCTGCTTAACGTCGAGGCTATCGCGTATCACGAGGGCGTTCCCGGACACCACCTGCAGTTCTCGATTGCGCAGGAACTGACTGACATTCCGCCTTTCCGCAAGTACGGACATTTCACCGCCTACTCCGAAGGCTGGGCGCTGTACTCGGAGAGGCTGGGCAAGGATGTGGGTTTCTACCAGGACCCCTACAGCGAGTATGGCCGCCTGGAAAACGAGATGTGGCGGTCGATTCGCCTGGTGGTTGACACCGGCGTGCATTCCAAGCACTGGACCCGACAGCAGATGGTGGACTACTTCCGCGAGCATACCGCCATGGACGAACCCAACATTCAGACCGAAGTGGATCGCTACATCGCGTGGCCGGGCCAGGCGCTGGCCTACAAACTTGGCCAAATGGAAATCCTCGCGCTGCGCGAGCAGGCCAAAAAAGACCTCGGGCCGAAGTACGACATCCGGGCCTTTCACAACGAAGTGCTCGATGCCGGCCCACTGCCGTTGGATGTGCTCCACGCGCGCGTCACGAAGTGGATCGCTGATCAGAAGGCGACAAGCGGCGCGCCACACTAGGACTGGTCTATGACTCCGATTCGAAAGGGACGGCTTCTTAGGCGTGTCGGTCGGCTGACGAATTTGACGGCGGCGTATAATCCGCGATGCTCCTGGAGAACGGTTGATGCCACTCGGTTTCAATATAGAGTGCCCCAAATCCCACGGCGACCGAACCATGCTGGAAACTACCTTCGGTCTAAACGGATATGTAGATCCACACCAAACGAAAGACGGTGAGGAAGGACCCAACCCGAATTGCGTCCTGCCGGTTCGCTTGATTGTCTGCGTGCGCTGTCATTATCTGGAGCTGTATCACGATGTTGGACTGGGGAAACTCACCTGATCGGCGGCGGCACCACGGGGAAGTAGCAGCCGGCCTTTCTCCTGATCCGTCGTCTGAAAGCAGGACGACCGGGGCGAGCAAAAAGCTTGGTTATAACATTTGTTATAACTCAATTGTTGCGGGTCAAATTGCACAACATTAGGTGCATGTTAGCGAATTGAGTCGGGAGGTCACATTTGAGCGCCTGGCGAGTCTCAACCCGGCGATGCTCGCCTGCCAGCACGGCAGAGCCTGTCGTGGCGACGGAGGCGCGCTGCTGCGCGAACTCAGCGCCACCATCGAGCGGGACAACAGCAAGTCGGCTGAGAAAACTGCCGCGACGCCGATCTAGCCCGGCCTGGGGGCCTGCAAACTGAACCTTACTACTACGCCCCAATCGCCTGCCGCAGCGTATTCGCAATGGTTTTAACGTGCCGCTCCATGGCTTCCTCCGACTCGGCTTCGACCATTACGCGCGCCAGTTTCTCGGTGCCGGAGTAACGCACCACTACGCGGCCGTTGCCGTCGAGTTCGCTTTCGGCGGCTTGGATGGATTCCATCACCGACGGCAACTGCTCCATGGGAAGCTTCTCGCGCACCTTCACGTTTTCGATGTGTTGGGGAAAGACCTTCATGTCGGCCACCAGCTTGGCCAACGGCTTGCCGGCCCGCACCACTACCTCCATCACGCGAAGCGCTGTGAGAATGCCATCGCCGGTAGTGGTGTCCATGTCGCGAAAGAGAATGTGTCCCGACTGCTCACCGCCCAAACTGGCGCCCGTCTTGATCATCTCCTCCAGCACGTACTTGTCGCCCACCGCTGTGCGAAGCATGCGGATGCCGCTGCGCTTAAGGGCGGCTTCCAGTCCCATGTTCGACATTGTGGTCGCGACGACTGTGTCGTTGTGCAGGAGCACGTGCGCTTTCATGTCGCGCGCTGCCAGCAGCATTACGCCATCGCCGTTCACTACGTTGCCCGACGCGTCAGAGAACATCGCCCGATCGGCGTCGCCATCGAAGGTGATACCCAGGTCGTACTTGCCGTTCGATTTGGCTACCTCCGCAGCCACATGCTCAGCATGCAGCGCTCCGCAATTGGCGTTAATGTTGCGCCCGTTGGGATCGATGTGCAGAAAGTCGGCATCGATGTCGCAGTCTTTGAATATCAGGGGAGCAACGCCGCTGGCTGCGCCGTTGGCGCAGTCAACCAGCACCCGCAGCCTGCCGAAACTGCCCGGGCCCACCAACGACGCCAGCCACTCGGCGTATTGTTGGCGCAGTTTGGCGTCGCCCGGCAGCATGGTGTAGCCAGCAGCGTCGGCCTGTGAAGCACCTGCTGCCAACTGCTCGATGTGGGCAAAAATATCGGCTTCGATGGCGTGCTCCAGCTCGTCGGACAGCTTGTAGCCATCGGCTCCGAACACCTTGATGCCGTTGTCTTCCCAGGGATTGTGCGAAGCCGAGATCACGATGCCCGCGGAGAATTTGTTCTCTCGCGTGAGGTAGGCCACGCCCGGCGTGGTGATCACACCCGCGCTCACCACCTTGGTCCGCGACGACTCCAATCCGGTCGCCAGCACCTGGCTGATCCATGCGCTCGACTCGCGCGTGTCCTGTCCGATCACGACGCGCGCGCTGCGATCGCGCGCCGCGAGGCGTTGCCCCAGAGCGCGGCCAATGGCGTACACGGTGGCGCGGTCCAGCGGATATTGCTCGGCTACTCCACGAATTCCATCGGTACCGAATAGTTGCCGCTTAAAACCCGGTTGCGTCGTAGCACTCAAGGCTGGCCTGCTCCCCCGGATGACTTGCCTGTCGTCACCGTCACGTGAATCGGTACCGGATGGCTGACCCGCACCAGCGGATCGGGCACGTAGGCATGCGTGGTGAATGTCGCTTTACCCACGACCCCAGTCACATCCACCGGATCGGTGATTGCCGCATCAATCGCATTTACTCGATTCTCCGGCCCCTCGATGAGAATGGTTGCCGGGTCCGCGGTGACATCGGTAATGCCGTAACCGGTGACAAACGTGCCGAGCACGCGCGGGCGCACATCGACGGTACGCGTGGCACTAGGACTGAATTCAATACGAATCTGCGCCGGCACCACGCGCTCTACCGCCACTCCGCGGGGAGTACGGATCTGTTTTGGCGACAGATCGAATGTTTGCTCGCCCGGCTTTACTCCTGCCAGATCGATGATCGCGTTGATGTCAGAGGGCTTCATGGCACGGATGGTTCGCTCCGGTCCGCTCACTGTCACCCGCACCTCGAAGTCGTTATCAGAGCCCATCACCAGACTATCGGGTGTGTGATGGAATTCGATCGGAGCTGTTACGACCGACTCCACTGTCGGGTCGCGTCCCACCACCCACCACAGCACCACCGAAATCGCCAAGGCGAGGATCTTGAGGCCGAGGTCATTCAACACATACCTGCGAAAGAGTTCGCGCATAGTTAAAGCTCGGCTCCGTCGGCCATGCCTTTGTCCCGCGCGACCGCTTCAGGTGTTGGCTCCAGCGTCGCCAGGTCCCGGTCCGTCGCCGCCGTCGGCAACGTAGTGCGCGGGATGTACCGCCGCAGCAATTCGCTAATGCGCTCGCGCAGCCGTTCCACGGTTACGTGGCGCTCGATCTCGCCGCCAAAAGCAATACTGATATGCCCCGTCTCTTCCGAGACAATCACGGCAATTGAATCGGTTTCCTGAGTGACTCCAATGCCTGCGCGGTGCCGGGTTCCGAGTTGTGAGGACAAGTGCGGGTCCGTGGACAGCGGCAGGAAGCAAGCAGCCGCAGCGATGCGGTCCTTTTGCACGATCACGGCGCCGTCATGCAGCGGAGTCTTATACAGGAAGATGGTGGCGAGGAGATCGTAGGAGAGGTTGGCATCCAGAGCGACACCGCTATCGATGTAAGTCCCCAGATCGTCCTGGCGCTCGATTACGATCAGTGCGCCTGTGCTCTTCTCCGAAAACAGGTTCGCCGCCAGTACAATGTCGTCGTAGGTTTCCACCCTGCGCCCGCCCAGTCGCGACATCGAAAAACTTCGGCCCAGACGGCCCAGACCGTGACGGATTTCCGCGGCAAACACCACGATGAGCGCGAAGATGATCAACGGCACCAATGCCGTCACCAGCCAGTCGATTGTGTTCAATCCACGAATATGCGCCGCATACAAAGCCACCGTGACCGCCGCCACGCCCAGCAGCGCAGGCATAGCGTGTGTCCACTTCAGGAGCTTCAGGAACCCGTAAATTACGAGCGCCACAAACAGGATGTCGATGATGGAAGTCACCGAGATCTCCGGCATGCGGCCTAAGCTCTGCAGCACTTGCGGTCCTTTCGTGTGGCACTACCTGGGTTGTCCTTATTCTAATGCAGCGCATCGCCGCTACAGAGCGCGCAGAGCGAATCAAAGCGCTGCCTTACTCTGTGTCAGAGTCAATCTTGATCTCGTCCACTGTGGCCGTGAATTCGCCCTGGCCAAGTTGCGCGCGCACGGCTGTGCCCGGCCTCACCTGCGCTGCCTCCCTTACCAGATTGCCCGAGGCGTCGAATACCAACGCGTATCCGCGGGAGAGAATTGCCTTGGGAGACAGCGCAACCAAGTTGCTCTGCAAGCGTTCCCAATGTGAGCGCCGGCGCAACAAAATCGTTTCTGTTACCCGGCCGAGTGAAGAAGCAAGGTGCTCGAGCTGGTTCTTTCTTATCGCCAGTTGCCGTTGCGATTGCACCCGTAATTCGCCCGTACGCGCCTCAAGTTGGCGGCGCATGGCACTTAGCCGCACGCGCATATCTTGTTGCCGCAAACGTGTCTCCAGCAACTCGTGCCGGCGGCGCAGGCCATTCAGGTGGTGCCTCTGTGCCTGCGCCATGCGGTGAACCAGGTCGTCCACCCGCTGCTGGCGTCGGGCTATCAGGTCGGGCAGGCGAACAAATGCCCCGTGCTGGACGAGCCGCGATAACGCGTTGTGCGACCGCAGCAGTTTGTAGTTCATCGCCTGGCGCAGGCGATCGCGCAGGACGGCCAGCTTTCCCACCAGCTCGTACTTCGATTGGATAACCAGTTCGGCTGCGGCCGATGGCGTTGGCGCTCGCAGATCGGCCACGAAATCGCAGATTGTAAAGTCTGTCTCGTGCCCGACTGCCGAAACGATGGGAATCTTTGATGCCGCAACTGCGCGCGCCAAGGTTTCGTCGTTGAATGGGAACAAGTCCTCGAACGTGCCACCGCCGCGTGTCACTACAATCACATCCACATTTCGATTGCGACTGAAGTGCCTTACCCCAGCGCACACCTCCGTCGCGGCGCTCTCACCCTGCACTCGCGCGTCATAGATGAGCACCGACACCGACTCATGTCGCCTTCGCAGAATGTTCAGAATGTCTTGCAGCGCAGCCCCGCGCGCTGACGTCACCACTCCGATACGACGGGGCAACGCTGGGATCGGCTTCTTGCGCTTCGCTTCGAACAGGCCTTCCGCCGCCAGCTTTGCCTTGAGCTGCTCAAACGCCAGCTGCAAAGCGCCGGCGCCCTTGGGTTCGAGCATCTCGGCCTGCAATTGCAGATCGCCGCGCTCGTCGTAAACGGTGACCCGTCCGCGCGCGATCACTGCCAATCCGTTCTGCGGACGAAACCGCAGCAGCCGGGCTTGCGTGCGCCACATCACCACCCGCAATTGCGCTGAGCCGTCCTTCAGAGTGCAGTAGAAGTGTCCCGACTCCGCCGGACGGCAATTCGAGATTTCGCCTTCCACGTAGATGTCGGTGAATGCCCGCTCGAGTTGTGTACGCAGTGCAGCCACCAGTTCGCGCACGGAGTAGACCTTGCGCTGCGGAGCCGCAAACATCAGCCCGAGTTGTTCGCTGTCGGCCACCTGTGGAGCAGTGTAACGCGATACGAGTTCGCATGGTTTGGCGCTGGTTCCCTGCCAAAGAGCAGAGTGCAAGAGGCCGGTGTTGGCACCCATGGGTACAATGGCTATTCGATCCAGAGATTCGCCTTCCTGAAGCCACCCGAGCAGCAGGAGGCCGAGACTTTCACATCAGCCCAGTTCCGCGTGAATCGCAATAGGAGTCTGCATTGATAAGGACGATGATGCGAGGTTCCGGTCGCGGCTGGCCTGCCTACGCCGCTATCTTTGTGCTGGCGTTAAGCCTCAGAGTGGGATACGAGGCCCTGGTCTGGAATGGGCCGCTGGGCAATGCCGATTCCGCCGCGTACGGAGACTTGGCAGCGAGTATCGCCCACCATCAGCCGTACCATACCAAGCAGAGTGCCGGTCCGGGCGGATTTCCGCCGGATATGCAACGTCCGCCAGGCTACCCGGCATTCCTGGCCGCGATCAACTTTTGCAGCGCGACTGCGACCACGATTAGCCACCATCGCAGTTCCTTGGCTCAGTGCATCCTGGGAGCAGCTTTCTCCGCTTTGTTGGCGTGGCTGGTAGCGACCCTGACTAGCACGTGGATTGGACTGCTTGCGGGATGCTTCTATGCTACCGATTGGGTCACTATCGTATACACACCGCTAGTCATCTCAGAAACCGTTTATACCGTCATGCTGGGATCGGCCGTACTGATATATGCGCTGGCGCTTTCGCGCTATCGCTACTCCCTTTATCTCGCGGCGGGTGCGCTTCTGGGCGGTGCAGCGTTGGTGAAGCCGGCGGCACAAGTGGTGGTTGCGGCGTTTCTGATCGGATGGGCCTGCCGCAGGCCAATACGGTTGTCGGGCCTGCTGTTTCTGGTGACTTACCTGGCTTGCGTCCTGCCGTGGATGATGCGCAACGAGGCGGAATACGGCGTTTTCACGCTCTCCGAAATAGGCACCGCTAACCTCTATTTCTACACCGCCGAGGGCAGCCGGCATTCTTACCCCGTTCAGGATTTGGCGGGTAACCAGATCAATGCCGACGTCACGAACCTGGATCGCGCATGGCGTGCCCAAGCCCTGACTCCCAACGAACGTACCCGGCAAATGAGGCATGAGGCGATGCAAATTATCAGGAGTCACTGGCCGACTGTCTTGAGGCAAGCCATGCTAGGGTTTGTGCGCACTGCGCTGGGCACGGGATCGGTGACCGCAGCAGATTCCATGAATGTCATGCCCGGACGAGCGGCGCGAGTCCTGCTGAATGTTCTGCCTCTCGCGCAAGCCTGTGTCCTTTGGGCATTGGCGATCCTGGCTTTCTTCGCAGTGGGGTTTTTGCGTTGGGAATACCGGGTCTTGCTTATGGCCACGATCTTCTGCGTGTTGCTTCCCGCGGCCGCCCCATCGGCCCAATCGCGGTTCCGTGTACCCGCAGTTCCTGAAATATGTGCGCTGGCTGCGGCCGGCGTCGCCGTGTTAGCGGCAAATCACGTGGACAGGAAATATCAATCCCGTGCCCACGTCAATTTGTCCGCCGGGTTCCCGAAAACGTAGGGTTCCGAGGCGCTCAGTCTAACGTCGCATTCTCCCGACCACCCACACCACCAATGACAAAATCACGCTCAGCACGATCGACGTCATCAGCGGAAAGTAGAACGTTGTGTTCTTGCCGCGAACTACGATGTCGCCGGGCAGGCGTCCGATAGGCAGATTGATCTTTCCCGCAAGGATCACTACCAGCCCCAACACCAGCAGCAAACCACCGACGATCACCAGCACGCGCCCCAGGTCGCTCATAGCTTAGGAACCACCTCACAAAAGTTCAACCGCGAAGACCGAAATCCCTCTTGGGCCACAGCCCGACACTAAGCAGTCTGTAACGGCACAGCTGAAGCGGTGCCCCTTCAAACCCGATGAGCCAGCTTGTAGTTTACCTACTCACGACAACCGGAACCGTGCGTGCCGCCCTTCTGGTATGCTGTCGGGTTTGCATGGCTGGGGCGCAAACCACGAACTGCTGTAACGGATGCGAGAGAAGAGTGCCGCCGGCTGGAGTAAAGAATGGCACGTGTTGACGCCGCGCTGAAGCGCGGCTCTACCCGTACGCTGGCGCGGCTACACCAATTCCAGAATGTAGCGAAGTGATTCCTTTTGGAAGGTCTGCATTGGTGGCGAATCCTGTAATGCTGGTCCATGGCGGGGCGTGGGCGATCCCCAACGAGACGCTCGACGCCCACTTGCGGGGCGTTCGCGCGGCGGCCGCGGCAGGGTTCTTGATCCTCGATGAAGGCGGAAGCTGTCTCGACGCCGTCGAGGCCGCTGTGGTTGCCATGGAAGACGACGAAACCTTCGACGCCGGCCGCGGCTCCTTCCTGAACATGGACGGACGAGTGCAACTCGACGCCTGCATGATGGACGGAGCCACGCTGCGTGCCGGCGGCGTGGGCTGCGTGGAACATATCCTCAATCCCATCCGCGCCGCCAAGAAGATTCTCACCGACAGCCCGCACGTTTATTTTGTCGGCACCGGAGCGGAGCGCTTCGCCCAGGAGCATGGTCTCGAGCTTTGCGCCAACGATGACCTCATCATCGAGCGCGAAGTCGAGCGCCTGCGCGAGGCGAAAAAACAGGGCTACCTCGAAATGCCGGACGAATTCGGTCCCATGCGTTCGCACGATACCGTGGGGGCAGTGGCACTGGACCAGAACGGCAACATTGCGGCCGGCACCTCAACTGGCGGCACGCTCAACAAGGCTCCCGGACGCGTAGGCGACTCGTCGCTCATCGGCTGCGGATGCTATGCCGACAACCTCAGTGCCGCGGTATCCACCACGGGATGGGGCGAGCCCATGATGAAGCTCGTGCTGAGTAAATGGACGGCCGACCATGTGGAGCAAGGAATGGTGCCACAGGAGGCGGCACAGCGCGCGCTCTACTACCTGAAGGCGCGGCTCAATGGACATGGGGGCATTATCCTGCTCGACCGCAGGGGCCGAGTTGGCATTGCCCACAACACGCCACGCATGGCGTGGGCAGTGGTTTCGCAAGCATCCACCTCATCGGGCACCAAGTTCGAAACCTAGAATGGGCACCTGCTCACATTTCGTGCTTGCCTAAACGCCTGCTGCTGTTATAAAAACCCGAGAGCTTGTCGGGATTCGGTATCCACCGGAAAACGCAATCGATTCGGCCCATGACCCCTATTTCCCACCGTACGGCTTTGCGACCGATTGCGAACCTGGATGGCGCGGTGTATGCGATGGGGCAGGATCCTACTTCGGGCGACACTCTCCTTCAGGGGAAAACATCATGAAACTTGCGAGCAGGTTCTCGTGTTTACTGGCTACCGCCGCGTGCCTGTTGGCCGCCGCCATGGCGCAGGTGCAAACCTCTGAATTGCACGTGATCGTAAAAGACGCCAAGGGTGCAGTGGTTCGCGACGCTGCCGTCACCGCCGCCGAGTCCGCCAAGGGCCTATCGCGGTCAGCGACGACCAACGCCGAAGGCCTCGCGATACTGCTCTCGCTGCCTCCCGGCCTCTACTCTGTGACCGTGGAAGCACCCGGCTTCGCCAAGCTGGTACAGAGTTCCGTGCGCCTCACCATTGGCCAGGTCGCGGAGTTGCCCGTTGAGTTGTCGGTTGCGGCGACAACCGAAACCGTTACCGTCTCTTCGGAAGCTGAACTGGTGGAAACCCAGCAGACTGCGTCGGCCACAACCATTGACCAAAAAGGCATCGACAATCTGCCCATCAATGGCCGCAATTACATTAGTTTCGCTCTCACCAACTCGCAGTTAGCGCGCGACACCGCCCCCAGCATCGGTGCCGCGCCCACGTCGGGATTGAACATCGGCGGACAGAACGCCCGCAGCAACCTGGTCAACATTGACGGCACCAATGCCATCGATAACTCCACCAACGGTATCCGCTCTACCGTCTCGCAAGATGCCGTGCAGGAGTTCCAGATCCTTACCAACGGGTACGCTGCTGAATATGGACAGGCCGCCGGCGGCGTGATCAACATTATTTCCAAGTCCGGGACCAACCAGTTTCATGGCAGCGCCTACGGCTACCTGCGCAACCGCTACATCCAGGCCACCAATCCCTTCAGCAACGTCGATCAGCCCGCATACACGCGCGCGCAATACGGCTTCACTGCGGGCGGCCCGATCAAGAACGATCGCACGTACTGGTTTTTTGCCTACGAGGGCACGGACCGCCACGAGAGTGGCTTCAACGACATTGGCGCTGACAACTTTGGCCTTAGCGCCCAGTCCGATCTCACTCGCTTCGTCAATGCGGCTTTAGGCACGAACTTGCCCGCCGGCTCGTTTGTAGCTCCGGTTACGCCGGCGCAGGCTAGCTTCCTTGCGGTTGCTCCCATCAATCCAGCCACTATCGGCTATGCTTCCCTGGTCGGCACCAGCGGGCCTGTTGCCATTACCGGCGTCAACCCTCTTACCAAGTTCATAGGAATCGGCGGAGGATTCTTCGCTCCGACCGTTCCCGGGCAATTCGATCCATTGCCCGCGTCGTTCGTGCCGTTGCAGACCGTTCTGGGCAATTTCCCGGTGTACGAACTAGGCAATATCTATTCGCTGCGCATCGACCACAAGCTGACCAACAATCAACAACTGATGCTGCGGGGCAGCGTAAATCCCGTCCGTACCACGGGCGTACAGGTGAATGCGCAAGGGCCGCAGAATTTTGGACAGAACGCCTGGTCCCGCACCTCGATCAACGATTTTCACGACTGGAGCCTGATTGCCGAGCACACCTGGACCATCGGCAGCAACAAGGTCAACGAGTTTCGCTTCCAGTACGCCCGCCGCGCCTTGGATTACACCTACTCCGACGCGCCCAATGGCAGCAACGTAGCCAGCAACATTCCGGGCTATGGTTTCATCGGACGCGAGCCTTTTTCTTACGTCAACCGCATTGAGCAGCGCTGGGAGTTCCTCGACAACTTCTCGATTACCAAGGGCAATCACAACATCAAGTTCGGCGTTGACTACAACCTGATTCCGCTGACCGCGGACTTTACCGTGAACTTCGGCGGCCTGTACAACTTCGGGCAGGTATCGGTCAGTTCCTCGGCGCCCCCGATTAACCCCATTCAGGCTTATGGCGCTGCGCTGCCGCAGTACCT
Source organism: uncultured Acidobacteriaceae bacterium (assembly GCA_963834815.1). GTDB lineage: Bacteria > Acidobacteriota > Terriglobia > Terriglobales > Acidobacteriaceae > DASRAA01. Next base: position 1,040,004 of record CAWIDA010000006.1, on the reverse strand, counting down.
GGTGCAAGGTGTTGGCAACCCGCACCTGTCGTTCACCAACAATACGGTCGGCGCGTTCGTCCAGGACTCATGGCGCATGACTCCGCGCCTTACGGTGAACTACGGTCTTCGCTATGACGTCGAGTTTCTGCCGCAGACCGGGCCGTCCACGGCGCTGGCCGGCGCGGCCTACAACACGCTGGGGATCACCAAGGGAGTTCCACCCGACAACAACAACTTCCAGCCGCGTATTGGCGTGGCCTACGACGTGTTCGGCGACGGCAAGACGGTGGCGCGGGCGTCCTACGGCATCTTCTTCGGTCATCCACTCATGGCGCTGGTGTTCGATTCCATCGTGGCAGACGGTACGCAGGCCCCACAGATCCTGCTGTTTGGCGGCAACCTGAATCCGTGTACCGTTCAAAACATATCCAATGCTCTCAACGCCGCCAATTCGTTCGCCGGACGGCTCGGGTGCCTTCCCCCGGCCTTCACGTATCTTCCCAATCAGCAGCGCTTCAATCCCACACCCAACACGCCGTCAGTTTGGATCAACCAGAACTTCCTTACCCCCGGACAGCCTCCCGTTCCGCTGTCGGTGTTGCCGTTTGGATATCCCACCGCCGCCAACTTCCAGTACCTTTACTCGAACCAGGCCAATTTCGGCATCGAGCACCAGTTCGGCAATAACTTCACCGTTTCGCTGCAATACAACTTCAATGGCGGCCGCCACATCAATCGGCCAATCAACTCAAACTCGGCCCAGGGACCGGCCCTCACGCAAAACTGGTACAACGCGATGACAGACCCTAACGTCACGCCGGCGCAGAAGGCCGCATTCTTTAATAACCCGCTATCGGTCGATGTGGCGGGCGTCAACCCGCTCAACGGACAGCCCTACCTTCCCCCGGCCCTGGTGAGCTTCTTCCGTCCCAGCGGCTTCAATGCCACCCTGCAGTACTACGCTCCACCGCAGCTGAACGCCCTGGCGCAGCAAGTGTTGAATCTCTACCACCTCGGTTACGGGAATCAGGTGATCCCGTTCAGCGACATGGTGGCGAACTATTCCAATGGCACGTCGAACTACAACGCATTCACCATCAACGTGAATCGCCGCTTCTCCGGTCACTGGCAGATGCTGGCTTCCTATACCTGGGGACACGCCATTGACGACTCCACAGACCTGCAGGCTACATTGGAACCGCAGGACGACTATCATCCCAACGCCGAACGCTCCAACTCGCTGTTCGACTTGCGCCAGCGCTTCGTGGTCAGCGCTGTGTATCAGAGCAACCGTGTGGGTTCAGGCTTTACCGGCGCGCTGCTCAGCAACTGGACCGTATCTCCGATTGTGGAAGTCGCGACCGGACGCCCCTTCAACATCGTTACCGGCTTCGACCAGAACCTGAACTTCTCCAGCGGGACTGACCGCCCGATGACGGCGCACGCCGGCCAGACCGACTCCTGCGGCGATGTCGCGGCACCGTCGAAGTGGTCGCCGACCGGGTACCTGATTCCAACCTGTTTTGCCGACATGCTGGTTACTGGGGTCGTTCCTCAACTCGACGGCAATCTCGCTCGCAACGCCGGCACCAAGCCCACAACCGTATTCAATGATCTGCGCATCGCGCGCGCTTTCAAACTTGGCGAGCGTATGCAGTTGCAGGGCATCATGGATTTGTTCAACGTCATCAACAAGAACAATGTCGCTGACGTTAACCCGATCTGGAATGCGAATGGCACGGCCACGGCCTCGTACGATCCGCGGCAATTCCAGTTTGCCTTGCGCTTAACCTGGTAGAGTGCAACTCGAACTGCGTGTCGGGGGCCTCTAGTGTGGCTCAGAGAGCGAAGCCTCGCCAATAGGCGACGCGAGAAGCTATTGCCTTGTCATTCATGTAGGGGGCCAACTCGCTGTACTTTTGCGCTAACGCTCTGCGGTCGCCCTCATAATCAGCGCGCTGGATTTGCGCGACGAGCTGAATGACCTGTTGCCCGGTATTTTCGGCTGTAGCTCCCAGGGCTGTTGTCATGCAAACCACGAGCCATGTAAGCACTCTCATCGACTAATGCCCCCTGCCCGAATTCAGGCCTAGCGCTTCGCTGGCACCATCACACCGAAGCTCATTCCAACGGGATCGCGAAGAATTGCCATTTGGTCACCATCCGGCAATGTCTGCGCCGGGATCAGAACGTCGCCACCTGCCGCTTTTACTTTCCTGACGGTTTCCGCGATGTCGGGCACTTCGACGAACAACTGCACGAACGCGGCAGCCTCGGGAGGGGCCGGCCAGAATCCGCCATTGATACCACGCGAAGCACCGGCATCGGCCGTGCGGTAGCCGAGGGCATTGTCAGTCCGAATCGTCCAGCCGAATACGTCGGCGTAGAAACTGGAGTGCTTGCCGGGATCTTTGGTAATGATCTGCCATTGCACAACGGGATCGCCCATGTTTTCAATCTCCTTTGAGTTCGATCAGGCCGAATAGACACAAGTCAGTCAGCGCCGTGTTCACATCATCCACGGAAACCCCGAGGCGGCGAGCGATGCGGCGGGAGTCGAACTTTTCGCCCTCGCCGGCGGCGTTCAGCACCGAGCTTCCGGTCCAGCGCATCGTGCTAGCGATGGTCTGAATCGATTTCCAGGTCATCGCTCGCTTGCCCCGCAGCAATTGCGAGAGCGTGGAGTGCTCGATTTCAACCGAGCGCGCAAAGGCACGCAGCGAGTAGCTGCGATTCACCTTCTTGCGCCGCGCCAGTTCGCTCTGCAGAATAGACCTGAGGCGCATCGCTGCGGAGGTGCGATTTCTTGTACGCGCGGACGCCATGAGCGTGAATCGTAGCAGAGGCTTCCTCATTTGGGAGGTGTTCCGGCAGAAAGTGGGGCAATTTTCGCTGGTGTACCCAGCCCAGCAATAAGGCGGAACTGTGGCTCATCCCAATTCGTTGCCTCCCTTCTTTCCCGCGTAGTACCATCACCTTCGGGCCGCAATCTTTTCGTCTGGAGAGGTTTGTTTTTACGGGATGAGTATCCTTCGCTGCACGGTTGCCCCCGTTCTGCTGTGTGCCGTGCTGTCCAGCGCGGGCTGCGAAACCTCCCAACCCAAGAAAACGACCGCCAAGGTCCCGGTGCAGGCTACTGCCCCAACGGTCACGCCGGCGAACCCGAACTCGGCTGCGGCTCAGCAAACGACGGAGCCTGCAGCCGCTCCCAAAGCCCAGCCCGACGCGGTTGATGCGTTAATCGCACAGGCCGAAAAGCTTTACGCTACCGGACAGGCGAACTATCAGTCCGGGCACCTCGATGCCGCCAAGCAGAACTTCGATCAGGCGTTCAATGTGTTACTGACAAGTCCGATCGAGGTTCGGGATAACCCGCGGCTGGAGCGCGAATTCGACAAGATCGTCGAGGGAGTCCGCGGCCTCGAATTGGTCGCGCTACGGGAGGGCGATGGTTTCACCGAGCAGCGTTCCGAGCCTGCTCCCATCGACGAAGCTAATGACATTACTTTCCCCGTTGACCCCAACGTCCGCGCCCAGGCTGAGGCCGAGATCAAGACCACCAAGTCCGATTTGCCCCTCATGCTGAACGATCAGGTCGCGATGTTCATCAACTACTTCTCCAGCACCAAAGGACGCCATACTCTCGAACATGGGCTCGAGCGCGCCGGACGTTACCGCGAGATGATTTCCCAGACCTTTCGGCAGGAAGGCGTTCCCCAGGACCTGATCTACCTCGCCATGGCCGAGTCTGGATTCCAGCCCCTCGCCCTGTCTCGTGCCGGAGCCCGTGGCATGTGGCAGTTCATGGCCGGACGCGGCTCCATGTACGGTCTGGAGCGTAACTGGTGGGTGGATGACCGCCAGGACCCGGAAAAATCGACCCGCGCTGCCGCCCGCCACCTGAAGGATCTCTACCAACAGTTTGGCGACTGGTATCTCGCGATGGCGGCCTACAATACCGGGCCGGGGAACGTCCAGCATGCCGTCGAGCGCACCGGATATGCCGACTTCTGGGAGCTTTACCGCCGCGGCGTATTGCCCCAGGAAACCCGCAACTACGTGCCGATTATCGTGGCTGTTACTATCATGGCCAAGAATCCCGCGCAGTACGGCCTGGAAGACGTTGTGCCCGAAAAGCCAGCGTCCACGGACAAGGCCACCATCGACTATCCCGTCGATCTGCGCCTGGTGGCGGAATGTCTCGACACCTCTGCCGCCTCCCTGCAGGAGTTGAACCCCAGCCTGTTGCGCATGACGACTCCCAAGGACCAGACCTTTACCCTCAACCTGCCCGCCGGATCCAAGGATAAGTATGAGACCGCTATCTCATTGATTCCACCAGACATGCGCACGTTTTGGAGGTACCATCGGGTAGAGTACGGCGATTCTCTCGGCTCCATTGCTCGCAAATATCATACTTCGACTGGTGTGATCGAAGAGGCCAATAACCTATCTGGCGATGAAGTTACGGTAGGTTCCAAACTCATCATTCCGATCGCCCCCGGCAAGGCCAGTAACACTCTCGCCTACTCCTCTAAGGCCACCCGGTATAAGGTCCGTAAGGGCGACACCCTGGGCTCAATCGCCGATGATTTTCAGGTTCCAGTTGACAAGTTGCGTAAATGGAACCACCTGCGCGGGAACACCGTCGCCGTGGGACGCACGCTGACCATCCACAAGCCGGTGGCGGAAGGCAGCGGCCCGCAAGTAGCGTCCGCCGGCGATGATCCGGTCCCGGCGAAGTCTGGCAAGAGCAAGAAGGGGAAGGCCACCGCCAAATCCACCTCCAAGTCGGCTGCCGCCAAGGAGACAGCAACCTACCACAAGGTCAAGAAGGGTGAGACTCTCAGCGGCATCGCTGAGTCCTACAACACGACCGTGGCCGACCTTAAGAAGAATAACGCCAATGTGGCGGCCAACCTGCGGGCCGGCGAAGTCCTCGTAATCCGAAAGTAACCATCTGGAGATGCCCGGGGCCATGGGCTTCGTCACACTTTCCGGTTTGCGCTCTTCCCTTGTCGCGGATGTTCTGATACAACAAGGCGCGTCGCAGTTTTAACGTGCCGGGCATCAACATCGCCGTCCGTTTCTACGTGCTATAATCGCGCGCCTGTTGATGCGGCATTGTTTTGAGTTCAACCTTTAATCAGCCTAGCGAGCTGCCTCCGTCAATCAGCGGAGTCCGGCAACCCCAGGAGGACACATGACGGCTTTCGATGAGACTCTCTACGGTCGTGACGACGAGATGGATGATTACGGTGACGGTTCCTTCGGCGATTCGCTCGACGATGAGGAATATGAGGAGGAAGAAGAGGAAGAGGAAGAAGAACCCGAATCGGTTTCCGTGATCGAAGTGGTCGAGGTCGAGGATAGCGAACCGGAAGAGACGACGGTTGCCACCGCGCCTCCTCCGCCGGCACCTGCGAAGAAGGCGCCGCCCAAGGCCCCGAAGCCGGCGGCAAAGAAGGCGGCACCGAAACCTCCGAAACCGGCGGCAAAGAAGGCTCCAGCCAAGAAGGCCGCGAAGAAGGCAGCCAAAAAAGCCGCGAAAAAGAAAGCGCCGCCTGCCAAGAAGAAGACGATGAAGAAGGCCGCGAAGAAGGTTGCGAAAAAGGCAGCCAGGAAGCCGGCAAAGAAGGCAGCAAAAAAGGCAAAGAAGCCAGCCCGGCGCCGTTAATCAGGTTCGCGGCGCGTCATCACGCATTGTAACAAGCCACGGTTCGCGCCGTGGCTTTCTGGTTGCGGAAGTTCGAATTGGCCGTCGTCACTGCGAAACTTCGTCGGTCATGACCTGAAAATCCAACAGCAGCGCGTTCCCGAATGCCGTCGTAATCGCCACGTCGGTCGCGTCCCTGCCAGTGGCCATCAAGACACGGCCAATGCGTGGCGTGTTGAATCTGGCGTCAAAGGTCCACCACTGATCGCCGAGATAAGCTTCAAACCAGGCGCTGAAATCCCCCGGTCCCGCCGGAGGCACGCCGATATCTCCAAGGTATCCCGTGGCGTAGCGCGCAGGAATGTTCAGGCATCGGCAAAATGTGACCGCGAGATGCTGGAAGTCCCGGCACACTCCGACTCGTTCGGTATAGACGCCCAGGGCTGTCCGGGTCGGCCGCGCGAAGTGGTAGCCGAAGGTCACATTTCGCTGCACCCAGTCGCAAATTGTCTGCACCCGCTGCGCACCCTTCGGGGCGCCTCCAAATAGCTCAACTGCGGTGTTCGTGAGCAGATCGATCTCGCAATAGCGGCTGGGAAGCAAGTACCGCAGTGCGTCATGCGGCAACCGCTCGACCGGCACCTCCTCGGCCTGCGGATCGTGCCACCCAGGCTCTCCCGAATCCTCAATTAGCGCGGAGTTGTGCAACCGTATCTTCCCGGGAGGTATTACGAAACGCGAGGCTTCGTTTCCGAAACCGTCAGTGTATTGATCGATCTCCACCCGCGGATCGAGTTGCAGTTGATCGGGCACCCTCAGGTCCTTCTGCCTCGAGGGATGAACATTCAGATGCGCAACCATGGGTACGCTGGCGGCAACTTCGAACGTCATGTCGTAGCCAATTCGGATCAACATGAACTAAGTTCCATGCAACTCGGAGATGCAGCGTCGGCTCCGGGTGGCGCGCAGGCTCAAGAGCAGGAAAAGCCTGCGATGCCGCCGGGACAATCACTCTACCACGCAAGACAACGTGAAATTCGACAGCCGCTGTCCCCATTAATCACTGTCGCTATCGTCCCTTCTGCCATTACAATCCCGATGGCGGATGGGGCTGTACTTTCCGTGCTCTCTGCGACTTCAACAGAAAAGGGGCAATTGATGGACAATCCTTGGACTCGTCGACAATTCATGCGCGTTGGAGCGGGCACACTCGCGGCCGGCGCCGCAGCAAAAGCAACTTTGCTGGAACCCACTGCGTTGTGGGCCTCAGCCACGCAAGCCCAGCCTGGCGACACCATTCGCTTTGCCTCGATCGGAACCGGCGTGCGCGGTTGTGAACTGCTGAAGGCCTCGCTGCGTGTGCCTGGAGTGGAATGCGTCGCCGTCAGCGATCTCTGGGAGGGCCGCCTCACCGCCGCCCAGGAAACCCTCAAGAAACAAGTTGCGACTTCACGGAACTACAAAGAGATCCTCGATCGCAAGGACATCGACGCTGTCATCGTCGCAGTCACCGATCACCAGCACAGCCGGGTCGTAGTGGACGCCTGTGCCGCCGGCAAGGACGTCTATTGCGAGAAACCGCTCTCCCACACCGTGGAGCAGGGTTTCACAATGGTCGCCGCCGCCCAGAAGAACAACCGCATTCTGCAGGTCGGCAGCCAGCGCGTCAGTTCCATCCTCTACGAAAAGGCGCGCGAGATTTACGCTTCCGGAAAGCTCGGCGAAGTCTGCTGCATCGAGGCCTACTGGGACCGCAACTCCGCCAGCGGCGCATGGGTCTATCCCATACCTCCGGGAGTCAATGATCAGAACATCGACTGGACTGCCTATCTCACCGGCGCGCCCAGCATTCCGTTCGATCCGGTCAGGTTTTTCCGCTGGCGCTGCTTCACCGACTACGGAGAAGGCCTCGGCGGCGATTTGTTTGTTCACCTGATTTCGGGAATCATGTTCATTACTGGGACCAATGCCCCCGCCTCGCGTGCGCAATCCACTGGCGGGCTCTTCCGCTGGAAGGATGGCCGCCAGTTCCCCGACCTGATCGAAACGTTTTACGACTATCCCAATTTCCGCGTGATGGTACGCTGCAATCTCAACAACGATGGCGGAGAGTTCATTGGCTTCTACGGCACCGAGGGAACCATGATCATCAAAGACTCGAGTCTCGCCTTCACGCCGCAGAATACCCTTCCGGAAATGGAGGGCTACTCAACCTATGGCTGGCCCGAGGACCTGCGCAAACAGTACGAAGCGGAATGGAAAAAAGATCACCCGCCGGCAGCGCCCTTCGCCTCCAAGCTGACGGAAGAAGTCCAGGTTTACATCCCTCCGCCGGGATACAACGACACCGCCGACCACGAGGCCAACTTCTTCAACGCGGTGCGTTCTCGTAAGCCGTGCGTCGAGAACGAGGTGTTCGGCAACAATGCGGCCATCGGCTGCCATCTCGCCAACTATTCTTACTTCAACAAGCGGACAGCGGTGTGGGACGCATCCGCCAAGAAGATCACCAGCTGATTGAAGTTGCCGGGCGCGACGGACTAAAAGTACGTCGCGCCCGTTTCCTGCTGCACGCGTAACCTCCCGCTATCGCTACAACTCCATGAAACGCAAGCCCGGCCCCGGCCAGGGATTACCATGATTGCGTGGCCCCAAAAGGAGGCTTGCACGGAGGCTCATCCCTATGCCAACGCTGCGCAGTGGTGATGCTCAACTCATCTACGAAATCACTGGGAGCGGCCCTGACGTGGTTCTTCTTCATCCCTTCCCGCTAAACCACCACTTCTGGGACGGCATCACCGACCAGCTCAGTTCGCGTTATCGCGTGGTTTTGCCCGACTTGCGCGCGCACGGTGACTCCGAAGCCGGAGACGGACCCGCAACTATTCAGAAGCTCGGAGACGACCTCGATCGACTCTGTCGGGAATTGGAAATCATTCGTGCAATCTTCGTGGGCGTCTCCATCGGGGGCTATGCGATGTTCGAATTCTGGCGGCGTTATCGTGAACGCGTGGCGGCAATTGTGCTGGCCAATACCCGCGCCGGGGCAGAGACTCCCGAGGGACGGGCCGGGCGCCTGCAGGCTGCCGACAAGGTTTTGCGCGAAGGTAGTGCGGGATTCGCCGACGAGTTACTGCAGAAGCTGTTCTCGAAGACTACATTGAGCAATCGACCGGACATAGTTACGAAGGCGCGGTCCATGGCAGCAAAGATGTCGCCGGCCGACATCGCCGAAGTGCAACGCGGCATGGCCGAGCGCGCCGATTCGGTGCCTACGCTGGCTACGATCAACGTGCCCGCATTGGTCATTGCCGGGGAAGACGATAGCGTTCCGTTCAGCGAACTGGAACTAATACACCAGCGCATCCGCGGTAGCCAGTTCAGGGTGATTGCCAAGGCCGGCCATTACGCGGCAATGGAGCAGCCCGCCGCGTTTGGCCGCCTGCTGCGGACGTTCTTCGACAGTCTGCCGCGATCTTAACGACGCTGGGCCTTGCGGGCCTTGGCTGCTACTTCTTCGTAGCCTTGCCCTCCATGACCGGCATCCAGTTGGTGCCATCCTTCGACATTTCGTACATGAACGTGTACGAAGTCGGAGACACAACTTTCATGGTATAGCGCCCCTTGAAACTCTGGCCTCCCATGTTCTCGTCACTGGTCCAGTTCCAGGTGTCGCCGGTAACAGTGCCCTCTGAGTGATTGACCTGACCCATACTGTTGTATTCGTTATAGGTATAGACCTTCTTCTCCGGGTCGTAACCCATGACGGCCATGGCCGAACCATCGCCCATCGCTCCTGTGAATTTGGAGTGCATGACCAGGAAAAACTTGCCATCCATCCACTGCACGTGGTCGGTGGAGCTCATCTTGCCGCCGGGGCCCATGGGACTGGGCTTTAGGTCGCCGTCCGTGACCCAGTCGCCGGCAAGGTAATCGAGTTTGCTTAACTCCGGAGCAGGCTTTGGCATCGGCATCTGCGCCGTGGTGGAGGCAACGAGAAACACAATCACAAATAGACCAGCGAGGGACATGGTGGTACGACGCATAGCGTGATCGCTCCTTGGCAGATTGAATTCACTTTCAGTGGCGGGACCCTGAGTGGCCGAAATAGTATGTCGCCGGCGTTGGCTTGTCAAACAGTCGTCCGCGACGTCCCTTCCTTTTCTCTCCCGCGTTGTGACCACCATCACTCCGCCGCCGCATCCTGCTTCAGTAGAATGGTTGTGTCATGATCGATGTCTATCTCGTTCCCGAAAACACCGCCGTCACCGCTAAAGGCGATAGCGAACCCTTTGAAGTGAGCGCTGCCGCCAACCTGGTGTTGCTGGCCACGCTCTCGATCACCAGGATTGTTGAGCAGGAATCCATCGAGCTCATGTTTTTCACCTCTGCCGACGGTACGACCTGGGACGCCAAGCCAGTCGCTGCGCTGCCGCAGAAGTTTTATGTGGGTGAGTATCCGCTGCTGGTGGATGTGTCGCTGGCGCCGACTGCCAAGTTTCTCCGCGCTCACTGGGAGGTCAATCGCTGGGGACGCGGCCCGGCGACGCCGAGCTTCGAAATCGGGTTGCGGGTGCGGGAAATTCCAGCGGATTTACTCCAGGAAGCTCGCGCCGAAGCCGCTGCCCGTCGCTGACCACCCCACACTTCCGGTAAGGTAATTTCAGCACTGCCAAAATTCAGGACACAAACCCATGCAGGGAAATGAGTCGGTGATCATCCGTCCGGCGCGCAATGTTTTAGGAAGTATTCGTGTGCCCGGCGATAAATCCATTTCGCATCGCTACGCCATGTTGGCAGCGTTGGCTCCTGGACGTTCGCGCTTCGAAAACTACTCGCCCGGCGCGGATTGCAACAGTACGTTGGGCTGTGTGCGGGCGTTGGGTTGCACCGTGGAGCGCGACAAAGATGGAGCGGCGGTCGTTGAAGGACTCGGGCCCCAACTCCATGCGTCGAGCACTCCGCTCGATTGCGGCAACTCCGGCTCGACCATGCGGATGTTGTCCGGGATTGTCGCCGCACAGCCGTTCACCAGCGAATTGATTGGCGACGAGTCGCTCTCCCGGCGGCCCATGAAGAGAATCATTGACCCGTTACGGAAAATGGGTGCCAAAATCACTGCCACCGAAGACCATGCCCCGCTGCACATCACCGGCATGAAACTGAAGGGCATTCCCTATGACGTACCTGTGGCCAGCGCGCAAGTGAAGACCTGTCTGCTGTTCGCAGGCCTCCTCGCCGATGGGCAGACCACGGTCGCGGAGCCGACCCGCACCCGTGATCACGGTGAGTTAGCGCTGCGCGCGTTTGGCGCGGAAGTAACCCGCTCGCGCAACTCCGTCACCATCGCTGGAGGTCAGGCGCTGCACCCTCTTGAAGCCTACATTCCAGGGGACATCTCTTCGGCGGCCTTCTTCCTTTGTGCAGCCGCGGTGTTCCCTGAATCCAATCTCGTCATCGACGGCGTGCTGCTGAATCCCACCCGGTCGGCGCTCCTCGACGTGCTAACCGCGATGGGAAGTCGCATTTCGATGGTGCGGGTAGAGGAACAGCATGGCGAGCTAGTCGGCACTATCACGCTCGTGCCCGGCATCAGCAAGCCCGTCGAGATTTCAGGAGCGCTAACCGCGCTGCTGATCGACGAGCTGCCGGTGCTGGCGGCGATCGCTCCCTACTCTGGCGGCCTTGTGGTGCGAGATGCCGGCGAATTGCGGGTTAAGGAATCGGACCGCCTCTCGGCAGTGACGCGCAACTTAGAAGCTATGGGTGCGCAAGTGGAACAGACCGCGGATGGCTGGCGTATTCCGGGAGGTCAGAAACTGCACGGCGCCGAAATCGAGAGCTTCGGAGACCACCGTATCGCCATGGCCTTTGCGATTGTGGCATTGCGCGCGGAGCATGACTCCGTGATTCGCAATTCCGAGTGTGTGGCGATTTCCTATCCGGGATTCTTCGCCGATTTGGACAAGCTGGTAGATCGCTAGACGTGCGCAGCGCCAGATGAAAAGGGAGCGGAATCTTTCGCTCCCTTTCGGCCTTCTTGAACCTTTTAGTACTCGCTGTCGATCGGCTCGGGAGCTTCGCCCTCCTCCGGATCGATAGCCAATTCCTGACGGGATTCCTCGGCAGCAGCGGGCTCGCCATCCTTCTTCTTCAGACGGACTACCGTGATCTTCGCGAACCCTTCCTCAAACTTCGGCGGGCGAAGCTTTCCGGCCATGCGCATCATGACATCCTCCGGAACGTTGCGTTCGCGGCGGCGATTGCGCTCGATGCACACTTCCGGCGGCACATCAAAGAAGACGGCGTGTGCCTCATAGCCGAAGTCGTGGGCCAGCTTCACCCAGCTGCGGCGTTCATGCGGCGAGAGGTTGGTGGCATCCACATAGTTCCAGGGACGCTTGGCCAGCAGGCGAGCGCGCAACATCGACCGCAGCGTGGAAAACACCAGGTCCTGGTATCGTTGCTCGGTAACGTCATCAAACAGCAAAATGCGAACCATGTCGCTGGATAGCGGCAGGATGTTATGGCGCTTAAACCAAGTGCTCTTGCCCGAGCCGGGTAGGCCGATCGACAAAACCACCGCGCCCTTTGATTTACGGGCCTCATGTGGAGCCTGCGGACGTGCTCCGACGGCAGCCGGTTCAGATGACTCGCCCGAGTCGGCTTCAGCGGCTTCGCCGGTAGGCCCTCCGGGAGCGGGCAGCGCTGGCACCTGGGTGGGTGCTTCCTGCCGTCCACCACGTCCGCGCCGTCCCCGGCGACGGTTGCGATCGCGGCGAACACCCCGCGGTGGCTCTTCCCCGCCTCCAGTCTGGCTGGCGGGCTGGGTATCTGGAGAATCTGACTGGGAAGAAGCGGCGGTTGGCGCCTCGTAATCAGGCTGCTCAATGCGGTTGCCGATGTCGTCGCTCACCGGTTCGGGAAATTTAGGTTGAAGAGGGGCTGGTTGCTCCTGGCCCTGCTTTTCGGGTTGCTGTTTGCGCCGCTTGCCGCGGTCGCGCATCCATCTGCGCATGTTGCACTTGTAACACGCTAGGGCTGTTGGCGGCAATGGCAGCACCGGATGTACCCATCCGAAAAACCCGCCTCGATGTGACCTACACCACGACTGCGCTGTGATGGCCGCCGTTTGCCTCACCTTTCTCTGGATGCTACCCTTTTATGTTCCAACAATTGTCTCGCTCCACATCCTGGTTTCTGTGTTGTCGGACTCGCAGTTTTAACCCGAACCATTTTTTTATCAGAGAGGTTATATGGCAACAAAAGTAGGCATCAACGGATTTGGCCGCATCGGCCGCAATGTCTTTCGTACGGCACTCAATGACAAAGAGATCGATATCGTAGCGGTCAATGACCTGACCAGTCCGAAGACGCTGGCCCACTTGCTCAAGTATGATTCCGTGCTCGGCAATCTTAGCAACGACATCACGGCAACCGAAGACTCCATCACTGTCGACGGTAAGAAGATTCGCGTGTTCTCCGAGAAGGAGCCGGCCAAGCTGGACTGGAGTTCGCTGGGCGTGCAGGTGGTAATCGAGTCCACTGGACGCTTCACCAAGGCCGAACTGGCCAAGGACCACCTGAAAGGCACGGTAAAGAAGGTCATTATTTCCGCCCCCGCCACGGGCGAAGACCTCACGGTTGTGTTGGGCGTGAACGAAGGCAACTACGACGCCTCCAAACACCACATTCTGTCGAATGCGTCGTGCACGACCAATTGCCTGGCTCCGGTTGCACAGGTGATCAATGACAAGTTCAAGATCGTCAGCGGCACCATGACCACCATTCACTCGTACACCAATGACCAGGTCATCCTCGACTTCCCGCACAAAGATTTGCGTCGCGCCCGGGCGGCTGCGTTGTCAATGATTCCTACGTCCACCGGCGCTGCCAAGGCGCTGTCGCTCGTGATCCCGAGTCTGAAGGGCAAGCTGGACGGCTTTTCCATGCGCGTGCCCACCCCCAACGTCTCGGTGGTTGACCTGGTCGTCTTCGTGGAAAAGAGCACCACGGTGGAAGAAGTCAACGCCGCCTTGAAGGCGGCGTCAGAAGCCGGTCCACTGAAGGGTTATCTCGGCTATACCGAAGAGGAACTCGTGTCATCCGACTTCAAGGGGGACTCGCGGTCCTCGATCGTAGACGCCAAGATGACTCGCGTAGTGGCGGGTAATTGCGTCAAAGTCATTGCGTGGTACGACAACGAGTGGGGCTATTCCTGCCGGGTGCGGGATTTGATCCACATCCTCGCCAGCAAGGGCCTGTAGTCCCACCCAGCGGGACTGGGCACTGCGCAGAGGGCGTTGCAGCTTGCCACGACAGAGTTCTACCGGCGGGTACAAGGCCCGCCGGATAGCCTTATCGGTTTCCGGGCCTCGGCTGAGCTTTCCGGATTTTCCGTGGTGCCGGCCCGCGGCTGAACTTTCGGCGATGCGCTTCAGATTTGCACGCCACGGCGTGTGGGGGCTGATGTTATGTCGAAGTTATCGATTCGTGATCTTCCTCTCAGCGGCAAACGGGTCTTTATGCGGGTGGACTTCAACGTTCCGCTCGACGACGGAAGGGTGATGGATGACACCCGCGTCCGCGAAACCCTCCCGACCATCGAGTACGCGCTGCGCCATGGCGCGCGCCTGATCCTGGCCTCGCACCTCGGCCGTCCCAAGGGCAAGCCAAATCCAAAGATGAGCCTGAAGCCTGTGGCCGAACGCCTGCGCATCCTGCTGGACGAGGTATTGCGCCGCGGCGAAAACGTCGGTTTCTCTCCCGATTGCATCGGGCCGCAGGCGGAGGAAATGGCAACCAAGCTGGAACAGGGACAGACTCTGCTGCTGGAAAACCTGCGCTTCCACGCCGAGGAGGAAGCCAACGATCTGGAGTTCGCCAGGCATCTGGCCAAGCTCTGCGACTACTACGTAAACGACGCTTTCGGATCGGCTCATCGCGCCCACGCTTCCACCGAAGGCATCACCCACTTCGTCGAGAAAAATGCCGCGGGATTGCTGATGGAGAAAGAATTGGAATACCTCGGCAAGGCGCTCAGTCATCCTCAGAAGCCGTTTGTGGCCATCCTGGGAGGAGCGAAAGTCAGCGACAAGATCGGTGTCATTGAAAATCTGATGACTAAGGTGGATGCCCTCATCATCGGAGGCGGCATGGCCTACACCTTCCTGAAGGCACAGGGACACGAGATCGGCAAGTCATTGCTTGAGGCCGATAAGCTCGACCTCGCCAGGAAGACGTTGGCGGAAGCCAAAGCCAAGCATGTACGGATCCTGCTGCCCATCGATCACGTAGTGGCCGACAAAGTCGCACCCGACGCGCGCATTCAGCACATCGGCGAAGGCCAGCCGATCCCGGCCGATATGATAGCTCTCGACATCGGACCTAAGTCGGTGGAGTTATTTACCTCTGAGATCGGCACGGCCCGCACCATCGTGTGGAATGGACCCATGGGGGTCTTCGAGATCGACGCCTTTGCCAAAGGCACAAAGAAGATCGCCGACGCGGTTGCCGATAACGGAGCCGCAACCTCGATTGTCGGTGGCGGAGACAGTGTTGCGGCGGTCAAAGCCGCGGGAGTCGCCGACAAGATCTCGCATATCTCTACCGGCGGGGGAGCTTCCCTGGAGTTCTTAGAAGGAAAGAAGTTGCCCGGTGTAGAAGCCCTTACCAACAAGTAGTATTATGGCCCCCACGCGTAACCTTGCATTTCGTTACGAAAAGATACCGAGCGTCACCGAGTATCCTTGAAAGGGGTACCTATGAGACAACTGAAGCTGGCCGCAGTTCTGCTGGCCTTGCTTGTATTAGCCGCCTGCCCCACAGCGACCAAGTCGGCCACCACCCTCCCACCCGGAGCATTGAACACCTTTGATGCCAATAGCTACGTCACTTTGATGGGCGCCCAGGCAGCCCTTAACACTGTCAAAGCCGATTTTGCGGCGGGCAAGGTTCCGGCTTCCGCCAAGCCGGCTCTGAACGATGCCATCGCGTCCTACAATACCGCGGAGAGTGCGTGGCAGAGCTTTCACGCCGGCAAGTCCAATGACCAGGCGGCATTGACGGCGGCGATTGCACAAGCCGTAACCAGCGTCTCTGCTCTGATTACCCAGGTCTCGGGAGGCAAGTGATGAATCTCACCCAGTCGCTTCAACTCATCGCCATTGGAATCGCCGCTCTGAAAGCCGTGCCCCAGATCGATCCCAAAATTCTGGGTTTCATTCAGACTGCGGACGACGCTATCAATGCTGCCTTGGCGGCGTCGCAACAGGCCAAACAAGGAGTTGATCCTTCGCTCCTGAAGCCGATCGAGCCGGTAAAGTAGTCCGCCGGTCTCACCGCGCCTATAGGTATCCCAGGTTTGCGCCGCATGGCTCAGCGTAAACCTGGGTCGTAGCACCCACCCAACGGATTCACATTGCTGCGTCCTCGGCATTTCGTTCAGGCTGTTTGCTTTCATGACTTCTGGCATCGAACCGCTGCGTGTCTTGCTCAGTCCTGAGCACTCATTAGTCATAACGGGTCCCGGCGACATTACCCGCGAAACCTCCGACGCCATCGTGAATGCCGCTAACTCTTCCCTGATGGGAGGCGGTGGAGTGGACGGCGCCATCCATCGCGCAGGCGGGCCCGCGATTCTGGGAGCTTGTAAGGAAGTTATCGCGCGTCAGGGAAGACTTCCGGCAGGCCAAGCCGTTGCGACTCCCGCGGGTCGACTGGCGGCGAAGTTCGTTATTCACACCGTCGGGCCAGTCTGGAGCGGCGGCAGCCGGCACGAAGCCGAAACCCTGGCGAGCTGCCACACCGAATCGATCCGCGTGGCCGACGAGCTACAACTTCTGACCATTGCCTTCCCCGCCATCTCGACCGGCATTTATGGGTATCCTATTGAATTAGCGGCTGAGGTTGCCGTCGCCAGCACGACCGATGCGCTGGGACGGGCCACTAATGTTCGCCAAGTGAAGTTCGTACTGTTTGACGCCGCAGCACTTCAGCATTTTTGCAAGGCCGCAAAATCGTATGCCGAAAACAAATCCCTAAGAATGGACTCCTACCATGTCACGTAAGAAAGTCATCGCCGCCAATTGGAAGATGTACAAGACTCCCGAACAAACCCAAGCCTTTTTCGACGAGTTCCTGCCCCTCGTCGCGGGGCACGATCGCGATGAAATCGTAGTGTGCCCGCCGTTCGTCGACTTGCATACCGCCGTCGCCGCAGGCGTCGGGTCGAGCGTTTTCGTGGGCGCACAGAATATGCACTGGGCAAAGGAGGGTGCCTTTACCGGCGAAATATCAGCGCCCATGTTGAATGCCATCGGCGTCACCCATGTGATTCTCGGACACTCAGAACGGCGCCAGTACTTCAACGAGACCGACGATACGGTGAATCGCAAGCTGGAGTTCACGCTGGAGAGCGGAATCACCCCCATCGTGTGTGTCGGTGAGGTGTTAGAAGAGCGTGAAGCCGGCCTGACGGAAGACGTATTGCGGCGCCAGTGCATGCGTGCCTTCAATGGCATCTCGGGAAGGAAGGCGGCAAAGCTGTGTATCGCCTACGAACCGGTCTGGG
Organism: uncultured Acidobacteriaceae bacterium; assembly: GCA_963834815.1. Lineage (GTDB taxonomy): Bacteria > Acidobacteriota > Terriglobia > Terriglobales > Acidobacteriaceae > DASRAA01. The sequence goes on along the minus strand of CAWIDA010000006.1, from coordinate 1,022,794 downwards.
CGATCGGCACCGGCAAGACTGCAACTCCGCAGATGGCGGCCGACGCGCATGCCGTGATTCGTCACGAAGCTGCCAAGGCTTTTGGTGACGACTTTGCTGCGGCGTTGCGCATTCTCTACGGCGGCAGCGTAAAGCCCGACAATGCTACGGCTCTGATGTCAGAAGAAGAAATTGACGGGGCGTTGGTGGGCGGCGCCAGCTTGGATCCGAAACACTTCACCAAAATCGTCAAGTATTGACATTAAGCGTATTGTCCATCGCCGGGACTTGGCGCGCAGCCATATCCTAATAGAAAAGACCCGCCGCGCTAGGCGCCTGGCGGGTCCTTCCGGTTAGCTGTTGGGATTGGCTGGAGGCTGTCCACTCTCGTGGCCTCAGCGAATCAACTCGACAGCATTTCGAGTGATGCGAGTATTAGAGCGGAAGCCCTAAGCCTCAGCCACCTCACTTGGGATACAACTATGACAATCAGATTTCATATATTTTGGATCACCCTCCTTTCCAGTGTGAGGAGACAATATCATCGTTCGCGCGCCTATTGCAACCGCACGTGCCCCGAAAACTGTTAAGAATTTCCCTTATTCTTTTCCAGCTTGCCCCGAATTAAATCGACCCAGCTAATTTGAAACTCCGGGGCGATGGTTTGTGCCAGATGCAATGCCTTTTCGTAGGAGCGCTGTGCCTCGGCGGTTTGACCCAACGCGCTCTGAACATCGCCCAACATCACTTGTGCTCTCACTGACGTCGGCGCAAGTTCTACGGCTTGCTGTGCCTCCTGCAGCGCTGGCTCCAACTGTTTCGACTCCAGATAATCCTTGGCCTTCTGGTAGTGCCCTACGGCCGCAGCCATGGGAATCGCGAAGTGCCCATCAAACACGTAAACCCCATTCTGGATCACTGCCGTGGGCTTCAACTGCTGGAACTGTGCATACGGATTCAACTCGGCAGGACCGTACTCGTAGCCCGACAGGTTGCTGCCACTAATAAGGACGGGGCCATCGATCTCCGCCGGCACATCGTAGAACTTTTCGCCGATCCACTGGGCATCGGGCGTCGGCAGCGCCTTGCAGGGGATTCCATAGTACTGGTATGGCACTACGCCCTCGGCAAAGTACGAGAACCAGCAATCTTTCACTCCGCGCTCGCGCAGATACCGGCTCGTAGCTTTCAGTTGCTGTCCCCAGTCGGCATTGGAGTCGCTCAGTAGCTTATACGTCTGCGATGAGCCACCCCACAACTCGTTGGCGTACGGTATGTAGTTCGGATAGGCGCTCAGGGAAGTGAAGATCTGGAAGACCAGAAGAACTACCAGGATGTTCACCCAGCGAGTGTTTTCGCGAGCGAGTGTGACTCCGGCACCGGCTTCCAGCACGGTGAGGAACGCGTACATCGGCAACACGTGACGCATGCCGATGTTCATATGTGCGCTCATGGCAACGATCAGGTAGAGGACGGGTGGCAGCGTGAGGAACCAGACTTCCCGCGCGGGTAGCTTGCGCCGCATGATCGTCCAAATCGAAACGGCGAGTAACACCAGGAACGGCACGGTGGACTTGATCGCCATGGCAACTGGAAAGTAGAACCACACGCCGTGCGGGTACGGCCTGCCCAGCAGGTAGCTGGCGTAGAAGTCCGAGATCATGCGCACGTCGGCCAGTCCATAGATATAGGACTCCGGCAGCAGCTTGTAATACGAGATCGTTTGCAGCAGCTTCAACTCGGCCGGTCGCGACAGCCCCTTGATATACTCCGCCGCTGGAGGATTCAGCTCGAGTCCGGCCGGCCGCGAGGCATAGCGGAAACCGTAAAATGCCCAGAGCAGTCCCACGCTGATCACCGCGATTACGGCCAATGCGGTCACCGCACGCCCGAACGATAGGCGCTCTTCATTCACTTTGTTGCGGGTGCGAAGCCACTCCACCATCGCCAGCGCTGCAATGGTCGGCGCCGCCAGAAATCCTGTGTGTTTCGTCGCGAACGCCAATCCTGTTGCGACTCCTACCACCACCAGCTTGCCCATGGTCGGCCGCTTTACGTAACGATAGAACGCATACACTGCGGCAAACAGAAAGCACGACAGCCCGGCGTCAGTTGTCACCAGCGCGCCGTGCGCCAGCAGGTTTGGATCGAATACCAGCAGCGTGAGCGCCACAAATCCGGCCGCCGTACCAAACATTTCGCGCGCTGCCAGGAACACCAGCAACGCCAGCAAGACGGTCAGCACCGAAGCCATCATGCGGGCGCGAAACAGCAGCTTGTCGGCATCATTGCCGAACACGAAGTCCTTGCCGTTGAGAAACGCTTCGTGCTTGAACTCCCGTCCCTGGAGCGGTGGCACTTTCAGGTCCATCGCGAGCAGCGGCAATGTAGCCAGCATCTTCACCAGCGGAGGATGCTCGGGGTTCAGGCCAAAATCGCCCGTCTTCCAGGACATGTACCCGGCATAAATATGGTCGTCTTCATCCCATGTGATGGACTGCTGATGGACGGAGAGCCCGAGCTGCAATACCAGGATCAAAAGCAAGACTATGACACCAATGCGGTCCAGGTGCTGTATGTTCAAAGTTGGCTCCGTGGCTTACCCACCAATCTACAACGTGACGATCGAAAACAAAACCGATTTTCTAGCGAGTAAAGTCGAAGTGCCGGATTTTGTTTGTTTGCCGGAACTGAACCCATACAATGGGCAGCCATGAGCGCCACAGCCACTAGCCCCGTCGTTCCCGACGTCATCATGGAACGTCTGGAAGAGCAGATTGACTATTACGAAAAGAAGAGTGCGACGAGCCAACGCGGCTACAAACGAATCAAACTCATCGAGATCATCGCAGCGGCGTTGATACCATTTTTAGCCGCGCTGCAAATCACCAACGCCAGCCCCACTGCGGGCTTGGGTGCCATCTCCCAATTACGTCCGTTTGTAGGAATCGTAACCGCCGTACTTGGGGTGGTAATTACCGTCCTGGAAGGTGTGCTTCAGTTGTACCAGTTCCATCAGCGATGGATCACTTATCGCTCCACCGCCGAGGCTATGAAGCACGAGAAGTTCATCTACCTGGCGAAAGGTGGCCCGTATGCTACCGCCGCTAATCCTTATGCCCTGCTGGCGGAACGGGTTGAGGCTCTTGGCTCACAGGAGAATGCCAAATGGGCATCGCTGATGCAACAGCAACAGGAGAAACCCGCCCAACCCTCAGCGGTACATCTTGATCCCACCCTGTCTTCAAAAACTGGCAACAAGAGCGGTGCGCCCTGAACACCCCCCGCTCGCATTAGAATGATGTTGATGTTTCGTGATTTCCTGCGCTCGATGAAGTCGCGCGAAGAGCGACTGGCTTGGCTGGTCGCGATCGGCGCCGACGCCTTGCAACTGGCTGTGATGCCGCTGTTCGCCGAGGGCGCTTTGTCACCGGTTGACGCCGTGCTCGACGCAGTCGTAGCGGTTGTGCTGGTTCGACTGCTCGGCTGGCATTGGGCCTTCCTGCCGACCCTGATGATCGAAGCGCTTCCCGGCGCCGACCTGTTTCCCACCTGGACGGCCGCGGTTTACTTCGTGACCCGGCAAGCGCACCATCCCGGCGAACCAGTGATTTTGCCGCCGGAATCGCCTGCTCCGCGGGCCCGCAACTGAAGATTTCGCTGCCTTCAGCAATGGAACCGTGATATCTTGCCGCCCTCGCGAGTTTCACTTTCGTGGCGACCAAAGATCAAGATGAAGACGAAGACATTTTTCTTATCGCTAACGGTGCTGCTGGCAGTCACTGCACAGGCCCAGGACAAAGACGCCGCCGGACATTACGTGCTACAGGGCGTCATGGAAGTCGGCTCGGAGCTTCTGCTAAAGCCGGACGGCAGCTTCGAGTACATGCTCGCCTATGGCGCAGCCGACTACTGGGCGAAGGGTACGTGGCAGCGCAAGGGCAATGCCGTCATCCTCCACACCGATGGTAAAGAAGAGGAGCCGTTTCGACTTCTGCGCAGCGAGGCCGGGAAACCCGGAAGAATTCGCGTCTGGGTAATCGGCAAGAACGGCAAAGGCGTGGCCAACATTCACGTGGGACTTCTTGCCGGTGCCGACCACCTTGAGTCGACTACAGACTCGGAGGGTGCCGCTGTTTTCCCCGACACAGCGAAACCCAAGTCGGTCGATTTCGAGGTGCGCGTGTATTCACTCCAGGCTGGCCCTTACGAGGTGAATCCCGCCCACCGCGATTTCTATTTTGAGATCAATGGAGACACGATCACGCAGGTCTTCTTTAAAGACGAGCCGCTGGCGATCGAAGGAACTACCTTGATCATGAAGCATGGCGACTCTCCCCAGCCCATGCGTTACGTGAAGGAATAGCCGGCGTCTCACCTGCTTCAGCACGATCGATAGTTGTCCGCAGCTCAATCGACCACCAGTTCTACTTCAATCTCGATTTCGGCTTCCGGAACATAGAGCCGCCTGACCTCGACCCATGTTGCCGCCGGCAGCCACGCACCGTAGATGCTCTTGCGCACTGGCTGCGTCTTGATAAGTGCGTCCATATCGGTCGTGTAGATTCGTTCCATCACCACGTTCGAGAAATCCGCACCATATTGACTCATTGTCTTTCCGAGAGCGGCATAGGCCAGCTTCATCTGGCTTTCCAGGTCTTTGGGAAACCCCTTGTCATTAGCTCCAATTGTTCCTGAAATGTAAATCGTGTGACCGGCGCGAACTGCCTGTGAGTAGCCGATCTCCTGCTCCCATGGCCCGGCGTGGTAAGCGGAAAAGTTCGCCTTCGAGCCGCTTGCACCATCCGTACTGATGCCCTTCGCCGCAGTTGCCTTGCCCGAGCCGTTGGACACTTTGGACCCACCGCTTTCAACGGGAACGGTTCCGCTCTGAAACGCAAACGAGGCGTAGGTCAGGACGGAAATCGCCAACAGCACCACTGGAGCCTTCATTTTTCCTCCGAATAATTTCGCTCGGGCGCCGGTGAGTCCGTGGAGAATTGGACGTAAGGCGATCCAATCTCGCAAACGTCGTCGGTCCCCCGGTTACCGATCAGTGTTCAGACCGGAGTTCCTCGTCAGTATCCCGCCAACTCCAACATTGCACGGTAGAAATCGCTGGGCTGAGGCAGGATCTCGTCCTCAACCTGAGGCTGGTATGCGACGAACGTGTCCTTGGCGGCAATTCTCTTTACCGGAGCGTCGAGGTTGTCAAACAGCTCCTCGGCGATGCGCGCGGCGATTTCGGCGCCATAGCCCCAGCTTAGCGTGTCCTCGTGCGCTACGATGACGCGGTGCGTCTTGCTCACCGAGTTGGCAATCGCCTCCCAATCATAGGGATTAAGCGTGCGCAGGTCGATCAGTTCGACGCTGACGCTGTGCTCGCGCTCCATGCGTTGTGCAGCCTGCAGGGCGCGCGGTACCACGGCGCCGTAGGTAATGACGCTGAGATCATGACCCAGCCGCACCACCTTCGCTTTGCCGAACGGAACCATGTAATCCGGGCCCGGATACGGCGCGCGTCCAAAGGTTTCGCGGTACAGACGCTTGTGTTCCAGGAACATTACCGGGTCGTCGCAGCGAATGGCGGTGCGCAGCAAACCATTGGCATCGAGCGCGTTCGATGGGAACACCACCCGCATCCCGGGAGTATGCGTGAAGATGCTCTCGCCACACTGCGAATGATAGATGGCGCCGCCGGTGAGGTATCCCCCGATAGCCACGCGTATCACCGCAGGGCAGGAGAATCCGTTGTTCGAACGCCAGCGAATGGTGGGCAATTCGTTTCGCAGTTGATGCATCGCCGGCCAGATGTAGTCGAAAAACTGGATCTCGACCACGGGCTTCAGTCCGCGCGTCGCCATGCCGGTCGCGCGGCCCACGATATTGGCTTCCGCCAGCGGCGAGTTGAACACCCGGTCAGAACCATACGCGCTCTGCAGGCCCGAGGTCAGCTTAAAGACGCCGCCCTTTCCCTTCACCTGCTTCTCTTTCAAGTATTCTTCGCGGCTGCAATCGGCCACGTCCTCGCCAAAGATCACGATACGCGAATCGCGCTTCATCTCGTCCTTCAGGCAGGAGTTGATGAGGTCAGCCATGGTCTTCTCCCCGCCGGGGGGCTTCGCCGGCAAGGGCTGACGAATTGGCTCGGTCTGGAACGCCGGCGACGTGGGATCGAGATTGGGCGAATACAAGTAATCCAAATACGAGCCGGGTTTCGGAAACGCCGCAGCCACCGCCCTGTCGGCGGCCTCCTGCACCTCCGCCGTGATGTCGAGCTCCATCTCGTGCGCGGCCGCCTCGTCGAGGATGCCCTCTTGCAACAGGAAGGCTCGGAAGCGCGCGATCGGATCACGGTCGGCTTCCAGCTTGCGCTCCGACTCGGGACGATAGAGCTTCTCGTCATCCGACAGGGAATGGGAATACGGTCGAATAACGTGCCCGTGCACAAACGCTGGCCCCTTGCCGGCACGGACGTATTCCACTGCTGACTTCAGGGCAGCGTAGCTGGCCAGCACATCGGTCCCATCGACCTCAACAAAGTGAAAGTTGGGGAAGCCCTGTATCAGCTTGCTGATGTTGCCGCCCGCTGTATTAACTTCCACCGGCACGGAGATGGCGTACTCGTTGTCTTCGATGACGAATAGCAGTGGCAACTTGAGATTCGACGCGGAGTTTAGCGCCTCCCAAAATTCGCCCTGGCTGGTGGTTCCGTCGCCTGAGGAGACGTACACAACTTCATCGCCATGGAAGGCGACATCCTTGAACTGACGATAGTCGCCGCTACTTTTTTCGGCGGCGCTGGGATGGCGATCGAAGTACCGCCCCGCCTCCGCGCAGCCTACCGCCTGCAGAAACTGCGTTCCCGTAGGTGACGAACCGGTAACGATGTTGAGCTTGGGACTGCTCCAGTGCGAAGGCATCTGGCGGCCGCCGGAAGCAGGATCATCGGCCGCGCCCACAGCCTGCAAGAGTTGCTCGTAAGCTGTGTTCCCCAGCGCCAGACACAACCCCCGGTCGCGGTAATAGGGATAAAACCAGTCGTAGCCGGGACGCAGTAGAATTCCCGCCGTCACCAGCAGCGCTTCGTGCCCCGCGCCGGAGATCTGGAAGAAGACCTTCTGCTGGCGCTTGAGCATGATCTCGCGATCGTCGATCCGCCGCGACAGGTACATCAGGCGGTAGATCTCGATCAGGTGCTGGGGGGTTAGCCCTTCATATTTTTCGGTGGGCGCAGGCTGTGCGGCAAGCTTAGGCTCAACCTTGGTGGTTGCCATCCATAACCTCGGATTTGAAATGAGGAACCCACTAACGGCGCAAACTTACCTATTGTAAATCCTCAACGGACCATTAACGGTGCCCCGTTCTACCGCCCCGCCTTTGGCCGGTAGGGCGGGGTTTTCGTGTGAAACGTCACATCTTCCTGCCGTCCCCGCTGGCTATACTGGACAAGGCATGATACGCACGTTTCGTCCGATTCCGCTGAAAAAAATCAAGCTCGTCCTTTTTGATCTCGACGGTACTCTGATCGATTCAGAACTCGACCTGGCGGCCTCCGTGAATGCCATGTTGCGCCACTTCGGACGCAAGGAGCTGCCCATCGAAGTGATTGGCACCTATATCGGCGACGGCGCTCCCATGCTCATCCGGCGCGCCCTCGGCGACCCGACCCATGCCTCGTTCTTGCAGGAGGCCCTCAACTACTTCCTCCTCTACTATCGCGAGCACAAGCTCGATCACACCCGCGCGTATGCAGGCATCGACGAGGCCTTGCAAAAAATCGCAACCTTCGATGGGCCGCCGCGACAGTTCGCCGTCTTGACCAACAAGCCGGTTCGCGCCTCCCGCGACATACTTGCGGGACTGGGCCTGTCGCAGTACTTCTTTCAGACTTACGGTGGCAACAGCTTTGAGACCAAGAAGCCTGATCCGCTCGGAGCCCAGACGCTGATGCGCGAGGCCGCCGCCGAACCCGAAGAGACCGTAATGGTGGGCGATTCCGAGGTGGACATTTTGACCGCACGCAATGGTAACTTGTGGAGCGTCGGCGTGACCTACGGTTTTGCACCGCAGACGCTCGAGCGCACGCACCCTGACGTTCTCGTGGACACACCAGAGGAGTTGGGACAGGCGTTGACGGACAGCACTCCACCAGCTCACGCCGACCTGTACCCAGCCGTAGATATCGTTGATTAAACCCTCTGTGCATCCGTGTGTATCCGTGATCGCTTTGTTTCCTCCCTGAAACCGAAGCCGAGTGTCGGGTGCCCCAGGTTCGCGTCCTTCAGTTGGGCGCTAACCTGGGAATGAAATCTGGGTGCCCCGTCCTTTCCCTTCTTTTGCGAAAGTGTGGAGACAAAGTCCTCGTCGCCCGAAGTTTGACCCGCGTTGATCGGTGTAAATCCGCGGGCCGCCTGCGCCCAAGCCAGGAAGATTAGTGCGCCATGATCTCCCAAACGGCGCATAATCTGAAAAGAATGCCAGGCAGAATCAGGGTTACGCCAATCACCACGAAGCATGACAGGAGGTAAATCATGCGTGCAGTCACTGTAATTCTCTGCCTTGTTTGTTGCTCCGTCTGTGCAGTACCGTCGTTTGGCACAGCAATCAGCAGCGGCTCTATCCAGATCACCGGCACCTTACCGAGTGGGGTCTTCACTCTCTCGGGAAGTAATTTCGTTGCGGCAGGAAGTTTCTCGATTGGTAACTGGGGCCCAGCACTCTGCCTCCCGTGCGCACCCGGATCTACATTGAGTGTGCATGGCATGGAAGTGGGCGACGACTTCAGCAGCGGCAGCGCAACGATTAACGGTACCAGCTTCCCCAACGTGAGCTGGGGCGGTGAAATTAATCTGGGCCCGTCTATCTTCATGATCACAGGCCCCGGCATTGTCTTAAATAACGGTGCCGGAACCTATGCGAGTACCTTTACTTTTACGGGTTCGCTCTGTGGATCTATCGATCCTTCAGGGGTGTGCGCTGCAAATTTACCCACTCTTACGGGCGTTGGGCAAGTTGCTGTGCAGGTAACGTCACTTATCTCTAATGGTGAGACCCTCCTCGAATACCAACAGGCAACGTACACTTTCCAGCCGATTCCTGAACCAAGCAGCCTTCTTCTGCTTGGCTCTGGATTGCTCGGACTGGTGGGCGTAATTCGCCGCAGGATCGGCATCTAGTGGTTCGAGGTTGCGTCGAGAGAACAGCCAGAATGGCAAGGGCGTCCCTGCGTGCAATCCGCGCCTCTGTCGCTGATTGACGTCGAGGGTGTTCAATGCGATGAGCCGCCCCACGGGGCTTCCATGAAATCTCATGCACGCCGGCCCTGCGCTGCTATCCTGATGCCATGTCGCAACCCGGCAACTTGCGGTCGCCATTCCAGGAGGGCTTCGCCGCCCTGCGCGAGGAACCGCTTCTGTTGATCGGCGAGCTGACGTGGCGCTGGTGCTTCGGCATTGCCGCATGGATCCTTGTCCTGGGCTCGGCTACGCTATTTCTTGCCAGCCTGACGATTGCACCGATTGACCAATCACTGTTTCAGACGTTTCAACCCGCTTTGGCCTGGCTTGCGCTCGCTCACATCGCCCATGGCACGCTGCTGCGTTATCTGTGGACCAAGGCCATCGTCCTCACGGGAGTGACGCTACTGTGGTGCATCGCCTCCGCTGTGGGGCGCCCGGCCTCGCTACGCGACCTGCTCGCACTCGTTGGCGACGACGATCGTCCCCATGACACAGATGAAGACGCCGGCTGGCAATTCCGTCCCATGTTTACGATTTTCCTGCTACGCGCTCTGTGGACCTGGATCGCCATTACCTGCTTTACGGCGTCATTCCTGCTCGGCACAGCCATGCTGCAACAACAGCGTGCCGCCCGCGCCGCATTCTTCTATGTCTTCGGTGTCGCACTCTCGATCGTCTTCGGTGTGGTGCTCAACTGGTTCTTCGGATTAGCGCCGCTCTTCTGCATCCGCAACCAGGCCAACGCCCGCGATGCCGTGTCGCTGACCATCGACTTTTGCGCGCGCCAAGGCGGACGGATCTTTGGATTATCGTTGGGATTTCTCGCCATGCGGCTAGTTTGGGCTGCCTCGATGTTCTTGCTGGTGCTCGTGCCCACCAGTTTGTTCAAGCATGTCGCGATGGGATGGATCCTGCTACTGATGAGCTTCCTGTTCCTGATCTACCTGGCTGGCGCCGATGCGCTGTACTTGGCGCGACTCGGCGCGTATGCCGCACTGGCTGAGATTGATGCCCAGCCCTCGCCGGCACCCGAACCTAATCCTAGTCCAGCGCCACCGTCGTGGACGCCCTACCTCCCAGCCGAGGAGACTCCCGGCATCCAGCCCGCCTGAGTGCAAGAATCCAGGTGCGCACGAGAGGATTCGTTTCGGATTGCCAGAGTGACACAAAGCGCGTATGAATTAAGCCCCATCGGGGGCGACGGCATGATAGCCCAGCACGTAGCCGCAGGCGGAGTGCTGGGTAACGCAGAAAGAGAGCCTGAGTCCCCTCGAGGACGGCACATCTTCTTCAGCACACAATTTACGTGCTCGTGAGAGTTCCGGGTGTGCCGTCGTTCTAGCTCCGTAAGCCCGGGCGCCGCTTTAGCAAATTACTAATTAATCGCAGCTTCCTACCGCGCCAGCGCCAGCCGCTCTTCTTCCTTCTTCACCTTAGCCACGGCGATCAGCGCGGCCGCCTTATGCGCGATATGCTCGGCGCTGACCTCGAACTCCTTAATCAGCTCCCACGGTGCGCCCGAGTCGCCGAAGCGGTCCTGCACCCCAATAGCGCCAGTAATCACCGGCGTCCCAAATAATTCAACACTCTCGGTGAGAAGTCCGCTTACTCGCCAGGCCAGGGCGCCAATCTGGTGCTCTTCAGCAGTGACCACGACGCCAGTCTCTTTGGCTGCCCGCACAATCGCTTCCCGGTCGATCGGCTTCATGGTATGGATGTTGAGCACGCGCGTCTCGTAGCCGAACTCCTGTTTCAGAATGTAGGCCGCGCGCATCGCTTCCGGAACCATCGGGCCACAGGCGATGATGCTTACGTCCTCATGCTCGTTGCGGTACTCGGAGGCAAGTTCGGTTTCGAATGCATCGATCATCTGTTCTGCTTCACGCCGCAGCCGGATGACGTTCGCAGCTCCAAACACGAATGGCGTGTCTTCTGTGGTCACGATCGGCGTGGCTTCACGCGCGAAGCGGATGTACTTGGGTCCAACGTGTTCCAGCAGCAGATAGTCGGTTGCTTTGCGCGTCTCGATAGCGTCGCACGGAACCGAGACCACCATGTTGGGCAATCCGCACATGGCAAACAGGTCTTCCAGCGCCTGGTGCGTCGCTCCGTCGGGGCCAACCGAGACTCCGCCGTGCGCCCCCGCGATCAGCACGTTGAAGTTTCCGTAGCAGATCGACACCCGAATCTGGTCCAGGTTGCGCGCCGCGGCAAACGTGCCATACGTCCCAAACACTGGAATCTTCCCTTCTCGCGCCAACCCCGCAGCCGCAGCCGTCGCCGACTGCTCGGCAATGCCCATGCTGATCCATCGGTCTTTTCTTTCCGGGTTGCCGCTGTAGAAATCGCTAATCGTGATCGATCCCGAAATGTCGAGCCCGAGACACACAATGCGATCATCGTTCCCATTGTTCGCCAGCGACTTGCCGAAACCCTTGCGGGTCGGCTCCATCTGCACCTTTGGAGTGCCCGCCACGTTCCACCAATAGTCGCGCGAGAAATGCGGCATCTTGGCTTCCAGCTTCGCCTCGACTTCCTTCTGATACTCAGCAGCTTTCTTCAGCAGCGCGTCATATGCGATGTTGTTCTTTAGTCCCAGTTCTTCCAGCCCTTTCACCATCTCCTGATACGTCGGGGCCTTGCCGTGCCAGCCGGCAACGTTTTCCATGAAGCTCACGCCCTTGCCCTTCACCGTATTGGCCAGTACCAGGGTAGGCTTCCCCGTCACGGGAACGTTCTTTGCCTTCGTCAACCCCTCCACCACTTGCAGCATGTCGTGACCGTCCACTTCAATCACTTCCCAGCCAAAGCTGCGATAGCGCTCGGCCAGCGGCTCTACATTCATCACGTCCTTTACCCAGCCGTCGATCTGCAGCCGATTGCGGTCGATGATGCCCACCAGATTGTCGAGCTTGTAGTGCGAGCCTTCCATCACCGCTTCCCAGATGTTGCCTTCCTGCTGTTCGCCGTCCCCCATAACGCAAAACACGGTGTGCTTCTGTCCGTCCAGCTTGCCCGCCAGTGCCATACCCACGGCGATGCTCAGCCCCTGTCCCAGCGATCCGCTCGACACCTCAACTCCCGGCAGCTTGAGACGATGCGGATGCCCCTGGAACGGCGAATACAGTTTGCGCAGCGTCACCACCTCCTCCAGCGGGAAGTAGCCGGCAAATCCCAGCCCCAGGTATAGAGCTGGAGCCTTGTGGCCGCCCGACCACACAATGCGGTCGCGGTCTCTCCACTCGGGCACATTGGGATCGTGGTTTGCCACCTTGAGGTAGAGAGCAGCGACGATCTCCATCATCGAGAGAGTCCCGCCGCAGTGTCCTGAACCCGCCGCGCACAGGGCTACCAGGTCATAACCACGCATCAGGCGAGCGGCTTGTTCTAGCTCTTCGATGGAAAAATCGCGGATAACGGCCTTGGAGAAAGCGTTTACGAGAGGCATGTTGCTTCCTTTTTGCGGGTATGGCAAATACCTCGATGCGGACCGGCCGGCGTGACGCAAGCCGTCACCCGCTGAGGATCAGCACATGACATGGAGTTCACCCGCGAATTCTTGGGACCCGATATCTAAGGCTAGGGCGGCTAGCTTGGGAACGCAGTGCGGGTTGTCACTCGCGGTTGTGACGTGTGCCACAGGAACTGAGGCTGTGGCGAGTCCCGCTTTAGCCGTTGCCAGAAGCCTCGTTTGGCAGGTGTTTGTATCGGGGCACCCCTTCACAGGCCGCTGAAAAACTCGCTGATAGGGTAGAGCTGGCCTTTAGGCCAGCGTTCAAGCTCTCTTTTTTTGTCATCCCGAGCGTACTTCAGTCCGCGAGGGTCTACTTTTCGGGATTTCTCAGCAGCCTCACCCTCACCCGAAGGCCATTAACTTACGATCGCTCGCCCCGCGACCCACTCACGGCATATGCAAATCCCCCCGCATACGGTCGCTGACCTCCAACTCCAGCGCCGCCAGCGAAACCGTAATATCGCGAATCGAGTAGTACATCGATGCCACCAGTGAGATCAGGCACAACGCGAAGAACGGCAGTGCCAGAAAGTCCCTCTGCAGGCCAATCAGGTGTTCGGCAAACAGCGACAGAATCGTCAGCGAAACAAAAAAGATGCAGATAGAGGAGTAAAGCATCGAGCGCTTCAGGATGTGCGCCCGGTCATTCGTCAGGCGGAGTTGCTCCGTCAGGTGCCGCCGCCGAACGCTCTCCGGATCGCTCTCGCTCAACTCACGCGCCAGCAGGCGCACCCGGTCAATTGCCCGCCCGTAGCGGTTGCTGATGCTCAACAGCAGCAACCCTACGCCGGAAATCACGATCACCGGCGCAATCGACGCGGTCAGAATCTGCACCACGGAAAATATCGGCATGTCGTACTCCTCCTTCCATGATGCACCAAGGGTGAAAGCGCCGGGCCTTCAGGTGGGGGAAACCCGCCGCCCAGAACTTCCCGCCATCACATCTCTCACCAACCCTCGCCGATTACAATGACCCTCATCATGGAAACCGCAGACGTCGTCATTGTAGGCGGAGGCATCGTCGGCGCCAGCATCGCCTGGCATCTCACCGAACAGGGATGCCGCAACGTACTCATCGTCGAACGCGAGACGCACCAAGGCAAGGGATCCACCGGTAAGAGCATGGGCGGAGTGCGGGCGCAATTCGCCACCGCACCTAACATCCAGATGTCGATGTACTCCATCCAGTTCTACTCGCAGTTCGACGACCGTCTCGGGCAGCCCGGAGACTACCGCCCACAGGGCTACCTCTTCGTCGCCACTGCGCAGAAGCATCTCGACTACCTCCGAGCCAACCAGGCGCTGCAACACTCGCTCGGTTTGACGCAGGCGCACATGGTCAGTCGCGACGATATCATCGCCCGCGTGCCCCAGCTTCACTCCGACGATATTCTCGGCGGCAGCTTCTGTCCGACCGACGGCTTTGTCGATCCCTACAGCGTGATGGTTGGCTTCACCACTTGCGCAATCGAGCAGGGAGCGAAGGTCTGGAAGTCCACCGAAGTCACTGCCATTCATCACGACGACTCGGGCGTCACTGGCGTCGACACCACCCGCGGCCCCGTCAGCACGCGCGTCGTCGTCAACGCCGCCGGAGCCTGGGCTGCGCAAGTCGCCTCCCTCGCCGGCATCAACCTGCCCGTCGAACCGCTCCGTCGCCAGCTCGTACCGACCGAGCCCTTCGACGGTGTCTCGCACCAGATACCCATGGTCATCGACATGACCAATGGCTTCCACTTCCGTCCCGAAAGCCTCGGGTTTCTGCTGGCATGGAACGATCCCGAAGAAACCGTTGGATACAAGACCGACTTCGAGCCATCGTTCATCGAGAAGATCCTGGTGCGCGCCGCCGACCGAGTTCCCTGCTTCGAGAATGTGGCGGTCAATCCTAAGCGCGCGTGGGCCGGGCTTTACGAGATGTCGCCCGACCACCACTGCATTCTCGGCCCGGTTGCGGAGGTGCCTGGCTTCTTCTGCGCCAACGGCTTCAGCGGACACGGCGTCATGCACTCTCCCGCCACGGGCCGCATCCTGTCTGACCTGATTCTCCACGGCAAAACGCAAGTAGTCAGCAATGTCGAAGCGCTCAGCCCAGCCCGCTTCGCCAAAGGTGAGTTGCTGCACGAGACGGCTGTGCTGTAGTCGCCCCTCGCTCTTCATGTGCAGGGTGCCCCATCCTTTTCCGTCTTTTGGAAAAGGGTGGGACCTATGCGGTCACGAGAATCTGACTTGAAATTCTCCGTGTCCTCCGTGCCCTCTGTGGTGAAATGTTTTTCGATAGAGCGGAGTCGAAGGGTGGTGAAATGATTTTCGCCAGAGCGGAACGCGACCCGCCGAGCACCGCCTCGACATCCGCCCGGTCACACCCCATGCCACAATGAACCATGGCCACGACAATCAACTCGAATCTGCGCCACGCCACAGACTCTGACGTCGGGTCCATCGTCAGCCTGGTGAACCGCGCCTTCGCTGTCGAGAAGTTCTTCAAATCTGGCGAGCGCACTGACCAATCCCAGATTCTCCAGATGATGCAGCATGGCCCTTTTCTTCTGCTGACCGACGCCGACAACCTCATCGCCTGTGTTTACGTAAAACCGACCGGCGAACGCGTCTACATCGGCATGCTGGCCGTCGATCCCGCCGAACAGAAATCGGGTATCGGTTCGCGCATGATGCGTGCAGCCGAAGACTTCGGCCGAAACCTGGGATGCAAATTCGCCGATATCCGCATAGTGAATGTGCGCTCCGAGCTGCCGCTGATCTACGGCAAGCTGGGTTATGTGGCCAGCGGAGAGGAATCCGCCGCGGTCATAAAAACTGCAATCATGCCCGTACACTTCGTCACCATGTCGAAGTCACTGTAGGCCACATCATCCTGAGCCGAAGGCCTCGACGAACCGCTATGATCAATCCACCATGGACTGCCGCACCCTCCTCCACACCTCGCTCAGTGTCTCCCGCTTCGGCTTCGGCACCATGACCCTGGGCAAGCCGCTCGATCAGGCGGGCACCAATCAGGTGATCGACCGCTGCCTCGACGCGGGCATCAACTTCTTCGATACCGCCAATATGTACAACGGGGGCTTGGCGGAAACTCTGCTCGGCGCCGCCCTCAAGGGCCGCCGCGACAAAATCGTCCTCGCCAGCAAAGTGTTCTTCAAGATGGGCGACGCGTCCGACCAGCATGGCCTTTCACGCCCGGCTATTCTCCGTGCCATCGACGAGAGCCTCGCGCGCCTGCAAACCGACTACCTCGACCTGTACTATCTCCACGCCCCCGACCACACCGTTCCCCTGGAAGAGTCGTTGGAGGCGATGGAATCGCTGGTCAAGCAGGGCAAGGTGCGCTATCCCGCGTCGTCGAATTACGCCGGATGGGAAGTGGTGCAGATGCTCTGGATCTGCCGGCAGCGCGATTGGCATGCGCCTTACGTTTCGCAACCCATGTACAACCTGCTGGCCCGCGGCATCGAGCAGGAATACCTCGCCATGTGCAAGCAGTTCGACGTCTCCACCGTGGTCTATAACCCCCTCGCCGGAGGGCTGCTTACCGGCAAGCACCGCCAAGAAGCTTTCAGCCCGGGTACTCGTTTCGACAACAATAAGCTCTATCAGGACCGCTACTGGCACGCGCAATATTTCAATGCCGTCGAGCGCCTGCGACAGATCGCTCAGTCGGCGGGACGCTCGCTCGTCAGCCTGTCGCTGAATTGGCTGCTGCATCACACCATGTCAGACGTGATTATTCTTGGGGCGTCAAGCCTCGACCAGTTGAATGAGAACCTGGCCGCCGGCGAAGAGGGCCCTCTGCCGCAAGATGTAGTCAAGGCCTGCGATCAGGTATGGCACGATCTGCGCGGCCCCCTACCCAACTACAACCGGTAAAAACTCGTTGATAGGGTAGAGCTGGCCCTCAGATCTCGCCCTGAGCGCAGCCAAGGGCCAGTGTCAATTCCGGCGAGTTACCCCCCAGTTCGCAGGGGGCTGGGGAAACGGCAGAGTTGGTTCCCCGTTAGGTCAGAATTCGCCGCAGGAACCCCTGAATCCCGAGACGTCCAATTACCACCAGCCCTACCAGCAGGGCAATTTCTGCCACCCAGGCAGGCATGTGCGGCACATCCGGCGTCAGCACTGTCCGCAGTCCCTCGCTCATGTACACCAGCGGGTTAATCAGCACCAGGATCTGCAGCCAGCGAACATTCTGCATCGCTGCCCACGGGTAATACACGCAGCCAAAAAATGTGATCGGCACCACCACGATGCCGAACATCAAGGCGATGTGCTCCGGCTTCACCACCGTCCCGATAAACAGTCCCACCGTTCCCGAGACCAGTGAGGCAATGCTGAGGATGGCGATTAGGCCGAACCAGTTCGAAACGTGCACCTGTACCGGCGTCGCCGGAATGAAGTACACCAGCGGAAAGATCACCAGCGCCGCCAGCATGCTCTGCACCGCGCTGAACACGATCTTCTCGATCGCCACCCAGGTCACCGGCAGTGGAGACATGACCCGGTCGTGGATTTCACGGGTGGCGCCGATCTCCATCGAAAGCGGCAGCGCCGTCGCCATAATTCCTTGAATGAAGATGCCCACGGCCAGCAGCCCCGGCAGGATCAGTGTGCCGAACCCAACTGCCGTACCGCTCTGGAAGCCCTGCCCAATCTTGGGAAAAAGGTAAGTGAAGACAAACACGAACAGCAGAGGGTTCATCACCGTCCGGATGAGGAAGGGAATGACTTCGCGCCGCAGCACACGGATGTCGCGCAGCAGCAGCCCGCGAAAGGAGCGCCAATAAAGGGTGTACTTAGTCACGCAGGTCCCTCCCGGTCAGCTTAATGAAGACGGACTCGAGCGTCGTCTCGCTCACCGAAATGTCTTTGAGATTGTCGCCGGCTACGCCGACAATCTCGGGCAGCAAACCGGTGCGGCCATTGGTGAATACGACCAATCCTGTCTCCGCGCTTTCGACGCCGGTAACGCCCGGCAGGGCGGCCAGGCTGCCACGAAGCCCGTCGGAGCTGGAACTCTGGAGTTGCAGTTGGAAGACCCTCTGCGCCCCTACGCTGCTCTTGAGCTCCTCGGGAGTGCCGGAGACCAGAATCTTGCCGTGATCGATAATGGCCACGCGCCCACAGAGCTGGTCGGCTTCTTCCATGTAGTGGGTGGTGAGCACGATAGTGATGCCGCGTTGTCGAAGCTCGCGGATGATGTCCCACAGTGCCAGACGCGTCTGCGGATCGAGTCCCGCGCTCGGTTCGTCGAGAAAGAGCACTTCGGGATTGTGCGCGATGGCCCTTGCGATCTGCACCCGTTGCGCCAGTCCGCCCGACAGAGTCTTCACAAAGGTTTTGGATTTCTCCATCAGCTTGAAGAGATCAATCAGTTCTTCCGCCTTTTTGGCCGACTCAGTGTGCGGAATGCCGAAGTAGCGGCAATGGAAGTAAAGGTTCTCCCACACCGTACACTGCCGGTCGAGGGTGTTGAACTGCGTCACCACACCCATGTAGCGCCGGGCCTCGGCCGGATGCCCGACCACATCGATGCCGGCAATCGTGACCCTGCCGCTGGTGGGCAGCGAGCGCGTTGTGCACACGCTGATGGTCGTGCTCTTGCCGGCCCCGTTGGGTCCCAGCAGTCCGAACAACTCTCCGCGCTCCACCGCCAGATCGATGCCCTTTACCGCCTCGACTGGCAATTTGCCCGGATAGGTTTTCACCAGGCCCTGTATGTCGACAATCCAGTCGGCTGAATGCGTCACGGCTCTCCGCTTGCGTACTTGATTACCCCAAAGAGTGTCAGTAGTTTATCAACGAACCCGTAAGCAGATGTTGGCCGAGTGTGAATGAGAATTGAGGGTTGAGCTCACCGTACCTGCACGGCATAACGGCGCGAGAGACGCCCGATCAGCCTTCGGGATGGCAACACGTGCGGCCGGCTCCGGGCGACAGGCCGAGCGGCTCTGTCCCACGCAGCGAGATCAGCAGTAAGGTCGCATCGTCCGTGAGCTTGCCGCTCGCGTGTTCACGGACGCTGCTGAGCACCCGGGCGTGCTGGTCCTGCAGTTGCCGGCCTTCGTTGCCGCCCAGCAGCTCGCGCAGGCGTTCCGGACCGAACTCCTCGCCGGTCTCATCAGCGGCCTCGGTGATGCCGTCGGTGTAGAGAGCCAGTTCGTCGCCCGCGGCTAGCCTGATGCGTTCCGCTCGGGGCGATTGCTGATTCAGCAATCCCAAGACCGGCCGGGTTGGACCCAGCATTTCAGCCGCGCCGTTGCTGCGGCGCCAGATCGGAGGGCAATGCCCAGCGTTGACGTAATCGAGGACGTGGGTTTTCAGGTCGAGCACGCCATAGAACATGGTCACGTAATGTCCTTCGCCCAGTTGATCGCGGAGGATCTTCTCAACCTGGCCAACGACGCTCTCGGCTCCGCCTCCGGACGCCGACAGTGTGCTGACAGAGGCGTAAAGCATGGCAGCGATCAGCGCGCCCGGTGTGCCCTTGCCCGAAACGTCGGCCAGGCAAAAATGCAGGGACTCCGGACTCGGCTGCCAGGCTCCGAAATAATCTCCGCCCACTACGCCTGCGGGTATACTCTCGCCGAACAACTCGACGCCTTCCGCTACCAGGTGCCGACGGGGAACGATACGCGTCTGCAGTTGTTGGGCGTCCTGCTTCTCGTAGTCGGAGATGCGTTGCAACGAGCGCACCTTACGACCGTAGCGGGTAAGCGACTGCACCTTTTCCAGCAGCGCGTCGTTGCGCCACGGCTTTTCGATGAAGTCCGAGGCGCCGGATTGCATCGCATGCACCGCCAGATCAACATTGCCCCACGCGGTGAGCGCCACGATCGGCAGGGCGCTATCCAGTTGCCGCAACGACTCAATGAGGTTCAGACCTTCCACTCCCGACGTGCTGTCGCGGCGATAGTTCATATCAACCAGTGCCACATCGAATGACTGCTGGTTTGCAGCATTGAGTGCCTCGTTGGGTGAGGAACACAGCAATACAAGATATCCCTGGGACCGCAGAAGCATCGCCAGCGCCTCGCGTACGTGCTCCTGGTCTTCGGCGATCAACACCCTTGGCTGTTCCAATTCTTCCGGCATAAGTGTCCCGCACTTGGTGAATGCAGACCGCTTGCCAATCGGGCCCAGCGCCAAGTGCAACGGAATCAGACGCTACGCTTCAGACAGTTTGCGGGCTTGACCGCCCATGCGATTAGTGTGTCCGAAAACGGACAACACTCGGAAGTAAGAGAGCCGTGAATTGGAGTTTTGCTCGTAAAGAGACCGAATGGAGAGCTCAGTCGGCGAAGACGGGAACCTCGCCCTTCTTCTGCAACTGTTTCCGCCGCCAAGGCAGGATTGAGAGGAAGGCTGCCTGGAAGCGATCCATATAAAGGTACACAACCGGTGTCGTGAAGAGGGTCAGCATCTGGCTGACGATGAGCCCGCCGACGATGGCAACGCCAAGCGGACGCCGCAGTTCCGACCCGGTACCGTGGCCAAAGGCGAGGGGAACGGCCCCGAGTAAAGCCGCCGCAGTGGTCATCATAATGGGACGGAAGCGCAGCAGCGCTGCTTCATGAATTGCGTCCAGCGGCGACTTGCCCTGGCGCTCGCGCTCCAGCGCGAAGTCGATCATCATGATGGCGTTCTTCTTCACGATGCCGATCAGCAGCAGAATGCCCACCAGTGAAATCACATTCAGGTCGATATGGAACAGCATCAGCGCCAGCAGCGCGCCGGTACCGGCACTGGGCAAGGTCGAGAGAATGGTGATGGGGTGAATGTAGCTTTCATACAGCATGCCGAGCACGATATACACTGCGAGCAATGCCGCCAAAATCAGCAAAGGCTCGGAGGAGAGCGAGTCCTGGAAGGCTGCTGCCGTCCCCTGGAAGCTGCCATGGATGGTCGCCGGAAAGCGCATTTCGAGCTGCGCCTGTTCGATGAGTCTGGTGGCATCGCCCAGCGCTGCACCTGGCGCCAGGTTGAACGAGATGGTCACGGCCGGAAACTGGCCCTGGTGGGCGACGGCCAGAGAAGTGTTGGTTGGACCGAAATGCGCGAACGCTGACAGCGGTACCTGAGCTCCGGCGGAGGTAGTGATTATTCCGGGCACTGCGCCCGTCGTCGAGTTCGCCGGCTGTGCTGCACTGGTCGAGGCCGTAGCGGTCTGAGTCCCGGTTGCTGAAGCCGGCTGCGTCTGCTGCGTTCCACTGGTCGGCAGGAGAGCCGTTGGCGGGGCACTCGACGAGGCTTGGGGGCCTTGAGCTCCGCCCGACGGGGCTGACGACGATTGGCCTCCGCCCTTGGCGATTACGTAGACACTCTTCAGCGCGTCAGGCGTTTGTTGATACTGGGGAGCTACTTCGAGGACGACGTGGTACTGGTTCAGGGTCTGGTAGATGGTGGAAATCTGACGTTGCCCGAAAGCGTCGTAGAGCACGTTATCGATTTGTTGCGGGGTGATTCCCAAGCGCGCTGCAGTATCGCGATCGATGATGACGTTCTGCTGCAGCCCCCTGACCTGCTGGTCGCTACTGACGTCTTTGAGGATGGAAATGGTCCGCAGCTTGGTCACTAGCTTAGGCGCCCAGGCATAGAGTTCGTCCAGATCTTCGCCCGAGAGCGTGTACTGGTATTGGGCGTTGGCGAAGCGCCCGCCAATCTGCAAGTCCTGCGCTGCCTGGAAGAACAAGGTCGCACCGGGCACGTGGGAGGTTTTCGGGCGAAGGCGGTTGATCACCTCATCGATGCTGATCTTGCGCTCGCTGAGCGGCTTGAGGGTAACGAACATACGGCCCTGGTTCTGGGCTGTGTTGCCTCCGGAAAACGCCACGACGTTCTGGACCGCGGGATCGCTTTTTACGATGCGAATGAATTCCGCCACGCGCTCGCGCATCCCCGCAAACGCCATGTCCTGGTCAGCCATGATGGTTCCCATCATGCGGCCCGTGTCCTGCTGCGGGAAGAAGCCCTTGGGGACGATCATGTACAGATAAACATTGACGAAGACGATGAGCACAGCAATCAAGAAGACAAACAGCTGGTGGCGCAGCACCCATCCGAGGGACCGCTTATAGCCGCGGTTCAGACGCTGAAATCCGCCTTCGCTCACGCGGTATAAGGTGCCATGCTGGGTGCCGTGGGGCTTGAGGAAATGCGCGCACAGCATCGGTGTGGTGGTGAGGGACACCACCATCGAGATGGCAATGGCCCCACTGATGGTCATGGCGAATTCGTGGAACAGCCGGCCGATCAAGCCGCTCATCAGCAGGATAGGGATGAACACCGCGATCAACGAGATGCTCATCGACATCACGGTGAAGCCGATCTCACGCGACCCCAGCAGCGCCGCATCCTTCGGTGCCATTCCCGCTTCCACGTGGCGCATTACGTTTTCCAGAACCACAATCGCGTCGTCCACCACAAAACCAGTCGAGACCGTCAGCGCCATCAGCGAGAGGTTGTTGAGCGAATAGTTCAGCAGATACATGATCCCGAAGGTGCCGATGATGGCCAGCGGGACCGCCACGCTGGGAATGACCGTGGCGCGCACCTCGCGCAGAAATACGAACACCACCAGTACGACCAATATCAGGGAGATGATCAGTGTGCGTTCGACGTCGGCCACCGAGGCACGCACCGTCAAAGTGCGGTCCAGAGCAACCTCCAGCTTGATGCCCTGCGGCATAGAGGCCCGCAAGAACGGCAACTGTTCGATGACCCGGTCCACCGTGGCAATGATGTTGGCCCCAGGCTGCCGGAAAATGATGATCATGACGCAGGGTTTGCCGTTGTACCTGCCCGCCACATGAGTGTCGGTGTAGGAATCCTGCACATCGGCGACATCTTCCAGACGAACGGGCGAACCGTTGTTGTAGGCGATAATCAGCCGACGGTAATCCTTCGCTTTTTTAAGCTGATCGTTGGTGCGGATCATCCAGGCCTTGTCGCCGCCCTGCAGCGAGCCTTTGGCCAGGTTGACGTTCTGCGCGGCAACCGCTGCACGCAGCGTTTCCAAGCCGATGCCGAGCTTGTTCAAAAGATTGGGATTGGCCTCAATTCGAACCGCAGGCTGCGATGAGCCGCCGACATACACCTGCCCCACACCCTGCACCTGGGCCAGTTTCTGAGCCAGGACCGAGTCGGCCGCATCGTACATCTGGTCCTGGGTCAGGGCGTCAGAGGTCAAGGCCAGAATCAGGATCGGTGCGTCAGCGGGATTCACTTTGCGATAAGAAGGATTGCTGGGCAAATCGGCCGGCAAGAATCCGCGAGCCGCGTTGATAGCCGCCTGCACGTCGCGCGCTGCCGCATCGATGTTGCGGTTCAGGTCGAACTGCATCGTGATGCCTGTCGATCCCAACTGGCTCGACGAGGTCATCTGGTTGATGCCGGCAATGCGACCAAACTGCCTCTCCAGCGGAGTTGCTACCGCCGAGGCCATGGTTTCCGGGCTGGCGCCCGGCAATCCCGCTCCTACGGAGATCACGGGAAAGTCAATCTGAGGCAACGGCGATACCGGTAGCTGGCTGTACGCCAACCCTCCCGCCAGCAACAGCGCGATGGTCAACAGCACGGTGGCGACGGGCCGCTCGATCGCTGGGCGGGAGATATTCATGCTCAGTCTCCGGTGGCCTCGACTGGCCTGGCGGTGCGTAGATTGCGCAGCGCTGCGCCCAGACGGTCAAACCACAAGTAAACCACTGGCGTGGTGTAGAGCGTGAGCAATTGACTGAACAACAGGCCGCCGATGATGGTTACGCCCAGGGGACGCCGCAATTCCGAGCCGGTACCGGAACCCAGGGCCAGCGGGACGGCACCAAACAGGGCGGCAAACGTCGTCATCATAATGGGGCGGAAGCGCAGCAGACAGGCTTCGTAGATGGCCTCTGGCGGCGTCTTGCCTTCTTTGCGCTCAGCGTCCAGCGCAAAGTCGATCATCATGATGGCGTTCTTCTTCACGATGCCGATCAGCAGAATGATGCCGATTAACGCCATCACCCCCAGGTCCATGCGAAAGATATTTAGCGCCAGAATCGCGCCCACGCCGGCCGAAGGCAGCGTGGAGAGAATCGTAATGGGGTGAATGTAACTCTCGTACAACACTCCCAGCACGATGTACACGGTAATGATCGCGGCCAGGATGAGCCAGCCTTCATTGGCCTGCGAGGCCTCGAAGGCCCGCGCCGTTCCCTGAAACTTTGCCTGGATGCTGGCCGGCATGCCGATCTCGGCAATGACCCGGTTAATCGCCTGCACGGCTTCGCCAAGCGAATAGCGGCCCCCGAGATTGAATGAGATGGTCACGGCCGGGAACTGCCCCTGGTGATTCAACGACAGGGATCCGCTGCCGGTCTCGAAATGCGAAATGGCGCTCAACGGTACTTGTCCATTGGTGCCGGGCACGTAGATGCTCTTCAGCGAATCGGGGTCGTCGCGGAAGGCCGGATCCACCTCCAGTACCACGTGGTACTGATTCAACTGGGTAAACATGATGGACACCAAGCGCTGGCCGAAGGCGTCGTAGAGGGTATTGTCGACCGCACTGGCGTTCACTCCCAGGCGCGAAGCCGTATCGCGGTCGATCACCAGGTTGGCGACTGCCGCCTGGTTCTGCTGATCGGTGGCCACATCGCGCAACTCGGGCAGGGTCTTCAACTTCGCCATCAGGGTCCTGGTCCACTGCGCCAGTTCCTTGGGATCGGCACCTTCCAGACTGAACTGGAACTGGGTACGACTGACGCGGTCCTCCACCGAAAGATCCTGCACAGGTTGCATGTACAGGGTTATTCCTTCTACACCGGCGGTTTCCTGTTGCAGTCTCTTGATGATGGCGGAGACGTCGTCGTTGCGCTCATCTTTAGGCTTGAGGTTGATCTGCAGCCGCCCGCTATTTGGGGTGGTGTTGGTACCGTCGACGCCAATGAACGATGACAAACTAGAAACATCCGGATCCTTCAGGATGGCATCCGCCAACTTGAGTTGCCGCTCCGACATCGACGCGAAAGAAACACTCTCCGGGGCGTCGGAGATGCCGATGATTACACCAGTGTCCTGCACCGGAAAAAAGCCTTTGGGAACGATGATGTAGAGCCAGACTGTCGCCACCAGCGTGGCCACCGTGACCAGCAGCGTGGTTGTCTGATGCCGCAACACGAACTGCAGGGTGCGGCCATAGAACGCGATGGTGTTGTTGAAGATCCGCTCCGAAGCCGCGTAGATCCTGCCGTGCTTCTCTTCGCTCTTCTGCCGCAGCAGCAGGGAGCACATCATGGGCGTCAGAGTCAGAGAGATAAAGGCTGACAGCAGAATGGTGACGCTCAAGGTCACCGCGAACTCGCGGAACAGGCGGCCCACGATATCGCCCATGAACAACAGCGGGATCAACACCGCGATCAGCGACACCGTCAGCGAAACGATGGTGAAACCGATCTGACCCGAGCCTCGCAGCGCCGCCTCCAGCGGCGTGTATCCCTGCTCGATGTAGCGGTCGATGTTCTCGATCATCACGATCGCGTCATCGACCACAAAGCCGGTCGAGATAGTCAGTGCCATCAACGACAGGTTGTCGAGCGAATAGCCCAGCAGGTACATCACTCCGAAGGTGCCTACCAGAGACAGCGGCACCGCTACGCTCGGAATAATGGTTGCCGCCAGGGTGCGCAGGAACAGGAAGATCACCATCACGACCAGCGCGATGGTCAGGATCAGGCTGAACTTCACGTCGGCGACACTGGCCCGGATGGTATTCGTCCGGTCAGTGAGCACGGTCACTTTCACCGAAGCCGGCAGATTCGCCTGCAACTGCTTCAGCCGAAGCTTCACGCTGTCGGCGACCTTGATGATGTTGGCTCCCGGCTGCCGTTGAATGTTCAGAATTACAGCCGGCGTGGTGTTCATCCACGCCGCCTGGTTCGCGTTCTCCGGGCCCTCGATTACGTTGGCCACATCCGACAAGCGCACCGGATTGCCATTCTTGTAGGCGATGATTGTGTTGGCGTAGTCCGCGGGGTGGAACAACTGATCGTTAGCGCCGATGGTGTAGGCCTGGCGGTTGTCCTGTAGTTGTCCCTTGGCTTGGTCGACATTGACCTGGGAAATCATTTGGCGCAACTGCTCGAGGCTGATGCCGTAGGAAGCCAGGGCCGTCGGGTTCGCCTGAATACGAACTGCCGGTTTTTGGCCTCCGCTGATCGACACCAGGCCGACGCCCGGCAACTGCGAAATCTTTTGCGCAAAGGTAGTGTCGGCCAAGTCTTCAACCTTGGGCAACGGCATCGAGTCCGAGGTCATAGCCAGGGTCAGGATGGGTGCGTCCGCAGGATTTACCTTGCTGTAGATCGGCGGTGTCGGCAGGTCGGGTGGCAGGAAGGTCTGCGCGCTGTTGATCGCCGCCTGGACCTCCTGCTCGGCCACGTCGATGTTCTCTTCCAGATTGAATTGCAGGGTTATCACCGAAGCGCCGAACGAACTGCTCGACGTCATCTGGTTCAACCCGGGTAACTGTCCGAACTGGCGTTCCAGGGGCGCCGTAATAGAAGAAGCCGTGACGTCAGGACTGGCGCCGGGATAAAGCGTCACGATCTGGATGATGGGGTAGTCCACCTGGGGCAGCGCAGAAATGGGCAGTTGCTGGTAGGCCACTATGCCCACGAGCAACAAAGCCACCATCAGCAGCGAGGTGGCAATGGGCCGCAGAATGAATGGCCGCGAGATACTCATGATTGCGCGCTGCTACCTTCCGAGGACTGGGCGTTCTTTGTTTGGTTCGCAGGCGCCTGCGGATTGACCCGGGAGCCTGCCTGAAGTTTCTCCTGCCCATCGGTCACGACCCGGTCACCGGGCTGCAGCCCCGACGACACCACCACCACACTCCCTTGCGTGAGCGCGATCTGAACCGGCCTCATCTCCACTGTGTTCTTGGCATCAACCAAATAGGTGAAGGGACCCTGGGGGCCACGCTGGATCGCCGCCGCCGGTATGGTTATTGCGTCCTTGCGCGTTTCCAGCAACAGGTGCACGTTCACAAACTGATTGGGCCAGAGACTGTTGTCCGGGTTCTCGAAGACGGCCTTCAACTTCGCCGTTCCTGTAGTCTGATCGATCTGGTTGTCGATTGTCAGGAGCTTGCCGGTGGAGAGTTTAGTGGTGTCGTCGCGGCCGTAGACATCGACTCCCAGCGTGCCTTGCTTCATGCGCTGGCGCACGGCCTGCAGTTGATCTTCCGGCAGCGTGAACACGATGGCAATGGGATGCATTTGCGTGATGATCGCCATCGGCGTGGCGGAAGACGCCTGTATGTAGTTGCCAATGTCGACTTGACGCAATCCGATGCGTCCGTTAATCGGCGAGGTGATGCGGGTATACACCAGATTCAGCTTGGCACTGTCGATCGCTGCCTTGTCGGCGGCAATCGTGCCCTCGTACTGGCCGAATGATGCCTCTTGCGTGTCCAAATCCTGCTTGGCAA
The DNA here is from genome assembly GCA_963834815.1 of uncultured Acidobacteriaceae bacterium. Taxonomy (GTDB): domain Bacteria; phylum Acidobacteriota; class Terriglobia; order Terriglobales; family Acidobacteriaceae; genus DASRAA01. The sequence goes on along the minus strand of CAWIDA010000006.1, from coordinate 995,580 downwards.
TGACGCCGCCCGCATAGAGAGCTTTCTGGCGCTCATACTGCGCTTTGGCATTCTGCAGTTGTGCCTGGTCGCGCTGCAGATTGGCTTGCGCAGTCGCCAACGCCACCTCGTAGGGCCGCGGATCGATCTGGATTAATAACTCCCCTTCCCTGACGTCCTGCCCCTCTTGAAAGTTCACCCGCATGATCTGGCCGTCGATGCGGCTCTTCAGGGCAACCGTATTAAATGCCTGGACTGAGCCTAGTCCAGTTAAATAGACAGGAAAGTCGCGTTGCTGCACGGTGGCAACACCAACCGGTATCGCGGGAGGCGGCCCGCTCGCCCTGGCATTCTTTTGCTCACGGCTGCAGCCCGCCAGCATGCCGCAAAGCAGCGCCGCGATGCCCAGCACATGTATTCCCCGAATCTTCAAAATTGCCTCCTAGCCGGCGATCGCCCTGGTTCCAGGTGGATGGAAGCCGTCGCCAGGGCGCATCGCTAACCGAACCGCGCCAGTTACACTATGATTAGTCCCGCTTTAATTAGACTGGATGGCCGCTGGATGCGCCGTTAAGAGAGGGTGAAGGAAGGTAAAGTTTTGTGAAGGGTTCTGCCACATCCCGAAACAATTCTTCACCGCACCCGCTCGCTGGAAAAGGCAAAATGAGTCCAGTGAATCAACTGCTCATCATCGACGACGACCACGCGCTCGTCAATTTGCTAAAGCGATTTCTCGAGGCGGAGGGCTTCCACGTCGAAGCTGCGTACGACCATGACAGCGGCTTGGCCGCTTCTGTTACCGGCCACCACGAGCTGATCATACTCGATGTGATGCTGCCGGGAGGCTCCGGGTTCGAGTTGCTTAAGGCGTTGCGTCACCAGTCCACGGTCCCGGTCCTGTTGCTGACGGCGCGGGGCGAGGCCGTCGATCGCATCCTGGGCTTGGAAATTGGCGCCGATGATTATCTCGCCAAGCCGTTTGATCCCCGGGAGCTGGTGGCCCGCATTCGCGCCGTGTTACGTCGCACTCGCGAAGCGGCGTCTGCGAGTTCGCGCGGAGATCACGACGAGGTTCTGAAAGTCGGCGATATCACTCTGTCGCTCGGCACCCGTACCGTGGCCTGCTCCGGCACGCCAGTCGAACTGACTTCGGTTGAATTTAATGTGCTGGAATTACTGTTGCGTAACGCGGGCAATGTGGTGACCCGCGAGCAGATCGCCGAAGTTGCACTGGGGCGCCCGCTGAACGCCTTTGATCGCAGCGTAGACGTCCATGTCAGCCGTCTGCGCAAGAAGCTTGGCGGATTTGCGGGCACCGACGATCTCATTCGTCCGATTCGAGGAATTGGCTACTTCCTGTCCGCCGGGACGCCGGAAAAGAGCCGGGCATGAACCGGCGGCTCTTCTGGAAGATCTTTCTGCCGTTCTGGGTCGCGCAGGCGTTGCTGCTGGGCGTACTGTACATGCGGCTCCACACCCGGTTGCATACTGAAAATCCCTGGTGGGTACAGCCGGAAAAGCGCTTGGTGCCGACCCTGGCAGATCTGGCGGCGCGACGTTACGAAGAAGGGGGACAGCCCGCACTACGCGTTTTGCTCGACCAATCTTCCACGCCACGTCGGGCGAACTACTGGTTGCTCGATGCCAGCGGCCATGAACTGAGCGGAAGGCCTTTCCCGGGAGAGATGCTCGATTTCGCCCAGCGCGCCTTGCGGAATGAGGGTATGGTTCGGCCTGACGAAGCCGTGGTCATCGTCGCACCTGCCGCCACGTCGCGAAGCAAGTATTTGATGGTCGCCCAGTTCACCCCACCACCCCTCTCGGAACGCGTCCCTGGCGACATTATCTGGGTATTGAAGCTGGGGACGATCATCTCCGCCCTGATGTGCCTGGTCATCGCCCACTATCTGAGCAAGCCTATCGAGCGGTTGCGCGACGCAACCAATGAATTGGCGCGTGGAAACCTTGACATTCGCGTGGGAGCCACCATCGGCACCCGTAAAGACGAAATTGCCGACCTGGTGCGCGACTTTGACTCCATGGCCGGGGAGCTGCGCAATCAGATACAAAGCGAACGCAACCTGCTGAGTGGCGTATCGCACGAGTTGCGCTCGCCCATTGCCCGCATGCGCCTCGCCCTTGCGCTGGCGCGCAGCGCCGATCGGCCCGAGCGGGAAGAAATGCTGGATCGTATCGAGCAGGACACTATTCAGCTTGACTCCATGCTGGAGCGCATTCTGACTGTCGCTCGCTTGGAAAATGGGCAATACAAACCGAAGTTTGAGAGCCTCTCGCTCAATGATGTAATTGACGACGTGGTGGACGACGCGCGCTTCGAGGCGGCTGCTACTGATGCCACCGTCAACTATCTTGACGACGCCGTGGTGCAGGTCAACGGCGATCCCGGCTTGCTGCGAAGCGCCATCGAAAACGTGGTGCGCAATGCCATCTTCTATTCCGGACACAGAGGCACGATCGGTGTCCGCCTGCGTGTCGAGGAGGGTTACGCCATACTCACCGTCCGCGACAATGGTAGAGGTGTACCGGAAGACGCCCTGCCTCTACTTTTTAAGCCCTTTTACCGAGTGGACGACGCCCGTGGCACGTCGACGGGAGGCATGGGGCTGGGACTGGCGATTGTGCGCAACGCGGTCGCCGCTCACGGCGGTTCCGTCTCGGCGCGTAACGTTTCGCCCCATGGATTGGAAGTAGAGTTGCGACTTCCGCTGGCAGGTACCGCATTGCCGACGCGAAGCTCCGTCGCCCAGTTGATCGCGCCGCTTCAAGGCAGGCGTTGACTACCACATTGTCAGACGGCTATCAGTCCTGAATAAATCGCCATCCCGACTACGGCGTCAACTCCCATGGCATCGAGATCGTCGATCTCCCGCTGACTGCGTATGCCGCCGGCCGCGATCAACTGCCGCGTAGTCCGTTCCCGTAATTCGCGAACGACTTCCATGGGAATGCCCTGCAACAGTCCCTCAGTGTCAATGTGGGTGTAGAGAAATGCCGAGCAGTAAGGATCAAGGACGCGCATCATCTCTGCCGGAGCGATCGCGGTGACGGTCTTCCAGCCGTGAATGGCGACCCGTCCTCCCCGGGAATCGATCGCCATTACCAATCGCTCTGCCCCAATTCCCTGGCTCAGGCTGGCCGCAAACTCGGTGTCGACCATGCCATGGCGAACAAGCGAGGAACCCAGAATCGCTTTTTTTGCGCCCCGCTCGAGCACCTGCTGCGCGTCTTTACAGGAGCGAATTCCACCGCCGACCTGACAGGGCAGTTGGTCGCAGAACTCGGCAATGAGCGCACGATTACTGCCCTTCCCCATCGCCGCATCGAGGTCAATCAACTGCACCAGCGGATAGCGTGAGAAGCGCGCGACCCACTCGGCGAAGTTTTCGAACTCCAGCGCCCTCTTGTCACCCTGCACGAGTTGGACGATCTTGCCGCCCATCAGATCGATGGAAGGAATCAGCACGCCGGCCTCACCGGGATGCCCGCATCCCGCAACTCCTGTTTTATCGTGGCCACCGACTTCAAACCGAAATGAAAGACCGAGGCCGCCAGCGCCGCATCGGCCGCACCCTCCTGAAACACCTCTACAAAGTGGTGTGGTTCTCCTGCCCCGCCGGAGGCTATTACCGGTATTCGCACGCTGGTCGCAACAGTCCGCGTCAGCGCGCAGTCGAAACCCGACTTCGTTCCGTCGCGATCCATCGAGGTGAGCATGATCTCCCCTGCTCCCAGTTGCTCTGCAGTAATCGCCCATCCCTGCACATCAAGGCCGGTCGGTCTCCTGCCGCCCCACACATAGACCTCCCACGTTGTGAGAGTCTGCTGTCGAGCGTCGATAGCTATTACTACCGCTTGCGAACCATACCTCGCTGCCACCCTGCTAATCAGCCCCGGGTCGGCGATGACCGCCGAGTTCATCGCCACCTTGTCGGCGCCGCAATCCAGGGCGGCCGCTGCATCGTCGAGCGAGCGGATTCCGCCTCCCACCGTGAACGGTATGAACAACTGCCGCGCCGTTCTCCGCACCGTATCCAATAGCGTGTTGCGTGACTCGGCCGTGGCCGTTATGTCGAGCAGTACGATCTCGTCGGCCCCTGCGTGGCCGTGTGCTGCTGCCAGTTCTGCGGGATCGCCGGCGTCGCGTAACTGCTCGAACTGTATGCCCTTCACTACTCGCCCGCCGTTCACGTCGAGGCAGGCAATAATGCGTTTCGCCAGCGTTTCACAGGGCACAGAAGTTCTCCAGGATTTGCATGCCCACTTCGCCCGACTTCTCGGGATGGAACTGCACTCCGAAGAGGTTCTCCCGCTCCGCAACCGCGGTAAACGGCGCCTCGTAGGCACAAGTTGCTACGGTATCGCTGCACAGCGGCGCGCGGTAGGAATGAGTGAAATACAAATAAGCCCCTGATGGAATGCCTGCCAACAACCGCGAACGCCCATCCACCTCGATGCAGTCCCATCCAACGTGCGGCGACTTCACGTTCTCTGAGAAGCGTGTGCATGTCCCCGAAAAGGTCCCCAGTCCGGGCAATTCTGGCGCTTCGGTGCTGCCCTCGAACATCCACTGTAGCCCGAGACAAATCCCCAGCAAGGGTCTGCCTTGGTCAGCGATTGCACCGCGTAACACCAATCCCAGCCCGCCGTTCGCCAGCGGCGCGGTTGCCTTGAAGTTGCCGACGCCGGGGATGATCAACTTGTCGGCATGTCCCACAATGTTGGGGTCGCTGGTTACAGTGCATTCCTGCCCAAGGTGCTGTAGCGCCTTCACGACTGACGCCAAGTTACCTGCTCCGTAATCAACGATGGCAATCACAGCAGCCCCTTGGTGCTCGGCAGCGTCCGGCCCAGTTGTTTATCTTTGGAACACGCCACCCGCAGGGCGCGGGCAAAGGCCTTGAACAGCGCCTCAATCTTGTGATGGTTCGAGCGGCCATAAAGCGTCTTCACGTGTACATTGGCCTTCGCGCCGCGCGAGAATCCGTCGAAGAAATCGGCAACCAGTTCGGTTTGCAGATCTCCCACCAGGCGGGTGCGTACTTTGGTGTCCACAATGGACGCGCTGCGACCGCCAAAATCGACGGCCACCACGCCCAACGTCTCGTCCATCGGCATCACGAAATAACCGGCGCGCAGGATGCCCCTCTTGCTGCCCAGCGCTTCGGTAAACGCCTCACCCAGCGCGATGCCTACATCCTCAACCGTGTGGTGCTGATCGACATCGAGGTCGCCGCTGGCCTGTAGATCAAGGTCAAACGCGCCATGTCGCGCCAGCAACTCCATCATGTGATCCAGGAAGCGAATGCCGGTGCTCACTTTGGCCTTACCGTGCCCCTCGATGGTGAGCGCAATGCGAATCTCGGTTTCGTTGGTCTTGCGATGGACCTTTCCTCGCCTCACGCCTTCACCTCCGAGCCGAGACTCAGTTCAGCTGCCACTTCCCTGAACGCCGCCAGAAGGCGATCGGTCTGGCGGTGGGTTCCGATGGTGATGCGCACACAGCCATCGCATCCCGGGTCGGCAGACCGGTCGCGCACCAATATCCCACGTTGTCGCATAGCCGCTACGAACTCGCGGTGCCGCTCGCCGATCCGCATCAGCACGAAGTTCGCTTCGCTCGGCCACCATCGGATGCCTGCACTCTGCAACTGGCGCTCAAGTCTCGCGCGACCGTCTTTTACCTGGGCCACATAGCTCGCGATATAGTCGACGTCGTTCAGCGCCGCCGGCAATGCCAGCAGCGCGACGGCGTTCACGCTATAGGGAGATGACACCCGCCGCACCATGGGCATCTGTTCCGTTGGTCCTGCCAGGATACCGGCGCGGAGCCCTGCCAACCCATGCGCCTTGGAGAAGGTCCTGGCCACGAAGAGATTGGTCTGCGTCGCGACGTCTGCAATCACAGTCTTCCCGTAGAAGTCAAAGTATGCCTCATCAACGAGCAATGCTGCCTTCGGCGCGCGCTTCGCAATCGCCAGCAACTGCTCACGTGAGGCCACGCCGCCCGTCGGATTGTTAGGGCTAGCCACCGCGATCAACCTGGTGGCATCCGAAACCCGCGTCAGCACCTTTTCATACGGGAAGCGCAGGTCTTCATCGCATTGCACCCGCACCACCGTCGCTCCCGTCGCTTCGGCGAAAATCTCGTACATGCTGAAGGTAGGAGTCACGACGATCACTTCGTCATGCGGCTCGAGATACGCCTCGCATAGCAAGTGGATCCCTTCATCCACGCCATTGGTGAGCAACACCTGCTCTGGAGCCAAGGCCAGATGCGCGGCAACCATCCGCTCCACGGGTTCGCGCTCGGGATAGCGCGCCAGGTCCTCGGCCGTGATTGCCCGGATGCGCGCGAGTACACGGGGCGAACATCCATCCGTGTTTTCGTTGAAGTCGAGCCGCAACCCTTGCCGGCCCGCCAGCGGTGGATGATATTCATGCATTTCCCGTACGGCTTTGCGCGCGCTAAGCATTGCCGCACCTCACTCGTACCGACTCAGCATGTGCGACAAGGCCCTCGGCTTCGGCGAGGGTCCGCACCACGGGTGCAATCTCACACAACCCTTCGCGGGAAAACTTCTGCACCGTGATGACCTTGACGAAGTCCGCCACGCTCAGCCCGCCGCGGAATCGCGCCGCGCCTGCCGTGGGAAGCACATGGTTGGGTCCGGCAGCGTAGTCGCCCGCCGCCTGCGCGGAGTAATTGCCGACAAACACTGATCCCGCGTTGCAGATCGCGGTCAAATACAAATCGTTATCAACAGTGAGGTGCTCGGGCGCGATGCGGTTGACCCAATCAATCGCCTGCGTTCGCGATCCTGCCACCAGTACGCAGGCATTCCGGCGCAGAGCCTTTCTGGCGACATCGTTGCCCTTCGCCGCGCGCGATACATTGTCCGCCATACGCTTCGCCAGCGCTGCGTCCGTGGAAATGAAGACTACGACCGCGTCGGGATCGTGTTCAGCCTGCGCGACCAGGTCCGAAGCCAGAAACGCCGCGTTTCCGCTCTCGCTGTAGATCACAGCTTCGGTGGGCCCCGCCAGCATATCGATTGCGCAATCGAAGCTCACCAGTTTCTTGGCCGCAGTTACGAAGGCATTGCCCGGTCCAACAATCTTGTCGACCCGCTCGATCGTCTCAGTACCGTAAGCCAGAGCGGCAATGGCCTGCGCGCCGCCACAGCGGTAAACCTCAGTTACACCCAGCAGATTCGCGGCCGCCAGTGTGACCGGCTGCGGATTGGGAGAGACTACGACAATTCGCTCCACTCCTGCTGCCTTTGCGGGAATTGCGGTCATCAGCAGGGTTGACGGCAGCGGATAACGTCCGCCCGGAACGTAGCATCCCACCGACTCCAGCGGGCGAACTATCTGGCCGAGTTCTCCTCCGTTGACTTTCTTGCGCCACGACTCCGGCATTTGCCACTTTGCGAAGCGCCGAATACTGGCTGCGGCGCGCTTCAGCGCCTCCCGCGTCCCTGCGGGCGTCGCTTTCCACGCCTGCTCAATTTCCTGTTGCGACACGCGGATCGCCTGTCCCATTTCCAGGCCATCCCACAATGTGGCGTATCGGGCCAGAGTTTTATCGCCGCCCTTCCGCACGCTTTGGATGATCCTACGGACCTTGGGTTCAATCTTCTGCAACCGTGAAGCCCTGGCTTCCAGCTCCGCCACCGCGCGTTCCGCCGCTTTGCCAGCCAAAACGCGCATCACACCACCACCTTGTTCAGGGGATATTCCACGATGCCCGTCGCATTCGCCGCCTTCAGCCGCGGAATCACCTCCCAACACAGGCTCTCTTCGAGGATGGTGTTCACCGCCACCCACGCTTTATCGCTCAGGGTTGAAATGGTCGGGCTATTCAGTGCCGGCAACACTTTGAGCACAGCTTGCAGGTCTTCAACCCGCACATTAAGCATCAGGCCTACGCGCCCCTGGGCTTCCATGGCGCCGCGTAGCATGAGCGCGAGGTTCTCGATTTTCCGCCGCTTACCGGCATCGCTCCAGGCGTTCTTGTTGGCGATGATTTGGGTGTTCGATTCAAGGATGGTTTCGATGATACGGAGACGATTGGCTTTCAGCGAACTGCCGGTTTCGGTGACTTCGACGATGGCATCCGCCAATGTGGGAGGCTTGACTTCGGTGGCGCCCCACGAGAACTCCACTTTGACGTCAATGTTGCGCCGCTGGAAGTAGCGACTGGTCACGTTGACCAATTCCGTGGCGATAGTGGCGCCCCGCAGGTCTTGTGGGCTTTGCGCGGAAGAATCTTCTGGCACCGCAAGCACCCATCGCACCTTGCCGCGGCTTTGCTTAGCGTAGATCAGGTCGGCAACCGTAACGACCTCCAAGCCACTTTCCGTGACCCAATCGAAGCCCGTCAGGCCGACGTCCAGCGCGCCGTGCTCGACGTAGCGAGCCATCTCCTGCGCCCGGATTAACATGCACTCAATCGCAGGATCGTTGGTGCCGGCGAAGTACGATCGTGGGCTGACGTACACCTGCAACCCGGCGCGTGCCAGCAGCGCCAGCGTCGCCTCTTGCAAGCTTCCCTTGGGAAGCCCCAGGCGGAGCTTCATCGTTCACCCCCCGCCGGAATTGCCATCGCCAGCTCGGTGTTGAAGCAGGTTCGCGTACCGGTGTGGCAGACCACTCCCTCACCTTCGACTTCGACGCGGCACAGAATGGTGTCAAAATCGCAATCGGCCGATGCGCTGATCACTTTCAAGCGATTGCCCGAGGTCTCGCCCTTCGTCCAAAGCTGGTGGCGCGTGCGGCTGTAAAAGGTAACGTAGCCCGTGGACAGCGTCATATCGTAGGCAGCCCTATTCATAAATCCCAGCATCAACACATCACCCGAGGCCGCATCTTGCACGATGGCGGGAGCCAGTCCCATCATCTTGTCGAAGTCAATCTCAACCGGCATTCCGTCTTCCCTTTCCCCCCCAAAAAAAACCGCTGACTTATGTCAGCGGGTAGGAGGTATAAGTGCTAAAAGCTTATACGGTAATCTCCGCTGACACGCTCGCCACGTGCGAATGGTGATGATGGCGATGGGTCAACGAAGTCATCCTGCTAAAACACTACCGAAACGATGCGCCGGCGTCAAACGAAAATCGCTGGTCATGTTCAAATTCCGGATTTAGTATGTGCCAATCCTTATCTGCAATAAAAGCTAACCGAGCCAGCTCAGGAGACCTGTGAGGACCATCGCTTTTGCACTCTGTTTGTTGTTTTTCGCCCAGATGTCCTTCGCTCAAAGCACCGTCATTCGCGCCGGCCGCCTTATCGATCCCGACAACGGCACCGTGCTCAGCGATCAGCAAATCCTCATCGTCGGAAATAAGATCACGGCAGTCGGCAAGCAAGTACAGGCTCCCGCTGATGCCAAGTGGATCGACCTCTCCGGGAAGACTGTCCTACCCGGATTCATCGACTGCCACACACACATTGCCGACGGAGATTCCTTGGCAGACGGAGGCGATCCTTTTCTTTCGCTAAAGAAGACGGCTTCGCAGGTCGCCCTCGAGTCCGTTCCTAACGCGCGCGCCACCCTGCTCTCCGGATTCACCACGGTGCGCGACGTCGGTACCTACCGGGCGCTCAACGACATCGCCCTCCGCGACGCCATCGCAAAGGGCTACATCATCGGCCCGCGTATGTATGTCGCGGGAGCTTACATCACTATCACTGGTGGCGCAGGCGCCATGACCGGCCAGGCTCCCGACATTCAGTTGCCCTGGGACCTTCACTACGGCGAAGCCAATAGTCCCTGGGAAGTGCGCCAGAAAGTACGTCTGCTCGCTCACAACGGCGTGGACCAGATCAAGATTCTTTCTACCGGAGCGGTCCTGACGCACGGCAGCAGCCCCAACTCCACCGAATTCACTCCCGAAGAGCTACAAGCCGCGGTTGACGAGGCCCATAGCTTCGGCCTCAAGGTTGCGGCGCACGCGCATAACGCACAAGGGATCAAGAATGCGATCCGCGCGGGTGTAGCCTCGGTCGAACACGCTACCCTGATTGATGACGAGGGCATTTCGCTCGCCAAGCAGCATGGTACCTATCTCGTCATGGACATATACGACGAAGAGTGCATCCAGGAAGAAGGCCGCAAAGGTACTATTCCTGTCGACTTTCTCGAACACGATCGCGAGTTGGGTGAAAAACACCGACAGAATTTTCGCAAAGCCGTGAACGCAGGAGTGAAGATGGCCTATGGCACCGACCTGGGCGTTTGCGCGTATGGTACCAGTCCCAAACAGTTCGCCTTCATGGTGAAGTACGGCATGACTGCCATGCAGGCCATCCAGGCGGCCACAGCCAATGCCGCCGACCTGCTCGGGCATTCGGACGTCTTGGGGTCTATCAGGCCAGGTAGATACGCCGACATCGTCGCGGTAAGCGGAGACCCGCTGCAAAATATCAGCGTGCTCGAGAGTGTTGAATTCGTGATGAAAGACGGCAAGGTGTACAAGCAGGCCGGCAAGCCCGCAGAGCAATAGCCTGCCGCATTTCAGTACATGGTTTCCTCACAAGTTAACAGCGGCTTGACGATAATACAAAGGACCGCTATGCTCAAACTCACCATGTTTAGCAACCCGAATCCCGGCCCAGGTTGTGTGTGTTGTTGTCGCGCATTAGCCTGTTCTGGCGTGGGGTGTTGCTGATCTAAAGATTCCTTTCTAAGACGCGACTTTCACAAACCCACCGCCAGAGCCCTCTGGCGGTGGGTTTTTCATTTTGGCGAACCCCGCCAGGCAACCGAGATAGAGGATAGCCAAAGAGGAGGAATCGCGTGAGCCACGCAGCCCTCAGAGATGAGTTCAAGCAACGAGTAGTGGGTCTGCAGCACACGACCGAGACCTGGACGCCCGCGCAGATCATCCAGTGGGCATTCGAGTCATTCGGTCGATACGTCGCTATCTCGTCCGCGTTCGGAGCGGCCGGCATGGCGGTCATCGATATGACCGCGCGCCTGCGCGGCAGCGACTTCCGCCTGTTTACCCTCGACACACAGTTTCTTTTCCCCGAAACCTACGATCTCATGCATCGCGTCGAGCAGAAGTATGGCGTCGCCATAGAGCGTGTACACGCCGGGCAATCACCGGCTGAGCAGCACCGCACCTATGGTGAAGCGCTGTGGGCGCGCGACCCGGACCTCTGCTGCAAATTACGCAAGGTCGAGCCGCTCCGCCAGAAGTTGCAAGAACTCGCCGCGTGGATCACCAGCATCCGACGGGATCAGACGGCTTCACGGGCCGACGCTCGCAAGGTCGAATGGGACGCCAAGTTCGGCCTCATCAAGATCAATCCTCTTGCCGACTGGTCCGATGAGCAACTGTGGCGCTACATCCACGATCACGAAGTTCCGTACAATCCGCTCCACGATCTGGACTACCCCAGCATCGGTTGCACACATTGCACGCGTCCCATTGTCCCCGGCGAAGATCAGCGGGCCGGGCGCTGGGCAGGATTTGCCAAGACAGAGTGTGGTCTCCATGTGATTGAGAGCGCGCCAGTGGAGTAGCCTACCGCCGGAAATCAACGACAATCTCGATAAGCAGCAACTCCGCTATCACAGCGTCCCGACGACGGCTTGTGCTAGGGTAATTCCCGTCGCGAAAGGGGCCCTCATGTTTACTGCAGATCTCCTCAAGAATAAGCGTGTCCTCATCACCGGCGGAGGCACCGGCATTGGCCGCGCCCTTGCCGAAAGATTCCTGCAACTGGGCGCGTCCGGATACATCTGCGGACGCCGCGCCGAGGTGGTGCAGAAAACCGCCAGCGAACTCGCTGCCTCCACCGGAGGCGCCATCGAGTCCTTCGTGTGTGACGTGCGCTACCACGACGATGTCGAAAAAGTCATCGAACAGATATGGGCCAACGGTCCGCTCGATATTCTCGTTAATAACGCCGCCGGCAACTTCCTGGCAAAGACGGAGACCCTCTCGACCCATGCCTTCGAGGCCGTCATCGGCATCGTGCTTAACGGCACCATCAACATGACCTTGTCTTGCGGCAAGCGCTGGCTGGCGGCCAAGCACAACGCAGTCGTGCTCAACATCGCTACCACCTATGCCGACACCGGCTCCGCCTACGTTGTCCCCAGCGCTGTAGCAAAAGCCGGCGTCGCGGCCCTTACCCGCAGCCTCGCCGTCGAGTGGGGAGGCCGAGGCGTGCGTTTCGTGGCCATCGCCCCCGGCGCCATCCGCACCGAAGGCGCGTTTTCCCGCCTGCTGCCGACCGACGCGATGGAGAAAGCGTTGCTGGAGCACAATCCGCTGCATCGCCTTGGCACACTGGAGGAAATCTCAAACCTGGCTGCATTCCTGGTCAGCGAGCACGCGGGTTACATCAACGGCGATCTGATCTATATGGACGGCGGCGAGATGCTGGCGGGGGCGAGTTCCTTCAGTCTGCTGGGGCGCAAGGTTCCGGATGCGGCGTGGGAAATGCTCAAACCCAAGAAGAAGTGATTCGTGGATAGTGGGTAGTGGCGAATCGAGAATAGAAGAATTTAGGGCACGACTGAACAGGCTGCGGAAAGAGTCGGTCTGTCGGTAGAGCCGGCCTTTAGGTCGGCGTCCAAGTTCCTTATTTCTGTCATCCCTAGCGGACTTTTAGTCCGCGAGGGATCTGCTTTCCTGACTTCTCCGCAGCCTGTTCTGCCGTGCCCTTGCAAAACAGGGCCAAAAACATTTTTTGGTAACCGGGCTACGCCCAAGGCTTAAAAAACGCTTCGCAACCGCTGGACGCCGGCTCTACCCCATAAAAACGGGCGGCGCGGAGGCCGCCCAATCTAGCCACTATCCACTGACAACTATCCACTAGTTGAGTACGTGAATGTTTTTCTTCGCGCACATCTCCTTCAGCACCTTCGGCCACACCGTCACGCTCACTTCGCCAAGATGCGCTTTGCGCAGGATCTGCATCATGGTGCGCGACTGCCCAATCCCCCCGCCAATGCTGAGCGGAATCTCGTGGTTCACAATGGCCTGGTGATAGGGATACTTCAGGAAGTCGACCTGGTGGGTGATCTCCAACTGCTTCTTGAGTGATTCCGCATTCACCCGTATTCCCATGGAGGACAACTCATGCCGCCGGCGTGTCACCGGGTTCCACACCAGTATGTCGCCGTTCAGGCCGTGCATCTGGTGGCCGTTCCTGGTGATCGTGGGCGTGACCCAGTCGTCGTAGTCAGCGGCGCGCATCTCGTGCGGATACCCGTCCCGCAACATCCATCCAATGCCGATGATGAACACCGCCGGATATTTTTGCAGAATGGCCGTCTCCCGCTGCTTGCGCGGCAGGTCGGGATACAGGTCGAGGATCTCCTCCGCGTGCAGGAATTTGATCTGTTCCGGCAGGTTGGGATACTGCGAGGTGTGCAGGCGTGGGAACAGTTCCTGCGCATAACGTTCGGCCCCGACAATCACCGACCAGATCTTGCTGACGATCGCCTTCAGGAAGTCGAGGTTGCGCTGCTCCGGCGTGATCACGCGCTCCCAGTCCCACTGGTCCACGTAGGCGCTGTGGTCGTGATCGAGGAAGTAATCTTTGCGCACGGCTCGCATGTCGGTGCACAGGCCTTCGCCCGGCTGCATACCGAACTGTTTCAATGCCATTCTCTTCCACTTGGTAGCCGCTTGCACCACCTGCGCGTTAATGGGGTGCTTTTCGTGGTCGTTGGAAATGTGGAACCCGATCGGGGTACGCGACCCGTCGCGATCCAGCAGATCATTGACACCGCTCTCTTCGTCCACGATTAGCGGCACCTCCACCATCATCAGGTTGAGTTCTTTGCAGAGGTTGTCTTCGATATAACGCTTCACCTCGAAGAGCGCTTTCTGCGTCTCTTTTGGTGACAGCAGCGAGCTGTAGTCATCAGGCAGGATTCGCTCCAGTTCCTGATAATCCCCAATACCGGGTCCGGCGAGGTCGGCTTTCTTGTCAGCCATGCTGTGCTCCTTATGATTGCGGTCGACGTGCGGAACATGGCGTTCTGCAGGCTCAAGCGCCACAGACCGTACGCCGCCACGATCATGAGAGCACTTGCCAACCTGGTTGGCTGTAACCGGCATCACGTGGCTGTGTGCCGAACGGCTGACGCTCCTGGGTGTTACTCTTATAGGGTTTCGCTGGCGCATTCCAGCCCGGATTGGTAGTCTGTGCGCCCGCCGCGTAATGGCGCCGCGTCACGCGAGCCATCAGGAGAACGCGACCATGGCACCATCGGATCCCAAGCAGCAAGTTCCCGCCAAGGAAGAAGCTCCCGCCATCGAGACGGCTCCTTCTGAAGAGCAGGGTTCCGTCCTGCTCACTAGCTTCGACCTCCATCTCTTCAACGAGGGCAAGCACAACAGGCTGTACCAAAAGCTTGGCGCCCACATGGTTGTGATGGATGGCAAGCCGGGGACGTATTTCGCGGTTTGGGCGCCGGACGCCGAACGCATCTCCGTGGTGGGCGATTTCAACGGCTGGAATCCCGATTCCCATCCTATGACGCCACGCGGGGATTCGGGAGTCTGGGAATGTTTCGTTCGCGATCTCGGCAAGGGAGCGATCTACAAGTACCACATTCGTTCGCGCTTTCACATGTACGAGGTGAATAAGGCCGACCCTTACGGATTTCATCACGAGACTCCGCCGCGCACCGGCTCCATCGTGTGGGACCTCGACTACCAATGGGGCGACGAAGACTGGATGCGCACGCGCCATCAGCGCAACGCCTTCGACGCGCCCATGTCGGTGTATGAAGTGCACCTTGGTTCCTGGATGCGAGTGCCCGAAGACAGCAATCGCTGGATGAGCTATCGCGAGCTCGCGCCCCAGCTTGCGGCCTACGTCAATGAACTCGGCTTCACCCACGTTGAATTTCTGCCCGTCATGGAGCACCCCTATTTCGCCTCCTGGGGCTATCAGGTCACGGGCTACTACGCTCCGAGCAGCCGCTTTGGCACGCCTCAGGATTTCATGTACCTGGTGGACTACCTGCACCAGCACGGGATCGGGGTCATTCTCGATTGGGTGCCTTCGCACTTTCCCAACGACCAGCACGGCCTGGCCTACTTCGACGGTACTCACCTCTATGAGCACGCCGATCCGCGCAAGGGCTTCCACCCCGACTGGAAGTCGGCCATCTTCAACTACGGACGCAACGAGGTTCGAGGCTTCCTGATCAGCAATGCCATGTTCTGGCTCGACGTTTACCACATTGACGGCCTGCGCATGGACGCCATCGCTTCCATGCTCTACCTCGATTACTCGCGTAAACACGGCGAGTGGATCCCCAACATGTATGGCGGCCGCGAGAACCTCGACGCCGTTTCTCTGCTACAGCGCGTAAACCATGACGCTTACCAGGAATTTCCTGACGTCCAGACCATCGCAGAGGAGTCGACGGCCTGGCCCATGGTGTCTCGGCCTACGTACATCGGCGGCCTGGGCTTCGGCATGAAATGGGACATGGGCTGGATGCACGACACCCTGAAGTACTTCCAGCAGGACCCGATCCACCGCAAGTATCACCACAACAAGCTGACCTTCCGGGGCCTCTACGCCTTCACTGAAAACTTTACTCTCCCGCTCTCGCACGACGAAGTAGTCCACGGCAAAGGTTCGCTGATCGGAAAGATGTCCGGCGACTATTGGCAGAAGTTTGCCAACCTGCGCCTGCTCTTCGGATACATGTTTACCCAGCCCGGCAAGAAACTGATCTTCATGGGTGGCGAAATCGGCCAGTGGTCGGAGTGGAACCACGACAGCAGCGTGGACTGGATACTCTTGAATTTTCCGTCGCACCAGGGAATCAAACGCTGGGTAAGCGATCTGAACGCTTTCTACCGCAGCGAGCCTGCGCTGTACGAATACGACTTCAATCCTGCCGGTTGGCGCTGGATCGATGCCAACGATAACGACAATAGCGTCCTCACTTATCTGCGCTATGGCAAAGACGAGAGTGCTCCGCTGGTCGTCGCCTGCAACTTCACCCCGGTGCCCCGCCGCGGCT
This sequence comes from uncultured Acidobacteriaceae bacterium, assembly GCA_963834815.1. Lineage (GTDB taxonomy): Bacteria > Acidobacteriota > Terriglobia > Terriglobales > Acidobacteriaceae > DASRAA01. The sequence goes on along the minus strand of CAWIDA010000006.1, from coordinate 979,568 downwards.
ATCGCGTGGGAGTCCCCTTCGCAGGCAAGTGGCGCGAGGTACTGAACAGTAATGCCGGCGTGTACGGCGGCACCGATGAAGGCAACTACGGAGGATGCTCCACCGATCCCATCTCCTTCCACGGTCATGAGCAGTCTCTACTGCTCAACTTGCCTCCGCTGGGGATGGTGGTGTTCAAGCAGTAAGCCGCCCCTCTCCACGCGCCGGTTGAGTTGGCCTTTCTCCACCCGCTCCAGCGGATACTTCCGCCTGCTTCTCATAATTTACGTGCAACACGGTCAGCCGCTGCCCCGCCTCCACAACACCCAAATACCGCAGTGTCATCCTCCAAATATGTGGGTGCCCCATCCTTTCCCCTCTTTTGGGAAAGGGTGGGACTTGGGTAGAGCGACGCTCCGGGTCCCCGACGAGCGCCGATTTTGCGCTTGTTGGGGTGGTTGAGCGCCGCGTCCGTCGCCTCTTGTATTTTGAAGGGGCACGGCTTCACAGGCTGCGGATAAACTCGCTTCCCGACCACCTCGTATCAGGGCACGACTTTCAGTCGTGCCGCCAAGTCGTTTATCTTTGACCTCCCGCGTGGACTTTAGTCCGCGCGGGCCACTCACGACGGACTTTTTCCGCAGCCAGACTGAACTGTGCCGTTAGGCGCCCCCTCTTGTTTGTCATCCCGAGCGAGGACTTCAGTCCGAGTCGAGAGATCTGTTCTCGCTGGCGACTGGCTACTGGCAACTTTTCTTCAGTGTCATCCTGAGCGGAGCGCTCGCCTGCTTTTTCGATCCGCGTCTTATTGCGGATCGGGCGAGCGCGCAGTCGAATGGACCTGCTTCTGTCTCCCCGCCGACGGAACCTGCTGTTACATCACACCGTGACTATCATCACCGTGCTTCACCGAGGCGCGCATCATAATAATTTCCATGCGCGACCCCGACCGCATGTACTACGTCTACATCCTCGCGAGCAAGTCGCGCGTCCTTTACATCGGCGTAACTCGTCATCTGGCCGTCCGGATCGCCCAGCACAAGGCGGGCAGCTTCGGCGCGTTCACCGCGGAGTACAAGGTCTACCGGTTGGTCTATTTTGAGCGCTACCACTCGCCCAGCAACGCCATCGCCCGAGAGAAACAACTTAAAGGCTGGATTCGGGCGAAGAAGATTGCGCTGATCGAACGCGAAAACCCCACATGGGAAGACCTTGCCGCCGAGTGGGAAACAGCGGGTCCCTTCGGCAAGCTCAGGGCAGGCTCTTCGACTCGCGGCCCAACCCCGGCCACTCGCTCAGGATGACCCCTGAAAAATTAAGAGTGCCAAACAACAACCCGACTCCATACGCTCCGTCCTCCTGAGCGCAGCGCTCGCCGATTTGCGAAAAAAGATTTTCCGGCGAAATACCGATATCGGCTGTCACAGGCGGAAGCGACTTTTCGCGAGGGCAACCCGGCGAAAGCTTGCGACGACGTCTTCGGCTTAGTTGAAGCGCTATCACGAAAAATTGCGAAGAAGACCTTTAATACGGGACTCTGGCGTCCAGCCGCTAACCCTCCGCAATTCGACACGGGTAATTGGACAATCGTCATGAACTCGCTTATTCGCAATCTTGACACGAATAGGTGCAGGCTGTTTGGTCAGAATATTCTGCACCGCGTCTTAGGGGTCACTCATTTTCGAAATGAAGTGGTGCACGACCCAGCGACGTTGGCCGAGTTGATCCGGAGGGATCGAAGACTTCGGACGCGGTTCGAGGACGCTTCCAATCTTCTTCTCGATCTAATCAACGCTGCGAAACCGCTGAAATTGTAGATCTTACTCGCTTCTGACCAGCCTACTCCTTCACATTCTGGCAACTGGGAACCGGTAAAACTGGATGTTCATCCATCACGTTCAACCGTGACCAACTCGCTTGGCGTTTAGGAACAATCCTCCTACACTACCCCAGGAAGGATGAGGGAGAGTTGTCGTCCTCGATGACGGCACCCGGACACTACCCGCATCCCCTGTAGGCGGTTCTGTGTTAGGTCCTGCCCGTCGCCGATTTTCACATTTTCGTGCCAGAATCCCCGTCCAACCCAAAATAATCTCAACTAACTCCCTGGCTAAGAGGAGTTTACCTGTAACTCAAATGTTTGCAGGAGCTTACAACCGATCATGCAATAAACCCTTTGCTTTCAGGAGCAAGGTGGGGGGAGGGGTAGGGTGCCGTTATCGGACGTAGAACGATTCCCTCAGCACGCGACTCTGCCCGTCAGCTGGTCGCGAGATGGCCGCTGGATCTACTTCGCGTCGGACCGCGGCGGAGACTGGCAAGTGTGGAAAATGCCCTCGGCAGATCTCAACCGCGGACTTCCGCGGGAACCGCGGACGACACAGGAACGGTTCTCACCGATCTCCTACTCGCTGGGCACGTCGAAGTTCACCAGGTCAGCCTGGAAGCCGCGAGTTTTCCAGGCCCCGTACGCCACGCCTGCCAACATCCAGATCGAGCCGGCTATCTTGGCCGCGTGCGAGAGGTTCCACCAGATGGCAGCGCAAATCACGAATCCTGCAATCGGCGGCAGCAGGTTGCTCAACGTACGATTATTGCCGCGAATGTAATAGTGGGTCAGAGAGGCGAGATTGACTCCCATGAAGGCGATGAGCGCACCGAAGTTGAGCAACTCGGCGCCGCGCTCGTAGGTCATAAGAAAGGCTCCGGCAAGCGCGATGCAGCCGACGAGGATAACGTTATTGCGTGGGATGCGGGTGCGGGGATCAACCGCCCCGAAGAACGATTTGGGGATGGCCTCGCTGCGCCCCATGCCATAAAGCAATCGCGCCGCACCCAGTTGCGCCCCCATCCCAGAGCCGATGGTCGCAACGATCAGCGTCAGGCTGATGGCCTTCGACAGAAAGATGCCGCCGGCAATCGCCGCCACGTGAATGAATGCCGTCTCCACCTCCGATTCAGGAAAAAACCAATCCGGCCGCAGCAATTGCGCGCTATACACTTCCGCCGATGCCAGAACGCCTGTAGCTACGCACACCAGTACCGTCGCCAGAAGGATGTTGCGCTTGGGATTGTGCACCTCTTCCGACAAGGTCGAGATGCCATCGAATCCGATATAGCTAAGCACAGCCAGTGCCGTCCCGTGAAACACCACGCCTGCCTGAAAGGTCTTCGGGTTGTAGAACGGAAGGGTGAAAAACTGCGCCCCTTGTGGCGGAAGATGCAGGAGATATCGAACCGTGGCCACGAAAAATACCACGATCACCAGCCCCATGGCGGCGCACAGCGCTTGATTGATACGGGCAGACGTCTCGACCCCACGCAGGTTCAGCAGCGTGAACAGCAAGGCAAAGGCCACGAACCAGATAGGCAGCGGCACTTCGGGAATCAGGTCGGCCATCGCCTTGCCGCACCAGATGGTGCAGATCAGCGGATTGAGCATGTAATCCATTGTCATGCTCCAGCCAGTCACGAAGCCCAGCGACGGATGCAGCTCGCGGCCCACGTAGGTGTACGCCGACCCGGCACTGGGATAGACCCGCGCCATGCGTCCGTAGCTGATGGCAGTGAAGACCATCGCCACCATGGCAATCAGCACCGCCGTGACAACGTGCCCTTTGCCCGCGTTCGAGAAGACTCCGTAGGCGGGCATAGGCGCCGTCGGCTGGATCACAATGATGCCGTACAGTACGAGGTCCCACAGACCGAGCGCCCTCTTCAGGCTGGGAGCAGCAGCAGTGTTCCCTGCGGTTGTGCTGGACATGTTAAGCGGAAACCCTTCCTGAGATTAGCGGCTTTGCAATCATTGTAAGGGGAGCCTGGCTCGGATGAGAACCGTTATGATCGTTTTCCATCGAAAGTGATCTTACTTTGCCACCCGATAACAACTTCCGATTCGCCGAGCAATGGCTCGGCGCTGCGTTACGGCACTGCGTTACGGCGACGCTTCGGCATGCGCCAGCATGACAGCGTTCTTAGAGGCCATGGAGTCGTAATAGCGGACGAAGCGTTGGGGCTCGGCGGCGTTGTAGGGCAGAAGGTTGTCGGCCCAGCGAAAGCCAATTGGCTGATACCAAAGCTCTGCCTCAATCCGTAGCGGGCCTGGCGCATTTCCAACCCAGACGGAATACTGCACCCGATCTTGCCCTGCGGTGAAGGCTGAATCATCGGCGGCCTCGCCAACCACGGCGATATCAGAAGGAGCTGTCTGTTTGTCGAAGCCAGCAGGCAGAACGCGGTTGTCCTTCAAGTAGCCCACTGCGCGAAGAAGCCCTGTGGTGGGATGTCCGGCCTGGTCTTTCATGATGGATTCGTAAATCTCGACCTGGTCGCCGCGTTCGATCCGGCTGTAGTGCGGCTCGTAGCGCAGCGGGTTGTCATCGTTGTCGTTGCTCACGATGGAACCATCGGGCCGGAGCTTGCCCGACTCGAATACCACCTTACCGCTGTTGTCGCGCACCACGAAGTGCAGCCAGGCTCGGCGCGACGGATAGGCAGTGGGCAGTTTGTGGCCGGCCAGATTCTGGACCACAACGGCAGCGTTCAGGGTGCCGCCGTTGAGCGCAACATCGCTGAGGCTGAGTCGAGCGGACTGTGTCTGCAGGAATTCGACTGCATAGCGTGCCGCATCGACCAGTTCCTCAGGCTGCGCTGTCACGCTCAATTCGTCGCGAAACAGGTTCAGAATTTGCTGGAGCAGGAAGTTACCGCCCACAAACGTGTGTCGGCGCACGCCGGTTCGGTCCACACCCAACACCGATGCGATGGGCACGGGCTCATGGATTTCGGGCATGTGACACGACTGGCAGCTTTGCTTGCCGGCGTAGCCGCTGTGCAGCCACTCCGGATAGGGCATCTGCTCGTAGAACGTTGCCAGCTCTTTACCGCCTTCGCCCAGGGCCTTGGTGATGAGGGTGTGACATGAACCGCACAGCGCGGAGTCCAAGATGTGCGCACTGTGGGTGGGGCGGAATCCGCCAGTAGAGGTGGCCATAATGTGAATCCGGCCGGGCTGAATTGCGTAGGGGCCGTATTCCGGATGATTGTCTTTGGAGAAGGGAGGATCGATGACGAAATTACCCACATAGCTTTGAGGAGTTCCCAACCGCTCAGTCCCGATCTGGTGACAGACGGAGCAAGTGACTCCGTCTTCCGCTTCCGCGTTGTGTTTCTTGTCGGGAGTGAAGGGAAGATGCGAGAACACCTCGCCCAATTGACTTTGCAACTTGGCTTCGTAACGCGGAATGGGCATGTGGCAGATCGAGCATTCGTCCTCGATGTTAGCTTTCGATTCGGGATGGTCGATGGTTTCGCGGCGAACGCTGCCCTGCCAGTAGGGATCGCGCGAAGAGTTGGCCATCATGCTGGCGCTCCATTCCAGTCCAAGGGAGAAATTCTTGCCCGAACTTGTGGTCATGTCGTTGTGGCAGGCGAAGCAACGATCAGAGGTCTGAAACCTGGGCCGGAGCTGCTGACTCTGAGCGGTGGCACAGGGCACGAGGCTGCAGAAGAAAAGCAGCGCAAGCGCGGTGCATAGTGAGAAAGCCGATTTCCTCATCACCAGCCCTCCGTCAATTTTCCGTCGCCCCAGTCCCAAAGCAGGTAAATCATGAGCTGCACCGGGCGGCCCGCGGTGTTGTTCATCGGCACGCGAACTCCAAGATTGCCGCGAACGTGTTGGCGGCGGCTGATGGTGACTTGCATCTCAGGCACAACGTCCCAATTGGTCTTTGCGCCGGTTTCGAAGTCGCGATTGGCGAGGACCTCGACCATGGGAGACCACAAACGGCCCAGTCCTTGATCTTGAGCGAACATCTGGCCGACGGCGGTGTACCAAAAGATGGATCGCGGCGCCCTCTGGGTATCGACCGGAAGCTCGGTACCAAATTGGGTTTGGATGAATGTGTTGGTGCGAAACAGTTGATCGTAGGCTGCAAAAGTCTCGAACGATGTGGTACCGCTTCCGAAACCATATTTCGTGCGGCCGGTCGGGGCGATAACGCCACCAAACACGCTGAAAATCGATCCCTTGGGCAGGCTAGAGTAGATTACGCGCTTCAGTCCGAAGGTGGCGTCGCCCAGCCCGCCATACCAAGTATGGTTCTGGTCCTCAAAGGTGAGTGGGACATCGATTTCGATCTGGTTCTTCACGCCGAAGGACTGCTCGTGAATATAGTGGGTCTCAACCGCGCCAGTGCCTTGCACGTTGATAGAGGACGAGATGACTTCTTCCTTTTCGGGGAAGGCTTTCTCTGTAACCAGAGCGCGCGGAAGATTGAGTTCGCCACGGGGCCAATGGGGATTGGTGCAGAACGAGCGCAGGTAGCGAGCGACTTCCTGGATCTGCTGCGGGGTGAGGGCTTCTCTAAACGAGGGCATGATCTGGGAGAAGCCGCGATACCGGCCTCCATAGGTAATGACCGCTTCCCAGGAGGTATTGGGCTCAGGGGTGGTCTGGTCGCAGCGGGTAAAGTCGGGGAAAGTGTCGGGAGCTTTGAACCCGCGAACGGACTGCGGCATGCCTTTGCCATCAGCCCCATGACATGAAATACAGGCAGCCGTGAAGATCTGCGCACCGGTTTGGAGATGCGAGGCGGCTGCGTCGGTCACGACCTGGCCGGCAGAGTTCACGGTCAAGATCCAAATCGAGAGGAACGCCGCCGAAACTCGGCGCGAAACGGACAGTTTCTGGCAGAAGTAAAGCCGGCGAAAGGTCATTCCTCGAACAGCATATCGTAGGAGTCTGTGGTGCTTGGTGACGCTTGAACGCTGCGGCTGTGACTGCAAGGTTTCAGAGCATTACCGAGCCAAGATGCGGTGGGCGGGCGCTACCACCTCTTACTGCGTGGCCCCAGCGATAAAACCAGCAAGCAGCCGATACCTTGATAATTACCTTCGACGAGCTACTCTCTTGGTTTTCTTTTTCTCCCGGTTGTCTTCTTCTTCGCAGTCGTAGGGACCGCCCTCACGACCTTCACTTTTCCTGAACGAATTGCGCCGAGCCACTGTTCGAAGTCGCGTGTGCCCTGGTCGGCATAATCCACGGCGAAGTCCACCAGCGCTTTATCGAAGCGATCCCCCGTGCCTAAGTAGCCCGAGAGCATGCAGGGATCGCCCGAGCGGGCATGTCCCTTGGCCAGCAGTTCCCCGCAAACCTCGGCATATTGCAGCAGCCCCTTGCCCTCCAGATCGTTGGCTTCGATGCCCGCCTTATGATCGCGCAGCTGTCGCACCAGGCAGGGCACTCCGTCAATCGTCGCCCACCCCAGGAAGATGTCGAACTGCACCAGCATGCGGCGCGCCCCTTCCACCACTCGCTGGCCGTGATGTTTCGGCGGAATATTTTTCGCCACATACGGCGCGTATGCCGATGGCAGCTCCTGCTTCAGTTGCAGAAATAGCGGGTCCTGAATCGCTCCGCCAAACATCAGCACTATGTAGTCCCGCGTCCCGATGCTTCCGGTTCCCACGATGCGGAACCCCACGTCCGCCGGCTGGTACTGTGCGAAGAAGTGCCGCCGTTCCGGTAGTAGCGTCTGGGCGTAGCCTGGCAAGGCCGCCAATACCTTCCTTGCGGTGGCGCCGTCGACCCGATACTGTTGTGCCACGCCGTATGCCGGGTTCTGTAATTCCTTGAACGTGTATTTCCCGTTCGTTTCCTCCGTCAATTTCTTGAGGCTGTCTTGCGGCGTCGCCCGCTCCGCCTTGCGCAGCACCGAACGCACCGGTGACACCGTGAGTTCGCGCATTACGAGGTAACGGGCCAGTTCCAGGACGGAGAGTTCGGAGAAAGTCCTCATCGACTCCCGATAGTTGCGCGCGAACTCTAACACAGCATCTTTGCACTGCCGCTCCGAGTTACGCGCCTCGCGCCCCGCCAACACCAGGCTGGCGGCCATGCGCTTCACGTCCCATTCCCACGGGGCCCGAATGGTCTCGTCGAAATCGTTGATGTCGAAAATCATGTGTCCTTCGGTGCCACCGCCGAATGCGCCGAGGTTTTGGACGTGGGCGTCACCGCAGATCTGCACCTTGATTCCGGTGTGCGGTAACGCAGCCAGGTCAGCCGCCATGATGGGCGCCGCTCCGCGATAAAAGGTGAAGGGCGTTTCCGCCATGCGGGCATTCTTCAGCGGCACAAGTTCGGGAATCCGGCCTTGGTGCGCCGCATTCATCAGCGCTACAGGATCGAACTTGCGCGCGGTGGGATTGAACTTTCCTTGATCGACGCGCCTGACTTTGTCGCGGCAGGCTCGTCCTGCCTGTCGCCGCTGCTCGCGTGTGGAGTATTGTTCGGAGCGAAATGCCATAGGAGTTGACAGGAAAAATCATACTCCGGCCTTATCGCGCGGCAATAAGACTCCTGTGCCCCGCCACCAAGGTCTCACGTCAGCCCACTCCGGTGTGAGCTAGAAAACCAGCTTTAGTCCAAGCTGCAATATGCGCGCCGGATGAGCCACTCCTATGTACAGGAAATTCGACGAGCCGAGGCACGCTGCATCTCCTGCCGAATTGTTCGGCCCTCCGTAGCAACCCATGGCGTTGGTACTGGAGGAAAAACCGTTGGCCGCCGCAGAGCCGCCGCTGGCCCCTCCGATGTTGCCCCACTCGGTGTGGTTGAAGATGTTGAAGGCTTCCGCACGAAATTCAAAATAGGTGCGTTCCTTGATGTAAAAGTTTTTGTAGAGAGCCATATTGAAGTTAACGTAGCCCGGGTTCCGCAAGGAATTTCTGCCGGCATCTCCGAAGGTCAATCCTTGCGGAGCAGCGAACGCCGACGGGTTGGCGTGGAGTGGACCGAAGCCGACGAGCGGCACATTCGGTATTCCAGTAGTAGGACTACCAATAAGATCGGGGTACGAGCCGGAGCCCACGCCGTTTCCGACACCAGCGTTGTCGCCGTAGTTGGCGGAGTTGGTTGGTGTGTACGGGGTCCCAGTCAGAGCAGTGAGAATGCCGGAGTACTGCCAACCTCCCAGTATCTTATGTGTCACTCCAGGATTTCGGAAGAACGGCAGATCGTATACCCAACCGAGATTGAACATCTGTCGAATATCGAAGGCGGAGCTGGCGCGGTTTGCCGCCGGGTTATAGGTATTCACGAAATCTCCGTCATAGCGGTCGGAGGCGTCATCGATGGAATGGCTCCAGGTGTAAGCGAGACTGAGTTGCAGTACTCCCACGTTCCTGCGCACGGAAAGCTGGAAGGCATTGTAGGTGGACGACGAGGCGTTCTGCAGTTGCGTGATGGTTCCGACACCGTAGAACGGTCGAAAAGGATTTGGATCGCCACCACAGGCTACGGTAAGGTTGTTGGCTGCCTGGCCAACAATGGGCACGCCGCTGGGCGTTGTGTAGGTGGAACAGTCGGACGAGCTGTTGTCGATTCCGCCGATCGGCTCACCGGGCACGTAAGGGTTTTGCCCAGCAGGCACTGGAAAAATCTGGTTCTGATCATCCTGACGGTTGAGATGAGTGCCTTTGGTTCCCACGTAAGCCAGCACCAGGATTGTGTCCTTAAAGAGTTCTCGCTGAATGTCGAGGTGCCATTGCTGGACGTAAGGCCATGTTGCCTTTGTGGGAATGGAAAAGAAAGACAAGGGAAAAATGGGCGACGACCCGGTCGTGCCGCCACCAATGTTGGCATAACCGGAAATGTTGTATTGCGTAACCGTCTGGATGAGAGGCGAGGACTGCCCCTCGAGGCCTTCCGTATTCGCTTCGTTCCCATTGGTGTGCTCAAAGAAGATGCCATAGCCGCCACGAATGGCGGTTTTCCCGTCGCCAAACGGATCGAAAGCAAAGCCAACGCGAGGCGCCGGATTGAACAGGTGTCCGCTCATGCAACCTCTGGGAACTCCATTGGCTCCGCATTGCACCAATCCATCGAAAGGATCACCCGTACCTGGGATCAACGCTCCTGCAAAGCCGGTCACTGAGCCGTCAGTGTCAATTTGCGGCGCGGTGGCGGCGTTGTATACGGATGGATTCCAGTTGTAGGCGTGATTGTATTTCTCGTAGTAGGTGCCAAACATGCTGATCCGCAAGCCGAGGTTGAGGGTGAGACGGGGAGTGACGCGCCAGTCGTCCTGAAAGTATGGTTCAAAGATCTTGTACCGGTTGTAGAACTTCACATTCGTACTTGCCTGTTGGAAACTTGCGATCTGGCCCAACAACAGATCAGCAAAACTGTTGCCGGTGGTAACCCCAGTCGCACTGGTGTCGAAGTTTAGCGAGCCATTCACCAGTTGAGCGCTCAACTCGTTCTTCTGCGCGGCGACAAAATAAGCGCCAAACTGCATGTTGTGGCGTCCGATTATCTTTGTAACGTTGTCGCGGTAGGTATAGGTCGGGTTTGAGTTATAAGGGCCCTCGGGCCATTCGCCGTTGGGGTCTTCGTAAAAGTTTCCACCGTAGGCGGCATTGCCCGTCAGCGAAATCGCCGCCAACTTGCCGCCGAAGCCGTTGTTGAAGATTGCTCCCATAGGAAGGTTGGGCGGCCGCTGCCAGGCATTGGGATTGGGAGTTCCGGTCGAAGTGAACGTGATGTGGTCGGTGGTGTAGCTGAAAATGAACTCATTCACCAGACTCGGGGACGGATTCCAGTTCAGCCGGGCCACTATACTTACCGCCGGGCCAATGAAATTTGTCTGTACCGTGGGGAAGTAGCTTCCCGTGAATACCGTTGTTGGAGTAACCGTATTCCAGGAGTCGTGGGTATAGCGGAACATGGCAGTCCATTTGGATCCGAGATTCTGGTCGACGCGAAGCAACTCTTCGCGCCAATTCGTGGGCTGAGTCGGGGAGGCGTTGTAAACCGCGGCGCCAGGCACGCCTCCATTCGCGACCGGAATGAGTGGCAGAAGAGCGGCGCCAGCGGCATTGACTGGCACCTGATTATTGGGGAAGAACTGTCCGGTGGTTGGGTTAATTGGGCAATCCGCGAACGAACCGGTCGTCTGATTGGGACATAAATCGCTGAAGTTGCCCTGCCGCTCGGCATTAGAAGGGACCGGCGTATTGAAGATCTGTCCCGGAACGCTCTCCTTGCGCCATTCCTGCGACCAGAAGAAGAAAGTCTTGTTGCGATCCTGGTTGTAGTGCCCGGGGATAAAGACTGGCCCGCCCAAGGTGTAGCCGAAATCGTTCTTGTGATAGGGCGGAACTTCCGATTGGAAATAGTTGCGGGCGTTGAAGTCAGTGTTGCGAACGAATTCATAGAGGTCGCCGTGGAAGTCGCGAGTGCCTGATTTCGTCTCAACTTCCACAGTACCGGAGCCGCTGCGCCCGTATTGTGCACCATAGTTCGAGGTCAACACCTTGACCTCTGCAATCGCGTCCACGCTCGGATAGACGTTCAGCGTGGAGTTGCTGCCGTTATCCATATTGTCGCCGCCGTCGAGTTCCCAGTTGTTGTACTCGGTGCGGCCGCCGTTGAAGCTGAAGGCCACGTTGCCGTTGATCCCGACTGTGCCCTCGTCCTGCCCGCTCTGGTTGTTAACTCCGGGAGTCAAGGTTGCCAGTTGGGTGAAGTTGCGCCCGTTCAGTTGCAACTGAGCGATTTCCTTGCCGGTGATCACGCCCGAGAGCTCCGACGATTGCGTCTCCACTTGCCCGATCCCTTCGCCCTCGACCGTCACCTCGGTTGACGATCCACCCACGGCGAGGGTAGCGTCGGCGCGTGTCTTCTGCGCCACCCGTAGCACAATACCTTTTGCCTGATAGGTCTTGAAGCCAGCTGCGCTGACCGTCAAGTCGTAGCTGCCGGCCGGAAGACCACCCACCAGGTATTCACCGGCGCCGTTGGTTTCAGACTCGCGCGCGATGCCGCGCTCCGGGCTGCTCACCTTGACTTGCGCCTTGGCCACGTTCGCGCCACTGGGGTCGTGTATTGTCCCAGTTATTTGCCCGGTATCCTGCGCCACAGCTACTAGGGAAAAGAAAAGAAGGAAGGAAACAAGTACCGCAAGCAGGCGGAGAGATTTCATACAGCACCCCCAAAAATGCACATGATCGATCTAAATCGATCAATAAGCTACTGCCCCTTGAGGGTAGGCTATCACGCCGTCAAACCTGCGGTCAAAGTCATAAATAGGGTATATTACGATCTACCTTGAAAGATTTGCACTCGCCTGAAACATGTTGCTAGATTTTCGATCGAACAAAATCGATCTTGTACGATAGAATTTGCATCGGCATTTACGGCTGCCGGCGACTTGCACGAAGGACTGCAGCGTTTCCCCGCTCTGACTCTGAAACGGCCGGCCTCATACGGTGGATCGCCTATCGTCATGTACCATTCTCCCCGAGGAACTTCTATGTCCTGGTCGCCATCAGTAGTTCTGAGAAGTGTTCCCCTGCGCTCCGTGTTCGTCATACTCTTCGCATCTTGCGGGCTCAATGCCGCGACTTCTCCCGCGTCCGTAGCGGACTTGCGCCTGGACTTGCGCTCGGGATGGCAGTTGCAATCAGCCTGCGTGCTACAGGGCTCCACCACCGGCCCTGCCGGCCTGAAAGACAGCAACCATCCCGGCATGGATGGAGAAATCCTCTCCTCGCTGATCTACCGGCCTATCGGCTGGATCTCTACCACGGTGCCGAGCACCATCGTCGCTGCCCAAGTGGCCGCCGGAATCATCAAAGACCCGTTCTACGGAACGAATCTTCGCAAGTTGCCGGGAATGGATTATCCCGTGGGCAGCCAGTTCGCGAACCTCGCCATGCTCGACAACAGTCCTTATAAGTGTGGCTGGTGGTACCGCACGCAGTTCCGCCTGCCCGCTAGTTTCGCCAGACGCTCCATCGCGCTGCACCTGGACGGCGTAAACTACCGCGCCGACGTCTGGCTGAACGGCAAGCAAATCGCCAGCAAGGATGAACTCGCAGGAACCTGGCGCGTGTTCGAGTTCGACCTCGGCAACGGACTTTCCTACGGCAGAGAAAATGTCCTCGCCATCGAAGTATTTCCGCCCACGCCTGACGATCTTGCCATTACCTGGGTGGACTGGAATCCCGCGCCGCCCGACAAAAATACCGGACTGTTCCGTGACGTTTACCTCACTGCCAGCGGCCCAATCCAGTTGCGCTTCCCTTATGTCGCCAACCAGCTCGACGAGAACTTCAGTACCGCGCGACTAACACCGGTCGTCGAAGCGTGGAACCCCACCGACCACGGGGTTAAGGCCGACATCTCATGGGAAATCGACGGTAAGAAGGTGCATCAGGAGGTCGTGGTCGAGCGCGGCCAAAAGAAGACCGTAATTTTCGCTCCCGAACAGTACCCAGAATTGACAGTCAAGAACCCGAAGCTCTGGTGGCCGGCCCAGTTCGGAGCCCCCACGCTCTATCACGCTCGCGTCACCGCCACGGTGGACGGCAAGGTTTCCGAAGGACACGACGTACGGTTCGGGATTCGCCAGGTCACCTCGGAACTGAATAACCAGCACGCGTTATTCAAGATCAACGGCAGACCGATCCTTATCCGCGGAGGCGGATGGGCACCCGATATGCTGTTGCGCTCCACGCCGCAACGTATGGACACCGAGTTCCGCTATGTGCGCGATCTTGGACTGAATACCATCCGTCTGGAAGGCAAGCTCGAGAGCCAGGCCTTTTACGATCTTGCCGACCAGTACGGCATCCTGATTATGGCCGGCTGGTGTTGCTGCGATATGTGGGAGCGCTGGAATGAGTGGGGCCCCGAGCAGTACCGGGTGGCACAAAACTCCATGCGTGATCAGATGCGCTTGTTGCGCAATCACCCCAGCATGCTGGTGTGGCTGAATGGCAGCGACAACCCGCCCATTCCGGGGGTTGAATCGGTATATCTGCGAATTGGCAAGGAACAGCTGTGGCCTAATCCTTTCTTGTCTTCGGCTACAGCCACGCCCACCACGGTCACCGGGCCATCGGGGGTTAAAATGACGGGCCCCTACGACTACGTTCCGCCTAACTACTGGCTCACTGACACCAAGTTGGGCGGCGCCTGGGGATTCAACACAGAAACCAGCCCGGGACCGGCAATCCCGCCACCCGCGAGCCTGCGCAAGTTCCTCCCGCCCGACAAGATATGGCCGCAAAACGAAACCTGGGGACTGCACGAGGGCGGAGAACGCTTCCAGACCATCACTTTCTATAACACCTCGATGGAACACCGTTACGGCCGGCCGAAAGACCTCGACGACTTTGTCCGCAAGGCCTATGCCATGGATTACGAAGGCGAGCGAGCCATGTTCGAAGCCTATTTGCGCAACAAGTTCAACTCCACCGGAGTCATCCAGTGGATGTTGAACAATGCCTGGCCATCGCTAATCTGGCACCTCTACGACTACTACCTTGCCCCCGCGGGAGGTTACTACGGCACCAAAAAAGCCAATGAGCCGATGCACGTGCTCTATTCCTACAACGATCGCTCGATTGCCGTGGTTAGCGACCTGGCTACTTCTTACGCTGTGAAGGTCACCGCCAAACTTTACAACATCGATGGCACCGAAAAGTGGTCGCAGGACGCCATGGTAGATGTCTTTCCCGAAACAGCATCCGTGGCCTTCACCGTTCCTCAGTTGCCTGACCTGTCCACCACTTACTTCCTCAAGCTCTATGCCACGGACCGTTTCAGCAAGGTTGCGAGCGACAATCTCTATTGGCTCTCGACCAAGCCCGATGAACTTGCCTGGGACAAGACCCACGATACCGTAAACACGCCACAGAGCGCCTACGCCGATATGACCGCACTGCAAGATCTCATACCCGTTTCGTTGCGGGTGCAGACCAAACCTGCTGCTTCACCATGCGCTACGCCCGTCGCCGTGCGTCCTGCTGCCGCGCCGACGACGCCACCCGTCAATGCTGCTGAGTGCGACGGTGGATTCCTCTACCAGCAACTGACCGTGAGCAATCCCACCAAAACGCTTGCCTTCATGATCCGGCTACGGCTGGTTAGGAGTGAAGGAGACGACGTCGTTCCCGCCTTCTTCGACGACAATTTTGTCTCGCTGTTGCCGGGGGAGTCACGAACGATTGGCGTGCGATATCGCGCTGGCGATCTCGGCAAAGCGCCGGCGCATCTCGCCGTAAGCGGCTGGAACGTGCAGCCGGAGAACGTTGCATTACGGTGAAAATCGGAGACTGAGGATGCCTTCCATGAAGATTGCGTTTCTCGGATTGGGAAATATGGGCCTTGCCATAGCCCGCAACCTGTTACGTGCCGGACATGACGTCACGGTCTGGAACCGGACGCTCTCCAAGGCCGATGAACTTCTCGCCCACAAGGCCAAGGTTGCCAGCTCGGTTGCCGAGGCTGTCCGGGCGGCCGAGATCGTCATCACCATGCTGGCCGACGACCACGCTGTCGCCTCTGCAGTGCTTGCGCCGGGAGGTGTCCTGGAGAGCTTGGCGCCAGGAGCAATCCACGTCTGCATGAGCACCATCAGTGTCGCCATTGCGCAGCAATTCTCAGCCGAGCACCATAAACGTGGCCAGCATTATGTCGCCGCTCCGGTCTTCGGCCGCCCCGAAGCCGCTGCAGCGGCCAAGCTCTTCATCGCGGCCGCCGGAGACGGAGGCGCCATCGAGCGCTGCCGGCCCATCTTCGATGCCGTCGGCCAGCGCACTTTTATCGTCGGCCCCAACCCGGAAATGGCCAATGTGCTCAAGCTAAGTGGCAACTTTCTTATATTCTCAGTCATCGAGTCCCTGGGCGAGGCCGTCGCCTTGACCCGCAAATACGGCATCGACCCCCACGAATACATCGAGTTCCTCACCAGCACGTTGTTCTCCGCCCCGGTTTACAAGGTCTACGGCGGCATCATTGCCGACGAACGCTACCAGCCCGCCGGCTTCAAAATGCGTCTCGGGCTGAAGGACGTCCGCCTTGTGCTGGCTGCCGCAGAAGCCGTGGACGCCCCCATGCCCTTCGCCAGTGTAGTTCGCGACAACATTCTGGCTGCGATTAGCCGCGGCATGGAGGACCTGGACTGGAGCGCCACCGCTCGACTTGCTGCCGAAAATGCGGGGCTGAAGTAGCTCGCCGAACAACCGGGCTGGCACAGCTTACTTTAACGTTGTAGTATTGAGCAGTGCCTTCACCCAACACCCACTCCGTTCGGCGTCTCGCTCTGGCCACCTATGTGCGGCTTACGCGAGCCGCCAATGCTGCACGCAGTCATGTCTCCCGCCATCTTGGCGACTCCGGACTCACGCTCTCCCAGTTCGCCGTCCTCGAGGCGTTGTATCACCTGGGCCCGATGTCCCTGTCTGACATTGCCCAGAAGATCCTGACCACCGGCGGCAACCTAACGATGGTCGTCGGTAACCTGGAAAAACAGGGCCTGGCACACCGCCGGAAGTCGCCGGAAGATCGTCGCGTGCTGATTGTCGCGTTGAGCGGCAAGGGCAAAGCGCTGATGCGCAAGCTCTTTCCTGCACACGCCGCCGCGATACTGGAATACATGGGAGCCCTGTCGCCTGCCGAGCAAGAGCAGCTCGGCAACCTCTGCCGAAAGCTCGGCAAGCGGGACCTGTCTACAACCTGATCTCCGCCAACGATTTTCGGTAATACCAAGGGGCCTTACTGCCCGCCATGGCGCCCTTGAATCTTTCTTTAACATTAAAGCATCTTATACCATGTATTCAGGAGATCACTATGATCAGAATCCGGCCATCTGCCGCCCGTGGACACGCCAACCACGGTTGGCTTGATACCTACTTTACGTTTTCGTTTTCCAACTACTACGATCCAAAGCACATGGGCTTTCGCGATCTGCGGGTGATCAATGAGGACAGGATCGGCGCCGACCAGGGCTTTGGCGCGCACCCGCACCGCGATATGGAGATCCTCACCTACATCGTCGAAGGTGAGTTGAGCCATCGCGACAGCACCGGCACGGAAGCAACCATCAAGCGGGACGACGTGCAACGCATGTCGGCCGGAACTGGAGTGGTGCATAGCGAGTTCAACAAGTCTGATAAGCCCGTGCACCTGCTGCAGATCTGGATCATGCCCGAAGCGAAAGACTTGCGGCCGAGCTACGAAGATCGCACCTTCTCGCCTGAAGAGAAGCAGAACCAGTTGCGGCTGATTGCTTCCCGCGACGGTCGCGACGGCTCGACCCGAATCAACCAGGACGCGAGTATCTACGCATCGCTGCTCGATAGCGGCAAGACGCTTGACCTGAACCTGGAGCCGGGACGGCACGCCTGGGTGCAGTTGGTCAGTGGTGAACTCGACGTCAATGGAAAGCGGCTGAGTCAAGGCGACGGAGCTGCCGTCAGCGACGAGACCAAGCTGAGACTGGTGAGCGCCGGCGGCAGCGGAGCAGCCGAATTTCTACTCTTCGATCTGGCGTAATTACGGGCTGAAACTGGGCGCCGGAGAAGAAGCGGTCTTCCGCGCGTGAGCAGCAAACACTCTACTTTGCGCCTGCAATCGTAAGCGACTTCGCGAAGCCATCAAACACCGGTTCAAACTTCGCCGCATCGGCCTTGTCCACTGTTCCGCTGAGCAGAATCTGAGTATCGCCTTTGCCGCGGAACAAATACTGCGTGGTCACGAACTGCGCGCCGTTTTTTGCCTTGACGTTCCACACCATCTTGAATCCCTTCTCGCCACTAGCGGACGCAAACTCGCCCTGGGACGCCAAGACACGGTCGGGGGTCGCAATTTTAGCGTTGTGCTTGATCCAGTCATCGTATGACATGTCGGCATGGCCCTGTACGGCGTGAAAGGTGGCGTTGGGGTTGGTGGTACTTACCAGCCAGTCCAACTCGTTTGCCGGTCCGCCCTTACGTGGGCCCTTGCTCCAGCCATCGCCGTAGGTAAACGAAAACGCTCCGGGAACGTCATATTGCTTCTCCTGCGCAAGACCCGCGGACGCAACTAGCGCCAGCAATCCAATAAGTATCAATAATTTCTTCACTCGGGATTCTCCTTAGCGACGCTGCAGCCGAGTCTCGTCAATTGGTGCCACGGTGGCGTGGTCGGAAGGAGAGCGACGCTGGTTGATGGAAGTCGGACTAGAAGAACGGTAGTGGACTGCAACTCTTCACGATTGTACACTCCGTCTCGCTCCCTCAGCGCCAAGCGGACTGATCATGAGGAAGACCGCCGATACTTACGGTTGGATTCGCGACACATGCCGCGCACGCGGATTCATTGGCGCGTTGCGCTACTACGCTGCGGGAGGTCTCGATTTGTTACGCGACCTTTCTCCCTCTCGCCGTCGCTCGCGCTACGGCGACATCGATTTCGACTTCGATCACGGCGTGGATACGACTTGGGCGAACGTGCCGCTGCGTACTCGTGTGCGCGAATTGCTCTCTGGCGGCCAGTACCAGCCGTCGGAACCCGCCCTGTTTCATCAGATACTGCGATCCTTGCCGATCGTGCTAGATGAATTCACCTTCATCGACCTCGGCTCAGGCAAGGGACGCACACTGTTGATGGCCGCCGACTATCCCTTCCGCAGAATTGTCGGAGTTGAGGTGTTGGCCGAGTTGAACGAAACTGCGCAACAGAACATCGCGCGCTATCAGGGCGACCAGCAAAAGTGCTTCGCCCTCGAGTCGCACGAAGGCGACGCACGCGACTTCCTATTTCCCCATGAACCTACGGTGCTCTACTTGTTCAATCCCTTCGCGGAACATGTTCTGCGTAGTGTGCTTGCTAAGTTGCGCACCTCTGTGACGGAATCTCCCCGGAAGGTCTATGTCCTCTACCACAACCTCGAGCACGAACAGGCCTTCGCTGAGTGTGAGTGGTTGCGTGCCATCTATCGCAGTCCGCAATTTGCTATTTATCGCGCCACGCCGCGCTAGCGGCAACACTTCCCGGACTGAACCATTCCCGTTACTGAGCAGACGAACGACATTCCCCTATAGTCCGGGTTTGGTCGAGCTGGAGAAAATGCAATGAGGAAGTGGTTCTATCTCTTATCGCTGGTGATCATCTGCTTTAACGCGTTCATGGTTTATGCACAGAAGAACGAATTTGCAATCGCCGCCTCGGGTATCGTCACTTCGGCCAGTTTTAACACCAGCGGCGGCGCGGGATTCCAAATCAATTACGCACGCAGGATGATTGCGCTTCCTCTTGTCAGCCTGTATCTTGAGCTGCCATTTCAGGCAGGATTCAACGGTAGCCGTTCCACCCTCCTGAATCTCAACCGGGAGAACTACAACACCCTCTACTTCACGCCAGGCCTCAAGGTGAAGTTCGCTCCCGGCTTCCCCGTTTCGCCCTATCTGGCAGCAGGCATCGGATGGGGGAGCTTTCGCTCAACGAACACCAGCGCTACCTCCAACCAGTTTGCGGCCGACCTGGGAGGGGGAGTCGACTTCAAGATCGTCCCCTACATCAGCCTGCGGGGAGAGGTGCGTGACTACTACACTAGCGCACCAACCCTCGACATTCCCGCGGTGTACCAGGGCCATGTCAACAACATCGTCTTCAGCGGCGGTATGGTCTTGCGCTTCTAAAGCTGTCTCGTAATTTGTTTTACACAAAACTGCGCCTTCTTTAATCGAAGGCGCAGTGTGGAAGTACCTCTACGTAAAAGGGTTTAGAAGGTGATCTTCGCGGCGACCTGCATGCCGCGCGGACCGCCTCCCCCGAGGAACGGGTTGCCGATGCCCACATCGCCCGTCGCGGTCAGAGCGTACGAACCGACGCCGCGGCCTGCGGCGCCAATGCCGTTTACGCCCGGATCGGCGATGAAGTTCGGCAGCACAGGGTTGGCGAAGTTGGGATGATTGAATAGGTTGAAGAACTCGGCACGGAGCTGCAATTGCACGTGCTCGGTAATCTGGGTGTCTTTAAACACCGAGAAGTTGAATTCTTTGAACGACGGGCCGCGTAATGAATTGCGCCCCAGGTCGCCGAAGTGGCGCGACCCGGCCAGGCAGTTGCTGTCACCGGAAGACGAGTTGGCGGTGGTGTTACCAAAGGTACATGGCACCGCGAATGACGTCAGGTCGAGAAAGTTCGCCGGGGTGCTGCCATATGCGACCGGCCCCACCACATCCGGGCGGTCAAAGCCTTCTCCCGACCCCGAGTAATCACCCTGGAAGTTGTAATTGAAGTTGAAGGGCTGGCCGTCCTGCAGGTTCAAAACTCCATCGATGCCCCAACCATTCTTCAGCTTGCTGTACTCCCCTTGGAACTTCGGGAGCTGATACGTGAAGTTCAAGCTGAAGCGGTTGCGGATGTCGAAGTTCGAGTTGCCGCGTTCGGCTTGAGTGTTCCAGCTGTTGTTCGGCTGGGCGGCGTTGGGAATGAAGTCTTCAAGGTCGCTGGCGTCGTCGATGGAGTGCGACCACACGTAGTTAGCCTGTAGCGAGAGCCCATGCCATGCGTTCATGTGCAGGCTCGCCTGTAGCGCGTTGTAGATTGAGCTGGCGGAGGACTCTTCCTGGTTTACGTAAAAGAAGTTCGGGTAGTTGGTGCGCGGCACGTTGAAATTGGCACCATCGGGGCCGTCGAAGCCCGCGATGTAGCAATTCGGGGCAGTCTGTCCCCAAGTCGCGCATTGACTCAGGTCGAAAGCAGTAATCTGCGACTGGGTCGGCTGGTTGATATCGCGGAAGCGGAAGAGCTTGGTTCCCTTGGCGCCGACATATCCGATTTGCATCATGATCTTGTTGTTGATCTGGCGCTGGATATTGAAGTTCCAATTCTGGATATACGGCGTGCGGATATTGGGATCGACGCCAAAATAGCTCCCCAATGGTGAGGATGCTCCATAAACCGGCACCCCTGGGGCGATGGCATTTCCGCTGAGATCCGAGAATCCGATGGCGGCAACACCAACGCCGGTATAGGCCGGACCGGGACAGAAGGTGCAATTGTAGGGAATGTGGGCAAGAAAGATGTCCTGCGAAAACGCGTCGTAGAACATGCCCCATCCGCCACGCAGGACGGTCTTACCATCGCCGCTGAGATCGTAGGCGAAAGCGAAGCGAGGCGCGAAATTGTTGTAGTCCTTGTTGTAAAGACTGGATGGCCCGCCCTGGCCTCCTACCTGGACCAGCGTTCCGCCGCTGGCTGGAGTCAACTGGTAGAACAAATTGTTCTTCTCGCTCGGCACCCCGAAGTAATCCCAGCGCAGCCCGAAGTTCAGGGTAAGGCGATTGGTCCAGCGGAAGCTGTCCTGCGCGTACACGCCGTTGCTGTTTTGCGCTTCGTGGCGATTGCTGTAGCCCGAGGCCTGACTGCCGCCGGAAGGTATACCTTCCAGAAACTCCGCCAGAGGAGAATTCAAATCGTCGCCATTGAAGCTCAACTTGCCGCGGAAATTGTTGTTTTGGATGATGTTGATGCTGGTGCGCCGATACTCGTATCCGAATTTGAAGTCGTGGCGTCCGATCTGCCAGGAGTAGTTGTCGATGAAGTGCCAGTTGGTGTCAACCCGCTGGCGCGGCACGGAAGAAGTGGCGCCGATCACGGAAAACGATCCAACTGAGATCTTCGGCAGGCCGTAGTTGTAGGAAGTCACGCCAGTTTCGAGACCGATTGAAGCCGGATTAAAGTCCTGGTCCTCGGGAAAAAATCCTTCTACGAAGCGATTCCACCCGAGACGAGCCTCGTTCACTTGCGCCGAGTTCACCACCTTGACCCAAGAAAGCGATACCAATTGGACGGTGGTGGGTGTGGTGGTGTTGAACCCCGGCAAGAGGCCGCCCGCAAGCTGAGCAAAAGGAAAGCTCTGATTGCTGTTGCCGTAGTAATAGCGGCCAGTAATGTTGTTGTCGGTGTTCGGATTGTAGTCGCCCTTCACGATCAAGCTGTCCACGTTGTTGTTGAAACGGGTGGAAGTCGCGAGGTTGGCGGCAGCCGCGCTGGCATTGGGCGCGTTGCAGGTACCATCGGTATTGGCGGAAGCGCCCGGGATGTTGGGCGTGGGCCACGGATTCCGTGCCAGTAGGTTCAGCATGGTCTGGCTCAAGGGTATGCCATTCGCGGCGGCCTCAGCTTCGGCGGCGGAAATGGCAGCCGCATCGGGAACACAGCTCAATCCGGCTTGCGCGCCGCTTTCCCGCTGGCCCTCGTAGTTCACAAAGAAGAAGGCTTTGTCCTTGACGATCGGGCCGCCCAGCGATCCGCCGAACTGATTGTTGGTGAACGGATTTTTCGGCTGGCTGTCGATGTTGAAGTAATTGCGCGCGCCCATGGCGCCGCTGCGGTAATACTCCAGCGCCGATCCGTGCCACTGGTTGGTTCCGCTCTTGGTCACGATGTTGACCACAGCACCGCTGTTGCGCCCATATTCCGCCTCGTAGTTCGAAAGCACTCGCAACTCAGCCACGGCGTCAATCGGCAGGATGGTCGCTGGGTCGCCGAACACTCCGGCTTCGTTGATCGCCGGATCGTTGCGAAAACCGTCATTCATGTCGGTGCCGTCGAGCAGGAAGTTGTTGGAACGACCGCGCGAGCCGTTCATCGAGAATGTGCCGAACGATCCCGGCGAATCGGTGATCTGGTCCGGCGATCCTGATACGCCAGGATTTAAGTAGATGAGCTTGGTGTAATCGCGCCCGTTCACCGGGATATTCGCGATCGTCTGCGCCGTGAGCGTACCGCCAAGTTCATCGGTCGTGGTATCCACCTGGGCCAGGAGCTCGCCTGACACCAACACTGTGTCCGATACCTGACCAGGCTTCAGGGCTATGTCGACCCGACGCTCGGTGGCAACGTCCACCACTACGTTGCTGGTCACGGATGTCTGAAATCCAGCTTGCGAGATATTGACCGAGTAGGTGCCGATGGGCAGTTCAGAGATGGAGTAATTGCCCTCCGCAGTTGTCTGCGTGATGCGCTCCAAGCCCGTGCCCATATTGTGCACTTTCACCGTTGCACCTGAAACCACGGCGCCGGAGGTGTCTGTCACAGTTCCCAGAATGCTTCCGCGGAAGGTTTGCGCCGAAACAAAAGGCGCTGCCATAAGCAGCGCGACGAGGTAAAGCACAAAGCGGTTGCAGTTCATTTGTCCCCCGAAGACAGGAATGAGCTATTTGAACGTGATTATAGACTGCAGGTCTACATCGACGAAACATCTTGGCAACGCCACTTTTTGGCGATGCACTTGGATGCGTCGTGCACAAGACCGCAGCTACATGTTGCAACTTTGTAGTGCAGGGCGCGGCTTTAGGCCGGGTAAACATCAGGCTGTATTTTTAGGAGGATTCGAATTCCGTGACGCGATTCGCGGAGACGGCTTCTAGTCTTTCAACTTCAAATATTCCGCTTGCGCTTGCTTGAAAGGCAGTAGATCCGGATCTGCTTGCTTCCACAGCGCCAGGAAATCCTGGTAGGATCGGCGCGCCGCGGACTTATCTCCATTCATCGCCTGAGCGCGGGCCAAATGTAACTGGGCCAGTGCCCCCACCGGAGCGTTAAAGGCCAAGCCGCGATGTCCCAGCATTTTCTTGAACTCGGCCGCAGCTTCGTTGCCCTGGCCCGCCTTCAGGTATGCCAAGCCACGCACATAGATCGGCAACATGGAGCTGAAGTTTTGGATGCCGAACTCGTACGGAGCGGTGACTTCGAGCAGCGTGATCGCCTGCGGCGCGTTGCCGCGGCCTAATGCTATGGTTGCGCGAATCGTGGGCAGCCAGTATTTCTGGATAATCGTGTCCAGCGGGAACTCCGCATTCAACTGGTCGGCGATCCGTTGCGCCTGTGCGATATCGCCAAGCTGGGCCAGCGTCATGGCAACCGCGATTCGCGCGTCGCGTCCGGGCGAGAGTGTCATTGCCTCGTCAGCCATTTTGCGCGCCTCAGCAGTATTGCCCAACAGCCCTTCACGCGCAGCCGCGAAGGCCAGTGACGAAACCGCATTTTCCGGTGCTCCATCTCGCTTGGCCGCCGCCACGGCACGTTGCGATGTCTCCCGCGACCGCTTCAACCGCCCATAGTACGCGTCCGTATCGGCCTGCAGGGCCAGCAGGGTGTATTCCGTGGCCGGTTTTCCAGCGGACTCCTCCACCATCTGTTTTAGCGCGGCCTCGTCGCCCTGCAAAAATGCCAGCGCGTATGCCATCCCATGCAGGGTCTGGTTATCGACATGCCGATCGGTCGTCTGCCGGTAAACCGACTTGGCTTCATCAATGCGGTCCAGAGCGAGGTAAGCGCTCACCAGGTTGCCGTAACCCCAGACGGATTCTGGCGATATCGCAATGGCTGCCCGCGATTCCTCGGCTGCCCCTTCGAACTGCCCGAGGGACTCATAATTCAACGCCAGGTTGTTATGCGGGGCAGTGTCTCCGGGATACTCCTGGCTCCACTGCTTGTAAGTCTGGTCGGCCTTGTCCATTTCACCGGTTACAAAACTGTAGTAGGCCGCTTCAATGTAGAAACGCTCGCGGTCGCTCACCCGGTCGCGCAATTCAAAGGCCTTGCGGAAGTTCTCGCTCGCGGTGCTCGACTCGCCCAGGTTGTTGTACGCCATGCCGAGCGCTGCATAAGCCCGGGCAAAATTCGGGTCAAGCTCGATCGCCCGCTTATGAAAGGGCACCGACTCGGCGTCTCCTTTCGTGGCTTGGATCGAGCGTCCTATGGAGAAGGCTTGCAGCGCCTCGAGCGATGCAGTCGTGGCCGCATCCAGCGGCTTGTTGAATCGTTTCACCGAGAGCAGCGATTCGCCGAGCCTCTCCCGCAGTTGATCGCCGGCATCGCCCAGTTGCTTGAGCACGCTATCACGGTTGGCTGCCTCCGCCTGCGCGCTGGCCACGGTATCACCCGTCTGGCAGTTCACCGCCTTCAGACCAATCAAGTAGTGGCTGCCTACGCTGGCAATCGATCCCTCCAGCAAAGCCTTGCTGTTACTGCGCAGGCACACCTCTCGCGCCACTCCGTAGTTGAGGCGCTCATCCGGGGCGCGGTTCATTAGTTTTAGTGTGGCATTTACCTGGCGATCGGAAAGCACGTTTAGAAATGGCGACTGCTCCAGTTGGATGGCCAGCGCCTGCTTCAATGTCCCGTCGAAAACGGAATCGCCGGTAGTGTTGACGAAGTCGGCGATTACGATCGTGTCTTTCTCGCTGATTGGGGGCGAGCGGTGCGCCCGCCAGAAGTACCAGCCTCCCGCGATAGCAGCCAACACCAGCAGTGCCGCACCCATCAGCCCCAGCCGCTTCCAACTCCAGAACGGCATTGGAGGTTCCTCTTCCATCACCGGATAAACCGAGACCGGCCTCGGTCTGTCCACTGACTTGCGCGACGCCGGCCGCACCGCGGACTTGGATGATTTCTTCTGCGCCGGGTGTCCGCCGGATTCGGGCACAGTTGAATGCTGCGTGTCCGTCGTATCCCGGCGGAGCCGCTTGAGGTCGGCGCAAATCTCCGACGCGTGCTGGTAGCGCAGATCGCGGTCTTTCTCCAGGCATTTGGCGATTACGTCTTCCAATTGCAGAGGCACGTCGGGGTTCAGTCGCACCGGCGCGATCGGCTCGGCGTGAAACAAGGCATCGAACATGTTCGCTGACGTACCACCGCGGAATGGCAGCAGTCCCGTCGTCATTTCGTACAGTACAATCCCGAACGAGAACAGGTCGCTGCGTGCGTCAAGCTCCCATCCCCGCGCCTGCTCAGGTGACATGTACGCCAAGGTGCCCACCAGCTTTCCAGGGTTGGTCAGCCGCGCACCCTCGGGCTCCGTCAGTTGAGTGCTGCGCTCAGCGTCAATCAACGGGGACGGTATCAACTTCGCCAGTCCGAAGTCGAGCACCTTGGCGTGTCCCCGGTTGGTGACGAAAATGTTTGCCGGCTTAATATCGCGATGCAAGATTCCCTGTTTGTGGGCGGCGTCGAGCGCCTCAGCGACATCCAGCCCAATCCGCAAGGTACGGTCTAAGTCCATGGGATTGCCGTCGAGAAGCTGAAACAGGGAATGGCCCTCCAGGTACTCCATCACAATGAAGGGCCGGTCGCCGTCCTGTCCGATCTCGTAGACCGTGCAAATGTTTGGGTGATTCAATCCCGAAGCCGAGCGGGCTTCGCGGCGAAAGCGCTCCAGCGCCGTAGGATCTGCGGAGAGGTCGTCGGGCAGAAATTTCAGGGCGACGAAGCGGCCGAGGTCCAGGTCCTCTGCTTTGTAGACCAAACCCATGCCGCCACCGCCCAGCAATTCAACAATGCGATAGTGCGATATGACGGTGTCGACCATCGGTGGGGATCTGGCGCGTAGCCCTTATGGCCGCATGTTAGGCAGTGCTGCGAGGCAAGTCAATCATATACAGCGCGACACACCTTGGTCGAATGCCTATGCCCCAAAAGGGGAAGGGTTTGAGCAAACCCTGCGCTAGCCGACGCCGGACAAGGCTTCCACGGGGAGCGACACCGCTTTTTTGCGGGGACGCAACTTGCGCCTTGCCGGTTCCTCAATGCCGCGATAGACCAGAGACGAGATCGCCAGCATCATGACCAGCCAAATCAGCACGCCACCGATCCCCTGATTGCGCAACGCCTGTGTTTTGAAGTCATGAAAGAACGGCCAGACGAACATCGAGTGCAACAGGTAGAAGCTGTAACTGGAATCGCCGAACAGTACCAGCACGCGGTTCTTCAACCATCCCGCCCAACTTGGCTGCAGCGCGATGCCGTACACCAGCGCGGCGAACGCCGGCCCCGACATTGCGGTGTGGACCACGAGATACGGCACAAACCGTGACGCCATCGTAGTTGCCGCCACGCCCAGCAGTCCAAGCCCAACCAGCGGCAAGGCGTGTTTGGGATTCCGCTGGCTGCGCAGGTACAGGAAGCCACACGCCATGCCTATCAAGAACTCCGGCAGACGCACCAGGGGGAAGAACTTCACGAACTGGACCCAGCCGCTCCAATCCGTGCTGCCCACATAAGCGGCGCCCGCGGGACGCAGCGCCAGAAATGCAATCGACACCGCCATTCCAGCTACCCAGCAGGCTGGGATGATGGCCAGCAATACGGTGCGCGACAACTTGCTGTACTTCGGCAGTGCGAACGGGAATATCGCGTAGAAAAACGCTTCCACCGACAGGCTCCAGGCCACCGCATTCCATGCCAGTGCCGCCGGCGGCACCCATGCTTGCAGCAGCGCAAGCACCAGCACCGACGACAGCACGAAGTGCTGCTCCGCAAAAGCAAAGAACGGCACATGCATCTTCAGAGCGCCGTAG
Source organism: uncultured Acidobacteriaceae bacterium (assembly GCA_963834815.1). Taxonomy (GTDB): domain Bacteria; phylum Acidobacteriota; class Terriglobia; order Terriglobales; family Acidobacteriaceae; genus DASRAA01. Next base: position 952,445 of record CAWIDA010000006.1, on the reverse strand, counting down.
TAGAAGAACGGAAACATGAGTACCAGGGAGAAAAGGTAGGCGGGATAAATGCGCGCGAAGCGCGCTTGCCAGAAGTTGCGCAGCTCAAGGGTGCGGCCCGCATAGGTGTAAACCAGTATGAATCCTGACAACACAAAGAAGAAGCTGACCCCCACGTAACCGATGCCCGCGAATGACTTCAGCCATTCCGGATTGGTGATGACGCCCATCTCTTTCATGTGGAACAGCGCTACATGGAACGCCGCGAAGAACCGCAGCGATGTGATGGCAGGCAAACGGGGACGGGATTCCTCGAAGCTCATGAATTTATGGACGAATTGGCGGCGCAAATGGTTCCCTACGCCAGAACATTTAGTGGACCTGTGTTTGCAGCCACGTGAATGACCACAGGTTTCAGTTTACTGCTGTCGCTTTGAGTTCCTCGAACGCCACATTCATCATGGGATACTGCTGCCAGTCCTTGTAATCGAAGTGCCACCATTCTTCGGGATTCACGGTGAACCCCTCGGCCTCCATCGCATTTCGCAATAGAGCTCGGTTCGCGTTTTGCTGCGCTGTCCCTCCGGCGTAATCGGAGTGGGCCCGCTCCGACATCTCATCGTAACCGCTCGGCATATCCACGGGCTGCCCGGAGTGCAAGTCCCACAATGTCAGATCAACGGCGCACCCCCGATTGTGCTTCGATCCCTTGGCTGGATCGGCGACATATAGATGGTCTTGTGCTGGAGTACCGTCCCAGAACATCTTGGTCACGTACCAAGGGCGATAGCCGTCGAAGATCAGTAGTCCATAGCCCTGCGAATGCAGCTTGCGGTTAGCCCGCTTCAGGGCCTCCGCCGCCGGACGCTGCAGAAACGCCCGCGCCTGGCTGTAAAATGGTGTACCCATGAAGTTGTTAGTCGAAGCGTAGTGGATGTCGAGTTTGATCGTTGGATCGAGCTTGACCAGTTCCACCAGGTCGGCCTGGCGAAACGGGCCGGGCTCAGCCGGAGGCTGCGTTGCCATCGCCGCCGCGCGTAACTCAGGCACGGGACGCAGCGGCTGAATCTTGAACGTTTGCTGTTGCTCCTGGGCCCACAGCGCAGCCGTAACCAGCGCAAATCCGATAATCACTCGACGAAACATCGCGCTAGCATAGCGTACTCACCGGCCGTGAAACTACACTCGCGCTGCACGGCAATTCACAATCCAGTAACATTGCAGTCGAGCCCTTCTTCGAGAAGGATGTGAGTTTCAATGGCTACTGCTGTTGACGTGATCCGCCACCAGGCAACTGCGCGGCTTCGCGCTGGCCGCTGGAAAAAGATTGGCCTGGTTGTCCTGGTGTTCGCCATCGCGTTCACCGCGTTCGCCTGGTTTCGGCCCCTCGCGGTAATGCGTGCTGCCGGGCAATTCGCTTTGTGGTGCGGCGGCATTCATGGCCACTACACGCAGGTTGGCCCCTATCGCGTGCATTACTACGCCGGTGGCGAGGGCCCTCCATTGGTCTTCGTGCACGGACTGGGAGCGGAGTCGCTGAACTGGGTGCCGGCTATGCTCAACCTGCGCCACCAGTTCCGCGTGTACGCCATCGACTTGCTGGGTCACGGCGAGACGCAGAAGCCCGACATTGCTTATTCAATCGAGCAGCAGTCGGAAATGCTGCGGCAGTTTCTCGCCACCCAGAACATCCGGTCGGCTGACCTCGTCGGAGTTTCTATGGGCGGATGGGTAGTGTTAAAGCTGGCCACAGAACATCCGGAGGTCGTTAACCGGTTGGTGGTCGCCGATGCCGCCGGACTAAAGTTTCAGACCGACATTACGGTCAAGAACTTCCTTCCCACGACGCCGCAGGAGTTCACCTCGTTCATGGCGATGCTGACACCCCGGGACTATTACGTTCCATATCCTGTTCGGCGCGACTTTTTGCACCAGGTCGCCGAACATGCCTGGATCACTCACCGCATCTTCGACTCTTTCCTCACTTATCAGGATGTGCTCGACGGCAATCTGCAAGGAATCAAAGCCCCGGTGCTGATCATCTGGGGGAAAGAGGAGAAGTTGATTCCGCTGTCGGTGGGCCGGCAGATGAAGCAGCAATTGCCGAACTCGTCGCTGGTGGTTTGCACCGACTCAGGCCATCTCGCCGTTTATGAGTGCTGGAACCAGCTTGAGCCCGATGTTGCGGCCTTCCTGTCGTCGCCGAATCCGCCCGTTCCCTATGTGCGCGAGGTTGCGACAGGCGGAGTGTCACATTGAACCTCGCCGCGAATCAGTGAGGTGCAACCTTCGGCCTCCCCGTCTGGGTCACGCGGTGGGCGATGCCTTTCGCGAATCCGTTATCGTCTTGCAGCACGATCTCGATTCCGTCCCCTGAGATGTGTCCGTCAACCGTGATGGTGGCTTCCTGTTCTGCAAACTGCGGAGTGTGCTTCGTAATGAACGAGAACCGTCCATTGCTGATGGTGCCATTCAGAATGCCAGCCTCACCCGTGGGATAAAGAACCTTTCCGAAGAGTTTGTCGCCTGAAACTTCGAACGTGAAGAACGTCTCAAACGAGCTGCCATTCTTGTTGAGCACGGCCTTCCAATTTCCACTTATATCCTCATTACCGGTCGCTTTGGACCCATTTTCAGACGGCGCACTTCCCTCTTTGGCCGAACCGCCGTCCGCCACCTGTGATCCGGCGCTGTCTCTGCCATGGATCAACTTTTGCCAGATCCAAAACCCGGCGACGATCAGGCCAAGAGCCAGAACTGCGGTAATCAGCACAGGCTTGAGCTTCTTGTGTGTGGGGATCGTGCCATTCCCACAGGCCTTTTCCAGCGCTGTAATCAGGTCCTGCACGTCCCGATTAAAGTGGGTATCGCTAAGCGCGAGAGCCTGATGTCTGGACAAGGGTTGGAGCGATTCTGGAAGCTCCCGTTGCAGCGGCATCTTCGCACCGCCCACCAGCACGGGAATCACTTCGACCTTTCGCTGGAGGGCGGCGAGGACCTCGACGCCTACGAAGTCTTCCGCGCTCCCCAGCCGAGGCCGGTTCTGCTCATCCTTGAGGGTGAGCCAATTCTTTCCGATGAGCGCAATCAAAGCATTACAGGTCCCGACCTTCTCTCCGATTACCTCGACAAAGTCGCTACCCGGTTCGATGTCCGCGACGTCCATGAACACGTGGTCGGCGCCGAAGTGCTCACTGATCTGATCGTAAAGACGCCCCGCGTAGCCACTGCTGTCGTCGCGCCGATAGCTGATAAATATGTCGGGCATCGTGGGCTCATTCTATCCGAGGTTGCGCCATTGCAACTCCGTCAAGGGCGAACCGGCAGGGACCGAGATACCGGCGGCGTCACCGTTACCATAATGCCCTGCTCAAATGAGCGGGCCGTGGACAATAAACATCGTCTACGCCACGCTAACGCCCATGTATTCTGTTGCTCAGCCCCGCGCGTAAATACCGGGGCAAGTCGACAGCCAGCCGGCAGAGGAAATATCGCAATGACCGAGTGGGATGCCGCTGATTATGCACAGATCTCGGGACTGCAGCAGGCGATGGCCGCGGAAGTGCTCGCCCTGCTTGACCTGCAGGGCTCCGAGCGAGTGCTGGACGTCGGATGCGGGAACGGGAAGATCACGGCGGAGATTGCCGCCCGGCTACCTAAGGGATCTGTCTTAGGTGTGGACCCATCTCATGGCATGATTGCCTTTGCATCGCATAACTACGGCCCCGAGAACAGGCCCAATCTGCGCTTTGAAACTGGCGATGCTCGTCATTTGCCGTATCGCAACGAGTTCGATCTCGTCGTCTCCTTCAATGCGGTCCATTGGGTACCACAACAGGATCAGGCGCTTCGTTCCATTCACTCTGCCTTGAAGCCCCGCGGTCGCGCACAGCTTCGCCTAGTTCCGAAGGGTCCGCGCAAAAGTCTGGAAGACGTGCTCGAAGAGACTCGCTTGTCGGAGCGATGGGCACGTTACTATCATGACTTTCACGACCCATACCTGCACTTGACGCCCGAAGAATATGCCCAACTGGCGGAGCGTAACGGCCTGAATGTGGTTGGTGTTCACACCGCAGACAAGGCCTGGGACTTCAAGACCCGCTCTGCATTCTTCGCGTTCGGCTCGGTAACCTTCGTGGAATGGACCCGCTACTTACCTGAGAACGAGAGGCCTGCATTCGTCGTTGACGTGCTGGATCGATATCAGGCTGTCGCCGCCGATCGGCCCAGCGAAGAGAATAGCTTCAAGTTTTATCAGATGGATATCACGCTGCACTCTTGATACTAGCCCGTGCGAACGACCAAATGCCTGACTAGTGAGTTGGCTCCGCCGGAGGAGGACACTTAACGCCTTTCTCCTTCTTCCACTTCGTAACGTCGACCGCTTTGCCCTGCATGCAGGTGGTCATCCCTTGATGCTCCGCTCCCATGAATTGAATGGGCGTGCCTGGCTTCGGAATTTTGCCGGCAAATAGCAGATTGAATGTGTCGCCGGTCTTCGAATCGATGAGAACGTGGCAGGAGTTTTCGACTCCAATCTCAATGCAACCGGAGCCCTTGATCGTTTTGGAAGGGGATGCGGGAGCGGTCTGAGTTACTGCGAATGGGCATACCATCGCAACAAACAGGACGATGGGAACGATTTTCAACATGCGCTGTTCTCCCACAACGTCAGATAACCACCGTCTCCTGATATTCGCCATATACCCGCCGCATGGCGTCGGAGATTTCTCCTACCGTCCCGCTGGCTTCGACTGCTTCGACGATTGCAGGCATCAAGTTGCCGGTGTCGCGCGCTATATCCTCCACTTGCTGGATCGCGGCCTTCCACTTCGCTTGATCGCGTTTCGCACGCAGGGCCCTCAGCCGCTCTACCTGCTTGCGCTCCAATGACTCGTCGATACGCTGTAACGGAACTTCCTTCTCTTCGTCGATCTCAAACGCATTGACCCCCACCACGATCGCTTCCAGTCGGTCGACGGCCTGTTGATATTCATAGGCGGCGTTCTGTATTTCCGACTGCACGTAGCCCCGCTCGATGGCCTTTAGCGTGCCTCCCATGGCCTCGATCTTGTCGAGATAGGAACGCGCGCCCGCCTCGATCTGATCTGTAAGCGACTCGATGTAATAGGAGCCCGCCAGCGGATCGATGGTCTGCGGTGCTCCTGACTCGTAGGCAATGATCTGCTGGGTGCGCAGCGCGATGCGCGCCGACTGCTCGGTAGGCAGCGCCAGCGCCTCGTCGAACGAATTAGTGTGCAGCGACTGGGTTCCGCCCAGCACTGCCGCCAGCGCCTGCAGTGCGGTGCGGACAATGTTGTTTTCCGGTTGCTGCGCCGTCAGCGTGGAACCCGCAGTCTGGGTGTGGAAGCGCAGCATCTGCGACTTGGGGTTCTTTGCCTTGAAGTGATCGCGCATGATGCGCGCCCACATGCGACGGGCGGCGCGGAACTTCGCCACTTCCTCCAGAAAATTGCTATGCGCGTTGAAAAAGAACGACAGCCGCGGCGCGAATTTGTCCACGTCGAGACCCGCGTCGATCGCGGCCTGCACGTAGGTCATGCCGTTGGCCAGGGTAAAGGCGACTTCCTGCATGGCGGTGCATCCCGCCTCACGCATGTGGTAGCCGGAGATGGAAATCGTATTCCACTCAGGTACATTCTGGTTGGCGTAAGAAAAGATGTCGGTGATGATGCGCATCGCCTGCGCCGGCGGATAGATGTACGTTCCGCGCGCGATGTATTCCTTCAGCACGTCGTTCTGCACCGTGCCGCTGAGCTTGCGCACGTCCCGGCCGGTACGCCTTGCCACTACGATATACAGCGCCAGTAAAATCGACGCCGTCGCGTTGATGGTCATCGAGGTGGATATCTTCTCCAGGTTGATGCCGTCGAACAACCGCATCATGTCGTCGATGGAATCGATGGCGACACCCACTTTGCCGACCTCGCCCATGGCCAGCGGGTTGTCGGAGTCCAACCCGATTTGTGTGGGCAGATCGAACGCGATACTCAGCCCGGTCGTACCCTGGCTCAGCAGGTATTTATAGCGACGGTTCGACTCGTCGGCATCGCCCATGCCGGCATACTGACGCATGGTCCACAGGCGGCCGCGGTACATGGAGGCCTGCACTCCTCGGGTATAAGGGAACTGCCCGGGGTAACCGATCTGGCGATCGTAGTCCCAGCCCTCCAAATCAGCGGGCGTGTACAGCGGCTTGATGCTGACGTGCGAGGAAGTTTCCTGTTGCTCCGCCGGCTTGGCAGAGACGGCTTTGATCTTGGGTTCGGCCATAGTCATGAGGGCCTCGATGAGGGTTTGCCGCGTTAACGGCGGTCCCTTCAAGTATTGGGCGCCGACCGGACTAGCGCAGTGAGCCGAGTCACATATCTGACTGACTCGTCGGGCGGCCGATCCGTCCCGAGATAAAGGCGAAGACAATGGTGCAGATCACCAGCACGAACCAGAAACGCGCGTGGTGCATATACGCCACCGGGTTCAATCCGGTCGGGACGAATTCCCCGCTCTCTTTGGCGAGCTCAGCGACCCGATACTCACCCAGGAAAATCCCCAATATAAAGCCGACCACGCCCCCGAATAGGGCATTGCCCAACTTGCTCTCCGCCATGACGATTCCTCAGGCTTATCCGCACAAATCCTAGTCCAGATTACCCCGGATGGAAAGGCAAGACGGGCTAGTTCCGCTTGCTCTTCCGTCGTGCCCGCAGAAACGATTCCACCCCGAAATACAGGAACAGCAGCGTGAAGCCCGCCGCCACCGCGACCTTTCCCCAACCGGCCGTACCCGCCGCGTAGCGATGGTACTCGCGCACCGTGGCGCCCCCGCCGATCACCGCCAACACCAGGAACAGGAAGCCGGTCACTTCCAGCCAAAGCGCATGCACCACCCGGCCGACGCTGCCGGCGGTTACGCTGCCGGCGCGATAAAAGGCCCGCACCCACCGGTTCTCTCCAGTCTTGCGACCGGCCACGCGCAATGCGGCGCGACCCTGTCTGCCAAAAGTATTTGGCGCTGCGGATTTGTTCTCGCCGGGTACCGACATTTGCCGCCAAAGGCGTATTCTAGCAGCCAGAAGGTGATTGCCCGGCGCTTCTTGGCGTTCCAGGCATGCTGAAGTCTCGGGTGCAAAGTGGACAACGAACTTAAACGGTTGATGAAGGAGCTGGGTGAAGCAATCAACAAGTCGGTAGCGGAGTCCGACCAAATCGCCGACGTGATGGCGCGCATCAAGGGTGGCGGTTACGACGTCTTCCTCGTCCTGGAGGCGACGATTGGCTTCAACCACCGGGAAGCCGGGGAGAAAACATCGCCCGCAAAGCAGCTTAGCTCGTCCGGCGAGTTGGACATCACCTCGCAGGACCTGAAGTTTCTGCGCTCGCTCCGCATCACAGTCAACGGCGAAAGCTGAACCACGGGGTTTGTTTCGCTGCAAAATTTGAACTACTCCGGCGTGTGCTAAGATTTCGACGCTTCAACGCTTGCCGGCGTGCGCGCGGCTTGCCGGCACTCGATATAACGGAGTCTTGCTCTGCTTGAACCCCGGACCCACGAATAGGCGGCCATGAGAGAAACGCTGGGAGTCCTGCTGGCAGGAGGTGCGGGTGAGCGGCTTTACCCGCTGACGCGCGACCGGGCCAAGCCAGCCGTTGCCTTTGGCGGCATCTACCGCATTATCGACGTCACCCTGTCCAACTGCATTAACTCTGACATGCGCCGGGTTTACATCCTGACCCAGTACAAGGCCCTCTCGTTAAATCGCCACATCCGCGAAGGCTGGAGCAACGTGGTGGGTCGCGAGTTGGGTGAGTTTATCGAAATCCTACCGCCGATGAAGCGCGTCAGCGACAACTGGTACATGGGCACCGCCGATGCGGTGTACCAGAACATCTACTCCATCGGGTCGGAGCAGGCCAAATACGTCCTCATTCTGTCGGGCGACCACATTTACAAGATGAACTACGACCTGATGTTGCGGCAGCACAAGGACTCTGGCGCCGACATAACGCTGGCGACGATCCTTGTAGATCCCGGAGAGGTGCGGCATTTCGGTGTCGTGGAGATCGATCGCACCGGCCGCGTCGTTGGTTTTCAGGAGAAACCCGAACATACCGATCTGCGCTCACCCTACAACCCGCGCATGGTCTCGGCCTCGATGGGCATCTATATCTTCAATACCGACATGCTAATTCCGGCGCTGTTGAAGGACGCGGAAGACTCGTCGTCGCGGCACGATTTCGGCCACAACATACTGCCGAAGTTGGTGGACGACTTGAGGGTCTATTCGTTCAACTTCGTCGACGAGAACAAGAAGGAAGCGCTCTACTGGCGCGACGTCGGAACTCTCGACGCCTACTATGAGGCCAACATGGATCTGGTGTCGGTGGCGCCGGTTTTCAACGTTTATGACAAAGACTGGCCACTGCGAACCCACATGCGGCAGTATCCGCCGGCGAAGTTCGTCTTCAACGATCCCGGACGTACCGGCGAAGCCCACGACTCCATCGTGTCTATGGGTTGCGTGGTTTCGGGCGGGACAATTCGCAATTGCATTCTGTCGCCGGATGTACGCGTGAATTCCTACACTGAGATCGACACCAGTATTTTGTTCTCGCACGTGGATGTGGGTCGCCATTGCAAGATACGCAGGGCCATTATCGACCGCGATGTGCACGTACCGGAGGGCACCGTCATTGGCTACGATACCGAGGCCGACCGCCAGAAGTATCACGTCACCGACAGTGGCATAACCGTGGTTACACGTGACTATTCCCTGTTCGAAAACCCGGTGGCGGCGGATTACTTCACTTCCGAGTAAGGCGACTTGGCGCAGGACAGGTTGCAGGCCCGAGAAATCCGGGGCTAAAGTGTAGCGCCCGCGTCTCAGCTCGTCAGCAGCTTAGATTTCATGGTAACCGCGCCCACGCACCAGAGCAGCGCGTCTTCCACATGGTGGCGCAGGGATTCACTGCTGAAGATCTTCTTCAACGATTGCCCTTCCGTCAGGCGCGCGGCCAGTTCGGTGAGGATTCCCTGGTAGCGCTCGGGCATGCTGATCTGCGAGGCACGGACCAGGTCATCGAAGATCAACAGGCAGTCGAGTACCACGCCGTCGCGGTCGTCGTCCTGCGAGTTGACAAGGTACAGTGTCTGGGCCACATCGCATATCGTCTCGACATCGCGCGGCGGATTACCCAGCACCGCCATGGTCTTGTCCATGGCTAGCGCTTTGTGAGCAAGGGTGGTGCGCACGAAAAAGATAATGCGTCCATCGCAGGTCAGCGGGCGCTCATTTCCCCCACCGACCGCTAGCAGTGTGTAAAACTGCGGGCCTTCGTGGGAGGCATCCAGGCGAAACCCGGCCATCGCCAGCTCTTCCAGGCGATCGGACTTCGTTGGCGTGGGATCGAGAATCGGCAATTCAGACATAGCGCATAGAGTATGGTACAGAACCGCGTCGAGATTGCCAGTGCGAAAGAGACAATTTTCGAGGAATTAAGTGGGGAGTCCGGCCCGGGAAGTTTCAGCCATCGCCCGTCGTGGCGAGTGATAAGAGCTATTGGGTAGTTGCTATTCCCTGCGCTACTGGGATCGATCGTAGCGCTACCTATACCTGAGCTCGCCCGATTCCTTCAAGGCGATTCGATGAAGCAATTATTGCCCGCAAGCCGTTGGTATAAAGCGGGATACCGTTCCCCTGCTGGCTCGCTTACATCGCCGCCGGAGACAGTTAGCTAGTCCAATGCGGATTAGTTCACAGGTAATGACAGGCAAGTCTAGCTTGCCTCTGCTGTTACAATTCGTTGCGCAATCTCAGGGGGCGACTCCCCGAAGTTCAATCGAACTATTGACCTTGAGTTTCAGTACAAGTCTTTAGCCGTCATAAGGATTTGCGGGCCAGGAGTCATCCTGATGGGAGCTCTGATTGGACGACAATCAAGCCGTAAATGCCCTTGTCCGTCGCTGTGTAGCGGGCGACGCCGCGGCATGGCAGGAAATCGTCCAGCAGTTCCATCGGCGCATTTACAACATCTGCTACCGCTTTTCGGGATCACCCGATGATGCCTCCGACCTGACCCAGGAAGTATTTATCAAGGTGTATCGCACTCTGAGCACGTTTGACGGTACCCGGGCCGCATTCATGACCTGGGTCACCACGGTCACCCGGAACCTTCTGGTCGACCATTTTCGCAAGGGAAAATACGACCGGATTACCGATTCCCTGGAAGCGACGGCAGGAGGCCAGGAAGACGGTCTGACCTTGGGTGAGCAACTTGAGGACCAGACGGCCAGCCCGGAAACCCGGGTGCAGAGCCAGCAGGCCCAGAAAATGGTCCATGAGGCCCTCCAGAAGCTGTCGCCGGAGCTGCGGGAAGCAGTGATTCTGCGGGACTTACGAGACATGGACTACAAGGAAATCGCACAGGTATTACGGGTTCCCGAGGGCACCGTAAAAAGCCGCATTAATCGCGGGCGAACGGAACTTGCAAGGCTACTTCAACGTAACTACAGGCAGGTGAATTGATGTACGGCGAATCAAAATCCGGAATGCAGTGCGCGGAATTCGAGGCTTTGTTGGCCGAAGCTCTGGATGCTGCGCTGCAGGGGCCGATACTGGAGGCTTTCGAAGCCCACAAGAAATCGTGCCCCGGCTGCTCCGTCATGTTTCAGGATGCCGCAGCTGGCATGCAGTGGATGAAGGGGTTGGACGATGTCGAGCCGCCGAAGCAGCTGGTGCACAACATTCTGGCGCAGACCATTGGAACGATTCCAGAAGAAAGCACCAAGGCGGTCCCGGTTGGCGAAAGCTGGATTGACCGGCTGAAGGCCAGAGTCGCTCCGGTATTCGCGCCGGTGGTAACGCCTCGCTTCGCGATGTCGTTCGGCATGGCGTTCTTTTCCATCACCATGCTGGCGAACATTGCGGGCTTCCACCTCAGCGACCTAAAGCATGTGGATTTAAGTTCGAAGGGCCTGCAGAAGACGTACTACTCCACGGAAGCACGGGTAGTGCGCTATTACGAGAATATCCGCCTGGTATACGAAATCGAGTCTCGCGTGCGTGATTTGCGCCGCGCCGCGACCCCCGAGAAGCAGGAGGAGAACACCCCGAAGAATCCCAAGAAGAACAACTCGCAACAACAAGAGCAGAACCGCAAGTACCAAAACTACAGCCGTGAGGCGGGTCAGCCAGTGCTGGCTCGCTGTCCGGCGGTAGATGAACAAGCGATCCCCCAGGCCCGGCTGAATAGGAGAACCGTATGAACTGCGCCAACCATGTCGAAGTACCCGCGGTTGCATACTGTCGTACGTGTGGCAAACCACTGTGCGGCACGTGCACGCGTGATGTGCGTGGCGTCATTTTCTGCGAGGAGTGTCTGGCCTCGCAAATGAGTGGCAGCATGCCACCGCAACCCGGCCCAGGAGTTGTCGCTCCGGGGACCGTACCGCCGGTGAGTTCCAGCAGTCCGGGTCTGGCTGCAATTCTCGGCTTCATCCCTGGCGTGGGCGCCATGTACAACGGCGAGTACGCCAAGGGATTTATTCACGTACTGATTTTTGCCAGCCTGATCTGGGCCGCCGACCACGTGAGCGGTATCTTCGGCATCGGAATCGCAGCCTTCGTGCTGTATATGCCGATCGAAGCGTATCGCACCGCCAAGGCCCGACAGATGGGCTTGCAGCCTCCCGATCCGTTCGGCTTAAACAACCTGAACCTGTTCGGAAGTGTCAGCCAGCCAGCCGCAGCAACCGGAGTTGCCGCGGGAGCACCGGTGGAAGGCCAGCCGGTGGAGGAAGAGTACAGCGGAGGTTCGCGCATACCGGTGGGGGCATTTGTCCTGATCGGACTGGGCGTGATCTTCCTGTTGGAGCAGTTTGGCTGGTTTCACATGGATTGGTTCGGAAGATTCTGGCCCATCATCCTGATCGCCATCGGTATTCGCATACTGATGAAGCGCACAGGACGGGGATGGTGAGGAGGACGTCATGAAATACAGATATAACCCCAGCTGCGGTTGCCCCCGATGCCGGGCCCATGGATTCATGGGACCGGCCGTCCTGATCACCCTGGGAGTGTTGTTCCTGCTGGACCAGATGGTCCACGTGTACTGGATGGACTTCGGCCGAACCTGGCCAGCGTTGCTGATTGTGATAGGCCTGATAATGTTCCTGCAGCACAATGCTCCGGCAACAGGTCACATGCCCCGCGAGTATATGGGACTGCCACCGACAGCACAGATGCAACCGGTGCAGCCGCAACCACAATGGCATCCGCCTGTGGTAACGCCGCCCCCGGTTCCGGCGGCCGGGACAACTACCGGAAGCGACAATCCGGAGGTGAACAATGGCTAGCCCATACATACCGCCATCTGCTCCCTTGCCTCCACCGCCGCCAGTATACCGTTACCGGCGTTCGCTGGCCGGGCCCTTGATTCTGATCCTGATCGGCATGGTGTTTCTGCTGCGGAATTTCGGGATCTACATTCCGGTTTGGCACTTCTTCGGGCGTTTCTGGCCGCTGCTGATCGTCTTGTGGGGTGTGATCGCCCTGATCGAGCACTTCACTGCCCTGCGACACGGCTACCAGACGCGCAGTCTGGGTGGTGGCGGAATTCTGCTGTTGATCCTGATTGTGGCCGTCGGACTAGCGGCGCACCACAGCTCCGACGTGAACTGGCAGGGCATGCGCGATCAAATGCAGATCGATGACGATCTGGGCGGCATGTTCGGTAACGCCTACACGTTCGATGACACGCTAGAGCAGAATTTCCCCGACAAGGGAAGCCTGCGTGTGGTTTGCGATCGCGGCGCGATCAACATTAAGCCGTCAGACGGCAACACCATTCGCGTGGTCGTGCACAAAAAGCTGTACGCCAGCAACCAGGACGACGCGAACAAATTTAATGAGGGCAGCAAACCGCAGATTACCGTCAACGGGGCTTCGGTGCTGTTGAACGGAAACACCAATGGCGCCGGCGATCATGGCGTGCAAGCCGACATGGACATTTTCGTACCGCGCGATGCCTCTCTTGACATTGCCAGCAAGCGCGGTGACGTCAGCATCAGCGATCGCACAGCCGATGTGAAGTTGGCGCTGCAGCGTGGTGACATCGCCCTGAACGACGTCACGGGCGCCGCCAAGATGAGCCTCGACAAAGGCTCCATCCGCGCCGGCAATATCACCGGTGACATCGATATCGAGGGCCGCATCGACGACGTTACTCTCGACGACGTGAAGGGTGCAGTGCGATTGAACGGCGATTTCTTCAACGATATCCGGCTCAGCAAGATTATGAAGACGGTGGAGTTCAAGTCAGCTCGCTCCGACATCACGCTGGCTTCGGTACCGGGCGATCTCGAGATCTCCGGTGATGCGCTGCGGGCGACCGACATCAGCGGTCCGATGCGCTTTGTGACGCGCTCCAAAGATATCCATCTGGAGGGCGTTACGGGCGACCTTGAAGTCGAGAACGCGAACGGCGATATCGAAATCCATCCTGCTGACAAGCTGCCTCTGGGCAAGATGGTCCTGACAGGCAAGCACGGGGACATTACCGTAGTGTTGCCCGCCAATGCCGGTTTCCAGATTGATGCCACGACCCACAAGGGCGATATCACCTCCGACTTCAGCCCGCTTCGGATCGAGGACAACAGTGGAACTTCCCATGCCAGCGGAACAATTGGCAACGGAGCCTCCAAACTTAAGATCAGCGCTGATACCGGAGACATCCGCATCAACAAGGGGTAGATTCCAATCCTCCATAAACGAAAGGGCCCTACCCGTGTTGCGGAGTGGGGCCTTTTTTTTGTGGTTTCGAGTTCCAGAAAGCGGACCCTCGTGTTCCGGCGGCCGGACTCGCCGAGGATGTCGCATCAATAATCATTCACAATGCCAACCTCTGTTGGACGAGGCGCTCAACCGAGGCAACGACTTCGTCGATCGAGAGATAGGTCGAGTCGAGGATGGCGGCGTCCGTTGCAGGCACCAGCGGAGACACCGGCCGTGTGCGATCGCGCCGATCCCGGGCCACGAGGTCTTCAATGATGCGCCGGGCTTCTTCGGGAGTGTGGGTGCCATTCTGAGTCACGCGACGTTCGGCGCGGATACGGGCATCGGCGTCGAGAAACACCTTCAAGTCTGCCTGGGGAAAGACAGCGGTGCCAATATCGCGTCCTTCCATCACCACGCCGCCAGCAGATCCCATTGCCCGCTGACGGGCTACCATGATTTCGCGTACCGGCGGATGCATGGAAACCTGGGACGCCGCAATCGTGACATCGGACTCGCGAATGCGCTGCGATACATCGCGGCCATCCAGCAACACACGATTGCTGTCCGGCTTGGGATCTAACTGAATCACCGTATTCACCAGCAGACTGCGCAGAGCGTCGGAGTCGTCGAGAGGAACACTTTGTTCCAGCGCCTTGAGCGCCAGGGCGCGATACATGGCTCCGCTCTCAAGATTGACGTAGCCCAGCTTCTTTGCCAGCCGGGCGGCGATAGTGCTCTTGCCCGATCCGGCAGGGCCGTCGATGGCGATGACCAACCTTCGCATGACGGTCATGGCTTGCTGTTACCCTCACGGGGAGGAGTCTTCTTGACCGGTTTGGCGCGACGCGAGCGGCGCTCGACCAGCGGCTTGCCCGGACGCAGCTGGGGCGGATTGTCCTCCGACCATGGCTTGCCGCCAGATCCGCGCAACGTATGCTGCGGATGCTGAGCCCGGACGTCGGCGGCTTGCAGCATGACCCGGCTTCCTACGTGTACAAAGCCCAGCTCGCGGCAGGCTTGCAGGGCGTTAATGGCCTCGCGGACGCGGGCGCGGCCAACCAGCGGTGGAGAAGAAACTCTCGACGTCCTCCTGTGCCACCGCCTGAACACAGTCAATATATTTCGAAACCAATGCGGTCAGGGACTCGGCCACGGAGACATGCATGCCTTCTTTCACCGCTTCGGGGGACCAGCGGAAGAGAACGTCCCAGAAGACGCCGGCCTCCTGCTTGTAATCAACGCGGGTAATGCGCAGCTTGGCCCAGAGTTCGTCGAGCGCGCGGTCCAGGGCTGACTCAGAGATGTCCCCTCCCAGCGCCTCGCGCAGGTGCTGCTTGGAAACCGGACCATGCTTCTGCAGGATCAGGAAAGCGTCAACGGCGAGCGGTGAATATCCCGAACGGGCGCCTGCCTTCGGCGCCAGTTTGGGATTACGGTCGCCCACCAACCCGTAGAAATAGGGGAACACGGCAGCCGACACCAGGAAGTTATTGTCCGGAAATACCAGGGTCTCGTAAGCGGCCTTCTCGCGCAGCAGGCGAACCATAAGTTTCTTGGCCTCGCGAGCGCTGGGATTGGCGAATGCCATCTGCCAGGTGGGGAGTTTGTCGTCGCCGCCGGCGTAGGCGCCCACAAAGGTCGGCGCCAGGACAGCCGGCTTTTGCGGGTATAAGGTACAGAAGCCCACAGAGTCGATGAACAGGCGCGCATCTTCGATGGTGCGGATGCCCTTCCCGTTCAAGCGCCATTTTTCGCGGCGCAACTCCTGTAGTTGCTGTTCAAACATGCGTGATGATTGCGGAAACCCGATTCAGATGCGCTTGAATGCGCGCTGGATGTCTCTAACAGAATACCGCAGAACCACCGGACGTCCATGCGGGCAGCTCATAGGACAGTCGGTCTTCGCCAACTCTTGCAGTAGCCACTCCATTTTGTTCTGTGCAAGCGGCATGTTGACTTTGATGGCAGCATGGCAGGCGATGGAGGCGGCGATGTGGGTACGAATTTTCTCCAGGTTCATCGACTGCTCTTCACGTTCGAATTGCTCGAGAATTTCGTGCAGCATGTGCTCGACGTCGGCGGGGCTAACGCCCGCAGCTGTGGTCTTCACGGCGATGGTGCGCGGGCCGAAGGGTTCGACTTCGAAGCCGTTGTTGTTGAGTTCGCCGGAGATCTCAGTGCAGACCGCCATCTGGCCGGGGGTGAGTTCGATGAGGAGCGGCATCAACATTTGCTGGCGCTCCGGCGAGTTCGCCAGACGCTGGCGCAGGATCTTCTCAAAGAGGATGCGCTCGTGGGCGACGTGCTGGTCGATGATCCAGAGTCCCTGCGAATTTACTGCCAGTATGAAAGAATCACGAATTTGCCCGAGCGGCTTCAAGGAAGCGAGCGCATCGAGGCTGACGGGGGCGTCTTCGTCGGGAAGCATGGACGTGCAACCATTACCGCCGCGAACCGTTCCAGGTTCGACTTCCGGAGCAGCATTCGCAAACGTCTGCGGGCCAAAGCGCGGCACGGCCATGGCAGCGTTGCCTTCGATCGCGATTCCGTCGTTACCGAATTGGAGCGACGCGGTGAAGGGCGGAATTTCCGGCGCACTCAAGACGAAATCCGCATCGGCTTCGGTCACGTGTAACGGATCGGCTTCGCTCAACTGGCGGGCGCTGGGCGACAGCGACGACGATGCCCTGGGCTGCGCGTGAATCTCAGCCACAAACGCAGGCACCGGCCGCGCCTTCATCAGTGCGGCGCGAACCGAATCGCGAATGAAGTCGTGCAGTCCCGACGACTGACGAAAACGTACCTCGGTCTTCGAGGGATGCACATTGACGTCAACCTCAGTGGGCGGCATCTCGACGAAGAGCAGCACCACGGGATAGGAGGTCGGTGGAATGATATTGCGATAAGCCTCCGTGAGAGCGTGTTGCACCACGCGATCGCGAATCAGGCGGCCGTTAACGAAGATGAAGATCGAGTTGCGGTTGAGCTTCTGGATCTCGGGCCGCGAGACAAAGCCGTGCAGCCGGACTTCCCCGGGAGTAGGCTCTTGCCACTCCTCGCCGTCTTCCTGTGGCTTCCTCCTCCACGGTGGAGGCTGCGGCAGCCCCACACGATCCAGCGGCAACAGCGCGCTAAGGGGAATGAGTTGGTCGAGCGTATCCTTGCCGAAAACCTGGTAAATGCGCTGCGCATGGTCGGCCACCGGCGGCGCGATAAGCATGGCGTTGGTCGAGGAGTGCAGCTCCCAGTGCATCTCGGGATGCGCCAACGCGTAGTGCGTCACCAGAGACGCGATGTGCGAGAGCTCGGTCGATTCGGCTTTGAGGAATTTACGCCGCGCCGGGATGTTGAAGAACAAGTCGCGCACGCTGATCGACGTTCCGAGCGGCAATCCGGCTTCTTCGACAGTTAGAATCTTGCCACCCGCAATCTCGATGACTGACCCGGCAGCTTCTTCTGCGGCGCGTGTCTCCAAGCGCAAGCGGCTCACCGATGCGATCGAGGGCAGCGCTTCTCCACGAAAACCAAGCGTCGCGATGTTCAGCAGGTCTTCGGCGCTGCGGATCTTCGAAGTTGCGTGACGCTCGAAGGCGAGCATGGCATCGTCGTGCACCATGCCGCAACCGTCGTCGATGACCTGGATCAGCTTGCGCCCACCCGCCTCGACATTCACCCGAATGCGGCGGGCCCCGGCATCCAGCGAGTTCTCAAGCAGTTCCTTGACGACCGAGGCCGGGCGCTCGACGACCTCGCCGGCGGCGATCTTGTTAGCAACATTTTCGGAGAGAACGTGGATGCGGCCCATCGATACTACGTTACATGAGGAGGCAGGTTGGTGGGGACAGGGTTTCGACGCCGACCGCGGGACCTATCTACTCGGGAAGGCCCATCCGGTAGACCAGATCGCGAAAGCGCGTCTCCGATCGCAGGAAGTCGAATTCGGGCGCAGTTTTCAGAAAAAACATGAGGGGCCCGTCACCGGTGCGCTGATCAAACTCGCGATTCAACCAATACAACGTTTTGTCCCTGTCCTTGAGTAGGCCATACTGACACGCCATGCCGAACGCGTTACAGTACGTCTTGCCCCCATCTTGACGACTGGCTCGGCAGTCACTCTCCATAAACTGTAAGGCCTTTCGTTGTGTAGCACGCAGCCCTGCCTTGGCGTAAACGACATCGACCTCATCCAGTTTGCGCAACCATTCTGGAGAGTGTGTCACGATCGCCAACTTCCTTTCTTCGGCCAGGGCTTGGGCGCCGTTGGCTTCGATCCAGTAAACACGGGCAAGGGCCGCGTAGGTGAAGGGCTGATCCGGGTTGATCGCGTTCGTCGCCTCTAACTGCGCCGCTGCGCGATCATACTGATGCAAACTCATCAATATGGCGCCGCGCAGAAAATTGACCGGCAACGAGAAGGGATCGAGCTGGCGCGCCCGGTCGTTCTGCTCCAGCGCCTCATTTGCACGACCCATACTTAGTAAATGAAGTGCATACCAGTGGTGGGCCATCACATCGTTCGGATTCAACTCAATGGCTCGCCTCAACTCCCGGTCCGCCTCGTCGAACTTGCCTGAGTATTGAGCGGCGATGCCGAGCGAAGCATGCCCTTCGGCTAGATCCGGATCGAGCGCAACCGCTTTGCGGGCATACGCCTCGCCTCTTGGGATGTCGCACCAGGCCCCCCAGCTTACCGCGTAATAGTCAGCTAGACCGGAATAGGCGAGAGCGAAATTGGGATCGAGTCGCAGCGCCTCCTCAAAATATGCGCCGGCCCCCGAGGCGACTTCCTCCGTTCTGTTGTTCCAGGCGTAACGTCCTCGCAGATACGCGTCGAAGGCCTGCGGATTTACGGTCCGGTTTCCGGCCAAGTGGGTTTCTTTTGCGGTGATCAGCCTGCCGCTGACTTCATGCGCGATCTCCAACGCCAACTGCTGTTCCAGGGGGATTACCTCGGTCACCGCGCGCTCATAGCGTTCTGCCCACAAATGCGCCTCCGGCACGGCGCAGACCAGCTGAACCGTGATGCGCACGCGATCGCGTGACCGGAGGACAGTACCTTCCACGAACGCCCCTACGTCCAGTTCACGAGCAATTTCGGGCAGAGATTTACTGGTCTTCTTATAGGACATGACCGAGGTGCGGGAGATTACCCGCAGACCCGAGACCTTGCCCAGGTCGGTGATGAGCGCGTCCGTCAGGCCGTCGGCAAAGTATTCCTGGTCAGGGTCATGGGAGAGATTCTCCAGTGGCAGTACTGCCAGTGCCTCGATCTGCCCCTGGAGGCCCGATCGGGAACTGACTGCTCGCCATATCCGCTCGCGCAGGTCGCCAACATTCAGCCCGATTAGCCCAACTCCAGCCAGCAGAAGCGCTCCGACTCCGGCGATGTACCACCGAGCGTATATCTTCCGCTGCGGAGTTTCTTGCGACTCCAGGTCATGATCCGGCAACAGCCGTATAGCACTCGCCGGTTCGGCCGGTGGCTCCGCCACAGGCGCAACGAACCGATAACCGAGTTTAGGAAGGGTTTCGATGTAGCGGGGCTGATCGGGGTCGTCGTCCAGTGCCTCACGCAGCTTCTTGACAGCAGTGTTGATGCTGTGCTCGAAGTCAACAAACGTGTCGGAGGTCCACAGTCTTCGGCGGAATTCTTCCCGCGTTATCAGCTCGCCGGGTTGCCCGAGCAGGATGGCCAGAACCTGGAAAGGCATCTCCTGCAGCTTGATCTTGCTACCGTCGTGGCGCAGTTCGTGCGAAATGAGGTCGACTTCGAAGAGCCCGAAACGGGCATGCCTTCGCTCTGTAGCGGGCACTTGCATGGTCAGTCACCCACCGACTCCGGCTATATGAGTGAAATCTACGCCCAGTTTAAGGGAGCGGCATCGGCAGGTAATGCGGAGTTAAGCAGAGTTGAGACGGCTTGTCCCGAAATGGAACGGCAAGCTGCCCCCTTCACCGGTTGTCTACCTCCAGTTCACCCGCAGTGCATTGAGGTTCGGCGCGAACTGCAGCACGATGACACTGCTTGCGGGTTCCTGCTTGCAACCCTCCCCGGCGCGTGGGCAGCATTCCTTGCCAAGTCACTTGCTCAAGTCTCAACGAAGAAGGAGGATGCTATGAAACGCATTGTATTCATTCTTTTCCTGACGTTTTCACTATTGTTCAGCACTCCCGCGTTAGTCGCGCAATGCCAAGCCATCGGCGGTGTCTTAATGACTAACATCGGGGCGATTCACGGCGACGCTATAAAGATTCCAACCAACCTGGGTCCAGTCTTCGGTGACCTGGCAGGCTCGGTGGCAGCCACCATCGAGGGTCAGGACGCAAACGGCAACTTCCTGGTCCAGCATTACTGGGTTAATTCGGCGGGGGAAACCATCCTGTTCAAGCAAGCCGTCCTGACGCCGACTGCCACGAGCGATCCCAACGTTGCAGCCGTGCTGTGGGGGAACTACAAGGCCTACATCATCGGCGGAACCGGAAAGTACAAGAATGCCAGCGGCGTGGTGAGCTGCTTCGGTCTTGCCGATTTCAAGGCGAACACGCTGGTATTACGCTACAAAGGATCGGTCTGCCTCCACCAGTCGGCTGCCGGCGCCGGTCAGTAACGAGGAGTGTTCAAGCGAGTCCTCACCAGCGCGGGATCCGCAAATTCAGTCTGGCGGAACGGATGCATGGCCGTTGTGCTTGTGACAGAGCGGGTTCCGCGCTGGTGTCATGCTGTCGCTGGACTAAGGACGACAATTGCCTGTTGGGTTGTGAAATACTAGGTCACCACCCAACCCTACGAGGGCCGAGCAGGGCATGTTTTCACGACTGACCGATCGACGCGCGGCTGCCCGCGCATGACAGGCGCTTCCACCAACACCGTTACGTTGGCCGCGGTGCGGCAGGCGCGCGAGCGCATCGACGGGTTCATCTACAACTCGCCGTGCCGGCACTCGGTCGAGCTGTCGCAAATGATCGGGCAGGAAACCTTCCTCAAGCTTGATAACGTGCAGCGCACCGGCGCGTTCAAGGAGCGCGGAGCGCTGAACAAGATCCTGACGCTTCGTGATGACGAAAAGCGGCGCGGGGTGATCACCGCGAGCGCCGGCAATCATGCGCAGGCGGTGGCTTATCACGCATGTGCCCGCGGAATCCGAGCGCAGATCGTCATGCCGCTGATGACCCCCCTGGTCAAGGTTGCGGCGACCAAGGGCTTCGGCGCGGAAGTAGTGCTGCACGGCGCAAACTACGATGACGCCTATTCCTTCGCGCTGGAAAGTTGCGCCGAGCAGGGAATGACCTTTCTGCACCCCTTTGACGACGTGGATGTCATTAACGGACAGGGCAGCATAGGTCTGGAACTGCTGGAACAGGTGCCGGGTCTTGAAGCCGTGGTTGTGCCGGTCGGTGGCGGCGGTTTGATCAGCGGTGTGGCATGCGCCATCAAAGAGAGCAACGCCAAGGTGCGCGTCGTAGGCGTGCAAACCGAGCGGCTACCCTCAATGCTGCGGGCGACGGAAGCTGGATGCCCCGTCACAATTCCGGCGTCGGCGACCGTGGCCGATGGCATCGCGGTACGCCGCGCGGGCGACGTAACGCTCCCCCTGGTGCAGCGCTACGTCGATGAAATTGTGACCGTCGATGAAGAGGAGATCGCCAACGCCATCCTGGTGTTGCTGGAGAAAGAGAAAACCCTGGCCGAGGGCGCGGGCGCGGTTGCGATCGCTTCCCTGCTGCAGCACAAAACGTCTCTCAGCGGACAGAAAACTGCAGCGCTGGTATGCGGCGGCAACATCGACGTGAGTCTGCTGGCGAAGATCATCGAGCGTGGTTTGGCGAAAGACGGGCGCCGCCTGCGCTTGCGCATCCATCTCACCGACCGCCCGGGCGCGCTGCACCAGTTGACCAAGATCATCGCCGACCTGCGCGCCAACATCGTCGAAACGCAGTACGACCGCACTTACTATGGTGTGAACCTGGGCGATACGGCGATTGATCTTTCGATGGAAACGCGTGGGCCGGAGCACATCGCAAAAATACTGGATTCGCTTACCGAAGCTGGGTACAAGCACGAGCGCATCGAGTAAGAAGATCAACAGCAAACTGAGTTGGGCCTCTAACGGTAGTTCTGGTGGAACTCTCCTGGAAAATTCGCTCCCGGTTGCGCATCTTCGTGGTGGCGCTGCTGCTCGGGATCGCAGTGGGCGTGTTCGTTCTCTTCCCTGCCAGTGAGTTCGTGTACTACTCCGAATACCACGAGACCGGCATGCCCGCAGTGCAGTTTGCTGCCGCTCAAGTTGAACAGGCGCTGCGTGGGCTGAAGCCGAGAAAGACTGTCTTCTATTCGGCGGTGGGCGTTCTCCTTAGCTTGGCCGGTGCGGCGATCTACATTTCCATGGCGCGACGCACAGAGAAGATCCGCCAACTCAGTGCGGCGCTGGAGGAAGATGTGCGCCTGGTAATCGCCCGCGGTGAAAGCGCCAACCTCGAGTTCAAGTCGACCTTTCGCTGGGACTTACGAGAGCGCCGCTTCAATCGCGTGCTGGAAGCCGTAGTGTTGAAGACCCTAGCCGGATATATGAACAGCCAAGGCGGCACGCTGCTGATCGGAGTGGCCGATGACGGAAGCGTTGTCGGATTGGAGAACGATTACACCACGCTGAAGAAGCAGGACCGCGACGGCTTTGAGCAGGTGCTGATGACCGCGGTGGCCAGCAAGCTTGGCGGCGACGCCTGTCACAACGTCCAGGCAGTCTTCCACTCGATGGATGGCATGGACGTTTGTCGGGTAATCGTCACTCCAGGGCACCGTCCCGTCTACCTCCGAGATGGCGATGCTCCGAAGCTTTACGTGCGAACAGGCGTGAGCACCCGCGAGTTGAACGTTCAGGAAGCAATCAGTTATACCGAAGTGCGCTGGAAAAAGTGAAACTGGACTGCAATCAGCGAGGCTCGAACCAGCGGTAAGTCGAGTCATCAAGAAACCGGTTGGCTCCGTGCTGTCTGTCGGCTGGCACGCTCGACAGCTTTGTCGGACCACCCCAGCAATTATGCACATCGGTTTCCCAACCGGTTGACTGGCGTCCGTGCTCGTCCGTGTAGGTCACTGGAAACATCTCCAGAGTGAAGCTGCAATCGGGGGAAGCTGCTGTGCTGAGAGAGACCGGCGCTTCGTAGTCCTCACCTCCGACCGCGTAATGGCCGGAACCCATCGCGGCGAAGGTCAGGACCCAGGCGCTGGTCAAAAACACAAAAGCGCAAACCGCCAGTACCCCGGCACGATAGGTGCGCCGGCGGTGGTAAACCCGTCGGTAGCGCACTCTCCCTGAACGGCGTGAACCGCGGCGGCGTTCACTGTCTGCAGGGTGCCATTCGGCATCGTACTGCGCCCGGCGCACCGGATCGAACAATACCTGATGGGCTTCATTGATGTCCTGGAACTGCAAGGTCGCTTCCGGCGCAGGATTGCGATCAGGATGATACCGCCATGCCAGGCGCCGAAAGGCGGCATTGATCTCAGCCGTATCGGCAGAGCGATCAATCTCGAGCACGGCGTAATAGTCGAGTTGAGCACGGACAAATGGCGGCATGCTGTCGCTTCGGGTCTTCTATCTTGTCGGCGCGTAGTATCCCTTGCGCGCCCTTACCTTGTACTTCTTGTTATCGGCAAGAATCTGAATCGTATGATATTTTCCGTTGGGCTGCAGGTCAGCAGGTTTGTACGAGATGGCGTACTGACTTCGTAACTCGTCTTGAATCTGCGAGAAAGCATCGGAGACATCCTGGATCTTGAAGGGAAAGAAGGCGCGACCGCCAGTCTCGTCCGCAAAATGTTCCAGCACCTTGTCCCCTCTGAGCTTCTGCCCACTGGTATTGGTGGAGATCGTGTAGATGATGACTTCTGCCTTCTGCGCCATTTCGATGGCCTCTTCGCGGGACACTCGGCTCTGGTTGTCGTCGCCATCGCTGAGCAGGATGATGGCGCGCCGCGTAGCGGTGGGGCCCTTGTCATAGGCCATAATCTGGTCGCGGCAGGCGTAATAGATCGCGTCATACATGGCGGTTCCGCCACCCGGACGCAGCATGCGCACCCCCTTGGACAGCGCCTCGGTGTTGTCAGTAAAGTCCTGCGTGACTTCGGGCGTGGTATCAAAACCGATTACGAAAGCGGCATCGTACTTCGGACGAATGATCTGGTTCAGAAACTCGATGGCGGCTTCTTGCTCGAACTTGAACCGGTCGCGAATGGAATTGCTGGCATCGACCAGCAACCCTACCCGTAGCGGAAGGTTAGTCTCGCGGCGGAAAGAGCGGATAGCCAGCGCCGGCTTGCCGTCGTCCAGCACGCGAAAGTCGTCTTGGCTGAGGTCTTTAACGAATTTGCCACGCTTATCAGTCACCGTGAACACAACGTTCACTTCGTCCACCAACTTGACGATGGTGGTCAGCTTCTCTTCCTGGTCTCCCGCGTCGGCCTGCTTTGCAGCGCCGCCCAAGGTACCAAGGTTCGAAGGCGTCGCCGGCTTGGCCTGGGTCTCGGGCTGGACCGGCGCTTTGGTGTTCTGCGAGGCATCGCCGGACGGGGCGGGCGTGGTCGTCTGTGCCGGTGTTTGAGGCGGGGCTGGAGCCGGAGCTTGCGCCGGCGTAGTGCTGGGCGCCGGAGTGGCAGGTTTAGGCGGATATTTGCTGGCCGAGGGCGCAGAGGGCAAAGGTTGCTGCGTGGCATCCTGAGCAAAGGAGGCAAAGCAGAGTGCGACAACCAGCAGCGCTACACAGCAAGCTTGCATGAGTTTTTTCATTATAGCTGTTGTCGCCTATCCAGCTTTTGCAGGAAGGCGGCTAGTTCGGGCGGCAGCGGGGCAGCAAACGAGAGTGGCTTCCCGGTTCGCGGATGCGACAGCTCGACCGCCGCCGCGTGCAGAAAGTTGCGAGTCAGACGCAGCGCTCCCAGCTGAGACTCCGGAGCAACAGCTGCCACATCGCATTCGGGGACATTGCGCTTGCGCGATCCCTTGCCCGTCGTGCCCGAGGAACGCAACACCCCCGCCGCTCCATACAGCGTGTCGCCCACCACGGGGTGCCCGACGGACGCCATGTGCACGCGGATCTGGTGGGTGCGTCCCGTCTCGATGCGTACCTCGAGCAGCGCAAACTTGCCGTATAGCGAGTCGATGCGCTCGCGAACTTCGTAATGGGTCACGGCGGAACGGCCACCGGCGCCGCGTGTGGTCATGCGAATGCGGCGGATGCTATCGCGGCTGATTTCGGCGTTAACGGTCCCTCGCGAGCGCTCGGGCCAGCCGTGAACCAGGGCAATGTAGCGCTTCTTCACTTCGCGTCCAGAAAATTGCTTTGCCAGATTGCGATGGGCGGCGTCGTTCTTGGCAACGAGAATAAGCCCGCTGGTTTCCTTGTCGAGACGGTGCACGATGCCAGGACGGGTTTCTCCGCCCACCTCCGAGAGTTGGGCGAAGCGGTGCAGCAGAGCGTTGACCAGCGTGCCGCGATTGCGATCGTCGTCGGTAGCGCCGGCCCCGGCGTGGACCATCATGCCGGCAGGCTTGTTGATGACAGCAAGATCGTCATCCTCGTAGACAATGTCGAGCGGAATGTCCTCGGCCATGGCGCGCAGCGGCGGAGGCGCCGGATCGCCGAGGATACTCACGGTCTCACCACCGCGCAGCTTCAGCGATGGCTTGGCTTGCTTGCCATTGATCAGTGCCTTCTCTTCTGCCAGCAACAACTGCACGCGGGCGCGGCTTGTATCGGGAAGCTGCGCCGCGAGAAACTGGTCAAGGCGCTGCCCAGCCGCCTCAGCAGGAACCGTAATAGTGACGGGAAAAACGGAGTCGAGCACTGGGAACGATAGTAGAACCCAGGAGGAAATTAGCCAACCAAAGGCGTTTTTGCCCTATCTCTGTCGCCTTTGCCCGTAAGTCCGAATCAATGCGAAAATCATGGATATGCGAAAACAATGTCCTACCTTGGCCAGTACGCTGGCCGTTGGCATCCTGATGCTGGGCAACTGTGTAGCCCAACAGGCCCCGGCATCGACGACCCCTAAATCGTCTACCACGGCCAAAACCAGCTCCACGGCCAAGACCACGACAACCACCAAACCGCACACGGCCACAACGGCCAAAAGCGCAGCGGCTCCGCTGACCTTAAAGACCGAGAAAGACAAGCAGAGCTACGCCATCGGCATGAGTCTCGGGCAGAACATGAAAAGAGACGGCCTGGACGTCGACCCGAACATCGTATCGCATGGCCTGAAAGACGCCCTGACCGGCGGCAAGCTGCTCATGACCGATGATCAAGTCAGGACGGTCATGACCGAGCTTCGTACCGAAGTGACCCAAAAGAAGGAAGCCGAGGCGAAGCGTCTGGCCGAAACCAATAAGCAAGCGGGCCAGCAGTTCCTCGCCGCCAACAAGACCAAAGAGGGCGTCGTCACACTGCCCAGCGGACTGCAATACAAAATATTGAAGGAAGGTACAGGGCCGAAGCCCACCGCCGCCGATACCGTGGTCTGCAACTACCGTGGCACGCTACTGGATGGCACCGAATTCGACAGCTCATACAAGCGCGGTGAACCCGCTACCTTTGGAGTCGGCGGCGTGATCAAGGGATGGACCGAAGCCCTGCAGCTTATGCCGGTAGGGTCGAAGTGGCAGCTCTTCATCCCTTCCGACCTCGCCTACGGCGAGCGCAGTCCCGGCGGCCCCATTGGACCGAACTCTGTGCTGATCTTTGAAATCGATCTGCTCTCCATCCAGGACAAAGACAAAGATAAAGACAAGGAGCAGGGAACAGATAAAGAGAAGGAGCAGCCGCCACCGCAGCAGCCTCAGTAGGGAGGGTGGAACAGGTTCACCCTCTCGCAACAACGCACGAAAAACGCCGCCACGGATAGACGCGGATCGGAATTACTTGGTCTGTATTGTTCCGTCCCAGAGATCCGTGGTTGGCTTTCTGCTTACCGCGCCGATGCCAACTTTGCCGGCCGGCGCAGCGGCACGCGGCGCAGCCACAACAAGCCCCCGCCAATCACCAGTAGCATCGCAATACCCTGGGTGCCGCTCATGAATCCGAACAACTGCCCGCGTCCGGGATCGCCACGGAAGAATTCTATGAAGTAGCGGCCCACGCCGTAGATGATGAGATACGTCCCAATGATCTCGCCCTCGAATTTCTTTCGCCGAATCAGCCAGACGAGGAACAAGCAGTTGCACAGCTCCAGCACAAACTCGTAGAGCTGCGTGGGATGCAACGGGATGCCGAGGGGCGTGCCCACAATCTTCTCAGCCAACGGATTATGGAACGTGACGGCCCAGGGCACATGGGTCTCGCGCCCCCAGCAGCAGCCGGCGGCAAAGCATCCGATGCGCCCGAATGCATGTCCCAGGGCGAGACCGGGAGCAAAGACGTCGCAGGTCCCCAGTACGGGCAACTGGTTGCGGCGCATGTACCACACGCACATCACGATTGCCAGTAGCAGCCCGCCCGACCACACTCCGCCGGCCTGCAAGGTGGACAGCGCAAAGATTTCGCCGGGATGTTCGCTGTAGTAGCCATAATCAACCAGGATCATCAGGATCTTCGAGCCCAGCACTCCGGAGAGAATGGCGATAATGCCAAGGTTCCAGAGCTTGTCGGGATCGAGGCCTTGCTCGCGCCCCAGTTTGATGATGAGCAGCAGGCCGAAGATCAGCCCAAGCGCCGCCATCACGCCGTACGTGGGAAGGTTGAAACTGCCAAAGTGCAGAAGACGTGGAAACACAGCTCTATTGTAGATGCTCGCGCCGCCTCGGTGGGCGCACCCTACGTGGAAAAACCGGTACAGCTCAGAAGCTCGCCCCTACCTCCAGCACCACCGACGCATCTGTGAATCCGGGATTGAAGACATAGGTGGTGAATTCCAGGTTCTTATGTGTGAATCCCACCAGGAAACCACGCTGCACATCGACTGTCGTCTGAAACGTCTTCGTATGTTGCGCCACCAGTCCGACTTTCAGCCACTCCAGCGGCGCGTAGGTAAGCTGCGGCCAGCTGTAATAAAAGTTGCCCGACTTCGACGAAGTGTCGAAGACATATTCGTTATCGATGGACAGCGTCAGCTTCTTCCAGCTCAGCGAAGCTTCGCAGCCCGGCGCAATGCCGTTCGTGCGGCCGAAGACGCCTCCGATCATGGGCGTCACTGCAAATTGCCAGGTCTTCCCCCAACCGAAGTTGTATCCGGCCCAGAGTGAACCGGTGCGGAAGTTTTCGTAGTTATAGCGCGCTTCCAGGTGGAGCCAGTTGCGGTCGGCGGTGAAGGTCGGCGAAGCATAGCCGTCCTCGCCCGCTATGAGGTAGCCATCCACGGTGAGCGAGTATTGCCAGGGTTCCTTAGAAGCAGCAGCCGGCTTGGGATTGGGACTGTGAGGCTGGGCAGGTGACTGAGGTTGCGCCCATCCGCTGAGCGCTAGCAGGATGATCAACCCAAAGCCGGGCCATCGCGTCATGAATCGCGGCATTGGATCATCCTCCCAGCGCGATGGTCAACCCGACCATGGCGAGGCCGACCACAACCATCAGCAAGCCCACGCGCCACGGGCGGTATCCGGCGTACTTGCCATAAGTCCAGCCCGTGAGGAAGAGCATGAAAATGGCAGCCAAGTTGGAAATACGTAGCGCCCGTCCCGCACCGCTGAGGAAAAGAAACGGCAGCACCACGGGAAACGTGGACAGAAACACCAACAGGAACACTCCCAGGGCCGCACGGTAGTCATGGCGGTGCAAGCGCGGATGCCCGGTGGCTGGGGGTAATTGCTGCAGTCGAAGACGCAACACTTCCATCTCAGCCGAAGTCAGCACCATTGCCAGGTCTGGTGAAACTGCGTCACTCAGCATCTGGCGTCCCCGCTCTGGGCTGGCCGCTTGCACGTCCCGCAACAGCTCCAGGTTGTGTCCGCGCTCACTGAGGACGTCGAGTAGATACATGACCGCGTCAATGATGCCCCACGCCAGGTTGCAGCCCAACGCCGCCAGCAGCATGCGATTGACGTCATCGTGATCGGCGCCGGTTACCCGAAACGACCCGGTGAAAGTCAACACCATGATCAATCCAAACAGAACCTCAGAGCTGCGCTCGATAGGATCAAGCAGTCTTTGGGTCGAATTGGAATTGGCCTCGGCCATCGGTACGAATCAATGCTACGGAACGAAGCAGTAGAACAGAAGCCAGCACCCAGGTAAACGGGAATCACAATCGAGTACTCGCTGGGCGGTTACCGCTGGGAGCCGTCGCCGTTTCCCAGCGGCACTTTTTTGTTGCATTGCGCTCGACTTGGGATAAGCTTTCCGCCGCACCGCAACTACTAACCAAGGGGAGGACCCACCATGAAGAAGCTGCTATTCGTTCTAATGCTCGTTCCATTGCTGGGATGGGCGCAGAGTCCGTTCGACGGTACCTGGAAGGTCGACATGAACAAGTCGAAACTTCCCAAGAAGCCGGACGTGTTCCTGCTGCAGAATGGGATGTACGAGTGCAAGTCGTGTATCCCGGCAGTCAATATCAAGGCGGACGGTCAGTTCCAGGCCCTCAGCGGAGATCCCTATCGGGATACTCTTATGGTGAAAGTTGTGGACGACAAGCACGTGGAGTTCGCCTCCCAGAAGGCCGGCAAAGATGTCAGCACGACGACGCGCACAGTTTCGGACGACGGGAACACCATGACGATCGCCTGGACATACTACGGGAATCCGACGGGAGGTCCGGTTAGTGGCACCGATCATTACAAGCGCGTTGCCAAGGGCCCCGCCGGCTCAAACGCCATTTCCGGCTCCTGGCGAGATGAAAAGACGGATGTCGCAACCGCCGACGCGCTGGCATTCTCCTTCAAGAGCGGAGGCGATTCGCTCAGCTATAGCACCCCTACCGGACAGTCTTATACCGCGAAACTCGACGGGACGGACGCACCCTACGTGGGCGACCCGGGAACCACCAGCGTGTCTCTGAAACGCATGGGCGATTCGATTGAAGAGACCGATAAGCGCGACGGTAAAGTCGTCTCGGTGGCGAAAATGACTGTATCGGCAGACGGCAAGACCATGACCATTGCGGTCGACGACAAACTCCACGGTACTACCGCGACCTATATCGCGACCAAGCAATAGACCGCGAGAAGCGAAGCTGGGTGCCCCATCCTTTCCCCTCTTTTGGGAAAGGGTGGGATTCAAAACCCATGGTAGGGTCGGTCTTGACGAAATGATTTTCGGAGGCGCAGTCGAAGGGGGGCCCGTACAGACCTCACCCTGGGCGGCACGCCAATCGGAACTAGCTCGCAAAAAAAACAACGAACCGACCCGCGGGGCCGTGTATAGTGGGCCGTCAATGAACCCGTCGTAACGGTGGGAACCCCCCGCGGTTCGTTAGGCATCTCCGTCTGGCGGAGCCTCGCACACGGAACCGAATACGAGTAGGGCCCCCTGTTCATTGAGCATTGGTTCAAAAAACGGTTGCCACCAACACCAACTTTGCAGGCCGGTTGTCTGAACGGATGCTACGAAAAACCGCGCTCGATAGCAAGGGTTTAAGGCGAAAAAACACCAATAAATTGCGATTCATAACCTAAAAAAATGAACCCGGATTGGACCAGTCCGTAGAACGAAAATTAAGACAATGTAACCACGGGTTCACACGCAGAACGGATCAATTTTTTGATCGTTTCGACGAATTAGAGAAGGAACGCCGAGAAGACAAGCAGACAAGGCTAATCGCACACGAGCTTCGGTGTGTAGAAAATCTCCAAAATTCCAAAAGGGTTTATCCGTGAAATCCGCGTAATTCCGTGGTTGCCTTGCTTTTTCTACCCGGCGAGACGCGATTCTTCCAGAACTTCGTCCAATGCACCCGCTAACTGCTCGGTACGTGCATGATAGTCGTTGGCAATAGAATCGTATTTGCGCTTCAGCATGAGATATTCGTCGGCGATGTTGAGCGCGGCCAGAACGGCGACCCGTAACGAGTCAACCGTCGCCGCCTGCTGCGAGATGATCCGCATCTTGGTGTCGACATATTCCGCCAGTCGGCCAATGTACTCGGGGTCGGAGCCCCGAAGTTGGTAAGTCTGATCGTAGATTTCAACACGGACACTGCCGTTGGCGGTGGATTGAGCCAAGCTAGCCTCCTGCATTTTTGACGCTGCTCGAAGCGCTCCCCTGACGACCGCTCCGCTCCAGCGATTATGAGCCCTATTCCTCTACGGTTAAAGACTCAATTTGGCCTAGCATCTTTTCTACTCTGGTTCGTACCTCTTCGCGCTCGCGGCGGAGGGCGACCACTTCAGCACGCATGGCATCCACCTCTTCGTCGCGCTCGTTCAACTGCTCGCGCAGTCGGACGGCGGCCCGTTCGGCAGTGGCTTTGGCTTCGCGCGCCACCTTTAGTAGTTCGATAGTGCGAAGGATCTTTTCTTCGAGCGACTGAAAATCGGAATTCGCGGGGACGGTGGCTGCTTCAACTACGTTGGCCGGCATGACGAAGGATGTACCTCGAAAATTTGATTCGTGAGCGAAGTATATCGCAGCCTCCTGTGCAGAAGACGATGCCTAATGAGCATTTGTGAAAAACTGATTACCTCTTCGATTCACTCCGGCCCAATGGGCATTGATTTAGGCTGGCCGGAGCTTCGTCCAGGACATGCGATGGCTTGGCACCGGCCAACTCGTGCCCACATCGCAGCTTAAGGCGCCATGTAAAATCGGACGCATGAGCACAGCCGCGCGCCCGGCCATTTCATGTACGCCCCAGCAGTACCTTGCCGAATTGAATCGCCAAAATGAGATGGCGGGAACGCTCGTCAGCGGGCTTGCAGCCACGGCACTCAACTGGCAACCCGACGGCGGCAAGTCATGGAGCATCGCGCAATGCCTCCAGCATCTCGCGATCATGAATGTCATCTATGTAAATGCCTTGCGCCAGGCCGTGGAGAACAATCGCGACCAACTGGAGCCACGCCGAAATCCAATGGAACCATCGGGTTGGCTCACGCGCTTGTTCATCGGCTACGAGGAGCCGCCGCCCAAATTGAAACTGCCCGCCCCTCGCAAGATTCTTCCGCCATCAACCGTCACGACCGACGTGCTTGGGGAATTCGAGGGAGCGCAAAAGGGGATCGCAGATTTCGTGCGCGAATGGGGAGACGCCGACTTGGGCGACCTGCGCTTGCGCGACCCGCTGTTTCCGCTGCACTTCACCGCAGATACTCTCTTGCTGATCATGTCCGCGCACAACCGACGTCACCTATGGCAGGCAGAAAACGTGAAGAAGAAGGCGGGATTCCCGGCCTGAATCTCCCCACGGAACAAACTTTCTAACCACGGAGGACACGCAGAGCACAGAGAATTTAAGGATTTAACTTCAGATCTTCTCCGTGTGCTCCGTGTTCACCGTGATGAATCAATCGCTTCCGGGGTGCCCCACAGTCTGCCCTGAGCTTTGTCGAAGGGTTCGCCTTCTTTTGGCTAACGTTGGTCTCCGCTACTGTCCCCTAAGCACCCCGCCCAGCCCTTCCAGTTCCTTGACGATCTGCGCCGACCACTGCGCCACCTCATCATCGCGCAGGGTACGCTCCATCGACTGGAACTCGGCATGAAGCAGCGTCGAGTACTTGCCGAGTGCCCTATCTAAACCGGGTGCCCCATCCGGGCTGGTTTTGCCCGGGTGGGTGCCCTCGCCGCGATAGACCTCCACCGGCGCGAATGACTGCAGTTCCGCGATGCCCAGCGTCTTAAGGGCGGACCGAATTCGCTCGAACGTGACCGCATCGTCGAAGAAGAACGAGAAGTCGCGCCCGACGGCGGGGAACTTCGAGATTCGCTGGTATTTCGGCTCCCGCAACGCGTGACGATAAAGCCGATCCAACCACACTTCAGCGAGAAACACGTCCTGACGCAGCTTGCGCGCAGCAGCGACCTCGGGATGCAACTGCCCGAAGAAGGCGACGGTCTCCCCGTCGAGTACGGCGCGGGCCGAGCGCCCCGGATGGAAGTACGCCGGCGCCTTGTCGTCGAAGTAGAGCTTGCTGCGTTGAAAAGCGCTGAGCAATCGCTCAACCTCGCCTTTGAGATGAAAGAAGGTGACTGGCTGCGCCTCGCCATGCAGGCTCTTGGGCGCAACGTTGCCGGTGGCCGCAAAGGCCAGGCGTCGATGCTCGTCGTGCCGTTCGCCGAGGTTCTCGAATACTTCGCCCGCCTCGAACAGCCGCACATCGCTGGTGCCGCGGTTCAGGTTGTAGCCGATCATGTTCAGCAGGCCGGGCGCCAGCGAATTGCGCATGTAGCCCGCCTCTTCGCTCAACGGATTGGCCAACCCCAGTGTCTCTCCGCCGCCGAATGTCTTGGCGTCTTCGGCAGAGATGAACGTTATGGAGATGGCTTCGTCATAACCCAGCGACAGCATGGTGGCACGCACCCGCGCGTCTTTCGGCTCGTCCGGCAGCGCGATCACGGCGCCGGTAAATGTCGGTAGCGTGTTGGGAAACTTGTTGTACCCGTAAATGCGTGCCAACTCCTCCAACAGGTCAATCTCGCGCTCGACGTCGAGCCGCCACGTGGGAACGGTAACGCTGAAGTCGATGCCGGTCTTGGAGGCCACCGCCGCCTGTACGCCGCCACCGCTTCCTCCGGTGTACTGAAACGCTGGTGCAGCTTTCGTTGAGGTCGCACCTGCCGTTGCAACGCCGAACCCCAGCGAACGCAAGATGCGTTCAATCTCTCTCTCTCCGAATTCGATGCCGAGAACCCGCTTCACCTCGGAGCGGTGCAACACGATCGTCGGCGGCTCGACCTTGCGCGCAATGGTGTCGATGCGCTCTCCGGCGAGTTCGCCGCCAGCGGTCTCAAGAATCAACTCGGCGACGCGATCGCACGCTACTGGCGTGATGCCCCAGTCGGCTCCCCGCTCAAAGCGGTGCGATGCGTCGGTGTGCATGCCGTGGCGCTTGGCCATGCTGCGCACTGTCGCCGGATCAAACCACGCCGACTCGATCAGGACGTTCTTCGTGTTCTCGGTGATCATCGAGTCGAACCCGCCCATCACGCCCGCCAGCGCGACCGGTTTCTCCGCATCGGCGATGACCAGATCGCCTTTCGTAAGCTTGCGGTCCACTCCGTCGAGCGTCTTCAGCACTTCACCGTCGCGGGCCCGGCGCACAATGATCTTTCCGCCTTCCAGCAGGTCGAGATCGAAGGCATGCGTCGGATGCCCGAGTTCGTTGATCGCGTAATTGGTCGCATCAGCAGTATTGTTAATAGCGCGCGAGCCCAGAAGTTCGAGCCGCTTGGCAATTCGCTCGGGCGACGGTCCAATCTTCACCCCGCGCACGACTCGAGCCGTGTATCGCGCACAGCCCTGCGCGTCTTCAATGACGATCGGGAATTCCGCTGCGCCTTTCGCAGCAGGCAGCTTCGGCGCAAACGGCTTGAGCTCGACGCCGTAGATTGCCGACGCCTCACGCGCTACGCCGTAGTGGTTCATGGCATCTACGCGGTTGGTGGTCAGGTCCATCTCGTACACGGTCGCGCCGCCCTCTTCGCCCACTGACTCGACGGCGATTCCGGCAGAGGTCAGGTCTTCGGCGAGTTGGCGGTCGTCGGCCGCGATGTTCACGAACTCACGCAGCCATGAAGGAATAATTCTCATTCATTGTCCTGATTGTCGGTTGCGCGGTGTCGACTATCCAAACCCCGGAACAATCGCACCGTGTGAAACGCCAAATTGGGCCAGCACAGGAAGCCCAACCCGACAAAACCTGCAATAACGCGCACCATGCCCCAACGAGGATCTGGGATTTGAATCAAACCCCAAGCCGCAAAAACGGTAACCCAGCGCACAACCTGCATTATGCGATCGAGCGTCTCGTCGACTTCGTACCGCCTCCGGAAAGCCCACACCGAAAACCAGATACAAGCGACGCTCGCGGCTATCCCTTTTTGCGGCATGTGCGCCTACCCGAACTGCTCCAAAAACCGCACGTCGCCCTCGTAGAACAACTGGATCTCCTCCACCTCGTACTTCAGCATGGTGATGCGCTCCACACCCATGCCGAAAGCGAAGCCGCTGATCTTCGATGAATCGTATCCATTGTGTTTCACGAACTCGAACACATTGGGATCGACCATGCCACAACCCAACAACTCGATCCAGCCGCTGAACTTGCACTTGCGGCAGCCCTTGCCGCCGCAGAAGATGCAGCTTACCTGCATGTCGGCGCTCGGCTCGGTGAAGGGAAAGAACGACGGATAGAAGCGCGTCTTCACCGACGAACCGAACAGCGACTTCATTGCGTGGTCGAGCGTTCCCTTCAGGTCGCAGAACGTAATGTTGGTGTCGACCGCCAGCCCTTCGACCTGGTGAAACACCGGCGAGTGGGTGGCGTCGAGCGGATCATTCCGGTGCACTTTGCCGGGAATGACGATGCGCACCGGCGGCGCCTGCTTCTCCATGGTGCGAATCTGCACCGGCGACGTGTGCGTACGCAGCAACAGGCGATCGCGCGCCGGCTTCGACTCCTGCCCGGCAATGAACAGCGTGTCCTGGGTGTCGCGCGCCGGATGGTTCGGCGGAAAGTTCAGCGACTCGAAGTTGTAGTAGTCGCTCTCGACCTCTGGGCCCTCGCCGACCGAGTAGCCCATCGCCTTGAACACCGCGACAATCTCATCCTGCACCCGCAGCACCGGATGTTTCACGCCGATAGGACGCTGCACGCCGGGGAGGGTGATGTCGAGGTGCTCAGACGCAAGCTGAGCACCCGACGATGTCTTGATGCGAAACTGCGCGGTGTCGATAGCCGCTTCCGCCCTCGCCTTCAGTTCGTTAACCCGCTGCCCGACCTCGCGCTTTGCCTCTTTCGGCGCAGCCTTCAGCCAGCTGTCATTGACCTGCGTCAGCAGGCCATTCTTGCGTGCTAGCCAGCGATCGCGAAACGCCTTCCAGTCAGCCTCAGAGTTCAGCCCCGCCGTCTCCGATTCCAGCGCAGCCTCAAGCTCTTGCACCGCCCTGTCGAGCGCCGTGGGTGAATGATCGTCGAGTTTGGGAACGCTGTACACGCAGGTCGTCAGAATGGAACTGTGAATCTGTTAGTTAGCATCTGTCTTGAAAGGGCACGGCCTCGCAGATTGCCGACAGTCTCGCCAAAGCAAAGCTTTGTATCAGGGCACGACTTCAGTCGTGCCGAGAGGCCCTTCCTCATTTTCTTCCTTCGCGGGCTTCAGCCCGCGAGGAATTCCTCAAAACTTGAAACCTGAAACTGCTCTTAAATCACAACGGGCGGCCCAGCAGGCCGCCCATCGCGTGAATCCAACTTGTTCCTGGGATGAACGGCGTTAGGCTGCGGCTGAAGGGGTCGCTGCGTGCGCGGCCTTGGCCTGCGCGCACAGCGACGTAAATCCTGCGGCGTCCTTCACTGCCAGGTCTGCCAGGATCTTGCGGTCCAGCTCGATGCCGGCCTTCTTCAGGCCATTGATGAACTGGCTGTAGCTGATGCCGTTCAGCTTGGCGGCGGCCCCGATGCGCACGATCCAGATCGAGCGGAACTGGCGCTTCTTCTGCTTGCGGCCGCTATACGCGAACTTCAGTCCGCGCTCCACCGACTCTTTCGCCTGCCGGTAGAGTTTTGATTTTGTCAGGTAATAGCCACTGGCGCGCTCAAGAATCTTCTTGCGCTTGGCATGACGCTTTGTACCACGTTTTACGCGAGGCATTGCTGCTCCTTTTCACGTCGTTTAAGCGGCTGGAGGCAGGGACATCGACCACGCCCGCAGTGGCGGGGGGCCCGGAATCGCCTCTTCACTCGCTCTAACCGTCACCTCCCGGAATGTCCTTGAAGACTTGGGGATGTGTGCCGGGTGCCGCACCGTGCGGCCTTGCTCTGCGGTCTAGTAGGGGATCATGCGTGCAACTTTTTTCTGATCCGCCTTGTCAACCATCGTGTCGGTATCGAGATGGCGTTTGCGCTTGGATTCCTTTGAGGTCAGGATGTGGCGCTTAAACGCATGTCCGCGCTTGAATTTGCCCGTACCTGTCTTCTTGAAGCGCTTCGCCGCTCCACTATGTGTCTTTAACTTAGGCATAACAGTCTTTTTATTTTACAACATATCGCGGAATACCGCCCACTCGGCTGAGCGACCACGGCATTCATGACCTGAGTTCAGTTCATCAAGCATCCGGACCTTAAGCAGAGCCACGCAACTCGGAAACGGCGCGACCGGGGCCAATCGCACCGGCGTCAGGAGTCAGTCCTGGATTGCACCCTCGCGTCGTTCGGCAATGTGCCACAGCACTCCCGAAGGGTCCACGAGGTAGGCGACGCGAAGACCCCATGGCTGCATCGCCGGCGGCCGAGGACGCGGGACATGGAATCTCCCCGGTAGATCAAGTTCCTCAATGTGCACCCACCAGGCGTCGAGATCATCCACCATCAGTTGCATCATCAAGTTCTCCGCCGAGTCCTTTTCGTAATAACGCTGAAGTATGAAACCACCGAATCCAGCCGAGAAGATCGCCACATCTCCATCCAAAAGCTTCTTGAAGCCTAGCGCCTCATAGAATTCCTTTGAGAGAGCGAAGTCCTTTGCGGGCAGGAATGGGCGGGCGAGTTCTGTCCCGCTCGGAATCTGCTTCATTGGTTACCCTCTAAATCCGTTGGCAACCAGCATTACGCGCACGCCCAACCCGAGCTGCAGACAGCCATACCCGCACTATGCAGAGGGGCTCGACTTACACAGACGCCGCTGCCGCAGGCTTATCTCCGCTCCACAACAGCGTGCCCGCAACGGCAAACCACACCGACTGTCCGAGCATGACAATGCCAAATCCGTGCGCATCCAAACTCAAATGGCCGGAAACCAAGGCTAGCACCGTCAGCGGGCCGAGAATACATCCATAAATGCCCAAACCACGAGCCAGATTGCCACTCTTCCAGATGCCCGCCGACCACACCAGAATTGCCACCGACGACGCCACGACGAAAACCTGTGCGAACGCCTGGTTCCAGTAAAAAGTGTAACGCGAATACATGTGCCAAGCGTCGATTGCTGCCTGCGACCCCGCGGATGCAACCGTCTGCCGGAAGAGGTACGGCTGGACCAATCCGTCGGCTACGGCAGCGTTGGCGACGGCCAGCAACGCGAACGTATAGATCACGAGTCCAACGATTCCGAACCGACCAGGAGACGTCAATCGCCGTGATAGCCCCCATGATCCAAGAAAGAGGATTGGCACGCAGGCCAGCGCAAGGCCGTGCACCAGGATCAGCATCCGGATCATCGGTTCCAATTGCGCTGCAGCGATACGGCCCGTGGGGTGAAGGGCCATGGTTATAATCATGCCGCACGATCCGGCGATCAGGGCGAGTCCGCTCATTCGATTGTCTGTCATGCGCTGAACTGTAGCGGGCAGCCCGGGCGCGGTCAACGCGTTTAGGGTCGTAAATGGCGGATGCTGAACATGGAGGCGTCTTATGTCCGGAAAAACCGAGTCACCTCGAAAGATTGACCGCCGTGTGCGGCGCACTCGCGACGCATTAGGCGACGCCCTTGTAGCGCTCATGCAGGAGACCACCTTCGAGAGCATTACCGTTCAGCAAATCCTCGATCGCGCTGGGATTGGGCGCTCCACGTTCTATGCGCACTATCGCGATAAAGACGATTTGTTTCTCAGCGACCTTGAGGATTTTTTCGAGGGGATGTCGATGCTCCTATTGCGGCGCCGTGAGGATTCGAATCGGGTGGTGCCGGTACGCGAAATGTTCGCTCACATCGCTGAAATGCATACCCTGTACAACGCACTTGTGGCTGCCGACAAGCAGCACGAGTTTTTGGAATTGGGGCAAGGATATTTCGCGCGAGCTATCGATCAACGCTTGTTGGAGTTGGCGCCCACCCGCGCGATCGCACCATCGCGGCGAGCTGCAATGGCGCATGCCTTTGCGGGGGCGTTCTTGTCATTGTTGTCCTGGTGGATCGCGCAGCCCAAGGCGCCGTCACCGGAAGACATGGACCAGATCTACCATCAGATGGTTTGGTCAGGCGTAAACGATCCGGCGATACCTGCGGCGCGAGTTCCCGGCACGTAAGCGATCGGCTCGCCTTGACGAACGGGCAGCCCAAGTGCGCGGTGAGAAACTATTGCTGCTGTGCCGACGTATTCTGCGGCGGAGTTGGTGATGGCGGCTTCTGCGCCTTCGGCGGCTTCGCCGGCGCCTGCACCTTGGGCGGCGCCAGAATCAAATGCAATGTATTGCCTTCCTGGCGCGGCCTGAATTC
Organism: uncultured Acidobacteriaceae bacterium; assembly: GCA_963834815.1. Lineage (GTDB taxonomy): Bacteria > Acidobacteriota > Terriglobia > Terriglobales > Acidobacteriaceae > DASRAA01. Next base: position 913,377 of record CAWIDA010000006.1, on the reverse strand, counting down.
CACCACCGCTTTGTCGGCAAGGTCCTTGATCAAGCGGTCCAGGATGCCTCGACCCAAGCTCTGCCGCGTCATCTCGCGCCCGCGGAAGAAGATTGTGGCCTTCACCTTGTCGCCTTCGGCCAGGAAACGTAAAACGTGGTTCTTCTTGGTTTCGTAGTCGTGATCGTCAACGTTGATGCGGAACTTCACTTCCTTGACCACGATCTGGTGCTGATGTTTCTTGGCCTCGCGTTCGCGCTTTTCCTGCTGGTAGAGGTATTTGCCGTAATCCATAATGCGGCAAACCGGCGGCTGCGCCGTGGGTGAAACCTCAACCAAGTCCAGGGTTTTTTCGCGGGCAATCTTGAGCGCATCGAAGGGGGTCATAATACCCAGCTGGTTACCTTCATCGTCAATCACGCGAACTTCGCGGACACGAATACGCTCGTTGGTGCGGATAAACCGTTTATCGATACAATCCTCCGGTCAAACTTGCAGTAACCCAAAGTATAGCACGGTATTAGAGGCGAATTACGCGACCGCGAGTGTCAGAGATTCGGCCCTTCACGCGCGCCTTAGCATGCGTTTTCAAACTAGTTTGACAGCCTGGAGGCAGCTTGCGGCGCAGCAACTTAGTTTGCGTTGGTGATGTGACCTGACAGCCCGTCGTTTAGGACGCAATCAATCCGCACCGAGATCAGACGGTTCGCGGAATGCTCTCCCGCGATCTGCAGCTTGAGGTAGTTGTCGGTGAGCGCCTCAGTGTATTCGCCGTCAAAGCGAGTCAGCGTGATGGCCTCCAGCTCGCCGCCCACAAAAGATCGCATGAATTCATGCTTCTTGCGGGCTGCCAACTCCCGAAGCACCCGGTTGCGTTCGCGGGAAACCTGTACTGGAACCTGGTCCGGCATCTCTGCCGATGGAGTGCCTGGCCGCGACGAGTAGGTGAACACATGCAGGTAAGTGAACGGCAGCCGCTCGATGAAGGCGTGCGTCTGTTCAAAATCCTCATCGCTCTCGCCGGGAAAGCCGACCATGACATCGGCTCCGATGGCGGCGTTCGGCATGGCGCGGCGAATGCGCTCCATGCGGTCCTCGTAGTGCCAGGGGCGATATCGGCGGTGCATACGCCGTAGGACTTTGTCGCTCCCCGACTGTAGCGGAACATGCGCGTGCTTGGCGATGCGCGGCGAGGTAGCAACCAACTCGATCAACTCGTTGCTCCAGTCCATGGGCTCGACCGAGCTGATGCGCAGCTTTTCGATGGAAGTATCATGCAGGATGGCGCGCAGCATAACAGCAAAACTGCTGCGTGGTGTGAGGTCGCGGCCCCAGCGTCCGAGATTGATACCGGAGAGCACGATCTCGCGGTACCCGCGCGCCACCAGTGCACTGGTTTCGCGGATAACACTCTCGAGCTGCAGCGAACGGCTCCGGCCGCGAACGAACGGGATGATGCAGAATGAGCAGCGATTGTTGCAGCCGTCCTGCACTTTGAGATTCGGGCGCGTCTTCTCCGCCGGGTCCTCCCCGTCGAATACCGGCGCAGCTAGCAGCTCCGTATGAGCGAAGATATCGCCGACGACAACGGTCGATTCCATACCGCGGACTTGGGTCAGCGGCACAAACCCGCTCGCGGAAGCCAGCGGGACGGCATAATCGGCGACTTCGTGTTTGTGCGAATTTCCCACCACCAGGCTAACGCCCGGCAGGGCCGCAAGTTCCTGCGGCGCGCGCTGCGCATAGCAGCCAGTCACCACAATTTTCGTTTCGGGATTTTCGCGGTTGATGCGCCGGATTGTGGAGCGAACATCCTGATCCGCCGAGGCAGTTACCGTGCAGGTGTTCAACACAACCACTTCTGCCTGGTTAGCCGAACCGGCTCGCGCTAGTCCGCGATCGAGCAGTTGCCGCTCAATGGCAGCGCCATCCGCCTGGGTCGCGCGACATCCGAAGTTCTCCACAAAGTAAGTCGTCACCGGTTCATTATACGGGTGATGGAGCTAGGCTTTCGGGTCGTCGAGCTCGCTTCTACCCCCCTTGCGAGCGGACATCAGACTCGGAAGAGAAGGCAGAATGCGCCGCCATGGCGACCGCTCTGTTCGCTCCGCCGGAACAGATAACGGACTTCTATTCTTCTTTTCAACAGTTTACCTGAACAGTCATAGAACAACCTCAAGCCAGAGCCAAACCATTGTGCGGGAGTGCGAACCGCCGCAAAGTGCGATCTGTCAGCCGGAATCACCGGCCAATTTGAAAAGGAGATACTCCAATGAAAAGCGCACGCACCCTGATCACGATCTGCCTGTTGCTCACCGCCGCCACCATCTTTGCGCAAACGACCCCGAGCCAGCGGCTCATGAAGGTCAATATCCCGTTCTCTTTCGGCGTCGAAGGCCACTCCCTGCCTGCGGGCGAATACCTCGTCCTCACCGTGACGCCGGAACGCTCGATCCGCATCGTCAGCAATGACGGGAAACGCTCAGCGCTCATCAACACGTTGCCCAACTATGCTAACCAGCCTTCGACCAACAGCCGCCTGGTCTTCCACAAGTACGGAAACGAGTACTTCCTGGCGCAGGTTTGGACGGCTGGGCAGAACGTGGCCCGCAACCCATTGTCCAGCAAGCGAGCGATGGAGATTGCCAGCAGCGGCGGCAAGCCCGAGGCCAGGACCATCATTGCACTTTCCACGAGTCACTAGCCCCGCTACTTCACCTGAACTCGGAGCCAATCCACCGGGTTCCGCCAACCACGCAACTCAACCCAGACCTTAAGGAGGTCTCTATGAAACACACGTCCATTTCGAGAATTTTAACGGCCGCGACGCCCATGCTGATTGCTTGCGTCGTACTGGCTCTAGGCGCCTCTGCCGCGGCTCAGGAGCCGATCCAAGGGTCCTGGATCTTCACCGTAACTCCTGGGCCCGGAGGGCCACCGCCGTTTTCCGCAGTAGCTTCTTTCGCGGCGGGTGGCGTGTTCCTCGCAACTGGCTCGGATGACCGGGTGAATCCTGCGTCGGAACTTCACGGTAGCTGGGAGCGAATTCCACGAAACCGCTATGGTTCAACCACATATTTCTTCGTTTTTGATCCAACCGGCCATGCGGTTGGGATGCTCCTAACCCATCAGGTCTTCCAGCTCGCCAGCAAGAATGCACTGGTTGGCGTGGGTGACTTGAGCGTCTGCGACCTTCACGGGGATAATTGCGCGCCTCTTCCAGGCATCTCGACGATAGCCGGCAAAAGGATGATCTTTACGAAAATCCCAACTCAGTGAAGATGGGAGGCAACCGGACAAACGTTTCGGATAGATTCGCTGCTTTACCTGAACCCTTGGGCGCGTCCACCGTCGCGCCTTTTTTTGTTAAGCCGGAGTTTGGACTATTGAATCGTGAACATAGGGCGACGAAAGGATCAAAGATGTCATCACGAGCGAAGCGAGGGATCTGCTTTTGGCGGGCTCACACGAAAAGCAGTGTCCCTTGCGCCAAAATCAGGCGCTCGTGATGACGATCCGTTGGTTCTGTCGACTCGCGGATTGCTCTTTCATGTCACTGTGAGTTGCAATCCTCCTCAGAAGTTCTCCACCATCCAAACGTTATTCTCTCCGGTGACTACTTCTAGGGCGGCGTAGCGCCCGTCGGGCGACGGAACGGCCCACCAATACCGCGTAGCCCTGTCGCCATCCAGCAGCACTCGATGGTTACCGTTGGGCTCCACCCCCAAAATTACTGGCGCTCCGTTTGCGGTCCAGCTTGGTACGAATACCGTTTTACTGTCGGCAGCCCAATCGACGCTACCCCCGAGAGGCCATTGATCGAGTTCTACCTCGCGAGTGCTCTGGTCGCTCACGGCCATGAAGGTGAGTCTGTGCTCCGAGCGGTTTACGACCAGCGCGAGTTGCGATCCATCCGGCGAGAGGCTCCAGTTAATATCTTCTTTCAGCTTAAAGGTTGCGAACTCTCGATTTTTTCCGTCCTCCGGATCGAAGGTGAAGAACTGCGCTGTTGTCCCTCCCACAGTACTGAGGAGGCAGAGTTTTGATGGACTCCGGGCGCATTGGAAGTTCAGGATGGACGGCTTTTGCAAGACCAGCCGTGGCGAGCCGCCCTGCAGTGGAACACGCATCACGCTCACTGGACGGGCGGGATCCGGTGAATTCCAACCGTCGATATACAGGAGCTGCGTGCCGTCTGGATTCAGGCGATGTATGAAAATACCGCGACCTTGCACCAGCAACTCCGGCACCACCTGATCGATAGCCTGCCGAAAGAGCTGGTTAGTGCCGCTGCGATTCGAGACAAACAAGACCGCACGGCTGTCAGGCGTCCAAGCCGTGGCTGCACCCCCGCTTTCATCGAGAGTCAGGCGGCGTGGAGTCCTAAAGCGGTGGGCCTCCGCGTCAATCTCTGTCAAAAAGACCTGGGGAAAGGCGTTCACTCTCCACAGAATCAGCCGCTTCCCGTCCGCGGTAACGCTCAGCCCGCCGATTCGTCCCGTGCCCCTGGTGAGTTGCAGAGGCTTGCCCTTCGGCTCTCCGGATTTCTGGCTTACGCGAACCGACCAGACTCCGGAGTCCTCTCGTTCGCTGGCTGGATCGTCCCGATAGCCATAAAGCAGGCGGCCGTCAGCAGCCCAGCAGACAACTGGTAGAAGCTGCGCCGAAGCGTTCAACACGCTTGGTATGCCTCCATTTACGTCCACCGTTTCGAGGGAATGCTGATCTGTCAAAGGGCCAGTGCTGACTGCCTCAAAGCGCCGGAAGTAAGCCACCCGCCCTCCGTCGGGCGACCAGGCAATACCGGAGAGAAACACACCTGTGTACGGATGGTTAGGCGTCCCGTTAGCTGCCGTGACCGAGGCATCCGGCATATTGGCCTCGGCAATTCGATGGAGACTGCTTCCATCGCTTCCCATGACCCAGATTTCCCGCGAGCCCGCAGCGTCACCGCGCGAGAATGCAACCTTGGAGCCGTCCGGGGAAACCGCTCCCCCAATCGCGTTGTCCATGAGCTTCTGCGGGCTGCCGCCCATGATAGAAGCTTTCCAAAGGCTCGCATTTCCTTGCGCGGCTTGCCCCGAGCTCAGCAACAGATGCGTGCCGTCGGGGAACCAGCTTACGGGAACAGCATCGAACCCCTTGGGCAACTGCAGCGCCCGGATTTCGCCGGTATCAATGTGTCGGACGTAGACCCCTGTCGTATCGGAATATGCAAGATATTTCCCGTCGGGAGAAACCGCAGCACCTGTGATGGGCGCTTCAGGTGGATTCGCCGTGATGCGCTGCTCGGCAACTAAAGGTGGCGTTGTGTTGGCTCGTCGCCAGGTTTCAACCGCGCCGTAGATCACGAATGCAATCGCGCACGAGGCCCCCAGTACCAAATGCCAGGGTCGCTTCTTCCATCGAGATTCCTGCTCCGTCGCAGATTTCGAGTCATCGACAGCATTCCGAGGGACCAGCAAAGCGTCTTTCGTTATCGACTCTGGCCCAGCCCCACCTTCGGTAACCGGCGCAACAAAACGATAACCCCGGCGCGACAGTGTCTCGATGAAGCGCGGATTGTCTGCTTCGTCTGCAAGGGCCTGCCGCAACTTGCGAATGGCGGTGTTCACGCCGACGTCGAAGTCAACAAAGGTGTCGGCCGACCACAGTTTTTGCTGCAGCTCTTCGCGTGTTACTATCCGCCCGGCGTTCGAGACCAATTCAAGTAGCACGCGGAAGGGATGCTCCTGCAGTTTGATCCTCACGCCATTTTTGCGCAGCTCTCCCTCGCGCTCGGATAACTCAAACGATCCGAAGCGAAACACGCGGTCGGGCCGGGATGAGCCGTAGGTTGTCATCGAGTGTGGTTGTAAGCGTGGGCAATATCATACCCTGATTCCGCGCCCGGCTTTGCGGATCTTTGGGACTGACACGTTGGGCATCGGCGTCTTAAAATGCCGCTTGACGTGTAATGGGTAAGTTCGAAGTTATCGCTCGTTGTCGATAGCAGGCCATTCCGCTAGCGACGCCTGCGAAAGGCGCAACTATGTGCCAACACCGGCTCGAGGCGCAGCCTGAAGGGATTTGCTTTGATGTCGCACAGCGACAACGCCCCTTCGATGCACACGAACGTGCAACGGGGGGCGTGTTGCAACAGAATCTCGGATCAGGCCGAGGCGGCAGCGGTGCGCTTTTGCTGGAAACATTCCCGGCAAAACACCGGTCTGCCTTGGGTCGGTTTGAAGGGGACGGTGGTCTCCTTGCCGCACCCGGAACAATTGGTGCGTGTCTCGACCTTCGAGTAGTTGCCGGAGGAGGTCGTACCCAGGCTCGAAGCCCGTTTAGCTTTGCAGGGCTTGCACCGCTTAGGCTCGTTCTTGAATTGCTTGTCGTGGAAGAACAGTTGTTCACCGGCGGTGAAAATGAAGTCAGTGCCACAGTCGATGCACTTCAAAACCTTGTCCTGGAATTCCATGGAAAGGTGCTCCCTTCAGCCCATGATCCGAGCAACGGACTAGGCGAAATGCAACTTCGCCACGAACCGGACTGAGGGTTCTAGACGGTGTCGCAAACCCATCGCTCAGGTACTGCCCCTGGGTTCGGCCCACCATGCCGACAGCATGGATACGACATTAGAACTGCAGCAAAGCTAGTAAGCTCACCCACAACGGCTGACGGGAAAAACGTAGGGCCGCCATCGAAACAGCGGCCCTGCGGTTAGATTAGTCCTGCTCTTTACGAGCTTTCTTTCGGCTGCGCTTGCGTGCCAGCGCCTCTTTCACTCGCTTCTTCTCGCCCGGCTTGAGGTAGAAGGAGTGACGTTTCACTTCCTTGATGATGTCCTCTTGCTGAACTTTGCGCTTGAAGCGGCGCAGGGCGTTCTCGAGCGACTCGCCCTCTTGAATGCGTACTTCCGCCAAAGGGTAAACACCCCCAAACTCGTCCTAAACAGACATATTAGTTATCCCAAGCTTCTCCAGGGAAGTCAAGTTAAGAGTCCCGCTACGAGGCCCCATTTAAGCGGTATCGCGGCTGCACGAAGGTGTTCCTTGGCATCTCTAAGAGCCTCAAAAACTTGCCCTTACTGAAAACTGTACCTGCCGGGGAGCATAAGAATTAGTAGGGATGAGGAACTTGGAGTTCTTCACGAACTCTCCTGGGTAAAGCTGGGTCAATACCTTTGTGGAGTAGGCAACGAATTGGCCTGCGGAATTGAGAAATCCGTCGTCGGAAATATCCACTCGCTGGTTCACCCGATTGGTAACGTTGAACGACTCAGCGAGCAGGGTCACCCGCACTCGCTCACTGAATTGAAAACTTTTACTAATGCGGAGATCGGTGGTGAAATAACCGGGTCCAATGTAGGCGTTTCTCACGGCGCCGGGAAGACGGTCATTGTAACTATTGTCGTCGCGATTGGCGTCCCCGGCCATTGTCGCATTGATAGGCCGCCCCGAACCTGCCGTGAGCACGGTCGAGACCACCCAGCCGTTGAATACAGCCTTGAGGATCGGTTGTGCATAGTGAAATGACTTAGGTTGGTAGACACTGGAAACCACAAAGCGATTGCGCTGATCGGTGACGCTCAGTCCGCGTTCCAGTTGTGTCGCATATGCGTTCTGCACATTGCCCGGGCGCCCCACCACCAGCGCATCCTGACCATCGTCGGTAGCTTTAGCGAAGGTGTACCCAACGCGGAGAGAAAGCTCTTTGCCCACCTGCCCCTTCAGCAGCAGCGTAAGTCCGTTGTAAGCACTGTTGGCCTCGCTCTCGTAGGAATTAATGGTGCCCAGGCGTGGATCCGGACGCTGCACGTCGTTGAGGCACGGGGGATACGGGCAGTCGATCGAGCGCCTGGTCTGCCAGTCGGCAAATGAGGCGACAGAATAATAGTCTCCCGTAAACACTGACTGGTCGTCGTACACCGGATACTCGGTAATCTTCGGCTTGGGCAGGTTGGCATCGAGCGAGCGAATCAGATGCTCGCCGCGCACATACAGATAGCTGGCTGACGCCGTCAGCCGTGGGGTAATTTCGTATTCCAGGGTGACACTCGCCTGTTCCGTAAACGGAGTCTGGAAGTTGGGAGAGAAGGCCGAAATCTCTGTGGTCAAGTGGCTGGCTACCGACGCTGGCGCCATGCAGACGGTCGCTCCCGACGGGCAATTGACCAGTGGATTGGGATATGTGGGGAAGAGCCTCGCGTCAGCCGGCTTCATGATATCGAGATACAGGTGGTTTTGCGCCAGACCGTTGTCAGTCTCAACCTGCGACGCGTACATGCCGGGGATCAGACTATAGAAACGGCCGAATCCTCCACGCAGCACCACGGGATGGCGCTCCCCAATTGAGTAGGTAAAGCCCACCCGCGGCGAGAAGTTGTTGCTGTCAGTTGGCACCTTACCGGCCGGTGCATAGAGCGGGTTGCTGACCAGATCGGGAATGTCGAAGGTTTGCTGGTCATAGCGCAACCCGACATTCACCGTCAGGCTGCGGGTGAAGCGGATACCATCCTGAACAAAGAACGAATACGAACGCGAGTTAGGATGCGACACCGAGGTGCCGAAGTTTTGAATGTAATATCGCGGCACTTCATGGGCATAGGCGCGCAACGGTGTCAGCGGCTCACCGTACTTTGCAGGCGTGAAGAACCACGGATTGACCTTAACATTGCTGAAGTAGTATTCGCCGCCAAACAGCGACGGGTAATAATTGTAGATCCAGCCCTGCATAAAGTCGGCGCCGAATTTCCAGTTCATGCGCCCAGTGTTGTAGTTCACAGTATCAGCGACGTGCAGCTTATGTTCCTGCGTCTGGCGTGGCAACATGCTGGAGCGCCCAATGCCATCGACCAGGTTGTAGATCTTGATCTTGGGATCGTCGGAGTTGGCAAACGACTGCTGCCAATCGCGGGAAAACTGCCCGCGCAGATTAGTCGACAGCCGGTTGGTCCAGGTGCTCGTCCACGAGGCGGCCAGGCTTTCAGTCGCGACGTCCTCGGTGCCGTTACTGTTCTCCGCGTAATAGGTGATGGGGCTGGCGGGATCGAAGAACACATTGTTGGTGCCGGAGTAGCGGGATGTACCGAGGCGGAAGAAAACCAATTGCTTCGACGAAAGGTTTAGGTCCAGCTTAGCGAATCCGGCACTGCCGCCCATCTGTGTGGTGTACTCGCCCGCCATGGCATTGAGTTGCTCGGCAGCGGCGAAAACCAGGTCTTTGTCCTTGCGGTCATAGTCGTCAGGTTGCGGCACCACGCTGCTGGCGCCGTTGCCGAACTGCATAATCGACGGCACCGTCAACTGGTGCTGGTCATACCCGAGATACAGAAATGCGCGATTCTTGACGATTGGACCTCCGAAGGTCCCACCAAATTGTTCCTGGTGTTCGTTTGGCTTGCTGCTTACGTAAGCCGATTGGGCATCGAAGTCGCGATCACGCACATAATAGAACCCTGTCCCGTGCCAGTGGTTCCCGCCCGAGTTGGTCACCACGTTGAACACCGCTCCGCCCGCGCGACCGAGTTCGGCACTATAGCCGTTGGAGGAGACTCGGAACTCCTTGATCACCTCATTACTGAACTGGTAGGGCGCGCGATAACGTCCGCGGGCTTGCGCAAAGAAGCTGTTGTTGTTGTCGGTGCCGTCCACCAGGAAGCTGTTCTGATAACCCCGAATCCCGCCATACGACAGGTCGCCGTTGGAGGCGGAGGTCAGCCCGCGCGGATCCTGGGTCACTCCCGGCATCAGCAGTGCCAGGTCGGTAAAACGGCGTCCGTTGAGCGGCAGCTCCGCGATGCACTGCTCGTCAATGATCTGCGATACCTCGCCGCTGTCGGGATCGACGATGGCCGGCGGTGCAACCACGGTAACGTTTTCAGCCCGTCCCGCCGGCCGAAGGCGGAATTGCAACTGCATCGAGCCGCCCACGTGCAATTCCAAGCCAGCCTGGCTGGTAATCGCCATTCCGGGTGCCGAAGTTATCACCGTATAGCGCCCGGGAGCCAGCATGGCAAAGCTGAATCGCCCTTCGCGATCGGTGGCGGTAACGCTATGGAAGCCATTGTCGGGGTTCAGCAGAGTGACTTCGGCACGGGGAATGCGCGCTCCGCTCAGGTCCTCGACCATGCCTTCCAGCGAAGTGTTGCCATCCTGCCCGCGCGCCGGAAGCAGCAGAACCAGGACGAGCGCCGTCACTGACACCAGGAGACAGATGACCGAACGCCTGTAACCAGGAGTTCGCAAACCTTTCATGGCGGGGCCCCTTCTTCCGCCACCATGTTCTTGCCGCACTGTTATGGGGGTCTGTGACGCCTGACACAAGGGCCGTGTGTCAAGAGGTTACGAAAGTACAGGGGCAGGAAATTTTGCCTTGGACTTTCGTAACGGGATAGTTCCGAAACGGGAACCACGGGCGCCTCCGCGACGCTAGCCTGCAGCTGGCCACATAGCTCCCGTCGAATCTCGGCTTTATTCTCATGACACCAAAATCGATTTCCGCTTGCGCCGGTCGCAGTGCTTTGCGAACCCCCGTCAGGCCTGATTACACCGGCGGGGGGCGAAGAGTCTCGTTTGCCCCGGTTTGAAGTGCTAGGATTTCGCAGGGCTGCAGCCTGGCGGCGCCGTACAAGAATCGGTCTCAGAAATACCAGCGGGAGATTGGGAGGCAGGATTGCGACCACCGTTTCGATCCAAGCAGGGGGTGATCATCAACGCCCCACTGGAGGCGGTGTGGTCGTTCAGCATGGATCTGACGAAAATTCCGGAGTTCCATCCTCGCGTCTTCAAGGTCGATCTTATTGACGGGAAAGCATCTCGCGAACCAGGCGTGTCGTATCGATGTCATCTTTCAGGTGGGAGGCATTCCTGCGTCGAGAAGGATATCGAAATCGTGCCGCTGCAGAAAATCGTCACCATTTTGCCAGACGACACGCTCGGCATATGTAGGATTCTCAGCGATTATACGGTGGAAACGACGTTTCAAAAGCTCGGCGATGCTTCGACCAGGGTGGAGATCTCTCACTATTACTCGACGACAACCCTTAAAGCCAAGCTCCTCAACTTAATTGCGAAAGGCAAGATCGCCCGCGACACTCAGGCAACTCTGAATGCGGCCAAAGCCGCCATTGAAGTCGCCCGCTCTTCAGGCTAAAGCGTTTTCAGCTGTGGTGTATAGGCAACGGGTGGAGCACGCCTTCCAGGCGTGCATGAAAGACTGCTATTTCTGCCTTGCGCTTTAGCGCCTGAGGTAAGGCTTTTTGACCTCAGCGGCTAAAGCCGGGGTCTAAGTCGAGTTGTAACTGCACCGCTGAAGCGGTGCTCCACCCAATATACCTGCGCTCAAAATGCTACAGGTTCATGTGACTCTATTGCTTTTTCAAACCCAGCGGACTTTGGTCCGCGCGGCAAACAGCCGCCCCTCACTCACCTTACGATCCCTTGCGCGCTCCCGCGATCAGCAGCACCGCGCCTGCGACGCACAGGACTCCGCCCACTGCGGGAGGCAACTTCTTGCTGCTGTGGGTGGTGACGCCAATCGTAGCATCTCCGATCTTAGCGCCATGGGTTTCGCTGTTGGGAATGGGAATTACGAAGGCCAGAACCCCCAGCACCAGAACGACGATTCCTATCAAAAAGATCGAACGCATGTTTTTCTCCGTGAGAGTGGACTTGGTTGCGATTCAGGGCCGGCACCAATGGGCAACCCCGGCTACTTGATCGGCGGCTCCGAGCTATCTGCTACGGCTATAAGCAAGAAGGACGAAGCAGCACTGCTGTCACTGTACTGGCGATTGGGGTGGATTAGTAGCGAATCGTTGCGCTATGCGGTTTCTTTTCGGCGTAACTACGGAGTTCACCGTAGCTAATACGCGGAGTAGTGTTGCTGGTAGTCCTGAACTTGCACGCAGTATCCATGGGGCCCACAGCTCAACATGAGATTGACAATCAACGGTGCGCACAGCGCTCAGGAGAGCCTGACTTGAAACTCTCCGCGTCCTCCGTGCCGAGCCCGCCCTGAGCGGAGTCGAAGAGCGGTGAAAATGATTTTCGACAGAGGGATCGAATTACCTACTTGGCGCCGACCTCTTCCGAAGTCTCGACCGGCAACTTCGCCGCCTGCCAAGCGTCAAAGCCCCCGGCCAGATCTACCACATCGTGGTATCCAGCACGCCGGAGCAGGCTAGCTGCGATCAGGCTGCGATAACCGCCCTTGCAGTGCACGACGACGGGAGCATCTTTGCTGATCTCCGGCAGCGCCGCTTTGAACCGGTCGAGGGGATGCCAGTCCGCGCCTGCGATATGCCCGCTCTCGAACTCGGCCTCGCGGCGCACGTCGAGCACGCCGATGCCCCCGTTGTTGAGGCGCGACGCCAACTCCTGCGCAGTGATTTGCTTCACTTGCGCTACCGGCAAGCCCGCCTGCTTCCAGCCTTCAATCCCGTCCTGCAGGTAGCCCGCCACGTCTTCGATTCCTATGCGCGCCAGCCGGACCCGCGCTTCGCTCAACTGCTCGGGCGTTGCAGCAATTAGCACCGGACGTGACGCCAGACCCAGCACCGCGCCTGCCCACGACGCGAACTGACCCGAAAGCGGGATACTCACCGAGCCCGGCACATGCGCTGCGATGAACTCGTCTCCTGGACGAACATCCAGTGCCATCGCACCCTTCTCCAGCATGGTCTTCAATTCGCTCGCCGCGATGGGCTTCAACTCCGGCAATTCGTTCAGGGCGGGCGCCCCTGCGCGATTGATGGCTGCGTCTTCCAGAAAATAATCGGGCCGCGCCGGAAGGTTCGAGGTCATCTGCCTTACGAACTGGTCGCGTTCCTTTATTTGTAGCGCGTAGTTGGTCAACCGCTCGGTGCCAATAGTGGAAAATCGCTCGGCGCGCATGTTGCGCCCGCACAACGACCCCGCTCCGTGTGCTGGATACACCAGCACGCTGTCGGGCAGAGCCATCAACTTCTGGTGCAGCGAGTCGTACATCATGCCCGCCAGTTGCACCGGCGTGTGCGTGGGCGACAGATCGGGCCGTCCCACATCACCGATAAACAGCGTGTCCCCGGTCAGGACCGCCCAGGGCTGCGGGTGCCCCACCCCGCCTTCTTTTGGCGGGGTGGGGATTTTCGCCGCATGCCCCAGAGCCTGTCCCGAGCTTGTCGAAGCATTCGCGGCGGTCTCTTGGTCGCTAACCTGGGTAGAAAGGTCGGTCACCAGCAGGCTGATACTCTCCGGCGTGTGACCGGGGGTGGCCAGCACCTCGATCTGGAGCTTTCCGGCATGCAGCGTGAAGCCGTCGTCCACGGCAACGTGCGGAAACGTCGCTCCCGCCGCGCGCGAAAGATAAATCTTGGCGCCGGTGCGCGCCGCCAGTTCCGTGTGCCCGGAGACGAAGTCGGCATGCAGATGGGTCTCAAAGATATGGCGAATCTGAAGCCCTTGTTTTTGTGCGGCTTCGAGATAGATTTCAACGTCCCGCTGCGGATCGACGACGATTCCCTCGCCCTCCGATCCCAGCAGATACGAAGCATGCGCCAGACAGCCCAGGTAAAACTGTTCAAAATACATAGATCTATCCCCCGGTTGTTAGGTTGCGGCGGAAAGTACCCTGAAGAAAAATACTCGGAGTGACAGAGGAAGTCCACTTTGCAGGGATCGTCTGCATTGTGGGAGAAAAGCCCGATAGTCGGGTATCGGTAAGGTGTCGAGGCCGTCTTGCCCTAGTGAGTGTTATTTACCAGATCGATTACACCAGGTACGTTGGTCGGCTTTTGCCTCAAAAGCGCCTGAAAAATCCTCTCTTTGTTCGGCAAAACGGCACTGTCGATCTCACTGACCATGCCATGCGCTAACTCAGCCATTTGCTGGTTGTTGCTTTGATTCTGAGAGGCACCAACAAGACTGGCGCGCAGCGCAGCCATACCAAGCAAGATCATGGCGTGCTTCTCAGCATTAGTGGACCCATAATACAGTAGAACATCGGACATAAGTTGCTGGGCATCGACGCCTGCGACGGGATTGGGATAATGATCCTGCTCTAGCATTGTGCGGATCTCGCGCTCCGCCCCGGGGGCAGCAGCAGCAGCTTCTGGAATGGGAGAGTTGTAGAAAAATTCGTAACGCGCCAGCTGCCAGCCGAGGGTTATGCCAAATCGCTTCACGGTCGCATCTATAGGCTGAGAGCTGGGAACGGGGACGGCGGGTTTGACAATGGGCTTTGGAGACGGCGGATTTGTCACGCGCTGTACTTCTGAAATGTAATCCCGTAGACGGGCCACCTTCTCTGCTTCAGATATGGTTCTATCGTCTCTAAGACCCGTACAATAAGCAGAAAACATCATCTGCTGCAGGTATACCTTGCCTGCATCGGGTAGTTTTCCCAAGAGATCCTGAGTCACGTTCTTCGTCTTATTCTTCAGTTCACCTCCGCTAACGGGGCCAATTTTGGCTACTGCGGCGTTGACCTCAACCTCCCAGTCTCTGGTCACTTGGATGGGCTGATTTGGACATTCCAGTGAAAAAGAGACGCTCCGGCAGAGCGATAGAATCGCGACAGAACAGAGCATGAGCATAGCGGGTTTGCTGAGCCGCAACATTGAGATTTCGAATTGACGGGGAGCGAATAGTCGTAGGAAGGTCGTCATGATGCGCCCCTTTTGTGGAACCACATTTCGAGGTACGCGAGTTTCCTATCCAACTCCATCCTGATATTCGCAGATCCTGCTCCTACGACGCGTAAATTTCGACTTCTAATCCCATGAAATCCCAAATTGGGATGATTATTAAGGTGATCGGATTGGGATCTTATTGCCAGGGTATACCAGGTTTTCGCCATGGTCTTAGGCGCAAACCACATGTCTGCTCGACGAAGTGTTTGGCAAGAAGTATCGGAAACTGAAGTCGCCGCATTTAATTCATGGATCATAGGCGAAGTCAGTAGGGAGGCATGTTTTGCGGGTCCGCCATTTTTGGCAAAACTTGCGCCGCCTTCATCGCTTCGACTCCTTCGACCCAGCCTCCATCAGAAGCTTGGTCATCCATACCAGGCCCAAAATCTGCGTCCACTCCGACACGATATTGCCGACGACCTCGCCCCAGCGGCTGTCCGTGTCCATCTTGCGGAAGATCGCCACCCACACCAACCACGTCGCCACCAGAAACACCGTGAGCGAGTGCTCGCGCAGGAACTCCAGCACGGGGGACCGCACCTTCCCTCGCGGCTGTTTGCTCTCTGCCGATCCTTTTTCATACAGGTGCTTGGTCATGATTACGGTAACCAGCACGCCCGTCCAGTCGGCGATGGCATTGCCGAAGAATGCCCCGAGATGAGTTCCAGGATTGGCTCGCGAGTACGCCACGATCAACGTAATCACAACTCCCAACGCAACCAGGCTCAGGGAGTGCTTGCGGAGAAACGATTTCGAATCGGCCTTGGGCTTGGTTTTAGCCGAAGAATTGGCTTTGGGCTTGGTTTTAGCGGCAGCATTGGCTTTCGGCTTCATGCCAATACTTTACTAGTCACACGAGAAGCGAAGGCTGAAATTCCGGACTGGCTCCCAAGCGCTTCACCCCCGCCTATCGTCGCCGTCTGGAGCCTTGCACTGGCAACCTGCCAACGCCTTAGGCGGCGCATTCCGCGCTCATATTCCCCTCTGCTACTCACTACGTACCAGTTACCAGTTACCGGTCACCGCCTGTGCACTCGCCTTGCTGCATGGTATGTTCAAAGATTCAGGACTCGCGCGATGATCCGCTCTTACAAAGGCATCTGGCCGACGGTTCCCGGGTCGTGTTATGTGGACGAGTCGGCGCAGGTACTCGGCGACGTAGTGCTGGGTGAGAACGCGAGCATCTGGATGAACGCCGTGGTGCGCGGTGACGTCCATTACATCCGCATCGGCGCCAACAGCAACATTCAGGACTGCTCGGTCATGCACGGCATGCTGAACCAGTGGCCCGTGGTTGTCGGCGACTGGGTCACCGTAGGCCACAACGTAACACTGCACGGCTGCGTGGTCGAAGACCGTTGCTTGATCGGGATGGGGGTCATCATTCTGAACGGTGCACGCATCGGCGCCGGTTCTATCATCGCCGCCGGCACTCTTATTCCCGAGGAGACGGTGATTCCGCCCGGCTCGCTGGTGATGGGCGTTCCCGGCAAAGTGCGCAAGCAACTCAGCGAAGAACAGCAGCAAACCATTTTGCGCTACGCGAAGAATTATCTCGGATATAAAGAAACATATTTAGCTGAAAGGAAGAAATAGGGGTCGCTCTTCGCTGTTGGCCTTTCGCTCTTCGGAAAGACGAACACCCGCAATTTGAAAGCGAATAGCGAGAGGCGAAAAGCGGTCTCGCCACTAGCCACTATGATTCGTGCCATCCGCGGAACTCGTGACCTGCTCCCGCCCGACACCGACCTATGGAACCGTGTCGAGGCGAAGGTACGCGACGTCTTTGCGCGCTATAACTTTCACGAGATCCGCACTCCCGTCTTCGAAGACACCAGCCTGTTCGCTCGCGGCGTCGGCGAAGACACCGACATCGTTACCAAGGAGATGTTCACCTGGGAGGACAAAGGCCGCGCCGCCAGCGAAAAATCACAGTCGTTGACGCTTCGCCCCGAGAACACCGCAGGCACAGTGCGCGCCTACATCGAACACCAGCTCGATAAACGCGGCACGCTGCAAAAGCTCTATTACATTGGTCCGCAATTTCGCCGCGAGCGCCCACAGAAAGGACGCTATCGCCAGTTCTACCAGATCGGCGCCGAAGTGATCGGCCCTCCCAGCGCGGGCAGCGAGTCTCCCGCGCGCGACGCCGAAGTGTTGGAGATGCTGGCCACCCTGCTCGACGAACTTGGCCTGCGTGGCTGGACTCTGCAACTCAACTCCGTCGGCTGCGCCGACGATCGCGCGCGCTATAACCAGGCGCTGCGTGAGGCGCTAAAACCGGTCATTCACCAGATGTGCCCCGACTGCCAGCGCCGGGCTGAGACCAATCCGCTGCGTGTGCTCGACTGCAAGGTTCCCGAAGACCAGCCCATCATCGAGAAGCTGCCGCGCATCAGCCAGTACCTCGACGACGCCTGCCGTGAGAACTTCGCCGCCGTGCGCGCAATGCTCGACGCGGTCGGCGTGTCCTACATCATCAACGAGCGCATGGTCCGCGGCCTCGACTACTACACGCGCACCACCTTCGAGTTCACCCACGGCGACCTTGGCGCGCAGAGTGCCGTACTCGGCGGAGGACGCTACGACGGCCTCTCTGAATCGCTCGATGGCCCCAAAGCTCCTGGCATCGGATTCGCCATTGGCGAAGACCGCCTCATTCTCGCGCTCCAGGCCGAGGGCATACGTGCCGATGAGGAGCTCGACGCCTACATCGCTCCCCTGGGCACGGGAATGAATTCTCACGCGCTCCGGCTGGCCCGCGAATTGCGCCGGGAAGGCATCAGTGCCGACCTCGGCGACGAGACCTTCCGCCTGAAGAAATCCTTCGAAGCTGCCGAAAAAGCCGGCGCTCGCTTCATCGTCATCGTCGGCGAGAATGAAGCAACATCCGGCGAGTTCGCGGTGAAGGAACTCGCTACCGGCAAGCAGGAGTCTGTCACGCGTGACAAACTCGCCGGCTACTTACGCCGCGCCAGTTAACGTGTCATCCTGAGCGAGGATGCGCCGAACAGAGCGCGTCCGAGCCGAAGGGCCTGCCCTGAGCGTAGCCGAAGGGACCTGCTGTTCTGTCGCGCCGCAACCGCATTTCATCGCGTAAAATTGAATTTTCCCCTTACTAAGGACCTTCATGCTCGATTTTCTTGGTGATTTGCAACGCACTCATATGTGTGGCGCGCTCCGCGCCTCCGACGCCGGCTCCCGCGTCGTTCTCATGGGATGGGTCAACCGCCGCCGCGACCTCGGCAACCTTATCTTTATTGATCTGCGCGACCGCACCGGCATCACCCAGATCGTCATCACCGCCGACGCCGGCGCCGAGCTGCACAAAAAGGCTGAATCGCTGCGCTCGGAATTCGTCGTCGCCGCCATCGGACACGTGAAGCTGCGCGACGCCGCCACCATCAACCCCAACATCCCCACCGGCGAAGTCGAAGTCGTCGCCGGCGAGCTGCGCATCCTGAACGACTGCAAGCCGCTGCCCTTCTCACCCGCTGACAACGATATCGCTAACGAAGAACTGCGCCTCAAGTACCGCTATCTCGACCTGCGCCGTCCTGCGATGCACGACAATATTGTGTTGCGTCACAACGTCACCATCGCCATTCGCGACTATCTCAATTCGCAGGGCTTCTTCGAGATCGAGACGCCCATCCTGACCCGCTCCACGCCCGAGGGCGCGCGCGACTATCTCGTGCCCAGCCGCGTCCATAACGGCGAGTTCTACGCCCTGCCGCAATCGCCGCAGCAGTTCAAGCAGATCCTCATGATCTCGGGCTTCGACAAGTACTTCCAGATCGCGCGCTGCTTCCGCGACGAGGACCAGCGCGCCGACCGCCAACTTGAGTTCACGCAAATCGATCTCGAGATGAGTTACGCGCGGCCCGACGCGGTCTTCGCCGTCGTCGAAGGCTTTCTCACTGCCGCGTGGAAGACCATCGGCGTTGACATCGAGAAGCCGTTCCCGCGCATGACCTACGACGAAGCCATTCGCCTCTACGGCATCGACAAACCCGACATGCGCCTGCCCGCGATGTCCGACGTGCGCGCAGCGTTTGCGCCCGAGAATCTCGCGACACTTAATGTCGATCCTGAATTGCCGATCGTCGCCATCGTCACGCCGAAGGTCGGAGAGCTTTCGCGCAAAGAACGCGACGACCTGAAGCTGCTCTTCGGCGACCGCCGCGACGCTAAGGTCTTCGAAGACCTCAAGCGCCTGGAGAAATCGTTCCCCGACGCCGTGTCAAAGATTCGCGAAATTGCGAAACCTGGCAATGACGACCTGCTTGTCATCGTCGCAGGCGCCCTACCTACATCCTCGGGTGCCCCATCCTTTCCGCTGCCTGTTGGCGATAGGGTGGGATTAAAAAATGAGGTGGGTGCACCATCCTTTCGCGAAGCGAAAGGGTGGGATTCGATACCCTCGAACAGAGAGAAACCCCGTCTCTCCAACCGCGAACGCGAGCTCTTCGGAATCGCCGGACAATTCCGTCTCGCGCTCGGCCAGAAGTTCGCCGCCAAACACGGAGCCTTCGCCCAGCGCGACTTCCGTTTCCTCTGGGTCACCGACTTCCCTATGTTCGAGTGGGACGAGACCGAGGGCCGCTGGAACGCCGCCCATCATCCCTTCACCTCGCCGCACGAAGAAGACATGCCCATCCTCGAGACCGACCCGGGCGCGGCGCGCTCGCTGGCCTACGACGTGGTGCTCAACGGCACCGAGTTGGGCTCGGGCTCCATTCGTATTCACCGGCAAGACATCCAGAGCATCATCTTCAAGGCGCTCGGCATGTCTCCCGATGAGCAGCAGGCGCGCTTCGGCTATTTTCTCGAGGCGCTGCAATACGGCACGCCTCCGCACGGAGGCATCGCCCTCGGCCTCGACCGCATCGCCATGATCCTCGCCGGCGCCACCAGCCTGCGCGAAGTCATCCCCTTCCCCAAGACGGCGAAAGCCATCGACCTGATGATGGACGCGCCGACTCCGGTGAGCGACAAGCAACTCAAGGAATTGGGGATTGCGGTAGTGGAGAAGAAGGACATTTAGTGGCACTGATGTTGACAGAACTGCAGGTGGTTGGACGATACCGGCGCCGGCGAGGACCATCTATGAGGCGTGTCGACCCGGTGCAAAAAGATCGTTAGACGCATCGGGAGACGCAGACTTAGGATAACATTGCTGGCGTTGCCAGCCTTGTTCGACGTCATTGACAGGCTGACTTCCCAGGTTCGTTCCTCAATGTCGGCCAGGCTTCCATGAGTTCGGAGTCAGCCAACACCATTTCACCAATGAACTTTCGCAGCGACAGGCGTCTAAGGAGACCCATGAACCATCGACTTTATTATTGTTGCAGTCTGTTCTCTGTTGTTCTCGCTCTAGCCTCCGCGTCCTGGGGGCAGTGGTCGTCGGATCCCAACACCAATCTCGCCCTCGCGGATATCCCCGGCGCCGACCAGGTGCAGCCCAAGCTGGCCGTACTCCCGGACAATAGTTGGTACGTGAGCTGGTTCAATAACAATCCCAACGATCCGCCCCCGCAGGGCTACGACACCTATTTGCAGCGCCTCAATGCCGCTGGGATCGAACAGCTTCCCCACAACGGCGTGCCTGTCGCCATTCTCAGTAATAGCTTTACGGAAGACTACGGCCTCGCCGTCGATTCCCGCGGAAATGCTCTACTGGCGTTTCTGGACACGCGCGAAGGCGCTAACTGGCAGGTCACCGCCACCAAAGTCGCTCCCAACGGACAACCCTTGTGGGGGAGCAATGGTGTGCAACTCACCAGCGGCAACCCGCAGGCAGCGGCTCCGAAAATCGTCGCTACTTCTGACGGTGGCATTGTGGTCGCCTGGACCGGTAATTCAGCAGTCTTTTTGCAAAAGCTGGATGGCGACGGTCGACTCCAGTGGCAATACAAGCGCAAGTTCAACCACGGCATCGCTTTGTATGAAGCCAACGCGAATTACTCCCTCTGTGATCTGCATGCCGCCGATGAGGGTTCCGTAATTGTTTCGTTCAGTCGCGACACCGGCTTCTTTTCCGACCGCCACCTCTACACCAACAAGATTTCGTCAACTGGGGCGCTACTCTGGGGTGCGAATCACGTTAAGGTTTGGGACGGCGGATCGCTGCAGCTTGGGAACTACCCGCCATTTCTCTCTGACGGCAATGGCGGTGCGATTTTTGCCTGGTATAGCAGCAGGCCCAGTTTGCAGAGCTATGTGCAGCACATCCGAGCTGACGGCAGTGAGGCATTTGCCCACAATGGTGTGCCTGCCTCGACCAACACGATCCGCGTGCGAGTCGATCCCTCAGCTTCGTATCACGCCGCTAACGGCGACATCTTTCTTTTTTGGGAAGAAGAGAATTCGCTTCAGAGTATGAGTGGCATCTTCGCCCAACGGTTCGATTCCACTGGCGTGCGCAAATGGGGAAAGACCGGACGAAGGATTGTGCCCTTAGGCAGCAACTCGGAAATCCTGCCCACCACCGTTCAGGTCGGGGATGGCGTGCTCGCTTTTTGGATCGATCAGTCCGTCACCCAAATCGGAACCATCCAGGCCATTCGTCTTGACCGGGCAGGCCACACCGTCTGCTCGCAATTCCCCGTCGCTTCGGCGATCTCGCAGAAGGGGAAAATGTGGTCCGGAATTGCCCCCTCGGGACTCACAGCCCTGGCTTTCCAGGACTACCGTAACGGCAACTCTGATCTCTACATCCAGAACGTCAATACCGATTGTTCACTTGGCACCCAGACCCACGTTCGAGCCACGCCTATGAAATAGGCAATCGCGATCAGGCGAAGTGAGCCAGAGCCCACAACATAGCGAGTGATGTGGGCTCTTCAAGCTCCGGTACTTGCACCGGAATCCGGCAAAGCGTGGACTGGTCCAAAGGCCGGAAGGCTGGAAATGGTTCGGTTGGCTCAAATACCCACCCGGGCAAATCCAGCCCGGATGGGGCACCCACTCCATGGCGGATGGCGCACAATTTCCTTATCACATTACTTCGTGTTCCACGTCCTTCCCTACCCTACCGGAGCTATGAAACAAACGACATGTGAGGCAGGGCATTAGTGTCTCTTGCTGGCCCGCGGGCAGTCAGCGGCTTTCGTCGGCTCTTTGAAAAATCCTGGTCAAGGCAACCTGCCGTCCCCAAATTTTCGGTTAAGTCTTTTATTTTTTAGAGTTTATGTATAAGTAGTTTTGTTTTGAGGAGTTTAAGCACAAGCGCTGCAATAACCCTTTTGTTTTCAGGAGGAGGGAGGGGGAGGGTAGTGGGCGCATTATCGGACATTGATTACGAGTGGCCACGTACCCAGAGGCTGCGAGTGTCGGCCCTGTATCGTTCGGCGTGGACGCGCATCCGATTGGAGAGAGGCTTCGTACTTTTGGTATGCGCAGACTCAGTCGTCTATTTCGCTTCGTGTTGGTCCTGAGCACCCTCATCTCGCTGGTGGCTTGTACTACAACGCAGGCCGCTCCGCCCAGTGCACCGGTCCCTGCCGCCAAGCTCGACGCTTCCCTGGCCTCCGCGCCGGGCAAGCAAACTGCCGTCTTCGCGGGAGGATGCTTCTGGGGCACGCAGTCGGTCTTTGAGCGGGTGAAGGGCGTGCTGAAAACTACGGCAGGATACTCCGGCGGTGCGGCGAAGACCGCCACCTACGACCAGGTCACCACCGAAACCACGGGGCACGCCGAGTCGGTGGAGGTGGTTTACGATCCTTCGAAGATTACCTACGGCCAACTGCTCCGCATTTTCTTTTCCGTGGTGCACGATCCCACGCAGCTCAATCGCCAGGGACCCGATGTCGGCACCTCGTACCGCTCGGCCATCTTCTACACGGATGACGAGCAGAAGCGAATTGCCACTGCGTACATCGCGCAACTCGATGCGGCGAAGGTCTTTCCCAAGCCAATCGTCACCGAGGTCACTCCGCTAAAGGGCTTTTATCGCGCCGAAGACTACCACCAGGACTACGCGCTTCATAACCCTGAGAACCCATACATTCAGGTGTGCGACCTGCCCAAGACCAAGGCGTTGAAGCAGCAGTTCCCGGAGCTGTTTGTCGAGTACCAGGGCAAGTGACGGTAGGCGCCTGCAACTCGGAGCTGGCAATAACCCGCTTGATGTTTGGGTGGGACGGTACCGCTGAATAATGTGGGAGCGCATAGGAGGCGCTCACTTCTGAATGACGTATTCGACTTGAACTTCCGGGGTCGCGACCGCGACCGTGCCGTACAGCGGTCACCTGCCCTTGAACTTCTCGACCAGAAATTTTGCGTCGTCGTCGGTGACGCCCTTCAATTGGAACCGGAGGCTTATAGAGTTGAACAATGAGACATCCGAACGCACCGGGTTGGAGCGGTCCATCTGCCCTTGGATGTCGACTTGAATTCCTTGCACAGGGATTCCGTCTGATTTTGCCAGCACTTGGACCAGCTCTACTCCGCAGGAAGCCACTGCCGAGAGAAACAGTTCAGCGGGCGTCACCTCTTCGCCGGGGCATCCGTTTTGCTCGGGACCGTCGATGACGTAGTGGTGATTTCGAACGCTGCACAAAACGCGGCCGAAAATATCGGTAGACGCCGCCCGGGCTTCATACTTCCGGATATTCGAATCTGCCATCACTGACTCCTTCCCGCCATGAAAGTCTAGTCTCCAGCAAGTGGTTGCACCAGTGGGAGCTGTGCCGGCCACGCCTCACCGGAACTCGGCGCAACTCTGCATCGAACTCAGACGCCCGGCTTGACATCGTCCCCGCAACTGGCGTATCACCAACCCAGATAGAAGGGTGAAGGAGTTCACCCAAACCGCTGTCCTGCCGGTGTGCGGGTACAGATGATGACTCCTGACGAGCGGAACTCGTCGCGGAGTCTTCTCCCCGCCGAGTTCCGAACAACAATTTGGGAATGATCGTCGCAGGGTTTGTGCGCCATATCGGCTAGCGGCATTTGCGCTGCCTGCTTGAAGCAGCAATTTTCCAAGGCTCTGCGACCAGCGAACATGGTCGAGGTACGCAGTGATTGCCAGATCGAATACGCTAAACCCCAGCCAGCGCCAACGCCTGTTCATCACATGCCGGCACATTGATCGCCTGCTGGGTGATATCGAAGCAACGCTCAACGCTGCAGCTTCGAAGACTCTATTTCCCAATTACGTGGGCGACATTACTGCGCTGGAGCGCAAGACAATCGAAGACGATATCGCCGGGATACGCACGCAACTGCTGGAAGTGCTGGCCTGCCAGTCGTTGGCTCCAGAGCAACCCCGGATTTCCGCAGCACACTCGGTCGATGTGAATCTCACCTTTGTCGAGATTGCTATCGCAGAGCTTGCGCCCAACTACATGCGCGGCTACGGCCCCGTCTCGGCCGAGGGAGCTGCGGACCTGCGCAGCATTGCTGAAACGCTCGAGTCCGGCGTAAAAGAACTACATCGCTATGTCTTACAGACCCACCCGGCCCAGGGTGAGGGAGTCGAGAGCACACACGGCGCCAACCCATCGCCGTAATACCGATCCGAACCCGCGCGGTTGCGCGAATCGAGGAGGAGAATGCTAACTACAGGACCAGCCAAGAAAGTCAGCGTCTACGTCATCGAAGGCCAGACGTATCACGGTACCGCTTCGTATGCAGCCATCCTCGATTACCTTTTCTTTCGTGGCATTTCGGATGCGACGGTAACGCGGGCCATGGCCGGCTTCGGTACCGACCACAAGCTGCACACTTCGCGCCTGGTGGAAGTCTCAGACCGAATGCCCATCAAGATCGAGTTTATCGAAACGCCGGGGCGCGTGCAGGAGGTTCTTCCTAAGCTGATTGAGATTGCGTCGCAGGGATTGATCGAGGTTCACGATACGACAGTCATTACGCCCTCCTCGTCGAGGGACAGACTGCAATCCGCCACGGCCCCAGCGAAACTGGAATCGAAGGCGAAGATGATGCGCATCCTCATCGGGGAGCATGACCGGTGGAACGACCAACCGCTGTATCACGCGCTGGTCCAGGCAATGAGGGCAAATGAAATCGCGGGCGTAACCGTATATCGAGGGATCCTGGGATATGGCGCGAATCGCCGCATACACAAGGACTCGCCCCTGAACCTTTCGCATGATGCACCGATTCTGCTGACCGCGGTCGATACCGAAGAGAAACTGCGCGCCATAATTCCCGTACTCGATGAGATGGTGAAGCAGGGCCTTGTGGTGCTCTCCGATGTCGACGTCATTAAGTATTCTCATGCCCAGCCGATGCCCGATATGCAGGAGGCACGGAAATGAAACTCGAGGGCAAAGCCAAGATGTTGCGTATTCACTTTGGCGAAGACGATAAATGGCAGGGGCAACCGCTGTATCAGGCGATCGTTGCGCGGTGCCGCGAGCTGGACATCGCCGGCGCTACGGTGTATCGGGGAATTGAGGGATATGGCGCCAGTACCATAATCCGCAAGTCTCACTTATTTCGACTTTCTTCGGATTCTCCGATCCTGGTGCAGATCATCGACACCGAAGAGAACATCCGGCGCCTCATTCCGGCATTGGACCAGATGGTCGCCGAGGGACTTATCGCCATGTCGGATGTGGAAGTCATCAAGTATGTGCATCAGCAGGGAGCGCACCCTCAACTGTGATCAAGACCCTTGCGACCCTCGAGAGCAGCGGTTCCCGACCGGCGGGGCAAACGGCTATTGCTTATCGCAGCATTGAACTCGAGGAGTTGCGCGCACGCGTCGCTGCCCGCCGATCATTTCTGTTTCACGGACCAATGGGCGTCGGCAAAACCTTGCTTTTGTCGGCTGCGTGTTCGGAGTTTCCTGCCGTCTTGTGGAGTGCACAAACTCAAACCCCGCAAGCACTCCATAAAAACCTGGCGAAGGCACTGTGGATCGTGCGCGACCCAACGATAATCAGAGCTTGCCCTGCTGGAGTTTCGGATTTTCGTTCGAAGAGCGCAGTCGCTCTGAAGGGACTGGTACGCGAAGCCCTGCGCAATTCCGGATACCTGGTCATTCTTGATCATCTTGTGCGGCCTTCGCAGTCACTCGCAGCCTCGGTCCGTGAGGTGATGACGGATTGTTCCGTGCCCGTGGTCGCAGTGTCACGGTCAGACCATATGGAGGATGCGGGGTTCGTCCTGCGCATGTTCCCCGACCGGTCAGATAGATACACACTGCGGAATTTCGACTCCGATAAGTCCAAGCTGTTTTCAGCATGGTGCGCGGAGAACGAAGGGTTGGCCTTCGAGAACCTTGCGCAGTTTCTCGACAACATGGTGGCCTACAGCGAGGGGAATCCTGGCGCAATCATGCATATGATTCGCATGGCCAAAAGTCCCAAGTATTCGCGCGACGGACAAATCAAGGGGGCGCCGCTCTACATTGACTTCAAGCTCGCAATGGTCAATCAATGACGCCCAAACTTTGGGCAGGCAAAGGATGACACCTGTAGGAGAGAGTTCGATTCCGGGCCTCGCTCCGCCAGAGGTTTCATCGGATGCGCATGCGCTCGTCCGGCTTGCAGAGATCGCCGAGCACCTGGGTGAGAGTTCCGTCGCTGCTGACATCCGGCAGCTTGCGACAAGAATCAACGAGGGCCGCTTCTTCGTCGCCTGCGTCGGTCAGTTCAAGCGCGGCAAGTCGACATTGCTCGATGCCATCGTCGGCGAGCCCGTTCTTCCTACTGGAGTGGTGCCCGTGACCGCGGTCCCCACCGTGCTTCGCCACGGGCGTGAGCGCTCGGTCCGCGTGCTCATCGAAGGTGGTTGGCGGACTGCCGCAATAGAAGAGCTCCCGGACTACGTTGCCGAGGAACGCAACCCCGAAAACGTGAAGCACGTCATGGGCGTCGAAGTGTTTCTACCAGCTCCGTTGCTGGCGTCTGGAATGTGTCTGGTCGACACGCCTGGGATCGGTTCCGTTTTCGTCGGGAACACTGAAACGACCAGAGCTTTCGTGCCGCAGATCGACGCGGCAATTCTGCTGGTCGGCGCCGATCCGCCCATTTCGGGCGAGGAGTTGTCACTCATCGAAGCCGTGGCGAGGAACGTTGGCGAAATCCTGATCGTGCTAAACAAGATCGACCGCGTCACCTTGACAGAGAGAGAGCAAGCGTCAGCGTTCGCGCGCAATGTGCTTGAGGAGCGCCTGAAGACGCCCGTTGGAAGAATTTATGAAGTGAGCGCATTGCGCCAGCTAAATAATTTGGGCGACAACGATGACTGGAACACGCTGCTAAAGGACCTGCTGTCCCTCGCCGGGAGGTCTGGCCACGCGATGACGCGCTCTGCAGCGGAGCGTGGCCTTCACCGGTATTCGGCCGCTCTGCAGCGCTCAATTGGTGAGCGCATTCGCGTTTTGCAGGAGCCGATAGCCAGCTCAAACCAGCGAATCGAGACTCTCCGCCAAACCTTGAATGGGGCTGAACAGTCGCTGCGTGATCTGGGAGCGCTGTTTTCAGCGGAACAGATGAGGCTTTCCAACCTGCTATTGGTCCGACGCAAGCAGTTCCTGCGGGAGGTGCTCCCCACGGCTCACGCTGAATTGAAGTGTGAGTGTGAAAAAGTAACGACCCCATTCGGTCCCGCGCGGCGGCGGGCAATTATGTCGATCGCACAAGCTATTGCGCGTAGGCACGTCATGCCCTGGCTCGAGGCTGAAGAAGAAGAGGCCGAAGAGTTGTATAGCGCCGTCACACAGCGTTTTGTAAATATGATCAAAGGTCTGCTTCGACAAATTGCCGACGGTCCGTCGGACCAACTATCGCACCTGCCAGGCTGTCTGGACGCTGAGCGGGGATTTCGAGTTCGCTCCCGCTTCTACTTTCACGACATGCTTGGAATCGCGCGACCAGCGTCGCCACTCCTGTACGGACTCGACGTTCTACTAGGTGCCGTGCATTTTCATCGCCCGTCCAATGCGGCTGCGGCAAACTTCCTTGACCAGTTGATCGACACCAATGCTGCACGAATCCAGGGTGACGTTGAGGAGCGCGTGGTGGAGAGCCGGCAGCTTCTGGAATCGCAAGTGCGTCGCCTTCTTAGCGAGGTGCGCGCCTCGGCCGAACAGGCACTCGCCAACGCCAGGTTACTCGTCTCGGCCGGAAACGCCGCGGTCGGCAACGAGGTTGCGCGCCTTAACGCCCTAAGGGAAGGGATTTATCTCGTCTCTACGCTGAACTCCACTATTACCGAACCGCTCGCAGAAATTGGGAACAACGGGCCCTTGCCCACTGAAGGTGATTCCACTTGAACGGGGTATTCACGAAGGTCTGGGACGGTTTCCCGGAACATTGCCGGATTGTGACCAGCCGTCACGGCGGGAAAGCGGCTCGTCCCGTCTGGTCGCTGCCCATCTAAATTACCCTTCCCCTAGACGTTCGAGTGGAGTATGCTACTTTCCCATAGACATTCGAGTGGAGCGGGAACCCAACACGACATGACGCGCTCTGAGAAGAAACAAAAGAATGAGATGCTGCAAGGCACGCTAGACATGCTGGTCCTGCGCACGCTTATCCCCGGACCAGCCCATGGCCACACAATTGCCCACATCATCGAGCACTCCTCCGATGACGTCCTGGAAGTAGAGCAGGGCTCGCTCTATCCCGCGCTGCATCGGCTCGAAGACCGCGGATGGCTGTCGTCGTACTGGGGCACGAGCGAAAACAATCGCAAGGCGAAGTTCTACAAGTTGACCGCTGCCGGCAGGAAACAACTGATAGCCGAGACGGGCCGCTGGCGACAACTAGTAGACGCAATCGGCCGGGTACTGGGCGAGGCGGAAGGGTAAACCGAGGTCAGAACCCATGCGACTGTCACGATTTTTCCGCCGCCGCGGTCAAGATGCCGAACTGGCACAGGAGCTCGACGCTCATCTGCGGCATGAGATCGACGATTACCTCGCGCAGGGACTCTCTTCGCAGGAAGCAACCCGCCGCGCCAATCTCGCACTGGGTAGCGCCACGCGTGTTCGCGAAGATATTTGGCAATGGAATTCGCTGCGTCCGCTAGAGGGCATGCTGCGTGACCTGACCTACGCCGCGCGTACGTTGTCGCGCACTCCGGGATTCGCTGCCATGGCCATCCTGGTGATGGCCCTCGGCATCGGAGCCAATACGGCGCTGTTCAGCGTCGTCCACTCGGTACTGCTGAAGCCGTTGCCGTTTGCCGATCCCAGCCAGCTGGTCGATGCTCTACGAGCGGTCCATCGACAACAACTATCCCTTCAACGTCATCGCTCCCGGCGTGTATGCGGAGTGGCAGAAACGCGCGCAAAGTTTCGAGCAGATGTCCATCTTCGGCTCCGGCAGCTACAACCTATCGGGCGATTCCGGCCAGTTGGCGGAGAGAATCGAGTCGACGCGCGTTTCGGCGGAGTTCTTCCCAACCCTTGGGCTCGGCCTGCGTACGGTACGGGTCTTCGATTCGAACGACGACCGTCCGCAGGCCGATGCTGCCGTCGTGCTTTCGTGGGGTCTGTGGAAGCGGCGTTTGGGTGGCGATACGTCGATCCTGGGCCGCTCGATTCTGTTGGACGGAAGGCCCTATAACGTAATCGGCATCATGCCAGCGTGGTTCGCATATCCCGACGCGCAGACTCAGGTGTGGACGGCGTTTCACCATGAAATTCCACCGCAGGAGCTGGTGGCTCTCGACAACCATAGCTTCGCAGCCATTGCGCGTTTGAAATCGGGCGTACCGATGGGGCAAGCGCTCAGCGAAATCGACACGATTTCTCACCGTCTGCGTGAGCAATATGGGGCGAGCCAACCCGCCGTCAGTTCCGGCGCCAATATGAGGTCGCTACTCGACGACATGGTGCATGACTTCAAGACGCCGCTTTATGTGTTGCTGGCGGCGACAGGTTGCGTGCTGCTGATCGCATGCCTCAACGTCGCCAACCTCCTGATTGCTCGCGCTGCTGCGCGCCGCAAAGAAGTCGCAATTCGCGCGGCCCTCGGCGGTAGCAGGTGGCGTCTCATCCGCGAGCAACTGATGGAAACGCTGCTGCTGTCTGCGGTCGGTGGTGCCCTTGGGCTGGTCTTCGCGTACTTCGCCCTTCACTGGTTGATTGGAGTCCGCCAAGACATCGCCCGTGAGGAAGCCATTCGCATGGACTGGGTGGCAGTCGCCTTTACTGTAGGGATCACACTGCTGAGCGCGCTGCTGGCAGGCTTAATCCCGGCGCTGAGTATCAGTGGCAAAGGCGCCCTTGGCGCATTGCAGGAATCGTCGCGTTCGCACACCGGCGGACAAAGCAAGACACGACTGCGCAAACTGCTGCTGTCGCTCGAAGTTGCTCTGACGGTCGTTTTGCTAATAGGCGCGGGGTTGCTGCTGAAGAGCTATCACAAGCTGCGCACCTCGGACATGGGCTGCACGACCGACAATGTTCTCACCATGCGTCTGAGTCTGCCTGACGTCAGGTATCCCACGCCGCCACAGCGCACGCAGTTCTTCGAGCAGTTGTTAAGGCGGGTGCGGGCGCTTCCGGGAGTCTCCGCGGCCGCGCTGGTGAACGTTGCCCCTGGTCAGGGATACGGCGGAGATAACATTCTCACCATTGCCGAGCATCCGCCGCTGCCGCAGGGACAACTACAAATCGCGCGCCGCCGTTTTGCTGACCCCCTGTACTTCGCTACCCTGCAAATTCCAATCGTGCGCGGCCGGACCTTCACGGATCAGGAGTGGCTTGATCGTGCAGACAAAGTGATCATCAGCCAGATCACCGCCGACTCATTCTTTCCCAAAGAGGACCCAATCGGTAAGCATCTGGTGGTCGACATAGCCGGAAACAACAATCCGCGACCGTATGACATCGTCGGCGTCGTGGGTGACACGCGATACCTCATTTCGATGCCACCGCAACCAACCATGTATTTCCCCATGGGCAGTAGTTACAACGAACGTGCTGTGATCGTGGTGCGCTCGCAGCGTGACGTCGCTTCACTGGCGATTCCCGTGCAGCAGGTCGTACAGTCGCTCGATAAGGACTTGCCGGTCGCCTACGTACTCACTTTAAATCAGCTCATCGGGGCATCCACTATCGAAGCTAGCTTCACCTCGACGCTGATTGTGGCATTCGCCATGCTGTCGCTGGTGCTCGCCAGCGTAGGACTCTACGGCGTGCTGTCATACCTGGTAGAGCAGCGCACCAGTGAGATCGGCGTGCGCATCGCGCTGGGCGCCCAGCGCGAGCAAGTGCTGCGGCTCATGTTGCTCGACGGGCTTCGCCCGGCTTTGATTGGCTTGGGGCTTGGGTTGCTGGGCGGAGCGATGGCCTCGCAACTGATTCGCAGCATGCTGTACGGCGTGCGTCCGCTCGACACGACAATCTTCGTCGCAGTGGCCGTTGCGCTGACGCTGGTTGCCGCCGTGTCCTGCCTTGTGCCGGCATGGCAGGCATCGCGCCTCGATCCGATGCGTGCCCTGCGAGTGGAATAAAGGCGTCAGCCGGGTATGCTACTCGTGCTCGACTACTGAAGGTCTTGCGAAAGAAGGCTCAATCATAGAGGGCCGGATGGGCTCGCTTCATTGTGTTGACCGCTTGCGCATCCAGACCGACCAGGTGAGCGGCCCTGCTTCCTCGTTGGTTATCGGACGGCCCGCCTGCTTGAGGGCCAGCTTTATCTGACCGTGATGGTAGCCCTCATGCCACAGCATGTGCTGTAACAGGAGAATGGGGTGGTCGTAGTGAAGATCCATGTCCCGGCGTGCCTCCACCTTGCCCTTCACCGCGGCCCGTACCGTCTTGGCGCTGTCATTTAGCATTTGCGTGATGCGAGTGGCGTCGCGCTCGTCTACCCATTCTTTTTGGGGCATTTCTTTGGCGAACTCGGGGGCATCCTCGGAGACGAACACAAGGCGCACATAAGTGATGTGCGTGAACAGTTGCGCGATAGACGGGCCGTCCTCCGTCGCCTTGATCCCCAGCCCGCCTTCGGGGACCAAGCGGAGCAGATTAAGAAGGATGGTGTTGTTCCGATCCCAAGAATCCAGAAGAACTTCGAGCAGATTCTGGTCGTTCATTGGCGACATGAATTCCCTCCGTTCGCCGTAATAATAAATGCGACGGGGCGGCAGTATTACGAGCGAATCCGAGCCGGGCCGCTAACTGAGTGTAGATCCGTCTCTGCGCAGAAATTGCGTGGGCCGGTCGGCAAAATGTTCGGGTTGGATCACCTGCGGGTTAAGCCATTCGATGACGGCAGCGTATCCCAGGCTCTCGGGATCGTCCTTCAAATAGTGAGGGACGACCGCCAGAACATGAAAACCTTCCTGTAGTTGGAAGCTGAGCGTGGGGTCGTGCCGAAGCCCTTCCACGACCTCGGTGACGTATTCTTCGGGCTTCACTTCGGTAGCACATGCGCAGTAACCACGCAGTCGTGCGCCCGCGCGAATTCTCCTCAACCTGAAAGACTCCGTAAGATTGCGACGGAATCCATAGAGTTTGTCGCCGATACCGTGATGCTGTAAGGTGGGATCGACGATAACTTCTGCGCCATATAACGTGCGACCGCGGACGGGATCGTGATTGGTGAACATGCCGTCTGAGGTGAAGCGCTCCCAGTCATCCAGCATGTTGTAGTCGTCCCAATCGACAATCAGGCTGGCGGCCATCCCCACCACGGTCTCGCCGGGGTGGAGCACGGCGACGCACTGACCTTCGGGGAAGAGGCGCAGATGCGACGATAATTGTTTGGCATTCCAGGGCGGCGTGTCGGGATAAATCCGTCGGCAAAGTTCGCTGATGCCGTTGAAGTACTCGGGCGCCGTATTGCTGACGCATACTTGCGATGTCGGGTCGGCCATTGGATGTCTGCAGCTATCTTGCGTGATCTGATCTCTCTTTAGTACTTAGCCGGATCTGTGCTTGGTCGGTGTGCGAATATGACCCTGCATAACTGCGATGTCAAGACCCGCCAGGCTCTTTATTTTGGCATGGGGAGGTGAGCGGAACATAAGAAACTAATGCTCGGTCATCGTTTTGTCTGCTCGGTGGATCAATTCGTTGGAAGGTAGGCTTGGATCGAGGAGCTTGCGGGCCTGCTCCGCACCGGTCACCGGGAGCTTAGCGGTATCCAGCAATCCCACCTGCGCGAGCAACGATCCCTGATCCCAGTAGATGTGCTCGTAGACTACTTTGCCGTTCTCAATTCCCATCACAACGACATGCGGTAGCTCGACCTTACGGCCTGTCGGTGGCACTCCTGGCAACATCGCCGGCATCTGTACATCATGGGTAAATGAGACGACTAGTTCATCGATAACGCGTCCTTGGCCAATTGTGCGGGAAACTTGTTTGATCTGCGTGTCCGTGGGCCAGTGTCCGACGAAATAGGTCCCGTAGAATTGCCGCACTTCGGCCGCCCCGTAACCTCCGGTGAGAACCGGGACGTGGGTTACGTAAGGAGCATCGGCCATGGTCGCCATGGTCGCGTCAACGTCGCATTCGACAAATTCGGCGCGCACATGTGCATCAAAGACGGTACCCGGATCATCGGAGTGGTCCATACCTCTATTCCTCTCCGTAATTCTTGGCGTGGACTATCTTGGACTGACGCCAGACCAGGTATTATTTCATAGTGTGCGACCAGCTCGATCAACGGGCTCTGGCGCGTACCCCTCAATCGCGCCCCGGACAAGCTCGTTCTGGATCGAACCTTCAGGTGTATGTGTGGCGCGAGACACTAGCCCCGACTGTCCCTAATGTTGGAAGGACCCGGATGAGCAAGGAGTCGGACGGGTGATACCTCGCTGATCAACTGCGGGACAGCGATGCCCAGACTGGTGCGCGGGACTATTCGCGGGAATCGATATTGTCTGGGTGAAGCCCCCGTTGTAGCTGAGCGTTCCTAACAGAGGGTCGGCGGTAACTACACTTGACGCGCATGCCGCCTCCGGTGCCGGGTTCAGTGCGCTGGGTGGCCACAAGAAATTGCCGCCCCCAGAGAAACTGGCGAAGCATGCCAGCTTTCCGCCGCCAGCGACATTTGAGACGAACAGGTTGTTAGTAATGTTCAACGACGGCGCTGGATTGGAGGAGCTTCCCGGGAAGAGTACGGGAAAGTGCGGCGCGGTATTCCCAGCGAACGTATTGTTTAAGAGGACACCCGAGGCATTGAAGAGGGCCAAGGCTCCGATTCCAACCGAAGCATCATTACGAGAGAAGGTGTTGTTAAGAGCGGAAAGCTGAACGATGTTGCCCTGAATGGCGCCACCGTAGGCAGCCATATTTTGAGAAAAAGTAGATCGCGAAACTACCAAATTATTCTTATAGACATAGATTGCCCCACCGTTATAGTTACTATTTCCATCGAACTCGGATTGAGTAACCGTCAGGTATTGAGTTCCGGGATCGCCCACTCCTAAGATGGCCCCGCCCAGAGCGTTCACCCCGCCGTGGTTTTGAGCAAACATATTCCCGCAAAAGAAAGGACCGTTTGCGCCCTGGCCGTCCAGGTAGACGGCGCCGCCGCTGCCGCCGTCTCCCACTTGATACTGATTCAAGTGGATGGGACACCCGCTACTTTGGATGTTGTGATTCCCATCATGACCCAGTGCCTGGTTGGACTGGAACACGGAATTTACGGCCTTAAAGTTCGTCTCGAGCATGCCAATGGCTCCGCCGTTCGCGCCATCGTTGTTTTGAAACAGCGTCCCCTGCACGGTCACGTCCAAGGATCCCAGGGCATAAATTCCACCTCCGGCCACGTCGGGACCAAGGGGCGCGGAATGATTACCGATCACGGTGGAGTTGAGGACATGCACCACCATATCGCGCACATAAATGACTCCGCCTCCGCCATCGATCTCAGTGCCCTGCGAGCAAATGGGAGGGGCGCCGGGTGGAAGTGGGGGAATCGCAGTGCCGCTCGACCGGCCACCGGCGAGGGTGATGTTTTGAAAGGTGATGGCAGTGCGGGTGCTCTGGTAGTACGGAGGGGTTCCGCCATGCCAGGGACCGTCGCCGCTTTGCGCCAAGAATAAGCGAGTGGTGCCATTGCCCTGCAGAGTGACCTTTTTCCCACCGTCGATAACGGTGTCCATGTCGTTGCGAAATTCCTGCTGGCTGGTCAGCGAGATTGTGGCGGGCTGCGGCCCACAGTTGAACGTGATAATCCCTCCGGTAGCAATGGCCGCCTGAAAGGCTTGCTCGGTGCACGAAGCCGGCGTTCCGGTGCCGACAACGGTTGTTGGGTTACTGACATTCACCGGCTTCAACGGGAGGTTGCAGGAGGAACGCTGCTGGGCCGGAATGACCGGCGCGATCGAGAGCACGAGTAGGAACACGAATACGGTTTTCACTTATCAAGTATATCGGGGGACTACACATTAGTGGAGTCGCAGAAGGGCCTATTAGGGGCAGATGATAATGAAATTTGTTAGTAGTTGCGAAACTATCAAAACCGAACTGGAATTCCAGCGTCCCGCCCTTGACCGTGCCTCACTGCGCAATAGCGTAGGTGCCAATTGACAGGACTGCGAACTTCCAACAGAATTGGCGACCGCAGTTCAATCCCTGTACAAGAAGGATTCCACCTTGCTCAAGACGCTACTCGTTGTTGCATGCTTTTCAACCACAATGTTTGCGCAAGACATTCAGAGTGGACATAACACCAACCCTAATCGGCTGAAAGGCGACTTCCCTTTCAACGAGACGATTCATATCGTTCAGCAACCAGCGGTGAATGGAGCTTGTGGGTCAAGCCTTTCCGGGCCGGTCACTTCCTCCATCATCACGGATACGGGTATCTGGTCGTTCGACGGCAAGGGCCATGTGAAGATGCATGACTCAGGCATATTCATCCTGGTAAACCCGCCGACGGACGCTTCCCAAGTGCAACCTGAAGCGGCCCAGTGCGCAGGAACCTACAAGCTGCTGGATGACACAACGGTGGATTTTCACTACAACTGCTCAACAGACAACTGGACGAGCTATTTTGTGGTGCACACCACGGGGAAGATCACGCCGCACAACATACTGGTCGAGGCTTGGGACAATCCCGACGGTTCATTGCCAGTGCAACCGTACGTCTACGGCAACACCATTGTGGGCTGCAGCTACATTGGAGAGAACACAACCATCAGCAGAAACGACAATAAAAATTAGTTCGCTGAGCGCCCTACTGATTCGTGCAAATAACCGCGAATGGGTGGGGCGCTCTGCCAAGAAGACATGGGATATAATCCTGCGCAAGTTTTCCGAGGGAGCTAGATGGCGAACGAATTGACCTGGGACGACACCAACAAAGTCGGAATCCTCCTCTGCAACACGCATCCCAAAATTGAGCCGCATACGGTCGCACTGGCCGATGTACACGGCTACGTAACGGCCCTAAGCGAATTTAAAGGCGATCCCAAGCACTTCCACGAAGCAACATTGGAAGCAATACGTTCTGCCTGGAGCACCGAGTTCCAGGAGCGCACCCGGAACTGGGCCTAGATATCTCCAGGTCAAACTGCCTGTTCACCAAACGACTGTCGTTCCACTCCTGGCGAGAAGGAGACGTCCGATGAATGTTTGTCGAGCATACTTCGGAGGAGTGCTACTGGGGCTCAGTTTCGTTCTTTGCCAAATTCACCTTGCAGCTCAGAACGTGCCAGGCGACGAGGAGCAGAAAGTCCAAGCAGCTGTCAGCGCCGTCATGCATCGATACATGACGACGCACACGGTTCCTGGTGCAGTCGTGGGAGTGTCGCTGCACGGGCGCCGCTACTTCTTTCACTACGGCAAGGCCACCGATGCGGGCGACCCGTTCACGCCCGACACCGTCGTGGAGATCGGCTCCAATACGAAGACATTCACTACGGCGTTGTTCGCGCTGGCACTGGCAAACGGACAGATGCAGTCCGGAGAGTCGATCCAGAAACACATGCCGGGCAACATGAAGCTCGAACCTCTGGCGCAGCGAGTTACGCCACTTCAACTAGCATCTTTCCAATCCGGCATGCCCGACGATCCCACCAACTTGCCACCCAACCTGGAAATGCGCAGTGTCGAGCACTACACCACGAAGGACTTCCTCAACTGGGTGGCGCACTGGAAACCCGCCGCTCCGCCCCCGGCTCCGTACAAATACTCAAATGCGGGGATCGGCCTGCTGGGCTATTTGGTAACGGACGCAACGGGAAAAGGCTGGGAAGAGCAACTCAATGCAATAATCCTGACGCCGCTGGGGATGCACGATACGGTATTGCGCCTCACTCCCGAGCAAACCCAACGTCTTGCGCGAGGACACCTGACGAACGGAAAAGATGCTCCTTCCTGGCCGATCTTTGCCTGGTATGCAGCTGGCGGTTTGCGCTCGACGGCGCGCGACATGCTGCGCTATGGTGAGGCAAACCTGGGGCATACCCAGGTGGAGAGCAATCCGGTTCCTGCGGCGCTGACGAGCGCGATGCTGCAAGCGCAGGCACCGATCTATCCGCTGCCACCTCCCGCCAAGGCGCACCAGGCGATGGCGTGGGTGGTAACGGACGCCGATCCTGCGCTCCACCTTGAATCGATTGTCTGGAAAGATGGCGGCACGGCAGGGTTTTCCAGCGGACTGGTGGTGCATCACGGCAAAGATCTGGCAGTGTTCGTGGCCGTGAACGAGGCCAAGCAACCCGCTCCCGGTCTCGGCATTGATATCGCGCGGCATATTCCGTAGTCGAGGGTCGAGTAGCGCACTGGGGTGATAGCTAGTCCTTGGACAGTGCATAGTAACCCTGACGGGCCTGCACTTTATAGTCGCCGGCCTTGGTGTGGATCTGAATTTTGCGATACGAGCCGTCGAGCTTGGAGTTGGTCGGGGTATAGCCGATGTTGTACTGGCTTCGCAGTTCGCTCTGGATCTGATCGAAGGCGGCGCGCAGCTTCTGCTGGTTGTTGCCAACCTCAATCACGCGTCCGCCGGTTTCTTCCGCCAGTTTCTTCATGTC
Source organism: uncultured Acidobacteriaceae bacterium (assembly GCA_963834815.1). Lineage (GTDB taxonomy): Bacteria > Acidobacteriota > Terriglobia > Terriglobales > Acidobacteriaceae > DASRAA01. Next base: position 875,822 of record CAWIDA010000006.1, on the reverse strand, counting down.
GCCGTAGCCAAAGCCCTGGTACCAGCCACCCCGATCGGCGATGAGGATGACATAGCACATGGTGTCGGACTTCTGAGCGGCCTCGATGGCGTCGCGAATGCGCATGCGGCTGCCTTCGTCCTCGCCGTCGGTGAAGACGATCATGGCCTTGCGACCGACCTCGTTTTTCAGCTTCTCGTCGCCAGCCAGGTAAATCGCGTCATACAGCGCGGTACTACGGGGATGCGCGTTGGGTACGGGGCCACCGCCCATTCCCACCGGTCCTCCGCCGGCGGCGCCGCCGCCGATTTGCAGCTTGTTCAGGGCACGTTTGATGGAAGTCACGTTATTCGTAAAGTCCTGATCGAGGTCGATGTCGGAGTCAAAATTGATGAGGAAGGCCAGGTCCTTGGGACGGAGAACGCTATGCAGGAACTCGACGCACGACTCCTGCTCGATGGTCAGCACTCGCTCCTGGCTGGGACTGGTGTCTATAAGCAAGCCCAAGGTCAGAGGCTGGTCGGAGTCGGCAGCAAAATACTTAACCGTCTGGGGTTTGCCGTCTTCGATCACTTCGAAGTCGTTTTTGGTGAGGCCGGGAATCAGTAGGCCGTGCTTGTCCTTGACATTAAAAAAGACACTCACCACATTGACCTGCGCCTTGAAGGTCGTGGCAGCGTCATCGTTCTCCGGCTGCTGCGATTGCTGGTCGGGAGTCTGAGGAGGCACCGATGAGGTTGGCGGAGCCTGGTCGTGCACGGTGGACTGAGCAACCATCCAGACCGCGAAAGACGACAGCATCAAAAGGACTAATGAGAATTGGCGAACCCGGGTCAACAACATACACACTCTTTCCATGGGATGCATCCATTGTATTGCAATCCTCTGCCCCGAACATCTTCCGGCGTGCGGCAAACTTTAGGTTGCAGGTATACTGAGGCTAAGTTCGGCGACTTGGAGAAACAACCACTCAACATGTTGAAGCGTCAACTGAGTTTCTGGGCCTACCCCGCCCTGTTGCTGGCGGTAATGACTGTGGCTGCTACCGCCGCGGTATGTCAACAGCAGCCGCTACCTGACGCTCCGAAGCCGCAAAACAACGCGCCCGCTGCACCTTTGCCCGACGTGACCGCACCCGTCCCAGGGATGGGTGACAACAGCGGGGCCGCGCCTTCCAAAGCAAACCCGCAGCAGCCGGCAAATACTCGCTCGACTGGCGAACCACCAGACTCGACCAACCCGCAGGCGCCCCCGCCCGGCTCACAGGGCATCAAAACGGTCCCCGCTGGACGCACCGGCAATGCCCCTGGGAACGACTTCGATCAGCTCTTCACTCTCAGCAAGGACGTTAACTTCATCAGCGTGCCGGTTACGGTGAAGGACAGTGAAGGCAAGATGATCGACGGGTTGCTGGCGCAGGACTTCAGCGTCTATGAGGACAACATTAAGCAGACCATCACTTTCTTTACCAGCGATCCCTTCCCGTTGTCGGTGGGCCTGGTGATTGACTTGGGCATCTCGGACATTACGCTGAAGAAAGTGTCGCAGAGTTATTCCGCCCTGGATGGCTCCTTTGGTCCTTTCGACAAGGTGGCAGTCTTCACATACGGCAACTCTGTGCACAAGCAGGCGGACTTCGGAAATCCGCAGCGCCTCCAACTGGCGTTGCAGCGCATTCGCGATTTGCGAGGGCAGAACCCGGGCGCGCCGGTGGTGGGTGGGCCTTTCGGGTCGGGGCCGACCAACAACGGCAAGCAGGTCGATGGATCACCACTCCCACTGCAAACGGGAACCCGGGAATCGCACGTGCTGAACGACGCCATCCTGATGGCAGCGGGAGAATTGGCCCACCAGCCGCGGGAAAATCGCAAGATCATCTTCGTTATCAGTAACGGCTACGAGTACGGCAGCCGCGCCAGTTATGCTCAGGTGTTGAAGGTGCTATTGACGAACGGGATTGCAATTTATGCGGTGGGTGTCGAGGCGGCCGCGACTCCAGGCCTGAGCAAGCTGGACAAACTCCACATTCCCGCCCAGGGCTACACCAACATCCTGCCGAAATACGCGAATGCCACGGGTGGAGATGTAATCGACTCGTACTCGCAGGGCGCGATTGAAACCGCCTACCAGGCGATTACCTCACAGGCCCGCAATCAGTACACCCTGGGCTATACGACACCACAAAGACCGTCGAGCAACTATCGCGATATCGAGGTGCGAGTGAAGCGCCCGGGTCTGCTGGTGACCGCGAAGCACGGGTATTATCCGCTACCGCCGCCACGTGAAACGCCCCAGGAAGCCCCAGGCGACACAACCCAGAAGCCGCAGCCACCGCCTTCGCCGGGCATGCAGCAGTAAAACCTTCGATTCGAGGGTGATCGAGCTTCACATACCGATAAGAATTTTGTTCGCTCAAAGATCGAGTAGTACCAAGCGCACGGCATCGAGAAAAGTTATTGCTGAAAAGGGACACCCGTGGGTGTCCCTTTTTGGTAGCCTGCTCAATGAATCCCGTCTAGGGGACTTCGATTAGTTCGATCTTGCCGTCTTTGCGTCGGTGCAGCACCTTTACCCGCCCTTTGCCATCGCGAAAGACAAAGACGTCCCGGTCACGAAATTCACATTCTTTGACCGCCTCCTCGATGGTCATGGGGCGCATAGCAACCGAATCGGTGGATTTCACCAGGTGTGCTTCGGTGGTACGGGCTATGGAGGGAAATTTGTGTACCACAACGGGCACGGCCGTTGACGGGCTGGCACCGACTGCGATCTGCGTCTCAGGTTCAGCTTCAACGGGAGCGGTCCAGCTCTTGTCCTTGGGTTTGCGATGAGTGGCGCGGCGGCGACCGTTGCTTTTGAGCGCCTGGGTCTCGATGTGTTCCAGTGCCTGATTGACGGCAACCACCATGTCAGTAGCCTCGGCCAGTCCGACGAGATGGCCGCGGCGCCGCTTCACCGTGATTTCTGCGATGAAATGGTGCTTTTCTACCGTCAGAATGACCTTGCTCTTAAAGTTCTCACCGAGGATCTTCGTGAGTTTGGCGAGGCCGAGTTCCACCTCGCCGCGAACGGCCGGAGTAATTTCATATTGTCTGGCAAAGTACTCTACGTTCATTGAGCTCCCTCCTCGCCGCAGCCTCAAGGACTGAAGACTGGTTGGGCCACGGTGCGATTCACCACGACGGCTTCCCTTCCGGCTGGCATCCGCAGCTGCAAAAAGACGCAAACGGAACCAGTGGTTGCCGGATACAGCAGCTAATTTTTCACTCTGCGCTGGTGGGTGCTCGGGATGCGCATGTCTTCCCTGTATTTCGCGACCGTGCGGCGAGTGACCTGGATGCCCTGCGACTGGAGTATGCGGGTGATCTGCTCGTCGGTCAGCGGCCTGGCTGGATCTTCGTCGTCAATCAGTTTCTTGACCCGGCGCTTCAGGATAAGCAGCGAAGTGCCGCCGCCCTCCGGGCCATTCACGCTTTCACTGAAGAAGTACCTTAATTCGAAGACACCTTGCGGGGTGTGGGCATACTTGTTGGCCACAGCGCGGCTCACGGTCGAGGGATGCACGCCGATCTCCTCCGCTACTTCCTTGATCATCATCGGCTTTAGGTGGTCGATGCCCTTATCGAGGAAATCGTGCTGGCGGCTAAGGATGGCATAGCACACGCGCAGGATGGTCTGCTTGCGCTGCTCGATGTTCTTGATCAACTGGATGGCCGACTTATAGCGCTCTTTCACGTAGTTGCGCACATCCTTTTCGGCCGCGTCGCGGCTCAGCAAGCGGCGATAAGCGGGGTTCAGGCGCAACTGCGGAACCTCTTCATCGTTCATGAGGATGATGTAGTCATCTCCCTGCTTGACGAAGGCCACATCTGGCTCGATGAGACGGGTTTCGGCCTTGTTGTAGCGCAGCCCAGGGCGGGGATCGAGGGTACGAATGAAATCCATCGCGCCCATGATGGTCTCGAGCGGGCGCCCCAAGGCCTTGGCGACTTCCTTGTAACTCTTGTTCTGCAAAGTATGCAGGTGCAAATCCACCATTACGATGGCGTCGTCCAACAGTTCCTTTTCGGCGACATGATTCTCGCAGCCGTTCTTGCGTTCGATCGCCTTCAGGTTATTGAGCTGGGCGAGCAGACACTGACGAAGATCGCGAGCCCCGACGCCGATGGGATCCAACTGCCGGACCAGGTCGATGGCTTCCCGCAGCGCATCGCGGCTGAAGGGCACCCGCGACGGAGTGGTGCGCGGGGGCACCAGAGAGGGCCGGGAAGCAAACGCTGCTGTCGCTTGTGCCAGCGACCCAGTCGCGACCTCCACTGCCGGTTCGTCCGTCAGCCTGTCTGGGACGACCAGCGATGGTTCGTGGCCGTTAGGATGCTTATCTGCCGGTTCAACAAACCCCGCGCTGTGAACAGTAATGGCTTCGTCGAGGACTGCACCTGATTCCAGGCTTCCCTCGTACCCCATCAACCCCAACAACTCATCCTCGGTCGCGGTCAGGTAGCCATCCTCGTTCAGATTTCCGATGACTAGTTCGGCGGCGCGGTACACGTCCTCTTTCACATGCAGCGAACCGAGTTGCCACATCAAGTGGTCGGTCAGCGTCGAGGGTTTGGAAAGGAAGTTCTCAAACGACGGCTTCTCGCTGTCCTCCATCTCAATCGAGGTACGGAGGCCGGGATCCAGATATTCCGAGAAGAAGGTGCCGAAATCGATTTCTTCGAAGGGGTCTTTTTCTTCGGCAGTCTTGGGAGGCTCTTCCAGCACTGCCGCTGAGCTGTCGCGATCCATCTTCTCTTCGCGAGCTGAGACTTCATCCAGCAGTGGAACGGCGTCTTCCAGTTCCTCCAACACCGGATTTTCAGTTAATTCGGCATTAATCATGTCGGCCAGTTCCAGCTTATTGAGCGCCAGGACACTGACCATTTGTACGAGCCCGGGAGTCAGAATTTGCTTCTGAGATACGCGGAGACTCAACTTGGGCTGCAGCAACACCATGACTACGGGAACCCTTGGGGAACCAATCCTCCTACCGAAATTCTAAACCAACGAAAAGCTCTCGCCTAAGTAAACCTTCTTGACTTCCGGATCGTTGCCCAACTGATCGGGCGTGCCTGCGCGGAAGATTCGGCCTTCATTAATGATGTATGCGCGATCTGTCACGGAGAGCGTTTCACGCACATTGTGATCCGTAACCAGCACGCCGATGCCACTTGCCTTCAAGTCAAAGATGGTCTTCTGAAGATCGAGTACGGCGATGGGATCGATTCCGGAAAACGGCTCATCCAGCAGGATGAACGACGGCGAGATGCACAGGCAACGCGCGATTTCCACGCGGCGCCGCTCCCCCCCTGACAGAGCGTAGCCACGGTTCTTGCGGATGACGCCCAAACCGAATTGATCAATCAACCTCTCCATCCGCTCGCGGCGTTCGTGCCACGAAATCGGTTGCGCTTCCAGTACCGCGAGGATGTTGTCTTCGACCGTCAGTTTACGGAAGATCGAAGGCTCCTGCGGCAGGTAGCTGATCCCGAAATTCCGCGCCCGAAGATACATAGGAACATCGGTGATTTCCTGATTGTTGATCACTACCCGGCCGGTATCAGAAGGAATGAGGCCGACAATGATGTAAAAGCTAGTGGTTTTTCCGGCGCCGTTTGGCCCCAGCAGACCGACAACTTCGCCCTGTTTGACGGATAAACTTACGCCGTTGACGACCCTGCGTCCGCGGTAACTCTTGCCGATCTCCTCCGCCGATAAAGTCTGCATTTACTTAGTGATACGTGCGCGTGTCACGGTGGGTGGAGAGCCCTTGCTCTCCACCAGCACCCTATCATCGTGACTATAGAAAGTCAATGAATCGCCCCAGACAGTCCCGTGTTCGGCATCAAAAATGCTAGGGGATTTCCCCGTTAGGTAATATTTGCCATCGTCAGCGGTGTATACGAGGCGATCGCCCACGGCGCGGCGGTTAGGCTCGGTGACAACCACTCTGCCGATCGCCACCATGTGGTCGATCCGGCTGGGGCCTTCGCTGCCTGGAATCACCGGTTTCGGCGCCTTTGCGGCGCCCACCCCCTGACTGCCGCCGGCGTCAGCCTGCTTCAGATAGATATCAATCTGCTGGGCGTTGATGGTGCCTGAGGGACTCTTGGCGAGAACGTTGCCCGTGTATCGAGCCAGGCGGTCGGCGTCAACGTAAACCAGTTTATCGGCGGTCACATCGACTGGCGCGGCCCTCCCGTCAGCACTCCGCTGCACAAACAAGCTGGAAACCGACTGTGACGTATCTCCGTGCGCGACGATGGTTCGATCCTGCTGATCGAAGTCGATCATGGGAGCCCGCACTACGTTGGCGGTCTGCCACAGGCGAACGTTGCCCGTGTAGTGAGCGACCGTAGGCTGATTGTGCGAGGTCATGTGCAAGGCCGTTACGTGAACCGGCTCGGAGGTCGCGAGCAACGCCCCGTTGGGCTGCGGTTTCAAATCGCTGTAAGTCGTCTTGACTTCCTTGTCGGCGAAGGCTTCTCCAGATTGGCGGTTCAGGCGAATGACCTCGGCAGTGGTGGTCATGCCGCCGTCGATGACGCGCGGCGAGCCATTGAGCACCAGTATCTGATCGGCCGGAGTGTACGTTGCCTTGTCGGCGAACATCGCTCGTCCTCCGGCATCGGGCTTTGGCGAAGGCTCGTGATATTGAAAATCGCCGGTCTGGACAAGCTTCTCGGCGCCCCCATCGGGAGCGAAGGCGACGTCCAGATTTTGCGAAGTGCTGACTTTTTCGGGTTCTCCGGGCGAGGTGGAAACGATACGCGTATCAGGCGAACCATGCAGAGTCTGCAGGCGATTCGCCTCTCCGAACGTGGCGTGAAACTTGCCCGCCGTCGCCACGGTAGTGGAGTTGGCCGAGCCCAAGTCTTGTCCAGGTTTGCTGGCGGCCTTGGAGGCTTTCGCTCCTCCCGGTGAGGGAAAAATCGTGATCTGCGCCTTGCCGACGGTGTCTCCGGTTTTGAGTTCGTTGCCATTTTCCAGCACAAAGTGGAGTTGGTCAGCAGCGATTTCCATGGGTTGTCCCGGAGAACCGGGCTTGCCCGGTTGGGGGTCCTGCCGCATGCGCGCGTTCTTCAGCATGTGAAAGTACTTGGGCTGATTGTCGGCCTCGAAGTCGAGAATGAAGGTGTCGGCGGAGCCGTGGCTGAGATTTTCACCGCGCGTGTTGTACCTCGCGCCACCAGTCACCATCGCCTGCAGAACGGCGTTCTGAGGGCCCATGTTCAGGTCCCCGCGTGGCCCGACGATGTCGACGATGGTTGGTCCGCGCACTTCTATGTTGACGTTGCCTTCGGCTTGTGCGTGTTGGATGGTATTGTCGGGCTCAAATAACATCGTCAGTTTGTTGGCAGTCAGAGTGCGGTTCGGCTCGTAGATTGCGGCGTCGAAGAGAACCGCCTGCCGCGGGTCCTTCTGGATGAGTCCGCTGGAGCCGGCAATGTCGGCGGCGTTGTCACCGGTGGTAACGATGTGCACCTCGGACTTCAGCTGTAGCTGGTTGGTAGCGGAGTCGTAGTAGGCGCCTTTCGCCGAGCCAGACGCTTGCAAGGTACGAAACTCCACCAGGTCGTCGGTGTGGGCCTGTCCTGTCTTTTGATTGAAGGTCAGCGAGCTGGTAGTGATGTGAATCGGGTTCTTCAGCTCTTCAGGCGGCGCTTGGTCGGGCTTGGTAGGACCTTCGGCGTAGCCCTGCAGGTCAATGTTGACCTCGCCAACGGCATTGATGTCACCGGTTTCCGGGTTGTAGGTGAATTCCTTGCCGTAGATCTGATCAAAACGGTCGTGCGCCTTACCATAAACCACGATATGGACGTTCTTGAGGTCGGCATGACCGCCCTTCTTGAACTGCACGGCGTTGGAGGCGCGGATGGTGAAGAGGGTGCGCCCACCCTCGGATTTAGAGAGCGAGAAGCCTTCACTGGTCTGCTGGATATCGATGCCGAGTTGTTGGGGAAGGCTATGTAGCGCGGGTTTCACCCTGGCTTTGGCGACATAGTACGAGATGGTAACCACGGCCAGGAGTGCGACGGCTACTCCCACCAGCCATTTGCGCACTTGAGCGAGGGATTGAGACATCTGGCTTCGATCTTACGCTGAGCATTCCGCCGGAAACAAACGCAGGCGGGGTTGGCCGTCGGCGCGGAGAGATCGCCTTGCCGCTGGCGGAAAAGGTCTGAGCTGCTTTGGCGTTAACGTCTTACTTTCCGAACAACGACAGACTGGGTTCCGCGACGCGGATTACCAGGGAGTCGGTGGGCATATCGTGCAGTGCCTGGCGGCGCTTGGTCCACCCAGCCATCATGAAGCCGACGGCAGCGGTAAACAAAGAAAGGAACTTCATGAAGTGACGGACGCTGGCCTGCCCGAACGACAGCCGTCCACCCGATGCAGTGACTACCTGGAGGCCCATGATGCGCTTGCCCAGGGTGGCGCGCCATTTGGAGCTCTCGGTAAACGCTGAATACAACCAGGCTCCGATGGCGAGCACCAGGATGAAAGAGAAACCGGTGGCGTACGACGCGGTGATGGAGCTGATCCCAAAATGCGAACCAACGAGTTTCACGGCGAAGTCCACGACCAGAGTCAGAAGTAGCGCGGCCAACGCTTCCAGGCAGACGTCGATTGTGCCTGCCCATACCCGCAGCCAGAAGCCTGCATACTCTGGCCGGGGGGGCGTTCCAGAGCTTGGTTCAGGGACGGGGTGGGATGGATCGGGTATTTTGGATGCCCTCTCTGAAGTATCGGTCAGCAAGTCGCCACAGAAAAGACAAAACTTGCCGTCGGGCAACATCGTGCTGCCGCAACTATTACAGACTTGCTGAACAACAGTTTCCATCCGGAGGTGAATACTATCGCCCCAGCAGCGGTGATGTAAAGACGGACTGGGCTGTCGGAGCGTCAGCGGCTGCGGCCGCAGCCGCGCGAGCATAGTCCGAGAGCGTCAGCTGTACCCCACCGAAGTCAGGATGGGTGTTGTAGTCAACGGTGAAGGCAAGGTCGAGCACATCTGCCAGTAGCAACGAGTCTTGCGCGGCGCGCTCTGCCATTCGCCAGCCCACAACCTCCTGGGCCCGTTGTAATTTCCCGTTTCCGGCCGCAGTGGCCGCAGCAACCCGCAGCTTGAGATGCTTTTCCTTCAAAATGCGCGGCGGCTGCATCAACTTCGCCCCGCGGACCACAAACACCGGGGTGGGGTTGCCGCAGCCAAACGGCTCCAACCTGACCAGCGATTCCCAGAGTTGCCGATTCACGTCGTCGAGCGCAATTTCGCCATCGTATTCCAGCACCGGGACGAAATCATTCGGAACCAGGCGCTGGCGGGCGTACGCCTCCAGACGCAAGCGCAAATCGGGGACGCGATCAACCGGAAGCGCGCATCCCACGGCATGAGCATGTCCGCCAAAGCGGGTAAACAGTTCAGGGCAGGACTCCAGCGCGTCAAGCAGATGAAAGGCCGAGATTGAACGGCCCGAGCCGTGGGCCTCGCCATGTTCGCAGGAAAATACCAGTGCCGGCCTACGGTAGCGCTCGACCACGCGGGTGGCGCAGATGCCGATCACTCCTCGGTGCCAGTTCTCGCCTGCGACTACGAGTGAATACGCGTCCTTCCACTCCGCTGCTTCAATCTGTGCAATGATCTCATCGAGGATGCGCTGCTCTTCGGCCTGCCGGTCGCCATTGAGCTCGTTCAGTTGTTGCGCCAATTCGGCGGCCTTAGTTTCATCCCGTTCGGTAAACAGATCGATGACGCGCTCAGCCACGTCCATTCGTCCGGCGGCGTTCAAACGGGGCGCCACCCGAAATGCAATGTCGCCGGCACTCAGCGGGCGCGAGCCGTCGAGCTGGCAGTTGGCCAAGAGGGCGCGCAGCCCTGCATTGCGCGGATGGCGCAGACCCTCCAACCCCAACTTGGCGAAGACGCGGTTCTCCCCAACCAGGGGAACAGCGTCTGCGATGGTCGCGATGGCGACGATCTTCAGAAAGGACGGCAACAGCCGTTCGCGTCCGGTGGACTCGAGCAGAGCTTGCGCGATCTTGAACGCGACGCCGGCACCGCACAGCGACTTGCACGGGTACTCGCAGCCCTGTTGATTGGGATTGACCACCGCCAATGCCTTAGGAACTCCATCCACTTGCGGCAGATGATGGTCGGTGACGATGAGATCGACCCCGCATCGTGCCGCAGCTTCGGCGGCAGCAAAAGCGCGAATGCCGGTGTCAACGCTAATGATGAGCCGGACGCCTTGCGCCGCGGCCTGCTCAATCACCTCATCCCGCATGCCGTAGCCTTCGCGGATACGGTGCGGAACGTGGTAGTCAACTTTGCCGCCACAAATCTCCAGAGCTGTTTTGAGGATTACGATGGCGGTGGTGCCGTCAACATCGTAGTCGCCGTAGATGAAGACGGTCTCGCCGCGTTCAATTGCGGCGCGCAGGCGCTCGACCGCCGGGCGCAGACCCGCCATGAGGTAGGGCGAGTGCATGTGATCTAACGAAGGTGAAAGAAATTCTTTGGCCTGCCCGGCTGTGGTAATGCCGCGCGTCACCAGAAGACGTGCGAGGGTTGGCGGTAGCGCCGCTTCGTAAGCCAGGCGCTCAATTTCTTTCGGCTCGGCGTGGCGGAGGACCCAGCGCACTTAGCGTTCTTCGTCCTGATCGGAATCGTCCATGGCCAAGGTGCCGAAGTCCTCTACCAGATCAAGTAAGCGCTGATAACGCTCATACCAGTCGGTCGAAACCTCATAAAGGAACATGATTCCCTGGTGCGGCCAGCCCAGTTGCAGGAATCCAGTTTTGCCAACGAAACTGCGCAGCCAGCGGGCTTCCTCGATGTCGTCGTCACTGGGGTAGGTGGCCTGCTGGAGTCGCTGGACCAGATAGTCGAGTTCGTCGCGCTGCAGCGATTCCTCGTCCATGGAGAGGAATGCACAGCCAGCCTTCTTCGCCAGCTCGACAAAGTCTTTCCAGCTTTCTGGATTGTCGCGCGGATCCCACATCACGCTGTGAACATCCTCAGTGACGTATCCCTGGAAGCGGCTCATGCCGTGGCCAAGAATGAAGGCCACCATATCGTCTTTCAGGCTGGATAGATCGTCGGACATGGCTAATTCTCGCGTCTGTGCCTCGGCATACTGCCGCGACTCAGCGAAATTCATCATACTCCGATGCTCGCACGCTGAGGCAACTTCGTCGTGAGGCGGACCGCTGTTCAGCGGACTTCAGACTCGTCAGATCGCCCGAAAACCGTGTGTTAGACTTACTGTTTCGACATACAATTCAGACACGCATGATCTTCTCCAAAGACTATGTGGGCTATCTGGCCCGCGAGGTAACCAAGAAACTCATTGCAGGTGAGTTCATCGAAACCCCCGACCCAGACGGGATTCGTGAGCGCATCCATGCTGCCCTATTGGAAGAGTTGACCCTCGAAGACCGCATCAACGACGAAGTCCGCATCATTCTTGAAACCTACTCCGACGAAATGCGGCAGAGCGGCGCCAACTATCAGGAGATGTTCAAGAAGATCAAGAACGAGCTGGTCCGCAAGTACAAGGCGGTGCTATGAGGATCAGCCGCGAAAAGGTCAATAAGCTAGCGCACGCCGTCGCCGACACCCTCGCGACTATAGACAACGTGGAGTTCGTTGAAGACCGCAACACCATTCGACTGGAATCCCGCCGTATCCTTGAACTGCTGATGGCCGAGGAAGCCAAGATTGACGCCGCCGCCCGGCAGAAAATCGAAAGCCAGCGCCGCACTATCCTGGAAGGCTCACAGGAGTGGGACATCCTGTACCGCAAGTACTACAACGAGGAAGTCAAGAAGCTGGGCATCTAGCGCGACGCCTCAAGCCGCTCGCGTCGCAATCTCCCAATGCTGACGCTCGTCCATCGGCGGCTAGGATCGGCCTAAACAGAGTCGAAGGTGCCCAGTTACCCAAGTTGAAAATATTTCGCGACTTGAACGTGCGGTGAGGGTCCCACCGCCAGCCTATCAAGTAGCCTAAACCCGCTGGCGGAGAAAATCGACGCGACATTTCTAAGCATTTTGGCTTGACATCGAGTTATTTGGTGATAACATCCGTGCACTCTAGAGCTACTTCGGGAGGGATCATAAGATGACGTTGCGCCACGATTGGTTCAATCTCGCTCTTCTTGGATGTTTGCTGCTGGTGCTGATGGGTAGCGCTAGTTCTCAGGGAACCACAGATATCAAACTCAAACGTCTGGCAGACAACTCATGCACGCAAAACGATCTCAAATTACCGGTTAACGTGCCAATCGGTAATGTTGTCCACTGGTTCACTGAGCCCTTGGGCCAGCCCTTCACGGTGCGGTTCTTGCCAGGAGGGACTCCATTCGAGACTTTTAGGGCCCCTGCCGGCTCGGTGAATTCGGGCCCGACAAGTGGACAGAAGGACGACACCTACCCGTACGCGAACTTAACTATTAACGGCAGCAAATGCAACAACTTATCCCAGCTAGGGATAATTATGAGATAGCGAATCTCAGCGTCACGGACTATTGCCGATAACCGCCTTGAACCGCGGGTTTTGTTGCAGAGCTGCGAAGTCGGGCGAGTCCTTGATGATGGCCCGCGAATAGCCAACATCCGATGCCTTCTTGAGATAGTTGAGGGTTTGGTCTGTCTGGTTGAAGTGGTTGTAGACAACTGCCGCCCGGAGCAACACCTCTCCATTGGAAGGCGCTGCGTCCAGCGCCCTTTGCAAATAGCCTAGAGCAGCCGGGCGCTCTCCTATCATGGCTGAGTAATTGGCGAGGTAAGCCAGAACCAACGAGTCCTTGGGATTGATCTGTGCCTTCGAAGCCGCTATCGAGATAGCGCGCTTGTAGGCAGCATCTGCTTCTGCTCGCCGGTTGGGGCTCCAGTAGAGCGAATCTGCGAGGTTCCCCCAACACTCCCAATTGCCCTCGTCGATTTTCACGGCTTGCTCTTGCGCCGTTATCGATTCGGGGAAGCGATGCATCAGGAAATAGGTATAGCCAAGATTGCTGTAGCCATCCAGACTCGGGCGCAGATCGATCGAGCGCTGGAACGCGCCAATCGCGTCCTGATAGCGACCTTGGGTGATATAGACGCCTCCGAGGGTGATGTAACCTTGATAGTTGTCCGGAGCGAGTTGGGTCGCCCGCAAAAACATTGCGGCAGCATCGGAATACCGCTGCTGGTTATAGTAGAAAAGTCCCATCCAGCTATACACGCCCCAATACTTGGGACGTAGGTCGATTGCTTTTTTGTAGGTCGATTCGGCTGCGGAGAAATTCCCTAAATTGGTATAGGCGTCGGCCAAGCCACGCAGCGCTTCATCGCTCTGTCCGTTCGATTCCAGCGCGCGCTTGAACTCTTGCACTGCCTTGTCATATTGACCGGTACCATTGAGCAAGTTACCCAGACAGATGTGTCCTTCGACCAGTTCCGGATTGAGGGACAATGCCTTCTCGCAACTGCGAGAGGTCTCGGTTACCAACTCATTGCCTTTGTCCAGTCGCTTGTACTCCGTCCAATAGGCATTGCCCAAACTGGCGTACGCCAATGCGTAGTTCGGATCAATGTTCAGTGCTTGCTTGAACTCCATAATTGCGTTCTCGATGTTCTCCGGTTTCTCGTACGCCTGGAGATAGCCGCGACCACGGATATAGGCCTCGTAGGCCGCGGGCTGAGTGTCCTGGTTGACTCTCAATTTGCGGCGTTCCTCCGGTTTAATTCGCGCCGGCAACATGTCCAGGGCGGCGCTGACCACTCTGTCCTGCAAACCAAACGAGTCTGACATCTCCGATTCGATGCTTTTCGCGGCAAGTTGCCGACGGGTCTTCGAGTCCACCAGATAACAGTTGATCCGAATCGTCTGCCCCGACCGCTGAAGGCTGCTTTCTAAGACTAAGTCCGTTCCGAATTCACGTCTGGCATCTTCGGCAGTCTTCACTCCCTGATCCTGAAGGTCGCGCGGTGAAACTACCTGGATGGCATCACTGTCGCTGGCCTCCACCAGCTTGGCAGTAACGGTTTCGGTCAAGCCAAGTCCCAAGGCCTTCGTAGCTGGATCCTCGCCCACCGTCTCCATCGGCAATACTGCCATGATCCTCTGTCGCACTGGCTTCGGCCTCAGCCACTCCCATGTGAGAAATCCGACAGTGATTGCCAGCAGCAACGCCGCGCCCCAGATAAGGAATAAACGGGAGTTACGGGCCTCCCCCACGAGTTCTAACTCGCCCAGGAGTACGTTGGCCGACTGGTAGCGAAGTTTGGGGTTCTTCTGCAGACATTTCAGAATGACCGCTTCCAGCCCTGGTGAGATGTCCGCGTTCCTGGTGCGCGGAGCAGGGGGTAGAGAGTGCACGATGGCATCCCGCAGCGGTTGACCGTGTTGCCGGAACGGCCGTGATCCGGTAGCCAACTCATACAGAACGACGCCGGCGGAATAGATGTCCGATCGAGTGTCGGGCTCGTTCCCAAGAACCTGCTCCGGTGCCAGGTAAGGAGGAGTTCCGGCCAGCGGGTGCTGTAACGTCGGGCTCTCGGTGATAGTCTCGTCGTCCGGCGTGGTATACAACTGAGCCAAGCCAAAATCCAGAATTTTCAGTACGCTGTCCGGGGTCACTCGCAGATTACCGGGCTTAAGGTCACGATGGATCACCCGCTGCGAATGGGCGGCTACCAGTCCACGCGACAACTGGACACCTAGGTCCAACACCTCTTTCTCCGGCAATGCGCCGCTTTCCAATCGCTCGTCGAGCGAGGAACCTGGAACGTATTCCATCACCAGGTAGTCGAGACCCTGTTCGGAATGGAAGTCGTAAACTGCCTCGACGTTAGGGTGGTTGAGCCGGCTGAGGATGAGGGCTTCGCGACGAAATCGTTTACCAGCTGAGGTGTCACTCAGCGTCTTGGCGTTGAGTACCTTGACCGCGACGTCGCGTTCCAGTCGCATGTCCCAAGCCCGGTAAACAATGCCCATGCCACCTGCACCTATCTTCTCGATGAGGCGGAAGTGGCCTAGGATCTGCCCCGGGTTGAGACTCGGAGGCTCCTCCATATGAGCAATTCGTACAGCGAATCGTATGATGGTTCCTTGCCACGGTCAACACTAAGTGTCGATTTAGTCTATTCACCGGCCCAATAAAAGGTGTAGCCCTTGGCTAGTGGGCGGGAACCGTGAAATCCGAGAAAGTCTCCCTTCACGAGCATGGAACGAGCCAACTGGCACCTATGCTATTGGAACGAGCCTGGCGGATGTTCTGGCGGCCAAAACGGCTGGCCGGCTGGAATATGGACTACCAGCAGATTGGGAAACAGCGCGCGAAGGTCTTCGGCGCAACGCTTCATGCCGGGCTCCTCGGAAACTTCGTGGCCGACCACAATCATCGCCTTGTGACGGCCCTGCGCACTCGCATCGCGCACATACTCCACCGCCTCCCATTCGGCCGCTTCGCCAACAACGAGGACCTCAACATCGTCACTGCGGAGGGCGGGGACCTGCTTCTGCATACCTGATGCCCCCGGGCAGGATCTCTGCGCGAGTGACGGAAAGATCTGGATTCTCCGACTACACGGACAGATCCGGGCATCGAGCTCTCTTCGCCAGATTCCAGAGACAGCTTCGCAAGCGTCGTATTTGGAATCGTCGCCCCGAAAGGATTAGTTGGCTGCGTGTAGCTTTGCCAACCGAGGGCCGCGATGAGTGCGGAGGCGATAGGGTCGGGCGAGACCGAATGGATTTGGTCATGCAACCGGAATACAACCATGTGGTGCTGCTGAATGAAGGTGAGCTTCTCGCGGTAGACGGGGTCATCGGCGAAAAAAGCCGAGTCGTCGAAGTGGTTATAGAAGGTGGGCTCATGAGTGACCACGAGATTGGCGCCACGACGGGAAGCCTCGCGCAGAACATCCATGGTGTCGAGGAAGGTCACGGCAATTCCGGTTATGGGAGTGGTTAGATCGCCGGCCTTTACGGTATCGACAGTGTTAGGCGGAAGCGCAGCAGAGTAGTGCTGCTGGATGCGATGGATCGCCTCAGCCGCGGTTAGAGTCTGCGCAGCCGCGGTGAGAGGGATGATCGCCAAGGCGACAATGGCGACAGCAGCTTGGCGCAACGCAATCAGATTCAATCGTCAATCCCTCCCTTCAGAACGCAACGCTATTGTAGCGGTGGACGATTCCCCAGTTGATCGAGCTTTACCCGCGACCGGACCGTGCCCTGACCGTGACGCAGAGCGTGATATATCCAGGCAAATAATGCTGAGTTGATCATGCAGAAGTAATACGGGAGGCGGAGGACTTTCGGCTTGAGGCTTACTTTAGCTCCAAGTATGGCGAGCCCGTAGAAAAGCACTTGCCCCAGCAGCAACCAGTTGTAAGGAAATTGATTTCTCAAGGCGATGTTGGCTGCAAGCGCAATCAGCATGAACACAGGCACCAGCAGACGTCCGGTCTTGTGGGAGAGCAGGCAGAACAATACAAACAGCCGAGGAGGCCAGATCAGGCTTTTGATCTCTCGCAATTGCTCGATATTTCCGGCGGTGATCCGCACCCGGCGGGAGAACCCTTCCATTTCATGGGCTTCTTCATAAGCCACAGCGGCGGGTTCGTATGCCACGCGGTGGCCGTGCTCAAGTATGCGTATGGGAATCGTGAAGTCATCATTAATTGTGTTTGCGGAGGGAAATGGATAGAGCACCCGGCGGATGGCGTACAGCGATCCATGCGCGCCGGTAAATGCGCCGAGCTTGGCCTCCTGCACCTTCAGAAGCGTTTCGTACTTCCAGTAGAGGTCTTCTTGGGAACCTATCCGCGATTGGTCCTTCTTCAGTAGACGGTAAACTCCACTGGCCGCGCCGACACGAGGGTCGCTAAAGCACTGCACCAGCGTGCGGAGGGAGTCGGGAGCCAGCATCGTGGAAGCGTCGGAAAAAGCCACGAGGTCCCCCCGCAATTCCGGGACCGCGTCGTTCAGCATTGCCGTCTTGCCGCGGTTCGTCTCGTAATTGAGGAGTCGAACTCGACCGTCCGACCGGTCTCTGACAAACGTGCGGACGATTTCTGCGGTGGCATCGGTTGACCCGTCCGAGGCGATGACGACCTCTAGTTTGTCGACCGGGTAATCGAGGGCGAGGCTGTTGCGAATTTTATCCGCTATCACCGCGGCTTCGTTGTAAGCAGCCACCAGCAGTGAAACGGTAGGCTCTACCGGCGGCTTGTCAGGGGACGAGCGGAAGATGGTTTGCAGAACCCACAGCAGGATCGGGTAGCCGATGTAAACGTAAAACCCGAATCCGGCTGAGATCCAGAACAGGAGTCTGGCCATCGAGTTAGATTGCCGTGGAGCGGACGCAGTGCAATTGCCCCAGTATCTCGTGTGAGTCAACGCGGAAGCCCGCGCGCTTCAAATAGTCTTCCACCTGTTCAAGGTGGAAGAAGTACACCGGGCAGCCGTCCGCCCGCAGCCGCACCTTGCGAATTGCAGCGCGCAGAGTTGCAGCACGCGGCCAGGCGGAGAGGAATGTGGTCTTGGTGAGACTACGGATGACCTTCAATCGCGGCAACGGGTCGGCTACGTAGTCCCAAAAGCCGATGGCGATGGACTCATCAAACTTTTCGTCGGTCTTCCAATCCAGCACATCGCTCAAGACATACTTGCAGCGGTCCGCGACACCCTCTTTCTGGGCAAGTTGCTCGCCCAGTTTCAACATCTCGGGAGCAAAGTCGACACCCGTCACCTCTGCGCCACGTTTGGCCAAGGCTGTGACAAAACGTCCGGATCCGCATCCGACGTCACATATCTTCATTCCTGTAACGTCGCCCGACCGCTTCATCACCCATTCGAAACGCTGGTAGATGTCGCGGCGCAGCCAGCGATCCAGACCGCGGGCAATCGTTCCCTTGTTGCCGGTGTAGATCGCGTCGAATTGGTTTGCGATGTCGTTCCAATACTTCGCGATCTGCTGTGTTTCGTCAGTTTTTGTGTTGGTTCCAGGCATAGAAATCGAAGTCCTTGGCCGCGTCGGCGAGTCCGCTCTCCCGGAAGCTGGTGTACTCACCGCTTTGCAGTACGGTGCGAAAGCGCTCAAACGTCCGCGACAGATTGGTGTAGTGGCGGAGCCGGGTACTGAGACCTCCCGGCAACCGCGGCTGTTCCGGATCCACCTCCCACGGGTGGATGTAAATTACGATGGGCAGGCCCTCAGCTTGCACTCGTTTCAGTCCCAGGCGCGTGTACATTCTTGGGAGCAAGCGAAGATACCCGCCCCCTCCCACCGGCATATTGTGTCCAGCCAGTCGGAAGGTAGTGAGGGGAAACTCTGTCATGGGGCCGGAAGGCGTCTGAAAGCGGAACGGCGCTCGCGGCGCATCCGGCATCCCGTAACGGTCATGATGAATCGGGTAAATACTCGAGTCGTACGAGAATCCCAGCTCTGCCAGGATCTCAAGCGCCCATAACGAGCGGTCTACCACAGAATACGTTGGGGCACGATAGACGTTGATTGACTGCCCACTGATTTGCTCGATGACGTCCTTGGCGCGCCGGGTATCTTCCCGAAATTCGGCTGGCTGCAGTTTGTAGATCAAGCGGTGCCAGTAGGAGTGACAGCCCAATTCATGCCCGCCAGCAGCAATATCCCGCACCAGTCCCGGGAAGCGGTCAGCGACCCATCCCAGCACGAAGAACGTCGCGTGCACATTGAGCGTCGCCAGCAATTCCAGGAGACGGCGGGTGTTCACCTCGACCCGGCTCGTTTGGCGTTCCCATCGGGACGAATCCATGACACCGGAAAACGCCTCGGCGTGGAAGTAGTCCTCCACGTCCACCGACACCACATTTTTGGGCATTTTCTTAGACATTCCCCGATGGATCGAACCGCGAAGGACTCCCGTTTATTATCGCCGTTTTTGCGGAGTTTGAAAACTTGCTTCTTAACATCGGCGATACTCTAGCGAACCGGGAAGGGTATGTAACTTATTGGGGCATCAGCTCATCGATGAGGCCCGCCAACGCTTGCGCCTGGTTCCTGCCATTGAACTCGGTCATGAATTCCTCACTCACGCTCACCGCTTCAGTCGGTAGGTTGAGGAACTCGATCATGCGGTCGTCGACGGTCTGCTCATTTAGGTCGGGTGAAAGCGTCACAAACGGTACTCCGCTTAAAGCCAGAATCCGCTGAACCGGCGAACCGTTTACGGTAAGAGACAAGATCGGACGGCCAACGCGAATATACTCAAATAATTTCGCCGGCACGGTGTATCCGATCCCGGAGTTATTGTTATCGACGAGCATCAACTCATCGGACTGCATCATGGCATTCAGGGCGTGACCGCGGGGCATCGTCGCAAGCCACTGCAGACACCCCATGTTGGTAAGCTGCCCCAACAGTTCCCCGTGCTTGGCCCAAATCGATGGATCCAGATTTCCAATGAAACGAAAGCGGAAACAAGAAGGGTTGAGACGCCCGTTGCGCACCAGGCGGAGGATTGAAGCCAACGGCATGACCGGATTTCTTCCTTCATAGAAGTTTCCGATATGCGATACCACACGATACCCATTGGACTGGGCCAGCTTTGGTCCAATTTGCTCTTCGGGGTCGAACCCATTCCATATGACGGCAGCTTTGTTTTTGACTTTGGGACTGCGCTTGATCCATTCATCCTTAACGCAGTCCGAAACAGCAATTAGCAAATCGGCAGCCCTGAAAAAACGGCGGTCGAGCTGACGGTCGATAAGGCCGGGTAATCCGCTGGCGGTACGAAACGGATTGCCCGCGAGCGGATCACGGTAATCGGCAATCCAAGGCAGCCCGAAGCGTTTCTTTAGCTGGTAGGCGGCGATATGAGCGTTGATATACGGAAACGTCGATAGAACAGCATCGAATTTCTTTTGCTCCACCAGGTTTTCGGCTGCCTGACGAGCACGCGCGGTCCAGAGCACATCTTCGTCCGCCGGGAAAGCGTACTTCCGCAACACCATCTCCGTGAGTGATCTGGGCGGCGGTGGAACGTAGGTGACCCGAGGCTTTGGCTCGTCCGGCAGGGAAGCTGTAATCACGTGCGTCTCGTAGCCAAACTCAGGCAGGTATTTATAGAGACGCCATGCGCGCGCCGATCCTGGAGCTGGGAAGGGTGGAAACGCGTATGCGATCAGCAGGAGTTTTCGCATCAGAAGGCCACCTGGAGGAGACGAGGTCTTCTTGTGAGTTTGAGCTCCGGCTTCAAGCGGTTGTATCTCACTCTTCTCGATACTTCACCTACGGAACTCGGATGCGCCGCGACTCTTGCGCCCAGATCCCAAGTTGCATAGCCAGATCGCTGGCTTAAATACCCGGACGACAGAATTCGTAGGCGGCCACCACAGCGGTGCCTGTTAACAGTCCGCTGCATTGACGCGTCAGGCATCTTCGAACAAAGCATGTCAGCTCAGCAGCGATCGCAGTCGGTACAATTTGAGTAGTCAAGACGGGATGGCGTATCGTGCATCTTAACATTCATTGAGGTTGCCCTTCCGCGGCGGTGCTGGCTTGCATGCAAATTCGGTGGACTCGACTTCGGCCAGGTATTGGACGGGCGCAACTTCAAATCGCCACCAGATCGTTAGATTGTGCCGTCCTAGCTGACTTCAGCACGCGAGATATCGGCACGTCGACCCTTTCTCCGGCATGCTAGTACAGGCCTCGGCACACTTCAGCGGCGGTTTATACCGACTTTCATGAGCACAAGACTAGGGTCACTGTCATTAAGTCAACCTTAATTCATCACTGCATTCGCAGCGCTCAGACCGTGTGGGCGAGCTCCCGTACGTTTGGATACCGCTACGAGGGTAGTTTACAATCAGCCTCGATCCGTACATTTGTCAGCGCTCCACGCGATTTTTCTGTCCCCGACCGAGTCACATGGCAACCTTGAAAAATAGAGTGGGGTTTCTCACAGCGGCATCGGCCCTCACTTACATGACCGTTTCAAAGTGCCTGGCCAACCGGGAATTGATGCAGACCACAAGCACCAAACTGGAGTGGACGTGAGCGGGTCGGGCGAGCCCACTGTGCAGGGCCTGACTCGCAAGGCTGTTCACGGAACAGGGTGGTCGGCCCTGGCCACCATCGCCAGGCAACTTCTCTCCTTCGCTGCGGTCGCAATACTCGCGCGTCTGCTCGGACCTTCTGTCTACGGCCTAATGGGGATGGCGATTCTGGTCATCGTCTTTCTGGCGAATTTTCGCGATCTGGGTACTGCGGCAGCCATCATTCAGAGACCAGAAGTATCCAGGCGCCTGCTCTCCAGCTTGTTCTGGGTGAATTGCGGGTTGGGAATCATGCTGTTCCTGATCGGCTTTGCCGGGGCGGGTCCAGCCGCTCACTTCTTTCGTGACCCCAGAGTGATGCCTATTCTGCGGGTTATTTCGCTGTCGTTTTGCATGACCACGGTCGGCACCGTTCCCAATGCGATCTTGGCGCGGCGGATGGATTTTCGCAGCATCGCCATCGCCGATTCTACGGCTACCCTAATAGGTTATGGGGTTTCGATTCCTTGTGCCTTTGCCGGACTTGGGGTTTGGAGCCTGGTAATCGGAAATCTGGCAAACGTTGCGACGGCCACGAGTCTGTATTTCTTCTTCTGCGGCTGGCGTCCTTCGCTGGAATTTGATCGCCAGGAGGTTCGCTCGGTAGCGCGCTTCAGCCTGAACCTGGCGGGGTTCGGGATCGTCAATTACTTCTCGCGCAACGCCGACAACATCATCGTCGGACGATGGCTAGGGAAGCAGTCCCTCGGCTATTACCAGATGGCCTACAACCTGTTTCTGTTTCCCCTACAGAACATCACTTCGGTGATTGGGCAGGTGCTCAACCCAGCGTTCTCGAAGATCCAGGACGACAACGAGCGCTTCCGCTCCGCCTATTTGCGCAGCTGCATGATCATCGGGTTGATTGCATTCCCGGCGATTGCCGGCCTAGGAGTAGTAGCCAGCCCGTTTGTCGCGGCCATTCTCGGCAAGCAGTGGCTTGCGGTGGTTCCACTGCTGCAAATTTTGGCGCCGATCGGGCTGTTTCAGTCGGTGCAGGCTACCGTGGGACAGATCTATGTTGCCAAGAACCGAACGGATCTGATGTTCCGTTTAGGCGCGTACTTTGCAGTGGTTTCAGTAATTGGCTTCCTTATCGGTGTTCGATGGGGGACGATAGGTGTAGCGACCAGCTATTTCTTCGTCTACTTCCTGCTGATCTTATATCCGTCCCTGCGCGTTCCGCTTAAGCTGATCGACCTGCCAGTGTCGGAATTTCTCCGGCGTTTATGGCCGCAATTTTGTATTACCCTTGGAATGGTTCTCGCGTGCCTGGCCTGCCTTGCAGGTTTGCGCGCTGCCGGAATCGTGAATCCCGCTATTCAACTTGCTTCCACCGTTGTGATCGGCGCGGTTTTCTACATTAGTGCACTGCTGTTGTTCAGACCTTCGGCTCTGCTGCATTTTGAAGCTGCGGTGGAAGCTTCCCGTCTCCCTCTGGCGCGTCACATTCTGTTCGCAACCCGGACCTTTGCGAGATGACTCCGCCGCCTATTCCAGCGCAGGTGAGCCGCGGCTCCAGCAGTCGGCGGCCTCGAATCCTGATGATGGAAGGCGCCAACTTCACTGCCGGCTTCGTCACCAGCCTGGCAAACGCCATTGTCGGCTGCGGGAAATATGAGGTCGACGGGCTGGGCTTCGCCGAACCGGTTGGAATCCCTTTGCGAAGGCGGCGCGAAGAGGTTTATCGCGTAATGTCTTACTATCCCGCTGCGCCTCAGGCGCCGAAGGACATCACGCAGGCGATCGCGACGGCGTCCGCCCTATTGTCATTTAGCGACACGCCCGATCCCATCGCCGACGACCCGCGTGGCCTCAAAGGGTACTTGTTTCGCAAAGTGTTCTGGCGAAATCTGCGCTCTGCGATGCGACATAGAATTGGCGGGTACGATCTATATCACTGGCATTGTTTCGTGCCGGAATATCTTCCCGCGCTTGACTTCCTACCACCCGACGCCAAACTGCTGCTGACCCTGTGGGGTTCGGATGTGTATCGCACACAAGGGGTCGCCGAGTACGCGCGGCAACTGCGGGCTGCGGGGCGCGCCTCGCTAGTAACAATGGCGACTCCGGAGCTGGCCGACTCCTTTCTGTCGAAGTTTGGACGGAACTTGCAGTCGAAAGTGCGCCTCGTCAGCTACGGCTCAGGACTGGTGGACCTGATCGAACGGTTTCGCGGCGAGCGCGAGGGCTTTTTACGTGTTATCGGAGTTGACCCCGCGAAAATCTCCATCGTAGTGGGACACAATGCCTCGTCCGGCAATCAGCACGAGGCTGTGCTGCGCCAAATCGCGAAGCTGCCAGAATCGCTGCGCACCCGGATTGCCATCGTAATTCCCATGACCTACACCGGGACCTCGTCGTCTTACGTCGATTCGATACGGGATTTGTCCGGGCAATTGCAATTGCCCGTGCGGATTCTCGATCAGCGACTCAGCTTGGACAATGTAGCGCGGCTGCGAGTGGCAACCGATATCCTGATCCATGTTCCTATCTCGGACCAGTTCAGCGCCGCTATGTGTGAATCGTTGGTGGCGGGGGCGGTGCTGATCACAGGTGCATGGCTTCCTTACCGGAAACTGCGGGCAAGCGGCGCGCACTACCATGAGGTATTCGAGGTCGGAGAGATTTCCACGAAGCTTGCAGGCGTTCTCAGCGATTTTCAGCCCGAGCGTTCACAGGTCGGAAGGAATGCGGCTGTTGTGCGAGAGATGATGAGTTGGCAATTTCTCGTTCCCAAATGGATCGATGTGTATAACGAGTTGCTGAACGTCGGTACCATCGACTCTCGGCGCATCCACAGCGCATAGACGCACGCGAATCCTCCTCGCTACAATGGAGCCGAGGTGATGGTCCTTTCATGAAAGCTGTGATCCTGGCTGGAGGCTTGGGCATGCGACTCCGGCCATTCACCGAAGTTCTACCCAAACCTCTCTTGCCGATAGGTGATCGCTCCATTCTGGAGCATCAGATCGCCAGCCTTCGCGCCGCCGGCGTAACCGACATTTACGTCGCCACCAACTACAAGTCCGATGTCATTGAGGCCTATCTTGGCGACGGATCGAAATACGGGCTGCATATTCATATCAGTCGTGAGACCGTCCCGCTGGGGACTGCGGGCCCGGTGCGGCTACTCGAGTCGGAGCTGCACGTTCCTTTCCTCGTGATGAACGGAGACATCCTGACGAAACTCGATTTTTCGAAGCTCTATGACTTCGCGGTCAACGCCGATTCGCTGCTCACTGTCGGCACGAAGATCATTACGACGCCATTCCGCTTCGGGAACGTGGTCACTAACGACCAGAATTACGTGCTGCGCGTCGATGAAAAACCGGACTTCCACCTGGAGATCCTGGCAGGCATTTACTGCATGAAGCCGGAGATCATGCAGTTCATCCCTGCCAACGAATATTTCGGGATGGACAGTCTGATCAAAGCGATGCTGGCCAGCGGGCAACCCATCACGCGTTACCTGATCCATGAATACTGGCTCGATATCGGTCAAGTTGAGGACTATACCCAGGCCCGCGATCAGTTCGAAAAGCACTTCGCGGGCAGGGACTGATCCATGATCTCCGTAGCTGGCGTGGGCGCCGGTGGTCATGCAAAAGTCATCATCGACATTCTTCGTCAAGGCAGCCAGTACGAGGTAGTCGCTCTGACAGATTCGAATCCAAAGCTATGGGGATCGAGGTATTGTGACGTTCCCATCCTTGGCGATGATCATCTGCTGGCTACGCTCCAGCCGAAAGTTCAGCACACCTTTTTGGGCATAGGCTCCGTTCGGTCCAATGCGCTGCGGCCGAATTTGTACCAGCGGGTTCGCGAGTTGGGCTTCGAATTCATTAACGCCATTCATCCCACCGCGGTCATCAGTCCCGCTGCGAAGCTGGGATATGGAGTAACGGTGATGGCGGGAGCTATCCTGAATCCCGGTGTGTCAATCGGCGACAATGTCATCATCAACACCGGCGCAATTGTCGATCATGATTGCACCATCGCTGACCACTCGCATATCGCTCCCGGGGTCTGTCTCTCCGGCAGCGTTCGGGTGGGCAGAAATTGTCATGTTGGGGTCGGTGCGTGCGTCCTGCAAGGAATCGCCATCGGCGACGAAGCCACGATCGGCGCGGGTGCGGTGGTGGTTCGCGACGTCGCGCCCGGCGCTACCGTCGTTGGAGTGCCCGCGAAGGCGTTGCCGCGCTCCTCTGCGTAAGAAGAAACGCTTGATCACGCGAAGCGAAATCTTCGTCTGAGTAAACCGAATATTGATTAGGACTGGTCCGACTCTGATTTTATGACTCTCGAAAAAAAGCGTGTCCTGGTTACGGGTGCCGACGGATTTATCGGATCGCACCTGGTGGAAGAACTGGTTGCCGCAGGGGCGAAGGTGCGGGCCCTCAGCCTGTACAACTCTTTCAACGATTGGGGATGGCTGGAAACTGTGCCGGTGCTGGACAAGATTTCCGTCGTCACCGGCGATGTGCGGGATCCGTTTTTCTGCCGCGAACTAGTTGCAGGGCATCGACATCGTGTTTCATCTGGCCGCGCTGATCCCGATTCCCTATTCGTACAAGGCGCCGGCCAGTTACGTGGACACCAACATCAACGGGACGCTGAACCTCTGCCAGGCGGCGCTGGCCGGCGGGGTGCAGCGGTTCATCCAGACCTCCACCAGCGAAGTCTATGGCACCGCCCGCTACGTCCCCATCGATGAGGCCCACCCTTTGACCCCGCAATCTCCGTACAGCGCGACGAAAATCGGTGCGGACGCCATCGCGCTCAGTCACTTCTATGCGTTCCAACTTCCAGTCGTGGTGGCCCGGCCATTCAACACCTACGGTCCACGTCAATCGGCGCGGGCGGTGATTCCGACCATCATCCTGCAGGTCGCGGGCGGGCAGGAGGAAATCGAACTCGGCGACACAACCACCACGCGCGACTTCACCTTTGTCCGCGACACCTGCCGCGGCTTCATCGCCATCGCCGGCATGGAAGGCGGCGAGGGAGAGGTCTTCAATATAGGCTCCAACGACGAGATCAGCGTCGGCGATCTGGCGGTGCTGATCGGCGAACTCCTGTCGAGGAAAGTGCGGGTGCGGGTCGATCCGGCGCGATTACGCCCGGAGAAGAGCGAAGTGCTTCGCCTGCGCTGCGCCAATCAGAAGCTCGAGCGCGCCACAGGCTTCTTGCCGCAGACATCGATGCGCGATGGTCTCTCCAAAACCATCCGCTGGTTTCTGGATAAGGAAAACGCCAAGAGGTACAAGAGTGGTATCTACAACATCTAACCGGGAGCCCAGCCAACGGAGCGGGAGTCATGCGTAACACGCAGTCGCCCGTCATTCCTCTCTACGTGCCTACGCTCCGGGGCAATGAGTGGGCCTACGTCAAAGAGTGCCTGGACACCAACTGGATCTCGTACCTCGGTCCATTTGTAAACCGGCTGGAAGCGGAGTTGGCCGCAGCGTCAGGAGCATCTGCGGCGGCGGCGATGAGCAGCGGGACCGCCGCGCTCCATCTCTCACTCGTGATGGCCGGGGTTGAACCGGAATCAGAAGTCGTGATCCCCGCGATCACGTTTGTCGCTCCCGCCAACGCTATTCGTTATGTCGGTGCATGGCCGGCGCTGATCGACGTCAGTGAGCAGGATTGGCAGCTCGACGTGGCGAAGCTTGCCGATTTTCTCGCGAAACGATGTGAAGCGCGCACCGGCAAGCTGTACAACCGCGCCACGGGACGCCGCATTGCAGCCTTGATGCCGGTGCATTTGCTGGGGGATATGTGCGACGTGGACGAAGTCGCGACCCTGGCGTCGAGGTACGACCTACCCCTGATCGAAGACGCCGCCGAGTGCGTCGGAGCAACCTACAAAGGCCGGAGATTTGCCGCGCCAAATGCAAAGATTGCCGCATCGCGCCGGTGGATCTGTACCAGCTTCAACGGCAACAAGATCGTCACTACAGGCGGGGGAGGCGCGATCCTCACAAACGATCCGGCCCTCGCGGCGCATGCCAAGCACTTGAGCACCACGGCCAAATCGCGTGCGCTGGAGTTTTTTCACGATGAGGTCGGCTACAACTATCGCCTGACCAATGTTTCGGCAGCCATCGGCGTTGCGCAGTTGGAAATGCTTGACGAGTACCGTGCTCGAAAGCGGGCTATCGCTGAGCGCTATTGCCAGGGATTTGCAACTGACGGCCGCATCGTTCGCCATCCGCGATCGCAGCATGGAGACTCCATTTACTGGTTGTACACGGTGCGTCTGGAGCGGCCCGCGTTGCCGGTCGTCCATCAACTGAATGAAGTCGGCATTCAGTGCCGTCCGCTTTGGACGCCGATCTACGACCTACCGGCATTCGCGGGAAAAGTGCCGGCTGAACATTGCGACGTCGCTCGGCGGCTGCATGAGACGGCGATTAGCCTGCCATCCAGCGTTTCGATCACTAACCAGGAAATCGATGAGGTGATCGAAGAGGTGAAAGCCCGCGCGTAGCATTCATCCAAAGTCCTCGAAATAGGCCGCCATGAGGGGGCCACTCCGCATCGGCAACCCGTCGACTCTAATTGCTTCGACTTGCGCGGGGTGATGTAACTTGGTCCGCGCGGGATGGACCGGAGAAATACTCCCGCAAGACTTCACGGCATCGAGTGCCCGCCTGCCCATCCCACAATGGAGGTATTTGCTTCGGGCGGGCCGAGCGATTGCGTTCGCTCCACGCTTCCAGGATCGTCTCCTTGCCGGTTCCCGCCAAACGATTGGTCCCGAGTTCTACCGTCGCGGGGCGCTCCGTGTTATCGCGCAGGGTGAGACAGTCCACTCCCAAAGCAGTGGTCTCCTCCTGAATCCCGCCTGAGTCGGTGAGCACGATCGAGCTGCGCGCCTCCAGGCACAGGAAATCGAGATATCCCAGCGGATCCATCACGTGAATTCGTTCCGGCAGATCGATGCGTCCGCTCTGTACCCGGGCTTGTGTGCGAGGATGCATAGGCCAGTACAGTGGTAACGTCTGCGCAATCACGCTTAACGCACCCAAAATCTCACGCAGCGCATTTTCGTCGTCCACATTCGCCGGGCGATGCAGTGTAACCAGACCAAAAGGTTCATCGCCGATGCGGCACCTCGCCGCAATGTCTGAAGTCTTCGCCCGCTCGAGATTCTGACGCAGGGAATCGATCATCAGGTTGCCAACCAGGTGAATCCGTTCCGGCGCAACCCCTTCGTGCAGGAGATTCACGCGACCGCTCTCTTCGGTCACCAGAAACAAGTCTGAGATCGAGTCGGTGACGACACGATTGATCTCCTCCGGCATAGCGCGGTCAAAGCTCCGCAGACCGGCTTCCACATGCACTACGTCGATTTCCAGCTTCTTCGCAACCAATGCGGCAGCTGCCGTCGAGTTCACATCGCCCACAACCACCACGGCTCGCGGGCGGCTTTCCAGCAGCACCGGCTCAATTCGCTTCATGATTTCGGCAGTCTGCTGCGCGTGCGTACCCGAGCCGACCTCCAGGTGGTACTGAGGAGCGGGGATCCCCAGATCGCGGAAGAACTGGCCCGACATGTTGTCGTCGTAGTGCTGTCCGGTGTGGACCAGGATTGGGTCGAAGCCCGGATCGCCGGCTAGCGCCTTCAGTAAAGGCGCGATCTTCATGAAGTTGGGGCGAGCGCCCGCGATGAGTGCTAGGCGAATTGGCTTCGAGGAGGATGAACTTGTCACGGAGATGCGGGTCCTAGCTAATTATTTTGACTTCATTGCACGTTCGATCGACTGCGCCCAGCCTTCAAGGAAGAGCTAGATTTTCTCGAACACGAATTCGTTACAGCCCGAGCTACCTCCACAGGTTCGCAGCCGGGTCAGCAGGAAGCCTCGTTCTTTGTAAAACTCGAAGATTTGTTCGGGCTTCGCCACCTCAAAAGGATATCCTCCGACCCAGTCCACTAAGTCCTGCCACAGGGACATACCGCGTTGGTTCTTGCCGTAGTCGCGGATCGTCTGAAATGGTCTTCCACGGAAGAAGTCTTTTACCAATCGCCGCCAGTACTGTACAAGGAACGAAGGCCAGACCACCAGGAACCGCAGACCTCGCGGCAAACGGTTGTATAGTTTCTTGACCCTACTCCAGCGGCGGCTGGCAGTTCCCTGGTCGTTATAGATGGCAATGAAAAGCTTCCCACCCGGCTTTATCGGCGTCGCGGCATTCGCCAGCGCGGTCCACATGTCTCCGGTGTGGTGCAGCACGCCCCAGGAATAGACCACATCAAACTTTCCCAGAGGCCCGATATAGCCGGCATCCAAGGCAGAACCTGCCTCAACGGTCCACAGATCGTCGCCGGGAAAGTAGCGGCGCTTCAATTCGGCAGTGCATCCTACGGACTGCGGGTCAAAGTCAAAGGAGTGCACCTGGGCACCCAGCTTCCGCGCAGCCAGGCTAAACAAGCCGCTGCCAGAACCAATGTCGAGAAAGCTCATACCGGCCAAGTTGTCGGTCTCCAGCATCCCCTGCAGGGAGGTGACTGCTTCTTGAATTTTCTCGTCATTCAGCGTTTCTAAGAACCACGCCCAGTTCTTACCAAACTCGAAGCGTTCCCCGGCAGCGACTTCCGTCGCGTGTTGACTCATGCCCGCAAGGCTCCCCAGATCAAGGCATTCCGCCTAAACACACGGATACCTCAGCAACGTTGAATTCTGATTATCGCACGCGAAATGGTGGCGACAGCCAGGCCTCCCGATCACGAAACCACACGCGCGACTTCATCTTCAAATGCTTTGCATTGCCCTTGTCATACGGAATTAATCTGGCCTGGCAGGCCGGCCGGTCACCACTCACGGGATGATACGATTTAGTCAATATGTGCGGGATTGCAGGATTCTTACTACGCAATGGCCAAGCGAACGTTGCCGATGTTCGGGCGATGACTGACCTAATCCGCCACCGCGGACCCGACGACGAGGGCATTTACACCGACGGCCGATGCGGCATCGGCATGCGCCGCCTCAGTATTATCGATCTCAGCACCGGACACCAGCCAATGTCCAACGAAGACGGCTCGGTGTGGGTTGTCTTCAACGGCGAGATCTACCAATACAAGGAGCTGCGTGACGATCTGATCCGGCGCGGACATCAATTCCGCACCAACAGCGATACTGAAACCCTGGTTCATCTGTACGAAGAAGAAGGTACGGACGGCCTGCGTCGGTTGCGCGGCATGTTCGCCTTTTGCATCTGGGATGCGAAGAAGCAAAAGATCCTACTGGTGCGGGACCGATTCGGCAAAAAGCCGCTCTATTACGCCAATACTCTATCTGGATTCTACTTTGGCAGTGAACTGAAGTGTCTGCGGGTGGCAGGTGTGCCGCTCGAATTGGATAACGACGCCCTGCGCCTGTACTTCCAATTTGGATATATTGCCGATCCCTACAGTCCATTCCGCTCGGTGCGCAAGCTCATGCCGGGCTGCTGGATTGAATATTCCGCGAGCGGGGAGGTGCAAGAGGGCCGCTATTGGAAGCTTCCGCCATTTTCGGAAGAGAACCAGAATGGGATCCCGGAAGCCCAAACACGCGAACGACTACGCGAGCTCTTCGATGAATCGGTCCGCATCCGCATGATTGCCGACGTGCCCTTGGGTGCCTTCTTGAGCGGCGGCATCGATTCGAGCCTGGTGGTTGCGTCCATGGCGTTGCAATCCTCCGACCCGGTAAAGACATTCTCCATTGGCTTTGAAGAGAGCGCCTACAACGAACTCAACTACGCCCGGCTGGTGGCGAAGAAATACAACACCGACCACCACGAGATACTGGTACGCCCCGATTCGGCGTCGTTGCTCACCAAGCTGGTGCGCCATTTCGACGAGCCATTCGGCGATTCATCGGCTATACCCACCTATATCGTTTCGGAGTTCACAGTCAGATACGTGAAGGTGGCATTGAGTGGAGATGGTGGCGACGAATTATTCGCGGGATATCCCACCGTCAGCAACGCTCATAAGTATAGGTCGCTTCACCAGGTCCCGCGGCCGGTTCGCAAAGCAGTCTCCGCGATTGCATCAGTACTCCCATATTCCGCCTATGGCAAGAATTTCCTCTATGCGCTCGGGTCGCAGAGCGCTTTGGACTGGTACTTCAATCACAACTACACGGCCTATTTTCTTCGTAAGCGAATGTTGAACCCGAAGTGGATGTTGCCGGCGGATGCTGCCTATCTTCGACAGATGCTGCCCGATGACCTCTTGCCGCCAGAAGCTGATATCGTCTCGCAACTGATGTACTTTGAGGCGACCGCCAATTTGACGGGCGACATGCTGGTGAAAGTGGATCGAGCTTCGATGGCGGCATCGCTCGAAGTCCGTTGCCCGCTGCTGGACCACTGCTTCGCTGAATTTGCGACTCGCATTCCAACCGCGTGGAAGTGGCAGAATGGCAGTGGTAAGCGCATCCTGCTCGACGCTCTCGGCGACCGCTTGCCGCCTCAGCTCCTGACGCGATCGAAGATGGGCTTTGGCGTTCCGATCGACCATTGGTTCCGCGGACCTCTGCGTGAACTCGTGCACGATACCCTGCTCGGCAGGCGCTTCCTCGATCGCGGTATCATTTCGCCGGACTTCGCACGCTATCTCGTGGACGAGCATGAGAGCGGCCGCCGCAGCAACCACCATCAGATTTACGCCCTGCTCATGCTGGAACTCTGGTTCGAAAGCCTGCAGGAGCCGGTCGCTGAACCCGACCAATCAGCCCCCTGCGTCGCCCTCGGGGACTAGGCTTGCGCCGCCAGTCAAGACCCTGCCTCCATCGCAGCGGCGATGGAGACAGGATGAGGGTTAACCTACGGATTGTTGGGAATGACGGGGGTAGTCGTTATGGGAATGCCGGGGATAGTGGCGGTGCCCTTCCCGCCCGGCAAGACTTTCATGTCTATTCCGGCCAACTTCCCATCACTGGTATCCGTCCAATACGGCGATCCGAGTTGGTAGTTGCCGTGAGGGACATCGACGAAGCTGAACGGAATCGTAGTCGCATAGTTGTGCAGCGGCCATGTCTGCACCTTGGTCCCAACTGGCACGAACATGACGTTGCCCTTGAATCGCGGGTCCACCGGACCCGGATCTCCCATGTACTGAGTGATGCCGGATGTGCCTTGCAAGCCCCAATCGCCGAAAGGCTGCCCGCATAGCACATTGTCCAGAATCCAGATGTTGCTGGTGAGGTTCTTCAGTGGGGGCGCCTGCCCTCCTACACTAAAGAACGCCGAGTCCCAACAGGGGGCAGAGGCGGCTGCCACCGTTGTATTGTGTTGTACCACCACGTCGCGCATCACCCCCGCCTTCTTGCCAATGTTGTCCCATCCCCCGTTGAACATGATCAGCGCATTGTTCCCGCCGCCTGCAATTCTGGGATCATAAAACGTAACCAAATTGTTCTTGATGTTCCAGCGATCTTGCGACCCTGCATTCTTGCACAGATAGTACGTGGAATTGGCACACTGGTCGTCGGCTGCCAGGGTATTGATTCCCGCGGTCACGTTCTTGAGGATGTTGTTCGTAATCGTCACATCGTTGACCACGGAGATATCTCCGCTTTGTGAGGAGCGAACCGTCAGCGTAATAGCATAGCCGTTCTGGCCGGCTTTCCATTCATTCTCAATTGTGTTGTTGTCGAACCAGACGCGTTGAGCGCTTTTCAACTCGAAGCTGTTCTTGACGACCATCTGACCATTCAGACTGAGCGGTACCCACGACAATGGCTTGAACAGGTGGTTATTACGTACCACGATATCGGAGGGCACATAGGGATCGTTCGCTCCCCCCGCACCGCCGAACATCACATTTTCACCCGCTGCTTCAAGATAATTGTTCACCAATTTGAATGGGCCCGGCGAATACCACGCGCCGAACGCCTGCGTGTCGGCGCCACTCATATGGATGTCGGAAATGCGTGAATCCACAACCGCGTAGCGAGTTCCGTTGCCGGAAATACCGCGCTGGACGTCGTGCTTGCTGTCGCCGTGGATGTAGCAGCGGTCAAAGGTAATCGAATCCGGCAGCGGGGATGGCGCGGCTTGATAGTTGTCGATCAGCGCATAGCCATAAAAGTTCGTGTAGGTGCTGCTTGGCCTGTAGGTGGACGCCGAGTAGAACTCGATGCCAATAAAACGCCAATGATTGGCGCCATTGTTGAACCGGAGTGCGGCGGTCGCCCCAGGGGTCACGATCTTCGGCATGTTTGCTGCATCGGCTGGAATCACGCGCGTTCCCGGCGCCGGCAGACTAGCCATAGCAGAGCTTCTCACATAGATCCATTTGTTATTGGTATTGGACTTTGAGGGAACTATGAAGTTGCCGGTATAGACTACGCCGCCATCGAGCACTATGATGTCACCAGGATTTGCAGCGTTCAGAGCGGACTGCAGTGCAGTTGCGCTATGGGCGGCCCACGTTGTTCCGCCGGTGGGTGAGTTCCACGCAGTGTTGATATAGGTTCGGGGCAGTTCCGCAATCGGCATCTGCGCAACGGCAATTCCGCCGAAAATAAGAATTAGTGCCATGGTTAAGACTTTGGACATAAGTGCTCCTACACTCGGGTATGAAAATTGAGGGATTAGAGCAGGGAGTACTCCAGTTCAAGATCAGGGAATGAAGCGGTCGAAGATGAAGGCAGGATTCGGGGCGCCGCGAACAAACGAGCGGCAATATCCTCGAACGACGGGCAACCGTGCGCGCTGTAATTAACGCCTGCATGTAGTATTTATCGGGCAGAAGGGAAATATGATTAGATCAAGCCCGGACTGCCTGGAGTTTTTCGGCTTACCAAAAACCCCTGTGAGATTCGCCGTATGCCGGGGCGGTCAACTTTCTCCGCAGGATGAGTCGGACGGGCCGCCATCACACGGATTGCGGCAAAATGCGGAGCGCGGAAATCGAAAACTGAAAACCCGGCTGCGTCACTAGCTCTGGTGACGCCCGCCGGGTGCATATTTGGAAACCAATCAAATCCGGGTACGACAGTCGTTGAAACGGCGTGGGGCCGGATCCATGGCCCCACGTCTCCTAAGATTCATCGCCAAAGCTTGTTAAGGCAGCTTACTGTCATCTACCCCGGCCAAGGTTCCGTCCGAAGTGTCTGTCCAGTTTGGCGACAAAAGCTGGTCATTGTCTTTCGCCGGATCCACATAGGTGAAAGGTACAGTGGTCGCATAATTGTGGGGCGGGAAGCTCTGCAATTTCTCTCCCGGCGGAGCATAGAGAACGTTGCCATAAAACCGTTGCGTCAGGTCATAGGGTGGAGTGCTGGGATATCCCATGTACTGGGTCAGCCCATTCGTGCCCTGCAAACCCCAATCGCCGAAGGGTTGGCGGCAGAACACATTGTCCAGTAGCCAGATATTATTGGTGAGGTTATTGAGTGGCGGCGACTGATTTCCAGCGCTGAAATAGACTGGGTCCCAGCAAGGCGTCGAAGCCGCCGAAACTCCGGTGTTGTGTTGGAACACTACGTCTCGGATTTGAGCCTGCGTACTGGTGAGGTTGTTCCAGCCGGGCATCAAAGCCAGCATCGAGTTCCTGAAGCCTCCCGGCAGCTTCGGATCGTAGAAGGTAATCTGGTTGTTGGCGATATACCAGCGGTCCTGCGAGCCGGGATTGTGACAGTTCGGGTACGACGAGTTTCCGCATTGATCGTCCGCCGCCAGAGTGTTGAAGCCGGCCACCACGTTCTTGAGGGTGTTGTTGGTGATGGTGATGTCATTGACCACAGAAACATCGCCGCTCTGTGAACTCCTTACCGTGAGCACAATGGCATAGCCGTTTTGTCCGCCCGCCCATACGTTCTCAATTTTGTTGTGGTCAAACAGAATGCGCTGCCCACTTTTTATCTCGAACGCATTCTTCACAACCAGCGTCCCATTCAGGCTGAGGGGCACCCAAAGCAGAGGCTTGAATAGGTAATTGTTGCGGATTTCGATGTCAGACGGAACCCACGAGTTGCTGTTCGCCCCTGCCCCGCCGAGAAGTATGTTCTCGCCGGCCGCCAGCAAATAGTTATTGACGATCTTGAGCGGTCCCGGAGTGTGGTAGGCGAACACCGCCTGGGTGTCCACTGCGACCATGTGAACGGCATTAATGAAGCTGTCGATCAATGCGAAATTGGTGGCATTGGCCACGATTGCGTGTTGCACATCGACCTTCGGAGCACCGTGAAGGTAGCAACGGTCTACTGTAATCGAGTCGGAAAGCGAGTACTGCGTATACGGGGTATCGACGAGCATGTAGGTGACGCAGTTAAGCGGCGGGTTGTGGTTGGGAT
Source organism: uncultured Acidobacteriaceae bacterium (assembly GCA_963834815.1). Lineage (GTDB taxonomy): Bacteria > Acidobacteriota > Terriglobia > Terriglobales > Acidobacteriaceae > DASRAA01. Next base: position 840,425 of record CAWIDA010000006.1, on the reverse strand, counting down.
TACAGCCCTGCGTAGAGGTGCTGGTGATCTCCAGCCCCACCAGTCGGTAGTAGCTGGAACCAGCGATGACCGTCAACGCCGACGACACATTGGGCGTGACGATTTTGGGCATATTGACCGCGTCGGCTATTGACACGCGCTTGCCCGGAGCTGGAAGTAAACTGAGCGCGGAGCTTACGATGTAAATCCACTTGTGGTTTGGGTTCGACTTGGGGATAAGGTAGAAGTTGCCCGTATAGGTGACGCTGGCATCCAGGACGATAGTATCGCCGGGACTCGCGGAATTGAGTGCGGGCTGCAAAGCTGAAGCACTGTGGACGGCCCAAGTTGTACCACCCGTCGGCGGGTTCCAAGTGGTGTCAAGGTACGTCTGAGGTAGGGCGGCGACTGGCTTCTGAGCCGACATTCCCTGGCTGAAGGCACCCAAAAGCAGTGCCAAGAGAAGGGTTACGCACCATCGCTGGTCGCGTGTATGTGAAAACTGGCGTAGGGGGGTAAGTGGGGATTGCACCAAAGTCTCCTGTTTCAAGGGGGAAGTTTGAGTGGCTGCAGGTTCCCCGGCTTCGGTTGGCCTTTCCATCCAGTGGAGCGATGGGAATGCTCGGATGCACTCGGGCTCGCTTGCAGCCATCCATGTCTCCAGCAATAATCGATTCTTCTAGCCAACGGATACGGCATGGGTCACGTTACCAGCACTAAAGTAATCATTTATGTGTTACTGTGTTTATAAGCATTTTTCGCTTGCGCCCGACGACTGCGGCTCTTTCCATCGGCGGCGGTCGCAACACAGAAATCAAACTGCTGTTCATTAATAACTTAACTGTTCGTCGGCACGAGCACACTCGCCTTCACTCGGTGCGGAACCGGCCCTTCTAATAGTAGCCGGTGCCCTCTACTCGATGCCCGGTTACTTGGTTGGTTTTGGCGACGCAGTAACCAACTTTTAAAGCCAGATAACCTGATTAGTTGTATCGTTAGTAACCACATTCCTATTACGTATGTTCTGCCTCGCAGTGAACCTGAGATGGGCGAAGATCTACGCCACCTGAATTGAATTCGGCGTCCGGCTTGAGATATAGGCTGGAGAACGGATAACCTGTTTCGGGCGCCGACAATGGCTTGATCGGTGATAGGTGATAACTGGGACGTGATGAAAACTTCGCTCATGTGGACCTTTAGTTCGCTGCTGCTGCTCGGCGCCGTCGCCTCGGCACAGATGCCTGTGGCCGAACCGCCGCGAACGTCTCTCGACACCATTTGGAATCCACCGGCAGGGGGCAAAACCTGGACGGTCCATACCACAGAGGAATTTCAGAATGCGCTAAAGGCTTCCATTCCGGGAGACATCATCGTCTTGGACGCTGGCAAATCATACACAGGCAATTTCCAGCTTCCCCCGAAAGCCAATCCGAGCCACAAGTGGATTTATATCGAGAGCTCTTCCATGGATAAAATGGCGGCCGGTAAGCGAGTCTCGCCCTCCGACGCTGCCAACATGCCGAAAATTGTGACCCCGAATGTCACGGCTGCGGTGTCTGCCAATGGTGGCTCAAGCTACTGGCGCCTCGCCGGACTGGAGATCACAACCGCCTCGGCGCAAGGCTGTAATCCCAAGCACTCGCCGCCGGCGAATTGTTTTTCGTATGTCCTCATAGATACGCCCTCCAGCTCCGCGGGCCTGTCGGACTCGATTACCGTCGATCGCTGTTTCATCCATGCTTCTCCGGACCTGGATGTGCAACATGCCATCGTAGCCAACAGCACCAACTTCTCCCTGGTTGATAGTTACGTCTCGGACATTCATATGGCGGGTTCGGAATCGCAAGCGGTGCTCGCCTATCACACTCCCGGTCCGCTTAAGGTGGTCAACAATTTTCTGGAGTCTGCGGGCGAAAACATGATGCTGGGAGGCGCGGGCGGCCCCAACAATCCCTACGTGCCCTCCGACATCGAAGTTCGGAACAACTACCTGTTCAAGCCTCTGTCGTGGGTGCCGCTCAGTTTGGATGGTCACATGGTGGTGAAGAACGCTTTCGAGATCAAGAGCGGCCAGCGTGTCCTGTTCAGTGGCAACACCATCGAGAACGTATGGCGAGCGGGTCAGAATGGGTTCGCCATCGTACTGACGGTTCGGTCGTCACAGAGTGGCGACGTTGCGGTGGTGAATGACATAACCGTGACCAACAACGTCCTGAAGAACGTAACCGCTGGGGTCAACACGCTTGCATGGGACGACCAGTGCGGCAACTCTACGTACTATAAGTGCACCAATCCCGGCGGACAGGACCGCTGGAATATTTCCAATAATCTCATCACGTTCTATGACCCAAAAATCCCCGGAGGCTTCCGCAACCTAGGGATTGGAATCCAGGTGGGAACTGCGAACCGGCCCGGCCTGAAAAATGTCGTCTGGCAACACAACACTCTGGTATCGGCTGCCTCCGCGCCATGTTGGAACTCGATCTATTTTGCAACTCCCTCGGCTCCCCCGCCGTGGAAGAATCCCGCCTCGAATATCTGGATTCTCGACAACGTCCTTTGCCGTCCGCCATCCGGCGACTGGGGTCTGCAGGGAACCTCGGGGTTGACGCAATACATGGGAATACCAGCTCCGGTCGAGAATCGTTTCGTGGGAAATCTGGTCTACGTCCCGTTCGACAGCAAGCCATCCTCGTTCCCGCCGCGCAACCTTGTGACCAGTTCCACGCTTCGGTACGTGAATCCTGCGGAGGGAAATTTCGCGCTTGTCCAGGCGAAGGCGCCGCAGACTACGGATGGTAAGCCACCCGGGGTGGACAGCGCTGTGCTGCCAGCACCCGGACCGAAGTAGAGCGTACCCCCAACTCTGGCGAACGTACGCAATTGTGCATGCAACTGGGAGTGTAGAATCGCCTTTCAACCCCCATTCCATGAACAGCCCATCCCCACATCCAATTCCAGTGCTTCTGCTGGTTCGAGAGCTGGGGATCGGAGGTACCGAGCGGCAACTGGTGGAGACAGCCAGATTTCTGCCGCGGGACCGATTTGTACCTCATGTGGGCAGCTTCCGGCCGAACGGGTTGCGACGGGCAGACCTGGATAGTGCAGGCATACCGATACTGCATTTGCCCTTATATTCATTCAAATCCACCGCGGTTCTTACGGTGGCATCCCAACTCATTCGCTATATCCGACAGCACGATATCCAGGTTGTTCATTCGTTCGACGCGCCGCTCAACATGTTTGCGGTGCCGGTCGCAAAAATTGCCGGCGCGCCTGCCGTGATTTCGAGTCAGCGGGGCCATCGTGACCTGACGGGCAGTGGTACCAAGCGTGTCCTCCGAATCACCGATTACTTGACCGATGCCGTGGTCGTGAACTGCGAAGCCATGCGGCGCCACTTGGCCGACGATGAGGGAATACCACAGTCCAAGATCCGCGTTTGCTACAACGCCGTGGACACTGAGCAGTACAAACGAAGGCCGACTCCGTCGCCTTGGCCGGGAAAAATCATCGTTGGGGTCGTGTGCGCGCTTCGTCCCGAGAAGGGCCTTGATACGCTCATTCGCGCCTTTGCGAAGTTATCGCGACCGGATGCAATGCTGGTAATCGTCGGCAGTGGCCCCGAAGGGCCGCGGCTGCGAGCGCTGGCTTCTCAACTCGGCATCAGCCAAAGTTGTCACTTTGAACCATCAACCCCTAACGTGGCGGAATGGCTCAGCCGGATCGACATCTTTGCCCTTCCCTCCCGCAGCGAGGCCCTCTCCAACGCATTGATGGAGGCGATGGCTTGCAGTTGTTGCGTTATCGCGTCGCGTGTCGGAGGCAATCCGGAACTGATCGATGACGGCGAGAACGGACTCTTATTTGAGGTAAATAATATCGGGCAACTGGCGGCCCAGCTCGACGAACTGTTGGCCGACCCGGTACGCCGGCACTGCCTGGGATCGGCTGCGTCCGCCAAGATGGCCGCCCACTTCACGTACTCTCGGGCTGCAGCTACGATGCAACAAATTTATGAATCGGTGCTTCTGGAGTCGCGGCAGAAGCGTCGCCATCGCCCTGCTGATAAATCCAGCGCTTGAATATCTCTGACAACTGCGCAACGTTTTTCTGCAGATCGTACTTGTCGGCGATCTGATTACGGGATGAGTCTGCCATGCAGCGACGCACCTCGGGATCGTCCATAAGCGTGCCAATCGCTGACACCAGCTCATGCGCGTTCGACGCGCTGAAAAGCAAGCCATCCACTCCATCGCGAATCAGCTCCGGAATCCCGTTGATGCGAGGTGCAACGCATGGCAAGCCCGTGGCCATGGCCTCCATCAGGACAACCGGGACGCCTTCGGCGAAGCTGGACATTGCGAATGCGTCACTCTGGCGGTAGAGTCCGCGCAATTCCTCCTGGGTTCTCCAACCGGCGAATACCACCTGCTCGGCGATTCCTAACTGCCGAGCCTGCTCCTCAAGGCTGGCGCGGTCCGCCCCGTCACCGGCCAACGTGAGGCGCACGTCCCTTCCCTCGCTGCGCAATTGGGCGACGGCGTATAGCAGCAGCGAATAACCCTTGATCTCGGTGAGCCGTCCGACGGAAATGAGTTCGAACGGCTCGGGTCGCTCACGGAACTCGGCTGGCTTCCAACCCGACGCATCGACGCCAAGGGGCGTCACCTCGAGCTTGCGCCAGTGAGCCGGAAACGACCACAGCATGATCTGGCTTCTTCCGAAATAGCTGATGGCGCAAACCAGGTCCGCTGCCCGCACCTTTTCGCGAACAGCGAAACCCTCAGGGTCGACGAACTCGGCCGGACCGTGCAACGTCATCGACAGATGGATGTCAAAGACCTGCGACAGAATGAGAGCGACCGTCGTGGAATAGACTGAATGGACGTAGGTGATACCGGCCTTCTGCAGCCGATATCCAGCACTTACTGCCTCCGCAAAATACGCCACGGCCAGTAGCGTCCGCTGCGGGCTCATCCGCCCCAACTGCAAAGCGGTTGCAAAACCTTGAAAATAACGGGCGGGCCGGGTTAAGAGCGTAGCGGCATGACTCCTCAAGTGGTTAGTCAGGCCACTCCCGAGGATGTACCAGGTAGCATCCAATTCTTCGGCTTCGGCGGGCGACAGCGGCGAGGAATGCACTCCGGGCCGGCGAATCGATATCGTCTGGATCTCCCATCCCAGCTTGCGAAGTTGCCGTACCTCTCGCAGCAGGTAAGTATGCCCCAGCGTCGGGTACTCGCTCAGGAGATAGGCCAATTTCATGGGAATACCCCCTGCGGAACAATCTGCGCAGGTCGACGATCAAACCTCAGTGTAAAGGCTAGGCTTTGCAGCCAGCAACCGATGTCAGACCCGATACGACTATGGCCGGGAATTGCGGCTAAGACGCCTAAGATTACCTTTCGGTAATCATGGTAAACTGCACAAGTACTTCGGGCCTCGATGATGACTCGGTTCGCGCAGACGTTGCCGGGGCGCAGAGTGTCCCAATCGCAGGGAGCCAGCTCGTGATTCGGTCTATCCAACGGCAACCAAACCCGTTACTGAGAGGCTCTTTCCCGCTCTTACTGGTGTTTCTGTTCTGCACCTATAGCGCGATCCTTGAGATCATACCATTCGTGGGGCGATTGCGCCTGGTCCTCATTCTCGGGTCCCTCGGCTTAATAGCTGTTTTTGCGGCGCATCAAGGTGGCAAGGTCCTGAAATCCCCGACCGGTAAGGCCGTGGCGCTTTTCACTGTGTGGTTTATCATCTGCATCCCATTCAGTATCTGGAAGGGCGGCAGCGTTTCGGTGTTCCTGGAGTTTTGGTACAAGTCGGCCCTCATCTTCCTGATGACCGCAGGACTATTGACCACCTTACCCCAGGCCAAGAAAATCTTTCACGCCATTGCCTATGGTGTCGGTCTAGCCTCCATCATCACGCTCCTGCGCAACAATCGGTGGGATAACCGCCTGGTGCTGCAGGACACCCGCTATGGGAACCCCAATGATTTCGCCTGGACCCTTCTCGTTGGGCTGACCTTTATGGCCTATTTGTATATCCGGGGCAACTCGACGCAGAAGCTGATCGCGGTGATGGCCGGCCTGGCCGATCTCCTGGCGCTGTCCAGGACAGGGTCCAGGGCCGGATTCATTGGCGCCGCCACACTCGGCCTCATCACCTTCGTGCAGGCTTCCAAGGCCACCAGGGTCAAGCTGGCTGCCAGCGTACCCGTTGCTCTCGTTCTGATCCTATTGGTTGTTCCCGCTGAATTGCGGTTTAGGTACACAACTTTCTTTGCTCCCGAAAACTATGATCCGAATCAGGAATTCCACAACGCGGAATCCAACGCGCTTGGGTCAGCTGAGGCTCGCCTGCAGCTTGCGAAAGACGGAATCCGAGTAACGGCCACCCATCCTCTGTTTGGGGTTGGGCCGGGCAACTTCCCGGTCGCACAAGCCGACCTCGCGGCGGCGCGAGGCCAGAGGGCAATCTGGCACGTTACCCACAACACCTATTTGCAGTTGTCCAGTGAGATGGGCATCCCCGGATTCGTCATCTACCTGGGCTTCGTATACCAGACGTTTAAGATGCTGAATTCGATCATCCGAACAAGATATCCGGGCGCGGCATGGCGAGACTTGCGCGCACTGGCCCTCTCCTTACGGAGCGCGTTTGCGCTTTTTGCCGTGGTAGCAATTTTTATCAATCTCGCCTACAACGTTGACATCCCGATCCTGTCAGGGCTGGCGACTGCCCTCTGGTTCATGGCCAAGAAGCAACGGGCGATTGACAGAGCGGCCAGTCAGCAAGAGTTGCCGGCCGGGTCGCAACTGGAACCAGCTCTCGAACCTATCGCGGTCGGGCAATACTAGCCTATGTGCGGCATAGCAGGAGTTCTTCATGCCGACGGGAGTTCTGCCGATCCGCGCCTCATTCGCAGGATGACGGATGTGATTGCGCACCGCGGTCCCGATGCTTCCGGATTTTACGTCCAGGGGGAAGTCGCCCTGGGGCACCGCCGCTTAAGCATCATCGACCTCGCCGCCGGTAATCAGCCGATGGCCAACGAAGATGATTCGCTCTGGATTACCTACAACGGCGAGATCTTTAATCATGCAGACCTCCGGCCCGAACTGGAAGCGACCGGACACCATTACAAGAGCCATTGCGATACCGAGACGATTATTCACGCGTACGAGCAGTACGGGGACCAGTGCGTCACCCGGTTCCGCGGCATGTTTGCCTTCGCCATCTGGGATCAGGCCCACAAACGGCTGTTCTGCGCACGCGACCGCCTGGGCATCAAACCTTTCTACTACTACTGGGACGGCGTCAACTTCGCCTTTGCCTCCGAGATCAAGGCTCTCTTCCTGCATCCCGAGATTCGCACCCAAGCCAACGAGCGCTTGCTTCCCGAGTATCTGGCCTTTGGATATAACAGCGGCGAAGAAACCCTCTTCGCGGGCATTCGCAAGCTAATGCCGGGTCACACTCTGACTCTGACATGCGGCAACAGTCCGACGCTCGAGATCAAGCAATATTGGGATGCTCCCTGCCCCACGGAGTTCGAGGAGCGTCCCGACAGCGAGTGGATTGCCCAATGCCGCAGCCGCCTCGAAGAAGTTGTCCGCATGCGGCTTATGAGCGACGTTCCGCTGGGCATGTTCCTGAGCGGCGGAGTCGATTCCAGCGCTATCGCCGCGTTGATCAAGCGCTTGACGACCGGACCGGTAAAAACGTTTTCCGTCGGATACCGCGAGTCGCGTTTCAGCGAACTCTCGGAGGCGCGCCAGGTTGCCGAGCAGATTGGAACTGACCATCATGAAGTTCTCGTCTCCATGGACCAGTTTTTCAATGCGCTACCGCGCCTGGTTTGGCATGAGGACGAACCCATCACCTGGCCCTCGAGCGTATCTCTATTCTTTGTCTCTCAGTTGGCTTCCCAACAGGTAAAAGTCGTTTTGACCGGAGAAGGCAGCGACGAATTGTTCGGAGGCTACGGCCGCTACCGCTTCTACCAGCTCAACCAACAATGGATGCGTGCCTATCGTGGTGTTCCTGGCGGAGTTCGCGACGCCATTCAGAATGCGGTGGCGGGCTCCCCGTTGTTGTCGGCTTCGCTCCGGCGGAAGCTGGGACATACAGTCCTCGGCAGGGGTGCCACAATAGAGTCCTTGTACCTGAACAATTTCTATTGCGCCTTCGGAGCCGAGGAGCAGCAGAAGTTGTTGAAGCTACATTTCGACGCCAGTCCCTATGCGAACTTCCTGGCCCGATGGGAAGCGGTGGCGCAGTCGCCGACTTTGAGCCGCCTACTCTACACCGACCAGAAGACATACCTGGTAGAACTGCTGATGAAGCAGGATCAGATGAGCATGGCCACTTCCATCGAAAGCCGCGTGCCATTTCTCGATCATAAGTTCGTGGAGTTCGCCGCTTCCGTACCTCCCCACATGAAGCTTCGCGGGAAACAGGGAAAGTACATCCTGAAGCAGGCGGTGGAAGATCTGCTTCCCCACAGCATCATCTATCGCAAGAAGATGGGATTTCCCACGCCCGTGACCGCATGGCTTTCGCAGGAACAGTCCAGGGTCATTGGGAACTACCTGCGCGATCGCGACGGCGTTCTGGCAGCCTATGTAGACCCTACCTATCTCGATGACCTGCTCGACAAACACGAACGGGGCGTTCACGACGCAACCGATCGCATTTGGCGTCTGCTCAATTTGCAGATCTGGGGCGACATGTACCTTACCGGCCGGCGGGAGCGATTCTGGGAAGGTCTGATGCCGCTCTCCGCTCACGTCCAGGTCGCATGAGGCTCCTGTGGGTCAAATCCGACTTTCTTCACCCCACCACCCGGGGAGGTCAAATCAGGACCTTGGAGATCGTGAAACGGCTCCATGCCCGTCACGAGGTCCATTACGTTGCCTACGACAATCCCTCCCAGCCCGAGGGCCTGCAGAGAGCTGGTGAATACTGCTCCTATGCCTATCCGGTCCGGCAAGATGTTCCGCCGCGGCGGTCCTTGAAATTCGTTCTCCAGTTAGCGGCCAATTTTGCTTCCTCGATGCCGCTTTCGCTGAGCCGTTACTGCTCGGCAGCCATGCGAAATCAGATCACCAAACTGCTTCATGCCCGGGAGTTTGACGGCGTGGTCTGCGACTTCCTCTTTCCCGCGCCCAATTTTGCCGATATGAGCGGAGTAGTGCTGTTTCAGCACAACGTCGAAACCATGATCTGGCGACGCCACGTTGAAGAGGCTCCTGACCGATTGCGCAAATCCTATTTCAACTTGCAGGCCGCCCGCATGTTCACTTGGGAGCGCCTCATGTGCCGGGCAGCGGCTCGTGTCATTGCCGTGTCACCGCAGGACAGGGAGGTCATGCGAAATCTGTTCGGCGTTTCTGCCGTAAGTGTGCCTACCGGTGTCGATCTGGACTATTTCCGCCGCCCGCCCCAGCCGCCCCGTAAAACCGACCTCGTATTCGTGGGTTCGATGGACTGGTTGCCGAATTCCGATGGGGTCCACTACTTTGTCCGCGAAATTTTGCCTCTGATTTGGCAGCAGAGACCAGACTGCACCCTGGCCGTCGTGGGTAGAGCGCCATCACCTTCCACACTCGCTTTGGCTCGCTCGGATTCCCGAATACAGGTCACGGGCACGGTGCCTGACATCCGTCCCTGGCTATGGGGAGCCACTGCATCCATCGTCCCGCTGCGAATAGGCGGGGGAACGCGGCTGAAGATCTACGAGTCCATGGCTGCCGGCACGGCAACCGTGTCAACGTCCATCGGCGCAGAGGGTCTCGACGTAAGCCATCCGACCAATATCCGCCTGGCCGACACTCCGGTAGACTTTGCGAAGCAGTGTATCGACTTGTTAAAGGACACAAGGCAGCGAGAGTTTGTTGCCGCCGAGGCGTTACACTTAGTGACGTCTCGGTTTTCGTGGGACGTCGTCGCCGGCGAGTTCGAGAAGCTGCTGTTAGTGAGCAACCGATCGAGCGCCGCCGCCGATGTTTCCGGCCAGCTCGTGCGGCCGTAAGCGAAACAGAATGCGAAATGCGGCATGATTACCATGGCCGCGCAGAGCTTCCAAGTTGGTTGAGGGTGTGATGCCCGGAGATTACGATAGGATGAATCGATCGATGGACGAAAAAGAGCAGCAGCCCTTAATTGCAGTTTTCGGACTCGGCTATGTGGGTTGCGTAACTGCTGCCTGCTTTGCTGAGCTTGGCTATCGCATCACGGGAGTGGATGTCGATGCCAGAAAAGTCAGGGCCATCCAGGACGGGCAGTCGCCTTTTTATGAGCCGGGCCTCGATGATCTGATTGCCAAGCACCGCCGCAGCGGATTGCTTTCGGCTACCCTCTCGACAGAGGAAGCGCTCAGCGAGGCGGACTTTGTTTTTCTCTGCGTAGGTACGCCGTCAGCGAGCAATGGAAACCTTAGCCTCGATCAGCTGCGCAAGGTGGCCGCCGAGGTTGCCAACCATGTGGTGGGTCGCAGCCGGCCGTTGACGGTTGTCGTGCGCAGTACCGTTTTTCCGGGCACTTGTGATGAAGTGGTTGCCCCTCTGGTCGAGCCACATGCGGAGATAGTGGCTAATCCGGAGTTCCTGCGTGAGGGAAGTGCAGTCAAGGACTTTATGGAGCCATCGCTGATAGTCGTTGGCAGCCACAACCGGTTGGCAGCGCTCCGTGTTGCGTCGCTCTACGCCTCTCTGCCGGTTGAAACTTCCGTGGTCGCGCTGCGCGCCGCTGAACTGATCAAGTACACCTGCAATACGTTTCATGCGCTGAAGATCGCCTTCGCCAACGAGATCGGCACTCTTTCCTCATCCTTGGGACTAGATGGAGCTGAGGTCATGGAGACGGTTTGCCGCGACACCAAGCTCAATATTTCTTCCGCCTACTTGAAACCGGGCTTCGCGTTCGGCGGTTCTTGCCTTCCCAAAGATCTGCGGGCGCTGAACTACCGCGCAAGGCAATTGGACTTGGACCTTCCCCTGTTGAATTCGGTCCTGCCTAGTAATGAAGCTCACATCGCGCGGGCTTTTCGCCGGGTCATGGAATTTGGTTACCGCAAGATCGGCATTTACGGACTGGCGTTCAAACCCAACACCGACGACCTTCGCGAAAGCCCGGGTGTTGCCCTGATCGAACGGCTCGTCGGGAAGGGCTGTGACGTAAAGATCTACGATCCTCACGTGCGGCTGGATTCCATTCATGGCGCCAACGAGGGATTCCTCTGGAGCTCCCTGCCTCCGATTGGGCGATCCATGGAGAAAAGCCTGCACGGAGTTTTGAACTGGGCCCAGATCGTCGTGATCACCCAGGAGCCGACAGCCGAGGCGCGACAGCTTCTCGCCCAGTGCTCGCTTCCTATCATCAATGTTGCCGGACCGGACGGTTCGGTTGTGGCTAATCTGGAGGCGGTCTGATTCCACACCCTTCGAGCCGGCCGTAAGTTGAGGTTCCGGATGCGAAGCTTCAGGGAACTCTCGTTCCGAATCCGTCAGGAACTGGCCAACGCAGTTCTCTATGCCTCTACTCCCAACCTGCAGCTGCACGCGCCGACGCCCCTCGAATTCCTTCCGGACCCGACCCTCGTAGGCGAGGCGCTTCGTAACACCGCCTACGCTCTCGAACTCACGCGAATCGCCGACGAAATTGTGCAGGGGCGAGTCCCCATCTTTGATGAGGTCATTGACTACGGGACTGCGATCGCGTGGCGGAGGGACCTGAAGCGCGGCATTGAAACTCTCCAACGATATTTTCGCCGAATTCCCTATCTCGATCCGTCTGCTGCCGGAGATCACAAGCTGATCTGGGAGGTCAACCGTCATCAGCACCTCGTGCTCTTGGCCCAGGCCTATGTCATCACCGGTTCCGACATCTACCGCGATACGGTCTTTCGCCAGCTCAAGCACTGGTGGACGGAAAATCCCTTTCAGCGCGGCATCAATTGGGCCAGCGCGCTGGAGGTTGCGTTTCGTGCGCTATCGTGGATATGGATCTGGCACCTGCTCGGTGTGAAGATGCCGGCAGACTTTCGCCGGCGCTTTCTGGCGGAACTCTTCCGCCACGGATTGCACCTCGAATACAACTTGTCCATCTATTTTTCGCCTAATACGCACTTGCTGGGCGAAGCTGTTGCGCTGCATGCGCTCGGACGGCTTTTCCCCACGCTTCCCCGCGCTGGGCACTGGCGCGCGCTGGGGCGCGAGATCGTCCATGGTCACATGCACACATTCGTAAAGGAGGATGGCAGCTACTTCGAACAGTCCAGCTACTACCACATCTACGCTCTCGACATGTTCGCGTTCCACGCCCTCCTGGAAGACGTTCCCGACTCGTATCTTCATCGACTCGCCAACATGGCCGAGTATCTCGCTTCGATTACGAATGAAGGCGGAGACATGCCCTTCCTGGGAGACGATGATGGCGGGCGCTTCTTCCATCCTTATGGGCAGCGCTCGCGCTTCGCCGGAGGGACTCTCGCTACCGCTTCGCTCTTGTTGGAAAAGCGATACTTCCCCTACACGAAGCAGGACACTGAGGAAATTGCTCTCTGGTGGTTGGGGCCGGAGGGCTTCAAGACAGCCGGTGGTGACGCTTTCACACTGAAGTCCCATGTGTTTCAGGACAGCGGCGTAGTCGTGATGCGCAGCCAGAAAGTGAGCGCTTTATTTGATGCAGGTCCGTTTGGTCCATTAAGCGGGGGACACAGCCATTCGGACACATTGTCACTAGTGGTCGCCAACGGCCACCGTGAGGTGCTGATCGATTCCGGCACCTACAGCTACATGGATCCCGAATGGCGCGAACTCTTCCGGGGTTCATCGGCCCACAACACCATTCGCATCGATGGCCATGATCAGGCCGTCCCGGTTGGTCCTTTTCGTTGGGTGCAGAAGCCTGATGTGAAACTCCTGGAGTTCATCAGTAGCGAGGGCAACGATCGCGCCGTGGCGGTCTGCCGCTACCTGGGTTTTTCGCACCAGAGGACAGTGCGGTTCACCAACGGAAGCGAGTTCGAGATCATCGACGAACTAGACGGTCCCGCAGGCGAACACGACATCGAGCAATTCTGGCATTTCGGCGCAAGTCCGCGAGAATCTACAGCGGGAACCTGGCACATCGGAGACGTTGCCGAGTTCTCCGTCGAAGGTGGCTCGTTGGAAGAAGGGTGGCGATCACGGTGTTTCGGATCGAAAGAAGCGGCCCCTGTCATCGTGGTTCGCCGGCGAACCACGTTACCGGTCAAGCTTCGCGCCGAACTCCGTCTTCTGTTCCATTAAGCCGATCGAGGAATCGCGGCTCACGTTCTTATGCCCTCATGTGCGCTAGTCGATGGAGACGAGTTTAGAGACCGGGCGCAGCTTTATGAATTCTCCCGGAGTTGCTTTTGCATACTTTCACCAAGTTCACGGAGCTACCTTTGATCTGCGCATCGAGGCTTCCAGTTAAATCTTTGACGACGCCATCCACCGTGCCATCAGTATGAAAACTGTACTCATCTGCCACCGGGAAGAGCCGCAAAACCGGGTCGGCCTGGCACGCTGGCTCGCATCGTTTTCCGAACTCGCCGGCGTTATGATTCTGGAGGAAACGCGCGACCGAAAAATGCGGCGTTTTCGGCGGGAACTCAAGCGCGTGGGCTGGTTACGATTCCTCGATGTCATCGCCTTTCGTCTCTACTATCGCCTGTTCTTCGCCCGCCACGATCGTCAGTGGGAGGAGTCTGCAATTGGCGCCATATCCGCGAAGTACCCGGAGCCTGGACCCGCAACTCAATACTTGATCACGACCAGCCCCAATACAGAAGAAGGTGCAGCGTTCCTCAAACAGTGCGCTCCGGATATCGTGATCGCCCGCTGCAAGCAGATTTTGAGCGAACGGGTCTTCACCATCCCGAGGCGTGGCACACTAGTCATGCATCCGGGCATCTGCCCCGAATACCGCAACGCTCACGGATGCTTCTGGGCCTTGGCGAATCGCGACCTGGACAAAGTGGGTATGACGTTACTTCAAATCGACAAGGGAGTGGACACTGGTCCCATCTATGGCTACTACTCTTATCCCTTCGACGAGGTTGGCGAGTCCCACTTCGTGATTCAGTCCCGTGTGGTGCTCGATAATTTGGATGCGCTGCGGGACAAGTTGGAAGAAATCAATCAGGGCCGGGCGGTCCGGACCGACGTCAGCGGACGCCGTTCGGGCGAGTGGGGACAGCCCTGGTTGACTCGCTACCTGAAGTGGAAGGCGGATGCCCGTCGAAGGCGCGGACGTGCCCAATGAAATACTTGACTCTGCTGTATCACGATGTGGTCGACGCCGCTCAGGGATCCTTCAGCGGATTTGTTGGAGCAGACGCCGACGTTTACAAATTAGAACGTACAGAGTTTGAGCGGCATCTCAACGCGATCGCTGCGGCAACCTCCCGACGGCCGGGTAGTGTTATCGACGCGGTGACTTCGCAGGCGCCTCAAGCTCTGTTGCTGACCTTCGACGATGGCGGCGCCGGCGCCTTTCCCATCACGGCGGATCTGCTGGACGCCAGGGGCTGGGTCGGGCACTTCCTCGTGACCTCGAACTTCATCGGGACCCACGGATTCCTTACTGAGGCCGGCATGCGTGAATTGCGCAAGCGCGGGCATGTGATCGGTAGTCATTCCTGTTCGCACCCCACCCGCATGGCCAACTGCAGCCGCAGCCAGTTGCAGCAGGAGTGGTCCGACAGTTGTGCCCGGATTAGCGACATCATCGGTGAAGCAGTGACTGTGGCTTCCGTGCCGGGCGGCTATTACTCCAGGGTTGTCGCCGAGACCGCTGCCGAAGCCGACATTCGAGTGCTATTCAATTCCGAGCCGGTAACGGCCGTCGGTAACATTGGCGGTTGCGCCGTGATCGGGCGGTTCGGGATCCAACGCGACACTCCACCTTACGTAGCGGCAGCCTTGGCCGGCGGCGCCTTTATTCCCCGCGCCAAACAGTACGCCTATTGGAACCTGAAGAAGGCCGTAAAGGCCGTTGGCGGAAGCCAATGGCTGCGATTGCGAAAATATCTGCTGCAACAACGGGCGAACAAAGCCGGCGATTCCAGATCCCGATAGGGCATCACCTGCACCGGTGCAGATGGGCCGCCTATCTGAAGGTGGTTTACGATGGCAAAATTCGCCATTTTTTTTTACACGCGACTGCTTAGATTCAGTCACTTGGGGAAAAATTCCGCTAACCAATTGAAAACTAAGTTGTTATCGCTATCCAATTGACAGTATTGGAGTTAGCTGGCCAATTTTCTGGCTCTTGCGGGCCTCGCATGTCTCGTTTCCCGACAGCGAGGTTGCCTTCAGCAAAATTTTCAAAGAGCAGATTGGGGCTGCGTCCTGGGCGCAAGCCGGCAAGAGACACCAATCCCTTGCCTCACGTTTCCTTTGTTTCACGACAGCGATGGGGAGTGAAGGAGTGGAACACGTAGTGATGTGACAAGGAGGAAAGGATGGCCCCCGGCTTTCGGGGTTGAAGTGAATTTTACCGCTGTCGAGCCCACGAGAGAGCCTAATTCCACTCATTCGAAAACCGCAATGACTCTCGTACCAGGGGTCGGGAACAGTGATCCTAGGTTACCGTCCGCCCACCGGGTTGTGCTCAATTAGGCCTTCCAGTTGGATCGTCACCTTCGCTAGCTGATTCTCCGGTGTCGTTGCGAGTGGGAGGCTCGGTCGGGAAAGTCTCATCGATTATGGCTTTAGGCCCGTGTTCGGGGTGCGATTGAGCAACGAACGGCTCTCCAAAAACCTCTTCGAAAACACTCTGGAACTCTGCACTATCCCGGAAACCTTTAAAGAGGGGCCAACTTCGGTAGTCGGCTTTGTGAATTCCAGCACCTACTTTGCGCATCAATTCGACGGCCTGGTGATGCCGCTCTTGCAAAACGGCTTCCGCGAGTTGGAATTTTGGATCCTTTTGATCCCAGTCTTCCGACGCAAGGCACGTAGCAAATCCGCGCCGATCTCCCAATTCCTTCAGTGCGATCGCGAGATTTACCTTGCCGACTAGTAATACGTCTTGATGATGGACTTTTGACTTGAGTGTACTCGTAAGGAACACAAGAAGGTTTTTCGCGAGATGAGTTCGCCCGGTTTTGAGAAGATCGAGAATGATCTCCTGGAGGCTTTGATCCGCCAATTCAAGTTGATCGGGGAGGTGTTTTCTCCAAAGCACCTGGCAGAGTTTAATGCCCATTTCAAGTAAAGTCTCGTACGCTCGCCTAAAATACTCATCGGTGGCAGTAAGTAATGAACCTTTGACAACCACCGCTTCAAGCTGGACAGCATTCTCCGCACAGATCTTCAGATACTGATCGCTGACTAACCCGTCTGTATGAGTAAACAGATTTCGCCTTTCCGTAACCTCAACGAACGAGCGCCACAATGGGTCTTCTTTGCGCTGCCACTCTACTGCGAACATAGTCTCTACGAAATCAAATTGGTCGGAGTGACTTTTCCGCATAGTGGAGTCGACTTCTTGCTCAACGAGCCACTCGTATGCTTCGTTAATCGTCGCAAAGCTCAGCAGGGTGCTGATTTCGAGATTTTTGTTTGAGCCCTTTAGAATATTCCGGTTGTTAAGAAGAAGTGTGCCGAATAATGACCGTATGAATGCGTCGTACTGGCTTACGAGGCACACGAGAAAACTCTGCGGTATGAGACGACCCGCGACATGCATGGTGTCCAAGTTGCCAGTCAGCTTTCCAAATTCCTCGCAGTGGTCGTGAGACTCTGGTCGATAAGCCTTTCTACCGTTACTCTTCTCCAAGACTTGACACGCTCCACTGGCTACAAACTTGTCGAATCTTTGATGTGCAATGCGGTGCATACGATTAAGCTCGCGCATTGCTAGCAGCAAGCTCCTTCTTGCGCCGCTCATGTCTAAGACGAATTTGTCGAGGACGGATTTGATTGAGGGCGATGTGCGTGGACCAGGATCAGAATTGGCCATGGCGGAAGTATAGCGAATTCGTCGGGGCGGTTGAAATATCGAGAAATCTCACTGAACGTTGACCTGTTTTACAAAGATCCTCGACCCCAGGGCTTCAGCCGGATGCCCGAGGTTCGCGGCCTACGATCAGACACTAACCTGGGCAGAGAAAGATTCGGGCCGGCGCTCCCAACAACTTCAACTCACGGGTCCCTTGCTGTCCACCCCGACTCGATCTTCCCACTCCCTTGTCCCGGAAGGCATAGTACCGGAAAACTGCTCCACTGCCAATCAGCAGCTTCCTTCACTAGCCCGGTTTTACCGGATTATGATGCAGATATCGTAGCTTCACCGAGAACTCCTGCACATCTCTTAGACCTACATATCTACGGCACCATGTTCACACGGAATACCGTAATTGTAACGGTGTCTGATGGTGACGTCCCACCGCCCTTAGCGGTGAATGTCAGCGCGAGGTAACGGCCGCCGGTGTCCAGGTCAATTGGTTGGGTCTGTGCCGTCGCAACATCGCTCCAGCAAAAATTCTGACCGGTACACCAGGTTTCCGCGGGGTCAGGGCTCATGAGGACATAGGACAACTGGCCGGTCAATACCGCATCGGTGCGGTGACCGGGGTTCGTATGCGCAAATGTACCTGATAAACGAAGAGGGGTGGGAACAGTGCTGCCAAAATCGCCGATACCAGAGAGAAGATAAGCCTGAGGTACGTTTACCAGGTTCTTCTTAAGGTTGCCGCTACAATCTGACTTGTCGCAAATCCAGGCATCAATGTGACCCACGGCAGTGTCGCCTAGAGCAACGTTCACGATGCCTTCCGCGAAAACATCGAATGTCAACAAATGCCTCATTGATACGCCAACCGGCAGGGACGCTAAGATGACCTGTTGGCCGGGCTGACTCGGAATGCTGACCGGTGGGAATGACGTGCTGACGAATACGCGCTGGTTTTGCCCCGCTGCAAAAGACGAGGTAAAAAGCACTAGGCAAAGAACTGCCAAGATTGAAGCTATGTGGCGCATTGCTTGCTCTCCTTTGAGTCGGACTCCATTTCGTTACTCGGAAGTGAGGCACTCATCGAAAATCCCGTTTTCATTCGGCAGTTTCTAGATGCCCTCACCCGAAATCCCCATCCGTCCCAATAGTCGAGCAATTGTGCATTCCATCGACCGGAGATACAAGCAATTTTTCATGTTCGGCGCTGCTCTACCCCCTTCGCGGAAGCATGGGCCGACCACGCGAAAAGCCCCGCCCTAGCCAAACCCGGGCCAGAACGGGGCTCCCCCAGATTCCCCAGATCATTGGTCGAGCCGGCCGCTCACCTTCTTCCCACCCTTTCCCAAAGGACGGGAAAGGATGGGGCACCCGCGCGCTTTACCGAGGGGCACCCGGGACTGTCTACAGCCGCACGATTTTTTCCGACTCGAAGCCGCGCATGGCATTGCGGGTGTCGACGATCAGCTTGGCTGAGTCGAGCAATCCCTTGTAGTCGAAGCCAGAGTGGTCGGTGATAATGACGACGCAGTCCGCCTGGCTCGCCGCCGCTATGGCATCCTGTGAGGTCAGGTCGGTGCCATCGAGTTTGAGCGTCGGAACAAAGGGATCGCTGTAGGTAACTTGAGCCCCGAGTTTTTTCAGCAGCAGGATGACGTCGAGTGCGGGTGATTCGCGCATGTCATCGATGTTGCGCTTGTAGGCTACGCCAACGACATGGACGCGCGAACCTTTGACTGCTTTGCTGTGCTCGTTGAGCGCCTTCTGCACCTTGTCGACCACGAAGTGCGGCATGTTGCCGTTGATATAGCCGGCCAGTTCGATAAAGCGGGCCTCGATGCCGGACTGCTTGGTCTTCCAGGAGAGATAGAACGGGTCAATGGGAATGCAATGACCGCCCAGGCCGGGGCCGGGATAGAAAGGCATGAAGCCGAAGGGCTTGGTAGCAGCCGCGTCGATTACCTCCCAAACATTGATGCCCATGCCATCGCACATCAGGGCCATCTCGTTCACCAGGCCGATGTTGATCATGCGGAAGGTGTTCTCCAATAGCTTCACCATTTCAGCCACGCGGGTGTTACTGACCGGCACAACTTTCTCCAGCGCCTGGGAGAAGAACAATGCGCCCATCTCCGTGCAAGCGGGAGTAATGCCACCGACAACCTTGGGCGTGTTGGAAGTTTGATAGACCGGATTGCCGGGGTCGACGCGTTCGGGAGAGAAGCACAGGAAAAAGTCTTCGCCGACTCTGAGCCCCTGCTTTTCAAAGCTGGGAAGCAGCAACTCATCGGTAGTTCCGGGATAGGTAGTCGATTCCAGAATTACCAGAAGGCCAGGGTGAAAATATTCGGCGATCTTTTCGGCCGCCGACACGATGTAGCTCATGTCGGGGTCCTTGGTCTTACGCAGCGGCGTAGGCACGCAGACGTTGATGGTGTCGAGCTCGCGGATCACCGCAAAATCGGTGGTGGCATCCAGACGATGGTCTTTCACGAGCTGCATGACATCGCCGCTAGGCACGTCCTGAATGTAGGACTCGCCCTGCATCAGGCGGTCAACCCGCGATTGCTGCAAGTCGATTCCGGTGACGTGGAAACCGGCTTTGGCAAACTCGACGGCGAGGGGCAGTCCGACATAACCCAAACCTACGATGCCCACCCGCGCGGTCTTGGTCCCGATTTTTTCTTTGAGGGCCTGGAATATACCCACAGATTTCTCCGCTACCTGCATGGATGAAGCCTCCGACCGAAAAATATGATCTGTAATTGCCGTTCGCGCGCTCCCGTTCCCATAGGCCGGAACGGCGCACAAGACAAGCCAAGTTACCATCTTACAACGCTTAAGGTATGTGACGGACGGTTCTCGGCCCGGGGGGTTTCACCCCTCCGGGGCTGGGTCGTGGGCGAATGTCGTATTGGTCCACCGCTGCAATATAGAGAACTAAGTTCTCATGCCTGGACGCTCGTTGACTACCCCACAGAGGACGGGATAAGCTTCAACCCCTTCAAACCGTACTCTTGGGAGGACCCCCCGATGACATTTCACCTCCTATTCTCCGGTGGGCGTTGGCTTGCGCTTCTGTTCCTGGTCACTGCCGCTGGTTGCGCAGAGGCAACGATCCAGGTGACGCTCAGCTCCTCCCCTGCATCTCCCCAGAATGTCGGCACCACGATCACCTGGACCGCCACCGTCAGCGACACTGCGTCCGGCGGTCACGAGCTTCAGTTCAGGGTTGCCGCAAACGGCCGACCGGCAGCCATCGTCCGTGACTACTCTCCCGTTGCGAATTTTCAGTGGACTCCAAGCAAAACGGAAGGAACCTACATCATCCGCGTCGTGGCACGCAATCTCAGCACAAGCCTCACAGCTTCGAACAGCGCTTCCTTCACAGTGACCTCGCGTCTGGTCAACGGACTTGCCACCGTGAATGCCACTAGTCATCCGCTGGTGGCGCTGTTGAGTGCGCCTGCTTGCCAGGCTCCCAACCTCATGCGGGTGCGCTTTACTCCGACCGGCACAGTGCCGGCGGGCGGAATCACCGCTGCGATGACGACAAACTCCGTTCCCTGCCGCGTCGACATAACTTCGAAAACGCAGGACAGGTCCAGCATGAACTTCTACATCGCCGGCATGTATCCCAGCACCACATATCAGATGCACTGGGAAACCACCGACCCAACCGGCAGAGTTCTTTTCACCGGCAGAGATCTCTCCTTCCTGACCGGCCCCTTGCCCACTAACATCACATTTCCGGCCACCACCGTGTTGGTTCCCGCCACACCGCCAACCAGTGCTTCGGCTCCCATCCTGTTGCATGACTACGAGCCGGTGGGTGGCTCGACCATAATTGTCCCAGTCGCCACAGACCTGAGCGGAAACACGCTGTGGTATTACCCGCTACCGGTGTCGCTGCTGACCCGAACCGAAGTCGGAGGCAACTTTTTTATTGTCCAGTTCGGTACCAAGAACCCTTATCTGAAGATCATCCGCGAGGTCGATCTGGCCGGAAATATCGTCCTGGAAACCAACGCTCAGGCAATCAATGAGCAACTCGTCGCCGTGGGCAGGCGCACCATCAACGCCTTTCATCACGAAGTGCGACGGCTGCCCAGCGGCGATATTGTCCTGCTGGGATCGGATGAAATGCTGGTAACCAACGCGCAGGGCGGGACGGTGCAAAATCCGGTTGACGTGTTGGGCGCTCAGGTCATCGTGCTCGACCCAAACCTGCAGTTGAAGTGGGCCTGGGATGCCTTCGACTTCCTCGACATAACCCGGGTCGCGAATCTGAACGAAGTTTGCATCGCCGGCGTCAGCCGCTGCCCGTACTTCCGTCTTGCCTCCATGGCCAATGACTGGTTGCACGCCAACTCTGTCCAGCAGTCGCCCGACGGGAACATGATCGTCTCCCTTCGCCACCAGGACTGGGTGATCAAGATTAACTACGCCAACGGCAAGGGCGACGGTCACGTGATGTGGAGAATGGGTTATCAGGGAGACTTCACCCTGCTGAATCCGCCGACAAGCCCGCTGTGTACGACGCCTGACCAAAAGGACGCCTTCCAGTGGTTCAGTCACCAGCACGATGCCAATTTTCAACTTAATGGGAACACAGTTCTGTCGATCTACGACAATGGCGTTCTGCGCGTCGCCAAGTGCGATACCAACGGAAACAGCCGGGGCTACGTATTAAGCGTCGACGAAGCCAAGTTGCAGGCGACGCCCATTCTGATTTCCGATCTGGGCCATTATTCTGTGGCCTTGGGATCTTCGGAACTGATTGCCGGCAGCCCCAACTATCACTTCGAATCAGGCTGGGTCGTCCCCGACAATTACAGTATCTCCACGGAGGTTGCTTCCGGAGGAGTCGTCGCCTTCGCTTTGCAGGAAGACAACGTTCTAACCTATCGCAGTTACCGCATGCAGGATTTGTACACGCCGCCTCCACAATAGGATTTAGTATGCGGCAGGTGGATTATGAGGCAATTATGGATCTCCGACCTGTCGGAATCCCCCAAAAGTCTGGACGCTCATCGACCTCCCCCGGAGGACGGACTAAGTTTCAACCCCTTCACAGCGTGCCCTTGGGAGGAAGCCAAGATATTTCAGCTCCTATTCCCCAGCCGGCCCTGGATTGCGCTTCTGTTCTTGGTGATTGCGGCTGTGTCCGCAGAGGCAACGATCCGGGTGACGCTCAGTTCCTCGCCTGCATCTCCTCAGCCTGTCGGCACCACGATCACCTGGACCGCCACCGTCAGCGACACTGCGTCCGGCGGTCACGAGCTTCAGTTTAGAGTTGCCACAAACGGCCGACCAGCGGCTATCGTCCGGGACTACTCACCCGTCGCAAGTTTTCAGTGGACTCCCAGCAAAACGGAAGGAACCTACACCATCAGGGTAGTCGCACGCAATCTCAGCACAAGTCTCACGGCTTCCACCAGCGCTTCCTTTACCGCGACTTCGCGGCTGGTCAACGGACTGGCCGCCGTGAATACCACCAGCCATCCGCTGGTGGCGCTGTTGAGTGCGCCTGCTTGCCAAGTTCCCAACCTCATGCGCGTCCGCTTTACTCCGACCGGCGCAGTGCCCGCAGGTGGAATCACTGCTGCGATGACGACAAACTCCGTTCCCTGCCGCGTCGACATAACTTCGAAAACGCAGGACAGGTCGAGCATGAACTTCTATATCGCCGGCATGTATCCCGGCACCACGTATCAGATGCACTGGGAAACCACCGGCCCCACCGGCAAAGTTCTTTTCACCGGCAGAGATCTCTCCTTCCTGACTGGACCGCTGCCTACGGACGTTACATTTCCAGCCACCACCGTGTTGGTACCCGCCACACCGCCAACCAGTGTTTCCGCGCCCATCCTGATCCATGATTACTATTCGGCAGACGGCTCGAGCGTAATTGTGCCAACTGCCACCGATCTGAGTGGAAACACCTTGTGGTATTACCCGCTGCCGGTGTCGCTGTTGACCCGAACCGAAGTGGGAGGCAACTTTTTTATCCTTTACGTCGGCAGCACAAACCCTTATCTGCAGATCATGCGCGAGGTCGATCTGGCGGGAAATACTGTCCTAGAGACCAATGCTCAAGCAATCAATGAGCAACTCGTCGCGCTCGGCAGACGCAAGATCAACGCCTTTCATCATGAAGCACGACGGCTGCCCAGCGGCGACATCGTCCTGCTCGGATCGGATGAAATGCTGGTAACCAACGCGCAGGGCGGTACGGTTCAGAATCCAGTCGACGTGCTAGGCGCCCAGGTTATCGTGCTTGATCGCGATCTCCAGGTGAAGTGGGCATGGGACGCCTTCGACTTTCTCGACATAACCCGTGTCGCGAATCTGGGAGAAGTCGTTTATGCCGGGTGGCTCCCGATCCACCGTCTTAGGCCCGTGGCCAATGACTGGTTGCACGCCAACTCAGTCCAGCAGTCATCGGACGGAAATTTTATTGTCTCCCTTCGCCATCAGGACTGGGTGATCAAGATTAACTACGCCAACGGCGCGGGCGATGGTCATGTGATGTGGAGAATGGGTTATCAGGGCGACTTCACCTTGTTGAATCCGCCGACGAGCCCGCTCTGTACCACACCTGACCAGCAGGACGCCTTCCAATGGTTCAGCCATCAGCATGATGCCAATTTTCAACGCAATGGAAATACTATTCTGTCGGTCTTTGACAACGGCGTTCTGCGCGTCGCCAAGTGCGATACGAATGGAAACAGCCGCGGCTACGTATTAAGTGTCGATGAGGCCAAGTTGCAGGCAACGCCGATTCTGATTTCTGATCTGGGCAATTACTCCGTTGCCCTGGGAGCTTCAGAATTGATTGCCGGCAGTCCCAACTATCATTTCGAGTCGGGGTGGATCGTACCCGGGCCATACAGCACCTCCACGGAGATCGCCCCCGGAGGCGTCGTCGCCTTCGCTTTGCAAGAAGCCAATGTCTTGACCTATCGCAGTTACCGCATGCAGAACCTGTACACCCCCGCTCCACAATAGGTATTCGTACGCGGCGGTTGACAACGTTGGAGCCACCTACTTGAACGCCGGATCACTCGTCGCATCCGACCGCGCCTTCCACTCTAATGAGTAGTACTGCCCGCGATCGCGTCCCCACGGATCAAACACATTCACCACGTGCTGCATCTCGCCACTCAGTTCCGGCACGTTTCGCATCAGCACTCGCTTCAAGGGCGATACGGGCTGCTTGTGTCCGTTCGGCGTATCCGCTTCCATCATCACTCCAACCGGTCCGTTGTTATTCACCCAGTCCACTCCCAACTGTGTGTAAAACTCCGGCCGGAAGCTCGACGTAAAGAAGCGGTCGCTGAACAGCCGGCGCGACGCATTCAGGATGAATACCACGAACTGCGTCTCCGAGATGGCGAAGCCGTGCGGGCGCGTGTACTCCGCCAGCCAACCTACTACGGTGTCCACGTCCTCGATATTGTCCACCACCGCGCCGTTGGGATGTCCCAGGCAATCATTGATGGGCGAACCGTCTTCGTTCACCTGCGCGTCGGTGATCACCTTCGACGCGTCGCATACGTGCGTCCCATAGACCTCGCGCAGTTGACTGACCGTCTCCTCCTGCTGCTTGCGCTCTGGAGAATCAGGCGGCAGGTGCTGGTCCACGAAATCGTTGTAGCTGGTCAATGTCCGCAGTCCGTATTGCCGACGGAATTCATTGAAGCGCGGCACGCCGTGCTCACGGTCACGGATCAGGTCAAGCGCTGGAACATCGATTTGTTGCGTAGGTGTATCAAGCCTCGGCAACTTGATGTTCTGCAGGAACAGCGGATGATTATGCAGCGTCAGCAGACCCAGCCGCTGCCGCCCCATGCTCAATCCCCAGTTCGCCATCCCACGCGATCGCATCGCATCGGTGGCCTTGCCTTCGAAGGTCTCGATAATCGCCACCTTCTGCACGATCTGGTTCGGATCTTTGCTGACGTCGCGGACTTCGATCAAGTCCGGAACCAGCGGGTGCAGTCGGTACACCGTGACAAACTCCTCGGGGAAGTTAAACGGCGAGCCGAAGTGATTCACTCCGCCGTTGACATCGTTGGGATTAGCTATGGAGTAGTTCGAGACCTTACTGCCCAGCCCGAAAATACCCGGTCCCGAGGCGAACACTGAATACCATTGTGATTCCTTTTTGGCGTTCTTCGACTTGCCAAAGCCGTGCGCCACGATGTCAGCCATCGCCTTGGAATCGTCCGGATCACCCGTCCCCAGAAGCCCGTTCCAATTCGCATTCATGCCTTTGTAGAGTGGCTCGTTGTACAAGAGCTGCGGCGTCCATTCGGTGGTGTGGATCTTGGCGATTTCCGCAGAGACCACGAGTCGTGCCGCATTGAACAGTTGATCCGGCGTGACGTCTTTATTGCGGATCACATGCTTAGAGTCCGTGGGATCGCGCAGGCCACTGTCGGCGTCAGGCTTCTGTGCCGCCCGCTTGCGGAACTCATCGACGAACGAGTTGTGCTCCCGGGCAAACAGGTTGTGGTAGAAGCTCATGCCGATCGTCCAGTTATCGGGAAACGCCACCGACTCCTGACCCGCCCACTGTGGCTGGAACGGATCGCCTGGGCCCAGCACCGGCAGATAGCCGCCCTGCCTCCCTGCCACTGGCTCCAGCAGCATCCTGGCTGGGTCATTGGGATCGCGTTTCACCCTCTTTACCGACGTGTCGTCGTAGCCGTAAAGCTGCGAGCCGTCCCACCAGGAAGTATTGTTATTGGCGAATGTCTTGGGGGCGCGCGCCAGATACGTCTTACCGTTGCTGGTGAATGTGTCCGGCGCAGAATCCTGCTGCACAAAAGTTTTATCGACCCGGTCGGAAGGCCGGCACCCGAGCTTTTGAACATCATTCGGTGTGAGTGGCGTCTCTGTGTTATCGACTAACTGTTGCGTGCAACCCACCTCCATCAACTCCGGAGCATTGTGGCCCTCGTCCATGTGCGAGAACCAGTCGTGCGTCATGAACTGGATCCAGTACGCTGCCAGCACATTGAAGAACGGTGCCTTCTGGTAATCGCAGTTCGCATCGGTTGAAAAAGCCGGAGATCCGAATCCCCCATTGCATGCCTCGGGGTTCGACTGCACGCGAGTGAAAAGCTTGCGGCTGATCACTTGGGGATCGGGCGTCAGCAGATTGATCCTTCCGCCGTGCCGGTTTTTGGTGAGCTGGTTCTGCTCAAGATCGGGAAATGTCGTCTCGAATTCGACGTTGCGGGCGAACGGGGTGCCGGTCGATCCCATCAGCGGATTGCGAATATCGTTGCAGATCCCCGTCAGCGTTCGCGCACGAATCAGGTCTCCCTTGCATAGTTGCTCGCCATCGCCGCCCACCGCTGCGTAGTATGGGTTTCCCTGCGGCAGCCGCATCTGGGGCCAGGTTTTGATTGCCGCGCCAGTGAGGCCGCCCCGGCCCGAAGTGTAGTCCTGATAGGTTCCATTGTTGTCGAACAAATTGAACTTGATTAACTCAATGCGCTGATATTCCAGGTCAAGCAACGCGCCCGAGACGCCACGAAACTGCGGTGCCGAGGTTGAAAGATAGCCCTTGGGCAGCGACGACAGGTCGCCCGTGCCCCAGTAATTCGTGAAATCGATCCACGGCGTCGTCCGATACTGCACGGCTTTCAGCCCGCCGCGGCACATTGCAGATTGTTCCGTCACCTTGCCTTGGAAGCGCTGCGCACGCGCGTCGGCGATGGGACGGAACCCGGTGAATGCCATCACTGCGCACGCCTTCACTTCCGCCGCCTCCTGCTGTTTTGGACTGGGCGTGCCGCCGCTCTGTGCGACCACGGAGATGAAAGGAAACAGCGACCACCCGCATAGGGCAAGGAGGAGAGGGCGTCTCATAGGGGCATCATGATTGTGCTTCCTGGCTTCGAAGTCAAGTAGTTTGGCTGGTGCTTCGAAACCAGTCGACAAGCGATATACCCGCGCTCTGCTAACGGGCACACTTCACAATTTCTCGATTGCCTCTTCCACGCAAGCGCGCAACATTCGCCGCCTTGTCAGCAGTGCGGAGAAGTGCCCCGCATGGATCCAGTACAGCGTACTTCCCCGCCAATGCCGGTGCAGTCGTTCGGTTTCTCTGGGCAGGACATACCCATCCCTGGTGCATCCCGAAACCACGGTAGCGTCCACTCGGATGGGAGGGCGATATCCCGTGACATCGGCAATATCAAACAACTTCTGCAATCGTTCCTTCGCTTTGGCGCGCCCCGTTTTCCCACCGCCCAAGGCATCGAAGTCCACGCTCCACGAAAGCAGTCCCTGGGTGTAAATGCTGCTGGCCGAAGCGCCGGTGGCCAGTGCCGCGCAGGCTACAGGTTTTGGCGAAACGGCGGCGGTAATGGCCGCCATGTGGCCTCCCATGCTGTATCCGGCGACCGCCAATTTCTGATAATGCGGTTGCAAATAGTCAAGCAGACAACGCGCCTCCAACACCATCCCAAGCGCCATCAGACCGTGATCGCTCACCGTGATGTCCGACGGCCCTCGCCCCGCGCGGCGGAGCCCATAGAAAGGGCTCTCTAAGAGATACAGATCAATACCCCGCCGTGTCAGTGGGCCGAAAACACGCTCGCGGATCCCATAACCCTCATCGCGTGAGGCAGCGAGCATGATGCAAGCAGACCGATTGCCCCGACGCAACCAGCCGCGAACATGCACGGTCCGCGCAGCGCTCGGTAGCGCGCCCAGCGGCGACGTGAATGTGCCATCCCGACACTCCTCATCTTTATGTTCTATCTCTACCTGCCACGCGACGGTCACGGGAGCAGGAGCGTCCAGATAGTGGGCGCGCTGGGAGAACTCGGCCAGGATCCCTTCATCTCCCCAACCGCGCGAAAACAGCTTCGACCGGCGCGACAGCGACGCGATTGCCAAATCCATGGGATGCGTTATGGCGGTACCCTCTATTGCGCTCCTTCATCCCAGACTCTGGGGTTGCCGAAGTACTTGCGGACTCCAATGGTAAAGAAGCGCCCCCATGGTCCGTTCGGTCCCAGGTAAGCCGGCCCCAGCGGACGTGAACTGAAGCGCTCGAACAGGTTTTGCTGTGTGAATCGCAGGTCGAACCGCCTTCCCAGATACACATCGGCGCCCCATTGACGCTCCCATCCGATCCCTTGCCACGACCACGTATAGAGATTCTGCGGAACGTTCTTGCCGAAGACGAAGGTCGGGTTCCAGAAAATCTTGATCCGTCGCAGCGCTGTCTTGCCAAATGGCCGCACCGCCACTTGTCCCCCCAGCAGGTAGCGGGCGAAAAGGTTGCACTGCGAGTTTGCGCCGCCAAAGTCGCCCGCGTTAGGTGCACAGAAGTTGGGATCGGGTTCGTTGTGCGGTGGCGCGAAGTCGAACTGTGCGTATCCGTAAATCCAGTTGCCCTTCGGAAGCCACCAGCGCTCTTCGGGCGCCGGCACCCAGAAGGTTCCGCTCTGCTGCGTTGCGGGCTTCGTCGCCGCCGGCGGATTGCTGATCGTCGACTGCGGCGAAGCCGGTGACGTCACGGCTGGATCGGTGGTTGGAACCGCAGATTCGTTTGACTGCTGGGCCACCGCAGCCCAGCTACAGAAGATTATCGAGATGACGCCCAGCAAACGACGCATGAAACCTCCGCAGCCGCACGTCTGTGCGGATTGCAACTTGGATTTTGGCATTCTCCGGCCTTCGCAAAGCCCCTACCGCCTCCGAACCATGAGCCGTAAGTCCTTTGTTTTGATGTGCAAGCACATTGAAACTGAAAAGCCAAGCAGGGCTCAGTTGTTTCCGTAAGCTGTAAAGTACCGAACCAGGGCCACATTGTCACGCTTTGCGGGGAGCATTCGCGCCGCCCATTGTTTTGGCGGCCCGTCCTTAGTTACTCCTGCCGGTAAGCAGACTTCCCAAACTTGGATCCCCAGAAAATATTCTTTGGCACATTCGTGATTACTACTTGCGCCATTCAGTGTCGGCTCGTATGCTGGTGCGGCGGAAATGAGGGGCCCTTCCCCTGGGGTTCTGTGCGAATCCGACGAGTTCGGATCGTGGAAAACCTCCCTCTGTCGCCGTTCAGTAGTTCCAACTTCGCTTTGGACAGCGTTGCGCCCATATTTCTGTTCCGTGTTTTAACGCGTTTAGCGGATCGTCTTTGCACCGCTAAACCCCCAAAGATGAATTCCACAGGTGATGACAATGAGGATGGTTTCGAAGATCGCATTCGTTCTTCTGGGTGCTCTGCTTCTGGCTTCGGTTGCGCAGGCAGATCTACTCACCACATTTACAAGCTCCATCGCGGCCAACGACCCGACACAATTGGGCCGCATCAGCCGCAACGGCATACCCAGCGACTGGGGAAGTCTCAAGGTGTTTCCTGGGATCATCAACCCAACCACGACGTACAACTATCAAACCTATTCGGTGAATTCCGGTGTGACACCGTTCATCTTTATTACGATTGATTCGGTGCCCGCGAATACCTTCGCCTCCGCCTATTTCCCGAGCTACAACCCGACGAACACCGGAACCAACCACAACATGGATGTGAACTATATCGGCGATGCCGGTTTTTCGGGCAATGCTTTTGGCACCGATCCGGTCAGTTTTGAAGTTTACGTTCCCGTGAATTCGAATTTCCTGGTGGTGGTCAATACGTCGTCGAACACCGGGATTGGCCAGCCGTTCACCATCACCGTGCAGGGCTTCTTGGACGATCAGTTCACCTCGACCCCGGAGCCTTCTAGCCTTTTGCTGCTGGGCTCGGGAGCTTTGGGTATTGCCGGATTGGTGCGCCGCAAGTTGAACCTCGGGTAGCTCAGGTTCGATGCATCGGCTGTATTTGGCCCGGACTCGAGAGTTCGAGCTGAACATCGTTCCACGCCGGGATCGGACGCCACTTCGCTGTCCGGTCTCGCACCACAATTCAGGAGATTCAAGATGACATCCGACCGAATTCGCGCAATGCGCTTGTCAACAGCAGCGACAGTCGTAGTGATTTTGTCACTGTCACTGTCTGCCTTTGCACAAGCTCCAAGTAAGGCAGTCGTCTCGCAAATCGCTGCCGTTCAACAGGTCAAACAAAACTTCACTCCGGCGCAGAGGAAAATGGATTCGAGCCTGGCTTTCGCCGTTGTTGGCCAAAAGAATCCCGCGGCGGTCAGTCCGTTCGCCTCCGCCATGCCGGCGTTGCCCACTAGCCCCAACGGCAGGATTATCGTTGACATCTACGGAACGGTATCCCCCTCACTGGTTCAGGCGATTCGAAGCGCGGGCGGCGACATTGTTAATCTATCCACCCGCTTTAACGCCATTCACGCGGTGTTGCCGCTGGCCAGCATCGAGTCTGTCGCTGTGCGGTCCGATGTAACCCGAGTAACCAAAGCACCGCGAGTCCGTGCTAGCGTTGGTTCGGTGACCAGCCAGGGAATCGTTGGTCATCGCGCCAAACAGGTCGTTGCGGGCGGCATCAACGGTGCCGGCGTCAACGTGGGGGTCCTGTCTGACAGCGCCCTGCCGGCTGAGGTAGCCGCCCTGAAGGCTTCCGGTGACCTGCCCTCGTCCAGTTACGTGCTGACCGGTCAGGACGGCCCATCCAACGGCCACAACGAAGGGACCGCCATGATGGAAATCGTGTATGACATGGCTCCCGGCTCCACCCCTATTTTCGCCACCGCATTCACCAGCGAACCCCAATTTGCTCAAAACATCCTCGACCTGCAGGCAGCCGGATGCAAAGTGATCGCCGACGACGTCACCTACTCCGACGAGGGCGTATTCCAGGACACGATCATCGCCCAGGCTGTGAACCAGGTTGTCGCCAGTGGCAGCACCTACTTCTCCTCGGCTGCCAACAGTGGCAGCGCACTCTTCGGCAATTCGGAGGCCTACGAGGGTGATTTTAAGGACGGCGGCCCGGTCTCGGGTGTGATCGGCCAGTACGAGGGCGGAATAGGAAATTTCCACGACTTCGGCGGGCAGGTCTATGACAGTATTCTGAACCCGTCAGGCTATATCATCCTGCAGTGGTCCGACCCTTACGGCGGCGCCTGCAACGACTACGATCTGTTCGTTACCAATTCAGCCGGCACCACCCTGAAGGGCGTCTCCGCTGCTATTCAAGACTGCTCGGCTGGAAGTATTCCCGATGAAGAAACCACCATCAACAATCCCTCGACTGGCGACAAGGTTTACGTAGTGCTTTACAGCGGCGCCGCACGCGCCCTGCATGTCAACGGTTGGGGCTCGGCCCTGAGTATCGCCACCACCGGCAACACCTACGGACACAATGCCGGGATGAACACCGTGTCCATGGCGGCGACATACTTTGGCAGCGCCCACCTGGGCGTGGTTCCGTTCACCGGTATGGCCAATCCTGTGGAGCCCTTCAGCTCCGATGGGCCGCGCAAGATCTTCTACACTCCGGCTGGAGTTGAGATCACGCCCGGCAATGTGCTGTTCGCCACCAACGGCGGCACCACTCTGCTGAAACCCGACATCACGGCGGCGGATGGCGTCTTCACCCGGACGCCGGGCTTCCTGCCGTTCTTCGGCACTTCGGCGGCGTCCCCGCACGCAGCCGGCATCGCGGCCCTCGTAGTCCAGGCCCGCCCGAGCTATACGCCGGTTCAGGTGAAAAAGGCCATGACGGCCTCGGCTTTGGACAACATGGCTGCCGGTCCTGACATCAACGGCGGGTACGGAGTTGCCATGGCAAACGGCGCCGTGGCCTACGCCCAGTCGCACTAAACCTCACCCTCTTATCCGGAGGCCCGCCGCCCACACTGGTGCGGCGGGGCTCCGGATGTTCAGTCGCCTTCCTGCCTACATCCAAACGCAGTTCCTGGACTCACCAGACTAAGAATATCCATGCTGACTAGTATCCGACGAGCCTAGTCTGCGTTGCCCGCCTTGACTAGGAGCTGCTCCAATACGAAATCAGATTTAAGTAGTAGAGCTACACGCTAGTAGAAGGAATCCACTCGCAAACTATGCCAATAGTACGGAGGGGCTCAATTGGCGAAATCATCACATTTTCGTCCCTTGACGAAGGTGATATAGTTTTGCTCCTGTCCAAGTACCTGTCTGTCTAAGGAGACCTAAATGAAAAGACCAATCTTTCGGAGCGCTGTCATCTTGCTTGTGCTCTGCTTTGTCGCGGTGGCCGGCGCTCAAGCGACTCAACTAAACTACACTTTCCCATCCCTGGGCGCATTCTACTTCAGCGCTACCCTCGGCTCGGGCTTCGTCACCAACTACGGTCAAATGCCTTCTATGTGGACGGCTGGAGACTTCGTCACCCAGACGTACTTCGGTGGCCCGGCCGTCGCGGACTCCGCCAGCTTCAACTTCTACGTCAAGGACGCTCTTAACGGGTACACGGAAACGGTCGACATCTTCATCAATGGCTTTGGGATTGATTCCTTCACACTCCCCGACGTTGGTGGCGTTCCGACTCTACTCATCGGCACCGGGATCGTACCCTTCTCACCCATCAATGGTGGTGGAACTTACAACTATAGCTTTGTGCTCCAGGACACGATTCCGAGTGGTGGCGGTTCAGTTGCTTTTTATGCGGCACCTGAACCCGGCAGCATTGCTCTGTTCGGTTCCGGCATTCTGGGGATTGCCGGAATTGTGCGCCGCCGATTCCGCGTGTAGTTCGCTTACGCTTCTGACCTGCTGAGCAAGCTGCGAAGCTCGCTCCGCGTTGAACCACTTCCAGGCAACTAAGGAGAGATTGAATTATGGCGAGTCATTTCGGTCGCTCGCAGAATTGGCTGCTACCCGTGTTAGCCATTCTGCTCGTACTCACACTAGCCGGTTCGGCATTTGCTGCCAACGGGCGAGTGCTGGCCAACAGTACTCCGCGCTTCGTGCAGAATGCCCAGAACCTTGGTCCAGAGGACCCCTCAAGGGTCGTTTCGATAACCGTCCGTTTGCAACTGCACAACCTTGCCGGGCGCGATGCTTTATTAAAGCAGATGTACACCCCGGGTTCGCCCGTCTATCACCAGTGGCTCACGCCCGCCCAGTACGCCGCCCGCTTTGCCCCGACGGCGCAGGAAGCGGCCTTGGTGCAGGATTTCCTCAAATCTCACGGTTTAACCGTCACTGCGGTTCACCAGAATAACTTGTACGTGAACGCCCAGGGCACCGTCGCCGACCTACAGAAGGCCTTCAACGTTCAGATCAACCGTTACAACGTGAAGGGTCAGACGATCTATGCCAACACCTCGGACGCTTCCGTTGCCGGACCTGCGGCACCCTACATCAGCTCGGTGTCGGGACTCCATCCGGTAAAGATGAAGCCCTACTCGGCTCGTCCGATTGACCCAGAAACCGGAAAGCCCTATCCCGGTATTCCGCTCAAGAAGATTGCCGCTCCTGTTTCTTCCGGGCCACCTCCCAGCCAATTCTTCGAGAACCAGTGCTACCGGGGACTGGAAAGCCACGCCTTCACGACCAATGGACAGTTGCCCATCGGTGTCTACAACGGAAACCGCTATGGTGGCGACATCAACGGTGGTTACGGCCATCTACCCCCTTGCGGTTACGAGCCCCCGGCCATGCAGATCGCCTATGGTCTGCAGCCGCTCATCAATGCCGGCAATGATGGAACCGGTCAAACGGTTGTAGTCGTGGATGCGTTCGGCTCCCCAACCGCTGCCGCCGACTTTGGCGTATTCTCCAGCACCTTCGGTTTGCCGACGGGGGGCTTCACCGTATTAAGTCCCTTCGGCCCTCCTCCCTTTAACTCTGGTTGGGCCGGCGAGACCACACTGGATATCGAGTGGTCGCACTCCATCGCTCCCGGAGCGAACATCACCCTCATTCAAGCCATCGACAACTTCGACAACAACTTGATGGCGGCCATTCAGTACGCACTGGACAATCAACTCGGCAACCAGATTTCCAACAGCTACGGAGGTCCAGAAGACCTGGACGATCCCCTCAACATGACCGCCTGGGACAACCTGAATGCCGAAGGCGCGCTGATGGGCGTTTCCATTCACTACTCTTCGGGCGATAGCGGCGATTTCTACCGGGACACCGGCGCCGTCACCGTTAGCGTTCCCTCCAACTCGCCACATGCTACCTCCATCGGCGGAACCAGTGACTTCATCAATCCCGACTACAGCATGAAGTTCCAGACCGGTTGGGGTACTGACATCACTCGCATCGCCAATCCGGGCACAACCTATCCACCTAACGTTCCTCCGGTTTGCGCAACCACGCTGCAGCCGGTCGGCTACTGCTTCTACTTCGGTGGCGGCGGCGGAGAGAGCGCGTTCTTCGCTAAGCCATCTTGGCAAAGCAGCCTGCCCGGCACGGGACGCCAGCAGCCTGACATCTCCATGACCGCCGATCCTTACACCGGTGTGGAGATCATTTACTCCTACAACTCTCCCGGCAACTACTTCATCGGTGTGATCGGCGGCACCAGCGCCTCTTGCCCGATGTTCTCGGGCGTGTGGGCCATCGTGAACCAGAAGAGCCAGCAGGTCCATGGCAAGGCGGCAGGTCTGGCCGCGCCGTACCTCTACAGTTTGCCAGCTGGCGCAATCAAGGACGTGAAGCAGAGTTCTCCTTACAGCGGCACGAACTTGACTGGCGTGATCATGCAATCAGGCCAACCCCCGCTGTATGAGTCGCCGGCAGGTATCGCCGGTCCCGATATTCCGACCGCCTTCACCGGCGCCTTCTACCAGGGGACCTCGACCCGCTGGTACGGCCTCTCGTTTGGCACTGACTCGACGCTGCTGGTCACCAACGGTTGGGACAATGTCACCGGCGTGGGTTCACCCAACGGAGCGGCCTTCGTCAACGGCGTGGTCGCCTTGGTCCATTAAACCATCTCACTCTCCTTCTTCCTCGAGGTGGGTCGCCGACAAGCGACCCGCCTCTTTTTTCCCTTCGCTGCAATAGCCTGCGTAATTCTCCCGCAGCCGCCGTCAGAAAACCGCTAGACTGGTTTCGACAGGCTCCATCATGACACCACCTTCGCGATGGCTTCCCCACACGCGGCGTTCACCAGTGGAGCATCCCATGAGCATCGGCTATTCCTACTCCGACATCGCCAAGATGATCGATCACTCCCTGCTGAACCCTGCGCTCATGGTGGCCGAACTCGAGGCGGGATGCCAGCTAGCCCTCCGCTATGACGTCGCCAGCGTTTGCATACTGCCCTACTATGCGGCGCGCTGTGCAGCATTGCTGCGCGGAGGCACGGTGCAAGCGAGTACTACGATCGGCTTTCCTCATGGGGGGCATACCACGGCAGTCAAACTCGCTGAGGTCGAGCAAGCGCTCCATGACGGCGCCACTGAGCTCGACATGGTCATTAATATCAGCCAGGCACGCAGCGGGAACTGGGACTACGTCGGAAGCGAAATCCGTACGCTTACAGAGTCCATCCACGCCGCGGGTAGCAAGATCAAGGTCATCTTTGAGAACGCATACCTCGAAGACGCCGCCAAGATTCGGCTGTGTGAAATCTGCGGCGACATCGGCGTGGACTGGGTCAAAACCTCCACCGGCTACGCCTCCAGCGGGGCCACCCTACCCGATCTGCAACTGATGAGGCGGCACTCTCCGCCGCACGTGCAAGTCAAAGCCGCCGGAGGAGTGCGCACCCTCGATGCCCTGCTCGAAGTGCGCACTCTCGGGGTCAGCCGCGTCGGCGCCACCCGCACCGCCGAAATACTCGATACGTGCCGCCTTCGACTTGGTCTGCCGGCAATCGATGGCGCAACGGTAGCCGCCACCGGGATCTGAGGGCCCCGCGCCTGGCGGACGCACTGCGTCGGAGCCAGACGGTCCCCCCGTCGTGCCGGGCGTCACACGACGCGATGATGCGCGGTAAACGAGTACTTCGCACCCACCTGCGCTACGTCATGGAATGCCTCCCTGCCCACCGACGCAACGGGTTTCTTGGGTGGTAATCCCGCTTTCTTGGACCGCGGCTGCTTCGGGCTGAAGCGCTGCAGACGACGGTCAGGACGGTCGTCCCGCAGCATCCCCGATGCCAGGAACATCTCGGCCAGATGGTCCACCGATTCAGCAAAGCGCCGGCCAATCGAACTTCGGCTGCGTCCCAGTATCGCCGCCACTTCCTCGAGCGAATACTGGTACAGTCCCACCAGGCTGATCACCTCTCCGTCCTGCGGGTTCAGACGCGCTAGCGCCTGCTCCACATCGTGAACGAACACGACCTGGTCCTCAAAGCTTGGTATCGCGTGGTGCGATACCTTTGCCCGGAAGAACTCACGCCCCAGAATCGAAGGCAGCCGCCCAATCTGGCAAGAGATCTCGAAGAAATGGCGCACAATGGCCAGGGTCTGGCCGCGAAAAAATAGCGCATCTGGCCTCGTACCCTCGTATTCCTCTTCCCGCCGGTTCGGTCGTCTCCCGTCGATCACGCGAAAACCCAATTTCCCATGAGTCAATCCAGAGACGCTCATTGCACCCTCCCCGCCAGGTGGTTGCAGCAAACTGACGGCAGGGCTCCAGCCGCTGTCTTCAGCCCTGGCGGCAAAGAGACTTCGTGTGAATTGGTAGGGCCAGCCTTACGAGGGAACGTAAATCGTCCCAGTAAATGCTGGCAAGGGGGGCAATATGTGGTCCCAGAGGCGACGGGGCGCAGCTTCAAAGTGCCGCACCGCTCACAATACTTCAGTTCGTACTTCATGCTCTCCATGTGACGTCCTTGGCGCTCAAGATTCAAAAACGAAAACCCCGCGCCGAGTTCCCTTCACGGTCTGGGAACCTTGCGCAGGGCTCGTTTCAGTTACGATGACCTGCTAATAACTGCTTATTTGCTCGTTCGGAGCCTCTTCGAAAAGGCTGATCGTCAATCAATTAGCCGTTCCTCCTGCCGGCGGGTGAAATAGCCTTCTTCGTACCCCGATTTCAAGATTCGGCCGTTTTGCAACACTATGCTTAGTCTTCCCGTAAACCGCACCCCGGCCAGCAGCGATTCCACAGCCGAGGAGAGGACCTTGCCCTCCTTGATCCGGCGGCGAAGCTCCTGAAATATTCGGTCTTCCTCAGATGCATCTCTCATCGTTTCCCCCGTGACAGTAATTTCACTATGACACTGAGGTAATCGAGGGTCAATGACTTAATTGCTATAGGCATATTACGAAAGTACATATATAGCTTTAAGCAATATTATGAGAATCACAGACCTTGAAGAAAACCTGCGCGCTCACATCTGGGCCCGCATCCACCGTGGGGAAATCACCGGATCCGGGCTTTCGCACGACGCCGGCTTTCAGCAGGCCCACATGTCGAACTTTCTTAACGCCCGTCGCGGCCTTAGCCCCGAAGCCATGGACCGTCTCCTGGATGTCCTGCAGGTGGATGTCCTGGATCTGGCGGACCCGGAAGAATTGCGCTTGCGCGCCCTGCAGCGCCCGGAGCGGGCATCTGCGTTTGACAGTGTGCCCCTGGTCTCCCTGTTCGACGCTGCTTTCGCTCCCCGCATCGCAGCTCGCCA
Source organism: uncultured Acidobacteriaceae bacterium (assembly GCA_963834815.1). Classification (GTDB taxonomy): domain Bacteria; phylum Acidobacteriota; class Terriglobia; order Terriglobales; family Acidobacteriaceae; genus DASRAA01. The sequence goes on along the minus strand of CAWIDA010000006.1, from coordinate 802,942 downwards.
AGTGCATGAGTCGCTGAAGTACAGGAAGCGCTTCCTGCACCGGCTAAAGCCCGATACGATCGCCAAGCGCGACGACTGGCTACGCTTTGTGCTGGTCAAATGCGATATTGACAACGCTCGTGCGATGGCTCCGCGGCTCGCCCCCGGCGCGGTTTTGCTCCTCGACCGCCACTACAACTCGCTGCGTCCATACCATCGCGGCAGTCGCAACATCTATGCGGTACAGAATGGAACGCAGTGTGCCATCCGCTATGTCGACCTCTCGCCGCGCCAGATCGTCCTGCGGCCCGATAATCCGGATTGGCCGGTCGAGTTGGTGGAAATTGCCCCGGGCAAAGGTTTCGTCGAATACCTGGTTGGGCGGGTCTGTCACATCGCGGTCGAAGTATAAAGCCGAAAGGCGCCTCGGCTACCAGATGAAGTGTGTCTGACTGACTGGTACTGGCGCGATGCGCGGAAGGACCGGGTGAATCGTACCGCGGAACTTTGCTATGATTCCCTCGCAACGGTTTCTGTGGATGCGTTGCCGAGGGAGTCAGCGCTCATGGAAGAAACAAGTACTATTGGCGTGGGTATGCGCCGCAACGAGGACATTGCCCTCGACTTGATGAAGTTCGTTGCCGTCACCACCGGCTACGGAAAAACGGCGGCGCCGGGTGTGGGCTTCCAGGGGAGCGCGTTGTCAAAGGCGGCGGAGGAGTATGCCCACCAGTTACTGGAGCTCTACAGCCGGTGCCTGGATGCGGTGCAGGGCAAGAAATAGCGTTGCAGTCTAGAACTGATCTGCATACCCTCACGCACATCACTCATAAGGCCGCATAACTTCCCGTTTGTCCGTCGCTGACAATCAACCCAAAACGCGCTTCGCACGTGCCGAATCGCAGGCAGAAGGGCCGGAGCTTCTGCCTCCGGAGTGCAACATCAAATTCTCTCGTCTTACAACATCAGCTTGCGGCGGATGACGTGAGCCGCTCCAAGCAAGCCAGAACCGAACATCAAAAAGGTGCCGGGCTCCGGTATGGGTGTGCCATAAATGGTGAAGGACTCAGAGCCGTGTGACCCGACAGGGTCAGGATACTGAATCGCCTGTGACGGGCCGTTATTCTGATCCCACCAAAGCCCGTCATTTATTGCCGAATGCCCGTTTAATAGCTCTAGCCAGTAGTTTCCTGCTCCGATGCTCACATTCAATCCACTGATCGTGGAACCCCAAATTTCAGCAAGATAGCGATTCGATCCGTAATACAAATATGTTGGACCAAGCTCCGTCGCCGGATGCTATCACCGTCCCGCCCATCCAGTCCGGGCCCCCAGTGAGAATTTCCCATGTGACAGTTGTGGGGTAGTCATACAGATACGTCCATATTCCGACATCGAAACCCGTGACCGTAAATGGGCCTGTGGAGACAAACGAGTTGGCCACCCTGTCAGTATCCGAAAAAGTCCAGGCGTTGAGGGTGCCGTCAACTCCACCGTTGCTGTACACGATGCTTGCTGCGCTGCCTGGTACGACTAGCGCAATTGCCAATCCCAGCAGAACAACTGAAGAAAAACGCTTCATTATGGTCCTCCAAGTTATTTCAGAGAAAGACAGTCGGACCCTGATTGATTGCACTTTGAAACAACACCGCTGCTCTGGCAACAGTCATCGATTCGCGTGAGTCGGGAGAACGATCCGAGAGAAGACTGGAGCGGCGCACACCGGGCCTGCTTTGGGCGTGATGAATCATCTCACTCCGCGGTGCGGACGGACTTCAGTTCGAAGGGCCTTGCCTCCACCGAATCGTCCAGTTGGAAAACCCTGGCAGCATTTGTCCACAGGTAGCGCCGCTGCGTCTCAGCCGGCAGATGCAGGGCCGTGACCCTCGCCAGTGCCGTGGTCCAAGCCTCTCCGTTACTGCCCCATAGGCAACGTCCAGCACTTGACGCGCTCGTCAGGAATACGATTGCCTCTGCCAGTTCTCCGGATGGCAGATTTCCGTCCAACGCGAAATTCAAGTTATCGCGACTCTCGCATGCCTTCCGCAATTGGGAGACACTCGGCCAGTGGTCGCATGCGACGACGATGCACAGGTCAGGGAACTCTCCCGCCACAACCTGTATATCGGCGAAGATGGTGCGGTCGGCGGGAGTCCTGCCCGGACCGATCGCGATCATCAACGGCCGATGCCGTTCTGAGCACTTGGCGAAGGCAGGATACATTCTGCGATCAAGCAACGAGAGTCCGAGCGCTCTGGAATCGACGAATAGTCCGCCCAGACCACGACGTAAAGTCGACTCCAGGCGCGCCACACTGTCCTCGAGGTCGTAAGGATTGAATCCACCTAACGCTGCGAACTGCCTGGGATAGCGCTGAACATGGTGCAGAAGCTCGTTGGTCACGGTATCGTCACACAGATACCGGCGATCACAGATAGCGATGCCCGCCCTACACGGCGTGAGCAGCACGCGCTCGATGCCGTGCTGCGCCATTTCACGGGCGATGCCATCCACCTGCGAGAGGCAAGGCAGGGCGGCGAGTTCGGGATTTGCAGTCGTCAACTCAGCCGGATTTACCGGTGGGACGAAAAGACAGTCGACCGCGCCTTTGGTTGCTACAGCATTCACGTGCTCAGGCTAGTTTCCGCTGCCTGGAATGACGATGATACTTGTCACCGCGGGGAGTGACTGTTGTCACCGATCCGTTCCAGTTTCCCGTTGTGCACGCGGAACTTCAGGCCGCGCCACTCGACTTCATTTCCGGCAAAACTGGCGAGCCATACTGCCAGTGCCAGGAAATCTCGCGGCGGCAACAGCCACAAATCCCGCAGCACGCTGGGGTCGTGGAGCACGCCCCGTCCAATTGCGATCGCTGCGATGACTCGCAGCCCGGCAATGACAGCCAGCGCCGCCCATGTCCACCACAGCAGCGGCGCAGCTACCACTGCCAGGATTCCCCACGCCAGGCCGAAGGTGACGATGAGTCCGAAATATTGCGCTGGGCGGCGATCTTTCACATTGCGCGCCCAGCGCAACTGGTGCGCCCAGAACTCGTGGAAGTTGTAGTCGGGCAATGCCGTCTCGACCACCACGTCCCCCAGTTCTACCTCGTATCCCGCGCCGGCCGTGCGGGCCCCGAGCTCGTAGTCGTCCCCCAGGTAATCGACTAGCGTCTCCAGCCCTCCAATTTTCAGCAACACGCTCTTTGTCGTCGCAATGGTCGCGCCCAGGGCAAAGCGGACGCCGCCCTCCATCTCCCGCGCCACCAGCACACCTCCCATGAAATCGGTGCTGAGACCTAGAGCTTCCAGCCTTGACGGCAGGGTCTTTCCTCGCAGGCCGCGGTAGAGCGTCGTCACCATGCCCACTTGCTGGTCGGCGAAAGCGTTCATCACCCGGCGCAAATAGTCCGGCGGCGCCACGATGTCGCTGTCGTTAATCAGGACGTGTTCGTACTGCGCCTGCGGCAGCATCTGAGCCAGATTGCTGACCTTTCCGTTGAGTCCGAGGGTCTCGGGACAATGAATCACTCGCAACGGCCTCGTGGGAAATTCCTGTTGCAGCCGTGTCACCAACTCTAATGCCGGATCGTTGGGGTCGCTCACGCCGAAGAGCAGCTCATACTCGCCGTAATTCAGCACGCAGTGGCTGCGAAATGCTGCGTACATATGAGGATCGAGTCCTTTTAACGATTTCAAGAGGCTTACGGGAGGCGCGAATTGCAAATCCGTACTCGTGCCGCGCTGGCGGCGGAAACGTCCTGCTGCCCAGATGCACAGCGCGAAATAAGCCGCGCCGGCCAAGGCCAGCAGGGCGCAGACTGCCGCGACCGCAGTGAGCACAGGATTCATGACAAGTTGTTCAGATTAGCAGACTGAGGCGCAGTTACTCGTACCGCAGGGCCTCAATGGGATCGAGGTTCGCCGCCTTCCACGCTGGATAGATGCCGAAGACCAGGCCGATCGCCACTGAGACTAGAGTGGCCGTCAATACCCACGACAGCGACATGCTGGCCGGCAGTGACGGAAAGGCAAGCGGCACCATTGCAGTGAGCAAGCCTCCAATCACGATACCAAGTATGCCGCCGATTCCCGTGAGCGTGATCGCTTCCAGGGTGAATTGCAGCAGCACGTCGCGTTTGCGCGCACCTATGGCCTTGCGGACGCCAATTTCGCGGGTTCGTTCCGTCACCGACACCAGCATGATATTCATCACGCCCACGCCGCCTACGATCAGCGCAACACTGGACACGGCAAACATAAAAACGAAAATCCCGCCCGTAAGCTGGTTCCAGGTGTCACTGAGGGCGTCCTGGCTGAAGACGGCGAAGTTGTCCGGCTGGTTGGGGGCCAGGTGGCGGCGGCGCCGCAGCAAGGCACGCATCTCATCCATGGCCAGCGGCATGTCGTCGTGCGAGGTCGCCTTCACGCTGATCCAGTGCTGCTTCAGTTCGGGATGCAGCTTGTGGAAGGTAGCAATCGGAAAATACACCAGGTTGTCTTCCGGATTGGAACCGTTGCCGAAAGCCGCTTTGCGCTTGGAAAGCACTCCGATTACGGTAAACAACTGCCCTTCGATGTTGATTTCCTTGCCCAGCGGCTCTTCGTTTTCGAAAAGCTTATCGGAGGTGTCGCGACCCAGCACAATTACCGGACTGCGATGTTCATTATCCGTTTCGGTGAACCAACGGCCCTTGTCGAGCTTCAGGTCGAACACATTCATGGTGTCGGGAAGGTCGCCGTCCAGGATAGTGTTCTTGGTCTTGCGGCCACCATATTTCACTGAATACTTGCCGGTGCCGAACTCCGGTACCTGCAGGCGAACGCCGTCGGTCACCGCCTTCACATGCGGGAGGTCGCGCATCGCAATCGCATCTTCCAGGGTAAGCTCTTTGCGCGTCAGCATCTCGGTGGTTGGACGCCCAAAGGTGAACACATCGATGTGAAAGGCAAAAATAATGTCGGAGCCCATGTCTTTCACCATGTTCTCCACATTGGCGTTCAGGCCGCGTACCACCGACGAAATGAGGATGACCATCATCACGCCGATAACGATGCCTAGCACGGTAAGGCCCGAGCGCATCTTGTTTTTGGCGATGGTCTCCAGCGCCATGCGCAGGATTTCTTTGTAGTCGCCGCGCCGCATGCTCATAGCTCAAACCTCAATGCCACGATGGGATCGAGCTTGGCCGCTTTACGCGCCGGATAGACGCCAAAGAAAATTCCTACGCTTGCGGAAACCAGCAGGCCGGCGAAGATGGCCCATAGTTTGATGGCGGAGGGCATTCCGATGGCGGCTGTTACTCCTTTCGCGATCACGATTCCCCCGATCACGCCTATCAGTCCGCCCATGAGCGCCATGGTGCTCGATTCGATCAGGAACTGCCGCATCACGTCCCGTGGTCGCGCGCCGAGGGCTTTGCGGATGCCGATCTCCCGGGTGCGCTCAGTCACAGAAACCAGCATGATGTTCATGATCACGATGCCGCCGACAATCAGCGAAATCGACGCAATTACGATCATGACGATGAAAAATGTCCCGCTCAGGTTTGCCCAAAGCGACAGAAAGCTGTCATTCGTCTCGATGGAGAAACTATCCTTTTCCCCAAGCTGGTCATGGCGGCGGGCGCGAAGAATGACCCGCGACTGGTCGATGCCCTGCTCCATGGGAACCCCGACGTCGTATGCCTTGGCCCAGATATTGGGACTATTGTGCGAGCCATACGCCTTGAACCACGTGCTGATGGGCATGATCACGTAGTTGTCGCGGCTTTGCCCCAGTGTCTTGCCTTCTTTCTTGCCGACGCCGATCACCGTGTACATATGCCCGTCAACCCGGATCTCTTTGCCTAGAGGATCCGTCCCGGCCATCAGGTTTTCGCGAATATCCTGGCCTATGACCACCACCGCCGACGCGTTGTTCTGGTCCGAATCGTTCAGCGGCCGGCCCATGACGACGTCGAGGTCATAAATCGGGCCCATGCTCGGAGTCCATCCCCGCACTACCGTGTCCGTGCTGTTCTCCGTTCCGTACACCACCTTGCCGGTAAAGTTACGGATGGCGGCGCCGACCACCTTGCAGGCAGTGCATCCCTCTACAACTGCCTGGTAGTCGTCCATCGTCAGATCCTTGCGTTTGTTGCCCTCAATGAATTGGTCCACATCGGTGATGACGTTGGGCATCTTGGCCATGATGAACACGTCCGCGCCGAGATTGAACACCTTCTCGGCTACATAACCGTTGATGCCGTTGACGAACGTAACGACGGCAATCACGGCAGATACGCCGATCACTACCCCCAGCAGGGTGAGCACCGACCGGAGCTTGTTGGCCCACAGCGAGAGCAGTGCAATCCGGATTGCCTCAGAAGTACTCATTCAGGTATGGCCTGGGCTAGCGCTTTCAGTTTAGCAGTCCCGGCAGGACCCGGTGCTGCATTCCGTCCCTGATCACGCAGCATTCGCAGCATTGGGGACGAGTATGTTTCGGATGGCAGATCAACAAAACGCAACCCACACCGCCAAACGGGTCATCGCATTGCGCGCGACCAATATGGCACGAGAGTCCCATAGGCTCCTAGCACCCATCAGGGTAGACTGGCCACTGGCGCGACCACGTTGGAAGCCCAGCCCAGCCGCCCCGACAATCCCCCTTGTTCGAGTGCTGGGAAGAGCAGTTCAGCCCGGCCGCAAGCCGATTGTCCATGGGTCCTATCGTTCAGCCGCGCAAGTTTCGCAGTGTTCAGTCTTTTCGCGAGCCTGCACTGATTGCACTGCAGACCATGCGTGCCCACAAGCTGCGCTCCTTCCTGGTATTGCTGGGCGTCATCCTTTCCGTCTCCACCCTGATCCTGGTAGTGGCGCTCATCAGCGGCATGAACCACTACTTCGCCGAGCGTGTCGCCAACCTTGGATCCAACGTTTTTCTCATTAATAAGCTAGGGATCATCAGCGATTCGGAGGCCTTCGTCAAGGCTCTACGGCGTAATCGCGACATCACATGGGACGACTACGAAGCGCTACGCGATGGCCTGAAGCTGCCAAGCAACGTAGGAGTCCAGGTAACCACGCAGGGTAAGGTGCGCTCGGAAAAGCAGAGTCTGGAAGACGTAAGCATCCGCGGCGTCACCGCTAATCTGGGCGAGATGGATGTCGCAGAGCCGGCCACTGGCCGATACATCCTCGACAGCGACAATGATCACCACGCTATGGTTGCCATGATTGGCTCCGAGGTCGCGGAAAAACTGTTCCCCGGCTCGGAGCCGCTGGGCAAAACCATCGCCGTCGATGGCCAGGAGATCATGGTCGTGGGGGTTGGAAAGCCGCTGGGAAACGTCTTTGGTCAGTCCCAGGACAGCTACGTGTACCTGCCAGTCGAGAGTTGGATGAAGCTTTATGGCCGAAACAAGTCGCTTAACATCAACATCCAGGCCCGCGGTGCGGAGTGGATGGCGCAGACTCGCGAAGAGGCGCGGGTATTGATGAGGGCCCGCCGTCATCTCGGCCCCAACGATGAGGACAACTTCGGCATCATCGCCAGCGATAGCCTGATGGACCTGTGGAAGAACCTTACCGGCACACTGGCTTCCGGAATGGTGGCGCTGGTTTCCATCTTCCTGGTCATCGGTGGCGTGGTCATCATGAACGTCATGTTGGCATCAGTGACGGAGCGCACGCGCGAAATTGGTGTCCGTAAATCGCTGGGCGCGCGGCGCAGCGACATTCTGATGCAGTTCATAGTCGAGTCCACGGTGATGGCGCTGGTGGGCGGAGCCATCGGCGTCTTGGTGGCCTGGTTGCTGGCCGTGGTAGTGCGTAGCGCGACTCCCGTGCCCATGTCCGTGCCGATCACGGCGGTAGTGGCCTCCATCGCCATCTCATCGGCAGTAGGAATGTTCTTTGGGGTTTATCCGGCGCGCAAGGCGGCCCGTCTCGATCCGATTGAAGCCCTGCGGTACGAGGCATGAAGATTACTTAGCGGGATTCGGCCACCGGAACGTTCCTTCGCCTTCGCTCCGAATGACACCGGGCTTAGCTGATTGCTGATTGCTGATGTAATCGCTAATTGCTAATTGCTAATTGCTATTTATGCGTCTTCACTTTGGCGAAAACTCGCGGATGGCGCTGGAGACCGTGCGCAACAACAAGGTGCGCTCCTTCCTGACCGTTCTTGGTGTCGTCATCGGTGTGGGCGCAATGATCTTCGTCGCCTCCATCCTAGTCGGCGTAAGCCGCGACGTTTCGGCCTATCTTGACGACTACGGTCTGAACACGTTTTTTATATATCGCTTCGACGTGGGCATTCGCATCGGCCGTTTCACCGCCGAGGAACGTGCACGCAAAACGCTCACCCTCGAGGATGCTCTCGCCATCCTCGAGGAATGTCCGCATGTGAAGGCCGTTACCGCCGAGGTGTTCCCCCGCTTCGACGGCAGCGGGCCAAGGCGCACTCCGCCGACCGCGCGCTTCGGATCGCACGAAGTCAGCAACATCGATTTCGCGGGCACGACCTCTGCCTTTCAGGACGTGCAGAACGCGCGCCTTGACCAGGGACGATTCTTCACCGACGTGGAAGATTTGCATCGCGCTGACGTGGCCGTCATCGGAGACGAAATCAATAAGGCATTCTTTCCGGCCGACGATGGAGTAGGTAAGACCATTCTGGTTGACGGAGTTCCCTATGAAGTCATCGGTGTGCTGGAAAAACGCAAGGGACAGTTTCTGCGCGACGAAACTGCCGATCGTGTAATCCGCATTCCCTATCACAGCTATCGCCGGCATTATCCCGCCGACGACGATCACTTCCTCAGCGTGCAGGCTTACCCCGATTCGATGGCGGTGGCGGAGGACGAAATCCGAGGATTGTTGCGCCGGCGCCGCGGTGTGCCCTTCAACAAGCCCGACAACTTCTCCATCTCGACACCCGAGGCCATTGCCGACCAATTCCGCCAGATCATGAGTACGGTGGCGCTAATGACCGTCGTGGTCAGCTCCATCGGCTTGCTGGTCGGCGGCGTGGGTGTGATGAACATCATGCTTATGTCGGTCACCGAACGTACCCACGAAATCGGTGTGCGCAAGGCCATTGGCGCGAAACGCAGCGACGTCATCTGGCAGTTCCTGATCGAGGCCATCGTCCTCACAGGACTCGGCGGCCTGCTCGGCGTAGTGTTCGGGAGCGCGGCCGCGGCTAGCCTGCCCTTAATCTTCCCTACCATGCCAACCACGGTGCCCGTTTGGGCCGTGATCACCGCCGTCCTGATGGCGATGAGCGTAGGACTGTTCTTCGGAATTTATCCCGCGGTCAAAGCTGCGCGCCTCGACCCCGTCGAGGCCCTGCGCTACGAGTAAACTCTCCAGGCACTGGGACGCACTGTGTTCTAATTCTTCTTGCCGCGGATTCATGGCGGATTCACCAGGAGCCCTCATGCCTTCTTCCCATTCACGCCGTGCGCAGCTCGCCCTACTGCTGTGCTGGTTGGTACTTCTCGCTTGTGCCACCGCGCAGGCCCAAAAAATCAAGGTCCAATACGACAAGAGCCTCGATTTCTCGAAATTCAAGACTTATTCCATCGATCCCGTCGACCCCGGCTCGAAGCCGATGTTGCGGCTGGCTATTCAGGCCGCTGTCGAACATGACCTGAACCGGGTAGGCCTGACCAAGGTTGCCGGCAACCCTGACATTGTCGTGCAAATGTACGGTGCAACGGACAACGATATGACCTATCACTACCACGATCCGATTTACGGCGGATACAATCCCCCTGTCAATTCCATCATTCTGTGGACCGGTGTTCCGGGGACGGTCACCACCGTCATCATCCACAAAGGTGAGCTGGTGGTCGATCTGATTGATGCCAGCCGCAAGCGACTGGTCTGGCGCGGCGTCGCCAAACAGAATCTCAGCGATAAAAGGGACAAAGTGCTTGACCAGATCAATACCGCGGTGGAGAAGATGTTCCTGCAGTATCCGGTGAAAAAGCCTTAAGACCCGCCCGTAAAGCAATTAGGCTTAGCTGTGCGTGCACTAGCCTGCCTGAGACATCCTGCAGTTTCTCAGGCTGGGAAAATACTCGAAATGATCGACGCCAGGCAAGATAGCTGGCTCTTAACTATCTGGTGTATACTCCAACACAATTTTCCGGCGAATTTTGGGATTTCCTCGCGGCAAGGCATAACTCCAGGGAATTAACTGTTTAGTTCAAGGAGGATAATTCGATGTCCGAGCCGAGCACTCTAGCTTGCGCCGTCCGTGCACTCAGAAAACAGTTCGTCGAGTTTCGATTTGAGTATCCTTTGGAAACGGTTCCCAACTGCGGCACTAAGACTTCCCTAGCCTACTACCTTTACAGCGATAGGCTGTCATGGGAAGCGCTACGTCTCGATGCCGACGGTATCCCTCAAACATGGTTTCGAATGACAGGACGACAGTACTGGCCATCATACGTCGCCTGGTATGGTCTGGTTCACCTCGGGCACTACTTGCATAAAAAAAATGACGCGAGTCTTGACATCTTTCTGAAACAGGTCAGGTGGCTGGAGAGACATGCAGTGGTTCAGAGCGACGGGAGCGTCGTGTGGACGATGAATTTTGATTATCCCGTTGGCACCGTGATCTTGAAGAGCCCGTGGGTTTCAGCTCATGCTCAAGGCCTTTGCATTAGTGCGGTAACACGAGCTTGGAGGCTTACCCGAGATCATCGTCTCAAGGAACTGCTCCTAGGCTCCAGCAAAGTATTCACTCAAGACCACCGCGCTGGCGGGATTCGCATTGGATTGAACGCTGGTGCTTTGTACACTGAGGTTCCGGGAGGGCCCCAGCCCGGAATCTTGGACGGATTCCTGACAGGGCTGTTGGGCCTCCACGACTTGTTCATCGAAACCGGCGATCCGCAGGTGAAGGAGTTGTTTGACGATGGCGTAATAGGTCTAAAGACCTGGCTTCCCAGATGGGATTACCGCGGAAAATGGAGTTGGTACGGCGGTCGTGAATATCTTTGTTCTCCGGCATACCATTGCCTGAATCGTTTACTGTTGATCGTACTGAGCGAAGTCACCGGGGACGTTGAGTTTGCGAAAATCGCTGCCAGTTGGAATCCTGATCGGCTCAATGCACTAGGCCGAGCGGAAATCTATTTAACACATAATTGGACTCACAACGTGCGCAGAATCAGGTATCGGACGTGGCGACTGCGCCAATCCGGCGTAGTCCAGCCGGCAATGGATCAATCCGGTACGGTCCATTCCAGCTATTGAAACTTCGCCGAAGGCTAATTCGGTTACTATTGCTCCACCGCAGCCGGCTGCTGATTTCTTTTGGGCCGCTTGTTCTGCTGCAAAATCTTCTTCCGCAGCCGCAGGCTCTTGGGCGTGACTTCCACCAGCTCATCGTCGGCGATGAACTCGATCGCCTGTTCCAGATTCAGGTTCTTGAACGGCACCAGCCGGATGGCTTCGTCGGCGGTGGACGAACGCATGTTAGTCAGCTTTTTCTCGCGAACAATATTCACATCGAGATCGTTGTCACGCGCGTTTTCGCCCACCACCATTCCCTCGTACACCTCGACGCCGGGCCCGACAAACAATTCGCCCCGCTCCTGCAGCCCCCACAGCGCGTAGGCCGTGGTTGCGCCGGACCGGTCGGCCACCAGCGCACCTGTGACACGATGGGGGATCTCGCCCAGCCACTCGGTGTAACCCTCGAACAGCGCATTCATCACGATGGTCCCGCGCGTGTCGGTCAGCATCTCGCTGCGCAGCCCGATCAACCCGCGGCTCGGCACGGTGAATTCCATGCGCACGCGCCCGTAGCCGTGGTTGTGCATCTTCTGCATCTGCGCCTTGCGCGTTCCCAGTTTCTCGATCACCACGCCCACAAATGATTCGGGAACATCGATGGTCAGCAGCTCAACCGGTTCCATCAGTTTCCCGTCCACCGTCTTGGTAACGATCTCCGGCTTGCCCACGGCCAATTCGAACCCTTCGCGCCGCATCATTTCGATCAGGATGGCCAGTTGCAGCTCGCCCCGTCCCATTACCTTGAACGAGTCGGTGGCTCTCGGTATCCTCCACCCGCAGCGAGACGTTGGTTAGCAGCTCTTTCTGCAGGCGGTCGCGCAGGTTGCGCGAGGTGACGTATTGCCCTTCCCTTCCAGCGAACGGCGAAGTGTTGACCATGAACTGGATCGCGATGGTGGGCTCGTCGATGGTAATGACCGGCAACGGCGCCGGATTCTCGACGTTGGTGATGGTCTCACCGATATTGATTCCCTCAACGCCGGCGACTGCAACGATGTCGCCCAATTCAGTCTCGACAATGTCGGTGCGCTTCAGCCCGTTGAAAGAAAACAGCTTGGTAATCTTGGTGTTCTGCATCGTGCCGTCGCGCTTGGCGATGGCGACATCTTCTCCCGTGCGCAGCGTGCCGTTGAACACCCGCGCGATCGCCAGCCGTCCCAGGTAGTCGCTGTAATCGAGATTCGCCACCAGCACTTGCAACGGCCCCTCGGCATCGCCTGTAGGATGCGGGATGGTCTGCACGATCGCCTCAAACAAGGGCTGCAGATTCTCACCCGGTTTCTCAGGGTCGGTCGTCGCCGTGCCCGTTTTGGCGTTGGTGTAAAGCACCGGAAAATCGATCTGATCCTCGCCCGCATCGAGGTCGATGAACAGGTCGTAAACCTCGTTCAGTACTTCTTGTGCGCGCGCATCCGGCCGGTCGATCTTGTTGATCACCAGGATTGGCGGCAACTTGGCCTCCAGCGCCTTGCTCAGCACGTAGCGCGTCTGCGGCAGCGGTCCTTCGCTGGCGTCAACCAGCAGCATCACGCCGTCCACCATTTTGAGCGCGCGCTCCACCTCACCGCCGAAATCGCTGTGACCGGGGGTGTCGACGATGTTGATCTTGATGTCGTGATAGAAGATGGCGGTGTTCTTGGCGAGGATGGTAATGCCGCGCTCGCGCTCCAGTTCGTTGGAGTCCATCACCCGCTCCACGTGCGACTCGTTGGCACGGAAGATGCCGCTCTGGTTTAGCATGGCATCCACCAGGGTGGTCTTGCCGTGGTCCACGTGCGCGATGATGGCGATGTTGCGTAAGCTCTTGCTCAAACAGTACCTCGATTGTGGTTAACGCCTCGTATCACGGCGCGGCTTTAAGCCGTGCCGCATCGGATCCAATCAAAGGCGTTCAGCCGCTGACCTAATTTGGTTTCCTCCTCCGAGCGCGTAGGGACCGATACTGGGCTCTTGTTCAAGACTTGGGTCCTTTCCAGCGTGGGAACAGCAGGAGGGAGAATCTCGGAAACTTCAGTTTACATTAGACCGCCGGAAACGACGCGCCATGGCGGCACGGGAACACAGTTTTCCAAACCGCGTTAAGATAACTTCAGCGTTTCAACATTGCCCAGGGATCTTCATGCGCATTCTTACGCTGATCGCGTTCGCGACCTTGACCTTGACCTTGGCCTCTCGAGTTGTTGCTCAATCCGCCGCCGCGGGTGACTCATCTTCCAATGTTTCCACCAGCACACCCGCCAATACGACGGATGACGAAGCCTTTGCTTCCTACCAGCGGGTTACCTCCGGCATGAAACCGCCGAAAGCCACGCACGCCCCCGACCCCGACTTCCCCGACATTGCCACCGACGCCGAGCCCCGCGGCCTGGTCGTCATGCTCGTGGGCATCAACGCCAAGGGCCACGTCGAACGGGTGCACGTGATGCGCAGTTCGAACGATGCCTTCCAGAACAGCGCCGTGTCCACCGTTAAGACGTGGAAGTTCTCCCCTGCCAAAAAGGACGGCAAGCCCGTTCCCGTTCAAGTGACGGTGGAGATGAAGTTCCAAAAGTAGGGTGGGTAATACCGCCGCCGATTAGGTTATAACACTTGTTATAACCTCGGCTCTGGCGAGCGCTGGGTTGCGACAAGGGGCGGTTTCCTACGTTCCAAATACTGAAGTATATACTTGACTATTGCTGGTTCTCGGACAATACTGAAGTAGATACTTCAGTATTTGAGGAGATAAACCATGTCAGAGCAGTCGGTAATTCACAACACCTTTGTCATCGAACGCAGCTTCTCCAAGCCTCCCGAGACCGTGTTCGCAGCCTTCGCCGACCTGGCCAAAAAGCGCCGCTGGTTTGGCGAGGGCCACAGCCACGAGGTAGAAGAGTTCACCATGGACTTTCGGGTCGGCGGCAGCGAGCGATTTCAATACCGCTTCAAGGAAGGGACGCCCTTCCCCGGCATCGAACTGAACAGCGACGGCTACTATTTGGACATCGTGCCCAACCAGCGGATCGTCGAGGCAGCCAGTATGGCGATTGGCGGCCGTCGCATTTCTGCGGCGATCGTCACCATCGAGCTCCTGCCGACGGACAAGGGCACCGACCTGATCTGCACACATCAGGGAGCATTCTTTGAGGGCGCCGATGGTCCGGAGATGCGCGAGCAGGGGTGGCGCAAGCTATTTGATCACTTGGAAACCGAATTGCAGCAATAGGTTAGCTGATTTTTGCCGTGTAGGAGTGCGCTTTAGCTCCGGAAGTGATGGTCTCACGATATGGCACGAGCCATGCCCAATTTGCCGGTAGCCGTCGAAAGGGTCTTTCACGCTCTCGACGATCCTACTCGGCGCGCCATCGTCGAAATGCTAAGCAAACGGCCGTATTCGGTTTCACGGCTGGCGGACCCCCTCGGCATCACGCTGACGGCAGTGACGCAGCACCTGCAGGTGCTGGAGGCGAGCGGCCTGGTTCGGACCGAAAAGCTCGGGAGAGTCCGCACCGCCAGCCTGGACAATGCCGGATTTGCGGCGCTCGAGCAGTGGATCCGCGATCGCCGTTCGACGTGGGAGCGCCGGCTTGATAGGCTGGGCGACTTGCTGGCAGAAGGGGACGAATGACGAGGTCAGCCGCGGATCAATATCGATCTTCGCGATGCAATAAAGGCCGAGACTTCGATACGACAAATCATGCGGACGTCGAACCGCTGGTGTTTTGTGATCCATGTTCATCCGCGTGGTTCGTGGCTGCCTTTGTTGCTTCCCTTTATTCGCGCCGATTCGTCTAATCCGCGGCTGCTGTTGTTTCTGCGTGATAATGAAATCCAATGTTGAACCAAATCTCAGCATCGCCGGCCTCCGATCAGCTACCAGAAGACGCTGTTGACCTGCTGATCGGCTGCCATCAGCGCATCCGCCACTTCACTGCGGTTGCAGTCAAGCTGGCGCATGCGCATGGCGCAAGCGGCGACGAGATACAGAAGGCCGCGGCCAGAGTTCGCCGCTACTATTCTGTTTCACTGCCGCTGCATGAGGCCGACGAGGAAGACTCCTTGCGTCCCAGGCTTGATGCAGTCGCCGACGAACAGGTGCGCCATGCGCTACTGGCGATGGGCGATCAGCACCAGGCGATCGACGAGCTCATCGAGCGGCTGCTGCCTCTGCTGATGCTGGTGGAGAGGAATCACGCTGCGTTGCCTCAGGCGGGCGGAGAGTTGTGTTCGATCACCCGGGCCCTCGACGAAGTCTTCCACGCCCACCTCCAGCTTGAGGAAGAGGTGATCTTCCCCGCCATCCGCGGCGTTTTGCCGGCGGAATCGCGCGCCGCGATGCTGGCAGAGATGAAGCAACGGCGACAGCAGGGATAGTTGTCGGTAACCAGTTGCCCGAGTGACGCGCCTGCGAGTTGTGCGGGTGCCGCCTTTATTGGTATCTTCACGTGGTTTCTGCTTGCTACCTGGCCTACGAGCGCAGGCCGGAAATCGGATTTGCCGGACACGGATAATTTGCACTCCGGCCCTCACTGCCACTTGGGTGTGAGGCTACAATCTGACGGCCCCTTAGCGACGTATTAAATTATGGAACCAATGGACAAGAGTTCGGGAGCCCGTCCTGAGGCGGGTGACGAAATGCGGCTGGTAGCGCGCGTGCGCGCTGGAGACCAGCAGGCTTTGGCCGAACTCTACGACCGTTATTCCCACGTGGTTTACGGCGTCGCATTGCGGGTTTTGCAGGACACCGGAGCGGCGGAAGACGTTTTGCAGGATATCTTCCTGCAGTTGTGGCGCAAGCCCGACGCCTTCGACAGTAGCCGGGGCAGCCTGTCGGCCTGGCTCGCTGTTATCGCCCGGCACCGTTCCATCGACCACTTGCGGAAGCGCCGTCCGGAAACGGAACTGGAGGAATGTGTCATCGTCAGTGGCACTGATCTGCGCGATGAGACCGAGCGCTCGCTGGTGATCGAAAAAGTTCGAGTTGTGATGAATGAGATGAGTCCTGACCAGCGCACTGCCATGGAGATGGCGTTCTTTCAGGGACTGACTCACACGGAGATTGCAGAGAAGACGGGCGAGCCTCTGGGTACCATCAAGACTCGCATTCGAAGCGGGCTGCAACAATTGCGCGCCCGCTTTGCAACATGAAGACGGAAGCATGAGGACGCACGAACAATTCGCTGAGGACCTGGCGCTCTACGCGCTGAACGAACTGACTGGCAGCGAGCGCCAGGAGTTCGAACAGCACTTGGAGACGTGTGCCTCGTGCCGCCGCGAAGTTCAATATCTGCGAAGCGATATGGGCCTGCTGGCGTTGTCGACCTCCGGCCCCAAACCTCCCGCGCGAAGCAAGGACAGGCTGATGCGCGCTGTAGCGGCGGAACCGCGAGGAGTGTCCGCACCCGCCGCGGAGAAGCCGGCGCGACGCGGATGGGCATGGGCCGTTATTCCGACGCTGGTGGGTATCGCCCTCCTGTTTGCGGTCGGCAACATGTGGCGGGAGAATGGTCGTCTGAACGAAGACCTGGCCCGGCTCAAGGGTTTGTATCACAACACCTCGGCGCAACTGGCCCAAGCGCAAGACCGGCTGCGGTTGCTCTCGGCGCCGGATGCTGTGCAAGTTTCGCTGAATCCGGAGGCTGAACCGCGCAAGCCGCACGCAACCGCCATCTATAGCCCGGCGCAGAAACGCCTGATGCTGGTGGCCAGCAATTTAGCGCCGGCACCTCCGGGTAAAGCCTATGAGCTCTGGCTCATCCCCATGGAAGGCGCCCCCATGCCTGCCGGCATGTTCAAGCCGGACGAGCATGGGAACGCCATGATGATGGACCATCCCATGCCCGAAGGTGTCATCGCCAAGGCCTTCGCCGTGACCCTCGAGAACGAGGCCGGATCCGACAAGCCCACATCGCCGATCTTGATTGTGGGGTCGGGTCTGTAATCAAATCCACCGCTCAATCTGCACTTGAACGGTGGGCACACGGCGCTGCACCTATTTCGCTTTAAAATGCACAGGTATTCCACAATTCCTGGGCGAATCCGGCTGCATAGCTCTCCCCTTTGCTGCACACTAGAGTCGAATGGCGAGTCCCGGCGATTTCGCAAGTACTGTCAAGCAGCAGGCTGACATCGTCCGCATCGTGGGCGAGTACGTCAAGTTGCGCAAAAGCGGAGCACAAAACTGGTCAGGGCTGTGTCCCTTCCACCAGGAAAAGTCGCCGTCGTTTTCAGTGCATGCCGGCAACCAGTTCTTTCACTGCTTCGGGTGCAACGCCGGAGGCGACGTCTTCACTTTCATCCAGAAAATCGAGAACATTACTTTCCCTGAAGCCGTGCGCATGCTGGCAGAGAAGCTCGGCATTCCCATGCCGAAGATCACTTATTCTTCGCCGGAAGAGGCGCGCCAGGCCAAACAACGGGGTAGCCTGATCGACATTCATGAGCGTGCCTGTGCGTTCTTTCAGGAGCAGCTCAAGCGTTCCGAGGCGGCACATGCCCGCGAATATCTGGCCTCGCGCGGACTGACACCATCGATCGTCGCCGAGTTCCGCATCGGCTTCGCGCCGGAATCCGGGTTCCTGCTGCGCGATGCCCTGCGGGGTCAGTTTGACGAAGACATCATGCGCGATTCGGGCCTGTTTTCGTGGAAGGACAAGGACCAGTCATCAGTGGCCAGTCGCCAGTCGCCAGAAGGGCCCAATGCGACCGGTATGCCGACAATTGGCCAACGCCAACTGGCGGCTTTGTACTCCAAATTTCGTAACCGGGTGACGTTTCCCATCACGACCGAGCAAGGCAAGGTGATCGCCTTCACCGGGCGTACGCTAACCACCGACGAAAAGTCAGGGCCGAAGTATCTCAACTCGCCGGAGACGGCGATCTACTCCAAGTCGCGGGTGCTGTTCAATCTCGACAAGGCGAAGGAAGCCATCCGCAAACTCGATTACGCCATCCTGGTCGAAGGCCAGATGGACTGTATCGCGGTTTATTCCGCGGGCCTCCACAACGTGATTGCCAGCTCGGGCACCGCCTTCACGGATGCGCAGGCGCGCCTGTTGAGCCGTTTCAGCAAGAAGATTGTGGTCAATTTCGATCCCGATACGGCAGGGGCCGCGGCCGCAGAACGTTCCCTGGCGCTGCTCATCAGCGAAGATTTTGAGATCAAGGTGCTGACGCTGGAAGCCGGCTTCGATCCCGATCTCTACATTCGCAAGAAAGGCACGAACGCCTACGTCGAGGCGCTGGGCCACTCACAGAAGTATTTCGATTATCTGATCGAGCGCGCGCGAACGCTGCATCCGGTACGCACGCCAGAAGGCAAGGTGAAGGCGCTGAACTTCCTGCTGCCTCACATTCAGCGAGTGCCGAGCCGCATCGTGCGAGACGAACTGGCGAATGAGATTTCCCATCGGCTTGGCATTGAGTCATCCGTCCTGCGTCAGGAATTGCGTCACGCCGCTACAGGGCGCACGGCGGCAAGAGTGAGTACTCCCGCCAAAGCGCAACTGACCGACGCCGAGCGCGTGCTGATCCGTGCTCTGGCCAGCCGCGATCTGGCGCACGCACCACACACCGCTCGCGAAGGACAGGATCCCGACTTTGAGCCGGCGCGACAGGCGCACTACTTCCTGACCCAGGAGCCATTACACGAAGGCACGGCCGTGCAGGCGTTAATCGATGCCTTGCTCACCGCCGAGGAGCATGGGCAGGACCCTATGAGCCTGGCGCTCGACGAAAGCGACCGGCGCTTGATCGCGTCTGTACTGATGGATGATCGCGAGGAATTGACGCCGGAGCTGCTGGAAGGCGCCATCCGCTCGCTGCGCCGCCGCGCCATGCTGCGCCAATTGAATGAGTTGCAGTACCAACTGAAGGATGCCGAACGCCGCCAGGACGCTGCCTTGTCGGCCCGGTTGTTACAGGAACGAGTTAAGTTACGCCGGGCTATGGGATCCACCGGAGAGAGCGCTGGATAGAACCACCTAAGTCTTCGTTGGACATAGGCTTAGGTCTTTGACCCGAAAAATAGCGAGTGGCTTTTTGAGGCCAACTCGATGAACCCTACGCCTCCTGCGACTCATCTAGATTATTAAGGTGTTAAACGCGTTTCTGGTGTGTTGGACGAGCGATCCTGTATTCGAAAGAAAACGGTAGGGAGGCGGGCCCTGCGTGTGCTAAAATTCGAAGGTTTCCGCATATGTTGGTACTCCTGTACCGCTCCCGCCGTAGTCTGCACTAAACAAGAGCGTCTTTAAAAGGCGCCTGTAGGGGAAATTCTGCTTTGGCTCTCGACGACAAGTTTGACGACATTAAGAAATTGATCGATGCGGGGAAAGAGAAAGGCTACCTCACGTACGATGAGGTGAACGACCTCATCCCGCACGATGTGCATTCGCCCGACGACCTCGATGACTTGATTACCACCATTGGTGGGCAGGGCATCGACGTGCTCGAAGGCCCTAAATCTCCCGGCGCACTCGACAAATTCGATAAGGGCGATCTCGAAGCCGGCGAAGACGTTGAGCTCGACCTGACGCCCGGCGCGCTGGAAAAGACCAACGACCCCGTCCGCATGTACCTGCGTGAGATGGGAACGGTTCCGCTGCTCACCCGCGAAGGCGAAGTAGAGATCGCCAAGCGCATTGAGCGCGGGCAGCTCCGCGTGCTCAAAGCGCTATCGCGTTCGCCTATCGTGATCCGCGAGATCGTCGCCCTGGGCGAGGACCTGAAGCGCGGGGTGCGCTCCATCAAGGAAGTGGTGCTCTTCGACGAAGACGAAATCACCGAGGACGTGCTGCTCAACCGGCTGAAGGACATCACCGGCAAGATCGACGAGTTCAACAAGCACTACAAGAAATCGCAGCAGCTGGTGGAGAAGCTGGCGGAGATTCCGCAGAAGAAGAACCCTCGTCTGCATCGCAAGACCCGTTGGGCGCTGGGTCGCGAACAGGTCGGCATTTCCCGCGTCATTCGCAAGTTGGGTTTCACCAATGCCGAGCGCAAGCGCCTGATCGACCGGGTCAATAAGACGGTCGACAGCATGCGCGGCCTCGACAAGCAAGCTGTGAACTTCGACAAGCGGGCTGAAGCGACGCGCTCCGACGAACAGAAGAAAGAGTTGCGCAAGCAGGTTCGGCAGATTCGCGCCGACCTGGAACGCATGGAGCAGGACGCCGGCGCCAACTTCGCCGAGCTGAAGCGTACCCAGCGTGAGATCGTGCAAGGCGACGTCGATGCTGAGTACGCCAAGCGCGAACTGATCGAGGCCAACCTCCGACTGGTGGTCTCCATCGCCAAGAAGTACACCAACCGCGGACTGCAGTTCCTCGACCTGATTCAGGAAGGCAACATCGGCCTGATGAAGGCGGTGGACAAATTCGAATACCGGCGCGGTTACAAATTCTCAACCTACGCGACGTGGTGGATCCGGCAAGCCATTACCCGCGCTATCGCCGACCAGGCGCGCACCATCCGTATTCCGGTGCACATGATCGAGACGATCAACAAGCTCATCCGCACCTCGCGGCAGTTGGTGCAGGAGCTTGGTCGCGAGCCTACCTCGGAAGAGATCGCCAAGCGCATGGACATTCCAGTGGCCAAAGTGCGCAAGGTGCTGAAGATCGCACAGGAGCCGATCTCGCTGGAGACTCCTATCGGCGAGGAAGAGGATTCGCACCTCGGCGACTTCATCGAGGACCGTGCCGTGGTTTCGCCGGCCGAGGCGGTGATCAACGTCAACCTCAAGGAGCAGACGGCGACCGTGCTTCGTTCGCTTACCGCCCGCGAGGAGAAGGTGATCAAGATGCGGTTCGGTCTGGAAGACGGCTCGGAGCACACGCTGGAAGAGGTTGGGCAGTCATTTGCGGTCACCCGCGAACGCATCCGGCAAATCGAGGCCAAGGCCCTGCGCAAGCTGCGGCATCCCTCGCGCTCGCGCAAGCTGCGTGCGTTTATGGACGGCGTGCACGATTAGTCAGTGACCAGTTGTCAGTAGTCAGTAAAGAAAGGCGCGAGCAATCGCGCCTTTCGTGCTTCTCGCTGAATTAAACACCAGCCTGTGTCATTCCATCGCCGCGCCGACAATGCCATTTTACAAACTGATGCCCACATCCAACGGTAGCCATTACGCTCACTGCGACGACAGCAGCGGCCACAGCCCCGCATGCCCAGCACGGCCAGAAGGAGGGCGATCAACGATGCTCCATCGACCCGGGTCAGTTGCTTGGCGCTGACAGCGTTTCTATGTCCTGCAGTCGCTTCAGCGCCTGGGCCGCTTTCAGCGTGTTGTAGTTGATACCGGCGGCGTTCAAGCTGCTCCCCTCCTGGAACGGGTATTGCGGGATGGTCGCCAGGAAGCTCTTGAGCTGGTTCTGGACCGGAACAAAGGTCCACAGCAGATCGGCGTACCACCGGATGTACATTCCGGATTCGTGCGACGCCCGCTCGTACGGATCGGCGCGCAGGTTGGTGATGATGGGCCATCCGGGAATGTCCCGAGTGCCGGTCGCTATATTGCCATTGATGGCAGCGAACATGATCTTCCAGTCGTCATAGCGGATAGCATCCAGATCGCCCGACTGCTCGAAGTAGTAGATTTCGTGGCGCGGCCCTTTCTGCGTCTCCCCTTTAAAATACGGAACAAAATTGTATCCATCCGGGTGGATCTTGAACGTCTTACTGCCGAACTTGTGTCCTGCTTCTAGTTCCGAAACCACGTTGGGGTCGCCCGCGGCAGCGGCCAGCGTCGGCATCCAGTCGATCTGCGAGATGATCTCGTTCGATACCGTTCCCGGCTTGATCACGCCGGGCCAGCGGACCATCAACGGAACGCGGAAACCACCTTCCCACGTCGTACCCTTCTCGCCGCGGAACGGTATGGTGCCGCCGTCCGGCCAGCTGACCACTTCCGCCCCATTGTCGGTGCTGTAGATGACGATGGTGTTGTCCGCGATCCCCATGTCATCGAGCTTCTTCAGCAGCTGGCCGACCATCTTGTCGTGCTCCACCATCCCGTCGGGATACAGTCCGATGCCGGTAACCCCCTCCGACTCCTGCTTGAGGTGGGTCCACACGTGCATCCGGGTAGTGTTGAACCACACGAAGAAGGGCTTCTTTTGCTGCACGGAGCTGTCAATAAACTTGTCCGCGGCGGCAAGAATCTCCTCATCGATGTGCGGCATTCGCGCCACCGTCAGGGGACCCGTGTCTTCGATCTTCTGCGTGCCGTCTGGATTGGCCCACGAGTGAATCACGCCGCGCGGACCATACTTCTTCTTGAATTCCGGGTTCTTGGGATAGTAGTAGCCTTCCGGCTCTTCTTCCGCGTTCAGGTGATAGAGGTTCCCATAGAACTCGTCAAAGCCGTGCAAGGTCGGCAGGTGCTGGTCCCGATCGCCGAGATGGTTCTTGCCGAACTGTCCGGTTGCATATCCCATCGGCTTCAGCATGTCGGCAATCGTCGGCGACCAGTCAGGAATGCCATGCGGCGAGCCCGGCATTCCGATAGTCAACAGGCCGGTGCGGAAAGGCTCCTGGCCGAGGATGAACGACGCTCGCCCCGCCGTGCAGCTCTGCTGCGCATACGCATCCGTGAAGATAGCACCCTCATGGGCGATCCTGTCGATATTGGGAGTGCGGTATCCCATGATGCCCATGCTGTAGGCGCTGATGTTGTCGCGGCCAATGTCGTCACCCCAGATCACCAATATGTTTGGCTGCTTCGGTTGCGCGGCGGCAGACAGGGCAGCGACTAACAGCCACAGGCTCACCAGCCATGGAATAACTCGATACTTCCTCATAACACCTCCTGAGATTTTCGCTTCGAGATCGCGGCTGGCTTTCGGGATCTATTGCCGCCTTTAGAATGTGGCAGGGAAGACGCTTTCAGCTCTGCGTCCTCCCCCTCTGCGATTCAAAGTCAGCCCTCCTCCCGAAGGGCATCCCTTTAGTAGCAGAACTCGTAACTTGTGGCGCGTTTCCCCTCTCAACCGGCCACTCACATCGGCACTTTTTGGGGGTCAGAATTCGAGTAAGGGCATCCTATCCACAACTCCACTATGCGTCCAATGTTTTTTTCTCATCAACCTGATAACCTACGCGCATGGATTTTGACCTGCGGCTTCTCCGTTGTGCCCTCGCCTTGGCGGAACACCGCAACTTCGCCCGCGCTGCCGGCTCCATTCACCTGTCGCAACCAGCGCTCTCGCGTGCCATCAAGGAGCTTGAGCAGCGCGCCGGTACCCGATTGTTCGATCGGACCTCGATCGGTGCGGAACCCACCGATGCCGGCAATGTCTTCCTGGAGCACGCGCGCGACGTCATGTCCCGGGCTTCGGATCTCGACCGCGAAATGAACCTGCTTACCGGCCTTGAAAAAGGCGAACTCCGCATCGGCGCCGGCACCTACCCTTCGAACATGTTTTTGGATAAGGCAATCGCGAGCCTCTTGCGCGAGCACCCTTCCGTGCACGTCAGCATCTCCAACGACAACTGGTCGAATCTGCTGCCACTGTTGCGCAAGCGGGAGCTCGACCTCGCGATCATCGAAGTCACCGCAGCTGAGGCCGATCCCGAGCTGCACGTCACCAGGCTCAACCAGCATCAGGGCTACCTCGTCATGCGTGCCGGTCATCCATTGCTGATCGCGGATCCCCCTCAGCAGCTCGACGAAACCTGGACCTATCCCTTCATCAGCACTTCCCGTTTTCCTCCGGCGCTTTTTAAGGAGCTTGCCGCCGCCCTGCTGGGTCCGCAACATGCGGCAAAACTCGGCTCCAAGACGCTGGTCTCCGTCGCCTGCGAGTCTCTCTACATGATGAAGTGCATCGTTCGCGACTGTAACGCCGTGGCCCTGCTGCCGCTCAACGTCGTCGCGGGCGAAATCGAGAGAGGTGAGCTTTGCGCGATTGCCGGACCACCCTGGATGACCGCCGAATTCGGTATCGTCCACCTGGCCCACCGCAGCCTTTCGCCACTGGGCAGGACATTCGTGCGCCTTATACAGGAAGCTGACGCACAGCTCTCTTCATGGGAGCAGGAAGCCGCGCCAAGGCTGCTTCACAGCAACCTCGGGAAATCCGAAACAAGTCGCCCCAGCGTCTGGAGCAACGAACATCCAAGAAATACCGGGCCTGTTCGCTCAGTACGCGGTACTACCGCCAACTGAGTAGTTATGAAAGTTTGAAGGATGGTCACCTTCGTAAGTTGACGGGCGTCGCCGCCGGTGCCAACCTAGTCTCGTGGGTGCATTGCGCCAGCATGCAACACTGCGCCGTCCGCATTGCGGACGGCCTGTAAAAACTCACTCTCGGTGTTTCGCCCACTGGCAAGCCCAGACGGCGGAAAACAGGATGAGAGTCTACAGCCCGGCTTTTGGAGGCTGAATATGTCCTCGACGAGCGCCCTGCCCGATTCCGGCGAGCTCCCGCAACTTTTCGTGTCGTCTTTACCACGCAACTCCCTATTTATGAATACTTTGCGTGTAAATTGCTTGTTTGCAATAATTTGCAAGAAGATCTGGCACTGTCCTATTTTGAAATTAGTACCGAAGTTCTTTGTATCTCAAAGAAAACGAATAATTTATGAGAGGAGGGTGGGTGGGGTCACAGCTCTAGTCTAGATTCGTTCTACCCGCCCTTGTTCAGGAACACATGCTCGATCATGCGCCGCATGAAGTGCCCGCCAAAGCCTCCCGCGCTCGCCGCCAGGATCTGCAGGAACGCGGCGTACACCTGCCAGCGTTCGTGCGGCCACTTCACCACAAACTGGTAGTAAGCCAGCGCCAGCGGCACGCCAATCCAGACGATCAGCACCCAGCGCCAAGGTCGATCCGGTTTCCACGCCCCAAACAGCATGGCGAACGCAACCATGCTCAGCGCCGTCAGCAGCGCGTCATCCACCATCTGGTTCACCCAACCGGAAAACAGTCCACAGCCGAATGCAAGCAGGTAGAAAATCGGGTTGGTGCGAGCATGCGACTCCGGCATAACGTCTTAGTACTGATAAAACCCGCGCCCGGACTTACGTCCCAGCCATCCTGCGTCCACCATCTTGATCAGCAGCGGGCAGGGGCGGTACTTGGGATCGCCAAGGCCGGCTTGCATCACGCGCATGATGTCGAGACACACATCGAGCCCGATGAAGTCGGCCAGTGTCAGCGGGCCCATGGGATGCGCCATACCCAGCTTGAACACGTCATCGACGGCCTGTGGAGTCGCTACGCCCTCCATCACCGCGTACATCGCCTCGTTGAGCAGTGGCATGAGCACGCGGTTAGAAACGAAGCCCGGCGCGTCGTTTACCTCGACCGGCGTTTTGTCTAGCGTTTCGGCAAGCGACTTTACCGTGGCGTATGTATCATCAGAGGTCGCCAGCCCGCGAATCACCTCCACCAGCTTCATCATAGGTACTGGGTTGAAAAAGTGCATACCGATGACTCTGTCAGGCCGCTTGGTCTGCGCCGCCAGCTTGGTGATTGAGATGGACGAAGTGTTGGAGGAGAGGATGACCTCGGGCCGGCAGAGTTGGTCCAAGTCGCGGAAGATCTCCGACTTGATCTCGAATCGCTCGCTGGCCGCTTCAACCACGAAGTCGCACGCCTCCAGCCGCATGCGGTCCACCGTCGGGGTAATGCGGGCAATGGCCGCATCGCGGGCTTCTGATGTGATTTTCTCCTTGGCGACCTCGCGTTCGAGGTTCTTGCGGATCGTTTCGAAGCCGCGATCTAGAAAGCGCTGCTCAACCTCGACCAGCACTACTTCATAGCCGCTGCGGGCAAAGACATGAGCGATACCGTTGCCCATGGTGCCGGCTCCAATTACCCCGGCGCACTTAATTTCCATGATTGCCTCAGGTGCGGCCACGCCGCGTAACAAAACAGTCGAGTGTATCAGAGGGCGAAGGGAGAATCAGTTGCTACTGGACAGCGGATTGTCGCCCGCTTCTGACCTCACAAGGATAAGCAGGCAGGTGGCGTTGTCTTCGCCTCCGGCTTCGAGAGCGGCCTCGATCAACTTGTCGCAAACCGTCTGCAACGGCGTGGTGTGGGAAAGAATATTCTGGATCTGGTCGTCTTCGAGGTGGCGCAGGACGCCATCCGTGGTCAGCAACAGGATGTCTCCATCTTCGGCGGGAAATTCTGCCAGGTCGGGTGGGCTGTTGTCCTCGGTGCCGAGGGCGCGCGTGATGATGTGCTGGGCTGAAGATTTCCTCGCCTCTTCCACGGTGAGAATACCGCGCCGCACCTGCTCCATGACTAATGAGTGGTCCTCGGTCAGTTGCAGCAAAGAGCCGCCACGCAGGAGGTAGATGCGGCTGTCACCAACGTGGGCGATGGTGAACTTGCCGTCAACGAAACGGGCCGCCACCAGAGTGGTTCCCATCCCTGAGGCGGTGGCGTGGCCCGCAGCATATTCCAGGATGGTTTCATTGGCCTTGTTCACCGCATCGGAGAGCATTTTGGCGCCCAAGGGAGCGTCCACGAGACTGGCGTCGGCAGCCAGCGGTTCCTTGTCGCGGAAGTAGGAGAGAACAGTATCGACCGCAATCTTGCTGGCGACTTCTCCTGCCGCGTGGCCTCCCATGCCATCGCACACAACGAAAACTCCCTGTCGCAGATCGAAGCCGAAACTGTCCTCATTAGACGGACGCACCCGGCCCACATCGCTTCGCCCCACCACCTCAAGTCCCAGTTGCATGCGGGCATAAGTTTACGCTGAGTCAAGATTTCGCGCGAGTTACAAAAGTGGGGGACGTCTCGACGGTGGCCTTGCCTACCCCAACCGACTGAATTCGAGCCGGAGTAGAGGGGAATTCTGGCGCGTTAATTCCCCATTAACTATTGGCGTCAAGGCCTAGTTTTGGCGATGTCCGGCACCTTCTCGGCCGATAGGGAAAGCTCGATGTGGTGTTGCCCAAGGTCGGCTCGCAGGAACTCGAATGCTTCCTCGGGCGTATTCGCCCAATGGATCAGCTCGAGATCTTTGGCAGAGATGGTTCCTGCCTCAACCAAAGCCTGAAAGTTCACGACTCTATCCCAATACTCCTTGCCATAAACCACGACACCGATATGCTTGGCGAGTTTCTCAGTCTGAGTCAAGGTCAGTATCTCGAACATCTCGTCAAAAGTACCGAAACCGCCGGGAAATACCACCATGGCCTTGGCCAGGTAGGCGAACCACAGCTTCCGCATGAAGAAGTAATGGAACTCAAGGTTCAGCTCAGGTGTGATATAGGGATTCGGAACCTGCTCAAACGGCAGGTTGATGTTGAGGCCTATGGTCTTGGCGCTTGCTTCCGCGGCGCCGCGGTTGGCTGCCTCCATGATGCCCGGACCTCCCCCGGTGCAGACCACAAAACGATGGCGCGGCTGTGCGATGGTCTGGGTCCACTTGGAGATGAGGAATGAAAGGCGACGCGCGTCCTCGTAATAGCGGGACATCGCGACATCGGACTCGGCTCGCCTGATCCGCTCGCGGATTTCGGGAGTGTCGGCGCCAGCCTGCCGTAATTCTTGCAAGGCCGCTTCCGTACTCTCCAGGCTATGGATCCGCGCCGAGCCGAAAAATACGATGGTGTCCTGGATTCGCTCACGCCGGAATTTGGACAGCGGCTCCTGGTACTCAGCCAGGATGCGCAGAATGCGGCCGTCGGGACCGTTCAGGAACTTCTTGTTCTCATAAGCAAGTGGTACGCGCTGGTTGGGGTGCGGTTTGGGATCGTCTTTGTCCTTGTCGGGCATGAGGGCAGGTATATACCAGTCGTGAGCCCATCTGGCACCCACCCCTACAAGCTATCTCATAAAAGGCCGGGACGGGTAGTTGGCATGAAGAACTGCTGAATACATCGATCCGAGCCATGCCAATTTCCGGGCCGTTGCTTGCAAGTCGCGCGAATAACCTCCGCCTAGCATGTCGGTGTGTGCTTGGCTAGGGGTCGTGCCGGTTATTCCGCGCTGTTATCTTTGCTGATCTCTTGCAGGAATTGGATCATGGTCGCGGGAGTGATGACGCCCTGGATTTGGCGTACCTCGCTTCGGCTCACCACCGGTAGGATGCCCGGATTCCTTCGCAGACGTTCCAGCGCCAGTTCTAGCGGATGGTCTGGATGCACGTGCTCGTAGTACTTGATGGCCAAAGTCGAGATCGGCTCGTCTGCCATCTCGGAGCGAAGCGCCCCTTGGATTTCATCGCGCGTGACCAGACCTGAGTAGAGACCATCGCTCCCTACTGGGAATGCCGGCCAGTCAGGATGGGCGACGACCTCGAGCACGTTGGCGATCGGAGTATCGGGAGGTATCAGCGTGAATTCGCGGGTCATGATGTCGCGCGCTCGCCACATACCGCTCGGTGGCCGGGCCATAGCCGGAGGAAGATGGACGTGGTCCTGATGCAGCAATGCCCGGTAGAGTGGCACCGGCTGGTATTGCTTCGAGATCAGGAAGCTGATCATGTTGGCGATCATGAGTGGCACCAATACCTGATAGTCCTGAGTCAGCTCGAAAATCATGAACACCGAGGTCATGGGGGCACGGATGATTCCGGCAAAAAGCGCCCCCATCCCGACCATGGCGTAGGCCCCGGGGTCGGCGGTCGGGAACGGAGCGAAACGGTGCACCACGACGCCAACCGCGCCGCCAGCCATCGCTCCAAGGTAAAGGCTGGGCGCGAAAATCCCCCCGGCATTCCCGGAGGCATATGAGACAACCGTAGCCAGCAGCTTCACGACGCACAACAGCACCAATGTTTTCAACATGAGCGCGCCATTCAGCGCCTGGTCGGCATACTCATACCCGACACCGAGCACTTGGGGACAGAAAATGAGGATGATTCCGATAATCAAACCGCCCATCGCTGGCTGATAGATTCGGGTGCGCTCGGGCATTGCGAGAAACATTCCCCGTAGGCGCAGCAGGCCCTTGGAAAAAGCCAGCGAAACCACTCCACCAACAAGCCCAAGAGCCACATAGGCGATCAACTCAGCGGGATGGACCAGGTGATATTGCGGAACGTGGAAGATCGGGCTGTTTCCGAGAATGGAACGCTCGACGATCACGGAAGCCACCGATGCCACCACTGTGGAACCCAGCAATTCCGCGTTCATGTCCCCGATGATCTCTTCCAGCGCGAAGAGCACTGCCGCAACCGGGGTGTTGAACGCCGCTGACAGGGCGGCAGCCGAGGCCACCGGTACCAGGCTCTGAGCGCGAAGGGGCGATAGATGGAACCATTTTCCGATGGAGGAGGCGATGCCTGCGCCGATCTGCACCGAGGGACCTTCTCGTCCCATGGAATGGCCCGAGCCGATGCAAAGCACGCCGGTGACAAACTTTCCGAACGCCACGCGACCAGGCACGTGCCCCTGCTCGAGGTGATAGGCGGCTTCGGTTTGAGGAACCCCGCTACCGCGAGCCTCCGGGAAAAACTTCGCCAGGAGAAATCCCGTCACCAGGCTGACCAATGTTGGCACCAGAACGTAACGCAGGTTGGAAGGCGATATGCCGAACAGGAGGTAAGTGGTGCCCTTGATCGCGAGGGTAAACAACACGGCAGCCAGTCCGGCGAGGATGCCAATCAGTATGGTCAAGGCGAGAAAGATATGGTTCTCGCGCAAACGCAGCCGCTGAATCAGAGGCAGCTCCGAGGCCTTCATTTCTTCGCACCATTGTGTTTGTGACCAATCAGAACTAACGCCTCGTCCGGCACCGATGGTTGGCCGCAGCGGGTCGAGGTTGTCGTTTCTATCCTGAAGATCAGATCTACTCCGGCCTTTACCATGTCCGAATCGGGAGGGTGGTTCTGACGCTCCAGGTCGGGTTGCAGGGCGACGGCCTCTGCCTTGAGCGATTGCAGTTCAGCCGATTGGTCGGTCGATGTTTGAGTAAGACAACTATCCAGCCGCTGGAGAGAGAGCGAAAAGTCTTCGAGCAACCGGCTCTGTCGTTCCCCGCTGGAAAGTTGGGGCGCCAGCGGATCTTCATCGAGCACTGCCTCAGTTAATGAGAGAAGACGCTTCTCTTTCTGGGAATCTGGCGCCAACTCCGAGGAGCGCTTCAAGTACTGGGCGGCTTTTGTGTAATCCCCGAGTTGAAACGACGTTTCTCCTGCTCCGGCCAATGCCTCAACATTGTGGTCGTCCAGTTGCAGTGCCTCGACATAGTTGTTCAGCGCATGAGGGAGATCCCCGGCCTTACGGAAGAGGTCCGCCGTTTCGACGCGCAATGGCGCGGAAGCCGGAAGTTCGGTTTCGAGAATGAGCAGCTCTGAAACTGCCAGGTTGTCCTGCTGGTGCGCCAGCAGCAATCGGATCAGTTCGGTGCGCAGGCTTCGTCGACGTTCGTCGACCCCATCCCCGTTCCACCGGCCATACAGCGCATTCTGGTAGTAGCGCACGGCGTCTGGGACCTCATCCCGCCTGGCCGCCAGTCGCGCAAGGTAGATATTGATCTCTGCATTTTCAGGATCGGATTCCCGCAGCTGAAGCAGTAGCTGCTGCGCTTCTGTATTGTGATTGCCTGCAGCCAGGGCGCCAGCTAACGCCAGCGCATACTGCCGGTTGTCCCTTGCACCGGCAGTGGCCTTGCGGAAGCTCTGGATGGCGCTCTCGATATCTCCGGATCCAATGTACTGCTCACCCCGCTGATACCAGACCCTGGCTATCTCAGTTTCCAGTCGCTGTTCCCCGGCAGCGGCCTTTCGTGTAAAAACGAATACCCCGAAACACACAACGGCCAGAGCTACTAACAGGATAATCTCAATGTTTAGGATTCGAGGTGTCGCCCCATCTTCCAACGGATGCAGACTCCAGACGCTGGCCAGACCACAGATACCGGGGATACGTTGATAAATCTCGACAGCTAACAGTCGGGACCCATTTTGTGCGCTTCAGCTAATGTACCGCCACTGGCTTTGCAACGCCAGCGACGCCGGGTGTACGCTGATCCTCGCAAGCCACTGCATGATCTCAGCGGGAACCCGCTGCAGCAGGCATTGTCAGGATCATTGCGATGGGTATCACCGATGAATCTCGGGCGATTTCATTCAAGAACATACTGTTCGCGATGGACTTCTCTGCCGGCTCGTTGCGGGCGTTTCCCTTCGCGGCCGGAATTGCGCTTCAATATAGCGGAAAGATCTTTGTGGAGCACATCGCACCGGCGGAAGACTACGTCGCGATGCCGCCGGCCGAACAGTCATCTCTGAACAAACTATTCGAGGCAGCCGCCCAGGCAGGCCTATACGACCCCGTCGCGCGTCCGCGTGAGGGGCCCTTTGACCACGGAGGTGTCAGCGCACGACTGCTGGCTGCGGCGGACAAGTGCAAAGTCGATCTCATCGTGATCGGGACGCACGGCTGGCGGGGCATCAGGAAATTGTTGCGGGGATCGACTGCTGAGGAAATCGCTTGTCTGGCAACCAAGCCGGTGCTCACCGTCGGGCCTGAAGCTTCGGGACAGACAAACTTCAGACGCGTTCTGTACGCGGCCGACCTCCAGCCGACCGCCACGCCGGCTTTGCCGTTCGCTCTCTCGTTTGCGCAAAAGTTTAGCGCTGAGCTTCTCGTTCTACACGTAAACGACTGGAATAGCGGCGAAACTCCGGTCGATGCGATTCCCAGAACTTACCAGTTTGTTCGTGAACACTTGAGCGGGGTCGCAATAGCGGAGAAGCCTCGAGTACTTGTCGATTATGGACCTCGTGCTGAACGCATTCTGGAACACGCTATCACGCGCGATGTTGACCTGATTGTTATGGGATTGCATCACCGCGCTGGAGTCAGGGCCCGCATCGCGGCCCACCTGCCCGGTTCGACTGCCTATGATGTGATTGCCGAAGCCCACTGCCCTGTGTTGACGGTCCCTACGATGAACTTGCCCAAAGCAGTGGTCGCTCATGGGCGTTCTTAAGCGACTTGTCTGTAGTGATGTCAGAACGAGAAGCTAGCCGGCCCGACTCCCGGTTCAGGTGCGGAAGGAGGCCGGTCTCGTCTTTCTCAGCCATGAGGATAGATATATCAGCCGTTAGGGAATCTGCCCGAAACGCACGGGACTTGTCGAAGTCGAAAGTCGCTCCCAGCCAAATCGGTGGGACTCAGTCGCGTGGGCTTTCGCGATAAGTTACGGCTTCGGCGACGCCCATCCAGATATCCACCAATCCCAGTCCACTGACTAACCCGCGCACGAAATTGTTCGCCAGAAATTCGCGTAGACCGGGATACGGAAGCGTGAGCGAGTTATCGACCCAAAGGCGCGTCCAGGGAAGCACCGTCAGGATGATGCCGACCTCGAGGCAGAAAAGCACGAACACGACCAGCCATAGGCGCTGCAGCCAACGGTGCGGCCGCTTAGGCTCCGTCGCCGGCGGCATTACCAGTACAGGTCCTGCGTGAGGACTTTCGTTGACCGGACCGGGGGCATCGGCGAAATAACTCATGGACCGTGTTGTGAACCACGCCAGTGGTTCGGCATCCGAAAGCATCCGCCAGTGGCGCGTAATTCCGGCACCGGAACTGATATCCGCCCTGGGAACGAAGAAATCCATATTTATGGATTGTACGATGCTCGCGCTGCAACACCGGAACGACATCGAATGTGCATGCTCCAGACCCACGCGGATCTGGGAGGGAAACCAGTCGATTGCGTCGAAGGAGACCGGAACGGCAGGGAGTTAACCCTGCCGCCGGAAATTCCTGGTCGATCTTCCGGCTGTATTACAGAAGCTCTTCGTTCCAGTTTTCGAGGAACTTCTTCACTTCCACCATGAACTGGTCAGCCACAGCTCCATCGATGATGCGATGGTCGTAGCCGATGCTCAAGTGCATCATCGAGCGAATGGCGATGGAGTCGTTGCCGTCCTTGTCGGTGACGACGACCGGCTTCTTGACGATTCCGCCGACGCCCATAATGGCGACCTGCGGCTGATTGATGATCGGCATGCCGAACTTGGCGCCGAAGATTCCGGGGTTGGTGATGGTGAACGTCCCACCCTGCACTTCATCTGGTTTCAATTTCTTGGTACGGGCGCGTTCACCCAGGTCCGTGATGGCGCGCTGCAGGCCGACGAAACTGCGCTCCTCGGCGTTCTTGACCACGGGCACGATCAATCCCCACTCAAGGGCGACCGCGATGCCAAGGTTGATCGAGGAGTGGTAGCGGATGTTGTCGCCTTCTACCGACGCGTTAACGATGGGCCACTTGCGTAGCCCATGTACCGCAGCGCGCGCGAAGAACGGCGTAAACGTCAGCTTGCTACCCGTCGCCTGCTCAAACTTGCCCTTCATCTTCTCGCGCAGCCTGACGATGCGTGTCACATCCACTTCGAAAACACCGTGCACATGAGCACTGGTGCGCTTCGACATGATCATGTGCTCAGCGATTTTCTTGCGCATGGTCGTCATCGGAACCAGTTCGCCGGGCGTGACGCCTCCTACCGGCTGTAACGGGGTGGTGACGGGCGGGACTG
Source organism: uncultured Acidobacteriaceae bacterium (assembly GCA_963834815.1). Taxonomy (GTDB): domain Bacteria; phylum Acidobacteriota; class Terriglobia; order Terriglobales; family Acidobacteriaceae; genus DASRAA01. The sequence goes on along the minus strand of CAWIDA010000006.1, from coordinate 769,230 downwards.
TGGGGGTCTCATAGCTCGGTTTCGGAGTAGCCGATGCGGCAGCAGGAGCAGGAGCGGGGGTAGCCGCGGGTGCGCCCCCGGCGTACTTTGCGACGAACGCTTCGATGTCTTCTTTGGTTATGCGGCCACCCAGTCCGGTGCCCGGAACCTTCGCCAGATCGACGTTGTTTTCTTTGGCAATCTTGCGTACTAGCGGGCTCGAGCGCACGCGTCCTTGCTCCCCGGTTTCAGTCTCGCCGTCTGCCTGCAACTCGGGTCGCTTCGGAGCGGGAGCGGCCTTCGGCTCTTCTCCCGAAGGCGGCTGAGCAGCCTCTGCGGGTGCGGCAACAGAAGCGGCTTGGGCTTTCGCAGGGGTAACCGCGCCATCGCCATCGCCGGCAATAACACCCACCACGGTATTGACCTGTACCGTGTTGCCGGCCGGGACTTTGATCTCCTGCAACGTGCCTGACGCCGGAGACGGAATTTCGGCGTCAACCTTGTCGGTTGAGATCTCGAACAACGGCTCGTCGCGTTGAATCTTTTCGCCGGGCTGTTTCAGCCACTTGGTGATGGTTCCTTCAAAAATCGATTCCCCCATCTGGGGCATGACTACATCTGTGGGCATGGTTTCCTTCCCCGATACGTTCAGCTAGAAATCACAGATAAAACGCAAACGGACATTATATCGCGTTGCGCAGGAGCACATGCCCGCTCTCAGTACGGGCGTACGCGCAGTCCACTCATCCCAGCGCAGCCTCTGTTTCAGCATCCTTGGAGCCGACATGGGGACGTTCCGATGCGTCGGGATTTGATCAGTTTGTCGCATCCGGAAGTCGAAAATGAAATTCTGACTAACCGATTCGACAGTCGCTACTACGGATTCGGATAGTCTCCGCTGCCGGAATCAGCGGGTCCCCCGAAATTTGGATCCCTTGAACTGCCTCTAGCGACAGTGCCTTAGCTTTTTCTCCCACGCGTTCCAGCTCTTGGCATGCGACGTGCACTATCGGAGGAGACGAGCGAGACGCGAAGCGAGGGGCATTCGACGTAAGGGAGAAAACTATGTTTCGAATCACGGCTAGTGTGTGTGGATTACTGCTAATCGGTTGCGTAGCGTTGCCAGCTTCCGCAGTGACCTACTATGCATGCGTCAACAACGCAACCGGTGCGCCTACCATCGTGAGCGCAATGACCGTCTGCAATGCAGGCTTTCACAAGATTCACTGGGACCAGGTCGGTCCTGTCGGGCCTAAGGGAGCGACCGGCGCCGCCGGGCCTGCTGGTCCTATTGGGCCTGCGGGACCTGTCGGCCCCAAGGGCGCCACTGGCGCCACCGGGCCTGCCGGTCCTATTGGACCTGTGGGACCAGTCGGGCCTAAGGGAGCGACGGGCGCAACGGGTCCGCAAGGCCTAACCGGACCGCAAGGCCCGACCGGATTGCAAGGTCCAACCGGCCCTCAGGGCCCAGCCGGAGTCGCCTCGGGCTATGCGACCTTCCGCAACTCCTCAATCAGCATAGGCTCTCCCACGATTGTCCTGCAGACGGTTCCGGTTTCGACTACGGGTTTCTACTTCATCAGCTCATCAGCCCTGCTGTACCTGGATAGTTCCGACTACGCCGCCTACTGTCACATCACGACCGTAAATAGCGGGGTGAATGACGGCAACTATGGCGGGTCCAGTGCAGTCGGCCATTACCAGCAGGCGAGTATCACCGATTACTTCTGGGTTGGAGCGGGCGATGCTTTTGAGTTGTCTTGCTCGAGTAACGCGGGCGATGCCAACACATTTGTCTACAGCGCGTCTCTCACAGCCACGCTGATCAACAGCTTCGACCCGGCATCCCTGCCGAGAAAGCCCCAGGTCGATGCGGCAGCAAAATCATACGATCCGAGAGCGCCCCGATAGCACTCGGATCTGTCTTGCGCTTCGCTTGCTCCAGCCCTTGTCTTTCCCAGAGACCAGGGCTGGAGGTTTACTCGGGTTAGCCCCTCGAAATCGAATACGATGTAGCCCCTCAGCTTACTCACCGGCATTTGACTCTGCCTGTGCCGTCGGCTAGCCTCAATCTTTCGCCTACGCTGTCAGAAAATCCCATGTGGGGGCAAAGTATCTGCTTCCGCGGGAAGAACGGCACTCGGCTCACTCGTCAGCGCCTGTTATGAAATTGAAACATTCCATCCTGCACGGCGTCGTTGCCCTCGCCCTTTGCGTCCCGGCGCTTGCGGGCAGCGTAATGCGACCCACCCACGCGCCTAAAGCCATGGTGGCAACGGTGCAGGGTGACGCCTCCGACGCCGGAGTCGAGATAATGCGGGCTGGCGGAAATGCCGTGGATGCCGCGGTTGCTGTGGGTTTTGCCCTCACCGTCACGTATCCCCAGGCGGGCAATATTGGCGGCGGAGGGTTCATGCTGTTCCGGCGCCCCGATGGCGAGGTGCACTTTCTCGACTACCGCGAGAAGGCTCCCACGCAGGCCACGCCGAACATGTACCTCGACAAAGACGGCAACGTGATCAAGGACATGAGCACGCTGGGTTACAAGGCGATCGCGGTGCCGGGATCAGTGGCGGGGTTGGCTTATGCACAGCAGCACTGGGGCAAGCTTTCGCTGCAAAGGGTAATGGAACCGGCCATCCGCCTGGCGCGCGACGGCTTCACGCTCGATTACGCAACCGCTATGGAATTTCGTGATGATGACTTGGGGAAATTTCCCGAATCGCGACGTATTTTTCAGCGCGATGGCAACTTCTACCAGCCGGGCGAAGTATTCCAGCAACCCGAACTGGCGCGAACGCTGGAGCGCATCGCGAAGAACCCTGACGACTTCTATCACGGCGATCTGGCACGCGAACTGGCAGCGGCCATGCAAAAGGGCGGCGGATTGATCACCGCCGACGACCTGGCCGCTTACGAAGTCAAGGAGCGCCAGCCCATTCGCGGTACCTATCGTGGTTATGAAGTCATCAGCGCTCCTCCTCCGTCGTCAGGAGGAGTGGCACTGGTCGAGATCCTCAATATCCTCGAAGGCTATGATCTGCAGAAGCAGGGCAACCGCTCAGGGGCCAGCATTCACCTGACGGCCGAGGCTTTTCAGCGCGCCTTTTTCGATCGCGCCGAATTTCTGGGCGATCCCGACTTCTCCAAGGTCCCCGTCGCGCAACTCATCGACAAACGTTACGGCGCTGCCTGGCGCGAGACCATTCCGCTGCGGCGAGCCACCCCTGCAGGAGAGCTGAAGCGGCCATCAATCTTCACGCAGCTTGATCAGTACGCCAAAGCCCATCCCCAGTCAAAAGGGTTTCGCGAGCCCGAGCACACCACGCACTACTCGGTGGTCGATCCCGAGGGCAACGCAGTTTCTGTTACCACTACACTCAACGACAATTTCGGCTCGAGCGTAACCGCCGAAGGTCTGGGCTTTCTGATGAATAATGAGATGGACGACTTCACTGTCAAGCAAGGCGTGCCCAACATGTATGGATTAATCCAGGGCCCGGCGAACGCCGTGGGCGCAAACAAGCGTCCCCTGTCGGCCATGACCCCGACCATCGTGCTGAAGGATGGCAAGCTCTTCCTGGTGCTGGGATCGCCCGGGGGGCCGACAATTATCACTACCGTGGCCAACGTGTTGATGGGCGTCGTCGATTACGGGATGAACATCCAGGAAGCAGTGAATGCGCCTCGCTTCCACAACCAGTGGCTGCCGGACCTGCTCATGATCGAGCAATATGGCACTTCGCCCGACACGGTGCGCATCCTTGAACACATGGGGCACAAGATCAAGAGCGATCGCGATTTCTGGGGCGACGCAGAGTGCATTGCCATCGACCCCAAGACCGGTGAGCGCCTGGGCGCCAGTGACGGACGGAACAACGGAAAGGCAGTTGGCTTCTGATGCGGCGCGCGATGTCCACTCTGGTCTATGCTCGGAAGGAACGCCTGCATCCCGGACTGCTGGACAAGATGGTTTCCGGCGGCGCCGAAGCGATTGAGATTTTCGCGGCTCGCGGCCACTTCAACTATTCCGATCGCCAGCACGTGCGCGAGATCACGAATTGGTTCCGCAGCACCGGTACCAGCTTTCATTCCATGCATTCCCCCATGTACGGCGACGATGAATGGGGACGCAGCGGGGCACCGCCTCTCAACATCGCGGCCGTCGAGAAGCGCGACCGCATTGCCGCCATGGACGAGATCAAGCGCGCCATCGAAGTCGCGGAAAAGGCGCCGTTTCAGTTTCTGGTGCAGCACGTCGGTGTGAGCCAGGAAGCCGCCACAGCCCAAAAGCTTGAATCGGCCTTGACGTCGCTGGAGCACCTGCGCGCCTTCGCCAAGCCCTTGGGGGTGCAGCTCCTGGTGGAGAATATTCCCAACGATTTGTCCACTCCCGAGAGTCTGGTGGAATTGCTGCGCACCGCGCGCTTCACCGACATCGGAGCCTGCTTCGATGTGGGACACGCCCACCTTGCGCCCGGCGTGCCGCAGGCCTTCGAAACCCTGAAGGCGTTGATTCGCTCAACGCATGTTCACGACAACGATAAGGAACGCGACGCGCACCTGTGGCCGGGACAGGGCTCAATCGACTGGAAAGAGACGCTGGCTTTGTTGCGCACCGCACCGCACGTGCCTCCGTTGCTGCTGGAGATTGAAGGGGTCGAAGGAGAGAATGTGTCGGAGAAGATGGCGGAGGCGTACAGAGCGCTGGATGTCTAGAGTTGAATCATCGGTAGCGAAAGCCAGGACTCATGGAAACATCATTACCAACCCTTACTACGATTCGCGAAGTCGGAAAGTACGACGGCCAGGCGGTCACCATCCGAGGCTGGCTGTATAACTTGCGCGAGAGCGGCAAGTTGCTCTTTCCACAATTCCGGGATGGCAGCGGCGTCATTCAGGGTGTAGTTGCCAAGAACGCCGTCTCCCCCGAGCTGTTCGAGTCGATCAAGGGCCTCACGCAGGAATCGAGCGTGATCGTCACCGGCAAGGTACGCGCCGACAAGCGCGCTCCCGGTGGATACGAACTCGACGTTACTGACGCGCAAATCGTGCAGCGGGTGAATCCCGACGACCCCTATCCCATCACGCCCAAAGAGCACGGTGTCGACTTCTTAATGGAGCGTCGCCATCTCTGGCTGCGGTCGCCGCGGCAGGCCGCCATCCTGCGGGTGCGGGCCGAGATCATCAAGGCGGTGCGGGACTATTTCGACGATCGTGGATTTACCCTCACCGATCCGCCCATCCTCACGCCGGCGGCGTGTGAAGGTACCTCGACCCTGTTCCCGGTTGACTACTTCGACGAGCAGGCATACCTCACGCAGTCGGGCCAGCTCTACATCGAAGCTACGGCGATGGCGCTGGGCAAGGTGTACAGCTTCGGTCCCACGTTTCGAGCTGAAAAATCGAAGACGCGGCGCCATCTCACCGAGTTTTGGATGGTAGAGCCGGAGCTCGCCTATGCCACGCTCGACGACTTGATGCAGCTGGCGGAGGAGTTCATCAGCTTTATCGTCAAGCGTTGCCTGGAGCGGCGGCGTCCGGAGCTGGAAACGATTGGCCGCGATGTTAGCAAGCTGGAGGAGATCGAGACGCCGTTCCCGCGCCTCAGTTACGACGATGCAGTGGCGATGTTGCAGGAGGCGCACACCAAGGGACTGCTCGAAAATAAGTTCGAGTACGGTGGCGACTTCGGTTCGCCGGATGAAACCTACATTTCGTCGCAATTCGACCGGCCAGTCATGGTGCACCGCTATCCCGCCGCCGTGAAAGCGTTCTACATGGAGCCCGATCCGCAGCGCCCTGATCTGGCGCTGTGCGTAGACGTCCTTGCGCCGGAAGGTTACGGAGAAATCATCGGAGGCTCCCAGCGCATGGCATCGTACGAATTGTTGTTGAAGCGCATCCACGAGCATGGGCTGCCGGAAGAGGCTTTCCAGTGGTACCTTGACTTGCGTAAGTTCGGCGGGGTGCCCCATGCTGGGTTCGGTATGGGCATCGAGCGCGCGGTGGCATGGATTTGTGGCCTTGAGCATGTGCGCGAGACGATCCCGTTCGCGCGTACGCTGCACCGCATGTACCCGTAACCCGCGACCCCAGACAGGAAACCCTATGGCAACCAGTCCAGCCACCAAGCCGTTGCAAAACATTGATGTACCGAAGCAGATTCGCATTATCGGCGTGCCTCTCGATCTCGGCCAATCCCGACGCGGAGTCGACATGGGACCTTCCGCTGTACGAGTAGCGGGGCTCGAAAGCAAACTCGAAGCTCTCGGCTACAAAGTGAAAGACGGCGGCAATGTCTCGGTCGCGGTGCTGGAGACCCGGCCGGAAGGCGATCCCCGCGCCAAATACCTTACCGAGATCACCGAGACCTGTTCCAAGGAAGCCGAACTGGTATTGAAGACACTGGAGAGCGACCACATTCCCATCATTCTCGGTGGCGACCATTCCATCGCCGTAGGCACCGTTTCGGGCGTCGCCGAGTTTTACCGCCGCCAGAAGCAGAAGATCGGCCTAATCTGGATCGACGCCCATAGTGACATCAACACACCCGACAGCTCTCCCAGTGGCAACGTGCATGGCATGCCCCTGGGCGCGATCATGGGATTGTTCGACTCGCCACTCAGCAACCTCTACGAATTCAGCCCGAAGGTGAAGCCCGACAATTGCGTGCTGGTCGGCATCCGCGACGTGGACAGTTACGAACGCGAAAACATCAAGCGCTCCGGGGTGCACGTCTTCACCATGCGTGACATCGACGAGCGAGGTATGCGAACCGTGATGGAAGAGGCGTTGCGACTCGCCGGACGAGGCACTGTTGGCTATCACGTGTCACTCGACATGGACTGGATCGATCCCGAGGATGCCCCGGGGGTGGGCACCCCGGTATGGGGCGGGGCAACTTACCGCGAGGGGCATCTTGCCATGGAAATCATCGCCGACCATGGGCGCATGCTGAGTTTCGAGATCGTGGAAGTGAATCCGGTGCTCGACGAGCGCAACCTGACGGCGGAACTGGCAGTGGAGCTGGCGTTGTCGGCGTTTGGAAAAAAGATCCTGTAGTCTCAGTCGATCCGCCGGGCGATCACCGCAACCATTCTTATGGACGTCCTCGAACAGCTCTTCGCAAAGCACTTCCATTCCCCGGCAAAGCGGGTGCAGCCGCTGCAAGGGAGACTCGGCGGCTCCGGGCGAAACATCATCCGGCTCGCTAACGATCGAAACACGGCGATTGGCATTCTGTATGGCGTGCGCGAAGAGAATGTCGCGTTCCTGGAGTTCTCCCGGACGTTTCGCCATCACGGACTGCCCGTACCTCAGATCTACGAGGAGTACCTCGACCGCAGTGCATACCTCGAAGAAGACCTCGGCGATACGACGCTTTACGACTTCCTTTCGCAGAACCGGAACGGTGAGGAGATATCCCTCGAAGCGATTGACATCTATCGCAGAGTGGTCGCGATTTTGCCGCGTTTCCAGGTGGAGATGCGGAATAAAGTCAACTACAAGGTCTGCTATCCACGCGGCAGCTTCGATCGCCAGTCGATCGCCTGGGACCTGAATTACTTCAAGTACTATTTTCTCCGGCTTGCCGGCATCCCTTTCAACGAGCAGGCCCTGGAGAACGATTTTGCGCGCTTGACCAAGTTCTTGCTAAGCGCCGATCGCAATTATTTTCTATATCGCGATTTCCAATCGCGCAACGTGATGCTGGTTGAGGGTAGCCCGTACTTTCTCGATTACCAGGGCGGCCGTAAGGGCGCGCTGCAATACGACATCGCCTCGCTATTGTTTGACGCCAAGGCTGACCTGCCTCCCGCCTTGCGGCAAGAACTGCTCGATCACTACCTCGACACGCTGAAAACATTCCTCCCCCTCGATCGCGAAGGATTTCTGCACTACTACTACGCGTATGTTTATGTCCGTGTGATGCAGGCGCTGGGCGCCTACGGATTTCGCGGCTTCTACGAGAGTAAGCCTGTCTTCCTGCAGAGCGTGCCGTATGCTCTAAAGAACATTCGCTGGCTGTTGCACAATGTGACCCTGCCAGTCGCCTTATCCGTCGCTGATGGCGGCATTCACTGCCATGCTGGGCTCAGAGAAACTGCAGAGCATCGCGAAGGAATCCGACAAGCTCACCGTGCGCATCACCAGCTTTTCCTTCCATCGCGGGCTACCCAAGGACGAGACCGGGCACGGCGGCGGTTTCGTCTTTGATGCCCGCAGCCTGCCCAACCCCGGGCGCGAAGAAGCGTTTAAGCCGCTCACCGGCAAAGAGGCAGGGATCACCGACTACCTCAACCAGCAGGAAAGCGTACACCGGTATTTCGCCAACGTAATCTCGCTGGTGGACGCCAGCGTCAGCAACTACCAGAGCCGTGGTTTCAAGAGCCTTGCCGTGTCGTTCGGGTGCACTGGAGGCCGTCACCGCTCCGTGTATCTCGCCGAACAGTTAGCCAACCACCTCCGCGCACGCAACGGAATTGAGGTCGTGGTGCGCCATCGTGAACTGGAAAGCGCCGAATAATGAAAGCGATGGTGTTGGCGGCGGGGCTGGGCACACGCCTTCGGCCTCTAACGGACAACCGCCCCAAGGCGCTGGTTGAAGTTGAAGGCCGCACGCTGCTGGAGATCGCGCTCACGCGGCTGCGCGCATTTGGCGTGCACGACGTCATTGTGAACGTCCATCACTTTGCCGACATGATCGTGGATTACCTTGCGGCGAAGCAGAACTTCGGCATGCGGATCGAAATCTCGCGCGAGGACGTGCGGCTTGACACTGGCGGTGGGCTGAAGAAGGCTGCGTGGTTCTTTCTCGAAGATCCGACCCAGCGCGACCAGCCATTTTTGCTGCACAATGTCGACGTCCTCAGCACCATCGATTTAGGCCGCATGATGCTTTTTCACCAGGAGACTCGAGCGCTGGCGACGCTGGCTGTGCAAGAGCGCATAAGTTCACGCTATCTCCTTTTCGATCAACGGGGAGAGTTGTGCGGACGCCGCTTTGAACGCGAACAACGTACCGAACTGGCCCGTCCCGCTGAACCGGTTCAGGCGCTGGCCTTCTGCGGTATTCACGTGATCTCGCCGCGACTGCTGGAGATGATGACGGAAGGTAGCGCGTTCTCGATTATTGAAACTTATCTTCGCCTCGCGGCCGGCCGGGAAAAGATTCTCGCCTTCCGCGCTGACGAATCTTCTTGGCGCGATCTCGGGACAAAGGAGAGCTTGAGGCAGGCGGGAGAGGACATGAGGAAGGCAAGTTCACGTTGTATACAATTCCACTCACCCGATCCCCGCGGAGGCAGCCAATGACCATCGCAGAAATTCTGGTTTATCCCATCAAGTCGCTGCGCGGGAGCGCGGTAGAGGCGGCCGCTGTCTACCGTTATGGGCTGGAACACGACCGGCAGTGGATGCTGGTCGATAGCGATTCGAAGATGATCACGCAGCGTGAGTTTCCACGCGTCGCGACGCTGATTCCGCACGTCGAAGGCGATCGCTTGCGCATCGAACTGCCTTCCGGCGCAGAGGTCTTCGTGCCCTTTGAGGCCGAGGCCTGGACCGACCAAGAGGTAACCTTTGACGTCTGGGGTCATCAGTACATCGGCATTGTTGCTAGCCCGGCAATCAACGCCGCTCTCAGCAAGGCCATCGGCACTTTATGCCGCCTGGCTTCGATTCGCAGCGACGTGTTTCGCACCCAGCGCGACGTCGCATTTCATGACGATTCGCCGCTGCTGGTCATCAGCCAGTCGTCGCTCGATGATCTGAACCGCCGCCTGCCGGCTCCGCTTCCAATGAACCGCTTCCGTCCCAACCTTGTGGTCGCCGATTCCAAGCCGTTTGAGGAAGACCTGTGGCAGCGCATCGCCATCGGCGACACTGTGCTCCGGGCCATCAAGCCGTGCGAACGGTGCGTTACGACAACGGTTGATCAGGTGGCCGGAGTCTTCAACGGGCCCGAGCCGCTGAAGACGCTGGCTTCCTTTCGCCGCAAGGCGGAGAACGTCGCCTTCGGGCAGTACTTTCGTCCTGAGAGAGCCGGAGCAGCGATCCACCGTCTCGATGTAGTGCGGATATTGGAGCTTAGACCAGAAGCGGCCGCGAATCTCTCCCGTTGACAAAACCGACGGACTCCCGATTTACACTGCACGAGCAGGCAATGCCAGCGGGCGTGTCGTTTTGGCTGGCTTTCGTGAGCACCTGCTCTCTCACGTCAGCAAACATGCCATTTCCGGTCGTTGCAAGACACGGAGCTGGCAGTGCGACGGAGTGGCTTCGGATGTAGGATGGAAGGCGTCCATCAAGTACCGGCGGCTAACAATTGCTGCTTGCCGATGCCTACCAGCCTTGAAAGATGAAGCAAACTGCTATGGCGAATTTCCTATGACACTACCGCTTCGGAACGCCGTAGATCGGGCGCCTGCAAACAGAGCAAGGGTCTTGTGCTCGCGGTTGGTTCGTGGGGCTCGTGTGTTTTTGGTGGGATCGATACTGGCCAGTGGTACTGCTATCTCGCAGTCCACTCCAGAACAACCTCCGTCCAACAGCACATCGGCTCCCCAGGATGCCCCTTCCAACCTGCCTGAACTTAGCTCTCGTGACGAGACGCCAACTTTCCAAGTGAAGGTGAACCTGGTGGAGTTGCGGGTGGTGGTGCGCGACTCGCAGGGAAATGCCGTTGGCAATCTGAAGCAAGAGGACTTCCAGATCCTCGATGACAAGGTTCCTCAAACCATCTCAAAGTTTTCAGTCGAACGACGGGATGGAAACGGCTCGCAAAATCCTCCCACTCCTGCGCCCACCTCGCCAGCTGAGGTGGCGGCCGGGCCAATCCATGACCTGTTCATCGGGTTTCTCTTTGACGACCTCAACGCCACAGCGAACGATCTGATTCAAGCGCGCGGCGCCGCCGAGAGCCGGATTAGTTCTTTACAACCGGGTGAAGCTATGGCGATCTTCACCACTTCCGGACAAGGCATCCAGGGATTCACCAGCGATCCGGACAAATTACGCGCCGCCCTGGCTCTGCTCAAGGCAAGGCCTCTGGTTGGGTTGAGCGATTGTCCGCCCATCGATTACTACATCGCCAATCAGATACAGACTTATAACGACCGACAGGCTTTTGAGATGGCTCTGCAAGAGGTGATCGCCTGCCAGTTCGACGGCAACGAGAATCCAGCATTACTGCCTGCCCAGGAAACCGCAACCCGCAATGCCGCCGATCGCGTCGTCCTCGCCGGTGACACGCAATTGCAGACCACGTTACATAGTCTGAGTGACGTGGTGCGTCGTATTTCTGCTCTGCCCGGCCACCGCACCGTAATCTTGTTTTCTCCCGGGTTCGTCCTCCCGCAACAACAGCCCGCCCTGACCGACATTCTGAATCACGCCATTCGTGCCGGAGTTGTAATCAATACCCTTGATATTAGGGGCGTGTTCTCGCAGTCAGCCATGGGCGCGGATATCAGCCAGAGTGCCTCCGGAGCAAGTGTTTTTGGGCCGACCATGCTCCGTTACAAATCGGAATCGGATCTCGCGCAGTCTGACACCATCATGCAGATTGCGTATGCCACTGGCGGCACCTACTTCCATAACCGAAACGATCTCTCCAAGGGCGTGGGAAAGTTGAGCTCAGTCCCCGAGTATTCGTACTTGCTGGGATTCGCTCCGAAGAATCTGAAGAACGATGGCAAATTCCATTCCCTGAAGGTCGAACTGAAGCAGGGGTCTGGTCTGACCTTGCAGGCGCGAAAGGGCTACTACGCTCCGGCGCCGGGTGGCGCGAACCGCGAAGCCGAGCGGGAACTCGCTGATGTGGTCTTTTCGCGGGATGAAATCCACGAACTACCCCTGCAAATGAAGACGCAGTTTTTCAAGTCGAGCGATGCCAGCGCTCACCTCTCTGTTCTGGTCCACGTTGACGTGCGCCGCATGGCTTTTCATAAGTCGGACGGGCGCAACATGAACGAACTGACGATTGTCGCGGCGCTGTTTGACCGGAACGCTAATTTCATTTCCGCAAAGAGTAAAACCGTGCAAATGCACATCAAAGACGAAACGCTAAGCAAGCTGAACTCCGGCATAACCCTGAAGAGCGAGTTCGACGTAAATCCCGGCAGTTACGTGGTCCGTGTTGTGGCTCGCGATGAGCAGGGGAAGGTAGCATCGGAGAACGGCGAAGTAGAAATACCGTAGCCGCTTGGAGGCCCGTATGAATCCCCGTCGCACTGTATCGATTGCAACCAACTTGTCCGTCCGGACCTGTGTTCTTGGTGTCCTTATTGGGTTCGCTGTCGCCACCGCGCAAGCGCAACAGCCCGCGGACCAGGCGGCTGGCGCGACTACCACCATCCGCGCAGAATCGCGGCTCGTCCTGGTTGACGCCGTGGTGACGGATAAAAAGGGGAACTACCTTCAGGACCTGACGGAAAAAGATTTTAAAGTGTGGGAGGACGACCAGGAGCAAAAGATCAACACTTTCTCCTTCGAGCAGACAGCGGTCGCCAGTTCCCAAAAACGCTACCTCGTGCTCTTCTTCGACAATGACGCGATGAAGCCCAGTGACCAGGCAGGCGCCCGGGCGGCCGCAGGCAAATTCCTCGACACTAACTCCGGGCCCGGTCGTTTTGTGGCCGTCATCGATTACGTCGGCACCATGCGAGTCGCTCAGAACTTTACGGATGACGTGGCACGGTTGAAGCAAGTCGTTGGCACTGCCAAGCTCTCTATCACCGGCACTGAAATGGCGTCCACGGGCTCGCCCGTCTTTGCCAATTATGATTCGTTCTCGAACCGGAACGTGCTGCTGGCGCTCCGTAGTGTCGCCAGAAGCCTTGCCTCCGTACCCGGTCGAAAGAGCCTCATCTGGCTCACGTCGGGGTTTCCCCTTGACCAAGACACCGAAGCAGAAATGACGGCCCTGATCAATGTATGCAATAAGTCCAATGTTGCGGTGTATCCCGTTGATGTTCGAGGTCTTTCGAGTGGGGTATCGTCAGGGAGCAACCTCCCGCCGACGCCGGCCCCGAATCAGGACCTCGAAGCTACTGTGGACTCCCCGTATTCCGGAGAAGGTGAATACGCCGCGGGAACGCCGCGCCTGGTGTACGTTGCGCAAACCAAGCCTGGGGGTGGAGGCGGCACTGGAGGAACGCGACCCGGTGGAACCACCGGTAACACTGGCCGCGTTGTTACACCACCACCACCACGAATGCAGCCGCCGTCGTGGTCTACCTATCCGGGAAACCAGCCCAGAACGATCGTTCCGCCATTTCCACAGTCCACCGCGGTAAACCAGCAGGTGCTCTATTCGGTAGCGATCGGAACCGGAGGTTTCGTCATCGTCAATAGCAACGACTTGCTCACCGGACTCGAGAAGATTGGCAAGGAGCAGACGGAATACTACATCCTCGGCTATGTGCCACCTGAAGGCCCCGAAGGAGCTTGCCATACGCTTCGAGTGAAGGTTGATCGTTCAGGCGCGCAGGTTCGGGCCCGTAGCGGATACTGCGCCACCAAACCCGTAGACTATCTCGCCGGCAAGCCCGTTTCTAAAGAACTCGAAAGCCGGGCGATGGGTAGCCAATCCAGTGATATCACAGGTTCTCTTTCAGTGCCGTACTTCTATACGGCGCCCGGGACCGCCCGGATCAACCTCGCGCTTGAAGTTCCTGGAAAGGCCATCAAATTCGAGAAGGTAAAAGGTAAGTACCATGCAGTTCTCAACATTCTCGGCATGGCAACGAAGCCGGACGGTTCCGTGGCGGCGCGCTTTAGCGATGCCGTCGAGCTTGACTTCGAAAAGAAAGATCTGGACGATTTCGCCAGCCATCCTTACCACTATGAAAACCAGTTCTACATCTCCAGTGGTCAGTACACTCTGAAATTGGTTGTCAATTCCGGCGACAAGTATGGCAAGTTTGAAGCTCCGCTGACGATTGATCGCTATGATAATAAAACCTTCGGGATGAGCGATTTAGCACTCAGCAAACAGTTCTATAAAGTATCGGAATTGTCATCCGCCCTTGACGCCCAGCTCTTGCAGGATCGCACGCCCCTGATCACGCAAGGGCTGCAGTTGGTACCGTCCGGATCGAACCGATTCAAGCCCTCGGAACGTGTTGCCATCTATTTGGAGGTGTACGAGCCCCAGATCGCCGACGCTAAGCCGCCGAAAGTCGGCCTCGAGTTGCGGATCACGAATCAGAAGACTGGAAAGCAGGAACTGGAGGCAGGCGTTCCCGATACGCAGGCGTCGGTGACACCAGGCAATCCGGTTATTCCGATGGGGGTGCCTTTGCCGGTCGATCAGTTGCAGCCCGGTGACTACGTCGTTGAATTGCGGGCTGTCGATTCGGCGGGCCACTCATCGGCGGCTCGGAAGGCGGAGTTCTCCATCGAATAGATTCGAACAGGATCCAGCTATCCGACTAGCATCGGTTGTCTGCGCGTGGATACGTGGCCGCCGGCCTCTACAACCGCAGAACAGCGGTTCGGGCGTCATAAGTGTGTCTTCAGTTCCAGTTTAAGATGCAGACATGAAGAAACTTCGGGTGGGCGTCCTGTTTGGCGGGCGCAGCGGCGAGCATGAAGTCTCACTGCTGTCGGCGGCTTCGGTTCTGAATGCAATCGACAAGAAGAAATATGAAGTGGTGCCCATTGGGATTACCAAAGAGGGGCGGTGGGTAACGGCTGCCCACGCCGAGCGTCTGCTCAAGGGCAACCTGGCTCGGGAACCCGAATCGCGCCACCTGCGCGCTGGAGACCCGCAAGCCACCTCAGCCGCCGCCGTGCTGGCCAAAGGAGAAGGTGTCGTCGTACCTCCCATGCCGGGCCACGGACATTCCTCTCTTATCCCGTTCGAGATCGACGTTGCCCAAACTCACGCGGCGGCGCATCCCATCGACGTGGATGTCATTTTCCCCGTGCTGCATGGAACTTTCGGGGAAGACGGAACCATCCAGGGCTTGCTGGAACTGGCAGACATCCCCTACGTTGGCGCGGGCGTTCTGGGCTCCGCTGCAGGCATGGACAAGGACGTGATGAAGCGCTTGTTCCGCGATGCCGGACTGCCCATCGTCAAGCACGTCACTGTGCTGCGCAGTGCCTGGCGAGAACAGCCGAAGAAGGTCCGCAAGTTGATCGAGAGCGCGCTGTCATATCCAGTCTTTGTGAAGCCTGCAAATCTCGGTTCCTCGGTCGGAATCAGCAAAGTGCATGATGGCTCTGAGTTGGCCGCCGCCATGGACGAGGCAGCACAATTCGATCGCAAGCTGGTCATTGAGCAGGGAGTGGGCGGCGCTAAGGCAAGGGCGCGAGAAATTGAGTGCTCGGTGCTCGGCAACGACAACCCCATGGCATCGGTGCCGGGCGAGATTGTACCCATCAAGGAGTTCTACGACTACGACGCCAAGTACCTGGTCGAAGGTTCGCGGCCGATCATTCCCGCCGAATTGCCAAAGAGCAAGATCAAGGAAGTTCAGAGGCTGGCAATCGCGGCCTTCCAGGCAGTTGACTGTTCCGGGCTGGCGCGCGTCGATTTCCTTTTGGATCCCCGCTCCGGCAAGATGTACGTCAACGAAATCAACACTATGCCGGGATTCACCTCCATCAGCATGTATCCCAAACTATGGGCGGCAAGCGGGTTGCCGTATCCGGAGCTGATCGATCGGCTCATTCAGTTCGGCTTGGAGCGCCACGCCGAGAAGAAGCAGAACCAGTACAGCCGATAGACGATTAGAGGCTGCTGCCCAACAGTCCCTGCAACCGGGGCGCGGAAAAAAGGCGGCTAACCCTCCTTCCGCCCCTGCGTCTATGTAACAGCAGGGAAACGGTGTCAGGGGCATGTGCAGTTGATCCGCCCCAGCGGAACCTCATGCCCCAGGTACCGCAATCTGCTCTCTCCTTTCGCACGGAACCAAGCCGGGCTCCTTCACGTACAAACAACGTGGAGGGGCCCGTGCGTAAACTCTTTCCGGTTCTCATCATCTGCCTTCTGCTGTTCGCCATTTCCGCCTTCGCCGACGACTGGTCGAAGACCTACACCGTAGGGGAGAAGCCTTCCCTGCGCGTCGACACCAATGATGCGGCCATCGAAGTCACGCGTGGCGCCAGCAATACAATTGCTGCGCATGTTTTCAGCGAGGGGTACAAGCCCGGTGATATCCGCGTCAGCGAACATCAAGATGCCGACAAGGTCGATCTGACGGTCCACATCCCCAACGAGATCGGATTTCACATTAACCTGCATGACCGTCGTGTCCGCGTTGAGCTGCAGGTACCCGCGGAAACGTCCCTCGATCTGCACTCCAGTGACGGCCACATCAATGTGGATGGAACCAGCGGTCCAGCACGCATCGACACCAGCGATGGAGCCGTGGAGGTGCGCAACTTCACCGGCAACGTCCGCGCCCGTACGGGTGACGGCCACATCACCGTCGATGGCGTAGTCAACGAAGTCTACTTGAGCACGGGCGACGGCCACATCGACTTCACTGCGCGGCCGGGATCGAAGATGAGTCGGGGCTGGCTGATCCACACCAGCGATGGCCGCGTGGAAGTCAAGCTGCCTGAGGACTTCGCGGCTGAGCTCTACGCTCATACCGGAGACGGCCACATCTCGCTCGACTTCCCAGTGACTGTAAATGGATCAGTGGAACGGTCCCGGGTTCGCGGCAAGCTCAACGGTGGGGGTGAGTTGCTGGAAATCACTACGGGTGACGGCGGTATTCACGTCGGGAAGCTGTAAGTTCCCGGTGGCGGTCACGGCATTCGAGGCGGGCGATGCAGCGGCTGACGCCTCGCGATTCTTTCGCCTTAGCAGCGCAGTCTCACTCCGATGCCTGCGTGCCAGTAGTAGACTGTATTCGCAATGACCTTGTTCGAAACCGAGCCGTATGATCCCGTCGCTGCTCGCAAGAAGCGCATTCGCATCATTTCTCTTGCCACCATCGTCCTTATCATTCTGATTCTGGCGTGGAATTTCCGCTACTGGCCGGAAGAGCATCGAGTCGATTTGTTTTTTACGGCGCTGCAGCAGCAGGACTACGAAAAGGCCTACGGCGTCTGGAATCACGACCCGGGCTGGAAACAACACCCCAATAAGTATTCGAACTATAGCTTTCAGGAGTTCATGAAAGACTGGGGGCCGGGCGGGGAGTGGGGCCTGATTAAGAGCTACCATGTGGACGGTTCCGCCGTTCCGAAGGGTGGCAATGGAACCAAGTTCGATGTCACCAGCAGCGGCGTGGTGGTGGTAGTGACAGTCAACGAGCGCATCGCCCAGAAAGCCCATATCTGGGTGGAGAAGTCCGACAAGACCTTGGGCTTCTCGCCATACTAGGGGCCGCTTTCTTTCCTTTCGAATCGCATCCAGTTTCGGCTACACTCATGGCATTTCCACGCGCCGGACTCCGTGCTTCTGCCGTGCCGCTGTCATGAAGCATTGATGTACAGCTGATAAATTCCAAGTACTTCAGTTCGAGTAAATGAAACTGGTTATGAGGCATTCTCATGAGCGTCGCCGCCGCCTTGTCGAAGTCATTCGAGGAACACCTGCACGATACCCGATTCACCAGAACCCAGCGCAAGGTCTGGATATTGTCGGCCATGGGCGTGATGCTGGACGGTTTCGATTTCTTTATCATCGGAGTCGCCCTGCCGCTGATCGCGCGTGATTTCCAGATGAATGCCGCCGCCCGAGGCTTAGTCGCCGTTGCCGCGGTGGCAGGCGCGCTCCTCGGTGCATTTGCGTTCGGACAAATCGCGGATCGCATTGGCCGGAAGGGAATGTTCCTGGTCGATATCATTCTGTTCGTTGTCTTTTCCGCGGCATCGGCGGCAGCATGGAACCCGGCGTCACTCATTGTCTTCCGCTTCTTGTTGGGTATTGGTATCGGCGCAGACTATCCCATCGGCGTTTCGTACATCGCGGAGAGTGTGCCAACGCGATTACGGGGGCGGCTCATCGTGGGCGCGTTCGCCTTTCAGTCTCTGGGGTCGCTTTTGGGGGTGCTGATTGGTCTAGTGATTCTAAAACTCGATCCCAACATCTGGGCTTGGCGCTGGATGCTCGCATTCGGCGTGTTACCGGCTGTAGTTGTCGTGCTGATGCGTGACGGTCTGCCGGAGAGTGTACGTTGGCACCTGGCCCGGGGCCACTACGAGAAAGCATCTCACGCAGCCAGCCAGTTACTGGAAATGCCGATCACCCTCAATGCCGAGAACTCGCCCGCCCCTGCCGATACCGGCCTCGGCTTCGCATCGCTATTCACGCCCAAGTACATTCGGCGCACGGTCTTTGCCTCGGTTCCATGGTTCCTGCAGGACATCTCGACCTACGGTATCGGGATTTTCACGCCCACCATCATGGGAGCGCTCGCCCTCGGAACGACCACAAGCTTCATCGCCAAAGATATTGGCGCCACCGAGGGAGCTGCGGCCGTTGATCTGCTGCTCATTGTCGGCTTCATGCTGGCGATCCTCCTTGTCCACTATGTCAGCCGCATCACGCTGCAGATCGTGGGGTTCCTCGGAATGGCGCTGGGACTGTTGATGGTGGGAGCAGCGGAAATGTTTCCGGCACACTCGGACGGCCAGATGGGAATGATCTTTGGCGGTTTCATGGTGTTCAACGCCCTGATGAACATGGGGCCAAATTCGACCACTTATTTGTTGTCCGGTGAAACGTTTCCCACGTCCATCCGCGCCACTGGCGCCGGTTTCGCAACGTCAATGGCCAAGCTTGGGGCCGTGCTAGGCACATTTTTCTTCCCGATACTGAAGGCACAAATTGGCATCCCGGCATTGCTGGCGTGGTTGGCAGGCGCCAGTTTACTGGCCGCAATCGTCACCTATGTCTTCCGGGTCGATACCAGGTCGTCGCTCGATGGCGAGCGCAGCGCAGTGCCCCAGCAGTTGACGCCCAGCATGCAATCAGCCTGAGCGTCGCTCCGTTCCGGGGCTTTATTCCGGATGCGGCGATGCCACGCTCAGGTGGTTAATCGCCTTTTGTAGCGAATCCTCGTCCTGCACGCTCACGCAGGAGCGCGAGCGGTCGATCTGTTTCATCAGGCCGCAGAGCACCTTGCCTGGGCCGACTTCCACGAAGTTCTCCACACCTATGTCGATAAGCGCCCGCATCGACTTGACCCACTGCACCGCTCCGGTCACCTGGCGAACGAGTGCATTGCGGCTCTGCTCGGCGCTGGTGACCAGTAGGGCATCCACGTTGCAGATTACCGGCACTTCGGGATCGTGGAAGGTGAGCGCCTGTAAGTCTTCCGCCAAACGGTCCTGCGCGGCCTGCATGAGCGTGCAATGGAACGGCGCGCTGACCGGCAGCAGGATGGCGCGCTTGGCGCCGCGCTGTTTCGCCACCTCGACCGCGCGTTCCACCGCAGCCTTGGCGCCTGAGATCACGGTCTGGTCGGGGGAATTTAGATTGGCCGCCTGGCAGACTTCTCCCTGTCCAGCTTCGGCGCAAATCTGTTCCACTTGTTCGGCAGGCAGCGCGAGAATGGCGGCCATCGCGCCCACACCTACGGGCACTGCCTCCTGCATATATTTGCCACGATTGCGAACCGTGCGAACAGCATCAGCAAACGACAGCATGCCCGCCGCTACGTTAGCTGAATACTCGCCCAGACTGTGTCCCACAACGTAAGACGGTGTAATTCCCTTCGATTGCAGGACCCGCCACACCGCGACCGAAACCGTCAAGATCGCCGGCTGTGTTATCTCCGTAAGCTTCAGCTGATCTTCCGGACCCTCGAAGCAGAGCTGCGAAAGTTTGTAATCCAGTGCGGCGTCGGCCTCGTCGAAGGTTTCCTTTGCAACCGGGTACATGGCAGCCAGTTCCCTACCCATGCCAACGGCCTGCGATCCCTGGCCGGGGAACAAAAATGCGATAGGTGACGGGTGCGAACTCATCGTGTCAGCCTGCGATGAGGGATGAAGGGGAGATATTCAGAATGGAGTACCGCGATATGGTTGCGCAATCCCCTAATCCAGGCCACCCCCGGCGTGAAACGTAATGGCGGGCCTGCTATTGTGGTTTTCCAGACGGCTGCCGGCTGCGCCAACTTCCTTTTCGATCACGCCGTTCATGCGGCTTGTGGCGAATTCGTTGGCCACACGAATAGCATTCTTGATGGCGTTACCGTTGGATGAGCCGTGGCTGATGATGCACACGCCTTTGATGCCCAACAGTGGTGCGCCTCCGTATTCGGAATAGTCGAGACGCTTTTTGAAATCGACAAACGCTTGCCGCGACAGCATGAATCCCACTTGGCGGGTAATGGTCGCCTGCAACGACTGCTTCAGCAGAAAGCGCACCGTCTCCGCCATGCCCTCGGAGATCTTGAGTGCCACGTTGCCGACAAAGCCGTCGCACACCAGCACGTCGGCCTGGCCATTGAACAGATCGCGGCCTTCCACGTTGCCCACGAAATTCAGGGGCAGTTCCTTGATCAGCTTGTAGGCTTCCTTGGTCAGTTCGTTGCCTTTGGACTCCTCTTCGCCGATGGAGAGCACACCCACCCGCGGATGGTCGGAGGTAGGAAAGCGTCCCGCAAAAATCGTGCGGAAATACACGTCGCCCATAATGGCGAACTGCTGCAGGTTTTCCGGCTTGGAGTCGACGTTGGCGCCAACGTCGATGAGGATCGTAGCTGTGCCCTGGGCAGTGGGAAAGACGGCAGCCAGCGCCGGACGGTCGACGCCGGGCAGCGCACCCAGCACCATCTTGGCAGTGGCCATGCATGCGCCGGTATTGCCCGCACTGACGAAGCCGGCAGCACGGCCATCCCGCACTAGGCGCAATCCTACGCGCATCGACGAATCGCGCTTCGATCGCACCGCCTGCGCAGCTTTCTCATGCATGCCGATGACTTCAGTGGCCGGAACTATGTCGATCGGCAGGCGCCGCCACAGGGGATGGAACTTCAACTCCTGGCGGATCAGCTGTTCTTGGCCAACCAGCAACACCTCTACGTCATAGTGACGGGCGGCGAGTATGGCGCCATCGACTTCGGGTTTGGGTGCCCGGTCGGAACCCATCGCGTCAACGGCAATCGTGGTTGGCATGCTGGCTTGCTGATTCCTGACTTCTTCGGCCCCCACGGACCGGTGCATTAGCTGGCGGCTTCCTTCTGCTCGATTACTTCGCGTCCTTTATAGTAACCGCACTTCGGGCAGGCGCGATGTGGCAGCTTGCGCTCGTGACAGTTGGGGCAATCGGACAGCGACTGCGCGGTCAGGTGATCGTGGGAGCGGCGCTTCGATGTTCTGGCCTGGGAATGCCGCCGTTTTGGATTAGGCATGAAAAACCTCGCATTAGGATCGCACGGAACCCCGGCGATCGGAACTCTAATTCTGCAGCTTGTTCTTTAACTCACTTAGCGCGGCCCAGCGCGGATCGCCGGGTTGCTCGCACTTGCATGTCACTTCATTCAGGTTAGCCCCGCAATTCGGACACAAACCCTTACAGTCTTCGCGACAAACCAATTTCACGGGCATCGCCAGCAGCACCTGCTCGCGCATAACGTCTTCCAGCAGAAGACCTTCGCCCTCATAATAGCCGATCTCGGTGTCCGCCTCGGTTATGGCGACTTCTTCCGCCCGGCGATCTACACCCAATGGGCGGTAGAGCAAATCAAACGCCCAGTTTATCGTATGCGTCACCGGTTCGAGGCAGCGGGCGCAGCTAACTTCCAGCGTCGTCTCGAGTCCACCTACCACGCGGATGTCTTCGACGTTTTCCTTGTGGCCGCGATGCTCAACGATCAACTCTGCCCGGCCCTTAGTGTGCAGCGGACCTTGCTGGCGGAAGTCGGGACCAAAATCGATCGCTCCGGGCTGGAAATCCTGGTCGAACTCCAGCCTCTGGAGCTCCAGATCGTGAACCCGAATGAGCATGGCAGCACCGGCCTAACTCCTTAGCGCACAAATACATCCCAAACATGCCCAGATCTCCGGCTGGAACCGGGTCTGGCAGGCCAAGCTCCTCACGGATCACTGTGGCAGGTACAGACAGGCGGGAGTCGCACTAAGGCAAAATACAAGGATAAAGTGCTGAAGATGCAGTGTCAAGGCGCGGCCAGCCAACCAGAGGCGGACGAAGGCCCCTATCGAGCGTGTCCCTCTCACCTTAATGTGTCCTTGCCGGCTAAGGAAGCACGATCATGACTTCGGTGGACTTGATGAGAGCGGCCGCGGTCTGGCCCTTCTTAAGTCGCATCTCCCGCACCGCATCGGCTGTGATGATGGACGTGATGTGCTGATCGCCCAGAGAGAGCGTGACCTGTGCCATTAAGCCGCTGGTCTTAATGTCCACCACCCTGCCAACCAGTTGGTTACGTCCGCTGATGCGGCGAAAGTTCTTGCGCCTGGTTTTGACGGAGTCTCCTCTTACCGTCCTGGGGAGGAAGCGGTCGATCTCGGTTTCCGGAATTCTGTGGTGTCCACCTTGCGTCTTTATGGTTTTTAGCTTTCCTCCGTAGATCCACTGTTTTAGCGACGGGTAACTGATGCCCAACACTTGCGCCGCGTCTCGGGGTGTGTACAACTTCGGATGTTCCATGATTGCCGCCGTTTGCTGAGACGCAATATCCTGCACTTCCGCGTCTCAGTTTGTACAGAATCGCACACGAAACACGGATCACCCCAGACAAATCTGCGGAAGTCGATACAGCAGAATCGTCGAGGCCCCGTACCCCTTTTATAAGCCGCTTCGTTTGCCCTCAACATCCGTCCTGTATTAGATTACTTTAACGAATTGAACCGACTAAAAACGTAATAATCGAATCGATTCGACAAGGGGCCGTTGCTGGGGAGCGCCGGTCCCATCCGCATGTCCTTTCAGCTGATTCGATTGATTACCAGGAGGTCAAGTTGAAGCGGCATCACATTGGCGTCTTGGTCCTACTGCTGTTTCTATTCGTCAGGCCCGCCACGGCGCAGGTGTCGGCTAGCCTGTCGGGAAGAGTGACCGACCAGACAGGCGCAGAGTTGCCCGGCGCCAGTGTCACGGCAATTAATCAGGAAACCGGCATCAGTCGCACTACCGTAACCAACCAGGCCGGCCGATACGATCTGCCCTTTCTTCCCATAGGCAAATATGAGTTGCGAGCAAAGAAGGCCGGCTTTGCCGAGCAAGTGCGTACGGGCATTCTGCTGGTCGTGGGTCAGGACGCCACGGCTGACCTGAGCCTGAAGATCGGCCAGGTAACGGAGAAGGTAAAAGTAACGGCGAATGTTTCGATGGTGAATGCAACCACCCAGGACATCTCCGGCCTGGTAGGCGAGGAGGAAGTGAAAGCCCTACCCTTGAACGGCCGGAGCTACGATCTGCTGCTCACATTGAATCCGGGGATCGTCAATTTTACCTGGGAGAAGACGGGCGGCGTCGGAGTCTCCAATTCGACTACTGGCAATAACTTTTCGGTCTCGGGCAATCGCCCGCAACAGAACCTCTTTCTCCTGAATGGCGTGGAGTTCACCGGCGCGGCAGAGAATAACATGCAGCCCGGCGGCCCCAGCCAGAACTTGCTAGGCGTCGAAGCGGTGCGCGAGTTCAATCTCTTGCGTGATTCCTACGGCGCCGAGTACGGCAAGCGGCCGGGTGGGCAGGTGATCATCGTCACCCAGTCGGGGTCCAACCAGTGGCACGGTTCCGTGTATGAATACCTGCGCAACAACGCCCTCGATGCTCCGAACTACTTCGACCAGGGCTCCGCTCCGCCCTTCCAGCGCAATCAGTTTGGCGCAGCGCTGGGCGGACCGATCCAAAAAGACAAGACCTTCTTCTTTGCGAACTACGAGGGATTCGTTCAGAACCTGCACCAAACCTCGGTGGCGTTTGTGCCCGATCTGGCGTCCCGCGCGGCCGCCGTACCCAGCGTTCAACCACTCTTGAATCTGTGGCCTACACCGGTGCCCACCGATCCGACCTTCAGCGGAATCGCTCAGGTTTTCAGCAGCCCGCTGCAAACCATTCGCGAGAACTTCGGGAATGCCCGAGTCGACCATGTGTTCTCCGCCAAAGACAATTTCTCCGCGGTCTATACCATCGACGACGGCAACGACTTCACGCCGACCTATTTCAATCCCTACAGCACCGATGTGCTGACGTTGCGGGAGCAGGTGCTCAGCTTGGAGGAGACCCACGTATTTTCGCCCACACTGCTGAACACCGTGCGCTTCGGCTTTTCACGCGCAGGATACTTCTTTACCGGCGAACCTACGCCCGGCACGCCCGCTGCCAGCGTTCCGGGATTTCTGGTGGGCCATCAAGTGGGAGCGGTCGTGGTCGGCGGAAGTGCTGCTTCGAATCCGCAGGCGCAGATCGGACTGGCCGGAAGCAACAATGGCAGCAACCTGACGCTGGCGCGGAACCTGTTCACCTATGAGGATCGGGTCGCCCTGACGCGTGGCAAGCACCAACTGGATTTCGGCGTATGGCTGCAACAGTTTCAATCCAACGAAACCATCGCGCTCAGCCAGTATGGTCAGGCGACATTCTCCAGTCTGCAGACATTTTTGCAAGGCGTCACCTCGAGTTTCCTTTACGATCCTGCGCCGACGGAGATGAATTGGCGCTCGCTGTTCGGCGCCCTGTACGCGCAGGACACCATCCGGCTCAGTCCGACATGGACCATCACCATGGGATTCCGCGGAGAATTCTCCACCGGATGGAACGAGGCGCATGGCCGCGCGGCGAATTATACCTTCACCAATGGAGTCATTTCGAGCCAGCCACGCATTGCCAGCAGCGCCTTCACGGTCAACAATGCCAAGTTCCTGCCCGAGCCGCGAGTTGGGTTGGCCTGGAGCCTCTATCCCGGCAAGACGGTAATACGCGCGGGATTTGGCATCTACAACGAACTGCAGGATGCCCTGGGTTACCGCATGGACCAGAATGCTCCGTTCAACCCTGTCTATAGCATCGCGGCCTTGCCCGTGTCCGCGTTGCCTATCAATCCCGCTGCGCCGGTTCCGGCGAAGGCGCTACTGGTGCCTGGCGGAGTCCAGCCCGACCTGAAGATGCCGACCCTGATTTCGTACACCCTGGGAATCGAACAGCAGCTTACCCCGAACACTACATTGACGCTGCGTTACGTTGGATCACACGGCTACCACGAGATCGTCGGAGTCGACGCCAATACGCCAATTCCGACCATCTGCCCCGCATCGCCTTGCCCGGCCACATATCCTGCAAATTTCCCAGCCGGGTTGGCTGGCACGCCGGTCACCGCCGGGTCTTACTACATTCCCGCAAAACAGCCCAAGGCAAATCCGGCGATAGCCAATACGTGGACGTGGTTCTCCTGGGGCGATAGCCTCTACAATTCCCTGCAGGTGGACATTAACCGGCGCTTTAGCAACGGGCTTTCTTTCCGCGGCGTGTACACCTGGTCGAAGGCGCTCGATGATGGCGACTCATTGAACGGCACTACCGCAGGAAACGCTCCGGGACTGGTGTCGAACCCGTACGACATCCGCGCCGACTGGGGACCGGCCACCTACGACGTACGAAACCTCGGAGTGATCAGCGCGGTTTACGAATTGCCAATCGGCAGGGGCAAAAGCTTAGGCAGCAACCTCAGCGGGCTGGGTAACGCGGTGGCGGGTGGCTGGTCGGTGGACAGCATCGTGACCCTGCAAGGCGGATTTCCGTTCACCGCGCAGCTCAGCTACAACCCCTCGAATAATGGTGACACGCGTAATCCCGTAAGGCCGTTCAATAACCCGAGCTTCAATGGCAATGCGATTATCGGGACTCCCGCCCAGTGGTTCAATCCAAGCGTATTTCTGCAGCCGCCTACTAACAGCGGCTTTTGGGGCAACGCCACCCGCAACAACCTCACCGGCCCGGGCCTGGCTACGTGGGACTTTTCGGCGATCAAGAACACGCAACTCCGGGAGCGGCTGAGCCTGCAGTTCCGCGCGGAGATATTCAACCTGCTGAATCGGGGAAATTTCAACACGCCTAACCTGATTACCTTTACGCCTTCCGGAGTATCGGGCACGGCAGGTGCCATCACTGCCACCTCCACCACGGCACGGCAGGTACAATTCGCACTGAAGCTGCTTTGGTGATGGGAGCCAGACGTGAAGACCTGCAAGTCTCTAATCGCGCTCGTTGTTGTGGTGGCTGGCGTCGCAGTGGGCCAGGCGCCACCGGCTTCAGATGCGACACTCACCGTCAAAACCATCGCCGGTCAGACAGCGAAGTTTGGACCCAAAGATCTGGCAGCGCTGCCTACTGTTCACGTTAGTACAACCGGGCATGACGGAACCGAGCACGAATACGCTGGAGTGAGTTTGCGTGATCTTCTGGACCACGTGGGAGTAACCATGGGGGATGGACTTCGGGGCAAGGAATTGGCGGACTACATTGTCGCCGAAGCGACGGACGGGTACAGGGTAGTGTTCTCGTTGGCCGAATTGGACCCAGCCTTTACCGGCACTCCAGTCATCGTGGCGCAAAACGTCGACGGCCATCCGTTGCAACCACAAGACGGCCCTTTGCGGTTAGTGGTGCCGGGAGACAAGCGTCAGGCCCGCTGGGTGCGGATGCTGACGAGCATATCCGTTATACAAGCGCAGTAAGCGACGCTCGCAGGAAAGTTCCGCGAAGCAGGCCGGCTACGCCTCAATCCTTCTGTAGCATGACTTCGGTTGACTTGATCACCGCTCTTACGGCATCGCCCTTTTTGAGCGCCATCTCCTCCGCACTTCTGCGGGTGATAACGCTTTCAATAAGGTTCTCGCCGACGCGCACCGCGACATGCGCCATAACGCCGCCAAGCTGAATCTCCTCGACGGTCCCTTTGAGCTGATTACGAGCAGAAAGTGTCATGGCACAAGGATAATCCAAAATGCCGATTGTCGCGTGAAAGGCTCTAGTCCAGTGCGGGGCACCAATTGCGAACCGCTTCACGGCCATTTCACGGTGAGGGCGTATATCTCTTGCGTGCCGATGTCGCGAGTAAGCACCGGGGAGCCGTCCGGCGCGACACTGACTTGAGTACCACCTATCTGCACCGATCCACCACCCGGCGAAGGTCCTTCAGACTGGCAATGGTCTCAATCTCACGGTCGGCGAATCGAAGACGCTGGACCTTGGGTTCCGCGCCGCCAGTCGTAAAAGTGAGATATTTTCCGTCCGGCGACACTGCCCAGTTCACAAAGTCGCCTGCGCATCAAATCGCTCCATTTCTGGCTCTTGAAATCAAAGTTCACCAATTTCGTTTCGCCCTGGGTAGCCAGTCACTATCGTGTCCTGGGTGATCCACTGGCCGCCGAGCTTTCCCTCGGAGGAAGGTACGACTGATATCTTCCCGGTTCGGAAGTCGAAAGTCCTTAACTCCAGGGTGTACTTATCGCCGGGATGCATGCCCTCGATCAATCCTGTCATGATCAACGAATTCTGGTCAGGGGAGAAGTGTCGCGACGCTGGTTAGCTTCGCTAATCAGTTGCGGCGGTCCGCCGTCCATGCTCGATTACATAGGTCTGATAGCAACAACTCGTGAAGGCAACTTTCGTTCCGTCCGGTGAAATGAACGGCCAAGCCACTTCCATCGGAGGGTAAGTCAGCTGCCTGCGTTCGGTCCGTCGCTACGACTGCGCCAAAGGGTGTGGTCCGGGTAGGAAATGTAAGCAACCCATTGCCCATCCTTCGAAAAGCTCGGACTTATCGCCGAGATTCCGGAGAGGAATGGCACGAATTGCTGAGACTTCTCATCGTAGCGAACAAGTTCGCCTCGGCGCTTGGTTCCGATGGTAAATATCTGCTTGCCGTCGCGGCTCGGGGTTGCACCGGCATAGGCCAGCGGCCCGTTGGTGAGTCGGATTGGTTCTCTTGAGCGATGGAGAATCCCAGTTTGCATCGGTAGCGCCCAAAGATCTGAGCCGCGCCCATGCTCGACTGAATACACGAAATATTTCCCATCCGGACTCCACGCACCCGAGCCCAAACTCTCGTCTTGTTGGCTTTCAGGATGGTGCGGAGACCGGTGCCGTCTGTCGCGACTTCGAGCAACGAGGTAGTTCTGACCAACAGCCATCCTGAAAACAATTCGCTCTCCATCTGGCGAAACGCTTGGGATCCCAAATGGTAGCCTGCAACCGATACCAGCTTGTGCGGGTTCGAGCCGTCTTTGTCAGCAACAAACAAGTCCGTCCCTTTACCGAAAGCGATGCGACCATCCGGGAGGACCCCAGCACCCCACATTTCTAAGTTGCCGAGGCGTCGCGGCTCTCCTGCCGGGAGCGGGATTGACCATAAAGGGTACGATGTATCCGTATTACCACCGACCAAAGCAAGTAACGCGGAACCATCGGGTACCAGTCCGGCGATCTGGGGATTCACAAGCCTGGTGTCAACCAAGGCAGTACGTCCGCCGGTGACGGAAACCTGCGCGATCTTCCAACTCCCGGTCGGCCCTTCGTTGAAATAAACCCGTGATCCATCACTCACCAACCTGCCTTGCTTTGGTTCGCCGTCGTCGGTGAGCTGTTCCACAGCTTCCACGACGGGAACGGCGGGCGGACGGCTCCACCATAAAAGCAGTCCAGCAGCGATCGCGCCCATGACCGCCGCAATCGCGATCCATTTCCAGCTCCGGTCAGATGACGGCAAGGTTGCGAGCACCCTTTCACGAGCTGCAACCTGCTCCGTTGACCTGCTGGACGTTCCCATTCGCGATGAAGCTGGGTGAACTTCCGTGAGAGTGGTCGATTCGGGCAATGTCGCAGAGACCGCAGGCTCCTCCTGCTTCGGTACCAGAACCAGCGGTGCTCTTCGAGGCGCGGTTGGTTTTGCGGGTTCAGCAGTGTCGACGTTTACTTGTGCCAGAAAGCGGTAGCCCCGTCGAGGCAAGGTTTCGATGTAGCGTGGGGCTTCTGCATCGTCTCCTAACGCGGTGCGCAGCTTCTTTATGGCGATGTTCAGACCATTGTCGAAGTCCACAAAGGTGTCGGCCGCCCAAAGTTTATGCTGCAGTTCTTCCCGCGTCACAACTTCGCCCGCGCGCTCCAGCAACAATGCCAGAATCTGAAAGGGTTGTTCCTGCAGCCGGATTCTGGTTCCGCCGCGGCGCAGCTCTCCTGTCCGCATGTCGAGCTTGAAGTCCTCGAACCTCACCATCGACTTCTCGGGCGATTGCTGGTCCATATTGTTCTGGCTTGGCCGAACAGTTTACACCTGAAATCCAATTATTAATTGCAAATTAAATCCGCAAGCACATTGGATTCTGAGCAGCTTACCTGTAAAGGCGAAGTACATCCGCAGTACATGTGCCGTTCATTGATCGCTTGCCGCATTGCGTTCAGAGTGTGACCCACATCGAGGCCGCTTGCCGAAACGGACGTGGGCAAAAGACTTCGAAAACTCGAAAGGAGCACCCATGAAACCCAAGCTCTTTGTCTTCGCTATCGCCGCAAGCGTGTCGCTACTGACGATGCTGGTGATCGCTGCCGCGCCCTCCCAAGCGCAAAACAGCGCCAATGACGCCGTCGTTGGCAGTACCTCGTTCGGTACGGTGTTAACGCCAATCGGCAGCCCGACCTGGAAACCAGTCGATCTCCACGTCTTCACCGCCCCCGTTGGCACGGCAGCTGATGGCTATGCCGAGTTCCAGCAGAATCAAGTTGCGCTGCTCCCTCCGCCGAATCACCAATTGTGCAGTGAACTCGGCATCGGTCCCGGTGCACCGCACAAGCCTCCCTACAACCGCGAAATCGATCACAACCTTGACCTCACGAACTTCAGGGAATCGCTGATCTTTCGCGAGTCCGAGTTTTCTCCGCCCAACGGGGTCTGGGTGGTGTGGATGGTGGTTCCCCGGCCCGGAACGGTCGGCTCTTCCCCCGACTTCAGTGCTGGTCCAATCATTTCGAACACACTCTTTCCCATACACGTGGCCGGGCAAGCCTTCCGTAACAACGTGCTTTGGGACCCCTACCTGGGGAGTTCCGATGTGCCTCCGCTCACCGACCAACTGAGCTGTCCCTTTTCAGTAGATGGCCACAGCCATTTCCCTATCTACTTCGCTGACAACATCAGCTTCGGGACTGGTGGAAGGTCCGCCGGCAACTATGAATATCGAATGACCATGGTGGACGTGACCGGCAATGGGTGGTCCATTACGGTTCGGTTCAGGGTCCGTCCGGAGAACTAGAGTGTCGCGCTGACAACCAGCCGCATGCAGGCATGAAATTGCGTTTCAGGTGTCGTCATGCGGCTGTCGCCAACCAGCAGAGACGCTGCGGGTTCACATGTCCCCGCCGCCGCTAACCCAACTAACTTACAGCTCCGCGAAAGCGCGAACGAGAGGAGAGGAATCGCACATGGCCACGACAACCTATCAGACCTTATCGAAACTGCGGAAGAACGACCTGGTCGACCGTTGGTTCTTCACCGGTATGGCGCTGGCGATGCTTGCCGTGGCCGTCGCCGGATTCCTTCCCTCGATCGTGCATACCGCCGGACGACGCGCGCCGATTTCACCCTTGGCCGCGGCACATGGGATTCTGTACTTCGCGTGGCTCATCATCTTTCTGGTTCAGAGCCGGCTGATCGCGACCGGGCATGTCGCGCTTCACCGGCGGGTCGGAGTCGCCGCAGCTTTTGTCCTGGCGATGATGGTCCCAGTTGGATTTGCAACGACTGCCGCGATGGTGCGCCGCGGCTTCGATCTCAGCGGCGATCTTAGAATCGATCACGACCCGCTGTTTGAATCCATCTTTACGTTCAGTGGCCTGTTCATGTTCACCGTGCTGGCAATAGCTGCCATCGCTTACCGGCGGCGGCCAGACATCCACAAACGCCTGATGCTATTTGCAAACATCGCGTTAATGACTGCCCCCCTCGCACACTTCATAGGTCATACTCCCCGGCTCGCAGCTATGCCGGGAGCAATCATCATGGTACCCACCTCGATGTTTCTCATTGCCGCCGTTGCCAGAGACTATTGGCTGACGAGGAAGGTGCGTCCGCTGACCTGGGGATTGGCGATTGCGATGTTCCTCGCCGGGCCGCTTCAAGCGGCTCTTATCGGGCCAAGTGCAGCATGGCATCGGATTGCGAGCTGGCTCGTTCGATAGCTGCCCGCGGGTGGCCCACATTTGCCCGACGTAAATGTGGGGCTGTTGCCATCTCCTCGGGAAGCCAATGACGTCTGCGCTCTCGACACACTATTGTCCTGCTCAGCACAACGGAAGAACAAGACCCACGGACCGTTCCTTTGCGCGCTGATCTGTGTACACTGACAACCGACAACTGATCACTGACAACTTCGTTATCACACGCGTCCGTGATTTGCGTACTTGCTGCTGAGTGCCGCAGTACCTAGACTTTTTGACGGAAGGATGAGGGAGAGCTGTCATCCACGTAGACGGCGGCCAGACTTTAACCCTAATCCCAGTAGGTGATTCGACCTGTGCTGCGTCACGCTCGTCCTCGATGTCTCGCCCATCTGCCAGCCCACACCCACGCCCCGTCCGAAGAAATCCCGCCTAACTCCTTTGTTAACAGGACTTTTGTATATAACCCAAATGTTTGCAGGAACTTACAACCGATCATGCTGCAAACCCTTTGTTTTCAGGAACAGGGGGAGGGGGAGGGGGTACCCGAGTACCCTCGGATTCCCGAAACGGGACTCGCGCGAAGAGCGAACAGCAGATCCCTCCCTCCCCGCGGCGACCTTGATTTCATAACAACGACGGCCTCTTACGACCGCCGAGTCAGCTGGACGAGATGACAATTCTGGTAACGGCCCGTGTATTGAGTGATTCCCATCAGGTGATCGCCGAGGCGCTCAGCGCAAACTCGGGTGCCGCGTCTCAGTTCGATCTTGTTCCTACGCTCCGTGTTATCTTAGATAACAGGCCTCCATCCGACCTGGACTGGGGGTTCGAAGGAGCACTTTATGGCCGGAAATTCACGTCCATCCTTTACCAAACGCCAGAAAGAGCGCGCGCGCCAGGAACGCATGGCCGAAAAGCTGGAAAAGAAGGCGCAGAAGAAGCAGCAGGGCGACACCGAGGCCCCCGAAACCCAGGCACTAGCCGACTTGGTGGTCACCCACGATGAAGAAGGTCAGCCGCAAGGCTTTGATTTTCATGACTTTGCAAAATAATTCATGGTTTGGGAGCCCGGCGAGTATTAACTTTCTCGTAACGGGCTCCCGAACTGTGGTATAGTAGCCACAGACGGTGTAAGAGCGGTTCGTTTGTGGGGCGACAGTTTCCTCCGAGTTCCGGAAGTCACATTTCCCGCCAATACTGCCTCCGTACCATTTAAGCGCCGAATCAACAACCGAGCGGCTTCCTTAGCAACATTCGCGGATCGCATTTTGTATGCACTTCGCGAGACGCCCCTCCAGAAAGTAAGTTTCGATTGACACAATTTAAAGAGATGCCTCTGTCTGCTGCTTTGCAGCAGAAGTTGGCCAATGCCTGTTTTACGACCCCGACGCCCGTCCAGGCGGCAGCGATTCCCCATGCCCTTGAAGGCAACGATGTTCTGGCCACGGCCCAGACCGGCACCGGAAAGACCCTTGCATTCCTGATCCCGATGATCGAGAAGCTGGTGAAGTCCGGCGAGCCGAGGAAGCTGTCGGCTCTGGTTCTGGTTCCAACCCGCGAGCTGGCCATGCAAGTGCATGAACAGTTCGAGAAACTGCGCAACCGCAGTATGCCTCCGGCGGCGCTGGTCATGGGTGGAATGCCCGAGAAGCGGCAGATCCAGCAACTCCGCAGTGGAGCGACCCTTGTGGTGGCGACACCCGGACGGCTGGAAGATTACCTGCGCCGCAAGCTTGTCGACCTGCGCAACGTGAAGACGCTGGTGCTCGATGAAGCCGACCGCATGCTCGACATGGGATTCCTGCCGGCCATTCGCCGCATCGTTGGTTCCCTGCCGAAAGATCGCCAGACGATGTGCTTCTCAGCGACGCTGGAAGCTTCGGTCGCCGGACTGGTGAATGACTACATGCGCAACCCGGTGCGGGTGGCTTTGGGATCGACGTCCAAGCCGGCCGAGTCGGTGGAGTTGCACGCGTTTGAGGTGCCGCTGGCCGAGAAGCCGGAAGTGCTCCGCCAGTTGCTCTACGCGGACAAGGGACAGACCCTGATCTTCGCCCGCACCAAGCGTGGCACGGAGCGCCTGGCCAAAACCCTGATGCGTGAAGGTTTCTCCGCCGCAATGATTCATGGCGACCGTACCCAGTCACAGCGAACCGGAGCACTCAGCGGATTCGACGCCGGACGCTTCCAGGTGCTGGTAGCAACCGACGTGGCTTCGCGCGGCATTCACGTGCAGAACGTGTCGCATGTCATTAACTATGACTTGCCGCAGATTCCCGAGGACTTCATCCATCGCGTGGGCCGTACCGGCCGCGCCGGATCGACGGGCCGCGCATCGACCCTGGTGTCGGGAGCAGAAATCGGTGAGTTGCGCAGCATCGAGCGCGCCCTGAAACTCAAGATCGCGCGCAAACAGTTGAACAAAGCCGACCGCTCGTTCGAGCCTCGTCCAATCGAGAACACCTTGCAGTCGCGCACGCTGTCGAAGATGGCGGGCGAAGTGTTCTCCTAATCAATCACAGACAGCGAGTTTCTGGCTGGAAATGACTAGAGGCTGAGTTAACCGCTCAGCCTCGTTTGCGTTGCGGAATCAGAACCAAACGTCTCATGCCCTGGGGGCGGTGCAATCCAAGGTCATCTGTGATTTGTCTAGTTTGGCCCCGAGCTGGCCTGAGGCATGGGCATTGCCATGTTATCGGGAGGCTTCAGCAGACCCAGGTTGGTGAGATAGGCAACTGTACGCTGCGCGGCCGCGTCGAATACCAGTTGGCAGTTAACGAACTGCGTGTTCTCCCACATCACGTCGCCCCCGCCGTACACGATCTTGCATTCGGTGAAAATGCAATTCAGATAACGCTTTCCGTCCATGTACACCGTCGTGCCGTTGGGCGTCCAGTTTTCGATGACCTGCATGAATGCGTCTCCTGGGCAAATGCTCGGATACACCCGCAAACGGCGCACGGGCCTTCCTCGATTCTATACGCCGAATCTGCCTCGGTTCAGTGCTGCAATCCAGATCCCAAGCCGCTAGACCTCATCCGATGGAACTAGATATTGCAAGCTACCCCTTGGTTACTTTAGTTTCTGCATGCGGGGAATTTCTCTGTAATCGCGCCTCCTTGCCGTGTACAACCGGAGGGTGGGAGGGCATTCGTGTGCCCGCCGCCTCGCGCCCAGTGCGCGGATTTGCTCGCTCTCCGATATTCGGAATTGGACCGGTGTCGTGCCAATAGTAGTCTGCTAAGTCCAACCGGCAGAATTGGATACCCATAAGTAGCTTTATTTTCAATTAACTAGCGGCAAATCCCCGCCCATTTCCGTCTAAGTCGCTGATTCTAAACACCGACGAGTTTTCTCTTTTTTGCATTTATCGGACGCAATTTCTGGTGTTGAGCGCGGGTCGGCCAGTGCTGTACCGTATCGTTGTTGTTTACTCGATGAATGAGGCATCGCTATGCCGATCTTGAAGCAAGCCCTTTCTATCTTTCTCAGCGCCTGCATAACCTTCGCTGTGCTGGGACTCGACAGCTGCAGCAAGAAGCCCGAGCAGGCGCAACCTGCCGCGACTCAGCAGGCGGCGCAGGGACAGGCACCCGCCGCGACCTATGCCACACCTACACCGGACCAGCTTTATCAGCTGGTTGCTCCCATCGCGCTCTTCCCCGACAATCTGGTCGCGATGGTACTGGCAGCTTCCACTTACCCGGACCAGGTTAGCGCTGCCTATCAGTGGTTGCAGCAGAACTCCAGCCTCAAGGGACAACAGCTTGCCGAGGCAGCCAATCAACAGCCTTGGGACGCCAGCGTGAAGGGCCTGACCGGGTTTTCTGACGTACTCAGCCAGATGGCCACCAATCTCTCGTGGACCTCCGCGCTAGGCGACGCTTATTACAACATTCCGCAAAGCGTGATGAATGCTGTGCAGGTCATGCGCCAGCGGGCTTATCAGGCCGGCAATCTGAAGACCAACCAGCAGCAGAACGTGACCGTGCAGAACCAGGCTCCCGGCGCTGCCCCGCCTCCGGCGTCCGCCGGGGAGGAGCCGCAGACGACGGTCGTGCAGCCTCCGCCGCAGACCATCATCATTCAGCCGGCACAGCCTGAAGTTGTTTACGTACCCACGTATAACCCGACCGTGGTCTATGGAGCTCCCGTAGCCGTCTATCCCGGCTACTCCACAGGCGCCATGGTGGCCACCAGCCTGATTTCCTTTGGAGTCGGTGTTGCCGTAGGAGCGGCGATCAGTGGCGGTGGATGTTGCGGATGGGGATACAACTCATGGGGATGCGGCTGGCACAATAACACCGTGGTCTACAACCACAACACCTATATCTCCAACTCCAATACCTTCGTGAATCGCAACAACTACTACAACCGCAATGTAAACAACATCAATCGGAACAATATCAACACCAACAATATCAACCGCAACAACGTCAATGCGAACAACGTCAACCGTAACAATCTCAACGCCAATAACCGGACCAACAACTTCAACAGCAACTACTCAACCCCGCATTTCAACGAGAACTTAGATCAGTCGAAGTATCGAAACCCGGCCGCACAGGCCAGTGTGGGACAGCAGCGAACAAGTCAGGGAAATCTCGGGCAGCAACGCGCGGCCGGAAACCAGCCCAACTTCAATCAACAGAACCGTGCGGGAACCAGCGTGACATCAGAACCAGGCACGTGGCGGAAATTTCAACCAGAACCAGCGGCAGGCCGAGCGCGGCTATGGGCAACAGCCCGCTCCGAATTCCGGCAAGAGCGCCTTCAGCAACTACGGCGCAGGGTGGGAATGCCCGCACCAATAGCGCACGCGGCGAGCAAAGTCTGGCCGGAACTCGCGGTGGAGGAGGTGCTGCCAGAATCGCGGCGGCGGTGGTGGTGCCGCAGCCTCGCGGTGGCGGAGGCGGGCGTCGCCGGTAATTCGCACGAGGGCAAGTCCCATTGGTGTTGAATCCCGATCCGAAGGCAGGAGCACACGTTTTATGAAATCTACGTCGCATTCTTACCAGCTGATTGATTTTCGCCGGCGTCATCTTGTTGCGTTGGTTGCGGCTGCATTCGTGCTGTCGCTGGCTCTGTTAGTCCCGCGCTCGTTCGCCCAGCAAGGCAATGAAAAGACCTTCGCCTCACCCGGCGACGCGGTGCTGGCAATCTACAACGCCGTAAAGTCAGGTGATCAACCGGCATTGAACGCCATTCTGGGCTCGAACGCAGGCCAGGTTCTGCACACCGGTGATGAAGTTGCCGACAAGAAGATGGCGAGCGACTTCGTTCGCCGTTACGACCAGATGCATCGTGTCGTCATCGAGCCTGACCAGACCGCCACCCTCTACGTCGGCGCTGAGAATTGGCCGATGCCGATCCCTCTGGTCAAGAACAGCAGCGGCGCATGGTACTTCGATACCGAATCCGGAATGAAGGAGATTCTCTTCCGGCGGATTGGCGCCAACGAGAACGACGCCATCGACGTTCTGCATACCCTGGTCGACGCCCAGCGCGAGTATGCGTCCACCCTGCAGGACGGCGACAAGACCAAGCACTATGCGCTCAAGTTCGTAAGCGACGAGGGCAAGCACAACGGACTCTATTGGAAGACCAGCGATAACGAGTCTCCGAGCCCGATCGGGCCGTTGCTGGTGGATGCGGCCGGGCAAGGCTACGACATACAACAAGGCAAGCAGACGCCATTCCACGGCTACTACTACCGCATGCTCACCGCACAGGGAGCTGACGCCAAGGGCGGCGCGCGCAGCTACCTGGTGAACGGTGAGCTGGCTCGCGGCTTCGCCTTCGTGGCCTATCCCGCCGAGTACCGCAATTCCGGCGTCATGACCTTCATCGTCAACCAGGATGGTGTGGTGTACGAAAAAGACCTTGGGCAAGATACCGGCAAACTAGCGGCAACGATGTCCGAATACAACCCTGACAAGACCTGGATGCCTGCCGATTAGAAAATGGTCGAGGACACACAGCTCTTAGATGCTGTTGAGAGTCGGTTTCAAACAGGTCTGAAGCGGCGCAGCTGCGCAGTGCACATTCTCATTCCTCGCGGGCTTTCGGCCCGCGAGCTATGCTCTTTAAAATTCGCGCCCAAAACAAAACCGGCCGCGCTGGCGACCGGTTTCTGGATTGCGTACGTGCTAAGCAACTACGGCTGAGCAGGCTGCGGTGGCCGAAGCGTCTGCAGTTTCTGCGCTGCGACCTGTCCGATCTGGCCGTTGGGATTGTCCTTCTGCAACTGCTCATAGATCTTGCGGGCTTCCAACGGCTGGTGATTGATTTCGTACAGGTTCGCCAATTGGAATTGCGCGGTCGATTTGCCCACCGAAGTCGTCGGCTTTTCGATCAAGCTCTTGTAGAGTTCAATCGCCTGTTGCGTTTTATTCGTATCTTCATAAAGCGCGGCCAAGGCGAACTTGGCCAGGCTGGCGACTTCCTTGTCACGAGCAGCGGCGACCTGCTGGAGTTGCTTCTCGGCTCCCGAATCGTCGCCCATGTCGCGCAGCGTGATACCGGCAAAATACCGCGCTATGCGGCCATTGCGGGTAAATGAGTACTTGTCGGCAACGCGGGTAAAGTCGGCATTGGCTGCCTTGGAGCGCTCGACGCTTGACGCATAGCTCAACTCTTCCGGAGTCGCCGGCGTTCCGGCGGGGCGGATGGGAGCGTTGTACTTCAGCAGGGCCGCGGCCAGTTCATCGCTGGCTTGCTGGTTGCGGTAATTCACGAACGCCCAAATACCCAGAGCGGCGGCGGCCACCACCGCCACCACAATCGCGGCGGCGATCACCTTGGAGCGGTGCTCCACCGCCCAAGAAATAGTTTCGGCGGTGGTTTCGGCGAACGAGTTCTGTTTGAGTTGTTGTCGAGTATAACTGCGCACGATTGGTCCTTAATTGGTCTGCCACTAGGCGGGAAACCACTAGTTTAGCAGCCCGAAGAATCGAGGGTCAAACGTGCCAAAGGAGGGGGAATAAGGTTCGGATGCCCGATGAGCGATCTTGACGCTGTCAAACGCCCCACACCGGGCACTTAGTCCGGAGCCGATCTTCCTGGTGGTGGGAAACTGTTTCGACATTTGCTGCCGACGTGGAGAGGCAGCGTCGGTCGCAACGGACGCGGCAGCATAGCTTCTTCATCCGCATTCTCGCTTCGTCAATGCCACGACGAGAGTCCCGGCTAGTAGTCCCGCAGCTGACTCAAGTCCTGCGTCGGCTGCGTCAGGTTGGCTCGGGTAACCGCGTCACAAACCGTGCTGAAGTTCAACATATCGTGGCTATGGTTGTCCTTGAATCACTTCAGAGTGCGGCTACGCCGCGTTCCTGGTTGCGGATGCGAATGGCCTCGTCAACCTTCGACAGGAATATCTTGCCGTCACCAATCTTGCCGGTCGACGCAGCTTTCACGATGGCTTCGACCGCCTTTTCCACCAACTTATCCTCCACTACCAGCTCAATCTTCGTTTTGGGCAAGAGGTCGACGCTGTACTCGCGGCCGCGGTAGTGCTCGGTGTGTCCCTTCTGGCGTCCGTGACCGCGGACCTCGGAGATGGTCATCCCTTCCACGCCCAGTTCGTGCAGGGCATCTTTGACGGCTTCAAATCTGGTGGGCTGAATGATCGCTTCAAGTTTGGTCATCATGGTTTCTTTGTCCTCGATTCTTATTTCCAGTTCGGATCAAACACCGCTTTGCGGCGCACTACCGCTTGCTTGTGATCAATAACTACTCGCGGCAGAAGTCTCCGCGTTATCCAGGTTCTCGCCAGCCAAGGCCAGTTTCGCGATGCCGGCAGAATCGTCTGCCGGCGCCCCAAGCACGGATGGCGTCGGCGGAAATGCGAACCGCAGCATAGCGGGGGTGATCAGGGTCGTGATCAGCACCAGCACCACGACCTGCACATAAAGGTCACCGGTCACGAGACCTGCCGCCAGCCCAAGGCTGGCAGTGATCAGGCCGACCTCGCCGCGCGGAATCATTCCGATCCCCACGATCAGCGACTCGCGACCGCTAAATCCGTTCAAGTGTGCTCCCAAACCACACCCGGCAATCTTCCCTGCAATCGCTATGGTCAGCAGGATCAGGAAAAACGCGATCCCACCCGACACGTGACGGGCGTTCACGGCCAGCCCGATCGACACGAAGAAAAGGGGGCCGAAGAACGAGTGGATGATGGGATTCAGATCCTGCAGTACTTTCTGGTGGGCCGGCGTCTGAGCCACGAAAAGTCCCGCAATGTAGGCGCCGGTAATAGCAGCCATACCTCCCAGCCATTGCGCTTGAAACGCCAGCAGAAACGCCACGACCAGCGCCGCTGCAACCTCAGTGTGGTGCCCGTGCATGCGAGCTGCCTGACGAAACAGCCATTTCGTTACGGGAGGGCCCATCCAGAACATGGTGATCAGGGAGACGGCCATTTTGGCGACTGTCGTGAGCATCCCGTATAGGGACACTATGCCACCTGCCGCAATCTGGGGCGCGACGGCGATCACCAGCGACAAGACGATCAGACCCAGGATGTCGTCGATCACCGCCGCGGCCAGAATCGTCGAACCCGCCTTGGAGCGCAGTTGCTTGAGGTTGATAAGCGTCTGCGCGGTGATGGTAACGCTGGTGGCCGTGAGAATAGTCCCGACGAATATGGCTTCCTGCCAACTGTAGTTGAATTGCCGTGCAAGGAGTACGCCTCCCGCCATGGGGAGCACCACTCCGCCGGTAGCCGCCCAGAACGCTGGCGCCACCAGGGTGTGCATCATATCGGCGTCGGTTTCGAGGCCGGCCACAAACATCAGCAGCACCACACCCAGTTCCGCCAGCACTTTGAATACATTGACCACCGAAACGCCGTCGCTCGCTGCAGGATGCGCCAGCCAGTCGATTGACCAAATATCGAAGACGGTGGGGCCCAGCAGCACGCCTGCCAGCAACTCGCCGAGGATCAGCGGCAGCCCGACGCGCGCGCTGAGAGCACCCGCCAGTTTGGCCACCAGGATGATCACTGCGATGCCAAGCAGGATTTGCAGCGACGTATTCATTGACCTTCTCTGGGGAAACGCAAATCTCTCGAGCGGGAAATCGACCGGTAAATCGCCAGCCCGCTTGCCAGGAGACAGCCCAGGACAACCGGGATCACGGGCGCATGCACCAACAGAACGAGCACCAGCCCTACGACCAGCGCACTCGACAAAGCGACTCGCTGCCGATTCAACACTCTCAATGTTTGTTGCATTAAGTCCACTCCCGTTGCTTCAGGCCAACGCCGGGCCTCTCGCTAGTGCATATGTCTGATGATCGCTGCAATCGCCGCTGCCAGGCCGCTTCCGGCAACGAAAAGAGCTGGTACACCGAAAGGTTTGTTGAACCACGGCCGTGCGATTCCATTTCTCTCCCGTGCCCTCTCCTCGCGCAATAGTGCAGTCAGCAACTTTCGCTGTTCGAGAGTCATGCTGCACTGCCGCGCTCGTTCCGCCGCTGCGTAGCCCTTCTGGGGAATGCGCAACTTGAAGTTAAGTTGCGCCACGGTGTAATGGGCCGCAAAACTGTCCGCGTCCAGTCTGGCCGCCTCTTCGAGATGGTCGAGAGCGGGATAAATGTTGTTTGTCAGCGCATGTGCAATTCCAAGAAACACATGCGCATCGGAGTACTGTGGCGCCTGCCCGACACTCAAAGACAGGGCGGCGACGGCTGCCGCCGCTTCTCCCGCCTGGATGTGGGCCACGCCTTCCTCCAGATAGTGCCGGGCTAACACCGGCACCGTGGCGCTGGGGATAGTCCGCATTGCGATCGGATGCTGTGCTGTCTCTTCATTTTGCGCAGTCGCACTAGTTGTCATTGCCTGTTCCTCTTTTGTTGGTTCGCACTGCGCCAGATCAATCGGCCGCCATTGAAGTGCCAACGGTTTCCGGCTTCAAGACGAATTCTGGATAACCCAAGGCACCCATTTCTGGGATGTCGAGGCCGTCGAGTTCTTCGGAGGCATCAACCCGTTGCCCAACAATGACATCGATCACGATGTTTGCAACATAGGAAAGACTGAAGACAAAGCCGATCAATGTGCCCACGCCGATCAACTGTGCCACCAACTGGCTTGGGTCTCCATAGAACAACCCACGAACGGAACCACTGACGCCGTTCCAGCTTCCCCCGTAGTTGGAGGTGCCGTCGGCGAACAGCCCGACGGAAATCACGCCCCAGATACCATTGGTTCCGTGGACTGAGATGGCGCCGACCGGATCGTCCGCCTTCAGAACCCGCTCCACGAACTCGACGCTGACACAGACCAGCACACCGGCAACAAGACCGATAATCGCTGACCCAATCGTGTTCACGAATCCGCTCGGCGCCGTGATCGCCACCAGCCCCGCGAGAAGACCGTTGCCTGACATTGACGCATCCGGCTTGCCGTAACGGATCCACATGTAGAAGATGGCTCCGAAGGAACCGGTGCATCCGGCCAGCATGGTATTCACCGCCACCGAACTGATCCGAAGCGCACCGTTGCCTGAGGCCGCCAAGGTGCTGCCCGGATTGAATCCAAACCATCCAAACGCGAGAATGAAACATCCCGTAAGCACCAGTACAATGTCGTGGCCGGGCATGGCATTGGGCTTGCCGTCGCGGTTGTACTTGCCGATACGGGGGCCGATAATCATCGACAGCGCCAGCGCCGTCAGACCTCCGACGGCGTGTACCACGCCGGATCCGGCGAAGTCACAGTAGCCGTGGCCAAGCCCGAAGTTCGCGCCGAGTTGCGACAACCACCCGCCGCCCCAAGCCCAATTCGCGAACAGGGGGTACGTCAGAGCGCCCATGAATATGGACGAAACCGCAAAGGCCACATACTTCCAGCGCTCGGCGGCAGCGCCGGTCACGATCGTCAGAGCCGTATCCATGAAGACCATCTGAAACAGAAACAGGACCATTACACCCACGTCATAGCTTCCGCCCTGCGTCAGAAAGAAGCCGTGCGTTCCCCACACTCCCCACGTCTTGCCGAAGAGGCTAAGCACATGCTCGGAGTTCAGTGGATTCGCCCCGCCTAGTGTCGAATAAGGAGCCCCACCTCCCATCTGAATGGCAAAGCCGCAGACCCAGAAGGCGAACAATCCAAGGCTATACACCATGAAGTTCATCATCATAGTGTGATTGGCATTCTTGGCACGGCACAAACCAGTCTCTACAATGGCAAACCCGGCCTGCATGAACATGACCAGAAAGCCCGTCACGAGAGTCCACACGAAATTGATCGCAATGCGATTTTGGCCAACCTGGTTAACCGTATCCGCCAGCGTGAGGCCCTTCTTCGAGTCGGACACGACTATGTCGCTCACCGTTCCCGTCTTAGTGCCGCTGGGATCGCCCTTGACTAGCTCCTCCGTCGAAGGCGGCTGCGCCGCCTTGACATCCAAGGGAGCATCCATCGATGGCGCGGCGATCACCGGCGCGGGAGCGGCGGCAGGCGGACTGGCCGGCGGTTCGGTCTGCGCCTGGCCCCAAGCCCCAAGCCCACAGAACAGCAGCAGAATTCCTGCCAAGAGCGAGCACCCGGTCGTTCGTGTCAATGAAGTGTTCATGAATTCCCCTCCCTACCATTCGCGTGGCATGCAGTCGGGCCATCAAGTCACCCGACCCTGCGACTTAATCCGCCTTTGTACCTATAGTTTCCAGATCACATTCTTGAGATGTGCTTGGTTCAAGACAAACAGGATTCCAACCAGAGAGATAGCAATTCCTACAATCGCCAGTGCAAACCTCGCGCCTAGAGATTGCGTATAGGTCAGCGCGATGACGGGGATCAACCATCCTGCCAATGCCAGGAAAACGCCCACGAGTTTCATAGATAGCTCCTGATACGTGCCGGTAAATCTAGTTAGTTGAAGCTGTGCCTTTGGCGCGATAAAAACCTACTGCCGAAATCGCTAGCAACGCCAGACCGACAAGTGCGGTAAGCACTCCTTTGGCTCCTCCGACCGCCAGACCGGCCGGAAACGCAGTGAAGCCTGCGAGTGTAGTTGCCAGATACGTTCCCTGCTGACGATTTGCTGCCATTTCACTTCTCCTTTGATCGAGTGCTTTTCGGATAACCGCTACGGCAATGAGCCCGTCGAGACTCTAGACAACTCTCGACAGCAACAGCCGACTCAAGAAACGGAACTACATGATCGAGCGCGCATCGCATGGGAATGGACATTGTGATGTGTCATAGAGGCCCAGCACTCTGTTTAGATACTGCAAAGAGCGATCTGCAAAGTCCAATTCAAACTTTTAATTGTGGCTATTTGTCTTGCCGATGGAGGCAGATAGAGCGTCGAGCATTCTTCACGCAGCGTCGCAATCTGTGAAGGAGATCGGTGAGACGAGCGTAATAAGCGACGCCGCGGTGGGGCATTCATTCAAGGCTGGAGCTGCGCTGTATGACCTGATCTCGAGGCGCCGCGGCACATTCCGACCGCGTCGAAATCTGAGCCGGCCTGAAGCCTGATGATTGGTCTCGAGCACGCCGGTGCGCTATACCTGGAGTACATCCCCATCGCGGGCGACCATCTGGTACAGCACCGGATTGACGAAGAATCCGATAAAGAGGCGCGAGATCAGCCCTGCCACGATAACAATGGCGAAAGGCTTCTGCGTGTCGGAACCGATGCCGGTGGCGAGTGCGGCCGGAAGCAGGCCGAGACACGCGACGAGCGCGGTCATCATGATCGGACGAAGCCGCAGCAGCGACGCCTCGCGAGTGGCCGTCGGGATGTCCATTCCTTCCTGGCGAAGTTTGTTGATGTAAGACACCAGAATTACCGCTGTCTCCACGGAGACACCCAGTAGCGCGAGCAACCCCAACACAGACGAGACGCTAAAGGGAGTGTGCGTCAACTTGAGTGCGATGAGAGCACCCACGGGTTCCGTAAGGATGACGCCGAGCGCAATCGTGACCGGAAACTTGAAGTTCCCGTA
The DNA here is from genome assembly GCA_963834815.1 of uncultured Acidobacteriaceae bacterium. GTDB lineage: Bacteria > Acidobacteriota > Terriglobia > Terriglobales > Acidobacteriaceae > DASRAA01. The sequence goes on along the minus strand of CAWIDA010000006.1, from coordinate 725,195 downwards.
AAGCGCAAAAAGGATCATGAAAATGATCACCACAGCGAGTGGACCGATCACCGTGAGCTGCGCTCTTGCTTCCAGGAGCTGACTATACTCACCGCCCCAGGTGACCGAGTAGCCCTGGGGCAGGGTGACGGCTTGATTGACCGCTTTCTGGCCATCCCGCACCGCTCGCTCCAAGTCACGTCCTTCGATGCTGTATTGCACGCCGATGTAGCGCGAGTTGTTTTCGCGATAAATAAACGAAGCGCCGTTGCCCACGCGAATGTCAGCGAGCTGGCTCAGTGGAATCTGCTTCCCATCGGGCGTGCCGACCAGCAATTCACCGATTTCGTGAGCGCTGCTACGGAATTGCGGTTGCATGCGGACGACCAAGTCGAACAACTTCTCTCCCTGGATGACCTGGGACACGGCCTGCCCGCCCACGGCTGCCGAGATCACGGCTTCGACGTCTGCCACATTGATTCCGTAACGGGCGATTTTGTCGCGGTCCACATCGATCAGCAGGCTCGGCTGACCCAGTTCGCGTACGACCGTCAGGTTGGTGAACCCTGGAGTCTTGGCCAGGGTGTTCTTGATCTGGATGGCTTTGTCCTGAAGTACGGTCAAATCCTCGCCATAAATTTTGACGGCCAGCGAACTCTTCAACCCAGTCAGCGCCTCATCCACAGCATCTTCCGCGGGCTGAGTGTAGTTGAAGACGATTCCGGGAAACGCACTCAGCTTCTGGTTGATCGACCCGATGAGTTTGGGTTTGGTATTGATGTCGCCTCTCCAAGCTTTGTCCTTGTAGGGCTTCAGACCAACATAGAACTCGCAATTAAAAAAGCCCGTGGGGTCGGTTCCGTCGTCCGGACGACCCAGCTCTGAGCCGACCACGGTGACTTGCGGGTACGACATCAAAATGGCACGAACCTGGGGAGCAATTTTGCTCGCCTCTTCGAACGAGATCGTATACGGCATGGTGGCGCGCACCCAGAGTGCGCCCTCATCGAGGTGAGGCATGAACTCTCCCCCGATAAAGGGGACCAGCAGCAGAGTTGCGCCGAAAATAAGCAGCGCAATCACCATGGTGAGTTTGGGCCGCGCCAAAGCCCAATCCAGTTGGGTCGCGTACTTTCTCTTCATCCATTCGAAGGGACGATTGATGTGTTCCCGTACTCCACTCTTAAACCAGTACGAAGCCAGGACGGGGACCAGGGTAAGGGTGAGAATCAGTGCGCCGATCAACGCGAAGGACATGGTCTCGGCCATGGGATGGAACAACTTCGCCGAGGGACCGCTGAGCGCATAGATCGGCAGATAGCCGGCCAGGATTACGGCAACCGAGTAAAAGATTGGGCGATCCACATCCTTCGCCGCCGCGAGAATGACTTCATTCAGCGCATAGGACTGTCCTTCTCGCAGCGCGAGTTCGCGGTAGATGTTTTCCACCATAACGACAGTGCCGTCGATGATGATGCCGAAGTCGATCGCTCCAATAGACAGCAGGTTGGCGGCGCCATCGTGCGCATGCAAAATGATGAAGGCGAACAACAGCGAGAGAGGAATGGTGAGAGCAACGATTACCGCCGCGCGAAAACTTACCAGAAAGAAAATCAGGACCACCAGTACCAGGACCATGCCGCGGAGGAGGTTATCTTCCACGGTGTCCGTGGTTAGCTTCACCAAGTCGCTGCGATCATAATAGGGGTGGATTTTGACGTCGGGCGGCAAAACACTTCGATTCAGTTCCTCGGTCTTGGCTTCCACGCCCTTCAGAACGTTTTGCGTTTGCTCGCCACGCAGCATGAGGATGACGCCCTCTACGGCATCGTCATTCCTCTGATACCCGAATTCGCCGAGCCGCGGCGCATGACCGATCACGACATCGCCAATGTCCTTGACGCGAATGGGAACCCCGTTGCCGTTGCCGACAACGATGTTGCCAATATCGTTGGTGTTGTGTACGAGTCCAATGCCGCGTACGTAATAAAACTGTCCCCCTTGAGAGTAGAATCCTCCGCCAGCATTGGAGTTGTTGGCGCCCAACGCGTTCATCACCGCCGGAACTGTCAGGTGGTAACCGTAAATCCGGGCTGGATCGAGCAGCACTTGATACTGCATCGTAGTACCGCCGAATCCGGAGTCATCGGCGACACCAGGGACGGAGCGGTAAGCTCGCTCGATCACCCAGTCCTCGAAGATCTTCAGCTCCTGCGGGCTGCGATCGGGGCTTTCCAGCACATAGCGATACACCAGGCCGCTGGGGCTGAAGAGCGGAGCCATCGTCGGGGTCACTCCCACAGGCAACTCGGCCTGTGCGATTCGCTCGAACACTACCTGTCGCGCAAAGTAGTCGTTGGTATTCTCTGCGAAGGTCAGGCGCACGTCAGAGAGCCCGTACAGCGAGACGGACCGCATCACGACCATGTGCGGAAGGCCGTTCATCTCCAATTCAATGGGAAGTGTGACCAGTCGCTCGACTTCCTCGGCAGCGTGGCCAGGCCATTGCGTGATGAGTTCGACTTGCGGAGCCGAGAGGTCGGGATAGGCGTCCACCGGCATGCGCCGGAACGAGATGATGCCGGCGATCATGATGAAGCCCGTCAGCATCAACACGAGAAAGCGCTGACGCAGCGCCGCTTGTACGATGCGATGGATCATTCAGGTTTGGACAGCGTGATTGTCATCACGGTTTCTTAATCGAATTCGGTCGTTTCGTCCTTAACGCTGCAGCGAGTTCGCAAACTGCAGGAACAAGCTCCCATCTCCGATGACCCGATCACCAGGGTTCAACCCACTGGCGATTTGCGTTTGCCCCTTCATGCTGTCCCCGATGGTGACGGTGCGCCTGCCAAACTGATTGCCAAATTGTTCAACGTAGACAAACGGCTGGTTCTCGCTGTCGCGCAGCACGGCAGAGTCGGGCACGGCGATGGCGTTCTGGATGGTACCTGTATCCACCGTGGCCACTACATACATGTCTTTTTTCAGCTTTAGTCCGGGATTGCTGGTTTCAATGCGCGCCTGCAGCGTGCGCGTGGTCGGATCGAGCGATGCCGCGACGTAGGAAATACGGCCATGGAACACGCCGGGATAGGCCTCGGTCTGGATTGTGACCGGATCGCCGACGCTCACGTACGGCAAATCCTTTTGATAGACATTGACCAGCACCCAGACGGTGCTGGTGTCGGAAAGCATGAAACACTGGGTCACGCCAGTCTGCAGAAGTTGCCCTACCGCTACGTCCTGCTCGACCACCTCGCCGCCGATCGGCGACTTTACCAGCGCCTCGAAGGAGGGCGGCGCGTTCACTAGTGCTTCAGGGTTGGCGATTCCCATTACCTTCAACGCGGCTTCTGCGGCCGCCAAATCCCCTTGCGCTTGGGTCTGGGTCGACTCCGCCTGCTCCAGATTCTGTTCGGCGATGGCGTGATGCTGGTACAAATCTTGGGCGCGCGAGTACGCTTTTTGCGCCAGCGCATAGGCGTCCCTGGCCTTCAGATAATTGGTGCGAAGTAGAGAATAGTCGGGACTGGCGACATACAGCATCGGCTCGCCCCGCTGCACGTGTTGACCCGGCACTACCACGATGCGGCTTACCGGGCCACTGACCTGCGTAATGACCGGCGTGGTATGAAAGCTATTGTAGGCGACGGCCCCGGTCAGCCGAAGAGTCCGCGTCAGAGTGCTGGGCTGTACAGTGAGCACCTGCACGTGGGCCATCTGGTCTGACGGGATGGTGAAGAGCTCAGCCGTGTTGGAGTTGTTCGCACGATTCTTCGAAGCGGTTTCGGAGCCGCTGCAGCCCGCAAATGCCAACCCAATGGCGGATAGAGCCGTTAGCGCGACCATTTGACGCAGGCGATCTGGTTTCATCTTCACGGCAGGTTCCTTGTGCCTACGGCTGCTTTAAGCTGCTCAAGTGCGGTCATGTACGTGGACAGAGCCTGACGATAGGCCAGTTGAATCGCCCGGTTGCTGCGTTCGGCATCGAGATAGTCCAAAAGGCTGGTCGCTCCCCGCCTATAAGCGTATTCACTGATATCGCGTGAATCCTGCGCCTGTTGTAAGTAACCGGAAGTATAGAGTTGTACCACTTCATCGCTGCTGCGCAGCCCCTCGTAGGCATCGCTGACGTCGGACAATACGATGTCGCTCGCCGATTGCTGGGTTTCCTGGGCCTGCGTGAGGGCGTAGCCGGTGCGCGCAATTTCGCCCTGATTGCGGTTGAAAATTGGCAATCCAAAATTGACAAAGAACGAAGCGCTGCTCTCGCCGCCCACGTGCGAATAGGCTGCGGTAGCGTCCACGTCCTGCTTGGCATTCGCCTTGGCAAGTGCTATCTGGCTTTGCGCGGCGGTCACCCCTAATTCGGCCGCGCGATAGTCAGGACGCTGCTGCAGCGCCTTAGCCTCTAGGTCCTCCAACTTCGCCTTGACCGGCTCATAGGCCAGGTCGCCGACCACGTCGTAATTAGCTGGGACTGCGTCGTAGCCCAGCAATTCCCGCAACGCAACCAGGGCCTGCACTCTCGCGAGGCGGGCGGAGGAAACGTCGGTCTGAAACTGCAGCAGCTGCAACTTGATCTTGAGGTAATCGCCCTCGCTGATGTAGCCCCCTTTGTACTGGGCCTGGCCAATATCGACCGTCTGCTCAAAGCTCTTCAGGTCCATCTCGGCGAAGCGCAAAGTCGATTCAGCCAGCAATACGGCGACGAACTGCTGAACCACATTGAGGGTAAGGTTGCGCTCGGCGTCCGCAACCTGGGCCCGCGTCACGGCCGTCTGGTCCCGCGCCGCCTGCAGGCGGTTCTGTCGTTTCTTGCCGCGTTCAAACAGATATCCAATGCCGGCGTCAAACTGCTGGACTTCGTTCAGATTGTCTTCCGAGAAATTGGAGGGAGAAAAAATTGGTACGAACTGGGAATCGAAGTTCAGAGTGGGATTTGGACGCAGGTTTGCCGTGATCTCCTGCGCTTGGTTTTGCAAGATGAAAGTGCGTGTCGCTTTCAATGAGTGATTGTGGGCAATCGCCAGATCAATTGCCTGATCCATGGTGATCAGTGTTGGGTTTTGTGCGTCGGCGGCGGGGGCGAGCGCCAGCAGGCAAGTCAAAGCTGCCAAGCCGATCATCCGGAAGTGCCGTGGACGCATAGGAATCAAATTTAAGGTTCAAGGCCGAAGTGGAGAGCTCCGGTCGGCGAATGGTCCCCCAAACCCTGAGCCCGCAGTGGCATCCGTACCCTCATGAACTTTGGGCAAGAGCCATTTCGGAACAACGAACCTTGCAAGCAGAAAACACATTCTAAATCAGGAAGTTGCAGGTGGCGGGTAGCGGCGTTCATGAAGTGCTTGGCATGAGCTGCTCCTACTCCTGCCGCCGCGCAGCGGAAGCACTCTGGATCGTGATTACAGTGGCGGCAAAAGGAATAGATACCTCCCGGTCATCACCTATCGTCCATAGCCTTTATTAATCGCCGAATTTGGGCTGGCGCTTGATATTCGCACTCCGACTAAAGTATTTTTTTCATCAGCTTGCGGGGCGGAGTTCGCGACTTCTACTCGCTGGTCAAATCGCAATTTCGGACGCCGGTTCAGGAAGGCGGGCAGAACAATGTTGTCGGATGGGGCAGGGTGGTCATCCACTTCTCGGCATCTCGCGGCAATCTCGTTCCTGATTCTGACGCTTGCACCCGCAGCCGCGAGCGCCCAACGAGTTGCAATCGACAAGGCCCATTCCACGGTTACGGTCCATGTCTACAAGTCAGGTCTGTTCTCCGGATTAGCTCACAACCACGTGATTCAGGCTCCCATTGCATCCGGCAGTATTGATGCCAACGCGAGGGCCGTTGAACTCAGCTTCAACGTGGCCGACATGAAGGTGGTCGATCCCGACGCCAGCGACTCCGAGCGCCAGAAAATCGAAGCCACTATGAAGGACGCCGAGGTCCTTGATCCGGCGAAGTTTCCCGTAATCAATTTCGTGTCGACTGGGGTATCAAGCTCAAGTCCCGGCCACACCCAGGTGACGGGAACGCTGAAGTTGCATGGCACATCGCGCCAGGTATCGTTACCGGTGGCGCTGCAAGATGGAAGGTACTCAGGTTCGATCACGCTGAAACAGACCGACTACGGCATCACGCCAGTCAAGATTGCAGGTGGTGCAGTGCGGGTGAAAGACGAAATCGTCATCGAGTTTCAGGTCGCGTCAGAATAGTGCAGAGGGAATGCGCCCTCGATCCGCACCATGACGTTGTTGGAGTCAACCATACCGTGCCTACCCTAGCAAAATCGGTAGCAGAACTCCTAGACCAAGCACCAGGAACCACAGCGCAGGCGCCGGAGTCCCCGGCGGTCGTACCCGCCGCTTCTCCCGCATAGCGACTCTCGGATCCAGCAAAAGCCATCGCATGTAGCGGTGTTCCAGCCGAAGGAAAACGTACGCTGTTACCGCTCCGAATATCAGGTGGCCCATCAGCGAGGGCAGCAGTGCGGAAGCTGCGTCGGTGCTCCAATCACACACCCCAGTGAGCATCAGGGGCAGGAGTGTCATGGGCCCCAGGTACCACCACATCAGGCCAAACAGCCATCCCCAAGCGACACCCGCTCCCATGTTGGCGGACTCATTTCGGAAAAGCAGTCCAAACGTCACGCCGATAATTGTGCTGACCAACAGATGAAACAGAAATCCGCGCCAATTGCTGAAGCTGGTATCGATGCCGGCCACCTTCGTCAGCACACCGGTTCTCAGCATTATCGGACTGGAAGCAATTCCTCCAGCAAGTCCTGCGAGCGCTCCCCAACTCAGTGATTGCAGCACTCGAAGGCCGGGACCTTGTGCTTCCCGGTTCAATGGATCGGACTGGATAAATAATCGTACCCAGATCTTGTCGAGGGTCGCATAGCTTACGCCGAGGATCATCCCATATACGATGTGGCCAACCAGTGAACCGAACACTGCGCTACCTGCGTCCGACGTCCAGTCGAGTGGCACTCGCGACACCAGGGGAAACATCGTCAAGGGCACCAGGAACCACCACAGGATCGCGTACCCTACGCCCCATCCCATGCACGAGCCGTAGCTTCGGACGTCACGCTGGAACAAGAGACCGAAGATCACTCCCATCAGCGCTGCAACCAGGAACTGAAGAACCAGACTCATGGGCCGCGACGACCCCTGGCTCAGTCCGGAGAGTAGCGGAAAATAGTCACCCGCTGACATCCAGCGGTCGAAGATAGAACCACCGAGCAGGCCTGCAAGTCCGCCGGCGACAATTGCGCGCGTCCAGTTGAAGTGAGTTTCTATTTCGGCGGAGCGCAATCCTCCACGAATACCCATCACTAGACCCACAGGCATTCCCAGGCAAGTCAGATAACCGACGAGTAGAGGAAATTGATCGCGGGCATCGCCAAATTCAGCCATCGAATGCACGCCCCTGGCTAACAGTGGTCGCACCCCGGCGGGAAAGACCAGCCACATCAGGAAGGCGGCAGCCAAACCCCAGATCAGCCCTGCTCCCGCGCTGGTGGCACGCCGCGCGAAGGCCATGGCAAAAATGACGCCAAACGTGCCTCCGGCCACTAGACCCTGCCAAATGGGCACCCCCAACGCGACGCTCTGCACCAACCCTCCGCCCAGTCCGACCGCAAGGCCGATCGCCGTTTCTACGTGCGCAAGGCTTCGCGGCTTGGTTTCCCTGTTGAGCACGGCAACTGTTTGCGAGGCCGACATGTTACTTCTTCTCCTAGCGCAAGTCGATTGTCTGGACGATGTCCTTGGGGAAGAAGAGCTCCACCGTCCAATCGACCAGCACGCGAATCTTTCTTTCCAAGCCGGGAAGCTTTCCCAGATAGATACTTCGCCACATGAACCAGGCGAGCAAACCCGAGAAGCGTATCGACTTGTTCCGAGCGAAAGGCACAGTGAGCTCAGCACAGGCCGTCTGGTGCCCGACCACACACAGCGCGCCGAGTGAGTCGAAGTGAAACCCCCGGACCGGACTTCCCAACAGGCTGGCGCGGATGTTTTTCGCAAGTGTGGCGGCTTCGCGCAACGCATACTGCGCCGTCGGAGGGCAGGGCTTCCCGTCCCTGGCGTCCACCACGGCCGCACAATCGCCCAGTGCCCAAATGCCGGCGTGCCTCGGCACGGCAAGGGTCGAATCCACGACCACCGCGCCGCGCTTGTCTTTCTCGACTGGAAGCGATTTGCTCAACGGATTGGGAGCGGTGCCCGCCGTCCAGATCAGCGTTTCGGCGTTAATTTCCTCGTTGCTGAGCATGACCACTCCGGGTCGCACATCGGTCAGACGGGTGTTCAGCCGGAATTCAACGCCCCGCGCTTCCATGCGGTTTTGCGCGTAGTGGCCGAGCGATTCGCTCAGCTCCGGTAGAATGCGTTCCCGCGAATGCACCAGCACAACTCGAACATCCCCACTGCGCAAATTAGGATAGTCGGCGAGGATTCCTCGGGCGAAGTCGTTCAGCGAACCTGCGAGTTCGACGCCGGCGAAGCCTCCGCCAGCCACGACAAAGGTCAGCAATGGCTTGCGGACTGTCTCGTCACTCTCGCGGTCGGCCCGCTCAAACATCTCAATCACATGGTTGCGAATGCGAATTGCATCCACCAGGCTCTTGAAATCAAAGGCCAGTTTCTGCACGTTGGTCAGGCCGAGATAGTTTGAAACCGAACCCAGCGCGAGGACGAGTTGGTCGTAGTTCAGTTCGCTGCGGCAGCTGTCATTGCCGCCCACGCCCGCGTCGAGCACGACCCGCCGGTTCTCCAAATCGACCGACGTAACGCGACCACGAATGAATTCCGTGCGGTGCAGCGTGGTCCGCAAAGGCGTGCTGATGTGACTTGGCTCCAAACTACTGCCCGCTACCTCCGCGAGCATGGGCGTGAACAACAGGGCATTGGTTTCGCTGACCAGGGAGATAGAGACCGAAGGGTCTCGCAGCAGTTCCTTTTCGAGACATACCGCCGTCGTCATCCCGGCGAATCCGCCCCCAAGAATCACAATCCGTTTCGTCGGGGTCGAACTCGAATGTTGAATTGCGGGCTCGGGACCGATCAAGCGTTCACCGACATCATTCAGCAATTGCGCTAGCAACCCAAGGGTCACGCCATAGAGAACCCAGCCGACTAGCGCGGGAAAGTGCTCGCGCATTTGCGCCGCGCTCCACTCCGGCATCTGTCCCGACAGAAGCGGAAATGCAATAACGCTCAAAATGCCCCAGAGCGGCACCCCGAAAGCCCCGGCGAACATCATGTTATCGACATAAGCGCCAGGGGTTGGACCGGTAGCGACCGCAAAAGCGGCGCCCAATGCAGCGCCCAGCAGCAGAGGCCCAACCGCATGTCCAAGTGTCGCGATCAGTGCAACCGAGGCCGCGCCTCCCGCCAAGGCCCCGATGACGGCGCGCCGGACGAATCGTTCCATGGTGGTTCCTCCTAAACATTTGAGCCGACATGATTGTAGGTGTCTGTAAACATCCTCTTAAGAGTCGCGAATCCGTAGAAAGTTTCGGGTAGAAGCTCACGGGCATGCCCCGGCGCACATCGGCGTACCATTGCCCTTGATACTCTGCTTCGATGTCTGAGGCAATTTGGAGTAAGATGACGCACTTCCGGCTCCGGAGGTGAATTTGCTCGATCGCAGGCAGTTTCTCTCGCATTCGGTGGCAGGCCTGGGCGTAGCGCTTACGGCCAGACATCGGCTGTTTGCTCAGCTTGCGACCGTGCCCGCTTCACTGCCCGACCCGCAACACTATGTCAATCACAATGACGCTTACTGGTCCGAGGTCCGCAAGCAGTTCCTGATCCCCGAGGACGAGGTTTATCTGAATAACGGAACCGTGGGATCAAGTCCCGCGCCAGTTCTGCGCGCGGTATTCGATGGCTACACCACAACCGAAAAAATGGACCAGGCTGATCCCGAGAACTACCCCATCTGGGGATATGAGCCATACAACGCATACCGTGATCCGCTGGCGGCCTTCATTGGCTGCACACGCGATGAACTGGCGCTGGTGCGCAATGCTACCGAGGCCAACAGCTACATCGCCAACGGCATTGATATGAAGACCGGCGATGAAGTCTTGATGACGGACCAGGAGCACCCGAGCGGAGAACAACCTTGGCGGCTGAGGGCGAAACGCTATGGTGTGGTCGTCAAAATGGTCACGCTGCCGAAGCCGGTGAAGGATCCGTCCGAGGTGGTTAACCTGTTCAGCGATGCAATCACGCCGCGCACAAAAGTAATGTTCTTCAGCCACATCACCACCGCGACTGGAGTCGTACTTCCAGCGAAGGAGTTGTCGTCGCTGGCGCGTTCCAAAGGGATTTTGTCGGCGGTGGACGGTGCTCACGTTCCGGGCATGATGGCATTGAACGTACATGACATCGGCTGCGACATGTACTCCGCCAGTCCGCACAAGTGGCTGCAGGCCCCAAAGGGATCAGGCTTTTTGTACGTACGCGACGACGTTATCGATCGAATATGGAGCACGGTGACGACGGCAGGGTGGGACGACCCGAAGATCAGGGCTGAGCGGTTCCAGAGGATTGGGTCTTCCAACGTGCCCTCGTTGATGGGATTCCGTGCGTCGATCGAGATGGCGAACCAGATTGGGATGGAGCGCATCGAGAAGCGCCACCGAGAACTCGCCAATTACATGCTGGCGCAAATGACGCAGCGGGACGCTGAGTCATGGACCTCACCCGACCCGGCGATGCGCTGCGCAATTGTCACAGTCAACGTCCCGCCGATCAAGCGTATGGCGCTGGAGGAGTGGATGTGGAAGACGCAGAAGATCCGGATTCGTGGTGGCGAGCACTCCAAGCTGCGGTTGTCGACTCCGTACTACCTCCGCAAGCGAGACATTGATCGCTTTCTGGCGGCATTCGATGAGTATAGGAAGACGGCGGCGTGAGGGCTCATATGCCGGACTCCCGCAGGGTGAGAAAGACGAGGGCCACACAGATTTGACGGCAGGCGGTATGCTCGCTCGTGCCCAAAGTGCAGCGATTGAGAAGACCATGACTCAAGGAGAATAGATTGCAATGAACGCTGCGGATTTATTACTGGCGCCCATGAGAGGCGCCGAACATCGTGAGGTCGGGGGCGTGCAGCTTGATATAGCGACCGCCGGTGCCTGCAGGGTGAAACGTGTGGTTTATCCGGTGGGATTCCGCTGGTCGAAAGACATGAAGCCCTTGGTCGGTACCGATCTCTGTATGCATGCTCACGCCGGATTCCTGGCGCGCGGGCAGATCCATGTGGAATTCGCTGACGGCTGTGTCGTGGAATACCAGGCCCCACAGGTGGTTGCGATTGAACCTGGCCATGACGCCTGGGTCGTGGGTGACGTCCCGGCAGTGTTGATCGAGTTCGACTTCGGCAACGACACGGTGCGCAACCTAGGGATGCCTGAGAAACACACGCATACCCCGTAGCGCGATTGGGACCAAGTGTCCCCATGGATAAAGAGCTTGTGATTGCTCCCGAGTCTCGCTCTCTGCCGCTGGACTCTCCAAATAACGTCGCACGACGCTACTCTTCGCGACCGCTGCCCACCGACAGGGTGGGCACTCCCTGCTTTCGCATCAGACTGTTAAGCGCCGGCAAGTTCGTGCGCTCGATCTCCTGCCATTTTGCCAACTCAGCGCTGAGGCGGGTGTGCAGCTCCTCGTACACCAGCAGTTGTTGCGCCGTCGGGGACTGGTCGACTAACTGAATCAGGTCGTTGAAACTGGCGTACTGTTCGTTGAGCATGTTGGGATAGCGAAGGTTGCCCTCCGAACTCTTCATCTTCACCTGAATCAGGCTCTCCTCGACGGGAGTCATCTTCTGGTCGAGTGACTTGGCAGCGGAGATGACGTCATTTTGCGGTGCTCCTTCGGATGTCCATTTTTCCAGCGTCTCCAGGTTCGCCCTCAATCCGCGAATCTGGTTGACCGCGCGATGTAGTGCGTCGATGTCCTGTTGCACCTTGAAGGCCAGATCGAGTTGCTTTTGCAGTCCCCCGCCTTCTACCTGCTTCTCAATACGCGGATCGATCACCACTTCGAGTGGCGCGGTCTGGGTTTTGCCCTCGACAGTCAGCTTCGCCTCGTACTTTCCGGGATTCACTAGCGGGCCTCGCGGCGCATCACCCTCATAGAACGCACCCGGGATCTGCACTGGCGGATCGTAGCGGAAATCCCAGGCGAAGCGGTTTATGCCCGCATCTGCCGGTAGCAGACTGGACGATAGCTCCAGGTCTGGCCATTCGGGCGGCTGCTCGTGCTTATGCTCCTTCAGGTTCGAGAAATGGCGCACCCGCTTCCCTTGCGCGTCAACGATCTCCAGAGTGATCTCTTCCTTCTCTGCGGGTTTCGCCTTCAGGTGGTAGTAAAGGATCGCGCCCTTCGGCGGGTTGTCTCCCACCGGGCGCCTACGCTCCACCGCATCCGGGAAATGCAACCGAGTCGCCGTGGCCGGGTGGTAAAGGTGGAACTCCCCGGCTGCACTGGCGGCGCTGGCCTGACGCAGCGGACTCACGTCATCCAGGATCCAGAATGAGCGGCCATGCGTCGCGGCCACTAAGTCGCCGTCCTTTATCGCGAGGTCGTGAATCGGCGAGTTCGGCAGATTGAGTTGCAGTGATTGCCAGCGTCCGCCGTCATCGACGGAGAAATAAACGCCCGTCTCGGTACCGGCGTAGAGCAGGCCCTTAACCTTTGGGTCCTCGCGCACGGAGTGTACGTAGGCACCCGGCGGAATTCCTTCGCTGATGCGAGTCCAGGTCTTGCCGAAGTCGTGCGTCTTGTAGATCAAGGGATTGAAATCGTCGAGCTTGTGGCGGTCAATTGCGGCGTAGGCTGTGCCTGCATCAAAGTGGCCCGCCTCGATGAGGCTGACCATGCTCCACTCAGGTATGTCCTTGGGTGTGACGTTCTCCCAATTCTTGCCGTCGTCACGTGTAAGTTGGATGAGTCCGTCGTCGGTGCCCGCCCACAACATACCCTTCTGTAGCGGAGATTCAGCCAGTGCAAACACAGTGTCGTAATACTCCACGCTGGTGATGTCGAGCGTGATGTCGCCGCCCGACGGTATCTGTTTGCCTTTATCGTTGCGTGTCAGGTCGGGGCTAATGGCGCTCCAACTGTGGCCGCGGTCAGAGGATTTCAACACAAACTGCGATGCCGTATAGATCACATTGGAATCGTAGGCCGACACCATCACGGGCTCGGTCCACTGGAAGCGGTATTTGAGGCTGGCTGCGCCGTTGCCCGAAGTATCGAGAGGATAAGGCGACACATCCGTGAGTTGGTTGGTGCGGTGATCGTAACGGGTGATGATGGCCGCGTCCGATCCGGCATACACAATTTCCGGGTCGCGCGGATCGGGCGAAATGTAGCCACTCTCCCCGCCTCCGACTTCGTACCAGTCCTGGCGTGCGATCACGCCGTCATCCGTCTGGCTGGCGATGGCCACAGTGGTGTTGTCCTGCTGCGCTCCGTACACCCGATAAGGCCAGTGATTGTCCGTGGCGACGTGGTAGAACTGCGCCGTGGGTTGATTGTCCTGCTGCGTCCAGGTCTTGCCTCCATCCACGGAAATAGTCACGCCGCCATCGTTTGCGTTGAACAAGCGTAGCGGGTTGGTCGGGTCGATCCACAGACCGTGATGATCACCGTGGGGCGCAGGCAGCAGCTCAAAAGTCTTACCGCCGTCGTTCGAACGGAAAGCGCCCGTGTTGAGCACGTAAACCGTGTCTGCCTGTTTCGGATCGGCGAAAACATGACTGAAGTACCACGCGCGTTGCCGGTAACGCTCATCTTCATTAACGCGGGCCCACGAGTTGCCGGCATCGTCCGAACGGAACAATCCTCCTTCCTTGGCCTCGATCAGCGCATACACCCGGTTGGAATCCGCCCCGGAAACCGAAACGCCGATACGTCCGAACTCTCCGTCCGGCAGGCCGTGGCCTTGTAGCTGTTTCCATGTGAGCCCCCCGTCAACCGACTTGTAGAGGCCACTGCCCGGCCCGCCGCTGTTAAAGGTCCACGGCTGCCGGCGTACCTGCCATAGCGATGCGTAAACAATGCTCGAGTTTTTCGGATCGAACACCACGTCGATAGCGCCGGTGTTTTCATCCTTGTACAAAACTTTCTGCCACGTCTTGCCGCCGTCGGCGGTGCGAAATACGCCGCGCTCGGGGTTCGGGCCCCACGCATGTCCCAGCGCAGCCACGAGTGCGATGTCAGGATTGCGTGGATCGATGATGACTGCGCCGATGTGGCGTGAGTCTTTCAGTCCGACATTTGTCCAGGTCTGTCCGGCGTCGGTTGATTTGTAAACCCCATCCCCATACGAGATGTTGCCGCGTATGCAAGCTTCGCCACTGCCCGCGTAAATCACATTGTGATCGGCATCCGCAACGGCGATGGCGCCAATCGAGGAAACGCCCTCGTGATCGAAAGTCGGAGTCCAACTCAGACCGCCGTTAGTGCTCTTGAAGACTCCGCCGGCCACGCCGCCGAAATAGTAGGTGTTCGGATCGCCCGGAACGCCGGCAACAGCCAACACCCGCCCCCCACGAAATGGTCCGATCTGCCGCCATTTCATTCCTCCGACTAGGGTTGTATTGACCTGGGCGTGAGAGCTAACTGCAAGCGAAAACACCGCCAAAAATCCAAATACGCGACGCATAGTAGATTCCTCGGTCATTTCAAAATCGGGTAATCGTACTGGCAACCGAGAGGTATATGCAAGGCGACAGCGCAAAATGCCCTGTAACGCCCAAGTTATTGCTCAGCCGTAAGATCGGCTCGGTAGTAGCCTGTTGACGACGTATCGCTGTTGGCACCTTAGTGGTCTTGCATTGTCCATCCCTGAAGATTAGTGTCCGATGCAATAAATGTGGACGAGGTGCTGTACCGCGGGGCAAATTGCCGGGGGCGGACAGCGATAAATACCTTCCGTCCTGAAACGATTGGGTCACCGTTCAGATCGATTTTCCGTTGGATGTTTGTGGTTTTTCTTCTTCAGGCATCCGCACATTCAAAGCCTGCAACTTTGAAGAGGGGGATATGATGACGCGGTTTACTCTCAGGAATTTCCTTTCCATCACACTAATCCTTGCAACCCTGTTGTTCTTCGCCGCGCTTCCGGCACTCTCACAGGCCGGGTCTCAAGGAACCATAACTGGAGTCGTGACGGATTCGTCCGGCGCTGTGGTTCCCGACGTTACGGTCACCATCACGGACAAAGCCATCAGCGGTGTGCAGACTACTACAACCAACAACGCAGGACGCTACCTGTTCGTAAACGTCAGGCCAGGCAACTACGAAGTGACCTTTACTAAAACAGGCTTTGCGAAGGTCTCGATTCCGAACGACGTGATCGAGGTCGGCATGACCTCGACGAACAATGTCACTCTAAAGGTTGGCACCCAGAGCCAGACGGTGGAAGTCGAGGCTACAGGCGTCGAATTGCAAACCCTGAATGCCACTGTCGGTAGCCAGGTTTCCGGTCTTGCGCTCAATTCGCTTCCCTCCCTCGCCCGTGACACCAGCACGTTTCTGACGCTGCAATCAGGGATCAGTCCAGATGGTAGCGTCGCAGGAGCCGTCAACGATCAGAGCTCGTTCCAGCTTGACGGCGGCGAAAATACCAACGACATGGATGGCAGTATGGCCGTATACACGACGAGCTACGGCGGTGACCCAACTGGGGGCGCAGCCAGTCAAGGTGCCGGCGGCACGGCCGGCCCAACCGGAGTCATGCCCACTCCTGCCGATAGTGTGGAAGAGTTCAAGGTGAACGTAGCCGGGCAAGGCGCCGACTTCAACAGTTCCGCGGGCGCGCAGGTGCAGATCGTGACCAAGCGCGGCACCGACCAATGGCACGGCACCGCGTACGAGTACTATCTCGACAACAATTTTAGTGCGAATACCTATGAAAACAATTTTAACGGTGTTCCTCTTCCGAGCTATCACTACAACCGTTTCGGCGGCGCCATCGGCGGCCCCATTATTCCGAAGAAGATTTTAGGCGGCAAGACCTACTTCTTTGCCAACTACGAGGGCTTCCGCTTTCCCCAGTCACAGACGATCGAAAGAGCCGTTCCGTCGGCTGCGATGCGGCTGGGCTTGCTGCAGTTCCCCGATGCCAACGGGGTGACTCAGGTCTACAACCTTAATTCCACGCCCGTGACCTACAACGGTGTTACGTATAAACCGGCGCCGTGCCCGGGCGATCCCACTTCAGGCGTCCCTGCAGGCCCCTGCGACCCGCGGGGTATTGGAATCAATCCGCTGATCTCGCAAATGTGGAACAAGTACATGCCGTTGTCGAATGAATCCGGATGTGGCCTGGGCCGTTGCGACGGTCTGAACGTTCTGGGATTCCTCGGCAACCTGTCTACTCCTCAGAGTTCCAACTTCGGCGTAGCTCGCCTCGACCACGACTTCGGCGACAAGTGGCATTTCATGAGCAGCTACCGCTATTACAACCTAACCAGTGCCAGCAGTCAGCAGGTGGACATCGGTGGATTCTTCCCCGGAGACACACTTGGGGTTCCTGCGTCTCTGTCTAACAACCCGCAGCAGCCCTGGTTTTTCGTTGCTGGCCTTGACGCCAACCTGTCCAACACATGGACGAACTCCATCCGCTACAGCTACCTGCGCAACTGGTGGCAATGGGGCAGGGTGGGAGGCCCGGTACAGTTCCCTGGCTTGGGCGGAGCGCTGGAGCCTTTTGGCGAAAGCGCAACTCAGGCTCTGCTCCCCTATAACGTCAATAACCAGCAGACTCGTACCCGCTTCTGGGATGGCCAGGACAACATGATCCGCGATGATGCCACCTGGCTGCACGGCAAGCACATGATTCAGTTCGGCGGCATGTATCAGCACAACTTCAACTGGCACGAGCGGACGGACAATGGCAATGGCACCAACTACTACCCCGTGTACTGGCTGGGGACGAGTAGCGGTCCGGGGATCACGATGAATGGATACACGCCGAGTGCTGTGAGCGATGCAACCAACTGGGGCCGCGACTACGCCGCGACGCTGGGAATCGTTTCAGTGTCTCAGATTGCTTACACGCGTTCGGGCCAGAGCCTGACACTGAATCCACCGCTGACGCCAGCCCAGGACAAAGTCACCATCCCTTACTACAACTTCTACGGTACTGACACGTGGCGCATGACTCCCAAGTTCACTTTGACGTTCGGTCTGGGCTGGACGCTGGAGATGCCGCCTACCGAAGCGAATGGCCTGCAAGTCGTCTTTGTCGACCAGAATAACGATCCCCTTAGCACCACCGCTTACTTGAACAGCCGCAAGCAAGCCGCCTTGCAAGGGCAGGTTTTCAATCCGCAGGTTGGCTTCAGCTTGATCGGTAACACCGCTCATCCCTCGAAGTATCCTTACAACCCGTACTACGGTGAATGGAGCCCGCGGATCGCGGCGGCGTGGGACGTCTTCGGCGACGGTAGCACCGTGATTCGCGGTGGCTACGGCCGCACCTACGGACGTATCAACGGCGTGGACCCGGTGCTCGTCCCGTTGCTGGGTACGGGCGTCATCCAGGCGGTGCAATGCGTCGGCGCGCTTAGAAATGGCACCTGTGCGAACTCCATCAGTGGAATCAGCCCCGTCAACGGTTTCCGAGTTGGCACAGACGGACTGGTTGCCAATTTGCCGCCCGCCAGCAAAACTCTTCCCCAACCCTTATATCCTGGCGTGAACGACATCGCCGCAGGAGCGGGCGAGGCCCTCGATCCGAATTTCCGGCCCAATGTCTCCGACACGTTTACCCTCACCTTCGCCCGCCAGCTCAACAACAAGGTGAGCATGGAAATTGGCTACATCGGAAGGCTCATCAACAACGAATACACACCTGTTAACCTGAACGCCGTACCCTACATGATGACCAAGGGCGGGCAGACCTTCGCCAAGGCCTATGCCAACACCCTGATCGGGTATTGCGGCAATGGAAATCCCGCGAACATGGGCGGCGGGAACTGCGCCCAGAATGCCGCGGCAGTAGCTCCGCAGCCGTTCTTCGAGAACGCGTTGTCGGGTACTGGCTACTGCAACGGCTTCGCGAACTGTACTCAGGCCGTTATCGCGAAAGAAGCCGGCAATCTCACATCGCAATCCGTCTGGAGTCTCTATAGCGATTTGGACAACGGCGGCTTCAATTTTCCACGAAGCATGATGAATACTCCTCTCAACTGCCCAACCGGCTCTGAGATCGGCTGTGCCGGTCAGTTGAGTTCGGGCGTGGGCTTGAACGCCAGCATTGGTTACGGAAACTACAATGCGTTGTTCGTGACCATAAAAACGCAAGACTGGCATGATGTCACCATGCAATCGAACTTCACCTGGTCAAGATCGTTAGGCACTGGAGCTGTAGTCCAGGCGACCAGCGGAGCCACCTTGCCGGATCCGTTTAACCTCAGAACGGGATATGGCCTACAGCAGTGGGACCGTCCCTTTGTCTACAATCTCTACGCCGTTTGGCAGCCTCACTACTACAAGTCGCAATCCGGCGTGATGGGTCATCTGCTGGGCGGATGGACAATCGCGCCCGTCTTTACCGCAGGGAGTGGTTTGCCTGTCGGACTTCTCACGGTGAATGGAGGCGGCCAGGCGTTTGGCGAAGGCGACTCTAACAACTTCATTGGTTACGGATTTGGTGAAAATGCCATTCCGATTAAACCATTCAATGGCTCTGGTTCGCGGTATTTCATTCACAGCGGCACGGTTGGCATTGATGGGGTAAATGGCGCCAACATGTTCGCCGACCCGGCGGCAGCCTATGCCAACGTGCGCCAGCCGATCCTTGGGTACGATACAAACGACGGTGGCATGGGCTTCCTGCGTGGCCTGCCCTACTGGAACGTGGACTTGAGCGTGAAGAAGCGCTTCCAGGTCACGGAACGGTTTAGCGTCGATGCGCAAGTCGTGTTTACGAACGTCTTTAACCACGACCAGTTCGGTGACCCAGTCTCCCCCCTTGGCACAGGCAGCCCTCAGATTGATACTAGTTCCGCATCCGGTTTCGGATCGTTGCCGGGCTCAGTAAGCAGTGCTGCCACTGGACAGCCCTACATGCGCCAGATGGAGTTTGGCATTCGTCTGAACTTCTAACACTGCGCGCGGTTTTTGGGCCGGGTGCCTCGTGCTCCCGGCCTTTTTTCTTTGTCTTGGCGGGGGACAGACGGGGAAACCATCCCGACGTAGTGCAGGGGGGCTGAGAAGAGCCATCAGGACTGTGTGCCCGCTAACTTGTTTGGTTTAATCCGCGACAGCAAATCGCGACGACAGCCGGGCCAGCTTCAGCACTTTGTAAATATCGATGTTGACGCCTCGCAGAGCGACCTTCACGGACTTCTCGTCTGCCGCGCTAACAAAGTCTTCGATCGCTCGAAGCGCGGGAGGGTTCATCCGGCGAACGGCGGAGAAATCCAAAACCAATTCGCCCTCGGCGCTCTCCAGCTTGGCTTGCGCTTCTTGCAGGCTCTGCGCCACACGGTCTCCATCAATTTCGACCCATACATCAATCATCGTCATACCAGCACCTTGTCCTCACGTTGTTGCCGCGACTCGTCTTCTGCCTTCGCCTGTCCGCGACCCTTGTACGCACTCCAGAACAACTCGACCAATTCGCTCAACAACGGCATCCGCGGGTTCGAGCGCCAGGAAGGATCGTCAAACGCGTTCTTGACTAACTCGGGCATCGCCCTCTCGAACTCTTCCTTGGAAATCCCCAGATCGGCGATCGAGCGTGGAACCGCCAACTGGTCGAGTAACAACTCGGTCGCCACAATGAGGTTATTTACCTTTTCCTCAACCGTAACGCCACCCAAGCCCAGCAAGTCCGCCACCAGGGCGTATTTCTTGTGCGCAATATAGCCGCGCTGGTTGGGCGACGGCATGAACTTGGTAGGCACTCCCGCGTTGAAGGCAATAACGTGCGGCAGCATCAGCGCGTTGGCCCGGCCGTGAGCAACATGGAAGCGCGCACCGAAGGCATGCGCCAGCGCGTGGTTTACTCCTACGGAAGCGTTGGAAAACGCAATCGCCGCGATGCACGCCGCATTATGCATCATGGTCCGCGCCTCTTCATCGTTGGGCTGCTCGTACGCAATAGGCAGGTACCGGAACACCAGCCGGATTGCCTGGAATGCATTGGAGTCGGTGTACGGCGAGGCAAAAATCGAGACTCCGGCTTCCAGGGCATGGGTCAGGCAATCGATGCCGGTATCGGCGGTAAGGCCTTTCGGCATCGACATGACAAACTGGGGATCGACAATCGCCACGTCCGGACTGAGCGAGTAGTCGGCGAGCGTCACCTTGCGTCCGTGCTCCTTGTCGGTCAGCACCGCAAACGGAGTGACCTCGCTTCCCGTTCCGCTCGTCGTCGAGATGGCAATCAACCTGGCTCGATTCAGCTTTTCCGTCGGGTACTGCACTACGCGCTTGCGCAGATCCAGGAACGGCGCCGCCAGTTCCTCCAAATCGGCCTCCGGCGATTCGTACTTGAGTTTCATAATCTTTGCCGCGTCGATCACGGAACCTCCGCCCAGCGCGATGATCTGGTCGGCCCGGTAAAATTTCAGCGCTTCCACTCCCTGCGTGATGACCTGCACTTCAGGCTCGGCGTCAGGAATGACCGACACATGCACCAGAGTTTCCGGTGGAATATTGCGTCGGACCGTATCCACATGGCCGATTTGTTCCATGGCCGGGTTCGTAATGATGATGGTTGAACGCGATGAGAACTGCCGCAAGTTCTCCACGGCATTCAGGTTGAAGTAAATCTGATTGGGAACACGGAACCACATATGCGCTTGAGTCCTCCGCGCCACGCGTTTGATGTTGAGATAATGAAACACATTCACGTTGTCGGTCGTGCTGTTGCCGCCGCCCGTCCCGCATCCAAATGAGAAGGTCGGCACCATATCGTTGTAAACCCCGCCTAGTGCTCCAATCGATCCTGGCGAATTTACGATGATCCGTCCCGCGTTGATCACTTCGCCGAACTTCTTAATCACGTCGTCGTTGCGCGAGAACACGACTGCGGTGTGACCGACACCCCCGGCGTAATTCACGTCAAGACACACCTTGAGCGCTTCATCGACGGATTTTGCGCGGTACACCGCCAGCACCGGAAACAGTTTTTCCACGGAGAGCGGATGGCCACGCCCTACACCTTGTATCGGCGCAATTAGCAGCTTGGTATGCGGCTTGACCTTGAGTCCGATCATGCGGGCGATCGAGGTGGCCTTCTGCCCAACCGCCAAAGGTTGCATGAACCCGGTGGTGGGATCGATCACGGTGCGCCCAAGCAATTCCGTTTCCTTCTCGTTACAGATGTGCGAGCCCAACTCTTCGAACTTCCTCAGCACAATGTCGTAAATCTCATCGTCAATCACCACCGTCTGTTCCGACGCACAGATGGTTCCATTGTCAAATGTCTTGGACGTGATGATGTCCACTACGGCCATATCGAGGTCCGCCGATTTTTCCAGGTACACCGGCGTATTACCCGGCCCCACCCCTAATGCTGGCTTGCCCGAGCTATACGCCGCTTTCACCATGCCCGGTCCGCCGGTGGCATCGATCAGACCAACGTCTTTGTGATGCATCATGTAAGCGTTGTCTTGCAGATTGTGCGATTCCAGACAGGCGAACACGCCTTCAGGCGCGCCATGCCTGATCGCCGTCTCGTACATGATCCGCACGGCCTCATAGCAGCAGTGCCCGGCGGCAGGATGCGGGCTGAAAATCGCTGCGTTCCGCGTCTTGATCGCCATGATGCACTTGAAGAGGACCGTCGACGTCGGATTTGTAATCGGCAGCAGCGAGAAGATGACCCCGATGGGTTCCGCCATTTCCACCAGATTGCGTTCTGGAAACTCGGCAATCTGCCCGACTGTACGTTTGTCCTTTACGTAGTTGTAGACAAACTCGGTCGCCACCATGTTCTTGATGGCCTTATCTTCCATGACTCCAAGTTTGGTTTCCTCAACGGCAAGGCGGGCCAGATATTGCGCTTGCTCCAGTCCCGCAACCACCATCGGTTTCACAATGCGGTCGACGTCTTCCTGGGTGTATTGCGTAAACACGGCAGCGGCAGTCTTGGCCTGACGCAGCAGTCCTTCCAGGTAGGCAATCCGTTCTTCCGTGACAGGAGGCGCAGTTTTTTCAGTCATAGACACATCCTTGTTTCAAGTCCCCCACGACATCCTTTCTTGCCCATGCCGTGCGGGTCCGGAGCCCGTCGAGGACACCAGTTGCAGTATCTCCGGGAGGCCGCCAGTAAGACTGTGAGGGTCGTCACTAAAAGGTGTGAGACTCGGACACGCGGGAGCCGGTTCTGGGCTGCAATACCCTCGTCCCTAACTCCCGTAACTGCGGTGAATTACTACAAGCCCTTTGAGCGGTGCGCCGCGCGCGATACGGCGGCAGATATCTTGCACGTCCCGACGTGGCGTCAGATTCATTACGTGTTCTGATAGTTCGAGTTTTAATCGCTTCCGGGAAGGCATTTGCCCACGCCCTTGATCAGGGGCTGGTTCTCTGGTTCTCGGCCCTCGGACGTCGTGTGATAAATTTGCATCTCGTTATCACCCCTATCATCCATTTCGGCATCTGTCGGGCGCATTCTTGTAGTACAAATCTCCGCCGGAGGACACATCATGAGTACAGGGTTCGTCTTGGTGCTGACGTTTGCCATTGGCCTGGTCTCGGGACTGCGGGCCTTTACCGGGCCGGCGGCCGTCGCTTGGGCGGCACATCTGGGTTGGATTAACCTGTCCGGTTCGCCACTCGCCTTCATGGGCTCCATATGGGCGCTGGGGATTTTTACCATTCTTGCGCTCGTCGAGTACGTCACCGACCAGTTGCCCACTACGCCCGCACGCACCGTTCCAATGCAAATCGGCGCGCGTCTGGTTTTGGGAATTCTGGCGGGCGTTAGTCTCGCGTATGCCGGAGGCTCGTCCCTCCTGGTTGGACTGTTCGGCGCTGCGGTTGGAGTGCTGGTCGGAACCTTCGGTGGTTATCAAGCGCGCGTCGGACTCGTTCGCTCGCTGAAAGTGCGCGATATTGCGGTTGCGATCCCTGAAGACTTGATTGCAATAGGCCTTGGCCTGCTGGTTGTTTCGAGGTTTTGAATCGCGTTCATTCAACCAACCGGCCTGTTGTACATTCGCTTCCTTGGGTTCGAGCTTCACTTCGTAGTGTCCATACTGTCGAGGTAGGTTCATGAGCACTACTTTGCAATACGACGCGATTGTCATCGGCTCCGGCCAGGCAGGGACCCCGCTATGCTCGGCGCTGGCGAACGCGGGGCTGCGCACCGCGCTGGTCGAGCGCGAGCATGTAGGGGGCACCTGCATCAACGAAGGCTGCACACCCACCAAAACCATGGTCGCCAGCGGCCGGGTTGCTTATCTTGCGCGGCGCGGAGCTGACTACGGTGTCCACACCGGAGAACTGCGCATAGACATGGAACGTGTCCGCCAACGCAAGCGTGACATCGTGACCAGTTTTCGCGATGGCAGCCAACGCCGCATTGAGAAGACGCCCAACCTCGACCTGATCTTCGGTGAGGCCAGTTTCACCGGTCCGCAGTCCATCACCGTTCGGATGAAAGATGGCGGCCAGCGTGCCCTCACGGGAGAAAGGTTCTTTCTCAACGCCGGAGCGCGCCCGTCCCTTCCCCCGATCGACGGCCTTAAAGAGGTACCGTTTCTCAATAGCACTTCGATCATGGAACTCGATCGTGTGCCCGAGCATCTCGTGATCCTTGGTGGGGGCTACGTCGGCCTGGAGTTCGGCCAAATGTTTCGCCGCTTCGGCAGTCGTGTCACGATCGTGCAGTCCGCTGCACAGTTGCTGAACGGTGAAGACCCTGACGTCGCGCAGGAAGTCGCACATATACTCGAAGACGATGGAATTACCATTCTGCTGAACGCGACGGCAACTCGCGTGAGCAAGGCAAACGGTAACATCCGGGTTGATGTCGAGCAGCAAGGCAGGCCGTCCTCCGTCACTGGTTCGCACCTGCTGGTCGCCACTGGGAGAACCGCAAACTCCGACACCTTGAACCTCGCTGCTGCGGGCGTTCAAACCATCGCGCACGGCTTCATCAAAGTGAATGACCGCCTGGAGACCACAGCTCCTGGCATCTACGCGCTTGGTGATATCAAAGGCGGCCCCGCATTTACCCACATTTCCTACGACGACTACCGCATCATCCGCACGAACCTTATCGAGAAGGGAAACGCTACGATAGCAGGGCGGCTGGTACCGTACACTTTGTTCATCGATCCCCAACTCGGACGCATCGGTATGACGGAAACCGAGGCCCGCGCGCAAAGCAAGAACATTCGTGTCGCTAAGATGCCCATGGCAAGTGTGGCTCGTGCGCTCGAAGTGGATGAAACCCGCGGCTTCATGAAGGCCATCGTCGATGACGACACCGATCAGATCATCGGCGCTGCCGTGCTCGGAATCGAAGGTGGCGAGGTCATGGCGATGTTGCAACTTTCCATGATGGGGAAGCTGCCCTACACCACCTTGCGCGAAGGCATCTTCGCCCACCCTACTCTTGCGGAATCGCTTAACAACCTGTTTACGCACTTCCAGACCTAGGAATTCGCGTCGGACGTCCCGCAAATTGCTTTCGCAGACGCCTGCTTCCGCCTTCCCCGCCCGCCAGCCTTGCACCACGGTGCCACCTTCGCACAGTGCTGCTACATTTACTCTACGCATCTCGGCACTACGTCCACGGTTTTCCACGCCATGAAGCCACGTATCGCCATCATTATCGGAGCCGGGCCCGCCGGACTCACCGCGGCTTATGAACTGCTGAAGCGGACCGACGTCAAACCCGTCGTTCTGGAACGTAGCCAGTACATGGGAGGGATCGCGCGGACTGTCTCCTATAAAGGGAACCGCATCGATATCGGCGGTCACCGCTTCTTCTCTAAGTCCGACCGCGTCATGAACTGGTGGTTTCAGTTCATGCCCCCACAGGCCTCTGCCGGTGCAGAAACTCACATCACTTACCAGAAAAGCACACGCTCGGTCAGTGCCCCGCAATCGCGCGATCCTGAGCGCGACGATCTGGTCATGCTGGTGCGGCAGAGAAAATCCCGCATCTACTTCCTTCGCAAGCTCTTTGACTACCCTATTAGCCTGACTAAGGACACACTGCTAAAGCTCGGCCCCATTCGCACCCTACGCATCGGATTGAGCTACCTGCACGCCGTCATGTGGCCCATCCGCAATGAGCAAAACCTCGAAGAGTTTTTCATTAACCGCTTTGGCCGCGAACTCTATCGCACCTTCTTCAAGGACTACACGGAGAAAGTCTGGGGTGTTAACTGCCAGCAGATCAGCGCCGAGTGGGGGGCGCAGCGGGTCAAGGGCCTTTCCATCACTAAGGCCATCGCTCATTACGTTCGGAATCTGGGTCGCCACAAGCAGGACATCGCCCAGAAACAAACCGAGACTTCTCTGATCGAGCAGTTCCTCTATCCCAAGTTCGGCCCCGGACAGCTATGGGAAGAGGTTGCGCGCCAAGTCACTGAAATGGGCGGCGAGATTTTGACCGGCTGTCTGGTGACTCGCATTGCGCACTCCGACTCTCGCATTACTGCGGTCGAGGCGCGCAACGACGCCACCGGCGATGCCCGTACCTTTTACGGCGATATCTTCTTCTCGACTATGCCGGTCAAGGACCTGGTGGGTGCGATGGACCCGCCCGCTCCCAGCGCAATCAGGCAGGTCAGCGATCAACTCGTGTATCGGGACTTCCTTACGGTGGGCCTGCTGTGCAACCATCTCAAGATCCGGAACGACCATGCGGGCGCCCCCTACCTCATTAAGGACAATTGGATTTATATTCAGGAGCCTGACGTCCGAGTCGGACGCCTCCAGATCTTTAACAATTGGAGTCCCTACATGGTTTCCGACCCGTCGAAGGTTTGGATCGGACTCGAGTACTTCTGCTTTGAGGGCGACGAACTCTGGCGCATGAGTGACGATGACTTAATTCGTCTGGGTAAGGCTGAACTCTCCAGGATCGGCATCGTTGACGAGGCCCAGGTCCTCGACGGTACAGTGCTACGCATGGACAAGACCTACCCGGCATACTTTGGCTCCTACAATCGCTTTCCCGAGATTCGCAGCTATGTTGACAGCTTCCAAAATCTCTATCTGGTTGGAAGAAATGGCATGCACCGGTACAACAATCAGGATCATTCCATGTTGACGGCCATGGTGGCGGTCGATAATATCGCCAGCAATTCGAGCGACAAGGAAAACGTCTGGTCAGTGAATACCGAACACGAATATCACGAAGGGGAATAGTCCACAGGAATCTTCCGATGGATCAACGATGCCATGGCATGGGGGTGATCGCGATTGTCGCCGAACAGATTCCTCCGCTCGAGGTGTTCACTGCCGGGCCAGGATGGCTGAAGCTGGGCGATGACATTTTTACGCTTGGAAGACGCTGCCGCCTGGACAAGAATAGAATCACTTTGCCCTTGCCGCCCCGTAGGATGCACTTGGGACTCGGCTCGGACTCGATCGCGGGGAGGAACAGCAACATCGATCCACGAAGACCACGAGCCAGACTGAGCGCAGTAGCCTGCTAGACAAAGAACGGACCTATGCCAGAGAAGCCCAACACCGGAATTGACTCCCCGCGCGCCTGGATAATCGTCTTTGCTGCTTTTTTTGGCTCGTTTGTCGGATTCGGTGTGACCTACACCTTCGGCGTCTTCCTCAAACCTGTCAGCGCAACCTTTGGAGCGAGTCACGCCGCCATGTCGGCGATTTTCTCAACCTTGACCGTACTGTCGTTTTTCCTGGCGCCGATCACGGGAGATCTCGCTGACCGCTACGGACCGCGCTACGTGGTCGCAACCGGCGCCCTGCTCATGGGTGCCGGGCTATTGCTGACGGCGCGGGTTAATTCATTCGCAGTTTTGTTCGTGACTTACGGCATGTGCGTAGGTGCGTCTGTGGCCTGCATCTACATTCCTTCGGTTGCCGCCGTGGGCGAGTGGTTCAAAATCCACCGTGACATCGCTCTGGGTATTGCCATCAGTGGCATCGGGTGTGGCACCCTCGTCGCTGCCCCCTTGGCCGCGCACTTGACCGTGCGCTTCGGCTGGCGCACGGCCTTTGAAATCTTTGGCTGGACCAGCACCGCCATCGTTCTGGGTTGCGCTGCTTTGCTCTCCCGTCCGCCCGTCCTGCGTGCCAAG
The DNA here is from genome assembly GCA_963834815.1 of uncultured Acidobacteriaceae bacterium. GTDB lineage: Bacteria > Acidobacteriota > Terriglobia > Terriglobales > Acidobacteriaceae > DASRAA01. The sequence continues at coordinate 697,926 of CAWIDA010000006.1, read as the reverse complement.
GTTACCGCCAATGTTCCCGCAATGATTCGGACGCGGACCTTCGCCCTGCTGTATCTCGCTCTCACCTGCGACGGAATCGCCATCTACATCGCCTTTGTCTTTCTCCCCGCGTTCGCCGCCGACATCGGCGCCAGCCATGTGGCCGGTGCCGCACTCATTGGCTATGTCGGCGCGTCCAGCGTCGTCGGCCGCTTGGGCCTTAGTACTCTGGCGCCTCGCTTTGGGCTGCTTAATGTTTATAAGTCATGCTACTGGATTCTTCTTGCCAGTTGCGCGATATGGCTGGTAAGCCACACCTATCCGCTGCTCGTCTTGTTCGCGCTGGTTTTGGGAGTAGGTTATGGCGGCATCGCCGCCATGACGCCTGCCGTGGCTGCTGCCCACTTCGGCATTGAGGGACTCGGCGAGTTGCTGGGCTTACTGTTCACTGCGTTTGGTGTCGCCTGCATGATCGGGCCGCCGCTTGCCGGGGTCCTGGCGGACTACACCCACGACTACAGGTGGCCAGTGTTCATCTCCGCCGCAGCCACGGTTCTCGCCTTGTTCGTCGTAATTCCCCTGCGCGAGTCTGCGGCCGGTACCAACCGAAATCCTGAAGCCGCGACGGCCGACGAAGCCTCTTGATCAAGTCTCTCACTTGATCCGATTCGCGATAGCGCCGGGGTTAGCGGAGCGTTTGCCACAGAAACCAACCCAGCAAGGCTGCAAGTACGACCGCCAATGGGATGACTCCCTTCAAGAGCCACGCCCGCGGGTTTCGGACGGCGGGTAAGTGAGCCACCGAAGTCAATTCTGGTGCGGGTACCACAGTTGTTCGGTCGGCCCCTTGCGGCGACCCGAGCGCCACACCCGCTGATGCCGATTCAATTCGAGCGCGCACTTGGCTGGCGACGTCGCCCAGCAGCGCCGAACTGGCTTCCCTGACTTGGGGCGGAGGCGCAGGAACCGTCTTGGTTCGGACCGGCGCCAGAAAGCGATAACCGCGCCGAGGAATCGTCTCCAGATAGAGCGGATTGTCGGCATTGTCGCTGAGCGCCGTCCTGATTTGCTTGATGCACTTATTTACACCCTGCTCAAAGTCGATGAAGGTATCGTCCCCCCACAGTTGCTGCTGGATCTCTTCGCGGGTGACCACTTGACCTGATCGGATGGCCAGCAATGCCAGAAGTTTGAAGGGTTGCGGAGGGAGTTTCAGAGGCATTCCATTTTTGCGAATTTCCTCCAGATCGAGGTTTAACTCGAAAACGCCGAAACGAAGAAGCCGGAAGGTATCGCTCATTAGTCGACCCCTATTTGCCCTACTCTTGGTGCGAATTATAGCGCTCGTGGTGCTTCGCGTCTCGTTGTTGTTTGGTCATGGTGGCGCTTAAGTGCCTTATTGCCAATGATCGGGACGGTCATCCCATGGTAATACTCCAGTCAGCCTATATCCACACTGAAGTCACACCTTAACCATTGAAGCGGTGGGCCGGCTGCCGTAGTGTGCACACTGTAAGAGCGGAAAGGCTGGACACGTCTGAACGATCGCTCATTCGGAGGGAGACCTCGGCAGCGGCTGAAACAAGTCGCCTCCAGGACCGAAATGACGAGGGGCAGCCAAGCGGTGAGGCTGTCCCTCCAGGCGATTGTTCAAGAGAAGACTGTCCAGCCCGTAGATCGGTTCGGGCGGCGCTCTCAGGCATTTAGCCCGGTGAAGTTTGTTGGACAGCGTAACACCGGTGCTGCCCGCCGGTATCTGATGGGTTTGCGCGGCCTGCTGCGCCAGCAGCCGCGCCTTCGTCTAGGAGATGGCTCGTTCTGGCCTGTGTTCAATTGAGGGCCTCTCCTGCGAGGGGTAGCTGGACTATAGAGCTGCCCCTCGCATGCCACTCCTGATTGACCCGAACTTACACCCCAAATCGTCGTCTGAGCCCTTTACTGTGCCGGTTTCGCTTCCGGCGCCTTCGCCGGAGCCTTCGGCTTCCAGAAGCCGGGATCGGTATTGACCCAAGCTGCGGCGGGATAGCTCAACTTCGGGCTGAACGAGAACAGGTTGGTCGCGGACGACTCCAGGCACGCAGCAGTCAGTTCAGCCAGCTTCTTCATTCCGTCTGGGCCTAGTTGGGCTTCGAATTTCTTGCCGTCAGCAATTTCACCATCGACTTCCGCCAGCGATTTCAGCGGCGTGAAAACGATATACACACCGCCGTTTGCGGAACCGTACATCGACGAATACGTGGCCCAGCGCGCATTCTGTGAGGCCTTCCCGTAGCCGTCGATATACATCTTCACCAGGTCGTCCCAGTCCTTTTCGTGTCCCGGGCGAACCACAAAGCGGGATATCTCGAAGTAGCGGTACTGAGCAATATTAACGTTCGCACGCAGGCTGTACTCTTCGCGATACACGACCGCACTTCCGTCAGTCGAGGTGAGCAGATCGCCATCCGCTACGGCTGCCCGATCGAATGCAGCCGCCAGCGTGGCATTCTTCTCGATGGCCTTATTGTCCTTCTCCCAAGCTTCGAACGAATCGTAGCCGGTGAGGAAGAGGCTGCGCGGCGCACCCGACATGGAATCCACGGCCAGGTAGTTCGTCGGCCACTTGGCCGCCGTCATCGCCTGCACGAATGCGCTTTCGGTTTTTTGATGCGGAGCGCCCGATTTTCCCGGTTTGATGAATTCGCGGAAAATCACCAGCACTTTGGGCGGCGGCATCACGCCGTCTGCGCTCGCCTGCGCCACGAGCCTGCCCGCGCTGCCGACGAGCAGGCACAACATCAACCACGACCCAATACGCTTTTTCATATCTCTAAGCCTCCTCAGCCTGAGTAACCAACTAATATGCCGGGCTTGCTGGCGAAGTCCCGCCGCTGGATCCATGGAGCCTTGCTCCTAATCGACTCACGAGGCAGGCGTTGCACAACTACACGTGACTTTTCTTGCAGAAGGCCCGCGTTTTCGCAGCCTGCAACCCAACTTAAGTGGAAGGAGCCCCAACAAACGGAAGGCCCGAGAAAAAATGACAATAGGAAGGATTCTTTGAAACCAGCGCCCATTCTATTCACTTCCGGACCGCCGTCAAGCCATATTTGACCCCAGGCCACAGATCGTCCGCCGGCGGCAGCTCGCCTGCAAAACTGCTAACATCCTTTTTCATCATCTCGGGTGCGAGGAACTTCCGTGAGGCGCAGCAGGCGGTGGAGGGTTACCGTCATGTTCTCGTTGTTAACTCTCACTGGTTGGGGCCAGCAGAGTCACCGTCCTCACTCCACGACGCCTCCCGCGGAAAGTGCGCCGGCAGGGGAGGATACCACCGAGCTTGAGACCTTCAGCCGGGCTGTCGCCATTCAGGCCAGACCCGACCAGTTGGGCTACTTCCAGTCGGCTATCGAGAGTACCGATGCGGCGCTGCGGCAGTCGCGCGAACTGCAACGTCTGCCCGCTTCCGCGGTCAACGTACCCAACTTGAATGCCCGCTCTTTGAAATTGCGCGACGTCCTCGATGACGTTGAGCATTACAACGCCGTTCTTATAGCTTCTCTCTCCAAGGTGCAGGAGTCAGTTTTCAAGAAGCTGACGAAGCGGTTGCGAAAGTCTTATCCTATCGTCACCAGGGAAGCGAGGACGGTTTCGCAGCAACTGGAGCCCGGGATGACTGTTCCGGATCGCCTGAGGAGTGCTGCGGCGAACCTGGAGAAGGCCCTCTCCGACTTCCGTTCTGATCAAATTCGTTTGGGGCGGGAGATGGGGATTCAGTCCAAGTGATATCGTCTATCAAGGACACGCACCAGCCTATGAAATGGTTCGTTCTTTCCTCCGCGCTGTTGTTCCTGTGGTGCGCTGGCGCGGTCTCCTCGATTGCACAATCGGTAAATGGGCCGGTGGACTTTCAGCCCAGCCCCGACGTTCAGAGGAGATATGCCTCCCCGTCGCCCGGACCGGGCGCAAGCAAACAGTCCAAGCAGGCAGTCATCGGGCGCGGCAAGGCCATGATCGATACCGGCGATCCCAAGAATTCATTCTGGAACGAGCCTGTGGACCTGGCCGGAGCCGGCACGGTCGTGAATTCCGACATGTTGTGGGACACCTCCTCGAAAATTCTTTACTATTTCGCGCATGCACCGGTTCGGTGTACGCATGGCAAGCCGGTGGAGGGCGACATTCTCATCGGCATCTATGGAAAGCATAATTTCCTGGAAAAGTCGCCGGGCTCCGGCTGGTGGGTGGTCAGCCTGGCAGAAAACGAATGTGGGGTCGCTCAGGCCGGCCTCTACGGATGCAAGTTTAGTGCTCAAGACGATATCGAGGCCTGCGGTCGCTCCGAGCTTGACCCCCGTATCAACGATATGGCTATTGTTGAGTCTTCCAGATACTGACGATGATGACGATGGGCCACTGCTACCCAATACAACCTCAGACGTACTAGGGCTGGGTGTACACCGGATTGCTCGGCGACGGTGGTTCGTAGTCCTGGCCGTACTTGTTTTTGTGCTGCGCTTTTGCCGTCTCCGCCTCGCGCACTCGCAGCGTACCCACCGAATAGGTGCTCCCGCTGACCTCAACCTCGCGCGCCAGCGCGCGCAGATCTTCCGGTAAGACGTTCTCGCTCCAGACTCGCAAGCTATAGCGTCCCGGAGGCACGCCGGCGATGGAGAACTCGCCGCTCTTGCCGGCCACTGCAAAGTACGGGCTCGCTACCACCACCACTACCGCGCTCATCTCCGGATGGATGTTACAGAAGATGTACGACACCCCCTCGCGATCGAAATGAACGGTGCGCGTCGTACCTGCCTCGTAGAGCCCCAGGTCGAACCTCTTGCCGTTAAACAGCGAGAACACATTGTGGAACCACGGATCAAGGTTGGGGAAATCCACGGTCGATCCTTTAGTCACCGCCAATAAGTGAGGTTCGAAAGCCTTGTTCTTCTGGCGCAGCACGCTATGCATCGGCTTCACCTCCGGCGGACCGCTAGCCTGTTGCCGAGTCGCCGTCAGCCACACCACAGCGGAAATGCCGTTCGTCGGGTTCGTGCTGCCATATGGGCTCACTCTGCCGGTTACCACCACGCCTTGCGCAGCCGAGTGCGCCACCAGCGTGCCCAGCACAACCACCAGCAGCACAGCGAACTTTCCCTGTTCCTTCAAGATGCGCCTCAGAACAAGATTCCCATCCCCAGGTTCACCTGCCCGGCGTTGACATTGGAATCGTAAATCGAGAACGTCTTCAAGTGGCGATATTCCAGCGAGAACAGCAGGTCCGAACGCGGGCGGTAGATCACGTTGCCCAGCACACCCTGATTGCGTGTGAGTGTCGGGTCCCCATAACTCTGTGCCTCAGAAAACGCCCGTATATCGGAGGCGAACGGGTTGTCCTGCCCGAACGCGGCGTTGAACTCCAGCTTCGCCAGGGGACGGTATTTCAGTTGTGCCCAGCCTCCCACTGTATTCAGCGGCAGCACCTCCGTGCTGGGATCGGTCAGCGGTCCGCTATACAGCACGCTGCGTCCGATTCCTCCTCCGAGCCCACCTATTGCCTGTCCCCGGTAAAACGAGCCGCTCAGCGTAAACCATCGGTCGAGCGGGAGGTTCCAATCGGCCATGGCGGCGTAGCCGTTCACGTTGCGCCCGTAACCGTAGTCTTGGCGGCTGTAGTAACCCGCGGTTCCCAGCATGAAGGTGTGTCCAAACAACGGATGCGAATACGCGATTCGGCCTGCGTATGCGGGTTGCCGTGTGATCTCACCCGCCTGCGGCGTACGGTACCAGGTGTAGTAATAAGGAGGCTCCCCGGTCAGGTTGTCCAGGATTCCGCCCTGCAACGTGAGCGTCGACTTCTCCGATATTGCCACTCGGTGCTCAACTCGCAACTGCGGCGTCCATGCCCACAGATTGCCTGCGTATGACAGCGCCGGCACGATCAACGACGCGAAGGATGTGGGCGAGGTCGGCGCGAAGAAGAGCTGGTCCTGTCCCGCCACCACGTCCGTATTTTTCCAATCCAGCCGCATGGTGGCAGTCCGTAGCCGTACCAGTCCAGAATTTACTCCGTTACCGATGTAGGGGAAGCCTCCGCCTATATCAAAATTCACTGTTCCGCTGGTTTTTGCGCCCATTACCTGCGGCCCGAACGCTTCGAAACCAAAGATCGACTGCCGGAGTGTGCCGCCGAACGATCCGGATGCCCCCTGAGGTGCGCCTTGATTGGCCAGCGTGGGAACATCCATGTTGTCGACCGAACCCTGGTTGCTGAACAGATTGAACAACACGATGCCCGTCAACCGCACCCGGTACTTTGACGCACTCTCCACCTTGGTTTGGTACTGCTCGTTCACCTTGCCCTCGAGCAGTTGTTGTTCTTCCTCGAGTTGGCCGATTCGTGCGTCCACCGGTGACGCATAGCCGCCCGGCGATGACGGAGCTTGCTCCGCGCCAGATGGAGTGGCCGATTTCGCATAGGCGCCGACGCGGTCCGACTCCAGTTCCTCTCGCAAGCGCACGATCTCGGCCCGGCTCGCTGTAGTCTCCTGCTTCAGTTGCTGCACTATGTCCTTCAATTCGCGAACTTCGGATTGCAACTGGTTCAGCGACGCACTCACGCTGTTCTCATCATGCGCCGCAACTGCCGGTTTCGGTTCCTGTGCAGCCGCTCCTGCCATCAACAGCAGCGCCACCAGATTGGCTTGCGCCACGCGCGGAAAACGCGATCCCTGACAGAGTTTCATTTGCCACCTCTGTGCAACGAATTTATCGGCCTTGATTTCGGGCGCTCTCCCCAGCTGTCTCGCACAGGCGGAGATCGCTCACTTGATGTCGCCGTCACCGTTGCGTGCTCCGACGATGCTAATCGGCGTGGCGCTCGGAAGGTTGATCCGCATCACCGTGCAACCCGGTTCCGAGTATTCCACCTGCAACTGTCCGGAATGGTCCTGCACAATTTTTTGCGCAATCGTCAAACCCAATCCCGTACCATTTTCCTTTCCGTGGCTCACGAAAGGATGAAACACCCTGTCCCGTATGGACGCATCGAGCCCCGGCCCGTCATCGATCACCCGGATTGCCAGTTGGTTTCCGCCTCTTTCTACTGTGACCGAGACATGGCCGCCCCTCGCTTGCACCGACTGGCACGAGTTGAGCAGCAGGTTATAGAAGACCCGCTCCAGCTTCTTGGGATCGCACACCGTGTAATGCATACCGCTGGATGAGATTCCGACCGTGACTTTATGGAACTCGGGATGGGCGTGAATCAACTCGATCGCCCGGCTTACCGAATGCTCTACCACGGTCTCCGTGAGGTTAAGCGACTCCGCCGGACGTGCCAGCTCCAGCAGCGAATCAACCAGGTCGGTCAGGCGATTCACTGCCACGCGAATTTCCAGGTAGAGTTCTTCGCGCTGCTTATGCGTCAGGTCGGGTTCAGCCAGGAACTCCGCATTCGCCAACACTGCGGTCAGAGGATGGCGCAAATCATGCGATATCGAGCTCGCCATGGTGCCGATGGTGGCCAGCCGCTCCGCATGCAGCAGGCGTTGTTGCGCATGCTGCAGACTCTCGCGCATGCCCGCAAATGCGTTGGTTAACTCGCCCACTTCACCGTCCTTGCCCGGCTCCAGCGGGAAAGCGTAGTCCCCCTTCCCCAGTGCTCGCACTCCGTCCACCAGGTGCTCCAGCGGTCGCGTAAACGTACTGGCGATGACATACACCAGCAGGCTTCCAATCACAACCGCGCCGAATCCAACTCCCAGCAGCAGTTGCCGCAAGTGGTTCAGGAATTGCGCCGCCTGGTCATACGATTTCATCACGTACATGGTGACCGGCGGGGTTCCTCCGTTGAGCGCCAGCGACGCCACCACAAAGCTCTCTTTCCCCAGCTTCACATCCAGCGGCCCTTCGGAGGCGGTATGCGCCGCCAGCGCCTGTTGCAGCGTCTTGACGTTGTCGGCAGCGATCGTACTCACCACATCTTTGCCTGAGCACACCACCGCGACCTGCCCGGCGGCCACGCGGGCCACTTCCTGCGCGACCGCTTGGTTGATCTCATACCCTACGGCAACCGTCCCCAGAACCGTATTGTTTGATTTAGGCCCGAAATAGATTGGCGCGAGAAATACTTCGTAGAGGTGTCCCCCTGCGAACCACCACTGTTGCGTAGAATCCACCGCGCTCTTGCCATCACGCAGGGTTTGCGCCTCCTGCAGCGTAATGCCCGGCGACTTGGTGTGGAATCCCACAACCTGATTCGTCTGATCGATGAGAGCGAACAGATCGCCGCCGGACAGCCGGAACGGCTCGCGTGACGCATCCTGGATTGTCGGAGGATGATGCGAGGTCATCAGCGACTTCAACGTCGGCAGATCGGCCATCAACTCCGCCGAACGCGCCAGGGAATCTTCCCGCTCCCTTTGGAAGTTGCGAAAGGTTTCCACTGAGTTGGCAAGGTCCAACTGGAGGTTGCGCCGTACCTGATACTCGACGCTACGCTGCACGATGAGGAGCGAAGCTGCCGTCAGGCCGGCCGAGGTCAGCAGCATCGCAAATAAAAATTTGGTTCTAAGCCGGATGGATGGTCACCTCGACTCGTTCTCTATCGCACAAATTTATAACCGGTGCCATGGACGGTTCGAAAATGGATGGGTTCGCCGGGATCTTTCTCCAGCTTCTGCCGCAACCGCAGAATATGTGTGTCCACTGTGCGCGTCGTGGGATAGCTGTTGTATCCCCACACCTCGTTCAACAACTCCGCGCGCGAAACTACCCGCTCCTCGTTATTCAGGAAGAAGCGCAACATCTTGAATTCCTGCGGAGTCAGCGGCACCATCTTCCCCGCCTTCCACAGTTCCATCTTGGAGAAATTCACTTCCACATCGTCGAAGCTGTACAGTTCACGCTTGTCGGGGGCCTGGTTCAGTCTGCGGATCGCAGCCCGTACCCGCGCCAGTAGTTCTCGCGGACTGAAGGGTTTAGTCACGTAGTCGTCCGCGCCCATCTCCAGCAGCAATACCTTGTCGACTACGTCGCTGGCGGCGCTCAGCACCAGGATCGGTACGCTGGACGCCTGGTGCTTGATCTCCCGGCAAATGTCCTGTCCGGACCGGCCCGGCAGACGCAGGTCGAGAATCACCACGCGCGGCATCGTCGCACGAAATGTGTCCATGGCGGTAGCGCCGTCCGCCGCAATGGTTACGTCAAACCCGGCCGTCTCAAAAGTACGGCGCAGGGCCCGCTGTACCGCGGGATCGTCTTCAATTGCAAGAACCTTGTCCATCTAAGTTCTACTCCAAGTGACTGCGGGTGTTCTGACATAGAGTGATACCACTGGCCAGTGACCGTCAACGCCGTGTTTACATTTCTGTGACATTGGGCTTCGCCATCCCGCCCGACGAAGCTCGTCTTTTCCATCTATGTGCTTCGGCTTTAGTTCCAAGGCACTTCCATGTTCACAACTTGTTGACAACATATCTACAGCCCGGTGACAACACCCCCCGCTGCTAATCGATAGATTCGGGTGGTTGAACACCTTCTAGGAGGTCAAGCAATGAGCATCAGCAAGTGGGCCCTACGCTTCTGGATGCCGGCCCTTGCCGTGTCCATGCTAGTCGCAACTCCAGCGCTGTTGTATGCCGCACCCAACCCGGGCAACAGCTTCTTCCAGCACAACCTCGTTTCTGACCTGCCCGGGATGGCTTACTTCACCGATCCTGACCTGGTGAATCCCTGGGGCGTTTCCTTTTCTCCTACGAGTCCCATGTGGGTCTCTGACAATGGCACCGGACTTTCCACCCTCTACAACGGAGCGGGTGTGAAGCAGGGCCTGATTGTATCCATTCCTCCGACCGGATCGGCGCCCACCGGCCAGGTCTTCAATGGCACCACAGACTTCGGTGGCTCACATTTCATCTTTGCCACGGAGGATGGGACCATTGCATCGTGGACAGGCGGAACCAGCGCCGTTATCAGTTACAGCTCGCCGGCAGGCGCCATTTACAAGGGCCTTGCTCTGGGCAACAACGGTTCGGCGAATTTTCTGTACGCCGCCGACTTCCACAACAACGCGATCAATGTATTCGACAAAAACTTCAATCCGGTCAGCCTCTCCGGCTCGTTCACCGATCCGAACCTTCCCTCCGGCTATGCCCCGTTTAACGTCCAAGCCGTCGGCAGCAGAATTTACGTGACCTACGCCGTGCAAGATGCCTCCAAGACCGACGACGTTGCTGGTCCTGGCAACGGTATCCTCGACGTCTTCGACACCAACGGCAACTTCGTTCAGCGACTGGTTTCCAATGGCGGCGCGCTTAATTCTCCCTGGGGAATGGCCTGGGCGCCCGCTGGCTTCGGCAAATTTGGTGGGGACCTTCTGGTGGGAAACTTTGGTGATGGCACTATCAATGTTTTCGACTCCACCGGAACTTGGATTGCCATGCTCGATGATGCCAACGGCAACCCCCTCACCAACCTGGGCCTGTGGGCCATCGTCTTCGGAAACACCGGCACCGGCAGCGATCCCAACTCTTTGTATTTCACCGCCGGCATTCCCGGCAACGGCAACGTTGAAGATCACGGACTGTTTGGCGACATTACCGCTACTCCCGAGCCGGGCACCCTTACCCTGCTCGGCAGCGGACTCGCAAGCTTGATTGGCTATGGCTGGCGAAAGGGGAAGCGCTCCGCCTAGTCATCCAGAACAGAGGGGCCCTGTTGACACTTGTGCAGGGCTCTCCAAGCATTAAGTCTCCTTAGCTTTACGCCTCTGCCGGAGCCGCAAGCTCCGGCCTTTTTTTGTCCTGTAGAATGACCTAAGTGATCTGTCCCCATTGTGGTGGCGAACTGTCGAAGAAATGGAATCCCCAGACATCTGCGAGAACAGCGTCTGCCAAGGTCATTGCCTGGGCCTGCAGCGTATGCGGCGGGCAGTTTACACGCGAGGAGCTTGCCTCTCCTCCAAAGTCGCGCCCTGTTGTCCCCGGCCACGAATCCTGAACGCAAAATGGCTTCCCCCTTCTGGTTGCCCTCGACAGGTGCCCGTTGTTGGAGATGTGGCGCTTACTCCCGGGCCCGTTACGTGGCGCAATTGCGTAATGCAGTTGCACTAGGACGAATGTGCCGATCCTCACGCGAAGGAGTATGCTCAAAAGACTCAGATGCGCAATCAGAATGTACGCTGCGCCGGAAAGGCATCTCATGTCGCTTCGCAATGGAGACCGATCACGCGAAAACCGTCTCCGCAGGGCCCGCATCCTCCGCCGTCTCAAGACGAGTGAATTGCGCAAGTCCTCAACTTCGGCCGCTGCTCCGGCCAAGCCGGCTAAGTAAGCGGGCTAACTCACCGCTTTCCCACTACGGCTGCGGCAATCAAATCGATGGGGACGGCTTCTTCGAAACTGACGCTGGTCTTCGGCATCATGCTCAATTCGGCCTGCCTGGGCGCGATCCACGACCAAATCAGCAGCAGCTTGCGATGACGCGTAACTGCCACGGCCTCCGAGCGGCGTGACGCCAGAGGTTTCCCGTCTGCAGGCTCGCCAACCACCCCGCTGTATTCGGCGAACAAACGATTCGCACGCATGGTCAGGTTGGTCGATCGCAACTCGCCGAACACACTCAGCATCTGGAGGTAGGCCCCCAATTCCTCTGCCCCCAGCCTGTCCGTCGCCGACGCCGGTGCCGGCAGTGCCAGACACGTCTGGTCGATCGCTCGCAGCGTAATCAATCTCTCCTCCGCTTTCGTCGCCTTTCCTGTGCGAGGCGCGAGCCGCACCAGCATCAGTGAGCACGCCTTTAAAACATCCAGCGTCCTTTGCTCGACGGCATCCTTCGCCGGCGGGTCGGGCTCATTGGGCAAGGCCTCCCACTCTGTAGGATAGGTGTACTTGAGCCCCATCTCCGGATTGCTGTACTCGCCGGCACGAACTTCTCCCGTTTCGATCCACTCCAGCGCTGGCTGCTCGTCGAGGGCGGCGTCCACCAGCGAGGTGGGAATGGTCGGTCCCTGGTATCCCTCGCCCGCCGTCGGCACGATCTCTCCCTTCTCGTCGATCAGCGTCCCGTCTTCCTGTGGGCAATAGAACCTCACATTGTCCACGGCCTGTTTCGCCTTCTTCAGAAACACCCCGTCGTTCGATGCGACTTTGAACCGGATCAGGTAGTTCTTCACAAACGTCCAGTACTGCGCAGTGGTTACGTCTCCCGTGCGCTTGCTGATGTGGTAGAAGCGATTAGTCCGAGTCATCCACTCCGGGGGCGTAATCTGGTGCGTTGGCTGTCCCTTTGACCAGGCCAGAAATTCCGCCTGGCGCTCGCTCTCCGACATCTCGTGCACGGGGTTCGGTGGCTCGGATGCCGTAATCAGCAACGTGCCTGAATGGCGGCCTTGCTGGAAGCCGATGGCCAGCAGCGCATGCTGTCCCGGCGGCATAAGCGGCAGCATCAGGCGATGCCCCTCCAACGGAATTGGCAGGTCAAACACGAAACCGAAGTAGGTGCTGGCGTAAGAGGTGTTGGAGAGGTATCCCGACTCGGGCAGCCGTGGCTCGCCTCGGCGGGTTGAGGAAGTTACGGTCGGTAACGCTGGCGGCAGTTGATCATCCGGGTTGCGCACCGGACACTGCGCAACCATCCGACCGCAGAGCGACAGCACCACCAACAGTGCCAGGAGCGAACCTTGGCACCGTCGCCTCCATATGCCGCCCATAGGAACCGCCGCCATCGCTAGATGTAACCGTCGCAACGAAACAGAGTTGCGCCATCATGGCATCAGGTACCCAATCGCGGCAAGGGGCTTCAACCCGACGCGAACGCATGTCGCTACACTATTACCGGGCAAGGTATTCTAACTTTCGTATGCCAAAGATTTTTCCTGGACGGTTCACTGCCCAGATCGACGGACCCTTTGTCGTCTTCCTGATCGGCATGAGAATCAATCGGCCATGGGCGGTCCACAAGTGGATGCCCGTAGCCGCCGCCATGCCGACGATGCTTGCGACCCTGACGAAAAGTCCTGCCAAGGGACTGTTAGGCGTCCACACCTGGGTGCGCTGGCGCGAGGTCATGAACGTCCAGTATTGGCGCAGCTTTGATGACCTGGAAAACTTCGCTCGCAATTCCTCCGATCCCCATCTGGAGGCCTGGAAGAACTTCAACCACCGGATAGGCGCCGACGGAAGCGTCGGTATCTGGCATGAGACCTATATGGTGAACGCCCGCCAGTATGAATGCGTCTATGGGAACATGCCGCTGTTCGGGTTGGCGGCTGCAAGCACTCATGTCGCCGCCGTCGGCAATCGTGAAACGGCACGCCTGCGTCTGGGTGGCCACGGTGATCCGGCGGTGCCCTCTCCGCCTCAGCCGCCTGGCCCCGGCTAAAACGTTGCAGCCCTCTTCCCTGTTCACTCCAGTCACACTGCGTTAATATTCGTTGTCTCTATCAGTATCGTCAGGCGCTGACGCCCGCCGCGAAGTATCGGCCGGCGGAGCGCCGAAAGAAAGGTCTCCTATGAGTCCACGTGCCAAATCGCCTGCCAGGAAATCCAGGCCTGAAAAAAAACCCACAGCGTCCAGGTTAGGGCCGACCATTACAACGACCGCTTCGACCAGCAGGGATTATGGCGTGGTTGACGGGGTTCGTACCCCAGGCGACAGTGCGGGCTCATTTGATTTACGGAACGCCAACAATACATCGGAAAAGCGCCTCGCTATTGGTAAAGGACTGCGCACCCAAGCACCGCGTGAGGCCCACGCCGACACTAAGGCAGCCACCAATCGTCCTGACCCGCTCGACCTCCTCGCCGCCAGCAATTTGGGACGTCAGGAGCACCTGATTCCCCTGCGCATGGGAAGGATGGCAGCTTCCCCCTTCACCTTCCTTCGTGGCGCAGCCTGCGTCATGGCGTGGGACCTCTCCCAGACACCGGTTTCCGGCATTCACGTGATCATGTGCGGTGATGCGCATATCAACAATTTCGGGTTTTACGGCACGCCGCAACGCGATGTCATTTTCGACCTGAACGATTTCGATGAGGTCACAATCGGCCCGTGGGAGTGGGACTTGAAGCGACTGGTGGCCAGCGTCAACGTGGCCGGGCGCGAGAATGGTTTGAACAAGAAAGAGCGCGCCGAAGCTGTGATTCGTGCGGTCGAGGGTTATCGCGACAACATCGCCCGGCTGTCGGACATGGGCGTACTCGACATCTGGTACCTGCACGCCTATCCCGACCGCAAAAATCCGCTGATCAAAATAGACGCCAAGACCGGCGCCGTGCTCGCCAAGTGCGTGGCTAAAGCCAAGCAGCAAACCAACCGGACGCTGCTCACCAAGGTTTCGGAGCGTGGAGTGTCGGGTGGATGGCGTTTGCGGGAGGACGCTCCGGTACTCACGCACGTGGATGAGGTGACCCGCGAGAAGATCATTGATGGGCTCAACGAATATGCCGAGTCCCTGCCGCTGGAGCGCCGCTACATGCTCAGCCGCTACCACGTGGTAGACGTCGCTCACCGCATTGTCGGCGTAGGCAGCGTGGGGACGCGGGCCTACCTGGCGTTGTTGTTCGGCAACAGCGATGACGATCCGCTTTTCTTGCAGATCAAGGAGTGCGTGCCGCCGGCCCATGCACCTTACGTTCCGCCACTGCCCGAGGCGTACATACAGCATGAGGGTAAACGCGTGGTGGTTGGCCAACGTGCCCTGCAGGCCTCCAGCGACATCATGCTCGGCATTACCAGAGTTGATGGGCGCCCCTATTTCGTGCGGCAAATGAAGAACATGAAGGCCTCGATCCCCGTGGAGTGGCTAACCGGCGAGTCCTTCGACTTCTACGCCTGGGCCTGCGGAACGCTATTGGCACGCGCTCACTCTCGCGCTGGTGACGCGGCTGCCATTGCCGGTTACTGCGGCAACTCGAATGTGCTCGACAAGGCGCTGGCCGCCTGGGCCGAAGCCTACGGCGATCAGACTGAGTTGGACCACGACCGCCTGGTGAAAGCCATCAAATCGGGCAAGGTTAAAGCCACAATGGGCGTGTAGTGCGGTAAGGACTTCAGTCCGCGAGGATCAGCTTTTCCAACGGCTATCGCGGTGGCCTTCGCGGATACCTATGTTCCACATCATAGAACTGTCTCGGCGGGTGGTCGGAGCGCGCTCCCGGAACCGGTTGCGCCCTCCGCACCGCGGCCGCAGCACGCGCCTGCGTCAAGGAATTCGTCGATGAGTAGATAGCTTCATCGAACACGGTTCCGGTGTTGGCCCGCGCGACTGCGATTGCCGGGAAGGCCATTCCTGACGCATACGCTACTCCCACATAGTCGCCTACCATTCGCCCGAGGCTCGTGTCAGCCAGCCAGTCGAGCGACATGGAGCCGGCCAGTTGGTTGGGAGCGCTCCAGTTGGCGCCGCCGTCATTCGAAGTTACGTAGCCAATATTCAGCCCGCAGGTCAGTTCAGTGCACACGGCGTTGGGGTAGTAGTGATAAACCAGGGCAAGATGTCCAGAACTCCCGCCGGTGGACGGATCTACAGCTATTGCGGGCAGGAAATGGTCTACCGTGCTACTGATGCTATCGATGGGAACACGCACCGGCGCTCCCCACGACACACCGTCCGATGAAGTGCTGATCACGATATCGTTCGAAGAACAGCCGCTCCGGAAGCGGCAATCCGGCCAGGCAACGTACACAACTCCGGCGCTGTCGATAGCCGACATGGGGAGCGAATCGTTGCGCAGGTTTCCCGCAACCAGGTGATCGCTGATCGTCGAGATGATGGTGCTTGAGCTCCAGGTCAAGCCGCCATCCGATGAGATAAAAGCGATCATGTTCTCGCCGGACTCATCCGACGCCGGCACCACCACCGTGCCGTTCGGCTGCACCACAGGAACGCCGCCGAGTCCTGTTGCCATGTCACCGGAATTCGCAGGCGAGCTCCATGTTTGGCCGCCGTCGGACGATGTGCTCATCCAGATGAGGCCGTTGGCGCTCGGATCGTCCCACGTCACATAACAGTGCCCGAAGAACGGACTAGTCTGGCTGTTGTCGCAGTTGATCCACTCTTTGTCGGCATCGGGCGTGTCGCTGACGGTAACCGGACCACTCCAGCTCAAACCATCCTGCGAACGGCTGACCACGACTGTATCGGTGTGCAGGATCGCCAGGGACGCGATCAGCCAGGTCGCGTGGGAGCGATCGAAGGCTACCGACGGATCGCTGACCGCGTTGGAGATTCCGCCAGCGAAAATCGTGATTCCCGGCAACACACCATTTTGCCAGCTGACACCATTGTCGCTTGAGGTGGCAAAGCCGATATCGGAAGCGCCGCCGTTGAAGAACCGCCCCATCTGGAACACGGCCACCAGAGTCGAGCCGGAAGCTGCGATGGACGGTTCGACTTCGGTCGCATGCTGACTAGAGCTGTTCGAAAAGGTGTCAGTGCTCAATCGGACCAGCAGAGACGGAGGCGGCGGCGGGTTGTTGCCGCCACCATCTCCGCCATTATCGGAGTTGGAGCTCGATCCGCAGCTAAGGTTCACAGCCACCACGAGCCCGGCGCAAAGTCCAGCGATGATGCTGGTAGCCGCCCACAGCTTCTTCCGGAAATACCCCATACGCTCCACCCCCGATCCCCAAGCGCCGCGTGCAGCTACTTTACGACAAGAGGCCGGCAGACGCTCGTTCCCATCCGCTGCCAGCAGCCTTCGGTCTGGTACCAGACAAACGCTCCTGACCAAATAAGGCGTACACTTAAATCAAATCTCCATACGCACGTCTCCCAGCCGAGGGGCTGGTTCATTTGCGCATCCTGATTTGGCGCTTTGCGCCTGCGAGGAAGCGACATGCACCTGCCCAAACGAGCGTACCGGAATCGTGTCTTGGCGGCGCTTTCCGAAAATGAACTCGCCCGCCTTCAACCTCATCTTTCTCCAGTAACTTTCGAACAGGAGCAGACTCTCCTGGACGGCGTGGCTCCCCACGCCTACTTTATCGAGTCCGGCATTGCCTCGGTCGTAGTGACAACCGAGCGACGGAAACACCGTGGAAGTCGGCATCATCGGAAGAGATGGCGTCGTGGGAATCCCTATCCTGCTGGGCGCTGAAGGAGCTCCCGGACGCACCTTTATTCAGATTGCCGGTTCCGGTTTTCGCGTCCCTGCGGAAGTTCTCAAAGACCCAATTTGAGCGCTCCGACGAGTTGCGGCGTTACATTACTGCGGTACATGCAGGGCTTCCTGGTGCAGACCGCACAAACCGCAGCCTGCAACCGCCTGCACAACATCGAAGAACGGCTCGCCCGTTGGCTGCTCGCCTGCCGCGACCGCATGGAAATCGACGAGCTTCGCCTCACTCAGGATTTTCTCGGACAGATGCTCGGCGCCCCGCGCACCACGGTGACGCTGGCTGCCGGCCTGCTCCATCGGGCGGGATTGATAGACCACGCCCGGGGGGTGGTGACGATTCGAGATCGCGCCAAGCTGGAAGACACGGCCTGCGAGTGCTACGGCATTGTGCGCGATGAGTTCCAGAGACTCTCCCTGCTTGACTAAATAATTTTCACCCAGTTCGTCTGATACCAGACAGACAACAAAAAGCCGTGCGCCTAACTTTTGCTATACAGTCGCACGATGTGGGGTAGTAGATGGTCCTCCCGCCATCACAGCTTCGAGTTGCTTGCAGTCCAGCGTTGAACGTTGGCAGGCTTATCCTGTCCGTCGATGATGAGCCTGGGGTGCTGTATTCGCGGCAGAAGATTCTGGAAGCTGCCGGCTATGACGTGCTCAGCGCTTCGTGCGGGGAGCAGGCACTGACTATACTTTCTTCCATACCCGTTGACCTGGTGGTGACCGATTACTGGATGCCGGGAATCAACGGTGGAGAGGTTGCAGAAAAAATCAAAGCTGACTCGCCCCAGCTTCCCGTCATCCTCGTCTCAGGTTTTCTAGTTGAGAACGAATCGCTATCGTGCGTGGACAGTTGTTTCACCAAGGGTGACAGCCCTGCGGCACTCCTGGCCAAAATCGCGCAGTTGCTGGTTCCCACTTTATCCACGTTACAGATCGGGAGATTGCAGTGAGCATGGACGGAGATTCTGAACTGTGGATGGAGCTGGCCGAGTTGGCGGCACAGGAGCAGGATCCTGAGAAACTCATGGCGCTGGCCAGCGAAATAAATCGGCTCCTGGAAAAGAAAGAAGGCCAGGAGAACGATCGATTGGCTAAAGCGAAAGCGAACGCCAAGATCGCTCGATTGTTAGAACTGCAACAAGCCCTCCTAAAGGACGGTTCAGCCAAGCCGGATCACGAATAACCGTTCAAATTCCTCCGCTGAAACCCCCCGATCAACTCCGCAACGAAGGGTGGGGAACACTCCACCCTTCCCCGCTAGTTGATTTGTGCTCGACAATTTGACGCCATGCCGTACCATGCTGTGAGCGGAGCGCAGGCCTTGACTGCAATGCCCGCACACTCTGTCTTTCGGGCCACGCGCCAACCTGACCGAGGTCTTGATGAACATTGCGCAGACCGTTTTCGCTGCCGTGAGGGTCACCCCAGACAGTTGGGGTATCGATTGGGCATGGGGCCTGCCCTTGATCGTCCTGGCTGTGGTCATCCACGTTCTGGGTCTTGGCTTGATCGGGCAGAAAATCGACGGCTCAACCAGCCGCATGTCCGAACGCCGTCACCCCACCGTCTCTTTCGTCGCGGTGGTGGGTACAGCTACCCTGCTGGCCACCTGTCTGCATGCGGTTGAAACAGCCATCTGGGCTGTGGCTTACCGGCTTCTTGACGCACTGCCCGACGAGCGATCCGCGATGCTCTATTCCCTGAGCGCGATAACCAGCTATGGGCATGCGAGTCTGGAGCTAAAAGAACACTGGCAACTTCTGGGGGCGCTGGAGGCGCTGAACGGATGGCTGCTGTTCGGGCTGACGACCGCCTTCCTGTTCGGCATGATCGAAAAAGTCCGGTCAGTTGGCAGCAAGCGAGGGCATCGCTAACTTTACTTCGCCGGCAGCCCTTCGGCCTGCTGCTTGGCATCTTTTTGGGCGAGCGCCAGCTTGTAGGCGACGTAATACTTGTAAATGTTGGCTACATAGGTGACCGTCTCCTGGCCAATGTCCCTGGCCGCCATCACCTCCACGTTGCCGAACCACAGGTTGGGATCGAGACCCATCTCGGCAGCCTGTTTGCGCAGCCTGGCGATGCGGTTGGGTCCGGCGTTGTAGCTGGCGAAGACGAACAGGGTCTTGTTCAAACGGTCGATCTTGGGGTCGTTGAAGTACTTGTCGTCGATGTTGCGCAGCATCTTGACCCCGGCATGGATATTGGCGTCAGCGGTACTGACGCTGGGAATGTTGATGGGATTTGCCGCCGCGTACTTGGGAATCACCTGCATGATACCTACGGCGCCACTCGGGTTCTTTTTGCTTTGGTCGAGCAGCGACTCCTGGTAGCCCTGGGCGGCGATCATCAGGTAATCGAAGTCATACTCGCCGGAGTACTTCTTGAAGAGCTCGAGGTTGGTCTGGAACTTCTTCATTTCTTCGCCGGAGGTCGAGTTCTTGACCCATTTGGTGTTCTGCAGGTAACGCCGCAACACGGTATTGCCGAACGAAGTTCCAACCGCGTGGGAGGCGACAAACTCGTCGACCAGTTGCTTGAACTGCGGGTTGTTCTTGCGCATCGCCCAGGCCAGTTGGATGCCGCTCGCAACCACCAGGTCGGGATGCGGCTGGATCTTATCGAGTACCTTCGACCAGAGGTCGGCCTTCAGTTTCGTGGTGACCGTCGCGGACATCAATCCGGCGTTCACCATCTGCACCAGATCGTCGTCCAGCAGATTCTTGTCGGCTGCCTTGATGACGATCGGCGTCTTGCCTTCCTTTTGCAGCGTCTCGTTCACCTTCTGCAGGTTGGTGTAATAGGTGGTCAACGGGTTGACGTACACCTCTTTGCCGCCAAGGTCGGCGAGAGTGGAGAGCGGGCCGGAATCCGGCCCGGTTACGATGATCTGGGAAACGTCCTTCTGGATCGGCGTGGAGAAGGCAACTCGCTGTTCCCGCTCGGGTGTGATCACCAGGCCGTAAGCGACCAAATCTCCAACACCTTGTGCCAGCGCGGGCTCGATCTGGTCGGGGCGCAAAGGAAGGAACGACACTTTCACGTCGAGCGGGCCGGTCTTCAGCTTCTGGTTGACGAACTTCTGGAATTCCTCGAGCGCTTCGTACGTGATGCCCTTGGGATGTCCCTTGTCGTAAAAAAAGCTGATGGGATTGATCAGGACGAGGGCGCGAATGTTGCGGTTCTTCGCCATCTCATCGAGATCGCCGGTGTGGCGCCCGAAAATTGTCGGGAGCTTGATCTCGCTGGCCGGGGCAGGAACTTCGTCAGGCTGAGGAACCGGCGCAGCCGGCGCCGGAGCTGCCTGCTGCTGTGCCTGCTGTTGAGCAGCGGAGGTCGGAGTTTCTTTCTTGCCGCAGGCAACCAGCAAAAGACAGCACGACAAAAGGACCGCGAAGCGCGGAGTGTGGCGGGACGAAATAGCGCTTGGAAACATTCGTCTCCTCCTGGGCACAGCTTAAATCACGGGTGCGCGATTGCGAATGGCTTTGGTGGTGCGTGTGACGACCGCGTAACCGCTCTAGAGGAATGCCCGGCTTCCTGGAGCAAGTGAAAAATGGGCAGCCCCGAAGGACTGCCCGCCGGGCTAGGTGTTGGTTGCTGACTACTGACCTTCGTGCGCCTTCATCATCTCCTGGATTTTGGCCTTGATGGCATCCAGGTTGAAGGTAGCCGGGTCCTGCATGGGAGGATAATCGACGGCTGTAAGCGCCATCTTCCCCACGTATTGTTGCACGAGGACAAAGCGCCAGAACTCACGCGCGAAGAATTCGTTCCCATAGCCAAAGGCGCTATTGTTGGGCGATTCGCCGCGGATCGAGGGCGTGCGCTCGAACGGATCCTGCCGGATGTTCACGATCGTGGGCATATCGGTGGTGACCTTTTCTCCCGGCCAGCCCCAGGGCTGTTGGAAGAACTGGAACTTGAAATCATCGATGCGAATGGCGCCCAGATGGGGGCCGCCGAAATAGAAGATTTCATGTCGAGCCGAGGGTCCCTTGCCCGTGATCAAGTTCATCTGGTCGTAGCCGTCGAGATGGTTCTTGTAGGTCCGGTCCCCGAACTTCACGCCTTTCAGTAACTGGTTGGTGACGTCGGGAGCTCCCGCAGCGTCCGCGAGGGTAGGCAACCAGTCGAGGCCGGAGATGATGCCATTCTCAACCGTGCCCGGCTTGACATGTCCGGGCCAGCGGATGATCGCGGGTACACGGAAGCCACCTTCGCCGACGGTGCCTTTGGTGTTTTTGAAAGGCGTCATGCCGCCATCCGGCCAGGTGAATACCTCCGCGCCGTTGTCGGTGGTGAAGATCACGATGGTGTTGTCAGTCTCTCCGATATCGTCGATGTGCTTCAGGATTTCGCCGATGCTGTCGTCCATCTGCGCCATGCCGGCTTCTTCCAGGTTGTAGTTGCTCTGGTAGTTCATCATCGCCTGGTACTTCGGCGGGAGGTAGGTAAAAACGTGCATGCGGGTGGTGTTGTGCCAGATGAAGAAGGGCTTGCCGTCTTTCTTGGCCTGGTCCATAAACCCGTTGGTATGCTGAACCAATACCTCGTCGAAGGTCTCCATGTCGTACTTGGCGGGGCGGCCTTTTTGCCAGTTCTGCATGTCCGTCATGTTGGGGAATGGGGCCAGTGGGCCCTCGTCCACAATCTTCTGTTTGCCGACTGCCCCCCAGCGTGGCATCACCGTGGGATCATCCTTGTCGGTTGCCCAGCAGTGCGTCAGGGTTCGCGGCCCAGTTTTGTCGATCCAGTCCTGCGGGTAGTCGAACCAGTAGGGATCGGACATGGCATCGAGGTGGTAGAGATAGCCGAAGAATTCATCGAAGCCGTGCAGGCATGGCAGGAATTTGTTGAGGTCGCCGAGATGGTTCTTGCCGAACTGTCCGGTCTCGTAGCCCTGCGCCTTGAGAATGGTAGCGAGAGTGACGGCCTGAGCCGGCATTCCCACGTCGGCTCCAGCCTGGCCCACGGTCGTCAACCCGGTGCGAATCGGCAACTCGCCGGTGATGAAGTTGGCGCGCCCCGCGGTGCAGCTTGCCTCGGCGTAATAGTCGGTGAACATCATGCCCTGGGAGGCAAGCTTGTCGAGGTTGGGCGTCTTCCCCGACATGATTCCACGGTGATAAGCCCCGATGTTGAACCAGCCCACATCGTCGCCCATGATGACGAGAATGTTAGGCTTCTTTGCTGTCTGCGCTGCGCCTGGGATCGCACCACCCGCCAGCAAGAAGCTGGAGAGGGCAAGCGCGCCCAATGTCAGTTTTCGAACTCCTGCACCAAAATCCATTTGTGAATCTCCGTATGCAAATGTTGCTGATTGGCCTCCACGCGGGGAGGATTGCGATGGGCGGACGAACCCATCAGAGGGCGGGAAAGGGGGCGCGGCGGAGTTAACCGGTCGCGAAATTGATTTTTCCGGTACGCGAAAGCATAGCCCGTGGCCCTGTTCTTTGGCTAGGGCAAATTCCGGGGCAGCGGGAATTCCAAACTGTTCCTGACCTGCCGCGCCGGGAAAAAAGAGGGCACCCGGTCAAGGAGGCGGAAGCGCATGTCTACCGCATCAGCATGTCATACACGGTTTGAAAGCCTTCGGGACTGACGCCGAGGCCGCCGCCGTAGGGGTGGTTCATGATAACCAGGAGATCGATCTCCATACCCAGCAGGCCGGCAAAGAAAATCGTCATCCACAGATGCATGGCGAAGCTCTTCACTTGAAAGAACCAGCTCACGACGAAGCTCAGCACCGCTCCAAGGATGACAAATTCCCACATAGGCGGGGCCAAGTGCGATGTGACAGTATCCAGTTTTAGGGCGCGTTTCTGGATGAGGTCGTTGAAGGCGCGCAGGGTCTCAACATGGAGCATCTCCTGCCCCTTGGTCTTGGGCTCGAATGTTTGCAGTTTGTCCTGGAAGAGCCACAAGCGCTTAATTCCGCCTGGGTTGACGACCCCTCGGCAATGCTCTGGCCAAGCCACTTCGATTTCATAACGCGTGTATTGCCGCAAGTCTGCCTGGAGTGTGGTGCGTTCAGGTTCCGGATAACCGCTCACGTCGCGATAGAGAGCCGCCAAGGAGCCGACTTCCGCCGCAACAGCTGTCTTTGCGTCGTTGTAGCTCTCCCAGACGCTGACAGCAATCAGGCCCAGCATAACTCCGTAGAAGATGGCAATCGTGCTCAGGTAATAGCTGACAATTTCCTTGTGTGAGGCCCTGAGGTGGAGCCGCGATATCCATTTGCGAGTGACCAGCAGGCCGCCCACGCCAATCAGCACCGCAAACGCGATCGAGAGAATGCCGTAGAGCCAGTCGGGCAAATTAAGGAACCATTGCACAGGTCGCTCCTCTTTGTGGTGGCGCGGCGATTATGACACCAGGATTTACTTGGAATTTACCGTCTTGGTCCCCCATTTCGCCTTCTGCAACGCTTCGGCCAGCGCCTCCTGAGAAACGGTGGTTTCCGACTTCTAATCCCTTGATTGCGCTGTGAAAGCCGGTTTGTCCAGCGCGTGGAAATAGCTGAAAAGGGCGAGGAAAGCCGTTACGCCTTCCTCGCCTCCGACTTCAGTTGTGCGAACTCTTTAATGTCCGCGTCTTCAAGCGTTCAAGTGCAGCCTACTCACTCGGGTGCCCAGTGTTGGCCTTGATCGCATCCAAGACCTGTGTGAGGTTGTAGCTTGCTGGCGCTTGCATTGGCGGAAACGCCTTCAGAGTCTCGAACCACTCCAGCCAGAGCTGCTGGCCGATGGGCAGCATGTTCCAGTCGTATTGGTAAGCAGTCATCGGAGCAGCTAGCGCTCCACCTAAAGACATTGCACTCTTCTGCTGAATCCCAACTGCCTGCTCGAACGGATCGCGCTTGATGTTCTGCACCAATGTCCAGTGGAACGGAATCAGCGGCATGATCCAACCGTCGGCCCCGGGCTCCGACATGGTGTAATACATCTTCCAGTTCTTGTAGCGGACCGCCGACGGTGTGGCACCGGAGAAGTAATAAAAAACCTCTCGCGCCGACGTCGGCGACTTTCCCGTCAGATAGTCAACTTGGTTCACGCCATCGAGCGTCGTCTTTACAATCCCTGAATAGGAGCCCTTTTCCAACTGCGCTTTTAGATCATTCCCCTTCGGTCCACCGGCCACCTCAACGAATGTGGGTAGCCAGTCGAGAGCGGAAAATATGTCCGTAAACAGGGTTCCGGGCTTGATCGCTCCCGGCCACCGAATTACCATCGGAGACGATACCCGCCTTCGTAGGCCTCGCCCTTCTGGCCCTTGAACGGCGTCATGCCGCCATCGGGGAAGCTGATCGTCTCCGCCCCATTGTCGGTGGTGAAGACGATAATCGGTGTTGTCCAGCTGGCCCATCTGCTCCAGTTTTTGCAGCACCAGGCCGATGTTATCGTCCAGTTGCTTCATGCCGGCTTCGTTGACACCCCAGTCCTTGCCGCCCTTTGTCCCCATCATGGCCACATACTTTGGCGACAACATTGTCGTTACGTGCATCCGCGCCGGGTTGTACCAGACGAAAAACGGCTTCCCGGTCGTCTTAGGATCGTTGCGGTCGAGGAAGTCAATGACCTTGGCAGAGATTTCCTCGTCCACGGTCTTCGAGATCGGTCCAGTGTCAGCGGGCCTTCGTCCTTGCAGCTCTGGTTCTTCGAGGTACCGTCGGAAGAGTGCACCAGATGACCGGACGCGGAGGCGTCAGGCAAGTCGAAGTCCTGGGTCGACGGCGCCGGGAACCTCTTGCAGCCCCGGAACTGGCGTATTCTTGCACGGTGGGGCGATGCCCTGCACCGTCGGACTGCTGTTGATGTCGGGGAAGCTTACCTGCTCCATTGCGTCAAGGTGGTAGAGGTAGCCCCAGTATTCCTGGAAGCCGTGCGCTGTCGGTAGTGACATCAGTGTGGTCGCCGAGATGGTTCTTGCCGAACTCGCCGGTGGTGTAGCCGAGATCACGCAGGAACACCGCCATCGACGGAGTGCCGGGCAGCAGATAAGTCGGGCTGCCGGGAAGTTGCGGCGGAATCATGCCGGTGCGCAGCGGATACATTCCTGTCAAAAACGCATTGCGCCCCGAAGTGCAGCTCTGCATGGCGTAATAGTCCGTGAACATCGCGCCCTCGTTGGCCGATGCGGTCGATGTTAGGCGTTTCTCCCAACCCTATTCCGCGGTGGTATACGCCGGGCTGCATCCAGCCAATGTCGTCTCCCATGATGACTACGATGTTGGGTTTTTGGCTTGTCTGCGCCGCGCTTGGGTATGCCCCACACGCCAGCATCAAGCTGGAGATGGCAAGCGCTCCCAGGGCTACTTTTCGAATTTTGTTCCAATGTTCATTTCCAAGTCTCCCTTGCAGGTAGATCAGGTTTGCCTCCGCCAAAGGGCGGAGGGTGGCGACGGGTTGGTCCCCACAGATCAACTCATCGAACAGGCCACCCTCTTGAACAGAAGGTCGACCGGGCGCTAACTTTCGCCGATGCGTTCGATTGCAGGCCGGCGTTGGCTTGAATGAATTCCCCCAGACAGCCATAACACACGGCGGTGTCCCTGTTTTCAGGACAGCCGCCGTTTGATCTCTAATCGTTGGTTTGCTAGTTGACTACAGATTTCGACAATTTCGCAACCGAAAGTTGCGATGGAATCGAGGAACGATGAGCGCATTACGGCCGAGTTGTGTCTCGCTCATCTTATTTCTCCCAGGCGAAGATCTGCTTCCAGTCATTCTTCATGCTGATGACGGTCCAGCCCTTTGCCTTGGCCTCGTCGTATAACGCCTGAGTGAAGGTGCCGACGCTGGAGTCGGGCAAACCTTGCGCAGGGCCGTAGGCGTATTCGCGCTGTGCGTCGTCGTGCAGCACAAGCATTTCCAGCGAGGCCCCGCTACTTGCCTGTGTGTACTCCAGCATCTGCTGGTCGCCGGTGGAGTTACCGAATGCCGCCCGCGGATGGCGACCAATGAAGAGGTAGATATCTTCAGCCTTGCCGGCAAAGTTGTTGTTCAACAGGAGCTTGGGATCGCGCATCAGGATGCCCTGTCCCTCCTTGTTGTATTCATACTTGGTATCCAGCGCCGAGCCTACAATCTGCTCGGGCGGGATGTCATATACCTGTTGGGCATAGGCTCGTACGAAATCCTGTCCACCGCCGGTCACGATGTAAGTGCGGTATCCGTTCTCGCGGAGATACTTCATCACCTCCAGCATGGGCTGGTACACCATCTGGGAATACGGCTTGTCGAACTTGGGATGCTTCGCGGTCGCCATCCAGTCCTTCACGATCGGCGGAAACGCTTCCGCGGTCATGCCAGTGGAAGTCACGGCGAAGACGAGTTCGATATCCTTCATCGTGAACTTCGCCATCGCTCGCCTTGTCGCCGGTGACGATGGCTCTGAATGGCATCCTGGTCTTCCACTCCGGATGCTCTGCGGCGCCAACGCAGCTACGCGCTCGAAGGCAAACAATACCTGCGAGTACATGGGCTGCTCGACCCAAGTGGTGCCGTCCTGGTCAAAGGTTGCAATACGCTCTTCGGGCGGAACAAATTTGGGATTAGCTTTGTCCGTCGTGGTCTTAACAAAGTCGAGGATTGCCTGCTTTGCGGGGCCATCGTTCCACGAGGGCAAGGGATCAGCGGTAGCTGCGGGCTGGCCTGAGGCCGGTGCTGAGGGTGTGTTAGTGGTGCAACCGGCAAGAATGAAAATTATGAGAAGCAATGGGAGCAACGCGATACGTTTCTTCATAGCAACATCTCCTGATTCAGATTTTGCCGATTGCGGCCTCGCCTCCTGTGGCCCGTCCGCAAGACTCCAAAGCGCAATTTCCGTTACTTTAAGCTGGTTATCTGTGGGATGCCATCGGTGCAGCTGGCTTCGGCATAGTAAACGGTGAAAATCATTCTCACGGCGGCTAGTTTATCGAGGTTGGGCGTTTTGCCCAACATCATGCCGCAATGCTATGCGCCGATGTTGAACCACCCGACATTGTCACCCATGACGCGATATTCCGTCGGTGCGGCGAACCGCAAGTTAAAAAGCTTCGCAACTGCTTGAATTGGGTTATGCCCGGCCCCACCGTTCACGCATCACACCCAACGGTGACTACATCGCTTGGTGCTTTTACCCTTCCCGTCGTACACTGCCCACGGAAGGATGAGGGAGAGCTGTCAGCCCAGGAGCTGGCAGCCGGATACTACCCACACTTCCTAGAAGTAAAAGCTGAGGTGCTTCGGCCTGTGATAGGTCCTGTTCGTTCCCGATTTCTTACCTGTCTGCCTGATTACTACTACGCCGCCATTCATCCCAACAAGATCCGGCCTAAGCCCTTATTCCGAAATAGTTTACCCGCAAGTCCCACAGGGTCAATATTTTGCCCGGAATCGTCCGTGCAAGTCTCCTGTTTTCAGGACTTTGCGCACGGCGAGGGGGGAGGGATCCCCGTCTGCAAAACTCCTCTGGATGATTTCCGTTACTATATGGTGGTTAGCTGTGGGATGCTGGCTGTATCGGCTGCCACTAAGGAATTCGTGGAATGAAACGTAATCTACTCTGGCAATTCGCCCTCGCCGCCGCACTCTCAGTCGTCGGTGCATCGCTGGCTTGGGGCGGAGATACCTCTGTGCTGCGGCCGCCGAAGGGGTCCAAGGTCGCAATCCTGGTTTTTGAGGACCTGCAGTGTCCCGACTGCGCGCGGGCGGCACCCTTATTGCATGAGGCCGCGAAAAAGTACAACATCCCGCTGGTGCAATATGACTTTCCACTGCCCATGCACAGTTGGTCGTTTGATGCGGCGGTGAATGCGCGCTACTTCGACACTAAATCGAAGAAGCTGGGCGACGACTATCGGCTATTCATCTTTGCCAATCAGGCCCAGATCAACCCGCAGAATCTGCGCGGTATGACGGAGCGGTTCGCTGCCGACAACAAGATCGTATTCCCTTTCGTGGTGGATCCCTCAGGCGACCTGACCGCCAAGGTCAAAGCCGACTACGCTATGGGCCAGCGAGTGGGACTCGATCACACGCCGACAATTTATGTGGTCAGCGACACCACACGGGGCCTCCCATTTGTCGAAGTCGTCGACCGTACCCAGCTGTACCAGTTGATTGATCAGGTGATGAAGGACGCCGGAGTCAGCCCGCAGGAGCAGAAGACCGCGTCCGCCAAGCCGGCGACCTCGAAGAAGTCAGTCAAAACGCAATAAGTTTGCGCTGTTTTCGAGGGGACCCGAGCCAGTTTGGCGGGCTCTCTTTTTTGGAACGTTCCCCGGCATTATCGGGAATCTTGTTTGGCGGACGGGTGAAAGAACTCCGGTCAAACCAGGCTGGAAGCGCAACTCCCCCGTCTCAGATGTGTTACTACTGCCTGTCGTACCTTTCGATAAGGGGAAGCAGAGCTATGTACACGAAATCGACTTCCACCCTCTCCTCTCACGACCGAATTCTTAATTCAGCCAAGCTACTGTTCGCGCAGAATGGATTCGAAAACACCAGCACAGTAGCCATCGCGCGCGAGGCCGGCACCAGTGAGTCACAGCTAATGAAGCACTTCGGCAGCAAGCAAGGGCTGCTGGTGGCGATTTTTGACCGGGGCTGGAACAGCATCGGCGAGAGAATTCAAGCAGTTCACCACTCATCGCCCGCGGAGCGGCTGTTCCACGTTTTGGAGGCGGTCGCCGTCGAACTAGACCGCGATCCCGAAATGAAGACCTTGATGACGCTGGAAGCCCGGCGGGTGCGGAAGGACGGTACCGACATCCTTCTGAGCCGCGGCGGACGCCAGTTCAGGGAAGCGCTCGACCGCATCCTGCAGGATATGCGGAACGAAGGCGAGATCAGGACGGACGTGAACCTTGATGCCGTTCGGGCAGCGATCGTCGGCATGATTGAGGGCCTGCTCCGCGACCCGGTGGTCGCAAAACGCTCCGAGCTGCGCGCCAATTACGGTTTCGAAGATGTACAGAAGCTGTTGGAAATTCTGGTCGGCGCGTTCCACGAGCCCATTGTGCAGCGAGCCAAAGCCAGTTGATAGGCTGATCGCGCGAGAATGCAAAACCCCGCATACTGTGGGATTTTCGTGGCAGCGACTACTTGCGCCTAACGAGTTTGCACCACGCCTTACAGCTTCCGCAGCACTTCGAACACGTCTTCCGGGTCAGGCGGGCGGTCGATAGGGTACACCTTGGCGTACGCCACTTTGCCGCGCTTATCGACGACATAGATTGCCCGCTCGCTGATACCCGGGACTGGCTCGCCCTCGCGCAGGATGCCGTACTTGCTGGCCACCTCACCGTGAGGATAGAAATCGCTGGCCAGCGGCAGGCTCAATATGCCGATTTCCTTCTTCTGCCATGCGATATGGCTAGGGATGGAATCCACGCTGATACCCACCACCTCGGCCCCATAGCCGGAAAATTTCTCGAGCTCAGCATTGAACAGCGGCAACTCGGCGGAGCACACTGGAGTCCAGTCCGCCGGATAAAAAACCAAAATAACGTTTTTCTTGCCCCGATAATCACTTAACTTCACGCGTTGCTTGATGTTACCCATCACCGCGGGCAAATCGAAGTCGGGGGCCGCATCACCTACGCTAAGGGGTGCCATTCCACTCCTCCAGGATAAACTGCGATTCTAGAAGCCGATGGGCAGTCTCGCAAGTCGGTGCCTTAGTTTTCATCGGCTTGTAACTTTGCGTCCGGTTGCATGTTCATGGGAGCATTCGGAAGACCCACCTGGTGAAGAATGCTCCCGATGGGTCCTCGTTTGGGCCCTGCATGATGGCGAACTCATTGCCGCTGCTGATGCAACTTCCATTGTTTAGGCGGGTTTGAGTGGTTTCAGCTTGTTTCAGACTTGCAGTGCACTTCGCCAATGGAAAACATGCGCTCCGACCTGCGTGCGGCGAATCCGCACGGCCAGAACTGTCGTCTCGTCCCCATCCTGCGAGCTGCGGTTACGCTGCTTCCGCTACTTTTCATCAGCCTTCCGCTGCGCGCCCAACAAAGCGAGCAGGGACAGCAGGAGCCCGCCGCCACCATCAAGAAAGAGGTCAACGTAGTCAACGTCCTGGCGACCGTGCGCAACAAACAGGGAAAACTAGTCACCACCCTAACGAAGGACGACTTCGCACTGCAAGACGATGGCAAGCCGCAAACTATCCGCTACTTCTCCAAAGTGACTGACCTCCCACTGACAATGGGCTTGCTGGTAGACACCAGCGTGAGCCAGCGCCGCGTGCTGGAGCAGGAACGCACGGCCAGCTACACCTTCCTCGAGGATTTACTGCGGGAATGGAAGGACAAGGCGTATGTAGTTCATTTCGACATGGAGATCGAGCTGCTTCAGGACCTGACCAGCTCGAGACCCAAGCTGGAGGCTGCGTTGCAGAAGTTGGACGTACCCGATGCGCGGCAAGCACAGACCGGCGGTTCCAACGATCCCAGCCGGCCCCAATGGGGAGGCGGCGGTACCAAACTGTATGACGCAGTATTTCTGGCTTCTGACGAGATTTCGAGCAAGCAGCCGGGGCGCAAGGCGCTGATCATTCTCTCCGACGGCGTGGACCAGGGAAGCAAGGTGAACCTGAGCGGGGCCATTGAAGCGGCACAGCGGTCCGATACTCTGGTGTACACCATTCTGTTCGTAGACCCCAATGCGTACAACAAAGTGGCTGGAGGCTATCCGGGCCGGCATGGCGGAGGTTACCCAGGTGGTGGCTATCCTGGCGGAGGTTACCCAGGCGGCGGCTATCCCGGAGGCGGGCGAACCGGCGGTGGTTACCCTGGTGGGGGATATCCCGGCGGGGGATACCCTGGCGGTGGGAGCGGTGGAAGCAGCAATCCCAATCCTCCTCCGAGCGGTGGTGGCGGGCGAAGCTCACATGGCCACGCCGACGGCAAGCAAGTAATGCAGCAACTGGCCCAGCAAACCGGCGGGCGCTTCTACGAGGTGTCGAAGCACGAATCGATCGAACAGATCTATACCAGCATCGGCGAAGAGCTGCGGAACCAATACAGCCTGGGCTTTACGCCAGACCGGGTCGAGGCCGACGATGGCTACCACAAGATTCTGCTGACCACCAATCAAAACGACTTCACGGTACAGGCGAGAGACGGGTACTACTCCGGCAAAGCAGATTAGAATAAGCCGGCTAAAGCGGCAGTCTGAAAGAGTCGAAAGCCGGTCGCCTCGCGAACTAAGTCCGCTCGGCGTCGCGTAAACAAACGACTTACCGGCACGACTGAAGTCGTGCCTTGATACGAGGCCGTCGGAAGCGAGTTTCTTAACAGCACAGCCAGTGGAACGGCTCAATGCATCGCAAAGGGCGCGCTCTAAGGTCCGTTGAAGCGCAGCTCTGTCCTCCGAACCGGCACTTCACCAACGTCATCGTTGTCTCATCGCTGCGAGCTTTCAAATCAATTCAACCGAAGCTGACGCAACACGTATTGCAGAATCCCGCCGTGCTGGTAGTACAGCACCTCCTGGGGAGTGTCGATACGCACGGTCGCGTCGAACTCCGCGACCGTGCCGTCTGCCTTCTCGGCCCTCACCTTCACCGTCTTGCCGGGCGCGAAGTTGGCAAGCACATCGACTAGTCCCACAACGTCGTACACTTCTTCCCCGGAAAGGCCGTTGGTTTCGCCGTTCTCGTCATCCAGAAACTGCAGCGGCAGGATGCCCATGCCCACCAGGTTCGAGCGATGGATGCGCTCGAAGCTCTCGGCCAGTACTACGCACACGCCCAGCAGCCGCGGTCCCTTCGCCGCCCAGTCGCGCGAGGAGCCGGAGCCGTACTCTTTGCCCGCCAAAACCATCAGTGGCGTACCTTCCTCGCGATACTTCACCGACGCGTCGTAGATGAACATCTCCTTGCCGTCGGGCAGGTGTCGAGTGTAAGCACCCTCGCGGTCGGGCGTCAGCTTGTTGCGCAGGCGCACATTGGCAAAGGTGCCGCGCATCATGACTTCGTGATTACCGCGGCGCGAGCCGTAGGAGTTGAAGTCCACCGGCTGCACGCCATTTTCGATCAGGTATTGCCCGGCCGGACTGTTGTGCTTGATCGATCCTGCCGGTGAGATGTGGTCGGTGGTCACGCTGTTGCCGAGGTAGCACAAAACGCGCGCCCCGGAGATATCGCCCACCGCCGCCGGAGTCTCGGGCATGTTCTCGAAGTACGGCGGGTTCTTCACGTAGGTGGACTTGTCGTCCCAGGCAAAGGTTTCGCCCAGCGGGACCTTCAGTCCCTGCCAGCGCTCGTCGCCGCGGAACACGTTACTGTAGCTTTTCTGGAACAGATCGCCGGTGATGTGCTGCTTGAGCACCTCGTTAACTTCCTTTGTGGTCGGCCAGATGTCTTTAAGGAAGACTGGCTTGCCCTTGCCAAAACCAAGCGGCTCCTTATACATGTCGATGTCGATGCGTCCGGCCAGCGCGAACGCAACCACCAGCGGCGGCGACATGAGATAGTTGGCGCGCACTTCGGAGTTGATGCGTCCCTCGAAATTGCGGTTGCCGCTCAACACTGAAGCCACCACCAGTTCCTTATCGTTGATCACGCTTGCCACTTCCGGCGGCAGTGGCCCCGAATTGCCGATGCACGTGGTGCATCCGTAGCCAACCACGTGAAACTTCAATTTCTCCAGATATGGCAGCAAACCCGAGTTGCCAAGATACTCAGTCACTACCAGAGACCCGGGCGCGAGCGAGGTCTTCACCCATTCCGGGACCGTGAGACCCTTCTCGACTGCTTTCTTCGCCAGCAGGCCGGCGGCAATGAGTACCGAAGGGTTCGAGGTATTGGTACAACTGGTGATGGCGGCGATGACCACGCTGCCGTGGCCCAGGGCTTCTTCCAGCGCGACCTCGACCTCGACGGCCGTGGCTGCCTGATCGCCCACGTTTGGCGGATGTCCTCCTTCCGTCTCCCAGCGCGACTCCTGCTTGGGCGGGACGTGCTGGCCTGGCTTCAGTAGGCTGGGTAGCGCTTGATTGAACGATTCGGCGGCACGCGACAACGCAACCCGGTCCTGCGGGCGCTTCGGCCCAGCGATGCTGGGCTCGATGCTGGCGAGGTCAAGATCAAGCACATCCGTGTACTCGGCCTCGGGCGTGTCGGGCGTGTGGAAGAGTCCCTGCTCCTTGTAATAGGCTTCGACGATGGCGACGTGCTCTTTGGTGCGGCCGCTAAGGCGGAGGTAGCGCAGCGTCTCTTCGTCCACGGGGAAGATGCCGCAGGTCGCGCCGTATTCCGGCGCCATGTTGGCGATCGTCGCGCGGTCAGCCAGTGGCAGCTTATGCAGTCCCGGTCCGAAGAACTCAACGAACTTGCCCACGACTCCCTTCTTGCGCAGCATCTCCGTGACGGTAAGCACGAGGTCGGTCGCAGTCGAGCCTTCGCGCAGTTCGTTGCGCAAGCGCACGCCCACAACTTGCGGGATCAGCATGGAGACCGGCTGCCCGAGCATGGCCGCCTCGGCTTCGATGCCGCCGACGCCCCAGCCCAGCACGCCCAGACCGTTGATCATCGTGGTATGTGAATCGGTGCCTACCAGTGTGTCGGGATAGGCCAGCGGATGGCCGCTCTCGCCGTTTGCGCCAACGAACACGACGCGCGCAAGGTACTCCAGGTTGATCTGGTGCACGATGCCGGTGTCGGGTGGCACGATGGCGAAATTCTTGAATGCGGTCTGTCCCCAGCGCAGGAAGGCATACCGCTCTTTGTTGCGTGAGAACTCCAACTCGGCATTAAGCTGAAATGCTTTCGGAGTGCCAAATTCGTCCACCTGCACCGAATGGTCGATCACCAATTCGGCAGGCTGCAGCGGATTAATCAATGCCGGATCACCCCCCAGCGCCTTCATGGCGTCACGCATGGCAGCGAGATCAACTACAGCAGGCACACCAGTGAAGTCCTGCAGCAGCACGCGGCTGGGCATGAAGGCAATCTCCTCCGCCGGCACGCTCTTGCCATTCCACAAAGTCAGGGCACGCACGTCATCCGCTTTTACGGATTTACCGTCTTCGCGGCGCAGCAGGTTCTCCAGCAGAATGCGCAACGAGTACGGCAGATGGCGGACCGAGCAGCCATGCGCCTCAAGGGCACTCAGGCGATAAATTTCAAATTGCTTGGAACCAACATGGAGTGTGGAGCGACTGCCGAAACTGTTCATGAATGAGTCCCTTCCTCTGTTTGATGCTGGTGGACGGCGGAGTGATGGAATGCGGCTTCGCGCAGCGCGAAACTAATTATCTTAAATCGCGGGGAGGGGCGGAGGATAGGGGGCGGCGAAGCATCTTCAACGGCCGATCCGGAGCCGATGCGGCAACAGATAGGTGAAGCCGGCAAATAGCTCCCATTGTGTCGAAGTATTGGTGAATCCGTGGTTGAACCCTACATCGAGTACAAGATTCTTACGCGCGGCGTAACTCACCGCCCACAGGTTGCCAACGCAGTTGCTGTTCAGAAAAGGCTGGGTAAAGTGCCATATTTCTCCCGACAGAGTTAAGTCTTTGCCAAGCGAATGTGAAACAGAAAGTGCCTCTCCGAACTGGGCGCGGCGAACCGGGGACGCGACCACTTCGTCGAAAAAGAGATTGAAATCGTAATGAAAGCCCTTTACATCTGCACTGACTAGCACCAGCGCGGCGTTGGTGACGTTGCCGATGTCTAAGTCAGGAGCATCGCCGCTGTAAATATTGCCGAGATATCCCAAGGCAACAGTCGGGTTCGCGCCTTCCCCATGATGTACGACGGCTTGCGCGCCCAGTGCGACGCCGCCCGTTGCGTTGGAAGATTGGCCGGTCACAATAGAATGCGCGAAAGGCTCCGCAGCGACCAGCAGCTCAATCCATCGCGATACGGAGAACTTGATTACCTCATTGATGCTCACCTGCGAGGAGAACTCGGGGGACTTCCAGGCGGGCAGGATTCCGGTTTCGAATTGAACGTAGCCAACCGGCGTAAGGGTTGCCGGTGTCGCGACCGTTGGTCTGCCGGGATTCGCTACCGCCTCGTCGGCCGGAGTTCCGCTCCCTGCATTGCCGGCGTCTCCAGCGCTCGGTTGCGCCATGACAGTAATGGAGGTTGCCACGAGCAGCGACAGCATTAGCGAGGAGAAGCGCCAAGTCTTCATTGACTGTGTCGACCGACTTACTTCGCCCTGAGCAACAGCACCGGAACGCGGATGCTGTGCTGCACCCTGGTTGCGGTAGTGCCGAGGAATATGTCCTGGATGAAGCGGTGTCCGTGGGTGCTCATCGCAACGAGATCGCAGCCTTTCTGCTCGACCCACTTGATGATCTCGGTGGCCGAGTCGCCATAGGCGAGTTCGGCCTGGGCCGGAATGCCCGCGGCCTCGAACTCGGCCCGCACTTTCTCCAGATAGGCGAGGTCAGCGGAAATCTCCGGACTGACGGCGTCAGGGCCATAGGTGCGCGCAGCCCATCCGTCGGCCACGTGCAGCAGCACCAGGCGGCTATGCGCCATGGTAGCCAGTTTCTTCACGTGTTCAATGATGGCCCGATCGGTGGGAGTGCCGTCCAGCGTCACCAGAATGGTGTCATACATAGTGGTTCGGTTCCGTAAAGGTGGCGTTAACCACCAACAATCACCTGCCACGCCGCCTTCAGTGATTCCGGCAGGCCAAACACGTCCATGGCGGTGATCAGGATAGCACTGGCCCATCCCGCGACCAGTAGAAACCAGCCGTTGCGCCACTTGCCCATGCGCTTGCGGGAGCTGGTGAAGTGCAACAGCGGAAACATGGCAAACGGAAGTTGCAGCGCCAGCACCACCTGGCTAAGCGTCAACAGGTCGGTGACGCTGCTGTCGCCACGCACGCCAATGATGATTACCGCCGGAAGAATCGCAAGGGTGCGCGTGATCAGCCGCCGTACCCACGGCTTGATGCGCCAGTTCATGAAGCCTTCCATCACCACCTGGCCGGCAAGGGTGCCGGTGATAGTGCTGCTCTGTCCGCTGGCCAGCAGCGCCACCGCGAACAACGTGCTCGCGGCCGTGGTGCCCAGCAAGGGCGCCAGTGTGAGGTATGCGACACGAATCCAGTCGCTGTCGGGGCTGAAGTGTACGATTTGGCCGCCGGGTACGGCGACGCTTTCCTTGCCGAAGAACACGGTCGCCGCCAGCACCAGGATGGCCGAATTCACGAAGAACGCGATAGTCAGCGCCGCCACCGAGTCGATAGTGTTAAAGCGGATGGCGCTGCGCATCGACGGCTCGTCCTTTTGCAGCTTGCGGCTTTGCACCAGCGCCGAGTGTAGGTACAGGTTGTGCGGCATGACGGTTGCGCCGATGATGCCGATGGCGATGTAAAGCATTCCGGCCTGCCGGAAGTGTGGCGTCACCAGCGCACGCCCCATTTCAAGGAAACTGGGCTGGGTTTCCGGCAGGACGAAGATCTCGATGAAGTAGCAGGCGGCGATGGTGCCGATCAGCACTAAGACTACGGCTTCAATCGCCCGCATGCCGAAGCCTTGCAAGGCCAGCAGCAGCAGAACATCCAGCCCGGTGATGATGACCGCCCAAAATAGCGGGATGTGAAACAGCAGGTTCAGCGCCACGGCGCTGCCCAGCACCTCGGCCAGGTCGCAGGCGCCTACTGCCACTTCACTCAGCAGCCAGTTAGGCCAGCGTGTCCACGCCGGATACCAGTCCCGGCAACATTGCGCCAGGTCGCGCCCAGTGACGACGCCGAGCCGGGCGGAGATCACCTGCATGAAGATCGCCATGAGGCTGGCGAGTCCGACGATCCAAAGCAGGTTGTACTTAAACTGGGCGCCCGCCTGCAGGTCCGTACCCCAGTTGCCGGGATCCATGTAGCCAACGCTCACCAGAATGGCTGGGCCCACGAAGGCGCGCCAGTTCTGCCAGAACCCGGCTTCGTGGTGAGGCACAGCGACAGTACTGTGTATACCCTCCAAGGAAGGATGGCTCTTGTACGGCGTGTTGGAATCGGTCTGCCCCACGTGCAATTAACATAGGTATATCACAGGTAGTTAACTATGGCTAATCAAGGGAATAACCCAGACTTTCTCGGCCGCAGGACCACCAAGAATGACGTCGCCCGCCGTGGTCGCGATGGAAAGGGTTTGATCGTAATTGCGCTCATGCAGATAAAGCTCGCTTCCGGGTCGAATGCCGCGTTTATCGAGCAGTTCTCCCAGCTTTGAGTCCCGCTCGTAAACGCTGGCGACTCGGTATTTTTGTCCGGGCTCCACTGCCGACAGCAGTTCGTAGCCGCGCTTCCTCTTTTGCATGGGGCTGTCGAAGGTTGCGAAGTTGCCATGGGGACAGGTTCCCCCTCGCCCAAGCTTTTTCACCAGCAACGCCTCGAAATCCGAGGAAACAGCATGCTCCAGCCTTTCGGCCTCATCGTGCACCTTGAACCATGGCATGCCGAAGATCTCGTGCAGCATGCGTTCAATGAGGTGATGGCGGATGGCCAGCCGCCTTGCGATCTTCCGCCCCGCGCTTGTGAGTTGCACACGCCCGTCAGCCCGCACCGTCACCAGGCCATCGCGCTTGAGTCGCCTGACCGCCATGGTTATGGCCGGAGCCGAGACCGAAAGCCACTGTGCCAGCCGGGCGGATATTACCGGCTCGTCTTCGGACTCGGCTTCGAGAATTGCTTTGAGGTAGTCTTCTTTGGAAACGGTGATCATGTCGGAAGAACAGTTAACGCCAGTTAACCTGCAAATTGCAACCAGCCAGCGAAAGGCTCTGGCGGCGGTCCGGTCTCGGAGGTTTGACACCGTGTGCCATGCGCCCCTACTCTGAGGTTTTCACCTTAAGGAAACTGAGCGGGGTTCCGCGTCGGGAGCGCAGCGGATGAAGGTACTCGTCCTGGGTAGCGGTGGTCGTGAGCACGCGATTGTTTGGAAGTTGAAGCAGTCTCCGCGTGTGACGAAACTCTACTGCGCTCCAGGCAATGGAGGCATCACCTCCGACGCGGAATGTGTCGCCGCCGATCTGAGGAGTCTTGATTCCATGGTGCAACTGGCCGGCCGACTGAATCCCGACGTCACCATCGTCGGCCCGGAGTTGCCGCTCACACTGGGTGTTGTGGATGAATTCCAGCGGCGCGGCTGGCCGATTTTTGGGCCCACGCGCGCCGCCGCACAATTGGAATCGAGCAAGAGCTTTTCCAAAGAGTTCATGCAGCGCCACCGCATCCCCACGGCACACTATGCCATCTGCACCAAGAAGGAAGAGTTGAAGCCGGCCTTGGCGCACTTCCATGCACCCATCGTGGTGAAGGCTGACGGACTGGCGGCGGGCAAGGGAGTGGTGATCGCCCAAACCAAAGACGAAGCCCTGCGCACCGCCGAAGAGATGCTCAGCGGCAAGATGGTGGGCCAGGCGGGTTTGCGCGTAGTGCTGGAGGAATTTCTCAAGGGTGAAGAGTTGTCGTTCCTGGTGATGAGCGATGGCGAGCGTGTAGTCCCGCTGGTGGCGACGCAGGACCACAAGCGCGTTTTCGACAATGACCAGGGTCCGAATACCGGCGGAATGGGCGCCTACTCGACTGACCAGATCATCGACACCCAAATGCGCGATTGGCTGGTAACCCACATTGCTCGCCCGGTCATCGCGGGAATGAAGGCAGAGTGCGCGGAGTACAAGGGCATCCTGTACTGCGGCATCATGATGACGGCGCGTGGCCCCATGGTGCTGGAGTTCAACTGCCGACTCGGGGATCCTGAGACACAGCCCATCGTTATGCGTATGGAAAGCGACCTGCTGGAGGCCATTGAAGCTTCCATCGAAGGGCGGGTCAGCGAAGGCGACTTCCGCTGGTCGCCCGAGCCGGCGGTGTGCGTAGTGATGGCATCTGGTGGCTATCCCGGCGCCTACGAAGCGGGCAAACTCATCACCGGCCTCGACGAGACCGACCGCATGTATGGCGTCAAGGTGTTCCACGCCGGAACCAATCAGCGCGATGGTCAGCACTACACTTCGGGGGGGCGCGTGCTGGGTGTGACCGCGCGTGGAAGCGATCTGCCTGACGCCGTTGAGCGTGCTTACGACGCGGTGATGAAGATTCGCTTCGACGGCATGCAATACAGAAAAGATATCGCCGCTCGAGGACTGAAACATTTGCGGGAGAAGATGTCCTAGCTCATGCGAACTTGCAGCGGGATTCTTCTGCTAGCCTTTTTGGGAAGCCAGGCGGGTGCGCTCTGTAATCTGCCGCGACCGCGACTAGTTTGTGCCGAGTACTTCCATAGCCAGGCCGTAGTGATCGCCAGGCTGGCGGGGGTAACTCCGGTCAAGGATAGCTATGGCGATATCACCGGTACCTATTACTCCTTGACGGTGGAGCAAACTTTCCGCGGCCAGGTGCCTCGGCTATTTCGGGTCTATGAAGACAGCGGCAAGGGTCGTGCCACGGTTGATTGGAAAACCGGCGGCTCCTACTTGCTTTTCCTGCTTCGCGAAGACCCCAATGGGAGTTGGGTGATCGACGGATGCGGCAATTCCGGTCCTGCAGAAACGAAAGAGTCAGCCCTGCATCAAATTAAGACGCTTGACGCTACCTCAAATCACGCCCAGATCCACGGCTTGGTCTGGGACATTTCGATCCCTGGGCCTGTGGCCGGGGTACAGATCGAGGCTCAGGGACCGGGCGGTGTGACTAGCACCCAAACCGAGACCAATGGAAGATTCGAATTGCGGGTTGCACCCGGAAAGTATCAGGTTCAGGCCCGTAGTCCCGGAAAAACTTTCTTGGCCTCCGACTTGACCTACGAGAATCCTGACGACCTGGTGCTTGAAAATGGCGCCTGTGCTCAGGTTCAATTTGTAGAATCATCCGAGAAGCATTAATGAACCTCGATTAGGATTGTATTCATGGCTAACGAACCGCTTGTCTCCATCGTCATGGGCAGCGACTCCGACCTCGACATCATGAACGAGGCCGCGAAGGCGCTGGCTGAGTTTGGTATCCCCTACGAAATCGACATCACTTCGGCGCACCGCTCTCCCGCTCGCACCAGCGAGTATTCGCGCGGGCTGAAGGCACGCGGCGTCGAGGTCGTAATCGCCGGCGCAGGCGGAGCGGCCCACCTCGCTGGCGTTATCGCCGCCGAAACTACACTGCCCGTGATCGCCGTGCCAATTCCATCTACCGCACTGCTCGGCCTCGACTCGCTGCTCGCCATGGTGCAGATGCCGGCGGGCATTCCTGTGGCGACGGTGGCCATCGGCAAGCCCGGCGCGACCAACGCGGGAATCCTCGCGGCGCAGATGATCGGCCTTCACGACGTCGAGGTAGCCAGAAAACTCGAGGCGCACAAGGAAAAACTGGCGAAGGGCGTGGAAGCAAAGTCGAAGAAGCTGAAGGAGAGCCACAAGTCATGAGCGCGAGCCTGGCCCAAATTTCGTTCGACGAGTTGCTGGCCTCGAATGAAGCCGGCACCACAAAGTGGCGTAAGTGGTTCGACGAACAGCCGGCGACGGTGCTCGACCTTCCTCTCAGCATCGCACTGGCTAAGAACGTGCGCGAGTTTCTGCTGCATATCTTCGCGGTCGAGTTGCGCTACGCTGAGCGTCTGAAGGAACTACCGATTACTGCATACGAATCGCTGCCCACCAGCAGTGTCAGTGAACTGTTTAGTGTCGGAGAGAAAGCGGGCGGAATGTACCGCGAGTATTTTGCGGCCGCGACCGACGACGATCTCGCGAGCGTGATCGAATTCCCTACTCGGACCGCGGGGATAGTGCGCGCAAGCAAACGCAAGATTGTTGTGCACGCCCTGCTGCATAGCGTTCGCCACTGGGCGCAGTTAGCGACCGCGCTGCGCGAAGCCGGCTACCCCACGAACTGG
This sequence comes from uncultured Acidobacteriaceae bacterium, assembly GCA_963834815.1. Classification (GTDB taxonomy): domain Bacteria; phylum Acidobacteriota; class Terriglobia; order Terriglobales; family Acidobacteriaceae; genus DASRAA01. Next base: position 657,002 of record CAWIDA010000006.1, on the reverse strand, counting down.
GGCAAGGATTTTCTGTATAGCGAAGTGATGGAGTAATGCCGGGTAAGGCCAAGCCCTCCCATCGCGTCCCTACACTTCCAGCCCCTTCAGGTACTCGCGAAAATCGTCGCCCAGATCCTCGCGTTTCAGCGCGAACTCCACGGTTGCTTTGAGGAATCCCAACTTGTCGCCCGCGTCGTGGCGCTTACCCTCAAAGGTGAAGCCATAGATCTTTTCGTGCTTCAGCAAGGCGCGGAGGCCGTCTGTTAACTGCAACTCGCCACCGCTGCCCGCTTCGATGTTTTCCAGCATCTCGAAGATTGCGGGAGTGAGGATGTAGCGCCCGATGATGGCGAGATTCGATGGCGCTTCGTCGAATTTCGGCTTCTCCACCAGGTGATGAACCTCAAACAGGCGCCCATCGTGCCTGCCGGGAACGGGCTTGGCGTCGAGCACACCATAAGCAGAGATGGCCGCACCTTCCACCACCTGGGTAGCCAGCACCGAGGAACCGGTTTCGTTGTAGATATCGATCATCTGCTTAAGACAGGGGACAGGAGCATCGATGACGTCGTCGGGCAGCACCACAGCAAAGGGTTCGTTGCCCACCAACTCCTTGGCAGTCAGCACGGCGTGCCCCAGGCCCAGCGCCTCCTTCTGCCGCACGTAGGCGATATGGATCATGTCGGAGATTTGCCGAACGATCTGCAGCAAGTCGCCTTTGCCGCGCTCTTCCAGCATCTTCTCCAACTCGTAGCTGGTGTCAAAATGGTCTTCGATCGACGTCTTGCCGCGGCCCGTGACCATGATGATCTGGTCACAGCCTGAGGCCATCGCTTCCTCAACGCCGTACTGAATGATCGGCTTGTCGATCAGAGGCAGCATCTCCTTGGGTTGCGCCTTGGTAGCCGGCAGGAAGCGCGTGCCCAGGCCAGCCGCCGGAAATACCGCCTTACGAACCTTCATCACCATGAGTGCCTCGATAGTTTTTGTCGTACTCTTTCGCGATCCCGTCCAGAATTGGCGCACGCATTCGGACGGGCCCTCGACGCCTTGCTTACAGCGCCGGTGTATTGTTCCCCAGCATGGCGCGGCGCACGATCGGAATCGGCGGGGCCCCCTGCCGCATGAACTCGTCGTGGAACTGTTGCAGGCTGAAGCTTGCGCCGGTCTTCTGCTTGTAGTCGGAGCGTAGTTTCATGATCTCCAGCTTGCCCAGCGTGTAGACCAGGTAGGTGGGGTCCGAGGTTCCGCGCTGGGCCTCGCGCACGGCGACCGCCTGCGTCTGATGTCCTTGCTTGACGAAAAAGTCCGTTGCCTGCTGCAGGGTCATCTTCCCTGTATGCATTTCGATGCCGACGATGTAGCGCGCGTCGCGCAAGAGCGCGTCCTGCAATTGGCCGATGCGCAGTTTCGGATCGCCGTTGCCGTAGCCTTCGTCGAGCATCATCTGCTCCGTGTAGTGCGCCCAGCCCTCAATGTTGGTGCCACAGCCCGTCAGCTTGCGCACCTTGGAGGGATACTGGTTCTCCCACAGATATTGCTCGTAGTGCCCGGGATAGGCTTCGTGGATGGCGGTGCTGGTAATCGTTCCGCGGTTGAAGCCTTCCATCCACGACTGGGTTTTCTCCGCCGGCCATGTGGGTTCAGGCAAGGTAACGTTGAAGAACGCCTCGGTGGCCTTGGTTTCGTAGGGTCCGGGCGTGTCCATTGAGGCGGAGGTGAGGGCGCGCGCAAAGGGTGGGGTCTCTTCGACGATGGGCCGAATGTCGGACGGAATGGTGATGATTTTTTTCTGCTGGATGAATTCGATCAGGCTGTTGAAGGTGTCGCGAAAGCTCTGCAGCAGTTCATCGGGCTTGGGATGGTCCTGCTCCAGTCCCGCCAGAATCTGTTCCGGCGTCTTGGCCGGATCGATGAGCGCGGCCACCCGTTTCAGTTCCGCCTGATTTTTGTGCAGATCGTCGTAGCCGATCTGTAGCAGCCGGTCGAGCGGCATCTCCACCATATCTTCATAGAGAAGCTTCTTGCGATACAGCTCAGGGCCCAGGCGGTAGTCGCCCTTCGATACGGGTAGAAGATCGGTCGTCAGGAAATCCTCATAGCGCACCAACTCGGCGATGACTTTGCCATTCGACGCCTTGAATTCCGCCAGTAGCTGCGGGTCTGCGACATCCTTGAACGCCGCTGGAACATCCTTCTGAAAGAAACTGATGATGCCCGGCATCTGCTCGATGGCGATTTCGGTATAGACGCGCGGCGGGTTTTTCAGGTTGACCTTGGCATCCGCGAGATTGGCGGGGATCTTCTGTTCACGGGCGATCACCGACTTTAGCCGCTCAGCCGGAGGTGCGAAATTACGACTCATCAGGCCAAAAATGCTGGCGCTCCCGCTGCTGGAATAGATGTCGGGGTCTTTCTGCCACATGCGGATCTCCTGCAGTTCAAGGATGCGCGCATTGATGGCATCGGAAAGCAGTTTCAGATCGGTGCGCTGCTCCTCACTCAGGCGGTCGATGTGAAAGTAGCCCGCCGCCTGCTTGTCTTCGAGCAGAAATGAAAGCTCGGCGTCGCGGGCTGACTGCGAGAGGTCCTCCATCTGGCCGTCGTACTGGTGAAAGCCGGCAGCGGTCCCTTCCGACGGGTGAAAGTGGAAGTAGCCCTCAAAATACTGGTCAACCATGGCGTTGTATTCGGCAGTCGCAGCCGGCTCGGGAACCGGTGTGCCGGCTGCAGGTGCCTGGGCCAGCACCGTGGCATACAACACAAGACTTGTCAGCAGCACCTCTACTACCTTCGCCATGAAGCCAGTTCCTTTCCGTCCGGCAAACTCATCATGTTACCGCATCAAACGATGCGCCACACGTCTTCGACGCACGCTGCATCGGCCCGATAGCATGGCCTCTCGGCAAGGGGAGCCTCGTCAAGCAGAAGCGGATATACTTCGCCCGAGGACGTTTGCTATGGGCGATCAATCGCAGAGTGCCAGTCACCACAGGGAGTCGGTAGCTCCGATGCTCTCGGTTCGAAACGGTGCACGGGCAATCGAATTCTACAAAGCGGCATTTGGAGCAAGTGAGCTGTTCTGCATCAACGACGGCAATGGGGCGGTGGTGGCTCAGTTGTCGGTGGGAGGATCCGAATTCTGGCTGGCTGACGAATCTCCGCAACACGGCAATTTCAGCCCAGAGTCGCTAGGCGGTGGTTCGGTGCGAATGGTGATGACCACGGAAGATCCGGATGCCGTCTTCGATCGCGCCGTCGCCGCCGGAGCCTCCGTTATATGGCCGGTTGCAGACCAGTCGTATGGTTGGCGCGTAGGGCGAATCGCGGACCCCTTCGGGCATCACTGGGAGATCGGCAAACCCTTGGCTAAGGGCGGCTAAGCGGTGACAGGCAGCGCAAAATAACTGCTAGTCAACGCCGCTTGGCGGATTTGGCCTTGCCGACCCCTGATGGTTTCGGAGCCCGGCGTGACTTTGGCACCTTGCCGATACGAGGGTCACCGGCAATTACCATTTCGCAGGCATGCAATGCCGCCTCCTCGAAATCGGACGCATCGGCAGGAAGCACCTGCCAGCCGGTAATCTTCTTGCCCAGTACTTTGATGGAGCGCATGTTCGGAAAGTCGCAGCGCAACGATTCGTGGTGCTCGACTGTGGTCGCGAGCCAAACTCCGTTGTCGGGCGACTGGCCGGGCTTGTCGCGCAAGATCAGGACGATCTTTTCTTCCACATAGACGGCGAGGCATCCGAACATAGGACGCGTCCATGGCGACAGCGAGGCGAGCGCGTCGAGAACAAACTCGTGCGGCCCTGCCTTGCGCGGCTTGATGGCGAGTAGCGGATTATCCAGCGCTTGCAGCGGTTTCATGCGGCGAGGTGTTCTCATGGGACTATTGTAGGGCGCACGCCACCACCAAGCGCCAGCTCGCAATGGGACATTTGTCCCTTGCTTGCACCGCTTGCCTGCAATACACTTGCGCGACACCAAGTCACACCATTCCAACTCTTCAATCAGGAGACTCCATGAAAGCAAGGTCGATCGTACTGACGCTGGTCGTGTGCCTGCTTGGATTGTCCGCGAGCTTTGCCGCGGAGAATCCAAGCATGGGCACCTGGAAGCTGAACGAAGCCAAGTCGAAGATCCCCGCAGGAGCCGGCAAGAACACCACTGTCGTGTACTCTGCCGCCGGCAATGACATGAAAGTCACTACCGATGGCGTCGACGGCTCAGGCAATCCGGCGCACTCGGAGTGGACCGGCCAGTTTGACGGCAAGCCCTATCCAGTTACCGGCAATTCTAGCGTCGACTCGCGCTCGGTGATGGCCAAGGGCGACCGTACGCTCGACATCACCAACATGAAGGATGGCAAGACGGTAGGCACTGCCAAGGTTGAGATCGCCAAGGATGGCAAAAGTCGTACGTTGGAAACCGATGGAACCACTGCGGATGGCAAGAAGTACCACGGCAAGTACGTGTACGAGAAGCAGTAGACAGCGGCTCGCGCCGGACAGCCTGCAACGCACCCCATGGGAGCGCAAGCACGGCGTGCAGGAAAACGGACTGCCTACCGAATGGAAGTTGCCGGAGAGTTCGATGCCCCGTGCCGGAACGAACCGGCCGGGGCATTTCGTTGGTCACGCTTGTACAACTTCGTCACCTACACAGGGTGGATTGGCACGCTCACCAGGCGGGTTTGCCGTCCTTAAAGCGCAGGGTAAGCACATCATTGCCTTTCTGCACTTCTCTGGCCAGAATCAGGTCGGTGCCACCTTGCTTAACCTTGGAGCCGGTAATCTCGACCTCCTCGGCAGGTTTGAAACTCGCTCCCATGTCGTCAAAAAAGCTCTTCGGGCATAGATAAACGTCGACCGAATCCCCGCCGCTCTTGACCTTAAGGTAGGCCACAGGCTTGCCTCCGGTGGGCGGAACGAACTTCAACTCTTCCACAGTCCCCTTGATCTTAGTCTCGGTGGCAGCGTCGTATTTAGGTGCTGCCTGAGCAAGTGCGATCGAAGCCAGGACGAGAACTACGAGAGTCAGAAGTCCCTTGAGAATTGGAGGGAAAGAAATCATTGCAAGTCTTCTATGCCGCGAATGTTAGGCTCGCTGACTGGGAAAAGCAACAATGTCCTTCAGAACCGTGCCTTAGCCGTTACGAGCATGGGGAAATCCCTGCGTAGCCGGACATGCACGCGGGCCAAGATACAATTTTGCCAAGGAGCGGATCATGCCTCTCGACCCGAAAGTTCATGCTTTGTTGTCGCGTCCCAACTTCGCTCACTTGTCAACGCTTATGCCCGATGGCTCGCCGAACACTACCCCGGTATGGATCGGAGTACGCGACCACCGCATCCTGATCGGATCCGGAGAATCCAGTCTCAAGGTCCGCAACCTGCGGCGCGATCCTCGGCTCGCGCTCTCGGTGATTGATTTCCACGATCCCTACGAAGAGGTTCAGATACGGGGGCGGGTGATCGAATTTCGCGAAGACTCGAAATTTGAGATCATGGATGAAATTTCCCATAAGTACATCGGCAAGCCATTTCCTTTTCGCAATCCCGCGGGCCGGGTGGCACTGGTTATCGAGGTTGAAAAGGCACGTTACACCAAGCTGCCCTTCGAGCACACGCCACCGGTATAAGACGCTACGCACGGACAAGGAGAGGCATGACACAGACGGACCGCCGTACTGCGCTCAAGCGGATTCTGGGCGCCACCGCAACCTTGGCCATTGGGCCCCACCTGCCGGCCTTCGCCCTCCAGGCCGGCCAACCGCGCGAAATGCCGACCGGACCCGAACACCGTGAAATGGCCGAGTTCGGCCTAAGCTTCATGCAGCAATTCTTCGCACCCGCACTGTCGGTGGCCATCGTGCGCAACGGCCGCTTCGTCTTCGAACGCCCCTTCGGCATGGCTGACAAGCAGGTGCAGTTGCAAACCTCGCCCACCACGCTTTTCCGCATCGCTAGCGCCACCAAGCCCATCACCTCCGTGGCCATTTTCACGCTGGTCGAACAGGGAAAGCTCAATCTTTCAGACAAGGTTTTCGGCCCCGGTAGCGTGCTGGGCAGCACCTACGGCAAGCCGCCCTACAAGCAATACGTCACCGACGTTACCGTCGATCACCTCCTGACCCATACCAGCGGAGGGTGGCCCAACGATTCCACCGACCCGATGTTTCGCTTCAAGTCGTGGGACCACGCCAAGCTGATCTCCTGGACGCTGCAGAACCTGCCATTGACCTACCCGCCCGGGCAGCATTGGGTCTATTCGAATTTTGGATATTGCGTGCTGGGCCGCGTGATCGAGAAAATTAGCGGGCAGGCTTACAAGGATTACGTGCAGCAGGCGGTGCTCGCTCCCTGCGGCATCACCGACATGCAGATTGCCGGCAACACCCTGAAGCAGCGCGCTCCCAATGAAGCCATGTACGTCGGTCAATTCGGCGAGAACCCCTATGACATGAATGTCACGCGCATGGATTCGCACGGAGGCTGGATCGCCAATCCCTCGGATCTGGCGCGCTTCTGCTCTCACGTCGGTGGCATGCCCGGCATTCCCAGTATCCTGAAGCCGGAGACAATTGTAACCATGACGACGCCGGCGGCAGCGTATCCGCAGGGTGAACTGAAGTATGCGCGAGGATGGTTCGTGCGGGACAACGGGAAGGGCAACTGGTGGCACGGCGGGAGCCTCCCGGGCTCAACCAGTATCATAGTGCGCACGGCGAACGGCATGGCGTGGGGCGCGGTAACCAACACTCGCGTGCAGCCCTCGCAACAGATCGACACCGCCATCGACCAGATGGTGTGGAACATGGTCAAAGTGCCCGGATGGGCCAGCTAAGTCAGCCGAAGGAGTGTTTTGTGGAAAAGCGAAACATGCGCTACTTTGTGTTGTCTTTTTGCCTCACTTTCGTCGCGATGTGTGCCATTGCGCAACAACCGCTGCCGAATCAGCAAGAGCAGACGCCAGTGGACGTGACGGGACACTGGGTAATTGAAGCCAAGAACTCGAACGGCACTCTGGACACCAAGACCGTTGACTTGCAGCAGAAGGGCGAGGCGATCACCGGCCACTTCAAAGGTCCTAATCAGTCGGGCGGACTGGACGGGAGCATCAATGGACACCACATTGTGTTTCGGACCAAGACGAAACATCCCCTGACCTTCCGCGGGCAGGTGCAGGGCGACACGATGGAGGGAAACTTCCACATCATGGGCAAAGAAGGTGAATTTCACGCCGAACGTTCGAGTGCGAACTGACACGGCTCGCGGGCGGCAAGAGCAAGAGTCGTGGCATGCTGAACTCATGCCGTAAAAGGAATTTGTTTCCGTGGTGCGTGCTTCCAAGGGCCTCCGGTCTCGCATCTCACCAATCATGAGGGTATTGATCTCGGGAGCGGGAATCGCAGGACCGGCACTCGCCTACTGGCTGGCGCATTACGGCTTTGAACCCACGCTGGTGGAAAAAGCACCCGGGTTGCGGAGTGGTGGCTACGTCATCGATTTCTGGGGTGCTGGTTTCGAACTCGCCGACCGAATGGGTTTGCTTCCGGAAATAGCCCGTCAGGGATATAAAGTCCGGGAGCTGAGAGTCGTAAACGAAAGCGGCAAACGAATATCCGGATTCCCCACCGATACATTCTCCCGGGCTACCGGGGGCCACTACATCACGATTGCCCGCAGCGCGCTGGGTGCGGCGATTTTCCACAAGATTGAGAACCAGGTCGAGACAATCTTCGGCGACAGTGTCGCCGCGGTCGAGCAGAACCAGCAGTGTGTGCGCGTCACGTTTGAGGGTGGAATGGTACGCGACTTCGACCTCGTCGTTGGAGCCGACGGACTTCACTCCAACATTCGCAGGCTCGTGTTTGGTCCGCAAGACCAGTTCGAGTACTACCTCGGATACAAGGTGGCGGCCTTCGAGACCGCGGGCTATCGGCCGCGAGACGAGCTGGTCTATGTGATCTACACCGAAGTCGGCCAGCAGGTTGGCCGGTTCACCTTGCGGGACGACCGCACGCTGTTTCTCTTCACCTTCGCCGACGAGCAGCGCAAGGATGCGGACGCTGTCGATGTCCAGGCGCAAAAGGCTTTGTTGCGGAGGCGCTTTGGCCACAGCGGATGGGAGTGTCCCCAGATTCTGGAAAGGCTCGAAGCTTGCGACGATTTGTATTTTGATCGGGTGAGCCAGGTTCGCATGGATCCGCAACAGGGACTTTGGACCCACGGACGGGTAACCCTGGTCGGTGATGCGGCGTCGTGCGTGTCGCTGCTCGCCGGACAGGGCTCGGCGCTAGCCATGGTGGCGGCATACATACTTGCCGGCGAACTTTACCGGGCCAAGGGTGACTATGCGAGTGCGTTTGCCCGATACCAGGAGCTCTTCGGGCCATTTGTTCGCGAGAAGCAGAAAGCCGCACTGCGCTTCGCTGGATCGTTTGCACCGAAATCGAAGCTCTCGCTCTTTCTCCGCAATCAGATCATGAAGCTACTGACCATTCCGTGGGTCGCGGACCTTACTTTTGGTCACGACTTCGCGGACAGGATCGCCCTGCCCAATTACTGATCAACCGGTTCTTAGAACCGTTTCACAGTTCTGAAGTTCGCTTCTCTTAGTAAAAGGACGGCTTCACAAGGCTGCTGAAAACTCGCTGTGCGGTTATTTTTTGAACGGCTTTACAGACTTCTGGAATACTCGCCTCCGACGGCCTTGTATAGGGCACGACTTTCAGTCGTGCCGCCAAGTCGTTTATTTTTGACCTCCCGCGCCGACTTCAGCCCGCGCGGAGCACTCACGATGGAGTCTCTCGCAACCTCTTTGCCGTACCGTTCCGATCCGCCCGAAACTTCACGTTTAGCCCCTGAGGGATTTCGGTTTACACCTTCCATCCGCGATTGCCCCACACTGCCAGCCCCGAATTCCCAAATCCAAACCAGAATCACGCCCGTGATCAGCGCGACCCCTTGCTGGCGTGGGGAAAATTCGCCGCCCCATGAGTTTCCTCGTACATCGGGAGGATGTTTCAACTTCACCATACTCGTGTGAAGATACTACTGTGAAGAAGCATGTTCATCGTCTAGAATCACTCCGTCCTGCACTTACCGGACGCGCCGTGTCATCCTCGTGACCATTCTTTCCTTCACTCTATTAATTGCCGCAGGCTCGTTCCTGGCGGGATTTCTCGGCGCCCTCACCGGACTGGGTGGCGGCGTTGTCGTCGTGCCCCTTCTCGCCCTCGTCTTCGGCGTCGACATTCGCTACGCCATCGGCGCTTCGCTGGTTTCCGTGATTGCTACTTCTTCAGGAGCGGCTGCTGCCTATGTCCGTGAAGGCTACAGCAACATCCGCATCGGTATGTTCCTTGAAGTCGCTACTACCCTTGGAGCCATCCTGGGCGCCATGATCGCCACCCACGTGACCACCGCAGCCATCGCCGTGGTCTTCGGCGTCGTGCTGCTCTACTCCGCCTTCCTTTCCGTTCGTCCGCAGCCACCGGAGGTTGTCGATTCCTCGCCAGACCGTCTCGCGCAAATCTTGAAGTTCAACGGGACATATCCCACCCCCAACGGTCCGAGCAGCTACATGGTCCATCGTGTGCCGCTGGGCTTCGGACTCATGTTCGGTGCGGGCACGCTCTCCGGCTTGCTCGGCATCGGCTCCGGCGCCGTCAAAGTTCTGGCCATGGACCACGCGATGCGCATTCCTTTCAAGGTATCCACCACCACCAGCAACTTCATGATCGGCGTCACTGCCGCGGCCAGCGCCGGAATCTATCTCAGTCGCGGTTACATCGATCCCGGCATCGCCATGCCCGTCATGCTGGGGGTCCTCGCCGGGTCGCTCGTGGGCGCCCGGGTGCTGGTCGTGGCCCGCACTCGGTGGCTCCGACTCGTCTTTGGCGCGGTCATCGTCGCGCTCGGCGCGGAAATGATCTACAGCGGCTTCACGGGAAAACTATGACGCATCATGATCTAGACGATCGCGGCATCGAAATCATGGTCGGCAACCTGCTGCGTGCCGGAGTTCTGCTTGCCGCCCTGGTGGTCATTTTGGGCGCGGCTATCTACTTGTCTCACCATGCCTTGCAGACCGCCGACTTCGCCGTTTTCCACGGTGAGGCCGCCGCCCTCCGTTCCCTCCCCAATATATTGCGTGGGGTGCAACAACTGAGTGGAAAAAGCATTATCCAATTCGGATTGCTTCTCCTCATCGCCACTCCGGTTGCGCGCGTGGCCTTTTCCGCCGTCGCCTTCGCCATCGAACGCGACTACCTGTATGTGGTCGTAACTCTTGCCGTGCTGGGTGTGTTGCTGTACAGCCTACTGGGCTCCGGCGCAGTCTAGAGCAGCGCGAAGAGTCTCCGCCGTATCAACCTGAGCCGCGTCCCGCGTTTAGTTTGGGGTGGAAGCGCCAGGCTTTCAGCCGGGTGAATTGCGCACGTTTGGTTTTGGGTGGAAGCACCAGGCTTTAGCCTGGTGAATTGCGCACGTTTTCGTTTTTGTGCCAGGGCACGACTTCAGTCGTGCCGCCTGCGGCCCTCTACGCCTGGGTAGAGCGGCGCTTCCAGCGTCGCGTCCCGCGTCTCGCTAGGAGGTGAGCCGGCTTCAGCCGGCGCCTCATTCCCAGCCCATTCCCTATCCCACCAACTGCTCTTCCCCGGCCAACTGCTGCAGCAGAGTTTTCAAGCGAGTGAGCACCTGCTCGGGCTGCTTCTCTTTCAGCGTGAACTTGAGCACGCCCGCGGGAGTGAACTGGCTCCCCGCCTCGCCGTGAACGAAGCGCGCCAGACGCTCGGGATCGACCGTGGCCTTTTCGGTGAAGCGGATGCTGACGGCGTCGCGGCGGCGCTCGATCTGCGCCACTCCGACGCGCTGCGAAAGCAGCTTCAGTTCGGCGTACTCCAGCAGGTTGCGCACCGGCGGCGGCGGTGTGCCGTAGCGGTCGCCCAACTCCGCGGCCACATCGTTGAGCTGCGCTTCCGTCTCTACTCCGGCGACGCGCTTGTACATGCGCAGGCGCTGGTTCTCCTCACCAATGTATTCGGCCGGAATGCGGATATTGAGCCCCAGGTTGAGCTGGGTCTCCGGCGTCTCCGGCTCGATTTCGCCCTTGAGCTCGCGCACCGTGCGCTCCAGCATCGTCGTGTACAGCTCGAAGCCGACCGCTTCGATGTGCCCGCTTTGCTCGCCGCCCAGCAGATTGCCGGCGCCGCGCAACTCCAGATCGAGCGCCGCAATCTTGAAGCCCGCGCCCAGGTCGCTGAACTCTTTCAACGCTGCCAGACGTCTGCGCGCGAGTTCGGTGAGGTCGCGGTCGGGTGGAATCAGCAGATACGCATAGGCGCGGCGATCGGAGCGCCCCACCCGTCCCCGTAACTGATACAGCTCCGACAGGCCATGGCGGTCGGCGCGATTGATGATGATCGTGTTACACAGTGGAATGTCGAGTCCGTTCTCGATGATGGTGGTGGCGATTAAAATGTCCGCCTCGTGCCGCATGAAGGCCAGCATCACCCGCTCCAATTCGCTCTCGCCCATCTGCCCGTGGCCCACGAGAATGCGAGCCTTGGGCACCATTTCGCGGAGCTTGTCGGCGATGTCGTAAATGCTTTCGACGCGATTGTGAACGAAATAAACCTGCCCGCTGCGCTCCAGCTCCTTCTCGATGGCCGACTGAATGAGCTTCTGGTCCCACGCAGCCACCACCGTCTGGATGGCCATGCGGTCTTTGGGCGGCGTCTCGATTACGCTCATGTCGCGCAGGCCCAGCAGCGACATGTGCAACGTGCGCGGAATGGGCGTCGCCGACATCGTAAGCACGTCCACTTCCTTGCGTAATTGCTTGAGCCGCTCTTTGTGACGCACTCCGAAGCGTTGCTCTTCATCAACGACTACCAGCCCGAGATTGCTGAACTTCACATCCTTCGACAACAAACGGTGGGTGCCGATCGCAATATCGAGCTCGCCTGCTTCCAATTTCGTCAGCGACTCTTTGATCTGTTTTGGCGTGCGGAAGCGACTGAGCATCTCGATCTTGAGCGGGAACGCCGCCAGGCGCTGCTTGAACGTATTAAAGTGCTGGAAGGCGAGTACCGTGGTGGGAGCGAGCACCACCACCTGACGGCCGTCTTGTACCGCTTTGAAGGTAGCGCGCATGGCGACTTCGGTCTTCCCATAGCCCACGTCGCCGCACAGCAGGCGGTCCATTGGCGTGGAGGCCTCCATATCACGCTTCACATCAACGATGGCGTTCGTCTGGTCTTCGGTCTCGCTGAACTCGAAGGCATCTTCGAACTCGCGCTGCCATTCGTTGTCGCCGGCGAAAGCGTGGCCCTCGGCATTCTTGCGGACCGCGTACAGTTTGAGCAGCTCATCGGCCATGTCTTTCATGGCCTTCTTCACTCGCGCCTTGGTCTTCTGCCACTGCGCCGTGCCCAGGCGATTCAGTACCGGCTTCACGCCCTCCGACGAGCGGTACTTCTGCACCAGATCGAGCCGCGTAAGCGGGACGTACAGCCGCGCGCCTTCGGCGTATTCCAGCACCATGAACTCCGCCGCAGCGCCGTCTTCCTGCGGAACTTCTTTCAGCCCCTGGTATTGCCCGATTCCGTGCTCCACGTGCACCACATAGTCGCCCACGGCGAGGTCGCGAAAATCGGAGAGAAACGCCGATACCTTGGACTTCTGCCGCTGCGGACGCCCCAGTGAGACTTCGGGCTCGTCGAAGAGATCGCGCGATCCGAAGAGAATCAGGTTCTCGTCGGGCAGCGCGACGCCCTCCGGCACGTAGGCCTTGACGATAGTCGTGGCGGCCACATCGTCGGTGAAGTAGGTGGACTCATCCACGTACACTTCGAATCCCGGCTTGGGAGTGCGGCTGCCGATCCGGAATGACAGGTTGTACTCGTTGAATACGTCGGCCAGGCGCTCCACCTCGCCGCTGCTCGACACCGCGAACATCACCCGCTTGCCTTCGCGCGTAAGCTTCCCCACTTCTTCCGTCATTGCCGCAACCGAGCCGTGAAAGCGCGTGGTTGGCTGGGTTTGCAACACGATGTGCTCGGATTCGCTTGCATCTTCGATACCGAGTTGCTCGATGGTAAGGGTTGGTAACTGTTGCAGGGCCGCTTCCCACTGCTCCGGATTGAGATACAAATCCTCAGGCCGCACCAGATTGCCGATGAGACTGCGCTCGTGCGCGTCGGTGAGCTTCGTCCACCAGGTGTCGTGCACCTCGTTCAGGGTGTCAGGCTCGTCGAGTACGACCGTCGCACCGGGCAGCAAGTCGAAAAAGGTCTGTCCGGCTGCGGCGACCGGCGCGTACAGCTCCCATCCGGGAAAGACGCTGACTCCGGAATAGCGAACCGATGCCTCCACCGCTTCTTCATCGCCGGCCAGGCGATGCCCGCTGAGCCGCGCATTGATGGCCGCCAGCGTATCCTCGTCCACCGGCGTTTCTGTCAGAGGTAACAGCGCAACTTCTTCCGTGGCGGCGGCCGAACGCTGGGTGGAGGGATCGAACTTGCGCAGTGACTCTATTTCATCGCCGAAAAACTCGATGCGCACCGGCCGGTCCGACTCTGGAGGATAGACGTCGAGCAGTCCCCCTCGATGAGCGAACTCACCCGGCATCTCCGCCACATCGACCTGGTTATATCCGGCAAGGCGCAGGTGCTCGACCAGTCGCTCGGGATCGATCATTTCACCACGGCGCACGATGCGCGCCAAGTCGGCATAAAACGAGGCCTCGCGCAGACGCATACTGGCTGCCGCCAATGGCGTGATCACCACGTTGGCGGCGCCGATGGCGATCTTCCACAACGCGGTGGCGCGCGCCTCCTGAATTTCAGGGTGTGGCGACAGGTTCTCGAATGGCAGCACGTCGTATGCGGGCAAGCCGATGACCGTCTCGGACGCAACCGCGCCCGTCAGTTCGGCCAGCGATCGGACCACCGGGAGAAGCTCGTCTACGGCGCGATTGTCGCTGACAACGACCACCAGCGGGCGCGAAGTGGCACGCTGCAGCAGAGGATAAAAGAGAGACTTACCGGTTGGCGTGAGTCCGGAGACACGCGTCCGCCCCGCGCCACCCTTCACCCGGGCTATGGCACGCTGTAGTGCGGGGGACTTTTCCACGTCCGCAAACACTTCGCGGACGAACGGGAGGATCATCGCAATTCAGTTTATCAGCCTGCCGGCGATGCCGATTCCCCACTGGGGCCAGCGTTTACCTTCACCACGGAAAGCACGTCCCTCAATCGGCATCCAGCGAAATTATAAAAGTGATTTTCTCCGTGCCCTCTGTGTTCTCCGTGGTAATACAGGCCATCCCCGGAACTCAATGCACGTGAAACTCCTACGATGCCTTTACGGCGCTGCGACCTGGAAGCGCAGTACCGCTTGCGCAATTTGGTATTGATACTTCGCTGCTGCAAATTGAATTTGCGCTTCGGTTTGCTGCAACTGCGCCTGGCTTAACTCGACGATGGACGCGAGGCCCAGGGTATAGCGTGTCTGCGAAAGATCGACTGCCAGCGTAGTCTGATCGACGAATTGCTTGGTGACCGCGATGCGGCGGTACGCAGTCTGGGTGTTGAGCCAACTGGTACGCACGTCATTGGCGATGCGGTCCTTCAGGTCCCGCAGCCGTTCCTGTTCCGCCTGCGAGCGCAACGCGGCCTCTTTGGCGCGCGCCGGATACAGAAAGCCGTTGAAGATTGGGATGTTTACATTCACGCCGACCGCGCCGTACCAACTGGCGAAGGGAGAAACCCCAGCGACACTCTCGCTGGCCGGCGTGCGGCCCACCACTCCCAACGCCTGAATGCTCGGCAGCAACAGGTCACGCTCCGCTTTTTGGAAACGTTGTGATGCCTGGTATTCGTAGTTTTGCGCCGCGATCTCCGGGCGATTTTTGAATGCCGCGTCCACCAGTGGAGCCACCGCATCGGGCGGCGGCGCCAATGCCGTTTCAGTATCGGCCAGCTCATACTGCAACTGCGTCGGAAATCCTAATATTTCAGAGAGCTGCGACTGCGCTGCCTGGTAATTGTTCTGCGCATCGAGCAGCAGGAGCTGCGCTTGCGCCAGGTTGGCATTGGCGAAACTCACGTCGAGCTGCGACTTCAGTTTGTTGTTAAAGAGCGTAGTAATCTGGTCGCTCACCACCTGGCGGGCGTTGACTGTTTGTTGCGCTACCGTCAATTCGGCGTCGGCTTGCAGCACGTTATAGAACGCCTGGTCGACAGCCAGCTTGATCTGATCGGACGTGGCCGCGGCGTTCATGTCCGCGGCCTTGGCGCGAAGTGCCGCGGTGGCCACCAGATTACTGGTACGCCCGAAGTCGGTAATGAGTTGCGCCAGCGCGACACCCCCGCTGGCACGTTGATAGACAATCGGGTTGTTCAAAAACCCAGCTGCGATCCGGCTACCGTTGTCCTTGGGCTCTGCGGCCGTCAGACTGCCATGCACCGTGGGATAGTAGGCTGCTTTCTGTTGACGAGTTACCTGCCCCGAAGCCAGCGAGAGCAGATGAAAGACGGAAATCTGCGGGTTGTTTTTCAGTGCCAGCGCTTCGGCATCCTGCACTGTCATGCGCGGGAGTGCCCCGGACGTGGGAATCTGAGCCGGAGCCGGGGTCTGCGGCGGAGCTGAAGGAGCTGGAGCTGTGGGCGGATATTGCATCGGCGCCGTACTGGTTTGCGCCATCATCGCCCACGGTGCCATAGCCAATACCAGCAGAAACCACGCGATCTTCCCTCTCAAGCCTGCACCTCCGGACGCGGCTGTTCTTCTTTTCTGTGGATCAGCAAGTAGGCGGCTGGAACCAGGAAAACCGTCACTACCACGGATACTGTCAAGCCTCCAATAATGGCGCGCGCCAGCGGCGCATATTGTTCGCTGCCCGCTTCCAGCGCCAGCGCCATCGGGATCATGCCGAGGATGGTGGCCAGCGACGTCATCAGCACCGGGCGCAGACGGACCCGGCAGGCCAACGCCACCGCTTCCCGGATGCCCATTCCGTGCCGGCGATAGACACGCGTGACATCGACGATGAGGATGCTGTTGGAGACAACGATGCCGGTCATCATGATCACGCCCATCAGTGACATCACGTTCAGCGTGGTGCCGGTAAGCAGCAGGAACGCCAGGACTCCGGTGATGCCTGGGGGAATCGCCAAAAGAATGATGAATGGGTCGATGAACGAAGCGAACTGGGCCATCAGGATCAGGTACACCAGCACGATCGACAAGAGCAGTCCGAAACCGAAGCTCTTGAACGACTGCCGCATGCCCTCCACCGAGCCGCGCACCTGGATGCGCACTCCCTCGGGAAGTTTCGTCTGCCGGATGATCTTGTCCACTTGTGACGCCACTGAACCCAGGTCCTCGCTCGAGGGCGACACGTACAGATCAATCTCACGCTGCAACTGGTAATGGTCGACCTCCGTTGGCGAATCAATCCTCTTGATGTTCGTTACCGCGCCCAGCTGCGTGGTTTCCTCTCCCTTCGGTGATCGCAAAGGAATGTTGTCCAGGTCCGATAGTGACTGGATTTGCGAATCCGGATACTGCACTGTCAACATGTAGTCGTTGCCGCTCTTGGGATCGACCCAGTAACTCGGCGCAATCATCTGGTTCGACGTCAAGGCTGTAATTACATTGTTGACGACTTCCTTGGAGGTGAGGCCCAAACGAGACGCCATTTCGCGATCGATGTCCAGACGCAGGGCAGGGTAGTCAAGATCCTGCGGGATCAGAACATCGCTCACGCCCCTGAGCGCCCGGATCTGTCGCCGCAAGTCCTGCGCTACTTTGTAGGCGTCCTTTTGATGGCTCCCCGTCACCTGAATATCGATCGGAGCGGGCAAGCCAAGGTTCACCACCGCGTCCACCAGCCCGCCGGTCTGGAAGTAAGCGTTTAGTTCGGGAAGCTCATCGGCAAGCCTCCGGCGAACCCGGTTCATGTACTCATAGCTGCCTACACGGTGCCCCTCTTGCAGGCTCACTTGTATCGTTGCAGTGTGCTGCCCGGAGTTGCTGGTGTACATCGAAGAGAACCCGGGAGTGACTCCGACATTCGCCAACACCATACCCATATCATTCGGTGACACTATGTCGCGAATGACTTTCTCGACTCTGCTGACATAGCGGTCGGTCAGCTCCATTCGCGTACCGGCAGGGGCCTTCAAGTTGATCATGAACTGGCCGGGATCGGTGCGCGGGAAGAACGCGACGCCCACGAAGGGATAAAGCGACAGGCTCAGAACGAAGATGCCGAGAATTCCCAGGACCGTCGCCGCGGGACGCAGCAGCGCCTTCCCGACAGCTATGTCGTAATGCATGAGCATCTGGTTGTAGCCGCGGTTAAAGCCGGTCACCAGGCGGGTGAACACGTTCCCCGTCCCATGGTGGGCAACACTGCCGTGCCCCTTGATGAAGCGGGCGCAAAACAGCGGTACCACAGTCATGGCGACCATGTACGACGCGAAGAGCGCGAAAACCACCGCAGCGGCTAAGGCGGTGAACAGGAAGCGGCTGACACCGTACAGAAATACCACCGGAAAGAACACAATCGCTGTGGTAAAGGTTGCCGCCAATACCGGCAAACCCATCTCACGGCCGCCCTTTTCCGCCGCTTCCTGCGGCGATTCGCCTTCTTCCAAATGACGGAAGATGTTTTCCAGCACCACTACTGAGTTATCGATCAGGCGCGAGAACACCAGAGCGAGGCCGCCGAGAACCATGGTGTTGATGGTGCCGCCGCTCAGATTAATCGCGAGCAAGGCCGCCAGCGCCGACAGCGGGATGGACAGCAGAACCGCCACGGTCGCCCGTACGCTGCCCAGGAAAATCAGAATCATCAGGGCGGTGAGCACCAGCCCGATCAGTCCCTCATTGCCGAGATTCCGTATCGCCGTCTTGACGTAGATGGACTGGTCGAAGACAACCTTCGCGATCAACGACTTCGGTACGTCGACCAGTTTTCCGGTTGCGCGCTTGATGCCGTCCACAATGGCGATCGTGTTGCTGTCGCCGCCCTGCTTAAGTACGGGCAAGTACACTGACTTCTGCCCGTCCACGCGCACCAGGCTGGTCTGGATCTGCTGCGCATCCATGGCCCGGCCCACATCGCCAACCAGCACCGAAGCGTTACCTACGGTCTTTAACGGAAGGCGATTGATATCCGCCGTGCTCGGGAGTTGGCTGTTGGTGTAGAGGTTGTAGTCTCTGGGACCGATGCGCACATCACCCGCCGGTAGGATCATGTTTGACTCATTCACCACCCGGACTACGTCCATCACGCTCAACTGGTTGGCCTGCAATTTGACGGGATCAACGTAAACCTGGATTTGGCGGTACTTGCCGCCAAATGGCTGCGGCACCGATGCGCCCGGCACGTTCGCCACCTGGTTGCGCACGTTGTACTGGCCGAGGTCGCGCAACTGGGTTTCGTTCAGTCCCTGCCCTTTCAGGGTGATCAGACACACCGGCAAACTCGACGCGTCGAACTTCAGCACCACCGGCGGCAGCGTGCCAGGCGGCAGCTTGCGCAGGTCCGCCATGGCCAGATTCGAAATCTCGCTGACGGCTGCGTCAGGATCCATACCCGGCTGAAAGTAGATCTTGATCAGGCTGACGCCGGGCAATGAGCGTGATTCGATATGGTCGATACCGCTGCCCAAGGTGAAGAAACGCTCAAAGCGGCCCGTGATGTCGGTCTCGATCTGCTCCGGAGGCATTCCGTTGTAAAACGTCGCCACCACCACGACAGGGATGTTGATATCGGGAAACAGATCGACCGGCATGCGGGCCACGGTCACCACTCCGACCACGGCGATGACAAGGCACATCATGATGATGAAGTACGGATACCGCAGGGCGAAGCCGGACATTTACTCGCTCCCTCCCGACTCCCCGGCTTTGGAGGCGAAAGTAGTCGTCTTAGGTTCGACCACCTGCCCTGCCTGATAGGAACCGAAGTTGCCCACGATGACGCGATCGCCTTCCTGCAATCCCGATAAGACTTCAACCCGGTCGGGATCTTCCAACCCAGTCTCTATCTCCCTCGGCTGCACCCGGTTCTGCTGATCAATCACTAACACGCTGGATTTGCCATTCTGTTGTTGCACAGCTTGGATGGGCACGGTCAGCGCGTCCGGTCGGTGCTGGGTTCGCAATGAGACATTGGCGTACATTCCCGGCTGTATTTTGTAGGTTTCGTTCGGCACATCGATCTCTACCTGCATCGTCCGGGTGGTACGGTCGAGCGCGTCGGTAAAGCGCGCCACCTTGCCGGTGAAATGCTCACCGGTGGCCTGCACCGTCACGTCGGCCGGCTGACCGATGCGCACCGACCCAGCCAGCGATTCCGGCACCGGAATGCGCAACCGCAGGACATTGACCTGGGCCAGCTTGACCACGGGAGCAGAATTGCTGTTCGACGTGCCGGCCTGAACCAGAGCGCCGGTATCGGCATAGCGCCACGTCACCACGCCATCGAAGGGCGCGACAATGCGCGTGTAGTCCGACATGGCGGATACCTGACTATTGTTGGCCTGCGCTATCTCCAATTGCTGCCGTGAGGCCGACAGCGCAGACTTCGCCGATTCCACCTGCGCTTCCGCTGCCCGGTCTTTGGCCTGGGCATCATCGAGTTCCTGTTGCGCAATCAGTCCGGGACGCGCCTGATTCGCCTGCTGCAGCCGGACCGCGTTAGCGTGAAGGGCCGCGTATTGCGCCTCATCGCGCGTCACTTCGTTCTGCATCCGCGAGACTTCCTCCTGGCTGTGTCGCACTCCGGCCCCGGCGCCCTGCAACTGGGCCACTAACTCGGGCACTTCGAGAACCGCCAGTACCTGTCCGGTTTTCACCCGGTCGCCGATGTCGACGTTGATCTTGCGCACATAGCCCGACACCTTGGCATGCATTTCGATCTCCTGGTAGGGATCGAATTCTCCGGCGACTGAGTATGAATTTCCAATCGGCCCGCGTTTTGCGATCGCAACCGCGGCGGGAACCACATCGCGGCCATTGTGGGTATGCGGTGGGCCGCCCGCCCGCACCCGGTTTGCCACCAGCAACAAGACGAAAACGCACAGCACCGCAGCCGCGAACACAAGAAGCTTGTGCCTTCGACGCAACTTCATTAGGATTTCCTCGCCGCGAGTGTCAACAACCACTCGCACGTCCGGCCATCAGGCGGATTTCGAAACCACCTTGATGGGAATTTTGAAACTTGAACGCTGGAGCAACGCGCGGAGATTACCGCGAAGGTGGGGGACGCAGGAAGTGATGCAGGTACAGTTGGCTGCGCCGACTCGGAGGAACATGTTCGCGGGCCGCCTGGTAACGATGTACGGGCCGGCGATCAATCGCGTAGATGTAGGTCAGGAACGCAGCCAGCCAGAACACTGCGGTGGCCGGAGCTACTGGGGTCTGCTCCTGCAACTTCCCGCCACTCAACCACAGCTTCGAGGCCGTCGAAGCGCGCGGCTGCGTCGCGTTTCCATAAACTGCCACCTTGGCGTGCAGCGCAAAGGCGAACACCAGAACGCACGCGACGAGCAGGAGCGTGCGCCAACACATGGGATTCATGGGCCTGTCGGGTGGCGTCAAGGGAGGCATGTCCACAGTAATTATACGTCCGAATCCGAGTTTCGTGAGCGCCAGCTGCGTTAAAAGCGCGTTACAACCCAGGCGGGCGCACCAGCGCAACACGCTAAGAATCGTATCGTCTACTCGATACCGCTACTCGATACCGCAAATCGAGGGTGGCGCCAACCTCATTCCATTCTACTATGTCAGCGACGGCAAGTGCTCGAACGGCTCCTTGGAGTATCGCGCCTTATCCACTTCAATCACCAACGCCAGTGGCGCTTCGCTGTGGTCGGGGTACGGCTCGCCTACGTATTTCCGCGAGATTCCATCCAGCAACTTGAAATCGGAATCGCTGCGCCGCTCAACCACCCGGCCACGAAGTTGGGCCTGGCTGTACGGGTCCTTGAGATCGAAGATGGAAATGGCAACTCGCGGATCGCGAGCCGTGTTTCTCGCTTTCACCGAGGTCGGGTCCGTGCAGATTATCAGACGATCGCCTTCGCGGCCGATCCAGAGGGGGGCGCTGTGGGGAGAGCCATCCGGCATGATGGTCGCAAGTTGGGCAAAGTTGCGGCCATCGATGAGTCGCGTGATCTCGGCAGTTAAGGCTATCGCCATGGCATACCTCAGGGTTGCAAGTGCTTGTCGAAAAACTTCACGGTCACATCATAGGTCTCGCGTGATTCCGGCACATCCGGATCGTAGAAGAACCCGTGGAACAGCCCATCCCATAAGTGCAGTTCCGCCTCGACTCCCAGTTTGGTGAGCTGGTTATGAGTATTGATGCCCGAGCTGTAGTCAAAGGCGCGGGTACCGGAGAGTATCAGCGTCGGCGGAAACTGACGCAGCACTTCGGGCGAGTAAACGGGAGAGACCATGGGATCCTGCATATCGGCTTCGCTGAAGTAGCCGAGGTGCATGCGCCCATCGCCTGCGTTCGGCGGAGGAGGCATGCGCCCGTCCAGCGGAGGCGTGGTGAACTTGGCGTCGCCGCCGAAGTCTCCCGCCGACGCGCAGAAGATGCCGATGGCACCCGGTCGCGGCAGATGATGGGTCTGGAACCAGGCCACCGATTCCGCCGTCAGCATTCCTCCGGCGGAGCAGCCAAAGATGCCGATGCTCTCGGGCTTGTACTGCTTAAGCAACTCCGCATAGACCTTGGCCACATCTTCACTCGCCGCCGGAAACTTGAATTCGGGCCCCTGCCGGTAGTCGACCGTGACAACCTTGATCTTGCCCAGACCGGCGATGGGAATGGACTCGATGATGCCGCAGGTGGGCGCGCACACGCTGAAGCCTCCACCATGCAGGTTGATGAGCACGCGATGCTGATTGCGCGGCGCGATGCCGTCTTTCGGAGTAATGACCAGCGCCTTGACTCCGCCAATATTGGCGGGCTGCATTTCCACCGGATACCGCGCCTTCTGTTTGTCGATCAGCGGCGCCAGATGCGCGTCGATGCGAGCGCGTTCCTTGGCGATGTCGGGATCGGGCGGTGGATCGGGATGCAGCAGGCGGTTTGTGACATACGCCTTGGCTTCCGGACTGAGAAAGCTCGACAGCGGCACCGTCTGCGGCGGGATGTGCACCGTGCCGTCCGCATCAACCTTGACGCTCGGCGCAG
Organism: uncultured Acidobacteriaceae bacterium; assembly: GCA_963834815.1. Classification (GTDB taxonomy): domain Bacteria; phylum Acidobacteriota; class Terriglobia; order Terriglobales; family Acidobacteriaceae; genus DASRAA01. The sequence goes on along the minus strand of CAWIDA010000006.1, from coordinate 634,787 downwards.
AGGCGTTGGCGTCAACTTGCGCGGTCGCGCTGACGGTGAAGGCGATCAGCATGACGGCGGTGGCAAGAAGCAACGCGCAAAAACGAATGCTGTGAGCGGATACGCGGGGAGTCATCATGCAGAGCACTATAGCTCTTAAGCGGCGCGCCAAGGTACTTACCCGAATCGCTAACAAGTTGGGAGGGTTTGTAGGAAGCTTGAAATTTTCTTTTTTGCTCTCCTTAATTTTCATTGGTTTGGCCGAAAGTTCTCTGCATCTCATTAATTTCATGGCTGTTTATAGCTATCCATTTGAGCCCGTGCGGCTTAGCTCGGTATTTTCCGGAATGGCGGCTGCGGCGTCGGTCGCGACGGAAGCCGGGGGCTTTTTGGCGGCGAGTTTTTCCTGTGCCCGCCGGTCGGCAAGGTTTTCAGCGGCGATACGGATGTTGCGCCGCAGGGCGATATCGGCATAGCGCTTGCGGTCGGTGCGCAGCTGGCGGCGGGAACGATTGCGCTCCAGTTGGTCGCAACGAACCTGGGCGGCGTCGGGGCCCTGGGTTTCGTAGATCTCGCAGACCTCGACGTTTTCCGGAGAGATGGGGAAGGTTGGACTGAATTGGATGTTGTCTCCGTTGGCGTCTGCCGAGACAAAGGGGTCCCCTTCGACTCGCTCCGCTCGCTCAGGGTCTCGGCTGCCGGCTCCGACGCCGGCAAAACACCTCGACTTCGACTGCGGCGGCGCAGAAGGCGCGCCACCTCCGCTCAGGATGACACTCTGTATTTCCGACGGTGGGGGGAAGGCGACGTCGCGAGGAGTGTCGAGGTCAAGGTCCTGAGGTAAACCGTACTCTGCGGCGACGTCAACGTCGGCAGCGTGTTCGGAGTGGAAGACGGGGGCGGCGGGCCACTTGTCGGCCTTGAGCAGGTTGCGGGAAGCCACGGTCAGCAGGCGAATGAGGCGGTCGGCACGCTTGAGGTCGAGCATGTCAGCGGCGACGGTTTCCATAATCTGGCTGAGGGCGGACTGGACGGCGTGCATGGATTCTAGCGGCGGCAGTTGCAGGTCGAAGCGCTCATTGCGAGCGCGGGCCTGGGCCATGCGCATCAGTCGGGCCCGGTGACGTAGATGGTAAACGCAGTAGCGCTGGTTTTTGGCGGCAATTGAGTTGCATGTGCCGCCGTTGTCGTGGATGTGGTTGCAGGTTTGGACTGTGCTGGCTCATGTGGCTCCTTGCGGGTGACTGGTCGCTGGTCGCTGGTAGCTGGCAGTCAGTGATTAGCGGTTAGCAATTAGCGATTAGCCAAAGGCCAAGAACGAAACACTAAGAAGCAACCAGCGATACGGTCTGCCCGCCCGCGGGTAAATTTCGAGAACGTCGCCGGCCATGAAGCGCCGGGCAAAGTTCTCCAGTAAACAGGTTGGGGAGATGCGAAGGAATCTGTCAGTGATCTGGCGGGGTATTGAGGTTACGAAGGTAACCAAAGGAAGTTGCCAGTTGCCGGTGGTCAGTTGTCCGTTTTAAAGGCAGGAGCCACCACGGATGGACACGGATTGCACGGATAAAGCTTCGGGCAAAGGCAAACGCGAATGGCGCGAAGGAACGCGATTGAATTTTCGCGGTAAACCGATAATTGCCGGCGGTTGGGCACTTGTGGTGCCACCAGTCCGACTTCGGCTACTCGATGACTTGGAATGAATACAACTTGCCTGAAGAGGCCGCGGCATTTCTGTCCGTGACAGCGCCAGGGGGCAAGAACCCGTACTCTCCCTTTTCGAGACTTGATGGCAGTACCACGGAGAATTGTCTCTTGCCGACCTTCTTATTTTCAAAGTTCATAAGATCACGAGTTGCGCCTCCAGAAACGTGGAATACGCCGCCGGTTACAGTTCTAAATTCCCGGTTGTTCCCGTTCTGCCGTAGGTGCAGCATCTGGTATTCAGTGATTGCCACGCCTTCGGGCACCACGATCAGAAATTCGAGTGGGGTAGTGACTTTATTCCCGCTGTGTTTCCCGTTTAAGTGGCCATTTACATCGCCCTTCACCACTCCGACGGTTGCAACGGACTTCATTACACCTCCCGACTTCCAGTTCACCACTTCCGGCAGTACCTCCACCCAATTTCCTTGCCGCTTCGCGTAGACACCGATATCTGAAGGAATATCGGAATCACCGTTCGGCCCACCCTTGGCCACGGATGAGGCAGTGGTTTGAGGCGCGTCTCCTTTTAAGGGATCTAACATAACCTGGATTACCCGACTGCTCACAGAAGCTGATTTGAGTTGGATCAATTGGTCCGTTGTGAGATCGAAGGGTTGACCTTGTTTCTTGATCTTCTGAATGATGACATCATCATCCAGCCCGGCCTTAGATAGCTTGATGACATCGTCCACCGTGAGTGAACCAGCCGAGACAGACGTCGCCGCTGGAGTGGCGGTGGATTGAGCTACAAGAGCGAGAGGTAGGAAAACACACAACAGCACGGCCAGCAGCTGTTTCACATTGTCTCCGGTTTAGTATAAGCGCGGATGCCAGATTCGAAGCAAGTTAAGTGTGGGCTCGAAGCGAGAAGATAGATGTGTTAGCTGTCACTGGACGACGTGACGGTGGGTCCTATTGGCTGGCCTATGGGGTTCCAGAGGAAATCCTCACTCAAGCTGCGCTTGAGTGAGGCAGACGGCCACAAAGCAACGAGATCGAGAGATGACAGCGAGCTACAAAACCTCGTGGCCTTCGCAAAGGTTCACCAACTGAGCGAGCGCAAGAACCTGAGCCCGTCTTCCACTTCCCTCTCGCACGACCTTGAGAATACCGGCCTTCTTTAGTCGACCTAATAACATCGCGATTGCTTGTTTGCTGGGGCTGTTGGGCAATGCTTCCAAATGCGACGATTGGAATAGTGGGCGCTCGAATAGCCGGTCGAGTAGCGGCATTGCGAATCGGGAATGCGTTAGACCGATGACACGCTCCTTCAGTTGCTCGTATAGGTCAAGAATTGCGCGAGACTTTTTTGAATTGTCTGCCGCTTGTTCGATGAGAGCCGATAGGAAGAACTCGATCCACCGGTTCCACGAACCGCCATCGGTTGCTAAGCCGCGCAGAGCTGTTATGTAGCCATCTCGCTTATCCTCAAGGTAAGAAGATAGATAGAACATGGGGCGCGAGAGAACCTGTTTTTCGAATAGGAAAATAGGAATGATGAGTCTGCCTAAGCGGCCGTTGCCGTCGAGGAAGGGATGTAGGATTTCGAACTGCGCGTGAGCGACCGCTAGTTGCACCAGAGGATCCGGCCTCTCCAAGTGGTAATACCGCTCCCAGTTGCTGAGGAACTCCGGAAGCACTTCGGGCGCTGGAGGGACAAATTCTGCGGTTTCGATGGTGCTTCCCGGCGCTCCAATCCAATTTTGGGTCGTCCTGAACTGCCCTCGCGCTTTGTTGAGGCCACGTACACTGTCGAGCAAGATTGCATGCAGTTTCAGTAGTAGGTTCAAGTTGAAGGGCCGAGCCTTCAGTTCTTCTTCTGCAGTTCTGAGCGCAGTTCGATAGTTGATGATTTCCTGAATGTCCAGTCTCTTGGACTCCTGCTGGGGTTCGCCGCCAGCCTCAAACTCGAGGACCTCTCCGAGGGTCGCTTGGGTTCCTTCGATCCGGGAAGAGAGCACGGCCTCCTGCGTGGTCAGAGGTGAAAGAAGCACCTCCGGGTTCGGGAGTCCATAGAGGACACCGTCGTATTGCGCCAGTGCTCTATTGGCCCGCCCAATTAAGGGAATAAGTGGTTCCCATTCAATATCTTGGATCGGTAGCTTTTGTGGAACAAATGACTTCATCGCTGGTTTGTATTGTATGCTCGACTTGATTTGTGTCAAGTCAATAGGTTATTAGCTTTACACAAATTACATTGCGTCCACTTGGCTTGACGCGAACTCTCGTGTCAAGCACTAAGACATTTACCTTGACTCATCGAATTTTGCATCCATTGCCCTTGATGCGAACGCACAGCCTCCATTACCGCTGCCTCTTTCCATCGTGGTGATGATGACCAAATAACCGCGAGGTTGTCGTCGTCGTTGTGAACCAACCCCGACGGCGGTACGCCAGCCTCAATCTGCTAATTTGCCGGATTTCCCACCGTTGTCACCCGCAGCGGCGAACTCGCGTTGCTCGGAGCGACGCTTATAACGTGGACATAGATTTAGAACAGACGCTCACCCCTCGACGCTCACCCTCACCATCTTCTTTCCCGCACGCAGCGTGAACTCTGTACCGAGCTTTGGGGAAGTAACCAAGTCAGTCTGAAGGGCACCGCCGAGCTTCACAGCGTTCTGCGCTAGCTTGCGGAGGCCGTCGCTCACGGAAGTTGCGAGGCCAGTGCGGGCGAGAAGTTTGGCGAGTTGTACCTGCACGGTGGGATCTGTGTCGCCGGCTGAAGCCGGCTCGGAATCATTGGGGTGTGTACCCCCGGTTCCGCTCCCTTCGGTCGCTGCACCCGGGGCTAACGGCAATGCCGCCGCTTCGCGGCTGCGGTGCTCGTGATCGGACGGAGTTCGCAAGTCAACAGCAGGGCCTTCGACTCGGACGCGCTCTGTTCGGCGCGTCCTCGCTCAGGATGACGCCAGTTTGAGGTTTAGTTTCGAAGTAGGCGAGTCATCCCTCGACGCTCACCCGCACCATCTTCTTTCCAGCGCGCAGCGTGAACTCTGTGCCGAGCTTCACCGAAGCGACGAGGTCGTGCTTGAGTTCGCCGTCGAGCTTCACGGCGTTCTGTTTGACCTTGCGGGAGCCGTCGGAGACGGAAGTCGCGAGGCCGGCGGCGGCGAGGAGTTTGTCGAGTCTCACTTGCACCATGGGATTCTCAGATCCCAGCCTTTCATCCCGCTGAGCGGTACGAAAGGATGGGGCACCCTGTGATATGGATGGGTCACCCGGCGTGGCTGCATTGGGCGCGAGCACGTCCGCGAGCTTCACGATCACCAGCGGCAGGTCTTCGGGAGTCTCGTCCTTCTGGAACATGCGCGACCAGTCGGCGGCGGCCTGATCGGCGGCGGCGTGGCCGTGGAAGTCGGCGACGATGCGCTTGCCCAGCTCCTGCTTGAGCTTCATGGGATGCGCCTGGCCTTTAGCGACCGCCTGCTTGAGCTCGTCGATTTCGCGGACGGCGATATCGGTGAGCAGCTCGTAGTAGCGCCACATGAGGTCGTCGGAGATCGACATCACCTTGCCGAACATTTCCTGCGGCGCTTCGGTGATGCCGATGTAGTTGCCGTAGGACTTCGACATCTTCTGCACGCCGTCGGTGCCTTCGAGCAGCGGCATGGTAAGCACGATCTGCGGCGGCTGGTTGTAGTCGCGCTGGAGCTGGCGTCCCATGAGCAGGTTGAACTTCTGGTCGGTGCCGCCGAGCTCGACGTCGGCCTCGAGCGCCACCGAGTCGTAGCCCTGCGCGATGGGGTAGAGCAGCTCGTGCATGGCGATGGGCTTCTCTTCGGTGAAGCGCTTGTGGAAGTCCTCGCGCTCGAGCATCTGCGAGACGGTGAACTTGGCGGCCAGGCGCACGAATCCTTCATAGCCGAGTTGGTTCAGCCATTCGCTGTTGAAGCGGACTTCGGTTTTGTCGCGGTCGAGAATTTTGAAGACTTGCGCCTTGTAGGTTTCGGCGTTGGCGTCGATCTGCTCGCGGGTGAGCGGCGGGCGGGTCGAGATGCGGCCCGAGGGATCGCCGATGAGGCCGGTGAAGTCTCCGATGAGGAAGATGACCGTGTGCCCCATGTCCTGAAAGTGCTTGAGCTTGCGAATGAGGACAGTGTGTCCGACGTGGAGGTCGGGCGCGGTCGGGTCGAAGCCGGCCTTGACCCGCATGGGCTTGCCGGTCGAGAGAGAGCGCTCGATACGTTCGCGCAGATCGCTCTCGCGAATGATTTCGGCAGCGCCCTTGCGCAGGTAGGCGAGTTGCTCATCGACCGGAGGAAATGAGGGCATAGGAGTTGATTATAGAAAAAAGTGGATAGTGAGTAGTGGATAGTGGATAGAAGCCGGCAAACGGAATTGAAACTCGTAACTTCAAAGTGAACCTGTTGTAATGGCTGCGCGTGAAATACATCGTTCCGGCGGCGGTGTTTGTGCTGATGCTATCGGTGGGCATGAGCCTGCGGCCGAAGGAGTCGCTGGCCGGACTGCGCCGCATGCGATGGCAACAATGGGTCGGCCTAGTGCTGGCGACCTTTCTGGTGCCGGCGGCAATTGCGCTGCTGCTGGGCCGGATCCTACCGCTGAATCGGGCGGAGATGGCAGGCTTGTTTCTGGTGGGGGCATCACCGGGCGCTCCGCTGATGACGCGGAACATCGGCAAACGCGGCTTCGACATGCAGCTGGCGGCGGGTTACCAGGTTTGGGGAGGCTTACTGACTCCTATCATGCTGCCGCTGGTGGTGTACTGCGCCGGCTTGCTGTACGGACGCAATATCTGGATTCCGCCACACGATATCCTGCTGCACATTGCAGAGAACCAGTTTGTTCCGCTCTTGCTCGGACTTTTGCTGGTGCGACTGCTGCCGGCTTTTTCCGCCACAGCACTGCCCTGGATGAACCGGGTGGGCAATACCGTGTTGACGGTCGGAATTATCGCCATGCTTTGGTTCATGCGCGAGGCGCTGAAGGGACTGCTGACGTGGTGGCTGCCGCTGGGAGCGCTGTTTTTGGCGCTGGCTTCAGTGGTGGCGATCTGGACATTGTTTCCAAGCCACGACCGGTTGGCGAAGCGCACGCTGGCCATCTGCAACGCGAACCGGCACGTCGGGCTGGCAATTTTGCTGAGCGGAAAATACCTGCAGGCGAAGGGCGCGCTGCCGGCGATTGCAGGTTATGCGCTGATCGCTCCGTTCGTAATGGGATCGCTGAGCTGGTGGTTTCACCGGGGCGAGAGCAGAAAAGCGGCGGCAGCGACGACTTGACGAGGTGGTTCCGCAGGGCTGCTGCGTGGCACAATCAACTTATGTTTGCGCGCAAGATCCGAGTGGAATACGAAGAGGCGGGAGAGCGGCATGCTTGTCCGCTGAAGTGGCTCGACAGCTTCAGCATGCGCAACTTCACCAATGATCAGGTGTTTGACGACACACTTCCGGCGGGAGACGGCGTTCTGGAGGTTGGCACGCGGGTGCCGCTCGACCGGTTGCGCGCGTCCATGGAAGATTGGTTCCGGCGCAAAAGTTACCTGCCGAAGGACGCTACGCTGGTGGTGAAGGAATGAACGGCCACCCTGATTGAAGCTGAAAACTGAGCACTGGAACCTTTTCTATGACGACCCGGATTGTGTTTATCGTATTCGCTCTGAGCATTACCGGCGCCCTGGTGTGGGCCTATCACCGCGACCAGCGATTGCAGGAGAACGCGGCGACGGTGAGCCTGGGCGATCCCAACGAAGCGGTGCGCGAGTTGCTGGGCAGTCCGTCGAGCGAAGGCTCGTGTGGCGCGGTTTCGGTGGCTCCCGACGCCTGCGCCGACGAGTACGTTTACAAGTACTACTACTCGATCTTCCAGCCAAAATACGAAGTGGTGTGGTTCGATCGCGGTGGCAAGGTCATCGGCGAGCAGCACGTGGAGAGGCCGTTCTAGGGGCGCAGCACAGCCCACGCTTACTGCGCGGGATGCGTTCGCGGTGTGGGCTGCAAGCCAGCCGGCTACGGCAGCCTGAGGTGGCCGTTACTCTTCCAGCTTCGCGGCCAGCACATCGAGCTTTTCGATGCTCGGCGTACCGGCGAACAAGTCGGGTGCTTTCGCCATCAGGGCGGCCGCAATCTGGCCCGTGAGGTGAGCCTGCCGGCCTGACTCGGCGGCAAATGCGTCGAAGATGCCGAAGGTAGAGATGCCGATGCGCCAGGCGAACCACACTGTCGTTTCCGGTTCTTGTTGCGCGAGAGGCAAGGCACTGCGAAGAAATGCTGCTGCCTCCTCCTCTTTGCCAGGTTTTGCTTCCATGCGAGCAAGCAATGCGAGTTTGACCATGTTGACCTCCGGGCGGTGTTCCTTGGGCCGCGTCGCGAATGACGGCGGAGTACCAAGACTTTCGTCCGTTGGATGCAGAGGAGTGAACCGAGGAGGCGAGAATATTGGTTGGAAACAATGACTTCGGAAATCGGAGTGTGCGTCTAACCACATGACGTCGCTTCGCCCGCCGCGGCGGGCTCCGGACTCGGAGATTTTTCCCATTCACCCAGCGCTGAAGGAGTCTGTGTGAGTACTGGTGTCGTCCCCGGGGTGTGTGTGTCATAGATGGCACTTGTTCTGCACAGGATAAATGGGCGACAAGAAGGCATGTCGCGATTTTTTGATTACGCACCGGATCAGGGTTTTTTGTTGCCGCCCAACGTAAGAGATGTGCTGGGAGAAGGGCATCTGTGTTTCCATGTGCATCGGGTGGTGGAGGCGTTCGATGTGCAGGGCTTGGAGGAGGCCTACAGCAGCGAAGGACGGCTGGCCTATCCGCCGCGGATGATGTTGAAGGTGTGGCTGTATGCCTACTGTCTGGGCGTGCAATCAACGCGGCGGCTGGAGCGGCGGGTGCAGGAAGACCTGGCATTTCGCTATCTGGCGGGCGGGTTGCGGCCGGACCACAAGACCTTGAGCGAGTTTCTGCGGCGGCACGGACGGGCGATCAACGACTTGTTTACGCAGACGATTGAGATGGCACGGCGGGCGGGAGTGGCACGGTTGGGACATGTGGCGATCGACTCGACGCGGGTGCAGGCCAACGCGGCGCGACGTCGAGTGGTAGATGAGGAGCAGGAGGCGCGGGAGCAGCGGGCGCGGGATCGGCGGCAGGTGCGACGGTTTCAGCAGCGGGCACTGGTACCGGATCCGGACGAAGGTGCGGGAACGGAGTTGGCGGTGGCGCAGCCGGAGGTGCTGGAACAACAGTTGGCGGAAACCCACCAGGGGTTGAAGAAGTTGCCCAAGGCGAGAGCGCGGCAGGTGTCGAAGACCGATCCGGACAGTGGTTTTCTGCGCACCCGCGACGGCTGGGTGCTGGGGTACACGGCTGATGTTGCGGTCAGCGACGATCATTTCATTGTGGGCGCACGGGTGACGCAGAACGCCACCGACAACGCCTCGCTGTTGCCGATGCTGGACGAGGTCGAGAAGCGATGTCGGCAACGTCCCGAGAAGGTGACGGCGGATGCGGGATTTTTTAGTGGAGCGGCTTTGCGGGAGTGTAGTCGGCGCGGCATCGATTTGTATGTGCCGGACAACAACCTGCGCCATGAGATGACGAGCGGAAAACCTGCCGGAGGAATCGGACGCAGGGCGATTGGCGATCCCGAACACCTGCGGATGCGGGAGAAGTTGCGCAGCGCAGCGGGCCGGAAAATGTATCAACGCAGGCAAGCGGTAGTGGAACCGGTGATTGGGATACTGAAAGTACAACGGGGAATGCGGCGATTCGGGAGACGTGGATTGCAGGCGGTGAACACGGAATGGATCATGGCCGCTATCGCCCACAACATCGCTCGCCTGCATCAGCGGTAAGTACATCGATCGCGGACACGTGCCACGATCAAAAACTTGAACCTAAGAACATGTGTCACACCGGTGCCGCGCCAGCTATGACACAGACACCCGGGGGACTCGGATTCATTTCCCACTTTACCCAGCACTCCGCCTTCGGCTACGTGCTGGGCTTTCATATCCCCGCCCCCGAGGGGGCTGTTTCTTCGGCGGTTTGCTCCACCATTGCAAGCGCCAAATGCGTTCTCACACAGACTCTGAAGGCACTGGGCTTAGACATGCCGTCCCTGCGGGACGGGAGTGTCGCAATTGGAACTGATTGTGCTGGATGGCGAATTCTGGATGACAGATTAGTCGTCCCGATAGAGGAGGCGCGTGCATCTGTGTGACAGATGCACCACACCCTACATCACAACGTCTCGTGCAACACGCGAGCACGAAATTCCGGCGCTGGTTCTGAGCGGCCACGCGGCATCTTCGCAGCGTAGGGGATCCTTCGACTTCGTTCGTCCGCCAATGGCGGACTCACTGCGCTCAGGATGACAACTGAATCTGGACCATGCAAAAGGAGTGGCACAGCCGAAAACTGTACCACTCCGTCAGACATCCTACTCTGTGATACTTACTTCGGCGCTACAGGTCGCGGGCCGGCGTCCTTGATCTCGCGCGGGGCGTCGAACTGCTGGAAGTTCTTCTCAAACCGCGCCGACAGGTCAGCGGCTGTCTTGTCATAAGCGGCTTTGTCTTTCCAGGAATTTCGCGGGTTCAGGAGTTCCGAAGGAACCCCGGGCACCGACCTGGGAATGCTGAGGCCGAAAGCCGGCTCGATCTCGAACTCCACGTTATCGAGCGCGCCCTCGACGAGCGCATTGACCATGGCACGCGTGTAGGGCAGGCTCATGCGCTTGCCAACGCCGTAGCGTCCACCCTGCCAGCCGGTGTTGACAAGCCAGCATTGGGCACCGTGTTCGCGCAGGCGGCGGCCAAGCATCTCAGCGTAAACCTTGGGAGGCAGCGGCATGAAGGGTGCGCCGAAGCAGGTGGAGAACGTGGCCTGGGGCTCGGTAACGCCAGCTTCCGTCCCCGCCACCTTGGCGGTATAGCCTGACATGAAATGGAACATCGCCTGCTCGGGCGTTAGCTTCGAGACCGGAGGCAGCACGCCAAACGCGTCGGCCGTGAGGAAGACCACATTTTTGGGATGGCCGCCGAAACCGGGAATCACGGCGTTGTCGATATGTTCCACGGGATACGCGGCGCGGGTGTTCTCCGTCCTGCTGTCGTCGTCGTAGTCAGGGACGCGTGTGACAGGATCGAGCACCACGTTTTCCAGCACTGCGCCGAAGTCGAGAGCGTTCCAGATCTGCGGCTCGTTCTGCTCGGAGAGCTTGATGCATTTGGCATAGCAACCGCCTTCGAAGTTAAAGACGCCGGTGGCGCTCCATCCGTGCTCGTCGTCGCCAATCAGGCGGCGGGTGGGGTCGGCTGACAGCGTCGTCTTGCCGGTTCCGGACAACCCAAAGAAGAGCGCAGTCACGCCATCCTCACCGATGTTGGCTGAGCAATGCATGGGGAAGACGTTGCGGGCAGGCAGCAAGAAGTTCATCACGCCAAAGATGGACTTCTTCATCTCTCCGGCGTACTGGGTGCCGCCGATGATGACCAGCCGGCGAGTGAAGTTGACGATGACGAAGACTTCCGAGTTGGTACCATCGCGCCTGGGGTCGGCAAGAAAACTGGGAGCGCTGACGATGGTGAACTCGGGCTTGTGGTTCCTCAATTCCTCGGGTGTAGGCCGGATGAAGAGTTGCCGCACAAACAAGCTGTGCCATGCACACTCCGTGATCACCTGGATGGGCAACTGATATTTCGGGTCGGCGCCGCAGAACAAGTCCTGCACATAGACTTGTTTGCCGGAGAGGTACTCGAGGACACGATCGTAGAGGGCATCAAAGTTCTCCGACGAAAACGGAAGATTGGCGGTGCCCCAGTCAATCTTGGCTTCGGTGACTGGGTCTTTCACCGTAAATTTGTCCTTGGGCGACCGGCCGGTGCGCTTGCCGGTTTCGGAAACCAGAGCGCCACGGTCACTTAATACGCCCTCTCCGTTCTTGATGGCAGCTTCGACGAGCAGTGGAGTCGACAAGTTACGGTGAACCGTCTTCTGGGTGATCAGGTCAGATAATTCGGGATGGCTAATCGCGGACATAATAGCGCTCCTTATCAAGAAACTCGGTACCGCCAGGAGACCGGCGGTTAATGCCAGGACGAGATGTGGTTGGGAGGCAAGCTATGAGCTCCCAGCGCGCAGAATGGAGACACCCGGTGAAGGGACGTCACCGGGCTACAGCAGAAGCTTGATTTTCTTCGATGATCGCGTTCAGGTGATCGAGCGTCTCCTGCACGGTCAGGGAATACATTTCACGACCACTATCTTCGCCGGATTCAATTGCCCACTTCAGATAATGCCCCGCAATCTGGACCGCCATGGGGTCGGTGATGATCTTTTCCGTTTGCCGATTGAACTCCACCCAGGCAGGATGCGGGAGAGCGATCCATACGGGCCGGTCTCCAACGAGAAACTTGATGTCGACAGCGTCGGCGTGGCGGGTGGCAATGGCGACGATGAGCGCCTGATATTGGCAGTGCAAGGTGTTGCCGCTCCAGCGGTCGACGGCCTGAAAATCGTCATACATAACCTTAAAACTATAGCTGAGGCTCCGAGACGGGGCAATCAGGAAGGTGGAATGTGGCAGGTTAAGGCCCAGACAAGTTCAAAGTGGTACACAGTGCTGTTCGGGGAGAATTTTTGGTGGGTTGCCGGGGAGACAGGACGAGCGCTCACCCCAGAAGAAAGGCGAGACGGCCGAAAAGGCTCGAAGCCTTCGGAAGCAGACTTTTCAGCAGGTCAGACCCTAGGCCTGTTCGCGGGCCTCACTCAGCGTCACTTTCACATCCATCTTGCGTTTGCCGCGGTAGATGGTAATGGTGACGGTTTCGCCGGCTTTGTGCTTGTTGAGAGCGTTAGCTAAATCCTGCTGGTCGCCGATCTGGTCACCGTCAATGGCCACGATGAGATCTCCACCCAGCATCACCGGTACGTTACCGAGGTAGGCGCGCTGGTTGCCGCCTTTCAAGCCGGCACGATCTGCCGATCCGCCGGGCACGACCTGAACGATAAGGATTCCATAGTCGGAGGCGAGTCCCATCTCCTGGGCCAACTCGGGCCCGATGGGCAGGGTACGAACGCCGAGTGAGGGGCGGCGCACGCGGCCAATGGTGATCAGGTCATTGAGCACCGCCTTGGCAGCGTTGATCGGAATGGCGAAACCAATGCCTGCGCTCTGATTCGAACCCCCAGTGGCAATCATGCTGTTGATACCGATGACTTCGGCACGCGAGTTCAAGAGCGGCCCGCCGGAGTTTCCCGGATTGATGGCGGCATCGGTCTGGATGGCCTCATCAATCTCCGTGCCTTCGGGAGTGCGAATGGGCCGCAGCGAACTGATGATGCCGCGGGTCATGGTTCCGGTCAGTCCGAAGGGATTGCCGATGGCGTAGACCTTCTGTCCGACGACCAGCGACTTGGAATCGCCCAGCGTGGCGGGGGCCAGTCCCGGGGCATTGATCTGGATTACGGCCAGGTCGTGGGAACGGTCGCGCCCGATTACGGTGGCCTTGTATCTTTTTTTGTTGTGCAGCGTGACCTCAACCTCACGCGCATTGGCGATGACGTGGTAGTTGGTGAGGATGTGGCCTTCCTTATCGATGATGAAGCCCGACCCCTGGCCTTCCTGCGGCACCGGCCCGTAAAAAAAGTCGAACGCTACCGCGGTGGATGTGATGTTGACCACCGAAGCAATGCCCCGCTTGTAAACCTCGATGTTGGTCTGTTCTTCGGAGTCGAAGTTCTGCGGCGCCGCCGCTTCGGTGAGCTCAACCTGCGTGGGACGCGAGATATAGTCCGAAGGATTGACGCTGCTGCGGTGGGTTGTGTACCAGTAGAACGCGCCCGCGATCAGCGCGCCAAGGAGAATAGGACGTACTAGTTTCATGGGATAGACAAACACCAGTTCTCGTAGAATTCCAGACTGCGTTAGACGGATTCTATATTTAGAGTGTACCGGGATTGCCGGACACGTGGCTAGAACCGGCCCTGGACGCTCGAACCGGCACGCGAAGCTTGTCGCTGGCGAAGGCAACCGGCCCTGCGTAAGACCTGCGAATCGATTTCAGAACAGCGCTCTTCTGTCCTTCCACGTCGGGAGCAAGATGGCTGAGCAGCAAACTCTTTACACCGCTCAGGTGGGCGGCTTCGCCGATCTTTCTGGGCGGCGTATGCAAATCGTAGAGTTGCGAAGGTGAACCTGGAGGGTCCAGTACGGCACAATTAAAGACCAGCAAGTCTGCATTCTTCGCTAATTGCACCAGATTGGGCAGCGCTGAAGCGTCCATGTCGCCGGAGAACACCACCACGATGCCTCGATAGGCGATCCGGTAAGCCACCGACGGACAGTCACCGTGATGGGTCGCGATTTCTTCCACGACCAAACCATCTTCGTCCACAATCCTGGTGCGCGGGGAGTCAAGGCCGATTGCCAGATCGCGAACGGTAAACGATTCGGGCGCGCCAAACGTTTTCTGATAGGCAAATGCACCGTCTTTCCCAACCAATAAATCTACAAATCGCGAGGTCTTAGGGAACAGGCCTGCGCCGTCAGGGCCAAACACGCGGTAGGTGATAGGCCCGTCGCTGGTAAGCGCTCGCGCGTTAAAGAAAGCCGGCAGGTCTGCGCTGTGATCGATATGCAGGTGGGTCAACAAAACTGTATCGACTTTGTCCAGGTCCAGATGCAATTCTCCGATCCGCAAGAAAGCTCCCGGGCCGGCATCGAGCAAAATCCGCGGTACTCCTGCGACCAGCACAATGTAGCTTGACCCGGCCCTGCCGAAGGCTCGGGGTCCGCCAGAACCCAACACTACGACTTCCAGGGCCGGTTTTGCGGCAGCAGCCTGCAAGCAAGGTGGGAACAAACCAACAACTGCCAGGGCAAGCGCCGTTAGCGCCTTCATGACCTTCATGACCTTCCTTCCTTCGCGCCATGCTCGTCGGACACTAGGGTGCGGAGCTCTTCTGCAACTCCGCCCATACAGCTTCAACCTGGCGAGTGGTGTCTTCCAGCGAGCCGGAGTTGTCGATGACGTAGTCGGCGTAGCTGGCCTTTTCTTCGTCGGAAAGCTGAGCGGCACCGCGGCGCAGCACCTCGGCACGCGCCACTTCTGGCGAAACCCCGGTACGCTGGGCGTAGCGCTTCACTTTCTGCTCGAAATCGCAGGTGACGACGATGAGTTTGTCGAAATCCCTAGCGGCGCCTGCTTCCACAATTAGAGCAGCTTCAACCACCGCGATTCCACCGGGATGATTGCGTTCGACCTCGGCCATCCAGCGGTTCTGCGCCGCGATGACAGCGGGATGAACAATTGCATTCAACTCACCGATTCGGCCGGAGAAGGCGGCGTTCGCCAAGCGAGCGCGGTTGATACTTCCGTCAGGATTCAGAATGTCGCGACCGAAGTGCTTGACGACGGCGGCATAGGTCGGTTCGCCGGGCGCGTAGAGCTGGTGGGCCAGCGTATCGGCTTGAAGAAAGTTAGCACCGCGCGCGGCGAGCATGGCACCAACCGTAGATTTGCCGCAGGCCACGCCCCCGGTAAGGCCGACCCTTAGCATGACGCTCGAGGCGAATCTGGAATAGCTGGGTTGCGATGCATAATCCGAACGCAGTATATACGGGGGTCGCGAGCCGGCTCGCATGCGGGCGCAGACGGCTTAGGATTCCGGAGTCCTCGAACCCTTACAATGTCACGGATGCAGGGAGGCACGATGAAACTTCGCCGTTATCTTCTGTGGTCTGTCATTGTGGTTTCGTACGCTGCCGGGCTGAATGCGCAGCAACTGCCATCGCTGGCGCCGCTCACGCAGAAGTACGTTCGCGTGAATTCGCCGAAGGTGGTTCTGACGCATGTGCGGGTGATCGATGGCACGGGCAAGCCGGCAGTGGACGATCAGAACGTGACCATCGAGGCGGGCAAGATTGTCTCTGTTCAGCCGGGAGCAGACGTCGCAGGCGCCAGCGGTGTAACCGTGCTCGACCTGCGGGGATACACGGTGATGCCCGGCATCGTAGGGATGCACAATCACCTGTTTCACATTGCGCGCCCTGACCTGCAGGCAAATGGCGACTGGGAAGAGCCGCTGCTGGTGCCGCAGATGACTTTCTCTTCGCCTCGGATGTACCTGGCAGCCGGCGTCACCACCATGCGCACCACGGGAAGCGTCGAGACTTATGCCGACTTGAATCTTAAGAAGATGATCGACGCTGGCCAGGTACCCGGACCGCACATCGACGTCACCGGGCCGTATCTTGAAGGTCCAGATTCCTACCTCTTCATGCAAATGCATCAACTGGCCAGTGCCGAGGATGCGCGCAAGCTGGTGAACTACTGGGCCGACCAGGGCGTCACTTCGTTCAAGGCGTATATGTACATCACCCGTGACCAGCTCAAAGCCGCCATCGAGGAGGCGCACAAGCGCGGCATCAAAGTCACTGGCCATCTGTGTTCGGTGACTTACCCGGAAGCGGCCGCACTCGGCATCGACGATCTGGAGCACGGTTTCTTTGTGAATACGCAACTCGATCCCGGCAAGCAACCTGACCAGTGTCCCAAGAGCGGCGGCAAGCCAACCCTGGAAAAGATGGCTCCCGACTCTCCTGAGGCAAAGGAGTTGATCGCGACTTTGGTGAAAGCGCATGTGGCAGTTACTTCAACGTTGCCGGTCTTCGAGCACTCGGTACCGGGACGTCCGCCACTGCGGCCTGACATGCTCGATGCCATGTCGCCTGAGGCGCGCACCGCGTTCCTTTACGCTCGCAACCTGCGTGCCTCGCGGCCCGCCGGTAATTCCGACGAGATGTTCCACCGCGACATGCAACTGGAGCACGAGTTCGCGCAGGCCGGCGGATTGCTGCTGGCGGGGCCCGATCCGACCGGGAATGGCGGCACGCTGCCGGGCTTTGGAGACCAGCGTGAAATTGAGTTGCTGGTAGAAGCGGGATTCACTCCTGTGGAGGCCATCAAGATCGCGACGCTGAATGGCGCAACCTACCTGGGCCGGCAAGAACAGATCGGCTCGATTGCACCCGGCAAGAACGCCGACCTGGTGGTGATCAAGGGTGACCCCGCGAGCAAGATCGAAGACGTCGAGAAGGTGGAGATCGTCTTCAAAGATGGCGTTGGCTACGATTCGCAGAAGTTGTTCGAGTCGGTGCGGGGGCGGTACGGGCAATACTGAGACTGTCCCACACCGCAACTACCGTTCCGGCAAACCGCCTTGGAAGGCTTTTTCGGACTGTGCACTGCATCACCATGTAGAAGAGTCTTGCCCCAAGTGTTGAGCGACGGAACCGTCCTCTCAGGTACGGAATCACACATTCTATTAGCCGCAAAGTGTTGTACCACCTAAATGCAAAGCTAAGAAAAGCCTTGGCGATCAGACATTTATCTTCATTTCTTGGTACCGGTCCCTATTGTCTTGGTACTGGTCACTATTGTCTTGGCACCGGTCACGATCGTGCTAGTATCGGCCCGGCGGCTCACGGGGCGGGGGTGTCGGGGCGATCAAATATCTCCGTTAACCACCAAATCAACTAGCAAAACGCTCTGGAGGAAAAATGGCTGACCGCTTTACACGCAGTTGTGCGTTTGCGGCATTTGCAGCACTGGTCTTAGTTCTCGCCGCACCTGCATGGGCTTCGCAAATCATCTACGCGCAGATTCCGGATTACAACGGTCTCTTCGCTTCGCAAAATGACACCAGCGGTAGTGGTATCAACTTCACCGCTTATGACAACTTTACTCTGGGGTCGGCGGCCACCATCAGCTCGGTTCAGTGGGTAGGAGGGTACTTCAACCCGCCGAGCCAGGGCCCGATCACCGGCTGGACAGTTGGCTTTTACGCGGACAATGCTGGTCAGCCTGGCTCATTGCTTACCAGCTTCGGCTTCTCGGGCACCGGAGGTGAGAGTTTCCTGGGCGTCGACAACCTGGGAGAACCGGTCTACCTCTACACCGCGGCGGTGAACTTCGCGGCCGGCACCGGTAAACCCTATTGGCTTTCCGTTGTACCCGATCTTGCGTTCCAGCCCCAGTGGGGGTGGACTAGTTCGTCGCAGGGTGACGGAGTGTCCTATCAGGATGATCCCTTCGGAAATCGACTCACGAATAACAGCGATCTGTCGTTTGCGCTGTTCACTCCTGAGCCGGGCAGCCTGATGCTGTTAGGGACCGGCCTGATTGGCATCGTGGGCGCGCTTCGCCGCAAGCTCGGGGCGTAATTCCAGACACGTAAAGCGGAACGGGTAATTCCCACCCAAGAAGTGAACAAGTCATACACGAGAACCGCTGTCTGTGCCGGAGGTTGCGCGCTCGTCGGCCGCAAATCCTATGTGGCTGGCGGTTCCGAAGAGGAGAAGAGATGAAGCTATTCGCAAGACCAGCAATCGCTCTTACTGTACTTTTGGTTCTGGCCGGTCTGGCCAGCGCCCAGGTGCCCAAGCCGGACCACCACCTCTTGCGTAACCGCAAGCCAAGCCGCATTAGCCAACGGCAGGGCCTGTCGTCGCAGTGGACTCCCTTGACCAATCAGCTTTGTACTGGAGCCAATCCCTGCTTCCCAGCCGGTGCAACTATGTTGCTGACCGATGGCACCATCATCGTTCATGAAGAACAGAATGGTGGAGAGCGGCACTGGTATAAGCTCACCCCCGACGCATTCGGCAGCTACGTCAATGGAACGTGGAGCCAATTAGCCAGCATCCCGGCCGCTTTCAAGTATGCCCCACTGTTTTTCGGTTCGCAGGTCATTGCTGACGGGCGCCTGGCTGTAATCGGCGGAGAGGTTAACTTAAATAGCTATGCCTGGACCACCCAGGGCGCCATCTACGATCCCGTGGCCAACTCATGGACGAACGTCCCTCCACCCGCTGGCTGGCAAAGAACTGGCGACGCGCAAGCGATCAACCTGCCAAACGGCACCTATATGCAGGCCAGCTGTTGCGATCAGCCGCCGAAATGGGCTTACTTGAATCCCACCAACCTTACTTGGACCAACTTCCAAGGTAACGGCAAGTTCGATGTCTTCGATGAAGAAGGATGGAATCTGCTGCCGAACGGCAAACTATTGACGGTCGATGCCTACGTGTTTCAGTACGACGCAACTGGCATGAACTCTGAGTTGTACGATCCATCCACGCAAAGTTGGTCGAGCGCGGGCAGCACGGTGGTACAGCTCTGGGATAGCGCTTGCGGAATCCCGACCAACCACCCAACCTATGAAGTAGGGCCGGCGGTGCTACGTCCAGATGGCACGGTGTTTGCCACCGGCTCTACCAACGGCTGCGCCGCGGGTCACACGGCGATTTACGACAGCCACACCGGCACATGGACCGCTGGACCAGACTTCCCGGTCTCGAATGTCAGCATCGCTGATGGTCCTGCAGCCCTTGAGACAAACGGAAAAGTACTCATGATGGGGAGCGTGGACGAAGGGCCTCCTGCCACTTTCTTCGAGTGGGATGGAACCAACCTGACCGCGATTCCTGGACCACCCAATGCCCCGAACGCGGGATCCTTCTATGGGCACCTGCTGCCGCTTCCCAGTGGGCAGATCCTGTACACTGACTGGCTCTTCCCTGGTTTCGGAGCACCGGCCGATGTAGAAATTTTCACTCCGAGTGGTACCTACAATCCGGCTTGGGCACCGCAGATCGTTGCTGCTTCGACCAGCCTTACCAGGGGAACCACGCAAACGCTCTACGGTTTCCGGCTTTCCGGAATGAGCGAGGGCGGGTCCTATGGTGACGACTACCAGCCAAGCACAAACTATGCGCTGGTGCGCTTGACCAACAACGCCACCGGACACGTGTTCTACTGCCGGACGCACAACCCCAGCAGCTATGCCGTGCAAAGCACCAGCCTGCAGTACACGAAGTTCGATGTGCCGGGCGGAGCCGAGACCGGCATCAGCACACTGCAAGCCGTGACCAACGGCATTCCGTCGCAGGCAATCGCAGTTATGGTTCGGTAAGGCCTCCGGAACCAACCTGCGTTGTAACTCGAAGTGCCATGCTGCCACCAGCATGGCACTTTCTTGTTGATGGCTTACTTCTTGCGGATGTGCAGAACCTTTTGCACCTCGGCGACGACCTCGCCAGCTTCGTCCTTCACTTCGACGGTGTAGGTGGGTTCGTACTTTGGCTGGGTGTTGAGTTGTTGGCGGATGTCGTCGAGTTGCGCGTCGGTGAGGCGGAACTCGGCCCGCACCCTGCCCTTGCCCGGCTTGCGGAAACGAATACTTGCCGCCTTGTCCCAGACAATATAGCCCGGACCAAGATTGTTCATCAGCATCAGCATGTAGAACGGGTCGGTCATGGAGTAAAGCGATCCGCCGTAGTGGGTACCGACATAATTCTGGTTCCACTTGCGCAGTTTCATTTCCACGTCAACGGACTTCAGGTCGGCGCCCCACTTCACGCGTATGCCCGCACCTGCCATCGGCGGCCAGATGTTGACCAGGCGCAGCATGAGTCGTTGCTTGAAGGACGACATGATGACAGGCGGCTCCTTGTGCTAAGCAACTTAGTTTACTGAGACGGCCCGCGGATTCGGTCGCGCTCGAGCCGCGCTAAAATAATCCGCTTACCAAAGGGGAAATGCGTGGATGAAGTGACCATGCCCGCCAAGGCCGGCGCATAGTGTCTGGCTAGTGGTGCTGGAGTTCCTGATCGTCATCGGGCTGTTTGTGCCGACCGGACGCACCATGTTTATTTCAGCAAGACTCCTTTCCTGTTTCTGCTCGGCTGGATTTCTCTGCGCTGGCCTGGAATGGGTTGGCGCGACGTTAGCACAACCCATGTCACTGCCCTGGCAATGACTGCAGCAAGCTAACAAGATTTTGCGGAACGACGTGGATGAGGCCGCCGCGCGGGCTGTCGATGTCGGCGATGAGAAAAAATGAGATGGAGACGACCAGCGGCAGAATGAAAAGCAGTAGCCCTCGCGATTTTGCGCTACGCGCACCATAGCCAATCAAAAAGCTGCTGGCGATAGCGATGGCGATCATTAGGCCCCACGCCGATGGTGGAATGCGGTTCCACCATGCCGCCTGGGTATATCCTTGCGAGTTCAGCACATCGTTCATGCCCGCGACCGCCAGCGCCACCACGGGTGTCGGTTGCGCCAAGGCTGGTGTTTCTACCGCGGCCCACATCTCCGATTGCAGCTTGGCAGTATCAGCGTTGATCCGGCCCAGCTCTTCGAAACGACGGGTTCGGTAGAAGGCAATCCGCAGGTCGACATACTTGCGAAGCTGCGAGCGGATCACTGCGGCATCGCCGGCCGAGAGTAACCCGGCGCGGACATATTCCGTCCCAATCGCATTGGCCTCGGCTTCCTCATAATTCTTGCGCAGATCGTAACGCGTGGTTGCCATCGAAAAACTAAATCCGATGATGAGGCCGAGCAACGTCAGGGTGGCGGTCTCAACGAGGGCATAATCGTCGCGCTCGGTATCTTGCAGTGGCCGTCGTCGGCGCAAAGCGGCGCCGATCTGCGCCGCCAACCACAGGATGATTAACGACAATAGAAAGAAGACTGCTGGGTAATTCAACATGGGCGCGCTATTCGCGTAAGTTCCAGCTTAACCCGAGGGCCAAAGCACCGCTACACAGAATTAGCGCGACATGGCTTGGTGCCGGCATCCTACCCCCGGCAGCCGCAAGGATGGTTCCCCTTTGAAGCACGATCTTCCTGGGCGCGATTGCGCCACTCATTGGTATCGTGCTGCCCCTAACCCAATTGCTTATCTCCGGCCCGATGTACCCACGCTTGCTTCCGCTCTTCTCGCAGCCTCACCTTAAAACAGGAAGCCCAACTCGACGACGCCTCGCGTCTGGCTCGGTTTCGCGCCGAACGACCCGAAGCCATACCCCGGTGTGAAGTTTCCGGCACTGACGTAGGAAATATCGCCCCGCGTGAAAAACTTCTTGTACTGATAGGTCGGTGTCGCCGTCAGCGACCATGCCGTGCTGCCTGGCCCATACAACAGATTGGCGGAATTCGAAGCAAGATTGCCGCTGCTGGAAATGTACTCCCAGCGTCCGGTCAACGAGAATCCCTTCCTCAAGACCCGGCTTGCCAGAATCGCGCCGCCCCACGTGGAAGCGCCCTGGGGAATCCCGGCCTTCGGAGCGGTCGGGCACGTCGGTGTACTGCACGTAAGGCTGGATGACCCATGGACCTTTGGTGAAGGTGTAGATCAGGTCGAAGATCATGCTGTTGTTCTGTGCCGGGGTCACCAGGCTCTGCCAGTTGGTCTGGCCCAGGTTTCCGCCGGCGGTGAACGCCAAGCTGTGCGGGCCGTTTACATACGAAGCGCACCGGTCAGCCAGCTATAGCGGTTGGAGTAGAACCCGTCGTTGTAGCTCATCGAGGCGGTGAACTTTCCCATCGTCTGGTTGACCTGAACGCCGCGATTGATGGCGTTCTCCTGGTTCCACAACAGGCCGCGCTCAACGTTCATGTTCTGGAAACTGAAGGTGTACTCGGCGCCGATCAGGGTGGGGAGAATGCCAGCCAGGATGTTCGTGTTCTTACCCAGCACCAGCTTGGCATAGGCCACAGGCACCGGGCCGTAGAGATTGTTGTTGGTGGTTCCGTTCGATATGAACGCCGATCCCAACGAAGGCAGATCATAGGCGCCGGCCTGAACGTAGATCTGGAACCAGCCGGCGGGCTTCTGGAAGAAGATAAACGCGTTGGTGAAGGCGCCTTCCGCGGAGTTGTTGCCGGGCACGGCATTGTTCTGGAACAGACCAATCCCTGTCACCGCACCGTTGATGCTGTACTTGCCGAGTGGTCCGGCTTCGAAGTTTGATCGGCGGCGATAGCTGCAGTGGTCCCGAGGTAGCGGGCGCAGGCAATGGAGCCGGTGCAGCAGGAGCGGCATCGGCCGCCGGCGCCGACGCGGCAGTTTGGCTCGCCGCCTGCGGTGAGTCGGCTGGCTTTGAAGTTGACGCGTCCTGCGCGTAGCTCACGCATGCCAGCGCGAGGAACACAGCAACCGTAGCAATTTTGTTGCAAAACTCAAGCTTCATGGCTTATGTCGCCTCCGCCAGAACGCGGTCTGGAACACGAGTTCTGGTTCGTGGTATCGAGCTGTTGATTGCCGTTGAAAAGCGATGGAAGAACCGCTGCGGATTCAACCGCGACGCGAATCTCCGGGAGAAAAACCCATCGCGCTCAGCGATGGATGAATCGCCGAACTTTTCACCAGCTACTACGACCCTACGGAACCCGGAAGCGAGAGTCCAACGCATAGTTCTGTACACGGCAATCGAAATTTCTGTGAGAGGCGTTATTTATGAAGGCGATAAACAGCGGTTATCCGGGCACCGCGCTCGTGCTGGATCGGATGTGCACGATTTGGCGCGAGATGCCGCTGCACGAGCGAATCGCATCGAGCCGCATGCTTGTTGTCGCGTAACGAAAGAGTCAGTGTTGCAATGAGAGTCGCAGCCACCAGCGGACAGCGGATACCTGGTAACCCCGCCGCGTTGGGCAATGACCTGCCGGGCCTACGTCTCCACAAAGGCCGCATCGTAGCTGTCGGCTTCGCGAAGCGGGATGTCGCTCATTTCAAACGCTCCTGCCGAATTGAAGCGTGGCAGCCCAGTGCTCACCATTTCTATAAAGGCCACCGCGGAACGGGGCAGTGTCCGGTCCTGGTGGTATACCAAGGCTAACTCGCGGGACAGGTCGGTGTCGGACAAGGGAACCAGCCGCAGGTCGCCGGCGCGACACTCCTTGCGCGCGAAGCTTTCGCTGATCAGCGAGATCCCCATCCCTGAGGCTACGAACGCCTTAATCATGGCTATGCTGGGTAGTTCCATTGCGATCCGGAGCTGGGACTGGTAGGGACGGAAGAGTTTGTCCATAGTCTTGCGGGTGTGTCCGGCCTTAGGAAGAATGATGGGATATTCCGCCATGGCCTCCACCGACACGGAGTGCAACCTTCCCAGCGGATGTTTGGGGCCAGTCATCAGGACGAGCCGGTCATGAAAGATTCGTTTCACCACCAGGCGCTGAGCTTTAATCGGCATGGTCACGATGCCGACGTCGATCAAGCCATCCTGCAGTCTCTCCAGGATTTTGTGGCTGAAGTTGCGATAGATGCTAATTTGCACATCGCTGTATCGCCTGCGGTACTCGGTGAAGGTCTCAGGCATCACGTAGAGGCAGGTGGCTTCGTTGGCCCCGATGGCCAGCACGCCGCGGGGCGTTCTGTCCTGATCGACCACGGCGCGCAAGGACTCACCGCGTAAGGCGAGCAAGCGATTGGCGTACTCGAACAGCACTTCGCCGGCCGGGGTGAGGGTCACGCGCTTGCCGGACCGATCCAGCAGCCTGGTGCCGTATTCCTGCTCGAGCTGGCGGATTTGCGCGCTCACGGCCGACTGCGAGCGAAAGACCTTCTCCCCGGCCCGAGAGAAGTTGCCTAGCTTCACGACTTCCAGAAATGTCGTAAGTTGGTCGAAGTCCACGCTGATGCTCCCACCTGAAACTCGCTCACAAGCGCTAAACAGATACGCGCCAGTAAAGCAGTTGTTCATCGCCCTGAGTGAAACCCTGCTAGTCTGGTTGCCGGCTTCATCTAAGATCGTCGATCGGCCCGCTTAAAGTGCATTGGCAAGCCGCTTTCCGAGGGGCTTGTGAAATCGGGGCCAACTGTTGCTGAGTAGTGTGGAAAGTGTAGAAGTCTGCCGGGGATTGAGGAAATCGATAGTTTTTATTGCGGGAATAAGATTGCGTAATCACTCACGCTAAGACGTTGGCCGCTCGAACTTTCCGTCGATTGTGATTGGTCTTCGCAGATTTGTGAAATTTGCACAACGAGCTTGGGAGCGCGGGTTGCCGAGAGCCGGAACGAGGTGTAGAGTCTCATTCCACTGGATTCATCCTGCCGCCGGCGGTGGATCCGGGATTAACGCGCAAGCGCGGACACAACGAGGAGCGAATTGGGATGGCAAAGTCGATCAGTTGTAAGGATGTGGGAATGGATTGTGATTTCACAGCCCGGGCGGAAACCCTGGAGGAGTTGATGCAGGCCGCCGCGGCGCACGCCAAGGAAGCGCATGGACTCGACTCGATCCCGGCGGAGCTGATGCCTATGGTGCAGGCAGCCGTGCGCGACGCATAGCGGTCAGCTGAAAGTCATAAGGGATGCCGGCGCGCATGAGTTTCGCATCGCGGCATCCCTTTTTTATAGTTGCTGGAGCTGGGCTTACTTTACCGCGTCAGCGGTCTTGTCAGCGGCCTTCTTGGTCGCGTCGGCTGTCGCCTTGCTGGCGTCCTTCACAGCAACAGCGGTTTTCTCTCCACCCTTTT
Source organism: uncultured Acidobacteriaceae bacterium (assembly GCA_963834815.1). GTDB lineage: Bacteria > Acidobacteriota > Terriglobia > Terriglobales > Acidobacteriaceae > DASRAA01. The sequence continues at coordinate 609,803 of CAWIDA010000006.1, read as the reverse complement.
CGGTGTACTTGACGGTTACGGCAGCGCCTTCCTTCGTGCCATCGTAGGTAGCCTTGCTGGCATCACTTACACCCTTGGCGGTGCCCTTTGCGCCCTCAACGGTCGTGTTAGAGGTCCACTTAATGGTCTGCTCGGTGCCATCCTTGGTTTTGACCACCATGGTCTTGCTGGTCTTGTCGACACTTTTCACGATCCCGCTGACGGCGTGAACCACATCTTCCGCATAGAGCGCGGTTCCAAACGTGAGGGCAGTACCAACCACCGCTATCCAAAACCTCTTCATTTCTCATCTCCCGGGCTCATTGGAGCCGCTGATTCGTTTATTTTCCCCAGCGAAAAGATAGCCGTCAGCCGCACTCAAGTGCCAGCCCATGAGGACGTTGTTTTCTTGTTCCTGAAGATAGTCAAAGATAACATTTTGCCTCTATTTCTGCCTAAATGCTGTGAGGCGAGTACAGCAGTTTGGGTGCTGGCGGGCGTCGAACCAGCGTTTTCTTCCATGTGCTAGACGACTCAGCCAACGGGCGCAGGATCAAACAACTCATTTCCAATCCGAAGCGACCAGAGTAGTCTGGCGCAGGACGGTTGAGGCCACACATGAAGCGCGCTGCTACACCCGCATTATTGTTGTTGATCGTGCTGAGTTTTTCGACTCTCCTTTTGTCACAGTCGCAGCCTTGGACCGAGGAGAAGGCCAACGCCTGGTATCAGCAACAGCCCTGGCTGGTGGGCGCCAACTACATTCCCGCCAGCGCGATCAACGAACTGGAGATGTGGCAGGCAGAAACTTTTGATCCGCAGCAGATCGATAAGGAACTGGGCTGGGCGGAATCGCTGGGCATGAACACCATGCGCGTGTTCCTGCACGATCTGCTGTGGCAGCAGGATGCGAAGGGCTTCCAGCAGCGCATTGACCAATTCCTGAGATCGCCGCCAAGCACCACATCCGTCCCATGCTGGTGCTGTTCGACTCCTGCTGGGACCCGCTACCGAAGCTGGGCCCGCAGCGCGCCCCGATGCAGGGCGTTCACAACTCGGGCTGGGTGCAGAGTCCGGGGGCCAAGGCTCTGGAGGACGCCTCGGAGTATGCGCGGCTGAAGTCCTACGTTGTGGGAGTGGTAGGCGCCTTCGCCAACGATCAGCGAATTCTCGCCTGGGATGTGTGGAACGAACCAGGAGGATTCCAGTACGGCTATTACGAGCAGCAAGAGCCAAAGAACAAGATCGAACTGGTAAAGGCACTGCTGCCGCAGGCTTTTGCCTGGGCGCGCTCGGCCAATCCCTCGCAGCCCCTGACCAGCGGCCTGTGGGAAGGCGACTGGCCGAAGTCAGGCCCTACGCCGATGGAAGTCATTCAGTTGCAGAACTCCGATATCATCACATTCCACAATTACAGTTGGCCGGAAAACTTCGAGCGGCGCGTGGTGTGGCTGGAAAAGCAGCACCGCCCGATCATCTGTACCGAATACATGGCGCGTTCCGCCGGCAGTACCTTCGACGGCGTGCTACCAATCGCGAGGCAGCACCACGTGGGAGCCATCAACTGGGGACTGGTGGTAGGCAAGACGCAGACCAACTTTCCGTGGGAGTCGTGGCAACATCCTTATGTGCTGGAGCCGCCGCAGGTGTGGTTTCACGACGTGTTTAAACCCGATGGCACACCCTACCGCGAACACGAGGTGGAGCTGATCCGGCAGTTGACGGGCAAGGGCGCTCCAGCCCGGGCCAACTGAATCTGCAAGCTATCCCTTCTTTGCTCTTGCTCACATTCCGCGCTACGTAAGCCGAGTAGTCCTGTCCAGCACTCACAGCATGACCGAGATGCGCGCATTACCCCGGTTCCTTGTTCATGGCGATTTCACAGCAGTGAGCTTTTCCACCGTTGGTTCAGGAGCTGTTAAACAAGCGCCCATGAGTTGGATCCGCATCGTGCTGTCCTCTAAGCCAGGCCCATCTCTTTCCCCAGGCGCACCACTCTGGCTCAATGTTTCGTGGGATTCATTCGTTGGAGCCGATAGTTCGGACATCGCCCGACGATCAGCGTATGATTGAGGTTGAGAGAGTTTCCCGACTCCTCATTCAGACCCCCTGAACTAGGTCAGCTGTTCTGGAGTACCCTCCTCTTAGTTGTGCAATCGCAGGAGTTAAAATGTAAAACCCAACGCCCAGGTTAGTCCGAAAGCTAGCTCCCTCATTCAACAAGAATCTCCTCAGAAAGCCCCGGCGAATAACTTCTCCGAGGAAGAGATCCGAGTCCGCGCTTACCAGATCTATGAGTCCAGCAACAGAACCTGCAAGCACGCTGATGAGGACTGGTTCCAGGCCCAGACCGAACTGATGGAAATGGTGGGCGGTAAATAGGCTGCTGCGGTCCGTCCAGATAAGGCCACACAGGTTGTCGAACGAAAGTTATCAGCAGCGGTGCGAAAGAGCCGTTTGAAAGCACAACCTGTTTCATTTTGACCAGACTAGCGACAGAAATGTTCATTATTGTGGGTGCATCAAAGGACCTTGCACCTGAGTAGGACAAGACCTGGTTGTGTAACTCGGCGTGCCATCGCCTGCGGAGGCGAACGGTACGCCGACAACTCTTTTGGGGTTCTTGCTTACTCCACTGTTCTGCTTCCGCCGATGAATCCACTCGCCCGTCGCTGGATCGTCGCTCTTCTCACACCTTGTCCCCGCAGCCGATCCTTGGAGCGGTTAATGTCCGCTGATTGTTGACCTTCCTCCGGTTTATCAATAAGTAGCAATGTGAGCAATATTGAACAGATTGTTGCCGGACGGCACACCCTATCGTCTCGATGATCACAGCAGAATCCCTGGCGGTCGGCCTTCACAGAGGATGTCGATTCTCCCCGTATCCTCCGCCGTCGTTTTCTCCGCATCCACGGCTGCCGTCGGTTTCTCTTCTCCACATCCACGGCCATGGATTCTGCTTCGGTATTCGGGCACGGTTACTCCTGCAGAAAGATATTCAGCAGGGTGTTGTGAATCGCGTATCTCGCCGTTATATTCGATGAAGCCTAGTTTTCTGAAGCGATTCATGAAAAAACTTACTCGCGAGCGGGTGGTGCCGATCATCTCCGCCAATATCTCCTGGCTGACCTTGGGAACCACGGTCTCGGGCTTACTTTCCTTGCCGAATGCCCAGCATCAGAATGCTCGCCAGCCGTTGTTCGTGGAATTGAATAGCTGATCGACAAATCATCCTGGATGCGAGCAATTCGGGTAAGCGGAGACTGGACGAACATGTCCGACAGTTTCGGTTCGTCGTGCAGTTCGCGGACCATCTCCTCCTTGCCAATCTTGAGAAGTTCACAGTCGGTCATCGCGGTGGCCGTCGCAAGGTGAAGGGGGTGAGCTGACACCATGCAGTTTTCTCCCACGAATTCTCCGGGGCCCACCAACGTAATCGTGGCCTCCTTTCCGTTTGTGGAGGTAACGGTAACCCTCAGCCGGCCCTTCTGCACATAAAAAATCGCGTCGGCGGGGTCGCCTTGCGCGAACGCTGCCTCGCTCTTCTTCAGTTTGACAAGTTTCTTGCCCAACCCTGCTTGCGCGAGAAAGATCTTGGGATCGAAAATCGCATTGCCATTCGCCTGGTTGCGGCTTGGGCGTTTGACGCCGGGAGGTTCGCGCAATTGTTTCTCTGACGGGTTCTGCGTGCCGCACAGAATCTACCGACGGCACTCGCTTGGCTGGAAGGCCCTGACTGCGGGTCGAAATGCCCTTTGTGCTCATTTCACACCTCCATAGGGTAGCACTTCCACGCCTTCATTGTACCCCTTCCAGAAACGGGCGCTGTGCCGTGTTGGCCAAGGCCATCCACGTAAATCAGCAAGACCACTTTCAAGTCAACAGCCTCTGCATACTGCCGCTGCTAAAAGCTAGAACGCTCAAGACACCAGGCTGTTGAGCTCGCTTAAGGCGTCCGCTTCAGGACGAGGCTCAGCGTCGCACCGCCTTGCTTCAAGGTGCCCGTAATCTCTGAATTGTCTTTGTTCATGGTTCCGTCATAAGAACCTAGACTGGAGCTGCTTTCAAAGTGCAAGGACGGTTCCTTATAGGTGATCGCGGTGATCTGGACACCCGAAATGTTTTGGTCAGGGTAATCAATCATGCCGCTTAGAGTTCCGTCCTGCGCCGCGAAAATGTGTACTAGAATTCTCTTCTTAGGCTGGGCGCCTGGATCGAGAGTTCCTCCCCAATCTCCGACGATAGGCGATGCATCTGCTGCCATCACGTGAGCGGGCGGAATACTCAATCCGAGCATCAGCATTAATCCCAAGCAAAGCCCGAACGACGACGCCCGATGCTTCTTCATGGTCGATCTCCCTTTCTGGTGAGGGCGAGCGAAGACCTTTTACCAATGCATTTTTTTTGAGATCAAGATGGCACCCAGTATAACCGCATTCTTGGCGGCGTCGCGGAGAAACGCTTTCGGTGATTGAACAGGGTGGACCGCAAGGGTGCATCATCTCATTGACCTGAGGCTTGGAACTGTGGACTTTTGCGACGCGGCGGCTGAACTCCTCAGTTAGGATCGTCCCTTCGGGCGTGCTCCCTGCTGAGGGTTCTGGAAATATCTCACTGCACCTGGAACACTTCCACGCTACGATGATGCCTCCGACCATACTCTCCGCAGCGAGCCGTTCCATGCGGAGAGCTTACGCCCGGCTATTGCAGAATAGCCGTGTATAGCGACATTTCTTAAACACTGTGCAATATTGAACAGTTTTGCGTTTCGGTAGCAATTATCGTTTTAGACGGACTGGCGGTTGGTGCTTCTACTTCCCTCGGGGGAAGGCGGTAGAAACGCACGACACCGGTTATCAAGCCGGGGCATTTCTCCCCGGCTTTTCTCGCCATCGGGACCTCGCTTCGCCCTCTAGAAATCAGAATTGCCGGGGACTTCGGGCCGTACTTACGTCCCAGCCGGGTAAAGTGACGTGAGTAACCTATCTCGCACCCAATCGGCACAAACCGTCCGAGAACGCTAACTTTCAAATTGCACCACTACCCGACGTTCCGGCAGTGTTCTAAAGGTGTGCTGGTGGGAAAGTGCGAAAGTGAGCATTTTAGCTCGGACACCATATTCGCTGCTTCGTTAGAGTCGGGAATCCCCTGGAGCGGATTTCCATGACAGACCTAGAAGATGGGAAGTGGCGTGGCATTGCCGAGCGTTTGGTTGGAGAGGTGAACACCGATAAGCTCTACGCGCTCGTTGACGAACTCTGTTTGGCGATGGATCAGAGATTAAAATCCCCTGATGGAGAAGCGAGCTTCCGTTCTAATCATTCCCGGACTTTCGAATTCTGGCCCGGAGCACTGGCAGAGTATTTGGGGAGCCAAGCACCCTGAGTACCATCGGGTTGAGCAAGACGATTGGGAGACACCGCGGTGCGCGGACTGGGTACGAACGCTGCACGATTCGATACGACGTATCGACGGCCCGGTGGTGCTGGCGGGACACAGCTCGGCATGCGCAACCGTGGCTCACTAGGCCGTCAAGCACGGAGATGGTGACGGCCGGGTGGTGGCTGCGTTTTTGGTTGGACCGAGTGACGTGGAAGCACCGACTTACCCGCAGGGTCCAACCGGATTCGGCCCCATGCGATTGCGAAAGCTTCCGTTTCGTTCTGTGGTGGTGGCCAGTACAAATGATCCTTTCGTCACACTGGAGAGAGCCGAGTTGTTTGCAGCGTCCTTGGGCAGCCGCCTGATCAAAACATCCAATGCAGGGCACATTAATACCGCCTTCGGTCACGGACCGTGGCCGGAAGGGGAAGCGTGGCTCGCGGAAATGCGCCAGTCGGCTAACTAGACCGGGTGAGATGGAAGGCTTGAATCCCAGTGCTTGGTGGCTAGGAAGAATTGCCGGACAGGGAGTAGGTTTTACTCGGCTTAGAGGTCTTAGCTCGATAAACCCTTATATGGCAATGGGTCCGGCATTTGGCATGCGGAATGCCCAAGTAACTGTGGGAGGAGGTTCCGATGCCCTACATACGCCTTTATGCCCGAGACCTTTCGATCGAACAGAAGAGTGTGATAGCACAGAAACTGATCGAGATTACGCTGCGCACGTTTCGCCTCAGCTCCGACCAGCGATACCAGACCAGCGTCCAGTTCATTACCCTCCCTGAAGCGGACGACGATGACGACGGTGCGCGCGATGCTGAATTCACCCTGGAAGTAATGGGCCATGACCTGACGGAAGAAAAGAAGCGAGCCTTCGCCGAGTCAGCGGTTGCTATGCTTACGAAGCTGATGCCGGTAACACCGTGGCGCCGAATTACCCATTTGTTGGGAATCAAGAATGATTCACCCCAGCATGTGGCACTTCAGTTCAATGAGCTCAGCGCCGGGGTGAGCGATCCATTCTTTGTGCAGCATTGGGCTGCGTGATCGGCAACTGTCCCGCTTCCGGCTACGCCGCCGCGACGCGCTGGATCAGATTGTCCTGCTCGCTCTTGCTTTCCGCGCCGATAGTAAAGGCGTCGAGCAGGTTCAACGATAGAGCGTATTTGATCGCCTCATTCTGGCGGTTACGCAGGTCGCCCTGACCGAGAACCTTCATTCCGATAATGCCCTTGCCCGACGACTTCATCTGGCGGATGACGCTGACCACGGTGTCAGGATCGGCGTCCATGTGCGAGCCAATAGGATTAATGCGCACCAGGTCGACCTCGACCCACGGTGACTTGGCGGCGGCGCGTAGCGCCTCAATGCTGTGGCAGGAGCAGCCGTGGGCGCGAATGATGCCCTTTTCCTTCGCTTCCGATAGCACGTCCATGGTGCCTTTGTAGCGCTCGGTCCAATCGCCGTCGGTAACGCAGTGCATCAGCACGATGTCCAGGTAGTCGGTACCGAGTTCCTTGCGATAGCGATCGAGATCGGCGCGCATTTCCTGCGGCGTGCGCGACGGGCTCTTGGTCATCACCGTGACCTTGTCGCGGGGCAGTTGCTTCAGCGCCGCTGCCACATGGGGATGGCTGCCATAGGAGTCGGCGGCGTCGAAGAAGCGCAGGCCATTGTCATAGCCGTTGAGCAGCAATGCCGAGAGTCCACCGATGCCAAGCGCGGTCTGGTTGGAATGTTTGCCGAATCCCACAGTGCCTGTGCCCATGGCAAGGCGGCTGGTCTTGATGCCGGTCTTACCCAGGGTGACGGTATCGCTGGCGGCGCACTTACGCGGAAGCTGCGTATCAGCCAGAGCGTTGAGGATGGAATGCCGCGCCAGCCACGCCGCCCCTAGTCCGAGGGAAGTGTTGACGATGAATTCTCTGCGCTTCATGGGTCCTCCTTGCGGAGAGGATCGCTGACAGTTGCCATGTTAGACGATTCACCTGCGGTTTTGGCTGCCACCCGACATTAAAATCCTGCGTTGGCTCCGCGCCAGTCTGGGTTTCATCCCTCACTGTTAGAATGGCGCACACTTGGAGGACACTCTTGCCAGCTGCTCTTCCCCGGGTGGTCATCGTCGGCGGTGGTTTTGGCGGGCTGTACGCGGCGCGCGCCCTGGCCGGTGCCCCGGTCAGCATCACGCTGGTGGACAAGCGCAACTACCATCTCTTCCGGCCTATGTTGTATCAGGTAGCTACGGGCCTGTTGTCAGCCGACGAAATTGCCGGGCCGTTGCGTTCGATCCTCAGCCGCCAGCGCAACGTTGAAGTGCTGCTCGATGAAGTCAGCGGAGTCGATGCGCAGAAGCGACTTGTCCGGCTGCGGCAAGATGAGCTTCCGTACGACTACCTGATACTCGCCACCGGCATTCAATACAACTATTTCGGGCACGACGAGTGGCAGCAGTTCGCTCCCGGCCTGGAATCGCTGGACGACGCCGACCTGATCCGCGGCAAAATTCTGCTGGCATTCGAACGGGCCGAAGAGATGGCGGCACTCGGCCAAGGGAGCGCTCAGGAAATTCAGCAACTGCTGACCTTTGTCCTGGTGGGCGCGGGCACCGTCGGTGTGGAGATGGCCAGCACGCTGGCGGAGATGTCGCATATGGCCCTGGCCAGCGACTTTCGCCACATCGATCCGCGCTCGGCGCAGATCCTGCTGTACGAGGCGGATTCACGCGTGCTCCCCACTTATCCCGAGGAGCTGTCGGCGAAGGCGCTGCGGCATCTCGAGAAGCTGGGCGTGAAGATCTACACCAACACGCGAGTAACCAGCATTGACGCCGAAGGAGTCGTCGCCGGGGGTCAACGAGTGCTCGCCAGTACGGTGCTTTGGGGAGCGGGAGTCCTGGCCTCTCCGGCAGGTCGCTGGTTAGGCGCGGAGATGGACCGGTCGGGCAGGATCATGGTCAATGCCGACCTGTCGGTGCCGGAACATCCAGAGGTCTTCGCCATCGGCGACACAGCTCACGTAGTGGCCGGTTCCCGCAATCTGCTGGGTTTCAAGTCGAAGCAGCCGATGACACTGCCGGGCGTCGCGCAGCCTGCCATACAAGAGGGGCAATATGTCGCGCGGGTGATTCGGCGGCGCGTTGCCGGAGGAACCGCGCCTTCGCCTTTCTGGTACTGGGATAAGGGTGATCTGGCCATCGTAGGCCGAACCTACGCCGTCGCCGATCTGCGCTTTCTGCGTTTCGCGGGATTTCCGGCGTGGCTGGTGTGGGCGGCAGTGCACATCTATTTCCTGATCGGATTTGCCAATCGCTTTTTGGTTTTGGTGCAGTGGGGACTGGTATTTCTGACCAAGCGCCGGCAGGTGCGGGTGTTCTCCGCCCAGGAACAGCGTGGCAGCGTTCCTTGACTGGGAATTCCGACGTGGAGTCAAAGTAATGACGGAATGGGATGCGCCAGACTACGAGCGGCTTTCGAGTCTGCAACGAACAATGGCAGAAGAGGTGCTGGCGCTGCTCGACCTGAACGGCGCGCGCCGCATTCTCGATGTCGGCTGCGGCAATGGAAAGATCACTGCGGAAGTTGCAGCCCGGGTGCCGCACGCCACGGTGGTTGGCGTAGATCCGTCACACGCGATGATCCAATTCGCGTCGAGCCACTACGATGCGGCGATTTATCCAAACCTTCGCTTTGCAATCGGGGACGCTTGCAGCCTGCCGTATCGCGAGGAGTTCGACGTGGTGCTTTCGTTCAACGCGTTGCATTGGATCCCGAAGCAGGAGGAAGCGCTGCAATCGATTGGCGCGGCGATGAAGCCAGGGGCCCGCGCCCAGCTTCGAATGGTCTGCAAAGGAAGTCGCCATAGCCTGGAGCATGTGCTGGAGAAGACATGTTCCTCGGCGCCATGGGCGCAATACTTCCAGGGATTTCACAAGCCGTATATACACCTGACGCCGGAGATGTACCGCGAATTCGCAAAGCGTAACGGGCTGCGGGTGATCCATGTCCAGAGCGAAGACAAGTCGTGGGATTTCAAAACCCGCTCCGCCTTCGCGGCCTTCGGCTCGGTGACGTTCGTGGAGTGGACGCGCTTGCTGCCCGCGCAAGAGGAGCCTAACTTCATCGCAGATGTGCTGGACCGCTACCGGCTGGTCGCAGAGCAGCAGCCCGGCGAGGAAAACACCTTCAAGTTCTATCAACTGGATATCGCGCTGCAGCGATGAAGGAGGGGGCAATCCTCGGCATGCGTATTGAAGAGGCGTCGGAAAAGCAGATCAAGAATGTAAGGCTCACCGCCACAAGCGTCGCGAATCCGTAACTCCGGATTGAGACGGCCCTCCCGCTACAATCAACTTTCATGTCTTTTCGCTTTGAGATCGAGGCTATCGACGGCAAGGCGCGGGCGGGGCGGATGGTCACTCCGCATGGCGTGGTGCAGACACCGGTGTTTATGCCGGTGGGCACGCTGGGGACGGTGAAGGGCGTGGCGCAGGATGTGCTGGAAGAGTTGGGGGTCGAGATTCTACTGAACAATACCTATCACTTGTATCTGCGGCCGGGGGTGGAGATGGTGCGCTCGCTGGGCGGGGTGCAGCGCTTCATGGCGTGGGATAGGCCTATCCTGACCGATTCGGGCGGGTTCCAGGTGTTCAGCCTGAGCGAACTGCGCAAGGTGACGGAAGAGGGCGTGGCGTTTCGCTCGCACCTGGATGGCTCGTCCCACATGTTCACGCCAGAGAGTTCGATTGCGGCGCAGATCGGGCTGGGGGCGGACATCATTATGGCGTTCGATGAGTGTACCGAGCATCCGGCGGAGCGGGCGAGGGCGAGAGCGTCGATGGAGATGACGCTGCGGTGGCTTCGTAGGAGTCGGGACTATTTTGAAGCGCATAAAGAAGAGGTAGTGTGGGGACAGTTGCCGGTTGGCAGTTGCCAGTTGCCAGGAAAGTCAAAGGCAACTGCGCAGGATGATAAGACGTGTGGGAGCGATCATCCCACCCTTTCCCAAAACCGGGGAAAGGATGGGGCACCCACATTTAATATTAAGAGGTTTGAGCCGGGGCAGACACAGGCGTTGTTTGGCATTGTGCAGGGAGGGATGTATCCCGACCTGCGGCGGGAGTCAGCGGAGCGGACGGTGGAGATCGACTTGCCGGGTTATGCGATTGGTGGGCTGAGCGTGGGAGAGCCGCGCCCCATGACTTACGAGATGGTGGATGCAGCGATGCCCTACCTGCCGGAGAACAAGCCGCGCTACCTGATGGGAGTGGGGACTCCGGAGGAGATTGTTCACTATGTGGCGCAGGGTGTGGACATGATGGATTGTGTGCTGCCGACGCGGGCGGCGCGTCACGGGTTGCTGTTCACGTCAGAGGGCAGGCTGACGATCAAGAACGCACGCTATGCGGGCGATGAAGGGCCGATTGATGCGCAGTGCGGCTGCAAGGTGTGCGGCCGCTATTCGCGGGCCTATTTGCGTCACCTGTACGCTTCTAACGAGTTGCTGGCACAGGTGTTAAACACCGTCCACAATCTGGCGTACTACCTTGACACCATGCGGCGCGTCCGGCAAGCTATACTACTTGGGGAGTTCGCGACTTTTCTGTCTGGTGTGAAACCACCGCATCTGAGTGTCCCCTAGCAACGGCCCACCCTGCGGAATGCGGCTGAAGGATCCCTGAGCGTCACGGACGTCCTGCGGTAATCCCTGCTTAGCGATTGGATGCGGCGGCGAGGGAGTGCGTCGCGGCGGGACTGTGGAAAAGCGAGTCGCAAGAAGCAGATTTTCCGGGGCTAAAGCTCCTTGAATTTTGTGGCTTGCTGGACGCTGGCCTAAAGGCCAGATCTTCCACCGAGACCACCGAAAGTAAAGAGATCAATGGTCACACTGGCAGGAACTTATCTACAGGCGGGTTTCGGCGGCGGTATTGGGCCGATTGCAATGATGGTCGCGATCTTCGCGATCTTCTACTTTTTGCTCATCATGCCGCAGCAGCGCAAACAGAAGAAGTGGCAGGAGCTGTTGAAACAGCTCAAGTCGGGCGACCGGGTCATTACCAGCGGCGGGCTGACGGGAGTCATTCTGTCGGTAAAAGATGACACCGTGGTTCTGCGAGTGCCGCCCGACAACATCAAGCTGGAAGTGGCGCGCTCGTCGATTGTGACGCTGACGACGGCGGAGGATAAGCAGCTTAAGTCGTAGGGCGGAAGGCCTCGCGGGGCTAAAGCCCATGGGTTTTGTGGTGTGCTGGACGCCGGGCTGAAGCCCGGCTCTACCCAGTCTGGAAGCGGTGGGTTTAAACAGATTCAGCAAGGCAGCAGTCTCTCATGAAGAAAAATCTCACGATAAAAGTAGTCGTCATCTTCGCGGTGCTGATCTTCTTTCTGTTCGGCATCTTTGGCATTCCCAAGAGCTTCACGCCGGCGGGCCTGTTGGCCGCGATGCAGGAGCGCATCCACCTGGGGCTTGACCTCAAGGGCGGAACGCACCTCATCCTGCAAGTGCAGGTAAATGATGCGATCAATGCCGACACTGATCGCGCCATCGAGCGCCTGAAAGAAGACCTCAGGACAAAGAACATTAACTACGCCGAGATCTCGAAACCCAATGCGCAGCAGAATCCCGAACTGATCGTGATCAAGGGAGTTCCGCCGGAATCGATCGGCGATTTCCGCAGCCTGGTGTCAGACCGGCTGCCGGACTTCGATCTGGCCTCGGGAGCGGATAACTCGTTCACGCTGACGATGAAGCCAGCAGTGGTGAAAGACACTAAGACCAAGGCACAACAGCAGGCGATCGAAACCATCCGCAACCGCATTGACCAGTTGGGCGTCAGCGAGCCGGTGATCCAGGAGCACGGGCTGGGCGATTACCAGATTCTGGTGCAGCTCCCTGGAGTTGACGATCCGGCGCGGGTGAAAGAAATCATGCAGTCGACGGCGATGCTGGAGATCCGGCAGGCGATAGGCGGTCCTTACAGCAGCGAGCAGGAGGCGATGCAGGCCAACGGCGGCATGCTTCCGGCGAATGCGGTGCTGATGAAGGGCAAGAACATGGGGGCGCGCGGGCAGGAAAGCACAGACTCGTACTGGGTGATCAGCCGGGCCTCAGCGGTGAGCGGCGGCGATCTGCGTACCGCCGATGCGGGGCGCGACGAGAATGGGCGTCCTGACGTGAAGTTTACGCTGACCGGCGAGGGCGGGCGGCGCTTTGCTGCGTTCACCGGCGCACATGTCGGCGAGCGCCTGGCCGTGGTGCTCGACAACAAGGTGATGGAAGTCGCCACCATCCAGGAACAGATACACGATGAAGGGCGTATTACGGGATCGTTCAGCGAACAGCAGACGCAGGACCTGTCGTTGACCTTGCGTTCGGGCGCGCTACCGGCGGGGATCAAATACCTGGAAGAGCGCACGGTGGGGCCGTCGCTGGGAGCGGACTCGATTCGCGAGGGAGTGCGGGCGGCGCTGTTCGGCATGATCGCCGTCATGGTGTTCATGCTCATCTACTACAAGTTTGCGGGCATCAATGCCGATCTCGGGCTTTTCCTGAACCTGGTGATCCTGCTGGGATTCCTAGGCTTCAGCGGCGCGACGCTGACCTTGCCGGGAATTGCCGGAGTGATCCTGACGATCGGTATGGGCGTGGACTCGAACGTACTGATCTTTGAGCGTATCCGGGAAGAGCTGCGGCACGGCAAAACGCCGCCCTCGGCCGTGGAGCAGGGTTTTGGCCACGCCTGGATCACCATTGTTGATACCCACGTGACAACGATCGTGTCGGCCGTCATCCTGTTTCTGTTTGGAACCGGCCCGGTGCGTGGCTTCGCCGTGACCCTGAGCTTTGGTCTGGCAGCCAACCTGTTCACGGCAGTCTTTGTATCTCGCGTTATTTTTGACGCCATCCTCAACCGCCACCAGCGTGGCGAAGCGTTGAGTATTTAAGGGGTTAGCGGTGGAGTTATTTCGTAATACGAACATAGACTTCCTGGGCAAGAAGTGGTATTTCCTTGCCTTCTCATTGGTCTTCAGCGTGGCCGGGCTGCTCTCGATATTTTTCTGGCACGGCATTCCGTTTGGCGTGGACTTCAAGGGCGGCACGCTGGTGTATGTGAAGTTTGCCGAGACACCGAACCTCGACCACATCCGCACTGCCATGGACCGGGCTGGGCTGAAAGATCCAAAGATCCAGCGCTATGGCGAGATGGGGAACAACGAAGTGCTGGTGGCTCTGGAACAGCGTGAGACCAGTGAGTCGGCACTGGACCAGGGCAAGAACACGATCATCCATGCGCTGGAATCGAGCGAGCAGCAGCAGGCGGGCAAGCAGGACCTGAACAACACAGGACCATCGAGCCTGCAGCAATACCTGCTGTCGAAGGACCCCTTGCACGTGGGCGGCATCGATGCCGGGCAAAAGTACCTGGCGATCGCGCAGCAGATCGACGATTTTCGCAACAAGCAGCGCGGAGGCGTGCTGAAATCGGTGGACGAGCTTCGCGGCGTGGTTCCGGCGGAAGTGGTCGCGGCTCTGGAGCCGGACTTCTACGCTTCCAGCTTCGCCGTGCGAAACGTGGAGATCGTGGGACCCCAGGTAGGCGGCCAGTTGCGCAAACAGGCCTTGTGGGCGACCTTATACTCGCTGGGCGGCATGCTGGTTTACCTGTGGTTCCGCTTCGAGTTGATCTACGGCGTGGGCGCGGTGGTGGCATGTTTCCATGACACCATTATTACCGTGGGATTCTTTTCGCTGCTCAACAAGGACATCAGCCTGACGGTGATTGCGGCGATCCTGACGCTGATCGGATACTCGATGAATGACACCATCGTTGTGTACGACCGCATCCGGGAGAACATCAAGTTGCTGCGGCGCGAGAACCTGGCGGACATCGTGAACAAGAGCATCAACCAGACGTTAAGCCGGACCATCTTAACTTCGGGCTTGACATTTCTCACCGTACTCTCGTTGTATGTGTTCGGGGGCGAAGTGCTGCGGGGGTTCTCCCTAGCGCTGGTCATTGGAATTCTGATCGGAACTTATTCTTCGATCGCGGTGGCAGCTCCCATGCTGGTGGCTTACCAGGAATGGCGGGTCAAGAAAAGCGGCCGAGCGACTTTGCCGGCAGCGAGTTCGAACCGGGAGAAAATCAAGGTAAAGGCATAGCCGATTTTCTGCGGCACAAACTGGCTGGCGAGGTGTATATTCAAGTCCTTCAATTGGGGCGACCGCTTTTGGTGCAACTCCTGGCCGGGCGGGCGGCCGCTGAGGGAGTTTGGCAGGTTTGAGAATTCGGGAGCAAAAGGTAGTAAGCCGGTGTCTAAGTAAACAAAGCGTTCTACGGAGATAGGGCTATGTTTGAAGACAGCCTCATGGAATCCGGAGGAAAGATCAAGACGAAACAAGGCGCAACCACAGCCATTTCGTTTACCCTCCAGATCATCCTTATTGGCGTGCTCGTGTTGCTACCGCTTGTATTTACCGAGGCGTTACCGAAACAGCAACTGATGACCTTCCTGGTTGCTCCGCCTCCGCCTCCACCGCCCCCGCCTCCACCGGCAGCGACCCCAGAAATCAAGATCGTGAAGAAGATCCAGAGCGACCTCGACAATGGCCAGTTGCGCACTCCCACCAAGATCCCGCAAAAAGTCGCGATGATTAAGGAAGACGAACCGCCACCACCGTCGACTGGTGTTGCCGGCGTGGTCGGTGGCGTGCCGGGTGGCGTACCGGGCGGCGCGATGGGTGGAGTGTTGGGCGGCATCATCAGCAATGCCCCGGCGGTAGTTCCGAAAGCGGCGACGCCGCAGCGCGTGCGCGTGTCGCAGGGCGTCTCCCAAGGTCTGTTGAT
This sequence comes from uncultured Acidobacteriaceae bacterium, assembly GCA_963834815.1. Lineage (GTDB taxonomy): Bacteria > Acidobacteriota > Terriglobia > Terriglobales > Acidobacteriaceae > DASRAA01. Next base: position 594,598 of record CAWIDA010000006.1, on the reverse strand, counting down.
CCGACAAGTAAAACCCACGTACCCTGCGCTGGCGCGACAGGCGCGTATCCAGGGGACGGTGGTGCTGCAGGCGTTGATCAGCAAGGACGGGTCGATTGAGAACCTGCATCTGGTCAGCGGGCATCCCATGCTGGCCCCGGCGGCGATCGATGCAGTGAAACAGTGGAAGTACAAGCCGTACTTCCTGAACGGGGAGCCGGTCGAGGTGGAGACCACGATCAACGTGAACTTCACGCTCGCAGGTGGATAGAAAGACTCGTGCGGTGGGTCTGTGTGCCGCAGCCCGACGTCAGACTCTGAGTAAGGTGTGGCCGTGGTTCCAGCTTGGATTTTGCTTGCACCGAAGTGGCGCGGAAGCCGGATGCGGGCGGGCTTTCCCGGCGGGACAATATCGGCTCAACGGTTCTGAATCACCTGCAGTAACGAATTACGTTCTGCTGTAACGAAAGTTCCTGAGGAGGAAAATTCGACTCATGCTTCTAGCAAATGTTGCAACTTACGCTCTCAGCCACGTACCCACGGTTGCCGTCTGGATGTTCCAGGAAGGCGCCGTGGGATGGGACCCGGTCTCCCTCTGGAAACAGATGGGAATCCTGGCCAAGATTGTCGTGCTGATTCTGTTCATCATGTCGGGCTGGTCCATCGGTGTGATGATTGACCGCGCGATGGCGTTCAGCGCCGCGCGTAAACAGTCGCGGGCCTTCGCTCCCGCCGTTGCCGGCGCGCTGCGCGAAGGCAAAATCGACGAAGCCATCAAAATTGCCGAGCGCAACAAGAAGAGCCACCTGGCAAAGGTCGTCACGGCGGGCTTGCAGGAATTCCGCGCGCACGGCGAGTCCAGCGACATTCCGGGCGAACAGATCGAAGCTTCCAAGCGCGCCCTGGAACGCGCCGAGGCCATCACCCACGCCGAATTGAAGCGCGGACTGGGCGGACTGGCGACAATCGGTTCGACGGCACCTTTCATCGGGCTGCTGGGAACGGTGGTCGGCATTCTGAACGCGTTTAAGGAAATTTCGACCCAGAAGGCAACCGGTCTGGGCGCAGTCGCCGGCGGTATTTCGGAAGCGCTGGTGACCACCGCTATCGGACTGTTCGTGGCCATCCCGGCGGTTATGATGTTCAACTATTTCTCCAACAAGGTGGAAGCCTTTGACGTGGAAATGGACAACAGCTCGAGCGAGTTGATTGACTACTTCCTGAAGCGTCGCGGGGCCGTCCGCCGGTAAGCGGAGTCCGGCGCAGCCGTACACCGCCGAATTCCGATGAAACGGAGAGGTTGAACCATGGCATTAGCAAAACGCGACGAAGGCTCCAAGGTAAACTCCAACATCAACGTCACACCGATGGTGGATGTGATGCTGGTGCTGCTGATCATCTTCATGGTCATCACGCCCATGCTGCAGAAGGGCGTCAGCGTGGACATGGCCAAGGTGAACAGCCCAACGCCGATGCCGGACGCCGATAAGGAAGATGCCCTGCTGATCTCGGTGATGCGGGATGGCAAGATCTACTTCGGCTCCGATCGTATCGAACCTGACCAGCTCACACAGAAAGTGAAAGACCGCCTGGCCAACAAGGCGGACAAGCGTGTCTTTATTAAGTCAGATGCCCGCGCCCGCTATGGCAACGTAGTTGACGTGGTGGATAACGTACGCTCGGCGGGAGTGGACGACGTGGGCTTGCTGACGGAACAGAAAAAGGCGCTGGGAGCGGCGGCGGCAACACCACCGCCCACACCCACGCAGTAACGGGAGTCACTTATGGGAATGCAACTGGGAGGGCATGGCGGGCCCTCAGCTGATATCAACGTAACGCCGCTGATTGACGTGCTGCTGGTGTTGCTCATCATCTTCATGGTGATCACACCACTGACGCCAAAGGGTCTGGACGCGCTGGTTCCGCAGCCGCCCAAGGACAAGGACAAGCAGCAGGAGCCGAGCGACCGCACGATCGTCGTGCAACTCCTCAAGGGCAGCGGCGACCAGGCCGCGCTCAAGATCAATCAGGACGACGTGACGTGGGAAAATCTTGAGGGACGGTTGAACGACATCTTCAAGACCCGCGCCGAGAAGGTAATGTTCGTCAAGGCTGATCCGGACCTGACCTTTAATGAAGTGGCCCAAGTCATCGACATCTCGCATTCGGCGGGAGTCGACAAGGTTGGATTGATCACCGCCAAGATCGAGGCCGGCCAATAGCTAGTATGGCAACAGGAACGTGATTCGGGAAGCACTCCTCCTTCAGGAAAGGCGGGGCACCGCGGAACGGTGTCCCGCCGTGCCATGGAACCCGAAAAAGCGCAACGGAGAGTGATACCAGACATGAACAAAAGCGGACGGGTACTGACGATCCTTGCTGTACTGCTCACGTTGCTCTCGGCCGTAGGCTGCGAGAAGTTGAGAGCGCGTGACCAACTCAACAAAGGCGTTCAGTCGTACAAGAACGCGCGCTACGAAGAGGCGATCGAACATTTTAAGAACGCGGTGCAACTGGATCCCAGCCTGACCAATGCCCGTCTTTATCTGGCAACCGCGTATGCCCAGCAATACATTCCCGGCGCCGATTCGCCGGACAACAACCAGTTCGCGGAACAAGCCATCGACGAATTCAAGAAGGTGCTGGATACCAATCCACCCAAAGAGCAGCAGATCCACAGCCTGAAAGGCATCGCTTCGCTCTACTTCAACATGAAGAAAATGGACTTGGCGAAGCAGTACTACCAGAAGGTCGCCGATCTGGATCCCAACGATCCGGAGACGTACTATTCCATCGCCGTAATCGACTGGACTGAGGCATATCAACCGCGCCTGGAGGCCCGCGCCAAGCTGGGCCTGAAACCTACCGACGAAGTCAAGGACAAGAAGACGTGCGCCGACCTGCTGAAGGCAATCAGCGCCAACCAGGCGGTAGTCGAAGACGGCATCGCCAAGCTGCAAAAGTCAATCGAACTGCGTCCTGATTACGACGACGCAATGGCCTACCTCAACCTGATGTACCGCGAGCGTGCCGACTTGGAATGCGACAATCCCGAAGCCCGCGCGGCGGATTTGAAGTCGGCGGACGATTGGGTTGACAAGACCATGGCCACGAAGAAAGCCAAGGCTGAGAAGGCCGGACCTTCGGGCATCGTGACTACGGAGACGCCCGCTAAGTAGTTCGATAGTTTGCCCGGCGAGTAGATTACGCCCCTCCTTTGGGAGGGGCGTTTTGCTGACTGTGCCGGGATGCGTCAGCGGGAATTGTGACGCCATGGCTGGCCGAGTAGCCACGGTGCGGTAGAATTCTGGATTCGGCTCAAGTGATCTCACCACAAAGGCACAAGGATGACGGAGAGGGTTTCTTTCAACTTACTCTGTGCCCGGCGTGGTAAATGCGCTCCTGAGTCCGATCGAAGTGCGCCGAAGGCGCTTTCATGTTCAAACGAATTCTCATAGCCAACCGCGGCGAGATTGCAGTCCGGATTATTCGTGCCTGCCGTGAGATGGGAATCGAATCGGTCGCCGTGTTTTCCGACGTTGACCGCAAGGCCCTGCACGTGCGGAAGGCCGATCACGCCTACCCCATTGGTCCGGCAACGGCGAGCGAGTCGTATCTCAACTTCGACAGGATTCTGGATGTGGCGCGGCGCAGTGGGGCCGAAGCGATCCATCCCGGCTACGGCTTCCTGTCGGAGAATGCGCGCTTTGCGAAAGCGTGCCAGGACGCCGGGATCAAGTTCATCGGCCCGACGCCGGAGTCGATGGAGATGATGGGCTCCAAGACAAGCGCCCGCCAACACATGAAAAAGGCGGGCGTACCTTTCGTGCCCGGCTCGGAAAAAGGCATGGAGTACGACGGCACCGAGCGGATGGCGGCGCAGGTTGGCTATCCCGTGATGCTGAAGGCGGCCGCCGGTGGCGGCGGCAAGGGCATGCGTCTGGTGCAGCGGCCAGAAGACCTGCGGTCGGCATTCGAGAACTCGCGCAGCGAGTCGCAACGTGCCTTCGGCGACAATGAGGTTTACATCGAGAAAGCCATCCACAACCCCCGGCACGTGGAGATGCAGATCTTCGGCGATGAGCACGGCAATGTGGTGTATCTCGGCGAGCGCGAATGCTCGGTGCAGCGGCGTCACCAAAAAGTGCTGGAAGAATCGCCCTCGCCGATCGTCGATGAGGACCTGCGCCGCCGCATGGGCGAGATCGCAGTACGTGTCGCCCAGGCTGCGGATTACAAGAACGCCGGTACGGTCGAGTTCCTGGTAGACCAGCAGCGCAATTTCTATTTCCTCGAGATGAACACGCGGCTTCAGGTGGAACACCCTGTGACTGAGTTTGTGACAGGCATGGACCTGGTACACCTGCAAATTCGCGTAGCGGCCGGAGAGAAACTCCCCTTCCAGCAGGATGACGTCAAATTGCGCGGACACGCTATCGAGTGCCGCGTGTATGCCGAAGATCCCGACAACAACTTCTTCCCTTCTCCGGGACAGATCACGCGCCTGATCTCGCCGTCGGGACCGGGGATCCGGCGCGATAGCGGCATGTATGAGGGCTGGACGGTGCCCATGGAGTACGATCCGCTGCTGGCGAAGCTGGTCGGCTATGCGGAGACGCGGGAGCAGGCGATCGACCGCTTGCTGCGCGCGTTATACGAGTATTTTGTCGGCGGCATCAAGACCAATATTTCGCTGTTCCGGCGCATCCTGAAAGACCCGGAGTTTCGCGCAGGAAACATCGACACCGGATTCCTGGAGCGCCTGCTGGCGAATCCCGCGCCAGAGACTGACCCGCGGCGGCCGATCATTGCGGCAGTAGCCGCCGGAATCTTCGCGACCATGGATCCGAAAGCGACCTTCCCGGGATCGAATGGGCTGCCTGCCCCGGCGAACGGCCAAGCAGAGGCGGAGCCGAGCAACTGGCGGCGCGTCGCGCGCGCGGAAGGAGTGCGGGCGCGATGAATGGAGGAATGACTAGAGTAGGAAAATTGGCTGGTGACCAACCGCTTGTTCTCCTAGGGGCTAAACCCAGGGGTTAAAACGGCACGGCTAAAGAGGCTGCGGAAATAAGTCCCTTGCAAGGGATCCGCGCAGGCTGAAGCCAGCGCGAGGGTCAAAAACAGGGGCGTTTTACGGCACGACTGAAGTCGTGCCCTGATACAAGGCCCTTGGAAGCAAGTATTTCAGCAGCCTGAGAAGTCGTGCCCTGACACGAGGCGGTGGGAAGCGAATATTTCAGCAGCCTGTGAAGCTGCCCTTCAAAGCGCAGTTTTTAAACACGCTCTAATTACTTCTTATGACATTTGACGTAATCGTAGATGGCAAGACGCATCACCTGGAGCTAACCCAGGGCGAGAAGACCTGGCGGTGCAAGGTGGACGACCAGATGATCGAGGTCGACGCCGCACTGACAGCGCGCGATGTAATGTCGATCCTTGTGGGCGGCGATGCGTTCGAGGTAAAGCGGGAACGCTCACTGCAGGGCGAGTTGCACCTGGTAATCGGAAGCGCGCGCTACGCGGTCGATGTGCAGGACCCGCGCTCGCTGCGAACGCGGCGAGCTGCGGGAGATAGAGAGGCAGGGCCGCAGAAGATCACCGCTCCCATGCCGGGCAAAATTGTCCGCGTACTGGTTGCCGAGAAAGACGAAGTCCAATCCGGCCAGGGAGTCATCGTCATGGAAGCCATGAAAATGCAAAACGAAATGAAGTCGCCCAAGGACGGCAAGGTGCAGAAGATACTGACTTCGGAAGGATCAACGGTGAACTCCGGGGATACGCTGGCGGTGATTGAGTAGCGGCGGCGTAAGAACCGTTACAAAAACCGGTTACGGAATGCTCCGCGCGGAGTTGGGATAATCCTTACAGTCCTAACTAAGCTGACGAGCGTTTCTATTCCGTTGCAGGGACCGCAGGTAGCGGGGCGATGAGTTGTCGAAAGATTGCCATGCGAGCCATCACATCGGCGCCATAGGTTCCGTGTGCGGTGCGCTGATCGCTGTCGCCATTGCGCTGACCCGCAATGGCGTTCCCCATTCCACAGTTATAGCCACTGGCCGCAATCTTCAAATGCTGGTCGGGGCTTAAGGCAGGAAAAACGCTCCCGGCTTGATGAATGTTGCTGGCCAGCATCTGTGCCCCAAAGGCTATGAGCGGGTCGGGATTGGTCGTCCAGCTTCCGCTATCGCGTGCTTGGCGGGCAATAGGATGTTGGACGTCGATCTGCACGATCCCAACGCCATGGGGTACGCCAGCCTGCACATCGCCTAATTTGTTAACGCAGTTGGTCTCGCGGCTGGCAATGGCAAAGAAGAATTCCGGTGCGAAGCCGTTTGCGCCCGCTTGCGCCGCCAGTTTCAGGTCGAAGCCGGTTTGCCGCAAAAGTTGCAGTTGCGCCGCGATTTGATCCTTCGTCAAGGGTACAAAATTCGCCATTGACACGACTCCTTAGTGGAAATGCCTGCGGAACCAATGAATCGCACTAAACTGCCGCCAGCTGACGAAGCTGCCTTTCAGCGACACCTTCGCGCCGATTGGGTGCTGATCAGGATTTCCAGTTTGATGGCCACCACTATACATCGAATCGGCTCGCGCACAGAACCTTTATTATGACAACGTGATGAGTGCTGTCGAAGATATTTACTTCGGAAGGATCGACGGTGAATCCGGGGATACGCTAGCGGTGATCGAGTGGTGTGCACTTTCGATTTACCACATTGTTTCGCTTCCCCGGGCCTAGGGCGCTGTTTCCGCTCATTGCGAATCGAACGAGCTGGCACCGTGATTTCGCACCTATGCTAGTTTGTCCCGCTCGGGCCTCATAAACTGATCTGCTCCCCTACCGACTCACGTTTAAGCACGTCTCGGAGACATGCGTCCTAACGCCACGGTCTACGTCCGGATGAACTATCGAGGGCTTATTGAGTCTGTCATCGCACAAGAGACATGAATGCTATTCATACCGATGTCAGCCATGAGGCGCCTCTCGGTGCCGCAATTGTTCGCCACTAATGGGCGGCTAGCGAAGCGCGCAGCCCATGTTTATAATTCCTGAATCCCCCCGCAATTATGCCCTCCCTGGACTCAGGGAGAGGTCGGAAAACCGGGACCTCGGTTTCGGCGAAGGAGAACCTGTGAAATTCAAGTGGCTCGTAGCACTATTCGCGCTCACGTTAACCGTTCCGCTCGTCTTCCTTGCAGGATGTTCGAAGTCCGATAACCAATCGACCGGGCAGAAGGCACCCGGCAGTGAACAGGCTGTGGCGGACGCCGTTGACGTTTATGTCTATGGCTATTCCCTAGTCACCATGGACATGACACGGCGGCAGATGACGAATGTCGCTGTGGCTGATGCAATGCATGCACCCGTGGGACAGTTAATCAGGGCACGCAATTATCCTCCGGCCGACTATCACGCCGTAACCGCTCCCAATGCCGACACGCTCTACACCACCGCGTGGATTGACGTCTCCAGCGAGCCGTGGGTGTTGAGTGTTCCTGACATGGGCGACCGGTATTACTTATTGCCTATGCTCAGCGGCTGGACGGATGTTTTTCAGGTTCCGGGCAAACGCACCACTGGCGGCAAGGCACAGACCTACGCAATCACCGGCCCCGGCTGGAGCGGCACGCTGCCCCCAGGCGTAACGGAATACAAGTCGCCCACCGCGCTGGTGTGGTTGCTAGGGCGCATTTATTGCACTGGCACGCCGGCGGACTACGCTGCGGTCCATGCCGTTCAAGACAAGTTTCTGCTGGTTCCGCTTAGCTCCTACGGCAAGCCGTACACGCCTCCAGCAGGAACTGTCGACCCCAACATCGACATGAAGAAGGCGGTTCGTGACCAGGTCGACGCGTTGAGCATCGACGAGTACTTCACTTATCTTGCGAAGCTCATGAAGACCAACCCGCCCGCCGCTGCCGACGCTCCCATGGTCGAGAAGATGAAGGCCATTGGTCTGGAGCCCGGAAAGGATTTCGATCCCAGCAAGCTGGGGGCCTTCGACAAGGAACTCATCAAAGGAGTTCCCAAGCTGGCACAGGTGAAGATCATGGAGTACTTCAAGAAGGCTGCTGAGCCCGTGAACGGCTGGACATACCTGACCAAGAACATCGGCATTTACGGCACGGATTACATTCAGAGAGCGCTCGTAACGGCAATCGGTTTGGGGGCGAACCGTCCGCAGGATGCCATCTATCCGACGACACAAAAAGACGCGGATGGACATGAGTATGACGGCGGATCGAAGAAGTACACCATCCACTTCAACAAAGGCGACATGCCGCCGGTGAACGGCTTCTGGTCGATCACCATGTATGACAAGGACTACTTCTTTGTCCCGAATCCGTTGAACCGCTACACACTGAGCGCCCGCAACAAGTTCAACGTGAATCCTGACGGTTCGGTTGACTTGTATCTGCAAGCGGACTCGCCCGGCAAGGCCAAGGAAGCTAACTGGCTACCCGCGCCGAAAGCGCAGTTCATTCCCATGATGCGCCTGTACTGGCCGAAGGAAACGCCGCCTTCGATCATCGACGGGACCTGGAAGCCGCCGGCGATCACCGAATCTAAGTAAGTGCACGATAGGGGCGATCATTGGGACCTTTCAGGTGCTCGGATCTATTGCGGCCTGCTGATCGCCTCGCGCGCCCTTTGATTACCGTCGTTCGGCTATAACGGGAACTCCAGACCGGCGCCCTTGACTGGTTCGTCGACGGCCGCCGGGAACGAATAGCCGCCAAGCTGACGTTTCAGTCCCAGTTCTTCACCTTTGGGCCAGGCTTCGGCCGCGGAACGAAAATGCTTCATGCCGCGGCACAAGAGCACTGGGCGGTGCTTGGCTGCCGGGAATCCTCGTAGGGGTGGACATGAACGCGCCGGGAAACCTGTGATGTAGGGGTAAAACTCCATGGCCGGCAAGTGGGGAGCGGCAAACCTATAATGTCCGAATGAAGAAGGACTGGACGACTAAGCTCATCCACTCGGATGCGCGCGTGCCCGAGGGGTTTCGCTCGCTGGCGACGCCGGTTTTTCGTGGATCCACGACCCTGTTTTCCGATGCCGCCGATGTTGACGACAGCTGGGACCAGTACGAGGTGGGCTACACCTACGGCCTCTATGGCACGCCCACGACGCTGGAGCTGGCAGGCCGTATATGCGAGTTAGACGGCGGCTACCGCACCTTGATTACTCCCGGCGGGCAGTGCGCTATCTCGACCATCAATTTTGCGTTCCTCAAAGCCGGCGATCACATCCTGCTGCCGGAAAGCGTGTACGGGCCGAGCCGCAAGCTGGCCTTCATGGTGCTCCGGCGGTTTGGAGTGGAAACCACGCTCTACTCTCCGATGACCGGTGCGGGCATTTCGGAACTGATCAAGCCTAACACTCGCCTGGTATGGTGCGAGAGTCCGGGCTCCATCACCATGGAGGTGCAGGACGTTCCGGCGATCGCCAAGGTCGCGCACGCCCATGGGGCCCTGGTGGTCATGGACAATACCTGGGCTGCGGGCGTTCTGTTCGACGCCTTGGCGCATGGTGCGGACATCACCATGCAGGCGGTGACTAAATATGTTGGGGGACACAGCGATCTGCTGCTGGGCGCGATCACCGTCAAGGACGAAGCTGCATGGAAGACGCTGGGCGCCCACCAGCAAGTGATCGGCTGTGCGGCCTCGCCGGACGATTGCAGCCTCGCGCTCCGGGGTATGAAAACCATGGCGGTGCGGCTGAAGGCAATTGAAGCCTCTGCGCTGGCGATTGCCGAGTGGCTTAGCCAACGGCCGGAGGTGGAAAGGGTATTGCACCCTGCGTTGACTTCGTGCCCCGGGCACGAGTTCTGGAAGCGCGATTTCCTGGGATCGTCGGGGCTGTTCTCAATTGTGTTCAAGCCTGGCGTGACGAAAGAACAAGTACTCGCATTCGTGAATGCTCTTGAGCTGTTCGAGATCGGCTACAGCTGGGGAGGGTTCGCCAGTCTCGCCGTGGCCTACGATTTCACGGGATTCAAGGGGCGGCCTGACTACGGCCACCGCATCGTGCGTCTGCACGTCGGGTTGGAGAACCGCTACGACCTGATCGCCGATCTCGAGGGGGGATTGACGAAACTGCACTAGGGCCTGACGCGGTTCAGCTGGCGGGCAGCCGATGCCACCGAAGCTCGCTTCGCTTGCGGCGATGAGCTACTTCATGGTGCCGGCTTTTTTCAGGATGCTTTCGGCGAAGAAGTTCTGCACCTTGGCCTCGTCGCGGATGACCTCGTAGTAGGCCGCCTTCAGCAGTTGCTCGCGACGGTCGCGAAGCTGTTCGCGAATTGCCTGTTGCACGCGCGGGTCTCTCAGCTCGCGCTGCCCGGCGGTTTCCTTGCTGATCAAGCGAACCACGCGATAACCGAAAATCTGATGGCTGTTGGGATCACCCACTACTAATACAGTTGAGTACTGCCCCGGCTTGAGCTTACTAATCGCCTCGTAGGCAGTGCGGTCGCCCTTCAGGGAAGACTCGGGGACAAAGCCGAGATCACCGCCGTTCTGCGAAGTTTCCGTCTGCTCCGAGTAGTTCATGGCGACGGAAGCGAAGTCCTCTCCGCTGTCGAGGCGGTTCTCAATCATCTGGATTTTCTTTTTGGCTTCCGCATCGTTCTGGGCCTTGTTGGCGACGTTGCGGGCCTGCGGGTTGGGCTGGGTAGTGACCAGGATCTGGGCCAGGTGGTACTGCGGCTCAATCAGGTTGAACTCCGCCTTGTGCTGGTTGTAATAGGAGGTGATGTCGTCGTCGGTAATATTGATTTTCGACGTTACTTCCTTGTTGAGGACTTTCTCCACGGTGATGGAGCGGCGCAAGTCGGCCTTAAAATCCGCCAGAGTGATTCCGCGAGAGGACAGGCGCTTGTCGAAGTCCTGCTGGCTGAATGGCGCCTTGATCTCGGCTAGCTTGCTATTGACCTCGTCATCCGTGGCCAGCAAGCCCAGCTTTTCGGCGCGCTGCATCAGGATTTCGTTATCAATCAGTTCCTTCAGGATGTTGAGGCGAAGCGTGTCAGCCTGTTCCTCGGTGGGCTTTTGCGGAGCCTCCGCGGTCTGGTTGTTGTAATACTTCTCGACCTCATCCCGTTGGATCTTGCGGCCATTCACCAAGGCCATGACACCTTCGGTGTCCTTCTTGGTGTTGCAGCCCGCGCCTGATAACAGCAGAAATAAAACTGTCGCTAGAGATAAAGCAACCGCGACACCCGGTGCCCGACTGAGGCTTGAGTTCACACCATGCTCCTCGTGCAAAGCTATACTGCGCTGCACCAATCCTTCCCACACGTCATTCGGAAAAGGCCCACCGCGACCGGCGTCACACCGGGTCGGCTAATTGGCTGCCTTCGGTTGGGCGGCGGGGGCAGCGGCAGCCGGCGGCTGAATTCCTGCCGCCAGCAGTTGCTGGTTCAAGACTGCTTTGACCTCTTCGGCGTCCACCGCGCCTTCCAACTTCTGCCCATTGATGAACAACGTCGGAGTCGCGTTAAGACCCAGTGACTCGCCTTCGGCCATGGAGGCCTTCAATGTGGTGTCCGTTTGCGCCTTCACGCATGCTTGCAGGCGGTTCATGTCCGCGCCGTGTTTCTTGCCCATGTCGAGCGCTATACGGTCCAATTCCGCCTTGGACTTATCCAACTCCTGGCCGGAAGCGGAGATGGACTTCTGATTGGCGTGAACGTAGTCGGCGTAGTCCCAGTAGGCAGTGCCATTCTCAACCGCGAGGCAGTTGGCGTCGTTGGCCGAATGCTGCGCCCAAGGATGCATGGACAGAGGGTAGTCCTTGTACACGATCTTGATCCGGTCGCCGTAGAGCGGAAGGATGTCCTGCATAAGAGTCGCGTGCATGCGCGAGCAGAAGGGGCACTCCAGATCGTCGTAATTGACGACGGTGACTTTGGCGTCAGGGTTGCCCCGCACCGGACGCCCCTTCACGTCGATCTTCTCCATGCGCTCGGCATAGATGTCTTTGGTGAGGTCCATCTTGGTGACCTTCGCCAGCATCTTGCCATCCTGGGACAGAAGGAAATCGACTTTCTGGGTCCGGCCATTGGTGCCAGTCAGGGTAACCGTTACCGAGTCGTAGGTAGGAAAGTCGCTGGGACGTCGCGGCCCGACATCGACCTTTACGTCGGGGGGAAGGTCATACTGAGCTTGTACCTGCCGCTCAATGCGCGCTTTCACTTCGGGAGAAATCTCTTGCGCCGAACAACCGACGGACACCAGAAGCAAGACAACTGCCATTCTTCTCATGAACAAGATACGAACCACCTTTGGATGTGAGCCTGAGACTCTCATTATCGCACGCGGAGCCGCCACCAGGCACGCTGCGGGCACATTGGGGATGGAGATTCCGGAAGGCGTCGAGGGTGCTTCCCCAACCTCCTGTCTTCGGCAATTCCCTGGCTAGAAGGCTTGTGTTTTAAGCAGTTGGGCAACCGGCAGAACCGCGTTCATCGAGCCCGAACGGAAGCCCTCGAGATCGAGTGTCACGTAGGAGAAGCCCAGGGATTTGAAGACGCGGGTGAACGCAATCGCCATTTCGGGGCTTAGGGCTCGGGGCAACTCGTCGCGGGCAATCTCGATGCGAACGATATCGCCGTGGTGGCGGACGCGGAACTGGCGGAATCCCATCTGTCGCAAGGCGTCCTCGCCTTGTTCCACCGCCTGTAAGGCCTCCGGGGTTACGGGGCGGCCGTACTCGATCCGGGAGGAGAGACACGCGGAAGCGGGCTTGTCCCAGATACGCAGCCCGGCCAAGCGGGCTAACTCGCGGATGTCCTGTTTGGTCAATCCGGCCTCCAGGAGAGGAGCTGCGACCCCGTGCTCCCGGGCAGCCTTCTGGCCGGGCCGGTAATCGCCCTGGTCGTCGGTGTTCACGCCATAGGCGATAACATCGAAGCCGTTTTGCGAGCGGAATTCTTCCATCACGGTGAAGAGTTCATCTTTGCAATGGAAGCAGCGCGAAGCATCGTTCTTGCGGTACTCGGCTCGCTCCATCTCATCGGTCTGCAGGATGGTCAGCGGTATGCCCTGTTCCTGGGCAAAGGCTACGGCGTCGCGCATCTGTGACCGCGCCAGGCTGGGCGAGTCAGCCAGGACCGCCAGCATGTTGTCGCCCAGTTCCCGGTGGACGGCCCAAGCCAGGAAGGCGGAGTCAATCCCTCCCGAATAGGCCACCAGTACACGTCCGAGCGGCCGCAGGTGATCGACGAGCATTTGCGCCTTGGCGTTCAGAGCGTCACTTGCACCCGATATGAGTGTCTGGGCGAAAGACATGGCCTTATTGTAGACGGCAGAGCACGGAGAATGGTTGCGAACTAATAGATTCTTTGCAGGCGTTTCAGATTGCCGAAGGTTCCGACGTTGCTGAGGCTGAAGGCGAAGCGGTAGGCGTTCTCGTTGCGCACCGTGCCCAACGCCCAGCGCGCGTATTCAAACGTGAGCCCGCAGCAATCCCAGTTGTAGTTGCTTTGCACAGTCGCGCCCTGCAAATAGGCGTTCCTGACATCGAAAGCTATGGAACCGGCGGTGCTAAAGCCCCGGCTGTTCAGATTGCCGTAGATCGCCTGCACCCGGAACTGGTTGGAGATATCGGGCGTGGGGAGTTGGCCTCCGCTGGCGGGCAGGACTTCGCCGGGAACGTGGGAGTAGGTCTGGCCGCCAAGAAGGTACCACTTTGAAGACACGCGCTGCCCGAGGAAGATTGTGCTGTCGTTCACCTGGTGGAACACCGGATCGTAATCCAGGTCCCATTGCAGGTCTGTGCCGCCACCACGCACCAGCAGGCGCGAGATGATGGGAGAAGCGTTTCGCGGCTGGGTGAGGAACGCGATGCCGCTGAAATCTACGGAACTGTCGAACACGTTGCGCTGATTGGGTACCAAGGCCCCGCCGAAGGTCGGGTTAAAGAAGTATTTTTGTGCGATGGTCCAGGTAGCTACTTCCTTTGCCGCCCCGCTCTTGTCATCACAAATCGAGGTATCGCTGGCTAATAGCTTTTTGAGCTCGTCAGGCGGAGTGTCGGGCGGCGGGTACTTCGGGTTCAGAAAGCACTCGCTGGTGGACTTCGACTTCTTGGCATAGAGCCGATTCACTACGCCGTATTCGACGCCACTGGAGTCAGCCAGAATGTCGCGGTAGTCGAATCGAATGATATTGCTGAAATCATTAATGCCGGTTTCGTAGCGGTAAATCGCATAGGGCTCGACCGTGTGCTTCATGACGTAGCCGAAGAGCTTGCGATCGAAGATTTTTGCGATGGAGGGAGGACGCACCTCCATGGAGGCAAGCAGGACGTTGCGGTTGATAGCCTGGGCGACCGCCTCGCCGATGACGCCGGTACTTCCAGTGGTTGGGATGAGGCGCTCGGTGTAGAAAGTCTCCCGGGCTCCGACCTCCGGACGAAAAGTCCACCCGCGCAGGAAGGTTGGCAGCGAGACAGTGGGGTAGGCATCGAGACGGCCGACAATGGAGGGCGTCTGGAAGCCGGGTTCGTGACGGGAGACACCTTCGGCTGCGAAATCATAGGTATACATGAACTTCGAGTTGAAGATGGGGTTCTCCACACCAGCCATCTGGAAGCTGGGGATGTGAGCGATGTCGATCACGTCTCCCTGGATGGTGCTTTGGTAGTTCTGGTAGCGCGATGCAAGAAATCCCAAGTAATTTCCCGACCAGCTCTTGCTGACGAAACCCGCCGAACGGACCTCAGAGTTGATGGCATCGGCAAAACTTTGGCCGAATGCCAGACGAAAAAGATAGGAGCTGAGGTAGTCGACGGAGATAACCCCGCGAAAGCCGTAGGGGAGTGCGGCCGAGCCGTTCGCCTTGAACTCCTCTCCACCCTGGTTCTGATGATTGACCGGGTCTCCCTGCTCATCGATGACTCCGTAGTATTCGGCATGAAACTGGTAGTGCCAGCCGATGTTGCGATAGTCGCCGACTTGCGCCCAGCCCCGGGAGGAGAAATAGTAGCCGCCGATTTCGGCGTCCGAGTTGCGGTTGATGGCCCAATAAAACGAATCGCCGATGATCGTTCCTTTGGAATTGGATTGCCCGATCGCCGGGATGAGAAATCCGCTCTGGCGGCCAAGGTTATCGACCGGATGCTGCACGTAAGGAAAGTAGAAGACCGGAAATCCCTTGATGCGCATGGTGGAGTGGTACAACTTGGCGTCGCCGCCGACCTCCACGGTTGCAGTTGCGGGATGGAACTCCCATTTCGGCCGAGGCAATTGGCACGAGGTAATGATGCCGTGGTGCACCCGGTAGAGGTCCGGGCCCAGCTTGTCCACAACTTTGCCGGTGAAGAAGAAGGGCGTAGAGGAAGTGAGGAACATGCTCTGGTTCTTCACCCTGACGCCGGTCGAGCCGATTACATCGTAAAACGTTCCGGTATCGCGGCTGACATCGTAAGTGGCATGACTGCCAACCAGATGCTCGTTGTGAGTGCCGCCATCGTAAACCACGTGCCCGGTAGCCGTGATAATTCCGGTGGTGGAATCGTAGGTCGCCTGGTCGCAGTGAATCACATTGGTGCGAAAACGAATCTCGACGTTACCGCGGACTTTGTAGATGTCCTGGTTCTTTTCCTGCTCATGGGCTCGAATCAGGACTTCATCGCGATTCAGCACCACGTTCGCCGGTGGACGGGGATTGCCGAAGTCCTGGTCGGCCGCACTCTGTGTTTGCTGTCGCACAACCTCTTCCAACACTCTCGTCCCCTCGTCTTCCTCAGCCGGAGCTTCGGGTTCCGTCTTCCCGGGCGTAGTTTGCTGAGCTGGTGTGGCGGAATTCGTGGCCTGTGGTGGGTTGCCAGCCGACGCATCGGGTGTGCTTGATAGGACGCCGGGAGAGGCTGGAGGCGGCGCACTCTGCACCGAATTTTCTTCCTGAGAAGCGTTGTGCAACTGGCTGGTTAACAGCGCGGGCGCGAGAATTAGATGACAACCCATGAGGGCCGTGATAATCAATCGAGTGCGGGAAACCATCGAAAGCCGCGCGTTCCTTCGCCCGAGGTACTTGAATCACACGAACCTTGCAACTTAGCACGTTGCAGGGACTGAGGCAAAACGCGAAACGGGTTTCGGATGTTTCACGCCGCTCTGGTGTTTTTCTAAACACGCTTGCCGCAAACTGGTTTCGTTGTTGATGCCGAACGAACCGGAGTACCGCCTCGCTGCGCCGCCGATAGCAAAGCGGAGGACCTCCACTTCCTTCCAAGATCAAGGACAGTGTTTGATAACGCGCGGTAATCTGACCGCCCACAAGGAATAGTCGCGCCACGACATGACCGAACACCAATTTTCCCGCAGTGATGACAGTACAGCCGAGAGTCCGGAAGGCCCGGCGGCAAACTTATGGCGAAGCGAAGTGCAATCGCGTGTCGCCGGCTACCAGACACGCCGCGGCCGGCGTGTAGAGGGGGCGTTCTCCATGCGCTTCCCGTTTCCTGCCGACGAGATCGTGGCAACGGTCGCAAATCCGGAAACCGTTTCGCTACTCGCCGAAGCGTCCAGGGAATCGTCCGACGCGGTCTTGGGCTTGCTTCTGCCGCTGGCAAGCCACGAAGCCAACGAGCCGGCTCAAGGCGGATCCGAGGTTCTCGTCGAAGAGCCTGACGCCGCCCAGAATAGCCCGGTGGGGGAAACCAGCGGACTGGCTGCCGAACCTGATATCGTGCTCGCGCCTGTGGTCGATGCGGTACCCCGGCCGCGCCCAAAACGAAAGGTCATAGCTTTCCCGCGCCAACCGTCGTTCGTGCCGGATACGGTGTACCGCCTGGCAGATCCGGTGACTTCGGACGTGCCGCGGATTCTCGACGTGCCCGAGGAGTTGCAGGCAATCCCGACCACTCCCTTCCTGGATGGTCTTCAGCTCGAGACGGTGAAGCGATCCGATGAATCGCTGTACCGGGAACACGTCGATTTGCCCTTCCAGGCGGTAAGAGTTTCGCAGCGCGTGTTCGCGGGAATCGTCGATATCATAGTCACTGGCATTGGGGCGGCGATATTCGTTGCTGTTGCCGGCGGAATCATTCCTCAACCGTCCATCACCAAGCCGCTGATCCTTGCGTCCGTAGCCATGGTGACACTGCTGTGGAGTGTGTATCAGTACCTCTTTGTGGTTTACGCGGGAAGAACGCTTGGCATGATGGCAGCCAAAATCCGCCTTCGCACCTTCAAAGGAATCGCACCAAGCCTAAGGCAGAGGCGCAACCGCGTGCTGGGCTTCTACTTGTCGGCTTTGTCGCTGGGCATGGGTTTGATGTGGGCGTTTGTCGATGTGGACGCACTCTGTTGGCATGATCGTCTTAGTCTTACCTATCTGTCGAATCGCGAGTAGAGGTCCTTCGCAATTCCGGTGATGCTGACAATACAGGCCCGAAGAGTGTAAATTTCAAATCTACCGCCGAAAGTCGTTCCCCCCAGTCGCGGTAGCCTCGGACGTCGCGGGAGGCGGTAGTTTCCGGGGCGCTACGAGCCTTATGTCCACGTCAGCTCCAAACTTGCAGCGGCCAGCGGTTAAGGTCTTTGTCGCCACCACGGTGATGCTGACCTTTATCTCCTTCTGGCGGGCCGCCGCCATCGTACTCTCCGATCTGGCTTCGTCAGCCTACTATGTGGGCGGCGATGCGGAAAAAGTCATCGGCAAGAGTGCGCCGTGGTTCGTGCTGGCGGTGATGCTTTTCAGCTACGCCGTACGGGCGCTTTACATCGAGTCCAGTGCAATGTTCGTGCGCGGCGGCGTGTACCGCGTGGTCAAGCAAGCCTTGGGCGGAACGCTGGCTAAGCTCTCGGTATCGGCGCTGCTGTTCGATTACGTACTGACTGGGCCGATCAGCGCGGTGGCCGCGGGCCAGTATTTCGCGGGTTTTCTCACCGACACGCTGCACCATATCGGCCACGACATTCACATCCCGGAAAACGCTTTCAGTGCGGCCTTCGCGGTCCTCGTCGTCGCCTATTTCTGGTGGCAGAACATCCAGGGCATTCACGAGTCCAGCGAACGGGCACTGCAGATCATGAAGATCACCACGGTGATGGTGGTGATGCTGATTGTGTGGTGCTTGATCACGATCGCCAAGACTGGCGCGCATCTTCCGCCGCTGCCGTCTCCCGCAGACATGCACCGCAATCGCGAGTCGTTGGGCTGGCTGTTGGGAACGTGGGCCGAAAAGTTATCCCTCGTGATGTTACTGGTCGGTTTTGGGCATTCTGTGCTGGCCATGAGCGGCGAGGAATCGCTGGCGCAGGTCAACCGAGAGATTGAACATCCCAAGCTGAAGAACCTGGAAAAGGCCGGGCTGGTGATTTTCCTGTACAGCCTGTTCTTCACCTCGCTGGTGTCGTTCTTCGCGGTCATGATTATTCCAGATCACGAGCGGCAAAACTGGTTCGCCAACCTGATCAGCGGCTTGGCCATGAACGTTGTAGGGCCCTACTCCCTCAAGCTGGTGTTCCAGGGCTTTGTAGTGGTGGTGGGTGTGCTAATCCTCTCGGGTGCGTTGAATACCTCCATCGTCGGCGCCAATGGGGTGCTCAGCCGCATGGTCGAAGACGGCGTCCTCACCACATGGTTCAAGAAACCGCAAAAGAAATACGGCACCAGCTATCGCGTGGTCAACATGATTGCCCTGCTGCAGGTGCTGACCATCATCGCCAGCCGGGGCAACGTCTACCTGCTCGCTTCGCTGTACGCATTTGGCGTCATTTGGAGCTTTTCGTTCATGTCGCTGGCTGTGTTGGTGTTGCGCTACAAGATGCCGCAGAAGCGGGAATGGAAGGTTCCAGGCAATTTCCAGGTACGCGGTGTAGAGATTCCGGTCGGACTGGGCATCATATTGGTTATTCTGTTCTCGACGGCGCTGGTGAACCTGTTCACCAAGCAACTGGCGACTATCGCAGGCGTGACCTTTAGCGCAGTGTTCTTCGTTGTGCTCACAATCTCAGAACGTATGGTGGCAGAGCAGCATGCAGCCGGCGAATCGGGTCTGGAGCAGTTCAACGTCGCGGCCAACAACGAACTGAATGCGGAAGACGTGCAAGTCCGCCCTGGCAACATCCTGGTTGCGGTGCGCGATCCGCACAACCTGTCGTACCTGCGCGATGTGCTGTCGCGAGTGGACACTACCAAGACAGACGTCGTGGTTATGACCGCGCGTATCTTCCGCCGCGAACACACCTTTAGCGGCACCATGGAGATGGAAACGTCGGAAGTCTTCGACAAGTACGAACAGGAACTGTTCACCGCGGTAGTTAGCGCCGCAGAGAAGGAAGGCAAGCACGTTTCGTTGGTTGTGGTGCCGACCAATGACGTGTTCGAGGGCATTATAGCGACTGCGCAGCGGCTGAACTCCAGCGTGGTGGTGTGCGGCCTGTCTAACAAACTGACCGCAGATGAACAGGGCAAACTTACCGGTGACGCCTGGGAGCGACTGCCGGAGCCGCGCCCGCGTCTCAGCCTCGTGGTGTTTGGGCAGGACGGGTCGCGCCACGAGTACCAGTTGGGGCCGCACCGGCCGCGAGTACGCAAAGAGGATGTGGACCTGTTGCACGGTCTTTGGAAAGAAGCGACCAGCGACCCGCAATTCCGCGAGTTGCACCATTACCACGTTCTCAACGTGGCCTTGCAGGAAATGGAGAGGCGCATACACGATGGCAAGGAGCGCGACGAAGTGATGAAAGACCTGCAGAACGAGATGTGCCGGCCCTGTGGCCCTACCCTGCCCGATGAGGACGCGTCATCGAACTGACGAGACTCGGTATCGTGACCCGCCTCGATGGCCGACATTCGCTGCTCTTGCTAACATCAAACTGTGAGCAATAACTCCAAGGTACGCGTTCGCTTCGCGCCGTCTCCCACCGGACAATTGCACGTGGGGAACGCCCGCACTGCACTCTACAATTGGCTATTCGCGCGCAAATCCAAAGGCACCATGATTTTGCGAATCGAAGACACCGACCTGGAACGCAGCGAGGCGCGCTTCGAAGACCAACTGCTGCAGGACCTGAAATGGTTCGGCATCGACTGGGACGAAGGTCCCGACGTCGGCGGACCGCATGCTCCCTATCGCCAGAGCGACCGCCTTGCGATCTACCGCGAACACGCCGAGCGCCTGTTGCAGGAGGGCAAGGCGTATTTGTGTTTCTGCTCCCAGGAAGAGCTGGAGCGCGACCGCGATGCCGCGATGGCCGAACATCGTTCGCCGATTTATTCAGGGAAATGCCGCGCATTGGACCCGGCACAAGCTGAGCGCCGGCGTGCGAGTGGCGAGGCGGCAGCTATCCGGCTGGCGATTCCTGAACATCCTATACGCTTCCACGACATCATCCGCGGCATGGTCGAGTTCTCCCACGAAGCAGTCAGCGATCCCATCATCCTGCGCTCGAGCGGCATTCCGGTTTACAACTACGTTGTGGTGGTGGACGACGCGCTGATGGAGATCACCCACGTGATTCGAGGCGACGATCATCTCTCCAACACGCCGAAACAAGTTGCGCTGTATGAGGCACTGGGCTGGCCGGTGCCGGAGTTTGCTCATCTTTCTACCATTGTCGGCAGCGACGGCGCGCGGCTGTCCAAACGCCACGGCGCAACGTCGATCGCCAATTTTCGTGAAATGGGAGTGCTACCCGAAGCGCTGGTGAATTACCTGGCATTGCTGGGCTGGGCGCCTAAGGGCGGCGATCGCGAAGTGTTTACCCCCGAAGAGCTGACCAAGGAGTTCACGCTGGAGCGCGTGACGCCGTCAGCCGCCATGTTCGACATGGAGAAGCTCTACTGGCTCAACCGGCACTACATCAAGAAGGGCCCGCAAGAGCGAATTGAGAAACTCGCGGAACCGTACTTCATCAAGGCCGGCCTGCTGCCCGAGAATCTGAACGAGCAGACGCGTGCCTGGTTCGCCAAGGTCGTCGCCTTACTGGCACCGTCAGTCAACAAGCTCGACGAACTGCCCGAGCGAGCGCGCCTGATCTTTCACGTTGACGCTACAGCCGCGCTTGCGGCGCCGGACAACGCCGAAGTGCTTGGAGGCCTGAAGGCCAACGAAGTCCTCACCACATTCACCGAACTCGCCGAGGCCGAGAAGTCTCCCATGACGCCTGAGCGCTTTAAGGCCATCATGAATGAGGTGAAGGCGAAGACCGAAACCAAGGGCAAGGACCTCTTTCATCCCGTGCGTATCGTTTTCACCGGTTCGCACTCTGGGCCGGAGTTCGACAAACTCATCCCGATTCTTGAAGAAGGCTCGCAGCTTGCGTTGCCGGTGCACGTGATGAACACACACGAACGGTTGGCGGCATTTAAGGCAGCGGTGCGTTAGTTACGCCAACGCGTGGCGCAATGCCGCCCGCGCGAGAATCCGTGTCGAATCCAGCGTCGGCAGCGGCGATGTGATGTCGTCGACGATTAACGGTAATTCCGTGCATCCCAACACCACCGCGTCGCAGCCCGCATGGCTCATTCTTCCGATCACTTGTTGGAGATAGGTGCGCGACTCGGCGGAGAAAACCCCGTTTACCAGTTCGTCGAAGATGATCTGATCGATGCGGGCGCTCTCATCCGCATCTGGCACGAGATATGCAATGCCCGCCGCCGGCAACTTCGTCTGATAAACCGTCCCCTCCATGGTGTACTTGGTTCCAGTAACGGCCAGCTTGCGGAAGCCACGTTCCTTCGCCACCGATGCCACCTCGTCCACGATATGCAGCCACGGCAGCGGGGAGCGCGGCACGACCAGTTCGAAGGCATGATGGATGGTGTTGTCGGGACAAATGAGGAAGTCGGCACCTGCCTTGGCAAGTTTGTCGGCTGAGGACAGCATGAGTTCCGCAACGCATTGCCAGCTATCGCGGTAGATACACTCCATGTATTCCCCGAGACAGTGGGTGTGCATGCTGATCTCGGGATGCATGTGGCGTCCCATGAGCGCGGGGGCCTCATCACAGATGGTGCGATAGCAGAGCGCCGCCCCTTCCGCGCTGCAGGCCACGATTCCGATGTGCTTGGACATGGTTTTCTCCAGTTCGGAGCAAAAAGCAAGTTTGCTACGGATTTACACGGATCTGCACGGATAGAACAAGATTCGAATGTGCCAGTCTGTTATCCGTGCTATCTGTGTAAATCCGTGGTTGACTCGTGCTTTTAGAATTTCGCCAGGAACCCGCGCTTTTTGTCTTCAGGTAAGAATGACGCCTGAAACGAATTCATTGCCAGCTTTCGCAACTCGGATTCGCTGAAGCCGAACGCTTCTTGCGCAATCTGGTACTCGCGCAACAGGCTGGTGCGAAACATGTCGGGATCGTCAGTATTCAGCGTGATCAGCACTCCCGCATCAAATAACTTGCGGACCGGATGCTGCTCAACCGCGGCGCAGCAGCCGGTCAGAAGGTTGCTGGTGATGCAGACTTCGATGGGCACTTGTTCTTCCACCAGGTACTTGATCAGCTCAGAATCGTCGATTGCATGCAGTCCGTGGCCGATGCGATCGGCTTTCAGCTCGCGTAACGCGGACCGTATGGACTCTGGACCGGCAGTTTCGCCTGCGTGAACGGTCAGGCGCAGCCCTTCATCTGCGGCACGCGCATAAACATTGCGAAATAGTTCGGGCGTCGCGCGCCGTTCATCACCGCCTAAACCGATGCCGACCACGCTGTCGCTGATTCTGCGCAAGGCGATGGTCTCATCGAGCACACGTTCGGCCGCATTGGCCCCGAAGTGGCGAACCGCGTCGAAGATCCAATACAGCGACATGCCGAAGTCGCGTTGGCCACGCCGTCGGCCACGTTCCAGCCCCTCAAACAGCGGGGCAAACTCACCGCCCCTCCAGTGAATCACCCCTACCGAGACATAGACTTCCGCATGCAGCACGTTCTGCGCGTGCAGCTTCTGCATCATGCGATACGTGACGAGTTCGTAGTCGTCGGCAGTGCGCAGGCGCTCGGTGACCGCCTTGAAGGCCAGCAGGAAGCCGGTGAAGTCCTTGTAGCGATATAGTTCCTGCGCTTCCTCTTCGCTGAAGACGCGTCCGCTCTCGGCGATGTTGGTGTAGCGATTGTTCGTGGTGGAAAGGGGCGTGGGATGACGGCGGCTGAGTTCGGCAAGGGTCGCTGGATCAACTGTGCCCTCGAGGTGCAGGTGCAGCTCGGCCTTGGGCAGGGAGCGGATGAAGTCGCTGGGTTGGTTGGCACCCACGAAATGCCTATCGTCGCCGGTCTTCCGGGCAGAATTCGCTGCGATAACGGCTGTAGAGCATGTACACGGTCAGGCCGATCGCCAGCCATACGAAAAAACGAAGCCACGTAAGAATCGGCAATCCCGCCATCAGCAGGATGCAAAACAAAACACTGAGCACCGGCGCCGCCAAGCCTCCGGGAGCACGGAAGCCGCGGTGACGCTCCGGCTGCTTGTAGCGCAGGATGATGACGCCAAGCGAGACCAGCACGAAGGCGAACAGGGTTCCGATGTTCGACAGGTCGGCCAGAGTGCCGATATCCAGGATGCCGCCGGGAATTCCCACCAGAAAGCCGGCGATCCAGGTTGCCGTCGAAGGCGTCCGGAAGCGGGGATGCACGCGGCCGAACAGTTTGGGCAGCAGGCCATCGCGCGACATGGCAAACCAGACGCGCGCCTGTCCCAGCTGGAAAACCAGCAGCGACGAGATCATGCCCATCATGGCGCCGAATAGAACCGCCAGTCGTATCCAGTGTAGGCTGTGTGAGCCAGTGGTGAGGCCGAGCTGCTTGAGGCTGTTGACTACCGGGGCAGCATCGTCGATCAACCTCTGCCACGGCACGATGCCGGTGAGAACCACCGCCACCGCAATGTAAAGCACGGTGCAGACCACCAGGGTTGCGATGATGCCGATGGGAAGATCGCGCTGTGGATTCCGCGCTTCTTCGGCAGCGGTTGATACAGAATCGAAGCCGATGTAGGTGAAGAAAATAATCGAGCCGCCGGTGAGAATGCCCGACCATCCGTTGGGAGCGAAGGGATGGTAGTTCGACGGGTGAATGTAGTGCATGCCGGCAAACACAAAGGCCAGGATGGCGGCGATCTTCAGGATCACCATGATGTTGTTGGTCTCGGCCGACTCGCGAATTCCACGTACCAACACCACCGTCAACAGCATGACCACCAGGAACGCGGGAATGTTGAAGCCAAAGTGCCAACCCTTGTCGTACAGGACGGTGCCGTTGAGGTCGGTCATGCCGGAGGGCAGGTACGCGGGCGAAATCCAGCGTAGCGCCGGGTGCCAGCCAAACCAGTCGAACATGTCGACCAAGTGCGCGGCGAAACCCACGCTCACCGCCATGTTGCTGACGGCGTACTCCAGGATGAGGTCCCAGCCGATGATCCACGCGATCAGTTCGCCCATGGTGGCGTAGGTATAAGTGTAGGCACTGCCGGCGATCGGGATCATCGACGCCAGCTCGGCATAGCACAACGCGGTGAAGGCGCAAACGATCGCTACCAGCACCAGCGACATTGCCAGAGCGGGACCAGCGCCGGGCCGTCCCAGCGTGGCGGCGTGATGCACGATGAAGTCGGCCAGCGGAGCGTTGAGGATGGACGAAGTATCGAACTTCTGGCCCGCGATGGCCGTGCCGATCACGGTGAAGATGCCGGAGCCGATGACTGCGCCAATACCCAGCGCCGTCAGTGACCACGGGCCAAGCGTTTTCTTTAGCCGGTGTTCCGCTTCCTCGGAGTCGGAGATCAGCTTGTCGATCGACTTACACGCGAAGATTTGAGTTGCCAGAGCAACGCTCCCGGGAGTGCTGTAATCGGTGCCTCAGGATTGAATCAGAAACCTGAGGGGCGGGCAAGTGCGAGGCTGCCTGTGGTTTATTCGTTCTTGTACACCACCCCGCCCTTCATCACGAATTTCACCCGCTCCAGCGTCGTGACATCCTGCAACGGATCGCCGTCCACTGCGATGATGTCGGCGAAGTGATTGGGCTCAATCACCCCAACCTTATCGGACCAGCCCAGCAAGTCCGCATCATTCACAGTCGCTGCCTGTATCGCCTGCAAAGGTGTAAGTCCCAACTTGACCATTACGGCGAACTCGTGGGCGTTGAGACCGTGGGGATAAACCGCGGCATCGGTGCCGAACCCGACCTTCACGCCGCTGGCGAAGGCATGGGCTACGTTTTGGCGCGCCGCCGGCATGACTGCCTTGGCCTTGGCGAGCATCGCAGGCGGGACGCCCGTCTTTGGCGCGTTCTCCAGGAACCAGTCACCGAGGTAGAGCGTGGGGACGAGATACGTGCCGTGCTGTTTCATGGCCGCAATTCCGGCGTCATCAATGTAGGAGCCGTGTTCAATGGAGTCGACTCCGGCTTCCGCGGCCCACAGAATTCCCTGCGCGCCGTGAGCGTGCGCCGCGACTTTGCGGCCCAGGCGGTGGGCGTCGGCGATGATGGCCCTCAGTTCTTCTTGGGTGAATTGCGAGGCCTGCGGATTGTCGCCCATCGACAGAACTCCGCCTGTGGCGCATACCTTGATCACATCCGCGCCGTACTTGATGATCTCGCGCACCTTATGTTGCACGTTCTCCACGCCATCGGCGACGCCCACCTCCGTGGCATGCCACTCGTAGGGCAACAGGTTGTCGTCGCAGTGTCCGCCGGTAATGCTGAGCGCAGGACCGCTGGCATCGATGCGCGGGCCGGGCACATCACCCGCATTGATGGCATCGCGCAGGGCAATGTCGGCGAACTCCGAGGCACCTACGTTACGGACGGTGGTGAAGCCGGCCAGAAGAGTAACGCGCGCATTCTTGGCGCCGATCAGCGCTTCGCGCGGCAGCGAGATGGCGAGCCGCTCGTATCCGAACTTAGGATCGAAGGTGAGATGGGTATGGGCGTCGATCAGTCCGGGAAGGACTGTCTTACTCGATAGGTCGATGACCGTGACGTTGGCGTCTGCGGCGCCGCCCGCGTCAGGCCCGACACTGACAATCTTGCCACCTTCGATGACGATCGCCTGGTTGGTAAGGGTCTTGCCGGTCCGCACGTCGAACAGGCGTCCGGCACGGACGATGGTGCGGGTGGGTGCCGGAACAGCTTGCTGTCCCAAGGCAGCGACGGAAATAAAAACAGCAACCAGCACCGAACGGAAGAATTTCGCGAGTTTCAAAGTAGTTTGCCTTTCGTATTTGAAAATGTTTCTGCACATGCTACTTTCCAGGCGCTAGGTCTTTCTCGAAGTGGTCCTCGATCAGATGAAACAGGTGGGTTCGCGAGGTGGTTCCGGCGATGCCATGCGTCTTGCGCGGATACAGCATCAACTGGAATTGCTTCCCCGCATTGATGAATGCGTTGACCATCTGAATGGTGTTTTGAACGTGCACGTTGTCATCGCTGGTGCCGTGCACTTCCAGCAGGTTACCGTGCAGGTCGGCCGCGAAGTTCTCCGGGGAGCTCTTGCGATAGCCATCTTCGTTGTCGCTGGGCAATCCCATGTAGCGTTCGGTATAGATCGAGTCGTAGTTATGCCAGTCGGTCACTGGAGCGACTGACACCCCGGTCTTGAAGACGTCGGTTTTCTCCAGGGTGTATAGAGTGAAATAACCGCCATAACTCCAGCCCCAGAATCCCATGCGGGATCCGTCCAACTGCGGATATTGCTGAAGCGTCTGCTTGACCGCCGCCAGTTGATCGTTGAATTCGTTCTCACCGAGGTTGTGCTTGATGGGCAACGCAAAGGCTTTGCCGCGGTTGGCCATCCCTCGGTTGTCTACTTGCAGGATGGCAAAACCCTGGCGAGCGAGTATCTCATCGAACAAAAACGCGCTGCCACCCCAGGCGTCGCGCACATACTGCACGCCCGGACCGCCATATGGGTTCACGATCAGCGGCGTTTTCCCGTTGGCCATCAACGGGCCGCCATCCGGCAGCAGCAGCGTTCCGAGCAGCTTAGTTGTGCCGTCGGCGGATGTGAACTCCAGCGGCTTGGGAGCAGTCAGGTCATAAGCGTCCAAGCTCTTCGACTTCCAGAACGGGATGCACGCCCCGTCAGCCGTACAGAGTGACATGCGCGGAGGAGTCATCAGTGCCGAATACGTGTCAACGTAAGACTTTGTCTTCAGCGGCCCGAAGTTGGGGCCGTGGGTTCCGTTCTCTCTCGAGACGCGCCGAAAGTTCTGCCCATTCAGTCCCACCGCAAACACATTGGCCTGCCGCCAGTCACCTTCATTGGCTGTGAAGTACACCACGCCGGCATCTTCATCGACGGCTTCGATGCCCTCTACCTCCCAGTCGCCATGGGTTAGTTGCGCCACCAGGCGCGCTTCTGCGTCAAGCGGCTTCTGCTTGTCAAATTCGTAGAGGTAGATGTGATAGTGGCCATCGCGCCAGCTCGTCCACAGAAAGCGATTACCGGAGGACAGCAGCTCGAAGTCAATTTCCGGATGCATGTCGATCCAGGCATCGGTAGTTTCGGTGAGAATGAGCTTTGACTTTCCGTTCTGCGCATCGATGAAGTAAATATCGAGCCGGTCCTGCGTGCGATTGAGGGCCATCGCCCAAAGCAGGCCATTGCGCACCCAACCGAAGCGCGGGATGAGAACGTTCGGGTCATCGCCCAGCGCTACCGATCCACTTTTTCCTCCGCCCGCTGAGATCCACTTCACCTTGCCACCATCCGACGACACCACCCCCAGCCGTACCACGGGATTCGGATCTCCGGCCTTGGGGTATTTTTCCATGTCCACCGTAGGGTGCGTTGGGATCCAGTCGGTGATGGGGTAAGTGGGGACGTCGTTCTCATTCATCTCCAGAAACGCGATAGATTTCCCGTCGGGTGACCAGAAATAATTACTGCGGGTATAAAGCTCCTCGCGGTACACCCAGTCGACCTCGCCATTCAGGAGATTGTCATTTCCATCGTGGGTGAGCGCCTCGTCGTGACCGTTCTTTACGTCGTGCACGTAAAGGTCGTGCTTGCGCACAAAAGCGAGCCGTTCGCCATTGGGCGAAAACTTGGGATCGACCGCGGCGTCGGCGCTCGACGTCATCTGAACTGCCGTTCCATTCGCCAGGCTGTAGTACCAGAGCTGACCCAGCGAATCGAAAAGCAAATGGGCGGAATCAGGTGACCAGTGGTAAGCCGCGACCGCATAGCGCTGTACCGCTTCTTTCTGGCGCTCGTCTTTGATGGAACTGGCCGGCGGAGCCAGGGAAGCCAGTTTCTCGCCGGAAACCAGGATCCCCGACTTGCCGGTAGCCAAGTCAATGGAGTACAAGGCGGCGCGCTCGCCGCTATCCTCGCGTTGTAGGTAGGAGAGCTTGCTCCCGTCGGGGCTCCATTTCACGCCCTCAGGAGCTCGTCCGGTGATGCCGCCCTCGGCGAAGATCGCTTCGATGGTCAGCTTGTTGGGAGTGGGTTGCTGCTGAGCCAATAGCGAAACGGCCGCCAGAATTGCGCAAATCAGTACTGAAACATGCCAAATCTTCACTGCAGCTCCCTGGGCTTGGATATAGCCAAAGCAGTGTAACGTACCGGGCCAAAATTACCCTCACGTGCAAAAAATCTCAAAATGTTGCAGAGAAAATGCAACACGCCGGCCACTATTGTGGTAGCGTAATTGGCTAGGTGGCGTGGGTGCTATGTCGTTGAGTTTAATTGAGTTGGTGGCAAAAAAAATTGGCCAATACTCCGCTACGCCTTGGAGGACCGTGTGACCTTACGGGACATAATCACACAGGTGTTTCAAATGACCCCAGCCGGAACGCCACCACTGATTCATATCCAAGCAGCCAGGGCTAAGGCGGCAAACTGCATGGCTCAAACCTTGCAGGAAGCGTTTAACAGGCGCTGCCAGTTATGCAGAGACGGCGCTCCCGCATGGCCAACTCACTCGATATGGTGGCACGGGAAAGATCAATGCGAGGCGTCGGATCTTCGCGATTTACTGAGCGAGCTGACCGAGACCGAAGCGGTATTCGATACCGCGAAAGCACCCTCCAGTCCGTATAGTGCCCCTTCAGTAGAAAAGGCTGGCTAGCCCCGGACAATTCGGCTCGGCCTGCTACGCACGACGTCGCCTTGCGCGCCAACGATTCGCGGATTCGGCGCATTCTCCTCTGCATGTCGCAATGCCTGTACCGTTAGAGCTCAAATGCTCTAGAATCCAGTCAGTCCAACACAAATGACTTCCGACCTCCAAAGTCTCATTGAGCTCCAGCAAGTCGATTCCCAAATCGCCGCACTGCGTGCGGAAATTGCCGCATTGCCGAAGCACGTGGCGGAGATCGAGGCCAAGCTGGCCGGTTCCAAGACACAAGTAGAGGCCGCGGTGGCCGCTGGTAAGGCCGATGAAGCTGCCCGCCGCAAGCACGAATCCGACATCCAGGACCAACAGCAGAAAATCAGCAAGTATCGCGACCAGTCGTTGCATGTGAAAACCAACGACGAATACCGCGCCCTCATGCACGAAATCCAGTTTGCCGAAAGCGCTATCGCCAAGCTGGAGGACAAGATCCTGGAAATCATGGTCGCCGCCGATGCCCGCAAGGAATCTCTCAAGAAGGCGGAAGCAGAGCTCAAGGCCGACACGGCGGAGAACGAACGCGAAAAGGAAGCGGCTCGGCAACGCACCGCTGCTGATGAAGAAGAGTTGGCCAAATTGGCCGCGCGGCAGAAGGACCTGCGGGCCGGAGTAAGCGAGGACGCCCTGCGGCACTATGATCGCGTGCTCAAGCTGCGCGGAACCGCGCTGGCTGCGGTGCACGAAAACCAGATGTGTTCGGGATGCAGTGTCATGCTGCGGCCGCAGGTGTTCCAGGACGTGATGACCAACCAGCAGTTTCTTACCTGCGACACCTGCAAGCGCATTTTGTATTACGTCCCGCCTCCGCCGAAGCCGGAAGATGAGAAAGCGGCCAAACTACCGGCTATTACAAAAGCCGCAACCTCTGCCGACGATGCCATCACTCCCTCCGGCGAAGTTGCCTAGCGGCAGCATGTTCCGCGAGGGCTTGTACCCGAGCGCAGTCGCGAGCTGACTTGTCCATCAAAGAATCCACTCCAATCGTCATAGTCTCGCCTCGCGGCGCCCAGCGCCTGAAGTCCGGGCACCTCTGGGTCTATCGCTCCGATCTGGCCAAGGCAGGCGATGGCGCGCCTGGCGCGCTTGTGCATGTGCAGGATAATCGGGGCCGTAAGCTCGGTTCGGCACTCTACAGCAGCTCTTCGCAAATCGCCATACGCCTCCTGACCGCCAAAACCATTGGCGCGGATGAACTGTTGCCGCTGCTGCGGCAGCGGATCGAGCTGGCCGTGCACTTTCGCCGGCAGGTGGTGCGTGACAGCGATGCCTACCGCGTGGTCTTCAGCGAGGCCGACCTCCTTCCCGGCCTCATCCTCGACAAGTACAACGACGTGTTGTCCGTGCAGTTGCTGACGCAGGCATTCGATCGGCAGGACATTCGCCAGATGGTCGCTGAGGCTGTCACTAGGCATTTTCCCGGCTGCAGCCTGTTCGAGCGCGTCGATCCGCACATTCGCGAATTGGAACAGTTGCCATTGCGAGAGTCGCAGTTGGTCCACGGCGGGAAGTCAGCCACGGTCTTTACGCTCAATCACGTGCGGTTTCATTTCGACGGACTGGGAGGACAGAAGACTGGGGCGTTCCTCGATCAGCGCGAGAACTATGCGGCGGCAGCCCGTTACGCTCACGGTGAGGCTTTAGATTGTTTCACTTACCAGGGAGGTTTCGCTCTGCACCTGGCGCGAGCTTGCACCAGGGTGACGGCGGTTGACTCTTCACGTCCTGCGCTGGAGGTGGCCGAGCAGAATGAACAACTTAACTCCGAAGTCCATACTTGCGGCGAGATCGAGTGGATCGAGGCCAATGCCTTCGACCTGCTCAAGGACTACTCGTCGGCCGGTCAGCAATATGACAGCATCGTTCTCGATCCGCCTGCCTTCGCCAAAACCAAGAAGAATGTCGAGACCGCGCTGCGGGGGTACAAGGAATTGAATCTAAGGGCTTTAAAGATGCTGCGGCCGGGCGGCATCCTGGTGACCTGCTCCTGCTCCTTCCACGTCGCGGGCGGCGCTTTCCAGGAGATGCTCGGTTCGGCGGCTGCCGACGCAGGCAGGCAAGTCAGGCTTCTGCAGGTGCGAGGCGCTGCTATTGACCATCCAGCTCTGGTGGGAGTTCCAGAGACAGCCTACCTGAAGTGCGTTATCTGCCAAGTTGTTGAATAGTAAATATATTACTGCTTAAGCTTCACCGCTTTGGACACTATTTCCGGACTTGACAATAACAAACTAAGATTTTATGATTCGTTTTACGCTAACTTGGCATCAAATTGTTAGCGAGTGGCAATGTCCAGCCACCAAATTTCTTACCATTTGGAGGCTGATTATAATGACTGTTATAACGCGTTGGGACCCCTTTCGTGAGTTCAACACCCTGCAGGGCCGGCTCAACCGCCTGTTCGAAGAGCAGGTCGCCGGCGGACGCGAAGAGTCGCTGACCGCGGGTGCGTTCGTACCCCCGGTTGACGTCTACGAAGACGAGCACGCCATCCAGCTCAAGCTGGAAGTGCCCGGCATTGAGGAGAAGGACCTCGACGTAAAAGTCGAGAACAACACTTCTAACCGTCAGCGGCGAGCGCAAGTTCGAAAAGGAAGAGAAGGAAGAAAACTTCCGCCGCGTGGAGCGCCGACTATGGCAGCTTCACCCGCTCGTTCACCCTACCGAGCACGGTCAACACCGAAGACGTGGCGCCGACTACAGTAATGGCGTTCTGAAAATCAAGCTGGGCAAGCGTGCAGAAGCCAAGCCCAAGCAGATTAAGGTGAACATCGGCAGCGGCCCGGTCCTCGAAGGCAAGAAGGGACAGGCAGCCTAAAAGGCCGCTCTGTGGCGGGGAATTTCGGCAGCGCACAATTCGCAGGCAGTTATGAGGGAGGCGGACGGCCTGGCGATCGCCTCCCTTTTGCTTGCGATCTTCTTGTTGGTGAAAGGAATAAAATTGTCGCATTGATCCCGGGGCACTAATGCCGACGGCCCATAAGAGTGCGCCCGGCACCAAAAATACACGACTTTATCAGCACGGCTGAAGAGATTGCGGAAAAAGTGTTTTGTGCCCTGGAAAGGACCGCAGGGGCTAAAGCCCCTGCCCTATTCTCAGCACATTGCGGCATGACTAAAGTCATGCCCTGATACGAATCGGTAGCCGAATGGGGTGATTCCGCGGCCTCTGAAGCCGTACCCTGATACAAAGCTTTGCGGAAGCGAGTTTTTCAGCAACCTGTAAAGCCGTGCCCGATCAAAGACATATTCTTTAAACACGTCGTACTGGGCAATTGGAGTTTTTATGGCAATTCGATGGGACAAACTAACCGTGAAAGCGCAGGAAGCCGTGCAGCGGGCGAACGACATCGCCAGCGAGCATGGCAATCCTGAGCTGCAGCCCGTACACATATTGGCGGCGCTGCTGGAAGATCATGAGGGCATCGTGGCTCCCCTACTGGAGCGCGTGGGGTTGCAGGTTCCGGCCGTCCAGGCACAAGCAATGGCGGCGATCGAGCACCTGCCCAAGGTCTCGGGCGGAGGCGCAGCCCAAGCCTCGCTGTCGAGCGCGGCCAATCAACTGCTCGAAGGCGCCTTCAAAGAGGCGTCGAACTTCAAGGACGAATTTGTCTCGACCGAGCACCTGCTGCTGGCGATGACCAGGCTCAAGCGTGACGCCGCGCAGGAGATCCTGAGCAAGGCCGGCGCAACCTACGAGAATATTCTGCGCGCGCTGACCGCGGTTCGCGGGAATCAGAAAGTTACCGACCAGAACCCCGAAGCCAAATACCAGGCGCTGGAGCGCTACGCTCGCGACCTTACGGAACTGGCGCGAAAGGGCAAGCTCGATCCCGTAATCGGGCGCGACGAAGAAGTGCGCCGTGTGGTGCAGGTGCTGTCGCGCCGCACCAAGAACAATCCCGTACTGATCGGCGAGCCCGGCGTCGGCAAGACCGCCATCGTCGAAGGGCTGGCGCAGCGTATTGTCTCCGGCGATGTTCCCGAACAACTGAAGAACAAGCGCGTCGTTTCGCTCGATCTGGGAGCGATGCTGGCGGGCGCGAAATATCGTGGCGAGTTTGAAGACCGCCTGAAAGCGGTGCTGAAGGAAATCGAACAAGCGCAGGGACAGATCGTTCTGTTCATCGACGAGCTGCATACCTTGGTGGGCGCGGGCGCAGCCGAGGGTGCGATCGACGCCTCCAACATGCTGAAGCCGGCCTTGGCGCGCGGCGAGTTGCGGGCCATCGGCGCCACCACGCTGAATGAGTACCGCAAGTACATCGAAAAAGACGCTGCCCTCGAACGGCGCTTCCAGATCGTCTTTGTGGGCGAGCCCAACGTGGAGGACACTATCGCCATTCTGCGCGGACTACGCGAGAAGTATGAAGTACACCACGGGGTGCGCATCAAGGACTCGGCCATCGTGGCCGCGGCGACCCTGTCGCATCGTTACATTTCCGATCGCTTTCTGCCCGACAAGGCCATCGACCTGATCGACGAGGCGGCGGCCTCGCTGCGCATCCAGATTGACTCTATGCCGACGGAAATCGACCAGCTCGAGCGCCGCGCCACGCAGCTCGAAATCGAGCGCCAGGCGCTGAAGCGCGAGGATGACTCGAACTCGCGCGAGCGCCTGAAGGTATTGGAGAAAGAGCTGGCGCAGATCAAAGAAGAATCCAACGCTCTCAAGGCGCGCTGGAAGCAGGAGAAGGAAGTCATCGGCAACGTGCGCGCCAAGAAGGAGCAACTCGAAAAGCTGAAACTCGACATCCAGGAAGCGACTCGCAAAGGTGAGTTTGAACGCGCGGCGAAGCTGCAGTACGGCGAACTGCCCAAACTCGAAGCCGAAATCAAGCAGCTCAGCGCCCAGATGGATACCAAACAGTCGCGCATGCTCAAGGAAGAGGTGGACGAGGAAGACGTTGCCAAGATCGTGAGCAAGTGGACGGGTATTCCGGTGTCGAAGATGCTTGAGGGCGAAGTGCACAAGCTGGTGACCATGGAAGACCGTCTGCGCGAGCGTGTTATCGGCCAGGACGAAGCTCTATCGCGGGTGGCCAATGCCATTCGTCGCTCGCGCGCGGGGCTGAGCGATCCCAAGCGTCCAATTGGTTCGTTTATCTTTCTCGGACCTACAGGCGTCGGCAAGACCGAGCTGGCGCGGGCGTTGGCGGAGTTCCTGTTTGACGACGAGCACGCCATGATCCGCATCGATATGTCGGAGTACATGGAGAAGCACTCGGTATCACGGCTGATCGGCGCGCCTCCGGGGTATGTGGGCTATGACGAGGGCGGGCAGCTGACCGAGGCCGTGCGGCGGCGGCCGTACGCCGTGGTGCTGTTTGACGAAATCGAGAAGGCGCATCCCGACGTGTTCAACGTCTTTCTGCAGATCATGGACGACGGCCGCCTGACCGACGGCAAGGGCCGTCATGTCGATTTCAAGAACACGATTCTCATCATGACCTCGAACATCGGTTCGGCGTATTTGCAGCAGGCGGGAGCAGCGCCGGACAAACAGGAGGAGGCGCACGAGCAGGTGATGGAAGCCTTGCGCGGGCACTTCAAGCCGGAGTTCCTGAACCGGGTGGACGACATCATCTTCTTCAACCCGCTGGGCAAGGAGCAACTGGTCAAGATCGTCGATCTGCGGCTGCGCGATTTGCAGCGACTGCTGGCGGACCGCAAGATCACCTTGGAATTGACACCGAAAGCAAAGGAGCTGATCTTCACGGAAGGCTACGATGTGGCGTACGGAGCGCGTCCATTGAAGCGGGCCATCCAGCGACTGGTGCAGGACCCGCTCGCCATGAAGATCCTCGATGGCGAGGTGCTGCACGGCGATACGGTGCAGGTCGATGTGGACGCCAAGAGCAAGAAGTTGAAGTTCGAGACGGTTCACCACGAGCAACCGGCGGAAGTCGTGGCGGCGAAGTAATAGTCCCACCCTGTCCCAAAAGCGGGGACAGCATGGGGCACGCAGTTCCGATCGGTCGGTGGCACAGTCGCAGTCAATGCCTTTGTTCGTTGGCGGCGGATGTGCACAGATGAGTGCTGATTTCAGTTCAGTCACTGTCCGATCGATTGCGATATAAGGAAGGCACAGGAGGCGAACATGAAACCGAAGTTGAACCTTGTCGGAACCGCGCTGTGTGGCGTACTGGCGGCAATGTTAATAACCGCGACCCTGGCATTCGGCCAGGTTGAAACCATCGATGCCACAGCCCGCGGCACCAGCACGCAGATGGGCAAAAACGTCAGCATCAAATTGATCATCACGAGATACTCGACGCCGGAAGAGCGGCAGACGCTGATCACTGCCTTTCAGCAAGGCCAGAGCAAGGGGCTGACGGAAGCGCTATCGAAGATGAAGTCCGCCGGCCAAATCCAGGTACCCGGCACGATCGGTTACGCTCTGGCGTATGTGGCGTCAGTCGCAACGCCCACCGGCCGCAAAGTCAGCTTTGTTACAAACCGCAAGATTTCCTTCCGGGAAGCTTATCGGAATACCCGGTCGCAAGCTTTCGACCTGACTGCCGGCGAGATTGACATCAACAATCAGGATTCGAAGACGAGCGCGGGTGTCTTGTTCCCGGCGACCCAACTAGTGATCAATAAAGACGGGGACCTGCAGTGGGAACTGAACAAGAATCCCTGGCAGCTGACCAATATTATCGATTGGACTCCTAAGGGCAAAGAATAATTCTGCTCATAGCGCTCTGTGTCGCCGTTAGGAAAGAAATATTTCGTTCTGACGTGGCGTCGCTTCGTAGCTTACCTCCCTAATACCAGTTTTGACTTTTCATCACAAAGTACTTGACAGTAATTTAGCTTCGGGTCTAGGCTTGCGCTGATGGCTGATTCCCGTCCCTGCCGGCGATCCCCGCGAAGGGCACTCGCGCCTTCCGAGCCGGAGGCGCTTGACCACCTCGAAGTTATTCGCGCGACGATGGAGCGGAGTACCACCTTCACCGCTGTCTCGGGCTGGGGATACTGCGCCATGGGCGCAAGCGCGCTGATCGCAACTCCCATTGCCCTACGCCAGGCCACAACCGAAGCCTGGCTGGCGGCGTGGCTCGGCGAAGCGCTGGTTGCCGTGACCCTGGCGCTGGTCGCGATGCACTGGAAGGCTTCACGCCTGGGCACGCCGATTCTATCCATTCCCGGACGCAGGCTCTTCGTCGGCTTGCTTCCCGCGCTATTCGCAGGCGGCGTCATGACGGTTGCGTTGTTGCGGGCCAACGATCCCCGGCAGATTCCCGGAGTGTGGCTGTTGCTGTATGGCGTGGCCGTGATGCAGGCGGGAGCATTCTCCGTGAGGACAATCCCGGTGATGGGAGCGGTGTTCGTGCTGGCCGGAGCTATCGCGTTGCCGTTGCCGTGGTTCTGGGCGAATGTCATGCTGGCCGTCGGATTCGGGCTGGTGCATATCGCCTTCGGCGCATTGATCGCGAGGAGGCATGGTGGCTAAGCAAGCAGCCAATTCACCCCGTGGGGCAGCGGTCCGCATCCGTCCGTCAAAGAAGACTACCAAGAGCAGCCCGGCCGTCCTCGAACTCGATCCCGTGATCCACGAGCGGGTGCGGCTGGGGATCATCAGCGCGCTGGCGGTGAATGACGAACTCAGTTTCAACGACCTGAAGAAGCTGCTGGAGATCACCGACGGAAACCTCAGTGTCCACGCGCGCAAGCTGGAAGTTGCGGGCTACGTGAAGTGCACCAAGTCGTTCGTGGGCCGGCAGCCGCGCACGGAGTTCAAGCTGACGGCCGCGGGACGTCGAGCACTCGAGGGCTACCTGCAGCAGATGGAGTCCGTGATCAAGTCGGCGCGCAAGAGTTAGTTGTGCACTGCGACCGTGGGCAGTGTCGTCGCGAGGGGAATCAATGGATGTGCAGCAAATCAACCGGGTCAGCAGCCGAGCGATACTCGTCCTTTCGCTCGTAGCGCTAGGCACGGTGCTGATCGGGTACACGCAGCCGCCGCAACCGGACGAAGGCGCATTGGCGCATATCTTTCAGATCGCCATCGTTTTGCTGGCGCCGATGATCCTGCTCTTCTTCGGAACCGCCGATTGGAAACAACCTTCCCGAAGCGCGCGGCGACTCGTAGTTCCGACCGCCGCTTTGGTGCTCGCGTTTGCGGCGCTGTATTACCTCGAACATTTCCGCTAGGCAATAGAAATCCGCGTTCACCATTACTCTCCATGCAGTTAGAATGGGGCGGCAAATCGACATTCCAACTGAAAGGATCCTGGCATGAAGATCGGAGTATCGGTTCCGAATATCGGTCCGGTATCTACGCCGGAGGCGGTGAAAGTGGTAGCGCAGAAGGCGGAAGCGCTCGGCTACCACAGCCTGTGGACGGTGGAGCGGTTGCTGTGGCCGGTGAAGCCCAAGCTTCCCTATCCGGTCACGCCGGACGGGTCGCTGCCGGAGGAGTACAAATACACGCTCGATCCGCTGGACACGCTGACCTTCGCCGCTGCATACACCAGCAAGATCAGGCTGGGCACCAGCGTGCTCGATATGCCGTACTACAACCCGATCACTGCTGGCGCGGCGGCTTAGCACCATCGACATTCTGTCGAAGGGACGCTTGAACGTCGGCTTGGGACTGGGCTGGTCGCCGGATGAAATGGAAGCCACCGGCGCCGATATGAAAGTGCGAGGCGCCCGTGCAGACGAATTCATTCAGGTGCTGAAGACCATCTGGACAACCGACCCGGCCGAATATCACGGCAAGTTCTTCTCGCTGCCCAAGTCGCATGTCAGCGCCAAGCCGGTGCAGAAGCCGCATCCGCCGATTTACATCGCGGCGTTCGCGCCGGCGGCCTTGAAGCGAGTAGCGACCATGGCCGATGGCTGGAATCCAACCGGCCTGCCGGTAGAAGTCATGGCGCAGATGTTTGGAGCGATACGGCAGATGGCGGAGGCGGCGGGACGCGATCCGGCGGAGTTGAAGATGATCGTGCGCGGGAACCTGTACTTGACCGATAAGCCGAGGGGGAATGACCGTGCGGCGTTCTTCGGCTCGGTGGACCAGGTTCGCGAGGACATCGCAGCCTGCGAGAAGATCGGAGCGGAAGAAGTGTTCCTGGAGCTGGCATTCACGCCGGGCGGACAGCAGCTGAGCAACTGGGAGAGGCTGCTGGAGGAGTTTCGGCCGCGGTGATTTCGTTTTCATCGCAGAGGCACGGAGGGAATCAAGATGCAGACCCGGGTTAGCGCCGAGAAGCTCGGCGCGAACCCTTCACAAGCTCAGGGCAGGCTCTGGGGTACCGGCGACGTAGCACCCCCCTCCCCCCACCCCGCAAAATCCCCATTTTCAATGGGATAGGCGGAAAGCCGCGCAAATACGTGCAGGCAGGGGAGTTATAGCTAAAATCTTGAGCCATAAAGGGTTGCATGGCTGCTCTTTATCTTTACCTTTGGGCCGAACTTGGCTTGCGGAGGGCCGATGCGGCCTGCTGCAAGTCAAACAATCTGGCACCGGCGCGCTGAAGTGGGACTCGCTTGGCGACGAGGGCGGTGACGATCTCGTAGAGCGCCGCCTGGATCTGGGGGATAGATTTCATAGGCGGGAGGCGGGGACCGAGGACGTCGGCGCGGCGGATGGCACCGGCGGCGTATTGGCTGCGCTTGTGATCGCGTTGATGGAAGTAACAGAGTTTCTGGCCGCGAAGGGCGGGCGAGCCGCAGAGGATGCCATCTTCTTTGAGATGGTCGCAGGTACGAAGGGACATAAGGCCTCCAAAAAGCAATTAGCAGCTAGCAATTAGCGACTAGCTGATACAGGCTGCCAAACTATGGCAGCAAAGTCGTACAGCGTCCTTGTGGGGGCAACGCCTCCACACTATCGAGAGTGGCAAAAGGCGGAGAGGGATTGCAAGAGTTTTGTGAGAAATCGTGCGACGAATTCCCAATTCGGGAAATCTGATTGGGTTTTCATCGATGCATGATCGTACCGAACAAACGAAAATCCCCACCCCGCCAAAGGAAGGCGGGATGGGCCACCCACTTATAGTTTTCTTTTCAAATCAGTAGCGGGGCGGGCCACCCGCCAGCCTTGAAACGGTGGGCTATCTTCTGCAAAAGGCCCCGCCCTACCTTCGGTAGAACGGGGCACCCAGGTTAGATTTTGCGTTGGCCGGGCCACCCGCCAATAACCTCCCCCACGTCGCCTACCAAACGACCGTCGATAGTGAATGCGCGATTTGGAAATGTTTCCTTCAGCAGTTCAATACCCTGAAATATCAGCCGTAAAGCTTCCGAGATTGATTCGCGGGTCATCTCTGAGGGCTAACCATGATCAGATCGATCGACATAATGCTATTCACCCTCTACTTCACAAGACTCCGAGAGTTCTTCAAGGAAATCCGGCTTGAGATAGCGGATGAATGATTGCACTTGGTTTAATTTATCGCGAAGCGCCGTGAAGGAAATAAACCGGCAAATTTCGGCCAGCTTCGGATTCAAGCGCGAGAAGGTGGGACGATTCACTTCCGCAAAGACCTTCTCTCTGCGCTCGTCGGGGGCGACTAGATACAGGGGAATGTTGAGATTCGGCTGCATTGCGATGAGGTCAGCCATCCGGAGTAAGCCGGAGTATATCGAGGTAGTGCTCTCGATCTCGAATGCTGCCACGATCGCATTGCCCTTCAGCCACAACACATCGATCAGTTCAATGGTCTTGTTGGTCGCGTCATCGAACTGCAGAGGTAGTGAGGCTTTCATCCTTGACAGGTCGCCAAATTTAACGCCGCTCGCGCTCTTGCCCTTGTCGTTCCTAGCAACCCAAATGTCAAAACCCATCTCGCTGCCAAGATTCAACAATAGGCCCTGAATGTCGGTGTGGGCGCTCGATTCTTTGGTTGGAGAGGGAGTCTCGTCTTCGTGTGAATCCGGGACAGTGACGAGTCCGATCTTGGCCCGCAGTCCTTTGGGCCGATACTTCAACTTGGCGGGGTCAATCGGACGGACAACTGGGTTCTTTTCCGCATCCACGATTGCCCCGGATACTATTTCTCCATCACTGCTTTTCCATTTCGTCGGTGAACCTCGGAAGTGCCCAGTCCAAGCCAACGGAGAGTCGGCCTTGAGATTGTGGAATACGCTCAGGCGGTCTTTGAATTCCATTACCGGAATGCCCGTTTCCGGAGTCAGACGGGCGACGGCCTTGACTTTGACTCTGCACGGAAAGTCCTCGTCCTTCCAAATCGGGCTGGCATCCTTGAAAGGCTCAGACACCACTTCCAGCAGCCCAACCCAGCGCGACAGACCTGTCAGGTAGCAGAGAAAGTAGTCGCCTTTTTTTACTTTTTGGAGAGTCTTCCACCGGGACTCGCGAAACCCAGACACCTTGGCACCATTGTCCAAGAATTCTTTCCATGTCGTGGGAGTAAAAAGGTCGAGCCAGTATGTCCGATTTGGCATGCGGGGTTGGACCTCGCGGTTTGAACATGTCATTGTGACACAAGGATCTCCAATTGTCGCCGATTGTTATCCGCGTTGACTGGGCGGAGAGGGGCGGGTAGAGTGTGGCCTTCTGAGAACATCCGAAATCATCCGTAGCATCGCGGAAGCAAGCGAGGTCACGCGGCCATGGCGAACCCTGAACATCTCGCAATCCTCAAGCAAGGGGTCGAGAAGTGGAATAAGTGGAGGGAGGAACATCCGGAGAGGGCACTGCGAGGCCGAATCGCTAGCAGGTGGATCTTCGCGGAGCGGATCTGCGCGAGGCGGACCTCAGACGGCGCATCTCTCGGGGGCGGACCTGAGCCGCTGACCTCAGCGGGGCGAACCTCCAGTGCGGTCGAACCTGCAGCGACGTGCGGCAACCTATCAGGTGGCGTACCTCAGTGGGGCGGATCTCACGAGGCGAGCCTGAGCGAGGCGAACCTTGAGCGTGGCAAAGCTCAGCGGAGCCGACCTCAGCGAACCTTAGCTGGCCGCACCTCGCGGGCCGAATTTCCGCGGGCGGACCTCAGCGGGCTAACCTCATCGGGGCGAACCTCAGCGGGGCGAACCTTAGCGAGGCTAATCTTAGTGGCGCGTAGCTATCGGTACGAGTTTGGCGGAGCGAACCTCAGCGGGGCGGACTTCACTGAGTGCACAGGTAGGTCGACGGTACTTTGCTGACGTCGATCTGAGCACCGCCAAGGGGCTCGAAACTGTCGACCATCACGGCCCCTCCACGCATCGGCATTGACACCATCTACAAATCGCGCGGCAAGATTCCCGAGGTGTTCCTGCGCGGGTGCGGCTTGCCGGACGAGTTCATTGCGTACATCATTCGCTGGTGGGGCGGGCCATCGAGTTCTACTCGTGCTTCATCAGCTACTCGACCAAAGACCAGGAGTTTGCCGAGCGGCTGCATGCCGACCTGCAGGCCAAAGGCGTGCGCTGCTGGTTTGCGCCGGAGGACCTGAAAATCGGTGACCGATTCCAGGAGCGGATCGAGGAATCGATTCGAGTGCACGACAAACTGCTGCTGGTGCTCTCGGAGAACTCGGTGGTGAGCCCCTGGGTGGAGCGGGAGGTGCAGGCT
This sequence comes from uncultured Acidobacteriaceae bacterium, assembly GCA_963834815.1. Taxonomy (GTDB): domain Bacteria; phylum Acidobacteriota; class Terriglobia; order Terriglobales; family Acidobacteriaceae; genus DASRAA01. The sequence goes on along the minus strand of CAWIDA010000006.1, from coordinate 553,010 downwards.
GCGTTTGAACGGGAGCACAGAAGCGGGAAGCTGGTGCTGTTTCCCATCCGAGTGGACGAGGCCGTGATGGAGGCGACGAAGGCGTGGGCGGCCGACATCCGGCGGACGCGGCATATCGGAGAGTTTGGCAATTGGAGAGACCACGACTCCTATAAGAAGGCTTTGGAGCGGCTGCTGCGGGATTTGAAGAGCAGTGGATAGTGGGTAGTGGATAGGAAAAGCGGATCCCTCGCTGCGCTCGTGATGACAAACCGAAGGCGGCTTGAGCGGGGCACCCGACGTCGTGTCTTCGTTGACAGAGGGCGCGTTTGTCGAGTATTCTTAAGGCTTTGGTAGTCCTGCGTTTGCCCGCCTAGGGTTTTCCTGCGCGTTCCAGCGCCACGAACTCAGCGGCTCTTTCGCGGTCTTTTCTAAATTCTGGGAGAGTTCACGATGTCCACGTATTTCCCCAAAGGGGAAATTGCGCGCAAATGGTTTGTTGTCGATGCGTCGGGCCAAACCCTGGGCCGGCTGGCATCGCGCGTGGCGCGCATCCTCGCGGGTAAAGATAGTCCGCAATACACGCCCTTTCTTGACACGGGCGATCACGTGATCGTGATTAACGCAGGGAAGGTCAAGATTACCGGCCTGAAGGCCGACAAAAAGACGTATTACAGCTACTCCGGGTTCCCCGGCGGCATCAAGGGCGAAGAATTCAAGAAGCGCTTTGCGCGCAAGCCGGAGCTGGTGGTGGAAGACGCGATCAAGGGCATGCTGCCCCACACCAAGCTGGGACGTGCCATGTTCTCGAAGCTGAAAGTGTATAAGGGCGACAAGCATCCGCACGCGGCGCAGAAGCCGCAGCGGTGGCAGCGGCCGCGAAGTAGGTTTTAGATCCCACATTTCCCAAGACAGGGAAATATGGGTGCCCGGATTTCGAGTATTGGACAGAAACCTCCGCTCAAGCTTCGCTTGAACGGGGCACCCAAGAAGAGTTGATCACACCAAGAGATGGGAAATGGGGCCACCCAAGAGAGGGAAGGATGGGGCCAGTCCCGAGGATACGAAATGGCAGAACTGGTTCAGTATTACGGTACGGGGCGGCGCAAATCGAGCGTGGCCCGAGTGTTTCTTCGCCCCGGCAGCGGCGAGTTTACGGTCAATGGCAAGCCTTTCGACACCTACTTCGTGACCGAAGCGCAGCGCATCATGGCGAAGTCGGCGCTGGTGCTCACGGAGACGTCAGGCAGTTTCAACATTGTCTGCACGGTGGACGGCGGCGGCGTAAATGGGCAGTCCGGTGCGGTGCGCATGGGCGTGGCGCGCGCGCTGCAGGAGTTCAATCCTGAACTGCGTCCCAAGCTGAAGGCCGAAGGCTTCCTGCGCCGCGATGCCCGTGGCAAGGAACGCAAGAAGTACGGCCAGAAGGGCGCACGTAAGCGCTTCCAGTTCAGCAAGCGGTAGTTCTGATCCCACCCTGTCGCCAACAAAAGGCGACAGAATGGGGCACCCGAGATTGGATCCCACATTACCCAAAGGACGGGAAATGTGGGCCACCCATTCAGTTTCTTTTCGCCTTGTGGTTCCGGGGGCGGGAGAGGGCAAGCAAACCGGAACGAATCTTTCCGCACCCGCTGGATTCAACGGGGCGGGCAACGGAAATGTAATCCCGGACGACCCGGCCACGGCCGCCGCGAGGGATGCAAGCTAGGAGGTAGCTTGGCAAATATCACGATGAAGGAGCTGCTCGAAGCCGGCGTTCACTTCGGGCACCAGACCAAACGTTGGAACCCGAAGATGAAGGAGTATATCTTCGGCGAGCGCAACGGCATTTACATTATCGACTTGCAGAAGACGCTGAAGATGTTCAAGGAAGCGTCCAAGTTCGTGCAGGACCAGGCAGCGGAAGGCAAGCTGGTGTTGTTTGTCGGCACCAAGCGTCAGGCACAGGACGCTATCGCGGAAGAAGCAGGCCGTTGCGGCATGTTCTACGTGAACCAGCGCTGGCTGGGCGGATTGCTCACCAACTGGATCACGGTACAGAAGTCGGTGAAGCGGCTGAAGGAGCTTGACGAGATGGCCACCGATGGCCGTTACGAGCTGCTGCCGAAGAAGGAAGTCGTCAAGCTGGAGCGGGAGCGCAAACACTTGCAGGCCAACCTGGCCGGCATCAAGAACCTGAACCGGCTGCCCGATGTGGTCTTCGTGATCGACTCCAACAAGGAGCAGATTGCGGTGAAGGAAGCGCGCAAGCTGGGGATTCCGGTGGTTGCGGTGGTAGATACGAATTGCGACCCCAGCGAGGTCGATTACGTGATTCCCGGCAACGACGATGCGTTGCGTGCGATCCGGCTGTTTGCCTCTAAGATCGCGGATTCGGTAGTCGAGGGTGCGCAGGCCGTCACCGACAAGCAGATGGCCGATATCGCCGCCGGTGTGCAGTACAGCCAGGCTGCCGAGGCCGAGGCTGCCAGCGCGGGCGAAGGAGAGTCCAGCGGGGAGGCCAGCACAGAGCCCGCCGAAACGGAAGAAGTCAGCATGGAGGAAGTCCTGGGCAAACCGGCACGCCGTACCGCCGCGGCCGAGGAAGCCATTGAGACTCCAAGCGCGTAATCGCAGCCGAGAGGCTGACGAAATGGTTCTCAGACCCGCGCTGCTCACAGGCGCGGGTTGTTTTGTAAGGGCGCGGTTCGCCTTTCGCTCCTCGGGAAAAGCCACGGCCAATGGCGGGGCGCGACGATAGTCGACGAAAATCATCTAATCTCCATATAGGCTACAAGACGCCAGAAGCTTTCCGCGAAAGGCGAAGAGCGAGAAGCGAGTAGCGAGAATTCGCCGAAGGGATCAACTTAGAAATGAGTACTACGACTGTGAACATAACTGCCGCACAAGTGAAGGAGCTTCGCGACAAGACCAATGCTCCCATGATGGACTGCAAGAATGCCCTGACCGAAGCCAAAGGCGACGTTGAAGCCGCAATCGTCGTGCTGCGCAAGAAGGGCATCGCGACCGCCGCCAAGAAAGCGACCCGCACCACCAGCGAAGGTTCCGTGGCCAGCTATATCCATGCCGGGGGCAAGATCGGGGTGTTGGTCGAGGTCAACTGCGAGAGCGACTTCGTCGCCCGCACCGACGATTTCGTCACCCTGGTGCACGACATTGCCATGCACATCGCTGCCACCGATCCGCGCTACATCCGCAAGGAAGACGTGACGGCGGAGAACTTCGAGAAAGAGAAGGACATCTATCGCGCCCAAGCGGCTGCGACGGGCAAGCCCGCTGCGGTAGTCGAAAAGATCGTCGAGGGCAAGATGGGCAAGTTCTACGAAGAGGTCTGCCTCTACGAGCAGCCCTTCATCAAAGACCAGACCATAACGGTTTCGCAATTGATCGCGACCGTGATCGGCAAGCTGGGCGAGAATATCTCGGTCAAGCGCTTTGGCCGCTTCAAGGTTGGCGACGTAGGCGAGACCATCGCCATCAGCAAGGCCGGCGAACAAGCTGCCGAGTAACGACAAGCTGAATTTCGAAAGGATGAGGGTGGGATTCGTTCCCGCCCTTTTTCTATTTGTCCTCAAAAAGTGCTTGCAGCATGGCAGTGCCGAACTGCTCCAACTTCTTGGGGCCGACGCCGGCGACCTGGGCGAGGGATGCCGCGTCCGCCGGAGCGAGGCGGGCGATCTCGCGTAATACAGTGTCGTGGAATATCACGAACGGCGCCCAGCCTTTTTCCTTGGCAATCTGCCAGCGAGTTCGCTTGAGGCGCAGAAAGCGGGCCTCAGCGGCGCTGTCGAGAGGCGGCGTCTTCGGGGCGCTTAGTGAAACACGAACCGGCGTTGGCTTGGGGACCCTTAAACGGGTGCGACGAGGCGGCGAAGAGACGGGTTCGCGGGGCTGCGCGTGAAGCGTGCGATTGGTGCCTCGGCAGACATCGCACGTGCAATCTTCCACTTCGCGCGGAGCGCCGAAGTAGGCGAGGATGCCAGTGCGACGGCAGCGCCGGGTGGCGGCGTAGGCCTGCATCAGGCTCAACTTGCGGTTGGCCAGCGACTGCAGGCGCTCGACTTCGACTTCCGTAAGCAGCGGATTGTTCTCGCCGATCTTGTCGATGAAGAACTTCTGAATGCGAATGTCGCGATAGCCGTGATAGAGGACGCACTGTGCGGGCTTGCCGTCACGTCCGGCGCGGCCGGCTTCCTGATAATAGGCTTCGACGCTGCCGGGCAGGTTGTAGTGCAGGACGAAGCGAATGTCGGGTTTGTTGATGCCCATACCAAAGGCGTTGGTGGCGACCACAAGAGCGCCCTGGTCGCCCATAAACTTGTCCTGGCTGCGCTTGCGAGCGGGCGTCTCCATGCCGGCGTGGTACGCAGTTACGGATCGATTCGAAAACTTTTCCTCCAGATACGCCGCCAGCTGTTCGACGGTTCTGCGGGCAGAGCAATAAACGATACCGCTACCGGGTTGTGTCGAAAGAAAGCGCAGGAGCGCGGGATCTTTGTCGGTTTCGCGCTCGAAGGGCTGGGCCTGGTACGACAGGTTGGGGCGGTCGAAGCCGGTCACATGAACCTTGGGCGTGCGCAGGCCGAGCAGTTCGGAAATGTCTTTTCGCACTTGCGCGGTGGCCGTGGCAGTGAGTGCCATCGTCACTGGCGAACCCAACCGGGTTCGCGCATCGGCCAGGCGGAGATACTCGGGACGGAAGTCGTGTCCCCAAAAGCTAAGGCAATGGGCTTCATCGACCACGAATAGGCGAGGACGAAGATCGGGCAGCAGGCGTTGAAATGAGGGCGCCGAAAAACGCTCGGGCGCGACGTAGAGCAATCCGGCAAAGCCGCGGGCCAACTGATTCAGAACGGACCGTTGGTCGGCGGACGATTGCGAACTGTTCAGAAACAGGACAGGCACGCCGAGCGTGCGCAATTGCTGCACCTGGTCGGCCATGAGGGCGATCAACGGAGAAACCACCAGCGTCAGGCCCCCCAGCATGATCGCCGGCAACTGAAAACACAGGCTCTTGCCCGCACCCGTTGGCATGACGCAGAGCACGTCGTGACCAGCCAGCACATCCTCGATAATCTCCCGCTGGTGAGGGCGAAATTCCGCAAGCTGAAAAATACGATGGAGACCGTCTTCAATGGGTAACATAAACCTAGTTACTATATTCAGCTTTTAAGGTTAACGTTTCTGGCCGGGGGACAGAAATAACTTTAGCTGATTAATTCCTCGCTGCGGTCCATATTCGGAAAATTCACAGGGTGGCTAACTGGGCGACTGCTTTGAGGCTGAGTCTGGCAAGTGACAAGGCCCCTGCTACACTGAAAAGTTGACTACTATCAGGCATCCCCATCCATGAACGCACCCGCCTACAAACGCATCCTTCTGAAACTCTCCGGCGAGGCATTGGCCGCGGGCCAGGGCTTCGGCGTCGACAACGACCGTGTACACGAGATTGCGGCGGAGATCGCCGAGGTGCATCAGCTGGGAGTGGATATAGCCATTGTCGTGGGCGGCGGCAACTTCTTTCGCGGCGTTGCCGAGCAGGCGCAGCACATGGACCGCGTCTCGGCAGACCACATGGGAATGCTGGCTACGGTGATCAATGCCCTGGCTCTGCAGGACGCGCTGGAAAAACAGGGGGCGCAGACGCGGGTAATGAGCGCCATCGAGATGCACGAGGTGGCGGAGCCATTCATCCGGCGGCGCGCCATCCGGCACATGGAGAAGGGCCGCGTAGTGGTGTTTGCAGCGGGGACAGGCAACCCGTATTTCTCCACCGACACCGCGGCGTCGCTGCGCGCCATGGAAATCCACGCCGACGCCATTCTGAAGGCGACAAAAGTGGACGGCATCTACACCGCCGATCCCATGAAGGACAAAGACGCTACCAAGTTCGAGAAGATCACCTACATGGACATCCTGAAGCGCGGTCTCAAGGTGATGGACGCAACTGCCATTGCGATGTGTCAGGAAAACGAGTTGCCCATCGTGGTGTTCGACCTCAACCGGCACGGCAATATCAAACGCGTGGTGATGGGGGAAAACGTGGGCTCGCTGGTGTACCAGGGAGCGGACTGAACGACAGCAACTAGCAGTTAGCCATTAGCAATTAACGAAAGGCGAAAAGCCATCGCGAGGAAGCGCGATTAGTGGGAGGAGGCCGCGAGCTCGTCCTAAGTCCGCGCCGTACGCTCGACACGCGGGTTTATAATCGAGCGTTTGCGACATCCTCATTACATTCGTAAGGTGGTATAGACATGGCACAGATCTCCATGGCGGCACTGCCCGCGCTCAAAGACAGCTTCGTGCAACTCAAGACCAGGATGGACAAAGCGGTGGAAGACTTCCGCAAGGAGATGACCGCGACCCGCACCGGCCGAGCTTCTGTACACATGCTCGACGGGGTGATGGTTGATGCCTATGGCTCGCAGATGCCGTTGAACCAACTGGCCAACGTCAGCGCTCCCGAGCCGCAGTTGATCACCGTGCAGCCTTGGGACGTCAGCCAGATCGGCGCGATTGAGAAAGCGATCCGCAGCGGTGATCTGGGCTTGAATCCGATGAACGACGGCAAGTTGGTGCGCGTCCCTGTGCCCGCCCTGACCGAAGAGCGCCGCAAGGATATGGTTAAGCACTTGCACAAGGTGTTGGAGGAGCATCGCACGGCTATACGCAACATTCGGCGCGACGGCAACGACCTGATCAAGAAGGCCATGAAGGACAAGAAGATCACCGAGGACGAAGAGCGCGGCGCAATGGAGAACCTGCAGAAGCTCACGGATGACGAGATCAAGAAGATGGAAGAGATGGCCAAGGGCAAAGAAAAGGAAGTGATGTCGCTGTAATTCTTCCGGGCGGTTTCTTCGGAACGGAGCGGCGATGGCTGCTCCGTTTTGCTTTGGCCAGCGCTAACATAAATCCATGCTGCTCGAACTCAACGATCTGAAGGTGCGATCCTGGCGCAAGGACGACCTGAAAGCGCTGCTGCGCCACGCCGACAATCCGAAAATCGCGGCTAATTTGCGCGATCAGTTTCCCCATCCCTACACGCGACGCGATGGCATTGACTTCCTCGAGTATGCGCAGACGCAGGAGCCGGAGTCCTCGTTCGCCATTGAGTACGGCGGCGAAGCGGTGGGCGGGGTGGGATTTCTGCTAGGCCGCGACATCGCCCGCATCAGCACAGAGATGGGCTATTGGCTGGCCGAGGAATTCTGGGGAAGGGGATTTGCGACACGAGCGGTTTCGGCCATGTCCGACTGGGCGTTCGACCATTACAAGTTGAGCCGTGTATTCGCGATGGCGTTCGCTCACAACGTGGGGTCGATTCGCGTGCTGGAGAAAGCCGGCTTCGAGCGCGAAGGCGTGATGCGGCGGAGCGCGATCAAGAGCGGAGTCATTCTCGACCAGATTTTGTACGCTAAGGTGCGGTGAATCTCCCAGGTTAGCGCCCAAAAGAGGGACGCGAACCTGGGCACCGCAGACGCCAAACTTTGTGGGCCTCGCGAGGGAGATCGTGAATAGCTATGTGCTTCCTCATGGTTTGACGGGCGAGCGGCGGCGGCTGGCGTTGATGTCCCAGCTTCTCGACCCTCTGCACCGTTCACTCTTAAAGCAACTTGGATTGCAACCGGGTTGGCGGTGCCTGGAGGTCGGCTGTGGGAACGGGTCGATCGCGAAGTGGCTGAGTTCGGAGACAGCGCCGGGCGGCCATGTCGTGGCCACGGACATTGACACGACGTACATCGCCGATTTGCACGGTCCCGAGCTGGAAGTGAGTCGCCTGAACATTCTTGAAGACGAAATCGAGCAAGGTGAGTATGACCTGGTGACCGCACGCGCTGTGCTGCACCACCTTGCCGATCGAGACAGGGCCGTTCGTCAGATGATCAAGGCCCTGAAGCCGGGTGGCGTTCTGCTGAGCATCGAACCCGACATGCTGCCGGCTACAGCCACCGAACCGGAGTCGCTGCGGGCCTTTTGGGAGGGTTGGTTGCGCTGGTCTGAAGCGGCCGGCATCGACTATTTCATTGGGCGAAAATTGCCTGGAATGTTTGCTGGTTCGGGGTTGCAGCGCGTCGAAGCGGCAGGCAACACTGCTCTCTATAACGGCGGGTCGCCGTGGGCGACGTATTGGCTGGAGACACTCAACGAGCTGCGGCCTAAGTTGCTGGAATCGGGCTTCGTAACGGATGAGTCGCTCGCGGCCCTGGAGCGGTGCTATGCGGATCCAAATCATTGGACCAGTGCAATCACCTTCGTCGGCGCCTGGGGCTTCAAGCCAGCCAAGTGAGCCGGTTTGCGCGCGGAAGTGGGGCGTCCTCAACGTCGGCCAGTCAAGCCTCTCGGTTACGCCTACGACGTGCCGAACGGTTGGCGGAGGCCGGGGTCTTTGCCTTAATCCACGGGCTTGCTCTTCCGGCTTGCGGCCTCAACCGAGTTCGTGGGATCGGCGCCCTCCCAAGTCTGGTCCGAAGTTGGACCATAGACCGACGGCACCGGCTTATTCAGCATCCGGAGATAGACCGTAAGCTGGGTGCGGTGATGACAGGTGTGCAATACGCGTCGCCAGAAGACCCAGATGCGCTGTCGCGTGGGCCCGAAGAACGGCACTTCCTCCATCCACCATTTCGCGGTTTGTCCGGCGAAGAACTGTAGGCGGGGACGTGCGAGTTCGGCCATGCGGCTGATACAGGTATCGAGTTCAAGTGGCGCCGGAAGAACTGCGGCGGCAGGCGGCTCGGGTGTGCCGACAAACTCGCCAAAGAAGCGGCGCTCCGAGAGCAACTGGTGCTTCACTATGTCCGCCACGCTGGAGGACTTTGGATAGGGACGAAACTCGAGATCCGAAGGTTCGAAACATCGCCACACCGCAATCACTTTATTGGTTTCGCTGGCGTAGGTGTCGAGCAGGTGCTGAAAGATCGGGTTGGCGGCCCGCGGGATTTCAGAATCGGCGATGGCGGTGAAGGAGTATTGCATGCTGGTCATCCTCGCCTAAAGCCATCATTGTACGATTGCAATAAGAAAGGGCGCTATGGACGCGCCCTTCGCTCCCGGCCGTGCCAGAAGTCTAGTCCTTGCACTTCGACTGCTGTGTTATGTACTCCTGCAGCTTGCCGTGCTTCTGCAACGCGAGCAGGTTGTCGAGGACGGGATACTGCGCCGAAGGATCGAAGCGCTGAATAGCGCGATAGGCGCGAAGCGCTCCGGCGAGCCCTGCGGCCTGCTTTTCCGCATCGCTCTTCGCGTTCGGATGGCGGAGAATGTAGCCAGCCTGCGAGTAAATCGCCTGCATGCGCAACTGATTCGAGTAAGTGTCGTTCACTTGGTCAAGCGAGTCGAGATCCTTGCAGCACATGTTCACGGTGATGTCCGGCACCTGCACGATCCACTCGGTCAGCCACATGCGTTTGTCGAGACTGTCTTTGGCAAGGGGATTCTGCTCGAGGCTCTGGATGTAATCAAGCGCGCGGGCGCGTTCCTGGGGCGTGGACGGCCCACGCACTTTCGACGCGGCCGGTATCGACGTCGCGATAACGGTTACAGCCAGCAGAACGAAGAGTTTACGACTCATGGTGTCCTCCTCTCCTGGTAACTTGGGACGCCAGGTTGACCGAAAGCCAAGCTGATTGAACGATGATACTCCGAACAGGGGCTGGTTACGCAACCGTGAGCTGGAAAGGTCAACCGCAAATATTGCGGTTCATCCCGTTTCTTCGGGGGTTCGTCCCAGGCGTCTCGGAATGGGCTTGCTGGCCCGCCGCGGGGAGCGAAAACCCCGTGCTGCATGGGATAATCGTGCAAGGTTTTTAGGGATGAAACGAGTCATTCACGCCGTCTGCCCACACGATTGTCCGGATGCCTGCGGAACGCTCATCACCGTCGAAGACGGCAAGGCAACCCGTATCCAGGGAGACCCCAATCATCCCGTTACACAGGGTTTCCTATGCGCGAAAGTTGCGAAATACCTTGACCGTGTTTACTCGCCGGACCGGGTTTTGTATCCCATGCGCCGCGTCGCCGGCAAGGGTGCGGGCGGTCCCCAGGCATTCCGACGCATCACATGGGACGAGGCCTTCGACGAAATTATCGGGAGGTTGAAACACATAAGTAGTGAGTTCGGACCGGAAGCGGTGTTGCCCTACTCTTACGGCGGCAACCTGGGGGTGCTTAATGGCGGCTCCATGGACATGCGCTTCTTCCACCGCCTGGGAGCGTCGCAGCTGCTGCGTACCATCTGCGCCATCACCGGAGGCGAAGCTATCGTCTCCATGTACGGACGCAAGATCGGCACCGAACCGGAGCAGTTTCGCCACTCCAAGTACATCATCGCCTGGGGCGCAAACATTCACGGAAACAACATTCACCTGTGGCCGTTTGTGGAGGAGGCGCGGCGCAACGGCGCCAAGCTGGTGGTGATCGATCCCTACCGCACCCGCACTGCGCGAGTGGCGGATTGGCACATTCCGATTAACCCCGGTACGGATGTCGCCCTTGCCATGGGGATGATGCACGTCATCGTGCGCGATGGGTTGCACGACCGAGGACTACATCGCGCGCTACAGTGAAGGTTTCGATGAGCTGCAGAAGCGGCTGCCCAGGTACACGCCCGAGCAGGTGTCCGAATGGACCGGCATTGCCCAGAATGACATTGAGCGCCTGGCGCGTGATTACGCAACCACGCGGCCGGCGGTGATTCGCGTGAACTACGGCATTCAACGCTCGCAAAACGGCGGGGCCGCAGTGCGCTCGGTCTGCATGCTGCCGGTGATCACGGGATCGTGGAAAGAGATTGGTGGTGGACTGCAGCTTTCGCTGAGCGGAGGCTATCAGCTGAACGATCCAGCAATGGTTCGTACCGACCTGATGCAGAAGAGCCCACTAGGCCGGGATGCGCGCAGCATCAACATGGTGGAGCTGGGCGCGGCCCTCACGAAGCTGGATGATCCTCCGGTGAAGGCCCTGTTCGTCTATAACTCGAATCCGGCCGCGGTCTGTCCCGAACACAACCTAGTGGTGCGGGGATTGAAGCGTGACGACCTGTTTACCGTCGTGCACGAGCAGTTCTTCACCGACACCACCGATTACGCCGATATCCTGCTGCCGGCCACGACGTTCTTCGAGCAGAAGGACCTGGTCAAATCCTATGGTCACTATTTTCTGCAGGTGTCACAACCCGCAATCAATCCTTTGGGTGAGTGCCGGTCGAATGTGGATCTTTTCCGCGAGCTGGCACAGCGCATGGGATTCGAGGACGAGTGCTTCCACGACACGGCGGACAAGATGATCGATGACGCGTTGTCCTCCGGTGTGCCGCAACTGGCGGGTATCACACGCGAACGCTTGGAGCGCGAGCCGCAAGTTCGGCTGAACCTGCATGGCGACGAGAGTGACAAACCTTGGTTGCCGTTCGCTAATGGCTTTCCGACTCCCAGTGGCCGGGCTCGCCTGTATGACGGCGACCTTATCGCGAAAGGTATGGACCCGGTGGCGGAGTTCATTGCGCCCGAGGAGTCACGGCACATGCCGCTAGCCAAGCGGTTTCCACTGGAACTGCTGGCGCGCAAGGCGGACAATTTCCTGAACAGCACGTTTGTGAACCTGCCAGGTTTGCAGAAAATGGAGCGGCAGCACGAGCTGGAGCTCAGCCGAACCGACGCCGCGAGACGGGGCATCAAGGACGGCGACCGGGTAAGAGTATTTAACGAGCGCGGCGAAATTATTCTCACCGCCCGGGTAGATGGCGCGGTGTCAGACGGGGTTGTGGGTGCCAAGCTGGGCTGGGCGAAGATGGCGGCCGATGGCGTCAACATCAATGTCCTTACCTCGACCCGCCTCAACGATCTCGGCGGCGGTGCCACCTTCTATTCCACCCTCGTCGAAGTGGAGAGAGTTCCCGAAACTTCCAGCGCATGAAGGGGTTAGGTTCCTCGTGGCTGAAGAACTGCCGAGTTGGCTGGCTTCCTGACGGGAGTGCCGTACCGTATAATTGCCGTTTCATCCAAACCCGGTTTGAGGTTGTTCCTATTTCTTTCCAAAGCCAGGTAAGCCCTGCGGAGCCCTTCCGCCGCAGGCGGCGCTTCCGCGTCACGGCGCTGACTTTTATATCCGTACTCATATGTCTTGCTTCTATTACGGCATGGGCTCAGCAGGGGGTGGTCGAGGAGATCATCATCCACGGCAACCGCCGTATTCCGGCAGACACCATTCGGGCTCGCATGTTCACCCGTCCGGGTGACGTCTATGACCAGCAGGCATTGGAGCGGGACTTCAACTCGCTATGGAACACCGGTTACTTTGACGACTTGCGCATTGAGCGGGAGCAGTCTCCCAAGGGCTGGCGCATTCACGTGTATGTCAAAGAGAAGCCAACCATACGCGAAATCAAGTATGTAGGCCTCAGTTCGGTGACGCAAAGTGACATACTCGACAAATTCAAGGAGCGCAAGGTCGGGCTGTCGCAGGAAAGCCAGTATGACCCTACCAAGGTCAAGAAGGCAGAAGTCGTAATCAAAGAGCTGCTGGCTGCTCATGGGCACCAGTTCGCCACCGTTCAATCAGAAGTGCGCCCCATCCCCCCCGCCGCGGTCGGCTTGACCTTTGTAGTGAAGGAAGGCCCCAAGGTAAAAGTCGGGAAGATCACCTTCGTGGGCAATAAGGCCGTGAAGTCGCGCGAACTGCAAAGCGCCATGAAGAACTTGAAGCCGATCGGAATTCCCCACTCTATCTTCCTCGAGAGCCTGTTTCCACGCACCTACGACTCCACCAAGCTGAGCGAAGACGCCGAGCGAGTCCGTTACTACTATCAGACCAAAGGCTATTTCAAGGCACTGGTATCCGACCCCAAGACGCAGATTCACGACACCAAGGCTCCGTGGTATTGGCCTTTTGGGAAACCCGGTAAGGCCGTCGATATCACGATGCCGGTGGAGGAGGGCGACCGCTATCGTCTGAAGGACATCACATTCAGCGGTAACAAGGCGGTTTCCGATACGCGTGCGCTGCGGGCCCAGTTCAAGCTCAAGGACGGCGACATATTCGATACTGAGGAGATCCGCAAGGGCCTGGACAATCTGCGTAAGGCCTACGCCGCTCTGGGCTACATCAACTTCACACCCGTCCCGAACACGGATGCGAACGACGAAACCAAGATGATCAGCATGAAGATCGATCTCGACGAAGGTAAGCAATTCTTCGTGCGCCGCATCGAGTTCCAGGGCAATACGACCACTCGTGACAAAGTCATCCGTCGTGAACTCGCCCTGGAAGAAGGCCAGGTGTACAACGGAAACCTCTGGGAGTTGAGCCTGCTGCGCCTGAACCAACTGCAGTATTTTGAAGTGCTCAAGCCCGAGCAGGACTCGGAAATCAAGCAGAATCCGCAAGACGCAACCGTCGACATCCTTTTGAAGGTGAGAGAAAAGGGCAAGAACAGCATCGGCCTGACGGGCGGCGTTAGCGGGCTGTCGGGCGGATTCATTGGGGTGAATTACACCACTAACAATCTCTTCGGCAAAGGTGAATCGCTGTCCGTCCAAATTCAGGTTGGACAGTACCAGAAGAACGAGACATTGTCGTTCACCCAGCCCTACCTGATGGACAAACCGTTGCAGTTTAGCTGGACGGTTTACCACAGCAGCTACAACTACAACCAGGAGCAACAATTGGCCATTCAGCAGGGCCAGTCAATCAACCTTCCGTCGAGCTACCAGGCCCTGTTGCAGAACTATACCCAGACCAGCACCGGGTTTACCACATCCCTCAGCTACCCGATCAAGCGATCGTTCAAGCGTGTCGGTATCACCTACGCTTTCGATAATTCGACATTGCAGACGTTTAGCGCGGCATCCTCTCTGTATTTCGAAAGCCTGGCGTTTCGCGGCCTGTCGGGACCGAATGCCCTGTCGGGAATCATTACCAGTAAGGTCGTTCCTAACTTTTCGTATAACAGGATTGACAACCCGCAGCGGCCGCATTCCGGCCAGAGCTTGTTCGTGGCTACGGAGGTTGCCGGATTAGGCGGCAACACCCACTACTTCAAGCCCGTGGTCGAGTGGAAAAAATTCAGACCCATGCAGAAGGGCCGCAACACCCTGGGTTTCCGCGTGCAGGGATCGTGGATCAGTGGCTACGCCGGTGATGTGGCGCCGCCGTTTGACCGCTTCTACCTGGGTGGCGACCAGGACATCCGTGGCTTCGATATCCGCACTATTTCCCCGGTCGTGCTTTTCCCAACGGTGGTGACCATCCCGCTGCAGAACCCGGACGGTAGCTCGGTGCCGCTGGACCCGGCAAATCCGAGACGAGGAACATGGAACATTACCATTCCGGTCAATCAGATTATCTTTCCGGGCGGAGACACCAGCCTGATCAGTAACCTCGAGTACCGCGTGCCGGTGGTCGGCCCGGTGACGTTGGCGCCGTTCGTCGATGTCGGAATGAACTTCATCACCAACAGCTCGCAACTCCTGATTGCGAGTGAGAGTCTGGCGACCCTGCAATCGGCGAATTACGGCTGTCCCTATCTGAATCCCAACTTTTCCTGCGCCGGAACTGCCAGGATTCCCGTGTCGCCGACGCTAAGTCCAATCTCCGGGACGAATTACCAGCCGCGCATGTCCACGGGACTGGAGTTGCAAGTGGTGTTGCCGATTGTGAACGCGCCATTCCGGGTCTATTACGCATACAATCCGCTGCGCTTAGATCAGTATGTGGGGCCGGTTTCGCCGATCACCAGGTCTATGTTCCCGGCTGGGGCTGCGGGCGATTACACCTTTGCGAACGTCACCGCTTTATACAACCCGGCGTATCTGATTCGGGAACCGCGCAAGACTTTCCGCTTCACGGTGGCGACGACATTCTAGCGGCACGCCGGCTGGCCGTAGCGCCGTTTTTTCCGCCCTCAAAAAAGAGGGCGTCTACTATCGTGATTTGACGGTAGTAACTCCACTTCCCTATAATTCAAATATCCGCACCGCCGAATCTTCCGGCCGGGGAGTGCGACGCAGGTCGCGCTTGTGCAGTCAGCATCCCCGGTCGTCCGGAACAGCAGCGATGGTGTCATCGCGTGCCACTGGAACACCTGAGGAATTCCCGGAGCAGTTCAAGGAGTCACAGTAAAACCAATGAAGCGTACGTTTGGAAGCATAGTCCTGCTCGTTCTGGTCGCAATGGCTTCGCTGGCCCAGAACAGTTCCGCCACCCCCGCACCCGCGCCAACTACCCCGATCACGACCGGCACGGGTGTCAAAGTGGGCGTTATCGACATGCAGGGGGCGATCGCCGGCAGCAACGAAGGCCAGCGCGACTTCGAGGCTCTCGCCAAGAAATTCGAACCCAAGCGCCTCGAGCTGCAAAACCAGAATACCGAGATCGAGAACCTGAAGAAGCAGCTCAGCACGCAGGGCGACAAGATGAACCCTGAGGCCCACGAGTCGCTGGTAAAATCCATCGAAATCAAGACTAAGAGCCTGCAGCGGTCTGCGGAAGATGCCCAGACCGAGTTCCAGCAGCAGCAGAATGAGATCGCCCAGCGGATCCTGCAGAAACTGGCGCCTGTGATCACGAAGTACACGACGGACAACGGCTACGGACTGCTGCTGGATGCGTCCGCTCCCTGGCCGCAAGGGCCGGTTGTAGTTGCAACCCAGTCTGTGGATATCACCAAGGCTGTAGTCGACGCTTACAACGTACAGTCGGGCGTTCCGGCGCCAGTGAAGTCCAGCGCCGCGCCGGCCAAGGCCCCTACGGCCACAGCACCGGGTGCGACCAAGCCCGCTGCGACTACCACGCCAGCCAAGCCAGCTGCCACAACTACCAAGCCGCAGTAATCACACTGTTGTTAAGGCTGCGAAGGTCATCCGCGAGGATGGCCTTTTTCGTTGCAGATGGACTGTCTTGGGATGGAGCCTGAGGCGCACCTTCGGCATCATCCGTGGGGCTGACATCGCCGACCGTGGCTGTGGATAAACTTGTGGATTGCCCTACTAGAAGTTGCATAGAACTCGGGCGCTCAGTCAGTTAGCCCAATTGCAACATTTCTAATGCACTTTTAAGGACGTTCAGAATCAATGCTTTATATGCCGGGTGTAAGCGACCCTTAGTCATTATTGGAGAACATGCCTGACTCAACCCCACCCGGCATTTTGCACAATTCCAGATCTCTGCCAGCACGGGATGACGAGTCGCAGTCTTGATTTGGGGAAAGTGAGACTCTGCGGGGAAGTTCGACTACTCTTCGCCGACTCGAAGTACCGCCAGGAAGGCTTCCTGCGGAATGTCCACGCGGCCGATACGCTTCATGCGTTTCTTGCCTTCCTTTTGTTTTTCCAGGAGCTTGCGCTTGCGGCTGATGTCGCCCCCGTAGCACTTGGCAATTACATTCTTGCGCATGGCTGCAACTGTTTCGCGCGCGATCACCTTGGCGCCGATGGCGGCCTGGATCGCGACTTCAAACATCTGCCTTGGAATCAACTGACGCATCTTCGATACCAAAGCGCGGCCGCGTTCGTAGGCAAAATCTTTGTGCACGATGATCGACAGCGCATCCACCGGTTCACCTGACACCAGGATGTCGAGCTTCAGCATCGGCGAGTCCCAAGTGCCGGTGAGGTGGTAGTCCAGCGAAGCATAACCGCGGGAAACGGACTTCAGCTTGTCGTAGAAGTCCATCACGATCTCGTTCAATGGCAGTTCGTAAGTGAGCATCACCCGGGTTGAGCTGACATACTCAAAGGCCTTCTGCTTGCCGCGCTTCTCCTCGACCAGCTTAAGAATGCCGCCCACATACTCTTCGTTGGTGAGAATCGTAGCGGTGATAATCGGCTCTTCGATCTTGTCGATCTCGCTGGGGTCAGGCCAGCGCGAAGGATTGTCAACTTCCACGACGCTGCCATCGGTGAGCGTGATCTTGTAGCGGACGCTCGGAGCGGTAGTAATGAGGTTGAGATCGTATTCGCGCTCCAGCCGCTCCTGAATAATCTCCATGTGCAGCAGGCCGAGAAAGCCACAACGGAAGCCGAAGCCGAGCGCGGCAGAGCTTTCCGGTTCGAAGAAGAAAGACGCGTCGTTGAGACGTAGTTTTTCCAGGGCTTCGCGCAGCAGTGTATGTTCGTGAGCGTCGACTGTGTAGAGTCCGGCGAATACCATCGGTTTCAATTCTTCGAAACCGGGCAACGGCTCGAGCGCGGGATGCGCGTCGTCTGTAATGGTATCGCCGATCTTGGTGTCGGCGACATTCTTGATGTTGGCGATCAGGAAGCCGACTTCGCCAGCGCTCAACTCATCGACCTCAACCGGCTTGGGCGTCAGTACGCCGAGGGTTTCCAAATCAAAGGTGCGGCCGTTCGCCATCAGGCGGATGCGCTGGCCCTTCCTGATGGTTCCTTCGACGATACGGGCCAGAACCACAACTCCGCGATAGGGATCGAACCAGGAATCGAAGATCAACGCCTGCAGCCGATGATTGGCCCTGCCCTTCGGAGGAGGGACCTTCTGAACGATTGTTTCCAGAATCTCTGGAACACCTACGCCGGTCTTGGCGCTGATGGGCAGCGCATGCGAGGCGTCCAGCCCTACGGCGCCCTCAATCATCTCCTTGGTGCGCTCGATGTCGGCGCTGGGAAGATCGATCTTATTGATGACGGGAATAATCTCGAGCCCGTTGTTGATGGCGATGTAAGAGTTCGCCAGAGTCTGGGCCTCGACTCCCTGTGACGCATCAACCACCAGAAGCGCGCCCTCGCACGAGGCGAGCGAGCGCGAAACCTCGTAACTGAAATCCACGTGGCCGGGCGTGTCGATCAGGTTGAGCTGATACGTCTTGCCGTCGTGCGCCGGGTACATCATGCGGACAGAGTGAGCCTTGATCGTGATGCCACGTTCCCGCTCAAGATCCATCGCATCAAGCACTTGCGCCTGCATTTCCCGCGCAGTCAGGGAGCCGGTAAGCTCCAGCAGACGGTCGGCCAAGGTGCTTTTCCCATGGTCGATATGGGCGATGATGGCGAAATTGCGTATGAGTGACGGATCCATCGGTCTGCTAAGGGGCAGACTTGATTCTAGCAGGATAAGCCGCCTTCGATGGCTGCTGGCAGTAGCATAGTGAAAGCCATGAACGCAGCGTCCAGTGCGGTAAAGACGCGGTTATTCACGCTGTTTGTGCCGTTTAGTTGTCGCGGTGTGAATTCCGCAGAACATAATCGCGAGCGAGAACACCGCGGTTGATTCAGCGCTGAGCAATGACAACAGCATATTACTGAAAGGATGAAAGGCATTCGCTACCCACCGGTCAAGTGCGCTCATGGCTGAAGCCCGTTAGAATCGTGCCTGCATGAACCTGATTCTGGCTTCTGCTTCTCCTCGCCGGTCCGAGCTGTTGCGCAATGCCGGCATCTCATTCTCGGTGGATCCGGCCCATGTCGCCGAACAGCCGCTTCCCGATGAACAGCCGTTGCAGTACGCGAAGCGGCTGGCCCGCGACAAAGCCCGAACCGTCTCCGAGCGGCACCCTGACAATGTGGTACTTGGAGCCGACACGGTGGTGGTGGTGGACGAGCACCTGCTGGAAAAGCCGGCGGACGCGAAGGAAGCAGGGCGCATGCTTCGCCTGCTCTCGGGACGGACGCATCAGGTCATTACCGGCGTCTGCCTTGTGGCTGCGGGATACGAGCAGACTGAGGCGGAGATCACAGAAGTTCGTTTCAGTCCGCTTACGGAAAGCGACATCGGGGGTTACATCGAGACGGGTGAGTCGATGGACAAAGCTGGAGCGTATGCCATCCAGGGCATAGCTTCGCGTTGGGTTGAGCGCATCGATGGCTGCTACTTCAATGTGGTGGGATTACCGGTGCCGAGGGTTTACCGGATGTTGCGAGCGGTGGAGTCTGCGCGGGGAAGCCAACCGTTGTAAATGGGGGCTGAAGAAAGCGAAGCCGAAGTTCCCTACTCTGCAAGGAACTCCGGCGAAACTTGAAGTAGCTACTTCTTTTCTTCGGGTGTAGTCGTCGAGGCGGTCGTCGAACCATGGTCGTTCATCGACGACTTGAAGTTGCGAATGCCTTCACCCAGTCCCTTGCCCAGTTCGCCTAATTTCTTGGGACCAAAAATGAGCAGAGCGATGAACACGATGATCGCCAGCTCGGGCAGACCGATTTTTCCACCAAACATAAATCCTCCGGTCAAACAGCCCGGTCAATCTGCGGCTAGGCAAAATAGGTTAGCGGGCTTCTCGTTTAAATTCTAGGCCTTTGGCAGCGGCGCGTCAAAATTAAGCAATTGTCCTTAGGAGTGCCGCAGCCTCCCGCGCGGTATAGCTTGCGAAGTCATATTGCCTTGATCAGTCCCGCCAGCAGCGTCGCCCTTCGCGGCAATTCCGCTGCGACGACCGACTCGTGAGGAGCATGAGCACCGTCGCCCACCGCGCCCAGACCGTCCAAGGTTGGAACCCCAATTCCGGCGGTAAAGTTGCCGTCCGATCCCCCGCCGACAGCGATTTCGTCGAGGGGAAATCCCAATTCCAGTCCGATCTTGCGGGCCATCTCAAACAGCGCAATCACCTGCCGGGTGCGTTCCAACGGAGGCCGGTTGACGCCACCTTCGATGTGGACGTGGCATTTACGGTTGACTGGCCGTAGGGCTTTCACCTTGCGCTCCATAACCGGGCCGTCGGCCTTGTGCGCAATCCGGAGATCGGCTTCGGCAACAGCTTCGGCCGCGACTACATTGGTGCGCGTTCCCCCGCGGATGACGCCGACATTCAAGGTGATGCCGTGCTTTAAGTCGGTCAGCCGCGACACCGCCTGGATCTGATGAGATAGTTCGAGAATCGCGCTTTGACCCTTCTCAAAGTCGAGCCCGGAGTGGGAAGCAAGTCCTGTGACCTTGATGACAAAGCTGCCTACTCCTTTGCGAGCGGTCTTTAGCGCGCCGCCAGGTCCTGCCGGTTCACACACGAGGACCGCTTCACATTTTGCTGCCAACTTTTCTGTCACTGCTCGCGAGCTGTCGCTGCCCTCTTCTTCGTCGGAGACCAGCCACACAATGACCGGACGGGAGAGACCTCCTTGAACCGCTTGCAGTGCGCGGAGCGCGAAGATGATTTGCGCGATGCCTGCCTTCATGTCAAACACGCCGGGCCCATACAGAAGACCTTTCTGTTCCCGCCAAGGCATGTTCGCCAGCGTTCCAAGGTCGTATACCGTGTCGTAGTGTCCCAGCAGCAAAATCGGCTTGCGCCCGCCGCGGGCGGCAAAATCCACCTGCAAATGGTTGCCGGCTGTGGGTTGACGATGAACCTTCACCCGCCCACCGATGGCCTGAAATTGCTCTTCGAGGTAAGAGCAGAGCGCGTCGCAAGCCTCTTTGCTATGTGTGGGAGATTCGCGTATCACCAGCTCGCGGACCTGTTCCACCATTTCACCCTGGCGCGGCGTAAGCCATTGCAGGGCACTCTTGAGTGCAGACTGCGTTTTGACTGCGGAAGTTTTAGCCATAGTCTGGATCAATCCTGGTCGCAGGGCCGCGGGCGCGGGGCGTCGGTGGCTGATGCGGAATGTATAATCGGGAGTTTCACGAGACGAGCCATGAGCGAAACCGCGAAAGCCGTGCCCGCCGAAACAGAAGAAGAACTGTCGTCGCTGGATATTCAGGCGATCCTGAAGATCCTGCCACACCGCTATCCCTTTCTGCTGATCGACCGGGTTACGGCCATTACGCGTACCAAGCGTATTGTGGCGATCAAGAACGTTAGCGTCAACGAGCCATTTTTCGTCGGGCACTTTCCTGCCGGCCCGATCATGCCGGGCGTGCTTGTTGTCGAAGCCATGGCGCAAGCCGGCGGCGTGCTCCTGCTCGTTGAATTCCCTGACCGCGAACACAAGCTGTTGCTGTTCACCGGCATTGAGCGCGCCAAGTTCCGCCGTCCCGTGACACCCGGCGACCAACTCCGGATCGAGGTCGATGTGCTGGTGTGGCGCGGCAACGCTGGCCGCATGCAAGGCAAGGCTTACGTCGGGGACAAAGTCGCGTGCGAAGCGGTCATCACCTGCCGATTGCTCGATCGGCGGGCCCAGAAGCCCGGCGGCGCAGCGAATCCGGAATCGGGAGCCGGACAAACCTAACCCCGCCATGAGCATCCATCCGACGGCCATCGTCGATCCGTCTGCCAAGATCCCAGCTTCATGTTCAGTCGGCCCCTATTGCGTCGTGGGCGCGGGAGTCACCCTGGGCGAGAACTGCCAACTGCAGTCGCATGTCGTAGTCGGCGGTCCTACCAAAATGGGGGCCGACAACCAACTCTACTCATTCGCAGTGGTTGGCGGCGATCCCCAGGACATCACTTATCACGGTGAGCCCACTCGGCTGGAAATTGGCGACCGCAACATCATCCGCGAGTACGTCACCATCAATCGCGGAACGCTTAAGGGCGGAGCCGTGACTCGGATCGGCAGCGATACGTTGATCATGGCCTATACGCATATCGGGCACGACAGCATCATCGGCGATCACTCCATGCTGATCAATGGCGCGACCCTAGCTGGGCACGTCACTGTCGAGGAGTGGGCCGTGGTGGGCGCTCTTTGCCCGGTGCACCAGTACGTGCGCATTGGAGCGCATTCGTACATCGGAGGCGGCACTACCATCACGCAGGATGTTCTTCCGTACTCGATGACCAGCGCCGAGCGCGACACCCACGCCTTCATGTTGAACAAGGTGGGGCTGCAGCGGCGCGGCTTCTCGCGCGAACGCATCGCGCGATTGCATCACGCCTACAAGGTGTTGCTGGCGTCGAAGCTCAACACCTCGCAGGCACTGGAACGGCTGCGCTCTGAGGGCGAGCAGGGAGCGGATGTCGATTCCTTGCTGCGCTTCATCGAGTCGTCACAGCGAGGAGTGATCAAGTAGCTGGTAAACGGCAATTGATAACTGGCAACATCTGAAGTATGGTCAGTTCGGAACCACAGCGCATCGGACTCATCGCAGGCAATGGCAGGTTCCCATTCCTTGTGCTTGACGCTGCGCGCTCCCAGGGCATGCAGGTTGTCGTCGCCGCCATCAAAGAAGAAGCCTCTCCGGAGATCGAGCAACATGGAGCAGCGGCCGTTCATTGGCTCTCTCTGGGGGAGCTGTCGAAGCTGATTGAGACCTTTCAGCGCGAAGGCGTGACCCGCGCTATCATGGCCGGGCAGGTAAAGCACAAGCAGATCTTCAGCAGCATCAAGCCCGACTGGCGACTGGCCAAGGTGCTGCTGAGTCTCACCACGCGCAACACCGATTCGCTGATCGGAGCTATCGCCAAGGTCCTGGGTGATGAGGGCATAACACTGATGAGTTCGACTGCTCTGCTTGAACCTATGCTGGCTGACGAGGGCGTGATGACGCGGCGCGCTCCCAGCGACGCCGAGCAGACCAATATCACCTACGGACGCGCGGTGGCTCAGCACCTTTCGCGATTCGATATTGGGCAGACTGTGGTTATCGCCGAAGCGGCATGTGTTGCGGTGGAAGCCATGGAAGGGACCGACGCCGCAATCCTTCGGGCGGGCGAGCTGATGAAGTCGCCGTCGCTGGGTAAAGAGCCGTCGACGCTGAGCCGGGCGCTGACCGTAATCAAGGTAGCGAAGCCCAATCAGGATATGCGTTTCGATGTTCCGGTGGTCGGCCCGCAGACCATCGAAATCATGAAGCAGGCTGGAGCGACTTGCCTCGCTCTCGATGCCGGACGTTGTCTGGTGTTCGACAAGGCAGCCGTGATTGCCGCCGCTAATGAGGCCGGCATCTGCATCGTTGCCGAGAAGCCGGTCAGCCATATTCCGCACCACAGCGGCTAACCGCGTTTTGCTTCGAAGCGAGGGGATAGGCGACAATCGCCACATGCCCGACGACAGCGGCTTCATGCGCGTGGCAGTCATTGGTGCCGGTTCGTTTGGCCGCAATCACGCTCGCGTGTATCGCGACCTGCAAGCAGATCCGCTGCTTGGTGTGAAGTTCGTTGGCGTCGTCGATGCCGACCTGCCTCGCGCAAAGTCAGTCGCCTCCGAGTTCGGCACGGCGGCGTTCGCTTCGGTGGCCGAATTGGTTGCGGCGGGCGTCGATGCCGTGTCAATTGCGGTTCCCACCGTTGCTCACCTCGCCGTCGCCCGCGAGCTGATGGAAGCTGGCGTCGACGTGCTGATCGAGAAGCCGCTGGCCAGCACTTTGGCGGAAGCCGATGAGCTGCAGGCCATCGCAACCGAACACAATCGCATCGTGCAGGTTGGACACCTGGAGCGCTTCAATCCCGCGGTGCGTGCGACCTTTCCTGTGCTCACCAAGCCGATGTTCTTCGAGGTGCACCGGCTCAGCATTTTTACTCCGCGGTCGCTGGACGTAGACGTCGTACTCGATCTCATGATCCATGACATCGATATCGTGTTGACGATGGCCAAGTCGCCGGTGAAGGAAGTGCGCGCCGTTGGGCTGCCGATTCTTTCGAAGAAAGTCGATATCGCCAATGTGCGGCTGGAGTTTGAATCGGGATGCGTAGCCAACTTTACCGCCAGCCGGGTCAGCACCGAGCGTGTGCGCAAATTGCGCTTCTTCCAGCCCCGGCAATATGTGTCGCTCGATTTCTCACGGCAGGACGTGCTGGTGCTGACGGTCGAAGAGGGAGCGAGCGGGAACGCGGAACTGGATCCCTTCAATCCCGCAAGTGTGGCCAGCAGCGCTTTTCCGGGAATCACGCCGTTCAAGCCCAGGATCGAGCAGCAAGAGCCGTTGCGCGCAGAGCTGACCAGCTTCCTGGGCGCGGTGCGCGAGCGCAGCATTCCGGAGGTTTCGCTGCAGCAGGGCCGCGACGCGCTGGCGGTGGCGCTGCAGATCGTCGCTGCTATCGAGCAGCACAGCCGCAGGGCGCATCTTGAGGAATTGACGGGCGGCGTAAGCTAGTCCTAGGCTAGCGTTCATCCCTAATGTCCGAAGACCTGGTCACCATCGCAACGTTCCTGAACATCGGGGAAGCTAAGCTCGCCCAGGGGAAGCTGAGGTCAGCGGGAATCGCCGCCTCCGTCCGCGATGAAAATGCGATGAACCTGCACATCGGCATGGCGATGTGGGGCATCCAGTTGCAGGTTCCCGACAGCCAGGTGGTGCGCGCGCTGGAGGTGCTGGACGATTTCCGCCCCGAGCCCATGGGGGATGAGTCCGACTCCGAAGTCGTACCCTGCTGCCCGGAGTGCGAGTCGCTGGAAATCCGCGAAATCGCCAGTGCCAATCCCCGGCAGATCACGCTGTGGTCGGCAGCCATCCCGTTTCCCGAACCTCCTACGGCGCAGAGCCAGCGCTGGCGCTGCCTGGTCTGCGGGCACCAGTGGGAAGAGGTCGAAGAGTAGAAGACTCTCCGCGCTAGAGCATTTTCAGCGCAAATACCCAACCGCCCTAAGGTACCCCCCTCCCCCTACCCCTCCTGAAAACAAAGGACTTATTGCACCGTTTCTATGTAAGTTCCTACATTCAAAGGTAGTTACACGTAAACTCCTGCAAGCAAATAGCTTAACGGCAGGTTATGCGAGGGGCTAGGTTCGGCGTTCTCTGAAGTAGGAAGTTGTCAAAGAGCGGGAGCCCACCTGGCGAGGCCAAGATGCGGGCAGAGACACAAATCCCTAGCCCACTCGTCGGTTGTAAGCGGCGGCAAAGCTGTAGGGCAAGAAAAATCTAGAGGTGGAAAAACGAAGGTAACCACAGGCGGGTCCGTGAGCTGTATCGAAACCCTTCGTAGCGTCCAAAAGCGGGACGCGAATCCTTCAGCTACGCTCAGAACAGGAACTGGGGCAGGCGCGTTTTGGCCAAAGTCCCCACATATCTCAAAACAAGGGATATGTGGGCCACTTGGGTTTCCATGCCGTTTCTCTCAAAGATCCAGAGTGACACCCACGTTCGGCTGGGAACAGCATACGAGCACGTTCCCGGGAGCGGGCCTCTCCAGCGGCTCGGGATTATAAGTAATCGATCCAGCAATCAGACCAGTCATGCAGGTATGACAGACTCCAGTGCGGCACGACCATCGGACCGGGACGTCGCACGCTTCCGCCAGTTCCAGCAAGCTCGCGAATTTCGGATCCCAAGCGGCGGTAATCCCGCTGCGCGCGAAGGAGACTGTGGGGCCAGATCCGGGGGGCCCTTGCGGCAGGTGAGGAGTGTGATCCACCCGCGCCATACCGGGTGTAATGCCCTCAAGAGAGCCGAAGATTTCGGTGTGCACATTGGCGGCGAGCACACCCCAGTTTTGCAGCCCATCGCGCATATTCTGCAAGAATGCCGAGGGGCCACACAGATAGAAGTCGCTAACCTGTGACACGCCAATTTTCTGTAGCAAAGCGGTGTCAATGTGTCCCGGAGCATCGAAGTCTGCCCCGAGCTGATCGATCGCAGCGGGTCTGCTATACACGATGTATCCGCGTCCGCGCGAGAGCTGTTTCAGTAAGGAGCGCGATTCTTCTGCAAAGGGATGGTCCCGCCGGTTGCGCGCTCCATAGATCCACCAGATCTCTCGTTGCGATCTCTCAGCAGCGAGTGAATGCAACATCGACATCACGGGCGTTGCGCCCACTCCGGCGCTCAGCAGAACCACAGGATCCTGGCTGGGACGCAGAGTAAAGCTACCGCGCGGCGCACTAACATCTAATCGATCTCCTTCTCGCGCACGGTTGCACAGGAATGAACTTCCAATGCCATTCGGTTCGCTCTTGACGCTAATGCGGAAATGTTCGGCTGCGGGCAGATCAGACAGCGAATAGCTGCGAAGAACCGGCGGTTTGCCGGGGTCGAGGGGCAAGCGCAAAACAACAAATTGACCGGACTGGAAGACAGCAAGAGCTTGCCCATCGATTGGCTTCAGCAGGAAGGAAGTTACGTTATCGCTTTCCTTATGAATATTCGCGATTCGCATCTGTCGAAAGCCGGGCCATGCGGGCGCTTCTTCCTCACCGGCAAGTCCAGGATTCCCCACTGTAGGCTGGGAGCCCAAGTCCTGTTGGAGCATTGCCTGGAAGGAACTCTGCCAGCCCTTGCTGAGGGCGGGAATCCGCAGTGCGCGCTGCAGTTGCTGGGTGGAATGTCCGGGCAAATACAGGAGGGCGTCAACCTCGGCCACACTGATTCGCTCGGGACCGTCAGCGATTTTTACGATGTCGTCGCCCGCCCCAACTTCTCCTTCCTGCAACACGCGAAAGTAGAATCCCGGCCTGTGATGGGCAACGAGCAGGGCTGCCATGCGAGGTTCATTCATGCGAATGCCGACGCGGTAGCAGGTTACGCGGGGCGCTGTTACTTCAAATGTCGCATCACCAATGCGGTAGCGATCACCAATGCAGACCTCGTTATCAGAAAGTCCGTCAACCGTGAAGTTTTCTCCGAACTGGCCGGGGATGAAGTCACTGCGTGCAAGAATGCGCTCCCAGTAGTGATAGGAGTCGATCTGATAAACAAAGACGGCGCGCTGCTCCCCACCATGACCGGCGAGATCGGCCTGGGCGTCGCCAACAATATTGAGCTTGCGCACCACTTGTCGTCCCGCAACGGGATTTTTCCAGATCGCGGTACGGACAGTCTTACCGTTCCATGTCACGTCGCGGGGGAGACCTACATTTACTGAAAGCAATCTGGGCATTCCTACCTCGTCGAATTGCAGCGTCTGGCTAGAATCTTCTTATTTTCGCCCATCGGGCGAGCTTCTGCGTAGCCAACGTGCAGTAGACCGGCATCGATTTGCGTCAGGCGATCACGTCAGTAACTTACCCGCGAGCCAATAATCAACACTGAGCTTCCCCGGACCCGAGCAGAGCAGCCAGATAAAGAAGAGCACGTACAAGACTTCCGGAAGGTAGAGGAAATCGTCAAGCCACTTAAGAGGCGAAAGTCCTTTCGGTATGGCGGAAATCGCGGTGGTCAGGGTGGCGACAATCATATCGATCAATAAAGCCACGCAGGCCGGGCTGGAAAGAAACCCCACGGCCAGCAAAAATCCGGCAACGAACTCGACACCCGACACGAAATAAGCCATCAGGTGGGGAAACGGGACTTTGGCCTCGACGAGCGCTTCGTAAACAGGTTTCGTTCCGCCGGCGACAAACAATTTGTTCGCCCCTGAGATGGCGAAGAACAGTCCGAGTGAAACGCGTACCAGCAGGATGGCATACTGTTCCAAATCACTTCTGCCCAGCAGCGCAAACTGGACCAATTGTTTCCAATCCATCGCTTATCCCTCCATCGGATTCGGCCTGGAGATTATGTGTCCATGCGTTCGACCCATTGAGCGCGCCATGCGGGCGCCACGAACGGATCCGCAAAGTACTGCGTTTCCCGCGCAACCTTGTCGCCGGTGAACTCCATGATGCTCACGGTGTAGGACGGCTTGCCGTCATAGGTCAGGACGAATTCGGTGACCCAAAGATCGCCGCTGCCAATGATTCGTTGGACAGTAAACCGCTTTTTGCTGGGCTGACTAGCGCGCTGGCCCTGTATGTTCGCTCGACCGCGGGTGCGCTCGCCTGACTGCGGGTAGTCGAGCACCGCGTCCTCGTGATAGATGCGGTGCTCGGTTTCAAAATCGTTGGCGTCGGACGCCGCCCAATGCTGATCCAGTGCCGCACGTATCTCTTGATCTCGCATCTTACCCTCCTGCTAGAGACAACCCTCCATAATGCGCGAGGAACATTCGCATCAGCGGTTGATGCGGGTTATGGCTGCGGGAATCCGAACATCAACCACGACTGATTGGCTACCCAATGCGGGTATAGCTCCGTCATCTGATCGAACAGCTCCTGGTCAGACGTCGCGGTTTTCTGCAGCCGATCGAAGTCCTGAAGGTAACCCTTGGTGTCTTGGATCGCCGAAGGAGAGTCGGCCGCGCCAGGCTTCTTGTGACCGGCGACAACCATCGTCGGGTTCAGCGCCGCTAACCGGTCTAGCGCCGCTATCCAATTCTTTCGGCTCTCGGGAGTGGTGTCGCCGACGTACATACGGCATTGGTTGTACACAACATCGCCAGCAACGATCAGGCCGATCGATGGAACGTACAGAGACGTCGTATCGGGAGCATCTGTGCGGCCCTGCTCAATGATGCGCAATTCGTGGCCCTCGAGAGTGAACGTGTCGTCCTCATAGGGCTCAGGTGCAACCAACTTAGTGGCCACTTTCCCAGGAAAGAGCCGGCGGGCTAATCGCTCCACTGGGGGAGATAAATATATCCGCATGGCATCCACCGTCTTGGGCGTTGCGATCGCGCGAGCGTCCGGGAAACGATCGAGCAGAACGCTCAGACCGTAGAAGTGGTCGAAATGGGCGTGCGTTATATAGATGGTCTCCAGGTTGCGGTTGTGCAGAGCAACCCAATCCGCGAGAGCCTCGGCCTCAGCCACAGTCGTCATTGCGTCTACCAGCACCGCGTCGTACTCGCCGAAGATTAAAGTCGACGTGATCGGGTCAAAGCCGAACGCTTCGCCAAAGGGCTTTGGCCGCTCGCCTACCATAGCCTTTCCCGGGGCGGTAAAAACGTTCACGCTAAGCGTGTTCGACGCGATGGGGGCGGTCATGTGCGTGGTCTCTTTCAGTCCATTTGTGCCGTCCATTTGGTAGTCCTTTCGATGTCAGAGCGAGTGACTGTTCAAGGCAAGATTGGCAGAAGCGCGACGACGAAACTATTGGACGAACGTATCGATCAAGACCAAAATACCGGCTCGACACGGCAGTCCGGAAGGCCCCAGGCGAATCTCCGCAACCGTTTAAATCCGCATCCCATACGGGCCGAGGGTTAACCGTACGTGAGGTCGGTACTCTGTCCGATCTCGATAATGTAACCGTCGGGATC
The DNA here is from genome assembly GCA_963834815.1 of uncultured Acidobacteriaceae bacterium. Taxonomy (GTDB): domain Bacteria; phylum Acidobacteriota; class Terriglobia; order Terriglobales; family Acidobacteriaceae; genus DASRAA01. The sequence continues at coordinate 524,185 of CAWIDA010000006.1, read as the reverse complement.
GCGGATGTAGCAGCGCGTCTCGCCGTACTTGGGTATCGGTTCCGTGATGAATTCGGCTCCTCGACTTTTCCATAATTCATAGCACGCTTGAATATCCGCTACGCGGATATTCATAAAGCTGTTGATCTTATTCGGGTCGGGGACGCTGAGCGTTACCGTCGGCTTGTCGGGGGTCGGGCCGCCCCCGACGTTGACAAGGAGCCACGTATTCGCGATCTGAATGTATGCAGGCGCGCCGCTGCTATCGCCTCTGCTCAGAATGCGACCACCGAAGACCATTTCATAGAAGTGAGCCGATCGGTCGATGTCGGCAACGGTGAGAAAATGTGCGACGGTGAACCCCTCGCGCGGGGGCATCTCATAGCTCTTCTGTTCGATTTGTACGCTGCTCATTGACGACTCCAATTCCGATACAGTTCTGGTTGGTAGATACGGTGTCCCGGGCTTCGTCCAGTTCTAGACGGGCATGGGGATCCGTCTTCGTTCGCGAACGCGGCGCCTATCGCGGGATTTGGCCGATATAGTACGCGAGCCGATTTTCGACATCCCCTGGCTTGTGGAAGCCGCGCGCCATCAGCTCCTTGATTGCATTCTGAACGGAAGGTCGTCCGAGCGAAGCGATGCACGCATTCCACCCGGCGTCGAGTTCGACGTCCGGTGGCAGGCTGGTGTTCACCAGGCGCTTGGTGTTGGCGATCGCCCATTTGTCGAACTTGGCGATGCGGGTCGCCAGCGCTTCTACGAAGGCGTCGAGATCGGCGTCAGGCAGCGCACGATTCACGTAGCCGTAAGCCTCAGCCTGCTCACCCCTGATGTCTTCGGAGCTCAACAGCACTTCGAGGGCGCGATTGCGACCGATGAGGTGCGGCAGCCGGGCCATGGGGCCACCGCCGGCAACCATGCCTACTCCCACTTCCCATTGCGAGATGATGGCCTTTTCGCGGCTGGCGAAACTCATGTCGCAGGCCAGCGTGATCTCGCTGCCGTTACCCGTTGCGCGGCCGCGAATGAGAGCGATGGAAACGACTGGCAAGCGGGTCAGACGCACGAGAAAGTCCGGCCAAGGCGGCAAGCCTGTGGGACCAGCCGGCAGTGAGGTGAGGTCTTCGAGCGGGGCGTTGAAATCGGCGTGATTCAGGAAGTAGTCGTCGACCGCGCTGTCAAAGACCACGACTCTGACCTGCTCGTCAGTCTCGAGAGCGTTAATGGTTTCCTGCCACTGTTTGACCATTTCCGGGCCCATCACGTTGATCGGCGGGTTGTCGATGGTGACACGCCAATAGGCGGGTGACCGCCGGGTCAGGCGAATCTGTTCGGTTTTTGTAGGTGCGCTCACTGTTGCCATGGATTCTCCTCCTGTATTTTTTAATCTCGAAAACCAGTTATGGAAGCCGACAATGTTTGATCAAAACGCATTCAGCCAAAACAAAATGGGTCGCATAATTCGACGATGGTTGTCAGGCCGCGACGCTCAGCACGATCTTGCCGCGCTTGTGCGGCAGACCTCCAAGCATCTCGTGGGCAACGCGAGCTTCTGCCAGCGGAAGCACAGTCCCCACGTCTGTCATTAGTTTTCGGCTATCGAACAGCTCTGTTATTTTGTTCAGCCGCTCTGTCGTCACATCGACATAAAAGAACACCGCTCGAACGCCATAACGTTTTTGGGTTGCGTCGGGAACCGGTGACACCGAAGAGACGAGAATCCCGCCTGGCTTCAGCACTTGCAGAGACCGCTGCTGCGTATCTCCTCCAACCGTATCCAGCACAACATCCATTCCACTCAACAACTCTTCGAATCGCTGGGTTTTAAAATCCACAACTCTTTCGGCACCCAGGCTTCGGACATACTGCGAATCGGCGGAGGCGGCGGTCGCGGTTACATGAAGACCAGCTTGGCTGCCCATTTGTACGGCATAAGCGCCAACATTGCCTGCGGCCCCGTGGATTAGTACGGTCTGCCCGGCGGTTACCTGGGCATAGTCGAAGAGCATTTGCCACGCGGTGACAGCCACAATTGGCGCCGAGGCTGCCTCGATGAAGTTTAGAGCCCGTGGTTTTTGCGACATCATTTTGGCCGAAGGCACCGCATATTCTGCGTATGCCCCGGTGAATTGATCGTTCGTTGCCCCGTAGACTTCGTCGCCAGTCGTGAACTCCGAAATTTCCGCACCGATTTGTTCGACGATTCCCGATAGCTCGGAGCCGAGAATGAAAGACAAGGGTTGGTGGAGCTCACTCTTGCCCTCACGGACGAGCGCGTCCCAGGGTCCCACTCCCGCCGCTTTTACGCGAACCAACAGTTGCCCAGCGGCGGGTTCGGGCCGAGGCAGGTCATCGATTTCGATCACGCTCGGCGGACCGAATCGCAGAACTCGTGCTGCTTTCATCTGTCTTCCTCGTCATTTTTTGTTCGTCGCGGGGGGGTGGTTGATAACCGCCGCGCCAGCCTCGCTGACGATCTCATCCTGGGAATCCGTGCCTCCCGAACAACCGATTGCGCCAATGATCGCGCCGCGGTCGATCAGCGGAATGCCGCCTCGAGACGCAATCACTCCATCGAACGCGAGTAGATAGTTGAGATGCATGAGGTTGATACCGTCTTCGAATACTTTGGTTGGGCGCCGGAAGGTCGCGGCGGCGCGTGCCTTGTGCTCGGCAATCTGAATGGAGGCAAGCATCGCGCCGTCCATCCGTTGGAAGGCAACTAGATTTCCGCCGGAATCGGCTACTGCTATGTTCATCTTCCAATTCCGTTTCTTCGCCTCGGCCACGGCGGCGTGAATAACCGCCTCGGCCCGGTCTAGTGATATTGGGAGCCCATAGGGCACATCGAATGGTATTTGGTCGGGGACAACATCAAGAGGATTGGACGTGAGCGGTGCTTCCATGGTGGCTCCTGTTTTGTTGCTTGACATACATTTCGCTCCAAGGGCTGGAAATTATTTTCGAAGAATTGTCCGGGGTCCGCGCAGTTCATTGGAGCGGCCAAAGCGGAGAGTGGCTTCAGAACATTGCTCACCTTCCCATGTTGGACTGCTCCGAGCGCTACTGCTGGCGGGGTGAGCACAAGTCGTCGGTCGAAGAGGTAAGTGTTCTAGTGCGTAGGCCATGCGATTTGGCAGAATCCTGCCAGGAACTTTGTCGTCCAATAGACTGTCTTATCGCAAGGTTTGAACGAATTTTTCTACAGGGGCGCTCAACTCATGAAGCATGCACTACGTTTGTTCATGTTTGCACTGGTCTGTCTTTTCACTTTGGTTGCAATCGCTAACGCGACCTCGCCGGATGCGGCCATAGACTCGCGCACCGCGGAAATCGATGGTCTCAAGCTGCATTACCTGACCTCGGGACATGGACCGACACTCATCCTGCTGCACGGCTACGCCGAGACTTCACGGATGTGGAAGCCGATCATCCCGCTTCTAGCCGAACGCTTCACTGTCATTGCACCTGACCTCCCCGGCATTGGGGACTCGGGCATTCCCACTAGTGGCCTTGACATGAAGAGTGCCGCCACCACGATCCACAGTCTCGCGAAATCACTCGGCGTCCAGAAAGCCGAGGTCGTCGGCCATGACATCGGCCTGATGGTCGCCTATGCCTACGCCGCGCAGTTTCCGTCGGAAGTTACAAAGCTCGTCCTGATGGATGCCTTCCTCCCAGGCGTGGCCGGCTGGGAGCCTATTTACAACAACCCTGGAATTTGGCATTTCCGCTTCAACGGGCCGACGCCGGAAGCTCTAGTGCGAGGCCGGGAACGCACGTACTTCGATTACTTCTGGAACGACTTCGCTGCCGACAAGAACCATTCCATTCCGGAAGCGGATCGCAAAGCCTACGTCGCGGCCTATTCACGTCCCGGGCGCATGCATGCGGGATGGGAGTACTTCGTTTCGTTCCAGCAGGCGGCCAAGGATTTCGCTCAGCTCTCCCAGACCAAGTTGACCATGCCGCTACTCACCATCGGCGGCGACAAGTCATTAGGAGCGCCTTTAGGGGAACAGGCCAAACTGGTTGCGACCAATGTCACCGTCGTGGTGTTGAAAAACGCGGGTCACTGGGTGTTGGAGGAGCAGCCTAAGGAAACCACCGAAGCGCTGCAGAAGTTTCTGTGACGCCGCTGTGCTGGAGTCTGGCTTGAACCACGCTGCCCGCCGCCCGAACGTCAGTAATTGCGCCGCGTTACCCTCGAAACGGCGGTCGTGTCCATTTATTGCTGCTTTCCTCTCGCCTCTTGGCGTGCGAGAATAGGGACTCACTCCCGGACCGCCATGAACTCAGTTGAATCCGCAACGCCTGCCGCCCAGGAACCAGCTATCACTCCCGAGCTTTTGCGCGATCACGGCATTACGCCGGAAGAATACCAGCGCATCCTCAAATCTTTAGGCCGTACGCCGACGCTTACTGAGGTCGGCATTTTCAGTGTGATGTGGAGCGAGCACTGCTCCTACAAGTCTTCGCGCGTGCACCTGAAGCGCCTGCCGACGCGCAGCCGTCGCGTGGTGCAGGGCCCCGGCGAAAATGCGGGTATCATCGACATCGGCGATGGCTGGGCCTGCGCCTTCAAGATCGAGTCGCACAATCATCCTTCGTTTATCGAACCATTTCAGGGCGCAACCACGGGCGTGGGCGGCATTCTGCGCGACATCTTTACCATGGGCGCGCGGCCGGTGGCGATTATGGATTCGTTGCGATTTGGACCGATCAGTGTTCCGAATCCCACCCTTTCCCAAAAGCGGGGAAAGGATGGGGCACCCACATCGCAAACCCACAATTCCCAACAGCAGGCAATTGTGGGCCACCCAACCGGAAAGGATGAGGCACCCAATTATTCCGGCACGCCGACGATCGATCAGGCGACGTTGCACAAGAATCATTCCGTAATGGAGGGCGTCGTCAGTGGCGTGGCTTCGTATGGCAACTGCTTTGGCGTGCCTAATGTTGGCGGCGAGGTGAAGTTCGAAAGCTGTTACAACGGCAATCCGCTAGTGAACGCCTTTGCCCTTGGTCTGGTCCGGCGCGACCAGATTTTTTATGCCAAGGCCTCGGGCGCCGGGAATCCCGTTATTTACGTCGGGTCAAAGACAGGGCGCGATGGAATCCACGGCGCCACCATGGCGAGCGAGGAGTTCAGCGAGGAATCGGAAGCCAAGCGCCCGAATGTGCAGGTAGGCGATCCGTTTCTGGAGAAGCTGTTGCTGGAAGCCTGTCTCGAAGCTATGCAAACAGGAGCGATCATCGGCATTCAGGACATGGGCGCCGCGGGCCTGACCTGTTCGACTTGCGAAATGGGCGGCCGCGGCGGCGTGGGCCTGGAGATCGAACTCGACCTGGTGCCGCAGCGCGACACCGGCATGACTCCTTACGAGATCATGCTGAGCGAATCGCAGGAACGGATGCTGCTGGTTGCCGAGAAGGGCCGCGAGCACGAGGTCTTCCGGGTCTTCGAGAAGTGGGGACTCGACGCCGTAACCATCGGCCGCGTCATTCCCGAGGCGACGATGCGGGTGCTGGAGCATGGCAAGGTGGTGGCGGAGATTCCCAATCAAGCGCTGACCGATGAGGCTCCGCTGTACAACCGCCCCATGGAGCGCTGGGAGCCGCCCGTAGCCCGCGAAATGCCGGAGAACATTGCATTAGGGCAAAAGGCCGATCTCACCAGCGATCTGAAACAGTTGCTGGCCAGTCCGAATATCTGCTCCAAGCGCTGGGTCTTTGAGCAATACGACTCGATGGTGCAGACGAATACCGTCGAAGGTCCTGGCAGCGAGGCGGGCGTGATCCGGATAAAGGGTACGCAACGCGCTTTGGCGATGGCGCTCGACGGCAATGGCCGCTGGTGCTATCTCGATCCCAAGCTAGGTGCAATGCATGCGGTCGCTGAGTCGGCCCGCAACGTGGCGTGCTCCGGCGCAACTCCCATCGCAGCCACCAACTGCCTGAACTTCGGCAATCCGGAAAAACCGCACATTATGTGGCAGTTTGCCCAGACCATCGACGGCATCACTAAGGCCTGCGAGGAACTGGAGACGCCGATCACTGGCGGCAATGTCAGCTTCTACAACGAAACGCTGGGTGAGGGCATCTATCCCACACCGGTTATCGGGATCGTGGGCATTCTGGAGGATGTTCACAAAGCGGTTGGCCCGGACTTCAAACAAGTTGGGCAGGCTCTGGTTTTGGTGCGGGGCTCGGAGCCGGGCGATGCGTCGGACGTGGAAGCGGAATTCGGATCTTCGGAGTATGCCAAGGAAATTCTGGGGCAGATTTGGGGATTCCCGCCTGCGCTGGAACTCGAAAGAGAAGCGGCGCTTCAGAAAGCCATCGTGGAAATGATCGACGGGGGACTGGTTGAATCGGCCAAGGACTGCACGGAAGGCGGATTGGCGGTTACGGTGGCGGAGTGCGGCTTCGCCCGGAGCATGGGCGCCCAAGTAGATCTGGAGTCCGGAGGGCTGGTTGCAGAGTTCGTTCTGTTTGGTGAGGATGCCAGCCGAATCCTGATTTCCTGCGACCCCACGAAGGTGGAGAGAATCAAAGAAATAGCGGCAAAATACGCTCTTTCAGCAGACCATATCGGAAGCACGGTTCCCGACAATCTGGAAATCTGGGTGGATGGCAAGCTGGCCGCCGCCGGGTCGGTGTCGGAACTGAAGCGAGCATGGGCGGAAGCGTTGGAGCAGGCGCTACACACGGAAACGGAAGACCGGCTGGTTTCTGGTGTGGTGTAAAGAGCAACGTAAGTCTTACAGTTTCTAAGCTGAGACGACGAGCAGGTGACCGATGCTGATCACTTCTGACAAGTTGCACGAAGAGTGTGGCGTGGCGGCCATTTACGGCCACCCCGAGGCCTCCAAGCTCGCTTACCTCAGCCTGTACGCCCTGCAACATCGCGGCCAGGAGTCGGCGGGCATAGCCTCGTCCGACGGCGAACGCCTGGAGCTGCACAAGGCGATGGGTCTGGTCTCCGACATTTTCACCGCCGAAACTCTGGCGCGCGTGCCGGGCTCGCTGGCCATCGGCCACACGCGGTACTCGACGACCGGCGACTCGGCGCTGCTGAACGCTCAGCCCATTCGGGTGGAATGCAGCAAAGGCAAGATTGCTCTGGCGCACAACGGCAACATTACGAATGCCCTGGAGATTCGCGCCCAACTGGAGGGCCAGGGCTCAATCTTTCAGACCACCAGCGATACGGAAGTTATCGTGCACCTGATTGCGCGCTCGAGGGAAGAGACGCTGGCGGCGGCGATGAGCGATTCGTTACGCCGCATCGAAGGCGCCTTCTCGCTGGTGATGCTGACGCCCGACCGCATTTTTGCCGCGCGCGATCCCCGCGGCTTTCGTCCGCTGGTGATGGGCCACATTCCGGGACACTCCGAGCATCACAAAGACACCATCGTGTTCGCCTCCGAGACCTGCGCCTTCGATCTGATCGGCGCGGTTTACGATCGCGAGGTCAAGCCGGGAGAAATGGTCATTGTTGGCCCTGAGGGCGTGCATTCGCGCTTTTACGCCGCACAGCAACCCATTTCGAGCTGCGTATTTGAGCACGTGTACTTTTCGCGGCCTGACAGCATTGTGTTCGGGCGCGCGGTGCAGCAGACCCGCGAGGCCATGGGGCGGCAGCTCGCGCTGGAATCCCCGGTGGTTGCCGATATCGTCATTCCGGTGCCGGACTCAGGGGTGACCGCCGCGATGGGCTTTTCGCACGAGAGCGGAATCCCGTTGCAATTCGGGTTGATCCGCAACCACTACGTGGGGCGAACTTTCATCGAGCCAGAGCAGCGGGTGCGCGACTTCGGCGTGCGTCTGAAGTTGAATCCGGTGCGGCACGTGATCGAAGGCAAGCGTGTGGTGCTGATTGACGACTCGATCGTGCGCGGCACCACCAGCCGCAAGATCGTCCGCATGGTGCGGGATGCCGGGGCCAAGGAAGTCCATATGCGCATCTCGTGTCCGCCGACGATTTCGTCCTGCTATTACGGCGTGGACACGCCTTCCAAGAACCAGCTCATCGCCGCCAACAAGTCGGTCGATGAGATCCGCGAATACATTCATGCGGATTCGCTGGCGTACCTATCGCTGGAGGGTCTGCGCAAGGCCGCGGGAGAAGGTGACGACGTCAAGTACTGCACTGCGTGTTATACGGGCAAGTACCCGACAAATATCGTAGACGTGGCGGAGATCCAGGCCGCGCCCGAGATGGTGGCGGGAGACTAAAGCCGTTTCACGTTTCAAGTTTCGAGCAAAGTCAAAAGCAACCGCGGATTTGCGCGGATGACGCGGATAAACCCAACGATTAACCCGCGTCCCGATGTTCGCGAATGATGCGTGCACTGTCAATGTCGGCAGTCACTGGTTCGCAACGATCCAACAAGACTCACTTCAGCAAAGCCCGCTTGAGCGGGGCACCCGGCGACTAAATTGGGGCACAGGCCCGATCGCGGTTGGCTATTGGATGGTTTCGTTCTGGTCCGGTGTGTGGGAGTCGGATTGAATCCAAATGCACAGGTCATCCAGAAACCGTCTGACTCCCGTCAGGGGATGATCCGGAAAACGCGAGTCGTACTCCTCATTGTCGGAAATGAAACGCTGCACACTGCGGTCGACGCCAAGCGACAGCATATCGTAGGGATCTTGCGGCCATATACGCTCGTAGTCTTCAATGTTCTTCGTCTGGCCCGAGCCCCACATTTCCGCACCGATAACGGCTTCGCGGACCCCGGTGACACCGCGCTCTCCATCAACTATGGTCCAGACCAAAGGAGCGCCACCCATAGGTGTCATAAACATTCCAGTGAAGACATACGCGGGAGCCTGTAGCCGCTTGTAAATCAGACGGACCGCGGGGTTTCTTCCGCACCGAAGCCTAGTCACCTCGATCAACCCCCCCTCGCGATCTGCTGCCAGCTGCCGGGCCAAGTCTCGCAGTTCAGTTTCTGAAGCAGAAAACCATGCGTGTGAACCCATGTCCCCCAAGGAGAGAATGCTTCCGTTTGGTCGGAGCCAGCCACGCAAATTTCCATTCGGTTCTTGCTCGGCCCATCCCGCCATCGTGAAGTTAACCTTACGTACGGCATCAGGCACAGTCGGTCGCTTTGAAAAAGGCCACAGTTTCTCCCGCCAGGACATGAGGGATCTCCTTTATGCTGACCCGAGCTTCTTGTGCACACCTTGAATGTAGCCGTCCGTCATGCCCGCGATGTAGTCGCATACCACTCGGACCAGTTTTTCGTGCGCCGCTTTTTCCTGATAACTCGGCGGCAGAGCGCCGGGATTGGCGACGAGAAAGTCGAACGTCTCGGTCACCACTTTCTCCGCCTTGAGCTTCTCAGGTAAAAGCGGCCGGCTCTCGTAGAGCGCCGTATAGAGATAGGCTTTGGCCTCGCGGCGTTCCTGCTCGACCTCCGGACTGAAGGCCACCAGCCGCTCAGGATACCGGCGCACCTCTTCGAGGCTGGCGACGCCGGAGTTGGCGATGCGTGATCTTGTGTTCTCGATCAGGTCGGTAACGAAGCGGTTGAGCATGCGCTTGAGGGCCTCGTTGAATTTCAGCTTGTCGGGCGCATCGCCATACTTCGCTGCCATCTCGACGTAGAAGCGTTCGAAGACGCGCATATTCTTTCGGATATCAGCCAACTTGAGCAGCCTGGCCTCGAAGCCGTCGTCGAGGTCGGCGGTGGTGTAGGCAATCTCGTCGGTGAGGTCGATGAGTTGGGCCTCCAATGGAGGTCGCAGATCGAGCAGGTACTCCGTCAGCTCGGGATGCTCGACGGCGCTGTAGTCGTGCGAGTGCTTGATAATGCCTTCGCGAACCTCGAAGGTCAGGTTGAGACCGCGAAATTCCGCATAGCGAAGCTCGAAGTCTTCGACGATGCGCAACGCCTGCAGATTGTGGTCAAAGAACTCGCCGTGACGCTGCATGCAGGCGTCGAGGGCGCGCTCCCCGGCGTGCCCGAAGGGAGGATGCCCAATGTCGTGCACCAGAGCCAGGGCCTCGGCGAGATCGACGTTCAGGTCGAGCGCACCGGCGATGGTGCGGGATATCTGCGCGACCTCCATCGTGTGAGTGAGGCGGGTGCGAAAGTGGTCGGAGTAGCGGCGGGTGAAGACCTGCGTCTTATTTTCCAGACGCCGGAAAGCGCGGGAGTGAATGACGCGGTCACGGTCGCGTTGGAAGGCGTTGCGATAAGGGTGCGGAGGCTCGGGATAGCGGCGTCCGCGCGAGTCTTCGACGCGAACCGCGTAGGGGGCGAGCATGGGGAGAGTGTACCGAAAATCAGTTTCGAGTTTCGAACAAACACGAAAGCAACCGCGGATTTACACGGATGACGCGGATAAAACGAGACAAAGTCAAAAACCCGCTCAAGCGGCCAACAACGGGCCATTCGAACGCGGCACCGAAGGAAACTCTGATTAAGTCATGGCAAAGTCCCTCAGCTTCTAACGCCGCAATGATTTAGCGCCATTCACAGACGGCCTTAAAGGCCGTCCCCTTCGAGAAAAAGACCTAATCAGAGCTTCCCTAGACGGATCGCTGGGATAAGACTTATTGCTATTCTTTGCCGGCTGTCTGCTTGGCCAGCCTGACCTTGGCTGATTCGAGGTCCTTCTGAACTTTGGCGACTTGTTCGGTATCGACCTCGGCAGGAACCGTCTTGTTCCATTCTTCGAGGGCGCGTTGCCAGTGGGTGGTGGCCAGCTTGAGGCGGCCGGTCTTCTGGTAGAGATCGCCCAAGTGGGCCTGGACCGTGGGATCACTGCCAATCTTCTCAGAGGCGCGGCGCAGGTTATCTTCGGCCAGATCGTAGTTGCCCATGCGGTAATAGACCCAGCCCAGCGAGTCGAGATAAGCGCCGTTTTGCGGATCGAGGGCAACCGCGCGTCGAATGTAGCCCAGAGCCTCTTCCAGGCGGGTGCCGCGGTCGGCCAGCATATAGCCGAGGTAGTTCAGGGCCTGCGCGTTCTTGGGATCATCGGCCAGGACTTTGCGGAAGTACTCTTCCGCCAGTTCGTATTTCTTCTGCCGCTCATAGATGGAGCCGGCTACGAAATTCGCGTAGTTTTTGTCCTCGGGCTTGGTCGACAGATCGAGCGCCTTATTGATGCTGGCTTCTGCCTGGGGCCAATCCTTGAGGCGGCTATACATCTGGGCCAGAGCGATATAGACCTCGCGGTCGTCAGCATTGCCTTTCAGCATTGCCTTGACTTGCTCGACTGCCGGGCCGGGATTGCCCATGTCCGCTTGCTGGGAGGCGGCAACCATCTGCAGGGAGCGGTCGTTAGGATACTTTTTGGATGCCTCTTCGGCCACCGTGGTAGCCATCTGCCACTGCTTCTGATCGCGGTAGGTCTCGACCACCTGCTGGTAGCCGCGAATGGCATTTTCGTCACCGAGATCAAACATCCGGTGGAAGGTATCGATGGCCAACTGAGGCTTGTTGGCTTCGCGATAGACGGTGCCCAGCCGCTCCAGGAAAACCGCGCGGTTGTTCTTCTCAGAGGTGTCGTACTCGCCGTTGGCGTGCTCGGTCTTCTGCAGCAACTGGGTGAGTATCGTGATCGCGTCATCGTACTTACCCTGAGCTTCCTCGATCACGGCAATGTTGTACTTCAGCTCGAGGGAGTCCGGAACCACCGTACTGGCCTTCTTCAAGGACTCTAACGCCTCGTCGTACTTGCCGTTGCGGCGGTAGATTTCGGCGATGCGCTGGTAGCTTTGCGCGTCGGAAGGATCGGCCTCGACGATGGCTTTGTACTGAATGAGGGCAGCGTCGGGCTGGCCATCATTCATCAGGTTCTGCGCCAGACCACGCACGGAATCGAGATTGTCGTGGTCGAGATCGACCGCCTTTTGATAAGCCTCGATGGCCTTCTTGTACGATTTCGTCTGCTCGTAGGTGAAACCCAGCGCGGAATACAGCTTGGCGGACCGGGCACCTTCGGGAAAGGCATTCAAGACGTCCAGCGCGCGAGAAGTATCGCCCTCGTCGTTGTAGAGAAGCGACAACGCTGTGACCGCCTCTTCCGAATCAGGCTGGATCGATACGGCGGTCTTGAACTCGTTCTCGGCCTTCACCAGATCGTTATTCAGGCGGTAGAGGCGACCCAGGAGGAGGTGGTCTTCGACGCTCTTGGGATCGAGCTTGACGATTTGCTCGTACTGCTCAATGGCCAGCTTCAGCATTTCTTGCGACTGGGTCCCCGCCTGCATATCGCCCAGCGATCGCAGATAGATACGGCCCAGCAGGCGGTGCGCCTCCAGATTGTTGCCGTCGCGCTTCAGGATGTCCTGGGCTTCGAGGACGGCGTCCTTGATACGACCGGTGCGGGCATACAACTCCGCTAACCCGGCATTCAGGTAATCCGAGGTGGGGTCATTCTCAATTGCCAGGCGGTACTCGTCAACGGCCTTGCTGGCGTAGTCGGCGCGGCCATACATGGACACCATTTCCTCGTAAATATGGGCCATCGCAAAGTGATAATAGGCGGCCGCCTTGTCGGGGGTCGTCTGCGCACTTGGGGTCGTTGCGGATGGGGCCGAAGCGGATGGGGCCGTGGCTTGGTCCGAAGATGCAGCGGATTTGTCTTGGGCGAGGCTACCGATCGAGCAGGCGAACAGCAACGCCAGAAGGGTGACACGAAGGCGATTGAGCTTCATTCTTTTGGGACCAGCCATTCCATCGATTGGATGATGTGACGCTGCGGGTGTCTTCCTTTATTTTAGCCTTTTGCAGGCCGAGATGGGAAAAATGCGAGATACTACCGTCCCTGGCGACCCTTCTCGCTACAAGATAAACCCGGCAAACCGTTGGACGTCGCGCCCGCGAAAAGGTTAAAACATCTGCGTAGCGTCACCCATCGTGGCCGTCGTAGATTTAGCTCGCATCAGACTTGGGCTGAGCGTAGTGATGCTAGCTGCAACACGGGAGTGTGGGAATGGAGACTCTATTGTATTCGCGGATGAAGTCGCCGGTTGGTCCACTGCTATTAGGAATGTCGGCTTCGGCGCTGGTAGTTCTTGAATTTGACCGAGGGCTACGTGAGAAAGTGGCCGGGAGACCTGTCGCGTGGGAAGAATCTCGTGCCGCAACCGAAAGGGTTCGGCAGCAGTTAGAGGAATACTTTGCCGGCAAACGGCGTAAGTTTGCCCTGCGGCTCGATCTCAGAGGCACCGATTTTCAGAAGCAATGCTGGGAAGAGTTGTTGCGCATTCCCTACGGTAAAACGCGCAGCTATGCCGAGATCGCCCGTGCTGTTGGCAGGCCCAATGCCTTTCGCGCAGTCGGACAGTCCAACCATCACAACCCGATCGCAATCATCGTTCCTTGCCACCGTGTGCTGGCAGCCGGGACAGAGCTCGGCGGTTACGGCGGCGGCCTGGCAACCAAGGCTTTTCTGCTGCGGCTGGAGGGAGCAGAGTTTCACGACGATTCGGTCGCCGATCGCCGCCAGGAAGCACTGACTCTCAGCTAGCTGCGGTTTCCAGTTCGGGCGTTGCGGCCAGCAGCGCCCGAGTGTACTCGTGGCGTGGCGCAGTCGTGATCTGTTCAGTGGTGCCCAACTCCACCAATTCGCCCTGCTTCATTACCGCAATGCGCGTCGCCAGGTAGCGCACCACCGGCAGCGAATGGGAAATGAACAGGTAAGTGAGCTGAAATTCCTTTTGCAGCCGCCGCAGCAGGTTGACGATTTGCGCTCCGACGCTGACGTCAAGGGCTGACACGGGCTCGTCGGCGACGATAAAGCGTGGCCTCAGCATCAATGCTCGCGCGATGCCGACGCGCTGGCGCTGGCCGCCGCTGAACTCGTGTGGGTACCGGCCAAGCGCCGATTCATCGAGGCCGACGGCACGCATCATTTCCGCCACGCGTCGCTTGCGGCCGGCGGCGGATTCGCCTCCGTGAATGATGATCGGCTCGCAGACAATCTGTTCGACAGTCATGCGCGGGTCCAGAGAGCCGTAAGGGTCCTGGAAGATGATCTGCATGTCCCGCCGGAGACGACGCAATTCGCTGCTGCGCGCAGACAGAACGTCGTGGCCATCGAATCGGACGGTGCCGGAATCGGGCTCGATGAGCCGCAGCAACATTCGTCCCAGAGTGCTTTTGCCGGAACCGGATTCCCCCACCAAACCGACCATCTCGCCGGCTTCGATTGCCAGCGATACGTCATTGACGGCTCGAACCCGGGTTGCGCCAGGTGTTCCAAAAGCATTTTGCCCCGAGCTAAACGACTTTATGAGGTGTTCTGCCTGCACCAGCGGCATGCTGCCGATGGTAACAAATGGCGGCGTGTCCGATTTGCCGGCCCGTTGAAAAGCCGCATGAATTAAGAGGTGCGCCCGATTATCACAATCCGGCGGTTAACCTTCGATGCGAACTGTAACTGCGGCATTGCGTCAGCCGCCGCAAAAATACGGTGCTGCGAGGACGGCGCTCCGGAGGCGGCTCGGCGACATTGCACCAATTTTGGTCATGCGCCTGTGGACGGGCTGCACTCGATTGAAAACAAAGGCAATAAATCAGCGTTATTTGTATTGACTTCGAAATTGGCAGGAGTAAAACAAACTCGTTCTTTGACAAGTTTCCCAGGTTTTCCGGTTAGCCGGTGAGTCCGGGACTGAAGCACATTCACTGCTCCGCGCCTGCAGCGCAACGGCAGCAGAGGGATTGCAACGGTCGATAGCAAACCGCTGGTTGAGGAAACAAGAAACGAGTCAAAGGCAAGACAGAATCCCGAGGCGTTGAGCCTGATTCCGGTTGGCAGTAAGCCCGGAGCCCAAGTTGAGATCGTACGCCGTGTGCGCAAGTATCCGGCGACCACAGGTCGGCGAGGGTCTAAAGCGAGCTGCCGGTTGAGAAGATGGAGCGACACCACCTCGGGATTCTTACTGTTTGCGAGCAATCAAGCCGGCAGTCTCGCCGCGGACTCGCAACTTCCCCGATGCAATCACCCAACTATTTGGCCGCAGATTCAGCGGGGGCGGATCCGCCAGCGATAAGCGCAGTGATGCTGGTACTGAGTTGGGGATTCGAGACCACGTAAAACGTCCCACCGCGGCCGTTCTGGCTGCTGGCACAGTTCTTTCCTGAGAGCGTGCCTTGCTGATTCATGTCTCCGAAGATTGCGTAATGGTCATTGGTTGACGTGGACACGCCTATCTTGGCGTGGTTGTAATTTGTGCCCAAACCTCCGGTGAGGCCGAATTCCTGCCCCGACCAGTGCCCGGTGGTCGCGATATCGACCGGGCCCGGAGTACTGAGAGTAGTGCTCCAGCAACCGGGTGCGCCCGCAGTCGTGGTTGGGGGAATTTCCGGGTTTGCCCACCAGGTTGCAGTGCGTAAAGGGATGCCGCCGAGAACCGCTGAAATCATCTGCCAGGGCGGAACATTCAGGTGCGAAGGCTTGGAAATCAGCTCGACTCCGCTAGACAACTTCGCGGTAAGAACGGCAGCGCTTGGAGACTTCACTCCCAGGCTGGCCACCAGCGCCTGCACGTCGGAGGGCCCACCATTGCTGACGATCTGAGGGTTCTTTGGGTCAGTTACAACGCTGGCATTTTGCAGCGCCTTTAGAACTTGCACCAGATCATCTTTGCTAAGCCGGAGCGCAAAGAAATGCTGGCTGACCTGAATATCGTTGTCCTTAACGCAGCCAAGTGTATTGCCGTCGCTCTTGCGAGGGGACGAGGCGTTTCCGGAGGCAGGCCACGACGGGGTTGACACCTGCATGACCAGACCTTCTCCGGCGTCGTTCCACGCCACCATGCCTTTGGAGTGGCCCCACGGAGCGCCACACGACTCGCTGCACCCTTTCATATCGGGGTCATCGTAGAACTGGTCGTTCCAAACGACATAGTGGTAGGAGCCGTGATACACCTCGTCGAAGGTGGCGCCAATTGGGTCGACGGCGGCATCTCCCGTACTGTCGCCCGCGCAGCCACTACCTTGTTGCAATGTCGGAGAGTCGCTGCTGGCGTAGACGAATTGCTGGCTGGAGTTCCTGTAATTTTGAACCTCGCCGCCGAACGGGCACGATGGTTTTGCGTCGCCGCCGCATCCGGGAAATGCCTTCGAATTGAACTTAAATACGAACCACCACGCTACTTCATGTCCTTTCTGCAAGAGGGGAGCAGGGCCGGTACATGCGGGGAGTCCGGGGCCGCCACACGTCGCAGGAGCAACCTGAACAATGGCAGTGGCAGATCCAGATCCACCTGCCGTGCCCGATGGCGGGTTGTTGGCGGTGACCGCTCCGTTTACCAGGGCGATCGCCAACGGAACCAAGGGGCCAACCGTTCTGATCAGACTGGTGCGGGATTTCGCCGGGGCCGTTGCCGTCCGGGCAGTAGCCTTGGGCTTCTTGGCGGTTGCGGTCTTCGTGCTGCGTGCGCTCGTTGTTGTGGTCCTTTTTGCGTGCGCGGTCGTCGTTGTGGTTTTCTTTGGCGGCATGGCTAAACCTCACATCAAGCTGGCATTCGGATCGTGGTCCGGATAACAAACCAGGGCAACACTTCCACTCCTAGCTCTGATTTCCAGTCGCTTGATCCGCAGCCTGCTGGGCCTTGGCCGCATTTTCGGCAGACTGCTGCACGGCCTGTTGCGCCGCCGCGGCATGCATCGCCATCTGATCGACAGCCGCCTGTGTGGCTGCTGCCGCCTGCTGGGCTGCCGCAGCATGCGCACTCGCTTCGTCTGCGGCCGCTTCTGCATCGGTCGCATCGTCGTTACCATCTCCGTCCCCACTCTGCGGAACAGGTTGGCTGTAGGTGATGCCTTTGCTAATGGCGTACGTGCTGGCGCTGATGCCCAGCAGTGTCAGGACACCGTTCGGGATTTCAGGAAATCCATTGGGATTGACCCGCATCTCCACCATGTAAAACAAGCTGATAGCGATGACAAAGGTGAATATCAGTAACTGGAAGCGTGACATGCTAGCGCTACCATTCGGCTCGCTGATCAGTTGTGCCAGGTCGATCTTGCCCTGCCAGATCCAAACCAGGATGGTTAATCCCAACAGGCCGATGAACGCACAAAGTATAAAGCCGCAGATTTGCGCCATCAGATTCATGTCGATCCTCCTATGTCCGCTTCCTAGAATTGAATGTGGTCCAAGCTTTTCGCAAAAGATAGATGCCGCTGCTGCCGCCCATTACGTAAAGCCAGTTGTTGCCGACATCGGGCAGGCTGCTGCTTGTTGTGTGACCAAGTTCGCCTAGATATTGAGCGCCCGCAGCAATGGTTGCGATCAACAGCTGAATGCGTTCGGGACTGGTCCGACTGCTACCGTCCTTGGGTGTCAGCAATCCTCTTAAATTGATTCTGCCCGTGAGCATCTGAAAAACGACAACGGCTGTCAGCGCAAAGAGAAAAGCAACTAACTCGAGATGCAAGGCACGAGCTATCGACATCGCTGGAACCTAAAGGATTGCGGGGAGGACATTAGCAAAGTATTGACTTCGGGACAACAACTTTCAGCATCGCAATACCAATAAATATGCAGTAACCACTAATGTGTTAGAACTGGCGATAGCGCTACGAGCACGCTGAACTCACGGGCATTAACGTGGAAGGATGTGAATGTGCCCGAGCACCAGGAGGCCAGCCCATGAACTCGCATGACCATCCCTACCGGCAATTTAATTTCGCTCTCCATCTCGGCTCGGGCGAAGGCTTCACACCGCATGGAGGGTTCCACGAGTGCAGCGCAATCACTGAGCTGCTGTCAGCCAGCCTTCGCCATGGATCTGCGGACGAGCGCCAGTTGACAAAGATCACGGGAATGAACAAGTCGACGGACATCACGTTGAAGCGCGGCGTGATCAGCGCTGCGGGCCTGAATGAATGGCTGGATGAAATTCGCGCCACAGGGAAAGCGTTCCGGGACATTATGATCACCGTGCAGAATGAAGACCCCGCCAAACCGCCGCGACGATGCAAGCTGTTACGTGCGCGAATCATCAAGCACACCAGCGGTCCGCTGAATGCGAAAGGTACGGACGTGGCCATCGAGGAACTGGTGCTCTCCTTCGAGGGATTGGAACTCGAGTAGCTTCGCCGGGCCGCAACCGCGGATGAATTCGGCGCGGTCGTGCGTGCCGCTCACATTTGCGTTGACCCTCGCTTCCCGCGTGGGTTAGTGTTTCCCGACCGAGGACAACGCATGGACACAAGAACTAAAGCCCGCCGTGGGCTTGCGATTTTCTTCGTCGTGCTGATCGCAGGGTCGGCATACTTCGAATACAAGGTGTTCGCGCTGGGTGGTTCCATTGAGCATCACCTGGGTTACATTTACGCGCTGATGTGGTGGGTAACGGTCGCATCCGTCGTCGCTCGTCTGGTGATGCGCGAGTCGCCGCGCGACATTTCCTTCCGCTGGGGAGGCTGGGAAGGCACCCGCGCGATTCTGGTGGCGACGGCACTGCCGTTGATCGTTGGGTTGGTGGCGTATGGGATCGCGTGGAACACCGGCCTCGCGAAGTTCGAACCGCCGGAAACCACCCGCGTATTTCTCGGCGTCAGCATGGGCGGCCCGGCGCTGGCGCGCTTCGCCAAGCGGCTGATCTTCCTCTTCACCGTAGGAGGCGTGCTGAGCTGCAAATCGGCGGCGGGCGAAGAGATCGGCTGGCGTGGCTACATGCTCACACGCCTTGTCGCGGGAGGCATTCCCGCGCCAATACTGGTGAGCGGAATCATCTGGGGACTGTGGCACACGCCACTGATTCTCAGCGGGCAATATGCCTCGGGTCCGCACCCAGTGCTGTCGGCCATGCTGTTCCTCGTGGACGTGGTAGCTGCCGGATTCACCTTTGGCTGGCTGCGCATTTCGTCGCGCAGCGTGTGGCCGGCGATTTGGGCGCACGGCGTATGGAACGCGGTGATCCAGGGCGGCTTCGACGCCTCCACCACGGGATACAGCGTGTGGGTAGGCGAGTCGGGCCTGCTCACCAGCGTGATGACCGTCGCGTTTGCGATTGCGCTCTACAAGATTTGGCCGATCTCGGAGCAACTCAGCGCAATTCGGGTGAAGGGCGCGGAGGTGGGGTAGTTTTCGCCAACGAAGCGGCATCGCTCAGATGCTGCGCTCATATTTCCGGTTCCGGCTTTCGATCAATCTCCCTCTGAATCAGTTGAGCGCGTCGATTAATACCGCGGAAACCGAGGCGTAAGACATCTGGATGCCCCCCGCGTTTCCCCCTCCCCCGTCGGTGCACCGCGCCCGGAGGGTGTCAATGCCTGATGAGACGCTGTAGTTGCTAACCAGAGTTACGCTCGCGGTTGGGCTGAGCGAGAATGCACCTATACCAATACCATCGAGAAGTATTTGTGTGACAGGCCCTATCACCCCACCGCTAAGGCTATAAAGCGAACACGACACCACGAGATTAGATTCTCCGCCTATGTTCGCCATGTTCTGCACTACAACGGATGCCGTAACAAGATAGGTCCCTCGGTTAAGAGAACGAGTGGAATTCGACGTACAAAAGGTCATACAGTCTGCAGTGCTTACCCCCTCGGCGACATAGCCGTGAGTCAGGGCAGGCGGCCCCTGGGCTCCGGCCGGTCCCGGGGCTCCGGTTGGCCCCTGGGGTCCAGTTGGTCCCTGGGCTCCGGTCGGTCCCGGGGGTCCGGTCGGTCCCGGATTCCCCTGAGCTCCCATCGGTCCTTGTGGTCCGGCCGGTCCTGCAGGTCCCTGCTGTCCCGGCTGCCCTTCACTCACCATCAGTGCCCATACCGCGGGGTTGTTGGGAGGTGGGCTTTGGAACGGGGGAACAAACGTCACAGCGTCATAGGTCGAGCCGTTGTAGGTCACCACGTCATACGGGAGGTAGCTGGCTCCGAAGTTAAACGGTCCCCCGAAGGTGAAGCCCTGACCGTTGGCGCCGTTGGCTCCGGCAGGGCCTTGCGCCCCTGTCATGCCTATGGGGCCTTGGGGACCCGTGGCTCCGGTCAGTCCTTGCGGGCCTTGCATCCCCGTCATGCCCGATGGCCCTTGTGGGCCCTGTGGCCCTTGGGGCCCGGTTGGCTGTGTCAGCGCAATCTCCAGTTCCGGCTGATGGCTGGTGTTAAGAGCTTCCTTGCTGTCGAAGGCCACGGCGCCAGTTGCACTCGTCAGTGCCAGTTCCAATCCGTGATTGGCAATGCTGCCATTGGCCCACCCGTTTACCAGCGGCGTGATGTCAATCAGCACGAACTGGTTCAAGCTGGAAGCTGTAAACGCGACGGGATGGCTGCCCGTAGCCGACGCGCCCCGGAGGGGAGCGTTGCTGTAAGTCAGCGCGCTCTCTACCCAACCGTTGTTGAGCTGGTAGACGTCGAACTTGCCGGGGGTCACGACCTGATTGACGTACAACCGCAGCGTGGCCTTGCTGACGCTGGCCCCGGACGGCAAGGTCGAGAGGTCAAACCTGCAAATAGCTGGCCGACGTTACCGATCCTTTCTGCACGAACAACGACGGGTCGGCCCCGTAGTTGGTGGCAGGCGCAGTGCTGTAGGTGTAGGCATCGGCGGTGGGTGGCGCCTGAGCCAACCCAACGAGGGAGAATAGAAACACAGCGACGAGAGTGGCCGGGGCAAGACGCGTGTGGCGTGGCATCGAAGTTCTCCTTGGTACGCAAACTTGTGATCACTTCCGGAGCCGGGGTACCTGACCGATGAGCCGCTCCAATGCTGCGCTCATGTTTCCGGCCCAAGCTTTCAATCCATCTCGCTCTGAATCAATTGAGCGCATCGAGATATATCGCGGAAACCGTGGCATACGTCATAAAGACGCTCCCGATGACTCCCGTATGTTCCTCGGGCATTCCGCCCATATTTGGGGCGGCGATAAAAAGGAATTAACGAAGGTGCTAATCAGAGTTACAGTCCCAGTTGGGTTTGCGCCCGGAGCTGTGGTTAGATATAACGGTTGCTGTATTTCCAAAATAGAACCATTGCCAGTATCGGAGGAAAGAGAACACGTCACAATGAAATCAGTTAATGAAGTCATGGTTTTCCACTACAACGGATGCCGTGACGAGGTAAGTCCCTTGTTAGTGAGAACAGCAGTTGAGACGGACGTGCATGATCCGAATCCGCCGCAGTCTGTACTGTTTACGCCCTGGGCGGCATATCCCTGAGACACGCCAGACGGCCCCTGGGCTCCGGTTGGCCCCTGGGCTCCGGTCGCTCCCTGGGGTCCGGCTCGGCCCCTGGGGTCCGGTTGGTCCCGGCGGTCCGGTGCGGTCCTGGATTCCCCTGAGCTCCCATCGCTCCGGGCGGCCCGGCCGCTCCTGTAAGTCCGGCCTGTCCCGTCTGGCCTACATCCGCCATCAGCACCCAGCTGGGGTTGCTGACGCCAGGTGGGTTGCTGAATGGGGGTATGAGCACCGAAGCGTCATAGGTCGCGCCGTTGTAGTCCACCACGTCATACGGGTTATAAAGAGTAAAAGGGGACCACACTCCCGTGAAGTTGAAACCCTGACCGTTGGCGCCGTTGGTTCCGGCAGGTCCTTGTGCCCCTGTCATACCGAGTGGGCCTTGAGGCCCAGTGGCTCCGGCCGGTCCTTGCGGGCCTTGTC
Organism: uncultured Acidobacteriaceae bacterium; assembly: GCA_963834815.1. Taxonomy (GTDB): domain Bacteria; phylum Acidobacteriota; class Terriglobia; order Terriglobales; family Acidobacteriaceae; genus DASRAA01. The sequence continues at coordinate 502,619 of CAWIDA010000006.1, read as the reverse complement.
CCCCCGTCATACCCGTCAGCCCTTGCGAGCCCTGTGGGCCTTGCGGTCCGGTTGGGCCGGTCATCGCAATCTCCAATTCCGGTTGATGGCTGGTGTTGACAGCTTCCTTGCTGTCGAAGGCCACGGCTCCAGTTGCACTCGTGAGTGCCAGTTCCAGTCCGTGATTGGCGATGCTGCCAGGGGGATGGTTCGTTCGGGCTTTCGTCCCATGTATCCCAAAAGAAGGGATAAGTGGGCCACGCGCTGGTTAGGGTTTCTTGACACGACCACATGCGGGAGCTAGGTTTTTGCAATGCCCGCGCTCTCGCTGCAAGACCAGTTTGGACCAATCGACATTTATCTCTTCGACCAGCTTCTGAAGGAGCGAATCTCGCCCGGAATGCGGATCGTGGATGCCGGGTGCGGTTCAGGTCGAAACCTGGTTTACTTCCTGCGCGAAGGCTATGAAGTTCATGCCGCCGATGCGGATGCGCGTGCCGTGGACGGCGTCCGCGGGCTGGCGCAGAAGCTTGCGCCGGCTCTTCCGGCTTCGAACTTTCGCGCAGAGGCGGTCGAGCGGATGTCATTCGACGACGCATTCGCGGATGTGGTGGTCAGCAGCGCGGTCCTCCACTTCGCACGTGATGACGCGCACTTCGAGGCGATGCTGCAGGGAACCTGGCGCGTGCTGAAACCGGGCGGGATGTTCTTCTGCCGGCTTGCCTCCACGATCGGGATAGAGAGCCAGGTGAAGCGCCTGCAGGGACGCCGATTTCTGTTGCCGGATGGGACGGAGCGCTACCTGGTGGACGAGGCGCTGCTCGCGGCCAAGGCTGAGCAGCTGGGCGGCGAGCTGGCGGAGCCGTTGAAGACCACGGTGGTGCAAGACCAGCGCTCGATGACGACCTGGGTGCTGAAAAAGAAGCCTGCCCTGCGTTGAAACGCGGCGTTTCGCCGCCGCGGGGTACCCCTCCCCCGGATTCCGTGTTTAAGAGGTAGCCTGCCGAGCCGAACCTATGGAAGTGGTTTATTTTGTGAGGATTGCCGGGACTTTTCTTTTCCATGCTTTCCATACTTTCCATACAACGACAATCCATACTTTCCATACTTGCCGAAGCGGCGTGCGAGGCCGGGAAAGGGCCAGGGACACGTATCCCTAAGCTCTGCGGTCAGATTTACAGGGCAGGGGAGTAAAAGAAAAGGACGCAGGTCACGGGAGGGTGTGATGGCGAAGTGGATCGTGGGTAGCGGATAAAACGGCGCGGGCTCGACTCGAGGGACGTAGATACCCACCCCGGCGACGAAAGTCGAAAGCCCCACATATCCCAAAATCGGGGATATGCGGGCCACATCCTTTTGAGCGCTTCGGCTGCGCCTGCCCAGCCTTCAGAATGGAGTGGAATTTGTCGTTGCGTTCCCACCGTTGAAACGGTGGGCTTCGATATACCGTCCCTGCTCGGAACCCAGGTTAGGCCAAAAGCAGGCCGAACCTGGGGCAGCCGGCCGGTGGCCTCGATGCCCACTCGCACCGGCCCTTGCAATTCCGCATAGAACGCCCGTGCTTCTCCCTTGGCGTGTTCCAGGCGACGCTCGATCAGCTCGCCCGTCTCCGTGTCCAGCATCGCGATCTGCTGGTAGCGCGTGTGTAAATCACAACCTACAATCTTCATGTGCCCGGCTCCTTTCCTCCGAGCCTTGGTTGCTTGAGCGCACCAAGTTTACCCGGCGGCGGGGAGCCGACACGGTTATCTAATCAGCCGGCTGAATCGTGATTCCATCTGCTAGAAAAGCCCCACATCTGCCAAACGAAGGCAGATATGGGCCACGGGATATGTGAGCCACCAACCCGCCCACGTTAGGCCAAAAGATGGCCGAACGTGGGGCACCCATTCTTTGACTTTGATACCTGGGCCACCAGCGAAGGTGAAGGAACTATGGGCTTTTTGAGGAGATACCAGTCCAGGGCAGGCTGTGGCGGGTTTGGCTGGAGGCGTGCATTCCCGTACCTGAGCGCGGTCTTGTAGATTCTCAGCGCGCACTGGAGGCTAACCATGCCGTCTTTTGAAATCGACACCTACAAAATCACTTCACAATTGCAGAGATTCCCGGGCGAAACCAGGCCCAGCCGGGTATTGGACATGGCCGGGCCGGTGTTGACCCACGGCATCCAAAATCATGCCCTGTTTGCATTCAGTCCCAGATTCGACGGGGTATGGTCAACTCCGGGCACGGGCTACATCAACTATCCAGGCGGATACAACGGGCTCACGGTAGTTGGATGGTTTCCGCTGAACGAGTACTCGTACTATTACGAGATTCTTCGGGAGGAGACAGCCGTGCAAGTGATCTACGAGTACGTCCCTCCGCAACCTGCGAATTTAATCGGATACTTGAGCATGGTCGGCTTGGGCGACTCGTCGTCGGCCCAGGTAGGCAATGCTCCGAGCGCATCAATGGCCGAGGCGATGGCGAACATCGCGCGCATTGTGCCCATGCCAACAGAGAAGGACCTCCCGGAGAGGAAGCGTTAGGCATAGCGGCAACTAGGGCTCGCGATCCTTTGCACAGGGATTGCAATAGCGCGATGTGTGGACGCGGCCCGGATTTTCGTGTGCGCTGCGGCCTACGCGCAAGCCTTCGGCAGAGAGGAATGGGTTCTATTTCTCGCTGACCCAGCGTTGAAACGCTGGGCTTTCTTATGACGTTTCGCGAGGCGGGACTCGATGGCTTCCCGGTTTAGCGAGGGGTCAAAGATCCACTCGAAATTCATCGGTTCTCTGATGTGCCCACGTTAGGCCAAAAGATGGCCGAACGTGGGGCACCGAGTGAGTTTGGATACCTGGCCCACCAACCACCCGCATCGACATAGTTCGTTAGAGAGAGTTGCCGGATGGGCAACCCGCCCTACTGATGTGTAGGGGTGTACGAGAAGCCCTTCGTGATGTTCTCAAGAACGCCGTCATAGAGCCTGTGACTCTTGATAACGAACCGCGCTTTGATTGTTGCGCCAGCATTGAGGTCTGGGCGCTTACGTTTCGAGAACCACACGATGCAGTGTTCTGCTTCATCGGCGAATAAATAGCAGTAACCAGAATTGTCCCGGTACGGACGCTTCTCCCGAAGCACTAACTCTGCCTCTACTTTGCCATCGAGATAAGGATGATCGCTACCAAATTGCTGCGCGTTCCATGCCATGGACTGAGGGTAACGCGGAGAATCAGCCATGTCTGTGACGGGGAGTACGGGACAACGGGAGACTGAACGATACCGAGCGGCTCGACGTCGGAGTTCATTCGCAAGTGTCGGCCAGTCGCGTCAAAAGACCCACCCGCCCTTCGACCTTATCGAGGGCACCCGGCGCTTCAGAGAGGTTCCAGAACCGACTCGGAAGCAAGTTGTTTTGTTCGACGAATGTGGTCTTTAGACTCCTCTTCAACTTCTATCTGAACCAAAACGACATGGCCGGGAATACCCTCGCCACCCTCGTCATCTCGGGCTACGATGTGGCCTGATCGGGTCGCGGCACCGACGGTAATGGCGGCTACTCGCGAGTCAGGATACCTTACCCGGAGGGCGTTCCTAGCGTCAGGTGAGTCGATATAACACGAGACTTCGTGCGTCCGGCCGTCTAAGAACACAAAGGAGGCCGCTCTTTCGCGGCCTCCTTTGTTGGTTATCCAATCAGGTCGTACTAAAACCCTGATCAACCGAACATCATCGGTAAGAGTTGAGTCGTGCTCCCGGCCAGGCATTGGCAGCTATTGTCTTATTGCTAAAGCCTCCCCATTGCCCACAAGACTGCGTTTCTAACTTGGTGATGATCATTGGGCAAAAGTTCGGCATCGCTCGACAATTCGCCGCCTTGCATAAGGTTCAAAACGACCTGACCGGAGGGGAACACTGTGAATTCGGCCTCTCTCTGCGCGGTGTTGAACGTAAGGACGACGATTCCGCCAGACGCAATCGAGAAATCCGGTTTTGGGAGAACCGGCAGGTCAATGTTGGACAATAGAATACGCGTCGCTGTGCCAGTGGACGCTGGGATCGTTAAGTCGCCGACTCCGGGATAGTTTTGCCCTGAGTGCTCGAGTTCGTGAATTCGCGACAGGGCATCATTCAGCCAAGGGGCGGACTCAAACATTGCTGCTGACGCGAAGAGGCTTGTCGAGGGTGTCTGGGAAATGCATGGTTTTGTTCTATCTAGGAGAGGCCCCGTCGACACGGCAGGCGTTATCATTTTTTACCCCACTTTCCGTGAGCTTCATCGGATGTCATATCGTCGAAGGTTTGTACGACAGCCGCATGTCCCAAGTCGAACCAAGTCATCAGGTCGGCGGTCGATAGACTCTTGGGCTTGCCGGCGGCCGTCAGTGTGAATTGCACGATTTCCTTGCCATCGATTTGGCGAACGGCCGGTTGTGCGGCGACCTCCAGTCTGCCGGCTTCGTGGCTCAGTTCGAAGATCCTCAAGAACGAAAACATCTTAAGCCCTGAAATAGTTTCGTTCTGAGGTAGCATATCCGGGGCCTTGAAAATGTGCGCTAGTTCGTCGAAGGTGTTCCATTCGACGCCTCGAACGAACTGGTTAATGTATGTAACTTGGGCCTCCGTAATCTCGGGCGCGGGTAGCTGCTCTTGACGGAGGAACTGCACGAACTCCCCCCAATCTCGTGCAAAAGACGGGCGCATCACGTCGTAGTGGATGTAGCCAGGGACGTTTGGAGATTTTCGCCAATTCCGGAATAAGCCGTTGTTCTGCACTTGCACCAATTGCCCACCAGATTCCTCCACCAGGAGTGCCCGAACTGAGGGTGGTTGGAAACCCTGAGGACCGATCCGGAGTTCTGTCTCGCCGATGGCGGGCATCAGATCATACTTCGGATATCGCGACCGTACCCGGTCCCAAAATACACCTTGATGTAGAAGACCAAAGCCCTGCAGAGGTGCAAAAAACACCCCGAGTACAGTCTCTACTACCGGCGGATTGTCATAATCTACGATTCGATGCATTTATCCCACGTGACGTTTGTTCAACCGAGTAAGCATCAAACCGCTGAATCAGCAGACCTTGCTTTCTGCTAACCCTTTTTATCCCCATTTGACGCTTTCGATACATGAATTATCGCACTAATCATGCTGGGTATCTAAATCGGCATCAAGGATGATTGCCTTACAGCGGTATATTCCCATGCTTCTTCGGTGGGTTCTTGTCGCGCTTGTTTCCTAGCATATCGAGCGCCTGGATCAGCTTGCGGCGCGTGTCGCGGGGACGGATGACGGCGTCGAGGTATCCGCGCTCGGCGGCTACGTAGGGGTTGGCGAAGCGCTCGCGGAACTCCTCGATCTTGGCGGCGCGATCGGCTTCGGGATTTTCTGACTTCTCCAACTCGCGCTTATAGACGATGTTGACCGCGCCTTCGGGGCCCATGACTGCGATCTCCGCGGTGGGCCAGGCGTAGTTCACGTCGGTGCGGATGTGCTTGGAGGCCATGACGCAATAGGCTCCGCCGTAGGCCTTGCGGGTGATGACCGTGATCTTGGGCACGGTGGCCTCGGAGAAAGCGTAGAGCAGTTTGGCGCCGTGAGTGATGATGCCGCCGTACTCCTGTTGGGTGCCGGGAAGGAAGCCGGGCACGTCCTCGAAGGTGATGAGTGGAATGTTGAAGCAGTCGCAGAAGCGCACGAAACGCGCGCCCTTTATGCTGGCGCTGATGTCGAGGACTCCGGCGAGGAAGTTGGGCTGGTTGGCGACGATGCCGATGGGCTTGCCATTGAGGCGCGCGAATCCGATGACAATGTTCTTGGCGTAGTGCTCGTGCACCTCGAAGAAGTAGCTGTCGTCGACGACATGGTGGATGACGTCTTTGATGTCGTAGGGGAGGTTCGACTCGATGGGGACGAGGGTGTCGAGGATGTCGTCGGCGCGGTCGGTGGGATCGGTGCAGGCCTTGCGCGGCGGGTCTTCGAGATTGTTGGACGGCATGAAGCTGAGCAGCTCGCGAATCATGCTGAGACACTCGGCGTCGTCGTGGGCGAGGAAGTGGGCGACGCCCGACTTGGCGTTGTGGGTCATGGCTCCGCCGAGTTCGTCTTTGGTGACCTCTTCGTGGGTGACGGCTTTGATGACTTCGGGGCCGGTGATGAACATGTAGGAAGTGTTCTGCACCATGAGAATGAAGTCGGTGATGGCGGGCGAATAGACGGCTCCGCCGGCGCAGGGCCCCATGATGGCGGAGATCTGCGGAATGACACCCGAGGCCAGCGTGTTGCGCAGGAAGATGTCGGCGTAGCCGGCGAGCGACATAACGCCTTCCTGGATGCGCGCGCCGCCGGAATCGTTGAGGCCGATGACGGGAGCGCCGACGCGCATGGCGGTGTCCATGATCTTGACGATCTTGGCGGCGTTGGTTTCCGAGAGCGAGCCGCCGAGGACGGTGAAGTCCTGGGCGAAAACGAAGACCAAGCGGCGTTCGATGCGGCCGTAGCCGGTGATGAAGCCGTCGCCGAAGACTTTCTGCTCGTCCATGCCGAAATCGTTGCAGCGGTGAGTGACCAGCTTGTCGGTCTCTTCGAAGGTGCCTTCATCGAGCAGGAACTCGATGCGCTCGCGGGCCGACATCTTGCCCTGCTTGTGCTGGCGCGCCCGGCGCTCCTCGCCTCCGCCGGCGTCGGCGAGGGAGTTGCGGCGCTTGAGTTCGGTCAGTTTCTCTTCGAGGTTCATGCGGGGGATTATAAAGGCAGTGGTTAGTGGGTAGTGGATAGTGGTTAGAAAGGTGGGCAAGGGTTTGTCACTCCCACCCTTTGCCAAGAGAGGGCAAAGGATGGGGTACCCACTTTCAGGTTGGTGCCGCGGGTTCGATCAGGCGAAGTGTTGCCAGCCGGCTGCGGGCAAGGGTTGGGGTTGGGATTTGCCGTCGGCATCCTGAAGCAGGATGCGCTTGCCGCGAGTGATGGCGCCAATGCGGGTGATCGGTACGCCCGCGATCTGGCGAGGAATGCGCCGGCTGGGTGAGGCGGTGAAGAGCAACTCGTAATCTTCTCCACCATGCAGGGCATATTGCTGGCCGTGTTCGCCGCCGATCGCGGGCAGAGCGGCGGATTCGACGATTGCACCGACGCCGCTTTCGTCGCAGATGTGGCGGAGGTCAGTGGAGAGGCCGTCGCTGGTGTCGATCATGGCGGTAGCTAGCTTTTTCTCGCGCAAGTAACGGCCGAGGACGATGCGGGGATCGGGATAGAAATGGCGGGGGTGCGCGGCGGGACGGAGCTTCTCGCCACTGCGTAACTCCTCTAACGTTGCCACGGAGGCGCCGAGGTTTCCGCTCACGTAAATTGCGTCACCGACATTGGCGCCCGAGCGCAGCACAGCTTTGCCATTGGGAACGCTGCCCACCACAATAATGTCGGCGAGGACGCCGCCGGGAGATTGAGCGGTGTCTCCTCCGGCGAGTTGAACTTTGTAGCGGCGGGCGAGCTTGAGGAATCCGCGGATGAAGTCGTCGACCCAGCGCTGTGGCAGTTCGGACGGAAGCGCCAGCGACAGAAACGCCGAGTGGGGAACTCCACCCATGGCGGCTATGTCGCTCAGTCCGCGGGCAAGGCAGCGGTGCCCAACCGAATCCGGCGGATGCCACTCTTGGCGGAAATGAACGCCCTCGAGGGAGAAGTCGGTGGTGACAAGCAGTTCGTGCCCGCGCGGAATGGAGAGTACAGCGCAGTCGTCGCCAATGCCTCTGGCGGGCTTTTGACGGCTACGCCGGGCGGCTCGGCGAATGCGACTTACTAGTTCGAGCTCGGGAAGAGGCATGGTCGATCGGCTACCAAGTAGTGTTGGAGAATTGCTCCCCACTATAACGCCTGGGAGGGATCAGTAGTGGGATATGGACGGCGAGGAATCACCCTGAGATGGGTCAATCGTAGGGGAGGATAGTGCCGTAGGAGTGCTACCGCGGCTGGCCACAGGCACTCCACCTTGGTGGCAGAGAATGTGATGGAGGTCGTTGACATGTTAATTGTTGCTCTGTTACGGTTTGATGTCTTCAACAATCAGCTCCCGGGATTACTGCCACTCACTCGGGTGAAGAGTCCAAAGCCTCGTGGCTCTTCTGGGTTCCAGCAGTAGACGTTTGGGCCCGCTAATAAAACAACGCTCCGGTATTTCATAGACCGTAGTAGCCACTACCGGAACGATTTGAACTGAGGGTTATTTTATTGCGGAAGCGTTTTTATATTCTTTTTGTCGCTCGAGACGCCGAGGGACAGCTTCGTAAGATTCCCATCCCTGTACATTACTTATACGTCTTTCTTGCTGGCGCGCTGATCGGCATGTCCACGATTACCGGCATGGCCGGATCGTATGCGCGCATGCTATTTAAGGTAGCGAGCTTTAACCAACTCCGCACCGAAAAGACTGCCCTGCAGAACCGATATTCACAACTGGAACAGGTCAGCCACGAGAAAGATATCCAGGTAGCCTCTCTGGGATCGATTGCGAACGAAGTTTCGGTCATCTACGGGCTCAAGCCAAATCGTAAATTCCTCGCTGAAAATGATCAGCCTCTCAAGGCTGAACAGGTCAACGACGCGATCAACGGCCTTTACGCGTTGCGAAGCTCAGCCATGACGGGGGCGGCGACGGCCGGACTCGGCATGGGTCTGACGCGGCAGGCCTCGCTTTCCGAGTGGGTGGCGGCGACGACGGCTCCGACATTATGGCCGGTGACGGGTCCGATTACAGGACCCTTTGGCGCGCGCATTGACCCGTTTAACGGTGAAGGAGCGTTTCATTCCGGGATTGACATCTCCAGCCACTATGGCCAGCCAATCCTGGCGCCGGCCGACGGCGTGGTGACTTACGCAGGCTTCTACAGCGGGTATGGGCGCATGATCGCGATCGATCACGGTAACGGCATCACGACACGGTATGGGCATTTGTCCGGCTTTGCGGTAACAGAGGGACAGACTCTACGCAAGGGCCAGGTGATCGGCTACGTGGGTATGAGCGGCCGCAGCACGGGAGCCCACTTGCACTACGAAGTGCGCATTCATGACATACCTGTCAACCCGCACAAATTTCTGCGCACCGAGGTTGGCGCAGCCTTTGGCGGAGGCAGTTAGCCTACTTCGATTTTGGTGATTTAGTTTCAGCCGCCGGAGAAGTTGGTTCCGGCGGCTTTTGTGTGTCTGCACCGAATTGGACGGGTGCGTCGTTGACGATCTTCTTGAAGAATGCGAAGGGAACGTTGGCCGTCAGCACGGCCTCATTCTTGTTCTGACGGACTTCGAAACTGTCGAAGGCTTTTTTAACATCGGGATCGGGGCCGCCACCATCCATGGAAATATCGAGTGTCTTAAACAGAGCAAGGAAGACATTCACGCGACCGGCAAAGGCACCGGCTTCGCTTTCGCTGTGGGTAAGGACCTGGGCCCTGAGGTGAACTTCGTTCAAGGGGCGGGCGGAAGCAATCACTGTGCTACCGCGTGGCAACAGGCTGCTCCATGAGCCGGGCAGCAACAACTCGCTGCGTTCCTGGGCTCCGCTGGCCTCAGGAATCTGGGCTATGGTCCACACCACGCTGCCCAGAGGGACGCGAGCATAGTAATCCCGGACCAGATCCGGACCCGCAAACGGCAAGGCCGCTTGTTTATAGCGATCCACCATGCCATGAATCGCATCGGCGCCCTCGGTGTTGGAGGCGGCTGCGGTGTCGACTCCAAGCAGAACAACGCGCAAGGTACGGCCCTCAAGAGGGATGACGTAGATGTCGAAATCGTTGTAATGCTCTACGTCCTTTGAGAGCTTGCGCAGGTACTCCGTCATTCGTTGGCCATCGAAGTGGCCCTGCAATATCTCGCTATAGCGGGTTGCTGCCTCGCTATTTCCCTTGGGTTGGCCGTAGTGAATGGCCAGGGCCGCGCGATCGAGATCGCGTTCGAATTCGAAGCCGGTTTGGCGAACGAACTCTTCATATTCGGGTTCGCGGTTTTTAGGCGGCTTCTTGCCCAAGTCCGTGAGCAGGCGAACCGGTTCCAGATTGACGTAGAGGATAGCGTCAGCGTTGGGGAGCAGGCGGACCACATCAGGGGCGGCGCGCTTGCGAAGCAGGACAGCGGCAACAATGGCGCCGATGACAAGCAGGACGGCGAGGGCGATCCAAAGTTTACGACGACGATGTCGCATCGATAGGAATTGATGATACGGGAAGGAAAGGCAGTTGTCAGTTGCCAGTCGCCAGAATCAGTTGTCAGTTGCCGGTTGTCCGTTGTCAGCGAACAAGAGCAGCCCGGGACCAATACGATCCGGGAAAATAACTCACCGCGGAGGGCACGGAGGCAAGGCAAGGGCTGGAACGAGTTCTCAACCGTGACGGCCGATGTTGGCGGCTGTGTAGTATGGTTTGCGGGCAGGTCGAGGAGGAGGCTTGATGGCGGCAGGGACGACTGCGAAGCTTCCCTGGTGGGCATGGGTGTGGCCGCTGCTAGCGTGCGTCGTACTGGGACTGCAGCTGGTAGTGCCAGGCAATGCGCTGATCACGGGGTTGGAGAGCTTTGCGCTGATCGCCACGGTGTTTGCCGCTGTGTACCACGCCGAGGTCGTGGCGCATCGCGTGGGCGAACCGTTCGGTTCGTTGGTGCTGGCGCTGGCCGTGACCATCATCGAGGTGGCGCTGATCGTTTCGGTGATGATCACCAGCGGGGCTGAAGCGTCCGGCCTGGCGCGCGACACGGTATTCGCCGCAGTGATGATCGTGTGCAACGGAATCGTGGGTTTGTGTCTGCTGGCGGGAGGGGTGCGGCATCGTGAGCAGGGATTCCAGTTGCAGGGTGCGAATGCGGCGTTGTCGGTGCTAATTCCGCTGACCACATTAACGATGATTTTTCCCAATGTAACGATCAGCTCGCATGGACCGACCTTCAGCGAGTCGCAGTTGGTGTTCGCGGCTATCGTCTCACTGGTATTGTGGGGGGCGTTCGTGTTCATCCAGACGGTCCGGCACCGGGACTACTTTCTGGCAGTGAGCAGGGGTGAGGAAGCGCACGCGAAACCGCCTTCGAACAAGGTCGCGTTGCTGAGCGCAGGTTTGCTGCTGGTTTCGCTGGTGGCGGTGGTGGCATTAGCAAAAGCACTTACTCCGGCGCTCGAACGCGGCATCAGCCAAGTGGGGGCACCGAAGAGCGTGGTGGGCATCGCAATCGCAGCGCTGGTACTGTTGCCGGAAGGGCTGGCAGCGTTTCGCGCCGCGCGAGCCAACCGGCTGCAAATCAGCATGAATCTGGCGCTAGGTTCAGCACTGGCGAGCATTGGGCTGACGATACCGGCGGTGGCCGCGGTGTCGCTACTGTTGCATATACCGCTGACGCTGGGGCTGGCACAAAAAGAGGTAGTACTGCTGGTGGTGACGCTAATCCTGAGCCAGTCCACGTTGGGCACCGGCCGGACGACGGTACTGCAGGGCGTGGTGCATCTGGTGGTGTTTGCGACGTTCTTGTTTTTGGCGGTGGTGCCGTAAGGGGCAGTTGCCAGTTGTCGGTGGTCAGTTGTCAGGAAAGGCGAGAGCAACCTCCGAGGCACCGAGGACAGGAAGGAAAGAACTGGCCAACTGGGCCTTGCACCACAGGCGTATCGAGTGAAGGGGAATTGAACGATGCGGGATTCTCAGTCCCACCCTTTTGCCAACAGAAGGCGAAAGGATGGGGCACCCTGATATTCGCGATGGGCGGCGGAAGTTTGCCAAATCGGTGCAAGTTGGTTAAAATCAGGGAGACCGCTTTTTAGCGCCCGCTATGAGTGGGCGCGCTCCGCAGAATCCCCAGCCAAACGGCCTGGGGGAGTGGCGAGTTGCAGGTCGCCGTTACTTAAAAACTCGAATGTTTTGAGCGTTTTAGAGAGATTGGAACGCGGGTTGCAAGGGAGGTGCCCTTGTGGTATCCTCAATGATTGTCCCACCTAGCCAGGAGAAGTATGCTCAGTTGGGGCACGTGCCCGTGTTGGGTAGCGTGCTGGCGTAGCTCAGCTGGTAGAGCATCTGATTTGTAATCAGAGGGTCGGGGGTTCAAATCCCTTCGCCAGCTCCAGAATTGAAGTCCTGAGCGCCAGCGGCGTAACAGCAGAAGCAAGCCAGGCAGGTCGCAGAACTCTCCGAGAGGAACTGACCCCAGCAGCAGCTTCAACGATGTAGCGACAGCCGTAGCGCGCGGCTATAGCGGAGTCTTGCTGGAGAGAAACAGGAAGCCTGGTAAGTGGCTCTTTGATAGCAGATTGGCAGTACCGGGCCGGACTATTTGCTCGGCACAACGTGCACAGGTGGCCGAGTGGTTAATGGCAGCAGACTGTAAATCTGCCGCTCCTAGCGGGCTACGGAGGTTCGAATCCTCCCCTGTGCACCAGGATTCTGAATGAAGCGGCTGTGGATAGCCCTGGGCGCGTTCGCCGTGCTGGGGGTGCTGACGTGGATCACGATCGACGATCAGAGATTTCGGCTGGGAGCGCTGGCGATCTTGGCGATGTTTGCGGTGCGGACATGGAGCCATCATCGGAAGCAGCAGCAAGAAGCAGAGCGAAGCCAGGTGGGAGATAGCGCGGACGACTCCCGCAGGGGCTAAAGCCCCTGCATTTGAAAGGCATGCTATGGCAGGGCGGGAGTAACTTGAGCCGATTTGCAGGCGTGAGCGAAAGCGGGAGCCTGCAGGCGAAATCCCGAGCGGAGCGAGGGATCTGAGAGTAGCAAGGCGGGAGTAACTCAGTGGTAGAGTCACAGCCTTCCAAGCTGTTGGTCGCGGGTTCGATTCCCGTCTCCCGCTCCAGAAGTTGAAAGGCAGATGCCTCGCGGGCTAAAGCCCGCTCGGGGATTTTAAAGGGCGGCGTACGGCACGGCTAAAGCCGTGCCCCTTCAAAGAAGGAAGCAAGGCTGATGTAGCTCAGTTGGTAGAGCACTCCCTTGGTAAGGGAGAGGTCATCGGTTCAATCCCGATCATCAGCTCCAGAGATTTGCAGTCGGAGAGAAACCAGTTTGGTGAACGCAAACATGGCAGAGCCTGAATCGCGGGTTCCGTTTCAACAGGCTGGAATTGGCGTCGAGAAGCTGGAGGAGTTTGCACAGCTTCGGTCAGCCCTGGGACGAATCTTCAGCGCCGACGCAGTCGAGAGCTTTCTCAGGCTGTTGCAGCGCAAGGGCGTCCCGATTCGCGATTTTGATCGCGTGCTGCGCGAGCGGTTGCTGGAGCAAGCGGACCGTGAGTTAGCTAAGACGGGACGCAGTGCGCGGCAGTGGTATGACGCGATTTCGGTGGGCGACCAGGCGCAAGTGCGGGAATTTTATTTGACGGCGCTGGAGGCAGTTGATCTGCCGCTGCGCGAAAAGTACAGAAAACTTTACCGGTATTACTAGGCGAGGTTATGGCGAAAGAAAAATTTGATCGCAGCAAGCCGCACGTAAACGTAGGGACGATCGGGCACATCGATCACGGCAAGACGACGTTGACGGCGGCGATTACGAAGGTGTTGGCGAAGCACAACCCGAACATCAAGTTCCGTTCGTTCGATTCGATCGACAACGCTCCGGAAGAGCGGGAGCGCGGCATCACGATCGCGACGGCGCACGTGGAGTACGAGACGGCGAACCGGCACTACGCGCACGTGGATTGCCCGGGCCACGCCGACTACATCAAGAACATGATCACCGGCGCGGCGCAGATGGACGGCGCGATTCTGGTGGTGGCGGCGACGGATGGACCGATGCCGCAGACCAAGGAGCACGTGCTGCTGGCACGGCAGGTAGGCGTGCCCTACGTGCTGGTGTTCCTGAACAAGTGCGACGCGGTGGAAGATCCGGAGCTGATCGACCTGGTGGAAATGGAAGTGCGCGAGCTGCTGTCGAAGTATCAGTTCCCGGGCGACGATGTGCCGGTGATTCGCGGCTCGGCGCTGGGTGCGTTGAATGGCGAAGCGCAGTGGGAAGCCAAGATCGATGAGCTGATGGCGGCGGTGGACGCGAGCGTACCGTTGCCGGCGCGCGACATCGACAAGCCGTTCCTGATGCCGATTGAAGACATCTTCTCGATTCAGGGCCGCGGCACGGTGGTCACGGGCCGTATTGAACGCGGCAAGGTGAAGGTGGGCGAGGAAGTGGAGATTGTAGGCTTCCGCGAGACGCGCAAGACGGTGGTGACAGGCGTGGAAATGTTCAAGAAGCAGTTGGATGAAGGTCTGGCTGGAGACAACGCCGGGTTGCTGCTGCGCGGCATCGCGAAAGAGGATGTCGAGCGCGGCATGGTGTTGGCCAAGGGTGGCTCGATTACGCCGCACACCAAGTTCAAGGGCGAAGTGTATGTGCTGTCGAAGGAAGAAGGCGGGCGGCACACTCCATTCTTCAAGGGCTATCGGCCGCAGTTCTACTTCCGCACTACGGACGTGACGGGAGTGGCGACGTTGCCGGCGGGCACGGAGATGGTGATGCCGGGCGACAACGTGCAGCTGGAGATTGAGCTGATCACGCCGGTGGCGATGGAAAAGGGCTTGCGGTTCGCGATCCGCGAAGGCGGACGCACAGTAGGCGCCGGGACCATCAGCGAGATTATTGCGTAGAGGGTTGATCCCATCCTTTCCCAGAAGATGGGAAAGGATGGGGCACCCAGAGTTTAGGGAATCCCGCATATGCCGGAAGAAGGCATTGTGGGCCACCCAGTGCAGTTTCTCGGGTTCCACTCAAGCCAAAAAAAGGCTTGAATGGGGCACCCGATTTCCGCGCTTCGACGCGGACAAGGCTTCGCAGCCAAATCTGCGAAGTAAACGAAAGGGAAGGTTTACATGCCCCGCGAGATTGTGACGTTGCAGTGTGGAGAGTGCAAAGACCGCAACTACTCCACCACCAAGAACAAGAAGACCACGACAGGACGGCTGGAGTTCAGCAAGTTCTGCCGGAAGTGCCGGAAGCACACGCCGCACAAAGAGGCGAAGTAGCGGAGGCGCCGTTCGCTGTTCGCTAGAAAACGACGGACGAAAAGCGAGAGGCGAAAAGCGATGAGCGGTTTTACAGGGGCGTAAGCTCAACGGCTAAACTGCCGGTCTCCAAAACCGGACTTGGGGGTTCGAATCCCTCCGCCCCTGCCAGGATTCGGATGCGTCCCTTTCGCGCGTTGGCGCGAATCGGGGCGCCCAGGTCCCTCGGCGGCAACAAAAGCCGCCTCGGGATGACAGGGTAGAGTAAGGCGCAAGAAGCGCCGGAAGACAGGTACCGAGATGGCGAAGTCAGCAGCGATCGAGCCCGTTCACCAGGACCGGCTGGCGGCACTCAAAGCCTGGCCGCAGCGCGCGAAGAGCTTTTACAACGACGTGCGCACGGAAATGAAGAAGGTCACGACCCCGTCGCGCAAGGAAGTACAGGGCACGACGACGGTGGTCATCATCACAGTGTTTATTTTTGCCGGATATTTCTGGATCATCGATTCGATCATCGGCAAGAGCCTTGATCGCCTGTTGCGTACGTTGGCACACCGGTAAGCGTGGAACGAATGGCAGAAGAGCAAATCAAATCGGAAACGAACGAAATCGAGTCGCAACCTGCTGCAGTGGCGGAGGCAACGGAAGCTCCGGTAATCAGCGCTGCGGACGGATCAGGCCCGCCTTCGAACCCGAACATGAAGTGGTACATCATCCACACCTATTCGGGGTTCGAGCGCAAGGTGAAGGAGTCGATCGAGGCCCGCTTGCGCGCCGACGAGCGCCTGGCTGGAAAGATCGGCCGGGTGCTGATTCCTACCGAGTCGGTCACCGAAGTCAGAGGCGGCAAGAAGTACACCAGTGAGCGCATGTTCTATCCCGGTTATGTCCTGGTAGAGATGGACATGGATGACAACGTGTGGCACGTGGTGAAGTCCACGCCGCGGGTTACGGGTTTTGTGGGCACTGGGCAGCAGCCGACTCCGTTGTCGGAAGACGAGGTGCAGCAGATTGTGTACCGCGTGGCCGACAGCCGGGAAAAGCCCAAGCTCAAGGTCAAGTTCGAAAAGAACGAGTCGGTGCGTATTACCGAAGGTCCTTTCGCCAGCTTTACCGGCATGGTCGACGAGGTGAACGAAGACCGCGAGACCCTGAAGGTTATGGTGACGATCTTCGGGCGCTCCACTCCGGTGGAACTGGAGTTCGGGCAGGTTGAGAAAGTTGTTACGTAGCTGGGCTGCAGCCTGACACCTCGAAGGCGCGGCGCAGACATTGAGTACACAGGGATAGGAAATGGCAAAGAAGATCACAGGTTCGGTGAAGTTGCAGATTGCGGCGGGCAAGGCGACGCCGGCCCCTCCGGTTGGTCCCGCGCTGGGACAGGCGCAGATCAACATCATGGAGTTCTGCAAGCAGTTCAATGCGAGGACCAGCGCCAAGGAGCTCGACGGCCTGATCATCCCGGTGGTGGTCAGCGTTTACAGCGACCGCACCTTCAGCTTCATCACCAAGACTCCGCCGGCGTCGATCCTGTTGAAGCGCGCCGCTGGAGTGGCGAAGGGCTCGGGCGTCCCTAATAAGGACAAGGTCGGCAAGGTCACCGAGAAGCAGGTTCTGGAAATCGCCAAGCAAAAGATGCCTGACTTGAATGCGGCTTCGGTGGAAGCGGCGATCAAGAGCGTGAAGGGTACGGCGCGGTCGATGGGGATTGAGATCGTCGCGTAAGTTTTTTTGGGCGGAGTTCAAACAGCAGGTCCTTCGACTGCGCATTCGCCCGACTCGCAAATAAGGCGAGCCGGAAATTTCGGGCGAGCGCTCCGCTCAGGATGACAAGAGTTTTGTAAGTCGCACACACCACGGCCGTTCCGGAACAGTGGCGGCGGTGGGAGACAAGGAGAGTCATGAAAAAAACGGGAAAGAACGTCGAGAAGGCGCGCGAGTCGGTGGAAAAACGTCCGTACACGCTGCAGGAAGCCGTGCCCCTTCTTCAGAAAGTAAAGTTCGCCAAGTTCGACGAGACGGTGGATCTCACCATGCGCCTGGGAGTCGATCCCAAGCACGCTGACCAGATGGTGCGCGGCACGGTGATTCTGCCGCATGGCTTGGGCAAGACCAAGAAGGTGCTGGTCATTGCCACCGGCGAGAAGGTGCGCGAGGCCGAGGCGGCGGGTGCGGACTTCGTGGGCGGGGAAGACATGGTGGAGAAGATCCAGAAGGAAAACTGGACTGACTACGACGCCGTGATCGCAACCCCCGACATGATGAAATCGGTGGGCCGGTTAGGCAAGGTGCTGGGTCCTCGCGGGTTGATGCCGAACCCGAAGACGGGAACCGTGACCTTCGACGTTGCCTCAGCGGTGAAAGAGACCAAGGCCGGCAAGGTTGAGTTCCGTACCGACAAGACGGCGCTGGTGCATGTGCCGGTAGGCAAGATTTCGTTTGAGCCGCAGAAACTGGTGGAGAACGCGGCCACCGTCATTACCAGCGTGATCAAGGCGAAGCCGTCGGTCGCAAAGGGAAAGTACATCAAGGGCTGCTATCTGAGTTCCACCATGGGGCCGGGCGTTTCGATTGACACGGCGGCGGTGGAATTGGCGGCGAAAGGCTAATTCCCTCCGGGGCTAAAGCCCCGAGTCAGGGAAGCCGGAAACGGCACGGCTAAAGCCGTGCCCCTTCAAAGCAGATTTTGAAAAGGAATCGAAGATGGCAGTCACCAAGGCGAAAAAGATTGAGCAAGTTGAGGCACTGAGTCACGAACTCCAAGAAGCCAGCCACGCTATCGTCGGCACATTTAGCAAGCTGACGGTGGAGAAGGATTTCGAACTTCGCAAGGCGGTGCGCGGCGCAGGCGCCCGTTATCGCGTGGTGAAGAACACGCTGGCCGAACGCGCGGGCAAGGGCAGCAAGGTCGAAGAGGCGTTGACCAGCCTGGCCGGCGTTACCTCCATCGCGTACACCAGCGGGGATCCGGTGGCACTCGCGAAGGCGCTCAGCAAGTATGCCAAGGACCATCCGGAGTACACCTTCAAGGCGGGCATCGTTGATGGCCGCGTCATTGCCATTAAGGATATTGACGCGCTGGCGAACATGCCTTCGAAGGAAGAGATCTATTCGAAGCTGCTGTTCCTGATGAACGCTCCGGCGCAGCGTCTGGTGACAGTGATGAATGCGATCGGCCGCGATCTGGCCGTGGTCATCAACCAGGGCGTCGAGAAGAACAAGTTTGCCGGCGAGGAAGCCGCAGGCGCGTAGTCCCCTCGCGGGCTGAAGCCCGCTCGGGATTATTAAACGGGTTTTTTGTACGGCACGGCTAAAGCCGTGCCCCTTCAAAGCAAGGTGGCTTGGGACGCTGACGCAAGGTGGCTTGGATGCTGTCCTGACGGTCGGCACCAGCAAGCTGGTCAACGAGTTTGGGGACGCGAGAGCGGCTCCGAAAAGATTGAGTTATCCGTTGTGAGGGGTGCGATACGCGTGATGTCTGGCATGCGGAAGCACACTGGAAACCTCGAAGACGGTAACGAAATCGATACAACGACATAACGAACAAAGTGGAGACACACATGGCGGATCTGCAGCAGTTGGAAGAAACAATCGTAGGCCTGTCGCTTCTGGACGCGGCGGCCCTGGTAAAGAAGCTCGAAGAGCGTCTCGGCGTCTCGGCAGCGGCTGCGGCCCCTGTCATGGTGGCGGGTGCAGGCGCAGGTGCAGCAGCAGCGGCACCGGTGGAAGAGAAGACGGAATTTGCCGTCGTCCTGACCGCAGCGGGCGCAAACAAGATCAACGTGATCAAGGCTGTTCGCGAAGTCACGAGCCTCGGTCTGAAGGAAGCCAAGGACCTGGTTGATGGGGCTCCCAAGACCGTGAAGGAAGGCATCTCGAAGGACGAAGCGGCGGCCATTCAGAAGAAGTTCACCGAAGCGGGCGCAACCGTCGAGGTGAAGTAGTTCCCCGCCCCGTTTCTGCGGGAACGGGGCAATTCCACTCCGGGCACGCTGACCGGAGTTACAGGCGGCTGCCGTCTGCGGTCCACGCGACGGCGGCGAACGTTCCTTTAAACGTTGGAGCGGGCGTTTAGAGGCGCGATGCATCGTAGGAAGCGAAGCGGCATCCAACAGCAGGGGCCACAGAATTCCTCGACATCGTGGAGACGGATTCAAGTCAGGAACGAATCCGGGCAACACAGCAGGTAGTGACGAGCGGCACGCTTGGCCGGAATCGCGTCGGCTCAGACGCGACGGCAGGCAAGCCGAGGACAAGGCCTGAAGATACTGCAGCGGGAAGCAATATTTATCGCGGCTGGCTACGCTATGCCGCATTCCCGGACCGAATGGTCATGGGATTGCTCAACGCCTCAACTGGCGCTTGCGGAGACGTCTGTCTCTGCGAGCGCAGTCGTGTCTTTGCCCGAAAGCCGGGCAGAGGAGCGTTCGTCTTCCGGCCCTGCTTGTCATGGTGCGACGGCAGATGTCCCCGTCTCACATCCGCACAATCGCGGCATGCGCGATCAGGCGAGCGAACCTGACCGGCACTGATTAGGAGCTTTATAAATGGCGCAACAGAAAACTGCCAACAGAAGTCGTTTCGACTTTTCCAAGATTCCGGCAACCATTCAGATTCCGAACCTCATCGAGGTGCAGAAGCGCTCGTATGACCGCTTCCTGCAAATGGACGCGCTACCGAGCGAGCGTGACGATTCGGGATTGCAGGCGGTGTTCCAGTCTGTCTTCCCCATCACCGACTTCCGCAATGTCTCGCAACTCGACTTCGTCGAGTTCGCCATTGGCAACTGGGAGTGCAAGTGCGGCCACCTCAAGGGGCTGAACCACCTGCGCACAACCTGCCGGAACTGCGGTTCGACGGTGAAGACCGACCCGTTCCACCTGGGCGATGTGCTCTGCACCAAGTGCGGCACCTATAACGCCAACACCCCGGATTTCTGCAACAAGTGCGGCGACCCGGTTGGTCTGCAACTGAAGTACGACGTGGCCGAGTGCGAAGAGCGCGGCATGACCTATTCCGCGCCGCTGAAGGTCACCATGCGGCTCACGATCTACGACAAGGACCCCGAGACCGGTAACCGCTCCATCCGCGACATGAAGGAGCAGGAAGTGTTCTTCGGCGACATTCCGCTGATGACACAGAACGGCACCTTCATCATCAACGGCACCGAGCGCGTAATCGTCAGCCAGTTGCACCGTTCGCCGGGCGTGTTCTTCGAGACCGCGAACAACCGCACCTACTTCCTGGGAAAGATCATCCCTTACCGCGGTTCCTGGGTCGAGTTCGAATATGACCAGAAGAACGTGCTGTATGTGCGCATCGACCGCAAGCGCAAGTTCCTGGGAAGCATCTTCCTGCGGGCGTTGGGACTGCGCTCCGACGAGGACATTCTGCGCACGTTCTACACCGTCGATCGCATCGCTCTGCGCGACAACAAGCTGTACTGGACGCTGGAGCCCGGCGTCGATAAGCCCACCAACCTGCTGGGCATGAAGCTGGCGCACCGTATCGCGACCAAAGGTGGCGAAGAGATCGCGCACTCCGGCCGCAAGGTCTCACCTTCGGTGATGAAGGAAATCCACAAGCACAAGATCTCCGAGATCGAGATCGACAACACGGACCTGGAAGGCGCGTTTGTTGCGGCTGACGTGATCGACACCTCCACCGGCGAAGTGCTGCTGGAAGCCAACACCGAGCTGACGAACGACAAGTTGTCGAAGATGCTCGAAGCCAACGTTGCGGAATTGCATCTGTTCTTCCCCGAGCGCGACGATGTGGGTACGGTCATCAGCCAGACGCTGCGCCGCGATTCGGTAAAGACGCCGCAGGAAGCGCTGATCGAGATCTACCGCAAGCTGCGTCCGGGCGATCCGCCGACCCTCGACACCGCGACTTCGCTGTTCCATGGAATGTTCTTCGATCCACGGAAGTACGACTTCTCGCGGGTGGGCCGCCTGAAGTTCAACATCAAGCTGTTCGAGAGCGAAGACGCTACCAACCTCGACAATCGCACGCTGGAGCCGGAAGACTTTTACGGAACGATCCGTTACTTGCTGAAGCTGCGCAAGAACATCGGAACTGTGGACGACATCGATCACCTCGGCAACCGGCGAGTTCGCGCGGTAGGTGAGTTGCTGGAGAACCAGTTCCGCATCGGCCTGGTGCGCATGGAGCGCGCCATCAAGGAAAAGATGAGCGTGTACCAGGAGATGTCGACGGCGATGCCGCACGACCTGGTGAACGCAAAACCAGTGATGGCCGCGATTCGCGAGTTCTTTGGCTCGTCGCAGCTGTCGCAGTTCATGGACCAGACCAACCCGCTGTCGGAGATTACGCACAAGCGCCGTCTTTCGGCACTTGGGCCGGGCGGCCTGTCGCGCGAGCGCGCGGGATTCGAAGTGCGCGACGTTCACCCGACGCACTACGGACGTATCTGCCCGATCGAGACGCCGGAAGGTCCGAACATCGGTTTGATCTCGTCACTGAGCTGTTATGCGCGCATCAACGACTACGGCTTCATCGAGTCGCCGTATCGCAAAGTGCGCGACGGCCGCGTGCTCGACTTCATCACGGTAGTCAACGCCGGCGACAGCGAGTATCGCGTGGGCGATCACTTGGAAAAGGCTGAAGTCATCAAGGCCAACAACGAACTACGCGAACGCAAGAAGAAGCTGATCGATTTCGAGCCGTTCTCGTTCTACCTGTCGGCATGGGAGGAAGACCGCCACGTGATCGCGCAGGCGAACGCGGAAATTGACGACAAAGGCCGCATCGTCAACGAACTGGTCAACGCCCGCAAGGCCGGCAACTTCGTGCTGGTGAATCGCAGTGAAGTGGACTACATCGACGTCAGCCCGAAACAGCTGGTGTCGGTGGCCGCATCGCTGGTTCCGTTTCTGGAGCACGACGACGCAAACCGCGCTCTGATGGGCGCCAACATGCAGCGCCAGTCGGTGCCGTTGTTGCGCGCACAAGCGCCGATCGTCGGTACCGGCATGGAAGGCGTCACCGCCCGCGATTCAGGTGCGGTGGTGCTGGCACGACGCAGCGGCATTGTGGACTCGGTGGACTCGGAGCGCATCATTGTTCGCGTCGAGGGTGAGCATCATCCGATGCAGCTTTCGCGCGAGGTGGGCAGCGATATCTATCAGCTCACCAAGTTCAAGCGCTCCAACCAGAACACCTGCATCAACCAGCGTCCCATCGTGATGAAAGGAATGCGGGTGGCGAAGGGGCAAGTCATCGCCGACGGCCCCTGCACCGATATGGGCGAGCTGGCGCTGGGCCGCAACGTGCTGGTCGCGTTCATGGCATGGCGTGGTTACAACTTTGAGGACGCGATCCTGGTTTCCGAGAAGATGGTGAAGGACGACTATTACACCTCCGTCCACATCGAGGAATTCGAGATCGAGTCGCGCGACACCAAGCTGGGACCGGAAGAGGTAACGCGCGACATTCCCAACGTCAGCGAGTCGGCGCTGCGCGATCTTGACGAGAGCGGCATCATCCGCATCGGCGCGACGGTGAAAGCGGGCGACATTCTGGTGGGCAAGGTCACGCCCAAGGGCGAGACCCAGCTTACGCCGGAAGAGAAGCTGCTGCGCGCCATCTTCGGTGAAAAAGCCGGCGACGTGCGCGATGCTTCGCTTACTTGCCCTCCGGGTATCGAGGGCACGGTGGTCGATGTGAAAATCTTCTCGCGCAAGGGGCAGGAAAAAGACGAGCGCGCCAAGTTCATCGAGGCGCAGCAAATCGAGCGCCTGCACAAGAACCTGGCGGATGAGATCCGAATCCTCACCGACGAGCGTTTGAAGCGCCTGGAAGCGTTATTGGGCAGCAAGGAAGTCCTCGCCGACCTGCATGACGAGCGCACCAACAAGCGCCTGTTGAGCAAGGGCGTGGTGCTGGACCGCGACGCCATCGAGCGCATCTCGACGCGCAACCTTAAGCGCATCAAGTACGCCGATAAGGACCCGCGGGTGAACGAGCAGATCGACGAGATCGAGGAAATGACCTCGCGCCAGATCGATGTGCTGCGCAAGATCGTGAAGGAGAAGGAAGAGAAGTTGCAGAAGGGCGACGAACTGCCACCGGGCGTGATCAAGCTGGTGAAGGTTTACATCGCCATGAAGCGCAAGCTGAGTGTCGGCGACAAAATGGCGGGCCGTCACGGCAACAAGGGCGTGATCGCTCGCATTCTGCCCGAAGAGGACATGCCGTACCTCGAGGACGGAACGCCGGTGGAGATCGTCCTGAACCCGTTGGGCGTGCCCAGCCGTATGAACGTCGGGCAGATCCTGGAAACACACCTGGGCTGGGCTGGGCATCAGCTTGGTCAGAAGATCGGCGACTTGCTGCAGCAGAATTCGAAAGCGGAAGTGCTGCGCAAGGAACTCAAGGTGTTGTTCAAGGACACGCCATTTGTGGACAGGATTGTGGACCTTGACGACGACACGCTGGAACGCGTGGCCAACGGCATGAAAGACGCCGTGTACTTCGGGTCGCCAGTGTTCGACGGCGCCAAGGAGCACGAGATCAAGTCGCTGCTGACGGAAGGCGACTTGCCGAGTTCCGGCAAGTCATACCTATACGACGGCATGACGGGCGAGAAGTTTGAGCAGCCGATCACGGTTGGCTATATCTACATGCTCAAACTTTCTCACTTGGTGGACGACAAGATCCACGCCCGCTCGATTGGACCGTACTCGCTGATCACCCAGCAACCGCTGGGCGGCAAGGCGCAGTTCGGGGGCCAGCGTTTTGGAGAAATGGAAGTCTGGGCGCTGGAAGCCTACGGCGCGGCTTACATCCTGCAGGAGTTGTTGACCGCGAAGTCCGATGACGTCTATGGCCGCACCAAGATTTACGAGGCCATCGTCAAAGGCGAAGCGGCCATCGAGCCAGGTGTACCCGAGTCGTTCAACGTGCTGATTCGTGAATTGCAGTCGCTTTGCCTTGACGTGGAGTTGATCAAGACCAACGAGAAGCGGCCTTTGATCGCAGCTCCCGTCGCCGCCGACTGATCGCAGAGGATCGGGGTGCTGCCTCCAATGCTCCCGCAGGAGGCAGCACCCGGTGAATTGATTCAAACCGGGAGCCGCCAGCGGGCCGCGCAAGGGCCGCGGGACCCTGTAACCCGCAGAAACGGGATCCGCAGGGTAGGAGGACACTTTGTACCGTTCGAATCCATTTGAGCTCGGAAACCCGATCGCCGACTTCGACGCGATCCGCATCAGCCTGGCTTCGCCGGAGAAGATCCGCAGCTGGTCTCACGGGGAAGTTACCAAACCGGAGACCATCAACTACCGCACCTTCAAGCCGGAGCGTGATGGCTTGTTCTGCGCCCGCATCTTCGGCCCGGTCACCGACTGGGAATGCCTCTGCGGCAAGTACAAGCGCATGAAGCACCGCGGCGTGATCTGCGACAAGTGCGGCGTGGAAGTGACGCTGTCCAAGGTCCGTCGCGAGCGCCTGGGACACATTGAACTGGCTTCTCCCTGTTCGCACGTGTGGTTCTTTAAGGGATTGCCCAGCCGCATCGGGCACATTCTTGACATTTCGCTACGCGAGTTGGAGTCCGTCCTCTACTTCGAGGCTTACGTCGTGGTCGAAGCCGGAGAAGCTCCGGTCAAAGAGCGCGAAGTGATCAAGGACGAAGCCAAGTTCCGCGAACTCGATCAGCAGTTCCGGGCTACCGGCTTCAAAGCCATGATGGGCGCTGAGGCCATCAAAGAACTCCTGAAGCGGGTCGAAGTGGAAACGGTTGCGGTGGAGTTGCGCGAGAAGATGCGCAGCGAATCTTCGGTGCAGAAGCGCCTGAAGTATGCCAAGCGGCTGAAGGTGATTGAGGCCTTCCGCAAGAGCGGCAACAAGCCGCAGTGGATGATCCTCGACGTGATTCCGGTGATTCCGCCGGAGCTTCGTCCGCTGGTTCCACTCGATGGTGGCCGCTTCGCGACCTCTGATCTGAACGACCTGTATCGCCGCGTCATCAACCGCAATAACCGGTTGAAGAAGCTGATGGACCTGCACGCGCCGGAAGTTATCGTGCGCAACGAAAAGCGCATGCTGCAGGAAGCGGTAGACGCGCTGTTCGACAACGGACGCCGCGGCCGCGTACTGCGTGGCGCCAACAACCGTCCGCTGAAGTCGCTGTCAGACACGCTGAAGGGCAAGCAGGGACGCTTCCGCCAGAACCTGCTGGGTAAGCGCGTAGACTACTCCGGCCGCTCGGTGATCGTGGTTGGTCCTGATCTTAAACTGCACCAATGTGGTTTGCCGAAGAAGATGGCGCTGGAGCTGTTCAAGCCCTTCATCTACCACAGGCTCGAGCAGACCGGACACTGCACCACGATCAAGCAGGCCAAAGAAATGGTGGAGCAGCAGGAGCCCATCGTTTGGGACATCCTGGAAGAGGTGATTAAGGACCATCCTGTCTTGCTGAATCGCGCTCCTACCCTTCACCGCCTCGGCATTCAGGCGTTCGAGCCAGTGCTGGTGGAAGGCAAGGCGATCAAGATTCACCCGCTGGTTTGCACCGCGTTTAACGCAGACTTCGACGGCGACCAGATGGCGGTACACATCCCGCTGTCGCCGGAAGCGCAGGTCGAAGCCAGCGTACTGATGCTGGCATCGCACAACATCCTGTCGCCGGCGTCGGGGCAGCCAATCACCGTACCGACGCAGGACATGGTGCTGGGTATCTACTACCTGACCAAGGGCAAGCCGGGCGCGAAGGGCGAGGGCCGGGCTTTTGCCAACATCGAGGAAGTGCTGCTAGCGAAGGAAGCGGGCGCGGTGGAGACGCTCACACCTATCCGGTTGCGGTACAGCGGCGAGGTCATGGATCTCACCACTGCTTACGACGATCAGGATGTGATCCACACCGAGCCGACCCAGTTCGAGCGGCAGTACATCTCGACGACGGTGGGCCGCGCCATCATGAACGATCACTTGAAGCGTGGCGCGCCGGGCATGCCTTACATCAACGGGCTGCTCAAGAAGAAGGGCGTCGGTCAGCTGGTGAACTACTGCTACCTGCGCTTTGGACTGGAGACCACGGTGCGCATGCTGGACGGCATCAAGCAGTTGGGCTTCCAGTACGCCACCCGGGCGGGACTGTCCATCGGCATCGACGACATGGTGATCCCGCCGGGCAAGCAAGACCTGGTGCGGAACGCCGAGAAGCAGGCCATCGTGGTGCAGCAACAGTACCTCGACGGCGCCATCACCAACGGCGAGCGTTACAACAAAGTCGTGGAAATCTGGTCGAAGATCACCGAGGAAGTTGCAGACGAAATGTTCGGCAACATGCAGCAGCAGGACAAAGAAGGCCAGATGAACCCGATTTACGTCATGGCCGACTCTGGTGCTCGTGGATCGAAGCAGCAGATTCGTCAGCTCTCCGGCATGCGCGGACTGATGGCCAAGCCTTCGGGCGAGATCATCGAGACGCCTATCACGGCGAACTTCCGCGAAGGCCTGACCGTGCTTGAGTACTTCATCTCGACCCACGGCGCGCGCAAGGGATTGGCCGATACCGCATTGAAGACCGCGGACTCGGGCTACCTGACCCGCCGCCTGGTCGACGTGGCGCAGGACGTGATCATCAGCGAATACGATTGCGGCACGGTGGATGGTATTTACGTGACTTCCATCGTGGAGTCGGGCGAGATCATCGAGCCGCTGCGCGACCGTATCGTGGGCCGCGTCTCGCTGGAGAAAATCAAAGACTATGAAGGCAACATCATCGTCGACATCAACCAGGAGATCACGGAAGACCTGGCGGTCGCGGTGCAGGCTGCCGGCATCGAGCGGGTAAAGATTCGCTCGGTTCTTACCTGCGAGTCGAAGCGCGGTGTCTGCGTCATGTGCTACGGCCGTAACCTGGCTTCGGGCCGACTGGTGGAGTTGGGTGAAGCCACAGGGGTCATCGCAGCGCAATCCATCGGAGAGCCGGGAACCCAGCTCACCATGCGTACCTTCCACATCGGCGGAACGGCCTCGCGCGTCAGCGAACAGTCGCGGCTCGATGCCAAGTACAACGGGACGGTGCGCTTCGTGAACATGATCACGGTCCGCTCCAAGGAAGGCTACCTGGTGGTGATGAACCGCAACGGTTCCATTACCGTGGTCGATGAGAAGGGCCGCGAAAAGGAACGCTACGCGGTGGTGTATGGCGCCAAGGTGAAGGTGGAAGACGGCCAGCACGTGTCGCAAGGCGACGTGATGGTCGAGTGGGATCCTTACACCTTTGCCATCCTGACCGAAATCGGCGGAACCACGCAGTTCAAGGACTTGCAGGAAGGCCTTACGCTGCACGAGGAAGTCGACGAAGTCACCGGTCTGTCGCGTCACGTGGTCATGGACTCGCCGGATGAAAAGCGCCAGCCTGCGATCGTCATCAAGGGTACGAAGGGCAGCAAGCGTTATCTGATGCCTTCCCGCGCTCACTTGATGGTGCAGGACGGCGACGAGGTCACGCCCGGCGAAGTGCTGGCCAAGATCCCGCGCGAGACCACCAAGACCAAGGACATCACCGGCGGTCTGCCGCGTGTGGTCGAACTGTTCGAAGCCCGCAAGCCGCGCGAGACTGCGGTCATCAGCGAAATCGATGGCGTGGTCAAGTTCGGCGATGTCGCTAAAGGACAGCGCAAGATCTATGTAGTGGCCGACAACGGTACCGAGAAGGAATACCAGGTGCCGCGTGGCGTTCACATCAATGTGCAGGAAGGCGAGCGCATCCGCGCCGGCGAGCCCCTGATGGATGGTCCGCTCAACCCGCACGACATTCTTGCCGTGCTGGGCGAGAAGGAGCTGCAGGCTTACCTGGTGAACGAAATCCAGGAAGTTTACCGGCTGCAGGGCGTGAACATCAGCGACAAGCACATCGAAGTGATCGTTCGCCAGATGATGCGCTGGGTCAAGGTGGAGGATGTGGGGGATACGTCGTTCCTGCTGGAACAGCAGATCGACAAGTTCCGCTTCCGCGAAGAGAACGAGAAGGCGATTGCCGAGGGTGGCAAGCCAGCCACCGGCCGTCCGCTGCTGCTGGGCATCACCAAAGCCTCGCTCTCCACGGACTCGTTCATCTCCGCAGCCTCCTTCCAGGAGACCACGCGTGTGTTGACCGAAGCCTCCATTCAGGGTGCTGTCGATCATCTGCGCGGCCTGAAGGAAAACGTCATCGTGGGCCGTCTCATCCCCGCGGGAACCGGCATGGAGTACTACCGCAATGTCCGGCTGTCCGAGGAGATGGAACAGGCTGCCGCCAAGGTGCAGGAAGAAGTTACGGCCGCGTACGAGGAAGCCGAGCGTGCGCTGGAACTGCTCCGCCACGAGGGCGAGAACGAAGCCGAAGAGCTGGCAGCCGAGTAATTCGTAACCAAATCACGCCGCTCGTGTATGGCACGGGCGGCGTTTTTCTTTCAGCGGTTGGTTAAATAACGATTACGGGGCGATTCAACTCGCCCCATTTTTGCAAGGGTGTGTAAACTTTAGGTGCGCCCTCGGTCTGGTTCTGGCTGTTATGTCGCGGTTCTTCATACACCTGCGCATTGCGTTCTGGCGCGCCTTCCAGCACGACGCTTTTGCCGTCGCGAAGGCGGCGGCGTTCTCCGCGATCCTTACGTTTTTTCCCGCGATTCTCGTGCTCGCATCCTTTTTATCCCGCTCCCACACCACCGAGGCGTTCTTCCGCGAGATATTTCGCGCGGTGGGCCGGATTCTCCCCGAGGGCACCGGCGCGTCCGTCACACAGTATTTCACCGGAACCAAGCCTGTCCCAACCAAGTTTCTGGTGACCACCACCGTCTTCACATTATGGACGGCTTCCGGCGTCATGATCTCGTGGATGGAAGGGTTTCGTAAGGCCTACCAGATGCCCAAGATCTGGGGCCTGGTGAAAGAGCGGATGATCGCGTTACTCCTGGTTGTGCTAGCAGGGGTTCCCATGGCCTTCGCTTCCTTCCTGGTGGTCTTCGGCAATCAGATCGAGCGCTTTACCATGTTTCATGTGGGCCACGAGCTGACGCCGTACATCCTTGGGCTCTGGACAGCGGTCCGCTGGATCATCGCGACCCTGACCAGCATTGCGGTAATCGGGCTGGTTTATCACCATGGCGTTCCCCGCACACAGCCGTGGCACCGGGTGCTACCCGGCTCCGTGGTCGCAACCGTACTTTGGGTGGTAGTGACCGTGGGCTTTGGCTATTACCTGCGGCGCTATGCCAACTTTGACGTCATTTATGGCTCAGTGGGAACTGTGATCGCGCTGCTGATCTGGCTCTACCTGGTGTCGATGGTAGTGCTGGTCGGCGCTGAGTTCAATGCCGTGCGTTATCCCCGTTTTCTGTTTGGCGCGCACTCTGCGCTCGAGTCAGAGCGGAGGCGCGCTACTGCCGTATAAATCATGCTAGATACCCAGAGCATAACGCCCAAGGCCGTTGAGCCTCGCGAGTACCCTTTTGGCGGCCCGAGCACGACACGCCGCCGCGCCAAGATTGTCTGTACCATAGGGCCGGCAAGCAACTCCGAGGAGGTAATTCGCGATCTGATGCTGTTGGGCATGGATGTGGCCCGGTTGAACTTTTCCCACGGGACCCATGAACAACATGCGGTGGTAATCGGACGGCTGCGCCAGGTGGCCAACGAGCTAAGCCGTAGCATCTGCATCCTGCAGGACCTGCAAGGCCCCAAGATCCGCACGGGCCGTCTGAAGGCCAGCGCACCCGTAGCGCTGCAAAAGGGGCAAACCGTCACCATCACGCCCAAAGACGTGGAGGGTACGGCGGAAGTCATCTCCACCACCTATCAAAATCTGGCTGGCGATGTGAAGCCCGGTGAGCGCATCCTGTTGTCGGATGGCCGCATCGAGCTGGTCGTACAACAAGTGCGCGATGGTGAAGTGGTCTGCGAGGTACTGAATGGCGGCATGCTGGGTGAGAACCAGGGTATTAACCTGCCCGGCACCAACGTCAGTATCCCTTCGCTGACGGAGAAAGACTTGCGCGACCTTGAGTTCGGGCTAAAGCAGGGAGTCGATCTGGTCGCCATTTCGTTCGTTCGCACCGTGCAGGATGTGGTGAAAGCCAAGAACGCAATCGCCGCCTATCGCAGCGATGTAGGACTGATTGCCAAGCTGGAAAAGCCGCAGGCCATCGAGAATCTCGATGGAATTCTTGAGGCGGCCGTGGGCGTGATGGTGGCCCGCGGCGATCTCGGGGTGGAAGTCGCTCCTGAGAAAGTTCCGCTCATCCAGAAGTACGTAATCCGCCGCGCCCTTGATTTCCGCAGGCCGGTGATTACTGCAACGCAGATGCTGGAGTCGATGACCGAGAGCCCCCGCCCTACTCGCGCCGAGGCCAGCGACGTGGCCAATGCCGTGTTTGACGGCACCGACGCGGTAATGCTGTCGGGCGAAACCGCCAGCGGCAAATACCCGCGCGAAGCGGTGCAGATGATGGCGCGCATCGTAGCTGAAACCGAGGCCCACTCCACACATCCGCTAACCCCAGAGCACGGTGAAGCCCGTCAGCACTCGGTAGCGGAGACTATTTGCGAGGCCATGGCCCATGCCGCGCGCGACCTAAAAGTCCGGGCGATCGCGGTGTTCACCGAGACTGCAACGACGGCGCGTATGTTGTCGAAGTACCGTCCCGCGGCTGACATTTACGCGTTCTCGTCTTCAGAGACCGTGCGCAACCGCATGAATGCGCTGTGGGGAACGACGCCCCTGATGTGTCCGCCGGGACTGTCGGTAGAGGGTATGGCCCACTTTGCCGAAAACGAACTGCGGCGGCGTGACGTGCTTTCGCCGGGAGACGTTTTCGGCCTGGTCGCGGGCACTCGAAACTCGCCGGGTGCAACCAACTTCATGCGCCTGATTCAGATAGCGAAGACGTAGAGTCAACGACGCGGCCGTGGGCAGTGGCTTGGAAGCGATTTGGACCGCATACCAGGCGGAGAGGCGAAACATGACGGAAGAAGTGGTGTCAGTCGCAATTCTGGAGGCACTGCCGGGCAAAGAGGAAGAGTTGCTGGCCATGCTGCGCGAGTTATATGCCCTGATGCATGCCAAGGGCTATTCCAGCGACTTGCTCTACCGTGATGGGGCGCGTCCGGACCGCTTCTTTCACCTGCGCCGCTGGAAGTCAGTGGAACTTCGCAGCGAAGCCCAGATCGATCCCGAGGTGCACCGCTATTGGCTGCGACTTCCTGAGCTCTGTGTCATCCCCACGGTGTACGAGGACCTGGAGACACTGTTCGAGAGTTAGACCAGTTTCTCAGATAATGTAGTCCGCTTCCCGCCTTGAAGGGGCACGGCTTCACAGGCTGCGGAAAAACTCGCTACCGACGGCCTCGTATCAGGGCACGACTTTCAGTCGTGCCGCTAAGTCGCTATTTTTGACCTCTCACGACGGACTTTTTCAGCTGCCTCTTCAGCCGTGCCGTTGAGGGAATTAAAGCATTTGGGTTTTAGCCCTGAGGGCTTCGGTCTACGCTATCCATTAAACCGCCCTAGGTCAGTGGGATTTCAGTTCACCCACGGCGGCCGCGCGTCGCCGTTTTTCTTTTGCCGATCACGCGCCTCAGGATCGCGCATCTTACCGTCCTCGTCGAAGTAGTCTTCGTGCTTGTAATCGGTGCGGTCATGCTTGCGCATATAGACTTCGAACTTGCGCGCCGCACGCTTTCGCTTCCAGCGGTAGTAAGAATTGCGGACACCATAGAGCCGTTCCGAGGTGAGGAAAGCGAAACCCCGCCGCGGCACGAATTTCAGGAAAAGATAGCCGAACAGGCCGCCCCCAAGGTGTGCCATGTAGGCGGTCGATTGTCCCATACTGTGGGCCGACGAGAGCGCGCCATACATGGCGAGCAGGATGAGCCCAATCACGAAGTAGCGCGCCTTGATCATGAAGGGGATTGGAAACAGCATGATTTCCGAATCGCCATGCAGAATGCCGAAGGCCACCAGGATGCCGTAGATGCCGCCTGACGCGCCCACGGTGGGAATCATCGGCGACGTGCCCAGAATTCCAGTAAATGAGACCAGCACGGTCGTAATGGCTGCCCCGATTACGCAGAAGAAGAAAAACTGCATGAACAGGCTGTAGCCCCAATCCATTTCGAGTTGCGCGCCAAACATCCACAACGCCAGAAGGTTGAACAGAATGTGGAGCAGGCCGGCATGGACGAAGGCATAGGTTACAAACTGCCAAATCCAACCGTGAAACACTGCCAGCGCAGGTACTAAACCAAAGTGGAGGTTTACCCACCCGTCAATGCCGGGCGATGTGAATGCGCTTAGCAGCGCCATCAGCAGAAATACAGCTCCGTTGGCAATGAGGAGTTGCTTCACCGCCGGAGTGAACGGCGGGAAACTGAGGGACATGGTGGTACCGCGACGCATCTAAAACTCCGTTCTGACTTGCTCCGCCGCGCTCAGCGCTCGGGCGCGGGCACTACGGGAAGACTGCGATGGCCCTTGGCATCCGTCGCCTGTACCGCAAAGATGACATTGTCTTTCGATACCGGCAGCGTGGCCTGCGTCACACTACCGAATGCCTGCGCGTGCTCCCAGTCGGGAGCGCCAGTGTCCCGCCACAACACCAGATATCCGACAGCCAGGCCACCGGGTGACGGCTCCCACACTAGAGTGGAATCGTTTTGCAGGGCTTTCGTCAACACCCGCACCTTTGCGGGAGGCGCGGGCGCAGCCGCCAGTGAGGCCAGCACAGCCGCGTTTACTCGAGCCACGCCGGCAACGTAGGGATAGTCCACAAACTTCGGCAGGTCCCCGTATTCGACGCTATTTTCCGTACGGACGTTCTGATGCTGGTGGTCGTAGTTCTCGCGGTATTCTGTGAAGCGGACGGCCGCGAACCCCTGCTCATTGAATGACGTGTGATCGCCACCCCGCAAATAGCGGTCGCGGCGGAACACCACCAGAGGATGGAA
Organism: uncultured Acidobacteriaceae bacterium; assembly: GCA_963834815.1. Classification (GTDB taxonomy): domain Bacteria; phylum Acidobacteriota; class Terriglobia; order Terriglobales; family Acidobacteriaceae; genus DASRAA01. The sequence goes on along the minus strand of CAWIDA010000006.1, from coordinate 469,744 downwards.
CTCCTTCACCGGGATGTACTGCTTCGACACCGCCGCAATGTAGCGTGCCAGTTGGCGCGAGGCGCTGTCGTTTTCGCCTCCCAGCGCGCGGATCATTTTCAATTCGCTCTCACTGGCGTTCGCCGGGATGCCCTCCGAAAAAACCCGTACGGTGTGAGGGTCTTGCCCGGCGCTCCGGTCGCCGCCTACGATGTCGTTATTCAGTACGGCCTCGATGTTCCACCCTTGCGCCTTGGCCATTTTCGCGAAATGGGCGCTGCCATAGAGTCCTTGCTCCTCGCCCGCGACGGCAAGGAAGAGGATCGTCGCCGGGTAGCGGTGTTTACTCAGCACCCGGGCGCACTCCAGGCTCACAGCCGTGCCGCTGCCATCATCGTTGGCTCCGGGCGAGGCGCCTGCCGCGTCGTTGGTCTCCGAGTTGCGCGAGTCGTAGTGGCCCGTCACCAGTACAATGCGCGCAGCGTTCGCCGCATCAGTACCGCGCAGGACCGCATAAACATTGGTTAGCTTGGTAGGCGCTGGAACTCGCGGACCTGCCTCCTGCATGAATTCATCGGTCTTGATTTCGAGACAGCCACCGCAAGCCTGGGAATAGCTCTCAAACTGGCTCTTGATCCACTCAGCTGCGGCATTAATTCCCTTGCCACTGGATGCCGGAACGTCGGAGGACAGCGTGTGCCGCGTCTGGAAGCTCACCAGCTTCTCGATGGTCTGCTGAATGCGTTCACTGGAGACATCCTTCAAGACGGCTGCGATTTGCGGGTCAGAGGCGGGAGATGGAATCGGGCTGGTGTGGTCCGCAACTTGAGCAGCTATCGGCGACAACGCCAACCATAAACCCGCAGTTCCCGCAAGAATCATTTTCAAATTGGGCATCGAACCTCCAAAACTTCGTCGCTTCTCGGGTGTCTATTACTTGACGCTGGTAGCAAGAGATTCTAAATATAAAAGAGTGGATGCGCTGTGATTCTAACGGGCGCAGACTCCGAGCGAAAATGGAGGCAAGGCCATGGTGATTTGTCCGGAGTGCGAAAGCGATTTGGACATTGAAGAAGATGAAGTAGACGAAGGCGAAGTTGTCTCCTGTCCCGAGTGCGGAACGGATTTCGAAGTAGTTGCGGTTGAGCCGTTGGAGCTGAGCCGCGTTGAGGACGAAGCCCTCGACGAGGAAGAGGAATCGGCCGACGAAGAGGAAGAGGAGTAGCGTGGTGGAAGCTTCGTGTTACCGTGGCCGCTGGATCGCGCTCGCTGGCTGCTGCTCGATTCTTATGCTGGCTCTATTGGGCGGCGAACTGATCGCCGCGCCGCTCCATGCGTTCGAGCCGGTCCCGCAGAAAAACGCCGCCACCAAAGACTACGCGCTGATCATCGGGACGGTTTGGGGGCCTGACGAACGCCCCGCTGCCGGGGTTCCGATCAAGATCCAAAGTTCGACGAACAAGAAAGCCAAGTGGGAGCTGGTGTCTGATAGCAGAGGTGAGTTTGCCCAACGCGTGCCGCCGGGCCGGCAGGATTACGTCATTCAAGCCGATATCAAGATGCCCAAGGGCCAGCCCAAGCCGGAGATTACGGTTCAAATCGAAGACAACGAACGCAAGGACGTCGGTTTGCATCTAGCACAGCAGGAACCGGCCAAACAGTGAGCATTTCCCGGGGGAGGTCCCATCCATGAAGAAGTCGTTGGGCCTGATTGCGATTATCCTGATTTCCATCAGTAGCGTAGCCCTGCAATTGAACATCCCGATGGGAGGCACCGGAGGGTCCTCCCCCAAGAAGACCCGTCCCACCTCCAAGATGCTGACTGGGAGCGTGCTGGACAAGAGCGACCAGCCCGTGCCCGGCGCCGTGGTCTATCTCAAGAACATGAAGACCCTGGCGGTGAAGAGCTTCTTTGCCCAAAAGGACGGCGCCTATCGCTTCCCGCAGCTGGCTCTGAATACGGACTACGAAGTTTACGCCGAGAAAGACGGCAAGAAGAGCGACACCAAGGCAATCAGCCAATTTGACGACAAGTACGCTCCCACCATCAATCTGCGCATCGACGTGAACAAGCAGGCGCCGTCTCCCGACATCGCAAAATGAAGGCCGCCATCGCTGGCGGCCTCTTAGTTTCGATGTGTTGAAACTTAGTTGTTTTCGGTGCTGGCGCGCTTCCACGACATGAATTCGCCAATCGTAGAACCGGTTCCAGAGCTGGAGGAGGCTGCCGCCGCCGCCGGGCCCTTGTAGGCCTCCACATCGGCGCGCGTGGCCTCTTCGCCCACCGCACGAATGCTGAGCCCTACTTTCTTTTCCGCCGGATTCATCTTGATGACCTTGAAATCGAATTCCTGCCCGGGTTCGAGTTTGATTTGCGTGCCGTGCGAGTCCACCGCCTCGGAGTTATGACACAGGCCTTCAACTCCATCCGCGATCTCCACGAACGCTCCGAAACTCGCTAGCCGCAGCACTTTGCCGTGGATGACATCGCCCACGCGATGCTGCTCGAAGAACGTGTCCCATACGTCCGGCTGCAACTGCTTGACCCCCAGCGAAAGGCGGCGCTGATCGGGTTCGATGGCGAGCACAATCGCCTTCACCTTGTCGCCCTTCTTCAGTACCTCCGACGGATGCTTGACCCGCTTCGTCCAACTCAGGTTGCTGACATGGACCAGCCCGTCGATGCCGTCTTCGATTTCGATGAACGCACCGAAGTCGGTCAGGTTGCGGACTTTCCCCTCGACGATGGCGCCGACCGGATACTTATCGTGCAGCGACTCCCAAGGATTCGATTCCAGCTGCTTCAATCCCAGGCTGATGCGGCGTTCGGTCGGGTTCACGTTCAGAACCACGGCTTCCACCTGGTCACCCACATTCACCAGCTTCGAGGGATGCTTCATGCGCTTCGACCAGGTCATTTCGCTGACGTGGACCAGGCCTTCGATGCCCTGCTCCAGCTCAACAAACGCTCCGTAGTCGGTCACGCTGATCACGCGGCCACGCACATGCGCGCCGATCGGATAACGCTCCGTCGCATCCAGCCAGGGGTCGGGCGTGAGCTGCTTAAAGCCCAGCGACACGCGCTGCTTCTCGCGGTCAAACTTCAATACCTTTACCTGAATCTGGTCACCCACCTGTACCAGGTCGCGCGGATGCGTCAGTCGCCCCCACGACATGTCGGTGATATGCAGCAGGCCATCGATGCCGCCCAGGTCAACGAATGCGCCGTAGTTGGTCAGGTTCTTCACCGTGCCGGTGAGGATGGCGTCTTCGCTCAACTGCTCAAGAGTCTTAGTGCGCTTCTCCCCTTGTTCTTCTTCCAGCAGCTGCTTGCGCGAAACCACAATGTTGCCGCGCTTCTTATTCAGCTTGATGATGCGGACTTCGAGATCAGTGGTCTTCAGCGAATCGAGGTTGCGGATGGGGCGCAGATCGACCTGCGACCCGGGCAAGAACGCGCGCGCGCCCAGGATATCGACCGTCAGGCCGCCCTTGATGCGGTCGATAATGCTCGCCCTGACCGTGGCTTTGTCGTTGTAGGCCTTTTCGATCTCGTCCCACGCCCGCAAGCGCTGGGCCTTGTGGTACGAGAGGTTGATGTAGCCTTCCTCGGTGTGCCCCTGATCGCGCACCACGGGAATTTCCTCGCCCGGGTGGGTGGTCACATTGCCTTCGTGGTCGGTGAATTCCGCGACCGGAACCACCCCTTCCGACTTGTAGCCGATGTCGACCACGACATACTGTGGCGTGATTTTCAGGACGGTGCCATTGACGATTTGTTCATCGTTAAGGGCGGCTTCGGTTTGAGCTTGTTCCTGCTCGAAGGTCTCGAGCGCGGTGGCGAAATCTTCCATTGACGGTTCTTTTTCAGACCGAGACGCGACCACAGTGGCTGGCTCGGCACTTGGAGGATGAGTGCTGATATTAGGAATCTGGTCTGCCGCTTGCTGCTCGGCTACGCCGGAATCTTCAGTTGGGGTGGCTGGTGTGTCGTTAAGGGTTTCTTCGAAGGACATGGTTTGAGTTCGAGCCCATCAATTTTGGAAACTGGTGGGGAGCCGTGGTCGTGCGGACTGCTGGCGTGAGTCTACAGGTTATTTTCCCCGTTTTGGGGGGAGTTTGGACAATCCAGCGGCCGGATCCCAGGGAGCGGCCCCACTTCCAAGGACTCTTTGACTATAGCAATCGCTTCTGAGCAGTGTCAAACGCGTAAGTCCAAGCAGGACGTGATTTTCCCGTATTTTTACCTGGTATTTAATTGCCCTGGCATACCCTTTGTGCTACCCATTACGCCCACCGTTTGGGGATACCCTCGCGCTTTGGTAGTCTGCCAGTGATGGACTACCTGTGGACTCCCTGGCGCTACACCTACATCACTACTGCCGATAAGGACAAGAGCTGCATTTTTTGCGAATTGCTCGCCTCCGGTGACGACCCGAAAGCGCTCATCGTTTATCGCGGCGAATTCAACTTCGTTATCCTGAATGCCTTTCCCTACACTTCCGGACACGCCATGGTCGTTCCCTATGAGCACGTCGATCGCCTGAACAAGCTGGCCGAGCCGGCCGCCAGGGAGATGATGGCCTTGTCGCGGCGCATGGAGTCTGCACTGCTCGATCTCTACCGCCCCGATGGCGTCAATCTGGGAATGAACATTGGCAAGGCGGCGGGCGCGGGCGTCGCTGGACATATCCACATGCACGTCTTGCCCCGCTGGATCGCCGATGCCAGCTTCATGAGCGTGGTGGGCGAGACCCGGATACTCCCCGAGTTACTGGAGGAATCCTACCAGCGCCTGAGAGCGAAGTTCTAGCGACGGCCGAAGTCAATGCAAGCCCGAGAGCTTGCCTTCCCACTATAATCACCCCGAATGGCCAGCGACCCCACCCTCTCATGGACCGACCGAATCGTGCCTCGCCCGGGCCGTGAAGAAACCTATCTGTGCATCCAGGACATCGTCGTGTTCGTTCGCGATCTGGAGCGCAGCCGGCAATTCTACGTGGACCAATTGGGTTTCGAACTGATCCTGGATAGTCGCCTTTCATCTGGCCAGCGCTGGCTCGAAGTGGCGCCCCCTGACGGCAGCGCGAATCTTGCGCTGGTTGTTCCCGATCCCGATGCGCCTGAATACAACCTGATCGGCGGATATCGCTGGATTCTTTTCATGACCGAAGACGTCCATGCTACTTACAAACTGTGGACTGAACGCGGAGTTCATTTCGTGTCTGCGCCGGAGATCCCGCTCTGGGGCGGGACCTATGCACGCTTCGAAGATCCGGACGGGAATCAGTTTGGTCTGGAAGGGTTCGATGAGGTGAGGCAAAGCCTCGAATTGCGCCGCCGCGAGCAAGCCGGGAAAGTCGAAGCCGAACGCCGCGCCGTCCAGGAACTGGAAATCGCCAGACAAGTGCAGGCGCGGTTGTTTCCGCAGATTCGACCAGAAATGAAAACCGTGGAGTACGCCGGCGTCTGCCTCCAGGCACGGCAAGTGGGAGGGGATTACTTCGACTTTCTCAGCCTCGGGCCGAAGCGGCTGGGCCTGATTATCGGCGACGTCTCCGGCAAAGGGATCGCCGCCGCCCTGCTGATGGCGAATTTGCAGGCCGGCCTTCGCAGTCAATCCCTGCTGGCCTTCGACCAGCCCGAAGCGTTGCTCCGCTCCGTGAATCGCCTGTTCTATGACAACACCGGCGACAGCGCTTACGCGTCACTCTTGTTTGCCGAATACGACGACGCGACGCGGCGGCTGCGCTACATCAACTGCGGACATTTGTCGGGCCTTTTATTGCGAGGAGACGGCAACGTCGAGCAGCTTGCATCGACCAGCACGCTGCTGGGACTGTTTCAAGAGTGGGATTGCTCGATGCGGGAACAGGAGATCTCTCCCGGCGACGTGCTCGCGCTCTACACCGATGGCATCACCGAGGCCAGCGACCGGCAAGCCGAAGAATTTGGCGAGTGGCGCCTGATTGAAGCGTTGCGGCGACATCGGGAACTATCGTGCCAGGCTTTGCTGACCGCAATCGTAGATGAAGTTCGCCAATTCAGCCCTGAGGAACAGCACGACGACATTACGGCGATCATCGCGAAGTTCTGAGCCGCCGGTTTACCAGCGCCACGTTCTCGACTCGTTTCGACCACCCGGGGGTGCCGGGCAAGGTGCCGCTTCCGTGGTGCGGCCGCACCCACTAAATTCCCCTGCCCCCAGCCTCTGTTCCTGTGCTACTCTCGCCCGACCCTCAAATGAAATCCGACCGTTTCTTCTACAGCGCCACTGGTGCTCTCTTCCTTGTCATGACCGCGATCGGCTTTCATCGCTTCATTACCGGCGCCGCCCACTCTGACGGCAGCCCGATCGACCCAGTGATCTTCTTTGTCGTGGCATTGCATGGCACAGCCATCGCCGCCTGGTACGTGCTGTTCTTTGTGCAATCGCTGCTCATCTCCGTGCGCAACCGCCGCCTGCACATGAAGCTCGGCTGGAGCGCCCTTGCCATCGGCCCCACTATCGCGGTCACCGGATCACTGGTCGCGATCCGTTCCGTGCAGGTCACCGAGCCGGGCTTCCGCTTCTTCGGCATGGAGTACAACCGCTTTCTGCTGGTCATGCTGATTGAGATTGCGCTCTATGCATGCTTTGTCACCGCCGGAGTGCTGGTCCGCAAGAAGCCGAAGATCCACCGCCCCATGATGCTCATGGCCAGCTTTGCGCTTCTCTCCGGCTCCACCGCCCGCATGCCGTTTCTCTGGCCGCTCTTCGGCCATACCGGCTGGACGGGACTGTTCGGCCCCGCGTTCCTCCTGGGAGCCGCGCTCCTGCTGCTCCGCTTTGCCATGACGCGCACCGTGGATCGCTGGTTCGCCGTCGGCTACGCCGTCTGGGTCGTGGTCTTTATCGCGTCGGAGTACCTGGCGTTGACTACCGCTGGACTTGAGTTCGTTAGCATAATCCTCAAACTCTGAGTGGCCGACGCGGACTGGGCGTTCTGCGCCGAATTTGTACGAGCGTGAGCGCCGACGAAATCACAAGTGATATCGCGTGATTGCGGCACTTATCGCGCTCCCACTCGCCTGATGCAAAAGAAAAGCCGGCCAGATATCGGGCGGCCTATTAGCGATCTATTCGAGAAGTGTTGGCAAGTTACTTCTGCAGTGATATCTCTCCCGGCCGCCAGATCTTGTCGAACCAGGGCTCTAGCGGGCCGTAGAGGCGAAGGATCATGAACCAACCCTTCTTGGGGATGGTCTGCACCCAGTTGTTCTCTTCTCCCGCGGGAGCCTTCGGTCCGAAGTAAACATCCGTTGACCCGTCCGCATTCACCTTCACTCCCTTGTTCTGGCTGCTGACGCTGGGGAACTGCTGATCGGTTTGCACCATCGAGCGCGTCTGATTGTCGTACACGATGACCGACCAGAAGTCTTTCACAGGGATGTGCGGTGGCAAGTGCATCTTGTAGGTCTTTCCGCCATCGAACGGGTTGCCGTTTGCGTCCTTGGCGGCCCACGGATACTGCGAGCCCTGGCCGACCATCTTCATTTCCATCGCGGGCGTTACGCCGGTGGCGAAGTAGTAGAAGAAGATGTAGCCGTCGAGGTTGGTCACCCCCGGCGAGACAAGGAACTGGTAGCCGCCGAAGTAGGGTAGCCGCCAAGAACTGTTCGGGTAGAAGTACGCATCGGGGTCGCGCATCCTAAAGGCTAGGGTCCGCGCTGTGACTGCCCCAATGTTGGCGGCGTCGGTCAGGATCTTCTTCATGCGCGCGTCGGGATTGAACGGCTTCCCTTTCTCGATCCCGATGGACGCAAAAAGACCCATCATGGTGGGATCGTTGGGCGCGGGCGGCTCCTCCTGAATGACTTTGTTCAACAGCTCCCAGAACGAGTAGTCGCCGGGCGCTACAAAGTTCGACGGTTTGCCCGAAAGATTCACGAACTTCGTCGCTGGCGGATTGGCGGCATCCGCAAGCAGATAGAGCTTCAAGTTCTTCTTGACCGACTCGACGCCGGGCGCAGGAGATCCATCAACCAGAAAACTGCGGAAGGGCATCCAGTTTCCATATGTCGGTGGCCGCACCAAGATATAGCCATCCGGTACCTGCCCGGTGTACCCGGGCGGCAGAATAAGGTATTTGCCACCTTTTCCCTTGTCAGGTCCGGTAATGCCGACATCGACGACCCAGCGGTAATAGAAGTCGTCGATGGCACCCAGTACCATGGGAGGAACCTCCGCCACCATTGGCCCCTTGTGGGTGTCGAGCCAGATGAAGCTGTACACGGTGTTGTCGTTCGCCGTCAGCTCCACGGTCTTCGAATCAACTAGATTCTCCCAGATCACATCGGTCTGGTTGTCCGGTCCATACTGGCGCATGGAGTCCCGCATTCCGGCCTGGTTCACGATCGGAATGGCGAGCAGATATGCCTGCAGGGCGCGCGACTGGTCCAGGTTGTCGTAGATTTTCTGAACGGTAGCGGCGTCGGGGTTGCCGTCGGACAGGTGCAGCGTGCCGATGGACGAATCGACTTTGTCGGGCGTGGCAACGCCTGGCGCAATGGGAGTGGTCATTTTGTATTGCTGTGCGAGGGTTGGAGTAACGGTAACCATTACGAGGAGAGCCAATGCTGCGGAGATCCGAAGCTTATCATGTGTATGCATTCGCATTCCCTTCATTTTGAATTTAGCGAGTCCCATTATCTGGACCGCGTAAAAACTCGGAACAACGCACCTCGGACGCCACCGGGAGAGATAGGAATATTCCTGGTGCAGGGGCTACGTCGCTGAATGGGCCGGCGCCAATCATCCATAACGGTAGAGTAGGGGATGCCTGGTGCCCCAGAGCCTGTCCTAAGCCCGTTTTTTGGGCGCTAACCTGGGTTCAATATACTCAACTACCGACTCACCCCTTCACCAACTTCTCCATCCCTTTCTCATCGATCACCGCCACGCCCAACTCCTTCGCCTTATCGAGCTTCGAGCCCGCCTCCGCTCCAGCGACCACGTAATCCGTCTTCTTGCTGACCGAGCCCGAAACTTTGCCGCCCGCATCTTCGATGAGCTTCTTGGCCTCGTCGCGTGTGTGCCGCTCCAGCGTTCCGGTGAGGACGAACGTCTTGCCCTGCCAGCGCAGTGCCGCGCTGCTTCTTCTGGCCCTTGAACGTCAGCCCAGCTTTGCGCAGCCGATCCACCAGCGCTACGTTTTTCGGCTCGTCGAAGAACTCGCGGATGCTCTGCGACACGCGCGGGCCAATCTCGTTCACCGCCTGCAACTCTTCTTCGCTCGCCGCCATCAGCGCATCCATCGACCCGAAGTGCTCGGCCAGAAACTGCGCGGTGCGTTCGCCCACCATGCGAATCCCAAGGCCATAAATCACCCGGTCCAGCGGCAGCTTCTTTGAGTTCTCGATCTCGCGCAGAATGTTCTGCGCCGACTTCTTGCCCATGCGCTCCAGGTTCAGCGAGCTGCTTCTTCCGTCAGGTCGTAGATGTCGGCCACGCTGTTCACCAGCCCGGCATCCACCAGTTGATTCACCAGCGCGTCACCCATGCCCTCGATGTTCATCACACCGCGCGACGCGAAGTGCCGGACGCTCTCGCGTAGCTTGGCCGGGCAGTTGGCATTCACGCAAAGATGATTGGCCTCGCCCTCCGCCCGCACCACGTGGCCGCCGCACACGGGACACTTCGTAGGCATGTGAAACTCGCGTGTGCCCTGCGGCTTGTCCTCTAACACGCGCACGACTTTCGGGATCACGTCGCCGCCGCGAACCACCTCGACCCAGTCGCCGATCTTCACCCCCAGCCGCGTGATCTCATCCATGTTGTGCAGCGTGGCGCGCGTCACCGTCGTACCGCCGATCGACACCGGCTTCAGCGCCGCCACTGGCGTGAGTTTTCCGGTACGCCCTACCTGCACCAGGATGTCCTCGATCTGCGTTTCGCCCGCGCGCGCCGCAAACTTGTAGGCAATTGCCCAGCGCGGCGCTTTGCCGGTGAAACCGAGTTCGTCCTGCAGCGCCACGCGGTCGACTTTCACGACCACACCATCGATTTCGTACGGCAGCCGGTCGCGCACGGAGTCGGTTTCGTTCACGAACTCCATCACCTGCTCAAGGTTCCGTGCCAGCTTGTGGCGCAGATTCACTTTGAAGCCCGCGGTCTCTAGCGCCTTGAGCACCTTGGAGTGCCGGTCGAAGATCGGCCGCCCGTCAGACAGCAGGCCGTAGGCAAAGAAGTCCAGCCGCCGCTGCGCGGTGACATTCGGCTCCAGCGTGCGCACGGTTCCTGCAGTCGCGTTGCGAGGGTTAGCGAAGGTGGGCAGCCCCTGCTCTTCGCGCTCTTCATTCATGCGCTGAAACGCAGCCAGCGGCATCAGCAGCTCGCCGCGCACCTCGAAATCGCGTGGCAGCCCCGCCTTGCTGAGAATCTTGTCGGAGGTCGTTAGCGGAATGCTCCGCACGGTGCGCACGTTCGGCGTCACGTCTTCGCCCGTCGTTCCATCGCCGCGCGTCAGTCCGAGCGCGAGCTTCCCGTCGACGAAGCGCAACGCCAGCGACATTCCGTCCAGCTTCAGCTCGCAGACATAATCCACTTGCGACTCGCCGGTCAGCTCGTGCACGCGCCGCTCCCAGTCGCGCAGTTCGTCCTCGCTGGTTGTCTTTCCCAGTGACAGCATCTGGGTTGAGTGCCGCACCTTGGAGAACTCTTCGCTGGGCTTGCCACCCACCCGCTGCGTCGGTGAGTCGGGTGTGATCAGCTCCGGATGCGCGGCTTCCAGGGCGATCAACTCGTCCATCAGCTTGTCGAACTCGGCGTCAGTGATTTCGGGGTCGTCCAGGACGTAATAGCGGTGCTCGTGGTAGCGGATCTTGTCACGCAGCGCATCGATCTTCTTTTGCAGGTCTTTGCCGGCGGCAGGCATTCGCCAATTATAGGAGGCTCAAGCGTCTTGGATATTGCAGTGGTGGTTGGGAATGGTTGCGCTGCAATGGCGCCCTCGGCTAGCTACGCGTTCCCGTAAAATAAGAGTTTTGTTCCAGGAGACAAGTGAAGCACCTGTTAGCTAAGTGGACCCACTGGATTCTTGCCGTCCTCACCCCTCTGGGGGTCTGGGGAGTGATGGGGTTCGCCTTCGTGGACGCGGCCTTTCTTGGCATGCCGCTCGACGCCATCGTCGGCGGCTACGTGTACGCCGCGCCCCGCCGGTTCGTGCTGCTCTCGGCGATGGCCGCAGCCGGTTCGACCCTCGGCAGCATCGTCATTTACTGGATCGGCTACAAGGGTGGAGAAGTCCTGCTGGTCAAGCGTATTGGCGCAGGGCGCTTCAACAAAATCCGCGCGGCTTTCGATAAGCACGAATTCCTGGCCTTGATGCTGCCTTCCATGCTCCCGCCGCCAACGCCATTCAAACTGTTTGTACTCTCGGCGGGGGTCGCAGAGATGCGCTTCTCCCACTTTCTGGCCGCCATTTTTTTTGGCCGGTTCCTCCGCTTCTGCATTTTCTCGATCCTGGTGATCAGATTTGGGCCGGAGATTGTCGGCTTCTTCGGCGGCGTGGTCCACAACCACGCCCGTTTGGCGATCGCGATTGTCGCGGGGGCTGCCTTGATCGGCTGGTGGATCTGGCGGATTCGCAAGCAGAAAAGAAAGCGCGACTGAAACCCCGGGCTTCCGCGGCAAAGCAAATGGGCCGGACATTTCTGTCCGGCCCGGCTCGCAAATTCAGCGATAACTCTAGCGCGCTACGATGACGCTGTCTTCCCGGCGATGGGTTACCAGGTAGCCAATTCCGAAAAATGCTGCCGCGAAAAACAGGTCCGACACCACCGCGTTGCGGAAGAAAGGCAGTCCGGCGACGTAGCACATCGCCAGGCCGCTGGCTGTCTTGGGATACATGGTCCAGACGGCCCACACGGCGAAGTTGCTAAGCAAGAAAAACGACACCGAGGCCGCGAGCGTGGCGGCGCCAACGCGCAGAACCGAAGCACTCTTCGCCAGCAACCCGCCGAGCAAAACGATTCCGGCGTACCATGCCCACGTGACCAGGAGGTCAGTGGAGAAGGCATAGCCATACACGCTGCGCGACAGGTAAACTCCCGAGGCCGCCAGCACGGCAACCGGGATCCACATCTCCTTGCGAGGTCTGCGCGCACCGAAATAGAGCAACGCCGCCGTCACGGGGGCAAAGCTGAACGGCAACGGCAGGAACCGCAGATGCACAGCCACAGCGAATAAAAGAAATAAATATGCGAGCATGGTCACCTCAGGATGCTTGCGCGGTTGTAGCAGAGCACTCTTTGATTCTGTACGCCATCGCCATCCGCGTCAAGGGCTCTTATCTAATCAGGAAAATCAATTTACACTTCACGACAATGGTGAGCGACAAGACCGCAGCCTACGGATTCTCCTCGACTGACGGTTTTCTGGAGTTTGTCCCCTGCTCCTGCACTCGCAGATCGGGACCCAGCAGAACCCATCCCCCCAAGGTACCTCTGCCCCGCATTTCCGGGTAAGCGAAGCGCAGGTCCTGAAACCGCACCAGGTATCCCTTGAAGGCTCCCTCGAGCTTCTCTGTTTGGGTAACCGGAAACACCGCCCAATCCAGATAGACCTGGCCGAAGTACGAGGCCTTGGCGGCCTGCGTGACCGGCGTTTCCTCGGGTTTGAAATAGGTGTTAGCCCTCGACTGCTCATCGACGGTCGGAACCAGGGAGTCCACCGGCACGGTCTGGAAGAACGAGTCGGTCTCGACCACTCCATGCCAGCGAAAAGGATTGACCCAGTACGGATATGCCCCCAGCTTCACCGGCACGGCGCGTTGGTAGAGCACCGCACCCATGGCATTGAGAGCACGCCGGTGCTGATAGTCGCGAAATCCCCAGACCAGCACGAGGCACATCAGCGCGAAAATGGCGCCGCCGCGTCCGCGAGGACCTGTGCTGCGTACCCCGATTTCCTGGTTAATGAGTCCGAACAGCGAAGGCATCACCAACCCGAGGACCAGTGCAACCAGGATCACCGGCTCGACAATGAAGACGATGTCCCAGGAGTACCAGCGCCAGTCGAAGGGCGCAAACATTCGGATACCGTAAGCCGTGGTGTAGTCGAGCAGAATGTGGCTGAGCGCCGCCAGTAGCGCCAGCCAGTAGAGATAGCCCCAACGCACCGGAGGGTTCGACCGTGAAATCAGGGGGTTCCCCGATCGTGTTCGCCACCGATGCAAGAGAAAAACGAATCCCAGCGTGGCCGCGGCCACGAAAGGAGCGCCCAGGAAGCTGTGCGTGATTCCCCGGTGGTGCTGGAATGCAGCGATCGGTCCCTTGATCGCCCACAGCACATCAAGGTCGGCAGCCTCGGCGGCCAGCACCATCGTCAAGGTGGCTAGCGCGGTTTTGCGGTTAAAGCCAGCGCGGCTCATGCACGCGCCGGTCAGAAAGTGAGTGACAGGTTCCAACTCGCTCCTCGATAAACCACTGTGAAGGATGGAAGGATTCTACTGCTCACCTTCATTGTGCCCGGTGTTGCCGGCGAGAAGGTCGAGGGCGTGCGGCAAAATCTCGATCACCGATTGCAGCGAGTCCACCGCGCCGGCGGGACTCCCAGGAAGATTCAGAATCAGCGAGTGGCCCCGCACTCCGCAGACGCCGCGGCTCAGAATCGCAAACTCAGTGCTCGCCAGCCCCTCGGCGCGCATTTTCTGAGGTATTCCGTCAATCAGCTTCGAGCACACCGCGCGAGTTGCTTCCGGAGTGACGTCGCGCTCAGCGACTCCCGTTCCTCCGGTCGTCACGATCAGTTCGACTTGCTCGGAAAGTTGAATCAGCGTTCGTTCGATCTCGTCCTGATCGTCAACCACCGCCCGCTGCTGCATGACATCGAAGCCGTGCTGGCGCAGTACCGCAGCCGTTGCTGGGCCGGAGCGATCGGTGCGCTGGCCTCTCGCCACGGAATCGCTGATGGTTATCACTGCTGCTTTCGCCATGATTATTCCTTTGTCGCTTTGCGCAGGTAGTCGCCACTCTTGCCGCCTGATTTGCGCTCCAGCCTGATTTCCCGGATCTCAATACCCTTGTCCAGTGCCTTGCACATGTCGTACACGGTGAGCGCAGCCACCGAAGCAGCCACAAGGGCTTCCATCTCCACGCCCGTGGCGGCCGTGGTGCGCGCCATCGTCCGAATCTCTACGCCCACACTCATGACAGTGCAAGAGACGTCCACCTTGCTCAAAGGTATCGGATGGCACATGGGAATCAGTTCGGAGGTGCGCTTGGCCGCCTGGATTCCCGCAATCCGCGCTACCTCCAGGGGATCGCCCTTGGGGTTCTGTGGCAGCGCACGTAACACCTTCTGGCTCATGGCCACGAACGCGCAGGCTTCGGCCTCCCGCAATGTGGGACGCTTGCGCGAGACGTCCACCATTGACGCGCGTCCGGCATTGTCATAGTGCGAAAGCTGCTGCGGTTTGGTCTTGGCCTTCGCCATAGCCTCAGGACAACAATACTGTGACTGCGTCTCCCGCTTCGAACCGCTCGCGATCAGGGGGTACCACAATGTAGCAGTTGGATCGCGAAGCTGCCATCAAGTCTCCCGAACCCTGCCACCGGATTAGTTCGACTCCGGGTTTGTCCCGCGCGCCGTCCAGCTTGGCCGGAAGGAATCGCGTCAGGCCTGGCTTGATACTAAATGGCGCCCTAAGGATCGCCTGGGCAAACGGCAATGGCTCTGGCGTTGCGCCGCCCAGCGCATCTAGCACGGGCCGCACGAACAACTGGAACGTAACCATCGTAGATACCGGGTTGCCCGGCAGACCAAAGAATGGCGTGGTCCTGTCGTTCAAGGCCACTTCCCCGAACACTACGGGTTTGCCGGGTTGAATCGCTGCTCCGGTGAAGAAGAACCTCGCGCCCAGCGAAGCCAGTACCTCTTCCACCAGGTCATACTTGCCCATCGAAACCCCGCCAGTGATCAGCAGGAGATCTGCTTCCAACCCTTTGCGCAGTAAAATCGCCAGTTCTGCGGCATCGTCGCGCGCTACAGGTAGCAGCAAGACCTCGCCGCCAGCCTCGTAAATCTGCGCCCCCAGAGAATAGCTATTTGAGTTGCGAATCTCATTCGGGCCGGGCGACAGATTAATATCCACCAACTCGTCTCCGGTGGCCAGCACGCTGACCTTGGGCCGACGGTGCACCGTAACTTCAGGCCGTCCTACGGCAGCCGCGACCGCCACCACGGCGTGCCGAATACGGGTACCGCGTTGAACCACGATGTCGTCGCGACGCCCTTCTGCCCCGGCAGGCACTACGTTCTCCCCGGCTTTGACCGGTCGTTTCACCGTCAAGGTGGCATCCGTTGGCTCCGTGTATTCCACCATTACCACTGCGTCCGCGCCCAGCGGCACCGGAGCACCAGTCATGATTTCGACGGCCTCGCCCGGACCTACCATGACATGGCTCTCCTCGACCGTGGCACCGGCCTTGATTGTGCCCACGGACCTCAGATGCGCCGGCACCGATTGCACATCATCGGACCGCACGGCGTATCCATCGCGGGTGGAGCGCGGAAAAGGCGGGAAGTCACGGTCAGCGCGCAAGTCTTCAGCTAAAACCAGCCCAACTGCTTCCAGCAGATTCGTCAGTTCAGATTCGACGGCAGTCAGCTTGGCGGCGTGCTGCTCCACGGCGTTCCGGGCCTCGGCAAACGACAGTAGCTTGCTCTCGCGGGATACAGTCATAGAAGCACGGTTATGCGGATTCTACTGGACTCCGGGAAACAGTCCAAAGTGGGAGTCTATCTGGGCAGAAAAACAGGGCGGCACGCAGCCGCCCTGATGTTCGAATGCGCGTTAGTTAGGCTTCTTCTTCGTCGCCGGGGCCGCCTTTGACTTACCGAACGTGGTTTCCACCGAAGCTCCAATGCTGGCCAGCATGTCTTTCGCAGGCTGGGCCAACGGACCGTCCGGCTTGAGCTCCAGGTATTTCTGGAAAGCCTCGGCGGTACCGGGGGGAGCAACGAATTTGCCGTCTTTCGCCGTAGTCGCCTTGCCCATCATGTTTATGCCCTTGTAGTAATAGGCCTCGGCACGATTCGGGTCGATTTGGATCGATTTGTCGAACGCAGCGATGGCGTCATCCACTTTACCGGTATTGGTAAAGACCGCGCCCT
Source organism: uncultured Acidobacteriaceae bacterium (assembly GCA_963834815.1). Taxonomy (GTDB): domain Bacteria; phylum Acidobacteriota; class Terriglobia; order Terriglobales; family Acidobacteriaceae; genus DASRAA01. The sequence goes on along the minus strand of CAWIDA010000006.1, from coordinate 453,609 downwards.
CATTAAAGTAGTAGCTGCCGGCGTTCGCCGGGTCTGCCTGGGCGGCGGCGGCATATTCAGCCACCGCCTTGTCGGTCTGCCCCGACTTCGCGTAGGAATCAGCCAAGCCACTGTGATAGGCGCCGCTAGCCGGGTTAATGGCTATGGCTTTCTGGTAGGTTTCAATGGCCTCAGGATACTTCTTAGCCCCGCGATACGCGTCTGCAAGATAAGCCCACAGCAGATCCTTGGTTGGATCGGCATTGGCTGTCTCCTGCAGAATGCTAATGGCCTGGTCATAATTGCCGGCCTTTTCCAGGTCGCGCGCCTCGGCCAGCTTGGCATTCAGGCCCTTGATCTTTTCATTTGTCTTCTGAGTTTCCTGCTGTTTCTTAAGCTGCTCTTCGCTAACTCCGCTCTTGGCCAAGGCTTGCGCCAGATCCTTCTTCAGATCGAAGTTCACCTCTCTGGTGCCGCCCGATTCGACAGGGATCTTGTTGAACTGATCGGCGACCTGTCCGTTGCGCATCAGCACGGCATCGTAGGTTCCGGGTGGGACACCAATGGAGTAATATTCGCCATTCTTGTTGGTTTTGATCTCAACCTTGCGGCCGTTCTCGGCATTGGTCCACACCACAACACCGTCGGTGATCGGCTTGCCTTCCGTATCCTTACAGGTACCTTTGACGGTGCCCGGCGCCTGTGCCGCCGCCGGCATTACGAACAGCCCCAAGAGCAACACTAGCAATGTGACTACAGTGAGATGTTTCATCATGTCTGCCTCCTGCGCGTGCAATCGGCCCGTAAACGCACAGTCGCGTCGGCAGGTTGCCACGGCAATATCAATATCAAATTCGAATTGGAACACATGAGGATCAATGCGCCTCGGCCTGCGATAGGTAAGAAATAGGATCGCTGGCTCCCGCCGCCGCAAAGGCCCGCATTCGCAATACACAACTGTCGCAACTACCGCAAGCCTGATCCTCCCGGCAGTAGCAAGACCACGTTAAATCGAAGGGAGCGCCTAATTCAAGGCCAAGTCGCACAATATCTGCTTTTCTTAAGGCGATCAGCGGAGTTTCGATACGAATCTTGCCTTCCTTGGTCCCGGTTCGGACGGCTTCGTTAAATGCTGCATAGAACTCCGGACGGCAGTCCGGATAGCCCGAACTGTCCTGCTGCACCGCCCCGATGTAGATGCGCTCCGCTCCCAGTACCTCGGCCCAACTCACCGCCGCCGAGAGGAAGTGAGAGTTACGGAACGGGACATACGTTACCGGAATCTCGCTGCCGATCTCCGGCCCTGCGTGCGGCACCGCGATCTCGCTCGTCGGTTAGCGCCGAGCCCCCAATGGCGCGAAAGAAAGGCGTCTGCACGGCCAGTCGCGTCCTGATGTTCATTCGGTCACAGATGTCCTGGTAAGCCTGGCGCTCCCGGCGTTCAGTTCGCTGCCCGTAGTCGATGTGGAGGGCGGCTGTGTGTTGCGCGCCGAAATCGCGCACCGCCAAGGCTGCGCAAACCGTCGAGTCCATGCCGCCGCTGAGCACCACGAGCACGCGCGCCTTTGGGCTTGTTCCCGAATCCTTCCGTGTAGAGTCCGTTGTGGCCATGAGTTGGTGGTCCTGTCCGACTGGCATCAGCGAGTTTACACACCCTTCATCGAGGGCTCCCAGATGAACTTGTGGATCTGCAGTCCCAGGCGCGCCTTCAGCCCGTCGGCGAGCATCCACTCCGCCAGTTCGCGCGGATCCAGAAGGCAATGGGATGTGTCGCGGTCGCCCGCTGCATCTTTGCGGAATGCCGGCGACAGAATCACTGATCCCACCCGAGCGCTGAGTTCATGCTCACGAATGAACTGGCGCGCGAATTCGTAGTCCTCGCGGCTGGCCAGCACGAACTTTATTTCATCGCGCCGCGTCAGATACACCAGGTTTTCGTGGCGAAACGTGTCGCCCTCTCCGGAATGTGGGCACTTCACGTCAACCACCTTCACGACCGCCTCGGGAACCTTCTCCAGCAGGCGCTCACCACTGGTTTCCAGTAGCACGGTATATCCCGCCACCAGCAGGTGATCCATCAGCAGGACGACCTCGCCTTCCTGCAGCATTGGCTCGCCCCCGGTGATCTCCACTAGTCCGCCGTCGGGCGAAAGCTGATGCACCTCGTGCTCGATCTCTTCCAAGGTCATCCGCTTGCCGCCCTTGAAGGTGTATTCGCTGTCGCACCACACGCAGCGCAGGTTGCAGCCCGCCGTGCGCACAAAGACACAAGGCAGCCCCGCATACGAGGACTCTCCCTGCAACGATTTGTAGATCTCGATGATCTGCATGAGGTGAAGCGGGCCGTGGAACCCGCGTGGCAAATCCGGAACCGCCGCCGCTTATTCGCTATAGGTTGCCGTGGTAGTGTCCGTCTCCCAGATGGTGATGTCTTTCACCCACACCCGGCCGTGGGTCTTGCCTTGCAAATGCTTGTTGGTCTCGCCGAAAAAGTACTTAGCGAGGTTCTCTGCTGAGGGATTCAGCACGTCAAACGGCTCCAACTCATTCATCATCTGGTGGTCGAGATAGTTCACCACCGGACGCAGCACGTCCTTCAGGTCCTTGAAGTCCAGCAGCAGGCCGGCATGGTCGAGCGTCTCGCCCCGCAAGGTGACGCGGACCTTGTAGTTGTGTCCGTGGGGTTTCTCGCACTTGCCCTTGTAATTGCGGAGATAGTGCCCCGAGGAAAATGTGTCTTCAACAGTTACTTCGTACATGTGCTCCGGCCGCAGCAGCGCAAATAGGCGGGCTGCGGCTAAACCTCTATTTTAGCTGGATTGGCCGAAGGACTGCAGAGATATGGGTTTTTCTCGGCAAGCGCGCTAGACTGGTCGCACCATGGCGGGGGTTATCGTCAAGTTCGCCGAGATTCTTGGGGGAACTCCGGTTTTCCGCGGCACCCGTGTGCCATTTCAGGCGCTGCTCGATTACCTGGAAGGCGGACAGACAATCGCCGACTTTCTCTCCGACTTTCCAATCGTCAGCCGTGACATGGCGGCGGCAGCGTTGGCACTGGCGAAGAGGCTCCCAGTTGACCATCTGGAATGATTTCTCTGCTCAAACCTTCTCCCGAGAGATTCGGAGGTGACTACATGCCACCAGAACAACCCCAACTCCTCATAGCAATCGATTTTGCACTGCGAGAGGGCAAGCTGGTTGGGAGGGAGGAGCGCGTAGAACCCAAAACTGGTCGGAATATTTTTGTGAGCTGGTATGCGGAGGAGCAACCGGAAGGCTACCAGTCGGTTTGCGGCGGACTTGTTTATGTACGGAATTTCGACATAACCCGAACCGAGGTGCCGCGCAAATCCCCTCCCGATTTCGGTGGACTCTATGTTTGGCGAGACACCAATCGTCAGGAGGGTGTTATGTTCGCGATGGTTCTTCCAGCAGGGTACGGTTTGTCCGATCCCGATCCCTTACCCCAAGAAGCGAAAGAGTTCCAGGGTCGCCTAGCCCTTCACTGGGCTCCGGATCCCGAAGAACGCAGTTTCGAGGTTGCTTGGCGTTTGAAGAGAATGGGTGAGGAGCCTGTCGACGAGGAAGTGCAACGAATTATGAAGATCATCTTCGCGGCGAAGCGAGCCGATAAGACTTTGGAATATGACGTTGCGCTTTCGTACGCGTCGGAGGACAAAGATTATGTGGAACAAGTTGCAGCGGCTCTAAAACAAAAGGGTATTGCCGTTTACAACTACCGAGATGAAGAGGAACGAGCCAAGGGGTGGGGAAAAGACCTTGAGCTGCACCTAAGGGACCTTTATTCCAGTAAAGCCCGCTACACGGTCTTGTTCTTATCCAAGCACTATGCAGAAAAGCGCTGGACAAAGCAGGAGTTCGAGCATGCCCAAGCCAGCGCGTTCGTGAGCAGTCGCGAGTACGTATTGCCCGCGAGGTTTGATAACACCGAACTTCCAGGTCTTTTACCGGTTATAACCTACCTGGACTTGAGGCAAATGTCGCCTATCGAACTTGCAGAGACTATCGCTAGAAAAGTCGAGTTAGTCAGAATATGAATCCGCCGCTCCGCGTCAGCTGCGTGCTCCAGGATGGGTTCCTTGCTGCATGCGTTAACACCACTTGCAGCGTGGTTCAAATCGAAAAGAACCTTTCTACCGTCCGTATGTCCGTCGTCTTCGCGTAGTCCGGCAAGCTGTTCAGAAAGACTTTGCCGTACTGCTTCTTCAGAATCCGGTTATCCAGCAAACACAGCAGCCCACGATCGTGGAGCGACCGAATCAACCTGCCGAAGCCCTGCTTCAGCGAAATCACCGCGCTCGGCACCTGATACTCATAGAACGCATTGCCGCCGAGCTCGTCGACCGCCTTGACGCGCGCCGCGACTACCGGATCGCTGGGCACAGCAAATGGCAGCCGGTCGATGATTACGCAGCTCAATTGCTCACCCTGCACATCAACCCCTTGCCAGAACGATGACGTCGCAAACAGCACCGCGTTGGGCGTCATGCGAAATTCTTCCAGCAGAGCATTCTTGGGAGCGCTGCCCTGCAGCAGCATCGGGAACTCCAACTCGCCGAGCAATCGCTCGTAAAGCTGGTTCATGAGCGAATAACTTGTGAACAGGCAGAACGCCCGCCCGCGACTAATCTCCAGCAATTCCCGGACGCGCTGCGACGCCCGCTCCACAAACTGGGGCTCCCGCGGGTCCGGCAAATCCGGAGGCACATACAGCAACGCCTGGCTGGGGTAGTCGAAGTGCGACGGCACAATCAGCTCACGCGCATACTGCAATCCCAGCCGTCCGCGGATGTAGTCAAACCCTCCACCCACCGCCAGCGTGGCCGAGGTCAGCACCGTCGTCTCCAGGTGATCGAATAATGTTTGTCGCAGAATGTCCGACACCGTGATCGGGGTCGCCTGCAGAAATACATTGTGCTGTCCGCCGCGAGCGCCGCCACGTTCGCCTCGCCGCTCGATCCAGAACACTGTGTTCTTCTGGTTCGCCTCCAGAATGAAACCAAGCTGCACCCGCAACTCTTCCACCCGGCGGCACAGGCTGTGTACTTCCTCCGGCTTCTCCGGAATCCCCTGCAGCTCGGTATAGAGATGCAGCAGCGTATTCTGCAATCCGATGTATTCGTCGCCATTTTCTTCCAGGAACTCTGGACGGTTCTCGAAGGCAAATCGGCCCTCACCCGGAGGGAGCAGCGAGAAGAAGAATTGCGAGCGCTCGCGTACCCGGGCCGATGCCGCCAGCGCCAGCGCCAGCGGAAGGTTGGCACGCCGCAGAGTGTTTTCCACGTCGCGCAGCAGTTCCTCCACCCGCAGGTTCGACACCGACACGCCGAAGAAGTCCGTGGCCACGTCCTCCAACTCGTGGGCCTCGTCAAATACCACCACGCCGGCATCGGGAAGCACTCCCGCATCCGGCGCTCGCTCGGCGGCGGCTTTGATGGCCAGGTCGGCGCAGAACAGGTGGTGGTTGACGATAATGATGTCGCTTTCGGCTGCGCGCCGCCGCATCTCGGTGATGAAGCAACGGTCGAACTGCTGGCACTCCGCGCCGATACAGCGATCGGTGCGCGCATCCAACTTCGACCAGAGCTGGCTGTTCTCGGGCATTTCGGCAATTTCCGCGCGATCGCCGCTTTCAGTCGTCTTCTCCCAGTCACTGATGATCTTGAACTGGTTGATCTCGTCCAGGCCGTTTAGCACAGGCTGGTCAGTGAGGTCGTAGAGCTTTTTGCGGCACAAGTAATTCGCGCGGCCCTTCATGTAGCACACGCGCAGCTCGCCCAGATGCTCTTGTAGGAACGGAATGTCTTTGAAGAACAGCTGCTCCTGCAGCGTTTTCGTTCCAGTCGAAATGATGACCCGTTTGCCTGACCGAATCACCGGCAGCAGGTACGCCAGCGTCTTTCCCGTCCCGGTGCCCGCCTCGACGATCAGGTGCCGCTTCTCCTTGAGTGCCTGCTCCACAGCCTCCGCCATCTGCAATTGGCCGCGTCGAAACTCGTAGGCGGGATGGCTGCGCGCCAACACTCCACCGGGCCCGAAGAACTGGTATAGCGAGGGAATACGCGCTACTGACGAGGCGGACTGAGATGGAGAAGACACGGCGAAAGGATACAGTCCCTATAATAGCTGTTGCGACGGTAGAGCGGCGCCTCGCGCCGTTGTTCTGACGTTTCCACCATTACAAAAAAGAGAACCCTTTGAGCCGCCGAGTCCGTTATGAATCCCGCAGTAAGACGCGCCCGGGCGAACTTCCTTTCGCAGGCACGGTAGCCATCGTCGGCCGCCCTAACGTCGGCAAGAGTACGCTGTTCAACCGGCTGGTCGGATCGCGGCGCGCCATTGTAGGCGACGAGCCCGGCATTACCCGCGACAGGCTCTACGGGGAAGCTGAATGGGCGGGCAAGATGTTGCGCCTGGTGGACACCGGGGGCATCATTCCCGACGACAAGGCGCTGATTCCTTCCGAGATCTTTCGCCAGGCGCGGGTCGCGCTCGAACAGGCCGACGCCATCGTAATGGTCGTGGATGGCCGCACTGAGCTCGCGTCTCCGGATATCGAGTTGGCACGGCAACTGATGCGCATGGGCAAGCCGCTGCTGCTGGCGGTCAACAAAATGGATACTCCGCGGCTCGAGCCCTACGCGCAGGAATTTCGCCGCCTGGGGATCAAGGAACTACTGCCCATCTCGGCCGAGACAGGTAATGGCGTCGCCGAGCTGTTGGAGCATGTGTTCGCGGTGTTGCCCGAGCCGGTGCCGGCTGCCGAGCCCGACTCCGAAGAAGTTGAAGACGAGCCGAAAGTGCAGACCGACGAAGCCGAGCCGGCGGAAGGCGATGAAGGCGACGTGGAAGCCGTTCCCAAAGAAACCAAGGTCGCCATCATTGGCCGCCCCAATGTAGGCAAGTCGACGCTGCTGAACGCCCTCGCTGGAACCGGCCGCGCCATCGTCTCCCCTATCGCTGGTACCACGCGCGATGCTGTGGATGAGCTGGTCGAGCGCGAGGGACTGACCTACCGCTTCATCGATACCGCCGGAATCCGCCGCAAAGGCAAAACCGAGCTGATGGCCGAGAAGCTCTCGGTGGTCATGGCGCGTAAGCATCTCGAAGCCGCCGATGTTGCGCTCATCATCATCGACGCCACCGAGGGTGTCACGTCGAGCGACGCCACCATTGCCGGATACGCTCACGAAAGTGGACGCTCCGTCATTATCGTCATTAACAAGTGGGACTTGGTCACCACCGTCCGCAGCGATGGCAAGCCGCCCGCCGACCGCGCCATCTTTGAGGAACAGGCGCGCCGGCACCTGAAATTCCTCAACTATGCTCCGCTCGTCTTCGTGTCGGCGACGACCGGCAAGAACATCGACCAGCTCTATTCCACGCTTCAACTGGTGGCCAAGGAGCGCCGCAAGCGCGTGACCACCGGGGCCATGAATCGTTTTCTGGCAAAAGTCGATTTCGAGCGCGCGTCGGTGCCGGTCTCCAAGCGGGTGCGGATTCTGTATATGACGCAAGCCGCCGTCTCGCCGCCCACCTTCATCCTGTTTACCGACCGCGCGGTGAAGCTGCACTTCTCCTATCAGCGTTTCCTGGAGAACCAGATTCGCGAGGCGTTCGGGTTCGTCGGTTCTCCTATCTGGATCAAGACCCGCGCGCGCAATGAACCCCGGGACAAACGGTAGCTACTCGTACCTTAGCGCCTCTACCGGGTCTAACTTCGATGCCTTGAGCGCCGGGATCATCCCACTAAACACGCCAACGATCAACAGCACCATCGCCGATCCCAGCACGGCCATGGCTGAGATCCGCAAGCGAATGTCGCCCTTGCCACTGGTATCTTCAAACAGCGGACCGAGGAGCGGCAGTGTAGGCAGCACGGCCGATAGCGCGTAAGACAAGATAATCCCGATTATCCCGCCCAGCAGCATCATCAGCATGGTTTCAGCAAAGAACTGCAGCCGGATATGCCACTTGCGTGCTCCCAGGGCCCGTCGCAGGCCAATCTCGCGGATGCGCTCATCTACCGACACCAGCATGATATTCATCACGCCCACGCCTCCGATGCCCAACGTCAGCGCGCCGATAAACAGAAGCAAGACCTGCAGCCCGATCGTCAGACCATCGATGATGGGGCGGAACTCCTCGCGCCCGAACATCTGGATGGCCTTCTTGTCGGTGGGTGAGAAGCCCTGCCGCGTCGCGATCGCCGCCAGCACCTGCGCCTCTGCCTTCTTCTCGAACTGCGGCGCCACCGGCTCGAAGATCAGCACCTGCGGATAACGGGTATTCCACAAATCGCCCGCGGCCGAAAACGGAATGAACACCGAGCGGTCGTCGCTGGTGAAATAGTTCGACAACTGGAGCTTTTTGTCCATTACCCCAACGACTGTAAAGCGCACTCCTCCGATCTGAACGGTTTCGCCTACTGCATTGCGTCCGCTGAATAGCTGGTTCTTGACCCGGGAGCCGAGGAAGACCACGCGGCGGCGCTCCACTTCGTCGCTAGCGTTGATCCATCTGCCCTCGACCGGTACCTCATTGCGCATGTTTCCGTACTGCGGACAAACGCCTCGTATCGCCGTGTTTGCCAGCCGGTCACCGTAGGCAATGGGAAGCCATTTCACCGTCTCCAGGCAGGCGTGCTTCACCAGAGTGGCTTCGGACTTGACGGCGTCGAGGTCGGCCTGCTCGAACCTGACCTTGCGTCCGGCGCGCTGCCCACCGGGTTGTTCGCTGGTCTGCTGCCCCCAGCAGGTCACCGCGTTTTTCCCAAAGGCCTCGAAGGCATGAACCAGCACGGAACGAAAACCGCTGCCATAGGCAATCAACAACGTCACTGCTACTATGCCCCACACGATTCCCGTCATGGTCAGCAGGCTGCGAGTGCGGCTGCGACGCAGCGATACCCAGGCTTCCTGCATAATCTCGCGGCTGATGGAGATCACCGACATCGGCTATCCGCCTGCCTCATACCGTAGCGCCTCAATTGGATCGATGCTTGCCGCTTGCCGCGCCGGATACATGGCTGCCAACACCGCCACCGCACCCAGCAGTCCCACTGAAATCACAGCCGACTGCCATGAAGGCACCAGGCCGGCAAAGAACTGCGGCATGGGAAGCAGATTGAACAGCGCGCAGAAGCCGAAAGAAATCGCCATGCCCAGTCCGCCGCTGACGAACACCACGATCAGGGTTTCGACGAAAAACTGCATCATAATATTTCGCGGCAGGGCCCCCACGGCTTTGCGCACACCGATCTCGCGGGTACGTTCGCGCACCGCCACCAGCATAACGTTCATCACTCCCAGACCGCCCAGAAACAGCGTTGTAAAGCCGACCGCGCCGAGAAAGGTCTTCATGCCGTTGGTCATGGCCTCAAAGGCCTCGGCTTCCTCTATGGTGTCCCATACGTTTGCGGCTTCGGTATCGTGAGGATCGAACCCGTGTACGTGCGCCAATGCGGCCAGAATCTGGTTCTTGCAGGCAGTATGCTGCCCCACCGACCTGGGCGCCACCAGCAGGCGGTCCAGCCCGTGCGGTTTGGACGGAGGCTTGTTGGGAAAATCCTGGTGAATTGCAGAATAGGGGATGAAGATCTTGTTGACGTCGAAGCCGTCATAGCTCGAGTCCTGATCCTTGGCTTTCATTACGCCAATGACTTTATACGGAATGTCATTGATGTAGACGTTTTCACCCAGCGCACTCCGTCCCGCAAAAAGCTGCTTCTTTACCTCGGTGCCAAGAAAGGCGACCTTGCGCGCCTCCGATTCGTCGCTCCAGTTGTAGAAGCGGCCTTCGCCCACGGTGATCGCGCGAATATCAGAGAACGGAGGATACGATCCGACAATCATCTGCGCGCTGGAGTTGTAGTTACTGTGAATCAGTACATTGTCTTGCCCCACCTCCGGCAGGATGTACTCGCAGTCGGGAGATTGCTCGGCAAGATAGGGGATCTCTGAGTCTTCGAACTCAACGCGGCGTCCGGCACGAACCCCGCCTGCCTGCAAGCTGGTGCGCCCGGCAAAGATGATCATCAGGTCTTTGCCGAAGTTCTGCGCCACCTTGGCCTGGCCTTGGCGTAGTCCTTCACCTGCCGCAACCATCAACACGATCGAGATCACGCCCCACGCGATGCCAAACATCGTCAGCGCCGTACGCAGTTTGTGCGCCCACAGCGTCTGGAACACATCGCGAATGAGGTCGCGCAGGACCATGGAAGTGTGGCGAGGCCTCCGTCCCACCGATTGAACGGACCTCACACTGCTTCGTGATACGAGGTTTTCGAGTAATTAGTTCGCCGGGGCCGTCAGATTCCTCGCCGGGATAACTGGCGCTCCGGCACTTTCCAGCCACCCTTGCAATTCCGCCAGCGCCCGCTCGCAAACCATGGCGTGCCTCTGCCTCTTGTCGCGAACGCGGCGACGGGTAGCTTCATCCAGCGGCTGTAGCAGATCGAACGTGATGTTCGCCGGCTGGAAACTCTTGGCTTCGGCGTGACAGATGTAGTTCACGAGCGCGCCAAAGGCCGTGGCGCGCGGAGGCGGGACAGGCTCACCGCCGGTGGCCAAGATCGAGGCGTGCATGCCGGCAAGCAGTCCGGTGGCGATAGATTCGACGTAGCCTTCCACGCCCGAGATCTGCCCGGCGAAGAGAACGCTGGGATGCTGCTTCATCTGCAACGTCTCCCGCAGCAGTGCCGGCCCGTTGATGTAGGTGTTGCGATGGATCTGCCCGTAGCGTACGAACTTGGCGTTCTCCAGCCCAGGGATGAGCCGCAGCACCCGGGCCTGCTCGCCAAACTTCAGGTGGTTCTGGAAACCGACAAGGTTGTAGGAGTCTGCACGCAGGTTCTCCTGCCGCAACTGCACGACGGCATACGGAGTCTTTCCCGTTTTCGGATCGCGCAGCCCGACCGGCTTCATGGGCCCGAAGCGCAAGGTGTCGCGCCCGCGCCGGGCGATCTCCTCGATTGGCAGGCAGCCTTCGAAGTAGTTCAGCTTCTCCCAATCCTTCGCCTCCACCGACTGCGCTTCCAGTAGAGCGTCGAGAAAGCGATCGTACTCCTCTTTCGTCATCGGGCAGTTGATATAGTCTGCCGTGCCCTTGTCGTAGCGTGCGGCCATGTACACCCGTGACATGTCGATGGAGTCGGCTTCCACAATGGGACTGATCGAGTCGTAGAAATACAGTTGCTCGCTGCCGCTCAGCCGCAGGATTTCCTGGGTGAGCGCATCCGAAGTCAGTGGCCCGCTGGCGACGATGGTGATGCCTTCGTTCTCGTTTATGCGCGTGGCTTCGTCGCGCACCACGCGAATCAAAGGCTCGCGCTCGATGGCTTCGGTCACGCCTCGCGAGAAGCGTTCGCGATCGACAGCAAGCGCGTGTCCTGCTGGAACCGCTGTTTGCGCCGCGATCTCCATCAACAGCGAGCCCGCGCGGCGCATCTCTTCTTTGAGCAGCCAAGGCGCGGTGTTCTCGGAGTCGGACTTGAGCGAGTTGGAGCAGACAAGCTCGGCGAATTGCTCCGTCTGGTGAGCGGGTGTCTGGCGCACGGGCCGCATCTCGCACAATTCAACCGGCACGCCGCGGCGGGCGCATTGCCAGGCGGCTTCCGAGCCGGCCAGCCCGGCGCCGATGATGCGAATCCTGGTTGACATGAGATCAGTGCAACTGGGAACTGTAGGTATTATACGAACGAGCGGTGAGGGGACTTTATGGCAAGAGTGTCATCCGGCACCGCTAGAGAATCAAACGTTCGTCGCCGACGCGTCGCGTCACCCGCTCGCGGTCAAGATACTCCAGCAGCGGGATGGCATACTTGCGCGTCACGCCGGTCAGGTCCTTGAAGGCCACGACGTTCAGTTTGGGCATTTTGCTCTTCTGCTCCACGACCAAGCGTCGCAGACCGTCCAGCGCGTCACGGTGAAACACCAGATCATCCGACAGCTTCACCAGCACCCGGTCCCGCAGCAGCAGGGTGACAATCTTCTGCGCGCGCACCCTGTCCAGCGGCAGCGATGCCAGGACTTCCTTGAGCAGAGGAACCTTTAGCCCCGCGCCGGCGAACGCCGCTTCGATCTGTTTTTTTGACTCCGCTTCCTCGTCGCGCAACACCACGCCGCGTCCTGTGGCGTGCACCAACTCGCCCGCGACTTCAAGCTGCTTGTTGCGCACCAGTAACTCTTGCACGCCGCGAAACACCTCGGTGCGCACTCCGATCTTCTCGCGCAACTCTTCTTTGCTGATGCCCGCCACCAGAGGATTCGCCTGGTGGAATGCATCGACCGCGGACTTCATTTCCGCACGCAGCTTCACGACGGACTCGTTTGTCACCAGCACATCGCCGAAGCGCGATAGTTTGCGTTCTTTCGCTGGTTCCGCTGCGACCGATTCGACCCGCGCTTGCAGCCACCCTGTCTCGGCCACGGCTTCCGACAATGTCAGTCCGTTTTCTCCTCGCCGCGCCACGCGTGCCAGCAGCGAATCGGTTGCGTCCGCGTCCGCCATCGCCTGCACGAACGCCAGCCGCTCTCCCGCCTTCGCCCGGTGCACAGGCTGAGAGGCATCCAGCACAATGCCACCCCCAATCGTGATTACAGGCGAAAACTGACGCATGATAAATCGGTCACCCGGAAGCAATAGCACTGCATTGTCAAGCTTCAGCCGCGCCAACCCCGACTGCCCCGGCTGTAACTGTCGCGCTCCAAGCAGCCGCACTTCCGCAATCGTCTCAGCGGTGAACACGTGCAGGTGAACCAGCGCCCGATCGCGCAGGGGTCGCGATGACGGCAGCAGATTCAGCCTCACGCTCACCTGTGTCGTCGGGCGAAATAGTCCCGGAGGTGTGAGCGTCATGCCGCGCGCCAGCTCCGATGTCTCCGCGCCTGCAAGATTCAGCGCGGTGCGTTGCCCCGCAATGGCCCGCTCCGCGGCAGCCCCGTGGACCTGTACACCCCGCACCCGCAAGCGCTTACCTGTGGGATGCATCTCCAGTTCTTCGTCTTTGCGGACGCTGCCCGAAATCAACGTTCCCGTCACTACCGTCCCGAAGCCCTTGATCGAGAACACACGATCAATCGGCTGCCGGAACACCGCACTAGCGTCCTTGGCAGGGGTATCCTCCGCCAGCCGTGCCAGTTCCCGCTTCAGTTCGTCGAGTCCTTCGCCGGTTTTCGAACTCACCGCCACGATTGGCGCGCTCGCTGGATCGAGAAACGACCCGCGAAGGTATTCCGCTACCTCCATCCGCACCACTTCCAGAGTTTCGGAATCGACCAGGTCCTTTTTGGTCAGTACGGTGATGCCGCGCTGCACCGACAGCAACCGGCAGATGTCGAAGTGTTCACGGGTTTGGGGCTTTACCGACTCGTCCGCTGCGATCACCAGCAACACCAGATCAATGCCGCCGATCCCAGCCAGCATGTTGCGCACAAACCGCTCATGCCCGGGCACATCCACAAATCCCAGCCGCAACTTCTCGCCCGACGGCGCAGTCAAATCGAGGCTCGCGAAGCCAATGTCAATGGTGATGCCGCGCCGCTTCTCTTCTTCCAGCCGGTCCGGATCCGTTCCCGTTAGCGCACGTACGAGGGCGCTCTTGCCGTGGTCGATGTGGCCAGCGGTTCCGACGATGACGGCTTTCATGCCTCCAGTGTAACCAAACTGTTTATGGAACCCTTACCTCGTCCCGGTTGAATAACAAGCTAGGCCCCAAAATATGCGAAAATAGAGGTTAGAGACTTGCAATTACCAGTCGGGTTTACTATGTTTGCGCCGTCGCCGGGGGAAGCTCTGCACTTCAGGAGGGTCGGGAGGCGTCGAAGTGGTTGAGCTCGAGCGCACTTGATCCATACGGATGTCATCCATCGTCAGTCCGCCAAAAGTCCCAACCGGCACTCCTCCGCAGGATGAGCGCCAACTCGCGCTTTGGGAGGCAGCGAATCCCGGTGGTGACATCCTTGTTCCCCACGTCCTGATCCAACTGGAAGACGATCTGGAACGCGCCCACATGCGGGAGGCGTTTTGGATCTCGGTTGCGGTCCACATCTTCGCCATTATTTTTCTCGCGATGTCGCCCAAGATCTTCGGCTTCAAGGCAATCCAGCTCGCTTCCCCCGAAGACATCATGCGCAACAAGCAATTAACTTATCTCGACATGCCACCGGATGCGCAGACGCCACCTCCCAAGGTGCGTCCCGATGCCAAGCTATCGGACAAGAACCGTATCGCCGAGAGCCGCCATCCCAATGTTGACCAGAAGACGCTCGAAGAGTTGCGAAAGGCTGGGCCGCCAAAGGCCCCGGGACAGCAGTCTCCGCCTGCTCAGCAGACACCTTCGCCGCAGGGGATGCAGGCGCCGCAACCAGCGCAGCAGGCGCAGAATCTACCTCCTGTGCAGGATCCCCGGCTCGCCTTGCCGCAGCACAGAACGACCAGAAACCGGCGGTTGATTTCCGCAGCCTGAACGCCAATCTCGGACAGCCGGTCGATCAAGCTGCCCGCGCCATGGCGCCTAGCCGCTCTGCAGGATCGTTTGGCGGTGGTGGCGGAGGCGGTGATTACGGATCCGGTCGCGGCGGCAGTGCCCGCCTCAACGGTAATCTCGAAGTTCTCAGCGACACCCAGGGAGTGGATTTTGGTCCTTATCTGTCGCGCGTGATTCAGGCCGTGCGCATGAACTGGTACAACCTGATTCCCGAAGCCGCGCGTCCGCCACTGCTCGAACGTGGCAAGGTTTCTATCGAATTCGCCATCCTGCCCGATGGTAAGGTCGCCGGCATGAAGATCACCTATCCCTCGGGAGACGTTTCGCTCGATCGCGCTGCCTGGGGCGGAATCACCGCATCGAATCCGTTCTCACCGCTGCCCAGCGAGTTTCATGGCCCATACCTCGCGCTGCGATTCCACTTCTTTTACAACCCTGCCAAAGGCGATATGGTGCAGTAGGCAGGCGCGTAAAATGGCGCTGTGGCCCTCGAACCCCCGGCACCGCGCGACCAGCCGTCCAGATCATCCGAGTGGTATGAGCGCCAGAAGTCGCGCGAACGCATCAAGCTGATCGGCCTGCTGGTTGTCGCTTTTATCATCCTGATCATCGCCTTCGTCCGCTTCGGCAAGACGATTCCCTGGGGCGCGCGCTGAATGGCGACCCGCCCGTCCGTGGGGTCTAATCCGCTGCTGGTCGTCATCCTCGGACCCACAGCTTCCGGCAAGTCCGCTCTCGCGATCCGTCTGGCTCGAACAGTTCCCCGGCGAGATTGTGAGTTGCGATTCGGTCGCCGTTTATCGCCATTTTGAGATCGGTACGGCCAAACCGTCGCACGAAGATCGCGCCAGCATTCTGCACCACCTTATCGATGTGGCTGAACCCGGCGATGTTTTCTCCGCTGGTGAATATGCCCGTCAGGCCCGTTCGGCGCTGAGAGAGATTGTGCAGCGCGGAAACCTTCCCATCGTGGTCGGGGGCACCGGCCTTTACTTGCGCGCCCTCCTGGATGGCTTGTTTCCGGGACCGCAGCGGTCAGACGAACTCCGCGAACGATTACGGGCACGCGCCGCCGATCGCGGCTCCGAGTATTTGCATCACATTCTGCGCCGCCTCGATCCTGCGGCGGCGTCAGCCATTCACTGCAATGACGTGCCCAAGCTCATCCGCGCCATCGAGGTTTGCCTCACCGCCGCCGGTCCTTTGAGCGAACTCTGGCGGCAGCGCGGACGCGACCCGCTCCACGGCTTTCGCATTCTGCGCGTTGGACTCAATCCGCCGCGCGACCAACTCTACGACCACATCAATCACCGAGCCGCGCGGATGTTCGACCAGGGTCTTATCGCGGAAACAAAGTCGTTGCTGCAGCGCTTCGGCGACGCTCGCGATGTCGCTCCGATTCACTCGCTAGGGTACGAACAGACACTGCAGCACATTCGCGGTGAACTGACTCTCGAACAGGCGATCGCCGCCGTCCAACAAGGTCACCGCAACTATGCAAAACGCCAGATGACGTGGTTCCGTCGCGAGCCTGATGTCACATGGTTGGCCGGGTTCGGCGATGACCCTGCCATTCGCGAACAGGCGAGAGCGGTTATCAAATCCTCCTGGTGAGGGAGGACACAAAGCTGGGCTCTAACGTTCGTGCTATCGTCACTCCGTGAGGTATCGCCGCCCGTTCGTTCTGCTTGCAATCAGCTTCCTCCTTGCTTCGCCGGAGCTTGGCGCCACCAAGCCGCTCTTCCAGCAGCCCGGCCCGGTTCATCTCGATAGAGCCGGAGAGAAATGGGCCTCGAAATCTCTGAAGAAAATGACTCTCGAACAGAAGGTTGGCCAGATGTTCATGATCTGGTCACGCGCAGAGTTCCTCAATGTGAACAGCCGTGAGTACCTCAGCCTGCGCGATACCATGCGCAAATATCATCTTGGCGGCTTCGGCCTCACCGTCGAGTACGAAGACGGCTTCCTCTACAAGAACGAGCCGCTCGAAGCCGCGATGGTCACCAACCAACTGCAGAAAGACTCTGAGTTTCCTCTCATCTTCGCTGCCGATTTCGAGCGAGGCCTGGGCATGCGTCTGAACGAAGTCACCGGATTCCCGCATGCCATGGCCTTCGGCGCTACCAACAATCTCGACTATGCCCGCCAGTCCGGGCGCATCACCGCCATGGAAGCGCGCGCCGTCGGAGTGCAATGGAACTGGTTCCCCGACACCGATGTCAACTCCAATCCCGCCAATCCCGTAATCAACACGCGATCCTTCGGTGAGGACCCGACCCTCGTCGGCCAGATGGCCGCGGCCTACATCGAGGGCGCGCACGAGTACGGAATGTTGACGACCGCCAAACACTTTCCCGGCCACGGCGATACCGACGTTGATTCGCATCTCGCGGTCCCCAAAGTCGAAGGCAACCGGGCACACCTCGACACCATTGAGCTTCCGCCCGTTCGACGCCGCTATCAAAGCTGGAGTCGATGCCGTGCTCGTAGCCCACGTTGCGGTCCCGGCGCTCGATCCCGATCCGCAACACGTTGCTTCTATCTCGCCGTCCATCGTCACCGGACTACTAAAACAGCATATGGGCTTCAACGGCCTCGTCGTGACCGATGCACTGGTGATGAACGGCCTCATGCAGCTGTTTCCCGAAGGTGGCGCCACGGCTTCGGCACGCGCGGCGGTCGAAGCGGTCAAGGCCGGCAACGATGTTCTGCTTATTCCCTCTGACCTGGATGGCGCGTACAACGGCGTGCTTACCGCGGTTCGCAGTGGCGAGATTCCCGAGTCGCGTATTGATCAGTCGGTGCTGAAGATCCTGCGTGCCAAGGCCTCGGTTGGTCTCAACCGGGCACAGTTCGTCGATATCAACGCAGTCAACCGGATTGTGGCCAAGCCCGAGAGCCTGCTCGCAGCGCAAAAGATCGCTGACAGCGCTGTCACCCTCGTGCGTGACAACAGGGAGGTACTTCCCCTTGTGCCAAGCCACAGGGGAACCAACCTTCCCACCCCTGCGTATCACTCTGCAGAGGAGACGCAGGGCCGAGTTCTGCTGCTCATCTTCGACGACGATAGCCGTTCCGATGCCGGCCGGCTACTTGACGAGCAGTTGCGGCGCCGTATTCCTGACGCTCAGGTGATGTACATCGATGTTCGGACGGCCGTTGGCCTGACGCAATCTGTGATGAGTGCTGTCGACAAGGCGCAGAAGATCATTGTGGCCATCTACGAAGTTCCAGTGGCGGGAAGAATCGAGCCGGGCGTCGTCGGCGATGGCAGTAATAACACTGCCTTGCAGAGCCCATCAGTCGAGCTTCTGCAAAAGGTTTTGCAGGCCGCTGCCAGCAAGACCGCAGTGGCGGCAATGGGTAGCCCTTATGTTGTCTCCCAGTTCCCCGGGATTCAAACCTACTTATGTACGTTTTCCAACATGCACGTTTCCGAGATAAGTGCGGTTAAAGCGATGTTCGGCGAGATTCCCATGACTGGCCACATGCCGGTGACCATACCCAACATCGCCCAGCGCGGCGCCGGCCTTAACAGCCCCGCTCGACATTCCAGTGGAGGTTCGGAATGAAATCACTTCTACGCAGAACTTCAGCGACTCTAACCGGCCTTGCCCTAGCTCTACTGCTCGGGGGATGCAGTGTGCACGTGGACGACAAGGACAAGGACGCCAAGAAGGTGGACATCCAGACCCCAGTGGCGAACCTTAAGGTTGATACCAGTGCAGCTTCGACGGACAACGGAATTCCCGTGTATCCGGGCGCCACGCCCCGTAACGAGGAAGGCGGAGACAAGCACCGCGCCAACGTCAACATCGGAGCCTTGGGATTCGGCATCAAAGTCGTGGCGGCCGAATACGACTCTCCCGACTCGCCCGACAAGGTGAAGGTCTTTTATCTCGACCAGCTGAAGAAGTTCGGCAACGTCCTCGAATGCCGCGGCACGGGCGGAGACCACGATACTTCCGGCAAGTGGGACAGCGACGGCAGCGATAAGCCCGTCACCTGCGGCGACGCCCACGGCGAAGGCTGGGAGTTGAAAACCGGAACAAGCCATAACCAGCACGTCGTCGCCATCAAGCCCGACGGTTCCGGCACCCGCTTTGGAACGGTGCTGATCCAGATCCACGGCAAGGAAGGCACGTTGTAACTGTGGTCGGTTGCAAAAGACGGCGTGACCAATTATCCGTCCGACAACCGGACGCTTAAGCAAGAATCGCAGGGTTGCGTTTCATGTTCGTGCGAACCTGGGATCAACATTACCGCCAAGCGATCACGGTCAACGAACGACGGCATCAGTGCGTGATCAGAAAGTTCCAGCTGGCAAACACGTTCTGCGCATAACTTTGCGCCGTGTCACCGTTCCCCCAGTTCACCGACGTATCTGTGAAGTTTGGGCAGCCCGGCGCCGTATTGTTTGGGTTCTGCCACAGCCCTCCGCTGAACGGCGGAACGAAACGCCCTGGATTGATCAGGTCAGGCTGTGATGTGGAGAACACCGACGTCACCTTATTGAAGCACTGTGGCGGTGAGCTGACCGCGCGGTACAGGTAAACCGTCCAGCCCTTGTACAGATTCAGCGTTGGCCAAATTGCTTGCATATTGCCGCCCGGATTGTTCTGCATGAACGGGTGATAGGTAATCTTCGTCGGGTTCTGCTGCCCCGTCTGTTGGATACCGATCGTCACCGGTGATACCGGGTTCTGGGCCATGACAAACGTGAACAATGTGGCCTGGCTTGTGTCCTGGTTGTAGTTTCCCGGCGTCGGCAGCATCGCCTGGTTCTTGACCGAGTTGTACGGACGGTAGACGCCATAGTGCTCTTCAGCCTGCAGCGTGCCCGCTGGATTAGGCTTGTTGCTCGACGGCCCCTTGGTGGGCTCATCGTAGATTTCGAAGATCAGCGTTGGTACGGAACACGTTCTCACGTAGGGATAAAGCAGCTTGTAATACGCCACTGCGTCCTGCAAGGTCCCGACGCGGGTTGAGGCGTCGTATCCCGCATCCTGTCCGGCGGTCCACCACCCCGTCTCGCCCAGCATGGCGGGGCGATTTGCGTAATGCGACTGCATCTGCACGACCTGTTTTTGGAGGAACGCGATGGCGTCGGCGGGCGTTTTCACAAAACCGAATTGCGCCCCGTAGATGTTCTCAATCACCGGCGAACTTGGCGGATACGACGCTGCCAGTGCCATTCCGGGCGCTGTGGACATCTGCCCAATCACGGTCGCCGAACTGAGATCGACGCCGCCATTACTACCGTTGCTCACCGTAACGCCATCTGCCGCCAGTTCCGCTTTGGTCTGCTGCTGGGCGCTGATGAGGTCTTGCGTGTTATAGGTCATGTGGTCGGTGGGCGAGATCACCAGGTCTTCGTTGCCCACAATAATCAGCTTCGCCACACGCTGAAATTTCGCTGCCGTGACCTGCTGAATCACCTGTCTCAGTTGCACCAGTGAAAAGGCCACTACCTGATTGAACGTCTGCCCAGGCACATTGATGCAAGGGCCATTCGGCCCGTTCGCGTCGTCACTCTTGCACGTCGAGACCTGGTACACCACGCTCAGATTCTTGCCGGTCGCGGTGTTGATGGCGTCCATCTGGTTAATCATCTCGATCCACACCTTGGCCGGATCGCCGTACGCGCGCACTGCCCTGAACCCCGATTGCGCCAGTTGATTCATATCGAGTGGCACGCTGGCCTGCATCTCAGAGTTCTTGGCATCACCTTGGGCGTTCGGGGTGAATTGTCCCGTATTGTTGAAACACGGCACCACGGCGCCACTCGGTATGTCGTAGCACGGATAGTGCGGTCCATAGTCTGCGCCAATACCGATCTTGGTGAAGTATTTCTTGCGGATCTGTGGAACAGTTTCTCCGCAACTCTGCCCGAAGGCGCACAGTGAACTGAAACCCACGAGCGCAAGCGCAACGTAGCGTACCCATCGGTTGGTCATGTCTCGAATCCTCTCTCCTGCACGTTGCGGAAGCCTCACGCGGCGTGCTGCTGACGTTCCATTAATATTTCCGGATAAAGCCGCCTCGACGCAGCACGGGCCGCCAATGCAAAGTGGTACGTTTCAAGGCTGATCAGCGCAGCCATCTGCGCCGGACGACTCCGGCGAGCAAGGTACCCCCGCTGCCGAACAGCAATAGACCCGACGGTTCGGGAGTAGGCACCTGCTGCAACGGCACGGCAAAGCTTGCGGAATACTTCCAACTCTCGCTCGGGTCGCCCTGCCAGGAAACCGTGAAAATCTGCTTGTCCTTGTCATAGGACGACATCAGGCCACCGAAGGTAAACGTGTCGCCCGATTTCTTAGTGAAGCCGGTGAACGACGGGTCCGCAAACGTCATCTGCCATCCCCCCGCACCACAGCACATATCAGTTTGCGTGATGGTTAGCATGTTGCCGGTAAACGCCGCCGAGATCAAATTGGCGCCATCACTGAAACCGAAGGTCGGGGTGGCCGAAGCGATGGTCACGGCGAAGCCGCTGACGTTGCCGTAGCCGGGCGGAACGTAGCCGTTAGCCGGATCGAAATAATTGGTGGCGTCAAATTGGAATAACAGCGAACCTTTGACACTGCTTCCTGCAAGGTCCGCGAAACTGGCGGTCGCGGCGCACAGGACGGCCACACTGAGCAAAGACAATACGAGCTTCCGCATACAGACTCCTTGCTTTTTTTCGGATAAAGGCCCAAGGGGCCGAGCCAGCAAAACGATTAGGTTGTCGAGAAGTCGCAGGGAGAATATCACTCGGCCCTTGGACCGGACAATCACCTTTGGGTTGCATACGCCACGATGCGCCTGCTGCTGCGACGGCGTCAACTGGCGACTTGCTCCCGGTGCGCGTCTCCTGTACCTTCAACCCTCGTGGAGCATCCCTGCTACAAATGCCAGACCTCCATCGACGAGACGCTCCCGTTCTGTCCCCATTGCGGGGCGCCACAAATTCGGGTTGCTTCGCCTGACGACGGGTCGCTATCGCAGTCCTCAGCTGATGTGTCACCACAGGTGGCTCCGCCCACGTCATGGACTGCCAGCGCTCCCAGCGACATCCCCCAAGCCGGCGCCATTCAGTGGGAACTTGCCTGGAAGGGTGCTTTGCTCTCGGGTCTCGCCGCTGCTCTTCTAACTGGTTTGCCGGTGGTGTCCCTGGGCTGTTGCTTGTGGCTGCTGGGCTCAGGCGCGCTCAGTGTATGGCTCTATCAGCGCCGGGTGCCCGGAACGGTGGTCACCCTGGGTATGGGCATGCGTATTGGGGCCGCGGCCGGGTTGATCGCGTTCATCGTTACGACCATCTGGAGCGTGGTACGCTTTACCGCCAACAGTCAGGAATTTCGCACCGAACTGCAGGCGCAGATGGAAAAATCCATCGCCTCCAATTCTGATCCACGCGCTCAGGAACTGATGCGCCAGTTCCTTAATAACCTGAACAGCCCGCAAGGGCTGGCCACCTTTTTTGTTCTCATGCTGGTGATCATGGCCATTGTCTTCGTCATCTTTGGCGCAGCGGGCGGAGCTCTCGGCGCCTCGACGTTCGCGCGCCGCCGCAACTTCCGCTGAAATCATCATGTAGCGTGCTCTTCATCACACTCCCACCTTCCCCAGTTGCCCCTTCTCGCCTCATTTCGTATGATGCGGACGGCATGACCAAAGCCTCCAGCCATCCCCTCAATTTCCGTGAGAAGTCGCAGCTGATGTCTGCCTCCGAGATTGAACGCACCATGGTTCGCCTTGCTCACGAAATTGTGGAGAAGAATAACGGCACCGGCAATCTGGGGCTGGTAGGCATCATGCGCCGCGGTGTTCCGCTGGCGCATCGTCTCGCCAAGATCCTGGGCCGCATTGAAAAGACAGAGGTTCCCGTCGGCACTCTCGACATCACTCTCTACCGTGACGACCTCTCGACCGTCGGTCACCGCCCCGAGGTACGCAAGAGCGATATGGAATTCGACATCCAGGACAAAAACATCATCCTGGTTGACGATGTGCTCTATACCGGACGGACCACCCGCGCCGCGCTGGATGCGCTTTTTGATCACGGACGTCCCCGCCGCATACAGCTGCTGGTACTCATCGACCGTGGCCACCGCGAACTGCCTATAGAAGCTGGATTCGTTGGTCGCAAGGTGCAGACCACCGATCGCGAAATTATCGAAGTCAAATTACAGGAAATCGACAACGCCGAGAAAGTGCTACTGGTCGAGCGTCTCGCCGAGGGGCAATGAAGGAACACCCGCGTTCGCTTCTAGGCACCGATCAACTTAGCATCGCTGAAATTGAGGCCATCCTTAAGTTGGCACGGCGCATGGATCCCAAGCGCGCCCCCCAATCCTTGCGCGGCAAGCGGGTCGTTCTCCTATTTTATGAGGCGTCTACTCGCACCCGTACCTCGTTCGAGTTTGCCGCCAAAGCTCTGGGAGCCACCACCACACTCATTACGGCCAATGCCTCCAGCATCGAAAAAGGCGAGTCGCTGATCGACACCGGGTGGACCGTGACCTCGCTCGGCGCAGACGTCATCGTCATGCGTCACCCCAACAGCGGCGCTCCCTACCTGCTCTCGCGCTACGTTCCCGTGCCCGTGGTCAACGCGGGCGATGGGCTGCATCAGCATCCCTCTCAAGCACTGCTTGACGCCCTTACCATCACCAATCACAAGAAACGGCTTAAGGGCCTGCGTGTCGTGATCGTCGGCGATGTCTTTCACAGCCGCGTGGCGCGCTCCAATGCGATTCTGTTGTCCAAGTTCGGCGCTGAAGTCACCTTCTGCGGCCCGCCCGATCTCGTGCCCGACATCTCCGCCACCATCGCTCCCGGCGTCATCGCCTGCCACGACCTTGATATTGCGCTGCAGGGAGCCGACGTTGTCATGTCGCTGCGCATTCAGAAAGAGCGACTCGCCGGCCGGCATATCAGCCTCGAGGACTACGTTGCTGAGTTCCAAGTCACGCCCCAGCGCATGCGGCTAGCGCGCCCGGATGCCATCGTCATGCATCCCGGGCCCATTGTGCGGGGTCTTGAACTGGCCAATGAAGTGGCCGACGGTCCGCAGTCCTGCGTGCACGAGCAAGTCGCCAACGGAGTCAAGGTTCGAATGGCCATCCTGGCAACTGTGTTGAAGGCGGCACGACCATCATGAAGACCGAACCGTTGCTCATCACCGGCGGAACGGTAATCGATCCCGCGAACGGCATTGATCAGGAACTCGACGTCCTGTTGCGCGACGGACGCGTCGCCGAGCTGACGGCGCCCGGTCTACTGAAAGCGCACGGCCGCGCGGCCCTCAACGCCAGGGGATGCATCGTGGCTCCCGGCTTCATCGACTTGCACGTACATCTGCGGGAGCCCGGGCACTCGCACAAAGAAACCATCGCAACTGGAACGGCCGCGGCGGCTGCGGGCGGATTCACTGCTGTCTGTGCCATGCCCAACACCAGTCCGGTGAACGATTCGCCGGAAATTACCTGCTGGATGCAAGCCCCTGAGCGTCAAGCCTTGGTGCGCCTTTTTCCCATCGCGGCGGCCACCGTCGGGAGCCTGGGTGAGAAGCTCACCGACTTTGCCGCGCTCAAGAAGGCCGGAACGGTTGCCGTCAGCGACGACGGCAAGCCCATCCTCGATGACGCGCTCATGCGCGAAGCGCTGCGCACTGCCGCCAAGCTCAAACTACCCGTGGTTCAACATGCCGAGGACTCTCGTCACACCGCCGGATGCTCTATGAACCGCGGGTCAACGTCGTTCCGCCTTGGCCTGCGCGGCATGCCCAACACCGCCGAGTCCGATATTGTCGGACGTGATATTTCCCTCGCGCGTGAGACCGGGTCGCACATTCACGTCGCCCACATCTCCACCGCTGAAGCCATGGAAGCCGTGCGCCAGGCGAAGAAGGCCGGCATCCGCGCCACCGCCGAGGTCACGCCGCACCATTTCACTCTCATCGACGAAAATGTCGGGGCGTTCGACACCAACTACAAGATGAATCCTCCGTTGCGTTCCCGCGCTGATCGCGACGCCATGATCGCCGGCATCGTCGACGGCACTATCGACGCCATCGCCACCGATCACGCCCCCCACGCCTTCCACGAGAAGCAGGTAGAGTTCGAGCGTGCCGCCTTCGGCATCATCGGACTCGAAACCGCCCTGCCGATCGCCCTCACCGTGCTGCATCACCACTTCAAGCTGCCGCTATGGCGCATTGTCGAACTGCTGTCGTCAGCTCCGGCGCGCGTCTTTTCTCTCGAAGGACTAGGTACGCTCTCACCGGGAGCCCACGCCGACGTCACGATTTTCGATCCCTGGAAGAAGTGGACGTACGACGCCTCGCAATCCAAATCCAAGTCGCGCAATACGCCTTATGACGGCTGGAGCTTCACGGGCCGCGTCGTCGCAACTATCCTCGGCGGCAACGTGGTTTACCAAGGGTGACCTATCCCAACGGCGTGACCAATGCGGTTTCAGCTGACGAATTCGGGCATCCCACACACCTCAATAGCCTGGTTTCGAACACTCTGCTGCGAGTGTGGCCATAGTCCGCCTAGCGAATTGAGAAATCACCTTCGCTCCAATCAGTAGCTAGGGAAGGCAAGTCCCTCCGGCTGCTTGACTGACCTCACAACATAACCGCCAGAAGTGGGCGATTGTGTGCCACAGATTGGAAATCTCATAATACATTCGGACTACGTGGAGACTAGTAGCTCTAGTAGAAAGCGCCAGTAGCTTATGGTTACGGTGGTTACCAATAATTATCTTGCTCCAGTTAATTTTTTTGTGGATTCTAGCGATCAAGTTGGTGTATTGTCTAACCCGTTTTCGGCCAATAACCAGCACCGGTTTGAAAAGAGCACCCAGCAAAAGGGACCGTGATGATCTGGACTCTCCCCAAGAAATTGATTTTCGTTGCTGCCTTGCTGGCTTTGCTAATTCCAAGCCTTGGGATGGCTCAAGATGATGTCGACCCGTTTTGCGTAGTCAGTTGTCCAACGGAGTCAGCTCGTCTCTGTATCAGGTGCATCCTTACTACCAGCCCGAACGTCGGAAATGCCGCACCGCGCTGCGCACGGTTGCCGGAAGGCTCGGGATCACCGGGCTTGACCGTACAGCCACCACTACGCGTATAGCCCTCAGCGTCCTCGCTTAGCTCTCCTTCGAACCAATGCACGTGGGGCAGTCTGCATAAGAGTTGCGGCGACCCGTCAACAAGCTTCGGAGCTTGGGATGAGGAGGGCGCGACCGGGGCAATCTGCTGCGACGCTGCAATCATCGCTCCCAGAGTTGCCGCTTGGCTGGCTTCACAAAACAATCAAGATTTAGCCGTCGGTGGGATGTTGCAAGGAAGGAATCCGTTGCCGGCAGCCGTTTGCCGGCATTCATCCACCACGCGGTCGGTCGCAAGATCGGCTCGCCACCTTAGGTTGTGTCCGTGAACTGCGGAAATCGTCGGGTGCTCCTTCCGCCAGATAGGGTACAACCTGCATCGAGAAACGAGAGGAGTCTCATGCGTACCGACAATCTGACTAAAACCAATCTCTGGCGTTCTGGCGGAGTCTTCGTCTTTGCTGTGGCGCTGATTGTGTGCCTCGCCTTCACCTTGCCCGCAGCAGCCCAGAGCGACACTACGCCTGACTTTGGGGAGGCTGCTCCGGCGGCCAGCGTTCCCGCAACCCCAATGTCGAACACGCCGGTTTCGTCGGCCACAGTGTTCGTGCCCGAAAGCAGTGTTTATCGCGCTGAAAATGCCGGGAGGTTTGCCCATACTCACTACGTGCTGCGTACCGCTACCGGGAAAATGCCAAAGCCCATGGCGGCACCCGATTTCAGCAGCTTGATTACATTAGCGGAGACCCCGGCCTCCATGGGTTGTGTCTATAAGGTGGGCCCGACCTACCCCGGATGCGATCCCTCAACCGGTGGCACCCGCCACCCCACCGGCGGATGGGGCGCGATTGTTATCGTCGATGCATTCGACAATCCCACCGCAGCCTCTGACCTGGCGACCTTCGATGCCACGTTCGGCATTCCGGCACCACCAAGCTTCACCAAGGTCTATGCCAACGGCAATGGTGCTTGCACCACTCCACCTCCGAATGCAGGTTGGGCCTTGGAGAGTTCACTCGACATCGAGTGGGCCCATGCCATGGCGCCGAATGCCAGAATCGTGCTGGTCGAAGCCTGCTCCAACTCACTTGTCAATATGTACTACGCCGAAACCGTCGCCGGTAAGTGGGCGGCGTTTTATGGCGGCGGTCAGATCACCAATAGCTGGGGCACCGGCGAGTACGTGGGTGAAAGGACCGATGACGTTAACTTCTACTCGGCGTACTGGAAGAACATTGTTTACTTCGCCTCGGCTGGCGACTCGGGATGCGGAGCGGGATATCCCAGCTCTTCGCCGTGGATAGTCTCGGCGGGAGGCACGCGGATCAACCGCAACGCAGACCACTCCTTCGCAAATGAAGCGTGCTGGAGCGGCTCCGGCGGCGGTATCAGCACGGTTGAACAATGGGGTCCCACCACCAGCTTCCGCGGCAATGGCATGGGACCGTGGAGCGCTTATCAGTATCCGTACTTTGGCGGATACACGGCATCCGCTTTCCGCCACACACCTGATATTTCGTTCAATGCCGATCCGGCCAGCGGAGTCTATGTCTACTCGGGCTACAACGGTGGCTGGTTCATTGTCGGAGGCACCAGCGTCTCGTCTCCCGCACTCGCCGGCATCGTCAACCTCGCCAATAACCGACTTGGGCAGGCTCCTTCCGTCGGTGGTTACTACACCAACCAGGAGAACAATCTGCTCTACGATCAGCTTTACGCCGTGAAGATGTATAAGGCGAACTTCTATGACGTGACAACCGGCACCAATGGTTGCAGCGTCGGAACGAAGTGGGATTACTGCACAGGTGTCGGCAGTCCTCGCGGACTGGGCGGCAAGTAGCAACGGCCGCGACGGTGGGTCGCGGCTTCTGCTGGAGGCTCCGTTCCGCGGAGCCTCCTTTTTATCGGCAATTGCTCTTCCGACAGTCATTAAGGAGTGGCTAGCTCCCTTCGCTCAACCGAGCAAAGGCCCAAAAGTGCTATAGGAAAGCACTTGTAGGTCAATAGCTTGCACGATAGATTGCGACTATACGAACAAGTAGTTGCATCCATAATGCACAAGTATTTCGCTCCATACGAAATTTTGCGCTGGATTCTGGAATCAACCTGGTGTACTGTCTACTCCGCTTTGGTCAAAACTAAGCCTCACACCAGTCGGAGTTTGAAAACAACCGCCAGCGCAAGCAACAAGGTGATCAGTTGCCTGGTTGCGAAATGGATCCTCGCTGGTGCACTGCTGGCGTTGATCATTCCAGGCGTCGGGATAGTGCAGGACGACGACAGTCTTTTCTGCGTGGTTGCAGGTGAAGTCGAGACCGCTTCTCTTCCTTTTTGTCCCACGCTGAGCCACTACATCATGCCGCAACAATTTGTACCTCTGCAGCGCGACCACAGAGGGCCAGGTTTAGCCATGCGGGCGCCACCGCAGTGTCTAGTTGTTGGCATCTGCGCATAACCATTCCGCAAGCGAATGTAAATGGGGCAGTTTGCATTCGAAATTGCCTACAACCCAGTAGTGGTCCTCGGGATGGCGCATGGCCGGGAGGCAATTGCAATGACGCGCCAACCTTCGCGTCAAGCCTGTAAGCTCCCCCAGTCTGAGGATCCAAAGCAATCGAGATTTTAGCCGTCGGTGGGATGTTGCTCGGAGCAGTCCGTTGCCGGCAGCCGTTGCCGGCAGTCATCCACCAAGTGGTCAATCGTAGGATTGACCGCGAACCCAGGTCGTGTTCGTGAACTGCGGAAGTCTCAGGGTGGTCCCGCAGGGAAGGTGCACAACCAAAGGAGAGAGTCTCATGCATTTCGATAGTCTGAATCGAACCAATCTCTGGCGTTTCGGCGGAATGTTCGTCTTCGCTGTCGCGTTAGTTGTATGCCTCGGATTTGTCGTGCCGGCAGCAGCGCAGACCGGCGCCACGCCCGCGCGAGGGAATGCTGCTCCGGAGGCCAGCGTTCCTCCAGCCCCAATGTCGAACACGCCGGTTTCTTCGGCGATGATTTTTGTGCCTGACAGCAGTGTCCACCATACCGAAGATGCCGGGAAGTGGATGCACACCAACTATGTACTGCGCTCCGCCACCGGAAAAATGCCAAAGCCAATGGCGGCCCCTGATTTCAGCAGCCCCCTCACCTTGGCGGAAACTCCAGCCTCGATGGGCTGCGTCTATAAGGTAGGCCCGATCTACTCTGGTTGCGATCCCTCGACCGGCGGCACGAACCATCCCACGGGCGGATGGGGCGCAATCGTCATCGTCGATGCATTCGACAACCCCACCGCAGCCTCCGACTTGGCCACGTTCGACGCGACGTTTGGCATTCCGGCGCCGCCCGTATTCAAGAAGGTGTATGCCAACGGCAACGGTGCTTGCACCACTCCCCCACCCAACGCTGGCTGGGCTCTTGAGGAAGCGCTGGACATCGAGTGGGCGCATGCCATGGCGCCAAACGCCGCGATCGTCCTGGTCGAAGCCTGCTCCAACTCCGGGACGAATCTGTACTATGCCGAAACCGTCGCCGGCAAATGGGCGTATTTTTACGGCGGTGGTGACATCACCAATAGTTGGGGCGGCGGCGAGTACTCCGGAGAAGTGGCTGACGACGTCAACTTCTACTCGGCGTACTGGTCAAAGGTCGTTTACTTCGCTTCTGCCGGCGACTCGGGATGCGGTGCGCAATATCCCAGCTCTTCACCCTGGGTAGTTTCGGCGGGAGGCACTACGGTCAACCGCAACTCGAACCATTCCTTCGCCAATGAATCCTGCTGGAGCGGTTCCGGAGGCGGCATCAGCGGCGTTGAGCAATGGAGTACTACCTCCACTGGCTTCCGCGGCAATGGCATGGGACCGTGGAGCGGCTACCAGTATCCGTATTTTGGCGGATACCTGTCGGGCGCTTACCGGCACACCCCTGACATCTCCTTCAATGCCGACCCGAACAGCGGAGTCTATGTGTACAGCGGCTACAACGGTGGCTGGTACATTGTCGGAGGCACCAGCGTCTCCTCGCCCGCACTAGCCGGCATCGTCAACAACGCCAACAACCGGCTCGGACAGGCTCCGGCGGTTGGCGGTTATTACACCAACGAAGAAAACAATCTGCTGTACGATCAGCTTTACGCCGTGAAAATGTATGCAGGAAACTTCTATGACGTAACGACCGGCAGCAACGGTTGCAGCGTCGGCACGAAGTGGGATTACTGCACCGGCGTAGGCAGTCCGCGCGGAAAGGGTGGCAAGTAGCCCTGTCGGCGGTTTGCAGTATCAGCTGGAGGCTCCGCACCGCGGAGCCTCTTTTCATTTGCGATGCGCGGCCTCTGGCACCGCTCTCTAGTAAGCGAAATACGGTCCCCTCCCCCCCGCCGTGCTCGCGCCGTTGATAGCGGTGTACACCGTTCGTCCGTAGAAAAACGGTAGCCCAAACAGGAAGCCGCCGGTTCTGCCTGCACCCGGACCCGCAAGGTTTGAGAACGCAAAATTGCCCGAACTCAGCAGCGAGTCAGCATTACTCGCGGTGAAGGAAACCGCTGCGCTGCTCCCGTTCGTGCCTGTATTGGTTACCGATACGGTCTGGTCTCCACTTGGGCAATAGAAGCCCGACGTCGCGCAAACGGGATAGCCGGTAATCCCGGAACTTAGAAAGTAGTTGGCATTCGCGCCACTGCTGATAGAGCCCGCATAGGTGCCGCCGGCATAGCTCGACGCGAATGATCCGGCGTTGGGGCTCGACGTATTCACTGCATAGACGGTGGCATTGACCAGGCTGTTGTTGGCTTGCGTCCCAATCCCGAAGATCAGCGTTCCCTGAGCGGTAGGCGAGCCGCCGCTAAAAAGCGGCGGAAAGGCAATCTGCGTCCCATTGTTGTCGTTGGGAAACGCGCTCACCGGATTCGTTACCTGCTGGCTGGTGGCCACTGCGATGGGATTGCAGCCCGAGCTCGGGCAACTGTAATACGTATTCGGAAGAGGAGTGCTGGTTGCGCATGAAGTGCCGCAATCCTGCACCCACAAGCCGATGCCCAGAATTCCATTGGCCTTCAGGGCGCTCACTGTGCTCAGCGCGCCGCCCGCCGTTTGTCCGGTGCAACTCGGCGGCACGGGGGAAAACCCGGCCGCTGCGATGACCTGCACCGGCAGCGACGTGGCAATTTCGCCTGCGACCTGTACGTACGCCAACGCAACGGGGCCCCATGCATAGCCATCGGGACGCACGAAACACTCCGCCATCGGGTTGCCGTCGGAGGCGTCTTGCCCCGGCGGGGCAACGCTGCCCAGCGCCGACGATAAGACCCGCAAACCGACGGAGCCGGTATCCACCAGTACATGATCGATCGATTGGCAGGTAGTCGTGCCCGGTGTGCAAACCGTCACCGTGGCGTAGGCACCGTTAACGTAGCCGGCGGACGTGCCATTCACCGTGGGCCCGCCGTCCACCACCAGGGGCGCTGTATTGTTTACGTTTACTGTGACCGTCGCACTGCTGCTTAGATTTGTGATTTGTGTGACTGCCGTGATAGTGGCGATTGTGCTGGCAGTCACCTGTGGCGCAATGAATAACCCCGATCCGTCAACGGACCCGATGCTGCTGCTCCAGTTCACCGTAGTGGTTTTCACTCCGTTGGCCAAAGCGAGGCACTGGCTGGTTTGTTGCGGCTGTATTGTAACCGGCGCACACATCGCTGTGATCGCGGTGGCTGGCGTGACGGTGACCGTAGCTGTGCCGATCATCGTACTGTCTTGATTGGAAGTAGCAGCGACCGTTGAGGTGGTGCTGGCGGTTACAGCCTGCGCTGTGAACAAGCCGTTTGCGTCCACGGTTCCGCCGGTGGCGGAGCCGCTGATTCCCCAGGAGACAGTGGAGTCATAGCTGCCTGTGCCCGTCACCGTCGCCGCGCATTGGCTGGTCTGGCCGGACTCGATCGACGCCGGAGTGCACGTCACAGTAACAGCGGTGATGGTTGAACTACTACTGGAGCTCCCGCTGCAACCCATCATTACAAGAACGCAACACAAAGACAGAATCCCAGCGACAGCGCGCAAACTTATCTCCCCTTAAACACGAAGCACCGCACTCCACATTTGGATGGGACATACGAACGACAGCCCTCCTACGAACACAAAGCGCGGAGTTTTGTTTCGCGCTGCTGCCCGCTTCAACTCAGGGGATGCGAGAGACAAGTTTATGGAACTTTTGACACGCGCATGCGGAATACAAAATTACTCTTGCCGCAATTCGTTTGAGACTACGCCGGAAGCGAATGATCTCTGAGAAGTCGGTGTTATTAGACGTCAGGGTCACTAAAGGATTCGCAATGAATCAACCTGCACCACCCTTCGGCTTTCCAAACGGTAGAGCCCTCCGGCTATTACTTCCCAGCGTGCTGCTGGCCCTGGCGTTTCCTGCCTGGGCGTCGTTGGGCGACAACGTGACCTCGGTGCAAAGCGACCAGGCGCACATGAAGGGTTCGATGCGCAGCATCGCCACCCAGCGCTATGTCAAGCACGAGATCCAGGTTCCCACCGGACAGGTGGTACGCGAGTTCGTCTCGCCGGAAGGCATCGTTTTCGGCGTGTCCTGGGAAGGTCCGTTTCAACCCGACCTGCGACAAGTGCTGGGCTCTTATTTTGGGCCGGTGAAGCAAGCGGTGGCGGCGCAACAGCGCCATGGACACGGTCCCATATCGATCGAGACTACTGACTTCGTGTTTCAGCAGGGCGGCCACGCACGCAGCTTCCATGGCCGTGCCTACGTGCCGGCCAAGGTACCTCAGGGTGTTGATGCCACCGAGATCCAGTAAAGGAGCAGGCGTGCGATATCTTGCAATTCTCGCGAGCGGGTGCGGCTTATTGCTGCTGGTTGCGTGCGGAGGTGGCGGCAACAGCACTCCAACCTCGTCTTCGATTACCGCAGTGAGCGTGAGTTGCTTGCCCACGTCCATCTCCTCCCAGGAGACCAGCCAATGTACGGCTACGGTCACGGGCACAGGCAACTACAGCTCCTCTGTGAACTGGAATGTTAGCGGTGGCGGTTCAATCTCCGGTTCGGGTCTTTACACTGCGCCGAAGGTAACTTCTACAACAACGGTCACCATCACTGGCACCTCAACGCAAGATACCGCCATGAGCGGTTCGACCACCATCACCACGGCCACGGGGACGGTTACTGCGATCGCGGTCAGTTGTTCACCGACCTCCATCGCGTCTCAACAAACTAGCCAGTGCACGGTCACAGTCACCGGCACAGGCGCTGACAGTTCGGCAGTAACCTGGACGGTCGTAGGCGGCGGCTCCATTTCCACCTCCGGCCTGTTCACTGCGCCTACGGTGCCCTTCAGCACCCTGGTGACCATAGTCGCCACGTCAACCCAGACCGTCAGCGAAAGTGGTACCGCCACTGTGACGGTGACGCCGTCCGGCGCGGTGACATCGGTAAACGCAACTTGCACGCCGTCGTCAATTCAAACCGGCCAACTGACCTCCTGCACCGCGACAGTTAATGGCTCCGGAAATTTCAGTCCCGACGTTTCGTGGACAGACAATGGAGGCAGCTTCGACCCGGTTACCGGCGTGTACAGCAGCGCTGCAGCCGGCACCTTCACCATCACGGCATCCTCACAGCAGGACCCTACAAAGAGCGGTACGGTGACGGTCAACGTGGTGACGGGAGCCAACAACGTTCTACCCATCGTGGTTGACGCGGGTCCCACCGGTAACTACGTGAACGGGGCTTTCGCCACCGTAACTGTCTGCACGCCCGGGAGCACGGCACAATGCCAGGCGATTGATCATGTTCTGGTCGACACCGGTTCCATAGGTTTGCGCCTGCTATCGAAGGCAGCGGGAGGCGAACTCGATTCCGCGCTGGTTCCGTTGCCCTTGCAAACCGACACTAACGGCAATGTCATCGCGCAATGCAATCAATTCGTCGACGGTTTTACGTGGGGGTCTGTATCACTGGCTAACATCCAGATGGCCGGTGAGACGGCCGCCATGGTTCCAAACGCGACGGTGGCGGGAGTTCCTATTCAACTCATCGGTGACCCCACGATTCCGGCAGTGCCCGGCAGTTGCTCGTCTACCGGTGTCGACGAGAGCAACCTTCAGGTGCTCGGTGCGAACGGTATCTTGGGCGTCGGGACCTACCAGCAGGATTGCGGCCCGGGATGCGTCAGCGGCACACCGCCGAACGTCTATTACGCATGTTCCGGAGGTGCGTGCCATCCGACCCTGCAGGGTCTGGCGCAACAAATCACCAACCCAGTATGGGTCTTTCCTGCCGACAACAACGGAACGCTGATCCAACTGCCATCCGTTCCTGTCCGGCGGAACGACCACCGTGAGCGGCTCGCTCGTCTTCGGCGTCGGGACACAAACCAACAACGCGCCCGGCTCGGCGACCGTGTTCAACACCGATGCCAATGCCTATTTCACCACGACATTCAACAACCAGACGCCAGCCAACGACTGTAGCTTCATCGATAGCGGATCGAACGCACTTTTCTTCCCCAGCTCCAACTATCCCGGATTGGTGGCCTGCAGCGGCGCGAACTCCTCGTTCTATTGTCCGCCGAACCTGCTCACCGGGCTTCATGCTGACAACCAGAGCAACACAGACAGCACTCAACAGGGAAGCGTGAATTTCGACGTCGGCAATGCCAACACGCTGTTCAACAATGTCGCGAACACGGCGTTCAGCGAACTCGGCGGACCCAACTCAGCCCCCAGCGGATGCAACGGTTCGTTCGACTGGGGTCTCTCGTTCTTCTACGGGCGGTCAGTATTCACCGCCATCGAACAGCAGCCAGTTACAGGAACCAGTTACGTCGGACCTTTCTGGGCGTACTGAGTTCATCTGTTGAGCCGGTTTGAAGGGCCGCTGACTTCATAGGCTACGCTTAGCTCGGCGCCGTATTAGAATTCAGGCATTCAAACTGGCGCAATCGCTCGCACGCGTCCTACGAGGCAATCGATGGCTGAACCCCTGCTCATTGGATCCAGCAACGACCCCCAAGTTCTGCTTCCGCAAATGGCCAATCGTCACGGCCTTGTGGCGGGCGCAACCGGAACCGGCAAGACCGTCACCCTGCAAGTCATGGCTGAGGCCTTCAGTCGTATCGGTGTGCCGGTCTTCGCCGCCGACGTCAAGGGCGACCTCTCCGGTATCAGCCAGCCCGGCAAGGACAATCCAAAAATCGCCGCGCGCGTAAAGAAGCTGAAGCTCGACGACTTTACCTTCGATGCCTCCCCGGTTGCTTTTTGGGACGTCTTCGGCGAGCAGGGCCATCCCATACGCACCACAGTCTCCGAGATGGGTCCGCTTCTGTTCAGCCGCCTGCTCAACCTCAACGATACGCAATCGGGAGTGCTCTCGCTGGTCTTCAAGATCGCCGACGACCACCAGCTCCTGCTGCTCGACCTCAAAGACCTGCAGGCCATGCTGCAACATGTCGGCGAGCAGGCCAAGGCGTTGCAGACCGAGTACGGCAACATCTCCGCCGCCAGCGTGGGCGCCATTCAGCGCGGGCTGGTGACGCTCGGCCAGGAAGGCGCCGACAAGTTCCTGGGAGAACCGGCGCTCAATATCGACGACTTGATGCAGACCGGCACCAACGGCCACGGTGTGGTCAACATTCTTGCCGCCGACAAACTCATTCGCTCGCCTCGCGTGTATGCGACGTTCCTCTTGTGGCTTCTGACCGAGATCTTCGAAAAGCTTCCCGAAGTCGGCGACCCTGACAAGCCCAAGCTCGTTTTCTTCTTTGACGAGGCGCATCTTTTATTTACTGACCTGCCGCCTGTCGTCGCCGACAAAGTCACCCAGATCGTGCGCCTGATCCGCTCTAAAGGCGTGGGCGTCTTTTTTGTGTCGCAGAACCCGCTCGACATTCCTGAAGCCGTACTCGGTCAGCTCGGCAATCGCGTGCAACACGCCCTCCGCGCCTTCACTCCGAAGGACCAGAAAGCCGTGAAGGCCGCCGCCCAGACCTTTCGCACTAACCCCAAACTCGATGTTGAGAAGACGATCAGCGAACTGGAAGTCGGCGAGGCGCTGGTTTCGTTTCTTGACGAAAAAGGCGCTCCCGGCATGGTTGAGCGCACGCTGATCGCGCCGCCGCAGGGACAGATTGGCCCCATCACGCCTGAACAGCGTGCTGACCTGATGAAGTCGTCTTTGGTCGCCGGTGTATATGAGAAGGCGGTCGATCGCGAGTCTGCCTATGAGTTGCTCAAGGGACGCGCCAACCAGCCCCCTGCTGCCGGGGCCTCGTCTGCCCAGGGAAGCGATCAGCCTTGGTACGCCAACCTCCCAAACCTCGGCTCACTGGCCGGAGGAGGCAGCAGCCGTCGCGGCGACAGCCTCATTGAGGCCATGTCGAAGAGTGCCGCCCGCACCATCGGCAGCACCGTCGGTCGCCAGATCGTGCGTGGCGTTCTGGGCTCGTTGCTGGGAGGGTCGAGCCGCCGCTAATCGCCGGCACTGCTCATATGCTTAAGGCGTGAGTCCCCGCGTGTCCGCCCCCATGCTTGAAAATTCAAGCCGCGCAGCGTCGGCGCGAGCTGCTAGCATTCTCCTGCCATGAAGACTCGCGCCCTCTTCCCACTCATTGCTTGCCTTGTCACCCTCGCTGCCTCCTCATGCGCGCAAGAACAGCAATTCGCTAACCTCGGCGACTTCAAGCTGCAAAGCGGAGAGGTCCTGCGCGACTGCCGCATCGGCTATCGCGCCTACGGAAAACTCAACCCAGCCAGGTCCAACGCCATTCTCTTTCCTACCTGGGCCGGCGGCACTACTCAGGAACTGCAGGATGCCATCGTCAAAGACAAGTTTGCCGATCCCGCTACTTATTTCGTGATCACGGTTGACGCCCTCAGCAATGGGGTCTCATCGTCGCCCTCCAACAGCCGTCTTCAGCCGCGCATGAAGTTTCCCCGTATCACCATCCGCGACATGGTCGAAACGCAGCACGAACTTCTGACCCGCGTGCTCGGCATTCATCACCTCAAGGCAGTCATGGGCATCTCCATGGGAGGCATGCAGACTTTTCAATGGATAGTCGCCTATCCCGATTTCATGGACAAAGCCATCCCCATTGTCGGATCGCCGCGTCTCGCACCCTTCGACCTCGTGCTCTGGCAGGTGCAAATCGACGCCATCACCCACAACGCTGACTGGAATGGTGGCAACTACACCCGGAATCCGGCCCGCTCCGAAGAAGCGGAGTTCGGTGACCTCTTCCTCACCACCCCTGAGCACTTCAACCAGACCACCACGCGCGACAAGGTCTTGCAGGAGATCGCTGCCGCCAACCAG
This sequence comes from uncultured Acidobacteriaceae bacterium, assembly GCA_963834815.1. Lineage (GTDB taxonomy): Bacteria > Acidobacteriota > Terriglobia > Terriglobales > Acidobacteriaceae > DASRAA01. Next base: position 416,711 of record CAWIDA010000006.1, on the reverse strand, counting down.
GGCTCCGATGCCAACGACAAGATTCGCCAGTCGCAAGCCATGATAGCGCTTGATGTCTCGCAACCTTTCGGCGGATCGATGGAGCGCGCTGCCGCGGCTGTCAAAGCCAGGGTCTTTGTCGTCGCCTCGAAGCACGATCACACCGTTACCCCTGGCCCCGCCATCGACTTCGCGCACTTGTTGAATGCCAAGCTGCTGGTGCTTGAGGGCGACTGCGGTCATGAGGCCCCGGGCTGCGAAGCCAAGACACTGGTACCCGCGATCGCTGCTTTTCTCGCGCAACCGTGACGCGCAAAATCGTCTTGGGCGATATCCCCCCAAAATGTTACGCTGGGCAATCCCTTTTCAAATACATGCAGATCACTTCGATGGAGCAGGAATGACTCGACTGGGAAAAGGATTGCTGATCGGAGTTGTCACTCTGTTCGTGTTGCTGTTGATTGGCATCACCGCCACCGTTGGCTGGCGCCCGTTCATCGGGCCGAAAGCACGCCCGCTTACTGACCGTAAGTTCGAGAGCACGCCACAGCGACTGGAGCGAGGGCGCTATCTAGCTACATCTCTGGCTGGCTGTATTTACTGCCACTCGCCGCACGACTGGGCCGCTCCGGGAGCGCCCATCACGGCAGGCATGGAAGGCGCGGGCGAACTCGAGCCCTATGCTAACCTGCCCGGCAAAATCATCGCGCCCAACCTGACTCCCGATCCGGAAACCGGTGCCGGTACTTGGACGGATGACCAACTCGCTCGCGCCATTCGCGAAGGCATCGGTCACGACGGCCGGGCGTTGTTCCCCCTAATGCCCTACCCGAATTTCCGTGAATTGTCGGACGAGGACGTGGCCTCCATCGTTGTCTATTTGCGGTCGCTGCCCCCGGTAAGACATGAGTTACCCAAGTCGGAAATCATCTTTCCGGTGAAGTACCTGATTCGCAGTGTGCCTCAACCCCTGACCTCGCCCGTTCCGCAAATTTCGCCGGCCGCCGATCCGCTGAAGTACGGAGCCCAACTGGCCCGCGTTGCCGGATGCGGCGACTGTCACACGCCTCAGGTGCAGGGCAAAGAAGTCCCCGGCATGGAGTTTGCGGGCGGAACGCCTTTTCCCGGCCCATGGGGCAATGTTGCCAGTGCAAACATTACGCCCGACGCCACGGGCATCATGAATTACGATGAGGCTTTTTTTCTGCAGGTCATCCACAGCGGAGAAGTCAATGGGCAGAAACTAAATTCGGTCATGCCGACCGACCTCTATAGGAACCTCACTGACGGCGACTTGAAGGCCATATTTGTCTACCTGCGCAGCGTCAAGCCGGTCAAGCATAAGGTGGATAACACCCTGAAGCCGACCGCCTGCAAGCTGTGCCAGCAGACTCATGGTGGCGGAGACCAGAACTAGGCCGGTCCCAGCGAAGGTGCACCTTGCCGGGAGTGGGTTCGGGTTTAATACCCGTGCACACCCATGGTTGTCTATACATCTCTTCACTAGGTGCTGCGCGCCTTTTCCCTTCCGATCTCCCCCATCGTCGCTTTCGTGATGCGTAAATAATCCGCCGGAGCCAGCAACACTTGCATCCCGCGTACACCCGCCGAAATCGAGACCACCTCCCATAACTCCATGGTTTCGTCAGCGAAAACTGGAAAATCCTTTTTCGCGCCCAGCACGGTAACTCCTCCGCGAATGTAGCCTGTCATCGGCTGCAGCTCCTTTAGCGGAACCAATTCCACCTTGCGATCGCCGCTTAGTTTCGCCAGCGGCCTGAGATCGAGTTCATAGTTGCCCGGAATCACCGCGAAGCATGGTCCGTTGCGGTCGCCGCGTGCCAGAAGCGTCTTGAACACTTGCTCCGGAGGCAGGCCGATTTTGGCCGCCACCGACTCCGCCGCCAGGTCTTCGGGATCGACTTCATACTCGCGCAGTTCGTAGAGCACACCTAATGCGTCGAGCATTCGCACTGCGTTGGTTTTCATTGGCGGTGTCCGTTCCTTGTATGGGCCGCTATTTGAAAGTAATGTCACTACTTAACAAGTAGCAAATTTTCGGAACTCTCGGTAGGTTGTTCTGGAATAATCATCACGTGTGTCGGCGCCCTTCGTACTTTGCTCTTCGCACTTTGGCAATGCCGTTCGTCTAGCCGCATTTGTAAACGAGAGATATCAAGTACACCGTTTCAGAATCACAGCATAGCCAACGCGATTTCAGAAACGACCAGGGGAATTGATGGGACCGACCTTCGCTGCTTCAGCCGTTTCTTGTACCGCGAGTCATGCGCTCGATCGACTGATACATAGCAACAACCGCAAGTTTCTTCAGCTGCTGTGCATTCTGTCTGCCCTGCTGGCATTCGCCGGGTGCGGTTCCTCCTCCTCCTCCTCAAATTCCGACTCCTCGCTGCAAACTCCCGGCACGGTCAGCCCGACCTCGCATCCGTTGGTTGCGAGCTACAGCGTCGTTGCATCCGCTGCCGGTACGGTCAGCGTCGAATTTGGAACAACTTCTTCCTACGGTCGCAGCACCGGGAATGTGACGGCTCCCGCCGGCGGAGGAACAGTCCAGGTGTTAGTGGGGGGTATGCGTGCCAACACCACGTATCACATGCGCGCTCGCGTCGCCCTCGATAGCGGCATGCTGCTGATCGACTCCGATCACACCTTCACGACAGGGGCCCTTCCGCAGGTGACTTTCCCCTCGGTTAACGTTACTCCCTCCGGTCTCGCGAAAAGCGGCGGCGTAGAACTGATCTCCGGCGTCGGGCCGAAGGCGTCTGCCGTGGTGTTAGACACGGATGGTTCCGTCATCTGGTACTACTACGATCCATCCTTGGCCGCCGGAGCTTACGCATTCCCCATACGTCAGCTCGACGACGGGAATTTCCTGATCAACTTTGAGAGTGATGTGCGGGAAGTGGACCTCGCCGGCCAAATCGTGCGCCAAGTCACACTCACCCAGCTCAATGCCGCGCTTGCGGCTGCCGGTTATCCGCTGCAGGCAGCCAACCTTCATCACGATCTGCTTCGTCTCAGCAACGGACATTGGATCCTGCTGGTGAACGAATATCAGAACTTTCAAGACCTGCCTGGTTATCCGGGGACTACATCCGTTCTTGGCGATGCCCTGGTGGACCTCGATACCAGCAATCAGCCGGTTTGGGTCTGGCGTGCCTTCGATCATCTGGACGTAAACCGCCATCCCTACATGTTCCCCGATTGGACACATTCCAACGCCATCGTTTACGAACCGGATGGAAGCTTGCTCCTGTCGATGCGGCACCAGAGCTGGATCCTCAAAATCGATTACGCCAACGGTGCCGGCGGGGGAGACGTTTTGTGGCGGCTCGGTCCCGGGGGTGATTTCACTTTATCCGTGAGCGACCCGGCGCAATGGTTTTACAACCAGCACTACCCGAACCTTTTGCAGGCAACCGCTTCCACGCAGCAAATCGCCATGTACGACAATGGCGATACCCGGCCCGATTCCACCGGCCAGCCTTGTACCGCGACTTGCTACAGCCGCGCCCTCATCATGAACATTGATGAGTTGGCGCGCACCGCCCAGATTTCCTGGCAGTACTCGCCGGGCTGGTATTCCTTCTGGGGAGGAAGCATCGTGGTTCTTCCCAATAACGATGTTGAGTTTGATTCGACGGCCGTTCTCGGTGGATATTCGCGCGTGCTCGAAGTCACGAATGAGTCGGCTCCCCAGAAGGTTTGGGAACTGGATACGACAAACACTGCCTTCTACCGGGCCTTCCGCATCCCCAGTCTTTACCCGGGAGTAGCGTGGTAGCGCGTCGCTCTGCAATAGCCGTCACGCACGGTGCACATATCCGCCGTTGCTTCCTCTGAACTGAACCTTATCCGTGTAATCTGTGCAAATCCGCTTTTGTCTTTTGTCCGTCTGCCGCCGCCGCTATTGTCCGGCGTTCTTGGCCACGAACTCGGTCACCGTCACGGCCCGAAACGACTGTCCTGCTACCGCCGTGTAACGGCTGTGCAGCTCTGCCTCCACCGACCGCAAGGTGCCATCGTTGATGTTTGCGGGATACTCTACCAGCCAAACCCGGCGCGCACCCGCCAGCTTCGCAAGCCAGTCGTCCGCTTGTGAACTGACTTCCACCGCCGTCGGCCGGTTGCTGCTTCCACCGGGCAGCCAGTCGCGATAACTTTCAGCCGCGAAATTTCCCACACCCCGGTAATACACCACACGGTCCTGCGCTTGCAAGCCAGTCGTTCGATCGCGAACTGACTTCCACCGCTGTCGGCCGGTTGCTTGTTCCACCGGGCAGCCAGTCACGGTAGCTTTCGGCCGCGAAATTGCCCACGCCCTGGTAATACACCACGCGGTCCTGTGAGCTGGCATGCGCAATCAGATAGTTTGCTACCCCGCGCCAATCCTCCCGCACTCGCGTGTAGGAAATTATTGTGCTCGTCAGTGACAGCAAGCACACTCCGGCAATCGCCAGCATACGCATTCGGCGCTGCCGAAGCGCGCTCGCACCGACTGCCACCGCCAACAGCCATGCTGGCAGGCAGATGATCAGAAATCGATGAAAGAAGATCGGTCTCACCACCGAAGCGGCCAGCGAAAACACCACCGGAGTCAACAGCCCGCTCGCCACCAGCGCGTACGGCCACAATTCGCCGTGTTCTTTGTTGCGGATCCCGGTCGCGCTCTTACTGTGCGCGCCGGCAGCAGCGCTGGCCTTTAAGCCGGCGTCAAGCGAAGCCGGAAGGCTCGACTCCACGACGACATCCGACGACTTGGTGGTAGAGTTGGACCTGAGGCCGGCGGTCAGGTCACCAGCTGCATTCGAGCCTTCAGCCCCCGTTTCTTCCACACCTCGGCCATCGTCCGAAAGAACATCACGACCAACACTAGCTCCAGCGCCAGCAAAACCGGCCCCACCCCCTTGCCACTTTCCGCGGCAAGAAACACGCCGAGATGGTAGAGCTCCAGCAGCGACGGCTTCTGCACCCAGTCGAGGTGCCGGATTGGCTGGATGTGAATCATCCATAGCACCGGCACCGAAAGTACCGCGATCATCGAAGCCGCTGCAGTCACGAGTTTCCAAGGACGACTCCTTCCCGGCACTGCCGGCAGCGATGCGGCATGTGCCAGCGGAACCAGCAATCCGAAGTAATGAAAATACAGCATGACCCCAACCGCGAGTGCGTACGCGCACCCAGTGCCCAATGTCGGCTGTGCAATCAGCCGCGCAAACAGATACGTGGACGCGATGACGCCCAGCAGCAGCCAGCTGTATCCCCGGGCCTCCTGCGAATACACCACCGAGCATGCGCTGAGGGCGAGGAACAAGGCCGCGAGCAGCCCGACGCCGACTCCAAACAGACGCCTGCCCAGCGCATACATCAAGGGAATACTGGCGATACCCGGCAATACCGAGAGCAGGCGCACGGTGGCTTCACCCAGGTGAATGTGCAGCCATGGCCGCAGCATGACGTAGTAAAGCGCCATGTTGCCTTCGTCGTGCCACACCCACCACCAGAACGAATTGCCCGGCATGCGGGCAATCACCACGCTGGCAATTTCGTCGAGCCAGAAGCTCTTGGGCCCCAGCGCGATCAGCCGGAGCGTCGCGCCCAGCACGACGATATCCCCAACGCGGATGGGATGGTCCGTGCGTCGGCGATTTTGGGCATCCCTTCCGCGAGCGGGATACTCGGCGGGCCCGCATCGGAGGAGATCATCCACCGACTATAACAAGGGACAATTTAGCGCCGCTGACCTCGCTGGAGTAGGTTCCTCAAAACAGGTTCGAAACAGTGCTTGACAACACAGTAGCGGCATGGCAAGATACATTGGATTGCAAGATATAGTTCATGGCACAGTCTAATTACAGCGCGCCTGAAATCGAAGCCACCGACAAGTGGGAAGCCCAGATGCGAAAGGGCTGCCTGGAGATGGCTGTCCTAGCCAGTTTGTGGCACGGGCGGTTATATGGGCTGGAGATCTTGCGCGTGCTGGAGCGCGATTCAAGCCTGGTGCTGGCGGAAGGAACGATTTATCCCATCTTGAACCGCCTACGGACAGAAGGGCTGGTGCAATCGCAGTGGGTCGAGGCGGAAGCCGGCCACCCGCGAAAGTATTACGAGCTTACGCAGGCCGGACGTGACCGCGCCACCCAGATGGCCGAAACCTGGACGCACTTCTCTGCCGGACTGGGATTCCTGATTGAACCAGTATTAAAAGATAGAAGAGTGGAGCAGCCTCTATGACATCCGAAACGCAGGTAAATGATTACTTGGCGCGATTGCGCGCCTCCCTGACCGGTATGACCGTCGCTGAGCGCGAAGATATCGTGGAAGAAATCCGCATGCACGTCCGCGAACGGTCTGGCGATCCTGGAACTAGTGTCGACTCGGTACTGGCGGGACTTGGTCCGGCCGCTGAATTGGCGCAGCAATATCGCACCGGCCTCCTGGTGCAGCAGGCGCGGACGAGCCTTTCGCCGGTCGTGATTCTGCGGGCCGCGCTGCGTTGGGCAGCGACTGGAGTCGAGTTTCAGGTCTTTGTCACCGCTCTCGTATGCGCGGAGCCGCCTTTCTGCTGTTCGCGCTGATAAAACCGTTCTTCCCCGCGAACGCCGGACTGTGGGTCGGACCCGATCAGTTCAGTTTCAGCTTTCGTATGGGCGCGACAATGACGAATCCTTCGTCATCGGTTCACGAGGTGCTGGGTTGGTGGTTGATTCCGATCTGCCTGGTGGTGGGTTCGCTCAGCTTGGCGATTACGACGAAGCTGCTGCAATTCCTGATGGGCCGGTTCCACTGGAAGGTGCCATTTGTTTCCACCGCACACCGGCGACCAGCGATGATGGCGCTGTAACCTATCTCTTCTTCTTGAGGATCCCCAGGATTTCCTGTAGCCCTTGGCGCACTTTCTTCAGACCGTCACTGCGGCCCTGCTGCGGGAACGGTAATCCGGATTGCTGCTTCGCGGGCTTGCCCTCGGCCTTCAACTGCTCGCCGTGCGCCCGTGAATCCATGCTCCGACTATACAAGCAGCAATTGTTTGTGGAACTTGCAACCAGGTTGGGAAATCACCTAGCGTTTATGTTTCAGGATCCCCAGGATTTCCTGCAACCCCTGGCGGACTTTTTTGAGACCGTCGCTGCGACCTTTCGGGAACGGCAGACCAGATTGTTGCTTCGCGGGCCTGCCCTCGGCCTTCAGTTGCTGCCGTGCGCCGGCGATGGTAAATCCTTCTTCATAGAGCAGCTTCTTGATGCGCAACACGTTCTCCACGTCGCGCTGTCGGTACATGCGCTGCCCCGTGCTGCTTTTCACCGGCTTTAATTGTGGAAACTCGCTCTCCCAGAAGCGCAGCACGTAGGCCGGAAGCTTACACAGTTTTGAAACCTCTCCAATCCGGAAATACAGTTTGTCAGGGATCACCGGATCGAGGGTAGGGCTCGCTTTCCGCGCCTTTTTCTTTTCCGCACTCATGCCATTTTCCGGCGTTCGCCCCGCCGGCTCATTCTTTCCTCTTCCGCTGATTTCCTGCAACCGCCTCGCCCGGCGACGTAAGGCTTTCTTCTAGCACGAACCAACCTCGCAAACAACACCGTTCTATCCCGGCCCCACCGCTTCCGCAGCAAAAGGGCCTCCGAGACGGTGTCGCGGAGGCCAGCTTTTACTGCAAAAAATTAGCGAGGCCTGAGCCTCGCCCTGCTTCGTTAGTGTTTCTTCTTCTTGGCTGCCTTCTTCGCTTTCTTTGCTGCTTTCTTGGTTGCCATTTTGTATTTCCTCCTTGTGAAACCTTCTCCCTTGAAGGTCGCTAGATCGACATAGCTCCGTTCTACGGATGCTCCAGATATAGGATGCTCGCTACGTCTGGTACTAGATATTGCGTTTAGGTTCTCGGAATGTCAACAAATTTCTTTAAAAAAGTGGTTGCGCAGCTCTGTGTTTGGTGGGCGGCTGAGTGGCAACGCAGCCCCTTCGAGCTCGAGCGAACGCCCGCCGCTGTCCATTTGCGGGAGTATGCTAACGGCATCGGGATGGTTCCGAACCCCGCTTCTACGGGAGATCGCACTGCTCAAAGTAATTTCCAAGGAGACACAGTTTGTCTGACATCGGCGCTAAATATATCGATGAAGTTTTCCGCAGCCTTCGCGGACACAAGCGCCTGGCCGATGATGCGATCGCCCAGCTCAGCGACCAGCAGTTCTTTGCCGTTCCCGACGCCGAGTCCAACAGCGTGGCGATCATGGTGAAACACATGGCGGGCAACATGCGCTCGCGGTTCACCGATTTCCTGACCTCGGATGGTGAGAAGCCTGACCGCAATCGCGACCAGGAGTTCATAACCGCCAGCGACGCCACCCGGGCGCAGATCATGGAATCCTGGGAGCGTTACTGGCAACTAGTCTTCGACACCCTCAACGGCCTCAGCACGGAGGACTTGTTGCGCCAAGTGACCATTCGCAGCGAACCCCACTCCGTACTGCAAGCCATAAACCGTCAGGTCGCCCACTACTCCTACCATGTGGGACAGATTGTTTTTCTCGCGAAGCACTGGAAAGGTGCCGCGTGGAAGAATTTGAGCGTTCCCAAGGGCGCCAGCGCGGCGGCTAACGCGGCGATGGCGGCAAAGCACAAAGCCAAATAGCCGCATATCCGCATCGGCCCACACTTGCCGAGGGCGAGTGGCAAGTGCGGACGGCGGTGCACTCCGCTCTAGCGGCGGGCGGTAAGCGTCTCGCGAAAAACTGGATATCCGCGTTCCCGATTAGCAGAATCGTCGTTGGCGCCCGGCAGGTGCGCAAACAGCACCAGACACAGCATCTCGCGGAGCGAGCAGAATTCGAAGACGCGGTCGAGTTTAGTCAGCTTCAACAGGCGATCCACCTTGGGCATGACGTTCATCAGCTTGAAGCGGACTGCGTTGCCCCTGGCCCACTCGCGCAATTCCAGAAGCATGCCCAGACCGCCGGCGTCGATGCGCTTCACGCCGGCGAGGTCGAGCACCACCATGGTTGCGAGCGAGTGCCTCATCACGGCATCGCGCACCATCGTGAAGTTCTCGCCTACGATGATTCGTCCCTGGCACCGGACGATGGTCGTGTCTCGAATTTTCTGAACCGTCGTTTTCAACATGGCACACTCCTTTGTTGATTCGCGGAAACTGAAGAGCCGGGGCCACCGTTTTTCGGGCCCTTCGTCGTTTCTGTCTGGAATCTACTTCAATGACGGTCGTGACATGGGGAAATCGACAGAATGTTTACAATATGTTTGAAATTCGCGTGTGACCCTGCGCAAACTTTTACAAATTGTTTGCATTTGACCTGCAAACCGAGGCGCTCGCGGCTGTCGCAAATCGGCGGTTGGGGCACGCCCGTAACTTATTGCCGTTTTGAGCCGCGGCCTGGCGGGTCGGGTTTACATCAGATTCCTGTGGACTGGAGATCACACATGACGCGATTGTTCAGAGGACCGTACGAGGTGCTCGGGACGCAAGAGCTTTATCGCAATCCTTGGATCCACTTGCACGAGGATCAGGTAATTCGGCCGGGAGGAAGTCGTGGCGTGTTTGGTGTCGTGGAAATGAAAGATGGATCGTCTGTGTTGGCAATGGACGAGGATCGAAGCGTTTATCTGGTGCGAGAGTACAAGTATGCTATCGAGCGCGACTCACTCGAACTCATGAGCGGTGCAATAGAGGACGGGGAATCGCCGCTGGAGGCCGCCCAACGCGAACTGCTGGAGGAACTGGGCCTGATCGCCGAGGTTTGGATTCCGTTCGGCATCGTAGACCCGTTCACCACCGTTATTCGCTCACCAAACCATATGTTCCTGGCCAGGAAGTTGCGACCGGCGGAATCCTCACCCGACGAAGGCGAGGTGCTGGATGTGGTGAAAGTGCCCTTCGCAACAGCCGAGAAGATGGCTCTCGACGGCGAGATCACTCATGCGGCCAGTTGCGTATTGCTACTGAAGGCCGGACTGTATCTCCGTTCGCAGGAATCGATTTTGGGTTCGTTGTAGTGACCGCCGGCCGCAACGGCTTCCAGTCACTTGCTGACCTCTAACTTCCCATCCCAAGCTTCTTCTTTGCCAGCGGTCGCGCGAAAGCGTTGGTCGGGCTGTGAGCATTGATGGTCAGCACCTGCCGGTAGTACTTCATGGCTTCCGGTTGGTCGCCGAGCTTGTCATAGGCCTGGGCCAGCAAAATCAGAACGAACGGGTCTTTCTGATCGGCCTTCTGCAACTCAGCGATCGCGGACTTGTAGTTGCCGGCGTAGAAAGCGACGTATCCGGTGAGATAAGGATAGAAGCGCTGCTGCTGTTCGGTGATCCTGCCCTTGTCGAGGATCGCCTTGGCAGCAACGACGTCTGCATCAGCCTGCTTGGCGTTGCCTTCTCGGGCGGCGATGCGGGCCTTGGCATGCTCCCAGCGGAAATTCCACAGATCACGATCCATCTCCGACAAGTTCGGAGTGCGCATGGCGGTCTGGTAGCCGGATTCGTACCACTTCGCTGCACTTGCAGTGTCGCCGCACTCGAGGTAAATGCGCGCCAGTTCGTTGGCGGTACCGGCGGCGTCGGCGAACTTCTGGCCCTGCACCTGCGAGTCATAGGCGAGTTGTTCGTAGCGTGCCACCTTTGGCAGATCGCACGTAAACGCATAAGAAACGGCTGTGGTGCGCAGCGCCTGGATGCGCCGCTCCGGAGGCGCCACTTCGACGGCCTGCAGCAAGTACCCGCGCGCCTTGTCGTAGTCACCTTTGAGGTCGAGAACGATGCCGGCCGTCAGGTTGGCGTCGTAGCTTTTAGGATCGGCGGCGAGCATGGGGGTGACGATGGCGAGGGCTTCGTCTTGCTTGCCTTCGCCGTTGAGTTGCTGCGCCTGCTTGATCTGCGGAGGAACAGTTGCTTGCGGGGCCGCGGCCGGCGGAGCCGACTGGGCGGCAAGCCAATACGCGGATAACAGCAACACAATCGATGCAATACTCTTCATGCCTTCAGCCCAAGCGATTCAGATTTCGGCCCCGCACGCCTCGCGACTTGACGGGAAATTTCTACGACGCTGTCTTTCGCTTGTAGAAATGGTAGATCGCCAGCAGGATCAGTGCCCCGATCAGCGACATGATGAAGCCGGCCGACTGACCTTCTTGGTACCAACCGATCAGCCGCCCCACCCAGGTACCGAGAAACGATCCCGCAATGCCGAGCAGCATGGTGATCCAGATTCCGCCCGGGTCCTTACCCGGCATGATGAGCTTGGCGAGCGCTCCAACCACTAGTCCGATGATCGCAACCCAGAGATAATGCAGCATACACGCTCCTTTTCCAGTGAATACCGCGGTGATGAAGAGTACGGGAGCGGCGCTGGCGCCTGCTCCCACGGGTTAGTCCGGCTGCAATGCGCACGGTCGATCCTGGAGATTAAGCCTTATTCAACAAACCTCCGGCCATCTCTTTGACTTTGTCGAAGAGGCCCCCGCTTTCGGCTCCTCCGGCCATGAGGCCATCAACGTGTTGCGACAGGTTCTCGGGCAGCTTTGCTTTCACTTGCGTGACGACAAAGTCCACGATCTGCTGGGCGGTTTCGGGCGAAATGTTGAATTTCTGGGCGACTGCCTGCACGATTTCGTTCATGGGATGACTCCTTGTGCTAGTTGGCTGGGATGTTGCGCAATCGCATAGACCAGGGACAGTCCTCGCCTGCTCCAGATCTGCGCGGAATCTTGGGGTTTCCAGTTTATGCCCCCATTCAGCCGACGCAATGGCACGAAGGTGTCGGGGCCGACACTCAGACTCAAAAAACCAGAACTAGCGCTGAACGACCTCATGATAGACATCGAGCATGCGCCGGGTACTGTTGTCCCAGGAGAATCTCTGCGCCTGCAGTACTCCGCGGGCCTTTAATTTCTCGCGCACCACCTGATCCAGCAATACGCGATGCAGGGCGTGCATAATTTCGAAGACATTTTCGGGATTGACCATGACCGCCGCATTGCCCACAACCTCTGGAATCGACGAGGTATTGCTGGTCACCACCGGAGTGCCGTGGGCCATGGCTTCCAGTGGCGGCAGTCCGAACCCTTCGTAAAGTGACGGAAAAACGAAAATCTTGGCCAGGTCGTAGAAGATTCGCAGCACCCCGATGGGGACGAAGCCCAGGAAACGCACATCGTGCTGCACCCGGCTTTTAATCACGGCACGGCGCAGGTCAGGATGCTTGGAAAGCTCGTCACCAATAATAATGAGCTTCAGGTCGGAGTACTGCCCGTCCTTCTGCAGCTCGGCCTTGAGCGCGGAGAAGGCCTCGATGATGCGGACGACATTCTTGTGCGGACTGATTCGTCCGGCGTAGAGGAGGAACGGGTAATTCACCTGATAGCGTTCGGCGATCAACCTGCGGTCTTCGGCGGTAGCGTGTCCCAGGCGGAAGCGGTCGTCGAGCGCGTTGTAGATGACCTCGATGCGGTCGCTGGGCACGTTGAACAGGCGCTCGGTGTCTTTCTTGGAGAAATTCGAGACCGCGAAAATCCGCGCAGCTTGATGCAACACCCGCTTGGTGAACCGGAAGTGCAGGGAGCGCTTCACCCAGGAGGAGCTGTTGACGCGATACAAGTGATCGAGCAGATCGTGCACTGTGACTACGTAGGGGCAGGGAATGGCTTGCGGCTTCCAGAACAGGTGCGGCACATGCAGCAGGTCGCAGCGATGAAACTTGAGGATGCGATGCAGCTCCAGGTAACTGTTAACCGAGAACTCGTTGCGGTGCGCGGGAACGGTAATGAAATTGGGCGGTAGCGGTTCTATATCGCCAAGCTTGCCCGGCAGGCCGAGCAGAAAGTATTCCGTGCCCTGGTCGAGGCGTGCCAGCGTGCGGATGGCGTTGCGGGTGTAGGTCCCCACGCCAAACTCGTTGATCCGCCGGATGTCGATGGCGACACGCATCAGGTTCAGTGTAAACCGGCGAACATCGCGGTGCAGTCAGTAGCCGGTCTGAAGCGCACGAGAGCGAACGCGCGTGTCGTCCGCGCGGCGAACGTGCAGCAGGGCGAAGCCTACTAGCATATGCGGTTGAAGTAAGATTCCCGCCAGCAGGCCAACGGCAAGCGCAGCCCACGACATCCACCAGGGAACAAAGCCGTGAGCGATGGCAAAGCCGGCTAGCCACTGCGGCAGTACGAACGCGAGATACGATCCCCCAACCGATTCCAGGAGCAGTAGCGCCAGAATCGTCCAACAGCTCTCGGTCAGCTCATCACTGCGAAAGAACGACTGCTTGACTTTGCAGTGCTCCAGGATGAGCGCGGGAAGCGCAAGTCCAAATCGGGATACTACCAGCAGACCCGGAAACATCGTCGCGAAGCCGAGCAGCAATGCGTCATGTTGAGCCCAACGAAACACTGCTAGGAATTGAATTCGCACGAAGCTAAAAACGAAAACCGATGTCAGACAGGCCGCGATCGTCAGCATCCATAGAACGAACGACAACGACAAGAACGGCAAGAGGCGCTCTCTAACGGGCTGGAAACATTCCTCAACTTCGACCGGCTCACCCTCGGCGAGCTTTCGAACTGCCACTGTCATGCCTGCGAAGGCAAAGCAGTATAGAACCCAGTCCGCCGCAAAACCACCCCAGCGATAGGCAGTCATCTCGGCCAGTTCTACTTTGTGCTCGAGGATTGCCAATCCCCGCGGGAGGTGCTCGCCGATTTCGTTGGCGCGATTTGTACACAGGAGGAGCGCCATGTATCCGAAGATGGCCGCTGGCAGCAGCATCTTCAGGAACAACCAGGCGTTGCGGTGATAGAGCGACGCTACCTCGCGCACGAACTGTACGGACCGTGGCGCAGGGCCTTCCGCCAACACTGCCTCGATGGGCAAGCCCGTTGGTTGGTCCTTCAAAATTTGGTCCTAGGCCTTCGCAGGTTCGAGATGCTTCGCCCTACGCGAGGCGTAGAGCGGGAACTGTTCAGCCAACTCCAGCACCCGGCGGCGGATGCTCTCGAGCACTGCTTTGTCGGTGCGATTGTGCAGCGCTTCGGCGATCCACTTGCCGACCTGTTGCATCTCGGGTTCCCTCATGCCGCGAGTAGTGAGCGCGGGGGTGCCGATGCGAATGCCGCTGGGTTTCATGGGCGGATTGGTATCGAAGGGAATCGCATTCTTGTTCACGGTGATGCCGGCATCGTGCAGCGCGTTTTCGGCTTCGCTGCCCAGCATGCCTTTGGCGAAGACATCCACCAGCATGAGATGCGTATCGGTTCCGCCGGAGATGATGTGGAAGCCCTCGTCGGCCAGCGTCTGCGCCAGAACTTTGGCGTTGGCCACAATCTGGCACGCGTAATCTTTGAAGCTGGGCTGCAGCGCCTCGTGAAAACACACCGCCTTGGCGGCGATAATGTGCACCAGCGGACCGCCTTGCATCCCTGGGAAGACAACCTTGTCGATGGCGGCTGCGTGTTCCTGTTTGGACAGGATGAGGCCGGCACGCGGGCCCCGCAGCGTCTTGTGTGTGGTGCTGGTCACGATATGGGCATGAGGTACAGGCGACGGATGCGCGCCACCTGCGACCAATCCCGCGAAGTGGGCCATGTCGACCAGGTAGAACGCGCCCACCTTGTCGGCGATCTGCCGCATGCGGACGAAGTCGATGAAGCGAGGATAGGCGCTGCCTCCGCCGATGATCAGCTTGGGACGCTCGCGCGCGGCAATCTTCTCCAGCTCGTCATAGTCGATGGTCTCGGTTTCCTTGGTTACGCCGTAGGGAACGATCTTGTAAGTCTTGCCGGAGAAATTCAGCGGATGGCCATGGGTAAGGTGCCCGCCGTGCGCGAGGTTCAGGCCGAGAATGGTGTCGCCGGGCTGAAGGATGGCGGCGTAAGCGGCCATGTTGGCGGTCGAGCCGGAATGCGGCTGCACATTGGCATGCTCGGCCCCGAAGAGTTGCTTGGCGCGATCGCGGGCCAGGTTCTCCACCACGTCGGTGAATTCGCATCCGCCGTAGTAGCGCTTGCCGGGATAGCCCTCGGCATACTTGTTGGTGAAGACGGAGCCGGCGGCTTCGAGGACGGCCTCGCTTACGAAGTTCTCGGAGGCGATCAGTTCGAGGCCCTCGTGCTGGCGGCGCTCTTCGTTCTCAATGGCCTGCGCGATTTGGGGATCAACGTCTGACAGCGGGAAGTTCCAGTGGATTGGTAGGCATGATGGCTTCCTTGGGTTAACTGGTACATTGTAGCGCGGGGAAGCCGGAGTGTGGAGCACCGGAGTAGAAGTGCCTGAGCGACGGGTGGAGCACCGCTTCAGCGGTGCATAAGAGCGATCTCGTCAGCACTCGGCTTTAGCCGCTGAGGCAATTCTTCTGCATCAAAGCTCGCCGTGAGAGATAAATACTTGTAGAGTTCCGCAGCGTCGGCCAAGCCCGCACGCACTGGATTTTGGTGGATATACTCCCTGTAACGTTGGAACTCGGCAAAATCTCGTACCCGACGATCAACGAAACTCTTCTGCCAGAAGGGTCCGATGTGCTTGGTGATCTTGCCGGCTTCATGGGAGAACCCGCCCTTGATGAATTGAACCGCACGCTCCAAAGTAATGCCCACCGGAATCGTGATCAGCAAGTGGATGTGATTGGGCATTACAACGAAGGCATGCAGCGAGAACTTACCTGCGGAGCGACAGCGAAAGAGCGTTTCGCAAAACAGTTCGGCCATGCGGTCGGATTGAAGAAGGTTCCTTTTGCAGAATGTACCTGCAGTGACAAAGTAAGTGCTGGCACTGGTACAACCGCGATGCGGGATCGTCATCTTTACCTCAGCGGCTAAAGCCGACCATAACAAGCAACAGCTAGTGGCACCGCTAAAGTGCTTCGCCCAATCTTCTCCCCCGGCGACTCGTTGTCAGTGATATGTAATCGAATTGTGCTGGTAGTCATTTAGCACACGATGAGAAACCTAGCGGCATTAACGCAGCGGCTAAAAGCCGCCTAGAGAAGGGTTGTCTCCAATGCACCGCTGAAGCGGTGCTCTACCAATTCTTACCCCGCAAACGCCTTCGCTAAAAACCGCGAGATGTGCCAGGCGTCCATGTATTTATACGGAGTCTCGCCCAGTGAGTAATGTCCGCAAGGCAGCGCCTTCACTGTAGTGTCGAGGCCGCGCTTAAGGAACTCGCCAGCCGCCTGCATGGAGAACTCGGGCAAGAAGGTTAGGTCGTAGCGGCCATAAATCATCAGCGACTTCTTGGGCCAGCGCTGAAACTTGTCGAAGTACACGATGGGGCTGATCGAAAGCCACACGCGGCGCAGCTCGTCGTGGGTGAGGACGCTCTCCAGGCTTTGGCGGATGTGGCGCGTGGATTGGCCAGTCCAAACCACGTCGCCGAATGCTGTCGAGGCATGGTTAAACACATTCACGCTGATGCGCGGGTCGTGCGCGCCGGCGATGAAGGCATAACACGAGCCCAGGCTGGTGCCCACGAGACCGAGGTGCGTATATCCCCGCTGCTGCAGCCAATCGAGGCAGGAGCGAATGTCCACAATGGCCTGCCTCACCGAATCGATGGTGCGCCCAATGTTGGCCGAGACCGCGTAGTCGGCGCGCGTGAGCCCGGCGGGACGGCGAATGTCGTGGTACGGCATGCTCATGCGCAACGCCGAAATCCCCAGCGCATTGAAGATCTGGCACAGTCCGTTCTGGCTGATGCCGTCGGCGTTCCACTGCGGCAGCAGGATCACGGCGCGGTGGCCACGCGCGGGGAACCAGCGCGCGTTCATCAGGTTGTTCTCGGGATAGTTCGAGTCTACCGGCGACGTGAAGCGCAGGAATGAGCCGTACGACTCTTTGAGCTTCTTCTTGGGAGGCTCGCTGCCGGTGTGAAACAGTTCGACGCGCCGATGCTCCAGGCGGAAATCGGTAGGCGTCCGGTACGAGTAGAACTCGTCGCTGTGAGCGATGATGCGATCGTTGACCGCCCTCCAGAAATCGAACATAGCCCGCGTGTCAGTCCCGTCTGTGTCTTGCGGCGGCTGCATGTCGCCGACCACGGGCCAGCGCTGCACGAACTCGTTACCCCACTCGAACGGACGCACCACGCGATTGTTGTCGCGCGAGGTCATGCGGGTCTCCCAGTCGTGCATCCAGCGGCGATAGCTGTCTTTCATCGGTACCTTGATGATAGCGGAGGGAGCCGGGCGAGCATGAGTCGCGCGCAATGAAGGCACGAGGGTCAACATTAAACGGTAGCGAGAGGACTGTGAGCGGGAGAGACAATAAGCGGATCCAAGGTTGCCGCCGAAATGTAAGGTGCGAACCTCGGCACTCGGCGAAGAGGGCTCCGCGCCAGCGCCGGTCGACAGGTAACAGCTCCTACTGCTTACTCAGAACGGGCCACTTTGCCAAGGCGGAAGGAATGAAGACGGAGAACACGGTGCCTCGTCCTTGCGGACGCGCCACGCTACGCACCCGAATCGTGCCGTGGTGATTCTGCACGATCCCTCGGCATACCCACAGGCCCAGGCCTGTCCCCTTCTCTCCCTTGGTCGTGAAGAAGGGCTCAAACAGGTTTGGGGCGTCTGCCTTTGAAATGCCTTTGCCCTTGTCCGCCACCGAGATTCGCACTCCGCGGACGGCAGGATTTCTACGGTCGCAGGAACTTATCACCCGGACCCGGATGATTGACCCTCCTGCATCCAGCGCATTGATGATGAGATTGGTCAGTACCTGGCGAATCCCGCCGGGAAATCCCTCGAGCGTCTGCCCACTCTGTATGCGAGGCTCCAGTTGCACCCCAAGGCTGTTCGCCATCGGCTGAAATGCGCTGATCACCTCGGTAGCCAGCTCCGAGCCGTCGAAAACCGCGGGCCTGTCGCCTTTGCGGTAGAAACTGAGCGTATGACGCGTGATGCGCACCACGCGCTGCAACTCCTCCTTCGCTAATTCAAGGTACTTGCGTTCGGTGGGACTCAGATCGGCATGCTCGAGCAGGTACAGGCAATTCACGATCGCGTCCAGCGGATTATTAATCTCATGCGCCAGAGCTGCAGCCATTCGCCCGGTCGTGGCCAGCTTCTCCGACTCCAGCACCGCCTGCTCCATGCGCAACGTCTGCTCGATCTGGCGCTGCAACTCGGCAGTGCGCAGGTTCACGCGTTCCTCCAATTCGCTGTTCACGCGCAGCAACTCGGCGTCCACCCGCTCCAACCGCTCGCGGTGCTGCGCTTCGGTCCTCGCTCCCACGATGGCGCGCCGCAGGGCATGAGTTCGGAAGCTGAACGCCAGAGCCGCCACCAGAGAGGTGGTCACGAACGCAAACAAGTAGTGCACGGTATGGGACCTCCCTACGAATGGGAGCATCGCTATCCAAACCATTCCGATAATGGCTATGCCGCCCATAAGCCAGCGCAGAGAGAGAAAGAAGGTACCAATGGCGATCAACAGCACCATGAAGTTTGTGAATTGCTCGGGATCAGCGGTGGCTGCGAGATGACATGCCGAATTCACCAGGACAATGGCGGCGAAAATCGCAGCCGTCAGGTTCGCCAGTTGATAACTCCGCGAACGCCGCAGCCAGAGCCCAAAGGCAAATAGGGTCATCGCGCTCAGGCCCGCAAGTGCCGCCAACTTCCGTCCAGTCGGTCCCCCCACGGTAAAAGGATGGGCGACCGCAAACAGCACGTACAGTACCGTGAGACTGAACGCGGCTATGGGCAGGTCGCTCCACAGTTGGCGATCGAATTCGGATGCGACGTAGGACTCGATCGGCTTTTCAGCCATGTTCAGAAGCCCTGGGGAGGGTGCCATGGTTATTTCAGCCCCTGTACCGACATGCAAATGTGCTTGCCAGACGAAGAATACCCTGCGGTGAGCCGCCGCGCACAGCCTGATCGTGAGCAGCCAGCGGGCCACCCTTCCCGGCAGCAACGGTAGATCAAAGCCAGCCATTCCAAGACTGGGGATCCTGCCCATGCTCCTCGGGTCCCGGAGTCCGTGACGGGCGCAGGGATGGCACATTTTATTTCCCGCCGCGCTGATACCCAACCTTCGCCGCCGCCCCGCCATGGACGCCCCATCGCCGCCAGCTTGCAAAATACCCTCTCCCCGGCGTCTTTTTTCGGTTCCCGTCATCCAATTCCAGTACTTTTCGAACGTCAATACCATCAGGTAGAGAGCGTCACTCAATAAAAGAAAAATCATGCCGTCGGAAGAACAGCGACGTTGCCCGTCCGGCGGTCGCCAACATAACGATTCGCTAACGAAAGGAACGACAACGTGGCAAAAATGAAAGCGGTTCAGGTACCGAAACCGGGAGCGGACTTTGAAATCGTGGAGCGCGAAATTCCCCAGCCCGGCCCCGGACAGGTGAGGATTCGCGTCGAAGCCTGTGGAGTCTGTCACAGCGATGTTCTCACCAAGGAAGGCTTGTTTCCAGGCATCTCGTATCCGCGCGTGCCGGGACACGAGATCGCCGGTGTGATCGATGAAGTTGCCGCCGGGGTGAAGGACTGGAAGAAAGGCGATCGCGTTGGAGTTGGGTGGTTTGGCGGCCGGGATGGCACCTGCATGGCATGCCGGCGAGGCGATTTCGCCAATTGCGCCAGTGTGATCGTCTGCGGCATCAGCTATGACGGCGGCTACCAGGAATACATGGTCGCACCGGCGGATGCGGTGGCCCACGTGCCCGAATCGCTCGATGCCGCGGAAATCGCCCCCCTCATGTGCGCCGGAATTACTACGTTCAACGCTCTGCGCCGCAATGCAGGGCTGCCCAGCGATCTTGTCGCCGTCCAGGGAATCGGAGGGCTGGGCCATCTGGGAATTCAGTTCGCAAAAAAGTTCGGCTATCGGGTCGCCGCAATCGGGCGTGGAGCAGACAATGCGTCCCTTGCACGAAAGCTAGGGGCGGACGTATATATCGACAGCGCCACATCCGATGCCGCCGCAGAGCTAAAGAAACTCGGTGGCGCCCGTGTGATTCTAGCTACCGCGCCCAGCGGGAAAGCCATGTCGTCCCTGGTTGATGGGCTGGGGGACAATGGCACGCTGCTGGTCGTTGGGGCGGGAGCTGACCCCATCGAAGTGCCGACCGCAAGTTTGATTTTCGGCAGGAAGCGCATCCAGGGATGGTCGGCGGGAATCCCGACCGACTCGGAAGACACGCTGCGCTTTGCGGAAATGACTGGCGTCCGCGCCATGATCGAAAAGTATCCCCTGGCGAAAGCCGCCGAAGCGTACGACCGAATGATGAGCGGGAAAGCCGAATTCCGTGTGGTGCTGACCATGTGAGGCAGAACCCAGTTAACTACACGCCAAGGCCGGCTTCCCATCCGTGAAAGGGCACGGCTTCACAGGCCGCGGAAAAGGTTTCTTTGCTACCCATTCGTATCAGGGCACGGCTTTAGTCATGCCGCAACATGTCGAGAATAGGACATGGGCTTTAGCCCCTGCGGGCATTGCGTCACGAATTCGTCTACAAATTTGCGGGCCGCTACACTACCGGACCGCAACGTTACATGAGAGTATTGTTGCGCCCATGGAGGGCGGATGAAGCTGACCCGGCCTGAACGCATGAAATAACGCATGGAATTAGGAGGACGCATGTCCACGGTTTACCTCCACCGGACAACCACCCTCACGCCCGAGCAGTACATCGCCGGACTCACCGACTTCGGGCCTGGCCGCTCGAAACTCTTTGGCAACAGCACCGACGAGTACCTCAAAGTGCATCACCTGGGCCCAACCGAGGCCGACGTCACCGAAGGCTCGGGCGGCATTTGGGAACGCCTGCACTACGACTGGTCCGATCCCAACCGCGTCGTCCTCACCACGACCGACTCCAACCTGTGGGGAGGCGCGTCGGGCCACACCTACACCTTCACCCGCCATCCCAACGGTACGACCGACATTGACGTGGTCGTTGTACGCGAAGGCAAGAACCTCAAGGGGAAGATGCTCGGCTTCGTGGTCGGGACCGTCGGCAAAGGCGTTTTGGTAAAGGCGTTTGAAAACTCCGTCAAGGCCATCGAAGCCCGCAACAGCGCGGCGGGAGAGGCAACCGCATCCTACGCCCACTAGTCCTCACTGCGGGAGGCGGCGATCTCAACGACACCGCCTCACCGCACGTCGGCCCCGAAGGGTGGTGAGTCCACCCCACACGCCCGTCCCGGCAGGGACGGCATATCAAAGCCCAGCGTTTCAACGCTGGGAAAGCGATGATCCAGGCGCGAGTCCCGGAGCCGCTCCACCGGCGAAGGGACGGCAGATGAACATTCTTGCGTGCCGATCATCACAGCCGCCAAGCTCATCGCGAGCGTAGATTGCGGGCATGTCGCATACCCACGCATGGGCCCTCACGCATTGCGTCTTCAGCACGCAAGGCCGTTGGCCGTGCCGCCCGTGCCACCCACGACACCCTGGATGAAGGGCGTCCACCCCACACGCCCGTCCCGGCAGGGACGGCATATCAAAGCCCAGCGTTTCAACGCTGGGAAAGCGATGATCCAGGCGCGAGTCCCGGAGCCGCTCCACCGGCGAAGGGACGGCAGATGAACATTCTTGCGTGCCGATCATCACAGCCGCCAAGCTCATCGCGAGCGTAGATTGCGGGCATGTCGCATACCCACGCATGGGTCCTCACGCATTGCGTCTTCAGCACGCAAGGCCGTCTCGATCTGATCCCTGACGTCAGCGAGATGTGTAAATACCTCACCGGCATTGCCCGCGCGAAACGAATCACCCTGCTGGCCGCAGGAGGCACGGCGAACCACATTCATCTGCTGATTGCGCTGCCTCCGACCGTCGCGTTGTCCAAAGTCATGCAGGACTTTAAGGGCAATAGCTCGCGCTGGCAGAATAAACGCGGGACGAGATTCGCATGGCAGGAGGGATTCGGCGCGTTCGGTGTAAGCCAATCGCAGAAGCCTATCGTCGCGCGTTACATTGGGCAACAGGCCGAACACCATAAGAAGTGGACCTTCGAGCAGGAGTTCATGACGCTCTTGCGAAAGTCCGGGGTCACGATCGACAGGCAGCGGGTGTTTGGGTAGGGACACCCGTCCCGGCAGGGACGGTATATCAAAGCCTAGCGTTTCAACGCTGGGACAGGCGGCCATCAAGGGGTGAGTCCCGGAGCCCGTTTACGGGCGAAGGAACGGCACATGGCGATGTTCATATTCCTTCCCTTCGCCGCACCGCGGCTCCGGGACTCAGGACAATTCGCGGTTTTCCCAGTGCTGAAGCACTGGGCTTTGATATGTCGGCCCTCCGGGCCTGTCGAGGAAAACTCCGCCCCTGAAAAAAAGGCCGGCATGCCTGCCCTGAGTGAAGTCGAAGGGGCGCATCCTCCGACCTTCAGATTCTAGTGCGAACGAGAGCGGGCGGCCCAGCATTATGAAAGGGCGCCCCTTCCTGCAGTAGGCTGTGGTGACCGTAAGAAGCAGAAAACCACGGTGCGCCAAGGGAACACCCCATGAATGGCAACGAATACGCCGGTCTGGATGTCCAGCGCGACACTGCCACACATCCGAGAGGGACGTGACTCCGTAACCACAGAACACCCGTCCCCGGCAGGGACGGTATATCAAAGCCCACCGTTTCAACGGTGGGAAGGCGATCATCAATGAGCCGAGTCCCGGAGCCCGTATGCGGGCAAAGGGACGGCACATGGCGATGTTCATATTCCTTCCCTTCGCCGCACCGCGGCTCCGGGACTCAGGACAATTCGCGGTTTTCCCAGTGCTGAAGCACTGGGCTTTGATATGTCGGCCCTCCGGGCCTGTCGAGGAAAACTCCGTCCCTGAAAAAAAGGCCGGCATGCCTGCCCTGAGTGAAGTCGAAGGGGCGCATCCTCCGACCTTCAGATTCTAGTGCGAACGAGAGCGGGCGGCCCAGCATTATGAAAGGGCGCCCCTTCCTGCAGTAGGCTGTGGTGACCGTAAGAAGCAGAAAACCACGGTGCGCCAAGGGAACACCCCATGAATGGCAACGAATACGCCGGTCTGGATGTCCAGCGCGACACTGCCACACATCCGAGAGGGACGTGACTCCGTAACCACAGAACACCCGTCCCCGGCAGGGACGGTATATCAAAGCCCACCGTTTGAACGGTGGGAAGGCGATCATGAATGACCGAGTCCCGGAGCCCGCATCGCGGGCGAAGGAACGGCACATGGCAATGTTCATATTCCGTCCCTTCGCCGCGCCGCTGCTCCGGAACTCAGGACAATTCGCGGTTTTCCCAGTGCTGAAGCACTGGGCTTTGATATGTCGGCCCTCCGGGCCTGTCGACAAGAAGCTCCGCCCCGGCAAAACTGGCCGGAACGGTGCACCCACCTTCGGATTTCTGCGCGAAAGAAAGCGGGTCGGGCACCCGACAATTCCTTAGTTCTTGAGCGCAGCCAAGCAACACAACCGAAGCTCGTCCCCTGATCCACACGGGCACGGCGAGTCCTTCTTTAGCGATCTCTCTGAGCAAATGCCGAGCAGTTCGCGCTCAGCTCTTCGCCGCCACAAACTTGTGCTTTTGTCATCGAAGCGTGGCTCTGTCCACACGGCAGTTACCGGATTCATGTTGTTAGGTGTTAGAAGAGAAGATAGCGCGGTGCGAGATCGCTCCAAGACGTTCGTCGGGATATTTTGGCGGAGTCCCGCATCAATGGAAGTTGCAAACTCTGAGCCAAGATTCTGATCGAGAGCGGCACCAATGCTTTTACGCAGGGACTTTCCTTCAACCGTTTCTCGGAACCGAAGAACCCGGAGCAGTAGCGATGGGTCTGCCTCGACGTATCTGCCTAAATTTGAGTCGTGCCTCCCGGTCAACGCGTAGCTGGCGTATTCGTCAGCTGACCTTCCACCTAAACCGACTCCAAATGCGGCTGATACCATGTATGCGCCGCCAAACGGGACCCGAACGCTCTCAATATTAAAGTGGTTGCATATCATGTTCGCGTGCACGAGGTGAGCCAGCCGCAAATAAGGATGTGCCAGCCATTTCGGCACTTTGCTCGGACCCAGCGCATCGCTCGCACCGAGCATTCGTGATATTCTCGGCATCAGGATGGCTGACCGTACCGTCGACGGTAGATCCAGCCTTTCTGCCTCGCCAAACCTGACAGTTCGACTCGTTAGCTTCTCCAGTAGCCGTTCTGCAGCGGACTCTCTCCCATGCACAGGAACGATTTCCCGCTGTAGCAGTTCGAGAGGAGATAACGCTGAGACTCCATCCTTGCTTTTGATTGTTACGAGCGAAAGGCCACCTAGCAAGCTGTCCACGTCGAAGCGGATTGCGGGCCTTTGATCAATGTGCACAAATCTCAGCGCGTCACTGTCGACCAGTTCGGAGAGGCAAGATTCACCGACGGTCGCCAGAAGGGGTGCGACGCTTTCCAAAGGTACGTAGACTCTGTCAAAGCATATCAATCCGACAAGCAGGTCATGCAATGCTCTTGACTCGCTCGTCACCATCTCCTGGTCGATAAATCCCAACCCTATCATCATGCTTCCCGCGGGCAGTCCATCTTGGGCGAACGTGAAGCTGTGACCGTCCTGATATTTGCCTGGGGGCTTGAAATCACTTATTAGGAAAGACGTTTCAGTTGCTTCACTGTCGGGGCGCTCTCCAAGGCTAGAGACGCTATGGGGCTGACACTGACTTACCCAATCGAGGATAGTCAGAGCTGCGCGATGGTCACCGGACCTCTTGATCTCATAGTTGATGCGATGAATGCCGATTGGTGTTGAATCTGTACGGGCAGTAACCGCAAAATGCGGTCCACTGCCAAACAAAGCATTATTCTCTGCGTCCTCCGCTAGCAACTGCAGGAGGTAATTGTCTCTAAGCCCATAACCCAAAAAGACCAGACTTGTATCGCGCAAGAGCGCTTGAACGCTCGCCATGAATTGCCGATCTCGGATGAGGGCGGCGTAGTCCTCTGTGGTGAAAACCGTCTTCTCGATGGAAGAAGATGAGCCGTGAAATTTCGCGACAAAAGATTCTCGCTTGCGCAGATGATCTGTGATCCTCGCGAGGTTTGACGTTCCAACGACATGTGTACCGGGCAAATGCTGCTCAAGGCAGGTATCTACATTCGTTGTGACCAGCGAGATTGGATTGAAAGCGCTCAACTGCTCGATGAACCTTAAATACACATCACCGGGCTTCGGGCGTTCTAGCAAGTCCGCAATCGTTCGAAAATACAACTGACTATCGGCATCTCGGCACAGCTGAAAGAGAGCTGGATAGCATTCTTTATTTAGGAGTGCGACAGCTTTAGAGTTATCAAACTGCTCGCAGACATTATAGAACTCGTGCCTGAGGGACCTCGCTAGCTCGCGCCACGATGGCAACTCGGCCCACTGGCCTGCTCCGGCACCGATCCAGAACACTATCGGTCGCCCTTCTCGCAAGATGACGCGTTGAAGACGCTTCAACGACGCAACCGTTGTTGGATCTTCCGCATTTAGCATGTCGATCAAATCTCAACCGACCCAGCTGCTGAAGCGCTGGGCTAAGATCTTTCGTCCCTCCGGGACTGCCGCGCACTAATTGATGTAGTCGCTGTCGGCCGCCAGGTTCTCGAAGCGCGTGGACGAGTGCAGGAACGCCAGCTTGATGACGCCGGTGGGGCCGTTGCGCTGTTTGGCGATGATGACTTCGGCGATGCCTTCGAGGTCGGGATCGTCCTTCTTATAGACCTCTTCGCGGAAGATGAAGGCGACGACATCGGCGTCCTGCTCGATGGAGCCGGATTCGCGCAGGTCGGAGAGTTGCGGACGATGGTCGCCGCCGCGGCTCTCGGGAGCGCGGCTTAACTGCGAGAGCGCGACCACCGGGACCTTCAACTCCTTGGCAATGGCCTTCAGGCCGCGCGAGATGGCGGAGACTTCCTGGGTGCGGTTCTCGAAGCGCTTGCCGCCGAGGGGCACGGCCGCCATGAGCTGGAGGTAGTCCACGATGAGCACGTCGAGACGGCCTTCCTGCTGCTTCAGGCGGCGGGCCTTGGAGCGCATTTCGGTCACCGAGATGCAGGGCGTGTCGTCGATGAAGAGGCGCGCCTGCATCAGGCCTTCCATGGCGTGAGTGAGCTTCTGCATGTCTTCCTTGCCGAGGAAGCCGGTGCGCAGCTTGTGCGAGTCCACCTGCGCGTGCGAAGCCAGCATGCGCATGAGCAGCGCTTCCTTCGACATTTCCAGCGAGAAGACGCCGACCACTTTGCCGTCGAGGATGGCGGCGTTTTCGGCGATGTTCATGGCCAGCGCGGTTTTGCCCATCGAGGGGCGCGCGGCGATGATGACCAGATCGCTGGGCTGGAAGCCGCTGGTCATCTTGTCGAGCTGGGTGTAGTGGGTGGCGAGTCCGGTGATCTCCTGGCCGCGGGCGTAGAGTTCGTCGAGCGAGCCGAAGGAGTTCTTGACGATCGAAGGGATGTCGGTGAAGCCCTGGCCGAGACGGTTCTCGGAGAGCTGGAAGATGCCCTGTTCGGCGCGATTGATGACCTCTTCGGCTTCGTCGGAGTGGTCGATGGCTTCGGCGATGGCCAGTTGCGCGATGTTGATGAGGCCGCGCAGCAACGATTTGTTACGAACGATGCGGACGTAGTGCTCGATGCTGGGCCGGTCGGGAACGCCGTCGATGAGCGACGACAGGTAAGCCACGCCGCCGACCGCCTCGACCTCCTTGCGGCGATCGAGCTCCTCGGCAAGGGTGATCATGTCAACCGGGCGGCCGGTCTCCTGCAGATCGCGCATGCGCGAGAAGATGCGGCGATGGGCGTCGAGCGAGAAGTCGTCGGGCTTAAGTTCGGCGGCCTGATCGTACAGCATGTTGTCGAGCAGGATCGCGCCGAGGATGGAGCGCTCGGCTTCAAGTGCAGCAGGGAGGCCGCGTTCCAGATTGTATTCGGTGGTCGCCATCGGAGAGTAAGAACAGGTTAGCGACGCTGGACAGGGTGTTCAATGATCAGCGTGGTGCGGATCGCGGTGCGACCGTGGATTTCTCAAGAATTCTGTGAACGGCTGTGAATAACGGAGCAGATCGAAGTGCATTCACGATAGTGTCAATTATTCGAGAAAGCGGACTTTTTTTCGGTGGGAATTCTTGTGTCCCCGGCAATTGCGGAATGCGAGCGAATCAGCAGCGAACTCGATCAACCCACATGCCTACAGACTTAGTGCGACCCGCAGGCCAGCCACCTGCGAGTCGCACTGGGAGGCACACAGCTCCGGCGTCGGTCGACGCGGGCATCGCTTTCCTCGTTCAGCCTGAGCTGACTGGCCGTCGAGCTCCGATGCGCGGGGCGCGCCGTGCGCTTGTTGCCGTGCGGACAGGGGACGAATCTCCGCACGAAGGAATCGCGGCGGAATGCCCGCACTAAAACGCACACAGAGCTCGAACTGACCTGATCGGTAACGCGCCTGGCCACAGAACCATTTCCGACGCTGACGGAAAGCATCCGAAACGGCGGCGTTGGAGGCCACACCGATGGCGTGGCCCGGTCTGCCTTGTCCTGTGGATTGGCCGCGCATTGCCGCGAAAGCGGTATGCAAAAAGCTTGTGCCCGATTGGTCGAAACGATATTGCAAGCAACGCCGCCGCTCAAGAGGAAAACGCCGGCCGCTGTGTAATTCGTGTGCATCACGAAGAATAGTTGTGCAAAACCGAGACGGAATTCGCTGGCGGGTGGAGTGCGTCCGGAAGTTACCAGATGGTTATTACCAACGGGCGACAATCGGTTTATTCTCGCGGCTATGGCAGTTTCGATAACGGTGCTGGCGAGCGGGAGCAAAGGGAATTGCACGCTCATCTCCAGCGCAGGAACGCGACTGCTGGTGGACGCCGGACTTTCCTGCCGTGAGCTGCTGCGCCGCATGATGCTGTGCGGTGAGAGCCCCAGCAACCTCAACGCCATCCTCATCACCCACGAGCACAGCGACCACGTGAGTGGCCTGCATGTCCTGGCCAAGCGGTTGAAGATTCCGGTGTTCATGACGGGGGCCACGCACGATGCCTACCGCAAATGCGCCCGCGACAGCGCGGGTAATCGGATTACTCTCGAGCGGCTGGAAGTCTTTCGCGCGGGTTGCGCCTTCGACATCGGCGATGTGACCGTAACGCCCTTCACCATTCCGCACGACGCCATCGATCCGGTGGGCTATACCTTTCGCTGCCAAGGCATCAAAGTCGCTGTGTGCACCGACCTGGGCTATATGCCCGCCAGCGTTCGCCACCACATCCGGGGATGCCAAGTGCTGATGATTGAATCGAACCACGACCTGGAACTGCTGCGCGGCGGTCCGTATCCGTGGGCCGTGAAACAGCGGGTGATGAGCCGGGTGGGGCATCTGTCCAACGACGCACTCGCGGATTTCCTGATGTCGGACTATGATGGAGGTGCGGAATTTCTCATCCTGGCGCATCTTTCGGAGCAGAATAACCACCCGGAGATTGCGCGGATGACGGCTGAACGGGCGTTGGGCGAGCAGCGCGATTTTGTGCGCAACCAGTTAGTGCTGGCGGCTCAACATGAACCGCTTCCGGCAATTCGACTGTAGTGTTTCCCGCCATGCGCCGAGGAGGTGCTCTCCGAGGGCAACGCTTACACCATGACAGAGTGCACGGACCGCGTCATCGGCAAGATTCTTGCCGGCTGGCGCTATGACATATCGGGGCTGGCTCCCGAAATGCGCGGAGACTACGAGGCGCACCTGAAGCAGTGCGAGCACTGCCGCTCGCGGCAGCGCCTGCACCGGGGTGTCGATATCGGGTTGATGGTGCTGGCGTCGGCGTCGATGGTCGTATTCCTGCTGGCCTACGGAGTAATTCGCTACTTCAAGCCCAACCACGCCTTCTGGCTGGAAATTGGCGCGCTGGGCGGATTCCTGCTCTCCATGCTGCTGTGGCTGCTGGTAGCGATTGCGACCCCGGCGCCAATGGCGATGAAGGATGCGGCCCTGACCGGGGCGCGCCTCGGACTCGATAAGCTACCGGAAGAAATTCGCCAGCGCATTCCTGAAGACTTGCGGGTGAAGATTTCGGGGCAGTAATGGCTGGCATTGAGTGGCAGTCGGATTCTCCACACGAAAAGGTCGTCCAACCTTCCGTAAACTATCATCGATGGATTGCGGCGACGCGCGCTTTTGCTCACGGCGGCACGTGCACTTGTCTGGGGCAAGCGCGAGCGTGTAGAGTCGTTGCGATTTCCCCGCAAGGAGCATCGATGCCGCCGACCTTAGTTCCGCGACCCACGCGCATACAAGCCGCAGGCAACAAGCCCAAGATTATTGACGAGTACGTTGGGCGTGTAAACTCCAAGACCACCGGAGTGAGTGTGGCCCACATGCGAAGTCCGCAGGGCTGGGTCGAGCCCGGACAGACTCCGGAGTTCGAAGAATTCACCATCGTGCTGAAGGGCGTATTGAAAGTTCGCTATGTAGGCGGGGATTTTGACGTGCAGGTCGGGCAAGCGGTAATTACGCATCCCGGTGAGTGGGTACAGTATTCCACCCCGCACCCCGAGGGCGCAGAGTATATCGCAGTCTGCGTTCCGGCGTTTGCGATAGAAACCGTGCATAGAGATGAATAGCGCTGGTGCGGAGAAACAAAGATCCGGCGGTGCCCGGTTCGCGCGAATCGTGTACCTGGCGGCGGGAATCGTCGGGGTGATCGAGATCGTTCCACTGTATTTTTACGAGGCGACCCTGAACCGGACCCAACCGCCGCCGATCACGCATCCCGAGTTCTATTACGGATTCCTGGGAGTAACCCTGGCGTGGCAGGTTGCCTTTCTTGTGATTGCGCGTGACCCGTTGCGCCTCCGCCCAATCATGCCGATGACTTGGATTGAGAAGCTGCTTTATCCCGGTGCGATCGGAATCTTGTATTCATTGGGCAGGGTCCGTTCCGAGATGGCGCCGGCGGCCACGCTGGACCTGCTTTGGCTGACGCTGTTTATCGCCGCGTGGGTAAAGACACGCGGACAGGAGTGAACGTCACCGCGACGCTATAGTTTTCGCGGTGTGATGCGATCAGTGCCCACGTAGCTGCGCAGCGCTTCCGGGACCACAACGCTGCCGTCGGCCTGCTGGTAGTTCTCGATGATCGCAACCCAGGTACGCCCGATGGCCAGGCCGCTGCCGTTGAGCGTGTGTACAAACTCGCTCTTCTTCGCGCCCTCGGGGCGGTAACGTATGTTGGCACGCCGAGCCTGGAACGCCTCGAAGTTGGAGCAGGACGAGATCTCGCGGTACAGGCCCTGACCCGGCAGCCACACTTCGATGTCGTACGTCTTCGCCGACGAAAAGCCCATGTCGCCCGTGCACAACACTACCGTGCGATAGTGCAACCCGAGCTTCTCCAAGACTTCTTCCGCATTCCGCGTCAGCTTTTCGTGTTCCTCATAGGACTGCTCGGGCTTGGCGAACTTTACCAGCTCCACCTTCTGGAACTGGTGCTGCCGGATGATGCCGCGCACGTCCTTGCCATAGGAACCGGCTTCGCTGCGGAAACACGGAGTGTAGGCCGTAAGTGAGATCGGCAGGCGGGCGGCGTCGAGCGTTTCGTCGCGATAGAGATTCGTCACCGGAACTTCGGCGGTGGGAATCAGGTACAGGTTCTTGTCGTTGTGCGGGACCTTGAAGAGGTCGGCCTCGAACTTCGGTAGGTTGCCGGTGCCGTACAGGGAGTCGGCGTTGACCATGAAGGGTGGCAGGACTTCGGTGTAGCCATGTTCGCGGGTATGCAGATCGAGCATGAAGTTCATGAGCGCACGCTCGAGGCGGGCACCGAGGTCCCAGTAGACGGCGAATCGCGCGCCGGTGATCTTGGCCGCCCGTTCGAGATCGAGGATCCCGAGGCTCTCTCCCAGTTCCCAGTGCGGCTTGGGAGCGAAATCGAACTGCGGAGGAGCACCCCAGCGACGGACCTCTACGTTGTCGTCAAGGCTATGGCCAACGGGGACACTGGAATCTGGCAGATTCGGGATGCCGGTTAAAATGTCGCGTAGTCGCGCGTCTGCTTCTTCGGCGATTTTCTCGGCGCCAGCGATCTGCTCCTTTAGTTCTTTCTGTTCCTGCAGATTGGCAGCGGTGTCCTGCTTTTCCTTCCTCAGCCGCTGAAACTCCTCCGTCAGTTGGTTGCGCCGGGCCTTCATTGTTTCGGCCTGGGTGATCGCGGCACGCCGATCGATGTCGATAGCGTAAAAATCCCCGAGTACAACCGCGGGATCCAGTCCGCGCTGGCGTAGCTTTTCTTCGACGAGGGGCAGATTATTGCGGACGAAAGCTAGATCGAGCATAAGAGACAAGGGTAATTGATTGGCGGGCTAGCTACCAAGGCCGGAGGACAATGGTAGTGGGTCAAACTCCGATTTGTCATTGATGCCCCGTTACTCGATCTGTCAGCAGTGCGGCCATTACTTTGGCCGGCCGAAGAACAAGACGTAGCCATCAGGATCGCAAATCTCGAAGCCGCGCAAACCGTCATGTGTATCCTGAAGCGGTTCGCTGAATGCTGCGCCATGTTCGGCAAATTCGACGGCGAGCGCATCGGGATCGGATGCATAGACAAAGGCGTCCCACCTCATAAAGCGATGACGCATGTGGTTCGGCAGCGGCAACACGTCTTTGTCGGATTTGACGAATAGTTGCGCTTGGTCGCGGCCGACGATGGCGAAAAAAGGGTTCGGATCCGGCTGCTCGAATCTCGTCTCAAAGCCGAGCTTGTCGCGATAAAATGCAATGGTTTGATTGACGTTTCTGACGATGAAGCAGGGTGAAATTGCCCCCGTCGTTGGTCGTGTCATAAGCGCGTACCTTAATGCCGCCGCCGTGCGGTCCAATGTTAGTCTAGCAACCTGTTGGATGGAGGATGCCGATATCGGGCGCAATTGCGCAGCTCCGGCTACCAACCTAGCTGAATCGATACGGTTTTACACGACCAAGGTGGGACTAACGCTGGAGTTCCAGTATCAGGACTTCTACGCCGGCAGTCGAGCAGGCAGCCAGAGCTTTCACCTCAAGCTCTCAAACGAGAAGGACCCCCTGCATCAAGTTCGTGGGTAAGGGCGAGCACTTCCACCTCTATCTGGAAACGGACGATGCCTCGGTCGCGGCGGCCGCGTTGAAGAAGAACGGAGTGCCTCTGGTGAAGGACGTGCGCGATACGGCCTGGGGAACACGAGAGTTCGTCATCAAGGACGATCAAGGGCACACGCTGTACTTCGGACAAATTCTGTAGGTTGAATGGGCGCCGGCCTAGTGCTTCCCTGGCAGCGACTCGAAATCCTGCTGTTTGAGCGGTAGTTTCTTGTGCCAATCGGCAGCGGCGCGAATGAAGGCCTGAAACAGGGCGCGCGAGGCAGCATCCAGGTCGTACGTGCGCTCGGGATGCCACTGCACGCAAAGCACGAAATGGTCATCGTCGGTTCCTTCTAACGCCTCTTTCACCTGGTCGGTCGGACACCAAGCCACCAGACGCAGACCGTCTCCCACAACTTCGACGGCTTGATGATGACTGGAGTTGACCGTGATCGTAGCTTCGACGTCGGCAGGCAAGGCGCCGGCTGAACGCAGAATCGCCGCCAGCTTTGATTGCGGATCGACCTGAGCGAGATGCGCGAGGGCCACGGCCCTGCCAGCGTCGTGGTTCACCCCGGTCGACAAATCCTGATCGAGAGAGCCGGTGCGCCAGACGTTGAGCGATTGCAGGCCATAGCAGATCCCAAGGATCGGCTTGCGCATGTTGTAGGCATCCTGCAGCAGGAGCTCGTCTGTGTTGTCGCGCAAGATGTCGGGCGCGGCAGTCTTGGGATGGCGCGTGGCGCCGTACTTCTCGGGATCAACGTCGGCCGGACTGCCGGGCAGCAAGACTCCGTCGCAGGTTTTCAGCTTCTGCGCAATCACCGCGGGTTCGGCATTCACGTCGATGATGACAGGCTCGCCTCCGGCTTCGCGCACGGCGTGCTCATATTGCGGCAACGCCCGGATCGCATAGCTCGGATCGGACGAATTCGGGATCGGAATGGCGATGCGAGACTTCATGACGTACTATCCGGCGTGAGAAGCGGCTCATCCTGAGTTTCCGTATCGGCCCTTTCCTGGGGAGGCAGCACCGTGGCTCGTGAGTAGTACATCTCGGCCATCACGTCTCGCACCCGCGCCGCGAGTTTGTCCATTTCCCGCGGGACCATGCCCTCGGTCGGTATTGGTTCTCCGACGATCATCTGGATCGTGCCGGGCCGCAGGTGAAAGCTGTTCATGGGAAGCAACTCGTAGGTTCCCACCAAAACAATCGGTACAACTGGCGCCTGTGCCTTGATCGCCATGTAGAATGCTCCGCCCATAAAGGCCCGCAACTGGCCATTGGGAGAGCGTCCGCCCTCGGGAAAAATCGCCAGAGGCATGCCTTTGCGAAGCGAATCACTGGCTTGATTTAAGCTACGCAGCGAAGCGCGCGCATCGCCCTGGTCAATGGGGATTTGACCGGAACGCTTCAAGTGCCATCCCAGGAACGGATATTTGAAGAGCTCACGCTTGGCCAGAATGCGGAACTGCGTGGGCAGGCCGGCATAGAGCACGGGAATGTCGAGGGCCGAGAGATGGTTCGCGGCATACACCGCAGGTTGTACTGGGTCGATGTGTTCCAGTCCGTCAACCTGCACGCGAACGCCGGCCGTCTTGAGGATCATGCGCGCCCAGGAATGCGCGAACCAGTGCTGCGCGCGTCCCTCGTGATCGAAAAAGGATGACAGAAGCGAGAGCGTTCCCATCACTCCGGTATAAAGGTAAATCAGAGGGACGAAGATGAAATAGGAGCGCAGGCGGCTGAGCAACTCGCCGAGTCCCGTCGGATTCGTTTGCGCGGGTTGGTCGGGCGTCGCCATTTCTATGCGGGAACTCCCATTGCCTTCATGGCATCGCCGACCAGGAAGATCGAACCTGTCACCACGATCACGCCTTCGGCAGAAGCAAGCTCGCCGGCGCGCCTAAGGGCGGCGGCTACTGACCCTTCGGCGACCATGGATGTCCCGGTACGCGAACCTGCTTGCAGAAGTTGTTCGGTACTGGCGGCACGGGGATTATCGATGTGGGTGACCACAACATGTTCGGCAATGGGAAAGAGGATGTCGGCCATCTCCTGAATTGCCTTGTCGCTCATGGCGCCAAAAACGATGGTGAACTCACTCTCTGGAAACGTTTCCGACAATGCCGAGCGCAATGCCCAGGCGCCCGCGGGGTTGTGCGCGACATCGAGTACCATGGTTCGTTCGTAAGTTGCGGACGACGGTAGCAGCACCTGGAACCGCCCCGGCCAATGGGTTTCCCGAATGCCTTGCTCAATTTGCCTGGGCGCAATCTTGAAGCCGAATTTACCAAGCTCTTCCGCGGCCGTGATGGCCAGTGCAATGTTCCGCAACTGATGACGCCCGGCCAGCGGCGAGTCCACCAGAATCTCTTCGCCCATCACGCTCAAGGGGTACCGACTGCGGCCCGGCGTGGAAATAACGCGTCCTGCAAGGTACTCTGCAGCGCCCGGCGAAACCGGAGGGACATATTTTGCGGCGTTGATTCCGATGGCATGGTGCTCAAGAATCGAACGGCCAATCACGTCGTTGGCCTCAGGATGCTGTGGCAGCGTGACCACCAATCCATGGTCGCGAATGATGCCGGTCTTTTCGCGGGCGATTCCAGTAATGGTGTTGCCGAGAAATTTCTGGTGATCGAGCGAAATATCGGCAATCACGGAAAGCAACGGATCGATAACATTGGTGGCATCAAGGCGTCCGCCCATGCCAACTTCGAGGACGGCGATTTGCACGCCGACGCTGGCGAAATACTCGAACGCCATGACGGTAAGCATCTCGAAAAAACTGGGATGCCAGGGGAGCTTCTCAGCATGCAGCAATTGTTGCGCGATACGCTCGACGCGGTCATAGATTTCGCTGAATTCCACATCGGCGATGGCCTCGCCGTTGATACGAATGCGCTCGTTGATATTCACAAGGTGGGGTGAACTGTAGAGTGCGGTCTTGTATCCGGCGGCACGCAAGATAGACGACAACGTCGCGGCGGTTGAACCCTTGCCGTTGGTCCCAGCGATGAGCAGGCTGGGAAAGCGGCGCTCGGGATTGCCCAGTGCGGCCAACATCTCGCGAACATAGGTCAGGTCGAACTTGTGCGAGGGAGTCACGGCCAGCTCCTGCCCGAGGGCGTAGAGCTGCTCAACTGTGGACTGGTAGGTCATGTGAACTATTCAGGGTACAACAGGCGAGGCGACCTCGGACGGCATCCACTCAGATTCGATAATCATCAGCGTGCAGTAACAGCGCATCTCGAGAAACATCAAGCCGCAGACCGGGACACGGCGCGCTCGAGGGCTTCGCGAATCAGTCGGGTGTACGGAATGCCTCGTTCTTTTGCTTTGGCCTTAAGCGCCTCCAGCAGCGGTGCTGGCAGGCGCATATTGATCTGCGTGTCTTTCTTCTCAAACTCAAACCTCACTGGCTGAAACCGGGAGAAATCGAGCTGCGACAGGTCCTGAGCCAGGAACTCCTCCGCTGCCCTGTCGGTGTTGAGTTTAGGAACCTTCTTCTTAACCTTCTTCATAAGCGGCGATCTCCTTGGCGTGCATGTAACGGGCCGACACGGGACGGATCAACCGGCGACGGCCTTCCGTCCTAAGTGTAAAAGCCACGAACAGCGGCCTCTCGTCCGTCGTCCTGCCAACGGCTAGCAAGCGATCTTCTTCTTGCGAATGCTCGGGATCAGGCGCAATGCGAGGCTCGTCGTAGAACAGCTCCTCTATCTCAGCGATCGATACTCCGTGCTTTTGGCACTTCGCACGATTACCTCGGTCCCAGTCGAATCCATCGACTTGCAATTGGATCATACCGAATCTCTATGCAAATGTATATACAAGTGTATAGCGAATAATAATTGGAGAGATTTTACTTGTGTGCGCTGGGCTAGCTATTTCTAAGCTCCGTGCGATTGGCGACGAGCGAGTAGCTCAATCAAATTCCTATGAGCCTTTGGCCAGTTCCTTTTTCACCGCTTCACTTACGATTTTGCCGTCCACGCGGGCCCCGGCGAACCTGGCCATCGCATTCTTCATGACCGCGCCCATCTCTTTCATCGTCGGAGATCCCATTTTGGCGATGGTGGCTTTCACAGCGGCGACAATCTCTGCTTCGCCGACGGCCTTCGGCATGTAGGCCTCGATGAAGGCAATCTCTTCCGCTTCTTTCCTCGCAAGTTCAGGACGGTTCCCTTTTTCGAACGCTTCGATGGAATCCTTGCGCTGGTTAATCAGAGTGCTGAAGACTTGCAGTTCCTCTTTTTCGTCGAGTGGGGCGCGCTTGTCGATCTCCTTGTTCTTAAGAGCGGTTTTGACCATGCGCAGGGTCGAGAGGCGTAGTTCCTGCCTATTGCGCATGGCATCAATCATGTCTTTCTGCACCTGCTCGCTCAAACTCATAGCCCAATTATAGTGGCTTGAGCAGGGTGCGGGGCTTTATCATAGAAGTCCGGTGTTCCTCACCCGGAATCCATACGAGCAAAGGTGGCTACCATGCTACGTAAGACACGGCTTTTTACGCCCGGTCCTACTCCTTTACTTCCCGCAGCTCAGCAGGCCATTGCCGCAGCGGACATGCATCACCGCACAGCCGAATTCCGCGAGATTTTCACTCGCTGTCTGGCCGACCTCAAGACCTTCATTGGAACTCAGAACGATGTGCTGATCCTGGCTGCTTCGGGCAGCGGCGCCATGGAGGCTTCGGTTTCAAACCTGACCTCTCCGAGCGACAAGGTAGTGGTGCTCAGCGCCGGAAAATTTGGCGAACGGTGGCGAGACATCGCCAAGGCCTTTGGGTGTCAGATTGAACTGGTGAGCGCCCCCTATGGCGAGACTTTCGACCTGAACGAAGTTAAGTCGAAGCTGGACGGCGCACGCGTGCTCTATATGCAGGCCACGGAAACGTCGACCGGTGCGCGGCATGACGTCAAAGGCGTCGCCTCCCTGCTGAAAGGCACAGACACACTGTTGGTGGTGGACGCCATCACCGGACTTGGCACCACAACCTTCGATGTAGATGGATGGGGCATCGACATCATCATCGGCGGCTCGCAGAAGGCGGTGATGATTCCTCCGGGACTCGCCTTCCTGAGTGTGAGCGAGCGCGCCTGGCAGCGCATGGAGGCGACGAAGAACCCGCGCTATTACTTTGACCTGCGCAAGGAGCGCAAGGCAGCGGCCAAGGGCGAGTCGGCGTTTACTCCGGCGACCGCGCTGATTGCGGGCCTGCTGGCGGCGCTGGATTACATTCGCAAGTCGGGCAACGGCGACCTGGCAGTTGGACGCGATGCGCTGATCCACAACGCAGAGACATCTGCGGATATGGTGCGCGCCGGCGCCAAGGCACTTGGACTTGGATTATTTGCGCCCACGTGTCCCGCGGCGGCTGTGACCGCAGTGCTGCCACCGGCGGGCGTGGATTCCAGCGCGCTGGTGAAAGAGTTCCGCGAACGCTTCGCCATGGTGGTGGCCAACGGACAAGGCGAGATGAAGGGCAAGATGATTCGCGTCGCGCACCTGGGCTATTACGACTACCTCGATGCCGTCGGCGTGATTGGGGCGCTGGAGCAGGTGCTATTGCAAGTTGCTCCGTCGCACCGATTCGAACTTGGCGCGGGCCTGCGCGCGGCACAGGAAACTTATGCAGAACAGTTCGCAGAGGCGGTGAAAGTATAGGCGCCTCAAGGCGGCTACACTCCGTTCAACCCAGAATACCCCGTGGCTAATCCGAATCGTGCCCGCTTAAAGCACTTTGTTTCACGGAGTCAATTTGTCAGGCATCAGCTCCGGGGATCCGGTCAAACATTGACCTCAGGAGCAAGAAGATTTTTCCGCAAGCTCTAACGGCTCGCCCATTCACAAGTTCCGCAATCTTACTAAGGGATCGCTATGAAAATTGTAATTGCTGAAAAAGTTGCGCCCTCGGCACTGGACGTATTCAAAGAGCAGTCCGACTGGACCGTGGTTTCGCCGGAGAAAGAAAACCTGTCCGCCGAGTTGGCCGGAGCCGACGCGTTGCTGGTGCGTTCGGCGGTGTTCGTCGACGCCGCCATGATGGACAAGGCTCCGCAACTGCGCGTCATCGGGCGCGCCGGCGTCGGCGTGGATAATATCGACCTCGACGCCGCCACCAAGCGCGGCATCGCGGTGATGAATACCCCGGGCGGAAACGCCATCGCAGTAGCGGAACATACCCTGGCGCTGATGCTGGCGTTGGCGCGCAATGTTCCCCGGGCCGACGCCTCGACCCACGCCGGCAAGTGGGAGAAGAAGTCTCTCCAAGGCTCCGAGTTGCGCGGCAAAACATTGGGCATTGTGGGTCTGGGCCGCATTGGAATCGAAGTGGCCAAGCGCGCCCTTGCCTTTGGCATGAAGATCATGGCGCACGATCCTTACGTGGCTATGAGCCTGGCGCAGCAGTTGCAGATCTCGCTGGTTGCGATGGACGAGCTGTTTGCCAAGTCCGACTTCATCACGTTGCACGTGGGACTGACGCCTCAGACGCAAGGCCTGATCAACGCGCAGAACCTGGCGAAAATGAAGAAAGGCGCGCGCTTGGTGAACTGTGCCCGCGGCGAGTTGCTCGACGATGCCGCTGTGGTCGCGGCGCTGCAGTCGGGACAACTGGGCGGGGCGGCGCTGGATGTGTTCCGTGACGAGCCGCTGAAGGATTCGCCTTACCATGGCGCGCCCAACGTGATCCTGACACCCCACATCGCCGGCTCGACCAACGAGGCGCAAGACGCCGTGGGCGTGCAGATCGCCATGCAAGTGCGCGAGTACCTTCTGAAGGGCGTAATTCAGAATGCGGTCAACGTGCCATCGGTGACCTTTGAAGAGTACGAGGAGATGCTGCCTTACATCGGGCTGGCGGAACGCCTGGGAGCCTTCCTCGCGCAGTCGGGCGAAAGCAATGTGGAAGAGATTGGTATCGGTTATAGCGGAGAGATCTCCGAGTGGAAGACGGACCTCATTCGCAACGCAGCGGTGGCCGGCGTGCTCAACCAGATGGCGCATGAGAAAGCGAACCTGGTGAATGCGGGATCGATTGCCGAGGAGCGTGGCGTCCGGGTGACGGAACGGAAGAAATCGTTGACTTCCCGCGGGTCCGCGGTGAATGTTCTGACGATGAGCCTGAAGTCGGGCCAGCAGGAGCGGACCGTGCTGGGGACGGTACTGCACGGCAACTCACCAAGGTTGTTACGCATCGACGAGATCGATGTCGAAGCGCCGTTGCAGGGCAACGTGATCTACATGCGCAATCGCGACGTGCCCGGCGTGATCGGCAAAGTGGGAACCGTGCTGGGGCAGCACAACGTGAATATCGCAAACTTCTCCCTGGGCCGCAGCGAGCAAGCGCCAGGACCCGGCGGGCCTGTGACTGCGGTGGCCGTAGTCCAAGTGGATGGTGATGTTAGCGAAGCAGCCCTGCAGGACTTGCGCAAGATCGAGGCCGTCGAAGTGGCGAAGGCGGTTCGGTTCTGATAACAGGTGTCGGTTGTCAGAGGAAAATCGTTTCCGCGAGGCCTTGTATCAGGGCGCGGCGTTACAGATTGCTCAAAACTTCATTTCTGGATGTTTTGAAGGGGCACGGCTTTCAGCCGTGCCGTATAACGCCTTATTTTTCACCCTCCGCGTGGGCTTCAGCCCGCGCGAATGACTTTTTCAGCAACCTCTGAAGTCTGCGCTGACGCCAGATTTCGTGGAAACAATTTTGGGGCAGCTGTGCTCTCCCAAAACAAACGCGCGCCGGAGGCCATCCGGCGCGCAATTCAATCCGATAAGTAGGCTACGGAACCGTTGTGGCCGAGCCTGCTTTTGCAGCAACCGCAAGGCGAACCTCGGCACGCTTGAGAGCGAAGAGGGTCGCATCGAAGTCAAGGTCAGCTTCTGCCCGTGCCAAGGCTGCTTCGGCGCGGGCCTTGGCTTCCTGGGCCCGCTTCACGTCGATTTCGGCGGCGCGTTCCGCTGTCTGAGCGAGGATGGTCACTTTGTCAGGCAGGACCTCGGCAAAGCCCCAGGCAACCGACAGGAACTCAGTAACGCCCCCGTGTTTGTAGGCGATTTCACCGATCATCAACTCGGTGATCAGTGGCGCATGCCCGGGCAGAACATCAAGGTATCCGGCCTTGCCCGGTATCTGCACCTCGTCCACAGTCTCTTTCACCACCATTTTGTCGGGGGTGACGATCGCGAGTTGGAGCGTGTCAGCCATGTCGTCTTACGCCGTGGCCTTCATCTTCTCGGCCGCTTCCAGCACCTCGTCGATGGAGCCCTTCATATAGAAGGCCTGCTCGGGAATGTCGTCGTGCTTACCGTCAACCACTTCCTGGAAGCTGCGCACGGTGTCTTCGATTTTCACGTAGCGGCCCTTCAGACCGGTGAACTGCTCGGCCACAAAGAACGGCTGCGAGAGAAACTTCTGCACCTTGCGGGCGCGCGACACGGTGAGCTTCTGGTCTTCGCTAAGCTCGTCGATGCCGAGAATCGCGATGATGTCCTGCAGGTCCTTGTAGCTCTGCAGAAGCCGCTTCACCGCCTGCGCGCAGTTGTAGTGCGCCTCACCCACGACACGCGGATCAAGAATGCGCGAGGTGGAGGCCAGGGGATCGACGGCGGGATAAATGCCGAGCTCCGAGATCTGGCGTGACAGAACTGTGGTGGCATCGAGGTGAGCGAAGGTTGTGGCCGGAGCAGGGTCGGTCAAGTCATCGGCGGGCACGTACACGGCCTGCACTGAGGTGACGGAGCCTTTCTTGGTTGAGGTGATGCGCTCCTGCAGTTCGCCCATTTCGCTGGCCAAGTTGGGCTGATATCCCACGGCGGAAGGCATACGGCCAAGAAGCGTGGAGACTTCCGATCCCGCCTGCGTAAAGCGGAAGATGTTATCGATGAACAACAGCGTATCTGAGCCTTCTTCGTCGCGGAAATACTCGGCGACGGTAAGGGCCGTCAGCGCCACGCGCAAACGCGCTCCCGGCGGCTCGGTCATCTGGCCGTAGATCAGCGCGGCCTTGGACTTCTCCGGCTCCTTGATGTTGACTACGCCGGACTCCTGCATTTCCAGCCAGAGGTCGTTGCCCTCGCGGGTGCGTTCACCTACGCCGGCGAATACCGAGAATCCGCCGTGCTGCAGCGCGACGTTGTTAATAAGCTCCATGATCACGACGGTCTTGCCCACGCCGGCGCCGCCGAACAGTCCGATCTTGCCGCCTTTGAGGAATGGCTGGATGAGGTCAATGACCTTTACGCCGGTCTCGAACATCTCGGCGGTGGTGGATTGCTCGTCGAAAGCAGGTGCAGCGCGATGAATGGGTAGGCGCTTGTCGCTATTGATCGGGCCCAGCTTGTCCACCGGCTGGCCGATGACGTTGAGCACACGGCCCAGCGTCGCCTTTCCTACGGGAACTGTGATAGGGCCGCCAAGGTCGATGGCGTTCATGCCACGCACCATGCCGTCGGTCGGCTCCATGGCAACGCAGCGCACACGGCCTTCGCCCAGTTGCTGTTGGACTTCCAGGATTACGTTGATCGGGTCGGGAACGTTGAAGCCATCGCTCACCACCCGTAGCGCCGAGTAGATGGGAGGCAGTTTGTTCTCGGAGAATTGCACGTCCACCGCGGGACCGGCAATTTGAATTACGTGTCCAATATTTTCAGCCATAAATTTGCTCGTAGTACTTCAGTTATTACAGCGTGCGTCAAAAATATGTCGTTGAAAGGGCATGTCTTTAGCCATGCCGTTCCGACCTGCCTGAAACTTGGGCTTTAGCCCCCGAGGTAACAAGCTGTTTGCCAGCGGCCGATTTCTGAAACATGTTCTCGCACTTAGTAATTACTAATCACTAGTTACTCCCTACAGTGCCGCCGCACCGCTCACGATCTCGATAATCTCTTTGGTAATCGCCGCCTGACGGACCCGGTTCAGGGTCAACGTCAACGAGTCGATCACGTCATTGGCATTGTTGGTTGCCGAGTCCATCGCTGTCATGCGGGCCGCGTGCTCCGCAGCCACCGACTCCAGCAGCGCCTGGTAGATCTGGATTGCGACATAGCGGGGCAGCAGATCATTCAGCAGTTCCTCTGGTGGCTGCTCATAGATGTAGTCCACCGGAGCGGTGCCGAACTTAATGGCTTCACGTTCTAATTCGGTAGCTTCCGCAGCCTGCAGGCTCACACCCGCCTTGCGGGCCGCCTCGCCCAGCCGCTCGCGCGCCTCTACCGTCAACTCTTCTGCCTGAGTGACCTCGCGGCGGCCGATCTCTTGCACGGGAAGGATGCGCTCCACGATGACCCGCTGCGAGATTACTGACTTGAATTCATTGAAAACCAGGTACACGCCATCGATCTGCTCCTGGCAATAGCGCTTGATGATGCTGTTGGCCATCTCCTCAACGGCGTCATAGTTGACATTCCCCAGCAGGCCCAGGTGCTCGCCCACAATCTGGATGCGTCCGGCACGCTCCGTAGCGTCAGGTTTCACGACCGGGAAACGGCGGCGCAGGAAATCGCGGCCTTTTCGCCCGACCGCTTCTACATCAATATTTTTTCCCTCGAGGTAATCCACAAACCTCAGCGGGGCCTTCAGCACATTGGAGTTGAACGCGCCTGCCAATCCGCGATCGCCGGTAACGACGATGATCATCACGGTCTTCTCGGGAAGCCGGTTGCGCAGCAGGGGATGGATCGGCAGACCGGTGTAAGGATCGACGAGTTCGGCGCGGCTGACCGCCGACTGCAGCAGGTTGGTCAGCATCTGTGCGAACGGTCGGGCCGAAAGAGCGCGTTCCTGGGCACGGCGCAGCTTGGCCGCCGAAACCATCTTCATGGCCTTGGTGATCTGCCGCGTGTTCTTTACGCTGCGGATACGACGTCGAAGATCCAGTACGTTTGCCATTTTGGGTTAGGCGCTCACCGCCGCCGCAGCCTGACGCTCGCTGGCATAGCGGTCCTTGTATTCCTTGATGGTCTTGGTCAAGTCTGCACGGAGATCGTCGTCGAGGACCTTCTTGTCCTCAATCGAGCGCAGCACGCCGGGGTTCGCTGTATCGACGTACGTGTAAAGACCTTTCTCGAAGTCGCGCAACTGATCCACCGGCATTTCGTCGAGCAGGCCCTGGGTTCCGGCGTAGATGATCAGAATCTGCTTGGAGAACGGAAGTGGCTGGTACTGTCCCTGCTTTAGAATCTCGGTGAGACGCTGGCCGCGCGCCAGTTGTGCCTGGGTGGCCTTATCGAGGTCGCTGCCGAACTGCGAGAATGCCGCCAGTTCGCGATACTGCGCGAGGTCGAGGCGGAGGGTCCCGGCAACTTGCCGCATGGCCTTGATCTGCGCGTTTCCGCCCACGCGGCTCACCGACAATCCGACGTTGACCGCCGGACGGACGCCAGAGTTGAACAAGTCGGTCTCCAGGTAAATCTGGCCGTCGGTGATCGAGATCACGTTTGTAGGAATGTAGGCGGAGACATCGCCGGCCTGCGTCTCGATGATGGGAAGCGCCGTCAGCGAGCCTCCTCCCAGGTCATTGCTCAACTTGGCCGCGCGCTCCAGCAGACGGGAGTGGAGGTAGAACACGTCTCCCGGATAGGCTTCGCGTCCCGGCGGTCGCCGCAGCAACAGCGAAATCTCGCGATAAGCGACCGCATGCTTGGAGAGGTCGTCGTAGATGCACAGCGCATGGCGGCCGCTGTCGCGGAAGTACTCGCCAATGGCGCATGCGGCGTACGGCGCAATGTACTGCATCGGAGCCGGATCCGACGCGGAGGCGGAGACGACGATGGTGTACTCCATCGCACCGAAGTCCGTCAGCGTCTTCACCACTTGGGCCACCGACGAGCGTTTCTGGCCGATGGCGCAATAGATGCAAATCAGGTCGCGTCCCTTGCTGTTGATGATGGTATCCAGCGCGACTGCGGTCTTGCCCGTCTGGCGGTCGCCGATGATCAATTCGCGCTGACCGCGGCCGATCGGAATCATCGAGTCGATGGCCTTCAATCCAGTGGCCATGGGCTCCTTCACCGGCTGGCGGTCGATGACGCCGGGGGCCAGTCGCTCGACGGCGTTGAACTTGTCGGTGGCGATGGGGCCCTTATCGTCGATTGGCTGGCCAAGACCATTGACCACGCGGCCAATCATGGCGTCGCCCACCGGCACGCTCATGATCTTGCCGGTGCGCTTGACCTCGTTGCCTTCCTCAATCTCGGTGTAGTCGCCGAGCAGCACGGTGCCGACCTGGTCTTCTTCCAGGTTCATGGCCAACCCCGCCACATTGTGCGGGAATTCGAGCAACTCCCCGGCCATGACTTTCTCAAGTCCGTACACCCGGGCGATGCCGTCGCCCACGGACATGACCGTGCCGACTTCATCGACAGCAATCTTGGTTTCGTAGTTGTCGATCTGCTCGCGGATGAGCTTAGTGATTTCGTCTGCTTTGATCTGCGCCATAGAAGTCCAGTTGTCAGTACCCAGTTGCCATTTGCCAGTCAAGGCGGAAGGGCGG
The DNA here is from genome assembly GCA_963834815.1 of uncultured Acidobacteriaceae bacterium. Lineage (GTDB taxonomy): Bacteria > Acidobacteriota > Terriglobia > Terriglobales > Acidobacteriaceae > DASRAA01. Next base: position 372,168 of record CAWIDA010000006.1, on the reverse strand, counting down.
CTGGATTGACGCGTTAATTTGGGTTAATAATCCCTAATTCCTAATAACCGCAATTGTGCAGTCGCTAAGAATTCGACAGCTGATCCTTCAACTTCTGCAGTTGACCGCGCACTGAGCCGTCGTAAATGGTGCTGCCTACGCGTACCACGGCTCCGCCCAGCAACTTAGGATCGGTCTCGTAGCGCGCGCGGATTTTCTTGCCGGTCATGCGCTCAACCTGCGACTCCATTCCCTGCTTCTCTTCAGGACTCAACGGCCGTGAACTTGTGATGCCCGCTTCCGCAAACCCAAGCTGATTGTTCAGTTCAGACTCAAACTGACGCGCAATCTGCTCCAGCATGGGGATGCGGCCGTGGTCGATGAGAATTGCAAAGAAGTTGCGAATCGGCCTCAGCGTACTCGATTGCCCGACTATCGCGTCGAGCACTGCGCGCTTCTGGTTCGCATCGATCGCCGGCGACTCCCAAACCTTGCGCAGGTCATGGCTCTCGCTAACTACGGCAACCATGTCGTTCACCTGCTGCACCGCCGTCGCAGGATCGATCTTCTTCTCGATCACGACATCCACCAGGGCACGGGCATAACGGCTGGCAATCGCGGCCATGGTTACTCGCCGTCCTTTCCGAGGTGGCTCACGAACTCGCGAACCAGGGCGTGATCGGTCTGGTCGTCAACCTTGATCTTGTGCGAGGCGACATCGATGGCGAGCGACGCCGCAAAGCGCTTCAATTCGTGGCGAGCGCTGCGAGCGATGGCCGATATCTCTGTTTCAGCGGCGTCCACAACCTTCCGCTTGTCTTCTTCCGCGGCGTTGCGAATCCGCTCCTCCTCGGTAGCTGCCTCTCGCTCCGCCGTGGCCTTGATTTCGCTCACCTCGACGTCGAGCCGGGCAAGGCGTGCTTCGATGTCTCCCAGGCGGCGTGAAGCCTCAGCGCTGGCAGCGCGCGCCTCCGCAAGCGCCTTCTGGATCGCGCCGGTCCGGTCGCGAAACATCTGCGGCAGTTTCGTTCTCAGCAACATCCAGAAGAACACGGCCAGGAAGGCGAAATTAGCGAAGATGGAAACCCAATACATGCCGTGCGGACCGATACCCAACAACCCACCGAGCTTGGTCACCATCGACGAATACTTGAATTTGGCATTCTCGTCGTGCTCCCCGCCTTCGCCCTCTTCCGACATAACGGCTTCATGGGATGCGTTTGAGAGGTCGCGCCGAATCTCAGTACCTGGGTTGGCGGGCGGCTTGCCGGGCTGTGGCTGAGCTTTCTGCTCCGCGGGTTGCGTTTGGTCTGCTGCCGGTTTTTGGGAGCTCTCTTGCGCGGAGATGCCGACTGCCATAACGCAAACCAGCAACAGCGCGAATCCAAACCGCCGCAGCGTGGGGCTTCTCATGACTGCCCACCCACCGCGGGCACCACACCTGCCGGCTTGAGGATGGTGCGGATGATATCCGAAGCCAGAAATTCCGCCTCGGCCTGCAACGACTGGCGAGCCGCATTTATGTCCTGCTCAATGGCGGCGCGGGCTTCCTGGATCTGTTGCTGTGCGCGCTCTCTCGCCTGGGCGACGGCGCTGGCACGGGCCTTTTGGGCGGCCTGGCGACGGGCTTCCTGCGCCTTAAAGATGGCTAGCCGCGCGTCCCGCAGGCGCTGCTCGTACTCCTGGGTCTTGGCTTCGGCAGCCGCAATGTCTGCGCGTGCCTGATGGATCGCTCCCTCCGTGCGCTCCCGCCGTTGCTCCAAAACCCGCTTCAGTGGCTTCCCCACCAGGGCGGTATAGATCGCATACAACAGGAGCAGCATCGCGGCCGTTGGGACTGCCCCGAGCAGTAATTCGCCTACCTGTTTGAGTAGAGGATCCATTTCTGGCTTCGTGAATTCCAGCGACTGAAGACGTACAGGGAGCGCTAGGAAAACTGTGGAACTATTGACGTTACCAGAGCCTCAGCGGCAGTGTCAACGAGGGTTTCATCGATCCGGCGGCAGTGGCGCCAAGACGCAAAATGTTGTTATTTTCCCATGCCGCCACAACCCGTACAGCGATTCTCGATGGCGCTCACTACGCTGTATCACCCGCCAATCGGAAGAAACTGTGCACAGTAAAAAACGAGGTTCATAGGCAGCTCACTTATCCAACAAAGCCTCCGCATCGGCACATCCGGGAAGCCAGAATTTGGAGTCAGCGACGGCACTCCTGTGCCATGTGTCATGATCCCGTCGGGCTCGCTAGCGTTGGGTCGGCCACACTCGCATGTGGCGTGTTTTCAGCAAGTTGTGTCCATCGTGTAACAATCTCCCAACTATATGAAAATCAGCAGGTTATCGACATTATTCCTTGACATTTCCACAGGGGGAGTTACGATTGAGTATCACCTCCGATCCGTTTCAGGATCGAATGGGCCCGGAGCCAAGGACTCGTCACCGCTCTTTGGCATCGGGCCCATTTTATTTACCCTCTTTTCGCTCCTGCCCGATGGTTAAGATTCCATGAGTAGAATAGGAATCGCTTTGCACTCGTACTCGCTTTCTTCATGAGATCGAAAATCCTGTTTACGTTGGGCCTGGCGTTTTGTTTGACGCCGTGGGCTTCGCCTCCACTCGCCTTGGTTGCTGGGTTGGTCTTCGGTGCCATTGCCAGTCATCCCTATCCGGGAGAATCGCGCCAAGTCTCGAAGTACCTGCTGCAAGCCGCAGTCGTGGGGCTCGGTTTTGGCATGAATCTGCATCAGGTGCTGCGCGCCGGACGCAGCGGATTTCTCTACACAGCAGTGGGGATCGCTTTCGCCCTGATTGTCGGAAGGCTGCTTGGCAAGCTGGTGGCGGTCCATCCTCGGCCTGCCTTCCTGATCTCGACCGGCACCGCCATCTGCGGAGGCAGCGCGATTGCTGCTATCGGTCCCGTGCTGGGAGCGACCGAGGACGAGATGTCGGTTTCGCTGGGAACCATCTTTATGCTGAATTCCGTCGCCCTGCTGACCTTTCCCGCCATCGGGACAGCGCTGAAGCTGTCCCAATCGCAGTTCGGATTGTGGGCCGCGCTCGCGATTCACGACACCAGTTCAGTAGTAGGCGCCTGCGCTAAATACGGACTGCCTGCCCTGGCTGTAGGCACCACCGTAAAGCTGGCGCGCGCCTTGTGGATTGTGCCCGTAACTGTCGCCACCGCCGTGGCCAAGGGCAGCAAGACACGCATCCAATGGCCGTGGTTCATCCTCTTCTTCTGTCTGGCCGCGATGGCCAATACCTATCTGTTAGCGGGATTACCCGTCTATCACTTTTTGAGCAACGCGGGAAAATTGATGCTGATTTTCACGTTGTTCCTGATCGGGGCAACCTTGTCGCCGGCGGCGCTGCGTAAGGTGGGACCGCGCCCGCTCATCCAGGGTGTGCTGCTCTGGATCGTAGTTGCCGTCATCAGCCTGATGGCCATACGTGCCGGGTGGATCAGCATCTAAAGCAAATTGAGTCATGCAGGCGAGAACCTCATTTTGAATCTCCAAAGACGAATGTCATCGGCTACTGGCGAACTCCTGTTAGCGCTGGCGCTGGTTCTTTCCGGTGCAGCGCAAACCGCGCCCTCGGCTCCATCCGCCCAGCCCCCTTCGCATCCCGCCGCACATTCGCATCGGCCGGTGGTTCGCGAGACGCCGTCTTCCCCTCTGTGCACGAGTTGCGTTCGCGACAACTTGACCTACCTCGCCGGGCCCGCGCTTCGCGGACGCGGCAGCGGCACCGAAGATGAGCACCACGCGGCTCAATTCATTGCCGAGAAACTTAAGACCTATGGACTCGCTCCTGCAGCAGCCGACGGTCAGTTTATCCAGACGGCAACGGTTCGCTCGCGAGAGGTCGTCGGCGATACCACAGTCACCATCGACAGCCGGGCCAATGGCGGCCTGCAATCGATCATTCTGACTCAAGGCAGGCAGATCGTCGTAGCGGGATTATCTCGATCTCCGATTTCGGCCCCTCTGCAAAAATTGGACCTGAACGACGACAAGGTTTCGCCGGATACCGTCGCCGCTGGAGCGGCGCTACTCATCAAGTTGCAGCCCGGTAGCACCATGGAAGATGCCCGGGGCGTCCTTGCACCGTATCGCAGCGGCAAGGCTGCGCTGGTCATCATTGCTGTGCCGCCGGCCGCACAGAGGATGTTTGCGACGCTGGCCAAGCAGCCGCCCGAGATGCCGCAACAAATCGGAAGCGAGGAATTGAAGCCCCGTGCCACTCTGGTGCTGGCAAAGCAGGCGACCTTCGAGCAGCTTTGGGCCCTACCCGACGGTGCGACGGTTACGCTGCAGGCCCAAATCACTCCCTGGAAAACCACCTACACCTGGAACGTGTTGGGCAAGATCGAAGGCACCACCGAAAAACAGCAGATCATCTTGCTCAGCGCCCACCTCGACCATCTGGGCGTCGTGAACGGTAAGACCTATTACGGCGCCGACGACGATGCCTCCGGCACCGTGGCTGTGATGGAGTTGGCACGCGTTTTGGCTAAGCAACCGAAGCCTAGGCGCACAGTTATGGTTGCGCTCTGGGGTAGCGAAGAAGCGGGTCTGGTCGGCGCACGCTATTTTCTTCAGACACCGACGTTTCCCGTGCAAGACATCGTGGCCAACCTGGAGTTCGAGATGATTGGGCGTCCCGATCCCAAGTTAAAGCCCGACGAACTATGGCTCACCGGATGGGACCGCACCAGCCTTGGACCGGACTTGGCACAGCACGGCGCCAAGCTGGTAGGAGATCCGCATCCCGCCGAAAAGTTTTTCATGCGGTCGGACAACTATGCGTTGGCCAAAGACGGCATCATCGCACAAACCGTATCAAGCTACGGACTGCATGCGGACTACCACCAGCCAACCGACACCATCGACAAGATCGACTTTCAACACATGGACCGCGCCATCGCCTCAATGATCGGACCCATAACGTGGCTGGCCAACACCGACTTCAAGCCGGAATGGGTGGAGGGGAAGAAGCCGTGAGTAGTGGGCGGGGGTTAGTGGTCGCTCGTGGTCAGTGCAACTTGAAGTTCACCTCTACATTGATTGGAACGGGTACTGGGCTTGCCTTGGAATTTGGCTGGTTCGAACCTCCATCTTGAGACGGCTTCCACAGCACGTCGATCAAGCGCATGGCCTAGGGGTTGAGCTTCTCATTGAGCCCGGAGCCGAGAGACCTCTGCACAGAAATCGCCGACGTCGTGCCCTCAGGCGTAACTATGGCAACCAGTACCGCGGTGCCCTGCAGTCAGTTTAGCTTGACCGGCAGCCTCGTCGAAGCTTGGATAGGGTGCGTGCTTCACGTGCGGAGCTGATATCCCCCGGCCCACCTTGTATGCGCGATCCCCGGCAGGCGTGCTGGGTCAAGTGGAAACTGCACCCGAGTCCCCCAGGCGACGACACTGGTTCGCTCTTTGAACCGGGCTTCAGAGACCATGCTTTTCCGCCGCCTCCTTATCACGCTGCCGTGTGTCCTACGTCCTTTCGCCCCCGGGGCGAGCGCGTACACCATGAATCGTGAGGCGAGGGGTTCGTGTCTCTTGCCGGTCCGCAACAAGGCTGCGGACTTTTACGCTCTTTGAAAACTTGAGGCGTTTTGCGGGCGTTCGAGCACGCAGCCGAAATCCTGAGCGAGCGCAGTGAGTCGAAGGAACCCTGCCATCAGAGCAGCCGAACCCTGTCGGAATAACGTCGTTGCGCCCACCCAACTCTTTGCGAATGACGATTTTACGTGCAAGTCATTGACAGCACGGATTTTGCATGAAAATTCCCGCTACCCTCATGAAAACGCGGAACTTCGACACGCAAAATTGCGTTTTGCAAAATTTTTCATACAATCAATATAAGTATGTGTGGCCGCACTACGGAATCGGCGCCCTAAAACGAACAACTGGCGAAAGGGCGCTATGCTAAGTCTATTGGTGGCAAGTGGATAGATGTAACTATATTTAGTTTCAATGATTTGTTGGGAAATTACGGCTAAGCCACTGATTCTAAACCACCGTGAACAAAAATAAAATTCGCGTGTTGCGGAAACATCAGGCGTCCAAATCGTCAAGCTCTAGTCTGCCATTAGCCACTATCCACCAAACCCTGGTTTCCGCGCCCGCCGATACAATCAGTTCATGATTAGCAAGTTTCGCCAGTGCACTCGGTTCCTCGTCACGGTCGTGTTCCTCGCGGCCTGCGCTCCCTTCGCGGTAGCGCAGGAAGTGGCTCTGACCTTCGACGATTTGCCCTCACATGGCCCTCTCCCGCCAGGCATGACTCGACTGGAACTGGCCAAGAAGATTATCGCTACGCTCAAGGCCGCGAACGCTCCCCAGATCTACGGCTTCATCAACGCGGTGAAACTCGAGCAAGTCCCAGAAGATCTGGCGGTGCTGGAAGAGTGGCGAGCCGCGGGATTCATGCTCGGCAATCACACCTACACGCACATGAGCCTGACCGGCAGCACGGTCGAAGCCTTCGAGAAAGACATAGCCGCAAATGAGCCAGCGCTACGCTCGCTGATGGGAAAGGAAGATTGGCATTGGTTCCGGTATCCATTCCTGTGGGAGGGTGAAACGCTGGAGAAGCGTAACGCGGTGCGTGCCTATCTAAAAGACCACGGCTACCGCGTGGCGCAGGTCACACTCGACTTCGAAGACTATGCCTGGAACGCGCCTTACGCGCGATGCCTGGCGGAAAAAGACGAGAAGTCCATCGAGTGGCTCAAGTCGAGCTACCTCGACACCGCACAGCAGTACCTCAAGCTTGACCAAGAGTTGTCGCAGATGCTGTTTGGTCGCGACATCAAGCACGTCATGCTGCTGCACCTGGGCGGATTCCAAACGGTGATGCTGCCGCAACTCATCGACTTGCTCAAGCAGAAGGGCTTTCATTTCGTGACTTTGGAGGAAGCGGAAAGCGATCCGGCTTATGAGAGCAATCCGAATGCAGGGTTGAAGTACGGCGGCACACTGCTGGAACAGGTGATCGAGGCGAAGCACATCTCGTACCCGCCGGTTCCACCAAAACCGATGAAGGAGTTGGAGGCGATTTGCAAGTAACCTGGCCGGCGAATAGGGATTTCAGCCCAGAATGACTGGAAGAGAAATCGCTAGCCACTATGCACTACCTACTACCCACTGGTCTCCAACCCTTGCGACAGCTCTTCCCACTCGGCGATGCGGGGTGAAAGATCGGTGCGGAGCCGGGCCAGTCGGTCGGTCTGGCGCTGGGTTTCCTCGACGCTGACAAATGACTGCAGCTCCCGCTCGCATTCCGCGATTCCGCCTTCCAGGTTTGCGATCTCTTCTTCCAGTTCCTGGCAACGGTCCTGCATTTGTTTCAGCTTGATAGGATTCATCCGCTTGCGCGGCTCGGCATTGGAAGGAGCGTAGCCCGGCACATCTGACAACGTGGGAGCGGAGGCGACCTTCTCAGCCTCGCTGTCTTCTCCATCGGCCGAGCGCTGCTTGCGCCACATGTAGTCTTCGTAATTGCCCGGGAACACTTCGACCTTGCCGTCGCCAATCTCGAAGACCCGGGTCGCCAGTTTGTCGATGAAGTAACGATCGTGCGAGACGAAGACCACAGTGCCGTTGTACTTTTCCAGCGATTCCAGCAGCACGTCTTTGGCGCGCATGTCGAGGTGGTTGGTAGGCTCATCGAGCAGAAGGAAGTTCGAGGGACGCAACAACATGCGAGCCAGCGCGTATCTGTTACGTTCGCCGCCGGACAGCACACCAATGGGCTTGAAGACGTCGTCTTCGGAGAATAGGAACGAGCCCAGCAGTCCGCGCAATTCGGTCATCGACTTCTGCGGCGCCACGTCGGACAGATCGTCGAGCATCCGGCTGGAAGGATCGAGTTCCTTGTACTGGTCCTGGGCAAAGTAGTCAGGCTCGACGTTGTGCCCTAACTTCAGCGAACCGGTAGTGAGCGGCTCGATTCCGGTCAGCAGCTTAATGAGCGTTGACTTCCCGGCGCCGTTTACGCCCACCAGCGCGATGCGGTCTTCCCGCTGAATGGTGAAATTGACATCGCGAAAGACCTCCTTCGGGCCGTAACACTTGGCGACGTCGATGCATTCGACCACGGTGCGTCCGCTGGGATTGGGCTGCGGGAAGGTGAAGTGGATCGTCTTCTCTTCCGAAGGAATCTCGATGCGCTCGATTTTTTCCAGTTCCTTGATGCGACTCTGGACCTGCTTGGCCTTGGTTGCCTGGTAACGAAAGCGGTTAATGAAGGCCTCGAGTTGTTCGATCCGCTCGCGCTGGTTCTTGTAGGCGGCAACCAGGGAGTCACGGCGCTCCTGCTTTTGCGCCAGATACTTCTCGTAGTTACCGCTGTAGAAATGGACGCCTTTGTTCCAGATCTCGATGATGCGATCGACAGTGACGTCGAGAAAGTAGCGATCGTGCGAGATCAACACATAAGCGTGAGGATATTGCAGCAGGTATTCCTCAAGCCAGTTGCGGGTTTCAAGGTCGAGGTGGTTGGTCGGCTCGTCGAGCAACAATAGGTTCGGCTTCGACAACAGCAGCTTCGCCAATGCGATTCGCATCTGCCAGCCGCCGGAGAACTCCTCGGTATAACGCGTCCAGTCTTCTTTGCGAAAACCGAGGCCGTCGAGCACGGTGCCCACCTGCGAATCGAGGGCGTAGCCGTCATGCACGCGAAAGTGGCTGGAGATGTCGTGATAACGATCGGCCACCTGCTCGTACTCCCTCGAGGCGGGGTCGAGCTCGCCCATCTTATGAGCGAGCTCTTCCATCTCGCGCTCCATCGACTGCAATGCACTGAATACCGACATGCACTCGTCGAAGACGGTGCGGCCTTCGAGACGCAGGCCATCCTGCGGCAAATAGCCGAATGTGGTGTGTTTGGCGGAGGTGATGGAGCCGTAGTCCAGCGACTCGATTCCGCCGAGAATCTTCAGCAAAGTCGATTTGCCGGTGCCGTTGGCACCCACCAGTCCTACACGGTCGTGCGGAGTGATGAGCCAGTCAAGGTTTTCGAACAGCAGCTTGGGGCCGAAGCGTTTTCCGGCGGAGGAAAGCTGGATCATGGGAGGACGTCAGTTGGACTTTTTCTGGCCGCGGATGATGCGCTCATCGATAGGCTTGCGCCCGGCAAAGCCCTCGGAAGTACTGTGCCAGTGCGAGATTCCCTGCTCACCGAGCTTCCAGCACAACAGGATGACCTCGTCTCCCACGACGCAGGGAAAATCGAGCAGGCCGATGTCCAGATCTTTCACCTGCACGCCGGCCGCGTCAATCTCGGCGACAGCGTCTTTGGCGCGCTGGATCGCCTTCTCGCGCTCCTGCTTGCGGCGGTTGAGCGCGAATACATCGACAAAGGTGCCGCCGTTTACAAAGATGCGGCTCTTGACGGCTTCGAATTCGGCATCGACCTCTTCAATGAGTGCCTTGGCCTGCATCGCCGAGCGCAACAATGATTCGAGCACAGGCAGAAGGGTCTCAGCTTCCGAAAGTAGAAAAGTACGCGGCATATCGTTGACTACCTGTCCGACTTCTTCCGGCTGGGCGCCCTTGCGGCGTTCGACCATACGTTGGCGGTATTCGCGCAAATCGGACCAATAGCGCGGAATACGCCGCAGAAATCTTTCCCGGGGACGCCTGCGTTGGCGAGTGCGAATAATCACTGGACTTCTAACATTCTATCAAGCGCCACGCGCGCCCAGGTTTTTACGTCGTCTTTCACCCTGATCGGATTAACCACGTTGCCCTCCACCAGGTTTTCCAGCGCCCAGCACAGGTGCTGTGGCGAGATGCGAAACATAGTAGTACAGAGGCAGCCAGAATCGTCGAGCGTAATGACGTGCTTATCCGGATACTCCCTAGCCAGGCGGTTAATCAGGTGGATCTCGGTGCCGATGGCGAACGCGCTGCCGGCAGGCGACTCCGTGACACGACGGATGAGGTAGTCGGTGGAGCCGATGCCGTCGGCTTTTTGGCAAACCTCCCAGCGACATTCGGGATGAACGATCACCTGCATGCCGGGATAGGTTGCGCGGACCTTGTCCACGTGCTCAGGTAGAAAGCGCTGGTGGACCGAGCAGTGCCCCTTCCACAGAATCACCTTGGCTTGACGGAGGCGATCGGCGGTAAGCCCACCCTGCAACTGGTAGGGGTCCCAGACCACCATATCGTTGAGCGGAATGCCGCGACCATAGCCAGTGTTGCGGCCGAGGTGTTGATCGGGAAGGAAGAAAAGCTTCTGATTACGACGAAAAGCCCAATCGAATGCCCCCTTGGCGTTCGACGAAGTGCAGACCAAGCCGCCGCGCTCGCCGCAAAATGCCTTGATGGCGGCGGTCGAGTTCATATATGTGATGGGCGTGATGCCGTGACCGTCGTCGTCCGTCAGCCCGAGGTTGACGAACTGTTCCCATGCGTCCTCGACCTGTGAAATCTCAGCCATATCGGCCATGGAGCATCCGGCGTTGAGATCGGGGAGCACCACCGATTGCCCCGAATGGGCAAGAATGTCGGCGCTTTCCGCCATAAAGTGCACACCGCAGAAAACGATGTAGCGGCCAGCGGCCTGCGCTGCCACCTGCGAAAGGCGGTAGGAATCGCCGCGATAGTCGGCAAAACGCACGACTTCGTCGCGCTGATAGTGGTGTCCGAGAATCACGCACTCACGTCCCAAGCTCTCTTTGGCCGCACGGATGCGATCGTCCATCGAGTGATCGGGGAGTACGAGATAGTTTTCGAGCGAGCACGATGCTGCTTCAGTAATCGTTGCTGTTGCCACCGTAATGTCTCTGCCTTCAGTCCCGGCCGCGAAGCTCCACTTGGAAGGGAATCCACGCCCCGGAACGGGGATGTTGAAAGCTGACCTGCGGCTCCAGTAGATCCACTGCGCTCGCGCGCCCGACCTACGGGGATGTTGAAGCTGCAGTTGACGCTTCTTTTACAGCTAAATAGATGCACCAGCTACCGCGTTTGTTACAAAATCGAGAACCGCGTCGAAATATGCGGCTAATTTCGTCACCAGACGTTGTGACCAGGCACCATCAGCTATTTTCACGCTACCGTAAGGATTGTGCAAGTCCGGGTTCATCGGGTGGATGTGTCTGCTTCCGATGAGTGGCTTATCAGACCGTCAGCGTCAGGTCGGTTGTGACAAGGCATTTTCTGACCAGCTATTGTCTGCCCATTACGGATGATCTGCGGAAGACGAAGCAGTTTTCTGCGTCGCTAGTTCGTACTGGATCGAGATGTCAAGACCTTCAATCATGCAACTTACTGGCGGGAACTGCGGCTTGGGAGCCACCATCGACAGGGTCATGCGGCTCCCTGCGCTAAACTCCAAACTGATTGGGCCGCTGTCCGTGTACGTTTGTGACGTCTTCTTTCCAAGGAAGTTGTTGGAAATGGGAATTGTTTGCGTAACTGCACCGTTCGTCAGTTCCAAAACGTACTGCACCTGACAAGGGATGGGTTCGCCGGAAGGGACGTGGCCCATTGATGGCCCACGATTGCTCAGGGCTTCCACCCGTCGCACGACAATGGCTTTCGACGGCGTGAGAACACCCACCGGGTATGGGCTCCGTCCTTGGACGATGACGTCGGGAGTATGGACACTCCAAACCGAGAATGGGGTCTGTCGAACATTCTTGCTTTGCGCGACACAGGGAACCGCCACAACGACAATGAGGACCACGATAACGGTGCTCTTCATTACGGCCCTCCAAGAACCCCGGCGGAGTAAGTGTATACCTCAGCAGTTAGAGCGGCAGTGAGCACTGCCGAAAAGTATCCTTGTCACCGACAAACCACCAGCCGCCGTGCCGTCGTCCGCTTGCAAGTGACCCAGTACCCTTCATCGGCGGCCAGCCTTCCTCAGCCCCCAATATGCACCATGGTTCGGGACGCCGGCACGAACCCGGGCTCTCCGATGTGGTGGCGGGCTTCCTTCTGATCCACCGCTCGACGGATGAAGTCAGTTAACTGCTCATCGCTAGCGCCAGTAGCCATGAGTGCGGCCAAATCGTGTTCGCGGACAGAAAACAGGCAAGTACGAATCTTGCCGTCGGAGGTGACCCGGATACGGCTGCACTGTCCGCAGAAGGGATGCGAGACCGGCGCGATGATTCCGATCTCGCCAGTGCCATCGTCGAAGATGTAGCGGCGGGCGGTCTCGCTGCGCTGGTGCTCGATCTCACGCAGCGGCATGAATTCCGCCATCCGACGAATCACTTCGTCGAGAGTGACCACGATTTCCGGCGACCAGACGCGATCTTCCTCTAGCGGCATGAACTCGATGAAGCGAACGACCACGCCTTCCTCGCGGGCAAAACGGCCGAAGCCAGCGATCTGGTCGTCGTTGAAGCCGCGTAAAAGTACACAATTCACTTTGACGGGATTCAGCCCAGCCTTCTGTGCCGCACGAATTCCAGCCAGTACGCGTTCGTAGCCGTTCGGAACGCGGGTGATACGAGCGAAGTGCTCGGGCTCGACGGCATCCATGGAAACGGTCACGCGTGAAAGCCCTGCGTCCGCCAGGGGCTGCGCCAACTCGGCCAAAAGGTGTCCGTTGGTCGTGATGGCGATGTCGAGCGGGCGGCCAGTCAGCGTCGTCATCCGGCCAAGCTCGCGCACCATGTCGACCAGTCCGCGGCGCAAGAGCGGCTCGCCGCCGGTCAGGCGGACCTTGGTGATCCCGAGGCCGACAAAGACGCGCACCATGCGGAGGTAGTCGGCAATGGGCATCTCGGGAAAGGCCGGTCCGTCATTTCCGGAGCGGCAGTACACGCACTTGTAGTTGCAGCGATCGGTGATTGAAATCCGCAGATCGTGGATGTCGCGCCCGTATTTGTCGGTGAGGGCCAAAGCTTCGTCTCTGTGGCGAAATCTTCAGTGGCAAAGGGGTCCTTCGACTCGCTTCGCTCGCTCAGGATGACACCACGAATGAAAGTTCATGTGAATGTAAGGAACGCAGGGCAGGTCAGTGAAGAGCGGCCGGACGTTTCCTTTCCAAGCACGGGAGGCATGGACGTTTCCCTCCATACCCTCGGCCTCACTTGCGTGAGGCACCGCCGCCGCAGCCCTGGGTATGCCGGTAGGCCACGGAGGTCGGAAACAGTATTCCTGATTATAGATGCACCGGCAGCCCCCGGCAGCGCATAGCAACTTGCCCCGGGATTGGCGGAGCAAGTCCGGTTAAGGCAAGGGTAGGGGCATTAGCGGCGCGACTGAACGGGCTGAGGAAAGAGTCCGGAAAGCAGAAATAAAAAAGTTGAACGCTGGCCTAAGGCCAGCTCTACCCTGTCAGCGAGTTTTTCAGCAGGCTGTGAAGTCATGCCCTGATACAGAGCCGTCGGAAGCGAGCCTTTCAGCAGCCTTCAGCTGGCACGACCATCCGCACAAGTATTCTCGGCTACATACCTTCATAGTTTGGGCCGCCACCGCCCTCCGGGGGAACCCAGGTGATGATCTCGTAGGGATCCATGATGTCGCAGGTCTTGCAATGCACGCAGTTGGATGCATTCAGATGGATCTGCTGTCCGCTCGGAGTGTCGGCTGCCTCTACCATTTCATACACGCTGGCGGGGCAGAAATTCTTGCAGGGATTGCCATACTCCTGCACGCAGCGCTCATTGCAGATCGTGGTGTCGTGGATGACCAGGTGCGCAGGCTGGTCTTCCTCATGCTTGGTGCCCGAGTAATAGACGTCGGTAAGCTTATCGAAGGTGAGCTTGCCGTCACCTTTGGCCGCATTGATGATGTGGGCTTCCGCTCCCCCATCCGCCGGCAGCTCGGCAAGCTGCTTCATGCGGCGATGGCCGGCGTGATTGCTGTAATGCGCGCGCAATCCACGGCCTCCGGTCAGTTGCTGGAATCCCGCATGCATCATGCCCGACAGAAAACCTTTCTCGAAGCCTTGGTGGAAGTTGCGAACCGGCCACAGCTCGTCTCTGATCCAGCTTTTTTCGACGCGATCCTGAAATGTCTCGAGAAGGCCAAGTGAAAAATCGTTTTTGGCCATGCCTTCGTAAGCAGTTTCGGCAGCCAGCATACCGCTCTTGATGGCGAGATGAATCCCTTTCAACCGCTGCGAGTTCAAAAAGCCGGCTGAGTCTCCAAGTATCATCCAACCATCGCCCGCGACCGGGGGAATGCACCACCAGCCTCCGTAGGGAAGAGACTTGGCCCCGTAGCGGACCATCTTTCCGCCCGCTAGGAGCTTCGCAATGAAGGGGTGCTTCTTGAACTCCTGCAAGATGTGTTGTGGATCGATGCGGGGATCGGGATAATCGAGTCCGGTCACGAAGCCCAGTGACGCCAGATTTTCCCTTGCACCGTAAATCCACGAGCCACCATATTCGTTGAACGACAGCGGATAGCCCATGGTGTATATGACTTCACCCGGAGCAATTCGTCCCTCCGGCAACTCCCAAAGCTCCTTCACGCCGACGCCGTAAGTCTGGGGATTGCGCTCGTGGTCCAACTGGAAACGGCCGATCAACTGCTTGGTTAGCGAGCCACGCGTGCCTTCCGCGAGAATCACTGCCTTGGCCTTCAGATCGTAGCCCGGCTCGAAGTTCGATTTCCGCTCACCGTACTTGTCGATGCCCTTGTCGTCGGTGCGCACGCCGAGAACGCGGCCCTTCTCGAAAAGCAGTTCGGAGCCGGCGAACCCGGTGAAAATCGTAATGCCTGCTTCCTCGACTTTGCTGCCCAGCCATTTCACAAACCGGTTGATCGAAATGACGTAATTGCCGTGGTCGCGTAGTGGTGGAGGCGTGATGGGTAGCCTGAACTTGCCATTGCGCGTGAGATAGTAAACCGCTTCCTTCACTACGGCAGCGTCGAGCGGAGCCTCGTCCTCGAAATCCGGCAGCAACTCGCGCATGGAACGGGGATCGAGCAGGGCGCCGGAGAGACAGTGCGCACCGATCTCACGAGCCTTCTCCAACACGTAAATGTTGTCCTTGGACAGGGGGGCGTCGGGATGCTTGGCATTGTGCCCGTCGATCAACTGCGACAAGCGCAAAGCACAGGCCATTCCGGCGGGACCTCCGCCGACAATGACCACATCCGCCTCCATCACTGGGCGCTCGATATTGGAAAGTGGCTTGCGAAATACGATCATGCGAGGGCCTTCCTGCAAAATGCAGACCTGGGGACGACTATTTCCAATCCTAGCAGCGCAGAAGGGAGCAGCGCCTTCGATAATGTGGGCCCGTGGCGAATCGTCAGTCTCCGCGGCGTCCGCGCGGCGCAGTTAAAAGAGCGGGCGGCGGCAGCCACAGCATGAATAAGCTAGGCGCCCTTCGCTTTCTTCACTTCTTCGATCAACGGAGGCACGATGTCGAAAAGGTTACCGACCACCGCGATGTCGGCGATTTCGAAAATCGGCGCTTCGGAATCCTTATTGATGGCAATGATGCTGCGCGCACCCTTCATGCCAACGACGTGCTGAATCGCTCCACTGATACCGAGCGCGAGATAAAGCTTTGGCGCAACTGTCTGGCCTGACGAGCCGACCTGGCGGTCCATAGGCAACCAACCGGAGTCGCAGATCGGGCGGGATGCGGCAATTTCACCGCCCAGCGCGGTGGCCAGCTGTTGGGCCAGCTCAATATTCTTCTGCTCCTTGATGCCGCGGCCAACTGAAACGATAATCTCGGCCTGAGTGAGATCGACGGCCTGCTTCGCCTCCTTGAAGGGAGCCTCCGGCTTGTTGCGGATGACGTCATCAGCGATCGCCACGTTGACGGTCTCTACTGGGGCGGCCGCACTGCCGCCTTCCACCATATCGCCGCGGAAGGCGCCCGACTGAAATGTCGCGAGGTAGGGAGCCTCACCCGTAAACGAAACGTCCGCAGCAAATTTGCCCTGAAACATCTGCCGAGTGAATAGCAACTTGCCACCCTCGTACTTGTAGCCAACGGCATCGCTGAGCAGGGCCCGATTCAGGGCTGTGGCCAGCTTGGGCGCGAAATCGCGCACCTGATAGGTATGCGGCATCAGTACGAGTTTGGGTTGTTTCTGTTCGACAAACCCTTTCAGCGCAGCCACGAAGCCGTCCGGAGTATAGGGCTCAAGCTTGGGCGACTCCAGGTTGTACACCTTCGCAACCTTTTTGGCCGCAACTTCGTTAGCGATGTCGCTGACGCCGCTTCCCACCACAGCGGCCTCCAGGGTCCACCCGGTTTCAGCCGCGAGGGCTTGGGCTCCGGTGAGCGTCTCCCACGAGACGCGGTTCAGCTTGCCTTCCCGCTGCTCCACAACGACGAGAATAGTGTCAGCCATTTCAATCCGTTCCCGCGCCCCGTTTCAGGCCACGCACCGCGCTACTGATGATCAACACAAGTCAATCCCCTAAACCGCAACGAACGGCTTTGCTCACCCGCCCGCGCTTGGGCGGCACGCCCATTTCCATCAGGAGCTGCGCCGCCGTAACCGATAGCCGTAAATGTTCAAGAGCAACCCAACGACAATCATCGCACCTGCAATGATCCCGAACCGCATCTGTCCGAGTCTGATGGCCGCCGGCTGAAAAAACATTACCAAGAATGCGAACAACACGAGGATCCAACCGATTACGATGAACGCCCGTGCGGTCTCGCGTTTCTCTTCTTGTGATGGCATCACCGCCTCCTGCTTGCGAGATACCAATTTCGGGTTTCCAGAGCCCTGGATTCGCGCGCTGACCCGATCACAGCACGTGAACTTCGTTACGCAACTTATCAACCAGCTTTTTCGCTATTTCCGCCGGTGGACCTTCGATCACTTCCGTCTTCTTCGTCTTCTGCGGAATGTAGAGCTTCTCGATTTTCTGCATATTGTCGCCGAGCGACTGCTTGACTTCGTCAAACGTGATCTTCTTCAGCGGTTTGTTTTTCGCCTGCTTGATCCCGATCAGCGTGGCGTAGCGCAGCTTGTTAATCCCGGACTGAATGGTCAGCACTGCCGGCAGGGGCATATCGACGAATTGGAAGTATCCTGCCTCCAACTCGCGCTTCACGCGGATCCCGGCATCGTTTTTTTCAATCTGCATGATGATGGTGGCGTGCGTCCAGCCCAGCAGCTCAGCGAGCACGACGCCGGTTTGGGCGAAGCCATAGTCGTCGGATTGCAAACCGGTGAATATCAAATTGAAGCTCTCGTCCTTCACTGCAGCGGCGAACGCCTTGGCCGTGTTGAACGCGTCTAGACCGACGAAGGCGTCTCCCTCCAGATGGATGGCACGATCGGCCCCTTTGGCCAACGCTTCGCGCAGGACCTGTTGCGCCCGGGTCGGGCCGCTGGTGATTACGACGACCTCTCCCCCGTGCTTCTCCTTCTGGCGCAACGCCTCCTCGAGAGCATACGCATCCGGCTCGTTGACCTCGTAGGAAACGTCTTCGCGAATCCAAGTTCCGCTCTCATTCAGCTTGAGCGGAGCATCCTTCTGCGGGACCTGCTTCATGCAAACCAGGATCTTCACCCTGAGCTCCTTCGACCCGGGCAATCTGAGCTGCGGCCATCGGGTTTTACAGCGGGCGCGTGCTGATCCGCCCGAAAGTTGGAGAACGACGGCGCTCGCGACAGAGCGAGCCAACCGTCACTACCAAAACAGCCGAGTATAAATGACCAGCTTGAGGATGGGAAAGGAATCGCGAGTGCGCGTTTCCATAACGGGAAAACGCACTCGCGACTCATTGCGGAAAATCGAAGTACTGCTCAGTACTCAAGGATCTGTGCGGAACTCACGACTGGCGCCGTTCCCGCTCCAGTAACTTCTTCTTGCGATCGATGCCCCAGCGATAACCGGCCAATTCACCATCGCTCCGCACCACGCGATGGCATGGCACGGCAAGTGCTACAGGGTTGTGAGCACAGGCCGTTGCCACTGCCCGCACCGCCTTCGGATCGCCAATCGTCCGGGCAACATCGCTGTAGCTGCGCGTTTCACCGGGTGGGATTTCGCGCAGGGCATCCCACACTTTCTTCTGAAAAGCGGTGGCGCGAACATCCAGCGGCAAATCGAGCGTGATTCGCTCCCCCCGTAAGCTCGACAGCAAGGACTCGACATAGGGCCGGAGCGCCGCATCGTCGCGGTGAATGTCGGCGGCGTGGAATTCTTCGCGCAGCCCACGTTCAAGATCAACCGCGCTCTCTCCAAAGCGGACTGCGCAGAGACCGCGAGGCGTGGCGGCAACAAGCAGCCGTCCGAGCGGGGAGGGAACGATCGCATAGCGAATGGTCATGCCTTTCCCGGCGCGGCGATAAGCCCCGGGGGTCATGCCGAGCTGCTGGCTGGCTCTCTCATACAGACGGCTGGGCGAGCCGAAGCCTGCGTCGTAGATAGCTGTGGTCACATCGTCTCCTTTGCGCAATCCGTGTTTGAAGTGTTGCATGCGCCGTGCCGACTGGTATTCGCGGGGACTGAGCCCGGTAGCGCGCTTGAACAGGCGCTGCAGATGAAACGGGCTGATTCCCACGCGCTTGCTCAACTCGGCCAAAGTAATCGTGCCTTCGGCCTCGTCTAGTAACTGCCGTGCCTTTAGCGCAGACCGCGCCTGGGACGAGATCTCTGTCGGCTTGCAGCGCAAGCACGCCCGATAGCCTGCTCGCTCCGCCTGTTGCGGACCGTCGAAGAACTCCACCGAGTCCCGCCGCGGACGCCGGCTAGGGCAGGATGGCCGGCAGTAAATTCCGGTGGTACGAACGGCAAAGACGAACCTGCCGTCCTGCCGGGCGTCCCGCTCCATCACTTGTCGCCACTGGGTTTCGGATTGCATGTTGCAAAGGTAGCGCTACTGATTTCTTGGCACTATCCGGGTCTTGCGGGCAAACGAACTTCTTGCACTTGAGATTTTACTGCGTGCGAATGGGGAATGACTTTGAAGACAGCAGAAGAAGTCAAAATACACGCCGAATTGACAAATCCAATTCCGGTTGGCGAGACTCTAATCTTTTCAAGCCTCGGGCCGCCGGCGGGCTCGCGATAAGTGCAGCTCTCCAGGCAACAAGTAGACGGAGGTTCGCTGAAACGAGGGCGCCGATATAGAGTTGGCTTGGCACATCACGCTTCAGGCATACGGAGAGCGCGCCCGGAATGGAGACTAGTAGCGTACAGACAGTTGAACTAGTGTTCCTTTTGCTGCTGCTCTTCGTGGCAGTATTCGGAACGCTGGCGCAGAAGCTTCAGATCCCCTACCCTATCGTGCTCGTCATCGGCGGAGGCTTGCTCGGCTTCCTTCCGGTCATTCCCAGGATCACGCTGAATCCAGATGCGGTTTTCTTCGTGATTCTGCCGCCGCTTCTCTACTACGCGGCGTGGCTGACGTCATGGCGCGACTTCCGGAACAACCTCGTCAACATCTCCTTGCTGGCTTTCGGTCTGGTCGGCTTCACGGTAGTAAGCGTCGCGGCGACGGCGCAATGGTTATTCCCCGGGTTTGATTGGAAGATCGGCCTGATCCTGGGCGCGGTGATAGCGCCGACCGACGCTCTCGCCGCAACCACTATCGCACGCAAGATCGGTCTGCCCAAAAGGATCAGTGACATCCTGGAGGGCGAAAGCCTGGTTAACGATGCGAGTGGCTTGCTAGCGCTCGAGTTTGGTATTGCAATCGCGCTACGTGGCGAAACTCCTACGTTCGCCATGGGCTTGTTGCGCTTTGTCTATCTGACGTTCGCCGGATTGGCTGTCGGGTTGATCACCGCTTGGATCGTGGACTGGATCGAGCGCCGCATTGACGATGCTCCCATTGAAATCGCCATCAGCATACTCGTCCCCTACTTCGCTTACTTTAGCGCCGACCGGTTGCATGCTTCCGGGGTGCTGGCGGTCGTGGCCTGCGGCTTGTATCTCAGTCGCAAGAGTTCGGGCTTTTTCTCTCCCGGAGTGAGGCTCCAAGCCTGGGCCGTCTGGGACGCTCTGAACTTTATTCTAAACGGCCTGGTGTTCGTGCTGATCGGTCTCCAACTGCGCCACGTGCTGGCGGAAATCGGGAACTACAGCGGGCGCACGCTGTTTCTATATGGAGCGCTCTTTAGCGCGTTGGTGATTGGACTGCGGCTGCTCTGGGGTTTTCCCGGCGCTTACCTCGCTTTTGGCATCCGTCGCCGCCTATTGCACCACAGGGTGCCGAGGCCTACGCCACAAGGAATTCTGGTTGTCGGATGGACAGGAATGCGTGGCGTCATCGCCCTGGCTGCTGCAATCGCTTTGCCGCAGACGCTGGCGGATGGCCGCCCATTTGTACAGCGTGACTTGATCGTCTTCCTTGCCTTTTGCGTGATCTTCGTGACCCTTGTCTTGCAGGGCCTCACGCTTCCCTTCGTGGTTCGAAGGCTTGGCCTGGCCAACACACGGGGACCGAACGTCGAGGAAGAGAGTGCCCGCCGTGTCGTGCTGGAGAGAGCCCTCGCTTTTCTGCGCTCCCGCAAACAGGACGAAGCCGAGCTTGAAACCATGTATGACGACCTCATCGGGCACTATCAACATCGACTCAAGGTCTTGGACGGGACGGACCAACACCCCGGAAGCCTTGTAGCTGACCATCACAACCAGATTTCACGCATCTTTCGCGACTTGTCCCGCGTGGAGCGCGAAACGGCAATCCAACTGCGCGACTCAGGGCAAATCAACGATGACGTCCTGCGCGAGATTGAGCACGAACTTGACTTGCGCGACTCTGGAAACCCGCAAGGGCTGTAGCTCCACGTTCATGAGTCCCGTGGCTTGCGGCTGCTGCCAAGTCGATAAATCACCCGATCTATGCCAGAGACTTGGCTTCTTTTAGTTTGTCGAGGTGCACATTTAGCTCCGCTCCAAGCAGTATGGCCATCGCCGTGAACTGCAACCAGGTCATCAGCACAATAAACGACGCCAGGGTTCCATACATTGCATTGAAGTATGAGAATTTCCGCAAATAGATGCCTAAGAGCCCGGAACACATGATCCAGACCACGACCGCAAAGATTGAGCCGGCAAACTGCTGACGCAGGGTGTGTTTGCAATTCGGTCCTAGGTAATAAAGCGTGCCGATTGAGGCCAAGGCGCAAGTGATGACCAGTACCCACCTCATGAATGGCCACACCGCAACGAAGGTGTGACTTACATTGAACACCCGCGCCAGTTCTCTGCCGAAATGCGGTCCGAGCAGCATAGCGCTCAGGGCGACGGTAGTCATTCCGCCCACGACAAATGTGACGTAGATTGCGCTCAGCCGCTTTTGCCAGAAGGTGCGTGTCTCTGGCACCTCGTAGATGGTATTCAGCGCTGTCGCCATAGACGCGATCGCGTTGGATGCAGCAACCACGGCAAGGATGAATCCGGCTGACAGGAGGCCATTGTTAGTCTGCATGGTCGAAGTCAACATGCTGTCCACCATTGGCATCGTCTGGTCGGGAACAAAATGACCAACCAGGTGGATCATGCGAATGGCCAGATGCGGAATCGGCAGCAGAGCAAGCGCGCTGGCCAGGAAGATGAGAAACGGAAACAACGACATCAGGAAGAAGAACGCCAAAGCAGCGGAGGAAGTCAGCCCATTGTGCCGAAGAAAGCTCCCGACCGTAACGATCACCAAACGACGAACGAAATTGAGCCGGGGAATCACTTCCGGAAGCGGACCGGCATATTGCGCTGGTGCAGTCGTCGGCATGCGCTAAGAGTGCCACCGGAAGCGTTCGCCCGCAACTGGGATCATGTGGCGGCGTGTGACGCTATACCAAGAGCAGCCCGCGTTCGACGATTGCCCGGGCCTGTCCAGCCGACTCGAAGACATGCGCTTCCATGCCCAGTTGCCTGGCTCCCTCTACGTTGCGCGGGCGGTCGTCGAAGAACAGGGCACGTGCAGGGTCACAGCCCAGGTTAGCCAGGCAGGCGCGATATATTATTTCGTCCGGCTTTGCACAGCCCTGCTGGCACGACCATATGCGGACGTCAAAATCGCTCAGCCAGTCGAATTTGGTTTCCAATATCTGGAGCAAGTCAAAGGTCATGTTCGAGAGGATCCCGATGCTGCAGCCAGCAGCCTTGACCTCGCGCGCTAGAGCGACGACATCAGGATTGGGGCGAGTCCAGAGATCCGATTCTCTTTCGATGAATTGCTTGACCGCTGCCTCTGAAACGGTTAATCCTGCGGCCGCAGCTGCCCTGTGCCAATGCTGCGGGTATCCCGTTGCCGAGCGGCCATAGTAGTCGCGCGTTTCGCTATAAAGGCGAAGAAACGACGCTTCGTCGAGGCCGCTGCTGCTGGCAAACTCCGCCAGATCCTGGCGCGCAGGCGCGTAGCTGAGTACACCCCCGTAATCGAAAATGACCGCATCCCAGGGAGTAGCCTTCATCACTCTCATATTAGAACTTCACGCAAGCTCGAAGACTTGGACGACAGAATAAATCGAAAACGCGATGCCGGTTTCTGCCATCCAATAGCACGGACCCTGCCGGAACTCGAATTCACATTCTGCGAGGCACTTATGACCACTACCGCAAACCATGGCCTGATCAGCCTGGAAAGCCGATATTCCGTGGACGAAACCATGCATCGTCTCGAATCTCTACTGCAAGAGCGCGAGATCATGATTTTCGCCCGAGTAGACCACAGCGGGCAAGCCGAGAAGGTGGGATTAAAAATGCCCCCGACTAAGTTACTGATCTTTGGCAATCCGAAGGGTGGTACGCCACTGATGCAGGCCGCGCCTACGGCGGCGATCGACCTGCCGCTCAAGGCGTTGTTCTGGGAGGATACGTACGGGAAGGTCCGGCTCACCTACAATGACCCGGCGTACCTGCAGCAGCGGCACAATTTTCCTGCGGATCTGCTGCCTAATATCGCCGGCGTCAGTGCCTTATTTCAGAAGGCTGTGTCGTGAGAGGAGAGAAGGAGCTACGACAGCTTCGCGAGCATGCAGGTGACGTCGTCGTGTTGGGGCGCTCCGGCAACAAAGCGATCGAGGTCAACCATGATGTTTGCCAGCAGCTGAGCGGGAGTCAAGGTTGCGCCGCTGTGAACGACGAACAAGAGTCGTTGTTCGCCGTATTCTTCTGCGCGATCGTTTTCCGCCTCCACCACGCCGTCGGTGAAGATGACCAGCCAATCGCCACTCTGCAGAGTCACGGAGCCGGCTTCGTATGAGGCGTTTTCCAGTATGCCCAGCGGAATGCCGCCCTTGTCCAGCCTCTCCATAGCGCCGGATTGGCGTCGCAGCACCGGGGAATTGTGCCCAGCGTTGACGTAGGTCAGCACGCGCATCGCAGGGTCGTACTCGGCGAGGAATGCGGTGGTGAAGCGGCGTCCATTCTGACTGTTGCTGCAAGCGTACTGATTCATCCGGCTCACCAGCTCGGACAGGCTCAAGGGGCCGGCCGCCAGAGTTTTCAGACTGGCCTGGATGGTCGCCATTAGTAACGCAGCGGGAATGCTTTTGCCTGCCACATCTGCCATAGCCAGCACAAATTTTTGTTCGCCCGAATCGGAGTGCGCCCTGGGGAAGACATCGTAGTAATCTCCCGCGACCGTGTTGGCAGGCCGTGTGGCAAACGCTAATTCAACTCCGGGAACAGACGGAGGGCTGGCCGGCAGAAGCCAAGTCTGGATTTCCTTCGCGATCTGCAGGTCGCGCTTCATTACCACGCGATCGCCCACTTCCAGGATGAGTAGAACGAACATCAGCAAGCCGCCATAGAAGTGGGTGTTCAAGCTGTAGGTCACATTTCCGGCGCTTCCGTTCCAGGTTGCTTCTCCGCCGGGAAACAGTATCAGCGCGATCGCCACCAGGAGCAGCACGCGGCGAGCGGGCGACAGCTTCTCCAGAATTGCCCAGAAAAACTGGCCGACCAACCGAAAAAAATGCTTGCCTTTGGGAACCCCCGCTTCGCGGGTCGCGTCCACTTCTTTGGAATAGAGCCGATAGCTGGAACGCGCGTCGGTGAGGAATTGCCGCCACATCTGATCCATGCGCATGCCCTCGGTGACGCGTTGCCAGAACCGATCAGCGCGGTCCATTACCGGTGCGACGGTTGCCGTCAATCCGTCTGTTCGAGGTGTGGACTGACCGGTAGGTGGGCGAGAAGGAGGCATGGGGCTGTGAGAAGGATTATAGAGGTTGAGCCTAGTGGCGAAGAAACGCTCGAACGCAGGTCGCGACCGTCGCAACTAAGACGGAGCCTTCAAAAACAATCAACGCAGACGGCCGCTAGTCCAGAAATGCCACAGACTGGACGCTAGTGACTTCAAATCGCTTGCGGCAGCGCAGATTCTTGCAGGCAACGAGGTCATCGCGGCGCACCATGTACGACCGCGCCTTGGCGAACTTCGCCCGGTCCCGCTCGTCGGCCCTTCCTGGTAGTTGTTTCTTTTTGGTTCGAACGAACCATCCCAGGTCGTATTCGCCGGATTGATGGCAGTGCGGACACGTCATGGTGGCTTTCCTAGTCTCTTGCCGTTCATCAAAGAAGTCCCGCTCTTCCATGAAGGTCCTCCACTTGGCCAGTCACGCCCGAGGGCCGTAGCGTCGCCGTTGTCATTAAATCACAAGGGTGACTGATTTCCCGTGACTTAGACTGGCAATCTTCGTTGCAGCGGTATCGCTTGGATGCATTCGTCCCAAAACCGCACTCATAGGGCAAATTGGTGCTAACATCTGCGGTTAGGAGGGCCTTATGGTAAGCCTTCTACTGCTTTCGATGGCTCTGTCAGCGTCGGCATCCTCTGCCGGGCTGGCTACAGCGCCCGGAGACACTCTCGGTGTCGAGCCTCCGCCCTTGGCTGCAATGCACGCCGGATTGCCGCAACAGATGATTGAAGAACTTCAGATCAGGACGTCCGACCCGATGGAAGTGCGACCAGATACGGCTGTTTGCTACAAGATTCGGGCCTATATCTTTTCGGAAGGTTCGAATCCCAAACTAGTGCGGGAAACAACCTGCGGGCCAAGTCCCGCTGCGACCAAAAAGATTGAGGGCTCTCAGCCCAAACTTGTGCCGCCGGACGCGAGTGGAGATAAGAGTGAGGGGCCGCTTTCGCCTCGCTAAGTAGCTAAGTGAGGCGGTTTCACAGACTGAGGGGGGCGCTATTCGCCTCCTCCCGTTTTGCTGGCGTACGGATTGTCGTCAAGCACCTGCCAAACCGTATCGAGCACTGTACCGTCCACCCACTTCACCACGGCCACCGGGCGGCCGCCAAGCCGGGGCTTGGCAGGCTTTCCGCCGCAGATCCGTTCAACTTCAGCCTTGATTTCCTCGATCGGGCGGATCGGCAATCCTTTGCCTTTGACGGCCTCGAGCAGGTCCTGGCGCTTGGGATTGATGGCAATACCGCGCTCGGTGGCGATCACGTCAATTAGCTCGCCCGGGCCAGTGAGCGTGGTGACTTCGTCCACGATGACTGGAATGCGGTCGCGGAACGAGGGCACCGCCAGAATCGTGCATCCCGCGAACAGGCAGTTCTGCCAGCCACCGATGCCGTGCAGCAATCGCCCGTCGGAGTGCGTCACCACGTTGGCATTGAAGTTCACGTCCACTTCGGTAGCACCCAATACACAGGCATCAACCATGGATGCAAAATTCCCTTTGCCATGGAAGTTGTAGGAGGTGAAAGGCGAGGTGGGCACATGGCGCGGGTCAGTCGCGATTGACTGCACCGCATCGAGGTCGAAGGTCTGACCGTCGAGGATGTATCCGGTCAGGCCTTCCTTCAGCATATCCACCAGATACCTGGTCGAGCCCCCGCGCACGAAGCTCGCCTTGACGCTAGCTTCCCTCATCATGCGCGCCAGGTAGTCAACGAAGGCCAGTGCTATGCCGCCCGCTCCAGCCTGGAATGAGAAGCCGTCGCGCATGATGCCGCTGTCGCGCAGGAAATGTGCGACGAGCTCCGAGATGCGCAGGCGGTCAGGACTGCGCGTGATCTGCGTAGTGCCGCTGACGATCTTCGTCGGATCGCCAATCGATTCGACTTCGACGACGTAATCCACGTTATTGCCCTGAATTTGCCAAGGAATACAGGGAAACGGAACCAGGTTATCGGTCACCACAATCACTCGGTCGGCATAGACCGAGTCGGTTAGCGCGAAGCCCAACGAGCCGCAGGCCGATCTACCGTGCGCCCCGTCGCCGTTGCCGAAATGGTCAGCTGTCGGCGCCGCAATCACCGCAATGTCGATGTGTACTTCACCGTCCTGCACTGCCTGCCAGCGTCCGCCGTGCGATCGCAACACTCCCATTCCGCGCATCTGACCGTGCGAACAATAGGCGCCCAGCGGGCCATTCATGCTGCCTTCGATGTGGTGTACTGCGCCGGACTTCATCAGATCAATTACCGGCTCATGACAGGGGAACGAAGCGCTGGGAAACCACATCAGATCGCGTGCGCCCATGCGCGCCGCAGTTTCCAGCGCGGTGAGCGCCACGCGGTCACCATTTCGCAAGTGATGATGGCTGCTGATGGTCATGCCATCGCGCAGGCCACAGAGCCGCAGCGCCGTCTCAAGGTCCGGCACACGCTTGTCACCGTCCCGGGGACAATCGGAGTTGCTGCGAATGGGCGGGCCGTACTTGTTGCCGGTCGGGTGATGGCCGTCTACCCCAGCGTAGGGGGTTTGCTCGCGTCCATTGACGACCGTAGGGATACGGCGACCGGCGGCGTTGGTCACGAGTTCGGCGGTGGCGGTGGGACTCATGCCTGGCCTCCTTCGTTGGCGGGGATGAGGCCCATTTGGCGGGCGCGCGCGACCAGCTTGACGGCACGGTTCACAACGGGAGCGTCAATCATCTTCGATCCCAGACTGACCACCCCCAGCCCTTTCAACTGCGCGTCTTCAAAGGCGGCGACAACCTTCAGCGCCTTCTCCAGTTCGGCCGCCGAAGGTGCGAAAGCGCGATGGATGATCTCGATTTGCATGGGATGAATACAACCCATGCCCTCGAAGCCCAGGGCGCGCGAGGCCTCGCCCCAGCGCAACAGCCCTTCGGAATCCGCGACATCGCCATAAACCGAATCGATCGCCTGCACGCGCGCTGCGTGCGCTGCATTGACCACGCGCTGCCGCGCAAACAGCGACTCACTGCCTTGTGGCGTCTTCCCCACACCCAGATCCGCGGTGTAGTCCTCGAGTCCGATGGTGATGCCCGCGATCCGGTCTGAAGCGGTAGCGATGGCGAACGCGTTTTCGATGCCCAAGGCAGATTCCAGAATCGGCATCAGCCAGATCGGGCGCGTCACACCATGCTGATTGGCAATTCGCGTAATCGCTTCGCTGACTTCAACAACTTGAGCGGCAGTTTCGACCTTAGGGATGAGGATGAGGTCAGGCGACTGAGGAACGATTTCCTGCAGGTCGGCCATTCCGAGCGGCAATTGATTGATGCGCACCATGCGCTCGGCCACGCCAAAGTCGACCGTGCGCAGCGTGTTACGCACCAGCAGCCGCGCGGCGTCCTTCTCAGCATGATGCACCGAGTCTTCAAGATCCAGAATGACAGCGTCCGGCCCGTGCAAGCCGGCGTTAATGAAGTACTTTGGTTCGTTGCCCGGCAGATAGAGGCGCGAGCGCCGGAGGCGGTCTTTCGCGGAGGGTGGAGATAGAGGAATTGGATCGGGCAACGCCGATTGCCGTCCACCCAGACCCGCACGTCGGGCCGCAGCTTCGACTCGCGCCGCGATCACGAACGGCAGCGCCCCTTCGTCGATCAGGCTGACGCGGGCGTGCTGGACGCCAAGTGCGACTAATACATTGCGCACCTGACTGCGAATGCTGTCGCCGTAGTACGGCGCCACCCGCGAGTGCAGCTCGATCTCGATCCCGCCCGTGGAGCACTCCTCCACCGTTACGTGCACGTCGGAGCGCACATCTCCGCCGGCGCGGCCGGCCTCGCCGCGTTTCAGCTGACTAGCTTCGGCTGCTGCCGGCATATTCCTTCTCCACACTCACGCCAAGCTTTGACAGAATGGCGTCGGTCATCTCGGTCGTCGAAGCCGCTCCCTGTACGATTGACTTGGCGCCGCCGGCAATGCGCATCATGTCGTATGTGCGCACCTTGCCCTCGGCAACTACTGCGGCAATCGCCGCGCGGACTTTCGTCGCTTTTTCGTTTTCGCCCAGATGATCCAGCATCATGGCCGCCGATAGAATCATCGCGATTGGGTTCACGATTGGGGGGGCAAGTTCGGCATACTTCGGCGCCGATCCGTGGGTCGGCTCGAACACGGCGACATCCTGCCCGATGTTCCCGGAGGCAGCGAAGCCGAGCCCGCCGACCAGCCCGGCAAAGGCGTCGCTGATCACGTCGCCAAAAAGATTGCTGGCCACAATCACGCCGTAGTCTTCGGGGTTCTTGGTAAGCCACATGGTCTGTGCATCAATGTTGGTGGACCACAATGCGATTTCGCCATACTGCTTCTGCACCTCCTTGGCGACTTCTTCCATCATGCCCGAGGTCTCGCGCAATACATTAGGCTTCTCGCAGATGGTTACTGACTTGTAGCCAAACTGGCGCGCATGCTGAAACGCTGCGTCGCAAATCCGCCGCGCTGCCGTCCGAGTAATGATGCGCACCGAAATTGCCAGGTCCTTGCCCGGCACTGCGGCAAACGGTCTGAACTTTGCGTGCGTTGCCAACGCATCGTGCACCGGCTGAGGCGGATTCGTCCATTCCACTCCGGCGTAGAGTCCCTCAGTGTTCTGGCGGAAGACCACGACATCGACTTTGGGCTCTTCGTAGCCGCCTTCGGGCTTCTTGCGGATGAAGTTCAGCGGGTTACCCGGAAACGACAGACAGGGTCGCATGCAGACGTCGAGGTTGAAAATCTGCCGCATCGACACGATGGGGCTGAAGTACTGCAGTCCCTTCCCTTTCAATGCGGGGATGAGATCGGCTTCCGTTTCCTTTTTTGGCTTTGAGGTGATCGCTCCAAATAACCCGACTTTATACCGCCGCAGCAACTCGATGGTGCACTCGGGCAGCGCGTTGCCTTCGTTCCGCCAGCACTCCCAGCCGATGTCGGCGTGCACATAGCTCGCTTCGAAACCTACGGCGTCGAGCACGCGAATCGCTTCAGGAAGTACCTGGTTGCCGATGCCGTCGCCCGGCATGGTTACGACTGTATGTTTTGCCATGAATGCAAACTCCTTCTAAACTCACATCCCACACTGTGAGACTACTAAACCGTAGCGGTCATCTTGCCGAGCCCTAGCTTCACACTCACCAGATTCTCCACTCCCCCGGCGATGACCAGCGACTGCGGTACCGATCCCAGCGCCGGGAAGCTGAACTCCTCCCCGCCATAGCGGATGCTGTTGCACGCGAAATCAACTTCGATCTCGTCGCCCGGAATAATCGTCTTTTCCTTGTGCGCGATCTCATCTGCATACTTCGCGCGCAGCCGTTTTACCAGCTCCGGCGTTTCAATGCACAGGAAGCCGTTGTTGAACGCATTGCGGAGATACGTCTGCGAGAAGCTGCCGGCGATCACCAGCGGGATGCCCGCGCACTTTAGCGCGGTCACTGCCTGCTCGCGGCTTGATCCGGTGCCGAAGTTGAGGCCGCCGATAATCACGTCGCCGGGCTGCAAGCGCGCAGCGAGCGTCGGATCGTAGTTCTCCATCACTACTTTCGCCATCATCTCGGGTGTCATGTCCTCGCGATACGTGTAGTCTCTGCCGTACATGCCGTCGGTGTTCAGGTTGTCCTGTGGCAGGAAGACCAGGCGGCCGTGAACAGTCCGCGGGAAGCCCGCAATGATTTCCACCTTTTCCGATATAGGGGCTTTCGTTGCAAACTGCTCGAAGCGTTTTGTGAGCGGTTTGTGGGCTATGTCCCTCGGTCCGCAGATGTAGCCGGCGACGGCGGAGGCGGCGACGACCTCGGGACTCCCGAGGTAGCACTGGGCATCACGGGAGCCCATTCGCCCTTTGAAGTTTCGGTTGGTGGCGGAGATACCAACCTCGCCCGGTTCGAGCAGGCCCGTACCAAGTCCGATGCAGGGACCGCAGCCGGGAGGCAACGGGTTCGCTCCCGCAGCCAGTAGCGTGTGCCAGATGCCGCGCTTTATCGCCTCATCTTCAATCTCCATGCTGGCGGCGGCGATGTAGAACGTGACCGTGGAAGCAACCTTCTTCCCATGCAGAATTCTGGCCGCCGCAGCAAGGTCTTCGAGGCGCGAGTTGACGCAGGAAACCAGGTAGGCCTTCTGAATCGCGACCTGATGCTTCCCGATCTCGGCGACGGACTGTATGGCCTGCACGGTGTCGGGGCCAGAGACGTGCGGCGTGATTTCAGCGAGGTCGAGCACGATGCGCCCAGCGTAGACGGCATCGTCGTCGGGGCGTGGCGGGTTACTGCGCCATTCAACCAGCTTCTCTTCCGGGATGCGCGTAATGCCCTTACGTCGCAGTTCGAGATTACGGCCTTCCAGGTATGCGATGGTGACATCATCTACCGGAAACCACCCAACCAGTGCCCCCCATTCGGTGGTCATGTTGGCGATGCTCAGGCGCGCATCCATGCTAAGCGACGCCACTCCCTGTCCAGTAAATTCGACGGCGGCATTCAGCACTTCTTCCTGGTTGTACAGCCCGCACAGGGTAATAATCACATCTTTGCCCGTGACCCCTGCTGCCAGTTCGCCTTTCAGCACCACCTGGACGGTGCGTGGAATCTGCCACCAAAACTCGCCCGTCGCCCAAATTGCCGCTGCGTCGGTGCGCACGACCGGCGTGCCCACCGCGCCGAGCGCTCCGTACATGTTGGAGTGCGAATCCGAAGCCACCACGAAATCACCCGGCAATACGTAGCCCTGCTCGACCATGATCTGGTGGCCAATGCCCGCGCCGGGCGGGTAGAAGTCGATCTCCCGCTCCGCAGCAAACGCTTCCATGCTGCGATACTTCGCCAGGTTAGACTCTTCTGTGTTCTGGATATCGTGGTCGGCAGTGAATAGGGGTTGCACGTGGTCATGTATCGTTATGGCGCCTATCGTCTTGAACTTCTTCATCACTGCTGAGGTGTTGTCGTGCGTCATCACGTGGTCGGGCCGGATCGACAGAAAATCCCCCCCGCGCAGCGGACGGCTCGGTCCTTCGGTCATGTGGGTCTGCGAAATCTTCTCGACAATTGTCTGTCCCATAAATCCATCTCCTGCGCTACCGGTCGGCGCGAAACAGTCTCATCAACTCAGTCACGCTAGACTGCTTCTCCAATACCCAAATCGCGTCGATTGCTCTGCGCAGCGCTCCCGGCGTCATTACCGGGCCAGCCAGCGCCTCGAACTTCTCTTCCACTTCCTTGTCGGTCAGCGGATTCCGCGGGTCTCCCTTGGGGTAATCCAACTGCTTGGTGAACTCGCGACCGTTTGTGGTCTGGATCGTCACAACCACCCGTTGTAGCGCCGGAAACACTTTCTCGATTTCCGGATCGGCCGTGACTATGATCTTGCTGAGCTGGGCCCGAATCGTCGGGTCCATGATCTTCTCCATGGTGAACTGCAGCGGCGTAACCTGCCGTTCGGCGATGGCCGACGCGATTACATACGGCAGCGAGTGGTCGGCCGTTTCTTTAGTGTGCGGATCGTACTTGCTGGCATCGCTCAAAATGTCCGCTCCTCGCGCCGTGGTCCGGATGTGTACCTTGGCAACTTGATCCGGCTTCAGGTCGTGCTCTTTCACCAGCGCCAGCGTCGCCGAAATCGGCGTGTGGGTCAGGGCCTCCGTCGGAAAAGCTTTCATCCCACATTGTGTGATGCGCCACGACTCGCCCAATCCGTCGGTCAGGAGGTTCAGCTTCCACTCCGGACCGAAGCAGTGCACTAGCCCTTCTTTGCCGTCGATGACGTGTCCCGGTCCGCTGTACCCCTTTTCGGCCAGCAGCGCCGCGAATACGCCGCTCTGCGTCGCCATGGGATCGACGGTGTTCTTCATCATGGTCAGTTTGCCCGCCGTGACAGCTCCCAGCGTGGCGCGCGCGCTGGCGCTGATGCCGATCGCATGCTGCATCTTTGTCCAATCGAGGTGCAGCATACGTGCAGCAACAATCGGCGATACGAAGGCGGTCAGGGTGGCATGGTGCCATCCCCGCTCGCGAATGCCGGGGAAGGCGGCCTCGCACAGCCGCATCTCAAACTCATGCCCCAATACGAGGCCGACGATTAGCTCACGCCCGTCGCTACCCGCTCGCTCGCCGCATGCTATTGCCGCTGGAAAAATGTCCGAAGGATGCGACGGGTCCTGCTTCCAGTAGATATCGTTGTAGTCCATACAGCGGATCATCAGCGCGTTCGCCAGTGAGGCCGAGACCGCATCCATCTGCTTGCCTGTGCCCATGACGGTCGCCTTGCCGGGTCCGGCAATCTCGTCCAGCACGCCCAGGGCAATCACGACGTCGTGCTGTTGATATCCGCCCAGCGCGCATCCCACGCTGTCCAGCAGAAAGCGCTTCGCCTGATAAATCGCGTCCGGCGACAGGTCGTCGAATTTCGCTTTCGCCGCCCACTGCGACATCACCGCCGTGACCGTGGGCTGGGCCGCAGCTTTCACTGGTGCAGCCGCAGTTGTTGTTGCCATAGAAATCCTCTCCTCATTTCCCCAGATTTTTGAAGGGCTGGAACGCCATAAAATCGGCATGATGCACGATGTACGCTTCTGTGCTCCGCTTCACCAGTTCGCCCTCGGCTGCATGAGCCGCGATAATGTGGCATACCGCATCAGGAACTCCGCACTCCATCGCCAGCGCGACCCCGGTAAACGGATGCCGCAGCATCTCGCCGCGTTTGCTCTGCCGAGTCTTGCCGTCTGTGTTTTCGTATTCCAGTAGCTTCCCAACATCGGCGAGGATGGCACCTGCGATAACCGTGTCACGATCGATGGGCAGTGCCGTACCCATGAACTCCGTCATGCTCTCGGCGGCTTTGCGCGCGATATGCACAACGCAACGCTTGTGCTGCATGAAGGTCGTTGGGCAATTTGGAACCAGGAGGGTGAACGGGATGCGATTCAGGTCGTCGGGCATCAACGGGCTACGTTCCAGCGCCAGCTCCCAGGTCCTCGTGACTCGCTCGCGCAGCCCAGGATCGCTGATCCATTCAATTTCGGGCCACAGTTTCAGCACCGCAGCGCGCATACGAATTCCTCCGTGCCAATCGTGCGGAAACGCCCAGCCATGTCAGGGCACAATTTCCGTACTTCGCCAAACGGATATTCGTACCATTCGGGGTTAAGGCAGTTCTATGAGGCGCGTCACAAATTCCAGGTTATGCGCTCGAGCTGGCGGGTAATTTCCTCAGCTGGAGTGTCATGCGGAAAGTGTAATGGCTTTCCTATCAATACTTTAAGCTCGCCTGGACGGGCAATCTTGCGACCGGACATTTTCATCGCAAATAATCCGTCGATGCGAATTGGCACCACAGGAATATCCAGTTTCTGCGCCAGCATCCCAACACCCGAGCGGAATGGCGAGGGCTGTCCGTCTTGCGTGCGGCGGCCTTCGGGAAAGACGACCACACTGTAGCCACGATCCACGGATTCGCCTGCAAAGGCAAAGCTCTCGCGCACACCAGACTGCTGGGGCAAAGGAAATACATCGAACAACGCCACCACCAGGAGGTAGCCTGCCTGCTGCCACCAGCGCGCGAAAACGTTCATACTTGCCGGAGGCCGCCACATTCCCCACAGGCGCTCGCCTAGCATGCCAACCGCCAACTTGTGGCGAACGCGGGGAGGCATCGCAATCAGCACAAAGCCCACATCGATATAGGTCACGTGGTTGCACGTGATGAGGACTGGCCCGTTAATACCCTCAAGATGTTCGCGGCCCAAAATTTCAGGATGCGCCATGATCAGTGTCGCCGGCAGCGACAGCAGGTAGTAAAAGAAGTTGCGAATCCACGTCACCGGCCACCGTTGCGCCCACCGCGGATAGCGATACCCTCCTTGTAGGGCGCGGTGCGGCTCGTGAAGCATCCGCTCCAGTTCACCCACGGTAGCGACCTGGGCGAAATTCGCTTCACTCAAATCGATCTGATAGCGGTCTTCCAGCTCGCTCATCAATTCCACGCGGTCCATGGAACTCAGGTTCAGGTCGCCTTCGAGCTTGGAGTCGGGCGCAAGTGCGCCAGTGGGGCGCCCAGTAACACGGCTGATGAGTTCCGCCAATGCGCTTCCTGCCGAGACCGAAGGGGCAGCGGTTGCGAATTGTTGTTGTATGGCCTGCTGGATGAGATTGAGCTTGGGCTTCTGCGTGGGGGTACGGGGAAAGTCCTGGTCCGGCCAAACCAGCCATCGCCGCATCCGCTGGAACTCGGCAAGGTGCTGGTTTGCCCTTGCGACGATCGCCGCAGGCTCTGCAGCATCGCGCAACAAGAGTACAGCAACAGGTTCAGCGTTGCCGCCCTGCTCAAGTCCTACAACTACGCAATCGCGTACCTCAGGTTGCTGGCGCAGAACCGCTTCCAGGTCGTCAGGATAGATGTTCATCCCTTCGCGCGTCACGATCACGTTCTTCTTGCGCCCTTTGAAGTAGAGGTTGCCGCTTTCGTCGAGTGCACCCAGGTCCCCAGTGCGAAACCAGCCGTCCTCGCCTAACACTGGCTTTAATTGTTTGCCCTGCCAATAGCCGGCAGCGACGTTTTCGCCGCGCACCAGGATCTCCCCGTTTTCGTCGAGCTTCATTTCGCGGCCTTCCAGGACCTTGCCAATCGAGCGCTTTCCGATATGAAAAGGATGATTCAGCGTGATGAGCGAGGTAGTTTCAGTCAGTCCGTAGCCCTGAATTACGACAAAGCTCAGCCGACGCCAGAATTCTTCCGTCTCAGCGTTGAGAGCCGCTCCACCGGAGATGAACGCCCAGAACTTCCAGCCAAACTGGTTGTGGATGCGGTGGAACCGCCACCAGCGCCTGGCAAAATGCTGGTCTTTGGCCGCCTCAAACTGCCGGCGAAACCAGCCGCTCTCGCCCGCTGCCTCCATGTCGCGCTCGATCTTGTCTTTCAGCGATTCCATCAACCGCGGCACAGCCACCAGCACCGACACGCGTTCCGTCTTGATCGTGCGTATCACCTCGGTCGGGTTCAGCGTGTCCTGGAAGAGCACAGTACCAGCCAGCAATTGTGGCAGGAAGATTCCCAGGAACTGCCCAAACACGTGGCTGAGCGGCAACAGATTCAGGAATCGTAAGGGATGAAAGATTTGCTCGTACTTCAGGTATTCACCGATCTGCCGCTCCAGGGGTTCCAAGTTGGCGAGGATGTTGCCATGTGTGATGACCACACCGCGCGGCTCAGCGGTGGTTCCGGAAGTGAAGACGATTTGTACGATGTCGTCGCGTGTCACTGCTGGCCGGGTCACAGGCGCATCCGAGAGAGCAGCGAGTTGCTCCCGCAATGTCTCCAATTCGAAATGGGCTAGTCCGGGCACATCATTGTGGAGGGAGCTCACACACAGTCTGGCGTCAACCTGCTGCGAAACCTGAGCGGCGAAATCCGGAGTTGCAATCTTGTCGATAGGAACAACAATTGCTCCCCGCAACAGGCATCCGAAAAAAGCGGCGATCCATTCGGCGCAATTTTCTCCCCAGATGAGCACCTTGTCGCCTTTACCTATGCCGCGCGCCTCGAGTTCCCGGGAAAACCGGTAGGTCTGCCGCAGCACGTCCCCGTAGCTCCAGCGTTGCACGCGAAAGCCACGGCGAAAGACGTAGGCCGACTCCTCTGCGTGCCTTCGAAAATTGTCGAGGTATTCCAGGATGCTGGAGCGTGCCATCGCTCACAAGTGTAACTGGTAGGTGCGGTCAATCAGACTCCGCAGGAGCATACGAAGACGTCTGCGAAGCAAGCCTTGGCGGCCCGCTCTCTAGAAGCAAGTAAGGATTCTGCTGGAGCAACGGCGGCTGGGAGGCTAGCCGCCTGCTTCAAATCTGGGCTACCAGTAGGTGCTCAGGACGCGGACGCGTTAGGCTTCAGGACCAGCGACGGCTTTCTTTCCCTTGTGCCTTAAGCATGCTGCGCAGCACCGCTGTGGCCTGCTTTACCTCAGGCATGGCAATTCCACAGTGCAACTGCTTGCCTTTGCGTCGTGTTGCAACCACTCCTGCTGACTTCAGGACCGCGAGATGCTGCGACAGGTTGGCCTTGGAAATTCCAAGTGCCTCCTGTAGCTCAGATGCCCACCGCTCGCCGCGGGTAAGCATTTCGATCAGATGCAGACGAGTTGGATTGGCGAAGGCCTTACAGATTACAGCCTGCCGCTGGTAAATTTCAGTGTCGCCATTCGATTTTCGTTTGGTGCCCACAAACTCCCCCGGAACCAGCAAGGATTTGACTTCTCACAAAGCTGCACGTGCGCCAAACGCCTTCCGCACTGGGCGCAAACTACCCAATCGCTCCAGATGTCACTCGAGCGCGACGAATTTATGCCACACCGAACCCGCCGGAATGACCCGTTCCAGGATTAGCAGTCGTCGCACTTGAGACTGTGTCGACACCTACACGTATACCTCAAAGGAGGACGCTGCGCAGTGCCACCTCGCACGATTTCGTGGCGGTTTCCCGTTTTGAATTTGATCGTTCCTCACCGGTCAGTCGTTTCCGAAGGGCTTCTCTAAGGAGGGACTGCGCGGAGTGAAGAGTTCAGCTCCCTCTTCCGTAATGTGCATGTCGTCTTCGATTCGCACTCCGAATTCTCCACGCAGGTAAATACCAGGTTCATCGCTGAAGACCATATTGGCGCGCAGCGGAGTGGTGCTGCCGTGCACTAGATAGGGCCATTCGTGCCCATCCAAGCCCATGCCGTGCCCGACGCGATGGGTGAAGTACTTGAAGCCCGGACCATAACCCGCATCTACCACGACCTTTCGTGCTGCGGCATCGACCGCCTCGCAAGGAAGACCCGGCCGCGCGGTGGCCAGCGCGACACTTTGTGCCCGGTACACAATGTCGAAAATCTGGTTCATCTTCGCACTCGATTTGCCCAGAACGAATGTCCGGCTGATATCCGAAGCGTAACCCTCTACGGTGCAGCCTCCGTCCATCAATACGATCGTGCCTTCTTCAATCTTTTGGGGATGGATCGACCCATGGGGAAGCGCCGAGTATTCTCCAACTTGAGCGTCGGCGCTGCCGTTAAAGCCAAGCTGCGCGTGTGCCGACCGTACCAGCGACTCGAACTCGTTCTGGGTCATGCCGACCTTCAACGCATGGTAGGCGGCTGCGTACGCCGTGATCGACACTTTTGCAGCCAGCCTCATCAGGCTGATCTCATGCGTACTCTTGATCATGCGGCATCCCGCGGTTACGGGAGTCGCACTTTTGGTCTGAAGTGCCGGAAGGTGTGAGGCAATCCCATCGCTGAAGACAAACGGCGTCTTTTCCTCGATTCCCAGCACGCCCGAAGTCAATCCCAAGTCGCGCAGCCCTTGGGCTACTCGTAGATATGGGTCTTCGTCTTCCTGCCATGTGCGTACATCGGCATCGGACCCGAAGGGCCCTATCTCCAGCTGTTCGCGCGCCCTGCCTTCTTCAAACGCCGGACACACAAAGAAGACCTTGCCCTTGGCGGGCAGCACCATAGCAAACAGCCGTTCGCTTTGCCACCAATGCACCGCACTGTAATAGGGAAGCGAACTGCCGCTGGTGACCACGATGGCTTGCACCTGGTTGTCCGTCATCAATTGCCGTGCGCCTTCGACCCGGGCTGCTCGTTCTTCCGCACTGATCGGCACAGCCTGGTCCTTCATGGACTTCAAGCTCGCGATCGAAGGTGGCAGAGTCGCGTTACATTCAGCAGCCTCCGAGGTGGTGGGCACTACGATGGCAGCTGCTGCGGTGGTTCCCAGTTGAAGAAAGCGTCGACGTGAGAATCGCATTATGGCATTCGAGTGTAACCCGAGACACGGTTCACGAGAAAGCCGCTCATATTGTGAGGATGCGGCGATATTTCGCATTGCGCTTGGATCGGTCACGGGTCGGACGGACAAGGAAATAGCCCCGCATCCCACCCTGTCGAATGTACGAGGAGCGAAGGCTGCAGGACAAGGCGCGTCCCGCTAAACTCCGGCTACATCCTGCCGATAAGAACAGCAGATGATCTCCTGAGTTGTTGATTTGGCATACTCCCGGCTGCTTCCCCCAGCGGCCGGGAGTTTTTGCACGAATCCGGTCCAGCAATGAAAACGGCCCCCGGTTACAGAGGACGCGGTGCTGTGGCCGCGACTTTTCAGCTCTGGATTCAGGAGCGGTAGTGCGCTCCACCGTGACGCACGTCGGCGCCCCGCACCCAGAAAATAACGTCCTCCGCGATATTGGTCGCGTGGTCGGCTATGCGCTCCAGGTTGCGTGCGATAAGAAGCACGTTAAGTGCAGCTCGGGTGACGTTGGGATCGTTCGTCATCTTTTGCACCAGGATGACGAACGCTTCGTCCTTCATCCGGTCAACGATGTTATCCATTTGCAGCACGGCCTCGGCAATCTCTGCCTTGCCATCGAGAAACGACTCCAGCGCGCGCTGCACCATGGTAGTGACGCTTGCCGCCATGCGCGGGATATCGACTGGCAATTGCACCTCGGGTTCGCTGATGAGGTCGAGCACCCGCTGCGCTATGTTGACTGCCTGATCACCTACGCGTTCCAGATCGGCATTGATCTTCAGCACCGCAAGGATGAAGCGCAGGTCCACGGCCATTGGCTGCTGCATGGCGAGCAGATCCAAGGCCAATTCATCGATCTCGCGTTCCGCCTCATTGATGTCGGCTTCACCTGTCAGTACCATCTGGCAAAACTTGGCGTCGCGCGTGCGATAGGCCTCAGTCGCGCGGTCGATGGCCTGCTCGGCAAGCCCACCCATACGCAGAAGCTTCTCTTTGAGGTCGTCGAGTCCCTGCTGAAAGCGGCTTCTCATTATCCAAACCTGCCTGTAATGTAGTCTTCGGTCCGCTTGTCGGCGGGAGTAGTGAAAATCTTTTCCGTCTTGTCGTATTCGATCAAACTGCCCATCAGGAAGAATCCGGTGAACTCAGCTACCCGCGCCGCTTGTTGCATGTTGTGCGTAACAATGACTACGGTATAGTGCTGTTTGAGCTGGAAAATGAGTTCCTCGATCTTGCTGGTTGAAATGGGATCCAGGGCAGAGGCTGGCTCGTCCATCAGCAGCACTTCCGGCTCTACTGCCAGTGAACGCGCGATGCACAACCGTTGCTGCTGGCCGCCTGACAAGCTGGCTCCGGACTTCTTGTGCAGCGTGTCCTTCACCTCGTCCCAAAGGGCCGACAATTTCAAGGAGCGCTCCACCAGTTCGTCCATTTGCTTGCGGTTGCGGAAGCCGTTCAGCCGCAAGCCAGCCGCTACATTATCGTAGATCGACATAGTAGGAAAGGGATTTGGCTTCTGAAAC
Source organism: uncultured Acidobacteriaceae bacterium (assembly GCA_963834815.1). Lineage (GTDB taxonomy): Bacteria > Acidobacteriota > Terriglobia > Terriglobales > Acidobacteriaceae > DASRAA01. Next base: position 332,829 of record CAWIDA010000006.1, on the reverse strand, counting down.
ACCATGCCGATGCGGCGCCGGACTTCTACCGGGTCCGTGCCATCTCCGTACACCTCGATGTCCCCCACCTTTACGTCGCCCTCGGCGTGGGCATCGGGAATGGTTTCGTGCATCCGGTTCAGGCAACGCACGTAGGTGCTCTTCCCGCAGCCCGAGGGCCCAATCACTGCCGTCACGTGATTAGCGGCCACCGTCATGTCGATGGACTTCAGCGCCAGGTTCTTGCCATACCAGGCATTCAATCCATGCACTTCAATTCCTACACCCATACTGGCTAGGCCGCTCCCTTCAAGGTTCCCCGGCTGGTGGCGATCCGAACCGCCGCCACCGCCGCCACAATCATGACGATCAGGATCAGCGCTCCCGCCCATGCTTGCCTGTGCCAATCGTCATAGGGCGAAAGAGCGTAGACGTAAACCTGCAGCGAGAGGGCTGCCATGGGCTGATTCAGCTTTAGGCTCCAAAACTGGTTTCCGAAGGCAGTAAACAACAGAGGCGCCGTTTCGCCCGCCACACGTGCAAATGCCAGCATGCATCCCGTGATGACTCCGGCCGACGCGGTGCGCAGCGAGATCGATAGCGTGGTGCGCCACTTGGGTATCCCTAATCCCAGCGCCGCCTCCCGCACTACATTCGGCACCATCAGGAGCATTTCTTCGGTGGCACGTGCGATGGTGGGAATCATCATGATTCCCAGTGCCACGCCGCCTGAGAACGCGGAGAAGTGTTTCTGCCGGATTACTATCAGTCCGTAGACCGCCATGCCGATCACAATCGACGGGACACCGTTCAGCACGTCGGCGGTAAATCTAACCAGATCACCCAAGCGGCCCCGGCCGTATTCCGCAAGATAAATCCCGCACCCAATACCCACTGGCACGCCCAGAAGGCTGGCAACTCCAAGGATTAGGACCGAGCCGACCATGGCATTGGCCATGCCTCCGCCTACCTCGCCCGGCGGCTTCGGCGTCTGGGTCAAAAAGGTAAAGTTGACCGATCCCGCGCCCTTGATCAGTACGTACACAAAGACCGCCAAGAGAGGCAGCAATACAAGAATCGCAGCGCCGATAGCAAACCAGGTCGCGGCATAGTCCGTCGCCCGCCGCCAAAGACTCAATTTCTGCGCGCTCGCGTCGCCCGGTTGCTTAAGCACGCGCCCTCCCTGCCGTTCCTCCGGTGATGCCCCACACTAGCAGCCGCGCCAAGGCGTTGACGAGCAACGTCACCAGGAACAGAGCTAACCCAATTTCCACGAGCGCACTGAGGTAAAGATCTCCGGTGGCTTCGGTAAACTCATTAGCGATTACGCTAGCCATTGTGTAGCCGGGAGCGAACAGCGATTTTGAAACCTCGGGACTGTTGCCGATCACCATGGTTACCGCGATGGTTTCTCCCAAGGCTCGCCCCAATCCGAGGATAATACCGCCCACGATTCCAATGCGCGCATTACGCAACACGCCCATTCGAATCATCTCCCAGCGCGTGGCCCCAAGCGCCAGCACAGCTTCGCGCTGGTTCTGTGGTACAGCTGTCAGCACCTCGCGCGTAATCGACGCGATGATCGGGATCACCATGATGGACATGATGATGCCCGCAGCCAGCATGCCAATTCCGTACATCGGCCCATCGAAGAATCCAGTCCAGCCCAGCGTCTTAGCCAGGAATGGTTCCACGTATTTGCGCAGCAGTGGCGCCAGTACGAAGATGCCCCACAGTCCATAGATAACGCTGGGAATCGCAGCCAGCAACTCCACCAGAAACGAGATGATGGCGCGTAAGCGAACCGGACACATCTCGGTGACGTACACGGCCACACCCACTGAGAGAGGGACGGCAATTAACAGAGCCAGAAATGATGAAACCAGAGTCCCGTAGATAAACGGTACTGCGCCGAAATCGCCATTTACCGGGTCCCAATTACGCCCGTAAAAAAAGCCTAGTCCGAACTGGTGCAGCGAAAGCCGGGACTTGTCGACCAGTTCCCAGGCCACGAACACGACGATGGCGAACACCGAAACCGCTGTTAGCAATATCAGAATGCTGAACGCCGCGTCCGGAATGCGGCTGCTGCGGGGATGCGTTTGCCGCACGCGTTGCAGGATGGAACCGGCCACGCTCACCTTTCGGTGAGTGGCAGTTTGCGCCAGTGTCGGAATCGCTGTCGCCGGCTTCTGACTTGGCTCGAACTGGTCAGGCGAGTTCATCTCGTTCACGGTACCAGACATCCTTGACAGCCGGATTACAACACCGGAGCCATGACAAAGCCAACGCCCAGCATGGCCAGGAGTCGGCTGCAAAGGTTAGAACGAAATCGCCTTAGTGGATCTGTTGAGTAATGGCTGCCTTCTCCTTTTCAACAACGTCCTTGGGGAGCGGTGCATAATCCAGCGCCTGCGTCATGGTTTGGCCCTGGTCCAACATCCAGGACAAGAAATCCTTCAGGATTTTCCCTTTATTCTGGTCAGTCGGATTAGTTGGAATCAGCAGCCAGGTGAAGCTTGCGATGGGATATGCCGTCTTGCCCGAAGAATTCGTGATCGACACCCGGAAATCAGCTGGCATCTTCACGCCGGCCGCGGCTGCCGTAGTGCTCTCCAGGCTGGCCTTGATGAACTGGCCGGACGAGTTTCTTACGGTTCCGAAGTTGATTTTGTTCTGCAGTGCGTAAATCAGCTCGATGTAGCCGATCGATCCCGGAAGCTGGCGAATCAAGCCTGCAACCCCCTCATTGCCCTTGCCGCCAACTCCGACGGGCCATTTCACCGAAGTGCCCTTGCCCACCGTGCCCTGCCAATCAGAACTGATCTTTGACAGGTAGTCGGTAAATATATAGGTCGTCCCGCTACCGTCGGAACGGTGCGCTATGGTAATGCTCTGGTTGGGGAACTTGATACCGGGATTTTCCTTGGCGATCGCCGGATCCGACCAGTTGGAGATTTTGCCCAGGAAGATTCCCGCAAGAATGTCGGGCGTGAACTTCAATTCTTCCGTCACTCCGGGGATGTTGTAGGCGGGCACGACTGAACCCAGCACGGTTGGAACATGAAGTAGTTTGATCTTCGACTGGGCGATCTGCTCGTCTGTCATGGGGCCATCGCTGGCGCCGAAATCCACAGTGCCGGAGGTGACCTGCCGAATTCCCCCGCCGCTACCGATCGACTGATAGTTGATTTGAATGTCCGAATGTAACTTGTGATACTCGCTGAACCACTTCGAGTAGATGGGATATGGGAAGGTGGCGCCCGCCCCGTTCAAAGTCGTTTGCGCCAACGCGCAACTCGAGAGCGCAACAATGAGTAGAATCACCCTGAGAGAGCGAATCACGTAGTATCCTCCTGACAACATCTCTAGGGAGTTCTACGCCGGGACTGTTACAGATTTGTTACAAAGCAGTGAAATTAGGATGAAGACCACGAAGGTGGTCGCAATCAAATGTAAGCGCTTGAAAGCAAAGGTCCTCGGCCAGCTACGGGCGACGTTGCTATAGCGATAGAGAGTGCTACTCCTACATTGTGGGACTTTAGTTTTTCCGTCAGACCACTATCGCGCTTTTTGTCGGCGCCTGAGATCGTCGATAAACATCTGTTCCACCGGCTTGTCATAAGAGCGCAGCACATGTCTCACAGTGTGACCGCTCACCAAATGACAGACTTCCTCGGCCAGGTTCTTGACGTGGTCCCCGGCGCGTTCCAGCGACTGCGTCATGAACAACACGTGAAAACTTTCCTGGCGGGGCGAGTTGTCGTGGCTCTCCACGTGTCGCAGAAATATGAGGTTGCGCAAGCGGTCCATCTCAGCGTCGGCCCGCAACACGGCGAGGGCCTTGTTTAGGTCGCGCTGGCTAAACGCATCATGGACATCGCCCAGCATTTTTTCTAGCCGTGATGCCATCAGCGTGAGGTCCCGGATGTCCTGCAGATCAATGCGGCTGCCCACCGCCTCGGCTCGGTTGCTGCAATTCAGCAACAGGTCACCTACTCGCTCTAGGCCGATCATGAATTTCAGGCAAGCCAGCAGTTCGCGGGCCTGTTCTTCCGTGACCTTGGTAATGACGGCTGTCACCCCCTGGTCAATCTCCCGGTCGAGAGTGTCAAGTTCCTTTTCCCGCTCGCGGACGCCTTCCAGCAGCGAGGGCACTCCCGTAGCGATGCCCTCGGCGACGATTCCGGCAGCAAATCGGGCCGCCTCGCAGGCTTTCAGCGTTTGCGCCCGCAGGTGACCACAAATGATTTCTGGGCTGGGGGGTACCGACTCAGCCGAACTCATGCAATGTCTCCCACTTCACCGATCTTACAACTGGGTGTCTTCTCGAGCCCGCCGCTGGACAATCGCCATTCCGCAACGACCCGCGAAACTACTTTGGTACCGAATACCCGGCAAATCGATCATGAAAACAACGCTAATCACAGCCATTTATTAGCCCTGCTGATCTCGCCAAGCTTCATACTTTGACTGCAACATGCTCCCGGGGAAGAGTGAAGTAAAACGTCGAGCCGTGATTGAGCTCGCTTTCCGCCTTGATCGTTCCAAAGTGGGCCCGCACCACATGCTTGGCGATCGCCAGTCCCAGTCCGGTTCCGCCCGACTCACGGGAGCGCGCCTTGTCGACGCGGTAGAAGCGCTCGAAGAGCCGCGGTAGATGCTCGCTGGGAATCCCAGCACCGAAGTCGCGCACATAAAACTGCACCCCATCTTCAGTTTCGCAAGCCCCGATTAGGATCTTGCGGCCCTCTTCGCCGTATTTCAGAGCGTTGTCGATCAGATTTCCGAAGACTTGATGAATGGCGTCGCGATCAACCAGCACTGACGACGTTGCGGTATTCATCATCGCTAACTGAATGCCACGGCTGTCGGCGATTTCCTGAAAGGTTTCCACGGCTTCCTCCAGCAACTCCTGAGGCGTAGCGGATTGTAACCTGAAATTCTGCTCGCCCGATTCCACCCGGGCCAGAATCAGCAGGTCTTCCGTCAGGCGCGACATTCGCAGGGCATTCTTGCGAATGATCTCCACGAACTCCCGGGTGCTGTCGCTCAGGTTTTCATTATCCAGAACCGTCTCAGCGTAGCCTTGGATTGAGGTTAATGGCGTGCGCAGCTCGTGGGACACGTTGGCAATGAAATCGCGCCGCGTCTTCTCGACCCGCTCAATCTCCGTCTGGTCATGCATCACGGCGACGACGCCACCACCCGGCATCGGAGCCGCCGTAACATCGAAGATACGTCCGTAGAAAATCTTGGCTGCATGGGCGACCGTGATGTCGCGGGTTTCAAGTGCAGCCTGCACGGCGCGCAGAACCTCTGGATCGCGCGCCGATTGGACCAACGGTTCGCCCAGCCGGATTCCGCTGGGCAGCAGACGCTCCATGCGCTGGTTCGCCCACAGCACACGGCCATCCTCGGCTACGGCGATCACCGCTTCCTGCATCGAGTTCAATAGCGTTTCCAGAGTCTGCCGGCTTGCTTCAACCGAGCGGAATCCGTCTTCCAGTTTACGGGCTGTTTTGTCGAGAGCGGACGCCACGTGCGCAATCTCATCGGTAGACTCTTCTTGAATACGCGCCGAAAGGTCGCCTGCTGCCACCCTTTCGGCAAAGTCAGTAATCCGCGACAGACGCCGTCCAATCGACTGCGTTGCGATGAACGCCAGCACCAGCGCAATCATCACGGCGATCGCTGAACTTTTCAGGAGATCGTCACGGACCTCGCGATTCGCATCTCGGACCGCCGACAGCGGATGAGCCAACCGCACTGCGCCTCCGGCAATCGGCGCCGCCTCGTAGAGAAAATCAACCCCTACAGTGTGGGAGGAGCGCGTAGCCGTCCCCATTTGTCCGTGCAAGGCAGAGGCAAACTCAGGCCGGCTGGAATGGTTCTCCATGGTGGCCGGGTCTGCCTCGGAATCGGCAAGCACCTTGCCGCTGGCGTCAATGACGGTGGCCCGCTCATTGGACTCGCTGGCCGTTTGTTTTGTGATTTCCTGCAGCGAATCGCGGGACGCACTTCCGACCCGTGCGGCGAACATCAGGGTTTTCTCGCGCAACGAACGTTCAATTTCGCCGCGCAACATCCCTTCCCAGGCTTTTCGAGTCAGCACATTCATCGTAAGCGTGCAGGCCGCGATCAATACCAGGGAGGCGGCGAGCAGCTTAAGAAAAATGCGGCTCTTCACGGTTTCGGGACCTCGAAGCGATACCCCGCTCCGCGGACCGTCTTCAGATAGCGTGGCTCGTCCGGGTTCGCTTCGATCTTCTCGCGAATGCGCCGGACGTAAACGTCTACTGATCGCGGCGTCACGTAGTGGGTATCGTGCCACACCGCATCGAGCAACTGGTCGCGTGTAAACACCCGTCCAGGATGGCGGGCGAGGTATTCCAGCAGGCGGAATTCCGTTGCCGTGGTCTGCGTCAAAGCTCCGCGCACGGTCAGCGTCATGCCGCCGCTGTCGATCTCGATATCACCGGCTTTTACGATGGCGGGGGCCAGCGGGCGCTCAAAGCGGCGCAGGACGGCGCGAATCCGCGCCACCAGTTCGCGCGGGCTGAAAGGCTTGGGGATGTAGTCATCGGCTCCTAACTCAAGACCTATCACCTTGTCGGACTCGGTGGTTTTCGCTGTCAGGAAGATCACCGGGATCATCGACAGTGCCGGGGTCTGACGAATGCGGCGGCATAACTCCAAGCCGTCGCCTCCCGGCAGCATGATGTCCAACAGAAACAGGGCGGGAGCCTGTTTTTCAGCCTCGGAAATCACGCCGTTGGTAGCCGAAAAAGGGCGAACGCCATAACCCGCGGCCTCCAGGTGGTGGCGGACCAGCCGGGAAATGTCCGTATCATCTTCTACGGCAAATATGGTTTGTTTCACGGCTGTATTGTAGCCGACGGATTCGGAAGTGCTCTCACGTCCTAGCATCACGAGGTTACGTTACATCTCCGCTTGTTACAGGGTGATGAATATAGTATTAACAATGCTCCACCTTGATACCGAATTGGTAAACCTCCCTGCCGTGCCGGCGTCCAAGTGGCTTGATCGTTCTCATTCCCGCCGGTAGGCAATTTGAATCTTAGAGTGGGCGCACGCATCCGATGCAGATTAGCGTGCGCTCGGGGGTGGATCTTCTCAAGCCCGTTTGGGGTCTGGCCGATAAGGTTTCTGTGCACCGCTCAGCTTTCATTGGCGCACTTCTCATGATCCTCGCCGTACATGCGGCTGCGGGGAACAGGGATTCGGATGCGCGCGGCTCGGCTACCGAAACGCCTGGCGAAATCGGCGGAGTGGCAGCCCCGGGCCCGACTTGGATGCCTTCGACTCTATCAGCTCACTTCGCGGGCGCCCCCGATCGGTTGTCGGCCTACTCGATTGTTCCTTCCTACACAATCCGCCGCACAGTGCCGGAAGTCCGATTGCAGTTCAGCATAGCCGACGAACGCGGGCGATTGGTGACCAGCCTGACACAAGACGACTTTCGCATCCTCGACAACCAGGCAACTGTACGCCACATTCTCAATTTTTCGCGGTTAGACGACCTCCCGCTTCAGCTCGGCCTGCTCCTCGACGTCAGTGATTCGGTTCAGAAATCTGTCTTGCGCGAGAAGCTGGCTGCTCAATCTTTCCTGCAAATGGTGTTGCGGCCGCAGACAGATCGCGCCTTCCTGATCGCGTTTGGGCGCGATGTGAGACTGTGGCAGACTTCGACCGGCGACCGGACTGAATTGAGTCAGGCCCTCCAGCGGATTCAGCAACTCGGCTATTCGACCAATCTGTACGACGGCCTGTACTCTGCGTGTGCCCGCCAGTTTCCCCAGCCCGCCAGGGACGAAGCTGTTCAGCGGGTCGTCTTGCTCTTCAGCGACGGCGAGGACACGGACAGCTTGCACGGAATGACAGACGTTATCGCCCTGGCCCAGCGCAAGGAAGTTCAGATCTACGCCATCTCGATGCATGCCAGCCGCAAGCTCCTGCATGGTGACGAAGTGCTACAACAAATGGCAGACCAGACGGGCGGACACTTCTACCCGGCAAGTACAGAAAAGGACCTCCCTGCCGTCTTCGCCGAGATGCAACAGGAGATGCGGACGCAATACTACGTCTCGTTTCGGCCTCAGCAGGAGACCCCTGGCTTTCACGAACTTCGTCTCGAGTCGACTGGCCCGCAGAAGCTGCGTGTGCACGCCCGCCAGGGCTACTACTTCGACGCCCCCTAGCCCTCACCTGACACATTGTGGGACTGGCTTTCGTCCGCCTTCTTCCCAAACAAAAAGCGCCCCGCAACATGCGGAGCGCTTGCGCCAAGGCGTCGCTTAGTGGCCGGGGTTCGTCATCCAGCTGCGCGTCAGGTAGTCGGTCATACTTAACGCCAACAGCAGAAACAGGAAGAAAAGGGCCGCAATTACAGTGACCTTGGTGAGCTTGGAGCTGTAGTAGAGGTGCATGAAGAACAGCACCACCAGCGTGCCTTTGATCGTGGCGATGACTAGGGCCAATACGATATTCCAATCGTGCAGCTCAATGAACGACACAAAGACAGTCAGGCCCGTCAGGAACATGAGTGTGGCCCAGATGCCCACATAAATACTGGCGGGTATTACATGTTGCCGATGTTCTTCCGATGACATAGCGTCCTCGCTCAACCCCCGTGTTTCTTACTAATCAGGTACAGAAGCGGGAAGAGATAGATCCATACCAGATCGACAAAGTGCCAGTACAGGCCGACGTTCTCCACCGGCGAGTAGTAGTCGGCACTGTACCGCCCTCGCGCGCCCACAATCGCGATCCACAGCACCAGGCCCACTCCGATGATCATGTGCAGAGCGTGCAGGCCAGTCATTGCCCAATACAAGGAAAAGTAAATCTGCACATTCTGCGGATTGACCCCGTTGGCCTCTGCTTCAGGAAATGAAAAGTTGGGGCCTGGGTACTGATGGTGCGTCCAGTGTTCGTGGTATTCGATTGCCTTGATGCCCAAAAAGGCTAGGCCGAAAACCATGGTGATCACCAGCAGGATGACCATCATTTTGCGTTGGTCGGTCTGCGCGCAGCGCACGCCGAGCGCCATGGTCAGCGAGCTGCAGATGAGCACGGCGGTGTTCGTCGCACCCAGCCAGATGTTCATTGTCTGGCTTCCCTCTACAAACGCCTGGTAGTAGGTCGCGCGGTACACCAGATAGGCGCAGAACAATCCGCCGAAGAACATGATCTCCGTCAGCAGGAAGATCCACATGCCGAATGTGGTCGACTCCTTTTGCTGGTCCATGCTGGCGAAGTGGTGCTGTAACGCCTGCTCTGCGATTTCGATATCGCTAGTGGCCAACAGGAACCTCCTCAGGCAGGTGCTCGTAGTCGTAGGCTTCCCAGGTCACAACCGGTGTCTCATCGAAATTGTGCGTAGGTGGCGGCGACGGCGTCATCCACTCCAGCCCCACCGCATTCCACGGATTCGGTCCGGCATCTTCACCGTAGCGAAGCGACCACATGAAATAGATCATAGGCAGCACATAGCCCACGGCCAGCACCGAAGCGCCGGCTGTCGAGAGCACGTTCAGCACCTGGAACTCCGGCGGATACGCGTGGTAGCGGCGCGGCATACCCATGTAGCCCAGAATGAATTGCGGGAAGAAGGTCAGGTTAAAGCCGACGAATACGAATAGCGCCGAAAGCTTGGCCCATCCCTCCGGGTATAGCTTTCCAGTCATTTTCGGCCACCAGAAGTGCAGGCCTGCCATGTAGGCCATCACCATGCCGCCCACCATTACATAGTGAAAGTGGGCCACAACAAAGTAAGTATCCGTCACGTGCACATCGACGCCCAGGGATGCGAGAAATACCCCGGTCAGACCGCCCATTGTAAACAAGCCAATAAAACCGAAAGCATACAGCATGGGCGTGTCGTACCGGATTGAGCCTTTGTATAACGTTGCCGTCCAATTAAAGACTTTCACTGCCGACGGAATCGCCACCAGGTAGCTCAGCAGTGAGAACACTAAGGCTGCGTAAACTGAAATTCCGGCCACAAACATGTGGTGCGCCCAAACCAGGAATCCCAGTACAGCAATCGCAATCGACGCCAGCGCCACGAATTCGTAGCCAAACACTCGCTTGTGCGAGAAACAGGTGACGATCTCGCTCACCACGCCCATACCCGGCAGGATCATGATGTACACCGCCGGGTGGGAGTAGAACCAGAAAAGGTGCTGGAACAGTACCGGATCGCCCCCTAGGGCTGGATTGAATATGCCGATATGGAAAAGCCGCTCCAGTGCCACCAGCAGCAGGGTAATGGCGATCACGGGCGTACCCAGGACCATGATGATGCTGGTGGCATAGTGTGACCAGCAGAACAGCGGCAACCGCGTCCAGGTCAATCCGGGCGCGCGCATGCGGTGGATCGTGACAATGAAGTTCAGTCCGGTGAGAATTGACGAGAAACCCGCTATAAAGACACCCAATGCCACGCCAACGACGTGCGTGTTGGAGTAGTGGGTACTGAACGGGGTGTAGAACGTCCACCCCGTGTCGATTCCGCCGAGCGTCATCGATACCAAGGCGAAGGCTGCCCCAATGATATAGAGGTACCAGCTCAGCAGGTTGATCCGCGGAAACGCCAAGTCTTTGGCGCCCACCATTAGAGGAATGCAGAAATTGCCCAGCACAGCCGGCACCGACGGAATCAGGAAGAAGAACACCATCACGATGCCGTGCATGCTGAACAGCTTGTTGTAGGTATCCGAGGAGACCAGATCGCCCGCTGGCGTAAGTAGCTCCAACCGAATGAGCATGGCGAAGAAGCCACCCACGAAGAACATCGCCGTGATCGAGATCAAATACAGGATCGCGATACGCTTGTGGTCTTTCGTCAACAGCCAGGACTTCAGGCTATAGCCGTTGTTCAGGTAGGTTTCGCGCTCCACTGTCTGTACTGCTGTTGCCATGTCACGCACCTTCGGGGTTGAAAACCTAGTTACTCTCGCTAGCGGCAGGCGTCTGCGGAACACCGCCCTGGGCCTTCTGCTGCGGTTGTGATAGCGACTTCACATAACTCACCAGCGCCCCCAGACTTTCTTCCGTCACCTGGCCCTGGAACGTCGGCATGATAGGCCTGAAGCCAGCTGCGACCTTGGCTTGAGGATTCAGGATGGACTCGCGAATATAGTTTTCATCCGCAGTCACAGTGCGACCGTCAGCCAGTTGCACCGGCTTCCCGAAGATCCCCGCCAGGTTCGGCCCTCGTCCCTGGGTATCTGAACGATGGCACGTCGCACAACCCAGTTGAGTGAACAACTGCTGGCCATTCGCCGCCATCGTTCCGGTAGCTCCGCCGTTGGCCAGCCACGCCTGGTAGGCTGCCGGCTCCATCACCACGACCTGGCCGATCATTCCTGAGTGCTCCGTACCGCAATACTCCGCGCAGAACAGGTGATAGTTTCCTACTTTGGTCGGATGGAACCAGGTCGACGTATAGCGGCCGGGCAGCACATCGGCCTTGATTCGGAATGCCGGCACGAAAAAGCTATGAATCACGTCCTGCGAACTCATGATCATCTTGATATCGCGGTTCACGGGGATGTGCAACGCATCGATCTCCCGTTGTCCCGTATCGTGCTCAAACTTCCACATCCATTGCTTGCCCACGACATAGACTTCCATCGCGCCGCGCGGTGGTCGCGCCTCCTGGAAATAAATCAATGATCCCCACGCGAAAAAAATCATGCAGATTCCCAGGGGAATCAGCGTCCACGTCAGCTCCAGCGGCAGCGAGCCCTCGATCTGCTCGGCCTTGGGGTGGGCCGATTTGCGATACTTCACCGCAAAGACGAAGATGACCACGAAAATCAGCAGCGTAAAGAATGCCGACACCGCTATCAGGAAGAAGTAAAGTCCGTCGACCTGCCCCGCCAACGACGAGGCTTGCTCGGGAAACAGTGGCAAGTTCTTCCACATATCTATCAGGCCCGTCCTGTTCCCTTTCGGGGATGAGGTTCACGACGATACATCACGATGAGGAAGCCGCCCAAAAGCAGCAGGGTGGCCGCTCCCCCCAATCGCAGGATATTCGTAACCGCTGCCCCGTATCGCCCAGTCTTCGGGTCGTAGTGGTAGCAGTACAGCGTGACTTGGTCTACCAGGTTGCCAATCTTGTTACGTGATGCCTCGATCAAGCCAAGGCGCAAATCCTTGGGTGAAAACTCCACCCCGTAGTAATACTGGGCCAGTCTGCCCTGCGGCGTCGCAATCATGACCGCTGCTGAATGGATGAACTGCCCGGTGCGCGCATCGCGCTTGTAATGGAACCCAACCGCGTCCGCCAATTGCTGGATCTCAGCCTGCTGCCCGGTCAGGAAATGCCATCCCGAGCCGTCGGTCTTCTTTTCCAGGCGCTCGTTCATCCGGTCGATATAAATCTTCTTTTTCTCTGCCGCGATCTCCGGTGTCTCACCCGGATCAATGCTGACCGTCACCACTTCATACTCGTTGCCGGGCGTGAACCTCAGCACCCCCAGCGCACTCGATAGTCCGGCCAACTCCTCCCCACAAAGCATCGGGCAGGTGTAATACACCAGGTTCAGGAGCACCGGGCGTCCCGACTTGAAATACTCGCCAAGTCGCACCGTCTTGCCGGACTCGTCTTTAAACTGCAAATTCAGCGGCAACTGCTGATCGAGCCGCTGGTCGATCCCCACGTCTTTCAGGTCGTCCGGACTGATCTGCGAAGACGGCTTGCTGGCGTCCCGCGTGAACGCGGAAGGCGGCTGGGCCATCGTCAGCACACTGCCCAACAGCACCATTCCCAGCACCAACTTGTTAACTGTACCTTTCATCGATTTTGTCATCCCGTAGCGATAAGTCCAGGGAGTTGCATTTCCTTAGCTAATCTGCCCCCGGCGCCGCCGCGACTTTGGCTGCCTGCGCTGCTTTCTGCGTCACCGCCGCCGCCGCCGGTGCGCCAGCGGGTTTGACCGGCAATCCTCGCTCTACAACTAGCTTCATTGCCTCCGTAATCGGTAGATGAACTGTGCCGCTCTTGTCCACGAAGGGCTGCTCGGCATAGAGAATTGCATGCTCCGAATCGAGCAAATTCGTCATGTCTGTGACATCGTCCGTTTGCAACCGCGGTTCGGGAAAGATGGCCGGGTTCACATTGTGCGTGTTCTCGAAATCCGTACCCAGCGCGGTCGGCGGTGGCCCCTTCTGGGTACTCACCATCGGACTGGGATTGCCCTGGGCGAAAAACGGACTATGCGACAGGAAGCGGAACATTCCCCAAATCACTATTTCGATGAAGACCCCGGCCACCAGCAGGCCAACCAGAAACACTAGGATGCCGCGTGGATTTAAATCGGTGCGGTCGAAGTCGACTGCCGGATTTCGTAGCAACTCGTATTCGTCGTTATTAGTGGCCATGTCCCGACCCCTGGTGCAGCAAACTCGGCATCTGCGGCTCGTATGCCGGTAGCAATGGTCGCTGCCGCAGGTTGTAAAGGAAGTACGCCAGCCACAGGCCGCCCAGTCCGATCGGAGCCACCAGGTACCAGAGGCTGAAGTAGAAATGTCCGCGTGCATGCGCGAAATTTGGTACCACGTACCAGTAAATGTCCACCAGGCGCATGAACATCAGCAACACCGCCAGCCCGATCATCCTGCGGCCGTCTCGTTTCAGGTTGCGCGAAAGCAGCAGCCCAAACGGCAGCGCAAAGTGGAACAATATGATCGCCAGTGCCACCAAGCCCCACCCGCCATGGATGCGGTTCAGAAACCAACTTATCTCTTCCGGCAGGTTTCCCGCCCAGATGATGAGCCACTGCGAAAATGAGAAGTAGGCGAATAACATCACGAACGCCAGCATCAGCTTGGCGATGTCGTGAAACTGTTCTGCTTTGATGATTTCGCGCATCGGGCTGTAACGCGTCAGCACTGCCAGCATGATGATGCTGAACGCCAGCGCCGAGAGCCCCTCGCCCACCATGAAGATCATGCCGTAGATGGTCGATCCCCAATGCGGATCGAGCGACATCACCCAATCCACCGCGGCGAAGGAAATCGTCAGCGAGTACAGCAAAAGTCCGATGCCGCTGAACAGTTGGAAGCGTGGCTGCTCTCGGGGCGTCAGCGGTTCGTCTTGCAAGGCCGAGCGCTTGTTCAATACGTAAGCCAAGCCAAGCCACACTGCGAAGTAGATAACCTGGCGCAGCCACCAGAACGGCATGTTCAGGTACCACGCGTTGTGCTCGGTGAGTGATGTATCGCTCATCCATGCATACAGGTAACGCCGTCCTAGCACGATAGGCAGGAACAGCACCAACATGAGCGGAATGCCTTTGCTGGCCGCTTCCAGAATCCGCCGAATCGACAAGCCCCACAGTCCGCCCGACAGGTGCTGTACCATCAGCATCGCCATACAGCCCAGGCTCAATCCCAGCCAAAGCATGTAACCGATCAGGTAGCCGCGCAGAAGTTGCTCCGGCTGCATAACGTAACCAGCCACACAGGCAATCGCGCCGGCAACCCCAATGACTAGATTTTTCTTCTGCCAGCCTGCTGCCTCGGCGGGCACCGTGTAGTCAGCGTGGTGCACTTGCAGTTCGGGTTGGCTCATTGCTTCTGCCCCCCTGCCTGAGCGGTGGCACCTTGTGGCACCGCTTCCTGGGTATCGTATGGCGGCGCAATCAGCACGCCTTTTGGCGGTTCGCTGGCAACCGCCCGACCCGCACCGACATCTGCCCGGGTTGCCCCCTGACTTAACTGCAGGGCCCGAATATAGGCTGCAATTGCCCAGCGGTCGCGGGGTGACACTTGCTGCGAGTAGTCAAGCATTGCTCCGAAGCCGTTGGTCATTACGTCGAAGAAGTAGCCGATCGGCGCCTTCCGCAACCGATCGGTGTGATAGGACGGAGGCCGCTTCAGGCCGCGTTCTACGATCATGCCGTTACCGTCACCGGTTTCGCCGTGGCAGGGCGAACAGTAAATATTGAAACGCTGCTGTCCGCGCGCCATCACCTCCGCCGTAACGGGAAAGGGCATGTAATCGCCGTCATCCTTACCGATCTTGCCGGTGTAGAAGTAGGTGTCCGCGCGCAAGTCGCTCCGCGCGACAGTCCCTTCCACCAGGGGCCTCGCTGAGCGCTTGTCCGCGTAAAAGTCGCTCTCCGCCAGTGGCCGCTTGTAGGGCTGGTTCTGCATATCGGCGCGGCACCCCGCGAGCAATAGCAACGCTATCGCCACGAGCAATAGGGCCATCGCATGACGCCCGCTTCGGCGAAAAGCGAAGAGCGAAGAGCGAATCCCGAACGGCCGCTCATCATCTCTACAGTGGGCATGATGCTCATGAGCAATCAATGCGGCACCTCCGAAATCGAAAGCGGCTTGAGACGTTCCATAAATCGTTGGGTGCCTATTAGGTCGAACTTGGGATCGGTGGACTCGACGCACAGGAAAAACTTATCGCGCGTCACCGCCGAGAAGCGGTCCACATTGAACAACGGATGATAGGGCTGGGGCAGCCCGTTCAGGGCGAACATGCCAAACATCCCAATCAGCCCGGCGAACAGGATCGTCATTTCAAACGTGGGTACGATGAACGCAGGCCACGAGTCGTACGGCTTCCCGCCGATATTCAGCGGATAGGCAATCACGTTGATCCAATACTGCAGCCCGAATCCTGAAAGCCCCCCGAGGATCCCTCCTATGAGCGTTATCAGTGGCACCCTCGTCTTGTGAAAGCCAATGGCCTCGCTCGCCTCTTCGATCGGAAACGGGCTGTAGGCATCCATCTCCCGGTATCCCTCGGCGTATGCTGCCTTAGCTGCCTTCACCAGGTCGGTGGGCGTCTCGAATTCAGCCACTAACCCATAAAGACCTGGTGCTATCACTGCATGGCTCATTCCTTCACCTCCGACTCCGGCAGCAACATACGCATTTCAAAGATCGAAATCGCCGGCACAATACGAAT
The DNA here is from genome assembly GCA_963834815.1 of uncultured Acidobacteriaceae bacterium. GTDB lineage: Bacteria > Acidobacteriota > Terriglobia > Terriglobales > Acidobacteriaceae > DASRAA01. The sequence goes on along the minus strand of CAWIDA010000006.1, from coordinate 316,889 downwards.
GAAGATGAAGATCGCCGCGGTGAACAATCCGATGGTGCCGGCATAGGTCGCCCAATCCCAGCGCGTCGGCACATAATGGCCCCACGACGACGGCAGGAAATCACGATGCAGGCTGGTAACGATGATGACGAAGCGTTCCAGCCACATCCCCACCAGAACCACCAACGAAATCCCGAATAGCCAGGTTGTGCTCGACCGGATCTTGGGCCACCACAAAATCTGCGGCAGCAGGATGTTCAGAAGGATGAGCGACCAGTAAAGCGGAGCATATGGGCCGAACCAGCGGTTGTGTATCATGAAGCGCTCGTAGGTCGACCCGCTATACAGCCCCACGAAGGTCTCGAAAAAGTAGCCGTACCCGACGATGAGTCCGGTCGCTAGCATGACCTTCGCCGAGTTCTGCAAGTGGCGCATGGTGATCATGCCTTCTAACCCGTAATACTTTCGGATGGGAATCGCCAGCACAAGCACCATGGCGAAGCCGGAATAAATTGCGCCTGCCACGAAGTACGGCGGAAAAATTGTCGTATGCCATCCGGGAAGGATGGCAATTGCGAAATCGAAGCTGACTACCGTGTGCACCGAAAGCACCAGGGGCGTTGAGATGCCTGCCAGCAGGATGTATAGCGACTCGTACCGCGTCCAATGACGCGCCGAACCTCGCCAACCCAGCGAGAGAATTCCATACACCTTGCGAGCCCAGGGGTTCTTTGCCTCCTCACGCATGGTCGCAAAATCCGGAACCAGCCCGACAAACCAGAACACCGCTGAAATCGTCGCGTACGTCGAAACGGCAAATACGTCCCACACCAACGGACTGCGGAATTGTGGCCACACTCCCATCGAGTTGGGATAGGGGAACATCCAGTACCCCAGCCACGGACGGCCCATGTGCAACAGCGGGAACATGCCGGCGCAGGCCACAGCAAACAGTGTCATGGCCTCAGCGAAGCGGTTGATCGAGTTGCGCCAGGTCTGTTTGAATAGAAGCAAAATCGCCGAGATCAGCGTGCCGGCATGGCCAATACCGATCCACCACACAAAGTTGATGATCGCGAAGCCCCACGCCACAGGAATCTCGATACCCCAAATGCCGACACCACGCAGGAACAGGTAGGTGACCGCCATGCCCAGGATGCCCAGCAAGCCCATCCCCACAGCTAGGCCAAACAGCCAGCCCAGGCCGATCGGCCGCTTCAATACGGCGTCGACAATTGTGTCAGTGACCGAGTCGAACGTCTGTCCCGGACCGATCACCGGCGGCTCGTCGAGCAATGCTATGTTTTTCTCGTCTGGTCCCGCCATCTAGCTGTGCTCCGACTGTTCGAGTTCAGGGTTCGGATTTAACACCAAAGCCATGTACGTAGTCCGAGGACGTGTATTCAGGTCTTCCAGCAATCCGTAATTGCGTTGGTCTGCTCGCAGCTTCGACACTCGGCTGTTCGCATCATTCAAGTCTCCGAAGGTAATCGCACCCGTCGGGCACGCCTGCTGACAGGCAGTCAGGATCTCCCCATCGGCCACTTTGCGGTTTTCCTTTTCCGCCGTGATGCGGCCGTGCGTAATGCGCTGCACGCAATAGGTGCACTTTTCCATCACGCCGCGGCTGCGGATACTGACCTCCGGATTGCGCATCATCTTGTACTGCGGCGTTTCCCAGTCCTGCCACAACAAGAAGTTGAAGCGCCGTACCTTGTAGGGGCAGTTGTTGGAGCAGTAGCGGGTCCCGACGCAGCGGTTGTACACCATGTCGTTCAGGCCTTCCGTGCTGTGCACTGTCGCGCCCACCGGACAAACTACCTCGCACGGTGCGTTCTCGCACTGCTGGCATGGAATCGGCTGGTAATACGCTGAGGGGTTCTCAGTTCCGCCCTCGTAATAAACATCCACCCGGAGCCAGTTCATGTGACGGCCGCGCATCACCTGTTCCTTGCCGACCACCGGAATGTTGTTCTCCGCCTGGCACGCCACCACGCACGTCTTGCAGCCAATGCAGGAGTTCATGTCGATCGCCATACCCCACTTGGCTTCCGTGTACTGATACAGGGGACCGCCGTGTACTGTTTGGTACAGCGTGAACTCGGGCGCCGGCGCCTCAATGCCTTCGTGCGCGAAATCCGGGTTCTTGAGAAAGTCTTCCAGAGTCGCCTTGCGGACAATGTGACGGTCGCTCATGTCTTCCGCGCCCGGAATCCCCGACTGGTCGATGTACTGCCAGCCCTGGGGATTCGCGAACCCGTAGCCGTCCCCAATCTTGGCCATCTTGCCGCTCGCGAAATACAGTCCGTCGCTGTTGCGTAGCTCGTACGCGTTGAAGCCCACGCCTGTGCCCACACGTCCACTCTTGCTTCGGCCATAGCCTAGGAACACCGTGATGGCGTCGTCGGGATGTCCCGGCGTACGCCAAACTCCGCCTTTTACCTTGCGGCCATTCACCTCGATCTCGACGACATCCTCCGACTTAAGACCAAGCTTTTCCGCGGTCTTAACACTTACCTGCACCGCGTTGTCCCAGCAGATTTGCGTCATCGGCTTGGCTGTTTCTTGCAGCCATGCGTTGTTCGCGAAAGTGCCGTCGTAGATCGTCGGATCGCGCCGGAACATTACTTCCAGTCCGCCGTTGCTGCTCGCCTCCGCAGCCGGCACAGCGCCCTTCGCCGATACCAACTTGGCGGGAAAGGCCGTACCTGCAACAAATCCGTCGTGCAGCGCCTTGCGCCATGCGGTGTCGAAGTCGCCGCCCATGTGGCCTTGCCAGTACTTGCGGATAATTTCGTAGCCCGTCGTGGCAGACGAACCGGTCAGCACCTCGACAAATTCATACTCGCTCTTGCCGTCGTACAAAGGAGCGATCAGTGGCTGGACAAGAGTCGCGGTTCCGTCGACGGTGCGCACGTCGCCCCACTGTTCCAGATAGTGGGTCGCATTGACATGCCAGTGAACGTAGTCCGTAGTCTCGTTCTGATAAAGGCTATGCTGCGCCCGCAACTGCACCTTGCCCATCGCATCGCGTAACTTCAGGTCCGCAGGAGCGTCATACACCGGATTGCCGCCAACGATCAGCAGCAAGTCCACCGCACCGGCATTCATTTCCCCGACCAGTTCTTTTAGTGCCGCCATCTGGTCTTGCGGCTTCGCTTCTACCGGATCGGTATAGAACACCGTCGTTCCCACCGCACCCAGCGCCTGGTTCATGGCATGGGCCAGCGCGTGCACTGCCGCAGGCTGATTGTCCCCTGCGATCACGACTGCTGCACCCTTGTGCGCCAGCAAATCCTTCACTAGCGCAGCCACGAACTTCTGCTGCTCCGGCTTGGCTGTTCCACTTCCCACTCCAAGCCCAGCTCCGATGGCTCGCGCCACCTGCTCCACCTCTGAAGCACGCACCGGAAGCCGATGGTCCGCCTTGCCGCCGGTGTTAGTCGGCGTGCTTTCCACCATGTAGAAGCGGGACATCTTTTCTTTGAGCTCGGGATTACGCCGCGACGCGAACTGCCGCGCGTAAATCAGGAATCCGGGGTATCCGCTAGAGAGAAAATCGCCGTCCAGCGATAAGATCGTCTCTGCCTTGTCGAGGTTGTAGTGCGTCTCCACGTACTGCCCAAACGCTAACTGCGCACCGGCACGGGCATTGTCCCGGTTCAACGGATCGTACTGCACCCACTTGGCCTGCGGATATGCCGCCAGCACCGCATTGAGTTGTGCCGCCAGCGTCGGCGAGCTCACCGTGCGAGTCAGGATCCGCATCCCCGCACCCTGCATCGCCTTCTGTGAATTCAATTGGCCCTTAATCGCCGTCGCGTAGTCGCTCCAGGACCGAATGTCTCCGGTGTACGACACCACCTGCGAGCGGTCCGGATCGTACATGTCAAGAATCGAGGCCTGAGCAAAGACATCGCTTCCGCCCAATCCAGCCGGGTGGTCAGGATTTCCCTCCACCTTGGTCGGGCGGCCTTCGTGGCTTTCCACAAGCACGGGAGTCGCGTAGCCCCCAAATGGCATGGCGCTCGCGAAAAACAACGGAATGCCCAGCGTGATCGGCTCCGGTTGTCGCACATAGGGGACGATGGGCTCCACCGGCTGCTTGACACACGCCGAAAGACCGGCCAACGCCATCGAAGCCGTCATCAGCTTCATGAAGTCGCGGCGCGATGCTCCCTCCGGCCATACCGACGCCTGCCGCGGGAACTCGCGGTGCACCATCTCGAAGAAGCCTTCAGTTTGGGCCAGCTCTTCCAGGCTCCGCCAATACTGCGGGCCGCTCTTGGCTCGGGTCAGCTTATTGCGGACTTCCGCCAACTCTAACTTGCTGGGACAAACCGCCTTGGACTCTTGTTGGCTCACTTTATCCATCTTCTCGTCGGTTCCGGTATTCAATCTCGCTGCTCGCTCGTCATCCGGCACTCAATCTCGCTGTTCATTCTTCAGGGTGTCATCCTGTCAAGCGCAGGCGTCGCTTTTTTGCGACGCCGGAGTCGAGCGCCCGCCCTGAGCGTAGCCGAAAGGACCCCAGCCCCCGCCAACCATCACTCGCTTCCGACTCGCCTCGTGCTCACTTTCGACAGGCCTCGTATCAGGGCACGACTTTAGTCGTGCCGAAACGTTTTCATTTTTTCAACCCGAGCGGGCTTTAGCCCGCGACGGATCTCCACTACCGATGGCACGTGCTGCAGCTCGTAATGTCCTCCACGGTGCGAACGTGATACTGGCCCTTCAAAGCCATCCCTAGTTCCGCCTGATCGGTGTATTTCGTCCCATCCGCGAGCAATACCGGATGGCCCGCTGTCGGCTGCTCGTAGTTCATGTTGAAGACCTCGTCCCGTGGACGAAGGAACTTCTCCGGCGCGCGGTGACACTCCAGGCACCACTCCATCCGCATCGACGACTCTTGATACATCAGCGGCATCTTGTTCACTGGCCCATGACAGGTTGCGCAGCCCACCCCTTTGTTCACGTGAATGCTGTGGTTGAAGTACACGTAATCCGGCAAGTAATTGACTTTGGTCCACAGCAGGGAATTACCCGTCCGATAGCTTTCCCGTACCGGCTCCAGGAGCGCCGCATTCGTCCAGATCTGCGAGTGGCAGTTCATGCACGTCTTGGTAGGTGGAATGCCGGCGTAGCTCGACTGCTCCACCGACGTGTGACAGTAGCGGCAGTCGATCCCCAGTCCCGCATTGTGGTGCTTGTGGCTGAACGGCACTGGCTGGGCTTGCCGAACCCCCTGGTAGGTAACGTACGGAGCCCGCTGCATTTCCCAGGCGAATGCCAATAGGCCTGTCACTACAACTAGCACCGCGAGCATCGACAGCCGCGAAAGACTATTCGCACTACGATGAAAAATTTGTGCCATGTACGAAGCTTTCCCGTGTTGCGGTGAAGAAGCCGATTACCCCGTTCGGCGCCGGGTTCGTGCAGTTGCCGAGCTTACGTGTGATCCGGTGTGACGCCCATCACCCAAGTCGGTGATTATAACAACTCGGGTTGCCCGCTTAGCAAGCTTTCATTTCAATGGGCACGTTCATGGCTTTCCTTGATGCAAAGTCGCCTTGCAACCGCCGTCATGACGTTGAAAAACGCAATAGAAAGTGAGGGCCTTCGAATAATTTATCTTTTAGATTTTCATTCGAACTGCGGCAATCCAGGCAGCTGATTTCGGAGCTCAGACACTTGAGCGTTCGCTTTGCTTGAGACCGACAACTGCAACTGACAAATGAGCCTCTTTCTCACTCACTCTCCAGGATCACTTGCGCCATCGCGAACTGTTTCGTGTGGGTAATCGACAGATTCGCGCGCGTTCCGCCGAGTGCAGCGAAGAATTCCGCCGCTCGACCATGGAATGCGATAGTAGGCCGTCCCCCGGCTAGACGCCGCACTTCCACATCTTTCCAGGTAACGCCTCGGTTCCAACCCGTCCCGATCGCCTTCATGGCTGCTTCCTTGGCTGCGAAGCGGGCGGCGTAGCGCTCTGTCTTGTTCGCCTTCGACTCGCAATAGCGGATCTCGTCGGGGGTGAATACCCGCTCGATGAAACGTCGCCCAAAGCGCTCGATGGACTTGGCGATCCGATCTACTTCCGCGATGTCAATGCCCGTTCCTACAATCATTGCTTCACCATACAACACATATATAACCCGATTCCCATTTTGAAACTTGTCCTACTATCAATTTGGCTCTGTCCCTTACCCCGTTGATTTTGCGTCACTTGTATCGTTCAGCGACGAAATCTCCCGTAATTCATGGCAAGAATCATTTTGGCCTTTTGCACTTGCGCTGATATGATGAAGGTGCTCGATTGATCGACGTTGTACGCAGCAGTTCCTGCCTTGCAGCATCCCTGCCGCTTCACAATCCGGTCGAATTGCAGCTATATCAATTTCGAAGGAACGTGCATCACAATGGAACAAGGAACAGTAAAGTGGTTCAATGACGCGAAGGGCTACGGCTTCATCAGCCGTCAGAACGGCGAAGACGTATTCGTTCATTACTCTGCCATTCAGGCAGGCGGCTTCCGCAGCTTGCAGGAAGGTCAGACCGTTCAGTTCAACGTAGTCAAGGGACCGAAGGGCTGGCAGGCCGAGAACGTACAGCCTGTGTAAACACTCGGGCGCGAGTTCATGATGAAGGCGGTTCGCTCCGGCGAACCGCCTTTCTTCTGCTCCTCAAGCGCCGGTCATCACCTCTCAAACACCCCGTCGGCTACCCGCTGCAAGGCAGCCGTGATAAATCATCCTGTGACGAACTGCTATATCTCATCCGTCAAATGCTGCCCCTCCGACGCAAATAGCACTTCAGTACCATAGCCATTTCCCCGCGACAGGCATATAAATTTCGCCACCGTTGCTTGGAGTGCCGACGCGTTGATTCACTCTGGGCGACCCAGGGGCGTCGTTATGGGTAATAGGACTTGCCCTGCTCGTCTTCAAAGACCATCCCGCCGGCTTCGGGTGCCGTATCTTGCCCTGTGGAGTGGTGTTCTGCTGGTCGCGAGTTCCGGCACAGCCCAGGAAGCCGCATCCGCCTCCCAGCCTCAAGCAACCGTCGCCCTTGCCTGCAAGCTTCAGGATTCGCTGGGACATCCCGTATCCGACCTTGAGATAGCAGTCCGCTCCGCCACCCCGCCAGTAATGCGCTCCGTCATCATCACCCTCGCAGACGGCAGCGCCAACTTCCGAGGACTGTCCCCCGGCGCCTACGACGTGACGGTCGCGGGAGGCATTCTGGTTCCGCCCAAGCGGGTGCAGCTAAACTCTCCTACTTCAACATTTGTGCTGAGATTGCCACTGTCGCTTCCGCAGGCTGGACGCGGCTACGACACCGTCTCGGTCGAGCAACTCACGGTCTCCGAGCGGGCCCAGGCCGCGCTGCGCAAGGCGTTCGAAGCCTGGGAGAGAAGCGACATCCAGCAGAGCCGGGCCCAGGCGATTCGCGCACTTCAGCTTCACCCCAACTACGGCCCGGCGCTTTTCTTGCTGGGAATTCTCCAGTTGCGGGATGGGCATCCCGCAGATGCGCTCATCGACCTTCTCCAGGCCGTGCAATACAATCCCAACTCGCCCCGCACCTATCTCGCGCTGTCCTCGGCTTATAACGAGTTGCACCAACCCTCCCAAGCGCTCTACGCACTCTCGATCATGGCGACGCTTTCCCCTGAGAGTTGGCAGCGTCACTACGAGGCGGGCCGGGCGTATCTAGGTCAATCCCACTTCCAGGCGGCCATCGACGAATTCGACCGCGCCCAGCAAGTCGCCCCGCACGAGATTGCGGTGCTGCATGTCGGCCGGGCACACGCCCAGCTCGGGCTACGTAACTACGCCTCCGCCCGGACCGAACTGGAAACCGTGATCCGCGAGACTCCCGCCGATCCTTACGCCGTCGAGGCGCGCCAGTTGGCGCTTGTGTTGGATTCGAAATTGAAGAAACCCGCACCGCCAGACGCCACCGTCCTAGGTGCCCTGCCGGAAAAGCTCGGGCACTAGCCGTCAGCCGAGCGCGCCATCCTTGTGGTTATAGAAAACGGTCGAAGCGCGGGTGCTCGCCTCGTGTTTGTCACTAATTACTAATTGCTAATTGCTGCTTCTCATACTCCCGCCGCGGCCACGCCGGAGTAGTACCTCTGCGTGCGTGGCAGCTTCGCAGCACAGCCAAGCAACAGGAAAAACGCTGTCGAAACCAGGCAAACGGCAAGGCGGGTGCGCGCCAGCGGCAACGGCGCGAGGTCCATGTATTTCCCCAGCCGCCACGCCCCCCAGTTGATGACCTGTGTCGGAACCACGGTCCAGATAGCCACGTAGAACCACGCCCGCTCCGCGCCCTCGCCAAAAGTGTCACGCTTTGCCCGCGGTGTGAGGCCGAGGAATGTTCCCACCACCACCGCTAGCGCCAGCGGATAGTAGACGTACTGATACAGCTCCTTCAACATCCATTGCCCAGTAACTGCCGCGACGCACAGTCCGACCACATTCAGCGCAAACGGAACCAGGATGTCGATCCATGCGGCGGTGTAACACACCACGCGATACCACAGGTTCGGCTGACGTACGCCGTAGTAGTGAATGTACGGCCGCTGCTCGCACCCCGGCACGCGGCCAAGCCATCCCCGCCAGAACACCACTGCCGCGACTACCACGAGCCAGAGCCAATGCCGGCGGTCCGGCCCGTGCGTGTATAGGTCATAGGTGAGCGGCCATCCTGGCAGCACCCAAAAAACCCAGAGCCAGATCGGAGTATGGAGAACGCGATAGTATCCCTTGTTGCGCTCTCGGAAGACAGCCTGCTTCATAGGTGTGTTTCGAGAATAGCGGCACAGGTGCGCGTCGCGCAATCAGCCTAGCCAAGAGGCCGCCGATTTTCCGGGTCCTTCGACTGGCGCCACGGCGAACTCGCTCAGGATGAGACGCCAGCTACATACTCTTCGATTTTCTGGATTTTCCTTTCGGCAGTACTCTGACTGCGGTTGACTTTCCTGGCTACTGGCGACTGGCAACTGTCTAGAACAGCTCCTGCGCGTTATAAACCAATTTCCCCTTCACCAACCGCGCTTCCGCCATGAGTTTGTGCGGACGTGGCACATGCTTCTCATCATCGATGTGCAGCACGGTGTGTCCATGCGCCGTCAGGTAATCGCTCACCAGCATGCGGTGGCACTGGAAATACACGCGCTCGGCACACATGATCGCCACACCAGCGGGTGCCCCGCCCTTGTCGCCTGCGTTTGGCGACAGGGTGGGAGCGCTATTTGCCGACGCGAGCTCAAGCAGCCTAGCGATCCCCTTCTCAAACTCTTCCGTCATCATGTAATCCGCATAATTGCGGAACGATTCATGGCGCAGCCCCGTATTCGGCGAATCATCGCGCAGTTTCTTCCTCCGTCCACCAAGCTCTTTGAGCCACACGTAGGCGATGTCATGCTTCGGCAACTCCTGCTCCAGCGACTCGCGATTGAAATGCGGCAGCCGCCGCGACATAGGAAACGACCGAATATCCACTAGCGTTGCGACGCCATGTTCTCGAAGCGCTGCTACCAATTCATCCAAGCTGCGCGTCGAATGTCCAATGGTGTAAATGGTGGCCATGCGTACCTAATGATGCGATTTCGCGATTCTCCGGCTCGTGCATACAATGCAGCGAGTTTCGAACCGAGGTGTGATATGAAACTGGTTGTCGTCCTGTCCTTGCTGGTAGCCTCGCTGCCATCTTTCGCCCAGCAGCCCAAGTCCACTCCCACTCTCAAGAGCATACTGCTGGAGCAACTTCGCACCACCCATAACGAAAAGGACTGGTTCGTCCCCGCCAACATTGCTGTCGAAGGCCTCACACCCGAACAAGCCAAGTGGACAGACGGCAGCGGCAACCATTCCATCGGACAACTGGCCGTCCACCTCATTTTTTGGAACCAGCAGCAACTGGCAAAGATGAAAGGAGAGCCTCCGCCTAAGTTCAGCGGCAATAACGACGAAACCTTCAACAGTTTCGACGCCGCTAACTGGGCGGTTACCGTAAAGCAGCTCGATGAAGTATTAACTTCCCTGGAAAAAAACGTTGAGGCCTTCGACGACACCCAGGTTAACAAGTGGGCTACGAACATCGCCCACATCGGAACTCACAACGCTTACCACACCGGTCAGATTGTCTATATCCGAAAAGTACAGGGTTCCTGGAACCCGGAGAAGGGCGTCAAATAGTCGCCCGTCAAGCGACAAAACTCTCCAGGGCCGCGACTACTACCGCATCCTGCTCCGGCTCGACCGTCCGCAAATCCAGCAGCACCCGCCCCTCTTCCACTCTTGCGATGATGGGCGTTATCCACGCGCGTAACTTCCGCGCAATTTCGTCTGCACCGAGTTCAGGCGAAGTCACCGCCAACGCTCTCGTCGGCAGTGTCGATCCGGGAGCCGATCCACCGCCAATCACGGATTGCGTCGCCACTACCTCAACATTCAACTTCGGACAGCTTATGTGCAGCTTGCGCATCAAATGCTCCGCGCGCTCACCAATGGCTTCCTCACTGAGCCGCATCATCCGCAGCGCCGGCAGCGAGTCGTAGTCCTCGCGCAGGTACGCCAAAAGCGTGGCTTCCAGCGCGGCGTAGAACATCTTGTCCACCCGTAGTGCGCGAAACAGCGGGTTGGCGCGCACCTTCGCCACCAGCTCGCGACGGCCCGTAATCAACCCGGCCTGTGGACCTCCCAGCAGCTTGTCGCCGCTGAACGTGACCAGGTCCACACCTGCCCGCAGGCTGGTCGCAATGGTCGGCTCGCCACGAACGCCCACTTCGCGCAGGTCGAAGATGTCCCCGCTGCCGAGGTCTTCCATCAGGGGGACTCCGCGCCGGTGCCCAAGCGCAGACAACTCTTCCAGCGATGGCTGCTCGGTGAAGCCTATGATCTCGAAGTTCGATCGATGCACCCGCAGCAGCAGCTTCGTCCGTTCGTTAATCGCCTGCTCGTAGTCGGCGATGCGCGTGCGGTTGGTCGTTCCCACTTCGCGCAGAACGGCCCCCGATTTCCCCATCACGTCAGGGATGCGGAACGATCCGCCGATCTCCACCAGCTCGCCGCGCGAGACGATAACCTCGCCGCCTTCAGCCAACGCATTCAGCGCCAGCAGCACCGCCGCGGCGTTGTTATTGACCACAATCGTCGCAACCTCACGGGGGTGGCCCACATATCCCCGGCTTTGGGATATGTGGGGTTCAGCGTCTCCTGGGTGCCCCATCCTTTCCCCGGTTTTGGAAAAGGGAGGGTCCAAAACACTCTCGCTCAGCAATTTCGCCATCAGCCGATCAACGTGTCCATCGCGCTTGCCTCGCTCCCCCGTCTCAAGATCAAGCTCCAGGTTGGAGTATCCCTGCGAAATCTCCACCACGTGTTCCAACGCCTTGCGGCTCAGAGGAGCCCGTCCCAGGTTCGTATGCAAAATCACGCCCGTCGCATTGATCACAGGGCGCAGCGAGTACGCTATCTCCTCTTGCAGCCGCTGCTCAATCTCCCGCGGAGCCGTTTCCACCGCCGCTGCAATCTGCTCTTCCATCATCTCGCCCGCAGCAATCCGAGCGCGCCATTCCTCGATCACCACGCGTGTCGCTTCCACCGCATTGACATGGCCGAAGCGCGCGATAAGCCTCTGTGTTTCAGGCCTGCGCAAAAGATCGTCTACCGAAGGCAGCAGACGGAAAAGCCCGATTTTCGTTGAGGTATTCACACCCTGGTCCGGAAAATTCACAGCGCCCGTTGCAAGCGCCTTTCTTTCTTACTTCCGCCTTCTCAGCAGCCGCCCCAGAATCAAAATGACCGCCACGCCACCCAGGCACAGTTTGGCAATTTCCCCCGGGTCGAAGAAGTGGATGAAGCGCACGCTCGTGTCCGTAATCTCCAGCGCGCCCACAGGAGACGCCATGACCCCGCCACCGCCACCACCGCCGCCTGCAGCCAGCGGACGATCGGCAACACCGCCTTCCTGCTCACCGCCTCCCCAACCGCTGCCCATGCCGTAGCGTATGCGGGCCACCGGAACAATCGTTTTTCCGCCCACCTGGATCGGCTCGCCAAAGACTCGTTTCACATCTGCGCTGGTTGCGAGCCGCTCCGACACGGATTGCAAAATATCTTTCGCATGATTCATAAGCACCACCTAATATTGCGCCCGTGGCAGGGCAGAGGAAACCTCGCCAGCACGCAATCCCCGGCCGGCTTGCACACAGGACTCGCCATGCCGGGGCCACTCGATTTTCCGATGCACTACCAGACGAACAGTTGCGCGCCGCCCGCTCGCGACGGGGACCGTCCCGTCAGTACCGTAGTATCCCGGTCCGGACTGCCAACGCTCTGGCTGGCCCCGGGCAACGCCACATCGGCGCTCACTTCTTCGCTTCCCGCTGCTCCGCTACTGTTCATGATCCCCACGGCCGCGTCGGCCTTGTCACCGGGACCGGTTGCGAACACGATCACTCCTCCACGCTGCACGCCTGCTACATAACCGGCGACGTGTGCTTCCGACGCCCCCATCGCGGCCAGGTCCCGCCCCAGTTCCACTTCAAAATCCGTGCGCGGAGTGCTTAGGGCACCGCTGGTAGGTAGATCGACCGGCTCGCTCAAAACCCGGATATCGCCCGTCGCGAAACCCGCCGACTCGAGAGCTCGAACCGCTGCATCCGCCGCGCCACTGTCCTTGAATAGCCCAACCGCCGTCTTCGCCATATTGCCTCCCAATCTCTTGCAAAATTGCGCTTCCACACGAGCACCCGAAATCATACATGAAGACCGCCCACGGTCTTGATCCACCACCAGGTACCAGTCACCAGTTACCCCACCTCCACCAACCCATACCTCCGATTCCAATGACTCCGCAAATGCTGCAGCGCATTGGTGATCTCCTGCTGCAGGACCTGCTTATTCGGACCTTCTAGCACGAGCCGCGCCTGTTTCCGCGCCAGCTCCAGCACGTCGCGATCGCGCAGCAAGTTCGCCACGCGGAAATTCGGCATTCCCGCCTGCCTGGTGCCGAAGAACTCTCCCGGCCCGCGCTGCTGCAAATCCAGTTCGGCGATCTCGAACCCGTTCTGCGTCCGCACCATGGCCTGCAACCGCTCTTCGGCCTCCGGAGACACCTTGCCGCCCGTCATCAGTACGCAGTAGGACTGCGCCGCTCCCCGTCCGATGCGCCCACGCAACTGATGCAGTTGCGAGAGCCCGAAACGTTCGGCATGTTCAATCACCATGACGCTTGCATTCGGCACATCGACGCCGACCTCGATCACCGTGGTCGATACCAGCACGTCGATGTCGCCGCGCTGAAACGCCGCCATTGTCGCGTCCTTCTCGTCGGCGCTCATGCGTCCGTGCAGCAGACCCACGTGCAGCCCTGCCATCTCCCGGCTGCGCAATTGCTCATACATCTTGACGGCAGCCTTTAACTCGCCGGGAATCGAGGTCCCCGGCAAGCGCCGGTTTTGCGCTTCCTGGGTTGTAGACATAGCGCCCTCTTCGATCACCGGATACACCACATAAGCTTGCCGTCCTGCCTTCACCTGCTTGTGAACGAACTCCCACACCGACTGCGCCACATCGTCCGATACGCGCCTGGTCTTGATCGGTGTACGTCCCGGCGGAAGTTCATCGAGCACGCTGGTATCGAGATCGCCATACAGCGTCAGGGCCAGCGTGCGCGGAATCGGAGTCGCCGTCATCACCAGCACATCCGGTTCAGCTTCCGGGGTCTCCGGCGAGTTTTGCGCTTGCTGGGACGTATCAGCTTGTGCGGTCTTCTTCATCAGCCGAAACCGCTGCATTACGCCGAAGCGGTGCTGTTCATCCACGATCACCAAGCCCAACTTGTCGAACTCCACCGACTCCTGGATTAGCGCGTGCGTTCCGATTACCAGCTGTGCGTTGCCCTGCGCAATGTGACGTCGAGTATGTTTCTTGCGGCTCGACTCCTGCGATCCCGTCAGCAGCACAATGCGATAGCCCGCCTGCTCCAGAATGCGCCGCGCCGACAGATAATGCTGTGTGGCCAATATCTCTGTGGGAGCCATCAGCGCCACCTGGTAACCGTTTTCGATCGCGATCACCGCCGCCTGCAGCGCCACAATCGTCTTACCCGATCCCACGTCGCCCTGCAGCAGCCGCCGCATGGGAGCCGCCTCCTTCATGTCGTCGACGATTTCTTTCAGCACCCGCTTCTGCGCTTCCGTAGGATGAAACGGCAGGATGCGCTTCACCGCCCCGCGCACCTGATCGTTGATCTGGAAGCGGACGCCGCTTTGTGCTCGCATCTTGCGGCGCTTCAGTTCCAGCCCTAGTTCGAGAAAGAACAACTCCTCAAAAATCAACCGGAACAGCGCCGGAGTGCGGGCCTCCTGCAAATTCGCCAGGCTCTCGCCGACCTCCGGCCAATGCGCCTGCCAGAACGCGGACTTGCGATCGATCAGTCCCATCTGCCCGCGTACCACGGCTGGTATCGCGTCGGGAAGGTCCTGATCCAGCTTCTCCAGCATCCCGTGAATGATGCGCCGGAACCATCGCGCTGTCAGTCGGCCCTTGCCTGCCGTCTCGTAGATGGGGACAATTCGTCCCACCTCAAGCGACTGCCACTTGCGCTCTTCCTCGTTCCCGTTACCGTCTTCCGTTGGATCGTGCAGGATCTCAAACTGCGGCTGCATGATCTGCAGGCGATCATAGCCATGCGATGCCGCCTCCACCTTGCCGTACAGCGCCACCAGTTGTCCCGCGCGGAACTTGTCCTGCAGATACGGCGCGTTAAACCAGATGCACTTTAGCGTGTCGCGCCCCTGCCCCGCCGTCATTTCGAAGAGGGGCATGCGGCGCGTGCGAAACAGGCCCGACGTGCGTACCTCCGCAATCACGCTCGCCATCTCCCCCGGCCGCAGTTCGCCAATGCCCCGTGGATTCAGCCGGTCTTCGTAGCGAAATGGCAGGTAATACAGCAAATCCTCCACCGTGGTGATGCCCTTTTCCAGCAGCATCGCGGCATATCGAGGGCCGATGCCTTTGACATATTGCACATTGGTGGAGAGTTCCAGCACACTGCGATGGTAAATCAGTAAGTAGTGCTGGTTGGTGGTTAGTGAATAGACGGTGTTTCGTCGGTCCCGATGGAAGATGCGGGTGCTGGGCACGACTTTCAGTCTTCAAAACCTGTACTTTGCTTACTCGGTGCGCAGTGCCTTCATCGGATCAATCGACGCAGCCCGGCGCGCCGGCAAATACGCCGCCAACAACGCCGTACACATAAGGACCACTGCAACCGACGCCAGGACGGAGAAATCCATGGCGCCGACGCCGTATAAAGTGGTCCGCATGGCGCGTCCTACAAGCACGGCCCCGCCGATGCCAATTGCCAGCCCAAATAATGCCAGTACTGACGCTTCGCCCAGGACCAGCCAGATCACGCGTCCCTTACCCGAACCCAGCGCCAGGCGCAGACCGATCTCCGGAACGCGTTGGGAGACGGCAAATGCCATTAGCCCGTAGATACCGACCGCCGCCAACAGCAAGGCAGCCCCGGCAAAGCCGGCAAACAAAACCACCGTGAACCGGTCTTCGGCAAGAGACTCATCCTTCACTTGGTCCATGGTGCGGATTCGACCCAAGGCGATTTGCGGATCGACCGAGTGCACGGCTGCCGCGATCGTCTTGCTCATTGCTCCGGGATCATTGGCCGTGCGAACGCCAATCGTGACATTGGGCGACAGCGACTGCGTATAGGGAACATCGACCTCCGGATGTGGCCTCCGGAAGTCTCCATACATCACGGTGTGGAAGACTCCGACGATCTGCCACTCGACTGGCGGACCAAGTTGCGGCTGCCCGGGGATGATCTCTTCGATCGACACCCGCTGCTGCAGCGGATCCCGGCCTTTCAGATAACGGGTGGCGAATTCCTCGTTCACCATCGCGACCCGAACGCTTGCGGCGGTGTCTTGCTCGGAAAAAGAACGCCCTTGAATGACCTGCACGCCAAACGTCTTGAAGTAACCGGGTGAAACCGATTGGAAATTTGTGTTCGGCCGCTGCGACGGATCGGCATACGCCGGGCCCCCGACCAGGGAAAACGGCATTCCGTCGCTGGTGTAACGCAGCGGCATGCCAGTCACGATGGCGGCATCTGACACTCCCGCGACAGAACGCACCGCGCTCAGCATCTGCTGGTTGTAGGAGTTCATTTGCTCCGGATTCTCAAACCGGCCCTGAGGCTGCCTCAGCCCGAAAGTGAGCACGTGGTCGGTGCGCACCCCCAGGTCGACGCGGGTCAGGTTCCAGAAGCTGTGAATGGCAAGCCCGGCGCCTGCCAGCAACGACAAAGCAAGCGCGAACTCGCCCATGATGAGCGCCTTCCGCAGCTTCTGGCTGCCTCCGCCGGACAAGGAGCGTCCACCATCCTTTAGGGACTCTGCGGGATCGACGCGCGAACCGAACCAAGCAGGCGCGCATCCGAAGAGCAGTCCCGAGAGCGTGGTAGCAACCAATGCAGTCACGAGAACGGGGAAGTCCAACTGGAAGTTAGCTTCGGAGGGCAATATTCCTTCGGGCACGATGCTGAGAATGATGCGCAACAATCCCTGAGCAAGAGCGATACCGAGTGCGCCACCAACCAACGCGAGAACCAGGCTTTCGGTGAGAAACTGCGCGAAGATCTGTTTGCGAGTCGCTCCCAGAGCGCTTCGCACCGCAAGTTCCCTTTGCCGCATCGCGCCCTTCGCCAGCAGCAGATTTGCGATGTTGACACACGTGATCAACAGAACGAATCCCACCGCTCCCAGCAGCAACCACAAATTCCGTATTCGTTCCTTGGGAAGGAAGTCGTTCTTCAGCGGCTCCACCGATGCGCCCCAACCTTTATTGGAAGTCGGATAGGCGGCCGCGATATTTGCGGTGACCGAATCCATGTCGGCTTGGGCCTGTTGGATGGTAACGCCCGTCTTTAGGCGGCCCATGGTCACGATCCAGTGGTAATCGTGGTTGATCTGTTCCGGGGTGAACGCCAGCGGGACAGTCAGCTCCGGGCCCAACCGGTCGCCCAGTCCGGGTGACAATACACCGACTACGCTGTAGAGCGCGCCATTGATGCGTATCGGCTTGCCGATAATGCTGCGATCTGCGCCCAGCCGGTTCCATATCTTGTGGGTCAGAATGACCGCATGGTCCTTGCCGGGAACGCCTTCCTCCGGCAGGAAGTCGCGGCCCAGCATGAAGGGGATACCTTGCATGTTGAACCAGCCCGGCGAGGTAAGTCTTCCTTCTACCTGCTCAGGCTGGTCCTGCGTCGATAAGTTGAAGCTGCGCGCGCTCCATGCTGCCAGTTGCTGGAACGACTTACTTTGCCGTTGCCAGTCGAGAAAGTCACCGGCTGCCGTTCCATTGCGGTGGCCATTGATTTTCGACCACACCATTACCAACTGATCGGCGTTCGGGTAGGGCAATGGGGCGATTAGAATCGCGTAAATCACCGTGTAGACCGCCGTGGTGGCGCCTATGCCCAGCATCAGCGTGGCGACGACGGCCAGCGTCAGGCCAGGATTCTTGCGCAACATGCGAATGGTGTAGCGCAGATTTCTCAGCAGAGTTCGCATCCCTCACCTCATCCAGCGCAAACGACCGCGTCTGTCGCCCCCCGTTGTTCCCTCTGATTCAAGGCGGATCAGTCGGACCGATATCGAGGTGTTGTTGCATTTTCAACACCATTGCGGCTGGAGTGGATGTATTGCAAACAAGCGAGTTATCCTGTAAGTTCCGTGCGACTCTACGGAACCCCGCCCGAAAGCGCACGGGCGCGTCCGCTGCCGAACAGCATCTTTCCTCGGCAGCTTGGTTATTTCGCCAGTGTTACGGTAGCCAGATTAACCACATACGGGTCGAAGAGGCTGAAGGTGAAGAAGATCATTACCGTACCGTCGGCGTTGACGTGCTCTACCGGCAACTGAAACGGCGCATACGGATTTCCCGGCTTTGCGAAGGGTGTCTGGATGGTGCCGAATCCCATCTGGCTGTTGGGACTGGAAGCACTCCACAGCACATTCGTCGCCACTCCGCCGGCTGCCGCTGGGGCCGAGACCGGAGCATTCTTGGGCAGTGTGATCTGGAAATTCGGCGGAGGAGGCGTGTTCAAATATCCGAGGCGCCCAAACCAGCCCTGCCCCTGCACGTTATTCATGAACTGCACTTCATTCGACCATGGACCCCATGGGTACTTCGCGGTTCTCAGTTGCAGACCGTGACATTCGGCAGAGCCATAAGTCAGGACTTCTTTGTCGAGTCCCGGAGAGTAGCGTACGGAATGCTCACCGATGCAGTCGGGCTTGATGTTGTTCGCATTCTTATTATGGTTCCACGAGTTCAGAAGCGGGATGGCCTGCTGCTCTGCACCCAGCGTCCAGACGGGGTTACCGCTGGGATCGTATCCCGTAAGGTAGTATCCCTGATTCACCCCACTGGCAGCACCGTTGACTCCATACCCGCCGCTGTACGTCGCAGTATCCACCGCGGAAGCATCCATCACCATCAGGTAGAGGTTTGACTGCCGCCATGCCCAGGTAGAGCCGTAGACCTTAAGTAGCTTTGAAACCGATTGCAAGGCGGCCGGAAGCTTCGATTTCCAAGGCAGCGCAGCGACGTCCACGACCTCAGTTGAGTTCAACAGGAACTTGCCACCGTTCGTGGCTTGGTCTTGCATGATGGTGAAATTCACGCCCGGCGAAGTGTTTGTGACTCCGGCGTACGGAACCGCCAAAGTCGCACCTGTGCAGGAGGTCGCGCAACCCGTGACGCCGGCAATCATGTACTCAACGCTATTGATCTCGACCACTAGCGGAATCGGGCTGGCCATGTAGGAATAAAACGGATCACCCGATAGAACGGTAACTGCCTTGCTGCCGTTGGTGACGCTCAACTGGCCGCTTCTGATGGCTGGCGCCGCCGAGATCGGTGCGATCTTGGCAAATGCCGGTTCCGATGTGACGGTGAGGGTGATCGCTGGGGTGGTGAGCGCCGACTTTACCCACAGCGTCTCGCTGAAGTAGATGAGACTCGATCCACCTCGGTTCTGCTTGGCGACGTTCGCCGTGGCGTATAGTGCGGTGCCAACCGGAAAAAGCGAGTGGATCTCCCGGCCGGCACCGAAGGTCTCGTCCAAATTAGGAGGATTCTGGGTACGACTCAACCCGATCATCGAAGCCGTTGCCATCTTGGGCTGGGTTGCAGTGTGCGAGGTGTTCACGACGTATGCGATGGTCGGGCAGTTCGTGTAATCGACGGTTGGAGTCTGGATCCCGTTGACCAGCGCATTGTTCAGCCCGTTGATGCCGGAGCAGAGGTAAGGATCGAAGGGCGCGCCATTCACCGCAGGAATGATACCGATGGCTTTCATTCCCAGGCAGGAAAAAGTGCCTGAAGAAATCGAATGATTGTCATCGGCGCATGTCGTCTTAGTCTGGTAGTCCAGCCATTTGCCATTGGAACGGTAGACGCCAACGGTATCTCCCGCGATGGTATACATGCGGCCGTCGGGTAAGAGGGTCCACGGCCCTTCGTCGTACAAGGCGACGCCGTAGTTCGTCATGGCCAGCGCATTCGTAGACTGGCCATAAGCCTGGGTTGCGTCGTAGGCGGAGTTGTAGATCTGGAACAGATCTCCGGAGAGTTGCTCCAGCGGCCGTATCCCTGCCGTGATGGGGCTGTACGCAGGGAAATAGAACGTCTGTCCTGCCGCAGCGCCGACCAGCCACAACACGGCGAGAAGCCGGCGTTTTATGGATATGTGCATACAGCCGTTACCTCAACTGCGGCAGTCGCGTCGCTATCGTTGTTCGTCGTTATGGCCCAGTTGAAGTTGTCGCCCGCGTTCAGCGTCACCGCATCGGTCAGGTCTGAACATTGGAGTCCGGCTCCGAGAGTGCAGGAAAGAGCTGTGGGCGCCGCCGTTCCCGATCCCGTCCAAAGCGTCACCACGCCGCTGTCGAACCAAAGGCCTGCAACCGCGGCCTGCACTTGCATCTGCTGCATCTTGCAGGAGGCAATGCCCGGGGGAAGACTTATACGGCGCATAGCGCTCGATGCCGTGCTGGTCGAACCAGAGCACGTCAAATCCAACGATCCGGGCGACAGGAAATAATTGTCGTCGTTTCCGCCGACCTGACCAGTACAGAAAGCCGTGTACACCTGCGCCATGGGGCCGACCGTGGTATAGGTGTTCGGGGTCCCGGGAGAGGAGAAGACAACTCCGGTTCCGGTTGGCTGAACCCCGATTGAATCAGTATCGACTGCCCCGGCTGCCCCGGTGGCCCCGGTTGCTCCCACCGAACCCTGGATACCCTGTGGCCCTTGCGGCCCCGTAGCTCCCGGAGTGCCTTGTGATCCCGCTGGGCCGGAAGGTCCAACTGCGCCAGTTGCGCCCTGCTGCGCCATCAGGCTCCATGCTGCCGCGTTCACGTCCGGCGTGGAATTGTTCGGCCCCTGGCTGGCTGCGGTCGCAATATAGGCAGAGCCGCCGTACGTGACTACGTCATTGAGCGCGTACGCCAGCGAGTTGTCGAACACATCGCGAAACGTGAAACTGACGCCATTGGCTCCGGCGGGACCCAAAACGCCTTGCGGTCCCTGGGGGCCCGTCGGTCCGGTGACCCCCTGCAGCCCTTGTGGCCCGAGCGAACCGGTCACACCAATGGGGCCCTGCGAACCGGTTGCACCCGTCAATCCGATGGGGCCTTGTGGACCTGGCCCGCCTGTTGCTCCCGTGGCTCCCTGTGGCCCAGTGGCACCATTCGCCCCTTGCTGCGCCATCGGGCTCCACCCGGCTGAGTTCACGTCGGGGGTGGGATTGTTCGGTCCTTGGCTGGTGGTGATGGCAACATAGCTCGATCCGCCGTATGTCACTACGTCATTGAGCGCATACGCCACCGAGTTGTCGAACGCATCGCGAAATGTGAAACTGGTGCCACTGGCTCCGGCGGGACCCTGCACGCCTTGCGAACCAGTCACTCCGGTGAGTCCCTGAGGGCCCTGTGGTCCTTGCGTCACCGGTTAAACCGATCAGACCTTGCGGACCGGTGGCTCCGGTCAAGCCGATGGGGCCTTGGGAACCCGTTGCACCGGTCAATCCTTGGGGTCCAGTGGCTCCAGTCGCTCCGGCAAGTCCCTGTGGACCCTGCGGGCCAGCCGTGCCCTGCTGAGCCATTACACTCCACCCCGCCGTGTTCACATTCGGCGTGGGATTGTTCGGTCCCTGGCTGGCCGTGGTCGCAACATAGGTCGATCCGCCGTACGTCACTACATCATTCAGCGCGTACGCCACCGAGTTGTCGAACGCGTTGCGGAAGTTGAAGCCGACACCATTGCTGCCCGCAGGACCCTGCACACCCTGCGAACCGGGAGCTCCGGTCAAACCGATGGGGCCTTGGGATCCTTGCGCGCCGGTCAAACCCACAGGCCCCTGCGGACCTGTGGCGCCAGTGAAGCCGATCGGGCCTTGAGAACCCGTTGCGCCGGTGGCTCCTTGCGGTCCGGTTGCACCAGTTGCTCCCGTGAGTCCCTGCGAGCCAGTTGCTCCGGTCGTGCCTTGTTGGGCCATCAGGCTCCACCCCGCCGTGTTCACATTCGGCGTGGGATTGTTCGGTCCCTGGCTGGCTGCGGTCGCAACATAGGCCGAGCCGCCGTACGTCACCACGTCGTTGACGGCGTAGGCCACCGAGTTATCAAAACCATAGCGGAAGTTGAAGCCGACACCGTTGCTGCCGGCGGGACCCTGCACACCTTGCGGGCCGGTGGCTCCGGTCAAGCCGATGGGGCCTTGTGATCCTTGCGCACCGGTCAAACCCACGGGGCCCTGTGGACCTGTGGCACCAGTTAAGCCGATCGGGCCTTGAGAACCCGTTGCGCCGGTGGCTCCTTGCGGTCCCGTTGCACCAGTCGCTCCGGTGAGTCCCTGTGGACCCTGCGACCCAGTCGCACCAGTCGTGCCTTGCTGAGCCATCAGACTCCATCCCGCCGTATTCACGTTCGGCGTGGGATTGTTCGGTCCCTGACTGGCTGCGGTCGCAACATAGGTCGAGCCGCCGTACGTCACTACGTCATTGACGCCGTAGGCCACCGAGTTATCGAACCCGTTGCGGAAGTTGAAGCCCACGCCAATGGCGCCGGCAGGGCCGGGCACGCCTTGTAGACCACTCGGTCCCTGGGAGCCAGCTGGCCCCGTAAGTCCCTGCAGACCTTGCGTACCGGTGGCGCCGGTCGAGCCGGTGGGACCTTGCGGGCCGGTCGTACCGGTGGCGCCGGTTAGTCCTTGTGGTCCTTGCGGGCCCTGGAGGCCTTGCGGGCCGGCAGGGCCATTGAAGTAGATATCCAGTTCAGGCTGGTGACTGGACGTCGTGCTCTCTTTGCTGTCGAACGCGAAACTCCCCGCCAAATTGCCTGTCACCGCCAGAGCCACGCCATAGTTCGTTTTCGTGCCATTCAGCCAGCCCTGCACCAGTGACGTGATATCGATGACCAGAAAATTGTTGACGGTGGCAGCCGTCACCGCCGTCGGGTGCCCCCCAGTAGCCGATGCACCCAGAGCCGGCGCGCTGCTGTACTTAAGGCTGAGTTCCCCCCAGGAACGATTCAGTTGGTAAACGTCAAACGATCCCACCGTGGTGACCGCACTCACGTACAGCCGCAGCGTTGCTTTGTCTACCGTTGCGGTTGTGGGGATCCCGGCGAGGTTGAATTGGACATAGCTGGTAACGCCGTTCTGCACGGCGAGTATCGTGCTGGCGCCGTAGTTGGTGGAGGCACTGCTGCTGGCAGTGTAGGTGTCGGCCGAGGGCGGCGCTTGAGCAAAACCTGCCAACGCTAACCCGGCAATCAGCACTAAAAGGCCGGAAGTGGTACGAACGTGGTACTGCCAAACAGACAGGACGAAGACTGCGCGATTCATCAATTGCTCCTACTGCGCCAGGGGTCGTGAGGAGCCCATACAGCATTGCCGAAACCGGTGCAGTGCCGATTCAGCAACCGATCAAATTGTTTCGAACTTTCTAAACTGAAGCCAGAACAACGCTGCATTGTGGGCTTTGCAGAACGGTAATTGCAATGGCCGTGGGGTGGAGTTACTTATGGTATTAGGTGGTGGGAAAAGGCCGCTGCGGATGGCACAGATAGGTTAAATTCAGCCGGCGAAAACTAGACTAAATACTCACGAGATGACTGGCCTACAAGTGCAGAAGCTCTGCAACGAATCGAGGAACTTCTTTGGCGCATCGTATGGCGATTGGCCCGGGCGCACATCACGGGGAGTCTGTTGGCCCTGTGGTCATCCCGCCCATCCTTGGGGGCAACGTCGCTAGCAGAACATAGGATCATTTTGATTTTCCGCGACAGTGTGCGACCCTAACCGCCGTGCGCGCTGTTGCCATGTTGGGTCCTGTCGCGAAGGTGGAGCACCTCCGGCCATTTGAAATGCCGGGAGTCAACATCTTTGCCGGCAACGAGCTCGATCCTACCGACGAACCCGATGCGGCATTGATTTTAGGCGGCGACGGCACCCTGCATCGTCATCTCGGCACGCTGGCATTGCGAAAGACTCCTACCTTGGTAGTGCCCATGGGCACTGCTAACGATTTTGCCCAGTCCGTGGGCATCGCTTCAGTGAAGCAGTCCCTGGCAGCCTGGAAGCGCTTTTGCGAAACCCGCGATAACACTCGCCTCATCGACTTAGGCACGATTCAGCCCCTGCATCCGTTTGAGGCGGCCGAGATGCTGCCTGCTGCGGCTGACGACGAGGCTGACGATCCTTGGCAGGGGGAATCGCTCGATACACTGCACTTTGTTCCTGACGGCCCGCGCCGCGATCAGCCGCAACTGGGGCCGCGCATCGAGCATTCCCAATCCCGCCGCTGGATCGAGGCCGCACAGGAGGCCTCCCGCACCACATTTTTCGCGTGCATCGCGGGTACCGGCCTCGATGCCGCTGTCAGTCGCCGGACAATGCAGCATCCCCGCTGGCTGCGGTCGCACGGAGGATACGTCGTGGCGCTCGTGCAGGTGTTGGCTGGGTTTCGCCCGCCGTGCATCACTCTGTCGTTAGAAATCGACGGCCAGTGGCAGACCCCGGTGCGCGAGCCGGGTATGCTGATCGCCGCCGGAAACGGCCCCCGCTATGGCAGCGGCATGCGTCTGGCCCACCTTGGCTGCCATGGACGACGGCCTGCTCGACGTGTGCTTCGTGCGCCAACTCGGCAAGCTGCGCCTCCTGCGTTTGTTCCGCGTGGTGTTTCGCGGCGCTCACATCGGCTTGAAAGAAGTGGAGTACTGGAAGGCCACGCGCGTCAGGATTCAGTCCGATCCGGTGATGGAACTGTTTGCCGATGGTGAGTACATCTGCCCAACGCCGGTGGAGTTGGGCGTGCGTCGCGGCGTGCTGCGCTTGATCGTTCCCGCCTAATGCCCTGCAAACGTACCGCAACTTGCGACAGCAGCTCAAAGTGCGAGCCGCAACCTTCACTGCTGGGGGCGAAAGTCGCCACCGCAAAGTGCGGCGACGATCTCTTTGCACCCTCGCCCCCAGCAACGGTAGTTCAACGTGATCCAGAAAAATTTCGACGGCTTGTCATAAGTGATGAAGCTTTCTCGTCTCCTTTCCTTGTGCAGGGCTCGCGGGAGACGGAGCTGCCGGTTGGGTCTGGCTGGTGGCCGGCGGCACCGTCAGATTCTTCTGCGGAATCAGGCTCGTTCCCTTAATGTGATGGAATGGCACGGTCTCCGCAAATGTCGGCAGATTGTGCGCCCGCACCTGAGTGAAGGCTTCATATCCGGATGCCAGCTTGATCAGCGTAGGCTCGCTGAACGCCGTCCCGAAGAAGCTGATTCCAAGGGGCACGCCAAACACCATGCCTGCCGGAACCTGAATAATCGGATAGCCAACTGGGGCCGCCAGTCCTGAGCTGCCGAAGACGAAGTGATCTCCGAACACCAAATCAGTCGACCAGGCAGGGTTATCCGTGCCGGTAACCACCGCATCGAGATGGAACTGTTTCAACGCGGCGTCGATGCCGTGGACGCCCGCGGCTTTGTCGATAGCGAGGGCCTGATTGTAGGTCAGCCCGCCAAAGGCAGGTTGCGGATCATCAGGCCCCGGCGCCAGAGACTCGCACAGGTCCCAGAGGTCCTGGTTGAAGAATGGCATCTCTACGTTGGCGTGAGCATTGTTGAAATCGATCGCTGTTTGTAAAGTGCCGCCCGCTACGGGAACTCCAATACGAGTGAAGAAATAGTTCTGCACATCGTTGCGGAAGTCGAAGCACAAGACCAGAAGCTCGCCATCAGCCGAAGGGAAGGTGAAGCCCTCGGCATCCAGATCGATGACGGTAGCACCAGCCGCAGTCAACGCGCTAAAGGCAGCCTCAAATGCATCCAGGACGGGTTGCGGCATAGGCACGTTGGTGAATCCGCTCAGGCCAGCTCTGGTCAATCCCAGTCGCGCGCCTTGCAAGCCGTGGGGATTGAGGAATTGCGTGTAATCCGTGGGAATGTTAGTCGGGCGTGGGAACCGGCCCTGCCATCCCAGTGGAACGCCGCCGGTGGCAGGATCGCGGCCATCGTAAGTTCGGCTCTGCACCACACCCAGCGCAACCGCGACATCAGCCACGTAGCGGCCGTGCGGTCCGAAGGTGTCCTGGGTATGCGAAATCGGCACGATGCCGGCGCGGCTGGTTAGCCCAACCGTCGGCTTAAGGCCCACCACGCCGCTCGCGTTAGCGGGACAAACAATGCTGCCGTCGGTCTCCGTTCCGAACGACACCGCCGCGAAGTTCGACGAAACTCCGGCGGCCGAGCCCGAACTGGAGCCGCAGGGATTTCGCGC
Source organism: uncultured Acidobacteriaceae bacterium (assembly GCA_963834815.1). Lineage (GTDB taxonomy): Bacteria > Acidobacteriota > Terriglobia > Terriglobales > Acidobacteriaceae > DASRAA01. Next base: position 291,032 of record CAWIDA010000006.1, on the reverse strand, counting down.
AATGCCGTAGGGATTGTTGGTCTGTCCACCGCGGCCCGACCAGCCGCTGACCGATTCGAAGGAGCGGAAGTTTGCCCACTCGGAAAGGTTGGTCTTACCGAGAATCACTGCGCCGCCTGCGCGCAAGTTGGCGGCCACCGTCGAGTCATGCAGCGCCGGGCGACCTACCAGGGCGAAGGATCCCGCACTGGTCTGCATCGTGTCGCCGGTATCAACATTGTCCTTCAACAGCACGGGAATGCCGTGCATTGGACCAAGCACGATGCCGTGCTTGCGCAGGTTATCCATTTGGCGAGCTATCTTTAGCGCATCTGGATTCAGCTGCATCACAGCATTTACTCCGGGGCCGAACTGGTCAAGCGCCAAAATGCGATTGAGGTAATAGCTGGTCAACTTCTCCGATGTGAGGGTTCCTGCAGCCATGGCTGCTTGCAGCTGCGCGACCGTCATTTCGTTGTAGTTTTTTGGAACAACATTGTTGGGCTGTTTCGATTGCGCGGTACTGTTCGCCGCATACAGAATCGAGGTAAGGAGAGTTGCAAGACAGAGTGTGCGTATCCCGAGGGAGTTCATCTCGTTCCTCCTGAAAAGCTCAGATGTGTAATACCGGGGTCGGGGAAGTCAGAGAAGGGGCAGCACAAGGGCCGGAGTTGGCTTTGCGATTATCGAACCGGCGTATCGCCGATCATCGCAAAGCCGGAAGAATCGTGCTACGTCGGGTATCGATTGTCAAGCGCTTCGGGCGACTTTTCGCTAGGGAGCACTGCCGTGCCTGGCCATCAAAATGATTCGGATTAAATAGTGACAATTCGTTGACAATTTGCCGCACCGCGCCGTCTAACTTAGTCGTGAAAGACGCGTCGTGCGTACTACTTTTTGTGCACCTTAGGGTTTCTGGCTGGGTCTATACTTATAGGTAGAAAATGTCCACCCCGGTTTTGACCAAGACGGAGCCAGAAAAAGCCCCGGTCGTTGAACAGAAACACGATATCCTTCCCACTTTGTTTGGTGAAGGACAGGGGCTTTATCCGCAACGGAAGGACACGTTCGCCTATTCGTTTATTCTCCACATAGTCGCCCTGGGCCTGATTATCTGGTCGGGTCACTGGGTGGTTTCGCACCAGGATGAAATCAAGCAGCAGGTGGTGGGATTAGTTACGGACGTGAGCAAGTACCTGCCCCTGCCCGTGTCCAAGACCCGCGCCGGCGGTGGCGGCGGTGGTGGTGACCGCGACAAGCTGCAAGCTCCCAAAGGCGCATTGCCTAAGCTTTCAAAAGACCAGATCGTGCCACCCGCAATTGTGATCCGCAACGACAATCCTAAACTGGTGGTAAATCCGACGGTCGTGGTACCGCCCGAGATCAAGCTGCCTACCGTGGGCGCGCTGGGCGATCCTCTGTCCAAAGTGCTGGGACCTCCCTCGAACGGAACTGGCTTCGGCGGCGGTATCGGAAGTGGTAGTGGCGGCGGGGTAGGATCCGGCACCGGACCAGGAGTTGGCCCCGGACACGGCGGCGGTTATGGCGGTGGCGCTTATCGCGTCGGTGGCGGAGTGAGCGCACCGAAGGCGCTGTTTGCGCCCGATCCGGAGTACTCGGAAGAAGCACGCAAAGCCAAGTATCAGGGTACGGTCGTGCTGTGGCTGGTAGTGAGCGCCGACGGACGCCCGCAGCAAATTCGCGTGCAGCGCTCCTTGGGCATGGGACTGGACGAAAAGGCCATCGAGGCCGTTAAGCAATGGAAGTTCGATCCCGCCCGCAAAGATGGCCAACCGGTTCCCGTTATGATCAACGTGGAAGTCAACTTCCGGCTTTACTAGGCCCCACGGCGCCCGCCGCACATTTTCTGTCTCGTAACCCCGGAAAGGTCGTTATACAATCGCTGCGCCCGAGAGGTTCGCCTCCCGGATCCCGAGTCAATCCATTCGGAAAAGAGGCCATCCCATGATTCGTCACAAGATCGCGCTTGCTCTTGCCCTCGTTTTGCTAGCCCTTCCTCTTGCGGCACAGGAAACAACCAAGCAGCCGAGCGCAGCACAGGCCGCTCAGCAACAGAAGATGAAGGATTGCAACACCCAGGCCACTGCCAAGAGCCTGAAGGGCGATGACCGCAAGAGTTTTATGTCATCGTGCTTGAGCGGCACTCCAACTACCACCGCCAGCAATTCTCAACAGCAGAAGATGAAGGATTGCAACGCGCAGGCCACTGCCAAGACCCTGAAGGGTGACGATCGCAAGAGCTTCATGTCCACGTGCTTGAGCGGTTCTACCAAATAGTCATCCCGCCAAACACCAGATGCACGCACCGGCTCGCGTCATTCGAAGTCGACGCCAGCCGGGATCGTTCCTCCGCCCTCCGTCACGAAGGGGAATCGAGCGCGAAGTTCTGCCGACTGGATCGGCGTGCGCTAGCTGCGGAACTTCTTGCCCAGTGGCGCGACCCTCTCTTTCGCCGCGTCGGCCCATTCTGAAGCTTTCCCGGCTAAATCCGAACCCTTCTCAACCCAGTCGCTGGCCTGATCGCTCCAGTCCTCCACTACTTCGCGCGCATCGTCTAATTTGCGCTTAAGGCTCCGTCTCATCTGCTTGCCAGTCTTCGTTGTTGTCAAGGCCGCGGCAATTGCCCCAGCGGCGAATCCAAGAAGCAAGAGAGCTACGCCGATGGCTACCGTGTTGCGACCTGAGGTCTCATATTCGCCTTCGGCTGCAAAATCGTTCAATTCTTCGCTCATGCTCAATTTCCTCTGCTTGAAATACTACCGCGAATTATGCCTGCGCTCGTCGCAACCAACCATAGAAGGCCTTGTGGTAGCGTCAGCCTCGATTTCCCAATCCGCCCGCTCAACATATAAAATCAAGTGTTTAGCCTCTGAACCCGCGTCTCATGCTGGGTTCTTCCCAATAGCAAGAAGGAGTTTCACGAATGGCAATTCCAGCCACACAAATGCGTCCGGGCATGGTCATTAAGCACAACAACGACCTGCATTCAGTATTCAGCGTCGAGCACCGCACCCCGGGCAATCTTCGCGCTTTCATCCAGGCCAAGCTGCGCAACCTGCGTACCGGCGCCATGTTCGAGCACCGTTTCCGCTCCAGCGATGCTATCGACAAGATCACCGTTGATCAGGTCCAGATGGAATACCTGTATCAGGATGGCGACAATCATGTGTTCATGAATACTGAGAACTACGAACAGCTTCACCTGGGCAAGGACGTATTGGGCGACGCGGTGGACTACCTGACGCCAAACCTCCAGATTTCGGTGGAGTTTTACGACGACAAGCCGGTGGGAGTGGAGCTACCTCAGACCGTGGACCTCAAGGTCGTGGAAACGGAACCCGGACTGAAGTCAGCCACTGCCAGCAGCGTCACCAAACCCGCCAAGACTGAAACCGGACTGGTGGTGCAGGTTCCGCCCTTCATTAACGAAGGCGAGAAGATCCGCGTGGACACCTCGGAAGGCGCCTACCTCTCGCGCGCCTGAATTCGCCTATCGCGAGAAGTATCCGGTCTTGGAGCGGACCGTCAGTCCTGCTGGCTTCGGGCGAATGACAATCTTGCGGAAGGTGTCGTCCTTGTGCGGGTTGGTGGGATAGTACGCCAGTTCGTAGGAACTGCGCAGCTCCTCGGCGATCTGCTGGAAGTAGGTATGCGGGTCGGTTTTCTCGGCGTCGATGGCGTCGCCGCCCGTCTCCTTCGCAATGCGGTCCATGACCCGAATTCCGTACTTGTTGCGCGCCGTAAGCTGGCCATGCTCCGTCTCGGTATAGCGAATCGTGTAAACCAGCACATTTTCGCTCTGCGCTTCTTCGATGGTCGTCATCATGTCGTGCGAACTCGAATTGTCCTCGCCGTCGCTGAACACCAGCAAGGCCCGTCTCCCGCTCTCCTGCGCCAGCTTTTCCGTGGTTGAGTAATAGATCGCATCGTAGAACCCGGTGCCCAGTTCGCGCTTCTCTTTGGGCCCCAGTTCTGGAAAGGGCTTGCTGTTGTGCTGGTAGAGCCGCAGCTTCTCCAGGATCTCGGTCCCCGAAGGCGAAAAATTGCTGACCAACCGGATGTGGTTGCCGAAGTAGACAAGGAACGCGCGATCTTTGGGGCCGAGCACGTCCGTCAGGAAGACTTCCAGGTCGTGCTGATGTTGCTTGGAAAACCGGTCCTGGCTGCCGCTGTCGTCGACGATTAGTCCTAGGGTGAGAGGAACATCCCGGCTGCGCGCAAAGAAGGAGACCTTCTGCGGCACCGCATCTTCCAGCACCTCGAAGTCATCTTTTTCCAGGTTGTTGACCAGTGCGCCCTGTGAATCGCGCACCGAGAATCCGACATTCACCAGACGAACGTCTACCTTGATCGGATGTTCCTGCGCCGGACACAGGCCAGTGCCAAGTAACAGTAGAAGCATCCACGCGCGCATAACACCTCACTGTATTGCGACTGCCGCGTCGGGCAGAAGAAAAATGACTCAGTGAGGATTACGCCTTCTACCAGGGGTTTGTTCCCGGCGCTTTGGGTGAGGGCCCTCGGCGGAAGGCGTCGCTGCCTGCACGGATCGGGGAGGCCTCCGTATAGGGTCGGCGCCAGGAGCGGAAGCGGCCAGAAATCCGGAGGATTTCTGGCCGTTTTGTTGGTGTCCGATTCTGAGCTTTACTTCTTCGAGGCCTTGCTATCGAGCAGCGCAACCAACGACTGGCCACCGGGCGTGATCTTAACGGCGTTATCGCGCACGATCGACTCCACAGTAGTAGGCGCCCCATAGAGGCGCTGATTGGCGTCAGAGTCGGGGTCTAGAGTAGAACCGGCCAGCGATACTCCGGCGAAAAGCCCCTTGGACCGGCCATAGGTCAAAATGTCGGCCCCGCCTTCTGCTCCGGTGCTGGTTGCGCCACTGGGACCGGCTGCCGCGGTCATGTCGCTGCCAACCTTCACTTTGCTTTTCAGGATCTTGTCCACCGCCGACGGCGCCATGATGAGGAGAACGTAGTCGGTGGACGAGCCGCCGATCTGAAGACCAGCGCTGGCGCCAGCGATGGTGTACATGGCGGGCGCAGACCATTTGCCATCAAAGCTGCTGCCCGTGCGGCACGACATCGGGCCCCGGCCAGCACTTCCGCCAACGCCGACGGCAAACTTCTTCACAGCGGGCAGAACAATGACACAGTCGGCTTTCGCTAGTACGCTGGCTGGAACATCCTTGCTCTCCATCATTGCTCGTAACACTGTGGTTGCATTGCGTAGGGTTTCGTCGTCGTTTGCTTTATCAGCAGCCCACAGGGGCACGGTTAAGAGACTCACGACTAGGCACGCAAGTAAACGAGGCATAGTTTTCCTGATGTGTACCATGGCGATACCACCTTCCGTTCGGGATTAGTTTCGCTCAATTTCCTCCGCTGATCGGGAGGGCACCTAGCATATCACCCTCAGCCACCGAGTGAAACCGCGTGTTCTCTGAAAATCCTCGGCGCCGCCGGCAAAAAAGTCGGCCCCCCTCCATCAGGACAGGGGGCCGAATCGCTGACAACCGCCCAGCTGGTCTTGGACCTTGCCGTTATGGCGGCGCGGTGACTTACTTGACGTGCGTTCCAGCCTTGCTATCAAGCAGAGAAACCAGGGACGCGCCCGCGGTGGTTGCCGTCACGCCGCCTGATACGATTTCCTTCGCGCTGGCAGGTTTTCCGTAAAGCCGCTGGTTGGCGCTGCTATCCGGTTCAAGCGAAGATCCGTCGAGTGAAACACCCGCAAAGAGTCCCGAGGAGCGGGCGTAGGTCAACATGTCGGCCGTATTGCTCAGCGTGCCTGCTGATGCGCCCGGGCCGGCAGCCGCACTGACATCGGTGCCCACCTTCACTTTGCTGTTCAACACCTTGTCCACGGCACTCGACGCCATGATGGCGATCACGATGTCACTGGACTTTCCACCGACCTGAAAGCCGGCACTGGCGCCGCCGATGCTGTACATGGCCGGCGGTGACCACTTGCCGGTATAGCCGGCCTCGCGGCACGACATGGGCCCGCGTCCACCGGTTCCGCCGATGCCGATTGCGAACTTTTTTACGCTGGGGAGAATCATGATGCAGTCGGCCTTGGCCAGGACACCGGGTGGAATGTCCTTACTGGAGAGCATGGCCTGCAACACAGAGCTTGCGTTGCGGATGGATTCTTCGTCGTCTGCCTTACTGGCGCCCCACACAGGAAGGGTGACCAGCAGCAGAACCAGGGACACGAACAAACACGGCACAGCTTTCTTGGTGCGTAGCATAGCGATTCAATCCTCCGTAGTGTGGCTAATCGTTGGGTCCTTCTGGCGCATAGCGGGGGCAAAGAAGTGGCATCGCCACGATACCACCGTTCGGCAGAATGTGAAAGTGCCCCAGGGAGAAGTTCCCGAGACCGCAGGGGTCGTTGCTCCCAGCCGTTAGCCAGGCCACGGGCAGAAAAGAACTGGAGCGCGGTGGATTCCATTGTTTCCTCGGCGGTTGCGCCAGTACGGCGTCGCATTTATCTTGAACCTTGGCCCTATGAGTGACGATCGGGAAACCCGCCGCTATCTGGTTTCGGGACGCGTGCAGGGCGTCGGATTTCGCTGGTTCGTGGAACGCGAGGCCGCGCAATTGGGCATCACCGGCTGGGTGCGCAATCGCGAAGACGGCCGGGTGGAGGTGATGGCGACCGGAACTCGCGAGCAGCTTAGCGCACTGCACGCTCACCTGCGCCAAGGCCCAAGGGCGGCCCGGGTGGACGAAGTCGCGGTATCATCTGCGCCGTTTCTCGACACAAAATCATTCGGCATCGAAGGAGCCTGCTAGCCTATGTCCTCCAACGTGGGGAGCTGCAATGACCTCAAGCAACTTATCCGCGAAGTCCCCGACTTTCCCAAGCCTGGCATCCTCTTCTATGACATCACCACGCTGCTCAAAGACCGTCGCGGCTTCGCCCGGCTCATCGACTCGCTCACTGAGTACTACATCAACCAAGACGTCGACCTTGTGCTGGGCATTGAAGCTCGCGGCTTCATCTTCGGTCCTGCACTGGCCTACCGGTTGAACGCCGGATTTGTGCCGGTGCGTAAACCCAAGAAGCTTCCCGCCGAAGTGTTTAAATGGACCTACGATCTGGAGTACGGCAGCGATACGCTTGAAATCCACAAAGACGCGATTGAGCCCGGGCAGCGCGTGCTGATCTGTGACGACCTGCTGGCTACCGGGGGCACCGCCCGGGCGGCAGCGGAGATGGTGAAATCGCTGGGTGGCGAGATTTGTGGACTTGGTTTTGTCGTGGAACTCGACGGCCTGAAGGGCCGCGACAAGCTGAAAGGCTACGACGTGTACTCGTTGCTGCACTATGAAATGTAGGAGCTTCTTACCAGATGGTTTTCACCAGAAGACATTTCTGCACCCGTTCGTCGGCCGTGACCAGCGGTATGCCCTCGGAACGGGCTGTGGCGGCGATGATGCGATCCATTGGGTCGGGAAGCGAATCAGGTGAGAAGTGACTCGTTGCGATCGCGATGTCGAAGGTTAGAGGAAGAACCTCGATTTCTTCTACGAATTGTCGAATCGTACTTTCCACCGTACCTGTCGTTTGTAGTCGGCCGCGGTTAAACAACGTCGCCAACTCCACCAGAGTGATGGCCGAAATTGCCAATGAGCTCGAACTCCTGGCTCGGCGGATCGCGCTATCGGCACCGCGTGACAGCTTCCGGGGCTCTTGTTGAAGCCACACCAGAACGTGAGTGTCGAGCAGGATCATTTCAGCATGTCGTAGTCTTCGAGCGGAAACGCCGGCTTGATCAAGTCATCGGGATCGCCGACGATCGTAACGATACCCTTGAGTCTGCCAAAGATCGGATCTTTTCCTTTCCTCGCCTTGGCCGTACGAATAGGGACGACTTTCATCACCGGTTCACCCCGCTTGGTGACGATCACTGGCCTGCCGGTTTCCTTCACTTCGTCCATAATGCGGAGGCATTTGGCCTTGAACTCGCCCGCAGCCATCTGGCGCGGGCTGCCAGAAGTCCCTGCCGCCTTCGGTTTCTTTTTCTTCGCCAACGCCATTTTGCTCATGACCATACCCTCATGACCATGGTCATTGTAACATGACCATAAGCCAGATTGCTCTTTGGAAGCATGCATGCGACTATCGGTCCACTGGCGCGGCGGCGTGGGACACGACCCGGCGTCCCACAATGTGGTACTTGCCTTGCAGCACGATCCGGATCGCCTCAGTATAAGCAATGTGCTCCTGCTCCAGGATGCGCGCCGCCAGCGCGTGTTCGTCGTCGGAGTCAAGCACCGGCACCGTCTTCTGCAGAACGATCGCGCCGTGGTCAAGATCGGCGTCCACGAAATGAACGGTGCATCCCGAAACTTTCACCCCATATCCGAAGGCCTGCTTTTGCGCATCAAGGCCGGGAAATGCCGGTAACAGCGAGGGATGAATGTTCAGAATGCGGTTGGGAAATTGTTCGACGAACCACGGCGAGAGCAGCCGCAGGTATCCCGCAAGGCACACCAGATCGACCTTGTGCCGAAGCAAGGCAGCAACTACTTCGCGATCGTGATCCTCGCGTGCCATTCCCTTCGACGGGATGACCAGCGCATTTAGCCCCCGCCGCCTCGCCGACTCGATTCCGGGCGCGTCCGCCCGATTCGAGATAACGACCGCGATGGTCGCGTCGAGCCTGCCCGAGGCGACATTGTCGGCGATGGCCTCAAAGTTCGAGCCGCGCCCGGAGAGCAGGATGCCGAGGTTCTTCATGATGGCTATAGCGAATCATAGCGCGTCATCGCGATTTGCCGGCTTTTCCGCGCTCTCCGGGTGCGACCGCTGCTCCTCGCAGAACGCCAACCGATCGGCGTTGATCTGGTCCGCACTGGTTGTGGGCGCTAAAGCGAAAAAGAGTTACGCGTTACGGACAGGTACAACCTGGAAGCGTTTCGCGGCGCGCCAGGTCAGCCAGACGAAGATTGCCAGCACCACACACTGCGCGATCAGGAACGGCGGCTCGCTCCCAGTGGGAGCCATGGCGTACAGGGCGGGTATTTTCATAAACGCCTGCACCACCGCCACAAAGCAGTTGAGATACAAGGCTATGGCGGCGGTCACCACATAGATCCAACGCGAGGCGCCCGCTAGCCGGCCTCCATAGCGGGCCCAGATCGCAATCGCCAGCATAAGCAGCGAAATGCCACCCACGATGTACGAAGGCTTCAGTCCTTCGAACGGAAACATGAAGCCGGTCACGCTCGTCAGTACGGTGGTAGCGAGAAAGATACCTGTCCAGCCGTCGAGGCGCTTGCCGTTGAGCAGGCCATACATGACGATGAAGCCCGAGCCAATTCCGGCCAGGCTGATGATCACGTGCAGCAGGGTGAACGTCGAGAGGGACATGCCAAGAACCATGATGTGCGTCCTTTCAAAATGGGGATGTCCGGAAACCTGGCCTTTGGCTCGGTATGGATGAATTAGAGACGCAACCGGCCACGAGGATTCACATTTCGTCGAATGGCCTCTACGACAGGCATCAGTTGGCCGGCGGGTTTGCAGAACGCAGAAAGGCGGATTACCGGTTCATTGTGTGGTATAACTGTTATACATCGTGCGCTTTTCATTCGACCCCCGAAAGAGCCGGCGGCTACGCGCCAATCCACGCCGAGGTATCGGGTTTGAGGAGGCGCGGGAGCTGTTTTCCCTGCCGTATTGGGTGGATCAACGCTCCGACGTGCCGGAACAGTATCGCGCTATCGGATGGGTGGATGACCGGTTGTATTCGGTAATTTTCGAAATCCGTGAGGACGACGAAGGCGAGATCTTTCATCTTGTGACCCTTTGGAAATCGACGAAGGAGGAGATAAGGCTTTATGAAGAAAACTCATAAAACGGCACAGCCCGTATCGGCAGAAAAAATCGCCCGCATAGCCGACAACGGCAATGACGTCTCGGGATTTTTTACACGCAAGGGACGCATGGTGCAGCCCATTCAGCGGGTGAATCTTGACCTCACGGCGTCAATGCTGGAGGAACTCGACCAGGCTGCCGCCGACCTGAACGTCAGCCGTCAAGCCGTAATCAAGACTCTGGTGCGTCAGGCGCTTGACCAGCATTACATCGCACGGCGGGCGAAGAGCGCGTAGCAAGATAATACAATTCGCCACGGGTCAGCTTCGTCATTGCTTCAGCTTGCCCTTTCGCTTTACCATCGCCCCATCGTGGTTTTTCCCAAAGACAACCTGGATCGCGAGCGCATTGTCTCGGCCGCGCCGGTCGATGATGATGCGTCGTTCGAATTGAAACTGCGCCCGCAACGGCTGCGCGAGTTTATCGGGCAGAAGAAGGTCAAAGACAACCTCGAAGTCGCCATCCAGGCGGCGAAATCGCGTGGCGAGGCGCTTGACCACGTGCTGCTTTACGGACCTCCGGGATTGGGCAAAACCACCCTGGCCAACATCATCGCCAACGAGCTGGGCGCTGCCTTTCAGCAAACTTCGGGGCCTACGCTGCAAATCAAAGGCGACCTGACCGCCGTGCTCACCAACCTGCGCGAGAAGCAGGTGCTCTTCATCGACGAAGTGCACCGCCTGCAACCGGTGCTGGAAGAGCTGCTCTACTCGGCGCTCGAAGACTACAAGCTCGATATCGTCATCGGGCAGGGGCCGTCGGCGCGCACCCATACCATGGACGTGAAGCCGTTCACCTTCATCGGCGCCACCACGCGCGCCGGGCTGCTGTCGGCGCCGCTGCGTTCGCGTTTCGGCATCGTGCTGCGGCTGGAGTTCTACACCCACGAGGACTTGAAAGTCATCCTCGAGCGCTCGGCGGAAATCCTAGGCGTAGAGATCGACGCGCCTGCTGCCACGGAGATCGCCTCGCGCTGCCGCGGGACACCGCGTATCGCCAATCGCCTGCTGCGCCGGGTGCGCGACTATGCCCAGGTGCGCGGGACCGGCAAGATCGACAAGCCCACAGCCCAGGCCGCGCTGGAAATGCTCGAAGTCGATCGCCACGGCTTCGACGAGATCGACCGCAAGCTGCTGCTCACTATCATCGAGAAATACCAGGGCGGACCCGTGGGCGTGAACACGCTGGCGGCATCACTGGCCGAGGAAGCCGACGCCATCGAAGAAATCTACGAGCCGTTCCTCATCCAGATCGGCTTTCTCGACCGCACCCCACGCGGCCGGGTCGCGACACACCTGGCATATGAGCATTTTGGAGTGAAACGTCCGCGAACCGACCGCAGTGGACAGGAGACGCTGTTCTAGCGGCGACGGCCCGTCGCAACGGATACAATGTCCGGGTACATCCAACGAACCATCTCCCTCATCCAATAACGGAACCCAAGGAGAACTTTGTATGGCCGACTTGATGAAGACGTCGAACCCTGCGCTCGGGCAGGACACCTTCCGCGAAGTCGCGGGCTTCACCGGCGACACCATGACGATCTCGGGCACGGTGAACAAAGCTGGCATCCTGATGCTGCTGTGCGTAGCTTCTGCGGCGTGGACATGGAACCGCTTCTTCGCCACCGGAGACCCGGCGTCGGTCGCACCCATGATGGTGGTCGGAGGCATCGGCGGATTCGTGCTGGCTCTGGTCACGATCTTCAAGAAGGAGTGGGCGGGCATCACCTCGCCGCTCTATGCGCTCGCTGAAGGCGCGTTGCTCGGCGGCATCTCAGCCATGTTCGAGTTGAAGTACAAGGGCATCGCCATCCAGGCCGTGATGCTGACGTTCGGCACTCTGGTCGCCATGTTGCTGGTGTACCGCTCGGGGCTGATCAAGGTGAATGACAAGTTCCGCATCGGCGTGGTGGCTGCGACGGGTGGTATTGCACTGTTCTACCTGGCGCAGTTTGTGCTCGGATTTTTCGGCATCACGTTTCACACCATAAACAGCGGCAGCCCCATCGGTATCGCCTTCAGCCTGCTGGTGGTGGGCATCGCGGCGCTCAATCTGGTGCTCGACTTTGACTTGATCGAGAACGGCGCGCGCTACAACGCTCCCAAATACATGGAGTGGTACAGCGCCTTCGCGCTCATGGTCACACTGGTGTGGCTCTATCTCGAGATCCTGCGGCTGCTGACGAAATTCAGAAGCAGGAATTAGTCGCACTCGAAGCTAAAGACTAAGTAACCGCGGACTAGCGCGGAAGGCCCGGATCGGAACTGAGGACTTGGCTACGAAGCTGGTTCTTACTGAAAGCTGATCTGTGCCATCTGCGTAAATCCGCGGTTTTTTGCATTTCATTTCATCCTGGAGATTCTCTCTCCGCAGTCAGCGGGTTAGCACTCGCCCAGCTTTTCCTCCCCGTACAACACAACGATGTGGCGAATTGTCGCTGCTACGGCCATGTATGTCATTCCAGCGATGGCAATTGCACCTCCAATGTCGAACAGCAGAAAGCGATGCCCGGCGATGTAGGCATATGGACTCACCAGCAGCACGGTGTTGCCGGCGATGAGCAGAATGCGAATCTCGGTGGGACCGAAGAGGCCTTGCGAAAGATGGAAGTGTCCCATGGTGTACGTCGTGAGGTAGCTCTCGATGGAGAGCATGTAGAAACATGCCAGCATGCCGGCGGCGATCTGCCAATGCACGTAGCCGGAGCAGGCCAGCCCTCCCATCAGAGCCAGTGCGCCGAAGGTGTCGGCCATGTGGTCCACGTAAAAACCGTAGCGCGGGCGCTGCTGATGGCGAACCCGCGCCAGCGTGCCGTCGAGGCTGTCGCCCAGCCAGTTGAGCGCGAGAAAAAAGCTCGCCAGCACCAACGCCACTGCACCCTGCGACGCCAACGCGTAACACGCTCCCGCCAGCAGTTGCGACACAAATCCCAAGGCCGTCAGGTGGTCGGAGTTGATGGCCGCCGGAGTGCGTTCCGCCATCCAAAGCAGCGCGCGCTTTTCAATGTTGGCGGTCAGCGCCTTGTGCACGCGCAGCGGGTTGATGAACCCGGTTTGTCTTCGATCGGCAATGATCGCTTCTTGCATGTGGACCTCGCATTCATGATTCATCGGCTTGCCGCTTTCAAGGTGGTTGAGCCCAGCGCGTTGCGGGTCGCGCTCAAGGTAAATTTCAGCGAGTCACGCGGCATGTCTTCGATGACAGGCGCGACCAGCCAGCCCAATCCCGCCGGGACATCGCGCGTCAGCGAAATTGCCTCGCACTCGATCAGCAGGCCGCCGGGAACTTCGAGAAAACTCCAGTAACTATTCAGCCGCCACAGGTAGCCGTCATCGTCGCCTTCGGTCATGCGCCGCTCGCGCGCCGCACCGGGATTGTCGATCTCCCAGATGTGCGTGCTGCGCGAGATGCTGTAGCCGGCGTTATCGCCGGTCAGGCCCATCTGGATGTCGTATTGCGTGTCCAGCACGATGGCGACCACGATTTGTTTCTTGAAGCGCATAGCGACGGTCGCTACACCGCCACGGTCAGCCATCAGGCCTGCCGACTCGACTTCGGGCGCGTAGTAGGTGGAGAAGCGGTCGTAATCGCGTAGCAGAGCCAGCATGTCCGCAGCGCGCCCGCCCGGTACGAAAGCCACACCGCGCCAGTGGTGCAGAAGTCCGCCAGGCACCGGTCTGGTGCCGCCATTGACGGGTTCCATTCGCATAGCGCCGGTGCGCAACTGGCGTTCGAGTTCTGCGCGGTCGGAGCTGTGGACATTGAGCGAAGCCAGGTAGGTGCCAGGATTTGCGTGCTGTTCGGCGAGCCTCTTCTCCACCGCGGCAGCGTACTTGTCGAATGCCCGCTGGGCGGGTGCACTCAGGCGGGCAGAGGAGCACGGTACCGTGAGCGCCACAATCATCACCGCCATCCGAAAAGCTGCTCCCATCGGGCACCTCGAAGCGCCAGCATGCAGGACAAGAACAGCGGAGGCAATGCATGGCGACTCAAACGTTCCTCATTTCAACATCATCGTGCAAGTTACTGATAACAAATGGCTTGTTATTATAGCTTTGCCGCGCGGACAAGGGTTAAATCACTACCGGAGGAGGCGGATTTCCCATTACCCCCGCGAACGGCAAAGCCCTCAAGTTGGATATGGCTGACGGCAGGCAGCTAAACTGAACCAGGCCATGACCCAGAGAACTGCAGCCCGCGTGTTTCGTTTTGGCGCGTTCGATCTCGACGAGGCCACGAGTGAGCTGCGCAAATATGGCATCCGCATCAAGCTGCACTCGCAGCCGTTCCAGGTTCTGGTGATGCTTCTGGAGCGGCCCGGCGAGCTGGTGACCCGCGAGGAGATGCGACAGCGACTCTGGGGCGACGACACGGTTGTCGATTTCGACCACGGGCTGAACACCGCGGTCAACAAGCTACGCGAGGCGCTCGGCGATGCAGCAGCGCAACCCAGGCATGTGGAGACCATCCCCGGCCGAGGCTACCGCTTCATCGCGCCAGTAACCCTAGCGCCCCCGACGGCAAAATCGGTCGTGCCACTGGCGCTGGCGGAAGCAGCTCAATCTGGCCCAGCCACCGCGACTGTCGAAGAAGCTGCGGCGGCGAACGATGCGGCGGAGACACGCTCGCGTCACCTGCTGACCGCTCCGCACGAATTGCCCACGGCCCCGCGCAACTTGGTGCGGACCTTGCTATTGCTGACGCAAGGGATGTACCTGGCCTTTTATCTCGGCGCCCTGGCCAACATCCCCGAGATCGCCGAGATTTTCACCGAGGTCCGGCTGCTCTCGCCCACCAGACTGACCACGCTTCTGGTAATAACGGCGGTTGTGCTCATCCCAGTCCGGCTTTACCTGTCTGCAGCGGTGATCTTCGATTTCGAACAATTGCAAGCCAAGTTCACCCCGCTCTTTCCCGCGTTGCTGATGCTGGATCTTCTGTGGGCGCTATCACCGTTTCTCCTGATTCATCACCTCAGCGGCGGTCTCGCATTGGGAATGACGGCGGCACTGGTGTACATGCCGTTCGCGCAGCGCTCACTGATATTGATGTACACGCGCGACCGAAACCGACGCTGAGGGGGTTAGCCGATATTCGGCGGCGGTGAATCCGACCCTGCATTACACTGTCCACTACCCACAATCCACTAACCACTGGTTTCCCATGTCCATCGCGCTACGCTCGTTCGCCAAGATCAATCTCGGACTGAAGATCGGGCCGGCGCGCGCCGACGGTTTCCACGAACTGCGCACCATCTACCAGACCATCGCGCTGCATGACGTGGTGCGGGTGAATGTGGAAGAGGGCGACGGAATCGAGATTCGCTGCAGCGATCCGCGGGTGCCCTGCGATGCGACGAATACCTGCTACAAGATCGCCGAGCGGGCGCTGAAAAATCTTAGCCGGCACAACCGGGTTGTCATCGCTATCGAGAAGCAGCTACCCGTGCAGGGCGGCATGGGCGCGGCTTCGTCAAATGCGGTGGTGACGATGCTGGGAATGGAGCGCGCGCTGGCTGTCAGCCTGAGCCAGCCAGACAAGCTGCGCATCGCGGCTGAAGTCGGCAGCGATCTGCCGCTGTTCCTGATTGGCGGGACTGTGCTGGGGGTCGATCGGGGACAGGAAGTCCATGCCCTGCAAGATCTTCCGGAGACGGCGCTGGTTGTGGTGACGCCGCCGGTGGGGGTCTCGACTCCTGAGGCATTTGCGCAATGGGACGCTCTGATATCCGCCGGAAGCTCCGGCAATGCCGCGTTGACCACTCACAAGTCCACAGGTACAATGAAAGAGCGCGATCAGGCCGATTCTGCCTGGTTGAGCGAGAGATTGCTTTCGCGGGCGGTGCCTGCGGAAGGGCCAGCATCCGGTGTTCCCGCCGCGGGCGGGGACCGGGCCGAGACACCTCTTCTCGACCTTGTCCGAACCGGGATCGAAAACGACTTCGAACGCGTCGTCTTTCCTGAGTATCCCGAGTTGCGTGAGGTTAAGAGTGTTTTGCAGCGCGAAGGCGCGCGCTATGCATCTCTGTCTGGCTCCGGCTCGGCGTTGTATGGCCTGTTTGATTCGGCCAGCGAGGCGGAAACCGTCGCGGAGCGTATGCGGGCTGCGGGACATGCGGCGGTAGCGACGAGCACGGTGAGCTGGGCGGAATACTGGGAGCAATTGGTAATTAGTGATTAGTAACTTGCAGGAAATCGTTCGACGGGCAGCTCAACTACAAGTTACTAGAAGCCGTCTCATAAATAGGATTTGAAAGGGCACGGCTTCAGCCGTGCCGTAAAGGCATAGGAAACATTGGGCTTTAGCCCCTGAGGGATCTCGATTTTGCTCTCTCGCACCATTTATGAGATGACTTCTAACTACCAACTACTAGTTACCTACTGGGCGGTCGTCTAATGGTAGGACAGTGCCCTTTGGAGGCACTTGTCTAGGTTCGAATCCTAGCCGCCCAGCCAGAGTTCAGTTGCAGTCGTCAGTTGTCGGTTTTCGAAGGTTATCGTTCAGATTTGCAGTAGTTGCCAGTGACCAGTTATCAGTCACGGGTTTTTCAGGTTTGCACAGTTCGAACGTTGTAAGCGAAAAGCGGATAGCGAAATCCAAAAGCGAGTTGCTAGCCACTAATTGCTAATTGTTTTTTCATGACCCAGGTCCTAAATCAAACCAGGTTTAGCGGGGTGTGGAGACGATGGAAGCAGCAGGATCGAAGGCAGGTACGTTGCAGACAGCCGGCGCGGTGGACGAAACAGCCACCGCTGTTGGGCAGCATTCCGATAAGAAGCAGCATACGGCGACGGAGCCCAAGCCCAAGCCTGTACGGACGCGCAGCGAAGATAAGTGGAAGATCTTCTCCGGCACGGCCAACGATGCGCTGGCCAAGGAAGTTTGCGAGAAGCTCGGACTGCCGCTGGGGCAGACGCGCATCAGCAAGTTCTCCGATGGGGAAACGTATGTGCAGATCCTGGAGAACGTGCGCGGCGCCGATGTCTTCCTGGTTCAGCCGACGTGCGATCCGGTGGACCTGCACCTGATGCAACTGCTGCTGCTGATCGATGCTTTGAAGCGCGCCTCGGCGCGCCGCATTACGGTGGTGATTCCGTATTTCGGATACGCCCGGCAGGACCGCAAGGACCGGCCGCGTGTGCCGATCAGTTCGAAGCTGGTGGCCGACTTGCTGACGACAGCAGGGGCCGACCGCGCCCTGGTAGTGGATCTGCATGCACCGCAGATCCAGGGATTTTTCAATATCCCGGTGGACCATTTGTTCGCCTCGCCGGTGCTGGTGGGGCATTTCAGGGACTTGGAACTTCCGGATCTCACGGTGGTTTCACCCGATGCCGGCGGCGTGGAGCGCGCCCGCTTCTTCGCCAAGAAAATGGATTCGGCGCTGGCTATCGTCGACAAGCGCCGCGTGGAAATGGATGTGACCGAGGTCATGCACGTTATCGGTGATGTGAATGGCCGCACGTGCGTCATCCTCGACGACATTATCGATACCGCTGGAACGCTGGTGAAGACCTGCCAGGCGTTGCTCGACGCGGGTGCGCGGCAGGTATACGCCTGCGCCACGCATCCGGTGCTGTCGGGACCGGCGATCGAGCGGATTTCAGAATCGGGGCTGGTCAAAGTGGTTGTGACCAATACCATCCCGCTGACGGAGGCGGGGCGCAACGAACCCAAGATCCGGCAACTGTCGATCGCGGGCCTGATTGCCAGCGCGATTCAATCGATTCATGAAGAAACCTCCGTCAGCAGACTGTTTTTGTAAAGGAACGAAATTATGGCTACAGCAACAGCAGACAAGAACGTAGAAGCGAAGCCGCGGCAGAGCGGCACCAAGAATGACGCGCGCCGCATCCGCAAGGACGGCCTCATCCCGGCCGTGCTGTACGGCGCCGGACTGGATCCGTTGACCATTGCGGTCGATCCCAAGCAGATCAGGCGCATCCTGGCTTCCGAGTCGGGACACAACACGATTTTCGATCTGGCGGCCGGCGGCGACTCGGGCAAGGCAATGATCGTGGACTGGCAGTACGAGCCTATCAAGGGCGCGTTGCTGCACGTCGACCTCAAGCGCATTGCCATGGACAAGCTGCTGCGCGTCAGCGTGCCCATCACCCTGAAGGGCGAAGCGCCGGGCGTGAAACTGCAGGGCGGCATCCTTGAACAGATGGTGCGCGAGGTTGAAATCGAGTGCTTGCCGGCCGACATACCGAGCCAGATTATTGGCGACGTTAGCAAGTTGGAGTTCGGACAGACCATTCGTGTCGCCGATCTGGTGAAGGTCGACAAAGTGAAGTTCCTGACCGACGAGAACCAGGCTGTGGCCCACGTGACCGCGGTGAAGGAAGTCGTGGAGGCCGCTCCGGTCGAAGGCGCCGAGGCCGCTGCAACCACTGCCGAGCCCGAAGTCATCAAGAAGGGCAAGCAGGAAACCGAAGGCGAAGCTGCCGCAGGCGAGAAGGGCGAAAAAGCCGAGAAGGCCGAGAAGTCCGAGAAGAAGAAGTAGGCGGCGTGAAACTGATCGTCGGGCTCGGCAACCCGGGCATCGAGTACCAGTTCACACCGCACAACATGGGGTTTCTGGCGGTGGACCGTATTGCCGAGCAGTGCGGCGTACGGGTGAACAACCGCCACTGTCGCGCGCAGACTGCGCGGGCGCGCATCGGCGATACCGAAGTGCTGCTGGCCAAGCCGGAAACCTACATGAACTTGAGTGGCCAGTCGGTGCGCGAGCTGGTGGACGAGTACCAGACGCAACCCGAGCAGGATCTGGTGCTTCTCTACGACGAGTTGGACCTGCCGTTTGGCACGTTGCGGATCAGGCCGCGCGGCCGGTCGGCCGGGCACAACGGAGTGGAGTCGGTGATCGGCGCATTGGGTACGCAGGAGTTCTTGCGGATCCGCATGGGAGTTGGGCCGGATTATCCGGTGGGTGATGGCGCGAAGTATGTGCTGTCGCAGTTCAAGAAGGCACAGTACCCGATCGTCGATCAGGTGCTGGACACGACGGCCGAAGCGGTAAAGGTCATCCTCGCAGAAGGTGTGCAGGCGGCGATGAACTGGTTTAATCGCAAGCCGGATGACGCTGGTGCACCGGAAGAATGAGGGTAGAGCCGGCCTTCGTTGATCGCAAGGCGGAAGAGTGTGGCGCGCCGGAACGAGAACGGTAGAGCTGGCCTTCAGGCCGGCGTCTAGGGGCTTTAAGTTTTCGAGCCCGAGCGGGCTCAGCCCGCGAAGGCGCGGTTGGATCGCGAAACGAGTTTAGTCGGCTGAACGCGGACCCGAAGGTCCGCTCTATCGGCCAGGAGAAAACGAATGCAACGTACTTACGAATTGATGTTCATCGTGCGTCCCGACATGACGGACGAAGACCAGGACAAGCTGGTCGCCAACCTGGAGAGCCAGGTGGGCACAGCCGGAGGCACGGTGAAGAGTGTGGAACGCATGGGTAAGCGCCGCCTGGCGTACCTCGTGCGCCGGTTCCAGGACGGTATCTACATCCTGATGACGCTGGAAGGCGACGGCGCCATGGTGAAGGAAGTGGAACGCCGCCTGCGCGTCACCGAGCCGGTGATCAAGTTCATCACCGTGCGCGTGGATGAAGAACAGAAGCGCATGGCCAAAGTGAAAGCACTGCGCGATGCCAAGGTGCGCGGCAAGGGCCGTCAGGCGCAGGCTGCAGCGGCAGCGGCGGAAGCCGCAGCAGTGGCGGCGGCGGCCGAGCCCGCGGCGACCGAGCCGGCAGAATCGGCGCCGGCCAGCGCATAGAGGTAGAGCTGGCCTTTAGGCCAGCGTCTAAGCTCTTATTCTTGTGATTCCGAGGGGCTTTAGCCCTTGAGTGAAACTGCCAAACGCAGCTTCACTTAAGCAAGCGAAGGATTCAGGGCCGCAACGGCCCGAAGGAGAAACATGGCAGACGAAACGACGAATAACGCGGCTCCGGTAGCTGCGACGGAAGGCGGCAGCTCCGCCCCGGCATCACGTCCTGAAGGCGGCGGCGGTGGTGGTGGTGGAGATCGCGGCCCGCGCGGTCCGCGTCCCGCTGGACGACCGGGGGGTTCGGGAGGCCCGCGTGAAGGCGGACGGAAGTTCTTCCGCCGCAAAAAGGTTTGCAAGTTCTGCGTCGAGAAGATCGACAGCGTCAACTACAAGGACGTGCGCCTGCTTGGGCAGTTTGTGGCGGAGTCGGGAAAGATCGTGCCGCGGCGGTTGACGGGTGTGTGCACGCCGCACCAGCGCCGTCTGGCCGATGCGATCAAGCAGGCACGGAACATCGCGCTGCTGCCCTTCTCGAGCCGGTAAAAGCAGTCGCCCGTTGTCAGTGGCCAGTTCCGCATCGTGAGACTCGCTGAAGATTGCGACGATGATTGGGGCATGCACAAGCAGTAGAGCGGACCTTCAGGTCCGCGTGAAGGCGGCTTAGATTTGTACCCGGGGCTTTAGCCCCGGCAAACGATTCGACGGAGTTTGACCAATGGAAGTCATTCTGAAGGAAGACATCAACAAGCTGGGCCACCGGGGCGATGTGGTGAAGGTGGCGGAAGGCTATGGCCGCAATTACCTCATTCCCAAAAAGCTGGCCATTGAGGCGACCGCCGGCAACAAAGCCGTCATCGAGCAGATGAAGGCTGCCGCGGTGCGTAAGTCGGCCAAGGAAAAGGGCAGCGCCGAGCAGTTGGGCAATCAGCTCGATGGCGTGGTGGTGGAGTTCACGCGTAAGTCGGGCGAGCACGATCAGTTGTTCGGCTCGGTCACTTCGTCCGACATCGCGCACGCGCTCGAAGCCAAGGGCTTCAACATCGATCGCCGCAAGATCTCGCTTGACGTGCCGCTAAAGGCCGTTGGCACCTTTGATGTGCCAGTGAAACTGCACCGCGAAGTCACGGTCAACGTGAAGGCTGTGGTGAAGAAGGAAGCCGAGGAAGTAGCAGCACCGGCGCCCGCGACTGAGGAAGCTCCGGCGGAAGCTTAACCAGCTGTAGTTGCAGGCTGACGAAAGACTGAGAAGGCTAGCCCTTGCGGCTGGCCTTTGTCTTTTGCAAACGATTACCTGTGCTCTGCCTTTCTATCTGACGCCCAGACGTTCTGAATTACCGCGAACAGGAAAGCGGTCGTCAGTCCAAACAACAGCCATCCATTCAGCGCCTCCAGGGCTCCCATGAGGTGCCAGTGGTTTTGCAGCTGCAGACTCGTGTGCCCATAGCTCGTCAGCGCGTTCAGCGAGTAAAGCATGCACGTCTTAAAGTCAGCAAGGGCGCCGAGTCTCCGGTACGCGACCGCCCAGAGACCGGCCTCTATCCCATGCAGGCACGTTGCCGCCAACGTGGTTGCGCCAAGCACCACAATGAATGCCGCCCTGCGGTGATGCCGCTCAAGCCTGCGGCCAGCCTCGCCGCGCACGATTCTCTGACTAATCATGCCAAGACCGGCGACGTGAAAGATCACAGTGAGCACAATCAAGGGAAGGCCCCACGCCCAGTCAGCCGACCAGCCGGCATCTACGGTGAGCAGGTAACAAGCAGCGTGCGCGATTGTCATGCCGTCCTCGTCTCACGTGCTACTGCAGAGATTGTCCTTGTTCTACCACGAGCTTGTAGGCGACGTAGTATTTGTAGATATTGCTCACGTATTGGACCGTCGTCTGCCCCACGTTCTGCGCCACCATCAGCTCGACGTTGCCGAACCATTTATTTGGATCCAGGCCCTGGGCAGGCGCCCGCCGACGCAGGTCCGCAATGCGATTCGGGCCGGCGTTGTAGCCTGCGAAGGTAAACAGCAGACGGTTCTCCGGATCAATTCCGGGGTCGTTGAAATATTGGCCCGCCATCTGATGCAGAAACTTCACTCCGGCGTGGATATTGTTTTCCGCCGTCATTACGTTGGGAATACTGATGGGCGGAGCCGCCGCCGTCGATGGTTTGATCTGCATGATCCCAACCGCGCCCCCGTTTCTAGCCGACTGGTTCAGCATCGACTCCTGGTAGCCCTGGGCCACCACCATCAGGTAGTCGAACCCGTATTCAGAAGAGTAGGTCTTGAAGAAATCCGCGAGTTGCTTGAATTTCTTGATCTGTTCTTCATTCGTCGGGTTGGTGATGTATTTCGCACTTTCCAGATAGCGTCGCATCAGGGTGTTGCCGAACGACGTCCCGGCAGCATGGGTCTTGACCCACTCATTCAGCAATTCTTTAAGCTTTGGATTGTCCTTGCGCATGGCCCACGCCAGATTCTGTTCGTCGGCAATCACGATTTTGGGCTGAGGCGTGATGTCGTGGAAGACGTTGGCCCATAGCTTGGCGCGTGAAGTGATGGTGACGGTTGCGGGCAGAATGCCGGCATTCACCATCTCCATCAGGTCTTCGTCCTTCAGGTTCTTGTCGGCTTTTACGATCAGAATTGGCGGCTTGCCCTGCTTCACCAGCGAATCGCTGACCTTCTGCAGGTTGTCGTAGTACGTGGTCAGCGGATTGACGAAGACCTTTTTCCCGCTCAGGTCCTGCAACGACGAGACGGGGCCAAATTTCTTCCCCGTCACCAGGATTTGTTTCACGTTGGTCTCAAGCGGGACTGAAAAAGCGACCTGCTGCTCGCGTGCCGCAGTGACGAAGACGGGATAGGCGATAAGGTCGCCGATTCCCTCCACCAGGTACGATTCGAGTTGATCGAGCCTCACCGGAATGAACTCGACCTGCACGTGCTGCCGCGTGTGGAGTTTCTGATTGGCAAACCGCTGAAAATCGGTGAGGGCTTCGTAATTGAGACCCTGCGGGCGGCCATCGACATAGAAGAAGCTCGATCGGCTATACAGCACCAGCGCCCGAATGCTGCCGCGCTTCACCATTTCGTCCAGGTCGCCGGTGTGGCGCTGGAAGTTGAGAGGAAGCCCGGCAGTGGGCGTCTGAGCATTGATGGAAGACGACGCTGCCGCCGGGTCAGGCTGGGCCTGGGCAGACAGTTCCTTCGTGCCGGGAATCATCGACAGGACACACAGCAACAACACCGCCCAAAGAACTCGAGACTCATACGACGCAGTGTGTGAAAACATGCTGTCCCCCTTGCCGACCATGTCTCGCCCGACGGCAAAACGTCGTTCGGAATAAGGAGCGAGCTATGCTGCCCGCTCCGGCTTGGTTGCTACTGTGCCACTGCTTTGGCTGTGGCCTTGCTGGCATCCTTAATCGCCACGGCCGTCTTCTCGCCGCCTTTTTCAGTGTATTTCACAGAAACTTTGGCGCCCTCTTTCAGGCCGTCATACGAGTCGACGCTACTGGTCGCAATCGCCTTGCCAGACGCATCGACGCCCTTCACGGTTGTCTTGTCAGTCCACTTGATGGTGTGCTCGGTGCCATCCGAGGTCTTTACCACCACCGTCTTACTGGCCTTGTCCACCGACTTCACGATGCCGCTGACGGCGTGGACCACATCTTCCGCTGCCACGGTCTGCCAGGCAATTGTCGCCATGAGCATCAACAGGCCTGCCGCCAACATGCTGAACTTTTTCGATTGAACTTTCATGGATGAATCTCCTACGAGGTTAGGGTTGTTTGTTTCACTTCGGCATTGAATCTGCGTCAGTCTTACGTTGCGAAACTCAACTTTTAGAACAGTAATCCCATTGCCGCTCGAATGAGGTCGTTAAACGGAATCGAAGCAATTACCACGGGAAGTGCGGGGGCCAGAGCTGCCAGAACAATTGCGTACACGTTAACCGCAGCGACCGGCACTACCCGGATGTCGTCAATGTTACCCACCATGCTGTAAAGGTCGGCCGTCGTAGAAAAATCCGGAACTGACAAAACCTCTTCCGTCAGGCTGTCGGCTTGGTGTAGCCACTTCTTCTCAAACTGCGCGCCCACAGCGCGCGCGAAGCCTCCGTATGCCAACATGCCCCGACGTCTCATTTGCAGCAGTGTTTGAGTGAAGAACAGGTAAGGACCAATGCAAAACAGAATCACGCCTGCGATGAGCCCCAGGGCCACGAACCGAAATGCCAACAGGGGACGCCCCTCGTTCAGCACCCTGATCGCGACAGCTCCTGCCAGCCCCACTCCCATGCAAAAACTAAAAGGAACCTGTCCTAACAGGGAGGCCTCGAGAAACCCCAAGCCTCCCACGTGATCGGGATGAGCAGCGATCAGGGAGAGCTTCAGCCGGGTTGTGGATCGCAAGAACCACGCCCACAGCAAGTGCCTCCAAATCCACAAATACGTGTAATACACCAGAATCGGATAGCTGACGAGAAACGCCCAGGATCCCGCCAGGGAGAATGACCTGAAACCGCCGCCGCCCTTCCACCATGACACGAACTCCGCGCCTTTCGGATCCAGGTATTGCGTCAAGAACGCCGCCGTTGCGTATGTGAGTACGAAGATCAGCACTCGGGCTACGTTGGAATCCCGCCGTCTCTCGCAAGAAGCCCAGTTAGCCTGAAATTCCGGCCACTGTTGGCGAGGTACCACGTCAGCCTCAAACTGGTGCGCCACCAGCGCCAGCCGTTCCCGCAACAGTGGTTCTGCAAGAATCAATACGGGAAGAATTATTAGGAACCGGGACTGGGTGGCATAATCCGTCAGAAATGATGAGAAGGTTGCTCCTCCGCGAATTGCGGAAAGTATGGCCAGCGGGAACCACGCCAGTGCGACGGCAGCCAGCGTGACATTACGAGTGTGAGAGCTGGCGGCATGAAACAGATCCAGAAACCTCCATCCGCGAGGAAGCGAAGCTTGAGCCTGGGATATCGGTAAATTCCGTTTCACTTTCATAGCCACCCGTTGCTTTGACTCTTTGTCTTGTTAGCACGTAGGCATCTTGTAACGCGGCGGCCTCGCGGTCTAGCCATAGACTGCGGCAAGTCCACCGTATGTCGCGAAACTAGTACGGCCGCGGCGGACCGATCAGCGGAGTCTTTACCGGCTTCGCCATTCCGTAAAAGATGACTACGCCCTGCCCAGCACCCTGGGTTTGTACTGCTTCATCAACCTTGCCCATCGCATCCAGGTAGTTCTGCCAGTTGTTGGTAACCCAGACATCTCCCGCAGGGCCGATGCCAACGTCCACCATCAACTGCAAGCCTCCGCCGACATAGCCGCCCGGAGGCGAAATCGCCTGACCCGTCTTTACCCCTGGCGGGCAATGCTCGGTACGGAAGCCGCACAGCTCCACGATTCCAGCCGACGGAGTGCTGAAGTTGGAGATCCAGACATTATCGTTGCCATCCACGGAAGCCGCCCAAGGTCCGACGATGCCTTTGCCGTATACCGGAGAGAACGGCGCCTCGCTGCCGTCGGGGCGCAACACCGTAATGCTCCCGCCTTCGTAGCCTGCCTGCTCCGCGGCCATCGCAGGAACCAGCACCTTGGTAGCTCTTGCTCCGGCGTCCGGGTCGTTGTCGAAGTTGAACTTGAATGCGGCGAGCATTTCCGCAAACTTCAGCGCTCCCTTTGGCGAGCTGCCCAGTTTGTTCGTAACCCAGACGTTCCCCAGGCTGTCGATGGCGAGACCGCTGGCAGAGTATCCCACCTTGAACGTTTCGAACTTGCTGGGATCCGAAGCGGGGAAACGGACCACGTGGTCGGCAACGGCATTGGTGACCCAGATACGGTCCTGCTGATCGATGGCGAGAGCAAATGGCCCCATCAGCTTGCAGGGGTTCTTCAGGGGATCGACGGTCTTGTTCTGACAGAAAAACTGCACCTTGGACGGATCGCCTTGCGGAAGCTTCACGACCTGGCCCTTGATCAGGTCGAGCGTCCAGATGTCTCCGCTCGGTGTGGCGATGATGCCCTGCATCTGGCCGATCTGGCGATTAAAGTTCCAGCCCTCGGGCGGCGACAAAGGTTTGCCGTTCCTGTCGAATTTCGTGATGTTCTGTCCGGTGAAGCTGGTGGCCCACGCGTTGTCCTGCGCGTCGAGAGTTAAGCCGAAACCGGGGCCTGCGATGCCTCCACCCCGGAAACCCAAAGGGCTGGGCGAAAGCGGTTTACCGTTGGGGGCGAATTTGCTCAGACCGCCGGTCCAGGAAGCGTCCTGATTCTGCGCGCCGACCGTAAAGTTGTCGGCGACCCAGGCGTTGCCTTCGCTGTCGATCATCAGCTTGCCGCCACCGCTGTAGCCTCCGCCCGTGAACTTGAGCGGAAAAATGAAGGCGCTGGGAGCAAACGTCAGATACGGCAGGTAAGGCGCATCCCGCATGAGCTTGCCGGGAGTTCCCGGCTTGGGCTGCGGATAAAACTCATTGAGCAGCGCGAAAATTTTGTCTGGATTGTGCCAGGGGAAGAACGCGACTACCTCGGTTGCCAGCAACGTGTCCGGTGGAGACCCTCCGCTGGGAGGTGTGGTAGCCGCGAAAAGATTGCTGCACGCGTTTGATGTCACCCGCGTGATGCACCCGGCCATCACGTTGGCGAGCGTGGCGAAGTTGGCCATCGTGGGCGTCTGTGCGCTGTTGAGCGCGTCCAGAATCGTCGTCCCCCAGCCGCCAGTTTCGAGATCGACGAAGTTGGGCACGTTGTTTGCGGCTATCCGCAGTTGCAGGGGCGAGCCTTTGATGGTGGTGTTATCGATAAATTGCGCGTGCGTCACTACCGAAGCGATGGTGGTCAACTCGTTGATGACGATGCGGGCCGGGGGATTGCTCCCCACTACCGCCAACAACGCAATAGCCGGGTTGTTGCCTTCGGACTTGCGAGCGGCAGGAATGCCGCCTCCGGCTGTGAGGTAGAGACTCGACTTGCCAGGCGTTCCGGTAGCCTTGATTTCAAACCGGCCGTCGTCGTCGGTCTTGGTCTGGCCAAGCTGCTTGGGTGCGCCGGCACTTGCTTCCCATAGAGTAACGCTTGACTTCGCGATAGGCGCGCCTCCACCCAGAACCTGGCCTCGAATGCTGTCCGCAGCAAAGGCTTGCCCGCCCACCAAACCGGTGACCATGATCAAGGTTCCAAGCAAGATCCGCTTACCAATAGTTCGAGTAATCATGCTTTTTCTTCGCTCCGATAAAAGATTGAGGCCCGGGGTCCGTGCCACTGGTAATTTCTTTCTGTCAATTCCTCAAAAACGCAATTGTTGCGGCTAATTGTATGACAACAGGGCAGATAGAAACCACCATCGTCGCGGATGATCCTCATCGGAAAGCGCTAATCTGGTGGAAGACCACTGATACGCCAGAAACCGCCCCGAACATCCGCGCCTTCAATCACGTACATGGAACTGTGGGGAGTACTCCAGCCAGCGCCAAGCCACTCGTCCCAAACACTATAATGGCCGCTTACGCTTTGGTGGCCCTGCCGTCTATCTACTTGCAGGCTCGAAGATTGGGCCGAAATTTGGAGACGGGCGGGAACCAGTATGCCGGCCGAGGCGGTAGCGAATACTTTCACGGTGGGCCCGGGTCTTGGCCTTGTCGGAACATCGCAGGGAGCGAGCGCGGCACCGTCCATCACTCCCTCGGAACGACGAGGCACAGCGGAGCAGGCCCAGACCCGAATGAATGACGCGGAGCTGATCCGGGCGGCGCAAGGCGGCGATCATGCCGCTTTCGAGCAACTCGTCCGTCAATACGACGGACCGGTTTTGCGCCTGGCGTATCACATGACGCGCTCCGAGCAGGACGCCCAGGACATTTACCAGGAAGCGTTTCTCAAGGCGTACCGCAACATCGGCAGTTTCCGCTTCGAGTGCTCGTTTTACACCTGGATTTACCGCATCGTGACCAACCTGTGTCTCGACCACCTGCGTAAGCGGCAGGTGCGCAAGGAAGATTCTGGGGTGGTGACGGATTCCGACGGCGAAAGCTTTGACATGCTGGAGCAGGTGGCGGACATCCGCTCAGGTGCGAGTCCGGAAAAAGACCTGATGCGTCGCGAGTTGGGCAGGCGGATCGCGCGCGCGCTGCAGAAATTGACGCCGCGCGAGCGCATGGTGTTCGAGATGAAGCACTATCAGGGCCTGAAGCTGCGCACCATCGGAGAGATTTTGAATACCACGGAAGAGACGGCAAAGAATACGCTGTTCCGCGGAACGCAGAAGTTGCGGGCGGCTTTGAAGGATGCAAGGTAAGGGCTCCCACATTAGCCAACAGAAGGCGAATGTGGGCCACCCACGGTGGTGACTGGTCACTGGTAACTAGTTTGGATCGGCGGGAAAGATACGCTGTAGTTTGCGCCACGGACGCGAAGAAGTTTGAAGGATGCAATTATGAATTGTGATTGGGTTCAAGAAAATATCACGCTGTATCTGTACGGCGAGCTGGCCGACGATGCGCGGCACGAGCTGGAGCAGCACACCACCCGCTGCCCGGGTTGCGCGGCGGAGCTTACGGAGCAGCAGGAGTTCCAGGCGCAGATGAGTGCGTTGCCGGTGGAAGAGCCATCGGCAAGTTTCCTGGCCGCCTCCCGCATGCGTCTGCAGGAAGCACTGGAGCAGGTGCAGCCGCATCGCGCCTGGTACCAGCGGTTCGCCTTCGATCCTTCGGCCTGGCTGAGGCAAGTACGTTTCTCGCCGGCGCTGGCGACGGTCATCTTTATCCTCGGCTTTGGCGGAGGCCTGGGCACGATGTACAAGGCTTCCAAGGGCGCCCCCACGGTAACGGCTCCGGCGGATACGCCGGTGGAAGCTTCAATCAGCGGCATCACATCCATCGAGAAAGATCCCGCCAGCAATACCATCAAAGTTCACTACGATCGCGTGCTGCCGGAGTCGGTGTCAGGGCCGGTCAGCGATCCTAAGCTGCAGGACCTGCTGCTGTACGCCGCGAAGAGCAACGAGAATCCTGGAGTGCGCCTGAACTCGGTGGATGCGCTCTCGGCGAAGAGCGAGGATCCGCGGGTGCGTGAGACTCTGACTTATGCGCTGCGTTACGATAGCAATCCGGGCGTGCGGCTGCACGCGCTGGAAGGGCTGGGCCCGTATGTGAAAGAGGACATCCGGGTGCGCAACGCGGTACTGGAAGCCCTGTTGAATGATAGCAACCTGGGGGTGCGGAGCGGTGCACTGCACTCGCTGGAGCCCGTGAAAGCCGACAGCAGCGTGCGCATGGCGTTGCAACAACTCGCCAAGGAAGATCCGAGCGACTATATTCGCGCCGAATCCAAGCACGTGCTGGCCTCGATGCCGACGGTGTACTAACGAGCTCCATGAAACCAGGTCCTCAATTCGAAGCGGCGAGCAGCCGCGGGTGGAGTTCTGCGGCCATTCTGTTGGCGATCATGGTGGCCGTTCCGTTGTGGGCACAGTCGGCAAGAGTGTTCCGCGACGGCAATGCGTGGGTCGAAGAGAGCACGGGGACCCTGCCGGCGGGACGCGAGTTCCGCGCCAGCACCGACATCGGTTCGGTGCAAGTGCAGGGTAATGCAGCGCAGGCGTCGTACCTAGTGCGCAAGCGTTCATACGCCGGTTCGGAGGATGCGGCGCGACGGCAGTTCGATCAGCTGCGGGTGGTGGCCAGCAAGTCCGGTGATACGGTGGTCTTGCAGGGCCAGTTAATCGGCGGTAACGTAAATCGCTTCACTGCGGACTTCGTGGTGCAGATTCCAAGCGCCACGCAAGTCGTGAAAGTGGAGACGCGTGCGGGCTCACTGTCATTGGCTTCAATAACGGGCAGCGTCGTGGGAACCACCGGTGGTGGCAACGTCAAGCTGGATAACGTCGTCGGCCCAGTAAAGATCACCAGTGGCGGCGGGAACATGGAAGCCGGCAGTGTGGCCTCGGATCTTTTTCTGCAGAGTGGCGGCGGCAATGTGACGGTGGAACGAGTAAACGGCCAACTCGTGGTGAAAACGGGAGGCGGCCGGGTACGCATTGGGACCTCGGGCGGGACGACAATCGAAACCGGGGCCGGGAATATCGAAGTGCAGAAGTGCAATGGAGATTTGCGCGCCAGTTCGGGTGGCGGGAACCTGAGCCTGGGCGACGTAAGCGGTTCGGTGACGGCAGACACGGGTGGCGGAAGTGTGCGGCTGGCCAGTGCACAGGGGGCCGTGCGGGTCATCACTGGTGGTGGTACGGTTGAGTTGTTTAAAGTGGGGCAGAGTGCTCAAGTGGAGACGGGAGCGGGGGCCATCACGGTGCAATTTGTCGCTTCTGGCCATCAGTTTCGGGACTCGCTGCTTCGCACCGCAGCCGGCGATGTGGTGGTGTTTTTGCCGACTAGCCTCGGAGTGAATGTGCACGCCTCCACCGACATGTTCAACGGCGCCGGCATTCAGTCGGAATTCCCCGGCCTGGCGATCAACCAGGAAGGCGGAAAGTACGGGCCGAAGTCGATGTCCGCGGAGGGAGCACTGAACGGCGGGGGGCCGATGTTGCGGGTGCGGACGACGATCGGGCAGATCGATATACGACGGTTGCAGTAATAAGGGGTTGAGGCATGGCTGTTCATAAAGTTTCGAGATTATTGGCGTTACTGGTCCTGCCGCTAGGCTTATGGTGCGCAGTGCCCGCAGTGGGCGGGTCACCCGCGCCGGCGTTTGTTGGAGAGCCGCATTCCAGCGCATATCTCGGCGTCATGGTGGACAACGTTTCTCCGGAAAAAGCAGCCGCATTGCGCCTGGCTGACGGTAGCGGCGCGGCGATCTCGGGCATCGACCAGGACGGACCAGCCTGCAAGGCCGGGCTGAAAAATGGCGACGTTGTGGTTGCATTCAACGGCAAGCCAGTGCAGGGCGGCGAGCAGTTCGCAGACCTCATTCACGCCAGCGCACCCGGCGCGACGGTCACATTGAGCATCCTTCGCGACGGGCGCAGCCAGGTAATGAAGGTGACACTGGGTGACTGGAACCAGATGGCGAAGTTGCCGAAGCCCCCGGTACCCCACGGGGGCAGCATGGCATTCGTTCCTCCCGTGCCGCCGGTACCACCCCGGCCTTATCCCGATGTCGAGGTACCCAGCTTCACACAACTCTACTTGCGACATGGGCTGGCAGTGGAACCGTTGAGCCCGCAATTAGGCGAATTTTTCGGGGTTCCGCAGAACACTGGAGTCCTGGTGCGGTCGGTGGATAAGAACAGCCCGGCGGCGGTGGCCGGAATCAAGGCGGCCGACGTTATTGTGCGGGTGAATAACGAGACCGTGCACGACATGGCAGACTGGCGGCGAGCGATGAAATCGCGCACCGGTAAAGTAGCGATCTCGATCCTTCGCGACAAAAAAGTACGGACAGTCGAATTAATCTTGCCGGCCAATTCTTCTGAGCTAAAGAACGAAGACGGCTTCGACTTCGACACGCTGGCAGAGTTGGACCAGGAGCAGTTGGATGAGATTCACCGGCAAGCCGAAGCTGCCGCCAAGAGCGTGACGCCGGAAATGAAGAAGCAGATGGAAGATCTGCGCAAGCAGTCAGCCGAGTTGCACAAGCAGGCTGAAATCGCGGCCAAGACCATGACGCCGGAGATGAAGAAACAGGCCGAGGAGTTGCGGAAGCAGGCGGTGGTCATTCACCAGCAATCGGAGCAGATGCGCAAGGACCTGGAGAAGATGACTCCGGAGATGGCGCGAAGCGCGCGCGAAATGGCCGATAGCATGAAGCCGACGGCGAAGGAACTATCGGACATGGCGCGGGACATGGCACAGCAGTGGAAAGACATGCAGCCGGAGCTCCAGCAACAGATGCAGCAGCTCAAGAGGGAACTGGAGCAGGAAAAGCAGGAGTGGCAGGAGATTTTCAAGGGCAGCGCTTCGAAGCAACAGTTGTAATCACGTAATCCGATAGTGAAGCGAGGGGAGCCTGCGGGCTCCCCCAGTCTTTTGCCCAGAAGCTACAGGCCGCGGAACCCGGCAGCGATTAGCGGACGAACGCGAAGAAGCCGCGTGTTCTCATCCGTCGTGCACCACCCTCGTTGGGCTGACTATAGAAGCGCGATGCCTGGCTTGCAATCGTAACCAGCCGCGCAGGCATAATTACCGTGCACGACAAACGCCCATCAGGAGCGCCACCGGCGAAATCCGAGCTCAATCAAACCGTAGATCACAAGGCAGATCCAGGCGATCACCAGCAGGCCCCAATCGAGGCGAAAGGGTTGATGGCGGGCTGCCGGCGGCAAGTGCGGCACCAGGACGAAGAAGTAGAGCAGGCTCCCGAGAATTACGGCGGCAGCTTGTTTGAGGAGGCGGGGCAGCATGAGCCGGTTGCCAGTCGCCCGCGCTCAGTAGCGAGCAAGCGTGGGTTTGCAAGGTCTTGCTTGCGCCGCTTGAGTGAGTCGGCGGAAAGGACGCAGGTGGTCGCGAATATCCTGAGCCAGGAGTTCGGGTTTTTTCCATTGCAGCGAAATGGCCTCCTAGGAGCACCGTAGCAGCATCTGGATAAAGAGGCAGCCCACAACTCAGACGGCAACGGCGGGAAAGCTTCTGGAGCGACCCAGCGTCTTTTCTGCCCGGCGTTCTCGGGGGACGGGATCGTCAGAAATTTCCCACTTGCCACACGTTCTTGGCTCCACCGGCCGCTGCAATGGCCAGCAATCGCCCATTCGGAGACGAAACCGCCGCCCATATCTCAGGATTAGTAGAACGCATCAGAACCGAGACTTTGCCATCCAGTGTGACATTGAGCAATGCACTATCCCGCTCGAAATTATGCCAGGAAACCAGGACGCTTCTTCCATCCGCAGACCAGCCGGCAGCCATCAGCCCGTTCCATCCCTTTACTACCAGATTACGCGTCGCGCCGGTGGATGTGGAGCGCAACTGGATCGTTCCTTGATTGGGACGATACTCGACGATTGCTCTTTCCGAACCATCCGGGGACAAACTCCAATTGCCGCTCGGATCCGTCTGCGGAACTGATGGGCTCTTTCCACTCTTCGCGTCGAAATGGTACGTTTCCCAAGTTTTTCCCTTCACAGTCGTATACATGCAGATCGTGGATGGCAGGCGCGCACATTCCAGGATCGCGATACCGCCATCTTTGAGCACGAGGCGGGGAGTCCCGCCGCCGATTGGAATCGCATAAATGGCGGAGGAAGTTTCGGCACTGGCGGACTTCGGGGTGGAAATATATAGGATCTCTGACCCATCAGGCGTGACTCTGGGTTGTGATAGGTGGCCTGCGCCAGTCGCTAGGCTTTCCGCCGTCGCCTCATCGATGGCCTGTCTAAATATCTCCCGTGTGCCATTGCGGTCCGAACTGAAAAGGACTGCTTTGCTATCCGGAGTCCAAGAGGACGGAATATTTTCATTCTCATCGAGCGTTAGTCGTCGAGTCGTGCGCAACTGCGTGCCGTCCGTATCCAGCGTGCCGAGATAAACACTCGGCAGCCAATTACCTCGCAGGAAGACCACCTCTTTCCCGTCAGCGCTACCGGCTATTTGCGAAATCCAACCGTGTCCTGCAGCGATACGCTTTGGGGAAGGAGATATCTTCGTGGATTGTTTCAGCGCCACGACCCACAGGCTTGAATCTTGCTGGTGCTGCGTGGATCCAAAGGCGTAAATAAGCCGCCCATCCGGCAGCCAATGCAACGCAGGACTTAAGCGACTGTCTGAAAAGAGCGTCTCGGCGCTCGCGTACTGCCAATGTTCATTCGACTGCGCTCGTTCGAGCGTTATATGCCCAAGTTGTTCTGACATAGGCGATACGTTTGCCGTCAGGGGACCAAGTTGGCGCTCCTACCTGAGAGCCATCCGGCGTTGCGGCTGCCACCTTGGTCAGCTCTGACCCGTCGGCGCGCATGACCCATACTTCGCGACCCCACAAACCGAAATAGGGGACATCACCGCGGTAAAACGAAATGTGCGATCCATCGGGGGACAACGATCCGCCAGACGCGTCGTCCAGCAACTTGCGCGGCGCGCCTCCGAACAGCGAGATACTCCACAAGCTCGCCTTTCCCGGTCCTTCCTGGCGAGCGACCACAAAACAGCCCCGTCTGGGAACCAGTCATCAACACTCGCGGCGAAGTCCGGCGGCAACAGCACGCGGTTGACCTCACCGCTGCGAATCACCTTCAAGAAGAGACCAGTGCTGTCCGCATAGGCAAGCTGCTTGCCGTCGGGAGAGATAGCCATGCTGCGCACACTGTTTTCCGCGGAATTGGCGGTCAGCTGAAGTTCACTTACCTCCGCGCGCTGCGCCTTATCACGCCAGGGTGCCCACACCAAAACGGCAAGTAAGGCTACAGACACGCAGGCAATGGCAATCCGGGGCCACACAACAGGTGGCTTGGCACTCTCCGGGACGGTTGCAATCCCGATTCTGCTCGCGGCTGCGGAGCCACCATCCACCTGGACAATAAACCGGTATCCACGACGCTCCACAGTCTCCACAAAGCGGGAGTTCTCAGCAGAATCGCCTAAGGCATCACGTAGCCTGCGGATCGCAGAGTTCAGGCCATTGTCGAAGTCCACAAAAGTGTCGGCGGACCAGAGCCTGGCGTGCAACTCTTCTCTCGTGACCACCTCTCCGGGGCGCTCCAACAACATAGCCAGAATCTGAAAAGGCTGGTTTTGGAGCTTTATCTTTGACCCATTCCGGCGAAGTTCTCCTGAGCGAAGATCGGCTTCGAAAACGCTGAAACGAAAAACCTGCGGCCCGCGATTGGCGATTAATTCCACGTTACCCACTTGGAGTGTGTAGGTGCAGTATGCTCCAAGCCCTCTTTCCCTTCAAGCCGACGGTGTGTCGTCAAGGTGTATCGAGCCGGCGGTCCGCCAATTCCACCGGGAACCACCACAGTTGCAATGACTTGCCGCGTGACCCACGCGTGCTCGACAGGTTAGCGGCATTCTATTGCTTCGACTTGTCGTTGCGCCCTATCTTCAGCCACCCGCACAGGGAATCCACCGCAAACCTGGAAACCCTTCGAAAGCCAACCACACAGTAAAGAAGAAAAGAGGGTGGCAGAATGGGCTGTAGATATCGGGGATTGGGCACCGTCGCTATGGTGCTCTTCGCCGCCATCAGCTGCACCTGATGCAACACCGCAGCAAAGAAGTCGCTGTCGAGTCTGATGTCAACGGATATGTAGGAAATGAATCGTGTGCGCAATGCCACGCTTCGATCTACCAGTCGTTCACGCGCACCGCTCATGCCCACGCGAGCGGTCCCGCCGCAGAAAATCTCGTGACCGGGGAGTTCAACCATCAGCAATCTGGTGTGACCTACCGCGTCTACTCCGATTCCGGAAAGGCATGGATGGCCTTCGAACGACCCGGCGACCCATCGGTCAGCGGCAAGCGCGAGCTTCTGTACTTCATCGGGGAGGGACGCCGCGGCACCACGTATCTTTTCTCGGTGGATGGATTCTTCTTCGAGACGCCGATCAATCTCTACACGAGCCGTCATGTGTGGGACATGGCGCCTGCTTACGGCAACGCGAGAGAAATTCCCATGAACCTGCCCGCTTTGACCAGCTGCCTAGGATGCCATGTAAGCGGCATGCGCCCTCCTGTCGACGGCACGGACAACCGGTACGCGATGCCGCTGTTCCTGAACTCGGGTGTGACTTGCGAGCGTTGTCACGGTCCGGGAGCAAGTCACGTCAAGTCCGGGGCCATCGCCAATCCCGCCAAACTCTCGGCTGAGCGGCGCGACCAGGTCTGCATGCAATGTCATCTCGAAGGAAATGCCGCAATCGAGAGGCCAGGCAAGCATTTGTACCAGTACCGCCCGGGCGACGATCTATTCGAGTACGTCCACTATTATGTCCTGACCGACAGCGACCAGCGGGAGCTTCGAGCTACCGGCCAGTTTGAAGCCCTGGCGCAGAGCACTTGCAAGAAAAGATCGGGCGATGCCATGTCGTGTACTAGTTGCCACGACCCACACCGCCGCATCGCCCCCGAAGAGCGGCCAACTTTCTATCATGTCAAGTGCCTGGCATGTCATGGCGCCACATTTGGAGAAAAGCATCACAAGGATCAGCCGGACTGCACACAGTGTCACATGCCGGCGGCTTTGAGCGGCGACGTTGCCCACACTGAGGTGACGGACCATAGAATTCCGCGCAGGCCGTCCCTTGGGCCGAGACTCAAGAATCCCGGGCAATCGTCGCTCCCACTCTTAGTAACGTTCCCTCGATCCAAAGCAGTCGATCCCAACGTGCGCGACCTGGCTTTAGCGTGGCAATCAATCGTGGACAGCGGCATGACGATGGCGCAGCCCCGGGCCGAGTGGCTGCTTCGGGAGGCTGCCGCACAGTATCCCGACGACCCTGCCGTTTTATCGTCTTTGGGCTACGTGGAGCAGACCAACGGAGCCGATGAAAGGGCCCGCGAGTTATATCGCAATGCACTGGCGCTCGACCCGAACCGGATCGACGCGACCACCAATCTTGGCGTGCTGGACGCTCAATCCGGACATCTGACTGATGCGGTCCGTCTTTGGCAGGGAGCCTTCCAGCGAGCGCCTGGACGCAGCAGTATTGGAATGAATTTGGCGCGCGCCTTCTGTGCCGCGGGACAGTTCTACTTCGCCCGCAGTTACTCCTTGCGTGTGCTCCAGTTCAACCCTGATTTGGGTCCCGGCAAGAAGTTGCTAAAGCAACTCAATGCCGATCCGGCTACATGCGGGCGCTGACCTATTGCGGTTCGGACTACTTATTCGCTTCCTTTCGCTACTCCAGGAAATGAAGTCCCCGATAACAACCATCCACGACGTCAAGTCAAAAGGAGAAACCTAAATGACATCAAGAAACTCGAAACGATTTGAAGCCTCCGGCCGCGCACTATCGCTGGTTCTAGCCGGCATGCTGGTTCTGGGTTCAGGATTAACGGCCAGAGCTCAGTCAGCGAATGCTGAGTCTAGCAATGGCCTCGAAGGGACGTGGCGCATGCAGGTGACGGTCACCGACTGTCAGACGGGCGCGGTGCTGAGGACCTTCCCGGCGCTGTTTGCTTTCGCTAAAGGGGGTACGGTCACAAACACGACCGCAGGGCAGTTCCCCGCGCTGTTCACTTCCGGCTTCGGCGCGTGGCAGCACACGAGGGGTCACTCGTACCGCGCAGTGTTAGACGCCTTTGTTTTAACACCGCTAGGCTGGATACAGACCAACAGATTCACGCGAGCCATTGAGGTAGACGGGGACAAGTTCACCGATACCATCGAGCTGGAAATATTCGACACCAGCAGGAACTTGATTGGGACGGGCTGCGGCACAAGCGTCGCGAGTCGCTTCTAACAAGTGGCAGGAAAATTGGTGAGAGTGGACGACAATGAGAGTAAGGACAGGGGCGAGATGCTTCGCCCTTTCCGGCTCTGGCGAAACGGGCCGTTTAAGGTGGCAACATCGAACTTTTCTCAAAATATTGGACTGTTTAGGGTGCAGTTGCGCCGGCGGGCTCATCAACCAATCCGGTGGCCGCCGTTGTGGCCTACGGCAGCTTCGCGTACTCCTCTTTGGCTTGCTTCAGGATGGGAATATCGGGGTCGGCGTCTTTCCACAACTCAAGAAACTCCAGGTAGGCTTGGCGGGCCTTGACCTTGTCTCCGGCCAGCGAGTAGGCACGACCCAGTTGCAGCCGCGCCAAAGCCGCCAATGGACTATTGAGCGCGATGCCACGGTGATCGAGGAATTTCTGAAACTCCGCTGCCGCCTCCGCGCCCTGATGCAGCGCCAGGTACGCCTGCGCGCGCACATACACCGGATACAGCGAGCCGCCCACCTCGAACTGGGGAGTGGGTGTTCCTAACTCGTACTGCGCCGCCGTTCGCAATCTTTCCAGGGCCTTCGCCGGATTGTTGTGGCCAAGTTCGATCGAGGCGTCGATCACCGGCAGCCAGTAGCGATTGATCATGGTGTTGAGCGGAAAGCGACGCGCCAAATCATCCGCGATTTTCCGCGCCTGCACGGCATCGCCGGTTCGCGCCAACGCCAGCGCCGCCAGCGTCTGCACATCCTGGGTTGCAGCCGTATTCAGCGCCGACGCCGTCGCTTGACGCGCGCGCGACCCATTCCCAAACTCGGCTTCGCGCAGGGCCGAGTTCATCTCCCACTCGGCAGCGGTCTCTTTCGCGTCGCTGTGGAGGGCTGCTTCCATGGCGCGCTGCGATCTTTCGCGTGCACTGGCCAGGCGCCCGTAATAGGCATCTGTATCAGAGGCGAAGGAGAGAAGCACGTCCTCTCCCGGCTTGTTCTTTGCCCCTTCAACTTGTCGCTCCATCTCCGCCGCGTCGCCTTCGTAAAACGCAACCCCGTAGCGATTGCCATGCAAGAAGGGGTTGTTGACCTTGTGCGCGATCGCCTCCTCATACTTGGCCTTCGCGTCCGCCGGACGGTTCAGCGCATTGTAGAGACCCACCAGATTCGTATAGGCAGCGGCGCTTCCCGGGAAGAGCCGCAGGTCTTCCAGACTGGCTTTAACCGCCGCCTCATATTCGCCGAGGTAGGTGTAATCGACTCCCAGGTTGCCCCAAGGTTCGTTGTTTCGCGGATAGGTCTGCGCCCAGGTTTCATAAACTTGGATAGCTTTCTCCAGCTCACCGGTGACCAGCAGATAATAGTTCGCAGAGATGCGGAACTTCTCCCGCTCGCTTACCTTGTCGCGCAAATCGTAAGCCTTCTGCAGATTTTGACTGGCCAGTCCCGGCTCCCGCAGGTTGGTGTAGGAGATTCCCAACGCCGAGTACGCGGCGGCAAAATTCGGGTCAAGTTCCACCGCCCGGTTGAAAAAAGGAATGGCCGCTTCCGGACCCTTCTCCTGCAGCACCTTTCTTCCTACCGACAACGCTTTCAGGGCTTCGAGAGAGGGGGTGGTGGCCTGGTCGAGAGGCGCGTCGAACTTATCCACGCTGCTGAGCGATTCGCCGAGTTTCTTTCGTATCGTCGTTGCGGCTTGGTCGAGCGCCCGCAGGACTTGCTCTTTGTTTTCCGCGGTCACCTGTTCCTGCACCAGGAAGTCGCCAGTCTTGCAATTGATGGCATCCAGGCCAATCACGTACTGGCTTCCGAGGCTTGCAATCGAACCATCAATGTACGCCTTGGCGTCGGCACGTTGGCAGAGATCGCGCGCCACCTCGGGCGTCAGTTTGGTATTCGCCGGCTTGGCCATCAGCCGCAAGGTGGCGCGAATTCTTGCGTCCGAAAGGATGTTCAGGAATGGCGACTGTCCCAGTTGCGCCGAGATCGCCTGCTTCAAGGTGTCATCGAACACCGCGTCACCGGTAGTGTTGTTAAAGTCTGCCAGCACCACCGTATCCTGCTCGGTCAGGATGGGAGCACGGTGCGAGCGCCAGTACACTCCCCCCGCGATGATTGCCACGAGCAACACAATCACCGGAGCGACGATTTTCCACCGTGTGCCGCGCGGTTGCGGCCCAGCCAGCGAGGAATCGGCCGCAAGCACGCTCGACGGCGCGACCCCCTGCTTCGAGATGGAAACTCCGCTCCCCGCCCCGGCCTGCGCCGCTTCTGCTCCACCATCCGGGGTAATCGCAGACCAGCGATGCGAAGAGTCACTGTCGCGCTTCAGCCGCTGCAAGTCGGCGCGCAGATCGGAGGCGTGCTGGTAACGCAGATTGCGGTCCTTCTCCAGCGCCTTGCCGATCACCGCTTCCAGTCCCGCGGAAACCTGCGGGTTGATCTGTGACGGTGGTGGCGGTTCCTGGTGCAGAATGGCGCCGCAGATCTCACCCGAACTCGAGCCCTCGAACGGCAGCTTGCCCGTCGCCATCTCGTACAGTACCGCGCCAAACGAGAACAGGTCGGTACGCGCATCCAGCTCCTTCGCGCGAACCTGCTCCGGCGACATGTAGGCCACCGTGCCCAGCATCGCTCCCGGACTGGTCAAGTGTTCCGCATCCGGATCAGACATCAAGGTTTCGGAATCGGCACTGCCGGGGGCGTCCTTGAACGTCACCTTGGCCAGTCCGAAGTCGAGAATCTTGCCGTGGCCGCGTTCCGTCACAAATATGTTGGCTGGCTTGATATCGCGGTGGACGATGCCTTTAGCGTGCGCCGCATCCAGCGCGTCGGCGATGTCGATGGCAATGGAATGCAGTTGTTCCGAGTCCAGCGTCCGCCGGGTGATGCGGTGCTTTAAGGTCAGCCCGTCCAGGTACTCCATGGCGATGAAGGCGCGCCCATCCTCTTCGCCAATGTCGTAAATCGTGCAGATGTTGGGATGATTCAACGCCGAGGCAGCCTGGGCTTCGCGCCGGAAACGGGCGAGGGCCTGCGGATCGTGGGCTACGTCGTCGGGAAGAAACTTGAGCGCGACAAAGCGGTGCAGGCGGGTGTCTTCGGCCTTGTAAACGACGCCCATTCCGCCGCCGCCCAGTTTTTCGACGATGCGGTAGTGCGAGATGGTAGCGTCGATCATCTTGCCCGGACGATCAAAGTGGCATGGTGATGGTATGAGCGAATGCCTTGCGAGTCAATGAGTCCACCGGACGCATTCTACTGTCGATCAACCTCCGCGTTCATGGCAGGAATGCGGCCACGCATATTGCGGCTTTCGATAATTTGGAAAGCCCTTCGGAACGCGGTCGCGGGTCGCAAACGTGCCGCGTTCCTCCGCGTAATCCGCGGTTGCTGCTGCCTTTACCGGCCCCGGGCAAAACCCACTATTTCTGAGCCGGCTGTTTCGTCTGGGATCAAATTTTTAGCTGTGTGAGGGGGACGTTACATCACATTTTTTGCAACCAAATATATGTATATGCATCTACTGCGCTATGACCGCCGTAACCCGTCCTCTCCGAACTCTTCCTTGCCTCTGCGCCAATCTGCGCCGCGCCACGCGCGCGGTGACCCATCTCTACGAGGAGGCGCTTCGGCCTCTCGGCTTGCGGGCCACACAGTTCACGATTTTGCAGGCACTGCAGCTAACCGGCGAAATAACCCAAGGTGCACTCGGCGAACTGCTCGCGACCGATAGCACCACGCTTACCCGGAACCTGCAAATCATGCGTCGGAACGGGTGGATAGCAGAACGGCCCGGCAACGATCGTCGCGAACGTTGGCTGCGACTGACGAAGGCCGGGAGCGCCCAACTTGTCCGCGCGACGCCCGCATGGGAAAAGGTTCAATCCAGCCTCGCCCAGGCACTTGGTCAAAGGCCCTGGCGCGACTTGTTCACGCTGACCGGCGAGGTTGCCGCCCTCGCCACATCACAAGGAGATTTGTCATGACCGACTCTCAATACAAAAAGTTGACGCTGGGCCTGATCGCCGTGTGGTTCGCATTCTCGTTCACGGCTTCGAGCCTGCATCTCTATGTAACCGCCGCGGGACGACCGCCTTTGCCTATCCTGCTGGCCGTCTTCGTGCCGATTGCTGTTTTCGCCGCATGGATGACCAGATCGCCGGCCTTTCGCCGCTTTGTGCTGGGGCTCGATCCGCAGTTACTAACCATGGTGCACGCATGGAGGCTCGGCGGTTTCACGTTCCTGGTTTTGTATGCCTACGGGATTCTGCCGGGACTGTTTGCCTTGCCTGCGGGCTTGGGTGACATGGCTATCGGAGCCACCGCTCCGTTTGTGGCGTTTCGGCTGATTGGCGCTAGCCATCCCACTCGGTTCCTGGTTTGGCAGTCGCTCGGAATTCTGGATCTCCTTGTTGCCGTGTCCCTGGGAGGGCTCGCTCCGTTCCTGCTTTCTCATGGACCGGGAAATGCGGCACTGGCTGTGCTGCCGCTCAGCATGATTCCTACCTTCGCCGTTCCGCTGCTGCTGATCTTTCACATCATCAGCATCGCGCAGGCCCGAAGCTGGAAGGAATCTTCCTATTCGTCGGTTCCACGGTCAGTATTGCGGACAGCCTGAAGCTGGGTTGGCTGAAAGCCCCGCCGTGTCCGCTCTCCAGTAGGCAGGGCGGGGCAGTTAAAACGAACCCAGGCCTACTTCGATTCTTCCAATAGCTGTTGCAAATACTGTTGCCACACCGCCGCCCAGGTGTGCGTGCCGTGCCCGTGAGTTTCCTCCGCGGCCGGAATAAGGACAAACCGGCCCTTCTTGACCTTTTTGATCTCGCGTTGCGCGATGCCCAGCTCCGGAGGATTAATGAAGTCGTCGGCCGAATTAACGAACATCACCGGCACGCGTATAGCTCCCAGCTTGGCCGACGGATCGTAATCGCGCGACGCACTCACAGCGAACAGCAAGTCATTGGCGTCAAGGTTGGCGGTGATCCGCTTCATCGAGTCGGCAAGATATTGGTCAGCCGCTTGGCGCGTTGGAAGGTTCTTCTGCATCAGAAGTGGCGCGCTCCCGGCGATGATCAGGAAATCCGCGCCGATTTCCAGCCCCGCGCGCGGTTCCGTAGCGTAGTCACCGTCCTTCCACTCCGGGTCCTGCCGTATGCCGTCGATCACCATCTTCCGCCAAATGCGGTTGCGCCCAGCGATTTGCACCGGCAAGCAAGCCAGTGGCATGAGCGCATCCATGAAGTCAGGATAGGTCTCGCCCCAAATCCACGAATGCATGCAGCCCATCGACGTACCCAGAATCAAGCGCAGGTGATTGACGCCAAGCCCCTTGGTCAGCAAATCGTATTGCGCAAGCACCATATCGTCATAGTCATATTGCGGAAAGTGCGCCCGCATCCCGTCGCTCGGCTTGCTCGATTTCCCGTGCCCTATGTTGTCGGGAAGAATAATGAAGTAGCGGTTCGAATCGAGCAGTTGGCCTCGCCCGTACAGCACGTCAGCAAATTGTGGAGCCAGAAATTGTCGTCCCGATCCTCCGGTGCCGTGCAGGATCAACACAGCGTTGGTGACCTGTCCCTTCGCGTCATGCGCGGGTTTGCCCAGAGTCATGTAATGCAGCCGCAAGTCAGGCAGGGTTTCGCCGGACTTGAAATGAAAATCACTAAGGACGTAGTCACCTTCCTGCGGCGCTACTTTGCTTGCGGCTTGTGGGACCGTTTGAGTCCAACCTATCGTTGCGGCCAGAATCAGCCCCATCAGAACTGTT
Organism: uncultured Acidobacteriaceae bacterium; assembly: GCA_963834815.1. Taxonomy (GTDB): domain Bacteria; phylum Acidobacteriota; class Terriglobia; order Terriglobales; family Acidobacteriaceae; genus DASRAA01. Next base: position 248,302 of record CAWIDA010000006.1, on the reverse strand, counting down.
GGAAGCGGGAATTGGATCCTGAGCTTGTTCATCGATGCGCCTCGCGACACTGCACTCTACCACTGTCACCTATGCGGGTCTGGAGTCGCCTGTCGGAGAGCGCGACATTGGATCCACGTACGCCCGTCGCCCCAATGGTTAAGCGTTTTCCGTGAAGATTCGTGCAAATCCACGCGGCTGCTTCTCTTGCTTTTGACTTTCGCCCCGGTAGCGCAATCCACGCTCCGGGTTCAGGCCGTCGTCGTCTGCTTCGCCGGCTTCAGATTCGACTTGTACCGTCCCGGTTCCATGCGAGCCGAGATCGCCAAACGGTTCCAGCCGTTGATCACCACAATCGCCAGCGTCAGTTTTGCCAGTTCCTCTTCGCTGAAATGTTTGCGCGCCAGTTCGAAGTCCTCGTCCGGCACATGGGTTTCGCTGACGTTTGTAACCGTCTCCGCCCACGCCAACGCCGCCTGTTCCTGCTCGCTATAGAGTGAAGCAACTTCTCGCCAGACATTGATCAGGTCCAGCCGAAGTTCCGATTCACCGAGCGCACGCAGATCTTTGCTATGCATGTCGATGCAATACGCGCAGCCGTTGATCTCCGAAACCCGCAGGTAGATCAGGTTCACCAGCCCCTGATCCAGCCCGCTGGTGTCCACGTGCGCCTGCAACTCTCCCATAGCTTTGAACACATCCTGTCCAATGCGTTTGTAGTCCATTCGCGGCATATGACTGTCTCTCCTCTAAGAATTAGCCGAATGATCTCGGCCACCCTTCCTGACATGAATTGATGCCAAACCGCACACCCATGGACTTGCGATTCGTACCAATCCGATCCGCGTTTTCCGTAGTTGCTTCTTTTCATGCCCAAGTCTTGTCCGTGGAATCCGTGAAAATCCGCGGCTGCTTCTGTTGCCTTTGCCTTTGTTTCTCTTCGAACTTCGCCTTGCTTACGATGGCGCGTGCGATGGTGCCGTACCCGATGACCTCGACTCCATTGCTCGCGCTCACCTTGAAGGTGTAGAAGCGCCCGTCGAACGACTCCAGCACCGCTTCGGTGGTGATCTTCTGCCCCTCAACCGCGGGCGCGCGATGCACGATGTTGATGGCCGTGCCCACGCTCACCTCGTCACCGTCCAGAAAGGGTTCCAGCGCGTTGTAGCCCGCGGCCTCCATCATGCCGATCATGTTGGGCGTGGAATAAACCGGAGGCAGGTGTTCCTTCCACGCTGTGAGCGTGTTCTTGAATTGAACCGTGGTTTCTGCTTCGCCGCGGGTACCGAGAGGAATTGGTTTGGGCATGCTTCGAATGTAATTGGAAGACTGGCGCGCTGTCACCAGCAGCGAAACATGGTATGAGAAGCTTCATGCCATTCGATACTTATCCATCGATCTACTCTGGCTTTTTGGTTGATGCTTCACTGAACTTGGCCAAACCCGCCACTGCCAATATCAGACTCGCCAACCACAGACACAGCCACAGTTTTGGACCCCATGATCGCCAACCATGACCTTGATCCCCTACTTCAGCTTTTCCTCGACTGCCAATTGCCCAAAGATCGACCTTGCGATCCTCCGAACCGGCAACTGCGCCGGAACCTTCTTGGGTATGAACGGGACCGGACACTAGTGCAAGCACTCGATTTTGTCCGTTCAGACATTTCTGTAACCGTTCCGCCACCTGCACAGCTCGACCCTGGGCGAGGCCAACATTCGCATCGTATTGTTTCAACAGTCCTCTGCGCAGTGGTACTCGGTCAGTCGCTCCAACGACGAGGATCAGGCTATTACCGTTCTCATTGCCGCAGATTCCGGTGATTAACCCTTGAGGATTGCTCCAATGTCGATTTCCGCTGTCCACGTAAGAGATGGCATTGGCATCGCGAACGCAATGTTCTTCAGTGGTGGACTGCCCTTCAGCTTTCGGATTGTCTGGAATGAAGGGGCTGCCCGTGGCAAAGCACTCAATGGTACCGAGATACCTGGGAGATGCTTCCTTCAGGCGCTCTTCGATAATCGGAACTTCTACCTTGCCTATGAAGTTTTCAAACTTCATCTCTTTGACAATCGCGAAACCTCCAGCGGCCAAGGTTCCAATTGCCAACGACGCTGCCCCTGCTGCCTTTCTTCCAGACGCAAGGAGCACAACTCCGCCAACGAAGGCACAGACGGCGAGCACAGCCACAAGCAAAACCGACGGCCAGGCAAGGTCTGTCAGGGGCGCAGAAGGTGTAGGGACGACAAACGGTGTAGTCCCTCCGCAAGAGCCGCAAGTTACTTTTACCGATGATGCGTCACCCGGGAACGCCTGTGCCAAGCCAAGAAAGAAAATGCCAAGCGCCAAATAGCAGAACAGGTACACCACATCGGCGGCACGGCTTTCAATCCACTCTGCCGCGGCTTCCTGGAATATGCCTTGAGAGGACGCGACGGATCCTTGGCCTTTCTTTGCAGCTCGCATCGACGAGGTGCGTGCCCTTGGGTAACGGATGCTGCTGATTTCCGTAGCGCGAGCTCGCTCGGCACTCTTGGCCAAGATTTCCTTGAAGCGGAGTAGTATCCGAAGTACAAGCGCGACGACAGCTATGAAGCACAAATAGGCTGCGAGTCTAACTATGATCGCCAAACTCGAAATTGTGCTAGCGGCAGCCATCTTTTAGAGTCAATGAACGACTAGATGCCCACAGAGACTAAGAACTAGCCGACAGTCTCGGTGAACAATCGTCAGAACTAGCTTGTCCTGGCTTTAGCAAGAGATATGCACCTTTAGGATTGGCGCATACTATAGGTCAGAAGCTTCGGCAAGGCAAGCAATTACCGCAGGCGGCTTAGCCGGTAATTGCTCATCCTTCGAAACTTGCGTGGCCATTGGGCCACCTTATGGCTTGCGTCGAGGATTCCCACATCGGGACTTGCTCAACACGAATTCGTGAGTTTTCATTCCGGGGCTGAACTCGCTCGTCTATGTCCTCGTAACATGGATTGTTCTCATTGCGTCGATTCTTCTGCCGGAGAGTTTCGTGCCAGCATTTACTCGCAGCGCGTGGGTCATGGCCCTCATTCTTGTGCTCTATGTTTGCGTTCAGGTGACTGGGCAGAATCAGCTTCCTCCCGTACTCACCAGCTACGACACGGTGAAGCTCGCCGAAGGCATTTACGCCTTCATCGCGCCCGAGGCGTCCACTGCATTCGTCAGCGGCAACTCCGTTCTCATCGTCGGTGCTGACAGCGCTCTGGTTGTCGATTCCGGACACGTCCCCAGCCTGACCAAGCGAATGATCGCTGACATCGGGCGGCTTACCGATAAGCCCGTGCGTTTCCTGGTGAACACCCATTGGCATCCCGATCATGTCAGCGGCAACAGTTTGTATCGCGATCAGTGGCCCGACGTTGCAATCGTCAGCACGCCGGGTACGCAGTTCGAACTTACGCGTACCGACTCGCTCTACGACGATTTGACCGAGATGAGCAAATACATGCCGAAGCTGGAACAGGCGCTCGCCACGGGAAACGGCGAGGGCGGAAAACCGCTGAGCGAGGGCGAGCGTGCCTACTACACGCAGATCCTGACCGAAGCCAGGTTCATGAATGCCGAGCTGAAGCAGACGCCGAAGGCGCCTCCCACAGTGAGCTTCGAACGAAAAATGATCATTGACTTGGGTGGCCGCAAGGTTGAGATCAGCTTCCTTGGCCGCGGCAACACCGGAGGCGATGCGGTGATCTACGTGCCCGATGCCAGGGTCCTTGTCACGGGCGACTTGCTGGTCGGGCCGACTCCGTTTGCGATTGGGTCATTCATCGATGAATGGATTGTTACCATGAAAGTCCTCGCCGCCATCGATGCCACTGCCATCGTTCCCGGGCACGGCCCCGTGGAGCGCGACAAACGGCACATGCTGCTGGTGACCCAGGCGCTGGAAGCGCTTTCCCAGCAAGCACACGCCGCCGTTAAGCAAGGCATGACTCAGGAACAGTTCGTAAAGTCGGTGAATATGGCTAAGTTCCGCAGCCAGATGGCGGGGAACGACCACACCCGCGGTAGCAATTTCGATCAATATTTCGTCAGCCCAGGGGCGGGCCGCGCCTACCGCGAAGCCAAGGAAGGTCCGCTCAAGGACGAAAACTAGAGGAGAACTAGAGCCACCGAACGGGGCGGACCGTATCTAAGGTCCCCGAATCATGTCCCTACCCGAATCCGGCCGAAACTGTCGTTATAACAAACGTTATAATGCCGTCGTCTTTAGGCGTCCCAGGGGGCAATTCTGGGCCTCCCTCACTTCTCGGATTTTTGTCGACTTTTCACTTGACAATCTATACTGTGTGATACACACTATGTGTCAGCTACTATGCTACGCACGGTAGACAATACGAGATCCGAAGTCCTCGAGAACCTTCGCTCGGAGCTTCGTCGCGGCTCTCTGATCGTAGCGGTGCTGGCAGAGTTGCGTCAGGAGCAGTATGGATACACCCTTCGTAAGTCGCTGGAACAACACGGGATAGCTATGGATGAAGGCACTTTATACCCGTTGCTTCGGCGGCTGGAGACGCAAGGGCTCCTGGCCAGCGAGTGGCGTGAGCAAGACAAGCGCAACAAGCGGTTTTACCGGCTGTCGCCGCAAGGCGAGGTAGTGCTGGCGGAGCTGATGCTGGATTGGGAGAACTTATCAGCCTCGCTCCGCGCCATCCTCCAGCAATCAAACAGCGGCGCCGAACTCGAATCGACGACGGCTTCCGGGAACGAAGCCTCGAAACAGGAATGATGCCATGGAACTGATTGACCGTTATCTCCAATCCGTGAAGTCGATGCTGCCGAAAAAGGAGCAGGACGACGTCATCCGCGAGTTGTCAGATGAGATCCTCTCGCAGGTCGAAGAGAAAGAAGCCGCCCTGGGTCGTCCACTCAAGGAAGACGAACAGGTTGGGTTGCTCAAGCAGCTTGGCCATCCCATGATGCTGGCTAGCCGCTACCGTAAACAGCGCTATCTCATCGATCCTTCGATCTTCGCTATCTACTGGATCGTGCTGCGCCTGGTGTTAATTGTCACGCTGTTGGGCATGTCCATCGCGGCGGTCGCGGTCGCCGCCACGGGACAAGGCTTGGGCAAAGCCCTCGGCATCCTCGTGCAGTATCCGTTTGTCGCTCTGTCCGTCTTCGCCTGGGTGACGCTGGTTTTCGTCATCCTCGACATTGTCCAGGTGAAACTTAATTTCTTCGCCAAGTGGGACCCGCGCACGCTTCCCAAGCTCACCAAGAAAGAGCCCAAGCACTCGATGGTGGAGTCGATCGCCGGCCTGGTGTTCGGCGCAATGTTTGGCGTGTGGTGGCTGGTTGGCCTCAAGCACAATTTCCTTATCTTCGGCCCCGGGGTTGCGGCGGTGCACTTCGGCCCGGTATGGCAGACCCTCTATCCGGTGTTTGTCGTGCTGATTGTCACTGACCTGGTTCGCCACGCTGTTGCTATCGTGCGGCCGGGATGGGAAAGGGGACGGGCTTGGTTTCGGCTGCTGTTCCGCGGGCTTAACCTGCTGGTGCTCTACTTCCTGATCAACAGTGCCGACGTTCTGGTGGCGAGCAACGCCAACATCCAGCCGCAAATGGGGAACGTTAACCGCGGATTGCATATTGGCCTGTTCATCACCGGGGTCATCGTCGTGGCCCAGACAATATGGGACTTGTACTGCGTGATCGCTCGCCGCGTCAGCAACGGCGAGCGCGCCGTGGTGTGCTTCTAGAGCGCACGGAGAGCCATCATGAATTCTGCGGAATTGACATCAGCGAGTCTCACGACGCCATCGACTACGGTTCTGCCTGCATCAGCGGGCGGCTACAACCTGGCCATCGGCTATCTCCGCGCCTTCGTTACGCTTCTGGTGGTAGCCCATCACGCGGTGCTGGCGTATTGCCCCTTCCTTCCTCCCGGGGAGCCGGCTTCGCTTCTGCCTCAACCCCGCTGGTGGCAGGCCTTCCCGGTGATTGACTCGCACCGCTGGGCCGGCTGGGGATTGTTCGTGGCCTTCAACGACCAGTTCTTCATGTCGCTGATGTTCCTGGTCTCCGGGCTGTTCGTCTGGACTAGTCTGCAGCGCAAGGGCGCCGCAAGCTTTACCCGCGACCGGCTCTTACGCCTGGGCGTACCGTTCATCCTGGCCGCTGCCATCGTTGCGCCCTTGGCCTACTATCCGACTTATCTGCAGACGGGCGGACACGGTATCGCAGGCTTTTGGCAACAGTGGAAGTCACTGGGCACTTGGCCGGCGGGCCCGGCGTGGTTTGTATGGATGCTGTTGGCGTTTGATGCCGTGGTCGCGATGCTGTACGCCTTCAAGCCCGGGCTGGGAGAAGCGTTAGCAAGGATCGTGGTGCCCGCTAAGAACAGACCCTTCCGCCTCTTCACCCAGTTGGTGATGATGAGCGCGCTGGCATACGTGCCCCTGTCGCTGCTCGTCGATCCCATGTACTGGAGCGCGTTCGGTCCGTTCTTCTTCCAGACCAGCCGCATCCTTCATTACTTCGTGTATTTCATGGCCGGCATCGCGATCGGGGCCTATGGTCTTGATCGCGGATTCCTCGCCGACAACGGCGAACTCGCGCGCCGTTGGGGCCGATGGACACTCGGCGCAGCCGTTACTTTCGCCTTCGCGATGACGGTGTATGGATTTGCCTTCGCGGCCCAGACCCAGCAGCGTTTGTGGACGACGTATGGCGGCCTGGCTTTCGTGTTTTCCTGTGCGGCATCCTCGTTTGCGTGTATGGCCATTTTTGTGCACTTCACTCGCCGCAGCAATGCGATATGGGACAGCCTCACGCGCAATGCTTATGGCATCTATCTCGTGCATTACGCCTTTGTGAGTTGGCTGCAATATGGCTTGTTGAAGTTCGCTCTGCCCGGGGTGGTGAAGGGTCTCGTTGTGATCGCCGCCGCGTCGTTACTCAGTTGGGCCACGACTGCCGCGTTGCGGCGCATTCCTGCCGTGGCGCGGGTGATTTAACCGGCCTCCCCGCATTTCCCGTTAGAATAGAGGTATCTGCCGCATCCGCGGTGGCTGTGGGGAACTACCCTTTTGTCGAAGCTGTCCTTTATCGAGAACTATGACATTGTCGTGGTCGGCGCCGGTCATGCCGGATGCGAAGCGGCCATGGCCGCGGCGCGCATGGGGCTGAAGACCGCGCTGTTCACCCTCAACCTCGATCTTATCGCGCAGATGTCGTGCAATCCAGCCGTGGGCGGCATCGCCAAGGGACACCTCGTCCGCGAAGTCGATGCTCTTGGCGGCATCATGGGCGAAGTCACCGACGCCGTCGGCATCCAGTTTCGCCTGCTCAACACCTCGCGCGGACCCGCCGTCTGGTCGCCGCGGGCGCAGTGCGACAAGCAGCAGTATCGCCTCAAGATGCGTGAGGTGCTGGAGTCGGAGCCGAATCTGCACATCAAGCAGGCCGAAGTGGCGGAATTGGTAGTGGAAGAAGTTGCCGGTAGCCAGCTACCAGTCGCCGGCGAATCACAAGTGGATGGTGGGCAGTGGATAGTGGATAGTGACGGCAAAGCCCCGCATGATCTATCCACTAACCACTATCCACTGACCACTACTTCACGCCGCCGAGTAAGCGGTGTGAAGCTGCGCGACGGACGCACCGTCGGCGCGCAGGCTGTCATCATCACCACCGGAACCTTCCTCAACGGACTCATTCATTGCGGTGAGCAGCAATATCCCGCGGGACGCAGCGGCGAGCCTCCGGCCGTGCTGCTGGGCGAGTCGCTCAAGGCGCTCGGCCTGCGCGGCTGCCGCCTCAAGACCGGCACTCCGCCGCGGCTCGATGGACGCTCCATCGACTGGTCGAAGTTCACCGTGCAGCCGGGCGACGACGACCCCACGCCATTCAGCTTCCGCACCAAAAAGGTCGCGCATCACGACCGGCAGGTGCCCTGCTACATCGCATTCACTACCGCCGAGACGCACCGCATCCTGCGCGAGAACCTGATGCGCTCGCCCATGTACAGCGGCCAAATCCAGTCTATCGGCCCGCGCTATTGCCCTTCGATCGAAGACAAGATTGCAAAGTTTCCGGATAAAGAAACTCACCAGCTGTTCCTCGAACCTGAGGGACTGAACACCCACGAGATCTACGTCAACGGCATGTCGACTTCGATGCCCATCGATATACAGCTCGCGGTCATCAAGTCTATCTCCGGCTTGGAAAACGCAGAGATGCTGCGCCCTGGTTATGCCATCGAGTACGACTCCATCGACCCTACGGAACTTGAGCGCACGCTCGAGACCAAGAAGATTGCTCGCCTGTACCTCGCCGGGCAGATCAACGGCACTAGCGGATACGAAGAGGCCGCCTGCCAGGGAATCATGGCCGGCATCAACGCAGCGCTGCAGGTGAAGGGCGAGCCGCCGTTGATTCTTGACCGCACCGAGGCCTACACCGCCATCCTCATCGACGACCTCATCAGCAAGGGCACCAACGAGCCGTACCGCATGTTCACCTCGCGTGCCGAGTTTCGCCTGCATCTGCGTATCGACAACGCCGATCGCCGGCTGACTCCGCACGGCCGCCGCGTGGGAATGATCAGCGATGCCGCCTGGGCCGACTATCTTGCCAAGCAAGACCGCATGAATGCGGTGCGTGAGCTACTGGAGCGCACGCGCGTGAATGCCGAATTGCAGGAGAAAGTGAGTGGCGATCCCGGAGCGCGTGGCCTGATCGAATCGTTGGGCAGCGATTCCACGGGCATGACGTTGGCGCAACTGCTCAAACGTCCGGAAGTACAGATCGAACGGTTGGCCCCATTGCTGGCGAAGCTCATCGCCGGCGTTCTTCGAACGAGTGGGTAGTGATCAGTGGATAGTGGATAGTAAAGACATTGACCTCTCTCTATCCACTATCCACTATTCACCATCCACTGATTTCCGCCTTGCGGCGGAAATCCGCAACGAGCTGCAAGCTCCGTCGAGACCGAAATCAAATACGCCGGCTATCTCGATCAGCAGACCAAGTCGATCGAGCGGCTGAAGAGAGCCGAGCAGCGGGCCATTCCCGACTGGTTCGATTACGGCAAGGTCTCAGGCCTGTCGCGCGAAATGAACGAGAAGCTCGTGCGCGTCCGTCCGCGCACCCTGGGTCAGGCCAGCCGCATACCCGGCGTCACGCCTGCGGCCGTATCGCTGATCAACGTGTACATCGAAATCCAGTCCCGCCAGCAGACAAGCGCGTCGCCAGCCTAGTGCAAGGGTGGCTGACCCGGGCTGCTACACTAACCCGCCAGTCGCCGCCGCACCGCTACGCCCGCCGCCAGCAAGCCGCCGCCCAGCAGCACCAGCGTACCCGGCTCCGGTACCGCAGGCCCAAAACTGACGTCGCTCACCTGGGTGAACTCATATTGCCCACCGTTCCACAGGATGGAGGCGTATCCTCCGCTGCCGCATCCGCCGGATGAGGTCTCGGTGCACAGGTTCACATCGCCCACCCCCGGAACTTCAAACACAATGCCGTAATAATCCACGGCGAAGGGCGAGTGCTGCGCGTCGTAGTAAAGATTGTTGTACAGGAAGCGGGGATCCAGGCCCACCGCCACGATTCCCGCCACCTCGATGTGGTTGTAGGTGGCGGCGATGTCGGTGATCGTCCACGATCCGTTGCCATTGTAGCTGCCGAACATGGTGCCGCTTACCACAAGCCCCGGCCCACTATAAGAGAATGGAATTGCATCCGCCCCGGCAGTGCCTGCCAACACAAGGGCACAACTGAGCACGGCGAGAATTAGCGCCTGTTTGTTCATACCGGCTCTATCGGCAAAGAGCCACAAAACTTGATCTCGGCTCCCATATCCAAGCTGTCGCGTCGGCTTCGCTGGACGACTGCCGCGAGGACATACGCAAAGCTAGGTTGCCGGTTCGTTATTAGTTGCGATATCGCCTGGTTGCAACAGCTAATCGTAGAAAGCCGTGGTGCCGGTCTCTGCGCTGCTCGTCAACTACGCAATTCCTATGTCCAGCGCGAATCGGTCTCCTTGAGCGGTGAGTCCGACTCTCTTCCAAGCAGCGGTTTCAGCCGGCGCCGCAGGCTGCAACCCGCAACCATCAAGCCCGGAATCAGCAACTGCAAGGTGGCCGGCTCGGGCGTCGTACCGGTGCCGGTCACTGCTATGAGCTCCACATAGCCGTCGGTGTTGTCGTAGTTAACCATCCACATCTGGGTGCCGCCGTTGAAGGTATCGTTCAGGATGGTGTCGAAGGTGCCATTGAGCATCCTGGGGTGAAGAACAGGAACTGATAGGTCGAGCCGCCCGTCCGGTTGAAGCCGGCTTGCAGCATGATATCGAATGTACCGGCCAGAAAGGCCGCCCCGTTGACGCTGATCACCCCGGAGCTGCCGGGGGTGATGATCTCGCCCAACGTCCCGTTGGCCAGTTGGACGTAACCCGTGCCCGCAGTCGTGCCCGTGCCCACCAGGACCGTCGAGGTGTCGTCAATGGTTATGGTTCCACCATTGCCTACAGACGGCGAGACAATGGATGACGCGCTGCTAACGCTAATCGCACCGTTATTGGTAATGCCGCCCGCCGCCTGGAGCATGTCGCCGGGGGGGCCGCCGTTTAGATTGATCTGTCCGGTCGCCTGGTTGGTAGCATTCCAGTGATCTTGGGCACCATGCGGTGGCGATGCCACAGCAGTTGTCGCACATCGCGGTTCTCCCAACTCGGTACCCAGATCCTTGGAAAATCCTCTTTCAGCATGAGCTTCAAGATGAGTTGTGCATCTTGACGATCGGTCTTCTGCTTCCGTACTCGCTTCCTCTGGATCTCGGCTGCATCTCCGATCCATACCTCGATCTGTAGCTCGCCTAGTAAGCGTTCGAACCACCGTGCGTGACCACTGGCTTCCATGCCGACTAGCCCCTGCTGTCCCGCACTTACCAGAGTGCGATAGAACTGCTCGGCCTCCTCGCGATGCGCCACTCGCTTCTCCTGAAGCTCTCCGGTCTCGGTGTCCACGAAAGCTATCTGCTGAAACTCGGGGTGGAAATCTACTCCTATAATGGTCATTGTTCGGCTCCTTTCTCCCGAGCCGTTGGTTGGTCACACCACCAACTCTACTCGGGCATCGGAGCCGACATTGTCATGGAATCAATCTCGTGAGTAATCCGAACTGAACGGCCCGTTCTGTTTAGGCCACGACCCGGCCTGTTCGCACCAGCTATCTTGCCCAACCTAGCAACACACGGTTGCAGGTTCCAACGACATTTCCACGGTCGTTGAACCTCCCCCGTCGCGCCCACCTCCGGCGCCGCGTGATCGCATTCGCGGCACTATCGATTGCCGCACCGTTCGTCCCTCGCACCGGTCGATTCACCCCCCGCAATGTTGTCCATCGCCGCTATTCATGCGGCCGTCCCGTAGCGTACCCATTCTGCCCTCAGTCGCACAATTGTCGCCGTAATTTGTCGTAGCTTAAGCGGAGCAGTCATTCGCACGTACATTGTTTCTCCTCGCGCTCGATTCCAGTGCGCTCATCCCATCGACGCCAAACCACGAGAACCTTCCGCTCTAGCTCGCGTCTATTGCAGCACCATCCTACGCACGCAGCCGCGACACAGGACAACGAGCCCGATGTTCGAGGCCGATGATGGCGATTAAGAAAAGGAGCATGTGATGAAAACCGTTCGCATATTCGCAGTGCTGGCTGTCTTCACGATGGCGCTGACCGGACTATCGCTGGCGCAGCAACCGAATTGTCGGTTAGTCGCTGACATCCCATTCGACTTCAATGTCGGCAATCAGCATTTTGCCGCCGGCCAGTACATGTTCGCGGTCGACTACGATGATCCTGTAGTCAAGGTGCGCAACACCGCAACTGGTCAAACGGCGATAGCATTTTCGATCCGGGGTGACGACAAGCAAGCAGGAAATCCAGTGGCGGTGTTCGACGTTATCGCCGGACAACACACCCTCGCCGATCTCAAGGCCCCCGGCCATGCGGTCAGCTTTGCCGAACCGAAAACCGAGGTCGGGATGGCAAAGAACAAGGGCACCATTACGATCGTTGCGTCCCTGCGTTAATGGCGCGAGATCAAAGCAAGTTGAGAAGGCAGGCCGGGTATCCCCCGGCCTCTTCTTTTTTGCCAGAATCAGGCGGGTGATTCCCAGCCGAGACCAAGTTGGGTGGATACGTCGAGGCTTACCGCAATTTATTTGGTACAGCCTTGGTTGTTCGCAGTCTTGACGCAGGTGTTACCATCCGGGCCTTTTGCTACACCCTTTCCATTCTTGCTCTTAACTTCGCCGCCATTGCTGGTTTGAGTGGTCGTTACCCCGTTCGAGTTCTTCTGGGCAACGGCAGCATTGCCCGTGTTCGGGTTGGCCTTAGCGGCAGTCGTTCCGTTACCGCAAACAGTCTGACCGCGTCGATTCTTGACGCAATCTCCCGCAAACAAACTCGAAGCAAATAGTAGACACGTTATCAGCACAAAGTTTTTCATTTCCAACTCCAAGATGACACTAGCACATCTCGTTCACGAAAGCGTGAAGACGGTGAGGGCAGGGTGGTGCAGACGGAGGCCACCGTGTCAGGTGGTTGCCGACGGATTGCGAGTGATAAATCGCCTCTCTGACAATGTCGGCGTTGTCAAGAGCGTAGTTCAGCATCCGCTCTAAAGAGAGCGCCACTTCGCTCTAATTGAAAGACTCTTTCCCAAACCAACCACGGCTCGTCTCGTAATCCTCACGGGTCAGGACTCGGTCCGACCCAAGCATCTCTTCGATCGCGTTCGATCATGATTACCAGTTCGGACTCCTCGTTGAAGAGGAGCGGAACGCCCACTCAATATCTCGGTGTTTTACAACACACCATGGCGATTTCCGGGCTGTTCCACGTGCGAACCGAACTTGACCCACTGCTGATAATCCCATCCCTGACGCATCATCCAGTACCGGCAAATAGCCAATCGGCGCGCCATAGCGACCTTAGCGATCTTGCGTCCTCGCCGCATCATCAGGTGGAAGTATCGGCTACGCCATTCCGGAAGGCTGCGCACCGTCGACTGCGCCGCCTCCACCAGCAAAAAGCGCAACATCGAACTACCTTGCTTGGTGATATGTCCCAGTCGGCGGCGATTTCCACTGGAGTCCTCTAGCGGAACTAGGCCGAGATAGCTGGCGACCTGCTTGCCGCATTGAAAGCGGTCCGCTTTCCCGATGATCAGCACGAACGCCATTGCGGTGAGGGGACCGACACCGGGATGGGTACTCAGTCGTTGTGCCTCGGGGCACTTCTCTACTTCCTGCTCCACCGCCTGGCTCAGCTCCGCGCTGGTTGGATTTAATCGATCCAGCAACTCCAGCCGGTCGTGGCGTCGCCGGCTCGCCCAGGGAGCCAACGCAAACCCTTCCAGCTGTGGACGTTTGGTGCGCCACAGCCGCTTCTTGCAGCGCAGGCCTTCGTTCAACGCCACGGCTTGCAACTGATTCATGACTCGGCTGCGGGCCTGCACCATGCGGTGGCGATGCCACAGCAGTTGTCGCACATCGCGGTTCTCCCAACTCGGTACCCAGATCCTTGGAAAATCCTCTTTCAGCATGAGCTTCAAGATGAGTTGTGCATCTTGACGATCGGTCTTCTGCTTCCGTACTCGCTTCCTCTGGATCTCGGCTGCATCTCCGATCCATACCTCGATCTGTAGCTCGCCTAGTAAGCGTTCGAACCACCGTGCGTGACCACTGGCTTCCATGCCGACTAGCCCCTGCTGTCCCGCACTTACCAGAGTGCGATAGAACTGCTCGGCCTCCTCGCGATGCGCCACTCGCTTCTCCTGAAGCTCTCCGGTCTCGGTGTCCACGAAAGCTATCTGCTGAAACTCGGGGTGGAAATCTACTCCTATAATGGTCATTGTTCGGCTCCTTTCTCCCGAGCCGTTGGTTGGTCACACCACCAACTCTACTCGGGCATCGGAGCCGACATTGTCATGGAATCAATCTCACTTCTACCAACACGACCAGATTTCGATGAACCCAACGGATCACGACTTAGCCGTGGGGACTTTGCTCTTATGCCCGCTCGAAGGCGTGTTTGGCGTGCAGCTCATCCAGCGCCCTCTCTTTCACAGCGTGAAACTCTGCCGCCCGGCTGACCAGTGCTTCGGTGGCACGCGCCGAGTCTCCCGCTAGTTCCACCAGGCCACTCGCCGCCAATCCTTTTGCCGCCTCCAGCAGCTTGTCCTTCATGTGCTCATCGACAGCGTCGAGATACATAGCGTCACAAGGATCCGCAATCAGCACCGGCTGGCGTTCCATTCCGCCCGCCCAGAAAACTTTGCGGGCCACAAATTCGTCGATCTCCCCCTGAGACACATGCCAGAACGTGAATTGTTTTTGCCGCAGGCTGTAGCAGCGGCTCGATACCGCTACCGGCTGTCGCTTGCCCGACTTCAACAACTGCAGCTGTTTTTCGTCCAGCGCCTTGCGCGCCGTGTTGATGGCGACCCAAAACGCCAGGTCTCCGTCGCGTGAGGGCAGCACTTCGTTGATGCTCTGTGACAGGTTCAGAGCCACGTCGGCGTGCAGTGGGCCGCCGTCGGCCAACTGCAAACGGCCATGCACGACGTACCAGTCGCTGCCGCCCTCTGAGCTGTGAAACGGCCATTGCAATTCGATCTGCACCGGCAGTCCGTGCAGACTCACTCCCTGATAACTTTGTATGGTTTCCATGCAAGTCTCGATTCACACGGCGCGGCTGAATCTAGACTGGCTCGCCCGGTCCAGCTTTCGCGCTCGCAAAATATCTCGTTCACCGGTTTAACGCAATCGGGTTCAGCACAATCTGGTTTAGCACAATCGGGCGGGCCCGTGCATCCGCGTCCCTGACCCATCCTGCCGCATCATTTAATTTGTTCAGCCCTTCCACGGAAAGGACCAATCGTGCCACACCTCTTCGAACCCCTGTCCCTGCACGACATCATTCTGCCCAACCGCATTGCTGTCTCTCCCATGTGCGAATACTCCTGCCTCGACGGGATGGCCAATGACTGGCATCTGGTCCATCTCGGCAGCCGCGCCGTGGGCGGCGCCGGACTGGTGCTGACCGAGGCAGCCGCTGTGTCGCCCGAGGGCCGCATCAGTCCCGACGATCTTGGCATCTGGAGCAATGCCCACATCGAGCCTTTGGCACGCATCACTCGATTTGTGCGCTCCCAGGGAGGCTATGCCGGAATCCAGTTGGCCCACGCCGGGCGCAAAGCCAGTACCCACGCACCTTGGAAGGGCCGCGGCCGCATCGAGATTACCGACGGCGGATGGCAGCCGGTTGCGCCCTCGGGCCTCGCGTTTTCACCGGAGTATTACACCCCTCGCGCCATGACCCACGATGACATTCGGGCCGCGGTCGCTGATTTTGTGGCCGCCGCCCGACGCGCCCTCGAGGCAGGCTTTGAGGTGATTGAGTTGCACGCAGCGCACGGATATCTGGCGCATCAGTTCCTGTCGCCACTCAGCAATCATCGCAGCGACGAGTACGGCGGGAGTTTCGCTAACCGGGTGCGCTTCCTGCTCGAGCTGACGGCGGCGGTGCGCGATGTCTGGCCCCAGCGCCTGCCCCTGTTCGTTCGCCTGTCGGCCACCGACTGGGCCGACGGCGGATGGACTCTCGACCAGTCAGTTGAACTTGCGGCCTTGCTGAAGCAGAAGGGTGTTGACCTTATCGATTGCTCTTCGGGCGGTCTGGTGCCTCATGCCATGATTCCCGTTGGTCCCGGATACCAGGTTCCCTTCGCCGACCGCATCCGCCAGACCGGCATCGCGACCGGCGCGGTCGGCATGATCGCCGCCCCCGCCCAGGCGGACCAGATCGTGCGCAATGGGCACGCCGATATTGTGCTGTTGGCTCGCGAGTTCCTGCGCGACCCATACTGGCCGGTGCACGCTGCTGAAGCCCTGGGGCTTGCTGCAGAGTGGCCGCCGCAGTACTTGCGGGCCGCTCCTGGTGGAGCAACCGAACGCAAGCCGCGTTAGTCCGCTTATTGTTTTATTATTTCGCAACTGATTAAGTGATACGAGGTCCTGGCGACGCGTGGTTTATGCTTGCTCCCACCATGGAAGTCGCCCGCATCGTCACGCTGCTTCAGCCATTCTTGGGCGGCGAACCGCTGCCCGCGAACCTCGCCGGGCAATTGCAGGCGTATCTGGATCTGCTGCTGCGCTGGAACGCGCGCATGAATCTGACCGCAGTGCGCGATCCCGATCAGATCGTAACCCGTCATTTCGGCGAGTCGCTCTTCGCCGCACGCGTGCTCGAAAACGCTGGAGCTTGGCCAGCGCCCGCTGGCCTGCCGCTATCGCTGGCCGACGTCGGCTCGGGCGCCGGCTTTCCAGGGGTTCCCATCAAACTGGCCGTACCCGCCATACAACTCACACTCATTGAATCGCAAAACAAGAAAGCAGTATTTCTTCGCGAGCTGTTAAGGGTCCTCGGTGTTCAGGGCGCGGAAGTATTCTGCGGCCGGGCGGAAGACTGGCCGAGCACCGCTGGCATCGTGACCCTTCGCGCCGTGGAGAAGTTCGAGAACGCGCTGGCGTGTGCTGCCGCACTGGTCGCCAGGGGCGGAAGGCTATGCCTGCTCATCGGGGCCAGCCAGGCCGTCACTGCCCACGCACGCCTGGGCCAAGGTTGGCTATTCGAGCCTCCAGTCCCGGTTCCCCTAAGCGAAGGGCGCATCGTGCTAGTGGCCTCTCGCTCCGAGTGAAAAATTAGGTTTGCAGCGGCGCCGACGACCAGGGTCAAGCCCAGTTTTCGCTCCCCAAAAATCCATTATAACGAAAGTTATAACACGGCTCTATTCGCCCCTTTTTTGACCACAGGTCATACCGCGCGGACCACCCGCGGGAGCGCGGCAAATGCCCTTCCGGGGCCGTCCGGTTTCAAACCGGCTTAACTTGGGACGCCAAGAATATGCTCGGAAGCAAATTTCCACCGTTTCCTCGGTAAGGCTACAGTCCGAAGTGGACTTCCTATGGCGTAGGCTTCGTTTTATCGCCACCCTGGTGGGAGCAGGCCATTCTATTGCTCGATTTTATAAGCTTTCAGTGGTAACTAATGGCATTTTATGCCAGACATTCAGCTCCGGATCTGTCCCCCCGTTGCTCCGGTTTCTAAAGTTGGCTCCAATCCCTATCGTTCCACGTGGAACAATACTGTAGTTCATCGAGTACGCATCTCTTTCGTCTCAAGCTGGCCCGTACGCCGTTCCACGTGGAACACTTCCAGCATAGATAACCACAGACGCCACCTCTACTACCTACTACCGAATCAGCGGCTTCCGTCAGTCCATCCTAGAATTTCACAGTTTTTCCTCCGGAAACTGTTAGCGCGTTCGGCATTGACATTGCCCTCCCTTGCAGCGAGGTCTAAGCTTTTCTGCGAGGATTACTGCTATCGTGGGCCGGGTTATCGCAGTTACCAACCAAAAGGGCGGAGTGGGCAAAACCACGACTGCCATCAACCTCGCAGCCTCCCTGGCCTCCCTTGGCGCTAAGACGTTGCTGGTCGATTGCGATCCTCAGTCAAATGCCTCCAGCGGTGTCGGCTTCAGCCGCGATCCCAGTCGGCCAAACACCTATCAGGTGGTTATGGGCGAGGTGGCGGCGGCAGAGGCCAGCGGCACCACGGAAGTTGAAAACCTGTTTGCGATCCCGGCGCACAAGAACCTGATTGGCGCCAACATTGAGCTGGTCCCTCTCGACAATCGGGAATATCGGCTTCGCAATGCCTTGGAACCAGTGCGCCAGAACTACGAGTTCATTATCCTTGACTGCCCTCCCGCCCTGGACTTGCTGACCTTAAACGCGCTGGTCGCGGCCGACGCCGTGCTGATACCGATGCAGGCGGAATACTTTGCCCTGGAGGGCGTGACCGAACTGCTGGACACGATCGAACGCATCAAGCTCGAGCTGAATCAGGGGCTGTCGGTCGAGGGCGTGGTCATCACCATGTTCGACGACCGCACCAACTTGGCGCAGTCGGTGGCGGCAGACCTGCGGGGATTCTTTGGCGAACTAATGTGCGAAACCTCGATTCCGCGCAATATCCGGCTGGCCGAGGCGCCCAGCCACGGCAAGCCCGCCTTACTTTACGATCCGCGGTCACGGGGATCGGAAGCCTATCTGCAGTTGGCCCGTGAGATTATCGATCGGGCAAGAAACCCAAAGACGCTATCCGTGGCTACCCCTCAGCCCCAACCATTGAGCTAATGGGTTGAAAAGAGAATGTTTATGACAGACAAACGAAAAGTGCTGGGGCGTGGGCTCGATACTTTGTTGCCATCCCGTCCCACTCCGGCTACACCCGCGCCGCCGTCGGTGGTTCACCAGGGCGAGGCGCTTCATCATCTGGCGATTGAGCTGATTGACCGCAATCCTTATCAGACGCGGACCCATTTAGACGAGCCGGCCCTGCGCGAACTGGCTGATTCCATTAGTGCTACCGGAGTGCTGCAGCCCATCACAGTTCGAGCTATCCCCGGCGGGCGCTATCAGCTTATTGCCGGCGAGCGGCGCTGGCTGGCTTCGCAGCGAGCAGGCAAGGCAACGGTGCCTGCGATCGTACGACAAGTCTCCAACGAGCAAGCGATGGAGATGACGATTATCGAAAATCTGCAACGCGAGGACCTGAACCCCGTCGAGCAGGCACGCGCCTTTGATCGCCTGGGCCGCGAGTTCGGGTTGACACAGGAGCAAATGGCTCAGCGCACCGGCAAGGAGCGGTCGTCGGTGGCGAATTATCTTCGTCTGCTGCGACTGCCGGAAGGAATTCAGAACCTGGTAGAGACCAACCAGATCAGCTTCGGACACGCCAAGGCGCTGATGGGCCTGGATTCTGAGGAAGCCATGCTGAAGCTGGCGCGGCGGGTCGCAATCATGTCGCTATCGGTACGTCAAACCGAGGAGGCGGTCGCGAGTTTAATGCACCCTCCGGAAAAGACTGAGAAGGTGCGGGAGGTCGATCCCAACGTCAAAGAAGCGGAAAATGTGCTGGAGCGCGCGCTAGGAGTGCGGGTTACTATCACCGACCGCAAAGGCAAAGGGAAAATCCTGCTGGAGTATTCGTCGCTGGACGACTTCGACCGCATCTTAGCGGCGCTGAATAAGTAAGAGTAAGCCGCCTGTTATCAGTGGCATATGTGGTGGTCGTCAGTGCCTGCAAACTTACGGTTTGGGCGATTTGGGCGCGGGTGAATGCGAGTCGGGGGCTGGTTTCCGTTCCTCGTCATCCAGTTGCGCGCGCAGATCGCGAATCAGAATGGTCCACATGCGAACGTTCGTGTTCAGCAGGATCTGAAGGTTCTGGTCCCGCAGAAAATTGATTTCGCTCTGCATATTGTTCATAAGGCTCTCCATCTGATTGAGGTCGGCCCTCATCTGCTGCCGTCGGTCGGTAGGTGAGTCGGGAGTTGCGGTTGCGGTCAAGCCGCTGGAAGGGCTTCCAGGCTCAGGCTGCTGCGCATGCAAAGCCGACTGGCACACGATCAGACCGGCGAACACCAGTAGAGATACAGATCGAAGCAACATGAAGAACCTCCAGTACACGACGACGATGCCTGCGGGAATTCTAATCGCAGTTGCCTTCAACGAGCATGCGTGGGCTAAGCTCAATTCGAGGAAGAGAGGATCGAAATCGTGCACAGGCTGATGTTCGGCGACAGTGAATTGACGATCCTCTCTGATGGAACCTATGAGCTCGACGGCGGCGCCTTTTTCGGCGTTGTGCCTAAGGTGCTGTGGGAAAAGCGAATTCAAGCCGACGCGCGGAACATGTTGACCGTTGGCACCAATTCGCTGCTGGTGCGCGACGGCAAGCGGAATGTGCTGATCGAGACCGGTATCGGTCCGAAGCTCAGCGAAAAGAGCAGGTCGATTCACAAGAACCAAGTTCGGCTGATGAAGAGCTTCGAAGAGGCGGGAATCGCGCCCAACGACATCGATATCGTGATCAACACCCACCTGCACTTCGATCACTGCGGCTGGAATACCTATTACCGCGACGGCAAAGCGGTGCCGACGTTTCCGCGAGCCACGTATTATGCGCAGGCAGGAGAGGTGGCGCGCGCGCACGAGCAACATGAGCGCGACCGGGTCAGCTACCTGACGGACAACTATGACCCGCTGGTGGAAAGCGGCCAGATGCAATTGCTGGAGGGCGACGCCGAAATCGCCCCGGGAATTTCGGTGCGGGTCTTTCCCGGACACACGCGCGACTTGCAGATCGTCGTGGTGCGGAGCGGGAGCGCCGTGATCTGCTACCCTAGCGATCTGATCCCGACGACGCACCATCTCGATCCTACCTGGGTGATGGGATACGATCTGTATCCGCTCACCAGCATCGCGAACCGGCACCGTTTGTATGCTGAAGCGATTCCGGAGAAATGGCTGATGGTGTTCACGCATGACCACGAGAGGCCGTGGGCTTACGTGGAGATGGGGGAGAAGGGACGGCCGGTGGCGCGGTCGGTTGGGCAATAAACGGGGAGCGTCTAGCACTTTCGGGCCATTTACGGAGTGAGGGCGCGTGTCCTACATTGTGGTACTACCACAATGTGGCATAGCTAGGGGTGGCGTGTGGGCAAGAAAGACAAGAAGAAAGGCAAGAAAAAGAACAGCCAGAAATCAGAGACGGCTTCGTCGAAGTCGAGAAGCGGCCTTGATCTGCGGACGGTGGAATTGCCGCCGCGTCCCAAACCGCTGAAGCCCGCCGATATCCGCGCCCTGCGCGAGAGCCTGAATGCCAGCCAGGCGCTGCTGGCGCGCCTGCTCAACGTCAGCTCGAATGCCGTGGAAAGCTGGGAGCAAGGCATCCGCGAACCGCGACAGGCGACGCTGAAGCTGCTGCACATCGCGAAGAAGAAGCCCAGCGTGTTGTTGGATTAATCTGTCGTCGTCATCGTTCAGGCGAAAGACGAAGCGAACCGCGGATGACGCTGATAATAGTGATTTCATTGCGATAGTGCACCCGCGCCTTGCTACGGCGGGGGACAAGTAACTCTGGCCTTCCGTGCCACCACCATGGGGCGACTACTCCTATTCCTTTCCGTTGTTGCGTGCGCCATCGTGGTGCCCGGCGTGGCGCAAACTCCAGCCCAGTCCCCTGAGTACCAGGCCTCGAGCACCAAGGAAATGGGAGAGTTGCTGGTACAGATCTACCGCGAGCAGGATGTGAAGACCGATCCTACGAAAGATGCCGAGCGCGCCACTGCGCTAAAGCTGAAGCTGGTAAACGAAGAGGAATGGAAAGATGAATTGCGCGACCGCTGGGCTTTGGCCGAGAACCTGCTGCGCGCCGGTGACAGCGCGGGAGCGGTGCAGCAGCTCGAGCTGATTCGCAAACGTTGCGATGAGCTGTCGATCCGGCTCGATCCGTATTCGGAACAACATCTGCGCGATACCCTGGCGCTTTCTTATCTGCGGCTGGGCGAGCAGGAGAATTGCGTGGCCCATCACACGCAAAACTCTTGCATCTTTCCGATTGCGGGCTCGGGGATACACACCAAAAAGCGCGGCGCAGAGGGCGCGGTCCGCGAGTACACGGCAACGCTGCAGCGCGATCCGCAGAACCTGCTGGCGCGCTGGCTGCTGAACATTGCTTACATGCAGCTGGGAAAGTGGCCGCAGGAGGTCCCGCCGCAATGGCTGGCGTCGCCGGAGCTATTCAAATCGGAGTACGACATCGGGCGCTTTCCTGACGTTGCAGGCAGCGTGGGAGTGGGCGTTACCGGCCATGCGGGCGGCGTGGTGATGGAAGATTTTGATGGCGACGGCCTACTCGACCTGATGATCTCGTCGTCGGGACCGCTCGATCAGCTGCACTTCTTTCACAACAATGGTGACGGCACGTTCACCGATCGAACCAGGGAGGCAGGCCTGACCGGCGAGGTTGGGGGGCTGAATCTGGTCGCGGCCGATTACGACAATGACGGCTTCGTGGACCTGGTGGTGCTGCGCGGGGGATGGTGGCGGGAGCACGGCATGTATCCCTTATCGCTGCTGCACAACAACGGTAACGGCACTTTCGATGACGTGACCAAGAAGGCCGGGCTGATGTCACTACATCCGACGCAGACGGCCGCGTGGGCGGACTTCGACAACGATGGCTGGCTCGACTTGTTCATCGGGCACGAGACGACGGGTCCTGTGAAGCATCCTTCGCAGTTGTTTCATAACAACCACGACGGGACGTTCACCGAAGTAGCGGCGCCGAACGGGCTTGCAGACTTGGGCTTCGTGAAGGGCGTGGCCTGGGGCGACTTCAACAACGACGGCCAGCCGGATCTATATGTATCGCGCAAAGGGCAGCCGAACCTGCTGTTCCGTAATGACGGGCCGCGTGACCCGAAGCATCCGCGAGCCGATCGCTGGAAGTTCACTGGCGTGACGGAGCAGGCTGGTGTGGCGGAACCGCTGCACAGCTTCGCGACATGGTTCTTTGACTATGACAACGATGGATGGCCCGATATCTTCGTCACAGGTTATTACAACGACACGCTGAACGACATCGGCGCCTTCGAGCTGGGCAAGCAGTACAAGGCCGAGACACCGCGGCTGTATCACAACAATCACGACGGCACATTTACGGATGTAACCAAGCAGATGCACCTGGACCGCGCCATCCTGGCGATGGGAGCGAGCTTCGGCGACCTCGACAACGATGGCTGGCTCGACATCTACCTGGGCACTGGCACCTCAGAGCTGGAGGCCCTGTTACCGAACCGCATGTTCCGTAACGATGCCGGCAAAGATTTCCAGGACGTGACGACCTTAGGCGGATTCGGACATTTGCAGAAGGGACATAGCATTGCGTTCGGCGACATCGACAACGATGGGGATGAGGATATTTTCGAGGAGATCGGCGGCGCTCTGCCGGGCGACAGCTATCAGAGCGTGCTGTTTGAAAACCCCGGGCACGGGAACCACTGGATTACGCTAGAGCTGCAGGGCGTCACGACCAATCGCTCAGCCTTCGGAGCGCGCATCGACGTCACCGTTGACACCGGACAGGGCGTGCGGCACATCTACCGCACGGTGGGATATGGCTCGAGTTTCGGTGGGAATCCCATTCGACAGCACCTTGGGTTGGGGGACGCGAAGGCAGTCCAGCAGGTCGAAGTCTCGTGGCCGACGTCAAAGACGGTGCAGCGCTTCCATGACGTGACGATGGATGCGGCCTATCACATCAAAGAGGACTCAGCCGAACTCGTGCCCGTCAGCTACAAGAAGTTCACGCTGCAACACGGCGATCCGAATGCGGCACATGTGCATTAGGTAAGACAAGGACGACCACGGATTTGCAGGGATGAACACGGATCAGGCTGGTCATAAAGCAAAAGCCACCGCGGAGCGCACGGAGAAAGCTTAGGCGTAAAACCTAAGGCAACTGCGGACTGCGCGGATGACCGGACCGGATTCACGCCGAGAATTAAAAGCAAAAGACCCGGCTGAGGAGTATTACGGAGCGTTAGATTGACGGGGTGAGTTCGAGCGAGGACGACGCGGTTTCAGGCGGCACTGCGTTGGCCAGCTTGCCGCTGAGTTGTGCCTCGAAGAAGCGGTCCACGGCGGCGAGGATGTCTACCTCATTGTGGGACTCGTAGACTGCCTTGCGGAGTTGCGCTCCGTGCGCCACTCCGTGGGTGAACCAGGCGGCAAACTGCTTCATCTTGCCGGCCGCGCCAACCACCTTCTCCTCATTCAGCATCGTGAAATAGGTACGGATCATCTCGTAGCGGTCAGCGTCGGTCGGGGTATCGTAGCGGCCGGTGAGTGTGTACTGCTCGATCTGGCGGAAGATCCACGGATTGGAGGCAGCGGTGCGTCCGATCATGACGGCGTCGCATCCGGTTTCGGCAACCATGGCGGCGGCGTCTTCGGGCGAGCGGACATCGCCGTTGCCGATGACGGGGATTTTCACGGCGTCCTTGAGGGCGGCGATCCACTCCCAGCGCGCCTGTCCGCTATAGCCCTGCTCGCGAGTACGGGCGTGGAGGGCGACGGCTGCGAGGCCGCACTCTTCGGCCATCTTGGCCAGTTGCACGTGCACGACTTCCTTGTCATTCCATCCGGCGCGGAATTTCACGGTGAAGGGAACTTTCACTGCGCTGCGCACCGACTCAAAGATCGTCTTGATGAGCGGCAGGTTGCGCAGCAGGCCCGAGCCGCCGTTGCAGGTGACCACCTTGCGCGCAGGGCAGCCGAGGTTGAGATCGACCAGGTCGAAGCCTAAATCCTCGACGATCCTGGCGGCCTCGGATAACGTGGCCGGATCGCTGCCGAATAGTTGGGCGGAAATAGGATGCTCGTTGCCGTAGAAGGTCAGGTAGCGCTTGGCCTTTTTGTCCTTGTGCCGGATGATGCCGTCGGCCGAGGTGAACTCGGTCATCATGAGGCCGCATCCGCCGAGATTGCGGATGAAGCGGCGAAAGACGGTGTCGGTGATGCCGGCCATGGGCGCGAGCACCGTAGCAGGACGGATTTCGACTCCGCCGAGCGTTACGGACGCAGGGACGCGGGCGCCGGGAGGAGCGGTGCGCTGGGCCGGATTGTCAAAAAACTTGGGCACATAGAGATTGTAGCGAGGTTGGGGCGAAAAACAGAATGGGCCGCGGATTTACGCGGATTCTCACGGATCAGCGAAATGACAGGAAGGTAAACATGAATGAACACGGGTAGAACAGTCAATCTCGCCAGCGCTACCAATCATGGCATATGCCGTCTCGCGGATTGCACGGGTAAGTATCAAACGGGCTCCGCCGGCAATCTCCAGCAGAGCCCGGTGTCCGCAACAGCCTCAATGGTCAGACACGCCGATTGGTCGCCTCGGGCCAGGTCGTTAGTTGCTAAGGGAGAGTGAGCTTGAACACGGTTCCGCTCCCCGTGCCGCCCCTCGAGGTTGTACCGTAGAGGTTACCCGCCGAGTCCATGATCAGACTTGCGTAGGGATATGCACCGTCGTTTCCCACGCCGCTTCCTTTAAAGCTATGGAGCACTGTTTCAACATTCGAGCTGTCAACTTTGAAGATCGTTCCTTTCGCCGCAGTACCGCCATATGTGGTTGTACCGTAGAGGTTACCCGCCGAGTCCCTGATCACACCCGCGGAGGGACAGCCTCCGTCGTTTCCGCCCGTGAAGTTATAGAGCACGGTCTCCGCCGCCGAGGTGTCGATTTTGAACACGGTACCTTGTCCGCCAGAGCCGCCAGCACAGGTTGTGCCGTAGAGATTTCCGGCTGCGTCTTTGATCAGGCTGGCGTAGGGAGCCGACCCATCGGGTCCGGTGAAGTTATGGAGCACAGTCAGCGTTCCGGAGGCATCGATTTTGAACACGGTCCCCTGTCCCGCAGAGCCACCAGCAAGGGTTGTGCCGTAAAGGTTGCCCGCCGCGTCCAGGATCACACCTGCTCTGGGATCTTTCCCGCGATTTCCTGAGAAGCTGTGAATTACAGTCTGGTTGTTCAAGGTGTCAATCTTGAATACATCTCCGTATCCCGAAAGGCCCCCATCAGAAGTCGTGCCGTATAGGTTCCCCGCCGTGTCCAGGACGAGAGCTGCTTTGGGATCTGCCCCACGCTTTCCCGTGAAGCTATAAAGGACAGTCTCTGTCCCGGATGTGTCGATTTTGAACACGGTTCCCCGTCCCCCAGTTCCGCCGCCGCCGGTTGTGCCGTAGAGGTTTCCCAGGGCATCCAGTACGAGACCTGCATAGGGCCAATCCCCGTCAGGGCGTCCTATGAAGCTATGGAGGACCGTTAACGTGCCGGAGCGGTCAATTTTGAACACGGTTCCTGCTCCGGAATTACCGCCATGCAGGGTTGTGCCGTAGAGGTTCCCCTCGCCGTCTCTGACCAGACTACCAAGGGGAGCTCGACCGTCGCCGGCGAAACTGTGAAGCACAGTCAGAGTTTGCGATTGCAACGGCAAAATCGCCAGGAACGACGCGGCGAGCAGTACAACCGATTGACGCAGCCAGAACGACTGGCTTGAAGCTCGAAGTGGCATCGTACATCTCCTTAAGGAATTTTCTAAAGACATCGCGCGGTGAGTCTGCGGGGAATTTCCGCCAGACAACAGGACGACCGGACCCGAGACCCACTCAGGTGACGGACACTTCAGGTTCTACAGTGGAAGCGGTCAATAGCATAAGCACGCGCTCTTCCGGTGTCAATGGCGGGAATAAGATCTGGATCCACGCAGCCAGCGGACTTGCCTTCTAGGTGCGGATGTTGTGAAAGGCCAGGCTAGCAACAATCTCCAAGGCAATTTCGGTAGTAAAGAAAAGCCTCCGCGGGGGCGGAGGCTCTGGTAAACCTACGAAATCGCTGCTACTTAGCTGCGGTTTTGGCGGCTTCGGTCTTGGCGGCTTCGGCTTTGCCAGCGTCGCTCTTGGCGTACTTGCGGCGGAAGCGCTCGACGCGGCCGGCGGTATCGACCAGCTTTTGCTTGCCGGTGAAGAATGGGTGGCAGGCGGAGCAGATTTCTACGTTGATGTCGCCCTTGTGCGTGGACCGGGTTAAAAAGGTGTTGCCGCAAGCGCAGTGCACGCGGGTTTCGTTGTAAGCCGGATGGATGGCTGCCTTCATGGGACTCCCTAACTCGCTGGTTGCAAACCTATATCTTACCGGATTGGCGGTGACGGCGGCAACCGGCGGAGCGCGATCACCGAGGATTGGATTCGAGACGAAGCGCTTTGGATGCAAACGACGAGGGTGGTCGGCGAAGACCGGGTAGAAAGTCAAAGGCAACAGGCAACCACTGATTTACACGGATCACATGGATGGGACGTATGTTAAACGCCACCGCGGATTGCGCGGAGCAGGCGACGCGCACCTAATTACAGCGAAAACCAGGACCTTATCAAGGCCCTAGAGAGTGTTTCGACTTCGGCGTCGGATACTGAGCGACGCCTACGCTCGGAGTGACAACTAAAGCCAGAATCGTTTGTTGCGAGCAACAACCCCAGGTCCTTCGACTGCGGTCCCTGCAGTCGCTTCGCTCAGGATGACAACGAAGGTAAATCGACGAGCCCCTACTTCTTGTTAACGTGCTTCTTGAGTTCGAGACCGGGCGAGAACTTGGCGACTTTCCGCGCGGCGATTTTGAGGACGCCTCCGGTCTGCGGATTGCGCCCGTTGCGGGCCTTTCGGTGCGAGACGGAGAAGGTACCGAAACCCACAAGAGTTACGCGGTCACCTTTTTTGAGCGCGTTGGTGACAGCAACAACGAGCGTATCGATGGCAGCAGCGGCACTAGTTTTGCTGATACCGGTAGAGGCCGCAATTTTCTCAACCAGATCCCCTTTGTTCATGCTGGCTCCTAAAACAGGTGGCAACCTGTGGCGGAAGTATTTAGCTGCCAAAAGCGGCGCATGTCAAGAAAAACCGCAGATGCCACGGAAATCGGGGAATGCCTCCCAAAATCACGCCGCCGAGACAGGCGGGGGATCGACGCAGACGCCAAGCTTCTGGCCGAGCGCGGTAAATTCACTAACCCAGAGCTGCGAAGCGTCGTCCGCCTCGCGCGCGACCACGGGATAAACATGCTGCAACAGCTGGTAATAAACGTTCTGCACGCGCGCCAGATCGACCTCGAACGGAAGCGAGCGCACCAGGTCAACCGCCAGGTTAAAACGGTGCAGAAGGCCTTCCTGCGGCTTGAGCGCCAGTTCGTCGGCCATACGACCGAAGCGCTTGGTGAGGGCATAGCCAAGCCATGCGGAGTCCCATTGGATTTTTCCCCGGGCAGCAGTCTCGATCAGACCGCGAACACGTTCCAGGTCGAGCTCGTCTGCCATGAACTCCTGACGCAGCGAGGTATTCAGCACAAACTCCGAGGTGAGGTGAAGCACCTTGGGCAAAGGCGCGCCGATGCCGCTGAGATAACCAATGAGCGGCGCGTGATGCTCATAGATCTGGCGATAGGCAGACTCAGCTTCCGCCATGGTGGAACCGAGCAGTGTACTCACCACCTTCTGGCGCTCATCGCGGAACAGCGACTTGATGGTATAAGGCGCGTCGCCGAAATGGCGATCGAGCGAGCGCACGGTGGCGGGAAGGTCGGCGGTCTGAAATGGCTCTCGCACCTCGGCAACGATCGCGTCAAATTCAGTCTCACCTGGATAGACGCGTATGCCGGCCATGACATTGTGGTCGCCGAAGTGAAGTACGCCGAAGAAGACGTCGCGTTGCTTGCGGGTAATGCGCGAACGGATGCGGATGGCGCCGAGAGCCAGGTGCGCCTTGCCGGATTCGAGCCGGACTTCTTTGATGGACTGGAGGGCATAGGCGCGGGCGAGGTCGCCATTCCCAGCGAGCTGAAACATGGACGCGATGGCATAGTGCGCAGCAACCGCCAGCAGGTCCACCTGCGCGGGCTTCACGAAGCGGTCGAAAATCTGGGCGCCGTCACCCCACTCGGGCAGGTTGCTCCTGGCGGACTGCAACAGTTCGCGGAAGGTCTGCTCATGATGGTCCGGAAACAGCCACTGCGCCAGTTGCAGGGCGCGTCCGGCATACATGATGACTTGCACCGTTTCAAGGCCGGACAATTCGTCGAAGAACCAGCCACAACTGGTGTACATCAGCATGGCGTGGCGCTGCATCTCAAGCAGTGACAGAGCGGTCACCACATCGTCTTGCGAAAGCCCACCTCGGGCGTGAGTGGCGAGGAACTTGTCGAGACTGGCATCGCTGCGGTCGAGCACTACGTTGACGTATTCGTCGCGGGCCAGCCAGGGATCCCGCAGGAGTTCGGCAGCCTTAGTTTCATACGGTTCGACGAGGCTGTCGCGCAGGTGATCGAGGGCCTTGCGCAGCGGGGCGCGCCAGGACTGGTTCCAGCCGGCCTTGCCGCCGGAGTTACAGCCGCAGTCGGTGTTCCAGCGGCCAATGCCGTGGGAGCAACTCCAGGCTGTGTTCTCGACGATCTCGACCTCGTGCGTGGGCGGGTTGATGGTGAGGTACTCGCCGTAATTGGTGAGCTGCGCCAGCTTCTTAGTTTCGATGTGATCGAGAGCGTAAGAGAGGGCCATCTCGCCCTTGAAATGATGGTGGCCGTAAGTTTCGCCGTCGGTGGCGATGTGCATGAGCTGCTTCCAGCGCCGGTTCTCGGCAAATCCGCTGATCAGACGGTTGGCGAAGCGTTCACCGTCGGAGAGCAAGCCCTCGAAAGCGACTGCGCGGGAGATGGGGCCGTCATAGAAAAACAGATTAATGCTGCGGCCCGAGGGCAGATTGCAGATGTAAGGACGCGTCGGATCGATCTTCCCGCCTTCAACATTTTTGAACTTGTTGGTAGTGACGCGGCGCTCGGCTTTGGCTTGAGTCGGCGCCAGCACGGTGAACTTGATACCGTTGGCGGCAAGAACTTCCAGGGTCTCAATGTCAACCGCGGTCTCGGCCAGCCACATGCCTTCCGGCTCGCGATTGAATCGGTACTCGAAGTCGCGAATGCCCCAGACGACTTGCGTCTGCTTGTCGCGGCGGTTGGCCAGCGGCATGATCATGTGGTTGTAGACTTGGGCAATCGCTGAGCCGTGTCCGGAGAAGCGCTGCTGGCTTTCGCGGTCGGCATCAAGGATGGCCTGGTAGGTTTCGGGGGCGCGGTCGGCCATCCAGGAAAGCAGCGTAGGGCCGACGTTGAAGCTGATGCGCGAGTAGTTGTTGACGATACGGATGATACGGTCATCCGAAGTCAGAATGCGGGAGGTGGCGTTGGGAGCGTAACACTCGGCGTTGATGCGCTCGTTCCAATCATGATAGGGGTAAGCGGAGTCTTGCAGCTCGATGATCTCGAGCCAAGGGTTCTCACGCGGCGGCTGATAAAAATGACAGTGAATACAAAGATAACGGTCCATATGATTTAGGCGCGGATTATGAAGGGATGATGAATTCGGAGCGAGTAGTGTACTGCGATGCGGGGCGACCGGCAATGAGGTTGAGCATGCAACTTTGGGGGAATGCTGACGAAGGGTCACCCGCTACAGATTACTTCGGCATCTGCGCTTGCGCACATGCGAATCAGGATAAGTCCCTTCGACTCGGTCACGGCGACCTGGCTCAAGACTTCGGCGCCCGGAGTCACGACGGAATGACGGCAGATCCTTCGACTTCGCTCAGATTTCGCCTGCTGGCTCAAGTTGCGCGCACGCGGGATGGGAAGTAGAGTCGAGCAGCAATGCAAAATGGGATGAACGATGTGAGTACTGAATCCGAAATATCGTGTCCGATCTGTGGCGGCAGCGGATGGCGAAGCGTTGTGCGCGGCAGGGAACGCGAAGTGGTGCGCTGCGAATGCCGGACGCAAAGCCGCGGCCAACGATTGCTGGCGGCGGCACAGATTCCGGCACGCTATGCGCACTGCGAGCTCAGCACCTTCAAGTATGACCCCGACGACAAAGGGCAATCGAGCATCGCCGAAGCAAAATTTCTGGCAGGACGGTTTATAGAGGAGTACCCCACGGACGACACCGGCCTATTGTTTGTTGGATCGGTCGGCGTGGGCAAGACGCACCTCGCAGTGGGGATCCTTAGGGCCCTGATCCGGGACAAAGGAGTACCGTGCCTGTTCTGCGATTACCGTGAGCTGCTGAAGTCGATCCAGAATTCGTATAACGCCTCGGTGCCGGCGACGGAGATGCAGATCCTGCGGCCAGTATTCGACGCGGAGGTGCTGGTGCTCGACGAACTCGGCGCGGTGCGCAGCACGGAGTGGGTGTTCGACACGGTGAACTACATCCTGAACAGCCGTTATAACGACAACAAGACGACAATCATCACCACGAACTTTCCCGACAAGCCGGAGCAGGGCCACGTCGAGGACGATAATCCGCGCAGCTATTCGGCGGCCGATCGCGCCGCCCGACGCGAGACCCTGGGCGATCGCATTGGCGAGCGCATGCGCTCGCGGCTGCATGAGATGTGCAAGAAGGTGGAGATGGAAGGGCATGATTACCGGCTGCACTCGAAGAAAGCGCACTTCCAGCCGATTGCGGCACCGTCGCGGATTAAAGTGCGAGGGAAGAAAGAAAGTGGATAGTGACTAGTTGATAGTGGATAGAGATCGGTCGTTGATTCAATCCACTAACCACTGTCCGCTATCTACTAGAATCAGCACGTGGAGTTCTCGTCCGAACATGATAGTGAAGTATTTGCCGCTGCTCCGGCGGGCGCGGCGGTGTTCGTGCTGCGTGGCGAGGCAGGTAGCGAGCCTTACGTCGGCAAGTCATCAAATTTGCGCCGGCGATTGCAACGGCTACTGGGCCCCGTGGAACGTCAGAGCCGCAAACTTAACTTGCGTGATCGCGTGCGCGAAGTGGAGTGGACACCGACCGGCTCCGACTTTGAGGCGGCGCTGCTGCTCTACAAGACACTGCGGCGCGAGTTTCCCAAGAACTACGGCGACCGGTTGCGACTGCGTTTTGCGCCGCTCGTCAAACTGATTCTCGACAATCCGTACCCGCGGGCTACGGTGACCACGCGCATCAGCGGACGAAAGAGCACCTCAGAATACTTCGGGCCGTTTGCCGACGCGCGTGGCGGCAGAGAAGTTCGCCAACGACTCGCTGGACTTCTTCAAGATGCGGCGCTGCACCGATGACCTTAATCCCGATCCGGCGTTTCCAGGCTGCATTTATTCCGAGATGAAGATGTGCCTGGCACCTTGCTTCAAGGGCTGCACCGATGAGGAGTACGCGGCCGAGGTGGGGCGCGTGCAGCAGTATTTCCAAAGCGGCGGACAGTCGCTGGTGCGCGAGATCGAGCGCATGCGTGATGATGCGTCTGCCAGTTTGGATTTCGAGGGCGCGGCGGCCATGCACGCTCGCCTGGAAAAAGTAAAGGCGGCGACCGCGCAGCTGCCGGAGATCGTGCGCCGATTGGATCAGTTGAACGGCGTGCTGATCCAGCCGTCGGCGGAGGCGGACTCGGTGGCGCTGTTCAAGATCGCGTGGGGACGGATCAGCGACCCCGTCCGGTTGGACTTGGCATCAAAGACCGAGGCGGCACACATGCAGGCGCGTCCGCAGTCGATGGAATCGCGCATCGCCGAAGCGCTGGCGGCGGTGGAGGCGCCGAAGCTGCAGAGCGCGCTGGAGTGGATGGAACACCTTGCGTTGCTGAAGCGCTGGTACTACCGGACTGTGAAGGTGGGGGAGTTGTTTCTGACGGACCACAATGGGGATTTGCCGATGCGGCGCGTGGTGCGTGGTGTGTCGCGAGTGTTCAAGGGCGAAAAGCCGGCGGGCGATCTGAGCGAGACCGCGGGAGATTATTGGAGGTTCCGGGCAGCGGAGGGCGGGGTGAAACCGTAAGTCAACACGGATGGTATCGGATCGACCGTTACTCCAGCCAGGATGGTTTCTCTGGTACCGGTATGTATTCTTCCCGGTAGCGAAGTTGAACGCCTTTGTGATCCGACTTTGCCGGCCCGATCAATTCGACATTCAGTCGATGGCGCTTGCCGTCGATGGTCGGTGGCACGAAGCCCAAGTCGTATCTGAAATGGAGTTGGATAAGGATCATGTCGAGCGCCGTGGCGTAATTGTCCGGAAATACCGCGAAGTACTGCCCGCCAGTGTGGTACGCCATGTAATGCAGAATCTGCCCTTGTTCTCCGTTCAAGAGCGGCGCCATGTCCGGAACGATCCTGTCCTTAATGCCGAATACGATTCCTGAGGTTTCAAGAAAGTCGTTCACGACCTGGTTGAGTTCGTTGCCTGGTTGGCCGGTATGATCCCCGTCGAGAAAGACTATGACGGGCAAGGGTCTGGGATTTCTACTTTGGGCATCCTGAATGATCAAGCGGACCATCCGTCGAAAGGTCACTTCGCCAACTCGGTCGGCGTCACCACCTCCCATGAACTTGATGGGCTTGATGACTTGAGATAGAACCTCAATGGCTTTGTCGCAGTCGTTCGTGGGCAGCAGGTCGAGTTTCGTTTCGCCGTTGTCACACCAGTGAGCGACTGCAACGTTGTCGCCTTTATCGAGATGATCCAGCGCAGGCCGAAACAAGTTTACGCGGCCGGCAAATTCCGCGGAACCACCCACTTTCCCTCGTTCATTACAAAGAACCACAAACCAGAGCACCACGGGCTGGGTACTATAATGCGCACCAGAATCGAACGTGGAAATTGGGACTTCTTTTCCGTTGTCCGTGACGCGAAAGTCTTGCTTTTTCAAGTCGAGTACAGGCAGGCCATTCTTGGGATCCTGCGTGATCACTTCGACGACAGTCAACGCCGACGTGACACGAATTGTCGTCGTTTGGGCGACACATGTCAGTGGGAGCAGCAGTACCGCAGTTATCAGTCCGTAGAAAGAACCAGCTGTCATGTCCGTTCCACATCATAGCCGGAGAACGTTCTTGTTGGGGGGTGTTTGCGATTAACCACACGCACCCCCTCGCGCCAGCGTTCGTCTACCTGTGCGACCGCCCACTGGATCTGCGATGAGAAGTAGCGCAACAGAATATCGGTCGAAGGATGGGTGCGCAGCGCGGGGGCGACGAGATAGAGCAGCGGCGGCGGGTCGGAGAGTTCACGGCCGGCAAAATATCCGTTGCGGAGGAAGCCTCCGTTTTGCTGGTGCCAGCGCACACGTGCCCAGTAGTCGAGACCTTGCAGCGGGAGATGGATGTCCTCGTCAGCTTTGAGTTCGAGGATGGCGAGGCGTCCGTCGAGGGTGCAGGTTAGCACGTCGATCATGGCGCGATCGGTGGAGGCGAACGCGGGCACCTGCGAATATACGAATCGCTGATCGAGACGCTCGTCGATGGCGCGGACGTCACAGATAATCAACGATTCCAGCCAGCGCTCCGGGCACAAGCGGAAAAGCGGATCGTTGCGTTCCCCGTAGGCATGACGGCGCGCTGCGAGGCGGGTGACCAGATCGCGGAAGGTTGTTTCGTTCGCATCGTCGAGGGTGTACTCGGCGGGCCACAGTCCAAACGTAATTTCCTGGTCGTTGCGGAAGCTGCCCGCCACCGGGGCCATGCGGGCGCGGGCAAATTCCAGCCCGTGCAGACGGAAGACTATCTCAGAGCTTGATTCGACGTAGGTCTCACATTCGGGAACGAGCTGTTGCATGCGTGCGATGGAGGATGCGAATCGAGCACGTGTCGCTGCAGCATCGACCGCGCGAACCAGCCGGGTTTCGATATTGCCGGAGTCGCCGCAATCGACCGGCTCGCAGGTCTCGGCGCGCTCATCGAATTCGTAGAGCTGCCACTTAGCGGCGTCACGACAGAGATGAGCCATGCGCTGGCGTACCATCTCGCTTCGCCCCGCGGGCAGGAAGAGTTTCAGGCCTGCGACATGGGTTCGTCCGGCGAGCTGTTCGCGCTGGCGATCCATCCAAAGAATGCCAAACGTAAGGGCGGCATCGATGGCGGGCTGGGTCTCGTCGGCATTGACCCCGAGAACGGCAAACGCCGACTGGCCCTGGCGCAACAAGCCGCGAGTGTAAACCGGGCTGCAGGAGTGCTCGAGATCGGCCCGGCTGCTGACGGAATCGAGCCGGTAGGAGGGGAATTCTCGCAGCAGCACCCGCTCAAAGACCTGCCGGTAGCTGGATCGCAGGGCACGCAATGCGCTGGGAGTGCGCTGATCGCGGTCGGCGCAAATTTCCAGCACCGTGGGTTGCGACTGTCCGAAACGCAACACGCTCAGGCGGAGCAGGCGCGGTTTCAGTTCAGCGTCCACGACGCGGCGGACAGCATTGCGCTCCTCGGACCAGAGATGCAAGACGCATTTGCCCTCACCGGAAACGGAATATCGGGCGGTGGCGAAGTCAAATGTGGCTTCACCGTTCTCGACGGCAACGGCGAGCGGGGCATCGGCGAGGAAGGCCTCGATGAGGCGGGACAGAGTGTCGGCGCTAATAGACGAGGGTTGCACGGGCGTCATCGGCTCGCCATGGTGTAAACCGCGCAGGGGTGATCGCGCATGTCTTGAGGATGTGCTGCGGTGCGGCGTCATGCTGTGACCGGGCTCACATGGGGTAGTTCGTTACGCAAACAAAATGCAGGTCCCTTCGCTCCGCGAAGGATGAAAAACCATGGAGCGTTGGCCTATGGGATAATCGAGGTTTCCGGCTGTACTCATGGCTCGCGTCGTCCGCGGCTGCCGAACATCTAAAAAGAGTGATTATGGACAATAAGTTCTTCTTTGACCGCTACGGCCTGGCGCAAGCCGACGTGGAGCGTTACCTGTCCGCGGCCCTCTCGGCGGGCGGTGACTATGCCGATCTTTACTTCGAATATCAGACCTCTACCT
Organism: uncultured Acidobacteriaceae bacterium; assembly: GCA_963834815.1. Classification (GTDB taxonomy): domain Bacteria; phylum Acidobacteriota; class Terriglobia; order Terriglobales; family Acidobacteriaceae; genus DASRAA01. Next base: position 213,014 of record CAWIDA010000006.1, on the reverse strand, counting down.
CGGTTTCGCTCGACGAGAGCATGGTGAAGTCTGCGTCGCAGGGCATCTCGGTGGGATGCGGCGTGCGGGTGCTGGCAGGAGAGCGGACTGGCTACGCCTACACGGACGATCTGGCTCCCGAGCGCATCCTGCACGCAGCACGCACCGCGGCGCTGATCGCCAGCGGACCGGCGAAGCAGCCGGTCGTGGGGTTGACGGACAAGCCGGCACAGAACCTTTATCCCGTGCCCCTGCCGTCAGTCGAAGCCGACGTGATGGCGAAAGTGGACCTGGTGAACCGTGCCGACAGCGCGGCCCGGGCTTACGACCCGCGCATCAAAGAGGTCAGGGCAAGTTATCTCGATGAGTTGCGGCGGATCCTGGTAATCGGCTCCGACGGCAGCTTCGCCGAAGACTCGCAGCCGCTGGCGCGCATGAACGTGTTCTGCATTGCCAAGTCTGGCAATGAATCATCGCGCGGAACTGCAGGCGGTGGTGGACGCGTGTCGCTCGATTACTTCCTTACCGAAAAGACTCCCGAGCACTTTGCCGCAGAAGCGGCGCGGCAGGCGATCATTCAGCTTGATGCCATCGAGGCCCCGGCGGGAGAGATGGAAGTGGTGCTGGGCCCGGGATGGCCGGGCATCCTGCTGCACGAAGCGATCGGGCACGGCCTGGAAGCAGATTTCAACCGTAAGAAGACGTCGGCTTTCTCCGGCATGATGGGACGCCGGGTAGCCAGCGACAAATGCACGGTGGTGGACAACGGCACCATGCCGGGACGGCGGGGCTCGCTCAATGTCGATGACGAGGGCAACCAGACCGGCAACACGGTGCTGATCGAGAACGGAATCTTGAAGGGCTACCTCACCGACAAGCTGTCGGCGCGACTGATGGGCATGTCGAATACCGGCAACGGACGGCGCGAGAGCTACCAGCACATCCCCATGCCACGCATGACCAATACGTACATGCTGGCCGGACAGGACTCGCCGGAAGACATTATTCGCTCAGTGCAGCACGGTGTGTATGCCGTGAACTTCGGTGGTGGTCAGGTCGACATCACCAATGGCAAGTTTGTGTTTTCCGCCTCCGAGGCCTACATGATTGAGGACGGTAAAATCACCGCGCCGCTGAAGAATGCGACCCTGATCGGCAATGGCCCCGACGTGCTTACTAAAGTTTCGATGGTGGGCAATGACCTGCAGCTCGACGAAGGCGTAGGTACCTGCGGCAAGGACGGACAATCGGTGCCGGTAGGAGTGGGAATTCCAACGTTGAAGGTGGACCGGCTGACGGTGGGCGGAACAGGCGGGTAAGGTAGCGGCGTTTTAGCCACGGATTTACACGGATCGGCACGGATAGGGCAGAGTCATTAAGAAGGTAATTATCCGCTGGCATCCAATAAATGCTGCTCGGGACAATACGTTACCGCACAGATCTGTTGCCCTAAATTTGATCCGTGTAGATCCGTGGAAATCCGCGGCTCATTAGCCTTACGAACTAATTTGGGAGTTTCATGAACGTATCGACGCAAGAACAAGCGACCAATGCGCAGACAGACGCAACCGACCTGAAAGAGATTGCAGTGGACGTGGTGCGCCGCGCCATGGAGGGCGGAGCAACCGCGGCAGAGGCGGTGGCCATGGACGGTAGCGAGTTCTCTAGCGTGGTGCGCCTCGGCGAGGTTGAGACACTGAAGGAGTCGGGATCAAAGGCTGTCGGCGTACGCGTGTTCTTTGGGCAGCGCGCCGCCAGCACCTATTCGAGCGATCTGACGCATGACGGCTTGAGCACGCTGGTGAATTCGGCACTCCGCCTGGCCAAGGTCACGAGCGAAGACCCGCTTGCGGGCATTCCGGCACCGGAGCAACAGGGCAAGCTGGAAGGCGACCTCGAGCTTTACAACGACGACGTGTATTCGCTGTCGACAGCAGACCGCATCGACTACGCGCGGCGGGCAGAGAAGGCGGCCACCAGCGCGGACCCGCGCATCGTCAACTCGGAAGGTGGAACGTTCGATGCGGCGGTCAGCTACAAAGTGCTGGCGAACTCGAACGGTTTCGTGGGCGATTCGCGGCGTTCCTACTGTTCGGTGTCGGCGGTGCCGATCGCTCAAGTGGACGGCTCCAGTATGCAGCGCGACTACTGGTATTCGGTGGCCATGACGCTGAAGAAGCTGGAGTCTCCGGAGGAAGTGGGCCGCATCGCCGCCCGGCGCACGCTGCGCCGCATTGGAGCACGCAAGGTCAAGACGGCGAGGGTGCCGATCGTGTTCGAGAACACCATCGCCGGCTCGCTGGTGGGACACATCTTCGAGGCAGTAAATGGGGACTCGGTGTATCGCGGCGCTTCGTACCTGGCCGGCAAGCTGAATGAGAAAGTCGCCGGCGACAACATCTATATCGTCGACGACGGAACCATGATCGGCGGCTTCGGCACCAGTCCGTTCGACTCGGAAGGCGTGGCCAGCCGGAAGACGGTGGTCATCGAAGACGGCGTGCTGAAGTCGTACCTGCTGAATACCTACACAGCCAAGAAGCTGGGGTTGCAGACAACAGGTAATGCATCCCGCGGCCTGGCAGGTACGCCGGGAATCGGTCCGGGAAATTTCTTCCTGAAGCCGGGAACGAAGAACCTGAAAGAAATCATCGGCGACATCAAGGAAGGGTTGTTTGTGACCGAGTTCCTGGGCTTCGGCGTCAACCTGGTAACCGGTGACTTTTCGCGTGGGGCCAGCGGATTGTGGATCGAGAATGGCGAGCTGACGTTCCCGGTGGAAGAGATTACGGTGGCCGGCAACCTGAAAGACATGTTCTGCAATATCAGCGAGATCGGCAGCGATCTGGAGTTTCGCGGAGCGATTGCCTCCCCAACGCTCCGTATCGAAGGCATGACTGTGGCGGGCGAGTAGCTCTCTACCCTATGCAGAAATACCCGGCGCCGGGCACATTGCATGCTCCGGCGCCGGAAACTTTTTTGGCACAGATTGCGTCTGGAAAGAATATGTCGCGCGGTGTAATCAACCTTGTCTTGTTGCTGCTCGTTGCCGGAGGCCCGGCTTGGGGACAGGATGCTGCGCCAGCATCGATCTCTCCCGCGCTAACTGAAACAAAGGAGGCTACGGCAACCGGGAATGATGCGCGGTCATCGAGGCCTGACCCGCAAGAGATCATGCGACGAGCAGTGGAGAAGGACATTATCAGCTGGCAGGCAGCCAAGGACTATACGTTTCTGCAGCGCACTCAGGAAGATGTACTCGACGGCGATGGCCGGGTGAAAGCCAGTAAGTCGGAGACGCAAGAGATCCTGATACTGTATGGCGAACCCTTCGAGCGCACGGTGGCGAAGGACGACAAGCCGTTACCGGAGAAGGAACAGAAGAAACAGGACGAAGCCTTCGAGAAAGAAACCAGCAAGCGCCAGGATGAGACCCCGGAGGAACGGCAAAAGCGAATTCAGAAATTTGAGAAGGAACGGGAGGACGAGCGAGCGTTCGTACGCGAAGTCCTTGACGCTTATACGTTTACACTGGCGAGAACAGAGATATTGAATGGCCGTGCTGCGTGGGTAATCGACGGCACGCCGCGCCCCGGATTCGAGGGCAAGCGGAGGGAGTCGAAGGTCCTCCCCAAAATCAGACCCACCTTCTGGATCGACCAGCAGGATTATAGTTGGGCCAAACTCCGTGCCGAATTTACCGACACCGTTTCGATCGGCTGGGTAGTGGCGCGCCTGCACAAAGGTTCGTGGTTCGAGATGCAACAGGTGCGGGTTAACGACGAGGTCTGGCTGCCCCAACGCATCGACGTCAAGTTGGATGCCCGGGTTGCGCTGCTAAAAGGCGTCAACGAGAATGTTCACGTAAGCTATCGGGACTACCGTAAGTTTCGTGCGGAGACGAAGATTTCGGTGACCGAAGCCGGAACGGTTCAATAGTGACCCGCAGATATTTGCGGAAAGTGGGCCCAATCCGCGGATCACCAGAGTTACAACCACTGCCGCCTTATGGAACCTGTTCCTTTGTTAGAATAGAAGTGCCAAGTGGGTTTACCCCTTGTGAAAAGTATCCCAAAAAGCTGCCCCTCGTCTTGCTTGAAACGAAACCTACCGCGCACATCTGGTAATTTTCGGGCCATCGGAGCCTAAAGGACAGCAATGGTAACGAATCCCCGAAGCACGATCAGTGAATCGACGAACCTCGGGTTTGCGCACGAAAAACGCAGAAAAAAGCGGAAACAATCCACCCCATTGATGAGCCGGGTGCTCAGCACGCTGGTTGCTCTACTGCTGCTGGGAATAGTTCTTCGGTACTTGCCTCCGGGACCGAGGGACACTCAGCTGCAGGCTGAGGAGGACCCCGATTCGCATCGCTCTCAACGAACTGCATGTGGCCAAGCTGCAAGTTATCGAAGCTCCTGGTGGCGGGGCTCTCTATCTTGATGGGGTGATCACCAATGCGAGTAAGGGCGCAGTCACCGAAGCCACGGCGGAAATAAGCTTCCGTGATACGCGGGGAAACCTCGTCGGCGTTATGCAGAGGCCGATGCAGGACGAGGCCTCGGCGATCAGCGACCAAACCTCCGGTGAATCCCCGATACGTCCCATTAAGCCCGGCGAGGTTCGGCCATTTCGCGTGGTGGTGGAGCAAGTCCCACCCGACTGGAACCACCTAACTCCCGATTTGAACGTAATCTCAGTCAGCGCCCAGTAGCCGCCTGAGCAGAAACTTCTGACACTCCCGTAGCCGCTATCGTCTCCGCTCCATCAATCGGAGTACTCCGCAGGCGCAATTTGGTATGAAGTTGAGTCTCTGCCCGCTTGGCGGTCTGTGACGACTGCCGCGAGGAGAGATTCAGGCAAACCACGCCGAAGATGATCAATGCGATGGCTACGACCTTAAGTACGTTCGCAGGCTCATGGAAGAGAATCACGCCCAGCACCGCCACCAAAGCAGTCCCGACAGCGGACCAGATAGCGTAAACGGCTCCTATCTCCATTTCCTTCAATGCGATAGTCATGGGGATAAAGCTCAATCCATAGAGAACAAACATCCCAACCGTGGGCACAGTTCGGGTCAATCCGTTGGACAACTTCATCAAGACTGTCGCCGCCACCTCAAGAAAAATCGCCAGGAATAACCAAATCCAACACATATAGATAACCCTTTGGGTAAAAACGCATTAAGACCGCAAAATCAATAGTTTGCGGAGAAGCTATGGCAGATCCCCTAGGCGGCGGTCTACCCGCACGTGAGGAGTTGAGCCATTTGCACGCTGCGTCCAGGAAACCCTAATGATCAGGAAGGGAAAACTGACAGGGGCTATCGGCGGGAGTAAGCCAGACGGGATTGGAGACGCGAATCATAGAAGCCTCCTGTCTTGAGTATAGCCGAACGGACGCGCAAACGCCAGCCGCGAATCTCATTAAGTAACTTATTATCTGTATGTTACAGTTAGGTTACAGCCGCGCTGGCTGAACCGGTTGCACAGCGGAGTAGAATCGGGTCGTTATGGAACAGGCCTACGAACCTGCCCCGTCCCCTGACCAGAAACGCAATTGGGTACCCCTGCTCATTGGCCTGGTCGCCGTTATCGTCGCGGTGGCCGCCATTGTGTTCTTCACCCGCCAGAAGCACGAGGCCGGACCCGAACCCAACCCGTATGTCGAGAAGCTGACGCTGTCGGCGATCAAGTTGAGCGCTGCCGAGAATTACATGGGCGGAACCGTCACCTACCTCGACTTTGCCATCACCAACACGGGTGACAGGTCTTTGGTCGGCGCCGATGTGAAGGCGCAGTTCAAGGACACCATGGGGCAGATCGTGCAGAAAGAAACACTCCCTCTGCACGTGCTGGTGGAGAACCAACTGGCAGGCTACCCGGACCTGGTCGATCTCAGCCGGGCGCCGATCGGACCGGGCCAGACCAAGACGGTGCGTATCACGCTCGAACACATCTCCGATAGCTGGGACCAAAGCTATCCACAAATGGAGCTGGTGGATTTGAAGCTGAAGTAGAAAGGTAAAGGCGTTAGCTACAGATTTGCACGGATCGGCACGGATCAAACCAGCCAGAAACACAACCGCAAAATCAGATACGGCGGACTCGCAGAAGTCCGAGTCCGAAAGGCCGAAGCAACCGACGATCACGCGGATTGACGACCTTTTTGTAATCTCTTGCTAAGCTTTTGGCATGCCGAGAATCCGCGCCGCCGTCTTGGTTGCCATCGTCTCGTTGTTCCCCGTAGCGGCCCTAAGCTCGCAAGACAAGCCTGCATCCCAGCCGAGTGGTTCGGCGATGCAGGCTGCGTCGCCGCAAGATCAAGTCACACCGGCAGCTCCAGCGACGAAGCCGCTCATCGACCCCAGGGAGCCCAGCGTTCTGGGCGAGTTGCAGATCATCACCCTCAAAAGCCAGGTGTACAAAAACATTCGCAACCTGCGAGTCTGGCTGCCGGCGAATTACTTTGCGCCGGTCAACCGTGCCAAGCATTATCCGGTGCTTTATATGCAGGACGGACAAAACCTTTTCGACGCGGCGACGGCGGAACTCGTCGAGTGGAAGTTTGACGAGACAGTGCAGTTCCTGACCGGCAGCATGCGCATTGGTCCGATGATTGTGGTCGGCATCGACAGTACGCCGCGGAGGGCGAACGAATATCTTCCCTATCCCGACCCGAACAACAAAGAGCTGGGTAAATCGGAAAGCCAGGACGTACAGGGCAAGAGGTACGGAGACTTCCTGATCAACGAAGTAATGCCTCTGATCCAGAAGAAGTATCGGGTGCTGACGGGCGCGCACTCGACAGGAATTGGCGGCGCAATGTACGGTGCCGATGCCGCGCTCTATGCCGCACTGTGGCATCCTGGCGTATTCGGCAAGCTGCTGCTGGAAAGCCCGGTGTTGCTGATTGGCAATGAACAGTTGCTGAAAGATGCCGAGAAGGTCACGCGCTTTCCGGAGCGAATCTATATTGGCGTCGGCACCGCCGAAGAAGACGACGAGAAGGCCAGCGCCCAGGACGTTAAGGAAGTGACTGATCTGGAGGAGACTCTCCGCGCCAAGGGCCTGGGGCCCAACCAGCTCAAAGTTGTGATTGACGAGGGTGGCAGGCATAACGAGGTTGCATGGTCGAAGCGATTGCAGAGCGCGCTGCTGTTTTTGTATGGGAGCGACATTCATTTGCTGAAGTTAAAGTAGCCGCGGATTTGCACCAATCGGCGCGGAAACAGAGTCAAAAGCTAAGCAACCACGGATGCACACGGATTACACGGATAAAGCTCAGACATAAATAGAAAAATCAACCGCTGATACAGCAGTGTTTGAATTCATTCTGATGCCGTCTTCCACGGTTGCCTTTGCTTTTCTGCCTAATTCTTATCCGTGTCATCCGTGTACATCCGTGATTGAATGCTTTCGACTTTCCCGTTGCTACAATCGAGTGGTGCCAGACAACGCCAAGCCGCGTTTGACGGAGATGGTGAAAGCCGCTGGTTGAGCCAGCAAGCTAAGTCCGGCGGTGCTGGACTCGGTGCTTGGGAAATTAGCCCGGCAACACGATCCCAATGTTCTGGTCGGCTTTGATACTGCCGACGACGCGGGCGTGTATCAACTCACGCCAGAGCTGGCGCTCGTCCAGACAGTAGATTTCTTCACGCCCATCGTCGATGATCCCTACACTTTCGGGCAGATCGCTGCGACCAACTCGCTCAGCGACGTGTATGCCATGGGCGGACGCCCGATCAGCGCGCTGGCCCTGGTGTGCTTCCCCGAGCAGGGCGACACGACCATACTCGAAGAGATGCTGGCGGGCGGGCTGTCGAAGATGGTGGAGGCCAACTGCACCGTCATCGGCGGACACAGCATTCGCGACGAGGAGATCAAGCTAGGCTACGCCGTTACGGGCACGGTGCATCCTGGGCGCGTGCTCACCAACAGCGGCGCGAAGCCGGGTGACCGGTTGCTGTTCACCAAGGCCATCGGGACCGGCGTGATCTCAACCGCCATCAAGCGCGGCCACGCCGAGCACGCCTGGGTGCGCGGGGCGGTGCATGCCATGACCACCCTGAACAAAACCGCGACAGAGGTAGTGACCTCGGGTGGCTTCGCCGTTCACGCTATGACCGACGTAACCGGCTTCGGCCTGATCGGGCATGTGCGCGAGTTGGCGCGGGGATCGGGCGTCAGCGTGCGGCTGTTTGCTTCGAAGCTCCCTCTTGCTGGATGGCGCCCTGGAATGCGTTCGTCACGGCTGTGTTCCGGGCGGGCTTAAGGCGAATCGCGGCTTCGCCGAGGGGTGCGTGGAGTATTCGGACGATGTGCCGGAAGATGTGAGGACGCTGCTCTACGATCCGCAGACGGCGGGGGGGTTGCTGATTTCGGTGGCGGCTTCCGACGGGGATCGTTTGCTTCGCGAGTTACGGGACGCGGGTGTGCCGGCGGTAGAGATTGGGGAAGCAGTGGAAAAGCAGAAAGCCGCTGATTGCGGTGGTTATGTAGCGAAGCCCACAACAGCGCGCCGGGAGAAACCGGGCGAACGCTCCGCGCAAGATGACAAATCAAAAAAGAAGGGCGACCATCTGGCCGCCCATTTTCTTGGCTAATTACTAATCGCTCGTTGCTTCTTACGCCTGCGCCGGACGCTCCGGAGCCACGCTTGCCCTGGCCAGGCGCCGGTTTCAGCACCTGCTGCACTTCGTCCTTGGTCACCGGGGCGTTCGGATTGATCTTCACCGGAAGTTCTTTGCCTTCGATGATCATCTGGATCTCGTTGGCATCGAGAACTTCGCGCTCCAGAAGAGCCATAGCGATCTTCTCCAGCGCGGGGCGGTTTCCGCTCAGGATGTCGACCGCTGACTTGTAGCCCTCATCCACGAAGCGGCGGACTTCGGCGTCGATCTTCAGTGCCGTGTCCTCGCTGAAGTCGCGGTGCTGGCTGATCTCGCGGCCCAGGAAGATCTGCTCTTCCTTCTTGCCGTAGGTGATCGGACCAAGCGATGACATACCGAACTCGCACACCATCTTGCGCGCGAGATCGGAGGCCTGCTCGATATCGTTGCCCGCACCTGTGGTCATGGTGTTGAGGAACAACTCCTCGGCGACGCGGCCACCCATCATGATGGCCAGGCGCGTTTCGAGGTAGTCGCGGGTATAGGTATGCTTGTCGTCGATGGGCAACTGCATGGTCACACCCAGCGCCATACCGCGCGGAATGATCGTCACCTTGTGCAGCGGATCGGAGTGCTCGCGCAGAGCGGCGACCAGCGCGTGGCCACCCTCGTGATACGCAGTGACTTTCTTCTCTTCGTCCGAGAGCAGCATGGACTTGCGCTCGGCGCCCATCAGGACCTTGTCCTTGGCCTGCTCGAAGTCCCACATCAGGACCGTCTTGCGGTTCTGGCGGGCGGCGCTGAGCGCGGCCTCGTTCACCATGTTGGCCAGGTCGGCGCCGGAGAATCCCGGTGTACCACGAGCCAGCACTGGGAGATCGACATCGTCGCTGAGCGGAATCTTCCGGGTGTGCACGCGCAGGATTTCTTCGCGACCACGCACGTCAGGACGCGAAACCACCACGCGGCGATCGAAGCGTCCGGGGCGCAGCAGCGCCGGATCGAGCACGTCCGGACGGTTTGTGGCGGCGATCAGGATTACGCCGTCGTTGGACTCGAAACCGTCCATCTCGACCAGCAGCTGGTTGAGGGTCTGCTCGCGCTCGTCGTGTCCGCCGCCGAGGCCTGCGCCACGGTGACGGCCGACCGCATCGATTTCGTCGATGAAGATGATGCAGGGAGCGTTCTTTTTGCCCTGCTCGAACAGGTCGCGGACGCGGCTGGCGCCCACGCCGACGAACATCTCCACGAAGTCGGAGCCGGAAATGCTGAAGAACGGAACGTTAGCCTCGCCAGCCACGGCGCGGGCCAACAGGGTCTTACCGGTTCCGGGAGGTCCCACCAGCAGTACGCCCTTAGGGATGCGCCCGCCAAGCTTCTGGAACTTCTGCGCCTCGCGCAGGAATTCGATGATCTCTTTGAGTTCTTCCTTGGCTTCATCCACGCCGGCGACGTCTTTAAACGTAACCTTCTTCTGCTGCATGGAAAGCAGGCGGGCACGGCTCTTGCCGAACGACAGCGCCTTGTTACCGCCGGTCTGCATCTGCCGGATCATAATGAACCACAGCGCGCCCAGCAACACGAAGGGCAGGAGGTTGATGAGCCAGGTGTAGCTTCCACCGGCGGCGTCTTTCACGGTGATGTTCACACCGTGGTCGCGCATCGGCTTATACATTTCCGAATAGTTGGGTGGAACCACAACGTGGAACGAGCTCTTGTCGTTCTTAAATTTGCCACGGACGTCGGTCCCGAGCACCGTCACTTCGCTGACGTTGTTCTGGTCGACCTGGGACATGAACTCTGAATAGTTGATCTCGCGTTCTTTGTTGCCGTTATTTGCTCCCTTGACGACCTGCCAGAGCAGAACGCCGGAGAGGACAATAACCAACCAGAACACGACCGTCTTGACCGTCGAATTCACTGAATACTCCTCTGTAACGGGGCAGACACAAAAGGCGTGCCCGAACCTTTAGATGCCATTCTGGGGCGCTGGATTTACTTTTCCCGTTCTCTCCTGATTGTAACTCCGAGGTAAACGGAACGGCGGAAAAGACTTACCAAAAACCGCCACCCGGCAGGAGCCGGGGACGGGGGGACGACCGAGCGTTTATGGCATGATGAACCGCTAGTTACACGCCTGTTAGACCCGCACGACGGCCATTTGGGTAGCGGGCAGCACTTTATTTGTCGCCCAGGACACTGATCCTGACAGCGCCGCCCGAGCCCGGCGTCCAAGCAAAGTCGTGGGCGGGCTGGAACCCTCGCACCCAGACGATGTGCGCACCCGACCAGGCGACAGGCCAAATCGGCCGCTGGTCCGCAGGAATGTGTTTCTCGGAGAAAAGGCGCTTCAGCTTCTGCTCTGAGCCGGTGTGGGCGGGGCGGAAGCGGTCGCCAGGATGCCAGTTTCGGATCAGCACTTCCGGGCCGATGTCGGCGGCTCGAAGAAGAGATCCGGGAGGCTCCAGAGTAGCGGATTCGCGAGAAACCAGGGCAGCCTCCAGGGTGATTCCTGCTTCAGGAATACCGCACCTGCCCGGAACAGGAAGAGGATATTGCCAACTCCGGATAGGCTCCTGCTCAAAGGTGGACGTAGGCGCGAACAGTTCCAGCCAATCCCCCTCGCGTCGCGCCTGCCACCCGCCCGGCAGATTCACTGTTGAGCCAGCGCCCAGTGCGCACATTCGCGCCGCCTCGATGTGGTGATAGTCGGCCGTGATGCCATGCCATTCGAGGAATTGCTTCAACGTTCGGCGCTGCACTGCAATCCCGCAAGATAAAAATCCCGTGCTCGTGGCTCTCTTTTCCTGTAATCGCAGGCGACGCTTCTCCTGGTGCCAGCGCAAGGCAAGACTCGACGTATGCTCGCGCCAGTAGTCCTCCTCGGCGAGCGCGATCTCAGCAGCTTCGTTCAGCACATGGCGGATATTCGGGTTGTAGTCGCGCTCCAGCAACGGTAGCAGTTCATGCCGGATACGATTGCGAGTGTGCTGCAGGTCGAGGTTGCTGTGGTCTTCGCGCCACCGCTGGGGGAGCGTCGCGAGGTAATTCTCGACCTCTGCCCGCGTGACTTCGAGAAGCGGGCGAACGATGCGGACGCTCCCACGCATGAGCACGGGATGAATGCCGCCCAGACCTCGCGTGCCGGCGCCGCGAAAGAATTTCATCAGCACCGTTTCAGCCTGGTCGTCGGCGGTGTGGGCGGTGGCAATGGCGTCGAAGCGCTGGTCCCTCCCTAACTCCAACAGCCATCGGTAGCGCAGCTCACGCGCAGCGTGCTCCAGGCTGAGCTTGTTGGCTTCCGCGTACCCGCGTACGTCGGAGCGGCCCGCGAAGAACGGCAGGTCATACTGGCGGGCGAGTTCGGCAACGAACTGCTCATCGCTATCGGAGTCCTCGCCGCGCAACTGGTGGTTGAAATGGGCAACGGCGAGAACAACTCCCAACTCAGCGCGCAGTTCGAGTAAGACCCGCAGCAACGCCACTGAATCAGCCCCACCCGAAACGGCAATAGCAACGCGATCGCCCGCGCGAAGCAGGCAGCGATCGCGAATTGAGTAAAGCACCTTCTCGCGCACGGGTAGATGGTATAGCCCTTAGCTATCGGCTGTCAGCCAGGCTTTTGACCGGGACGCGCTCAGCGCGTGCTCTCGCGCGATGATGGTTCAAGTTGGTCGATCTTCTGCTGCAGGAAGCGGCGTTCCGGAGCATTGCACGACAACGCCAGGGCCTGGCTGTAGGCGGCAACGGCAGCCTCGCGCTGCTCCAACTCGGCGAGCAGCTTTCCGCGCACCGCCGGCAGTAAGTAGTAGTTGCGCAGTGCAGGTTCGCGCCCCAGCGCGTCGAGTTCAGCCAGCGCAGCCTCCGCGCCATGCACGCGCGCGACCGCAACGCAGCGGTTGAGTGCAACCACTGGGCTGGGCTTGAGCTGCATGAGCTGGTCGTAGAGAGATAGCACCATTGTCCAGTCGGATTGTTCAGGCGTCTCCGCGCGGGTGTGCGTGGCGGCAATTGCAGCTTCCACGTGGAAGGGCGATATTTCGTCGCCCGACATGGACCGATCGAAGTGGTGAAAGCCCATGGCGATCAAGCGCTCGTCCCAGTGCGAGCGGTCTTGCTGATCAAGCAAGACAAGATCTCCAACGCCGTCGATGCGCGCCGGAAGACGAGCCGCCTGCAGTGCGATCAGCGCCACCAGCGCGTGTACACGCGGGGCACTTACCGACGAGGCTGCCACCAGCCGGGCCAGCCGCAGCGCCTCCAGGCACAGGTCATGGCGAATGAGGTCTTCGCCCTGATGCGCGTCGTAGCCCTCGTTGAACATCAAGTAGAGGACGTCGAGTACCGAGTCAAGACGGCGGTTGAGTGCAGCGCCGTCCGGCAGGTCGAGGGACAGGCCTTTATCTCGGATTTGCCGCTTGGCACGCACCAGGCGCTGCGCGATCGTAGCCTCGTCGGCCAGGAACGCGCTGGCGATTTCGCGCACGCTGAAGCCGCCGATCGCCTTCAGGCTCAGTGCGACGCTTGCCTCGGCCGGAAGCGCGGGATGGCAGCACATAAAGATCATGTGCAATTCATCGTCACGCAATCTTGAGTCCGGCGGGATCTCGAACGGGCGCAAAGGGCGGCTTGCCGCGGTGAGTTCGGCTATCAGTGCCGGCTCTTTGTCGGTGGAGACTTTTCTGTGGCGTATTGCGTCCAGCGCCGAATTGCGGGCTACCTGCAACAACCAACCTGCCGGATTTGACGGGATACCTGAGTACGACCAGCTTTGCAGGGCCTTGAGCAACGCCTCTTGCACCACCTCTTCCGCCAAGTCCATGTGCTCGGGACCAAGCAGACGCGTGAGATAGGAAACGATGCGGCCGGATTCGTGACGAAACAAGTGCTCGACCGAGCCACCGACATTCTCAGCGATCCAATCAGCAGCACCTGTTCCGTTGTCAGTCATGACTGTTCGTGCATGGGATGCACCTGGCGCACCTCAATCGTGCCACCATACTCCAGGTGGGGATGATCGAGAGTGCGTTGTATCGCTTGATCGTAGCTGTCAGCCGCGATCAAGTAATAGCCGCCCAGGATTTCTTTGGTTTCACTATAAGGTCCGTCGGTGACTTTCGTGCCCCTGACCACCTTACCCAAGTCTTCCGCAAGCCTATGGCTGCCACGAAGATAGCCCGCGGCAGTGGCTTTCTGTCCCCAGGCAATGTACTTTTCCAAGGCCTTCTGCATCTCTTCGGGGCTCAGTTTTGTCCAGCCGCTGGGATCGTCATACAGAAACAAGAAGTAGTTCGACATAGTCTCTCCTATCTATTTCACGCGAGCGTACTGCGAGGTCTCAGTGAACTTTGCCTTGCCATCTTCAAATAGGGTCCAGGCGGCGGTGAAGTGGTTGTCATCCACCAACTTGAACGTGGCGTTGTGCATGTACTTGCCGTTCGGATTGGTCAGGTTGCTTACACTGGCGAACTCGAAAACGAGCTCACCGCGTGCCGGGTCGATGCCCTTGGCCACCATCGACGGTTGATTGCCGGCCATGCAATAGTGTGTCAATTCCAGCTTGTCGCCGTCGAGATGATAGGCCGTCACCATGGGGCTGGACATCCCACTTATGGTAAAGCGCTCGATCACGGCCGAGCCGTTCGCCACCACTTCATAGGTCGCCTGCCCTTTGCCCATGTTGCCGTTTACTTGCCAAGTCCCCGCGAGGGCCTTGAGGCGTTCGAACCCGGCAGCAGCGCTGGATGAGCTGGCATTTAAGTTGGCTGCAGCCAACGACATGGGGACAACGAACAATACGACGAACCAGAGAGCTTTTCGCATGATTCCTCCTGAAGGAAGGTTGGCATCCCTTCCCGTTTCATCTCCATGACGGGTGAGGAGGAGCGAAATCGACAATGGAAGAAGAAAAAAGCTTGAACCGCAAATTTTCACGGATGAACACGGATCAGACTAGGTCTTTTAGAAACGAACTCAATCCGTGTACATCCGTGCAGATCCGTGGTTGATTTGTCCCTTCCGCTCGCGCTATGCAAACAGCTCGGGATCGGTTTGCACTAGCCGATGCAGCAAATCCGCCCACAACGGCTCGAGCGCGTTCATCTTGGCGATGCCGACGCGCACTTGTTGCGCCACTTCCATCTTGATCGGCTGTGGCGTCAGGCCGGTTGCGCGTGCGGCGGAGAGCACCGACAAATTACGCGCCACCATGCCTTCCAGCAGGATCATGCAAAACAGCGCGTGCTGCACCGTCGGGCCAGTGGTGATGGCCCCGTGGTTGGGCAGGATGACGGCGCGCTTCTGCCCCAGCGCCAGCGCGGCAGACTTTGTGCGCTCTTCACCCGAAGCCAGGCCCTCGTACTCCTCTTCAACCACAGCGACGTCCCCGGCCAGGATGCAGCTCTCCTGGTCGTAGATTTCCGGGACCTTGCGGAAGGTGCTCCAGGTGACGGTCGCCGGCGGATGGGTGTGCAGAACGCAAACCGCATGCGGATTGTAGCGGTGAATAATGCCATGCAGTTCGACCGTCTCGTTGAGGCGAGCGTTCTTCTGCGCGGTGTGGTCTTCGATGATATTGCCGTGAAGATCGAGGGTTAGGATGTCATTGGGATGCATGGTGGCAAACGACGGGCCGAAGCGGTTCATCAGCATGCGGTCGGGCCCGATGGCGACGCTGATGTGTCCAGCGTTGGCGGCGCTCATGCCCTGGCGATAGAGAACGCGCGCCGCACAGCACATGTCGAACTTGATCTGGTCGAGGTTGGCTTGAGGCCTGGCTTCAATTGCGGTCGAGGTCGAAGCTGCGGTTGCCATGGGTTTCTCCCGTGCGGGCATTTTAGTTCATCTGGGGAGACGGCAAAAGCAATGGATCGCACGGATAATCCTTGGTCAGATAAGCAACACGACCACGGATTTACACGGATCGGAGCAGGGTAATGGTGGAAATGCGGGACCGGCACCCGTACTGCCTCGGAGGATTAGGCAAGAACTTCACCCGAATAGGCATCCCGCTAAACCGTCGCCCGACGATACTGGACCAGCGAGCAAAGACGGCGGCACTCGTAAGCTAGCTTCACTCTCATTTACCCGACTGCTCACTCCGGAGTTAGCGCACTAGACGCGGGGCCGGTTGCCGCAGAGTCTGCGAACCAAAGGCATCTAAAAGGAGAAGAAATGCAGAATCGCAAACTTGGAAACAGCAATCTCGAAGTCTCGGCCATCGGCCTTGGATGCATGGGGCTGAGCTCCGGCTACGGCCCGGCCGTAGAAAAACAGCAAGGAATTTCCCTCATCCGTGCCGCCGTCGATCGCGGCGTAACTTTCTTCGACACCGCTGAAGTTTACGGTCCATGGACGAACGAAGAGCTCGTGGGCGAGGCGCTTGGGCCCTGCCGCGACAAGGTTGCCATCGCTACCAAGTTCGGATGGGACATCGACGAAAACGGTAAGAACACAGGCGGCTTGAATAGCCGGCCCGAGCGCATCAAGAAGGTTGCCGATGAGTCGCTCAAGCGCCTCAAGACCGACGTCATTGACCTCTTCTACCAGCACCGCGTCGATAGCGAAGTGCCGATCGAAGACGTAGCCGGCGCCGTGAAAGAGCTCATCCAAGCCGGCAAAGTGAAGCATTTCGGCCTTTCCGAAGCAGGAGCCAAGACGATTCGCCGGGCGCATGCGGTCCAGCCGGTTGCAGCACTCCAGAGCGAGTACTCGCTGTTCTGGCGAGAGCCCGAGCAAGAGATACTGCCGACACTAGAAGAACTCGGAATCGGATTTGTCCCTTTCAGCCCGCTCGGCAAGGGCTTTCTCACCGGCGCTATCGACGCCGATACAGAGTTCGACAAGACGGATTTTCGCAACATTGTTCCTCGCTTCACGCCGGAGAACCGTAAGGCTAACCGGGTACTCGTGGATCTGGTCAGCAAGTTCGCGCACAAAAAAAAGGTAACCCCTGCGCAGATTGCCCTGGCGTGGATTCTGGCTCAGAAACCTTGGATGGTGCCGATCCCGGGCACAACCAAACTGCATCGGCTGGAAGAGAACATCGGGGGAGCTGCAGTTGAGCTGACTCCGGATGATCTTAGCGAGATTGATAGTGCCTCCGCCGAGATCAAGCTGGAAGGCGCGCGCTACCCTGAACACCTGGCGAAACTGAGCGGTCGCTGATTGGCTAACTCATGCAGACTCCCTCGCGCCTTTCGCATAGGCGACAGGAGTTCCGCCGATGGAGAACCTTAGCTCTTTTCCAAAGCTTGAAAGCAACTCTCGTCAGGGGACAGGAGTTCAGGCTAAATATTTACGAGCACGAGGTGCATATGCCAGCCAAGAACGACACTCTGAAAGACTACCTATCTCGTTATCGCGAAATAAAGATCACTGTCACGGGCAGAAAGTCAGGGCGCAGCATTTCCAACCCCGTATGGTTCGTATTCGCGGACCCCACGCTTTACCTGTTGCCGGTGCAGGGTTCAGATACCCAGTGGTACAAGAATGTGCTGAAGAATCCGAAAATTCGGATTGACGCGCGTGGCGCAGGGGCTGAACTCGAGGCTGCTCCTACCACTGACGCCGCAATGGTGGCGACCGTGGTCGAGAAGTTCCGCGCGCAGTACGGAGCGGGCGATGTGAAGAAGTACTATTCCAACTTCGACGTTGCCGTTTTCGTTCAGGTGCGCTGATTGGAGTCATCGCCCGTGCCAGATGCTTCCAGTTATGCCTCTTCACTGAGCGAGTTATACTTTTCGCCCAATGGCAAACGAATCATTGCCAAGGCGGACAGCCACAGGAAATGAGAAGTTTTTCAACCCGTACAGTTATCTGAATTTCAAACGTTCGCTGGAGGAAGTTTCTTATGGCCACCATTACGGTGAATGGAGTCCGGCACGAGGTCCAAGCGCCAGGCGATACTCCGCTGCTCTACGTTTTGCGTAACGAACTTGAGCTTCGTGGTCCGCAGTTCGGCTGCGGACTCGCGCAATGTGGGGCCTGCTCCGTTCTGATCGACGGCAAGGAAGTGCGTTCCTGTATTACGTCGCTCTCCGACGTCGCTGCCAACCAGGAGATCACCACGCTGGAAGGGCTGCCTGCGAGGTGGGCAAAGCAGAAGGGCCTTTCGGCGGAGCAAGCGAAGGACACACTTCACCCCGTCCAGCAAGCGTGGATCGAAGAGCAAACCCCCCAGTGCGGGTTTTGCCAGAACGGAATGATGATCAGGGCAACCGAGCTGCTCGAAAGCAATCCAAATCCGAGCCTCGTGCAGATCAAAGAGGCATTCACCACCTCCGGAGTTTCGCCCAACTTGTGCCGCTGCGGAACCTACACTGCGATCATCGAAGCTGTACAACACGCCGCCACGATCATGACGAAGGGGAGGTAAGCGATGGCGACCTTGAGCGAAAAACCCGGGAGCCTTTTTGGAGCGACACTAACGCGACGTCAATTCGTGAAAACCGGTGGTGTGCTCGTCATAGGTTTCAGCCTGGTTGGGAGCGAGCTTCTGAACGGCGATACGACGAAGACCGCAACAATGAAGAACTCTCTCGACCCCACCCTGCCCGGCTCCTGGATTGAGATTCACCCCGATAACACGATCTTGATTCGCACCGGGAAAACCGACTTCGGCCAAGGCACCATCTTTACGGCCTACCGACAAATTGTGGCAGACGAGTTGAGTGTGCCCTTCGATGCCATCACCACGGTAGTGACCGGAGATACCGACAGCACGCCGGACGGCAGCGGCGCCTTCGATTACCTCGGCCGTGGAACACCGAACATCCGGAAGGTGGCCGCCTATACCTACCAGGCCCTGCTCGAACTGGCGTCAGAGCGACTCGCCGTAGCGAAAGATAAGCTTTCCGTGAAGGACGGTGTCGTCTCCGGAGGCGGCAAGAGCATCTCATATGGAGACCTGGTGAAGGGGCAGCAGTTGAAGCTCACGATTCCCGTCAAGGGAGATCTCACCAGCATCATGGGGCTGACAGTCGAGGGTGATCCGCCGATGAAGCCCGTCAGCCAGTACTCCGTCATCGGCAAGTCCTTCCCCAATTCCATCATTGCGTCGAAAGTTGCCGCGAAGGAAACCTGGGCGACGGATGTTCGCCTGCTGGGAATGTTACACGGACGCGTAGTACACCCGAAGACGCTCGGCTCCACGCTGGTGTCTGTAGGTCAGCTGGACAAAACCAAGTTTCCCAATTCGCAAGTCATCGTGAAGGGGAATCTCGTCGGGGTGGTCGCTCCCACAGAGTGGGAGGCCATTCAGGCGGCCCAGCAGGTAGCTACCAGCACGAAGTGGACAGAGTGGAAGGGTCTGCCGGGCAGTGCAAAGCTCTATGAGTACCTCAGGAAAGAGGCCGATTGGACCACTACGTCCGTCACCAAGAGCGAAGCCACGAAAGGTAACGTCGAGCCGGCACTCGCGTCGTCCGCGAAGAAACTTGTCGCCACCTACCAACTCTCGTACATGAAGCACGCTCCGATTGGCCCAACCATGGCCGTTGCCGATGTCAAACCGGACGGCACGGTGCACATCTACACCCATAACCAGAATCCCCAGGAGCTGAGGGGTGAAATTGCGATGATGCTCCGCACCACGCCCGATCATGTGGTGGTGCATTCGTATCCGGGCCCCGGCCATTACGGAAGGTCGAACGGCGGAAACGCAGGCGCTGAAGACGAGGCTGTGATCTTGTCACAAGCCGTCGGCAAACCGGTGCGGGTGCAGTGGATGCGCGCCGACGACATACAGTGGTCCACGCAATCGGCAGCTGCGTTTTCCGATATTCGGCTGGCCATCGATGAAAAGGGCAGGATGGTGGCGTATCAGGTGGACCACTATATGCCTCCGATGCAAGATGATCGGCCTATCGGTGCCGTCATTGCCGGGCTGCCCACCATGCCGGCTCCAGACGTGCACAATGACTTCATAACGTCGACGGCCGTCGGAATTTCCGACCCGTGGGTTTACGCCCCGGTTCCGAACGTGACGGAACGCGGCCACGGCACTTTCCAGGTGGGCCAGAAAGCTTCGCCCCTCGCCGTGGGCCTGCGCGACCACAGCATGCGCACGCCGGTGCAGTTCCAGCAAAACTTTCCGCGCGAACTCGCTATGAGCGAGGCGGCCGCGCTCGCCGGCATAGACGCGATCCAGTTTCGAATCGATCACGCCAACGAAGAGCGTGCGATAGGTGTGCTGAAAGCGGTGCGTGACGCTTCCGGTTGGGACACGCGACCCTCACCGCGTCCTGATGCTCTATTCACAGGATCAACGCCGGTGCGGGGACGCGGAGTTTCGCTGATGCTTCGCAATGGAACCTATTGGGCCTTCGTTTGCCACATCGCCGTGACTCCCAGTACCGGCGCGATCGTGGTTGAGAAGTGCGCGATGGCGGTGGATCCTGGCATTGTCATGAATCCGGCGCAACTGAAGCGGCAGGTCGAAGGCGGAGTGGTGATGGGAATCAGCAATGCGCTGCTCGAAGAGGTTACGTTTGATGAGAGCGGAATCACCCAGGATGATTGGATCAGCTATCCAATCCTGACTATGGCAGACATACCTGAGATCAAAGTCGTGCTGCTCAACAATCCCAAAGTAGGTACCTACGGCGGCGGTTCGGAAGCGGCGAATGCACTGGCTGGACCGGCTATCGCGGCGGCTCTCCACGACGCAACTGGAAAGGTTAATCGGCGCCTCCCGCTCAAACCTGCCTACGTGCAGGCTGCCTTGAAGACGTAAGGACTCGCCAAGGCATGATCGCAGGCTTGTCTCGGAAGGAATGGAGCATGAAAGCACTATTTTGTTGGACGTTCGCAGCTGTGTTGGCACTCAGCGGAATTTCGGCGGCGCAGTCCGCAGAGGAGAAAGGCGCAAGCTCTGCTTCCGACAGGGAAAAGCTAATCGGAGCGTGGCATCTGGCCTGGATGGAAGAACCAACGCCGGGCGGAAAAGTGACCCGCATTACTAGTCGGACGGGGATACTGCTCTACACGCGTGATGGCCACATGTCAGTGCAGATCATGTTCCCCAAGGCAGAGTCGGCTCTCTCCAATGACTACGTTAAGGAAGGGTATGAGGCTTCCTTCGGCAGCTACGACGTGAATGAAGAGGCGCACACAGTAACGCATCACGTGATGGCATCGATCACGCCGGGACTTGTGGGGAAGGACCTTACGCGCGTGTATCAATTTTCCGACGGGCAGTTGATCATCAAATCGGCTCGCCCAGACGAACACTGGGCGGTTGCGTGGGAACATTACTGATCGATTAGAAAATGACGGAGTGAACGCATGAGTAAAGAACCTTCAGCCGCCCAGAAGATGTTGGGTGACTTTTCGCCCAAGTTGGTCGAACTAACAGACGATGTGCTTTTCGGCGATGTTTGGGAGCGCCGGGAGCTTTCCAAGCGCGATCGAAGCCTGATCACGGTGGCAGCCCTGATTGCCCTGAATCGTCCGGACCAGTTGCGCTTTCATCTCGGCAGAGCGGTGGAAAACGGAGTGGAGAAGGAAGAACTGATCGAGGCCATCACGCACCTGGCGTTTTATGCCGGCTGGCCGAGCGCGATGACCGCGATCATGACTGCCAAAGAGGTATTCTCGAAACCGTGAGCAGCACCAGCAAAATCGGATTTACGCGGCGGGCAAGCGGACTCGCAGAGCTGACCGAACCAGACACCGTTGAGCTGGCGCGCCTGCTGGCCGCCTATGCCCCTCACGATGGTAGTTTCGAGCTGCGCGTCCCCGGTGTGCACGCCAGTCGCGCCTCCCGCGCCAACAAGGAATGTTTTCACATTCTTCGCGTGCCGTCGTTGTGCATTGCGGCGCAAGGAGCGAAGACCACCATCATTGGGCAGGAGCAATACGTTTACGACGCCTCGCGCATGATCGTGTTCTCGGTAGCGCTGCCCATCGCCTCCTATATCAAGCAAGCCAGCCACTCCGAGCCTTATCTCGCCCTGAGGTTAGACCTCGACGCGCAGAAGATCGCCGAGCTGGTCTTGAAGGTATTTCCCAACGGTTTGCCGCCGGTGCAGGAGCGGCGCGCTGTGTATGTCACTCCCGTCGACGCGAGCATGATCAACGCCGCTGTCCGGTTGCTGGAGTGCCTGGCGCAGCCTGGTGACGCAGAACTCCTTGCCCCGCTCGTAGTGGATGAAATCTTGATCCGCTTGCTGCGCAGCCCGATTGGCGTTCGCGTTGCCCAGATGGGCCTTGCCGAATCCAGTGTCCACCGGATTGCGAAAGCGATCTCGTGGCTCCGCGCCAATTACTCCCAGCCCATCAAAGTCGAAGAGTTGGCCGAACTCGTTCACATGAGCGTGTCGTCTTTCCATGAGCACTTCAAGTCGGTGACGTCGATGAGCCCGCTGCATTATCAGAAGGTCCTGCGCCTGCAAGAAGCCAGGCGGCTGATGCTGTCGGCGATGATGGACGCAGGCACGGCCAGCCAGCAGGTGGGCTATCTCAGCGCCTCGCAGTTCAGCCGCGAATATAGCCGTTTCTTCGGCAGCGCGCCCACTCGCGACATCGCCCGCTTGCGGCAAGACACCCGGCTGTGGGCCTGACGCAATTCGAGGTTGCAAAGATGACAGCTCTCGGTGGTTGGGAGAACTTCTACGTTATCGTCGGTTCGTCTGCCGGCGCACTGATCGGACTGCAGTTCGTCGTCCTCACCCTCATCTCCGATATGCCGATGGCACCCAACCAAGACCAAGCCGGGCACGCGTTCGCGACGCCCACCATTGTTCATTTCGGAGCAGTGCTGCTAGTCTCGGCGATACTCACCGCTCCATGGCGCGGCGTAGCGACCGCCGCCGCCTCATGGGGCCTGCTGGGCGCCATTGGCGTGGTGTACGAGATCGTCGTGGCCCGGCGCATGCGAGTACAGACCATTTACCGGCCGGTGCTGGAAGACTGGCTGTTCCATGCTCTACTACCGCTCGCGGCCTACGCCACACTGGCCGTGTCGGCCTACGTTGCCCTTTCGCACGAGCACGAGGCGCTGTTTGCTACGGGAGCGGCGGCGCTGCTGCTGCTCTTCAGCGGCATTCATAACGCCTGGGACGGCGTCACCTACCATGTTTTCACCAGGAAGCATCGGCGCCAGGAGAGCGATCGCCCAGGAGAATCCTGAACTTGCGTGTGGCGTTCTCGTTTGTCGCTCTGGAAGTGCGCACTTATAATCAACGCTGTCGCCAAGGTACTGGACGGCAAAAAGACCGCAACGTTCTTCCAGCTCGACCGGCGCATCGGGATGATGCTGGAACTGCAAGTGGCCTCGCAGATCCCGCTGGTCGATTCGGCTCCAGCGCAACCCTAGTTCTGAATTCCTGGTTTTCGGGACGGTTACCTGGGCCGCCTGGAAGTGAATATTGTGACGAAGGGAGCGGAGGGTGTATTGACTGCAAAAGAACTAGTAGCGGGCGTGTTTGCCAAATGGGAGGCGGGCGACAGCTCGGGCTTCTTTGACACGGTGGCGGATGACGTGACCTGGACGGCGATCGGGACGACGCCGATTTCGGGGGTTTCGCACAGCAAGGCGGAGTACATGAAGAAGACGTATTCGCCGTTACTGGCGATTTTCAGCGGCCCGACCTCGTGCAAAGTGAAGCGGGTGGTGGCGGAGGGAGACGTGGTGGTAGTGGAGTGGCACGGCCAGACTCCGCTGGCCAAAGGCGGCGTGTACAGCAACGATTACTGCTGGGTGGTGCGAGTAAAGGACGGCAAGTTGGCGGAAGTGACCGGGTATTTCGATACTGCGGCCGTGAATGCCCTGTTCGTGTAGTCGGTCGCGGTGCCGGCGTAAAAAGTGTCCACACTTGCCAAAATCAGGCAAATATAGGCCACCCCTCACCGCCACCCGAATTCGACAACTATTCGGCGAAGAGGGGTACCCCCCTTCCCCCCAGCCCATCCTGAAAACAAAGGACTTATTACGCGATTCAGGTATAAGCTCCTCCAAATAAAGGGGCTTACACGCAGACTCCTACAAACAAAGAGGTTAGCGGGGAGCCCTGCCAAAGCGACCGCGCGGGCATCTGGCGTGGGTAACGCGCGGACATAGAGTTTTCAAGGAGCCGTAGACAGCCGGAGCCGGAGCTCGGCGCGGCCAGAGACACCAGTCCCCTGCCTCACTTCTGTATGGTTTACGCGTTCGCCTTCGGGATGGGCAAGGAGGCGGGTCACAGTACAGTGTGATTCGTTCTCCGCGTATGGTCGTTCGTGGGTATCGATGTCGGCCAAAGTGAGGGAGGAAGTGTGTCACACGCTGAAGGAAACGCAAAAGAACGAACTGTAACCTTGCACATGGTTTCCAGCCTGGACGGTTTCATCGCGAAGAAGGATAACAGCGTCTCGTGGATGGATAGTCCCGGAAATGCGTACCCGGCTGGGGTTTCCATTTCGGCGGAACAAGTAGCGGCCTTCCTGAAGTCGATTGATTGTTATGTGATGGGCTCGCGCACGTATGAACACGCGCTGGAACTGGGCTGGCCTTACGGCGATACTCCGGTGGTGGTGGTGAGCGGCAGGGAATGGCTGGCGGCGAGGAACAGCGTCGAGTTCTATGCGGGCGATCTGAAGACATTGGTAGACGAGAAGCTTGCGCCTCGCTATCGAAACATCTGGTTGGTGGGCGGGGCGATGTTGAGTCAGCGTTTTCTCGAACTCGGCCTGGTGGACGAAATCAGGTTGACGATCGCGCCTGTGCTGTTGGGTGAAGGACTCCGGCTGTTCGGTGCATCGCAGACGGAGAAGCGGTGGAATCTAAAGGGTGTGGTCGCGTACAAAAACGGCTTTGTGGAGCTATCGTACACCGCCGCGAACGCGTGAGGACTTTGCCTGCTCGGTCTTTCTGGTGAAGTTACGCAGCCTGTAATGGTCAGATAGGCAGTTGGACTACAGTCGGTAGGGACATTCCTCGCGCAAAACCGCTGAGCCATTCGCCTTCCGCTGCGACCTCTGTGCAGGGGCGAGCTGGCCTGTTTTGGGGCAGGGCGAATTACGCACATTAAAAAACGAGAAAACACTAAAGAGCCGGGTCCAATCGGGGTTATAGTGTTGCCCGTCCAGGATGCCCATTCGAAATCCTGGCTCAGGTCTGCTGCACTCAACCCGGGGAATTCCAGGTCACGCAAGGGCAGGGCAATGGCAACAGGCCTGACCCACTTCCGAAGGAAGCTGCGCGCCGCTGCCGCGACCAGATCCCCCGCGCCACATTCGAAGGAGAAGGCATGAACATACGGACAGTTCGAAACTACGTTGCGATTCTGATGCTCGTAGTTGCAAGTTCATTCGGGGCCCTGAATGCTGAGGCAGCCAAGATTTATGTCAATGCCGCTGCGAATCCGCTGACGGCGAATGGCACATCCTGGCAAACTGCCTTTGTAAATCTGCAAGCCGCTTTGGACGCAGCTGCATCGGGCGATCAGATCTGGGTCACCCAGGGCACGTACATCCCTTCCAGAATCTATTCTCCCAATGGAGTCACCGGCGGTGCGTCTGGTCTGAACACGCCCAATTTGATTACGTTCAATCTGCCCAACCAAATTGCGATTTACGGCGGATTTGCCGGTAACGAGCACTCGCTGTCGCAGCGCAATCCCAAAGCGCATCAGACGATTCTGAGTGGTGGCGGCACGATGTGGCACGTCGTTATCGCCGGCAACGATGTCGCGCAAACCGGTGTAACGGCAACTCTCGATGGGCTGACAATAAGCGGCGGGAACGCCCAAGGACCGGCGACGGGTAATGGCCTATTCGCCCCGCTGGGCTACAGCCATAATAACGGCGGCGGCCTCTATGCCACGTTCGGCTCGCAGATCTCCGTCAACAACGTGAGCTTCCTGAACAATGCCGCTGCCAATGAGGGCGGCGGCATTTTCTCGAACAACTGCAACTTAGACGTTACGAATTCGTATTTTTCGGGAAACTCTTCCGGGCTGGAAGGAGGCGCGGTTGAAGTCTTGAATACGTTCCAGGGTAGTAGCTCATACTCTGCCAGAATCGCTAACAGTATTTTCTCTGGAAATTCCGCGTTCTTGTTCGGCGGAGCGATGGTGGGCGAGGGTACGTTCCCCAACAGTAATTCAAACGTCGTCGTCGACCAGGACTATTTCACCAATAACACGGCACTCGAAGGTGGGGCAATCGTGTTTGATAGCCAGCCCTCTACAGTCTCAAATAGTTGGTTCGACAGCAATGTAGCTTCCGTTAATGCGGGTGCCTTATCGACTACAAATGTTGTAGACACCATTGCGAACGCCGTCCTTTACGGGCCAAACCAGACCTTCACAAAATTTACGACGTTCGTTTCGAATTGCCTGTTCACCAACAACGTTGCGCAGGGCAATCAGTCCCTGCATGACAGCTTTGGAGGCCTGGGGCTGGCTTCCGGATTTGATTTCCCACTCGGGGGAGGCGCGCTGGTAGCGTACATGAACGGCTATCTCAATGTTTCCGACTCGGTGTTTTTGAACAATATTGCTCAGAATGGCCCCGGCGGCGCCATCCTGAACGGAGCGGCCGCGGCGACAAACATTTTCGGCACGGGCGTGGACGCGTTCGCCGTAAATACCACCGTAAGCCGGAGTGGGTTTGTGGGCAATCAAGCGCCAAATGGCAATGGCGGCGCCACTGCGTCACTACCAGACTCGGTGTTTACGATTCCGCAGCGAACCGTGGCCAGCACCACGCTCACCGCAACCACCTCTGCCTTTCTGGGGAACTCTACGGGCGGCAACGGTGGTGCGTTCTATCTGAACGGCTCTACGGCCACGATCAAAACAAATGCGTATGTCGGCAACAGCGCAGTACTGGGCAAGTCGATCTACGGCGTGAATTCCATTATCAATGGCAACTCGACCAGCCCCTTCATCCAGTAAATTGCGGCAGTGTCACACCCGGGCTGGAATAGCCCGGGTGCATCTTTCTGGTGGAGGTGTGGCTCTCTACCACCGCATGCCGACACCTCGAGCCTGATCGACGATAGCAATCATCCACGCGCAGTTCAGCAGGATTCCTTCGTAGAAATCAAGGAGGGGAGACAGCAGGGAGAGAAAGATATGGTCCCCATGTGCCACGGCGTATAAGCTTCCGGACAGCACACTGAGGACACAGGCGCCCGCCGCCCACGAGGCGAAACTCGCCAGATCGCCACCACGGAACAGGTACAACAACGAGCTGCCGAGGAGAACAAAGTACAGTATCGGAAAAAAGAAGAAATCCAGCAGGAAGACGGTCGCAATCCAGGTTCTGACTCGCAACGGCGACGTCCCTCCTCTTAGCGTCCTTCGGAGAAACCACAAAACAACCTGCATCGTGCCGCGGTTCCAGCGATATCGCTGATTGATCAGACCGGTCATGGTTTCGGGGGCCTTGGTATGTGCAATTGCATGAGGCTCGTACTCCACCCGATAACCCAGAGCTAGCATGGAGAGCGAAAGGTGAAAATCTTCAGCAAACGTGAGCGGTGAGAAGGGTCCTCGTATTTCTTCCTTCTCAATCCTGTGTTCTCGCTCGTTTTCCGCCTGCACTCGCAGCAACGCTTCGCGCCGGAAGAGCCCGATTGGCCCCGGAACCACCATGACGCAACCCACCGCGCCTTGCGAAAGACGCAGGGCGCCGTTCGCCAGGACGTATTCGAAAGCTTGAAACAGCCCCACCAGCGATTTCCGGTTCCGCACACGGATCTGGCCCGAGACTGCCCCGACTCGCTCGTCGCGCATATGCCGCACCATCAGCTTGAGGGCGCCGGTTTCGATGCGCGAATCGGCGTCGATACAAAGAATGAACTCTCCACTTGCATGCCGCAGACCAAAGTTGTGAGCGCTCCACTTGCCGCCATTGGGCTTGGTGAATACTCGCACCTCGCAGGCGCCATGCTTCGAGTGATGTGTTCCGGCAAACGAAAGTGCAAGTTGATAAGTGTCATCCGAAGAGCCGTCGTCCACAAAGATGACTTCGTATGCCGGATAATCCAGGCACACCAACGCGGTCAACGCATCCTTGACGCACGCAGCCTCACAATACGCCGGAGCGAGGATCGATACGAACGGTAAGTCTCCGTCACCTGGCGCTACGGCATCTCGCTCTCCTCGTACCATCTTCGCGTACGACAGGATGAACAGAATGCACCAGCGCAGCCCAATCAGACCTGCCAGGACAGCGAGAACATACACGCCAGATGAGGCAAGACTCGGGCCTTGCTCCTCGACGGACGCCGCAGCTTCCGACCAAAGCCTGTAAGGAGCGTAGAGCGCCATAAAGAATCCAAAGCTGAAGGTGGCCCAGAAAAGCCACGAAGTCGCTGCGCTGGTAGGAGTGATCGGAAGCCGCTGGGTTTGGTTTTTCATTTCCTCACCGCCAAAGGATCAATGCCAAATACTGCAAGCTATGCGGCCGCCTGATCTGCCAGGGTTCCGCCGCCCTCACTGAGTGGGATGCCCAATGAACGGAGGTCGTGCTCCTTCATTGATTGCGGCCATCCCTGCGACCACTTCTGTTGCAGCTCACGGGCGCTGGCACGAGGCCACTCGGCCACCTTCGAGCGGACCCATGTGAACAGCCAGGCTGCCAACGGCATAACTGAGAACACAAGTCCAGCTTGCGTGATGCGTTCGGTGTACAACGGCGGTCGCCACTGCAGGGTGACAGGTATGGGTTTGGAAGCGAATTCTGCAAACTGTTCTGGAGGAAGCTCGCACTCGATCCGTAAGTCGCGACGATCTGGATACCCGGGCACCATCTCAACCGACTGCAGTCGGCCTGTGACTTCCTCGCTCACCAGCGAGTGCTGGAGCTTCAACCGCAACGCTTGTCCCGGTTCCAACATGGCCGCTTCATGCGCGGGCACCTGGACGTTCGCCAGAAAGCCGCTGCCTTTGGCCAATGCGAGGATCACCGCTCCCTGCTTGACAAGTCCGGGACTGGGATTGCGGTAAACCACGGTGCCTGCGAAGGGGGCGGCGATGATGCGCTCTGATTGAAGCTGCTGCAAACTGGTTCGGTACTCGGTCAGCCTGGCTTCCAGTTCCGTCAATTCCGCCATTCGTTCGGCCTTGGCCCGCTGTCCATCGCGAAGAATTGCCGCCTCGGCACGATTTACCGACTCGGACCCCAGCATTGCCGCTTGAATCAGGTTCTCGCGTTCGCGCAGGTCCTGGGCCGCGCTTTGCGCCGCTGCTCTCGCCGTTTCCAGCTTGGCTGGGGCTTCAACTCCGTCCCTTACCAAGGTAGTCATTCGTTGGTATTGCATCTCAGCCGCTTGGCTTCGGGCCCGTTGGGCGGCGGTGCGTTCATCTTCGGCAAACGTTTGCGAGGGGACCGCGTCGGCTGGCGTAGGACGAAGGACCCCATTTCCGAGCTGTACCAGACGGTCGCGTTGTGAGTCGGTCGCATTCTGCGATGAGCGTACGACCTCGGGATCAAGCGCCAATGGCTTCAGTTGCGTGCCCGCGATTCGCTCTTCTAATACCAGGATCTCGCCTCGCAGCTGCTGTTCTTCGCGATTAGCTGACGGATCGTCGAAGCTGGCAAGCCTCGCGCCGTCCTCGATGGAGTCAGTCTTGGCGAGATGAGGGGTTGCATTCTCTCGGGCTTTTACCACGAAGAAATCGGTGCCGAGAATGACGCCGGCCCTTCTGGTTAGCTCTCGGTTCAGCCAACCCCCGGCAAGCGCCGCCGCGCATAACAACAACGCGATGTACGGCAGCCCGCGCGACCTGCGAGTCTGTCCATTGGCATTCCGTTTGTTCCAGACCGCTACGGAGTGCGAGATACAAAAGACTAACCAGCCGACCACCGCGGCCGCCAGAGCGACGTGCAACGCGCCAACAGAATCATTCACCATTAGTTCCTCTCCCCATTCACTGCAGCTACTATGCGGGAGCAGCGCCGGAAGCACATCCCCGGATAAGAGGCTTTTCAGCTAGTAAAGAAGGGTGGTTAGACAGATAACGAAAAATGGTGATTCCGGCTTCACCGCCCGGCGGAAGGCTGGCATACCACGATCAGGTGAGGCAGGTAAGACGAATTGACTGGTGGCGAAGATCCTCGTCGGCCGGCAGGCGGCGACGTTTTTCAGCTCAACGGCGCATCGGGATGATGCTGGAACTGCAGATGGCTTCGCAGAGTCGGCTGCTGGATTCGCAACAACGGGCTGGCGGCGCCGGCGAACCTGCGCAAGCACTGTTACTGATCTGTAGGACAGAAGTTTTCAAGGATCGCGGGTGGCCGGAGCCAGCCCGGCGCGGCGAGGAAACCAATCCCCTGCCTCTTTTTGCATGGTTTAAGCCTTCGCCGACTGGATAGGAAAGGAAGCGGGTCACATCGCTGCGTGATGCAAACGCAAGAACAAAAAGCAACCACGGATTTACATATGCGGATCAGAAAAAACGTAGACAGCAGCGAATCGTTCGGATGTCGTTCTCGATGTTCTCCCGATTGCGGCCTGGACGAGATCCCCAACCCGCCAACATAAGGCGGAATGGGGGCACCCATTGTGTAGCTTATCTTGGAGGAATAAGTTAACGGCGTGGGCCGCCCGATGGCGAGGAGATACCTTTTGCGGTCGTTCCTGGTGAAGATACTGCCGGTCTTGCTGATGGTTGAGATGATGGCGGGTGCTGATTTTACCGGCACGTGGAAACTCAATCCGGAGAAGTCGCAGCTGGGCAATCGTGACATTGCGCAGGGAACGGTGATCATCCAGCAGACCGGCCCGAACACTTACGCGAGCATGTTCGACTACGTGACCAGGTCGGGAGTGAAGCGGCACGAGGAGAGTGTCCGCATTTGCGACGGCAAGGAACATGCAGTACCGCGGGTTGACTCGTCGAAGGTCGCAACCGTGATGTGCCAACTAGGACCCGGGTCCACCCGGAAGATCGTGGAGAAGGAAGGCGACAAGGTCATTGTGGAGATGACTTCGACCGTGTCGGCCGATGGAAGAGTTCTGACCAACGTGTGGTCGTACAACGATGGGAACGTGGTGTTTGTTTTCGAGAAGCAGTAGGGGTGTGCTTTCTCATTCCTCTGGGAGCGCGACGACGTTCGGCTTGCCGATCTGTCTCCGCTTCCATGCTCCGACCGGCGACTCGATCTGCACGATCCCGACTTCGCCAACGGCGTAGTGACAGTAGCTACCCCAGCCCCATTCTTCGGGTCGCGCGACTAGTCCACGATGAACAGGGTTGCGGTGGATATATTTCGAGTTTCTCGACGCGCTTTTCGGGAGTGAATACATTGAAGTCGTAGTAACGAGCTTGCCAGAAGTGTCCATGGTGCCCGTTCAACTTCTGCGAGGCCGATTGTTTCAGCGACTGGATCGCCTCGAGAGGGTCGCGCGCGCAGGTTCGGAGAGGAGAAGGTGGACGTGTTCGGGCATGACCACGTAGCCGATCACGTCGAACCGATAACTGCGACGGGTTTGTTCGAGAGAGCGTTCGAAGACATTCTTCGCGCGGGTTGCGTCGAGGAAGGCTTGCCGCCGGTAACAAGTGAAGGTGATGAAGTGGAGACAGTGAGATTGCTGGAAACGCACGAGTCCCCAAGGCATGGGGAGAGACTACGGTTTTTTCACTCTCCGGTCTGTGATTGGTGATACGTGAGTCTGTGAATTGGGTGGCCCACCCGGGCTGGTTCCTTCGACTCGCTCCGCTTGCTCAGGATTTCGCCCTTCGGCTGTCGCTCAGGGCAGGCTCTGCGGGCTCTCGCTGCGCTAACGCCCGCAAGACGGCTCAATTTGCCCGGGTGGGTCTTTTGGTTTCATCCGGGAGGTTAGTGGATTCCCGGACGAAAAGCCCCACCCCGCCAAAAGAAGGCGGGATGGGCCACCCTCTTCTGTAAATTTATTTTTTACAATAAGTTGACGGGGTGGGCCACCCTCTATAACCGTGTCGGCGTTGTCAAGAGACACGTGGAGCGGCGAAGGTTTTTGTCTTTTCCTTTCGTAGAAGGTTTTTGTTTTTGCCGTTGCTGTTGCTTTTGCTCTTTCGCTCATGCGACCAAGGCTCGCTTTGAGAATCCTGCGGTGGAACTGGTTCCACCAACCATCTATTCGGTCACGCGACTTCCGACCATGATTCGTTGTTCAGACTCCCCGACGCTCCGGGAGGCAAGGCGCCCAATCAGCCCAACGATGACCTACTTCTCACCAGGGTGGCCCACGGGCTGCCTTGCATGCGAACCAGCTGCGCGTAACTGGCCTGGCTGCGCAGCATCCAGTACATCCGCACCGCCAGTTTCCTGGCGATGGCGACTTTGGCCACGCCACTGCCCCGGCGCAGCTTCAGCCGCTGATAGTCCTTGCGTAACTCGGCATCCAGTCGCGCCGCCGTGTGTCCGGCTTCGACCAGCAACGAACGCATCATGGGATTGCCTTGCTTGCAGATCGCTCCCAGTCGCTGCCGTCCGCCGGAGGAGTGCTCGCGCGGATTCAACCCCAGATAACTCACCACCTGCTTGCTGCGCGCAAAGCGCTCCACCGGACCCAGCGTCAGCACGAAGGCCAGCGAGGTCACCGGCCCTACGCCGGGATGCGTCATCAGCAGCACCGCCGCCTGGTTCTGCTGCGGCTTGCTCGGCCACCGCGCGTCCAACTTCTTCGAGCGAGCGTCCAGTTGGTCCAGCATGCTCAGCAACTCTTGCCGGCGATAGCTGGCCCAGGCGCCCAGACGCAGGCCTTCCAGTTCGGCGCGGCCCTTCTTCGTCCACAGTTGCTTCTTGCGGCACAGCCCTTCGCCCATGGCCAGCGCGTGCAGTTGATTGCCCACCGCATTGCGCATCCACACCAGCTTCTGGCGATGCCACACCAGCTGCCGCAGATCGCGCTCCTCCATGCGTCGGCCGCCAGATGCGCGGGAAACGGTCTTCCACCAGCAGCTGCAGCAGGTGGGCCGCGTCGCGCGCGTCGGTCTTCTGCTTGCGCACCATCGCCGCCCGGATCTGCGCCGCATCGCCGATCCACAGCTCGTGTCCCAGCTCGGCCAGCATGCGCTCGAACCAGCGCGTGTGCCCGGTGGCCTCGATGCCCACTCGCACCGGCCCCTGCAACCCCGCGTAAAACGCCCGCGCTTCTCCGTTGGCGTGTTCCAGGCGACGCTCAATCAACTCGCCTGTCTCCGTATCCAGCATGGCAATCTGCTGGTAGCGCGTGTGTAAATCACAACCTACAATCTTCATGTGCTCGGCTCCTTTCCTCCGAGCCTTGGTGCTTGAGCGCACCAAGTTTACTCGGCGGCTGGGAGCCGACACGGTTATCTAATCAGCCAGGATTCCGCTTGTGTGATTCCTCGCGGCTGCAATAGAATTCGATGTTTCAGCCTTGTCTGTTCAAGGACTTAGATGGCCGACATTGATGTCGACGCTCGGGATAAGCTGTTTGTCCAGGAGTTTACAAAGGACCTCGCGACCGCGCTTGAAGGCATTTCTCTTTCCATTTTTCTCTGCGGAAGGGGTCTGGCGACCAAGCCATCCAGCCGAAGGGATATCCGAACCTACCTGCAAACAATGCTGGAAGCAGAGATCAAAAGCTGCCAAGTCAAGCTTGGTGAACACAAGGCCTTGATAGGGGCTTACCGGACAGTAGTTGGCGACACCGCGGCGAACTTAGCAGACCATGAATGGGCGCTCGCCAGCAGAATTGACTTGCTAGTTATTTTTCCCAGCAGTGCGGGGTCAATTGCAGAGCTTGGAATGTTCTGTTTGGAAGATTCGATAGCTCGGAAGATGGTGATACTCCTGAGTAGCAAGTACGAAAAAAGCACCAGTTTCGTTGTGAACGGTCCTGTTGCGGCAGCCAGGCGCCGTATCTCGAAGGTCTTCTATGTCGATTACACCGATCGAGAAAGAATTTTGAAAGAGGTTAAGGGTTTGGTGCTAGACATCAGGGCCAACAAGGGCCGAACGAGGTTGCTAAAGACTTGAGAATAGACAATACAACTGATGCTTTTTGGGTCCTTTACTTGATTAATGTTCTGCAGCCGATTAGCTCGGAGGAACTGGAAGTTCAGACCCGTCGCCTTCTGGAGGCTGCACGTCGCAAACCTGCCCCTAGCTTCAGTATTGTGCACGCACTTGCAGCTCTTGTGGAAGCAAATATGGCGACACTCGATATGATGCCGGTTATGCCGTGACGGTATTGGGTCTTCAAAAGCTTCGCAGTTTAACCTCGGTCGTGCGAGGACAAGAACAGAATGTTTGTTCTGAAGAACAGATTCGGAAAGTAGTAGACTGTGTCACGAGTGGCTCTTGCACGTATGACTTTTGTTGTCTAGGTTGGCGCTTCGCCAACCGAGTAGAGCATGGTCGTAGAAATAAGGTTTGCGGCGCGTTAAGCGCCGCAAATCTCGAAGCAGGGCTGGACACTTCGTCCGGCAAACTGGAGAGTCTGAATGCGAGAGCCACTCGTCTCGTTCCAATCGCAACAACTTCGTTCTGCAGTGTGGCCTCCTACACTGGGGGGCGCCCCGAGCGACGACCTATTCCAGAGGTTGGTTGATAAAGGCCTTCCACCTCTAGTTTCCATCAGGGTTATGGGTGTCATTCTTGGCATCAATCCAAAATTGATCACAGCAATGGCTAAGTTTCCGAAGCGATACTATCGTGCGTTCATGATCCATAAGAAGTCGGGCTGGGATCGAATGATTTGTGCGCCTCGCGTCTTTTTGAAAACGATTCAGCGATATATTCTTCGCTCGATATTAGAGACACAGCCTCTTCCGCAGTACATCAATGGCTTTGTGGGCGGAAGGAGTATTGTGACTAACGCTAGAATGCACTTGGCTGCGCCGTACTTGCTAAACGTTGACATCACGGACTTCTTCGATTCCATTCAGGAGGAGACGGTTCGCCAATTGTTTCAGGATTTAGGGCTCGGGGAACACGTTGCGAAAACCCTGGCTGGGCTCTGCAGCTTCCAGGGCTCGTTGCCTCAAGGCGCTCCGACAAGTCCGTATTTGGCCAACCTCGCATTCGCCCCGACGGATCATCTTATTCTTGCTCTCTGCGCAAAACACGGTTTGACGTATTCTCGTTATGCGGACGACTTGACCTTTTCGGGGGCGCAGAAGATATCGCGGCAGTTTCTGGCGTTGCTTCGAGCTTCTCCTCAAGTCGCACGGATTTTAAGATCAATTCAGCGAAGACTCGCTTTGCAGGTCCAGGGCAAGCTTGATACGTCACAGGGTTGATTGTGAACGAGAAGGTACACCCGAATAGGGAGCTGCGTCGCCGGCTTCGAGCAATGTTTCATCGCGCGGAGGTCGATCCAGCACAGTATCGGCCGAGATCAAATGAGCTATTAGGATGGGCGAGCTTCGTAAATAGTTATGACGCCGACCTTGGTGGGAAATACTTGGCCGTTGCTAAGAATCTAAGATGATTCCCTTTCCCGCACAAACGTGCGGCCTGAAATGAGCAGCCTCGGCCGTCTAGCAGGTTTCGATTATCTTAGATCTTCACGATCGACGGCCCTACAGCCCCGCCGCCTTCGTCTCGATCAGCTTCTTCACCCGCTCGACGAATGCATCCACCGGCACCGAGCCTTCGGCCTTTTCCTGGCCGCGGACGCGGACGTTGACTTCGTGGGATTCCATTTCGCGGTCGCCTAGAACCAACTGGAACGGGACCTTCTGCATGGCGTGTTCGCGGATTTTGGCGTTCATCTTTTCGTTGCGGGCGTCGACGTGGACGCGCACTCCGGCGGCCTTGAGCTTTTCGCCGACTTCGTTGGCGTAGGCCTGGTGCTTCTCGCCGATGGGGATGATGGCCACCTGCGTGGGTGAGAGCCAGACGGGGAAGGCTCCGGCGTAGTGCTCGATGAGCACGCCGAAGAAGCGCTCGACCGAGCCGTAGAGAGCGCGGTGCACCATGAGCGGCTGATGGCGCTTGCCGTCTTCGCCGACGTACTCGAGCTGGAAGCGCTCGGGCAGGGTGAAGTCGAACTGCACGGTGGAGAGCTGCCAGAGGCGTCCGATGGCGTCGACCAGCTTGATGTCGATTTTGGGGCCGTAGAACGCGGCTTCGCCGGGGATGATCTTTGTACTCGACGTTGCGGCGCTTGAGCGCGTGCTCGAGCGAGTGCTCGGCCAGCTCCCATTGATCGGGGCGTCCGGCGTAGGTCTTCTGGTCGTTCGGGTCCCAAGTGGAAAGCTCGACCTGGTACTTGTCGAATCCGTAGACGCGCAGCACTTCGAGCGCGAAGTCGATGCAGCCGACGACTTCGTCTTCGATCTGCTCGGGAGTGCAGAAGATGTGGGCGTCGTCCTGGGTAAAGCCGCGCACGCGCAGCAGGCCGTGCATGACGCCGGAGCGCTCGTAGCGATAGACGGTGCCGAGCTCGCCGTAGCGCGCGGGCAGGTCGCGGTAGGACTTGAGCGAGTCCTGGTAGATGAGGATGTGGAACGGACAGTTCATGGGCTTCATGCGGTATTCCGCGTCGTCCAGTTCCATGGGGGTGAACATGTTCTGCGCGTAGTAGCCGGCGTGGCCGGAGGTCTTCCAGAGGTCGGTGCGCGCGACGTGCGGAGTGAAGACGAGCGCGTAGCCGCGGCGGAGATACTCGTCGCGCATCCAGTCTTCCATCTCCTTGCGGATGAGGCCTCCCTTGGGATGCCAGAAGATGAGGCCGGGGCCGGCGAGCTCCTGAATGGAGAACAGGTCGAGCTGCTTGCCGAGCACGCGATGGTCGCGCTTCTTGGCTTCTTCGAGCTTGTTGAGGTAGTCGTCGAGCTCTTTCTTGGAGTAGAACGAAGTGCCGTAGATGCGCTGCAGCTGCGGGTTCTTCTCGTCGCCCAGCCAGTAGGCTCCGGCGATGTTGAGGAGCTTGAAGGCCTTGATGCGTCCGGTGGACGGGATGTGCGGGCCGCGGCAGAAGTCGGTGAACTTGCCGGTCTTGTAGATGGAAATTTTTTCATCGGGCTGGGTGAACTGCTCGATGAAGTGGCACTTCATGAAGTCGCCTTCGGACTTGAAGCGCTCCAGGCCTTCGGTGCGAGGCAGAAACTCGCGCGCGTAGGGAAGGTCGGCTTTGGCAAGCTCTTGCATCTTCTTCTCGATGGCTACGAGGTCTTCGGGAGTGAAAGGCTTCTCGCGGTAGAAGTCGTAGAAGAATCCGTTCTCGGTGGCGGGGCCGTGGCCGAGCTTGGTCTCGGGAAAGAGCTCGAGGACGGCGGCCGCCATGAGGTGCGCGGAGGAATGACGGAAGACGGCCAGCGCCTCCGGGTCGCGCTCGGTGAGCAGGCGGAGTTCGACGTCGCTTTCTAGTGGGCGAGTGAGGTCGACGAGCTGCGGCTCGCTCCCGTTCGAAGTCGGCTTGATCTGCGCGGCGAGAGCAGCGTCGGCCAAGCGCGGGCTGATGCCCTTGGCGATATCGAGGGCGGTGGTGCCTTTGGGGACGTCTTTGACGCTGCCGTCGGGGAGCTTTACGTGAATGAGTTCGGACATGTGTTCCTTAAATGTGGCTATCCGGCTTGTGAGACTTAAACGGTAATCGCCGAATATTTAATTTTAGTAGTGATAGCGGGCTTGGTGGAACCGGATTTGGCTCGGCGAAACTCCATAAACGAGTCGGTGTTCCTGTGTAATTCGTCGCGACCAAAGACCGGCCAAATCGAATTTGAGCAATTCCGGTTTGCCGATTCCGGTAAATGGATCCTCTAGAACGGCACGCACGAGTTCCAATATCCGGAGAGCGGTCTTGCGGTCGGCATTCACCCAATAAATGAGGTCTTCCAGGAACCGCGATTGGAAAACCGCTTCGCGTTCAGTCCTCCGCATCGAGACCAACCGCCTGTCGCAGTTGCTTCAGAGACATGCGTCTGCCCTTACCTTGACGAGCCTCCTGAATGGACGCCTTCAGGCGCTGGGCGTTGCGCGGCGAGCGGAGGAGGTGGGCAGTCTCGAGGAGGCTGTTCAGTTCATCGGCCGGAATCAACGCCACATCTCTTGCGCCGCGGCGGCGGACAATGACGACTTCCTGGTCGTCGGTGACCTGATCCAGTACGGAGGCAAGCTTCTCGCGCAGATGTGTGTAGGTGGTCTCAACCGGCATATCTATACCTCAAACCATAATTGTACAGGATTCCTGTACGTAGGTCGAAGGCGCTATGTTCGGGTTCGCCGGGCGCGGACTTCCAGCACAGTCGCACCGATGAACGCGATCGTGCCGATGGTGATTGCCAGCGGGATGCCGAAATGGCGGTAGGCGTTGCGCATGTCGGGCTGGACTCCGGCAATCAGGCCATAGGTGATCATTCCGATGATGCCGACAAGAAGGCCCAGTCCCATGGCGCCGGCGGCGAAAATCAGGGTAGTGAACAGCACCCGCACCGTGGAAGTGAAGAAAACGGAGGTGGCGCTACGGGTATGCGGCAGGGTGCTGTGCATCACCCTTTAAGGTACATCAATCTTGAGTGTCCTTAGGTCCGGCATCGAGTTCGGTGGCGAGCTGGGACTTGATTTCTTGTTTGGTCTTCTCGAACTCGACTTTCGCACGCGCGATGTGTTGCAGAAGGGCGTGCATTCGCTGTGGCCCCAGGAGGACATATCCCAGGCCACAGAAAAGCAGCAGTTCGGTGCCGAAGCCTGCCATCTCCGCCTATCCCTGTTTGTCGGCGGACTGATCCCGGCTAGGAATATCTCCGTTGCCGTTTATCGCCGACTTGAAACCGCGGATGCCATCCCCGATGCCTTTGCCCAGCTCAGGCAGTTTCTTAGGTCCGAACATGAGCAGGGCAAGCCCCACGATGACGAGTAGATGCATGGGTTGAAAGAGTCCTTCGATCATAGCTATTCCTCAATTCAGTTGGGAACCCACCCTTTGCCAAGAGACGGCAAAGGATGGGGCACCCGCTGTGGTTCCAGAGCAGCGCCTAAGCGTGACGAGGAGCAAGTTCGCTCCTCTTGTGCCATCAACCATTACGTTGGGCCGCGTCGGCTTCCATCGCCAGTTGAATCATGAACTGGAAGAACGCCTTCGACTGGCCGAT
Organism: uncultured Acidobacteriaceae bacterium; assembly: GCA_963834815.1. Lineage (GTDB taxonomy): Bacteria > Acidobacteriota > Terriglobia > Terriglobales > Acidobacteriaceae > DASRAA01. The sequence continues at coordinate 174,440 of CAWIDA010000006.1, read as the reverse complement.
GAAGAGCCCGTCCGCGGTCAGGGCCTTCAACGCTCCCTTAGCAGCTCCCTCGGTTGCGGTCGGACGAATGATCGAAACCGCGGGGAATTGCCTGCTGAGAAATACTGTAGGTTCGGGCATGATCAGGCTGGTGGTGAATTCCTCACCCCCGAAGGGCGGAGCGTTCAGATCGGGAAACGTGACCTTGGTGCCGGTGACCGGATCCACGACGTCCTGCAACGGCGGAGCGTCGCCCGCCAGGTCGCTCCAGGTTTGGAAGTGACAGATCTCGGTGCCGCCTATGCTGAGCAGGATGCGCAAGACTTCAACGCTGCTCACCCTCTGCGCCAACTGCGGGTAGAGGCTGGTTCCACCCTGCTCAATCGTCGCGAAGTGAAAGGCTGCGGTATTGGCGATGGCCTGCGTGAAGTTGGGGTCGCCCTCGACGTCTGCGTCGGTACGGGGAATAGCTGGATGCTGGCCAACTGCCAAGTCGGGAACCGCATTGTGGAAGTTGTCACCGAAGTCGGGGTTCTTTTTGCTGCTGCGATAGCGCGTGTACCACCGGGTGTCAACGGTAAGTTGCATGAGGTTGGTGAGGCGACCGATCTGTTGCGCCCCGCTGGCTTTGCTGCTGGGCAGCGTGCGGAAGGGGTCGAGATCCACCGTCGGCGCGCCGTGAGCCGCCAGATATGCGTTGATGAAGACTTCGTGCGTCAGCTCATCCTCGGTGTTGTCATGGATGTACTGCGGCATGTCGTCATCGAGTTGTTCCAGCGCGTCGCCATAGGGTTCGTTGCCCGAACCGCCCGGCACTTCACTGTCCTGGATGCCGGCAAGTTCGTTGTATTGCTGCCACAGGTCGGTCTCGAGGATTTCGGCGGCGGCCAGGAAACGCAGGATGGCCGCGTCTCCCTTGGTAAGCGAACCACCGCCCTGTTCAGCGCTGAGGATGGCGGGCAGGAGCGATCCTGCGGAAATGGCCACACCCGCGACGCCCACTCCTTTGAGGAAGGAACGCCGCGGGAGGGCGGGTTTAGCCTGAGGCTCATGCTCTTCGCCCGACGCGTCGGGCGAGGTTGCGGTTGTAAGGACATCTTCAGTTGCCATACTGCACACTCCGATCCAGAAATGACTCTCGGCGGTCCCACCCATCAGAGTGGCTTTGCGCCGACCCGCCTAGCGTAGGTCTGCTACTGTGCGCATGTGTCATGGTTGAGTCAGAGCGATGCAAAAGGATTGTCAACTTCACCGGCGTGAAGAACTTGTGGCTTCCGCCTCGGTTGCTTCGCCTTTTTCGCTGTAGCTTGCATCATCCATGGCGCTGAGCCATCAGTCGTTAACTGGGTTGACGCAGTTCAGGAAGGCCTCGCGGCGACCAGGCAGGGTGGTTCGCAGATGTGTCCGCTAGGTTACAATCAAGCATTCATGTCGCAAGCGTCACAAGCGATTACGCGAACGCCGGCGGAAGTGGTGAGGCTGGCTCCCGTTGCGCAGGCCGCAAACGGCATCTGCTATGCCGTGATGGGTGAAGTCACTAATGCCATTGCCGACATCGAGCGCATGGTGGCGGCCGTGCCACGCACCATCGCCGCCGCGCTGAACCGCAAGGCGTACTATTTCGTCCCCCTGACGCTGAACCTCGATGACGAAACGATGATCGCGGATCGCTATGACGTGCAGCTGGCCGACAGCGCCATCTGCCATCGCAACCAGACGCTGGGCGACTCGCAGTACGTATTCATCTCCACCCGTCTGATGGAAGACAATTTCGCCATCGCGTTCGAGTTCTTCATCAATGTAGGCCACAACTTCGTGGAGCGCGTGGGCGTGGCACAGGAGTTCAGCGACCTGGTTTGGAAGCAGGTGGAGGACAAGGTCCGGGGCGAGACGTCGCTCGATGCCTACGAGCTGCGCAAGGTCGCCACCACCAACGGTCCCGAAGCCGAGAAAGCGAAACACGAGTATCTGCAGGCGGCCTTCTCCGATGCCATCGCGGTGTTCACGTTGTCACTGTTTCTTGACGTGGACTACCAGGAACTGCGGGAGCGCGACTATCCGCTGCTGGCCCCGGCCGCGCTGGCGGAGCGATTGCGCAAGATCAACGAGTTATTTCCGCCGAATCCGGGGTATGACTTTGCGGTGTACCACCGGAGAAGGCAGTGAAAACCAGTGGATAGTGGGCCGTGGATGGTGGTTAGTTGGGAGCAAAACGCGCGCTCGCACTGCTGTCCACTCTCCACTATTCAATATCCACCAAAATGATTGCCCACCTTCGCGGACGGCTGATCGCAAAGCATCCCAACCAGACCATTGTTGAGGCGGCGGGCGTCGGATACGACGTGACCATCACCGTGCCGACATTTTCCGACCTGCCCGCGCTGGGCAGCGAGGTGGCACTGCACATCCACACTCATGTCCGAGAGGACGCCATCGCGCTGTTCGGATTCCTGCGCGCCGATGAGAAGCAGCTCTTCGAGAAGCTGATTACCGTGAGCGGCATCGGGCCGAAGCTGGCGATCACCATTCTGAGCGGCATGGCCACGGCCGACATGGTAGGAGCGATCCGCGCCAATGATCATGCTCGGCTGACCAGGATTCCCGGCATTGGCAAGAAGACCGCCGAGCGCATGTGCGTTGAGCTACGCGACAAGCTGGATGCCTTTGGCGTGCCTCAGCCGGCAGTCACAGTTTCAGCGGTTGAGGGAGACGTAATCTCCGCCCTGACCAACCTGGGCTACCAGCGCGCGCTGGCCGAGAAGGCGGTGGAGCGGGCGGTTCAGTCGTCGGGGCGGGAGAACTTTGACGCGATCTTCCGCGCGGCGCTAGGGGCGCTGTCGAAATAAATGCAAAAGGTTAACCACGGATCTGCACGGATTATCTCTTTGGCTTGCTGGTGAGTCCTCGAATCGGTCGGACCAAGGTGTGGCGCCGAACTGAAGTCCGGCTCACATCCGGCAAGGGACGCCTGACGCGGCGCTGAAGCGCTGCTCTACCGTTCGCGGACTGAAGTTAATTCCAGTCCAAGACTTCATGATGCGCGGCTTCAGCGCCGTCGCGGAACTGGGTGTGCTTGCAGGCAGAGCACTGGGCGCGAATCGACTTCAGATCGATGGCGGGGAAGATGGTGTCCTGTGACTCGACAACGCCGGGAGTCTTCTCTTTGAAGAGTGAGACCGCGGGCTCGCCGCAGCGGGAACACTTAAATATGTAAACATTCAGGCGCGGCATGGACGGGTCTCCGGGGGTCGTGGCCAGTATATGCCCGCAGCGTAAGAAGCGCTGTGAAGGTACCAACTCACCAGATGCGTTGCACTCCATAGCGGTCAAAAACCGCATCCGCGCTCACGACCGGGGAATTGAGGGCTTGCGCTTGGGCCACAAGCATCCGGTCGAAAGGGTCCCTGTGAAGCAGTGGCAAGAGTCCGGCGCGGAGAGCATGATCGGTGGAAATCGCTAATCGCCGGAATCCTTCTTCCAGCAGCAGTTGCGGAAGAGCGGCCACGACTTCCCGCGCATTGAGCTTGCCTAAATTCACCTTGATCGCCAGTTCCCAAGTAACGACCGCAGAGACATAGGAGCGATTTCTCGAATCCAACATCGCACGTTTGGCGCGCTCTGAGAGTCTGCTCTCATCTGTCCACCACCACAGCAGCGCATGCGTGTCGATCAGCAGGTTCAATCGAGGCCCCAGTCGCGTAACTCGTCATCCGTGAGGGGGGCGAACGCATCCTCGGACCACCAGATCTTCCCCTTAAACCGTCCTGGCTTCCGCGGCCGGTCCGCGACTCGGATAGGGACGAGCCTCGCGATCGGCTTCTTTCCTTTCGCGATGATGACCTCTTCTCCGTCGCAAGCTTTTTGGATGAGTTTGGAAAGGTTGGTCTTAGCTTCGTGAATGGTGTGTACTTTCACATTAGCTAATTTACTTAGCTAAGATCAAAACGTCAACCCCGCACACCCTATTTTCCGATGCAGAACGAACTGAAGATCAAATTGAGGATGTCGTCGGCTGTAGTCGCGCCGGTAATTTCGTCCAGTGAACGCAGGGCATTATAGAGATCGAGCAGGAGCATCTCGTGCGGGGTCTTGAGTGGCACTGCTGCTGTCGCGGCATCAAGAGCAGCGATCGAGTCCTGCACCAGCTTCTGGTGGCGAACGTTGGTAAGGAAGCCACTCTCAGGTTGTGCGGCGCCGTCGCCGCCCGCAAGCTTTAGGATCGTCGAGCGCAAGTAGTCGATGCCCTGTCCGGTCTTGGCTGAGGTCATGACGACAGGCAGGCCGCCGTCGGGGATGAGCGGCGCGGTGGTAACGGCGTCGATCTTGTTCTCGACCACGATGGCAAGGCGTCGCGTGACCAGCGAGATCAGCTCGGTGTCGCTACGGCGGGCTGCGTCATCGCTTGCGGGATGCGAAGCATCGAGCACTACCAGCACAATGTCCGCGTCGGCCAGGGCCTCCATGGATTTGCGCACGCCGATGCTCTCGGCTTCGTCAAGTGCTTCGCGGATGCCGGCGGTATCCACCAGACGCACAGGAATGCCATCGATCGAAACCGTTTCGCTGACCAGGTCGCGAGTGGTTCCGGGCGTGGCGGTCACAATGGCGCGCTCATGCTCGACGAGGCGATTGAATAGACTCGACTTGCCGACGTTAGGACGGCCGACGATGGCCAGCGTGAGACCTTCATGCACGACTTTTCCGTAGGCGAAGCTGGCAAGCAATTGCTGAAGCGGTTCATGCACCTCGGCAATCCGCTCGAGGATGCGCTCATCGGAAATGACTGCTACATCATCTTCGGCGAAATCCACGCCCGCTTCCATGACTGCGATTAACTCGACCAGCTCCTGCTTGATGGGTTGCAGGCGCTTGGACAATGCGCCCTCGAGCTGGCGGGCCGCGACCTGCGCCTGGTAGAGGGTTTGCGAGTCGATCAGATCGAGGACGGCTTCTGCCTGGGTGAGATCGATGCGACCGTTGAGGAAGGCCCGCATGGTGAATTCCCCGGGCTCAGCCAGACGGGCCCCGCGCTGCATTGCCATCTCGAGTACATGACGGAGAACCACGGGCGATCCGTGGCAGGAAATTTCGACGACGTCGTCGGTGGTATAGGAGTGCGGTTTGGCGAAGTAGGTGACGACTACTTCGTCGATTCGCTCGCCGGTGCCGGGCTCTATCAGTTCGCTGAAGTGAGCACGATTGGGCTGCAGATCGTCTGAATGCGCAAGCCGCAACATGGGCTGTGCGATGTTCTTGGCTTCGGGGCCGGAGAGACGCACCACGCCGATGCCACCGCGGCCTGAAGGGGTGGCGATGGCGACGATGGTGTCATCGAGGTGCATGCTGAGCAGTGGATAGTGGTCAGTGGCTAGTGGATAGTAAAACCTTGTCCGCTGAGACGCGTTCAAACTACCCCAGCAAAATCAATCTGCCGCGTTAACATCTGGATCCGGACAAGCCCAACTATCCACTGACCACCACCCACTGATCGCTTCGCCGTGTTACCGCCGCCGTGGCGATGGTGCGGGAGCAGGCGGCTTGCCCTGGTAGTCCTTGGGATACACCACGACGTAGCGTTGCAGAGCTTCGCCGGCGCTCTCGGTGCGCAAATCTTCGAGATCGCGTAAAGCAAGGTGGAGCAGGCGGCGTTCCCGCGACGACATGGGGGCGAAAGCATAGGGCATGCCGCTCTGGCGCACGCGGTCGGCGGCGACGTTGGCGGCCAGGCGCAGCTCGCTGAGCCGCGCGGAGCGGAAATTCTGGCAGTCGAAGATGACTTTGTCGTGCTCATCGGGCGGGATGCGCAACATTTCCAGGGCTACGTGCTCGAAGGCGCGCAACAGTTCGCCGCCGCGTTCCAATACCAGCGGGCTATCGGCGCCGGAGATTTCCACCTTGATCGCAGGCTTGTCGAAATCATGCTCACCCGCGGGCGGGTCTACCATGATTTTGTAGCGGAGATGGAAGTCTCCGGTGGTGATGATCCCGTTGAGCAGTTCGCTGATCTTTTTGGCAGCGGCAATTTTGTCGGTTATCGGCATAGCGATTGGAGAGGTCCTATCCCGTGCGGACTGAAGTCCGCGTGGAAAGTCCAGCATGAACGACTTGAACGCCGGCCCGTCACTTCGCTCAGGGCAGGCTCTGAAGGCCAGCTCTACCCAGGCCTATTTTGCTGCCTTGCGAGCGCGCTTTTCCATTTCTTGGCGCATTTCTTTTCCCAAGCCCGTACGGTTCATCACGTACTGCTGTCCGATGGCGATGATGTTTCCCACTACCCAGTAGAGGCTCAGTCCCGAGGCCAGCGACCAGCTGAAGAAGCCCAGCATGAGCGGCATCATGATAGTCATCATGCGCTGCTGCGCGGGATCCATGCCCGCGTTGGGCGTCATCTTCTGCACGAACAGCGTGCTGATCACAATGAGCACTGGCAGGATGAACAGCTTATCGGGCGATGACAGATCGTGCAGCCACAGGAACGGCGCCTGGCGTAGTTCCAGCGCAACCCCCAGCATGGAGTAGAACGCGAACAGAAACGGCATCTGGATCACGAGTGGCAAGCAGCCGCCCGCGGGGTTCGCGCCATGTTCTTTGTACAGCGCGGAGATCTCAGTATTCATGTCGGCACGGCGGGGATCGCGCAGGGGATACTTTTTGTATCGTTCCTGGATGGCTTTCATTTGCGGCTGCAGCTTCTGCATCTTCAACGCCGACTTCATGCTGGTAATGCGCAGCGGCAGCAATGCCAGGTTGATGATGATGGTGAGGATGATAATCGACACGCCCCAGTTGGAAGCGAGGTGATCGTGCGTCCACAGCAGCCAGAGAAAGAGCGGTCGAGCGATGAGGCCGAAGAAGCCGAAATCGACGACGTGCCCGAGGTCGCTGCCGCCGGGTTGGCCAGCGAGGGTGTTGGCGTGGATCTGGGTGAGCACGTCGAGAGCCTTAGGGCCGACAAACAAGCGTTCGCGGGTGACGCCATCGACACTGCCCACAGCCGCTCCCAATACTTCGACTTTGGTCAGGTTATTGGGGTCGGGCTTGGATGGGTCCTTAGGAACCTCAATGGCATTCCGGAAGGTGACCATGGCAGCCTGGCCAGGGGTGTCTGGCAGAAAGATTGCGGCGAAGTACTGGTCCTGCGGTCCCGCCCATTGCAATGGTCCCCGCAGGGTGTTGCCGCCACTGATCTTCTTGGCCGCCAAACGTTCGACTTTATCGCCGGCGTAGTAATCGACGCGCGCAGCCGCGAAGGAGGCGCCGGTTCCCTGGTCGCCAAACCCGGCGGGCCACATGGGAAAAGCTTGAGCCGGCTGGCCATTCACGGTGACCACAGTCTCCACCGAAATCACGTAAGTGCGATCGAAGTGGAAGGTCTTGCGAACAGTAACTGCTCCGTCAGAGTACGCGAAACCTAACTCACCGGGGACAGTCACCATCGCGTGCACGTCGCCGATGCGAGTTGTAAACGACCCGGTCGTTGGGACATACAATCCGGAGTTGATCTTGTTACGGAGGGCCTCGTCGTAGGTGTAGAGGCCGAGAGGAAGTCCGAAATTGCTCGTCGCGAGATTAACCAGATCGAGGGGTTGGCCTTTCTCGTCCTTGTACTTCTTCAGGATCCACGACTTGACCTGGGCTCCGCGGTTGGTGAAGACGATGCGATAGAGGTCGTTCTCGACTACGGTCTCTGTCTCGGCGCTGGCCGCCTGAGCCTGCGCTGGAGTGGGCGACGTCGTTTGGGTCGCTTTCGCCGGCGCGGTTGGGAGCGGCATGGCCGCCTGAGACTTGGCTGCTGGGGGGACTTGCTCTGCCGGCGGGCTGCCTGGCTTTTTCTTGAACAGGAAGAACTGGCTGACCAGAATCAGCGCAAAGGTGGCGACCAGTATGATGAGCATGCGGCTCTGGCCGCCGGGCTCTTGCTGTGGATTCCGATACTCAGGCAAGTTGACTTTCCATTCAGTAATGGCGGTTCATGGGCGGCACGGGATCATAACCCGAGCCGGCAAAGGGATGACAGCGCAGGACCCTTGCAATCGCCAGCCAGGTGCCCCGCAGCGCCCCGTGCTGCTCCACCGCCTCCATGGCATACTCGGAACACGTCGGCACGAAGCGGCAGGCATTGGGTAGCATCGGCGAAATCCAGCGCTTATATCCCCGTAGCACGAATTGAATTACAGACTTCACTTCTGTCCTGCGTTCTCCGCGGGTTCCGCTGCCCGCGCGCGCTGCACCGCCAGTTGCAGACCTCGCGCTACTTCGCCGGCCACCTGGGCGAAAGGCAATTCCAGCACCGACTTGCGGGGATGAAACACCACATCCACCGGCGCTTCCATGGCAGGCCACGAGGTGCGAACGGCCTCACGCATGCGACGCTTGATGCGATTGCGCTCCACCGAGCCGCCCAGCACCTTGCCCACGGTGAATCCCACTCGCAGCGAGTCGCCGAAAACTAATGCATCGGTCGCCGGCACGCGCCGCAGAAAAAATACCGTCATATTGCCGGTGAACTGGCGCCGGCCGGCCTGGTAAACGCGCTGAAAGTCCGCATGGCGCAACAAGTGCTTCGATTTCGGAAAATCGCGTCCGGCAGAGGTCAAAGCCGCATATGGCGCCAATCCCGGTTTGCCCACTGACCGCATGCACGGGGATGGCGCCGACTCCTCATTCTGAAATATTACCGTGGGCGGGACACTCGGCGGTACGCGCGGTAACAGATTTAAGCGATTACTCGCGGAACCCAGGCTTGACAGCGACGCGCTTGCGTCCTTTGGCGCGACGGCGGGAGATCACCGCACGTCCGCTCTTGGTCTTCATGCGAGAACGAAATCCGTGCGTCTTCGAGCGGCGACGACGGTTGGGTTGGAATGTGCGCTTCGGCATTCGAAACTGCGCTCCTCACTGGCAAAAAATTAGATAGGGCAAACCCAAAGTATACCGTTCCCCATGCCCGACTGGCAAACGCGGCAAGGCATGGATAGCGACGTAAATGAAGACGCGAGTGCGGCTCGCGCGATGTGGTTGCCAACACTTCTGACTGCGATTGATGTCTCGCTTTTGGTGCAAAAACTCGTGCGCTGGCAATTTGCACCACGTGCGCTGCAGCAAAAAAAATTTTTTCGCCAGTAACATTTGCGAAATCAATCACTCGCGACCCGAGACCGATCATCGCAAGAGACCAACCACTTGTGCTGTGAATTTTTCGTGCTAGTATCCCTTGCAGCCACCTGAGAGAACATTCTGATGTACCCCCTGAAAGAATGCTTCTACCCCCGTGGCCTCTTCGGTTACGGATCTTTACTTTCTCCTGAATCGTGCGGTGGGTCGTGGCCTTACTGGCTTCTGTTCCCGTTGACTTTTAGTTGAATCGATTCGAGGCGATGTCAGCCTCCAGGTTATTTTTGCTATGTCCTATTTCGGATCTGCTCCTCCCAATCCATGGGTGCTGGTACTTGATGCGCTCGAGAAGAAGATCAACCGGCATTCTTATGAGACTTGGCTCAAGCCGACACGCTTCAGCCATTCGCAAGGACCGACACTGTTTGTGAAAGTTCCGAATCCGGACTTCTGTCACATCGGTGATAAGTACGGCGACCTGATCAGCGAAGCCATTGAGAAGCTGGGCCTCGAGTACCAGGACGTCGAGTTCGTCACCGACGAAGCGCAACGGGCCGACAAGAATGGAAGCAAACAGCGACAGCAGAAGCAGCGACGGAAGGCGCGGCGCGGCACATGCCGAAGCGTTTGGTCCGAGCGACAACGCCAGTGTGGGGGCTGCCCGACAGCAGCGCTTTGACTGGGACAGTGCGGCGCAACTCAATCCGAAATGCACTTTTGACGGATTCGTCATCGGCTCGGGCAACCAGTTCGCGCATGCGGCTGCTCGCGCGGTAGCGGAGCGACCTTCCAAGGCCTACAATCCGCTGTTTTTGTACGGTGGCGTCGGCATGGGCAAGACGCACCTGATGCAGGCCATCGGACACGAGATCAAACGGCGCGAGCCACAGATGGCCATCTGCTATGTGTCGGGTGAAAAATTTACCAATGAGATGATCAATGCGTTGCGGAACAATAAGATGACCAGCTTCCGCGACAAGTACCGGACGATGGATGTGCTGCTGGTTGATGATATTCAGTTCCTCGTCAGCAAGGAGCGCACGCAGGAGGAGTTCTTCCACACTTTCAATGCGTTGCACGAGTCGTTGCGCCAAATCGTAATTGCCAGTGACCGGCCGCCCAAGGAGTTGGCCGAGATCGAAGACCGCCTCCGCAGCCGCTTCGAGTGGGGACTAATCGCCGACATCCAACCACCCGACCTCGAGACGAAGGTGGCTATCCTGCAGAAGAAGGCGGAGTCCGAAAGGGTGATGCTGCCGACCGACGTGGCGCTCTATATCGCGTCGAACATCCGCAGCAATGTGCGTGAACTGGAGGGAGCGCTCATCCGGCTCACGGCCTACGTGTCGCTCACCGGCGGAGAGTTGAGCATGGCCACAGCGCAGGAGGTGCTGAAGAACCTGATCGACTCGCAGGTGCGCAAGGTAACCATTGAGTCGATCCAGAAAGCGGTATCGGAGCAGTTTGGCCTGCGGCCGGCGGAGATCAAAACCAAGAACAATTCGCACTCCATCGTGTATCCCCGGCAGATTGCGATGTACCTGGCCAAGCAACTGACGGAAGCGTCATTGCCGGAAATCGGGCGTCAGTTCGGCGGAAAGCATCACACCACGGTGCTGCATTCGGTCGAGAAGATCACCCAGGCCCGCAAGACCGACAAGGATTTGAACAGGCTCCTGAATAAACTCACAGAGATTTTGGGTGGATGAACCGCGCACTTGGCGCGGTTTTTCACTTTAGGGAGCAGTTTTCCTTGGCGGACGCTGTGGATGAATTGTGAATGAAGTGGAAGAACGGTGCGATATAGTTTTTCGGCTCGCGTTTAGCAGGGGACGCCACATCGCATGCGGGCGGTTTTACATGTGCTGACGTTAAGCCCACTGGCTCTAGACGCGGTTTTGCCCCGATTTTCCACTTTTCCAGTGTGTCTACGGTTACTACTGTTTTATAGTTTTTTAATTTGATATAAGGAAATGCAGAAGTCGCGGGTTCTCGCATCCTCCTGCTACACTGCAGCGTAAAAGGCTGGGGTCAGGACGCGACTCCGAGGGTGAACCAATATGGCTGCGGAAGCAACCGGGGCAATCCAGGGAACTGCGATGGAAATCAGCGTCAGCAAGTTCGAATTGCTCAAGGAACTGACTGCCACACAGGGCGTCGTGGAACGCAAGACGACGATTCCCATCCTCTCCAATTTCTTATTCGAAGCCGCCAACGACAGATTGACCATTACGGCCACTGACCTTGACCTGAGTCTTCGGACCTCCTGTGCGGCCAAGGTGAAGCGCGAGGGCGCCTGCACCATTCCGGCGCGCAAACTTTACGAGTACGTTAAGTTGCTGCCCGACGGCGACATTTCGATCAAACTGCTGGAGAACCATTGGGTCAACATTCGCTCGGGCCGTTCCAACACCAAGATGGTGGGCATGGCGCGGTCGAACTTTCCCGGTTTGCCGGTATTTCCGGCGACCGGCAGCGTCAAGATTCCGGCGCAAACCCTGCGCAGCATGATTGGCCGAACCATCTTTGCCATTTCCAGCGAGGAGTCGCGTTACACCCTGAACGGCGGGCTGATGGTGCTGAAGCCGGAGTCGATCACCATGGTGGCGACCGACGGCCATCGCCTGGCGCACATCGAGAAAACGGGCGAGCAGTTTGACGTCTCGGGCGAGAACAAGACCCTTATTCCGAAGAAAGCGATGAGTGAGTTGTTCTCCCTGCTGCAAAACAGCGACGTCGATCACGTGGAATTTGCCAAGGACGATTCCACCCTATTCTTCCGCATCGGAGAACGGTTGTTGACGTCGCGGCAACTGACCGGACAATTCCCCAACTACGAAGCGGTACTGCCGCGCGAAACCAGCAAGTCGGTGGTGGTTCGCGGCGCCGAGCTCAACACCGCGATCCAGCGGGTGGCCCAATTCGCGGACGAACGCTCACGGGCGATTCGCCTGAAACTCGACAAGAATGAGCTGAAGATTTCTTCGTCCTCCACGGAAGCCGGCGAGTCGGAAGACTCCATCGAAACACCTTACTCCGCCGATGCCATGACCATCGGTTTCAACTCCGAATACCTGATCGACTTCCTGAAGGCGCAAAGCGCCGGCGAGGTGCGGTTGGAGTTCAAGGACGCGCAGTCGGCCGGCCAGATGCGCCCCGAAGAGGGCAGTGACGATGGCTTTAAGTACCGCTACGTCGTGATGCCGATGCGGATCTGAGCAGGCCAACGAGCAAAGAGAAATACCCGCACTTTACTTCTACCCGAGTCAAGCCTGCCGTCTTGCGTGGCCGAACGGGGCCACCTTGCGAGTTGCCCGTGACTCGGGCGCAACTTGATGAGGTGCCGGAAAGCGGCTGTGGCGGGGTCACTTCGACGAGTAGGCGACAACACGTCCAAGTGACTTCGCAGAAGCAGACTTCTGGCCCGCGTTGTTGACTGAACCCAACCGACACCTTCGGTCACGATCAAGGTCTTCCCGGGGTACGATTTGCGGGAACAGCTTGTTCCCGCGCGACCCATCTCTCCACAAACTCCACGAGCGCCAAAATTCGTCGCAGATTCTCTCTCTCGAGGTTTGTGGCTAATTCTTATTGCTGTTCACTCTGACCGGCCTAAGCAGATGCGAGAACGTGAGCTGGGCCAGCTTCCATTTGCCGTTTTCCTTGATATAAACCTCAGTCACCATAAAAGGATTGGTGACTTCGTGCTCACCGACTACTGCCTGCAAATCAATGTCCTCTAGCAGGATGGCTGTGTTACCAAATATGCGAGCGTCAACTGCATAAACTGTAGCTTTTTTGTACCAGATGCCTCCGCTTTTAATGGTAGCTAGTTCTTGGGTTTTTCCCCAGGTCCCTCCCATGTGAGTGAACATGGCATTGTCATCAAATAGCGTCTCTAAGGAATCGACCTTCTTGTCTGCCATCCAATCCCATTTCATGTTTGAGAGGTTGATGACTTCTTGTTGCTCGGGTGTTTGACTTGCGGCAGTTTTAATCGTTTCCGTTGGCGGCGCTGGCGATTGCTGGGCGTAGGACGATGGCGCAATCAGTGTTGATAGAAACAGACCTAACATTAAGGTTTTCATGGCTCTCCTATGACATGTGTGGTTGACCCGTGGAGGAACTTGAAGTAGCGTGGCTGATCGTTCACGCTACGCGGACGCAAGATGAATTCTGCACTCAGGATTTGGGGCTGATCTCGCCTTTATCCCGTTTTTGCCCAAGCTCCGGTGGCCTGAGACAGAAAACAAATCACTGCGGAGACAATCGCGAACAAGTATTGTTCGTCCCATCATCCTGAAACCCTCCCGCCTTTCCGGTATTCGTAGTGCATCACTTCGCTTTCCTATCTTTTTGGAGGCGCCTCGACGTCCGAGAACGCAAGTACGGCATCCGGCAAGCGTTGTCCTTGAATTTTCACATTTGCCAGTGAGGCATTCAGCTCCTTGAGCTCATCCGGGGGGAACACGAGGGAGCTGGCGCCAATGTTCTGGAGCATGTGCGCCATGTTCGTTGTGCCCGGGATTGGCACAATCCACGGTTTCTGGGCGAGCAGCCATGCGAGAGGGATCTGAGCGGGCGCTGCGCCTTTTCGGTCCGCCCATTGCTTCGCTAGCTTGACGAGAGCCAGGTTGTGGGGCAGGTTTTCCGGAGAAAAACGGGACTCAACGCCGCGAATATCGCCCTGAGCAAAACGTGTATTCTCATCGATTCCTCCCGTCAGGAACTGCACACCGAGTGGGCTCCAACAGACGAAGCCGATGCCCAGTTCCTGGCACAGCGGGATGATGACCTCTTCCGGGCCACGCCACAGCATCGAGTATTCATTCTGCACAGCAGTCACAGGGAGAACGGCGTTGGCGCGTCGCAGCGTATTCGGGCCCATCTCGGAGAGCCCCCAGTGCCGTACCTTGCCTTGGTCCATGAGTTTCTTGACCGCGCCGGCGACGTCCTCAATCGGAACTTGCGGATCAACGCGGTGCTGATACAGGAGGTCGATGTGGTCGGTCCGAAGCCGCTTAAGCATGCCGTCTACCGCGGCCGTGATGTGTTCCGGACGGCTGTTGAACCCCATACGGAACTGGCCAGTCTCGGGGTCTATGTTCCAGCCGAACTTGGAGGTGATCACAACCTGGTTGCGGAAGGGGACGATGGCTTCGCCGAGGATGCGCTCGCACTCGAAAGGTCCGTAAGCTTCAGCCGTGTCAAAGAACGTCACGCCGTGGTCGTAGGCGGCGCGGATAATGTTGATCATCTCCGGGCGGTACGGCACTGTGGTGTCATATGCCCGGCTCATATTTTGGACTCCCAGTCCCAGGCTCGAAACTTCCACCGAGCCGAGCTTTCGTCGTCCACTGAGCCTCGAGGTCTGGTCTGAGGCCGGACCTTGTCGTTGCGATGCTGCACCCGATGCGGGCACCAATGACAAACTCGCGCTGACTAGCGCAGCCTTAATCAGGAAGTCGCGACGTCCAGTTGCATCAGTGCGGTCACTCTGCAATGCCGTGTTCTTCGAGTCACTCACTTCTTCGTCTCCTTGTGCTCTTGCGGCACGAACTCCAAGCCACCAGCACCCAGCCGTTTGGCCGTCCATTCATTTCTCCGACATCTTCAGTACAGCTTCTGGCAGCCGTAATCCCTGGATCTCGATCTTCGAGACGGCAGTGTCGATGTTGCGGAGATCTTCCGCCGAGAGCTGAATGTTGTTCGCACCGAGGTTTTCTTCAAGACGGTGCAGCTTCGTGGTGCCGGGTATCGGAACGATCCACGGTTTCTGCGCGAGCAGCCATGCAAGAGCGACTTGCGCAGCAGTACCGCCTTTCGTCTCCGCGATGCTCTTCGACAGGTCGACGACGGCCTGGTTCGCCACCCGTGCTTCCGAGGTGAATCGCGGCGACATGTTGCGGAAGTCCGTAGCGTGGAATTGCGTAGTTGAATCAATCTTCCCGGTGAGAAAGCCGGATCCCAATGGACCCCAGGAAACGAAGCCGATGCCGAGCTCTTCGCAAGTTGCGAGCACTCCATTGTTCTCGACATCTCGCGTCCATAGCGAATATTCGCTCTGAACGGCTGCAACGGGCTGCACCGCATTCGCACGCCGTATGGTTTGCGCTCCTGCCTCCGAAAGGCCGAAGTGCTTGACCTTGCCAGCGGCGATCAGTTCTTTCACGGTTCCCGCTACATCCTCAATCGGCACGCCAGGATCGACGCGGTGCTGATAGAGCAGGTCAATGGTGTGTACCTTCAACCGGTTCAGCATCGCCTCCACAACTTTGCGGACGTGTTCAGGACGGCTGTTCAGACCGCCGCTGCGCTGCCCGGTTTTCGGATCGATATCAAAACCGAACTTGGTGGCGATGACGACTTGATCGCGAATCGGCGCCAGGGCTTCCCCAACTAGTTCTTCATTCTTAAAAGGGCCGTAAGCTTCGGCTGTATCGAAGAAGGTCACACCACGATCGAACGCAGTGCGAATGATCTTCACGCCCTCTTCACGCGGTATCGGCGGGCCATAGGCCGACGATAATCCCATGCATCCGTAGCCCAGAGCCGAGACTTCGAGACCATTTTTTCCGAGCGAGCGCTTCTTCATTTCTTTCTCCCTGCCTTCTTTCTCCCATTCCGACGCTACGAGCGAATCACCATGGAACGGTAGCCCAATCCTTCCGACTTATTGCCTATTTCTCTTGTGTGGCGAAAAATCAATGGCTTTGATGCGGCGGTGCGGCTATCTTTAGGCAAGACCTGACAGGTCGCGACATGAAAAACACCGAAGAAAATGTGGCTCTGGAGCCAAATCCGGCGCGAGGATTGCGCACCGAACTCGCAAGCAAGATTGCCTTCTCATTGGGGGCCGAAGAGAATCGGACAACAGCCATTCCCGGCGTCAGCCTCCACCAAAGGACTTCCCCCACGCCGCCGTGCCGGATGACCTACTTTCCAGGCATTATCGTGGTCCCCCAAGGCAGTAAGCAGGTGAATCTCGGCCCAACGAGCTTCGTTTATGATGAATCGCATTTCCTGGTCACCGCGGTCGACCTGCCGATCGTGAGTTGGGTAGCCGAGGCAACTGACGAGGCTCCGTGTCTTGCGCTTTCGATCAAATTGGACATGTCCGTAGTCCGGGAATTGCTGAGCCGTGAAGAGACTCATTTCGCCGAGGCGCCGTCCGACAGTCCTGCGATGTCGCTCGGTGAAACCAGACCGGAATTTCTGAACGCATGCTGCCGCCTGCTCGATCTGCTGGAAAGCCCGCAGGACATTCCTTTTCTGAGTGGACTGATTCAGCGCGAGATCATCTATCGTGTTCTACGCCGACCCGAAGGAGCGCGTTTGCGCGCAGTGGCAACTTTAGGCGATCAAAGCCACCGGACGGCAAGAGCGATTTCATGGATCACTGCGAACTACGCCAAGGCTCTGCGCTTGGAACAACTCGCGCAGTTGGCCGGCATGGGCGTTTCCACACTGCATCATCATTTCAAAATGTTGACTTCGATGAGCCCGCTTCAGTACCAAAAACAACTGCGGCTCCAGTCAGCGCGTGGCCTGATGTTGAACAATGGTCTCGATGCGGCGAGCGCGGCTTTTGAGGTTGGCTACGAGAGCGCGACGCAATTCAATCGCGAATACAGCCGATTTTTCGGCCAGCCCCCGATGCGTGACATCAGAGACCTAAGACAGGGGAAAATCGTTGAGATGAGCGCTGCTTGATACGCCGGGTTGTGAAAGGAATCGTGTTTTGAACGCTGGCCACCAGGCATGTGGGAGATTACTCCCGCGAAGTCGGCCAGCTTCCGGTGACGGCACGGCACGCCAACTTGACGTAAAACGCTAGGGCCTTATCGGAAGTGCCCCGGCGTGAAAAGGCGAAGCGGAGCGCCTCCGCGTAGTGCCGGGGCGCTTTCGATAAGGGCGTTAGAAGGAAGCCGCTGGCACCACGGGGCGGGACCCTCATGTTATGGGTTTTGAATGTTGGTGAGTGCGTCGAAGGCGGGGTAGCAGGCTTGGTTGGTTCAAGGGGAATCAGGCAGAGCCGATTGGCAACAGGGCGGAGATGGTCGTGTTGAGGCCTTCACTTAGGCGGTGGTAACGATAGTTTTCGACTGCGAGGCACACGTATCAGTACGCAGCCGAAGCGCACATGGTTTTCGTCAAACGGACTGGCTCGTTAGGAGCTATCAAGGATATAGACCTGGTGCCCTTGTTCTTGCTGGATCTGGGCGGCGGTTAGCAACTCCACAACGCGCATTGGGCTACCGCAGACCGGACACTGCCAGACAGCGGTTGCAACGGGGTTCGCCTCAGCAGGCGGTGGTGCGACCGCTAGTAACCTCCGGCAAAGCGGCAGCAACTCGCGGCGCCGGCGATTAGCGAGCCAGCCAAAGTAGCGGATGCGTGGGAGACCCTTGGGCAGAACATGCTGTAAGAACCGGCGCAGGAACTCTTCTAACGTCAGAGTCATGGCACGGCACGTACCGTGATGCGCGTAGTCCTTCCAACGAAAGGTGACGTGATCGCCATCCACCGACAGAAGGCGATGATTCGAGATGGCCACTCGATGGGTATAGCGGGCCAGGTACTGAAGCACGTGCTCTTGCCCGCCAAAGGGAGCCTTGGCATAAACGACCCAGTCTTCCCGAAACAGAGTGCGCAAGAAGGCTGCGAATGCCTTCTCGTTGGCCAACGGCTGACACGGGCCAAAAAAGACAAGTTGCTTCCTCTGAAAAGCCCGCCGTAATCCGGCCACGAACTTGCCCGCGAAAGACGCGGCTGAGTACTCTCACCGGTAAAAAGAAGTGGGGTGCCGAGCGGATCCACCGCGAGTGGTCAGGCGACAGTCCACCACCGGTACGACACAGTGGACGTGCGGGTGTCGCTGCAGAGTCTGTCCCCAGGTATGCAGAATGCTGAGGAAGCCGATCTCGGCACCGAGGCGAGCCGGATCGGCCGCAACTTCCAGCAGGGTTGCGGCACTGGCCTCGAACAAGAGTCCGAATAGATACCTCTTGTTTTGCCAGATCAACGGGACCAGCGCGTGCGGCACGCTGAAGACCAGGTGAAAGTAGTCAACCGGCAACAGTTCCCGTCGGCGGGCGCACAACCACTTCTCCCTGGCATTGGTCTGGCACTTCGGACAGTGCCGGTTTCGGCAAGAGTTGTAAGAGATGGCCTGATGCCCACAGCGAACGCATTGATCGCGATGACCACCGAGTGCGGCCGTGCGGCAACGCGCGATTGCGCGAAGCACTTTGAGCTGGGTCCAGGTGAGTGAATCGCAATAACGTTCGAAGAACTTGTCTCCTGCCCTGCGGATGATATCGGCCACCTCCCAGGGTGGTCGTGTCATGCCTGATAGTCGTCCGGCCGCTTTCGTGAAAAGCGTTGGCTAGTGACGGTGATCTGATCCAGCGGGTTGGGTGCGGCGTGCAGGTGGCGCTGCGACATGTGGAGATACCGAGTGGTATGTTCCAGGTGCGCATGGCCCATCAGAAGCTGGATCGTCCGCAGGTCGGTTCCTGATTCCATCAGGGTTGTCGCGAAGCTGTGGCGGAGTGTATGTGCGCCAATCCTCTTCTTGATTCCGGCGCGCTTGGCGGCTTCGCTGCAGATGTACCAGATCGTGTGATCTGAGATTGGCTGCTCGATCCCGCGATGCCCTTCCGTGCTGGGAAACAGATAATCCTTGGGCCGCTTCCATCGCCAGTACTCACGTAAAGCTGCGAGCAGTTTCGGTGTCATGGGCACATCACGATCTCGGGAACCTTTGCCCTGGCGAACATGGATAACCATCCGTTCGCTATCCACGTCGCTCACCTTGAGCAGGGATGCCTCAGTGCGGCGAATGCCCGTAGCATAGAGAACCATGAGGATGGTGCGATGCATCAGGTTCGGAGCGGCCTCGATCATGCGGCTGACTTCTTCAGGACTCAGCACCACCGGCAGTTTTCGGGGAGTCTTCGGAAAGATCAAATCATCGTAGGCGATGTCCCGCCGCTTCAGTGTCTTCTTGTAGAGAAAACGCAGCGCCGACATGCGTCCTTCGACCGTGCCGGGGGCAAGCTTCTTATCGCGGAGTAAGTACGTTTCAAACTGACGGATCTCGTCACCGCCCAAGCGTTCCGGCGATTTTCCGAAATAATCCGCGAACTGTTTGATTGCGAGGATGTAGCCGCGAGTCGTGGCTGGCGAGTAGTTACGGCGCTGGAGTTCGTCCAGCACGCGTTGGCGAAGTGAGGTCACAGAAATCTCCTTTCTCTGTGACCCACACTATGTCACCTACTCCAACAATGCTGGATCCGCCGTACGCGGTAGCGTCCGCCGCGCCAGCGGGTTAGTTCTAACGCCCTATGCGTGGATGTGGCAGTTGGGTTCCGAGCGGATCGTCGGCAACTCGTTAGTTGCGCCGGCGATGAGCGGGCCCGACCACAGAGTTTCGTACCGCCTCGCAACCCTGCGGCCTTCTCTTGGTTACTAAAGTTTCCCGCCCGTGCTGATTTCTCTGGCAATCTTCATTCTGGTCGCGCTACAACGGATTCGTGCGGCAAGAGGACACGTGTCTCTAGCTGTTCTCGGCGGTGCCGCGAATCAAACGCTCTTTGACAAATCGCTTCAAATGTCAGGTCAAGTCTCTCTGCACCTGAGAAATCCCTCGAAGCTCATGAAAACAAATGATATGGGCCTCGGCGCAATGAATCGCCATACTTGTATGACTTGTATGATTCAGGTGAGTCATACTTTTCATACCAAGATTAGGCGCTAAAAGCGAACAAAAGACGAAAATAGTAATGCCTAACTCCTACGCGCAGAAACGGATACGTATAACTACTAAGAGAATCAATGACATGCGAACAATTTCCGCCTAAACCATTGATTCTAAACAGTCGTGATATTTATTTATTTAGTGTGTTACCGCGTACCACATCACCATATCACCGGCCCATCGAGAGAGCACGGAATACGGGCAGTTCTCCATCGTCGAAGAAGACTGGCAGACCACAAAGCTATTCGTACGCCAGCGCGTCGATGGGGTCCTTCTGGGCTGCTTTCAATGCCGGATACGTGGCCCCCAGCATCGATCCGATGATGGCGATGATGGTGGCCCGCAGCAGCCAGTCGGGCGTGATCAGGATGGGCAAGGTCTGGAATTTTGCGTGCAGAGCGGAGCGCGCCGCATAACTCACGGCAACCCCCAGGAGAATCCCGCCAACGGAGATTAGCAGGGTCTCGCGCAGGATCACGTTCACGATATAGAACTTGCCGGCGCCCAGTGACTTCAGGATGCCGATCTCGCGCGTGCGCTCCATCACAGCCGCGTACATTGCCTGAAAAATCACGATAAAGCCGATCACCATCGCGATCCCGATGACGACGTTGATGAACGTGGACAACCCGGGAATGCTGGTGGAGGTCATCAGGCTGAGGTACTCCTTCAGCGAGTGCACACCATACTGCTCCATGCCAGGGATACTCTTGATCTCTTGCTCTACGGCACCGACGTGGTCGGGGTCGTCGAGCTTCACGTAGAAGATAGAAGCCTTGCCGTTGGCGCCGATAATGTCCTGCAGGGTCGCGATGGGAAGAAACTTGCGCGCGCCCTTGCCATGCTCGACAATTCCCGAAATCCGAAAGGGATGGTTCAGAATCTCGACGGTGTCTCCGATCTTGAGTTTCTTCGACGAGGCAACGTAATCGTCAATCAGTACGTCGTTAGGACCCTCGAAAGGTCCGCCTTTTATATACCGGAAAGGGCCACCCATGGCCTCGAAGGAGCCGAGGTCGATGCCGTCGATGACTTCCAGGTTGCCCGCCGTGGAAAGCTGAGTGACTACCGGCGCGACGGCGACAACGTGGTCGAGCTGGCGCAACTTGTCGGCAACCTTGATGGAAACCGGCGCCCCGCTGACGCCCATCAGGAGTGAAGAACCCGGAGGTTGCACCATGATGTCGGCGCCAATGCCGACCTGTCGGTTCTTGGCGTCGGTAAGCATGCCGATGGAAAGCCCGACGATCAGGAGGATGAGAGTGACTTCAACCGCCACGGCCACAACGCTGATGATGGTGCGGAAGGGGCGGTGCACCAGGTTGGAAAAGATCATCTTGTTCATGATTCGCCTTTGATTGTATAGGATGCGCCGCGGATGGATGAGCAGGACAGGCGACGCGCTGCGCTAATAGAATGAGGAGCATGGCAGCAGAAACCACCACTTGGAATGCCGAACTCTACCAGTCGAGCCATGCCTTTGTGTGGCAATTCGGCCGCGACTTGTTGGCCATGCTGCTCCCCAAGGACGGCGAGCGCATCCTTGACGTCGGGTGCGGCACCGGCCAACTCACAGCCGAGATCGCCAAGTCCGGAGCCCAGGTAGTAGGGCTCGACCTGTCGGCTGAGATGATCAAAACGGCCAGAAGCAACTTTCCTCAACTGCGCTTTGAGGTTGCCGACATTGCGGCGACGAACTTCGACGGTGAGTTTGACGGGGTATTCTCTAACGCCGCACTGCACTGGGTGCGCGACCAGGAGGGAGCCATCATCGCCATAGTGCGTGCGCTTAAGCCCGGCGGGAGGCTGGTCTTCGAGATGGGTGGCTGCGGCAACATCCAGCAGGTCTGGAGTGCTGCTATGCGGGCGCTAACTGACATGGGAGTGAAGGACCCGGAGAAACTGTCGCCGTGGTTCTATCCGTCGATCGGGGAGTACGCTCCAATGCTGGAGTCCCACGGGCTGGGTGTGACCTTCGCCGTGCTGTTCGATCGGCCTACCCCGCTAGAGGGCGGAGAACGCGGGCTGAGGATCTGGCTGGAGATGTTTGGAATGTTTGCCAGCCACATTCTAGAACCCGGCCAACGGGAAGAACTGATGCAGCGTATCGAAACCCTGGCTCGGCCGGCGCTGTTTCATGACGGCCTGTGGACCGTGGATTACAAGCGCCTGCGCATGATCGCGGTGAAGCAGTAAGGCGATCTTCACGGGCGACGCCCTTTTAGACCGTGTAACTCCTTTGCATGCCAATCCATTTTCTACACTACGATCCCGGCGCGCCCGCCCACACCGCGACCTCCTTGCGAAGCGCTCCACCCCTCAGCTGCGAATTCTTCGCTCGGGATGCGGTGACGGTAGCTCGCGACCTGCTAGGCAAGCTGCTGATACGCCGGGAAGGCAGAATTTTGCTGGCTGGGCGAGTTGTCGAGGACGAAGCGTATCTCGGTGCCGTCGATCCCGCCGCCCACGCCTATAACGGACGCACCGCCCGCAATGCCGTACTCTTCGGGCCGCCGGGGCACGCGTATGTGTATTTCATCTACGGCAACCACTATTGCACCAATGTCTCCTGCATGACCGAAGGGGATGGAGGGGGTGTTCTGCTGCGCGCGCTGGAGCCGGTATTCGGGTGGGAGGCAATGGCCCAGGCCAGAGGCCTTGATCTGGCGCGGGATGCGCGCATTGCGCAACTTCGGCTGATTTCCAGCGGTCCGGGCCGGATGTCGGAAGCGTTAGGGATTACGCGTGCTCGCGACAACGCGAAAGACTTCACCGATCGGCGGTCGGATCTATGGTTTGCCGACGACGGCTATCGCGTGGAGCGGATCGCAACTACTCCGCGCATCGGCATCAATAAGGCAATACAAGAGCCGCTGCGTTTTGCGGTCGCGGGAAATCCCTACGTGTCAGGAAAGCGAATTCCCTGACGCGCTATTCCGGATCGTGCCAGCCGCCGATTTCGGCAGCCAGTTCGCGGGCGTCCGGCGGCCCCCAAGTTCCCGGTGCGTAGTTCTCCACCGGGCAGCAGTCTCCGAGAATGGGATCGACGATCGACCAGGCGGCCTCCACTGCGTCCTGGCGCACGAACAGCAGCTGATCGCCCTTCATGGCGTCGGTGAGGAGCCGTTCGTAGGCTTCCATTTCATCGCTGGTGCCGTATTTCACGGCGGAGAGCTCGACCGGCATGGGAGCCATGAGCGGTCCGGGGCGCTTCACGCGCGCGCCCAAGCTAAGTTCGATGTCAGGGCCGAGGCGAAAACGATAGTAGTTGCGTCCTTCGTAGCCGGCCTTTGTGAGTGGGGGCTTGCGGAGCTTCACGAAGACTTCCGTTGCCGTGACAGGAAGGCACTTGCCGGCACGGATAAGGAACGGCACTCCTGACCACCTCCAGGAATCGACCTCGAGCCGGACGGCAGCAAAAGTTTCGACGTCGGAGTGGGGATTGACGCCGGGCTCATCCCGATAGCCCAGGAATTGGCCACGCACGATGTTGGCCGGACTGAGTGGTGGGATCGTCCGGAAGACCTTGACCTGCTCGTCGCGTACCGAATCCGGATACATGGTCGTGGGCGGCTCCATAGCGAGGTACGAGACCACTTCCAGCAAGTGGTTCTGAACGACGTCGCGGATGGCCCCGGCTTCTTCGTAAAACTTTCCGCGTCCTTCGACGCCGAAGGACTCGGCCATGGTGATCTGGACACTGTGGATGTAGTTGCGGTTCCAAATCGGTTCAAGAAAGCTATTGGCGAAGCGGAAGATGAGAACGTTCTCCACCGCCTCTTTGCCCAGGTAGTGGTCGATGCGGAAGATATGGTCCTCGGGAAACCCCTGATGCAGGACGTCATTGAGCTTCCGCGCCGAAACCAGATCGCGTCCGAATGGCTTTTCGACTATCACCCGGGCGTTCTTGGCACAGCTCGACTCGGCCAGGCCTTTCACTACGACCGGAAACATCGACGGAGGAATCGCCAGGTAGTGGGCGGGCGATTGCGCCGTCCCGAGCGCGGTCTTCAACTGGGTGTAGGTGTTGCTGTCGTTGTAGTCGCCGTCGATATAGCTCATCAGCTCGCAGAGTTTCTTGAAGGCGGCTTCATCCACGCCGCCACCAAACTTCGTGATGCCGTCGCGGGCGCGCTCGCGCAACTGTTCAATCGTCCAGCCTGACTTGGCGACGCCGATGACCGGCACATCAAGGGAGCCGTGCTGGATCATGCTCTGCAGCGAGGGGAAGATCTTTTTGTGGGCCAGGTCGCCGGTGGCGCCAAAGAACACAAAAGCATCAGAAAGAGTTGTCGGCATAATGACCTCGGAAGTACCGCAACAGTGTAACCGCACAATTGCCCCAGGGGTAGCCTTGCACCTCAGCCCAGTATGAAACGACGGTGAATCTGAAATCGTACCGCAGAATACCGCTTCAAGTGGCTACGGTACGATAGGTAGTTGCGCCCATGAGCATTCCGGACCCCATCCAGCACACCAGCGATCGCGTACTGGAATTCGACCATTTGCGCGAGTTGCTGGCCATCTATGCCGTTTCGCCCCTGGGAAGGGAGCGTATCGCGAATTTGGCGCCCTCGCACGACCGGCTAGCGATCGAGCGACAGCACCTCCTGACTGAGGAGTTGCGTGGATACCTGCGCAGTGGGGGGCGCTTCGACTTTCACGGACTCGGCGATCCTACGGCACTGATCCACAAGTCGCGCATTCAGGGGGCGGCACTGGAACTTACAGAGCTGCGTGATGTGCTCCTGTTGGCCGACCGGGCTGCCGAATGGCGGGAGATCGCGCTGCATCCGCCCGTTGCCATCGAGGGCAAGTGGGAGGCGGTGCGCGGCTTGTCTCAGGACATTGCAGACTTCACGCCGCTGCTGCGCTACTTTCGCAACAAGATTCTGCCCGACGGCACGCTGGATGATCGCGCTTCGCCAGAGCTGGCGCGGGTCCGCCGCGACATCGAGCGACAGCGGCGCACCATCCAGGAGTCGCTGCAGTCATATCTGCGACGGCTATCGGACGGAGGAGCGGTCCAGGAAGAGCTCATCACCATTCGCGGTGAGCGCTTCGTCATTCCGGTGAAGGTGGAGCAGCGCCGGCGCGTGCAGGGAGTGGCGCACGGGGCCTCCTCAAGCGGGCAGACCGTGTTCATTGAGCCGCTGGAGACCATTGAGCAGAACAATGAACTGGTTCGCCTGCACGACGAGGAGCAGGCTGAGATCCATCGCATCCTGCTGGAGATGACGGCGCGCATTGGGGAACAGGCGGAGGAACTGGAAGCCGCCACTGCGACCTTAGGTGAGCTTGAGCTCCAGATGGCCAAGGCCCGTTTCGCCCAAGATTATGACTGTGTGGCAGTGAAGCTGGTGGGAGCGGTATCGGCTGCCGATTCGGCGATGGCGTCGAACCCAGACACGCAAGGGGATTCGGGCGCCGCCTTCGTCTTCATTCTGCGCAATGCGCGACACCCGCTTTTGGAGCGTACCCTCAAGCCCAAAGGGGTGGCGGTGGTTCCGCTGACCGTAGAACTCGACAATCAGCATCGCCAGCTCATCATCAGCGGCCCTAACACGGGCGGCAAGACGGTCGCCCTGAAGACCATCGGCCTGCTGGCCCTGATGGCGCAATCGGGCATTCCGGTGCCGGCCGAGCATGCGGAGCTGCCCATCTTCGACGGCGTCTTCGCCGACATTGGCGATTACCAGTCCATCGAGCAAAACCTATCGACATTTTCGGCGCACGTCACCAACATTGACTTCATCTCGCACCAGGCGACCCGGGATTCGCTGGTGCTGCTCGACGAACTTGGCTCGGCGACCGATCCGGAAGAAGGAGCCGCTCTGGCCGTGTCGATTGCCGACTTCTTCCGGCGGACGGGCTGCCTGAGCATCGTCTCCACTCATCACACCGCACTGAAGGTCTATGCCGCGAACACCGAAGGGGCGCTGAATGCGGCGGTCGGTTTCGACGAGCGCACGCTGGCTCCGACGTTTGAATTGCGCATGGGAGTGCCGGGCGCGTCGGCGGGAATCAACATCGCCCAGCAACTTGGAATGAATCCGCAGATCGTAGCCGGCGCTCGCGAGAAGTTGAATTCGCAGACCCAGGACGTCTCCCGCTTTCTCGATCGCCTGCATTCGCAGTTGCGCGAGATCGACGCGGAGCGCGCGGCACTGCGTGCTCGCGAACAGGAGCTGGCGCGGGAACGCGGACATCTGGCGCTGGAAGGCAAAAAAGAGCAGCGCGAAAAGATACGGGAGTTGGAGAAGAAGCTGGAGAGCGTGCTGCACAACTTCGAATACCAGGCGCGGGAAATGGTGAATGCGGTACAGGACCGGGCGCAGGCCCTGAAGCTCTCTAAAGACGCCGAGCGCCGCATCGCCAAAATGCGCCGCGAATTTCGCGAGCAATTCGACGCTACCGTCGTGGCCCACGCGACCGGCTCCGACACCGGAGACCAGCACGCCAAGCCGCACGTGCTGCAGAACGTGTCGGTGGGCGACACCGTGCGCCTGAGGTCGCTGGGCCGCGATGCCAAGGTGCTGCGTCATCTCGACGACGATTCCTTCGAGGTCGCCGTCGGCCCCATGAAGATGAAGGTGCCACGTGACGACGTCGCCAGTGTCATCGTGCAAGCCGGAGTCAACCCGGTCGCAGCGGCTCGGAGTCGCGGCATCGGCGTCTCGCTTTCGGGCGAGGATGACTCAGTTCCTACCGAGATCAATGTCATCGGCCAGAACGTGGATGAAGCCACCCGGGCAGTGGAAAAGTTTGTGGATCGCGCTTTCCTGGCAGGTGCGCTGCGGGTGCGGATCGTTCACGGCAGCGGTATGGGGATCCTGCGCAAGGCGCTGCGGCAGTTCCTGAAGGAGCATCCGCACGTGGCCAGCGTCTCGGAGCCTCCGCAGAACGAGGGCGGCGGCGGCGCCACGGTGGTGGAGCTGCGAAGCTGAGTCCGGGGCTGGCAGTTTCTTGCGCTGGGGCCCACGGCTCTCTAAACTTGACACAACGATGGGCAGAATTCGGCAAACGATCAGTGGCTATATCTGGTGGATGTATCCCCGAGGCGGCGTCCACTACGACGTAATGGTGACGCTGATCCTCGCCTTTATTTTCCTGGCCCCGCTTTGGATTAACTTTCGCGACAAGCCGGCTGAGCGCTCACCGTATCAAACCGAGATGGTGGTGAAGCCGGAAGGCAATGGGTTCATCTACCAGGTAGACGCCGCGGCCGTAAAACCGGGCAGCGATGACGAAGTACGGGAAGCGCTGTTGCGGGTGATCGAGCCGATTGCCGGCGAGATCCGCATAGACCGCTACGAGGTCATACGCGACAACAAGCACAACGTTGTCGCCTACCGGGTGTGGGGACATCGTTAGCTACTTCGGCGATGCAGGAGAAAGAACCGTGAAAAAGAACATCGTCGCCGCCGCTTTTCTATTGATCTTCGGGACCTTCGCCGCCCAGGCGCAGAACCTGGAAAGCGTGCTCAACTCCATGGACAAAGCAGCGGCGGATTTTAAGACCGCCCAAACCGACTTCGTCTGGGACCAATACCAGAAAGTTGTGGACGAGCACGATTTGCAGAACGGCACCATGTACTTCCGGCGCCAGGGCAGCGAGGTGCAGATGGCCGCCGACATCACCAAACCCGACAAGAAGTATGTGCTGTTCAGTGGAGGCATGGTGAGCGTCTATGTACCCAAGGCCGCGCAGGTCACCGAATACATGGCCGGCAAGAATAAGGCTGACTTCGAGACCTTCCTGGTGTTGGGATTTGGCGGCCGCGGACACGACCTGGGGAAATCGTTCGACGTGAAATATGCCGGCATGGAACAAGTGCAGGGCATCGATGCGGCCAAGCTGGAGTTGACTCCCAAGTCGCAGAAGGTTTCCAACATGTTCCAGACCATCACGCTGTGGATCGATCCCGCGCGCGGCGTGAGTGTACAGCAATTGTTCAATGAGCGATCGGGTGACTACCGCCTGGCGAAGTACAACAACATTCAGCTTAACCAGAAAATGGCCAACGACGTGTTCAAGCTGAAGACCAGCGGCAAGGTGACCTACGTCAAGCCCAACGGCTAAGAACAGCGCGTGACATTTTAAGCGCAAAGTGTCGCATAAAACTGAAAGACATCGCCGCCCTCGAGCTTCTTCATTGGAGTAAGGCATGTTAATTCGGCCGTTGCCTTTACTCAACTTCTTCGTAGCAGTCGTGATGTTTTCGATCGGGCTGCGCGTGCACGGCGGCGAGTTACTGGACATCCTGCGCGCCCGCACACTGTTCGCGCGGGCCCTGTTGGCAAATTGTGTGCTTGTCCCAGCGGTTGGCTTCCTGCTAGTCAGTCTCTTTCCTCTGGCCCCGGCGGCAAGGATCGGCATATTGCTGCTGGCCGCGATTCCGGGAACGCCGATTGCCTTGCAGTTCACTCGCAAAGCCAAGACAAGGCTGGCATTTGCGGCGGCCATGACCTTCGTCCTCTCGGTGGTGAGCGTTGCCATGACTCCGCTGGCAATTCAGGTCATACCGGAGACAGCGCGGCGTAACGAGCAGCCACTTCTGGTGCTGATTGCCAACATCGCGCTGTACATCGCTCTGCCGCTGGCGGCCGGAGTATGGACGTTTCGACGATGGCCCGCAATTGCCCCCAGGCTGCGACTGCCGCTGGGCCTTCTGGCTTCAGGGGTCTTCGTGTTTCTAATGTGGGAGACGCGGTTGGTGCGCGCGGATGCGTTCCATGCAATCCGAGGCGGCGGAGCTATAGTGGCGATGTCCCTGCTGCTGCTGTTTTCGATGTTGATTGGCTGGCTGATCGGAGGGCCAGACCGCGAATCACGCAGGGTGTTGGCGACGACCACGGGAATGCGCAGCGTCATCGTGGTGCTTTATGTGGCGCGGTGCTGCTTTCCGAGTACGGACGTGTACATGGTCCCGATTGTCTATGTATCCCTGATGATCCCCACAAACCTGGCCTTCCATCTGGCGTTCAGCGGATGGGAGGCCCTGGCTTTGCGAAGAGCATCTCGCGCAACCAGATAAGGCGCAGCCTCGTTGCTTTGCGACAAGGCGAATCGGCGACCGCGTGGTGCAAGTCGCTGGCGACGTGGCTGCGCTCCTATCCTGTTAATTGGGGGTGGCGATAAACGAGATCCTGGAAAAATCCTGGAGCAATGCCGTACCCACGATTTCTCCTTTGGCATTAACACCGGTGAGCAAGGTGTCCCGTGCCACCGGATAGTCGAGGACCTCGACGGGTACGGCCTTCACGGCAGTTGCGCTGTTGCCGCCGAGCGCTGCCAGTTCGTCAACATAGCGATAGATGAAGCCGTGGATTCCAGTCGCATCGTTGTAGCGGCCGACAATCATTCCCGCCTCGTTGTTAATTCCGTAGGCAAATGCCGGGCCATTGGGATTCCGGTCTACCGCAAATAGGAGGATGTTGCCCTTCGGACCACGAAGAAAGGACTGAGGATTCGGCCCGCTCCAGAAGACTCCGACGACGCTGCCGTCCCACGCAATACCGTGGGCCGTTGTCCAAGTAGCGCCGGGAATGACAAACTTTGTGACGGTTCCGTTGATGCTGATGAATGCGTTAGTGAGCAGGTCTGCACCGGCATACCAGTCGCCGGTGCCTCCAGCGAAGTCGCCGAGGTTGTTGACGCCATAGATGGCTGTCCACGGGCGTGGTCGAAGATCGACAGTGTAAAAAGGTCCGTTGACGCCCTCGGCAACAAATCCGTGGACAGTGGCGTGGGGAGGCCCCTGGAAGTAGCCGACGATCATACCGTTCTGGTTAATTCCCGTAGGAAATGTCCCAAGGCGAGTGGAGGGATCCGAAATCGGGTACTCGTAATTTCCGGCAGGATCGCGCTTGAATCCCAGAGTGCCGCCACTATTGAGAAAGTAATACCCGACAACCGCCCCGTTGTTATTGATCGCCTGGACGTGAGTTTCGGTATTGCTCTGTGGAACTGCAATGGTTTGAAAACTGTATCCCTGCCCAAACAAAGGCACTGCCAACGCTGATAACAATAAAGTGATTTGTAGAAACCGCATCATTTTTCCTCCATGTGTGTGTAGACGAAGCGGAGGACGGGGGAAGCGGCGCATCGCGAGCAAACAGGCTTCGGGTAATATAACGCGATTTTCCTCCAGCGCATATCACAAGGTCTTTCGGTAATGCACACAGCGGTCCACCACCTCGTACCCCAGGGCCTCATGCACACGTTGGGACACGTCATTGTCGATCCAAGTATCCGACGCCATCTCAAGGCATCCCTGGGCGCGTGCCCAGTCTTCGGCCGCGGCCAAGAGTTTTGTGCCTATTCCTCTGTGTCGATAATGCTCAGCAACGTACCAACCCTCGACATAGCCCACCGGGCGCGAGGGGTCGCAGCCGTCTGCGTGTGACCGCAAGTCGACTTCCAGGAAACCGACCAATTCGCCTTCACCCACCTCGGCGACCAAAATGACGAGCGGGAGCGTTACTAGGGGCTTGCCTCGGAGAATTTGTGTAAGTTCGCGGGCATGCTCCTCGGCGGGAGCTTGAGGCCACAGGGCGTGGTGCATGGATGCTAGTTGGTCGCGATCCGACAGCTGAGCGAGCCTGACGCAAATATCCGACATTGGGCAAATCGTAACCGAATCTGGAACCCGCGCACCTATGCATCGAGTGCCAGCCGGTGGCCACCCCGCTTCTCTTGCCAGTTACTTCGCCGTCGGCTGCGTGGACGAATCCTTCATCTGGCTGGAGTTCTTGATGAAGAGCACGGCTTTCCAGATGTCGTCATCGGAGAGTACGCCGTCCCAACCCGGCATGGCTGACAACTTGACACCGTACTTGGTGATGTAGAACAGGTTGGCATCGGGGTCGTCGGGAGTGAAGGTCATCAACTGGGGCACCGGGGGATAGAATTTCGTCTTCATCGGCGAAACCGGTTCTTTGAGGCTGCCGTGGCAGAGGGCACAGTGCTTGTCGTACACCATGGAGCCGTCCATGACGTTGTCCATGGTCGGCTTGAACGGGTTGTCCTGCTTGGAGGCGTGGGCATCGACCCACTCGTCCAAGGCATGGTTGGCGGTGCGCCGTTCGAACTGCGAGGGACCGTTGGGAATGGCCCGGGAATCGACGTGTCCGGTAGAAACCCACCAGTAGCCGCCGCAAATGACCACGATGAGCGTCACGATTACACCCAAAAGAAATCCGCGCATAGTTCTCCTCAAAGCAAGCCGATTTAGTTGGAAAGTAAGCCACCCAAGATTAAATCAAGCTGAAACAAACGAGGTTAAGATTCGTGAACACACAAATTGATAGCTGCCGGCTAATAGTGCCTCAGCCGCCGCGCTTCCCGCACCACATCTGCGACCTTCGGCAGAAAAGCTTCTTCCAGCGGCGGCGAAAACGGAACCGGCGAATCGGCGGAGGCGATACGAACGATGGGAGCGTCGAGTGCGTCGAAACACTCCTCGTTGATGATGGCCGCCACTTCGCCGGCGATACCTCCGGTCTTGGTATCTTCGTGCAGCACGATCACGCGATTGGTCTTCTCCACGGTTTGCCGGATGGCCTCGCGATCGAGCGGCAGCACCGTGCGGAGATCGACGACCTCAAGCTCGATGCCCTCTTTAGCCAGGATTTCCGCGGCTTCCAGCGCGACATAGACCATGGCGGCGTAGGTGATCACGCTGACATCGCCCCCGAAACGCGCCACCCGCGCTTGACCGATTGGCACGGTGTAGTCATCAGCGGGCAGCTCTTCTTTGATTCGCCGGTAGAGGAACTTGTGCTCGAAGAAGAGCACGGGATTGTTGTCGCGAATGGCGGATTTGATCAGCCCCTTGGCATCGTACGCAGTTGCCGGACAAACCACCTTGAGTCCCGGCGTGTGGGCAAAGTAGGTCTCAGGATTCTGGGAGTGAAACGGGCCGCCGTGAACCCCACCACCTGAAGGGCCACGCAATACAACCGGAACCGGCGCGCCCCAGCGATAGTGGGCCTTTGCCAGCAAATTGACGATCTGGTTGAAGGCGCAACTGATGAAGTCCATGAACTGAAACTCGGCGATCGGACGCATCCCGGTGAGCGCCGCGCCGAAGCTGGCATTGACGATGGCCATCTCGGAGATAGGAGTGTCGACGACGCGCGCGGGGCCGAAGCGGTCAATGAGGCCATCCGTTACTTTGAAGGCCCCGCCATAGATGCCGATGTCCTCGCCAATACAGAACACGGTGGAGTCGCGCTCCATCTCTTCCCAGATTCCCTGGCGGATGGCTTCGAGATATGTAATGGGCGGCATGGTCGATTTCTCTGGAACTAGAATTCACCAGCGAGGCAAAGAGTCGAATTTCTGTGTTCTTTCTAACGGCACTCTATATTACTTCGGCTCCGGCTTGGTGGGCTGCGGCGCCGGCTTATCGGCAGGCGGCGCAGTAGCTGGACTCATGGCCGGGGGCTTCTTCGGCGGGACGGGTCTGACGTCAACGGCATCGAAAGGCGAGGGACGAAAGCGCTCAAGCTCAGGGTCCCAGGTCCACACTACGTAGCGCGTGATGGTGGTTTTGTCGTCGGTCAGCACCTGCTTTTCCAGGATGCGAAAGGCCGCCGCTGACTTGGGTGGTGCCTTCAGAAGGTTGAAGGTCGAAGTCTGAGTCTGCTGCAAGTTGTCGGTTTCAGCTGCATTTCGGTTTGCCAGAGTGATTTCGCTGCGCTCGGCAGTATCGAGCACGATTTCCAGCCGGTCGCGCAGCATTTTCAGCACCACAAAGTTCTCCTGCTGCACGCTACCGCCGTCGTTGGTGTTTTCGTGGTGAACAACGATCTCAGACACGCCGGGCTGTATCAGTTCGGCGAAGGTCACCTCGGGACGCTGTGCCCGGGACGGAAGCCGGACCGTCTGGACATGCCGCCACTCCGATTTTGGCGCGCGGTCGAAAACGATGATGTAAGTGGAATCGCACTCGCTCGAGTCGGCCACGATAACTTCGTTCTCTGCGCTGGACCGAAGCACAACCGGCCGCGACTCCATGTGGTGGAAATTCACGCAGGGAGAGTTCGAGTTGGTCCCAGGGATGGAGGGATTGGGCGCGAAAATGCCGAGTTCTCGGGCAAGGTCATTGCGTTGCGCCGCCGTGCCTTCGTCCAACGTATGGCCCACCTCACTGGGCGAATGGGTGGCGAGAGGCTGCTGCTTCTTCTTGAAGGGAAGGTCAGCCAGGGCGTTGGCAGTGAAGCTGATAAGGAGCGCCGACATAAGGAGAATCTTCATTGCCAAGACGTGAACCCGTTACCTGGTGCGTTCTCTCGGAGGTTTGCTTTGCGATTGGTGCCGGAAGCCGCCATCATTTCAAGTGCACGGCCGCCTCGCCGGCTTTGCTGGTGGAACCGGGGTTGCGCATCGCAACCTTGACCGGGCCGTACAGAGGCTTGATCTCATGGCAGGACGCATCGCAGTAGACGTCCTGGTGGGTCTGGTCGGTGGCCGGATCAGGCATGGGAGAGGCGACGGCGGCGTCGCGCTCGGCCTCAAGCTGGCGTTCGACATCGTCGATCAGCTTTTCGTTTTCGGCGGCGGTGAGCCAGCGTTTTTTAAGCAGGTAGCTCTCGAATCGGGCGATCGGGTCGCGAGCCTGCCAGTACTCGAATAACTTCGCCGGAACATAGTGCGCGGCGTCGTGGATGGCATGTCCCTTCATGCGCATCATCTTGGCTTCGATGAGGGTGGGACCTTCACCGCGGCGCGCCCGCTCGCAGGCCTCGTGGGTGGCGTCGTAAACCTGGCAGGGATCGGTGCCATCGACGATCACGCCGGGGATACCATAGGCGATGGCGCGTTCGGCCAGGTCTTTCACGCAGAACTGCATGTCGCTGGGCGTGGAGTATCCCCAAAGATTGTTCTCGACGATCAACACCAGCCCGAGTTTCTGTACCGCGGCGAAGTTGAGGCTCTCGTAGGTAACACCGGTGGACTGGCCGCCGTCGCCGATGTAGGTGAGGCCAACGATGTTCTTGCCCTGCAGGCGAGCGCCGAGGCAGACGCCGGCCATGATGCCGATCAGCTCTCCCAACATGGAGATGGGGGCGCAGACATGGCGGTGCTCCCAGTCGCCGAAGTGAGATGACGCGTCGCGGCCGAAGGTTGGCGAGTCGGCCTTCGCCATGTACTGCCGCATGATGTCGCGAGGGCTGAACCCCCGTACCAGCGACGACCCCTGGTTGCGAATCATCGGGCCCATCCAGTCGTCAGCCTGCAGCGCGAAAGCGGAGGCGCAGGAGCAGCCTTCCTGCCCGAGTCCGAAGTAAACGCCGCCAACTACTTTGCCCTGCTTGTAGAGATTCTCCAGGGCGGTCTCCATGCGGCGGTTGAGCAGCATCCAGCGATAGATGGAGAGGCATTGTTCGCGCGTCAGATATTTCGAGTCGCGGATTGGTGGGGCGGAGGCGCTTAAGTCGCCTTCGATCCGGTACTCCACATTGGAACCTTCGCCCGACAGGAAGACCCGAAACTCGGGACGCTCGAGGCGGTAATCGGGGATCTCGTAGGTGCGGACCGAGAGTGTAGCGGATTTTGCCGGTTTCGGGGAAGTCCTGGCGGCGACTTTGCGCTTCGCGGATGGCGAAGGCTTCGTGCTGCCGGGTTTGGGACGCGACTTGGTCGGGTGCTTCTTCTTCGGCATAGGTGCACGGGTACGATAAATGCCCGGCGCGAGCGAGGCAAGTTGGTGGCGCCCGCTGAGGCGGGCTCAGGTGTCAACTGAGAACGACCGTTCCGCGGGCTGACGACCACGGCTAACACAAATGTCGCCCTGCGGGCGCAAGACCAAAGCTTGGTGCCGCAGCAAGCGGCGTCACTGCTTCGTGTCCAGCGGATGCTGGGTTTTCTCGAAGAACTCGTTTTGCAGCTTCAGGGCCTGTTGGTCGGCCTTGACGCCCTTGATAGCCGCGGCGATCTGGCTGGACCACGTCTTCTGGTCAAACTCGCCGAGCTCTTTGGTGGCCGCCGATCCGACGCCTGAGTAGTGGTCGGGAAACTTGGCGTACCACCAGATACCGGTGTACACGTTCTCGGGCAACTGCAATCGGTTCTGGTCGGCGCCAGACTCGCTGTCGGCGCGATCCAGGTGCACCAGGTCCGGCCGCGCGACGAGCATATGCGACGTCTCCGACTCGCCGGCGTGCATGTCATTGTTTGGGGTCTTGAGCGGCGGGCGGCCGGGAACGTTCTCGCGCGGGAGTCCGAAGACATAGACGACATAGTCACGCGGCGTCGCCAGTTGCGATTGCGCGAACAACGGCAACAGGCTCTCGTTGCCGCCGTGGCCGTTGACAATGAGGACTTTCTTGCAGCCGTTGCGCGCCATCTCTTTCACCGTCTCCTGTAATAGCGTGAGCTGCGTGCTCAAACTGTAGGCGACGGTTCCCGGTTCCTGCTGCGCCTCGAAGATTTGTCCGAAGTAATATTCCGGGAACACCACGGCGTATTCCTGCTGGACGGCGTTCATGACGGCGAAGCGGACATCAAGCAAATCGGTGCCGAGCGGAAGATGCGGGCCATGTTTCTCGATGATGCCGATGGGGAGTACGCAGACTCCCTGTGACTGATGGACAGCCTGCGCGAAGTCGGGGGCGGTGAGTTCCTCCCACTTGGGAGAAAGCTTGGTCTGAGAGATGACAGGAACGACGAACGCGATGAGAACGAGAAGAAGCCGAGCAAGGGATGGCATGGGACCTCCAGAATTTATGAAACAGGTGATTCTATCTGACATCTGAGTCGGAAGCAGGGGATTCGCTAACGTCGGTTCTGGGTCAGATTCCGAACGGTAAGACCACCATCCAGTTGTGGTAACTGAGCTCTACGACTCGGGCGTTATACGCCAAGTGAGGCTCCGATTTCCAGTGAGTTATTACAAGGCAGAGCACGCGAGCAATGCGCGCTGCGCGATTCTCATTCCATTTCCAGCCGCTCATAGGCGAGGACCAGCTCTTCGATGGCTACGTCGGTGCCGTTGGCGTTCAGCTCTCCGAAACTGTACTTTGCGGGCCAAGCGCGAAGCAGCTTCCAGGTGAGAACGACTGAGGTGAGATCTTCCGACAGAAGAGTGATGGTCACGGTCCGCTTCGCGTTTACGTCGCCATTGCGCACGTCATTGATCCAGGCATATAGGTTCAGCGAGCCGATAATGCCGCGGCGGAGAATCACATTGTCATAGCGCGCCAGTCCCGGCAGCTTTTGGGTTCCCGACTCTTTGCTGTTCCCGGTGCGGTACTCGATGATGTCGATGGAGATGTCGGGCAGAACGACGTGGGAGAAACCGGCGGCGGGACCTTCAGCCCCATCGCCGAAATCCACGCGAAAGTGCTGGTTCCCGTAGGGGAGATCACGAAGAACGGCCATGGGCTGAAGAATTCCTTTCCGGTTTTGGAACGAAGGCGATATCGCGATAGATGGCGAGATCATGGTGTATCGTGCAGGAGAATTGGTGCCCCGATCGATCGGAGTAAGAGGTGGTGGCGGTGATGTGCTCAGGCTCGTGACGGGCGAAGTACGCGGCGCTGGAATCGAGAAGTGTGCGAATGGAGCGCGCAGGCGCAAGGAATTCGATGTTGCGAAATAGCGGCAATTCCGGAACGCAGACAGTCCCGCCGAAGCCCGTGAAATGAGGCTGGAAGGCAACCTGGACTCGCAGCGCCGGATGGGAACCGATGTTTTGAACGGCGACGAACAACAGGCCGTCTTCGAAGAGGAAGTCGACTATGACGTCGGGCCGCGGTTCCATAGGTGCCGCTTATTGTACTCGTCCGAGCGCAGTTGCATCGTTCCATGATATCGAGGAGCAAACTTCGCCACGCATTAAATATAGTTAGCCGCGCCTAGTCCGCATCCCGGCGCATGGCTCAATGCGGATACCGAAACGCTACGCCAACTCGGTGCCGTCGCCGCGCAATTCGCGCAGCTCTTTTGGCGGGCGTGCGGGAGTGTCTTGATTGGACGGGGCTTCGGTTGAGGCAACGATTGCAGCCTGGGCAAGCAGGTCGTCGAGCGACTCCAGCCACAGCATTTGCGTCTGGAATACGCGGCCGAAATTGCGCGAAGCCGAGGTCGCCACTTCTTCCAGCTTGAGGGGACGCTTTAGCTCCCGCTCCAACGACGTGACCGGTTTGTCGGTGATGCCGCAGGGCACGATCAGGGAGAAGGAATCGAGATCAGTGGACACGTTCAGGGCGAAGCCGTGGGTGGTCACCGAACGCGAAATATGGACTCCGATGGCGGCGATCTTGGCTTCGGGCTTGTCAGGAAGCGCGTAAGTCCAAACGCCGGTGAGTCCCTTGATGCGCTGGCTGCCCACTCCATAGTCGCTGCACGTGCGGATTAGCACTTCTTCCAGGCGGCGTATATATTCCACCGCACCCACCTTAGGATCAAAGCTGCGCAGGTCGAGGATGGGGTAGGCGATGAGCTGGCCGGGGCCATGGAAAGTGACGTCACCGCCGCGGTCGATATCGAAGAGTTCAACGCCCTGCTGGGCCAGGAACTCGGGCGGGGCCAGGACGTTGGCCAGCCGGGCGTTGCGGCCCAGGGTGATCACCGGCGGGTGCTCCAGCAGGAGCAGGGTATTTTCGATGCGGGCGGCCTTGCGCATCTCCATCAGGGTGCGCTGCAGTTGCAGGGCCGTGCCGTAGGCGACGCGCCCGAGGAACAAGACATTTGTGACCATAGAAAAGTCCGGTCTTCGGCCTTTGACCGAAGCCCTAACACGCCGATCAATCTGCGACCGTATTATTTGGATGATGACACACGTCGAACGGTGGCAAAAGGCGCTACTTTGGTAACCCTGCGGCGCTTTTCATGGTGCTATCCTGAACGTAGTTCTGCCCCCCATGAAACGCGTTGTCGACGAGCCTGCCGCGATTCCCGAACCCGTCAAGGATGCCCCAACCGGGCATAAGTACGTTGGCAATTTCCTCTTCGTCCTGCTGATACTGGCCGCCGCCGCAGCGGGAGCCATCGCCGGATCGCTGCTAGTGTTTTCCACCGACCTCCCCGAGGTGACAGAACTGGAAAAATACCGTCCCAGCACGATCACGGAACTCTACGACGACCAGAACCGCGTGATCGGGCAGTTCGCCTTGCAGCGCCGAGTGATTGACAAGTACGAAGACTTTCCCAAAGTGCTGCGCGACGCCCTCATTTCCACCGAAGACAAAGACTTCGAAGGGCACTGGGGGGTGGACGTATGGCGGGTATTCGGTGCGGCGTGGCGCGATATCGCGGCGGGAAGCCGTGCGCAGGGAGCTTCCACTCTGACCATGCAACTTTCGCGCAATCTGTTCCTGTCGCCCGACCGCAATTTCCGGCGCAAGATGCAGGAAGTGATGCTGGCCATCCAGATTGAGCGGCGCTTCACCAAGGAGCAAATATTCACGTTGTATGCCAACCAGATCTACCTGGGTCATGGCGTGTATGGCTTTGAGGCGGGAGCGAACTATTACTTCGGCAAGAAAGCCAAGAACCTGACTCTGGAAGAGGCCGCGGTGCTGGCCGGGCTGCCCAAGGCCCCGAATGCCTACTCGCCGATTAATAATCCGGAGCGGGCGCTGCACCGCCGCAATCTGGTGCTCAACAACATGCTGGAGGACGGCAAGATCACGGCCGAAGAGGCACAGCGAGCCAAGAATTCGCCGATCCAACTGAACGTGCAGAGCGAGCCAAACAACGTTGCGCCGTACTTTGTGGAGGAGTTGCGGCAATACCTGGAAAAGAAGTATGGCAGCGAAGAGGTGCATGAAAAGGGCCTGCGGGTTTACACCTCGCTGAACCTGGAAATGCAGAAGGCCGCCAACCAAGCGGTGCTCGACGGGCTGGCCGCTTACGAACACCGTCATGGATGGAAGGGCAGCCTCCTGAATGTGGTGGCCAACGGCGAGTCACTGACGAGCTACTCGCATGTGGACTGGGACAGCGATATGACGCCCGGGAACTACGTGCACGCGCTGGTGACCAGCGTAAGTCCGCAGTACGCGACCCTGAAGTTTGGCCGCTACGGCGCGGAGCTGGGGCCGGCCGAGATCAAGTGGACGCAGTACAGCTCGCCACAGCAGTTCCTGACGCGCGGCGACCTGGTGTATGTGAAGATCCTGGAGCTCAACGGGACACAAAGCCGGGTGTCGCTGGAGCGGGAGTCGGGTGTCCAGGGCGCATTGCTGGCGCTCGACAATTCCACTGGCGACGTCAAGGCAATGGTAGGCGGACGCAGCTTCGAGCAGTCGAAGTTCAATCGGGCCACGCAGGCGTTGCGCCAGGTGGGATCGTCGTTCAAGCCCTATATCTATACGGCAGCGATCGATCAGGGCATGACGCCGGATGATACCGTGCTGGATGCGCCGGTTAGCTTTCCGGGCGGGCCCAATGGCCCCTACACGCCGCACAACTACGATGGCAAATTCGAGGGTGTAATCACCTTGCGCCGGGCGCTGGCGCATTCACGCAACATTCCTGCGCTGAAGGTGACGGAGCGCGTAGGAGGCATCAAGACAGTCATCGAATACGCGCGCAAATTTGGTATCACGTCTCCGATGCCGGCGTATCTGCCGGTGGCGCTGGGCGCCGCCGACATTACGCTGTGGGAACAGACCGCAGCCTTCACCACGTTTCCTAACGACGGCGTGCGTGTGGCGCCACGCATGATACGCAAGGTGGCAGACTACGACGGCCGGGTGCTGGAGGAGGATTATCCGGAGGTGAAGGACGTGGTCAGCGCGCGCACGGCCCGCATCATGGTCAGCATGTTGCGCGAAGTCGTGCTGCACGGAACCGGAGCGGCCGCAGCGAAGCTCAACCATCCGCTGGGAGGCAAGACCGGCACGACCAACGATTTCACCGATGCCTGGTTCGTCGGCTTCTCGCCGTCGCTGACCTGCGGGGTGTGGGTGGGCCTCGACGAAAAGAAGACGCTGGGCAACAAGGAAACCGGCGCGGTGGCCGCCCTGCCAATCTGGATGGACTTCATGCGCGTGGCGTTGCAGGGCCGCGAATCGGAAGACTTTTACGCCCCGCCGCCATCTCCGTCCAATGCCGTCGCCAAGAAGGTGGACACTCCCGACCAAACGCCCGGCGATGGGGAGACGCACTGATGCGGCGCTTCTTCCGCTGGCTGCTACGCGTGCTGGTGCTGGTGGTGGTCTTTATGGCGGCGGCGCTGACCGCCATGCGCTTTGCTATTCACGGGCGACAGACGAACGTTCCGAAGGTGGTAGGCATGACGCCGCACGATGCCGAGAGCGCGCTGGAGTCGCAGGGGCTGGTGCTGGAGAGGACAGACCGCTTCTACAGCGGTGAAGTTCCCGCCGGACGGATCGTCTCGCAGGCGCCTCCTCCCGGAGAGCGGGTGCGCCGCGGTTGGCGGGTACGAGTAGCGGAGAGCATGGGTCCGCAGCGGGTCACGATTCCCGACTTGGCGGGTGACAGCGAGCGGTCGGCTGAGATCAACATACGGCGCCGCGGCCTGGAGTTGGGAACCATGGCGGTAGCTGAGATTCCCGACGCGACCCCTGACCAGATTGTGGCGCAGAGTCCACCGGCGAACGCGGTTAACGTTTCCGCGCCGAAGGTCAGCGTGCTGGTAGCCGCAGCCGAAGACCGCAAGTCCTACGTAATGCCCGATCTGCGGGGCAACACGGAAGACCAGGCAGTGAATGCCATTGTCGGCGCGGGATTGAAGGTTGGGAGCATCACCAGTGAGCCGGTGGCGGGCGCTGAGGGAAGTTCTCCTGAGAGTGTGGCCGCGGGGCCCCCCATGGTGGTGAAGACCGTACCGGGCGCGGGACAGCGGGTATGGGACGGCCAGTCGGTGTCGCTGGAAGTGACGCGGTAGCAAAAATCTTTGCCAGCTTATGGTGGAGCACCGCTTCCAGCGGTGCATTCAGGCCTCGCTCTCGAACCCGGCTTCAGCCGCTGAGGTGATCACCTTCAGCCTCGCCGCTCCATCACCGCCGCAAAAAACCCATCGCACTGCTGCACCCCCGGAACGGTCCTCAGATACTTCCCATCCAGCAGTGAATCGAGATCGCTTACGGCAAGTTCGCTTTCGGCGCGCAGGCGCTCGAGTTCTTCGCGGCAATCCAGAAGAGAAAATTCAGAGGCGCCGTGCACTACTTCTTCCACCACCGCCTGGTTTTCTTCCGGTTCAAGCGAACAGGTGGAATACACAGCGCGGCCTCCGGGCGCGAGTTGTTGCAGCGCCGCGCGCAGAATTGCCGCCTGCCTGGCGTGCAGGTCAGTCAAGTCCTGTAGCTTGAGACGCCACTTGATTTCAGGATTGCGCGCTAGAGTTCCGGTGCCGGAACAGGGAACGTCGGCGAGTACGCGATCGAAGTCGCA
Source organism: uncultured Acidobacteriaceae bacterium (assembly GCA_963834815.1). Classification (GTDB taxonomy): domain Bacteria; phylum Acidobacteriota; class Terriglobia; order Terriglobales; family Acidobacteriaceae; genus DASRAA01. The sequence goes on along the minus strand of CAWIDA010000006.1, from coordinate 133,212 downwards.
ACCGAGTTGCAGATTGGTCGCGTCGGCGGTAATGACTTCGACATTCGGCGCGCGAACCCGCTGGCGCAGCAGGTCGGCACGATGGGGATGAAGCTCGGCCGCGACGATTTCCGCCGAAGGATTGCGTGAGGCCAGTGCGGCGGTCTTGCTTCCCGGGGCAGCACAGCAGTCGAGCAGGCGCGATCCCTCGCCGACCAGAGCCGCGACCAGTTGGGAAGCCTCGTCCTGAATAAACACGCGGCCTTCGCGGTATGCCCGAGTCTGGGTAACATCGCCGGAATTGACCATTCTGGCGGATATCAGTAGGGCGCCGGGAGCCAGTTCGATGCCTTCACTCTTCAATTCGCTTTCGATTTCTGCCGTATCAAGGCGGATAGCGGTCGCTGGAATGCGCTGGTCGTGGCGGCAAATGGACTCGGCAAGCATCAGTCCAAATTGTTCACCCCAGCGCTCGACCAGCCACTCCGGATGGGCGAACTCCTGAGCCAGTTGCGCGGCGCTAGCGACCGATTGCACCGGGGGTTCCGGTTCCTGGCTGGCGAGCTTGCGCAAGACGGCATTGGCGAACGGCGCAGCCGACGCCTTGCGCGCGCGTTTCACCAGATCGACGCTCTCGTTGATCGCAGCCCTCGCCGGGACGCGGCTCAAGTATCGCAACTGGTATGCCGCGAGGCGCAACGCAACGAGTACCTCAATATCCAGTCTTTGCAGTGATCGCGAAGCCGCAGCAGCGATCGCCTGGTCGAGTCGCGACCGCCAACGCAACACGCCCATCACTAGCTCTGTGGCCAGTCCGCGGTCGGCTGAGCTTAGCGGGTCGAGACGCTGGGAGTGCAGCAGCTCGCTGGCATAGGCGTTTTGCTGCTCTATCCGCAACAGGATGTCGAAGGCGGCGGCGCGCGCAGGAGAAACCGGCATGAGTTACGTCGTCACGCCAAGCGGCTCGTCGCTGCGCGGGTGATAGCCGTTGATGAAATCGGCTGCACTCATCCGCTTCTTGCCTTCCAGTTGGAGCTCAGTGACCTCAAGCGCCGTACCGTGAGCACATCCCAGCAAAAGGCGGTCGTGCTCCACAACAAAGTGCGCAGCCTGGACGACTGCGACCTCGGGAGCCGGTACTGCGGCATAAAGGTGCAGCCCTTTGCCGCGAAAGGTGGTGAAGGCTCCCGGCCAGGGCTGGAAGCCGCGAAGACGGTTCCAAATCTCCACAGCGGTTCGTGTAAAGTCGATGCGGCCGTCTTCTCGCTTGAGTATGGGCGCGAGCGAGGCTTTTGAATTGTCCTGGCGATCGAAATGGGTGGTGCCGTTGGCCAATCCGCCGAGGGCGGAAATCATCAGCTCCGCGCCGGTGTGTGCCAGCCGCGGCGACAGGGTAAGCGCCGTGTCGTCGGGCTGAATGGGTTCCTCCGATTGCAGAAGAATGTCGCCAGTGTCGAGTCCGGCATCGATCCTCATGATGGTTACACCCGTGACCGGTTCGCCGTTGGCAATGGCCCATTGAATGGGAGCGGCCCCGCGATACTTCGGCAGTAAAGAAGCGTGCAGGTTGATGTTCCCCAGGCGCGGCAGATCAATCATCCATTGCGGAATGATCCGGCCATATCCCACGACGATGATGGCGTCAGGCTTGATGCTTTCAAGCTGGGCACGGAACTCATCGTTGTTGCTGATACTGGCAGGCTGGGTAATGGGTAATCCACTCTCCAGCGCAGCGCACTTCACCGGCGACTCGCCCAATTCCATGCCGCGTCCACTGGCGCGATCGGGCTGGGTGACGACCAGCTTTACTCCAAACTCTGCGCACACCAGTTTTTCCAGCGTGGGAACGGCAAACAGCGGCGTGCCGCAAAAAACCAGATTCATCACAGCAGGATCACCATTCTCCGGTTTTGATCAGCTTGCGAATCTTGCGCTTCATCAAATCGCGTTTAAGGGAGCTGATGTGGCTGATATAGAGCTTGCCATTAAGGTGGTCGGTCTCGTGCAACAGGGCGCGCGCCAGCAAGTCCTCGCCGGTCACCTCAAAGATCTCGCCCTTCAAATTCTGCGCCCGCGCAGTGACCTTGCGGGCCCGGGTAACCTTCTCGCGGAACTCGGGCAGGCTCAGGCATCCTTCATTGGAGGTGACGCGGCCTTCGACCTGAATGATTTCGGGATTGATCAGCACAATCTTGGCGTCCGGGTCTTCCTTAAAGGTTACGTCGATGACGGCGAGCCGTTTGCTGATACCAATCTGCGGTGCCGCCAGCCCCACGCCATGCGCGGCGTACATGCTCGTGAACATGTCGTCCACCAGCTTGCGAAGCTCGTCGTCGAACTTAGTAATGGGGGCCGACGGCTTCTCCAGGACCGGGTCCCCGAACTTTACGATGGGATAGATCATTAAAAGTTTCTTAACTGTTGACAGTAGCCTTCGAAATTTCGACGAAGTTCCAGCACCGAATCGCCGCCGAACTTCTCCAAGGCGAAGCGGGCCAAGGTGAGAGCAACCATAGCCTCCGCAGCCACCCCGGCAGCGGGCACGACGCAGACATCCGAGCGTTCATATGCGGCCTTGACCGGCTCGCGACTCGCAAAGTCGACGGAGCCCAGTGGCCGGCGCAGGGTCGAGATCGGCTTCAGATACCCTCGTACGCGAATATCTTCGCCGTTAGAAACACCGCCTTCGAGTCCACCCGCGTGGTTCGAGTGCCGGGTAAAACCGGTGAAAGAGCTGCCTTCCGAGGTATAGCCGATTTCATCATGCACGGTGGAACCGAGCGCCGTCGCGGCTTCGACTGCGTCCCCGATCTCGACCGCCTTGACTGCCTGCAGCGACATTACGGCGGCGGCCAGGTGCGTATCCAGACGCTCGTCCCAGTTGGCATAGGTGCCGAGACCGGGAGGCACGCCGTGCGCCACAACTTCAAAAATGCCGCCTACAGAATCGCCAGTGCGCAACGCCAGGTCAACCTGGTCCTTCATGCGCATCTCGGAGGCCGGATCGATGCAGCTCAGGAGGATCTCGTCCTTGGCGGCAACGGACTGAATGGCCTCCCAGCTAACCGGCACGTCAAGGCGGGCGCTGCCGACGGCGATTACGTGGCTCAGCACTTCGATGCCCAACTCGCGCAGCAACAGCTTGGCCAGCGCTCCGGCGGCGACGCGGGCCGCAGACTCGCGCGCCGAAGCCCGTTCGAGGACGTAGCGGGCCTCGCTGAAGTTGTACTTCACGGCCCCGGCGAGATCGGCGTGGCCGGGCCGCGGCGACGCTACCCGCTTGTGCTTGGCGGGGTCACCTTCCTCTACCGGCAGTGACTCAGTCCAGTTCTTCCAGTCATTGTTGGCCAGCAACATCGCAATGGGCGAGCCAATGGTATGTCCATGGCGCACCCCGCTGAGGACATGGGCGGTGTCGCGTTCGATGCGCATGCGGCCGCCGCGTCCGTAGCCCTGTTGGCGGCGCCACAGTTCGCGGTTGACGAATTCCAGGTCAACCGCCAATCCCGCAGGCATGCCAGAGAGCAGCGCGACCAGCGCTTCTCCATGGGACTCACCGGCGGTGGAGAACCGTAGCATGAGAATTTTTGATTGTAGCTGATGGGGGTACGGGAACGACTAGTGAGCCGCGATGTTAGCCCCCTTCCCACCCTTCGCATCCCAAATGGGAAACCCACATTAACGCGGAGGCTGCTCCACCACAATCTCCTCGTCCACCAGCGCCTTGTCTTCCTCCAGGGTGCCGGAGAGCGCGAACGAATTGGTTATCATCGCCTTACCTTTTTCCACGCTGGTAATGACGTAGGAACAGCCAATCCAGTGAGCCTCCAGCAGGTCGGTAGTCGACCACTGGGCCGGGTGATCGGGATGCGAATGGTAGAAGCCAACAATGTCGAGTTCGCGCTCGCGAGCCTCGCGCTGCACGCGCACCAACTCGCGCGGATCGATGTTGTAGCGGTTCTGGGGCGAGTCAACACGGGTGTTGCCACAGCGGACGGTGGCCCCCACTTCACGGGTGTCGTCGTCCATAGTTCCCAGCAAAATACCGCAGCACTCGTGGGGGTAGGTTTCCTCGCCATGCCGGCGAATCTCGTCAAAGTCGGATTGGCGGAATTTCAGCATCGATAAGAGATCAGGGGTTCAAAGCAGTTTAAGCAACGCCATTGTACGATCCGCTAAATTTCGTACTCGGGCTTCGGACTGTCGTCCCAAAAGCGCTCGCTAAGGTACTTGTCGGCGCCATCACAAAAAACGCACACCACTACGGGATGGTCGATCTTACTGTCGCGTGCGACCCGCAGGGCACCCACCAGCGATGCTGCCGAGGATGGCCCAACCAGCAGGCCCTCCTCGCGCGCCAGCCGTCTTACCATGACGTAGCATTCCTCGGTGCTGATTTCGAGGTTCCGGTCCGCCAGCGCGGGATCGTAAATGCAGGGAACGATCGACGATGGCATATATTTCGCACCCTCGATGCCGTGAAATGGTGAGTCAGGCTGCAGCGAGACGCATTCGATTTGGGGATTGAGTTCTTTCAGCCGGCGGGTAGTGCCCATGAAGGTGCCAGACGTTCCGAGGATGGTCACGAAGTGGGTTATCCGGCCGCGGGTCTGCTCCCAGATCTCATTGGCGGTGGCGCGATAGTGCGCCAGCCAGTTTGCGTCGTTGGAATACTGGTCGGCGTAGAAATACTTGTCTGGATGCTCGGCGGCGATCTCGCGCACTTTTACGATCGCGCCGTCGGAACCCTCGCCCGGATCGGTGTAGATGATTTCAGCGCCGTAGGCCTTGAGAATGCGTTTGCGCTCGACCGAGACATTCGACGGCATGCAGAGCGTCACCCCAAAGCCGCAGGCTGCACCCAGCATGGCGTAGGCGATTCCGGTGTTCCCGCTGGTGGAATCGAGCAGCCGCTTGCCGCCGTTCATCTGGCCGCTGCGCAAGGCTTCCTGCACGATGCCGGCTGCGGCACGGTCCTTCACCGAACCGCCGGGATTCATCCACTCGGCCTTGCCGTAAATCTCCGCCCGCGGGACATCGGCGCACACTCGCTCCAGGCGCAAGAGTGGCGTGTTGCCAATGCGCTCCATGATGGAGAGGCCGAGAGCCGGAACCGCGTGGGTCGTATTCATGACAAATACACGTGATTGTAGTTTGCTGTTTCGCCTTGCAGTGTGCGACAGTTTAGGTTTCCAGACCCGAGTGCGAGAGACAACGAAGCCCCCGGGTTCACCTGGATACAAATAAAATCCATCGAATGCCGCTGCAGTGCAGTCCTAACAGCTTAGCGGATTCGATGCCTAGGCGGGATATTTGATTCCGCCGCGAGAGGCAGCCAACGGGCTGAAAGCTGAGCGAATGGCCAAGAAAGTAAAGATCAAGAGTTTTGATGATGCATTGACCTGGTTCCGTGGGAACGGTTTTGACCTGCTGGAAGCTCCCGGCACCAGCGGCCGCGTGTTTCTGAAGAAGTACAACACTTCATCGGCGATTGAGCGGGCCCCCGACGGCGGGGTCAAGATATTTGCCTACCCCGGGTACCTGATCGGTGGCGAGATTTCGAAGCTGGTCGATCACGGGTACCAGAAGGTGCTGAAGACTACCAAGACAGAAGTTCCAGCGACTGCCGACCACCTGAAAGCGCTGCACCAATATGCCGAAGAGTTGAAGGAGGGCACCGGCGGAATCAGCCTGTATAACGAGTCGCTGGGCACGGTTAGCGCGGAATACAAGTACGACCGCGTCCGCGGCCGGGACCTGCCGGAGGATGAACGCCCAAAACGTCCGTGGCAGAAGTCTGTGCCCGCCAAGCGTCCTGCCTAGCCCCATCAAGCCACTGCAAACAGTGTCCACCGCGCCGCCGCCATATGGCGCGGTTTGCGCTGCGAAATCCCCAAGCGACGAGTGCCGCCGCGCTACACTCGACGCACGGAGGCGGGGATGAACAGACGGTTCCAAAGCGTCGCATGGTTGTTCGTGGTCGCAGCGGCACTCACGCCCGCGGCCCTTAGCCAATCAACCGGTGCAGCCACGCAGGAGACGGCGATTCGAAAGGTCCTCGAATCGCAAGTCGCGGCCTGGAACCGCCATGACCTTGACGGATTCATGGCCGGGTATTGGAACTCTCCCGACCTCACTTTTTTCTCCGGCGCCACGCAAACGCAAGGCTGGCAGGCGACCCTGGAGCGCTATCGCAAGAAGTACCAGGCGCCGGGCGCCGAGATGGGCAAGCTGGAGTTTTCGGACTTGCAGGTCGAGTTGCTAGGTACCCAGGGCGCCTTTGTTCGTGGGCGATGGCGGCTGACGCTCTCCGACGCCAAGCAGCCCCATGGCCTGTTCACGCTGGTGTTCCGGGAGTTTCCGGAGGGTTGGAGGGTCATTCACGACCACACCAGCGCCGCCGAATAACGGAATTCCCGTTTTGGGAAAATGGCTTTGCGCGGCAGCCATGCCGCAAATTTGCTGGTGATCGGTGGACTCGCGGGTGTAACATGCAATCGGGCCACCGGCGCTATCACAGCATCGTGTGACTAGCCCAAGCAGGCGGTATCCGCGGACGCGGAACTGCACTGGAGGACATCGTGAGCATCACCACAGGCGACTTCCGCTCAAAAGTCACAGCCACCACCCTTTTCGAGAAAAAGCAGAAGCACGAACCGATTACCTGTCTGACAGCGTATGACTACGCCAGCGCCCGCCTTCTGGATGAATCGGGGATCGACCTGATCCTGGTCGGCGACTCGCTGGGCATGGTCATGCTGGGTTACGACAACACTCTTCCGGTTACGGTGGAAGAGATGCTGCACCACACCCGCGCGGTGCGGCGCGGCGTGAAGCGCGCCTTCCTGGTCGCCGACATGCCCTTCGCTTCGTACCACGTGAGCAGCGAGGAAGCGTTACACAATGCTGCCCGCTTCATAAAGGACGGCGCCGAGGCGGTGAAAATTGAAGGCGGTGAGAAGCGCGCCCAGCTGGTGGAAAGAATGGTGGATGCGGAGATACCCGTGGTCGGACACATCGGCCTGACTCCACAGTCACTGCACGCCATGGGTGGCTACAAGGTGCAAGGCAAGTCACTGAAGGCGGTAGAGCAGCTGGTTCACGACGCGCTGGCACTGGAGCGCTGCGGAGCCTGCTGCGTGGTGCTGGAGGGCATCCCGCGCGAAGTGGCGTCGTTGATTACCCACGAAATCGAGATTCCTACAATTGGCATCGGGGCAGGTCCCGATTGCGACGGACAGATCCTGGTCTATCACGATCTGCTGGGGCTGACCTTGGCTACGCCGGCAAAGTTTGTGCGGAGATACGCTGATCTTGGCTCGATCATCAACAACGCGGTGCAGGCCTACAAAACTGACGTGAAGTCTGGCGACTATCCCAACGACGCGGAATCGTATCACCTGCCCAAGGAAACGCTCTCGACCCTGCAGGCTATTGCGGAGCGCAAGCGCGCCATGCAAGTCTAGGAGCATGCAGGTTCCTTACGGGAAGTGGTTGCAGCTTGCGTTGTTGCTCGGCTGCGTTTCCATGGCTGCCGCACAGACAACCGGCAAGTCCACACAAAAATCGCCTCCCTGGACGGAGTATTGTCACGGTGATGGCGGTTTCTGTTTCAAGTATCCGGCTTCCTGGAGCGTGCTGGGAGAAGTATTCGACGGCAACGGCGTGGTGGTGGCGCCGCCGCAAAAGCTGGAACGCGAGTACTGGGACGAGGTCACAGTTGCGTTGGTCATCCCACCTCCACAAAGCGCCGCCGACGCTGTCACCATCGATCAGCTCATTGATCGGGCCGTGTCGGGTGTGCGTGAACGTGGGCAGAGCTTTGAGACGCTTGAGCGCCAGAGCCGCCGGGTCGACGGCAAACCCGCGCAGCTGGTGAAGCTGCACTACGTCGATAAGGCCAGCGGGCGCGAATGGATTGAGGAGCTGGTTTTCGTGGAAGGACCCGACGCGGAAATCTACTCGGTCGCATTGAAATGCGCGCCGTCTTCGATGACTAAAATGGAGCCGGTGTTTTCGCGGATGCTGGGGAACTGGACACTGCCCGAGGTCGAGTCGGCGCCGGGCGCGTCCGAGGGCGGGGAGCAGCCTGCACAATCATCCACCGCCCCGCCTGCGCCACCCCAAACGGCAACACCTCCAAAGCCATAGGAATCGAGAGAGCCGATTGCAGCAGATCGAAACTATTGCCGGGATGAAGACGGCCTGCCGCAACACTACGCGGGCGGGCAAACGGTTGGGCCTGGTGCCGACCATGGGCGCGTTGCACGAGGGGCATCTTTCGCTGGTGCGGGCGGCCAAATCGCAAAACGATATGACCGCGGTGTCGATCTTCGTTAATCCACTGCAATTCGGGCCAACGGAGGATTTTGGCAAGTATCCCCGCACCCTCGAACGCGATGCCGCGTTGCTGCAAGCATTGGGAGTGGACCTGCTCTTCCTGCCATCGGTTGCCGAGATGTATCCGCCCGGCGCCCGGACGTACGTCGAGGTCGGTGAACTGAGCTGCAGGCTCGACGGAGGCTCGCGGCCCGGGCACTTCCGGGGAGTGACGACCGTGGTCTGCAAGCTGTTCGAGATAGTGCGTCCGCACCGCGCATACTTTGGGCAAAAAGATGCGGCACAAGTGGCGGTGCTACGCAAAATGGCGCGCGACCTCGACATGGATGTGGAGGTTGTCGTGTGTCCGATCGTGCGCGAACCGGATGGCCTGGCCATGAGCTCGCGCAACGCGTATCTCAATGCAGAACAGCGCCGGCAGGCGCTGGTGCTGAGCCGTTCTCTGCAGCAGGTGAAGGCGGGATTCGATGCCGGCGAGCGCGACGCCCAGAAGCTGACCGACGTTGGCGCGCGGACGATTGCCTCGGAACCCGGCGCCAAGCTTGATTACTTTGCGATTGTCGATGCGGAGACACTAGAGCCGTTTGAGACGGCATCTCGCGGTGCACTGGTGGCAGTCGCGGCCTGGGTAGGGACGACGAGGCTGATCGACAACCTCTTGCTCTAGCGTCGCGCGGGCTACAGCTCGGCCCTCCGCCAGCGCTTCCACCCCGAGATCCATGCTCCTCCGAGCAGCAGCACAATCGGATAGCACTCCAGGGTGTAGCGCGGCTCGGGATTTTCGATACTTCCCAGAAACGCCGAGCGGAGTACGACGAACAGCAGCATCAGCGCGAGATACTCTGGCCGCGGTCCGCGCACCAATCCCATAACGGCCGCCGCAAGAAACAGCAGGTTGAGCAAGCCCCATAGCGAAGCCAGCACGCAGTCTTGCGTGTCGTCCTCATACTCCCACCAGCGCGAATTGAGCGGAAGCATTTCCGTGCGCGGGCGCAACCACATGTCCGCAATGCGCAAGACGGGCAGGGTAACGTAATAGCGCATCGGCCGCCGCGAAATACGTTGTTGCGCCAACTCCGCGAAGCGTTCGTTCAACTCAGGTCCCACAAAGTGGGACTTAGCGTATTCATCGAATATGGCCTGGGTTTGCTCCTCTTCCTGCTGGTTGTCGGCGGCGCGGGAGGGCAGCAGGCTCGGGTCTACTTCGCTACCCGGAATCTGCCAGTAGATCTCTTCCGTCGAGACATAGTCGGCCATCCAGGTGCGGACCCAGCGGTCAAAGCCGGTGGGAACGAACTCGTCGGGATCGCTGGCGTAGCGTGGAGCCAGCGGTTCGAACTTGTGAAATTCTCGCCAGTTGCGGAGCGTCCACGGAACCAGAGGCGCGACGGAGATCACGAGGACCAGCACTCCTACCCAGAAAAGCTGCGCCCGCTGTGCCGGACGCTCCCACAAGCGCCACAGCAGAAACAGCCCGATCGCCGCCAGCAGAATGCCTCCGTCTGGACGCAACTGGATTCCAGCCGAGACGGCCACGCCGCAACCGATCCATGCCTTCCAGGAGATGAAGTCATCGTCCAGATGCATGAACCCGGCAACTGCGGCGTCCAGTGCGACCACGGTAAAGAAGATGCTGAGCGTTTCCGCCAGCGGAGCAACCGCGTAGTTAGCGGTGAACGGACACAACGCGGACAGGGCGAATGTCCATTGCGACGCCCGAATCGAAACCGTCCTTCTTGCCAGGTCGGCGATGACGAAACAGCCGGCAAGGTCGACAAGGATCTGAGCCAGCAATACTGCGTGGTAGTGTTCGCGTCCGAAGAGGGTGAAGCACAGCGCGAGAAAGGCTGGGTAGCCGGGGAGGCGGATCCAGGTTGGCCGGACGCCCTCAGCGTGAGTCAGACCGAAGATGCCGTGGTCTAACCAATTCTTGGCGATGTCGCCATAGATCAAGGAATCGCCGGTTACGTGAGAAAAGCGAAGATAGAAGACCAGACGCAAAGCCAGCGCCGCCACAGTAAATAAAACAAACCACTTGCGATGCTCCAGGAGCACGCGCCAGAAGGGCATCGGCTCCATCGCCGCGGTCGAATTGCGCTCTGCTTCAGGCACGTGGCGAATATAGCATCCGGAGATTGCATGGCGCGCAGTGGGTACGATCCTGGCCAGCACGAACAAAAGCAATCAAGGGAGTCGTTTGCGCTCAAACCGGGTTAAAAATAAAGGGGACGACCGATGCTCCTGCCGGATCTCCTCCCTGTTGCCCTGACTACTGCCCGCAGCTACGATAGCTTTGTCCCGCACCATGCCCAGGCCTAAGCCAATTTTTTTCGATCCCGACCGCAAACGCTGGCGCCGCCTGCGGTGGATCCTCGACACCAGCGTGATTCTGGTCACGCTGCTGGTGGCGTTCTTCGTAGTCACCATCATTCGGGGGGCCTCGGTACCGGGCGTCAACCTACCTGACGTCAAGAAGCTCTATCATCCCCTGAAAGACTCCCAGAAACGCAAGCCCGCGCACATCTCGAACCAGCACCGGGCGACCAAACAGCCGGCGACCCAGGTTGCATTGAACTCGCTCGAGGGCATCCGGGGCGCTTTCTACGTGCAGTGGGACGCGGCCAGCTTCGCCTCGCTTAAGGAGTACTTCCCCCAGATCGACCTGCTGTTTCCCGAATGGCTCCACGCCTTGACCGCGGACGGGCGCCTGCAGTCAGTCACCGAAACCAATGTGCTGTTCGACGTGATGGACGACAAAGGCAAACCTCGCGAAGTGGACGACAAGGTCATGCCATTTCTCAGATCGGAAAAAGCGCAGATGGAAGTACTGCCGCTGGTGAACAACTTCGATCCCATCAGCAACCAGTGGCAGCCGGACGTGACCGCGAAGTTTCTGGGCGATCCGTCGGCCCGGCAGCGCTTCCGCAATGAGCTGATGACATTTCTGGCTACCGACCAGTACAAGGGCATTACCCTCGATATCGAGGCCTTTCCCGAAACCTCACGCGGTGACTATAAAACCCTGGTGCAGGAGCTGTATGGCGACCTGCAAGCCAGAGGACTTAAGCTCTACATCGCCGTTCCGGTGAACGACAAGGATTTCGACTACAGCGGCATTGCGAAAATCTCCGACGGACTCATCCTGATGAACTACGACCAGCATTACCCGGGAGGAATGCCCGGGGCGGTCGCCAGTCAGGACTGGTTCGTCAAGAACCTGGAACAAGCGCTTACCGTCATTCCCCACGAGAAGATCATTGCCGCAATCGGAAACTACGGTTATGACTGGGCTAAAAAGCCTGGACAAAAGAAGGGCACCCCGCCCGAAGCCGTCCATAACGTGTCGGTGCAGGACGCGTGGCTCGAGGCCGAGGAAGCCGAGTCCGACGTGGAATTTGACGACGATGCGATGAACCCGCACATCGCCTATCTTGACGAGAACAATATCCGGCATGATGTGTGGTTTCTTGACGGTGTGACTGCACTGAACCAGATGCGCGCCGCGCAATCGCTGGGCATCGACACCTTCGCGCTCTGGCGCCTGGGTTCGGAAGATCGCTCGCTGTGGGCAATATGGGACAAGCCGGGCGAGGAGGGAGCCACCAGCAAGTTGAACACCGTGCCGCCTGGCCAGGATGTCGATATTGAAGGTCAGGGTGAAATTCTGCACATCCAGTCGAAGCCAACCGCAGGCGAGCGCCAGATCGTCGTTGACCATGACACCAACCTGATCAGCGACGAAATCTTCAAGAAGCTGCCGGCGCCGTACACCGTGGACATGTATGGCAGCTCCCCCAATAAGATTGCCATCACCTTCGACGACGGCCCCGACCCGGTGTGGACCCCGAAAATCCTCGATGTTCTCAAGGCGAAGAACGCCAAGGCGACTTTTTTCCTGATAGGGGTGGAGGCCGAAAAATACCCCGGTATCACCAAGCGGATCTACGCCGAAGGTCACGAAATCGGGAACCACACCTTCACCCATCCCGACATCAGCAACATTTCCAAGCGCTACTTTGAGGTTGAACTCAGTCTCACCGAACGCTTCTTCGAGGGCAAGCTTGGGGTCAAGCCGGTACTGTTCCGGCCGCCCTACTCGATCGATCAGGAGCCCGATACCGCCGATCAGGTGCGACCGCTGGAGCTGGCGCAGGATCTGGGGTATATCACCGTCGGCGACAAGATCGACCCCAATGACTGGCGCGACGATCCCCGGCGACCTGCCGATGAGCTTGTGGCTGATGTCTTGAAGAACCTGCCGCCCTGCGAGCCCGGCAATCTGGCTTGTGGCAACGTCCTGCTGTTGCACGACGGCGGCGGCAATCGCAGTGAGACGGTGAAGGCTTTACCCCGCATCATCGACGGAGTTCGGCAGCGCGGCTATGAAATCGTGCCGGTTTCCACTCTGCTTGGTAAGACGCGGGCAGACGTCATGCCCTCCATTTCCGCCAACGAGCGCTGGGCGTCGTGGATCGATGGGCTTAATTTTTCGCTGCTTGCATTCATCTCTTCTTTCATTATTTTCGTGTTCTTCGTGGGCGACGTACTGATGAGCGCGCGCCTGGTGCTGATTGGCGCTCTGGCTACGTTTGATCGCTTCCGCCGCCGCAACATGGTGGTCGATCCCAATTACCGGCCCAGTGTAGCCGTCTTGATTCCCGCCTATAACGAGGAGAAAGTCATCGAGCGGACAATCCGTTCCGTGCTCGACTCGGATTATCCCAACCTGCGAGCGATCGTGATCGACGACGGCTCCATCGATAAGACGCTTGAGGTGACGCGTGCGGCCTTCCAGAAGGAAATCGCCGATGGCCGGGTGACGGTGCTGACCAAGCCCAACTCGGGCAAGGCGGACGCCCTTAACTACGCGCTGGAGCACGTGCAGGAAGAACTCTTCGTCGGTATTGACGCGGACACTGTGATAGCACCTGACGCGATCTCAAAGCTGGTTCCGCATTTCCGCGATGCGCGGGTGGCCGCCATGGCCGGCAACGCCAAGGTCGGCAATCGAGTCAATCTGTGGACACGCTGGCAGGCGCTGGAATACATCACCAGCCAGAACTTCGAGCGTCGAGCGCTGAATACGCTTAACGCCGTCAGCGTGGTGCCGGGAGCGATCGGCGCCTGGCGAACTGCCGATGTGCGCGCCGCGGGTGGCTATCATCAGGACACTGTCGCCGAGGACGCCGACCTCACCATGGCCCTGCTGCAAGCCGGATTCCATGTGAACTACGAGGACCGCGCCCTGGCCTACACCGAGGCCCCCACCACCGCCCGGGGCCTTATGCGGCAGCGCTTCCGCTGGTCGTTCGGCATCATGCAGGCGGTCTGGAAACACCGGGCCGCAATGAAGCAGAAGGGAGCGCTGGGCTGGGCGGCATTGCCTAACATGTTCATCTTCCAGATTTTGCTGCCGCTGGTGTCGCCCTTCATCGACATCATGTTCGTGATTGGCGCGATCTCGTACTTCGTCAACAAGTACTTTCATCCCGAGTCCGCCAATCCAGCCGATTTCAGGAGATTGGTGGTCTATTTTGCCCTGTTCATGGTCATCGACTTCATCGCCTCGACCATTGCGTTTGCCCTGGAGCGCCAGCAACCGGGACGCAAGCGCGATTTCCTGCTGCTGGGTCACGTCTGGCTGCAGCGCTTTGCCTATCGACAGTTGTTTTCCATCGTTCTGTTCAAGACCATCAAGCGGGCGGCCGAGGGTGGCTCGTTCGCCTGGGACAAGCTCGAGCGCACCGCGACGGTGAGGCAACCGGTGAGCGCGGTGCGGCATACTCCCTAAGGTCGGGCAGTGGGTCCGTTTCCGGCTCGTCTGCGAATCGGCCCATCGGGTGCCAGTCGGCTGTGATAACGCCCGATTACATCATTGAGTTCCGATAATCTACATGCAGCCATGGGCCAACGACACGGAAGTCGAACAATTGAATTCGGTTCAGTACCTTTATCTCCGAGAGCTTTCGGAGCCGCGTGACAACTCCCTGAAGATTGTCGTTGAAGAAGCCTTGGTTAATCGCTCCGGCCTTGTTAAACCCGAGTTGCTCGAACGCCCCGAACTCGTCGCAATCCGCGACGGCGCATCGCCGATTGAGTCTGTCGAGGGGTGCAGGGTATTCGAACTACATTGGACCCGTTACGCCGCCTACCTCGTGACCGAAGAATTGGTCGGGTCTAATGCTGAGAAGGGGTATGAAGACGAGCGTTACGCCGGCAGACTCCTGCGCGCGTACAGCCAGTCCCACTTCTTAGCTCACATCGCAAGGGATACTGGGCGTCATATCGAGCCACTTCTGCACTACAAACTGGTTTGCCTAAACCACCTAATCGATGTGGCCGCCTACGCGCCTCCTAACGTTCGCGTACTTGCTTCGGGGTTGGAGACGCAATCTCGGATACAGTAGTTGGCGTAATATGCCTTCTCATTCGCAACCCCCGAATTGGCCTGCTGCTCGATAGACCATCGGCAACCTTCAATCTGACCCGCTGCTTAACATCACCTGGGTTTACTGAGCGCAGAGCCGAATTGGTACACTGGTGCCGACATGCTCCGCACAATTTTCGTCAGGATCTGGGCCGTCCTACTGGTGGCGACGGCGGCTTTTGGCTCCGCCTATCAAGCTTCTCCCAAATTGGTAGTAATCCTCATCATCGACCAGTTTCGGGGAGATTACCTCGAGCGCTATCACGATGAGTTTGGTCCGGGCGGTTTCCGCACCTTCACCGATCGCGGCGCCTACTTTCCCGCATGCTACTACGATTACGCGAACACCCGTACGGCTCCCGGTCATGCCACGATTGGGACCGGCACCTATACCTCAGGACACGGCATTTTTTCCAACGAGTGGTGGGTTCCCACCAGCAAGCGCGTGCTCAGCAGCGTGGATGACGAGTCGACGAAAATTGTAGGCGTTGAAGGCGACGCCATAGGCGCATCGCCGCACAATCTGCTGGCCGATACCCTCGGAGACGAACTGCGGCTCGCGACTAAAGGGAACGCGAGGGTATTTGGCATCGCCCTGAAAGACCGGGCCGCGATTCTTCCGACGGGATTCAGTGCTAACGGAGCGTATTGGATCGACCATGCCACCGGAGCCTGGGTGACCTCGACCTATTACGTGAAAGAAGCACCGTACTGGCTCACGGCCTTCAATAGCCAAAAGCGTGTCGAGAAGTACCTGAATCTCGATTGGAAGGACGCCAACGGCGATGTGCTCGGTTCGACCGCGCCGCACGAGGGCCCCGACGGCAAGCCGCTGGACGATTACGAACTGATCGGCCGTACTCCCTACGGAAACGACTACGAAATGGACTTCGCGCGCGAGCTGATCGAGCAGGAAAAGGTGGGCCAGGGAACGGTCACGGACCTGCTCGTAATCAGCCTCTCGGCCAACGACATGACCGGCCATGCCTACGGCCCGGATTCGCCGCAGATGCACGCCATGGCCCTTGCGCTTGATCGTCAGATCAGCGAGTTCTTGTCGTATCTTGTGCGCCAGTTCGGAAACCGTTTCTGGATCGCGCTTTCCGCCGATCACGGAGTTGCGCCCACCAACGCCACCAGCCTCAAACTCCGCATTCCGGCAGCCGTCGTTGCCAATAAAGACTTGCGCTCCCGGCTCAACGAAATCGTGAGCGCCCGACTGGACAAGCCGGGCGAGTATGTTCGCTCGGCATCGTTCCCCATTGTGTTCGTCAACAACGCGGCGTTTGGAAGCAAAACCACGGAGGGCGATGCCGAAGGGTATGTCGCCGATGCCATGCGAACGATGGGTTTCGTCTCGGCCTATACGAAAGAACAACTAGCATCCGGTGAAGTAGCTCCGACCGCCGAGGGCCGCATGTTTGCCAATAGCTACTCTCCCTATGGCGGATGGTGGGTGATGGGTCTGCCGCCTCCCTTCACCTTGTCGAGCAAGGATGTCGCGGACCACGGAGTGTCCTATAGCTACGACCAGCATGTGCCGCTGGCATTCTACGGCGCGCCCTTCAAGGCCGGCGTATACCGCGACACGGTAGAGCCCATCGATATGGCGCCGACACTCGCCGTTCTGCTGGGGATCAACAAGCCGACCAACTCGACCGGTCATGTCCTGACTCAGGCACTCAGTTCCCGAAGCGAGTCCGGCACTCCTCCAGTTACGAAAACTCGTGGTGCGGCCGAGAGCCGTCCATGACACCTGCGACCAAGCCTGAACTGGATATGAGCGTCAGGGTGGCCGGCATTGAGTTGAAGAACCCGGTCATAGCGGCCAGCGGAACCTTTGGGTACGGCGTCGAATTTGAAGATGTCGTGACTCTCGAACGCCTGGGCGGCTTTGTGGTGAAGGGCCTGTCCCGCGAGCCCATGCCGGGCAACCCTCCGCCGCGCCTCTTTGAAACGGCCGCGGGAATGTTGAATGCCATCGGACTGCAGAATGTCGGGGTGCAAGCCTTCCTGGCCGAAAAACTCCCGCTGCTGCGCAAGATCAAGGACATCGTCTTCTTCTGTAACATCTTTGGACATTCGCAGGACGAGTACGAAGATGTAGTCCGCGCGCTCAACGAGGGTGAGGGGATCAACGGTTACGAACTGAATGTTTCCTGCCCCAACACCAAGTGCGGCGGTATTACTTTTGGCAGCGATCCTCGCATGTTGTTTGAGGTGGTGAGTGCGGTGAAGAAAATCGCCACCCGGCCACTGATCGTGAAGCTCTCGCCCAATGTCACCAGTATTCCCGAGGTGGCGCGCGCGGCAGAGGACGCCGGCGCAGATGCAATTTCGCTGGTAAACACCTTTGTCGGAATGGCCATCGACGCGGAAACTCGCAAGCCGCGAATTTCCAATGTCACCGCAGGGTTATCCGGTCCGGCGATCAAGCCGATCGCATTACGCATGGTTTGGGAGGCGGCCAAAACCGTCAAGATTCCGGTGCTCGGAATCGGAGGCATCAGCACCGCCGAGGACGTGGTTGAGTTCATGCTGGCGGGGGCGACCGCGATCGAAGTCGGAACCGTGAATTTCTGGGATCCGTGCGCCTGCGAGTCCTTGGTGGACTCCCTGGCCAAGTGGTGTCTGGAACACCGGATCGAGAAAATCAGCAGCCTTACCGGTGGGCTGCAGCTCGATTAGGCAGAAGGTCCGTGCTGGGCAGGCGCCGCGGCCGGTTCCTTCAGCGACTTCACGCTGGTCATCAGGTCGGGATCAAGACTAAGGATTCCGTCGGTGTGCGTAACGTGGAACAGGTTGGCAATGCGGTTGTTGGCCCCCGCGACCCGCATGAGTCCCCCGAGTTGCTCCAGTTGAGCGAATACATGCATCAGGACTCCCAGCCCGGCGCTGTCCACCAGTTCAGTGTGGGTGACGTCAACCACCAGCTTGCGAGCGCCCTTCTGGATCAGGGTGTTGATCATCGACTCGGTGAGGCGAAGCTGTGTGCCCAGGGTGAACCGGCCTGCGCAGGAGACGACCGTAATGTCCGGCTCAATGTCGAATACCTCGGTTTCCAGCATCATGGCGAGTTCCCCCACTCAAACTGCGAGTGACCTAAACTAGCACGATTCCTGCCGATTCGTGCCAGGGAATCGCACAAAAAAGCTACTTCCACTCCACTTCTTGGTAGCATCAATCGTTTCAGCTATCGTGGAATTGAACATGCCAGCAGCTATCGTTCGGCCTCCGGGCCCCCAGGGCCGTCGTTTTGTGCGTTCGCCGCTGCTTGGCGGTGTCGGGCCACTGGTTAACCTGCCGCGCATGGCCCGCCAGTACGGCGATATCTCGTTCTGGCGATTTCTCCACATCTCGAGCTACTTCTTCGCGAATCCCAGCGAGGTGGAGTCGGTACTGGTGACTCACCATCGTGACTTCATCAAGGGGATCGGCACGCGCGCCAACCCTGAAGTATTCGGCAATGGGCTACTGACCAGCGAGGGAGACTTCTGGCTGCGTCAGCGGCGCTTGAGCCAACCCGCGTTCCATCGCGCGCGCATCGCTTCGTACGCCGAAATCATGGCCCGCGAGGCCGAACGAATGCTGGATGGCTGGCATGACGGCGACGAGCGCGACATGCACCGCGAAATGATGCAGACCACGCTGGCCATTGCAACTCGCACGCTGTTTGGCGTTGACCTGGGCCCGCAGATGCCCGTCATCGCAGACGCGCTGGAAGCATTTGTCCGGCAAAATGCTGGAGTAAACGTGTGGCAATTGATTCTGAAGTTGCCCACCTACAAGCGTTGGCGCTATCTGCGAGGGGTGCGTGCGCTGGACGAAATCGTGTATGGGATCATCCGCGAGCGCCGTGCCGGCGGTATTGGCGATGACCTGCTCTCCGACTTCTTGCGCGCGCAAGACATCGATGGCAGCTTCATGACTGATCAGCAACTTCGCGATGAGGTCATGACCATGTTGCTGGCCGGGCACGAAACGACAGCGCTCACTCTCTCCTGGGCTTGGTTTCTACTGGCGAGTTATCCCGAGACCCAGATGAAGCTGCACGAGGAGACGGACCGTGTCCTTGGCGGAGGCCCGCCGGCTGCGTCGGACGTCGGACAACTGGCCTACACCAATGACGTCGTGCGCGAAACCATGCGCCTGTATCCCCCTGCCTGGGTGATCACCCGCATGGCGGCCCAGCCGGTGGAAATTGGCGGCTATCTTGTACCTGCCGGGTCCAACATTATCGTCAGTCCGTGGGTGACACACCGTGATGCACGGTTCTTTCCCCAGCCCGACAGATTTATCCCCGAACGCTGGTCCGCCGAAAGTGAGCAGCGCGCACCCAAATTTGCCTATTTCCCCTTTGGCGGCGGGCCACGCATGTGCATCGGAAACAGTTTTGCCCTGATGGAGGCCGCGATTCTGCTGGCGGCGGTCGCCCAGCGCTTTCAAATCAGCCTGGTCCCGGGACAAACCATCGAGCCACTGGCCAGTATTACGCTCCGTCCCATGCACGGCGTGCGCGTCCGGCTTAAGTCCATTTAGAAATTAGTGTGTCCGCCGCATTCTTAGGTTGAGTCGAGCTTCAGCTCGGCGGCACGGCGCTCTTTTAAATGATCTGAGCTGGCTTTAGCCGGCCACATGAAAGCCCCATCACGACCACGCCAAAAACTAAACAGGACTAGCCGGGGATAATCGGCCCGAAGGGAGTGGGCGCGCCTTGCATCCCACATTGTGGTACACAGAAATTGACTCAAGGAATGGAGAACAGCTTCCAGCCGCCCTGGTGATAGTTAAAAATGAAATCAATCAGGCCGGGGCCGGCACACTTCTGGTTGTGTACCTCCGCTATAAGGATCGCTTGCCGCACGCCGTTGCGCGTGGCTTCCGTGGCAGCGGTGCGCACTTTTTCTGATTGCGTGAGCAACTCACGATAGGAACACGGCGGCGTACTTGCATCCAGCTTGATGGTTGACTGGATACACGACGAATCGAAGAGTGTGCAATACAAGCCGCGGTGATGAGCGAACTGGTCCTCAATCTCAGAGCGGGTTGTGAGCTGGGCGTTCGGGCCCACGTTGACGCCGTCTTTAGGGACGTAAGTTAGAAACTGCGCGGTGTCTCCCCGGCGCACGATCGCGAAGAAGTCCTGCTCGAGCGTTGACGCCGAAATTGCGGCAGGTTTAGCTGCGGTGCTGCCGGTATTAGCTGCCGGCGGCATAGTTTTTTCGGAGCCTGACTGCGCGCAGAGCACCACCGTTCCGCTCCACACCAACCCGCACAAAATCGCAGCCAATGTCTTCATTTGCGCCGTTCCGGCCCTTTGCCCCTCGCCGTCTTCGCCGATTTCGCAGCCTTCTTGCCCGATCCGGAGGCTCGCGGCTTCGGTTTCGACTTGCCTTCATCCGTGCCTGCTAATGCTTCGCGCCGTTTCCTGGGCAGCCGCTCCCATACCAGCCGGTACGACTCGGCGAGAAGCTCCCGCAACTCGAGGTCGGGAAGTGCGCTGAACGATTCCAGGGCGACCCATTGCGCCCGCGCCATGTAAGGCGCCGGTATGATGCCCGGCCGCTCGCACAGTTCCGCGAAGTTTTCCGGCGACGCCTTGAATGAAAGCAGCACCGGCGCAACTTCCAGCGGCGTTACCGCAAACATCTTGCCATCAACCTTGAAAACCAGGTCTGCTCCCCACTGCACATTCTCCGTTGTGTGCGGAAAGTCCAGGCAATGCCGGCGTATCCCATCAATGTCCATTTTCGTCTCCTGGTTCTACTGGCGCCGCCAACTCCGGCCACGTTCGCACCATGACTACCTTGGTGTAAGCCACGCGAAAGCCGCGGCGCTCCATATTGCGTTGGGAGCCGCTGCCGGGAAGCGTACTGACCACGGCATATTCGCAGCCTTGTTGAGCCGCTTCCCAGAGGCGACGGTTGATCAGCGCAGTCTGGACGCCCTTGCCGCGGAACTCCGGCAGTGTGGAAGCGCCAAATAACGCAGCGATGCCAGCCTTCCGCATGATGGCGCCGGCCGCGCCCCCTGCCGGAGTCCCATCGACCCTGGCGAGGAAGCTGAGGCCGTCCGGGAGCGAGGCAAAGGCCGCAAAAAGATCTTCAGGCAGCGGGCCGAATTCAGCAAATCCCCCGGCGATGACCCGGTCCCAAAGCCGTTCGGTGGCCGGGGTCACGCCTTCGATGGTGATTCCTTGGGAGGGTTCGATCAGGTCGCCGCGCTCAAGGCGCCGAATCAGAACTGAATTGAACTCTGTAATGCGGTACCCTCGGGGCGCCAGAATCTCCCGTAACGAAGCATCCGCCAAAGGTGCGACAACGATCTCACAGGGAACGCCCCGCGAGCGATAGAACTCCTCGACTCGGTCGATGTCGTCGCTGCTGACGGGCCCATACAAGCCCATGCCGACGATGTGATTGGCTGGGTAGGCACGACTGCCGAACACCGCAGTGCCTCCGGCGATCACGGCCGAGGTTGCCTCGGGCAGGGACCGCTGCAGCGCCTTGACGCGGTCCGGTAGCATGGTCTCCGCCATCTCCAGGCGTCGCGCGAGGTTCAAGTCTACAAAATCCTGAAGCTCAATTGTGGACGCAAATTGCGAGCTGTTCATGCGAAACTCCTATAAACACACCTAGGAAAGAGTTGAATCGTGGCACGGAAGCGCGCCAATCTCAGGGCGGAGTTTCGTTAGCGGACGGCGATGGTCACAGGCAACTCACAGGTTAGAGCAGCTTAGGAATTGGTGTAATGGTTCCGCCGAACGGTAGAGCTGCGCTTCAGCGCGGCGTCAACGGTAGCTTTCAAATGATTTGAGCCGGCTTCAGCCGGCGGCACTTCTGGTTTGTGCCCATTACGCTGTTTCCTAATCTGCTGTAGTGTAACCCAACTCCAACAATCGGCGGCCCCGGATGTGCTAATTTCTCTTCTTGTTATGACCTCCAACGTATCCCTATCGCTTGCCGGGAAAGTGGTCCTGATCACAGGCGGCTCCCGCGGAATTGGCGCGGCGACGGTTCGTTTATTCTGTCGCGCCGGGGCCAATGTGGTCTTTAACTATCAATCGGCTGCAGCCGAAGCCGAAAAGATTGTCGCCGAGTGCGGAGCCGCAACTTGCCAGGCGGTGCACGCTGACCTGACTGGAACGACCACCGCCCAAGCACTCGTCCATGCCGCCATCGAACGATTTGGTTCGCTGGATACCCTGGTGGTGAACCACGGCATCTGGCCGCCCGCCGATGTGGCTATCGACGAGATGACGGACGAGCAGTGGCGCAAAACCGTTGCCGTTAACCTGGATAGCGTCTTTGCCCTGGTGAAGCATGCGGTAGCACAGATGAAGCAGCAAAAACGCGGCGGACACATCGTGTTAATCAGTTCGACCGCGGGGCAGCGGGGCGAAGCCGGACACTGCGACTACGCGGCGACCAAGGGAGCGGTCATCAGCATGACCAAGGGTCTCTCGACGGAACTGGCGCCCTTCGGCATTTACGTCAATTGCGTGGCTCCGGGGTGGGTCAATACGGAAATGTCGAAAGATGCATTGGAGGATCCGGAGGTCTCCGCCGAAATCCATGCCACCATCCCGCTGGGCCGTGTGGGCACACCAGAAGAAATCGCAGGCCCAATTCTGTTCCTGTGCAGCTCGTATGCCGGCTTCATTACCGGCGAGGTCTTCAATGTGAACGGTGGCGCAGTGCTCGCAGGATAGATGGGTTTCACCGTTCCCGTAGTCCGCTTCCCGCCTTAAAAGTGCACAGGCTCACAGGATTCTGAAAAACTCGTTTTCGCATGGCTTTGTATGAGGGCACAACTTTTACAGACTGCGGAAAAACTCGCTTTCGGTTTGATTCGTATCAGGGAATGACTTTAGTCATGCCGCAACGTGTTGAGAATAAAACACGGACTTTAGCCCTGGAGTCTTTTCCAGCGGCTCAAACTCTTTCCGCAACTTCGGAACAAACCGCCCAACAAACAGCCCCTTGGGGGCCGGACAGGATAGCCCAGCACGCAGCCGAAGGCGGAGTGCTAGGTAAGCGAGAAATGAATCCGAGTTCCTCGGGAGGAGACGGGTTCTCCCATGCGGACCTTTAGTCCGCGCGGGGCACGCACGACGGACTGTTTCAGCAGCCTGTGAATCTGAAGGTTGGCCTCGTAGCTTGCGGCAAGAAAATGGCGCGGATCATTCCGCGCCGCGCTCAATGACCTTCAATTTCGCCGCTAGGCTTCGACAGGTGATGCCTCTGGGAACCGTAACTTGCTCTTCGACAACGCCCGGTCCAACAAGTCCTCAATCACTGTCTCTTCCGTATTTCTCGACATCGCCAGTTCGCTAACTAACAAATAGCGGGAGCGCTCCAGCATCTTTTTTTCGCGGAAGCTAAGGGGCTTAGTCTGGGCCAGGAGCAGGAGGCCTTTGAGGACGATGGCAACGTCAAGGAGAGAGCCGGTTCGCATCTTGTCGGAGTTTTCTTTGAACCGGTACTTCCAATCGGCGTTGTTTTCGCACTTGCCGTCGGCCAGAAAATCGATGATTTTCTGCACCTCGCCGTTACGAACTACCCTGCGCAGGCCGACGCTGCCTACGTTGTGGAAGGGTACCATCACTTTCAGGCTACTGGCTTTGATCTTCAGGAGGTAAAACCGCTCGACCTGTGAGCCGATCGTGCGACTACTGATCTGCTCGATTATGCCTACCCCATGGTTCGGGTAGACGACCTTGTCGCCGATGCTAAAGCTGAGGTTATTCATGAGGGCCGGGCCGCTCCCCCGCGGCTGGATCAAGGCCTATGATGGAACCACATCTATGAGCGGAGTATACCCCCGTTTGCGCGAAAGCGTCAATGGGCGCGGACTTTGGAGGATGCAGGAATACCGTCATTCGAGAGTTCGCGGCGGGCTATTGCAACTCGCGTATAATCGTCAGATGCCGTCAGGCCTTCCTTGAAGGCCGGCAGTACAACCGAAGTATGCCTGAACACATCAAGAGAAAGCTCGAGCAGGAAATTCAGGTTCTCGAACACGAGCTCAACCACGAACTCCCGAAAGAACTGAAGAAGGCCGTGGCCATGGGTGATCTCAGCGAGAATGCTGAATATCACATGGCCAAGCAGAGGCAGGAATTCGTGCGCGCCCGCCTGGGCCAGCTCAAACGGCGCATGGCCGATCTGTCGCTGGTGAACATGGCCAACATTCCCAAAGACAAGGCGGCGATTGGCTCCACAATCCTGGTCTTTGACTCCTCCAAAGGCGAGGAGATTGAGTACAAGCTGGTGACCAGTGAAGAATCGGACGTGACCAAGGGACTCATCTCCACCACGTCACCGATTGGCCGCGCCCTTCTCGGCAGACGAGTCGGCGACGTCAGCGAGGTAGTCACGCCCAATGGCAAGCGCGAACTCGAGGTTCTTAAGCTGATCACCATTCACGACGAGGCGTAATGACCTGGACCAGTGCAGTCGGGCGATCCAGCAAGTGGCTGCTGTACAAGATCGTGCACGGCCTTGCCCTGACCCGCATTTCGCCCAACGCTCTCACCTTCATCGGGCTGCTCATTAACGTCGTTGCCGGTTTCCTTTTCGGTTACGCCAACGCAGAAAACCAGCAGCGTATGTTCCTCTATGCCGGACTGGTGATCATCGGCGCCGGCATCTTCGACATGGTCGATGGGCGGGTGGCTCGCGCCACCAACCAGGTTACGCAGTTTGGCGGGTTCTTCGATTCGGTAATCGACCGCTACAGCGATGTGGCCTTGTTTTTCGGGCTGCTGGTGTACTACGCCCGCGGCAACCGTTTCTTCTACGTGGTGATGGTAGCGTTTGTCATGGTCAGCTCGGTCATGGTGAGTTACACCCGTGCGCGCGCCGAGTCGCTCATTCCCAGTTGCAAGGCCGGGTTTATGGAACGCCCGGAGCGCATCGTGCTGGTCATTCTGGGGGCGCTCTTCAACCGTATGGGGCCGGTGCTTTGGGTTATCGCCGTATTGAGCACCATCACCGTCATTCACCGTATCCGCTACACCTATCAGCAGCTAAGACTGATCGAACCCCGCCCTATCCCAGTTGCTCCCGATCCCCTGAAATTCGAAGAAATCGTCGGCTAAGTCGAGCCGTTTAGCGGGCGAAATCCTGAGCGAGGAAGGTCGCCGCGGCGACCGACGAGTCGAAGGACCTGCTCATCCTGACAGCCACTCCGGCAAAGCTGTTTCACGGAGCAATCCGGGTGGAACATGCCGCAAGCGGCCTACTGACAGCCATCCTGCGCGGAACGAATTCGCCCAGGAGGGGCAAAATATCTAAGCCCAGCACGCCGCCGAAGGCGGAGTGCTGGGTAGTCTGAAAGAACGAACTTGAGTCCCGGCAACAGATGGCACATGGGCTTCCGGCCCGTGGGAAACTCACCTCATTATGCCGATAACCTCTATGCGGGCGGCGCTATTGCCCCCGCCAACTGCTTCCCGCAGTGCGGGCAGCAAACGTAATCGGAACTCACCGGCTGCCCGCACCAGGGGCAACTTGGTAACAGCGAATAGCCGCACTTGGGACAGAAGTGAAAACCTTTCTCGCCCAGCGCTCCGCACTTCGGACAGTTCTGCACCGGCGGTTTGCGCAGGAGGAAGTAGGCCAGGAATCCGATGCCATTGGGGATGAAGATGACCAGTAACGTCCACAGCAGTTGCCCCATGTTCCTACGCTTGGCGTCCTGGTTCACATAGCCCACGAGCAGCAGGTAGGCCGCGACGACTGAACCGGTCAGGACGCCAAGCAGCAGACGCACTGCCGCCGGCGGCGCGTGCCGATCATGCTGCGGCATGACGTCCAGGAAGATAAACATCATGCAGGCGAAGCCAATAATGGCTACCGGAATCATGAAGCCAGGGATAATTCCGAATTCGTCGTGAAAACTGGTATTGCGTCGTGTCATTGCATTCCCCTCATATCGTCTTTTAAAAAGCGGTGCATCAGGCTTCCCTCAAAGGTTGCGGGCGGAATGGTCACCAACAGCAGCGCGATGACGATCGCGGGCAACAGCCAGAACAGCAGCACGCCGGGTTCAACGATGCCCGAGGGCAGTCCCAGCCGCGCGGCAATCCATGCTCCACTCTTCCACCAAAGCCATGCCGTCAGAGTCGAGGTCACCACCCCCAGGCAGAACGAGACTGCAATCAGCACCATGCGCGTTTGCTGTTCACGTAACTGTTGCGCACGGGCGTGGACTCGGGCCCGGGTTGACTCAACCAACGAGGCGGAAGCCATTAAAGTGACAGAGCGCATCGCCTGTTCAGCATGGCCCAGAGCGAGCTCGTAACCGGCACAGGCTTCACATTCCGCCAGATGCAGCTCCAGCCAACCGGCATCGGCTTGACTGATCCCTTCCACCTCGCGCTGTGAAATCAGCTCGATGGCACGCTCGTGCTCATGACCGTTCATTGCGGGCCTCCTCCCAGCGCAGGTCGCAGCGCCATTACTCCCCGGTAGAGCCGGGTCTTCACCGTCGCCAGCGGGATATGAATCAGCTGCGCGATCTCCTCCAGCTTCATCTGCTCCTGGAAGCGCAGCACCAGTACCTCGCGAAAAATTGCGGGAAGTTGCTCGAGCGCCGCCTGGATGCGCGCGCTGTCCTCCACTGCGGCCGCCCGGTCGAACGGTGACGGGTCCCTGGCCGGAGGCTCGAAGGGCGCGGCATCTTCGCTGTCGCGCATTTCGTCGAGGCTCGCCGGAACGCGCTTGCGCAAATGATCAATCGCCACGTTGTGGGCAATCGTCATCAGCCAGGTCGCGAAGCGGCTCTTCCCGTCGTACTGGTGGCCCTTCTCCAGCACCCGTATCCAGGTTTCCTGAAAAAGGTCTTCGGCGGTGGCCCGGTTGCCCGTCAGGTGCACCAGATAGCGCAATAAGCGGTGCTGGTACTGCTCGATTAGCGCATCGAGCAGGTCAGGATCGCGCCGGCGCAAGCCGGCGGCAATTTGGGCCTCTTCCGTTTCCATCATCATCAGCGCACTGAATGCGGTAGCGACCATGCTATCGGGATATACGAATTGGGACGAGAAAAAGACTCAGGGGGGCGGGTCAGATTGCAGGTTGCCGGCCACCAGGCAGTTCCATGAGTAGCCGACTAGACGTCCATGTGGACTCTTTCGAGTGCGCCCGATCAAGCTTGGCGGCCACAACGGCGTTTGTCGGTACCGATGTGCCTGTATATGATTGCCGCTGTCGCTAAATCAGACTCACAATAGGTCGGTCTCAGACAGGACTCTGAGCGCCGCTCAGGATTTACCTGGAGGATGCTGTGACAGGTTTCGGCAACGATCCCGGCCGGCTACCAGAGCGGGGCAATGTCGACACGGCCACCCGCCGATGTCCCGTGCTTGTAGTCGGCGCGGGGCCGACCGGACTGCTGCTTGCTTCGGAGCTCCAGCGGCGCGCGGTGCCATGCTATCTCATCGATGCCCGGCCCGGGCCGCTCCACTGGGACCGCGCGACGGTGGTGCATCCCCGCTCGCTCCAGATATTCGAGGCGCTGGGACTCGTTGACCAGCTTCTCGATGTTGGCTGCAAGCAACGAGTTGTCAAGATCTACTCCGGCGGCAAACAGCTTGGAGCGATCGATCTCTCAACCTCCGGCAGCATCTATGGTTTCAATCTCGGCGTGTCCGAGGAGGTCACCGAATCCATCCTCACTGACTATCTCCGCCAACAAGGCGGCGAGGTGAACCAATCCTCTCGGCTCGTCGGCCTCACACCCCATCCCAACGGAGTAATGGCCGAGATCGAGCGCAATGGTGACCGTTTCCAGATTGATGCCCGCTGGGTGGTGGGCTGCGACGGCATCCACAGCGCGACTCGCGAGTTGAGCGGCATCGGCTTCGAAGGCCATAAACTTGCCAAACAATGGGCCGTCTTCGACGCTGTAGTTCAAGGCTGGACCGACACGTACGAAGGCATCTTCGCCTACCACGACATGCTTCCGATTATCCTCACGGCACTTCCCGGCAAACGCTGGCGGGTTTACCTCAGGCCGAGCTCGGAGGCGTCGGATCTGGTCGCAGAAGCCACCGCGACCCTGCGCGTCTACCTACCTTCAGCGTCTTTCGTCGAGGTGGAGAATCCGACCCGGTTCAACTGCTACACCAAGGTCGCCACCCAATTCCGATCCGGGCCGGTTTTTCTGGCAGGCGACTCGGCGCACCTGTGCTCGCCTGCCGAGGGACATGGCATGAATACTGGCATTCAGGACGCCTTCAATCTGGCCTGGAAACTTGCCCTCGTCCACCACGGCTTCGCCGATCCAAGCCTTCTGGACAGCTACGACGCCGAACGCCGCCCCATCGCCGAGATGGTCACAAAATCCGGCGACGTCTTCGAACAGGCCCAGATATTGACCGACCCAGCTGAGCGCGCCAGCAGGGATCGGGCCATCAGAGCCATGCTCTCCGATCCCGAGGACCTACACCTCCAGGTTATGGCCGAGACTGAACTGGTCAACGATTATTCTCGATCGCTCGTCGTGACCGGGGACGCCAACAGCCATCTCGCTGCCGGATTCCGCTTGCCCGACACGATCGCGGTCCACGGTTTCGACGGACCGCCCCGTAGACTTCACCAGCTTGCCCACCGCGCGGGTCATACTCTCATGCTGATGGCTGGCCCGGCCGCAGACGCTTCAGCGCACCGGGACCTCCACACCGCCTTGCAGCCTCTCGCCACCGACTCTCCTCTGTTTGAAGCGGCCATCGCTCTCCGTACTGGCCCTGACGTGCCCGTCCCGATTCGGCAATTCGAACCCGCCGCCGCTAATCTCCTCGGCGTCGAAGGAATTACCCTCCTCGCGATCCGTCCCGACGGCTACATCGGCCTGCGATCCGACCGAGACCACCTCGCTGCGCTCGAGCGCTACCGTACTCTCGTCCAGACAGGAACCCTTAGTTAACGGTAGACCGGCAACCAGAAACGGTTAAACGCAACCATTGGTGCTGTAAGTCAGCCAGTTCAGGAATCGTGGGTCACGGTTAGGATTGTCGCCGTCGCCGAAATCGGGTCCGAGATTTGATCCCGAAATCCTCCGTATCACGAAGAACCGGGAACCGTCATGGACGAGTGTTCTAGTCGTACCGTAAACACTCAGCCGGATCGATCTCTGCCGCGCGATAGGCGGGGATGATGGTGGCGACCAACGCTATCAGGATGAGCAACAGCGGTATGACGCAAAACGTCAGCGGGTCGCTGGCCGTCACTCCGAACAGAAGACTGCGCATGAGGCGTGTCAGCAGCAACGCTCCCGTCACGCCGCACGCCACACCCGAAACCGCGAGCAGCAAGCCCCTTCCCACAACCAATCGCAGAATCGAGCTGCGTGTCGCACCCAGGGCCATGCGGATGCCGATCTCGCGCGTCCCTTGGCCGACAAGATAGGCCAGCACGCCATAAATTCCGATCGTTGCCAGCGTCAGAGAGGTGAAAGCGAAGGCGGCCAGCAACAGCATGGCAAAGCGTGCGCCGCGCCAGCGACAAGTCCACGCGCTGCTGCATCGCGATCACGTTGTACAGCGGCAGATCGCGGTCAATCTCGTGCACCTGCCGCTTGACCACCGGCGCCAGCCCACCCGGATCGCCACTGCCGCGCACCACCACGTTCATGGCTCGTGTCGGGTACTGCGTGTGCGGCAGGTAAAAGGCGATGCGCGAATCGGAATCCAGGGTGTATTGCTTCACTCGGCCCACCACGCCGACAACGGTAATCCAGGGCGCGTTGGTCTCGTCGATGCCGCCGATGTGAAAGCGTTTGCCGACCGCATCCTGCCCGGGCCAAAGCTGTTCGGCCATATAGTCATCGACAATCGCCACCCGTGTATTTTCCATCACGTCGTGATCGTCAAAAAAACGTCCCTCGCGCAGCGGAATCTGCATAGTTTGGAAATAATGTCCGCTCACCATGCGCGTATCGGCGTTGATGAACTTCTCTCCCGCCCGAAGCTCGCGTCCCTCCACCGTGATCGGTCCCCAGGCAAACATCTGGCTCAGCGGCAACGAGGTCACCGCTCCGGCATCGGTGACGCCGGGCAGGCTCTCCAGCTGCTGCCACAGTTCGTGATAGGCCGCCCACAGCGCCGGTTTGTCCTTGTACTTAGGGCCGCTCATCGTGAGTTCCAGCGTCAACACATTCTGCGAGTTGAATCCCGGAGGCACGCCCTTGGCCCGCAGGAAGCTCCTGATCAGCAAGCCGGAGGCGAGCAGCAGCATCGCGCACAGAGCCAGTTCCGTCACCACCAGCAGGTGCCGCAGACCATTGCCTCGTCCCCACACCGCGCTAACGCCGGCTGAGCTGCGTGATGTCGCTTGCAGCGTGCTCTGCATGTCTGTCAGCGAAGCCCGGCGCGCGGGAGCCAGGCCGAAAAGCACCGCCGCGACCATCGAGATAGCAAAGGTGAACAACATTGCCGTGCCGTCGATGCTGACCGCGCCGATGCGCGGTACGCTTTGCGGCCCCAGGATGCGTACCCAGTACAGCGCCACCCACGCCAGCGTCAGTCCCACAGCCCCGCCGAATAACGCCAGCAGGACGCTCTCGGTCAGCAGTTGCCGCACGATGCGCATGCGCGTCGCGCCCAGCGCCGAGCGCACCGCCATCTCTTTCTGCCGCGCCACCGTCCGCGACAATTGCAGATTCGCGACATTCGCACAGGCAATCAACAGCAGGAACCCCACCGCGCCCAGTAGCACGTACAACGTCGTGCGAACGTCGCCCACCACCTGCTCCATCAGCGGCACGATGCCGAAGGTCAACCCGCCGTTGGCCGGATATACCTCGGAGTGGTCCTGGCGCAGCCGGGCGGTCATCGTATCCATCTCGGCCTGCGCCTGCTGCAGGCTGACGCCCGGCTTTAGCTTGCCCATAACGTTGTAGTCCTCGTGATCGCGCATTTGGACGGCATCGGCTCCCAGCGGCAGCGGCAGCAGCACCTCGGCCTGCTCCGCGCCGTCGAGCGTCGGCATCACCTCGCGCGGCAGCGAGAACGAACGGGGCAAAACGCCCACCACTTCGTAAGGCAAGCCGTTGAGTGTGATCGTCTGCCCAAGAATCGCCGGCTCGCGGCCGTAACGTCGCTCCCACATTCCGTAGCTAAGCACCGCAGTCGCGGTGCGTCCCGGCCGGTCCTCGTCGGCCACGAACAGGCGGCCGATCTCCGCTTGCGTGCCCAGCATCGGCAGCAGACTGGAAGAAACGCGAATCGTGCCCACCCGCTCCGGCTCGCCTTTGCCGGTCAGGTTGTAGTTGCCGCCGATCGCGATCGCCACCTGCTCGAAACCGCTGTGATTGTTCTTGATGTCGAAGTACTGCGCCGTGGAGAACCAGTCCTGCGTAATGCCCAATCCCGGTGAGCGGTTCCAGAGAATCACTAGGCGATCAGGATCCCGGTAAGGTAGCGGGCGCAGCAACAACGCATCGGCAATGCCGAAAACCGCCGCGGCCGCTCCAATCCCGATCGCCAGCGAGAGCACTGCGGCGATGGTAAATGTGGGACTCTTCCGCAGCGCTCTGATGGAGTGGCGGAAGTCCAGGATGATCGTGTTCATAAGGTACCGAAGATTGGAAACGGAAAATATGGCCCGGCAATGTCACTGACGATAGAACAAAAGTTTCGTCAGCAGCAATACGCCGGAATGTTGCGAGTCGCACCTGCGCGCCTTGAACCGCCGCGAACCTCGAGTGTGCATTGCATTACAGGGAGTGCAATTGAACCCGTGGGTGGGATTCACCTCACCGGCACATTACTTTCTTGCCATATTCGCGGCTGACCAACTGCCGACGAATTTCCCCAGCCGCTCCAGCGCTTCGGGAAATTTGTTGGTCATCGCCGCGAAGCCCAGGCGGAAATGCGAGGGCTCATCGAAACAATCCCCAGGCGCCAACAGCATACCCTGTTCTGCCGCGGCCTGGCAGAATGCACGGCTGTTCTCCCCGCTGAGAAGCCAGGGAAATGCCGTCATTCCTCCACCAGGACGAACCCAGCCGAGGGTATCTCGATGCTCGGCCATGAAGCCGTCAAGCTGTCGAAGATTTTGAGTTGCGGTTTGCTGCGTCTTCCCCAGCACGATATCCCGGTCGCGCATCGCGATCTCCGCCAGCATTTCTCCCGCAGTATTGTTCGAGATGGAGAAATAGGTGCGTGCATTCCAGTACTGCTCGCGGCGCTTGGGGTCGGGCTCGATCATCCACCCGGTGCGCACTCCGGCTAAGGGAAAGGCCTTCGAGAAATCATGGATGACAGTGGCGTGGGGCAGACGGGCAGCCGACTTGGTCGTTCCTCCATGATAGATAGGGTGATACACCTCATCGCTGACCAGTTGAATTCCACGCGATGAGGTGAACTCGTGCAGCCTGTCCATTTCCGCGTCGCTGATCGTGGCTCCGGTGGGGTTATGCGGACTGTTCACCAGGATCAACTTCGTATTTTGATCCGCAAGCTTCTTGATCTCGTCAACATCGATGCGGAACTCGTCCTCCCGCCGAAGTGCATAGTGGCGGGTCTCGAGCCGAAGCGATTCGGGCAGCGCGGTAAATGTCTCGAAGCCCGGCTGGGGCAATACCACGTTGGCACCAGGCTCCGCCGCCAGCCACATGAGTATAAGCAGCGCCTCCGAGGCGCCCGTTACGACCTGCACGCCGTCGGTATCTACACCCTGCATATCGGCGATCGCAGCCCGTAAACCTTCGGCGCCGGCTGGGCGGCTATAAACCAGGTTGTGATGCAAGAAGCGCTGTCGCTCTTCTTCACCGGCAAGGTTCAGGATCTGGTTCAGCGTCCAACATGGTCCCGTGCTAGCAGCCAGGTTGAATTCGATTTCGTGCTCGTACTTGTCCAGCCACGTGTCAAGCAGGAAGGGTTTCAGTTGCATGTTGTGCCTCGAAAAATTAGATCAGCCGAGCGCCAGGCTGGCCTCAAATCATTTCTGTTCCGGACGTGCGATCGTTAGAAGGTTACTGCTTCTCGCCGACGAGTCGAGCCATCCCCATTCTGGCGCAATGCCGGTGCTAGCGCTTGTTCACCGCGAGCCAGGGCGCGCCGCGGTAGGAATCCGCGACCACCCAGGCGCCGGCGGTTAGCGCCACAGTGACGACTGTCTCGCTCCATTGGAAGGCGTCTTTGGAGCCTGCGGCAACGATGGGTACCCACACCAGCAGCAGGAACATTCCCATCTGCAACGCTGAGAGCGCGGCTGCCAGCCGTGCACACACACCGATGAGCACCGCCACGCCAGCCGCGATAAAAGCGCAGCCGGTGAAATACGCCCAGAATCCATGCCATGGCAGCCAGCCAGGCACCAGTTGGGCGGTAGGTTTGAGATAGAGGAAATGGGCCAGGCCAAAGGGGATCAAGGCCAGCCCGTAGAGCGCCCTCGCGATGCGCAGGCCGTTGTCGCCGGTGGCGAAACCGAGACGCCGCCTGTCCCGGTCAGTGGCGAACCAGACATACAGCACCCAGGCCGCTGCCACCATCACTGCAGTCTTACAGGCTGACCACCAGGCATCCACAGTGGGAGAGAGGAACATGCCTGGCACTCTCAACAGCAGCAACCAAAGCAGGAGATAGGCGAGCAGCACTCGGGCAGCAAGGGCGGCTGTGCGCGTCCAGAGCAGGCCTATGCCACACGCCAGGGAGATGAAGGCGCAGAGATACGCCAGTACCTCTCGTGCGGGCATACCCTTGGGTACCGGCTGCCACAACACGCTGAAATCGCCTTTGATCAGGCCCAGGATTCCGAGCCCGATCACAGTCGCCGCAAACACCGCATGGCCCACGCTTGCGATGCGCATAGCCCTATCCTCCCGTGGTGTTCCAGTTCATAAGGTAGACGCATCCTTTGCATGCCAGATGCCGACATTGTAGCGGGAAATAGCGAGATGAGTTTCTGGCTGCCGTAGTTGCGGCATGCGAATCCGCCAACTCGGCCCACACTCATCGTCGACGATCGATGTGGCGCCTCGAAACTTGGATTATCGTTTTCGGTGGCTTACTCTCGAGCGGGCGAAAAGGGGTTTCATATCCTTCTCCAACTTCCATGCTGTGGATCGCAACGGCCACTCTGCCAGGCGGGTCACGTTCAGGCGATGGCAGCGGTATAGTATTTGCGCTGGAAGTAGAACGCCACATTTACCAACCCGATCATCACCGGAACCTCAACCAGTGGTCCAATGACGGCGGCAAACGCAGCGCCCGAGTTGATGCCGAACACTGACACCGCCACCGCAATCGCCAGTTCGAAGTTGTTAGAAGCGGCGGTGAAAGCAAGGGTGGTGGTCTTCGAGTAATCCGCTCCCAACTTTCGTCCCATATAGAACGACACCAGGAACATGACTACGAAGTAGATCAACAGCGGTACCGCGATGCGCAGAACGTCCAGCGGCAGCCGAACGATGTATTCACCCTTGAGCGAAAACATCACCACGATGGTGAACAACAACGCGATAAGCGTGAGCGGGCTTATTCGCGGAACAAAGTGATGTTCGTACCATTCGCGTCCCTTTGCCCGCATCAGCAACGTGCGTGTCAGAAAGCCCGCTAAGAACGGAATGCCTAGATAGATCAACACACTCTTGGCGATCTCGCCGATCGACACGTGAACTACCGCCCCATTCAACCCCAGCTTTGCCGGCAGAACGGTAATGAACACCCACGCATATAGCGAATAGAAGAACACCTGGAACAGTGAGTTAAAGGCGACCAGCCCGGCTGCGTATTCGGTATCACCTTTCGCCAGCTCATTCCAGACGATCACCATGGCGATGCAGCGCGCTAGCCCGATCATGATGAGCCCGGCCATGTACTCCGGGTAGTCGCGCAAGAAGACGATGGCGAGGATAAACATCAGTGCCGGACCAATGACCCAGTTCTGGACCAGCGACAGCGCGAGCACCCTCTTGTTGCGAAAAACTTCCGGCAACTCCTCGTAGCGAACTTTCGTGAACGGCGGATACATCATCACGATCAGCCCGATCGCGATAGGGATCGAGGTCGTACCCACGCTGAAGCGGTTGAGGAACGGCACCACGCCGGGGACAAGCCATCCCAGCAATACACCTAGCGCCATCGCGCCGAAGATCCACGCCGTGAGGTAGCGATCGAGGAAGCTGAGACGGCGACTCGTCTTCATCGCGACCCCTGGTAGTGCTGCCTGCCCTGCGCTACTGTTTACCAATGGCGTCAATCCCCTTCTTGATCGCCAGCCGATCGAGTGATTGCAGCGGCAGGCTCAGAAACAAGCCAATGCGCCGGTCGAGTGAGACAAACGCTTCACGAAATGCCCGCTGCACCTCATCCGGCGTGCCTTGGACCGCCGCCGGATCGGCGATCCCCCAATGCGCCGTCATCGGCTGGCCAGGCCAAATGGGACACACTTCCTTGGCGGCGTTGTCACACACCGTGAACACGAAGTCCATAACTGGTGCTCCCGGCTGTGCAAACTCGTCCCAGTTCTTGCTGCGGACATCAGCCGTAGGAAGCTGCGCCGCTTCCAGTTCCCGAACTGCTTCCGTACGCACCTTGCCCGATGGCTGGCTGCCCGCGCTATGCGCCCTAAAGCGCGGCCGGCCGCGGTAGTTCAAGATGGCTTCCGCCATGATCGACCGCGCCGAATTACCCGTGCATAGAAAAAGCACGTTGTATTGTCCTTGCATCTTGTCCTCCGCCGGAGTTAGGCGCAGCAGGTCGGACCGCAACAGGCAGCGTCCGCACCAACGGGTTTAACGGCTCGAACGAAAGCGCTCATCAATTTGCCATCGACTTCGGCGGCGATAGCATCCACGTCGACGCCTTCAGCGGCTAACATGTCGCGCGCGTCCTCGGTTCGATAGACCCGCGTGGTCTCGATGTCGATCTGCTCGAAGCCCGCTGCCGCAAGCTTGCTTCGGTACTCAACATCTTCGAGCGCTCCCGCCACGCAACCCACCCATAGCAGAATGCTCTGGCGGATTTGAGAGCTAATCTCGCCGCGCGTGACCACGTCGGAAACCGCTAACCGTCCCCCTGGCTTAAGCACCCGGAACGCCTCGCGCAATACCTTGTCCTTGTCGGCCGACAAGTTGATGACGCAGTTCGAGATCACCACATCCACCGAGTTATCCGGCAACGGGATGCTCTCGATCTCGCCCTTAAGAAACTCCACGTTCGCCATTCCCGACTTGCGCTTGTTCTCGTTGGCCAGTGCCAGCATCTCGTCCGTCATGTCCAGACCGTACGCCTTGCCCGCTGGCCCCACGCGCTTCGCCGACAGCAGGACGTCGATGCCGCCGCCTGATCCCAGGTCCAGGACCATCTCTCCGGGATTCAGCTTTGCCAGCGCCGTCGGGTTCCCGCATCCCAGAGAAGCCAGCAACGCTTCCTCAGGAATTTGATTGATCTGAGAAACGTCGTAAAGATTGGATGTAATCGGGTCGCAGCATTCCGAACTTGCCGCGGTCGCTCCGCAACATCCGCTTCCGCCGCTGCCAACGCGCAGCGCCGCCTGTCCGTACTTTTCTTTCACCACTTGCTTGATGTCAGTCGTACTCATCGGGGCCTCCCTACTTGCAAAGTTGAACAATGTCTTTTGGCTTGAGAGCCTTGTTTCGCGTGCAGCATTCGGCGTAAAGGAATTGCAGCAGCTCCTGAAGCGCTTCGGTATTGGCGGTGTAGCGCAGGAAGGTGCTCTCGCGGCTCACCTTAACCAGATCCTCGTTCTTGAGTTTGTCCAGATGATGAGACAAGGTTGAGTTCGGGACATCCAACTCCTCTTGAATCTCACCGGCCACCAGGCCTTCCGGATGGGCCGAAAGGAGAGCCTGCATGATGCGCAGCCGAGCTTCTGTTCCCATGGCCGAGAACATGTCAGCATACTTGGCGACCTTTTCGGTATTCTTCTTGACTGGAACGCTTGGCATATTTCGATACTTGCAGAAATATAGAGATATGTCAAGCAGGTTGTTCCACTCCGCCTGCAAGCTCCCCCGCTGTGGCTTTTGCCGGCTGCCCCAGCCGGAAATTCATTGGACGGCGGCCCATTTTGGGAATTGGCAGCGAGCGGAAGGGTTTTTGGGACACCTTCTAACCCAATTTTTGCCTCCCAAATACCGTTATAACAAACGTTATAACAATCGACCTGCAGCTCGCGGTCCGACCGCTTCGGGTTGGATAGCAGTCCAATTATTGGACACTACCCCGGCCCGCCACGCCCCCCGCTTCCTTCCTGATTTACAATCATCTATTCGTCTAGGTCACTCATAACTCACAATAGAACGGAGCACCACCGTGGCTGACACTATCTACGATGTAGCCATCATCGGTAGCGGGCCCGCCGGGTATACTGCGGCCATCCGCGCCGGGCAACTCGGCCTGAAGGCCGCCCTCATCGAGAAAGACCCTTACCTCGGCGGGACCTGCCTGCACGTCGGCTGTATCCCTACTAAGTCCTTGCTTTTCAATGCGGAAGTCTATGACCACGTAAAAGAAGGACCCGCCCTCGGATTGGAGAACACCGCCGGCGTAACCGTAAACTGGCCCAGCGTTCAGACCCGTAAGCAAGGCATCGTGGACAAGCACGCCAAGGGGCTGCAGTTCCTGATGAAAAAGAACAAAGTGACTGTGATCGAGGGTTACGGCAGGCTCACCGGGCCGGCCCAGGGCGGAATTCACACCGTGGAAGTCGAAGGAAAGAATGGCAAAACCGTCATCAGCGCCAGGAATGTAATTCTCTCGACTGGCTCGGTCGCCCGCGTGCTCCCCGGCATGACGCCTGACGATCGGGTTCTGACCAACATCGAGATCCTGAGCCTCGACAACATCCCAAAGTCGCTGATCGTCATCGGCTCAGGGGCTGTAGGCGTCGAGTTTGCGAGCATTTACAAGTCCTTCGGCGCCGACGTTACCATCCTGGAGATGCTGCCCCGCTATGTGCCGGTGGAAGACGAAGACGTGTCGAAGGAACTGATGCGCGTCTACCGCAAGCGCGGCATCAACGGCTTCGTAAACGCCAAGGTGGAAAAGGTCGAGCGCACGAAGGACGGCGTCGCCGTCACCTTCACCGTTGAAGGTAAACAGCAGAAAATAGAGGCAGATAAAGTCCTGATTGCCGTCGGACGCGCACCGCGCACCGACAACGTCGGCATCGAGAAGACCAAGATTGAAGTCGAGCGCGGCTTCGTCAAGACCGACCAATACATGCGCACTGCCGAGCCCGGCATTTACGCGATTGGCGACATCGCCATGGGCTATCCGCAATTGGCCCACGCCGGCGCCATGGAGGGCATCGTCGCCGTCACCCACATCGCCGGTAAGCCCGCCAAGCCGGTTAACCTGCTGCGCATTCCCAATGCCACCTACTGCCATCCTGAGATTGGCAGCGTTGGACTCACCGAGGCCAAGGCCAAGGAACTGGGATACGACGTGAAGGTCGGCAAGTTTCCGTTCACAGCCAACTCCCGCGCCAGCATCGTCGGCCAGCACGAAGGCTTCGTGAAGATCGTGACCGACGCCAAGCATGGCGAAATCCTGGGTGTTCACATCATCGGCCCAACGGCGACTGAGTTGATCGCCGAATCGGTGGTGGCACTCGAGATGGAATGCACGGCCGAGGACCTGGCCAATATTATTCACGCGCATCCCACATTGTCAGAGGCGATGCTGGATGCGGCCAACGCCGTCTTCGGCATGCCCATCAACACGTAGCGTAGTATCGGGTGCCCCATTCCGCCTTCTTTTGGCGGGGTGGGGATTTTTCTGAAACAGGAGCGGCGGAGCGCTCAAAGAAGGGATGTTAGCGTGAAAGCCCCCACTGTCATTTTCTTCTCGGCATATGCATTATTGCTCACCGGTTGCTCGATTGGTTCAGGATGTAAAGACACCGAACTACAATCAAGCCGCTCCCCTGATCGCCTAACGACCGCATCGATTACCGTTACGAACTGTGGAGCAACCACCGACTTCTTTTCCGATGTGAGCATTTCGACCGGCCAGATTAAACTTCGCGACAAGGGTGTGTTGTTCGCATACCGTGGAAGTCCGAAGATAAGTGTGGCTTGGAATGGGCCGAAGAACCTTAGGATCGAGTGCACAAGCGGGTGCACCGAGAGCAAGGTTTATCGTGAAGTCGTAAAGGAAGGCGACTACCGCATAGAATACGCGGGGTTCACTCCCTGAAGGCGGTGTTAGACTCCTGCCCTTGGAGAGAATTATGAATAGCCGAAACCCCGTCGCTCCGGTCGCATTCTTGTGCTGCATGTTACTGTCTGTCTTTCCAGGGGCCGTCGCCCAAGACTCCCCCTGCAAATGTACGCCACCGCAAATCGATTACAGCTTCATCGACGAGCACGGAACCGCGCACGTCACCCGCGTGGTGCCTGTGCCGGACACGCTAAGCACCGAGGCGCAGAAGGCTGTCGCGGTCGCGATATCCGACACGGTAGAGCCCGAGGACCTCGCCAAGCGTCGAGCTCAAGCATCAGCCTGGCAGGTGAACGGCGGCGAACAGATGCGCAAGACATACCCGGTGAACATCGCGGAGGACAAGATTGCCGGCGTGCCAGTGCGGATCGTAACGCCACTAACGGTCCCTCCTGACAAACAGAACCGCGTGCTGATCAATCTTCACGGAGGCGGCTTCAACGCTGACTGGGGATCGGAAATTGAGTCCATACCGGTCGCGAATCTTACGCAAACCAGGGTGGTCGCGGTGCTGTATTCGCTGGCTCCCGAGCATCCCTTTCCCACCGCGGTGAACGAGTCCGTGGCGGTCTACCGGGAACTGTTAAAGACCTACAAGCCTGAAAGCATCGGCATTTACGGTACGTCGGCTGGCGCAATCCTCACCGCCGAGGTCGCCTCCAAGCTGCGCCAGATGGGCATCCCCCTGCCGGCTGCTCTCGGCATCTTTTCCGGTAGCGGCGACTTCAGCAAGGTCGGCGACTCGAGATCGATGTACGCCCTGAGGGGTTTGTCAGGGCCTCTCAGCCCGCCGGCCAGCAAGCCCGACACCGCCTATACCGGAACCACTGACCCGAAGGATCCGGTTCTCTCACCGATCTATTCCGACCTTAAGGGCTTTCCGCCGACGCTCTTTCTCACCAGCGGACGCGACCTGTTGCTCAGCAACACCGTCAACCTGCATCGTGCTTTCGTTCATGCCGGAGTGGACGCGCAAATTATCGTGTTCGACGGCCTGTGGCACGCGTTCTGGAACGAATGGAGCCTGCCGGAGTCGGTCGAGGCCCACCACCTGATGGCCGACTTCTTCGATCGGAACCTGGGACGATAGCGTCTCTGTAGCGATGGAGGGCGGACGCGTTTTGCACTGAAACGTGCTGCAGCGTGGCGGCTGTCCTAGGCCGTGGCTAAAGCCACTTTTGGATTTAGAGGCCTTATCCGCTGGCCTGAAGGCCAGCGCTTCCACCCCAACAACCGAAAATTGCGCGTGTGGCCCAACCCGCGTTCCCATGTTCCTGAATATCTAACAGCGGCTGAGGATTTTCATGCCGCCTCGCGTCGATTCCGACGCCGGATCTCTCACGATCCGAGCTCAGGTTCGCCGTTGTTTTCCGCTAACCCGTTGCGACTACCAGCGGCGAGCGGGAGCGGCGCCATCCACGTGGAGTATCTCTCCGCTGACATGATCTGCCTGAGCCAGATAGAGAACTGCGTCGGCAACGTCTTTTACGCTCGCCAATTTCATTGCGGGCTGCGACGACGGGTGCTTGGGATCCGCCTGATGCATTGGCGTGTCGACCGGGCCGGGGGCCACGGCATTGAAGCGGATACCTTCGTTGGCATACTCGGTTGCGAGATTCTGGATTGCTGCGTTCAAGCCGCCCTTGGTAATCATGGAAACCGAGCCATTTGTGCCGGCGATGGGGCGATCGGCCAGCGCCGCAGACATGCACACAACGGCACCTGACTTCTGTTTCAGCATCTGTTTGACCGCGAGCTGCGTGATGTAGAGGAATCCCAACAGGTTGATCGAGACCAGGGCGGTGAAGTCGTCGGCAGTGAAGTCGGTGAAAGGTTTGGTGATGAAGATTCCGGCGTTGTTCACCAGAACATCGATGGCTCCGAAATGCTGGATAGCAGCCTCGACAACTTTGGCGGCGGTCTCCTGCTTACCGATATCGCCATCGACGAGAACCAGGCTGGGTGAGGCGGTCAACTTTCGACTGGCATCGAGAGAGGTGGCGACGACGTTATAACCTTCGTTGAGGAAGGCCTCGACCAGACCCGCACCAATACCCCCCGACGCTCCGGTGATGATCGCCGTTTTCTTGTTTGACATTTGGAACGACCCGAACCGTTTGATGCGCGTCGCCGGATGATGTCTCAATCTTTAGTAAGGAGGCGGGGAACGGCGAGTCGCGGACGAGCCGGAGGCTATCGCCCCAATTCGGCGCCGCTTTCCAAAACGGGAATCCCCAAGAAAACTAAAGCCGCAGAGTTTGCTCTGCGGCTTCGTACGGTTGAGAGATTTCAGGATCCTTACGCGGCCTTCTGTGCGGGATTCTTTAGGACGTCGATAGCGCGCTTCAGCTGATCGTCGGGCAGCGCTTTCTTATCCTTTTCCTGCTGCTTCTCGTCGGGCTGCGCGTTCTCGTCCTCGTCGGGAACCAGGAAGTCGTCGGTGCTGTCCGCCACCAGGATGTTAGGCGTGATCGCCGTATCCTGAAGGGCTTTACCGGAAGGCGAATAATACTTGGCTACCGACAGCATCAGAGCCGAGCCGTCTGGCATTTCGATGACCTTCTGAATGGAGCCTGAGCCAAACGTTTTGTCTCCTACGACGTCGCCTCGAGCGTTCTCCATGATAGCCGCAGCCACGATTTCCGCGGGTCCAGCGGTCCCACGATTCACCAGTACCACCAACGGAATGTTCGGGACAACCGCCTTTTGGGGATCGGCCGTAAAGGTCTGCTTGGGATATTTCTGCCCCTGCAGGTATGAGATAGTTCCGTGATTCAGGAAGAGGTTCGCGGTTGCGATGCCTTCGTCTTCTTCTCCCGCGCCAGAGTTGCGCAGATCAATCACCAGCTTTTTGGCGCCGTCTTTTTCCAGAGCCTTGAGCGTGGCGGCAACTTCCTGTGAGCGACCCTTGGGGAAATCGTCGATCTTGAGGTAGCCAATTCCGTCTTCCAGCATCTTGTCGGACACCGCAGGATCGGTCACGATCTCGCGAGTAATCGCGGTCTTGACGGGCGCCGCTTTGCGGGGACGGACTACCGATACGTTGATTACCGAACCAGGCTGCCCGGCAAGGATGCCATCGATTTCAGCCAGCGACATGTCGCGGGTGCTCTTGCCCTCGATCGCCTCGATGATGTCGCCGCTATCCATACCGGCTTTGTCGGCGGGCCCGCCAGGAATTACAGACACCACTGCCGCGTATCCGAAACGCTTCGAGAGCGTCGCCCCGATGGTTGCTTTGCCGTCGTTCTTGCGCTGCTTGTAGTCCTTGTACTCAGCGGGATCGAGATAGCTCGAGTTGGCGTCCAGCGACTCCAGTAGCCCGTGCAGCGCGCCATTGGTGACGGAAGGAACGTTAGGATCCTCGACGTACTCGGTGCGGATGCGCGACAGGACTTCGCTGTACACGCCAAGTTGGCGATAGGAGTCGTCATTGTTGGTGCTGGCCTTAACGCCCAAACCGCCAGCCACCACCAGCGTGGCCAACAGGAACGAAAGACCTAGAACGATGAGCTTGGTAGTTTTCGACATGTGTGAAATACGCTGATCCGCTGAGGAGTCAAACAGTTACAAAACCTACCGGAACTGCGTGCCTCGATTATACCTTTTCGATGTGTCGATCCTTGCCGGGATGCGGGAAATATCCAACGGTTGGTGCGCGCTTCGGTTTCGCTTGCCTGTCAGCAACTTGGACGGCCAGGAGCGGGGAAAGTCATCTTCGGTTGTCGTCCTCGGGGGCGCGAAACTCCCCATCTGGTTTCTGCCCGGCTTAAGAGGCTGCCGAAAAAGTCCATCGCGCGTGCCCGGCGCGGACTTCAAGTCCGCGCCGGAGATCAAAAAATGGACGACTTGGCGGCACCCTTCGGCTACGCTCAGGGCAGGCTATGAAGTCGTGCCCTGATATAAGGCCGCGCAAAAGCGAGTTTTTCAGCAACCTTTGAAGTCGTGCCCTGATACAAAGCCTACGTAAGTGAGTTTTTCAGCAGCCCGTTAAATCTGAAGAAATGCCTGTGACTCAACTCACACGGACGGCTAGGTTTGGCCTGATATATTCCAATATTCATGCAGGGATCCCAGCTGTCCGGTAAGTCTGTGCAGAAAAGGAAGCCGTCGCCATGCCCCGAAGTCTCGACCAGTCCCGCGCCCTCCAAAAGCGCGCAGAACAGTTCATCCCGGGAGGCGTGAATTCGCCGGTCCGGGCGTTTCGCTCGGTGGGCGGCGACCCGCCGTTCCTGGTGCGCGGCGAAGGTCCGTATGTCTGGGATGCGGACGGAAATCAGTACATCGACTATGTCGGCTCCTGGGGACCCCTCATTCTTGGCCACGCCGTGCCCGATGTGATTGATGCCATCGTTCATGCCGCGCGCAAAGGCACAAGCTTTGGTGCGTCCACTCCGACGGAAGCCGACCTGGCTGCACTGGTTACCGAGGCTTTCCCCGTGGTCGAGAAGGTCCGCTTCGTGAGTTCGGGAACCGAGGCGACCATGTCGGCGATCCGGCTGGCGCGGGCCTATACCAAGCGCAAGTACATCGTAAAGTTCGAGGGCTGCTACCACGGCCACAGCGATGCCCTGCTAGTCAAAGCCGGTTCGGGCGTGGCGACGCTCGGCATCCCGGGATCGGCGGGTGTGCCCGAAGAGCTCGTGCAGTTTACGCTGGCACTGCCCTATAACGACCTGATGAAGGCGGAAGATGCGTTTGCCAAATACAAGGGCCAAATTGCCTGCGTAATTGTCGAGCCCGTAGTCGGAAATATGGGCTGTGTACCGCCTCAGCCTGGCTACCTGGAAGGCCTGCGCGCCATAACCCAGCGCGAAGGTACGGTGCTCATCCTCGACGAGGTGATGACGGGATTCCGGCTAGCCT
Source organism: uncultured Acidobacteriaceae bacterium (assembly GCA_963834815.1). Classification (GTDB taxonomy): domain Bacteria; phylum Acidobacteriota; class Terriglobia; order Terriglobales; family Acidobacteriaceae; genus DASRAA01. The sequence goes on along the minus strand of CAWIDA010000006.1, from coordinate 89,404 downwards.
TCGGCGGGGCATCCGAGCTTTATGGCATCGAAGCCGATCTGGTGACGATGGGAAAGATCATTGGTGGAGGCCTGCCAGTTGGGGCCTACGGTGGGCCGGCAAAGATCATGGACCTGATCGCGCCACTTGGTCCGGTCTATCAGGCAGGAACGCTGAGCGGCAACCCGCTGGCGATGGCAGCCGGGATCACAACGCTTGGTCAGCTCAAGGACAATCGCAGACAGTATTACCGCCAGCTCGACGAGTATGGCGCGAAGCTGGTCGCAGGAGTCCTCGATGCTGCGAAGTCTGCGGGTGTGGCGATGACGGCCAACCGCGTTGGATCCATGTTCACTTTCTTTTTCACCGACAAGACGGTGATCGATTGGGACTCGGCGGCGACGAGTGACACCACGAGGTTCGGGCGCTTCCATAATGCCATGTTGAACGCGGGAATCTGGCTGCCACCGTCGCAGTTCGAGGCGGCATTCTTGAGCGTGGCCCACACGCCGCAGCACATCGAGCAAACGATCGCGGCGGCGCGTGAGGCGCTGAAGAGTGGGTAAGACGCCTCGAACAGGTCGCGCGGACGAAAGTCCGCTCGGGATGACAGAAGTAAGGATCTTGGACGCTGGTCCTTCGGCTGCGCTCAGGGCAGGCTCTAAAGGCCAGCTCTACCCCAGCAGCAACTTTTCAGCAGCCTGTGAAGTCGTAGCCTGATACAAAGCCTTGCTGTGGTAAGTCGTCTCGTCGTTGGAGCTTCCTTGTTAGTGCTGCGGGACGGCAGTGACCTCGAGCTGGAACTGATGGCGGCTGGCGGGATCCTCGCCGGCAAATATGATCACTGGGTGGTTTAGCGGTACGAGCACGGCTTCCTCGATCCTCATCTGCCGAATCGGAGGCATAGCGTCGCCGCTGGAAGCGTCGGGCGGAATAGACGATAGGTCGGCTTTGATGCGCAACTGAAGCGTGCCACTGCCGACCTCATCGCCACGAACGTCCACGTTGCTTCTTCATCATCTCAGGGATCGTAACGAACTCATATCCCTCGGCCTTGTAGTGGGTGACAAGGCGATCGGAGGCTTCGACGGTGTGAGTGCGGTCCGCGCCCATTGCCCGCTGATCGCCATCGTGCATCAAGACCACGTCGCCACCGCGAATCTGGCGCTGGGCGTGGGTAACGACCTTAGCGGCTGAAGTGGGCTTCCAGTCGTAGCAGGTCACGTTCCACATAACGGGCTCCAAGCCAAGCGCGCGGATGGCGTGGAAGGTGCCGGGGCGGCGGCCTCCGTAGGGAGGGCGAAAGAGACTCGGCGTAACTCCGGAGGCGTCGAAGATGGCGGACTGGGTTTGCTGAACCTGGCGGCGTAGGTCGGCGCCGGAGGCAAAGATGAGGCGAGGATGGTCCCAGCTGTGATTGCCGATCGCGTGCCCGCGCGTGGCGAGCGCCCGGACGATCTCCGGCTTCGCCTGTACAAACCGTCCCAGTACGAAGAAACTGGCCTTGACATTGTGCCGGTCGAGAACGTCGAGCAGGCGAAGGGTGGCGGCGTCGTTGGGGCCGTCGTCGTAGGTGAGAGCGAGCTGGCGGGAGCCGGGGGGCAGTCCGGTGAAGGCGCGGCCGTAGAGGTGCAGGGTGGGCCACATGGACTCGAAGCCGAGCCAGGTGGCGATACCGGCGAGGGCGGCTCCGGTTGCGAGTTCGGGGAGCATTGAGATCGATTGTAAATTCAGCGGGCAGTAGGTAAAAGAACAACGGCAACCGCGGATTAGCACGGATGAACGCGGATAGGCTTAGGTATTGGATACAGAGACGCCCGCGAATGGGCTTGGGGTGATGGGTTGATTCTGCAGGACTGGAGAGGAGAACGCCACTCCGCGGCTGGGTTTCCTCCGACCAATCTTGCGCGGGCTGGCGCCCACGCCTAAAACCAAGTCGCGGCTCCGCCGCTGCACGGGGCTTGCGAATCGTCTCTCAATCGAGCTTCCAGTTTGCAGCACCTTGCCTCCCACCTTTTGCCAAAAAAGGCAAAGGAGGTCGTTCGACTCGTCGCTTCGCATCTCGCTCAGGATCTCTCTAGCCGGCAGCCGTGCCCCTTCAAAACATCCGGAAATGGAGTTTTTCAGCAACCTGTAATGCCGTTCAGCGACCAGACGGGGTCCCACTGAAAAAAACGGAAGCAGAGCAACAGCTTGCGGTGCTTTCCACAAGACGAACTGACAGAGTCATTGCCACAAGTACGGCGGGGCGATATTCTGCGGAACGTATCGTCCCATGGCAAACCTGTTCGAACCACCCCGCTATATCGCTGTTGAAGGTCCCATTCGAGTCGGCAAGAGCACGCTATGCCGGGTGATTGCCGAGACCCTGCACGCCCAGCGCATCAGCGAACCGGAGAGCAATCCATTCCTGAAGGGGTTCTACAACGGCGAGCGAGGGGCCGCGTTCCAAACGCAATTTGCCTTTCTTATCGCGCGTTACCAACAGCTGGCATCGCTGGATGTGAAGCGCAACCCGAACAAAACGTACATCGCCGACTACATCTTCGAGAAAGACAAGCTGTTCGCCTGTCTCAACCTCGGCGATCATGAGCTTGAGGTTTACAACCGCTATTACGATTTGTTCCGGATCGACATTCCGACCCCCGATCTGGTGATCTATCTGCAAGCCTCGCCCGATGTGCTGAAGAAACGGCTCAAGAAGAAGAATGCTGCGGGGGAGAAGGCCATCAACGACGATTATCTGGAAGAAGTAGTCAAGGCATATGAGCATTTCTTTTTTCACTACACTTCTTCGGACTTGTTGATCGTCAACACCTCAGAAATCGACTTCGTGGAGCGAAGCGAAGACTTGCAGGCACTGTTGCGGCGGGTAAGTGAACCGATTCGCGGCACGCAGTACTTTCTGCCGCTGGGCAGCGAAGAAGACGTAGCGAAATAGCTAAACCCACATATCCCAACGGCAGCGATATGTAGGCCACCCACGAAGCGAGATAGCTAAACCCATATCCCAAAGGTGGGGATATGTGGCCCCCATTATTCCCTCACCAAAATTTCATCTGTGGTGCGTCATTTCCGACGCAAACTGCGCTAAGCTCATTTCTCATCTCTCATTGCGGGGAGGTTGTTATGGGCGTCCTGTTCCAGGCCTTTTATTGGAATTGTCCGGCGATTGAACAGCAGGAGGGAACCTGGTGGAATTTCGTCGCCAGCAAACTTCCGGAACTGCAGCAAGCCGGGTTCACCGCCCTGTGGCTGCCACCCGCCTGCAAGGCTGCCAACATTGGCGGGCCCTCGATGGGATATGACCCCTACGACTACTACGACCTGGGCGACATCGACCAGAAAGAGCGGGTCAAGACCTGGTTTGGCAATCAGGCTGAGCTGGTGGCGCTGATCAATGTCGCGCACGCAGCCAACATTCAGGTCTATGCCGACTTCGTGTTGAACCATAACAACGGAGGCGACACGCAGGAAACCAATCCGATCGATCACAATACGCGCTGGACCAAGTTCAATCCCGGAAGCGGCAAGTTTCCGCGAGACTGGACCTGTTTCCATCCGTCTCCCTACGAGACGTTTGACGGCGAGACCTTCGGCGACATGCCGGATCTCTGCCATCGCAACCCAAGAGTTTACGGAGAAGTCATCAACCTGGCGCAATGGATGATTGAAACCCTCGGTTTTGACGGCTTCCGTTTCGACTTCGTCAAAGGTTATGGGCCATGGATGGTAAAGTCCATCGCCGAGCTGCGCTATCTCAACAAATCAGATTCCGGCTTCTATCCGTTCTGCGTGGGGGAATGCTGGGACAATGCGCGGACGGTGGATGATTGGCTGACGTCAATCAACACTTTCATGGACAATCCGGTTTCGGCGTTTGATTTCCCGCTGCACTACCAACTGAAGGGCTTGTGCGACACTTACGGATTCAGCCTCAGCACGCTTGCCCAACCCGGCAGTGTCGTGCAGGCTTTTCCGCTTCAGGCGGTAACGTTCGTGGACAACCACGACACCATTCGCGATGACGGCAACGCCGTCCTCCACGACAAGCTAATGGCTTACAGTTTCATCCTCACGCACGAGGGTTATCCCAGCGTGTTCTGGATGGACTGGTACAACTCCGGACTCGCCAATGTGGGAAGTGCCAACGGAATTGCTGCCCTGGTGGCGGCCCACGAGCACTTCGCCGGCGGAGCGACCCAGGTCTTATTCGCGGGAGACGACGTTTACATCATGCAACGAGTGGGCGACTCCACCCACCCAGGGCTGGTGTACGTGCTCAACAATCGGGGAGACTCCTGGAATGGAGCGACGGTACAGACCCAATGGCACGATGTGCGTTTCGAGCCGGTCGCCTGGGGTGGGCATGATACAAGCCGTCCAGGGACGAAGTGGACTCAGCCCGATGGCTATGGCGATTTCTGGGCCGGCCCAAGAGGATGGGCGGTGTACGCGCCGCAGTCGTGATCAGTCGCCAGTTGCCGGTGGCCAGTTGCCGGTAAAACCGGCGAAACTGCAACGTTCCACGCGAGACCGGCTGACTAATGGGCTGGCGGAACGTAGTCTTTGGGTTTTTCGGCGCCTTCGCCGAAAAAGTAGGCTTCCATCTGCTGCACGATGAACTCCTGGTGTTCCTTCTTCCAGGGCTGGAGGCGGTACTCGTTGAGGAGCATCTTCATGTGCTCCTGCCACTGCTCCCATGCGAGCTTGGAGACGCTGTTGTAGATACGCTGCCCGAGTTCGCCGTCGAAGGGAGGCTCGTCGAGGCCCTCCATTTCACGACCCATCTTTACACAATTGACCATGCGTGCCATTCAGAACTCCTGTCGCCCGCGATGAGCGGAATGATTACCAACCGTCGATTCTACGGGAATTGGGGAGCGGAGCGAAGCGGACGGGCGGAAGAGGGGGTCGGCGCGATGACGATGTCGAGGTCCCGAGTGGATCGAGGCATGCCATGGGCTGAGCTGGCTACGGAACCCGTGAGCATGTAAGGTACTTGGACGCGTTCGAGGATGGGAACCAAGCGCCGCAGCAGGCCTTGGAGTGTCACGGCTCAGGTGTCAACCCGTACATGATGCGGACCAGTTCGCGAGACAAGCCTCTCTCGTCGAGATCGGGCCGGCGGCTGCGCAGTCCGGCGAGCGCGACGTTCCGCAGGGATTCACTCATTTCCAAGGCCATATGGAACCGCTGTTCCGTTGTCATGGAGCGGAAAATCTCACGCTGGATAGCGGTCGCCTTCGAGTCATCCGCCAGCATGGTCCCAAGTATGCCTTAATGCACGCTTGCAGTCATCTATCCTTCGCAGGGTAGAGATGCCGGCTGCTCTAATACGAAAATTATCGGCACGCGCGACGGACAGCGCGGACAAAAGAACGCTCCAGCGGGAGGTTCGCAGGGGCTTAAAGCCCGAATCGTATTTGAACGACTTGCGGCATGACTGAAGTGATGCCCTGATACGAAACCTATGCCAGGGCGTACAGATACTCGACAAACGAGCCTACCGCGGCATCCAGTCCTCCGACCTTTGGATTGCTGGAGTCGATCAGGTAGTACTCGTTTGGAGCATGAGCTCCGGTGCCATGCCCGAGTCCAAAGTGTCCTGCCGGAAGGCTCAGCGGCGGATTGGTGAAGATGTAGCCCGGCCACGAACCTGCTGAGCGCGGCCACAACATCGGATCCTGGCTGAGCTTCTTGTAGGTTGTCATCTGCGCCTGGATGAGCTTGGTGTCGGGTGAGGTCTGGTTGGGATCGTAGCCGCCACTCATATTGACCTCGATGTCGCCAAAGCCCTTCTTGGCCAGATGCTCCTTCAACAGGGCCAGGGTGTTGGAGGCTGTCATGTCGGGTACCAGCCGCATATCAATCTTTGCAACGGCGCGATGCGGTAGCACGGTCTTGCCACCGGGGCCGGTGTACCCTGCCACCAGGCCTTCGATGTTGATGGTTGGCTGGGATTCGAGAGCGATCATCGCATCAACCCAGTTCTTGTCCTTTACCCAATGCTCCACACCGAGCTGTTTCTTCATTTCGGCTTCGTTGCGCCGTGCAGCCACTGCTTTGATCATTTCAACCTGCGCCGGTGTCAGGGGCTTGGCCTGGTCGAAAAAGCCGGCAACGGCAGGAGTATGTCCGTCGGGTTCGATCAGCGTGTTGAGCGCTTGCACCAGGTGCCAGGTGGGACTGTCAACGGCGGCCTCCAGGCTGGAATGCACGTCGTGCTTGGGTCCGCGCCCCCACTTTTCGCCGGTTGAAACCATTTCCAGTTCGACTACGCCCTTAGCCCCGAGTGTTATCTCAACGGTGCCGTCTATTCCCTGGCCGGCTTCGGGCATGAAGAGACCAATGCATTTGTGAAGCGCTGCGGTAACTTTCGGATTGCGCACAATCTCGGGAAAGTGGGGAGAGCCGATTTCTTCTTCTCCTTCGCAAACCAGCACGAGGTTTACGGGAAGCTTGACATTGGCGGCCTTAAAGGCGCGGAGAGCGCCAAGGAAGGCCGTCTCCGGGCCTTTCTGGTTCACAGCGCCGCGGCCCATGCAGACCTTGCCGAGTCCCGGCTTGTCCACGAGCTTGCCTTCGAGTGGAGGTGAAGACCACTCGGCTGGATCAAACTGTTTCACGTCATACATGAAATAAATTCCCACCGTCGTGGGCGACCCGACGTCCAGCACCCCGAAGACTCCCGGCTTACCCGAGGTGGGTACGAGTTCGACGTTGGCAAACCCGGCATCGCGGGCCAATTGCGCCATATAATCCGCGCCCTGAGGGTAGTTGCGGTTCTCCGCCGCGATTGACGGCAGCGCGATCCAGTCCTGCAGTCGCTTGACGTTGTCATCGTGCATTTTGGGGACTTCGTTCAGGACCGATTGCATGTCGGAGCTTGCGGCGGAATAGCCGTGGATCGGCAGCGCAGCGAGCGCGGTTGCTGCAAGCGCTCCCTGGATAAATTCTCGGCGGCTGAAAGGGTCGTAGTTCGAGTCGCTCACGATGTCTCCTCTTGAAATTTCATTCAACTGCATCCGGATACCGGCAACGTTGCGATGGATTACTTTTGCCCGGACGAGTTCCACCACAGAGTTGGTGGATGGCTATTCGCCCATCCAAGCACCGTAGGGGCGCAGTTGCGAGATGTTGTCGCAGATGATCTTGAGAGCGCCTGTCAGCGGAACCGCAAGAATCAGTCCCATGGCACCCCACATCCATCCCCAGAACAAGAGTGCTATGGTCACCGCCAGGGGATTCAATTGCAGGCGCTTCCCCAACACCATCGGATAAAGCACATTCATGGCGAACAAGTGCAGCCCAACCACGATGCCGCACGTGACAAGGAATGAGGCGGTCGTCAGATAGCCGAGGCCGAAGATCACGGGAGGCAGGACCGCGAGAATTACTCCGAGATACGGAACCAGGCTCAGGAATCCGCTCATTACGCCAAGGAAATAAAAGTACGGAAGGCCCAGCAATCCAAACGCCGCCATGCTGGCAGCGCTCAGAAACAGGCCAATCATGAAGTTGCCGACAATGAACGAGCGGATCATCGCGGCGATGAGGCCGAGCGTGACGTAAGCGGTATTGCGGTTCTCCATGCGGAACAGCATCACCGAGGCGGCTCGCACGTGGTCCTGCCAACTCAACATGAAGTAGATGAGGAAGGGGACGAATGTGATCGCCAACACTACTTCCGTGACCGAACTCATGTTGTGACTTAGGTAGTCGCGCAAGCTGCTGCTCTGCCTTAGGGTTACTGTGTTCTTTTCTTCCGGCTCGGAGGGTAGTTCCGTTGACCTCTCAAATTGCTCGGCCTGCCGCCGGACATCATCCAGGATATGTTTCAGCCGAATTTTGTACTCCGGCATCTGCGACATGAAGTCAACGGCGCGAGCGTAGGAAAAGTACGAGACGGTAGCTACTGCAGCGACTAGCAGGAAAACGGCGAGAGACGCTCCCACCGCGCGCGGAACCCGCATGTTCGACAGGGCATCGACGACTGGGGCCAAAACAAACGCCATCAGGACCGAGACGAGGATGACGACCAGGATCAATTTGGCAACGTAGATCAAACTGAGGACAACGCCCGTCGCCAGGATGACCAGCGCCGCGGCTTGAATACGTTGAACTCGGTGGTCCTCAATGGCCGGATCGGCAGGCCCAGCCGGCTGTGGTCGAGCGGGTGGCAGCGGAATGGCCGAGCTGGGATTGGGGAACTCCTCAGACCCGTCTGGCACATTGATGTCGTCAATCAGTGGGTCGGCCATCTCGCCTATCGTACTCGCACGATCTGCAGAATCCGAATTAGGATACCTGTGCTGGACTCAATATGGAAAACACTTCTGCGTCGGGCGGAGTCGAACCGCAGGGTGGGCGGATCATGGCCATCGACTTTGGTTCGCGCCGCATCGGGTTAGCCGTCACGGACGAACTGGGCATGACGGCGCAGGGGTTGCCGACCCTGCACCGCACCAATAAACGCAATGATTTCGATCACTTGCGGCGCACCATCAAGCGGTATGGAGTGGGAGAAATCGTGCTTGGGCTGCCGCTGCGCATGAGCGGAAACACGGGAATCCAGTCGGAGAAGGTCGAGTCGTTCGCAGCCGAATTGCGGGCCCGATTCAAGCTGCAGGTCCATTTGTTCGACGAGAGGCTTACCTCGGTAGAGGCGAACCGGGTGTTGCGAGAGACAGATATGTCAGGCCGCCGCCGGAATGAAGTGGTTGATCAACTCGCAGCGGTTCTCATCTTGCAGGCGTTTATGGAGTTTCGCAAATCACAGAAGGGTTAAGCGACCGCAGTCCGATGAAGATCGTCTAACTGCGTAGATTCCGTCGCGGCTACTTATACGTGCGTGTCTTCCTCAAACTCTTTGTTCTGGCAGTGCTCGCCTTCGCCCTGTGGTTCGCTTGGGCGGCGTTGCTGCCTGTCAACCCGGGCGAGACGAAGTTTGTTCTGCTTCGTCCGGGATGGAGCTCCCGCCATATCGCCCAAACGTTGCAACAAGAGGGAATCGTACGGAGCGCGCCGGCATTTCTGCTGCTTCACTACGCGATGGGTCAGGGAAGCCTCAAGGCAGGCGAGTACAAGTTCGATGTTCCGGCGAATGCTCTGGAGGTGCGAGAACGTGTGTTACGCGGCGATGTCTTTGCCCGCACCGTCATCGTGCCCGAGGGCTTCAACCTGTATGAAATCGCTGCCGCAGTCGAACATGCTGGGTTGGGTACGGCCGCGGACTTTGTCGCCACGGCCAAGAGCGATCAGTCCCTGCTGCATGGGATTGATCCGCAGGCGCAGTCACTGGAAGGATATCTCTTTCCCGATACCTATCAGTTCACCCGCGTCGACACGGTACCAGAGATCGCGGCAGCCATGGTGCACCGCTTTCGGCAGGCGGCACAGAAGATCGGCTTGCTGGGAAGACCCGATATCCATCGCATCGTTACCATGGCGTCGATCATCGAAAAAGAAACGGCGGTACCCGAAGAACGCCCGCTGGTTGCGAGTGTGTATTACAACCGCCTGGACAGGAATATGGTGTTGGGGGCTGACCCGAGCGTGATTTATGCCGCCTTACTTGCCGGAAGGTATCGGGGAACGATTTACCAATCCGACTTGCAGTTCGATTCGCCGTATAACACGTACAAATACCCGGGATTGCCCCCCGGACCGATAGCCAATCCGGGACTAGCCTCGTTGCAAGCCGCCATGCATCCGGCACACAGTGAGTTGTTGTATTTTGTCAGCGACAACAATGGTCATCACCGATTCTCCCGCAGCCTGGGAGAGCATGCCAAGAACGTCGCCGCCTACCGCAAGGCGATAGGGGCCGCCCACTGACCCCCGGGCGTGAGTCGCCGGGTGGGGGATATACTTAAGCTTTGGATCAACTGACAAACTGCCCCTCTATGAAGTCTTTCCGAATTCTGTTTCCAGCCGCATTTGTACTGTTGCTGAGCGCGACCGGTTGCCTGTTTCACACCCGCCCTGTCGAGGTGCGCATCAGTAGCGCGAAGCTGCAAACGGCTATACAGCAAGAACTGATCGATCGTCTCAATCGAGACGCCGGGCAGGTGAAGACACTCAATGCGACAGTCGATATCGACACGTCCTACGGCGGCGAGAAACGCGGGAAGGTTACAGAATTCAAGGAGATCCGGGGCTATATTCTAGTTCGCAAGCCACAGATGTTGCGCATGATCGGGCTGTATCCGATCGTTCGCAACAAGGCCTTTGACGTAGTCAGCGACGGCAGGGAATTCAAGCTTTCGGTTCCCGGAAACAACAAGTTCTACGTAGGACATAACGAAGTCAAGCTGGATTCTTCCAGTCCCCTGGACACCCTGCGGCCTCAGGCCGTTTACGATGCGCTGCTGCTGCAAAGTGTCGACCCGGAGAACGAGGTCGCAGTCGTGGAAAGCAGCCAGGAGATGGTCGTCGATTCCCAGACCCACAAGCTGGTCCAACAACCCAATTATGTTCTCGACGTGATTCGGAAGACCGATCACGGATGGCTCCTCGCCCGCAAAGTGGTGTTCGACCGAACCAACCTGGTTCCTCATAGGCAGATCATTTATGACGAACGCGGGAACCCTGTGACGGATGCGTACTATCAGGTATTCAAAGACTACGAGGGAGTAAGTTACCCTAGCTACATCGACATCAAGCGGCCTCAGGAAGAGTACGACATCCGCCTGATCATGGTGAAGCTCATGTTGAACCAGGGGATCAGCGACGAGCAATTCGCGTTGCAACAACCACCCGGATCGATCCTGGTGAACCTCGATGATCGGAACACGAGCACGTCGGCACAGCAGGCAACGCACCCGGCTGAGAGCACGCCTTCACACTAAGGATGGTCTATTACAAAACAAGGCTGCAGTCCGCATAGCGGACTGCAGCCTTGTTGATTCTTACGGGCAGGCTAGCTAACGCTTCGATTGGCCGCGTGCCATCTTCTTGACTTTGCGCTTGGCCGAGCCCCTGGCATGGGTGCGAGGAGCTTTCGGGGCGGCTTTCTTGCGGGCTGCGCGCTTCACTTTCTTGCGTTCTAATTTGTCGGTCATACTTGTGGTATTTGGCATGAGTTCTGCGTTCCTTTGTGATCTTGGATTGGAAAGCGTGAGTTTTGCAACTACGGCAGACGTGACGAGATTGTCCGCAATTTTTCGCCTTCACGCCCGGCGGCTTACGCCTTTTCCAGTTGGGCGTATTTCTCAACCAGCTTTTTCAAGCCGAACCTAGGAAATTGTACCGTAATCTTGGCATCTTCCCCATCTCCCTCACGCTTGTAAACCAGACCCTCCCCGTATTTCGGGTGGCGCACGCGCTGTCCGGGGCGGAAACCCGTCCTGCCCGACGGCTTCGCAGCCCCCGATTTCGGCAGCGAAAACTTCTTGCCGCGCGACGCAAAAAACTCCGCAATGTTGTCGATGGAGTTGTAGGCGACGCCCTGGTATGGGCTTTTCGGCTTGCTGGGCGGCTGGCCATATTGGGGACGTTGATCTTCGTCTTCGTATGAATAATGCGTCGATACATCGTCGTCGTGGGCCACTACGGATGCGGTGCGGCGCGGTGTTCCGATGTCGTGCAGCAATTCCGCCGGAATTTCTTCCAGGAACCGGGAAGCGATGCCCGCCTCAGGCATGTCGGTGCCGAAGCGGCGGCGATAGCGGGCGCGGCACAGGATGAGCGTGTCCATTGCCCGGGTCATGCCGACATAGCACAAGCGCCGCTCTTCCTCGATGTCGTCGGGCGCCAGGAGGGTTCGGGAATGGGGAAACAGACCCTCCTCCATTCCGACCAGGAAGACCAAAGGAAACTCCAGACCCTTAGCAGCGTGCAAGGTCATGAGGGTAATGCGGGCGTTCTCGTCATAGTCGTCGGCATCGCTGACCAGCGCCGCATGGTCGAGGAATTCGTTTAAGGTCTCTCCCCGGTCACGCGAATCCATAGCTGCATTCACCAGTTCGCGCAAGTTCTCAATACGTGCCAGCGCGTCGGGAGAATCTTCTGCCTCGAGCTGCTTGATGTAGCCAGTGCGGTCGATCAGAAACTTGAGCAGTTCGGCTGTCGAGGCTGCTTCTCCCGGAGTGCGGAATCCTTCTACCGGCTTGTCGCTTCCTTGAGTCACTGCAGCTGGTGTATCGCTGTCGGCCTCGGTTGCCAGGGAGTCTGAGCTGAAATCAATCGAATCCACAGGGCTGAACATATCGGGCGAAAAATCGATGGCATGTTGAAAGTCTTCTCCGGTATCTGGTTGCGGGATACTGCTCTCGAGTTCCTTCGCCGGAGAGGCGGTTTGCGCCAGCCGCTCCTGAAACGATCCCAGATACATAGCTCGCGCGTCGTCGATCAGCTCCTTGAAACCCTTCAAAGCCACCAGCCCCCGGGGCTGTAGCAGCCCGCGGCCGATCGCCTGCTCGATCGCACCCCACAAAGAAAGCCCGGTCTCAAGTGCAATACGCTCGAGGGTTTCGGTCGTGTTCTTTCCAATACCGCGGGCAGGAGTGTTGATAATTCGCTGCATGGCGATGGAGTCGTCGGGATTCTGGATCGCCTTGAGGTAGGAAATGAGGTCTTTGATCTCGGCGCGCTCATAAAAGCTGAATCCACCCACAACGTGGTACTTCAACTGGTAGCGGCGCATCGCTTCTTCCAGCAGGCGCGACTGGGAGTTGAGGCGATAGAGCACGGCGGCGCGAGGGAGTTCGGCGTTTTCCGCAGTCGCCTGCCGGAGATATTTCGCGATGTAGTCCGCGGCGAATAAAGCCTCGTTCTCGCCGTCGGGAGCTTCGTAGTAGCCGATCTTGGCTCCGCCCACACGGTCAGTCCAAAGGGTCTTACCCTTACGCCGCACATTGTTGGACACAACCGATGAGGCTGCGTGCAGAATGTTCTGTGTGGATCGGTAGTTCTGCTCCAACCGGATGATGCGCGCGTCGGGGAAGTCCTGCTCGAATTCAAGAATGTTGCGGAGGTCGGCGCCCCGCCAGGAGTAAATGCTCTGGTCTTCGTCACCCACAGCGCACACGTTGTGCTCGCTGCCAGCAAGCATCCGCATTAATTCGTATTGCGGGCGATTGGTGTCCTGATATTCGTCAACTAATATGTGGCGATAACGCCGATTATAACGCTCGCGGGTTTCGCCGGATGCTTTCAGCACGCGGACGGCGTAGAGCAGCAGGTCGTCGAAGTCGAGGGCGTTCGACTTTGCCAACTCCTGTTTGTAAACCTCGTAGATGTGCGCAACTCGCTCGGTCTTTGGATCGGCGGACTGCAGGTACACTTCCTGAGGATCGAGCATGTGGTTCTTGGCCCAGGAAATTCGCGAGAGCACACTGCGCGGAGTCAACTGTTTGTCGTCGACTCCCAGGCGCCGCATAGCAGCCTTGACGACACTCTGCTGGTCCGCCTCGTCGTAGATCACGAAGTCCTTGCGGTAGCCCTTGCCGCCAATCTGCAAAGTCTCGATGTCGCGGCGCAACAGGCGCACACAGAACGAGTGGAAAGTTGAGATCAGGGGCTTGGCTAGACTTCGGCCGCCGGCAAGCGATTCAACACGCCCGGCCATCTCGCTCGCAGCTTTATTGGTGAATGTGACAGCGAGAATGGAGTCGGGCGGAACGCCAACATGCTCGATGAGGTGCACGATGCGATAGGTAATTACCCGGGTCTTGCCGCTGCCAGCGCCGGCGAGTATCAAAACCGGGCCGGTTGCGGTTTCAACGGCCTCACGCTGCGGCGGATTCAACTGCGAAAGATACGACAAATCCCTGTCCCTGAATTCTTCCGTGAGGATTCCCCACTCCACGTTGTGTGTTGTCATCCGGAGCGCAGCGACCGAAGGAGGCAGAGTCGATGGGGCTTCGTGCAGCAGTCAATTCGGCCTGGTGCCCGTCTGGGCTGCGCCCATCAACCGACGGGTCTTACATTCCTGGCACGGGCAATGCTCACGAAGGAATTCCCACGAATAGATGCCATGCTGGTGGCCGTCGTTCCAGGTAAACCGGATCGCGTACTTGCCAACCGGCTCAACTTCAGTGGGACGTGCCAGGGCCTTAAACATCGGCAACGTTCCGGCCACCGGTTTGAGCGGATCACCTGGCTCTCGGCCATCTTTGTCCCGCTCTTCCTGGCACAGCGCGCATGGGCAAGCATCGCGCAAAAAGACGAAGCTGTACGAGCTGTGATGGCCGTCTTTCCACTCGATCTCCATACCAGTGCCTGCGGTCTTGTTGACTTTAACCGACTTGGGATCCGCTACCAGTTCCATGATTACGTTCACCTTCGCGCCATTGGTCGCAGAGGCCAACTATTTAGTATCGCAGAAAACTCGCATCGGAAGTGGACAGGGCCGGTGAGCTGCTTCGCCCCGATTCATCATCAAACTGCTAGGATTGTGACTTCGCTCATGCTGCCTGCGCCTCCGGGAGAGGGAGCGAGGCATTCGCGACTGCTTTGGGGGGGTGATCGTGGCCGATGTGCGCCGAGGACTGATCATCGTAAATACCGGACCCGGCAAGGGGAAGACCACCGCCGCCATGGGAACTGCCCTGCGCGCCGTGGGCAACGGGCTGAAGGTGCTGATGCTGCAATTTCTCAAAGGCTCCTGGCATTACGGCGAGCTCGACGCCGTTAAGGCATTCGGTGACAACTTCGTGATGAAACAGATGGGCCGCGGATTTATCAAGGTCGGCGGAGCTGAAACCGATCCCGAAGATGTTCGTTTGGTTGAGGAAGCCTGGGCTGAAGCCGAAGAGGCCATCCTCTCCGGCAGGTGGGACCTGGTGGTCCTGGACGAGATCAATTACGCCATCAGCTACAAGCTGCTTGATCCCGAGAAAGTTGTGACTGTCCTGAAGAAGAAGCCGGAGATGGTGCATGTTATTCTCACCGGTCGCAATGCGCATCCCAGCATCATTGAAACCGCCGATACGGTGACCGAGATGAAGGAAGTGAAGCACGCCTATACCAAGGGCATCCAAGCGCAGCGCGGCATCGAGTACTAGCTGACGACAATGATTGCTCCTCTCGGCTACACTGAGGGACGACTATGGCATGGTTTAAGCGGGAACAGGCGGAACTCGACACCTCGGGCGAGAAGCGCGTCAAGACCGAAGGTCTGTGGGTCAAGTGCGATGAATGCCGCCAGATTATCTGGAAGAAGGACCTTGACCAGAATCTTAATGTCTGTCCCAAGTGCGGTCGCCACTTTCGCATCGACGCCCGTACCCGCCTGGCGTACCTGCTCGACGATGGCAAGTATCAAACGGAAGACGGCAACCTCGTCTCCAACGACCCGTTGAAGTTTACCGACCTGAAGTCTTATGCAGACCGCCTGAAACGGGCGAAAAAAGATACGGGACTGAACGATGCCATCATCAACGCCCGCGGCAAAGTGAATGGCAAAGCGGCGATCGTCAGCGCCATGGAGTATTCGTTTATTGGTGGATCGATGGGCGCAGTGGTGGGCGAGACCATCACTCGCGCCATTGAAAAGGCTACAGCTGAAAAGCTGCCCTTGATCATCGTGTCTGCTTCAGGTGGGGCACGCATGATGGAAGGTGTCGTCAGCCTGATGCAATTGGCGAAAATATCCGCTGCTTTAGCTCGCATGGACGACGCCAAGGTTCCTTACATCTCGATCCTCACCGATCCTACGACCGGCGGTGTCACCGCTTCCTTCGCCATGCTGGGAGACCTGAATATCGCTGAACCAGGGGCCCTGATCGGTTTTGCCGGGCCACGCGTGATTGAACAGACCATCCGCCAGAAATTGCCCGAGGGCTTCCAGCGCAGCGAGTTTCTGTTGCAGCACGGCATGCTGGACGCCGTGGTACAACGCAGTGAGCTGAAGAACTACATCTCCCGCGCTCTCGACTTCATGCAGACCCCTAAGCCCTCGTAGCCCCTGTGTTCCACATCACCGTCGCATACTCCGCAATGTTTTACACTCGCAGCGGGAGTTTGCCATGAAAGCCGTCGTTGTTACACGTCTGGGCGGTCCAGAAGTTCTGGAAGTCCGCGACATGCCCGAGCCTGTCGACAAGCCCGGCGAAGTTATTGTCCGGGTTGAAGCCGTAGGCATCAACTTTGCCGATACGATGTCCACGCGGGGTTCCTACAGCAGCACACCCTCTCCACCGTTTATCTCGGGCCGGGAGTTTGCCGGTGTTGTGGAGGGCACGGGGGACCGCGTGATGGGCTACGCGCAATATGGGGCCGCCGCGGAGAAGATCGCTGTATCGCGCAAGATGATCTGGACGCAACCTAAGGGCTGGACGTCGGAACAATCGGCGGCGTTCCCTGTCAATTTCTTTACGGCTTATCTGGCTTACTGGAAGGCTGGACTGACCTCCGACGCTATCGAGCCGGTTCATGGGAACGAGGGGCGCCAGCGCCGCGTACTGATCCATGCCGTAGCAGGCGGGGTGGGAACTGCAGCCGTGCAAATCGGCAAGCTCCTGCTGATTGAAACCTACGGTACGGCTTCGTCGGCTAAGAAGCTCGAACGGGTAAAGAAGTTGGGCCTAGATCACGGCATCAACTATCGCGAGACCGATTACGAACAACGGATCCGCGAACTCACCGACAGCGAGGGTGTAGACGCCGTTTTCGAGATGCTGGGCGGCGAACATACCGCCAAGAGTCTCCGCTGCTGCCGGAATTATGGCAGGGTCATCATATACGGCACCGCGACCGGTGAGCGGCAGAAGTTTGACGTCGGAGCCATGATGTCGCGCAGCTTAAGCGCGCACGGCTTGTGGCTCAGCGTGCTTGCCAACGATCACGGCGTGATGAACGACTGCCTCAAGGCCATGCAACCCTGGATCGAGCAGGGTAAGCTGCACCCTGAGATCGGCCATACGCTACCCATGGAGCAAGCCGGCGAAGCCCACCGGTTGCTGTTGCAGCGCGCCAATTACGGAAAGATCGTACTCACCATCAAGTAAGTGTTGCTGCTATCCGCGCATGTGACAGTTCCGGCTGCACGTAGCGATGCGAGAAGGGGGACGATATTCATTTGGACATCAAGCCGGCGCTGGTGCTCGTTCTGTTTCTGTTTATCTGCTTGGGGGCCGGGAGCCTGGCATCATTCCTAACGGCGCGCGGCGTGCGGGAATGGTATCCCCGCCTCCGCAAGCCCCCGGGTACTCCTCCGGGATTCGTCTTTGGCCTCGTCTGGACTGCTCTCTACGTGTTGATGGCAGTCGCGGCGTGGCTGGTGTGGCGCGATTATGGATGGCGAGGAGGCCGCCCTGCTCTGCTGCTTTTTTTCGCGCAATTGGGACTGAACATAGCGTGGTCGGGGATCTTCTTCAGTGCACGACTTACCGGCGTGGCCTTTGCCGAGATCCTGATCCTGTGGTTGGCCATTCTCTTCAACATGGTTGTCTTCCAGTGGCTTACACCGGTCGCGGCGCTGCTGCTGGTTCCCTATCTCCTCTGGGTGACGTATGCCAGTTATCTGAACTTCGGCATTTGGCGGCTCAACCGGCGATCCGTGTAACGGAACGGCAATCAATTGGCCCCTTCAACAGTGCTAAGCTGACGTATGAATCTCGTTTCTCTTGTAGGTTTCGGTGCGGGTACTTTGTGCACGCTGGCCTACCTGCCGCAGGCGCTGCATTCCTTTCGGACTAAGTCCGTTGGCGACATCTCGCTCATGATGCTGGTCAGTCTCAACGTCGGGCTGTTGCTCTGGGTGGCCTACGGCTTTCTGATAGGCTCGCTACCGATCATTCTGCCGAATGCGATTACATTCTTTCTGGCCTTCCCGCTGCTGATCATGAAACTACGGTTTCACAACGCTGCCTGCGTCCCGGAAAATGAAGTGAAAGACGAGAGTCTCCCGAATAGCTACTAATGCCAGATCTGGCGAGCGAAATAGTAGATCGATAAGGCGATGCCGATGGCGATGACCATGCTGCGGACGTACTCCGGCTTCATCTTCTGCGCAAAATGCGCCCCGTAATATCCTCCCAGCACGGAACCGGCGATCATCAGTATCGCCTCGGGCCAGTACACGGCGTGAGCGACAATAAATAACAGCATGGCGACAGCGTTGGAGATAGTTGTCAACAGCGCTTTGAGGGCGTTCATGGCATGAATCTCGTCCATGCCCAGTAAGGCCAGCATGGCGAGGATGAGGATGCCCGCACCCGCACCGAAGTATCCGATGTAAAACGCGATGAAAAGCTGAAGGACCACGCCACGTCCGGTGGAGAATTCGTGATGTTCCTCCCTGCTCGTGCGCTGGCGCACCCAGCGGGTTATGCGACCGCTCATGGCGAAAATAACGGTTGCAATCAGGATCAGCCATGGCACCAGCCGCATGAAAGTCGTTTGCGAGGTTCTGAGAAGTGTCCAGCCGCCAAGGACGCCGCCTACCACCCCGGTGATGAGCAGTGGCATCACAGTGGGCCACGATAGATGCCGGAACTGGTTGCGATACCCGCCGATGCTCGCCACTTGTCCCGGCCACAGGGCGAGGGTGTTGGTCGCATTGGCGTTAACTGGCGGGATGCCGACAAACAGCAGCGTGGGAAACGATATGAAGCTACCGCCGCCGGCTACCGCATTGATGGCCCCCGCGAGCACCGCGGCGAGGAAGAGTATGGAGGCGTGGCTGATGTGCATGCGGGTAGAAGGCCGATGGTAACAGGTGTGTGGAACTGAAGTCGCAGGCCGCGGGCTCAAAAGTTACACAATCGGCGACCACCGTTCCCACCTTGGGGCGACGTTATTATCTAACTGGGAACCCTCCCCGAGGTGCATGGATACAGGTCCCCGACGGTAGGGGCTGTGGAAAACCCGCATAAAATCTGGCGGAAACGCTTTTCCTCGCGTGGGCGAATGTTATAAGATCGCTCCGATTGAGCATTCTTGCCGCTCAACATCTTCAAGGAGGAATACCCAATGGCAGCAGGTATGACCAAGACGCAGCTCGTTCGGCACCTGGCAGAGAAGCATGAACTGAGCAATAAACAGATTGCTGGTTTAATGGACTACTTTGCCGAACTCGCCATCAAAGAAACCAAGAAAAATGGTGTGTTCATCGTGCCGGGCTTGGGCCGTCTGGTGAAATCGAACCGTAAAGCTCGCGTCGGCCGCAACCCTCAAACCGGCGAAGCGATCAAGATTCCCGCCAAGACCGTCGTGAAGTTTCGCGTGGCCAAGGTTGTGAAAGACTCTATTGCGCCTGGAAAGAAGTAATTACTGATTTGTTGTATTGGCGAAGGTCGGCGACTTGCCGGCCTTTTGCTTTTTGCTGCTTAACCACGGACTCCCCGCAACACAACGCAGCCGGCAGTCTTTGGAACTCACCGGTCGGACAAGTGCTCGAACACCACTCCCCCTTTCATCACGAACTTCACCCGCCCCAGCTCCGAAATGTCGAGTAAGGGATTGCCCTGCACTGCAATAATGTCGGCGTCGGCTCCGGGCGCGATCACACCGATTTGGCCCTGCATTTCCAGCATCTCCGCAGGCCGCACCGTCGCCGAGCGAATTGCCTCCACCGGCGACATGCCCAGCTTCGTCATGTAGATGAACTCCTGCGCAATGGGCTCAGTCCAGGGGAAACCACCAACGTCGGTGCCAAATACGATCTTGAGTCCCGCCTGCATTGCTTTCTTGAACGACTGCTCGTGATCGGCAGCCCGCACGCGGTCTCGCTTGCCTTCGGGAGTGTTTTCCGGGGACCAGTCGGTGTAGTACACCGTGAGAGTCGGACAGTACCATGTGCCCTGCCGCTTCATTTGCGCGATGGCCGCGTCATCGAGGACCAATCCATGCTCGATCGAGTCACATCCGCCGTCGAGCGCGCGATGCAGGCCCTCGCCGTTGTAGGCGTGGCACGCGACTTTGCGCTTCCAGCCGTGGGCTTCATCGACGATTGCCTTAAGTTCTTCCACCGTCAGCGTCGGTTGTGAAACCAGATTACCGTCCTTGTCGAGCCATGACCGGTGCGTCATGTAGACCTTGATCCAGTCAGCGCCGTAGTCGAGTTGCTCCCGAGCTGCTTTGCGTGCCGCGACTGGGCCATCGATGATTTGCACTCCCTTGGGCACGTCCACACCGGGGGCATAGCCTTCGAGCGGGTAGCCGCCGGTTGTCGAAATCCCGCGCGTCGTCGCGAAAATGTGCGGTCCCGGGATGTAGCCTTGGTTGACCGCCTGCTTGATACCAACGTCACCGTAGCCGGCGCCCTCGGTTTCCATATCGCGGATAGTGGTGAAGCCCTGCTCCAGCGCCCGGCGGGCCGACACCGTTGCCCGGGCGGCCCGATAAGCGGGATAGAACTTCAGCAACTGGATGTCGTACCCGCCCTTGGCCGGGTCTTCGCCCTGCAAAAAGATGTGGGTGTGCGAGTCGATCAATCCCGGCAGCACGGTCGCGCTGGACAGGTCGATCACGCGAGCACCGACAGCCGCTTTCAGCGTTGCCTCGTCGCCGACCGACTCGATCTTTCCCCCGCGAATTACGATCAGTTGATTGTGCTTTGGTTCGTCCGTGCGCGGATCGATGAGTGTTCCGGCGCGAATTGCGGTTACTTCAGACTGCGTCGGGGTGGCCGTCTGGGCTATGCCCGCTGCGGAACATGCCGCCAAGATGAGGAGCAGGAACAGGAGCCTGAGCTTCATGGTTTTCATTCCTTCCCGTTACTTCAATTCCGCTGTGATGATGGCGTCGGCTTCGATCTCGACCAGCATTTCTGGCGAGACCATCGCCACGACTTGAAGCATGGTGGCAGCGGGACGAATGTCACGGAACACCTCGCCATGGGCCCGCGCTACGTCCTCCCAGCGGCCAATATCGGTGACGAACATCCGCGTCCGCACGACATCCTGCAGGCTGGCGCCAGCCGCGATCAGCGCGCGCTCAATGTTCTTCAAGGTCTGCACCGCCTGGGCGTACATATCGTTTCCACCCACAATCTGGCCGTCGTCGCCCGTGGCAACGGTTCCCCCAACCGTGACGAACGGCCCATTTTTCAC
This sequence comes from uncultured Acidobacteriaceae bacterium, assembly GCA_963834815.1. Taxonomy (GTDB): domain Bacteria; phylum Acidobacteriota; class Terriglobia; order Terriglobales; family Acidobacteriaceae; genus DASRAA01. The sequence continues at coordinate 68,423 of CAWIDA010000006.1, read as the reverse complement.
GGCGCGTGAGAATCCGACTTTCGGTTCATAGGGCGAGTTACCGGAGATATTCTGACGTTGCATATCCCTCCTTTTCAAATGAAGAATTGTCCCACAGCCGGACTTTCCCGGCCTGCGGGCAGTTGTCGCACAAATGTTGGCAGTTCCCCCGTCCAAAACATGCTGATCGAACATTGCCCAACCATGAGTAATACTTCCTATAAATCGAACTTCCTAACCCGAAAAGAAAAATCAATGACCCATAAAACGCACGGCGTGCGAGTATCGCTAATGTGTGGGGGATGCACCACAAGAGTTAACGGAGCTGCCGGAAACGCTTGCGTTGGCAACCGGAAAGCGTTATCACCCATCCAAACAGTGTGGAATGAAGCTCCACATGTCAGCGTCACCGTGGGGGACAAACTGGGTCATGATTCCTGAATCGCATTCGCTACAGGCGCTTTTCACTGAACTGATTCATTATCACTTTGACCGTGACATTGGATTGCGCGATTCGGAAGTACAGGACTATATCGTCAACGTGCTCACCGAGTTCTGTGAGATCGAGCAGATGCTGAAAGTCCGTAATGCAAACCAGCGGCCTCTCGACGACGTGGGCGAAATGTTGCTCGAAGCAGATCCTATCTATGGTCCTGCGCCTTCGTTCGACCGGGAGCGCCAGGTGCGCAAGCACATTGGGGATTACACGCTATTTCTTTCAGGCATGTTTCCCGAGAGCATTAACCGCTTCCGCTTGCGTAGGCAGCGCTTGGAGAACTTTGTCGACTTCATCAAGGCGGGCAAGGAAAGCTATTTCATTGTTTCCAAGTTCGACCAATTCGAGTACGCGCGGCTGGCCCCGCTGTTCGGAAAGCTCTCGCATGAGTTCGAATCCTGCGTTTACGGATTGAACCTGGTTAAGGGCGACTTGGACGAGATGCAGCATCCCATCGCACTCGAAGCCAAGGACATCGTGATGTAATCAGAAGCCGCCGACAAGGCAGCGCCGCAATTGTCACGGCCGTATGCCTTTGATTTGTGGGATCCATAGGCGGAACAGCCCTAGCGGAGTTGCGGTGACTCTGATGTACCGACCATCTTCGTAATCGCGTTAGCCGCGTTCATGCCCTCGCGTATACAGTCCGGAACGCCAATCCCGTGGTAGGCATTGCCGGCGATCGCCAAGCCGGCGATTTCCTGCACCCGTTTTTCAATGCGCGCGATGCGGGCTATGTGGCCGGGCTCGTACTGCGCCATCGATCCCCGCCAACGGTAGACGCGATCGAACATTGGACGCGATTCCAGTTTCACGATCTGTTTCAGCTCACCCCGGACGGTATCAACAATCTCGTCGTCGGTAAGGTTTAGCACGGCCTCATCGCGCGCCCCGCCCAGGAAGCAACGCAGGATGCCCTTGTCCGCCGGGGCGCGATGCGGAAACTTGTTATGCACAAAGGTACACGCCAGCATGCGTGTGCCTTCGCTGCGCGGCACCAGAAAACCAAAACCCGGAGGGAGGTGCCGGAGCTGGTCCATGTGGTAGCCGAGAGTGACGGTGACTGACGAGCTGTAGGTAATTCCGAGCAGGTCCTCTGCTAGCTCGCGGTCTACGGCTTCCAGCAACCCGCCGGCGATATTTGCAGGAGCGGCCACGATCACGGCATCAAACATCTCGTTGCCGCCCAAATCGATAGCGACGCGCCAGCGCTCACCCTCGCGATAAATGCCTCGAACCCGGGTGCGCAAGCGGATCTTGGCGGGATCGAGGCGAGCCACAATGGCATCGACCATCAGCTGCATGCCGTCTTTCAGTGAGCTAAACAATGGCCGCGACGGCTGTTTGCCGGCCATGGCCCGCATCTTATTGTGGGCTTCCAGCATGGCACGGCTCAGGCTGCCGTACTTCTCCTCCATCTCCACGAACCGTGGCAGTACGGCGCGCGCACTGAGTTTGTTGGCATCGCCTCCGTAGACACCCGAGAGCAGCGGGTCCGCCAGCCGGTCTACGACCTCAGCCCCAAAGTGGCGTTCCACGAGTTCGCCCACGGTTTCATCGCCGTCCATCGGCCGCGGAGGATGCAGCAGCTCCCGCGCCATGCGCAGTTTGGTTTCCCACGAGAACAGAGGAGACAGTGCAGTGGGAACCAGCTTAGTGGGCACCATGAACATCAGGCCATCGGGCATCGCAACCAAGCGACCTTTGACGACGATGTAAGTCTTTCGTTGGGCATCATTGGATCCGATAAGTTGGTCGTCAATGCCGAGTTCTTTGCACAGAGTCAGTGCCCAGGGCTTCTCGGTGAGAAACGAATCGGGCCCAGCTTCGACCAGGCATCCGTCGACGCGGTCAGAATACATCGAGCCGCCCAGCCGCTGGGTACTCTCGAAAAGGGTGTATGCGAGGTCAGCCCCGGCGGAGCGCGCCTTTTCCAGATGAAAGGCGGCGCTGAGTCCTGAGATGCCGCCGCCAATAATCGCAACTCGCTTCATAAATGGCTATTGCATCTTCTCAGTCGCAACCGATTTCTCGCAAGCGGCTGCGAGCCGCCCGCGCTACGAGATCGGCGATGGCCTGCGCAAATGTCGGCGAATCGTTGAGCGATTCGGCGCGATACAGCTTCATGCCGCGCTCGGAGGCGAACTGCCGGAACAGGATGTCGATGTCATACAGAATTTCCACGTGATCGCAGACAAATCCAATCGGCTGGAGGAAGACTGCCGTATGTCCCGCGTTCCGCAGTTTCACGATTGTGTCTTCGACCGTGGGTCCGAGCCATTCCCCGCCCGACATGCCCTGACTTTGAAAGGCGAAGCTCCAGTCACCGATCTCCGGTACCTGTTTCCCAACCAGCGCCGCAGTTTCGCGCGTCTGCGTTTCGTAGGGATCGCCCTCAGTAATGGTCCGTGTGGGCACGGAATGGGCGGTGAACAATACTGGCAGCCTCGAGCCATGCTCCGCGCACGCCTTTGTCCAGCCATCTCGCAGCTTATCGGCGAATGCTTCGATTAGCAGGGGATGGTCGTGCCACTCCTCGACGAAATCGATGGTGAATGGAACAGCCTCTCCGAACAAGGCCTCCTTGTACTGGCCAACGCTGGTACGCGAATTGTGCGGGGCCAAACAGACCGCTACAGCCTGTCCCACATTGTCAGACTGCATCTCACGCAGTGTATCCGCGATGTAGGGGTGCCAGTTGCGCATACCGACGTATACCGGAATGTTCAGCTCACGCACCACTAACGCCGCCTGTTGGCGGGTGATCATTGTGAGCGGCGAGCTGCCGATCAGGGAATAGCGATGCTGCACCTCGCGCACCACAGCTTCGGGCATGGGGCGGCCGCGTGAGATGTTTTGCAGAAACTCGGGAACGTCCTCGACCCGCTCGGGACTGCCATGCGCGATTAGCAGGACTGCAGTGCTGTTCATTACGATCCCGCCGCCTTGGCTGTCGTGCTGAACTCGTGTACGAACTCGGCGAGGTTCTTCACATTGTCCACAGGAGTGTGCGGCAAGATTCCGTGGCCGAGATTGAAAATGTGCCCCGGCCGCCCGTCTGCCAGCCGGAGGATGTTTCCCGCGCGTTGTTTCACCTCATTCCATGAGGCAAACAGAGTCACTGGATCCAGATTGCCCTGCACCGCGTAGTTGTGTCCCACGATGCGCCAGCCTTCATCAAGCGGCACCCGCCAATCGAGCCCGAGCACCTCAGCCCCGGTTTCCACCATGGATGGTAGCAACGTGGTGCTGTCGGTGCCGAAGTAGATGATCGGCACGCCCGTATCTCTTTGCAGGCGGCGCACCAGCCTGGTCGTGGGTTCGAGCGCGTAGCGGCGGAAGTCTTCGACGCTCAGACAGCCGACCCAGCTATCGAAAACCTGAATCACGTCGGCGCCATGGCGCACTTGCTCGGCGGCGTATTCCGCGAGCACGGCCACCAGCTTATTAACCAGTTCCTCCCAAACCGCGGGAGAGTTGTACATTAGCTTCTTCACTTCCACATAATGACGCGAGCCACCACCTTCCACCATGTAGCTGGCGAGAGTGAACGGAGCGCCGCAGAATCCAATCACCGGCAAGTTCGGTCCGAAATGCTTCGCCACCTTGCCCACGGCCTCCGCTACGTAGCCCAAGTCAGCAGCGCGATCGGTGCGAAGGACGCCCACGTCGGCGGCCGTGCGGATGGGCTTTTCAATGACCGGGCCTTCCCCGGGCGTGAAATGAAAGGGCATCCCCATCACTTCCAGGGGCAGCAGCAAGTCGGCGAAGATGATGGCGGCATCAACCCCGAGGTATTCCGCGGCAGTAATGGTCACTTCGGCGGCTACTTCCGGCTTCTTGCAGATTTCCACGAGCGAATACTGTTTGCGAACGTCGCGATATTCCTGCATGTACCGGCCCGCCTGGCGCATGAACCAGACAGGGGTGGTTTCCACGGGAAGGCGTTTGCAGGCTCGTACAAAGAGCGAATCAGGGGCGGACATAAAGATCAAATGTAGCATTCGACCTCACCTTCCCGTGTGACGGCAATCACAGGAGGGAGAAGGGGTCCGACCGGACACCAAATCCTCGCGTCCAGAAATGTGTCGTGCGTCACTTCGCGCTTGCCCGGGGGTTCCTATAATCACAGGTTGGATTGAGTCATGAATCCCGCCGAATCCGGGCGCACCATAAATCCATGGATCGTGACCGCCGCCGTGATGCTGGCGACGTTCATGGAGATTCTCGACACTACGGTGGTCAACGTCTCCGTGCCGCACATCGCCGGCAACATGGGCGCTACCGTGGAAGAGGGCACCTGGGTCGTGACCTCTTACCTGGTGTCCAACGCCATCATCCTGCCCATGTCAGGATGGCTGGCTAACCGCTTTGGACGCCGCCGTATCCTGCTGACTTGCGTCACCGGGTTTACCCTGACTTCGTTGCTCTGCGGCATGGCGACCAGCCTCGAATGGCTGATCTTCTTCCGCGTACTGCAAGGCCTGACCGGCGGCGGGTTGCAACCCCTGGCGCAAGCCGTCCTGCTCGAGACCTTCCCTCCCAAAAAGCATGGCACGGCCATGGCGGCTTTCGGTCTGGGGATCATCCTGGCGCCCATTCTTGGCCCCACTCTCGGCGGATGGATCACCGACAATTACACCTGGCGCTGGATTTTTTACCTGAATCTTCCAGTCGGCATTATCTCCGTCCTGATGATCAGCGCGTTCGTGCGCGATCCCCATTACATCGGCAAGCACCGAACCGGCGGGGTTGACCTGTGGGGCATTGGATTTCTCGCTCTCGGTTTTGGCATGTTGCAAGTGGTCCTCGACACCGGCGAACGCAAGGACTGGTTCGGGAGCACCCAGATTCGGATTTGGGCTGCGCTATGCATTTTCGGCCTGGTCGCCATGGTGGTTCGAGAGTTGACGACCAAACACCCCATCGTCGACTTGCGTGTGCTCAAGGACCTGACATTTACCGCCGGCACCGCCATCATGACAATGCTGGGGTTCGTGCTTTATGCCAGCCTGATGCTGCTGCCCATTTTTCTCCAGACGCTCCTGGGCTATCCGGCATTGGAATCGGGACTGGCGCTTTCGCCTCGCGGCATCGGATCGCTGGTGATGATGCCAATCGTGGGACAACTAACCAACCGATACGACCCGCGAAAGCTGATTGCTATCGGGTTGGCAGTGGGCGGCTGGACCATGTTCAGCCTCTCTCATCTCAACCTCAACGCCGGATATTGGAACATTTTCTGGCCGCAAGTCATCCAGGGTGGCGCGATGGCGTTTCTGTTCATACCGTTGATGGCCACCAGCATGTCTGGAATTTCGCGAGAGAAGATGGGCAACGCGACCAGTATTTACAATCTGATGCGCAATATTGGGGGCAGCTTCGGAATCGCCACCATGACCACCTTCCTGGCCCGCCGCGGCCAGGTGCATCAGAATCAGATGATCGCTCATATCACGCCGTACGACTCTACCGTTCGCAACATGATGCATGGCATGCGCGGCTGGTTCATGGCACACGGTTCCGACTCGGTGGAGGCGACAAAAAAGTCAATGGGAGCGATCTACGGAATGGTTCAACAGCAGGCGGCCCTGTTGTCCTTTGTCGAGGCCTTTTGGGTCATGGGAGTGATCTTCCTCGGCATGCTGCCCCTGGTTCTCCTGCTTCGCAATGCGCGTGATCTGCACCCGCATGAAAGGAAGCCCGGAGCCAGACGCCAGAATGGATCGCATCCCAGACCTGCTGAGTCAGAGCCGGAACTGGTCGGGGCACTCCACTGACCCTGCGCCGCGCTCTACAATCAGCGCCATGGATGCCGATCCGATAAGTCACGTTGGACAGTATCGCGGCCGCATTGCGCCCTCGCCGACTGGGTTGCTGCATGTAGGGCATGCGTGTACTTTCTGGACGGCGTACCAGCGGGCGCTGCACAACAACGGCACGCTTATTTTTCGCAATGAGGATCTCGATCCCCAACGATCGCGGGCGAATTATGCCGAAGCCATGCTCGAAGACTTGCGTTGGTTAGGTATCCGCTGGCAGGAGGGCCCGGACGTCGGTGGTCCATTCGCGCCGTATCAGCAAAGCCTTCGGCGAGCGTTCTATCTCGAAGCATGGCGCAAGCTGCGCGACGCTGGCGCGATTTATCCGTGCAACTGTTCGCGCAAGGACCTTGCTCTTGCGGCCTCCGCGCCGAACGACGGTGATGACGAGCCGATGTATCCCGGACACTGTCGAAACAACATAAGCAAAGCCGCAGAGTACGCGCAGCCAGCCGGCGTCAACTGGCGCTTCCGGATTCCTGACGGGGAGGCGATCAGGTTCACGGACCAGCGGCAGGGAAACCAGACCTATGTTGCAGGCGAAGACTTCGGCGATTTCGTTGTGTGGCGGCGCGACGACGTGCCCGCGTATCAACTCGCGGTGGTCGTCGATGATGCTGCTATGCAGATAACGGAGGTAGTGCGGGGAGAAGACTTACTGAAGTCTACGGCACGCCAATTACTCTTGATCCGCGCCCTTGACTTGCCCGTGCCATCATACTTCCACTGTGATCTGATTCGGGACCATATGGGAGTGCGGCTTGCAAAGCGAAACGATGCTCTCGGCGTTCGCACGCTTCGCGAACAGGGCCACAGTCCGGAACTGGTGCTGGCCTTGTGCAATTGTGCCTAGAGCCGGTTTAGCACACAGCCACGAAAGCGCGAGCTTTCATGGTGCCTTCGTGCGCCGCCTAAACTCGGCACGTAGTTTCTCCGGGCACGCCCGGTATTAATCACATGAACCGTAGACTCTAATCTCTCATTGCGCGGAAGCGCTAAAACCGATATCGTTGCGCCGACGGAGGAGAGACATGAAGATAAATTGGGGCGCGATCGGATTGGCGGCGATCATACATTTTGGCTTGGGCGCAGTGTGGTTCACGGCATTCTCCAAACCATGGCAAGCCGGTACGCGAATACCTCCAGAGGAGTTGCAGGAGTACATGTCTCACCCCAACTTCTGGCCATACATCATTTCGTTTCTGTGCAGTCTGGGAATGGCGCTGGTCATCTCCTGGGTCATGGGGGTGTCGTGCAAGTTCAGCTTGTTCCGCGGCATTGTGACTGGATTGATGGTAGGCATCGTCGCGGCGCTCGCCATGATCACCGAAATGGTGTTTGAGATGCGATCCAGCACCTTCATGTTCATCTGTGCCGCCTATCCACTGATTGGCTCGGTGCTGATGGGGATTGTCATCGGCGCATGGAAGCCGAAGGGTGAGATGGTAACCACCTGATCTTACAGCGTGACACGCAGAGGTGAAACGGTGCAGGGACATCTACGGGTCGACGATAGTTTGAGTCACTTGCCGGGACCGAACGGTGAGCGCTTCGCCGAATTGTTCAAGCACGGCACGCTCAGCGTCGAAGTTTACGCGCCGCATCGGTCAGATCCGCAGCACCCGCACTCTCGCGACGAGGTTTACGTCATCGTCAGCGGGACGGGCCGTTTTCTCCGCGGAGGGGAGGAAATAATCTTTGAACGCGGCGATCTTCTGTTCGTTGCCGCCGGCGAGACGCACCGGTTCATCGATTTCTCCCAGGATTTCGTGACCTGGGTTTTCTTTTACGGACCTGAGGGCGGCGAAAAAGACGCTTTGGCGGAGAAATAATTCTGTCGCCGACGTCGCTATAATCGGGGGTATGGTCACCACGCCGGAAGCCCCTGCGGCAACGCAGCTGAAATATGAGCCGGTAATCGGCCTCGAAGTGCATGTCCAGCTGCTGACTGCGACCAAGATTTTTTGCGGCTGCTCGACCCAGTTTGGCAATCCTCCCAACACCAACGTCTGCCCAGTCTGTCTCGGCCTTCCTGGAGCGCTCCCGGTGCTGAACCGAAAGGCAGTCGAATTTGCCGTGCTTGCGGCCATGGCGCTGAAGTGCCGCATCAATGAAAACTCCATCTTCGCTCGCAAGAACTACTTCTATCCCGACCTTCCCAAGGGCTACCAGATCTCGCAGTATGACAAGCCGCTGGCCGAGCATGGCTACATCGAGATCGCCGCTGCCGGTGGCACCAAGCGCATCGGCATCACCCGCGTGCACATGGAGGAAGATGCCGGCAAGAGCCTGCACGACGGACTCCCCGATAGCGCCCAGTGGACCTCGATCGACCTGAACCGTTCCGGAGTGCCCCTAATCGAAATTGTCAGCGAACCTGACCTCTCTTCGCCCGATGAAGCGTGGGAATACCTCACTCGGCTGAAGGAGATCATCCTCTACACGGCTGTGAGCGACTGCAACATGGAAGAGGGCTCGTTGCGTTGCGATGCCAACATCAGCGTGCGTCCGGTCGGACAGAAGCAGTTCGGCACCAAGACGGAAATCAAGAACGTAAACTCATTCCGCTTTATCCGGCAGGCGCTGGAGTACGAGATTGCGCGACATCAGCAGGTGTTGAACTCCGGCGCAATCATCACCCAGGAGACACGCTTGTACAACGCGGGCGAAGGCCGGACCTACAGCATGCGGTCCAAGGAACAAGCCCACGATTATCGCTATTTCCCCGAGCCAGACTTGCTGATGCTGGTCGTTGACGAAGCTTGGCGCACACAGATCGCCCGACAGCTTCCCGAGCTTCCAGAGGCCAAGCGTCGCAGGCTGGTTGAGCAGTACGGGATCACCGACGCGGATGCCGCCACCCTCACTCGGACGCAGTCCATGGCGGATCAGTTCGAACAGGCTGCTTCCGCCGCGAAAAACCCCAAGCGAGTCGCCAACCTGGTGCAGGCGGAACTCCTAGGACGTTTGAAGGCGAAAGGCCTCGAGATAGAACAGTCGCCGATATCCATGAAAGGGGTCGCGCTGTCGGCCGACCTGGTTGAGACAGGAGCCATTAGCGGCAAAATCCTGAAAGACCTCTACGACCTCGCCTTCCAACGGAATGAGGACTTTCCAGCGATCTACGAGAAGGAGAAACCTCAGCAGATCACCGACACCGCCGCCATTGAGAAGCTCATCGACGAGGTGATCGCCGCCAATCCCAAACAGCTCGAACAGTACCGCGCCGGAAAAAAGACGGTTGCCGGATTTTTCGTAGGCCAGATCATGAAGGCCTCTAAGGGACAGGCCAACCCGGCTCTGGTCAACGAATTGCTCAGCAGGAAGCTCGACGCCTAGCAACTCTCAGTCAACCGTGGCGAACAAAACTCTCTGATGCCGAAGATCCCCGATCCGGTGTCCTGTGAACGCCGATTTGTTAGGCTGGTGGTTTGCATGGCACCTCGTCTGTCATTTCTGACCGCCTGCCTTCTCGTGGCGATGGCCCTCGCGGGCTGTGGAACTCCCGGCGCACCCCAGTTGCCATCGCTGCAACTGGCGCGGCCGGTAGACGACCTGACCGCCTCGCGCAAGGGCAACAAAGTTCAACTCGATTGGACATTGCCCAGAAAGAATACCGACCGCACTCTGGTGAAGGCGATTCCACAATCGCGAATATGCCGGAATGAAGGCACGGCTCTCATGAGCGGATGTACTGTGGTCGCCACAGTACAGAATCCCAAGCTTGAGGAGAAGCAGAAGGGAGAAGCCCTCCCGGCCGTCCGCATGAAGTATGTGGATACGCTTCCCGAACAACTCGGCGAACAAAACCCGGCCGGTTTTGTACGCTATGCAGTGGAGATCCTAAATACTCGCGAACGCAGCGCAGGGCTCTCCAACCAGATCCTGATTCCGGATGCCCCGACAATCGCTCCGCCCGAAGAGCTCGCTGCAAAGGTAGAAGCGGACGGCGTGCTCATCTCATGGACGGGGGCCGGCATCCCCGAAGCGCCCCCGGGCCTGACTTACCGTTACCGTGTCATGAGAAGTCCAGCGGGAGCGAACGCCTACGTCGCGCTGGGAGATCAGGATCCCGAAGCCGAGGGTTTCTACCTCGACAAAACTTTTGCCTGGGAAACCAAGTATGACTATCGCATCACATCGGTGACCTTGGTGCATTCCCAGGGCATCAACATGACTGTGGACGGCGATGACTCCAAGCCGGTGCAGACGTTTACTCGGGACGTTTATCCGCCGGCGCAGCCCACGGGGCTGCAAGCCGTATTCTCGAGCGTGGGGCAAAAGCCCTTTGTCGACCTGACGTGGGCCCCCAACATGGAAAGTGACATGGCTGGGTACTACGTTTTCCGACGGGTCGAGGGCGGCGAAGCCGTGAAACTAAATCAACAATTGACGCCAGTGCCCTCATACCGCGATGCAACGGCCGCACCCGGGAAAACGTACCTTTACTCGGTTTCGGCTGTGGATGCGCGCGGCAACGAAAGCCCCCGCTCGGCGGAAGCTAGGGAAGCCGTTCCCGACAAGCAATAACGGAGCGTTTATGAAATTCTGTCGCTTTGCGTCCGACGACGCGGTTCGTTACGGCCTTATGGAGACGACTGCCGGCCAGGATGTGATTTGCCGGACCCTCACTACTCTTCCTAGCCAGGCCTCTGATTTCGAACGCGGCATGCCCGTGGAGCTTCAACTCGCAGAGGGAGTCCGACTGCTCGCGCCGGTGGCACCCTCCAAAATTGTCTGTATTGGCCGCAATTATCGGGAGCACGCTAAAGAGCTGAACCACCCGATTCCCACCGAGCCGTTGATCTTCCTGAAGCCTCCGTCAGCCGTGCTCGCACCTGGTGAACCTATTCTGCGCCCGACCGTGCTCTCGCAAAGGGTAGACCACGAGGGCGAGCTGGGCGTCGTCATTGGGAAGCGTTGCCATGGTCTGCGGGAGGACGACGACGTGCGCCCCTTCATCCTCGGCTATACCTGTGTTAATGACGTGACGGCTCGAGATTTGCAAAACAAAGACGGTCAGTGGTCACGCGCCAAGGGCTTCGATACCTTCTGTCCGGTGGGTCCGGTAGTGGTATCCGGCTTGGATCCGTGGCAGGGGGTTCGCGTCCAAACACACGTGAACGGCGAACTTCGTCAGGATGGCACCACTTCCGACTTCCTTTTTCCCCTCGACGTAATCCTGCGCTACATCTCCCAAGTCATGACCCTGGAACCCGGCGACCTGATCGCCACCGGCACACCCGCCGGAGTCGGCCAATTGCAGGCGGGAGATAACGTGGAAGTGACCGTCGCGGGGGTTGGATCGCTAAGCAATCCGGTCGGCGACGCCCCATAGCACGTATTCGCCTGCGGGGATCTGCAGAATCTACTTGTATTGCTGCGCTTGAATCCGCGCTATTCTATGCATGAGCAGCCATGATTTCGCTTCGCTACTATCCCATCCTCGCATTCGGTGCAGCCGCAGCCATCGTGGGTTATGCCTTGCTCTCACGCAAGCCAAAGACATCGAGTGATTTGATGGAGTACGAACGCCGAACCCAGCTAACCCGCGGCGGGCGAATCATCGACGGAACCGTTATCGACGTTCAGGAACTGGAAGAGACTACGACCCAGCGGCAGATGATTCTCTTGATTTACACCTACGACGTGGCCGGCGTGTCCTATGAGGCTTCCCAGGACGTGACCCACTTGCGCCAGTTCATCGATCTCTACTCCTGCCGCCTGGGTCTGCCGGCGTCGGTGAAGTACGATCCCCACAATCCCGGGGATTCCATCGTCATCTCCGAGACCTGGTCGGGCCTCAGGAAATCGCCGATTCGCATGCGGTCTCAGCCGGTCGCGAGTTGACCCTGGATTTTCGTGCGACCTGGAACGCCTGTGACGCGTCTAGTAAATATGGGTTATTCTGATAGTCTGCCTACGCAGTTGGCGCACGTTTCACTCTTCAGTTACCCGCCAGGCGTTGGTACAATGTCCTTTCATGCATAGTCTCCCGCTTCCTTTGGCAACTTTCATCGCAGGCATCTTGTCGTTCCTTTCGCCGTGCGTGTTGCCCTTAGTTCCCGGCTATGTATCCCTGATTTCCGGCGCCACGGTCGAGGACCTGCAGGCGAAGGACCGCCGCATGTTGGGAACTGTGATGCTGCATTCCCTGACGTTTATCCTGGGTTTCAGCGTTGTCTTTATCACTTTGGGGGCGGTGGCCACCGGCGTAGGACAGTTCGCCAATCAGTATCACAACCTGTTGGCCAAAGCTGCCGGCATTATCGTGATCCTCTTTGGTTTGCATCTCACCGGATTGCTCAAGATCAAGGCGCTCTACGCCGACAAGCGGCTGCACGATGTCAAAGGCGGTTCCAGTGCTCTGGGATCGTTTGCCGTCGGTTTTGCGTTTGCGTTTGGCTGGACCCCCTGCATCGGACCTATTTTGGCGACCATACTGGTCTTTGCCGGAGCACAGGAGACGGTCATCAAAGGAGTGGCGCTGCTCGCAATCTATTCGCTGGGCCTCGCCGTACCCTTCTTGCTGACGTCCTTGGGCGTAGACCGTTTTCTGGCGTTCTATTCCCGCTTTCGCCGTCACTTGCACACGGTCGAAGTCATCAGCGGAGTACTGCTGATTGCGGTCGGAGTGCTCATTTTTATGAATAACTTGAAACTACTGTCGGGATATCTGTCGTTCCTGAATCGGTTCGCGCTGTAGAGGCTGAATTCTGTGAAACGAAATGCACTGGTTTTCGCAACGCTACTGGTTGCCATTCTGGCCATGCTGGCGGCCGGCAAATACCTTGATCGCGCCCGCCGCCATGGCTCCGTCAATCTGGTGGGAGACGTCCGGGGCGCGCTGGCTCCTGACTTCGAATTGAATACCCTCGACGGAAAAAGAGTCAAACTCTCCGATTATCGTGGCAAAGCTGTGCTGCTGAACTTCTGGGCTACATGGTGCTCGCCATGCAAGGTCGAGATGCCTTGGTTCGTCGACATGCAGAATCGCTACGGCAATGACGGGTTGGTTATCCTTGGCGTGGCCATGGACGATTCTGACACGCCCAAGATCGCTCAGTTCGCCAGTGAGATGGGCGTTAACTATCCCGTGCTGCTGGGGACCGACAAGGTTTCCGAAGAGTACGGAAACGTTCTATACCTACCTACCAGTTTTTATATCGATCGTGACGGTAGGATTATCGGCAAGGGAACCGGACTTTTGGGCCGGAGCGAGATCGAGGAGAACGTCCGCAAAGCTCTGGCGTCGCGAGTGGTCGGGATGAACAGTATCCGAACGTCCTCCGCCGCAGCCCAAAACGCTAAAGCGCAGACGGCGGCACCATGAAGCGAATTTTCGGCATTCTGTTAGTTGCGTCTCTGTGGTCGGGCTTCGCCTTCTCTCAGGGGCCGGGAGAGAAAGTTCCAAATGTGGTCATGGCGCCGGTCGGCAAAGTGCAGGTCAAAGCCGGAAGTACAGCCAACGTGGAGCTCGATTTCAGGATAGGAAGCGAATTTCACATCAACTCCAACAAGCCCAAGTCAGAGCTGTTAATTCCTACCGTTCTGAAACTTAGCGCAACCCAACCGGTGCGTTTGGCAGCCCTGAAGTATCCAGCAGGACATGACATGTCGTTTCCCTTTGCACCCACCGAAAGCCTCAGTGTTTACAGCGGCGATTTCAGTGTAACTGCGGTTGTAGCAGCGCCATCCAAGGCGACAAAGGGAAACTACGCCGTGACCGGCGAACTCCGCTTCCAGGCCTGCGACCGAAGTGCCTGTTATCCTCCGCGTTCGATTCCCGGTGAAGTTCGAAGTTTCGGTTGTCAGCCGATAACCGGGATTCGATCGTGGCGGTTGTTCATATCGACAAAAAGAACAGCGCAAGAGGCGCAGCGGATACAGACCGGTTCCGGCATAACTGTAAGCTGCGCATACTCGGCCGCGCTACTGTTCAAATGCGGCGTTTGCGTCGGATGGAAATCCCGGCAAGTCCGAGACCGATGAGCGTAATCGTGGCCGGCTCAGGCGTATTGGTCGTTAGTGTGAAGTAACCATACGGAATTGCATCATTCGCCACCGATCCGTAGCCGGTGCCAAATGTCTGCCAACTATTCGTCCAGACACCGGCAAAGTCGTAACTGTACTGGAGCCACACAAGGTATTCCCAGTCCGCCTTCCAGACTTGCTCATACACGCCGCCGGCGAGCATCGAACCCGTGAAGGAGGCCTCCAGCTTCCCGCCAGGACGGTCCCAGAGACTTCCGTATGTGGTTCCACTGGTCATGGAGGCCCAACCCTGTCCGTAGCAAAAGCCGTATTCATCGCAATCCCAGATTAAAGTCGGGTCAGCAGTCACAAGGGAGAAATCTATCAAAAAGTACTGGCCATCCGGCGAAAATCCCCAAACATCGAACGCGCTAGCATCGTTTCTAAAATATCCCGTCATCCACGGCACCGTGATATTGCCAGCTTGAGCAAGATCGGGAGTTGCCAAACAGAGGGCCAAGACAGTGAACAGCCACACAATTAACGTGCGCGAGCGGTTCTTGTACATACTGCCACCTCCTCGCGGCAATCAGATTGGAATCTTGTCTTAATCTAACCACGTCATCCTCAGGATGTAAGTGACTATGGTCACGCTGCCAGGTGCGTCGCCCGGTGGTCTTGCCGAACGCGTGCGCTCTACTCATTCTCAGCCGCGACATCACAAGCCCTGAGGTTGGGAACACGACGGCCCAGCGTGAATTGGGGAAGCGCAACGCTTGATAGAGCCTACGGCCAGGTGATCTCGGTCAGAAGTACCACTACGTGCGCGATTGCCGCGTGGTCGGTCCCCATGCCTTCTGGGGTTTTTGCTTTGATGCCGACCTGCTCAGGCTTGATGCCCAAGAGCTGGGCGACATTATCCTGGATCGTCCCGGCATGCGGGCCGATTTTTGGTGCCGCCAGGACCAGAGTGCAATCGACATTTCCCACGGCATAGCCCTTTGTGGCGATCTGCTTCATCGCTTCGCGCACAAAAAGGGCGGAGTCGGCGCCTTTCCATTGTGGATCGTTGGGCGGGAAGTAGCTACCAATGTCGCCTGCGGCCACTGCCCCGAGCAACGCGTCGGTGAGGGCGTGCAGTAAAACGTCTCCATCAGAGTGACCGGCCAATCCGCTGTGGTACGGCAACACCACGCCCCCGATCCTCAGGGGAATGCCAGGTTTGAATTCGTGCGAATCCCAGCCGAAGCCGATCCGCGGGATACGAACCACCTGCGTGTTAAATGACACCCTGCATCCTATCCTGAGAGACTGGTTTTACGGCGGTTCTCCTGCGACAGAAAGAACTCCGCCAATTCCAGGTCACCGGGAGAGGTGATTTTCAGATTGCGCGGAGATCCCATGACGACATGTACTGTGCCGCCCGCCCGTTCAATGAGTGAAGCTTCATCCGTTCCGAGGAATCCGTCAGCGCTGGCGTCATCAAAGGCTTTTTTCAGCATGCCAAAGCGAAAGCCTTGGGGCGTCTGAGCCAGTACCATGCGCTCGCGCGGCACTGTAGCCAGTACCACCGCGCCATCCGCCGTACGGTCCACCTGCTTTACAGTGTCGACGGCGGGGACTCCTGCAATGGCTGCGTCATATTTCTTGACGGCCTCAATTACGCCGACGATGGTTTCGTCATCCACGAACGGTCGCACCGCGTCGTGTACCAGCACGATGTCGTCTGGTGCAGCGCTGAGCGCAGCCAACGCGTTTGCGACCGAGTCTTGCCGGTGCTCTCCGCCATCCACAACACGAATTCGCTTTTTGAATTTTCCCCCTTCGGCCTGCTTCAGAAAACCGGCGGTTTCGTTAGGACGCAGCGCGACTACAATCTCGTCGACCCGGCTGCAATCAGCGAATTTTCTGAGCGTATGAAACAGAATAGGAGTCCCCTGAAGCTCAAAGAACTGCTTGGTCTTGCTCTTCGTGCCGGGGCTCGCGGCAGACATGCGGGTCCCTAAGCCGGCTGCGGGAATGATGGCAAAGACTCTCATAACGGGCATCGCAGTATAAACGCCAGAGGTACGTCGATACAAATCGCGATGCGGGTAACCGGGAGCTTTACCCAGGGGCGCGCCTAGCGTGCACTTCTACTCGGTCTTCGAGATGTCGGGAACAGCGGCCGGAGCGGGTGCGGATTTCCGCAACTCGGGCCGCGGCTCAAGAGAACGCGGCGCCATGACCGCTGCGCGTTCGTCGAACTTCCCAAAAATCATCTTGCCTGCGGTGGTCTGCAGAACCGAAGTAACTGAGATATCGATGTTCTTGCCGATCATCTTACGAGCATTGTCCACCACGACCATGGTTCCGTCATCGAGGTAGGCGACACCCTGGTTGTACTCTTTGCCTTCCTTCAGGATGAAGACTTTCATCACTTCACCTGGAAGCACAATGGGCTTGAGCGAGTTAGCCAGCTCATTGATGTTCAACACCTCAACGCCCTGCAACTGCGCGACCTTGTTGAGGTTGAAGTCGTTGGTCACAATCTTGCCTTCATACACCTTGGCCAGCTCGATCAGCTTGAGGTCAACTTCGCGTACGGCAGGAAAGTCGTCTTCTACAATCTGGACCGTGAGACTCGCTATCTTTTGCAGCCGCTGCAGGATGTCGAGCCCTCGCCGCCCGCGGTTGCGTTTCATGGAATCGGCCGAGTCGGCTACTAGTTGCAGTTCGCGGAGCACGAATTGAGGCAGGACGATGACACCGTCAAGAAACCCGGTCTCAGCGATATCCGCTATGCGGCCGTCGATGATGACGCTGGTATCAAGAATCTTGTAGCTTTTCTTGGACTGTTTTTCGCCGCCAAAAATGCCACCCAAGGCCGCCAGGTTAAGCAACTCACCCTTGCCGGCGCCCACGACCAACCCAACATAGGCCATCAATAACATGAGGAAGAGTTGCAGGAAGCTCTGGTTCGGTCCGGGCTGCAGGCTGTTTCGGACCACTAGGCTGAAGAGATAGGCGCCAATAATCCCGAGGATACTGCCGATCACAGCGCCTATTAGCCGTTTCAGGGTTACCTTGCGCAGGCGAATTTCGAACATCAACACTGCAAGACCGAACAACAAACCGACACCGGCGGCCGGCCATGGTTTCAGTCCAAAGGGCCTTAGTTCGTAACTCGAAAGCGCAGTAATAAAGACGAATAAAATGCGAACAACAACCAGGTCCAAGCGACACCTCCCACGGGCCGGTCCTGGCATCGATAGCCGGGGTAGTACGATCGCCGACGGGGATAGGAAACAGACAAGCCGGCGGCCCAGTCCCGTTCTACAGACGCTTTGGGGCCTCGTCTAACCATTACCGGGGCCAGTTTATGAGATGAAAGCGCCCCGTATCCGCCGCATTCGGGCGGCACTCAGCTGACTCGTTCGAAGTATATATCAGTTTCTTCGACCCTTATGTCGACAGCATGAGCCTTTCGGAGCGGTGTCCCGAAAAGAAACCCTCTTGCCGGGGTCAACTAGCGGCCAGGGCGGCCTGATATACCACTGGACTTGTCCCCGTGGGTCTACGCGAACAAGGATCCAATGCCCGCTCCCACCAGGGTCACTACTATCCACCAGCCAAAGACGACCCCGAAGCATGTACCTCGCTTGACACGAGTGACGCAAGAATAGCCAATGCCCGTGAGCACCAATGTCCAGATCGTGAACGCATCAATGGACGTCAGGACCGCGTAGAGAAAGTGGGATGACGTGGGGTCAACCAGACCGCCCAGGTTGCTGGCAACCTGATTCTGAAAAGTGAATCCTTCAGCAGCACCCATTCCCACCACGGCGGTCGCGATCAGTGCCTTGATAATGCCAGGAAGAAAGGCAAACATCGTGATCGCCATTGCCTGTTTGAACTTCACCTCGGCGCCGAAACCAAAATTGAACGTCGCCATCAATACACCTGCGAACACCGCGGCAATGATGATCGTTAAGAGCGGCGACCCGTAAGCAAAATATCGGGTGATCGTAGCGCCGATTCGCATCTGCGCGGCTTTCTGGTCAGGTGGCAACTGATCGATCTTGTCCATCTGCTTCGGGCTGAGCCGAAGTTGGTTTTCGTAGGCTGTCTCCATGCTCAGCTTCTTATCCACAACGAACACCATCAACAGGCTGACGATGGAAATCAGCAGCCAGGGAACCAGCCAGTTCGCGTTGCTACGTATGTCCGTAAATGTCTTGCTGGGAGCTACGAAGGTATCGATGACTCGTTCGAGCTCGGTAAGCGGCTTCGGTTCAACAGGCCCGGCAGCAGCGGCAGTGCTCATAGCGCTCTCCATCGAGGCGGTTGCGCGGATCGCGGTCCTCTTCGCCTCGGGCTGACAATGCAGTCCCCCAGAAGTGAACAACTTAGGAACGGGATGGATTGTAGCATCGAGGCCTGCCCCCCGCGTGTCGTCTCTCTCGCGACCGATAGTGGACGATGCCTGGCGTCGACCCTCGGAGCGGTTTGGCCTGCTGGAAGAGACCTAGTTGTAGGCACCATATGGCACCTTTTAGACTGGAGGTATGCACGCTCACGCCAGTGCTGCTGACGATACTGCGACTTCCCGGGTCCTGCGGGTTTCGTTGGTCGTTACCCTGGCGTACATCATCCTGCTGGTAGTTGCTGGGTTGCGGGCCCACAGTCTCGCCCTGTTATCGGAAGCCGGCCACAACCTCTCGGACTTCTTCGCGCTGCTGCTTTCCTGGGGCGCAGTCTATCTTCAGGGACGCAGCCCCGACGCACGCAAGACCTTCGGCTACAACCGTGCCGGTGTGCTGGCAGCGTTCGTCAACGGACTGACGCTGGTGCTGATCTCGTTCTACATCTGGTACGAGGCGTTCCATCGCCTGCTGAATCCGGTCGAAGTTCATGCCGGATTGATGATCTGGGTGGCGGCGGCCGGGGTCGTTATGAATGGCGCGATTGCTCTGCTGCTCATGCGCGGTCACCGCGACATTAACCTGCGCGGCGTCATTCTGCACGAGATCGGCGACACCCTATCGACGGCCGCGGTGATCGTGGGTGGCGTTGCCATTGCGCTCACTGGGCAGCGCTGGATCGATCCGGCACTCTCAGTTGGCATCGGTGTCATGATCCTGTGGTCGTCGATCGGAATCATTCGCGAGAGCCTGAATATTCTGCTGGAAGGTATTCCTAGTGGCATGGAACTCGATCGCATTGAGGCCTGCATCTGCACCATCCCAGGGGTCAATAGCGTTCACGATCTGCACGTCTGGAGCATTGGCAGCGACACCCACTCGCTATCCTGTCACGTCAGCATCGCCGACATGCGAGCTTCAGAGAGCGAAAGCCTGCTGCGCCTGATTCGCGACCAACTGGCTTCACGCTTCCATATTCATCACACCACCATTCAGTTCGAGTACGCTACCTGTGAAGTAGCTCACGGCTGCGTTATCCCCGTCAGTCCCGGGCACGAACACGGGCATGATCACTAGCGCTACACGCGGCACAAATTGGTTTCGTCTCGCCTATCGCCGTGCTGGAAGCGGTGCATTCCTCTTCGTGATTCTGTGTGCCGCCGGTTGCAGCAAGGACCGTCCGCCTGCATCGACAACGGCTCAGTCTACGCGTGCTACGGCTTCGGCTGAATTGGAGAACGGCTGGACGCTTTCCCTGAAAACCGTGCCTGACCATCCCCGAATGGTACGCACCACCGCCTTCACCCTGCATATCGCGGACAACCGTGGCATGCCGGTCCCGAACGCGCAGGTCAGCGGCGTACTCAACATGACACTGATGGAGATGGGAACGACAGAGGCGAAGTTCGAACCTGCGGGCCACGGTGACTATGAGACCTCGGTCAAGGGCTTCGACATGTCAGGGCCATGGGAACTCACCGTCGATGCCACGCAAGGCACGGTTCGAGTGCGACGGGTTTTCCAGTTCATCGTGTTTGACTAGCGCCTCGCTTTGGTCCTATTTTACGAGTCTCTCGCAGTGAGCCCCGCCGGCGTTGACCTGTTTCTGCCAATCCGATATGATTGAATGGTTTGCCTGTACTACCCGTGTCTCGTCAGGGACATCCCAGCGGCCCCGGGGTGCTTGGCCCCGCGAAGTATTGCTTCTTGGAGCTGGTAAGTGCAAGTGCATAAACAAGTTAGGCGTCCCACCGCGAGTATGGGACGCGGCGTTGCGTTCCCGCAACAGACCGAAGTTTAGGAGATTGCCATGTACGCGGTGATCCGCGCCGGGGGAAAGCAGTATCGCGTCGCACCCGGAGACGTAATCGAGATTGAGAAGCTGCCGCAGACCAGCGGCGACAGTGTGCAGTTTGACGATGTTCTGGCCGTTAGTGCTACCGACGGTGAGATTGCCAAGCCGGTGGCGGCGTTCGTAAGTGGCCAAGTGGTCGAGCATGGCCGCGGCGATAAGGTGCTGGTGTTCCACTACAAGCGCAAGAAGCAGTATAAAAAACTGCAGGGGCATCGCCAGGATTACACTGCCGTGAAGATTATCGGCATTAGCGTGGACGGACAGGCGCTGAAAGCGTAATGCTGCTCTGTCAGTTCATGATGGTGGCGTTGTCGGCGGTGAAACGGTTCGATGCCGTGATACTGCACGCTTGGTCTTCGGTGCGCGAGATGGCAAGGTCGATTCGTGGCTTCGGATCGGACGGCGAAGCGGGCCTTGCGGACTGAAGTCCGTTGCGATTATTAGAGAGAGGTTCTCTGGGACGGGTTAAAGCCGTGCCCCTTCAAACAAGTTTCGTAGACGCTGGCGTGGGAGTTAGCTCTACCAAGGAAATTTCGATATGGCACATAAAAAGGGTTTAGGCAGCTCAAGAAACGGCCGCGATTCGAATGCGCAGCGGCTGGGCGTCAAAGCGTTCGGGGGCCAGCTCGTATCGGGCGGCACGATAATCGTCCGGCAGCGTGGGACACCGCTGAAGGCGGGCGTCAACGTGGGCCGCGGCAAAGACGACACCTTGTTTGCCAAGGTGACCGGCGTCATCGAGTTTAAAAACCGAGGCCAACTCGGTAAGTTCGTCTCAGTGGTTCCAAAAGACGGCAATTAGCTGCAGGTTACTGGTGACTCGTAATTGGTCACTCGTCATGCAAGATTATCGCGGAGTGCCGGACATCGAGCCGGCGCGTGATCTTAAGGCCTCGCTGATGCGGGGCCCTTTTCGTTATTGACAAACGACACCTTTCCACAAGCTACCGATCAGCAATTAAGAGGTACCAGTTACGTTCTTTGTATGTTCGTTGATGAAGCCAAAATTCGAGTGAAAGCCGGCAACGGCGGCAATGGCTGCGTCGCCTTTCGGCGGGAGAAGTTTGTGCCGCGAGGAGGCCCCTCAGGCGGCGACGGAGGCCACGGCGGCGACGTGGTCATGGAGTCCAGTGAGCGCCACAATACACTGGTGCACTTCCGCTTCAATCCTGAATACAAGGCAGAGCGCGGCCGTCACGGCGAGGGAAAGAGCTGCACCGGCCGCGAAGGCGCAGACGTAGTGCTGAAGGTTCCGGTGGGGACGATCGTCTACGACGACCTCACGGGTGAACTAGTGCATGACTTCTCCGGTCCCGATGAGCGCATCGTGATCGCGCGTGGCGGACGCGGTGGACGCGGGAACGCCCAGTTTGCCACTTCAACTCACCAGGCCCCGCGGGAGCATGAAGAGGGATTTCCGGGAGAAGAACGGACGCTGCGGCTTGAACTGAAGCTGCTGGCCGATGTCGGACTGGTCGGCTTCCCCAATGCCGGCAAGAGCACGCTGATCTCGCGGATCTCGGCGGCGCGACCGAAGATCGCAGACTATCCATTTACCACGCTGCAACCAAACCTCGGAGTCGTCGTGGTCGGGGAGCCTCCGGACGAGTTCAGCTTCGTAGTGGCGGACATTCCTGGATTGATCGAAGGTGCCAGTGACGGCGCGGGGTTGGGGACGCTGTTCCTGCGGCACATCGAGCGCACGCGGCTGCTCGTGCATCTGGTCGATGTTTCGGACGCCAGCGGACGGCCCGATCCGGTAATCGACTACGAAGTGATTGCGAAAGAGCTGGCGAACTTCGGCGGCGGACTGGACATCAAGCCGGCGATCGTGGTGGCATCGAAGATCGATGCAGTGAATAAGGACAAGCTGGCCAAGCTGAAGCGGTATTGCAAGCGCAAGAAATTCGATCTGTACGCGATTTCGGCCGTCACGGGTGAAGGCATTGACGATCTGAAATGGGCGATGGCGAAGCGGCTGGAGAAAATGCAGGATCAGCAACTAGCGGCTGGTAACTAGCTTTTGGTTCTTCTCATGCGTTTCGTGCTACGTTTTCTTGCTGGACGATTTGCCAAATAGCGACTGACGATTGGCTTGGAACTCGGGACCTTTCCAGAAACACTTACGCATGAACATCGCACTATTTGGCGGCACATTCGATCCCATCCATCGCGGACACCTCATCGTGGCTCGCGCCGCTGCTCGGCGATTCAAGCTGAGAGAAGTGTGGTTCGTTCCGGCTGACATCCCTCCGCACAAGCAGAAGACGCCGATTACATCGTACTTTCATCGCTACTCCATGGTGGCTTTGGCGTTGGCGGGGGAGCCGGATTTTCTGCCCTCGCTGCTGGAAGCGCCCGATCCGGAGCCGCATATGGAACGCCGTCCCAGCTATTCGATCGACACCGTGCGGCGGGTGAAAGCCGGACTACGTAAGGGCGACCGTTTGTACTTTCTCATCGGCATCGATGCCTTCCGCGACATCGCGAAGTGGCACGAGGCCGAGGCGCTCCTCAAGGAATGTGAGTTTATCGTTGCCGCGCGGCCGCGATATTCACTGGCAGAGGTCACATCGTCGCTGCCTGACGGGCTGCGTCCCAGCCTGGCGAAGGTGCGTGCGTTTCGCCAGTCCAAGGTCGGGGAAGCGCTGCGGCTTCCGGGCATTACGCTGCACTTCCTTCCGGAAACCCACGAAGACGTGTCGGCCACCCAGATTCGTGCGGCCGTCCGTAGCGGCAGGGGACTAAAGAAGTTGGTGCCGGACGCGGTGGTGGACTACATTCGAAAAGAGCGGTTGTACCAGAACCATACCGGCAAGCCAGTCGCGAGAAAAAGGAGATCGAGCCGATCGCATGAAACGAGATGACGTGAGGGCGCAAGTCGCCATTGCCGTGCGGGCCTGCAAGGAAAAGAAGGCCGAGGACCTCAGCATTTTGCGCCTGGACGCCCAGGCCAGTGGATTCACCGACTACTTCGTCATCTGCTCGGGTGCGAACTCGCGGCAGGTGCAGGCGATCGCCGACGAGGTTGACGAGAAGCTCAGCCGCGCCGGATTCGAGCCCTCCCACGTCGAAGGTAAAACGCAGGCCGAGTGGGTATTGCTCGACTACGTCCATTTTGTGGTACACATTTTCTCCGAAAGCGCGCGCAAGTTCTATGACTTGGAGAGGCTCTGGAAGACCGCGTCCCGGCTGCAGCTCGCCGACTTGGAGAAGCCCGCCATGAAGAAAGCGACTGTAGGTGTCGAGAGCGCGGGCGGCAAGAAAACGGCGGCGAAAGCCGCGGCCAAGAAGAATCCGCGCCCACGAACCGCGGTGAAGCGGGCGAGGAAGGGTTCGTAACCCATTGAAGCTCCATATCGCTTGGATCGGCAAAACACGCAGCTCTGCAATCCAGGCGCTCACGGCGGAGTACCTGAAGCGTCTATCCCGCTACGTAGCATGCGACGCGATGGAGCTTGCGTCAGAGGCCGCATTGTTAAAGCAGTTGGAGAAAAGCGGTGGTCGGACGCCACCGGTTCTGGTGTTGTTGGACTCACGCGGCAAGCAGCTGGCCTCCGAAGAAATCGCCAACTTCCTTGACTACCACCTCTCGCACGGTACCCAGGACTTGCAGTTCGCGGTAGGTCCTGCTGACGGATGGGCCGATTCTACTCGCGCACTGGCCCGGCACATCGTGTCGTTCGGAAAGATCACTCTGCCCCATGAATTGGCAAGGGTCGTTTTGCTGGAGCAACTCTATAGGGGTTTCACCATATTGAAAGGCCATCCCTACCATGATGGGCACTAGAACGATCTAAATGAATGTGCCAGTGAGAACGACCAGCGTACCGCTGCTTGCCCGACTTCTTCCGTGGCCTGGGAAGCTACCTGGTTTCGAATCGACCACTGCTGCGATTGTCCTTTTGGCAGTGTTCACCTCGGCACCCTTACTGTGTGCACAGAAGACGACGGCGAAAGCGCCGCAAGCCGGCGCGACGTTTGCACCTCTCGAGCAGTGGAAAGCGGCCGTGCTTTCAGGTGATGCGGCGAAGCTAAGCGCACTGTACAGTACAACTCCGCCGGCGAGAGTGATTCTTGCGTCGGGCGAAACCAGTGCGCAAAACGACATCGCATTCTGGACGGGCCTCAAGGCGCGTCGCATCAATCTCGAAATCGCGCAGTCCGCGGCTTCAGAAACGGGAGTGCAACAGGTCGTCTTCGAGGCCCAGATACTGTCGGCGGCCCTAAGTAAGCCGCAAACGGTTTACATCACCAACGGGCAACTGTGGCAAAAGCAGGGCGAACAGTGGCGCATCGCCGCCACCAAGAGAAGTGAGACGGCGCGCCTGCAGCAACCACTCTCCACCAACAAGGAGATCTATCTTCCCGGCCTGAACGCTCGGGCGGAAATCGCACATGCCCTGAAGCTGGCATCGCAACAGCACAAGCGAGTGCTTCTCGTGTTCGGCGCCAATTGGTGTTACGACTGTCACGTGCTCGATCTGGCATTTCATCGGCCCGATGTGGCGGCAGTCCTGAACCCTAGCTTCGAAGTGGTGCACGTGGACGTGGGCGAGTACGACAAGAATCTGGACATCATGAGGCAATACCAGGTGCCAAAAGAGCGCGGGATTCCAGCGGTCGCTGTGCTCGACAGCAACGGTAAGTTGCTCTACAGTCAGCAGGGCGGAGAGTTCGAAAAGGCGAGGGGCCTGGGGCCGGAAGATGTGCTGGCGTTTTTGAATAAATGGAAGCCGAGTTAGTGGCCCGCGGCCCGTGGCTCGCGGATAGGGGTAGAAAAGCAAAGGCAACCGCGGATTACGCGGATTGGCACGGATAAGCTCCAGCTGGACCTAACGGTCCTGTCACATTGCATCACACTCAAGACTAGTGGAGTCACACATTTGAAAATCAAGTTGGTGGTAGCGACCCTCATGGCCGCGGGGGCTTTGTGTGCGGCACAACAGAACAGCGAACCCGCCAGGACCCAGGAAACCAGACAAACCGCAGCACAACCGGCCGGAACAAAAGCTGCGCCTTCGATTACCTACATCAAAGCCGGCAAACTGTTCGATTCCACCAGCGACAGCTATCGCGAGAATGTTGTCATCGTGGTTGAGGGTGAGCGTATCAAGTCAGTTGAGTCGGCGTCCCAAGTCCAGGTCCCGTCGGGAGCGAAGGTCATTGACTTGTCAAAGGCCACGGTGCTGCCGGGACTAATCGATTGTCATACCCACTTGGGCGCGCGGGCGGATCACTACAATCCAATCAACGCCTTCAGGGACACGCCTTTCACTGAGGGCTTCGCCGCCGAGAAGAATGCGCGTACCACCCTATTGGCGGGTTTTACCACGGTGCGCGACGTGGGATCGGGGCCGTTTATGGCAGTTGATCTTCGCAACAGTATCAACGAAGGATTCATCGTAGGCCCGCGCGTGGTGGCCAGTGGACCAGGTATCTCGATCACCGGCGGACACGGCGATTTGAACAACTATTCTCCGGAAACCAGTGTGATGCTGTTCCCCGCGGAGCGCGATTACCAGATTGCCGACGGGGCCGATCAGGTGCGCCACGTGGTGCGCGCGCAGGTGAAGTACGGCGTAGATGTCATCAAGATCCTGGCTACCGGCGGCGTCCTTTCGAAGGGAGACAGTCCGGGCGCGCCACAGTTCACCTACGAAGAGCTGAAAGTCGCGGCCGACGAAGCCCACATGGCGGGACGGAAGATTGCCGCCCACGCGCATGGAGCGGAAGGCATCAAGAATGCCATCCTCGCAGGAATCGACTCGATAGAGCACGCCAGCCTCGCCAGCGACGAAGACATTCAACTGGCCAAGCAGCACGGTACCTATTTCGACATGGACATCTACAATGACGATTACCTGCTCGGCAAAGCCATCGAGTTCGGACTGCCCCAGGAGAACATCGACAAGGAAAAGATGGTCGGCCGCATTCAACGGGAAACCTTCCAGAAAGCGGTAAAGGCGGGAGTGAAGATGGCATTCGGCACCGATGCGGGGGTATATCCGCATGGTGACAACGCCAAGCAATTCGTGACCATGGTGAAATTCGGTATGACGCCCCCGCAGGCCATTCGCACGGCGACGCAAAATTCCGCCGATTTGATCGGACGCTCCAAGGACGTCGGCACAGTCGAGGTGGGGAAGTACGCCGACATCATTGCCGTGTCAGGCGATCCGTTACAGGACGTAACTGTGCTGCAGGACGTTGGATTCGTGATGAAGGGCGGCGTGATTTATAAGGACAAGCTGGCCAACACACCGGTTCCAGAATATTAAGAAACCGAATAGCCACAAGGAAGACGCATGGAGGACCTGTTCCACGATGCGGCTGTCATTTCCTGGCTAGTCCGGACTAAAACTCAGGCGTTCGCCTCATGCAATCCGGTGGCCCGGCTAGCCGCGGCCTTTGATACTCTGGGGGTCCTTGGAGGTGGTTCGGCGAGCCGCAGAGCTTCGCCCATCCGCTCTTTCGCTAAGGCGACCTGCTCTTCGCCGGGCGGCTTAATTTGCACGACAGCGTTGCTGTTCGAAGGGCACCCGTGTGTAAAGAGGTCCTGGTTCATCAGTATCGAATCCAGAAACCGGCCCAGATCGCGCGAGTGGAACCCATTGCTGAAGTGCGCCCCCGCCCCGTTCGGACGGTGCACCGCGACTGCATAATCACAGACCAGACTCCAATACCCGCGAGCAGTAGCCGACCAGATTTTCAGGTATTCAATGCGGCGTTCCGAGCCTACGTGATACTCGACCTGCACCATGCCTCCATCGGACGCTTGACCGAAAGCGGCCCAATTGAGAAATATGGCACTCTCAAGGATTGCATCAAGCTGAAGCAGTTCGCCGGTGGGCGTCTGCGGAGCGGTTGTCATGAGTTCCCCTAACGAGCTGGCTCTGCCGGTGTGTGGTGTGAAGAACATCCCTCCGCTGGCGAGGAGAAGGGTAGAGATTGCTCTTTCTTACGACTTAATCTCAGTATACCCTGTTTGGCCGAAACAATCCGCGAGTAGGCTGCTTGCCGAACTTCGATCTGCGATCGCAGGTTCGTCAATGCGCCGACTTGAATCCCTTACGCCGTTGTTGGCTGTAGCGGGCAAGTGCGTCTTCGATGATTGGGTACGTGTGCTGCGCCGGTGAAATCTCATCGACCTCCACGGCCTTCCCCTCGA
The DNA here is from genome assembly GCA_963834815.1 of uncultured Acidobacteriaceae bacterium. Lineage (GTDB taxonomy): Bacteria > Acidobacteriota > Terriglobia > Terriglobales > Acidobacteriaceae > DASRAA01. The sequence goes on along the minus strand of CAWIDA010000006.1, from coordinate 40,723 downwards.
GTTGTTTGTAGTCGAGAAAGAAACGACGTAGCATGCTCAAGCGGTGGTCAGGCATCTCGGCGGCCTCGCGGTACGAGCTGAACTCCGGATCCTCAGTGGCGACCGCGATGATCTTGTGGTCCTTCTTGCCACTATCTATCATCGTCATCAACCCAATGGCACGCGCGTGCATAAGCGTGAGCGGTACTACCGCCTCCTGGCAAAGAACTAAAACGTCGAGCGGGTCATCGTCTTCTGCCAGCGTCTGCGGAATGAACCCGTAGTTGGCCGGATAGTAGACCGCGGAGTAGAGCACACGATCCAGCTTGATAAGCCCGCTCTGCTTGTCGAGTTCGTACTTGACGCTCGATCCAAAGGGGATCTCGATCACAGTCGAGAACTCCTGCGGCAGGCCTTCACCGGGAGAGATATCGTGCCACGCATGGGTCATAGTTTTGCCAACCCTTTCTCAGATCAGACATTGTAACGAAAGAGTCAGGAGCGTTGGGCGTTTCCGCTGGTCGCTGCACAAGAATGCAGACGCTCTTTGTGTCGGTGTGATGTCGTCCTGAAACGAGAAAAAGCTCGCGGCTATTCCGAGGCACTTGCAAAGAACCTTTGATGACGTTCTCTCTAGCGGTTGATGGCCTTCTCCGCGTTGGCGCAGAAGTTACCGATAGAGATGAGGCAACTCAATCTCGGTTTCTACAGAACTTGTCAGTGATCCCACTGCATACGCCACCAGAATTACGAAAACTACAATTACCGTGACCACATCCATGGCGCTCCTCACCCCCAGGTCCGGTGCTGATAGGGCCTGCAATGCGTCAGACCCGTTCCCGCGCGGAAAGTTGTGCATTGTTTTTAGCACAGTTTTAACAAGTGAAGGGCTGTAATCTTCAGCGGCGCCAAAGAACAGACACTGCCTCGGACCGCCCCGGTTGGTAGGCGGGAAGGTACCCGGCAAAGAATCGCAGAGCTATCCGTGAAGACACCGCAGGCCGGCTACACCTGTACTTCTTCCAGAACGCGAATCAGCGCGTCAGCTCCATCGGAGCCGACGACGTACCGGTCGGCCTCCACTTCGGGCCATTCGCCGTAGACGTGCACGATGTAAATGATACGAGTGTCGGGATGGCTCTGGCGCAGCAGGCGAACTGTCTGACGCGCCGTCGCTGAGGGCAGTCGATGGCACAAGAGCACGACGTCGTACTGCTCGGGCGCTTGCGCTGCCTTTAGTGCTTCCTTCTCCGAGGTCAGTGCCAGTACCTCATGTCCGGCGGCTTCCAGAATCGTCCGGCGCAGTTGCGACAGTTCGTCATCGATGCTGAGCGAGAGAATCTTCATGCAGGATGTATCCTCGAGTAGCGGCGCAGCCGAAGGATAACAGAACAAACCCCACTTTTGGGGCGGCATTGCAATAGGCTGACGGATCCGGTGAAGCTGGCCAGAAAGGTACTCCCGCCCATTTTTATTCGTCTTTTATTCGCCTCCAGCGCTTGGAGCTAACTGTGTAGATAGCTGTAATATAATGGTTTATGCGATAAATGGATCCGATCACTGGTATCTAAAGAATCTATCCTAATTCATCATCATTTCAATCTCCCGAACCATCCAATAGGTACATAATCGTTTCGCGACTTCATAACCAAATTTTACTAAGGAGGCCTTTTTATGCCTCAGAAAGAAAAGTGGGACCCTGTAATGGCAGATATTCTGGCACAAAAAAAGCGATTCATTCTCGCCAGCGACTTCGATCAGACGCTGAGCTTCAATGACTCCGGATATGTTCTCGGCGAGTTGCTGGGAATTCCGTTGAGTGAGTTCGAGCGCAAGATTGACGGGATGGCGAAACTGAACCTGGTGCAACAAGGAGGCGAACTGGCCTACCTCCTGTTGCACGACCCGGAATTCCGCAATGTCCGCCGTGAGCATCTCTACGAAGCGGGCAAGCGGGTACGGCTTAAGCCAAACATTGATGCACTCTATGGATTCTTATCGAAGGAGGTCGAGGGATTTCACTTCGACTTCTACGTAATCTCAGCAGGACCAGTGGAAATTATCCGGTCGGCGCTTGAAGGCATCATTCCTCCCGACCACATTTTCGGAACGGAGTTCGAGTTTAACGCCAAGGGCGAGATCCAGCGCATTCTGCAGGTGACCGCGGGCTATGGAAAAGTGGCGGCTGTGGATAACCTGCTCGAAGAGCTGAAGATCGGATCGGATCGGCTGGTGTACGTAGGCGACGGCAGCTCTGATATTCACGTTATGCTGCACGTGAACCGGCGCGACGGTTACACCATCGCGGTGTCAGAGAACAAGTACCTGGCGCCCATCGCGAAGCGCTCGATTCTAAGCGAGAACGCGCTGGCGATTCTGATTCCCATCCTGGAAGACGTCGTGGGTTGGGACACGGCATCGATTCGCAGGGTGTTTGAGGCGAAGGGGTTCCTCATTCAGCAGTGGGACAAGGTCCAGACTGACTTGCTGACTATTATCCCCAGCAGCGGTATCCCGGCGGTTGAACCCGAAGGGGTCGTCGCCACCGAGTAACCCACAGATCTGCAAATGTGCCCGTTGCCCCCCAAGGGTGGCGGGCATTTTTCTTGTTAGTTCGCCACAGAGAAGAATGCACCGTGATTCACACCTCCGGCACATCGGGATGGCCGCTTTCTGCGTGTAGAATCGCAGTTTCATGCCGTCATCTTCCTCTAGCAAAGGCGGGAATAGTCCGAGCCTGCTGTCGAAACTGCTGCGAAATCTGCGCCCGTCGCATCAGCACAGTGCGTTTTCCGCGACCTTGCTCTTGATGACCTCGGTGATGCTGGCGCGAGTGATCGGCTACCTGCGCGAGATGTATGTGGCGTGGGCGTTCGGCGCCGGGCCCAAGACCGATGCTTACGTGGCGGCCTTTCAGGTCCCCGACTATCTGTTCTACCTACTGGCGGGTGGGACAGCCTCGATCACATTTATCTCCATCTACACCCGACACACCGCAAGCGGCGAAGAGAAGAAAGCTCAGGATGCGTTCGATACCACCATCACCATCATGGCGGTAATCGCGTTGCTTGGAACCGTGCTAGTCGAGATCTTTACGCCGCAAATCCTTGCGCTCGTCTTCCCCAGATTCCAGCCGGAGCAAATGGAACTCTGTGTCCGCCTGACTCGGGTTCTGTTGCCGGGACAGATCTTCTTCTACGCCGGCGGCATCGTGTCAGCGGTGCTCCTGTCGCGAAGGATGTTTCTCTATCCGGCGCTGAGTCCCGTGCTGTACGGATCCTCGATCATCGTGGGTGGGCTGTTGGGCGCGCATCGATTCGGCATTGCGGCGTTGGCGTACGGGGCTCTGTGTGGCTCGTTCGTGGGGCCGTTCCTGATCAACAGTATTGGCGCCGCGAAAGCTGGGCTGCGCTACCAGTGGAGCTTCGACTTTCGCAATCCCGAATTCCGCGAGTGGGTAAAACTTTCGATTCCACTCATGCTGGGGGTGTCGCTGGTCTCGGCTGACGACTGGATCCTGCGCTATTTTGCATCCGGTGGCGCGGGCGAGATCAGCCGCCTGAACTACGCCAAGCGCCTGTTTGCGCTGCCCATTTCGATCTTGGGACAGGCTGCGGGTCAGGCGTCGATGCCGTTCTTCGCACGCTTGTTCGGGGAGGGTAAGCGACAGGAGTTTGCCGACACGGTCAACCAATCGGTCTATCGGGTGTCGTCGGCCGCATTACTCCTCACGGCATTCATGTTGCCGGCCGCGCTACCGCTGGTGGATCTCGCCTTCCGTCGCGGGCAGTTTCATCTGCAGGACTCCGTCTCCACCGCCGTTTACTTCGCGTGGTTCTCGCTCTCTCTGGCGTTGTGGTCAGCCCAGGCACTGTACGCGCGCGCCTTCTATGCGGCCGGCGACACGGTAACTCCGATGGTTGCCAGCACCCTGATCGTGATCGCTTCTCTTCCCATGTACGCCGCGATGTTCCATCGTTTCGACTACGCGGGACTTGCCATGGCATCCGACCTGGGAATCCTCGCGCATACGGTCGTGATGGCGTGGCTGCTGAATCGCAAGAAGCTGGTATGGCTTGCTGGTCTTCCCTGGAACGAAGTCATGAAGGCCTTGGGCACGGCCGTGGTCGCGGGAGCGTTGTGTTACGCGACGTCGCGTCGCATAGTTCTGCTTGGCAGCAGGCGAGGCGACCTGCTGTCGTTGGCAATCATTGGTGCGACGTGGCTGCTAGTGATTTCTCTTGGACTTTGGCTGACTCGATCGAACCTCTGGCGAGAACTCCGCAAAAGTAAGCGACCAGCTCCCGTTATTGAATCAAGGGCTGTGGTGGAGCGCACGGAAGGCGGTGTCCAGCCCTAGGCATTGGATCTACTTCAGCATGTGCACGAAAACCGTGCGGGCGGCAGTGTTGGCCGCCGCCCGCCGAAATGCAATATCAGGCGCGAACAGCGGCGGGAATCGGACTGGTCTCTGCTCCAGAAGCACTATCCTTCGCCTCACCATTGACCTTCTGTCCGGGTTTGCGTATGTCGACGCCGCCCTTGAAGTAGGCGCCCTCTTCGATGCTCACGCGCTGGGCGACAATGTCGCCGGTAAGCGAACCTTCGCTGCGGATGTCGAAGCGATCGCTGGCGGTCATGTTGCCGCGAACTTTTCCCAGGATAACGATCTCGCGGGCGGCAATGTTGGCCGAGACGACCCCGTTGCGGCCGACCGTGACCCGGTTGCCGGGCAGATTGATGGAACCTTCCACGCGGCCATCGATGTAGAGCGATTCCGAACCCGTGACTTCACCTTTGATGACCAGTGATTTGCCCAAGGTCGCCTGCTCTTGCGGAGTAACCGCAACGCTGGCGGCGGGGCGCGATGTCACAGGTGGTTCAGGGGCAGGCGGCGCATAGCTGCGCTGTGGTTCAGGGTTTGGCGTCGGAGCGGCATTGGGAGCATTTGTCGGTTTCCACATGTGTAAAATCCCTTTCTGAAGCGTAGATGTGCCCGCAAGCACACGTTGTGAGCCAAACCGCAACTCCAGAGCTCTTCTTCAGAAACTACTGAATTAATGCGGCCCTTATGCGATCGACTCGCGGCACACGGTGCCCTGCATACCGTTCGATCAAGTAATTATTGCTAACATACAGCGAGTTCTCCATGAAGGCAAAGTGTCGCAGAGGATTTTTACCGTCAACTAGTGCGCCATTTGGTTCCTGTCGCATCACGATGCTCGCAATGGGTTCAAGCCTTGCACCATGCCGGCCGAAAGGCAACGGACGTTGCCCAAGATGATTAGCGATCAGGCCATCCTCGATCACATCGCTCGCCAGTCCCACCGCTCGGCCGGCTACAAGCAATTGGTCCGCGAGATGAGCCTGCGGGGAAGCGAGCGACTGCAACTCGAAGAACGGTTGCGAACATTGGTCGAACGCGGACGGCTGATCGAGACCAGCCGCGATCGCTACACCCTGGCCGAACACGCAACCGCACATCAGAATCTGATTGCGGGGCGTCTGAACATGCACCGCGATGGATACGGGTTCGTCATTCCGAACGCGGGGCAGCGGGCTTCGTTCGCCGGCGATATCTACATTGCCCCCCAAGCGATTGGTTCCGCCATGCATGGCGACCAGGTGCTGGTGGAGCTCGGCCGTCGCAAGGAAGATGGACGGGCGGAAGGCAAGATCCTGCGCGTGCTGACCCGCGCCAATCCCACTGTCGTCGGAACCTTCCACCACGGCTCGCGCCACAATTATGTAACTCCCATCGACGAAAAGGTGACCAAAGAAATCATCATTCCGCACGGCATGGAGCGACCGTCGGGCGTGCAGGACGATTCTGGCGCTGGAGGGGACACAGGCCGAAAGGCTAACGCAAGCAAAATTGCCTTGAGGGATGCGCCCACGGAACACAGCCGGGACCGCGTATATGGCAAGGAAGCCCATCGCCGGGAATGGAGCGATCTTGAGGGAGTCGTGGTCGACGTCGAAATTACCAGTTGGCCCTCTCCTGCGGACAACCCCAAAGGACGCGTGGTCGAAATCCTCGGTTATGAAGACGATTTCGGTGTGGATGTCGAAATCATTATCCGCAAGCACCATCTGCCCCATCACTTCCCCGTCGAGGTTTTACAGGAGGCGGAAGAGTTTGAAAGGACCATCGCCTCCACGGAACTCGCCCATCGTCACGACTACCGGACACTCCCCATCGTCACCATCGATGGCGAAACCGCGCGCGACTTTGACGACGCCGTAACAGTGCGCCGTCTGCCAAGCGGTAATTTCGAATTGCAGGTTCACATCGCCGACGTGGCGCACTACGTTAGCGAGGGGTCGCCAATCGATTTGGAAGCCCGGCTGCGTGGGACATCGGTGTATTTCCCTGATCGTGCCATACCCATGCTGCCGATGGAGCTTTCGACCGACCTATGCAGCCTGCGGCCGCAAGTTGACCGGCTGGTGCTGTCGTGCCTGATGGAAATCGATCCCCAGGGCGAAATCGTGGGCTACACGCTGAGCGAGGGCGTTATTCGTTCGGCGGAGCGGATGACATACACCAACGTCAATCTGATTCTGGAGGGCGACCAGGGACTGCGGCAGCATTACCAGAAGTACGTGGATGTCTTCGAACTGATGCGCGAGCTGGCCATGATCCTGAACCGCAAGCGCGTGCGGCGCGGCTCCATCGACTTTGACTTGCCGGAGCCGGTGATCGAGTTCGACGAGAACGGCCTGATGAAAGGGGTCATGCGCTCGGAGCGCAACATTGCGCATCGGCTGATTGAGGAATTCATGCTCTCGGCCAACGAGTGCGTGGCGGGCTACCTGGAAAAGAAACGGATCGCGTCGTTGTACCGCATCCATGAGAAGCCCGATCCCAAGCGGGTCCACGACTTCGAAACCATCGCGGCGACCTTTGGTTATTCGCTGGGCGTCGGAGCGCTTCCGGTGAAGCGGGTGCAATTAAAGTCAGACCGGCGCCAGCAGCATCGCGGTGGACGCCAGGCAAAGACGATCGAACTGCCGGAAGAGGTCCACATCACGCCGCGAATGTATCAGAAGCTGACGCAAAAGATCGCGGGCAAGCCGGAAGAGCGCATCCTGTCGTACCTGATGCTCCGTTCGCTGAAGCAGGCACGCTACTCCGACGAAAATGAAGGCCACTTTGCGCTTGCCGCCCCGGCATACACACACTTCACCTCGCCCATCCGGCGCTACCCCGATCTGATTGTGCATCGCATTCTGAAGGATGTTCTGCGGGAAGCCCCTGAACGCAGGGACGCCGGCGTACCCATCGGCGCGGCGCAGGGGACGCACAGCGAGAGTCCTTCGCCGTGGTCGAAGCGGACGCCGCCGCTTTCGCCGTCGAAGACGAAATCAGGGGAAGACGAAAAGCACGGCCGTGCATCCCTGGGTGGGCCGATTCCCGAGGAGATGCTGCACGAGATCGCAGAAGAGTCGAGCCAGTCAGAGCGCCGGGCCGACGAGGCCGAGCGCGAACTGATGGAGTGGAAGAAGACCAAGTTCATGGAGCAGCGCGTAGGCGACGACTTCCAAGGGCTGATCGTGAGCGTGACCAAGTTCGGAATGTTCGTCGAGTTGAACGACCTGTTCATCGAGGGGCTGGTGCCGCTGGCGTCGCTTTCCGATGATCGCTACCTGTACCACGAGAACACTCGCCAGATCATTGGGCAACGCACTCGCAAGACCTACTCGATGGGCGATCCGATACATGTCTTCGTGGATCGTATCGATCACATGCAGCGCCGCATTCAGTTCGGGGTAGTCGAGGAAGTGAAGAAGGCGAAGGCGCCGAAGCGGAAGAAGAAACTCTGAGCAGACCGCTTTCATTGCTCATGTAGAATTCGCTTACCCCCGAGAAAGTTAATGCCATGCGAAGTTGGTGGTTGCTTGCAATTGTCTTAATCGCGGTCGTGTTGCTCGCCGCGGCGCAGACTGCTGAACCCGACGAGACCGCGCAGACCCTCAAGAACGCGGAACCCGTTACCAAAGCACTCACAACCGTTACCAGCACGGCGATTTCGCCGCTACTCGGGGTGAGCGTCATGGGCGCATGGCAGTACTACCGCACACCGGGACCGCAGCGCGCTCAGTTGCCCTTCTTCGACCGGCCATATTTCTGGGCGCCCGTGATGATGCTGCTGGTGCTTATCTTCATCAAAGACACCTTCGGTGGGTTTGCACCGCTCATCAAGAAGCCGCTGGATGCGATCGAAGTGCTGCTGGTCAATCACGCTTCCCTCATACTCATCGTCTTTCCGGTGGTGATGAATCAGGTGGCACGGGTGATGGGCTTCACTTCGTTGAAGGGCTTGTTCGCCTGCATGTTCAGTGGACCGGTGGTGTATGCGGCAACCGTCCAGACCTCCGGAGTTCACCACGCCTTTAGCATGGCCACCGCCGTGCTCTACATGCTGGTTGGGTTTGCGATCACGGGAGTGGTCTGGCTGCTGGGCCATTGCTTCGACGTATTGGCCCTGATCAGTCCGTTTCCATTCGTGGATTTCGTGCTGAAGGCAATTCGTAATACGATTTTTGCGGTTCTGCTGGCGACCTCCATCCTCAGTCCGCACCTTGGTTTGTTGCTGGCGGTGATCGTCATCGTGATCAGCTTCCTGCTGTTTGGATGGGCGCTGCGGCTGGCCTTCTTTGGTTCGCTCTTCGCCTGGAGCCTGCTGGAGATGATGCTGCTGGAAATGCAGGCGAAACCCAGTCGCGAGAATGGTGTGCGCGCCTTCAGTGCCGGCCTCAAGAACGTGAAGCGTCGTACCTATGGCCGCCTTTCGCCGGGTGAGGATGGAAAACTGGTCTTCGCCTATCGCCGCCTATTGATCGGCCCGGAGAAAACGATCGTGGTCGGACGTGCCGAAGGCTTTGTGGTGGGTCGAGGCGTGTTCCATCCAACCGTGGTGGAACCGATTGAGTCCGCCGGCAAGCATCGTGTGGTCTTCCGCCTGTTGCCCACCTATCGCGGCGTAGAGGAAGAGGTACGCGCCTGCCTCGACTGCGCCGCCGTGAAGGACCTGCGCTTTGGCAAAGGGCTGCGGTCATTCTGGAAGTTCCTTACCGAGGACGACAGCACCGCGCCGGAGAAGGCGTAGAAGAGGGCCCACGAATCTCTGGATTTTATTTTCTTTCGACGTTTCTGTAGTACCCTGCCATCATCCTGATCGGGCAACCTCGCATTTCTTATCACACCGAGGTGTGCTCTATGCCCTTTCGTAGCCTGCCGCCTTATCGTAATCCATGAGTTGTGAGGCGAGGGATTCGTGTCTCTTGCCGATTCCGCGCCCAGGCTGCGGACTAATACGGCTACTTGAAAACCTGAACAACTGAAGAAGTCGTACCCGCTTTCGATTCTCATGGAGAGCAATCAAAACCTCGCCGATTGAAGTGGGTGCCCCATTCCTTACCCTGATTTTGGGGAAGGGTGGGATTAATGACATCACTCGCGGCAATTAGTCGTCGAGACTACGAGCGGACGGTCCGAGCAACTCCTTGTGAATGACGATTTTACGCGCAAGTTATTGACAGCAAGGATTTTGCGTCAAAATTACCGCTATCGTAATGAAAACGCGGAATTTCAGCAATGAATTTTCTCGTTAGCAGTTAAACGATAGAGGTGCGCGAAATGTCAGAAGGTCCTGTCAAAGCCGTGGCTAAACCTAATGACAAGAATTGGATAGCGATAACTACTCTTTAGCATCAATTGGTTAGCGATAATTTATGCCTAACCTACTGATTCTAAACAAGCGTGCAAAAAACCGAGGAGTTACTCGAGCTTTCCCCCTCAGTCCTAGTCGTGATAGCGCTGCTGGCCGGCTGGAATCGTGACCTGCAGCCGGTTCTGGGGCGGAGGCAGCGGACACGTCGCATATGGCGTGTAGGCGCAGGGAGGGTTTTCCGCCCGGTTGAAGTCGAGCCAGAGTTCGCCCGGTTGCGTAAGCCCATGATCTGGTAATTCGGTATAGAGAAACCGTCCTGCTCCATAGGTCTCGCTCTTGCTGGTCGCGTCCCGAAGAATGAAGAACAGGTCCTTGTCGTCCGGGCTCTCCAGAATCGGTTCCAAGCGCAGCGCCTGACCGTCGAGGGTAAACTCGGCCACGCCGGGAACGTCCGACATGACTTCCGTGCCCAGGATGGTTGGGATAGCGACCTGATGTGGCGGATTGTACGGAACCCACTTGGCAAGCACCCGGTAGGTCTGGTTGGGTGGATACCACTTCAGGCCATGAAACTGCAGGCGGGCGTGGGTTTGCGAATCTTTGATGCGTAGCCCGTAGCGGTCACCGCGGTGAATGATCGTAATGGTGACGCTGCCCAGAGTTATTTTGGAAGGATGATCCGAGCTGTCTGCCGCTAAAACCTGCGGGTCCGCCGGCGCAGTTCCATCGACCAGCAATCCCTTGGGATAGCCTGCAGTCGGCGGCAGCAGTTCCAGCGCGTCGCCGGTGAGCCGGACCACTCCGAGATGGGGAGCGCCTGCAGCGGACACTACCACTGCGTTCCCGTTGGCGGAGCCGAACGAGTTGTCGCCCGGCTTGAGCCATTCCAGGCCAACCAGGGTTAGCCACCCATTGGGTTTCTGCAGGTCCTTGGCTTGTTGCGCCCGCCAAGCCAGCAAGTCCGTCTTCCAGGCTGTCGCGGAACTGGTATCGGCGGCGCGGACGGGGATCAGGGAAAGCAAAATAAAAGCCGCAGCAATGCAGGATACGCGCTTCATGAGTTGCCCATCCTCGATTGGTCTGGAGAGAGTTGTATCATTCGGCGGGATTTTTCACCACGGAGGAGTGACTAATCCCACCCCGTCGCCCGAAATGGGGGACAGGGTGGATATCCACATCGTAGTGATATGTCGATTACAGAATGTAGCGCGAAAGGTCCTGATCTTTCACGATGTCGGTAAGCGCGTTGCGCACATAGTCGGCATCGATCAAGACTTCCTTTTCCTTCAGTTCAGGCGCATCGAAGCTGGTTTTGTCGAGCACGCGCTCCATGATGGTATGCAGGCGGCGCGCTCCAATGTTCTCCGTCCCCTCATTGACCTTAAACGCAAAATTCGCGACTTCTTCCAGCGCTTCGGAGGTGAATTCCAGTTTCACGCCCTCCGTCTCGAGTAGTGCGATGTACTGCTTGGTCAGCGACGACTTGGGTTCAGTGAGAATCTTGATGAAGTCTTCGACGGTCAGTGACTGCAGTTCCACGCGAATGGGAAAGCGGCCCTGCAACTCCGGAATCAGGTCGCTAGGCTTGGAGACGTGGAACGCGCCCGCCGCAATAAACAGGATGTGGTCGGTGCGCACCATGCCGTAACGCGTGTTCACGGTGGTGCCTTCGACGATGGGCAATATGTCGCGTTGCACGCCCTCGCGCGAGACGTCGGGCCCGTGGCCACCTTCACGGCCGGCGATTTTGTCGATCTCGTCGAGGAAGATGATGCCCGAGTTCTCCACGCGCTCCACCGCGATGCGCGTGACCTGGTCCATGTCGATCAGGCGCTGCTCCTCTTCCTGAATGAGGTACTCGAAGGCCTCGCTGACCTTCATCTTCCGCTTCTTGGTGCGGGAGCCGAAGATATTGGGCAACATGTCCTTCATGTTGACGTCCATCTCTTCGACACCCTGATTGGTGATGATCTCGAATGCCGGCATCGATTTCTCGCGGACATCGAGCTCGACCGTGCGCTCGTCGAGCTTGCCTTCGCGCAATTGCTGGCGGAACTTCTCCCGGGTGCGGGAACCAGGCTCTCCCGCCAGCAGCGGTTCCTTCTCCAGGCTGAATCCGATGGGCTGGTTTTCGTGCGGGGCCGGCTTGGCAGGAACCTGTGCCGGCATCGAGGGCAGCAGTAAATCGAGAAGGCGCTCCTCAGCATTGAGTTCGGCCTTGTCGGCGACGTCCTCCAGTTTTTCTTCGCGCACCATGTCGATCGCGATTTCGACCAGATCGCGGATCATCGATTCCACGTCGCGCCCGACGTATCCGACCTCGGTGAACTTGGACGCTTCGACCTTCATGAACGGCGAGTTGGCGAGTTTGGCCAGCCGCCGTGCGATCTCGGTCTTGCCCACACCCGTGGGGCCTATCATGATGATGTTCTTGGGGATGATTTCCTCCGCCAGCTCGGGCGTCAACTTTTGGCGGCGCATGCGATTGCGCAGGGCGATAGCCACGGCGCGTTTGGCGTCATGCTGTCCCACGACGTACTTGTCGAGTTCGCGCACGATTTCGCGCGGAGTTAATTCGTCGAGTGCAACGTGTTCGTCATCAGTGGTTGCAGGAAGATAAATGGCCAATCTCGATACCTCATTGTTGCGTGTGTGCCGTCCCTAAGGGACTCGGTGAATCCATTAATTACTTCTTCCGCGGGCTCACGAGACTGTGTCGCGACCGGCGAAGATTCGTTGGTTGCGGATGGAGCGGCTGGGTTGTTACCGCCGATCCGGGTGCGGGATCACCTTGCCGCCGTCGCCCGTTCCGCTTCCTTTCAGCCGGTCCGTACTCGCTGCCAGCGTTTCAGGTTGAAGGCGATGGCCGCCAGGGCGAACTCCACCGCCACCTTTTGCAATCCGCGCCGCTGAAACGTCCGCATCCCACCTTGTTCTTTCAAGCTGCCGATCACCGGTTCCACCAACTGCTTGCGCCGCGCATATTGCTGTCGTCCCGCCGGACTACGCAGCTTGTGTCGCATGCGTCGTATGCCCGCATGTTGCACCGCGTGGTTACCGATGCCTTGGGCTGGCCCCAGGCCATTCAACTCCCGCGCCAGATTGGAATCCGGCACATAGCCGTCCAGCCCGCGCTCCTCCAACTGTTCCACGTTCGCCCGGCTGAAAAATCCACTGTCGGCCAGCACTCGTTGCGGAGCTTGCCCGCATTGTCGTTCCACTTCGTCCACCATCGCCAGCAGCGAGCCGTTGTCGTTCTGGTTCTGCGTCACCCGCTGCCCCACGATGAAGTGATCCTGGCTGACCGCGATCTCGCCCGTGTAGCCCAGCACGAAGCCCTGTCGCTCGCGTAGAAAACGAGCCTCGCCATCGGTCAGCGACAACCTGCTTTCCCCGCTCTCCCGCAGCTGCCGCAACTGCTCATGTACCCGTTGCCGCTCGTCCACGCTCACCGCCCGCCCCGGTTGCCGGTCCGGATCCTCGTCCAGCTCCTGCATCCACTGTCGCACCTGCTCTTCCAACTGACTGCGCCGCCCCACCCGCTCGCGCGAGGCATTGCCCTTGATGCGCGTGGAATCAATCGCCACTTCTCCCAACCGCGCCACTCCTGCCCTCCGCAACAGCTGCAACACCTGGGTAAATAACGCGACAATAGCTTTCCCGTGCAGCCGCAGAAACTCGCTCAGCGTCTTGTGGTCCGGAGCCCTGCCCCCCGCCAGAAAACGAAAGCCCAAGTCTTCCCCGATGCGCTGCTCCAGCTTGCGCGTGCTCTTCACCCTCAAGGCGAAGGCGTACAGCCACACCTTGATCATCAACCGCGGATGATACGGCGACTCGCCGCCGGCGTCCCCGTAGTGCGGCCGCGAAGGCGCTGATGTCCAACTCCTCCACCATCTCGTGCACCAGAAAACACAGGTGGTTCTCACCCAAAACATCTTTCACATGCAACGGCAGCAACAGCGCTTGCTCGGGTTGGTACGGTTTGTAGCTCGCGCATGCCTTCTTATGCCCTCATCCTCGCTTGTGCCATTCAAGTATCATCCCGGTTCGCGACACAGTTCTCTCGCACGCCCACGGCTAGAACGAATGACGCCCTCCGGGCTCACTGGGAGCCGAGAGTGAGAGACTAATTCTTACAGCTCCTCGATGGTGATCCTGTCATTGGTATAGATGCAGATTTTTCCTGCAATCTTCATGGCTTCCTCGGCAATCTGCCGTGCCGTCAATTGCGTGTGTTCGAACAGCGCCGTGGCGGCAGCGGTCGCAAACGAGCCTCCGCTGCCAATGGCAGCGATGCCGGTGTCGGGCTCGATTACGTCGCCCTGGCCGCTGATCAGAAACGTCTGGGTCTGATCGGCCACCAGCAGGAGGGCTTCGAGCGAGCGCAGCATCTTGTCGGTGCGCCAGTCCTTGGCGAGTTCCACCGCCGCGCGCCCAACGTTGCCGTGATACTGCTCCAGCTTCGACTCGAAACGGGCAAACAGTGAGAATGCGTCGGCGGTCGAACCGGCGAAGCCAGCCAGGATCTTTTCCTGATAAAGGCGGCGAATCTTGCGAGCGGAATGCTTGATTACGCTTTCGCCGAGCGTGACCTGGCCATCGCCGGCCATGACGACTTTTCCGTCCCGGCGAACGCAAATAACCGTGGTGGAGCGAATTAAACGCCTTTGTGCCATGAAGAGCCTGATTATACCGGGAAAGTGCCGAGCGTGCCGAAATATGAGTCACTTCGACTAAGATTTCGCATTTGAATAATATGGATGGCGAGCCGAATTATCCGTAACATACTATGCTGTTATGGTTTAGCTTCGAGTCGGATGGGCCTTCCCATCTAACTCAGCCAGCAGGTCGTCTATGCGGGCCTCCAGAATATTTCGGATGGAAAGCACCCCTAGCACCTTGCCGTGGTCGTCTACGATTGGCATGTGACGATAATGGCGCTCCAGCATCACTTGCAGAGCCTCGCTCGGAGTCGTCGCCTCGGTAGCCATTTCGACCATCGCACTCATCAGTTCTCGGACAGGCGTGTCTGGGGCGGCACGCCCGGTGAGGGCAAACTTGGCGAGGACGTCACGTTCGGTGAACATCCCGGCGACGATGCCATGCTCATCGACGACGGCAACCGCACCGACGTTCTTGTCCAGCATGGTGCGGATAGCATCTTCCACAGTGGCCAGCACTGAGACGGTTGCCGGACCTTCATCACACCACTCCAGGAGGCTCATGACAGGGCTCCTTTCCGTAAGAATGCGAGGGTATGTTTCCCGGCGGGCGGAGTCAAGGGGAATACAATCCGGCAGGTTGGAGGTGAGGGCGATCTAATTGCCGCCGCTCGCACCCGCGTTGGAGGGAATTACGGGAATGTCAAAGTACATCAGCTCAGCACCGCTGGCATCGCGCACACCGGTCAGATACACATGCGCCCCTTGGGTCGGGTTGCGCACGTCCTCGATGTCGAAAAACAGGAAGCCCGACTGGGTGGAGTGAGGCTCCACAGCAAAGGCGCTGAACTTGGCGCGGCCGACTTCATCCAATTGCTGCTGGGCCTTCTTGTTCTTGTTGCCGCCGGGAATGGGAATGCTGCCTATCCGCCCTGGATTGGTGCTACTGGCACTCACGTGGGAAACGCGCCGCATGACGTCATCGACATTCAGTGCCTCCAACTTGGTGCGTGTCGCGGTGACGAGTTGGGCGCTCATCTTTGTCACTGAAATCGGCTTGTCACCATCGTTCGTGATAATAAGAAAGACCGGCAGGATTCCTTCCTGCAGATAGTGTGTGGAGAAGATCTCATCCTTGGGCGCCGTGTCATAGAGGTCGATTGCCGCCGTGATTTTTTCTGTGGAGTGAGAATCCTTGCTGGGATATGTGCTCGCGTTTTCGGACCGGGGCATAACGAAATCCTTAAAGGCCCAAAGCTGCGCGACAGTAAAGGTCAGGACCAGGACAACCAGCGGCAAACGCCCACGGCGAGGAAAACCCATGCTGGAATTATCGCTTGCCTGGCCTTCACCGACAACTGATCATTGGTTCGCCTGCGGCCCGCAAGTACAATCGCAGGGTGTATTTCGCCTATAGTCTGCTGTTCTTGCTGGTATTGGTACTGAGTACGCCGTGGTGGCTTCTGGAAATGCTGCGCCACGGCAAGTACCGCATCGGCTGGCGTGAGCGGTTGGGCATGGTGCCTGACCGGCTGTTTAACCAAATGGCGGTCGATACCATCTGGATCCACGCGGTGTCAGTGGGTGAAGTACTGGCTGTATCGCAGATGGTGACTGAGCTGAAAACAACGCTGCCCGGCTGGCGCATCGTTGTATCGACCACGACCGATACCGGACAGATGCTGGCGCGGCAGCGATTTGGGGACGACAACGTCTTCTATTTCCCGTTGGATTTGTCGTTCGCGGTAAGGGCCTACCTGCAGGCACTGCGGCCCAAACTGCTGGTGCTGGCGGAAAGCGAATTTTGGCCGAACCTGCTTCGCCAGGCACGGAGCAGGGGTGTGTCGATTGCGGTGGTGAACGCGCGGGTGTCCGACCGGTCCCTTCCGCGATATCTGCGCTTCCGGAGACTACTGGCTGGCGTCATGAAGGACATGGACATTTTCCTGGCGCAGAGCGAGGAAGACGCACGGCGCCTGGTGCGGATTGGAGCGCCGCAAGAGCGAGTCCACGTAGGGGGCAACCTGAAGTTCGAAGTACGGCCGCCCGAAAGAACCCAGATCATCGATGTGTTTGCGGCGGCTGTGCGGCGTGAGGAGATCGGTCCACTGCTGGTAGCGGGCAGCACCCTGGAAGCAGAGGAAGCAATGCTGATCGATTGCTTCCGGCAGATTGTCTCTCGTTATCCCAATGCGCTGCTGGTGTTGGCGCCGCGACATCCGGAGCGGTTCGAGATGGTTGCTTCTCTGCTTGCCGGATCACAACTTTCCTGGCAGAGACGTTCCCGGTGGGACGGAGAGCGGCCCTTGGAGGGCTGCGTGTTCTTGTTGGACAGTATTGGCGAATTGGCGAGTCTTTATCAGTTCGCCGACTTGGCATTTGTGGGGGGCAGCCTGGTTCCGAAGGGAGGGCACAATGTGCTCGAGGCAGCCCAATACGGGGTGGCGATCCTGGTTGGACCGTACACGGAAAACTTCCGCGACATAGTGGGAATTTTCCGGCGGGCCGACGCCTTGCAGGTGGTGACGCCGGCATCATTGACTCAGGCTGCGCTAGCCCTGCTGCAGGATGACGCTGCGCGGAGGCAGTTAGGCCGCCGCGCACTCGAGGTAATGCAATCGCAACAGGGCGCGACGGAACGGACGGTGGCTGCGCTTCTCCAGTTACTCGCAGCAGAATCGAACCTGGGCGCCGCAGTGGGCGCCGCGGAGAGACGGGTTTGAATCCGCTGAGCGCGCTATTCGGCGCGGGCGTGGGAATTCGCAATCGTCTGTATGACCGCGGTTCGCTGCGTATCAACCGGCTGCAAGGGCCAGTGATAAGTGTTGGCAGCATTTCAGCCGGAGGCGCCGGCAAAACTCCTTTCGTCATCATGCTGGGCGAACTGCTGAAACGGCGCGGAATCGCCTTCGACGTGCTTTCCCGTGGTTATGGCCGCCAGACCAAGGGAGTTGCTCTGGTGGACCCTTCAGGTTTGCCGCAGGAATTCGGGGACGAGCCCGTGCTGATCGCCCGCAAACTGGGGGTGCCCGTCATTGTTGGCGAAGATCGATTTGCCGCCGGCCAGTTTGCCGAGGAGAAATTCGGGCCGCAAGCCCACTTGCTGGATGACGGATTCCAGCACCGCCGGTTGGCGCGGGACTTCGATATCGTATTGGTCACGGAGCGCGATCTGCATGATTCGTTACTACCCATCGGAAGATTGCGGGAACCGTTAGCGGCACTGTCACGGGCCTCCGCGATCGTTTTGATGGATAACGCGGCGCTCGATCAGCTTCCATTGCGTCAGGGGCAGTTTGTGTGGCGAGCATCGCGTAAGTTCATGGCGCCGGGGACCAACGACGCGTGTATCGCATTCTGCGGCATTGCTCGGCCGCAGGACTTCTTCCTCGAGCTGCGTAGAGCAGGGGTGATTCTCGCGGGCACGCGTGAATATGCAGACCATCATGCGTACACTGCGGCGGACGCACGGTCGTTGTTGCGTCTGCGACGGCAGG
Organism: uncultured Acidobacteriaceae bacterium; assembly: GCA_963834815.1. GTDB lineage: Bacteria > Acidobacteriota > Terriglobia > Terriglobales > Acidobacteriaceae > DASRAA01. The sequence goes on along the minus strand of CAWIDA010000006.1, from coordinate 22,909 downwards.
CCGGAGCCACCGCCTTCGTCACAACAGAGAAGGACGAGGTCAACCTGGGCGATTACCGGTTTGAGTTGCATCCGGTTCATGTGGCGCGGGTCAACATGCAGTTCGATCGTGCAGCGCAGGCGGCGACCGGGGAACCCGGCACATCGCCCGAAGAGTTGCTACACGAGTTACTCCTGCGCTGGAGCGAGAACCGCATGAGAGAATGAAAGTTTCACTGCGCCCCCGAAATGCGGACTGGGGGCGTAGTGCCTAATTGATTCCATGACCAGGCAACCGAAAGAATCCCAGCGCTGGGAGAAGATCGTTCAGTCATTTGGCAACGTTTCCGTTACCGTGCTGGCCGATCTGGTGGCTGACGAATTCGTTTTTGGCGAAATTGCGCGCGTTTCGCGCGAGGCGCCAGTACTTATCCTGAAGCACCGCGAACGTACCGTCGTTCCCGGCGGCGGCGGCAACGCGGTCATGAACCTGGCTTCGTTGGGAGTCAAAGTGTTTCCGGTGGGTGTCGTGGGTGACGATGAGCCCGGCGAACTGCTGCTGGCCAAGCTCCGCGATAAGAAGATCCCAACTCGCGGCATTGTGCGGCTGAAGGGTCACATAACTACCACTAAGACGCGTATTCTTGCCGGCATGTCGCACAACAGCCGCCAGCAGGTAGTGCGGGTTGACCGCGAGCCGGCGCCGATCGGCGAGGGCCATCCAGTTCTGTCGAAGCTGGTGAAGGCTGTGCGCGAGCATGGAGCGGCATCCGACGCCGTGATGATTTCAGACTACGGTTATGGGGCGGCGACGCCGCAACTACTCCGGCGGGTGACGTCGAAAGGCTCGCTTGCGGGCCGGCCCATCACCCTGGATTCGCGCTATAGGATGCTGGAGTATTCCGGCATAACGGCAGCGACGCCGAACGAGCCAGAGGTGGAAGAAGCATTGCAGACAAGAATTGGCAATGACAACCAGCGGTTGTTCACGGCAGGCGGACAATTGATGCAGCGCATGGATCTGGATTCGTTGGTGATCACGCGCGGCCGCGACGGCATGGTGGCATTCCAGAAGAATGCCAAGCCGCTGGTAATACCCATCTTTGGCTCCGACCAGGTGGTCGACGTAACTGGCGCGGGCGACACGGTCATCGCGACCTTTACGGCTGCGTTGGCCGCCGGGGCCGATACGGCCTCCGCCGCCAGGCTGGCGAATTTTGCAGGCGGGATTGTAGTGATGAAGCGAGGAACGGCAACCGTTTCGAGCGATGAGCTGCTGGGTGCAGTCCGTCAGTACGCTGCTGGGAGGCAACCGTGAGCGAGACCAAGTCAAAGATTCTTACCCGATCGGCCCTGCACGCGCGGGTCGCCGAGTGGCGGCGCAATGGCGAGCAGATCGTACTTGCCAACGGCTGTTTCGACCTGCTGCACGTTGGGCATGTGCGCTATCTCCACGGAGCCAAGGCGCTGGGCGGCAAATTAGTTGTCGCCATGAATTCCGATTCCAGCGTGAGGCAATTGAAGGGCAAAGGACGTCCCTTGATGCCTGCCGAGGACCGCGCCGAGATTGTTGCAGCCCTGGCAGACGTGGACGCAATCGTGATCTTCGATGAACCTGACGTTCGCGGACTCATCCACGAGTACCGTCCTGATATTCAAGCCAAGGGAACCGATTACACACGCGAAAACGTTCCCGAGCGCGATGCCATACTGGCCCACGGAGGCCGCGTCGAGATTGTCGGCGATCAGAAAGACCATTCCAGCACGAGCTATCTCAACCAGATGCGGGCCTCCTCCGGAGGTACTTAGCCGCCGTGAGCCACGCTGTTGCCCAGCAGGAGCTGGAGACCCTGGAGCAGGAACTACTCGCAGGCGCTGGTCCCGCGGTTCAGCGAGTACTCGTGGTGCGACTGAGCGCCATGGGTGACGTCATCCACGGGCTGCCGGCAATCGCTGCGCTGAGGCGGGAACGGCCCAACCTGAAGATCGGCTGGCTGGTTGAAGAACGCTGGGCCGAGTTGCTGTGCGCACACCCTATGGACCGCATGCAGCAGCGCTCTGAATTGAAACCGCTGGTGGATTGGGTGCATGTCGCGAATTTCAAGGACTGGCGCAAGGGGCTGTTGTCCGAAATGACATGGCGGTACATGCGGAACTGCATGCGAGAAGTACGGGCCATGAACTATCACATTGCTCTTGATTTGCAGGGTGCGATTCGATCGGCGATGGCGGCGCGCCTTTCGGGAGCGAAGACTCGAGTCGGTTCGGCGAAGCCGCGCGAAGGTCCGGCACGATCGTTTTACACCCGTCCCGTCGTCACTCAGGGTACACACGTCGTTGAGCACGCCCTATCTCTGGCCTCGGCGGTCGCGGGAGAGGATTTGCCGTACGAGCCACCGGTGTTTCCGCAAGATCCTGCCACTGAGGCGTGGGCCGACAGGTTTCATGCATCGCTCGGGTGGAAACCACTTGCCATTGTCAACCCGGGAGCAGGCTGGGGGGCGAAGTGCTGGCCAGTGGAATTTTACGGCGCAGTTGCAAAGGCGCTAGCTGAACGCGGCATGGGGGTGGCGGTCAATCACGGACCTAGGGAGCAGGTTCTGGCTCGTACTGTCAGCGACTCAAGCGGAAGCGTCGCCTACCCGGTAAATTGTTCGGTTGGCGAGTTGATAGCGCTTACCCGGCGCGCCGGCCTCTTCGTCGGGGGCGATACCGGTCCAATGCACCTGGCCGCAGCATTGGGAGTGCCGGTGGTGGCATTGTTCGGGCCCACACGGCCGGACCGGACCGGCCCTTATGCTACGCGGGCGATAGTGTTGCGTAGCCGCGACAGTATTGACAATACCTCGCACACTCACCGTCCCGACGAGGGCTTGCACTCGATAGAACCGCAGGCAGTGATCGCCGCAGCCGACGAACTGATGAGGGAGCACGATGGCTGAAGCGGCACAAGCACGGTCGACTCGATCGTGGAACCGCATCGCGCGCCGTCTTCGGGTACCGCTGGGGTTCCTGTTTGCGGTGTTCTACTTTTGGCGCGCATGTCCTGACTGGACTTCGCTGGTATTGGGCGCAACGGTGGCTGGCGTCGGTGTTTTCTTGCGAGCGGTGGCATCAGGTCATGTGCAGAAGAACGAGCAACTGGCTACCACGGGACCATATGCCTACTGCCGAAATCCTCTATACCTGGGATCGATCATTATCGCCGTCGGATTTGCGATTGCCTCACGGGATGCTTGGGTCGCAGTCGGGATCGCTCTACTGTTCGTTCTGATCTACGTTCCGGTGATACAAGCGGAAGAGATGTTTCTGAGGGAGCGGTTCGCACAATATGACAGTTACGCACGCCGCGTGCCACGTCTGCTTCCGAAAACTGTCTGGTTCCCGTGTCTAACGGACGGATTCACCCCCGAGCTTTATTGGCAGCACCGCGAGTACAATGCCTTGATCGGGGCCGCCGCAATGTTGGCGGCCCTTGCAGCAAAGATAATCTGGTTTCCCGGTTCATGGTGAATTCGCTGACTCGTTGCTTCGCGCTCTTGACAGTGCTGACGGCTGCTGCAGTGATGCCCGGAGCAGGCGGGCAGAAGACTGCTCCGTCGCAGCCGTCCCATCCTGTCGCTTCGCACGATCAGCCGCAAGCTTCAATCGGCGCCGGCGCGCATATTCAGCCGTTGCGCCCTGGGTTCGAGTTTCCGCGTCAGACGCTGCGCTACGAGGCGGAGTATCGCTTCTGGACCGCAGGTGTGGCGACGCTGCGACTGGAACGTAACGGCAATCAGGAGCACCTGGCAGGCACAGCGGATTCCACCGGAGTCGCGGCCTTGCTGTTCAGGGTTCAGGACCGCTTCAACTCGTACTTCGATGCCCAGAGCCTGTGCTCGTACAAACTGACGAAGCATACGGAAGAAGGATCGCATTGGCGCGACACGGCAATTACGTTCGACTACAGCCGAAAAAAAGCGGTACTGGAAGAAAAGAATCTGAAAACGGGCCAGTCGAAACGCGTCGAAAACGACATACCCGGATGTGTTACAGACGTATTGTCGGGCATGCTGTACGTCGCGAGCCTTCCCCTGCAGATGGGCGCTACCTACGCGGTTCCGCTCAACGACGGATCAAAGACCGTCACCATCCAGGCGCACGTAGAAGGCAAGGAAGAAATCAAGACACCAGCGGGAACGTTTCAGACCATCCGGGTCGGTCCCGAAGGCGATTACAGTGTGCTGAAGAACCGGGGCCGGATCTGGATTTGGTATAGCGACGACGCCAGGCATCTGCCCGTGCAGATGAGGGCCAAGCTGTTCTGGGGAACCCTGACTGTTTACCTGACGGCCATCGACAAGTAGTGTTCTTATTGCAGGCGGTATCGTTCAGTCAGCAACCGTTGCAGTCGCGGCTTGTAAAGGATGTCGTAGGCCAACTCCTTGTCGGGAAACATGGCGAGAGCCGCGCGCTTGGCATTGGCGGCCAACTCGGAGGCTTCTTCCACCGACATGCCTTCGTCCTGGCTGATGACAGACATGACCATGCTCATCATGATTTGCAGGCGGCGCAATTTGCGGCGTTCCTCTTCCACTTCCTGCAACTCACTGGAATTGGATTGTGACCCGGTCGATTCGTTTCGCTCAGGTTGCTCCATAAGGTCCCTCAGTACAAGAAATGCGCTCGCTTCAGTGGCCTTGGCCGGGCTGAGTCAACGCTTTTCGTTACAATTTGGATGTGGGCGATCATCCCAGCGATTCGCTGCCATCTGTGGCGGCATCATACATCGAATTAACAGTCTTTCGGCGGCAATATGAAGCGACAGATGATTTGTGGAACCGCAATGGTAATAAACGGAGGGTATATGGCGGAGACACCTAAACCAGAAACACCTGAACCATTGGAGAAACTCGTAAAAGTTTTCGACACGGATGTGGAGTCGGAGGGCATGGTGGTACGTGGGCTGCTGGAATCGGCAGGCATCGACGCTGTGATCAGCAACCGCGAGGCGCCTCAGGACGTGCTACCCGGCGTGGGCGGCGTAGTAATACTGGTCCGCGAAGAGCAGGCCGGGAATGCCACTGCCATCATCGAGGAATACAGCACGCACCCCACCACCGACGAGGACGAAGAGGTCAGCGAGGAACCGGCCGAACGCTGACCGTGGTGCCATCGAGATAGAAAGTAACAGCCCCCGCCAGGTCGGTTCGGTAAGTGCGAATATGCAAGTCAGTGCAGCGCTTCATTACCTCCGGGCGGGGATGACGGAACGAGTTGTAATACCCGGCAGACACCACCGCGAATTGCGGCCCGACCGCCTGCAGGAATTCCATTGAACTGGAAGTTGTGCTGCCGTGATGCCCAATCTTCAATAAGTCCGACCGAGGATTCTCCTGCTCCATAATCTGTTCGGTTTTCTTGTGCGAATCACCCACCAGCAACGCTGAAGTGCCGCCATATTGCAGGCGTAGCGCCATCGATTCGTCGTCGACCGGAGGATTGCTGGGAGTCGCTTCCGGCCGCGGGTTGAGAACGCGAATTTGCGTGCCGCCAAACTCGAACGCATCGCCGGCCGTACGTGATTTGAAGGCAACTCCGTACAGGCGTGCGGTCGCCGCCAGTGCTATGAATTCGGGGCTGGGCGAATTCAGGCCGTACCAGAATTCCCTCGGCCTGAAGTTGGCAATAACGCTAGGCATTCCACCGATGTGATCGGAATGCGGGTGCGAAATGGCGACGGCATCGAGGCGTCGGATGCCGCGGCTCCACAAGTACGGGGAGACTACTTCTTCGCCAACGTCGAAATCAGAATGGCTTCCCCCTCCGACTCCGCCTGAATCCAGCAGGAGTGTCTTGCCTTCAGGCGTGATAACCAGCAGTGAATCACCTTGCCCAACGTCGATCGCGGTGATTTCAAGGACACCAGGACGCCACTGCACTTTGGGCGGCAAGAGCATGATCCAAACGGCCGAAGCCAAAAGTCCAGCCACGCCCAGCCACGCCAGCAGCAGGCGCCGTCGGGCCAACATCAGCGCCATCCCGAACGCAGCCGTCGCGACCAGAGCGACTTGCACCGGCACCGCTGCGAGGCGCACGTCCGAGATGCGGAAATGACCGATGAGGCGGACGGTTCCCGTCAGCACTGCCAGCGCGTATCCCGTTACGAGGGCCGGCAAATGAGCCAGCCAGAACGAGACGTATGACAGGGCGACAGCCAGCGCGGCTGCGGGCATAAGGATCCCAGCTAGAGGGATCACCAGCACGTTGGCGGGCAGCGACATGGTCGTGCTGCGGTGAAAGTACCAGGCCATCGGCAGCGCCAACGAGACCTCGATAATCGCTGAGATCAGGATCAATTCGGAGACGGCGAGTCCCACGCCAGCGCCACGCACCAGGAAGAAATTCGCTGTTCCGCCGCCTAAGATTTGCGCCAGGTGTTCGCGCAGCAGGCGCAAATCAGAGCGAAATTGCGCCGCTCGCGTGGGCAAACTGAAGTCGTAGGCTGGCGAATCGATGTTGCGCAGCGCTCGCTGAAACGGGTACAGCGTACGCTGCAGCATGGGCACGGCAATGCCCGCGACTGCGATCACAGAAAGAAAAGTCAGCTGAAAACTGGCCTCAAACAGCGCCCGCGGCGCGACCACCAGGATGCCCAGCGCTGCGATGCCAATGGCATTCAGACCGTTGCGGTCGCGGAACAGCAAGCGCGTAAGCAGGTAGATGGTCAGCGTGATGGTGGCACGCACGATCGGCGCACCAAGATCGGCGAGAAATGCGTAGCCCCACGAGAACAGGATGGTCAGCACTGTGGCCACCTCCTCGCCCATAGGGAGCCTGCGCAGGGCCCAGAAAAACGCGAAGGCCAGGATTCCGACATTGATCCCCGACACCACCAGAATGTGATAGGTACCGGTGCGCTGGAAGTCGGTTTTCGTTTCACGGCCGAAAAATGCGCGACCGCCGATCAGCATAGCCTGCATCAAGGCCCCCGGCTCACCCGGCCACAAGCGCTGAATGCGATTCAGAACGCTGCGCCGGGCGTTGCTGCGCCAAAGTCCGATGCGGGAACCCGCGAATCCGGGGAGAATCTCCACCTCGCGGGAGTGGGCCGAACCGGTGAGCCGAATCCCCTGCGAGGCTAGGTAGCCCACCAGGTCCAAGGCTCCGGGGTTCCCGTAGTTTCGCGGTGCCCGCAATTTGGCAGGGAAGTGCAATCGCTCGCCGTAGGCATATACCGGTAACGGCGGTTCGGCCCCCGAGTCGCGCGCTTCCTCCTCCTCGGAGCGCTGGCTGTAGATCGTCAGCCTGATGCCGACCGGAGCTGAGGATCGGCGATCGCCGACTGCGAGCTCTTCGGATTCGACATCGACCGACTCCTGCTTGCCTCCGAATGGACTGTCGCGGACGATGCCCTCGCGCGTGACGTGCGCCGTCACCTCAACCGTGCCCTCGCCGGTTGCGAAGGCCTCCAGATTCGGAGGCGTGACTTGCGCCGCATCAGCGACTTGCAGATAAAGTGCTCCTGATGGGACGAGCGAGAGCATGGCGAGCAGGAAGGCCAGCGAAGGTGCACGGCGGTAGAGAAGCAATACACCGGCACAGGCCAGGCCAATGGCAATCAGCCAAACTTGAGGCGGGCGCCAGACTAGATTGGCAATGACGATACCGGTAGCAAAGGCCACGGCCGCCAGGAACACAGGTTCTCTGCCGCCGCAATAGGCAATCGAGGGCGCACGCGCGGGAGCGTGCGCTCCATCCGGGGAAGTGAAGAACGTTGGCAAGTCCGCTTATAAGCGGTCCAGTTCCTCAGCGCCGATCGTTGGGGCCCAGGGCCACACTTCATATTGCGCGAGTCCGAACCGGGTAAACGGATCGTTGTCGCGGATACTGTCGAGCGTCGCCTGAGCTTCATCATCGGGGACCCGTAACAGCAGCGCGCCGCCGTTACGCGGGACCAGGGGGCCGGAGGCGACGAGCAGTCCCTCCTGCTTCAGTCCCGCCAGATAGGCGCGATGCGAGTCAACGTGCTTGAGAACGTCTTCCAGGGGCTTGCGGTAACGAAGGATGGCGATCGCGTACATAAACTGGTCCGGGGAGCCGCTTAGCGCACCAGGTGAACGACCGTTTCCATGTGCGCTGTCTGGGGAAACATGTCGAAAAGGTGCATCTGCTCCACCCGAAAACCCGATTCTAGCAGTATCCGAAGGTCGCGGGAGAAAGTTGCGGGGTCACAGGAAACGAAAGTAACCTGCGAGGCCGACGTCCGGCATAGTGCGGCGGTCGTCTTCTCACCCAGGCCGCCTCGGGGCGGGTCCACGAGTACAAAATCGGCCGCCAGTTTGCTGCCACGACTGGCCAGAAAGGCGTCGATGGTGGCTCGTGAGGACCGCACATTGCGCGGCGCATTGTGCTTCAGGTCCGCGAAAGCATGGGGTGAGCCTTCGACCGCAATTACCTCGTCGAACTCGCCAGCCAGGGCCAGGGTGAACAGGCCAACGCCCGCATAAAGATCGAGCGCCACTTTGCCGGTGGCGCCCTTGGTGGCGACCTTTACCAGATCGTCGATGAGATGCCGATTCGTCTGGAAGAACGCCCCGCCGCTCACTCGATAATCATGTCCCACGAGCGTGGTATGTAAGGGACTCCGCACCGATCGCGAGTGAATCCTCGTTATGGACCGACGTCAGCGGCGCGTGCTGCCGCGTTTCGTCCTCGACGGGGGATGTGGCGAACAGCACGATTCCGATAATCGCAGCTAGCTTCGACATCAATATCTCGGCAAAGGCCTTGCAGTCAGTGGCTGCCGTGTCCTGTCGGACATAGGCCTCGACCAGAAGCGCCGTGTCGTCATGATTGGCGAAGAACTGCATGCCGTGAACTGCAGGAGGCACGTGGCCCTCGCGCCCCAACTCCCAAACGGCGCTGATGCCTTGGTTGATGAGCGGCGAACTGATCGGGCAGCTTTCGACCGCCAGCAACTGGTGCGAGTTGTTGCGGAAGTAGCCCAAAGCAAACTCGGGATCGTGTTGCAGCCGCACACGCGTGCGATTGCGGTAATTCCACGGCTCCGACGGGTGCACTTGAATTTCCCGGTCGAGTTCCAGCTTGGCCGTGCGTCGCAGCGTCTCGCGCAGGATCTCCGACTTGAAACGAAGCTGGGCCGGGTAGTCAATGTGCTGATACTGGCAGCCGCCGCAGCTCCCAAAGTAGGGGCATTGTGGACTGACCCGCTCCGGAGAGGGCGTCACGATCGAGTTGGTCTGGGCGCGAGCGAATCCGGGACGGCTTTCCGTGATCGTTGCTTCCACCTGCTCACCTGGAATCACGAATGGCACAAATACGGTCTTGCCGCGGCCATGGGCATCGGCGGGCAATCGCGCCAATCCGTCTCCGCCGTATATCAGCTTTTCAATCTGCAGTCTCAAAGTTCCGTTTCCCTGTCCCACATTGTGGGACTTACTTCATGTAAAACAGGCTCAGGCGCGGGAGCTGATGTTGTTCGAGCAGCCGCTTCTGCACATACTGTCTTTGCAATTGCTCGATCTGGTGGGCCTTCATCCGGCTGCGGTAGGGCGCAAGGTCGCGGTCCGCCTCAGTTCGTACCTCCAGAAGCCTGTCTTCCGGAATGGCGGCGAGCAGCGCTGCGACAAGCTTCTCCTCCATCACCGTCAATCGGCGTTCCACGTCTTCCGTCGGCGGAGGATTGCCAGCCGCGAACGTGTCGGCCACGGAACGCAAGCTGGTTGCGGTCTGTTCTGCAATCACTCGGACCGATTCAGGCAGGGAGGCCCGGTCCAACTCCTGTGCATTATGCCGCAGGAAATCCGCAACCGCCGGCGCCTCCAGGCCCGGGCTGCTCTTCTGGGGGCGATCAGCTCCCACCGCGGCCTCTTTCATCTCCTCGGCAGCGGCCAATGCCTCCTGGGCACAAAACGCCAAGCCGTTGATCTTGCGGGTGCGACGGGGACGACGCTCCCATTTATCGAAGCTCACATCGATGCCTCGGAGTACCGCCTGCAGCGGGATACCCGCATCCTTCCACACCTCCATCAGCGCCCAGTCGAGGGGAGAGAGCAGGGTCAGCGTGCCCCGGCGCTTTTGGAAGTGTTCCTCGATCTCGGTGAAATAATTGAAGTAGTTTTCCAAGGCAGTCGCTCGTAGCAACCGGCCCCCAACCAACCGTCGGAGGCGAGCATTACGAGTGTAGCCTTATCCGCGTTTCGGAGTGGCAACCGCGGCCGTCGGCGGCTCTGCAGAAGTTGTGCTGTTCTGCCCCTGATCGCCCCGCTTGCGTGGGTTGAGCAGGTTGCGCTCGTAAATGATGCGTAATCCTTCCAGAGTTAGAAGGTCGTCCACCTCACGAATGTACTTCGATCCCCCACCCATGAGCGAAGCCAGTCCGCCGGTGGCCACTACCTTTACGTCGCTGCCCAGTTCGGCCATCAGGCGTTCCAGGATGCCGTCAATCAATCCCAAATAGCCGTAATACAAGCCGGACTGCAGGCTGTTCACCGTATTGCTCGCCAGTACGCGCGGCGGCTTGCGAATGTCCACTCGCGGCAGTCGCGCGGTGCGCTCAAACAGAGCGTCGGCCGAGATGCCGATCCCGGGCGTGATAACACCGCCAAGATACTCACCTTTCGGCGACACCACATCAAACGTTGTGGCCGTTCCGAAATCCACGATGATGCACGGTCCTCCGAACTTCTCGTAGGCGGCGACGCTGTTGACGATGCGGTCGGCGCCCACTTCGGCGGGGTTGTCGTAGTGAACCGGCATTCCGGTCTTGACCCCGGGCTCGATGAAAAGCGGCTTGATCTGGAAGTAGCTCTCGCAAACTTCGCGCAGCGTGGTATCGAGCGGCGGCACGACCGAGGAAATCACGATGCCCTGCACCGCGCTCACTTCGATTCTGTTCATCGCAAACAGGTTGCGAAATAAGACGCCGTACTCGTCTACCGTCTGCGACTTGTTGGTCGTGACCCGCCAGTGCGCAACCAGACGCCGCGGTTGCGTCGTATCCGCTCCATCGGCGCGCGCCTCGAACACTCCGAGGACGGTGTTGGTGTTACCGACATCCAGTACCAGCAGCATAGATTATTGCCCCGTCGTCGGGACGGCACGAACCAGCCCCGAAAGTACCGTGCGCAGCCCATGGTCGGTTCGCACCAGCAGGAAGCCCCGGCTGTCCAGGCCTTCTGTCACGCCGTCGTAGCCGCTGCCTTCGTCAACATGAACTCGTCGCGACCGGGCATACGACGAGCGCTGTTCGAAGGCCTCGAAGATTGCGGCCCGCGCGTCGGCAGCGTTACTTGAGAGCTTGCGGTACCAAGCGTCCAGCGATTTTAGCAGAGCTGCCGCCACCTGCACCCGCGACCACTCGCGGCCTGCCACGATCCGCAGCGATGTTGCAATCGGTTGCAGTTCAGCCGAGAACGACGTGTGGTTGACGTTAACTCCGATGCCCACTACGACGTAGCGAACGCGCGTGGCTTCCGCGTGCATCTCCGTCAAGATGCCGCAAAATTTACGCTCCTCCAGCAATACGTCGTTGGGCCAGCGCAGGTCCCCCCGAAGCCCGGTGGTCTGCTCGACGGCCTCGGAGACGGCGATTCCGGCGATCAACGACAGCAGCACCGCGTCAGCGGGGGCCAGTTGCGGACGCAGCACGACCGAACAGTAGATTCCGTCCGATGGCGCCGACTCCCATGTGTTGTTGCCGCGGCCTCGTCCGGCGGTCTGCTCTTCGGCAAAGAAGACGCTGCCGTCCGGCTCTCCGGCTGCCGCCGCCTCCATAGCCGAAACATTGGTCGAGCCGATGCGAAAATAGTGCCGAATGCGCGACGCGAAGATCGTTCCTTTCACTAGCGGGCCGACGATATCGGGCAACAGCAAATCGGCAACCGATTCCAGTTGATATCCGGAAGCAGGATGTCCGGCAATCTGAACTCCCAGTTCGCGCAGGTGCTGAATGGCGCGCCATACCTCGGATCGCGTCGTACCCAGACTCCTCGGCAATGCGGGTGCCACTGACGACTAGCGTCGCATTATCGCTCAGCAAGCGAACGATGCGGCCGAGGCGAACGTCGGTCAGGCCTTCAGCAGGAGCCGCGTCTGCGCGGGTTGTGTTTGCGCGTGCGATAAGGGAATTATGCCCGTCTGGCCCCCAGTTGAACAGGGAGTGAGCCGCAATCCAGTAGGGCTCGGTACAGATGCTGTGGGCCGGACTCGTCACTAACCACTATCCACCGACCACTGATTTGCTACGCCGGCAGGATACGCATGCTCAGGTCAACGGCCGATGCCGAGTGGGTTAGAGCGCCGACGGAAATGAAGTTCACGCCCGTTTCGGCATAGGTGCGAACATTCTCCAGCGTGATGCCGCCGGAGGCTTCGAGCGGAAGCGGGCGTTCCAGCCGCGAAGCCAACTCCACCGCCCGGCGAACCTCATCGGGCGTCATGTTGTCGAGCAGCACAGCTTCGGCGCCATGCTCGACGACCGCCTCGAATTCCTCGATCGAGCGGACTTCGATCTCAATCACCTGCGATCCCCGCCGGTTATTCAGGGCGCGCTGCAGGGCCGGTATCACGCCTCCGGCGAGCGCGATATGGTTGTTCTTGATCAGCACACCATCGCTTAGATCGAGCCGATGGTTGGTGCCGCCGCCACAGCGGACCGCCAGCTTGTCGAGAATGCGCAGTCCCGGCGCCGTCTTGCGGGTATCGAGGATCGTGGTGTTGGTCCCGGCCACCGCGTCAACGTACTTTCGGGTCAGGGTGGCAATGCCCGTGAGGCGTTGCATGACGTTCAGAATCACCCGCTCACAGGAGAGCAACACGCGCGCATTGTGGAAGACTACGGCAATGGACTGGCCCTTATGGATGCGCGCGCCGTCAAATATCTCGGGATGGCTGACTACTTCCGGATGCGAGGTGACGGTACCGTCGAGCTTGGCGAAGACCTCAAGAATGCGAGACACGCAACCCAATCCAGCCAATATGCAATCCTGCTTGGCGAGAACGGTGGCGGCAGCGCGCTGGCCCACGTCAATGCAAGCGTAGGTCGTGGCATCGCTGGTGGCGCGATCCTCCTGCAGGGCATTCTCCAGGATGGCGGTGACTCGGCGGCTCGTCCAGTCCACGATCTCTCCTCAGCTCACTGTTTCCCGTTGGTCGCCAACTCGTCCAGCGCCGACTTGGCCTTGGCGATCAGCACTTCCAGCTCAGTTTTGCGTTGCTTCAATCCGTCGACTACCTTCCCGGGCGCCTTGGCCAGAAAACCTTCATTTCCCAATTGCGCGTCGGCACGGCCAATTTCCCCGTTCATTCTCGTCAGTTCCTTGTTCAGGCGATCGCGTTCGGCATCCACATCGATCTTGCGTTCGTAGATCACCCGCACATCGAAGCGGGCCGTACTGCGTGCGCCCGCCGCGTTAGCGAGTGATGCTGCGACGAACCCCACGGACTCGACATTCGCCATGCGCTCCAGCGACGAACGATTGCGCTCAATCAACTTACGAACCTCACCGTCGCAATGGATTTCGATCGCCAGCTTCTGTTTGGGCTCAACCTTTAGCTCGGCGCGAATGTTGCGCACCGCCACCACCAGGTCCCGCAGGATGGCCATCTCGGTTTCGGCGGTGGCGTCAACCTGCGCCGCGTCGGCCTGAGGATACGCGGCCAGCGCGATCGATTTCAGTGGCGGCTTTCCGTCATAGACGGCGTGCCAGATTTCTTCGGTGATAAAGGGCATGAACGGCGACAGCAGGCGCAGCGCCGCCTCGAATATCCCGATCAGGTTGCCGTAGGCCGCGCGGGCTTGATCGCGATCGGTCGAAGCCAAACGGGGCTTGATCAGCTCCAGGTACCAATCGCAGTACTCGTCCCAGAAGAAGTGATAAACAACATGCGCTGCTTCATGGAAGCGGTACGCCTCGAGCGCTTTGTGTACCTCAGCCGCCACCCGATTAAAGCGCGAGAGAATCCAACGGTCTTCCAACGCATCGGTTGTAAAGCCCGGGACGCCCTTCGCGGCGAAGTCGGTGGCCTTGGCCGTGAACTCTGCTAGCGACCACACCCCCGCCTCTTGTGCCCTATCGACATTCATAAACAGCAGGCGCGAGGCATTCCATATCTTGTTGGCGAAGGCGCGATAGCCCTCCGTCTGGCCCTCAGAAAACGCGATATCCGTGCCCGGAGCCGCCATCGAGGCCAGGGTAAAGCGCACCGCGTCCGTACCATATCGCGCGATGATCTCGATCGGATCGAGCACGTTCCCCTTGGTCTTGGACATCTTCTGGCGGTCGGCGTCCCGCACCAGCGCATGAATGTACACGGTATGAAAGGGCACGTTGCCCTGCGGGTGCCCGCGCATGAAATGACAGTTCATCATGATCATGCGTGCCACCCAGAAGAACAGAATGTCGAATCCCGTGATCAGCAGCGACGTTGGATAAAAGGCATCAAGCTCGGGAGTGCGCTGTGGCCAGCCCAGTCCAGAACATGGCAACAATCCGGACGAGAACCAGGTATCGAGAACGTCGGTGTCCTGCTCGAGATGGCCGCCACCACACTTTGGGCACTCAGCAGGCGTCTCCCGGCTGACAACGATTTCGCCGCAATCCTTGCAATACCACGCCGGAATACGATGGCCCCACCACAGTTGGCGCGAAATGCACCAATCGTGAATGTTGCGCATCCACTCAAAGTACGTCTTGGCATAATTCTCCGGGACGAACTTGACCTCGCCGTTCTCCACCGCTTCAATCGCCCGATCAGCCAGCGGCTGAATTTTGACGAACCACTGCGTCGAGAGCCTGGGTTCGATGATGGTCTTGCAGCGGTCGCACTTCCCCAGCGGCACCACGTAGTCCTTCGTGCCCACCAGGAAGCCACCCTTTTCCAGATCTTCCAGCACCATCTGGCGTGCTTCGAAGCGGTCGTGTCCGGCGTAAGCGCCGGCGTTCTCGTTCATCTGGGCGACTTCGTTCATCACGTCGATCTGTGGCAGTGCGTTGCGCAGCCCCGCCTCGAAGTCGTTGGGATCATGCGCCGGCGTCACCTTCACTGCGCCGGTACCGAACTCGGGATTCGCAAGAATGTCGTCGGTGATGATCGGAATCTCGCGATTCATCAGCGGAAGCAGGACCTTCGTGCCGTGCAGATGTTTGTAGCGTTCGTCGGCGGAGTTCACCGCGACCGCGGTATCGCCCAGCATCGTCTCCGGACGCGTGGTTGCCACCACGATGTACTCGTTCGGACGACCGACCACGGGGTAGCGAATTTCGTAAATCTTGCCGGGCGTCTCTTCGTGAATCACCTCGAGGTCGGAAACGGCGGTAATGCAGCGCGGACACCAGTTGACGATGTACTTTCCGCGATAGATCAGCCCTTCCTCGTAGAGCCGGACGAACGCCTCGCGCACCGCCAGCGAAAGCTCGTCGCTCATGGTGAAGAACTCGCGCGACCAATCGACGGAAGCGCCCAGCCGCTTCATCTGTTCGAGGATCGCGCCACCGTATTGCTTCTTCCAGCACCAGACGCGCTCAACAAATGCCTCCCGCCCCATGTCTCGGCGGTTGATGCCTTCAGAAGCAAGCTGCCGTTCCACCATCATCTGGGTCGCAATACCCGCGTGATCAGTGCCGGGCAGCCACAGAGTCACGAAACCGCGCATGCGGTGCCAGCGGACGATGATGTCCATCTCCGTCTGGTTCAGCATGTGGCCCATGTGCAGCCGGCCCGTGACATTCGGCGGTGGCAGGGTCAGGGTGAAGACTGGCTTGGTGGAATCAGGCGCCGGAGTGTCGACGTGGAACAACTTTTCCTGGATCCAGTATTCCGCCCAGCGCGGTTCAATGGCGCCGGGTTCGTAAGCCTTGGGAAGATCGTGAGGCATTCTAATCCGTTCAAAGAATGACGCTTTACTGCTTCGATATTACAGGATTGCGCGCCGCGAAAGAACGCGCGCAAGAGTGCGTGGCCACCGCGATCAGCGGTGACCTGTCGGCACTATGCAACTGTTCTAGAACACGAGAAGATGTTTCTTCTTCTTCTTCTTCGACGAACTCTCCGCTGCCGGATCCGCGGCTGGTGCCGGGCTTGCGGCTGCATCCGCTGCTGCCGGCGTGGTGCCGCTGGCAGCAGGTCTGGGAGCGTCATTGACCTGCGTCGGAGGCAACGGCGGAGCCGCGCCGGTGCCCGCACTGCTCGTAGGCGGAGCCAAGTCATTCCCCAACTCTGGAATCGCGGAGCTATCCCCATTAGCGGCGGCCGAGGGTTTCACCACTTCAACCGACGAGCCCACGGAGGTTCCCGTCGCCGTTCCCGTTTCCGTGGCGGCAGCAGGAGCGGGGTCAGCATCCGAGCGCGGCGTCGCGGCATTCTCCGGAGGCGGCGCCGTTCCCGTCCCGGGCTGTGCGGTCGCGTTAGTCGCTGCGTTGAGTGCCGACATTACGCTGGCGGTCGCAGATCGCACGATTTCGGGCGCGCTTGCCTGCTTCGGATCGACCATAGTCGGCTCGCCCACGGTGACCGCTTCCGAAACGTCCGGCCCCTTCTTGAAGTTCATCATCAGCTTGCCGTAGGTGCTGAGTGAGCCGCGGCTCTCCATCTCCTTCTTGTTCTGGGCGATGGCCTCAGGCGTGGCGCTGGTATGGGCTTGTTCATCGCCTCCAGCCTTTTGTGCGCATCGGCCGCGCGATCTTCCTCAGGATAGCGAGTCAGAATCCGATCGTAGGCTGCGGCAGCGTTATCGGAATAACTCTTGATGAGCGGCGCTTTGGCCGACTCGGTCAACTTGGATTTGCGGACCAGATCGGCTTCTCTTTCATAGGCGCCGCCAAGCTCGTAGAGGGCTTCGTCGGCTCCGCTGTACAGCGGATACGTATCGGTCAGGGACTTCAATCGGGCAATTGCGGCCGGCCACACCTCGCGCAAGTAATAGAAGTGACCGATCATAAATTCGCGTTCTGCCAGCACCTCCTGCACGGCCAGCAGCCGCTTCTTGGCTTCCGGCACCATGGGACTGTCGGGAAACTGCATGATCAACTGGCGGTACTCTTCCTCGGCGCGCTTGGCGTGGGTGTAGTCTCGATCGGCCTTCTCCATCTCGTTGTAATGGATGTTGGCGATCTTCATCTGCGCCTCTCCGGCCTCGGTCATCTGGGGGAAGAAGGTGATGAAGTCCTTGTATTCGCTTTCCGCCTGCGCCATGGCGGCCGATCCACCCTCGGCATACCAGGAATCACCGATTGCCAGCTTGGCTCGCGCCACATATTCCGAATCTGGATAGGTATTAATCAGGGTCTGCAGACTCAACCGCGCCACGTCGAACTTGTTGTGCTTCATGGCGTCCATGGCGCGGTCGTAGAGCACCTTGTCGGGCTGCTTGGAATTGACATTCGCGATCGGGTTGGAGACTTTGTTGTTGGTGCAGCCGACAAATACGATAGTGCTTGCCATCAGGACCAATAAGAGAGCGCGACGAAACATCCTTACCACCTTTGAAAACTTGCGAACTTGCTGTGTTAGACGCGCACCAGGGTCGCGTCGTGGGCCGCTTTCAGCAGGGCCTCAACGTTCACTGTCGGATCACCATGGGAAAAGACTGCGCTTCCGGCAACCAGAATTTCAACCCCGGCTTTGACCGCCGCCCCAATAGTTTCGAGCGACATTCCACCGTCGATCTCGATACGGAAATGCAAACCCTTGGCGGCGCGCATAGTCGCCAACTTCCGCACCTTTTCCAGCGTCTTGGGAAGAAACTTCTGCCCTCCAAACCCCGGGTTGACCGACATAATCAATACGTAATCGACGATGTCGAGCACCTCTCCCAGCGTTTGCACCGGCGTCGCCGGGTTCAGCACCACTCCGACCCTGCATCCGTGGCTTCGAATCAACTCGAGCGTGCGGTTCAGGTGCCGGCAGACCTCTTGGTGGACGGAAATCCAGTTGGCCCCCGCCTCTGCGAAAGCCGGGATGAACTCATCCGGGTTTTCGATCATCAAATGGCAGTCGAGCGGCACATCCACTGCCTTACGCAGCGAAGCGACCACGGGCGGACCGATGGTCAAATTCGGCACAAAATGGCCATCCATCACATCGCAATGGATAACCGTCGCACCGCCCCGCACTGCAGCCTCGGCGGCATCCCCGAGATGAGCAAAATCAGCCGATAAAATCGACGGTGCCAGCTCGATCAAGGCAGACCTCTCCCGCAAGTAATGCTGCAAAATTTTAGCACGGAGGCCGACCGGAACGACGCCGCCATCACCAGGTCAGACGTGCCGCTGCATTGCTAAGTTCCTCGAATAAAGGCACTTCGCCGGTGATATAAGGTCAGAATCAGGATCAGCAGCGGTGTCGCGATCTCGGCGTACAAGAAGATGCCGGAGTTGTTCGGCGAGTGGTCGTTGTACAAAAGCAACTGCCGGATGTGACCGACGGCATCTCCCAACAACCAGACAGCATTGGCAATTGCGGTCGCGAGCCAGAAATCCCCGCGAAACCAGAGACACAGGGTTCCCAGCACTCCGACTGTGAGATCGGCCATGCCGACCTCGTACTCATAAGGGCTCGTCGCCCATCCGATCGAAGCTGAAGTTCGCTCCGGAGAAAACACATGAGCATAAGCTGTCAGTAGTCCCATCAATCCCACGTAAACGAAGAAAAGATAAACCAGATATGTTTCGACGATGGCCATTCGGCTACTTCGCCGTTTGGACGAAACGGCGATGTGCACCGAAGCCGCAACCAGAGCGATCAATGCGAAGACAAGATTGAACATGTTTCGGGCGCTGAGCGAGCTTTTTCAGCAATCTGCGATTCCGGTTCTGAGCTCGATAACTCCGCTGACTGTACCTTATTCCGTCCGCAGGGCCTTCATCGGCTCCACCGTTGCCGCGCGGCGTGCCGGCAATAGCGCCGACAACATCGCCACAACCGCGACCATCAAGGTTCCCAGAATCAATACTGCCGGATCGGCGGGACTCACGTTATAGAGCTGGCTGCGAACCGTCCGGCTTAGCAGAACTGCAATCGGCAACGTGACCACGATCGCAATTCCCGCCAGCCAGAGAACGTCGGTGAGCACCAGCCGCATCACCGCCAAGCGCTGGGCACCGAGCGCCATGCGGATGCCGATCTCACGCGTTCGCTGTGCTGTTACATAGGCCAGCACCCCGTACAGCCCGATCGCCGCCAGTAGTGTCGCCAGTAGTCCGAAACTCACTGCCAGCATCGCCACCAGCCTGTCATTGGAAATGTTGTCGGCAATCTGCTCGTCCATGGTGCGCATGGTATCGATCACCAGTTTGGAACCGACCTGCTGCACGGCATGGCGGATGGTGGTCTCGGCTGCTTCGGGCGCCTGCGAGGTTCGAACGTAGTACTGCATGAAGCCCGCTCGCGGGAGTTCATCCTGGAAGAAGGGCCGGTAGACCGTCGGTTCTATCTCCTGACGCATCTGGGCGTGCTTGGTATCGCCCACGACGCCGACGATCTCGATGTCAAACTTTGTGTCCGAGCCGCTACCTCTTGCCATGAATTGTCCAATGGCATTCCTGGGTTCACCGAAATACTTGCGTGCCAGGTTCGCGTTGAGGATTGCCACTTTGGATTTGCCATCCAGGTCATGGTCGGTAAACATTCTTCCGACGAGCAAGGGGATGTCCATTGTCGAGAAATAACCCGTAGTGACGGCGGACCATTCCGCACGAATGTCATCGTCGGGCTTGTCGCCGTGATTGGCAAAGGAGATGTTGCTGATTGAGTTGTCACCGGTTAAAACCGGATCATCCGTGCCCGCAACCGACCGAACCCCCGGCTGTGTCGCCAAGGTATCCAGCAACTGCTTCTGCACCACCAGCGCTTCCTTAGGATCGTACCCTCCGAGCGTGGGATCGATGCCGAAGGTTAGGAGATGATCGGTGGTGAAGCCAACGTTGATCGACTTGAGATTGTGCAAGGTCTGCACGAACAGTCCCGCGCCGATCAGCAGCAGGAGGCTCAGCCCAATCTGCACTCCGACCGAAATCCGCCGGAAGCGCAGATGTGCGCCTGAACCCGTTGTCGTCTGCTGCTTGAGCGAATTTACCAGGTCAGGGTGCAGGAAGCGCAGGGCCGGTGCCAGGCTGAACAGCACGCTGACGATGAACGCCAGCCCGAAGTTGAACAGCAATATCCGCACGTCCGGATGCGAAGAAAATGGTAGTTCGGTCGCCGCATCTCCTGCGATTCTGCGGGTTAGGATCGCCGACACCACGGGCGCCATCGCTAAGCCGAGCGCGCCGCCGAGAAGTCCCAGAAGCAGGCCCTCCATGAGCAACTGCCGGATGATCTGCCACCGGCCGGCTCCCATGGCATAGCGCACCGACATTTCCTTGACGCGGGCAGCCGCCCGCACCAGAAGCAGACTCGATACGTTCACGCAGGCCATTAGCACCACCAGCCCCACCATCGCCATGACGATCAACAGCGGAGTCTGAATTTGGTCGCGCAGGGGCGAGAATCCGCGGCGTTCGTCGAAGACCTGCAGCTTGGATTCTTCAACAAAGTGCTTGCTAAACTGGGCGGTCTTGTCCTTGATGTCCACCAGCTCGGCGGCACGCACTGAGCGCCATAGCGGAGTCATCGCCGCTTCTGCTTGCGCGGTGCTCACCCCGGGCTTGAGGCGCGCGATCACCGTGAGCCACGCCGAGCGGCGGTTGTCGAGATCGTTCCAGCCCGGCGTGACCAGCGGCTTGGTCATCATCGGCACAAACAGCTTCGGGCGTGAATCCCGCGATGGCGCTGTGGAAGTTCGGTGCGGCGACTCCGATGATTGTGAACGGATGCCCATTGATATAGAGCGCTTGATTAATGACGTGAGGATCGCCCCCGAAATGGGAGTTCCAGTAATTGAAGCTCAAGACCACGACGGGATTGCTGTTCTGTGCCGCATCGTCGGCGGGTACGAACAAGCGTCCGAGTGCCGGCTTCACTCCCAACACGTCGAAGTAGTTACCCGACACGATCTCGCCTGAGGCCAGCTCGCTCTGGTTGTTCCATTGCACCCCGACGCCCATCTCGATATTCGCCAGCATGCCATCAGCAATACGTACAGCGCGCGGCGCAACTGGTCGTCAATTGCTCGGAAGACCTGCTGAACCTCACGGAGAACGCACAGCCGGCGCTCCGGCGTCACCGATCGCGTACCTCGAGGCCCTGCGCGAGCGATGGGCGGCGGCGAGCGTTTCGGCGCCGACCCCGGCCTTCATGGCCGGCCACTCCATGGGCCAGTACTCGGCCATGGTCGCCGCCGGCGTCCTCACGCTCGCCGACGGATTGCGACTCGTCCGCGAGCGAGGGCGACAGATGCAGGTTCCCGAGCCGCCGGCGACGGCGCGATGGCAGCCATCATCGGACTGGATCATGCGGCGCTTCCCGCGCTCGTCGCGCGGGCGTCGCTTTGGGACGTTCGGCGTTGCGAACCGCAATGCCCCGGGCCAGGTCGTCGTCTCGGGCGAACGCCCCGCGATCGAGGCGGGCGCGGGGATCGCGAGGGAGCTGCGCCAAGCGGGCGATCATCCTCCCGGTCAGCGTGGCCGCCCACTCGCCCCTCATGACCGATGCCGCGGCGGCGATGGCCGGGATCCTGGCCGGGGTCACGTTCGCGGACCCTTCCGCGCCACTGGTCGCCAACGCCGATGCCCGGCCGCTCTCGACGGGTGCCGCCGCCCGCGCCGAGCTGGTGGAACACCTCACGACCGGGGTGGACTGGATCCGCGCCGTGGAATTGATGTCCGCGGCCGGCGTCGACACGTTCATCGAGATCGGGCCCGGCCGCGTCCTGACGGGTCTCACCAAGCGCATCGCCACCGAGGCGAACGTCCTCGCAACCGACGATCCGGGTGCCCCGGACCGCCTCGCCGACCCCGCCAGCTAGCCCACCGACCAAGACGTCCCGAAGGAGCCCGACCCAACGTGCGCAAACCCGACTACAACCGCCGTGTCGCGATTACCGGACTGGGTGTCATCAGCCCGGTCGGAAACGACGTGGCGACCGCCTGGTCCAACCTCGTCAACGGCGTCTCCGGCCTCGACGAGATCACCCGGTTCGACCCATCGCCGTACGAGCACAAGGCCGCCGGAGAGGTCCGCAACTTCGAGCCGTCCGCCTGGATGGATGCGAAGGCCGTCCGGCGGAGCGAGAGCGAGATGCACTTGGGGTCGCGGCGGCCAAGCAGGCGGTCGCCGATTTCGGCTTCGAGATCACCGATGAGAACCGGACCGAAGTCGGCGTCGTGTACGGCTCCGGTGCCGGCGGCCAGCGGCTCATGATCGACAGCTACCGGACCCTCCACGACAAGGGACCCAACCGGGTTCCCCGACTTCATCGCCAACGCGCTCGTGGATTCGACCTCCGGGATGATCGCGATCGAGACGGGCGCCATCGGCCACAACATCTGCATCGTGTCCGCCTGTGCTACGGGCACGCACAACGGCCGAGGCGGCCGAAGCGATCCGGCGCGGCGACTGCATCGCCGTGATCAGCGGCTCCACCGAATCGCCCTTGATCGAGGTCGCCCATGCCGGCTTCGGCAACATGCGGGCCTCGGCTCACCTCGCCCGGGCGAACCGCTCGCGACGGTCTCGCGGCCCTTCGACGCGACGCGGAACGGGTCGTCCTCGGCGAGGGCGCCGGCGGGCTCTTCGTCGAGGATCTCGAACTGGCCAAGGCACGAGGGGCGCGGATCTACGCCGAGATCGTCGGCTACGGCTCGGCCGCCAACGGTTGGGACATGATCCAGCCGATCGAACACGGCACGGGCTCGTCGCGGGCCATGAAGATGGCGCTGACCGGCGGGGCGTACCGGCCGACGAGGTCGACCTCATCAACCCGCACGGGACCTCGACGCCGGTCGGCGACGCGCGCGAGGCCGAGGCCATCTGGACGGTCTTCGGCG
>CAWIDA010000005.1:0-116171 GCA_963834815.1 uncultured Acidobacteriaceae bacterium | reverse complement strand
TCATGCGCCGGATCGACCAGGGCCGCAAAGCCCCGCAGTGCCGCGCGGTATGAACCCGGGGCTGCCATTTCGCGTGCCGATTGGATGAAACCGGAAGCAAGCGCGATTCGCGGAGTCACGCGCTCGTCGTTTGCTGTCGGAAGTAACTCGCTACCAGCAATACTGCGCCGACAGTTGCTGCCCAATAGCCAAGCCAACATCCCACCAACATAGGAGCGCCGAGCCAAGTCGGATGTAGTTCGCTCAGGTTTGAGAACACCAGCCCCAGATGTGTGAATGTCGGCCAGGTCGTAGGAGGAACCGATGCGCCCACGTGGGCTGTCAGGCCTGTGTAGTACGGCATCAGCAGAGCATGGCTGCCGTAAAGGTCGAGCCCAGCCACGCAGAGAGCCAGCATTGGCAATACGACTCGTGCCGAAAGAAATGCTTCCAGTCCCCAAATCAACAGGACGATCTCGGCAGCGACGGTGGCGTACAGGTACCATCCCGTGGTAGCGGATACCCCATGGATCAAATACAGGATCACGATGTCATAAGCCAGCCCCGCCCAGAAGCAGGCGTAAAACGCGGTCAGCACCACGATTTCAGTGCGCTCAACTGGTGGAGTCTGACGCCGCAGCAGACGGACGACGACGCCGGTTATCGCCAATGCGATCACTACAAACGCCAGAACATAGACAGCGACGGGAAGACGCAGAAAGCTCCACGCCCCGAACCAAACGTGCGAAATCAACACCGACAGAATGCCACTTCTCCAGTTGACGTGCACCACCGCCGCCAGCTTGTTCCACAAAGAGACTTGCCGCAACGCCGCGTCTTCGGCCAGTCCAGACCACGATCCGGTCATACTGTGGACATGGATATACCATCGGCCGGCAATGAGGATCGTCACGGCCAGCGCAAACGACAAGCGCAGGGCGATTGGCGCCATAGCGCGCTTTATTGCATCTGCCTGATTATGCGACCACAGACATGCCGCGGCGACCACGACAACCGCGGGCACGGCGGTAAGAAAGTACGCTTTGGTAAGCAGCCCGGAGCCCAGTCCCGCACCGAGCAGTAGCCATCCGCACCACAACAGCGGACGCTGCAACACTCTCACGGCCCCTGCCAGCATCGCTGTATAGCACAGCAGCGCCAGGCACTCATTGCCTACGCGGGCGACATTGATCATCAGTTCCGGCAGCAGCACGATGATCGCGGTCGCACCCAGGGCTTGCGCTTCGCTGCGCAATACTTGCCGGGCAATCCAGTAAATCAGCGGAATCGCGACCGACGCCAGTATCAGGCCCAGAATCCGTATCAGGTACACGCGCGACAACAGAGACAGCGAACCCATCCCGCGCAGCGGAATCGCGAAGAGCCAGTAGTACAGCGGCGCCTGTTGCGATTCGTAGTTTTGGATCGCTTCGTTGGCTGCCTCGCTGCCCTCGTCCGGCGAGAGCGCACGCAGTGCATCGACGCGTCGCTCCCTTTCCGCAGGTGGCAACCTCCAGAACTCATCTTGTGTGGTCAGTGGCTGGGGGATGCTGTGAAATTGTAGCTCCCAGGGAAGCGGAAGCAAATGCAGCGACTTTTGCACTTCCAGCGAAATCGGTGTGCCGGCATGCGGCATCCCGGGACCACTGGCGACGTACTGCAGCGCCGCGAAATGAAATGGCTCGTCGTAAGCTTCCCACGGCGGCAGCAGCGCGCAATACCAGAGGCCGCGCACCAGGAAGGCGAGCCACAAAAACACTAGCGCCATCGTGGTTCGCCGCCGGTAGCGACTTGCTTGCGCTTCCCTCATCACTGGCGGAACATGTTTCGGGCGATGAAGAACACGTTCGCCGGGCGCTCCGCCAGCCGCCGCATAAAGTACGGATACCACTCTGTCCCAAACGGAATGTAGACCCGCAGGCCGTAGCCATCGCGCACCAGCTTCGCCTGCAGATCGCGGCGCACGCCATGCAGCATCTGGAACTCGTACGCTGTCGGTGGAATGTTCTCCCCGCGCGCGAACTGTTTCATCTCCTCGATGATCTTTTCGTCGTGCGTGGCCAGTCCGTGATATACCCCGCTCTTCAATAACGTCTTCGCCAGCTTGATGTAGTTGGCATCGACATCTGCTTTCTTGGGAAAGGCGATTTCGGGCGACTCCTTGTAAGCCCCTTTGCACAGGCGAATGCGGATGCGCTCCGAAAGTAGCTGGTTGACGTCGTCTTCGCTGCGATACAAATAGGTCTGAATCACCGTCCCGATCTTGCCCGCGTGGCCCGGCTGGCGATGGAGTTGCCGCACGAAGTCGAGGGTGCGCTGGGTGTAGGGCGAGCCCTCCATATCGACGCGCACGAAGTTGTTGATCTGCACAGCGTGACTCACCAGCTCGGTGACCAGGCGAAAAGCCAGATCTGCATCCACGTCGAATCCCATGTGCGTCAGCTTCAGGCTGATATTGGCATTGAGCTTGCGCGTGGAGATTTCGTCGAGCATCTGGTGATAGAGCTCGGCGCTCTGCTTGGCCTCATCGACGTTGGTGACGTTCTCACCCAGATTGTCGATGCTGACGCTGGCTCCTCGCCGATTTACGGTCTCGGTGACCCGGATAACATCGGCAAGTTGCGTGCCGGCGACGAAGCGGCTGGAGAAACGCAGCCCGACTGGAGAAGTTTCAGCAAAGTGACGCAGGGATTGGTTCTCAGAGAGCTTAATGAAGAAGGTTCTCAGCATGAGACCTCCGCGGACCCGGACGGCAGAGGCTCGGCCCAGGAAAAAATAAGAATATGGCGCATAAGTAATGTTGGGGACAGCTAACCAAACCTTCGATCATAGCGCCCGGGTGGCTCTGCGGACAAACCATTCCTAAGCAGGCTCAGAAGCCTGATCTCGCAACCCTCAATCGCCTTCGATTCTCGGAGGTACCGTGCGCGCGCACATCAGCCCTTCCGTCGACGCGATCAAGCGCTATACTTTCTCAGTCATGCCGGCATGGGCGCTCCAGTTTGCGATTCTCGGTCTCGTCGCTGTAGCCGTGGCGCAATGGCTCGACTGGCAATCGGGCATCGAGGAAAAACAATTCGACCGTCATTTCGGAAGGCGCAGAGCCTAGCTTCGCCTGCAAATTAGAACAGTAACCAAGATGGATTCTTCCTACTCATCAGCGGAATCGGCTTCATCGTTGCGGTTTCCAGTTTCGAGCCCAGCTGGCTGGCGAACGCTTCAGCAACCCTTGCCACAATCCTCTGGATTAGTACGCCGTTCACGCGCGGCCTCATCTCGGCGGCTTATTTCGGCGCCTCCGATGTGGTCTTGGCAAGTACTGTCATACTCTGCCTCTGGGTGATTCTCCGGTATCTTGAGCAACCGTCCGCCTACCGCGTCGATTACTCGACGGGCAAGCTCGCGGCCATCGGTGCTATCGTCGCTCTTCCCATCGCAGCCAAGAGTGCACTGGGGCTGATTCCCGCCGCAACTTTCTTCACCATCCTGCTCTGGGACCAGAGGAGGCCTAATCATAAGTTTGTGTTCGCGTGCCTGGCGTTCCTCGGAGTGATCTTCTGCGTTTTCGCGCCTTTATACCTCAGTTCGCCGGAGACCTTCTGGCGCGAAATGGGAGTGCCGATCGCCCACTTCGGAAATTTCGAAGGCTGGGCCAGACCCTGGTATTTTTTCCTGACTAATTACCTGCCCAAGCACTACTTTCATAAGCTGACCGCCGTTGCTTATGCGGCATTTCTTTTCAGCCTGGCTCTTGGGCTGCGCAACCGGCTCCAGGGGCGGCCTCGAACGATCATGACGGTATGTGGAGGATGGTTCCTCTGGAACCTGGTTGCCGTTTCCGCCATTAGTTCAAAGGCGCCAAACTTCATCTTCCAAAGCTATCTGCCGTTCTTGTTTTTTTGCGTCTATGGCATCGGTCAATGGCTCGAAACGCATATCAGTCGCTTAAAACGCGCCGAGGTCGCGCTCGCGAAGTGGCCAAAGTGGCTAAAGCCCGCTACGCTCTTTCTTGCCGTACTTACAGTTGCCGGCTTCGCACGCTTGTCCTACAAAGTCCACCAGGCTCGAACTGCTCCTTATGCCTACAACTCCGAGCATGAACAGTTTTATCAGTTGGCCGAGGTGCAACAGGCGGGCGGAGCGGATACGTCTGACCTGTTTGTTCTCGACACTTCACCGGACGATTGCTGGTTCCGCTATTACGTTTTATTTCTCACTGGGGCCGAAACCAGAACGCTGAATGAGGTGCTTGCCTACGATGTTGCGGCAAGCGACATTCAGGCCAAGTACAAAACAATGCACTATGTCTTGCCGGTGTCCGACAGTCCGCCCGAAATCGCCGCCGTGGAAAGCATCAGCGTCGTGAATCGCTATCAGATATTGTCCTTCGATACGCACGCGTTGAAACCCGACTACACAGCGGCTTTGCAATCGTGGATTGCAGAGGCGCCGCGCTCTCGACTCCACCCGACCACATGTGACTGGTTGCGCTAGCAGACTAAGCGATACAGCCTACCGTAGAATCGGAACTACTTGCGAAAAGCGTGTAAGCTTTCTCGCGTGATCGATGTCCGCAAACTCGCCGCTATCGATCTTTACTTCCTTGGACCCAGGATCATCCTCGCCGAGTTCGGATTGGGAGTGTAGGCCATGTTTGCGCTGGGTCTTCTTTCCCTCCACTTCGGGCTCATTCGCTCCCACGCCACATGGCAGATTGTGCTTGGCGTGTATTTGCTCTTGCTGGGGATCAACTATGTCCCCATGCTGACCTGTGCGATCGATATCGCGCGACCGGGCACTGCAGCCGCAGAACTTGGCGACGAGCTGCTCGACAAAAATGCAGCGATGAGAAAATACAGGCGGCAGTCGCTATGGCTGCTGGTGCCGCTGGTCGCACCAGTGGCGTGGCTTGTGCAGCGAAGCGACGCCGCGGGATAGAGCTCTTCTAGAGCCGGACTGAGCAACCACTTTTGTGGAGTATACTTTCACCGCCGCCAAGTGAGCCTTACCGACGGCGATGCGGCCCTTGCTGGACATGGATCGCTCAGTTCGAGGACAAGCGGGCAAGCCGGCCAAGCTTGGTCCAACTCAGCATTGGTCCCATCATCCCATTTGGAGGATCCGACAATGCGTCACATGCTTTGGTGTATCGTCCTATCTTTGTTGCTGACTCCCAACTTTGCCCTTGCTCAGGGCGAAAGCTCGACCGCAACTGCGGCCTGCAACTTCGATAAAACAAAGCAGGTCGCGATCGAGTACCAGCGTTTCGCGATCAACGTCAAGAAGAAGCTGCTCGGAGACCAGGTTCCCTACGGTAAAGTCTGGACGCCCGGGGGAAAGCCCATGACGATGTTTACCAACACTCCCCTTACCATTGGCGGCAAGGAGATACCGATTGCTGCCTACACCATGTTTGTGATTCCCGAAGAAAAATCGTGGACCCTCGTTATCTCCAAGAGCACCGACACCAGCGGCAAATATGACGAGCACGATGATCTTGTCAGGATTCCAATGCAGGTAGGCAAGCTCCCCACTCGGGAGTCGCAATTCAGTGTGTACCTTGCACACATCGCAGCCACTCAATGCAACATGCGCCTCGATCTCGACAAGACCCGGGCGTGGATAACCATCGAAGAGAAGAAGTGATAGCCATCGTGCGCTTGGCTGGAGCTACTTAACGTCAGTTCTGACGATGAATTGCTGGTCCGATTTCTCGCCGTCCTCGCCCAGGATGACGCCCTCAAACATTACTGGCGGCCCAGTCCACCCGCCACTTGAGAAATCAGGGGAGAATCTTGCCGCTGCCTTTGAATTCGTGATAGTTGCGGAAGTCGATGACGTTGTGGCTGCAGAAGCTGCTACCACGCTGACAACCCAGGCTCTCGGCATGGACGGGAAGCAGAAACGATTTACCCTCGATGGTCACGGACGAATAATCAATCGCGGACTCGACCGTATCGATGGGGAAATCTGCGGGGATGTTGCGGGCCTGGCGCTCGATGCGCAGGACGCGCGCGGTACTGGGATCGACCCATAAGGAGCCTACGTAAGCCACAATCGCAGTCTGAGGGCCGACCTGCATCTTCCAGTTTGAATTTTCACGGCGCACTTGAAAGTCGTAAACCTGGGCACGAATACCCGAAGCCGTAGAGGGACGGCCGGAACTGAATTGCGCCTTCGAAGCGGGGTGAAAAAGGTCCAACAGAGCGGAGGCGAATTCTCCGGTGGACCAGGCGCCATCGATGTCCGTCAGGCGCTTGTCAGTGGGGCGGTTATTAATCTTCACGTTGCGATAGGTTTCCTTCCCATCCTCGTAAATGAGCTCGGTGGAAACGATGTCCTGGGGCACTTTCTGCCCTCGGCCTTGCTGGGCGAACCGCGCCATGAATTCCTGACAAACGAAGTTGGGAAGCTTCTGTGCAAACTGGAGCGTCGCGACCCTGGCGCGATCGATGAGGGGCGCGTTGGGAGGCAACGAGAGTATGGGAGCGGGGTCGGCAATGCCCGGGTATTCCTCCGACGGTTCAGGACAGGGAGGCAGAGCGGGCTGGTAGTCCGGAGTGACCTTGGGGAGACCGTCGGAGCACGGAGGAGTGCTGGGGCCTTGCGTTTGTGCGATAGCCGGCGTGGTGGCGAAAGCCAGCGCGAAAACTGCCAAGGCGCCAGCGAGGCCAAACCAGCGCACAGGGCGATGAGGGCATTGCTTCACGGAGGGACCGTGTCTCGAATCTAGCACAATGGGAAGGAGGTGAAGGCGGGGTGGTCGGGGCGGGGGAGAGTTGGGCGGTTTTCGGTGCAGTGAGTCCAGGCCGCCTGGAGTAGAAATCACCACTCAAGGTCGCTTCGCGCCCTTGAATACGGCACCATTTACGCTTCTCGGCATACGTCAGACCGGACATTCAAAGACCCGCCAGGGTTGGAGTCCCGTTGCATTCCGCCCGACGGTTACGCGTTTTCGCCATGCTGGGAAATTGCAAGATGAGGCTGGCTGGGGGGAGTTAGTGTGACGAGTCAAACCGCTGCTGGCTTTACTTATTATGCATACAGCGTACCTGGCAACAGTGCCGGCGGCACACCCGTTATCTCTTGCATCGTCTTGCACGATTAAGCAACCACTTAGTGCATGAGGCAGGCATGCCGCGCCAGGCTGCGCAGGATGGCGCCTTGGCGCAGAATTTCCAGGGCTAGTCCTGGCATGTTGGCGCTGGCCAGCGCGGTCCAGAGTTGGGCGTCGAGCCGGGTGCGCATTGCGATCAGATTGATGGCTTCATAGCTCAGTTCACGCTCTAAAGGGCTCCTGAGCAGGGCGGGAATGGCGGTAGTCTCGTTGATTCGCTCAATGGTTAGCGTGCGCCGCAGCCAGGCCTGAAGGTTGGCGCACAGTTGCGGGTTCTCGATCACATCCACAAACCCGAACTCATACAACCGGGCGAATGCCTGGTCCAGTAGTACCTGGTCATGGTCCTGAGCGATAAAGTTTCCCTCAGGAATCAGTGGGTGTGGCCAGAGCAGCATGCGCACCACCAGGTTGTCAGTCTGGCAGGCGATCGCTGCGCAGAGCAAAAATTCTACCAGGGGCTTGCGGGCCTGGCACACGTATTGGGCCCAACCGCCGAATTGCGTCAGGTACTCGTCCGGCATGGCCCGCCAGTAAAGCCAGAGCGACAGAATGCGGGACAAAGGCTCGCGCAGCACGGTCAGGTAATTGCCCGATGGATAGCGTTCGCGAAGGGTAGAGAAGGCCATGTGTGGGGCGACGAAATCGCCATCTGCCGGCACCTCGCCAGGCTCGAGGTAGACGTGGCTGCGTGCCTCCGGGGCAAAGCCATCGAAGCTTTGGAAGCCACCAAATAGTACCCGATCAAAGCCACCGATGACACGCTTCGGGGCCAGCGCCTGCTGGAGTGCTTTCGTTAACGCCTGGCCAGCCGTTTTGGGGATATGCATGAAAACCAACGGCCGGGAAGCGTCAAAGTCCATGCCTCGAGTCTAGATTGCCTGGTCATACTTGCGCCAGTGACTAGAAGGCCCTTCCGGACACGCTGTGTACTTTCCTGATCCGGCGAAACCGCTAATTGCGAATTGCGAATCGCTCCTTACTTCCTCACTCCCACTCAATCGTCCCCGGAGGCTTGGAGGTCACGTCGTAAACCACGCGGTTGATACCCTTGACCTCATTCACGATGCGATTGGAGATGGTCTTCAGGACTTCGTGCGGCAGGTCAACCCAGTCGGCGGTCATGCCGTCTTCGGAACTCACGGCGCGGACGGCACAGGTGTAAGCGTAAGTGCGCATGTCGCCCATCACGCCCACCGACATCACCGGCAGCAGCACGGCGAACGACTGCCAGATCTTGGTGTAGAGTCCAGCCTTCTTGATTTCGCTGACCACGATGTCGTCGGCCTCCTGCAGCAGGGCCACGCGCTCTGGTGTGACTTCGCCCAGGATGCGCACTGCCAGCCCAGGCCCGGGGAACGGCTGGCGCTGCAGAATTTCTTCCGGCATGCCGAGATCGCGGCCGATCTTGCGGACTTCGTCCTTGAATAGGTCTTTGAGCGGCTCGATCAGCTTGAGCTTCATGCGCTTGGGCAGGCCGCCGACGTTGTGATGGCTCTTGATGGTCTGCGAGGGGCCGCGCACCGAGCGCGACTCAATGACGTCGGGATAGAGTGTGCCCTGCACCAGCCAATCCACTGTGCCGTGCTGCTGGGCAATGCGGCGAGCTTCCTGCTCAAACACCGCGATGAATTCCTTGCCTATGATTTTGCGCTTCTTCTCCGGGTCTTTCACTTTCGCAAGTTTGCCCAGGAAAAGGGCGCTGGCATCGACGGCGTCGATGTTCACGCCGAGCTTGTCGCGCAGGTTGTCTTGCACTTTCTGAAACTCGTTCTTGCGCAGCACGCCGTTGTTGACGAAGATGCAGGTCAACTGCTCACCGATGGCGCGATGCACCAGCACCGCGGCGACGGAGGAATCAACTCCACCCGAAAGTCCGCAGATCACGCGGCCACTGCCCACCCGCTTGCGGATGGACTCGACCGTCTCGTCGATGAAACGTTGCGGTGTCCAGTTGGGCGCGAGTCCACAGATGTCGAAGACGAAGTTGCGCAGGATGGCCGTTCCCTGCTTCGTATGGTGCACCTCGGGATGGAATTGCACGGCGTAGTACTTGCGCGCCGGATCTTCGAAGGCCGCCTTGGCGTTGGATGATTGCGCGACCAGCTGGAAGCCGGGCGGCAGTTCTTCCGCTTCGTCGCCGTGCGACATCCAGACTTGCAGCGGGCCGCTCACATTCTTGAATAGCGCGCAGTCATTGCGCAGCAGTTCGACGTCGGCGTGTCCGTACTCGCGCTTGTCGCCGGGACGCACCTTGCCTCCCAGCTTCTGCGTCATGACGTGCAAACCGTAACAGATACCCAGTACCGGCAGGCCAAGATGCAGCACCTGTTCATCCATCGTGGGAGCGTCAGCCTCGTAGACCGACGACGGACCTCCGGATAGGATGATGCCGGCTGGAGCGTAGCTCTTGATCTCTTTCAGCGTGGCCGTGCAGGGGAGGACGACGGAGAAGACGTTCTGTTCACGGATGCGGCGCGCGATGAGCTGAGTGTATTGCGAGCCGAAGTCGAGGACAACGATCGATTGAGTTTCCACTATTTACTGTGCCAGAGTACGGGAACACCTGTAAAGCGGGGGAGCCGGAATTAGCAATTAGCAAATTAGCATCTAGCAACTGGCAATTAGCGCCGCGAGAAACTGCAATACCAGTTACCAGTATCCAGCTACCAGTAACCTCAGCCTATAATCGCGCCATGGCGTTTCAGCGCACCAAGAAGGATTACGACGAAGCCATGCTGTACGAATACGCCGTGGGCGCCTTGGGGCGCAAAATGCGCACCGTGGCGGAGCTGAAGCGGCTGATGCGTGAACGCGTAAGACATCAGGAAGAAGTAGGTCAATTGTTGGTTGAGGTTGTGATCGCTAAGCTTAAGGAACAAAAATATCTTAACGACACAAACTATGCCGAGAGCTACTCTCGCTTCCGCAAGGAAAACGAGAAGTTTGGACGGCAGCGCGTGGTGCAGGACTTAAAAGCCAAGGGCGTCCACGGCGACATCATCGAGAAGACGGTGGGCGCAGCCTACCAGGATGTGAATGAAGAGCAGTTGGCGCGGGAATATTTGCAGCGCAAACGCATCAAAAAACCAGTAACCCAACCCGCCGCGGCCAAGGTTTTCCGCTCACTGATGCGCGCCGGCTTCCCCAGCCGTGTTATCTTTCGCATCTTGAAGACGTGGGATGTGGACGACGAGACGCTCTCCGCTTTGGAAACCGAAGCCGTCGAGCCCACGGATCCCGACCGGGAAGCCAACTGATGCCAAAGAAAATCGATCACACTGAGGCCGTCGCGCACCTCTCACGAGTGGACCGCAAGCTGGCGCGCATTATTGCCAAGTCGGTTCCAATCAGGTTGCAGCCGGAGAGGACGCAAAGCATTTTTGAAGCGCTGCTGGAGTCCATCATCTACCAGCAACTCAATGGCAAAGTCGCCGCCACCATCACCGGGCGAGTGAAGGCGCTGTTTCCCGAGAACACGCACCGCCTGCGCACCCGGCGTGGATTGGTCGGCGGCTTCCCCACTCCGGAACAGGTTTTGGCTGCCACCCCCGAGTTGCTGCGTTCCGCAGGCTTGTCTCAGGCCAAGATGCTGGCCATTCGCGACCTCGCAGCCAAGACGCTTGACGGAACCGTGCCCACCCCCCGCGCAGCCCACCGCATGAGTGATGAAGAACTGGTCGAGCGGCTCACTGCCGTACGCGGCATCGGCCGCTGGACAGTGGAGATGCTGCTGATCTTCAGGCTGGGACGGCCCGATGTGCTGGCCGTTGACGACTACGGCATCAGGAAGGGCTTCGCCAAAATGCACAAAATGGCCGAACTGCCCAAGCCCAAGGCGCTGCTGGCATACGGAGAACGCTGGCGTCCGTATCGCAGTGTCGCCAGTTGGTATATGTGGCGCGCGGCCGAGATGAAAGATCTTCCCATGGTCGGCAAGGTGGCCGCCAAAAACGCCGCACCTGAGAAGGCTGCGAAACAGAGGCCAACGACGAAGACAAAGGCGGCAGAGAAGAAGTCGGGCGGCGCCCGGGGTAGAGCTTGATTAGCTGGCCTTATTTATTTCATGGCCGCAAGCGCTTGGATGAACTTTTGTCCGCCCTCGGCACCGGCCCCCGTGGCATTGGAAGGTACAAACGCGGGTACATTTGTGGGACACGCTTTGACGGCTGCGCAGATATCGGTGGCGTGGGCCAGATCAGCGACCAGTAGCGGGTTCCCGCTTGCATCGGTGGCCGCGTTGAGGATGACAACCTCGACGCTAAGATCGCGATCAAAGCGGCTCTTGAGCGCCGTCTCGTAGTCCATGTCGTCGAATGTCTTGATGACCACGGGCGCCCCCGATGCCAGGCGTGGGTTGGTCAACTGGTATTCCAGTATCCGGTGATCCAGCTCATGACCGTAGGGAGAATGCAGGTCGCGAAAGACGCGCACCACAACTGGTTGCGGCGCTGCCTGCTTGTGGCAACCCATCCCCAGGAGCAACGACAACATCACGAGCGAATATTGCCAACGTTGGCCCATGGCAAGATCATAACGGAGCCGGAAACTTCCGTCATCGAATTCCACCTTTGGCATGCGGTTTGTCCCTCAGTCAATAAACCTAAGGACAGCGGAAGTATCCGAGCCGATTGGACGGCGTGACAGCCCCACCTGTACTTGCTGGATATGGCAATTCCAACCAAGTGAAACTTTGCCTCCATTCCCTGACCGTGACAATTGTCACCTGTGTTGACTGACAATCCACACTACTTACCGCCTTGAAATCAAACGATGATGTGATTTGTAAGACGCAGGCAAAGACGTCCTGCACGGAAGGCGAAATGACCCAACCCGCGGTAATCAAATCGTCCCCACTTCCAAAGCCCGTAGAAGAGTGCGATGCTAGTGGCATTCATATTGAGGAGAATCGGACTTCTGGCATGAAGGACCTGAAAGACGAGCTGGCATCGCTGCGCATCGACCGAGCGCCGGCACGTCGCCGTAGATGGGGCTTGTGGATCGTGCTGCTGCTGCTGGCAGCGGTTTCGGCAACGGGGTTTTATGTCGTCAAAAACAAGCCAGAGCTGGTAAACTTCGCCGCCGTCGAGGTCGAACCGGTTTCAGCCAGCGTACAAACCACTTCCGGCCCGGGCGCTGGAACTCCCATCCTGACGGCCTCAGGCTACCTGGTGGCGCGCCATCAGTCGGTAATTTCGTCGAAGATTCAGGGCCGCCTGTCGGGACTCTATGTCGAAGAAGGCAGCTACGTGAAGAAGGATGAGGTCATCGCCCGGCTGGAGGACGAGGACTACAAAGCGGCGGTAGCCAAGGCCAAAGCCGACATCGTGTACGCCGAGGCGAACTTGGCGGAGATGGAGCGGCAGGCACGCCTGCAACAGGGTTTGTTCAAAGGCAAGGTGGTGTCGCAGGACGCCCTCGACGCCGCGAACTCCAGGGTGCAGCTGGCGAAAGCGACTATCGAGCAGGATAAGGCGACCCTGCTCATGCAACAGGCGAACCTGGACTTCACCGAGATCCGCGCACCCTTCGATGGCGTTGTGGTGAAAAAAATGGCCGAGGTGGGCGAGAGCGTAGCCCCCATTCCGCCCGGCGTGAACATTTCTACTTCTTCCGGCGCCATCGTCGCCATCGCCGACATGAATTCGCTGGAGGCTGAGGTGGACGTCAACGAAGCCAACGTCGGCCAACTGACGCAGGGCGAGCCCGCCGACATTAATGTACAGGCGATTCCGGATCATACCTACAAGGGCGTGTTGCGGCAGGTAATTCCAACCGCCGACCGCACCAAGGCGACGGTGACGGTAAAAGTTTCGATCCTCGACAAGGACCGTCTGATCAAGCCGGAGATGAGTTGCAATGTGACCTTCCTCGAGCCCCAGAAGAAGAGCGCCGAGAAAAATGCCGCACCGGTGCGGATCGTCACCGTCCCCAAGGACGCCATCACTACGCGCGACGGCAAGCCGGTCGTGTTTGTAATCGAGAACAATAAGGCGCGGGAAGTTGCCGTCGTCACTGGGAACGAGCTGAAGGGGCAGGTAATTGTGAAGTCGGGCCTGGTAGGAACCGAGAGCCTGGTCAACAGTCCTCCACAAAAAGTGGCGGACGGGACATCGGTGAAGATAAAGACCTAGGGCGGCCCCATTGCGTCCGCCTCATAAAGTGTCAGCGAAGGACAAAGGACAGAGGATACAGGAGCAATCATGAGCACTACCGAAGTGGCGGCCAAAACTGGAGCCGTCAGCGTGCAAAACGTCGTCAAGATTTATCAGCGCGATAGCCAGCAGATTACGGTACTCGACGGATTGAACCTCGAAGTGCCACAAGGCGAATTCCTGGCTTTGATGGGACCGTCGGGCTCCGGCAAAACTACCCTGCTCAACCTCATCGCGGGCATTGACCGCGCCACCTCGGGACAAGTACGGGTAGCGGGTACAGACCTGACGCCGCTGTCGGAAGGCGAGTTAGCCAAGTGGCGCAGCCAAAATGTTGGATTCATCTTCCAGTTCTACAACCTCATTCCGGTGCTCAATGCGCTCGAAAACGTAGAGTTGCCGCTGCTACTGAGCCACCTGTCGTCGAAGGAACGGCGTGATCGGGCGCTGACTGCCCTGCGCATCGTGGGACTGGCCGACCGCTCCAAACACTACCCGCGCCAACTCTCCGGCGGACAGGAGCAGCGCGTCGCCATCGCCCGCGCCATTGTCACCGATCCGGCGGTGCTGGTAGCCGACGAGCCCACCGGCGACCTCGACAGCAAGAGCGCCGAAGAGATTCTCGATCTGATGCAGACCTTCAATAAGGAGTTCGGCAAGACCATTGTCATGGTGACGCACGATCCCCGGGCTGCTTCTCGCGCCCACACCCAGCGCCATCTTGAGAAGGGAGTGCTGACCAGCTGATATGAAATTCGCACCTCTTGTTCTCAAGCACCTTCGCAAAAACTGGATCCGCACCCTCAGCACGGTGTTGGCGATGTCGGTCTGCATCTTTCTCATCTGTACTCTTCAAACCGTAATCGCGGCGGTGAATTTCGGCTTGAACGCCGGCAGTACTCGCCGCCTGGTAGTGCGCGATTATGTCAGCCTGGCCAATAACCTGCCCATGAGCTACAAGCAGAAGATTGCCGCCGTCCCGGGTGTGACTGACACCTGTATCGTTTCCTGGTTTGGCGGCAGGCAGGGCAATGACTTCAAGAATTTTTTTGCCAACCTGGCGGTTGAGCCGGAGCCGTTCTTAAGAATCTATCCCGAGATTATGCTGCCGCCCGACCAGAAAGCAGCCTGGCTTGGCGATGTGCGCGGCGCCATCATTGGACGCAAGCTGGCCCAGCGCATGGGATGGAAGGTCGGCGATCACATTCAGCTGGAGAGCTTCATTCCTCCCTATCGTGTGGGCCAGCCCTTCGACTTCCTGGTGGATGGAATTTACGACACCGATGAGGGACGCTTTCCCGGTACCAACCTCGATTCCATGTACTTCAACTTCAAGTACCTCTACGAAGCCACTGGGCAACGGGTGGGAATCGGGACCCTGACCGCGCAGATTGCCGACCCATCGCAGGCCGGCGCAGTCAGTAAGGCCATCGATGAAACCTTCGATAACAGCGACAACCCGACCAAGACCGAAACTGAGCAGGCGTTTCGTGCCGGTTTCGTCGCCCTTGCCGGAAACCTGGCGCTGCTGCTCAACGTCATCGGCATGGCTGTGGCATTCACCATCCTGCTGGTGACGGCCAATACCATGAGCATCGCGGTACGCGAACGCCAGCAGGAGATCGCAGTGCTGAAGACCCTGGGGTTCTCCAGTGGCTTGGTCATGGCCCTCATTCTGAGCGAGGCGCTGCTGCTGGGCCTGATGGGCGGACTGCTGGGCATCTTGTTCGCCCGCGGAATCATTGCCGCTCTGGTGAACGTGCCGTTCCTGGGTGACATCTTGCGCGGCTTCCCTTCTCTGGGCCTGTCGCCGCAAATCGCGTCCCTGGGCATTGGCATGGCTCTGCTGTTGGGGCTACTGGCCGGCTTCGTCCCCGCAATTCTGGCGTACCGTGCGCGCATCACCGACGCATTGAGGCAGGTGTAGGATGGCGCTCCCCATTCGTTACAACATTCGCAATCTGAGCCAGCGCTGGAAGGTGACGCTCCTGGCCATCTTTGGCATCGCCCTTGTGGTGGCGGCAGTCGTGGTCATCGCTTCCATGTCGGCAGGCTTCCAGGCGGCTTTGCGCTCCACCGGCTCCGATAACAATGCCATTGTGACCCAACGGGGATCGATGTCGGAGTTGACCTCCTGGATCAGCATCGGCAACGCGCAAACCATCATGACCGACCCCCGCATCGCTCGCGACAGTAACGGTACTCCCCTGGCCTCCTGCGAAATCGTGGTAATCGCCAGCAAGCCCAAGAAGAGTGACAACCAGCCCACCAACATCACCCTGCGCGGGGTGACGCCCGAGGCCTACAAAGTGCGCACCGGCATCAAGCTGGTGGAAGGCAGGATGTTCTCGCCCGGAGTCTTCGAGGTCATTGCCGGCAAGAAAATATCCGATCGCGTGAATGGGCTTAACGTCGGCGACACCATCCGGGTGCAGCGCAAGGAATTCAAGGTAGTAGGCCTGTTCACCGCTGACGGTAGCTCGTTCGAAAGCGAGATGTGGGGCGACTACAACGCTCTGGGTCCGGCGGTTGGCCGCAATGGCGGCTGCGAGTCGCTCACCGTGCGCCTCACCAATCCGTCGGTGCTGGCGAGCTTCGACAAGGACCTGCGGGCCAATCCGCAGATGCAGGTGCAGGCTGACTCCGAGCGCACGTACTACGAAAACCAGGCAGGCGGCATCGCCACGGCCCTCAAAATCCTGGCCGCATTCGTGGGTATCGTGATGGGCATCGGTGCTGTGTTCGGCGCTATGAACACCATGTACGCCATCGTCTCGCAACGTACCCGTGAAATCGGGACCCTGCGGGCCTTGGGCTTCTCGCGCTCCAGCATTCTGTTTTCCTTCGTGATGGAGTCGGTGCTGCTGGCCTTCGTAGGCGGCGTGCTGGGATGCCTCATTGCCATCCCCATGAATGGCTACAC
This sequence comes from uncultured Acidobacteriaceae bacterium, assembly GCA_963834815.1. Classification (GTDB taxonomy): domain Bacteria; phylum Acidobacteriota; class Terriglobia; order Terriglobales; family Acidobacteriaceae; genus DASRAA01. The sequence continues at coordinate 99,997 of CAWIDA010000005.1, read as the reverse complement.
CGCCGGCACCGGCCAGACCCAGAGCTTCAGTGAATTGGCGTTCGCTTTCAAGATCACCCCGGGAATTGTCCTGGTGGGACTCACCTTCGCGGTGCTGATGGGCATTGTGGGCGGACTGCTGCCTGCGGTCCGGGCCTCACAGATGCCGATCACCAAGGCTCTGCGGGAAGCGTAGAGAGCAGTGGCGGGCCGGTTGGGCCCGCCCTCGACTTTTTCATGCCCGGCGGACCGGCAAAGCTATCGCGGTCTACCGCGGCGGAAGGGTTCAGGCTGCTTTGGAAGCTTTTTTATCCGTCTTGAGCCAGGTTTCGAAACGCGTTTCGCCGAGTCGTGCGCTATTGCCCGGAACCAGTGTTCTCTCGCTGAGTTTCGCCCCAGCGTAGCGCGCATTTGGGTCAGCGATGACTTCGCGGCGATCTTCGAGCGAGGCCAAGCGCCGCCGGACTAGTTCATCCACACGAAACTGTTCCGGGCCTCCAATTTCGACGATGCCCTTTACCGGCTGAGCTACTGCAATCCTGGCCAGGGCACTCGCGACATCGTCGGCGGCCATTGGCTGGAAGAGTACAGCCGGCAAATGCACCTTGTCGCCGACCATGGAAATGTCGGCAAGGCCCTTGAGGAACTCGAAGAACTGCGTCGCACGCACAATGGAGTAGGGGATTGAAGATTCTCGGATCAGTTTCTCTTGAGCGATCTTCGCGCGGAAGTAACCGCTTTCGGAGAGCCGGTCGGTTCCGACAACCGATAACGCAACGTGATGTCCGACTCCTGCGGCCGCTTCATCAGTAAGAAGGTTACGAGTTGATGTTTCGAAGAATTTCAGCACTGCTGTATCTTCCCAGGAGGGAGAGTTCGATACGTCCACGACCACCGCGGCGCCTTTCAGCGCTTCCGCCAGTCCCTCGCCGGTGACGGTGTTGACGCCGGAATCAGGTGACGCGGCGACTGCTTCGTGCCCCTGCTCACGAAGCTTGTTGACGAGTCTTGATCCGATGAGTCCACTGCCGCCAATGACTACGATTTTCATAATTGTCTCCTTAGTCTAGAATCTTGGCATTTCGAGCCAATAGGTCGTGCCGGCCAAGACCGGGCATCCCATAGTTTTGGATGCCAGCGAGCGGCGCGGAGTCACAGTGATCACCGAGACTCTGCGGGAAGCCTAGGGAGCAGGTGGCGATCCGGTTGGAGCTGCCAGCCACGGATTGCTGAAAGCTCGCTTCCGACGGCCTCGTATCAGGGCACGACTTTCAGTCGTGCCGCCAATTCGTTTATTTTTTAACATTACGATTGCGCCCCCACGATTGAAGGTTCTTGTAGGTATTCTTCGCCTTGGCGTTACGGTTTCCACCCGATATTCACTCGGTTTCCCTTTTGTCTAAATTAGAGCGAACATTTGATTTGGCAAATTTTTCGGAAAACAACGAGGAGACAAGGCGATGCCATTAATTCAAGTATTGATCGCGCTGATTGTCGTCGGAGTTCTTCTCTGGCTGGTAAATACCTACATCCCCATGCAAGGTGCTATTAAGTCGATCCTGAATGCGGTGGTGGTGATCGTCGTAGTGCTGTGGTTGCTCAATGTCTTTGGAGTCTTGCACTCCCTAACTAACATCAGAGTGGGTAACTGACAGCGCCTCGTCGATGTCCCGGACGATTTGCTGCGCTGCCTGTGACGGGTCGCCCGCTTCCAGGATCGGTCTTCCCACCACCAGATAGGTCGCGCCGGCGGCGATAGCTTCCCTCGGCGTCAGCACTCTGGCCTGGTCGCCGGTGGCTGCGCCCGCCGGACGCACCCCCGGAGTCACGATGGCAAAGCCCTCCCCAAATTTCCGGCGTAGCTCTCTGGCCTCCTGACCCGAGGCCACAAGGCCCCCGCATCCAGCGTTCCGCGCCAGTGATCCTAGCATTATAACTTCCGTTATAACGTTGCCCCTGAAACCGATCTCGGACAGGTCTTCATCCGACAAACTGGTCAGTACTGTTACGGCCAAAACCATCGGCTTGGCGGGCGACTGCGCCGCCGCCTCGACGGCGGCCTTAAGCATTTTGCTTCCACCAGATGCGTGCACCGTAAGCATGCTCACGCGCAACTCGGCCGCCTGCCGCACGGCCGCCGCCACCGTGTTTGGGATGTCATGGAACTTCAAGTCCAGAAAGACTTTACGGCCGGAGGAGACGAGATCGCGCACGATCGTCGGTCCCTCGGCCGTAAATAGTTGCTTGCCTATTTTGTACGTATTGGCAGATTCGCCAATAGATTGAATGACTTGGCGGGCTTGTGCAGCACTGGAGACGTCCAGCGCTACGATGAGCCGATCTCGATTAAGCATCGGCTCATCTTACCGCATAATGAATGACAGGACTATTGTGGACCTTCGGCCACTTGCGGGCCGATATTTTGGGCCACGGTCGGAGTCTCGATGACATCCAGGCGTACCTTGGCAATCCCTTGATTACCAACGCCTAGAATCATGGCAGCGCCGTAGGACAGGTCCAGAATCCGACTTTTGATGACAGGTCCGCGATCATTAATGCGAACCATGACAGATTTGTCGTTTTTCAGATTCGTAACCTTGACCCAGGATCCCAGTGGTAATGTACGGTGTGCAGCCGTAAAGTCATGCATGTCATACGGTTCGCCGCTCGCAGTCTTCTTGTGCTGGAACAGACGACCGTACCACGAGGCCTTTCCAACCTGGAACTTCTTGGTCGGAATAGGCTTAATAGCGTCCTGAGTCTGCCCTGGGATACCTTGGTTCGAGTCCGGTGTCTTGTTGTTACCGGGTGCCGCACCCAGTGCCGTGGTCAAAAGCAGGACCAAAGCAGACTGGTTCAGTACTCGTAGCATTAAACACCTCGCATCGTAATTTAGGGCCCTCCCTAGTGCAGGTTTAATAAGTCTAGCCACCCGAGGAGCAAGGAGTCAACCAAGATATAATTTTTTGTATCTTTACGCTTGATTTCTGAAAGAAAATGTGGTTATGAGCAACTTTTGGATCGTAGTCACCATCCTACTGCGCAAGAGAAGAGCTGCCGCTACGCGCAAGCCACGGAGACGCGTCTGTCCTTTGCAGCGTTGCAGACCAAGCTGACTATTTCTATCTGCCACCGATTGGTAGTGCCTTTTACGCAAGCTAACATATTGCAAATAAACTAGTTATAAGCATAAATCAATCCCGCAACTGGATCCAGTTCCCTGGCTCGACGTCGATCCCCGCGCCACTCCCATACCAATCGTGCCGGAGGAAACCGCTTGAGGTACATTCTTGGCATGAACGCTTGGCCAATCGTCCTGAGCATCGCCGGGTTTGATCCGTCGTCGGGTGCCGGAATTACGGCGGACGTAAAAACCGCCGCCGCTTTGGGCTGTTTTGCCGTAACCTGCGTCTCCGCCCTGACCGTTCAGTCCACCCAAGGAGTGTTTGGGGTGGAACCGGTTCGTCCCGAATTGGTTCGCCAGACACTGTCCAGGCTCGCCGACGACGTTGAATTTGCAGCCGTCAGGATCGGAATGCTCGGTTCAGGCGAAGTAGCGCAGGTTGTCGTCGATTTTTTGCGCACTGTAAGGCCGCCGAATGTGGTGCTGGATCCGGTAATTCGCTCTTCGTCCGGCGCGGAGCTCATCGATGCCGCGGGGCTGGCGGTCGTTCGCAAACAGCTTTTGCCGTTGTGTGACGTGATAACTCCGAATGCAGTAGAAGCCGTGCAACTCACTGATTCTGAGGAATTTTCATCCTCTGAATCGTGGGAGAAAACCCTTCCCCAGCTGCGAGCTTTGGCCGTCAAATTACACAATGCCGGCTGCCGCGGCATCGTAATAACCGGCGGTAATCTGCCCGAACCCAACGATTACCTCAGCGTCTTGGGGTCAGGCAACGCCACGGAACAGATCCTGACGGGCAGCCGCCTGCAATCAAATGCCACCCATGGCACTGGCTGCGCTTTCGCCATGGCTCTGGCGTGCAAGTTGGCTGCTAGCAAGCAGTTACTGGAGGCAGTCCAGGACGCGAAGGATTACGTCCGGCAAGCCATTGCCGCAGCCTACCCAGTCGGAAAAGGCATCGGACCGATGAACCACCTGTTCCGGCTGGAAGGAGATTTCTGACGCCGATTGTTGCCCCACGCGCGTCCATGAGTGGACGGAGTGCCCTGCAGATGGACAATCGGCGCCCTCGTCTTCTTGTAACTCATTGATTTTACGACGTTAAAGATGGCCTTGCGCTTGCTGGATAGGGGAGAAGGCCGCTTTCGCTCTGCGTCCGTCAAAACAGCAAAAGTAGCAGAGGAGATCCATGGGTTATAACATTCGTTATAACGTACATTTCGCGCTCCGCCAGCTATGGAAATCGCCAACGTTCACAATTGTAGCGGTGCTGGCGATCGCCCTGGGAATCGGGGCGAACACGGCAATTTTCAGCGTAGTGAACGCGGTCCTGCTCAGGCCGCTGCCGTATCACGCCAGCGACCGACTGGTGACCATCCTGCACAACGGGGACAATCCAGTGGCGCCGGCGAATTATCTCGATTGGCGGAAACAGAACCACAGCTTCGAAGCCATGGGCGCGGCGGAGAGTTGGTCGGCGAACCTGAGCGGCACGGGTCAGGCCGAGCGGGTCATCGGCATGCAGGTCAGCCAAAGCCTGTTTCCGATGTTGGGCGTCCAGCCATTGCTTGGCCGACTTTTTACATCCGAAGAGGAGGAGAGCGGCCAGAGCCATGTGGCTCTTCTCAGCCATGGAATCTGGCAACGACGCTTCGGGGGAAATCCCGAGATCGTCGGGCACGCGATCACATTACAAGGTGAGAAGTACACCGTGGTCGGGGTGATGCCGCGAGGATTCTACTTCGCGCCGTTCTGGGAGACCAAGGCTGAGCTTTGGGTGCCACTGGCGTTGGGTGATCGCGTCACCAGCCGCGGAGGACAGAGCTTGCGTGTTTTCGCAAGGCTGAAGCGGGGTGTGAGCCTGGCGGAGGCACGATCGGAGATGTCCACGATCACGGCGCGGCTGGAACAGGAATTTCCGGGCACTAATCGCAACGTCACGGTGCTGCAACTGCAAGAACACTCGGTGGGGTACATGCGCCCGGCGCTATTAGTGCTGCTGGCGGCCGTCAGTTTCGTGCTGCTGATTGCGTGTGCCAACGTCGCGCACATGCTGATGGCGAGGGGCGCGGCGCGTCAGAAAGAGATCGCAATCCGCACTGCACTGGGCGCCGAGCGCTGGCAAATCATCCGGCAGTTCCTCACGGAGAGCATGGTGCTCGCCGTGCTCGGCGGAGCAGCCGGAATGCTGCTGGCGTACTTCGGAGTCCGGCTATTGCGGGCGCTTGGTCCGGCTTCGATACCGAGGGTCGATTCGATTGGACTGGATTGGACGGTGCTCGGGTTCGCGGCGGTGATCACGCTGTTGACGGGAATTGTTTTTGGCATGGTGCCCGCGTTGCAAGCCAGCGGGATGCCGCTGCGCGATGCCTTGCAGGAGAGCGGACGCGGAAGCGGCGAGAGCGTTCGGCGCAATCGCCTGCGCGACGTGCTGGTCGGCTCGGAATTTGCGCTTGCGCTGCTGCTGATGATCGGCGCCGGCCTAATGCTGCGGACGTTTTACGCCTTGCGGGCGATTGATCCGGGATTCAACCCGCATCACGTGCTGAGCGCGGAGATTTCCGTCGCAGGATCGAGAGAGGCTGAGCCTTCGCTGCGCCAGGCTTTCTATCAGCAGGTGTTGCAGCGGGTGGCCGCGCTTCCCGGGGTTGAATCGGTAGGCGCCATCAACCACGCGCCACTGGTGGGCGACCAGTGGGGATTCTCTTTTGCGATTCAAGGCCGATCGCCGGCGAAGCCGGGAGATTCACCGTCGGCGGTGTACCGGGTGATTTTTCCCGGCTACTTCAAGACTATGAACATCACGCTGGCTCGTGGACGCGACATCGCCGACAATGACAATCTGAACGCTCCGGGAGTGGTGATCATCAACGAGCGCATGGCACATACCTATTGGCCCGGCGAGGACCCGATCGGCAAGCGGATTACGATCGAAGATTCGGCGAAAAACCCCGTGTGGCTGAGTGTGGTGGGCATCGCGCAGGACACCAAGCAGAGCGATTGGACGGGTACACCGGCGCCGGAAATGTTCCTGCCGGCGCTGCAAAGCAAAGAGTACTTGCAGGGAGATTCCAGCCACCTGCAGTACATCACGCTGGTCGCGCGCACGGCAGGAGACCCTGCGGCACTGGCGAATGAAGTGAAGAGTATCGTCGCGTCGCTCGATCGCAATGTGGCGGTGTCTGAAGTCGTAACCATGGACCAAGCGATCGATGACGATAACGCAAGGCCGCGGTTCGAGCTGTGGTTGCTGGGGGTGTTTGCCGGGGTCGCCTTGCTGCTGGCTGCCCTCGGCATCTATGGCGTGATGAGCTATTCGGTGTCGAGACGGACACACGAGCTGGGAATTCGTATGGCATTGGGCGCAGCGCGGGAGGACGTGGTGCGCATGGTCGTGATGCAGGGCATGCGGCTGGCGCTGGTGGGAGGCGCATGCGGGATGATCGCGGCCCTGCTGCTGACGCGTTTGATGTCGAACCTGCTTTACGGAGTGCAATCGACCGACCCAGTGACATTCGCAACAGGTGCGCTCGTCGTTTGCGGTGTGGCGCTGTTGGCCAGCTACATTCCAGCACGACGCGCCACGAGGGTTGATCCGGTGGCGGCGTTGCGGTGTGAGTAAGTTCAGTTTCGAGTTTCGAGTAAGAGCAAAAGCGGTCGCGGCGAAACCGGCTGCGGAAAGAGTCCAAGAATCAGATCGCTCGCGGGCTAGAGCCCGCGAGGAATGAAAAAATAGCGGACTTACTGGCGCGCCTGAAGGCGCGCCCCTTCAAAACCAGCTAGTCACCTGAGTTTTTTCCCAAGCTGTAAACGCGCATCGCTGCTCTGCAGCTCAATAAGCGGGCTACCTTGTTTCCGATGTGTGACAACCGGGAGCTTGGACTTCGGGTAAACTTTTAGGCACGCGAACCCGATGGAGTCCTTACCTCATTCGGATTTCTGCTGCAAGAAGGGTTGGAGTGCCCTGGGTGTAGTGCTCCTGCTCTGCTGCTCGACTGGAGCACTCTTCGGGGCCGATGGCGGCACCTGGGTTCCGACGCGCTCGACCAATGACGCCAACACCCGCAAGGGCTTCGACTACTTTTACAACCTGGAATACGACAAGTCGATCCGCGAATTTGAGGCGGCGTCGCAGGCCCATCCCGACGATCCATTTGCGGTGAATCACCTGCTGTCGGCAATCATTTTCAAAGAGCTCTTCCGCATTGGCGCACTGGACACAGAGGCCTACGCCAGCGACAACTTCATAAACAAAAAGTATCTGCAACCACTCGATCCCAAGGTACGTGACCGGGTTGACCAGTTGAGCGCGCACTCGATCGAGCTTTCGAATGCGCGCCTGGGGCAGAACCCCAACGACGTGAATGCTCTCTACGCGCGGGGCGTTGCCCGAGGACTGCGATCGACGTACATGGGAATGGCCCAGCACGCCTGGTTCGCGGCGTTGCGCAACGCCATCGGCGCGCGCCATGATCACGAGCGAGTTCTAGAGCTGGATGCGAATTACGTGGACGCCAAGCTGTCAGTAGGGGTCGATCTATACGTGATTGGCAGCTTGAGCTGGCCAGTGAAAGTGGCGGCGTCAGTGGCAGGACTGAGCGGCAATAAACAAAAAGGGCTGGATTACCTGCGCGACGTGGCAGCGCATGGCAGTCCGGAAGTAGCGTGGGATGGCAAGATCGCTCTGGCGCTGTTTCTGCGCCGGGAACAGCTTTACGACGAAGCGCTGCAAGTGGTGGGCGGCATGTACCAGGCCTTCCCGCGCAACTTTTTAGTAGCGACGGAATATGCCCACCTGCTGAATGCCGCCGGACATGGACCACAGGCCGTCGCCGCATATAAGAAGATCGTGGCAGGGTGCAAGGGCAATGCCTTCACCGTTTGCCGAATGGAGATTCCGGCGTACGGATTGGGCGAGGCGGAAAAAGGGCAACGTGATTTTCAGGGCGCGGCCGAGGCCTATGAACTGGCAGCGAGCACGGCCGTCGATGCCGAATTCAAGCAGCGATCCATGTTAGCTGCGGGCGAAATGTACGACGCCATGCACAAGCGTGACGCCGCATTAGCGAAGTACAAAGCGGTGATAGCCGCCAATTCTGACACGGAGCCGGCGGACCTGGCGCGACGGTATCTGAAGGAGCCGTACGCGATTCAGTAAGGGTACTAACCCTTGGCGCCGCGCTCACCGCGCGACGCCCTTTCGCCGTCGCTGCTCGCTCTCCTGCATCATTTCACTCATATTGAAGGTTGGACGTATCTCGAACCTCGTCCCATACTTCAGAGCCGGATGCTGCGACAAGAGCTGAATGGCATGATTCATGTCCCGCGCCTCCAGCACGCCAATGCCGCCGAGCTGTTCCTTGGTTTCCGCATAGGGACCGTCGGTGGTCGCGACTTTGCCGTTCTTCCAATACAAGGTCAACGCGGTTTCAGGAGGCTGAAGAGCTTCTCCCGTAGCAAAGTGCCCGTTGGCGCGCAAATGGTCGTCATACTCAAAGCATTCGTCGAACATTGCGTGCCGCTCGTCCTCGGTCATGGCCGCGTGTTTTGCCGGCTCGTAGTATCCCATCCAGATGTATTTCATGCGTCTCTCCTTTTGTTGGCGGTCAGCCGCCTTTTTTTCGCGAGGCCGTGCTTCCGCGTGCATCGTTCTGTCGCCGTCGCTGCCCGCTTGCCTTCATCAGTTCGTTCAAGTCCGCCACTCAGTCGGCTTCTTCTGGCGCGGGCATGAAGAAGATAGCCCGCACCTCGACCGGCGCACGACAGGCGACGACGGCCTTGCGCCCCCATGTCAGCGCCTCGTCAAGGTCAGCGGCTTGCAGTATCCAGAAACCGCCCACGTGATCCTTGGTCTCCAGGAACGGCCCGTCGGTGACGAGCACCTTGCCATCGGGCTGCACCCGCAGCGACTTCGCGTTGCTTGCCGGGGAAAGGCCGGCAGCGAAGATCCTGGCACCTGCAGCCTGCATCTCGCGGTTGAGCGCGTGTATCTCCTCGGAGATCGCTCCGGTTTCCACAGACGGGTCATAGTTGTCGGGGTGGTGAATCGCAACCAAATATTGCGGTTTGTCTTCACCTGTAGCTGTCTTGGAGCCAGCAGCAAAGCCTTGCGGGCTGGAGCCTAGAAACTCTCGAACCTCGCCAGACCCGCGGGTAGCGACAACGCCTTTGCGCGACCATGCCACGGCCTGGTCCATGTCAGCGGTTTCCAGTATCCAAAAACCGCCGATGTGCTCCTTGGTCTCAAGGTAGGGCCCGTCGGTGACGAGCACCTTGCCATCGGGCTGCGCCCGCAGCGACTTTGCCGGCCCAAGGCCGCAAGCGAATTTCCTGACGCCGGCAGCAATCATCTCTTTGTTGAGCGCGTGGATGTCGCGGCCCATCGCTTCGTGGTCCACCAGGGACGGGTCGAAGTCGTCGGGGAGGTAACCAGCAACCAAATATTGCGGCATTGTCTTCTCCTGTAATGGTCTTCTCCCTGTGTGGGAGCCAGCAGCACAGCTTCGTCCATTGCGCGCTGGATTGTTCATCCTATAGTCGTCGGGCAAGGGGGAAATCGACAGCAGGGGCGAATTATTTTTTGGAAGCTGGGACTGGCCGGACGGGTGGCCCGCATTTCCCTTCAGTTGGGAAATGTGGGATCGCGGGGAAGTGCTCCGACAACGTATTACTCGGACTCAGCCGCTGATATCCTTCTGGCAGCCACTTATCCTACTTCATACATATTGACGGACTATAACCGAGGTGTAATACTAATTGGCATGAATATGCCAGAAAAAACCGACACCGTGCGGTTCACGACAAAAGGGCAAGTCGTCATCCCGCTTCGTCTTCGCAAGCAATTCGAAATCGAGGACGGAACCAAAGCGGTGGTGCAAGCGACGCCGGAGGGAATCCTCCTCAAACCGGTGACTGCGGCACTCATCCGACGCGGGCGCGGCATCCTCAAGCGGGCGCCAGGACAGGGGTCGCTGACTGCGGACTGGGCTGAGCACAAGAGGCAGGAACGCGCGCTAGAGGAGCGCCATGCCCGCTAAGGTGCTCGACAGCTTCGCGCTCATCGCCTACTTCCGCGACGAATCGGGCGCGGAAGCGGTGGAGCAACTGCTCGTTTCCGCCAGCAAAAGAGACAGCGCGCTGCACATGACCGATGTGAACTACGCCGAGGTGAAGTACTCGATTGTGAAAAAAGACGGCGCCGCAGCCTGGGCGGAAGCCGCAAAGGTCCTGGAGGGCCTGCCGATTGATTTCCATTCCACAACCCGCGCCTTGGCCGATCTTGCCGCTGATTTCAAAGCACGCTTCAAGATGAGTTTGGCCGATGCTTTCGCCGCCGCGCTGGCCAGAGAAAAGAAGGCTGACCTCGTGACTGGCGATCCAGAATTTCGACCGCTTCACCAGGAAATCAAAATCCACTGGCTGAAGTAAATGCCGTCCGGGAATAGATTGACGCCCAGGTTAGCCCAAAAGAAGGGTGAACCTGGGGCACCCGGCTAATTGGAGCCAACGCAGGTCTCAACCTGCAAACTGGCACAGGCAGCTCGATGAACTGCAAAAGCGAATGGGGCAGCCGTCGCCCGGATTTATAAGGCTCACCCCGGCAATACCCTTCCGATGGAATACAATTTGTTGCTTAGCCCGTGAGCAGAAAGGGACAACTACAGATGCGATACAGATTCAATCTTGCGCTGGCTGGGATCTTGCTTTTGGGATTTTCGGTCGCAGCTTTCGCCGCCAATGTAAGAACGGATTACGACCACTCGGTGAACTTCGCGCAGTACAAAACTTACTCCTGGGGAAAGGTGCAGACCTCCAATCCTTTCTACGTCTCACGCATTAAGCAGGCCGTCGACAAAGACCTTCAGGCCAAAGGATGGCAGTTGGCTGAGACCGGCGGGGCCGTGATGATCTTTGCCACCGACAACGTCAAAAACCAGAAACAGCTCGAGACCAACTACGACGGGATGGGCGGTGGCTGGGGCGGGGGATGGGGTTGGGGCGGCTGGGGCTGGGGTGGCGGCTGGGGTCCCGGGGGAATGGGTGAGTCCACAACCACGACCTACGATCAGCGTGTGGGAACCCTGGTGATCGACCTGTTCGACGCCAGCTCCAAAAAGCTCCTCTGGCGGGGCTTGGCCACGCAAGACCTCTCCAGCAATGCGGAGAGGAACACAAAGTCTCTGGACGGAGACATCAACAACATGTTCAAGAAGTTTCCACCAAAACCCGGTTCCTAACCGTCCAGGCCTGGTGCCCCAGGTTCGCGTCCCACGTTTGGACGCTAACCTGGGCCTCGTCTTTTATTTCAATTCCTCAATCCGCCTAGCCAGAAAGCGGCGCTCCGCTTCCTGCCGCGCCAGGGCAGCGCCATCTCATACGAAGCACGGGCCTCAGGATTTGTCCTAATCTGCGACACATATCTGCACGAGAGAAACTGGGGAACGCTCCGTCTATTCTCATGTTTCCCGGAGCTGACGCTTGGTAAGTTTCCATAAGCACGTTTCACAGGACCAATGTCCGATGCCGGCTCAAATCCTTGCTCGATGAGCGCGTTGGCCTCAAGGCGGCAACTGAGCCAAGGGTCATCTATCCGGTAAGGCGACGATTCGGCCAGGTGACGAGAGCGCGATTGAACTAAGCCTCCGCAGCCACCCCTGGCTGGGGTTGCCGGGATGGACCTGCGTTTGCTTTGCGTTCGTTCTCGCGCATGACGATCATCCAGGCTTCAGCTTCTTATTTCGCCTTCGCCAGCCCCGCAACAACTGCAGCAACTTTATCGAGTATCTCCTTCATGCCCTCCAATTGACCGCTCTCGATTGCGTTCTGCATGGTTTCATTTCCAATGAAGGTGAGTTTCGTCTGGCCGTTTCCAATATCCTCAAAAAGAGTCACATCGTGCGCGCCTTCTATGGCCTCATGTTCGATTCCATAGTGCGCAGGCTCGACCTTGTTTCCCTCCGAGTCGGAAAAGTACATGGAGGAAACGATCTTCTCGTGCGGAACAATCTCATGGTATTCACCGCCATTCCAGAACTCCTGTCCATCCGGCGTTCTCATGCAGTAGAGAAATTTTCCTCCCACGCGAAAATCCATCTTGCAAACAGGCGCAGTAAAACCCTTCGGCCCCCACCACTGCATCACATATTTCGGGTCTGTCCACGCCTTCCAAACCAATTCGCGTGGGGCATCAAAAACTCTGCTCACAACCATCCGCTCTGTCTCATTCACCGTGCTTTTTGTCATCTCTGACCTCCGCTTTTTTCATTTGCTTCACAACCACATCCAGCTTGTCGAAACTCTCTTCCCAGAATTGGCGATAGCTAATCGCCCAGTCGCTGATTGTCTTTATCGCCTCTGGCCTAAGCGTGCACATACTCTCTCGTCCACGCTTCGTCTTGATCACAATCCGCGCCCGCACCAGGTAGGCAATATGTTTTGAAATCATCTGCTGCGAGAGTGCAAACGGTTCCGTCAATCCATGCACAGAGGCAGGCCCACGTGAAAGCCGTTCGATCATCGCCCGACGGGTTGGATCAGATAAAGCAGCAAATGTTGTACCCAGCCTATCCACAACCATATGGTAGTGGATTTTCTATCGTTGTCAAATGTGAATTTCGCGATTCCTGAACCCTGACTCATTCACCTGACGATGAAAGTGCGCCTGGTGCCCCAGGTTCGCGTCCGTCGTTTGGATGCTAACCTGGGCCTCGCCCTAACTCGGGCGGAGGACGGGTGGCCTACAATTGCCTTCGGATCGCAATTGTGGGTTTTACGCAGCAAGTGTCAGCGCGATTGTTTGATATGCAGCTTGCCAATCTCACATTCCCCAACAGACAGGAAATGTGGCCAACCGCGGACCTTCACCAATCTCGATTCGTCGAAAAACTGGTCGCGACGATTTGTCCCCGAATCAGTTGCTTTTCCACGACGTCGCGGGGCTTTTGGAGAGCATGTCCCTACGAAATAAGTACGATGTCGTATACTGTCGCTCACTGAAATGACCGAATTTGAGGCCACCATTGAGCCGATCACTGTGAGTGTTCTCGATTAGGCCGCGGTTATCCAAAAATCACAACCGACAAAAATCCGAATCGCGGGAATTACTGTTTCGAATCTTAACGTTGACGAGGGTGTAACTGGCCGACTCACGGTAGCGAGCCGTGAGAAGGACGTTCAGGCATCGCTGTCACGACTACTAGCACGACGCACGTATTCTGTTCAAAAGCTGCAGGTCGTATTGGGAACCGGTTTTAAGGCGCAATCCCTTATTCTTACGGCAGATGGCAGCGTCCGGTCAGACAAGGAGCTAGACCTCGATGTCCTGAAGGAAATTCGAGATGCTCTCCCCAGACCAAGGTCACGCTAGGGCACTGCCGACACGCTCTTGTGACTACGGACGTGGAAATGCGAGAACAGACGAAACGTTCCTCATGTTTTTTGGTTATTTGCGGTTAAGAAAATCTGTGAACGTTCCATCCCTCCCCAAGGTTTCTACTTCAATTCCTCGAGCCGCCGCGCGAGGAAACGGCGCTCGGGTTCCTGCCGCGCCAGGGCGAGCGCCTTCTCGTACGACGCACGGGCCTCCGGAATCCGCCCTAATCTGCGACACAGATCCGCACGGGCAGCGTGCGCGAGGTGATAATTGGCGAGTTCCTCGCGCTCGAGCAAGCCATCGATAAGACGAAGACCTTGCTCCGGGCCCTCCTCCGGACCGGCGCACATGGCGACGGCAACCGCGCGGTTGAGTTCCACGACGGGAGACGGCTGAACACGAAGCAGCCGGTCGTAGAGCAGCGTAATCTGGCGCCAGTCGGTGGATGCCACGGAGGAACTCTCGGCGTGAACGGCGGCAATGGCCGCCTGCAGGGTGTAGGCGCCGAAGCGGCGCGATCGAAGAGCGCGTTCGGTGAGCGCGATGCCTTCGGCGATCTGCTCCCGGTTCCACAACAACCGATCCTGCTGCTCCAGCAAAATCAAGTCTCCGTCGGGAGAGGTTCTGGCGACGCGGCGCGATTCGTGCAGTAGCATGAGCCCCAACAGGCCCATCACCTCGGGTTCGGGGAGGAGGTCGAGGAGCAGCCGGCCCAGACGGATGGCCTCGCGGCTGAGTTCTGCGCCTGTGGTTTCAGCCGAGTATCCCTCATTGAAGATCAGATATACGACCAGGAGGACGGCCCCCAACCGCGCCGATAATTCCTGCGACACGGGCACTTGGTAAGGAATCGCCTTATCGCGGATGACGGCTTTGGCGCGAACGATGCGTTGCGCGAGCGTCGCCGGCGTAATGAGAAATGCCCGGGCAATCTCCTCGGTGGTCAGACCGCAGACTTCACGCAGGGTGAGCGCAACCTGTCCCTCGGGCGGCAGAGCAGGATGGCAGCAGGTGAAGATGAGACGAAGGCGATCGTCCTCGATCTCCTCTTCCTGAAGCGCTTCGTTGATGTGGGCTTCGTTGCTTTGCGCTTCAAGGTGCAGCGCAAGATCTCGCTGTGCTCCGTCGAAGCGCGCCCGTCCGGCGCATCGCGTCAATGGCCTTGAAGCGGGCGGTTGAAATCAGCCAGGGGCGCGGGCTGTCGGGTATGCCGGCCTGAGGCCAGGTGTCCAAAGCGGCGGCAAAGGCCTCGTGCATCGCCTCTTCGGCGAGATCAAGATCGCCGAGCAGACGCACCAGCGTAGCCAGAATCCTGCCCGATTCAGACCGGTAAAGAGTCTCTACGGTCCGGCTCAGATCTTCGGGTGCATTCGGCGGCATGCGTGTCAAACTAGCAAACGGACTGACTCGACACAACTGCCTCGCCGATGCGGAGGTCGCCGAGTGGCCCGCATTTCCCTGTTTTTGGCGGTGGCCCATATTTCCCGTTTTTGGGAAATGTGGGTAGGTGCCGGAGTTTTCTTTTCGAACATTCGCCTTGGTTACCCGTCACGTCCAACCGTGACCAAATCGCTTGGTACATGCACTTGGTCATCGTAGTATCGGAGGCGGAAGGATGAGGGAGAGCTGTCGTCCGCGTAGTCGACAGCCAGACACCGACCCGCACTCCATGAATTGTGAGACTCGACCACTGACTGGTCATGTTCGTTGTTGTCAATGTTCGGCTACGCCCTCATCTGCAGCATGCATCCGTCCTCTTGCATACATCTCTAAGGCCTTATTTCAGAATATTTTGCCTATAACTCACACGCGCTCAAGATTTTGCGCAGGTCACGATGCACAAGTCCCGTGTTTTGAGGATTTTGCACGAAACAGGGGGGAGGGGGCAGCCCATGCCCCCAAACCTTCCCCACTTTGGGAAGCGAAGTTGGGTTGCGGAGCCGGGGAACCTTTTTCTATGCTCTTCGTATTTCCATGTGGAGAGGCCCAATGTACTGCAACTATTGCGGAAAACTGATCCAGGACGATGCCAACGTTTGTGCGTATTGCGGACGCCGGGTAGGTTACGTGGCGGGGCGGCAAAAGCTGATGCGCCCGCCCAAAAACAGCCCGGACAGAAAGATCGCCGGGGTGTGCGCGGGTTTCGCGCAGTACTTCGATCTGGACGTCACCATTGTGCGCGTGGTGTGGCTGATTGTGGCGCTGTTCGGCGGTGGAGGCGTACTCGCCTATATCATCGCCTGGATCGTGATGCCGGAGGCGCCGGAGGTGGTCGTGGTTGCGCCGCCGGTTCCAATCGTCCAGCCCTATCAACAGTGATCGAGTGAGTTCCGCCGATCGTAGGAAGGGGGTGAAGGTCCCCCTTGTTGCTTTCGAGAGCGTGATCGCAGCGGAAGCCGCGCAGTTACTCTCCTGCTTCCCGCCTGGAAAGTTCCTTCCCCAAGCGCCCGGATGCGGCTAGGGTTTAGGTAGCGAGTCTGCCATGGATGACGCGCCCAAATTCGACCCTGGCCTGAATACCGTCCACTTGTTGAATGCCGTGCTGTGCGCCGACTGTGAAGTCATCAGCGACAGCGCCACCGACGTGTGTGAGGTGTGCGGCAGTCATTCCCTTCTGAGTTTGGGACGCGTCCTGGGCGGCACGATCGGCGGCGAACGCGCCGTGCTGGTTCCCGCAGGCCAGAGCGAGTTCCGCACCACTTTGACCCTGATGGTGAATCCCGGAGCCTCCACTGCTCTGCGGCCATCGCGCAGATGGGTAAGAAGCGAGCGGCTGGGGAAATCGAGCAGTTAGCGCCGTACACTGGTCCCCGTCCAGCGCTCGCGTCGGCCGTCGCGGTGGTGAAGATGCCTGCTGCGAAGGCGATTACTGTGCCAGGCGGAGAAGAATCCTGGATGCAATCGTCTGAAACACCTGCTGCAGCTGCGTGGTGCATTGCGACGATGGGCAGTTGGTAGCGAATACCGCCATTCCGACCGGCTGGTTGGGATTAAAGGTAGAGCTGCCCGGATCATTGGCAATCTGCTTCAGAAAAGCCTGGTCGATACTTGAACCCAGCCCGATTGCGTAGACATACATACCCGGGTTCTCAGTACGCATAGCGGTCGCGGTCTGCGAAGCGCGATAGGTGGCGTCGGCGGTCACATTAGAACGGGTGAATGTTTTCTGGCTGCCATTGATGGCCGAAGTGAACTTGGTTACACCCGTGCAGTAGTGGGGAGTGGTGTCATAGGGGGGATAGCCGTGCGAATCGGCGGCTCCCCAATCGGTCCCGTTGGCGGGACTGAAGAAGTCAACCGAGCTACCGGTATCGTACCCTCCGTAGTTGATGAGCTTGGCGGCCGGACAGTTTAATGTGTCCTGAATTTCGTTCACGTAGCCGTCGGTGAAATAGACGACCACTTTGACAACGTTCTGTCCCGGTTGGACGACGACGCTGTCGTTCTGGGCTTTAGCCAGAGTCAGTCCTCCCGGGCCGAAGGTGCCCCCACTAAAGGTCATGGCATTGACTGCATTGGTGATGGGAGTCTTGAAGCTGTACTTGATGGCCACGTCCACGGTGGCATGGGAGGCGTAGCTGACCATGGCGACTTCGTCGTTGGCATTATCGAAATAGTTAACGAACGTCGTGACCGCCGGAGGCAGGGCGGAGGAACCGCCATTGTTCTTCATGGAACCCGAGCGATCCAATATTACTGTCATAACCAGCTTTCCCCGGGTTGCTTCGGCACTGTTACTGACGCTTAGCGTCTTATATTTTGGTATCAGCCGCATGAAGAAGGTTCGTATGGTGGCGGTGGCGCTGACGCTCACCATGGTTTGACCGTATGCGTCGGTGCTGAAGCTGACGCTGAGCACGGGCGTATTCGCATCCAGACCCGAGGTAGGGTAATTTGCGCTAAACGTATTCAGGGCCGCCGTCCGGGCCAGAGCCTGCCCTTGGGAAAGATTCTTCATAGCGGCCAGGCATGCGGCATCGACCGACTTAGAGAGCTTGGCGCGGGTGACATAGGCGAATCCCACGTCAATAGACAGCGCCATGAGCATTAGCAGGCCGGTCAGAGAGATGGCCAGCAAGACGAGGACCTGACCGCGATCCTTGCCGCGACTCCCGCAATGACGAATACGAACCACGGACAACACCCCCGATCAGAAGTATGCGACGTCATAAAGCTGCGACGGCAGAAAGCTCTTGCCCAAGAAATTGCCGATGGGCGTAATGGCCTGGAAACGGTAGAAGACCTCGGTGACGTACACGGTTTGGTTGAGTTGGGGGGCGGCCGAGGCGGGGACGGTTGCGGTGCCTCCGATGGACGAGCCTACGTGGCTCAGCGCGGTGAGTCCACCCAGGGCAGACTGTCCCGTGAGCTTCATTACGTTGTTGTTATTGAATACCGCGGATACGATCACGCGCCCGTTGCTGTTCAGATCGAGTGGCGCGGACGAAGCCGCCACGGCGGCCGCAGTATTCGGCAGGGTGGTTCCGCGAGACGCCATACTGGAGCCCTGCCCGGACAGGTTGGCGATGACCTGGGCCACAAAAATAGCGCGGCTCAGATCGATCAGGCCAAAAACCAGGACCAGCATGAGCGACACCGACAGAGCACACTCGACGACCGCCTGGCCGGAATCGCGTGCCGGAATAGATCTGAGCTCAGTGCTGCTTAGCCGATCGATTGCCATATTGCATGCCTCAGGCTTGCGGTGTTGGCGGGGGGAAAGGGTTCGTTCTTGAAACTCACACTGACCGTAAAGGTGTAAGCGCCATTCTTGAAAAACCGCGCCACGACGGGCGTCAGCAGCTTCAGATTGGTTGTGAGCGAAATGGTCACGGTATCGCCCGGGCCGCCCGCACTGCCGGTACCCCCGTTAACGCTGATGATTTGCAAGTTCGAGGTATCCAGACCCATAGCCTCCTGTTGCGCAATCTGGGTGATGGACGCCACTCGCGAGAGGTTTTGCCCCTTACGTTTGGGGTCGGGCCGATGGTTGCCGGTTATGGCGTACCGTCCCGCCTCGCGTACCGCATTTTGCAAAGTCATCTCGACGTAGAAAAGCCGGGCGAAGTCAGCCACCGCCAGGAGCAGCAGCAGGAACATTGGCAATACCAGGGCAAATTCCAACAGTGAGGTACCGCCGGTGCATCGCTGGATGTTCCAGGTCTGCTTCTCGGATTCAATCTGCGGTCTAAGGGTTCGGTCGTCAACTTCCATGCAATCCGCCAGTGAGGGAGATCTAGTGGACTCATCGGCAGGACCGCCGAAGAGATTAGCGAGGGATGGCAGAGTTCCGAAGATTAATGGACGCCGGACCGCTGTACGCGCCGGGCCACGCGCGGCGTCGTCATCGTCAGGCAGCGAGCAAGCCTGAAATATCAGGCGATCCCCTTTCAAGTTTTGGCTTTGCCCGCCGATTACAGCAGTGTGGTCACCCAACCGCGAAAGCACGAATGGAGGTAGGAATATGTTGAAAATTCTCCAAAACCTACGGCAGGACGAATCCGGTCAGGACCTGATCGAGTACGCCCTAATTGCTGCCTTAATTGCACTGGCCGCTGTGGCCGGCATGCAGAGCGTCAGCGGCGGAATCCAGTCGGCGTTCACTGCTATTACCACCAGCTTGAGTAGCGCGACGACGCCCTAAGAGGCAGTGCACCGCGAAGAGCGCCGGCTTCCTCGGACGTTGCCAAGTGGGGCGCCTGAGGCAACCAGGGTTGTGCGGTGATAGAAAGTGTCGTCGCCGCACAACCGATTTTGACCGAGGTTAACCTCGGCTTGGTGGACTGAAAGGGTAAGCTCGCAGCGAAACCGACTGAATCCGGTTCACTGGAGCAGCGGGTGCTTCGCGAAGCCTGCCAGGACATCCCTCCGAGCCGCGAGGTTAACCGATTGGCCCGAGTAGAGGTGAGTGACACGTGCCCGCACAGAACCCCGCAATGATCTATCTCGGCTTAGCCTGCATGAGCGCGCTCGTGGGCGCTGTCTATGACTGGCGCTACAGGCGAATTCCAAATACGCTTACCGGGCCACTGGCCCTGTTGGGATTAACCGTACACCTGGCATTGGGGGGATGGCTCTCCGTGGCCGCCGCCTTACTGGCCGGACTGGCGGCCGGCGGCGTCTTTCTGCTGTTCTTCCTGGCGGGAGGAATGGGGGGCGGCGACGTGAAGCTGGTGGCAGCGGTATCGTGTTGCGCCGGCCTGCATTACGTAGCCGGAATCCTGATTGCGACGGCACTTGCCGGCGGCGTTATGGCATTGGCACTCGCTCTGGTCTCCGGGAAAGCGCGGCAGACCGTGTCGAATATCGGCTCGCTGCTGTTTCACCACGCTTCGGCCGGCCTCGGACCTCATCCCAACCTCAACCTACGAAACATCTCGACCCTGCGCCTGCCGTATGGCGTCGCCATTTGTGCGGGCACAACGATGACACTTCTGCGTGTCGTACAGGTACGGTGATATGGACCGCCGCCGCCTCACTATCGCACTCCTGGCCGCGTTGCTGCTTTCCGGCGCCGTAACCTTCTTCCTCAACCGCAGGATCAACCGTCGAAGTGCAGCCCTCGCGCCGCAAACCATGCAGAAGTATGTGGCAGCCGCGCGTGCGGTGCAGCCGGGCGAAGTTCTTAAGGCCGAAAATCTCACGCTGATTGATTGGCCGGCGAAGCTGCCGTTGGACGGGGGTTTCACCAAGGTCGAAGATTTGGCAGGGCGGGCAGCCATCCTTCCGATTGCGGCGCAACAACCAATTCTGCAGGCCTTCCTCGCAGTGCCCGGTTCCGGCATCGGCCTTACGGTCAAGATTCCGGAGGGCATGCGGGCCATGTCGGTGCGCTCCGATGAAATTGCCGGAGTGGCAGGATTTCTGTTTCCCGGATCGCGGGTGGATGTGCTGGTGACATGGCATGGTGAAGGATTGCCCCAGCCGGAGACGCAAATTGTCCTGCAGGACGTGGAAGTGCTTACAGCGGGCCAGAAGGTTGAACCGGAGCCGGGGGGGAAGGCCGAGACGGTCGGGGTTGTGACCCTGCTGCTGACTCCTGAAGACGCTCAGAAGGCAGCGCTGGCGAACAGCCAGGGAACAATCCACTTCGTGCTGCGCAACGGCGCCGACCGGGGCCAGGTCAAGCCGCCTCCCGTCAGCGTGGCTGAGCTGTCGGGCATGACACGGCCCCGTAGCGGTACGGCCACGGGGCCAGCACAGGCAGCCACGGCGGCCAAACATACCTATGTGGTCGAGACCATCCTGGGCGACAAGCAGGCGACTAATGAATTCGAGTACTGACATGCGACACCCAAGAAGGGTTGGCGAAATGGTGAAACGTATCCTGCTGGCGGTAGTGGTCATGAGCGTGGCGGCGAGCGGCCAGACGTCACTGGCCCCGACCGCAGTGAATCCTTCGGACGCGGGGGCACCCATCCAGCCTTCTACCGTACCTACTGGCAGGACTAACACTCCGCCGCAACAGCGCGTACTGAAATCAGACGGTGGCGGCAGCGCGTCTGCTTCGACCAACCACGATGCACCAACTCCAGATCAGGACGAGGCCCGCAAGCTGCATCTTATTGTTGGCCGATCACAGGTCATCGATTGCCCGGAGCGGCTGCGGCGAATTTACGTGGCAAACCCGAAGGTGCTCGATTCCCTGACCTCCAGCCCGCACCAGATCGTGCTGACCGCCAAGCTTGCCGGCACCAGCAGTGTGGTTCTGTGGAGCGAGAGTGGACGGTCCCAGCTTTATACCGTGCTGGCGGACGTAGATGTAGCGGGGCTGGAGGAGAGCCTGGCGCAAGCCTTGCCCGGCGATCATGTCGAAGTCAAGGCAGTGCAGGGGCGGGTCTATCTGTCAGGAGTGGTGGGCAGCGACGATGCCGCTGACGAGGCGGCCCGACTGGCCGCTAATTATTCGAAAGAAGTTGTCAATTCGCTGGTGGTCGATCCTCGCCATATTCAACAGGTTGAGTTAAAGGTGCGAATCGCGGAGGTCGACCGCACCAAGGTCGAGCAGTGGGGTTTCAATTTTTTCAGTGCGGGACAGAACGCCGGAGCCGTGACCACCGGCGGATTTGCGCCACCGTCCTTCCCCCAAGTTGGCGGGGGAGGCACCCAAACCCTCATTCAAGACGCCCTGAACATTTTTTATTTCAATTCCAACCTGAACATTGGATTTACCCTGCGCGCGCTGCAGGACAAGGGAATCCTGCAGGTGCTGGCGGAGCCTAACCTGACCACGGTCAGCGGGCAGGCAGCAAAATTCCAGGCGGGCGGCGAGTTCCCCTATCCTGTGATTCAGGGCTCGAGTGGGGGCTTTACCTCGGTCACCATTCAATTCCGGCCCTATGGGGTGCAACTGGAGTTCACGCCCTACGTGCATCCGGATGGATCCATTCGCTTGCGGGTCAAACCGGAGGTCAGCGCTCTGGACTACACCAACGCGGTGAAGATCTCCGGCTACACCATTCCGGCCATCTCAACGCGCAAGGCCGACACCGAGGTCGAGCTGAAGAGCGGCCAGAGCTTCGCCATCTCCGGGCTGCTGGACAATCGCATTACTGACTCGATGAGCAAGATTCCTGGTATCGGGGATATTCCGATTCTCGGGCAGTTGTTCCGTTCCAAGAACCTGAACCATGCGGTGACCGAGTTAATCGTGATCGTGACTCCCACGGTAGTGGATCCGCTCAACTCGCCCGAGCCCCAACCTCCGGCCACGCCCTCCTGGCCGGTGCCATTCCTGTCGTCCCCGAGTTTCGACAGCTCACTGGGACCGCGAGACAGCGTAAAGGGAGGGGAACCGGCTGCCGATGGAAAGCAGTGAGGGAGCTGAGCGTGGACCTGGCAACAGCGACACCCACACACGGAGACTTCCGCCTGGTAACGGTAGGACTCGATGCCGAGGCAAGCGACCAGGTTCGGTACGCTGCCTTGCAAGCTCAGTTCGGTGGAGTCACCGTCTTCCCGGATTACTCCGAGACGGTGCTCAGCGGACAGATGTTGCGAACCTTCAAAGATGACGCATCACTGGTATGCCTGATCGACTTCGACAAAGACCGGGACCTGGCGGTGCAAACCGCCGGCGAAATGCAGACCTTGCCCAGCAGCCACAGGACGCTGATCGCACTGTCGGCGGAGGAAAGCCCGGAGGCGATCCTGCATGCTATGCGGGCAGGTTGCACCGAGTATCTCAACAAGCCGATGCGGGCGGAGCTGCTGGCGGAGCTGTTGCGGAAACTGCGAGAGCGCTGGCACACGTCGGCACACCGCTCCCTGCAGCCAGCTGGCAAAGTGCTGGCCTTCATGGGCGTCCGCGGAGGCGCCGGGGCAACGACGATAGCTGTGCATCTGGCGAGTTTCCTGGCGAGCCGACAGGCGCAAAAGGTCCTGATTGTGGACCAGCATCCGTGGCTTGGGCACGTGGCGCTTCTGTTCGGCATGGACGGACACTGCTACAACTTTTACGAACTGCTGCAAAACATTTCGCGCCTGGACTCAACGCTATTGGGTAGTTACGTGGCCCGTCATGGGAGCGGCGCCGACATACTGTCTTCGCCTGACCATCTGAGTACGGAGATAAGGATTGAGGCCGAGGTGCTGGAGCGGGCGATTCGCTTCGTGGCCGGCATCTACGACTTCGTGCTGATCGATTGTCCGGCGGGGTTGAACGAACTCAACCTGGTGACCGCGGCCACTTGTGACGAGCTCTATCTGGTGGCCACGCCGGAGGTGCCGGCGGTTCGTGACTTGGCACGCTATCTGGACCGCCTGGGGGAGTTACAACTGGCGCCATCAAAGCTCAAAGTGGTGATCAACCAATATGGTTCGAACCGTCCTGTGAATCAAGCGCAGATCGAAAAAGCGATACGGCACCCGGTGGCGCTGACGTTGCCTTCCGATGCCGCCAGCCTGACGCAGGCCCTGGCGACAGGACAACCGATTTCGCCCGAGCAAAAGTCGGAGTTCGGCAATCAGATCAAGATCTGGGCGGCAAAGGTGGCCCCCGCCGAGCCCAAGCAGACGGAAGTAAAACGCAGGTTTGCCTTCTGGAGCTAGAGGCCAAAAAACCTGAGAAAGCGAGATGGAAACTGGCATGGCAGACTCCCCCTTCACCGCCCCCGCGCGCAATCCGGCACAGGACACCCGCACCGGAAAGGAACTCTCCAGCCGCGAACAGGACCTGAAGTCTGCCGTCCATCGCGAACTGATCAACAAGCTGGATCTGGACAAGCTGATGCGTACGCAGGATGGACTGGCGAGACAACAGCTGCTGGCCGTCATCCATCAACTGCTGGGTCAACCGGGGCTTCCCTTGAGTGCCGTCGAGCGCGACATGCTGGCGCGGGAGGTGCTGGACGAAGTCTTCGGGCTGGGACCTCTGGAACCCCTGCTGCAGGACCCCACGGTCAACGACATCCTGGTGAACACCTACAAAACGGTTTACGTGGAGCGTCACGGAGTGCTGGAAGAGACTCCGGTGGTGTTCAAAGACAATGTTCACCTGATGCACATCATCGAGAAGATCGTCTCTGGGGTGGGGCGGCGGGTTGATGAGTCTTCCCCCATGGTCGACGCCCGGCTGCCCGACGGCTCGCGCGTCAACGTGATCGTGCCTCCGCTGGCGGTGGACGGGCCGATCGTGTCGATCCGACGTTTCGGCTCGACTCCTTTGACTGGACTGGACCTGGTGAACAAGGGCGCCATGACTCCCGAGATGCTGGAGGTATTGCAGAAAGCAGTGAGGGCCCGGCTGAACATCGTGGTATCAGGTGGCACCGGAGCCGGCAAGACGACTCTGCTGAACGTGCTGTCGGGATTCATCTCAGAACGGGAGCGGATCGTAACCATCGAAGATTCGGCGGAGCTGCAGTTGAAGCAGAAGCATGTGGTCCGGCTGGAGTGCCGCCCGCCCAACGTCGAGGGCAAGGGTGCGGTGCATCAGCGAGAGCTGGTGATCAATGCCCTGCGCATGCGTCCTGACCGCATCGTGATTGGCGAGGTGCGCGGTGGCGAAGCGCTGGACATGCTGCAGGCCATGAATACTGGCCACGATGGCTCGGTGACGACCATCCACGCCAACACTCCGCGGGACGCCTTGTCGCGCATCGAAACCATGGCGCTGATGGCCAATCTGAGTTTGCCGGAGAAGGCCCTGCGCAGCCAGATTGCCTCGGCCATTCACATCATTGTGCAGGTCTCGCGCATGAGCGACGGCTCGCGACGTGTGACCCATGTGACCGAGGTGACCGGCACCAATGGCGACATCATCAGCCTGCAAGATGTGTTCCTGTTCGAGAAACGCGGATTAGGAGCGGACGGCAAGGTACTGGGACGGTTCTATTCAACCGGAATCGTGCCCAAATTCGCCGAAAAACTGCAGAATGCCGGCATTCCGCTGCCGGCCGGCCTGCTGGACGTGTCGCAAGAGGTTTAGGAGAGCCGAGGTGGGATTGATCAGCCTGGTATTCGTGGGAATGGCGGTTGCGACCTTTGGGGTGGTGATGATGCTCACCCGCCCTACTGTAACCAACCGCGCAGTTACGCAGCGACTGGCAGGTGTACACGGCCGCCGGAACGGTGTGCCGAATCCCGGCCCGGTCCCGCAGGAGTTTCTGAAGGACCGTTCGCTCAGTGAACTCGCGTGGCTCGACCAGTTCCTGCAACGATCCGGCCTGGCACATAAGCTGGCCCTGCTGCTGACCCAGGCAGAGAGTAGCTGGAGTGTGAGCACGGTGCTGATCAGCTCAGCGGTGCTGGGACTGATGGGCTCCGCCATCGCGTGGTATTGGCTCCCGGAGGTATGGGCCGCGCTCATCGCGGGAACAGTGGCCCTGCCGATTCCCACGCTGATGCTGCGCCTGAAGCGAAACCGTCGCATGATTAAGTTCGATCAAGGCTTGCCCGATGCTCTGGACCTGATGTCACGCTCGCTGCGCGCCGGCCATTCGGTAAGCGCAGCCATTGAGATCGTCGGCGAGGAAGGGATCGAACCGCTGCGCTCGGAATTTGGCAGGGTCCGTCAGCAGCAGACACTGGGCCTGCCTAACCGCGACGCCCTGTTGCAACTGGGGCGGCGGATATCCTCCACCGACCTGCAGGTGGTGATCACCGCCATGCTGGTCCAGAAAGAGACGGGCGGGAACCTGGTGGAAATCCTGGAACGGACCGCCGGCGTGCTGCGCGATCGCTTGCGCATTCAGGGAGAAGTGCGGGTTCGTACCGCCCAGGGGCGGCTGACCGGGGTCATCTTGTGCCTGCTGCCGTTTGTGTTGTACGTGCTCATCAACTTGTCGAATCCCGGCTACAGCAAGGTTCTTCTCGACGATCCTGTGGGGCGGAAGATGACTCTCGTGGGGGTCGGAATGATCTCGGCCGGAGCATTGCTTATACGCAAGATCGTGAAGATCAGGGTATGAAGCCATGAAACCTATTTATCTCCTGAGTGTCCAATTGAGCGTCTTCTTCGCCACGGCGCTGATCTCGGTGTGGTTCATGATGCGGACGACGGCCACGGCGAAGCGACTGTACGGCGTCGCCCGCTTGCTTCCTGCGCACGAGAATCGGCCGTCTCAAGGGCCGCCGGGCTGGCGGCAGGCCGCCTTTGGAATGCTGCACCGCTTCTTTGGGAAGCTGGGCATGACCGTGAGCGACAAGTTGCGGGTGCGCTTTCAGGCGGCGGGACTACGCTCCCAGACCAGCATTGACACTTACTTTGCGGTGCGGGTGCTGGGACCAGTGGCGGTTCTGGTGCTGTGGACATTTTTCCGTCAGATCAGTTTTTTTGCCATCGCTGTAATGGCCTCCGGCGCCTATCTGGGACCCGATTTGTGGCTGACGGCCAGGGTTCGGCGGCGGAGAGAGCAGATGCGACTGGGTCTGCCGGACGCGCTGGATTTGATGGTGGTGTGCGTGGACGCGGGACTGGGACTTGACCAGGCCCTGTTGCGAGCCGGACAGGAACTGGGAACCAGCCACCCCGTGATCGCCGAGGAATTCACCCTGATCAACCTTGAACAGCGGGCGGGCAAACCGCGGGTTAATGCCTGGCGGGACATGGCCGATAGAACACAACTAGATACAGTTCGAGGATTTGCGACGATGCTGGCCCAATCAGACCGTTTTGGTACTCCCATTTCGAGGGCGCTCAGCACATTTGCCGATGATCTGCGCAAGAAACGCAGTCAACAGGCCGAAGAAATGGCGGCCAAGACCACGGTGAAGCTGATGTTTCCGTTGGTGTTGTTCATCTTCCCCAGCATGTTCATTGTTTTGCTGGGTCCGGCCGCCCTCACCATCTCTCGAAATCTGGGCGTGTTGAGCGGGAAGTAATCGCCGTCGAGGATGCTGGCGGATAAGGCGGGAACGGGGAGGCAGAGAACATGTCGCAGGTGATTGTGAGTGTAATTCTGGCAGCGGTGGTGGCCCAGGCGATTTGGAAGTTAAACCTTTTCGTTCGGTAGATCGGTGGAACGTGATTTCTCAAAGCAGAAAGGAGACGCAATGGACAGCGTTACCATGATTCGCGCATTTTCAGGAATTCTTTTCGTCGTGGTATTGAGCCTGGTGATCTGGCGCCGCAAGAAGACAGCCTAAAGAGTCGGAGGGCCTGTGGGGCCTACCAATCATCACGTCAAGGTCATCGATATCACCAAGAGTTCGGTGGTGGGTTCGAACATCGATGTGGCCTCAACTTGCTGCTCGCGACTGGTTGGGCTTCTGGGCAGGGCCGGTCTCGAACCAGGGACCGGCCTGCTCATCGTGCCATCCTCCGGAGTGCACACCTGGGGGATGCGGTTTCCAATCGATGTGGTAGCACTTGACCGCAAACTGCGAGTGGTAGGGATCTGGCCGCGGCTGGGGCGTTTTCGGGTCGCGGCCCTGGGTTGGAAGACGCACGCGGTGCTGGAGTTGCCGGCGGGCACAATCCAGCAGTGCAACATCGGGATCCATGACCAGTTGGCGATCGCGCGATGACGAACGGCAAACATCGCCTATATCGCCGGCTGGCAGGTGGTTCACGAGAATGAAGTGGCAGTTCTGTTGGAGAGCGTGGAAGCCGTCCCGTAAATAGAGCCGAACTCGCCAAGTGCCGCCGCCCACGGTAGGATGGCATGGAACTCAGTCTCTCTGGAGAATGGCATGACATCCGCACTGGTAGATCTGGAACCCCAGGTTTTATGGAAGCACTTTGACGTTCTGGCCGCAACGCCCCGCGCTTCGACCAAGGAGGCGGCAGCCCGCGATTATGTTCTGGCGCGAGCTGCGAGCCTTGGTCTAGAGACGGCGCAGGACGCTGTGGGGAACCTGGTGGTCAGGAAGCCAGCGCATCCCGGACGCGAAGGCGCACTGATGGCGCTATTGCAGGGCCATCTCGACATGGTTTGTGAAAAAAATGAGGGCACCGCCCACAACTTTGACACCGACCCGATCAAGATAGTGCGCGATGGGGACTGGCTCAAGGCGGACGGAACGACCCTGGGGTCGGACAATGGGGTGGGAGTGGCGGCTGCGCTGGCGGTGATGGAGAGCACTGACATTGCGCATGGGCCTCTGGAATTTGTCTTCACCATCGACGAAGAGACTGGCCTCACGGGCGCGGCCGAATTTCCCGGTGGCTTACTTAAGTCGAAGTATTTCCTGAACCTCGACAACGAGGAAACCGACACGCTGTGCATTGGCTGCTCTGGCGGAGTGAAGACAACAGCGCGCCGCAAGGTCGCATTCCAACCCGCCACGGGCGATTCCGCCTGGCGCGTCAAGGTGTCTGGGCTCAAGGGCGGGCACTCGGGCGTGGACATTCATCAAGGACGCGGCAATGCTTTGCGCATACTGGGCTCCACATTACAAAGAGTGACCGGCAAACTACCTGCTCAGATCGCCGCAATCAACGGCGGCAGCGCGCAGAATGCGATACCTCGCGAAGCCGCAGCAATTATCGTTCTCGATGCAGCACGGGAGAAGGAACTCCGGTCCCTGCTGTCGGTGTGTGAGGCGGAATGGAAGGCTGATCTCGGCGGGTTCGATCCGGAACTCCAGATCTCGGTGGAGAAGGCTGAGCGTCCGGACACTATGTTGGAGACGGCGGATGCGAAGCGAATCCTTGATCTGCTGGTAACGGTACCGCACGGCGTGGTGGCGATGAGCCCCGACGTTCCCGGATTAGTGCAGAACTCAACTAACCTGGCCATCGTATCGCTCAATGGCGATGTCGCGGAAATCGTGACCAGCCAGCGCAGCGCCATTGAAAGCAGCAAGCATGCGGTTGCCCAGATGGTTGCAACGGTGTTCCGCCTGGCGGGATTTGAGGTGGAACACACCGGCAGCTACCCCGGATGGAAGCCCGAGCCAACGAGTGAAATCGTGCAGAAATTGCAGGCGGTACATGAGGGACTGTTCGGCAAACCAGCCAAGTTGATTGCCATGCATGCCGGCTTGGAGTGTGGTGTGATCGGCGAGAAGTATCCGGGAATGCAGATGGCGTCATTCGGTCCGACGATCGTCGATCCGCACAGTCCACACGAACGGGTGCAGATTTCGACAGTTCAGAATTTCTGGAAATATCTGAAGGCGGTGCTGGAGCGCATCTAACTGGGCAGCATGGTGCGCGGCGCGGCCACTGAGTTAGCAGATGCACAGCCCTTGCGGACTGAATGGTGCATTCGGCCTGTCGAAGGCTCGCACTGTCGAAAACCATTTCACCACCCTTCGACTCCGCTCGGGGCAGACTCGGCACGGAGGACACGGAGAATTTCAAGCCAGGTTCTCTTTGGGTGGTCCGCAGACCCATAGACACTCAGGGCTGGCTAAACAGGTTGCTGAAAAAGTCCATCGTGAGTGCCCCGCGCGAACTAAAAGTCCGCGCCGAAGGTCAAAAATAAACGACTTGGCGGCACGACTGAAAGTCGTGCCCTGATACGAGGCCGTCGGAAGCAAGTTTTTCAGCAGCCTGTAAAGCCAGGCCCTTTCAAAACCACCGCGGTCAGGAATTTCTTGTGAACAAGTTTAAGGGTTTCCGTTAGGCTTCTCGGCCGCGTTGGCGGTAGCACCGGGAACGGATGAGGGCAGCGAGTTTTCGACCGTCTCGCAACTGCTCTCGTCGGGGACATTCCAATCCTTGGGTTCGCACAGCGGAGCGTTGTTCATGCTGCGCCGGTAGCGGGCCACCTCCAGATACAGCGGCTTGCGCACCCGATTCATCACGCCGAGCGGCCGGTGTTCGGGCAGAGAATGCCAGGGATTGAAGGACAGGTTCTCGCAGGTCTCCTGATTTTCGACGAACGCCTGCTTCTTAATCTCGATCCGAGCGACCGGCACAAAGGGCGAATCGCTCTCCGACCATTCCACGGTAGTGTCTTCGACCGGCATGTTCTTGCCGGGGACTTGCAATTGCACCATGAAATCGAAGCAGGCATCTTCGTTCTTAAGGTGTGCGGTCATCTCGTCACGCAGGAAGTTGGGCTGGCTGCGATCGACATCGGCGGCTTTCGCCGGGCCGCAGGGTTTTGCGCTGTACTTGACTACGTTCTCGGCTCCGAGCTTGTACGCGCTCACACTGTAGAACTGGGTATTGAGCAGGCTGTCGGGCGGCGGTTTCAATGTCTTGAGCGCCAGCATCATCTCGCGCGGGTGATAGTTCGCGAAGTTGAAGAGCTTGCGCCAATTCTTGTTGGGGAGGTCTGGGGTAAATCCGCCAAGAAAATAGCCGTAGTTGGTGCCCTCTCCGAGCAGTTGGGTGAAGGCGAGGTATTCCGGCAGGTTGAGGATGAAGAATTGGGTGGCGTTCATCAGAGCAAAGTCCTGGGTCTCGGCGTGGGGCACGCCATCGTCCTCCATCAACTTTCGGCCCGGAACGCCCATGAGCTTGATCGCCATGCCTCGGGCATCGTCAACACTGTCCTTCTGTACCAGGGTGCTGCCGCTTGAATAGCGGATCCACGCGTGATATTCCCCGGGATTCGCGAATACGCCCTGACGGTACTTGGGATCCAGGTTATCGAGCACCCGAAACGTTGCTTCCAGACAGCCATAGGTCTTGGCGTGGACGTCGCGACGATAGGGTTGGACTGCGTTGGCTGAGGTGGAAGTTGGATACGTAGTGGCGGTTGTTCCTGGCGGGTTACCTGGAAGCGGCTTAGCGGCCATCGTCTGATGGCTGGCATTGACCATGGACAGAGCCGAGGCGACAATCTGCGCGGTCATGTAGTCTTCGTCGGGAGATACCTGCTCGCCCATTGGACCCGGCGGCTTGCTCCGCAAGAAGAAGTATGCCAATGCAGCGACAACCACCAGCCCGATGATGATGCGCGTTCTGCGAGTGTTCAAGCCTTCCTCCCGTCAACTAAGTCCGCGACTACTGACATACGTGCCGGCTATCGAGACCTTCCTGCAGGTACTCCATGATGTTCTTGCGATCAGGCGAAAGCTTCACGCTGTGGGTGTCGCGATGCACCTTGAGGTACTCGATGATTTGCCAACGTTGGGCCTCGGTAAACTCGGGTCCGATTACGCCGTACTGTGGCGGACTGCCGACCTTCCAAGGAATGTAGCCGCGGCGGAATTCGTGCCCGATGTTGGCATTTCCAGTTGCGCTGGTATTCAGGAGGAACCCGCCCTTGGACAACGGGCGAGTGCTCAGGCCGAGGTTTACGGGATCGAAGTCGCGCGTACCCACCCAGAACGTCTTGTCGCGGGAGTCGGCTGGACTCAGCAACTGATAGATCGTCGGAACCGATCCATTGTGCAGGAAGGGACCTACCGCCCAAATGCCGGCCAGGGGACGCGGTTTGTATTGCGGGAGAGCGACGGGCAGGTCGATCTGGCCGAAGCCGTTATACTGTGCGACTTTCTCCGGGCTGAATCCCATTGTGTTGTAGTACTTGGTGCGCATGAAGTAGCCCACCAAGCTGAGGCCGAGGCCAGTATTGGCCTTGGCGAGGTTGACCGATTCCGCCGCGGCATCAATCTGCCCCTGACCCGATGTAATGCGTTCGTCCAGCGCGATTGCATCAGTCATGAGATCGTGGTCGCCGGACGCCGAGGCATCGCTCTGAATCCGCTGCCTGATCTTGCTCGACAGTGGCTTCAGGCTGCCTGCTTCGGCGGGGCTTAGGGGCTGACTGGCCTGGGGTTCGTCTTTGGTGTTGATCTGCTGCGCGACGTCGGCAGCAGCCGCACGAACGTCCGCCATGCCGGGAATCGCGGTGGTACGGGCAACGATGTCGTTGGCCCGCGCTTTGATCTCCAGGCGTAAGTCCGCTTGGAATAACGAGCGCAGCAGCTTCACGACGGCTGCAGGATCGAGTCCAAGCTGTCGCAAGTCGATCTGTTTATCGACGAAGTTGACGGCCGTCGTGGGATCGGTGCCGATATCCTGCACGGTCAGGGGATGCATCACCCACAATGGAAACGGGTCGTCATCGGGATAGGTCCACTTTGCTCCCGCGTAATATTGCTGGCCTGTTGTCGACTGGCGTTTGTAGGCACTGGCGACAAACTCATCCCATGCAGACTCCATGTACTTTGCATTGGCCGCAGTCTTAAGCGGGGCCTTCCATTCCTTGATGGGATCGGATGCTGGGAAGGGCCCGTGACACTGCGCGCAGGTTATCGCGAAGAGTTTCTGCCCTTCGGCTGCCTTTGCCCAATCAATCTTGCCGAAGCAGTCCTCGCTCCATTTCGGCGGCTCGAGGCTCCAGAGAGCCACCTCGATTTTGTTCAAGCTATCAATCTCCGAGGTTGTGTCAAACCTGTCCTCCTCGGGGATGGATCCGCCATAACGGTTTAAGAGGGTAGCCTTGGCTCCCACGCCCAGCGATTCGCCAAGATTTCTCGACATCGGCTGCCGGACGGAGGCGTTGTATTGCACATAGTCGAATTTCCAGATGTCCCACACTGGGGGATATCGCACAGGAGCGTCACCAACACGATAGTTGGAGGCGCTCAACTCATCGCCGAACACGGTGTTACCGATCCGCGCCAACGCGTCGGTTCTGCCGACGCCCTCGATGGTGGGATAAAGCTTATGGAACGGGTTGTTGTCTGTCGACGCCTGCTTCAAAAAAAGCCAGATCTGGGAACGCAGGTCGCCATGTAACCTCCAAAATCCGTGAGGATAGGTTGGGCCCAGAACCTTGGTGGCGAAGCGGTCGAACTTGAAGGGATCAAGATAAGTCGAAATGAGAGAACCGAGAAGTTCAAGGGTGAAGTTGCCGGGCTTGGGTGTAGTGAAGGCATGCATGGCGGCTCCACCGTCGATGCGAAGTCCGTAGCGCTTGCCATTCTTGTTGACCACCAGTTCACCGGTGTGACAGGCCGCGCAAGTAATGTCGAGCACGGGCGCGCCAATTCCAGAGTCGTAGTGGCGGGTAAAGCCCACCGGAAGATGGTCGGGATTGCCGGGTGTGGGCGCGCTATCCACCAGGAAGCCATAGGCGTTCATGCGCTCGGGCAATGGGAACGGCGTCTTTCCCAGCGGCACCTCCAGGTTCACAAACCACGAATAGGGCAGTCCCTTCACGCTGGTGCCCTGGGGCGTGTAATAGAAGAGCTGCCGCAGCGGTTCCTCATAACCGCCGCTCCAGCCCCGCCCCTCGCTGAGATAGACGTGCTGATCCACTGCCTGGAAATTGGGCCGCTGCGTGCCCGGATAAAGGACAAGAAAGGCGATCACGAAAAAGACCAAACATACCAACCCGACCGCTGCGAAGAAGAGAAATCGCACCATCCCGCGCAGGGTGAAGGTCTCGGCGTACTTGATGAGGCGCCACAGCCAGAGCAGGAACTTGCCTATGTAGCGCGGTATGGCAACAATGAATGCCCCGATCGCGGCCAGCAGCGATAACAGGGAGTCCCAAGGATGAGCAACGACATGCCTCAGGCGGAGCCAGAAGTGTTGCGCATCCGTCTTGATGTCAATCCACAGCCGATGCAGCCCTTGTTGGATCATGCGATCTCCCATCGGCAACAGCTATTTCGTGCGCCCAAGTCTACCTATTGAAGTGCAATGGCTTGCCAGGAATTTTCATCTCACAGGAGACGAGCCTTCCGGTGCCTGCGAGGGTGATGAATGCGGTCTTGCGGTCCGGCCCCCCAAAGCAGAGATTGGACGGCAGCGGCTCAGGCTGACCTTCGACCAGCAACTCAATAAACTCAAGAATCTCGCCTTTGGGCGAAACCACGGTGATGCCGCCGGGCGCGTCGGGCCTGGGTCCCTGAGGCAGCATCGTCGCAGCGTAGACATTGCCCTCTTCATCCACAGCCATGGAGTCGAGTGTTCCCTGCCCCGGAATGCTGGCCGTCAGCAGGTAAGAACCGTCGAGCGTTTTGGGGTTGGGCTTAATAACGCCGGGGGCCGAGAGCTCCCAATATAGAATCCAGCGCGCGTAAGTCTCAGCAACATACAGGCGACTATCGTCGGGCGAGAGAGCGATGCCGTTGGGTGCCTGCCGCTGGGGCAAGGCACAGGTGATCTTGCTGCCGTCCGCCGCGGCGTAGTAAACCGCGGTAATGTCGCGGTCGGTGGGTCTGGTCTTTCCCCAATCGGTAAACCAGAAGTGGCCGGATGCATCGAATACCAGATCATCGGGGCTCCGGAGGTGCTGCCCGTTGCACTGAGAGTACAAAGACGAAAAGCTGGAGCCGACTACCCGCTGAATCGAGCCGGTCACGTAATCGGCAGGCTGAAATGTAGGGACCGACACAGGACCGACGGCGACGAAGTCGAGGCCTCCGTCGTTGCACACGTAGACTGCACCGTCGGGGCCAATCGCCGCTCCGTTAGGACCGCCCCCAAGGTTGGCTGCGGTTTCTTTAGTGCCGTCCGGCAGGACTCGGGTGAGCTTCTTACCCTGAATTTCCACTACCAGGACGCTGCCGTCCTTCTGATAGACAGGCCCTTCCGGATACTGCAAACCGGTCGCGATGACGCGAAAGTCCGAAGTCCTGAAGCTCATTTCTGCTCTCCTATGTTCGCCGTGGGAAACGCCTGGGCGGCCCGCAATCCCGCTAAATGAATGTCTGCGACTTGAGGATTACGGGCAATGTTCAAATACTCGGTGTGCAAGACCGCCTCGCTCACGTAGGGATTCATGGCTAGAACATGTGCCATCTCGGCACGCGCCTCGTCCAATCGGCCAAGATGGCCAAGTGCGTTGGCCAGCGTAATGCGTGCGATATAAAAACGCGGTTGCAGCTCAACACAGCGCTGCGCGTGGGCAAGGGCTTCCTCAAATCGCGAAAGGCGAATGTACACTCCCGAAAGGAAGTAGTGCCAGTATGGCAGCGAAGGATGTTCCGGCGTTTCCGCAATCAGCTTCTTCAAGATTTTTTCGGCTTCCTGTGCGTCTCGTTCCTTGCCGCCCCAACCTAATGCCAGTCCAAGATACCCCCAAGCTACGAGATTGAATGGGGCGATTTGCACGGCGCGCCGCAAAGCCTCCACGGACTGGTCATACTCGCTGCAATGGAGCCAAACCAGGCCCGCATTCTCCAGTACTTCGGCGTCCTGCGGCGCGAGTTCCACCGCTTTGGTGGCTGCTGTGTTGGCTTCGGCGCGATCTTCTTCAGGACGATCGGTCAGCACCAGGACAACACGCTCGATCAGATACAACGCCAGAAAGGCGTAGGCGCTGGCGTAGCCGGGATCCAACTGAATGGCGCGGCGGAGCAAGTCTAAGGACTCACCGATGCCCGCAGGATGGAATCCGTAGTTCCAGAAGTGATAGGCCTTGCGAACCAGCCCCCAGGCGTCCAGTTCGTGAGCCGAAGCCTTGTCGGCGTGTTCGGAGCCGGCGCGAATCAATTCGCCACCGGTCGCCCGCACAATGGATTCGGCAATCTCCTCCTGCACCGCGAACAAGTCTTCAAGGTGACGTTCGTAAGTTCGCGACCATAGGACGGAGCCTGCCAGGGCATCCGCGAGTTCGCCCATAACGCGAATACGTGTGCCGGAGCGCCGCAGACTACCAGTCAGGACATAGCGAATTTTCAGCTTGGTCGCGATCTCCTGCAAGTCAGGGACGGCGCCCTGGTATTGGAATGTGGACAAATTGGAGGCAACGCGAATTCCGGGGACACGGGACAACGCACTGCTGATCTCCGAGCCAATGCCCATGGCCATGAATTCGTCGTCCTTGTCGGAAGACAGACTGCGGAAGGGCAATACCGCGATCGAGGATTTCTCGTGGCCAGCGCGCGGCGGCTCAATCCAAACCGGCGGGTAAGAAGACCGATTGGAACTGGACGACGGCGGCGCCTGCGGGGCGTCGGAAACCTGAGTTCCGGCCGAAGACGACTCCAGCTTGGCCTGAAGAAATATCTCCCGAGCACCTTCCAGATCTTCGGCAAACGCCTCCATATTCGGGTAGCGTCCCATCGGCTGTTTGTGGAGGGCACGGGCGATGATTTGGTCCACGATCGGGGGATAGTGCGGATGGCTATGTCGTATTGGTCTCGGCTGCTCGTGGTATATAGCCTGCAACAACTCCAGGGGATTATCGGCGTAAAACGGCACCCGCCCGACCAGCATCTGGTAGAGAACCACTCCCAGCGAGTAGATATCGGTTCGCTGATCGATCTCGCCGGCAGAGAATTGCTCCGGCGCCGCGTAATAGGTGGTTCCCAAAAACGCTCCGGGGCGTGTCAGGTTGTCGTGGGTCGCCAGCTGCCCTGATGGTTCAGACTTCAGCTTGGCGACGCCAAAATCGAGGACCTTGAGGTGGTCGCGCTTGGAAATCAGGACGTTTTGCGGCTTCAGATCGCGGTGGATAATCCCGGCCTCATGGGCGCAACCCAAGGCATCGGCCATTAACAGGGCGTAGCGGATGGCGCGCTCCGGCGGCAACCCGCTCAGCGGTGTGACCTCAGCAAGAGTCTTACCCTCGATAAGTTCCATCACGATGTAGCTGGCATGCTCATCGGAAATCAAGTCGTAAATTGCAACGATATTGGGATGGTTCAGTGCGGAGGCCGCCTGGGCTTCGCGCTCGAAGCGCTGCCGCGCGACGGGGTCGGAAGAGGTGAAGATCGGCAGCGCCTTGAGGGCTACAAACCGATTCAGCGACAGGTCCCTGGCACGGTAGACTACCCCCATACCGCCGCGCGCGATCTCCTGCACGATTTCGTAGTGCGAAATGACTCGGCCCTTCATTTGCGAGCTACTGGCAGACCGGCCCATCGCGCCCCATGACGAATCAATCTGAGACGTGGGCCGTACAGCACAAACCCTTTCCGGCGCACAACTTCCCTCTTGGTCCCGAGAACTCGGTTCATCCATTTACGTAATTACTATTACGCTAGTATTTGAAAGCTAACACCACGGTCTCGCAGTCCGCACAGAAACCCTGGCAGATGAAACAGATCCTCCGCAAACCAGTGCACATCAGGTGGGGTTGACTATATCAAAGCAGAGGTCACTCGCGTAAGAATTCCAACGCTTAAGAGTCTCTGGAAAATTAACCCTACCGCGTTTCGGCACTCGGACTTGGCGGGAGTTGGGTCGCGCCTCGAGCAATCGTGAGGAATTGAGTCGTACGAAGACGATTAACTGCAAAGGAACTTGAGGTCTCTCGTTTCAATGTAGGTTCGATCGAATTCAGCCAGAGGTGGTCCGCCGCCTGCGGCTTTCCGCGAGAGCTGCCTGAATGAAGGTGACTTCGCGGCTCAACATGTCAGTGGCTTCGCGGCAGAGTTCGGGCTGCTTCGTCATGAGTTCGAGAAAGGCATCTCGCCGGACATGCAGCACATCGGTATCAGTAACTGCCACTGCTGCGAGGCTGTAGGGACGTCCAGTGAATGTGGCGGGAACTCCCAGAAGGGAGCCGGGCAAAAACACGCGGTCCAACTTATCCAGATCCTTGACGGACAAACAGACCCTCCCCTTCAGCACCAGGTAAACCCCTTGGTTCTGTTGATCTACATCAAACACGGGCCGTTTGGGGGGATAGTGTTCAACCGCACCAGCGGATAGCAAAGACTTCTTCAACTGGCGGGACACTTTGAGAATATTCGGCTTGGTTCCCACATTTGCCATGCTGTATTTATGCCAAATCCAGCCAAGGTACATCTGTGATTCGAATCACAGGTCTCTGTGAGTGAGGCCGGACACCTTGAGGAGGGCGAGAGTACCGAGATGTCGATTCGCGGTCCGGCAGTGTTCAAGTCCCATTTTGAACAACCACCGAATTGGAACCCGTCGTGGCGCCGCAGGGCCTTCTGACGTTGACGCCGACCTCATACCCCCTAAGAATGAAACTAAGGGAACGAGTTAAGGAGATCGGAACCGTGCGAATCCTGGTGGTTGAAGACGACACGTCACTGGCAAGCTTTCTGCAGAAGGGACTTGAGTCTGAACACTACGCTGTTGATGTCGCGCCTGACGGGGAAATCGCCTGCGCGATGGCCGGCGAGAGTGACTACGACTTGATGATTCTGGACTTGAACCTGCCTAAGCGCGACGGCATCGCCGTCCTGCACGCCGTTCGTCCCCGGAAGCCGTCGCTGCCGGTGCTGGTGCTGACCGGGCGGAGTCGCATTGAAGACCGCGTGCAGTCACTCGACTCAGGCGCCGACGACTGTCTTACCAAGCCGTTCTCCTATACCGAACTGTCGGCACGGGTGCGCGCCCTGCTGCGACGCCATCCCTTTACGACGGAGAGCCTGCTGAAAATCGCCGACCTCGAACTCAATCGTGTTGAACGGACGGTGAAACGGGCGGGGAAAATGATCGAGTTGACTTCGAAGGAGTTTGGACTACTCGAATACCTGCTGCGCAATGCTGGCCGTCGCATAACTCGCAGCATGATCGTCGAGCATGTCTGGAACCTTTCCTTCGACACGGGAACGAATGTCGTTGACGTTTACATCAACTATTTGAGGAAGAAGGTCGATGAGGGCTTCACGCCGAGACTCATCCGCACGGTTCGCGGCGTGGGATATGAGCTGAGCTGCCCAATCGAGGTCGCGGCATGAGCGACACAGATTCCAATGCTCCCTCCCCCCGACACCTTGAGCGCGACGAACTTTCTGAAGTCTTCCATAGCCTCAGCCAACCACTGACCGCGCTGCAATGCGGATTAGAGGTCTCTCTGCGACAAGACAAAACCGCAGCGCGACTTCGTGCCCGCATGGCATCGGCTCTGGAAACAGCTCAGATCCTTCGTCAGCGGCTCCTCGAAGCCCGGGCGCTGCAGGATGCGGGGGATGCCGGCGACACAACGCTACCGGTACCGGTGGCAACATTGTTATCGCTTCTCCAGGAAGACTTTCTCCCGATTGCGCGATCCTCGAGGGTCAAGCTCACGGTGGATTCCGAACCAGCCATGGTTCGAGGCAATGAGGTGCGCATCAGGAATGGATTCTTTTATCTCTTTGAGCTGCTGTTGCGGGTCTGCCCGCCTCGACACAGCGTGCGACTTCGTGGGGTTCGGATAAGCCCGAGCGCATATGAAGTCAGATTCGCCATCGATGGCCCCCCTGAGACCAGGGCAATCACGCCGGCGCAGGCGGCAAGCCCAAGTGACATGGGTTTACGGATCGCGCAGCGCATCTTTCAGGCGGCCGATGGCGATCTCGTGGTGTCGCAGGATGGATCAGGACAAATTGCCGGCCATGTGCGCCTGCTGCTCGCGAAATGATCCGATCAATTCGGGAAACGCAATTCTGTTTTGGTCCGCAGTTCGAGTCATTCTTCCTTCTTAGAGTCTTCTAATCTCCGCCTAATCTTGTTCTAAGACCCACGTACTACAACGTGGGATATGACGGTCGCACAGCGCTCCCCTGTTGCTGTTTCACCTGTTGTGGCGGGCCGTAACGCGCCAAGCCACCAGCACGACCGCGGCCGACAGCACGCTCCCAGCTGATTGGTGATGTGCGAGGTTCGGCCAATCGCTGAGCCGGCGGAATATCCAGGCGACTTCCTGATGAGTTCCTCCCTGTAACGCTCAGTGCCTCGCGGTGCAGAAAGCTTTGCACCACCTCCTTGGCGAGCAATTGCGTGCGACGGCCCTATCGCTGAAAAACAGCGCTAATAAAAGCCCTTCTTCTTTCCTGATTTCCGTCGCCAAGCACGAGATTGCTGCCTATCCCCGGCAGAGGCCGCTCACGGTAGTGGCCCTGTGAATTGGAGATGACACACCATGCAATCCACAACAGTCGAAGCGCCTACCCACCAGCGCACTGAAGAAGAATTCCAGAAGATCGTGTTCGAGCAGATGCCGCAAGTGAAATACATTGCGCGCCGCATCCACGAGCACCTGCCCCAGCATGTTCCCTTCGAAGACCTGGTTCATGCCGGTATCGTAGGACTGATCGATGCACTCAACAAATTCGATTCGGGAAAGAACGTGAAGTTCGCCTCTTACGCGAAGTTCCGTATTCGCGGTGCGATTCTCGACAGCCTGCGCGACCTGGACTGGAGTCCTCGCGATTTACGGCGGAAGTCGCGGCAGATCGACACCGTCATGCAGAAATTGCAGACGGAGCTGGGACGCACGGTCGCCGAGCCGGAACTGGCGAAAGCCCTGGGACTGTCACTGCGAGAGCTACACCACCTGGTCAACGAAATTCGCGGGCTGGAGATTGGCAGCCTGCAATGCGAAGCCAACGGCGAAGGGCAGGAGACAGATCTGGCGCAGAACATCGCCGGGCCACCCGACCAGGACCCGCTCACCCTGTACCTGGCAAGCGAACGCAAGCAGCGTCTTGAGGACGCGATCTCACACCTTCCGGAGCGCGAGCAACAGGTGCTGATGCTGTACTACCAGCAGGAGCTCACCATGCGTGAAGTCGGCGAGTTGATGGGAGTGGGCGAATCCAGAGTTTCGCAGATCCACACTTTGGCGGTTGAGCATCTGCGGTCCTCGATGTAGACCCGTCCCCGGTTCATCGTCTCTTCTTGCCAGCGCCGGGTGTCGTCAAATCGACCCCGGCGTTGTTTTGCTTAGGGAAGTTTCGTGGCCGCGAATTCGGTCACAAAATAGTGGCGTGACCTCGCTGTCGCGACTGAGGAAGCCTAGCGACATGTCATCTTTGTCCGGATACGAGGGCACCGAGGTGTTAGGATGTCGGCCTGACGAAGGTGCCGTCAAAAACGCAGCGAACGCACACGAGAGGACACGATGCAAGATTCAACCAGCAGCCATCGCACTAGAGCTATCGTCCTGTGGG
The DNA here is from genome assembly GCA_963834815.1 of uncultured Acidobacteriaceae bacterium. Taxonomy (GTDB): domain Bacteria; phylum Acidobacteriota; class Terriglobia; order Terriglobales; family Acidobacteriaceae; genus DASRAA01. The sequence continues at coordinate 59,363 of CAWIDA010000005.1, read as the reverse complement.
TGGTCATCACTACTGGCTTTGTGATGGCCGCCACTGCTGTTCAGGGTCAGGGAACCAAGTCGTCGTCCCAGCAAAGCGCGGAGCAGCGGGCCGATGCCTTGTTGAAGCAGATGACGCTGGAAGAGAAGATTGGCCAACTCAACCAGGCGGCTGGCGTCCCTCTCGTGCAGCTTCCCGAAGCACCGCCGGCGGAGGAGCTGGTCCGGAAGGGGCTCGCGGGTTCCGTACTTTGGGTCACGGAGCCGGCTGCTATCAACCGGTTTCAGAAAATTGCCGTGGAGGAATCGCGGCTGCACATTCCTTTGCTCATTGGGCTGGATGTAATTCACGGATATCACACGATTTTCCCGCCGCCTCTGGCGATGTCCGCCACCTGGGACCCGAAGCTGGTAGAGCGTGTGCAGACGATCGCTGCTCGTGAAGCACGCGCAGCAGGCATAAACTGGACGTTTGCCCCGATGGTGGATATCGCTCGTGATGCGCGCTGGGGTCGCATGGTGGAGGGCGCGGGAGAAGACCCCTACCTCGGCGCGATCATGGCCAAGGCGCAGGTGCAGGGGTTTCAGGGAGAGGAGCTGGGTGCTGCGGACCATGTGCTGGGATGTGTGAAACACTTCGCCGCCTACGGCGCGGCTGATGGCGGGCGCGACTACGACTCGTCGTATGTCTCTGACGACTTACTGTGGAACGTTTATTTTCCACCGTTCAAGGCTGCAATCGACGCCGGTGTGGGTAGCCTGATGAGTGCGTACATGGACCTTAATGATGTGCCGGCAACGGGCAACTACTTCCTGCTGCATGACGTGCTGCGCGAAGATTGGAAGTTCAAGGGTTTTGTCGTAAGTGACGCGCTCGCGATCGGAAGCCTAGTGACCCACGGCTACGCCCGAGACCGCGAGGACGCCGCATCCAGGGCATTTCGGGCGGGCGTCAACATGGACATGGCGAGTTACACCTACCTCAACGAACTGTCCAAGCTGCTCAAGACAGGCCGCATCACTGAGGCACAACTGGATGCCCTGGTGCGCCCGCTGCTGGCGGCGAAGTTTAAGCTCGGGTTATTCGAGAACGCATACATCGACGAGTCGAAAATCGCTACGGTGATGAATGATCCTGCCAGCGCGCAAGTCGCGCGCGAGGCGGCGCAGAAATCGATGGTGTTGCTGAAGAACGAAACGAAGTTGTTGCCGCTCGACAGATCCGGAAAGAAGTACTCGTCCATTGCCGTCATCGGGCCGGTGGCCGATTCCGGTCCTGCACAAGTCGGGTTTTGGGGAGGTATGATCACCGGCGGAAAAAATGTCGTGACAGTGATCGAGGGCTTCAAACAAAAGGTCGGACAAAGTATTCGGATTGAATATGCGAAAGGGCCAGTGATTCGCCGCGAGATGCCATCCGTATTTGATGAGCTACCGGGCATCAAACTACACGATGAGCCGGCACAGAGCCCCGCCGATGCGCAAGCTGCGTTTGATCAGGCAGTGGCGACAGCCAAACGCAATGACCTTGTGGTGATGGTGCTGGGCGAGGGAGCCCTCATGGCAGGCGAGGCAGCGTCAAATTCGTCTCTGCGGCTGGCTGGACGACAACAGGAATTGCTCGAAGCCGTGGTTGCAACGGGAAAGCCGGTTGTCCTCGTGCTGATCAATGGACGACCACTCAACATCTCGTGGGCGGCGGAACATGTACCGGCGATTCTGGAGGCGTGGGAACCCGGCACACAGGGCGGTCCTGCCGTGGCAGACATACTTTTCGGTGATGCCAATCCAGGCGGAAAACTTACGGTTTCATGGCCGCGTAGCGCCGGGCAGGAGCCTTTGTATTACGCGCATATGATTACCCACGCCCCGGAGACAGATCCCAATTTCAAGTCGCGGTACCAGGATGTGAAGACGTCGCCGTTGTATCCCTTCGGCTACGGACTGAGCTACACGCAATTCGCAATCAGCAATCTGAAGGTGGATAAAGCAAAAGCAAGGGTGGGCGAGAGTATAGGGGTTTCGGCTGATGTCCAGAATACGGGCAGCCTCGCGGGAGACGATGTAGTTCAGCTTTACATACATCAGCAGTGCGGCAGCGCCTCGCGCCCGGTGCGGCAGCTGAAAGGGTTCGAGAAAGTGTCGCTGGCGCCGGGAGAAAAGAAGACGGTGCACTTCACGCTCGGTAAGGACGAGTTGACGTACTGGAGTCCAGCGGAAAAGACCTGGGTGCTGGAGCCGGCAATGTTCGACGTGTGGGCCGGCGAAGATTCGACGGCGCCGTTGCACTCGAATTTTGAAGTCACGCGGTAGCTGGATTCAGACGCACGGGCCCGACCTGATTGGAAGTGAACTTTCAGCTGGCGATTGGCGAGATATGGGGGACGGCGTAGTCAACCCCGCGGTAAACAGTAATTCAACCAGGATTCACACAAATGACAGGGATAAATCAGAGACGGTTTGGCATTCGGTTTGGTTGGGTCGTCGCATTGCTGTGGGTAGTTGGGTGCGGTTGGCTTGCGGCGAAGGCTCAAACCGCGACGCCGCAGCCGCCGGCAATCCTGCTGGGGACGGCGTGGTATCCGGAACAGTGGCCGGAATCACGTTGGGATGCGGACCTTGCACTGATGCAGGCGGCGGGCATCCACATGGTGCGCGTGGGAGAGTTTGCCTGGAGCCGCATGGAGCCCTCAGAGGGCCGGTACGATCTTGATTGGCTGGACCGGGCGATTACGGCGGCTGCGAAGCACGGCATCGTCACAGTGGTCGGTACCCCTTCGGCGGCGCCGCCTGCGTGGCTGACGCAGAAGTATCCGGAGACGCTGCGTACCAAGGAAGATGGTCGCCAGGACCAGCACGGCAACCGGCAGCAGTTCAACTTCGCCAATCCCAAGTACCGGGGGCTGGCGCGGGCAATGGCGGAGCAACTGGCTAAGCGCTTCGGTCACAACCCAAATGTCGCGGGATGGCAAATCGACAACGAATACGCGGAAGTATCGTTTGACGCGGAGACTAAAGAGCAATTCCAGCAATGGCTCAAGGCGCATTACAGCACGCTCGACAACCTCAATGCGCGGTGGACGACGTCGTACTGGAGCGAGACTTACTTCGACTGGAACCAGGTGCCAATTCAAGTCGGATATGGCAATCCCGGTTTGTTGCTGAGCTGGATGCGATTTGTCAGCGACACCTGGCGCAGCTACCAGAAGAACCAGCTCGACGTGATTCGAGCCAACGCTGACCCACGGCAATTCATTACCACCAACATGATGGGATGGTTCAGCGGCTACGATCATTACACCGTCGCTCAGGATCTCGACCTGGCCTCATGGGACGACTATGTTGGACAAGGACATCTCGACCCAATCAAGAATGGCGCGGCACACGACCTTACGCGCGGTTTCAAAGGAAAAAATTTCTGGGTGATGGAAACCCAGCCCGGCGGGGTGAACTGGGCGTCGATCAACAACTGGCTCGACAAGGGCGAGGTGCGAGCGATGGCGTGGCACGCCATTGGTCACGGCGCCGATACCGTGAGCTATTGGCAGTGGCGCAGCGCTCTGAATGGACAGGAGCAATACCACGGGACACTGGTGGGGCCGGACGGAACTCCGGATCCGCTGTATCCGGAGATCGCGCAGATCGGCAAGGAGTTCGAGAAAGCGAGCCCCGCGTTGGCTGGGACATCGGTTAAATCCGAAGTGGCGATTCTGCACTCGTACGACAGCCGCTGGGCCATAGGATGGCAGAAACACAACAAAAATTATGATCCCGTGGAGGAAATCCTCAGCTATTACGGGCCGCTGCGCGCGGCAGCGCAATCGGTGGATGTTGTTCCTCCGACAGCTTCGCTGAGCCAATACAAGCTTGTGGTCGCCCCTGGATTGAACGTTTCGACCGATGCGGCGGCGAAGAACCTGGCCGACTATGTCAACGGCGGGGGTCATCTGGTGTTGGGACAGCGCTCCGCCATGAAAGATGCTGACAATGGATTATGGCCGCAGCGCCAGCCCGGGCCGCTAGGCGATCTCTTGGGTGGGCGGGTCGAGCAATATTACGCACTGGTCGATAACGTGCCAGTTGAGGGCAAATGGGGTGCGGGTGAGGGCCAGCTTTGGGCGGAGCTGCTCAGTGCCAAAGACACCAACGTTGAAGTCCTGATGCGCTACGGAAAAAGTAATGGCTGGCTCGATGGGCAGCCGGCGGCGATCACACGTAAGGTTGGCAAGGGCCGGATCACATATATCGGTGCGTGGCTCGATCCGAAAACCATGGCCGAAGCTGCGGAGTGGATGACTGACGTCAGCGGCGTTAAACCGGCCTTGGGCCCGGTGCCCGAAGGGATTGAGGTCTATCCTCGGTATGGAGCCAAGGGCGCGGTCTATGTTCTGGTCAATTTTGCGAAGTCTCCCCATACCATCAAGTTGCCGACGGCGATGAACGACGTCCTCAATGGTGGGACGACCCAATCCCTAAGCCTGTCCCATTACGGAGTAGCGGTGCTAGCATCGGCGAAATAAGCACGGAGCAGCTGAGGGAAATGATCGATCCTGCCGGAAGATGAAAAAGCCGGTCGCTTAGGACCGGCTTGGAAACATCTCAGGACAGCTTCGACTACTTCAGGCTCTTCACGTAGGCAGCCACTGCGGTGGCCTGATCCGCGGTAAGACCGGCGACCGGCTTTCCGTGGGGAGCTTTCTTTCCCGCGGCGCCCTTCGACAGCACGTCTTCGATCTGGGCAGCGGTGAGTGCGGTGCCCTTTAACGCCGGACCGGACTTGCCTTCACCCGCGGCGCCGTGGCACATGGCGCACTTTGCCTTGTAGATCGCTGCGCCGTCTTCCGCGGCAAAAGCCATTCCTGACATAAACGCAAAAACTGCCAAACTCATAACGAAACGCTTCATGGGATGTAAGTCTCCTTAGTTTTATTGGTTCCCACACTGATAACTGCGGACTATACCGAACTCTGGCGATCGAATCCAGCGACCAACGGCCACCGTTCACGCCAGTTTCCACTTTAGCGACTAGCGTCAAAGCAGACTGTGACAACCGTCACCGTCATGCGGGCATCTGAACCACAGCACCGTACACGCACGTCACGATTAGACATGCGGGAGTCCCTTGGCAGGTTCCTGGTTTACTCAACCCGATAGACAGCCACACTCTGCGGAGCCAGTTGCAGTTGAATCTTCGTTCCCTGCAGCGGAGCTTCTGCTGCCGAGTTCAGCGGAGTAAAGCCCTTAGCATCCGCAATACTGGTGTCGGTCAGATCCACCGTAACGCTCTTGGCAATGTCGCCCTTGTAAAAAACCACCAACAGGCGCTCGCTCTTCGTCTCTCTGGTGAAGACATAATAGTCGTCGGTCACCACGACGTGTTTTTGTTCGCCAATGCGCAACGCTGGATGCTCGCGGCGCAACTTGAGCAACCCCTGCACGTGCAGGTAAACACCCTGTTCTTCTGGTGTGCGTTCGGCCCGGATGAAGGCGTTGCGCGGGTCGCCCGGAAACCCGCCGGGGTAATCGTGTCGATTATCAGGATCTTCCCCGCCGGGCATAGCGATTTCATCGCCCGAATAAATCTGCGGGATTCCACGCAGAGTGGCCAGCAAAGAGAAACCCAGTTTCAACTTGGGTGCCGATCCGCCCGCGTCCGTGACAAAGCGCTTCATGTCATGATTGCCGATAAACGTCACCAATAGCTCGGGATGCGGATACAGGCGGTCTTGCCGGAGCACGTCCACAATTTTCTTCGTTGAAGCTCCGTGGTTAACCACGTTACGAATCGCATCGTTCATAGGGAAATCGAAGGGTGTCGTAAGGTGGGTGTCAATACCGTCGAAGCCGTTGTGGCCGCCGGCAAAATACGACACAACCGTCGGATCGACGTTGTAGACTTCGCCCACTGCAAAGAAATTCGGATAGATCGATTGCAGACTCTGAAGGTAGCTCGTCCAGAAAGTACGCGGAACATAAGGAAAGGTATCGATGCGAAAGCCATCAACACCGCCGATTTCCATCCACCACAAGGCATTCTGCTTCAGGTATTCAGCGGTCAGCGGGTTCTCCTGAGCCAAGTCGGGGAGGATATTGGCGAACCAGCCGTCCAGCGCACTGCGGTAATTCTTCTCAACCGCGTGCGGATCGCTGACCGGAGAGTACTCGTAGTCGGTATTGATATGGTTTTCGGTCGTGCCATGCAGCCATCCCGGCGCGGGCTGTGAAGTTGTCCAAGGGTGTTTGGGTCCGACGTGGTTTGGCACCATGTCGAGCAGAATCTTGATACCCTGCTGGTGCGCGGCATCCACCAGTTGCTGGAACTGTTGCAGCGTGCCGAAATGGTCTTCCACAGCGTATAAGTCGCTGGCCCCGTAACCGTGATAGCCTTCGCCCGAGTTGGCGTTATCGAAGATGGGATTCAGCCAAAGCGTGGTAACGCCCAGGTCCTTAAGGTACGGCAGGTGATCCTGAATGCCCTTGAGATCGCCGCCGTGGTAGGCCTTGGCGGCGTTGCGATCGTAGGTTCCTGGAGCAGCACCCTTCGGCATGTTGTTACTGGAATCACCGTCCGCGAAACGGTCAGGCATGATGAGGTAGATCACGTCATCGCGAGTGACGCCCTGAAATCTCCCTTTCTGCGGTGCGCGTTCCAGCAATGGGAAATCGGCTGTGGTCGCACCGGCGGAGGTAGTGACCGATAACTTCACGCTTCCCGGTTTGGCGTTCTTTGCGATATTCAGCCAAATGAACGCATGTTTGCCATCGGGTTGCAACAGTTCCTTCTCGACTTTCACGCCGGGATAGGTGACCGAGATTTTCGCATCACTTAAGTCCTCGCCATACAAGAGGACCATCACAGGTGACACGAAATCGGTCCACCAGTTCGGAGGCTCGACTTTGTTGATCTGCGGCGCCTGAAAGGCAAACCCAGAAGCTGAAAAGAGAATGAGGCAAAGACAGGCGGCTGCCCGGCGAGACGCTCGAAGACATTGCGGACTTTGCATTAGCAGTTCCTTGCGATGAAGGAGTACATTGTCCAATAATCAGTTCTTATCTTACGCAAGCCCGCAAGAGAGCGGCACAACAGGCGCATGCAGAAACCCCGCAAGACTTATTGGCAGATCTGGAACATGAGCTTTGGGTTCCTTGGCATTCAGTTTGGCTGGGGACTACAGATGGCCAACATGAGCGCCATCTACGAGTACTTGGGAGCTCGTGCCGATCAGATTCCAATCCTGTGGCTGGCCGCTCCACTGACAGGAATGCTAGTGCAGCCGATCATCGGTCACGCCAGTGATCATACGTGGAACTGGCTGGGCCGCCGGCGCCCGTACTTTCTGGCTGGCGCCGTACTCAGTTCGTGCGCACTGATCCTCATGCCTCGTTGCTCCGCGCTGTGGATGGCTGCGGGTCTGCTGTGGATTCTCGACTCCTCGATCAATATCAGCATGGAGCCCTTCCGGGCGTTCGTGGTTGACCTGCTGCCCGACGAACAACGGACCGAGGGCTTTGCCATGCAGAGCCTGTTCATCGGGGTGGGTGCAGTTGTCGCTTCGGCACTTCCCTGGCTGCTAACCAACGTAATTCATCTCGGCGCCGGCGCTTCCGGCCATGCCATACCGTGGTCGACCCGGCTTTCGTTTTACATTGGCGCGGTAGCATTCTTCGGCGCGGTGCTGTGGACGATCATCACCACCAAGGAATATCCGCCGGACGACTTGCACGCCTTTCAGAAGGCGAAGTCCGAAAACCGGGGTATCGCCGGTAACGTTAGCGAGATCTTCGAGGCAATTGGGCAAATGCCGAAGACGATGCGTCAGTTGGCGCCGGTTCAGTTGCTGACCTGGCTGGGACTGTTCTGCATGTGGCTCTACTTCTCAGTGGCGGTGGCCCGCAATGTCTTCGGCGCGCCCGATCAGACTTCACCGATTTACAAAAACGGCGTCGAGTGGGCCGGAGTCTGCTTTGCCCTTTACTCGGCGGTGTGCGGGATATTCGCACCCTTGATGGCAAGCATCGCCGGGAAGATTGGCCGCAAACATACTCACAGCCTGTGCCTGCTTTGCGGGGCCCTGGGATTGTTGTCGGTTGGAGTCATCCACAACAAGTACCTGCTGCTGTTTTCCATGGTCGGCGTCGGCATCGCATGGGCGAGCACCCTCGCCATGCCGTATGCCATTCTGGCGGGGTCACTCCCGAGCGGCAAGACTGGCGTATACATGGGTATCTTCAACTTTTTTATCGTGCTGCCTGAGATTATCGCTTCCCTGGGCTTCGGCTGGGTCATGAATCATGTGTTGCACAACAACCGGCTCGCCGCCGTTATTGCCGGAGGCATTTTTATGGCACTCGCCGCGCTATTAATGCAGCGAGTCGTTGACCCTGGGGCGGAAGCCGTTGAAGAAGCGGTGCCTGTGCCCGGCGACGCCATCGCACTCTAAGGGGTCGGCCAGAACGTTAAGGCCGACTTGGTTCGCTGCGCCTTTATACAAATTCCAACTGCAGGTCTTACAGCATGAGCTTTCCACGGTCGAGCGGCATCCTGTTGCATCCCACTTCCCTTCCCGGCCCTTACGGCATTGGAGAATTGGGCAGCGAGGCGCACCGGTTCGCTGACTTCCTCAAAGCTGCCGGTCAAGGCATCTGGCAGGTGCTGCCCTTAGGTCCCACGGGCTACGGCGACTCGCCTTATCAGTGCTTCTCGGCATTTGCTGGAAACCCAATGTTGATCAGCCTCGAGACGCTGATGAAGCGCGGCTACCTTACGCGCGATGACTTGGATCCGAGGCCCACGTTCCCGCGCGACAACGTCGATTTCGGGCCGCTGATTCTATGGAAGCTTCCTCTGCTACGGAAGGCCAGTGACAGATTCCGGACGCGATGCGACTTCAGCCGACCGCGAAACCTACGATGGGTTTTGCCAGCTTCATTCCGCGTGGCTCGACGAGTTTGCCCTTTTCATGGCTCTGAAGGAAACCCACGATTATGTGATGTGGACGTTATGGGAACCAGAACTGGCTCTGCGTGAGCCGGATGCGCTCGATAAGGCACGTCGCGATCTTCACGAACAGATCGAGAACCATAAATTCATTCAATTTGAATTCGACCGGCAGTGGTCGGAGTTGAAGGCGCACTGCGCGCGCAATGGCATCCGCGTTATGGGCGATGTACCAATTTATGTCGCACAGGACAGCTCGGATGTGTGGGCGCAGCCCGGAATGTTCGATCTAGGGGCGGACGGTAAGCCGCGCGTCATCGCAGGTGTTCCGCCCGATTATTTCAGCGCTACGGGACAATGCTGGGGCAATCCGATTTATCGCTGGAACGTGCATGCCGAAACAGGATTTCAATGGTGGATTGCACGCTTCCGGCGTGCTTTTGAGATATTCGACATGATCCGTCTCGATCACTTTCGAGGGTTCGAGGCTTATTACGAGATACCCGGAACCGCAACTACCGCCGTGGACGGAAAGTGGGTGAAGGGTCCGGGGGTAGCGCTGTTCGAAGCCGTGGAAGGAGCGCTGGGCAGCCTGCCGATTCTCGCCGAGAATCTTGGCGTTATCACTCCTGAAGTCGAGGGCCTGCGAAACCGTTTTGGCTTCCCCGGCATGGCAATCCTGCAATTTGCGTTCGGCAAAGACCCGCAGGCACCGGACTTCAAACCGCACAACTACCCGAGCCACCGTGTGGCTTACACCGGGACTCACGATAATGACACTGTTGTTGGGTGGTGGACCAGCACAGGGGCCGGCGATAGCACGCGCACGGCCGAGGACGTGGAAAAAGAACTGGAATTCGCGCGGCGCTACCTGAACACCGATGGCGGCGAGATTCACTGGGTGATGATTCGCACCTTGATGGCGTCGGTTGCCGACACTGTGATCTATCCCCTGCAAGACGTGCTTGGAGTGGGAAGTGCAGGGAGAATGAATCTCCCTGGCACGTCGTCCGGAAACTGGCACTGGCGGTATCGCGGGGAGGAGCTAACAGTCGGAATCGGTGCTCGCCTGAAACAGCTCGCCCAGACCTATAACCGGTAGCGGTTGAAACAAATGATTCGTTATAGCGTTTCGGAGTGAATGATAACCCGAGGCACGGTGTCCTGCATCACAGACGTCGGGCATCCGCACGATAAACAATAGGGCGTATTGCGAGGGTAAAACTATGGCTGCGCCCTGGGCCCATCGTTACGCACAGCGGACCAAGACAGTAAAGAGCTCAATCATTCGTGAGCTTCTGAAACTCACAACCAAGCCGGAGATTATCTCCTTTGCCGGAGGACTCCCCGCGCCGGAAGTCTTCCCTACCGAGCGTTTCCGCGAAGCCTGCGAGCGGGTGCTCTCAACCCAACCATCGGCGGCGCTGCAATACGGACCGACCGAAGGTTACAAACCCCTACGTGAATTGATTGTGGAGCAGATGGCGAAATACGGTATTGTCGCCACGGTCGACAACGTTCTCATCACCTCGGGTTCGCAACAGGCACTCGACTTGATTGCCAAGCTCCTGATCAATCGTGGTGATCGCATTCTTGTGGAGTCGCCCACATATCTCGGCGCGTTGCAGGCATTCGACCTGATGGGCGCAGAGTACGTGACGGTTCCCATCGATGGCCTGGGACTGCAGACAAGGCTGTTGGAGGGAGCGCTACGCTCGGGTCCGAAGTTCATGTACGTCCTGCCGAACTTCCAGAACCCCGGAGGCGTCACACTCTCGGAAGACCGGAGAACGCAACTGGTATGGCTCTCGGATAAATACGGGATACCGATTATCGAGGACGACCCGTACGGACAGTTACGCTACGAAGGTGAGCACATTAGACCGCTGGTCGTGCTGGATCGCACTAACCTGCTGCGTGACAACGGATACCTGCTGGGCAACGTCATCTACCTGAGCACGTTTTCGAAGGTTCTGGCGCCAGGTCTGCGGCTGGGTTGGATCGTCGCGCCTCCAGATGTCATTACCCGGCTGGTGCAACTGAAGCAATGCGCCGATCTGCACACCAGCACCTTTACGCAGATGGTCGCGTACGAAGTGGCGAAAGACGGCTTCCTCGACGACCACGTGAAAACCATACGCCAATGCTACAAAGAGCGGCGTGACGCAATGCTGGCTGCTTTGAACGACTACTTCCCGCCCGAAGTCACATGGACGCGTCCCCAAGGAGGACTCTTCTTGTGGGTCACGATGCCAGCGGGCGTCGATTGCATGCGGCTTTTCGACGAAGCAATTCGTCACAATGTAGCATTTGTGCCCGGACAGCCCTTCTTCGCGGAAGGCGATGCGGGCTCTCACATGCGGCTCAACTTCTCGAACGCCACTCCGGAAATGATCCGCGAGGGCGTTCGCAGGCTTTCCATCGCCGTTGCACATGAAGTGGAGCACAATACCGGCGCGCTGGCGAGGGCTGCAGTGTAGGTGTTTCGAATCGTCGTCGGCGCGAGCACTGTAATACAGCCGCGCGGGGTGGGCTCCCGCATCAAGCAATGAGGCTCCGGACCGTTCCGGAGCCTTCATGATTTGATGTGACTTTTGCTTAGTAACCGTGGCCGCTCGCGCCCTCCTCCACTTGCACCTTTCCGCGGAACATGCGGTAGACGAAGACAAAGTAGCCAAGCGCCAAGACCATTCCGATACCCCACCACACGAAGCCCACTTTCAAACCGTAAGCACCGGCAGCGGTGTTGTAGATGGTGAGGCTGTAACTCGGATCGGTGCTCGCGGGCAGCACGTTGGGATAGAGTGCAAAAGCCGCTCCAACCAACATGCCGACGATGTAGCCGCAGGAGGCAAGAAAGGCCGTCTTGTCGTTCTTGTTGCGCTGCGCGATAAACAGGTACACCAGACTTGCAATGACCACAAGCGGAACCAAGTAGCCCAATCGGCCACTTGTTGAAGTTGGTCAAGATCCCGGGACGCACAAACAACGTTGCGGCGAGGCTCACAATGGTCAGCGCCACCTGCAGTGGCCACAGCACGAACGCGACGCTGCGGGCCCGGCTATTCAAATCGCCTTCGGTCTTCGTCGCCAGGTAGAGCGAGCCATGAACCACCAGCGTGACCAACGCGACGACTCCCATAATTACCGTGTACCAGTCGAGGATCCCGTTATTGGTTCCAACCAGGAAGTTCGTCCACAGCGGCTCAAAGAAGTAGCCATCGGCGTTGAGGGGAACGCCCCGCACTACGTTGCCCAGGGCCGCGCCGAAAAAGATAGCAAGCAGGATGCTGGCCACTGAGAAGATGGTATCGAAGAACGAGGTCCACACGCCATCTGAGAGGTGGCTGCGGAATTCGATGCCAATGCCGCGGAGCATCAACAACCACAGCACGATAATAAGTGGCAGATAGAATCCGCTAAAGCTCGATGCATACAACAGCGGAAAGGCAAAATACAGTGTCCCGCCCGCCGCGAGCAGCCAGACTTCGTTGCCGTCCCAAACGGGACCGATCGCTCTCAGGATCGTCCGCCGGTCTCGGTCGTTGCGGGCAATTACCAGGTGTACTGCCCCAGCCCCTATGTCGAAGCCGTCGAGCAGTACGTAAGCTGCGACCATTATCGCCACAATCATGAACCATAGTGTTGCCATGGTTATCGCACCCCCAAAGGATCCAAGCGCCCTGAAAGCTCCGGCGCAATGGTGGGATCAGGCCCGTGCTCAATTTCGCGCGCCACCAGGAACAGGAAGAGGAAGGAGAGCAAGGTGTACATTCCGGCAAATCCAAGGAACGTGAACCAACCGTTGCCGGCTGACACCATCTTGGAATAACCCTCCTCAGTACGCAACAGCCCGTACACCAGCCATGGTTGGCGTCCCATTTCTGCGGTCATCCACCCTGCGGTGTTGGCAATATAGGGCAGTGGGAACGTCAGCATCAGCACCCACAGCATCCAACGGGCGTTGTAGAGCTTCTGCGTCCACAACAGCAGGGCGGCGAGCGCCATGACAAAGATGAACAGCGTTCCCAAGCCAACCATGATGTGGTAGGAGAAGTAGAGCAGTGGGATGTTCTGCGGCCAGTCCTTCTCCGGCACCTCATTGAGCCCCTTCACTTCGGCGTTCCAGCGGCGATAGGTGAGGAAGCTCAACATCTTGGGAACCAGAATCGGATTGTCGATTTTGCGTGCCGCCATATCGGGTTGGCCGATGATCACCAATGGCGCTCCCTGTTGCGTATCGAACAACGCTTCCATAGCGGCCAGTGTCACCGGTTGTTTCTGGGCGACCATCCTGCCCGCCCAATCGCCGGTGGGAAACAATTGCAAGACGCTGACAATCAGACCGCTGATTACGCCGACGCGTACGAAGATGCGTCCTTGGTCAATGTGTTTTCTGCCGAGCAGATAAAATGCACCTACCGCGGACATCACGAAGGCTCCGGTGATCACCGCCCCGCTCATGTTGTGGGCATATTGCAGCCATGCCCAGGGGTTCAGCACCAGCGCCCAGAAACTGGCCAGCTGCACAGTTAAGCCGTCAGCCGATTTTTCGTAGCCGACAGGATTCTGCATCCAAGCGTCGGTGGCGATGATGAAATATCCGGAGGCCCACGAGCCCACGAACACCATGAAAGCTGCGAACCAATGCATACCTTTGCTCAGACGTTTCTCGCCATACAAAAACAGGCCGAGAAACGTGGATTCCAGGAAGAAGGCAAAGCACCCTTCCATCGCCAGAGTCTGTCCAATTACACCCCCGGCAAAATGTGAAAAATGCGACCAGTTGGTGCCGAACTGAAATTCCATCGGAATCCCGGTTACGACCCCAATGGCGAAATTGATTCCAAAGATCTTGGCCCAAAAGCGCGCCGCGCGGTCGTAGGTTTCGTCATTCTTCTTAATCGCAAGGGTTTTCAGAATCACAATCAACGGCGCAAGTCCCATGGTCAATTGGGGGAACAGGTAGTGATAGGTCACCGTGAAGGCGAATTGCAGGCGATGGATCAGGAGTGCGCTATCCATTCATTGACCTCATGTAGAAAAACTGCCTGTGTCGACTCGTAGCCGAATTCCGAAAGGTACTCAGCCGGACACCTTGCCCATTGTTCGCGAAACACGGCACATCAATCTGTGATTGAGGTCACAGAATTGTGTTATTTGGTCGCGCCGGGGAATTTGAGCCAGGCTCGGACAGTAGTAGCCTGATTGTCTTCGTTTTGCGTCTCATTCTCCGCGCAACCTCCTCATTCAGCAACTTTGTAGCGCAGACGAGTCACTTGCATAACGTCCGGTCTAAACTAGTTGTGATGGTCCGACTGCGCCTTACCGTGATTTTGGCATTTTGCCTCTGCGCAGCTTCACCTTTGCGGTCTGTAGCGCAGTCGGCGTCTCCTCTTCCGACCCAGCAGCCCGCCAAACGTCTCATTCTGAAGGACGGATCCTTTCAGCCAATTGTGAAGTATGAGCTTCAGGGTGACCGGGTTCACTACTTCAGCTCGGAACGATACGAATGGGAGGACATTCCCTCGTCCCTGGTGGATTGGGAGGCAACGAAGAAGTACGAGGCTGACTTCGCCAGCGGGAAGCTTCGTACGCACGTGGAGACACCGGAGGAGCGGGAAGAGCGCGAGAAGGTCGAGGCCAACTCGCCCGAAGTGTTGCCTGGTCTGCGATTACCCGGGACGGGCGGCGTCTTTCTCCTCGATCAGTTCGACGGCAAGCCCGAGTTGTCGGAGATACTGCAAAACGGAAGCGAATTGAACCAGACCCCCAACAAGAAAAGTGTCTTACGTGCTGCCATCAATCCGATTGGTAGCTCGAAGCACTCATTCGAGTTGAAAGGCCCACATGCCAAAATACAGTCGCACGTACCTTCGCCTGCCATCTATTTGGACATCGACGAAGGAGCCTTGAACGACGTACCGCTGGCAGGCCGGTTCCGCATCGTTCGTGCCGAAGTGAAGAAAGATATTCGTGTAATTGGCAACCTAAAGGTGACCTTCACCGGCAAAACCTCGCAAGAGGGATTTTTTATTCCCGCGGTCGTCGAGAAGGTTGGAACCGGCGAATGGGTCAAGGTCACTGCCACGCAGGATTTGCCACCCGGCGAATATGCCGTCGTGGAGATGCTGGGGACCGACGAGATGAATCTCTACGTTTGGGACTTCGGCGTAAACCGCCAGGCGCCCGCCAACCCTAACACGTGGCGCCCCGCTCCAGCCGGGGGCGCATCCTCTCCTACTACAAACTGACTCCGGTCCTCAGACGCGGCGTAACCTAACTGGCGGCGCGGCCTTCGTCGAGTCCTACGATTCCAAGACTGTGAACCGCAATGTTGTCACGTCCGGCTTGCTTGACGGCATACATCATTTCGTCGGCACGTTGGACAATCGCCTGCGGTGAAGTCGCATCTGAAGGATAGGTAGCGATGCCAATGCTAGCCCGCAGTTCGACGCTGAACTTCTCATCAGGAAGCCACCGCCGATGCCGAATCACGTGGGCAATACGTCTAGCGACTCGAAGCCCAGCCTCCCTGGAAGTCTGGGGCAGTAGGATGGCGAACTCGTCCCCGCCGTACCGAAAAGCCGCATCCACCAGCCGCAGGTTCTCGCGAAGGCACTCGCCAACGTGGGCCAGCAGCTTGCTGCCAAGCAGGTGACCGTGCTCGTCATTCACCCGCTTGAAGTGATCAAGGTCTAAAAAAAGTAGGGTGAATTCGTAACCGAATCTGGCCGAGCGATGCACTTCGTCCGAAAGTACCGTGAATAGGTGGCGAGCGTTATAAAGACCGGTGCAATCGTCTGTAATGCTGAGCTCTTGGATCCGCCTAACAGCCCGGGCATTCTCAATAGCGATTGCCGCGTAGTCCGCGAGCGTCTGCAGTAACATCTCGCTGCGCGCGTAAATATGCATGTCGATATTAACAAGTTGGATAACACCTAGAACTTTTCCGGCAGTCCGAACTGGCACGCAAACCACCGGGCAACTTCCATCGAACCATTCACTTCTACTGTCTGGGTCGATCATCGGGTCGGAATTTACGTTTGCAATCACCAAGGGCTCTCCGTGAACAATTACCCACTGGGTCAACGTTGCGCCATCAGTCAGGCGCAAGGTGGCCAGACCCTCGGAGCCTTTTCCAACCGAGGCCGCGTAGTAGGGCTCCAAGCTGACTTCATCGATCATTACTAGAGACCAGGTGGCCGGCTCGAAGTACGCAGCCATCTTTTCCATGATGGTTTGCAGGATGGTGTCGAGATCGAGAGTCGAAGTGAGGGCTTTGGCTACATCGTGAAAGATCTTCAACTCGTACAACTGGCGATCGTTATCCGCTGTTGCCACTGATGAGCAATGACCTGAAGTGGATTTGTACCATCGCCCGCTAAACCGTGCGTTCGGCCGATATCAGTACATTACACTAACTCAGTAACTAAGCCATAGCCACTGAGTGGCGTCTATGTTACAGGAAAATAGTGGGTTATCCTATACTCCTTAGGTGGGTTAAAGCGCGTGAGGTCGGTTTCGGGAACATGATTCCCAGTGAATTCCGTAAGTCCGGGAAGACTGGCGAGTTTGACACCTGCCCGACCGGTTTCTATGATGCGCGCAACGAAGTCGGCCGGGGATAAGTGCGCGAAGCTCCGAACGAAGGGAAGTCTCAAGTGGGTTCATTTGGCGAGCGGATGCGACGGGAACGCGAGATGCGTAATGTGTCTCTCGACGATATTGCTGAAGGAACGAAGATTGGAACGCGCCTGCTCCGCGCCCTTGAAGAAGAACAGTTTGAACTGCTTCCAGGCGGAATCTTCAACAAGGGATTTGTCCGCGCATACGCTAAGTATCTCGGGTTGAACGAGGAAGAGGCCGTCGCGGACTATCTGGAAGCCGCCGGCGAAACAATCCCCGACCCACGATTGATTGCAGAACAGAACTCGTCACGCATCGATCGAGCCGGAAGTGATGTGGACTCCTCCCGCCCTGCGGGTTTTCCGATCATTCCTGTTCTTATCCTTTTGTTGGTCATCGCGGCCGGTGCGGGCGGTTGGCAGGTCTACCAGCAGCGACAGCGCGACCGACAGGCAACTCGTGCGCCAAGTAGTTCGAATACAGTTACGTCACACGCGGTGGCTTCGGAAGCCACCAATCAAATTGCGGCGTCAACAGATTCTACGGGCAGTAAGGAGGCAAGTTCGTTACCTGGAGCAACGAAAGTTATGCCCCAGGCAGTCAGCGGTTCGGCGTCACCCGCCAGTGGCGACGCCGCGGCTAGCGGCCAATCTTTTGAAGTGACGGTGCGCGCCAAAGATCGCGCTTGGGTGTCAATCAAGTCCGATGGCCAGATTGCGGTAAGGGGCATCATCGTTCCTCCCGACGTAAAGAACGTTCATGCCAACGATCAGGTTGTCTTCTTCACCGGCAATGCGGGTGCTGTGGAAGTATTGTTCAACGGGCAGCCGGTTTCGCTTGTCGGTGGCCCCAACCAGGAAGGCGTGCTGGTCTTCAATTCTCACGGAGCCGTTTCGCCCAAACAGACACCATGATGCCAACGAGTTTCGCCCCGGAATTTTTTCTCTCATGAAGAACATCGCTGAAACTGTGGTGCGTATCGAGGCCGAAGCGCTGCGTGCGCTCGCCGACCGCATAGCCGGTCCCATGGCACAGGACTTCGAAAAAGCTATCGCCTTGCTCTATTGCTGCTCGGGCCGGGTGGTAGTAACTGGAATGGGCAAAAGCGGACTCATCGCGCGCAAAATCGCTGCGACGCTCAGTTCGACAGGGACCCCCGCTCTCTATTTGCATCCCGCCGAGGCCTCACATGGCGATCTGGGCATGATTGTGCGGGGCGACGCAGTGATAGCCATGTCGGCCAGCGGTGAAACGGCTGAGATATTGCAACTACTCGCGACGATAAAGCGTTTGGGAGTACCGTTGCTGTCACTCACTTGCGACGACTTGTACTCGCCATCTGCGACGGATCGGAGACGTTCCACTCTGGCCCAAGCTGCGGACGTGGCACTCGATTGTTCGGTCGCCAGTGAAGCCTGTTCGTTTGGATTGGCGCCCACCGCATCGACCACCAGCATGCTGGCGCTGGGTGACGCCCTGGCAGTTGCTCTCTCGCTGAAGAGAGGCTTTAAGGAAGAGGACTTCGCCAACCTTCACCCGGGAGGTAAGTTAGGTAAGCGGCTCACCCGAGTATCGGCGCTGATGCACGCCGGTGACGCGTTGCCCAGTGTCACTCTGGCTGCGCCGGTTACCCAAGTCATCTACGAAATGTCACGTAAGGGTCTCGGGATGACCACCGTTGTGGAGGATGGCAAGCTGGTCGGACTCATCAGCGACGGAGACTTGCGACGTTTGCTGGAGCGCCACGGCAAGGAAGTATTCGACCTGACGGCCAGTCAGTGCATGACTAGCCACCCCAACACAATTGACCCTGACGCGTTTGCCATTGCGGCTCTCGATATCATGGAACAAAAGAAGATTACGTCGTTGCCGGTTGTAGACAGGGCCGGTGATCTACAAGGCGTGTTGCACTTGCACGACCTCTGGGGAACACAAATGGTGTGAACTGCCAATCATCTGTCACACTCGCCATCAACGTCTTCTAGCGACCCAGGCATGGTCGTCAGGGGATCGCCAGAACACTCCTCGGCAAAGCGGTCTAAGGCTACCCGCCAGCCTCTGGGACTCCGGATTGTGCGGGTTCGAGCTTCGCGTCGATCGGGCTCAGAATGCCCGGCGAATCAGCCGCTGCCTCGGATTGCTTTGCAGTCACCGCAGCCACTACGACAAAGATATTGGTGAACAGCACCACCGTGAATGCCATCGACGGGAGAAAAGAGAAGATTTGTCCTCGATCGGCCAGCACCTGCAATGCAAGGACGGCCGTAATCAGACCTCGCGGCATCATCAGGAATAGCAGTTCCGTGTCGGCGCGGGTAATGTCGCGTATCGACCACCATGTGGCCCGCACTGCGACATATCGAGCCAGGACGAGGGCCACCAATATGCCCAGGATGGGAACCACATAGGCCCGACTGACGAACTGCGCCATGATGCCTAGCAGCACGAAAAAGAACGAGCGAACCAGGAAGGTCAGTTCGGAATGGAAGGCAATCAGACGTAGGCCTTGACGCGTGGTGTGAGGAGTGCGTGGCAAGTTCGCCAGGGTCAAACCAAAAACCAATTCCGCCAGCAATCCACTGCCGCCGGCATAGCGCCCAACTGCAAAAACCCCGAGTACCATACCCAGATTCAACGCATTGCCAAACTGCTGGGTGGCAAACAGTGGCCACACTCGGGACCATGCCAGGCCGGCGGCGACGCCTAAAACCACGTCAATCAGGACGTGTTGCCCGAATCCAGTAACCAAGCCTTGAAAAATCGGTTCGCTGCCATCCAATCCAATCAGGGTACCCACGGTGAGGACTGCGATGATCTCGCCTAGCGATGCTTCCAGAGTCAACGTAACCTTAACGGCCTCGGGTGCCTCGATCTGCTGAATGGCGGGGAGAACAACTGCTGCGCTGGTCGAGCCCAATACCGCTGCAAGCAGCGAACAATCCATCCACGTCAGGTGCAGCAACGCCCTGGCAATGCACGCAATTAATCCAACGGTGCAACCGTAGCTGACCAGCGCCAGCAATATCCCGCCCGGCGAATAGCGAATCGTCTCCTTCAGGCGCAACTCGAGTCCGCCCTCGAACAGAATGAGGATCAGCGCCAGCATCCCGAGGATACGAATCATGGCAGTAAAATTGCCGGGATTGACCCAATGCAGGAGCGGGCCCAGTCCGACCCCAATCAGCAACAGCACGATGATGTCGGGAACGCGCGTCCAGCGCGAAAGGCGGTTCGCTGCCACGGCGATCACGAGGAGCGCAGCAGGTAGGCCAAAGATGCGAGCCATATCCACGGGGCCAGATCCACCTTCGAATGGGATGCACTAATTTAGCTCAATTGCCGGCAAAAGCATAGCTTTCTAGAGATACAAAGAGTCGCCAAACCAACCTTGCCTACGACCTGCATAGTCGCTTTACTCGGCCGGTACAAAGCCGATCGCGATTTCGCGCTGGCGTGGGCCGTCGAGTTCAACCAGGATTAAGCGTTGCCACGTGCCCAGCACAAGCGATCCCTTGTTGATAATCAATCCCACGGAGGTGCCGATAAGAGCCGATAGAATGTGATCGGGCACATGTTCGGGATCGTGCGGATGTCGATAATTGAGCCTCGGAATGATTCGGGCAAACGCATCTAGCATGTCCTGATCAGTACCGGGATCGAGGTCTGCTGTAGTCAGCGCCGCTGTAGTATGTAGCACGACGAGATGACACACCCCCGACTGGCCGGCGCCCTGCTCGTTCAGCAGAGCTTCTACACGATCTGTAATGTCGATAATCTCGCGCTTGCGATGAGTCTTGATAACGAGCCGATGCATAATGCGCCATTCTAAAGCTCCCGGCTGAACCACGCGCTCGCCATGATTACCCACTGTCTGCTAGACTTTCGCCCGCTGCAACAAGTCAACTCCAAACAACCGGCCACAAGGAGGCGGTGTGCTTGACCAAAAGCAACATCAGGGAGCCATTCTTGGCAGCCGCAGAGATTTCCTGAAGGCTGGCGCGACGGCTCTTGCGGGCATTGTGTTCGCAGGTGAGCTGCCGGCTGCGCAGGCCGGCACTGTAACCGCAGCAAGTGAAGGCGTCGCTCCCTTCGAACTGGACGAGGTCAGTCTGGTCACGCTACAGCGGGAGATGAAATCGGGCAGGTACGGCTCGAAAAAACTGGTCGAGATGTATGCCTCGCGGATTGAAGCGCTCGACCGGCGCGGTCCGGTCCTGAATTCCATCATCGAGATGAACCCCGATGCGTTGGCAATCGCTGAACAGTTGGACGCGGAGCGAAAGGCCGGGCACCAACGCGGACCGCTGCACGGAATTCCCGTCCTGATCAAAGACAACATCGCCACCGCCGATAGGATGCAGACGACGGCAGGTTCATTGGCATTGGTTGGATCCAAGCCTCCCCATGACTCGGCGATTGTGGCGAGGTTGCGGGCCGCGGGCGCCGTCATCCTGGGAAAGACCAACCCGACTGAATGGGCAAATATCCGCTCCGCCCATTCCACCAGCGGATGGAGCGGACGAGGTGGGCTGACCAGGAATCCGTATTGCCTTGATCGCAATACGTCGGGATCCAGTTCCGGATCAGCTGCGGCGGTTGCGGCAAATCTCTGTGTGATTTCAGTGGGCACCGAAACGGACGGATCGATCGTCTCCCCGTCAAGCATCTGCGGTCTCGTGGGCATCAAGCCGACCGTAGGATTGGTCGCGCGCACTGGCATCATCCCGATCTCACATACCCAGGACACCGCGGGTCCGATGACGCGCACTGTGGCGGATGCGGCGGCGTTGCTATCGGCTTTGGCGGGACATGACCCAGGCGATACGTCCTCTGCCGCGGCGATAGGACACATCGAACCTGATTACACCCGGTTTCTCGATGCCAAGGGATTGCAGAGCGCTCGCGTCGGAGTGGTACGGAGGTTCGCGGGCTTCAGCGACAATGTTGATCGCCTGTTCGATGATGCGATTGCCGCCATGAAAAGCGCAGGCGCACAGGTGATCGATCCGGTCGAGATATCCACGATGGACAAAATCTATGACGCCGAAGGTCTAGTGCTGCTATACGAATTCAAGGAAGACTTGAACAAATATTTGACGTGGCTGGGCGACTCCACACAGGTTCACACCTTGAAGGACGTCATCAAGTTCAACGACGATCACCGTGAGAAAGAGATGCCCTACTTCGGACAGGACATGTTCCTGCAGGCCGAGGCCAAGGGGCCGTTGACAAGTCCGGAATACATAAAGGCTTTGGAGGAATGTCGCCGACTGTCGCGCGCTGAGGGCATCGATGCGGCGATGGACAAGTTTAAGCTCGACGCCATGATAGCGCCAACCGGCGGCCCTGCCTGGCCCACGGACCTGGTGAACGGCGACCACTTTGTGGGCGGAAGTTCGACTCTCGCAGCGGTGGCAGGATACCCGGACATTACCGTACCGATGGGTTTCGTATTCGGGCTGCCGGTCGGCATCTCCTTCTTTGGCCGCGCCTGGAGCGAGCCCACAGTGATCAAACTGGCGTATGCCTATGAGCAGGTTTCGCAAATGCGAAAGCCACCGCAGTTTCTACTCACGGCTGATCTAGAGGCGAACCGGTAGTCGCAAAGGAAGCTGGAAACAGATACTAGTCTCCCGCCTGGACTTTGCCGTTCCGGTAGTGCTGCTCCGAAAGAATACGCAGCCGTTCCGCTGCCCACTCCGGCGTGATGTCCCGCTGCGGCGAACCGAGCAGTTCGTATCCCACCATGAACTTCCTTACCGTTGCCGAACGCAGAAGTGGCGGATAGAAATGAGCATGAAGGTGCCACTCGGGATGATCAGGTCCATCGGTCGGCCGCTGGTGGAATCCCATAGTGTAGGGGAATGAAGCCTCGAAGAGATTGTCGTAACGAACCGTAATGCGCTTCAAGATCTCGGCTAGACCTATGCGGGCGGCATCGCTGAGGCCGTCCAAGTCTGCCACATGGCTCTTGCAACATAGCAGCAATTCAAATGGCCATGTCGCCCAGAAGGGTACAACCGCGAGAAAGTGCTCGTTCTCGCACACCAGGCGGTCGCCGGCGCTGCGCTCTAACTCCACATAGTCACAGAGCAGGCAACTGTGGTTTCGCTGTTGGTAGTCGATCAGCGATCTTTGTTCTTTCAGCGGCTCGTTGGGTATTGTGCTGTTGGCCCAGATCTGTCCATGAGGATGCGGATTGCTGCATCCCATCATCTCGCCCCGATTCTCAAAAATCTGCACATGGTTGATCTCGGGCATTGCGCCCAATTCGCGGTATTGGTCGGCCCAGACATTCACGACCGCGCGAATGGATGGCATGTCCATATGGGCCAGGGTCAGGTCATGTCGCGGTGAGAAACACACCACTCGGCATACACCGACTTCCGTCTCGGCGAGGATGAGTCCCATTCCTCCGTCGCCGGCCTCGGCCTGCTGAATACCGGACTTGATGGCAGGAAAGTCATTGTCGAAAACGAAGGTGCCTTCGTACGCCGCGTTTCGAATGCCACCGGCGCGTTCATTACCTGGACACAAATAACAGTGGGGATCGTAACGAAGTTCGCGTTCTTCAGGCTGTCTCTCGGCCTGGCCCTGCCATGGTCGCTGATTACGATGGGGCGAAACCAATACCCAGTCGTGGGTCAATGGATTGAAACGCCGGTGGGGGACTTCCCTAATCCTTGCGAGGTCGATCATATGGTTAAAGTGGTCACTTCGCTCGCCCCCTCCGCGGCCTTACAAACGTAGATTTCGGGGATCAGTCCCGTCTCACTGTGATATCGACGCGCTACGGTAGCTCTAAATTCGTCGACAGCGTCAGAATCCACTAGACTCACCGTGCAACCACCGAAGCCACCCCCAGTCATGCGGGCCCCATACACTCCGCGGCATCGTCTCGCAAGCTCACTCATCAGATCGAGTTCCCGGCAGCTTACTTGGTAGTCATCACGCAAGCTGCGATGCGACTCGTCCATCAGGGCTCCGAATTGTTTTAGGTCACCCTTCTTCAGCGCATCGCCTGCTTTGAGCACCCGAAGATTCTCACTGATCACGTGATGGCAACGTTGGTAAGTGAGGGCAGGCAACTCCGCGCCATGCTGGGCCAATTGGGCCAGGCTCACATCCCGAAGCGCACGGATCTCCGGCAGAAAGCGTTGCAGGAAGTGCACGCCGGCCTCGCAATCAGCTCGCCGCTGGTTGTACTCTCCTGCCGCGAGCTCGTGTTTCACCATGGTGTTGCAAATCACAATGCGGACCCCCTCCCCAACCCCGAGCAATTCGAAGTCGAGGCTGCGGCAATCGAGCAGCAATGCCTTGTCTGCCTGCCCAAAAATTGAGATGAACTGGTCCATGATGCCACAATTGGTTCCGGCATAACTGTGTTCGGCTTGCTGGCAGATTAACGCTATTTCACCGCGATTAAGATCGACATCGGAAATCGCTAGGACGGCAAAAGCTGTCGCCACTTCAATCGCAGCCGAAGAACTAAGGCCCGCGCCGATCGGTACCTCTCCTTTGATTACAAGATTTGTCCCGTTGATGGGAACTCCCCGCGAGAGCATTACTCCAGCGACGCCGCGCACGTAGTCGCTCCAGTCGCCGGCCGATTTCGGCTGGAGACTGTTGAGATCAAAGGTCCTGCTTTCACCAAAGTCGATGGAGTAGACACTCAGCGTTCGGTCGGGGCGTGATCCTCCGGCAACGTAGGTGTAGAACGGAAGCGCTGCGGGCATGACGAATCCATCGTTGTAATCAGTGTGTTCTCCGATGAGGTTCACCCGCCCTGGCGCACGGAATATGCCGACCGGCTCGCCATGAAGCTTACTAAACTTTTCGGCCACCAGACGTGAAGCAGACGGCATATTGTTCATCGGCCCAGTTCGTTTCATGTCCTGGCAGTCCGGATCGCAATTCGTGAGACTCTGCTCGGCGCCACAGACGTCCCATCAAAGCCCGCCGTTTGAATACGCATAGCTATACTAGATGCCGGTTTGGAGCCTGTGCAGAATTGATGCGGCAGGGACAAGAAGAGTAACGCGACGGCTGGCTCGACCCCTCGTAACGTGCTGCAAGCCAGGCGCCGATTTGCTATTTATTGGCAGTCACGGGCGCCGAACTCTGGGATTTAGCCATCTCCTCGGTCTTGGCGAGATCCGTCTTGACGCGCTCCGTTAGCGGGCCGTCTGGAACTATTTTCAGGTAGGCCCGGTAGTGTTCGGCAGCCGACGAGTACGCTCCTCTGAAGTTATAGATCGTCGCTAGTAGCAGCTCGATGCGCGGTTCGGTGTGTTGTTTGTCCAGGCTCTCTGCCCGCAGCGCGCTGCTCTCGGCCTGCGCCATGCGATTGAGATTCATGTCAGCCAGCGCGTTGTAGTAATAGGCCAGAGGAAAATTTACGGGATCGAGGAAAATCAGCCTTTCGGTGAGCTGGCGTGTGTCCTCCCACTTCTTAGCCACGGCAGCCTGAAAGGCCATGCGGAAATATGGGAGAGGAAAATTGGGGTCCGCGTCGATGGCTTGCTGGTAGTCAGCGATCGCGCCCTCGATGTTGTCTCGACGCTGCTCGACGTCGCCAAGCCGCATCCACGCCTCTGAGAATTTTGGGTAAATGTCAATCGCCTTCCGCAACGACTTTTCGGCGTCGGCCAGAGTTGCCCTTTTCCAATGCCTCGCTTCCCTTTTCGTATTCCTTGCGAGCTTTTCCCGGAACCGCGAGGCTGGCCACGCTGATCATTCCCTCAGCTTTCTTTCCCCGGTAGTGCAGCACGATTACCCCTACGTTCGAGTTGTTCATCGAGGGATCAAGCCGTATCGATGAGGAGGAGTAGCCTGCTAAATCTGCCCGCAATTCGCAGTCGTAAAACCGGGAATCAAGATTGCGCTGGCCCGTCCCCGTGGAATTGCTTCGTCCCATCTGGACATCGGGACCAAATCCACGAGTGTCGTCCGAGGCGTCGGGCAATAGGTCATTGTTGCGATCGCCGGTCATGAAGGAAAACGATCCGTCGACTGAAGTCATCGTCTGCCGACGGCTTGCGCCGTTGCATACTCTCAACACTGCAGCGGGCTCCGGAGGCGCCATACCGGTATCCAGGAGGACTTTGCCCGTGTAGTAGATCGTCGGTTGGGGGCCGGGGGGAGCCGTACTTGGCCCCGTGCGGGTAGGGGCCTTGGTCGGCGGTACCACTCCGCCATTCAGGCCTCCCTGTTGCGCGTTCGCAACTGTGAGCAAAAACGCCATCAGTAGGATTACAGACACTGCTGTGGTCGCCCCGGTTCGCCTGATATTTTCCCACATTGTGTACCCCCAAAAACCGATCATCCCCGTATACGAGTGGCAGAATAATACTCCCGATTAGTGGTGGGATTGTTAACGCCGCGGATCTTATACGGGTAATTGTTTTCTTCTCATGAAATCAGAATATCATCATGAGAACAGGCAGTTCGGACGGCCCTGTAACGGGCTCGATAGGCCCCAGATATCCACTGCTAGGAGAGGGCGAGCGCCCGCGCGGACAGTGCGAAGTGATCGATGAGACGGCTCCGGGAGGGACAATGTACGACCAGACAAAACGAATCGCATACACCATTCATGCCCAAGGGTGTTCATCGCGGCAGCGGACTGTATCGATTTCTTGGTGGACCTGGTCGGGATCGAACCGACGACCTCTTCCATGCCATAGTAGGTGGATTTAATGTTTTCAATAACTTACAAGGGTTTCGAGGAACTGCCAACCACCTATAAGTACCTGAAAACACTTACTAGTCGCCGTCATCCTTGGGTTGGATCTTGGGTTGAACTACGCAGAGCTAAGTATCTGCAGGGGCTTGATGTCTTCCCTTGAACTCGGTTCGCTAAATGCACTGGACGCAACGTTTACCCTTCCCCACGCGTTCCACCTCCTCCCTTATCGCTGCACCGAACATGGCTTAGATGGCTTGTACTCTCTCAGTCGTCGGTTTGCCGACTATTCGCTCAAGTGGATTTCCACTGCGGAATGCGCCCATAGCATTCGTAGCCCTGGGGAGTTTCTCGTTCCTAATCCGGCCAGATCTCCCAGAACGAGACTTCGGGCCCGCGTCATTTAGAGTCCGCGCGTCATCTTCGCGGATAATGGGTGTGCGGCGCCCAGTGATGAGGCGGCAGAGTACTCTCGGTGAAGGTATACCGCCTATCGGTGTTTTCGCTGAGGTTCTTTGTAGCATGGGTCCAACCAAGTTTGCGCCAAACGGCTGCAACCGCATCTTGCCTACGTGCATTCGACAAACCAGCCAAAGGGTAGGAGAAGTAATGTACAAGACGCTGCTGCTTTCCCTGGTGCTGGTGACCCCAGCCGCTTAACAAGCGCAAGGTTTAGGCTCTTAGTCAACTCAGAACAGGATCTTGACGATCCGCGTTAGCAATTCTTCGAGAGAAAACACCGTAAGGCCCAGCGGCAAAAGCGGCGCCGCCGTGGCCGCAGCAAGCCGGCCCATGTCTTGCAGATCGAAGGGGACCGCACGCATCTCCCGAACGGCGGCGTAACTGTTCCCCAGATCGGCCAAGGACTGAATGTCGCCGCTGCCTAGCAGTTCGTCGGACTCGGTCGAGTTTCTGCCGACCCATTTCTGCTCAAAGTCTTCCACGTATCGGCTGGCCAGGAGTCCATAGTCGGCCAGGCCCTTGCGCTTGGCACGCGCGAGTTGCGGCGTAAACACTGTGAGTGGTCCGAGAATGAATACCAAGAAAAAGGCGATCACGCCGGCAGCTTGCATCCTGAACGAGAATAGATTCTCGCCGCCGTAAACGACGCGGCTAGCAACCAGGCCGGCAAACGATGCACCTTGTGCGAACAGGATCGGGCTGAAAGCGTAGGCGCTCTTGCCTAGAAATCCGACGCCGCCAGCCCGGTCGGGATGAGTGGGGACCAAGTGCAGGTTGAGCCTTGAGATCTGCCACAGGAAACGGAACCAGATGAAGAACCGCACATACCAGCGCAACAGAATGAATTGAAAAATCGGTATGCTCACGAACGCGTACCAGTAGCCAGCGGTGGTGAGCTGCAAATGGCCAGCCTGGGGTATGGCATACCATGTGGCAGTGCCGAGAGCGGCCTCGCTGCGCCATATCCACTGCCCAACCGTAAAGGC
This sequence comes from uncultured Acidobacteriaceae bacterium, assembly GCA_963834815.1. Taxonomy (GTDB): domain Bacteria; phylum Acidobacteriota; class Terriglobia; order Terriglobales; family Acidobacteriaceae; genus DASRAA01. Next base: position 31,685 of record CAWIDA010000005.1, on the reverse strand, counting down.
AAATAACAGAAGGCCAAGCTCCACCAGAACCGAGTTGCGCAGCCGCATCGCGGAGTCGATGGCCGCGTGAAATCTGGGCACGTCTTGCTCAAGGATGATGCGGCGCGCCAAAAACGCATTTACAACCGGGCGAATGCGGGAATGAACCACTAATTCGGCGGCAATCAGAATCGGCAACGTGACCAGCAGTCGAACGTGGACCTCGATGTCACGCAAGAATGACAGTTTCACTGGCTGTGCCAGAGAAGTCGAGCCGAGCAGCGACAACAACAGTAGTGGCAGCCATGCCATCAGCGTAATCACTAGGACCCGCCGGTACATCAACTCCAGCGTGTCGCCGGATAGGTGCGATCGGCGGAACAACTGATAGATGGGTCCGCCGAGGACCAGTGAAAAATCCTGTGATTCGTCAATCGATGAGGTCATCTTTGTATCCGTTAGTGCGCCTCTTTGGGATAGAGGAGTGTGAACTGCAAGCTCAGTTGCCATTTTGGATAGAACTGGGTCGAGGGTCGTACGGCGTTGTAGTACAGCGCGACGTTCGAGTCCACGGCCTGGTTGCAAATGTGGAAGGTTCGCCCCGCACCGCCACCAAAGGGCACGAGCCAGCGGTCTTTACTTGCCTGGGTCCAGTCTCCATTGATGGTCGGGGCTGTGACAAGATACCAGCCATGCGGCAAGTTGTAGGAGGCCGAAGTCTCGATCTGTATTTGGTTCACCGAGGCTCGACTCGAGTGTCCGGGAAGCGACCAGAGATTTTGCACTGCGACGCCTAAGGATCCCCAGTCTGGCTCTGCTAGCACCACGACAGCGGGTCCCGACGTCCCACTTGCCGGCTCCCAGTTCAGCATCAGTGGCGGTGGGTATGAGAACCGATGGTCCGAAACCCCAGATTAGTTTCCCGACTCGAAGTCGCGTGAAAATGAAAATCGCATTGGTGTCGCCGAAGCCGGTCGCCCCACCGTTCTTTCGCGTCACGTCGGGCTCGTAAACCAATGCGTTTGTTATGACGCGTGTTACCAAGAGCCAGTTTTTCGTTATCTGCAAAGGAATCACAGGCTGGACTTGAAGAGAATTTGAAGTGCGATCATAGGGCCCCGCGTCAAAGTTGATGCTTTCGATGAAAGGAAGCTTGATCGCATCGGCCACTGGGTTCCTCGCCAGGTCTCTTAATTCGTCCACGGTCTGTTGCGCATGCAGCATCGGCCCAAAGACAAGCGAAATCACAAGAAGCCCAAGATGCGCTCCGGATACGCAAGGCCATGCGCGCTGCTGAACCAATACCCCCATCGGGCTCTGCGGCATGGTCTCCCATCTTTAAGATACTTCCTCATCTTCGGCTAGAGTAAACCTGTGGTCCAGCTTCCCTTGGGCCTAGTGACAAGGCGGCGATAGCCCGATCAATGCCAGAACGTTCAAATCCGCCCATCGTCAAGGCGATTGCGTTGCGCCGCAAAGACCAGCCGCTTGGCGAATGGCGTCTGCGACTCTCGTGGCGGTCTGCTCGTCTGCAAACGTAATTTCTGCCGCATGATAATTGGGCAAGTTCGCTTTGGACTTCAACTTATCCTTCTTATACAACTGGCTGTGTCCGCTAATTGCTCTAGTCGTCTTAATCTGGATCAGGTAGGTGTCGGGGGAGAACTGCAGGTTCGACGAACTATCTTGCGTTGCCCTACTCCGTGCACGGGACTGAACACTTACCCCGGACACAGTTTGGAGCTGCACTGAGTAGGTTTCGACCGTCTTGTCGGGGGATTGAATTTTGATACTTGTCCAAGCGAGTGAACAAGTTGCCGGATCGGCGTTCACCTCTGTCAGGCTATTGGTGGTCGTCCATTTTGCGCCAAAGAGATCTTGAGCGGTGGTAGTCCAGGAAACAATTCCGCGGCTATTCAGCGCATTTGCGATGAGCGTCATCGTGTCTTCCAACTTCGATTGTGTGCTTTGTGCCGATACGTGAAATGTTGGCAACAATGTCAGCCATACTAGGACGCCGAATCTTCTCATCGCTCTCATCACCATTCAAGGCTCCTTTCAGGCTGGCGTTCCGCTTTTGCATCTCGGCGCAAAGCAGTTTCGCTTCAGCGCACCCTCACTTCGTCTCCTCGAAGATTGCCTTAACCTTGCCCTTGCGCACGGCGCGGTCAAGGGCCGTGTGGTCTTTCTCGTTCTGCTCGGCATAAGCAACCGCGAAGGACGCTATTGCCCGATCAAAGGTGTCGCTCTTGCCCATGTAGCCGGTCAGCATCATCGGCGAGCCGGACCGTGCATGGGAAAGCGCCAGGGCCCTTCCGCACCACTTGGCGAAAAGATCCATCTCGACGCGCCCGAAAGTTTCCACGCGAATACTGATCTTCACGTCCCTCAACTGGCGAACGAAGAGGTGCGCCCTCTGTCCCTGGGTCCAGCCCAGGAACATATCGCTGGAGGGCTGCATGAGCCGATAGCCGTTCACGATTCGCTGTCCGTGGTTGGGAAACACGCTGGCACCCGCGTACGGCTCTAATACCGAAGGGCGTGCCTGCTTAAGCTGAAGGAACAGAGGATCGCCCTCGCCAGCCATAAACAGCGCGACCCAGCAAAATGTCCCCACGCTGCCAACTCCCACAACCTTGAGAGCGATGTCTTTGAGTTCGTAGCGGTCGAACAGGGATTGGCAGGCGTGGTTGAGAGTAGAGCGATAGGCAGCAAAGACGTCCAACATATCCTGCCGAATTGCACCCGCGGGTACCTTCTTGTCGTGAAAGATGGTGGGGAGTTGGTCCTTAATTATAGGTTTGTCCCCCTTGTGTTCGACAAGCTTAGGGAAAATTTCCTCGCCGCGGCTTTTCGCCCGTTCCTGCTCGATGCGCTTCGACATCCGCTTGCGAAGGTCGATGTTGCCCATCGCCATTAACTCCTCGGGCTCGATCGCGTAGTACCAAAGCTCCAAAGTCTTTAGCTGGCTGAAGTCAGCCATTGACTCTCGGTACGATCGTACACAGGCTGTCGCCATGTCTTTGCCGACGACATCGCTCAGTCCGTTGTCCCGGCTAGCTACAACGAAGCTCACGGCCAAGCGTTTCACATCCCACTCCCACGGAGCAGGCAAGGTTTCGTCGAGGTCGTTGATGGAGAAAATGATCTTGCGCTCTGGAGTAGCAAAGGCTCCGAAGTTGCATAGGTGGGCGTCGCCGCAGCATTGGACCCGGATCCCACTCGTTGGAGTGGAGGCCAGATCGGAAGCCATCGTGAGGGCCGCGCCGCGGTAAAACGTGAACGGGGACCGAACCATCCGCCCATGGCGAAGGGGCAGCAGTTCTGCGATGCGCCCCTTTTCGGCCTGCAAGACCAGGTCGACCGCATCCCGCCGACCGACTGGTGTGCTCCAGCCTGCATGTGAACTCCGCGGGCACTTCTCGCGTAACTTTTTACCCGCGGCATACAGCTCATCGCGTGAGCCATGGGTCGCTAATGATGGCTTCTTCCCCTGCCTCTTAACTGGGGCAGCCTTTGCTGTTGACATATGCTGTGTACCTCCGCTGCTGAGATTATTCGTGGAACTGATTTCATCCGTTGTGATGTTCAAACGATGATGCTCTGACCATCATGTGATTGTTTTCACGAAGTGCATCGCGTCAGGCATACGCTGCCAAGGTAAATTCCTCGTTTCCGTTAGCCCTGGGGTTGTGCCAGCCACCTCGCGGTGCCAACCGCTGGTCGAGTTCTGTTGGTCCCCAGGTATTCGGTTCGTACGTGTGCAGAGGCGAACCCTGCTTGAGAATTGGATCCACGATCCGCCAGGCTTCCTCCACGTAGTCTTGGCGCGCAAAGTGCGTCGCGTCGCCGGCGATGGCATCGCCGATCACTCGCTCGTATGCTTCCATCTCCTCCGCTTGAGGCTGACGGCTGGCTAACATTTCCACCGTTCGCCCCGTCATCTGCTCGCCGGAACCCATAACCATGGTGCCGATTGCGATCGCGATGTCCGGGCTGACACGCATCCGCATGTGATTCGGCGACAGCTCGCTTTCCTTAATCACCGTGGGAGGTTTGCGAAAGCGGGCAAATATCTCTGTGCAAGTGATCGGCAGACATTTCCCCGAGCGAATGTAGATGGGCACACCCTTCCAGCGCCACGAGTTGATTTCGAGGCGCATCGCGGCGAATGTCTCTACGGTAGAGTTGGTGGCAACGCCGTTTTCGTTTAAGTATCCGCGGAACTGACCTCGCACCAGGTCTCCAGCAGTCAGGGGTGGAATGGCTTTGAGCACTTTCACTTTTTCATCCCGGATGGACTCGCCGTCAGTCCTGACAGGAGGCTCCATGCAGAGATTGCTGAGCAGTTGGAATAAGTGGTTCTGGATTACATCGCGAATCGTGCCGGTCTGGTCGTAAAAGGCGCCGCGGCCTTGTATACCAAAGTCTTCGGCCATAGTGATCTGGATGCTCTCGATGAAGTTCCTGTTCCAGAATGCCTCCATGAATGCATTAGCGAAGCGGAACACAAGAAGGTTGTGAACGGGCCGTTTTCCCAGATAGTGGTCGATCCGGAAGACATCGGTTTCTTTGAACGCATTCAGCAATACTCGGTTGAGTTCGCGCGCGGATGCCAGGTCCTTGCCAAATGGCTTTTCCAGTACCAGCCTTGCACCGGTGCCGCAGCCCGATTTGACCAGCCCCTGCACAACGGTTTCGAAGAGAAAAGGCGGTATCGCAAGATAATGGGTCGGCTGATGGGCGTCTTTTAGTTCGCGACGCAGATTCTGGAAGGTTGCGGGATCTTTGTAGTCGCCGTCGACGTAGCGCAACAATCCGCTGAGTTTCTCGAAAGCTTGAGGGTCAAGGATACCCCGTTTCTCCAGGCTGTCCTTCGCCCGCGCGCGAAGTTGCTCGAGGCTCCAGCCGGCGTTAGCGACTCCAATGACAGGAATCTCCAGATTGCCCCGTTTGATCATCGCCTGCAGCGCAGGAAAGATCTTCTTGTAAGCCAAATCGCCGGTGGCACCGAAGAATACGAGTGCGTCGGAACGAACGTCAGCCATGTTTCTCTCTTTCAGGCGGTGCTATTTATCGGCGTGTCGTCTCGAGACACAACTACCCCGATCACCAATCCAATTAGTTTCACCGAGCGACGGCAACATCTTGCGGCCACTGCGTCATCGGTCGGCTGCCAGGTCTTGTCCGGGTTGTAGAGTTCCATCTTCTTTACGATTTCCAGCGAATCGGGCCCGAGATCTTTCTGGTAAACAATTCCGTCGGCACTCACGAGGAACGTCTTCACGCCGGTCACGCGGTATTCGGCTGGAACCGCTACCAGGGCGAAGCCGCCAATCATGATTCCCTCGATCACGTAGTCCAGTCGCCCCATGCGGTGCAGCCGGACCTTGTCCCTTCAGGATCTTGAAGTAGTAGCCGTGAAATCCCGCTTTGCCGATGGTGTATCCCTCCGCCAAAGCTCGGGCGACCTGATCGCCAAGCGGGCTTTCGGGGGATCCGTCCGCGGCCTTCCAGTAGAGGCCATCCTGCTTTCCAGGTGTGCTCATGACCTTCTGCGCATACTGGTTCACTCCCGAACTATCGCGGATTTCCGATGCGTACTCCACCTGGGCATCGACGTAAATGTGGCAAACCTCGATTGCGTCCAGTTCATTGGCGCCGATTCGCCGAAAGAGGATTTCCTGCCGCCCTGCCTTGGCGTCGAAGTACCATTTGCCGTTCTTTTTCACGATCGGCGTGGGAACAGGCCATTGCTCTTCACCCACGATGATGGTCGCGCGGTTGCCGTTCGCATCAACCTGCACCGAATGCTTGACCTGAGCTTCCTTGGCAAACGCCAGAGCATTGTTCTTGTCCTGCACCGGATCCGCTGATTCAAAGAGATCCTCGCCGTCCGGGCCCAAGATGGCCAGCAGTTCCGGGACGTCGTAAGCCGCCGCGGCACTGATGAAAGCTTCCGCAGCTTGCTGCGGGGTGTCGAACGCCTTTGGCTCCGCTGCCGTACTTGGTGCCGCAGCCTGGGGCTGCGCGAGAACGGTCATCGATGCCATGCAGAACATTGCGGCTAAGGCAAGAACGCAGAAAGTAGTCCGCGTGCTCAAGCTGGATCAGTCTCGATTTCATGGGTGCCTCGCTCTTCGTGGCTCGCATGCCTACCTCCTCCGTCCGCCGCCACCGCTGGAGCGGCCTCCGCCGGAACGGCCGCCTCCGCCACGGGACCCTCCCATGCTGGAAGATCCGCGTGAGCTGCTGGCGCGAGCCTGGCTTCCGCTCATGCCAGCCGACGCTCCGCCGAAGGTGCTGCGGTTGGTCGAGCTCGGAGTTTTGGATACCTGCCGATTGCCACCCTGATTCCCTCCGCCTCCGCGGTTAGCGCTCGTGTTGCCTGCACTAGCGCCGCGGTTGCCCGCGCCTCCCGCACCTGCACTGGAACCTGCTCCTCGGTTGCCACCCGCAGGCTGCTGCCGGGCTTGGTTCTGACCGCCTTGCCGCGAGTCGCCGCGAGCCGTGCCGCCGAACTTATTGGCGGTGCCCTTGTCGCCATAGGGCGCGGAACCCCGGTGCTGCGGGTTGTGCTGCCAGTTGCTGTTGCCCCCGCCGCGGCCGGCATTGGCGCGATTGCCGCCATTCACGTTCTGCCGGTTGCTGTTGTTCACGAAGTTGTTGTTGTTGTTGATGGTGATGTCGTTGTTGCCCCACCCCAACCGCAACCCCACCCACCACCCCAAACCGCTGCCCTCGCGACTCTTACGCCAAACCCGATTGCCAAACCCGCAGCGTAGTAACCCGGCGGTGGATAGGCAATTGGGGGATAGGCGTAAACCGGAGCTCCGTACACCACGGTCGGGTTGTAGCTCGGCACATAAATAACTTCGGGATTCGCCTGCTGAACAACGATTACCTGGGTGCTCTCGACGGTCTTGGTTTCGACTTTCAGCTGCTCGGAGGACTTGAGGTTTCCAGCATCCTTCGCCTTCTTGCGCATGCGCTGAACCGCGTCCATCACGTCCTTCTGCTGCGCGAGAAAGGCATTGCCCAGGTCGGTGGTCCACTTGATGTTCTCGGCCAGCAACTTGACGACATCGGGAAGCCCGGCGAGTGACTGAATGCTAGGATCCCAGTCCTGCTTCATCGCCGCATCGGCCAGCGCCTTGTCTTTCAGGTTCTTGTTCTGCGCCAACCACTGCTGCAACTGAATGACTTCCAGCGGATACGTGGAAGCCACCAGTGTCTGGCTGAGCAGCGAATCGGGATAGATCGCGATCGGCGCCACCAGTGAATCCAGTTGCTCGGGGGGAAGCTTCGCGGCGGATTGTTCCGCCGGAGGTGTGGCCGGTGGCGCTTGCTGCGACTGTGCGAAGGTGTTTCCAGGCACCAGCGCTCCAATGCAGAGTATCGCCAGCCAGTTCTCGAACGCCGACTATTGAACATGCTGCTGAAGCTGTACTCACTTTTCATAATCACTGTCTCCGAAGTACTTCACCGACCGCCCTTGCCTCGCCTAGTGTGTCAGCGTGAGCTCTTCCAGCCTCGGGTTTAGCCGTCCAGACAGCAGAGCCACAAGGACTGACAGCCAATGACCTGCGGACCCACATAGACGACGCGTTCATCCTTCCTCCGCGATCGACATAGCAGAAGAGACATATTGTTTTCCTGCCACTGCAGCATGTATGGCGGGAATAAGATCGTCAGTCATCTGGGTCTTGAGGACGTAGCCGATGGCCCCTTCTTCCAGGCACGCTTCCAGAAATTCGCTTTCGTTATGAATCGTCAGAAACACGAATTTTGCCGTTGAGTCCGGCATCTCGAAGCTGACGTACGGCCTCGATCCCCGTAAGGACGGGCATGGTGATATCGGTAACGATCACGTCAGGGCAGAGTCGGAGTGCCTGGGAAACCAATTCTTTCCCGTTGACTGCAGCTGCCCACCACATCGAATAACGGGGCCAGAAGCTCTGCAACTCGCACCATGAGAGGCTTATTGTCATCGGCGAGCAAAACACGTGGGTGGTTCACCGGGCGTCCTTAATATCGATTCGCTTTGAGCATAGGTACGCCCCGTCGACGCAACAACTGGGCAAATGCCTAGCGAAGGCTATCGCGCTGCGTTCTCAATGAGGAGTTGAAATTCCCGAAATGAGGCTGAGGAATCCCGGAGAAATCTGCGAGTTATGGCTTCACGTCACAGGAGGTCGTGAGGCGTGGGTCACAGTTTAACGACGGCGAAGCGTGTTGTACTTCAGTTCATCCCTAATGGCGCCTCTTTGCGACAAAGCCGCGACCCCGCCTTCTGATCGCTGACGACCACGCCGTTTTCCTGGAAACGCTCAAGTGCTTCCTGGAGAACACATATCCGGTGATCGGAACAGTGACGGATGGCCGATCGCTCGTCGCCGAGGCCCTCCGGCTCAAGCCGGATGTGGTCCTCGTTGACGTTGGCATGCCGCTGCTTAACGGGCTAGACGCCGCACGTCGCATCCGCGAAGAGCTTCCAAACATTCGGCTCGTGTTCCTGACGATGAAGGAAGACCCCAACCTGGCAGCCGCTGCGCTGGAGTTGGGCCGGTCGGCTTTCGTTCTCAAGCACTCCGCAGTCGCCGAATTGCTTACCGCCATTGACCATGTCTGGCATGGGAAATCGTATGTCTCGCCGAAGGTTCGGCCGGAAGACTGGGTGGAGCAGAAGGAACGGGTCAAACACTTCTCTAAGGTGTTGACTGACCGTCAGCGTGACATTGTCCAATTGTTTGCGGAAGGCTACGTTTTGAAAGAGATCGCCGACCGCCTGAATCTGAGTCGAAAAACAATCGACTTCCACAAGCACCAGATCATGGCGGAGTTCAATCTGAAGAGCAATGCAGATTTGGTCTTGTTTGCCGTCAAGCAAGGGCTGATCTCGATCGACTCCGAGATCCAATATGGCGAATCACTTGAGGAAGACGCAGCCTCTAGCCGGCCCAAGACGCTGATTTTGGTTCCAGCGGCAGCCAAGCCTCGATCGCTGTTCCCCTTCCCGCTGCCGATCGAATCGAGAATCGCCCGCCCAGCAAGCGCGCACGTTCCTCCATGCTTCGCAGACCCAAGACCTTCTTTCATCTTGACCTCTCTGGGGTCGAAGCCCACACCCTGATCGCTGACGATCAAGTGAATCTGGTCGTCCACCTTCTGCAGGCTCACTTCGGCGCTTGATGCGCCCCCGTGCTTCTTCGCATTTCGTAGAGCTTCCTGCACGATTCGAAAGGCGCACAACGCCACGTCATGGTTGACGGAACGAGGAACGTGGTCAGCGGTGAAATCGACCTTGATGCCCTGCTGGGCAGCGAACTCCTTGCAAAAGGCCTTCACACCCGGACCAAGCCCCAGGCTCTCCAGAGTGGAAGAGTGCAGGCGATGCGACAACGTGTGCAGGTCGCCACCAATAGTGCTGGCCTCCTGGGATAGCTTCTGCAGACGGCGGTTCGTTTCCGTGGCTGTTTCCGGGATGGTCTGGGCGGCGGTTCCCAAACCCAGAGCCAACGTTGCCAGCCGCTGGCTGAAGTCATCATGGATTTCGGCGGCGAGTCGGCTGCGCTCCGTTTCCTGGCTATTGATCAACATGGCGCTTAGCCGCTCTTGAGCGTTTCGCGCCTGTTTGAGTTTCTGCCGCTCAAACAATAGATAAATGGTAAGCAGACCCAGAAACGCAATGACCAGTAATAACCGTGAGTACAGTTCGCTTGTGCTGTTCCCAAATTGTCGGCTGCCGAAACAGTACGGTGCTTCCGGGAGGGAGCCTGCTTTCTTCCATGTTCCAGCGCTGCAGCTCGCCGCCAGTCAAATTGGTACACAGGCGGACCGGTCACGATGGGAATGTCCTGCGGCGGCTTTCCTCTCAGAATTTCAAGTGCATCGCGGGCTGCGATCTTGCCTTGCTCTTCGAAGCTGACCAACTTTCCGCCGACGATGCCGCGGCCTATATAGGTATCGGAAACACCAAACACTGGGGCGTTCGCGGCCGCAGAAACCATGGGTAGTGCCTGTGTAGTGCTGAGAAGCTGTCGCCCTTCGGCATCGACCCACAAAGTGAGAAAAAGAACCACGGAGTGGTCGGGAAGATGCCTCAGTCTCTCCAGCAGTTTGTCCATAGGCAGGTCCGTCAGGTATGTGATTTCAAGCTTGTTCTCATAGGACTTGAGTGCTGCCTTCGTCAGCGCCGTGAGACGTTGGTCGTAGTAGCCTTGGCCGGCGACCACGAAGACGGAACGCGTTTCCGGTAGCAGACGCAAGGCGACGTCCACCGTGCCCGCGGGCTCCAACTGGATCCACGTCCCTGTAAACGCGGTACCTGGATTCGTATGTTCGAGTGGAAGCGGGACGCTGCCGCAGAATACGATTGGCACGCCGGGAAAAAATGTATTCGAAGGCTCCGCCAGCAGCCGGTTCGCGTTTGGGCCTGCCAGTACGATCAGGTCCAGCTTACTGTCGCTGTATTTCTTGACAATAAAGTCCGCCTGAGACTTCCGCCAATCGTCGGGGTGAAACATGGCGTCCAGGTTCTCGAAGTAGACATCGGGCCGGAAGGCGGGGTCGGAGTGCAGGGCCTCGACCAGTAGATTCGTTATAACCAATACGCCGGGTGAGGCCGGTCCCTCGTCCGCGATCAAGAGAATGTTCTTTCGAACCTGCCCATGCAAAGTTGACGTGAAACAGAGCAACACGAGCGTCGCCAAGACGAGCCAAGTCCCTGTTGTTCGCCGGATGAGGATCGACTGTCGAGCCGACGGGCTGGCCTGAATCCACGCGAGCGAGTAGAGCTTGCACTTCTGTATCCCGCGGTGACTGGGATGAGATCAAACTTGAGTATGCGGCGTGACGTGGCCGGGTTGCAACCACTTTCGGGCCTGGGTGCCTGAGCGGACTCCTGTCCAACTGCGGTCGGGACCACAGGCAACTTGATCCCTGCACCCTCCGAACACTTAGGCATTTGCCTAGTTGTCCGGACATTGACTCACGCCTAGCGTTATCTCTGTACCTGGCAAAGTCTGGAAGTGCTATGAAGAAAACTCAGCAAGATCGTGCGAGAGACACCATGCCGCAGTCAAACACCAAAACGCAAGTAACCCCTAGTTGGGTCGGACGCGTTCCCCCACTCAAGCCCGGCGCGTATGCCGACGGCATGCCCATCCATTCGCCGGAGTACATCTGCTGCAAACTCATCCTGCGGCCCAACAAGTTCCATTCGCGCGAGAGCTTTTTTGACTTCGGCAAGGTCATGCGCGAGCCCGCCAAAGAGCACGGCGTCAAGTTCACGACCGACGGATTCGTCTCAAAGCCTGTCAAGATCCGCGAAGTGCTGTTCGTCGACACCGATGAATTCCGGCTTTACAACAACGCTTTTATCTTGCGCCGCAGAATCCCCTACAAAGACGGATTTCCCATCGGCGAACCCGAAATCGTTTTCAAGTTCCGGCATCCTGACATGCAGGTTGCGGCCGAGACCGACGTCCGGCCCAATATTCTTGGCGATCACCGCGTCAAGTTCAAGGCGCAGGCCCTGCCGCTGAAGGAGAAGCTGGGCGGCATCCGCCTGCTCTTCTCCCACAACGTGCAATTCAACCGCTCCGCCATCGGCATGGGACGCGAGAACATCAGCGACATGGACGCTCTTGTCGATGTTCTCCCCGTTCTCTCTAAGGTTCGGAAGACGCCGAAAGAACATATCCATCTCGTCAGCAACACCATCGTCGAGGAAGTTCTGCAAGACATCGGCTCGCTTGACTTCGGCGACGGCCTCACCTGCAAGGCGAATGTTGCCATCTGGCGTACCCGCGGCGAACATCGCCCGCTCATTGGGGAGTTCGCCTACCAGTTCCGCTTCCAGGACCGCAATTTGCTCAGCAAAGATGCTCTGCGCCGAACCGAGGCATTCTTCATAAGTCTTCAGTATTCGGCGGAGGACTACATCGCGCTGAATGCCACCAAGACAGCGACCGTATACCGGCTGCTGGGCAATCCGCCAAAGGCGCACGAGTGAGTGTATCGCCGTCATTGTCGGTTAAGGCCGAGACGCTTGCCGTGCGGCTCGGCATTTCTTACGAGTCGCTCCTCGGGCTCAGGTTCGCGGTCAACGTGCTGATCGCCACGACTATTGTCTGGTTCACACTCAGACAGTTCGGTGACCCCAATCCAGTCTGGGCCATCGCCTCACTCGTTGCAGCCTCAGACCCGGACCCGCAAGAAGCACGTCGCTTGCTGCGTAGCCGGATCATCAACGTATTAGTGGGTTGCGGCGTCGGGTTCATCTTTCTCCTTTTCGGCAGTGGCCACCCACGGATGGTTCCTGTAGCACTCGCCGTTACTGTCGTGGTCTCCACCTATTTCGTGCGCGTCAAGACGATGTGGCGCCAGGCCCCCATCACCGCCGCTGTGGTTATCGCCGCTGGCCTTGCAGGCGCCTCCACCACGGTAGGACTCACCCGGGGCTTGCAGAGAGTGGGCCAGGTGCTGTTAGGAAGCATCGTCGGAATGCTGGTCAGTTTGCTTATGTCTAAAATTTGGCTCGTGAGACGACCCGATCAGCGAGTCTGAAGCAGATGGCCGGGTTCAGGGGATAGAGCGTCGCAAACAGCACAGGATTTCATCATGGTAAGTAAACGGCACAGCAACAACGCAGGTGGATTTCGAAGCGGCCAGCTCGTCCCAATCCTGCGTGCGCTCGCCCTCGGACTCCTTTTAATTCTCTGCTCGACACCAGCTCCCGCGCAAAAGAATTCGCCTGCCCCGAAACTCCCCAAGCAAAGCACCCGCAGTACGAAACCAGGCGACCCTGCTCTGCCTGCCGCAATCCAGGTTGCGAACGGCGAGTCCATCCCTGTCTCTGAGCTCGTACCTCGGACTGAGTCCGCGACGAAACATATAGAGCAAATGGTCTCGAGTATCCATAATCCAGAAATCAAGCAGGCAGAGGCTTCGCTCGATGATCTGAGTAAAGCTGTCTCTGAGACCGCGGAGGAAACCAAGAGAATCGTTCGGCTCGCCCGTTCTCCTCTTCAACTGACCGAAGCGAGAGTCACCTGGACGCGCCACCACGACCAGCTCGATGCGATCAATCAGCTCATCGTGGGATACGCCGCCAGTCTCGATCAACAGAACCAGGAGTTGCTCAAGATAGGCGAGACCTGGACCGCAGCCGCCAAATCGGTAGTTGATGCGAAGCTGCCGGAGCAATTCGTCCAGCGCGTGGTCGGGGTCCAACTCTTGGCCGATCAGGGCGAAGAGACGCTCCGCGGTGAAACCGATCGCTTGATGAAGGTCCAGGTACAAATCTCACAGACACGCAACCAGATAGACGATGTGATCGATCTATTGAACGCCACGGAAGCGGCCCTGCGCGATCAGCTTTTTGTGATCGACAGTCCACCCATCTGGCGTGTTCTCACCGTCTCCGACTTTCGGGATGGCTGGCAACAGGTGCCTCAGAGGATCAAAGGTGCCGGCGCCCGTACTGGACGTTTCTACCAGGTGTACCGCTCCAAGCTCCTGTTGTATCTCTTGTTCGCCATCGGTCTCCTTGCAGTTGTTTTCACGTTTTCCCGGCAGGACCGAACTTCGTGGCCACCTGAAGATTCTGCCCAGATCGAATCCCTGCGACATCCCCTCGCGCTCACCACGTTTGTGTTGCTTATGCTGTTCGCTCTCCTGTTCGCCAAGGCCCCGGGGAAGTTCTGCGGGTTTCGCGCGTTCTGATGGTAGTGACTGTGTTGTTTCTTGCGACCAGGGTGTTCGACAAGAGATTGCACCTGTATGCCGTTGCACTCGGCCTGTTCACCGTCGTTAATGTAGCGAGTCTGCAACTTGCTTCCGGCACGGTATTGCGGCGTTTGTTTGTGCTGCTGCTGACCGGCACGATGTTGGCGGCCATGGTCATGCTGCTTCGAAAAGGCGGCATGGTTCGTGTACTGCTGCAAGAGCACGGCTGGAACTTCGTCTCCTTCGGCTGTTACCTGGGCGGCACTCTTCTGTTGATTTCCGTCGTTTCCAACATTGTGGGCAATTTATCGCTTGCCGACGTTCTCGCCAACGGCACGATCTATGGCGCGTATTATGGCGTGGCGGCATACGTTTTCTACGTTGTATTCACCGCTCTTGCTGTTCGCCTTGACTGCCTCCGATTCGGCCAGAGGTCTCGCGCCTTCGCCTGAATCGCGACCTCGTCAACCGCAGAGTCGCGTTGTCGTTCAAGAAGGTGGCATGGCTGTTATGGGTAGTGATCGTCCTGTATGCGTTTCAGATCCTCCCGCAAACGATTGCCGAGATTGGCGCGATCCTCCGCTACAAGCAACAGGTCGGTGCGATCTCGTTCTCTCTGCTCGACGTCGTCCTCTTCGGTTTGGTGCTGTATGTCAGCACAGCCATCGCCAAGCTGGTTCGTTTCCTGCTCGATGAAGAATTTCTCCCACGCACCTCCATTAACCCCGGCGCTGCCCAGGCCGGATCACGCCTTACTTACACTGGAATGTTGATGGTTGGCGTGTTTATCGCATTAGCCGCCGCTGGACTCGAACTCAGTAAATTGACGGTGCTCACCGGCGCCTTCGGCGTGGGCCTCGGCTTCGGCCTGCAGAATGTGGTCAACAACTTCGTCTCGGGAATCATCGTTTCCCTGGAACGGCCGGTGAAGGTTGGCGATTTGATCGAAGTCGGCCCGCTGACCGGTGAAGTCCGCACCATCGGCTTCCGTTCCTCCACCATCCGCACGTTCGAGGGCGCCGACGTGATTGTCCCTAACTCCGAACTCATCAGCAAGTCCGTCGTGAACTGGTCGCTAACGGATGCCTACCGCCGGACAGACATTATGGTCGGCGCTGCTTATGGCACCGATCCGGACCGCGTACTTGCCATTCTGAGTCAGATCGCTGCCGCCCATCCCGATGTCCGCAAGAACCCCGCACCGCTAATTACCTTTGACCAGTTCGGCGACAACTCCTTCAATTTCACCTTCCGCTTTTGGTCCAAGCTCGACTTATGGCTGCAGGTGCGCAGCGAACTCAACACGCAGATTGCCCGTGAGTTCGCGAAGAATGGAATAGAAATCCCATTGCCGCAGCGCGACGTGCATGTGCATATGGAAGGCGCCACGCCCTCGCGTGAGTTGCCAGCCGAAATCAGCTCTCCGGTTGCCACCGCCGATTAGGCATTTGCCTAGTTGTTCCGAACATCGGCCCAACCTAAAGTCGTCTTGGAATCAGAAGATGCCGATCACAATGGCATAACGAAGGAGATAAACCAATGAAGTTGAAAACAGGTCCCACTCGGAGGGTTCACGCCAACAACACCCGCGGCGCCGCGTTCTGCGGACTTGGTGCCTTCGTCGGTGTCGGCAAGACCCAACGGGCTCACGTCTATACCGCGGCAACCCTCCCGGTAGGTCTCGAGGATTACAAGAAGATTGATCCTGAGAAGCTGGCGGATGAGCTCGAAGTGGATAAGTGCGCGGTCAATCACGGCCGCTATTGGATGATGGACGAAGTGGATTACGCCGGTGGCGATCCTGTGGACTTCCACGGTATCAAAATGAATTGGGCTGGCGACATGACCGGAGCCGAGATGATCGCCCAGTTTCAGAGTGCTTACGTGCCCTCGTTAATCCAACGTAACACCAACTGGATTTTTCACGCCGGCAAGCCTGTGCATCTGCTGCGGGAGCCGGGCGGAACGGTCTGGGTCCTGCAGGAATACACCAAGGCTGTTGACTCGACTCTGACGCCTGACAACCTTGACACCGTGGGTAGCAAGTTGAAGAACCTGCCCGAAGGCTGGACTTTCGAAACCAAGGTGCTCGACAAGGACCTGTCACTGGATACGGGTCGCATCGGCGGCTGGGCTGCCATCATTCGTGACGATCTCGGCAATACCTACCAGGGGTGTGGCTATGGCAAAGACACCAGTGCCAACTACATACCGTAGCCCGCGGTAGGCAGAGGTTGCCGATCGGCAGACAGAGCCGACGAAGCATCCACAGAGAGCGCGGCAGTTATTCGATGCGCATCACCGACGGACCTGGCCCTGGCTTGGGTCCGTCGGTTGTGTGCAATCGCACCCCAAAGGAGAAGGCAATGCTGAAAGCGGTTAAGAAAGCACTGGATAAGGCGATGTCGGTATCGCCGCCGGAAGAAGTACTCGGTTTGATCAATGCAGGGAGCATTGGTGCTCGACGTGCGCAATCCTGAAGAAACAAAAGCAGGCATCGCTCGCGGAGCAAAAAATATTCCTCTGGCGGAATTGCAGAACCACCTGCAGGAATTGCCGCGTGACAGGACTATCGTCACCTATTGCAACAGAGGCGGGAGGGCGGCCAAAGCGAAACATCTCCTCGAAGCCAATGGCTTCAAGGCAGTGAACGGCGGAGGCTACAAGGCGATCCTAAAGATTCTCGAGAGCACACAGCGATGATCGTGCCCCGGAAGCGGGTTGTCTCTTCTTCAATCTCGATATCCGCAGGATAGGAGTGACGGTGATGCCAACCAAATCCCGAATGCAGGCAAGCCCGAAATCGGCGTCCAGTTCCGCGAAAGTTAGGAAGACGGCATCGAACGCAACGAGGCCAGTCATGACCAACGGCAGTGGCACAAGCGCGCCACCGCAGCACACCAGCCAGCCGAAGCGTACGCTGACCCCTGACAACTTCTTTCAAACGGTCGCCAACGTCGTGAACTCGAGCCCCCAACTCGCCCTGGCGGCGGTCAAGCCCAATATCTCGGCGGCCCTGCGCGAGAAGATCTTTCTCGGCGTGAGCTCGGTCAATGATTGCCGCTACTGTAAGTGGGGTCATACCCACTGGTCGATGGCCCAAGGCGTGCCGCTGGAGGAGGTCAACCAGATCCTCAGCTTTCAGATCGAGTCGCTCGAGGCAAAGAACCCGGCCGAGGCCGCAGCGATCCTGTTTGCCCAGCACTACGCGGAGCATCTCGACCAGTTCGATCATGAATCGATCGCGAACCTGCGCAAGTACTTCAGCGACTCCCAGGTGGGCGAGATTCTCGCCTACGTGCGCTTTATCACGTTCACCAACCTGCTAGGCAACACCGCCGACGCCTTCCTCAACCGTAGCTTTGAGGGAGTGGTGGGCGCGGCCGCAGCGCCGCTGGCGCTTGTGCTGAACCTGGTCGCGAAGTTTGACCGCCAGGTTGGCATGGACGGGCCGAAGCAAAAGGGTGTTTAGACACGGAGATAGGGTGCCGCCCTGCCTGTTACCGCGCTCCGGATCCCACTAGGCATTTGCCCAGTTGTTCTGCCATCCACGCGGAACTTAAGGTTGTTGCGGAATCTAGCCTTCATGGAGATGCCCGAAAACCGGGTTAGTTAGCCCGGCGGTGCATGGCACGCAATGAGCGTTGGTAACCAAGTTTGTCTGGGCGATCGGGTCTGGCTTCGAACAAATCACCATCACCGCCGATCCGGTGAGGCACAAGAAGGAGCTAATCATGAGAAAGAAATTGACGGATATGCACCCAGTAGACGACTTCGTCACCCAGAACACCCCGGGCCTCAAAATTTGGGACGAAAACTGGGGCGGCATGCAGTGCGCCTACCACATCTTTGCGCCGGGTACTGACTTCACAGACATTCTGAAGGGAAAGGGACTACCGCACGATCTGTGCCAGGTTGAACACTGGGCTTACGTCTTGAAGGGCACGTTGAGGGTCATTTACGTTGACGGGACCGAAGACATTTGCCGCGCTGGGGAAGTTTGCTACTGGCCAGCTCCGCACAACTTCATCTCGGAGGAAGGTGCCGAGATCCTCCAGTTCAGTACCGCTGGAGGGTTGGCTGCACAAGCCAAGCTGGTACAGGAGGCGATGGCGAAAAGGATGAATAAGTAAGTGTTTGCTCCCCGCGGTCTACTCTGGATGTTTGGAGGCGGGTCTTGTCCGGTCGCGGGCGGCCGGACATGTCATCAAACAAGCCAGAGCGCCCACGCCGGTTTGCACACTCATGCGGGCAGCAATCCCTTTCCGCCACCGAATATCCAGAATATGACGTATTTAGACATGCCAGCAGCGGAAGCGAACTAGGTTCGCTTCCGCTGGTCTTGTGTGTGGCTCTCCAGATTGTTAGGCATTTGCCTAGTTGTGCCAGCTTCGCGTCAAGCCTAGCGTTATCTCGGAACCCAAGTTCTGGCCAAGTTGAGGCAATCGCTAAGCTGCGACTAGCCAGACTTGACCACCTTCATTCGGAGATCGAGGAGCAAGCAACTATGAATCGCAGCATACTTAGAACCATATCCATCGCGGCCGTGTTGGTCGCACTGATCGCACTGTCCACCACAGCAGGTTTCGCCCAGTCAGCCAAGGTGGAAGGCATCATCAAAGGCCGCAGTGGCTCACAAATCTTCTTGCAGACTGCTGATTCACCCAAAGTCATCGTCATTCTGACGGACACGACGGATGTCGCGCAGGTTGAGGGCATGCTCAAGGCCCGCAACAAGAAAATGTCGATGGCGGCCCTCATTCCTGGTCTTCCTGTTCAAGTTGAGGGCACGTACAACGCCCAGAATGAAATGGTTGCCACCAAAATCCGGTTCAAAGGCAACGACTTTGAACAGGCACAGTCCATCCAGGCTGGCATGCATGAAACAAAAGTGCAGACCAAGCAGCAACAAGCAGAGCTGGAGAAACAGAATGCCGCGTTGGCGGCGCAGAACGCTGAACTGCAAAAGCAGCAGGCCGCACTTACCGAGCAGCAGAAGGCGATCGAAGCCAACAAGGCTGCCATCGCTGCGAACACTGCTCGTTTCGGCCAACTCGATGATTACTACATATATGACGAAGTAACGGTCCTTTTCGCCAATGGAAAGACCAAGGTCGATCCGAAGTACATTCCTCAACTGACAGCATTGGCGGAGAAGGCCAAAGGCGTCAACGGCTACACAATCCAGGTAAAAGGCTACGCCTCTGCCACAGGTAGTGCCGCCCTCAACCAGAAGCTGAGCGAACAGCGTGCTGGCAACGTCACCACCATTCTCGTACAGCAGGGTCATGTTCCGCTGACCAATCTGCTGGCGCCGGGTGCGATGGGCGAAAGCCGCCAAGTTGGGGACGACAAGACCGCCGACGGCGAGGCAGAGAACCGCCGAGTTGTGGTCCGGGTACTTCAGAACAAGGCGATCGCCGGGATCTAACTATCCTCTCTCGCTTCGCAACTGCGCAGGGTGCCAGTATGCCGCCCTGCGCAGTGCGGGCAGTTCAGCGATCGGTCATTGGGATACAGACCGCAGATACGGCTCGATTGCATGGTGGAAGCTTCGCAGTGAAATCAGGAGACACGCTATGAAGGTCATCATCGTTGGTGGAGTGGCAGGGGGAGCGTCATGTGCGGCGCGTCTGCGCAGACTGGATGAGAAAGCCGAGATCGTCATGGTCGAACGCGGACCGTATTTGTCCTATGCAAACTGCGGGCTTCCCTATCACGTCGGGGGAGTGATTCAGAAGGAATCGAGCCTGTTGGTCGCCAACGAGCAGTACTTCCGCAACTTCCTGAACATCGACGCGCGGACCAACTGCGAGGCTGTTTCCATCTCGCCTAAGAATAAGACCGTGGACTTGCGCAATGTGAAAACTGGCCAGGTGACGACCGAGTCCTATGACAAGCTTGTACTCTCACCAGGCGCTCCCTCCGTACGTCCGCCGCTACCAGGCATTGACCTGCCGGGAATTTTCCATGTGAGGACGGTACCGGACGCCCGTACCATCCGCGAATGGGTGGAACGTGGCACCGCATTTCTCGGCGGGATGTTCAACTACACGGGAATTCAAGCCCTGAAGCCCACTCGACATGCAGTTGTTGTCGGTGGCGGGTTCATCGGCCTCGAAATGGCGGAGAACCTCGCACATCTTGGATTCGATGTCACTCTCGTCGAAATGCTTGACCAGGTGCTCGCTCCCATGGACCGCGAGATGGCGAACCTCGCCGAAGGCCATCTGACAAGGCACGGTGTTCACCTTGCGCTCAATGACGGAGTGGCTGGCTTCACGCAACTGGAGGAAGGCGAGCTCGAAGTCCAAACCAAATCCGGAAAAAAGTATCCTGCCGACCTCGTGATTCTCGCTCTCGGCGTCCGCCCTGACACCACCCTGGCCAAGGCGGCCGGGCTTCAGATCGGCGAACGAGGAGGTATCCGGGTAGACGATCAGATGCGCACAAGCGATCCCGATATCTTCGCCGTAGGCGACGCCGTCGAGGTGAAGGACTTCGGTACTGGGCAGTGGAGCCTAATCGCATTGGCAGGGCCGGCGAACCGTCAGGGCCGGATAGCGGCCGATGTGATCTGCGGTCGCGACTCGCATTATCGTGGCACACAAGGCACATCGATCATCGGATTGTTCGGTGCGGCCGCCGCCTGGACAGGCGTCAGCGAAAAAATGCTCCAGCGCCTCGGCGACACCGACTACGAGAAGGTTTACCTTTTTCCCAATTCCCACGCTGGGTACTATCCGGACGCGAAGTTCATCGCAATCAAGTTTATCTTCCGTAAGTCCAGCGGCAAGGTGCTGGGAGCACAGGCCTTGGGCCAGGATGGCCCGGCAGTAGACAAACGCATCAGCGCCCTCGCTGTGGCAATCCAGATGGGTGCGACCGTTTACGATCTGGAAGAATCGGAGCTCTGCTACGCCCCGCAATTCGGCAGTGCGAAAGATCCAGTCAATTTCGCCGGAATGGTAGCAGCCGACGTTCTCCGCGGCGACATGCCAGTCGCTCACTGGGATTCTCCCAACGGTGCTTTCCTGTTAGACGTGCGCAATCCACCGGAACTAGTGCTTGAGAGAGTGCCGGGCGCAATCAACATCCCGCTGCCGCAGTTGCGTTCGAGACTCGGCGAACTGCCCCGCGACCGCGAGATCCACGTGATCTGTCGCTCCGCCCAACGTGGCTACTACGGAACCCGCATTCTTTTGCAGAACGGATTCAAGGCGCGGAATCTCTCTGGCGGCATGCTGTCGCGTGCCATGGTCACCAAGGACATGAAATCGCCGCAACTGGTGGCGGTTGGCGACTAAACCGGCGAATCTGGCGCTTTGGGTGCAAAGCCATGGCTGAGAAAGAACTCAAACTCGTTGACATGCTGGCGCTGGACCGCAACAAACTCGCCGCTGAGCGCACGCTCATGGCATGGGTTCGAACCTCTCTGTCGATGATCAGCTTCGGATTCACCATCTACAAATTCCTGCAGGTGATCGACGAGCAAAGCACGGTGCCAGTGGTGCGGCCGAATGCGCCTCGCAACGTTGGACTCGTCCTCACCGGCCTCGGAACCTTTGTCGTCATCGTCGCCTGTATTCAGCACTGGAGTTACGTCAAGAACTTGAGAGCCGATCAGCCATATAAGCCGTGGGATCTCAGTTTCATCGTGGCCTGCCTAATCGCTATCCTGGGCGCCCTATTGTTCATAAGCATCGTTGTCCGGTCTGGCCCTTTCGGCTGATCCAGCAACATCAGGCCTTCCACAGAACGCTGTTATTGCCCGAATAACGCGGCTTCGGCAGGGCATTTGAAAGAAGTGAGCAATGGAAACATTCCTGCAAATGCTATCTCGAGGAGTTGGACACCTGATTGGTCGATTAAGCGGCCCTTTGAACTTTCGGCTGTTCGTCATGCCGTTGGTGGTAACCGTTCTCGCGATTCGTGCGGGCCTGCGTGACGCTCGCGAAGGGCAGCCCCCTTACCTGTGGGGCCTCGTCTTGAAGCGCAGAGAACGAGTGCGGCTTTTCCGCTCCGGCCTTAAAGACGTCGGCAAGGTATTCGTTGTGGCCGTCCTGCTCGACACCGGTTACCAGATATTCGTGTTGCGGACGTTTTATCCGGTTCAGGCGATCATCGTGGCCGTGGCGTGCGCGATTGTGCCCTACGTTCTCGTCCGCGGCCCGGTAACCCGTCTTGCGAGCATCTTCCAGTCGGCCAAGGCAGCACCTACTAACGCGTCGGTTGAAGGCGAGAAAATGGCTGCTCACCGCCGCGATTGAATGCGGGCTATGTCGCAGGCGGTATGAGCTTGAACCGTACTACGAACACCAGAACGACACGAGCAGTGCTGCCAATCGGCAGGTCAATGCCTTGGGACTCGTGCTCAGCATCATCGGTGTGCATAGAACAGGTAAATGGACATGCTGGAAATCGTAAAAGGCATCGCAGCGGTTGTCGCGGAATTCAGCGAGCTGATTGCAGTGGTTGTGATTGTGATCGGAGCAGCTCAGTCGATTTCGTCTGCTCTCACGGCGTTCTTCCGGGCGAAGGCGAAAATCGAACCACTCGTCGTCTTCCGAGGCTTTGCCGGCTGGCTGGTCCTGGCGCTTGAGTTTTTGCTCGCTGCCGACATCCTGAAAAGCGCCATCAGCCCCACTTGGACCGAGATCGGCCAACTGGCTGCGATTGCCCTCATTCGAACGTTCCTAAATTACTCGCTCGGACACGATCTGCGCCACACGCCCGAGACAAACACCTGAGAGGTTGCGGGTACAATTCAATCGTCCAAAATGACTCATGGTAATGGTCTGGCGGGCCGACAGTTGTCGCGATCCGAAATTCCACAGTCAGCTAATCGATCGACGAGACTGAGAACACCGTGTAACCCCACCATCCGCTTGACGTCTAACCAATAATGAAAGACCTGATGAAGAACCGACGTCTGCGAGAGATTATCGTCGAGTCATTCCTTGACGGGTTTACCGGCGCTGGCCTGTTCGGCCATCTGCGCCGACCGGGCGCACCGGATACGTTGATCGACACGCGAAGCTTACAGGAGTGGGCCGAGAGTGGAGAGTCCAACTGCTCGCCGCCGCATGCATAGCGCGTGCGCTCCGAGCCAGCACGCGCGGCGCCGGAGGAGCCGAAAGCAGGGGTGGAAAGGAGCGTCAACCGCAAGGGAGAGCAGGGCGCTGAAGTCTACGCCAAAAACATCCGGATAGAGGTCTGGGCTTCCCGTTTTGGAACCAAATCGGGCCGGAAAATGTGACAAGTGTTCCAAAAGTCTCGGTGCTCGGTCGTCCAACGGCGGTTGCGAGGCCTTGTTGCGGTAAAAGTGCCTCCCATTCCACGGCGGGGTGAAGAAGGGGTAAGCCGGGGACACCTGTGGGCAGAATCAGAGCGATCTTCCAGCTTGTCGTTCTAGCGTTTCATGGCTTTTCTTTGGGAGCGGCCCGGGAGAGCAGCAGCCAAGACGGGAGCCAGAAAAATGCCCCGCCAAGCCTCAGCACAAAGCAAGAACGCGAGTCAGTCTCCATCCCCATGGGCGGGAGAATCCCGCCGCCGGACAAGAATCCAGTACCATTCTTCATTCCCCTCCGGCCTATAACCATTCCCCATGTCAGGGAAAAGACCCTGACAGCCACTGCTACGCAGGGGCATCCGCCGGGGTGCGTAGCAGCCGGAGGGGGCTACCTCTACGACGCAGGGAATCAATCAAGACGCACACTAGGTGGTAGTTAGAGAAGCCGATACACCACCTAATGCGGTTTGGCGAGCGGGTCGAAGCACCTCTCCCTCCCCCTTCTGCACGGCTGGGCTGGTCTCTTTCTCTCTTCTTTTCTGGTCTTCGCCCGCGCGCGCGAGGGTTTTGGTGTTCGGCAGGACGGAGAGACCAGGTCACGGCGTCATCGATGGAGACGCCGGAGCCTTCGTTGAGGATCTCGACGCCGAGGATCTTGGCCGCGGTCATGGCCCCGTACTCGTTGGCACCCGACAGGGTGATGTTGAACGGCAGCACCTGGTCGGAATACCAGGGGATGGCGCGTTCGTTCAGCCCGTAGAGGTCGGTGACCTGGGTATCGAGCTGGTTGATGGTGGCGCCTACCGACAGTCCTGTGTCCCGCACGATGGAGCTGGTGAACAGGGCGTTGGCATCGGGAGCGTCCTGGGTCTGGTACTGGGGCCGGATCTCGTCGGTGTCGGCGACGAAGTAGCCGCGGCACCGGTGGAAGGTATCCAACAGGGCGTTGCGGTCGAAGTTGATCCCGATGAGAGAGCCTTTGGTTGCCGGCAAATCGTCGGCATACTCGGGGCTGCTCGTTCACTTTCCCCGGCGGTTCTGCTTGACGGGGCCGCCCTTTCAGGAGTAATGAGTATATGAGTATGCATAAAAACCAGTCACAGCTTCAGTCCAGCCTCCCTTCCTCCCCTCTCCCCGCCGAAGACCAGAGACGCCAGGCCAATCGTGCCTGGATGGGCCATTCCCTGGCCCGCTTTACCGTGAAGCGCCGTGAGGATCTCGGCATGACCTTGGATGAGGCCGCCGAGTTGTCCGGCCTGGAGCTGTCGCAGTGGGTTGCCCTGGAGATCGGCTGGGTGCCGGAGGAGGCCAACCTGCGCCGGGCGATTGCCGCTACCTTGCAGGCGGACTACACCTGGTATTCGTTTGTGGCGACCATCTCCTCCCTCTCTCAACAGCCCTGTCAGAGCTACTCATAAGCAGATATCCTCATCCCTGACCGGCGACCGGCCCCGGACAGGAGGTGAAGAGGATGACAGAACGGAGACGTGAAGCGCATGAACATCAACGTGGAAGTCAGCTTGCATGACGCCTTCAAGGCAGCCACGGCCAACCGCAGCGAGAACATGACCGATGTCCTTCTGGAGTTCATCCAGAAATACGTCGACAAGTACGGAGTGGCGCCGAAGAAGAAAGAGCGCCGCTCGTGAAACGTGCTGCTCTGTACCTGCGCGTTTCCACCCTCGACCAGCACCCGGAAAGCCAGCTTCACGACCTGCGCGGCCTGGCCGCGCAGCGCGGCTTTGAGATCGTCGAGGAATACACCGACCGGATCAGCGGTGTGAAGGCCCGGCGTCCAGGTCTGGATCAGCTTCTGGCTGATGCCCGGCGAGGCAAGTTCGATGTCGTATTGGTCTGGGCCTTCGATCGTCTTAGCTCGCTCGGTGAGGCACCTGCTGGAAGTGTTGGACGAGCTGAATCGGCTGGAAATCGAGTTCATCAGCTTCCGGGAGAACATCGACAGCGGCGGCCCGCTGGGCCGGGCGATCGTCGTGATCATCGGCGCCATCGCCGAACTGGAGCGCAACCTCATCATCGAGCGTGTAAAAGCCGGCATGCGCCGCGCCAAGCTGGAGGGCCGGCGTCTGGGCCGGCCTCCCATCGCTGTCGATCGCCAAGCCTTGATTCGCGACCGCGCTCTCGGACATAGCCTCACTCAGCTATCCAGGACCTATCAGATCTCGCGGGCTTCGGTCCTCCGCGTGCTCAAGCCATGCACCCCAGAAGGAGCAGTCGCATGAACATTCTCATCATCTTTATGCTGGGCTTAAATCTGATCCTCCTACCGCTGGTCGCATACCTCACCGTCCGGACGCTCTCCAGCAAGCTGGACACCAACGCACGCTGGCATCGCCAGGCCCTGAACACTGAGATCGATACGCTTCTGCTGAAGCACGAAGGCCGACTTGTAGAACGCATCCATCCGCCCAACAACGCCGGCACAATCAACAATACGGGCACGTTCAGCAATCAGTCCGGCGTCCCGTTCGACAACGCCGGCAAGTTCAACAACGCGGGCGCGCTCAACAACTCGGGCGCACTCAACACTTCGGGCTCGCTCATCAACACCGGCACGATCATCAACGACGGAAGCATCACGAACGCGGGCGCAGTTGCGATTGCTTTAGGGGCAACGCTGTCCAACCCCGGCACCTTCATTCAGTCGGCAGGCTCGACAAAGGTGGACGGACTATTCTCCAGTAGCACCACCATCCAGATCAACGGCGGGACGCTGTCGGGGAGCGGCACCATCCAGGGCGACGTGACGATGGGCGGAACCCTGTCACCAGGCGATTCACCCGGGGTGCTGACCATCACCGGCAACTACACCCAGTTCGGCAATGGAACCTTCACCGCCGAGCTGACGGGACGGATGCTGGGTACACAATACGATCAGCTTATTGTGGGCGGTACAGCGACGCTTGACGGTACCTTAGACGTGAACTTGTTGAACGACTTCGCGGTGAAAGTTGGCGACCACTACGTGCTGATGACGTTCGCGAGCGAGAGCGGGCAGTTCAGTACGCTTGACCTGCCGAAGTCGGTCGGAGGAGAAAAGTGGGTTCTGTCATACAACCCCACGGAAATCACGCTCTCAGTCGAGGCCGTGCCCACGCCGGAACCCTCAGGCTTGCTGATGCTGGGTAGTGGCCTGCTCGGAATCGCTTGGACGCTGCGGCGCAAGATCAACTTGTAGTTGGTCTGTGTTTCGCCTAACTCGCCGGGGAATTGCTCTCCGGCTTTTCTCTGCCTCGTGACCGAACTTCTTCCTCTACAGAGGCCAGAATTGACGGCGGGCTCGTGCTGTACTCCGGTGCTAACCAAGTTAACTGCCGATATCAGGCCGTGAGCGGGGATGCTGCGAGGACGAAAAGCCTTACCTTTTGAACCAGTGCAGGCGGCCGATTCTGGCCGCCTGTTTTCATGGATTTGCAGAGGCGCTTGCAGCGACCTTTTTGGACTAGTGGTTTGGCGGACGGATGCGTTCTACAAGTCGGCCTTCGTGCTTCAGCAGAAGCGTATCGATCTCAGTGTTCAGGGCCTGGCGATGCCAGCGTGCGTTGGTGTCCAGCTTGCTGGAGAGCGTCCGGACGGTGAGGTATGCGACCAGCGGTAGGAGGATCAGATTTAAGCCCAGCATAAAGATGATGAGTAGGTTCATGCGACTGCTCCTTCTGGGGTGCCTGGCTTGAGCACGCGGAGGACCGAAGCCCGCGAGATCTGATAGGTCCTGGATAGCTGAGTGAGGCTATGTCCGAGAGCGCGGTCACGAATCAAGGCTTGGCGATCGACAGCGATGGGAGGCCGGCCCAGACGCCGGCCCTCCAGCTTGGCGCGGCGCATGCCGGCTTTTACACGCTCGATGATGAGGTTGCGCTCCAGTTCGGCGATGGCGCCGATGATGATGACGATCGCCCGGCCCAGCGGGCCGCCGGTGTCGATGTTCTCTCGGAACGCTGACGAACTCGATTTCCAAGCCGATTCAGCTCGTCCAACACTTCCAGCAAGTGCCGCACCGAGCGAGCTAAGACGATCGAAGGCCCAGACCAATACGACATCGAACTTGCCTCGCCGGGCATCAGCCAGAAGCTGATCCAGACCGGGACGCCGGGCCTTCACCCCGCTGATCCGGTCGGTGTATTCCTCGACGATCTCAAAGCCGCGCTGCGCGGCCAAGCCGCGCAGGTCGTGAAGCTGGCTTTCCGGGTGCTGGTCGAGGGTGGAAACGCGCAGGTACAAAGCAGCACGTTTCACGAGCGGCGCTCTTTCTTCTTCGGCGCCACTCCGTACTTGTCGACGTATTTCTGGATGAACTCCAAAAGGACATCGGTCATGTTCTCGCTGCGGTTGGCCGTGGCTGCCTTGAAGGCGTCATGCAAGCTGACTTCCACGTTGATGTTCATGCGCTTCAGTCTCCGTTCTGTCATCCTCCTCACCTCCTGTCCGGGGCCGGTCGCCGGTCAGAGATGAGGATATCTGCTTATGAGTAGCTCTGACAGGGCTGTTGAGAGAGGGAGGAGATGGTCGCCACAAACGAATACCAGGTGTAGTCCGCCTGCAAGGTAGCGGCAATCGCCCGGCGCAGGTTGGCCTCCTCCGGCACCCAGCCGATCTCCAGGGCAACCCACTGCGACAGCTCCAGGCCGGACAACTCGGCGGCCTCATCCAAGGTCATGCCGAGATCCTCACGGCGCTTCACGGTAAAGCGGGCCAGGGAATGGCCCATCCAGGCACGATTGGCCTGGCGTCTCTGGTCTTCGGCGGGGAGAGGGGAGGAAGGGAGGCTGGACTGAAGCTGTGACTGGTTTTTATGCATACTCATATACTCATTACTCCTGAAAGGGCGGCCCCGTCAAGCAGAACCGCCGGGGAAAGTGACGAGCAAGGCCGAGTATGACTGCCGCTCGCCGACAACCAAAGGCTCTCTCATCGGGATCAACTTCGACCGCAACGCCCTGTTGGATACCTTCCACCGGTGCCGCGGCTACTTCGTCGCCGACACCGACGAGATCCGGCCCCAGTACCAGACCCAGGACGCTCCCGATGCCAACGCCCTGTTCACCAGCTCCATCGTGCGGGACACAGGACTGTCGGTAGGCGCCACCATCAACCAGCTCGATACCCAGGTCACCGACCTCTACGGGCTGAACGAACGCGCCATCCCCTGGTATTCCGACCAGGTGCTGCCGTTCAACATCACCCTGTCGGGTGCCAACGAGTACGGGGCCATGACCGCGGCCAAGATCCTCGGCGTCGAGATCCTGAACGAAGGCTCCGGCGTCTCCATCGATGACGCCGTGACCTGGTCTCTCCGTCCTGCCGAACACCAAAACCCTCGCGCGCGCGGGCGAAGACCCGAAAAGAAGAGAGAAAGAGACCAGCCCAGCCGTGCAGAAGGGAGAGGCAGAGGTGCTCCGACCCGCTCGCCAAACCGCACTAGGTGGTGTATCGGCTTCTCCTAACTACCACCTAGTGTGCGTCTTGATTGATTCCCTGCGTCGTAGAGGTAGCCCCCTCTGGCTGCTACGCACCCCGGCAGGTTCCCCTGCGTAGCAGTGGCTGTCAGGGTCTTTTCCCTGACATGGGGAATGGTTATAGGCCGGAGGGGAATGAAGAATGGTACTGGATTCTTGTCCGGCGGCGGGATTCTCCCGCCCATGGGGATGGAGACTGACTCGCGTTCTTGCTTTGTGCTGAGGCTTGGCGGGGCATTTTTCTGGCTCCCGTCTTGGCTGCTGCTCTCCCGGGCCGCTCCCAAAGAAAAGCCATGAAACGCTAGAACGACAAGCTGGAAGATCGCTCTGATTCTGCCCACAGGTGTCCCCGGCTTACCCCTTCTTCACCCCGCCGTGGAATGGGAGGCACTTTTACCGCAACAAGGCCTCGCAACCGCCGTTGGACGACCGAGCACCGAGACTTTTGGAACACTTGTCACATTTTCCGGCCCGATTTGGTTCCAAAACGGGAAGCCCAGACCTCTATCCGGATGTTTTTGGCGTAGACTTCAGCGCCCTGCTCTCCCTTGCGGTTGACGCTCCTTTCCACCCCTGCTTTTCGGCTCCTGCGGAGCCGCGTATGCTGTGCACGCCAGCTCTGAGACACAGCTAGTCTACCGGCGTTCCACGACTGCTCCACTGTCCAACGGGCCTGGCGGGTGAGAATCGCGCTGGCTGTCGTGCACCTCAGGTTTCTTCCGGCGCAAGGGTTTCTGCGTAGCAGTGTCGGTTCAGGCCGTGGTGTTACGTACCCCGTTTTCTTCCCCTTCGTACCAGTTCCTGTGAGGTCTCAGCTCGCAATTGCAAGATGTGCTCCCGCCGCTACGCACCCCCCGTGCGCAGCGGTGCGTAACAAGTGTTGGCACTAATTGCCGCTTGGGGGCACTGAGTCACTTCTACGTATTGGGCGTTTGAACTAACCCGCTGGCGCGGCGGACGCTACCGCGTACGGCGGACCCAGCATTGTTGGAGTAGGTGACATAGTGTGGGTCACAGAGAAAGGAGATTTCTGTGACCTCACTTCGGCAACGCGTGCTGGACGAACTCCAGCGCCGTAACTACTCGCCAGCCACGACTCGCGGCTACATTCTCGCAATCAAACAGTTCGCGGATTATTTCGGAAAATCGCCGGAACGCTTGGGCGGTGACGAGATCCGTCAGTTTGAAACGTACTTACTCCGCGATAAGAAGCTTGCCCCCGGCACGGTCGAAGGACGCATGTCGGCGCTGCGTTTTCTCTACAAGAAGACACTGAAGCGGCGGGACATCGCCTACGATGACTTGATCTTTCCGAAGACTCCCCGAAAACTGCCGGTGGTGCTGAGTCCTGCAGAAGTCAGCCGCATGATCGAGGCTGCTCCGAACCTGATGCATCGCACCATCCTCATGGTTCTCTATGCTACGGGCATTCGCCGCACTGAGGCATCCCTTCTCAAGGTGAGCGACGTGGACAGCGAACGGATGGTTATCCATGTTCGCCAGGGCAAAGGTTCCCGAGATCGTGATGTGCCCATGACACTGAAACTGCTCGAAGCTTTACGTGAGTACTGGCGATGGAAGCGGCCCAAGGATTATCTGTTTCCCAGCACGGAAGGGCATCGCGGGATCGAGCAGCCAATCTCCGATCACACGATCTGGTACATCTGCAGCGAAGCCGCGAAGCGCGCCGGAATCAAGAAGAGGATTGGCGCACATACACTCCGCCACAGCTTCGCGACAACCCTGATGGAATCAGGAACCGACCTGCGGACGATCCAGCTTCTGATGGGCCATGCGCACCTGGAACATACCACTCGGTATCTCCACATGTCGCAGCGCCACCTGCACGCCGCACCAAACCCGCTGGATCAGATCAACGTCACTAGCCAACGCTTTTCACGAAAGCGGCCGGACGACTATCAGGCATGACACGACCACCCTGGGAGGTGGCCGATATCATCCGCAGGGCAGGAGACAAGTTCCTCGAACGCTATCGCGATTCGCTCACCTGGACCCAACTCAAAGTGCTTCGCGCAATCGAGCGTTGCCGCACGGCCGCACTCGGTGGTCATCGCGATCAATGCGTTCGCTGCGGGCATCAGGCCATCTCTTATAACTCTTGCCGAAACCGGCACTGTCCGAAGTGCCAGACCAATGCAAGGGAGAAGTGGCTGTGCGCCCGGCAACAGGAACTGTTGCCGGTTGGCTACTTTCACCTGGTCTTCAGCGTGCCGCACGCGCTGGCCCCGTTGATCTGGCAAAACAAGAGGTATCTATTCGGACTCTTGTTCGATGCCAGTGCCGCAACCCTGCTGGAAGTTGCGGCCGATCCGGCTCGCCTCGGTGCCGAGATCGGCTTCCTCAGCATTCTGCATACTTGGGGACAGACTCTGCAGCGACACCCGCACATCCACTGTGTCGTACCCGGTGGGGGACTGTCGCCTGACCACTCGCGGTGGATCCGCTCGGCACCCCACTTCTTCTTGCCGGTGAGAGTGCTCAGCCGCGTCTTTCGCGGGAAGTTTGTGGCCGGATTACGGCGGGCTTTTCAGAGGAAGCAACTTGCTTTTTTGGCGAGTGTCAGTCGTTGGCCAACGAGAAGGCATTCGCA
This sequence comes from uncultured Acidobacteriaceae bacterium, assembly GCA_963834815.1. Lineage (GTDB taxonomy): Bacteria > Acidobacteriota > Terriglobia > Terriglobales > Acidobacteriaceae > DASRAA01. The sequence goes on along the minus strand of CAWIDA010000005.1, from coordinate 598 downwards.
GCCTTCTTGCGCACTCTGTTTCGGGAAGACTGGGTGGTTTATGCCAAGGCTCCCTTTGGCGGGCCAGAGCACGTGCTTCAGTATCTGGCCCGCTATACCCATCGAGTGGCCATCTCGAATCATCGCCTTCTGTCGGTGGATGGCGACCACGTCACCTTTCGTTGGAAGGACTACGCGCATCACAGTACGTGCCGTGCCATGACCCTGACGTTAGAAGAGTTCCTGCGCCGGTTCTTACAGCATGTTCTGCCCAAGGGTCTCCCACGCATCCGCTACTTTGGCTGGCTCGCTAATCGCCGGCGCCGCGAGTTGCTGCCGCTTTGCCGGAGGTTACTAGCGGTCGCGCCCCCGCCTGCTGAAGCGAACCCCGTTGCAACCGCGTCTGGCAGTGTCCGGTCTGCGGTAGTCCAATGCGCGTTGTGGAGTTGCTAACCGCCGCCCAGATCCAGCAAGAACAAGGGCACCAGGTCTATATCCTTGATAGCTCCTAACGAGCCAGTCCCTTTGACGAAAACCATGCGCGCTTCGGCTGCGTACGATGCGTGTGCCTTGGCAGGCGAAAACTCTCGTTCCAACCGTCAGAGGAGAGTCTCAACAC
>CAWIDA010000004.1:0-670622 GCA_963834815.1 uncultured Acidobacteriaceae bacterium | reverse complement strand
TTAGCCTCCGACAGGACTGTAAGCGTCAGACCAATCACCCAGTTGACGTTTGACGGGTGCTTCGTGCCGTTGGTGTCTGGGCCCGATGGGGCATCTTAAAATTTATCTTGAATGGGGAATTAACCCCGCCCTCAATTCGCCTCGCATTGAAGGCGAGGGTCTGCGGAGCCGACGAAGATTCGAATCACAAGGTCACAAGGGATGGGTCGAGGCGTTGAGCGTCGCTTTCGACTTGCGGGCGATGAGCAAGAAATTCTTGCTGCGGGCATCTTCCTGCAGTTGTTGCAATCGTTTCCGGCCAGCCGTGCGATTGCCGGACTGGACGTCTAAATCGCCGAGATCGAGGCGTGCCTCGTATTCGAATCCGAGATATCCATAGCGGGCGGCTTCGGTGACAACCGACTCCAATGCCTTACTCGCTTCTGTTCCTTTACCTCTGGCAGTATCCACTTCGGCAGCAGCCAGAGAGGCAGCAAAATTCGAAGGTCGATCGACAGTTTGATGAGCAAAGAGAAGTGCCTTGTCAGCGGCGGCTTTGGCGTCGTCGATTTGTGACTGCGTCAGCAGAGCCCTCGCGAGAACGGCCGCACACACGCTTGCGTCACCGGCCATCTTCTGTTGCTCCAAGATAGGAGCAGCTTCGTGCGCCAGTTGTTCTGATTCGGCGGCTTTGCCTTCCTCCAGAAGGCGACCCGAGCCAGCTGGACTTGACCGCGGGCAACATTCGCTTTTTCCTGACTTTCCTGACGAATCGCAATCGCCCGCTGAGCCGCAGCGCGGGCATCTTGAAGTCGGTCTTGTGCTAAATGGACGTCCACCAAGGCATTCCAAATAGAACTCTCGACGTGTTTGTAGCCGATTTCTCTAGCTATCGACATAGCCTGGTCGTATTTCTGCTTTGCCAGAGCCATCTCTCCTCTTTCGACTAGCACGTTGCCCAGATTGAGAAGGACGTCACTTTCGCCGCGCTTGTCCCCTGCCTCGCGGAAGCCCTGCAAAGACTGCTCTTGCATTTTGGTAGCGCCAACCAGGTCGCCCGAGCCATCCAGCACATTCGCGATGTTTCCAAGGTCGCTTCCGATAGATCCGGGAGGAGCCGCATCTTGCTGTCAATTCGTAAAGCACCCTCGTAGTAGCGTTTGGCCTCGGCTGAATCTCTCTTGCTCATAATCAATGTTGCCCAACGCTTCCAGGGTTCGCGCCATCTGACGTTGCTGTCCAATTCTCTGAAAGATTGCCAAAGCGTTCTTGTGGGAAATGCGTGCCCTCTCGTATTCACCCTTGTCTTCATCAATCACGCCCAATTGCTTAAGGGTGAGTCCTAGCAGTCGTTGATTTTGAACAGCCTCGGCCAAATCCCGAGCTTCGCCCATCTCCAGAGTTGCCTTATCCAACTCGCCGAGGCGCTCCCATGTCCACGCTTCCAGTTCTTTGGCCTGCGCTAACAGTAAGCGCAGGCCCCGTTCTTGTGCCTTGCGCGCGGCAACGGCTGCTGCTCGTTGAGCGGCACTGAAGTCGCCCAGAGATTCGGCTGCATTCGCTTCCACAAGGTCAATGCGAGCGTCATCGCTTTCGGGCTTACGTAGTTGACGTGCGCGCGAAATGGTTTGCAGCGCATTCTTTACCCAGGTCTGCCTTCGTCTGCACGGAAGCCAGCCGCAAGGCGTAGTCGAGGTCATCAGGGAAGAAGTTGCGGAGAGTCTTGTAGATTTCAATCGCGCCCGGAAGATCGCGGGCATACTCGTGGGAACGCCCTTCGATGGACAGACTCTGGTCTCCCGTGGGAGGTCTGCGGAAAGATCGCGAGCCGATCTTCGCTTCGCTTTCGGCCTTCGCGTCATAGCCCGAAGCAGACCAGGACCTCGGCCAATGCAGAGTGGGAAAGCGCATGCTTCGCGTTGAGACTGATGGCGCGTTCCAGCAGATCGCGAGCAGCGAGTGCGTCGTATTCATGGCAGCTTAGCCAGACCTTCGCCGTACAGGCAGCCGCCTCAGGATTCGACGGAACGGATGCTGATACCCTCGGCCTCCATCCTCGGCCGTAGCATGGGCCACTCCCAGCTTTTGCCGCAATCCGTCGCCACCGCGCGAAACCAGTTCGGCGAGTTCCGCCTCGGTGCCATCGCTCTGAATCACACCGATCGTTTCCCCCTGCCTGGCATCCTGTAGCTGCAGGTCAATTCGGACTCTGCCGCCCGCATCTTTGCCCATCGCCAGGTACGAGCCGAGCACGACGATATCGCTGCCCAAGTGATTGCGAATCGTACGCAATGTGTCGCGGCTGTAGTCGTCAGCCGCGGGCAAGTTGAGATCGAGCTTCATGCGAGCGACATCTTCGCCGGGGATGACACGCAACTGTTGGCCAGCCGACAAATCCGAACTCAACATCTCCGAGAGTGCGGTCGAGATCCAGGCTTGGTCCTGTTTGCCTGAGAGATTCCTGAAACCGAGAACAGCGACCCATGTTCGCGTCTTAAAAGGGGCCGTCGATTCCCCGGAAGGAGCGCGTGCAAAGAACCTCCGCCGAATCCCGCCCGCATCGAAGGCAACTAGCGCCAAAATGAAGAACACAAGACCGGCTGCAACCCACGTTAACGCCCGCCGCGAACGCGTCTGTGCCTCAAGCGGAACGCCGCTCAGCCCCATCAGATCAACCCGCATCTCGTGTGCAGACTGGTATCGTAAGTCCCTATTCTTTTCTAGGCTCTTGCCGATGACAGTCTCTAGCCCCACTGGAATATCGGGAAATACTTGTCGGGCTGGCAGCGGCAGCAGGTTCAGCACCGCGTCGCGGATCACTGTTACCGTGTCCCCAGAAAAGGCTTGTTGTCCCGTGGCCATCTCATAGAGAACCAAGCCGAAGGAGAACAGGTCCGTCCTCGCGTCCAACTTCTCGTGGCGTATTTGCTCTGGAGAAAGATATGAAGGCGTACCGATGGATGCGTCCGTATGCGTGAGATGCGAATCGTTCGTGTTGGTCGCTCCGGATTTCAGACTGCCCTCGTGCTTCGCTTCTCCGATCTCGATGTCATCGAGGAACTTAGATACACCAAAGTCCAGAATCTTGGCTTGTCCTCGGTTCGTAATGAAGATGTTGGCTGGTTTGATATCGCGGTGGATGATGCCTTTGTTGTGGGCGGGCCAAGGCCCTCCAGAATCTGAACCGCCAGTTCGAGCAACTGTTTAAGCCGCGTCGAATCGCTTGCTGCTTTTTCAATCCACTCTCTTAGCGTTTGGCCTTCCAGCAATTGCATCACGATGAAAGGCTGGTCCTCGTGCTCTCCGAGTTCATAAATGGAGCAGATATTGGGGTGGTCCAGCGCAGATGCGGCGCGGGCCTCGCACTCGAAACGCTCGAAGGCCTTCGGGTCGCTAGCCAGTTCGCTGGGAAGAAACTTCAGAGCAACCTGGCGACCGAGCTTGAGATCCGTTGCTTTGTAGACAACTCCCATCCCGCCGCCACCGAGGAATTGGAGGACGCGGTAGTGAGATACCTTTTTGCCCACGAGATGTTCAGTGGGGGTACCTTGTTCTGGGACCGGAACTGTCTGAGCCGGTGGCAGGCTCCGCTCTTCGACAGGCGCCACAAACCGATATCCCCTGCCCGTAACGGTTTGCACGAAGCGTGGCCGCTCGGGATCGTCCTTGAGCACCTGCCGGATCTTACGGATGGCAGCATTGACGCCGCTTTCCGTGTCTACAAAGACGTCTTTTCCCCAGATTCTCTCGATGATCTGCTCGCGAGTAACGAGTTCGCAGCGGCGCTCGATCAACAGCAGCAGCAATTCCATGGGAATGCGTTCGAGTCTCAGGCGTACGCCGGAACGGCGGAGCTCGTAGGCGCGAATATCGAGCTCAAAATCGTCGCCAAATCGGATTAGTCCCGATGTCTTGATGGGGTTAGAAGCCATGCTGGTTCGGCCCGAGTAGTTGGCGGTCATTTTACATCGGTTTGACTCTGTTAGAGCAAGCCCAGTGAATTCTGCGAGTTGCCGGTTCATCCGAAATGCAGACAGTCTTCAGCCGTTCGCCATGGTCAAGAAAACGCATTTGCGGCAGGATGCTTCCGAGTTGTGGGGCCTGCAAGGGTTCGAAATCGAACGCTTCGTCCTCAATTTCTCGCAACGACTGGAACACCACAAAATAAGGAGCGCGGCATGAACAGATTTTCGAAGACAAACAAGAACACCGCGGTTTTCGTAGCAGCCCTAGCCGGCATAATGCTGGCAGGATCGCTATCAGCCTTTGCAGTTCCACCTAAACAGGTCGCGCGCGTCTACAACGCCGTGACTTTTACGGGTAAGTGCTGTTTTCTCTGGAACGAGTCGGTCAGCATCACCGAACCGGCCACAATTGTTCCAGTCATCGTGACATGGAGCGCCGATGTTGTGGTCAATGATGAATTTCTCGTTGGCCTCAGTCTGAACGGAGGGCCGTGCACTGCCTTCGGGTCCCGTGAGATACCGTGGCTCGCCGTATTCAAGGGCAGCGGTGCTCTGAACCAGACGCATCAGTGGGTTGTATTTCCCAGCGACGGACTGGTAATAGGCACGAACACCTTCGCTCTGTGTGGTGGCGGCGTCAATTCGAGCTCTGACACCATCAGCTTCGGACTAAGTACCCTCGCAGTCCAGATCTCCCACTGAAAGAAGTCTAAGTCGAGGTCCGCCCAAAGAGGGAACGAGCGAAGGCGAACAGCCGTGTGTCCATCCGGCCACGATACCCGTGGCTCGGATGGACGCCGGCTTCGGGCAAGGCCGACAAAGGCAGGCATTGAGCAACCCAGACTGAGGATTGCCCTTTCACGCAATCGTAGCGCTGAACGCAAGGCAGCGCGACCGCTCAGGGCCGGTGTCGCCCAATCAACAAAGGGAGAGTGTGATAGTCATGAACAGGAAAAGTGTGCCAGTACTCGGCTTCGTGGGTCTTTTGTTATGTGTCGCTGTCAGTTTGTTCGCCACAGGCTCTCGCATTAAGAACCTTCAGGCATTCCGCGATCCGACCGGCTACGTCGCCACCTACAACACCGGCGGAGACATCGATGAGAGCACGTCGTTCTTCCAGCAATTGGGCACCAATGGGCGAACCTGCGCTACGTGCCATCAGGCCGATCAGGCGTTCGGTCTTGATGTCGCACATGTGCAGCAATTGTTCCTGCAAACCAGGGGCGAAGACCCGTTGTTCGCGCCCATCGATGGAGCCAACTGTCCCAGCGGCAAGAAGGGCAACGTGGCTGACCACAGTTTGTTGCTGCACAATGGTCTAATCCGAGTCGGCATCACCTTGCCCCCAAGCCCCGAGTTCGAGATTGCCGTAGTCAGCGACCCGTATGGTTGCGCTATTACCACCGATCCGGTCACCGGACGTCCCATCGTCTCCGTCTATCGCCGCCCCTTGCCCACCACCAGTTTGCGTTTCTTGAGCACAGTGATGTTTGACGGGCGCGAGACCCTATCTCTCCTCAACAACGAGCAGACCTTCGACGCCAATCTCCGGACCGACCTTACACACCAGGCCCTCGACGCCACGCTCACTCATGCCCAGGCGACCACAAATCCCACCGACCATCAACTGGCCGAGATCGTCAACTTCGAACTGGGATTGTTCACCGCCCAAATCGCCGACGACAAAGCTGGGCTGCTTTACCAGTACGGGGCCCGGGGTGGACCACTCGTCCTGCAGAGCCAGTATTACTATCCCGGCATCAACGACTCACTCGGTGGCGATCCCCACGGCCTGAAGTTCGACCCGCATGTGTTCAACATTTTCGCTGCTTGGTCTGCTGCGCCAGAGACTCAGAGCTCGACGTCTTCTGAAACCGAGGCCCAGGCGCGCGCCTCGATCGCTGCGGGTGAACTCCTGTTCAATACCGCTCCGCTCAAAATCACAGCCGTGCGAGGGCTGAACGATAATCCCGCCCTCGGCAATCCCGACGTGATTCAGGGAACCTGCTCCACTTGCCATGATGCTCCCAATGTCGGTGACCATTCGTTCCCTCTCCCGCTCGACATTGCCACCAGTCATTCCACCAGGTACGAGACCAATCGCATCATCTCGACCGGACTCGCAGAACTCAGCCCACCCAACGTTCCCGTCTATCTCATCACCAACTGTTCCGATCCGAAGAATCCTGGCAAGACCGTGACGTTTTACACCACGGATCCCGGCAAGGGTTTGGTGAGCGGCAAGTGCGTCGATGTGAACCGCGGCAAAGGGCCTATCCTGCATGGACTCGCAGCGCGCGCACCTTACTTCCACAACGGCTCCGCCGCCAATCTGAACCAGCTCGTGAATTTCTATAACCAGCGGCTTCAGATGAAGCTGACGGAACAGCAAAGACATGACCTGGTTGCCTTCCTGAACTCGTTGTAGTCGGCCCGACCGCCAAGATCAGTCGATCTACACGACTGAGCCGGATTCAATCGGAGTTATGAGCAACCGTGAATGGATGCAAGGGCGGACCGAAGATCGCATAGATGTTTCTTGTTCGGCAAAGAAGCGAAGGTCCCCAGAAGTCCTGTTCTGGGAAATTTGCCGCCGACAATTCACGGAAACTATACGCCGGTCCTGGCCTCCGAAAAGACGAATACCGAGGGTTCCTACGTCTCGCCGGGCGCCCGGATCCATCCCAAAGCAACTCCTGTTTACCGCACCCGCTCAAATGGGCGCACATCGGGAAACATGCCTTCTTTGTACGACATCTTGGCCAAGTGCACTGTGTACTCTTCCTTTTGTAAGAGCGAATTCAGGGTAAAGACCTTGTACCCATCGCCGGTGATCTCGGTGCGGCGGAAGACGCCGGGCTCCGTCTCGCTGACTTCGCGGGTCCCTTGCAGTTGGTCAAGAAACGTCTGTGCCGATTTCTGATCCACCTGACCTCCCATGCTTACGTTGCTCAACGATTCGGCGGTATAGGAGCGAATCAATTTTTGCCAGTATTTCTCCAGCAGGTCGGTGCTGGCGAACACATCGGCCCAGGTGATGCGTCCGTTGACGGCGACCACGACTCCCTTGGCACCTACTTTGCGCAACTCGTGCAAGAGGCCGTCATAGTTGGCGGCAACCGAGGCGATCTTCTTCTCCACATCAGGATTCTGCATGACCTTGGCGTACGAAGTGGTCCCGCTAATCGCCGGAGCGGCTTGCGGCGATGCGGCGGCGATTCCAGCGTTCGCCGAAGCCACGTGGTTCCATACCTGCATCTGATCACGTGCGGCCATTGCAGGCATGCGTACGCTGGGCTGTGCCATTGCCGAACTCATGCTGCCGAAGTGTTCCGAGGACGCGACCCAGCGTCCCGGTTCGACGCAGAAGACGGAAAGGTCGATGGGTTCGGACTTCGGCGGAACGATGCGATCGACGCCAACGACACGGTCCTGCTTGCCGCCGGTCACCACCTCTCCGGCGAGCAGCAGCAGCGGCCGGTCGGAGTTGTTTACCAGCACGAGGCGATTGACTTCGCTTCCGGTGCTGCGCTGGTAATGCGTGCCAGGACGAACGAGCCCCTGCAGCGAGCCGGCTTCGGCGACCACGACCGCGCCCGAGCGCAACCCCTCGTCGAGCGTCAACAGGGGCGCCGTATTCGCATCGGTGCCACCAGCGATGGGAAACAGCGTGAGGTTCCCGCGGGTGAAGGCCGGCAATACCTTGTACTCGCGAGTCGACGTGCCCGCGCCAGCCAGGGCGGAAGTCAGTAAAACGAAAGCGATGCTCGCCAGAATTCTATAGTTCATGTTCACCTCTCAAGGCGCAGCTCTTTCCTCAGCCAGTTACGGCTTACAACGGACCTGTTGGTGCGTCTCTAGCGGTAGAACGCTGCCCTGTGTTCTTCTTGCGCACGAATTGATACGATTCGCACACATGGCCCTGGCTCCCACTTCTGGCCCGATCGAAGAGCGGCCGTCCGCAGCGGTGGAGGAGTTCGCCCGCCAGCACTACGTCTCCAGTGGGGCACAGCAGTTCGGCATCGACCAGGCGTCACTTGCGGCTGTTCTGGCGCAGGTTGTGTCACAGGCAGGTCCTTTCGGTGAAGCTGCGGCCGAGATGCGTTTCCTGGCTTCTCTCCGCGCGGACGAACTGGTCCTTGCCCGTGCGTGCGCCGATGGCAATGAACGCGCCTGGGAGACATTCCTTACGCGCTACCGCAATACGCTGTACGAATCGGCATATAAGATCGCGCGGACGGAGAGCGCGGCTCGTAGCCTCGCGGATTCGCTTTACGCCGAGCTCTATGGCGTGGATTCTAAGGGCCGGCAGCGCAACTCGAAGCTGTCGTATTACCAGGGACGAGGTTCGCTGCAGGGGTGGCTGCGAGTCGTCATCGCGCAAGAGTACGTCAATCGCTATCGCAGCGTTCGCCGGGAGACGAGCCTGGATGCTGCGGTGGAAGATGGCGCGCAGTTTGCGGCGCCTGAGCTCGAGCGAGCAGTCGCCGATCCGCGCGTCGATGCGGCGGTTACCGCGGAGCTGGCTGGTCTTGATGCGGAAGAGCGGTTTCTTTTGGCCGCCTACTATCTCGACCACCGGACCCTGGCGGAACTGGCCAAGTTGCAGGGGGTCCACGAATCCACGATCAGCCGCAAGCTTGAGCGCATAACGGCGGGCGCACGCAAACGTGTCCGTAAGCGGTTGATGCAGGCCGGCATGTCCGCGCGCCAGGCCGACGAGACGATGGAAGATGTAGATGTCCGCGACCTACGGGTGCGGGTGAGTGAAACTTTGCAGCAAGGAAGGTTGAAGGCCACGTTCTATAGGGAGAAGGGCGAACCTCAGGAATGAACGAGAAGATCCCCAAGCCGATGCTCAATGCCCTCGCCCGAGAGGGCGCGCCCGCAGACCATCCTTCTGCGGATGTGCTTGCTGCCTTCGTGGAGCATGCTCTGGCCGAAGGTGAGAAGCAGTCGGTGACCGATCATCTGGCCCGGTGCGAGGAATGCCGCGAGGTCGTTTTCCTGGCGAGCGAAACAACCGAGCAGGCTGCGACAGACGAGCCAGTCGTGGCGGCGAAGCCGCGATGGCGGTGGACATCGCGATGGGTTTGGGCCGCTCCGGCTGCTGCAATATTCTTGCTCGGCGCCGGATATCTTATGCGGCAGAGGCATGTCGCGTCGCCCGCTGGCTCGGAAATCGCTTCTGAGCAGAGTCCCGAAATGGCGAGCCGTCCTGCCGAGCAGCTGCAGGTGACTCCGCAGCCCGCGCCGGCAGAGGTTGCCTCATCGCCGACGGCGAAGGCGCGGCCCCGGACTACGCCTGCGCCTCTGCCGCCCATTCAAAAGGCCGAGCCCGCGGGTGCCGATGTGCTCGTGATGAATGCAGCCCCGCCAGCTCCGGCGAAAGGAGAGGGCATGAAGGCGAAGGCCGCCTCTGCGGAGCCGGCAGGCATCGCTGTTGGCGGCGCGGTCGCAGGCACGGCCCCGGCAGTACCTAGTGGCAACGGCTTTGCGCCGACGACCAGCGAAGGAGTTCAGCAATATCGTGCAACCGATTCGCTGAGTCTATCGGTCAACCGGGGTCTGGCGGCGGTGCGAACCGCCCATCCCGGCTGGCGGGTTACGCCGCAGGGCTATCTCGAGCACTTCATGCCCAATGGTTGGTTACGCGTGCTGGCCGACCAGGCGAGCGTTTTTCGCGGAGTCAGCGTTATCGGGAGCGACGTGTGGGCGGGAGGGAATGACGGCGCGTTGTTTCACTCCGGCGACGGGGGAGTGAACTGGCACAAGGTGTCCATCGGGAACCCGAGCGGTGGCGAGAGGGCGGCGATCGTGTCGATCCGCTTTGACGATTCTCAGCACGGCATGGTCATTACAGACATCGGGACGAGCTATGGCACCACGGATGGTGGCGTGACCTGGAAGCAGCAGTAATGGTTATCCCCAAAATAATTGCTGCAAGCCGCAGGCGGTGTGTCGTTCTATGGATAAGGCTAGCCGTTTGCAGCAGGCGGAGACGTGTGCCGGAGATCGGCGGCCCGAAATCCTACAAATCGAGGAGGCGCCGCACATGCGTTGCGCTGGTGTAACTCGAACATCCTGCTGGTTGGCGATCGTGCTGGCTTTTGTTGCTCCCTGCTTTGCGCAAGGCCAGCCGGAACATCCGCTAACGAACTCCGATGTCGTGAAAATGGTGAATGCCGGCATCCCGGAGAGCGTGATCGTGCGCGACATCGAAGCTTCGGCGACGAGCTTCGTTACCACCGCGGATGGGTTGATCAGCTTGAAGCAACATCACGTGCCCGACGGCGTGCTGGCAGCCATTATTGATAGCTATGCTGCGGCGAGGATGCGCCAAGCTGAACCGCCAGCGATTACCTACGCTGCTGCCCAGTCGGCGGGGTCGCACGCCCGCCATCAATTGCCCAATGTTGACGCCACGGTCCGCCTGGACTCCAAAACGATGGGAAAGGTACAGGTCAGGAAGAACGAGATCAAGGTAGAGAAGGCGGGCGTGCCGCTGTTCAGTGTGAAATGGAAAGAGAATTCTGCGAAGTAGATCGCTGGTCATGTTGCGCCATCATAGCTCATGCGAAATTCCTGTTGGCGGACTTCGCGATGAGATCTAAATGTCGTAGGCAATTCCGGCTGAACGGCCCGTTCGAGACGGGTCGTGAGCTGACGTGTTCACTACAGCTCGTCGACGCGGGCCAGAAGTCTGGATCTCGGAAGTTGTAATAATCAAGAAGCCCGCTGAAGGCACGAAATCTACGGCCCTTGGCAGAGAAAGCTGCGCTCCATGTGCGCTCTGTTTGTTGGATTACCACTGCTTTTCATGGTTTTAGGTGTCATCCGCTGACCTGCATGTCGTTGAAAATGCGTTTAACTGATGATTCGAGTCCTACCTGAGGAGCCATTCTTTTCCGAGCTCCCATCCTATTGCCATTTCACTCCTGCCGCAGGGCTACGACGGGATCGATCCTGGTGGCGCGGCGCGCCGGAATGTAGCTTGCCAGCAAAGCTACCGTAAGCAGCAAAACGGGCACGCCCGTCATGATTGCAACATCGGTCGGCTTTACCTGGAACAGAACGCTTGCCAATGCGTAGCCGGTACCCACCGCTCCCAGGATGCCAAGAACCGTCCCGGTCAGAGCCAACTTCATCCCGTTGCCGACCACCAGTTTCAACAGGTCGATACGGTTTGCACCAAGCGCTAGTCGAATCCCAAGTTCCCGTGTGCGCTGCGCTACGGAATAGGTCAGCAATCCGTAAACTCCTAATGACGCCAGCAACAGCGCCAGTACCGCGAAGGCAGTGACCACAATCGCCGGCGACTTGCGAAGAAAGATGGAAGGCGATTGCGCGATAACCTGCTCCATGCTGGCCATCCCGTACGCGGCTACCTCGGGATCGAGGTCGTTTATAGTGCGCCGCACGGCCGACTCAAGCGCGACCGGGTCCAACGAAGTACGGATCGCCAGTGAAAAGAATGTATTCGGACCTTGTGCGAACGGAAAGTAGACCACCGGCGTCGGCTTGCTGTCCAGACTGGTTACCTGCTCGTTGCCGACGATCCCGACCACTTCATTCAAAAAAGGTGTGCTGGAATAAGTGAAATCAATCCGCTTGCCAATCGGATCGACACCGCGAAATACTTCATCCGCCAGAGTCTGATTAATGACGACGACGTTCGGTGATCCCTTCTTGTCCTGGTCAGTCAAACTTCTACCGGCGCGAAGTGGAATGCCCATTACCGCAAAGTAATTCGGGCTGATATCGCGCGAGTTGGCTTCGTGCTCCTCTTGTGCCGAAGCGCTGCGGCGCCCTTCCAGCACGAAGCGCGAGGTGTTGCCGCCACCCGTCAGCGGTAGCACGCTTACCGTTACGACATCCTTCACCCCGGGCAGCGCCTTTAGACGCTCGCGCGTCTTCTGCTCAAAGGCGTTAACCTGCTGGTCCTCGGTGTAGCGGTTGCCGGGCATTGAGATATTGACGCTCAGCAGGTGATCCGTCTGAAAACCGGGGTCGACGCTGATCACTCGTAGTAGGCTCTTCGTCAGAAGGCCCGCGCCGGCGAGCAATACGATTGCCATCGCGATTTCAGCAACCACCAACCCATTGCGAAAGCGATGGGTGGCGCCCGATACTACGGACCTGCCGCCTTCCTGCAGCGCACTTTGCAGCGCGGGTTTGAATATCTGTATTCCGGGAGCCAGTCCGAACAGAATGCCAGACAGCAACGCCACCACGGCGGAGAATAGCAAAACGTTGCCATCCACTCGGGCATCTTCCAAAAATGGCATTGTCTGGACCAACAACTTTGGAGTGCTGGCGATCATCACCGGAATCGCGGTCACGGCAAGTATCACCCCCAAAACACCGCCCAACAGCGCCAGCAGTACGCTCTCGGTCAGCAATTGACGCAAGACACGCCAGTGAGATGCGCCCACCGCAACCCGGATCGCGATTTCCTTGTGCCGGCCCACTGATCGCGCCAGAAACAAACCCGCCAGGTTGGCGCACGTAATCAGCAGCACTACCCCGACCGCCGCGGTCAGCAGCAGGAGAATAGGCCGAACTGTTCCCACCAACTCCTCACGCAATGGAATCAGCCGGGCCGATACGCTGGCGTTTGAATCGGGATATTGCATCTGCAACTGCCGCATGAGTGTGGCGATATCCGCCTGCGCTTGCTGCAGATTGACCCCTGGCTTCAAACGCCCTACCGGATGAAACCAATAAGCGTTGCGGCGAGCACGAAATCCGGCTTCAACGCCCAGCGGCATCCAAAAATCGGCGGACTGCCCGGGCGCGAACCGGAAGTTCTGCGGCAGCACTCCGACCACAGTTCGCAGTTCGCCATCGAACTTCAGGCCTCGGCCGAGAACATTCCGGTCGCCGCCGAAGCGCCGCTGCCATCCACTGTAGCTGAGGATCACGGCTTTCTCACCGTGGGCACCGTCAGCATCGGAGTGGAAACCCCTTCCCAACTCCATGCGAACGCCGAGTACGTCAAAGAAGTTCGCGCTGGCCACCGGCGTAGGCACTAGTTCAGGGCCGTTCGGCCCGTAATAGGTCCCTCCGGTCATCGAATATCCGCCGAGTTGCTCAAAGACCTGGTTGTGCGCACGGATGTCGAGGTAGTCGGGGTACGAAACCTCCATCTGCGCGAAGTCGCCCGTCGTCCTCGTTGCCCAAACTTGGACCAGGCGCTCCGGATGCTCAAATGGCAGCGCCTGCAGGAGGGCAGGTTTGACCATGCTGAAGATCGCCGTGTTTGCTCCAATTCCCAGTGCGAGAGTAATCAGGGCCACTGCCGTGAAGCCTGGGCTCTTGCGCAACATCCGCACTCCATAAGTAAGGTCTTGCGACAGCGTACTCATTGACGAGTTCCTCCCGCTTTCAGTCTGGCGAAGACACAACCGCGCCTCCTTACTGTGCAACCATGCTGCCGTTCATCCTGTAGCAAAATGATTGATTACTCTGGGAGCGCGCTGTCTCCGCTCACGTTAACCTGTTCAGTTGCGGTATCTGTTGTCCAGAACCGAACACGCTAATGTGTCCGTTGCTGGCCTAGGTCGCCTAGCTGGAAACGAGTCGCGCTACGCAACGCAGCGTTTATCGCGGTGCGTCTAGATTTGGGTCTCGCTTGATTCGCGCGAACAGAGAGTTGCTACCAAGCCCCCTTCTCAGAATCAACGCGGGATGTAGCAACTGATCTTCGGGACGGGCGCCCTGTTGCATGACTTGGAGTGTAGCTAACTTCGCGGTCGCAGCTACGTCCATTTAGAGTTCCATTTTAAGAGTGCCAGCTTGAACACTATCTCCAAAACGATGATGGCCATCCCGGTGTTTGTCGTCTTTGGGATGGTGTGCTTTGCCGGCGGCAGCCCTAACCCTGCATCTCAAATCAAATCGGAGATTGAGCGACTCCAGAATTCCCTGAAAGACAAGCCAGTTTCTGATCCCGATCTACCTGACATCAACAAGATGCTCACCGACGGGCTCAAAAGAGTTTCCCAGGCGCTGAGCAGCGGACGCGTCTACCTCAGTCTGGAATTGCTGGGTCAAGAGTGGGACTTATACAGCGGAGCGCGAGCGATTGTGAATGGTAAAGCGGAGGTCTCCAAGGGCGGGCTTCCGACCTTCGACGCGGCGTGGAATCAGGCTTCCCTGCGCGTGACCTCACTCGACCGATCGGCGAAGGATGCCGACTGGAACCGTTTGCCGGTGGCGATCCAGGCGCTTGCACAATCGGCGCAGGGCAGGACGCAACCTCTGTTAGAAGGTGGCCGGGGATTTGCCACCTCGACTGCTCCCAAGGATGGACTGCTTTATCTGGGCGAGGCCGAAGGACAGGCTGAATTCGCGAAATTCTGCACAACTCTTAACCTCAGTCGTCAGGGTTCGCAGCTTCCTCTGCGATCGATGCTTCCCGAACTGCAAGGGCTGCAGGAAAAGACGAACGCTGCCTTCCAGCCACCGCGTTCCATTGATTTACACCCCAGGTTTATCGCGCTCAATTCCACCATCAAACTGGCGAGCGAACTCGACGCCTCGCGCTCCTATGCCGGATCACTGTACCAGTATCTGGAGGCTGTCCGTCACTACGGCATGCTCAGTGCGGCTCCCCTCGATGCCGCTCAGCAAGCGCAGCTCAACGATTCCATCTCAGCTTTGCACACGAAGCTTGACGCTTCGAAACAGGATGACTCCATCGCCCAGCTCTTCCTCGAACGCGCCGGGTCGCAAGTAACCCACCCGGACGGCTCCGCACCTAGCGCCGACGAATGGCGCAGCGCATGGGTAATCGTCAACCAGGTCCTGCCAGCCTACGCGGCTGCTCAAGTGCCCGCTTTGCCTCTGCAACGAGCCCCGGGTAAGACCATTGACCTCACACTGGTACGCTGGCCCTACACTTGAAATATCTCCGATCCAGCAAGTTTGCTGGTGCAGGAAGTAGCGGCTAAGTACCCCGGACAGGTAACGTTCGTCAGCGAAAACTTTGGTGCCTCGAAGCTCGCTGAAAAGTTCGGTGTCAAAGGCTATCCGGCTGTTTTTGTCGACGACGTGCTGATCGCCAGCCCCAGAGACTTCGGATATTTCGGAGAAGTGGAAGGTACAGGTCGTTATGCGCCGTGGCGCGATGCCGCTAATCAAGCGAAGTTCAAGTCCGATCTGATTCGTATGATCGACTTGATCATAGCCGGCAAGAAGGACGTTGTAACTCGCGAACACGCTGGGACCAGCACTTCTCTTAAGGAAATTTCCGTCCTGCCCAATCTGAGTTTGACCGATCTATCCGGACATTCTCTGACCACGGACCAACTGGCCGGACGCGTCGTGCTGGTGGAGTTCTGGGCGACTTGGTGCCCGCCGTGCCGCTCTACTTTGCAGTGGCTAGGCGAACTCAAACAGAAATATGGTGACAACATCGCTATCGTGGCACTGGCGGTCGAGTCGCCTGAAGACAAAGTCCGCACCACAGCCGGCTCTCTCAGCTCGTCATTACATTGGGCCATAACAACCCCCACAACGGCGCAGGCATTCGGCGACATCACTTCCGTTCCCACCATGTTTTTGTTCGACCGCTCGGGAAAGACCGACAAAGTGCTGTACGGCGCTCCGCCCGACCTCCACCAGCAGGTGGAGAATACTCTCGAAAGATTGGCGAAGTAGGCGGCTCCCGCAGCCGGAGATGATTGCTCAAAATCTCCGGCTCCGAGTTGCGACTACACCGCGGAGGCTCACCGCCGAGCCACTGACAACACAACCTCATCTCGCGGAAAGTCTATCGCTACTACTTCACTGGGCGTCGCACAAGTTTCTAGCTCTCGGAACTTCACGTTCGATGACAGATTTGACATCAGAGTCCTGCTAATGTGGACAGTTTGCTAGCATGCCGATGGAGCAGCTTCAAGGCGGCTTCCGGCATCACGTGACAGCCGAGAAATGGAGAGAACTAGCAGCTATGGATATCCGATCACTTCAGAAGCCGCTGAAAGAGCAATACCGCAGTAATCCAGATGCCTCGCGCATCACGCTCCGCGCGAAAGGCGGACAGGCCGATGCACCAATTGCATGCTCGATTGATATCGGACGTGCCATCTACCAAGCGGAGGCTCACAAAGGAGTCGGAGGGGCCGGGGCCGGCGCGTGTTCCGGCGACCTTTTGCTGGGAGCTTTGGCGGCCTGCGCTCAGATCACCTGTCAGATGGTGGCAGCGGCGATGGGTATACCAACCGAACGCATTGAAGTCACGGTGGATGGAGAATTGGACCTTCGCGGCACCCTCGGTATAGCAAAGGACGTGCCCGTCGGCTTTGAAAATATTCATCTCACTTTTGACATTGCTGCGCCCGAAGCAACCCCTGAACAGATGCGCGGATTGCGGGAAAAAACGGAACAGTATTGCGTGGTAATGCAGACCCTGCTGCGGCCACCCAGTCTAACCACCGACTGGATGGAACACGATTGATTGCTTTGACCATTCACGCAACACTTCCCCCGTAATTCGTCAACCCCCGATTGCGAATCCTCCCGGCGAGGCTCCTGTTCGTCCCAGACTGCTAACATTTGACGAGGGATTCGTCTTATCTGTGCACGTTCGCTTACCGTATGCCAACATTTACCCTCTCCGTAAACGGAGTTCAGCACACCGTCGATGCCGACGGGGACATGCCCCTGCTATGGGCCTTACGAGACCTGCTGCGTCTCACGGGGACAAAGTATGGCTGCGGGACTGGAGACTGCGGCGCCTGTACGGTTCACGAAGATAACGAGGCCGTCCGCTCTTGTCAGATAAAGCTCTCGGTGACCCAAGGGAAGCATTACGTGACCATCGAGGGTCTCTCGACCAACGGCGACCATCCATGTCAACTCGCGTGGCTTGAGGAAGACGTTGCGCAGTGCGGCTATTGCCAGGCAGGCGCAATCATGGAAACAGCGGCGCTGATCAAACGGAAGCCGGATGTCAGCGATGCCGACATTGATCTCAGTCTTGGTAGTCACGTCTGCCGCTGCGGAACCTACCAGCGCATGCGCCGCGCGATTCACCGCGCAGCGGATCAGGCGGTCAAGTCATGACCATTGCGCGCCGTTCCTTCCTTAAGACAACTGCAGGTGCGGTCGCGGGGCTGGTAATCGCGACGAAACTGCCTGCATTCGCTGCTGACCCCGCAGCTTCCAGCTTCCAACCGAATGCCTACATTGGGATCAGCCCCGATAACGTGATCCGATTGTGGGTCACGCGATCCGAGATGGGGCAAGGCGTGCGCACCACGCTACCCATGATGCTAGCCGAGGAACTCGAAGTGGACTGGAAGCAGATTCAGCTCCTGCAGGCAGCCACGACAGAGCAATTCAAAGGCATCCGCCTGCGCACCAGCGGAAGCGGCAGCACGGTGGGAACGTATCCCGCGCTCCGCAAGGCTGGCGCCACTGCGCGCGAAATGCTGATCGCTGCGGCGGCCGAATCGTGGCATGTGTCGCCCTCCGCATGCGAGGCAAAGCAAGGGACCGTGGTTCATTCGTTGACCGGCCGTCGATTAACGTATGGCCAGCTTGCAGCCTCAGCTGCGCAGCAGCAAGCGCCAAAAGATCCCGCGCTGAAACCGCCGAAGGACTTTCAGTTCATCGGCAAGCCTCGAAAGAAAACAGATGGCGCTGCAATCGTCGACGGCCGCGCCATCTACGGCATCGACACTGTCGTTCCCGGCATGAAGTATGCCGTCATGGAGCGCTGTCCGGTGTTGGGCGGGAGCTTGCGTACCTTCGACGCCGGCAAAGCTCTCGCCGTTAAGGGGGTGCACGACGTCGTCCCCATCAAGAGCGGCCTCTCGCCCGGAGTCGCAGTTGTTGCCGACAATACCTGGTCCGCCCTGAAAGGACGGGAAGCCCTGAAGATTGAGTGGGACTTGGGGACCCATCGCAATTTCAGTTCCGCTCAGTTCTTGCAGGACATGCATGCCGCAGTGGTGCAGGATGGGTTCTTCGTCCGCAATGACGGAGACGCGCCCACCGCGCTCAAGGCAGCCGTGAACATGCTCGAAGCCGTCTATGAATTTCCGTATCAGGCGCATGCACCGCTTGAGACAATGAATTGCGTGGCCGATGTGCGCAAGAACTCGTGCGAGATCTGGGTTCCGTCGCAGTGTCCGGTGGAGGCGCGAAACGAGACTGCCAAGATGCTGGGGCTTCCGCCAGAGGCGGTGACGGTGCATGTGACTCTCCTCGGGGGTGGCTTTGGGCGCCGCCTGTTTTCCGATTACGTTCACCAGACCGTGGAACTCTCGCGTGCCATCGGCAAACCCGTCCAGCTCTTGTGGACGCGCAGCGACGATATGCGGTTTGGTTATTTTCAGCCACCGAGCGTAGAACAAATTACCGCTGCATTTGACGGGAATCGCAACCCGGTCGCTTGGTTGCAGAAGTCCGTGGGCAGTGACCTGACGATGTTTCCGCCTTCTGAAGCGGACCTCAAGAATCCCCGCCGTTACTTCGAGAACGAGGAGCCCTGGGGAGAGTTCGATAATCCCTACAATTTTCCGCACCTGAAAGCCGATTACATTCCGCTGGTGTCGCCAGTGCCGACCGGTCCATGGCGGGCGGTGATGTATCCGTCGCGAGTATTTGCGCGCGAGTCGTTTCTAGATGAAATGGCCCATGCGACGGACCAGGACCCGCTTGACCTTCGGCTGCGACTGCTCGCTCCGGGAGATGTTGCGAAGATTGGAGGGCAGAAAATCGATCGCAGCCGGCTCATCCGGGTGCTGCAAGTCGCTGCTGAAAAATCTGATTGGAAGCAACCTATCAAGCAATTGGGCGGCCGCCTCTGGGGGCGTGGCATCGCCTGTAATGTTTACGACACAGAGTGCTTCATCGCCCAGGTAGCAGAAGTGTCAGTTGGCAAGGAGTCGCACGACATCCGTGTCCATCGCATCGTGTGCGCAGTTGACTGCGGGCTGGTGATCAACCCGCTGGGACTCGATGGCCAGGCGGAGAGCGGCATCACCTGGGGGCTGTCGGCAACCCTGCATGGTGGTATCGACTTCCAGGACGGCGGCGCGGTGCAGTCCGGATACTCGGACTTTCAGGTGGTGTCGATCGATGAGGCGCCCGCGGTAGAAACTCACATCGTCGACTCTGGCCATCCCCCAGGTGGCTTTGGGGAAACTGCAGTACCGCCGGTCGCGCCTGCTGTGGCGAATGCCGTGTTTGCTGCTACCGGCAAACGCATTCGGAAGTTGCCGATTACACCAGCAAAATTAAAGGATGCGTAGCGCATTCCTCCGAATTCCACGACATCTCGATCACTTCTCGCGCTGGCAGGACAATCCGGATCAGTGAGCCCGTCAAAATTATCCGCTCGGCCGTAGACAGGCAATCGATTCCGAGAAGTCGGCTGGCATCCACAAATCCGCCCCCGCCAATTAGTACAGCCCTGCCTCGTTCGTAGGCGCAGCGGATCTCCCGCTTCGCGATTTGCTATGCCTGTGCTCGCAAGAGTGTGCTACGATACCTCCCCACATAGCCAATTTAGCGTGATTTGGGGAGGGCCATATGCCACGAATCAGTTCCATCATCCTTTTTTTTGTCTTGTTGTGCATGATCGCAGGTGTTACTTCTGAGTCTGCGAGTCCGCAACAACCCTGCCCCGACAAATGCGGGGATGGTCCGAAAGACCCCCATTGCTGTACTGGCTACCATTGTGTTAACGGCAAGTGCGTTAAGGACAATTGACGCGCTCCCCTTTTCACAATGGAGTTTGGTAAAAGCAAGTCCTTGCGAACCCAGATGATATGGCATATCTCCCGAAATTTGAAAACGACCTTTTTGTCAGCTACGGCCATATCGATGACAGCCCCGTTGGCGAAGGGAAGCGAGGCTTTGTCAGCCGTTTCCACACTGACCTTCAGCGCCGGCTGAATCAGTACCTCGGGGCTGAGGTCAAAATCTGGCGAGATAACGGCCTTGCGGGCAATAGCGAATTTCCCGATGAAATCGAGCGCAATCTGAAGAGTGCGGCCGCCTGGATTCCCGTTCTCTCGCCCCGATTTCTTTCCTCGTCCTGGTGCCAACGCGAACAAGGTATTTTCTTGAAGGCCGTGGAAGGCACCGGTGGACTAAAAATCGGAACCAGATCGCGCATCTTCAAAGTCGTAACGACCCTGGTCGAATTGCGTGCCCTACCCGAAACCTTGCAGCAGGTTCTGGGTTACGAATTTGGCCGTTACGATGAAAATGGTCGCTGGCGGGAGTACGATTACGACCCCTCCCCGGAGGCAGAAAAGCTGTACCTGGCGAAAGTGGATGACCTTGCCTATGACTTACATCTGCTGCTTAAGGAGCTGAGGGAATCTGGGTTGCAACCGGCCAACGGGGACCGCACCGCTCCGCCGGAGCCATCCAAGGGCACGATCTATCTCGCCGAGACGACAAGAGATCTGTTAGAGAGCCGCGATCAGATCCGTCGGGAGTTGCTGGCGCAAGGCTACCAGGTATTGCCCGACCGGCCGCTACCGCTCGAGGTGAATGAACTACGCTCGCTGGTGAGCAGTCAGCTCGCCTCCTGCCGCCTTTCACTCCATCTCCTCGGCACACGCTACGGCGTAGTGCCCGAAAACGAAGAGACCCGCTCCGTCGTATGGTTACAACATGAGCTGGCGGTGCAGCGGGCCCACGGCGGAAGCTTTCATTGCCTGCTTTGGCTACCACCTGGAACGGATGTAGTGGAGGAGCGCCAAAAGCAGTATCTGGATCACCTCCAGGAAGAACTTCGAGCCAGTAACGACTTCGAGCTCTTGAAGACTTCCTTTGACGGGCTCAAAAATTATATCTTCGACAAGCTCACGGTATCTCCGCAGCGCGTAGCACGAAGTGAAAAATCTCACATCTATCTGATCTGCGAACGCAGGGATCTGGAAGTAATCGGTCCCATCAAGGAGTACCTGAAGAAACATAATTTCGGAGTCGATACTCCGTTGATGGATGGCGACCAGACGGAGATCCGACAGGACCACGAAGGATTCCTGCAGGATTCCGATGGTGTGCTGATCTATCAGGGCGCCGGCAGCGAAGCATGGTTGCGGGAGAAGATTCGCGACCTGCGGCGTGCTCGCGGATTGGGTCGCCAAAAGCCGTTCGCGCCACAAGCCATCTACCTCGGCCCCGAGGCCAGTGAAGCCAAGAAAGCCTACGAGAACGACGAGTTTCTCATCATTCGGAACTTCGGCGACTTCTCGCCCGATTCCATCGGGCCTTTATTGGAGGTTCCGGCTTGACTGGTATCTCGGCTCCCTCCCAAGTCAAGAACCCATATCCCGGCCTGCGGCCTTTTGAAGAAGATGAAAGTGATCTGTTCTTTGGTCGGGAGAACCAGATCGACGAGCTGCTACGGCGTCTCGGTCGCAGCCGCTTTCTGGCCGTTATTGGCACATCAGGTAGTGGCAAGTCGTCACTCGTCCGTGCTGGATTGTTGCCCGCTCTTAGGGGTGGGCTATTGACCGTTGCCGGATCGCATTGGCGGATTGCGTTATTACGGCCGGGTGGGGATCCGATCGATTCCCTGGCATCGGCCCTCGCAGGGGCCCTATATCCTCATCCCGGCGAAGATCAGCAGATAGACCGAGACATGCTCGAAGTTACATTGCGACGCAGCTCACTTGGGCTGTTGGAGGCTACCCGCCAGGCTTGCCTTGATCCCAACGAGAATTTGCTGATTGTCGTCGATCAATTCGAGGAACTCTTCCGCTTCCGCCAGAGCGTCGCATCGTCTGGCGCGGGAGACTCTGCGGCCGCTTTCGTCCGCCTTCTTCTGGAGGCCAGTCGCCAGAGCGAGCTTCCGATTCACGTGCTGATTACCATGCGTTCCGACTTTCTCGGCGACTGTGCGCGCTTTCGCGATCTCTCCGAAGTCATCAATGACGGCCTGTACTTGATTCCCCGCATGACCCGCGACCAGCTCCGGCTGGCCATCACGGCGCCTGCTGCGGTGGACGGAGCCGCTATGACGCCAAGGTTGGTGCAGCAGCTCCTGAACGATGTCAATGACGATCCCGACCAACTTCCCGTCCTCCAACACTCCCTCATGCGCACTTGGCACAACTGGAGGAAGCAAGCTGGCGGATCAAAGGCCATCGACCTGGAGGAGTACGAAGCGACGGGCGGAATGGCCGAAGCCCTGTCACGCCATGCGGATGAAGTTTGGGAAGAGCTGCCGGTCGATACTTCGGGCCCTGGCAGGCCACTCGCCAAGAGGCTCTTTCAGTGTCTGACCGAGAAGGGTCCCGACAACCGGGAAATTCGACGGCCAACACATCTCCGGAATCTCTGTCTCATTCTTAATGCCGATGAAAACTCGGTTCGGACAATCATCGAGCATTACCGCGAAGAAGACCGTGCGTTCCTGATGCCTCCTCGGCAAACCCCACTCGACGAGAGTAGCGTGATCGACATCTCTCACGAGAGCTTCATTCGGAAATGGCAAAGACTCAAGGGCTGGGTGGACGAAGAAGCCCAGTCTGCCGCGATGTACCGCAGAATTACCGAGGCCGCCAGGCTGGAAAAACGTGGCGAGGCAGGCCTGTGGCGCGACCCTCAGTTGCAGTTGGCCCTGGACTGGCGCTCCAACACCAAGCCCACTCTGCCTTGGGCGGAACGTTACGATCCCGGGTTCGACACGGCCATGGATTTCCTGGATCGCAGTGTCGAAGAGCGGGAATTCCAGGCCGAGAGGGAACGGGCAGCCCTGCAGCGGGAAGAGGAATCGCGCCGGCGACAGCAGGAAGCGGAGCGCAAGGAAGCTGAGGAGGCCCGTAGGCGCAGGTGGATCTATGCCGTTTTGGCTCTCTCCCTGATTGTCGCGGGAACATTGTTTTCGTTGTATACCAAGAACCGCAAGCTCCTTCGCGAAAATACTGCCAGCCGCCTCGCGACGCAGGCCGCCCTTTTAAACAGCCAGAAATCCACCGAGGTTGAACAGAGCCTGCTTCTGGCCACGGAAGCGATGAAGGGCAGTGAGACGGTGCAAAACGACGAGGCCCTGCGCGTCGAGCTGGCGCTTCTCCCTCGAGTGATATCGCGTTGGCTGAACCCCGGCGAAGCCGTCAATGCCGTGGCCTACAGTCCCGACGGCCGATATGTAGCCACGGCGAATCGAGTGGGCACGCCCGGCGAAAGCTCCGCAAGCGGAATAACCCGCATCATGGAAGTAACGACGGGCCGCAAAGTCGCGAGTGTGATGGACCCGGAAGAAGTCAACACGTTGGCCTTCAGCCCCAACACCCAAAGTCAGTACCTCGTTATCGCCGGCGGCGATACTGTTCGCGTGATCAACGTTGCCACAGGTAAGGAAATCTCTAAACTGAAGCACCGTAAGAAGGTCACCGCCGCGGTCTTTAGTCCTGATGGCACCCGTGTTGCAACCGCAAGCGAGGATGGGACCGCTCGGGTGATGGACGTCGGCACTGGCAGCGAAGTAGTGAAATCGGTTCAGGGCGGTGCGGTGTTATCAGTGGCTTTCAGTCCTGACGGCCGCCACCTGGTGACTGGGTCTGAGGATCATGCCGTGCGTCTTATCGAGTTGGCCACAGGTAAGGACGTCTGGTCATTCCAAGCCGAGCTGCCCGTGAGGCGTGTAGCGTTTGGCCCCAAGGGCCATCTGATAGCCGCCACGGGAGGCGGCGATGCCGATTCCGGTTTCATTCAGATCCTGGATGCGAGCACCGGGGACCCCAGGCGCTCAGCCGTGCAGAACAAGAGCGTCATTGCCGTCGCCTTCAGCCCGGATGAGTCTTACGTAGCTACCGGCAGCTTGGACGACACCGCACGCGTCTTTCGTTCAGACACCGGAATTGAAGTGTGGCGGAAGTTGCACGACGGTACCGTCTGGTCCGTCGCATTCAGTGACGATGGGCATCATCTTGCCACCGCCAGTGGAGATAAGACAGCCAGGGTTTTTGAGACGGCAACGGGCCGCGAGATTGCGCGCCTGCCGCATCAGAGCCAGGTGATGTCGGTGGCCTTCAGCCCCAACGGCGAGCGTGTTGTTACCGGCAGTCTGGACGGAACCGTGCGGGTAATGGAGTCGAGCGCTAGCCGGGAACTGATGCAACTGCCCGGTCAGACCAATCTTTTGGCCGCAGTTTTCAGTGCGGATCACCGTTTTTTGGCTACTGGAAGCGCCGCCGGCGCTTACTTGACGGAAATTGCCACTGCGAAGGAAGCCGGTAAATTTAACTACGGCGCTGCCGTTTACACCATCGTTTTCAGCCCCGACCGGCGATACCTGGCTATCCTCAGTGCTGACAATACCGGTCACTTGATCGATCTCAACACACGCCACCAGTTGGGGAACCCCTTGCATGCGGGAACCCTGAACGCGATTGCCTTCAATCCCGACAATGAGCTCATCTTAGGTGTTGGTGACGAAGTGCGCTCGATCGAACCGCTTACTGGTAAGGAAGTTGTGGTTGCCCGCCTTCCGAAGGCCGGCAACATCAGTGTTCTGGCTGCCAGCCGAAATCGCATCGCCGTCGGCACAGACGATAACAACGTCCTCGTCTACGACATGGGAGGCAAGGAGCCGTTGCTGGTGCTCCCATCCCAAAAACGGCTAATGACGATCTTTTTCAGCCCGGATGGCCGCTACCTTGCCATTGCAGCCGAGGACACACTGCGTCTGGTCAACATCGCCAATCCCCAGGACGTGAAGTCCTTCTCCTACCACGAATGGATCTACTCTGGATCCTTTAGCGCGGATGGCAAACGCCTTGCCATCGGTGGCGCCGAAGGCATGGTGCGAGTCATCGAAGCCCAAACCGGAGAGGAAAGGTCTGCGCTTTCGCACGGTGAGTCGGTCTTCGACCTGGCCTTTGCCAGGGTGGAAGGCCGACCGTCGCTGCTGGTTGCAGCCGGCGACACCGTGTACCAGGAACTCTTGTTGCCAAAGGACCTTACTGAAGAGGCTTGTGTACGACTGTCCCGCAATTTGTCGCGCGACGAGTGGAATTACTACAATCCCGGCGCTCGCTACCAAAAGACCTGTCCCAAACTACCTATCCCTTAGTTGCTCGCCATCCCTGGCCATGTTCAGCCAGTCCATCCGCCACCGCACAAGGCTCTATGCCGGAGTTGGCACCCCATCCAGCACAGCCCACATTTTTGGTCCAACAATGCCATCCGGCACAAGGTTATGAGCCTGTTGGAACGCACGCACCGCGGCCTCCGTCTTTGCTCCGAAGTCGCCATCCGCAACCACGCCGATCTTTGCCTGCACTTGTTTAACTAGCTCGCCCGTCGCGGGCCGACGGAGCGTGGGCCGGCCATTGGAGGCCCCCGGTGGCGGCGAAGGCTCGACAGAGGGAATCAGTCTAGCCGCTGGGGCCGTGCCGTTCAGGATGGCGGCAACACCCGCTCGGAACGCAACCATGTCGAAATCGGGATCGTTCTTGCGACCCGCTGGCAACGCATATTCCTTGTGACCAGCGCAAGCATCAGCCGTCTTCCCTAGGTGCTTCAAAATCGCAGCCACTCCACGTCGATAGGCATCCATTTGTACGTCGGGCCATGGAGTATCATCCGAAAGCCCGGTGTTCTCAGCCTCAACACCAATCAAACTGGAGTTGCCTGTGGTTACGCCCTGCCAAATGCCTTTGCCCGCATGATTGCACCTGCCGGCAGCGATAACATAGTAGGTGCCATCGCGGCCAATCCCAAGTTGAGCCAGAGGACCAGGCAAGTCGGGACGCCCGTCGAGAAGTGTTTTCAGGCTTGGCATGTTGCCATTCCTTGGCCCTGCGGTGTGGTGGCATAGAACTCCCACCGTTTTGCCCACGTCGCCGCCTCCGCGGTTCTCCCAGCCATTTACGGCGGCGACTTTCAGGCCAGCGTCCTGCAGCACTGGAAGCAGCCATGTCAATGAAAAAGCCATGTCAGGCCACTCCTCCTTTGGCGGCAGGGAGTTCATGATCTAAGGTTGCGTGCGCAACGGCGACATCACATCCATCAACTTCGCCTTTCGCCGCGTCGTGCACAAGAGCTACAGGTTTCTTGGATGCACCCTTGCTCTTCAGCCGCGTGGGAGTTGCCTTCCTGACAGTGGTCACTTTTTTCTTCATCGGTTATGCCCTCTTGACGGCGGGAGTCGTACAAATTGCCTTAGGGGATGCCAGCCTAAGCTTATTTTCGGTGGACCTGCGCACAGACAGCAATCCGCTCGATCGATTCCAAAGAGATGTCTGCTAGGCGCGGAACGCCTTCTGAACCAGCGTGAAACGGGCCGCTCCAATCAACCCGGAGTCGTCGTTAAGCACGATCTTTACCGGGATCGCCTCCAGTAGCGAATTCATGCGGCCCTTGTCGAGAAACGATTCCATGAAGCCGGGTTCCTTCATCTTGGCTACGATCTTTCCCGCTATTCCGGCAACGAAAATTCCCCCTGTTCCCATGAATTTCAAGGCGCAGTTGCCGGCTTCGGATCCGAAGACGCTGACGAAAATCGAAAGTGTGCGATCGCAGATTTGGGCCTTCTTGCTCAGCGCCAACTCCGAGATCAACGCAGGAGCATCCGAAGCAGCGGCGAGTTGTTCCTTCAGCCACGACGGTTCTTCCTCTTTGTTTGTGTCCCTGAGGAATTCATAGATGTTCTTGACGCCGGGTCCCGAGAGGATTCTTTCGTAGCTCACGTGCTTGTTGCCATACTTCTTCATCAGGTACTGCAGCAGTTCAATCTCAACATCATTTTTAGGCGCGAATTCTGTATGACCGCCTTCGCAGGCGAACGGGTGGTGACGAAACCCATCCCAGTAAAGGCCGGCCTCGCCCAGTCCCGATCCCGCCGAGACGACTGCCATATTTCCTTCCGCTTCACTGGAACCCTCGCTTATGGTTACGAAGTCCGTCGACTCCAACGCATCGAGCCCGTAGGCAAGGGCCTCTAGATCATTGATCAAGCCGACTGTGCGCAGCTTCAATTGTGCTGCCAGTTCGCGCGAGTCTATCACCCAGGGCAGGTTGGAAATCTTGCTGCGTCCATGCGTGACTGGTCCGGCGACTCCGAAACACGCAGATTGGGCCGGGATCCCCTCGGTCTTTACAAAGTGGGCAACGATCTCGGCCAAGCCGGCGTGCTCACGGCTGGGATAAATCTTTTCAACCACGCACTGCAGGCGACTGCCCTCCGTCTCGAAGGCAGCCAGTCTCGAATTTGTGCCACCAATATCGCCCGCTAAGATCATGTGATTGTTCTCCAGTGCCGCCCGTCACGCTCCATCAGATCATCCGATTCCTTCGGTCCCCACGTACCCGACGCGTAGTTGGGAAAGTTCCGTGCCGGCAGCGCCTTCCAGACGTCAAGGACGGGATCGAGGATCCTCCACCCGGCCTCGACCATGTCAGCTCGCTGAAACAAGGTTGCGTCGCCGATCATGCAGTCGTAAAGCAAAACCTCGTAGCCGGTGTACGGCTCGGCGCCAAAATACTTCGAGTATTCGAAGCTCATCTCAACCGAACCCAGTCGAAGTTGAGGGCCTGGGATTTTCGCCCCGAAGCCGAGGGCCATCCCTTCGTCCGGTTGAATCTGAATCACCAGCCGGTTGGTCTGCAGTTTGTGGACAGCGGTTTGCCGGAACAATTGGAACGGAGCCCGCTTGAACTGGATTGTGATATCGGTGTGCCGTTTCGCCAGGCGCTTTCCAGTTCGCAGGTAAAAGGGAACACCCGCCCATCGCCAGTTATCGATGTTCAATTTCATCGCCACGAATGTCTCCGTTTTCGATTCCTTGGAAACCCCGGGCTCTGAGCGATAGGCTTGCAACTTTTCCTTTTGTACAACTCCCTCGCCGTATTGACCACGCACCGCCTGGTGCAACACGTCTTCCGAACTCAAAGGTTGGATGGCATTCAGGACCTTTGCCTGCTCGTCGCGCACGGCGTCGGCGCTAAATGAAGCAGGTGGCTCCATCGCGGTCAGACTGATGAGCTGCATCATGTGGTTCGGAACCATGTCCCGCAGCGTGCCGGCGTTGTCGAAATAGCCGCCTCGCATTTCCACGCCCACGGTCTCGGCGTTCGTAATCGCCACGTGATCGATATATCGCCGGTTCCAGATTGGTTCGAAGATCCCGTTACCGAAGCGGAACACCATGATGTTCTGCACCGTTTCCTTGCCCAGATAATGGTCGATCCGGTAAATCTGTTTCTCTGAGAGCACCGCCTTGATGTTCTGATTGAGGGTCAGTGCGGAATCGAGGTCCTGTCCAAACGGCTTCTCCACCACCACCCTTCGCCACTGGCCGTTTTCTTCTTTGGACAGGCCAGATTGGCCGAGGTGCTGAACGATTTCGCAGAAGAACTTGGGCGCCGTCGCCATGTAAAACAGATAGTTCTGGCCCGTGCCGTGCTGCTGGTCGATGGCCGTCAACGCCTCAGTCAGCTTCACATACGTGGCCGCGTCTCCAAAGTCTCCGCGCAAATAATGCAGGCAGTTCTGAAAGCGCTCCCAGGCCTCGGTGCCATGATCCTCAGCCTGGAGAAATCGCGTGACCTTTTTGCGGAAATCCTCAAGGCTGAGATCGTCGATGGCCACGCCCAGTACTGCGAATTCCTGGGGTAGCAGGTGAGCCTTCTCCAGGTTATACAGGGCTGGCACGAGCTTCCGCATGGTGAGGTCGCCGGTGGCCCCGAACACAACCATCACGCACGGGCCCGCGGGCTTGCCGGCTTGTTCGAAATCGTCGTCAACTTCGGTTACAGGAGACAGCGACATTTCCACCTCGCTCCCAGTGGGCGCCTACAGTAAAACGGCCCACAAACACCTGTCAAGCCATTGAAGAGTCGAGACATTCAAATCGACCCGTCCCAGGCTGCGCGCTGCGCGGGCACCACAGTATGAGATGCGGCTGGCGGCGGTGGGACCGCCACAATTGCCAGTTTAGGCTGATTTGGGATACAAACATTGTTTGCATACAAACTAAAGGCCGTTCTGCCGATGTGGGTCCTTGAGCCCTAGGAGTGTATCGATGCAGTCCTTATCTGATTCGTGGCAAGCGCAAGAACAACGTGGTTTTTCAACGTGTCGCGTAGTGTGCTTCGCGAACTGGTCCGAATGGCAGCGCAAGGCCGCGATTGTGTGCGCGTGTCTGGCTGGCCTGGTGCTGCTTAGCGGTTGCGAGAAGAAAGAAGAAGCTCCCAAGGCGGGTCCTCCCGAAGTACTTGTCGCCGAGGTCGCGCAACAAAACGTCCCAATCTTCAGCGAGTGGGTGGCACAGCTTAACGGCCCGGTAAATGCCGACATCACGCCCAAAGTCCAAGGCTATCTGCTCAAGCAGGACTATCAGAACGGCTACTTCGTTAGCAAGAACCAGCTTCTTTTCGAACTCGATCCCAGGCAGTACCAGGCAGCGCTTGAGCAGGCTCAGGCCCAGGTAGAGATCGCTCAGGCCGGGCTCTCCGAAGCCGACAACAATGTCGCCCGCGATACACCGCTGGCTGCGCAGAATGCCATCCCGCAAAAGCAACTCGACACCGACATTTCCGCTCAGGCGGCGCGCAAGGCGCAGGTAGAAGCGGCGAAAGCCAACTTGGATAACGCAAAACTCAACCTGGGTTGGACCAAGATCTATTCCCCGATCGACGGCATTGCAGGCGTGCCAACCTCTCAGATTGGAGACCTTGTCGGGACCACGACCAAAATGGCCACGGTTTCTCAGGTCAACCCCATCTGGGCCTACTTCAACATCAGCGAAAGTCAGTATTTATCAAACGCCTCGACGATTTCGGCGTTCATCCGTACCGGTAAGCCGGGGCCGACAATGCCGGTGCAGTACATTCAGGCAAACGGCGAGACATACCCGCAGATGGGACGCATTGTTCAGGTGAACCGGCAGGTCGCCACTGGAACGGGGACCGTCCAAATTACGGCTGAATTGCCCAACAAAGACGCGATTTTGAGGCCTGGCGGTTTTGGCAGGGTGCGCATGCAGACCAGCGACAACAAGAATGCCTTGCTGATTCCCCAACCGGCTGTCATCGAGGTCCAATCGATCTATCAGGTCATCGTGGTCTCCCCGGAGAATAAAGCTACGTTCCGGCCAGTGAAGGTGGGGGAACGAGTCGGTCCGAATTGGATTATCACCGACGGCCTGAAGCCCGGCGAGCGCGTTGTGGCTGAAGGGATATTAAAGATCCAGCAAGCCGCAGCAGCGAATCCCGAGTTAGCCAAAGAAGGAGTTCCGGTCAGTCCCAAGCCGTACGTCACTACTGCGTCCGCGGCGGGGAGCAACTAACCATGTCGAAATTCTTTATCAACCGGCCGATTGTAGCCATCGTGATCGCGATTCTGATGGTATTGGTCGGTGTGGTTTCGATTCTTAGCCTGCCTACCGCGCAGTTCCCAAATATTGCCGACCCGATGATCCAGGTGAAGGCTACCTATCCCGGCGCCGATGCCCAAACCATTGCGGAGTCGGTGGCCACGCCGATCGAGCAGCAGATGTCAGGCGTCAGCGGCATGAATTACATGTACTCGCTGAGCGCCAGTTCCGGCGGTGGCATGACGCTGTATGTCGACTTCCAGCTTGGAACCGACATCAACACCGACCAGATTTTGGCGCAAATGCGGCAGGGCCAGGCCAACTCGCAATTGCCCTCTGAGGTCACCCAGCAGGGCGTGCTCGTTCAGCCGGGCACCACCGCTCCGTTCATGCTGCTCGATCTGTACTCCCCGAGCGGCACCTACGACAACATCTTCCTGGCGAACTACGCCACCATCAATTTGCAGTACGCGCTAACCCGGTTGCCCGGCGTTGGGCAAGTGCAGATTTTCGGTGCCGGGCCCTATGCCATGCGCATTTGGGTAAATCCCGACAAGCTGGCGAACCTTGGGGTGACGGTGACCGACATCACCAATGCCGTTAAAGCGCAGAACAAGGTCAATCCGGCTGGCCAGATCGGTGGTGAGCCGGTTCCGCAGGGCCAACAATTCACCTACAACGTGCGGGCCCCCGGGCGGCTGCCCACGGCGGCGGACTTCGATGAGATCGTCGTGCGTGCCCTGGCCGACGGCTCCATTCTCCGCCTCAAGGACGTGGCGCGAGTGGAGATGGGTTCGCAGTACTACTCGTACACCGCCAGGCTGGGAAAAGCGCCCGAAGAGGGCAAGCCAGTTACGCCTGCAGGACCGGCAGCCCTGATCGCGATTTACAACACACCCGGCAGCAACGCTCTTCAGTCTCGCGCAGCCATACTGAAGATGATGGAGGAAGCTAAGGGACGTTTTCCGCAGGGACTTGATTATGACGTCGCTCTCGACACGACACTCGCGGTCAGTGAAGGTATCCACGAGATCTACAAGACCTTGGGTGAGGCCATAGTCCTTGTCATCATCGTGGTCTACATCTTCTTGCAGGGCTGGCGGGCCACCCTGATTCCTTTACTCGCCGTTCCAGTGGCTCTGATTGGAACCTTTGCCGTCTTTCCCATGCTCGGGTTTTCCATCAATACTCTGTCGCTTCTCGGTCTCGTGTTGGCGATCGGCTTGGTCGTGGATGACGCCATCGTCGTAGTGGAAGCGGTGGAGCACCACATTGAGCACGGAATGACGCCCCATGATGCAACGGTCAAGGCCATGGAGGAAGTCTCTGGCCCGGTGATCGCAATTGCTCTCATCCTCGCGGCCGTGTTCATTCCTACCGCCTTCGTTCCCGGCATCACCGGCCAGCTCTATAAGCAGTTCGCCGTTACTATCGCGATTTCCGTGATGTTCTCGGCTTTCAATGCGCTCACGCTCAGTCCTGCGCTGGCGGCGATGCTGTTGCGGCCCAAGAAAGAAGCTCGCGGTCCGCTGGGTGCGTTCTTCCGCGGGTTTAACAAGGTGTTCGGCGCTGCGACCGATGGCTATGTGAACTGGTGCAAACACCTGATCCACAAGGCGGGATTCGCGTTTTTGTTGCTCGCCCTGCTAACCGTTGCCGCTGGCTTCTTCGGCAAGAGAGTCCCAGGTAGCTTCTTGCCTGATGAAGACCAGGGCTACCTCTACGCCGGACTGCAACTGCCCGACGCTTCTTCCCTGCAACGCTCCTCTGAAGCTGCCCGTGAGGTCGAGAAGGCCATCCTGGAAACGCCCGGCGTCGACAAGGTCAGCTCAGTCATGGGTTACAGCATGTTGAGCGGCGTGAATGCCACTTACAGCTCCTTCTTCTTCGTGTCGTTAAAGCCTTGGGGAGAACGAAAAACTCCCGAGACTAGCTACGATGGAATCAAGGCGCACCTCCAACGTGTGCTCTCCCGGGTTCCCTCTGGTATCGCGTTCTCGTTTCCGCCGCCGGCGATTCCCGGCGTGGGTACATCGGGTGGCGTTACCTTCGTACTGGAAGATCGGTCAGGTAGCGGTATCGAATTTCTCGGCAAAAACACGCAGCTATTCATGGCCGAGGCCCGCAAACGTCCAGAGCTTGCTGGTGTCATGACGACTGCCTTGTTCGGTGTTCCTCAGGTTGGCGTCAAGGTGGACAACGCCAAAGCGATGACCCAGCAGATTCCGCTAAACGAGCTCTATCAGACCGTACAAACGTTCATGGGTGGCTCGCTGGTCAACTTCTTCAACCGTTTCGGATTGCAGTGGCAGGTATACGTTCAAGCCGACGGCGACTACCGCACCAATGCTAGCAACCTGGGTAAGTTTTACGTCAGGAATGCCGCCGGAGAGATGACACCGCTCAGCACCTTGACCAGCACGTATCCGCGCTCGGGCGCAGAGTTCGTGATGCGCTACAACCTTTTCAACTGCGTACAAATCAATGCGTCCGCCGCTCCGGGATATAGCTCAGGGCAGGCCATCGCCGCCATGGAAGACGTCTTCCGCAAGACCATGCCGACGCAGATGGGCTTTGATTACATGGGAATGTCATATCAGGAGGTGAAAGCCGCCCAAGGCGTCTCGCCAGCCACCATCTTTGGACTCGCATTTTTCGTGGTCTTCCTGATTATGGCGGCCCAGTATGAGAGTTGGACACTGCCCTTTAGCGTTCTGTTGGGCGTCCCGATCGCAGTTTTTGGAGCGTTTATGACGCTCTATTTCCGCAAGCTCGACAATAACGTTTACGCGCAGATTGGACTGGTCATGCTTATTGGCCTCTCCGCCAAAAACGCCATTCTGATCGTTGAATTCGCCAAGATGGAATATGACAAAGGCGCAACCCTGATTGATGCCGCCCTGACCGGAGCAAAACTCAGGCTACGCCCGATTCTGATGACCTCGTTCGCCTTCCTTCTCGGTTGCGTGCCCTTGTGGACAGCCACCGGTGCGGGCGCCATTTCGCGCCAGGTAATCGGCAGCGTGGTGATCGGCGGCATGCTGGCTGCATCATTCCTGGCGATTTTCTTCATCCCGGTCAGTTTCGACGTTGTGGAGCGCTTTGGGAATTGGATTGGTGGTGAGAAACGCGAGCCACTTCCCGGCGCTGGACCAACTCCTGCCCCAGGAGACGCCCATGACTAGTCTGATTTCCTTGCGCCTGTCAACCCGGGCGGAGCGCCCGTTAGAGCACGGAGTCGAGAGAGCTCTAGCGAAAGGCGAAATTTCGCACAACGCCTCGTATCAGGGCACGACTTCAGTCGTGCCGAAACCCAATTCTGTAATGTCTCCTCCCGCGGGCTTTAGCCCGCGAGGGAACCGGTTCCAGGAGTGGCGACCATTTGCCCGCCCTCGACGGGTGGCCCACAATCGCCTTTCTTTGGCAATTGTGGGAGTTCTGTTGCTGCTTTCAACTACCGCCTGCAAGGTTGGCCCCAACTATAAGCGCCCCGCCACCACCGTTCCCGATCAATACCGCGGACTCGCTCCCGACGCCTCCCAGCAAGCCACGGCCCAGCCCTTTGCTGAAATGCAGTGGGCGTCGGTGTATCAGGATGAGGTGCTACAGGGACTCATCAAAGAAGCGCTGACCAACAACTACGACATGCGCATTGCCGCCACCCGGGTGCTGCAAGCCAACGCGAATTTAGGGATTGTACGCGCTGATCAACTCCCGACACTGAACGGTTCGGGGTCGATCATCAACCAGCGTAGTCAGCTCACCAATCTCACAACCGACAAGTCGCCAACCTTCGACACTCTCGCACTGTCGCTGAATTACGTCGTTGACTTCTGGGGTCAATATCGCCGGGCCACCGAGTCGGCCAGAGCAACTTTGTTGGCAACCGAGTTTGGACAGGAAGTCGTGCGGACTTCGCTCATTAACTCGGTTGCGACTGACTACTTCCTGTTGCGGCAGTTTGACGAGCAGCTCGAGTTTTCGAAGAAGACGGTCGAAGCGGATATAGAGATCCTGAAGCTGAACGAGGTTAAGTTCAAGGGCGGCGAAAGTGCCATCACCGACGTGTATCAGGCCCAGACGCTGCTACAGCAGGCTGAAGCTCAGGTCATCAGCACCCAGCAATTCATCGAACAAACCGAGAACAACATCAGCATTCTGCTGGGCAGAAATCCCGGGCCGATCGCTCGCGGCCTGAACGTCACTCAGCAGCCGCACCTGCCCGAAGTTCCCGCCGGGCTGCCGTCCGCCCTTTTGGAGCGTCGTCCAGATGTGCGCCGGTCCGAGGAAAACTTGGTTGCTGCCAACGCCAACGTGGGCGTGGCCAAGGCAGCCTTCTTCCCCCAGATTTCGTTGACTGGCACATTCGGTGCACAAAGCACGGCCATAACCAGCTTTCTGCAAGGGCCCGCAACCTTCTGGGCCGTCGGTGGACAAGCGCTCCAACCGCTTTACCAGGGCGGAAGGATTAGGAGTCAGTACAAGTTAGCTTGGGCGCAGCGGGATGAGGCCGAGCTGGTCTACAAGCAGACCGTGCAGCAGGCCTTCGGCGAGGTGTCAAACAGCCTGGTCGGGTACAACCAGTCGCGCCAGTTCCGCATGAAGATCCAGGAGCAGACCGACTCCTACAAGGCAATGGCGAATCTGGCCAACGTTCGCTTTCAGGGAGGCGTTACCAGCTTTCTGGAAGTGCAGTATTACGAGCAGCAATACTTCCTGTCGGCCCTCAGTCTGTCGCAGGCATGGTTCACTGAGCTGCAGAACTATGCTGCCCTGTATCAGGCACTGGGTGGTGGCTGGCAGCCGTAAAACCTTCGCCGCCAATCGGCGGTCTCAGTTGCCCGGCCTGATGTCCGTACCATCATCGTTGACGTAATAGCCGCCATAGCTGTTGTTATCGCGAAACAGGATTCGAACCCAGTACCGCACGGGTTCGTCAATCACCTGAACAAATTCGAACTCAATGACCTTGCCCACCTCTAACCTGGCGGCGGTTACAAATCCCATGCCTCCGCGGCTCAAGTTGGTGCATTCCGCGGGACAAAACACCGGGTAGCCGTCGACGGCAAGGATTCTCATCGGCAGTTTGGTGATGATGCGATCCTGCTGCCGGCGGTCGGGCGCAATCGGAAGCTGAAGTTCCGGACAGACGGTTTCACCCGGATTGGGCATGGCTGTACTAATCATCGGCAGCCCCCCGCAATTGCTTGAGCGGCCGTTACAGCCTGGGATGAAACACTTTACATTCCGCCGCTATATCTGTTCAGAAATTAGTGTGTCTGCCGCATTCGTGGGTAGAGCCGAGCTTCGCTCGGCGTCGCGCCGCTCTTTTCAATGATCTGAGCCGCCTTTTAGCCGGCGACATGAAAACCCCATCACGACCACGCCGACAACTAAACAGGTCTAGCCCAGCGTCCTTCGCCATCTTCGCTTTCGCGATACACTGACGGGCAACTCACCGCAGCATTTGGGAAGGACGAATATTGCAAAAGCGTCGCGATCGTCAGTTGCAGCAGCTCGAAGCGATGAAGCGCTGCTACGGGCCCGGTTGTGCCGCAGCCTGCGAGCGCCTGTTAGCCGCACTCAGAGGAGCGCAGTTTGGGGATGCGAAATCCCTCATACAGTTCCACGACACCCTGCTCTTTCTTCGCGCCTTCCCCCAGAGCGGCAAAGTGGTCCAATTTGCCGACCGGCTCCTCGCTTCCATCGAATCCCAGATTGCGCGATGCAAGGCATTCTGCCGCCGCTGCCAGCGCGCTGGATGACGAATCCGTCTCTGGCATCGCCGGTACAACCCTCACCAATGCCTGGACCTACGAGCTGGCCCACTGGCTCGTGCAACGCCATCCTAGTCACATCACCGCTCAATGGAACCTCGATGAGCAGTGCCGGCACATGGCAACCATTCTTCCAGCTTGCATGCCGCTGCTCGAGGACGATTCATACGTCGAGGCCGACACTCCCTACCTAAAGTGGATGCAGGCTGCCGCCGGCTCCGGCAAGAGCGCCTTGCAGTGGTTGCTGCGCAGTTTTGCGAAGTTACCAGTGCCGCCGCTGCACCGTACCAGCCTCTACGATGCCCTCGGGATCGACCTCAGGTGGGACTTGAGCGGGTCGGCTGCAAGCCGCACCCTCGGCCGTCGCCCCGTATCTCGAGTCTTTATCCATGACGCTCCGCTCCTCCAGCGCAAACAGGTGTCATTGACCAGCGAGATGGCTTCTGGCCTGCTCAAGCTGCGCAAGCTAAGCCGAAGCGAGGGCGGAAAGATCATCGACATGGCGCGGGACGCGCTGGCCGTGCGTTATCGCGAGTTGCATGGCTCCACTCACGGCGATCCGTATCACGCATTTCAGGCCGAGGTAGGCCGGGGCGTTCAGATGTTCATCTGGGGACTCAATGCCGCATGGCGCCTGCCCTTGCGCGCCTACTATGCCGGGCTCACCTTGAAGAACGGTGTGCCGATTAATTACTTCGAAGCCATCGGACTCTTTGAGTGGCTCGAGGTCGGATTCAACACATTTTACGCATTTCGCGAGGGTGAAACCGCGTGGGTCTACTCCAAGATCCTGCACTTGCTGCATCAACTAGCGGGCACTACCTGCTTCTCCGTGTATCCCTACCAGATAGGGCAGGACAACGAAGAAGCAATCCAATCCGGTGCATTCTGGTTTTACCGCAAGCTGGGGTTCCGCCCCGGACCTCCGGATTTGCTGGCGCTGGCCGAAAGGGAAGAGAAGAAAATAGCCCGCACTCCCGGATACCGTACCTCTCCTCGAACCTTGCGCCGGCTGGCAGACGGTCACATCTTCTTCGAGTTTGGCTCTCAGCCACAGGGATCTTGGGATACGTTCTCCGTGCGTGCCCTTGGGCTGGCAGTACAACGAAGAATGGCTGCTGAATACGATGGCAGCGCGGGAAAGATGCGGCGCGCAACCACAACCGCGTTGGCGAGGATGCTCAACCTGAATCTCGAGACTTGGAACCCCCGCGAACAGTGGGCATTTGCCAACTTTGCCCTTGTGCTGGCGCTCGCACCGGGTGTAGCGCACTGGACCAGCGCGGAAAAGAACTCACTTGTCTCCATCATCCGCGCCAAGGCAGGCCCGAACGAAACTAACTACCTGCGGCGCTTGCAGCAACACAATGCTCTTCGCGAAGTGCTGCTGCAACTCGGTTCAGCTTCCCACACCTCAACGCCCGAAATTTCCTTGCCGTTCCGGCAGAAAGCCTTCGCTTCAAGCCCCCGCGGGAAAAACCATGACTTCGGGTAGAGCTGGCCTTTAGGCCAGCGTCCGAGCCCATTATTTCTCCCCGAGGGGGACTTTTAGTCCCTAGGGATTTGCTTTCCGCAACCTCTTCGGCCGTGTGGTTCGGGCTCACGTAAAGCTTGGCTTTCGTGAAGGCTTTCGGTCTACGCTATCCATGAAACCGCTCTAGCCTGGCATGCGTGCAGCGAGCGAACTGTTTCTTCCGCCCCGTCCCATCTCAGTTCGGTTTCTCCGGCGTCTTGGCGGCGGGTGTCAAGGCCGCCTGCTCGGATGGCATGTTCAATTCCGTGTTGGGAATGCCCATCAGCCACTTATCAAACCACGCCACAATGTAGTCGAGTCGCTCAACCCGGTGCCAAGGCTGTCCCGATCGCGACAGCTCATGCGACTCGCCCGGGAAATGGACCATCACCGTCGGCTTATGCATGAACTTAAGGGCGCGAAACATCTGCTCACCCCCGCTGCCCGGAGGTGTTCTCCAATCGACGTCGCCCAGGATGAACATCATCGGCGTGTCAACATTCTTGATGTAGGTGATGGGTGAACGCTTAATGTAATCCTGCGGATCGTCGAAAGGCGGAGCCTTGAACCAGTTCGGCTGAAACAGAGTGAAGTCCGCTGTATACCACCACGATGTCCAGTCCGAGATATCACGCTGTGCCACCGCGGCGTGAAAGCGATGGGTCTTGCCGACTGTCCAATCCGTGAGTAGCCCGCCACCGCTGCCGCCGGTCACTCCAAGCTTGTTTGCATCCACATAGCCGCGCTTCAGCACTTCATCGACGCCCGCCATCAAGTCCTTGTAATCGTCGCCGGGATACTTGTACTGGATGATGTTTCCGAAGTCCTGTCCATAGCTTGTGCTGCCGCGTGGGTTGGGATAAAGCACGACATATCCCTTTGCGGCCATCCACTGGAATTCGTGATCGAAGACCCAGCCATATGCGGCGTGCGGCCCGCCGTGAATGTTGAGGATGAGCGGATACTTCTTCGA
Organism: uncultured Acidobacteriaceae bacterium; assembly: GCA_963834815.1. Taxonomy (GTDB): domain Bacteria; phylum Acidobacteriota; class Terriglobia; order Terriglobales; family Acidobacteriaceae; genus DASRAA01. Next base: position 632,118 of record CAWIDA010000004.1, on the reverse strand, counting down.
GGGGTCGAAGTCGGGAGGCTTTTGAATCCAAGCCTGGATCTTTTTGCCGTCGAAGCTGGTGTACCACATCTCTTCCGGAGTGGTCAGGTTCAGTTCGGAAAACAACGCCTGGTTGAGATTGGTGATCTGCCGCTGCGTTCCGTCCTGATTGAGCACGAACAACTCATCGATCATCGTGGGCGTTGAAACGTTCATCACCACGACCTTGCCGTCGTCGGAGGTCGCGAACTGCTCAACCGCCTGGTCACCTCGCGAAAGCTCCCGCACCTTGCCGCTCGACGCATCGATAGAAACCAGTATCGCGCGTCCCTGTTCGGCGACCACGTCCAGCAGGTACGATCCGTCCTTGCTCCACTTGGGCGACATGTGCCCGGCCGCCCGCGGCGCAGCATTGTCGCCGCCGACGCCACTGTTCACGTCGTAGTCGTAGTTGACCGTGAGGTTCTTCGGAGCCGCTCCCGGCTGCAAATCGAGCACCCACAAGTCAGGCTCGGAATATGACCGCACCGGCTCCTGCACCGCGCCGATGAAAGCAAGCCGTTTCCCGTCCGGCGAAAGCGTCATGCCGCCAATTCCGCCCAGCAGGCCGCCGAGTTTGACCTTCGCCAGTGATTCCACCGGACCTCCCGCCGCAGGTACAGACATGATTTCGGTCGTCGTCAGTTCGTAATACGGCTCGAGGCTACGGTCGGAGTGGAAGATGATGCGGCTGCCGTCGGGAGTGAACGTGGGCTCCTCTTCATCGAACTCGCCTTGGGTGAGCTGTTTCGGTGTGGCCTTGGCGTCGCCGGCTTCTGGCACGTCGAGAATCCAGATGTGTTTGTGGTGCTTGGGATCGGTGTACCCCTGCCCATTAAAACGGTAGATTGCCCGCGTGATCACCCTCACGTCGCTTTCGTGTTCAGCCTCGCCGCCGGAGTCTTTCTTTTGCTTCTTCGCCAGGTCATCGGCGTTCGTGTCGCATAGAAAGGCAATGTGCTTTCCGTCAGGCGACCAAATCGGGTCCGATACCGAGCGCGGCAGGTCGGTGATCGTCCAGGCCTCTCCACCGGACAACGACAGCAGTGCCAGTTCCGACGCCGGTGGCTTGCCGTCTTTGGGCGGCTCGCCGCTCCCCCGCACGAACGCGATCCACTTGCCGTCGGGAGACCACCGCGGCTGGGAATCATGCTTGCCGTTGGTTAGACGACTCGGGGCATCAGAACCGGAGGTCGCAACCATCCACAGTGCGGTGTCGTAGTTGTCCTTTTTCTCGTTGACGGTTACCCGCACAAACGCGACGCGTGACCCGTCAGGAGCGGTCTGGGGGTCGCCTATCCACTGAAAGCGAAACAGATCCTTATCGGCGATCAGACGCTTGGATTGGGCGAATACAGCCATGAATGACGAAAATATCAGCACTACAACCAAACAACGACGCATCAGGCGCGACCTCGAAGAGAGTTGGATGTTAGTTATAACTGTCTGCTATTCGCTTGTCGAGATGAACCCATATCGTTGGTGGCTCTTCCTCGCGGTAAGCGCATTTCGTAATTCATAGCGCCTGTTTCAAAGAGGCGCTTTGAAAGGGCACGGCTTTACAGCCTGCGGAAAAATTCTATTCGGCTACCGATCCGTATCAGCGCATGACTTTACAGCTTGCGGGAAAACTCGCTGATGGGTAGAACTGGCCTTTAGGCCAGCGTCCAAGTTCTATATTTCTGTCATCCCGAGGGGACCTGCGTTTTCATCGTTCGCGATGCCTTGGAAAGGCACGGCTTTACAGCCTGCGGAAGAATTCTATTCAGCTACCGATCCGTATCAGGGCACGGCTTCAGTCGTGCCGCAACATGTGGAGAATAGGACATGGGCGTTACCCCTGCGGTCCTTTCCAGTGGCGCAAGTGACTTTTTCCGCAACCTCCATCGCCGTGCCGTTCCGGCTCACTGAAAGCCTGGGCTTTTAGAGTCTGTGTGAGAACTCATTTTGAGCTGTAATGGTGGAACAAACCGCCGAAGAAACAGCCCCTCGGGGGCGGTCACATGAAAGCCCAGCACGTAGCCGAAGGCGGAGTGCTGGGTAAAGTGGGAAATGAATCCGAGTCCCCCGGGGACGACACCAGTACTCCCACGGTCTCTTCAGCCCCTGAGGGAACAAGCGGTTCGTCGCCAGTCGATTTTTGAAACCCACTCTAGCCATCGGATTGGTTATGATTCTCTCCCGGGAAGTTCATATCGAGGAACCCGCGAATGGCATACAAGGGTCTTGATTTGTCAGGGAGAGTCGCGATCGTAATCGGTGGTACCACTGGCATTGGACGTGCCCTAGCGGTGGGCCTGGCGGAAGCCGGAGCCGACGTTGTCCCCACCTCACGAAGAAGCGACCTGGTGGCGCAGACTGCCTCTGAGATTGAGGTACTGGGCCGGCGCTCACTGCGCTGTGCCTCCGACGTCCATGACCGCGCCAGCCTTGAGCAAGTCCTCGCCGAGGCCGTTGCGGCCTTTGGTAAAGTCGACATCCTCATCAATTGCGCTGGAAGAACCAAGCGCGCGCCGACCCTCGACTTCACCGAAGAAGATTGGAACGCGATCCTCGAAACTAACCTCACCGGAACCCTGCGTGCGGCGCAGGTTTTCGGCCGGCACATGTTAGAGCGTGGTTACGGCCGTATCGTTCATGTTGCCTCTATCGCGAGTTTTGTCGGCCTCTACGAGGTCGCCGCCTATGCAGCCAGCAAAGCTGCGGTTGCCTCGCTCACTAAGTCACTGGCGCTTGAATGGGGACTGCACGGCGTGTGCGTCAATGCCATTGCGCCCGGTGTATTTCCCACCGATCTGAACCGGCGCCTGTTAGAGGGTACGGAGCGCGGCAGTGAATTCCTGACGCGTATTCCGATGAAACGATTCGGCGATGTAAACGAACTGTGCGGTGCCGCTGTCTTCCTGGCTTCGGAGGCCGCCAGCTATGTCAACGGCGAAGTCCTGGTCGTCGATGGCGGATTTCTGGCGAGCGGCGTGAACTCTTAGACCGGTTTCTCAGATAATGTAGTCCGCTGCCAGCCTTGAAGGGGCACGGCTTCAGCCGTGCCGTTGAGGGAATTAAAGCATTTGGGCTTTAGCCCCTGAGGGCTTTCGGTCTACGCTATCCATGAGACCGCCCTAGTGTGTATCGACGGCAACCGGCCTGATCGTTGGAGCCAGCGTCTGCACCAGTGCGAAAGCCACAAGGTACGCGGTTCCCGCGATCATGAAAATCGACACGTAGGACCCGGTCCACTGCAGAATATATCCCACCGCTTTTGCCGCGAAGATGGCGCCCACCGAACCGGCCATGCTGGCAAATCCCACCACACTGCCCACCGCAGTTCGCGGAAACATGTCGGACGCCAGCGTGTACATGTTGGCTGACCAGCCCTGGTGCGCGCCCGCAGCCACGGCAACTAGAGCCACGGCGACCCACAGGTTTGTCGTCCACGCGGCGAATATCACTGGAACCACGGCCAGTGCGCTAACCAGCAATGCAGTCTTGCGGCTCTTATTCAGCGTCCATCCCTGGCGCAGCAACCATGACGAAATCCAGCCGCCGGTGATGCTGCCCACCGTCGCTCCGGTGTAGATCAAAAAAAGCGGTACAGCCATGGCCCGCAAATCGAGGCCAAAACGCCGGCTTAGAAAGTCCGGCGCCCAGAACAAGTAGATGTACCAGATGGGATCGGTGAAGAACCTCCCGGCGGCAATCGCCCAGGCTTGCCGGTGCCCCACAATTTCTCGCATAGGAACCTTTGCCGGTTCCGGTTCTTGCGGATCGCTTCGGATATACGCAAGTTCACTCGACGATAGGCGGCGGGCTTCCTCGGGAGGGCGATAAAGCGTCCACCACACGATTACCCAAATCAGTCCCAGCCCGCCGGTGCCGATGAACGCCATCTGCCAGCCGAAGCGGTACGTGATCCACGGAATCACCAGTGGTGTGACGATCGCTCCAATGTTGGTTCCGGAATTGAAAATACCTGTCGCCAGGGCGCGCTCTTTTTTGGGGAACCACTCGGCAATGGTCTTGATCGAGGCAGGGAAGTTCCCCGACTCTCCCAATCCCAGAGCGAAACGAACCATTGCGAATTGCAGCACCGAGCGCGCTGCGGCGTGTGCCATGGCTGCGGCACTCCACACCAGCACCGCGAGGGAGAAGCCCTTGCGGGTGCCCAGCCAATCCACCACTCGGCCCATCACCAGCAGGCCGATCGCGTAAGCCAGTTGAAAGGCGAGCACGATGTTGCTATAGCCAATTTCCGACCATCCCAGTTGCGATTGCAGGACCGGCTTCAGCAGCCCGATAACCTGGCGATCCATGTAGTTGATGGACGCGGCGAAGAACAGCAGCGCGCAGATAGACCAGCGATGATAGGAGGTAGAAGTGCTGGTCTCGGGCATCTAGGAACCGCTCGACCCTCGCAGCCGATATAGAACTTCGCCCGCGCGTGGGATCAGCTTGACTCCTTCCGCTTCGCGGTCCTTCCAGCTTGCCTGGTCAATGCCGGCGGGGTCCAGGTAATTCAAGTTGAGCTTTCGACAGCGTTCTTCGGAAATCCCGGTTGCCAGGGTAACGTTGATGCGCGGCGTCTCGGTATCCGTGCCGGCATCGTAAGAACCTTTCCCCTTGAGATGTGTCGAGTGCGCCAGTACGCTGCGCGGCGACAATCGAAACTTCTCCCACTGCTTCACAAAATAATCGCGACAGTGGTAGCCAATCTTGTCGATGTCGGGGCCATGAGTGTAGCTGACCTCCGAAATGTGCGGAGCGTAAATGACCACCTCGCCCCCATCGGCGACAGCCGGTTCAACCTTGTACATGCCCTTGGCAGCCGTCCACAGATCGTCGTAGAGGCTGGGCATCACGGAGAGCACCCGCTGAAACGGCTTTTCCACCCAGACGATGTGCTTCTTCGCCGAAAGCTCCGCTGCAGCACGCCACGCCTCCTTGGGCTCGCCGAAGTACATTCCCCACACATTTTCTTCCGTCACTACCAACGACAGGCAGGCGACTGGGACTTTCACCAACTCTGCTGCCATGTCGATAATTTCTCGCACCGGGGTTGAGAATGTACCGATCACTTCATAGCTGCTCAGCAGGGCGCCCAGCCAGTGGGTCAATCCGATGATCTCCGGGCCGCCGATTCCGGGGAACAGATACTTATTTCCACCCGAAAAGCCAACTACCTCGTGCGGAAACACCGGGCCGCAAATCAGCACCTGGTCGTAGTCGAAGACGAGGCGGTTGATGCGAACCGGAATGGCCTCGTCCAGTAAGCCGCCGGAGATGTGAGCTACCTCGTCCTGCGGAACTTTTCCCAGCTCCGAAAACGTTTCCGGCAGGTCCCAACGGTGATTCAGAACTCGCGAACCGCCGCACATTCCGTTAATCACTGGCTGGCCTACAAGCGTCGAGAGTTGCCCATCGCGCATGAGAGGATGGGTGCCCAGCGCGACTAGATAATCACAGGCCTTCGCGCGCCCGCCGATTTCCTGCTGCAAAATCTCGAACATCAACGGCATGGGCATGGTGCGAGTGCCGTCGGGAATGATCGTCAGCACCCGTTTGCCGTCGATCTTCAGTTCCGCGGCAGCGGTGCTTACGACCTGACGAATCTCGTCAGAAGTGAGCGATCGATCCGTGAACCCCTGGCCGATTACCATCTGAGGTGCGTTCCGCCTTGTGGTGCGACTGTTTTCGCCGTTGCTCGTTATTGTCGCACTCCTGACGGTTGCCATGCTCTTTCCTGGTTGCACCGGAAGCAAAAAGTAGAGAGCATGTTTCCATGACCGCTTTTCTGGATGAGGATTTTCTCCTCAACACCGCGACGGCCACGCGGCTGTATCACGAACACGCCGAACCCCAGCCGGTATTCGACTTCCACTGCCATCTCAGCCCGCGCGACATTGCCGAGGACCGCCAATTCAGCAATCTGGCTGAAATCTGGCTCGAAGGGGATCACTACAAATGGCGCGCGATGCGAGCCAATGGTGTGCCGGAGCAATTCTGCACTGGGGATGCGCCACCCTATGAAAAATTCCTTGCCTGGGCGAAGACTGTTCCTTACACCTTGCGAAATCCTCTCTATCACTGGACCCATCTGGAGCTACAACGCTATTTCGGAATCAGCGATCTTTTGGATGAAACCACCGCGGCTTCGATTTGGGAGCGCGCCAATGTCGCCTTGGCCAGCGGTCTGTCAGCCCGCTCCATACTGACTAAGTTTCGCGTCGCAGCGGTCTGCACCACCGATGACCCCACCGACGACCTGCGCTATCATCGCGCGCTGGCGCAAGCGAACCTGCCCTTCCAGGTGGTGCCGACGTTTCGTCCCGACCAGGCCCTGCGCATTGACCAACCCGCAGCATTTCTGTCCTGGCTGGAGCAGCTCTCGGCTGCGGCGAATGTTGACGTTCACAGCTTGGCGGGCCTCCTCCGAGCCCTCAGCAAAAGGCACGATTACTTCCATTGGTGTGGCTGCCGCCTTTCGGATCACGGGCTTGAGCGATGCCATGCCGCTCCCTGTAACGAAACCGCTGCGGCGCAGATCTTTGCGAAGGCGCTGGCTCAACAACCGATTAGCCCCGAGGAACGTGAACGCTATCGCTCATTTCTTATGCTTTATTTTGCCCATCTCGACGCCGAAAAGGGATGGACCAAACAGCTTCACCTCGGCGCGCGCCGTAACGTAAACACCTCCGCGCTGCATGTCTTGGGTTCCGATACCGGCTTCGACACCATCGGCGACTATCCGCAGGGTGCCGCGCTGTCCGCATACCTTGATGTATTAGAGATGGAAAACGCCTTGCCACAGATAGTGCTGTACAACTCGAATCCTGCCGACACCCCTATTTTCGCCGCTGTAGCTGGAAGCTTTCAGGCTGGCGCGGCCCCGGGGAAAATTCAATATGGCCCGGCGTGGTGGTTTCTCGATCAAAAAGAAGGTATTTCGGCACAGATCAATGCGCTTTCGAATTACGGCTTACTCTCCCACTTTGTCGGCATGACAACCGATTCGCGTTCGTTTCTATCCCTCACACGGCACGAGTACTTCCGGCGGATCCTTTGCAACATCGTGGGGCACGACGCCACGAATGGCGAGATTCCTATGGAACTCGGACTGTTGGGCGGGATGCTCGAAAACGTCTGCTTCCGCAATGCGCAGCGATATTTCCGTCTGCCAGCACGCGACAGCGTGCGAAGTACCCTCACCCTCGCGGACGACTGCAGCCGCAGCGTATAATTTTTAAGAGAGTTCGTGCCTCAACCCTCATCAGCAGCAGGATTGGTTGCCACCGCTTGAAGTCGGTGTCTGCGAGGTCATCATGGAATCAAAGAATAGCAATAAGCCCTCCAACAAGAACCGTCGTGAATTTCTAAAAGCCAGCGGAGCGATCACAGCCGGTCTTGTGGCTCAGTCAGCACTGCCCGCTTCGGCGAGTACCTTGCCCGCGCTGCCCTCGAATCCTGCGACACCCAACGCCATGCCCACGCGAAATCTGGGTAAGACCGGCTACCGCGTCGGGATATTCAGCCTCGGCGGACAAGCCGCGCTTGAGCGCCCCAACAACGAAGCGCAAGCGGTGCCCATTATCGAGAAGGCGCTCGACCTCGGCGTCAACTACATTGACACCTCCTCGATCTATGGCGGCCCAGAACGCTGGAGCGAACAGTACGTCGGCAAGGTGATGAAGACGCGCCGCTCCGATGCCTTTCTCGCCAGCAAGACGAAGGAGCGCACCAAAGCCGATTCGATGCGCATGCTCGAGACCTCGCTGAAGCTGCTTAACACTGACCACCTCGATCTCTGGCAACTGCACGACATCGGTACCGACAATGAAATTCAGCAGATCTTCGCCAAGGGCGGCGCGATGGAAGCATTGCTCGAGGCCCGCGACCAGAAGATGGTCCGTTTCCTCGGCATCACCGGCCACTTCCGCCCCGAACCCCTCATCGACGCCATCCATCGTTACCCATTCGACACTATTCTCATGGCGGTAAACGCAGCTGATCCCCATCACTTCAGCTTCTCCGAGCAGTTGTTGCCCTTGGCAGTCGAGAAGCAGATGGGCATTATCGGCATGAAGATTCCCGCGCGTGGCCGCATCCTGTCCTCCTGGACGCCGCCGCCGATCGAGCAACAAAAGCACATGTGGGAAGGTATGGTCCTGGCCCCGACTCCGGGAACCCTGGATATGCGGCAGGCGATGTATTACTCGCTTTCGTTGCCCATCTCAACGGTCATCATTGGCTGCGATTCGATCGCACAGTTGGAGCACAACGTTCAACTGGCTCGCGAGTTCACACCTTTTAACCAGAAGCAAATGGCGGGCCTGGTGGAGAAGGCCGAACCGGTTTCCAAGCAGTCGTTATTCTTCCGTTTCTACGATCACGCCTAGAGGCTGCCTGAAATTCCCTAGCTGGTCGGTTTATCACGTGGTGGCGCCGAGGCAAAGAAGTCCTGCCTGAAGCGTTGCGCATACTCGCGGATCAACTGCTCGATGCGCCCCTCATCCCGCGAACGCACGATGAGGCCGACGTGGTGCTCCTTGTCCGTCATGCGCCACACGATTTCGGGATCATTGTAGGCTGACGTATCCGGCCTCTCCTGACGCGCCAGTGAGATTAACAAGCCTGCGAAATCGCCGCGGGTCGCAGGGACATGGTAGGGAGCTTTGCCACCCGCAATCTCTACCTTCGCCCATTCCGCCCACAGGTTTACGCCAGTCGCAGCTTCGACCAGGTCGGCAATGTGGGCGCCACCCACTCGCGCCGCCGTTTCCAGGAAGTACAGTCTTCCGTCTCGCCCCTTAATGAATTCGCTGTGCGACACGCCTCGCACCATTCCGAATGCCTGCAGCACCCGCTGATTAAGCGCACGCAGTTCAACTTCCTCTTCCGAGCCCTGCGGCAAGGTCCGCGTCGTAAAGATGTCGCCTTCATGCGAAACATCCATGGGAGGCCTGCCATACTTGCTGGCGATGGAGAACAGCAATTCCTTCTCGTAAGTGATCGTGTCAACGTGGAAAATATCGCCAGGCACATACTGCTCCAGCAGATAAAACGACTGTTGATCGCCCAGTCGATCAACCGCCGCCCAGAATTCGTCGGCACTGGAGATCTTCTTAACCCCAATCGAGCCGGCCAGCGAGCGCGGTTTGAGCACCCAGGGCGCAGGGACCCGCTGAAGAAATTCATTCAGTTTCTGGTGATTCAGAATCTGAATGAAAGCCGGAACGGGAAGGCCGGCGTCCTTGGCCTTGGTTCGCATCGCCAGCTTGTCGCGGAAGTAGCGGGCGGTGGAGTCACCCATACCGGGCACTCGAAGATGCTCTCGCAACGCGGCTGCCGTTTCCACGTCAAAGTCGTCCAGCGGAACGATCCGGTCGATCACCTCGGTCTTCGCCAGATGACTGATCCCCAGCAATACATCCTGGAGCTTCCAGGTTTTGTTTTCGTCGGGAACGTAGAAGATGTTGTCGAGCGACTCGCGCGGCCAGTCCGCATCGCCCAGGCTCTGAGACGTCAGCAGCAACGTGCGACATCCCTGGCGTTTGCATTCCAGAAGGAACTCAACTCCCTTGAAGTAACTCGCAAGACACAATACCGTCAGTCGTTCCGTCATCGGGTTCTGTAGTGCCGAGGAAAGTTCCGAGGAAAGTTCCGGAGAATCCGCCACGCTGCCCTCCCATATTCGTGGTCACTAAAGTAACAGAGGCGATGGATTTTCGTCTGCCGCCAAAGCGATCCCACAAGGCGCTATAGCGTCAGTCTCCCCTCAGCTGTTCATGCCTGCTACTAGGCAGAAGCGATCTTATAAACAACCTACTGCGATGGTAGTAGATAGCCGCCATCGTTACTCTCGGCAGTGCACGTCTCGCGAACGGTGTCGTAGTGGTTTAGGCGGTGCCGGGCGAGCGATAAGCCGTTAGGAAGGACAGAGCCCGCAAATGCAACTTACATTCGGCAACAACCGTCTGCTGGCGATGGTACGAATCGCAGTCGTTGGTTTGCTTCTGCCACTTACGCCGGCGTTTTGCCAGAACTCTTCGGGGACATTGCAAGGAGAAGTTCAGGATGTGACCCGGGGCAGGATTCCATCCGCAACGGTTGTGGTCCGCTCACTCGGCACATCCCTGGAACGCCAGGTCACCACCGATAGCCGGGGAGAGTTTCGCATCACTGACTTGCAGCCCGGGAATTACCGGGTGGTTGTGAGTGCGAATGGATTCGCTGGTGCCAGTTCTGATGTAGCTGTGCAGGTGAGCAATGTGAGAGACATTTTGGTGACGCTGCGGCCAGCTGCGGTGCAGCAAACGGTGAACGTGCAATCCGAGCCCTCTTCGATTGCCACCCAGGAACTGAATACCACGGATGCGGTAAACGGAGGTGTCGTCAGCGAGAAAGACCTCCAGGACATCCCACTGGCAGCCCGCAGTTTTGCCAATATCGCTTACATGGTGCCGGGCACGGAACCGGTTGAGCCTTCCGATCCGACTAAAGCTCGTATTACAGCGGTCTCGACGGGTGGAAGTTCCGGACTGAACAATCAGCTTACCGTCGATGGCGCCGACAACACCGACGACTACATTGGTGGCTTCCTGCAGAATTTTTCGCCCGACGTGATCCGGGAATTTGCGGTGCAAACGTCGCAGCAAAATGCCGATGTCGGGCGCACCACCGCGGGGTCGGTCGTAATCAGCACCAGGAGCGGAACCAATGATTGGCACGGCAGCTTTGCGGTTTTCGAACGCGCCGCAGCGCTGAATGCACGGTTCCCGATCGAAAATCCGTCGCCCGAACCCAAGCAGCCCTTCTCCCGGCAGAACTATGTCGCCACCATCGGCGGCCCCATCGTGAAGGACAAACTGTGGGTTTTCTCCGGTTTCGAGATGGTCAACGAGCACGCCAGCATCAATTACAGTCCCGACAGTCTGACGCAGTTTGACGCGTTATCTCAACTGGCGCAGCAAGGATTAATTCCCAACACGACTTCAATCGCCGTACCTCCGTATGTTCGCGTGCCCTACCAGTCCTACCTTGGCTCCATACGCATTGACTGGGCGCAGTCGCAGCGCTCGCAGTGGTTCATTCGCTATTCTCTCGATAACTCCACCACCAACAATGCGCTGGTACAGCAGGCCACGCTGCCTTCCACCGGTGCGACGACACACTCCAATTACCAGAATGGCGTGGTCAGCAACACATTCACCTTCAGTCCGACTTGGGTGGGCACTTTCACCTTCGGCACCAGTTATCTGCACGGTACTGCCGCGCGCAACGGATATCTGGGGTTTGCGCTGGCCTTTCCGTTCAGTTCGACCTCCAAGACCATCTCAGGTTTCGAGACTTACGGCGACAACCAGTTCGTCACTGCCATCACGGCGTTCCCCGTAGTCCGCAACCAGGAAAAATATCAGTTTCGCTACGACGTGAGCGGCTCCGTCGGAAAGCACGCCCCAAGATTCGGTGTGGACTTCATCCACGAGCCGGCTCTGAGTGGAGCGTTTCCCGGTCAAGCGGAAACCACCTACGTGCTTACCGAGAACCCGACTTTTTATCTGACGAACCCTCAACAGCTCACGGCGGAACTGAATTGCCTGCCGCCCTATGACGGCACCGACTGCCAGACCACGTCAACGCCGGCGGGCTATGGCGCCTTCTCTCAAAATGTTCAGCGGCTCGGACTCTACGCCATGGATTCCTGGCGCGTAACTCCGCAACTCACCATTAACTACGGCCTGCGATGGGACACTACGTTTGGGCTGTTCCAGGCTTCAGGCGTAAGTCAACTGTTGAATCCCGGGTTGCAGACCATTCGCGGACTGCAACTGCCCCTTCCTACGGGCGTGCCCCAGGATTACCGCAAGGCCTTCGCACCACGCCTGGGCATTTCCTATTCTCCCGACAGCGTTGAGGACCTGGTATTCAGGGCCGGCATAGGCCTGTACTACGGCGATCTGGCACAGAACGGATGGGCGACAGCGTTCCAGGCGGTGAATACGCCCTCCGCATTTCAACCGTGCCTGCAGCCCGGCGATCCCGGCTGCCTCCCGGGCGCGGCCGACGGCGGTGCCGGAGTAGTGATCGATCCGCACTATCACACACCCTATGCTCTGCACGTCAGCGGCGGTGTGCAGTACGCCTGGCACAAGAACTGGACGATGAGCGCCGACTACGTGCACGAACAAGGTGTGCATGGCTATCGGCGGTATGAGTACACCGCCGGCACTACTTTGTTCTCGCCACTGTTCCCCCAGGACCCCGAGAGCCAGATGGCCAATGTACCCAACCTGTCTCTCTTCAAGGCGGACAACACCTCGAGCTACAACGCCATGATGCTGCGGGTGCAGGGAAACGTCAGCCGCAGGTTCAACTTGACCGGAACCTATGTGCTGTCCAGCGCGAAGACCTGGGGCTGTGTACTGGGAGAACTCTGGGACTACGTAAATGGCGTCTGTAATCCCCTGAATCCATTTGGCCCCGGCGACTATGGTCCATCGGGGGAAGACGCCATCAGCCGCTTCACCCTTGCGGGAATCGTTTATGTTCCCGGAGGCTTTCAGGTGTCGACGCTGATTCAGGCTGAGGCTGCGCGTCCCATCACGCTGACCACCCCGGTCGACGTTAATGGGCTTGGCGACCCGACCAACGATCGCGCAGTGGTGAATGGCGTCCAGACAACTATGGACCAATTCCGTGGAACGCCTTATGTTCAGGTTGATCTCCGCGTTGCGCGGCCGATCGCCGTAACCGAGCGCTGGCAGATCGTGCCCTTTATCGAGTTTTTCAACCTGTTCAACCGTAACAACCCCGGCGCTAACTATGTCACCGACATCTCGGCACTGCCGACACCGGTAAACGACCTGTTCAACGCGACGCATCTGTGCCCAACTCCGGCGTGCAGCGTGCCTATCACCAACCCCAACCAATTGCTCACTCCAGCGGGAGGGCTGGGAGACTTTTTCGGACCCGGTACCACGGTGGGCATCCCGTTTGCGGCGCAGCTCGGGGTCAGAGTGAACTTTTGATTCCGTTGGGTCGATGAAGTGGCGATCTAAGGACGTTCGCCGGAATCGCACGCTAGGCCTCATCCTGCCGACAAGCTTTTTTGACTTCGAGTCTCGGTGGATTCGTGCTACCCTGCCGCCTTACGTGGGCCCCACTATGAAGCAACAGTCATACTTGGCCTTACTGACCGCTGTCCTCCTGTATTCCACTTCTGTCGGCTTCGCCCAGCAGGATGCCAAGGCATCGCAGACAGATGACCTGGCCGCTGCAGACCAGCTGTTTCAGGCGGGCAGACTTGGTGACGCCATAGCGAAATACCAGCAGGTGCTGAAGGCCAACCCAAAACTTGTGCCCGCCCAGGCCGGTTTGGTCCGCGCCTATGTGCGCGACGACCAGGTAGACGCTGCTTTCGAACTCGCCAGCAGTTCACTCGCCGCGCAGCCTGACTCGGCATTGCTTCTGGCCGCAATGGGCGCCGTTCAATATCGGCGCGGCGAAATTCCGGAGGCCGAGGGCTCTTTTCTCAAAGCGAGAAAACTCGATCCCACCCTGGTTCAATCTTATCTGGGGCTGGCGCGTGTTTATCAAACCGCTTTGCTCTACCGTCGCGCCTACGACCAGGTTCAGCGGGCGCATGAAATCGCCCCCCAGGAACCAGAAGTGCAGCGCGCCTGGTTAAGCCGGCTTCCACGGCGCGAACGCGTGAAAGCGCTGGAAGCCTACCTGGCTGCTCCCCACCCGGATAACGCGGAGGAAGAAGCCTCGTTACATTATTGGCTGGAATACCTCAGAGCTACGGTCGACCAACCCGTGCATGCCTGCAAGTTGGTGAATAACGTTGCCAAGACGGAAACCCAGATGCAGCTCATCCTTCGCGACCCACAGCACATCTCCGGTTATGGGCTTTTGGTAAAAATTAACGACCGCAACCAGCGCCTGCTGTTGGACACAGGTGCCAGCGGCATTCTGATCAACCGCAAGGCGGCGGAAAAGGCCGGCCTCAAGCGTGTTTCAACCGTACAATTCACTGGCATCGGCGACAGGGGACACCAAGGCGCCTATCTCGCGGTCGCAGATCAAATCCGCATCGGCGAACTCGAGTTCCGTGACTGCGTTGTTACGGTATCCGAGAAGTCGATGGGTCTCGATGAGGACGGTTTGATTGGCGGAGACGTCTTTAGCTCCTATGTTGTGGACATCGACATACCAGCCGACAAGCTCCGCCTTGATCCACTGCCCAGACGTCCGGAAGACTCAACTGGTCCAGCGTCTCTCGCCAGCGAGTCAGACTCCGATTACGACCCGGAGGAGCCGCCGGAAACCGCTGATGGTTCAACCGCGGCGGCGAAGTCAGGCGCGGAAAAGGGCGCGGCAACACCACCTCCGCCCCGACTACCGATGGACCGCTATGTCGCTCCCGAAATGGCGAAGTGGGCCAGGGTGTTTCGCGTCGGACACAGCCTGCTGATTCCCACCCATGTAAACGATTCCACGACCATGCTGTTCATTCTCGACACCGGCGCGTTTACCAACATGATGTCGGTCCGTGCGGCGCGTAGTGTAACGAAGGTGAGTTCCGAGGACAGGGTGAGAGTGAAGGGCCTCAGCGGCGAGGTCAACAAAACCTACAGCGCAGATAAGGCAATGTTGCAGTTTGCCAATATCCGTCAGCCCAATCAAGACTTGGTCACTATCGACCTGTCAGGCCTCAGCAAGAGCCTCGGAATCGAAGTTTCCGGCTTTCTGGGCTTTACCATCTTCCGCCAAGTGGAGATGAAAATCGACTATCGCGACGGACTGGTGGAGTTCAATTACGATCCCAGCAAACTTCCTGCGGCGTTTCGGCGTTGAATCGCGCCGGGTCTTATCCCCCGCGTCCTCCAGTCTCCCGAAACAGATGCAGGTTCGATCGCAGAATGATTCCCGGATTCAGGTATTGAGTTCGCGGCAGGTCGGCGTCGTGTAGCAGGTGCTCGGCCAGGCTGCGAATCGCCAGTTGGCCTTGGCGATACGGCCTTTGGTGCATCGAAGCGTCAATGGCTCCTGACCGAAAGTACGGAACCATCTCCCGGAACAAGTCCGTCGCAATCAGCCGCACTGTGCTGGTGCGTTTCGCCGCAGTCAGGGCACGGCAAACCGGCAGGCAGTTGACGGTGTTGACATAAATGCCGGCAAGGTCCGGCAAACGCTTCAGCAACTTCTTGGTTTTGCGGAAGCTCTCTTCCGGATCTTCATGGGCCTCGATCGTTGCCGCCACCTGCCCGCCGCGACAGTTCTCGCTGAAGCCCTTGGTGAATCCGTCCACCTTTTCCTTGTGATCGAAGGTCTTCAGCATGCCCGTAATGATGGCCACCTGCGATCGCGGCGGAACGAACTTCGACATCAGTTCCCCGGCAATCAATCCGTTCAGCCTGGGCTCTACGCACACGATGCACGACCGCTGGCTTGCGGGGGCATCGGTTGACACGCAGACCACCCGAACGTCGCTGGCCTCGGCCTCATCGATCAGCGGCGTCATCGTCTCCGGGTTTCCCGGAGTCACCACCACACCTTGCACCCCGGACTCGATTATCTTGCGAAACGCCGGCCGCTCACCTTTCCCCAGTTCGGGCGTGGGGAAGAGCAGAAATTCAACTCCCCGATCCCCGTATCTTCGGACCTCTTCGTTGATGCCTTCCCACAGCTCGTTGTAAAAATAGCGGATCTCCTGCGGAACGCAGACTCCAATCCGAACTGACTTCCCGGTCGAAAGTGAGCGTGCTGCGAGGTTGGGCCGGTAGCCGATTTTTTTCGCGACACCGAGTACACGCTCCCGCGTCTCGTCGTTGATCCCCGGCCGCCCGTGCAGCGCGCGGTCCACTGTGCCGATGGAAACACCGGCCAATTCGGCGATCAGCGGTATGCCACTACGTTTACCTTTCATCGGGATGCGACCTGGCTTGCGGATTCCCATCGAACGCAGCCGGTTTCAAGTCGATCGCACTTGAACCAGCTATAATGAAAACATAGCTTCTATTTCGGCTCCTCGCCTCCTTTATATCACCGTTAACGTACACGATTTAGCTTTTCTTTCGTCTCGCTCCGCGTAATAATCCAGCTTTATGCCTTCAAAACTTCTAGGAATCGACGTTGGCACCGGTGGGACAAGGGCCGTGCTCATCGATGGACAGGGAACTGTCATTGCTTCCCGCACTGCCGAGCACCAGCCCTTCGCATCTCCCGAAACCGGATGGGCCGAACAGGATCCCCACGACTGGTGGCGCGCCACCTGCGAAGCCATCCAGCAGGTCATGGCCGCCTCGGGCACAGGTTCATCCGAGATTGCGGCAGTTGGTTTCTCCGGGCAAATGCACGGCGCCGTGCTGCTTGACTCCGCCGGCGAAGTTCTGCGTCCGGCATTGATCTGGTGCGATCAGCGAACCGCCGAAGAAGCGCGCGCCCTGACATCTCAACTCGGTGAGCAACAGATCATCGCCTGGACCTGCAATCCCGCGCTGACCAACTTCACCCTCACCAAGTTGCTGTGGGTTCGCAACCACGAGCCCAAGCTCTTCGAGCGATTTCGCACGCTGCTGTTACCCAAGGACTATGTTCGCTACCGTCTCACCGGCGAGTTCGGCATGGACATGGCCGATGCCTCCGGCACTCTGTTACTCGACGTGGCCCATCGGCGCTGGTCGATCGCGATGGCCCGAGCCACGCAGATCGATCCCTCGTGCCTGCCGCCACTCTTCGAGTCACCCGACGTTTGCGCTCGCATCTCCGCGTCCGGAGCGGCCGCAACCGGCCTGTTGCTGGGAACCCCGGTGGTTGCCGGAGCCGGCGATCAGGCCGCTGGCGCAGTTGGACTCGGAATCGTGAGTCCGGGGGCGGTGCATGCCACCATCGGCACCTCGGGAGTGGTGTTCGCCGCCACCGACCGGCCCGCGCTCGATCCTAAAGGACGCCTCCACACCTTCTGTCACGCCATTCCCGGAAGATGGCACGTCATGGGTGTTACCCAGGCCGCTGGACTTTCGCTGCGTTGGTTCCGCGACAACTTCGGCACCCTCAGTGATGACTCCCGCGATCCCTATGCGCGACTGTCGGACGAAGCCGCAGCCGTCCCTCCCGGATGCGATGGCGTGCTCTGGGCGCCTTACCTGATGGGTGAACGTACTCCGCACCTCGATCCCCAGGCGAGAGCGGCTCTCATCGGCCTGGCCGCCAATCATGGCCGCGGCCACATCATCCGCGCCATCCTGGAAGGCGTTGCCTTCAGCTTGCGCGATTCGTTTTCCATTTTTGCCGAGATGAAGGTGCCGGTCACAGACATTCGCCTCGGCGGCGGCGGCGCGCGCTCCCCACTGTGGCGTCAGATTCAGGCTGACGTCTACGCTCATGCCGTGGAAGTGTTGGAGGCGGAAGAAGGCGCAGCCTACGGGGCCGCCTTGCTCGCGGGTGTGGGCGCCAAGGTGTGGTCAACCGTGGATGAAGCCTGCTCGCAGGCAGTCCGAGTCTCGCAGCAGATTCAGCCCGATCCTCGCACCAGCGCTCTCATGGACCGCCAGTACCAACTCTATCGTCGCATCTATCCTGCGCTGCGAGAGATTCAGCAAAATCCCAATTCATCGGCCACAGCCTGAGTCTCGCCGCAGATCGCGGAGTATTGCAGCCGTGTAACAACCGCGGTATACACGTTCCTTGCGCAGGGCATTTGTGCTGACTGTTCGAACCCTCTAGACCGGAAGGGCACGATTCGAGCCCAACGGGCGTCATTTGTGTCAGCCGTGCGCGTAAGCGCGCGGTGACCAGGCTTAAAAACAGGAGAGCCCGCCTCGGCGGGCGGCACTCGCGAACTTTTCAATGATTTTAGCCGCTTTTGCAGGTTGCAGAAAAACTCGCTCCCGTAAAGCCTCGTATCAGGGCACGACTTCAGTCGTGCCGCGTAGTCGTTTATTTTTGATCTCCCGCACGGACCTTAGTGTGTGCGTGAGAACCCGATTTTCAAAATTGCAGTGGGACACCAATGCAACATTCGCCCACGAATCAGCCCCGGAGGGGCGAAATGTCTTAGCCCAGCGCTTCAGCGCTGGGGAGAGTGGGAAATCATCCCGAGTCCCGGAGGGACGACAGATGTTCTCACGCAGACACTTTAGTCCGCGCCGGATCCTCTGGACGATTTTCCTCTGCAGCCTGTTTTTAGCCGGCGACATGAAGACCCCATCGCCACCACGCCAAAACTAAAATGGTCTAGTCGAACCGCGAAAGGCGTCATTTGTGTTAGCCGTGTGCGTAAGCGCGCGGTGACCAGGCCCTTAAAACAGGAGAACCCGCCTCGGCGGGTGACACCCCCCGATCCACACGCTTACACCATTCCCTGGTCCGCTCCGCTTGTTGCCCAACTTGCAAACCCCACCACACCTCTTACAATGGTTTTGGAATCCAACACGGCAACGCCCTCGCTTAGATAATCGCAAGGAGACTCGAAATGTCTGCTCCAATTCCTGATAGCCACAAAGACCTTTTTCAGAAACCCGCATTTGGCAGTTTCACCACCCTCATGTCCGATGGCAGTCCCCAGACGACGCCGGTTTGGGTGGATTACGACAATGGCAAGGTGATCGTGAACACAGCACTTGGCCGCCAGAAGGACAAGAATGTTCGCCACGACCCACGTGTCGCCGTTACCCTCATCGATCCCGAGAATCCGTACCGCTACCTCGAAGTGCGTGGCAAGGTGGACGAGATCACGCAGGAGGGCGCCGAGAAGCATATCGACAAGATGGCGAAGAAGTATCTCGGCAAGGACAAATACCCGTTTGCCCAGCCCGGCGAACAGCGCGTCCTGATCAAAATCACGCCGCAGAAATTCAGCACGATGGGGTAGTGCAATTTCGCAGATACTGCAGTCCGCTTCTGATTTGAAGAACTCGGCTTCTCAGGCTACGGAAAAACTCATTTCCGGAAGGCTTTGTATCAGGGCACGACTTTACAGGCTGCTGAACAACTCGATTCCGACGGCCTCGTATCAGGGCACGACTTTCAGTCGTGCCGATAAGTTGCTTATTTTTGACCCTCCGCGCGGGTCTCATTGTGTGCATGAGTACTGGTTCGTGTTGCGAGGGTGGAACAAACCGCCCCAAAAACAGCCCCTCGGGGGCGGAGACAAGATAGCCCAGCACGCAGCCGAAGGCGGAGTGCTGGGTGGAGTGAGAAAGGAGTCGAGTCCCCCGGGGACGACACGGGTTTTCGCGCGCGGGCGCCCGCGCGGAGCCCTTGCGATGGGCCTTTTCCGTTCATTAATCGCCACGCTCCGCCTTGCCGTCCACTCGTTCAAATCCGTAAGGACAGTGCCTGCATCCCGAGGTGCAACAATAGCCGCGATCGCGCAGGTACTGGGCCGTCATCACCATCAGACCATTCTCCACGTAATAGTCGATCCCTTCGATCAGTTCGTGTTCCGTCACTGGGCCCCGGCCTCACGTAGCAATGCATTGCGCTCTTCCGGATCGACCGCCACACCGTCGCGGAACTTTACATACCTTCCGGAAATTGCCGGCACCCGCTCGCCCGGAACAATAAAGCCCACGAGATTCAGCGGATCGGCAGCGGACACCACCAGGGTCTCGCCCGTTGCCGGAAGGTTTCGCATCGCCCGCAGCGACTCAACCGCTTCCGGCAAAGCAAATTGTTCACCCAGAAATCCGCTCACAAAGCGGCCTCCGCGCACCTCGCCTCTGTCTTCTAGTCGGCGCAACACCACCAGCAACTCGCGCCATTTCGGCAGGTTCGATTCACGCGCCAGCACCTCGCGGAAGACGACTCCATAGCGCCGCAGCAGCACGCGGCAGGTGGCTTCGACCGCCTTGTTGCGGTCCGCCACCTCCGCCGCATATAGCAGGGACCAGCGTCCGGTCGAGTGCCGCGGTTTGGCGACCTTGGGTGTGCCCGGCGTCGCACGCCGGCTGGGGCCAATCAACGAGCGCAGGTTCTCGAAGCCATCGGCGGTTACCAATCCCGCTGCAACCAGTTCCCAAAGCGCGGTTTCAATTTCTGCTTTCAGCTTGCCCGTACCCCGAACGATGTCGGCAAAGAACGAAGCCCCGCGCCGGCGCAGATAGTCGATTACCGTCCTCGCGCTTTCGCTCAGAACCCGTTCTTCGTTCTCCGTGTCCTCGGGATTGCGCGGCTGCATCCAGTCCGAATCTTCGCGCACGAAAAATGTGATCGGAGCGACGCTGGTCGGAACTACACGTCTGCGCCCACTGCCTGAGTCCTCGAGCGTCGCCGGATGCGGCGATAGCCTCCCCCACCCCACTGCACCCGTGAGGCACAACTGGTCCAGGACCGCGGGATCGTAGGCATTCATCCGCGGCCGCAGTACCTGCTTCTCCCAGGCGTTCGCCGGTATCTCGAATCCCTGCAATTGCCGGATAACCTCCAGCAGCCCACGTTCCCCGGCTAATTGTGCGTTCGGAGCCACATGCTGCCAGGCCAGCAGCCACCGCATGAACTGCGCTGCCGTGACCGGCTCTACCTGCTTGCGGAGCGTGGCCACCGTCAGGTGATGGATACGGGCCAGCAACCGCCGATCGCACCATTCCGCTGTGCTTGGTTCTGAACCTGCGGCCTGGCCGGTGAAATTCCCCCGCAGTATCGAACCGCTGGCCTCCATGCGCAACAGGGCGTTGGTGATGTCTGTCGAAGAGACACCGAGTAGATAGCCCAGCGCCGTGGCAGTGGTCGGGCCAGAATGCATCATCCATCCCTTGATCATCAACAGCAGGGCATCGTCCCGCGACTCCGCGCCCGACGGCAGAGCCGGAGGTGTAACTTCAAATTTCGGTTCCGGATATATCAGCGCGAAGTCTCTGGCACGCTCGGATGCCACAACGTAACGCCGCTCGCCGGCAGTCGCCCGCACCACGCGCCAGCTCTCCAGCAGCTCCGCCAGGAACGGCACCCAACGTTCAACCACCGCCTTCCACTCCGGATCGGCGAGTTCTTCCGGCATGGCTACCAGCGTTTGCAGAGCATCGTGCAGCTCATCAGCGTCGCGTACATCGGGCCGGGCTTCCTCACGCACCCGCGCAATGGCCGTCTGGTCCAGCCGGCCAACTTCATTCAGGACTGCATCCGGCAACACTCGCCGCATTTGCACGGCCCGCGAACGTCGCTCCTCCAGCGGTGCATCGTCCAGGTAGGCGTACGGATTCGCGTTCAGAATCTCGTGCGAAAACTGCGACGGAACCGGAGTATCCACCGCGAGGCAACGGATCGATCCATCGCGAATCCCCGTCAGTACCTCCCGCAGTCCGTCGATGTCCATCGCCTCGGTCAGCACATCCTTCATCACCTCTTGAATCAGAGGATGGTCGGGAATCTTGATATCGCCTTCAATATTCTCCTGGCACGCTGCCACATCCGGAAACACCGACGCCATCAAGTCATCGCTGCGGATGCGTTGGATGTACGGCGGCACCTTTTTCCCGCCCTGAAATCGCAACAACGCCAGCGCGCGGTTGGCGTCCCAGCGCCAACGGGTAGCAAATATCGGCGAGGCGCAGGCCGCTTGCTCCAGGATTCCCTGTACGGTCTCCGTTTGCAGATAGTGGAATACGTCACTCAGGGGGAAGCTGTGCTGCTCGGCGAGCGCGATGTTCAAGCCATTGTCGGTGGCGGCTGCCTGCAACTCAAAGTTGAACGAACGGCAGAAGCGTTTCCGCAGCGCCAATCCCCAGCCCTTGTTGATGCGCCCGCCGAACGGCGCATGAATGATTAATTGCATGCCGCCGCCTTCATCGAAAAAGCGTTCGGCAATGATCGTCGTCTGGGTAGGCACCTCGCCCAGCACTGCGCGCCCCTCGACGATGTACTCCACCAGTTGCTCGGCGCCCGCGTTGTCCAGACCGCACTCGGCTTTAAGCCAGGTCACCGCATTCTGCACTTCCGGGCTCGATTCCAACCCTCGCAGCCTCGCCCTCGGCTTTGCATCGGCGGAGTCCTGCTCGACCGGCGGCGCTGGCAAGGGTGCAGTGTTGGGCAACATTGCGCTCGTTTGTTCGCGCACGCGCGCCACATACTGCGATAACTCGGCTGTGCGTGCCGGTGCTTCCCCCCGCCAGAAGGGAATCGTCGGCGGAGCGCCATGCGCATCGTTCACCAGCACGCCGGCCCGATTTCGCTTCGACCCGCATGATGCGCCACGAGGTGTTCCCCAGCAGCATGATGTCGCCGGCATTGCTTTCGACCGCGAAGTCCTCGTCCACCGTGCCTACGTTGATCTCTTCGGGCTGCACCACGACCGTATACAACGCAGTCTCCGGGATCGCGCCACCGCTGGTGATCGCCGCCAGCCGCGCTCCCCGTCTGGCTCGCAGCCGGCGGTTGACCATGTCGCGATGGAGATATGCCCCGTAACGCCCGCGCTGCGCAGCAATGCCTTGCGATAACATTTCCAGGATGCGCTCAAATTCCTCTGCCGCCAGTTCGCGGTACGGATAGGCACGGCGCACGCAATCAAACAGAGCAGTCTCGTCCCAGTCCTCGCAGCTGCACATGGCGACAATTTGTTGCGCCAGGATATCGAGTGGCTTGTCGGGAACCTGCAGGCGGTCCAGGTCGCCGCTTCGAATCGCCAGCACCGCGGCCGCACACTCCACCATGTCATCGCGTGTGGTTGCGAACAGGCGCCCTTTCGGGATTGCGCCCCGCCAGTGACCGGCGCGACCGATGCGCTGCAAAGCCACCGCGATGGCGCGTGGTGAATTGATCTGGCACACCAGATCGACATTTCCAATGTCGATGCCGAGTTCCAGCGACGCTGTCGCCACCAGGACCCGTATTTCACCGTTCTTGAGCTTTCTTTCCGCCGTGAGCCGCAGCTTGCGTGCCAGGCTGCCATGGTGAGCCGCCACCAGTTCTTCGCCCAGGCGCTCACTCAGATGTAGCGCCAAGCGTTCTGCAAGGCGGCGAGTATTTACGAAGACCAGCGTTGAGCGATGTTCCAGCGCCAGCGCCGCCAGCCGGTCGTAAATCTCTCCCCACATTTCATTGCTTGCTATCGGGCCAAGCTCGGAAGCGGGAACTTCCACCGCGAGGTCAAGTTGGCGGCGGTGCCCGATATTAACTACGGCGGGTGCTGGTCTGCCCGCCCCGGTCAGAAAATGCGCCACCAGTTCAATCGGTTTCTGCGTTGCCGACAGCCCGATACGCGTAGGCTCGCTGGCCAGCAGGTCGAGGCGCTCCAACGACAGGGCAAGATGCGCGCCCCGTTTGTCGTCAGCTACAGCGTGAATCTCATCTACGATCACGGTTCGCACGTCGCGCAGGATCGCGCGGCTCTTCTCTGCCGTAAGCAGGATGTAGAGGGACTCCGGCGTAGTCACCAGAATGTGCGGCGGACGTTTCAGCATCAGCCGCCGTTCCTTCGCCAGGGTGTCGCCGGTGCGAACTGCGGTGCGGATCTCCGGCATCAACATTCCACGCTCCGCAGCCAGAGCGAGGATTTCGCTTAACGGTCCTTCGAGGTTCTTCTGAATGTCGTTGCCGAGCGCCTTCAGCGGAGAGACATACAACACCTCGGTTCGGTCCGACAGCATGCCATCCAGCGCTTTCCGGACCAACCGGTCGATGCAAATCAGGAATGCCGCCAGCGTTTTGCCTGAGCCCGTCGGAGCCGAGATCAAGCGTCGTCCGCCCCGCCAGGATCTCTGGCCAGCCTTGCTCCTGCGGTTCTGTCGGCGAGCCGAACCTCGCCAGGAACCACTCCGCCACCAGCGGATGCGCCCAAGCCAACGAGACCGGAACTTCACTCAAAGGCATGCTCGACATTCTAGAGCTTTTTCTGTACTTTCGCCAATTGTTCGCCAAAAAACGAGCAAATTATGGCATTATAACGAACGTTATAACGTGAGCCGCATCACTAAGGAGCCTGGGACCGAATTGCCCAGTCAAACTCGGCTGCTAAGATGGCTCCATGTCTGACGAACGCGCCCGAAAGATCAAACTAATCATTTTTGACGTCGACGGGGTCATGACCGACGGCACAATTTTTCTCTTCCCGACGCCGGGAGGCACCTCTGGCTCCGCCACGCAGAACCATCGTGACCAGATGGCTGACAAGATCGGGTTCGGCATCTCAAGCTCGACGATGATTGAAGCTAAAGGGTTTAATGCTCATGACGGCACTGGATTTTCGCTCGCCCGCCTCGGCGGCCTGAAGGCCGCCATCATCACCAAGCGGATTTCCGAGACGGTTGCGCTTCGCGCCCGCGACCTGAGAATCGAGCACGTCTACCAAGGCCAGCAGGACAAATCAGCAGCTTTTCACGAAATCCTGAGCAAAGAGGCCCTCCAGCCGGACGAGGTCTGCTACGTTGGCGACGATATTATCGATCTGCCGGTGATGCGGCTCTGCGGATTGGCCATCGCGGTGAAGAACTCGCGTCAAGAAGTACTACGCGAGTCGCACTATGTCACTCCGCAC
Source organism: uncultured Acidobacteriaceae bacterium (assembly GCA_963834815.1). Taxonomy (GTDB): domain Bacteria; phylum Acidobacteriota; class Terriglobia; order Terriglobales; family Acidobacteriaceae; genus DASRAA01. The sequence continues at coordinate 607,628 of CAWIDA010000004.1, read as the reverse complement.
GAAGGTGGCAAAGGCGCGGTGCGAGATGCCATCGAATATATTTTGCGTGCGCAAGGTTCGTTGGAGCGAGTGATCGACGATTACATCTATTCGCGCAGTCAGGACCCTTCTGCCAACGTGCAGTGACGTACTAGTGTGTAGGAAAAAAGAGCCCTCCGGTGCACAGGGGCGAGTTGCGCACCGGAGGGCTAGTCGTTTTCACGACCATTCTCAGGGTTGTTACTTGCCAAAACCCACGCGATTGCTGAAAGTCTCGCAGCCGGCAGAAAAACATTTGTCCCCAGCCGCCTCACCGCCGATCTGGATTTCTGAACTGGCTTCGAGGCTGGTATATTTTTCGAAACGGCTTTGAATTTCTAGCGGGGAACCACAATTGGTACGGCGACGCAACTCGTATTCTGTGGTAAGTGTTTAAGAGCACTATGACCTAGGCGCATTTCTTTGCATTTTGTGTGCATTTTGGCACCAAGGCAAAAGAGTAGATGCCGCCAAAGTCGGCGAATCCAGCCAGAGCCAACCTAGGGCAGCACGATTGCCAGATGACGGCGGATGTTAGGGACCCATGAAGAGTTGTTTAACCACTTACGTGCTGTTTGTAGTTGCAGTTTTTCTCCTGCCGGCCAATCTGGCGTCGGCCGCTACCATCGCTCCGCCCAATAAGACGCATTCCAAGTCCCGCAAGGTGAGCGAGAGCTCTGCGACCCAGAAGAAAATGGCGCACGCGAAGCACAGCAGCCGGACGACGGCGAGCACCAGTAAGTCGAGTCACGTGGTGGTTGCGAAGACTGGAAAGAAGAAGACCAAAAAGGCCAGGTACTACGAACGGTTCTCAGCCAGCTCGTTTGCCGATGACCAGGGTGCGGGAGACATCACCGCCGGAGAAGATCCCATTGTCCGTGCGGCGGCGATCGATGCACTCGGCAATATGAATGGAACGGTGGTGTCCATCGATCCGGAGAGCGGACGCATTCTGGCCATGGTCAACCAGAAACTGGCACTGTCGGCCGGAGCTCAGCCCTGCTCGACCATCAAAGTTGCGGTGGCGCTGGCGGCACTCAGCGAGAACGTCATTACCAAGGACGCGGAAATACCGCTCGGCAAGTACTGGCGAATGGATTTGACGACCGCCCTGGCCCACTCCAACAACGCCTATTTCGCGGCAGTTGGACAAAAGCTAGGATTTGAAAAGGTCAGCTATTACGCGCACCAGTTTGGCTTGGGAGAGCTGGCCGGCTGGAACATTCCCGGCGAGCATTTGGGTACATTCCCCGCTACCGTGCTTCCTTCCAAGCTCGGCGGAGTGGGGAAGATGTGCTCGTTCGGCGAAAGCATTTCGCTCACCCCGTTGCAGCTTGGCGCGCTGGTCGCGGCCATCGCGAACGGAGGAACTCTGTACTATTTGCAACATCCCGCCGATCCCGAAGAAATTGCGAATTTCGCTCCCAGGGTCAAGCGCAAGCTGGACATCGGATCGGTCATTCCGGATCTTTCAGATGGCATGTCGGGCGCGGTTGAATACGGCACCGCCCGGCTGCTCCGCAGTAGTTTTGTCGAGGAGCCGGTCCTGGGCAAGACGGGCACTTGCTCAAAGGACGGCACGCGCTTCGGCTGGTTCGCCTCCTATGCCAATACCGACTACGGAAGGATTGTTACGGTGATCTTCCTGCAGGGTGGACGGCCCACCTACGGTCCGAAGGCCGCAGAACTGGCGGGGCACTTTTACCGGTATCTGTACGATCACGAGTATTTCGCCGCAAGAACCTCAGCCGCGCCCGTTAGCTCGGCCGGGGCGACCGCCCTTGGCATCGCCCATTAACAGCCTTGGGTTTTCATCGCGCAAATGGTGAGGATGTTTGCGACTGCAAGTCCTGCAAGGCGTGCTGGTAAATCGCCTTCAAAGCTGGATCCTGGGTCTCGGCCAGTTTGGTATTCAGCCATTGCATTGCCGCGGCGCGCGAGGGATGGGGATCATTCGGCTCTGCTTCGGTGATGCGCCACTCGCCGTTCACTTCCGCCACGACAAACTCGACATCCTGAACGCGGCTGGCTGACTCGCGTATATAACCACCGGCGACGTCGTACTTACCCAGCAGTCGATAGTGGACCGTTACCAGATACTTGCCGCGCTGGAGAATCGGCTCGGGCTCCACATCAAACCGCGAGGTAATCATGATAAGCGAGTAGTCCGGATTGGTCGGCCAGGCAACGATGGGTTGCATCTTCGGCCAGTCAGATGGAATAAGCCGCGCGCCGGAGTAGTCCAGACGGCAATAGCGTGCGACTAATTCTCTTATGGCGACGGGTTCCAGGTTCGAATCGTTGCGGTTTAGCGGAACACCGATCTGCGCCTCGGCTCCGGCAGAGAGTGACATTGCCAAGGCAAGGAAAATAGCTCCGATCCGCACCAACTGAGACAAATTCGACCCCACGCCTGCAAGATTCTGCTTTATCAGCATACCCCGACTGCGGCTTCAAAAAGAAACGCCCAGCGAAATCGCCGGGCGCGGGTAGCAAGAGCCAAGTCTTATGCGCGTGCCGTCTTCTGGTCACTGAAGACCTGACCGTCTTTGATGTGGATGATGCGATGGGCGTATTCGGCTATGTCATGTTCGTGCGTGACCAATACGATGGTGTTGCCTTGCTGATGGAGCCGGTCAAACAGCGCCATGATTTCAACGCCGGTCTGTGAATCCAGATTGCCGGTAGGCTCGTCAGCCAGGATGATGGATGGATTGTTCACCAGGGCGCGCGCAATGGCGACCCTCTGCCGCTGGCCGCCCGACAGTTCGTTGGGCTTGTGGCTCATTCGCGATTCCATGCCAACCGAAGTCAACGCCTCTTTGGCGCGCTCGATGCGTTCGTGCGCCGGCATGCCCGCATAGATCAGCGGCAATTCCACGTTGTGCAGTGACGTCGCCCGCGCTAGCAGGTTGAACGTCTGGAACACGAAGCCGATTTCCTTGTTGCGGATGCGGGCAAGTTCGTCGTCATCCAGTTCGCTCACCAACTGACCATTCAACCAGTACTTGCCCTGGCTCGGGGTATCCAGGCATCCGATCAGGTTCATCAAGGTCGATTTTCCGGAACCGGACGGACCCATGATTGCAACGTATTCGTTCCGCTGAATGCGAACGTTCACACCACGCAGCGCATGCACTTGTTGCTCGGAGCCCATGTCATACGTCTTCCATATATCTTCGGTACAGATGATGCAGGCTTCCGGCGGGGCTCCCGTCTGCGGTTCCGTAAGACTCACCAGTTCAGTTGCCATCTTGCTCGTCTCCTCGATTGGTCGCTCGTCAGGGTTGCTCATCGTCGCGGACTCCCGTGCCTTCCCGCCGGCTTGCCGGCTGCATTGGGGCTAGGACTCTTCTTTCTTGGACCCTGTCGTATTATCGACTTTTACATTGGCCCCATTGCGCAACGTCCGCAGGACCTTGTAACTGCCTGTGACGATCTCATCCCCTTCTTTCAGGCCGTTCGACACTTCAATATCGGTTGTTCCACTAATGCCTGTCGTCACTGGTACGAAAACCGCTTCCTTTTTGTTCTTAAGAACGAATACCCCTTGCAACTCTTCTTTCGGATTACCTTTGGTCAGGGAAGCCGCCTCCACGACTGCCTCTTTGGCCTTTTTCTCTGGTGTCAGTTCGCCGCGCTGGCGAATTGTCAAGGCCTGGATCGGAATGGCGAGCGCATTGTTACGCGCCGCCGTGGTGATGCGAGCAGTGGTGGAAAGCCCCGGCAGAAGGTTGGCTGGAGGGTCCTGAATAGTCACCACAACCTTGAAATCCTTAGCTTCTTGGCTGCTCGAAGTCGACTGGGCCGTGGAGACGCCGGTCGACCTGAGGATCGCGTTGTTGCCGATTTCAGTGACGATTCCCTTAAATCGTTGCTTCGGAATCGCGTCAATGGACACTTCCGCCGTCTGGCCCATTTTCACGTTTACGATGTCGGTCTCATCGACTTTTACTTCTGCCGTAATCACCGAGGTGTCCGCGATGGTCATCAAGGTGCTTCCCGGTGCGTTCTGGATGCCGATTACGACCGTCTCGCCTTCGCGAACCGGCAGGTTAGTGATTACCCCATCGAAGGGAGCCGTGTATTCGGTCTTGCTCAAAACGTCTCGCACGCGCCGCAAGTTAGCGGCGTTTTGCGGAATCCGGCGCTGCGCCGAATCCAACTGAGCCTTAGCCTGCGCCAACTTGGCCTTAGCCTGACCCAGTTGCGCGTTGGCGGTTCCGTAGGCTGCCTTCTTGGCATCGTAATCGGCTTTGGCTATGAGTTGCGCCTTATACAACGCCTCGGCGCGGTCGTAGTCCAGTTTGGCCCGCTCGTTTTCCGACTCGGCTTGGTTCTGGTCCATGGTGGCTGTATTCACAGCCGCCCGGGCCGCGTCGGCGTCCGTCTCCGCCGCGTTGAGTGCCGCCTGGTTGGCCGAAACGTCCGCCGTTGGCTGCACATTCTCCAGGGTCGCCAGCATCTGTCCCACCTTGACGCGATCACCCTCTTTCACGTAGAGGTGGGTAATCTTGCCGAACGCGTTGGCTCCGATATTGACGTAGACCTTCGGCTTGATTTCTCCCGATGCAGTCACCACGGAGGTGAGGTCTTCACGGACGACCTTGCCGGTCTGCACCGTTACCACGCCTTTACGGCTCTGCAGAACCGTAAATCCTACAATCGCTGCCAGAATGACGACGGCGCCAACAATGAGTGCAATTTTCTTCCAATTTTTCATCAATCCTCAGTCACACGTCCCGCCCTCATCCATACTCGAATCTTCAACTTAGTACGGACTTAGACCGCAGAAAGTTCCTCGGAGCAGCACTTCGAGGGCTGCATCGTCACCGAAGGCGAGTCGAGAATAATGTGGTCGTTGCTCCGCGCACGGAGAGGATCCGGGACTTTCCCGAACATAAATGATTATATCTGCTCTGTTTGTAAGAATCGATATTGTTGACGGATTTACCTCTCCCGAAAAGAGGTATTCCTCTCGCAGTGCTGCGGTCGGTGAGGCAGCGACTTTCTGCTATGGAACGGGTTATACCGCACAGGTTCTGGAACCTTGTAACGACCGGCGCGGGGAGTCGGTGAATCCTTGCTTTAGCTGCTTCAAGGTCATACAATTTAAAGGGCCTAAGTGTTTCTTCAGGAGCCCGTTGGTTTACATGAAGTCCCGCATTTTTCGACCTGTTATTTCGCTATTGGTTGCCATTTTACTGGCTGGCAGTCTCGCCGCTGCTCAAAGCTCGACTTCGGCAGTTGATAACACTGCCGCCAAGCCCGCTGATTCAACCGCTAAATCTGGCTCTGACGCTGCCCCGGCATCTAGCGATTCCCAAGCCGACCCGCTGAAACGGCCGCTCACCGAGAAGCAGAAAAAGGCCAACGCTAAGGCGTTGAAACAGGAACTGGGCTCAACTTACAAAAAGTGGCTGAACGAAGACGTTCGTTGGATCATTACGCCGGAAGAAATGTCGGCCTTCAAGCAGTTGTCGAACGACGAGGAACGGGACCAGTTTATCGAGCAATTCTGGCTGCGGCGTGATCCCACGCCCGACACCGTCGAGAACGAGTACAAGGAAGAACATTATCGCCGTATCGCCTACGCGAATGAACATTTTCCTGCGGGCAAGGCCGGCTGGAGAACGGATCGGGGACGCATCTATATCGTGTTCGGACCGCCGGACGAGATTGAGTCCCATCCCTCGGGCGGGACATACAACCGGCCCATCGAAGAGGGCGGTGGCGAGACGTCAACCTATCCCTTTGAGATTTGGCGCTACCGCTACATCGAGGCCATCCAGAAGCAGGAAGTTATGCTCGAGTTTGTGGACGACTGTATGTGCGGTGATTATCACTACACGATCGACCCCAACGAGAAGGATGCCCTGCTTCATGTCCCGGGTGCGGGTCTGACAATGTATGAGCAGATGGGCATTACCAGCAAGGCAGACCGAATTGCCGGTATCGGTAATAGTGCGGCGGGGCCGATGTCGGGAACGGACAATACCAAACAATTCGACAAGCTCGATCTTTGGGCAAAGATCAACACACCACCCAAGGTGAAGTTCAAAGACCTCGAAGAGGTCGTCAGCCACAAGATCAACGTCAACCTGATGCCCTTCGACATTCGAACCGACTTCGTGAAAGTGACCGGAGATACCGTGCTGGTGCCGGTAACCATCCAGGTCAAGAACAAAGATATTACGTTTGTCAGCAAAGACGGAATACAGCGGGGCACAGTCAATATCTTCGGCCGTGTCACCGGACTTACTGGGAAAATTGCCCAGACCTTTGAAGATACCGTCCAGGTGGACGTTCCGAACGAATTGTTGGAGAAGACCACGGAGCACTCCTCGCTTTACTGGAAGGCCATTCCCTTGCGTCCCGGGCGCTATCGTTTTGACGTTGTATTGAAGGATGTCAATGGCGACCGTGTCGGTACCTGGAGCCGGGGCGTCCTCGTACCGGAGTTCAATGAAGACAAGCTGGCTTCGTCTTCGATGATCCTGGCGGACCACATGGAAAAAGTGCCGGCGAAAAGTGTTGGTGCCGGGAACTTCGTAATCGGCCAGACCAAGTTTGCCTATCCGCACCTCGAGTTGGCGGACGGTAAGCCGGCCAGCTTCCACCGTGACCAGCGAATGAACGTGTGGATGCAGGTCTATAACCTGCAGGCGGACGACAAGACCAAAAAGCCTTCCGCCAAATTCGAGTATGAAATCATAAATGTCGCCAACAATCAGCCGGTTCTCCATTCTTCGGAGAGCACAGATACGATGGGCAACATTGGTGACCAGGTCACGTTGGAGAAGAGCCTGGCCTTAAGCAGCTTCCAGCCCGGCGTGTACAGGCTGACGGTAAAGGTGGATGACAACGTCTCCAAGCAGCAGATTGCGCCGTCAGTGCGCTTCGCTGTTGAATAACGTTTTGGTTGGACCGGTCAGCGGGCGATTGCTTTGGTCCGCCACATTTTTGGGCCCGGGGATCCTTTGTTTGGGGGGGTGTTGATGACCCGAATATTGGGATGGTTTGCGATTGCGGTCTCGCTCTGCATCAGCGCGGGGGCCGGCGTAGCTCCGAGTTCGATCTCGGGATCGGTCAAAAACTCTTTCGGAGTAGCCCAGATGGGGGCGACGGTCGAGATGCTGGCGGTCGGGACCGGACAGCACCTGCTGGCCTATACCGACGCCGACGGGCGCTTCAGCATCACCGGACTTACTCCGGGCAGCTACGACCTGCGGGTCACCGCTCCTTCGTTCCTTCCCACGGTTCGCGAAGATCTCGCCCTGGCAGCGGGAGCCAGCAAAGTCGTCAACATCACTCTGAATACGCTGTTTGAGGCAGCTCGCATGATGCCGGCGCGCAAGCGCGGAAACGACGATGACGACAGCTGGAAGTGGACACTCCGATCCAACTCCAACCGCCCGATTCTTCGCTTCGACGATGGCATCCCGGTGGTCGTCGAATCGGGACAGCAGGATCGAACGTTGAGAGGGTCCCTGGCGTTCATGGCTGGAGGCTCCAACGAAGGCTATGGCAATTCCTCCGACATGGGCACCGCATTCAACCTCGAGCAGTCGATCTTTAGCAGCGGGACCTTGGCTTTCGATGGCGCCATAGGCCCTGGAACAGGCTCCCCCGATGGAGTTCTACGGGCGTCGTACGTCACTGGCGCGGAAACCGGCTCTCCTCATGAACTTGCATTTACCGTTCGGCGCTTCTCCGGACCGGATCTGCTGGTACACCGTGGGTCACTGCAGGCACTGGCCCTGTCGTCGGCCAATAGTTTCTCGATCGGCGACGACCTTGAGCTGCAGTATGGCGGAGAGTTGCAAACCATCCAGTTCATGGGGCGGGCCAACGCATTTCGCCCTTACGGGGCAATCGACTGGCATGTCGGGGAAAACACGGTTATCGAGTATAGATACGCGACCAGTGAACCTAATACCCGCACCAGCAAGGGATTCGACTCCGCTCCGGCCGACTTGAGTGAGAGCGGCCCTCGCATGACTCTGGTGAATGGCGCCCCATTGCTCGAGAACGCGCACCATCACGAGGTCTCGATTTCGCAGAAGGTCGGAGACAATCGTGTCCAGCTCGCCTATTTCCGTGATCGAATCAAGGACCCGGCCCTTCTGGGAGTCGGTGACATCGTAGCCGACACGGGTGACGTGCTTCCCGACGTTTACTCGGGCACATTCAGTTACAACGGCGACTCTCTGGAAGCCCAGGGTGTGCGCTTCGTATATCAACGCAAACTCACGTCTGACCTGACGGGAACTCTAGACTACGCGTACGGTGGCGTGCTGGATCTGGAACAGCCCGGCATTTCATGGGATGCCGTTCGAGGCAGCTTGCGGCACACCTGGCGTCACTCTGCGTCCCTTAAGCTCAACGGAACTGTACCGCGATGGAACACCGAGTGGATTGTCTCTTATCGGTGGACGAGCGGCGATGCCCTCACGCCGGTAGATCTCTTCAATGCCTCCGCCGGGCAGACCGACGGATTCTTCAATCTGTTTGTTCGCCAACCCATACCTCGGGTGCGTTTCATGCCGGGTCGTATGGAGGCGCTGATTGACTTGCGTAACCTGTTGGCACAAGGTTACGTTCCCGTAATCGGACCCGACGGCAACACCGTGTATCTGGTGCAGTCGGCGCGCAGCGTCCGCGGCGGCGTGGCTTTCACGTTCTAGCCCGCCGGTCGCGGCTCAACCACATCATTGACACCTTGGGGCAACAACTGTTCCGCTTTGCCTATTGTGGGTGAAGCGGGAAGGCGATGGTGTCGATGAATGAGCGCGCGGTTTTTTGATTACCGCATCGCATCCTCGACTTCGCTCAGCCAGTCGGGACGTTTCAACACTTCGCGCGGTTTTGGACCATCAGCGGCGCCCACAATGCCGTCGCGTTCCATAAGGTCAATGAGGTGGGCTGCGCGGCCATAACCAATGCGCAAGCGGCGTTGCAGCAGGGAAGTGGACGCCTTGCCGTACTCCAGAACGATGCGGACGGCATCCTGGAACAACTCGTCCTGCTCGTCGTCGCCCCCGCCTTCCTCGCCGGAACTGCCGATGCTGTCGCCGTCCTCTTTGGGGGCTTGCAGGAAGTTCTCTTGATATTGCGCAGCGCCCTGGGCCTTCCAGAACTCGACCACCGCTGCGATCTCCTTCTCCGTGACAAACGGAGCATGCACCCGATGCACTCGTGCTGACCCGTTTGGGAGATAAAGCATGTCGCCCCGGCCCAACAGGGCTTCGGCTCCGTTCGCGTCGAGGATGGTGCGTGAATCGATTTTCGTTGCCACCCGGAACGACATACGGGCGGGAAAGTTCGCCTTGATCAGTCCGGTGATTACGTCAACCGACGGCCGCTGCGTTGCGAGCACCAGATGAATCCCGACGGCTCTTGCCATTTGCGCCAATCGCGTGATCGACGCCTCCACATTCTGACCGTCGAGCATCATCAGATCGGCCAACTCGTCGATGATGATCACGATAAAGGGCAGTGGTTTCGCCTCGCTGCCCTCTTCGAACAGGCTCGGAGTGCTGCTGTCAAACAGGCGATTGTATTGGTCGATATTGCGCACGCCTTTTTCCGCCAGCACCTTGAGTCGCCGCTCCATCTCGCGAACCGCGTTACGCAGCGCGTTGGAAGCCAGCTTCGGTTCGGTAATGATCGGCGTGTGCAGATGAGGCACGCCCTCGTAATTGCCGAGTTCCAGGCGCTTGGGATCCACCAGGATCAAGCGGACCTCATCGGGCGTGGCCTTGAACAGCACTGACATGATGAAAGCATTGATGGCCACGCTTTTGCCCGAGCCGGTTGAGCCTGCAATCAGCAGGTGGGGCATGGCGTTCAGGTCGGCGGTCACGATACGGCCGTTGATGTCCTTGCCCATTGCCAGCGTGAGCTTGGACTTGGTGCCGAGGAACTCCTGCGACTCCATGACCTCACGCAGCCAGATGGTTTCGCGTTCGTGATTGGGAACCTGAATCCCGACCGTCGATTTTCCCGCCATGCGCTCGATCAGAATGCTCTCCGCGCGCAACGCCAGACACAAGTCGTCACTGAGGCCGGTAATCCGGCTGTACTTGATGCCGGCTTCGGGTTTGAACTCGAACGTTGTTACTACGGGCCCGGGATTGATCTGCGTCACCGTTCCCCGGACGTCGAATTCCGCGTACTTCTCCTGCAGCACCTGGGCTGTGATCTTGAGGTCATCGGCGTTGATCGCGCCATGCTCGTCCGGCCGCCGCAGTAACGCCGTCGAAGGTAATTTGTAACCGCCCGCCAGCTTTGGCATTGTCGTCTTGCCGTGTTGCGTGCTGTCCGCGCGCGACGTGACGGCAATTGGTCCTGCAGCGGCAAGGTTCTGTGCATCTTCCGGCAGCGTTCCAGGACCCTTTGCGGCATCAGTGGCTGGTGCCGCCGTGCCCGGCGACGGCGAATGAAGTCCCGCCTGGGCATCGAACATGCGCTCAATGCCGCTCTTGACGCGGCTGATTGACGATGCTGCGACGCCAGTCAAATTCTGCTCTGGTGTGGCCGGCACGGGCGCGGAGCCGGCTGGTGTCTGCCCCGCCTGGGTCACTTCGCCCCTCCGGGGAACCAGTTGCGCGGTTACCACTGGCTTGGCGTTGGCGGATGCCCGCTTCCTTTCCAGTTCCTTCGCAGCTTTCTTTCTCTCTCGTTCAGCCCGCCAATCTGCAAACCGGTCAAGAGCAGCGTACGCGAACGAGAACCGCGTGTGCGACCAAATCTGGACCGCTCCGAACGAAAACGCGGTCGAAAGATAGAGCGCCACCGCAATCGCCGAGAGGCACAAAAGGTAGGCACCGGTAATGTTGAAGTAATGAATGAGCGCGTCAGCTACGATCCGGCCCAGCAATCCTTCGATCGGAACCGCTCCCATCCAGCGAAGACCCCACGGCAACAATCCCAAGAACCCCGCCACAAACACTACTAGCGCCATCGAACCGAGCGTCTTGGCGTAGGGAGAGCTAATCGGTCGCGAGCGAAACCACCGAATGGCGTACATCACCAGGAACACGGGGATCAGAATCGCGGAGGCGCCGAATACTTGCAACGCCAGGTCACTGGCGACAGCCCCGAACATGCCGATCCAGTTGTGTGCTGGATGGCCCACAGGCGGCGTAGCCGCCGTATTCAGCGACGGATCTAGTGGCGAATACGAGATCAGCGCGAGGACAAGGAGGACCGCGAACACCAGCACCAGGAACCCGATCAGCTCGTTAAGCCGCCGGTTGGTCGTCGGAGTAAATGCACGTGACAGGACTGTCATGTTGGCGTTGGACCACGCCGCCGGTTCACGTCGTTTCTTAGGACTCATCCCACCCGCTCGATCCAGCGCAGGCAGACACGTCCACTGCGCGCGCAGCGGTAAGAAACGCGCGAATCCGCGGCTTGCCCGAAGTACGCCAGAGCCAAAATGATTATGTCAAAAAGCAAGACCAGAGAAGGGGGAAATAAACAACCGGCCGTTGTCTATCTAGTCTCCCCCCATGCGGGCGAGCGGCCATTCGCAGGGCTTGGTTTTCAACGCGGATGCGCCGCGTACCACAACACAAATGCGCCCAGCAAGATGCGATAAACCGCGAAGATGGCGAAGCCACGGGTGCGTACCCAGTTCATGAACCATGCGACCACGAAATAGGCGACGATGAAAGACACGATAAACCCGATTGCCAGCACGATCCACGAATGCGCGTCGCTGGGCATCGACCCGATTGCGCTGGGTACGCCATGGTGAGGACGCATCGATTTCCACAGATCGTAAAGCGTTGCGGCAATCATGGTGGGAATTGACAGAAAAAACGAAAATTCAAGGGCCGATGGCCGGCTCATACCCGCCAGTTCACCTGCGGTGATCGTGGACATGGAACGTGAAGTCCCAGGAAATACGGCTGACAGCACCTGGCATAGCCCAATCCAGATGGCCTGCCCGACCGTCATCTGCTCCATGTCTTCGGTCAGCTTGCCGCGCGCAAATGCACGATGGCCGGAGCGGTCGTAGATACCGTCCACCACCCACATGACGATCCCGCCGAGGATTAGCGCCACGCTCATCACGTACAAACTCTCGAGATGCTTGCCTATGGTCTTCGTTAGTAGGAAAGAAGGGATGGCCGTACATATGAACGCGATTGCCGTCAGTGTCAAAGGATGGTTGAAAACCGTTCGATCGCCACGAGAACCGTACGGGAAATCCCCAACGAATTCCACGATACGACTCCAGAAATAAATCGGCAGGCACAGGATTGCGCCCAATTGAATGACGATGGAAAACATCTTCCAGTAGCCATTTCCCATGTCCACGCCCAGAAACGCTTCGGCAATTCGCAGATGTGCGGTCGAACTTACGGGAAGGAACTCGGTTAGACCTTCAATGATGCCGAGCAAAACAGACAGCAGGTAATCGTTCAAATCGCCTCCGGGTATGTACGCCTTGTAGTGCTACTCGAGGGTGTTGCCAAACGTCGGAATATTGGTCTGGACCATGTATAGCAGGCGCTGGGCTCGCGTCGACCAGTCGGTGTTGTCGGGAAACTGCGAGAGAATCCGTTTGGCGACGGCGATTGCCTGAGATGTGGAATCAGCGGCCTTCTTGCCATCGTTGTTGGACTTGTAAATTGCGATCAACGCCGAATATCGCCAAGCGGCTTTGTACAACGCTTCCGGGGTCTTTGGCGACTGCGCATGATCGTCGGCGTATTTGAGATAGAGTTTGGCTTCCATCTCAGGACACTTCGCCTCGGCTGCCCAATCGCCGCACGTCTTGTTATCGAGCAGGCGGTACGCCGCGAGGTCGGCCCACTTGGTTCCAGGAAACTTCTTAATCACTTTCTTCATGTGGTCTTCGTTGATCTGGTACTTCAGGGAAGGGTCGCTCTGTTTCGAGGAAGGCAGGGTCGATGCGTCAATGGCCTCAATTTGCCAACGAATGTCGGCGGAGCGATAGGCGGCCTCGGCCGCGAGCGGCGACGTGGGGAAGTACTCAGCCAAGCGCGCATACAGCCGCATGGCGTCCTGAGCTGAGCCTTTACGCCCACCGCGGCGGCTGCCCTCCGCCTCGGAATCCACGGCTTCGCCGAAGATGATCTTGTCGCCGTCGGGAGTTGCGTTGGTAACAACACCCTTATCGACGATCCATCCCGTTACGTTGCGCTCAGTTTCCTGGTCGGGATCCGTCTCCACGGTAGCCACCACATTCAGCCAGCCAGGAGAGCGTTCCGTTATCGCCACTTCGCGGCCGCGGCCAACATTCGACAACTTAGCCGCGGAGGCATCCGGCGCAATGTAAATAACGGCTTCGCGAATAATGATGCCGCGCTCGACGGCGGCCATTGCAACCACGGGTACGGCGGCGACCAAAGCGCAAACCGCAATGAGCTGTCTGACAGACACAGTGCTACTCCCGGCTCCCTCCACGAGAAGCCTTCTGCTTAACTTTTCGTTCAGCGGCTGGTTCCTCCGAGAGAATCTGCGCCAGCAGTTGCGGCTCCAGGTTTCCGCCGCTCACGATCGCCACCGTCTTCCTCGACGCAGGCAGCTCAGCACGGTGGAAGAGCCACGCCGCAAATGTCACGGCTCCGCTGGGTTCCGCAACGATTCGCGTGTTGGTGACCATGCGCCGTACCGCGCTACGGATTTCGTCTTCGGTCACCGTAACGATGTCATCGACAAACCTGCGAATGTGCTCGAAGTTCAGGCAACCTACCGACTGCGTGCGCAAACCGTCCGCCAGCGTGCTCGACACCCGTTCCGCCGGAAGCTGAACGATCTCCCCTTTACGAAAACTCTGCTGGGCATCGTTGGCCAGCTCCGGCTCAATCCCTACAATCTTCGCCGCTGAGCCGCTCAGCTTCAATGCGCTGGCAACACCGCTGATGAGGCCTCCCCCACCAACCGGCACCAGTACCAGCTCGACGTCAGCGCAGTCCTGCAGAATCTCCAGGCCGGCCGTGCCCTGTCCCGCGATAATGGATTCATCATTGTACGGAGGCACAATCGAGTAACCATGTTCGGCGGCGAGGGCTTCCGCTTTCTTCATGCGCTCGCCGCTGGCGGGGCCGACCGTCACGATTTGGGCGCCCAGCGCGGCGGTACTGTCGACCTTGATCTTCGGCGCGTTCCGCGGCATGACGATGACCGCTTTTGTGCCCAGAGCACGGGCCGCATAGGCCACTCCTTGGGCGTGGTTTCCGCTGGAATACGAGATCACGCCGCGTCGTCTCTCCTCGTCAGAAAACGACGCGATTTTGTTGTAGGCGCCCCTGAGCTTGAATGATCCGATCGGCTGCAGGCTCTCAGGCTTGAAGAGAAGTTGTTCGTCGCTGGGCGCGCTCTCGTCGTCCGGTATAGGGAAGTATGGGATCAACGGAGTGTGAACCGCGACTCCACGCAGTCGCTCGCGCGCTTCTTTGATCTGATCGAGCGTTACCATCTTAGATTTCGAGTATCACCGGCATAATGAGGGGGCGGCGTGAAGTGTTCTTTACAATGAAGCGTTTCAAATCCTGGCGGATCTTCTCTTTGATCACGCCATAATCGGCCCGCTCCTCGTCGCTCGATGCTTCCAGAGTGTTCATTACGATAACCCGTGCCTGGTCAAGGAACCCATCTTCGCCGGCGCTGGCAGAAAAGCCGCGCATCACGATTTCCGGGGAGGTCTCGACCTTGCCGGTCAGTTTGTTGATGGCGATGATGGGCAGCACAATGCCGTCCTCGCTCAAGTGCCGGCGGTCGCGGATTATCAGGTCTTCCACGACATCGCCCATTGAGTTGGAATCGATGCAGACTCGGCCTACCGCTACGCGTCCCGCTTTGCGGGCGCCGATCTCGTCGAACTCCAGAATGTCGCCGCTTTCGATCATCATCACCTGTCCCACCGAGCCATGCATCGAGGCTGCTAATTCCGCGTGCAGCTTGAGCTGACGATACTCGCCGTGAATCGGGATGAAGTATTGCGGTTTTACCAGGTTGATGATGAGCTTCTGTTCTTCCTGGCTGGCGTGACCGCTGACGTGTACTGGCGGCGTTGACCCATCGTCGTAGATCACGTGCGCGTTGCGGCGGAACAGGTGGTCGATCACGCGATAAATAGCTTTTTCGTTGCCCGGAATGATGCGCGAAGACAACACCACAGTGTCGCCCGCCTGGATGCGCGCGTGCTTGTGATTATCCACGGCTGCGCGCGATAAAGCCGACATAGGCTCGCCCTGGGTGCCGCTGATCAGCACGCAGACCTTCTCCGGCGGCAAGTCCTTGATCTGCGCGGGATGGATCAGCATTCCTTCGAGGGCGTCGATATAACCAAGGTCCTGGGCGATTTCGGCCGATTCCATCATGGAACGGCCCACCAGCGCGACCTTGCGCCCGTGTTCGAAGGCCTGCTCCATCGTCAGCTTGATGCGATGGATCGACGACGAAAAGCAGGAAACAAAAAGACGCCGCTTGGTACGCGCGAAGATCTCTTCGAATCGTGCCCGAACCGCCCGCTCACTCGGGGTGTAGCCCCGGCGCTCCACGTTCGTAGAGTCCTGGAACAGTGCCAGCACGCCCTGCTTACCGTACTCTGCAAAGGCATGCAGATCGAAAAGGCGATTGTCGGTGGGCGTCGGGTCAACCTTAAAGTCACCCGTGTGGATCAGTACGCCCAGCGGGGTATGAATGGCCAGCGCCACGCAATCGACCAAGCTGTGCGTCACCTGGATAGGATTGATCGTGAATGGCCCGATCTTGAATGATTCTCCGGCACGAATTTCATTGAGCTCAGCATCATCCAGCAGGCCGTGTTCCTCCAGCTTGCCTTCGACGTAAGCCAGGGTGAACTCAGTTCCATAGACCGGGAGATTCAACTCCGATAGAACCCATGGCAACGCGCCAATGTGGTCCTCGTGGCCGTGCGTCAACACGATGGCGCGCACGTGCTCGCGATTCTCCGTCAAATACGTAATGTCAGGGACAACGATATCGACGCCCAGCAACTCGGCCTCGGGAAACATCAAGCCGGCATCGATCACGATAATGTCGTCGGCCCAGCGAATGGCCATGCAGTTCATGCCAAACTCGCCAAGCCCACCCAGCGGAACTACTTGTAGCTTTCCCATCGGCATTCGTAGCTTCGATGCTAGCACAGCGTCGCAGGCCGGATGACAAGCCGATTAGCCGGATGGCGTGGAAATTTCCTATACTTGCTGAAGCATGAAGGGCAGTGGCAACAACTCTGGAAAAACGTTGATCAGGCGCAGCCTCGAAGGCGCGATACGAAAGGCCTTCACCAAGGCATATGAGACCGTCAAGGTTGATCCAGACAAGTATCTGGAGCACCTTCGCATCGCCTATAACTTGCCGGCGCTCAGCTATGACGGTGTCCACTCCATTGATGTCGTGCAGCTCGATGAAATCGCCGAGGACACGATACGCGGCAGCATGAGAATAGCCGCCGCGGAAGGCGCAGGGCTCGGCATGGGAGGAATGTTCACCATCCTTCCCGACCTCGGTATCCTTGCCGCACTCACTATCCGCATGATCCAGAAGCTCAGCCTGATTTACGGCTTCCAATACAGCACCGAGAGTGAGGAAGCCGAGCTTTGGGTAGCGGCAGCCAGCGCCGCCGGTGTGGACATCAGTCGTGACCTGGTCGAGAAACGAGTGGTGGCTCGATTCGTTCCACACGTAATCAATCGCATCGCCGCCAAGGCCAGCGCGGAAATGGTTGAGAAGTGGACAGCCCGGTTGATCCCGGTGGTCAGTTCGGTGATCGGAGCTGGGCTGAACTATTACTTCATGAGAGTGTGGGGGGAACGTGCCGTCGGTCACTTTCGCCAGCGGCACATTGAGCTGCGACAGCAACAGGAACGGGCGAGCGCCCGGTCCTTGCCGCAGCGTGATGCGTCGTGAAGAGTATTCGCGACGGCGTCACGAGACGGAGGGAGGAGATGTCCTTGAAGACATTCCCATATTCCGTGCCGAATGTTCGTTGGCGCGTATAGTCACTGACTCGCAGCTTCGACCACTTCGGGCGATGGCTCTTCCACTCTGAACTCACCCTCCCATTTTGCCATCACGACGCTTGCCAGACAGTTGCCCAGCACATTGACGGCAGTGCGCCCCATATCGAGCAAAGGGTCAACTCCAAGCAGGAGAAACAGCGGCGCGCTGGGCAAACCAAGCGATGCTGCCGTTGCCATTAACACCACGAATGAACCCCGGGAAACTCCCGCAATGCCCTTACTGGTCAGCATCAGCGTCAACATGACCATCAACTGCTGCCCCAGGGAAAGGTGAATCCCTGCAACCTGGGCAACGAAGATGGCTGCCACAGAGAGATAAAGGGAACCTCCGTCCATGTTGAAGCTGTAACCGGTGGGAATGACGAACGCCACGATCTGCCGCGGAACTCCGAAACCTTCCATCGCCTCCATGGCGCGGGGTAGGGCGGCCTCAGAGCTGGTGGTGGCGAAGGCAATGGTCACCGGCTCGGCAACCGCGCGACTGAAGCCGCGCAGCGGAACTCCGAAGATGCGCGCAATGGGGAGCAGAACTCCGAAGATGAAAATAATGAGGGCGGCATAATACGTCAGCAGCAGCTTCAGCAGGCTACCGAGCACGGCCAATCCTGTGTTCGCCACGGTGTAGGCCATAGCAGCACCCACTCCAATCGGAGCGAACAGCATGACAATGTTGGTGAACTTGAACATGACCGCGACCAGGCTCTCGCAGAAGTTCAAAATCGGCCGGCGCTTGTCTTCCCCGATAAGCGCCAGCGCGATGGCAAAGATCAGGCTGAAGATCACCACCTGCAGCACGGCATTGTCGGCGACAGCCTTGGCGATATTCTCAGGGAAGGCGTGCAGGATGGTTTCCTCGGCGCTGAGCTTGGCAATACCGCCCGCGTCGCTTGGCGTGATGCTGGAAAGCTGAACTCCGCGTCCCGGTTTTGCAAGGTTTATTGCCGCCAACCCAAGGAAGATCGCAATAGTCGTCACGACCTCGAAGTAGAGGATGGAGCGCCATGCCAGGCGGCCAACCTGTCGCAGGTTCGAATGCCCGGCGATGCCCACCACCAGCGTCGCGAACAGCAGTGGTGCGATGATCGTCTTGATCAGCCGCAGAAAAATCATCGCCAGCACGCGCAGGTGGGTAGCCACGTTGGGGAGATCGTGGCCGATCTCGGCTCCCAACAGCATGGCGACAAAGATCCATACTGTGAGCGTTCGGCGGAAAGCTGCGTATGCCACCAAGGTGAGCAAAACCAGCCAGCGCATGATGAGGAAGAGCGTGGCTGATCCCGACGTCTGCCACACCAGCACGCTCGCCACCGCAGCGACTGCCGCTATCACCAGAAATACGCGCTCGTCTCGCTGGCCCGTGGCCGATGTCATGCAGACCTCAACGAAGGATGTCTTCTAGCTCGACTCCGCGATCGGTGCGCTCATCGCGATATTTCACGATCACCGGCGTATACAGTGACAAGCCCCACTCGCCGGCCTTTCCCTTGGTGATTGCTCGCGAACCCGGCACGACTACTGCTCCGTCAGGCACCCGCAAAGGACTGGTTTCGCTGGAGCGATGGATCGTGCCATTCACAAGATCGAACAGCGGTGTCGAGCGCGTCAAAATCACGCCCGCACCCAGCACTGCCCGCGTTCCGACCAAGGTTCCCTCGTAAACGCCGCAGTTGCCACCCACCAGGACGTCGTCCTCAATGATCACGGGTGATGCGTTAATCGGTTCCAGCACGCCGCCGATCTGGGCTGCGGCACTGATGTGCACGCGTTTGCCGACTTGCGCGCACGATCCCACCAGCGCATGCGAGTCCACCATCGAACCCTCATCCACATAGGCCCCTACGTTGATGTACATCGGCGGCATGCACACCACGGAGGGAGCAACATACGCTCCGGCGCGCACCGAGGAACCGCCCGGGACTACCCGCACCCGCTCTTCAGGACTAAATCGCCGTACGGGATATGTATCTTTGTCAACGAAGGTCAGGAAGTCTGGATCGCCGCTCTCCGCCAGCACCCCAATTCGAAATCCCAGCAGGATGCCCTTCTTCACCCATGCGTTCGTCCGCCAAGAGCCATCCACCTTCTCGGCCGCGCGGATTTCGCCAGCCGTCAGGGCATCGCGAAACTTCTCGAAGCTCGCCCGGGCAGCCGGATCAGACGCCGCATCCGCTCCCGCCGCATAGAATTGTTCGATAGTTGTTTGCAGGTCGTGCATGTTGCTTGCAGTATAAACAGTGTTGCCGGTCGTGCGGCGTGTCTGGGCACACCGCCGTCATCACGGTACGGTCTTAACGGGACCCGATCAATATTGTTCGGCTGAATTTGTATCAGGGCACGGCTTCACAGGCTGCTGAAAAAGTCGATTTACGGGTAGAGCTGGCCTTTAGGCCAGCGTCTCAGTCGTTTATTTTCGACTCCCCCGCGAACTTTTAGTCCGCGCGGGGCACTCACGGCAGCCCCTGCAAAACAAAGCTTACTGCACCGTCACCGAGTGCGGCTGAAGTAATCCAACTTCGGTGACGACTTTCTCCAGCTTTGCCCGGTTCTCCGGCCGCATCGGCACCAGCGGCAGCCGATAGACTTCTTCAATGCGGCCCATCATCGAGAGCACGGCCTTCACCGGTCCCGGGCTCGACTCGATAAAATTGGCTTGCATCAGGGGAAGGTACTTGCGGAACAGCAGGCGCGCCATGTCCCATTTGTTGGCCAGTGCAGCCTGGGTCATTCGCGTCATCTCCGCCGGAATCTCGTTGGACGCAACCGAAACGATCCCGACGCCTCCCAGTCCGATCACGGCCAACGTAATCGCGTCGTCGCCGGAAAACACCACAAAGTCTTCCGGCACCGTGGCACACACTTCTGCGATCTGCGAAATGTTGCCGCTGGCCTCTTTGACTCCGATGATGTTGGGAATTTCGGCAAGACGCCGCAACGTCGAGGTTTCGATGTTGGTTCCAGTGCGTCCGGCAATGTTGTACAGCACCAGCGGTTTCTGCGATGCGTCGGCGATCGCCTTGAAATGCTGATAGATCCCGTCCTGCGTCGGCTTGTTGTAGTACGGAGTGGCCGAAAGGATGAAATCGACTCCGCGCCGCTCCGATGCTTCCTTTGCCTTCGCTACGGCTTCCTGGGTGTTGTTTGAGGTCGCGCCCGCCATGATCGGCACCCGGCCTTGCGCCGCCTCGATGGTCACATCAATTACGCGCAGCCACTCCTCGTGAGTCAGCGTCGGCGTCTCGCCCGTCGTTCCACAGGGCACGAGAAAGTCGATTCCGGAATTAACTTGCCACTGCACCAGTTGGCGGAGGGCTCCTTCATCAATACTGCCGTCTCGCTTGAAGGGAGTGACCAGGGCGGTGCCGCATCCACGCAGTTTCATGGTGGCTAACTACCTCTTGCCCAAAATTGTATTTCCAACCGGCTGTGAATAATCAGAGCTCGCCAAAAATATCTTTGAAGTCGAAGAAGCCTGCTTTCCCCATAACCCATTCGGCCGCAAGCACGGCGCCCTCCGCAAACCCGCGACGGGATTTGACCTCGTGCGTCAGGACAATTCGATCGCCTGCCGACGATAATTCCAGGGAATGAATTCCCATCACATCTCCTTCGCGCTCCGACGCGATGTCCACTTGGACCCCCGATGCCTGTGCCAGCACACGCTGCAACGCTACCGCCGTTCCTGACGGTGCGTCCTTCTTATGTATATGATGCCGTTCGGTGATGTGGCCGGAATACCCATGCTGGAGCGCCGGTGCCGCCGTCCCGGCAATTTGGAAGAACAGGTTCACACCGTAAGAGAAGTTCGCACCGAACACGAAGGCCGACCCGGAGCGCTCAACTTCCTGCCGGACCCGGTCCAGCTCGTCGTACCAGCCGGTGGTTCCCACTACCATCGGCTTGCTGCTTGCCACACACGCCGCAATGTTCGCCAACACTGCATGAGGCGTGGTGAAATCAATCACAGCGTCAGTGTCTCGCAGGTTGTCCGGCCTCAGCCACGCGCCGTTTGTATTTTCGGCTCCTCTGACAACTCTTACCGAGTGACCTCGCTCCGCCGCCACTTCGGCCACGAGAAACCCTGTCTTCCCGCACCCCAGCAGCACAAGATGGAGCGGGCGTGCGCTCAATCGAAAACCTCGGGATCCAGATCCTTAAAGAACCTGCTGTGCAGCCGCTGGATGGCGCCCGGCACGTCCACTTCATCCACGACGAACGACATGTTGATCTCCGAGGCCCCTTGCGAGATCATGCGCACGTTAATGTCCTTTACCGCATCGAACACCTGGGCGGCGACGCCGGGGCGCTCGCGGATGCTCTCTCCCACCAGGCAAATAATCGCCATGCGTCCCGAGAACTTCACGTACGCCAACTTTTCAAGGTCCGCGGCGATCGCGGGGATTGCTTCATTCGAGTCCACCGTAACCGAAATACTGACTTCCGAGGTGGACACAATATCAATTGCGCAACGATGCCGCGCAAAAATCTCGAATACCGCAGCCAGGAAGCCGTGCGCCATTAACATGCGCGCCGCCACAATCTCGATGATGGTGATGCGCTGTTTTGCGGCGATAGCCTTGAACAGCGATTTCGACTTCGGCGTGTGCGCCAGAATCCGCGTGCCTTCATTGCCCGGGTTGCGGGAATTCAGCACCAGCACCGGTATGTTCTTTTCCACTGCGGGCAAAACCGTCGCCGGATGCAGCACCTTCGCGCCGAAGTACGCTAACTCCGCGGCTTCGTTGAAGCTGATGACTTTAATGCGGTGAGCATCAGGACATACTCGCGGATCGGTCGTCTTCATCCCGTCCACATCAGTCCAGATTTCGATACGTTCGGCATTCAGTCCGGCGCCGACAAGCGCCGCCGAAAAATCCGAGCCGCCGCGGCCGATCGTGGTAGTGATGCCCTCGTGGGTCGAGCCGATGAAGCCTCCCATTACCGGCACCCGGTTTTCGGCAATCAGCGGTTGCACGAGACGTTGCAGACGTTTATCGATTTCCTCAACCTGCGGAATGGCCCGGCCGTGTTGCCCATCGGTGACGATGACTTCTCGCGCATCCACCAAGGTCGCCGGCAAGTCACGGACCACGAAAGGCAGCCGTTATGATGATGCTCGACAACCGTTCGCCATACGAAACCACATTGTCCGAGGTCCGCGGCGTGAGCTCGCCCACGGCGCAGATGCCCCGCAGCAGTTGCTCCAGTGAGTCAAACTCGGACTCCAATTCAGAATGTAGCTCGGTGTAAAGCCCGGTTCCCAGCAGCTCGCCGGCGGTGTTGAAGTGCCGCTCCCGTACTTGTCGGCAAAGATCCAGTGCCTTGTCGCGATCGCCCGCTCCCGCTGCCGCGGCCATCGCCAGTAACGTGTCCGTCACCTTCGACATGGCGCTGACCACAACGTACGGCTGCTCGGCAAGCCTTCCCTTGACGATGCCGGCGATGCGATCGATGGCGGTGGCATCCTCGACCGAGGTGCCGCCGAATTTCATTACGATCACTGCGCTACCACCATCGAAGTTGCTGGATTCGCCTCAGAAATCACGATAGGTAGCCCTCTACCTTGAGCAGTTCGGCGTTCAGCACTGCTGCGCCGGCCGCGCCACGAATCGTATTGTGCGAAAGCACTGTGAACTTGTAGTCCAGCACACCGCAGGGACGGAGCCGCCCCACGCTTACCGTCATCCCCTTGCCACGGTCAAGATCGAAACGGGGCTGTGGGCGATCCGGCGCCCCGTCATACACAATCGGTCGCTCGGGCGCCAGCGGGCATCCCATCTCGTACGGCTTCGAACGGAACTCCCGGAAGGCCTCCAGAATGTCCTCGGCGTCCGCCTTCTCCTTCAGCTTTACCGACACCGATTCGGTGTGCCCATCTTCTACTGCAACACGATTGCAGTGTGCCGTCATTCTGAAGTCGGCGTCCTGCACCTGATGGCTGTTCAGCTGCCCGAGAAGCTTCCGCGTCTCCTCTTCCATCTTCTCTTCTTCCTTCGCGATGTAAGGGATCACATTGCCGAGAATGTCGAGCGATGCAACTCCGGGATATCCCGCGCCGCTGACGGCTTGCATCGTCGTCACGAACAGCGACTCGACACCAAACTTCTGGTGCAACGGTGCCAGCGCGACCACCAGTCCGATCGCCGAACAATTCGGGTTGGTGACGATGTAGCCGCCCGACTTCTTGCGCCAGCATTGCTGCTCGATCAGCGCGAGGTGATCGGGATTGACCTCCGGGATCACCAGTGGCACATCTTGTTGCATACGAAACGCGCTGGAATTGCTCACCACGGCGCATCCCGCCTCGGCAAATTTCGGTTCCAGTTCGCGCGCGATGCCGGCATCCAGCGCAGCGAAAATCACCCGCGGAGCGCCGTTCGGTCCCGCTGGGGAGACCGGCAACTTGCGCACCCGGTCTGGGATCGGCGTTTTCAGTCGCCAGCGCACCGCTTCCTCATACGACTTGCCTTCGGAGCGGTCAGACGCCGCCAGCCAGGCCACTTCAAACCATGGATGGTCTTCCAGCAACTGTATGAATCGCTGCCCAACTACACCGGTAGCGCCGAGAATTCCAATGGGTATTTTGGATTGTGACATCGTATGTGAAAGATAGTTTACATCACTGCGCTAGCTTGATCGCCATGCCCGCGACGGCGCTCGAAACCATGTGTTCGCCACGAAATGAAGGCCGCGGACTAGTAGCCCGACATCATTGGAGAGGGTCGAGTTGCAACGTCTTAGCGATCTCGCTTGCGACTTCTGCAATTGTCTTGCCCGTCGCAGCGATCGTTAAGTGCGCCGCACGATAGAAGGGAAGCCGCTGTTCGTACAATTTGCGAAACGCAAGGGGGTTCGCCGCCAGTGGCCGTGTGTTTTCCGGCCCGGTCCAATCCTCCACACCACATCGCGTTAACATCTCCTCAACTGGCGTTTCGAGAAAGACAGTTCGCACCTCGCTCGCATCCAGGAATTTGACATTGTCCGGCTGAACGAAGGCTCCTCCGCCCAGCGCTAAGATCAGAGGCCCAGAGCAAGGTGTCAGGCAGAGAAGCAGAACTTCGTGCTCGATCTTCCGAAACGCCTGTTCACCACGCTCCCTGAACAACTCTCGAATTGAGACTTGGTGACGCCGTTCGATCTCTTCATCCAGATCGACAAACTTCCAACCCAGAAGTTCGGCCAGAGCACGCCCAGTCGAAGTCTTGCCGCTTCCCATGAATCCGGTGAGCGCGACGACGGTACTCAGGGGCTTGGAGTCCCCGGCATTGGATGTTGTATTCACAGTTGGTTAGGGTGAGCGTCTTCCGCGCATTCTAGCATCGCGCCAGTTTTTCGGAGGAAGTCGCACTTTCTCACGCTTTTCATCCTCGCGCCTTTGCAGAAGCCAATACCAGTCAGTAGAATTATGGATTACGGCGCAGTGGCTTGGCCGGCTCCATCGCAGTCTGAGCGTCGCTTCTGGTTCGCACGCGAAGTCTCGGCACGTCCGCTCCGGTTGTTTCCTGGTCGTCAGGCGATAATTCATGTCTCTGAAGCAGTCGGAAGCGATCGTTTTACGAACCTATCCGCTGCGTGAGGCTGATCTTCTGGTCACCTTGTTCACCCGGGCCGAAGGCAAGGTCAAGGGAGTCGCGCGCGCCGCCAAGAAGTCGAGGCGTCGCTTTGGTGGAGCGCTTGAGCCGCTCACCTGTGTCCGGGCGTTTTACGAAGATCGCGAGCGCCAGGAGTTGGCCCGCTTGGACTCCTGCGACATTCTGGAGTCGCCGCTCTCGACGGCCGTGGATTATCCGCGCGTCGTGGCTTTGGAGCACGTCGCCGAGATGCTCGATGAGTTGTTGCCGGACCGCGAGGCGAATGACGCCGTATATCGTCTGGCTGTTTCAGTATTGCGCCGATTGAGTGCGGGTTCTATCTGGATGCCGCTGACCTATTTCCAGCTTTGGCTGGTCCGGCTGGTTGGATTTTTGCCTGAGCTGGGCACTTGCGGCAAATGCGGTCAGTCACTCAACGGTAGCAGGGCGTTTTATCACGCCCTTGCCGACGGCCTGATGTGTGTGAACCACAAGCGTCTGGCTTCGTCGGAATTGACCGCGGAGTCGCGGTCGGTGGCAGCGCAGATGTTTCGCATGCCGCTTGAGAGTTTTGCCGGCGAGCCGTGGACGCAGCAGCAATGCGCCGACTTGCGGCGCTACTTGCTGCAGATCGTAGAGCGCCACATTGAAAAGAAGTTAGTAACCGCAGTCATGCTGAACAAATTGTAGAGATTTGAAAGGGCAGGGCTTTAGCAGTGCTACATGTCCGGCCAATTCTATGACGTGGAACATTGGGCGCCGACATAAGTTTGAATCGTGGCAGCACCGCCCCGGAGGGGCGAAAGATCTCAGCCCAGCGCTTCAGCGCTGGGTAGGCGTCGTAATAAGCCCGAGTCCCGAAAGGGACGACAGATGTCATAGCGGACTTTAGTCCGCGGAAGAACGACGATTTGGCCTCCTCGCAAAATCCGCTGATCTTTCAGGAACTCATCCTTCGCCTGCAAACTTTCTGGGCTGAATCACGGCTGTGTGCTGCAACAGCCTTACGACACCGAGGTCGGTGCCGGAACCATGGCGCCCGAAACCTTTCTTCGGGTGCTCGGCCCCAAGCCCTATCGCGTCGGATACGTTCAGCCCTCGCGGCGTCCTGCTGACGGCCGCTACGGCGAAAATCCCAATCGCCTCTTCAAACACATGCAGTACCAGGTCATACTCAAGCCGCCACCCGCCGATGTGCAGGACCTCTATCTGGCATCGCTGGCTGCCATAGGCATCGACTTGCGCAAGCATGACATCAAGTTCGAGGAAGACAACTGGGAGTCACCCACGTTGGGTGCCTGGGGCATTGGATGGCAGGTGATGCTCGATGGCCTTGAGATCACCCAGTTCACCTACTTTCAGCAGTGTGGAGGCATTGACCTCGATCCCATTTCGGCCGAACTGACCTACGGACTTGAGCGCATCGCAGCATTCCTGCAGGACGTGGACAGCATTTACGACATCACGTGGGTCGTCGGACCAGATGGTCGTCCCGTTAAGTACGGCGAAATCCGACTGCAGGATGAGTTGCAGTTTTCGGTTTACAACTTTGAGCGAGCAGATGTCGAGAAAGCATGGGAGCACCTGCGGCTTTACGAGGCGGAGTGTCAGGCGCTGCCTGGATAGTGCCGGTACCGTTCCGCACTGCGACCAACGAGCGGGGATAACTCTGGCGAAAAGCGAAGTAGCGAATAGCGAAGTGCGCGTTCCGGAGACGCAGGCGCTTTCCGGTCCTCGCCGCTTTCGACCTCTGCCTCAAGTGCTCGCACCTGTTCAACATTCTGGATGCGCGCGGCGCCATCAGCGTAACGGAGCGCGTGGGCGTCATCGCGCGCATTCGTGCGCTCGCCGTCGGAGTGGCGAAGGCGTACGTCGACCAGCAGCAAGCTAAACAGGAATCGAACTCGACGCCGCTGCCAGTGAAGATCCAGTTGTGGCAGCAGTGAAGTGAAAGGGTAGAGCTGGGCTTTAGGCGCAGCGTCGATGCGCTCTATTTTTATTTGGTTTTACGCGGACTTCAGTCCGCGAGCTAATTAGCGATTTTCTCTTTGTGACTCGAATCACATCATGAAACACGAGATGCGGCACAATAATTGGAACTCATGGCTGACTTCCTTTTCGAGATCGGAGCCGAAGAAATCCCCGCCCGCATGATTGATGGCGCGCGCGAAGACCTGGCACGCCGCGTGGCGATGTTGCTGCAGCGCGAGAATCTGACTGGCACGTAATCCCCTCACCCTCCAGTCGACCGTACTCCACGCCCCGCCGCCTGGCTGTCTTGGCCCAGGGATGTCTTCGCGTATCAGGCCGATGTCACTGAGCAGACTCACGGTCCTTCGTGAAGGTCGCTTACAAAGACGGCGTCGCCAACTCGCAGCCGCCGAGGCCTTTGCCCGCAAAGCCGGAGTGGACGTGAACTCATTGCCTCGAGAAGACTCGACTCCAAAGGCGACTATCTCGCCGCCGACCGTGCAGAGAAAGGGCCGCACCGCCTCCGAGATTCTGGCCGGATCGCTCCCGAAGGAAATCGCCGGAATCTACTGGGCCAAGAGCATGTACTGGCGCGGAAAGTCTGCCGAGCGTTTTGTCCGCCCCATACGCTGGATCGTTTCGCTGCTCGACGGGGAAGTCGTGCCGGTCGAGTTCGGAGGCATCACAGCCGGCCGCACCAGCCAGGGCCATCGCATCCTCTCCGCCGGACCGTGTCATCACTCGCCCCGCCGACTACGCATCCGAACTCGCAAAGAGCTGCGTGACGGTCAGCGCCGCAGAACGCGAGCATCGCATCCGCAAGGCGCTCGACGCCGCGACTCGAACCATCCCTGGCGCGCGCTGGCGCGAAGACAAATCTCTGCTCGACACCGTCGTCAACCTCACCGAGCTTCCCTCAGTCATCCTTGGCAGCTTCGATCCCGAGTTCCTCTCCCTGCCACAGGAAGTGCTGGTGACGGTAATGCGCGACCATCAGAAATATTTCGCGCTCGAGGATACTGACGGCAACTTGTCGCCACATTTTCTTGCAGTGTTGAATACCGACAGCGATCCCGATGGCCTTATTCGCCACGGCAACGAACGCGTCCTGCGGGCCCGTTTCAACGATGCGCGCTTCTTCTGGAATACCGATCA
Organism: uncultured Acidobacteriaceae bacterium; assembly: GCA_963834815.1. Classification (GTDB taxonomy): domain Bacteria; phylum Acidobacteriota; class Terriglobia; order Terriglobales; family Acidobacteriaceae; genus DASRAA01. The sequence continues at coordinate 579,886 of CAWIDA010000004.1, read as the reverse complement.
AAAAATCCTGCTACGCCAGCGCGTGGACATGCTCAAGTCGGTGACCTTCCAGAAAGATCTTGGAAGCTACTACGACAAGACCTGCCGCGTTCAGAAATTGGGGAGCCTGATCTCGGAGGTCGTGCGCGAAGCCGGTGTCGCCATCCGCCCCGGTGTCGTCTTCAAGGCCGCGCTTCTCGCCAAGGCTGATCTAACCACCGAGTTAGTCAAGGAGTTCACCGAGCTTCAGGGAATCGTCGGCGGCCTCTATGCCAAAGCCCAGCAACTCGATCCCGCGTTACCCAAAGCAACGGCGGACGCCATCGGCGATGCCATCTACCACCACTACCAGCCGGAGTCGATGGACGACGATGTACCTCCGACGCTCGAAGGGGCGGTGCTGGCGATTGCTGACAAGGCCGATACCATCGCCGGAATGTTCGCCCTCGGCTTGCAGCCCACCGGCTCGAAGGACCCATTCGCCTTGCGCCGGGCTGCGAACGGTATCGTCAAGATCATCGCTGAGCACAAGCTGCCGATTCCGATTGCAAAGTTGTTCGCCGACGCCGGGGCCGAATACGCCGGATCAGATGCCGAGAGGCGTTTCGATAAGAAGCTTGCCTTCGCGGAATCGATCGCGGGATTTATGCGTGAACGCCTCGAGTTCTACTTGCGCGACGTTCGCGGCTTCGCCTACGACGTGGTTAACGCTGTCTTGGCCGCGGGCAGCGACGACGTGGTCGATGCCATCGCTCGTGCTGAAGCGGTCACAAAGGTCCGAGGTTCGGAGGATTTCTCGTCGATCGCCGTCGCTTTCAAGCGGACCAAAAATATTCTGCGTCAGGCGCATGAAGGCGGCAAGAAAATTGCCGCCGAGCTCGACCCATCGGCCCTGACCGAGGAATCCGAGAGAAGCCTGGCAACCCGCGTCATCGAAACCGCTACAAGGGTTCGCCAGTTACGCGATCAAAAAAATTACCTTGCAGCCCTTACTGAGATCAGCCGTCTTCGCCAGCCCATCGACCTGTTTTTCGACAAGGTCATGGTCATGGCCGACGACGAACGTGTCCGCGCCAACCGTCTGGCGCTGTTGCTGACGCTCCTGGGCGATTTTTCCACCATCGCCGATTTCAGCGAGATCGTAACCGAAACCAAATCTTCCTAACTAGATAGCCAGCAGAGGACTGATCATGACCACACCAGCAGTTGATGTTGAACACAAAGCAGCCGGCACCAAATCGGTGAAGTACGTTTACTTCTTTGGCGACAGCCACGCCGAAGGCCACGGCAAGATGAAAGACGACCTCGGCGGCAAAGGCGCCGGGCTCGCCGAAATGACCAACGCTGGGTTGCCCGTTCCTCCCGGCTTCACCATCCAAACCGAAGCCTGCCGCGAGTACATGCGCAATGGCAAGACATCGGCGGAAGTCGACCGGCAAATGGATGAAGCGCTGGCCAAACTCGAAAAACTGCAGGGCCAGAAACTCGGCGGCTCCGACAATCCACTTGCTGGTCAGCGTTCGTTCCGGCGCCAAGTTTTCCATGCCCGGCATGATGGATACCATCCTCAACCTCGGCCTCAATGACAAATCAGTCGCCGGTCTGGCCAAGCTCACCGGCAATCCCCGCTTCGCTTACGACTCCTATCGCCGCCTGATCCAGATGTTCGGTAGCGTCGTGCTCGACATTCCCAAACACGCCTTTGAAGAAGTCTTCGACGGCAAGAAGAAGCAGAAGAAAGCCAAGCTCGATACCGAGCTCGATGCCAAGGCCTTGCAGGAAGTGATCGCGGACTACAAGAAGGTCGTGCTCAAGCACACCAAGTCCGAGTTCCCGCAGGACCCCCATGAGCAACTCGTCATGGCGCGTGATGCCGTGTTCCGCTCCTGGCTAAACGATCGCGCCAAGACCTATCGCCGCATCAACAACATCGACGACCTTCTCGGCACCGCGGTGAACGTGCAGGCTATGGTGTTTGGAAACCTGGGCGACACCAGTGGCACGGGTGTCGGCTTTACACGCAATCCTGCGACCGGCGCAAAGGAGTTTTACGGGGAGTTCCTGATGAACGCGCAGGGCGAAGACGTCGTCGCCGGCATTCGCACCCCAATACACATTTCCGAGCTGGAAAAAATTCAGCCTGAAACCTACAACCAGCTGCGCGATATCACCACCCGCCTGGAAAAGCACTACCGCGACATGCAGGACTTCGAGTTCACCATTCAGGACGGCCGCCTTTACATGCTGCAGACCCGCAACGGCAAGCGTACCGGACGGGCCGCCGTTCGCGTCGCCATCCAGATGGTGGAGGAAGGCCTCATTACCAAGGAAGAAGCGATCTTCCGCGTCGAGCCTAATCAGTTGTATGACTTCCTGGTTCCCAGCCTTAACGAGAAGGGTGTCGATGTCGAGGTACTGGCCACGGGACTTCCCGCTTCACCGGGTGCGGCCGTCGGACAAATCGTCTTCACGGCCGAAGAAGCGGTCGAGAAGTTTCAGAAGGACAAGCAGGCGAAGACCATCCTGGTTCGCAGTGAAACCACTCCCGAGGACATCGGCGGCATGGAAGTGGCAGCCGGAATCCTTACCTCGCGCGGCGGCATGACCAGCCACGCGGCGGTGGTCACTCGCGGTATGGGCAAATGCTGCGTCGCCGGCGCTGGCGACATCGATGTCGATGAAAAAGCCCGCGAGATGCGTGTGCATGGAAAAGTGCTCAAAGGCGGTGATTGGATTTCGCTCGATGGCACAACCGGCCGCGTCATCAACGGCAAGCTCAACACTGTTCCCGCGCGTCCTGACGATCCTGAACTTGTGACCCTGATGAAGTGGGCCGAGCCGTTCCGCCGTATGGGTGTACGCGCCAACGCTGACATTCCTCGCGATGCCCTGCAGGCCCGGGCCTTCGGCGCCGAAGGCATCGGGTTATGCCGGACCGAGCACATGTTCTTCGCCGAAGACCGGCTGCCGCACATGCGCTCCATGATTCTCGCTACCACCGAGAAGGACCGTCGCCAGGCCCTGAAAAAACTGCTGCCTATGCAGCGTGCCGACTTTGTCGGCGTCTTTCGTGCCATGGACGGCTTCCCGGTCACCATTCGCACCCTCGATCCGCCGCTCCACGAATTTCTGCCCCGGCGCGAAGATCTCATGGTCGAGATTGCCAAGCTGGAACTCACCAAGCCGAAGTCGCCCAAGCTGAAAGAGCTGCGTACCTTACTCAATCGCGTTGAGCAGTTGCACGAAGTCAACCCCATGCTTGGCCTTCGCGGCTGTCGTCTCGGCATCACCTATCCGGAGATTACCGAGATGCAAGCTCGCGCCATCTTCGAGGCCGCCGTTAAGGTGGCAAAGGACGGTGTGAAGGTGAAGCCCGAGGTCATGATTCCCCTGACTGGCGGCCTCAAAGAAATGGCCAACCAGGCGGCTATCGTGCGTCGCATTGCAGAGGAGGTATTTGCCGAGAAGGAGAGCAAGGTCGAATACCTGGTCGGAACCATGATCGAGTTGCCACGCGCTGCCCTGGTGGCCGACGAAATCGCCAAGGAAGCCGAGTTCTTCAGCTTCGGCACCAACGACCTCACTCAAACCACATTTGGCTTTTCGCGTGACGACGTTGGCCGGATTCTGACGGCCTACTTGGCCGAAGGCATCCTGAAGCAGGACCCATTCGCCACCCTCGATCAGGAAGGTGTTGGGCAGCTTATCAAGATGGCGGTGGAAAAGGGTCGTGCAACTCGCCCGACCATCAAGATCGGTATCTGCGGTGAACATGGCGGCGATCCCTCTTCCGTCGAATTCTGCGCGCAGAACGGCTTCAATTATGTCTCCTGCTCGCCCTTCCGGGTGTTGACAGCCCGTCTCGCGGCAGCCCAGGCTGGCGCCAGCGCGGAGCTGAAAATCGAAGGCGGAAGAACGAAATAGGGTAGAGCTAGCCTTTAGGCCAGCGTCGAGTTGCCTTCGAAATGAATTGCATCGGGGACTTCAGTCCCGATGGGTGGCCCACAATTGCGGGTGCCCCATCCTGTCGCCTGCTTTTGGCGACAGGGTGGGCTCAAAGAACTCGTGACGCCGGTTTCTAGTCGCGTCGGTTTATTGAACTGGCAACTGGCAACCGACTACTGACAACTACGTGGGTGCCCCATCCTTTGCCCGCTTTTGGCAAAGGGTGGGATCAGAGCACTCTCGGGTGCGCCATTTCCAGTTGCTGCCGCTCGAGTGGGGCATTCGTTGCACCGAACTGCAGGTATGGGAACGAAGAAACTATGCAGTTCTTGTGATTCTCTGAAGGATCGGTATACTCAGTCCCGGAGGGCGAAGGATCTTAGCGTAGTGCTGGACCAATCACCAGTTACCAATCACCATCCGCTTCACTGCACCTGCTGCAACTGCGCAATCAGTTTTTGCGCCAGATTATTTTCCGACTCCGACCACAACACTCGCCCCGATACTCCGCACTTGTTCTGCACCGCAAGAGTAAACGCCACCAATTTCGCGACGTTGTAACGGACGTGTTCCTCATTAGCGGCCGATAAGTCCAGTCCTTCGAACAGAAATGGCGTGTCCAGTCCGAAATCCACCTCGATGTGGCCGTCGTCGGTGTATATGCCCTCGTCGAACTGCACCCCATGCACCACGAAACGCACGGCGACCGGTCGCTGCACCCACGCGTCTCCCGATTCGTCGTCGTTGGGCACCCACAAGTCCCAGAACGCCTCGAGCACGAATGCAAAGTCGTCGTGCGCAAACTCACCCGCAATCTCGGCGGCTTCCTCAGGAGAAATTCCCGGGTCAAATCGCCGCTCCAGCACCGTCGGCTCCGACCACGCTACCGGGTGCACCGATAAATACGTGATCCCCTCGCGCACCTCGGAAAATAAGAATTCCCGCATTACCGACACCGCGCGCGGCAGCATCTCCGTTTCCCGGAAACTGGGGAACCAAAGGCTCAGATTGAGTGAGTCAGCCATCGCCAAATTCTACCTCCAAAGAGACTGATTAAATTATGAGAGTCGGTGTCCCATCCTCTTCCTTCCGTTGGCAAAGGGTGGGATGATTGTGCCGCAAACCGCGATTGTTTCGGATGAGGGCATGGGTTTACAGCCTGCGGAAAAAATCGCTTTCGTAATTGTTTTGAAAGGGCGCAGCTTTAGCTGTGCCGTAAGGTGCCTTTATTTTTGTTATCCCGAGCGGGCTTCAGTTCGCGAGGGATCTGCTTTCCGCCGAGTCGCGCCGCAATCTGCTGGCGCGAACGTGCTAACGCCCCACGAAGAAATAGGACCTTAGTTCTTCGCGCGCTCCGTCTTTCTGCGGGGGAAGCTCAATCGCCCAGGCGGGCCGACACACTCATACCGTCGCCTTTACCCGCGACGCAAACTTCTGCCTTACCTTTTTCACCTTCGGCGCCACTGCGAACATGCAATACGGCTGGTTAGGATTGTTCGCGAAGTAATTCTGGTGATAATCCTCAGCCGGCCAGAACGTCTGCGCCGGTTCGACCGCCGTGACGATCGGATCAGGAAACACCTTCTCCTTCGTCCACTCGTCAATCACTTCCTGCGCCTCTTTTTGCTGTTCGTCATTCAGATAGAAAATCACCGAGCGGTACTGCTCTCCTACGTCGTTGCCCTGTCGATTCAGCGTCGTAGGATCGTGCGCCGTGAAGAACACCTCCAGCAGGTCACGGTAGCTGATCTTCGCCGGATCGTAAGTGATCTCTGCCACCTCGACGTGTCCGGTCACGCCCGTGCACACCTGCTCATACGTTGGATTCGGCCTCTTTCCGCCCATGTATCCCGAGCGCACCGACTCCACGCCTTCCAGTTGCAGGAGCGCCGCCTCGACACACCAGAAACATCCTCCACCTAAAACTGCCTTTTCAGTAGACATGAGTTGTTGGATGCACGAACCAGCCAAAATATTCGCTTTGAATGCTCAACCAGAGGCCGGTGGCCTTTACTGGTAACTGGCTACTGACCACCCGCTACTTCTTCTCATACACCCGCACGTAATCCACCAGCATCTGCTGTGGAAACTGCGTGGTTGCATCAGGATTTCCCGGCCAGTTTCCGCCCACCGCGAGATTCAGCAGTAGGAAGAACGGCTGGCTATCGAACGGCCACGTGGTTGGCTGGGGAGAGGCGGCCTGCGTGTCGGTGGCGTAGAGCGTCCCGTCAACGTAAAGGCGAATCTGCTGCGGCTCCCACTCTGCCGCAAACACGTGAAAATCGTCGGCGAACATTTGGCTGTTTGGCAGTGTGTAGGCCGCGGTGTACCCCTCCGGCGGATAGTTCGTCCCGTGCAGCGTTCCGTGCACCATCGACGGCTCCTTGCCGATGTTCTCCATGATGTCGATCTCGCCACACGCAGGCCAGCCCGCCGTATCGATGTTGTTGCCCAGCATCCAGAATGCCGGCCACATGCCCTGCCCCTTGGAAACCTTGATGCGCGCCTCGAAGCGCCCGTACTGCTGCGAGAATAACCCCTTCGTCTGCAATCTTGCCGATGTGTAATGCCGCTCCACTTGGTCTGTGCCCGTGTAGTCCTCTTTCACCGCGGTGATCACTAGGTTGCCGCCGCTGACTTGCACGTTTTGCGGACGTGCCGTGTAGGACTCCAATTCGTTGTTTCCCCAGCCGTCGCCGCCGGTCTGGATCGCCCACTTCGTCGCATCCGGAGCCGACCCGTCTGGCCCGTTGAACTCGTCCGCCCACACCACCTGATACGTCGGCGAAGTCGGAGGTGTGGATGGCGTGGTGCTTTGAGTCGCCTGCCCGCCGCACGACGTCGCGACCACTACCGTAAAAGTGACGATGAAGATAGAAGCTGCTTGAATTCTGAATCGAGAAGAGAGCATGGCAAACCTCGCAGGAGATTCCGCAAAGATTCTAGTGCACACCCGTCGGATTTGCAGTGAGCGGACCATACAGAGATGTCCGATTAGGGCATTCATCCGCTCCGCAGGTCCGTCCCCTTGCGCTTCTACAGCAGATGCTGTAGTTTCATGTAGAAGCAATAGGGGAACGTGATGGAATCGCAATCCATTGATCTTCCACAGGGCACGCTGGACCTGCTCATCCTCCGCACCCTGTCACTGGAGCCGCTGCACGGCTGGGCCGTTTCGGAACGTATTCAGCAGATTTCCAGCGATGTGCTGCGCGTGCAGCAGGGCTCACTTTATCCGGCTCTTCATCGCCTGGAGCGCCGTGGCTGGATCAAAGCCCGTTGGGGCACATCAGAGAACAATCGCAAAGCCAAGTTCTACGAGCTCACCAAGGCGGGACGGCGGGAACTCGAAATCGAGCGGCACGCCTGGGAGAAACTGACGGCCGCCGTGAGCCGAATACTGGAAACGGCCTAGGAGGTGACGTCTTGCTGCACGACTTGCTCTTCCGCCTGCGGACCTTCTTCCGGCCTCATGCCGCCGAGAGTGAGCTCGACGACGAGCTTCGCTTCCACCTCGAACGGCAGGTCGCCAAACATGTGAATTCCGGGATGAGCGACGCGGAGGCCCTGCGGCGCGCACGGCTGGAGTTCGGCGGCCTTGCTCAAGTAAAAGACGAATGCCGCGATGCCCGCGGTGTCAGCTTTGTCGAGACGCTCCTGCAGGATCTCCGCTACGCCGCTCGAACTCTGCGACACTCCCCCGCGTTCACCGCTTGCGCCGTCCTGACCTTGGCGCTCGGCATCGGAGCTAACACAGCAATTTTTAGCGTCGTAAATAGCGTGCTGCTCAATCCGTTGCCCTATCCCAATCCGCAGGAGCTGCTGGCTGCCCGGCAAAATGATTCGCGGCCCAATCTGGAAGATATTCAACGCCAGACCAACTCGTTTGCGAGTAGCGGTGGAGTCAATATCTCGCCTGTGGACTTCACCGGCAATGGCGAGCCCGTCCGCCTGCACGCAGCTTGTATTGACGCCGGCTTACTGCCGACGCTCGGCGTCAAACCAATTTTGGGCCGTTGGATTTCAGCCGATGAGGACGTAAAAGGCGGACCACGTAATGTTGTGGTGAGTTATCCATTCTGGCGGGACTTCCTGGGCGGCGACCCTCATGTTCTGGGCAAAGCGATCCGGCTGAGCGGCAACAGTTACACGGTGATCGGTGTGATGCCCAGGGATTTCACCCTCCCGAAGGAGCTTGCGGATGTCTTCGTCCCGTTGTGGGCCGCATTTCCCGGGGATGCCTCCGACCGCGACGTGCATTCCATGCACACCTACTGGCGGCTAAAGCCCGGCGTGATGCTTACCCAGGCACAAGCTGAAATCGCACAGGTGGACCGCCGGCTGGCCGAGCAGTTTCCCGATAGCGAGAAGGAACGCGGAACACAACTCGTACCGCTGCACGAGTGGCTGGTGGGAAATATTCGACCGGCGCTGCTGGTTCTTTTTGGGTCCGTTGCTCTGGTGCTGCTGATTGCCTGCGCGAATTTCGCCATGCTGCTAATGGCCCGGGCCGTGGCACGCCAACGTGAGCTGATGATTCGCGCCTCGCTGGGTGCACGGAACTCCCGCCTGATTCGTCAGAGGCTCACAGAGAGCACGCTGTTGGCGCTAGTCGGCGGAGCAGCAGGCCTGTTGGTTGCGAAGGCTGGCACGATGTTGCTGCTCACATTGAGACCGGCGGCACTGCGTCGTTTCGACTCAATCCCCATGGACGCGCGGGTCTTCCTGTTCGCATTCGCCATCTCACTGCTGACAGGGCTGCTGTTTGGACTTCTGCCGGCATGGTCTTCCTCTCGCGGCGATATCGCGGAAGCCTTGCGGGAGAACGCACGCACCGCCGCTACGGGCGTTTCGCGCAGTCTGTTACGCGGCTTTCTGGTCACGGCGGAGATCGCACTGGCGCTCATTCTGCTGGCCGGTGCGGGATTGCTGATCAAGGGCTTCCTGCGCCTGCGCTACGTTAATCCGGGATTCGATCCGGCAAACGTGATCACCATGTATCTTCAGTTGCCGGCGGCCCGCTATCCGCAAATTCCCTTGCAGACGAATTTCCGCAGGGAGTTGCTCGCGCGGGTTAACGCGCTCCCTGGAGCCGAGGCGGCCATGGTCACCGATCTTCCGCTGGCGGGGAATGATGTGGGCCATCGCGTCGTCATCGACGGACGACCGACGCCTGCGGTGGGAGCCGAACCGGAGGTGCAAACGCTGTCGGTCATGGGTGATTACTTCGGCGTTATGCAAATTCCTATTCGCGCCGGACGCGACTTCCTCCCGACCGACCGCGAAGGACAACCGCTGGTGGTGATCGTGAACGAGGCGTTCGTACGCCAGCTTCTTCCCGGCCAGAGCCCAATTGGAACCCGTATTGACTGGGCCCGGCCAAACGAACCACACCAGTGGATGACGATCGTCGGTGTTGCGGGCGACGTGAAGCATTTCGGACTGAACCAGCCAGTCGATCCCGCCGTCTACGCTCCTTTCAGCCAGAATGACGAGGCATGGCGGAGATGGATGACGCTGGTGATTAGGACGCGAGTTCCGGTAGGAGGCTTGGTCGAGGAGGTTAAAAAGCAAGTCTGGAGCCTGGATAGCCAGATTCCATTAAGCAGCATTCAGTCCATGGACGATCTGTTGGCGGTCTCGGTGGCACAGCAGCGCTTCAACATGTTGTTGCTCGGCATCTTTGCCGCGCTGGCGGTGGCGCTGGCCGGAGTGGGCATCTATGGCATGGTTGCCTATCGCGTCAATCAGCGGACGCACGAAATCGGCGTCTACATCGCCCTGGGCGCGCAACATCGCGATGTCTTACGACTGGTAATGAAGGATGGAGTGAAGCTCGCGCTATTGGGCATCGTGCTCGGACTTGCCGGCGCAATCGCGTTTACACGGGTGATGGTCAGCCTGCTCTTCGAAGTGAAGCCTACCGATCCCCCAACACTAATTGGTGTGGCGTTGTTGCTTGCGGCAGTGGCTTTGCTGGCCTGTTACATCCCGGCTCGCCGGGCGTTGAACATCCATCCCATGACCGCCTTGCGCTGCGAATAACCTGCCTCACCAACGACAGCACGCGAGAGTCAGAAATGCCAAGTGCATGTCCGGCTATTCTTCATGCCCCAGATGCAGGTGGCAAATAGGACATTACTGGTGCAGGAAATCAATAGTCCGCGTGTAGCGAGTCCGCACAGCGGAGGAGCGGAACCCGGGTGAGCTTGGCCAAAGTGCCATTCCACTCTGCCGAACGCTCGCGCGCAGTCGATCGGCGGAGCGCAACAAAACAATAAAGTAAAAATTCCCCTCTTGTCCCGATTCTTTATGAAGAATGGTTGCGGTTGAACTTACAACTGACAACCGGTCACTGACCACTGCCCTACAACCCCGCTTCGATCCGCGACCGCGGGTCCAGATAATCCCGCAGTCCATCCCCGATGAAGTTGAATGACAGCACCGCCAGCATGACCGCTGCGGCAGGGAAGAGCACCAGGTGCGGCGCGTCAAACAGGTGCGATCGGCCGTCGTTGAGCATTGATCCCCACGTCGCTGTCGGAGGAGGCACACCCAACCCCAGAAAACTCATCGTCGCTTCCGCCAGGATCGCGCCTGCCATTCCGATCGCTGCCTGCACGATTACTGGCTGAATGATGTTTGGAACGATGTGCCGCACCACGATTCGCACATCGCTGGCGCCCAGGGCACGCGCCGCTTCCACAAATTCCCGCTCCTTCACCGCCAGCACTTGCGCCCGCACCAGCCGGGCATAACCCACCCACCCGCCAATCGAGAGTGCCAGGATCAGGTTGAACAATCCCGGGCCGAGAAACGCCACAAACGCAATCGCCAGCAGGATTCCCGGGAAAGACATGAAAGCGTTCATCACGATCACGTTCAGAAAGCGGTCGAGGAAGCCGCCGTAATAGCCCGCGATCGACCCGAAGATCAGTCCCAAGGTGAGCGACGTCGCCACCACGCAACTTCCCACCAGCATGGAAATGCGTGCCCCATAAATAATGCGCGACAGGATGTCTCGCCCCAGCTCGTCGGTACCGAACCAGTGGGAGGCGGATGGCCCCATCAATCGCGATGGTAGATCAATGTGCGTCGGATCCTGCGGCGCGATCCATGGCCCAAAGAGCGCCAATATGACAAATACCGCGATCAATACTGCTCCCATGGTCGCCAACAGGTTGTGGCGGGCGGCGCGTTGCAGCGATCCAAGTTGGACGGCAGATGCCATGAATCGCAATCTTAAATCAACTCACTTCGACCGGCCGCGCCTGTCGAGGCCCCGGCAGGCGCGACATAGCTAAGCTCAGCGCTTCAGCACGGCAGCGCTTGCCCGTAAGGGCCGCGTCCCGGAGACCGCAACGCGGCCGCAGGGACGGCACAATCCACGGCTTCAGAGCTCGATGAAACGTCAGGGTGAAAGCGCCGGGCTTTAGCCCGGCGAACTGTTGCCTGATAATTTCGGGCTTTAGCTGTGGCCCGCTCCCGAAAAGCTCGTCTCGGCGACCGATTCGGATCAGGGCATGACTTCACAGGCTGCTGAAAACTCGCTTTCGAAGGCCTTGTATCAGGGCACGACTTCAGTCGTGCCGCCAAGGCGTTTATCTTGACCTCCCGCGCGGACTTTAGTGTGTGCGTGAGAACCCGATTTTCAAAATTGCAGTGGGACACCAATGCAACATTCGCCCACGAATCAGCCCCGGAGGGGCGAAATGTCTTAGCCCAGCGCTTCAGCGCTGGGGAGAGTGGGAAATTATCCCGAGTCCCGGAGGGACGACAGATGTTCTTACGCACACACTTTAATCCGCGCGGGACACTCATGACGGACTTTTCGGCACCCTCTTCCGTTGTTCGGGATATCTCGAAAATCGGAGGCTTTACCCTCCGCTACCCGCTGGGTTGCTTTCCTTAACGGTGCGCATAGAATCGTTTGTTCGCACTGTCGGCGCTTGCCCATGCTCCCCTTCAACGTCGTCTATTCCGAAAAGTATTTCCTCCCCATCGGCGAACATGTCTTCCGTGCCGACAAATATCGCCTGATTCGCGAGCGCTTGTTCGCGCTGGGCCTGGTGGACGACTCCGACTTCATCGCTCCTCAACCCGCCTCAGAATCGGACCTGATGCTGGTACACTCGCCCCACTACGTCAACAAGCTAATGGAAGGCAGCCTTTCCGCGCGTGAAGAGCTGCAGATGGAGATCCCCTACTCGCCGCAGGTGGTCGATACCTTCCTGCTGCACACCGGCGGCTCGATTCTCGCCGCCGAGCGTGCCTTGGCCGACGGCGTGTGCGTCAACATCGGAGGCGGATTCCACCACGCCTTCCCCGACCACGGCGAAGGGTTCTGCATGATTCACGACTTTGCGATTGCGATTCGCAGCCTGCAGAAGCGCAGGCTCATTCAGCGCGCCATGACCGTGGACTGCGATGTCCACCACGGCAACGGCACGGCTGCCATCTTTGGACATGCCGGGCACAGTGCCGCCACATTGCCCTCTTGGCCCGCCGCCGAGCTTGGCCGCGAGCGTGCCGCGCACGTCAGGCAAGGCCCCAGCAAAGATGTCTTTACCATTTCGCTGCATCAGGAGAACAACTACCCGATGTTCAAGCCGCCTTCCTCCATCGATGTGAACCTGCCCGACGGCTGCAGCGACGACGACTACCTCGCCTGGCTCGACAATGCTCTCAGCTCCGGACTCCGCCAGTTCGACCCGGAACTGATCTGTTACGTGGCCGGCGCCGACCCTTTCCGCGAAGATCAACTCGGTGGCCTCAATCTCACCATCGAAGGACTCAAGCAGCGTGACGAATTGGTTTTCCGCGCGGCTCGCGCCCGCGACATTCCTGTCATGGTGACCTTCGCTGGCGGCTACGCCATCCATGTCGAAGACACCGTCACCATCCATACGAATACGATCGTCGCCGCCGCCGGAGTCTTTCGTGGCGCCGAAGTGTGAAGCTGTGGGTGCCCCATCCTTTTCCGTTTTTTGGAAAAGGGTGGGAGCAGTTCGTCTTAGACTTGAGTAGAGCCTTCTTTCACTTCCCAAATCGAGGATTCTGGTTACCTTCGTCACTTGAGCACTGACTTTTCACCTTATCCGATCGTTCTGCCTGCGCCTACTCTGAGTGTATGATCAGCCCGGGCTTGTCTTCTCCACCGCTTATCATTCGTATCTGCCGCCACTTTCTTCCTGACGGCAACCGTTGCCAGGGAGCCGCCGTTCGTGGCCGCACTTTCTGCCGGCATCACCTGCTAACGGCGACGCGTCTCCACAAAATGGCGCGCGCTCGCCGGCGAATCCGCGTCCTCAAGCTAAGGCCTCTTCTTGACACCCGTGCCATACAACTTGCCGCCACGGCCCTCCGCGTTTCCCGTGCAGCGAATCGCATAGATGCCCCGACATGGCGGATGATCGCTTGGGCTCTTAGAATGGCCACCGATAGCTTGCGCCGCAGCGGGCAGCGATTGGCAGCAAACACCAACAAAATTAGCGAAAGTAAGTCCAAACAGGTCTATCACTTACATAAAAACCATCTAACCTCAGTGGTTTGTATGCCAAATGACTCATAAGTTACTGATAGACAGAGGGCGGCGGGGGAGGGGGTGCAGCAGTGAGGAGCAGCAGGTACCGGGCGAAACGGGCAAAGAAGAGCGAGAGGACAAGAGCTAACACCGCACAGCGGAACCTTCGACCGTGCTATCCTGAGCTTCTGCGGCCCTGAACTTCCTCGCCGCCCATGGCTACTTAAATGTTTGAGAATCTTACAGATAAGCTCCAGCGTGCCTTCAAGAATCTGCGCGGCCAAGGCACCCTGACCGAAGAAAACATCGGCGACGCCCTCAAAGAAATCCGCATGGCCCTGCTCGAAGCCGACGTCAACCTGAACGTCGTCAAGGAACTCATCGAGCACATCCGCGAAAAGGCCCTCGGCCAGGAAGTCTTGACCGCGCTCTCGCCCTCCGAGCAGGTCATCAAAATCGTTCGCGACGAACTCATCGCCGTCCTGGGCAAAGACACCGCCAAGCTCAAATTCGCTTCGCAGCCGCCAAGCGTCGTCCTCATGGCCGGCCTGCAGGGTTCTGGCAAAACCACAACCTCAGGAAAACTCGCGCACTGGCTCAAGCAAGGTGGACATCGCCCGATGCTGGTTTCCGTTGACGTCTATCGTCCCGCTGCGCGCGAGCAGCTCAAGGTCGTCGCCAATGCCGTCAAGGCGCATCTTTACGAGGGAGAAGTTGGCGAGGCCAACACCGCGACCGTCGAGCGGCTGGTAAAAGAAGCCCGTCGCGAAGCCATCAGCAATGGTTGTGACGTGCTCATCGTCGACACCGCCGGACGTCTGCACATCGACGAACAGCTGATGGACGAGATGCAGTCGCTGAAGAAGATCCTCACCCCGCAGGAAATCCTCTTCGTCGCCGACTCCATGACCGGACAGGACGCCGTCCGCTCCGCCGACGAGTTCCACAAGAAACTCACCCTTACCGGCGTAGTGCTCACCAAGATGGACGGCGATGCCCGTGGCGGCGCGGCGCTTTCCATCCGCAACGTCACCGGCCAGCCCATCAAGTTCATCGGCGTCGGCGAAAAGTACGAAGCGCTCGAACCCTTCCATCCCGACCGCATCGTCGGACGCATTCTCGGTATGGGCGACATCATGTCGCTCATCGAGAAGGCCGAGGCCACCCTCGACAAGAAGAAGTCCGAGCAGTTCGCCGCCAAGGCGCTCAGTCACGAAGGCTTCTCCCTCGAAGATTTCCGCGATCAGTTGCGGCAGGTCAAGAAGTTGGGTTCCATCAAGAGCATCATGGGCATGATGCCCAAGATCGGCCCCTTCGCCAACATGCAGAAGGCTGCCGACAACGTTGACGAGAAGGAACTCAATCGCGTCGAAGCCATCATCAACTCCATGACGCCCTACGAGCGCGAGCACCACGAGTCCATCAACGGCAGCCGCCGCAAGCGCATCGCCCGCGGTTCCGGTACCAGCGTGCAGGAGGTCAACCACCTGCTCCGCCAGTACGCCCAGATGCGCAAGATGTTCAAGACCATGGGCAAGCCCAGCTTCGCCCGCCGCATGGCCGGTATGAAGATGCCCGGGATGTAAGAATAGCAGCCGGTCAAAAGCACACTCATTAACGGCTGCCGAGCGAAATAATTGCGGTAAACAGCTTTCGCTTCATTTGGGCCGGGTCGCCGACAATGGCATTTGCTGCCTTAATGCTTCGAATCCCGGATCTATGTTCGCATTTGGAGGGCTGCGTCCGATTCCGAACGGGTGTCCGCGCAGGCCGAATCTGACCGTTTGTGTTTTCAGCAAGTTGCGCCTCTTCGCGACGGTTAGACACGTGCACATCAGCAGTCGGAGTTCACGAGGCAAGCATGCACACTCTTCTCAGGGACCTACACTACACCTTGCGCCAATTGCGGCGGTCGCCCGCCTTTGCAACGACTACGGTGCTTACCTTGATGATGGCGATTGCCGCGAACGTGATCGTCTTCGGTGTGCTGAATGCATTCCTGTTTCATCCGCTGCCGGTCCCGCAGGACCAGCAGTTGGTTCAGGTTCAAGGCATGTCGTCAAATGACGTCAGCATGTCTTACCCGAACTACCGGGACATTCGCGATCGCAACCGCACTTTTAGCAACATAGCCATCTTTCGGTTTACACGGCTTGGCCTGGGTGTGAATGGAGCCGCCCAGCCCGTGATTGGGTACGAGGCCAGCGGGAACTACTTCGACGCCCTGGGTGTGCAACCGGCTCTTGGCCGGTTCTTTCATCCAGCCGACGACACCAAGGTAAACGGTAACCCCGTTGCGGTGCTGAGCTACTCCAACTGGCAGGTGCGCTTTGGTGGGGACCCTCAGATCGCCGGCAAGACCATCTATCTGAATAAGCGGCCTTACACAGTCCTTGGCGTCGCGCCGCGGAACTTCAATGGTACGGAACGCTTCCTGTGGCCAGAGGTCTGGGTTCCGTTCCAGAACCAGCCCGAGATCGATGGCTACAACTCGCTGGAGCGGCGTGACCACAGCATTGGCTGGGTGGTGGGTCGATTGAAACCGGGCGTCACCGCGGCGCAGGCAGACGCGGATCTGGCGACTATCGCGGCCCAACTTGCCGTGGAATATCCCCAGGAGAACAAGACGTTATCGCTGCGGGTGGCCAAGCCGGGGCTGTTGGGTGATGCCCTGGGTGGTCCGGTTCGCGGCTTTCTTGCCGGCGTCATGCTGCTGGCGTTGCTGGTGTTGCTTGCAGCCTGTACCAACCTGGGCGGACTGTTTGCCGCACGCACAGCGGATCGGGCGCGGGAGTTGGGCATCCGAATCGCCATCGGATCAAGCCGAGGGACCATCGTAAGACAACTGCTTACGGAGTCCATCACAATCGCACTGATCGGCGGAGCGGCAGCGGCGGTAGTGGCAGCCACGCTGTTGGCGGCCCTGACCCATTGGCGCCCGGCGAACTTGGAGGTTCCAGTACAGTTTCTGGTGGAACCCGACCTCTCGGTGTACCTCTTTGCGGTCTCGCTGGCGGTACTGACGGGACTTGTCTTCGGCGTGATACCCGCGAGACAGGTATGGAAGACGGATCCCAATGAGGCGCTGAAGACCGCGGGCGGCAAAGGCTTCGGGGAACGTCGATCCGTAGTGCGATCCATTCTTCTCACTGTGCAGATAACTCTCTGCTGCCTGCTGGTGACTTCGTCGTTTGTAGCGGTACGTGGCCTGCAGCGAACCTTTACGATCCAACTGGGCTTTGTACCCGAAAACGTGACGATTGCGGCACTCGACCTGCGCCTTGCCGGCTATGGCAGTACAGAACAGCCGAACGTACAGAAGCGGTTGTTGCAAGCGGTCTCGAGTATTCCAGGAGTGGCAGGGGCGGCCTATGCGAGTACCACTCCGTTGAGCATCAACCAGTCAAACACCACAATATTCTCTCCCGGCGCGACGGATTTCAGCCTCGCCAACTCGAAGTTTTATGCCCAGCTGTTTGATGTTTCGCCGAACTACTTTGCGGTGGCAGACACCCGATTGCTGGCTGGGCGCGTCTTCAGCGAAGACGACGATTCGCATCGGCCAGCGGTCGCAATTGTGAATGCGACATTTGCCAGGCAACTCTTCGGAACAACCGTGGATGTAGTCGGCAAGTACTTTCGGACCACCGGTGGCCAGCAGAATGAGATTGTCGGCATAGTGGAAGATGGCAAGTATCGCTCGCTTACAGAGGATCCGACCCCGGCCTATTTCCGGCCCATCCTGCAGACTGCGAGCAGCGCAACGGTGCTGCTGGTGCGCTCGAGGCGCAGCCCAGCGGAAATGCTCCCCGCGGTGCGGCAGGCAATCGCGAACGTGGACAGCAGTATTCCGGTCTTCAACGTTGGCGCCTGGTCGGACGCCCTAAGCCTGGTTACCTTTCCGGCTCGCATGGCGACAGTCGCTCTTGGAGTGCTGGGTACGTTGGCGATCATGCTCGCCGCTACCGGTATCTTTGGCCTGGCCAACTATACCGTCTCCCGACGAATTCGCGAGCTGGGCATTCGCGTGGCGCTGGGCGCGCAGCGCCACCAGGTATTGGGCGCCGCGTTAGGAAAGATCCTGTGGATTCTTGGCATCGGATCATTGGGCGGGATGCTTCTTGGTATTGCGGCAAGCAGGCTGCTCGCGAAGGTTGTCTATCAAGCGACGGCTGCTGATCCCGTGGTGATTTTGATGGTTGTGTTGAGCATGGCAATGCTGGGTCTTTTGGCGGGCTCTCTTCCCGCGAAGCGTGCCCTGGGCGTAGATCCGGCAAGGCTGCTGCGGGAGGAATAATGCCGGGCCGCAGACTAGCGACTGGTATTCAGCGATGAGATGCCATGCGCTTTCAAATAGCATCTTTGAAATCGGTTCCATCTGGCCTTGCTGTCGCGATCACTAGCGTCAGATCGTCGGCTTGTTAACCGGGCGCCAACCCGGGAACAACGCAGATTAGCTAGTAACCGAGCGATTCGCTATTCGTCGTATAACAAAGTCCGCCGTCCGCCGCACGACATTCAACGACAACAAACTCCGCAACCGTCAGTAGGCCAACCGCATCAATTGTCTTCGGCAGCTGTTTCATCCCTGTGGGCCCCTTACCCTTGGCAATCTAACGCATATCAAGCAGGGCAGCACACGTCCCGCGCAACACCATGGAGAAGAACATGGCAAATCTGAAGGATGAAGTCCCCACCAATGTCGCGAAAGTCGATCTGAAGCTCGAGATCGTTGTCATCCCCGTCTCCGACGTCGATCGTGCGAAGGAGTTTTACGGGAGGCTTGGGTGGCGGCTCGATGCCGACTTCGCCAGCGGTGACGACTTCCGCGTCATCCAATTCACCCCGCCAGGCTCCGCGTGCTCAGTCATCTTCGGCAAGAACGTCACTGCGGCGGCGCCCGGCTCCGCCCAAGGTCTGTACCTGATCGTCTCTGACATCGAAGCTGCGCGCGAAGAGTTGCTCGGTCGCGGCGTCAAGATCAGCGAGGTGTTCCACGACGCCAGCGGCGTGTACGCCGGCCCCGACGAGCCCTACCTGTTTGGGCGGCTCCGGGTCAGCGGTCGCGATCCTGAGCATCGCAGCTACCGCTCCTTTGCCTCGTTCCGTGACCCCGACGGCAATGGCTGGCTGCTGCAGGAGATCACAACCCGGCTTGCCGGGCGCATCGACAGTGCCGCGACCACGTTCGCCTCAGTAAGTGATTTGGCGAGCGCGTTTCGGCGCGCGGCGGCCGCCCACGGCGAGCACGAGAAGCGCACCGGAGGGCAGCGCGATGAGAACTGGCCCGACTGGTACGCTGCGTACATGGTGGCAGAGCAGTCCGGCGGAGAGCTGCCGCAATGAGCGACTACGACACACGCAAACCGAAACTCGTCGGGCAAACCGTCGTCATGATCGGCGGTAGCGCCGGCATCGGGCTCGAGACGGCCCGCCTGGCCCGCGCCGAGGGAGCCGACGTGATCCTCACCGCGCGCGACCCGGATCGCCTGCAGCGCGCTGCGACCGAGCTCAACGCGCTCAGCACCGCGGCCTTCGACGCCACCGACTTCGAACAGCTCGGGAAGTTCTTCGACCAGCTGCCTAGACCTATCGACCATGTGCTGGTCACGGGCCCGGGGCCCTACTACGCGCCGCTGGCCGAGTTCGACTTCGAAAGGGCGCGTCGCGACCTGGAAGCCCATATCTTGTTGCCGCTCCAGGTCGCCCGGAATGCCTCCAGCAAGCTTCGCCCGGGAGGAACCTTGCTCTTTATGGGAGGCACTGGTGGCCGCAGCACGGCGCCGGGATTCGCGCTTATCTCGGCTCTCACGGCCGCGCTTCCTGCCATGACGAAGAACCTCGCGCTCGAGCTCGCGCCCGTTCGAGTCAACCTCATTGCCGCCGGCTTCGTCGATACACCGTTGTCGGCATCACTCCTCGGCGACCAACTCGAGAACCGCCGCAATCAGCTTCGCGCGACGCTTCCCATACGGCGCGTCGTCGGACCAGCCGACGTAGCTGCCCTCGCCGTACATATCATGACCAACACGGCCCTCACGGGCGCTACCTACGACATCGACGGCGGCCAGCAGCTCGTCGATGGGTGAGCTGGGCCGACGCGGGCGCCCCGCCCAAGCCGATTTTGCTTGGGTGGGGCTTGGCAAATGTCAGATCAGCACCTCTCAGATCGGACCGTGCGAACGGCGCAGCCTCACCGCGCCGGCGAGGAATACCGCCGTGATGAGCAGCCCGATCCACAGCCCCGGTCTGCTCAGGAAATGCTCCGGAGTGAGGTGTGTCATCGCATCCATCGCGACGCCACCACCCGGTACTGCGATCCCTCCGCCTCCGCCGCCCATGCGGTTGATCAACATGGCGCCGAAATGGAAGGTATGGAACGCGATCTGCTCTACCATCGCAATCGCAAGCAGTGGTAACGCGGCCCATAGAATTGGCGCGCGCCGGGCCCACGCTGAGACCAGCAGCAGCCAGCCGAAGATCGGCGCATACCAGAGCGAATGGACCGTCACCAGGTGGTAGAGCAGTCCCATCCACATCTGCGACAACGCCAGCTGGCTCCATAACGCCGTCCCCACACTCTGACCTTTCGCCAGAAAGAATGCGCTTTCTATCAGCAGCATAATCCCCTGCGTGGCCACCGTGACTGCGAAGGTCAGCAGCGGCAGGATAATGAGCGGAATGCTCGCCTTCGAGAGTACGGTTGTCAGATCGGAAACCGGTAGCGACTTCCAGAACAGGATGCTACGATCGCGCCGTTCGCCGTGCAGGGCATCGAGACAATAAAACACCGCGACGATAAATGTAGTTGCCATGAGCAACATCTCAGCGAATTCGTATGGCGCCGCCGCCACTTGGCCTTGCTGCGGCGCGCCGGTCGCTACGGCGATCCACATTCGCCGGTCAAGCATGCTGATCAGGAAGCTGAACAGAATCAGGACCGCAACCGCCAGTGGCGCAAGATAGATCGACCGGCTCTCCCATAGTTCGCGTTGCACCAGCCAGTACAGAAGCCGGCTCTCCGGGATCACCGCCGGCACACTCACTCGCGCCGCCGCAGGTGTGTCGGGTATGGCGCTGGATTGCGAATTCATTGCACCGCTCCTTGTGACCGGCCCGGCTGGTTGCCTATCACCGCTATAAACAGGTCGGCGATCCCGGGGGTCCGCACTTCGCCCAGCGCTGCCAGTTGCTGCCGCTTCGCCCCATCGAAGAGCATCACACTGCCTCCGATCGCCTGACGCTCGTACATCGGTTTCAGCGCCCGTGCTGCCGCCGCCTGGTCCGGACGCACCGTCACTTCCAGGTATTGCGATTCCACCTCTTCCAGGCTGTGACTGAAGACGATGCGTCCGCGGTCGATGAACATCACGTCGGTGAGCACGTGTTCGACCTCTTCCACCTGGTGCGTCGCAACCACGATGGTGCGGTTGTGATCGAAATAGTCGTTCAGCAGGGAATCGTAGAACTGCTTGCGGTAAAGAATGTCCAGTCCCAGCGTGGGTTCGTCCAGCACCAGCAATCTGGCGTCGATGGCCATTACCAGTGCCAGGTGCAGTTGCGTCACCATGCCCTTTGATAACTCCCTCACCTTGCTCCCGCGACGGATGGTTGTCTTCGCCAGGAAACTTTCCGCCTTGGCCCGGTCGAACCGCGGATGCACCCCGCCCACGTAATCGAGCAGTTGCGAAACCCGTATCCAGCGCGGCAATACCGCCACATCGGCAATGAAGGAGACATCGCGCATTAGCTGGTCGCGCTCCTTCCACGGGTCGCGTCCCAGTGTCCTAAGCTGGCCCTCATAAGGAATAAGCCCGAGGATCGCGTCCAGCGCCGTGGTCTTGCCGGCGCCGTTAGGACCGATAAGCCCCAGGATGCGGCCCTCTTCCACCCGCATATCGATCCCGTCCAGCGCGACGGCCGTTCCATAGGCTTTGCGAAGTCCCCGGGCTTCTATGCTTGGCATCCCTTCACCCCTCCTTCTTCAGACTTGGATCGGGCTCGGTGGAGCTCGCCCCGGCGCCATCCGACCACGGTTTCTCGGCCATGTTGCTCATCAAGTCTTCTGCCGTCAGGCCGAGCCGCTCAATTGTTTCGCAGACCCTCGGCCATTCTTCTTGCAGAAACTTCTGTCGTTCGGCGTGCAGTAGCCGTCGGCGTGCGTCTTCTTTGACGAACATGCCGAGGCCACGTCGCGACTCGACTAGCCGTTCCTCCACCAGTTGCTGGTATCCCTTGAGGACCGTGAGGTGATTCACCCGGTACTCCGTTGCGACACTGCGCACCGAAGGCAACGGGTCGCCTTCCTTCAGCACGCCATCCAGGATCATTGCGACTACTCGGTCGCGAAGCTGCCGGTAGATCGGCTGGTTGTCGTTCCACTCCCGGTCCATCAGGTTTTTCCCAAGCCCCTTAGCAGACCTTACCAGAGATGCCGCACTCGTTAGTCCACCCGGCGAAGATCGAAATGTGCCTCCACCGGCGTGGGTCCCTGTTTCCCCTCGACCACGAAGGTCCAGTCCTCGGTGTGATGGTTCGCGTCAATCACGGTGAAAACCGCATGGTGCATGTGTCCGTACTTCGTGCTGCCGGCGACATCGACGAACTCGAACTCCACTGTCTTGCCGTCAGGTGAGCTTTTGGCAACCATGCGCGGACGGTTGCCGGCGTCGCAGTAATGGGTGAGCGTGAGGTGATCGTTATCCATGTAGAGCATGGTAATCGGATCGTCCGGCCTGCCCTCCATCTTCATCTCATGCATCAGTGCATTCCCCATGGAGGTCACTCGTAAGATTGCTTGCGCGTGTTTGCCGTCTGCCTCAGGCGTCGGTGGGTTCGTTTTCAACGTGCCTTCCCAGGAACCTGCTAGCATCTTCAGTTCGTCGAAGGACTTTTGGGAATCGGATTTTTGCCCGCCCGACTGCCCAAAAGCCATTGTGGTCAGCGACAGTAGAGCGATTGACAGCACCAAACGATGGAATTTCATGTCTTCTTCTCCTCAGGAAGCTCCTTCTTCTTTGCCCGCGTGGTTGTTTGTCCGTCCCCCGCTGGGTGGAATGAGCTCTTTGTGTATACTGATATATATAACTATATCAGTATATAGCTTGTCAATCCTTATTCTGACAATTTCCCTGCGATTCGCTCTTCGAGCTCCGGAAACGGAGAGCCCTTCGCGCCTTTCCGGGAAGGCATTCGCTCAGCTGATGAGTTCTGGGGCATAGGGATTCGCCGCGAACGAAGGGAGAGAAAAGGATATGAAGGAAGTGATAGATCGATTAAACCACTGCAGGCAAGCAAGATATGCATATCACATACCTCTGTGTCCTGCGTCCTATCTGGGCCCAGTCGAGTCCGTTAAAACATAGGCCGTGAGGCTAAGGGATATGTGTCTCTCGGCCTATTCGCGGCCGTGCCGTGGAACCAGTTGCTCTTTGACAACCGATAACTGCCAGCCAGTTCCCGAATAAGGACGAAAATGCCGCGAAAAATCACTATAAAGGTCCTCCTAAGTCAAATGGTATGAATACGATACGAGCAACTTATATGGATTCAATGGTTTCGCGGGATTTTTTGGCTAACCCGCTGATTCTAAATGACAGTGATTATTTTTTTGTCAATTAAGCGTCGCATCTGCCCAGGTTTTCCCCACAAAAGCCGCCTAATCAATGCACATGGGGTACGTCGTCGTTCATGGAGAAGACTTCCTTGAAGTCGGTCTCATAAGGGAAGATATGCAGCATCCAGGTGAATACGTAAGGTTGGAAGTTTCCACCTGCTGCTTTGCAAGCTTCGGCGGTATGAATTGAGCCGAACATACCGAACTTGGGATGTTCGCCCTCGTAGTCGTGCACGCCGCCTTCCGGCGCTGCGCAGAAGTTAATGTGCTTATGCCAGCGCGCGATGCTGAGCGGGACGCGTTGGTTCAGCTCATCTTCCGTGGCGTCAGGATTGGTGGTATACATTGCGCCTTCAAGCTTGTATTCCTGCATCGGGGTTCGCCGATAGAGCAGGGCTGTCGGCTTGCTCGGATCGAAGTGCAGGTCGGCCTCGCGGGTGTTGGCCTTACTGATGAAGTGATACTGCGGCTGCTTAAGCTCAGGCATCGCGATCTTGTATCCATCGGCCAGGGCCTTGCGGTAGTCCTTGTAACGTTCCATCGACGCCTTCAAGGCTAGCCACAACCGCCTTTGCTTTCTCCATGTCACCGGGTTGCATGGGCCGTAGTGGGGTCATGTACATATGTCCAGCCATCGCAGCCATGCTGGGCCCCATCTTGCTCATGTCTTCATCCCCACTCATGTCCATCCCAGGCATGCTGTCCTTAGGCTGTTTCTTTTGCCATGTGTGCCCGGGAAGCGGAGTCAGCAACACGGCTCCCAATACAAGCACCAACGCTACGACGCCGCAGTGTGCTGCATTCTTCGGGATCCTTATGCGGTCTCTCGTAGTTAGCAACATAGAGTCACATTTGAACTTGGGCTGCTCGTACAAAGATCCATTACATAGACGGCCGGCAATGGATTCCGTAACAGCCCGCCTTGCCGGCACACACTTCAGATTGGGGTTCCTACCTCTTCGTGACCTGTGCGCCACAACATTTTGACAATCAACTTACATTTCTCTTGTCTCCAGCAGCTTGATTTGCGAGTCCAATAACATGTACGGCTCGATAACGGTCTGCTACCAGCGACTGCCGGAAGAGCCCGCTGGCAAACCTGTCCAGCCTGCTCTTGCGATCGAGTGAGTAAAGAAATGAGAGAACAACCCGATGTCCCCACACCAACAAAACGAATCAATCCGCCGCAATCAATATACGGAAGGGGCCGTCTGCGGTCATTGCGCCGGCGTCACCCGTCATGAGCCCTGGTGCATAACCTGCAATGCGGTTGTCCGCTATGCCTACGAGGCGGTATCGCGCGCCACCCTGCTGACCTTAGAGGATGAACTCATCCTCCACGCCCTCGGCGTTGAATGGAGCCCGCACGGCGTGTGAAGAACCACGCCCACGCACGAGGTTAACGTCAACTGAGAGCCAACTTCAGGTAGTTCGTCACTCGTAAAGTCCTGGACAGGGTCGGCAGTAAACAGCCCATCCCAAATCAGGGAGCGGCGCGTGGACAGTAGAGTAGAATCCCGAAAAAGGGGTTGCCATGGACAATATGGAGACTCTCGCCCACGACATTCGGTTCGGGTTGCGGTCGATGCGGAAGAGCCCGGGCTTCAGTCTCATATGTGTGCTTTCGCTGGCTCTGGGTATCGGCGCAAACGCGACGATCTTCACCGTCGTAAATGCCATCTTGCTGAACCCGCTGCCGGTCACCGACATCTCCCGCCTGGTAGAGATCGATACCGTCGACAGTAAGACCCAAGTGACGCAGGCGAATGCCACCAAGCTCGGCATGTCCAACCCCAATTGCCAGGACTACCAGCGGCAGAACCAGGTGTTCACCGGCATGTCATGCATCACCTTTGGCACGCTGACCTGGAGTGGGCAGGCGGAACCCAGACAAATCGCAGGGCAACTGGTCAATGCGAACTATTTTGAGATATTGGGTGTTACACCGGCATTGGGACGCTTCTTCCTTCCCGACGAAGACACCAAACCCGGGGGCAACAACGTCGTCATCATCAGCCATGCTCTCTGGACCAACAAATTGGGCTCGGACCCGAACGCTATTGGCAAGACCTTGACCCTCAACGCCACGCCGTACACCGTTATTGGCGTCGCCCCCAAAGGGTTTAAGGGAACGTTCACCATCGGTCCCGCGGAGGGAGTCTGGATTCCGGTCAGCATGTACGGGCAGGCGCTCGCGGGCTTTCTGAAAGACAATTTCAACGAACGTAGATTCCTGAACATGCTCGTCGTCGCGCGCCTGAAGCCGGGAGTGAGCCGCTTACAAGCCGAAGGCGAGCTGAAGACCATTGCGTCACACCTGGAGAAGGAATACCCCAAAGAAAATGGCGGTCGCAGCGTTGCGGTATCTCCGCTTGCCGACGGAGCGGTAGGAGTCAATCAGCACGATCAGTTTGTAGTGGCCGGGGCGCTCATGATGGGAGTAGTCGGACTCATCCTTTTGATCGCCTGTGTGAACCTGGCCAATCTCCTGCTGGCGAGGGCAGCGCGCCGGCAGCGCGAAATCAGCATCAGAACGGCAGTAGGCGCGAGCCGGCTCAGGCTTGTTCGCCAACTCTTGACCGAGAGCGTGGCGTTATCTCTCATTGGCGGAGCAGTCGGGTTGGTGCTGGCATTCGCAGGCCGGAAATTGTTATGGACTTACCGGCCACCATTTATTGAGAGAAACGACCTCGACCTTTCCCTCGATTGGCATGTTCTGCTGTTCACTTTTGGACTCGCGCTCCTGACCGGAGTTCTATTTGGTCTGGCCCCCGCTATCATGGCTTCGAGGACTGATGTCGCAACCACGCTGAATGCCGGAGGCCGAGGTGGGAGTACTACCTGGACGCGCAGCCCGCTGCGTAGCGTTCTGGTGATCTCCGAAGTGGCTCTTGCGCTGATCACGCTCGTAGGTGCGGGACTGTTCATTCGAAGTATGCAGAATGCTCAGAAGATCAATGTCGGCTTTGAATCCCAGCGCCTTGTCGTCATGGCGTTCGATCTGGGTTCTCTGCATTATGACGAGGTACACGGGCAGCAGTTTTACCGTGACGCCATACAGCGTGCAACCAACTTGCCGATGATTCAGGCTGCGGCCGTGGCGTCCAACCTCCCTTTAGGCGGGGGCCTGGGCCGCACGGTATTCCCGGAAGGGAGGGACGAGACATCCGGCTATCGTGGAACATTGACGACACTGAATGACGTCTCTCCCAGCTATTTCGACACACTGCGCATTCCATTGAAGAGAGGTCGGGCCTTCAACGATCTCGATAAGAAGGACACAACGCCGGTTGCCGTGATCAACGAAGCGATGGCGCGCCATTTTTGGCCGGATCAGGACCCAATTGGGAAGCGTTTCCATTTTTTTGGTGAGACGCAACTGGTTGAGGTTGTCGGCATCGTTGGCAACACGATCATTAACCAGATCGGCGAAGATCCTCAGCCTCTGGCCTACCTGCCGCTAACACAGGATTACGCCCCGGCTGCCACGCTGCAGGTGCGTACCTCCGGGGATCCACGAGCGGCAATTGCCACCGTGCGCGGCCAAGTCCAGTCGCTCGACCCCAATCTCGCGATCACAAATGTTCAGACGATCGAGGAAGTTCTGGACCAGGGACTGTGGGCGCCCCGCATGGCTGCGATCTTGCTCACGCTTTTCGGCGTGCTTGCGCTCATGCTGGCCGGTACTGGTGTCTATGGTGTGCTTTCCTACTCGGTCAACCAGCAAACCCGCGAGATAGGAATACGCATGGCGCTGGGTGCGCGTCCCGCCGAAGTGATGCGCTGGGTTGTGAGCCAGGGCTTCCGCTTGGCCGCTGTCGGCTTGCTAATCGGCTTGATTGCAGGATTCGTTCTAATGCGTTTTGTGGCCAGCTTGTTGTTCGGTATCAGTGCCCACGATCCAGTGACATTCGGTGTGGTAGCGCTTGTCCTGGCTACGGTGGCATTTCTGGCATGTTATGTGCCGGCGCGAAGAGCCAGCCGAGTGAGCCCCCTCGTCGCGCTGCGTTACGAATGATAGTGTCGCCTTTTGCGGCGAACTCGGAACGAACGGAGCGACACAAAGTCTGCCGGAATCGAGTTCTTCATAGGCATTTCGCTTTTGCAATCAGCAGTGTCAAATCATCCGCCTGCTCGCCGGGAGCAAACGTTTTCACCGTCGCAATCACCGACCCAAGCAACTCCTGCGCACCTAACTCCCGTCCCTCCCGCAACGCGGCCACCAGGCCCTCTTCCCCAAATTCGTCGCCGGCTGGATTGGCCGCCTCTAAGACACCGTCCGTGCAGATCGCCAGGATGTCGTTGGAGTGTATACGGGTCTCTTGCACTTCACATTTCCAATCATCGAAGAGTCCCAACACCGTCGCTGTGGCGTGGAGGCGCTCAACATTTTCGCCATGCAAGATCACCGGAGGATTATGCCCGCAGTTTATGTACCGGAAGCGCCGCGTCTCATCTTCGTAGACACCAATGAACAGCGTTGCATAGTTGTTCGACTCGGTGGACTCAAAGAACATGCGGTTCACCCGCTCTAGCGTCTGCGAAAAATCGTGATTGACAATCGCCGACTGGCTGCGCAGGTGCGCCTGCAAGTTGGCCATTAGAAGCGCCGCGGAAATGCCTTTCCCCGCAACGTCCGCCAGCACGAAGCCCACGCGGCCTTCGCCGAGATCAAGAAAGTCGTAGTAATCGCCGCCCACGGCTCGCGCCTGGATGCACGCTCCCGCGTAATCAACGGTCTTGAGCTCGGGAGCTTTTTGCGGCAGCAACTTAGCCTGGACCTGGCGCGCGATGTCCATTTCCTGCGACACTCGCCGGTCGGCCTCCATCCGTTCCGCCATGCTCTGCGCCAAACCGATGTTCTCCAGCGCACCGCCAGCCTGATTTGCAACCGAGTCCAGCAGGCGGCGATCTTCCCCCGAGTAGGGCTCCTCTGACAACCGCGGTCCCAGCACGGCCAGTCCAAACAGTTGCCCATTACGTCCTAGCATTGGAACCAGGCATTCGGGTTGCAGCGGTTGCAGAATCGCCAGCGCTGGAGCTTCGCCCGGGGAAGGCACAATCTCCCAGGTTTGTCCGCGCTCCTGCATGTGCGCCAGCACCGGCAAGTCCGCGGGAAGCGTCCGAATTTCCGGCGGCACGTCCGCCGGAGTCACGAATTTCTCATTGCTCTCCCGAAAGTAAATAGTCAGAGTCGAAGGATGCAGGGCATCATCAATCTCATGCCGCAGCAGCGCACCCAATTGTTCGCGGTTCGAGGCGTTGCGTGTTTTAGCCGCCAGGTCAACCAGGATTTGCCGCGTATCATACGCGCTGCGGAAAAACGCACGATCAAGCCGCCGGGTCACCCGGCTCTGCATTTGGGTGCCGCCCCAGACGAGAATGATGCCGAAGGCTGCTCCCACCGGCACCCCGGCACGCTCGTGTTGCGGGAAGTTCTGACTCAGCGCACCGGCTAACAGCAGGGTTGCGCCGATGCCAGCCAGTAGGATGAGCAGGAGAAATCCGCGTTGCACCAGAAAATAGCGCGCACTGCGTCGCAGAAGGACCGGAATTTCTAAGGCCCGATACTTCACCACGGCGTAGGCGAAGGAGACAGGAAAGAGAGCGAGCGCAACGATTGGCCCAACTACGATCCAAAAAGGGTAAGAGTAATAAATCCTGTGTTGAATGAGGGAAATCAAGGAAATCAGCAGAACCGGGCCTATGCCGGCGATCGTGCCCCAAACCATGACTCGCGTCTTGCGGCGGTCGTTCAGTGTGGGGGCCTTGATGCTATTCCAGATCAAGGAAATCAGGCCGAGCGCGCAAGTGCCCAGCATGTACACTGCGGAGCCGTCGTAGAAAGTGCGCTCCCCAAGTTTCTGCAGCAGGCTAACCGGGAGGTACAAGCTCCCCGTAACCAGAGTCATGGCAGCGAAGGGCACGCTACAGACGATTCCGACCAGCAGCAACAACGATTTGAGCCAGGGCAGTTTCTTGTCGATGGGCGACGCGATAGGAAATGTGCTGAAGAACCAGTAAAAGATGGCGGGTTGTACGCCGTACAGCAGAATCATGTAGCTCAAAATGAATCGCCGGAGTAGAGGAGAGAGCACGCCTTCCAGGAAGGCCACCGGCGCAGCGGCAATGAAGCCGGCGAACAAAATGGCAAGCAGCCATGCGTTGCGATCCTCCAAACGAAGAAAGAGGACGAGCAGCCCGACAATCAGGAACGGGATAGGGTAGTAGCCGATGATTACCAGGGCGAGCCACTGTGCGGTGGTGGGCGACTGGCGCGGCGGAGCCGCCTCCAGCGTCATGGGCAGATCGAATGCGTCAGCGACTCCCGGCCGTTGCACCCGCAGCGTGACCACATCGTTTGCCCTGCCGCGAGCGATGGCGGGCGCCACTGTCAAGATATGCTGCGGATAGCCATTAATTGTGAGGATGCGGTCGTCTGTCTTCAGACCGGCGCGTTCCGCCGGAGATCCCGGCTTCACACTCTTGACCGTGACGTATGGAGTGAGTTCAGGCTTCCACTCAACCCCGAGGAAAACCGGCGGTGACCATCCAGCGTAGTAGAGCCAAACGCCGGTATACGCGACCAGGGCCGCAGCAAATACGATGGCCGCTGCCATCAACCAAGGTCGCGGGATGGAGTCAAAGCTGCGCATATTCCTGGTGCTGCGCTTACGCCGAGATTATAGGGGAGCTTACGAGTCGAGGTCTGTGCTAATCGCGGCGGCGGCCGAGGTTTCTTCCAACATGAATTCCAGCGCTTCCTGCGGAGCTGCCGCCATCCACACCGGGGCAAACGACATCCGGTGCAACGGAGTAGGGCCTTTCTCGCGCAGAGCTTTCAAGTGGACAGGGGAACGATAGCCCACATTCGAGGAGAGACCGTACCCGGGATACACCGAGTCGAACTCTCGGATCATCGCATCGCGCTCGACTTTCGCGATGATGGACGCAGCTGCTATCGAGGCAGAAACCGCATCCCCGTGGAGGATTGCTGTCTGGTCGCACTCGAAGTTGATGCGCAGCGCGTCGATCAGCAGATGATCGGGTGCGGGCGCGAGTTTGGCGACTGCTTCCTCCATGGCGCGCTTCGAGGCCCAGTAAATGTTGATGTCGTCAATAACCGCAACCTCCACCGACGCGACTGCCCATGCCAGGCAATTTTCGCGGATGCGAGGGGCGAGTTTCTCGCGGGTCTTGCGATCGAGCAGCTTGGAATCGCGTAGGCCGCGCACGCGGTACTCGGGTTTGAGAATTACCGCCGCGGCGACTACGGGGCCGAAGAGACATCCCCGGCCAACTTCATCCACGCCGGCAACAAGTTGTGCGCCGCCCGCCCACGCCAACTTCTCGTACTTCAGGGTGCATTTCAGCTTCTTCAGGAGACGCAGCTTTTGCGTGGCCTTGGTGACGTCCGCATCAGCGTCGAGGCGGAACCGTTTGCCGACAGTTTGCGTGGACGGAGGCACGGTACGAGAAGAGTGTAGGACAAATCGCGGTGGAAATGTAGGAATAGCGATTCATTACCTGGTCTGGGCGAATTCTCGTCATGCACGAAAGGGCACAGAGGAATGAAGTCTGAGCCCTGGGAATATCGGTGGTAAATTCGGATTTTTACTGGATCGACACCAGCTGCGCTTTCGCGGTGTAGTGCGAGTCCACATAATCGTCGAGGATCTTGATGAACTCCGGTACGATGCTGTCGCCTTTGAGTGTCAGCATCAGCCGGCCATCCACATACACCGGAGCCTTCGGCTCTTCGAAGGTTCCCGGCAGCGAAATTCCGATATTGGAGTGCTTCGACTCGCCCGGCCCGTTAACCACACAGCCCATAACGGCGACTTTCATCTCTTCCACACCGGAATAGCGCGTCTTCCATACAGGCATCTGCTCCCGAAGGTAGGCCTGGATTTGCTCCGCCATCTCCTGGAAAAACGTGCTCGTGGTACGCCCGCAACCTGGACATGCCGTTACCTGTGGAGTAAAACTGCGGATCCCCATGGATTGCAAAATCTGCTGTCCCACCGTGACTTCTTCGGTGCGGTCGCCATTCGGCGCAGGTGTCAGCGATACGCGGATCGTGTCGCCGATGCCTTCCTGCATCACCACGCCCAAGGCTGCAGCGCTGCTGACGATGCCCTTTGCGCCCATCCCGGCTTCGGTCAATCCCAGGTGCAGCGGATATTCGCAGCGCCGCGCCAGTTCGCGGTACACATCGATCAGGTCCTGTACGCCGCTGACCTTCGCGCTCAGAATGATCTGCTCTTTGCGTAGCCCGTAACTTACGGCCAACTCAGCCGAACGCAGTGCGCTCTGCACCATCCCTTCCATAGTCACATCGCGTGCGTCTTTCGGCTCGTCCAGCTTGGAGTTTTCATCCATTAGCCGGGTCAGCAATTGCTGGTCGAGCGATCCCCAGTTCACGCCAATGCGCACCGGTTTGTCGTTCTCGATTGCAACCTCGATCATGGTCCGGAAGTTGTCGTCATCCTTCTTGCCGATGGAAACGTTGCCCGGATTAATGCGGTACTTTGCCAGGGCTCGAGCGCAGTCAGGATACTTCTTCAGCAGGATGTGCCCGTTGTAGTGAAAGTCGCCGATGATCGGCACTTGAATGCCCAACCGATCGAGGCCGTCCACAATAGGAGCCACCGCCGCCGCGGCTGCGTCGTTGTTCACGGTGACGCGCACCAGCTCCGAGCCGGCGCGAGCCAGGGCCGCCACCTGGCGAATGGTGCCTTCAATGTCAGCCGTGTCGGTATTGGTCATCGACTGCACCACAACTGGTGCATCGCTGCCTACGCGCACTCCTCCGACCGTGGCCGTGTAAGTCTTTCTGCGTTGTATCTGAGCCATACAGGTATACAAAAGTCTAACATGCAGGAGCTACCAGCTTGGTCTTGCGGGCTGTGCTCCCCGCCAGTTGGAAGCCGCCCTCTCCCGAAGTTCTTGTCTTCATTACACTTCCGGCATAGCCCCAAGAATCGGCCATTTTCGTCATTATGCCGCCCGACAGGTAGCATTTGACAGACGCTGTGCCACACTGCAACCACGGCCCGAAGAACGGGAACTATTTGGCCTTCAGATTATGAAATCTTAAGTTCGGATTCCGCTTCCCAACGCGACGAACCCGCGTCCATCGGGTAGGCGTAGAATAGCGGTATACGGGCAACAAAGCCGGCTTGCCGGTGTTCTTACGGTTGCAGGGATCTCGAGGTTGTGACGGCGACAACCCGAGAGAGGGTGTGGATCATGCGTTCTATGTCGCGAAGCATTGGTTTGTATGCGCTTGTGCTGGCTCTCTTCACGTGTGTCAGTGCATGGGCGCAAGGCTATCCTACTCAGGATTCTGGTAGCCCACCGCAAGCACAGAGCGCCCCGCCTGCGACTGCGGCTCCTGCTGCGACACCCGCGGATGATGCTCCGGCGCCCCCGTCGAAGCCAGACAAGAATGCTCCCAGTACGGAGACGCTAAGCGCAATCGACTCCATTGGTAACCGTAATGTTGGCTGCGGCCGCGGAGCAGGGAACTGGTACTCGCTCGACAAGCAAGTCGCCATGGGTCAGCAGTATTCGCAGCAGATCGAACACTCCGCCAAACTGGTTACCGATCCGGTGGTTATCGAATACGTTAACCGCGTCGGCCAGAACCTGGTGCGGAACTCTGATTCCAAGGTGCCGTTTACCATCAAGGTCATCGATACCAACGAAATCAACGCTTTTGCGCTGCCCGGAGGCTTCTTCTACGTCAACTCCGGTCTGATTCTCGCCGCCGACAACGAGGCCGAATTGGCTGGCGTGATGGCACACGAGATAGCTCACGTCGCAGCTTGCCATGTGGCCCGCGAGCAAACACGCAGCAACATCGTCAACCTGGCGAGCATTCCGCTGATCTTTGTGCCCGGCGGCTGGGCGGTTTACGAGGCCACTCAGGTTGCCATGGGCATCGGCGTACCTCTAACGTTCATGAAGTTCTCGCGCAACTTCGAGAGTGAGGCCGACTTCCTGGGCATGGAGTACATGTACAAGACGGGATACGATCCCCAGGCTTTTATTTCGTTCTTTGAGAAGATTGAGGCGCAGGAAAAGAAGAAGCCCGGCACGCTGGCCAAGGCGTTTTCTTCGCACCCTATGACCCCTGACCGGGTTACTCACGCTCAGCAGGAGATGGCCACCGTACTGCCGCCGCGCGACGAGTATGTGCTGAATACATCGGAATTCGATCAGGTGAAAGCGCGCCTTGCCTCGATCGAGAACAAGCACAAGCTGCAGAATGACAAGACCAACGCGGACCGTCCCACACTGCGTCGTAGCACCGCCGATAATCCGACCAACAATAACGGCACAGGCACGCAGAACGACGACGATCGTCCGACCCTGAAGCGCAGCGACAGCACGTCTTCTTCGTCAAGCTTCAATTAGGCGGATTCTCTCGATTACGATTTTGAAGGCTCCCTCGCAGGGAGCCTTTTCTGCTACCTGCGAACTCCCATTAGCCACGGCCCACCGTTGTAGGTGAAGGAAATTCACCGTACAATCGTGGCGCTTACGCGGAGAAGAGGAAGACAGGTCAGTCATGCTATCGGCAGCACCGACTCAGAAGCTGTATGCCCTGCACGAGACCCGCAACGTGCGGCTGCGGATTCATTACCCCACGGACCTCGATCAATTGGTGCTCCGTGCGGATATGGATTGGGACAAAGACATCCTTCCAATTTCGATCGATCGCGGCGGCTTGTTTGCCGAATTCGGTTTCGAAACCACGCAGCCTTTCGTTTACCTGAAGCCATGCCTGAAGCGGCCATCGGGACTAGTGTGGGCGAAAGGACCCAACGGTTTAGTAGTTGCTACCCGCGATGACATTCGCGACGGATATCCGACCTTCTTCTCCCTCGAAGAGGGCAAGATCCTCGACATCATCACCCTGGACTCGAAGATCCTGAACCGTCAACACAAACTTCGGATCTACCTGCCGGCGGGGTATGACGAGAATACCTGTCGCTCATTCCCGGTGGTATACATGCACGACGGAAGCAACCTGTTCTTTCCGCAGGAAGCGTTCATGGGGCAGGACTGGGGCGTTGAGGACAAGCTGACCTTGCTGAACCAGATGAACGCAATCCAGCCGATGATGATTGTCGGCATTTTCTCCGGCGATCGTCTGCGGGAATACACCCGTCCCGGGTATCACAATTACGGACGCTCCATCGTGGAGGAGATCAAGCCGTACATCGATGCTCACTTCCGCACGCGTCCCGGGCCGCAGACAACCGGCGTGATGGGAAGTTCATTGGGTGGCGTGGTGTCGTTCTACATGGGTTGGCAATGGCCGGAGGTATTCGGCAATGTGGGATGCCTCTCGAGCACCTTCACCCACAAAGATAATCTCGTGGAGCGTGTGCTCCACGAGGCCCGCCGGGATGTGCGTTTCTACATCGACAGCGGCTGGCCGGGGGATAACTACGAAATTGGACTAGCAATGGCCGTAGCACTGGCCGAGCGCGGCTATCGCTACGGCCACGACTTCCTGTATTTTGCATTTCCGAATGCCGAGCATTCCGAGCGGGACTGGGGGCAGCGTCTCCACCTGCCATTTCAGTTTTTCGCAGGCCGGCCTGCCGTGGTTTCGCGACTCAAGGAAGCGGCGGCTGTCGCAGGGTTAGATCGTAGTGCGGCTGAGTTCATGGCTGGAACGAAAAACGGGGCGCATGACGCGCCCCGCCTCTAGCAACATTCTTAGACTCTACGGCAGTCTCTGCGCCAATCCAGGAACCGCCTTCATGATGTCGTTATAGATCACCACCACGGCGAACAGCACCAGGAACACGAACGCCGTCTGATAGATTCGCTCCTTGATCTTCAAGCTGATATCTCTGCGGATGATTCCTTCGATGATCAGCATCAAAATCATGCCGCCATCGAGTATGGGAATCGGCAGCAGGTTGAAGATGCCGAGGTTCAGGCTAATGCCTGCCATCAGGCTCAGCAACGGTGTCCAACCTGGCTGGCGGGCCGCTTGTCCTGAGGCGCGCGCGATGCCGATTGGTCCCTCCATCTGCTTGATCGAGGTCTCATTGCGCAACATCTTCCGCACCAGGTCCACGATCAGGAACGAGTACTTCTTGTTCTCTTCCAGCGAGCGGTTCAGGGCCTGCGCAAACGGCAGCTTGTCAACCCGCACCGGCTCGGACTGGAAGCCCAGCCGATATCGCTTTTGCCCGTTGTCTTCTGTCATGACCGGAGTGGCCGCGAACTTCATCTCCTGACCGTTGCGCATGGCGGAGATCTCTACTGCCTGGCCTCCGTTCTTTTGCAGGTATCGGATGACCGAGAACAGGGAACGCATGGGCGTACCGTTGATCGCGACGATCTGATCGCCAATCTGCATACCCGCCTTGGCGGCAGGCATCGTAGGCTCCATCTGGGTCACGATAATCGGTTCGTCCTGGACCCACCCGATGGTGCGGGCCTGCTCCGGATCGCCATTTCCGGACGGAGCAATCTCCTTCTCCAGAATCTGATTGCCGCGCTGCACCGCCAAATCGAGCGGTTGATTGCCCTGGATCGCAGTCTTCAGCAGCACATCTTCCCACGTTGGGTTTTGCAGGCCATCGATGCGTACAATGCGGTCGCCTGTCTGGATGCCTGCCTTTTCCGCAGGCGAATTCTCCATCACCCAGCCGATGACCGCCGGCTGGTCAAGATAAATCGGGTGCTCATAGTGCACCATATTCACGCCGGTGAGCAGCCCTATCGCTAACAGGATATTCATCGCCGGGCCAGCCACTGCGATTACGAAGCGCTGCCACCGCGGATGCGACACAAATTCGTCAGGCGCCCCGCTATGCGATTCCAGCGGGTTCTCGCCCGCCATTTTGACGTAGCCGCCCAGCGGCAATGCGCTGATTCGGTAATCGGTCTCTCCCTTACGGAAGCCGACCAGGCGCTTGCCAAATCCGATGGAAAATACGTCAACTCTTACGCCGAATAGCTTGGCGGCGGCATAATGGCCGAATTCGTGCACCAGGATCATGATTCCCAGCACCACGGCCATAGAAGCCACCGCAATCAGAAACGAGTCCATAGACCTCTTTTACAATCAACTACTTGTGTTTGCCTGCAGGATGCGATGGTGCAGAACTTACCCCACCCGCCGGTTCCCCAATACGATGACGGGTCCGGCGTCGCGCGTCGGCGTCCATATCCAATACCTGCTCTATAGATTCGGGTTTACGCGCCGGCGTTGCACGAAGTACTGCTTCTATTGTAGCCGGAATGTCCTCGAATCCAAGGGCCCCATCCAGGAAGGCAGCCACCGCCACTTCGTCGGCAGCATTGAGGGCAATGGTCTTTGCCCCTCCCGCTTCGACTGCCTCGTAGGCCAAACGTAAGCAGGGAAATTTGTCCATATCCGGCGGGCTGAAATCCAGTTGCCGCAGCTCCGACACCGGGAACCGCAACTCTGACTCGATCCGCTCGGGATACGTCAGCGCATAGAGAATGGGAAGCTGCATATCTGTTACGGAGAGCTGAGCCAGCAGGCTTCCGTCCACGAACTCCACCATCGAATGGATCGTGCTCTGGGGATGGACGAGTACGCTGACTTGGCTGGCGGGCATGTCAAAGAGGCGGCAGGCCTCGATTACTTCGAAGCCTTTATTCATCAGCGTCGCTGAGTCGATGGTGATGCGCTTGCCCATCTTCCACGTGGGGTGATTCAGCGCCTGTTCGACGGTAATATGGGCAAACTGGCGGCGAGGCGTGTGTAGAAATGGGCCGCCCGAGGCGGTCAGCCAGATCCGGTGCACTTCGTCACGCCGTCCGCCTCTTAAGCATTGATGAATGGCATTGTGCTCACTGTCGATGGGCAGCAGCGGCTTGCCTTGCTTGTGCGCTTCGGCCACGATCAGGTCGCCTGCCGTCACCAGACACTCTTTGTTGGCCACCCCAATGGTCTTGCCCGCTCTAACCGCCTCATAGGTGGCTTCCAGCCCGGCAACACCGACAATGGCGCTGACCACGAAATCGGCCTCAGGATGAGTTGCGACCTTGACTGTTCCGGGCGAGCCGCAAACTACCTCAATAGTGCGGCCTAGCCCAACTTTCTTCAGCTTGTCATGCAGATGATCGGCCGACTCAGCGGACGCCATGGAAACGATCTTCGGATGCCACCGTCGCGCTTGCTCGAACGCCAAATCCACATTACTTCCGGCGGCCATACTGATAACCGAAAAGCGGTCCGGATACGCCTCGACGATCTTGAGCGTGCTTTTTCCGATGGAGCCTGTCGAGCCGAGAATGGCGATCTTGCGCATGATTGGCCTTAATAATGGTAGCGCACGAGCGCACCTAGATGGCGGCGAAATACCTGCTCATTCCTGCAAAATAGAAAATCATTCCCACCGGCAGGGCGAAGAGCAGAGCATCGATGCGATCGAGCACCCCGCCATGGCCGGGCAAAATCGTGCCAGAGTCTTTCAGGCTCGCCCCACGCTTCAGGGCGGACTCGACCAGGTCGCCAAGCTGGGCGGAGACGTTGACCGCGACGGCGAAGAGCACAACCATCCAGATCGGTGCAAGAGTTGTTACGGGTTGGGCGTCGAAGTTCGGCGGCGCGACGAGGTGAATCGCGCGCAGCGCTGCCACAATGGGAGTGATGAAGAAGAACAGCAACAATCCGACGACGACAGCTCCAAGCACGGAGGCGATGGCCCCCTCCCACGACTTGCCGGGGCTGATGCGCGGTGCGAGCTTGTGCCTACCGATGACGCGGCCAACATAATAGGCCGCGATGTCGCCGCACCAGACAAGGAGCATGAGGAAGAGCACAAACAGGGGGCCGTATGTTACCCGTAACGCCGGAAGTAGGGCAAGAGTAAAGCCGATGTAGGGAAGCAGTAGATAGGAAACTGCGGTATCAGGAAGAACGCGTGAGAGAGGATTTCGGCGTAACCCCGCAAGCAAAAGTATCAGGGGCGCAAGAACCGAAAAGATCAGGAACTTTGATTCAACAATCATTGCGACCAAAACATACGCTGCGCGAGGAAACAATAGCGGACGTGCGAACGGTCGCATGTACTGCCAATACGCAACCAGGAATAGCATCGCCAAAAATGTAAAACAGAGACCTTCAAACGGCTTATATCCCTGCGCCTTCAGAATGCCAAAGTACTCATGCGCTGCCAGCATCGCGACGGCGAATACCAGCAGCGTAAACAGCCATAACGGCGCCTTGAAGAGTGCCAGAATAACGAGAGGAATGAGAACCGCCGCGGTTAGAACTCGCTTCACGCCGGGTGCCCGTCTCCGATGAGCCCGCCAAAGCGGCGTTCGCGCTTCTGAAAGGCTTCGATGGACTCCAGCAATTCCGTGCCGCGAAAGTCCGGCCACAGCGTTTCCGTGACAAAGATCTCAGCGTAGGCCGCCTGCCACAGCAGGAAATTGCTCAGCCTCATCTCGCCACTGGTGCGAATCAGAAGGTCCAGCTCCGGCAGTCCCTGGGTGTAGAGGTGCCGCGCGATGCCGCGTTCATCGACTCGCAGGTGATCGACCCCTCCGTTACGTGAAGCTTCCTTCACGATCGCGTTGAAGCAATCGACTAACTCCATCCGTGAGCTGTAATTGAGCGCGAGCGTCAGCACCATGCCTGTGTTCTTCTCGGTCGATTCGCGGGCCCACGCCATGCGTTCCTGTACTTCCTGCGGCAACTCCTGCTGCCGTCCGATGTACTGCAGCCGGATATTGTTCTCCATCATGGTCGGCAGCTCCATCATCAAGTAACGACGCAGCAGATTCATCAGGTAGCTGACTTCGCCCTTAGGCCGTTTCCAATTTTCTGCGGAGAAGGAATAAAGGGTTAGTGCCGGTATGTGGATTCTGGCGGCGGTCTCGATCGTCGATCGCACCGCCGCCACACCCGCTCGGTGCCCGGCGATGCGCGGCAGATGGCGGCGCTTGGCCCATCGGCCATTGCCGTCCATGATGATTGCGATGTGATGGGGTAACCGCTCCGGATCGAGGCGGGCGTAAATCTCAGCCTCTTTGCGGTTCAGCCCGGCCGGCACCTGTGTGCGCAAGGCTTCACCTCTTCCAAACTATTGAAAATAACACAGGATAGCGGCCTTTGCAAAGGATAGTAATGGCCTTAAGGGTGACCCAGTCCGGTACCGAAGCACGTGCGCACTACTTTTTCAGGTCCGATGTCCAGTTTGTTACCAACACCAGCGGCGTCGGTGTGGTCTCGGGATAAGTGCTGAAGGCGAAGCGCTGTCCGTCTGGGGTGGGGTCATAGGGGTTTCCCACGGGAGCAACAAAGTTGACCGGAAACAGGGTCTGTACTTGCCCCAAGTCAAACTCTTCGCTCTTCGGGTTCACCGAGACAGCATGGAAAAAGCCATCAACTCCGATGAAATAGATCTCGTTGCTGTCCCCGCGCCAGGTGGGGAACGTTCCTCCGGTTTGCGACACCTGCCACCGCCCCGAACCACTCGGGAAGTGGGTCACATAAACCTCTTCGCGCCCCGACTCGGTGGATGAGTAGGCCAGCCAGCGACCGTCAGGCGAAAGCCGGAATTGCACAATTCTGGTCTGGGGAGACTTGGCCTGCACGATCGCGAATGGCTTCTTGTCCCCGCTCGTGGGGGAGGCATAAATCGCCGCGCCGCCCGGGCCCGACTGCTCCATGTGCGCAAGGTAGCGTCCGTCAGCCGACCACTGTGGCCACAACAGTGTGACTGGCACAGTAGCTGCCGGGTCGGCCTGCATCAGGATTTCTTCCTGGCCACCGCCGTTGGCCAGCCGGCTTCGGATCGACGTTCCCGCGCTGAACAACGCACCCGTCTGGGTTACGTACACCACGCGCTGACCGTCGGCCGACCATGACGGCATCAGGTGAGTGGCATCCCCAAAGGTAAGGCGGGTCCGTAATCCGCGGGCAAGGTCGAACACCCAGATATCTCCCTGAGGATCCCCCATGGCCACCGCCATCCGCTTGCCTTCGGGAGAAATACGTCCTGCGCCCTTGAAAAATTCCCTCGCCGATATCTGCCCCAGATTCTTGCCGGTGCGGTCCAGCCACTCCAAATCGACGCCCGGCAGTCTCGATCCGGGCTCATAGATCAGCAGACCGTTCTGGCTGGCCGCGAACGTGGTGTGCCAGGTCGTCATGTCGTATTCCACCGAACTCGCCAGCGGAATTGGATCGCCCGAAATCGTGTTGGATTTCGGATCGAACTTCTGGGCCAATAGGGCTGACTGCACGTGATAGATCAAATACCCGGACGCATATTGGCCATTCGAATCGGCGTCGAGCACGTGTTTGTACGATCCATCCGCCAGCGAACCCATGTAGATACCCTGTTCCGATCCACCCGAATGGTTGGTGGCGAAGAACAGGAAGTGCTTGCCGTCAGGCAGGAAACTCGGCCAGCGATGGGTTGTATGCTTGCCATTTTCGAACTTGGTCAGACGAGTAGCTGTGCCGCCGTTGGCGCTGACCTGGAACAGCGAGTCGCGATAGTCAGGCTCGAAGACAATAACGTTGTCCTGATTCCATGCGCCGCCGCGCGGATTGGGAGCATCCGCCAGCACCGTGACGGGCCCACCTGCCGCAGGGACCTTCTTCAACTTGCCTTGGGCGAAGAATCCCAGGAATTTTCCATCGGGCGACCAGAACGGGAAGATAGCTCCTTCAGTGCCGTCGAGCTTTCTCGCGGTCAGGTCACTGAGCGATTGCACGAAGATCGAGTCGCGCCCTTTTTGATTGCGGGCGCAGAACGCCACAGCAGTCCCGTCAAACGTAATTGCCGGGGGCCCTGAGAAGTCGCCAGTGAAGTCGAAACCCGAGTCAGCCGGTGGAGGAAGATACGAGCGGAGCACGCGCGTCGGTGCACTCTCCCGTAAACTCATCCAGGCCAGAGCGGCTGCCATCGCGAGAAGAGTAACCAGCGCCGCTGCCCACAACCAACGCTCGCGCGAGTGCCGCCGAGGAACCACCGGCACAGCCGCGCCCACCGATGAATTGCCGCTCTTGATCCAACGCAACTCCCGCGCAATGTCGGCGGCATTCTGCCAGCGCAACTCCGGATCTTTCACCAGACATTCCCGCACGACATGATCAAGCGCGGCCGGAGCCATGGGCTGGAGCGCCGTAATCGGCTCGGGCTCCTTCTCCAGGATCGCTGACGCCACCGAGATCACGCTCTTGCCCTCGAATGCCCGCTTGCCGGTAATCATCTCGTACAGCACGCAACCGAAGCTGAAAATATCGGAGCGGGTATCGGCTTCCTTGCCCTCCACCTGCTCCGGCGACATGTATTGGAAAGTCCCCACCAGCGAACCTTGAGCGGTGAGCGGATGACTCACCGGCGAGATGAGAGTTCCTGACGTCTCTGACACGGAGACGGCAGCGGTGCTCGCCTTCGCCAGCCCGAAATCCATCAGCTTGGCGCCGCTCTTGGTAAGCATGATGTTGCCCGGCTTCAGGTCGCGATGCACGACGCCGCTGCGGTGAGCTCTATCCAGCCCGTCGCAAATCTCGGCTCCATATCTCAGCACCTGCTCGGTAGGAAGCGGCCCTCGCGTCAATCGGTCGGCAAGGCTCTCGCCTTCCAGGAACTCCATCACAAGGTAGTCGATGCCATCCTGACGGCCGACATCGTGCAATGTACAGACATTGCTGTGGTTCAGCGACGAAATGGACCTGGCTTCCCGCTCAAAGCGCTGCCGTGCTTCAGAATTGTCGGAAAGGTGAGCGGGCAGGATTTTGACTGCGACGGTGCGGTCGAGACGAGTGTCGCGCGCGCGGTACACTTCTCCCATTCCGCCGGCGCCTAGCGGAGACTCAATTTCATAGGGACCGAGCTTGGTACCAGAGGTGAGGGCCATCCGTGTGCGTGATTATACAGCTTCGATTAAGCGGCTTTGTTTCGATTACGACACACTTCCTTTGATTTTCAGCCCTCGCCGTTCGCCGTGCAGAAGAGCCAGCGCGGTCATGTTGGTGCTATCGCTTATAATCCGTCTGGTCCTGCTCCCGACAACCCAATGCGAACCGCAGCGAGTCTGCCTGCTTGGAGGATCCTGTGTTTAAACCTCATCTCTCCGGCGCGTTTTGTTTGCTCTTCCTGCTCGCCATCGGTACAGCTCAGGAGGCCCCCGTTCCCGTCGAACAGGAGCCCTACCATCACGTGGTGTTGAAGAACGATGACATTGTCGTCATCCACGCGATCCTCCCTCCGGGCGAAAGCACGGGCTACCACATTCACTCCTGCGACCGGGCGGGTGTTCAATTGGCGCCCAGCACTACAACATGGCAAAAGTTCGGAGAGGCTCAAGTGCCGCCTATGCCGGCCGCTGCCGGCGACGTTTTCTCGGACTCCTGTAACGGTAAGCCTCTCGTCCACAGGGTACGGAACGTGGGAACGACTGCGATGGACGTCATCGATCTGGAATTGCTCCACCGCCCTGAGCAGCCCTCAACATCGGCCGCAGCTCCCGTAGCCGCTGAGAATCCCAGCGCGCGCATCTACCGTTGGGTCATTTCGCCAGGCACAGCGACTGCGATGCACACCCATACGCGCCCTTACTTGATCGTAGCTGTCACTCCGATGCAACTGAAGATGTCAGCGCCTGACGGACAATCCCGTGCGGAGCAAGTAAAAGCTGGCGACTTCCACTGGGTTACTGTCCCAGTTAGCCACTCGCTGGCCAACGAGAGTTCGACCGAAGGGCAAATTGTCGAGTTCGAGCTAAAGTAGGCGCGGGAGTTCATCAGCACCGCCAATAGAAAAGCCGAGGCTCGTGCCTCGGCGTTTTCCGGTCGGCATTGGTTCACGCGGATGCCCTAGTTCGCGCCGGGCCCTGAATTGCGCCCGTCGTGCAGGGCTTTGACCGCGCAGGATGGAGAACACCGGCGGAGCCGAAACTCCGCCTCGCGTTGCACGTCACCGCTGAAATACAACGCGAATCTTGATCGAGTCAGGCTCCGGTTCGCTCCTATTGGCTGGGCGCTAACCCGGGAAGACCCTACGCGCCGCGTCGCGGATGCGAGACCATGTCCCGAATCTGCGCCAGCACGCTCATCCGCTGCATGGCATCGAGTTGCGCCGTGAACTCGCGCATCTCGACGATAAACGGATCAGACAGCAGATCGTCGATCTCGCTCTGCGGCGATGGGCCGCACGCCCGCAACAGATCGGGCACTGACACTTCCAGTGCGTTCGCCAGCCGCGACAACGATGACAGCGTCGGCGTTGCCTTTTCGTTCTCGATCTTCGAAACGTAGGTCCGTGGT
This sequence comes from uncultured Acidobacteriaceae bacterium, assembly GCA_963834815.1. GTDB lineage: Bacteria > Acidobacteriota > Terriglobia > Terriglobales > Acidobacteriaceae > DASRAA01. Next base: position 536,530 of record CAWIDA010000004.1, on the reverse strand, counting down.
ACGCCCATACGCATCGCTAGTTGCCGTTGGCTCAGGCCGTGGCCCTGCCGCAGGCTGCGGATGGCCTGCGCCACCTGCACCTCTGAGCGGCTTGCGCTCACCGCTTCCATCACCGGCATCGGCTGTGCGAGGATCGGTTCCGGCTCGTCCTCATCCAGCGACGTGCGACATTTACGGCATTGATTGTTGACAGTTCTGAACTGGACGAGATGACAGTGGTCGCATCTCACCACTTCCCGGTCTTCTACGGGCGCGAGAGTCGTGGCCATTCAAGGTTTGGGAGTGCCAGAGCAGGGCACAGTTTCCCCACGGATCAATTCAACTACCCCCTGATCCATTGAAACTATCGGTACTTTGCGGCATTGCTTTGATAGAGTCAAGGGGGCGGAAGGATGAAAACCCAAAAAGCTGTGCAAATTCGACCGACTCAGCCGAAGTCAACCGACGAAACCCCTCGAAATACCGGAGAAAACCGCAATGACGCGCAACGATGCGTGGTGTTTACTAACTGAGTTCACCCTGTCAGAAAGTCTTCGCAAGCATGCCCTATCTGTGGAAGCGTGTTTGCGCGCTTATGCCCGCAAGTTCGGCGAGAACGAGGAACTCTGGGGCTTCGTCGGCCTCATCCACGATTTCGACTATGAAAAATATCCCTCCGCCGAAGACCACCCCTTCAAGGGCAGCGAGATCTTGAAAGAGCGTGGCGTGTCGGAAGAAATTCGGCGCGCGATCTTGTCTCATGCCAACTACAGCGGCGTTGCGCGTGAAAGCCGGCTGGAGAAGACCCTCTTCGCCTGCGACGAACTTGCCGGTTTCATTACCGCCAGCGCTCTGGTTAAACCCAACAAGTCGCTGGCGGAGGTCGATGCCAAATCTGTCAGGAAGAAGATGAAGGACAAGGCCTTCGCCCGCTCCGTCAGCCGCGACGACATTATCAACGGCGCTGCCGAGATGGGCGTCGACCTCGACGGACACATCGCGTTTTGCATTGAGGCGATGAAAGCGATTGCGCCGGAGTTGGGCTTGGCCGGAGTTCAGAACTGAGCTAGGTGTTGCACTCAGTATTTCTCAAGACTTCCCAGGCCAGCGCCGAGCGGCATGGAAGACGCGAATGATTTCGATGTTACCGCCGCGGACACGGTAAGGGACTATATACGGCGTACCGGCGACGATGAGTTCTCGAATACCCGGCACCCTCCCTGGGCGCCCCATTCCAGGATGGGTCTTTAAATGCTCGACTGCCTCGATCAACCTGAGCACGAGCCGCTCCGCTGCAGCAGGACTATCTTGCGCAATGTAATCGGCTTCAGCCTGGAGGTTAGCTCGCGCCGCCCGCAACCATCTAACCCGCACGCCGGATCCATTTGCCTAGGGTCTGTTCCATTTCTTCGTCAGTAGCAAAATCGCCGGCATCTGCCTCACGGAGTCCCTTCTTGATTTCTTCGATCTGCCACTCATTGAGAGCGACATATTCTCGAATTGCCTCTGACACCAGGAAAGACCGACTGCGCTCGGTGGCCTTAGCTAGCTTATCGAGCTTCTTCTTCAGTTTAGAATCCAGTCGCAAAGTCAGGATATCTGTTTCCGCCATACATTGTATGTTAGCAGAATACAAACGAGTACAAACGTGGAAAGCCCATGTTCGGCTACTTTGGCGCTCCCCCTCACTAGCTTCTTCACGTGCTCCACCAAACCGCCCCCGTGACATCCACCCTTGCGCTGCCTGACCGAGTGACTACTTCGGCTACTGTTCAAACGATCACGTAAGGCGGCGCGAACTCCGGCACTCCCGCTCGCCTGCCCGCGATCCAGCGCAGCACGTACACCTCTGCCGGATTGGTCAACCCGCCCGTAATCGCGTTGGGCAGTACTTCCAGAATGACGTGGTTGAGGGGGTCTTTGTAGTAGTCGATGTCCGGCTCGACTTTGATGCAGGTCACGCCACTGATAACTTGCGTCTCGTTTTCATGAAAGGAAAGCTGCACGTTGGCTTCGCCGAATTGCAGTTGCTTCCAACTGGCTGTCGCGCCCGGGTGTACGATCCAGGGCGCGCTTTCTGGCGCAAACTTACCTTGCGCGGCCGCCAACCGCACTTGCTCCAGCAGTTGCGGGTCGCACCAGGCGAAAAACCGGTCCTGCCGCAGACTGTCGTCCCAGACTGCCTGCTTGACGTAATCCAGCGGAGTTCCGGCCGGCAGAAAGATCTGTGACATCGCGGTGGTGATGTTCAACAGCGCCGCCAGCGACCCTGGCTTGTCCTCCATCAGCATTCCGTAGCGATCGCGGCCGGCACCGTCATCCACGCCCGCGGCGAGGAATGGCAGATCCACCTTGATCGCATCCCACGGTGCGTCGGCAAAGTTAAACTGCGGCACCTTGGGAATCAGCATCAGGTCCACGATTACGGGCTGCCGGGGCGAAAGCTTCACCGGCACGAATCCCGCCTGCTGAAAACCGTCTGCGTAGGCGAGCACGCAATAGTTGTCGCCAAGATTGTCGAAGAAGGGCAGGCCCGTCGCCTTTAGCGTAGGCGTTGGGACCTCTTTCCTGACCCACTGTTTCTGATTGCCATCGATGACGGTGTACAGGACACGCTTGCCTGCGGCAAACGGCTTACGCGTCCCGTCAAAGACATTAATGGTGACGGCGGACTTGGTGGGGACGACCTTCTTAGGCGCTGCCATGGTGCACCTCGCGAGCTGCAACGACCTGGGATTGCCGGGGAAGGGAAAGATTCCCGGGCGACTGAGCAAATCCGAAGGTCAATTCGGCTTCACTGTACACCCGCTTTTAACGTAGAAGACGTAAATATTTGCTCACGCCGCATGAGCCCGGAGCCATTCAGCAGCCGATGAAGTGTGCCTTGTTTATCAGGTCGCGGCCGCACCGGTCGGAGAGGACTCACCGTCCTACCAACTTCTTCACGTGCTCCACCACCGCACCCACCGCGACGTCCTCCCGCGTGCTTCCTGCGCGGGTGACGACTTCGACGATGCCGTCGCCCAACTTCTTACCTACATTAATGCGGTAGGGAACTCCGATTAAGTCGGCGTCCTTAAACTTCACGCCCGGACGCTCGTCGCGATCATCCAGCAGCACGTCGAGGCCCGCCTTCTCCAGCGCCGTAGCGATGTCGATCGCGCCCTGGTTGATCTTCTCGTCGGCCGTGTTGGTCGGCGTCACTACCACTTCGAATGGCGCGATGTTCGCCGGCATCCAGAAGCCGTTTTCGTCATTGTTCTGCTCGATGCACGCGGTCAGGATGCGCTCCAGCCCAATGCCATAGCTGCCCATGATGGGCGTCACTTCCTTGCCGTGCTCATCCAGCACACGTGCGCCCATCGGCTCCGAGTACTTGTACCCCAGCTTGAAGATGTGGCCGATCTCTACGGCCTTGCCGATCTTGAGCGGCTGTCCGCAGCTCGGGCAGCCTTCACCCTCGGCGGCATTACGCAGGTCGGCCCAGACCGAAGGCCGGAATGTCTCATCCGGTGTGATGTTTTTGACGTGGTACTCCTCCTGGTTTGCTCCTGCGATCAAATTCTTACGCCCGCGAAGCGCCTCATCGACAACGAGCAGCGGTTCGCCGGTATCGGACGCGCCGCTTGCCCACTCGATATGCTGCGGTCCCAGGTAACCCGCGGGAGAGTTAAATAATTCCTGAATTTCTTCTTCGTGCATCGGGCGATATTCCTTTCCCCCGATCACTGCCCAAAACTTCGCCTCGTTGAGCATGTGGTCGCCTCGCATCAGCACCACCACCGCTCGCGTCTTCACCTCGCCCGTCTTGGGATTGGCCGGCTCACTCGCCATGTAGGCCAGGGTCTTGATCTTGTTCTTCGGCGACACCCCCAGAAAGCGCGCCACGTCTTCAATTGTTTTCTGCCCGGGCGTGTGCACCAACTCCGGCTTGCCATCGCCTGAGGGGGTGAGGTCTTCGACCACATCCAGCTTCGAAGTCGCTTTTTCCAGGTTCGCTGCGTATCCGCATTCCGGGCAGCTTACGACCAGGTCCTCGCCCGCGTCGGTATAAACCATGAACTCCTGCGAGCCCGAACCGCCCATCGCGCCCGAGTCGGCATGCACCACTACATACTTCAAACCGCAGCGGTCGAAGATCCTGCAGTATACGTCGTGATGTTTCTGATAGCTCAGGTCCAGTCCAGCCGCATCCATGTCGAACGAGTAAGAATCCTTCATCGTGAACTGCCGAACTCGCAGCAGGCCCGATTTTGGACGCGGCTCGTCGCGAAACTTCTGCTGGATCTGGTACCAGATCTGCGGCAGTTGTTTGTAGCTGCGCAGTTCTTTGCGCGCGATCTCGGTCATCACCTCTTCATGGGTCATGCCCAGGCACAGATCGCGTCCGCCGCGGTCCTTCAGGCGGAACATGTTGTCGCCCATCAGCTGCCAGCGCCCGCTGGCCTCCCAGATTTCACGCGGATTCAGCGCCGGCAGGTAAAACTCCTGCCCGATAGTGTCCATCTCCTCGCGCACCACGTTGGCAATCCTGAGCATCGACCGATGCCCCAGGAACAGGAACGAATAGATCCCGGCGGCAAGCTGCCGGATGTAGCCGGAGCGCACCAGAAACTTGTGGCTGGCGACCTCGGCGTCCGCCGGGGCTTCACGAAGAGTAGGAATAAAGAGCTTTGACCAACGATGCATGCGTTTTCTTGTGACTTCCTTTGATGACTGAAGAATCCCTTAATTCTACCGGATTCGCGCAGGCCTACTACCTGAGCCGGGTCGACGGTGTCGAGCGCTTGCAACCATCCCGCCTCGGGATGCATCATCACTCAACACAACGAGGTCCTCACCATGTATCACTACGATCCCGCCATCGCCCTCGAAGAATTGACTGACGACGCCGTTTTACCCAATCCTGTGCACTTGCGGGACATGCTGTTACGCGCCCATCTCGATGCGGACCATTCGCTGGAATACAATCGCCTGTTTGTCGACTACCAGAAGCGCTTCGGCGAGCTGCAAAAAGTCGGCAAAGAGCTGCTGGAAGCTTTAGGCGCCAAGAAGAAGTAGAACTTTCCACCGCCCATCGGTGTCTTTAGGAGAAAACAATGAAGCTCACGCTCATCGCCATCATGATTGTGCTGTTCGCTTCCGCCTCATTCGCCGCCGCCGGCAAGCCGGTCTCCTACCAAAGCGGCTCCGAAACCGTAAACGCCATCCTCTATACGCCGCAGGGCAAGGGACCGTTTCCCGCGCTGGTCGTCATCCATGAGTGGTGGGGACTCAACGACTGGGTGAAGGACGAAGCTTCCAAGCTGGCCGATCAGGGCTACGTTGCGCTCGCTATCGATCTCTATCGCGGCAAGGTCGCCACTACGCCTGACGAAGCACATCAGATCATGCGCGGAGTTCCCGAAGATCGTGCCAACCGCGACCTGTTGGCCGCGTCCGCTTTCCTGCGCTCCCAGAAAAATGTCGATCCGGCGCGTGTCGGTTCCATCGGATGGTGCATGGGCGGCGGCTTCTCGCTCGATCTTGCCATCGCCGATCCCAAGCTCAAGGCCGCTGTCATCAACTACGGTCATCTCGCTTCCGACGACGCCACCCTGAAGAAAATTGATGCCGCCATCCTCGGAATTTTTGGGGGTCAGGACAAGGGCATAACGCCGGCTGACGTGAAGAAGTTCGAGTCCCAACTGAAGGCCGAGGGCAAGACGGTCGACATTCACATCTTTCCCGATGCCGGACACGCATTCGAGAATCCCAACAACAAGCAGGGCTACCGCGCCGACGACGCCGCCGAGGCCTGGAAGCTCACCATTGATTTCCTGGCGAAGTATCTGAAGAAGTAGATGTCATAGTTGCAATGTTACGAAACACAAAGCGCGTGTTGTGGGCTCTGATCTGGCTCTGCCTGGCCTCCGCTCTCTGGGCCCTCGATATCGAGGTTACCTATGAGGGTAACGTTCGTCGCGGCATTCCAGCGGATTTCCGTTCGCTTCATCAACCAAAGGTCTGCATCTGGCGTACGTGACGCAACCCTTACACTCGCTCAAGCACCATCGCGATCCCCTGGCCCACACCGATGCACATGGTGCACAGCGCGTAACGGCCTTGCGTGCGATGCAGTTGGTACAACGCCGTCGTTACCAGGCGTCCGCCACTCGCCCCCAGCGGATGTCCCAGCGCAATGGCGCCGCCGTTAGGATTCACCTTCGGCGAATCGTCCGGCAAGCCTAACGCCCGCAAAACTGCAAGGGACTGTGAGGCGAAAGCTTCGTTCAGTTCGATGACGTGCATGTCGCTGATCGACAGTCCCGCCCTCTGCAGGGCTTTGCGCGATGCCGGAATCGGTCCGACGCCCATGATGCGCGGCGCAACTCCTGCCACCGCCGAGGTCACCACCCGCGCCCTCGGAGTAAGCCCATGCGCTTTCGCGGCGGCTTCGGACGCCAGCAGCAGCCCACAGGCGCCGTCATTGACTCCCGACGCATTTCCCGCCGTGATCGTTCCCGTCGGTCTCACGATCGGCTTGAGCGCCGCCAACCCTGCGATGGTCGTGTCAGGACGCGGCTGCTCATCCTTGTCAACCACTACCGTGGCGCCCTTGCGCTGCGGAACTGTCACGGCAATGATTTCCTCCGCCATCGCACCACTCTTGATCGCAGCCGCCGCCCGCTGCTGACTGCGGTATGCAAAAGCGTCCTGGTCCGCACGCGAAACCCGAAACTCCTCCGCCACGTTTTCGCCGGTCTCCGCCATCGAATCCACTCCGAAGCGTTCCTTTATCAGCGGATTGATGAAGCGCCAGCCCAGGGTTGTGTCCTCTAGCTTGGCCGCCCGCGAAAATGCGGCCTCCGCTTTCCCCATGACGAACGGCGCCCGCGACATGCTCTCCACTCCGCCTGCAATCACCAACTCCGCTTCGCCGCAACGTATTGCGCGTGCCGCGATGGCGACCGCGTCCATGCTGGAGCCGCACAAGCGATTGATCGTCGAGCCTGGAACCTCTTGAGGCACGCCCGCCAGCAGCAGGGCCATGCGTCCGACGTTGCGATTGTCTTCGCCCGCCTGGTTGGCGCAGCCGAAGATCACATCGTCCACCACCGCCCAATCCACGCCGGAATTGCGCGTCATGAGCGCCTTGATCGGGATCGCCGCCAGATCGTCGGTTCGAATGGAAGACAACGCACCGCCATAGCGGCCGAAGGGAGTACGTACAGCGTCGCAGATGAAGGCTTCGGACATGGAGGTCACGCGCACCGGGGCAGTCCAGGAACTGTGGGCAGAGGGCAAAAAACAAGAGGTACCCCCTCCCCCCTTTTTTGCGCAAAATATTGAAATTGCAGGACTTGTTTCGAGATAGTCGCGCAAAATCTTGAGCGCGTGAGAGTTATGCGGAAAATATTCCGGAATAAGGACTTAGCGCTGGCCGTCACAAGTCGAAGATATGTCGGAGAGTGGGAGGTTGGCAAGAGCGACCGAAGCTTTGGTGTCCGCATGCGGTTTCGTAGCAAGGAGACACAAATCTCCTCGTCCTCTTCACGGTCATACTACGCAGACACGCGAAGGGGAGAAAGGGCATGGGTCACACAGCAGTGTGACAAGGGAAGAACAACGGGTCGGGAAGGAAGTCGTTAGTGGATAGCTGGGTTGTCGGTGGGCAGTCGTTGGTGTCAGAAGAGCAGATCCCTCGGTCCCAGAAGGAGCACTCTAGGGTCGTGATGCCGACGCCAACGTTTGAAACACTTCGATGGCGCACCACACTTCAAGTCCGATGCCTTTGGCCATCTGCGCCAGCTCGACCATGTTGTGAGCCAGGAAGATGAGCACCGAACCTTCTTGAGGATCGGCTTGCCACCAACCTCCGAAAGCTCCGGGCCAACCGACGGTTCCAGGGCTGCCGCGGCGCATCAAGTCCATTTTGTCAGTCTCAAGCACCACCGAGACACCCAGGCCAAATCCTCGACCTACGGCGAAGGGTTTCTGGCCAAGCAAGCGGGAGTTCGCGCGCTGGCTGTCTGTAAGCTGATTGGTGACCATCCTCGCGAGCGTTTCCGGAGACAGAAGACGCAGGCCATCCACTTCACCGTCTCCTAAGAAGAGCCGTGCGAACTTGAGATAGTCGTCTACCGTTGACCATAGCCCGCCACTGCCAGATTCGAAGGCCATATCGTCTGGCCGTTCTGCGACGAAGACGCCGCTCCGTGTGACTCGTTTGGTCAATCGTCCCTCTTCGTCGAAGCCGTACGCAGCCGCACGACGATCCCGCTTCTCCCGGGGCACAAGAAAGCTTGTGTCCCTCATACCCAGCGGATCGAAAATACGTCGCCTGAGTACTACTCCGAGCGGGGCGCCTTCGATTCTCGCCATCAGCAGCCCCAGCAGGTCGGTCGCGCAGCCGTAATACATCGCAGATCCGGGCTGGCCGATCAACGGCAGCTTTGCGAGCCTTGCAATCCAATCATCGGGCGCGACGTCGCTGTCGATTTCTCCGCCCAGCGCCTCGCGGTATGCCTGGGCGATCGGGCCGCGATGAAAGTCGGCATAGGTTAGACCTGCCCGATGGGTTAACAAGTCTTCGAAAGTGATCAGGCGTTCTGCCGAATCCGTTTCGCTCAAAGGACCGTTGGGAGACCGCAGCACGCGCATATCGGAAAATTCCGGCGCATAGCGGGCGATGGGGTCGCTCAGCGCGATTCGGCCTTCTTCCACCAACATGAGAGCAGCAACCGAGGTGATTGGCTTCGTCATGGAGGCGATCCTGAAAATCGTGTCCCGCTCGACTGGCAGATGGGCTTCCATCTCTCGCCAGCCCACGCAGGTGGTTAGGACTTCACCTTCGCGCCAGACGAGAGTGGCTGCCCCGGCGAGGTCTCCAGAGTCCACGACCTTTTGTAATGCCGCTTTGATTTCGCTTCCTGCATTCATTTCAGTATTTAGCTCGCAACTTGACTGTAGTTGAAATATAAAATAGGTAAGTTATAAAATCAAACCATGAAAACATCTCAGGGAGGCGGGTCCCCCCGGCGGCAGCCTAAAGGCGATAAACGTGACCGGACTCGCGCCAAACTCCTGGAAGCGGCTCGCTGGCTGATTCGTGAAAATGGGCATGAACACACAACGCTGGAAGAGATCGCTGAACGGGCTGGAATGACGACTGGAGCTATCTACGGCAACTTCAAGAATCGCGACGATTTGTTCATCGCATTAGGACAAACCTACTGGCCCCCCGTTAAGCCGCACGTGCCCCCTGGCTCGAGCTTTCCGGAGATTATGCGAGCTATCGCCGACGCGACGATTGCGGTGCTCCCAGACCGTGCCACGACGGCCGTCGGGCGTCTTACGGGTTTGGCTTATACGCTGACTCACGAACAGATGCGCGAGCAGGTGAGAGAGGTCACGGCCCAAAGCTATGCTTTCGGCGAGCAATGGCTTCGCACGGTCACTAAAGAAGAAGATCTCCCTATGCCGGCTGACCAGTTGGTGCGTGTGCTACATGCCATGATCGAGGGGCTTGTGTTCCAAAGACTGCTGACTCCCGAACTCGTGCCAGACGAAATATTTCGGGCAGCATTCGGAGCGCTCGCAATAAAGCAGAACAACGAATAGCGCGCCGCGAATCCTTTGACTTCGCTCTGTCGAAAATCATTCACCACGGAGTCGCGGAGAACGCGGAGGAATTCAGGGGGTCGCTCGGGCTGGCGCCCTCGGGGAAGTGTGCCGTCGGTTAAAACCGACTCGGGATCGTAAAACGAACTTCCCGCGGGCTTAACGCCCACGGCTCAAACAAATGACGCCCTTCGGGCTCAGAGTCTCGGAGGAGCCCGGCGAATTTCCCAGGTTAACGCCGAAAAGCGCGGGACTTCGACTTCGCTCTGTCGAAAATCATTCACCACGGAGGCGTGGAGAACACGGAGGAATTCAGGGTCGCTCGGGCTGGCGCCTTCGCGGAAGAGTGCGGTCGGTTAAAAGCCGACTCGGGTTTTTCTAGATCGCTTTCCCAGCGTTGAAACGCTGGGCTCAGATATGCCGGCGCCCTTGCCGGGCCTGCTAGGTCTCACAATTGCCACAGGCGGGCAATTGTGGGCCATCCGTCGGTACAGGAAATCGTAAATGCCTGTCGGCCCCATGATCACATCCTGGGTTTGGCCAGTGAAGACGCGGTCGGTCCCGCCCGTCCCAGCACCGCTGTAGGTTTCGAGAACAGCGTTGAAGATTCAGCAAGTTAACCATAAATCACAAGCATTCGATCGACGATGAGGTAACGCATCCATGTGCCCGAGGCCGCGACTCTGTCAGCTCCGATTTCCATGATTACCTGACGCATAACCTTGGCGTTTTTCGGCGCTTTTCCATATGACCACCGACCTTCAGTGGGGTTGTAACCAAATCTCTGGATTGGGTTTCGGCGCTTTCGTGCGTCTAGTGTTATGACGTCTATCCACACGTGTCCCTTTCGATATACGAAGATTGCAGATTGTTCGGGAAGATTTGCTCTAACAAACTGCGCATCAGTGGGAACGCCGCTGCGCAGTTGTAGCAAATACGCTCGCGAGTAATCGTCGAGAGATGAAAGATATCCACTCGAAATAAGTACCTGAATGACGTGCTTACACGCGCGGCGGCAATCATTCGCTGGAAACCCCATTCTCAGTTCTTGCCAGTCCGGGCACGTGCATCGGTAATCACCCAGACTGACTGTGTAACTGACTCCCACAGTCGAACTGCTCTTCACCGATACAGGATTCAGACCATTCCCGGAAAGATCCGGCAGAACCAGCGCTGGTTTGTTATCTCGTTCGAAAGCTAGGCGGGGTTGGATACTTGATTGTCGACTAGTTGGGAGCTGAAGGAAAGTGGTGTACTGATCGTTTTCTTGGACCGAATTAGTGCGATTCTGCCTCACGAGCTCGAATATCAAACACAAGAGAGACCCAACGAGCAGAAGTACGAAGAGCGTTAGCATGGGCTAAGGATACCTCTTTAGCTGGAGGTGCCCATTCACGCAACGCAGAAACTCCAGCTTTGCGGCGCTGGGTGTCAATCGTTCATCATGAGCGGCACATCGCTACCAAACTTTCGCCGCTCAACTTCTCGGCTCTTCACTTTGCTGTAGAGCGAGCTTCGCGAAATCCCCAGCCGTTCTGCTGCCCGGTCGATCGAGCCACGCTCCTCCGCCAGGACCATCGCAATGTAGCGTGCCTCCATCTGGCGCATTGTGAGACTTGTCTCCATCGGTGGGGTTGATGTGGCCGCACTGCCGGCCACGCCATTCCCGGGATGCTGCAACTCCAGGTCCTGCACCGTGAGCGGACTGTGTTGCGCGATCTGTGCAGCGCGTTCCAGCACGTTTCGCATCTCGCGGATGTTCCCCGGCCAGGGATAGCTCATTATCAACTTCATGGCCGCCTCGTCCAACTCGATCTCACCGCAACCTCTTTCAGCCGCGATTCGCCCCAGGATCTCCTTCGCCAGCTGCGGGATGTCCTCGGGACGTTCACGAAGAGGCGGTATGCGGATGGGCATAATGTTGATGCGAAAAAACAGGTCCTCCCGGAACCGTCCTTGCCTGACCAGATCTTTCAGATTGCGGTGCGTCGCCGAGATCAGGCGGATGTTCACGGTGCGGTCATGCACATCTCCCAGCCGGCGAAACTGCTTGGCCTCCAGCACCTTGAGAAGTTTGGGCTGCACCGCCAGGTCCATGTCGCCAATCTCATCCAGAAACACGGTACCTTTGTCGGCCACTTCCAGCAGCCCAGGCTTAGCCAGCACGGCGCCGGTAAAGGCGCCCTTGGCGTGTCCGAACAATTCCGTCTCCAGGAATTCCCGCTCCAACCCGGCGCAGTTCAAATCCATGAATCCCTCTTGACCGCGGTCGCTGTTGTCGTGGATCCACTTGGCCAGCACGCCCTTCCCGGTACCGGTTTCGCCCTGTATCAGGATCGGGCTTATGCTGGTCACCAGCCGCCCGGCCAAATAACCAAGATTTCGGATGGCCTTGCTCTCGCCCACGAAGGGGTGCAGGCGCTCGCGCTTTTCCCGGGACTGATGAATCAGCGAATGCTGCCGGTGGCGCTTGTTTTCCAGCGCCCTCACCAACAGTGTGTACAGCGCCGGCAGCTCAATCGGCTTGATGAGGAACTGCTCTGCGCCCTGCTTGATGGCCCGCACCGCCAGCTCAATCGAGCCTTGTCCGGTCAGCACGATCACCGGCAGGTTCTCGTCGATGCTTTTGCAGTGTTCCAGCAGCTCCAACCCGTCGCCGTCGGGAAGGGAAAAGTCGAGGATGGCGGCATCGGGGCAGGCAACGCTGATATGGTCGCGCGCCTTGCGCACGCTGTCCGCTTCGTACACCTCCATTTCCTTCGACACCAGGAAACTGGAGATACCGAAGCGGATGACCGGGTCGTCATCCACCAGCAAAATTCTACTTCCCGCCACAGTCACACTCTCCGAGTGAATTTCGCAACCCTGATGTGGTATCGCCGCAGGCGGGGAGGAACACTGTCACCTGCGCTCCCCGCACCGCGTGATTCGCCAGCCGAATTATGCCTCCCTGATCTTCGACGACCTTCTTCGCAATGGTCAGTCCCAATCCGGTGCCTCCGGGGCGCAACGTGAAAAACGGAGTGAACAGCTTCTCCATCTGCTCCGGAGGAAAACCTGGCCCATCATCGAGAACGTCACATCGCAACATGCTTTTGTCGTTACCCGCGCAGCGCGTCAGCCTCACCTTGACGGACGCATTCCTCGGGGAGTGCTGAACGGCGTTCTCCAATAGATTTTCTATTGCCCGAATCAAACGCACAGGATTTGCTGTGACCTCGACATTGTCGGCCGATTCCAGGATGAGCTGAACACTCGTCTTGACCGCCAGGCTCCGACATCCGGCCATCGCGCTCCGCACCACTGCCGTCATCGATACCGGGCCCACCTCGCATAGTGTCGGGTTCCCATAGTCGAGCAGGTCGCGCATGAGGGTTTGCATGCGGGCTATGCCCTGCCTCAGATGTTCGACATAGTCGTTCTGAGTGGTTTCGAGCTGCATGTGCGCCTCGAAGGCGTCCAGCGTAGCTGCCAGTCCGAAGATGGCATTCTTCGCCTGGTGTGCCGCCCCGGCCAGTAGTGTCCCGGTCGCAGCCATCACCTCCCGGTCCTCCAACGACTCACGCAATCTGACGTCCTCGCTGATTTCGCGGATGACCATCACCAGGCGTTTTGGCAACACGCCGAGGTAGGCGAGCGCAGACAGTCGTACGGACCAGCACTTGCCGGTGCCGGGATCCTTAACCTCGCGCTGCAGCGATGCCGATCGTATCTGGAATTCGCGCAAAAGTTGCCTGCACGCCGCCCATGGCTCGCCTGGGCCGAGCAGGTGGAGTGACCTGATCGCCTTGGCTGGCACGGGCTGCGCGAGAACCACTGCGAGGTGATTGCAATGGATGATCCTGCCGTCTTCGTGCAGCAGGAGAATGGCATCGTCGAGCAGGTCCAGAGCGAGGGTCAGGTCGGGAACCAGGGGATCGCTGGCGGCCAGTACCCGCTTGCGCTCCTGTGGGCTAAGCCCCGCCGGCGCCGGATCGTTCACAATTCGGGCCGCAGCGGGAGTCCAGGGCGTTTCCTGGAGATCGCCAGCTACAGCAGAGAGATACTGCTTCGCGTCGCTACAGGCAATAAGCTCCAAAGCTGCACTCCTCAACCCAATCGCGCATCCAAGTGCCGGCTTGAGAGATCTTCATTTCTAGCGTCGAAGGTCATCTACCGCTGAACACTTTTCACTTGGGTTACTCCCCGTCCCGGGACAGACTGGGGTGCCGTCGTGCGTCGCACGTGAAGGAGGGTGAAAGCGGCGCACACCGTTTCAGCTGCTAGATCTGGGAGTGAAGCTTGTCTACCACGGCGACCGATGCAGGTCCCTTCCGGATGTCCGGCTCTGCGCGTGGCCGCTAGCGTGCTGGACCGTAGTGAACCCATTCTGCCGTTTCATGACAGGAAAACGCTGTGATACCGGTCACACATCACACGTTCAGCAGGCAAAAGAAAAGGACCCGCTCGATGGGTCCTGAACTTATGAACTTCGCAAGTTAGAAAGTAAGAGCCAGAATTTTGGAGCGCTGAGTGAGCCGCAAATTCACCAAGGAAAGAATGCCCTCTTCCCAGTGATTTTTACGCAGCCTCCCGTTTTAGGCTATTGACATGGCCAGAAAGTAGCGCATATTAGTCGATGCCGGCCCTTGTGCGCCACTTCAGCACAAGATCAGGCAGGTGGGGCCGCCTTTTCGGGGGAATTGGCGGCCTTACTATCGACTGGGCTCGAGTGAGGTTAGGATTCGTCGTCACTCCGTCTCAAACCTCTTCCAACCCGCCAATTGTCCGCAAATCTCCCAGGCGAATCGCGGATTATTTTGCAAGTAGCGTGGTCCCAGCCGTCGTGGCTCTTGATACAGGCGATGCAGCCACTGCAGTCCGCACTGCTTCATCCATAGCGGCGCGTCAGTGCGCAGTCCGGCGTGTAGGTCAAACGCAGCTCCCACGCCCGCCATCAGCTTCACCGCAAGCCGGTCGAGATAGCGCGCCATGAATTGCTCTTGTTTGGGAGTGCTCAAGCCGACCCAGAAGATGTCGGGTTTCCTGTGCTCGACGATTGCGATCAACTCGCGTTCCTGCTCCGAAGACAGCGGCCCGAAAGGCGGCGTGTACGTCCCCACGATCTTCAGCCACGGCATCCGCTGCTCGAGCTTCGCCTTCAGCAGTTCCGCCACGCCGGGTGCTCCGCCATAGAGAAAATGCCGGTATCCGCGAAGGAGCGAACGCCGGCATAATTCCAGCATGTAATCAGGACCGTAAACCCGCTGCATGTGGCGGTGGCCCTGGAGCCGTCCCACCCAGACGGTCGGCATGCCATCAGGAACGCACACGTAAGCGCGATTCAGGATCACGCGCAAACCGGGATCGCGGCGTGACTCCATCACACCGTGCGCTCCAGTTACGCATACGTAGCCCTTGCCGCCGCCTTCGAGCAACTGCTCGGATAGCTGCACAGCCTGCTGCATGTTGATGGCGTGAATGCCAACGCCGAGCACGTTGACGCGAGGCAACGTACACTGTCCGGTTTCAGGCACAGGCCGACTCAGGCATCAGTCGCCCTGCCCGCTCCAACTCTTGCTCGATCCACGCGTATGTGGCCTTCAGACCTTCCGCGAGAGGAGTCTTGGGCTCCCAGCCCAGCACAACTCGCAGGCGCGCGTTATCGCTGTTACGTCCCCGCACCCCTTGTGGCTTGTCCAAGGCATGTACTTTGCGCAGCCGTTTGCCCGCAATCTTGCACACTATATCCACCAGCTTGTCGACCGTGACCAATTCTTCGGTGCCCAGGTTCAGCGGAGCATGATAGCCACTCGCCATCAGCCTGGTGAGGCCTTCGACGCAATCGCCAATCCACATGAAGGAGCGGGTTTGCTGCCCGTCGCCCCACACTTCGATTTCGCCGCGGTCGGGTATAAGCGCCACCTTGCGCGCGATCGCGGCCGGGGCCTTCTCCTTGCCGCCTTCGTAGCTTCCCAGAGGTCCGTACACGTTGTGAAAACGGACAATGCGGGTCTCGAAGCCGAAATCGTGCCGGTAGTAGCGACAGAGCTGTTCGGTGAAAAGTTTCTCCCACCCGTAGCCGGCCTCGGGATCAGCAGGATGGGCATCTTCTTCGCGCAGCGCGGTCACCTTGGGGGAGTCCTGCTTGTAGCCCGCGTAGACACAGGCCGACGACGAGAACAGGAACCTCTGCACGCCATTGACTCGGCTGGCTTCCAGCATGTGGGCATTGATCAGGATGTTGTTGCGCGCGATGTCCGCCAGCTTGGAGGTGATGTAGCCGATGCCGCCCATATCGGCCGCCAGGTTGTACACCTGATCTATTTGCCGGGTTGCGAGCAGCGCGTTAGGCCAGTGCCGCAGGTCGAGCTGTTCGAATTCATCGGCCGCCGTATTTTCGTATTCCGGCAGCTTGATGTCCACGCCGCGGACCCAGTGTCCGTCGGCCCTGAGCCGCTTGACGAGATGATGCCCGATGAACCCGCCTGCGCCGGTCACCAGAATGCGAGTCTTGGTCTTCATGAAGGATGGCCTCCGATTCAAATGGGATGAGGAACGAGAAAGATCTGTTGAACCTTGGCGAAGGCCGGCGGATCGTGCTCGTGACCGCTTCCGGCTTCACCGCACCAGAAATCGTGGGAAACGGCTTGCCTTACAGGCGTTCGAGGAGGAAAATTGCTCGCGGCTGACTCAGGCGGCGAGTCCTGCTGTCGTCTGCTTCAGCCTGGAGATACCTGCATTCCCAGCCGCCTCTCAGAGTCAATTAGAGACTGGAACTACCGAATGCGATTGTGCTTCCCGCTATTTCCGAGAATCGAGCTTGATGAATAAAGGGGGAATACCATGACTGAAAAAGAACTATCTCGACGACGCGTTATGCAGTTGGGTCTCGGAGCCGCAGCCACTGCCGGAATGGTGTCCGCCACCGGCATCACCATGGCTCACGCGACCGAAGCCAGCTCACTCAATCTGGGCTCGGATTCTGTCCTCACTCCGCCAGCCTTAAAAACCTCACTGAGCAACGGTTACTTGTTTCTGAATCAGATGATGGACGCCTATGCCCAGGGCTCGACCATTCGCATGTGCCAGAGCTATTGTGACCAGATCGCCGGCGGAACATTCTTTAGCACTGCATTTGTCTATGACAACGCTCTGCTCGCGTGCGCCTATCTCGCGCGCTCGGCGGCCGGCGACCTCAACCGGGCTATAGTGATTGGCGACGCCCTGGTTTATGCCCAGAACAACGATCCGGCGGCGGACGGACGCTTTCGCCAGGCATATTTTGCGGGAGTGCCCGACAGCAATGGAGTCTATGTCACCACCGGTCTTCCGTTTTTTCAGGGCAGTGCAGTCGGAGACGTAGCCTGGGCTGGTATTGCTCTCGCGCAACTCTACTACCGAACGAAGATCAAGAAGTATCTCGACGCAGCCCTCTGGGCAGCCAACTTTATTGAGACCACTACTCGCGACGACGTGAACGTTCCGCCGGGCGGATACTACTTCGGGAATGGGCAGACCAATAAGTCCACGGAACACAATATCGATGTATATGCCCTGTACATCATGCTGAACAAACTGACTGGCGACGGCTTCTGGCTGAACGGTGCCCAGCATGCCCAGGCTTTCGTGCAAGCCATGTTTGACAGCCCCTCGGGTCACTTCTGGACTGGAACTTCGGACGCCACTCAAATCTTCTACAACAACAGTCCAGAGGATTGTCAGACGTGGTCATACCTAGCCTTCCAGGACCCCAACTACGCAGTCACCATCGACTGGGTCAAGACCAACCTTGCCACCACCGATACGACTTTCGCTTACAACAACGGTTGGGGCACCTTCGGCGGTTTGCGTTTGCGTGTCTCGGGCATGACTTACGCCAGCCTCAGCAAACTGGGTACTGTGCTGGGGGATGGGTCAGTCGATGCCGATGCCGTTTGGCTGGAAGGTACCGGCCATCTAATCGCCGCGCTACGACTGCGCAATCTGCCTCCCGGCCAAGACATCCCGAGTTTTCACGGCGACAAGCACCTCGCGGACATGCTTATCCAGAATGTGCAAGTCGCGCAGAACAGTCTGGGAGCCGGACAAACCGTGAACGGCCAGCCGCTGCCGGTAGGACAGGGCCTGACCGCCTCGACCAGCATTTTGAATACCGGCTTCGGCTTCAATTACTTCCCCTATTTGCACATCGGAGCTACCGCCTGGTATCTGATGGGGGCCCTGGGAAGAAACCCCATGCAAATTTTCACGTAAGCGTTAAACGCAACCTTAGTCTCGATCACGATGGCCCCGCTGGTAGGGGCCTTCGTCTTTTTCTGGTTTGTAGTACGGATTCTGCTGGAGTAACGGAGTCTTAACTTAGCGCCGAGTGGCTTGTCGCTATCCGAATCGCAGGCCGCACCCGTTCGTTCGATTCGTCAACGCAAGTTAGGCAACCGCGCCGTTGAAGGACAAATTCAAGGCTCGTCTCGCGCCTATCAAGCCGTACAACTGCAGCAGCGCTTCATAGCTCTTTTCGGCGGTGTAATGCTGCAAATAACACTGCCTCGCCGCGGCTCCCATCTCGTTCACAGCCACGGGATGCGACCATGCCCACCGCGCCTTTTCGAACAGCTCATCCGTGTCAGGCGCATCAAACAGCAACCCGGTCTTTCCTTCTTGCACCAACTCCGGAATCGCACCCGATCTGGAACCTACAGTCGCGACCCCACACGCCGCTGCTTCGAGTACCGTCATCCCGAAGGTTTCGCAAAAGATACTTGGGCACACCAGGAACCGGGCCAGCTTCATCCACGCCATGGTTTCCTCGGCTTGCAAGGTACCGGTGAAGCGCACATGATCCATGTCATTTTGCGCGACGTATCTCTCGGCCTCGTCGCGCAACGGGCCATCGCCTACGATCACAAGTGGGACCTTGCGCAATTGCCGCCATGCCGATAGCAGGTTCAGAACACCTTTTTCCGCGCACAGCCGTCCCACGAAGAGAACGAAGCCATCACTCTTATTCCGTGCGCCGGGATCGCGGAGCAGAAAGTTCGGACGCAGAGTGATCTTGCTTCGCGGGATTCCTCCAGCCGCCATTCGATCCAGGCAGAATGCGCTCGGCGCCGAATAAGCATCGATCGCATGCTTCCATGTTCCCAGCGCGCGATGCGTGCCCAGCATCATGGCGGCCGCACCGGTTTGCAGCCGCGAGTTGCGATAGCATCCTCGCAGCACCGCCCGCCCCAGCGCACCGTCGCAATCTACACAAGGTGCATCATTGCGAAAACACGTTCCCGCCGGACAGCACAAGCGAAAATTGTGCAGCGTCTGCACCACCGGCACGCCTTCCGCCCGGCAAGCGTAGTAAGCCGCCGGACTGATCAGAGGCTGCAGATTGTGGCAATGGGCAACATCCGGTTGCTCCGCCCGAATCAATCGTCGCAGCTCGACATAGACTCGCTGGTTCCAGGTGGTGCTCAAGAGCAGCGAGCCTTTGCGCAGCCATCCGAACTGGCCAATCGCGGCATTGCTCCTTACATACTCCGTCACCCGATGGCCGTTTTGCCGCAGCAGAGCAGTCTCGGCATGCACCATCGTGTCTTCCCCGCCTGCTTGTTGGTAGCGATTGTGGATTACAAGCACGCCAGGTTTGTGCACGTCTCCAGCGCCTCCGGGTCACGCGTCCAGAGCGTGTTCGCACCGCACTGCTTGCGGATACGCAGCTCTCGCATTGCATTACCGCTCACGACTTTGCGCAGAAGACGTTTCGCCCGATAGCCGTGCCGCAGAATTTCCATCTGCATGTCCGACTTCTCACCCGCACCGAACCGCCGTTGCACCTCCTGGCGTTCGAAGGCGCGCCGGTCCGTCTGTTGCAGGCTGATATTGCCTTGGTGCCAGCGGAAGGCCGCAATGAAGCGCGGAACATAATGAAACCTGAATCCTGCACAGGCCAGCCGTACGAAATACTCAAAGTCCATGCACACCCGGAAATCGCAGTTCAGCAGATGGCCCTGCTCGATCAGCCGCCGCCGAAAAAACGTTGCCGTCGAAGGGATGTAGCAGCCGACATAGAAAAGTATGTCCGGATCGAAGTCATGTTCGACTTTCGACCGCGCGATGTTGCCCTCGCCGTCGACGAAGACGCAGTCTCCGTAGAAAACGTCCGCCTCCGGATGCTCGGCAGCAGCCTGGGCAATGGCTTTCAGCCCGCCCGGAAGATAGTAATCGTCGGCATTGAGCCACCCCAGCAGGTCTCCGCGGGCGCGCAGAAATCCACGATTGATTGCGTCCGACTGGCCGCAATCGCTCTCCCACTGCCAGCGCAGCTTGGGATACCGGCGCAAGATCTCCAAGGTGTTGTCGCTGGACAGCGAATCCTGCACGATGTGTTCGACCTGGACCCCTTCCTGACTGTCCACGCTCAGAAGGGCATCTTCCAGAAACTCCCCACAATTCAGCGAGGGAGTGATGACCGAGACGGTTGGTAATTGCATTGTGATGTACCCGTTACTGCTACCGCGAGAACGAAGGAGATCAAGGTGGTGGCCTGCACTGAGGAATATGGCCACGGTGCGAATCCCAGCGATACTACAAACTGCGCCGTCAGATAAACCAGCGCTATGCCCGGCCATATCTGGTCTTCAGGTGGTAGTGCGCGGCAACGTCGGCGAAGCCGGCGGAAGAGCGCGAAGTGAAACCATACATAGCAGGTCAGTCCCAGCAGTCCGTACTTCAGCCATACGTGCAGCGGAGCGTTATGGACCATCACGGACTCCCCTTTCCAATCCTGAATCCGCTGGGTCTGATACGAGCGGCCCAAGCCAATGCCGAGCAGCGGCTGCTGTCGCACCTGCTCCCACGCATCCAGCACATCGCCTACATGGTCTGGATTGCTCCGGCCGAATTCTGACTCGTCGTTTGTGAAGTCGAGGCTCTGGATGCGTTGGTAAAACGTTGGCTGCAGCGTTACGGCTATGATGGCTACCATGGCCATCGCCAATAACAGTTTGCGGACACGCCGCCGTTTCTGAATCATTAAGAGGAGCGCAATGGCAAGGCCCAGCTCGGCCCAGAATGTTCGCCGAAAGCACAACATCACCAGCAGGCAAGCGGCAGCGTAGAGGCTGGACCACAGCAGTTTCCCTGCGATGCCGAACGCGCAATCGCTCATCCACGAAGCCAGCACCGCGGTAAACACGACGGCCGAAAGCGTTGGTCCGTCGAACAGCGGAATCCGCACGCCCAGGATCTCGTCTCCGCCGCCTTGCAGGAACGACGTATAAATCAGCCCGATTCGCAGAGCCATGTATCCCGCGAACAGTTGCATCGCCCAGCGAGCGTCCGCAGCTGACTGCACCCACATCGCGAAGACGCAATACATCCCAATGCCCAACGCCAGCGCGCGCCAGTCAAAGAAGAGATTCGTTCCGTCGTGTAGCCATCCGTAAAACATGGCGAATGCGATCGCGAACAGGAATCCGAACCCAGGAGCCGCCATCGTGCGTGGAAAATGCAGGCGTATCCTGCGGGAACTCGCACCGAGGATGACGTGTGCAGTGATAATGATCAGCAGCAGGGCGTCGACCATCCGCAACGGCCCGATCGTTCCCCGGTACAGAATCGACTTAGTTTCCGGATCGCCCAGACCCTGGGCATACTCCGGCAACAGGATCAGCGAAAACAGCGGCAGTAATACCATCGCCTGGCAGATTCGACGCGCGAGCTTGCGACTGCCCAGCCCGTGAGAGAGATCGACACCTTCCTCACTTGCAATCGCCGATTGAGCTGCACTGCTCATGAAGCGCTCCGTCGCGCGAGTGCGCTCGTTGCGTCGGCGGCTGTCGGCGGATACTGCCTCTCCACTACTCTGTGGAAGTCAAATTCCCAGGCTCGCGATCGCGCTGCCGTGCTTAACCTCTTCAGCAGCGTCCGGTCGCTTCCCAGTTCGTGCAGAGCGTCCGTCAGCGCACAGATCACCTCATCCCTGGTTCGCCCTGAGGTCCGCACCACTCGTCCGCAGCGCTGGTTCACGATGAGGCCTGGACCCCCACGATCGGTGCACACTACAGGCAGCCCGTGCGCCAGCGACTCCAGCACTGCCATCCCGCCCGAATCGCGCAAGCTGGGAAACAGCAGCGCATCGTGCTGGTAGTAGTGTTGGTGCAGTTGGTCTTGCGTCAGCCATGCCACCCAACGAACTTTCTCCACCAAACCAAGCTGCATTGCCCGCCGTTCCAGC
Source organism: uncultured Acidobacteriaceae bacterium (assembly GCA_963834815.1). Classification (GTDB taxonomy): domain Bacteria; phylum Acidobacteriota; class Terriglobia; order Terriglobales; family Acidobacteriaceae; genus DASRAA01. The sequence continues at coordinate 514,740 of CAWIDA010000004.1, read as the reverse complement.
GATGCCCGAGCCGCGCCCTCACCCACGATTGTCAGGTGCGCGGACCCGCCCCGCTCGCACAACTCCCGTAAGCCGTGCAGAGCCAAGTCGAGGCCCTTCCACTCCAGCAGTCGCCCGACATACAGCAGCCGCAGTATTGCTCCCGGTGCGCTGCGTTTCTGTCTCGTCCATCCGAGATACTCACGGGAAAGACCAACTCCCAGCTGCACGGTGCATTTGTGCTGAAAGGCTTGAGGAATAAGCCGGCGCGACTCCGGTGTCGCCAGCAGGATACTTTTGGCTCGCCGAAAGCTAGACCGCATAACCGGATCGAAACGCATCATCCAGTTAGCGACGTCGCGTAAGGACTCGTTCCACTGCGCCGTGCGCGTCATGCCGGTTCGCAGCGTCTTCGGCACGCACTCGCCTCCCGACACGGGCCCCAGAACGAAAGGCAACCCCAGCCGGCCCATGAAGCTCGGCGCCCGCACGCCGACAAAGGTCACGTGCTGCACGCAGTCAAAGTTGGTCTTACGGGTCAACGCCTTGGCTATTCGATATGCACCCCACTGCCATAGCGCGTAGTAAAGATGAACGCCGCGTGCCCCGCGCTTCCAGCTCCGCGCCCACCGCGGCAAGTCGTAGTATGCGAAATGCAGGCGTGGCCTCTGCCCTTTGGCCAACGCCGTTTCGATGGCAATGCGATTGGCTGCGCGCGTAATCGCCCACACCTCGTGCCCAGCTGCGGCCAGCTCCGTGGCCCACATCCATCCCACTTCCGGCTCGGAACCTTTGCCGGGCTCGCACGCGTACGCCGACAACAGAATGCGTGACATTACGCCTCACCATACATCTGGCGCTCCGGTCTGCGTTGCGCCGGTGATTGGCCATGCAACCTCAAGTGCCGCTGCAGGCGCGCCGCGAGCCACTCCAGCGCGACTCGCGTGGCGTATCCCACGTTTTCGTGCAGCGACCGGGTTTCATCAAGATCAACTATGTATGGCGCTCGTCTCGGACCTCCACCGTCCCCGCCCCTGAACACAAAACAAATCTCGTCGCGCCTGAACCGTCGCAGTTCGGTCCTATCTCTCGTCCGGATCACCAACGTCGATCTCACCTTCGCCAGCCACATCGACTTTGCGTCCCGTTTCGCGCCGTCATCCCACGCATCGCCGCAGATCTTAGTTCTCCGAAACGCGGGCCGAAGATTTTCCTCCAGCCCCTCGGCCAAATCAGCTCGCTGCCGCGTTGTACCTCCGCACACTGCGATGCTCATTCCCGTTGGGTTTAAGACCCGCTGGAGCCAGCGCCGCCACTCCCGAGTCCGCTGTTGCAGACGCTTCCAACTGCTTTCTACCGGAACCGATGCCCGCAACTCCGAAAGCAGTGTCGGCAGATAGAATCGCAGCCACCCAACTCTTGCCGGGACAGTGCCGGCTCAAGCGCGTTCACCGTCCGCTCCGGCCAGAACCGCCGCATCCGCGTGTGGCATTCTTCCGGACAGCTCAGATAGAGTGCGGCAATGCGTCGCAATTCCTGCTCCGTGACTCGCTGTTTCAGAATTTTCTTTGTCAGGTAGTACAAAAACTCGTCGGCCATCGACGGCACGAAGAATGTCTTATATCGTTGCCGGTCCTTGAGCACCTGTTCGGCTACCAGCCACAGCCGGCCATCGCGGCGATAATCGGTGGAGCCGTCAGGATGCAAGTAGGCAACCGCATTGTCCTCCTGTTTCGCCAGCACGAAATACCACGCCCCGGTCTCGTGCTGGATGGCCTGCACCAGCAGCGCACCGCATCGTCTCGCGACCTCCAGCAGCATCGGCGCAACTCTTTTGCAGTCGCGCGACCGGACCATGAAATCCACGTCCGAAGCGATCACCTCGGGATAGCCCTGGAACCCGTTCAGCAGGCAATATGGGATTTGTTCCGCTTCCATCTCTCCGAGGAACGCAGTCAGCATTTCCGCTCGGATACGGGCGGTACGCGTCGCATCCGCTACTCGACCAGCCAGATTCGCGGCCTGTTTGACGTCCTCCGCGTGCGCTTGACCGACCGTGCTCAAGACGTCCTCCTCCGGCACAGTCCCAGGGTGCTACGCAGAAAACGCATGCGCTCGCGATCGTGCAGGTTCAGGCATTTCAGGTAGGCGCCCGTCAGGTACGCAACTTCCAAACTGCGGCACTGTTTGGGCCCGATGCCCATCCGGATGGCCTCCGGTTCCACCTCGGCGGCGTGTATCTGTAGGCCGGCCTCCAAACAGGAAGTCCTGCATGTGCAGAAAGTGATACGCGTCCTGCAGTGGCAATCCCTTGCGCTCGGCGTCTTCCCAGTCGAGCAGCGCGCACCCTCCGCTCGGGAGACGCTTGATATTCCATGGCGCGAAGTCGCCATGCTCCCAGCATGCCGGCAGCGGCGCTACGTCTCGCAGTCCTTCGACTGCGTGGATGACAGGCCCACTCTCCTCGCCATCATCATTTTGAGAGGCGATCATGCCAGCCCATTTCTGCCCGTGTTCCGCCAGCGATGTGGTCTCGCCGGGAAGCAGCAACGAATGCAATACCCTCCAAAACTCTGGAGCCAGCTTTCGCGCCCCCGGCCGTCCCTCGACAAACGTCTGCGTGCTGATGGCTCGAGCCCAGTCGACGTGCAGCAATCGCGGCGAAAGCTCGCAATTCTCCCTTGCCAGGGCGTCCAGTACCTCTGCCTCATGCAGTACCGCAGCTTTCGCCTCTTGGGTCAGCGGAACCTTGACGACCGCCTTACACTCTCCCGACGCTCGCTCCACCAGGTGCACCACCGCTTTCCGCTTGCAACCGGGCGTGCCGACATAAACCACCGGAATTGGTGGCTCGCTCACTTGCCATCCCAGTGACGCCCAGTCCGAAGCAGGCGTGCCTTCGACCTCCAGCAGCGAAACGCCAGGAATCCCGGCTACTCTTCCGATCTGGCTGGCCGCGCGCACGGCCGTCCAACCCACCCGCGACCACCACCGGTACGGGGCCCAACTCGCCAGCACCCGTCCGATCTCAGGCGCCCCTGCAGGTAGTAGCCAGCGCGCCATCTCGTTGCCAGGCACTGCGACGAATGTCTCTATCTCCGTCGTGCCACCATCGTTGCGAAGTTGTCGAAAGACTTGGTTGGCGATCGCTTCTGCCGCTGTCACGCGAGCACACATTGTCTGGGGAGCCGTGTGAGGTGAAACTCGATCATGCAGTTCTGCACGTCCTCCACGACGTCCACCAGCGGACGCGCCGCCTCCACCACAACCACATTCGGCTCGCTGGCCAGTCGCATTAAGTAGTCTTTGCGCTGTCTTTCCGACTCGGCGGGCGTGACCTCGCATTTCCGTTGTTGAAGCACCGTGGCTGGTGCATCAAGTACGACGCTAAGATCGGGTTTCGGAAGGAGTCTTGCGACCAACTCCGCCATCCCCAGACACGACGCCGGCAGGCGGTACCGTTTTGGATCGACCAGGCAATCGGAGAAGTAGCGGTCAAACAGGATGAGTTTTCCCTGCGCCAGTTGCGGCCGCACCTTCACCACATAGCCCATCCAGTTCGCGAGCAGCAGGTAGATCAACTTGCCTGCTGAAATCAGTGTTCCGCGTGGGCGCTGCGCGTGCGGATCGCAATTCGCGGGCGACTCTTTTCCCGACCGCAGTAATGGAGCGCGAAGGTGATAGGTTTGGGATCCTGGAAATCCCGCGGACCGGCCGTCGCCGATGCCTGCGATGACCGACGACTTTCCCGCTCCATCCGGTCCCAGTAGCACCACCCATAGACCGCGTTGCGTGTCCCGTTCTTTCGCCAAGCCAGCTTGAACCAGTGAAGTTTGGTACCACATCCTCTTGCCAGTCGCTTTCGTGGAGCCGGCAGCGCGATCAATAGTTCCCATAGATCACCATGCCCACGGCCATCTGGAGAATTGCGGTCACCCCCTTGTTTGTCCATTCCTTGGCCCCGCTCACTGGCACATACACGATGTCGCCATCCTGCAGTTTCATGTCGGGCGCATGATTGGCGAGGATCTTGTTCAACGCCAGCGGCGTCTCGGTGCGTCCGTTCGGCGTGTTTCGGATCAAACTCCCGTTCGACTTGGCGGTGCGATTCATGCCTTGCGCCAGTGCCAGGGCCTGCAGCACCGTGACCGTGTCCTTGCCCTCGATCAGGTAGCCGCCTGGCTTGCCTACATCGCCAATCACATACACCACGCCGGCACGCAACACCACAATGCGGTCGCCCGGCTGCACCGCGACGTCGTTCTGCAGTTCATCGCCGTGCGCGCCGGCGAGATTCACGGTGACCATCTCCAAGGTGGGGGCGCGATGCGTGAGGCTCACGGACTTGGAAGCGTAGGGGGTCAGGCCACCTGCGAAGGAAATGAAGTCCAGCACGCCATGCTTTCCAGCCAGGGGATAGGCTCCCGGATTTCTTACTTCACCCAGCACGGTTACGCCTTGGGTTGCGTACTCCAACACCAGGACCGTGACGTGCGGGTTCTTCAGGATGTCTTTGTCGCGGAAGCGCCTTTCAATTGCTGTGGCAGCCTGCTCGGCGGTCAGGCCCTGCACCCGTACCGTGCCTCCCAGGGGAAGGGAGACCTCGCCCCGGCTGTCGACCCGAGATTTACCGGACAGTTCCGGAGTATCGAACGTCGTGATGTCCAGCAAGTCGCCAGCATCCAGCCGCATCGCCGGAGCGGTGTCTGGCAGCGGGCGATTTGCGGCGATAGACTCGCGCTGTTGCGGTTGCACTGCCGGTGACCCGCTGTTCTGCATCGGTGTGATCGCCTGCGATGGCGGCTCGGCGTTTACCATCGGAGGACTGACCTGTGCCGGCAGCGTGCAGCTCATAACCAGGCATGCCGCGGCAAGAACCATCGCCATGCGGCCTTGCGTACCTCGCCAATTACGCCGTGAGCTTAGGCCCATCCTCATCCTCGTTCTGCGTCCGGCGCCGTCCGTAGGCGTAGTAGTAGTTGTCTTCGTAATCTTGATCGACGCCATTCACCACCACGCCGGCAATTCGCGCATTGGCACGCAGCAACAGGTCGCGCGTCCGACGCAGCGCCTGCCTCGTAGTGGATGACGCCCGAGCCACCAGTAAGACCGAATCAGCCTGCGACGCCAGGACTACCGCATCTGTCACCCTCGCCACTGGAGGGGTGTCGATGATGATGTGGTCATACTGGCTGCGCCAGTGCTGCAAGGTTGCCGTCATCGCAGCCGATGCCAGGGCCTCGGCGGGGTACGGTACTGTCGCACCCGAACTCACGATCGACAGATGAGGAATGTTTTCCAGCTCGACCACCGCATCCTCCGCCGTGCAGCCTCCACTCAGGATGTCGCCCAGTCCCGGTTCCTTCCGGATCCCGAAATTTCGGTGAAGGGAAGAGCGACGCAAATCGGCATCGACCAGCAAGACGTCCGTTCCTTGCTGTGCCAGCACAGTCGCGCAGTTCACCGCTGTCATGGTCTTGCCTTCCGAAGGCTGGGCGCTGGTGATGACCAGCACCTTGGCATCGCCGCCCGCTCCCAGCAGCAGCGAACTGCGTAGCGCGCGATACGATTCCGCCGCCTTCGAATAAGGCTGCTGCTGCGTAATTACGTCGCAATAGGGTTCGCATTCAAACACGTGCGGCCACAACCGCCCCGTCTTTGGCCTTCCGTTCATCAGGGGAATGGTTGCCAGCGACGGGACCGCGCAAAGCGCTTCCGCCTCTTCCCCGGAACGGATGGTCGTGTCCATCGCCTCCAGCGCGACAGCGTTCAACGTGCCCAGCAGCAAACCGGCGCCGAGCCCCATTCCCAGCACCAGCGGGACCAGCGGCTCCACCGGCGCGGATGGCACCTGCGCAATGTCCACCACCCCGATGTTGGCTGACGCCAGACCTGCTGAAATTCCCGCCTCTTTCAGCTTTCGCTCCAGGGTTTCGTAGAGGTCGCGCGTGGCTTCGACTTCGTGCTTCAGGATTGCGTACTGCGCCGCACCATGATTCAGGGCGTAGGCTTTCTGCTTTTGCTCTTCGAAGGCGGCGCGCAGCATCTTCTCCGAGTTCGCTGAGGCCAGGTAATCGTTTTTGTAGCGCTCGCCCAGTTTCGTCAACTGCACGTCAATCGCCCGATCCACCTGTGCAACCTGGTTCGCCACCTCCGCCAGCCTGGGATAGCCACTCCCGAACTTCGTATTGAGCTGGGTATATTGCAGGCGCAACTCCGCCTCCTGCGTTCGCAACAACTGCAACGTCGGGTCCGGAGTTGAAGCGGCCAGCAGTTCCGGATCGCCCGCTGCCGCGATGCGGTACCGCGCCTCCTTCACCACCCTGTCCGCTTCCGCGGCCGTCAGTTGCTCGTCCAATTGGCTGAGTTTGTCGGTGATGATGTTGCTGGTTTCGTCAGTCCCAATCAGGCCGGTGGTGCGCTGCAGTTCCGCCAGCTTTTCCTGCGATTCATTGGCTTTGCTCTTAAGGTCGTCCATCTGCGACGAAAGCCAGTTGGACACCTGCATCGTCGAGTCGTAGCTGGTACGAATTTTCCTTTCCATGTACGAGTTGAGGACGGCGTTTACTACCTCCGCGCCGAGCTCAGCATTTCTCGCCTTGAAACGCACCACGACGATGTCGGTTTTGGGAATGATGCTGACGCTCAAGCTGCGGCGGAAGTGCTCCAGCAGGTGGTCTCTCACTTCGGGTGGTAGCGAAGCCACGGGCGTAGTTCCGGACTGCCTCCACCTTCCGGCAAAGTCGCTGCGCTTTGCCATCTGAAGCTGCTGCATTACTTCCAGCGCGATGGTGTTGCTTTGCAGAACCTGCACCGCGCTCTGCAGTTGGGTGTTTGCGTCAGCAGGACTGAAGACCTTGGCCGCCATCTCGTCCAGCCCGAGCGAGTTCGATCCCGCAGGCCGTACCTCGATCTGCGCTCCGGCCTCGAATTGCGGGGCCTTAATCAGCAGGTAACCCCCCGCGAGCAACAGTCCCGCTACCGTCCAGCCCGCGATCAGACGTCGATATTGGCGTAACATGCGTCGCACTTCCGCCACCAATACCTCGTCGAATTGGCTGGACACCACTAACGGCATTGATGATCGCAGGCTATGGCCGACGATCAGTTGCCCGCTGGGGGTTTCCGGAGGAGTATCCATTACGGACCTTTTGTTGACTTGCCACCTGCGGCAGGAGGGGCCGCGTTTCCAGGTTCGCCTGTTCAGGCGCGGCTGCGATGCGCTCGACGGTGTAGCTTACGGCGTTGGGAATTCCGAGCTGCATCGCCACCGGTCGCTTGAGCGCCGGCGAAGTACGTCCCACACTGTGATATACGAATCCGGCGGCAGCCATCTCTTCCGGCGCAAACACATTGCGACCGTCAAAGATAACCGGCGCCTGCATCACCGAGTGGAGCCTCTGCAGGTCGAGCTTCGCAAACTGCCGCCACGCGGTAAGAATCAGCAGGGCATCGCTGCCCCATGCCGCGTCGTAAGGGTCATTCGCGTAGGTGATGTGCCCGCTTGGAAGTACTCCACGCGCCCGCGTCATCGCCTCCGGGTCGTAGGCGCACAGCCGGGCGCCCTGTCGCACCAGTTCGCGCACAATCGCAACCGCCGGCGACTCCCGCACGTCATCGGTATCTTCCTTGAACGCTAGACCCAGTACTCCGATGCGTTTCCCGGCCAGCGGCCCCAGCGCGCGCTTCACTTTGTCCACGAACCGCGATCTCTGCCCCTCGTTGATCATTGCCACATGCCGCAGCAGCGGGAAGTCGACCCCGCTGCGCCGCGCGACTGCCTCGAACGCGGCAATGTCCTTGGGGAAGCACGAGCCCCCATAACCCACACCTGCACGCAGGAACTCGCTTCCAATGCGCGGGTCCGAACCCATTCCCGCGCAAACCTCATCGATGTCGGCGCCCACGGCCTCTGCCAGGCAGGCCAGCGTGTTCACGTAGGAGATCTTTGTCGCCAGGAAGGCATTCGAGGCGTGCTTGATCAACTCCGCACTCTTCGCACCGGTCAGGAGTAACAGTGCCCGTTTCTGCGTTCGCGATGGACATGGAACCGCATCCTCGCGCCGGTAATACGCGCCACTAGTGAGTGGCCGGTACACCTCCCGCAGCATGATGCGGCTGAACTCATCGTCAGCACCCACCACGATTCGGTCGGGATACAGAAAATCGGTGACCGCGCTGCCTTCCCGCAGAAATTCCGGGTTCGAAGCCACGGAGAACCAGCCGGCGTGCGCGCCATTACGCCGCAAGGTCTCGCGCAATGAGTCGCAGGTGCATACCGGCACCGTACTCTTTTCTACGATCAACGTGGAACGGTGCAGGACGGGAGCGATTTCCTTCGCGACCGCCTCGATTTGGGAGAGGTCGGCATCTCCGCTTTCGCTTTGCGGGGTTCCGACTGCGAGAAACACCACGTCCGACGCCGTGACCGCCGCTTTAGGAAAAGCTGAAAAGCGCAGTCGCTTTCCGTTGTGCCGTTGCAGTAACTCCGGCACCAAAGCCTCATAGATGGGTGCTTCGCACCGCGTCAACGCCGCGATCTTTTCCGTGTCCGAGTCCACCGCGATGACCTGGTGTCCTATCTCGGCCAGGCAGAGGGCCGACACCAGACCGACATACCCCGAACCTATAACTGTGATGAGCACTATTTAATTCTCACAAGAAAGAGCGGCGCTTCGGCTTCGTTCAGGCCGCCGAGCAGCCAACAAACTTCACACTCCTCGAAATGCGAACACCACGGTGTGAAGCATGATCGCGACATCCATCAGGAGATTGCGGTGCCGCAAATAATAGAGGTCGTATGCGATGTTCTTGTGGATTGGCGATCGCCGGTCGGCGCTGAGCTGCCACAGTCCAGTAATTCCCGGCTTCACGGTCAGCCGCTGCCAATGGATCTTTTCGTACTGATCCACGATGAATGGCATCTCGGGACGCGGACCCACGATCGACATCTCGCCTCGCAGCACGTTCAGCAACTGCGGCAACTCGTCGATGCAGGAACGGCGCAGGAAACGCCCGACTGGCGTGATTCGGGCATCTCCGCTGCTGGTCGGCGAATTCGCGTAACGGTCGCTGTCCGCGTACATCGAACGAAGCTTGTACATGCTGAACAGCTCACCGTTTCGGCCTACACGCCGCTGTGTGAAAATCGCCGGTCCTGCGGAAGTCAATCTCACGGCCAACGCTGCTCCCAGCAATACCGGCGATAACATGAGCAATGACAATGCCGCCAGGCATAGATCGAGTACCCGTTTCACTGCCTGATACCACCGTCTGGGGCAGACCGCTGGCTTATGCGCCAGCAAAATGCCGTCCAGTTCCACGTATTCTGTGGCAAGCGCCGCCTCGACGAAGGGCTCGGGAATGACGTATGTGCTGATGCCTGCTGCTTCCGCTTGCGCCGAAATGTCAGCCACCTGTTCGGGAGCGATCTCTGGTGCAGCGATGATCAACGTGTTCGCTCCCAACCCGCGCAGCAACCGTGGTGTCACTGGCCCCGGGAGTACGTTGGCCCGGCGGTTGTGGTGGTACGACGCTTCGTAGATGACTGGCTCATCCGTTGCTTCGTCTAACTCGACGAACGCTACCGGATCGAGACCGAACTTGGGTGAGTGCACCAGCGTCGAATAGATACTGCGTCCCACAGGTCCCGTTCCCAGAATGACCGCCTTGCGGGTAATGGCTCCCCAGGCGTGCATTATCTGGATCGCCGCCTGTACCTGCAATTTCTCCAACCCCAGCATCGCCGGGACCATTACCAGCGCCAATCCTATGGCGGTGCGCGGAATCGACCTCGTGACGGCCAATAGGATGGGCAGGGCCAACAGAAAGCCCGCGATAGTGACGCGCAGGAGCCGTTCCGTCTCACGTACCGCCATGAGGCTGAGGCAGGGCTTGTAGTCGCCGTGCTTGTCCAGCAACAGCACCATTAGCAACGCAAAGCCCGAGGCTGTAATCAGCACTGCTTCATCCGAATAATGCGCCTGTGGGCCTTCGCGCCAGGCGGCATGAATCCAATACGAGGCCCACACCGCGGCTACCACTGCCAGGAAGTCCAGCAGTCGCTCGGCCAGGCCGACAGCGATTTCCACGTGGCGCACGTTCTCGGTGGCAATGCCAGTTCGCGCCTCGGCCTGGGAGGGGAAAAGAATGACGGGGCTGAGCGGCGTCGCGCCTGGATATTGGGTAGAACTCATGGTCTCAACAGGGATGCTCACTTACCCGGCGGCGTTTCCGCCCGGCAATTGACATTGGTTTAATGGTGGATGGGAGAGTGAACTGTTTTAGTACCACATTGTGGGACTACACAGCAACAGCCTGCGAGCAGGCATTTAATGAGATAGCCGGGGCTTACGACACCGCTTCGACCTCAGCGTCGTCGAAGTTCACGGCAACCGACCGCATGAGGTGTTCCACACTGACCACGAGGCGGGCTGCGTTGTTCCTTCGGGTCAGGATCCCTTCCCATCCCGCGAACGGACCGTGCTTCACACGCACGCGTTGTCCTATCCTCAGAAACGGATGGGGCTCGACTTGGTTCGGACGCGCCATGCACGTGCGCAGCATGGTGATCTCGTCGTCTCGTAGCACCGCCGGCTTACCCGCCACCGATACGACGCTGACCACTCCCGCGGTTTGCAGCACTTGCAGGCGTTCCTTACTGCTCACGTGGACGAAGATGTAGTTGGGGAATAATGGCGCCAAGACCCGCTTCAGCCGGTCGCTCCATCGCGCCATGCGCGTATAAGTAGGGAGCAGAAACTCGACCTGCTTGCGTTCCAATTGACGGGCCACCGCACACTCATATCGCGCCCGAGTGTATGCCGCCAACCAGAGCCGCTCGTTTTCTGCTCCCATCGTGTCACCTGAGGATCGGTCACCAGTCGGATACGGCTCTGCCATTCCCAGCCCCATTTTTGCTGGTTCTGACTGCGGCCCTTCGCTCTCTTTGCCGACAAGTGATTCGCAGCAGCAGTTCTTACAGGCCACCAACTTCCCTGTAAGTGCCATCTTCGGAATAGCACTTTAGTAGCCAAAGCGCGAAAATGCTATTTCCCTCCCGAATTTGGCCGCCAGCGCAATATTTCCCGTTCCGGCACTGATCCGGGGCAGTCCAATTTCTAGATTTTGGACGGAGACTCATCCAAAGTCTGGACAAGTATTCTTCCCAACTCGGCACCCGCCCCAGCCCACCGTCCGATGTCCTGCCCCGACCACCCGCAGACCAGGCCTCCCCGTTTGTGATACAACTCTGCGATATGAACCGCTCAATCCAACGATCGCTCGTCCTCGTAGCCGCCTTGGGCGTGGTGACGCTCGCCGCACTTGCCCAGGAAGCGCAGTCCGCCAAGCCGGTTAAGAAGCAGGTCGTACAACTGAAAGACGCCAAAGGAAACAGCGTCGGCTCGGCCACCATTAAGGCGTCGGGCAAGGGAGTGGAAGTTAAGCTCAATGTAAAGGACCTGCCTCCCGGGGAGCACGCGCTGCACTTCCATCAGGACGCCAAGTGCGATCCCCCTGACTTCAAGTCGGCCGGACCGCACTTCAATCCCGATCAGAAGGAGCACGGCTTCCTTAATCCCAAGGGACATCACAATGGCGATATGGCCAACTTCACGGTAAAGGACAATGGCACCGCCAAGGCCACCATCAAGAACGCCGATGTGGTGCTGGGGACGGGCAGTGAGGCCAATTCGCTGTTCGCCAACGGAGGCACGGCGCTGATGATTCACGCCAAGGCCGACGACATGAAGACCGATCCTGCGGGAAACGCCGGCGACCGCATCGCCTGTGGCGTGATCACCAAGTAGCCGATTTGGGCTCACGCCGGCTCGCAATCTGGGTGCCCAGCCAAGCTTCTTTGCTTGGGTGGGGATTTTCGTCCCACCCTGCAATTTCACTTACCGTAATTTCCTCAAGGAAGGTTCATGCGAGTTCTCGTAACAGGCGGAGCCGGCTACATCGGAAGTGTGGTTGCCGACCATCTTCTCCGGGCCGGACACGCGGTCACCGTTCTCGATAACCTTATTATGGGATGGCGCGAGGCCGTTCCCGTGCAGGCCGAATTCATTCAGGCCGACATCGGAGACGAAGCCGCGCTCGAACAGCTCTTCAACACCCACAACTTCGACGCCGTCATGCACTTCGCGGCGTTGATCGAAGCGGGCGAATCGGTCAAGCTTCCCGAGCAATATTTCGACAATAACTCTTTGCGTAGCCTGACTCTGCTGCGCGTGATGCTCAAACATAAAGTCTCGCGCCTGGTTTTTTCCTCAACCGCTGCGGTGTACGGCGAACCGCAAAGCGTGCCTATTCCCGAGGACCACCCGCTCTCGCCGACCAATGCCTACGGCGAATCCAAGCTCATTGTCGAGCAGATGCTGGCGTGGTTTCAGCGCGCGCACGGATTTCGCTACGCCAGCCTGCGCTACTTTAACGCCGCCGGCGCCACGTCCGCACGCGGCGAGGCCCACCGCAGTGAGAGCCACCTGATTCCGCTTATCCTGCAGGTGCCGCTCGGCCAGCGCGAGTTCATTTCGATCTACGGTACTGACTACCCCACGAAAGACGGCACTTGCATCCGCGACTTTATTCACGTGGACGACCTCGCCACCGCACACCTGCTGGCTTTGCAGGGTTTAGACGATCACGAACAGTTGATCTGCAACCTGGGCAGCGGGGAAGGCTTCAGTGTGCGCCAGATCGTCGGCCTCGCTCGTGAGGTGACCGGACAGGAGATTCCGGTGCGCGAGATGCCCCGCCGCGCCGGCGACCCGGCGGTGCTTATTGCCAGCTCCGACAAAATCCGAAACGTGCTGGGCTGGAACCCGCAGTATTCGGATATCGAAAGCATCATCACCAGCGCCTGGGCGTGGCACAAATCGCATCCCCAGGGCTATCGCAGCAGTTAACGTTTATGATTTGTCATCCCAGCGCGGGCCGAGATCCTGAACAAGCATAGCGAATCGATGAAGCCTCACAGGAACCTGCATTGCTCTGTTGAGCACCGAAACTTCTGTTTCCGGTCAATTACACTTAGCTCATGAAACTGGTACTCCTCTCTATCCTGCTCTGCCTTCCGCTACAACTGTTCGGCCAATCCAATTCAGGCGCGGAGTTACGCAACTCCGGCACCGAATATGCGAGCATCTGCGGACCGACTGCCCAGGGACAGCCCAATCAATACGCGGGAGCTTGTAACATCTGGCTGACCGGCGTGGTCGACGGTCTGCAGGCCTACAACTCCAACGCCAAGTCGCTGCCGCTGTTTGATGCACCCAACGTCACCGTGGGAGAGGTTGCCAAACTGGTGGTGAAATATGTTGCAGAGCATCCTGACAAGGCAAAGTTGCCGGCTGCAGCTGTGGTTCTGGGGGCGCTGTTGGAAGCTTACCCACGCAAGGAAGCTGTTACGCCGCCGAAGCCGTGAGCGAAGTCGAAAGGTTTAACTTGCAGCGCTCGAAGGTTCAGCTCAGGAACCGGGCACGCTGTTCGGCAGAGGGAACCAGACAGACGGGCGCGGACGCAGCCAGGCGGCGGCGATTGCGGGCGATCAGGCGATAGGCCCAGTTGCGAATGGGCGCGGGAACCAGCAAACCAATTGTCGCGAGAGCAGACCAAACGCCACCGAGATACTTGGCCGCGCTCAGAACTGCGCTCGACTCGATAGTGGCCTTGCCGTTGGCGACCCAGAGCATCGATTCGACGTTCTCGAGATGAAACCGGCGGCGCAAATCCTTTCCCAGTTCTGAGTCGCGGGGAACGAACCGCAGGTCGTTACGGTGCTCGTGCCGCAGGATGAACTGCACTGAGCGCGCGCAGAAGCCGCACGTGCCGTCGTAAACCAGCATCGGGCCGGTATCAGCCACGGGTTGATTGGCGGCGATCGGCATTTCCGGAATCATAGTCATTTAGATGCACCACGGAGGCACGGAGGACACGTAGGAGTTTGAGCCTTTAGACGAGGGCAACCGAGCATTTCTTCGATCTCCGGCAATTTGGAGTTGGCGCCCAGAACATCCTACAAACATGCACCATAGGCGTCGAGTCTTCTGGATCAAGATTTTGGCTCTCTCCGTGGCCTCCGTGCCTCCGTGCCTCCGTGGTGATTCCGTCGTTAGCCCTTGTAGCCTGCCTTGCGTAGCGCATCCCCGAACTTGGCCAGAAAGCCCTGCACGTGGTCGCGGGTCGCCAGGGGCCCCATCAATCCGATGCGAAAGACCTTGCCGGCCAGCGGCCCGAAACCACCTGCGATCTCGATGCCGTCATCATGCAGCAGTTTTGCGCGCACCTTGGCGTCGTCGACACCCTCGGGCACCTGCGGAGTGTTCAGGTTCCAAATGCAATACTCCTCGGGCACAAGCATCTGCAGACCCATTTCGGTAATACCTTTGACGAACTCGCGGTGCGCCTGGCGATGACGCTCCCAGCGGTGTGCCAGGCCTTCCTCCTCGATCAAGCTGAGGCCCTCGTGCAGCGCGTAAAACAGCGTTGCCGAGGCGGTGTGATGATAGCGGTGCGAGACGAACAGGTAGTCGGAGATGAGCTTGATGTCGAAGTACCAGGAACGGTTCGGCGACTTGCGAGCCTGCAGCCACTCGGCCGCGCGCGGCGAGACGGTGATGGGAGACAGCCCCGGAGGACAGCTCAATCCCTTCTGCGTGCAACTGTAGGCGATGTCAATGCCAGTCTTGTCCACGTTGACGGGCATGGCGCCGAGTGAGGTAACGCAGTCGGCAATGACCAGCGCGCCCACTTCGTGTGCCGCCGCGCAGATGGCTTCGCCGCGCTGGAAGACGCCGGTGGAAGTTTCCGCAGTTACGTACATCACCACCTTGGGTTTCTCGCGGTGGATGAACTCAGCGGCTTCGCTGTCGCCGAAGGCTCCGCCCCAGGGCTTCTCGAGGCGCACGACGTCGCCACCATGGCGGCGCGCCATGTCGGTCATGCGATCGCAGAAGAAGCCATTGGCAAAGACCGCTACTTTGGTGCCGGGTTCGACGAAGTTGCTGACGGCCGTCTCCATGCCTCCGCTGCCGGTGGCGGAGATGACGAACGTCCAATCATTCTCGGTGCCGAAGACGCGGCGGAGCATGTGCTGATTGGCTTGGCTGATCTCGAAGAAGTAAGGATCGAGATGGCCGACGATGGGTTGCGCCATCGCCTCGTACACCCTGGGATGCACCTGTGAGGGGCCGGGGCCAAACAATAGCCTTTTTGGGGGATGAACCGATATTTCTTCGTGGAGTTCAGCAGAGTTTTGCTCGGTAAGTGGCATGAGGACTCCCTTATAATGTCAGTACCAGTATAGCGACAGGGTTGTGTTCCAGCACCGGCGAGGCAGGCAGCGTGCAGGGGACTGGCTGGTCGCAGTATCTGGTTTGGCTCGGAGCCGGAACCAAAACTGGGGTTGGCGGCAACGCTGAAGGGCGCCCTTCGGGAGATGGGAATGATGGTTTGGCGACTGCTGCTGTTCATCGCGGCGGCAGGTCTATTCACAAGTACGGGATACCTGCTTCTGGTGTTGATCGCCAGCTCCCGCTTTCGTCGGCAGCGGCGTCCGGCGGAGGGTGACGCCAACCTCCCGCCCGTCACTTTACTGAAGCCGCTATGCGGCATGGAGCCCGGTCTGGAAGCCAACCTGACCAGCTTCTTCCAGCAACAGTATCCAAGTTTCGAAATTATCTTCGGAGCGCGCCGGGGCGACGATTCCGCCCTCGACGTGGTTCGGCGCATCCGCGACAAGTATCCCTCACTGCCCGTGAAGATTGTTGCCACCGGCGATCCTGTTGGACCGAATGCCAAAGTTTGCTCGCTGGTGAAGATGTATGCGCACGCGGCGCATGATTACCTGATCATCAGTGACAGCGACGTCCACGTCGCACCCAATTACATTGCAGAGATCGTCAGCCCGCTGCTGCAGCCCGGCAACGGCATGGTAACGTGCCTCTATCGCGGGCTTCCCACGGGCGGGCTGTGGTCGAAGCTCGAAGCCCTGGGCATGAGCGTGGAAATGACCTCGGGAGCGATCGTGGCCAACCTGATCGAGGGCATGAAGTTCGCCCTCGGACCGACCATGGCGGTGCGCCGCGATGCGCTCGACGCGGTCGGCGGGTTCGAGCCGCTGGCCGACTATTGCGCTGACGACTACGTGCTGGGCCGCGACATTGCCGAAAGTGGCAGGCAGGTGGTGATGTCGCAGCACGTGATTGATCACGTGGTGATCAACCGCAGCTTTGCCAACTCCATGCGGCACCAGACCCGCTGGATGAAGAGCACGCGCTTCTCGCGCCGCGCGGGGCATGCCGGTACAGTGCTGACTTTTGCCATGCCCTTCGGTCTGTTGGGACTGGCGGCGGCCGGCGCGTTGCACCATTGGACGCTTGGCGTGGGACTGTTTGCCGCTGCGTATCTCAACCGCGTGCTTATGGCCATCATTGCCGGATGGGGCGTAGTACGCGATCGCCGCGCCTTGCAATTAGCGTGGCTCTACCCCTTGCGCGCCCTGATGGGCTTCCTCTTCTGGTGCGCCAGTTACTGGGGACGCGAAATCGAATGGCGCGGCGACTGGTACCGGCTGGAATCAGGCGGACGCATGATACTAGTGCGACCGAGCGCCGACACCGTCGCGCGAACGCTGGCCGATACCGAAACAGCCACGCCTACGGCGATCGTTGACTGGTACTCCTGAATTTCTGCAGTGTGGATTCTGCTAACCGCTTAGCTGCAGTACGGCAGGCTGCGACCTGGCAGTCACCAGGACCGTGATTACCGGGATCCAACAATCACCCAACAGCCTATTCACAGTTACGGCACATGGTAGTAAAGCCCATTTGTTGGTACTGTCCAACAACTGCACGTTCCCATCGAAGGGAGGTTGTATGTTTCCACGATGGCAAATCCTGAAAAAAGCAACCATGCTTGCTGCGGTGCTGAGCTTGATGATGATAGCTCCGCTACAAGCCCAAGAGACGGATGACGCTCAACCGTCAGTATCAACGCCTGCCGGCTTTTTCACTCAAGTCGGCGGGCCAGTGAAAAGAAAACTCGCGAGAACCCAGACTGCCGCCACGACGTTTGGTGAGACGGCCACCTGGTTTTCACTGCCTCTCGCCAACCTGTCCTGGACGGTAGCAGCTGGCGACAGTGACCTGGTCAATGTCAGCTTCACCGCGGAGTGTCGCCTCTTTAACGGAGGCGGTGATGACTACTTGAGGATCCGCATTCTGGACACCGTGACCGGAGTTCCTTTGGAACCTTACGACGGCGCGCAGGCATTTTGCTATGCCAACGCCTATGACACACACACCGGGATGTGGTCGAAAAGGCTCCCCGCCGGCGCCCACAATTTCCAGGTCCAGTTCTGGATTTTTGACGGAGCACCTGCTGAAGTCCTGACCGCCTGGATTGACGACTGGACGTTCGAGACGGTGGTCTACGAGTAGTTCTAACGCGGTCCGGCGGGTTTTTCTCGGAACCTTCCGGGCGCCGGACCGCTCTTCGAAGTTTGGCTAGCGTCATGTTTTCATCCGGGCCGAAGTAATCGCGTCAATACACAATCGCCTGAAAGCTACCGCCCGATTTATCTGCCGGCTGCCAGTGGTCATTTTTCAGTGAAGAATTTGATTCGGCGCTACACCTAACGAGGGGAAGGGTGGTCACGAACACTGCCGCATCGTCGCGCAGTTCGCGGAACTTGCGCAGCGGTACTGGTGAATAGTATGTATGGGCCAGCGATCAACTTCGGCGTTCCTGAGCCTTTGCCGCCCCTGCGATCATCCACTCAGTAGCTGGCATGGTGGTCGGCCAGTCTTTCTGCTGTAATGTCTCTTGAGTTCCTTAGGATTTGCGGACGAGGATGCTGTCCGCTTTCGTCGACGGAGGAAGCAGATTCCCCGCGCCCAGGAAGCTGGGCGTTCGTAATGATAATCCGATGAGAGGGGCATGCTGGCATTAACGTCAGCTGGTTACAGTTGTCGGCGGTTTGCAGCGAAACCGACGTCCAAGCGAGAGTCCTAATAAGAATGAAGCCGACTTCGTTCCAATTTCTTTCCCTCACCATCCTGCTGTGTTTGCTGGCTGCAACTTCCTCTTCAGCGGTTGCGCAGACCGACGCGCCGGCTCCGCCGTCCGCGCCTGTGACGCCGCTGCGCAACGACCCACTACACGTTTTCAGCCAGTCGGTCCAGGTCCTGACCGCGAAGGTGACCAAATCGGTGGTGCAAATCGTCGCCACCGGATATGGCCTAAGCACGGAAAAAGAGCCGGCCAACTCCGCATTGTTCGAGCTGCAGGAAGCCATCGGCGCCGGAGTGATCCTTACGTCCGACGGATACATTGTGACCAATGCGCACGTGGTGCAGGGCGCACGGAAGATCCGGGTGCGGCTTCCGGGGCTGGAGGCGCCGGGACCGGATGAAGGCCGCCCGCGCGGTCCGATGACTGCGCGACTTATAGGAATGGATCGGCAATCGGACCTCGCGGTACTCAAGATCGACGCGACGAACTTGCCGGCGCTGGAGTTGGCCGACTCCGACCAGTTGAAGCAGGGGCAAGTCGTGTTCGCATTCGGCAGCCCGCAAGGACTGGAGAATTCCGTCACCATGGGAGTGGTGAGCGCCACCGCACGCCAGGTGAGCGAAGACAATCCCACAACGTATGTGCAGACGGATGCGCCCATTAATCCGGGCAATAGCGGAGGCCCGCTGGTGGACGTCGACGGCCGGGTGGTGGGTATTAACACCTTCATCCTTTCGGAATCCGGCGGCAGTGAAGGATTGGGCTTCGCCATCCCCAGCAACGTGGTGAGAAATATCTGCGACCAGCTCAGGGGGGAAGGCCACGTTCATCGCGGACAGATCGGGGTGTTTCTGCGCACCATCACGCCTGACTTGGCGGAGGGCCTGAAGCTGCCGCGCAGTCACGGCGTCTTACTGGAAGATGTGGCACCCGGTTCGACGGCCGACAAGGCGGGTTTGAAGGTCGGAGAGGTCGTGACCAGCATCGGCAGCAGGCCGGTAGGCGACGTGAAGGAATTTGCTACGCTGCTGTTTACATACAAGATCGGGCAGGTGGCGCCAATCGGAGTGTTGCGCAACGGAAAAGTAGTCACGGTTGAAGTGGCGGTGGCCGAGCGTCCTGACGATCCGGAGCGCTTTGCCGACATGGTGACCGGACCAGGCAATGTGGTGGAGAAGTTGGGCATCGTCGGGGTCACGATTAACGATGACCTGAAGCGGCTACTGCCCGATCTCCGCATTCCGTCGGGAGTGATCGTGGCCGCGCGCACACCCAGCAGCGAGTTGCTGGGAGAGGGACCGGAAGCAGGTGACGTGATCCACGCGGTGAATACCACCAGCATCACCGACATTGCCGGGCTCAAACAGGCACTGAAAGGAATTCATTCCGGCGATTCCATCGTGCTGCAGATTGAACGCGATGCCGGACTGAGCTATCTCGTGCTGGAGTCGGAGTAAGGCCGGAGCTGACCCCGTAGTCCGCTAAACGTCCACCACGCCACGTGTGCCGGGAGCGTCGTCGTTACCGTCTTGCGGACCTTTGGGACCGCCGTCGCGCATCTTGGCGCTGATTTCTTCAATCACCACTTCCACCACAGCGGTCGACGTCAGATGCGACGGCGGCGCGGGCGTGTAATCGCGTCCGGCGGTGCGTCCCGGGAAGTAGCGCGAGGTCATGGCCTCGAACATCACGCGCTTTTCGTGCTCATCCTCAAAAATGCGGCCTCGTCCAAAGCACATCACGCAGCGATAGTTGGCGGAGTGATACTTGGCGTCGCGCGAATATACCAGCCCGTCGAGTTGCGTGACGGTGACACAGACCGGAATGCCCGACGCGAGGTGCTGCAGCATGCGGCTGGACATGCCACCGTGAAGGTAGAGGCGATCGGGGTGCTCAGGAGAATAGTGATAGAGCGTGGGGATGACATAGGGGCGGCCATCCTGCTCAAAGCCGACGTGAGCAACCTGGCCCTGCTCGAGGAATTCCCTCGCGCGTTGCGGAACAGCGCGCTCGGGATGCTGATACACCTTGATCTTCCAGTCCGTCGTGCCCACATCCATGGGGATCCTCCTGTATAACTAGCATCGCTGAAATTGGCGGAAAAAGAAACAGAATCAGCACGGGCTTGTTTCTTCTATTGCTCGCAGGGTAGGAAGAGCCGAATTAGAATCGTCGGCTGAATTAGATGGTAGTCAGTTGGTGCTGTACCGGTTGCGGTTCGAACGACAGGCGCTGCTCGGTTACGCGCAGGAACCACTGGTCCATAACCACGTTACGGCAGAACGAACGACTCCGTAGAAGCTGCCGCCCGGCAAATTCCTTGATGGCATGAGGAAGTCGTTGCGAAAGCAATTCAAGGCGGCTGTGTTCACGCTGCAGGCGCGAGTTCAAGAGCTCGCGATATAACGCCAGCTTCTTTGCGCTGTAGTTGCCTTCCGCGGACAGAATGGCGTGGGCGGCGATCAATCCTGATTCGACGGCAGGCCGGATGCCCTCGCCGCTCTCGGGATACGCCAACCCCGCGGCGTCGCCAATCAGCAGAACGCCATCGTCGAGGATTTTCCGGTGCGAGTGGCCGACCAACCCATAGGCGTGGCCGGCGATTCCGGTGCTCGGAACTTCGACGGCGCGCGCCTCAGCCAAATAGCCGACGAAGTCTTTCACATGTCGCGAGATTTCGTGCGAGTCAGTGCGGCCGAGTCCCACATTGAGGTAGTTGTCCTTGCGAAAGATCCAGCCATAGCCGAGCATGTCGCGGCAGAAGAACAGCTCGGGAATCTCGCCCTCAACCTTTGACCTCGCTGCCTGCGGCGCGTCCATTTCAAACTCGATTTCCTGCGCCAGGACCGGAGCTGGGGATCCCTTATTTCCAAGATAGCGCCCGATCGGGCAGAAGTGCCCGCCTGCACCGACGAGCATGCGCGTGCGAATCTCGCCGTTAATCAGCCAGCCTCCATCCACGCGCTCGACCGAAGTCAGAGTCATACCTTCGCGGAGGCGCGCTCCACTTCTGCGCAGCAGGTACTCGTCGAACTCGCAGCGTCGAATGCCGTAGCTGACGACGCGTTCGCTGCGAATTTCAACCTGCGGGCCGCCAATCGCGCTCAGTCGAAAGCCGGTGATGGGCTGCATGGTGCGGCCGGGCGAGTAGTCTTCCGGAGTGAATTCCAGTTCCTCGAGCACCAGCGGCGTAATCCACCCGCCGCAAAGTTTGTTGCGGGGAAACGTCGCGCGGTCGATGATCAGCACGTCGAGGCCCGAGTCGCGCAGTCCCCAGGCGCACGAGGAGCCGGCGGGACCTCCGCCGACGATCATTACATCGCACGCGTCCATAATTCGTCTTGGATCTCCTGTCGAAGCGAGGTGTACAGATGTTCGCGCGTCCACGGCACAGACTGGCAGCGGCTGCCGGCGAACAAGACCTGGAACAACTGCAGATTGCCGGCGCGGAATGCGGCGATTGATCCGGCAAGGTATAGGCGCCACATGCGGGCGAAATCCATGCCGTACTTGAGCACCACTGCATCGAAGGAAGCCTCAAACCGGGCCAACCAGTGTTCCAGGGTCTTGGCGTAGTGCTGGCGGAGGTTCTCAACATCGAGTACCGAGAAATTCTGCGGTTCGAGGACTTCCATCGACTCTCGGAGCGATGGCGCGTACGCACCGGGGAAGATGCGCTTCCTGATCCAGACGCTAAAGGGCTGAGGGCGATTGCGGCCGATGAAATGGAGAAAGCCACGGCCAGTGTCGCCGATGGCGCGATGAATTATGCGGCCCAACTCAGGGTAGTTTTCCCGTCCCACGTGTTCCAGCATGCCGACCGAAACAAATACGTCGAATTGGCCGCTGACATTGCGGTAATCGTCCTCGACAAATTCCACTCGTGAGGCCACCCCTGCCTCTTTCGCACATTCGCGTGCCCACACGATCTGTTCATGCGAAATATTGAAGGCCTTTACGCGGACGCCGTAGTGTTGCGCCATATAGATGGCCAGCGCACCCCAGCCGCAGCCGACCTCGAGGACGGTCTCGCCGGGACGCAGGCAGAGTTTGCGGCACACCAGATCGAGCTTGGCCTCCTGCGCCTCTTCCAGAGAAGCGTCCGGTCGGGGAAAGTAGGCGCAGGTGTACACCATTTGCTCATCGAGCCACAGCCGGTAGAAATCGTTGGAGAGGTCGTAATGGCGATGAATGTTCCGCGAGGAACCCGCGCCTGGTGTTGGCTTGCGCCCAGTCCAACCACTTCGACAAAAAGCGCCAGGACCAGTTCCGCACTCGAGGAGACGACCGGCACACGTATTCCAGGCTGCGCACCAGGTCGCCTTGCATCTCGATCTTGCCCGAGGAGTAGGCGTCGCCAAAGCTCACTTCGGGATTCACGACCATCGCAAACAAGGTGGAGCGGTCCGGGATACGAACCGTACCGACAATGGGTGTGTCGGTGTTGGGCAGGTCTTCCGCATCACCTAATACAAGGGCGACCGGAATTGGACCAAGCAGAGTACGTAACGCAAAGAGCAGTTTTCGATCCAAAGGGGAAGTCGCAGTTCGAGTCACAGCTTCCTCCGATTCTCGACATAATAGCTTCGCAATTGCCGATAGCGCCAGATGTAAAAAGTCAGATGTAAAAGAAAGAGAAAGTCGGCAGCGCCGACCGGGCTAAGCTGTCAGCTTCATTTTCCCACGTTTTCGGCCCAGGTTTTTCCAACCCCGCACCGTGTTTCTCACGAACTAAGGTGTTTTCCGTATGCGGGAATGTAGCCTTAGGTCGATCTTGGCCGGTGCCCACATCGATCAGGCGACGCCGGTCGCCGTGGTTATCGTCTCCAACCCGTGCGCATTAGGACCGGTCTCGCGGGCGCGCAGAAGCAACGCAAAGAAGAGCGCCAGAAATCCCAGGATGGAGAAAATCCACATGCCTAGCGCGTAACCATGGAAGTTGTCCGGCCCCGCGTGGCCGATGTCGTTGGCCTTGCCAATCGCCAGATTGAAGATGAAGAAGCCGATCTGTTGCAGCAGGCTCATGAGCGCATAGGCAGTGCCCAGGCGATGTTCGTTCACGATATAGGCCACCGACGGCCACATCACCGCCGGGATGAGCGAAAACGCAATGCCCATCAGCGATACCGGAACCAGCAGCGAAACGTTGCTGTAGGCGATCATCAGGTACACCGGCATCATGAGGAACGATCCCGCCACCATGAGGGTGGCGCGTTTACCGATCTTGTCGGCCAACAAACCGAAAAGGGGCGTCGCAATCATCGCGGTGAAGGGAAGAATGCTGTTGAAGAATCCAGCCCGTCCCTGGGCAGCCGCAAAGGCCGCTGTGGAGCTGGCGGCTGCTCCCATCTGCGACAGGATCTTGCTGGTGAACAGGTCGATCGCAAATGTGCGGAAGGGGAAGATGCCGGAGTAGAACGTAAAGCACAGCGCCACCACGTACCAATACGATGGGTTGAACTTCAGTCCCTCGGTAAAGCTCAACTTGTCCGGCTCGCCCGACTTGCCCAGGTGGTAGTGCTTGTCGGCATAGCTCTCAAGCACCCAGTACACCACGGAACCGAGCACGGCCGTCGAGCCCACGACGGTCGCCAGAACCAGGGGCCTATGCCAACTCGGTAGTGCGTTTACTCCGTTGGGGAAGAAGGCGAACTTCGCCCAGGTAGGCGAGTTGTCGGCGGCGATCGAAGCCATGCGGGCGATGGTCAGGTTGATGCCGAAGGCAAAGCTGAGCTCTCTTCCCTTAAACCATCGGGCCAGAGCGGTGGTAACGGCAACAATCTGCGATTCTGCTCCCAGACCTACCAGCGTACGGCCGGCAACCATTGTGGAGAAACTTCCGCGAAACGCCGTCAGAATAGCCCCGAGAAGAATCAGGATGGAGAACAGCATCAGAGACTTCTTGATTCCGAAGCGGTCGATAAGGATACCGCCGAGCAGGAGCGTAAGCAGGGCCGCCACGCTGTAGCTGGCGTTCAGCCATCCGAACATGGACGCCGAGAAACCGAGCTGCTCCAGAAAAATGCGCTCCAGAGGATTAATGCTGTCGTAAACGTAGTAGTTGCCGAACATGGCCACGCTGACAAAAATCAGCACCAGCCAGCGATACAACTGGCTCGGTTGGGGACGACTGTCGAAGGTCAGGTCACTGCTTGACATGCATGCTCCTCATGAGCCAATCCCTCTGGTTGCGCCGGTTTCGTCTCCAACTTAAGGAAGGGACACGATATCAGATAGCGCGTGAATAGAACCATGCGAGGGGCGCACCTAATCGAGATCCAGTCGCCTGCTTTCACCCTGCCCCCAAGTGCAATGACCAAAGTCAGCCGAAAGCGAAGCTACAGTCAGGGAACTGTCTCTTCCGCTAACGGGACCAGATTGTCCTTGACAGGCCAACCTGCGATGAACACAATTACAACGGTCGTACTACGTCACTAGTTTGACAGGCCTTTCCGCGAGAAAACAGTTTTCCGTCTCGTTGGGCGCAGCTCCTGACTTACGCGCGACCCGCGTCTTCCCCGGGGTTCAGAGTTCCAATTCCAAGGAGCATCGCATGAAATCACCGGTATTCTACGCATGGAAAATCCGTGCCGTCGTCTCTGGCATCGTGTTCTTGACGTGCATGGCCATCGCTTTTGTGGTCTCGCCAACCCGCAGCAGCGCACAGGATTCGCAGTCAACATCTGCGAACAGTGACAAGGCTTCTAAGAAAGTGAAAGCGGTCCAACCCGCAAAGTCGACCAATTCCGCAAAAAAAGCGACAGATAACAAGACCGCTGCGCTGCCGCCTAAGCCGACTCGCTATGCTCTGAAGCAGCAGGCCGAGTACGGTATTGATTCGCGGGACGAAGGCTCCGAAGGCGTGAGTGCCGCGGCCAGAGAGGCTTATGCAGCCCGCGCCTATCCGGCTCCCTATGTCCCCCATCAACTAACCGTGAACGCACAAAAAGGTTGGGTGCAATTCAAGGCCGCAGCTGCGCGTACCTCCGATCCACTTGCCGCGAAACAGTGGTCGCTGGTTCCCCTGCAGTCGGCTGAATTCCCCAACATCCTGACCTTCAGCGGTGCGCCGTACTTCGACTCGGGCCGAATTACCGCCCTTGCGATTTCCCCGATCTGCCACCCGAAAAATTGCCGGCTTTGGGCTGCTGCCGCGGGCGGTGGCATATGGCGAACAGACAATGCGCGAGCAGGCAATAACGTGAATTGGACGTTCATCTCGAGCAGCTTCGCAACCAACGCGATCGGCACCTTAACCTACGACGCCTCGACCAACACGCTCTACGCGGGAACTGGCGAAGCTAATTCGTCGGCCGATTCGGAAGCGGGTTTCGGGATCTACAAATCAACCGACGGCGGCGACACTTGGACGCACCTGGCATCGAACACGAGCGTTGCCTCCGGTTCGATTGATTGCAGCGCTATTTACGGATTCGGCGGCGTGCAGACGGCTCCTGCGTATAACGGACCCGCTTTCGACGGACGGTCGATCTCGTCAATCGTGATTGACGGCGGCACGATGTATGTTGGATCGACGCGCGGCGTGCGTGGCGTGAGCGCGGTTTTGTCCGGTGGCGCTGTTACTCTCGCTCCGGGACTTCCGCCGTACGGCATCTGGAAGTCCACCGACGGCGGCGCGACTTTCACGCTGTTAAACCCCACGACGGTCTGCCTGAATCCCTCACTCACCCCTGGTGCGGGCGTCATACAGGCGAGCTTTGGTTCTTCGCGAGGGGTCAACCACATCGAGCTCGACCCCAGCGCCTCAACTACCGTTTATGCGGCTGCGTTTCCCCAGACTGCCGCCGTACCGGTGAATACCGGGGGAGGAGTCTGGCGTTCCCCAGACGGCGGAGCAACCTGGACGCAGATCGTGCCTTCCCTTGCCCCAAACAATTCCAATGACCGGACCGAGTTCACGGTGGCCGCGCTCCCGAATGGCAAGACGCGTATGTACATTGGCGACGGGAACACGGGATCGCCGGGGGCACGCTTCTACCGCAGTGATGATGTTGCAACAGGTGTGCCCGCAATCACCGATCTCACCACGTCGCAAAACTTCAACTACTGCAGCGGTCAGTGCTGGTACGACAACTTTGTTGTCTCGCCCGCCGGCTACCCCGACACCGTGTACCTTGGCGGATCGTATGATTACGGCACATTCGGCTTCACCACCGACGGCCGTGGCGTACTGTATTCAACCGATGCGGGTGCGTCCTTCACCGACGTGACCTGGGACGCTACGTTCCGGCCAACGCCGGCAGGGACATGTTGCCAGGCCAATCCTGTGGCGCCGAACGGAATCCATCCCGACCAGCACGCCCTGGTGGTCGCCTCCGGCAACCCGGGGCTGTTCTTCGAAGGCTCCGACGGCGGGATGATGCGTTCGACGGGCAACTTTACTGACGTCTCATCGCAGTGCTCGACCTATCGCGGGCTCACCGGTACCAACCTGGCGCTCTGCCAGCAGTTGCTTTCGCGCGTGCCGACTCGGCTCGTTAACCTCAACCGAGGGCTCACCACCTTACAATTCCAAGGCATATCGGTTGATCCGCATAACACCAGCATTGTGCAGGGCGGCACTCAGGACAACGGCACTTGGATAACCAACTACTCTGCCGGAATCTGGGCGCAGGAGATCTACGGCGATGGTGGTCAGTCCGGCTTCAGCGCCAACAACTCTAACCTGCACTTCAACAGCTTCACCGGCAATTTCAGCGACGTGAACTTCCAGAACGGGAATCCCGCGAAGTGGGTCATCGCGACGGGGCCGATCGTATCCAGCGGTGAAGGCGCACAATTCTATGCGCCGGTAATCGCAGATCCGAACCCAGCCGCCGCGGGCACGATTTTCCAGGGCTCAAACAGCGTCTGGCGCACCCAGGATTGGGCTGGAAGCCAGGTTTTCCTGGAGGCGAACTGTCCGGAGTTCTTCACATCGGGTGCAAATCCGGCCTGCGGCGACTTTGTGCAGATCGGGCCCTCGGGTGCGACTAACCTCACGTCCTCGGCTGCAGACTACCGCGGCACATCTCGTTCCGGCGGCAATGTAGGGGCCATCCAACGGACTACCAGCGACACCGGGACCGTGTGGGTGGCGACCACTGTCGGCCGCGTGTTCATCTCGAAAAACGCAGACGCATCTGCCAGTTCAGTAACCTATACCCGTTTGGACACCTTGCCATCAGCTACGGCGAGTCCCGGCCGGTTCGTGAGCGGAATCGCTATCGACTCCAAGAACCC
Organism: uncultured Acidobacteriaceae bacterium; assembly: GCA_963834815.1. Lineage (GTDB taxonomy): Bacteria > Acidobacteriota > Terriglobia > Terriglobales > Acidobacteriaceae > DASRAA01. The sequence goes on along the minus strand of CAWIDA010000004.1, from coordinate 487,500 downwards.
GAACCATGCCTGGATCTCGTATTCCAGTTACAGTTCGCTCACTCCCACAACTCCTGGACACGTTTTCTCAGTGACCTTTGATCCCACTGCCAATGGTGGCACTGGGGATGCGACCTGGACGATCCTCGACGGAACCGGCGCGACCGCCTTCCCGGACTTTCCGGCAACCGCCATCGCGTTCGACGGCGACGACGGAATTTTCGTCTCGAACGATTGGGGCGTGCTGAGACTGCCTAGAGGCTCCACTAATTGGCAAGTCGCCGGCGCGGGATTGCCCATGGTCGAAGTCACCGACCTGAAGATCGCGCCCGCCTACGGTCCGCGTAGGCTCTACGCAGGAACGCACGGCCGCAACATTTGGTATTTGCCCGTACCTTAAGGTATCGTGTCTTTCGGGCGGGATTGCGAAAATCAGTTCCGCCCGATTTTCGCTTGAGCTAAGACGTTGTTCTTCAAATGTCTGATTATCGGCTGCTTGTGCGTCAGCCCGCTTGTAGGCAATGCGTCGGATCAATCCGGGCCGCAAGGAATGGTTGAAGGCAACCTACACATCTACTCCCCGAAAACGGTTGAACTTGCAGATAGTACCGCGGCGACAGTTACGGCGGAAACCTATGCCGAATACCCCTTGGTCGTCCTGAGCCACGACCAAAAAAAAACAATCAAAACGGTTACGGCTGATGGCAAGGGGCGTTATCGCCTGGCGCTCCCGCCCGGCTCGTATGTTCTGGATGTGCAAGACCGCCTGCGCAAACATGTCCGCGCCAAGCCTCAGCCATTCACCGTTACGGCAGATCAAACCGTTCATCTTGATATGGACATGGACACCGGCATTCGCTAAGGCCCTTCCATCTCAAACGCTCCCGAGCCTGGTTGCGTTTACACTAAACAAAGCTTCGTTAATCGCAATATTTTCTGGAACTTATCAGGTTGAAGGCGTGATAACGTTCAACCAGATGTGGGCCAACGCTCGCGGAATTTTTGAGGCAGGGCGAAGGAAGAGAGTGTGGGTTTGCGGGCAGTGACGTCGGTAGTGAGCGCCCGGCGTATTCGGATTGCGTTCATGGTGAGCGTGGTTGCATTGCTGGCAGTTGGCACTTCCGTGCACGCTGGGGCGCCCGGCTCCGAAGTCGAGCGCATGAGCACGCTGGAATATGTGGGCCAGCGGGCATGGTGGCCCACCAAGCTGTTGCCCTCGAGCAAGGATTACGTGGGCTCCGCAGCCTGTGCTCCATGCCATGCTTCAAAGGCGTCGTTGGCGAACGGCACCGAGATGACGAGGGCACTGCTGCGGCCCGAAGAGTCAAAGGTTCTAAAGGCGCATGACGGCAAGAGCTTTCAACTCGATTCCTATGTGTATAAGCTGGAGCGCACGCCCCAGGGCCATACATTTACTGTGAGCCACGGTACCGATTCCATTTCCCAACCCATTACCTGGGCCTTCGGCGATGGCCGCGTGAGCCAGGTTTACGTCACCGAAAAGCAAGGCAAATTCTACGAGAGCCATTTCAGCTATTACGGCGGAATGGACGGATTCGACCGGACCACCAACCAGGCGTGGAAGGCTGATTCCCTGCAGGCTGCGGTGGGACGCCTCGTTCCGCCAGAGGAGATCCGCAGATGTTTTTCCTGCCATGCGGCGGCGGTCCCGCCCTCAGGAGGATTCGACGAAGTGATGCCGGGCATAACCTGTGAGGCCTGCCACGGACCCGGCGCGGACCACGTCGCGGCCATGAAGGCGCACGTCGAGGGAGGCGAGGGCTTCATCATGAACCCGGCGCATCTGGATCGAACGGCATCGGTGGACTTCTGTGGGGCTTGCCATCTGACCTGGGTCGATGTTGAACTGGGTGGAACCATGGGCTCGCCCAGTGTGCGATTTCCGGCCTACCGGCTGCAGAACAGCCGCTGCTGGGAGAAGGGCGATGCTCGTGTCACTTGCATTGCCTGTCACGATCCCCACCAGCCACTGGTGCATGATGATGCGGCGTATTACGACCGGAAATGCCTCGCCTGTCACGTCATCGGCGCGGGCACAAGCCCGACCCAGGACCATCCGGGGAAGGCTTGCCCCCAGTCCGACCACAATTGCGCGAGCTGTCACATGCCAAAAGAAAATGCGCCCAGCAGTCATAACACGTTTACCGACCACGATATTCGCGTGGTCCGAGCGGGTGAGCAGGTGCCGAACTAGTGCGGGACTCTTGCGCTGTCAGCCGCATGTGGACTGAGGCGGAGCCATCTGAATTTTTCAGCCATCATCGACTTAAAGGAAAGTCTGCATGAAAAAGCAGTTCTTCTCTCTCGGCGTAGTTTTTATCGCCCTATCCTTCGCTGGCCGTGGCGACGGTGCGCCCCTGCCGCAGGCGTCCGCCAATCCCGCAGTGCCCACGGCTGCTCAGAAGTTCAAGAACATACAGGTGCTCAAGACCATCCCAGCCGACCAGTTGATTCCGACGATGCAATTTATCGGCGCCTCACTTGGCGTCGAGTGCGACTTTTGTCATGTCGAACGCGAAATGGACAAGGACGACAAGAAGCCGAAGAAGATTGCGCGCGAGATGATGACCATGACCTTCGCCCTTAATCAAGACAACTTCAAGGGCGAGCGCGAAGTCTCGTGTAACACATGCCATCGTGGATCGATTCATCCCCAGGCGATTCCCGCCATCATGGCCGAGGCCAGCAAGCCCAGAGGCGCAGAAAGCGAGCACGAACCTGACACGCCTCCGGCGAGTTTGCCTTCAGGAAATCCCGTGCTCGACAAGTACCTGCAGGCCCTGGGCGGCAAGGCGGCACTGGACAAGGTCACGACGCTGGTAGAGAAGGGGAACGCGGTGATCGGCGAAGGACGCAAGCTGCCGATCGAGGTCTTTGCCAAGTCGCCGGACCAGCGAGTCTCGGTGATGCGCACGCCCAACGGCGACAGCGTCACCGCCTACAACGGGCATGAAGGCTGGCTCGCCTCTCCGGGACGGCCCCTGCGGGAAATGTCAGCGTCCGATGACTATGCGGCCAAGCTCGATGCAACAGTGTTCTTCCCCGCCCACCTCACGCCTGCCTTCGACCAACTGAAGCTGGAGCCTAAGCCCGAGACAATTGCGGACCACCCCGCCACAGTGGTCTTAGGTCTTACCAAAGGACAACCCCCGGCGAAGCTGTATTTCGACCAGCAATCCGGATTGCTCATCCGGATGGTGCATTACACCGATACCGCACTCGGGCTCAATCCCACGCAAATTGACTTTGCCGACTACCGCGATGTGGGCGGAGTGAAGACCCCGTTTCGCTGGACCATCGCGCGCCCCAGTGGGGCGTTTACGATTCAGCTCGAAGAGGTCCACGACAACATGCCCATCGATGAGGCGAAATTCGTGAAACCGGCCCAGCCGCCGGACGCACCGCAAACTACGGCGCCGCATTGATCATTTTGCAGAGATGTTGACTTGCAGGGATGTTGACCAGATCGCGCGCTCCACCTGATACCCCGACCGAGCCACATTTTGCCCAGAAACCGACGCCGCCCGCCAGCTTCGCGAGCGGCGTCTGAGAGGTGCTATTCCTTCGTCTTCATCTTCGACTTATAAATGAAGGTCCTGGGGCCCTCCGAAATCTTGTAGTCCGATGGCACCATGAACAACGACGGGTCAGGCTCCGTGCGCTGGATGTTGGTCAACTTAAACGTCTGCTCGCCCATTCTCGGATCGTTCCGCTTACTCAACACAATTGTCTTGAGCTCCGGCGAAGTCCACACCTCAGTGACGATACTGATGGGACGGTCATTGCCGATCTTGCCCACCGCAATGGTTTGAGTAGTGCGTACTCCGGTCACCTGCACGCCTTCCATGGTCTGCGAGCCAAGATTCTCCGTGTTCACCTCGGCATCGTCGTCAACTGCCATGCGCTTCGCCACGACCATCGGCGGGGCTGCCAACGGAGGCAAGTCGACCGGGGGAACACCGCTCCCGGTATGCACATAGAACGTGTCGGTGGAGGTGGTGACCGCGCCCGCCGTGCTGAATCCACCCGGCGGCAGCATGGGATTCTTCCACGCCGTCTTCTCCGTCAAGTTCAAAGTGTACGAGCTGCCCGCCACCGGATCCTGCAGGAACACCAGGTGCGGAGCGTCCGCGGCGGAGAGGTTGCCGATGGCCGGCAAAGGAGCGTCCTGTCGCGTACGGCCCTGCGAGTCCCGGGCCGTCGAACCACTGCTGCTTTCCGTGATGTGCGTACCGTCCGCCAGTGTCTGCACCGATTCGTTGGTAATGGTGGCTGTGTAAGGCGCCCCTTTAACCACACCGCCGGGCCCCGCCACCGCGCCGAAGGCAATTGCACTCGCGTGGACAGGGGCTGCGAAGGTCATCACGTTTCCGGCTTCCTGGGCCACGGCGCAACCGGAAGCCGCCAGAACAAGAATCAAAGTGCGCTTGAAAGTGCGTTTCATGGTCGAGTGCTTCTCCTTAGCTTTGTATCAGGGCACGACTATACGCGCCGCTGAAAAACTGTTGATCGGGTAGAGCTGGCCTTTAGAGCCTGCCCTGAGCGGAGCCGAAGGGCCAGCGTCCAAGTCTTCATTCCTGTCATGCCGAGCGGACTTTAGTCCGCGAGGCATCTTCTTTTCCGCAGCCTGCAACAAATCACCGTTGCAGCCGGATTCCTTGCACCGATCCATCCGTAAGACTTACGTTCGCGATGTAGTTGACGCCTTCCGGCACCGCGCCGGGCGGAAACATCGCCTCGCCTGGGATGGCGATCTGAACCGCGGGATCAGCCATCGCCCAATTTGTGTTCGCAGCTTTCTTGCGCGCTGCCAGGTGCCGCCGTTGCACTGGCGCGACCGTTTGTACCGGCTTGGCGGCTGGTTCCACAGCAACTGGCGGACTAGCGACTGGGGGACGAGTGACCGCCGCTTGCGGCACCGCCGGAACTGGTTTGACGAAGCGCGGCAGCAGTGACACCAGCAGTACCGCCGCGGCCAACACTGCAGCTGCGCCTGCCACGACGGGAACCCAGCCCGGCAGCTTGCGACGTGCCGGTGTTGCCGTCGCACTCTGCAGCGTGGCGTCGTAGTAGGCGGCGAATCCGCGGCTGGCTTCTTCGTACGCAGCCACGCAATCGCGACATTCGGCGCAAGCCCGGACGTGCTGCTCAACCACTGCGGCGTCGTTCTCGGCCAGCTCGCCGTCCATCCAGGCCACCAGACGTCCTTTGTAGTCACACATTGCATTTCTCCGCTAGCTTCTTGATCGCGCGCTCCACCAAATCAGCCACCGTCGAGGTCGGAATCCCCAGCACCTCGCCAATCTCGCGATAGCGCAAGCCTTCCGCGCGCAGCATCAGGCACTCGCGTTCTTGCGCGGCCAGCGACCGGACGGCCTTGTCCAGCCGGCGAAACTTCTCCTGTGCCAGCACCGCCTGCTCCGGTGTCGCCTCGCGCGATACCGAGTCGAAGACGGGATCGAGCGGCTCGCCCATGCGCCGTGCATAACTTTGCTGATGGTTCCGGGCCCGGTTATGGGCAACGCGAAACAGCCAGCTGCGAATGTTCTCCTGTGAGCCGCCACCAGTCAGGTGCTGGTGCAGGCTGAGAAAAGCCTCCTGCGCCACATCTTGCGCTTCGTCCGCCGTGAGCCCGAGACCCGCCAGATAGCGCAGCAAGGGCTTCCGCAATTCCTGAAACAGAGTGGTGGCCTCGCACGAATCGCTGGCAAAGCGCGATAGCGGCAGGTTTAACGAGAACGAATCGCCACTCATAGGGTCTTTGACGTCGCGCCTCTAGTTATAGAACAGGCGAGGGCGGGGATTTTCCGGGAGGGGCTGTCGCGGCAAAAAAATGCTTCGAGTGTCCCGGAGTCCCCGCGGCGGACGCAGGCACGCCACATGAACATCCCCACATGCCCATACGCCAAGTAATGTCTGTACGGCAGTCTTCCGTACAATGCTTGACATGTACGGCAGAATGCCGTACAGTCTCTAACACAGGGATTAGGAGACGTGTTATGGCACCTGCAAGCTTGGGACGAAAGACCGAACGCATTGAAGCACGCGTTACTCGCGATGAGAAAACCGTCATCGAGACCGCCGCCAGCCTGCGTGGGGCCAGTGTTACAGACTTTGTCGTGGTGTGTGCCAAAGAAGCAGCTCTGCGCACGATTCGAGAAATGGAGACTCTGACCCTTGCTGCGAATTCCAGGCGGAGGTTCGTTGACGCGCTTTTGAACCCTCCCAAGCCCAACGCGAAAGCTCGTGCGGCGGCACGACGCTTCAAACAGGAGATTGGCTGATTGGGAGAGCCGGCCGGCACTCCGCACTTCCGATTTGAGCCGCTCGACAAGGCAAAACACGACCGAGCGGCTTTCTCTTGCGGCAATAATGAGCTCGATACCTACCTCAAACAACAAGCCAGGAAAGATGTTGAAAAGCGCGTCGCTGCTGTCTTCGTTGCCACCAATGACGGCAAGACGATTGCCGGCTACTACACTCTTTCCCAATATGCGGTTGACGCGGGCGTCCTTCCTCCCGAAGTGCTGGGGAAGCTAAGAGTTCCGAAATATCCCGTGCTTCCGGTTACGCTGATCGGACGACTGGCCAGAGCAACCACACACAAGGGTCTAGGTATAGGAGAAATATTGCTGATGAGTGCCCTGAAGAGGGCTCTGGATCACAGCAAAGAAATCGCATCCTTGGCAGTTGTCGTCGACGTAAAGGACGAGCACGCGGCAAAATTCTACTCTGACTACGGTTTTATGAGGCTGCCCGACCACCCGAACCGTATGTTCCTCCCCATGGAAACGATTGCAATGATGTTTCGGTAGGCCATGGGTGCCCTCCGTGTTCTCTGTGGTGAACGCCTTCGGTTTTCCCAAATCGGGAATCACCCACGAAATTTCTCACAAAGTCCTTGCATTTCTCCCGCGCACTTTGCCACGCTCTTAACGTGGGGCTTTCGTCCCCTCAAGGACGCTGTACCACTTTGTCGCCCGTTGTCTCTAGCTGACAGCTGGCAACTGACTACTGATTACTTGGAGGCTTATGTCCTACCGTACTTGCGACCATCTCAAAGAAGATGGCGTCCGCTGCCAGTCTCCCGCCCTTCGCGGAAAAAAGCTCTGTTTCTACCACCACCGCGATCACCAGCGCAAGCAATATATAGAACGCATCCTCCGCCTCAACGATCCCCTCAGGCCCAACGCTCCCATCCCCAGGACTCTCCTTGGCCTGCAGGCCACACTTTACGAAGTCCTCACCGCCCTGGCTGGCAAACGCATCCACACCAGGCGGGCCGGCAAGCTGTTGTTTGCACTCCAGCAGGCGTCGGTATCCCTCCGCAAGCCTGCGAGCTAGCTATGCAACTCCTTGCGGCTGACGACTTTACGTATAACTCCCACGCGCTCAAGAGCTTGCGTGACGAACTCGCTATCTCCATGAAAACAAGTATTTTGCAGATAGGGGGAGGGTGGCTCACGATCAACCCGCAAAAAGGCAACGCAGTTTGGCGCTCGGACGCGACTGGCTGCGCTATGCCTCGCAGTTGAACGGACTTATAGGTTTGCTGCATTCCCTTGATCGGTCCAGCGATCGTCGTGTTGTGGACAGTTGGGGTACCCGTGTCACCATGTTTGGGACGCTATCAGCCAGCAATTCCTCTCCGTCGTCGTTGACATTCCGACTGCAGGGGGTTCCAATGATCGTCGCCGAAAGGGGATACTGCGATGATGCTGCTGCGTGTGGTTGCCGTCCGTGCTGGCTCTTAAGCGGGCTCTCGACTGCGGTCTCAGGGCCCAACGATCGCCAGCCCACCGATCCGAAATCGGTTACCTCCGTATCAAGTCCCAACGCAACACCTGTGGCCGTCGAAGACCTGTATGTCACGCGCTTGATCGGCAGCGCCGCGCTCTCGCCAGATGGAGCCGAGGTCGCAGTCACCACCAATCTCACCGGACGTACCAATCTTTGGAAAATGTCTGCCGCCGGCTCCTGGCCGGTACAACTGGTGTATTCCGATGACCGTCAGGCCGAGCCGGTGTGGTCACCGGACAGTCGCTGGATTGCCTATTCGCAAGACAAAGGCGGCAACGAGCTATGGGACATCTACGTCATCTCCCGCGACGGCGGCTCGCCAACCAACCTGACCGATACGCCCGACATACGCGAGGATCACCCCGTGTGGTCGCATGACGGAAAATCGATCGCCTGCGAAATCAAACCAAAGCAGGCGCCATCTTACGACCTGGCGATCATTGATGTTGCGACCCACAAGCTCCGCAAACTGACCGAAGAAAAAGATCCGCAGCTAACCTGGGACGTAATCGCCATCAGTCCCGACAATCGAATTTTGTATGCCAACCGCACAAATGCTGGTTTCGACTCCGGAGATATCTATGCCGTAGAAATCGCCAGCGGAAAGCAGACAAACCTCACGCCGCATGAGGGCAAGCAGCTCAACTTCGGCACCGATGTTTCGCGTGACGGCGGCACTGTGCTGATGACATCTGACCAAAAAGGCGGCTATCAGAACGTGGCGCTGTTGGATGTATCGACCAAGAAACTTACTTGGATAACCGACACCCAGTGGGAGGCGACGGCGGGTGCGTTCTCGCCTGATGGCAATCATTTCACATATGACATCAATGCCGATGGACGCAGCGACTTATACCTTGCGACCCGCCAAGGCAAATCAGCCAAATTGAGTCTGCCGCCAGGGGTCAACAGCACTCTGTCTCCGCAACAGTTTTCGCCCGACGGACACCACCTCCTCGTTGAACATGAGGCGATGAACACTCCCAACGACCTGTGGGTATATGACATCGACACACAACGGGCGCAGCAGCTTACGCATATGGCCGTCGCCAGCCTCACACCGCGGGCCATTCCTGGGTCGGAGTTGGTGCACTACAAGACGTTCGACGGCAAGATCATCACCGCCGTCCTGCGAGTGCCATTTAATCTGAAGCGCGATGGCAGCAATCCCGCTATCATCTTTCCCCACGGCGGTCCCACTGGGCAGACCAGGGATACCTGGAGCCGCTGGTCGAACGCGCTGGTCACGCGTGGCTACATCGTACTCATGCCCAACCCGCGAGGTTCCAGTGGATACGGTATGGAGTTTCAGCGCGCCAACTATCAGGACTTGGGCGGCGGCGATCTCAAAGATCAGATGTACGGACTGGATTGGCTGATGAACACCGGCTTCGTCGATCCCCACAAGATCGGCGTTTTCGGTGGCTCCTACGGTGGATTCATGACCCTGATGCTTGCCGCTAAAGAGCCTGATAAGTTTGCTGCTGCGGTTGATCTGTTCGGTCCATTGGACTGGTACACCATGATGCAGCATTCGGATCCCCTGCTAGGCCAGTACTTGCGCAATCTGCTCGGCGACCCCGAAAAGGACAGCGAGATCTATAAGAACACCTCTCCCATAAAATACGTGCAGAACATCCGCGCACCGTTGCTTGTCCTCCAGGGAGACAACGACTCGCGCGTACCCAAAGAAGAGACCGAGCAATTAGTCGACATCCTCAAAAAGCGTGGCAACGTTGTCGATGTCGTCTACTACCCCGACGAAGGTCACGGTTTCGACAAACTTGAACACCAGATTGATGCAGCGCGTCGCATCGTAGCCTGGTTCGAAAAATATTTGGGCAAGTCCCCCGCCGCACCTGCGGCAGGGAGGTAGGACTGTACAAGACACAACTCGAACTATTGCAGCCCAAGTCGTTGCAGCAGGCTCTGAAATCGGGCTTCGGGTTGCAGAACGTCGAAGTCTGGCTCGGCTTTGAGGGTGGCCATGGAGGAGCACCGGCGCTGGTAGCAGTCCTCCAACAGGGTGAGCGCTTGGTTGCTGTCGCCGATTTGCGCATAGCAGCGGGCCGCTTCCACCAGGGCGCCATCCTTTTTGAACGCTTCTGCACCCTCGCGCATAAGGCCTGCGAAGCCGGCAGTTTTGTAGGTGCGCTCAATGGCTTGCGCCCGTTCAGGAGTGGCAACGGCCAGGCGGAGCGCGACTGCTTCTTTAATGAGGTTCTTGTGGCGCAACGAACCTTCCAACCAAAATAGAGCTACGCCAAAGCGCGGATCCAATCGAAGGGTTTTGCGCGCCTGCACGATGGCCTCATCATAACGGCGCGCCCAATAGAAGGCGCGCTCCAGGTTGGCATTGATAATCAGAGAAAAGGGATCAAGCTGGCGTGCGCGCTCGTGCTCATCGATGGCTTGGTCGTGGCGGCCGCGCAGTGACAGATAGCCGCCATACCAGTTCCGTCCCAGGGCATCATTGGGATCGAGCTCGAGGGCGCGATGAAACTCCGCTTCTGCCTTTGCCCAATCCCAGTCGTACCAGGTATAAGCCGTGGCCAAGGCATAGTGGGCGCTGGCCAGCTTTTCATCCAGTTGAAGAGCCTTTTCCGCCGCCGCTTTCCCGAGGGTCAACGCTTCCTGGCTTGGAATTACGCCATAGGCTCCGGCGACCAAGTAGGCGTCGGCCAGACCGGAATAAGCGGGCGCAAAGTTCGAGTCGATCTGGATCGCCTGCTTGAAGTGCTCGATGGATTGCCGCCATCCTTGACTGGTGTACTGATAAAAGAAGTAGCGCCCCTTTAAATACGAACCGTAAGCCTGGGGATTTACGAGCTGAGCTTGATCGAGCGGCCGGACCAGGATGCTGACGCGGCGGGCGATGTCGGTGGCAACTTCATTCTGCAGAGCAAGTATCTCGCTGAGGTCTCGCTCGTAGATCTCGGCCCACAGGTGCATGTCGGTAGAAACCTGGATCAATTGCGCCGTAATCCGCACGCGGCTCCCGGAGCGAGTCACGGTCCCTTCGACCAAGGCGTCCACGTTGAGTTCCCGTCCAATCTCCTTAATGCTCTTCCGGGTCGCCTTGTAGCGAGTTACGGAGGTGCGCGAAGTGACTCGGACGCTGCTCATTTTGGCCAGATCGGTGATGAGCGCGTCGGTCATGCCGTCGGCAAAGTACTCTTGTTCGGGATCGCCGGAAAGATTTTCCAGCGGAATCACCGCGAGCGCCGAGATTTGCGGCGCAGGTTGCGGTTGGGAGGCCATCCAATGCCGGGAACCGGCGAGTTTCAACCCAATGACGATTCCGAGGCAGGCGATGATGGGTGCCAGCACAAGGGTCCAGGTTGGCACGCGCAGGCGGCGAGTTACAGGCTCAGGGACTGCTTCGTCCTCGGTAGCCGGGGCGTCACTCGTAACGGGCGCGATAAACCGATAGCCTTTGCGGGGGAAAGTCTCGATGAATTGCGGCTTCTCTGCCGAGTCTCCCAGTGCCTCCCTTAAGTGATTGATCGCCTTGTTGAGTCCGCGATCGAAGTCCACAAAGGTGCCCGTAGGCCAGAGCCGGCTCACCAGCTCTTCGCGTGTAATCAGTTCGCCGGGCTGTTCCAACAATGCAATGAGAAGTTGGAGTGGTTGTTCGCGCAGCGGCGTCCTGGTTCCGGAGTTGGTCAGTTCACCCGTGCGGGCATCCAGGGAGAATTCCCCAAAGCGGTAGAAGCGCCGGTTACAAACAGGGGTTCCCATGGCGGACACTGTGGGTGGCCAGGATATCGGGGAGTTTACCACCTTAGATGTGCAGGGGTTTTGGCGGCGTGTAACTTGTTCATGCTGTTGGACTGCTGCCACATATGGTCGGCTTTGCGCTGCTGAAAAATCCGAAGGGCGCGCCTCGCGGACTGAAGTCCGCTCGGAGGGTCAAAAATTAAGGCGTTTTACGGCACGACTGAAGTCGTGCCCTTTCAAAACATCTCGCGATACGAGTCTTCTCGCAGCCCATTCGGCCGTGCGCTTTCAAATCATGGTCTGGAGCGAGTTTTTCGGCAGCCCTGAAGGACGGCGCGGGAGGTCGTGGAATGGATTAGGGATGGTGGTAGAGGCAGGGAATGACGATTCCACCGCGAGGGAATGTCTGGGCCATTGATCGCCGAGGCCACCTGCGCCAGAGTGCTTCGCAAGGCAGGCGTTCGTGCGAGACAGGTCCGCAGGCGCCGAGAACAGTCAGCGCCTTCCGGTTCGGCGAAACCGGCTGACGGCACCGATGGGGAGCATTGATGACGAAAAAACGCCAAATGTGTTCCGCATCTGCCTCATGGACTTCGACCTCGCTGGTCCTGCAACAAGCGGCTCATGGAAGAAAGGGATTGTCCGTAGCTGGCTTGTCGACCGCAACTACCAACCACGGAGTGTCGCCCACGCCCACATCCCACTTTCAGGAGGAGAAAAATGACAAACAAAGCCAATCCCGACAGCGTGAAGCCGATGTCAAGCTTCAGGTTCAATTCCATCGGATTTGCCTCGCTGTTACTGGTGCTCGGCATGATTACGATGTTTGTACCCCCGGCCGAGGCTCAATTTTCGTTTGGACCGTTGCAGTTGCAGCGGACGTATTTGCAGGGCCAGCCTAATGAGATTGTGGCAACCTGTTCGGTGGCGAACTGCACGGCCCCTCCCATGCAGATCTTCGTGCCCAGCCCACTGGCTGTGGTTTGTCCCAAGCCGGCAGACCAATACTGCGACTTTTACATCCACATCGAGTCGCAAAATACGAGGCTGACGACCAATGATGCGGGGCTGTTTCGGTTCATGGTGGACGGGGCTCCGGCCACGCCAGGTCCAGTGGACGCAAATGGCTTCTTCACATGGGACAACAACGATCCGGCTTCGAGGATCGCGGTGCCGTTCTCACACTCCTATGCCGTGGTTGCCCATGTCTATAATCTGGCACCGAACCAGGCGCACCCAGTCAGGGTTGACGTGAGCTGCACAGACACTAACGGGAACGCACTTTGTAGAGCTGCGACTGGATTCTCGACTCTGGAAGTGAACGTGTATTAGAGCCCAAGCGAAGGAGATGCTCTCGCAATGGGAGCTCCTTCGCTTGTTTTCGAGAACACCGAAAGCCCGCCGTTAAGACGGCGGGCTTCGATATGCCGTTCCTGCCGGGACGGATTAGGCGGAGGAGCCCTGCGATGGTATCCGACCGATAGTCCGTGAACCCAGGTTAGCGTCCAAAAACGGGGCGCGAACCTGGGGCACCGAGCACCGAGCACCAGATTTGTGGGTTCAGGCAGGAAAACCCCGCTCAAGCTGCGCCTGAACGGGCACCCGCCACCCGTCACCGTCTCGTGTTCCCACCCTTTCCCAAAAGAAGGGAAAGGATGGGGCACCCAGATTGTGGGTTCGAACTACGATCCTACGTAGCGCGCGTACAAGCTTCGGGCGATGGCGATGTCGGTGGTGCCTTTGATGATGGCGCGGCCGTCGGGGAAGAGCGTCATCTCATACGGTTGGTGCCAGAACTTGAGCACAAACTCGTTGTGTTTCACCTGACCGTGCGGGGCGAGGCGGCGGGTGATTTCCTCGAAGTCAATGGGGCGCTGGCGCTCGTGGATTTGTACCGAGTTGCGTCCGCACAGGGAGATGGGTGGACGGCCTTCTCCCGCGAGGTGGACGAAGTCGTGCTGCCCGCAGGCGCGGCAACCGTCGCGGGGGCGCGCGGTCGAGACCTCAGCGCGTTGGTTCGACCACACGTCGTAAGAAAGCATTGTCCGGCGGACCCGAGCGCGGGCGCCGACGATGAGCTTCATCGCCTCGGTGGCCGCGATCGACGCCACCAGGTTCACGGCTGAATTCAGGATGCCGGAGGTGTCGCAGGTCTCGACCAATCCCTTGGGGGAATCGGGGAAGATGCAGGCCAGGCAGGCGGTTTCCTCCGGCAGCACAGTCATAGTCACGGCGTAGCTACCGACGCCGGCGGCGTAAATCCACGGCAGCTTTTTACTTACGGCATAGTCATTGAGCAGATAACGAGTTTCGAAATTGTCGGTGCCGTCGAGTATGAGGTGCACATCACCGAGCAGGTCGGCTGCGTTATCGGGGACAAGGTCGGCAGCGTGCGGCTCGACCACGATTTCGGAGTTGAAGGCGCGGATTTTGCGGGCGGCGGCGATGGCCTTGGGGAGCGACTCGGCAGCGTCGGCCTCGTCGAACAGGAGCTGCCGCTGCAAATTGCTGGACTCGACGTAATCGCGATCGATGATGCGCAGGTAGCCGACTCCGGCGCGCGCCAGCAGGGAAGCGAGGGCGGAGCCGGTGGCGCCACAGCCGACGAGGGCGACACGGGCTGCAGCCAGGCGCTGCTGGCCCGCGAGGCCGACGGGTTGGAAAAGGATCTGGCGAGAGTAACGGTCAGTGAATTCCAATGACGATACCTATAAGTGCAGGGGCTAAAGCCCATTTTCCTGGGACGTCTGATTCACCGGGCTGAAGCCCGGTGCTTCCACCCCATTTTTCCGCAAGGCGAAAAGGCCAGCCAGCCCATCCTTCGTTATTATAGAAACGCCACAGAGGTTTCGTCTTGAGGCCCGCACCGGGACGGCCTGGGATGAGAAGTGTAGTTGGAGCGGTTTGCGGGTGCCCGCCGGTTGCGACAGATTGGACCACGGCGGCTTGGAACTGGCGGGTAAATCAAGGGTTACGAGTTTGAGGAAGGCAACCACGCCCTACATCTTCGGGATCGGCTTGCTGGGCGCTGCGCTTACGCTGGGTCCGGTGTTGGCGTGGCCGCAAAACCCGCCGCAAACCCCCAATCCGCAGAACGAAACCGTCGATACGCAGCCGCATCCATCACCTGGGTTGAATGGCGCCGCCAAGTATATAGGCGAAACGGTGCGCGAGCTCGGGTTCCGTGGCGTTGCCGGAACGAATTCCGCGATGCTGCACAGTCTGCTGCTGGTGCATACGGGCGAACCGCTGGACCGGGATGCGCTACGCGAATCGATCAAAGTGTTGTACTCCACGGGACGGTTCTCGACCTTGCACGTGGAAGCTTCGCAGGTTGAGCCAGACGGAGTTTCCCTAACCTTTGTGGCAACGGAAAACTACTTCAACGGCGATGTCGATATCCAGGGCTTGAATCCCAAGACGTCGCCCAAGCCACATCAGTTGGTGAACGCCAGCAAACTGGACTTGGGAGAGCTGTTCACCGAAGACAACGTTCAGCGCTCGATCGAACGCATGAACAAGGTCATGGGGGACAACGGATATTACGAGTCGAGCATTACCTACGACTTGAAACCGCATGAAGACACCCGGCAGATGGACATGGTCTTCCACGTCACGCCGGGAGATCTAGCAAGAGTGGGCACGGTGAAGATCGAGGGCGATACCGGCATCGCGCCGGAGGAAATCCAGCAGATCACCAAGCTGAAGGCGGGCGGCAAGGTGAAGAGCGAACACGTAACCCGGGCTCTGGACCGGCTGCGGAAGCACTATCAGAAGAACCAACACCTGGAAGCGCAGGTGTCGCTCACCGACCGCAACTACCATGCTGACACCAACACCCTGGACTATGTGTTCGAAGTGGAACAGGGTTCGAAGGTAGTGATTACGGCCGACGGGGCGAAAGTGAGCAACCGGGAGCTGAAGAAGCTAGTGCCGGTATACCAGGAAAACGCGGTGGACGATGACTTGCTCAACGAGGGCCGCCGCAACCTGCGCAACTATCTCCAGACCAAGGGATACTTCGATGCCGGGGTCGAGGTGGAGCGGCATGCGGCTTCGGATGAGGACCAGGTCAACATCGTTTACAAGATCAATTCCGGGGAACGACACGAACTGGAAGCGGTGAAAATCGTCGGCAACAAGTATTTTGACGAAGAGACGATTCGGGAGCGGCTCACCATCACACCAAAGAACTGGGTGCTGACCAACGGGCGTTTCAGCCAGCGAATGATGACGGACGACGCCTCCACCATCCGTGCGCTGTATCAGGCGAACGGTTTCCGCGACGTAAAGGTCGATGCCCAACTGGACGACAACTACGAGTCGAAGCAGGGCCAGCTGGCCGTGGTGTTCAAGATCACAGAAGGTCCGCAGACACTGGTGAAGGACCTGACGATCGAAGGCAACAAAGCGTTCACCACCGAAGATCTCGCCCCGTTACTCAGCAGCGTTCCGGGGCAGCCCTTCAGTGACGCCGATATCATCTCCGACCGGGATGCGCTGACTTATTACTACTACAACCGCGGGTTTCCGGATGTGCAGTTTGAGTCGTCGGCCACGCCAGTAGAGGGCGAGCCGTACCGCATGGACGTGACCTACAAAATTGTTGAGGGGCAGCGCGTCTTCGTTGACCGGTTAATCACCACTGGACTGGAAAACACGCGTCCGTACATTCTGCGGCGCCAGATCCGTGTCAGCGACGGCGACCCATTAAGCCAGGCCGCGATGGTGGACTCGCAGCGCCGCCTCTACAACCTGGGAATCTTCAATCAGGTGGACATGGCGGTGCAGAATCCCGAGGGCATCGAGCCGCAGAAGAATGTGCTGTTCAACATTGCGGAAGCCCCGCGCTGGACGTTTCGTTACGGCGGGGGCGTTGAATTTGCCACCGGGAATACGCCGGCGATCAACAACCCGCAGGGACAGGCAGGGGTGAGTCCCAACGCGGTGCTGGAGATCACGCGGCTCAACATGTTCGGACGCGACCAGACGCTGAGCATGCGGGCGCGGGTCGGCCTGCTCACCCGGCGCGGCGTAATCAGCTACGATGCGCCCCGGCTGTTCGCGCGCGAGAATTGGCGCTTTACGCTGAGCGCTTTTTACGACAACACGGTCAACGTCAACACATTTACCTCGGAACGGCTGGAAGGTTCGATTGGCGCGGAGCAGCGATACAGCCGAGCTACCACGTTTTTATACCGGCTCAGTTATCAGCGGGTAAAAGTGGACCCCGCCAGCCTGGTGATCGATCCCAACCTGATTCCGCTGTATGCGCGTCCGGTGCGTATCGCGATGCCCAGCTTTACCTGGGTGCGCGACAAGCGCGACAACCCGGTGGACACGCACAAGGGCAGCTACAACCTTCTCGACCTGGGGCTGGCGACGAGCGCGCTGGGATCGGAGTCGAACTTCGGCAAGATCCTGTTCCAGAATTCGACCTACTACACGTTCAAGAAGAAGTGGGTTTTCGCGCGCAACACCCAGATCGGTATTGAGCATCCCTACGGCACCAATTACTACCCCGGAGGATCGGCGACGGCGATTCCGCTGCCAGTGTTGTTCTTTGCCGGTGGCGGCAACTCGCTGCGTGGCTTCTCGATCAATCAGGCAGGCCCGCGCGACCTGGAGACGGGTTATCCCATCGGCGGGCAGGGATTGTTCGTTAATAATCTGGAGATTCGCACGCCTCCGGTACTACTGCCCTATGCCGCCGAGAATCTGAGTTTCGTTTTCTTCCACGACATGGGGAATGTGTTTGCCACCCCAAACCAAATCTGGAGCGGGATAGTGCGCTTCCAGCAGCCCTCCATCGCGGCATGTGCTCCGTCGAATAGTACGGTGGCCTGCAATTTCAGCTATAACCCGCAGGCGGTTGGCATAGGCATTCGCTACAGGACTCCGGTGGGGCCGGTGCGCGGCGACATCAGCTACAACTTCAACCCTACACGCTATCCCATTCGCGAAGACGGCACGGTCGAGACGCTTCGCCACCTCAACTATTTCTTCAGCATTGGACAAACGTTCTGATGAGACGCCTTTCACACATCGCGATATGCATTCTGTTGTGGACCGCCCTGCCGGTCTTTGCCGCGGAGGTAATTGACGGGGTAGTTGCCTCCGTCAATCGCAAACCTGTGCTGCAAAGCGACTGGGATGACGCGGTCCGCTTTGAAGCCTTCCTGCAGCAAAAGCCGCTGGCCCGGGTGACCGAAGCGGACCGGGTGAGCGCCTTGCAGCGGCTGATCGACCGGCAGTTGCTGGAAATCCAAATGGTGGGGCCGGAATATCTGGCGCCGTCGCACGAAGAGGTGCGCGCCAACCTGGCGAAGTTGCGGGCGCAGATCCCAGCGGCCAGCACGGACCAGGGCTGGGAGAAGCTGATGGCGGCGTACGGATTGTCGCAGCGTGAGATTGAAGCCAATATGCGGCGCGAGATGCAGATGATGAATTTCATCGACGTGCGTCTGCGGCCCAACGTTCACGTGCTGCCCGAGGAGGTCGAGTCGTATTACCGAAAGCAGTTACTGCCTGATTTGGAGAGAGCGGGCGGCAAGGTGGTGACTTTGCAGGAGGTTGAGCCAAGAATCCGGGAATTGCTGGTGCAGCAGCACATGGATGAGTTGCTCGACGCCTGGCTGCATAACCTGCGACAGCAGACGCATATTCAGAGTACCGTGCCGATACCCGCGGGGGCATCGTCGCCACACGAGGCGGAGGGCGGAAAGTAGGATGGCGGAAAACGCACCAGTTCGGAAGACGCGCTTCCCGCTGTGGTTCTGGGCGGTGATGGCGGGTCTGTTTGCGGTACTGGTGCTGGCCATTGGCCTGTTCCTGCATAGCGCCACCTTCGAGGCGATGGTGCTGGAACGCGTGGTAGCGACCATCGAGAAAGCCACCGGCGGCAAAGTGGAGATGGGATCGCTGCACTGGAACGTATCCAAGCTGGAGATCGAGGCCCGCGACTTGACCATCCACGGACGGGAGCCCGCAGGCGAGGTTCCGCTGGCGCACGCCGACCGTCTGCTGGTTCAACTGCGGGTGCTTTCGTTCATTAATACCGACATCATCCTGAGCCAACTCACGCTGGACCAGCCGGTGGTCCACATCATCGTGGACGGCGACGGCGTGACCAACTTGCCCGAGCCGCAGGTCAAGGCGGGCGGCGACCCCATCCAGCAACTCTTTGAGCTCGCTATCGGGCGGGTCGAAGTGCATTACGGCATCTTTCAACTAAACGAACAAAAGCAGCCCTTCGACTTCAAGGCTAACGACGTTGACCTCGCCATGAACTATCAGCGCCTGCTGCGGCGCTACGACGGCACCCTGCACGTGGGCAAGATGGATGCCCGGTACCAGGACTACCGCGAGGTCGCGGCCAGTGGGGATAGTGAATTCACATTGTGGCGGAACCGGGCGCAGGTGAAAACGCTGAAGCTGGTTTCCCAACAATCGTCGCTTGAACTGAGCGGGAGCATCGACGACTTCACCCATCCCCGGCTGCAGTTCGCTTATGGGGGCAGTATTGACCTGGCACAACTAGGCGCGGTCGCGCGTGTGAACGCAATGCGAAGCGGGGGATTGAGTTTCAGCGGCTCGGTCAATTACACGGAGGACAATTTCTCTTCGAGCGGGAAGCTCGATGCACGCGGCGTTACCTACGCAGATGGGAGTATTAATCTGCGAGACGCCAACGCCAGCACGGAATTCTCGCTCGATCGTAATCAAGTCCTGCTCAAGAAGATCAGCGCCCGATTGCTGGGCGGGACGGTGACGGGTGATGCGGAGGTCAAGAATTACGCGCCGTCATTGGCGGACTCCCGGGTGCAGATCAAGTCTGACCGGCCGGCGAAGGGAGCTACGCCATCTACCAATGGTTCATCCAAGGCGAAGAGCAACTTGGTGAACGCGAAGCTGGGTGTGCTTCCGGTGCAGCAGGGGGCAGCAAAGCTTAAGGTGAGTGGAGCGTCTCTGGGTGAAGTAATGCGCATGTTGTCGAGCAAAGCGCTTCCACTGGACAATCTGAACGCGGCGGGCGTGGTCAATGGGACGGTCGATGTTGGGTGGAGGGAGTCGCTCGCCCGGGCGACGGCGGAGCTGTCGCTGGATTCGGCGGTGCCGGCGCAGAGCCGGACCAACCAGTTGCCAGTGAGCGGAGCGCTGCGCGGCCACTATGACGTCTATTCGGGAGCGTTGACAATTGCGCAATTGAATCTGGCGACGCCGCGCTCGGAGGCAAATGCCAATGGGGTGCTGGGATCGCGTACCGCCCAGCTAAAGGTCGCTGCAACCACCAGCAGCCTGGCGGAATTTCAGCCGCTGCTGAGTGCAATGGGCCAGTCGGCGCTGCCGGTGGAGTTGAACGGCAGGGCAAGTTTCAACGGCACGGTGAGCGGCAAGCTCGATCATCCGGATGTTGCCGGGCATGTGCTGGCCTCAGACTTCACCTATGTCTATACGCCTCCGGCGCCGCCACCGCCTGCGGCGGTGCATGGCAATGCCGTCGAATCACTTTTGCACCTCGGGCAAGCGACACCCCAGCCGACGCCGCCGACGCCGGAGGCGCGGCGTATTCACATCGATTCGTTTGCCGGCGACATTGCGTACGGCAGGACTCAGATAGCGCTGCACAACGGGGTAATTGAGCAAGGCACAGCGCGCCTTAACGTCGATGGCTCCGCGGCGGTTACAGACAGCGGCTTCAATGCCAATACGCCATTCCAGCTACGGGCTTCGATTCACAACGGAAGTGTGGCTGACGTGCAGCGCACGATAGGAACGAATTTTCCGGTGTCGGGCATGGTGAATTTCAGCGTGGAGGCGTCAGGCACGCAGGCCGATCCCCAGGGACGCGGGCAATTGTCGCTGACGGGCGGGGAAGCCTACGGGCAGTCCATCAAAGCACTGACTGCCGACGTCATGCTGGCGAACCACGAAGTGGGACTGCAGAACATCCGTCTCGAATCCGTCAGCGGAGTGGTGGAAGGCGAGGCAGCTTACAACATGAAGGACCGTCAACTGCGTTCAGACCTTCATGGCGACAAGATCGACCTGGAAAAGCTGACCGAGTTGCAGACTTCGCAGGTGCAGGCGAAGGGTATCGGCAGCTTCAGGATCAAGGCCTCGGGCACACTCGAGAAGCCGAGCGTGGACGCGCATGTTGAAGTGGCGAACCTGGTCCTCAACGACGAGTACGAAGGTGGGCTCGTGCTGGATGCCATAAGCCACGGAAGCAAGCTGCAGGTTACGGCGGCCTCGAAGTTTCCGCATGGCTCGCTGGCGCTGAACGGCACCGTTGATCTGAAGAATGATATGCAGAGCGATCTGCAGGTGCAGTTCGCGCAGATCGACATCGATCCGCTGCTGCGGGGGGAACTCAAATCGCACATCACAGGCCACTCCGTCCTGGCAGGGCATGCCAACCTCACTGGCCCGTTGCGCCGGCCGCGCACACTTAAGGGCGGAATCGTGGTTGATGCCTTCAGCGTGGAAGTAGAGAAGGTGCCCATCCACAGCGACGGTCCCATCGAGGTGGCACTGGACGACCTGGTGCTCACGGTGAGCCGGTTGACGATGACGGCCGAGGACTCCAACCTCACCATCAGCGGCAGCGTAGATCTCAAGGGTGACCGACCACTTGATCTATACGCCAAGGGACACCTCAACGTCGGACTGTGGCACGTGTTGGATAGCGAGGTCACGTCGCACGGCACCACCGACGCCGACATCAGGGTTCAGGGCACCATGGCGAAGCCGGTGATGAAGGGCCGGGTGGTGATTGCGCACGCCGGATTCTCGCTGATCGATTTGCCGGCCGCCCTGGGTGAACTCAACGGGACGATGGTCTTCAATCAAGACCGGCTGGAAGTGGAGCAGTTATCGGGACGAGTCGGTGGCGGACAGGTAAGCTTCTCCGGCTACATGACATTCGGGAAGACAATCGGTTTCGACCTCAGCGCCAACGGTACCGACATTCGCTTCCGTTACGGCGGTGTGAGTGTTACCGCGGACCAGAGTCTGCGACTCAACGGAACGTTAAATGGCTCAACCCTAAGCGGCGAAGTCACGATTACGCGGTTCGCGCAGGTTCCCATGATAGACGCGGGGGCCGCCGCTTTCGTCAGCCAGCCGGTGGAGGTACCGAATCCCAAGTCGCCGCTGAATAATCTGCGTCTCGACGTGCGAATTATCTCGGCACCGGAGTTGACGGTGCAGACGTCGCTGGCGAAACTGTCGGGCGATGCCGACTTGCGCCTGCGAGGCACGGGCACCCGTCCCGTTCTGCTGGGCCGCATAAACATTGCGGAAGGCGACATCAACCTCAACGGCACCAAGTATCACCTGGACCGCGGCGACGTCACCTTCGCCAACCCGGTGCGCATCGATCCTATTCTCGACATGGAAGCAACCACCCGGGTACGGGACTTCGATATCACCATTGGCCTGCACGGCACCATGGAAAAGTTGACCACGACCTATCGCTCTGACCCTCCGTTATCGAGCGACGACATCATTGCGCTTCTGGCCTTCGGCCGCACCCAGGAAGAGAGCCAACTGAGTGGGCACAGCACCAGCCTGGGAGAGGGAGCGGGTAGCTTTGTCCTGGGCGAGGCCATCAATCAGACGGTGACTAACCGGGTGTCGAAGTTGTTCGGAGTCAGCTCTATCCGCATCAATCCGTCGGTAGGCGGCGCGGACAATAACCCGAGCGCGCGCCTTACCGTCGAGCAGCAGGTGTCGAACAACGTTACGTTGACCTATATCACCAATTTGACCCAGTCGGCGCAGCAGGTGATTCAGTTCGAATACAACATCAATACGGAGTACACGGTGGAAGCGATTCGCGATGAGAACGGCGTGGTGAGCTTTGACCTGCTGATCCGGAAGCGGAAGAAGTAGTGGGACGGAGACTGACCGCGCGGACTCAAGCCCGTGCGGGAGAACCCTGTGTCGTCCCCGGAGGACTCGATTGCTTTCTCACTCGACCCGGCACTCCGCCTTCGGCTGCGTGCTGGGCTTTCATGTCCCCCGCCCCCGGAGGGGCTGTTTCTTCGGCGGATATTCCACCGTCGCAACACAAAACCAGTTCTCACGCACTCACTAAAGCCCGCGCGGGAGGTCAAAAATAAACGACTTGGCGGCACGACTGAAGTCGTGCCCTGATACGAATCGGTAGCCGAAAGCGAGTTTTTCCGCAGCCCTGTGCAGGCGTGCAGTTAAGCGCGCATGCCGCGGTTCCACGCGGATTCTGACCGGTACGCGAATTAGCGAAGACGAACGCTGGCATGTCGGAGTTTTTCAAGGACCACACGATCCATCCTGAACACCTGGCGCAGCAACGCGCCCGCATGGTGGAGGAGCAGTTACGCGGGCGGGGAATTCGTAGCGAGCGCGTGCTGGCGGCTATGAGCAAAGTGCCGCGGGAGCGTTTCGTCAATCCGGCATACGCGTGGGAGGCCTACGCCGACCGCCCCATCCCGATTGGCTGCGGGCAGACCGTTTCGCAACCGCTTATGGTGGCGACCATGGTGGAAGCGCTGGAGGTGCAGGCCTCTGACCGGGTGCTGGAAGTGGGGAGCGGCACAGGGTACGAAGCGGCTGTGCTGGGGGAACTCGAAGCCGAGGTCTGGACAATTGAGCGGCATGAGGAACTGGCGGACAAGGCGCGCCAGATTCTCGCGGGACTGGACTACGGCAACGTCCACGTCGTCCATGGTGACGGCAGCCAGGGGTTGCCGGAGCAGGCGCCGTTCCACAAGATCCTGGTGGCAGCGGGTGCGCCCCAGGCCCCGCCGAGCCTGGTCGCACAGTTGGCGGAGGGCGGCATGTTGGCGGTCCCCGTGGGCAACCGGTTAGAACAGCAGTTACAACTGGTGCGCAGAATCGGCGGTGAGATTGTCACCTCATCGCACGTGTTGTGCTGCTTTGTGCCGCTGCTGGGAGCGGAAGGCTGGGAGCCGTAAAGTCTCAGTGCAGAAGCGCCACGGTGACGGCGGTCACAATGCCGGCCACTGCAAAGACCATACCGATAAACCAGTAGAGCTTCCGTCCCGTAAGGAGGGTGATGGAAGTGACCACCAGCGCGATCTCAAGAAATACCTCCCCCAGGTCGAAGCGATCGGCGCGCCGGGTTTCGAGACGCAGCTCCGTCTCAAGATCGTGAGCTTCCTTCTGGATTTCCTTCTGCTCGTCACGATACCGCTCGATATCGGATTCAAACCGCTTCTGTACCTGTTCGGCCTTTTCGTTCTTGCCTTCGAGCGCGGCCAGAACATCGTTCAAGGCTTCAAGGTTATTGCGCCGCAGGTTCTTGGCCTGGTAATAGGCCCATTGGTCGGTGGTCTTGTTCTGCAGAATGATTTCTTCGGTATGAGCGCGATGGCCCAACAGCGAGATGCTGGCTACCAGCACGGCTACGACAGCCATGGTGAGGCTGACCGGAGCGAGTCCCTCGCGTTCCACGGCTGCTTCGGCCCGCTCCCGAAGTTCGTTGAGCTCTTCGCCGGCTGACATGGACCTCCCTGATGGTTGCTATGGCAATGACGGAGTGAAAGAAGAGGATACTACCGAGATGGTGTATGAACACAACCGGGGCGAATGCCGTGTCCTAGGCACACTCGGATTGGGCCCGGTGGATGGAGTTGCGAAGTTCTTCCAACAGCGGCCCGAAGGGAACCCTGCGCTCGGGATCGAGTTGCTGAAGGCGGGTGTCGATGTCGATGAGCACCTTCCCGGCGTCGGCCAGAGCGTGCTGGGCGAAAGACAAGTTGCCGTCGTGGAGCTGTTCGAGCGCATCGTCGACGAGACCAAAAGCGATTTCCACGTCAGCCTCGATGAGTTCCACGGTGATACGTTCCCGCGCCCGATGCTCCTGAGTCATTGAGTCCCTGACAACGCCTGTCCTGCGTTAGACACTCTATCGCATTTGGACGCAGGTTGCAGGCGAAACGCCGAGGTGGGTTAGCCCTAGCAAAATGGAGATAGCGATGCCCAAGACCCTTTACATGGTAGTCGAGCACTTCAAGAACCAGGATGCGGTGCCGGTGTACCGGCGATTTCGCGATCGTGGCCGGACGGCGCCGGAGGGGTTGGCATATGTGTCCAGTTGGGTTGACGAGGGGCTCGAGCGCTGCTATCAGCTCATGGAAACGCACGATCGCCGGTTGCTCGACGAATGGATGTCGCAGTGGAACGACCTTGTCGAGTTTGAAGTGTATCCGGTGATGACCTCGAAGGAAGCTGCCGAAAAGATCGGGCCGAAACTCTAGCAGAAGACGCAACCGGGGGTGCACCCAGGAATGCACCCCCGCCGACGTTACTCGCTAACGTCTTTGATGTGGGTCGCGATCCACCACTCATTGCCGAAGGCGTCTTTCACCGCGCCACTGCGATCGCCGTAGGGATGGTCCGTGGGCTCCATGACTGAGGTGCCTCCCGCTGCCAGCGCCCGGCGATAGACGTCATCACAATTCGGCACGTAGAGATAGAACATATGCTCCATCGGTTGATAAGGTCCGTGCGCGTCTCCCAGTTCCACGTACGAGTCTCCGACCTTGAGCGTGGCATGGTGGATCACGCCATCTGGAGTTGCATAGCGGCCGACTTCCTCGGCATCGAAGGCGCGCTTCAGGAAGTTGATTACTGGCTCAGAGCGCAGCGGATGCAGGCTCGGCTGAATGTCAGGAGCACCTTCCCACTTGTAGCTGCCGCCCTTGAAGGTGGCGATATACCAGACATTGCCACCCAAATCCTGCACGTTGCCCGAGCGCTCGCCGTAAGATTGGTCCGTCGGCTCGGTGATCGAGGTGGCGCCGGCTGCGAGCGCGCGCCGGTACGTCGTGTCGCAGTCGGGTACGTAGATGTGGAACGCCTGCGGCTTTGAGGCGCCGCGCCACGCGAGTTCGGGTCCTCCGCCACCCACCATGAGCATCGAGTCTCCAATGCGAACCTCGGCATGAATTCCGCCCACCGAGCCGACGCTGCGAAAGTTCTCTTCGGCAGCGAACGTTTCCTTCATGAAGTCGAGCAGCGCCGGCGCATCCTGCACAACGACATAGGGCGTAACCGTACGATAGCCCTTCGGGATGGGGTCGACCGCCGGACGCTTGGGCGGTTCCGTCTGTCCGGCATTCATGCGACGGTGCATCTCCGCGACCGACATTTCCTCGGTGACTGTCGAGACACTCCACTGGTATCCGAACGGATCCCTCAGTGTTCCTTCGCGGCGGCCGTAAAACTGGTCTCTCACCGGAAGGACAATCGCCGCTCCTGCATCGACGGCGTGCTGGAAGAACGCGTCGACGTTTGGCACCGAGAGCGCCATGGCGACCGGCGAATTGCCCAGCGTCTCTGCGCTGAAGCGTCCGCCTTCCGGCCATTCGTCGGCGAGGAAGAGTATCGAATCGCCGATCTCAATCTGGGCGTGCGG
The DNA here is from genome assembly GCA_963834815.1 of uncultured Acidobacteriaceae bacterium. GTDB lineage: Bacteria > Acidobacteriota > Terriglobia > Terriglobales > Acidobacteriaceae > DASRAA01. Next base: position 461,555 of record CAWIDA010000004.1, on the reverse strand, counting down.
AATCTGGTCGCCGATCTGGAAGCGCATCGTCTCCCTGGCGCCGAAGGCCGTCTTGTAGAACTCAATTGCCTTAGCTGTGTCTTTGAACGCCATTCTTGGGGCGGCCGAGGTACGGACCGCCGCTGCTGCTTCTGTCGTGGTAGCCATTGCTGTATTCCTCTCTAAGTCGGTTTTGAGTCGTTCCATGTAAGCCGTGCGCGGAAGATCGCGCAGTTCACTTGCGATACGAACGAGGGGCGCAATTTCGGGATCCGCCGCCGTTGGCTGGGCATTGGGCTGCGCTAGCAGTTGGTTGATGGCCTGATCGAGTTGGTCGAACAGAGAGCGCTTAGACATTGGCACCCTCCATGCTGGCGCGAAGTTTCTCCAAAGCGCGGAATTGAAGCTGCTTGATCGCGCCTTCGGTCCGATGTAGTTCCTGAGCTATTTCGCGAATGCTTTTCTGCTCCACAAAACGCGAGACGATGACGCGGCGCTGGTCCGGCGGAAGTCTGTCGACGAGTTGAAATAACGCGGCTTGTCGTTCGACGCCTTCCATACTTGGATGGCTCAACTCTTCGTCCGGCGGATCGGCCGTTTCGCGTGACCGCAACTTCCAACGGTCGGCGAGAGCATTGGCCGCAATCCGAACCAGCCATGCCGCGAAGGGCGCGCCTCGCCATTCGAAACGCTTCAGATTCGCCAACGCCTGGTGAAAGACCTCGGAGGTGATGTCCTCCGCTTCTTCGCGGCTGGGAGTTCGCCGCGCCACGTAGGCGTACACCACGTGAAAATTGCGCGAGTAAAGTTCCGCGAAGCGCGCAGGATCGCGCTTGGCAGCTTCGATCAAAAGCCGCTCATCCGCTGCTTGGCTCAGCGCCTTCACCCGGCTCTCCGCATATCGCGCTCACTAAGATAAACCGCCGGGAAGGGTAAAAGGTTACGGAGGAAAAAATCGCCCAGAATACGAGGAATTCACCACGGAGGCACGCGGATCACGGAGTAATTCCTTTATTTCATCCCTCTTCGTTCGCCAGGCGAGGAACTGGCGCGGGGTTCAACTGCGGACAGACAGAGAACCGGGAGTTGGTTTTCTTCTGTTCTCCGTGCCCTACGTGCCTCCGTGGTGAGAGAGATCCTTGTTCGTTCTAGAAGTTGAAATCGCCATCAATGCGCCACAGGCGCGGCACCGAGTTATAAAACACCCCATAGTAAGGTGAATCAAAGTACTGCTGGACATCGCGTGAATTGTTGTGGTTCAGAACGTTAGACACGGTCAGGCCGAAGCGAAATTGAATGCGGTGGCCGTGGAACTTGAAGTCCACCGGGTACTGCAACTTCGTGTCCAGCGCCAGAAACGTAGGGAACCTGCCCGCCTGGTTCTCCGCGCCGAGATAGTTCCAGTTCTGGTCGAGCGCCGAGAACGGAAAGCCGGTGTGCACGTCGAGAATAGGGACGAAGTCAAACTTGTAGGGCAGCCCGACGATTGCCCAGAACAGGCCACGGTTCGGCGCGTCGGATGACGTGGGTCCGTACTGGTTAGGGCGAATGAGTGGATAGGGAAAGTTGCCGAAGAACTGGTTGTAGTCGTTCAAGTCTCCATAAGCGCGTGAGTGGGTGTAGCTGGCGTTGACTGATGTGCGCTCCGTGGCCTGCCAGCGCAGCATGGCCAGGAACTCGCGATAGCCTTCCGTGCCATTGTTCAGCAGTTGCAACTGGGCGCCGCCATTTGCCGCCTGCAGCGGGTTAACGTAGAAGTCGTGGTGACCGCTACGGCTCTCGTAGCCGATGCGCACGAGCACTCCGCGCACCAACTCACGATCAAGTTGCACCGTCCATCCCAGGCTGTAGGGCACGCGCAACCCGGGCCTGGCAAGGGTGTGAACGTAAGTCGCCGGACCATCGATGATGGTCGAACCGTCGCCGGCGAAGTTGGTGATGGTCTGAACTGGATATCTGGTAAAAACCGCGACATTGAACGGGATCTTGTCGTAGAAAAGCCCAATGCCGCCACGAATGGCGGTGCGTCCGTCGCGCGTGGGCGCGAATACGAAACCGATGCGGGGCGCCACGTTGACGGCTTGCGACGAAAGGCTGTCATGGTCAAATCGCACTCCCAGGTCGAGCGTGAGCCGGGGAAGGATTTGCCAGTTGTCCTGCACGAAGAACGCGAAATCGTTTTTCGTCGCCTGCGAAGCCAGCGGGCTACCGAAGGTAATTGTGGTGCTGATCGTGCTGTCACCTCGGAGTACTGTGACCGGCAGGTTGGATACCTCACCGCCATAGGACGAGTACGCGTAGGAATACCCGGCGGTCAGCAAGTGCCTGCCGGCTTTCTCGACGGGCCGCCAGTGCAGCGTTTGGGACCATTGGTAGAGGTTGGTGTCGCGCGGCTGCGTGGTGAAATAACTGCCCGAGTTGGAATACGGGTAGAGTGTCATCTCTCCCGTATGGGCATCGGCAGGGTAGACCTTGGTATCCAGTTCCTTGGCGGAAAACAGGGATTGCAGAAATCCGCCGTTGGACAGGATCCAGCGGTGCGTAGCGGAGACAAAGTAACCGCGCTGGCGATAGTTGGCCGTCACCGGCTGCGGGTTGAACGTATTGATAGTGGCGTAGGCGGTGTTCTGCGGATCGAGCGCCACCGCCGCGGTGAAGCGCTGGTTGGCCGAAGGGTTCCAGTCGAGCTGGGTATAGGAGTTGACCTTCTCCACAATGCGCACGTTATAGGGATCGGGTATCGAGTACACATTCACCGTGTCGTATCCGTAGCCCATCGACTGGAAAATGTACAGGTCGCCCTTCTTTAACGGCCCGGAAAAAGTCAGGTGCGGCGATGCGCTCTCCACGCCATGAATGTTCCCGCCAATCCAGCGGAAGCGCGGTACCGGGTCTTCGAACAGAAATTTCCATTCGTCGGTCCCGCTGCGGGTATTGACATCCACCACGCCGCTGGCGAAGCGTCCGTATTCGGCCGAGAACGGATTCGACAACACTGTCACCGACTGCACCGCCACGGCGGGCAGGCTGAGCGCCGCCTGTCCCGTGAATGGGTCGGTCACGCTGGCGGAGTTCACTAGCGTGTTCGCCTGGTTGGTGCGGCCGCCCTTGATGCGAATCAGTCCGTCGAAGCCGCGTACCACGCCCGGCAGCAGCGGCAGCGCATCTTGAAAGTCCTGGTTCAGTTCGACTACGGACTTCAGCGTCTGGGCAGTGAGCGTGGGTGCGCCGCCCGAGCTCGACGACAGATCGACGGTTGTCGGGTCCGCGCTTACCGTGATGTTCTGCGTCTGACCCTTGAGGGTGAGCTGAAAGTCGAGTTTCGCCGGTTTGTCCGAGTCAATCGTGAGGTGCCGGGTGACCGGAGCGAAACCTGCGAGCGCGACTGTGATGTCATATTCGCCGTAGAGCACGCCGCTAAAGAAATACACGCCAAGTTCGCTTGAAACGGTTGATACTTCTGCATTAGAGGCGGTGTTCTTTAGCGTCACACGCGCGTTAGGCCAGACGGTCTGAACCCGATCGGCATCGAGCGTGAAGATAACGCCGCTTATGTTGGCGCTCTTGGCGGCAGCCGATGGCGGCAATGCCACGGCGATCAGCACTGCAAGGAAAGTCCATAGGGCCCGTGCCCGGAGGTGCAGTAAGGCCTTCACTTCTGGGGCTATTGTGCCACCGCGCCAGTGGCGACGAAAGGGCAGAAGATTATTGTCACGTTAGCGCACTTTAATGAGTGCGCCAGATCTTCCGTTCTCTTGCTGAGGTGCGACGCCGGTGCGCTTTAAATGGTCAGGGCGGCGAGGCCACTTGCTGCTTGAGGCAACGCAGAGTTTCGCAAGTGTGCGGTGAGTCTGGTCACGAATGGTCATGAGAGATGCACAAGAGCTTGAGTTCCGATGCGAATCAGAAGAGGCCCCACCCTTATCGCCTTCAGCCGGCGAAAGGGTGGGGATAGAGAACGATCTCCAATGTCTAGAAGTGAAACGTCAACTGCCCTGTTACGGTCCGCGGGGTCACGTAGTGCGTACCGCTGAACGTCGACAGGAAGTTGTACAGCACGTAATTGTTGGTGATGTTAATGAAATTGACCTGCAAGCTCCACTTGAACCTGTCGGTTTTGAACAGGTCGTTAACGCCGAGCGCGAGGTCGAACAGGTTTCGGGAGGCGATACGCGCAGGGTTGTGGTCATCGTTCTGGGTTCCCGGCGCCGGCACGGTGGTGAGGGTAGAGGCGAACTGCGATGCCAGGCAGATAGAGGGCAGAGGCATGGTGGGAGTGGCGTGGACGCCGTTGCAAGTGAATCCGGCCTGGAACTCCTGGTCGGCGGTGAGCGGGATGCCGCTCGGATCCGTCATAGCGATGGCGGGCAGTCCGTTGAGCATGGTCGATTGCGGGCAATCGTTGAAGTCAGAGATTCCGAAGCACGGCACCGCGCCGGCCACCAGTCCGCTGTCATAACGCCAGTTGAAACCAATCCATGGCCCGAACTTCACGGGGGCCTCGTATTGTAGGTGGGCGGTCATGTTGTAGGCTTCGTCGTGGTCGATGCGGAACACGCCTGTCGGCGCATCAGGAGTGGCGCCGGCTCCAGAGAGCTGGGGGCTGAAGAACCGGGCAGCGACGCTGGACATCACCACCAATGCGCTGAAGCCGTGGTAAACCGGCATGCTGGCGCGCAGGGCGAACCCCGGAATCTTCGAGTTGTGCCATTCAATGGGGAAAGTAATCGGCGTGTTGCCCAGCACACTGAAGTCGTAGGCGCTATGGGTGTACTTCCAGATGTACTCGCCATCGATCACCAGGAACTTTCCGATGGCTTGTTGCAGGCCGGCATGAAATTCATTGCGAAAGCCGGGTTGCAGAGGGGTGACGGTGCTCGAGGAGCAGCCGAGAAGAGGGTTCAGCACGTCTGAGGCACATCCGATGCTGGAGAGCACCAGGTTCTCATTGAAAGGCGTCTCCAGTGTTCTGGCATAAGAAACGCGCAATACGGTGTTGGTCTTCTGAAGGTTGTAGGAGATTCCCAGTCTGGGCTCGGCCTGGCTGGCGGTCGCCAGCCCGTTGTAGATGTCGCCGCGGATTCCCAACGAGAAGGTCCAGTTGCGCACGCTGATGTTGTCTTGCACGTACATGGAGAGCTCTTTGACGTCGGTATGGCCGACAAAGGGAAACCGGACCCCGCCGCGGGTGAGGTCATAAGGAAGCAGAACATTGTTGAATAGCGGATATTGCGCGGAGTTGGGCGCATTCGGGTTGCTCTCGTCGTTGGGTTGGAGTCCGGCTGCGGCGCATTGCGAGGGATCGGTAAAGCCGTTAACCGGGACGGAATTCGCGTCCAGGCAAGGCGCATTGAACGTGGGATCGACCACACCAAGTTGGTCATTCTCGTTCAGGATCGTCTGCTCATACGTAATTCCGGCTTTTATGTTGTGAATGCCCTTGTTATAGCTGACGTTGGTGAGCAGGCCCCAGTTGAGCAGCGAGCGTTGCTGGCCGACGGTTTCTCTTTGGAGAGTCGCCGGCCCAAGATCGTTGAAAGGATCATCGCTGGGGTAGTAGTTGTAGCCGTCACGCCTTACGTATCCCATAACGTTGAGCACGGCATTGGGATTGATGGTGTAGGACCAGGTAGGCGCGATGTCGAAGGTGAGGATCTTGGAGCGCTGATCGGTCGGCCCGAGCGGCGCTCCGGTGACCGGGTTAAATTGCGGAACGCCGTCGAAATCGTGGTACTGCTGATCGTAGGAATTCGGTGTCTGGAACCATGAGCGAGTGTACTGGAAGTTCAAGTGCAGCGCATTCTTCGGGTTAAATACATAGTCGAAGCGGTTGAAGAAGTTTTCCAGGTTGCCATGCGAGTGAAGGACCGAGAACTCCGGAGGATCAAGAAAACGGCCGGAATTAAACCCGTTGGCGGCGATGAATTCCCCCCAGTTCTTGCCACCGTAGCCGAGGTCAAAGCCGAGATTGGACGAGCCGAAGGTCCCGTACGAAGCTGTAACCTGGCCATGCGGGGTAGTTGAACCCATGCCGGAGCGCGTGGTGACATCGATCACCAGGCTGGTCTTATCTCCGAATTCGGCCGGCGGTGCTCCGCCGATGACGGTCATCGATTGCACGGCGTCGAGCGGAATCTGGTTGGAGAAGACTTTGCTCTGCTGGTCGGTGATGGGCTGGCCATCCAGGGAAAACGAATTTTCTGCGTGATCACCCAATCCGTGGAACAGTCCGTTGGAATCGGCGGCGATCCCAGGAGATGACAGTGTGACCAGCGAACTCAGCTCGGAGGAAGGACTTTCCAAGGGCAGCTTGTTGAACAGCTGCCGGTCCAGATCCGTGTGAAACGTCGGGTCGTTTTCCAGAAGGTCGCTCGCCTCACCCGTAACGGTAACGGTTTGGGCCCCCGCCGCAATCTGTACCGGGATCGTCAGCGTAAGCGGAACGGCAGACCTCACCTCTACGTCTAGGGAATAGTCGGAAAAGCCCTTCGCAGTGACCGTCAGGTGGTAGCGATTGAACGGAACGTTGGGCAAACTGAACTGTCCCGCATTGTCGGTGGTGGTTGACCGGTTGAATTGGCTGACAGGATTAAGTATCTCGACGGTTGCTCCCGGCACCACCGCGCCGGTCGGATCGTTAACTACCCCGCTGATTGACGAGTTTCCGGTGGACTGGGAGAACCCGGAAGACGTTACCAGCAGCACTATCGCCAGTGTGAACAGGCATTCTAGCCAAGCGGCCTTGCCTATCGTAGGAGATGCGCCTTTACCGACTAGTCTAGCCGGGAAGAATACTCGTACGCCATCCTGCAAAGTGAAACTTGCGAACATTTTGTCTGCCTCCAAGGGCTGTCGCCATCTTCAGTTCGAACCCAACACCGAGGGTCGCCGAATAGAACTTCGGGCTACTGACGGACCATGCAGCCCTGAGAAAAATGGGGCCGACGGTCAAATGGAATGCAGCGGGACTTAGAGACTTTGCGGGGGAGGACGAATGTACGAAGAGCTTACTTGCAGCCGCGATTGCAGTTGCGGCTCAGATGCCGCAACCATTACCGATTGAGGAACGGGAGCCTGGGCCGTGCTTGCCTGCGTGATAGCCGCAGCGCTATGTGCGACTACGCAAAGCGAACAGTGAGAGTTCGGGACTGGCTGTCCAGCCTGCGACTCGTGCACGTGGACGGCCTGCACGAATCCAAAGCCGGCGATCACCAAAGCGAAAAACACCGCCATCCACTTCTGGAGTAACGGAGATTTGAATTGGCAAGTTCGGCTCATACGAAGGACAGTTGACCTAGTGTATCCGACTTAGACGTGCGACGCGAACCCAGGGGAGCGAAATTCAACAATTTAGACACAAAAATGGCTACTTGAAACCCACGATTAGGCGGAATCCTGGGCGGCGTCTGCGCCCGTTGGATTCCCTAGAAAATGCCGCAGGATGGCCTCCGCTTGCGGCCGGCTCACCACCGATGCCAGTGCTGCGACATCGGCGTGCTTGACGGCTTCGAGGCTGCCAAAATGTTGCAGCAATCGCCGCGTGGTCTGCGCCCCGATCCCCGGTATCTCCAACAATTCGGTCTTGCGATCGCGAATCTCGCGGCGCTTGCGATGGAAGGTTACGGCGAAGCGGTGCGCCTCATCGCGCACCAGTTGAACCAGGTGCAGAACCGGCGAGTGCCGGTCCAGCACAATCGGGTCATCCTCCTGACCGTGCACGTAGATGATCTCCTCGCGCTTGGCGATCGAGGCCAGCGGCTGATTGACAATCCCCAGCTCCTCCAGCGCTCCGGCGGCGGCGTGCAACTGCCCGATGCCTCCGTCGATGAGGATGAGGCTCGGTAATGACTTCTCTTCCGCCTGTAGTCGCGAGTAACGACGCGTTACCACTTCTCGCATCGAAGCGAAGTCATCCACACCGGCGACCGTCTTAATGATGAACTTGCGGTAATCGGACTTCTTGATCTTGCCGTCTTCCCACACCACCATCGAAGCGACCGTCTCGGCGCCTTGGATGTGCGAGATGTCGAAGCACTCGATCCGTCGCGGTAGTTCAGGCAAGGTGAGCGCTTCCTGCAGGGCTTCCTGGATGACTTTGGTAGCGGGCTTCATCACCCGAAAGCGCTGATCGTAGGCCTGCTTGGCATTTTGTCCCACCAAGTCGACCAGCGAGCGTTTCTCCCCGCGTTGTGGCACGTGAATCTGCACCTTGCGTCCGTGGCCCTCGGAGAGGACCTCTTCCAGCATGGCGCGATCTTCGAAATCCACCGGCACGTAGACGGTATGCGGAATATATTGCTGGTCGAGATAGACCTGCTTGAGCAAGGCAGCAAAGAACTCCCCGGGATTGAAGCCGCCGGCACCGACAATCTCGTTCATGTCCTCCCAGAAGAACTCGCGTTTGTCCATGATCTTGCCGCCGCGCATGTGAAACAGGTTCACTGCCAGCATCTGGTTCTCGTAGTGGTAGCCGAAGACGTCCGCGTCATCGCCATCGACTGCGTGCATACGCTGCTTCTGCTCGAGCAACTCGATGGTCGAGATCAGGTCACGATACTTGGCCGCCAGTTCATACTGCTCGCGCTCTGCCGCAGCGTTCATTCTCTGGTGTAGCGACCGTGACAGGTCGGCGCCGCGTCCTTCCAGAAACAACTTCACATCGTGGACGGCTTCCGCATAACGCTCGGGAGTCGTCAGGCCCTGCACGCACGGGCCGAGACAGCGCCCGATGTAATACTGCAGGCATGGCCTCGGGTAGTAGCGGTTCAGGTCGAGCTTGCACGAAGGAATCAGGAAGTGCCGGTGAATGAGGTCGACGATGCGATATGCCAGGCTGGTGGGGAAGTACGGCCCGAAATAAAGCGATCCATCTTTGCGCAGCCGCCGGGTTACGTACACGCGCGGATGGCGCTCACCCATGGTCAGCTTGATGTAGGGATAGGTTTTGTCGTCGCGCAGCAGGATGTTATAACGCGGCTTCTTCTGCTTGATCAGGTTGTTCTCGAGCGCGAGAGCTTCCTTTTCGTTGTCGACGACGATGTAATCGAGATCGACGGCCTCGCGTAGCAGCGTCCCAGTCTTGGCGTTTTCGCTGGCGCCTTCGAGGAAATACGATCGCACTCGCGAGCGCAGGTTATTCGCTTTGCCGACATAGATAATCTGGCCATCGGCGTCCTTGAAGAGATACACGCCGGCCGAGGTTGGCAAAGTGCGAATTTTCTGGCGCAGGTCCATTCTGAGGGGGGCGTCGATTGCGAGAAAGCTGGCTACGGCAAACTCTGTATCGAAGTTGTTACCCTGTAAAAATTCTACTACCTACGTCAGGATTATCTGGCGCGTTTTGCCCGGCTATATGTGCGTAAACGCGCAACTGACTGAAAACAGTACTGTCACGTCCAGTTGCGCCAATTGCTTGATTGGCAACCGTCGTGCTCCTTACACAGCGAAGTCACGACCGTTTTGCAGGAGCGCACGCATATGAACCGGATAACTCTTGTGGCAGTCCTGGGCATCGCCAGTTTGCTGTCCAATATTGGCTGTGCAACTAAGAAGTATGTTCGCAATCAAGTCACGCCGATCAACAATAAGCTTGGCGAGTTGGATGACATCACGGCCAAGAACAGCCGCGATATTAAGGATGTCGACGGCAAGGCGCAGCAGGGCATCCAGGACGCGAACCAGGCTGATCAGAAAGCTGCCGCCGCAGGAGAGTCTGCCGACCAGGCCAATCAGAAGGCTACGCATGTGGCCACTGGCTTGAACGGTCTGCAGGGCACGGTCGAGAACCTTGACAACTATAAGTCGGTCAGCAGCACGACCGTTCAATTCGGTGTCGACAAGGCGGCTCTGACGAAAGCCGACCAGCAGGCCCTGGACGAGTTTGCGCAGAAACTTACCGACCAGAAGCACTACATTATTCAGGTGCAGGGTTACACCGACGCAACAGGTTCCCCGGCGTACAACGCTGAGTTGAGCCGCAAGCGCGCGGATGCAGTAATCCAATATCTAGCCGCCAAGCACAACGTTCCGCCGTACCGGATCTATGTGGTTGGCTTGGGCGAAGACAATCCGGTTGCGCAAAATAATAACGCCTCGGGGCGGGCGAAGAACCGCCGCGTCGATGTTCAATTGCTGACGAACTCGCTGGAATCGACCTCGGCCCAGGCGACGCCACCGCAGACCCATGAGCAACCTGATCTGCGGCACTAGTTTTGCGATTTCCCCCTGACCCAAACCCCACCCCTCCCCCGAGGCCGTCCGTCATACGGACGGCCTTTCTTTTTGGGCCTGCGTTGCTGGTAGAAGCGTTTGCCTCTCGTCCCGTTTTGGGAATTCGCCTCTCGTCGTTGGGTACTTTCGTAACCTCGAATCACATCGAAACGGGTTGACATCACAGCCAAAACGGAATGTTCCATTCACGATGGGAGGAGCGTCCACGGGCAGGAGGGCGAATGGAAAAGCCGGTTTTGTTGGCCGAATCGGGCCTGGCGAGGGAGTTGCTTGAGAAGTACGCCGGGTTTTACAAGCTATTGCTGGATGATCTGTACGATGCCGTGTACTTCGTCGACACCAATCGGCGCATTCTGTATTGGAATCGGGCGGCTGAGGCGCTTACCGGCTATGCCGCGTCGGAGGTTGTCGGCAAACGGTGCAGCGACGATGTACTGTGCCACGTGGACGAGTCGGGCCGCAGTCTCTGCCGGAATGATTGCCCGCTGACGCAAAGCATGCGTCTCGGCGCCCGCTGCCAAGCCGATGCATATCTGCGCCGCAGCGACGGCCACCGGCTGGCGGTCAGCATCCGGGTAGTGCCCATTCTCGACGAGAACAATACGGCGCTCGGGGCAGTCGAGGTCTTCAGTGACATTGCACTGCGCAAGCGGCTGGAGCGCCGCAATTTGGAGCTGAGGAAGCTGGCTTTTCTGGATCCCCTGACGCAACTGGTCAATCGCAGGTTTCTCGACTTGAGAATTCGCCAGTCCGTCGACGAGATGGCGCAATTCGGCAGGTCATTCGGCGTCCTGCTGATCGATCTCGATAAATTCAAACTGATGAACGACACCTTCGGTCACAAGGGCGGCGACGCGGTGCTCGAGCACGTGGCGCGCACGCTGTCCACCAGTTTTCGGGCGGGAGACACGGTTGGCCGCTGGGGCGGTGACGAGTTCCTAGCCATCCTGCCCGATGTGGATGACGAAGACGCGCTAAGGCTGGCGGAACGCTGCCGGGTTCTGGTGAGGAACTCTTCGGTGACGGTGGCGGACGCGCTGGTGAGCCCGGCGATATCGGTGGGTGCAACCTTGCTCGTCACTTCCGATACCCAGGACTCGCTGATTCAGCGCGTGGATCGGGCCCTGTATGGCTGCAAGCGCGAAGGACGTGACCGAAGTGCTTTTGTGGGGGCGGTAAGTTGTTCCGCACCTGCCCCGGCATCAATTAAGGAGGGCACCGATAAGTAGGGCACCGAGACACCCGCGCGCCCTTCGGGTTGCAATAGAATATGGGTGTGCAGGGACGGATCGTCACGCTTGCGATTTTGTGCCTGTGCCTGACCGGTGCAGTCGTGGCGCAGAGCAATGAAGAGGATGGCCCCGTCACTCGTGTGCCCGTCGACCGCTCGGCACCTCCTCCCAAGGACAATCGCAAGGCTCCGCCGCGCTCCGACGGACTTGCGCCCGACGAAAGCTCGAGCAAGCAGACGGAGATCGACATCTCGGCCCCGGCGGGGGATGAGAAACATCCGGGCGCTGACATTTCGGACAGCGAGTTCAACGAGTTCCATCCCTGGGACCCGCACAAGGCCGCGAAATGCATCGAAGTGGGAGACTTCTACTACAAGCAGGGCGGCTATCGGGCCGCCATCAGCCGCTACCAGGAGGCTCTGGAGTGGAAGCCAAAAGACGCTGAGGCAACCTACAAACTCGGCGATGCGCAGGAAAAGGCCGGCGACTCTGCTGCGGCGCTGCAGAACTTTCAGGAATACCTCAAACTGCTGCCTAAAGGCCCATACGCAGACAAGGCGCAAAAAGGGATCGATCGCTTGAAATCGAAAGTCGCGCCCACCGCTGCCCAGGCGGCACCCAAACCAAGCTGAGGGAACCGGTTGAGTCTTACGCGTGCCCTCCTATATGGTGAAGGCTGCTTGTGAAGAAAGCCTCGCCATCCCAAGGGCTGCTGGCCCGCCGCCGCAACCTGCACCCTCGCGCGGCGATTCCCTTTTTACTGTTGTCTGTTTTCGCGCTGCAATCGTTGTGGTTCATCCGGACACAGTCGCTAACCTACGATGAACCGGCCCACCTCATCGCCGGCATCGACGCCTGGCGCCATGGCCGTTTCGAGCACTGGAACGACCATCCGCCGCTGGGACGGCTGTGGCTGACGCTGCCTATGGCGCGCGTCAACAGCGAGTTTCTCTGGCGTGAGTTGCCCACCGGCTTCCGGGTGGTGGCGATGCAGCCGTTGCCGGAAGACGTGGCATTGCGCACGCGTCCCATGAACACGCTTCTCGGCGTGATGTTGGGGGCGGCATTGTGGTTTGCGGCGCGGCGGCTATTTTCCGTAGGAGCCGCCAATGTTTCGCTGGCGTTGTTCGCCTTCACCCCGTCGTTGATCGCGCACTACTCCGTGGTTACCACCGACGGCATTGGTACGCTATTCATCTTTCTGGTTGCTTTCCAGCTCGTCCGATGGCGGCGGCAGCCAAGCTGGCCGCAAACCGCGTTCATGGGATTGGCACTCGGCGGATTGTTGCTGGCCAAGTTCTACGCGCCACCGCTGGTGCTGCTGGCATTGCTGCTGATGCTCGTCTTGCAACCCGAAGGCGTATCGTGGCGGCCGTCGCAATGGAATTGGAAGCCCGCCCTGGCAGCGCTTGGTCTTGCCCTGTTCCTGCTGTGGTCCGGCTACATGTTTCACGTCTCGCGGGTCACCGTGGGTGACGGCAAAGTTGTCGCGACCTTTCCCAATCGCGGCTTGAAGACCTGGGCCACCAAAGCAAACGTGCATCTGAGCCTGGTAGTGCCCGCCGGTGAGTATGTCGAAGGATTTCGCGAGGTGGCGTTCAGCAATAAGCATGGACGTCCCGCCTGGTTCTTCGGAAGGATCTATCCCAAGGGCGGGATCAAGATGTACTATCCGGCGGCCATCGTACTGAAGTGGCCAACGATTCTGCTGGCGCTGCTGCTGGCCAGTCTGCTGATGGGAGTCCGCAGGGTTTGCCGCGCGCCTGGCGACCTGCTCGTGATGTGTTCCTTTGGATTGGTTTACCTGTTGTTTGCCATCCAGTCGAAATTCGACATCGGCGAGCGCCACATTCTGCCGCTTTATCCCTTTGCGCTACTGATCGCGGGGTCGATCTGGGAGCACGTGAAAGCGGCCAAGGCTGGCGTGGGAGTGGACATCCGCCTCAAGTCGGGCTATCGCGCGGTGAACTTGAACATCATCGGTCTTGTGCTGGTGCTCGGCCTGAACGCTGCCGATGCGCTGCGCTGCGCGCCCGATTACCTGACGTACTTTAACGTGCTGATGAAGCCTACGACCAGTTGGCGCTACCTGACTGACAGCAACCTTGACTGGGGACAGGGACTTATAGCGCTGCGCGAATACGAACAGAAACATCCGGACCAGACCTTGCGGCTGGCATATTTCGGCTCGGTCAATCCCGCGCTGTACGGCGTGAAAGCGGTCCCGCTGGCGCCGGAGGAGCACGTCGCCGGAACGGTGGTGGCGGGCGCGAGTTGCCTGTCAGGACAAGTGCTGGACGATCCCAACAGCTATCGCTGGTTGCTGGCTCATCCGCCGAAAGAGATGATCGACCGGTCGATGTTTGTATACGACATCAAGTGAGGAGTATCGCGATGAAGCTTCTACTATCAACCCTGCTGATAGCAACATGCTCGCTGGCGCAGACCGGCGCCCATGCGCCCTCCCCACTCCTCGGTACCTGGCGACTAGTCTCCGTCGAGGACACCATGAAAGACGGGACGGTCGCTCCGCAACTTGAGCTCGGCCCGCATCCGCGTGGCTTCCTCATGTACGAGCCCGACGGGCACATGTGTGCCGCGCTCATGAATCCCGATCGACCAGCATGGAAAGATCCCTACAAGGCCACCGACGCAGAGAAGATCGCGTCGTTCGACACCTTCATTGCCTATTGCGGCAGCTACAAGCTCGACAGCGAGCACTCCACGGTCACACATTATCCCGAGGTGGCATGGTTGCCGGCGTATGTCGGCTCAACCCAGCCGCGGCCCTTCAAACTCGAAGGCAATCGCCTGACGATTGTCGTCAAGATGTCCAACCCGGCGATGGAGAAGCGCACCCTGGTATGGGAGCGCGCCCAGTAGCGCGCTACGTTAGACGAGATTGCATGCCGTTGATTCTGGGCATGGAAACCCCTACTGCTGAAATCGGATTTCGTCGCCTCAGACGGAGGCAGCGACGACTAGAGTCCCTTCACCCCATCCTGATGTTATGTTCGGCGATCAGCTGGAAGACCGACAAAAGATGAGTAATGCCCAGTAGCTGTCGAACCGATGGGCCGACATTCACCAGTTCCAGAACGCTGTCGCCCGACTTGGCATGAACGTACAGGCGCACCAGCGTGCCAATGCCTGAGCTGTCCATATGAGTGAGGTCGGTAAAGTCCAGCACGATGCGCTTGTGTTCCGGTACCAGTGCCTTAACCTTGAACGTAGAAATCGCCCGTCTCGCCGGCAACCAGCTTGCCGCTGCAACGCACCACGGGCGACTTTCGTGTTAGGTCTACGACCACGGTCAAGCGGCTCGTAGCTGCTTTGCTAGACATCAGGACTCTCCTCTTCGATCAATGTCGAGCGTCTTGAATTTGCCATCGGGGGATTGTTACATATCAACGCAGGGAAGAGAACAGCCTATACGAAGTTGGGTGCCGGTCGTGTGGGTGTGCGATTGGGCAGTTGCAGCTCCGCGACAGATTCGCCGCAGAACTTCCTGATCTGTCTGCCTACCCAGCACTATGACCGGCGCACTTCAGCACGCCCAGATAGGCGCTCCACGGGCCAACTGCGTCACGATACTGGTGCGCCATCACGCGGCTCAGTTGGTGCAGGTGAGTGAGGTCGTGAGTGGCCCATGTCGCGAGCAGCTGCGACAGTGTCACCACACCCAACGCAGGATGCATTCCTCGCCGTGTCAAGTCGTCGGGCTGTAAGTTCAGTGCTAGCAAGGCAGCGACGTTCTCGCGTCGCAGTTGGGCAAAAGTGTCCAGAAGCTGGTCCAGCGATTTGCCTTGGCTCTCACTCGACTGTGCAAAACGGTCGAAGGGTTGAAAGGCCTGCGCTTCGCCGTTTTCCAGTATCATTCGCACCCGCGGCATCCAGTCGGTGCGTTCCCCGGCGATGAGATGGCCCACGATGTCGAACGCGCTCCAGGTGTCTTTGCCCTCGCCGGAGCTCACCCAGAGGCTGGGCTGCCCACGCAACCAGGCATCCAGGGTCGCCGGAGTACGGGAAAGAAGTGCGATGGTGTCGGTCAGTCTGAATTCCGTTGAATTTGCCATGATTACGTAGATGCATGGCTGGCACGTCGGACTCGAGCGCAAGTTGGCGCTCCAGAGCGCGCCCGGAGCTTGTCGCAGTTGGACCGTTTTGGTGGCGTTAGCGCAGCGGAAGCCGGCAGGCGAAACCCTGAGCAAGCCTAAAGGGCGAGTCGAAGGAGATCGAAGGCTTCGCGCTCGTCTTTGGCTTGCTAGTCTTGGAGATGCTTCACCGCTTCTTTTCGGTCTTCAGCAGGATGGAATGTCCCACGGGCACGATCGCGCCGCGTGTGGCATCGGCGGCGTTCGCGCGATTCATGACTTCAGTGCGCACGTAGGAGACGAACTCCGACATTTGCCGTTGCATTTCCTCCATGCGCTCGCGCATTTGCAGAATGATGGCAATGCCCGAAATGTTCACGCCAAGGTCACGCGCCAGCGACAGGATGAGTTCCAGCCGCTCCAGATCTTCGTCGGTGTAAAGGCGCGTGTTGCCTTCGGTGCGAGAAGGCTTCAACAGCCCCTCGCGCTCGTACAGGCGCAGAGTCTGGGGATGGATGCCATACATCTCCGCCACCGAACTGATCATGTAGGCACCCTGTTTTTTACGCTTGCCCATAGTCTTCCCGCCTCATCGCATACACCAGATGCAGCAATCGGTAGTGCATGATCTGCCGCTCGATCTTCATTCCATTGCGCTCTGCTACACGTCGGGAGGGTACGTTCTCCGGACGGATCAGCGAGATCACCTTATCGGCAGCAAAGGCATGAAACGCCAGGCCCATGCAGGCGTGCGCGGCTTCCGTGGCATAGCCGCGTCCCCACTGATCGCGGCGGAAATGATAGCCCACTTCAAGCGCCGCCTCGCCCTCGACGTGCTGCTTCACGATGCCGCAATCGCCGATCATGTCTCCACTGTCCTTCAGCGTTACGGCGAAGAGCCCATAGCCATGTTCGGCGTAACGTCGCAGATTGCGTTCGATCCATTCAACTGCGTCGCGGCGGTTAAAAGTCCGGGGGTAATACTGCATGACCACATCGTCGCCGATGATGGCGAAGATTGCGTCCACGTCGCCAGCGCGGAAGCGGCGCAACCGTAGGCGCTTGGTCTCCAGCACCAAATCGCTCGCCGCGGATTGTGTCTTCGTCGTCATCATGCATCGACGATGGCAGTTTGTACGTAATTAGTAACTGGTGATTAGTAGTTAGTCGAAATCTATCATCGCTAGCCACCGAATCACTCATTAGTGACTACCAATTACCACTACTAATTACTAATTACTCACTCATTGCTAATTACTAACTTTCTCCCACACCTCTTCCCGTGGATCTTCAGGATTCAGCCTAGCCAACTCGCGTAAAATCTCCTTCGATTTCTCGTCGCGCACGGCCGGCACCACGACTTTGATCTCAACGATCTCGTCGCCGCGGACGCCTTCCTTTACCGCGGAAGGCACGCCCTTCTCACGCAAACGCAATTTCTGTCCGGACTGCGTGCCCTGCGGAATTTTCAATTGCGCGCGGCCGTCGATGGTGGGCACCTCCACTTTGCTGCCCAGCGCGGCTTCGCTCACCGTTACCGGAATGGTGAGGTAAATGTCGTCGCCGTCGCGGCGGAAGACGGGATGCTCGCCCGCCCGCACAATGATGTACAAGTCGCCGGCTGGCGCGCCCATGGTCCCGGCATTGCCGCGCCCGGCCAGTCGTATGCGTTGACCGTCGCGCGTGCCCGGCTTTATGCGTACCTTGAGCGACTCGCTGCGTTCCACGCGGCCTTCGCCGTGGCACACGTCACAGACTGTGCGGTTCTTACCTGTGCCACCGCAACGCGGGCACGGCATGTTGAACTTCATGCTCCCGCTCTTCTGCGTGATCTGGCCCTTGCCTTTGCACTCCGGACACACTCCGGGACTTTCCAGGTAGCCGCGGCCGTGGCAGTTGGCGCAGCTCTCCAGATGCGGCACGCTGAGCTGCAACTCCGCGCCCTTGATGGCCTGCCAGAAGCCCACATTGACCTGGTATTCCAGATCGCTGCCCGGTGTCGGACGCGGCGCGGCTTCCTGTCGTCCTCCGCCTCCGAAGATGCCCGAGAAAATGTCGCGGAATCCTCCTCCGCCTCCGCCGCTGCGGCGTGCCCCCTCGGCGATGTCGCTGAAGTCGAAGCCGCTGAAGTCGAAAGGAACTTCCTGATACTGCTCGCCGCCACCGCCCGCCGCTGCGCCGTTGCTGGCGCCGAATCCGCCCGCGCCGAAGCCTCCGCCGCGCGCATAAGCCTCGGCCGCCGCCGGGTCGATGTTGTCCGAGTAGAACCCAAGCTGGTCGTAGATCTTGCGCTTCTTGGGATCGCTGAGAACATCGTTGGCCTCGGAGATCGCCTTGAACTTCTCCTCTGCGGACTTATCCGGATTCACGTCAGGGTGATACTTGCGCGCCAGCTTGCGGAAGGCTTTGCGGATCTCCTCCGCTGAAGCGGTCTTCTTCACCCCAAGCGCGCCGTAATAATCTTTTTTATCGGTCGTGGCCATTCTTTATTGTTTCCAGCAAGCTGAACTCAGCATTTTGTCAAATGCAATTGCTGTGCTTTCGGAAGCCCCTTGATAGTAGAGCATCGCCGACGGGACCTGGATCACGCGCCATCGACCACCGTCAGTGCCGCGTCCGACGGCCTCGACGCCGATCACGCGTCCTTCAGCCACCCAGGCTCTTTCTGAAAAATCTGCAGCCCCGAGAATCCAGTCCTCACTTGTGAAAGCGGAAAAAAGTGGGGGATCACGGCCATTGAGCCCAGGACCCTCCCAAATGTTCATGGCGTGAGCACTATCGCCTTTGACGTATACGGAGTGTTCCCATGTATCGTCCCCCACGCTGTACTTTATCTTTGCAGTCTTGGGGACCGGTACTCTGAGAACAAATCCGATCCCTTTGTACCCCTTTTGCATCTCCGAGCAAAAAGGTACGTGCCAATTCGACACAGTGCCGTCCTCTAGAGTCACTGATAGGATGCCGTTCGCATCGAGAACTCGAGTAATCGGTCTGAACCCGTCGGCACGGAAAAACAGAACTGGGCCGACCTGATCAAGCTGAAAATGTCCCACGGAATCGGTGCGAACATTCACCGGTTTAGTGTAACTTCAATCCTACCGCCAAGTTGTGTCGTAAGATGCCAGTCCCATGCGCTCAGCGTCGGTTCACCACGCGTAAGCCAGCCTTCGGCGCCAACTTGCCATGACATCCCATTGTTGGACATCAGCGGATTACGGCAATACACTTGCCGCACAAAGCCACCAGCAAAAACAAACCCGCTGCCTTGGGAACTGTGCTCACCAGCGAATCCAGTAATGGGCGATTTAGGAGCAAGGCTGCCCAGAAGGCATTGTTGACGCAGCTCAGTGTGAAAAATTGAAGGAGCTTATCCTTCTTGGTATTGCCTGCCAAGCAAACTCCTGCGACTGCCAATACGACAGTCGATATGGTCGCTGAAGCTCGCATGCCTCTTGAGGGCTTTAACCAGTTAGCTAACACGAATTAATTAATCATTCGCCGACTCCGCCGGCGCCACAATATTCGGCACGAACCCTTCCTCATCCTCGAACACTGGGATCGCCTTCGCCATCCCGCCCAGTCCGGCGGTCAGCAAGTACCACCGCTCGTCCTGCGGATTGAAATTCAAAACGTACGATTGTCCATTCAACTCGAAATGCATTTGCGTTCCTCACCCTCTAACCCAAACTTCCGAAAGCAATCTGGGTGCCCCATCCTGTCGCCTGCTTTTGGCGACAGGGTGGGAAGCAAAATTCCCCATGCGGACAAGGGGCGCATCCGCGCCCCCTCCCAATCACCAGTTACCAGCTACCTGACTACCGATCCTTCGACTCGGGCGCGCGCTGATTGGCGCGTCCTCGCTCAGGATGACGCCCGCTGGGCTCAGACGCCCAGCGGGCGTCACTTCTTCTCATCCACGTCCACGTACTCGGCGTCGATGACACCCTCATCCTTCTTTTGCTGCTCCGTAGCCGGCCCATCTCCTCCCGGAGGCGGACCGCCCGGAGCCGCACCAGCCGGCGCCGACTGCGCCTTGTACATCTCCTCCGCCAGTTTGTGCGACGCCTGCGTTAGCTTCTCGCGGGCCGAATCCATCGCCTTCGCGTCAGATCCTTCCAGCGCCTTCTTCGCGTCGGCCACTGCATTCTCCACATCGCTGCGCTCCTGGCCGCTGATCTTGTCGCCATGTTCGCGCAGCATTTTTTCGATCTGGTACACCATGCCGTCGAGCTGGTTCCGCGACTCTATCTCCTGCCGCCGCGCCTTGTCTTCGGCCGAGTGCGCTTCCGCTTCCTTGGCCATGCGCTCGACCTCCTCTTTGCTCAGCCCCGAAGACGATGTAATCGTGATCTTCTGGTCCTTGCCCGTGGCCATGTCTTTCGCGGTCACGTTGAGGATGCCGTTCGCGTCGATGTCGAACGTCACTTCGATCTTCGGCACGCCGCGTGGCGCCATCGGCAAACCCGTCAGGTGGAACTTGCCCAGGGTGCGGTTATCGCGCGCCATCGGACGCTCGCCCTGCAGCACATGGACTTCCACCGAATCCTGATTGTCGGCCGCCGTCGAAAATGTCTCCGTCTTCTTCGTCGGAATCGTGGTGTTGCGCTGAATCATCGGAGTCGCCACCCCACCCAGCGTCTCAATCGACAGCGTCAGCGGAGTCACATCCAGCAGCAGCAGGTCTTTCACCTCGCCGCCCAGCACGCCTCCCTGAATCGCCGCGCCGATCGCGACCACTTCATCCGGATTCACGCCCTTATGTGGCTCTCTGCCAAACAGCTTCTGCACCAGCGCCTGGATCGCCGGCATGCGCGTCTGTCCGCCGACCAAAACCACTTCGTTGATCTGCGTCGGCGTGACGCCCGCATCCTTCATTGCCCGTTCGCACGGCCCGATGGAGCGATCAATCAAGTCGCGCACCATCTCTTCCAGTTTCGAGCGCGTCAGCGTCTTCACGAGGTGCTTTGGTCCCGAGGCATCCGCCGTGATGAACGGCAGGTTGATCTCGGTCTGCATGGTAGTCGAAAGCTCGATCTTGGCGCGTTCCGCCGCGTCACGCAGACGTTGCAGCGCCATCTCGTTGCCCTTCGCCCGCAGGTCGAGGCCTTCGTCCTTCTGAAACTCCGCAATCAGCCACTCGACAATGCGCTGATCGATGTTGTCGCCGCCTAGGTGCGTATCACCATTGGTCGACTTCACTTCGATCACACCTTCGCCCACTTCGAGAATCGAAATGTCGAAGGTGCCGCCGCCGAAGTCATACACGGCAATGGTTTCGTCCTTCTTCTTGTCGAGCCCATAGGCCAGCGCCGCCGCTGTCGGCTCATTGATGATGCGCTTTACGTCGAGTCCGGCAATCTGCCCGCATCTTTGGTTGCCTGCCGCTGCGCGTCGTTGAAGTACGCCGGAACCGTGATCACGGCTTCCGTAACCTTCTCGCCGAGATAGTCTTCCGCGGCCTTCTTCAGCTTCTGCAGAATCAGTGCCGAAATCTGCGGCGGAGTGTAGTCATGTCCCTGTGCCACCACCGCCACATGATCGCCCGACTGCACCACCTTGTACGGCACCATCTTCATCTCTTCGCTGACTTCGTCGTAGCGACGCCCCATGAATCTTTTTATGGAGAAAATGGTGTTCTCGGGGTTCGTGATGGCCTGGCGCTTGGCGACCTGGCCGACCAGGCGCTCGCCGTTTTTGGTGAATCCGACGACCGAGGGGGTCGTTCGGCCGCCTTCTTCGTTGGGGATGACTTTGGGCTCGCCGCCTTCCATGACGGCGACCACGGAGTTCGTGGTACCCAAGTCAATTCCGATAATCTTTCCCATTGTTACCCGCCTCCTAGATTAAACGATTGCGTAAGTTGCTGATTTTAAGTCGCTTCACGTGGCAGCGAGTGCCTTATAACAGGCTCACTATAGAACCTGAGTGAGTTACTGTCAAGGTATTAGATGAGGGAATCGGCGGGTGGGGTGCAGCATTCTGGACTGAATAGTGGCTAGTGGCTAGTGGAGAGGCAGGAGCCGCCGACCTCGGCTTGGCTCGGATTAACTCCGTCGGATCGGTTCAGAATTGGACGGGCAACTCCGGCTTTTTTCTATCCACTATCCACCATCCACTAATCACTATTATAACGTTCGTTATAATGCCATTTTGAGGGCCAAATCGCGTCAGTCTGGGGGAAAAATGAAGACTAAATTGCGCCAGATCGGGAGCGGCTACGGAGTGCTGCTGCCGAAAAAGGTCATCGACAACTTGCGGCTGTCGGTGGGGGTCGAGTTGGAGCTGACCGAGCACGAGTGGGGGCTGGAGCTGTCGGCGTTCGATCCGGAATTTGCCCGCCAGGTGGAGGCGTTCCGCCGGACGGAAGGGAAGCACCGCAACAGTTATCGGGAGCTGGGGAAATGACGTCGGTGAAACCACGGCGCTGGTTGTCGATGCGGGGAGTGATCGCGATCCACAAGGAACTGCTCACGCGCTACGGTGGCCACTCGCGCGAGGTGGACGAGGGCAAACTGGATGTGTCGCTATTGCGGGCAGTGAAGTTTGCCGACGACGGCAAACGCGATGTGTGGGCGCGGCTGGCCGCGGGGTACGCCTGGGCGTTGCTGAAGAACCGTCCGTTTGCCGAGGGCAACGAACGGGTGGCGCTGGCGGCGATGGTGGTGGTGCTCGACATGTACGGCCTGCCATGGAAGTGCGGCGAGGTGGAAGAGACGGCCATGATACAAGCGGCCGCCGCCGGGGAGATGAAAGAAAAGGAGTGGAAAGTGTGGGTGGTGGATCACGTGAAGAAAGAGATTCCGGCACCCAAGGGTTTCGGGCGGAAGAAATAGTGGCGCGCCTCCGTAACCAAAATCTTAACCACGGAGAACACAGAGCGCACTGAGAAAACCCAAACCAAGGTGAGCGGCAGCGGCGGACCTGTCGGTGAGCGAGGTTTGAAGTCCCGCCCCACGGGACGTCAGAAGAAAGCCCAGCGATTCATCGCTGGGAAGGCTTGGCATCGAAGCCGAGTGCCTCGGGCATGGCACAGCTAGCCAAAGACATAGCGCTCGTCATACTCGATTTCCGATTTCCGCAACATCGAAGTCAGCTCGCTCTCAAAGGTGCACTTGGCGTGATGCCGCTCCTGCCCGCCGATGTATGCCATTACGGCCCGCTTATTTGGCGGACTCACACTGAACGCGGCATAACCCTCCTGCCAGGCAAAACCGTGCCCCAGCCAGCGCGAACTATTGCCCTTTAAATCCTGGATGGCTTTTGGCCAATGTCAGGGACGCCGGCAATGCGAGTAACAGGTGCACATGATTCCGCGTACCTCCGGCGAGGATGAGCGGAATCTTCTTCTCCCGTGCCACTCCGCCGAGGTATCGCCCGAGCGCCACAGGATCGGGAATGGTGTCTTTGCGATCTTTGGTGCTGAAGATGCAATGCACCAGGTTGGAGGTCATGGCGTGAGGCATGATGACAGATTAAGGATTTCGAAACAGGGATTCGGTGATGAGCGGCACATGGGCGTGTGCGTAGGCGGGCGGGCTCGGACTGAAGTCCTCGGTCCATGTGCCGTCCCCCGGGGGACTCGTGTTTAAAACGATCCGTTCCCAGCGCTGAAGCGCTGGGCTTTCCTGTCACGCGCCCGAGGCGCTGATGTGCGGCACATCGGCTTGTGTCAAGTCTGGAACGGTCGGACTGAAGTCCTCGGTCCATGTGCCGTCCCCGGGGTTGAGCGAGTTTCTGCGGCGGCACGGACGGGCGATCAACGACTTGTTTACGCAGACGATTGAGATGGCACGGCGGGCGGGAGTGGCACGGTTGGGACATGTGGCGATCGACTCGACGCGGGTGCAGGCCAACGCGGCGCGACGGCGAGTGGTAGATGAGGAGCAGGAGGCGCGGGAGCAGCGGGCGCGGGATCGGCGGCAGGTGCGACGGTTTCAGCAGCGGGCACTGGTACCGGATCCGGACGAAGGTGCGGGAACGGAGTTGGCGGTGGCGCAGCCGGAGGTGCTGGAACAACAGTTGGCGGAAACCCACCAGGGGTTGAAGAAGTTGCCCAAGGCGAGAGCGCGGCAGGTGTCGAAGACCGATCCGGACAGTGGTTTTCTGCGCACCCGCGACGGCTGGGTGCTGGGGTACACGGCTGATGTTGCGGTCAGCGACGATCATTTCATTGTGGGCGCACGGGTGACGCAGAACGCCACCGACAACGCCTCGCTGTTGCCGATGCTGGACGAGGTCGAGAAGCGATGTCGGCAACGTCCCGAGAAGGTGACGGCGGATGCGGGATTTTTTAGTGGAGCGGCTTTGCGGGAGTGTAGTCGGCGCGGCATCGATTTGTATGTGCCGGACAACAACCTGCGCCATGAGATGACGAGCGGAAAACCTGCCGGAGGAATCGGACGCAGGGCGATTGGCGATCCCGAACACCTGCGGATGCGGGAGAAGTTGCGCAGCGCAGCGGGCCGGAAAATGTATCAACGCAGGCAAGCGGTAGTGGAACCGGTGATTGGGATACTGAAAGTACAACGGGGAATGCGGCGATTCGGGAGACGTGGATTGCAGGCGGTGAACACGGAATGGATCATGGCCGCTATCGCCCACAACATCGCTCGCCTGCATCAGCGGTAAGTACATCGATCGCGGACACGTGCCACGATCAAAAACTTGAACCTAAGAACATGTGTCACACCGGTGCCGCGCCAGCTATGACACAGACACCTCCGGGACTCGTGTTTAAAACGATCTGTTCTTGGCAGTGGCCTGGGGCATGTCCCTAGTGTGGCCGCTGCCAGACCCAGTGCCGGTGGACGCCGCTGCGGGCTAGAGAGACCGCGGCCCGCTGAAAGGTATAGGACGGCTGGTCCGGTCAGCTCTTGGTTGCCTCTCGAAGCGTGGCTTTCGGTTGGTAAACGCAGCAGGGTTCCTCAGCAAACATGTCGCCGGTCATGGCGTACGAGCGCGCGCGCGAGCCGCCGCAAACTTCGCGATATTCGCAATCGCCGCACTTGCCCTTCAGGTTCTTGCTGTCGCGCAGCGAGCGAAACAGTGGCGATTCGCGGTAAATGTCGGACAGCGATTGCCGCCTCACGTTTCCTCCCGACACAGGCAGGAAGCCGCTGGGATAGACCTCGCCGAGGTGTGAGATAAAGACGAAGCCTTTGCCATCATTGATACCGCGAGGAGCACGGCCGATGCCGTCAGGAGTCTCCGCGCCCACAGACATCTGCGAGAACTGGGGAAGGCGGTTGAAGATGGCGGAGGCCTGCTCGCCACGCCGCTTGGCCTCCGTCCTGCGTTGCAGCAGATAGCGGCGATAGTGCTGCGCTTCGGTGCTCTTGATGTCGAACAATACGCGCTGCGAGGTTTGGTAGAGCTTGTCGAAGACGCGCTCAAACTCTTCGGCGGAGATGAGATCGATTTCCGA
Source organism: uncultured Acidobacteriaceae bacterium (assembly GCA_963834815.1). Classification (GTDB taxonomy): domain Bacteria; phylum Acidobacteriota; class Terriglobia; order Terriglobales; family Acidobacteriaceae; genus DASRAA01. Next base: position 436,596 of record CAWIDA010000004.1, on the reverse strand, counting down.
GCCGCGTCCGGTAGGCACCAGGAAGAAGACACTCCAAAGCGTGATGTCGAGCGTCTCCAGCAGGGCGATCACGTCGTCGAGCATGGCCAGATTGTGGCGAGTGACGGTGGTGTTGATTTGCACCGGCAAGCCGGCTTCGCGCGCCCAGCGTACGGCGTCGATGGTCCATTGATACGAGCCGGGCACACGCCGGAAAGCGTCGTGGATCGCGGCGGCGGGGCCGTCGAGCGAAACGGCAAGGCGCGCCAGTCCACACTCTTTGAGGCGCGCGATACTCTCACGTGTCAGCAACGGCGTGGCGCTGGGGGTCAGCGAAATTCGCACATTGCGCTCGGAGGCGAATTTCACCAGCTCGAAAATGTCGGGACGCTTCAAGGGATCGCCACCGGTCAGGACGAAGACTGGAACTTCCATGACAGCAATTTCGTTGATGAGCCGCTTGGCCTCAGCGGTGGACAGCTCATTTGAGTGGCGCAGGGGCTGGGCACAGGCGCGACAGTGTACACACGCCAGATCGCAAGCCTGCGTGGTCTCCCAAATGGCCACGAAGGGCCGTTCGTCGAAGTTAGGGTGCTGATCCATGCTGCCTCTTCCCATTTTGGCAATGTTGGATACTACAATCGCAGACCGTCAGAGGCAGGGATGTGACCTTAATCACGAGATTCTTATTTTTTCGGGAAGCCGTGAAGTTTGTACCAGATAAGGATGAGGGTCACACCGCGACGTGAGGCACGTCACAGCCCGTCCGTGAGGATTCGACCACAATTTACCCAGTGAGGGAGTGAATGGCGGGACCCATTCGTCCCCTGGAGGCGGCAATGTCGGAAGATAAGCGCGATGTATTAGAAGTCTTACGCTACGAGCTGAACTTCATCGAGCAGGGAGGCTATGGAAATTGGTATAGCACGCCTTGGGGGCCGGCTTCTATCTTCCAGGATTCGCTGACTTGCCCGAACCATGGGGATCCAACGCGGCCTCATACCTGCCATGAATGTTTGCTTTACGACTTTGTGCCTGAGGAGTACCGCGACACGGATGTGCCCTGCCACCATATCCCATTGAATAAACACGGGGATACCATTGCGAGCCCGCCGCAGACCGAAGAAGAGCTGCGGGAGAACCTCAAGCACTGGCTCAAGCGCACGATTGCACGCATCGAGGCGGAACGCGCCAAGCAGAGCGAACAAAAAGTAGGGTAGGCCGCCGGGTATGGATCGGACGAAAATAGAGTCCCGATCTTCCCGAAATGGAACGCGATCCGCAATTAATGCACTGACAGCAGGCCCGTGGCTCCTTCTACTCGGTAGAATTCCGGAATGTCCACAGACTGGGAGAATTCAAACATGACACGGGCCTTTACTTCGCTAACCCCGCAAGAAGCACTGCACGCCGCCATCTTTATCGAAGAACGTAACGCGGAGGTGTATCAGCGTTTCGCCGCCATGTTCCACGAATTTGGCGATGCCGAGTCGCTGGAGATAGCGAACGTATTTTGGGACATGTCCATAGAAGAGAAGAGACACAGCAGTGTGCTGCAGGTGAGCTACCAGGATCGCTATGGCAATGCCCGGTGCGCGCTGACCGAAGAAGACTTGCAGGATATGATTGAAGTTCCGAGGCTGGAGGATGGCGACGTCTTCGCATCCGCAGAAGCGGCGCAGAGCGCGCGCGAAAGAGCTCTGCAGGTCGCGCTGTCGGCGGAAAAGAATGCCCATGACTACTACGCCGGGCTGGTGGATGAGACCGAGGACGGGCCGCTGCGGCGCCTCTACACCGAGCTGTCAATGATGGAAGACGGGCACATGATCTATCTGCAAAGCATGCTGGCGGCATCCACCACGGGAAGCGACACGCAAGTGAATTGAAGTTGAGCTGTCAGTGACGAGGCGTACCCGATTTCTACTGGCGACTCATGTCGGGAAACGACTTTAGCTCCACGGTCTTTTCAGTCACCCGATCGACACCTTTCGCATCAGTGGAGTGCAGCGTCAACTTTCCGCGAATCACCCGCTGGCCTTCTTCTCCCGCTTGCTTGCCGGGAACGGCGGTCAGGGTGCCGTCGAGTTCGTACCAGACGGCATGCACTGGCTTGGTCTTGAAATAGAGGTGGTCGCCCTCGAGCGACGCTTTCTCGAAGAATTGATCGATAAACTGCCCCTTGTCGCTTTCGGTGTCGCCGAAGCGCGAGACGAATCCCGAGAGCTTGCCGTCGTCGACGGTGATCTGCACGAACTCGCCTTCCTTAAGAAAGGTGAACATGCCGGAAACGGCGGGCGCGCCGGCTGGAGCCGCCGTCGCTGCCTGTGCGCGCGCAGGCTGAGGCAACGCCGGCACGAGCACTAAGAGGCATCCGAGGAACATTGCAGGTGCCAGCTGATTGCGGACCATGGTGACTCCGGGTGGATTCATCTTCATCATTGCACGCGGAAGCGGAATGCGAAAGCAGGGAAGCGAGTAATCCGATAGATTGGCGGCCCGGCGTTGGACACCGCCCCGAAATCACCATGTGCCGTACGTGGTTTCGCTATAATCCAAGTATCCGTTGCATGGTAGGGGAGGATGTCAGAAGTAACCGCGCCGCCATTCCAGCACGATCCAGCATCGCTCGAACCGCCTGCCCTGCACCACGAACTCGAGCCGTGGCGTCGTGTTTTCTGGAATAACCTTACCGATCTTGTCTTGCATCGCGAGCCTCCGCCGCTGGAGACCACGTCGCAACCGGTTGCCGTTCCGCCGGAGACTTTTATCAACACCGGACTGGGGGCGCGGCATTATCTTGAGTCCTATGGATACCACGTTGCGCTGGTCATGGTGATCTATTTCGCCTCGACTTCGTCGTGGTTTAATCGCCCGGTACAGTTAAACTCGCCGTTCGAAAACACAACGGTGGACCACTATCCGCTAAGCGATTACCTGCCGCCCATCAACACCGGGCCACGCGGCGAAGCCAAGCCGCGCAAAGGCGCGCCCAAACTGGCGAAGCAGGAGATCCTGTCGGTCCCGGCCAACCCCGACAATAACCACCAGACCATCGTCACGCCTCCCAATGTCAAACTGAATCGCGATGTCCCGCTGCCTAACATCGTGGCGTGGACGGCGATTCCCGGGCAGCCCATTGCGGCGTCGTCGCGGCAGTTATCGCAACTCAAGCTGCCGCAGTTTGCGCCGCAGGTAGTGGAACCGACCGCTGATGTGTCGAAGCTGAAATCGCGCACCCAGGTGCAGATGGCGCAGCCCACGGTCGTGCAACCGACGGCCGACGTGTCGAACGTGAAGGCGAAGCTGACGATGCCGGTGTTGGCGCAACCGTCGGTGGTGGAGCCTCCGCTGTCGCCCGACCAGTTGAAGTTAAAGCGCGGCGAGATGAATATGGCGCAAATGGACCCACAGGTCGCGGCGCCGAAACTGCCGGTCCAGCCGCAGCGCGCCGGAGGAGTGGGCGATGCCGCGGTAGAGAACAGCAACGGCAAGAACGTTCCCGCGCAACCCAGCATTCAGGGACTGCAGTCGTCGAAGGGACAGGGGCAGATTATCGCGCTGGGGCTGAATCCGGCCGACGTACGTGGACCGATCGAGGTGCCGAGCGGCAATCGCAGCGGAGAGTTTCACGCCTCGCCGGGCGGCAAGCCTGACGCGCCGGGAACGCCGAACATCACGGGAACTCCGGGAGCGACGAGTGGCGGAGCCGGCGGAGGCAAGGGCAACGGGTCGGGAAACGGTGGCACAGGCAGCGCACCACCAGGCATCAGCGTGGGCGCTCCGCCGCCGGGAGCAGCTACTACGGCAGTGACCGGCACTCCGACCAGGTCGCCCAGCGACGCCCAGATGGAGGAGCGAAAGAAGATTATTGCGGCGGCGATGAATCCCTCGATTCCCAGCCGTCCTGCGGTTGCGCCGCCGCCACCTCCCACAATGTCAGACGAAGGAGACGAGGTGGAGCGGCAGGTGTTCGGCAGCAAGAAATATTACTCGCTGGTGCTGAACATGCCGAACTTGACCTCGGCAACGGGAAGCTGGATTGTGCGTTTCGCGGAGTTGAAGCAATCGGACAACAAGATCGTGATCGTGGCCCCGGTAGCCGTGTCGAAAGTTGATCCCGCCTACCCTGCCGACGCACTACGCGACAATGTGGAAGGCACGGTTACGCTTTATGCCGTGATTCACGCCGACGGAACGGTCAGCGGCATCAAGGTACTGAACAGCGTAGATCCCCGGCTGGATGAAGCCGCGATGCGCGCGCTGTCACGCTGGATCTTCCGCCCCGGCACCAAGGCCGGCGATCCGGTGGAACTTGAAGCGGTGGTGATGATTCCGTTCCGGAAGCACCACGTGCGGTAGTGCTTAAGTGGTTGGCCCCGAGCTTCCCGCCGGGCAGCCCGAGCTACTCCCAGGGAAAAGCCTGGCTAAACGAAGGCCAACAAGGGTAGAGCAACCGGCGCTCCCGATGAATATCTCGTTGCAAACGCGCCAGCTGGCTAACTACGTATACAATCGTTGCCACGCCGTTTTGGCAATTCCGACTGAACAATTGGAGGAGCAAGGTATGGGCAGGCTGTGTCGCTTGGTCTGGATCGCATCCATAGTTTGGATGCTGGCAACCTTTACATCCGTAGTCACCCTCGGCCAAACCCAAAGCACTGGGGGCCGCAGCCTGACGCATGGCCCGGTGACACCCGGTAACGACGTCCATCACGACACGTCGCGGCCGCTGCGAACTATCATTCCCATACCTCCTTCGAGAAAGATCGGCCGAATCGAGTTTCATCCGCCGCAGCCCGTGGGCGCTTCGAGAGTGCCGGGCAAAGCGGAAGGCGCGAAAGCGGAACCGGTCAGTAGCGGCACGGGCGTTACTACTATTCCGGTGATGAATGAGGCGGGCCTGGGTCTGTTCTTCACCGGGCCGCAGGGTTCCTTCACACCTCCTTCCAATGTGTCCGATGCAGCGGGCGCAGTCGGTACCACGCAGTACCTGCAATGGGTGGATGACTCGTTTGCCGTTTTCGACAAGGTCAGCGGGGTTGCTCTGTACGGTCCTGCGGCCGGCAACACGCTGTGGAGCGGTTTCGGCGGCGCGTGTGAGACCGATAACGATGGACAGCCCACCGTGAACTTCGACAAGCTGGCCAACCGCTGGGTAGTGAGCCAGTATGCGATGTCTTCCGGGGTGCCGTATTTGCAGTGCGTCGCCGTTTCCACCACCAGCGACGCAACCGGCACGTGGTACAGGTATGCCTTCGTTATGGGCGGCGGCATAGATTCGAGTAATCACTACACGCCCGGCTGGATCAACTGGAATGCGAGACTAGGTGTCTGGCCGGACGGCTACTACATGGTGCTTGAGATGGTCGGCGGCACGACCTTCGAGGGCGAAAAGTTCTGCGCACTGCAACGGACATCCATGATTGCGGGACTTCCGGCTGCCTTCCAGTGCGTGATGTTACCTACCCAATATTATGGAGTCGTAGTGTCTGACCTCGACGGCTTGACTGCGCCTCCCGCCGGCGCCCCCGCATATTTCGCGACCGAGGACCAGTATCTGTTTGCACTTGATTTCTGGAAGTTCCACGTAGATTGGACCAACTACCAGAACACAACTGTGAGCGCGCCGATTCTGCTTAGCGACACCAACCCTTATGTATCCTGCAACGATGTGTATCCATTCGATGGAGTGTGTGTTCCCCAGCCGGGAACGAGCGAACATCTTGACTCGGTTGGAGGCCGGGTGGTGGGGCGCATGCCCTACCGCAACTACGGAAGCTATCAATCGCTGTTTATTGCCGAGACCAATGGCGCGGCGGCGACGCCCCCCGGCGGGCCGCCTGCAGCAACAGGAATTACGTTCATGGAATTACGCATCGGCAGCAACGGCGCTATCAGCAACTATCAAGGTGGCACGTTTGCGCCCGACCTCACCAACTTCCGATTCCTGCCCAGCATCGCCAGCGACCGGGCAGGCAATGTCGCGGTGGCCTACAACGCCTCCAGCTCGCAGATGTATCCCAGCCAGTACTTTGCATCGCGGGCAGCTACCGATCCGCTCAACACATTAGGCAATGAGACGCTACTGAATCCCGGAAATGCGTCGCAGACCACAACGTATCTGTGGGATTATCGCTCCTCGTTGACGGTCGATCCGGTGGATGACTGCACCTACTGGTACACGCAGCAGTACATTCCCTACCAAGGCGCGACCCTATGGGTGACGCTGATCGCCGGTCAGTATCTTGCCGGCTGCCCGGTTTCGACGGTGACTCTGAATACAGTGCCCAGCGGACTGACGGTTTCGCTGAGTGGCAACAGCGGTCCGTCTCCGCTGAGCGGGCAGTTCTCCGTCGGGAGCACTCTGCCAATTGGGACCTCGAGCCCGCAAACAGGGCCGACTGGAACGCGGTATCTCTTCAGCAACTGGTCGGATAGCGGCGCAATTACGCACAACATAACCGTGCCCAGTACGAATACAACCTACACGGCAAACTTCACAACTCAGTTCCAACTGACGACGGCGGTGAACCCAGCCGGCGGGGGAACGGTGACTCCGGCATCGGGTACGTACTTCAATGCCAATTCGATAGTGAACCTGACTGCGACTGCAGCCTCGGGCTATATGTTCACGAGCTGGACGGGAAGCGTGGCCAACCCGACGAGTGCCGCGACCACCATCACCATGAGCGGCCCGCAAAGCGTGACAGCGAACTTTACGCTGCTGCCGGTGCGGGTGACCCCGAGCAGCGTCAGCTACGCTCCGCGAATGGTGGGGACGACGAGTCCGGCGAAGGTGTTTACCTTGACCAACGCCAAGAGCATAGCGCTGACCGGCATCGTGATCTCGACGACAGGAGATTTTGCAGTCTCGTCCAAGACGTGCACGTCAACCCTGGCGGCCAACAGCACGTGCACCATCAACGTAAAGTTCACGCCCACGGCGACCGGGACTCGAACGGGAACACTCAAAGTCAGCGATAGTGCACCCAGCAGCCCACAAACGGCGAGTCTAAAGGGTACGGGCACATAAGATCAGACGGTGGGTGGCTTTGCCTTGCGTCAAAACAAGGCGGGACACCCGCGTTCGATCTTTTTTGTCGAAGTCACACAGACCTTTAGTCATCGTCCGGAGGTTCCATGGGCCGCTTATCTTTCAGGAAGTAGTCTGCGCCCAGTGGAGCGGGAATGTGTTGGAATACCCGCGCCGGTAGACCCCAGTTGAAAAAGCCGACGAGGTTGTTGGTCGCCCGTGCATCTGCAAAATTGAGCGCACCCTCCGCTATCCCGAAATTGTGCTCGACGAACCGGAGAATGCTGCCGAAGTCGTGACGGGCATTGTTGACGTAGCCGACGGGAGTGTAGGCGGAAACGACAATCAGCGGCACTCGGAACCCGTATTGATAGTCACCCTGGCCCTGGTTCGGGAGAGATAAAAGGGTGGGTGGCTCGTGATCATACCAGCCTCCCCAATCGTCCCACGTAATGATGATAGCGGTGCTGTTCCAATAGCTACTGCCGTCGGGGTTCGTACAGGAGCTTTCCCCGATGGCATTGACGATCGAAGCCACCCAGGAAGGCCCTCCAGTCCAGTTCGTGTTTGCGGCGTGGTCGGAATTCTGTCCGGACGGAATCACCCAAGACATGTTGGGGAGTTTGCAGGCACTGATGTCGGTTAATACGTGCGCCGGGTTGACATCGACGTTATTCTGCCACTCCGGTCCGGTGCAGTTCTGGTATGTACTGTCCGGCAAGCATATTTCACGGATCCAATTCGGAGCGGTCCAGGATGAACCACCGCCGGGAGTGTAGTACTTCCAACTGAGGGGAGGGTTGTGACTGTCGAGCAGTGTCGCCATCGTCGGATGAGAAAAACAGAGGGTCCCCACAGGATTGTTTACTAATTTGAATTCCGTCGGCCAGCTTTGCGGAGAAATCATCCAATAGTACTCAGCCAGAGGAGCCAGGCATCCGGTATGCGGGCCGTTCTGTGGCTGTTCGGAAATAAACGTTGCCAGCGCATCGTCGTTCGCCGTAGGTGCAGAGGTTCCCCCGAAAAGAATCTGATGGGCAGGTGTGCTGGGCCCCTGGTTGGTCTGGAACATGAAATTTGCCCATCCGTATTGCTGGGCGAGGGTCGTGTAGGGCGCGACTTCGGAAGGATTGACATAGGCAAACCAACAGTCTCCGGTGGGGCAACCAGTGGTCCTGAGACCGTCCATCCGGCAGCTATTCGTTGCCGGGTCTAGATCGCACATGTTGAGGAACGCAGTGTGAGAATGGCCCGGATCATAGTTGACCCCCAGCGAAGTCCGAACTAAGGGCACTTTGTTCCCCGCCTTGTCGAATCCAAAGAGGCGCAAGTTATAAGGGTGAGGGCAAAGATTACGGTGGGGGCCGCATAATCCCTGGAAAAGGTTGTCGGGAGTGCGATTTTCCTGGAAGATCACAACGATGTGCTGAAAACTCTGGGCGCTGGCCGGGACGGTCCGAATGCGACAAGCAAGAGCAAACTTCTGGCAACGAGCTTCATATCGATCCTTGGTTTGAACCAAATTGCCGTTAAAGCTTAAACAGCCCCACACTATATACCGATATGAATGACCGCAGTCACACTATTTTGCCTTCGGCGGGCGAATGGCGTGCGGTTCCAATACTTTTCGACCTGTGCGAAACGGTATCGAGCGGTTCCGTTCAGCCAGATTGATTCACGTCGCAATGGAGATGTATTTTCGGCGGACGATAAGATGATTTCTATGACGAGCGATGTCTCACTCAGAGAGCGGACCCCTCGGCGTGATATTCCTGCGGGACTGATCGAAGATGCGCGCAAGCATGTTTATGAAGCGGCGATACGCACTCCGCTGGTGAAACTGAACTATGACGGCCCCGCTGAGATCTACCTGAAGCTGGAGTGCTTGCAGCCGATCGGGTCATTCAAGATTCGGGGAGCGTACAACGCGGTGCGACTGATGCCGGAAGAGCAGCGGCGGCACGGCGTATGGACCGTAAGTGCCGGCAACGCTGCCCAGGGAGTGGCGCTGGCGGCGCGCAAGGCTGGCGTGCCCTGCAAAGTGCTGGTAATGGATACGGCGCCGGCGGCCAAACTGGACGCGGTGCGCCGTCTGGGTGGCGACATTGTCATGGCCACGTTCGACCAATGCTGGACAGCACTGGCAGAACGTACGCATCCCGCGATGAACGGGGCTTTCGTGCACCCCTTTGAAGATGACGAATTCATCGCAGGCAATGCGTCCGTGGGACTGGAAATCCTGGAAGACCTGCCGGACGTGGACTGCGTGGTGGCGGCGTTTGGTGGCGGAGGCTTGTCGTGCGGCATAGCCGCTGCGATAAAAGAGCGCGGCCGGAAGGTGAAGGTTTTCGCCGCAGAGCCCGAGACAGCGGCGCCCTTGGCGCGATCGCTAGCAGCCGGCTCGGCGCAGAACTTTCCCGATTGGAAGTCGAGTTGGGTGGACGGATGCGGAGGCAAGTCGGTGTTTCCCCGGATGTGGGCGATCGCCCATCATCTGCTGGCCGGCTCCATCGTCTCGACACTCGAGGAGATACGACAGGCTATGCGCCTAGTCGCCGAGCGGAATCATGTGATCAGCGAAGGCGCGGGCGCGTGCGCGGTCGCCGCCGGGCTCAGCGGCAAATGCGGCACGGGAAAGGTTGTCTGCGTTGTGAGCGGGGGAAACATCGACTTGGCGAAGTTCGCGGAGCTGGTGACGCAGCCGGACGCGCAGATATAGCTTTCTTCGAGTCAGGTTATTTCCCACCCTTTTCCATAAGAAGTGAAAAGATGAGCGGCTCGCCTATCTGGATAAGGCGCGGGTGAGCGACTGCAGTTGGTCTTCGCACTCGTGCAGCATCGCCTGGATGCTGTGCCGAAGGCCGACTGAAAGTGATTGGCTAGCAAGCCATCGTTCGATGATTTCCCGCCGGCAGCGCAGTTCGATGAGCACTTGCCAGGTTTCGGCGGATTGTGCCGGTTTGACCATACCGCAAACGTGCCTTTGCAATTATCGGAACGGGAGCTTGGGGCCGAAGGTACTGGGGAAGAGAGCGTTTCCCCCCGAAAACGCCCTCCTCCAAGCCGGATCGAAGTGATCCGAACCTAGGATGACTTTATGAGTGAGCAAATCGTATCCCGCGTCCGTCGGCGCCGCAATTGGACCTTAGTACAATTACGCGGCTTGGCCGGCCGTCGAATCGCGTGGAGTGGTTTCACAGGCGGGTGAAAGAGACGCAGAGATTTCTTGCGGACTGAAGTTAAGCCAGGGGCAGCTCGACGAAAAACGCAGCACCCTTGCCGTTCTGGTTCTTGAGATTGATACGCCCGTTCAGCGATTCGACGATCGTGTGGCAGATCGAGAGTCCCATTCCCAGACCAGTCGATTTGGTGGTGAAGAAGGGTTGAAAGAGTTTGTCCCGGGCGTCCATGGGAACACCGGGCCCGGTGTCTTCCACCCAGATGGTTCCCACGCTCGAGTCCGGCTGGCTGGTGGTTCGCAGGATCAAACGACGCTCGGCTGTGGTGTCCATCATGGCATCCAATCCGTTGCTGGCGAGGTTCAGTACCACCTGTTGCAAGGCTATCTGGTCGCCCTTCACCACGACGTCGGTGGATGACAGCGCGAGTTCGATTCTCATACCACGGAGGGTGGCTTCATTGCGGACCATTTGAACGACGCTGGTGGCGATCTGGTTCAGGTCCACGGGCTCAATCACGACGTTCTCTTTCTTGAGCATGGCGCGCATGCCTTGAATCACCGCGCGGGCCCGCTTGTCATCGCGAGTGATGTCGTCGAGGGCCTCGCGAATCTCCAGCATGTCGGGATTGGGGCGGCCGGCAAAGCGCTGCGCTGCTTCGGCGTTGCTCATGATAGCGGCCAGCGGCTGCGATAACTCATGGGCCAGTGAAGCAGCCAGTTGTCCCATGGCGGCGACGCGATTGAGGTGGTAGATCTCGGTGCGCGAGCGGGTACGCTCCAGCTCCGACTGTTTGCGCTGGGTTATGTCGAGCTGCACCACCAGGCTGCCGCTCTGCTGGTTCGGCAGTTGCAGGGCACGGACTTCAATCCATCGGTCCTCCGAAAGGTGCAGTTCGGCACTCGCGCTGGCGCGCGATCCTGCAATCACCTGGTCGATGGGAGCGGCGGTGAGTGCGTCTTCTGGACCGATTAGTTGGGAAAGATATTGGCTGTAGTTGTGCCCGGGCCGGACCGCAGTCGCAGCTTCGGCTTCTACTGCGGCCGATTCACGGGTTATCTGGTTAGTTCGCAAAATCATTCCCTGGCGATTCACCAGTAAAGCCAGTCCGGGTAGAGACTCGAGCATTGCGGAGTTCAACTCCTCTTCTTTCTTACGGCGCTGGCGCTCGAGCAAGAGGAACGCGACAAGAGCCAGCAGGAGAACGAGGACAGCAACGGTGCCGAGGATGTAGCGGCGATACTGATCCCATACTGTGGGCTGGCGGAACAGAACCGCGGCTGCAGACGGCAGCGTGCGCTCTGCGATGCCCCAACGGTTCAGTTGCCGCCAATCCACGATGAACGAGGTTTTGACTTCCTTGTCGGGCAGGTTGTCGGGATTGGCGCCCTTGAGCAGTTGAGCCAATCGCTCACCAACGGCTTCCGCAGCGCCCGGGACGCTCAGGACCGCACCCCCGACGATACCTTTGCCCATTGCCATGTCTGAGTCCGCAAACAACGGGGCATTCGCCGCTGGATAAAATTCATCGACTAACTGGGGGATATCGAGTCTCTCGCCGTTAGGCTCATATAGGAACGAACCGATGACGATAATCGTTCGCTCGGGAAGGGAATGGATGCGCGCTTTGGTTTCCGCCAAGGAGAGGCCGGTAATATCGATAACTTCCAACTCGGGCTTTAACTCGCGCACCGCGTTCACGATCTCGGCGTTGGTTCTCCTATCTCGCTGAGAAGCTCCTCCGAGGAGGACGACTCGTCGCGTGGCGGGAAGCATTTGCAAGGCTGAACGAACTGTCTCCTTGTTGTCGAGTTCAAGAACCACTCGGGTCGAGCCGGGTATGGGTCCAGGATTGCCCCAACGCTCTTCCTGGATCAATACCAGCAGGAGAGGAATTCCCGGCCAATACTGGTCGCGCAAAGCAATTGCCAACTGGGCCGGCGGTAATGTCACTGCCACGATGGCGTCGAACTTCCGATGGCCGTACTTGTAGGCGATCCAGTCGGCGATCTTCGCAGAAAACTGCTCCGGTTCCGGAGGAACGGGAGTGATGTTCTCGGTTACGACATCGACGCTGCTGGGAAACGAATTTCTAACGCCTTTTTCTATGCCATGCAAAAACACTGCGCTACCAGCCCGGGATGCCTCAAAAGGCAGCAGGAGTAAGACTCGTTTGGTAGGAGCCGGCTGAGCTGAGATACTCCGAGGCACAAGGGAACCCAGGGCCGCTAGCAGCAGAAGAACCAGGGCGGATTTCATCGCGCAGCGCATTGTCTTCAGGGGACTTAGGTGCTTAGAGATTATAGGAATCGGCGCAAACCGACCACTTAATGTCGTAGGGAGCCCCATCAATGGATCACCTGGAGCTTAGTTACAAAGTCCAATTGCCGTGACTTCGTGTCAGTGGATATTCTGCGAACGACGGTGAACCTAGTACCTGAAAACCCGGGGTCCCGGAAGTTGGGCCAGATAATCCCAAATGCCGCAAGACCTACTCGCATCGCGTTGATCGACGACGATGCGTCGGTTCGGAGCGGCGTTTCGCGTCTGCTGCGTTCGCACGACTACGTCTGCAGGAGCTATGAGTCGGCGGAGAGTGCACTGGCAGATCCTGATCTGGCTGATATGGATTGCCTGGTGATCGATGTGCAGCTTTCCGGCATGAATGGCTTTGCTCTGCGCGACCGATTATCGCGGGATGGCGTTCTGGTTCCGTGCCTTTTTATTACAGCCCACGCGGATACCGATTCGGCGGAGTGGATACGATCGGTGGGCACCACTCTGTGCGTGATTAAGCCATTTGACGAATCGCAGTTGCTGGCGGCAATCCACAAACTGCTCGAGGACCGCAGCCAACCTCTGGCCTCGTAGTACGATAACCGAGTCTCTCTTCTCCAACACCCAAGACTGTGGAGTATTGCTGTGGAGCCAACTGAGGCCACAGAAACGACTGTGCATGTGGTGGACGATGATGCGAACCTGCTTCGCGCCGTCGCCCGCCTACTGCGTTCGCATGGATATGCAGTGAAGACCTATCCCTCCGCGTCCGAATTTCTAAGCGCGGGCATTCCGGCTGGTCCTGCCTGCCTGCTGTTAGATCTCAACATGCCGGGGATGACCGGGCTGGAGCTGCAGCAAGTCGTGTCGGATTACCCATCGCGGCTCGGCATTGTGTTTATCAGCGGTCAGGGCAATTTGCCCGCCGCCATCCGAGCCATGAAAGCCGGAGCAGTGGACTTCCTGACCAAGCCGTTTGACGGCGATGTGCTGGTCGCCGCGATCGATAACGCATTGCGCCGATCGCGCGCTGCTCATGCCTCGGATGGTGCGCTACAAAAAGACTGGGAGCGGTTTCAACACTTGAGTGGCAGAGAGCGGCAGGTCTGTTTGCTTTTCGCGCAGGGCCTGCTCAACAAACAGATCGCGGCGGAACTGGGAACCACGGAAAGGACCATCAAGGCTCAGCGTGGCAGTGTCATGCGCAAGCTGGGTGCAGATTCGGTTCCAGACGTTGTGCGTCTTATCGAGAGGCTTCGGGACGGCGGTCGCTTGCAGCGGTCGCACGGTTGACAAAGATGGCTCGGACAGGGCACCCTGCCAGGTTTCGTTTCGCGGCTATGGATTGGCGCTACTCGTCAGAGCAAATCGGGTGAGAACATACGACACATGACATTTCATACGAAGGGCGCACTTCCGTACAGCTTCATCTTTTTTCTTATCCTGGCGGCTGCATGCGCTCAATCGCAGACCGTTAACGTGTGGCCAGGCGTAGCTCCTGGTTCAGAGCATTGGACGTACAAAGAAAAGATCGCAGATAACACTCCGATCGGAACCGTAATCTTTAATGTGGTGACGCCAACTCTGACGGCGTATCTTCCGGAACGAAGCAAGGCGACGGGGACCGGTGTCATCATAGCCCCAGGCGGAGCTTTCGTCGCGCTGGCCATGGATCTGGAAGGCAACGATGTCGCTCGGTGGCTGCAGCAAAGAGGCATTGCCACGTTCGTGCTCAAGTATCGGATCATGGAAAAGAAGCAGGAAGGTATGCCGGCGGACCTCAACATGGACGAGGCCGGCAAATCCGGGATCGCCGATGGGATTCAGGCCATGAAAGTCGTGCGGCAGCACGCGGCGGAATGGGGTATCGCTCCCGACAAGATCGGCTTCATGGGTTTCTCGGCAGGGGCCATGGTCGCCAGTGGAGCCCTGCTTCAGGCAGATGCTGCCGCGCGTCCGAACTTCGTTGCCCTCATCTATGGCGGCCCGTTCGGTGTGATGCCGGCCATTCCGGCAAAACTGCCGCCGATTTTTATGGCATGGGCTCAGGACGATAATCTACTCCCGCTGGTGACCAAGGTTTACGATGCGCTGACCGCCGCCGGACACAAGCCCGAGACCCACATCTACAGCAGCGGAGGGCACGGCTTCGGGATGAAGAAACAGGGGACTACCAGCGACCACTGGATCGATGAGTTCTACTACTGGTTGGAGGCCCAGGGACTCACCAAACCTGCTCCGCCAACGAGGTGACATGCGCACTTACATCCTCTCGCTTCCGGCCGGGTTGCAGCCCGTAGTCATCATCGGATCGACTGTGGTTGCGGCCTTCGCGGTCTCGCTGCTCACGCGCGCATTGTTCCATGCTCCGCAATTGGCGCTCGACAGCGGTTTGACCAGCGCGGTGTACGGAACCTTGGGCACCATCTACGCCGTATTGATTGCCTTCGTCGTTACTGGAGTCTGGCAGAGCTTCAGCACGGCGGGAATGGCGGTTAACAACGAAGCCAACGCACTCTCAGACCTGCTGTTTGTGGTTCGCTACATATCCGCGGAAAGGACTGGAGGGACGCGCGAGGCGGCCAAGGCTTACGTGCAGAGCGTAGTGGAGCGGTGGGACTTGTTGGCACGCGCCACCATTGATAAGGCTCCGGTCGAAGAGATCAACCTGCAGACTTCTTCGGCGCTGCTGCGGTCGGTCCTGGCAATCAAACCAGAGGGTGAGCGGGAGTTGGCCCTCTACGCACAAGCCCTGGACCTGACAGGAATCTGGCTCGATGCCCGGCGCAATCGGCTACGTAGCGCCAGAGGTAATACTGCCAGCGCATTGTGGGGACTACTCATTGCCGGAGCATTCGTGCTGTTCGCCTTTCATGGACTATTTGTCACCCATGCGTGGGTGGTTTGGGCGGTGTTGCTGCTGGGCTTCTCCCTCATTGTGGGACTGGCGTTTTATCTTATTTTCTCCCTGGACAGTCCATTCACTGGCAGCCTCAGCGCCGGCTCCGAGCCGTTTCAGTGGCTGTCGCAGGATTTTGACCGGATAGACGGGCGAGGGCTGTGATGTTTTTCCGGCTATTTTAATGTTGTAGATGCGGAGCGGCAGCCGAAGACTGTATAGCGCCTAATCTAAGTAAGCCACCAATGTGCCATCGCTATTTGATCTCCGATTAGCATCTAGATGCAGTGCTACTGTTTCAGTATGAACTTCTTACCTTGAGACGGTAACATTCAATAGTTATTTACTGCACTGCCCTAAACTCCAGGATATAACATCATTACATTTCTGGGGCGCAAGAGGATACTTGTTCGACGATCTTCAGAGTATTTAGTCGTCGGCCCTAGCCTCTTGGTTGTGCCACTTCGGCTAGCGAGGGGAGATATAGGTTGTGACTATACTCGCCGCCTCGCTCAAGTCCGGGATGTAGATCTCACTACTCGGCGACCGTAAAGTGGTTAAGGAATTGGGCCCTTTGCTCGCTCCAGACGGCAAACAGATATCTCACCCATCTCATCGTCTCAGCCTATTGACGTAAAAAGGAACCAAGATGAAAAGATTGCTTGTGTGCTCTACATTGGCTATCCTGCTTTGCGTAGCCACAGTACCCATGGCTTTAGCCGCCCCACCAAGCTACAATTTCCAGACGGTTATCAGCCTCGGTGACCCAGCCTTTACCCAGCTATTGGGCATAAACAATGCCGGTACCATCGCCGGATATTTTGGTGATGGCGTAGTTGTTCCCAACAATGGGTTCACCCTGGTTCTGCCCAACAACTATACCCCCGAGAACTACCCGGCTGGTGCCCAGACGCAGGTAATTGGAATCAACAACACCGGTTGGACGGATGGATTTTATGTTGACGCAGGTGGAACAACCCATGGGTTCACCAACAATGGCGGTAGCTTCATGAATGTGGACGCTCCCGGTAGTGCGTTCAATCAGCTCCTTGGCATCAACAACGGCGGCACAGCAGTAGGCTACTCCTCCACCGATCCTGGCGGCGGCACGCTGCAGCGGTCGTTCACGGTTTCCGGTACCACCTTCACTTACATCGATGGGTTCCTACCGGCTGGTACGGGAAACAACCAGGCTGTAGGTATCAACAATGCCGGCACGGTGGCTGGATTCTTTGAAGATTCGAGCGGCACGTTCCATGGATTTCTGTTGGCGGGTACAACAGAAACTACACTTGACTTCCCCGGGGCGATGGATACCCAGGCATTCGGGGTGAACAACCACGGCGAAGTAGTGGGTGTCTATGTTGACGCGATGATGGTCATGCACGGGTTCACGTACCAGGGTGGGACCTGGAGCACGGTTGATGATCCGAACGGCATTGGAACCACGCTGATTAACGGCATCAATGATCTAGGACAGCTCGTGGGTTTCTACGTGGACAATAATGACAACACGTTAGGCTTCGTGGCTACTCCCACGCCGGAACCGACCGCCCTGTTGCTGCTGGGCTCCGGAACGCTGTTAGGCATGGGTGCGCTACGCCGCCGACGCGGATAATTGGATGCCCCATCTTCCGATGGATACTCCATGATCTCTGTGCGGTCGCCAAGGGCGGGAGAAACGTACTGAAACCTGTGGTGGGTTTCGGGGGGAGTGCGTTGCCTCCCATCCTTTGGCGTTATCGAGCGCACGGGCCGCGGGCTCAAACGGCCCGAGCTCATCTCTCCTCAAAGACGATGGCAGGCCAGTCGGTAGCAGGTCGGGCATCTCAGTCACGCCGTCACTAAGGTGATTCCCACATCAGATACGGCTTCGAGTTGCCCAACCGCATCGAAGTAGTTATAAATGTGGTGAACGTCTTTCCCACCTCGTCCGCGGCTCTCGTCTGCAATTCTTATTCGGAAAATGGAAATGAGAATCGGCTTGTCATTGCTGCTGCTGTGGGCTCCCGTATGGATACTGGCGCAGACGACTGAGCCTCCGCCAGCAAACCCCGCGGGCAGCGGCGAAAAATCGGCGATTGTTGCGAGTGACTCAAAGGTCTCGATCCTGTCTGAACTCGACAGGTTGGAGGCCGCTGCCTCGCAACTCGCCGTTGATCTTGGGGGATTGCGTATCGACAAGTGGAAGGCAAGCAGCGGCGCAAAGAGCGCGGCACAAGCCGACGCTGATTCCGTGCAGCGTAACCTGAACTCGGCACTTCCGGGACTGATTCGCGCAGTTCGCTCGTCACCTGATGACGTGAACGCCGGTTTCAAGCTCTATCGCAATGTGAGCGCCCTGGGGGACGTCGTCAGCACGCTGACGGAGGCGGCGCGCGCTTTCGGACCGAAAGGCGAGTACGAGGCCCTGGCGCAGCAGTCGCAACTTCTCGGCTCTGTCCGACGCAAGTTGGGAGACTCGCTAGAGCAGCTAACCGCGAGCACTCAACAGAAACTTAGCCAAATGGGAGAGCAGATAAAGTCACAGCAGGAGCAATTGGCAGCCGCTGCCGCAGCGGCCGCGGCAAAGCCACAGGAAGTTGTGGTGGCCCAGCCTGAGCCGCCCAAGAAAACAACAAAGAAGAAGAGCGTAGCCAGGAAATCGCCTGGTGCCGGATCCGGGTCCAATTCGAATTCCTCGGGTGCAAAATCCACGGATTCGAACGCAGGTAGTCAGACAGACTCGGGCACCGCCGCACCCAAGTCGTGAGATTGACTGCACCCTTTGATTTCCTTAAAGCAGGATCCACGCCGCCATGACGGCTTCGCGATCGCATCGGGTATCGCGAAATTCGCCCATTGCTTTGGCAGGTGACCGGGCACGCGCCGAATTGGCCTATTCGCTATTTCGTTACGAGCGAGGCAACGAGGGAGTCGAAGATCCTGACGCCGTCGGTCATGCCCAGTTCCGGCTCACTGGCGCGTTCCGGATGCGGCATCATGCCCAGCACATTGCGTCCAGCATTGCAGATGCCGGCGATGTTCTCGATTGATCCGTTGGGATTGGCGTCGGGTGTTACTTCTCCGGTCGAGGTGACGTAGCGGAAGACGACGCGGTCCTGGTCGTTCAATTCCGCTAGAGTCTGCTCGTCGCAGAAGTAATTGCCTTCCATGTGGCCGATAGGAATTTGCAGGACCTCGCCTTGGGTCAAATTCTGAGTGTAGGGAGTATTCGTGTTCTCAACCCGGATGTGAACAGGCTTGCAAATGTATTTCAGTCCGGCATTGCGCATGAGTGCTCCGGGAAGCAGGCCAGACTCACAGAGGATCTGAAAGCCGTTGCAAATGCCCAGCACCAGCCCGCCGTCTGCGGCGAATTTGCGGACGGATTCCATCATTGGCGAGAATTTGGCGATGGCTCCGGTGCGCAGGTAATCGCCGTAAGCAAAGCCGCCGGGAACGATGATGGCGTCACAACCCTGCAGGTCGGGCGAGTCGTGCCACAGGAAGGTCACGGGCTGCTTTGACACTTCCGAGATGGTCCAGTAGGCATCGTGATCGCAGTTGGACCCGGGGAAGATAATCACGCCAAATTTCATTGCCGTGCACTCCAGGAGGGGATCTCAGCCCCAGTGTAGCATGGGTACGGCGACCTCCCGATCGCCCTTGCATCCAAAGAGTTATGCAGTTTTCAAGCCACATCCACATCACCGGCGGCGCGCTGAAAAACTGGTTTGTCGCGCAGTGCTACGACTCGATCTGCGTCGGATTGTTGTGGTGGGTAGGCCTAAGCTACCTGCATGTGCCGTGGGCCCCATTCTGGGCTGTGCTGGCTGCCGCGTTTCAGTTCGTTCCGCATTTCGGACCGGTGCTGACGTTCATTGGGCCAGCCATATCTGCCCTCGTCGGCGGAGGCCTAGAGAGCTTTCTCTGGGTGCTCGGGCTTTACGGCGTGATTGTGGTATTGGACGGCCTGGTTCTGCAGCCGCTCATCATGCGGCGCACCGCGAGAGTGCCCATCTGGGCCTCGTTGATCGTGCCGATCGTGCTTGGGATGATGATCGGATTCTGGGGACTGCTGGTGGCTGCCCCCTTGCTGGCAGTATTCTTCGCCTATCGCGCGGTAGCGAAGAGCCGGGCAGCGAATCGTGGCGCTGATGTACCGCGCCAGACACCTCCGGGGCAGGAGATCACCGGGGGGCGACTGATTTCGCCGGAGGAGCCAGACAAGACCTAGCTGCTGGAGAGCATTCCTGGGTTTGCAGTTGTGTTTGCGCCCAGATTTCCACCGCCCAGGACAATACAATGAGCACGTACCAGCAAAGGCCACGAACCTAATGTCTCAGCAATTCGTCCATCTCCATCTTCACACCGATTACTCCATGCTCGACGGCGCCTGCGAGACCACCAAGTTGGTCAATCGCGTCAAGGAACTCGACATGCCCGCCGTCGCCATGACCGACCATGGCAACATTTTCGGAGCCGTGGAGTTCGTCAATGCCGCCAAGTCGGCCGGAGTGAAGCCGATCCTCGGCTGCGAACTTTATATCTGTAAAAAAGAAGACCACCGGGCGTCTCCCGAAGGCGACACCTATAACCATCTAATCGTGCTTGCGGAGAATGACGAAGGGTACCGCAACCTGGTGAAGATCGTCTCCGAGGCCTCGCTGCACGGCTTCTACTACAAGCCCAGAATCAGTAAGAAATTTCTGGCCGAGCACTCGAAGGGACTGATCGGCTTGTCGGCTTGCTTGAAGGGCGAAGTAGCCGAAGAACTGACGTTCGAACATTACGACAAGGCCCGCGACGCGGCGGCGACCTATGGCGACATTTTCGGTAAGGGCAATTTCTATCTCGAAATCCAGAACCAGGGATTGCCGGAAGAGCAGCGTATCCAGAGCAACCTGCTAAAGCTGGAGCAGGAGCTGGGCATTCCGATGGTGGCCACTAACGACAGCCACTACTTGTGCGAAGACGACGCCCACGCGCAGGACGTGATGGTCTGCATCCAGACCGGCAAGTCCATCAA
The DNA here is from genome assembly GCA_963834815.1 of uncultured Acidobacteriaceae bacterium. GTDB lineage: Bacteria > Acidobacteriota > Terriglobia > Terriglobales > Acidobacteriaceae > DASRAA01. The sequence goes on along the minus strand of CAWIDA010000004.1, from coordinate 416,218 downwards.
CGACACGAATCGATTGAAGTTCGCCAACAACCAGTTTTACGTGAAGAGCTACCCGGAGATGCAGAAGGAATTTTCCGGCTATGAACAGTTCCTGCATCGCACGCTCGAGATCGCCGAGCGTTGTAATACCAAGCTGGAAAAAGTGCATGACCCATTCCCGCAATTTGATGTGCCGGCGGGCTTCTCCATCCCCGACTACTTCGAGCATGTCACGCGCGAAGGATTCGCCAGACGTCTGAACCTGCTGCGCGAACTACAAGCGCAGGGGCGTCTGAAGCACTCGCTGGAAGACTATGAGCAGAGGCTCTCACGTGAGATCGGAATAATTCGCCAAATGCAGTTTGCTGGATACTTCCTGATCGTGTGGGACTTTATCCGCTATGCAAAAGAGCACAACATCCCGGTTGGGCCAGGCCGTGGTTCGGCGGCGGGCGCGCTGGTGGCTTACGCGCTGGGCATCACCGACATCGATCCTTTGCAGAGCGAGTTGCTGTTCGAGCGCTTTCTGAATCCCGAGCGCATCAGCCTGCCCGACATCGATATCGACTTCTGCATGAACCGGCGCGGTGAGGTCATCAATTATGTGACCCAGAAGTATGGGCGTGACCAGGTGGCGCAGATCATCACTTTTGGGACGATGGCCTGCAAAGCCGCGATCAAGGATTCCGGCCGCGCTATGGACATTCCGTATGCCGAGGTGGAACGCATTGTGAAGATGGTGCCTCCGACCCTCAATATCACTATCGATCAGGCGCTGAAAGACTCGCCGCCGATGGCCAATGCCTACGAGACGGAGCCGCAGACCAAAGAGCTGATCGACACCGCAAAAAGACTCGAAGGGCTGGTTCGCAACGCCGGGGTTCATGCCGCAGGAGTCGTGATATCGCCGCAACCGCTTACCGATCTGGTTCCTCTTCATCGCACCAAGAACGATGAAATCGTGACCGCCTACGACATGAAGGCAGTCGAAAAGCTCGGCCTTTTGAAGATGGACTTCCTGGGGCTGACGACGCTCACCATCATCGACGACGCCCTGCGGCTCATAGAACAGACCCGCAACGAGCGCCTGGATCTGCAGAAGCTGGCGCTCGACGACAGCTTGACTTACGAAAAGGTGTTTCACACCGGTTTGACCTCGGGCGTGTTTCAGTTTGAATCCCATGGAATGCGTGATGTGCTGCGGCGTTACAAGCCAACCACGGTGGAGGACCTCACAGCGTTAAACGCGCTCTATCGTCCTGGACCCATTCAGGGCGGCATGATCGACGACTTCATCGACCGCAAGTGGGGCCGCAAGAAGATCGAATACGAACTGCCTGAATTGGAGACGATGCTCAAGGAGACCCTGGGCGTCATCGTGTACCAGGAACAGGTGATGCAGATCGCCAATCGTCTGGCTGGCTATTCCCTGGGTGAAGCCGATCTGTTGCGCCGGGCGATGGGCAAAAAGAACGCTGAGGAGATGGCCAAACAGCGCCAGCGTTTCGTGAAGGGGGCGCTCGATCGCGGATTCCCCGAGAAGAAGATCGAAAAGATTTTCGACCTGATGGAGCAGTTCGCGGGTTATGGCTTTAACAAATCGCACTCGGCTGCTTATGCTCTGCTCGCCTACCAGACGGCCTATCTGAAGACGCACTATCCAGTCGAGTTCATGGCGGCGCTGCTGACTTCAGTTTCGGGCAGCACTGACGATGTGGTGAAGTACATCAACGAATGCCGCGAGATGGGAATTGCGGTGGAACCGCCGGACGTCAATGTGAGTGCTGCCAACTTCACACCGCATGGCGAGGCCATTCGATTTGGGCTCTCGGCGGTCAAGAATGTTGGTCACAACGCGATCGATTCGATTGTTGCTGCACGGGCAGAGTCGGGCGCGTTCACCTCGATCTTCCAGTTCTGCGAGAAGGTTGATCTGCGCCTGCTCAACAAGCGGGTTATCGAGTCGCTGATCAAGAGCGGGGCGATGGACGCCATGGGACGGCGCTCGCAATTGATGGCTGTGGTGGACGCTGCCATGGAACAAGCGCAGAAATCGCAACGTGACGCCGCCATGGGACAACACGGATTGTTCGGCGTCTTCACGCAGGCAGAGGAACATACTCAGGCGGAAAAGCCGCTGCCCAATATTCCGGACTGGGACGAGCACCAGCGGCTCTCAGCCGAGAAGGAGATTCTGGGCTTCTTCATCACGGGGCATCCCTTGGAGAAGTACCGCGATAAGCTGCTGGACTTCAGCGCGCTCACAACCGACGATCTGGGCCAGTTGAAATCCTCAACCGGCAGAGACGAGGTGCTGGTGGGCGGCATCCTCAAGGCCGTGCGGGTAACGAAGTCGAAGAAGGGCGACCTCTACGCCCAGGGTCGCCTTGAAGACATGAACGGCTCGGTTGACATCCTGTGCTTTTCCGATTCGTTCAAGCGGCTGACGGAGAGGCTCAAGCTCGATGTGCCGGTGCTGGTAAAGGGAAGTGTTCGGGTGGAAGAAGGCTCCAATGCAAAGCTGATGATCAGCGACATAACTCCTTTGGAGCAGGCGCAACCGACACTTCCCCGTAGCTTGCGCATCAAAGTGCCGCTGGAGACGGCTTCCTCCAGCACCGTTGACGCCCTACACTCGCTCTGCGCGGAGCGCCGGGGCGAAGCCAAAGTGTTGTTCGACCTGGAACGCAAAGGCGACTTTACGGTGGTGATGGAAGTGGACGGCTATAATGTGTTGCCTGACCGGTCCTTCATCAATCGCGTCGAAGAACTGTGCGGACGAGGCAGCGTAAGGATCATCGATTAATCCCCCAAGAGCGAGATCGGATAAGCCTATGGAAGCCGCGTCCAACGCGCATTCGGAACTGCAACGGATCGAACAGCAGATTGAGCAGTTGCAAGGCGCTGCCGGAAATAACCAGGAGGCCCTCAAGCAGTTGGAGGGCCTGCAACAGCGCGTCGAGTCGCTGCGCCGCCAGATATCGGGCCAGTTGACGCCGTGGGAACGCACCGAGTTAGCACGCCACCCGATGCGGCCCTACCCTCTGGATTACATCGAACGCATCTTTCCCGACTTCAGCGAAATTCACGGCGATCGGGGCTTTGGCGACGATGCCGCCATGGTCTGCGGCATGGCGCGCTTCCACGGCCGTGAAGTCGGAGTGCTAGGAACGCAGAAAGGCCGCGACACCAAGCAGCGGGTTTATCGCAACTTCGGCCAGCCCAATCCGGAGGGCTACCGCAAGGCGCTTCGCTTTATGAAGTTCGCCGAGAAATGGAACCGCCCGGTCATCGCGCTGATTGACATTGTCGGCGCCTATCCCGGACTGGGTGCCGAGGAACGTGGGCAGGCGGAGGCCATCGCCCACAACCTGCGCGAGATGGCACGGCTGCGGGTGCCGTTCATCGCCATCATTACCGGAGAAGGAGGAAGCGGGGGCGCGTTGGCGATCGCCGTCGCCGACCGGGTGCTGATGCAGGAAAACAGCATTTATTCGGTGATCTCTCCCGAAGGATGCGCGTCGATCATGTGGCGCGACTCCAGCAAGAAAGACATCGCCGCGGCTGCCCTGCGCATAACGGCGAAAGACAACTTCGAGATGGGATTCTGCGATGAGGTAATTCCGGAGCCGCCCGGAGGCGCTCACCATGACTACGACACCTCCGCCGCATCGCTGGCGGAAGTGCTGGAGAGGAACCTGGGCGAACTCGAGAAAATGCCAATTCAGCAACTGCTCGACGGCCGCTACAAAAAGTTCCGCAACATGGCGCAGTATTACGAAACCGTATAGAGGCAGTGCCCAATCCATTCGTAGCCGGCAATTCCGCTACATTCCGGCCTTCGGAATCCTCCTCGTACATAGCACGCCGCTTCGACTGTTTTCCGCACGCCGACGCCTGCCCTATAATGGAGACAACCCCTCCGCCAACCTATTGATTGAGTGGGGCAACCGAACTAGGGGTATTGATGGCCACAACAGAAATTGCAGTACACGGCACGGCGAATGCTGCCGACCGCAAGCCCATCGTTAATGACTTCAGCATTCAAGTAGCAACCACAAACGGCTCCGGATCGCAGAGCGCCAACACCATTCTGCTGCGCACGATTTTCCAGATGGGCGTCCCCGTCTCGGGCAAGAACCTGTTTCCCTCGAACATCGCCGGGCTGCCTACGTGGTACACCATTCGCGCCAGCAAGAAGGGCTACATTGCGCGCAAGAAGGAAATCGACTTTGTGGTAGCGATGAATCCGGAGACGGCGCGCGAGGACGTGCTGGCGCTGGACGCTGGCGCGGCGGTGTTGTATGACGAGCCGCTGAAGCTCAGCGAGCTGCGCTCCGACCTGGTTTTTTATTCCGTGCCCTTCGACAAGATTGTGGCAACGGTTTGTCCCGAAGCCAAGTTGCGCAAGCTGGTCAAGAACATGATCTACGTCGGAGTGATGGGGCAACTGTTGAACCTCGACATGGCGGAGGTAGAGAAAGCCCTTCGCAAACAGTTCGCCAAAAAGGTGAAGGCTGCCGACCTGAACTGGAACGCCGCCAAGGCCGGGCACGACTATGCCGCAAAGTCACTGACCAAGAGCGATCCCTTCACCATCGAGCGCATGGACAAGACCGCGGGCATGATCATCGTCGATGGCAACTCGGCCGCTGCCATGGGATGCATGTTTGCCGGCGTCACGGTGGTCACCTGGTATCCCATTACGCCGTCTTCGTCGCTCGTGGAAACCCTCATCGATTACATGAAGACTTACCGCATTGGTGCTGATGGCAAAGCTACTTTTGCTATCGTCCAAGCCGAAGATGAGCTCGCTGCTATCGGTATGGTCTTGGGCGCAGGATGGGCAGGAGCACGTGCCATGACGGCCACCGCCGGTCCCGGAATTTCGCTGATGGCGGAATTTGCGGGGCTGGGCTATTACGTCGAAATACCCGGCGTCATTTGGGACATACAGCGCGTCGGGCCGTCCACCGGACTGCCGACCCGCACCTCGCAGGGCGATATCGGCTTTGTCGCCACGCTCTCTCACGGCGACACCGTTCATCCCATGCTGATTCCGTGTTCGGTAGCTGAATGTTTTTCGATGGCAGGCGATGCCTTTAATCTCGCCGATCAATTGCAGACTCCAGTATTCGTAATGTCTGACCTGGACCTCGGCATGAACAATTGGATGTCGGAGCCATTCGAGTATCCGGAAACGCCAATCAATCGAGGCAAGATTCTTACCAAGGAAGACCTCGACCGGCGGGGCGGTTTCTCGCGTTATAAGGACGTAGACGGAGACGGCGTTGGTTATCGCACGCTTCCGGGAACCGACCACCCGAAGGCTGCCTGGTTCGCGCGCGGCAGCGGTCATAACGAAGAATCGAAGTACAGCGAACGTCCTGACGACTACGCGCGAAATCTCGACCGTTTGCGACGCAAGTTCGAAAACGCTCGAAACTCGGTTCCGAAGCCGGAGATGGTTCGGAATGATGGCAACGAGGTTGGCATCATTGCCTATGGCACGTCACATCACGCCTTGGTGGAGACGCTTGATCAATTGCAGGCAGAATACGGCTTCAATGCCGACTACCTGAGGGTGAGGGCGGTGCCGTTCACTGCGGAAGTCCATGACTTCATCGTTAGGCACAAACGGGTGTACGTGGTTGACCAGAACCGCGATGGCCAGATGTTCCAGATGCTAAAACTGGATGTACCGGCGGAAGAAGTTGTCCGACTGCGCAGCGTGCGCCACTACAACGGTCTGCCGATCGATGCGCGTTCGGTGACCGACGACATCATTTCGCAGGAGGGCAAGTAAATGGCAACCACAGCCACCCCGCAACCTCAACCGAAGACCAATCGAGTCGGGCTGACCGTGCTCGACTACCGCGGCGGTAAAACCACGCTCTGCGCCGGCTGCGGACACAACGCCATCTCTGAGCGCATTATCGACGCATTTTACGACATGGGCATCCAGCCGGAGCGGGTGGCCAAGATGTCTGGCATCGGTTGCTCGTCGAAGAGCCCGGCCTATTTCATGAGCCGCTCGCACAGCTTCAATTCGGTGCACGGTCGCATGCCGTCAGTGACGACCGGGGCCGTGCTCGCCAACCACCGTCTGGTGGCTTTGGGGGTGAGCGGCGACGGTGATACGGCATCGATCGGGATCGGCCAGTTTATCCACCTCATGCGCCGCAATCTGCCCGTCATCTACATCATCGAAGACAACGGCGTGTACGGTTTGACGAAGGGCCAGTTCTCGGCCACAGCCGACGTGGGCGCAAAGCTGAAGACCGGCGTCATTAATGAACTACCTCCGATCGACACCTGCGCGCTGGCGATTTCGCTGGGCGCGACCTTCGTGGGCCGCTCGTTCTCGGGTGACAAGCGCCAACTGCACACCATGTTGAAAGCAGCTCTGGCCCATCGCGGAACGGTCCTGATCGATGTCGTCTCTCCTTGTGTGACCTTCAACGATCACGAAGGCTCGACTAAGTCCTACAAGTTCATGAAGGACCATGAAGAGCCGCTGCACGACCTGAACTTCGTGCCGGCATTTGATGAGATCGATGTTGAGTATGAAGAAGGCTCCAGCATCAATGTCACCATGCACGACGGCTCGTCGCTTCGCCTCCGCAAACTGGAGGAAGACTACGATCCGACCAGCAAGATTGGGGCGGTGAAACGGTTAATGGAATCGCACGAAGCCGACGAAGTGTTGACCGGCGTCTTCTATCTGAACACTACAACGCCGAGCTTTATCGACATGCTGGACATGACCGATGAACCATTGGCGTCGCTGGCCGAGAGTGTGACGCGCCCTTCGCGCAAAGTGCTGGAAGAATGCATGGAAGAGCTGCAATAGCCAGATTTTCCTGTCGTCGGCACTCGTGTTGAGCAGTTACGCTGAAATATTTTCCTGGGCCTGCACTTTCCTTAGGATGCCCTCGATCAACAAGCAACGTCCCTGCAGTTCGTGTTTGAAGTCGCGGTGATCGGTGCGGGCGATCTCGTGAATCAGGCTCTTGTGGCGTTCTTCCAAAATATCGAGTAGTAACCGTCGCTCCTGGTCGTTCAACTGGAGTTCCATAGTGCGCCTCCCGTCAACTCTCGGAGGACTCAACGGCGACAAGCGATTGAGCCAGCGCGAGTCACCACTTTTCTGAAGATAGTGTAAGCCCGATACGGAAACGTTAATGAAGTATTAACACGCGTTTCCCGTTTCGGCTCGCCCACTTCCCATCCATTTGTGAGAGGGTTGACCCGGGCGTGTATGCTTATTTGGGCGAGCTGGACCCGAGAGCGTGATTGACCCTCTAGTTTTTTCACCAGACTACGCAGCGCGGCCGTTCTCTCGCGTGTGATGGATTCTTTAGCTCTCGGCCATCGCCAGCTGCGATTTCCACGGAGACCCCATGGCTACCAAGGTCCAAGCCGAACTAAAACCTGAGGCGAAGCCCAACCACTATTCCCCGAAGAGCAATTTCGAGGCTGACCTGGCGCTGGAATTCCTGCGCGTCGTTGAAGAGGCAGCCATTGCCTCCGCCAAGACCATGGGTCAGGGCGACCGCAAGCGTGCTGACCAGGAAGCCACCGAGTCGATGCGTGGCGTGATGGATTCCGTTCCCATGGACGGCACCATTGTCATTGGCGAGGGAGAGCGCGACGAAGCCCCGATGTTGTATATCGGGGAGAAGGTGGGCAAGCACGACGGTGGCGTGTATCCGGAAGTAGATATCGCAGTCGATCCTCTGGAGGGCACCAACCTCTGTGCCCTCGGATTGCCCGGCGCCATCACCGTTCTGGCGGCCTCGGAGCGCGGTGGCCTGTTGCACGCTCCGGACTGCTACATGGAGAAGATGGTCGTGGGTCCATCCTGCCGGGGAATGGTTGACCTCGAGGCTCCGGTAGGCCACAACCTCGCCGTCATCGCTAAGGTACTCGGCCGCAGAGTCGAAGATCTGGTCATCGTAATTCTTGACCGCCCGCGACACGAGAAGCTGATCGCCGACGTGCGCAAGGCTGGAGCACGCATCCGTCTGATTTCTGATGGTGACCTGTCGCCGGGCGTTGCAGCGGCCATGCTGGGCTCGGGGGTGCATGCTGTGATGGGATCGGGTGGAGCGCCCGAAGGCGTCATCACCGCAGCTGCCCTCCGCTGCCTGAACGGATACATGGTTGGCCGCTTGACCGGTTACACACCGGAGCAGGCTGAGCGCATGCCCGACATGGGTATCAAGGATCCCAAACGCATTTACACCGCCGATGATCTGGCTCCGGGCGAAAACATTGTCTTTGCTGCTACCGGCGTGACCGACGGTCCCTTGCTTAAGGGAGTGCGGTTCTTTGGTGATGGCGTGCGAACTACATCCCTGGTAATGAAGCGCAATAGCGCCAAGGTGCGCTTTATCGAGAGCATCCACGTCAACAAGAGTCCGGACGCCAAGGTACGCATCCCGTAGTTGCAATCCAAATCATGCGCTATGACAGGCCCTCACGCCGGAGGGCCTGTTTCCTTTTTCTTACGCCCGCTCCCTCCCGGTCACTTATTCTCATTTTCTGCTTGCGGGCTCGCCAACAGGAGTAAACTGGGTCTAGAGCAACGTAGCTGCGGTTGAAAGCGTTCCCTTCCGGAGAGACTTGCATGAACGTTCATTTCAGCTACAAGATTTCCAAATCTGCCGATCTCGAAAAGCAAGTCAAACATCAACTGGAAAAACTGAACAAGTACCTTCAGGTGTTTCGTCCTGAACTCGTACATGTCAAAGGTATTGTCGAAGAGAGTTCCGCGCGCGAGGGAATTGTCGTATCGCTGAACCTGCGCTTGCCCTCAGGACAGATGGCTGCACAGGAGAAGAGTCCCAACGCAACGACGGCAATCAAGGCCGCCTTCGATGCCCTGATCGAGCAGTTGAAGCAGCACAAGCAATTGCTGCGCAGCAAACACAAATGGGTGCGCCGGCGCGACACCACCCAACGCCGGCCAGCTGAAACGGTGCCCTTCGAAGACACGCTGGCAGTGGTGCGGCCTGTGACGGTTTCTCCTGACGATGTCTCCATGTACATTGGGGTTAATCTGGCCCGGCTGGAGGGTTTTGTGGAGCGCCAGATCAATTACCGCGAGAGCCAGGGAGATCTATTGCCCGATCAGGTCGCTCCCGAGGACGTAGTGGCAGAGGCCATCGCCACGGCCCTCAGTGACGATCTGGAAAAGCCCGAGCGCATCAAGATTGAAGCCTGGCTTTATCGACTGGCCAGTGAGGCCCTCGATCGGCTTTCGGCCAGCGATGGCAACGAGGGCGACATCCCGCTCGAGCGCCACCACGGCATACAAAATGTACAGGCCAGCGACGAGGCCCACCTGCAGTTCCACCAGCCCGACGACAAGCTGCTGGAAGAGGACATCATTGCGGACGGCAATGCTGGCAATCCCGAAGAACTGGCTGCTCGCAGCGAGTTGATCGACCTGGTGCAGCTCGCCCTGCGCCATGCGGGAGCTGACGATCGCGAGATTTTCATTCTGTATGCGGTCGAGAACTTTAACCAGGAAGAAATCGCTGCTATCACGAATCACTCGCTGGAGGAGGTGCGCGCGTCCATTCGCAAATCACGCCAGCACCTGCAACGCGCCTTGCCCATCAAGGACCTGTTCAAGGACAAGCTCATGGAGTTTACCCCGAGTGCCTGAGGGGGCTGCTTTCCGGCGGCCCCTCCGCGTATCCATTCAATACCTGATTCAGGAGAACCGGAATGATCACGAGAGATGACATCCGAGAGCTGGCTAACTTCCATTCGCCGGAGGGTTGCGCAGTCACGTTTTACTATCAGCCCACGACGCCGACCAACCGGTCACACCGCGAGGAAACCATCCTGGTAAAGGACTTGGTCAACAGCGCACTGCGCGAGGCGGAGAAGCGGGGAAGCAAGCACAAGTCCGCCGGCGCCGATTTACAGCGCGTCCTTGAGATGGCGGACACGTTGCGCTCTAACGGACGCAAAGGAAAGGCTATCTTTGCCTGCGTCGCTCAGGGCTATTGGCGCGAGTTCGACCTGCCCGCCAAGCTACCCAAGAGCAGGCTTATTCTCAACCAGCGCTTCCACCTGAAACCGCTGGCGGCGATCTTCGACGGCATGCAACACGCCTGTGTCGCGCTCGTCGATCGCACCAAAGCGCGCGTCTTCGAGATTGCCGGCGGCACCATCGTCGAGAAGCTCGACTTCATCAACGAGCTGACCCGTCGCGGCCGAAGCGACGGTTGGGGCGGCTACGACGCCGGACACGTCGAGCGCCGCGTCATGAATGAGGTGATGCAGCATTTCAAGGTTGTCTCCGATGCCGTCAACGATCACGTCCGGCACGGCGGCTGCGATAAGTTGCTCATCGGCTGTCACGATGATGTTTGGTCCGAGTTCCTGCCTCAACTCCACACCTACTCCCACCAACGACTGGTGGGGCGCTTCCGCATTGACCCCAGAACCGCCACGCCGGAACAAGTGAAGCAGTTGGCGCTCGAACAGTTGAAGCAGCACGACGAGCAGAGAAAGCAGGCGTTGATCACAGAAGTGATTGGCGAAGCTCACCGCCATGGGCGCGGTGCCATTGGCTTGCGCCGGGTCTTGCGCTCTATCGAAGGCGGAGAAGTGCAGACGTTGCTGATTGCATCGAGCTTCTGCGCCCCAGGCGTGAAGTGCTACCACTGCGGCCACATGGACCTGCATATCTCCCCCAACTGCGTCATGTGCGGCAAGCCCAACACTGAGCTCGACGACCTGGGGGACGCCATCGTGGGCCACGCCATCCGCAATGGATTGGAGATTGTCTACATCGGCGACGACGAGCAATTTGATCGAATCGGCCGGATCGCTGCGCAGCTGCGCTTCCGCGCCGACCAGAGCACGCCCGCCAAAGTGGCGGTGTGAACCCCATCTAGTCGATGAGAGTCCCACCCTTATGGCCTTCCGTAGGAGAAAGAGGGTGGGGCGCTTTTCTCATGTCCGGATTGCGTAGCGGCCAGCTTCACCCCAATGCAGGTGCTAACCTAAGTACGGTTTCCTCCGTCCATCGCCCCGATGCGAACTCTGTTCACTGCGCTCCTGCTCTCGACAACCCTGTTGGCCCAGGCGCCGAAGCCGCTACCTGCCGATGACGCCACTCGCATCGCTGAGTTCTACCGCCTCGCCGCCCAAATTCAGGACAAGATCTGGCCCGGCTGGAGCAATACGCCAGCTCCGCTTCTGCTCGTCACCCCTGACACGGAATATCTGACGCACTTTGCCAACCCACCCAAGGACTTTCAAAAGGCCGGCGACGACAGTTACGCGCGACCGCGCCAGTTTCCGACAGACATGCAGGCGACTTTCCCCGCGTTTGGCTTACCCCCGGTCGTTGTGATCGGCGAGCCCAAGGCTACTGCGAGCCAGACCAGCACCCCTTGGCTCTTGACCGTCATGCACGAACATTTCCACCAACTGCAATGGGCACAGCCGGAATACCTGAAGGCGATCGACGATCTGGGACTGAGCAAAGGCGACACCACCGGCATGTGGATGCTCAACTACCCTTACCCATACGACAACCCCGAACTCGCAGGTGCGTTCGAGCATCTGCGCGACTCTCTGCTGGAGGCGCTAAGTGAGGTTGAGCAGCAGAAGTTCGCAGAACTCAGTAAGCAGTACGTGAGGGACCGCAAGCAGTTTTTCGCCCAACTCTTGCCGGGAGATCACAAGTACTTCAGTTTCCAACTTTGGCAGGAGGGTGTCGCCCGTTATACGCAGATCAAAGCTGCGGAGGCAGCCGGCGACTATCAGCCCTCGCCCGCATACGCCGCATTGCCTGACTTCACGCCCTTTAGCACGTATGCCGTCACTGCGCGATCGCACACTATCGACGAGTTGAAACACATCGATATCACCAAGTCGAAGCGTGAGGTGTTTTACTCCTTCGGCGCCGCCGAGGCCCTTCTGCTCGACCGCATTAACCCCAGCTGGAAAGACCAGTACTTCCGGCACCTGCTGACCACCGATCCGCTGTTCCCACCGAGGTAATTGGATGCGTGCCTGCACAAGCCTCTCGCTTGTGCATTGTCGCTGGGGTGCCCGCCGCCCTTGTCGCCATTCTTGGCGACAGGGTGGGAGCCACCGACGTGCTATCCTGCCTTTCGCTTCATTCTCGGAGAACTCATGAAATTTACCCGTCGCGACTTTCTCGCCACCACCGCCCTCGGCTCTGCTTCACTGGTCCTCGATATGCAAGCGCAACAGGCGCCGGGCTATAAACCTCCGGTACCCGGTCCCAGACCCAAGGCGCCGGTCATTATCAGCGCCGCCAATGGATACAACTATCTCGACCGGGGCTACGCCGTGCTGACTAGCGGTGGAGACACCCTCGACGCTGTCATGCAGGTGATCACCGGCCCGGAAGACGATCCCAACGACGACTCCGTCGGACTTGGCGGCCTTCCCAACGAGGAGTGTGTGGTCGAACTGGATGCCTGTTGCATGCATGGGCCAACGCGCATGGCTGGGTCGGTCGCCGGCGTGCACGACATCAAGAACGTTTCCCTGCTTGCGAAGACCGTCATGGAGCACACCGGTCACGTAATGCTAGTGGGCGAGGGTGCATCGAAATTCGGACTGCTGATGGGCTTCCCCAAGGAAAACCTGTTGACCGAAGCCTCCCGCAAGACCTGGCAACTCTGGCGCGAAACTATGTCGACCGACGACTGGTGGGGTCCCGGACTCGCCAGCCCCAACTTTAAGTTTCCCGACACCGGCGGCGATATCACCGAACTGCAACACCAACTCATCGAGAAGATGGAGAAACTTGCCGCCAAAATCGGAATCGAGCCCGAACTTCGTATGGCCGCCATCGAGCGCGTCCTGAAGCCGCCGACCGGCACGATCAATTGCTCGTCTGTTAACACTAAAGGTGAGATGTCCAGCGCGACCACGACCAGCGGTCTGGCGTGGAAAATTCCCGGACGTGCGGGTGACTCGCCCATCATCGGGGCAGGCTGTTATTGCGATCAGGACGTGGGAGCAGCGGGTGCTACGGGGAATGGCGAGGAGAATATCAAAATCTGCGGGGCGCACACCATTGTCGAGAATATGCGCCATGGCATGTCGCCAGAGGAGGCCGGTGTCGACGCCCTGCGACGCATCGTGCGCAACTACAACGGCGACATTCAGAAGCTCGAGTATATGGACATGAGCTATTACATCCTGCGTAATGACGGTGTCTACGCCGGGGTGTCCTTATGGGCAGGCCCGGCTGATCATCCGCGACGCTTTGCCGTCATCGACGACAAAGGCAAGCGCCACGAGAAGGCGGTTCCGCTGATGCAGGGAGCCTCGCTGGGCTGGCCTCCTATGCCGGGTGGCAGGAAGCTCAAGCCGGAAGCGAGGTAGACACTAAATCGCCACGGTCACGGTGGTTTCCGTGCGCGTGACCGGACGGTAGAGCGTGTCGCGCTCGAACGGCACGCGTCCCGCTTCCGTGATGAGCCGGATCAAGTCCTGGCGTCGCAGTCCCTGTGGTGTGGTCGCGCCCGCGTCGTGATAGATCTTCTCCTCCACCACGGTGCCATCGATATCGTCGGCGCCGAAGCGCAGTGAGATCTGCGCCATCTTCGGCGACACCATCTGCCAATACGACTTGATGTGCAGGAAATTGTCGAGCACTAGCCGCGACACCGCAATCTGCTTCATGTCGAGCATCCCTGTGGTTTTGGGCAGATGCTGCAGCGGCGTGTTGTCCGGATGGAAAGCCAGCGGAATGAATGTCTGGAAGCCGTGGGTGTCGTCCTGCAGCGCGCGCAGCTTCAGCAGGTGATCGACCCGATCTTCGTCGTGCTCAATGTGGCCATACAGCATGGTCGCATTCGACTTCAGGCCCACCTCATGCGCGGTGCGCGCAATCGCCAGCCAGTCGTCGCCATCGATCTTGTGATCACAAATGATATGCCGCACCCTGTCGGAAAAGATCTCTGCGCCGCCGCCCGGCATGGAGTCGAGGCCCGCTTCTTTCAGTGTGACCAATACTTGGCGCGGCGTCATCTTCCCGATCTTGGCGAAGAACGAAATCTCCACCATGGTGAACCCCTTCAGGTGCACTTGCGGGAAGCGCTCCTTCAGTCCGGCGATCATGTCGGGGTAATACTGAAATGGCAGGTCGGCGTGCAGTCCGCCGACAATGTGGAACTCGGTCACGGCCTCGGTATAGCCGGAGGCTGCCGTGTTCCACACTTCCTCCAGAGCCATGGTATAGGCGCCGGGTGTTTCTTTCTTGCGACCGAAGGCACACAAGCGGCACGCCGCCACGCACACGTTGGTGTAGTTGATGTGCCGGTTAACGTTAAAGTAGGCCGTGTCGCCGTGCATCCGCTCGCGTACGTGGTTTGCCAGCCAACCGATGGCGAGGATGTCGCCCGAGCGATAAAGCGCCAGCGCGTCGTCCTCGGACAAGCGCTCCTGCGCCATCACTTTGTCAACAATCGGCTTCAGGCGCGGATCATCGGTTTGAAACGGATGCTGCTTCTTGCCGGCGGATGTCTGCTGCGTTGCGGTGGCCATTCCGTCAATGATATCGCACCCGCCCCGCGAAATCACTGCCGCCTCCTGCCTCAGCGTCGCCAGCCAACACGGTTACCAATCCAACACGTCCTGCCCCAGGTCACTTCGCAAAGTTACTTGACGCTGCGCAGGAATGCTGTATCATCCGCCATCGGACTACCTTCCGGCATAGTTGGGCCAGTTCTGTTCTCCGGCCCGGTCTTCTGCTATGTACCCAGGGGGCAGGGCCGACTCGCATCTCATGTTTCCGCAGCCCACAAAGGAGAACCGATGAGAGCACGAACTGCGCTGTCTCTTTCCATATTCACGCTATGCGCAACCCTGGCGGTTGTCGCGCAACCGGGTCCCTCCATCATCGCAGCGTTGGAGTTTCAGAAGCCGAAGAACGGAATGGTGAAGCAGTACGAGGACGGCCGCAAACAAAAAGCCGCCTGGCACAAGCAACAGAATGATTCGCAAGCGCTCTATGTGTGGGAGACCCTGACCGGTGACGCCACGGGACCTACATCATCGGACGCCTCAACCAGCATTGGGCCGACTTCGACAAGCCTTCGGTGCCGGAGCAGTCCGACATTGACGAGTACAACAAAGTCATCGGCGCCTATGTCGAGTCCGTCATCACCCGCTACTACGCACTGCTTCCCAAGGTCAGCAGCGGTGGCCAATCCAGTCCGACCGACAAGTATGCGGAGATCGTCACCTTCCAGGTGAAGTACGGCAAAGACTCAGATTTTCAAAGCGGCATAGCGCGGGTCGCTGAGGCGGCGCAGAAGACCAAGTGGCCGGTCAATTTCATTTGGTACGCCTTGGCGAGCGGCGGCAATACCGGGACCTATGTGCTGGTACTGCCCCACAAATCGTGGGCCGACTTCGAAGACAAGCCCGACACCAAGCCCTTCCGCGAAATGCTCAAGGACGCATTTGGACAAGCCGAGTCCGACTCCATCATCGGGCGGTTCGACAACTCGATCATGAGCGAGAGCAACCAGGTCATCCAATTCCGCGATGACTTAAGCTACCTTCCGGTCAAGTAGCTCGCTTGGCATTGGGGCGGCCAATTACAGCCGCCCCAACAGCAGGTCCGCCGCGATGAAGATCAGGAGCCCCATGGAGATAAACCCGTTCATGGTGAAAAAGGCGGCATTTACCCGGCTCAGGTCGTCGTGCTTTACCAGCGAGTGCTCGTAGATCAGCAACAGCGCGACCATCGCCACCCCCGCGATCGCAATCTTGCCCAGGCCAAACACCCCGACCATTGCGCCCAGCAGCAACACCGTAATGATGTGGAACAGCCGCGCGATCATCAGCGAATTGCGGATTCCGAAGGCCTTGGGAATCGAATAGGTGTCGGCGCTACGGTCGAATTCATAGTCCTGGCAGCTATAGAGAATGTCGAAACCGGCTCCCCAGAACATCACCGCGCCGGTCAGCAGCAGGATGCGAGGATCGAAAGTGCCACGCACCGCGATCCACGCTGCGGCGGGAGCAATGCCCATCGCCACCCCCAGCGCCACGTGCGCCCAACGCGTGAAGCGCTTGGTATACGAGTAGAAAAAGACGATGGCCAGCGCTACCGGCGACAGATAAAAGGCCAGCGGATTCAGTTGCCACGCCGCGAAGATCAATATTGCCGAGGTAACAATCACGAATCCCAACACAAACTGTTTCGACAGTTTTCCCGCAGGCAGGGCGCGAATCTTCGTTCGCGGATTCTCGGCGTCAATGCCAGCATCGACCAGGCGATTGAAGGCCATCGCCGCCGAGCGCGCCGCCACCAGCGCGACGATGATCCAGATCGAGGTATGGAGATTGGGAATTCCGCGCGCTGCCAGCACCGCCCCGGTCAGTCCAAAGGGTAGGGTCAGCACCGAGTGCTCCCACTTAATCATCTCCAGGGTTGTGCCGGTGTTATGGAAGATGCTTCGCAGTACGGCCACGTTCTGATTCTATCGTTTTACCCGCTGCCCTGCGCCAACGGACTTCGCGCCCACTGCCGCTCCCAGGCCGGGACAGTCACAGTTTCGGTGACGAGCGCGGGTTTTAGCGCCCAACACACTACCCGCGTCCCGAAGGGAAGGTTGATGTAGCGCATCAGGTGTCGTTCGCCATCGAGCAGCGCGGACATGGCGGCATTCGCCCCGCGCGAAGAGTGCGGATAATGCCGATGCTGCGTGATCGACTTATGAAAGATGTCTTTCGCGGCGCGTCCCACTACCAAGGGCAGAAAAGCGCTGGCCACAAAATATGAGGCACGATGAATCTGGAACCCGCATGTGTTCAGCTTGCGACGCAGTTCGCTGACCGTGTAGCGCCGCTGATGTCCGCGGGCCTCGTCATCCTCGCCCCACAAAAATGAATACGCCGGGACAGTCAGGCATAACAAGCCGCCGTCTTTCAGCACGCGCCGCATCTCGCGCAGGGCAGCCAGATCGTCGCTGACAGACTGCAGTATGTCGCCGGCGACAATAGCATCCACCGAGTTTGAGACCAGCGATAGCTCGTCGGCGCGCGAGCACACGAGGGTATCGTCGCCCTCGAGTTGCCGGAATGCCAGGGTCTGAAGAGAGCTATGCAGATTCAGTACGCGGTACCGGCCCGGTTCGTCGAACTGCAATTGCGCGGTACATCCTAGGTCGAGCACGCGGGCTTCGCGTTTGTCCCGAATCGCCTGCAGCGCCGCCTCGCGCAGGAGTTTGCGCCGCGCAGTGTACCACCACGATTCACTGTCCGCGCGCAGCTGTTCGAACTCGGTTTGAGGTTCCATCGCAAAACCTGAGGCTCGTTTCATCCAAATTGTACGGGACGCGCCGTCCTTCGGTGCCGTTATTTCTCTCTGGACTCAGCGTGATTTTTCAGTGCCGTCCGGAAATACTCAAGCGACAGCTGCAATCCGGTCAGCAAGTCAATCTTGGGATCCCAGCCCAGCAAGGTGCGTGCCCTGGCGATGTCGGGACGGCGCTGGCGAGGGTCGTCCTGCGGCAGCGGCTCGAACCGCACGATGCTCTTCGACTGCGTCACCTGCAAGACCAGTCGGGCGCACTCCAGTACCGTGAATTCATTGGGATTGCCGATGTTCACCGGCAGCGACTCCTGTGTTCTTGAGAGCTTGAGAATCCCCTCGATCTCGTCACTCACGTAGCAGAAACTGCGTGTCTGCAATCCGTCACCGTACACCGTGATCTCGTCCCCGCGCAGAGCCTGTACCATGAAATTCGAGATCACGCGCCCGTCACTGGGCTGCAACCTCGGGCCGTAAGTGTTAAAGATTCGCATAATGCGCGTGTCTACGTGATGGTGGCGATGGTAGGCCATTGTGGCAGCCTCGGCAAAGCGCTTGGCTTCGTCGTAGACCGAGCGCGGTCCGATGGGATTCACGTGCCCCCAATAGCTCTCTTTCTGGGGATGCTCCAGGGGATCCCCGTAGCACTCGGAAGTTGAGGCCAGCAGGAATTTGGCGTTGTACTTCCTCGCGAGTTCGAGGCAATTGATGGTCCCCGCCGAGCCGACTTGCAGAGTTTCGATACCGTGTTTCAGGTAATCGACTGGGCTGGCGGGCGACGCGAAGTGAAACACGTAATCCAATTTGCCGGGATCGAATGGCTGGCAGACGTCCTGCCGCAGGAACTCGAATCGGGGCTCATGACCGAGTTGCGCCAGGTTGTCCATGCGCCCGGTCAGCAAATTGTCGGCGCAGATAACGGAATGCCCCTCTGCCAAAATCGCATCGCACAGATGCGATCCCAGAAAGCCCGCCCCTCCAGTGATCAAGACGCGCATGGTTCGCCCCCATCGTTTACGCCGGCTAAGTCCCTTTCGAAGGCGTTCGTAGCATTCATCGAATCTGCCCCACCGCGGTCGACGTGCGTAATTCAATCCCGAGCCGCTTTAGCCGGCCGCACCTTCAGGCAACTGTTCTCCGTTTTCAGCTTACTCCTCACCAAATCCAAGCAATGTGTTCCCAATCACATCCCGCCATGCCTGCCCCTCATATAATGATGCGTTCCACTAGATACCCCTTATGGCTGATCGCCAGGCACATGTGCTCATTATCGGCGCGGGCATTGTTGGGCTGGCCACCGCCCTCGAATTGTCTTGTCGCTTTCCCGGCAAGCGCCTGCTTGTCGTCGAGAAAGAAGACCGCGTTGCAGCCCATCAGACGGGACACAACAGTGGCGTCATCCACTCCGGCATTTATTACCGTACCGGTTCGCTGAAGGCGCGCAATTGCGTCGCTGGTTGCGCCTCGATGAAGCAGTTCTGTAAGGAACATGGTGTCAACTACGAAGAATGCGGCAAGCTGGTGGTGGCAACCGCGCCGGAGGAGGTTCAACGATTGCATCAATTGCATGAACGCGGCTTGGCCAACGGCGTGGAAGGCTTGCGCATGCTCGACCGCGACGAATTCCGCGAGCTTGAACCTCATGCTAACGGCATTTGCGCGTTGCATGTTCCGTCCACTGGAATCGTCGATTACAAGCATGTTGCGAAGAAGTATGCCGAGCTGATCGAGCGAGCCGGGGGTGAGATCGTCTTTCGCGCCAAGGTCGTCGGTCTGCGTGACGACCGCGACGCGAACATTGTGGAAACTACAGCCGGGGCGTTTCGCGCCAGCTACGCCATCAACTGCGCCGGGCTTTACAGCGACACCATCACTTCGATGGCAGGATGTGAGTCGGACCTTGAGATCATCCCGTTTCGTGGGGAGTATTACGAGGTGAAGTCCGAGCGCCGCTATCTGGTGAAGAATCCGATCTACCCCGTTCCCGATCCGCGCTTTCCGTTCCTCGGCGTTCATTTCACGCGGCATGTGGACGGCAGCGTCGAAGCGGGCCCAAACGCGCTGCTCGCGTTTCGCCGGGAAGGCTACCTCGCCAGTGATGTGGATCTCACCGAGACGGTGGAAATGCTGCAATCGCCAGGCTTTTGGAAGATGGCGCGTAAATTCTGGCGCAAAGGATTGGAAGAGCAACTTCGCGCTTGGATCAAGCCGGCCTTCACTCGCGCATTGCAGCAGATGGTTCCCGATCTCACAGAAGACGACCTTGTGCCCGGCGGCTCCGGCGTGCGCGCGCAAGCTGTGGATAAGAATGGCAACCTGCTCGACGACTTCTGCTTCGAGCACAGCCGCCGCATGATTCACGTGTGCAACGTGCCTTCGCCCGCAGCAACCGCTTCACTCGAAATCGGGCGCGAGGTGGTTAATATGCTGGTGAACTGCTTCGAGATGGTGAGCAAGCACTACGTGGGAACCGAGACACGCCCGCAAGCCTGAACGTTGGTTGTTTTGTCGTCCGAAGAGAGGCCGCGCTGGCGATCTGCTTCCGAGTCGAAGGATCTGCGGCGCTCTCTCTTCCACGGATGGGCCACTTGATCGTTCCACATATGGGCCACCCCCTGATTGCGGATAGTCCACAATTTCCTTCCTTTGCAAATTGTATTTGGGTGTATAGTGTGGGCGCTCAAGTGCCAAAATAGAAATACTAGTCAAATCGTAACTCCGGAGGAAAGTTGTGCTCAGTCGAAGTATGCTACGACGGATCCGCAAGATTTCGGTATTTGTGGCTGCGATGTTTGTGGCAGTATCGGCGAGTGCGCCGCTTGCAGCGGTTGCGGTTACGGCGACTCTCACGCCTATTGCCGGTCCACCTACGACCTCGGTGACCGTTGCCGGCGCAGGATTTCCCAGCAGCACGGCAGTCAATATCTACTTCGACACGAGCAATCTAGCGCTGGCGGTTGCCAATTCCACCGGGGCCTTCTCGATCTCTATCCAAGTGCCGAGTTCGGCGGTTCCTGGAACTCATTGGGTTACGGCGGTGGCGCAGGGCACATCGGGGACGGCTGCTCAAGCTCCATACACGGTGCGAACTAACTGGACGCAGTTCCACTTCTCCCCGTTGCATAGGGGCAGGAATCCCTACGAAAACGTGTTGAACTCCGCTAACGTCGCGGACATCGATCTGGACTGGAGTTACACAACCGGGGGCGCACTAACGTCATCGCCGGCGGTAACCGGTGGCGTGGTCTACGTTGGTTCGGCAGACCACTACCTTTATGCCATTAATGCGACCAGCGGCGCCTTGGTATGGAAATTCAAGACAGGGAATAGCATTGTGGACTCTACTCCGGCGGTGGCAAATGGCGTTGTCTATGTCGGTTCGACGGATAACTACCTTTATGCGGTCAACACTACGACGGGAGTGCAGAAGTGGAAATTCCAGACCGGCGGGGCAATCAATTCCTCTCCAGCAGTCGTCAATGGAACGGTGTATGTCGGATCGGCGGATGATAACGTCTACGCCGTCAATGCCACGACCGGGATACAAAAGTGGAAATTTGCGACCGGCGGTATGGTTCTCAGCTCACCGGCGGTGTTCAATGGCGTAGTCTATGTCGGCTCCTACGATGATAACGTTTACGCCGTTAAGGACAACGGTACCAGCGGCAGCCAGTTATGGAAATTCACTACTGGAGGAAAGGTCTTTTCCTCGCCGGCGCTATCGGGCGGATTGGTCTATGTTGGTTCGGACGATGGCAGCGCCTATGGGTTGGTGGCCGCGACCGGTGTTCAGCAATGGAAATACACCCCCACTGGGACCCCCTTTGCGTTTGAATCCTCTCCAGCGGTATTTGGCGGCGATGTCTACTTCGGGTCAGACCAGGGATATTTTTATGCCCTTGGTTGCCCGCAGCGGTTCCTTAATCTGGAATGTGGGGGCAGTCACCCCGTCCATGGTGTCTCCGCCGTGTATTGCCAACGGTATAGAGTACGTCGGAATTGGCAATAATGTCTACGCGTTGGCACAGATCGTGACAGCTCAAGTTCTGTGGGTTGCTATTACTGGGGGCAGCGTAACGGCGACCCCGACCGTGGTGAACGGAGTGGTCTTTGCGGCTTCCCAGGACTCTACTTTGTACGCCTACGACCTGAATGGAAGCACTCATGTAAAACTTCCGCCACAGCGGCCTGATCCGGCCACGTTGCGGCCCGACCCGACGCTGGTGCCCAGGTTTTCAAGTTAGCCTGGTGCGCCGCGGTTGCGAAAGGGTGGGATAAAGTATTACGGATGAATACGAGCATCAGATGGTTGCGCTCCGTGTCCTGTGTTCTTGTAAATCACTCCACCCTTCATCACGAATACAACTCGCCGCACGGCTGTGATGTCGTTCAGCGGATTACCATCCAGCGCAATGATGTCGGCCGCCATGCCGGGCGCGATTGAACCGAGCTGGTCAGCCAGGCCTATTGCCTCCGCTGCCAGCGAGTTGGCCGAGACCATCGCCGTCATGGGGTCAATTCCTGCATCGCGCACACGATCGATGAACTCCTCGGCGTTGCGCCCATGCGCTCCAGCCACCGCATCCGTGCCGAAGATAATTTTCAGGTTAACGATTTTGTATGCCCGCCTCATGAAGTCGTGATACATCGGGATCAGCGCTTCCATGGTCGCAAAACCTTCCAGTGAATCCGGATAGCCGGGCGTGCCCACAAACTTCTCCTTGTTCAACAAGTAGTTCTCCCACACCAGGCCAGCCTGCGGGTCGAGGTACGTGCCCCTTTCAGCCATGAGTTTCAGATCATCGTCGGTCGCGAGCACGCCATGCTCGATTTGGGTGCATCCGGCAAGGGTCGCAGCCCGGACCGCATCCTTGTAGGCGTGGACGAGCGTCCGCAATCCCTGCTTCCTGGCTTCATCGCAGGCAGCATCGAGCTGCTCTTGCGACAGCATCACATCCGGCTTGCGGATACTATAGTTGGCGAAGATCTTAATCAGATCCGCGCCGGCTTCTTTTTGCTTTGTCACGAAGGCGCGAATCTGTTCCGGCGTGCCCGACTTCTCGCCCTGCCCCATCAGCGGCTCACCGGACGTGAGAATGCGCGGGCCTGGAAGGTCGCCTTTTGCAATCGCATTGCGCAAGGGCAAGTCGGCGGGCGAGCCCACGCTCTGCACCGTAGTGAAGCCCGCCAACAACGTTACCCAGGCATTCGACGCCACTTGATGAGCGACCTCTTCCGCCGTCCCACCCGGACCACCATTCCTCCCATCCTTGCCGAAGGTCCACGCAATATGCACGTGCGAGTCGATCCAGCCGGGCATCACTGTCAGGCCGCGAAGATCATAGTCCACCGGCGTTGCCTTCGGATCAATGGCAACGATTTTCGAGCCCTCGATTACGATGCGGGTGTCGTGCAGCACATGACCCTTGCCGTCGAGCAGGGTGCTCGCGGCAATGACGATGTGTTTCGGCGGAGCAGCTTTTTGTTGGGAGCTTGGTTGGCCCATCGCACTCGCCGACAGAATACTAAGGATGGAGAAAACAGTCGTCGCCAACCGCATGGTTGGGAGGATAAACCCTGGTCGTGGGTTGCCCCACCCTTCTCGCCCTCACTCGGCGAGAGGGTGGAACTCAGAACCTACCGCACCACGCCTTCCAACGGTGAACTCGCCGTAGCATAGAGCTTCTTCGCCATGCGCCCGGCCAGGTACGCCTGGCGTCCCGCGATCACCGCGCCCTGCATGGCCTCGGCCATCAGCACTGGGTCCTGCGCTCCGGCGATGCCGGTATTCATCAGCACGCCGTCCATGCCCAACTCCATGGCAATCGTGGCGTCGGAAGCCGTGCCCACGCCGGCGTCCACAATCAGTGGTACGTCGGTAATCATCTCGCGCAGAATACGCATGCTGGGATGGTTCTGGATGCCCAGTCCACTTCCGATCGGCGCTCCCAGCGGCATCACCGCGCTGGCTCCGGCATCGATCAGGCGTTTCGCAACCACGATATCGTCGGAGGTATAGGGCAGCACGATGAAGCCTTCCTTCACGAGTACGCGGGTGGCTTCAATGGTGGCCTGCACGTCGGGAAACAGCGTGGCCTGGTCGCCAATGACCTCGATCTTCACCCACTCCGAAAGTCCCACCTCGCGTCCCAGGCGCGCCGTGCGGATGGCTTCATCGGCGGTGTAGCACCCCGCCGTGTTCGGCAGCAGGAAGTACTTCTGCGGATCGATGAAGTCGAGTAACGACTCCTTACTGCGATCGAGGTTGACCCGCCGTACCGCAACCGTCACCATCTCGGCGCCAGAAGCCTCGATGGCGCTGGCCGTCTCCTGTCCTGACTTGTACTTGCCCGTGCCGACAATCAGGCGCGAGCGGAATTGCCTGCCAGCAATAATGAATGAGTCCATAACGACATTGTAATAAATGTGGCTGGGCACGGATGTGATTTCGCGCAGTTCGTCCCGTTCCGCTTTGCAGCCGTGGGAGCACTGGCGTATCCTCGCTGCGCAGTGTCGCAACTATCGGTTTGGCTCAATGCTGGAGAAGTTCAGAAGATGCCATGAAGACTGCCGTCGCTGCCCTGATATTCTGCTGCTCGCTTGCGGCCATCGCTGCTGACAACCACACTGCCGACGTGCTGAATCGTTGGGTCGGCGGCAAATGGACCAGCGACGCGCATTTCTACAACACCGAATTCAGCCAAGCCCGCACGGGCAGCAGCGTCACCACTTGCTCCTGGTCGCCCGACCACATTTTCGTTGTATGCGATCAAGATGTGACCGATGGCGGAGCCGCGCTGCGCTTCCTCTCGGTATACGCGTTCGATCCCAAGACCAGCACCTATCATTTCTACGGACTATCGCCCGAAGGCGACCGCCCGCGCACCGGTGACGTTGACATTTCCACCGACGGTGCACGTTGGGAGTACTTGACGAAGACCGAGATCAAAGCCAAGCCCGTCTGGTTCCGCACCGTTAACCAATTCAAAGATAACGATCATGTGGATTGGTGGTCCGAATATTCTACCGACGATCGGCGCCACTGGACCAAGACTGGTGAGGGCGCAGAGTCGCGACAGAAATAAACATTGGGTGGGGAGAAAAATCGCATGCATAGGTTCACGGTAGTCTTACTTGCGGCCGCGCTGCTCCTGACGATGGGTATGCATCCAAGCCGAGCGCAAGATTCAGCAGGGCAGAAGTCCGACACACCACGCTTTACCGCCGACGGCAAGCTCGAGTTTCCCGCCCACTATCGTGAGTGGATCTTCC
This sequence comes from uncultured Acidobacteriaceae bacterium, assembly GCA_963834815.1. Classification (GTDB taxonomy): domain Bacteria; phylum Acidobacteriota; class Terriglobia; order Terriglobales; family Acidobacteriaceae; genus DASRAA01. Next base: position 391,629 of record CAWIDA010000004.1, on the reverse strand, counting down.
TGACCAGCGGGCTCGACATGAGCTATGCTCCGCGTCCGGCCGGAATGCAGGGCCATTCCATGTTCGACAACGTGTTCGTCAATCCATCGGCGTATCAGGCTTTCCTCGAAACCGGCACCTGGCCCGATCAGACCATGCTCGTGCTGGAGGTGCGCGGCGCAGGCAGCAACGCTTCCATCAACAAGTCGGGGCACTTTCAGACCAACGACGTGATGGGCCGCGAAGTGCACCTCAAAGACAAACGCGTACCCGGCGGATGGGCGTTTTACGGCTTCGATGAAGCCAAAGCGGCCACGCCGTTTCCGCACGAGATGGACTGTTATAGCTGCCACGAAGCTCATGCAGCCGTGGACACAACGTTCGTGCAGTTCTATCCCACGCTGCTCACGTTGGCCGAGCAGAAGGGCACGCTTAGCACGGCCTACAAAAAGGAAGAAGGGAAGAAGTAAGGTTGGCCGTTGAAAGAAACTGCAACGGATGCGCGCTCCCGATCCACAGGCTGACTGAGCTATCCGGCCGTTTCGGCTGTGTCCATGCGCGTGCCAAAGAACGCATACAGGGCAACCACCACGAACCCTGACAGGGGAACAAGATAGCCCATCGCATAACTGCCCGTTTGTCGGGCGATATAGCCTAGTGCGGGAGGCATGATGGCGGCTCCAGCCAGGGCCATCACGATCAGCGAGCCTCCGAGCTTGGTGTTCGGGCCCAAGTCCTTTACGCCGGTGGCGAAGATCGTGGGATACATGATTGACATGAAGAAGCTGGTGCCCACGAGGGCGCATCCTCCGACCATGCCAGGGTAGAGTATGCCGACCAGCATCAGCGCAATATTGATGACTGCATAGACGCCCATCATGAGGGACGGACGGAGCCAGCGCATCAGCCAAGTGGAGATAATGCGGCCGAGGCTGAGCGCGACGAGATGCCCGGTGAGGAAGAGGGCGGCGCTGCGCTCGCCCACGCCGGTGTATTGCTTCATGTAGAAGATGCAGGCGCTCCAGGTGCTGACCTGCGCTCCGACGTAGAAAAACTGCGCCACCACGGCCAGCCAGAGGTGCGGATAGTGGAACAAGTCGGTGAAGTGTCCGCGGTCGGCGCTGTCTTCGTGCTCGCTGTGGATGGGCGGAAAGGTGGTGCGCGCGATGGCCGCCGCCATGAGCAGGACGACGCAGCCGAGCCCGACGTAGGTGGGCACTACGCGCATGATTTCTCCGTGCAGTTAGGCAGCGTAGGTGCCGGCGGCTTTCATTTCGGCGACGCGGGCGGCGGAGTGCTCCACGCCGGAGAAGATGAAGAACGTCCCGACCAGTACGCCGGTGATGGTGCCGGGTGGATTAAAGGCTTGCGCGAAGTTGAGGCGTCGCTCGGAGGTTTGGAGAGGTCCGAAGTGCGCGATGAAGGGATTGGCGGCGGTTTCGAGGATGGCCGAGCCGCATCCCACGATGAAGAGCGCGAGCAGGAACGGCGCGTAGCGACCGATTACCGCTGCTGGCCAAAAGAGCAGTGTGCCGCCGCCGAAGACGCAGAGTCCGGTGAGGATGCCGGACTTGTATCCGTAACGCCGCATCATTAGGGCCGATGGAATGGCCATTGAGAAGTAACCGAAGAACACGGCGGTCTGCACCAGTTGCGCCTGTAAGGGCGAAAGCTCGAATGACTTCTTAAACTGTTGCACCAGAATGTCGGTGAGGTTGTTGGACATTCCCCAAAGGAAGAACAGCGCCGTCACCAGGGCAAACGGCAATATGTGCTCGATGGGGAAGAGGGGAGCAGCGGCGGTCCCGTCTTGACGTGCGTTACTGGAAGCGCTGGCTGCAGAAAAGTGCAAAATAGGCCTCACCGCCGGTGGAAGAAGGCCGGTCGCACCATGCTACGTGAGGGTTGAGGGTTTGCGAAGAGGCGGATCGGCTCAACTTCGGCGTGGATCGAGGTCATTATTCCCGGTCCTCGCTCAAGATGGCAACGACGAGCGGCGGGTCGTGGCCCGGATCCATAGTCGCGGATACGGATGCAAGTGAGGGGATGATGGCGTCGGCGGTGGAGAGTTCGTCCTGTCGGTAGGTAGTGGGGAGGGCAACGACGGTAGCGCCGGCGGCGTGGGCGGCGCGGATGCCGGAAGGGGCATCCTCAAAGACCAGACAGGTGCGGGGATCGAAGCCGAGGGCGGCGGCTCCGGCGAGATAAGGCTGGGGATCGGGCTTGCCGCGGGTGATGTCGCTGGCGGTAATCATGGTGGGAGGGATGGGAAGTCCGACGGCGTGGAGGCGGGTGGTAGCGAGGCGGCGTCCGCCGGAAGTGACGATGGTGTAGCGGTCGGGCGGGAGGGCGGCGAGCAGGGCGCGGGCTCCGGGCAGGACTTCGAGGCCGGCGACGTCGGCGATTTCGGCTTGCTCGATGAGTTCGGCCTCGTGAGGGGCGTCGAGTTGGGGCGCGACCAGGCGCACGGTCTCGACGGTGGGGCGGCCGTGTCCGATGTGGACGACGTAGGCAGCGTCGAGGTGGTGCTGGTTGGCCCAGGCCGTCCAGATGCGAGTGCCGCAGGGTGTGGAGTCAACGAGCACTCCGTCGAGATCGAAGAGGATAGCGTTGACGTGGTAGGCAGGCACGAGGACAGTGTCGCAGAGCCGAGAGCGGGGTGGCAAAACAAGTGAGTTTTTCGGCCACAGGTTCGGCTATAGTGGCAGTGATGCCCTCGCTTGCACTTTCCGAGCTGATCGGCGCGCCGGTCTATGATCCCTCGGGCACTTCGCCCGTGGGGAAAGTGCGCGAGGTCGCTCTGTTGCCGCAGGAGGACCCGACCCGCGTTTCGGGATTCGTGGTGAGGACGCGCCACGGCGATCGCTTGCTGGCGATCAAGCACGTGAGCGAGGTCGATGGCGGCGTGCGCGGCGACACGATGTCCGATGGCTGGACTCCGTACTCCAGCGGCGAAGGTATGTTCCTTCTGGAGCGTGACCTGCTCGACCAGCAGATTATCGACGTGTACGGCCGCAAAGTTGTGCGGGTGAATGACGTTGATATTCACGAAGAGATAGGGCACGAGCACATTGTGCTCAAGCTGGCTGCGGTGGACGTGGGAGCGCGGGGAGCGATGCGGCGGCTGCTGAAGGGCGTAGTGCCGCCGGCGGCGTTGCGTTCGATGATGGCGAAGATTCCGCCACGAATGATTCCGTGGGAGTTCGTGGACCTGATCGAGACCGACCCGGCGCGGCGGGTGAAGCTGAAAATCTCGCTCGATCGCCTGGCGAAGTTGCATCCGGCAGACATCGCAGACATTGTGGAAGATCTGGCTCCGACGGAGCGCGAGGCGGTGTTCGAGACGCTGGACGAGGAAGTCGCGGCGCAGACGCTGGAGGAGCTCGATCCGAAGATGCAGGTATCGGTCCTCAGCTCCCTGGATTCGGACCGCGCGGCTGACATTGTGGAGGAGATGGACCCCGATGCCGCGGCCGACGTGCTCGGAGACATGCCTCCGGAGACTACGGAGGAGATCCTCACGGAGATGGAGCCGAAGGAGCGCGCCGAAGTGGCCGAGTTGATGACCTTCGAAGAGGACACGGCTGCGGGGCGCATGACGACCGAGTACATGGCGCTGAAGTCGGGCGCGAGAGTTTTGGATGCGATTGAGATGTTGCGCAACTTCGAAGGCGGGCTGGAGAGCATGAGCACGATCTACGTCATCGGCGAGCGCGAAAAGCTGCTGGGACAGGTTCCGCTGGCCAAGATCGTGTTGGCCTCGGCCGAGACGCCGCTGATGCTGCTGAGCTCGAGCCACATGCCGACCATCCATCCCGGAGCCGACGAGAAGGAAGTTGCCGAACTGTTTGACAAATACAATCTGCTGACCCTTCCCGTCATCGACGATGAGGGGGTTCTGACCGGCGTGATTACGGCGGATGACGTGATCAACATGCTGCGCGCCAAGCTGTAAGCGGGCTGTCTGCGCCAGGCTCACCACGGCGCTCGTTGGAGTTGGCGCATTTCATCTCATGCAGTTATTCTGAAAAGTCTCTACCATCTCACCTCGAATTCCGGTGCCATGTCTGAAGCGCGACGTCTAAAAATCTGGAGGATGCGCCTGCTGATGTTCCTGGCCGTGATCGGTCCAGGGTTCATCACGGCCAACGTGGATAACGATGCCGGTGGAATCTACACCTATTCGGCCGCGGGCGCCCAGTTCGGATACCTGCTGCTGTGGGTGATGATTCCCATGACGATTGCGCTGGTGGTGGTGCAAGAGATGTCCGCGCGTATGGGCGCGGTCACAGGCAAAGGTCTGAGTGATCTGATCCGCGAGGAATATGGTTTCCGCATCACATTTTTCATGATGCTGGGCCTGATCATTACGAATTTCGGCAACGTAGTGGCAGAGTTTGCGGGCATTGCCAGCAGCCTTGAGTTGTTTCACATATCGCGGTACATCAGCGTTCCAGTTGCGGGACTGCTAGTGTGGTTCATCGTGGTCAAAGGGACTTACAAAAGCGTGGAGAAGGTTTTCCTCGCCGCTTCGCTGTTTTATTTTTCCTACATCATCGCAGGTGTACTGGCGGGCCCAAGCTGGCGGGAAGCTTTTGTTGCGACGTTCAAGCCTCCGCAGGCTGCGGCATTTCACAGTTCTGGATACATCTACATGGTGATTGCAGTGATCGGGACGACGATCGCGCCGTGGATGCAGTTCTATCTGCAATCGTCGATTGTGGAGAAGGGAATTACCGCGCGCGAATACCGAGCTTCGCGTTGGGATGTAATCCTGGGCTGCTTTTTCACGGATATCGTCGCCTGGTTCATCGTGGTAGCGTGCGCGGCGACGCTCTACGCGCATGGTGTCCGGCAAATTCGCGACGCCGCCGACGCAGCGCAGGCGCTACGGCCCCTGTCGAACGAATTTGCCTACATTCTGTTTGCGGCCGGATTGTTCAATGCGTCGCTGTTTGCGGCTTCGATTCTGCCGATCTCGACGGCCTACACAGTCTGCGAAGGACTGGGATTCGAATCGGGAGTTGACAAGAAATTCGATGAAGCCAAGGTGTTCTACTGGCTCTACACGCTGCTGCTGATTACGGGCGGAGCGGTGATCCTGATCCCGAATATTCCATTGGTGAAGATCAGCATCCTGTCGCAGGTGGTGAACGGGATTGTGCTGCCGTTTGTGCTGATCTTCATGTTGCTGCTGGTGAACAAGAGCGAATTGATGGGGAAGCATGTGAACGGGACATGGTTCAATGCCATTGCGTGGGCCACCACAATCATCATGATTGGGTTGACGATTGCATGGTTTGTGACAGGTGGGGGAAGTTAAGGCAGCTTTAAGATTTGCGAACACCGAGTAAGACCCGCCGCGCCGGTCTACCACAAAACGTAGAAGTTGCTAGAGTAGTTCTCCGAGGGCGAGCCGTCGCACCAATTCCTTGTCGGCGTCGAGGAAATCCAGAGCTGGCAGGTCGGCCCGGTTGACCCAGCGAATCTCGCGAAAAATCCGGTTCTGCAACTGGTTTTGGTAGCCATCGATGGCGAAGAAGTGCAGATTGACCGAGTTGCCGTTCTGGTAAGTATGAAGTACGCGCGTAATCTCGCGCCCAACTTCAGCTGTGATACCCAACTCTTCTTCCAGTTCGCGACGCAAGGCCTGCTGGGGAGTCTCGCCGGCTTCGATTTTGCCTCCGGGGAATTCCCACTTAAGCGCGAGGGCCTGGTGCTCGGTGCGTTGACAGCACAGGATCTCGTCACCGCGCAGGATGAGCGCGGCCACCACTTGCTTGGTCAAAGGGAGTTCCTCGTTCCTTTAAACATCGCCCGAACGCCGGCTAGAGACGGTTCAGGATTTAATTCGCGAGCAATTGCTTTGTAGGCTAAAGCCCCAATGTCATAGCCCAGGAGGGGCGGCCGAAGCCATACCCTTCCCAAGTTGCATTTAGGGTATCAGCCTTTGAAATTGATCTTCTCCAGGTATCGCCCGACGAGGCTGGCGCAGTGCTCGACAAGCTGGCGATCGTCATCGGTGAACGCCGCTGGAACGTGGCTATCGATATCGAGCTCTCCGACCACGGCGTCTCGGACGAAGATGGGAGCGACAATCTCGGACTTGGTTTCGATCGAACAGGCGAGATAGCGGGAATCGGCATTCACATCGTCGATGACGATGGTCTGCGCAGAAGAAACAGCCGCTCCGCAGATTCCTTGGTTCAAAGGGATTCGTTTATGCGGCGTTTCCGCCCCGACGTAGGGGCCGAGAACGAGCATGGGCTCCGCGGCGGAATCGTGCTTATCGAGCATGTAGAAGCCCACCCAGTTGTAGTGCGTCATGAGTTCCGCGAGGCGCTCCACGAGCATGGTCATCAATTGCTCGGTGCTGTCAGCGGAGTGCGCGAGATCCGTCAACTCGTCCGTCAGAGTCTGATAGTTCGAAGGCATGAAGGTCATATGATCACACGGCGTTTTGGGAATGTATAGTTCGACCCTCCCAGCGGCCCTGCGCCCTTCAGAACCGACGCCAACGAGAATCTTGTCGCAAACCGTGAAGCCGCGTCCCTTCAGGGCAATCGCTCGATTTGCCGGATGCCAAGTGGCTTAGGAAATCGGTCGGGATGCAATGCCCAGGCGATGGCGCGCAGTCCGCCAATTAGGCTAGTGGCGGGAGTGTTGAGTAATTCGTCGTTGATGCAATACACCTGTCGCGCTTGGACGGCTGGGAGTGTGTCCCAACTTCGCTGGTTCACAATTCTCTCCAGAGGAACGCGGTCGCCTGCACCGCACCATGCAGCCAGGAGGATGTCCGGCTTAGCTTCCGCCACTGATTCCGCAGCCACGGCTTGTCCGGGTGGGCTGATGAACTCGCCTCCAGCGTACTCGATCAACTCAGCCACCCAAGGTTGCGAGGCTATGATCGGCTTTCCCCACTCTTCGCAGAAGACCCGTAGTACTTTGCCATCGGCGCGGCACAGCACACGGACATCCTCGATTGCGCCTTGCATGGTCGAGACGACCTGTTCGCCGCGGTCGGGCACTCCCATGATTCCGGCAATGAGCGCGATGTCGGCGTAGATGTCGGCCAACGTCTTGGGAGCCAGCCCCAGGAATCTGGTTCCTGATTTCAGGATCTCTGCCACCGCCTCAAGCTGGTAGGGCACCGACGCAAGGACGAGATCCGGCTTGGATGCCCGAATCTGCTCGGACTGCGCGGTCCAGGAATCGGAGACGATGGTGCGGGAACCTTCGGCGGCTTCGGGACAGACGTCGGCGCAGTATTTCGTGCAGGCCACAACACGAGGCAGAAGGCCAAGATCGCGGAGGGTCAACGTGGCGCTGGGTTGAAGGGAGACAACTCGTTGTGGAGTGTAAAGCGACATGCGCGCACCTGATTATACGAAGCGGGTGACGTGCTTGGTGCTGCCGAAAGGATGGGGTACCCTGCTGAGAGTCTAGTTCCGGGCGGGACGACGGCGGTTCCTTCGGGCTGCCGAGTTAAAATCCTGCTCAATTCCAGAGGGACGCGATGACGCCGCGCTGAAGCGTGGCTCTACCGTCTTGGACTTCACGCACACGACTTCAGGCTCGCGCATGTATTCGCCGCAACTACTCGATCATTTCGAACATCCTCGCAACGCAGGGGACCTTGCCCATGCCGATGCACGGGTGCGAGTAGAGAACCCGGTTTGTGGTGACATATTGGAATTGTCCATCAAGGTGGTTGATGGGCGAATTGGCGAGGTGCGCTTTCGCGCCAAGGGATGTGTGCCGGCAATGGCTTGCGGTTCGCTGATTACCGAGATGATTGCGGCGAAGACGGTTGAGGAAGCCATGTCGATCGAGAAAGAGGATGTGGTGAGGGAAGTCGGGGGTCTACCCGCGGCGTCAGGACATGCCGCCCAGTTGGCGATCGACGCGTTAAAGGGGGTTCTGGAGAAGAGCACCGGGCATGAGTAGACGTCGCTTAAAACCGGGGATCGCGTTGATAATTGTCGGCGCTTCTACGGTCTTCGGCCAGCCCATGTGCAAGTCCGCACCTAACCCTCCTAAACTTCCCGCAGTGAGGCCCAGCGGGCGCTTCGGCTCTTCTCCGGTGTCGTTGCGGCTTGTGCAACTGGCAGGGATCGCCGATAGCTGGAAAGAGACGCGCCGTGAAATCGCATCGGCTCCTGCCGGCACGATAGTCGAGGTGCTAGAGGACGTGATTGTCGTCGATGCGCCCGACATCGTGCGGGTGACCGAACCCATCGCACCGCTGAAACTCAAAGAAGGGGACACGGTTCTACGCTACTCGCGATTGGGAGAAGGCTCGGCCGACCTGTGGGCAGAGGGCTGCTGGTACGAAGATGCAGACGCCGGCTTCATCACAGAGCCTGACGGTGGAGGCTGTGGGGGATCCAGCTGCCCGGCAAGAGTGACGAAGATGGGAAGGCAGACTTGGTGGTTTCGCATCAAGCTTCCCAATGGAAAAGTGGGCTGGACACAAAGCCAGAATCTCGACTTGTCAGCGGGCGGGTAAACCTTTGCGGCTCGCAGGTTGGTTCGACTTCGCCCGCCGATTACACTGTTTCCAACTCTTCTTCCAGTAACTGTTTTTGATAGAGCTCGGTGTAGTAACCATCGTGATCGATGAGTTGGTCGTGGGTGCCGTACTCGACGATTTGGCCTTTATGGAGCACGGCGATGCGGTCGGCATTGCGGACAGTGGAAACGCGGTGCGAGATGAAGATGGTGGTGCGTCCCTGCATGATCTCGCGCAGATAGTTGAGGATGCGGTCTTCGGTCTGGGTGTCAACGCTGGAGAGCGCATCGTCGAGCACGAGGATTTGGGGATTGCGAATCAGCGCCCGCGCGATAGCTGTGCGCTGCTTTTGGCCGCCTGACAGGGTGAGTCCGCGCTCACCGACCAGCGTGTTGTAACCCTCAGGGAAGCTTTCAATCTCGGCGGCGATGCTGGCGGCCTCGGCAACACGATGTATTTCGGCATCGGTGGCGTGCTGGGCACCAAAAGCGATGTTCTCGCGGATGCTGTCGCTGAATAGGAACGTCTCCTGTGGAACAAAGCCTATGCTTCGGCGAAGCATTTCGAGAGGAAACTCGCGGATGGGACGGCCGTCGATGAGCACAGAGCCGGGCGCTGCATCGTAGATACGCGGGATGAGCGAGACCAGGGTCGATTTGCCTGAGCCCGTGGGCCCCACGATGGCGAGGCTGGTTCCAGCGGGCACCTTCAAGCTGACGTTCCGCAAAACGTCTTCGTCGCCGTGACTGTGGCCTTGTCCGCGTTCGGCTGCCTGCAGAGTCTGGCCGTAGTGGAAGTTCAGGCCGCGGAACTCGATTTCTCCAACGATTTCCGTGGGCGCTCCGATGCTGGGGACGCCGGCATCGTTGATTTCCGGCTGCTCGGCCAGGATGGACTGGATGCGACCGGTCGAGGCGGTGCCCCGCTGGAAGATGTTGATGACCCAGCCCAGGGAAATCACGGGCCAAGTCAGTTGCACCATGTAGGTGTTGAAGGCCACGAAGCTGCCGACAGTAATGCGGTGGTGGATAACCTCATTCCCTCCGACCCACAGCACGATGACAATGGCCACGCCCAGAAGCGTCTCCAGCGTAGGCCAAAGCATTCCCATCAAGCGAACCAGTCGGAGGCTGCGGGCGATGTATTCCTCGTTGGCGCGCTCGAAGAGATCGATCTCGGCCTCTTCCTGTACATAGGCACGAATCAGGCGCGCGCCGGAAAAGTTTTCCTGAGCCCGGGCTGAGATATCGGAAAACATCGCCTGAATCCGCTCGAAGCGCTCGTGAATCCTGCGTCCGAAGTACTGCACCACGATGCTTACGATGGGCAAAGGGGCGAAGGCGAACACCGTAAGTCTGGGGCTGATGCTGAGCATGAAAATCAGCGCGCCAGCGGTGAATACCATGGTGTTGGCGGTGTACATGATGCCCGGGCCAACCAGCATGCGCACGGCATTCAGGTCGTTGGTCATGCGCGCCATAATGTCGCCAGTTCGAGTGCGCTGATAGAAGCTGTAGGAAAGGCGCTCCAGGTGAGCGAACAGATCGTTACGGAGGTCGAATTCAATCTCACGGGAGACGCCGATCAGTATCCAGCGGGTCAGGTACTGGAAAATTGCTTTCACGCCGGCCACGGCCAGCAAAAGCGCGGAATAGGTGAAGAGTTTATTCCGCGTCACGCCCAGATTGAGATCGTCGATGGCGCGGCGGATGACCAGCGGAAACAAGATCCAGACGCCGTTGTTACATAGCACGCAGAGGGCGCCGATCCAGAACGTAGTCTGGTATTTGCGAAGATAGGGAAACAGAGGGCGCAGATTCTTGAACATGGCTTTGAGACAGCGTCAGATCAGAGTAACTCGTCGAATCATGTTAGATGATTTGCCCGGGCCAGCGATTCGCAAGGCGCTTCATGCTAGGTCGGCACCCGCAAGAGCAGATAGCCGCCGGCCAGGGCGAAGATGACATCCGGGGCCCACGCCGCCAGCATAGCGGGCAATTGGTTGGCATTGCCCATAGCTTCAAACAAGCCGGCTGTCACCCAGTACACGATTCCGATACCAAGGGCGATAGCTACCCCGGCCAGCGCGCCACCCCGACGGCTCTGCGCAGAGAAGGGAATTGCCAGCACCGCCATCACCAGAGTAATAAGCGGAAAGGCAATTTTCTTCTGCAACTGAACCTTCAGGCGTACCGTGTCGAAGCCGCTCTGCTGCAGGTCCCGAATGTAATTTCGCAACTCCTGGTAGTCCATCTCCGACGATTGCCGCACTTCTTTCTTGAAGTAACTGGGATCCTCGCTGAGTTCCTTGAAGGTGGCCACGTCGAAAGTACGATATTCCAGGATGGAAGGGCCGTTGAGTGACCGCACCCAACCGTTTTGAAAGATCCATTTCTTAAGGCTGGGTTCCCAGTGGGCGCCGTCGGCGTGGATGCGGCGAGTCAATTGGAAGGTCTCCGGGTCGAACTCAAATATGGATATTCCTCCGAAGCGATCGGTATCGGGATCGAATACCTGGTAGTAGTAAATCTGGTCGCTTTGGCCGAAGATCCATTTGCGGTCGGCCTGCAGATACGTTTGCGGGGGTCTGCCCTTGATCTGGTTGCGCAAAATCTCCTGGCGCTTGTTGGTATGCGGAATGTAGGCCTGATCAAAAATGAATAGACCGGTGGCAAAGATGGCAGAGAGAACGATGACGGGAAGGGCGGTGCGGTAGATGCTGAAGCCAGAAGCTTTCATGGCGACCAACTCGCTGGCTTTCTCCATCAGACCGAAGGTGATCAGCACCGCCAGCAGCACAGACATGGGCGCCATCAGGTAGATCAGAGAGGGGCTGAGGTTCAAAAGGTAGGCGGCGAGGAGGACGAAAGAAACCTTGTTGCGAACGATGTCTGTAAGCAACTCGAAGAAGGTGAAGACCAGCGCCAGAATCAGAAAGGTCGCCATGATCATGGAGAGATACATGGCAAAGTCGCGCAGAATCATGTCGTCGAGAATGAGGGGAAATCTTGCACTGAACCGTTTTCTGCGGCGGCGGGTCGTCGCGCCAGCCCATCGGTTTCCATGGGAGCCTGGTAAATGTTCTCCTATCGCGCTCGACCACCCGCGAAATGTGTCCCAAATACCGGCGAAAAAACTGAAGTCAAGGGGCATGCGATCGACGCGCCAGAGCAATAGCAGACCGCATAGAAAGAAAAAAATGTTGCCAGCCCAGACTCCCAGCCCGGGAGATACCTTGCCTTGGCGTGCCAGTGAAACGCCGATCAGAGAGCAGAGGTAATAGACGAACACCAGCAGAATCGTCAGAACAAATCCTGCGCTCCTTCCGCCCTTTCGGGCGGAGAGTCCAAGTGGAATTCCCACTAATGCCAGTACCAGACAGGCTGCCGGTAAGGCGAAGCGACGATGTAGTTCAATCTCGTAGTAGCGCGCCTTCAGGTAGTCGTACGACGAAGACACTGGGTCGACTTGAACGAGCGCGGCGCCGGCAGCGCGTTCCCGCCTCGCGTTTGACTCCAAGCCATGAAGGCTCAACTCTGCGACGGGCAAAAGGTCCCGGGGGCCTCGATCGGACACCGACGGCAGTTGGATGGGAATGTCGGTGCTGTCGAATGTGGTGATCGAGTACTGGCCTTTGGCTTTCGGAATCAACTCCTGCTCGGTCCCATCTTCCAGATGAAAGCGGAGCTTATCGGGAGCATCGCTCAAGAGTGCGCCGCGCTCTGCCATGGTGATCTTCGGAGAAGCGGGATCCGATATATCGGCCAGAAAGACACCCCGCCACAAGGACTGGCCCTTTGACGGTATAGCGTCCTGCACGTAAAGGACATTGTCTTTGAACTCTTCGTAGAAGACACGAGGCTGGATTTCATACGAGGCCTGGGAGCTCTTTAATCGATCTTGCAAGGCGCTCAGCGCAGCGGCCGATTTAGGGGCGAGGTAGACGGTGTTGAGCATCCCAAGCGCCCACGCAGTGACGGCAAAGATCGATACCACGCGAACGAACATGCCCGCGCCCATGCCGCTGGCGCGCATAGCGGTCACTTCACTGTCGGCAGCGAGCCGGCTCAATCCGATCAGAATGCCTACCAGCACGCCCATAGGCAGGGTAATGGTGAAAGCGGTGGGAAGAGTGAATAAGAATATCTCGCCAACGCTGGGAAGCGGGGCGCTGTTGCGAACAACCAACTCCAGTAGGCGACCAAGATCGCGCATGAAGATGATGAAGGTGAAGAGCAGCACGCCCAGCAAGGCGTGGGAGCTCACTTCCTTCAGAATGTAGCGAGTGAGGATGCGCACAAATTGCTAGTGTAATTGAAGATTAGAGCGAGTGTAACTTCTTCCAGTCACCCTAAGTGTCTGATTGTGTTGACCCCTTTGCGTGTAGGTACACGGCACATCGGAGGCCCTCACACGAATGTGTCACGAGGTTCCACCGTCATCGGTTCAAACGCGATGAACGCCCTGTTACACTTGTTCCGCAAAATCAGAAAACGATGAGCGAGAACGCCCCGAAAATCCGGTTGGTGCTGCTCTGGCACATGCACCAGCCTTTCTACAAAGACATGGTGACCGGCGAATACCGCCTTCCCTGGGTGCGCCTCCACGCCCTGAAGGATTACTACGGGATGGTAAAGCTGGTGGAGGAGTTTCCGGACGTCCACCAGAACTTCAATCTGGTTCCTTCCCTGGTCGCCCAGATCCAGGACTACGCCGCCGGGAAGGCGCACGATCCATTCTTCGATCTAGTGTCGAAGCCGGCTAGCGAACTGACCGCGTCGGAGCGCCGGTTCGCGTTGCAATACCTTTTCCAGGCCAACCCGGTCAACATGATCGGCCGCTATCCGCGGTATCGGGAGCTGTGGGAGCGGTACCGCGCCACCCATGATCGGCCGGAAGGGGCGGAGTCGTATTTCGTGACACACGATTACGCAGATTTGCAAGTGCTGTCGCAACTCGCCTGGTTCGACGAGTACTTTCTGGCAGATCCGGATATCGCCACGATAGTGCAAAAAGGCGAAGAGTTCAGCCGCGACGATCAGTTGACAGTCATTGCCAAACAACAGGAAATCCTGGCAAAGATCATGCCGGCGTATGCTGAGGCCTCCGGCCGGGGCTCGGTCGAGCTATCCACCACACCTTACTACCACCCGATTCTGCCCCTGATCTGCGATACGAATGCTGGAGCCGAGTCCACGCCAGGCCTACCGCTGCCCACGCGACGCTTCCGGCGTCCGGAGGACGTAGTCCATCAGATTCAGCGCGCCCTTGAATCGCACGAGCAGGCCTTTGGAGCGCGTCCGGTGGGGTTATGGCCTTCGGAGGGAAGTGTCTCAGAGGAAGTGCTTGCACTAGCACACGCGCAGGGGATCCAGTGGATGGCGACCGACGAGGGTGTGCTTGAGCGAACCATCGGGTACCACTTCGGGCGCGACGGCGGCGGACGTTTGCACGGAGACAGCGCTGAGCAGTTGTACAACATTCATTGCTACGAGAAGGGCGACACGCGGATGAACATGGTCTTCCGCGATCACACCCTGTCGGACCTGATCGGATTCGTGTACTCAGGAATGCCTGCGCAGGACGCGGCCAACCACTTGATCCACAGCATACGGGAGTGCGCGAGGCCGGTGCTCGAACGGGGCCGCGATGCCGTGGTGTCGATCATTCTGGATGGCGAGAATGCCTGGGAGTATTACCCGCAATCTGGACGCGAGTTCCTGCGCCGCTTCTACGACGGCCTGCAGCGCGATCCCCTGATCGAAGCAGTAACGGTGAGCGAGGCCATTGCCCGCCACCAGGAGTCGAACTTCGGACAGCCTGAATCGCTTGGTGCCGGGTTCATGGATCAACGCCAACTTCAACGTGTGGATCGGGGCTCCCGAGGATAACAAGGCGTGGGACCTGCTCTCGGAAGCGCGGGAATACTATGACCGCCATGCCAACCGTGTGTCGGAGACCCAGCGCAAGCTGGCGTGGGAAGAGTTGCTCATCGCCGAGGGCAGCGACTGGAACTGGTGGTACGGTCCCGAGCACCACTCGGCCAACGATCGCGACTTTGACGAACTGTATCGCAAGCACTTGTCCAATGTGTATACGGCGCTGGAGGGTGTGCCGCCGGAGGAATTGACCGTACCTATTGCCGTCGGATTCGTGCGTCCCAGCTACCATCCGCAGACAGCGTACGTTCGCGCCAACGTGGACGGTCTGGTCAGCGGGTACTTCGAGTGGATGGGAGCAGCCAGCTACACCTCCGATCAACGCACTAGTGCGATGCATGGCAAACAATTCCTGCTGGACGCGGTGTATGCCGGTCTCGATGCGGACTCGGTGTCGGGACGCCTCGACTTTCATCGCGCCATGCCTGATGGGCCATACCAGGTAGTCGTGAACTTCGAAGTACGCCGCGATGGCAAGAACCGCAACTCCCCGGTTAGTTCCTATCGCCTGGCGGCTGATGCCCACGGACAAAACCTGCTGAAGTGGGTCCTGAGTAATGGCGACGAGCGCAACAAACTTGCCAGTTACGCCGCCAACAACGGAAACACAGGCACCCGAGGAGTCGAGGTAGCCGTAGGCGATATCTTTGAGATGCGCGTTCCCTTTGATGTGATCGGCGTGGAACCGGGCAGTTGCATTCGCTTGCGGTTTGCGGTGTGGCGTGATCAACTGCCGGCTGACTCTCTACCGGTGGAAGGCTGGATCGACCTCTACGCGCTCGCGGAAGAGGAAATTGAAGACACCCTCTATACCCACATGCCTCAGTAGGATTTCGCTGGAACCGGTATAGGATTGGACACTGCCGGCTTCGTCCCATGCGGCCAATAGACCGGCCAATTCCTCTTCTTGGCAGCTTGCTCCAAGTCGGGATTGGGATTGATGCAAAAGGGATGCTTCGCGATCTCCAACATGGCATGATCGTGGATAGAGTTGCCGAAGACCGCATGCACCGGCCTGCCAATGACTTCACGAATCGCCACCGCCTTGCGCTCTCCGGTAGGCACGCGACGAAGGCGGTTGGTTGCGCGTCCGTCTTGCGAGTGAACGCGAGCTGCCAGAACGTAGTCACGGGCAATACCAAAGCGCGTCGCGCCGGCTTCCACAACCCAGTGATTTGTGGATGATACTGCCCAAAGTTCACAGCCTTGGGCGACTAGCTCGCGGGTTAGCTCCTGCATCTCGGGAAATATGCGAGGTGCGACGACTTCGGCGAAAAATTCTTCCGCTGCGTCATGAAGTACGTCAACCGATACACCGTCGTGCATGGTAACCATCTCGCCACACATGGATTCTTCGCTGGCTTCACCTGACTCGTACAAGCGGTAACGCTCGAGCATGGCCTGTGCAACGGCAGGGCTGACGATGCCGCGCTCGATTTCCCAATAAAAAAAGTCGCGACCCGCGTCGCCATCCCAGAGGGTGCCGTCACAATCGAAAACTGCGATTTCCGGCCGCAGTGCCAGAACCGATGCGACGAACTGTGAGGCCGGATCTTGAGCGCCCCGCGAAGTCAAAACGTTGTCTCCGCGGGAATGATCTCGGAGCGCAGAAGCCGCTCGTAGTCTTCCGGGGTGTCGATGTTGGCAGCGACTCGCGAATCGGCAACAGCGAGGTAGAGAATGTGCTGCCGGTGCAGATGCTCGATGTCACGCGCGACGGCTTCCGCTGGGGCACGCAGAAACTGCTCCATCATGTCGCGCCCAACCAGGATCGGATGCCCGTGTGCAGGCGTTTCTTCACGGAGGATTTCCGGTACTACCGCCCAGACACTGGGATCGGAGTCAAGAAATGCGGTGCGAAGAGCCTGGACGGTGCCGGGCAGTACGGGGGGCCGGTCCACCGGAGCCAGGAAGGCTGCGTCTCGTCCGCGGTTGAGCACTTCACGCAATCCGACCTGAATGGAACTGAATTGGCCGCGGTCGGGATCGGGATTGGTCACCAGGAATGCTCCGTGTGCGTCGGCGACCAGTTCAAGTGCGGCGGCATTGCAACCGGCGACAACCAGCACCAGGTCGGTGTACCGCTGCAGTAAGTCGATTGCCGCCCCAAGGAAGGTGTTTACGGCGGGCGCGCCTTCGGCCACGGGAGGCCATGGGAGCAGCGCCTTGTCGCGGCCCATGCGGCTGGATGCGCCAGCGGCGAGAATGACACCGCAAATGCCGGCAGTCTGGGGCATGAGTTGATGATACCGAAGGACGGGGCCGCTGTCAGTGAGAGCGCGGGGGCTGCGGCCTAGTCATCGCCCGTGGTTTCTTCCACTGCGTCCTGCGAATCCCCGGAAGACGTGCGGAGAGCCGCGTAGTCGTAGGCCTTGCTGGCAATATTCGGCAGCGTGTGGCGGCGGACGGCGATCATCTCTGCCACGATTGCGACGGCAATTTCCTCGGGCGTGACCGCCCCAATCTCGAGGCCGACTGGCGCATGAATGTTAGCGAACTTTTCGATAGGAATGCCTTCCTGCTCCAGCTCTTTGTAAATCGCAATGGTTTTGCGCCGCGAGCCAATCATGCCGAGATAGCGGGTGTTGGCACTTACCGCCCAGCGCAGAACGCGCATGTCGTCCCGGTGTCCGCGGGTGACGATTACGATGTAGGCCGACTCAGCTACGCGCAGGTGCTGCGTCACCCCATCGAAATCGTCGGCAATTACTTCGCGGGCATCGGGAAAGCGTTCGCGGTTGGCATAACTTTCGCGGTCGTCCACCACGATTACGTCGAAACCGGCGATCTGCGCGACTTTGTACAGGTTGAAAGCAACGTGTCCGGCGCCGAAGATGTAGAGCAGTGCCGGAGGGAGCACAGGCTCGATGAAAACCTCAAGCGTACCGCCGCAAACCAGGCCGGTATCGTATTTGGGATTGTTGTTCAGGTTGAAGGTCAGCGAGCGCGGCTTTTCTTCTTCCATCACCTCGCGTGCGGCCTGCCAGACCTCGGCCTCGACGCAACCGCCGCCAATCGTTCCCACAATGGAGCCGTCATCGCGCACCAGCATCTTCGCCGTCTGAAACGATGGGATCGAGCCGCGCACAGTGGTAATCGTAGCGACAGCGCCACGTCGTCCTTCGCGGCGCAGCTGAACGATTTGTTCGTAGATGTCCACGGAGCCCTGCCTTCATTATTGGGATGATGGGGAGGGAAGTCAAAACCGTCTGACTGTCTAGAGACCGACGACTTTGCTGCGACGCTCCATGAGCACCACGTCCCGCCAAACTCCGTGCAAGCAGCCTAGGCGCTCGCGCCTCCCAACAACCCGGAATCCGCATCGCTGGTGGAGTTGGATGCTGGCGTAATTCTCGGGGAAGATGCCGGCCTGCAGGGTCCAGATACCCTCTCGCTGCGAAACTTCGACCAGCGCGGAAAGTAACTTCATACCGACACCTTTTCTTCGAGCACGCGCAGCCACGTACACGCTTACTTGTGCTACTCCCGAGTACACCTGGCGGCCGGACACGCGGCTTAGGGCGGCCCAGCCCATTACCTCTGGGGACTCTCGGGCGACAAGTCTGCACGAAGGCAGATGGTCGGCGTCCCACCGATCCCACTCGGGAACGGAGGTCTCGAAGGTGGCGTTGCCGGTCGCGATCCCTTCCAAAAAGATGGCGCGAACCGTTGGCCAATCGGCAACAATCATCGGTTCGATGGTGACCGTCTGGCCGTGTTCGAGCATGCCCATGATAATAGGAGCGGTACGCGGCCGGCTCGCGACTTGCGATCTGCGCCTCGTGCTACAGTGATCAGTTTCTCGCATCGTCAAGCCCAAAACACGCAGGAGCACTCGATGAAAGCTGTTCGGATTCATGAATTCGGCGGGCCTGAGGTCCTCGAGTA
Source organism: uncultured Acidobacteriaceae bacterium (assembly GCA_963834815.1). Taxonomy (GTDB): domain Bacteria; phylum Acidobacteriota; class Terriglobia; order Terriglobales; family Acidobacteriaceae; genus DASRAA01. The sequence goes on along the minus strand of CAWIDA010000004.1, from coordinate 373,311 downwards.
TGAAGCGATACCCGATCCGGAGCTGCGTAAAGACCACGTCCTCATTAGCGTTCGCGCCTGCGCACTGAACCATCTGGACCTGTGGGTGCGCAAAGGGTTACCGGGAGTAAAGTTGCCGCATATCCTGGGCAGCGATATCGCAGGCGAAGTGGCGGAATGTGGCGAGTACATCACGGATCTGAAGCCCGCCACGCGAGTGTTGCTCTCGCCGATGCTATATTGCGGGCATTGCGAACAGTGCAACAGTGGACGGCAGAATTTCTGTCCGCAGTTCGCCGTGCTGGGTAATAACGCCGACGGGGGGAATTGCGAACTGATCGCGGTCCCGCGGGCGAATGTCATTCCCATTCCCGATTCCCTCGGTTTCATCGAAGCGGCCTCTGTGCCACTGGTTTTCCTGACAGCGTGGCACATGCTGGTCGGCAACGCCAAGTTACGGGCCGGACAGACTGTGCTGGTGCTGGGAGCGGGATCGGGCGTGGGTTCGGCAGCCATTCAGATCAGCAAGATGCTTGGAGCGGAGGTCATAACGACGGCAGGCGACGAGCGCAAACTTACGAAGGCTCGCGAGCTACGGGCCGACCACACCATCGACCATTACAAGCAGAAGATTTCCGACGAGGTAAAGAGAATCACCAACCGGCGCGGGGTGGATGTGGTGTTCGAGCACGTGGGCACGACCACGTGGGCGGAGAGCATCAAGTCGCTAAAATATGGCGGAACGCTGGTGACCTGCGGAGCAACCACGGGGTTCGATGCCTCGCTCGACCTGCGGGTGCTGTTTGCCCGGCAATTATCTTTTCACGGGTCGTATATGGGAGGAAGGGGCGAACTGGACGAAGTGCTGAAGCACGTCTTCGCCGGCAAGTTGAAGCCGGTGGTGGATCGCACCTTTCCGCTAAGCGAAACCCGTGCGGCGCATGAGTATCTGGCGAGCGGTGCGCAGTTTGGCAAAGTCGTGGTGCTTCCGTAGATATGGCGGGAAGGATGAGCCAATCATCAAATCCATTCACCATTCGCCTAGCGACCATGGATGATGTGCCCGCATTGCAGTGCCTGGTCGCTGACTCGGTATGGGTCCTGCAGGCCAAGGAGTACACGGACCAACAGCGGGAGGCCGCCATTCGTCTGGTGTATGGAATCGACACGCAGTTGATTCGTGATGGCACGTACTTTGTGGTCGAGCAGGACGGCATGGTCGTGGGCTGTGGTGGTTGGAGCCGGCGCCAGACTCTGTTCGGAGGCGATCAGCACCAACCCAGCCGTGCCCAGAATCTGCTTGATCCAGCAAATGATGCGGCGCGGATCCGCGCTTTCTTCGTAAAGCCCGGATGGCAGCGGCGCGGCATCGGCAGCGCGTTGGTGCGGACGTGCGAGCAGGCTGCCGTAGCCGAAGGCTTTCGTCGGATCGAAATGGCCTCGACCTTGACCGGGATTGCGCTTTACTCCGCCCACGGCTACTGTGAGGTCGAGCGAATTGATGTTCCGCTGGAAGATGGCTTGATGCTGCCGGTGGTGCGGATGAGGAAGACAGTTCGTCATTCTCGGTCGGATTAGAAACCTCCTTGTGCGGAGTCGGGCTGAATCCCTTTGTGCCGGCTGGGCGTCAAACAAACTAGGTATAATGGCACGATGAATTCCGGAACACGAATTCCCAAGTTCGAGAATCCTGAGACGGGCGCCGAGCGCTACGGCAACCTGGGCGGCTTGGAAGAAGAACGCGCGCAAATGTTGCGTGCCACCTTCGGGGAGCAGCAACACGAGGGCATTGTCTTGGCCTCGCTCGATAACGTCGTGAACTGGGTGCGGAAGAATTCTATTTGGCCGATGACCTTCGGGTTGGCCTGTTGTGCTATCGAGATGATGTCGATGGGAGCGTCGCGCTTCGACATTGCGCGCTTTGGCGCCGAAGTGTTTCGGCCATCGCCGCGGCAGTCGGACCTGATGATTATTGCGGGCCGCGTGTCGCAGAAAATGGCGCCAGTCATCCGCGAGCTTTACGAGCAAATGCCCGAGCCTAAGTGGGTCATCTCCATGGGTGCGTGCGCAACCTCGGGCGGTGTGTTCAACAACTACGCGCTGGTGCAGGGTGTGAATCAATGGATTCCGGTGGACGTGTACGTTCCGGGATGTCCGCCCCGACCGGAGCAGCTTATCTACGCCATCATGATGCTGCAGGAAAAGATCAAGAATGACAAGGGTTCGTTCAAGCGTGCGCTGAACCTTGGGTGAGCCTGGGTTTCGTTGTTGTGGGCCCTCATCGCGCGCGCTGAACCTCTAATCGGCCAATCCTGACTGTCAAAAAAGAAGATATTTCTCGGGGGCCTTTCCCGCGAGGAGGCAGTGTGGTTTCAATAGCTGCAGAGACTGCTCCTAAAGTGCCTGTCGTTCGTCGTGCTCAGCCTGCTGACGCTGAAGTATGCGGAAGCATTTGCTACGAAGCCTTTACGACACTGAACAAGAAGTTCAATTTTCCGCCGGACTTTCCCTCACCAGAAGTGGCTCAACGTGTCCTTTCCTCCATGTTCGGGAATCCTGGATTTTTCTGCGTCGTCGCCGAAGAGGTGGAACAATCCTGGGTAGTAACTGCATGGACGAGCGCTCGACTATAGCGGGCATCGGCCCGATCACCGTCGATCCCTCTGTCCAAAACAAGACTGTAGGGCGGCAGTTGATGCTGGCAGTGATGGACCGGGCCGCGGAGCGCCACTTTGCCGGTGTGCGCCTTGTGCAAGCCGCTTTCCACGGCCGCTCGATGGCGCTATATGCGAAACTGGGGTTTGATATTCGCGAGCCGCTGGTGGTGATGCAGGGGCCGGCGATTCGCGAAGTACCCGACGGCTATGTAGTACGCCCCGCTGTTGCCGGGGATGTACCGGCCTGCAACGCCCTCTGCCGGCGCGTTCATGGCCACGACCGCTCAGGTGAATTGTCAGACGACGTCGAAGGTGGCACAGCACGTGTGGTGGAGCACGACGGTAAGATCACCGCATATGCATCGCACGTTGGGTTTTTTGGGCACGCTGTAGCCGAGAACAATGCCGAACTTCAAGCGCTGCTCGGCGGTGTGGAAGCGTTTGCCGGTCCCGGAATCCTGGTTCCGACGCGCAACACTGAACTGTTTCGCTGGTGCCTGAATCACGATCTGCGCGTTGTAGAACCGATGACGCTGATGACTCTGGGCTTGTATAACGAACCCGCGGGCGCGTACCTGCCCTCGATTCTGTACTGAGCTTGCCGGCCTGCATTTGTCAGTCAGTTAACGGCGTAGTGAGGTTGCATAACAGGAACGATAGGCCAGGCGTCCCTTCGGCAGCGACGAACCGTAGACATGGTTGCATCGCCGGTATCGGAATTCCATCCAATTCAAAGTCAAGTATCCAGCTACCTTTAAACTGAGCACGCTGGCGTTCATGCAGGAGCACCGCCCATCATGAAAATTGGAATCACCTGTTATCCCACTTACGGCGGCAGCGGCATCGTGGCAACGGAGCTGGGGCTGGAGTTGGCGCAGCGCCACCACGAAGTGCATTTCATCTCCTATTCGCAGCCCATCCGTCTGACTGAAACCCAGCCCAACATTCACTACCACGAGGTGGAAGTTTCACGCTATCCCCTGTTCGAGTATCCGCCGTACGATTTGGCGCTGGCCACGCGGATGGCTGAAGTCGCCGAGATCTACGATCTCGACTTGCTGCACGTGCACTATGCGATTCCGCACTCGGTGAGTGCAATGCTGGCGCGCCAGATGCTTGCCTGCGACCACAAACGCAAAAGCCGCAAGCTGCCCTACGTCACCACGCTGCATGGGACCGACATCACCCTGGTCGGCGCCGATCCGTCGTATCTGCCCATTACGCGGTTCTCCATCGATCAGAGTGATGGGGTTACTTCGATCTCCCAGTATCTCGCGGAGCGTACATTCGAAGTCTTCGAGGTTACGACTCCGATCAAGGTGATTCCGAACTTTGTGAATTGCGATATGTATCACCGCACCCCCGAGATCATGCGGACACGCTCGCAGTACGCCAGGCCGGAGGAGAAGATCCTGGTACACCTGTCGAATTTCCGTCCGGTAAAACGTATCCCGGATGTCATCGAAATCTTCGACCGGGTGCAAAAACAAATGCCGGCGCGGCTGTTGTTGATTGGTGATGGACCTGAGCGTTCGCGGGCGGAGTGGCTGGCTGTCGAAAAGGGCATCCACGACAAGATTGATTTCATGGGTAAGCAGGACCGAATCTTCGAGAAGCTTCCGGTTGCAGATGTGATGCTGATGCCCAGCCAACTGGAGTCCTTCGGGCTGGCAGCGCTGGAAGCCATGGCATGCCAGGTGGTTCCGATAGCAACAGATGCCGGTGGGGTGCCGGAAGTCATTCACCACGGCAAAACTGGATTTCTGGCGGAAGTCGGAGACATTGAGACCATGGCGAGGTACGCCATCGACCTGCTGTCGGACCCGGAGAAGTTGGAAGACATGGGCGTCTCGGCGCGTGCCAGCGCCCAGGCGAAATTTTGCGCCACCAAGATCATTCCGATGTATGAGGATTATTACCTCGAAGTGCTGGACCGCGCCTCGTAGAGCGCACCGGCAACCGAGCCGCCCATTTCCTCGGCCAGCAGTACGGGCAGCACCAGCCGCACCAGTGTTCCGTGACCGGGCTGGCTTTCCACGGTGATCTCGGCGGCGTCGCCGTACACCACCTGCAGACGCTCGGAGACGTTCAACATGCCGATTCCCGTGCCCGATGAATTGCTGGTTCCCGAGGCCGGCATTCCGACGCCGTCGTCCTCGACTTCGATCACAATTCGGTTGTCGGCCGAGCGGGTGCGAAGGTGAATGCTGCCGCCTTCCAGCTTGTTGGCCAGCCCATGCTTGAGGGCGTTCTCCACCAGGGGCTGCAGAATCATGCTCGGGACCAGGTGTTCGAGCGAAGCCTCCTCAAGTTCCTTGACGACTTTGAGTTTGTCGCGCCCGAAGCGAACCACCTCGATATCGAGATAGTCATCGAGGAATTCCACTTCTTCGCGAAGCTGCACGAAGGAGTCGCCTTTGCGCAGCAGTCGACGCAGAATGTTGCTCAGTTTCACGATCATGACCCGGGCGGAGTCAGGATCGCGACGCACCAGCGATGACACGGAGTTAAGCGTGTTGAACAGGAAGTGGGGATTGATCTGGCTTTGCAGCGCTTCCATGCGCGCCTGCAACAGCAAGCGCTCCTGCTGCTCAAGCTTCATTTCGATGCGCACGTTGTTCAGCACCTTGAGGGCGATGGCGACGGCCATTACGGTCCCGGCGTAAATTGCGATTTCGACCATCCAGTTGTCGCTGTCGAGGGCGAAAATGCGGCGTGGAAAGGCGCGATGCAACTGGATGCGCACGAACTCCAGCCCGAGGATCAGGAAGAAGAACGAGGTTTGCCAATCGATCAGCGAACGGCGAACGCTGCGGCGAATCCAGTGATAGATACTCAGGTCGAAGAGAGGGGAGAACGACCAGATCGCCTCTCGTTCGGAAGAAACGTGGCGCAGTAATCCGGCCAGGAATCCCGCGAGGACATTCATGGGAAGCGCCAGCCATTCGCCCTGGATCACCGCCGGGATGGAGACCAGGATGGCCCCAGAGGTCCCCACCAGGCGGCCGCCGATGACACCCATCAGGATGGCACCTTCAAAGGAGATGTCGGCTGCATAGAAGTTGCGCACGAACTGACGAACCACGACGCCGAGGGCAATCGGGATCCCGATGATTAGAACGATTTCGATCTTCTCGCCCAGATTGCGCTCTTCGCGGAACAGCAGCACCCGGAAGCGACGGGCGCGTACCAGCACGCTGCTGATCGCCGCGGCAACGCCGAGGCGGATCAGGACGGTAACGAAAATGAGACGCGAATCCAAGCAGCCCCACGCAGCGAGTTGCGCTGCTGCTCCTATCCTATCGCGGCGGCGGCCTGGCGGAGGGCCTGTTCCGCGCTCGCGGCGTCGGGGGCCCCGCCCTGGGCCATGTCGCGGTTTCCTCCGCCTCGAGTTCCAAGCTTCTGCAGGATGTCTTTCATGAGGGCCCCCATGTCGTTCGACAGGCCCGGGGTTTGGGCGAAGACCAGCGACGGCTGCGCTCCACCGCAACCCAGGAGAACCGTCACTCTGTCGAGACGAATGAGTTTCTGGGCAAGCATCTTGATGAAAGCAAGGTCGTGGTCGGCGAAGAACTGAACAATCGTCGTCTGCGCCTTGACACCCTTGCGTTGCCCTGCTGCACCAAGCAGATTCGCGGCCTGCAAGGCTGCGACTTCTTCTAGCATCCGATGCTCTGCCTTCTGTGCACTCTTGATTTCGTCAAGTGACTTACGCACCTGCTGCGGCACATCCCAAATGTGAGTCGAGAAGAGCGCGCCGGCATCGGTGAGCGTCTGAAAGTCGCGGCGGGCAATGCTGACGGCACGCAGACCACAGACGAACTCCACGCGCACCCCTTGTTTCACCTTCTCAGTCTTGCGCAGCAGGATCGCCCCAATTTGCCCGGTGCTGCGAACGTGTGTCCCACCGCAGGCGTTCAGGTCAAAGTTGCGGATGTCGATTAGACGGAGCTTTTCCCTCACCGCCGGCGGAATTTTGCGGACTCCCATGGCGCGCGCTTCGTCGAGACTGGCAAAGCGAATTTCGACCGGCCGATCTTCGGCGATGATCTCGTTGGCCAGGCGCTCAGCAGCTTCCAGGTGCTCTACGGCAATAGCCTCGGTGGCGAGATCGATGGTGCAGAGGTCGTCGCCCATGTGGAAGGAAACCGTTGGGAACTTGTGGAGCTTTTCGAAGGCGGCGGAGAGCACGTGCTGTCCTGAATGCTGCTGCATATGATCGCGACGGCGGTCATAGTCGATAATGCCACGGACCACGTCGTCGCTCTTCAGTCGTACGGCGGTTTCGGCTTCGACCCGGTGCAGCACCTCTCCGGAGGATTCGTCCTCGAGCACTTCGGTGACACGGAGCCGCTCGTCGCCGTCCGGAAGTTTCAGCCATCCGGTATCGAAGTTCTGGCCGCCGCTCGTGGGATAGAAGGCGGAACGATCGAGAGCCACGAGGACGCCGCTGTCGCTGACGTCAACCCGGGACACGGTTGCTTCGAAATCAAGGAGTGCCGGATCGGTATAGTAAAGTCGCTCGGTCAAACTGATGGCTCCCTGGCAGGCGAGGCGCAATTCTCGTGTATGCCTAGAGAATACATCGACTTGGCGGGCGACTTGTAGAGGATGCGCATGGACCCGGAAATAGGTCTAGACTTCGAATAGGCAATTGGCCCGCCTGTGACCGTGATCACAGCCGTTGGGCGGGGTGGTCGGCGAAGATAGTAGATCAAGCACCTCCGGTGAGAGAGGATTTCATGGGTTGGATCAACAACCGGTTCGAAAAGAACTTTCTGGTGACGACGGTCGATTACGTTTTCAACTGGGCGCGGAAGTCTGCCATCTGGCCCATGACGTTTGGCCTGGCCTGCTGCGCCATTGAAATGATCGCGGCCTCGACCTCGCGCTTCGACATTGCGCGCTTCGGTTCCGAGGTATTTCGTCCCAGCCCGCGGCAGAGTGATCTGATGATTGTGAGCGGCACCGTGACCTTGAAGATGGCTCCTGTGGTCAAGCGGATCTACGACCAGATGCCCGAGCCCAAGTGGGTAATGTCGATGGGTGCCTGCTCCTCGGTCGGCGGCCCGTTTAACACGTATGCGGTACTGCAGGGAGTAGATCGCATCGTGCCGGTGGATGTGTACATAGTCGGCTGCCCGCCGCGGCCGGAAAACCTGTTCTACGGTTTGTTGCGGCTGCAGGACAAGATCGACAAGATGAGCATTGCCAAAAAGCCCACTGAAGTCCGACTGAAGGAGGACATGGTGGAGAATTTCAAGGAGCAGATCCGGATTGCACAGGCCAACTTCGCGAATCCGGAACAGTTGGTGCAGCCGGCAGAGACGCCCATCATCGGTCGTTAGCCCAAAATCATTGTTGCAAACCAAGGGTGCGTATGAAGCGCACCTTTTTCTTGGATATGGCCGACGGCCTGCTGCCTTGCATAGGCTGATACCGGTCAAGTCGAAAATAGCGCATGCCCGATTTTTGGTGCAAAATACAAAAATGGTTATTTACTTCCTGAGGCACGCAAACGCCGGGCAAAAGCATTTCAGCAATTCAACCAAAGATGAAAAGCGCCCGATCGACAAAGTGGGTGAGGAGCAGTCCCACGATGTGGGACGTGCGCTGGCGGCCATCGGCGTTACCGTCAATGTCATCATCTCCAGTCCGCTGACCAGGGCCATGCAAACCGCTGCAATCGTGTCGCAGGAGATCGGCCATGAGGAGAAGCTCGTGATCGACGAAGCCCTGCGGCCGGAGGCCACTTTCGATCAGTTTAGGGCCCTACTCAATCGCCATAAGGACAGGGTATCCATCATGGTGGTCGGGCATGATCCCAGCATGACGGAGTTCGTCAACCGGGTTCTTTCCGGAGGCAGGCCGCTTGCCGCGATTGAGATGAAGAAGGGCGGTGTGGCCAAGGTGGAAACAGAGCTTCGTCGGCAACCTGTGCTGAAGTGGTGTATGCCGCCAAAAATCGTCCAGAAGATTCAGCGCAGTTCGGCAAAGAGGTCGCGTCCGAAGACAGACTTGAAATAGTCCCGTTCCTGTCCTACAGCCCAAAGCTCAAGCTCAACCCCTTCCGGGCTGGCTGGAGTGAGGCCGAGAGTCACTCGTCCGTCCTGGTGCACCCGCACGAACAACTCGCGGACCGCGCCCCGCCGGCCCTGATCGAGGGCGCGCGCCAGTCGCAGCAAAGCTACTGCCTTGGGCACCATCGCTTGGTCGGAGCGGGGAAGCATTTGGATGACCGCATCGCCGGCGGCAGGCAGAGAATTGCCAACGTAACGCGCGATGGCCGCGATGATGCGGCGCTGCACCGGGGTATAACCGAACAGTTCGGAATGGGCAATGATGTAGTGGGTGTGACGGCGGCGTCCCGAACGATTGATGTAGGCCCCCACTTCGTGCAGCATGGCCGCCGCTTCCAGCCAGTCGGCATATTGCAGAGGCAGACGGTGCACGGATTGCAACCGGCGAAACAGCTGCAGAGTGAGACCGCGGATTCGCTGAGAAAATGCCAGGTCGGCCCCGTAGTGTCTGGCGGCAGTCAGCAGTGCATCATGGCGTTCGGATTCCACCCGTTCTTTCATGATCGGGCTTCCGCTGTAGTCGGCCAGCATCTGGGCCAGCAACCCGTCGCGCAAGCCCAGCGGAAGGTAGCGAAAATTACGCAAGGCGCACATATCCATCAATTCAGCGAAGACCATGGCGCCGGCAACGATGATCTCCGCGCGCCGCGGACCTATGCCGGGAAGAACGCGTCGCTGCTCCAGGGTTAGCTTTGCCAAACTTTTCAGGAGTTTCGAAACGCTTTCATGCGGCACAGTATGCGGTTTAGATTCGTCATAGCCGCGAACTTTGGCTTCATACAGACCCGACAACGCCGCCGGCGTGCCCGAGGTGGCGATTGCCGTCTGAATCCTGGCGTTGCGGATGCGCCTCTGAATACGCGAGATTTCGCGCTGCACAAAGCCGCGCATCTGCTCCAATTCGTTCTTCTTGGGTGGATCGTGATGCATGAATGTCTGCGTGAGACGCACCGCGCCGATGGGCAGGCTGACCATATCCTCGATGTGACCCGAAACTGAAATGGTCAGCTCGCAACTGCCGCCTCCCAGGTCGATCAACAGGGCACGCTTGTTGGCAATGCGAGCATTAGAAAGAATTCCTAGGTGAATGAGGCGGCCTTCTTCAAGGCCGGTGATGATCTCGGTCCGCCATCCGGTCGCCGAGCGTACCCAATCGAGAAAGGCGCGGCTGTTGCGAGAGTCGCGCAATGCGGCCGTGGCCACCACGCGGACGACGTCGGCGGCATGGGTCTGTACTGCACGATGAAAGCGTTGCAATACCTTGATGGTGAGCGACATGGCTTCGGGGTCAAGAGATCCGTTGGCGAAGACACTCTCGCCCAGGCGCGTAACCTCCCGGTCGTCGTGCAGGGTTTGCAGGCGCCCACGCACCACGCGAGCGATCTTCAGGCGGACAGAGTTGGAGCCGATGTCAACCGCGGCAAATGTGGGCATGAGTCATTGCGTCAGCAGCGTGGCGTTTTTCATCGTGAGCATGGTCGTTAGCACAATAGCTGCCCGTCGAGAAGATGGCAAACCGTTCGCCAACACCCGATTGGAGATCGTTCTGCCGTATGCTTAGAAGACAACGTCATCGGGAGAGGTTTTCGGCTGCGCAGAAACAAAATGCTGAAGATGACGCAACCAATTGATTTATGCCGCAACCTGACTTGCCACCCACGGAACTGAAGGCGCTGTACTCCGAGTTGGAGGAGGCTCCCGCCGATTTTGCCGAGCCGTCCCTGCCCCGATCGAAAATGGCCACGGCGGTACGTGCTCTGCGCCATCGCAACTTCCAATTGTTTTTTGCCGGCCAGTTGATTTCGCTGGTGGGAACATGGATGCAGACCGTCGCCCAGTCGTGGTTGGTATATCGCATGACCGGTTCGACGTTGCTGCTGGGCGCCGTCGGATTTGCCAGCCAGATCCCGGTGTTTCTGGTTGCTCCCATCGGTGGCGCTATAGCTGATCGAACCAACCGCCATCGCGTCGTGATCGCTACCCAGACCGTGTCGATGGCACTGGCTTTTCTGCTGGCCGTCCTTACCCTGACGCATCGCATTCAAGTTTGGCAAATTATGCTGCTGGCGGCCGGGCTGGGAGTAGTCAATGCATTCGACATTCCTGCGCGGCAAGCGTTTCTGATGGACATGGTGGGTCGCGAGGACCTGATGAACGCCATTGCGTTGAACTCCTCAATGTTCAACGGCGCGCGCATTCTAGGCCCGGCAGTCGCTGGAATTGTCGTCGCCTGGGTGGGGGAGGGGTGGTGCTTCTTCGCCAATGCAGTCAGTTATATCGCGGTTATCGCGGGCCTGCTGATGATGAAGCTCGAGCATCCTGCGAATCTGGCAAACCGGGGGTCGCCGATTGCGCACATCATCGAAGGCTTTCGCTTCGTGCTGGACGCCGCCCCCATACGCGCGATCCTGCTGTTGCTGGGGCTGGTGAGCCTGGCGGGCATGCCATACTCCGTGCTGATGCCGGTGTTCGCCAGCGACATCCTGCACGGTGGCGCCAGAGAGTTGGGGATGTTGATGGGCGCAACCGGAGTTGGCGCCCTGTTGGGGGCCCTCAGCCTGGCGACAAGGGTAGGAGTGAAAGGACTGGGCCGGATCATTGGCTTGTGCGCGGCCGGCTTCGGCGCCAGCCTCATCCTGTTTTCGTTCTCTCGAATTTTCTGGTTGTCGATGGTTCTCCTGGTTCCGGTGGGATTCACCATGATGATACAGATGGCGTCGTCCAACACTCTGTTGCAGTCGATGGTGCCGGACCAACTTCGCGGGCGCGTGATCTCGGTTTACTCGATGATGTTCATGGGGATGGCTCCCTTTGGAGCCTTCCTTGCCGGCGCCATCGCTAATCGCATCGGCGCCCCTTGGACGGTGGCCGTGGGTGGCGTGGCTTGCATCGCGGCAGCGGTGGCCTTCGGCCTGAACCTGCCAAATATCCGCGGCCAGGCGCGTGAGTTGATATCGGCCCAAGGTATGGCGGGCAGTAGTTGAGGTGACCCGGACGGGAATCGTCGAGTTGGCTTCGCACCGTTCTGAAAAATTTCTCTGCCGGGCTTACTTGTCCTGCGTCGAAATTCGTTGCATAAGCCAGAGGTTTGTATCAGCGCACGACTTTACAGGCTGCGGAAAAACTCGCTTCCGACAGCCTCGTATCAGGCATGACTTTTACAGGTTGCTGAAAAACTCGCTCCCGAAGGTCTCGTATCAGGGCACGGCTTTCAGCCGTGCCGTAAACGCCTTAATGTTTGACCCTCCACGCAGGCTTCAGCCCGCGCGGAGCCCTTGCGATGGACTTTTTCCGCAGCCTCTTTAGTCGTGCCGAACCGCTGCCCAACAATACATGGCCTCTAGGCTCGGAGACGAAAACTGAGGCTTGGTTAAGAGCGCAGACGAATTTCCGACTCACCACATTAGTGGGGCTTGGTCCTGGCGGGTGGTGCCGGAGCTGTCGTGGCGACTCCCAGCCGTTTCAGCCGGTCGCGGGCCTGCGAGGCTTCGATGGAACGCGGGTAGCGCGCGATCAGACTGTTTAACTCCCGCACCCCGGCCTCACGCTGGCCGAGTTCCAGCAAGGCATAGCCTTTCTTTAGTTGGGCCGCCGCAGCCTTGCTGCCGCCGGGATACTGCTCCAGTACCTTGTCGTAATCTTTCACCGCGGCGTCGAAGTTTCCCTGCCGGTACTCGATATCAGCTAGGTAGTACTGCGCGTCGCCGGCGTATTTCTCGCTGCTGTAATACTTGAGATAGTCGCCGAACTCCTGCGAAGAGAGATCGTACTTGCCCGAGTTGTAGTCGCGCAGGCCGTTGTTGTAGAGCACATCCGGAGGTGGGGCCGAAGGTGCCGCGCCCCCCGCACTCGCAGGCGGCGCGCCTGGAGCGACTGCGCCTCCGGGCTGTGCGGTAGTCAGGTTCTGGCCGCTCTGCTGGATATCGTCGAGCTGTTTGCTGATTTTCGCCAAACGCGCTTTCAGTTCGTCGACGGTGTCGTGCAGCGACTGGACCTGGCCGGAAACCTGCTCCAGCCGCGCGTTGGCATCAGACGACTGGGCCTGCGACTTCTGCTGCATTTCGTTGATGGTCCCACTCATCTTGTTGACGCTGTCGGCACTCTGCTCGACCAGACTGCGCATGACTCCCATGCGTTCGTCAATGGATTGCTGCAACCGCGCCACCTGGTCGGAAAGCGTCTGCACCTGGGTTTGCAGTTGAATGATTTCCTTGCTGACACCGAAAGCCGGATTCACCGTAGCCAGGAGGACCGCCGCGATGGCCAGGCTGGAAACGTAATTTCGAAAGCGCATAATCGGTTTCCTGATTCGATAGATTGCCGTCCCGAAGAGACTATCGTAAATCGAGAGGGTCAACAGGACGAAGAGCTGCGTCGCTATCTACGCAGCAGTTACTGCGCTCCCGAGGACGGCCGCGGAGCGAGCTTCGTCGAAGAACCTGTTGCACTCCCGGTAAAGGATGCGGCGCTTACCTTACAAGCGCCGCCCACTTACCGTCGACCTCTTCGCCTTACTTCGAGTACACAAAGTGGGCGCGTCGGTTCTGTTGCCAGCAGGCTTCCGTGCTTTCGGTGCAAAATGGCTTTTCCTTGCCGTAGCTGATGGTGCGGATACGTCCGCCCGCAACGCCCTGCTGCACCAGCGCCTGCTTTGCCGCATTGGCCCGGTTGTCGCCCAGGGCCAGGTTGTACTCGGTTGAACCGCGTTCGTCGCAATGGCCCTCAATGATGAACATCATATTGGGATGCTGCTTCAGGAAGCTGGCATCTCCCTGAATCACAGACTGGTATTGCGACGCGATCTCGTAGCTGTCGTACTCGAAGAACACGTCCTTCACATTCTGAGAAAACATGCGAGAATCGCTTTCGCTGGACGTTGAACTCGTCGTCGGTGGCGGCGGTGGAGCAGGCGTCACGGTCACGCGGGCTGTCGCTTCCTTAGTGCCAGTGTCGTTCTTGGCGACCAGACGGTAGGTTGTCGAATCACTGGGCGTGACTTTCATGGAGCCGCTGGGGTCCACTTTGCCTATGGTGTCGATTGTGACTTCGGTGGCGAAGTCGGTCCTCCACGTCAGGATCGCAGCCTCGCCGGCGACAATCGAATTGGGATTCGCCGTCAGCATCGCTGTAGGTGCCGGAGGCGCCGGAGGCGGCGCAGGCGGGGGAGCAGGCGGCTTCTTCTTGGCGCAAGCGGCAACTAACAGAACTACGGCCAGTGCGGGGACAATGCGGATCCACTGATTCCGTCGTAGTTTCAATTTCGTTCCTCCCATCGCGAGAGCACTCGCAGCAGTTCAGGTGGAGGGCGGAATGTGCTCCTTCCGCTCGTTCATCTTATGTATCTTATGGCTGCTTCAATCTATTTGAAACTCCAATTAGGCTGCGAATTTTCGCCCACCGTCGTCAACTGCCGCGCCTGGCTACCGTCCGCCAGCATGCTCCAGATCTGGGTCTTGCCGGTGCGATTCGACTGAAACGCGATGTGTCGGCCATCGGGAGACCAGGTTGGAAAGTCATTGCGTCCGCCGTCGTGAGTAAGCTGCACCCACTGCTTGCTGGCCAGGTCCATAACGTAGATATCGCTGGCGCCGGGGGCCCCCGGACCATAGTGACGTATCCAGGCGAACGCCAGAAATTGGCCGTTCGGCGACCACGAAGGCGATACGGCATAGCCCTGATCAGTCACGCGCACAACGTTAGTGCCGTCCGAGGCCATGGTGTAGATCTGCGGCAGGCCAGTCCGCCCGCTCACCCACGCAATCTCCGCGTTGGTCTTGGGATTCCACGTAGGCGAAACGTCGGGGCCCTTCGTATTCGTGACGCGTCGCGGATTGCTGCCGGTGATGTCAACTACGTAGATCTCCGAATCGCCGGAGCGGGACGAGGAAAATGCCAGCAGCTTTCCATCGGATGACCACGCCGGTGACAGATTGGTGCCTTGAAAGCGTGGGAAACTCACCTGCCGATTCAGCTCCAACGAGTACATCAGAATCTGCCACTCCACGTTGGAGACGGCGGAGAACGCAATGCGTGAACCGTCTGGCGATATGTGCGGCGACAACGCCATAGTGCCGATGTGGGTGATCTGTTTCTGGTTGGCGCCATCGTAATCCATCTGCCAGATTTCCTTGGTTCCGCTGCGGCTGCTGACGAAGTAGATCTTCGATTCCGCTACGCCCTGCAGGCCTCCTCCGAGACGGAATATGATTTCGTCGGCAAACCGGTGCGCGATGAGGCGAGCATTGTCTTCAGTTGCGTCTTCGCGGTACTGTTTGCCCAGGACCTGCGGGGACTGCGTGTTCTTTACGTCAAACAGCCAGCCCTGCACCGCCAGCGAACCGCCCTGCACCACAACATTGCCGAACGCGAGCATGTTGGCATTGGGAGGCGGAGCGCTCCATTCGCCCAGATTAACCTCTTGCGGTGTGCCCGGAGCAGACACTGGATAGAAGCTCTGCGACACGACCTCAAAGATGCCGGCGGCCTGGAGATCGTTCCATAGGGTGACGCTAAAGGTCGTTGCCAGCTTCTTAGACTCTGCGTCGGTGGCAGCTGGTTTGAAGTCGGGCACCGCGAGCCGGATTTTCTCCACGCCCAGACCTGTCCCCGTGCGGATCCAATCTTGTGGTGTGGGAGCGCTGAATGCGGCGCTGACGAGTACGACGGAAAGTATGACTACTGCGAATCGTTTCATTCCCAAGTCCAGAATAAACCACCTTTTGACGTTTACGCGGCGCTCCCAAGCCACCCTGCCGGTCGCTTGGCGCATTCACCGGCGATAGTCGAACCAGAACTCCACTGCGACGTAATTACCCGAATATCCCGTGGGCAACGGGCCAAATGTATCGATGCGTTGTAAGGCGCGGACCGCCGACTGATCGAGCGACGGAATTCCGCTGGACTGCTCGACTCGAACATTGGTCGGCTGTCCCGAGCGATTGATCTCGAAATAGATGTACACGCGGCGGGCGTCGGAGATGCGCGGATCGACCTCATACTTCAGCCAGTTGTCTGACACCTTGCGCCGCACGATATCGACGTAGTAAGCGAAGCGGCTGCCGAAGTCGCCCTGGCCGCCCTGAAATCCGAATCCGCCCTTGGTGGCGCCCGAGGTGAACGAACCGTACGGGCCGCTGACCGGGCCGCCTTGTCCATAAGGAATCTGGTTGTCGGGCTCCGCCTTGGCCACCTGCTTCGGCGGCTCTTTCTTGGGAGCCACAGATTCGTGCGCGCCCTGTTTCTTAGCGTCGCGCGCGGGAATCGGAATTGCCTTGGGTTCTTCCTTGGGAACCTCTTGAGGCTGCGATTGCGAGAGGCCCTTGGACTCGTTGGCTAGAACATTCTGTGACTCGGTTGGCGGTTTGGGTATCGGGATGCTGCTGACGAGTGTTGCGCTCATCGCACCCCCTCCACCTTGCGTGCCGCCCCAGTTTTCGCCGCGCCCGCTGGGAATAAGGTTGCCGAAGATCGCCAGAGCAAACAACGCGGTGTGCAGCGCCAGCGATCCAAACACCGGCAGTCCGGAATAATGTTCATGCGGAAAGATGTCAGCGTCGGCTGCCATTCTTCTCCAGCGGTTGCGTAACGATGCTCACGTTGGTGATGCCGGCTTGCTTCACCGCGTCCATGACCGTCGCAAAGGCGCCAAACGGCACGTCCTCGTCGGCGCGTACGAATACGGACTGGCCCTCGGGATCGCGAATCTTCTCGCGCAACCGCGCACCGATCTGGTTGATGTTGATGGGATCGTTACCCAGAAACACCTTTTGCTGTTTATCGATGGTGATTACCAGTCGCTCCTCGGTGATTTCCTTCACCGTTTTGGTATGCGGGACCGCCACCTCAATTCCCGACTGCAACACGGGCGCGGTCACCATGAAGATGATGAGCAACACCAGCACCACGTCCACCAGGGGCGTGACGTTAATGTCAGAGAGCGATGACTGGGTTCGTCCCTGCGCGTTGGTGAAGGCCATCAGCGACGCTCCACGCTTTCAGCAACATGCCGCGCAACCCCGCTTTGCGCCCGCTCGACTTCGTTGACGAGCTCCAGGCCGAAGTCGTCCATGCGGGCGCCGAACTCCCGAATGTGCTGGATAAACATGTTGTAGGCGATGACCGCGGGGATGGCGGCGAAAAGTCCGGCGGCTGTCGTGACCAGAGCTTCCGAGATGCCCGGCGCAACGGCGCGCAAGGTTGCCGCGCCTGCTGTCCCGAGCCCGTGGAAGGCGTCGATGATTCCCCACACCGTTCCGAACAGTCCGATGAACGGAGTCACCGCGCCGGTGGTAGCGAGCCAGGGAAGCCGGCTCTCCAGGCGCGAGAGCTCTTCCGACGAAGCGATCTGCACGGCGCGTTGCAGGGCGCCCACGCGGATAGGATGCGGAGCTTGCTTGCGAAGTTCGCCATAGGCGCCTTCAAAAACAGCGATCAGCGGGCTGGGCTTGAACTGTTCCGCCACCGCGGCCACATCTTGCAGCCGCTCCGACTTGCGAAACATGCGCATGAAGCGGTTGCTCTGCGCGCGGGCGCGCCGAAACAATCCCCACTTGGAAAAGATGATGGCCCAGGAGGCAACGCTGAACACCAGCAGGATGACCAGGACCGCCTTGGCGACCAGACCGCTGGACTCGATCAGGCTTGAAATTTCACCGCCAATGGCAGAGGCGAGCAGAGAACAAATCACATTCATTGATGAGTGTCAGCCTCGTGTTCACTAGCAATCATTATAGGGGTTTGACGGGGAAAGATTGGATTCGCTACGCAGAGTTCCTTCGGAGTTAATGATAGCCAGTTGTCAGATATCGGCCCTCAGTCTTCAATCGCATGCCGACCAGCACCGGTGGCATTTTTCCTGCTACACTGCGGCGTAACATCGTGAGCGGGAACGCACTGTGCTGCTGGAACTGCGGGTAGAAAACTACGCGGTTATCGACAACGTCGCCGTGGAGTTCGCCCCCGGCCTCAACCTCCTGACCGGCGAAACCGGCGCCGGAAAATCCATTCTCATTGATGCTCTTGCATTGCTGCTCGGCGACAAGGCCTCGGCCGATGCAGTGCGCCATGGCAACGAAAAAGCCGTCCTGTCAGCGGTGTTCGAAGTCGAGTCGAAGGCACTCGACCAGGTGCTGGAGGCAAACGGCATCGATGCCCAGATGGAAGAGGCGCAACTCATCCTGCGGCGCGAGATCTCTGCCGCGGGCAAGGGCCGGGTATTCATTAACAATCAGCCGGCGACAGTGACGGTGCTAAGAACGCTGGCCCCGCATTTGGCCATCATTCATGCCCAGAACGAATCTGTGCTGGCATTTGATGCGGCCTCTCGGCTGGCTCTGCTCGACAGCTTTGCTGGATCGGATTTTGCGCCTGTCGCCGAGGCTTTTTCTGCGTGGAACGACGTTCGCAACCGAATTGCCGAGTTGGAGCGCGATGAGCAGGACCGGCTCCGGCTGCTTGATCTGTGGAACTTCCAGCGTAAAGAAATTGCCGGCGCAAACCTCAAGCCTGAGGAAGACGGTAGGCTCGAGGCGGAGAAGCGCTTGCTGGCGAATTCGGAGCGCATACTTGCCTCGGCCATGGGCGCCTATGACGCGTTATACGAAGGCAACGTGTCGGCCTCAGCCTTGATTCGCTCGGCGGCGAAGCAACTGGAAGAACTGTCGCGTTTCGACGAGAAATTTCGGGAAGCGCTCGCGCAACTGGATTCGGCCCGCATTACCGTGGAGGACATTGGACAAACATTGCGCGACTACGCCGAAGATATCGAGTCCTCGCCTGAGCGATTGGCCGAAGTCGAAGACCGTTTGGCCGCGATCGACCGCCTGAAGCGCAAATATGGACCGACCCTTGCAGATGCGATTGCGTTGGGGGAGGAACTTGAGCGCAAACTCGACGAGATGGAGAACAAAGACGAGGTTCTGCGCAAGCTTCGAATCGAACTGGCGAAAGCGGCAGAGAAGTATTTGGAGATTGCGCGCACGCTATCGCGGCAACGTTACGAGGCCGCCCGCAAGCTGGAAAAACAGGTGGAGAACGAAGTTAACCAACTGGCGATGAAGGCAAGCTTCAAGGTCGAAGTTAGCGGCGCTGACGAGGAAGGTAACTGGACGCCGAAAGGATTCGATGCAGTGTCGTACCTGATCTCGGCGAATCCGGGCGAACCGCTGGCACCTGTGGAGGAGATCGCTTCCGGCGGAGAGCTTTCGCGCGTGATGTTGGCATTGAAAACCACGATTGAAGCCGGCCTGTCGGGTCGTACTCGGCACAACGGTACCAAAGCTGGCACCGGTCAGAGAACGCTGGTGTTCGATGAAGTAGACTCAGGCATCGGCGGCCGTGCGGCCGAGGCCGTGGGCAAGAAGCTGAAGCAACTTGCTCGTACCAAACAGGTTCTCTGCGTGACCCACCTGCCGCAGATTGCCTCCTTTGCCGATCATCATTACCTGATCGAGAAGAAGGAGTCGGGCGGCCGGGCCAAGACGTCTGTCCGGCAGCTCGATGCCGAAGAAAGAACCCGCGAATTGGCGCGCATGATCAGCGGCGCCAAGCTGACCGATACCTCCCTCAAGCACGCTGAACAGTTGCTGAAGGCGAACAGGTGACGCACACTGTCATGTACTGGCCTCACCCAGTGTGCTTTGAAAAGGCACGGCTTTGCAGGCTGCCGAAAAACTCGCTTTCGCCTACCGATTCGTATCAGGGCTGGGGATTCGATTCCGCGCGTTTGCGTTTGAGGCCACCTACTTTCCCCTCGCCTTCCCATTCGCCCGTCGAAACCCCCACTCGGCTGCTAAATCTTGCAGTTTCTTGACGTTATATTGCGGGTTCAGCGCTGCTACAATAGAGTATCTGTGGGCTGATCTGGGTTCATACTGGTGTAATAAAACAAGGAATTCATGACTCAAAGCAACGCCAAGACTCTACTTTTGCTAAAGCCGAGAGGTTTCTGCGCCGGGGTGGTCCGCGCCATCGACATTGTCCGAATTGCCCTCGAAACCTTCGGGGCGCCGATCTACGTGCGCAAAGAGATCGTGCATAACCGCTATGTCGTGGACGAATTGACCGCTAAGGGAGCGATTTTCGTCGATAGCGTAGAAGAGGTGCCCTCCGGTGAGCGCGTCATCTACAGCGCCCACGGCGTGGCTCCCGAGGTGCGGGACGCCAGCAAGCTGCGCGAACTGCGGGTCATCGACGCGACTTGCCCGCTGGTTACCAAGGTACATGTGGAAGCCGTAAAGTTTGCCCGCGAAGGCTATTCGCTCATTCTTATCGGTCATCACGATCACGACGAGGTCATCGGCACGCTGGGCGAAGCCCCCGAAGTAACTCAGGTAGTAGATTCCCCTGAGGACATAGAAAACGTGAATGTGCCTGATCCCGATCGCGTGGCTTATCTGACGCAAACCACGCTGAGCCTGGATGAAACGACGCACGTGATCGCCGCGCTGCGCAAGAAGTTTCCCAAGATTCAAGGCCCGCACGCGCAGGACATTTGCTATGCGACCGAGAACCGCCAGACCGCTGTGAAAGACGTAGCGGATGACTGCGACCTGCTCCTGGTGGTTGGATCGGACAATAGCTCCAACTCCAACCGTCTGGTCGAAGTGGCTCGTAACATAGGAACGAACTCTCATCTAATCGAGAACTATCGTTCGATCGAGCCGGAGTGGCTGGATGGCGTGAAGACCGTCGCGCTCACAGCGGGCGCCTCAGCCCCTGAAATCCTGGTGCAGGAAGCGGTGTCGTTCCTGCAGGCGCAAGGGTTCACGGACCTGCGTGAGGTGGAAGTGATGCCGGAGAATGTTCGATTCGGCCTGCCACCTGAGATCGTTCAAGCAATCGGGGCTGCGCCAGCCCTGGCGGAGTAAGAAACAAGAATGGCAGAAGCGTTACCCCCCAATTCCGGCGAAATGCGATTCGGGAAGATGGACGATATAAAAGCCCGGGTCGCAGCCGCGATCGACGCCTCTCGCAAGTACTTGTTCTCGCTGCAGCACCCCGAAGAGGGCTACTGGAGCGGAGAGCTCGGCGCCGATACCACGCTGGAATCCGACTATATCCTGTTGCACCGGCTGCTGGGCACGGAAGACGCCAGGCGCACCCAGAAGTGCGCCAACGAAATCCTGTCGCACCAGAACCAGGACGGTGGATGGCCGATCTTCAACGGCGGCCCGTCCAACATCAGCGCGTCGGTGAAAGCCTACTTTGCCTTGAAGATGACGGGATACGGTCCTGAGCATTCGGCGCTGCAGAAAGCGCGTGAGCGCATTCTCGCCATGGGAGGTGTGACGGAAGTCAACACCTTCACCAAGATCTATCTCTGCTTTCTCGGTCAATATGACTACGACGCTGTGCCGGCGGTTCCGCCGGAGATCGTGTTGTTCCCCAATTGGTTCTGGTTCAACATCTACGAAATTTCGTCGTGGTCGCGCGCCATCCTGGTGCCGCTGTCGATTGCCTACGCCAAGAAGCCGTTCAAGAAGATTCCCGACGAGCAGGGAATCGAAGAGCTGTTTGTAGGTGGCCGAAGCAAGGCGAATTTGAGGCTCAAGTGGGACCAGAAGGCGATCAGTTGGCGCAATTTCTTCCTGTGCCTTGACCGCATGGTGCACTTCCTCGAGAAGGTGCACATTCGCCCGTTGCGCTCGCAGGCCATCAAGAAGGCGGAGAAGTGGATGCTGGAGCGCCTGGAGATGAGCGATGGGTTGGGCGCCATCTATCCCGGCATCATGAATTCGATTATCGCGCTGCGCTGCCTGGGTTACTCACTCGACGATCCGCAGGTGATTCGCGCCATGGACGAATTCGAAAAACTGGGCATTGAGGAAGAAACAACCTTCCGCATGCAGCCCTGCATGTCGCCGGTGTGGGATACGGCGTACGCGATTTTTGCGTTGGCGGAAAGTGGAGTCTCCGCTTCGGACCCGCGGCTGGTGCAGCCTTCCGAGTGGATGCTGAAGAAGCAGGTTACCCGCAAAGGTGATTGGTGTGTAAAGAACCCGAAAGCGGCACCCGCGGGCTGGTATTTCGAGTTCAACAACGAGTTCTATCCCGACGTGGACGACACCGCCATGGTCATGCTGGCGCTGGGTAAGGTGAAGACGTCCAACGAGAGCTACCACGACAAGTCGGTGCAGCGCGCTTTGGACTGGATCCTCTCGATGCAGTGCAAGAATGGCGGCTGGGCCTCGTTCGACAAGGACAACAACCGCATGGTCTTTCAATACGTGCCCTTTGCCGACCACAACGCCATGCTCGATCCGGCGACGGTCGACATTACGGGCCGGGTACTGGAATGTCTGGCAGCCTACGGTTACTCCATGAAGGACGAGCCGGTGCGGCGCGCGGTGCAGTTCATCCAGCGCGAGCAGGAGCCCGATGGTTCGTGGTTCGGACGCTGGGGCGTGAACTATATCTATGGCACCATGCTGGTGCTGCGCGGACTCGAAGCCATCGGCATGGACCACCATGAGCCTTGCATCCAGCAGGCCGCGGAATGGCTGCGCATGATGCAGAATGCCGATGGCGGCTGGGGTGAGACTTGCGGATCGTACGATGATCCCAACACCAAGGGCGTAGGTCCGAGTACCGCTTCCCAGACCGCCTGGGCGGTGATGGGGCTGCTGGCGGCCAGCGACACCCGTAGCGATTCGTTGCAGCGCGGCGTTGCCTACCTGTTGAAGACCCAGCTTCGCGACGGTTCGTGGGACGAAGCCTGGTACACCGGAACCGGCTTTCCGCGCGTGTTCTATCTGATGTACTACATGTACCGCCAGTATTTCCCGCTGATTGCCCTGACGGCCTATGCCAAGGCTTCGGCAGTATCGCAGGAAGAACAATTGCGGATTGCGCGGGTCGAAAAGCGCCAGGGCTGAGGACTGGGCCGCTTTAGGCGGCCTTGCCCCGTATGGCGATTGTTTCGCTACGGGTCGGCGTTGTCACTGTAACTGCGTGTAGTTTGAACGACCCGGAGCGGCACCGTCGGGTGTGTTTCGAAGATTCGCGCGCGCGTTCGTGGGAGTGGCATGAAGTGTTTTGTGACAGGGGCTACAGGTTTCTTGGGAAGCCACGTTGCGCGCCAGTTACTCAACCAAGGTGCTGATTTGCGCCTGCTGCTGCGGCGTAGCAGCCGGACGGACAACATCGACGACCTTCCCGCAGATCGCGTGAGCGGTGATCTTCGCGATGCGCAGTCGCTGAAACATGGAATGGCAGGCTGTGAGTTTGTCTTCCACGTGGCCGCCGACTATCGTTTGTGGGCCGTCAATGGGCACGAGCTTTATCAGTCCAATGTTGACGGCACGCGCAACATTCTGCAGGCCGCGAGAGATTCGGGAGTGCGGCGGGTTGTCTATACCAGTAGCGTGGCCACCATGGGTTTTGGCAACAATGGCCACATGACCGACGAAGCCACTCCGGTCGCGATGTCGAACATGATCGGCGACTACAAGCGCAGCAAGTTCATGGCTGAGCAGCTCGTGATCGAAACCGCAAGGAACGGCCAGGAAGTAGTGGTAGTGAATCCCACGACGCCGATTGGCGAACGGGATATCAAGCCGACGCCAACCGGAAGAATTGTGGTGGACTTCCTGAAGCGCAAGTTTCCCGCCTATGTGGATACCGGGCTGAACCTGGTGGACGTGAAAGATTGCGCTCAGGGTCACCTGCTGGCCATGGAGAAGGCAGTTCCGGGAGAGCGCTACATCCTGGGAGGCGAGAATCTCACGCTCAAGCAGATTCTCGACAAATTGGCTGCGATTACGGGTCTGCCGTCGCCCAGCATTCGATTGCCGTATGCAGTCGCCTACGCCACCGGAGTGGTTGACACACTGGTTACCGGCAAGATCTTGAAGCATGAACCGCGAGTAACGCTGGATTCGGTTCGCATGGGCCGGAAGAAGATGTTTGTAACCAGCGCCAAAGCACAACGCGAGTTGGGATGGAATCCTGGCCCGGTCGATGGCGCGCTGCAACGGGCAGTAGATTGGTTCCGAGCGAACGGTTATGCGCCCTAAGCACGTCGCGCTGGTCGTTGCCATGCAACGTGAAGTAGCTCCGCTTTTGAAGCGAGTACCCTCGCAGTCCGCCGATGGCGTGGAGTTCTTTGAATTGGAGAACGTAGTGGTCGCGGTTGGCGGAGTCGGGCACGCGGCAGCCACGCGAGCCACGGAGGCAGTCGTGGCGAAGTACGAGCCAGACATCATCGTGTCAGCCGGACTTGTCGGAGCGTTGACGTCGAAGCTGAAAGCTGGTGATGTCATGCATGTCCGAGCAGTCATCGACGCCGATTCTGGAGCCCACTTCGTCTCCACCGGCGACGAGGGAATACTGTTGACCGTATCAGCAGTTAGCGGGCCGGCGGAGAAACGGAAGCTCGCACAACAGTGGAATGCCGACGTGATTGACATGGAAGGAGCTGCCGTTGCCGCGCAAGCGCAACGCAGCGGAATTACATTTTCGGCAATGAAAGCCGTTTCAGATGAATTGGACTTTGTAATGCCGCCACTAGGCAAGTTCGTGAACGATGCCGGAAAATTTGAGACGCTGCGCTTCCTGGCATATCTGGCGCTTCGGCCGAAGTGGTGGAACGACGTTCGTCAGCTGAACGCCAACAGCCGCAAGGCGACAGTGAAGCTGTGCGCAGCTCTGGAACATCTAATTAGCCAATGGTCGACTCCTGCCGTGAGGAAAAGTTCTCCGGCAACGAGTGTCGGGTAATCTTGAATGTCGGTAGCGACACAATTCGGTGAATCACTCGGCGACCGCGCCTTGCCGTCGATCATGCGCGCTGCGGTGTATCGCGGTGTCAATGATGTTCGACTGGAGCAGGTTCCGGTCCCGGCGATCGGCGCCGGCGAATTGCTGGTGCGGGTGCACACTTGCGGCATCTGCGGTACCGACTTGAAGAAGATCGCCACCGGTTCGCATTCCGCGCCACGCATCTTCGGCCACGAGACCACCGGCGTTGTGGTTGCCGCGGGAACCGGCGTCGAGCAGTATCGCATTGGCGATCGGGTGATGGTGTTCCATCACATTCCGTGCCGCGAATGTTACTACTGTGAGCACAAAATTTTTGCCCAGTGTCCGACCTATAAAAAAGTGGGAGCAACCGCCGGTTACGAACCCAGCGGTGGGGGCTTTGCCGAGTATGTCCGGGTGATGGATTGGATCGTCAGCCGCGGCGGCGTGGTTCGCATCCCAGACGGTATTTCCTTCGAGCAGGCGTCGTTCATCGAGCCGGTGAACACCTGCCTGAAGGGTGTGGAAACCCTGCAGTTGAAACCGGGCGAGACGGTGCTGGTAATCGGGCAGGGCCCGATTGGCATTATTCTTTCGGTCTTGGCCCGAAGGTGCGGAGTGCGAGTAATTACTTCCGATTTGTTTCCGCAGAGGCTTACAATAGCTAAGAGGTTCGGCCTTACTGAAAATATCGATGCTTCCACGTCCGATACCGTTGAGTCGATCAGGGTAATGACGGAGGGCCGTGGGGCCGATGCGGTCATTCTTGCCGTAGCCGGGAATGGACTCATTCGCCCTGCCATGGAA
Source organism: uncultured Acidobacteriaceae bacterium (assembly GCA_963834815.1). Taxonomy (GTDB): domain Bacteria; phylum Acidobacteriota; class Terriglobia; order Terriglobales; family Acidobacteriaceae; genus DASRAA01. Next base: position 348,050 of record CAWIDA010000004.1, on the reverse strand, counting down.
GCAACCCGTCCGGGCGGTCGTGTCCTGCTGTTTGCGCAAACGCAGCACGGGGAAGCCACCATCGATCCCGCTAGCGTCTGCGTGGATGAAAAGAGTCTATTGGGTTCTTATAGCGCTTCTGTGGATTTGCAGGAAGAGTCAGTGCGATTTGTACTGGGCCGCGAGATGGATCTCGAGCGGCTCATCAGCCACCGTTTCCCTCTGGCCGAGTCGATCGATGCGTTGCATCTCGCTGCCCATCCCAAACCAGACTCTATGAAAATAGTCATACAGCCGGGCGGCGTGTGGAAGGACTCTTAGCGTGAACGGAAATATGACAGCGGCAGTCCTCTACGGCAAAGAGGACGTCAAAATCGAACAAGTGCCAATCCCCAAGCTGGATGAAGGGGAAGTGCTGGTCAAGGTGCAGGTGGCCCTGACTTGCGGTACCGATTTGAAGGTGTATCAGCGAGGCTATCACGCCCGCATGATTGTGCCTCCGGCGCTGTTTGGCCACGAACTGGCTGGTGTCATCCAAGAGGTCGGGCCCAACGTCAAGGGATTCAAAAAGGGCATGCGCGTGGTGGCGCTTAACTCAGCCCCTTGCGGCATGTGCTTCTACTGTTCCAAGCATCAGGAGAACCTTTGCGAAGACCTGCTGTTTAACAACGGAGCCTACGCCGAGTACATTCATATCCCGCGCCGCATCGTTGAAACCAACATGCTGGCAATCCCCAACCAAGTAAGTTACGAAGAAGCCGCCATGACCGAGCCTTTGGCCTGCGTGTTGCGCGGTCTGCACGAAACCAAGATGGAAATTGGGGATTCGGTGGCCGTCATTGGGGCGGGTCCCATCGGACTGATGTTTATCCAGGTGGCCAAGCTCTCGGGCTGCAATGTTATTTCTGTCGTAAAGCGCGATTCGCAGGTGACGGCTGCTCTGCGCGTTGGCGCCGATCATGCCGTACAGATCACCAAGGTTGACGATCCCGTGAAGGCGGTGCGCAAGCTGACCCCCGACAATCGCGGTTGCGACGTGGTCATTGAGGCCGTGGGACGTCCCCAGGCGTGGGAGTGGTCGATCGACATGGTGCGCAAGGGCGGCACCGTGAACTTCTTCGGCGGCTGCGCCAACGGAACCAAAGTTTCCCTTGATACCCAGCGCCTGCACTACAACGAAATCACTCTGAAGGCCACTTTTCATCACACGCCTGAGACGGTACGCAAGGCCTTCGCGCTGATCTCGGAGAAGAAGATCAAGGGCACCGACTATATAACCGGAGAAGCCCCACTGTCGCGCCTGCAGCAGGTGCTGCGTCACATGCTGAACCGCAACGGCGATATCAAGACCGCAATCATTCCGGGCCAGTAAAACCCAGCCCGTTCAGCCTACTACATCCGCCCCCGAGTCAGCCCCGGAGGGGCGAAAGATCTTAGCCCAGCGCTTCAGCGCTGGGGAGCGTGGGAAATCAAGCCGAGTCCCGGAGGGACGACAGATGTTCTCGCGCACACGCTTTAGTCCGGGAGGGATGTGTTTTCCTGACTTTTTCCGCAGAGTGTTAGTGCCGATCAAGTTCCCTCGATACACTGCGATACACTGCGGCTTTAGCACCTGAGAGATAGCTTCATGTCACCCACGCCTGCCGACAACCCGACGTTCACCCCGCAACCGGTTGCGGCTGGCTGGCAGACGCTACCGCCCGAATACGCCATTCCGCAGCGTGCCCCCTCTCTGGCGGAGGCGCAGCAATACTGCGCCCGTCTGGCCACTTCGCATTACGAAAACTTTTCGGTAGTGACCTGGTTCCTGCCCAAGCATCTGCACCAGCACTTCTACAACGTCTATGCCTACTGCCGCATCTCCGACGACTTGGGCGACGAAGTCGGCGACAAACAACAGTCGCTGATTCTCCTCGACCAGTGGGAGGCCGAGTTGCAGCAGTGCTATTCCGGCCAGCCGCGCCATCCCGTATTTGTCGCATTGCGCGAGACGGTGCAGCAATGCGATATCCCCCAGCATGAGTTTTCCGACCTGTTGCAGGCGTTTCGTCAGGACCAGATCGTCACCCGCTATCCCCGTTTCGGCGACCTGCTGGGATACTGCCGGAACTCGGCAAATCCTGTCGGTCACCTTGTGCTCTACCTGTGCGGTTACCGTGACCTGGAACGACAGACTCTCTCCGACTACACCTGCACCGCGCTCCAGTTGGCCAACTTCTGGCAAGACGTAGGAGTGGATTACGGCAAGGGTCGGATCTACCTTCCGCTGGAAGACTTCGCCAGCTTTGGCGTCAGCGAAAACGAATTGGCGCAGCGGCGCGCCACGCCGCAGTTTCTCGCCATGATGAAGTTCCAGGTCGAACGCGCGCGCGAGTGGTTTTACCGCGGATTGCCGCTGAGCAAAAAGGTGGATCGCCGTCTTGCCTTGGACCTCGAACTGTTTAGCCGCGGCGGTCTGGCCATCCTCGACTCCATCGAACGTCAGGGTTTCGATGTGCTCAAATCGCGTCCGGTCATTTCCCAGCCCCGCAAGATCTGGTTGGTAGCGCGGGCGGCGCTGGGTAATTTGTTGTGAGCGAACACCCGCTGCAATTGCGGGCTGCCTATGGAGTCTGCCGCCACATCGCGCGCTCGGCGGCCAAGAACTTCTACTATGGTTTCCTGGCGCTTCCTGCCCGCAAACGTAATGCCTTGTCGGCGGTGTACGCCTTCATGCGGCACGCTGACGACATCTCCGACGATCCCTCCATTCCGGCGGAGCTGCGCCGCGAGAAGCTCGCTGCGTGGATGAACGCCCTGCGCCGCGTGGTGGAGGGCGAACGCACCGACGATCCCGTGTTGATGGCACTGGCCGATACGCAGAAGACTTTCAACATTCCTTTGGACCTGCTCGAAAAGCTTGTGCAGGGCACGGCGATGGACTTGCCGGAACAGGCTGGTGCGCTGGGGGCCGGCGCGAATGCGCGGATACAGTACCAAACCTTTGATCAACTTTACCAATACTGCTACCACGTGGCTTCGGTGGTGGGGCTGATCTGCATTCGTATTTTCGGCTATCGCGATCCGCGCGCCGAAAAACTAGCCGAGCAGACCGGCGTCGCTTTTCAGCTCACCAACATCATTCGCGATGTGAAGGAAGACAGCAAATTGGGCCGCGTCTATCTGCCCAGCGAAGATCTCGATCGCTTTGGCGTCGAGGCGAAGGCATTGACCAACGGCAATGCCGCACAAGCCTTCCGGCCGGTGCTGGAGTTTGAGGCCCAAAGGGCCCGCGAGCTGTATCGATCGGCCGAGGAACTATTGCCACTGATCGACGATGACAGCCAGCCGGCATTGTGGACATTGGTCGAGATCTATCGCCGCCTGTTGGAGCGCATTGCGGCGCGAAGATATGACGTCTTCTCCGAGCGCGTCAGACTCAGCACAGCAGAAAAACTCGGCATCCTGGCGAAAGGCTTCGTGCGCCGATTAACATGAGCGCTTGTCTGGGAACTCGCTTCGGATTGCCCTAGTGGAACAAACCGCTTATCGGGTAGAGCTGGCCTTTAGGCCAGCGTCTAAGTTGCTTTTCCTTGAAATGCTGTCCGGACTTTTTCGGCAGCCCGTTCAGGCGTGCCGCAAGGTGGTTTCTACTCCGGGTTTTACAGGCTCCCAAGAACTCGCTATAGGTTAGATCGGGCCTTCAGGCCAGCGTCTACATCGCTTATTCTTGATATCCCGAGCGGACTTCAGTGTGTGCGTGCGAACTCGATTTTCAAGATTTCAGCGGGAGGCCGGTACGACATTCGCCCACGCATCAGCCCCGGAGGGGCGAAAGATCTTAGCCCAGCGCTTCAGCGCTGGGGAACGTGGGAAATCAACCCGAGTCCCGGAGGGACGCCAGATGTTTTCGCGCACACACTTCAGTCCGCGACGCCAACCCGAATGAGCAACCCCGCACAAAATCCGAACCCGACCGTAGCCATCATCGGCGGAGGCCTGGCCGGCCTCTCCGCCGGCTGCGCCCTCGCCGATGCGGGCTATCACGTAGAGCTGTTCGAGCGGCGTCCGTATCTGGGCGGCCGCGCCTCATCATACGAACTGCCCGGCACCGGAGAAGTCGTGGACAATTGCCAGCACGTGCTCCTTGGTTGCTGCACCAACCTCATCGATTTCTATCGCCGGCTGGGCGTCGAAGACCAGATCCGCTGGTACGACGAAATCACCTTCATGCTACCGGGCGGCCGCTCGTCAGTGCTGCGTCCCAGCGCGCTGCCGGCACCCATGCATTCGGGGCCATCGTTCCTGGCATCATCCGTGCTTGACCTGAAAGATAAGCTGGCCATCTCTCGGGCGCTGCTTGCATTGGTGCCTGCCCTACCCGTCGACGACGGCGAGAACTTCCAATCCTGGCTTCTGCGGCACGGGCAGACGAAGCAGTCGATCGATCGTTTCTGGGGACCTGTCCTCGTAAGCGCCCTGAACGACGACCTCGATCAAGTGTCCGTTCGCTACGCAGCATTGGTCTTTCGCGATTCGTTTCTCAAGTCGGCTGAAGCAGGGCGCATGGGTGTTCCGGCGGTCCCGTTGTCGCAACTTTATGGACACGCGGCATCGTACATCGAAGCGCGCGGTGGGAAAGTGCATCTTCGGGCCGCGGTCGACTCGGTGCAAGCCGATGATGAGGGCATTTGCGTTTCCAGTGGCGGAGACGAAGTTCGCGCCGACTACGCCATCCTTGCTACGCCCTTTAATCGTGTTGAGGAGTTGCTCCCCGATACGCCTGAAGTGCAGCCGTTACGCGAACAGGCGGGGCATTTTGGTTCTTCGCCCATCACTGGCATTCACCTCTGGTTCGACCGCGAGGTCACCCCGCTGGAACACGCCGTGCTCCTCGAACGCACTATTCAGTGGATGTTTCAGAAGTCGAAGATCCTGAATACGCGCCGCGAGTCCGGCGAGTCCGGGAGCTATCTCGAACTCGTCGTCAGCTCATCTAAGTCACTGGTCGACAAGCCGCGCCAGGAGATCATCGACCTCGCTGTGGGTGAACTCGCAGAATACTTTCCCATCGTGCGCGACGCCAAACTGACGAAAGCAACGGTGATCAAGGAGGTCCACGCCACGTTTTCTCCCGCACCGGGCAGCGACGCCTATCGCCCGTCGCACACCTGTCCGTGGCCGAGATTGTTTCTGGCAGGCGACTGGACAGCGACCGGCTGGCCTTCGACCATGGAGGGCGCGGTACGCAGTGGCTATGGCGCAGCCGAGACGCTGGCCGCAGCCAGCGGAGAGACTCAGAAGTTCCTCGTTCCCGATTTGCCACCCAGGGGGCTGATGCGGCTATTCGGCGACTGAATTAAGTTCTTTTCCGCAATCGCGGAAGTTACAATCCTGTTTCCTGTCGTGCCAACTGGGAGATCTCTCATGTCTTCGTCTGAACTTCCTTCTCCACAATTCGATCCCAATCTTACGACGCTCGCCTCAGGTAACAACCTTGGCTCGGTTGAAGATGGCGTGCCGAGTTCGGACGAGCGCACGCTTGCTATGCTCGCGGAGCTACTACAACTGTTTTCGTGGATTATTGGACCCCTGATCATCTACTTCGCTAAGCGTGATTCGCGCTTCGTGCGCTTTCACGCCTTGCAAGCGATTCTTTGGCAGGTTGTCGTGATCATTTTCTACGTCGTCTTTTTCGTGGTTATGATTGCCGGATTTATTGCAGCTATTCCACGAAACGGAGGATCGCCGCCCAACCCTTCTTCTGCCTTTCCCTTCGTCGTATTGTTCTGCCTGTACGGATTCATGGGACTTACATGGATAGCCACGATGATTCTGGCGATCTATTTCGCAGTCAAGGCGCAAAGCGGAACCTGGGCTTCGTACCCCGTTATTGGGCGTTTGGCGAGGAGAATGGCGGGAGTTTGATTTGAGACTTTCGGCGCGCGCGGGCAGCAAGGCCAATTCAAGCACTATTCACACCTTAGGGTGGTGACAAAGGCCGGAAGCAGCAAGCTTTAGGGTGGTGACAAAGGGGTGAAAGCGGCACGCTTTAGCGCGGTGACAAAGGGGTGAAAGCGGCATGCTTTAGCGTGGTGACAAAGGGGTGGAAGCACCACGCTTTAGCGTGGTGAAATACAGTCATAAGAACCTCGGGGGCTTTAGCCCTGGCGGCCAGCCCACCCAACAGGAATCACGCGAACAGCGCCATCTGCACATCCTCTGCACGATACTCCGCCGAAACCGCTCCCCGATCCGTCACCTCCTTCTTGATCCCGTGCTTTCTCCGCAGAGCTCCCATCAGTTCCGACAGCCGCTTGCTGTATGCCTTGCTGACGAACGCCTGCGCGGTATAGCGCTTGCGATAGTCGGCGACGAGGCCCGGGAACTCCTTCTCCAGGAATGGCAGGAAGATGCTCGCCGAGCAAGGCTTCAGAAACAGGGCATTGGCATACACATACTTTGCGCCCGCCTCTTTCGCCCCGCGCACGACTTTCTCCAGCGCCGCCGTTGAATCCGTAATTCCCGGCAACACAGGAGAGCAAATCACGCCCGCGTTCAATCCCGCCTGCACCAGTCTCTCTACTGCTTTCAGCCGCAGGTCCGGCCTCGGCGCACGCGGTTCCAGAATCCGTGCGAGCTTGGTATTCACCGTAGTCACCGTCAGGTTGATATACAACGAGTTGTGTTTGGCGACTTCCCGCAGCAACTCGATGTCGCGAACCACGAGGTCCGACTTGGTCACAATGCCTAACTCCAAGCCTTGGTGGAGAGCCAGCTCCTGCAGGATGTTGCGCGTGATCTCAAAGCGCCGCTCCGCCGGCTGATAGGGGTCCGTGGCGGTACCGATGGCGATCTGTTCGCCGCGCTTCACCCGCCTCAACTCCTGCCGCAATAGCCAGGCCGTGTGCTGCTTGACGTAGATCTTGCGCTCGAAATCCACGCCATCGCGCATCTCCATGAACTCGTGGGTGTAGCGCGCATAGCAGTACTTGCAGGCGAACTCGCAACCACGATAGGGGTTGATCGTCCAGGTAAACGGCACCCGCTTACTAACGCATCGATTGAGCAAACCTCGGGTCGGCAGGGTGAAGTACTCGATCAGATGGGCTTGCTTCAGCGATTCACCCTGGGCCGCGAGTTTGGCGATTCCAACCAACGGAGCAGGGGAATCGGACGGTTCGATCTGCAGCAGCGAGGGATGCATAGGCGCGCCTACTTTCGCTTTTTGTTCGCCTACAATAGCGCCGAGCCGAAACTAAGTCAAGCGGCATCCAAAAACAAAATCCCTTGCGGAGGACCGAAATGACGCGCGAAGCCAGGCTCATGACGGGAATCATCTTGATCACTGTCCCCACCATTCAGTACGGCGGCTATTTTTTGCTGACCTCATTGATGAACAAGAATTCCGGGTATATGGACAATCCGCTCCGGCAAAACTTCTTTCGCGCCGGACATGCGCATGCGGGAGTCATCGTCATCCTGTCGCTGATCTGTGAGCTGCTGGCAGATTCGGCTGTGCTCCCGGACGGACTGTTGTGGGCAGTGCGCGTCAGAGTACCCCTGTCGGCGATACTGATTTCTGCGGGCTTTTTCTTCTCGGTATTGCCGCCGAATGCGTCGCGAGCGGGATCGGCTGTCCGATTGATCTATCTTGGAGCAATCGTCCTTGCGGCTAGTGTCCTCACGCTAGGCGTGGGACTGCTGCGCAGTCCGCATCTGGGTTGAATGCATCCGGGTTGAACTTACTGCATCGTCCCGACGTATCTCTTGCTGCGAAACGTTCCGCATTCTGCACACAGGAGAACCTCGGTGAAGGCTGCATCTCTTTTATCCGCAAAATTGTTGATGGTCTCACTCTTTGCTGCTTTGGCACTGAGCGCCAATGCGCAATCGTCCAAGCCGGCGCCGCCTGCACAAGACGCGCTCTATCAGACGATATCGGCGCTCGACACCAAACTTTTCGACGCAGTCAACCAGTGCGACATGAAGACCGTCGACAGCATGTGGGCCGACGATGCCGAGTTCTACCATGACAAGACCGGACTGATGGTCGGTCGCCAGAATATCGTTGACGCCATCAAGAACAACCTATGTGGCAAAGTGAATCGGCAGTTGGTCGCAGGGACACTGGAAGTCTATCCGCTGAACGGCTACGGCGCGGTCGAGATCGGGGTCCATCGCTTCTACCATCCCTACACGCAAGATCACGGCGAGGTCGGAGAGGCGAAGTTCATACACGTCTGGCAGAACAAAGACGGGGTGTGGAAGATTACGCGCGTGATCAGTTACGACCACGCTCCTGCGAAATAAGCTAGGGCGCAGCCAACACTGCACCCACATAAATCTTAGCCAAGAACGATGCCGGCAGTCGCTTACGGTTGACCCGGACCTTCGGGGCCGCCCGGCCCTTGCTGCCCCATCTGATCCATCAAGGCCTTTGGAGGCGGTGGAATGCTGATGTCGACTTTCGTCACCGGCCCCAGGCTGCTAAGCGACTTGTCGAATTCTGTATCGTTGCCCACTACCAACACTGCCAGCTTGTCCTTCTGCAGATACTTGCGCGTGACCGCGGTTACCTGGTCGGCGGTTACCTTCTCGATCTCACTGCGATAACGCTCCAGGAAGTCGAGTGGGTAATGATAGAACTCGTAGGCCATCTTCTCGCGCAATACCTTTCCCGGCGTATCGAAGCGGAAGATGAACGAGTTAAGAATCTGGTCCTTGGCGCGCTTTAACTCGGTGGCGTCAGGAGCTTTCTGCTGCATGTTGTCGATCTCTTCATACAACGCCTGAATGCCGACCACCGTGGTGGCACTCTTGGTCTGCATTTCGATTTCCGTCATGCCGGGATGGCTAAAGCTCGAACCCACTCCGCCACCCACGCTATACGCCAGCCCCTTAGCGGCGCGGACGTTGTTGAACAGGCGTGACGAGAAGCCTCCTCCGAAGATCTCATTCATCACCGAAACCGCGAAGTAGTCGGGGTTATCGCGACGAATCCCGAGATCGACCATGGCAATGGAACTCTGGTTCACGTCCGATTTCTGCACGAAGTAGTAGCCGGGTTTTGCCTCGGCAAACTTGATCTCCGGATCTTTAGCCTGTGGTCCTTTGGCCCACGAGTCGAAGGTCTGGCGCAGTTTGGCTTCCATCGCCTTGGGATCAAAGTCGCCCGCCACGCCGAGGATGATGTTGTTGGGATAGACATACTGCTGGTGCCAATTCAGCAGGTCCTCGCGCTGCACCGCGAACACAGTGGCATACTCCGCGTCGCGCGCGTACGGATTGTCCTTTCCGTAGGCCAGGTCTGTGCTCTCACGATCCACAATCGAGCCCACGTCGTCATTACGCCGGGCGATGCCGGTATACATCTGCTCTTTGGCGAGTTCCAGCTTGTCGGCGCGGAACTCAGGATTGTGCAGCAGGTCGAGGTACATCTCGAAGACGGGGTCGAAGTCGGCCTTGAGACAGTTAAGGGAAATCGAAGTGGAATCGGAGCCGTCGCCGGTCTCAATCTTGGCCGCACGCGCTTCCAGAAAGTCGTCCATCTGGTCGCCGGTCTTGCTTTTCGTGCCGCCCGTTCGCCACACGTCACCATAAAGCCCCACCAGTCCGACCTTGGGGGCAGGCTCGGATATCGCCCCGCCACGAATGCGCGCGGTGACAGAAATCAAGGGCAGCTCATGGTCCGGCTGCAGAAAGATGACCATGCCATTGGCAAGCTGAATGCGAGTCGGCTGTTGCGGCTGAAACGCCGGCAGCGGTGGAAATTTCAGCTGGTTCCAGGGAGTGATCTGCGCCTGGCTCAACCCGGCCGCCAGCAGCACGAAAGAGAACAGCACCGGCACGAAACGCGATTTCTGAGTTCGCATTAGTTTGCTCCCTTTCCAGCCGCGGCAGCTTCGTTTGCCGTCTCGATCGTGCCGATCGTGCGGTTCGAGTCCTGGAATACCTTGTTCGCAACTCGGCGGATGTCGGCTTTGCTCACCTTGTCGACTTTGTCGAGGTAGCGAAAAAGCTCGCGCCAGTCGCCATAGCGCGTCTGGTAAATGGCCAGTTGCTGGGCCAATCCTGAGTTGCTGGCCAACCCGCGAATAAGGTCAGCCTTCGTCCGAGTCTTGAACATCTGCAACTCTTCGTCGCTAACGTCCTGCGTCTTCAGCTTGGTGATCTCCTCCTGAATCGCTTTCTGAATTTCCTGATTGGTATGCCCGGGAACAGGCACCCCGTAGAACGCAAAGAGATGCGCGTACTTGACTCCGGGCATGCCAGAAAATCCGGCGGCGGCGGCGGCAATCTTTTGGTCGCGCACCAGCGAACGATACATGCGCGAGGTGCGCCCGTTGGACATGATGTCAGTAATAGCGTCGTAAACTGCGTCATCGGGATCGAGATAGCTGGGGCGGTGGTAGCCCTCGAGATACAAGGGTTGCGCTTGCTCCTGCAGCTTGATCTCGCGGACCGAGTTTTGTGGCGGCTCGACCGTAGTCAGCTCGGTGGGCTTGGGCTTGGTGGACAACTGGCCGAAATAGCGCTCCACGATCGGCATCACCTGATCGGGATCCAGATCGCCCACCAGCGCGATCACCATGTTGCTGGGATCGTAATAGGTGTGGAAGAAGTCCAGAGCGTCAGTCGCCGAGAACGACTGCAAATCAGAAGCGTAGCCCACCGTCGGGCGGTGATACGGATTCGCCGCGAACGCGGTGCCGAGAAACTGCTCGATCAAACGCCCAGTGGGGCTGCTGTCGGTGCGCATGCGGCGCTCTTCCATCACCACATTGCGTTCTTTGTAGAACTCGCGCATCACCGGGTTGGCAAAGCGGTCCGATTCAATGGCCGCCCACAACTCGATCATGTTGGACGGCATGGCGTACATATAGTTGGTCTCGTCGTAACTGGTGTTGGCGTTCATCCCCACTCCGCCGTGACTCTCGACAATCTCGCCGAACTGGTTCTTGATGACGAATTTGTCCGCGGCGGCGATGGCGTCCTGCCACTCCTTCTGTAGCTGGGCGAGCTTTTGGGGATCGCGCCCCACCCGCTTGATGCGCTCCGCTTCGTAGGCCGCATAAGTCTGCTCCACTTTGGCGAGAGCGACCTTTTCCTCGGCATAGTTGGTAGTGCCGATGTCGGGCGTGCCCTTGAACGCCATGTGCTCCATCATGTGCGCCAAGCCGGTCTTGGAGAGCGGATCCTGAGCCGAACCGGTGTCAACCATGGTGAAAAACGAGAAGACGGGCGCCTCGGGACGACGGAGAATCAGCACCGTCAGTCCGTTGGGCAGGGTTTTGACCGTGACGCGCTTTTCAAACGAGGCCAGGTCCTGTGCCGACATCGACAAGCTCAGCGCCAGCAGTACCAGGGTCAATGCCCCGGCGAATCTGCGTTTCATCGTGCCTCCGTGAATGAGAGCCATTTTGAGCAGAAAATACAGTGTACGACGGGCCAGCGAGGGAATGGGAAGCAGGTCGTGACAAGGCCGGGTGGGGCGTACCAAGCCGAAGAGATGCGGGTGCCCCATCCTTTCCCGTCGTTGGGAGGGTGGGAGACATGCCACTGCCGTCGCCGCCCGCATCTGTTGCAATCGTCGGGTGGCCTACATTCGCCTGCCGTTGGCAAATGTGGGGGTATTCGGTGGAAGCACCGGCCTTCAGGCCGGTGAACAAGGCCACCCCAAAGTCCGGGCTTTAGCCCCGGCGTAGCGCAGTACCTTTTGAGCTTTGTCATCCTGAGCGAGACCGGCGAGAACATTCGTCGTCCGAGTCGAGGGGACCTGCGGTTCGTCAGTATCCCTATCAATGCGTGTGCCCCATCTTTTCCGTCTTTTGGGAAAGGGTGGGCCGATGCAGCCTCGACAGGTGTTTCCCCCGAGCCCGCAGGGCGCTATTTGTTTGAGCCGTGGGCGTTGTGATATTTGCTCACGACAGTTAGCTTCGGTAAATGATCGGACTCAGCTAAACTGGTTCGGGCCGGCGGGGGAATCGGCTGGTTTCGAGCCGCCCTTTCGCGTTTTGAGATAGTTCAACGAAACCCCGTTTCGGACAGTTATCGACGGAGATGTTCTCCTTCAGCTCCGCCCCTTTTTCTCCGGGTGCCCCATCCGGCCTTCCTTTGGCCGGGTGGGTCTTTTTGATGTAATAACCAGCGCCCTGCTTCGTTCTGTTCGTGTCAGCCGCGCCTGGACCTGGGAGGTATTGATGAGGGCATTGATCTTTCGCGAGACCGGTGAACCGAAGAGCGTATTGAGACTGGCAGAGCTCCCTACTCCGCCTTTGGCCCCTGGCGAAGCGCTCGTCCGAGTGCTGCTGAGCCCGATCAACGCATCCGATCTGCACATGGTGCGCGGGCGGTATGGCTATCAGCCGCAATTGCCGGCCAGCCCAGGCATTGAAGGCGTGGGGATTGTGCAGGCTGTAGGGCCAGGCGTGGAACCTTCGATTGTTGGAACTCGCGTAGTCTTCATTGGCACGTGGGGCACCTGGCGCGAGCAGATCGTGTGCCCAGTGGACAGACTCGTGCCCGTTCCAGACGGCCTGGACGATCCGGCCGCCGCCACTTCCTACATCAATCCTTTGACGGCATGGGCATTGACCAGATCAAGTCACAATCTCCAGGAGGGCGACTGGCTTCTGCAAACGGCTGCTGCATCTAGCGTCGGGAAATTCGTGCTTCAATTGGCGCGGCAGTATCGATTCAAGACAGTCAACGTCATCCGGCGGCGCGAGCAGGAAACCATCATACGCAACCTCGGAGGCAATGAGGTAATCTGCACAGCCGACGAGAATCTCAGTGCACGCCTGCAGGAATTGACCGCAGGCAAGGGCGTTGAACACGCGATTGACTGCGTTGCCGGGGAACTTGGCGCTGAGGTTGCCCGCAACCTCGCTCCTGCCGGAACCATGCTGGTGTACGGAGCCCTTTCCAGCCATCGGCAGACGGACCCTGCGAAGTTCCTCATGCCGCTCTTCGCTCCGCGTTTGATCTATTCGACAGCGACGGTTCGCGGGTGGTGGCTTCCGCGTTGGGTGCCTTCCCAGCCGCTCGCTGAGGTGCGGGCAGCAACCAGCGATCTCGTCACTATGTTGTCGAACGGAACACTTACGCCGCCGGCGACTGTGCGGTATTCAGTTAAGGACTTCCAAGAGGCAGTACGCCTGGCCGATGGAGAGGCAGGACAGGAAAAGGTCTTGCTGGACTTCTCCGAAACATCGGCGCGTTAGCTGCCTGGCCGAACTGTACGAATCGGATTTGCGGATGGATGAGCGACAATTGGCGATAAATCGCCTCTCTGACAATGTCGGCGTTGTCAAGAGCGTAGTTCAGCATCCGCTCTAAAGAGAGCGCCACTTCGCTCTAATTGAAAGACTCTTTCCCAAACCAACCACGGCTCGTCTCGTAATCCTCACGGGTCAGGACTCGGTCCGACCCAAGCATCTCTTCGATCGCGTTCGATCATGATTACCAGTTCGGACTCCTCGTTGAAGAGGAGCGGAACGCCCACTCAATATCTCGGTGTTTTACAACACACCATGGCGATTTCCGGGCTGTTCCACGTGCGAACCGAACTTGACCCACTGCTGATAATCCCATCCCTGACGCATCATCCAGTACCGGCAAATAGCCAATCGGCGCGCCATAGCGACCTTAGCGATCTTGCGTCCTCGCCGCATCATCAGGTGGAAGTATCGGCTACGCCATTCCGGAAGGCTGCGCACCGTCGACTGCGCCGCCTCCACCAGCAAAAAGCGCAACATCGAACTACCTTGCTTGGTGATATGTCCCAGTCGGCGGCGATTTCCACTGGAGTCCTCTAGCGGAACTAGGCCGAGATAGCTGGCGACCTGCTTGCCGCATTGAAAGCGGTCCGCTTTCCCGATGATCAGCACGAACGCCATTGCGGTGAGGGGACCGACACCGGGATGGGTACTCAGTCGTTGTGCCTCGGGGCACTTCTCTACTTCCTGCTCCACCGCCTGGCTCAGCTCCGCGCTGGTTGGATTTAATCGATCCAGCAACTCCAGCCGGTCGTGGCGTCGCCGGCTCGCCCAGGGAGCCAACGCAAACCCTTCCAGCTGTGGACGTTTGGTGCGCCACAGCCGCTTCTTGCAGCGCAGGCCTTCGTTCAACGCCACGGCTTGCAACTGATTCATGACTCGGCTGCGGGCCTGCACCATGCGGTGGCGATGCCACAGCAGTTGTCGCACATCGCGGTTCTCCCAACTCGGTACCCAGATCCTTGGAAAATCCTCTTTCAGCATGAGCTTCAAGATGAGTTGTGCATCTTGACGATCGGTCTTCTGCTTCCGTACTCGCTTCCTCTGGATCTCGGCTGCATCTCCGATCCATACCTCGATCTGTAGCTCGCCTAGTAAGCGTTCGAACCACCGTGCGTGACCACTGGCTTCCATGCCGACTAGCCCCTGCTGTCCCGCACTTACCAGAGTGCGATAGAACTGCTCGGCCTCCTCGCGATGCGCCACTCGCTTCTCCTGAAGCTCTCCGGTCTCGGTGTCCACGAAAGCTATCTGCTGAAACTCGGGGTGGAAATCTACTCCTATAATGGTCATTGTTCGGCTCCTTTCTCCCGAGCCGTTGGTTGGTCACACCACCAACTCTACTCGGGCATCGGAGCCGACATTGTCATGGAATCAATATCGCAAGTGACCCCGCCGACGCTTCAGGGTGCGGGTGCACATCCTTTCGCGTTCTTTGCGAAAGGGTGGGAACTGAAGTCTTCCACGCTGTGGAACTCCCCCAACCCGAAGGGCGTCATTTGCGTTAGCCGTGCGCGTAAGCGCGCGGTTTAAGTGGGAAAAATACGAGCCGCGCAGGGGGGCACCGGTCGCGACACAGTCTCGTAAGCCCGCGGATCGCAGCCCAATTTCACGCACCAGCACACTGTGGCGGGCGCCACTGCACTCTATTAATATTGCGCTGGGAGACCACGCTGCCGATGACGAAAGATCACCTACAATCACAACCTTGTTTCCACGTCGGCACCTCGGGCTGGGCGTATTCCATCTGGAAGCCGGAGTTCTATCCTAAGGACGTCGCCGCTAAAAATTTCCTCAAGTTCTACGCCACCAAATTGAACGCCGTCGAGGTGAATTACACCTTCCGCCGTCTGCTGTCCGAGAAGGCTGCGGAGTCGTGGATGGTTGATGCCGGTCCGGACTTCAAGTTCGCGCTTAAAGCCAACCAGTACATCACCCATATGCGGCGGCTGAAGGATGCTGAAGAACCGCTCAAGCGATTCCTGAGTGCGGCGGAGCCATTGCTGAGGCGCAAACAGCTTGGTCCGGTGCTCTTTCAGCTCCCGCCGAACTTAAAGGTGGACGTGCCATTGTTGAGCGAGTTCCTCGCCTTGCTGCCACGCCCGATTCAGGCCGCTTTCGAGTTTCGCCACGACTCGTGGTTCAACGATGAAACCTACCGGGCATTAAAGAAGCGCAATGCCGCTCTTTGCCTCGCGGAGACGGAATCGATCACTACTCCCGAAGAGTTTACCGCTGATTTCGTTTACTTTCGCTTCCGCAAACCAAGCTATGAACCCGCTGAAGTTCGCAACCTCACGGTACGCGTGCAACGTTGCCTGGCCAATGGGCTGGAGACGTACGCCTTTTTCAAGCACGAGGAAGACCCACGCAGCCCGCTCAACGCAGTCGAATTGCTGACGACCGTGCGGAAGAGTCCGTCCCCCTGATTGAATTGAAGTCCGCGGGTGCCCCATCCTTTCGCGTTTTTTGCGAAAGGGTGGGAACTGCAGTCTTTCACGCTGCGGAACTGCCCAAGCCCGCAGGGCGTCGTTTGTGGGGGCCCCATCCTTTCGCGTTTTTTGGCGAAAGGCTGGGACTGAAATCTTCCACGCTGTGGAACTCCCCAAGCCCGAAGGGCGCCATTTGTTTGAGCCGTGGGCGTGAGCCCGCGGATCGCGACCCAATTTCACGCATGAGCCCGCCTTAGCGGGCGGCACCCATCTGCCATGACGCGCGAATCTCCCTCGTTATTCCCCCCACTACGGACGCACGTCATACTCACCTTGTGCAGAGTGCCAATCCTGATCTGAGACTGCTGAACTCGTTTCTCGACTATCTAAAGGTCGAGAAGGGACTGGCGCCATTGAGTGTGGCGGCCTATCACTCTGACCTTGAACAATATTCAGAGTTCCTCTTGAAGCGAAAGCGCACGCCCCGCGATGCGCGACGGCAGGACGTGCGCGACTTCCTGAATGCACTTCTCTCAAATGGCGTCGATGGAAGAAGCGTGGCGCGAAAGCTCTCGGCGCTGCGGCACTTTTACAAGTACCTGCTGCTGGACCGATACATCAAGAGTGACCCCACCCTCAATATTGATACTCCGCGGCAATGGAAGGTCCTGCCCAAGTCGCTGGCGATCGACGAAGTCGAGAGCTTGCTGCAGGGTCCGCCCCGTGCCAGGGACGATCGGTTGTCGCAGGCGCTCGGGGTCCGCGACCGTGCCATTCTCGAAGTGTTTTACGCCGGCGCTCTGCGTGTTTCCGAAGTCATCAACGTAAAACTGGAAGACCTCAAACTGGAACTTGGCTACGTGCTGGTGCGGGGCAAGGGCGATAAGGAACGCATCGTACCGCTAGGTCGCGCGGCGCAGGAGGTCGTGCAAGCCTATCTGCGAGAGGCGCGTCCCGTGCTGGCTGCGGAAAAGTCCTCGCCGACGCTGTTTATCGCGCGAGGAGCCAGGCGCATCACCCGCCAGCGGGTGTGGCAGGTGGTGAATGCCGCTTCGGCGCAGAGCGGACGCCACGCTAGCCCGCACATGCTGCGGCACAGTTGCGCAACCCACATGGTGGAGAACGGCGCCGACTTGCGCACCGTGCAGACCATCCTCGGACACGCAGACATTTCGACTACGCAGATCTATACGCACTTGGCGCTCGACCGTTTGAATCGGGTTTACAAGCAACATCATCCCCGCAGCAAACGTCACGCCAGCAAAGGTCCGTGTAATGGCTAGTACTTGTTAGGTCCGTGACCAGTCTTGAAAGGGCATGGCTTCAGCCGTGCCGTTGGCGGAACGAAAGATTCTGGGCTTTAGCCCCTGAGGGACGTCGGCTCTACCAGACTGATATAAGAGCGCAAGCATGACCGAGCCAAAATCCACTATCGTCGAAAAAGCGATTGCGAAGTTCATTCGGACACTGCACGAGCGCAACGCCTCGCCACATACCATCAAGGCTTACACCACCGACCTCGCGCAGTTTGCTGAATACGTCGGCCCCCAGAGCTGGCGCGATATTGACCACGTTCTGATTCGCGGCTACCTGTCGAACTTGTACGAACGTGGACTCAGCAAGACGTCCGTCGCGCGCGCCTTGGCCGCCCTTCGATCGCTCTATCGCTGGCTGGCGCAGGAGGGCGTCGTCGACCAGAATCCCGCTGCACTGGTGGCAACGCCTAAGTTGCCAAAGAAACTCCCTCGAGTGCCGACCATCGAAGAAGTTAACACCGTGCTCGACGCCAAAATGCCGGAGTGCTCTGCGTTCCATGAGCGCGATTTGGCAATCCTCGAACTTCTGTACGGATGCGGCATTCGTAACTCTGAGTTGATCGGCATCAACATCGGCGACATTCACTGGTCGCAGGAAGTCATCCTGGTTCGCGGAAAAGGCCGCAAGGAGCGATTTGTCCCATTTGGGGAATCGGCGGCCGAGGCGGTTCGGAGCTACCTTCCCCATCGGCAAGCAGTCTTACAGGGCAGGAAATCACCCTCAAAAAGGTCAAAAAAAGGCATTATAACAAATGTTATAACTTCGCGGGACCAAGGGCCTCTTTTGGTCAGCCTGCGCGGCACCCGGCTGACCACCCGCAGCGTCGGCCGCATCGTCAAACAGATCGCGGTGGCCGGCGGACTCTCGCCCGACGTTCACCCGCATACACTTAGGCACGCCTTTGGCACCCACCTGTTGGAAGAGGGCGCCGACCTCCGCGCCATCCAGGAACTGCTTGGGCATGAACGACTTGCGACAACCCAGCGCTACACGCAACTCACGGTAAAGCATGTGATGGAGGTCTATGACCGTACCCATCCTCACGCAAATAAGAGCTAAAGCTAATAGCCAGTTATAGTTACTGCTTTTTCGATGCCCCGGTAGTCGACATCGGCGCTGGTGTCTCGCTTCCCCTTAGCTCGTCATACGACTCGACGATGCGGCGCCGAACCTCCGCCGTCATCTCCGCATACTGAGACTCAGGATTCGGGCCGGGTTCAGGCGGGTACACCGGATCGAGGAATCGTACCTGTAACTTGTTGAACCCCTTGAATCTTTCGCCCCGCGGCCAAGCCTCGAAGAACCCCTCCAACGCGACGGGCACCACGGGGCACTGCGTATGGATCGCGAGAATTGCCGCGCCTTTCTTGAAAAGCTTGGGAGGTCCGTCAATGCTGCGCTCGCCTTCGGGGAAGAGCACGAGAACGCGGTTTTTGCGCAGGCCGTAGGCGCTGGCGCGCATGGCGGGCACGAGATTGGCGTCGGGGTCGATGACGATGAGGCGGAACTTTGAGGCCAGCCAGCGCATAAGGCGGTTGCCGAAGATTTCGCTGGTGCCGACGTAGAAGCCATCACGCAGAACAGGCCAGGGGAAACAGGCGGCGACGACGGGAGCGTCGATGAAGCTCTGGTGGTTAGGCGCGATGATGAACGGGCGTGTTGTGGGGATTTTTTCGAAACCCTCGACCCTGAGGTGGAAGAGATCGCGCAGCATGATCTGGCAGAGGCGGAGCGCAACGAAGACGAATGGCGCGAGGATGGGATGGGTGGCGTCCACGGTTTGGCGCTCGATCTCGCCGGGATCTTCGTGGATGACTTCGTCCCATCCGGCGGCGGCGCGCAGGTTTTCGGCGCCGCGATGTGCGAGAACAGCTTCAACGAGGTCGCGCACGGTATAGATCTCGGAGGAGACGGAGTCAGGGACGTTCGAGCCTAGCTGCTGGTCGAGAGAGACGAGGAGTTCGACGCGCTCCATGGAGTCGAGGCCGAGGTCGAGCTCGAGGTTATCGGTAGGCTGCGGCGGATCTTTTTTCAGCTTGGAGGCGGCTTGGATGATGCCGAGCGCTTCGGCTACGTCGGGGCGGTGCATCCATTCCAGTTCTTCGGGGGTGAGCTCGCGGGGCGCGGTGGTTGCGGCTTGGGTGCCTCCTCCGCCCTGTTTTACTCGCTGTTCGACGGCGAAGCGCTTGATTTTGCGTGTGGAGGTGCGGGGGAGTTCGTCCTGCCAAATCTCGTAGCTGAGGATGCGCTTGGTGGACGGCAGCTTGGCGGAGAGGCCTTCGATTTCAAAGCGCAGCATGTCGCCGACGTTAACGATCTTCATGCGGCGGAGGTTTTCGAAGTCGGGGACGATGACGCCGTGTAGGCGCTCGGAGAAAGGCTCACCGGGTGCGCTTTGCAAGCCGAGGACGCAGACTTCTTTGATGTAGGGAGACTGTTGGTAATGGGCTTCGATTTCTTCCGGATAGATGTTCTTGCCATTGCTGAGGACGATGACGTCTTTTTTTCGTCCGGTAATGAAGAAGTTGTTGTGGGCGTCGCAGTAGCCCAAGTCCCCGCTCATGAGCCATCCGTCGCGATACATGGCGGCAGTGGCGTCGGGACGTTTGTAGTAGCCGGCCATTAAGATACCGCCGCGAAACGCGATTTCGCCGACGCTGGCTCCGCCGTGCTCGGGAGAAGGTTCGCCGTCGAAGATCTTCATTTCGTTGCCGGGTAGCGGCTGGCCGACGGATCCCATGACAGCCGCGCGGGGCGGGGTGACGCTGGCGGCGCCGCAGGTTTCGGTCATGCCATAGCCCTGCAGCATGGTGAAGCCCAGGGCTTCGAACTGGCGTCCGATCGCGGGATCGAAGCGCGAGCCGCCGGTGATGAGGTAGCGCATGCCCGTGCCGAGCAGGTGATGGACGCGTCCGAAGAAGACTTTGCCGAGGTTCAGACCGAACTTGTGGGTGAAGGTATTGATGGCAAGCAGAGTGCGGAAAACTGCCTGTACGAGCGTGCCCTTCTGTTGCACCTCTTTCTGGATGCGCTCGAGAATGAGGTAAAAGAATTGCGGGACGCAGGCGAAAACAGTGATGCCGCGCTCCTGCAAGGCGCGAAGTAGGTCGGCAGTATTGAGCGATTCAAGATAGACGACACGCATGCCACAGGATAGTGGGAGCATGATATTGGCCATCTGGGCGAGCGAGTGAAAGAGCGGGAGAATACCGAGGATGGCGTCTTTGGGGCCGACATCGAAAACCTGAAAGACGCCGTCGGCTTCGGCTTCGAGATTGCCGTGCGAGAGCATGACGCCCTTGGGGTCGCTAGTGGTGCCCGAGGTATAGAGGATCATTGCGATGTCGTCGGCCAGGGCGGGCGCAGGTTGAAAGTCACCGGGGCCGGCACTGGAGATGTCTGACAACGTGGTATTGCCGTCGAGCGGACCCTGGCGGTCAATGAGGATGAGCCTGACGGGCAGATCCTTGGCGGCTTCACGGGCGAGCGGAAGGCGATGACTGTCGGTGAAGAGGAGGACCGAATCGGAGTCGAGGAGAAGCTTGCGGACCTGGTCGGCGTGGAAAGCAGTGTCGAGGGGAACGGCGGTGTTGCCGGAGGCAAGTACGCCGAGATAGGCGGCGACCCAGAGAGGATGGTTGGCGGCGAGGAAGGCGCACTTGGAACCGTTTTGAATTCCCCGCGCGACAAGCCAGCCGCCGACAGATTCGGCCATGGCGCGGAGCTGGCTGAAGGTATAGCTTTCGACGGGTGGCGTGCCGGCGGCGACGGAAGAAGAATCGTGCTGGAGTTCGACGGCGATGAGGTCAGGGAAGCGACGGACCGTCTCGGTGAAGCGGTCGTAGAACATGGGCGGATTGTAGAGAAGTGACTAGCAAACAAGCAATTAACAACTAGCGAAAGGGAAAAGCGGACCGCGGATTGGCGCAGATCGGATAAATGCATATCTACCACGGAGGCACGGAGGGGGCTTCGGACGAAAAGCTGCCACGGATAACGAGGATAGGTAACAACGTCCCGCCCTGTCCGCAAAGAGACGCGGACGAGGGTGGGGCGCCAGAACGGATTTACTTCTTTAGTTCGACCAGGATTGCTTCGAGGTCGTCGAGCGCTTCGTCAGAATGGGTAACCGGAGCTCGCAGAATCACTTCACCTGTCTTCAATTCCGCTACGGATGAAGTCCCGTCCGGTAGGGTTAGGCGGATTCTACCTCCCTTTATGACGTACACAACCATCTCCGGATGGGAATGAATGGGAGTCTTATCGCCCTTGGCAGGAGCGAAGCGCAGAACGCGAACTTTGTCGTCCTCGGCTAAAACCGTTATGTGCTTGACACCGTACTGCATCGGGTCCTGGGCGAACAACGGCGTCAGTAGGGTGAGGCCAAGAAAAATTGCTGCCAGCGTTTTCATCTAGCGTCTCCTGAGGAATGAAGCACCAGTCTGTCTCGTAAGTTGTGCGGAAGGCCAGGGGGAATCCATCGCGCCGGGATGAGAGGTTGCAAGAAGGCGATCTGCAGAGCACTCGTCCAACCCCTTCGACTTCGCTCAGGGCAGGCTCTTTCCCAAAAGAAGGGAAAGGATGGGGGGCGCCCGCAATGATTGTGGTACGGGCAAAGTGCGACCGCGGCAGGACAGGGGCATCCAATGTGGTAGCCTTAAATGGGAAAGGAGTGCGTGTTTTGTGCGCGCTCCAGCCCTATGAATACGGGCTCAAACATTAGTTTCCGTCAGGAAAACCGCATTGATCAATAAGTTGATGGCCAAGGTGTTTGGCACCAGCAATGAGCGCGAAATCAAGCGTTTAATGCCTCTGGTGGAGCAAATCAACGCGCTCGAGCCCGCGATGAAACAGCTCAGCGACGAGCAGCTCCGGGCCAAGACCGATGAGTTTCGCAAGCGCATTGCCGAGCGCGTGGATTCGATCGAGGACGCCGATGAAAAAGCGGCGGCACTGAAGGAAGTTCTCGGTGAAATCCTCCCGGAAGCGTTTGCCGTAACCCGTGAAGGCAGTTGGCGAGTCCTAAAGATGCGCCACTTTGATGTTCAGCTTATTGGTGGCATCGTGCTGCACGCCGGCAAAATTGCCGAGATGAAAACGGGCGAAGGTAAAACCTTGGTCGCCACCCTTCCGGTCTATCTCAATGCTCTTGGCGGAAACGGCGTGCACGTCGTAACCGTCAATGACTACCTCGCCAAGCGCGACTCGGAATGGATGGGCAAACTCTACACCTTCCTGGGCCTGACGGTGGGCGTCATTGTGCACGACCTCGATGACGGGGAACGCCGCGAAGCTTACGCGGCGGACGTCACCTACGGAACCAACAATGAGTTCGGCTTCGACTACCTGCGCGATAACATGAAGTTCGATCTCAAGGACTGCGTGCAGCGCGGGCACAACTATGGAATCGTCGACGAAGTGGACTCCATCCTCATTGACGAGGCACGTACACCACTCATCATCAGTGGCGCCAGCGAAGAGTCAACCGACAAGTACTACAAGGTAAACCGCATTATCCCGCAACTGGAGCGCGGGGAAGAGATCCAGAAAAGCATCGACGACAAGGTGCTCACCGGTGATTACGTCATCGACGAGAAGCACCGCGCCATCACCGTGACCGACATTGGATGGGAAAAGGTCGAGCGTCTGCTGGGCATCGGCAATATCGCCGATCCCGAGAATTGGGACCTGAAACACCACGTCGAGACTGGGATCAAAGCTCACGCACTATATCGTCGTGATGTGGAGTACGTGGTAAAAGACGGCGAGGTGCTCATCGTCGATGAGTTCACGGGCCGCCTGATGCCGGGACGCCGCTGGTCTGACGGATTACACCAGGCCGTAGAGGCCAAGGAAGGCGTCAAGATCGAGCGCGAAAACCAGACACTGGCCACAGTCACCTTCCAGAATTACTTCCGCATGTACAAGAAGCTTGCCGGCATGACCGGTACAGCCGAGACGGAAGCCGCCGAGTTCGACAAGATCTACAAGCTGGAAGTCGTGGTCATTCCGACGAACCGTGAGTTGCTGCGCATCGAGAACTCCGACGTGGTATATCGCACTGAAAAGGAAAAGTACTTTGCGGCGGCCGACGAAATCATGCGGCTGGCGCAGACCGGCCAGCCGGTGCTGGTAGGCACTACGTCGGTAGAGAAGTCGGAACGGCTCTCTGATCTGCTGAAGAAAAAAGGCGTAAAGCACGTGGTGCTCAACGCTAAGTATCACGAGAAAGAAGCGGAGATTGTAGCGCAAGCCGGACGCAAGGGCGCCATTACCATCGCGACCAACATGGCAGGCCGCGGCACTGACATTCTGCTGGGGGGCAACTCGGAGTTCATGGCCAAGCAGGAGTGCATCAAGAAGGGATTGGCGCAGCAGATGAAGGTGGTGGCCGGGGAAGTGACGGCCAAGCCTGACGACCCGACGCTGTCGTACTTCTACTACGGCGGAAACGAATACCAGGTCCCAACGGCGCAGTGGCAGGAACTGAACTCAAAGTACAAAGCCGAGACCGATGTGGAGCATGAAGCAGTAATCGACCTGGGCGGCCTTTTCATCTTCGGTACGGAGCGCCACGAGGCGCGCCGCATCGACAACCAGTTAAGGGGCCGGGCCGGACGCCAGGGCGATCCGGGCGCCTCGCGTTTCTATCTCTCGCTGGAAGACGACTTAATGCGTATCTTCGCCAAGGAGTGGGTGTCGAACCTGCTACAGCGCCTGGGCATGGAAGAGGGCGTACCCATTGAGTCAAAACTGATTACGCGGCGCATCGAGGCGGCACAGAAAGCGGTGGAATCTCAGAACTTCGAGGCCCGCAAACACCTGCTGGAATACGACGACGTGATGAACAAACAGCGCCAGGCGGTTTATGGCCTGCGCCGTCAGTTGCTGGAGGGTGTCGATCAGAAGGAACTCATCCTCGAGGATTATGTGCGCGACATCCTCGGCGGGCTGCTCGATAAGTACTGCGGCAAAGAAGTTCACCCCGAAGACTGGGACACCAAGAGCCTGAAGAACCAGGTCTTCACCCGCTTTGGTGTTGAGATCACAACCGAGGGAATCGAACCAGAGCAGCTCAATCGTCAGGAATTGGGCGATGCGATTTTTGGCAAGTTGAAAGAACGCTACGAGGCCAAGGAGCGACTGATCGGTCCGGAAGCCATGCGGCATCACGAGCGCATCATCATGTTGAGTGTGATTGACCAGCAGTGGAAGGATCACCTGCTCAGCATGGACCACCTGCGCGAAGGTATCGGGCTGCGCGGATACGCGCAACACGATCCGCTGGTGGAATACAAGCGCGAATCGTTCGACATGTTCGAAGCTATGATGGAGCGCTTCGAAGAAGAGACTGTGCGCTACCTCTACCTGATGCAAGTGATTGAGGCGCCGGTGCAGCCTGCGCCGCCGCAGCTGTTCCCGCCAAGCGGCGGGAATGGTGATGCTGTCGCGGTCGTCAGCGGGACCACAAAACGGCAGCGCCTTGCGACCTCGATCGACGACATGGAAGCCGAATTCCAGCGCCGCAAGCGCCGCGAACTGGACCAGGCGCGTATGGCCGGATCTAACCAAGTGGGTCCGGTGCAGCAGGTTGTGCGGGGCGACAAGGTCGGCCGCAACGATCCTTGCCCCTGCGGCAGCGGCAAGAAATACAAAAAATGCTGCGGGGCGTAAGCGCCCGCATGAGCTGAATTTTATCCCGTCGCAGCGGCGACGGGATATTCTTTTGCTGCAGAGTTCGGGCTTGGGGTTCGCGAGGGATTTTCGATGTCACGATGTGCGCAATGTGGCGAGTCATTGGCAGACAACGCATCGTTCTGCACTAATTGCGGAAGCACCGTTTCTCGGAACATCGTGGAAAATACGGGGTTGCGAAGCATACCCGCCGACGGCGACGAGAGCCGATCGGGTGACGTTCCCGTAGCATCGAGCACCGCTATATCAGGCGCAACCCTGCCGATTCCAGAGAACATTGCAGGGGTCGTTGCCTATATCACAATCGTCCCGGCCATCGTTTTTTTGTTTCTGGAGCCTTTCAAGCGCAACCTGTTTGTCCGCTTCCATTCTTTCCAACACTTGTTTCTGTGGGTCGTGGGCTTCGCTTGCATGATTGCGGCAGGGATCCTCGGAGCCATCCTGCAATTAATTCCATTCATGCGCGTCTTGCTGTTCCCCTTCGCCGGGCTGATAGGCCTGGCATGGTTTTTCCTATGGCTATTGCTGGTGGTGAAGGCCTACCAGCATGAGATGTTCAAGCTGCCCTACCTCGGCGATCTGGCGGAAGAGTGGACGAATCGCTGACCTGTAGGCTTCTCTGTCCGGTTGTTCCCTTTCGTGGAATGGAGTAGTTTGAACCTTCTACTCTTGCGATCGCGGAGAGTCCTCATGGCCATTTACCGACATTCGGTGGCGCGCCGAGCCATTTTATTGCCGCTAATGTTTACGTTGGTGGCGGTTGCGTTGCACGCGCAGCCTACGGCACTGCTAACGGACCAGCAGAAGTCCGAGATCGACGACATCGCCCGTAAAGTGATGGAGAAGTCGGGCATCCCCAGCGCGTCGTTGGCGGTGGTGACAGGTGGAAAGCTTTACGCGCAGGCATACGGGCAGGCGAGACTGGAACCGGCACTGGTGGCGACAACGGCGATGCCGTACAGCATCGGGTCAATCAGCAAGCAGTTTACGGCGGCATTGATTGTGATGCTTCAAGAGCAGGGCAAGCTGTCGCTCGACGACAAGGTAAGGAAGTGGTTGCCGGACTTGACGCAGGCGAGTGAGATTTCGATTCGGCAGATTCTGTCGATGACGTCGGGCTACCAGGACTATTGGCCACAGGATTACGTGATGCCGATGATGCTAAAGCCGACGACGGCGGACCAGGTTCTGAATGGATGGGCGCGGAAGCCGCTGGACTTCGAGCCGGGTACCAAGTGGCAGTACAGCAATACGAATTACGTAATCGCCGGACTGATCGTGGAGAAAGTCAGCGGCAAGCCGTTGTATGAGCTGTTGCAAGAGAAGGTACTCCGCCCGCTGGGAATGAGCAGTGCGTTAAATATTGATGCCAAGCCGTTGGGCACGGGTGATCCCCTTGGATATTTTCGCTATGCGTTGGGGCCGCTGCGTCCGGCGCCAGAAGAGGGGGCGGGATGGATGTTTGCCGCCGGTGAGCTGGCGATGACTCCAGCCGATCTAGCGAAGTGGGACATCTCAGTTATGAACGAGTCGCTGCTGAAGCCGGCATCGTACCTGGCGATGGAGACAGACACAGTCCTGAAGAACGGTCTGGGCACGCACTATGGACTGGGCATGTCGGTGACAAGCGTGCGGAACCATCGCGTGCTGGGGCACGGCGGTGAAGTCTCGGGCTTTACTGCGTCAAACACGGTGTTGCCGGACGACAAGTTCGCGGTGGTGGTGGCCACGAACCAGGATGCCGTGTCGGCTGCCAGCGCGATCGGGCGCCAGGTGATGAATGCATACCTGAACAGCCTGAATGCCGCTGATCCGAAGCAGGATGCGCTAGTGCGGAAGGTTTTTGACGACCTGCGGCAGGGCAAGATCGAGCGCAGCCTGTTTACCGATAACGCGAACTTCTACTTCTCGGAGCAGGCTGTGAAAGATTACGCGAACAGCCTGGCGCCGCTCGGGGAGGTCCAAAGCTTCCGCCAGACTGCGAATTCGCTGCGCGGCGGCATGACCCACATGTCTTATGAGGTGAAGCTCAAAGAGAAAACGGTGGGCATCAACATTTATCAAATGCCAGACGGCCGACTGGAGCAGTACTTGATTGCGGCGGAGGACTAACCGGCAGGGTTGGGTGATTTGCACATCCGTGAGGCGTGGCGCTTGACAGGCGGAGGCGCATCATGGCATTTCTATTTACTTTTCCTCTACAGTAAGCCGTATTCTGGACACTTGCATTCTGCCCAGGCAGGTTCGGCCGTCAGGGGCCGGATGTAACGGAAAGGGTCTGTGAAGATAAGAGTTTTCTACCACGACAAGTGTTTTGATGGCGCCTGTTCAGCGGCACTTTTTACGCGGTTTTACCGGGAACGCATCCGTGAGCACGCCGAGTTTGAATACGTCGGCCTGGTGCATCGCGCTGGAGCGCTGTTCAATGAAGAAGAGTTCACCGGCGATGAGAATGCAATTGTCGATTTCAAGTATTCGCCCTCGCCGCGGATCACATGGTGGTTCGATCACCATCAGAGCGCATTCCTCACTCCCGAGGACGCCTCGCACTTCGAGCAAGACACCAGCAATACGAAGTTTTATGATCCCGATTACCGGTCGTGCACCAAGTTCATCGCCGAGGTGACACAGGAACGCTTCGGTTTCAATCCTGATCCTGTTGCCGAAGTGGTCGAGTGGGCTGACATCATCGATGGCGCGCTTTATCCCGATCCGCAAACCGCAGTGGAGATGAAGGAACCGGCCATGAAGCTGACCATGGTGATCGAATCGAACCAGGAGCCTGGCTTTATCCCAGCTCTGATCGAGATGCTGGCGTATCAGCCCCTGTCGGAGATCATTCGTTCACCCGCGATTGCGGATCGCGTTCCGGCGCTGATGGAGCGCCACCGCAAGTCGATCGAAATTCTGCGGGAACGGACCGAGTGCAAAGATGGGACGGTCTTTTTCGACGTCACCGATCATGACCTCGAGGGCTATAACAAGTTCATCCCGTACTACCTGAATCCGAGCTGCATTTACAGTGTTGGGCTGAGCAAGAGCAGTTTCCGGACGAAAGTGTCGGTAGGGTCGAATCCGTGGGCACCGGTGGAGCCAGTGGTAAACCTGGCAAAAATCTGCGAGCGCTACGGAGGAGGCGGGCACGCCCGCGTAGGAGCGATTTCGTTTCCGCCAGGCAAGTTCGAAGTAGCCAGGCAGGCCGCCAACGAGATTGTTGCGGAGCTACGAGCGAGCTACACGGAACTCGTCTCGAAATAGAGGAGCGCAATAAGAGGGTGGCCCATAATTGCCTTCAGTTGGGAAATTGTGGGATTCAACGCGGAGTCCACGCAAACGAATATTTTGGCGACCGCTAGTTCCTGGGCGCCACGCGCACCATCTGCCGCAGCGTGACCGGCCAACCCTGATGCAGGCGGTTCGCCAGCTTACTGCCGGTCTTGATGGCGTGCTGCTCCAGCAACAGGCGAACCAAGTCCTGGTCCCGTTGCTCGCATGCGCCTAGGATTTCAATCCCGACAAACTCGGGATGAAATTTTTGTTCCTTGACGAAGCTGCCGGTGGGGTCCCATACGAACGCAAGACCGCCCGTCATGCCTGCGCCAAAGTTCGTTCCGGTTGGACCGAGGACGACCACGGCGCCGCCCGTCATGTATTCGCAGGCGTGATCTCCGACGCCCTCGACCACTGCCGTCGCTCCCGAGTTGCGGATGGCAAATCGTTCGCCAGCACCGCCCACGGCGAACAGCGATCCCCCTGTGGCTCCATAGAGTGCAACATTGCCTACAATGACTTGCGCCGATTCCGCCCGAGCCAACTTGCCGCGAGTGCGAATCACCAACTCGCCGCCCGACAGGCCTTTGCCCACGAAGTCATTGGCCTGTCCTTCGAGCACGAGTTTCATGCCTTGGCTGGCGAACGCGCCAAAGGATTGTCCCGCCGTACCACGCATGCGGAAGTGAATGTCGGGATGAAGACCGGGCTGTTGGGTCCGCAGGATCGCGAGTTCGCCAGAGAGCCGCGCGCCCAGACTGCGGTCTTCATTCCTCACGGCCACGCTGAATTCGAACGGTTTGCCCGCGGAGACTGCCGACAGCGCAGGACGAACCCATGCATCATCGACTGGCGGGCGCTCTTCAGGCCGCATGTTGCGCTGGCCTTGCCAGCTTAGGGGGCCCTCTCCGACCTGGGCCAGCACCGGTCGCAGATCCAACTTGCCATCGTCACGGACCTGATGCAGCAAGTCGGTGCGACCGATGGCGGCTTGTAAGGTTGGTAGTCCAAGATCGGCGAGCATGCGTTGCAGGTCTTCCGCAATATTCATGAAGAAGCGCACCACGTGCTCCGGCTTGCCACGGAACTTTGCGCGCAATTCAGGCTTTTGCGTCGCAATGCCGGTGGGGCAGGTGTTGAGGTGGCATTGGCGGGCCATGTCGCAGCCCAGAGCCACCAGGACCGCCGTACCGAAGGAAAATTCATCAGCACCCAGCAGCGCCGCGATAAGGACGTCGCGTGCCGTCGAGAGTCCGCCATCCGTGCGTAGTCTCACGCGGCCTCGCAGACCGTTGAGCCGGAGGATTGCTGCGCTTCGCTCAATCCCAGCTCCCACGGATTTCCAGCATGCTTGATGCTGCTGAGCGGAGAAGCTCCAGTACCGCCGTTGTGTCCGGCAATCACGATGTAGTCGGCATAGGCCTTAGCAACTCCGGCGGCGACGGTTCCCACCCCAAGCTGCGACACCAGTTTTACGCCGACCGGCGCGCGCGGGTTGATGCGCTTGAGGTCGTAAATCAGTTGAGCCAGATCTTCGATGCTATAGATGTCATGATGCGGCGGTGGACTGATCAGCGAAATGCCTGGTTGGGCATGCCGCAAACGGGCAATCAGTTCGCTAACCTTGTGGCCGGGAAGTTGGCCTCCTTCGCCCGGTTTCGAACCCTGCGCGATCTTGATTTCCAGTTCCTCGGCATGGGCCAGATATTCGGCCGTCACGCCAAATCTCCCGGACGCAACTTGCTTGATCTTGTTGTTGGTCAGCGACAGCACGCCCGAGCTGTTTCCGTCCGGCTGGTAGGCCGCGGGGTCTTCGCCTCCCTCGCCAGTGTTGGAGCGGGCTCCCAGCTGATTCATCGCGATGGTGATGGTCTGGTGCGCCTCCGGACTGAGCGAGCCCAACGACATGGCGCTGGCGATAAAGCGCTTCACCAGACTCGAGGGCGCTTCTACCTCGTGCAGTTCCAGCTTGGGGGCAGCAGTTCCGATGTGAAGCAGGTCTCGCAGGACAGCCGGTTCGCGCTCGTCAACCGCGCGCGAGTAAGCCGACCAGGCATCGGCGGGAGCGACGGTGGTCGCAGCCTGAGTTGCTGCACGCGCGGCGCCCACAGCAACCTGCAAGTCGCGAGTTCGCTGCGGCTGCCAGGTATGAGGCTCGGAGCGTTCCGCGCGGCGAAAGCGAACCCATCCGTAGTCGGGCAGTTCGGTACCTTCCAGCTCCGCCGTCCAGGAAGAACGGATGGCCGCTTCGATGTCGGCAAAACCCTGCCCACCCATGGGAGAGACGGTGCCGGGGAAGCACTGTTCGGTAACTTCTGGAGCCAGTCCAAGCAGGTCAAACAGTTGCGCAGCACGGTAACTGTCGAGGACCGAGATGCCCATCTTCGACATCACCTTCGCCAGACCCGCGTTGAGCGCTTTCAATAGGCGAGCTTCGCCTTCTTCACCCGCCAGAGATCGCGCGGTCTGCAACGCCAGCCAAGGACATACGCTACCGGCACCATAGCCGATCAACACCGCTGCGTGGTGCAGGTCGCGGCAATCGCCGGCTTCGAGCGCGAGTCCAACCTTGGTACGCAATCCTGCCCTGACCAATGCGTGATGCACCGCGCCAGTTGCCATCGCCATTGGAATCGGCAATAGATGCTCGCAGGCGGTGCGGTCGGTCATCAGCAGAATGCAGGCACCGCCGCGCACCAGCTCGACGGCTTGCGCCTGCAGGTTTTCGATTGCCGTCTTAAGCGAGCCGTTTTCCGCAAACGTACAGTTCAAGTGGGCGGGTGGAAGTTCATTGCGCAGGGCGTAGCTGCCTTCATGCAGGGCAGCCATCTGGCCGAGCGACAGAAACGGCGAAGGCAGCACCAGTCCGGGCAGGGGAGCGTGCTTGTCGAGCAGATGTGGCCACGGTCCAAGCCGCGTGCGCAGCGACACCACGCAGGATTCGCGCAGGGAATCGATGGGTGGGTTCGTGACCTGGGCGAAGCGCTGGCGGAAGAATCCGTACAAGGGCCGCGGCGCGCGTGCCAGGGCCGCGATGGGAGTGTCGTCGCCCATCGACCAGACCGCTTCTTTGCTCTCCAGCGCCATCGGTCCGACCACCATCTTCACTTCTTCACGGGTATAGCCGAAGCCGTGTTGCAGGCGAGTGATCTCGTCTTTCTCCAGCGGAGCCACGGGCGCGGCCGAAGGCTCCAGTGGGATGTCGTCGATCAACTTTGCGTAAGGCGCGAGATCGTTGAAGTAGCGGTCGAGTTCCTCGCCTTCGATCAGCCGGCAACGCTCGAGGTCGAGCAGGATCATCTGGCCGGGGCCGAGACGTCCGCTGCGGATGATGGTGTCGCTGTCGACATCGGCAAGGCCAACTTCGGATCCCGCGACCACCAACCCAGTGTCGGTGATGACAAACCGGCAGGGACGAAGGCCGTTGCGATCGAGCGCAGCGCCCAGCAAGTGTCCGTCGGTAAACACCAGCGCCGAAGGCCCATCCCACGGCTCCATGCAATCGGCGTGATAACGCTGGAAGGCGGATTCTTTGGAGACCACCGCCGGGGGCAGCATCATGCGCACGGCTTCTGCGACGTTGCGCTCGTAGTTGCACAGGAGTTCGGCAACCTCGTCGAGACTCATCGAATCGGAAGCATCGCGGGTGATGATGGGATCGCACTCTCGCGGCAGGGTCGCAGTGCGAGCGTCGATGTGCGCCCGGTTGCTCCAGATAGTGTTGATCTCACCATTGTGCGCGACCATGCGCAGAGGCTGAGCGCGGTCCCACGAGGGCAGCACATTGGTCGCATAGCGCTGATGAAAGACAGCAAAGTGAGTGGCGTATTGCTTGTGCTGTAGATCGGGATAGAACTCGTGCAGCGTGCGTCCCGTGGACAGCGCCTTGTAAACCAACGTGCGCGACGACAGGGAACAGACGTAGGTCTCGGTCCCGCCGCGTTCGAAGGCCTTGCGGGCGAAAAACAGACGGCGCTCAAGTTCGCTGGTGTCGCCGTTGAAGTCCTCCGCCGCCGTTAGCAGCGCCTGTCGGATGACAGGCAGGGAAGCAGCCGCGAGCTCGCCCAGCACTTCGCGCGCAATCGGAACATCGCGCCAGCCAAGCCATTCAAAGCCGCGCGCCGACATGCATGCCTTGAAGCGTTGCGCGTCCCGCCGGCAAGCGTCTTCATTCTGCGGCAGAAACAACATGCCGACAGCCAGCGGCTGGTCACGGCGCAAAGTAATACCGGTTTGGCTCAGCAGAAAATTGCGCGGAACGGCGGTTTGCACGCCAACTCCGTCGCTACTCTTTCCATCGGCGGCGATGGCGCCACGATGGGCGAGGCGGCCGAGGGCAGTCAATGCAAGTCGAAGGATTTCGTGATCGGACTGGCCGTGCAGGGTCGCAACAAAGCCCACGCCGCAGGAGTCGTGGTCAAAGCGAGAGCTTACGAGGTTCCCACCACCAGAAGAAAAACTGCTACAACCCATAGTCCACTATATATGGAAGAAGCTGTGCAATTGAAGAGGGAATTTGGTGGTGAGGAAAATTGTCGCGCTGTCTTCCGCTTGTGGGAAGCGATATTGTGGCACAGTAGTGTGGGATGGACGATAGCCGCAGCTTGCAACGCGCAGGACGAGTAGCTTTTACCTATCCTGACTTCGCCTTGTATCAGGTAGCGCGGCTGTTCACCGTGATGGCGACAGAGATGCAATCGGTCGCGGTGGGCTGGCAGGTCTATGAAATCACCAAGCGTCCACTCGATCTCGGCTATGTGGGCTTGGCGCAATTTCTTCCTACGATCCTGCTGTTCCTGGTTGCGGGGCATGCCGCCGATCGCTTCAACCGCCGCTACATTGTCGGCCTGTGTTACGCCGGGCTCGGTCTTGCTTCCACTATCCTGTTGCTGCTTACCCTGAGCGGATCGCCATCGGTGCATGCGATCTATGTGCCGCTTGTGCTGGTGGGAATTGTTCGCTCGTTCAACGGAGCGGCGGGCCAGGCGATGGTTCCACAACTGGTGCCGGAAGAACACTTCCCCAACGCCGTGGCGTGGGCACAGACCGTTTTCCAGGCCGCTACCATCATTGGGCCGGCTGTTGGCGGACTGATTTATGCAGTATTTCGCGGACCTGCGACGGTATACGCGTGTTCCATTGCCGCCGCCGCCGTCTCGGTTGTGGCCGTCAGCCGAATGAAGTTAAAGGCGGCCAATCGCGTGCGCGAACCGGTGAGTCTCGCGGCCATATTTGCCGGTCTGCGTTTCATCTGGCAGAAGAAGCTCATTCTTGGCACCATCTCGCTTGATCTGTTTGCCGTGTTGCTGGGTGGCGCTGTGGCGCTGTTGCCCGTCTATGCCCGCGAGATCCTGCACACTGGGCCGTGGGGATTGGGCATCCTGCGCAGTGCTCCGGCGGTCGGAGCCGCGACTATGGCGGTGCTGCTGGCACATCGTCCGTTGCGCCGTCACGCTGGAGTGACCATGCTTTGGTGCGTTGCAGGATTCGGCGTCTTCACCATTGTGTTCGGGCTTTCGCGTAACCTCGTCATTTCGTTGCTGGCGCTATTGCTGGTAGGAGCGTCCGACATGGTGAGCGTCATCATTCGCGGAACGCTGGTGCAGTTGTCCACGCCTGACGCCATGCGCGGGCGGGTCAGTTCGGTCAATTCGCTGTTCATCGGGACCTCGAACGAGTTTGGACAGTTCGAGTCGGGATTGACCGCACACTGGTTCGGCACCGTTCCCGCAGTGGTCATTGGTGGCGTCGGGACGCTGCTGGTGATCGCTCTCTGGTCGTGGCTGTTCCCGGAATTGCGCGGCGCCGATACTCTTTCCAGCCAACCGTCCATTGTCGCAGAGGAATTACCTTGACCGCGGGCAGCGCCTATTACGCCTCACAACTTCGTTACGAGCTGAGCTTGCGCAATCGAGCCTTCGCGATGCAACAAAGGCTCTCGCACGTAGAAAGCTTTGGGGGTATGGCGGTGACGGTATACGAGCCGCATCCGACTCGCCGCCGGCATGGCAACTTCTTCGACGAGAGTTACGCCGCCATGCTCGCGATTCCCGAATGGCGCAAACGCCTTGAGAAAGTTCATACCCAGTCCAGGTCATCGCTGCCCAGGAGCAGCCGCGGTTGGAAGGAGCTCGACTCATCGATGAGCTCCGACGCGCTGTTGATGAATATCTTCTGCTGTCCGTCTGTTGCGGATGATTCACGTGTGTTGGGGCTACTGGGCTGCGAGTCCGACGCTTTGCCGCAATTCGGATGGCGGGCGCGCGTTCCGCTGACGAGCGGCTTGGCCGATCGCACGGAGATCGACATGAAGTTGGGCAACATGCTCTTCGAGGCCAAGCTGACCGAGTCGGATTTCCAGTCGGCCGACGCGTCCGTGCTTCGCAGATATCGTGACTTTGAAGACGTCTTCGAAACTGCCGAACTACCGAAAGAAACAGCAGGCGGGAAGCTGGCGTCCTATCAACTGATCCGCAACGTGCTCGCCGCGTACGCCAGCGATTGCGGATTCTGCGTGTTGCTCGATGCGCGACGACCGGATCTGGTGGAAAGCTGGTATGCGGTTCTGCGTTGTGTGCGCCCGGTGGACCTTCGAGTGCGTTGCAAGACGCTGACCTGGCAGGAGTTGAGCGAAGTTTTGCCGGAGCCGCTTCGCGAATTCCTCGACGCGAAGTATGGCATCGTAGCTCCTGGGCAAACTCCGACAAAAGCCTTTAACGGCAACGAGTTGGAGACGGCGGAGTAGCTGGTCGCGCGAGGCCGAGTTCGGCCTGAGAGGCCCATTAGTGGCTCTTATGAAGTTTGGTACATCATTAACAGATCTGGCTACCGGCGTAAAAAATTCTAATTTCCCTCGACGCGGCCCGATTGACTTCGGTATAAATGTGCAATCGTTCATGACCGTGACAGCCCAATCCCGAGTCCAACCGATCACCGGTTCGATCCTGGTGAACCCGCGGCTGTCTCTGGCCCTAGTACCCGTACTCGCGCTCGAACTCCTACTACTTGGGATTTCGGGCACATAGGAGACGCGGGGACGTAGGCAAACAGAACAAGAGATCCTGAAAAGCCACTGACCCGCTGAAGCGGAAGTGGCTTTTGTTATATGAACCGCCCGACAGGAAACGGTAGCGAAGAGGAGCAAATGTCAACTGACAGTGGGAAGTCGCGCAGCAGGGCCATTACCGACGGGCCTAACCGGGCCGGCGCCCGCGCGATGTTCAAAGCCGTTGGTTTCACCGACGAAGATCTCAAGAAACCTATTATCGGAATTGCCAACACCTGGACGGAAGTCGGGCCCTGTAACTATCACCTGCGAGAGCTCGCTGCCGCCGTGAAAGAAGGTGTCCGCGAGGCCGGCGGCACGCCGATGGAGTTCAATACCATCGCGATTTCCGACGGCATCACCATGGGAACCGAAGGCATGCGCGCCTCGCTGATCAGCCGCGAGGTGATCGCCGACTCCATTGAATTGGTGGCGCGTGGTCACATGTTCGACGGGCTGGTGGCGCTCTCGAGCTGCGACAAGACCATCCCGGGCACGGTGATGGCGTTGGCCAGGCTTGATATTCCGTCACTGATGCTCTACGGCGGATCGATCGAACCCGGTCACTATGAGGGTCGCGACGTCAGTATTCAGGATGTGTACGAGGCGATCGGAAAGTACGCCCACGGCAAGATGAACGACGCTGAGCTGAAGGACATGGAAGACCATGCTTGTCCCGGCCCGGGCGCCTGCGGCGGACAGTTCACCGCCAACACCATGTCCACCGCCTGCGAATTCCTCGGCATTTCTCCTTTTGGCAGTAACGCTGTTCCTGCAACCTCTCCCCTGAAAGCGGAAGTCGCAAAGAAAGCCGGACAACTGGTGATGGAATTATTGCGCCGGGATGTGCGTCCATCACAGATCATCACCGACGCGGCGCTGAAGAACGCCATGACCTGCGTGGTGGCCTCAGGTGGCTCTACGAATGCGGTGCTGCATCTTCCCGCCATCGCCAACGAGTTGGGGCTGCACTTCCCGCTCGCCGAAATTAACGACATTTGCTCGCGGACTCCGGTGTTGTGCGACTTGAAGCCGGCTGGCCGCTTCATGGCCACCGATTTCTACCGCGCCGGAGGCACGAAGTTGCTGGGACACATCCTGGCCGGAGCTGAGTTGCTGAACGGCGCATGCCTCACCGTGAGCGGCAAGACCTTGGGTGAAGAAGTTGCCGAAGCGAAAGAACAGCCCGGACAGGAAGTGATTCATCCGGCGGAACGCCCGCTGAGTCCGACCGGGGGCCTGGCCATACTGCGCGGCAATCTTTCGCCCGAGGGATGTGTAGTGAAACTCGTGGGCCACGGACGACGCGAGCATCGCGGTCCGGCGCGCGTATTCGAGAGCGAAGAGCTGGCATTTGCGGCCGTGCAGAGTTCGCAGATCAATGCGGGCGATGTGGTTGTGATCCGCAACGAGGGACCGCGCGGCGGTCCCGGCATGCGCGAAATGCTGGCCGTGACCGCGGCGCTGGCGGCGACGCCTCTAAGCGATTCGGTGGCCTTGCTGACCGATGGCCGCTTCTCGGGCGCGACACACGGGTTCATGATCGCGCACGTCGCTCCTGAGGCTGCAGTAGGCGGCCCCATCGCAGCGGTGCACGAGGGCGACACGATCACCATCGACGTTGACCACGGACTGCTGCAACTCGAAGTATCCGACGCCGAGTTACAGCGCCGGATGAGCAAGTGGACGCCGCCGGTTCCGCGCTACAAGACCGGCGTATTCGCCAAGTACGCCAACAGCGTATCGTCGGCGGCGATCGGCGCGGTGACCAGTCCGGGCAACGGCCTCGAAGGGGCAGAGGCAGAGGGGACTTTTGTTTCCGGCTTCGCCGCTGCGGCAGGAGCACAAGGGAGATGAGCAAGATGCGATTGACCGGTGCACAAATCGTTTGGCAGTGCCTGGAGCGCGAAGGCGTGGACACCGTCTTCGGTTATCCCGGCGGCTGTGTCCTGCCCATGTACGACGCGCTGCAACACACGCCCAGCATTCACCACGTGCTGGTGCGTCACGAACAGGGCGCGGCGCACATGGCTGACGGATATGCCCGCGCTACCGGCAAAGTGGGAGTGGCCCTGGCAACCTCGGGACCGGGAGCGACGAACCTGGTTACCGGCATCGCGACCGCCATGCTCGATTCCTCACCCATCGTCTGCCTCACCGGGCAAGTAGGCAGCAAGTTCATCGGCACGGACGCCTTCCAGGAAATCGACATCACCGGCATCACCATGCCGATTACCAAGCACAACTACATGGTGACCGACGTCAACGACATCGCGCGCACCTTACGCGAGGCGTTTATCATCGCGCGTTCAGGACGCCCGGGGCCGGTGCTCGTGGATATTACGAAAGACGCGCAGATGGCGTCGTGCGACTTTGATTGGGACTTCGTGGCGCCCCAGTTGCGCAAGCTCGAAACCTGGGGAGAGCCCGATCCGGCGCATGTAGCACAGGCGGCGGAGCTGATCAACCAGGCGCAGCGTCCCGTGATCCTCGCCGGACACGGCGTCCTGCAGTCCGGCGCAATGCGCGATCTGCAGTTGCTGGCCGAGACCAACGACATCCCTGTAGCTCTCACTCTGTTGGGGCTGGGCGCATTCCCGCACTTTCATCCGCTGAGCATGGGCATGATGGGGATGCACGGCGAAGCCTGGGTCAATCATGCTATCCAGTCTGCCGATCTGCTGATCGCGCTAGGCATGCGCTTCGACGATCGCGTGACCGGCAAACTCGACAGCTATGCGCAGAGCGCCAGAAAAATCCATGTGGACATCGACGCCTCCGAAATCCACAAGAACGTGCGCGCGGACGTGGCGATTATCGGCGACCTGAAGCAGGTCCTTCCCAAGCTGATTCCGCAGGTCACGCCGCAGAAGCGCAGCGAGTACTGGGCTGAAATCAACGAGGCCAAAGGCGAAGTTGCGGTACGTGACATCCGCAACATTCCGGACACCGGCCACCTTTACGCCGCCCATGTGATCAACGACCTGTGGCGCGAGACCAATGGCGAAGCGTTGATCGTAACCGACGTGGGGCAGCACCAGATGTGGGAGGCGCAGTATTACCACCACAGCGATCCTCATTCGCTGATTACCTCCGGCGGACTTGGCACCATGGGCTTCGCGTTACCGGCAGCGATCGGCGCGAAGTTTGCGCGCCCCGAGGCCGATGTCTGGGTCATCGTCGGCGATGGCGGCTTCCAGATGACGATGGCCGAGCTGGCGACGATGGTGCAGGAAGGAATCAAGGTCAACATTGCCATCATCAACAACGGCTACCTCGGGATGGTGCGCCAGTGGCAGGAATTCTTCTACGAGCGCAACTATGCGGCGACACCGCTGGTCAATCCCGATTTCACCAAGATCGCTGAAGCTTACGGCATCCTGACATTCGCAGTGACGCAACGCGATGAGGTGGCGTCCAACTGTGCGCAAGGCGCGTGAACATGATGGCCCGGTGCTGATCGACTTTCGTGTGGAGCAGGAAGACTCGGTTTATCCCATGGTTCCGGCGGGCAAGGCGCTTGCACGAGATGATCCGGCGGCCAAGCGCCATCGTGGAGACGGCGACAGACGAGTAAATCTTATGAACATGACGTATTTGTTGGACGTAGCAAATCATACCGGCGTGGTGACGCGCATCTCCCTGATCTTCCGGCGGCACGGCGCCAACCTGCAATCCGTGTCAACGGCGAAGACAGAGCATCCGTCGCATTGTGCGCATCGTGGTCACCTCGGACCTCGAACGCCGCGCCGCCGACCGTATCAAGGGGCAGCTTTCCAAGCTGATCGACGTTTTCAAGGTGGACATGATCTCGAATGACGAGGGCACCTTCCGCGCCTTCGGCATGATGAAGATCGCATGCACCTTGCAAACGCGCCCGCAGATTCTGCAATTGCTCGAAATCTTCAACGGGCGCGTGCTCGAGCTCACTACGGAATGGGTGCTGGTCGAAATGACAGGCACTCCCGAGCAACTGGAAGGTCTGCTGCAGGTGCTGCAACCTTACGGCATTCTCGAGGCGGTGGAGACTGGACCAATTGTCATCCGGCACAACTCACCGCGCAACGCTACCCGGCCGCAACCGACGTGGGAAGTAGTCCCGGGAGCACTTTCTACAGGCACAAGTTCAAGCTCTCTACTTCAACTTCAGCTTCAAACTCGACCCAGGAGAGGAAACGCTATGGCACAGATCTTTTATGACAAGGACGCAGATCTTTCGCTGGTGAAGGCCACGAAGGTCGCCATTATCGGCTACGGATCGCAAGGCCATGCCCATGCGCTGAACCTGCGTGACAGCGGAGTTGACGTCTGTATCGGATTGCATCCCGGCAGCCGTTCGCGCGAACGTGCCGAAGCCGCTGGTCTGACGGTCAAGCCGGTGAGTGACGCTGCGGCTTGGGCCAATACGATCATGATTCTGGCGCCCGATACCGAGCAGGCCAAGATCTATCACCGTGACATTCAGCCCAACCTGAAGTCGGGGAAGACGCTGATGTTTGCTCACGGTTTCAATATTCGCTTCGGCACCATCCAGTGCCCCGCTGGAGTTGACGTAAGCATGATCGCGCCGAAGGCTCCCGGACATCGCGTCCGCGAAGTCTTTGTCGAAGGCGGTGGAACGCCCTGCCTGGTGGCGGTCGAGCAGGACGCGTCAGGCAAAGCGTGGCAGTACGCGTTGTCGTACGCGAAGGGAATCGGCGGAACTCGCGCGGGCGTGCTCAAGACTACATTCACGGAAGAGACCGAGACAGACCTCTTCGGCGAGCAGGCCGTGCTGTGCGGTGGCGCCAGTGCCTTAGTCAAGGCAGGCTTTGAAACCCTGGTCGACGCCGGTTATCAGCCCGAGGTGGCTTACTTCGAGTGCCTGCACGAACTCAAGCTGATCGTCGACCTGATGTATCGCGGCGGGCTGAGCTACATGCGCTATTCGGTGAGCGATACCGCGGAGCACGGCGACTACACCGCCGGCAAGCGCCTGATCAACGACGAAACTCGCAAGGAGATGAAGCAGATTCTCGAAGAGATTCGCAGCGGCAAGTTCGCCGCCGAATGGATCAAGGAGAACGAGACCGGACGACACAACTTCCTTGCGGAACGCGAGAAACAGCGCGAGCACCTGATCGAGAGCGTGGGCGAGCGGCTGCGTGAGATGATGCCGTTCCTCAATCCGGTGAAAGTGTCGGACATCGAAAAGCCGGCCACGAAGGAAGAGCCAGTAGGAGCGACTACCGCGTAACCGCGAGTCTGCGTCAAGGTATGACTTCATTGTTAGGCAGTGCAGTAGGTCTTCTGTTTTGAAAGGGCACGGCTTTAGCCGTGCCGAACGCGGCTACCAACCAACTCCCTCGCGGACTTTAGTCCGCAAGGCGCGCGAAACCAGGGGAAACCGGAATGGCGTTTTTTTCTGAAAGCAAGTGGGTGTGGAAGAACGGAAAGCTCATTCCTTGGGAAGAAGCCACCGTCCACATGTCGGCCCACGGCCTGCATTACGGGACGGGCGTGTTTGAAGGCGTTCGCTGCTACAACACGGCGAATGGTCCGTCGGTGTTCCGGCTCGACGCGCACCTGGAGCGCATGTTCGAGTCGGCACGCACCTATGGCCTGCCGATCCCATATTCGCAAGACGAGCTGACGGACGCCGTGGTCGAGGTCATTAATGCCAACGGCTTTTCTGATTGCTACGTGCGTCCGATCGCAACTTACGGCAGCGCCAGCCTGGGCGTTCATCCGCGGAAGTGCCCGGTGGAAGTTGCCATTCTCGCGTGGCCTTGGGGCGCTTATCTCGGTGCTGATGCGCTGGAGAACGGCATCCAGGTGACTGTCTCGCGCTGGAAGAAATTCAGCTCGCTGGCAATGCCGGCGACAGCCAAGGCCTGCGGCCAATATCTGAACTCGATGCTGGCCGTGCAAGATGCCGTGCGCCGCGGTTTCGACGAAGCCTTGCTCGTCGACGAAGAGGGAATCATCGCCGAAGGTTCGGGCGAGAATTTCTTCATGGTGCAGAACGGTAATGTGCTGACCAATGACGAGCGCGACCACGTCTTGATGGGTATTACCCGGGACTCTGTGATTACCCTGGCGCGTGACCTCGGATACAAGGTGTTCGTCGGTCAGATGCATCTGGAAGAACTGGAAGTCGCCGACGAGGCATTCTTCACCGGCACGGCGGCGGAGGTCACACCAATCGCTGCGCTTGACCGAAAGCCAATCGGCAACGGCAAGCCCGGCCCGATTACGCTGGAATTGCAGCGTGCGTATTTCGCGGCCACTTCGGGCAGGGATTCGAATCACCAGGACTGGCTGACCCTGGTGAAGGCGAAGATCGAAGCGAAGGAAGCGGTTTAGGGCGAGTGCTCGGCGAGCATCAGGTAGCGCGATCCGGGCGCCTGCGAGATGGCTTTACAGGTTTTCAGAAACGCTTGACCAGCATGAGAGAGAACGGTCCCAGTCCGGTAAACCAGACGCAGCTTGCGCTCCATGGCGAGTTCGGGTACAGGCACGTGGACGACCTCTTTGCTGGCGATTTCGTGCTCCACGGCGATCAGCGGAACCAGGGCGACGCCATTCTCCATGCGCACGAACTGCTTAATGTCTTCGATGGTCGGCAGTTCAACATTCATGTGCAGCGGCGTGTGGTGCTTCTTGAACGACTGGATCACTTTTTCGCGGTAGGGACTCAGCACGCTGTGGGCAATGAACGATTCCGCCCCCAGGTCCTTGATGCCGACGTTCCTGGCCTTCGCCAGCGGATGGCGCGGATAGACGATCAGCGCCAGTTCGTCGCGATAGAGGACGTGCGAGGTCAGCTCGGCGTCTTCGGGACGGAAGGAAACAACGCCGAATTCCACGTCGTGGTTGATCACCTGGCCGGGGACTTCGCGGGCCAGAGTGCGCATGATCTGGATGCGGATCATGGGATGCATGCGGTGAAACATGTGCAGCACCGGAAGCAGGTAGCGGGCTGTGAACTCGTTGGCAGCGATGACCAGCTTGCCCTGATGGAGCATGCGGAGCTCTTTGAGGGCTTCCTGGGCTTCCACCCGGACGTTCAACAGTTCCTTGGCGTAGGTTTGCAGAACTTGCCCGGCGTCAGTCAGGGAACCGTCACGGGAGGAGCGGTCGAACAGCCGCTCGCCGAGTTCGTCCTCGAGTTTGGAGATCGTCTGGCTGACGGCTGACTGGGTACGGTGCATGCGGGCGGCGGCCCGGGAAAAGCTTTTTTCCTCGGCCACGGCCAGAAAGGTTTCTAACTGAAAGAGTTCCATCATTACCAGCTTTCCGGATTTGGGAAGGAAAAGTTATTAAATCACAGTTGCTAATGATATAGCAATATTAATCAGTTGGACTAATCAACGATCAGCCAGTAGCCTTTAAACATCACACCTTGGAGGTGACTATGAAGCGAGACCGCGTATTAATCTTTGATACGTCGCTCCGCGACGGCGAGCAGGCCCCCGGTTGCAGCATGAATGGGGACGAGAAGCTCCTATTCGCCAAGAAGCTCCAGGTGCTGGGTGTCGATATCATCGAGGCTGGCTTCCCGGTGGCGTCCCATGGCGATGCCGAAGCGGTACGGCGCATCGCAACCGAAGTGCAGGGCCCGGTTATCGCAGCGCTGGCGCGCTGCGTCGAGAAGGACATTGCCGTTGCATGGGAAGCAGTTAGCCGCTCCATGCGGCCGCGCATCCACACTTTTCTGGCCACTTCCGACATCCACCTTGCCTTCAAGCTCAAGATTGGGCGCGACGAAGCGCTAAATCAAGTCTCCAAGATGGTCGCTTATGCCCGTTCGCTGTGCACGGACGTGGAATTCTCGCCCGAGGACGCAACCCGCTCGGACGTAGTTTTCCTGTGCGCAGTGTTGCAGGCAGCCGTTGACTCGGGTGCGACTACGCTGAACATCCCTGACACTGTGGGCTATACCACCCCGGGTGAATATGGCGAACTGATTCGCACCATCCAGCAGCGGGTAAAAGGCATGGAGAACGTTACCATCTCGGTTCACTGCCACAACGACCTGGGACTTGCGGTAGCTAACTCACTGGCCGGAGTCGAAGCCGGCGCCCGGCAGGTGGAGTGCACGGTCAACGGCATCGGCGAACGCGCCGGCAATGCCTCGCTGGAAGAGTTCGCGATGGCGCTGCATGTCCGCTCCGACCGATACGGCGTTGAAACAGGAATTAATCACCCCGAGATCTTCGGAGCCAGCCAGTTGCTCTCGGAATTGATTGGCTTCGAGGTGCAGCCTAACAAGGCCATCGTCGGGCGCAATGCCTTCGCGCACGAGGCGGGCATTCATCAGCACGGTGTACTGAGCAATCCACTTTGCTACGAGATCATGACGCCAGAGACGGTAGGGATTCCTGCCGAGCGGATCGTGCTCGGCAAGCATTCGGGCCGTCATGCCCTGGCCTACAAGTACCGCGAACTGGGGCACGAATTGTCGGGCGAGGAAGTCAACCGAATCTACCAGGAGTTCACTCACTTGGCCGACCGCAAGAAGCACATCTACGAGCAAGACCTGCTGGCGATACTGTTCGCGCATCGCGGCACCTTGCGCGATCCTAAGCCCCCCGCTCCGGAGATGCGGCCGGCATGAAGCTTCGCATCGTCGTATTGCCGGGTGACGGAGTCGGCCCTGAAGTAACCAGGCAGGCGGTAGCCGTGCTGCAGGCTGTCTCGGATGTGTGTGGCTACGAGTTTCGTTTCGAGTCGCACCGCATCGGCGGAGCTGCCATCGAAGAGGATGGAAAGCCCCTTCCCGAGAAAACTTTGGCCGCTTGCCTGGAAGCCAACGCAGTATTGTTGGGCGCGGTCGGTGCGCGCAAGTTCGATGACCTGACCGGCGAAAAGCGTCCTGAAGCAGGGCTGCTGGCGCTGCGGCAGGCACTTGGCGGATTCGCCAACCTGCGTCCGGTCAGGGCCTATCAGGCGATCGCGGACTGTTCGCCTCTGCGCGAAGACGTGACCCAGGGCGCCGACCTTCTGATTGTGCGCGAACTTCTGGGCGGCTTGTACTTTGGCGAACCTCGCGAGCTGAGCGATCAAGGCCACGCCTATAACACCATGCGCTATCACAAAGATGAAGTCGAGCGCGTGGCCCATATTGCCTTCCTGGAAGCGCGACGCCGCAAGCATCTGGTGACCTCGGTCGATAAGGC
Organism: uncultured Acidobacteriaceae bacterium; assembly: GCA_963834815.1. Classification (GTDB taxonomy): domain Bacteria; phylum Acidobacteriota; class Terriglobia; order Terriglobales; family Acidobacteriaceae; genus DASRAA01. The sequence continues at coordinate 303,892 of CAWIDA010000004.1, read as the reverse complement.
CAATGTGCTCGAGACCTCGCAGCTCTGGCGTCGCACCGTCACCGCGGTTGCAAAACAATATCCTGACGTCCAGCTCGAGCATGCCTATGTCGATTCATTCGCCATGCAACTGGTCACGACACCGGCGCGCTACGACGTTGTGCTTACGGAGAATCTGTTTGGCGACATTCTTTCCGACGAAGCGGCGGTGATCAGTGGATCGCTGGGCATGCTGGCGTCGGCCAGCGTTGGCGGCAAAGTTGAGCTTTATGAGCCGGTACACGGCTCGGCTCCCGACATCGCCGGCAAAGCACTGGCGAACCCCTTCGGCGCGATTCAGTCGGCTGCCATGTTGCTGCGCTACACCGCCGGGCTCTACCATGAGTCGGAGAAGATCATGCAGGCGGTTGATCGCACCCTGGCGCGTGGCCTGGTTACGCAGGACTTGAGCGGACGCCGCAAGCGCCCGGCTGTACCTACCGATGCGATTGGCCAGGCCGTGGTAGAAACCGTGACCGACCTGCTGCAGATGCAGATGGCCTACCACGCAGTCTGAGGTCCTGATGGCGAAGCCCCAAACATTGTTTGAAAAAGTCTGGGACTCACACATCGTGCGCGCCCCCCAGGGCGAGCCGACCCTTCTCTACATCGATCTGCACCTGGTGCACGAAGTTACGTCGCCGCAGGCCTTCGAAGGTCTGCGCCTGGCCAACCGCCAGGTTCGCCGTCCCGACCTTACCTTCGCCACCATCGATCACAACGTCCCGACCACCTCGGATGAACGCTTTCAGATCAAGGATCAAATTGCCGCCCAGCAGATCGCAACCCTGCGAAAGAATTGCGAGGCCGTTGGCGTTCCGCTGTTCGATATCGGATCGGGACGGCAGGGCATCGTTCACGTGATCGGTCCCGAGCTTGGCTTGACCAGGCCGGGCATGACGATCGTCTGTGGCGACAGCCACACCAGCACCCATGGCGCCTTCGGCGCTCTGGCGTTTGGCATTGGCACTTCTGAGGTCGAGCACGTGCTGGCCACGCAATGCGTCTCGCAGACTAAGCCCCGCAGTATGCGCATCTCGGTCTCCGGAAAGCTACCGGAGGGCACTACTTCCAAGGACCTTGTGCTTGAAATCATCCGTCGCCTCGGCACCGATGGTGGTACCGGATATGTGATCGAGTATGCAGGTCAAGCGGTTCGCGACCTGACGATGGAAGAGCGCATGACCGTCTGCAACATGAGCATTGAATGTGGCGCTCGCGCCGGCATGGTCGCGCCCGATGACACAACCTTCGCTTATATGGAGGGTCGCCCGTACGCCCCGAAAGGAAATGCGTGGAGCGACGCTGTCAGCGCATGGCGGCAACTTGGGACCGACGATGGCGCAACCTTTGATCGCGAAATCACGATCGACGGAGCGAAGCTTGAGCCAGTCGTGACCTGGGGTACGAATCCCGGGATGTCGGTGCCCGTGACCGCCAGCATTCCGAATCCCGAAAACGCGCGCGATGCTTCCGAACGGGCGGCCATGATCGCTGCCCTCGACTATATGGGGTTGAAGTCCGGCACGCGTATCGCGGACATTCCGTTGGATCGCGTCTTTATTGGGTCGTGCACCAACGGAAGATTGGAAGACCTTCGTGCTGCCGCGAAAGTCATTCACGGACACAAAGTACATCCCAACGTGACTGTCCTGGTGGTTCCCGGATCGGAAGCGGTCAAACTCGCCGCCGAGAACGAAGGCCTCGACCGCATTTTCAAGGACGCCGGGGCCCAATGGCGTGAGCCGGGATGCTCCATGTGTCTGGGTATGAATCCCGACATACTCGCTCCCAGGCAGCGCTGTGCCTCTACCAGCAATCGCAATTTCGAAGGACGCCAGGGCAGGGAAGGACGCACTCACCTGGTAAGTCCCGCAACCGCAGCCGCTGCAGCCGTGGCCGGGCGCTTTGTCGATGTTCGCGGTTGGGAGTATAGGAACTAGCCTGATGGAACCGATTCGCAAACATCGTGGGGTGGTCGCTCCGCTGCATCGGGAGAATATCGATACCGACCAGATCATTCCCAAGCAGCATCTGAAGCGCATCGAGCGCACGGGATTCGGCCAGTTCCTGTTTTCCGACTGGCGCTACCATCCCGACGGCAGCGACCGCGACGACTTTGTGCTCAATCAGGAGCACTTCCGCGAAGCCACAATTCTGGTGGCGGGCAAAAACTTTGGCTGTGGCTCCTCCCGCGAGCACGCAGCCTGGGCCTTGGGAGAGTTCGGTTTCCGGGTGATTTTGGCTCCGTCTTACGCTGACATCTTTCGCAACAACGCCGGCAACAATGGCCTGCTAGTAATCGAACTGGCTGAACCGGTGATCCAGCGCATCGCCGAGCATGCCCATGCGCACCGCCCGTATCACCTATCAGTCGATCTGGAGGAGCAAACCATTACCGACGACTACGGACTGTCAGAGTCGTTTACGGTCGAGCCATTCCGCCGCCACCGCTTGCTGCACGGCCTCGACGAAATTGGCATGACGCTTAAGCACGAAGCAGACATCGCGCGGTTCGAAGAACGGCGTCAGTCACCCGCAACGCAAACCTGAGTCTGTTTAGAAATTAGTCTGGACCACATTATTGGGTAGAGTCGAGCTTCAGCTCGGCGTCGCGGCGCTCGTTTAATGATTTGAGCCGGCTTCAGCCGGCGACATAAAGACCCCATCACCACCACGCTAAAAATTAAACAGGCTTGGCCGTAGCACCTGACCTCTACATCTCCGCAAGCACGCGGTGCACCAGGTGAACCGAGATCGATCCCTCTCCCACGGCAGATGCTACCCGCTTCACATTTCCCGAGCGCACATCTCCCGCGGCGAACACGCCCGGCATGCTTGTTTCAAGTAAATAAGGAGAGCGCTTTCCCGTCCACTTCGATCCTTCTCCGTTGCCATTCTCCAGGTCATGGCCGGTGATGATGAATCCTTTGTTGTCGAGTGCAAGGCAATCTTCCAGCCATTTCGTACTCGGCACGGCTCCGGTCATCAGGAAAACGTGGCGGACCGGACACGTTCTCACTTCTCCCGTGCCCTTGTCGCGCCACTGTACCTTTTCCAGATGCCAGTCGCCGTCGAAAGCAACGATCTCGGTGTTGTAGTGCACGCTCACCTTGGGATTGTTCTCGATGCGATTAATCAAATAGCGCGACATGGTGTCTGAAAGCTGCTTCGACCGCACCAGCATGTGTACGTGCTTGGCATAGCCCGACAAAAACATTACGGCCTGTCCGGCCGAATTACCGCCACCTACGACAATGATCTCTTCGTCTTGGCACAGGGGCGCCTCCATGTTGGTTGCTCCGTAATACACACCCGTGCCTTCGAACTTTGCGCGATTGGGAATGTCTGGTTTGTTGTATTGTGCACCCGAGGCGATGACGACCGTGCGTGTGGTCAGCTTTTGTCCGTTGTCCAGTTCGATCTGGTACGGGCGGTTTTGGCAATGCAATCGCACAACGTCGTGGGCCACCAACATCTCGGCGCCAAACTTCTGCGCCTGATTGATCGCCCTCGTCGCCAATTCGAAGCCGGAGATCCCGGTGGGGAAGCCCAGGTAATTTTCAATCTTCGAGCTCGATCCCGCCTGCCCTCCCGGCGCGCTGGTCTCAATCACCAGCACCTTTAGTCCTTCCGAGGCCGCATAAACCGCAGCTGCCAAACCCGACGGACCGCCGCCCACCACGATTACGTCATGAACCTGCGATTCATCCACCGGATGGTTCAAGCCCAGGCAGTCGGCAACCTCCTGAGGACTGGGATTACGCAGCACCTTCGTTCCCCGGCATATCAACACCGGGACCTCCTTGATGCTTACCTGGAAGCGGTCGAGGACCTGCTGCGCCTGGCTGTCGGTGTCCAGATCGACGTACGTGTAGGGATGTCCGTTGCGTGAAAGAAACTCACGCATCCGGAGTGTGCCGCCGCAATGCATCGACCCCAGCACAACCACGTCGCCGAAGCCTTTGGTGATTAGTATCAGCCGGCGCAAAATATACGCGCGCATGAAGATCTCGCTCAACTCAGGGTCTTTGGCGATCAGCGATCTCAGGTTCTCCTGGCTTACTTCCAGGAACTCCCCGGGTTCGGTCACACGCCCTCGCGCCAGGCTACGGCGACCGGAGATCATACTGATCTCCCCACTGAATCCGCCAGGCACATGCTTGACCAGTTCGCGCTCTCCGGAACAAGTAGGCTGCACGACTTCCATCTCTCCCGAAAGCACGACGAACATCGGTATATGCTCATCGCCAACTTCGAACACAATCTCGCCGGCGGAAACCGCACGGACTTTTCCGTAAGGACGTATACGATCGATTTGTGCCGGCGTGAGTTGGGGAAAAGCTTGCGTCTGTTGATCCAGCGCACTCGTGTTCGGTATGGGGAAGGCCGAAGTCGACATAAGAAGTCCTATCCTATGAAATAGGGCTCATCATGACGGTAGATGCGCCAGGGCGTCAAAAAGCACCAAGTCAATCGAATGACTCGGATGCCGCCTGAGGATTGAATCACTCAGCCTCTGAGCCCTCTTTAGTAAGGGCGCGTTTATGGACGGGCCGAAGGCCTCCAGTTCCTGTAACATGTCGCGAATGGACTCCAACCGTTCGTTCCTTCGTTCCGTGCTGAGTGACCTCCACTTCTGGATCCCCGTGGTCGTGCTGCTTGGCGGACTCACCGTACTGCGGTGGATCAGCTAATGGTCACCGTCTCGCAACCGGCCATCACGCACCACCGCTTGCGCCAGCTCCAGTCTGTCGGCATTTTCTGTGGCCTCGGCGCAGGTGCTTGGCTCGGTGCCGCAGAAGCCCCCACCAAACTGGTAACTGTGGGCATATCGCCGGTGGTGGTTTCCCTGCTGATGGTCGCCGGTGTCTTTCTTGCCCGCTGGAGTGTGCCTGCCCTGATACGCGGTACCGGCCAGATCGGCTGGGACTTGCGGCAAGCACCCCATCTGGTTGTTTGGGGAGTGCTCGCCGGTTGCCTCTGGGCGGTCGCCAATACCCTGACTATTTTTGCCATCCGCGATGTCGGCTTGAGCATTGCGTTTCCTCTGTGGAACATGAATAGCCTGATCGGCATTCTGTGGGGAATCACTCTGTTCAACGAATTGCGGAACGCAGGCATGCGTCGGTGGCTCAGTGTACTCGGCGGAGCCCTGCTGATGTTTCTTGGCGCCTGTCTTTTGGCTTACGCATCTTCCGCTCAAACCACCCCCGAACACGCGGTGCGAGGCATCGTGGCGGCTTTGGCCGCAGGAGTTCTGTGGGGAACCATGTATGTCCCTTACCGCAAGGCTTATCTCACCGGAATGAACCCCTTGTCGCTCGTCGCGTTCTTCACCGTGGGCGAACTTGTCACCATGAGCATTCTGGCCGTCAGCTACAGCGGTGGGGTGTCCAAACTTTTAGGGGAATTGTTGAAGGCCCGGGAGGTGCTTTTCTGGCTGCTGTTGGGCGGCTTCATTTGGGTTATTGGTGACGTGTTTCAGCAGTATGCCGCCAAGTACATTGGCATCAGCCGCGGCATCCCGCTGTCGAACACCAATCAATTGTGGGGACTAGCCTGGGGCATTCTTGTTTTCGGAGAGCTGCGCGGCCGGGGCCTTTCGCTGTACGCGGAAGTGATCGGTGGATCGCTCTTGATGGCGGCAGGTGCGGGAGCGATCGCACTCTCTTCTGTCACTCGCAAAGAACATGGAAGATGGCATGAGGCGGCCCATCGTGAGGGCAAGCGCTACGGGGTCTCCAGCGATTATGTCCAAGCGGGCCTTGCCGGTGAGGACTCGAATAACGGGGACCACGACAAAGGCGCCCGCACCTGGCTGGATTGGAGCATTGTCGTAATCACCACCGTTATCTTCGTTGGCTTGGCTGCGGTGAGCCGCGTCCCGGACATCGCGATCAATTGGACAGCGATCGCCGTGTTGTCGGCGATCCTCCTGATCGTTCTCACCGCTTGTGGCGCTGCTCTATGGAAGGCAACCCGCTTCAGCTAAATGTGGATTTGGCAAATTTGAATTGGAGCGGCACCGCCATCACAGGATTGCGGAAGAGCGCGATTCTTGCTAGATCTGGCCTTTAGGCCAGCGATGCCGCGCCTCGCCTTACGATTGCACCACGAGGCCGTGGCGCCATCGGTCCACTATAAGCCACCACAAATAGCGCTCCCACTCAGACAGCGTGGTCTGCGCCCACACTCGATTGGTCCACCACCGCGAGCCGAAGTAGAAAGGATCGTCAGCGGCGTAGGCCGAAAAGTGATATTGCGGAAGCCTCGCCTGCAGGATCGCAAGCGCCCGGCGCGTGTGGTACGCGGAAGTCACCAGCAGGATGGACTTCACCTTCGATCCTGCAAGGCATTGCGCCAGATACCCGGCCTCCTCATAGGTGGAGTTCAATTCGACCGGACAGACTGTCGATTGACCCGGCGAGGTTCGATTGAGCAAGTCGCGGGCGAGCTCGAAATTCGAGCGGCCAAATATCTCGCCGCGACTATACACATCCAGCACCAGATGGTGCGCCAGGCCCTCTTGCATGAGTCTCACGCCGTTCCAATAGCGCAGATCCTCCTCTCCTCCGCCCAGTACCACGATGACATCTGCAGGTTCAGGGGCGCTTACCACCAGTCCGGAGCCCGCGTGGCGCAGGAGAAAGACCATGATGATCCCCAGCAGACCCACGACGAGGATTCGCTTCGACATGATCGTTCTGATTCTAGCTGATGAAGTTTTGTGGGCCCGCAGGAGGGAGGAGAGAAGTCTGCCTCAAGTCAGTGGGCGACAGGGAGGTTCTGCGCGACGGGTCTACGCAGAACCCTGATGGCCATCCGAAGCAGCTGGGCAAACCCGTGATCTGCATTGGGTTACCGCGCCTACGCAGCGAATCTCGCCAGCACACGCCGGCGTGAGCCTTCCCTGAACGTACGGCCTAAGTCAGCCGCGCGGAAGAAATAGCTTACCTTTTGTCTGGCTGCCTATTAGTCAACTTCGATATCGAAAGCGGGCCGCAATCGGGCACACAAAATGCTGCAGCCCGCTAACCATCGTTCCGCTACTTCACCAAAATGTTCTTTCCCCAGCTATACTTCGTTCCAATCACGACCCGCACGGTGTTACGTCCGCCATTCAGTATGTCCGAGAACATATTGTAGTGAACAAGGTCAGTAGCGACACGAATACCAAAGTGCGGTGTGGCCTCCCAAGTTATTCCACCCCCGAAGCCGTAAAACACCACCGTGTCAGACGACGACATACTTTTGCCCAAGAGTCCGCCGACAATGTTCGCGATATAGGGGTTGCTCGGCGTGGCCGTGATCGACGCATGCAACGCCCCAAGCGCTGGACGTGCGAAGAAGGTAAAGTGTTTTAGCCCGCGGTAATTAAACTGCGGCCCAACCTCATAGGTGTAGGTTGAGGAGTTGTAAGGCACCGCTAGTGGAATTCCTTTTGCTACCAATAAGGGCACATAGGGCGCCAATTTCGCCTGTGTTGCTGCATTAAGCTGGTTCGGTAACAGAGAAGTGCTACCGCTGCCGTAGCTGAAATCGCCACCGAGCGTCATCCAACTGCGAACGTTGACGCCAAAGTCACCATCGAATCCGCGCTGCACCGAATTCAATGATGGCGTGCCGAAGTAGGAAAAGGCACCAAAGGCGCTGTACCGGGCAACATATTCCTGCTTTTGCGCCAAACAGGTGACCACAGAGAGTGAGAGAAAAAGGAGCACGATTATTAAAGTAAGACGCCGCATAGGGCTTCTCCTTGCGAGCTGTTTGAATTGGGATCCCGTCGCATTCCGCGGGCGGTCAACATTGATGCGGGCCCTGATTTCGAACTCAAGCCGACCGCTGAACTAGACACTTCCAGTTTCTGCTATTCGTTGCTGGCAAAATAGCAAATTCGCGCTAATCGGCGAGGGCATTCCCAAAATGGGACAATTTGGACGTACTTGTCGATCAGTAGGCGCAAGCGTAGAAAAATTGGAGCTCAATTGCGGGTGGGTGTATATGCCCGCACAATCACTTGGAAACACGCTGCGTCGCGCAGCCCGCTTCGGCTAAACGATTCGCAATGATGGTGTAGGCCGACGAGTTGAACGAGAGGCCGATGTGCGTACCGGGAACCTCAAAATCCACATCGGGATTCCCCGTCAGGCAATAACGCCAGTCCACGATGCCGTCGTTGCGAGTGTAGATTGCCGTTTCCAACACGGAGTCGGGAACGTTGCGGCGAAGCGAATCAAGAAAGTTACAGGTGCAGTGGCCGGTGTAACAGGTCGGTAGAACTCCCGAGCCATGCTCCCTGAGGATGTGCTTGCGAACTGCCTCAGCGGCCTGCAGGACAGTCCGATGGGCAGCGGTTCCACGAAATGGTGACGCCAGGGTAATCACCGATGCGACATCGTCGGGTCGCTGACCGGCGACCGAGCGGGCGATGATGCCTCCCAGGCTGTGCCCCAGCAGATGAATTTTTCGCTCTGTCTCGTGCAACGCTCTTTCGATGCAGGCGTTCAACCGGTGCTGGATCAAAAGGTTTGGACACTCGGCGTTGATGCCGATGCCCGAGAAGTATGGACGGTAGCCGATGCGCTCAAGCCAGGTGTGGAGTTGCGTCAGATAGGCGTCGGTGCCTAGAAAGCCAGGAACCAGAACGACCGCCGAACCATCACCGTGCGGTATTCCCAGGCCGTAGTAAACCGGCGAGGCGTGAAGCAGGAGGACGTCGGCCGCAAACAACGCCTCCTTCCAGATGGAAATGTCAGCTACTACGTTGTCTTCGCGAAAATCGCTGCGCCGTAGGCCCGATGCCAAAACCAAGGTCTCCCAGGTTTCAGAAGTGGATTCGGTCGCCCGCAGTCACGGGGGGAAAATCCCGCGTTGGTGTGGGGAGACTGTTTGCGCCGTCCTCGGGAAATCAATATAGACCCTTTGCCGCGAATTGCCAAAGGTTAACTTTTAGGGATGCGAGACTCGCCTGTGCCACACGCAAAACGATGTGCCGCTGACAGGGCAACGGCACATCGTCAACTAGCAGCACGCTGGTTGGCATGCCTCTCCGACCGAGACCTACACCGTCTTCGCGTAAGTGACGCCGAAATTATGCGTGCACGGCTTCTAGCTTCGCAGCTCGGGCCGTCCGCTTAGTGTGTCGAACCTTCCTCGCGGCAACCCTGGATCCAGCAGGACGCTTCGTCATGGTTTCGATGAGTGCTTGCTCGGCCTCGACCAGGCCCTTCACTCCTTCACGGGCAAGATCCGGCAGAGGAATGGCGGCCAACGGCGCGACCATTTTCAGCGCACGACCGGAAGCTTGTAAGTTCGCGTCCATCTGTTTTCCGGCGACGTCCATGAGCTTCTTCTGCGCTTCAATGAAGTATTCCGTCGCCTGGCGCGCCATAACCGAAAGCTCCTCGACCTTCGCTTTACGATGGCCCTCACTCTTGGTGCTGACCGCCTTCGAGGCTTCCTCAGCGATGAGCTTCAGGAACTTCTCCTGGGTCTGAACGAAATGCTCGACGCCCTCGCGAGCCAGTTCTACGAGTCGTTCGCCATCATAGACTTGGCCCTTTTCCACCGCTGCCAGCCAATCGTGTGCCTGTTTGCCGGCGAACTTCAGGAAGTCATGCTGCATTTCGAGCAGGGTGTTCAGGCTGCGATGAGTAAGGTCGGCCATGGCAACAGCGGGCCCGACCCCGCCAACCCGATCTTTCACGCCCTTAGCTACAATGTCGTTCTCCTGACGGACCAGGTCGAGCAATACTTTCTGACCTGCAATGAAATTCGACATACCCTCTCCGGCGAGTTCTGCCAGAATTGCGACCGGGGCGAACTTTGGATCCGCTAGCTGCTCGCGGACCAGGCTGATCGCCGCGGCGTTCTGACTCATCGCCAGATCGACAAGGATTTTCTGGGTGGCGAAGAAATTCTCAACCCCCTGCTGCATCCAGCCGGAGAGCAGGGAAATGAAAGATGACTCGGATACTGTAGGTGGATAAGTATGGAGCTTTACATCCTCTCGCATGATGGCCTCCGTATGCTGCAATGCAGCATCAAACAAAATGTAAGCCTTGTGCGGTACAATGTCAATATGCAAGTGGGGAATTGTGCGTTGCAGCAGGAGGGCGCCCAGCGATGAGCCCAGCTAGAATCGTCATCAAGAAATACCCAAATCGCAGGCTCTACGACACTTCCGCCAGCCGGTACATCAACCTGGAAGACATTGCCGAGCTGATACGGAAGGGCAAAGACCTCCAGGTGGTTGACGCGCAGACGGGCGAAGACCTGACCCGCGTGACCTTGACCCAGATCATCGTGGACGACGCCAAGCAGCAGCCCACCGGGCTTCCGTTGGAACTGCTTCGCCAGCTCATTGTTTCCTCAGACCGGGTTGGACGTGAGTTCATCATGTGGTACCTGAAGTCAGCTTTCGATGCCTATCAGACGGTGCAGAGCAAGCTGCAAAGCGGTCTCACCGGGGTCCAATCCGCCGCCATTTCTCCCCTCAGTATGATGAAGGGTTTCATCCAGAGCCAGTTGGCCGAGAACCCTGCGCCTGAAGCCCGGGCCGAAGGCGGTATCGAACTGCAACAGATGCGGGAGCGAATCGCCGAGTTGGAGGCACGCATCGAAAAGTCAAACCCGCCAAAACCTCCAGCCAAACGAAAGTCCGTGAAGAGCAGCACGCGCCGCAAGGCGCGACCGTCCTAAATCCCCAAAGTAAACGGCTAGGGCTTCCAACTCATTGAAACACTTCCCGCCGATCGAGAAGGCAGGCGGGCCCTGTCTCATTGCGTGCTCACAGTCGCTGGCTCTGCGGCATCATCCCAGGTTGCCGCTGCAGCCGGAGGGATAAAACTCATCGCGCGTTCGGTCAAGGCAGTGATGGTGAGGCTGGGATTGACCCCGAGGTTCGCGCCAATCACAGAGCCATCGCAGACGTACATGTTCTTGTAGCCGAAGACCCGGTTGCGCCAATCGACAACTCCGTGCTCGGGGGAGTCGGCGATCACGCAGCCTCCGAGGCAATGAGCGGTGCCGGGAACGTCGAAGAGAATTTCCGGCAGCATGCTCATAGCCGTTCCTCCGGCAGCCTGTGCCATCTTCTGGGCAAACTCATTGGCCTGCGGAATGAACGTGGGTATCTTCTCGCCGCGGCTGACCAGTGATTTCCGGAAGGGCGAGAACCAGGAGCGTTCCCAACCCATATCGATGTACCCATCGAGCGCTTGCATACAGAGCAGGATTACCGATTCACGCGCCCAGCCGAAGGGCTGCAGGATGCGAAACGTCCTTATCGGATGAAGGACGGTGGACGCCAACAAGTTCCTGAGCCACAGACCGACGCGCCCCGCGCCGGGCCGTCCGCCCGTCAGAATCGTAGTCCATGCGGACATGGAATCAGAGCCGTTCGGGTAACGGACTGCTTCGATGTGCGTGTGCTCATCGATATAAACTCCCGAACCGATCGCCACGCCCTTCGACAGGTCGTCTTGGGCTCCCGGCACGCGAACTCCAATCAGCGACTCGGAATTAGTGCGCACGTACCGGCCAATCTTGTCGCTGAGATGTGGGAGTGACTTCTTATCCTTCAACTGGAAGAGCAGCTCCATGGTGCCCAGCGCTGAAGCGGCAAAAACCACGCCGCGGCAAGTAAAGCTTCTTGGTTGCCGATTGATCCAGGCGATGGACTTGACCGTGGAAACCCGGTAACCCTTGTCCCCGTCCGCTGCGTCGCCGAGAGGCTGCACATCAACCACGCGGGTTTCGGGGAACACCTGTGCGCCGTATTTTTCGGCGAGGTAGAGGTAGTTCATGTCGAGGGTGTTTTTCGCGCCATGGCGGCAACCCATCATGCAGCCGCCGCAACCTTTGCACGTAGTTCGCTCGGGACCCTCGCCGCCGAAATACGGATCAGGATACGTCACGCCTCCGGGCACTCCTTCGGGTGCCTGAAAGATGGCAACGCTGGTGCGATAAAAGGTATCGCCGACGCCGGCGGAGTCGGCCACCGTTTTCAGCAACCGATCCGCCGGCCCCAGAATCTTGTTCACGGTGACGCCGAGCATTTGCGATGCCGTGTCATAGTGCCGGGGCATCTCCGACTTCCAGTCGTCCAGTCCTTGCCACGAACCGCTGTCCCACACCCTATCGGGAGGGCGCAGCATGGTGCATGCGTACGTAATCGACCCTCCACCCACCGCACACCCGTGAAGGATGGTGACGTGACGGAAGAAGCGCATATTGAAAAAGCCGCGCAGCGCAATGCGTGGCCGCCAGAACCAGCGATGCATTGACCAACTGGTCTTAGGTAAGTTTTCGGGCGTCCAGCGGCGGCCCATCTCCATTACGGCTACGCGATAGCCCTTTTCCACCAGGCGGTGGGCCGTGACGCTACCGCCAAAGCCGGAACCAATGACGATGAAGTCGAAGTCGAATTGGTTAGTAGCGGATGACATATGTGCCTTTGCCAATGCTCCTAAGCTCGGACTTCTGTCTTTCGCTTCGCTTGACGCTTTGCGGTTGCAGCAGCCTCAAGCACCTCTTGCGGTCGAGGCATGCCGCGTTGAGCGTATCGGATCCGGCCGTCCGGGCCGATGAGGTACACGGTGCGATTCACCATGCCGCCATCCGAGTTGTACAAGGCGGCTACGCGCTGCCCTTCGTCCACCAGAAGGGGAAACGGGAATTTGTTGCGGGTGCGAAACTCGCGGTGGCTTTCGGCGCTTTGCGGGTTGATGCCGAACACGACTACATTATGGCCACGCAAGTCAGGCCAGGCGTCGCGAAACTCGCACAACTGGCGGCGGCAGATCATGGTGTCATCGCCAGGATAGAAAACCAGCACGACGTTCTTACCCCGCAATGAGGACAACTTCAGTGTCTTTCCCGAATCCGTGGGAAGCGTGAAGTCGGGGGCTTTGGAACCTACGGAAAGCGGATCGCGGGGTAACCAGGCGAACATTTCAGGACCTAAAATCCAGTCAAAATTTTATTCAAACCGCTCGCAACCTATTGATAATAAAATACAACTTGAATCGATTTCCGCTAACTATTTGATTCTAAGCTACTTACAGCCATCCATGTCAAAACATTAGGGTTAGGTTCGCGCCAGGCTTCGTCTGGGCGGGGTTTCTGCGGGCCACCATCCACCATCGGTTATTCACTCTTCTTCGCCGCCGCTTCCGCTTTCCGTATCGCCCTTTCATGGAGATCGTACGTGGCCAGCGCCTTTCGGGCGCCATCGCGCGCCATGCCGACGCTCAGCTTGCGCTCGCCCTCGGCAAAAGTGTCCTCGGCGTCGAGGCGCATGATCTCGGTCTCTTCATCGGCCTCGAATACGCGTTTTGCAGTCGCCAGCACCTCGGGATCGAAGTCGTTGGAGTCGTCTTTTGCTTTGGCGCCTTTCTTGCCTTTACCGTTCTCGCTATCCTGGGTGGCAAGAGAGTTATAAGCGAGCTTGAGTTCGTCGCTCCAGGTGGCTTTCACTTTGTCTTCGGCGTCGTTGAGGGCTGCGGTCGCGCGATCGGCGATCTTGCGCACCTTCGGCTTCTCCAAAAGCCACTTAAAGACGCCCCATTCCAAGCCTTGGGTCATGATGGCGCGGGAGGTTTCTACTGCTTCCAGCTTCTTCATAGTTCTAAGATTCCAGAGTTGGAGTCACAAGCTAACGTGACATTGTAGGACGCAGTTTCGGAGATTGGTTGTGACGCGGGAGCACTATCGCTGTGATTCCCGATTCGGGAAAAGGCGGGAAGAATTCACCACGGAGGCACGGAGAACACGGAGAATTTCTGTTCAAAAGATTTCGACGGGTCGCAGACATTTGTTGCTGTTTGCAGACGATCAATTTATTTGCTGTGGCTGTCAGAAAAGAGCAACCACGAGATAGGTGGGCCACCGCCACGGTAGCCGCACACACGAGGCGCCACCTACGCTACAGCCACCAGAGATGGTCACCACTTATGCACTAGTCATTGGTCCTCATCCACGTTGAAGATGGCATTTGGGCGCAACAGCCGCGCGTTAAACGCTATTGAAGAAGTGAGAGTGTGCAGTGGGTTCTTTGCCAGAACAACAACCAGTAATAAATTCAACCAAGAAGCACATATTCGTCGCGTCCTCCTCGGCAGATTTGGAAGTCGCACAGGAGGTGGCCGAGTTCCTATCCCAACTGGACGGAGTGGAGGGCGAATGCTGGAAAGACGAGTTCCCGTTGGGATTGCTCACCTTTGAAGCACTCGAACAGATGCTCCAGAGATGTCTTGGCGCTGTCTTCGTGCTTAGGGCTGCGAACCTTCCGGAAATCAACAACAACGTGATGATTGAACTCGGCTTAGTGGCCGGTCGGATGGGAAGAGAACGAGTTGCCATCTACACCGTGGGTGACGTCCAGCTTCCTTCGGATCTCGCGGGAATCACTTGCATCCAGAACACCAATTGTGAGGCACCCAGTGAACCGCAAACGGACCTCGTGTCTGCTATACGGACGGGCATTCCCGGCAACTTGGCAACGCGACTGAGTGAATGGGCTGACTCATTGCCCGCCATGATGACTGGCTTTCCCCTCACTAGCGTGCTGCACGGCTACAGTGGTCACTGGAAAGCCGCGCTGGAACTTGATAGGTGGCACTCCAAGCCGGTCGGCAAAAACACGGTCGCTTTGAGTTACGATCTCCTCCTGCAGATCCCTCCAAACGGCCGCAATGGCATCGGTATCGGCTCTGGCAAATTGGTCGTCCGCTGGCAACCAGATAAGCACCAGCAGGAACCTTTCCATGCCATGTTGCTGGTGTGTTCATCAGCGAGCGATGTGACCTGCCATAAGGACGGGAGCATGACCTTCCGTACTGAGAGCCTCATCCGGCAGCTCGCTTTTATGTCGGGAGGTGGATTTCTTGAGTCTGAGTTATCCGGTGCACTCCCGGCGAATTGGATTGTCGGGTGGAAACTTACACCCCACCCGTCCCATGCCGGGCTGATGGACGTCGCTTACTGTACTCAGGTTCCCGCGAACTGGATGAACGGCTCGGGCGGCGCTTTCCGGCAACATGCATACTTTGGGTGATCATCTCACCTTAGACTCGTAGCCTGATTGAGGTGCAATTCCATCGCACTCGTCGTGCTGCGGCGCAAGCCGGCTTCTGTGATTGTGCCCTTCGGTAGCTTATATAGTTGACACGTCCAATCTCGCAGATATAACGTCTTAGACATTAGCAAGAATGTTAACGCCCACTCGTCGAAACTGCTCGACCCGATCTCGTTGGCAGCAACATCACAGAGTTTCCAGAGTTTCTCGGAAGACTTGCGCTAGGCTTTGGCATTTCCTTGCGCGGTCGAATGTTGGCCCCGAATCAGGCCGCGCGCCAAAACTGAATTGAAACTGGAGTGTGGCGATGAAACCAAAATTTGCAGTTTGTGTCCTGCTTACCGCGCTTGTGACCACGGTGAGTGCACAAGTTCCTTCTAGTTCGCATGTGGTCGTGGTTGTCGAAGAGAACCACAATTACTCACAAGTCATCGGGACAGGTGCCATGCCATACCTGAACAGCCTGGCAAATCAGTATGGCCTGGCCACTCAGTACTATGCCAATACACACCCGTCGATCGGCAACTACTTCATGATGACGACGGGACAGATCATAACCAATAACGACAACTATAACTCGGTGGTCACAGCAGATAATCTGGTCCGTCACCTGCTCGCCGCCGGCAAAACTTGGAAGTGTTACGCCGAGGGCCTTCCCTCCGTTGGTTACGTTGGCGGCGACACGGGACTTTATGTTCGTCATCACAATCCCTTCACTTACCTGTCGGATGTGTTTAATAGCAGCGTTCAAAAATTAAATCTTGTGCCGTTCGGACAATTCGCCACCGATCTGAACAATAACGCGTTGCCCGACATTTCTTTCGTCATTCCGAACCTAATCAACGATGCCCACAACGGTACTCTGCAGCAGGCTGACACTTGGCTGCAGTCCAACATATCCCCGCTGCTCAACAGCAGCGCCTTCCTTCAAGACGGGATACTTGTCGTCGTCTTCGACGAATCTGCTTCCGACAACACACACGGGGGCGGACGTATTGCTACTGTGGTCGTCGGCCCCAAGGTATACCCGGGAGCGCGGCCCCCGTCCCTGTTTCAGCACGAGAATTTGTTACGCATGATTAGCGAAGCTGTTGGACTGACGACTTTTCCGGGCGCAGCTGCCACCACCGGCAAGGACATGCGGGCGTTTTTCCAGCACGTCAACATTAATCCAACCAGCCTGACGTTTGGCAGCCAGCAGGTGGGTACCACGAGTCCGTCACAGGCCGTCACCGTGACGAACAAACAGACCAGTTCCTTGACCGGGATCACGATTAGAACCACGGGCGATTTTACCCAGACCAACAACTGCGCAACCACACTGGCGGCAAATGCGAGTTGCGCGATTAATGTGAGGTTCAGACCAACGGCCGTTGGCATACGAAAAGGCAAGGTGATCGTGACCGATAGCGCCGGCACTCAGTCGGCAGGCCTCACCGGTACGGGTTCCTAGAACTCATCCAGGCTTGATTGCCCGTTGATAGGTGGACCCCCGGGTGCCCCAGGTTCGCGTCCCGCGGTTGGACGCTAACCTGGGATCACTGCACACCTACGGCAGGTCCCGATACGCCACGCTGGTCAGGAACTCCTCGAACTCACCCTTTGACATTGTGGTGAACAGTTCTGCCGCGCGATCGAACCTGTGGTCCTTGGGAGTCGTCTCCGCCGACTTCAATCGCGCCACCACTTCTTTCAAGATGGTGTCAAACATCTCGGGAGTGATCGTCCGTCCATCGTCCATTTTGGCGTGGTAGTGGATCCACTGCCACAACTGCGAACGGGAGATCTCTGCCGTTGCCGCGTCCTCCATCAAGTCGTAAATGGGAACGCATCCGTTGCCTCGCAACCAGGACTCGAGGTATTGCAGTCCGACGTCGATGTTGCGGCGCAAGCCGGCCTCAGTGATCTTTCCTTTCGGTAACTCCAGCAGGTTGGCCGCAGTAATCGGCGACTTCTGGTTCGCAGGCGGAGCGATCTGGTTGGGTTGCGGCATGTACTCGTCGAAGATGGCCTTGGCCACCGGCACCAATCCGGGGTGAGCCACCCAGGTGCCGTCATGGCCGGCTTTGACTTCGCGCAGCTTGTCCTGCCGTACGCGTTCCATGGCCTTTTCATTGGCTTCGGGATTATTGCGGATAGGAATCTGCGCCGCCATGCCGCCCATGGCGTGAATACCTCTGCGATGGCAAGTGTGGATCAGCAGCTCAACATAAGAGCGCAGGAATGGCTGTTGCATCGTCACTTCGCCGCGATCGGGCAGCACGTGGCTGGCGTGGTTCCGGAACTTCTTGATGAAGCTGAAGATGTAGTCCCAGCGGCCGCAGTTGAGGCCGGCCGAATGATCGCGCAATTCATAAAGTATCTCGTCCATCTCGAAGGCTGCGGTAATGGTCTCAATCAGGACGGTGGCGCGAATGGTTCCGTGAGGAATCCCGACGTATTCCTGGGCAAAAACGAATACTTCGTTCCACAGGCGGGCTTCGTGATGGCTCTCTAACTTAGGAAGATAGAAGTACGGACCACCGCCGGAGGCAATCTGTGCCTTGGCGTTATGAAAGAAGAACAAGCCAAAATCGAACAGGGAGCCGGAGATCGGAGTGCCGTTGACCAGGAAGTGCTTTTCGTCGAGGTGCCATCCCCTGGGCCGTACGAACAAGACGGCCGGCTTGGGATTCAACTTGTACTCTTTGCCTTCGGGCGAACGATACTCGATGGTCCGGCGTACCGCATCGCACAGGTTCTGCTGTCCCTCGAGGCAATTGCTCCAGGTCGGCGAGTTCGAGTCCTCGAAGTCAGCCATGAAGACACTGGCGCCTGAGTTGAGCGCATTGATGATCATCTTTCGATCAGGCGGGCCGGTGATCTCCACCCGGCGATCGAGCAGGTCGGCGGGAATAGGCGCCACTTTCCAGGAGGCCTCCCGGGTCGGACGGGAGGCTTCCAGGAATTGCGGCAACTGGCCTTCGTCAAGTCGTGCCTGACGATTCCCGCGTTCCCGTAGCAGTGTCTGGCGCGTCGGTTCGAAGCGCGTATGCAATGCCAACAGGAAGTCAGTTGCCGGCGGGGTCAGGATGCCGGGTTGGGCATCGCAGTGCGGCCCCGCAATACGGATCACATCAGTCTGTGTAGTCATGCAGCGTCCCTTGACTGAACTACGAGGCGGCAGGTTGATTTACGCAACGCCAGGCCAGTCTGTCCGATGCATGGGTCAATCGTTCGCAGCCGTGCTGGGAAGCGGCATCGACTCGAGGGACGGATAGAGATGCGGCATGGGGGTGCGCTCTGTCGCTTCACCGTCATTGTAGTCCACGTCGTCCAGTGGCAAGGACTGCGCTTCCACCGGATGGGTCTGGGGAATCTGCGCCACCTGGCCTCCAATGATTGTGCTGGTGATGGTAGGCAGGTTTTCGTTGCAGACGAACCGGCGCGGCTTCAACGTCGAGTAGCCCAGGTCTTCTGCCATTTCGAGCTCGCGCTCCTGCAGCCGGGAGTAAGCCGTCATGCCCGACTGCAAATAGTCTTTCGCCAGGTGATACATCGAGAGGTTGAGTGCGTGGGAGCCGGCACGCGCCACAAACTGGAAACGATATCCCATGGCCGCCAGGTCGCGCTGGAAGCAGGCCAGGTCGTCCTCGTTGAGCTTGGCTCGCCACTTTATCGAAGACGAACAGTTGTAGGCCAGCATCTTGCCCGGGAATCGCGCGTGGATAGCATTGGCGAACTGGCGTGCTTCTTCGAAATTTGGCTCGGAGCTCTCGCACCACAGCAGATCGGCGTAAGGAGCCAACGCCAGGCCGCGATCGATGGCAGCCTGCAGGCCTCCGCGATAAACGTGGAACCCGTCTGGCGTGCGCTCGCCGGTGAGAAAACGCCGATCGCGAGCATCGTAATCGCTGCTGATAAAACCAGCCAGGCGCGCATCGGTGCGCGCAATCAGCACCGTGGGCACATTCATCGTGTCGGCCGCCAGGCGGGCCGCAATCAGCTTTTGGACGGCTTCCTCAGTTGGCGCCAGTACTCTCCCGGCGAGCTGTCCACACTTCCGGGCAGAGGAGAACTGGTCGTCAAAATGAATAGCGGCAGCGCCCGCCTCGATCAGTGCCCTGGTCATGTCGAACGCGCTCATGTGGTCGCCGGAGTCTGACTCGGCGTCGGCAACGATGGGCAGCATCCAATCGAACTTCGCATGTTTCTCGCTGTGGGAGATTTGATCGGCGCGCAGCAGGGCGTGATTGATCGAGCGCACAGCGGCGGCGAATCCATCAGCGGGATGAAAGGCCCGCATCGGTGCGCTGGCGTCGGTGTCGGACGAAAGCAAGCAGCCGCTGAAGTGCACGGCCTTCAATCCAGCCTGCGCCATCTCCACCGCTTGTTGCCCGGTGACCGCGCCCAGCGCGGGGATGAAAGATTCCGAGCGCAACAGCTTCCAGAATTTTTCCGCCCCTGAACGCGCCAGCGAGTACTCAATATGGACCGTGCCCTTGAGCCGTTCGACGTCGGCGGGAGCGTAGGGTCGGGTGATGCCCCTCCAGCGGGGAGTGTTCCAGCAATGCTCTTTCGGATGGCGTGGCTGCGTCATGGTCGGGTCGTCTCCAGTTGCCGAATGTCATGCGATTAGACATCAGGTGGGAGCGGCGCGCAAGAGGTACTCGTCCGCTTTGACCTAGCAACCGAGGTGACCTAAATTCATAAATTGTAGATATTGCGGATAACTTAATTTACTGCATTGTCTTAATGTTCTTCGTCGCCATGACCTTTGGCTAGGTCAAATCGTCCTCTTTTTACTGGACATGCCTTAGTTGCACGATTACAATTTTTTGTATGTCACAGAAAATGCAGTGGTTAGCGCGACTAGACGAGGATCTGCGAGAGCGCCGCGTCGAGGATGGCTTTCTCTGCCTCACCGCTCGGACCGACGAGATCTTCGAATTGAATGAAAGCCAGCAGGGAGCTGCGGATCTGCTGATTCGGCTGGCGCAATGGGTTGACCTGGGATTCCGCGATGGCACGTGGCTACGGGGACTTACGTCGCAAGTGCCGCAGGCGCGACGCAGCAGCATGAGCATTTGCGAATTTCTCGAACTGAAGGCGACCGAGGGATTTCTAGCCATGGACGCGGAAGAACTGGACAATGCCATCGCCACATTCGACTTCGTGCTGCGGGCGGAAGAGGCGCTGGCCGATGTGCGTAACGCAGCTATTGTGCATTTCTGGAAGGGGCGGGCCCATCGCAAGAAGGGAGAGTATGACGCGGCCAGGTACCACATTGTCAGAGGCCGGGAGATGATGCAGCAGATTTCCGAACTGAGGTTGGCCGCGGTCATCCAGATCCAGGAATGCTGGCTGCTGTTTCAGAAGGGTGACTCGACGGAAGCACTGCGCATGTTGGACGAGGCGCAGTCGCACCTGGAATCCACGGACGACGAGCTGTCGCTGGGAAACATCGAGTCTGCCAAAGGCCGCATCGCGCAGCAGGCGGGGCGGTACGAAGAGGCGCTGGAGCACTTCGACGCGGCGGTGGAGTTGTATGGCCGCAGGAACCCGAACCACCGCAACCTGGCACGAGCGCTGGTGAATTCCGCGACAGTGAAGCGCGCCATCGCATTGCAATTGCGCAAGCGTATCGATGCCCGGGCGGAGAAGCCAGCGACCGAACGGGCGGCGAGAGACGGCACAGGGCAGGCTGCTTTCGAGCTATGCGCAAATCTGCAACGACGCGCTGGAGCAACTGAAGCGAGCGGGAGAGATCTACGCGAAGCACAGGTATTTCGGCGGGATTGCCTCGGCGCTGGTGATGGGCGGGTATCTGCATTTGGACAGCGGCAACATTGAACTGGGGGCTCGCGAGGGAAAGAACGCCTACGAGCTGGCGCACGACAAGAATGATCACATCCACATGGCGCGAGCCCGCACGCTGCAAGCGCTGGCGGAAAACACCCGTGTGGATGAGCAGTTCGGCGAAGACGCAGACGTGGCCGTGTATGCGGCTGACGCCAAGCGCTACGCGGAGGAAGCCATCCATTGGGCGGGACTGACGCAGAACCGGCGGCTGGCGGCGGAGGCGTATGTGGCGCGCGGCATGGTGCATGGCAACGATTACTTCCAGGAGTGGGAAGATGCCAAGCGCTACGTAGATCGCGCGGCAGCCCTGCTGGGCGCGGAAGACCGCGACTATGTGTGGGGAGAGCTGATGACGTTGAAAGCGCGGATTCTGCGGGCGTCGAGCATTGATGACACGCTACGCGCATGGTCAGAGGGGATTGTGGGGGACAAGACGTTCGAGCAAATCGCCGAAGAGTTTGCGGAGATCGTGATTCCGAAGGTGTGGCTGCGCGAAGGAAAGAAGATTTCGCGGGTGGCGCAGAAGCTGGCGATGTCGCCAAAGAAGGTGAGGAGAGTGTTGCGGAGTGTGGGGTTGGTGGGGTGAGGGGGACCGTCAGTTGAACAGACAAGGGTGAGAGGATTTTGCTCCCACCCTTTCGCCAAAGGCGGGCGAAAGGATGGGGCACCCACAGCCGTCAGTTGAACAGTAAAAGCGACCGCGGATCAACGCGGATGATGCGGATAGGACGAAATCAGAATCCGCCACTGAGGCACAGAGAAAACCGTTATCACCTAGAGACAAGTGAAGGCTGGCACCGAGTCCGGATCACTTCCTGCCGAAATACATGTTAAGCATCAGGCCGAACTGGTTGTAAATCCGGTTGGGACTTTTGCCGGTGCTGTTCTGGTGTTCGTAATAGGGATTGAATTCAAAGTGCCTGGCAATGGGGAACAAACATCCGGCGTAGATGGCGGTGTCGCTCCACTTTTGGTAGAGGCTCTCGTAATAAAACTCGGCGCTGGCGTAGGGCGACAGGTGGTAGGAACCGGCGCGCAGGGTTCGCTCGAGCTGGATGCGATTGCGATAGCGCCAGGTAAACGTTCCGGCTTTCCAATCCAAGTCGGCCCGGTTGCGGTCTGAAAGCAATAACCGGAGTTTGGGTATGGGCGTGTTCAAGGTGAAGAACGGTTCAAAACGATTGGTCGGCGGCTGGTTGGGAGTGGGCAGATAGCGGTAGCCCACCGAGAGTACAAGCAACCGGGACTTGGAGTCGTCCAGATCGAAGGATGTGATATTCGCGAGCATGACCGGCGACTTCACGTAGAAATCGAGGCTGGGGCCAATCTCGGCCGTCACCGGAGCGCCCGCTTCGTTGGTTTCCTTGGCCTGAAACCACACGCGAACCGGGGAAGTTATCTTGTAGTAGGTGTCGATCTCGGGCAGCAGTTGCTCCGTCTGTGCGCGGGCGCTTAAAGCAAGCGCCATCACGATCAGTAACCAAACCAACCACTTTTTTCCGACGTGGGAAAACAACCTCATACAGTACGATGATCCAGCGTAAATCCTTGCCGGGCCTGATTGCACAATTGTGCCCGGCGGAATTCCGTTATACCTGACAGGCGGGTCCGGCATGAATATCCGAGCCGTAATGATGTGTTTGCTACTCTGGGTCGCGCCCCTGATGGCGCGGGAGAGCACCGACGTGATCGTCATGAAAAATGGCGATCATCTTACCGGGGAGATCAAAGGACTGAATCAGGGTGTGCTGTACATCAGCATGCAGTACATCCTCGGCACGAGCGACGTGCAGTGGTCGCAGGTGGACCACATCGAGAGCAATCAGTTGTTTCTGGTAAAGACAGAGGATGGCATAGTGTACACAGGAACTCTCTCCACAGCGGACGTCGAAAAGGGCAGACCGATGACGATCGAGGTGGTGGACGCTTCGGCGCGCAAGGTGAACCTCGAACGCGCAAAGGTAATCCAGATGGACACGACGTCGGAACATTTCTGGCAACGGTTCAATGGCACCATTAATAGCGGTATTTCGTACTCCAAAGGCAATCAATCGACGCAGTACAACCTGAGCTCTGATGTGGAGTATCCGCGGGAGCGCTGGCAGGCCGGTGCGTCCTATAACTCGACACTATCGACCAGTACTGGTGTAACGGCAACCACGCGCAATCAACTCACTCTGGAAGCACAACGCCTGCTGCGCTGGAACAACTGGTTTTATGCCGGCACGGCTGCGTTCCTGCAAGGCTCGGAGCAGAGCATTGATCTGCAGACGAGTTTGGGCGGCGGCGTGGGCCGTTTGCTGTCGAATACGAACCACGCGAAGATTTACGTGCTCGGCGGCTTCGGGTGGCAGAGGACACAATACGCGCCCAACCTGGCGGTGTCCGACCCCCAAGAGGTATTCACCGGACTGGTGGGAACGGGAGTAAGGCTGTTTCGGTTTAACAAGACGACACTGGATACGACGGTCACGCTATTGCCGGCGATTACGCAACCCGGGCGGCTGTATACGAACTTGAATGCGACGTACTACATCAAGATTTCAGGAGCGCTGTCGTGGAATGTGTCGTTTTATGGCAACTGGGACAACCAGCCTCCACCGACGTTTTCGGGGAGTGATTACGGCATGAGTTCGGGGCTGAGCATTACGTTTGGGAACAGGTAGGGGGCGGGCGGTCTGACATTGTGGGATGTACACCCACACCGGTTTCGACCCACCAAGCGAAGGTGTCCAAAACCATTGCAAGAAAAGACGCTAGACGCGTTCATGGGAGGAATCCGATGTACGAGCATCCAGTGGGTCGCCCTTACTCGTACAGCCCACCGAGAAAATTATCCGCCAGTGGGTTTTGTGCCCGAGCGCGAAGCCGACCCGTCCTCTGGTCATCAGTTACGCTTATGCACTTGAAAGCAAGCCCCAGTACGAGGACGGGCCCGCAAAGGTCATTTTCGAACTGCCAAGCGATGTGCACATCACGGCTCGTCCGTATGAAGGACAACCGGTCGGGTGGCCTACACATTCGGACGAGTTGGCAATGGTGGGACCCCTGTCAACCCGGCGGCTTGTGCCCGTCGAACCATTGTGAGCAAGCGCCGGGCTGAAGCCCGTCGCGGACATCTGCCGTGCCTTGCCGGCACTCTGACATTGTGGGATATGCCACCCCACCGTTGAAACGGTGGGCTTTGATATGCCGTCCCTGCCGGGACGGGGTGAGGCATCGTCGCGCACCGCGGAGTTTCCACCCACAGTTGCCAACGGCGGGCGATTGTGGCCACCTAACAGGAAGTGGGTAGTGGTTGGTGGATAGTGGATAGTGCAGTGCAATGAGAAAGGGCACGGTGCGGACTTTGTCACAAGCACTCCCTGGGCTGTAGCCCTCCGATCATTCAATGCCTGGGACGCTGGCCTGAAGGCCAGCTCCGCCCAATATGCAGCTAAGACGCGATCGGAGTCTGCCTACGCGAAGCTTGAGTAGGAGAAGCATGCCCAAGGGAAGGGACATTCTGCCTGCTCCTGTATGATTTGCTGTTGAAAAATCGATACTTTGTGGCGTGGGCTCAACGAGACCAGGGAAGGTCGTCGGCACCGTTTGTTGAACGAGCCCATCGATCGCGGAAGGGCTAAAGCCCGTTCCTGAGAAGAGTTCGGGCGGCACGACTGAAGAGGCTGCGGAAAAAGTCTATCGCAAGGGCTCCGCGCGGGCTGAAGCCCGCGCAGAGGGTCAAAAAATTAAGGCGTTTTACGGCACGGCTGAAAGCCGTGCCCCTTCAAAACATTCCGAAATGGAGTTTTTCCGCAGGCTGTGAAGTCGTGCCCTGATACAAAGCCGTCGCGAAAGCAGGCCTTCTGATGGACAGCGAGGCTGCTTTCTGATGCGCGGTAAGACGACTATCGCCCCAATCCGTTGGTGTGGGGCACAACCGCACGAAGGATGACTATGCACAGTTCTGATGTGTTTTCTTCCCGCCTGATTCAGCTTCTTAGCTTCTTTCTTCTGCTGTTGGTTGCGCTGAGTGGGAGCGCGCAAATCGTTCCGACGAACGATCCGCCGGTGTATGGGCCGTACAACGCCGCGATCATGGCAGGCGGCGACGGTGTCCATCGCAAGATGGTGGAGAAGGACACAGTGCTGCGCGCCGAGTCACCGTGGACGATGTACGGCTGGGTGTGGGTGAACGCGCCGGTGACGGCGTCTCAGCTAGTTGCGGGCTATGGCGATGTGGGGAGCGAGTACTCGCGCTACATCGGGCTGGAGCCGGGCAAGCTCTTGATGTGGGCAGGGCCGGAGAACAGTTTCACGGCTCCGGCGACGGTTGCGCCGGGCAAGTGGCAGTTTGTGGCGGCAACGTTCGACGGGCAGTCGGTGTTCCGGTTGTATAGCGACGGCGCGCAGGTGGGACAAGGCGTGCTGGCGCTGGGGCGAGTGGCTCCAGTGGTGCAGATTGCGCCTCCTGTGCCGACAGCAGCGCCGGGCATGCCGTCTTTTCAGGGGCAGCACTTCGGCGGAAAGGTGGCGGGGTTCACCATTGTCCGCGAGGCGCTGAGCGCGGAGAAGATCAAGCAGCTCGCGGGGAATCCGCCGAACTTTGCGCTGGCGGAGTTTGAAGAGGGCGCGAAGCCGTGGCCGGTGCAGACGCGGGGACAGGCTGGCTATCGAGCTCCGCAGGATCCGGCGACGTATCCGAAGAGCCGCGCGCCGTATCCGGCGGCGGTGGCGAAGCCGGTGCCGCAAGGTCCGGCGTTGCGCGAACAGGGCGCGAACCAGTGGGAGTTGGCGGGCGGATGGAGGATGGCCGCGAGTCCGACGGTGAAGGCTTCAACGGATGACATGGCGAAGCCGGGATTTGCAGCGAAGGACTGGCTGGCGGCGACGGTCCCAGGTACGGCGCTGACGACGATGATCGATCGCGGCGTGTATCCGGATTCGGACTACGGGCTGAATAATCTCGTCATTCCCGAGAGCCTCAACAAGCAGGATTACTGGTACCGCAATGAGTTCAAGGCGCCGGCAACGAAGGCGAAGCGGCTGACGCTGACGTTTGAGGGCATCAACTACGCCGCTGAAGTGTGGCTGAACGGGAAGGCGCTGGGGAATATCAAAGGCGCGTTCATTCGCGGCGTGTACGACGTGACGGATGTGTTGAATCCGGGGCAGACGAACGTGCTGCTGGTGCGTGTGTCGCCGCCGCCGCATCCCGGGATTCCGCATGAGCAGTCGGTGCTGGGTGGGCCGGGAGAAAACGGCGGCGCGATGGTATTGGACGGTCCAACGTTTATGGCGACGGAGGGCTGGGACTGGATTCCGGCGATTCGCGATCGCGATACGGGGATCTGGCAGCCGGTGACACTGACGGCGAGCGACATGGTGAAGATCGGCGACGTACAGGTGATCACGAAGTTGCCGTTGCCCGACACGAGCAAGGCTGATGTGGAGATCAATGTGCCGCTGGAGAATGCCAGCGACAAGCCGGTGAAGGGAGTGCTGAAAGTTGCGATTGAGGATGTGACTGTGACGAAGGAGGTGACGGTTGCGCCGGGGAAGAGCGAGGTGAAGCTGGCTCCGGCGGAGTTTGCGCAGTTGACGCTGCAGCATCCGCGGCTGTGGTGGCCGAACGGTTACGGCAAGCCGGAGCTCTACACGGCGAAGGTCGAGTTCAGCGAGGGCGGGGCGGCGAGCGATGCGAAGGATGTTCGGTTCGGCGTGCGAGAAGTGACCTACGAACTGGGGCTGCTCGATACGAAGGGACAACTGCGTCGGGTGGAGGTTTCGCCGACGGCGGCGCGAGCGCGCGGCGAGGTGGTGGTGGATGTGACGCATGAGGGCATGCGGCAGCTTCCGGCACCAGACCCATTCCCGGAGATACTGCCGAAGGAGTGGAAGGACTACTGGGTGGCGTGGGCGGCGTCGCTGACCAAGGCGGGCGAGACTTCTCCGGCGGTGATGCCGGCGAACGATCCGAAGATGGAGCACTACCTGGTGATCAAGGTGAACGGGGTGCGCATTGCGGCGCGCGGCGGCAACTGGGGCATGGATGACTCGCGCAAGCGGGTGTCGCGCGAGAAGCTGGAACCCTATTTCCGGCTGCATCGCGATGCGAATGTGAACCTGATCCGCAACTGGATGGGACAGAACTCGGAGGAGACGTTCTTCGACCTGGCCGATGAGTACGGCATGATGGTGTGGAACGATTTCTGGACGACGACGCAGGACTACAACACCGAGCCGCTGGATATCCCGCTGTTTCTCGACAATGCGCGCGATACGGTGCTGCGGTTCCGGAACCATCCGTCGATTGTGATCTGGTGCGGGCGAAATGAAGGCGTGCCCTCGCCAATTCTCAATCAGGGGCTGATCGAGGTCTTCAACAAATACGACGGAACGAGGTACTACTCGCCGAGTTCGAATCAAGTGAACTTGCAGCAGAGCGGGCCCTACAAATATCAGGACCCCACGCTCTACTACACCCTGTGGAACCGTGGCTTTTCGGTGGAAACGGGGACGGTGTCGCTGTCGACGCAGGAGTCGTTGGAGGCGTGGATTCCGAAGGAAGACCAGTGGCCGATCGGCGATGCGTGGGCGTATCACGACTGGCATCAGAGCGGGAACGGCGAGATTGAGCCGTTCATGAAGGAGATTGAGACAGAGTTTGGGGCGGGTACGAGCCTGGCGGACTTCGAGCGCAAGGCGCAGATGCTGCAATACGTGACCCACCGCGCCATCTTTGAAGGCATGTACGCGCACCTGTGGGCGCCGAATTCGGGGCGCCTGCTGTGGATGACGCAGCCGGCGTGGCCGAGCAACATGTGGCAGATTCTGAGCTCAGACTACGATACGCAGGCATCGTTTTATGGGGTGAAGAAGGCTTGCGAACCGCTGCATGTGCAGCTTGATCTTTCCGACTACAGCGTGGCCGTGGTGAATACAACTACCACGACGCAGCCGGGGATGACGGTATCGGCGACGGTGTACTCGCTGGACAACAAGCAACTGCTGCAGCACTCGGAGACGAAGGACGTAGCGGCGAATGATGTGACGGCGGGGTTCAAGCTGGAGCTGGCGCCGGTGATGGGTGCGAATGTTGTGCTGGTGAAGCTGGAGCTTCGCGACGCGACGGGGAAAGTGGCGTCGGACAATTTGTACTGGCTGGCGGCGGCGAGTGCGATGTACCGGCAGTTGAATCATCTGCCGGCGGCGAATGTGGCGGCGACAGCGACGGCGAATGGCGCGGGAAAGATTCGGGTGACGTTGCGGAATACCGGGACGTCGGCGGCGCTGGCGAACAAGTTGACGCTGGTGAATGCGTCGGATGGATCGCGGATTCTGCCGGCATACTACAGCGACAACTACGTGTCTCTGCTTCCGGGTGAGAGCCGGGAAGTGGAGATTGAATATCCGGCGTCAGGGGCGAAGGGGAGTGTTCAGATCAATTTGCGGGGATGGAGTTTGGCGCCGACGAGCGTGGCGGTGCAGTAGGTGACGTAGGGCACGGCTAAAGCCGTGCCCCGACACAAGTCTTATTGAAACGAGTTTTCAGCAGACCGTTAGGCGATCATCTCCTGCCGGCCGCAGTCGCTTTCATCGAAGGGGCCAATCACGTCGGAATAGGAGATATCGAGCAAGTCATAGAGTTTGGTGAGGATGATCAGTTGCCACACCTGCTGGGACGGATCCAGGAGAGTAAAACTCCGCCTCGTGGTGCCAGCCCAAGTCTGCAATTCCACCAGCAACCCGAGGCCGGTGGCATCGATCTGTTCAACTCCGGAAAGGTCAATTCGAACACACCCTTCCGGCCGCGACATTACCATGGTGCGCAGCATCTCTGCCTCGACCCCAAAAACTATGCGGCCCGAGCAGCGCAGCAAGGCTGCACCGTTCAATGACTGGATTTCAATTCGTAGCATTGACTCCGTCTCTTGATACGCGGTCACGTTATCGTGACTCGTGGTTATGAATGGTGGTTGGATAGTTTTGAATGACATGGTCCTATAGTGCATGAATTCGATCGCGCGCACTTCAATTACCCGTCAATTATTAGACGTTGACCGTTGCATATTAGTTTCCACCTTCCCTGTTGTTCACGGACTTTTAACGTGTTTTTATCACCAGGTGGTGGTGCCACGCGCGTAGCGCCGTCATAATGCAGTAGTGAGTATTCCTTCCACACTGAACGGCGAGAATCTGCAGCCAGCGGCAAATTTGGCTGCTCCTACCGGCGGCGATGCAAGCGAAGGTGTCGACGTTAGCGAGCCGCTCAAGGTGGCGGCGGAGACTGCAGGAATGGAATTCGTTTTTCCGGGCGATGTAGCGAGTGTGCCGGCGTCGCGGGAAAAGATCATGCAATTCGTCGGCGAGCACTGCCACAACGAAGGAGAGCGGATCGACATCATGGTTGCCCTGCAAGAGGCATTGGCCAACGCGGCGCTGCACGGTTGCGGCGACGACGCGTCGAAGGAAATCGGATGCAAGGTTACGGCGAATGCGTCGGATGTCTTCATCACCGTTCGTGATCCCGGACCGGGCTTCGACCTCAGGATGGCAGATCCTGCCAACTACACGGCCTCGACGTTGACTCATGGCCGCGGGATTTGCCTGATGCGCAGCCTGATGACGGATGTCACCTTCGATCGTGGCGGAGCTGAAATCCGGTTGCACAAGCGAATCCAGGGCAACTGATAGCGCACCGGATCGGCGGGCAGGTTTGCACCAAATCCGCTGCAATTCCGCGCAAAACCACAATAAATCCGCATCTAAGAACGATCTGCCGTTCCATAAATTCCGTCAATATCGCTCATTAACGCTTTTAATTGGCAGCGTGAATCAGGCAAGCGATACCCTCAAGAGTGATCGCCGGCAAAAACCAACTTCACCGTGGCGGTTGCCAATCCCAACCTGAGGAGATTCATGTCGAACGAACTGCGTAACTTTCTGGCCCTACCGTATGACGAACTGGAAACCATGAACCTGCAGGCCAAGGAACAGCGCCTGAAGCGCGTGGCCAGTCACAAGGTGCAAGAAGAGCGCCTGAAGTATCTCACGGACGAGAAGCGCATCAAGGCGGTGACGGTGTTGTTCAGCGACCTGGAAGGCCGCCTGCACATGCTGGACTATGACAAGAAATTCCTGATCAAGAACTTTGCCAACCTGACATTCGACGGTTCTTCGATTCGCGGCTTCACCGCACAGCGGGAGAGTGATCTGCGCCTATTCGTGGATTGGGCGGCCTTTTACTGGGGACCAGCGGACGTGTTTGGACCGGGTAAGATTCTGGTTTTTGGCGACGTGATCGACAAGGATGGCACGCCCTACAGTGCCGACATCCGTGGCATTCTCAAAGGCGTTGCCCAGGAGCAATACGACAAGAACGGCTACACCCTGAATGCAGCCAATGAAATTGAAGGCTTTCTGTTCGCCGGGAAGGACGCCGAGCGCCGCTATCACGAGACCGCAAAGTTCGAGTACGTCAACACCGGCGGCTACTATCACTCGCTGCCCGGCGACCCGCTGCGGTTGTTCATTGATACGACTGCCGAAGTGCAGCGCTCCATGGGATTCCAGAACGAGAAGGACCATCCGGAAGTCGCGCCTTCGCAATTCGAGATCAATTACTCGTACGGCGAGGTAGTGGCCGCGGCCGACCAGATCCAGTTGTACAAGCTGGTGTGCCGGCAAGTTGCGACGAACCTCGGCATGACCGCGTCATTCCTGCCCAAGCCGGTGGTGGGTGTGAATGGCAGCGGCATGCATACCAACGTTTCGGTGAGTAAGGGAGGCAAGAACCTGTTCTGGGATCCCAAGGGGGAAGAGAAGCTCAGCAAGTTCGGATGGCAGTTCATCGATCGCTTCCTGACTCACGGTAACGATACGTGCCTGTTGCTGAATTCGAGCGTCAATGCATATCGCCGTCTTGATCCGCACTTTGAAGCGCCGAACCAGATCAAGGCTTCGGCGGTTGATCGTGGCTCAATGATTCGCGTACCCATTGGCAACGAGCGGAGCATGCGGGTGGAAGTGCGCTCGGTGGCTCCTGACGCGAACCCGTACCTGGTGATGCTGGCGGTGTTTAAGACCGGGCTGCAGGGTGAAACTGCCAAGATCAAGAACCTGCGCCAGGCGGAGCGATACTTGCCCGACAACATCTACAATGCACTGGACAACTTCCGAAACGCTGACTGGACTACGAAACTTCTGGGCGCGGATGTGAAAGCGCGATATGGGGACCTGAAGCAGGCGGCGGCTGACCGTTGTCCGCGACTGTTGGGTACGTTTGTGAAAGCACCCGAGGTGCAGTACCACCACGATGTTTACAATCAGTATCTCTGGAATATGTTCTAGAGGTGCGGTCGTATTTTGTTTTGAGAATTCAAGCGCCCCGGGGGAGATCTCGGGGCGTTTGAATTTCAGTCGGGTTTGATAGTGGGTGAATTGAAGCTGGTGATATTTCGTTTGTGTGACAGGCACGGATAGAGAGGCGGCTGAAAAGGTCAAAAGCATATCCCTCGGCGACTAAAGTCGCCCCGGGATGACAATAAATAAAGGAACTTGGACGCTGGCCTGAAGGCCAGTTCTACCCTTTGTGAAGCCTGCTCTTTCAAGGAACCTTTATTGAAACCTGTTCTGGTCGCTTCGTGGTGGGAATGGGGTGAGAACCCAGTTCGTCATGGAGAATCGTATGAATTAGGGCGGAGTAAGTGGGTCTGCAGGCCATCTTCAGTTATCATTGAGTCTCAGCTTCATCAGATGTGGGAAGGCGTTTTGTTTCGCATGAGAATCCTGCTCGGTCTGGGCCGAGGGCTCGCATTCTTATCCTTGGCGTGTGCCGGCGGCGTGGCATTTGGTTGCGATCAATTGCCTGCGGATCAGCCACTTTGGGTTCGCCTGTCGAGTCCTGTTTCCACGTTCACGGCGAAAGTTGGCGATCCCGTCCACGCGGTGCTGACACAGGACGTGAGCTGCAGTGGCGAGGTCGGATTGCCGATGGGCACGGCGATCGAGGGCGAGGTCCGCAGCAAGCGCAAAGTGGGATGGGGCATCCATCATGAGACGGCTGCTCTCGAACTTCAATTCGACCGTGCAGTGATTGAAGGCGGCGCGACCATTGAAATAGCCGCTCGCGTGGAAGAAGTGGAAAACGCGCGCGAGGCGGTGAAGAACGGCGTGATCCAGGGCGTACTGAGCAGCGACACTTTCCAGGGTCGCATCAACAGCCGCCTCATTCATCTTCCGACGTGGAACCCGTACTCCGACCTGGGTCTCATTATTTACAAAGCGACCTTCCCGATTTTTCCCGAGCCGGAGATCTATTACCCGGCAGGTACCGATCTGCGACTGAAGACCACAGCGCCAGTCACTTGGCTCCCGCAGCCGGTAGCCTTTACGCCGACACATGCGAGCGCTGAAGTCATGTCGGACTCGTGGCAAGCCGATGGCTTTGTCGATCGTATTCTTCCGCGTCCGACGACCAAGAAGGCGGTTGATGCCGATGTGGTGAACCTGGTGTTTCTGGGTTCGGCTGAACAGGTACAGGCGGCGTTTCGCGAGGCGGGCTGGCAAAACAGCGATCCGGTATCGCGCGCTTCGGTGATGAAGAACCTGTACGCGCTGCTGAACAACAGCGCTTACTCACAACAGCCCATGACGACCTTCCTGTTAAACGGCAAGCCGCAGGACATGAGCTGGCAGAAGGGCCTCAACAGCTATGGCAAGCGCGACCACTTGCGCATCTGGCAATGGTCGCCGGAGGGGACAACCGATTCCGTCTGGCTAAGCTCGTGCACACGTGATACCAGCGCAGTGCTGTCGGTAAAGTACAAGAACTTCGTGCACCATATTGCTCCGGATATTGACGACGAGCGCGCCAAGGTGATTCGCGATTTGAATTTCGCGGGCTGCGTGGAGTCGGTCAGGCATGTCTCCCACCGCGGAAGCGTCACACTTACCCAAAATGCGACGGGCGACCTGATTCGCACCGATGGGTCGATCGCGGTGGTGCGGTTGAAAGACTGCGAGCCAATGAATCCGGGGCTCAATTCAAACGCCGGAACCAACCACTTCCGGCCCGGTAACCATGTGTTCCGTTATGTGCGGAAGCAAATCCTCACCTTTCGCAACGACATCTGGCGCGCCAATATCATTTATGGCATGTATGACGTAGGACGCATGGCCTTTAACGCGTTGCGCCGCTCGCCGGCGCTGCCTCCGGTGCAGGAATCTCCTACTCCCACCTCCACGATCGTCCCCGTGGTAGCTCAGACTGGCGAGCCGGCACACGGCGGTCGGTAAGCTTCGAAGTTTCGACCACCCCATACTTGCCAACTGAAGGGAGTTGGGCTATCCCGTCGGTAACCCCCCACCCGGGCAAAACCGGCCCGGATGGGGCACCCAAGCGCACTGGCCACGAACTGCACAACACTCCCGGGGACTGGAGCTGCTCTGTTAGGCTGAGGGCTTCGCATGGCAACCTCGGGGGTTGGGATCTCCAGCTATGTTCGCCTGGTTCGCGGGAACGCCAACTTCCGCAGGTTGTGGCTCGCCCAGATCGTCAGCGAGAACGGAGACTGGTTCTATACACTCGCGATCTACAGCCTGCTGCTGGATTTGACCGGCAAAGCCTCATCGGTGGCCCTGGCGCTGGTGTTGCAGGTACTGCCGCACACTCTTCTGGGGCCGCTGGCCGGCATGATCAACGATCGCGTGAGTCGCCGCAAGGTGATGATCGCCTCCGACCTGTTGCGCATGGTGATTGTCGCCTGCATGCTGCTGGTTCGGTCGCCGCGAACGGTGTGGATGGTTTATCCGTTGCTATTTCTCGAAACTGTCATGGTGGCATTTTTCGAGCCGGCGCGAAGCGCGGTCATTCCCAATATTGTCGCTGAAGGAGACGTGATTGTTGCCAACACGCTTTCCGCCGCGACCTGGTCGTTCGACCTGGCGGTGGGTGCGCTGCTGGGCGGGGTGGTGGCGGCGTTCTTAGGGCGAGATGCAGTCTTCGTTCTGAACGTAGTTTCGTTCGCGGTTTCAGCATGGCTGATCAGCCGCATGCGTTTCGTTGAGTCACATGCCGACGACGCGAATCGTCACCCTGAAGATCAGGCGGCAGGATGGTCGTCGATCCGGGCCGGGTTCCGCTACATTGCCCACAATCCCAAGCTCGCCGCCCTGGTGTCACTCAAAGCCGGGGTCTGCATTCTGGGCACATCGTGGGTCCTTCTACCGGTGATGGGCGAGCGGTTTTTCCCTCCTCCGATTGCCGGACTCTCACCGGCGCGCGCTGCCTTTTTCGGGATGAGCCTGTTGTTTGGTGCGCGTGGCACAGGCGCGCTGCTGGGTCCGCTGTTCGCATCCCATTGGACCGGGCAACGCGAATCAAGGCTCCGCAACAGCGTTGTGGTCGGCTTCCTCTGTGGCGGTGTGGGATATGTCTTGCTGGGAAGTACTCGTAACATCTGGGTTGCCTTTGCCGTCATCGTGTTTGCGCATGCCGGCACCACAACCGTGTGGGTGGTGTCCACTACTCTGCTGCACCTCAATACCGAGGACCGGTTTCTGGGGCGAGTGTTTGGCGCCGAGCTCGCAATTTCCATGTTCGTTCTAGCCGCTGCGAGTTGGATTGCCGGCCGAGCGCTTGACGCAGGCGTGACGCCGCCAGCGGTGGCCAGAGCGACGGGAGCTGCCATGCTTCTGCCTACCTTGCTGTGGGTGCTGGCCTTGCGCTTGTGGAGGTCTGGATCATCGCCTCGGCAGGGAGAATTGCCCACCTAGGTGGTAGAGAATGATATACCTCCGTGTTATCTCAATCGACAACGGGAGGACCGAGCTATTGACTTATCAAGAAATAGGCACAATCGCCGCTCGGGACTTGCTAAGACAAGTTATACTCCGAAGATAACTGGCTTTGGGACAGGGTGGGCCTCATTGCCAGAACAGCCAGACAACAGTGGAGAATATGGCCGGCGAGGCGGACCGAGGATCTCGGAGAGCGCAGGAGGGAACTGCTGTATCCAGCGGCGAGAGTTCTGCGGCCATGCCCCGGCCAGCACTTGATTCCGACGCCATGACTTCCGCGGGAGCTGGTGGTCCCGACGTTACTCAAGTGGACACCCCTACAATTCCCAGCCCGGCCAAGCCCCTTTCACCTTCCGCATCGGGCAGACGCGACTCTTCCGACGATCCCACGATGGTCGAGACCCGCAGGACACGTGACGCGAGCTCTGGGGTCACGAATCAGGTTTATGCCGCCATTGGGGCGACGGTGCTGGAAGTCGGGACGGTGCTCGGTGGCCGCTACCAAATCCAGAAACTCCTCGGCATGGGCGGCATGGGGGCCGTGTACAAAGCGCACGACCTCGAAGTCGACCGCACGGTCGGCCTGAAAGTGATTCGTCCCGATCTCGCCGGGAACCCGGCCATCCTGGCGCGGTTCAAGCAGGAATTGGTGTTGGCGCGACAGGTGACGCATCGCAACATCATCCGGATCTACGATCTGAATGAAGCCGAAGGTGTGAAGTTCATCACCATGGAGTTCATCGAGGGTGAGGACCTGCGCACGATCCTGACCCGCGAAGGCAAAGTTCCGCCCAAGGAAGCCATCAACATCATTCGGCAAGGTTGCCTGGGCCTGCAGACTGCGCACCAGGAAGGTGTGATCCATCGCGATCTGAAGCCCAGCAACATCATGGTGGATGTGTCGGGTCGCGTGGTGATCATGGATTTTGGCCTGGCTAAGACCGTCCAGGGAGACGGAATGACCCAGACCGGCATGATGATCGGAACCATGGAATATATGTCGCCGGAACAGGCGATGGGCTCCGATCTGGATGCGCGCTCTGACTTGTTTACGATGGGGCTGATTTTCTACGAGCTGCTGACGGGAAACATTCCGTTCCGGGCGGAGAGCGCGATTGCCAGTTTAGTGAAGCGCACCCAGGAACGGGCAGTGCCGCTTTCCGACATCGATCCAACGCTTCCGCCGGCGCTGAGCCAGATCGTAGCCAAGTGTCTGGAGCGCGACCCCAAGGCGCGCTACCACACCGTCCAGCAACTAATCGACGATTTGGATGTCTTCGAGGGCAAGCGTCCGCGTCCGACGAGTGGCAGCCGGGCGGCATTGGGCGCTACCGTATTTGGGCCGTCCTCGACTGGCGCGGCACTGCCCACTGTGGACGTTGTCACCCCGACGCCGGCAAAGCGGTTTCCTCTGAAATGGATTGCAATCGGCGTGGCCGGTGTCGTGCTGGCGGCGGGTGCCGGCGTACTGGTCAAATCAAAACTGGATGGCGGTCTGGTGGGGATGCGGTCCGCGCCAACCGCTTCACTCTCACTTGCCATTGTTCCGTTTTATAACGCTTCGGGCGATCCGAGCGTTAATTGGCTGGCATCAAGCCTGTCAGAAACCTTGAGCACTGATATTGGTCAGTCGCAGCGGGTGCGGTTGGTATCGCCGAGCCGACTGCAGCAGGTATTGCGCGATCTGCACATTTCGCCGCAGTCACAGCTCGATTTGTCGACGCTGAAGCGCATCGCTGACTTCACCAATGCGGACACCCTTGTCTATGGGCAATACCAGAAATTCGGCGACCAGATACGTATCAACGCAACGGTCTACGACCTGAAGCACGATCGCAACTACGAACTCAAGACCGACATTCCGAGCGAAAAGGAACTGCTCGCCGGTCTGGACAATCTGGCCTCGCAAGTGCGCGCGAATCTGTCGTCGGATCCGGATGTGTTGAAGGATTTGAAGGGACAGCCTTCGTATGTCCTGACGAAGTCGGTGCCGGCGCTGCGGGCCTACGACGAGGCGCTCGAGCTGTCTCGCTCCGGCAAGGATCAGGATGCGGCCAAGAAGTTCGAAGAGGCGGTAAGCGAAGACCCGAATTTTGCGCTGGCGTATTCCAAACTGGCACTCTCGTATCACAGCCTGGGATTCGACGACAAAGCGGAACAAGCTTCGCGCCGGGCCGTAACCCTGAGCGACAACCTGCCGGCGCAAGAGCGATACCTGGTGGAAGCGAACCACGCCGTCATCATGAACGATGGCGCGAAGGCGATCACGGCGTATGAAAACCTGACCAAGTTGAATCCCGACGACGCCGATTCGCAGCTTGCGCTGGCCAAGGTTTACGAGAATCAGGCCAACAACTACGACGAAGCGCGCAAGCGCCTAGCACGGGTGCGCGCCGCGGACTCCAAGAATGTTGACGCACTGCTGGCGAGTGGAAGGGTGGAGATCAAGGCGGGCAATCCGCAGGCCGGTCTAGATTTTTTAAATTCGGCCTACAGCCTGGCGATGCAATTCGACAACGAAGAGGCCAAGGCCTCGGTTGAGCATCAGATGGGCATTGCGTATAGCGATCTCAATAAGCCGGAAGAGGCCCTGAAGAATTTTCAGGACTCGCTGAGCATCCGCAAGAAACTGGGGCTGCAAAGCGGGGTGGCCAGCAGCTTGAATGAGATCGCGCAGTTGCAGGATGCGATGGGCCAGACCCAGGCTGCGCAGAACAGTTACAAGGAAGCTCTGGCGGCGTATCAGTCGATTGGGGACAAGCACGGCACGGCCATGATCCTGCTCAACCTGGGATCTTCGGATACGGATCATGCAAATTACGACGACGCGCTGAAGCGCACCAATGATGCGCTGGCGCTGTATCGCGACCTTGGGGACGAAGCCAAGCAGGCGCTGTGCCTCAACAACATTGGCGCCATCCGGCACGAGATGGGCCAGTTCCAGGATTCACTGGCATATTTTCAGCAGGCCTATCAGATTCGCGAGAAGTTGAAGCTTTCGTCCGACATGGCGGAGACCCTACACAACCTCGCGGAAACGAATGTCAAGCTGGGGCAGTATGACGCGGCGATGAACCAGTACCTCAAGGCATTGGAGATCCGGAGGGCGGCGAACGATCAGGATGGCGTCGCCATCAACTCCAGCAGCGTGGGCGCGCTGTACGCGGCCCAAGGCAAGTTCGGGTCGGCGCTGAGCGCACTGCAGGAATCGTTAAAGGACTTTCAGCAGGCCAACGACCACACCTGGCTGATGGTCGAGGCTATGGCCCGGTACGGCAATGTTCTGTCGGAGGTTGGGCGCTGGGACGAAGGACAATCGAACCTGGAAGAGGCGGTAAAGCAGGCCTCCCAGGTCAAGAACGATACCGTGCTTTCGAAAGCGTTGAACTATCTGGGCGACAGCTATTTCTATCGCGGCGATTATGACGCAGCGCGGGAGCAATACGATCGCGCCCTGCAGGTGGCGAACAAAGCCAGGAACCGCGAGATGCAGACGGTGTCGAGGTTCAACCAGGCCAAGTTGGACGTGGTGCAGAATCGCGCGGCGGCGGCGATCCCGGTATTACGGAAGCTGATGGACGAGACCGAAACCGTCGGATTGAAAACGCTCTCGGTTCAGGCGTCGATTTACTTGGCCCAGGCCCTGCTGGCGAACAATAAAGCTGAGGACGCCCAACAGGAACTGGATCGCGCTATGAACTGGGCGGAGCGGCTTGGCCTGTTGGTGGACCAAGCCCGGGCCCACTACCTTCTTGGCGAAATCTACAGCCGCACTGGCAAGACCAAGGAATATGTTCCGCAATATCGCGAAGCGGTTCGCATTCTGGAGTCGATCAGCAAGGAGAACGGGGCTGGTCGACTGCTTGATCGCTCAGATCTGAAGGACGTCTATCGCGAGGCCATCAAGTCGTACCAGGGCTCGGCGTAGCTACGCCGGTGGATTTCCAGGTGAGCCTTTAAACTTTGTCGCTTTTTGGTCGCGGACTTTACAGAGGTTTAGCTTTTGGTGTGGCTGATGGGCTGGGAGTGTGTCGCCGGCTGAACAGGCTGCTGTCCGGGACTAGGGCTGATTTTCCTACTCTTCCCCAGCGCTGAAGAGTCTGCGTGAGTACTGGTGTCGTCCCCGGGGAACTCGGACTCATTTCCCACTTTACCCAGCACTCCGCTTTTGGCTGCGTGCTGGGCTTTCATATCCCCGCCCCCGAGGGGCGGTTTCTTCGGCGGTGTGTTCCACCATTGCAACCCAAATGAGTTCTCACACAGACTCTGAAGCGCTGGGCTAAGATCTTTCGGCCCTCAGGGGCTGATTCGTGGGCGAATGTTGTATTGCGCCGCTCTACTCGGTGTGGCGCGGGTTGAAACCCGGCGCAAATTCAACAATTAGAACGCTACTGCGACGCTGCGCTGAAGCACAGCTCTACCGATCAGAGCTTCACGTCGCGGTTGTCAAGGGATCCGCGTCCGCGCAAGTAAAAGCCCCAGCCGAGGCCGGGGCTTTTTTGAGTGTAGCAATGACACATTCGATTAAGGCAAATCCGTCACTTCAGCTTTTGGGGGCCCGGCTTGAAGGTAGCGACGAAGTCGGATGTGCCGTGTCCTTTGCCAGTAGTTACGCCATCAAAACTATTCGGGTCATAAGACACGAAGATACTCACCCAGTTGTTGGTTCCGATGGGATCGGCCTTCAAGTAATCGGCGTTTTGTGGCGTAACGGGATCGGCAGTGTAGAAGCTGGTGCTAAATACGATGCAGCCCGCGTCTCCGACGTTGACGCACTGCTGCGCACTGACCGGGCAGGTGACGTCTACCGTGGGATTGCTCTGCTGTTGGCACGTGAGGGTGTAGACGACGCACTTTCCGCCCGTTCCGAGGTAAATCACGCATCTCTCGTTAGCGAATGGCGTTCCGCTTAGCCGGAGCCGCGTAAAGTCATTGCGGTTTATGGGCGTTTCCAGAACGGTCATCAGACATGGGTCATTGGGTGTGTTACCGGCGCAGCCGTTGTTGGCGAATCCTGTGAAGTAGGTCACCACGGTATCGTGCGCTCCAAAGTTGTAAAACGCGGGCACCCCGCCCGGAGGAATTACTTGCTGAACGGACGCTGCCGCGTGCGGAGTGAATTCCCAGGCCAGGATATCGTGCGCCTGTGGAATGGTGGTCTGCGAGGCAGCAAAGCCCACCCATGCGGAAGTACCGCCGGCGAGCGAAAGGCCGTGGGAGTTGTAAGTGGTATCGATGTTGTACGGAATGTTGATCGAGGGCACGGCGGCAAGCGGACAGCCGGGGATGGTGTTGTTAGGGCACGGAGTGTGAGTGCCAGGAATGAACGGCTGGTCAATGTAGACCATCAGAATCCCGCTGGCACTGGCTTGAACGGGCTGCATGTAATCAATGACCACTTCGTGGGGCAGGCCGTCAGTGCAGTTGCCTGAGGTGCCGCAGGTCACGCCCAAGTGCGGGATCGAGGAGTTGATCCCGGAGCCAACCAGACAAGTGCCATTGTGCATTGGTGAATTGGGCTGAGTGCCGCAACTCTGCACCGCGACGTGATTTGCGTTGGGATCCCAGGTGTTGTTGAACGTGTCAAACTCTACGGCCAGGCTATTGGGAATTCCGGAGTAACCCAATCCTCCCGAACCGGCGCCAAGGGCAGTGGCCGAGGAGTTCTGGACGACGAACGCGAATCCATCAGCCGGCGTGCAACAAATGGCGGCGGTATGGATCTGGAATTTGAAGTAGGTGGTAAACCCCTTATTCACCTGCTGCTGGGTGGTGAACCATGAGGTCGAGTTTTCGGGATGAAATATTCCCCTGCCGGAATATCCATCGGTGAGACGCAGCACCTTCGCATTGTTCCACGCGGACTGGTGCGAACTTCCGTTGAAGTTCAAATTGGCCACGGATGAGAAGTCGGGGAAAAATCGAATCTGTTGAGCAAGGGCCGACGCCCCACAAAACACGGCCACGATCGTTACCAGAACAGCTGTCTGCATCCTTCCGAATCGCATAGGAACTTCCTTCTGACGCTCGAGTCGCCTGTGGTGTGCCGCGTTCACCCGTAGGGTTTGGCCGGCTGTGATGAGAGGGAGGAGTCGCACTAGTCTTCGGGATTTTACCCGTTTGGTCCCAGTTCAGGCATTCTGCTGTCGGTTGAAGGAGATGTCAAGCAATTACGGGCTCTCCCGCCACTTTGGTATGAAAACCGACCCTTAAGTGCAGCGCCATGCCCACCGAAGTGAAAGCTGGCATGGATAATTCGTCCCATATTGGAGGGAATCTTCTCGGACCGCGTGCGCTTAGCGCCGACGAGCGAGGGCGAAAGCCGGTGTCACAACGGCTATCGGTTTAGTAGTTCCGCGGCTGCTCTAACGTGTCGCGACCAGCTTATGAGTGGGCCCTGATTCGTGCCGGAGGCGCGACTAGTGTATAGTGTAGTTGCGTTTGTTCGAACGGCGCGTTCGCAGTCATCCCTCCTCTGTACGAGCGATTCCTGCCTGAAACCTTCCGATCCCGCAGCGCAACATCAACATCAAGGATATTGAAGAAACACATGGAACAAGGAACAGTTAAGTGGTTTAACGATGCCAAGGGTTTTGGCTTCATCTCACGGGAAAACGGCGAAGACGTATTCGTTCACTTCTCGGCCATCCAGTCGAACGGCTTCCGTTCGTTGCAGGAAGGCCAGGCAGTCAGCTTCGATGTGAAGCGTGGCGCCAAGGGTTGGCAGGCAGAGAACGTTCAGGTTCTCTAATCGGCTTCTGACGAGGGAGGGCAGTGAGAGCTGTCCTCCATCGCGTTTTAGTTGTCGGAATCATTGCAAGTAGAAGGATTCGGTCCCACACACCCAAACCAGCGGCCGCGCTGCGCCATCGATCTCTGATCCGCGAAACGGCTCGATACGAGAACTGAGGCAACGATGAAAAACATTTATGTGGGGAACCTGACGTTCGATGCCACGGAGGATCAGGTTAGATCATTATTTGAAGCGTACGGCCCGGTCGACAAGGTGAGCATCGTGACGGACCGCGATACCGGCCAGCCACGCGGATTCGCTTTTGTGGAAATGATGGACGACGATGCTGCCGGCAAAGCCATGGAAGCACTGAATGGCACCAATCTTGGCGGACGGAACCTCACCGTTAATGAAGCTCGTCCCAAGACCGATCGGCCGCGCGGTGGTGGTGGCGGCGGAGGTCGAGGAGGTTATGGCGGAGGCCGTGGCGGTGGTGGTGGCGGACGTGGACGTTCCGGCGGCGGTGGTGGCGGCGGCGGCTGGGGTCGAAACTAGGCTCTTCCGACTCAACTGATTTTCAATCGAGGGCACCTGTGGGTGCCCTTTTGTTTTGGCTGTCGCGTCCGATCCTGCTCTGCTGAGCAATTCTGATACGCTGATGCAAAATACTGAGCCGTGGCTACCGCAGAAGACATGAGTGAAGCGTCGCAGAGAGCGATCGAATTCCGGAGAGTCGAGTATCGCGTGTCGTCTGAGAAAGTATTGCTCTCGGAGCTGGACCTGATTGTAGAGCGCGGCGAAACTTTCATGCTGCTGGGCCGTAGTGGATCGGGCAAGACAACCTGCCTCAAGCTCATCAATCGGCTGCTCGTGCCCTCGTCGGGCGAGGTGCTGGTCGACGACAAGTCTTCCGCCGAGTGGGACCCAATTCAACTGCGACGCCGAATCGGATACGCCATTCAAGATGTTGGTCTGTTTCCTCACTACAACGTCTGGGAAAATGTTGCGTTGGTGCCGAAGCTGGAAAAATGGGACCGGCAGAGAATTGTCGACCGCGTCGAAGAGGTCCTGCAACTGGTGGGCTTGCCCGGGCGCGATTTTGCCGAGCGCTATCCCAACCAACTCTCCGGTGGACAGCGGCAGCGCGTTGGACTGGCCCGCTCACTGGCGGCTGAGCCGCCGATCTTGCTGATGGATGAACCGTTTGGCGCGCTTGACCCCATCACGCGGGCGGAGATTCAGAGGGAATTCCATGAGCTGCAGCAGAAGTTGAGAAAGACAATCGTGTTCGTCACCCACGACGTTGGAGAAGCTTTGATGCTGGGTGACCGAATCGCATTAATGGAGAGTGGCCGCCTGCGAAGCGTCCACACGCCTGCGGAGTTTCTGCAGTCCGCGGACGAGGGCGTTCAGCAATACGTGAGAGTTTACCGGGCGGGGAAAGAGCAGTTTCGGAACTGAGAGCGCGCGATAGGCCGCGGTGCGCACGCGAGTGAGCCGTGAATTTTCTGCTGACCCATAAACGCGAAGTGGCCATGTTAACCGGCGAACACTTATGGCTGGTCGCAGTCTCGATGGTGCTGGCGATCGTGATCGGAGTTCCGCTGGGTATCCTGCTCACCCGGCAACCGAAACTCAAAACCCTTGTTCTGGGCAGCACCAACATCATCCAAACTATCCCCAGCCTGGCGTTATTTGGGCTGCTGTTGCCGCTGCCCTGGCTGGGCGCGCGGGTTGATCGCCTGGCCATTGTCGCGCTGGCGCTCTACGCGTTGCTTCCGGTGGTGCGCAACACGTATGTCGGAATTGCCGGCATCAGCGAGCCGGTCCGTGAAGCGGCGGTGGCCATGGGACTGACTTCACGCCAACTGCTCTGGCTGGTCGAATTGCCGCTGGCATCACCGGTGATCCTGGCAGGGATTCGCGTGGCTACTGTGATCACGATCGGGGTAGCCACGATTGCTGCGGCCATCGGAGCGGGCGGCCTGGGCGAGTTTATCTTTCGCGGCATTGCTATGGTGGACAACGGTGTGATTCTCGCGGGAGCCATCCCTGCCGCGCTGATGGCGCTGCTGGCGGATTTCCTGCTGGGCGGAGTCGAGAAGCTACTGGCGCGCAGGCAACACTGAAATGATCGACCGCCGCGCCTTCGTCTCTGGACTGTTGCTGTTGGCTGCCGGGTGCAAATCAAACAGCCATGACATCGTGGTGGGCTCCAAGAACTTCACCGAGCAATTGATCCTGGGCGAGATGTTTGCCCAGATGCTCGAGCAATCCTGCCATGCTGCGGTTGACCGCCGTTTCTACCTTGCCGGGACCTACATTTGCCAGCAGGCCATTCTGTCGGGCCGGATCGACGTCTATCCCGAATACACCGGCACCGCGCTGGCGGCCGTGCTTAAGCAAAAGGCCTCGGGCGATGCGGCGCAAGTGTATGAAGAAGTGAAGCGCGAGTACCAACAGAAGTTCGGTCTGGATGTGATGCCTCCCCTGGGCTTCGACAACAGCTTCGCCATGGTGATGCGTGGGGAAGATGCGCGAATCCTGGGCCTGACTAAGCTGTCGCAACTGGCTTCCGAGGCTCCCAAACTCAAACTTGGTGTGGGCTATGAGTTTCTCGAACGGCAGGACGGGTACCAGGGACTGGTTCGCGCCTACGACTTGCGATTCGCAGAAGCTCCGCGGGTGATGGACCTGGGTCTGCTGTACCGCGCCCTGCAAAATCGGGCAGTGGACATCGTTGCCGGCTCGAACACCGACGGCCTGATCGCCGCGCTTGGCCTGGCGGTGCTCGACGATGATCGCCACTATTTTCCTCCCTACGATGCTGTGCCCATCGTGCGACCCGCCCTGTTTGAACAATGTCCCGAGGCTTCCGCTGCTTTCAACCGGCTTGCCGGACGCATCACGGCCGACGATATGCGTCAGATGAACTATGCGGTAGATGGCGAGAAGAAGGATGCAGCAGTCGTTGTGAGGGAGTTTTTGCAACGCAAGGCGCTGCTGTAGGCGCCATCGCACACCTTCCTTAACCGCTCATTCGACCCGACGGCAACCTCCGGAAAATATTTTCCACAAAGTTGATCCGAAACGGAGTTTGTTGCGTCCAATAACATTGTGTATAAATATGCTAGATGATGTATATTCATGCTATGTCGAAATTAGCTCGCCATACCGCGATTCGTGACCTGGTCGGCAGCCAGCCTGTGGCCAGCCAGGAAGAGTTGCGGCGGCGCCTTTACCGGCGCGGACATCGGGTGACGCAGGCGACGCTATCGCGCGATATTCACGAACTGCGGCTGGTGAAGACTCAGGACGGCTACAAGTTTCCGCAGGGAGAAGTGCCGGACGCGTTCTTGCCCTCGGTGGAGCGCCTGATTCGCGAGTTTGTTTACGAAGTGCGGACGGCGCAGAACCTGGTAGTGGTAAAGACCAGTGCGGGCAGCGCGCAGCCGGTTTCGGCGGCGATTGATGCCGAAGAGTGGGAAGGCGTAGTGGGGACCATCGGCGGCGACGACACCATTCTCGTCAT
This sequence comes from uncultured Acidobacteriaceae bacterium, assembly GCA_963834815.1. GTDB lineage: Bacteria > Acidobacteriota > Terriglobia > Terriglobales > Acidobacteriaceae > DASRAA01. The sequence goes on along the minus strand of CAWIDA010000004.1, from coordinate 258,901 downwards.
CGCCCCTGACAACACAACGGCGGAGAAGTTAACTATCCGCATTCGAGGATATTTTCAGTAAGTAAATGGGGCAGACGATACAACCCGCGGTGTTCGGAGCCACCGGCTATTCCGGCTTCGAACTGGTGCGCTTGCTGGCGCGGCACGAGGGCGCAAAGAAGCCGTTACTGTTCTCGCGCAATGGTGACAGCGCGTATAAGGACCTAAGCGAGGTGTACCCGCAGATTGCCGGCAACGGCGGCTTTCCGTTCGAGACCTTTTCCTGGGAGCGCATGAAAGCAGCCCGCGTGGACGTGCTGTTCCTGGCTACGCCGCACGAGTTCTCGCGCGAGCTTGTGCCCGAAGCCATCAGCCGCGGTTTTCGCGTGATCGATTTGAGTGGCGCGTGGCGCTTGAAGAATGCCCTGAACCGCGCTGTCTACCAGTTTGAAGATGCCAACGCAAACGCTGCGGCGGCACTGGACCAGGAGGCTGTGTATGGCCTCCCTGAGTTGCATGCGGAGGCGATCAAAGGGGCAGCACTGCTGGCCAATCCGGGTTGCTATCCGACATCGATCATCCTGGCGCTGGCGCCGTGGATGCAGGCGGGATACGTGGACGTGGCGCAGGGCATCATTTGCGATTCGAAGTCGGGTGTCTCGGGGGCAGGGAAGTCTGCATCATCGAAGACGCACTTCGTGGAAGTGGACGGCGATTTCGCGGCATATAACGTCTTCGGCCATCGCCACACCGGCGAGATGTTGGAGCAACTTGGCCTCGAAAGCAGCGCATTGCAGTTCGCACCGCATTTGCTGCCGATTCCGCGAGGAATTCTCTCCACCATCTACGTGAAGCTGGTGAAGCCGATGACCGCAGCAGAGTTGGAGCACTCGCTGCGTGCGTTCTACGCAGGCAAGCCCTGGGTGCGGATCTTCGGTACGGCGAAACTGCCGCAGATCAAGTTTTCGCGTAACACGAATTATTGCGACATCGGGTTCGCGCTCTCGCCGGACGGCACGCGAGCGGTGCTGGTGTCGTGCATCGACAACCTCTTGAAGGGCGCCGCCGGGCAGGCAGTGCAGAACATGAACCTGATGTTTGGCTTCGACGAGAAGGCGGGACTGCAATGAAGTTAGTGGTGAAAATTGGCGGAGCGGCGCTCGACGACAAAGCGACGGTAAAAAAGTTTGCCGCCGCCATTCCCGGCCTCTGCAAAGAAGGGCACCAGGTGGTTGTGGTGCACGGCGGCGGAGTCGCGCTCAGTCGCACCTTGAAGCAACTCGGTTGCGAGACCAGCTTCGTCAACGGCCTGCGTGTCACCGACTCGCAAACCCGCGACGTGGCGATTATGGTCCTCGCCGGGCAGCTCAATAAGCAGCTAGTGGCATCCCTCGGGGCCGCCGGGCAACCGGCTATCGGACTGTGTGGCGGCGACCTGGGCATGTTCCGCGCATCGAAGAAGCTGTCACCCGACCTGGGGTTCGTTGGCGAGATTCGCTCGGTGAATATCGACGGCATCGAGCGCATGTGGACGGCCGGCATTGTGCCGGTGATATCGAGTCTGGCGCTCGGTTTCGACGGTGAATATTACAACGTGAATGCCGATCAGATGGCTTCGGCCTGCGCGATCGCCTGCGGAGCGCACGCGCTGATCTACCTCACCGACGTTCCGGGAGTGAAGGACGCGGACGGCGCGGTCATCCGCTGGCTCGACGTGAAAGCCATAGCTCAAATGGTTCAGCAGACCACTGTGAGCGGCGGCATGCTGCCCAAGCTCGAAGCCTGCACCAGTGCGCTCAAGAAGGGCGTCACCCGCGTGCGCATTCTGCCCGCGTCCAGCGCTGAAGTCTCTGCCGGGATTCTTTACTCATCCCATCGATTGCGGCACGGAGGTGATTGCTTCATGAGGAAGCTCGCCTTTGATCGCGCGCTGGAACGACGTCGATCGACCGCTTACCCAGGTTAGCGCCCAACCGAAGGGCGCGAACCTGGGGCACCCATATATCGATCCTCGACATCTTGTTTTCCTGTTCCATTCTGGTCGAACCAGAAGGAGGCATGACGTGATTGCAACAACATTTCCTGTCGGAGCGAGCGCTGGCCTGTTTACGCAGCGTAGCGTGACCGGACGCGACCTGATCTCGATTCAGGACTTTCAGCCTGACGAGTTGGCTTGTGCCCTGGAGCTTGCGAGCGCAATGAAACTGCGACCAGCGGACTATCGCGGTACGCTCGTTGGCAAGCAGGTGGTGCTGTTCTTCGAGAAGCCGTCGTTGCGGACGCGCCTCACCTTTGAGGCCGGCATCAACAGCCTGGGCGGGACTTCGTTCTTTGTGGACCAGACGCAGTCGCGCCTGGGGGCTCGCGAAAGCCTGAGCGATGTGGCGCACAATCTCGAGCGCTGGATCGACGGCGTAGTTCTCCGCACCTTCTCGCACGAAACTGTGACCGAGATGGCGCAGCACGCATCCATTCCGGTGATCAATGCGCTGAGTGAACTGGAGCACCCCTGCCAGGCGATGGCCGACATGCAGACGTTGCAAGAGCACTTCGGCAATCTGCGCGACGTCCGCCTCGCCTATGTCGGAGACGGCAACAATGTGGCACACTCTCTGATGCTCGCAGCGGCGAGCCTGGGGGCGTCGATCTCGGTCGCGACTCCGGCGGGATACGAGCCGCATGCCGATATCACCAGCGCGGCGGAGAGAATCGCGGCGATCTCGGGATCGACGGTGCTGGTAACCAACGACGCGGTGGAAGCCGTCTCGGGCGCCGATGCGGTATACACCGACGTGTGGGCCAGCATGGGCCAGGAAGCGGAAGCTGCGGAGCGCCGCAAGATATTCATGCCGTTCCAGGTGAATCAGAAGCTGTTCTCGCAGGCTGCCAAACATGCAGTGTTTATGCACTGTCTGCCGGCGCATCGCGGGGACGAAGTGACCGCGGCGGTGATCGATTCCCCGCGCTCGGTGGTGTTCGACCAGGCGGAAAACCGCCTGCACATTCAAAAGGCCATTATGGTTTTGCTGCTGGAGGGCGGTGTTCACCGCTTCCCGCCGAGGAGTGCACATGCGTGAAAAAGTCGTCCTTGCGTATTCAGGAGGGTTAGACACCTCCATCATCATTCCGTGGTTGAAGGAAAACTATGACTACGACGTCATCGCCTTCGTGGCCGACGTCGGCCAGGGCGACGACATCGACGCAGTGGTGGAAAAGGCATACCAGACCGGAGCCAGCAAAGTGATTGTGGAAGATTTGCGGCAGGAGTTCCTCACGGATTACGTGTTTCCTGCAATCCAGGCGGGCGCGGTGTACGAGCATAAATATCTGCTCGGAACTTCGCTGGCGCGGCCGATCATCGCCAAGTACCAGGTGGAGTGTGCACTGAAGGAAGGCGCCACCGCCGTTTCGCACGGCTGCACCGGCAAAGGCAACGACCAGGTACGCTTCGAGCATGCCTACCAGGCGCTGGCTCCGGAGCTGAAGGTCATCGTGCCGTGGCGGGAGTGGACGCTGAAATCACGCGAAGACTGCCTGGAATATGCTGAAGCGCACGGCATCGCGGTAGCGCAGAGCCGGGAGAAGATCCACAGCCGCGACCGTAACCTGCTGCATGTCAGCCACGAGGGTGGCGAGCTCGAAGACCCAAACAATGCGCCATTGCCCACGACGTGGACGTGGACGAAGTCTCCGCAGGACGCGCCCGACACCGTGGAGAAAGTCTCCATTGAGTTCAAGCGCGGGGTGCCAATTGCGGTGAATGGCGTGGTGCTTGATCCGGTCGCGACCGTGGAAGTGCTGAATGAAATCGGCGCGCGCAACGCTATCGGCCGGATTGATCTGGTCGAGAACCGTTTCGTCGGCATCAAGTCACGCGGTTGCTATGAGACTCCGGGCGGCACGCTGCTGCTGACCGCGCACCGCGAACTGGAGGCGCTATGCCTGGAGCGTGAACTGGCGCACTTCAAACAGCACATCGGACTGAAGTATGCCGAAGTCGTGTACTTCGGGTTGTGGTTCACGCCGCTGCGCGAGTCGCTGCAGGCATTCGTGAAAAGTTCGCAGAGCGACATCAACGGTACAGTCACTCTGGCGCTCTACAAGGGGAACATCGAGATCGCCGGACGCAGGTCCGAGAGCTCGATGTACCGGCCCGATGTGGCCAGCTTCACCATGGGGGCCAGCTACGACCAGAAGGATGCGGAGGGCTTTATCCGCATTCTGGGGCTGCCGGCACGTTCGCGTGCGCTGCTTCACCAGAAGACCGAGGTGGCGAAGTGAAGATGTGGTCGGGGCGGTTCAGCCAGGAGCTGAATGCCGGCTTCGAAGACTGGCAGCGTTCGTTTCCGTTCGATCGCATCCTGCTGCCTTGCGAAGTAATGGCGAGCAAGGCGCACGCTGCTGCGCTCGCCAAGGCTGGGGTGCTGCATAGTGGAGAGCTCGCGCTGACCCTTCGCGCGCTCGATCAGATCGCGGCCGAGGGAATCCCTTTGGCCGATGATCCTTCGATCGAAGACGTGCACCACTACGTCGAGAAGCGGCTGGTCGAGATTGCGGGTGACGTCGGATACAAACTGCACACCGGCCGCAGCCGTAATGAGCAGATCTCGACCGATCTGCGTCTGTACGTGCGCGCGCAGATCGATACGATCTCATTGCTGCTTGTCGAGTTGGCAGAGGAATTCGTGAACCAGGCGGAGAAGGCCGGCGAGGCCGCCATGCCGTCGTACACGCATCTGCAGCGTGCCGAGCCAGTATTGGTAGCCCATTGGCTGCTGGCCTACGTTGAAATGTTCGTCCGCGACCTGGGACGGCTGGCCGACTGCCGCAAGCGGCTGAATCAGTGTCCGCTGGGATCAGGAGCAGTGGCTGGGACGATTCTGCCGCTCGATCGTGCAGATATCGCGAAAGCGTTGGAATTTGATACGCCGACCGCGAACAGCATTGACGCGACCAGCGACCGGGATTTTGCCATCGAGTTCGTGCAGGCACTGTCGTCGGTTGCGCTGCATCTGAGCCGTTGGGCGGAAGAGTCGATCCTGTTCGCCACTACCGAGTTCGGCTTCGTGAAGCTGCCGGAAGAATTCTCCACCGGCAGCAGCGCGATGCCGCAGAAGAAGAATCCGGATGCGCTGGAGTTGATTCGCGGCAAGTGCGCCCGGGTCTTCGCCGACGCGACGGCGTTATTCATAACGGTGAAGGGGCTTCCGCTGGCCTACAACAAAGACATGCAGGAGACGCAGCAGCCAGTCTTCGCCGCGGCGCAGCAAGTGGCGAGCATGGTAAAGGTAGCGGCGGGCTTTATGGCAAGCGTGACCTATGACTACGCGCGCATGCAGCAGGCCGCGACCGGTGGCTTCATGAACGCGTTAGCGGGAGCGGCGCACCTGGTTCGCAGCGGAGTTCCGTTCCGCCAGGCGCACGAGATGATCGGCAAGGCCGTCCAGTTCTGTGTGCAGAAAGATTGCGAGTTGGAATATCTGTCGCCGGAAGACTACGCGAAGTGCGGCGTCGCCGCCGACGCGCAGTTCTATGGCGCACTACGGTTGCAGGAAGTTTTAGCGATACACGACGTACCGGGTGGTACTGCTCCTCTGCAGGTTCGGGCGGCGTTGAACAAAGTGAAAGAAACACTCTCGAGGTATGCAGGAGCGGCCCATGTTTGCGCGTAACGCTACTCTGCCCGACGCCATTGCGATCGAGCAGCTCATCCAAATCCACGTTGGCGACGGCACCCTTTTAGGGCGTTCGCTCGCCGAAATCTGCGAGAACATCCGCGACTTCGTGGTGATCGAACACGACGGCGAAGTGGTGGGTTGCGGCGCACTGCACCTCTACGGTATGCACCTGGCTGAGGTTCGTTCCATCACCATCGGCAAGAAGGCCAAGGGCAACGGCGCCGGGCGCATGCTCATTGACGCGCTCCTGGGTGAGGCCGCCCGGCAAAGCGTAACCTGCGTCTGCCTGTTCACGCGTATTCCGGATTTCTTCGGCAAGATGGGATTCACCATCGTCGATAAGGAACTGCTGCCCGACAAGATGTACAAAGACTGCTTGCGCTGCCCGCGCCTGCATGCCTGCGACGAGATCGCAATGTACATGGGCGAGCTGCCGGAGAAAACCGTACTCAGCACCTCACCGCACGCGGCGCCCTACTACGCGCAGCTTGTACAGCTTCACTCCTAGGCACTTTCACTTCTAACCTCTGCTTCGCCGGGTTCGGCTTTCCGGCGAAGCAGCAATCCCACTACGATCCAGACCGCCAGCGCGATCCACTCATAAGTGGTGAAGTGACCGGGCGCCTGCGGCAGCACCTTCATCAAGATCATGAGCGAAGTGACCAACAGGCCAGTCGCGGCGGCAGCTCGGCCGAACGACGACGGACGCATCTGCCAATAGGCGGCGCATGAGGCCATCCAACCCAGAGCTGCGGCCAGCGAACCAACTTCGGTGATCGGCACCAGCAGCGACTGCCCGGCGAACATGAGGATCGCGGTGGCGATGCCGACGCAAAGAACGGCATTCGAAGGGGTGCGATTGACCGGATGCACGTACCCCAGACGCTTGTCCGCGAGCCCGCGACGGCCGAGCGCAAAGACCAGCCGGCTGGCCGCGATCAGGTTGCCATTGAAGATCTTCACCAGCGACATCAGCGCTGTCGCCATGATGACCCGAACGATCCACGTTGAGCCCATTGCGCGCTCGAAGGCAACTGCGGTGGCAAAGCTCTCGTGCACCAGCCCTTGCCACGGCGCCACGTAGGCCACGGCGGCAGTGACGATTGCATAGAATGCGGCGCCCACCACAATCGACATGAGGATAGCGAGCATGAATCGGCGCGGATCGAACTCGGCGCTGGCTTCCTCCGAAGCCTTGCCAATCGACTCGAAGCCCGTCATGAAATAGGGGACGACCTGCAAAACGAGAAGCACGGAAACCCACGCCGGTCCGTTGAAAAGCGGCCGGAAGTTCTCGCTCGATCCGTGCGCCGTACCCGCGCTAATGAAGCCGAGGGTCAGCGCAATCGTGCCGAATGTGGTCCAGTTCTGAAAGGTTGCGCTTAAACGGATGCCCCGGCAGTTCAGTAGCGTCAGGAAGGCTGTAAGCCCCAATCCAATGATCAGGTGGGGCAGGTACACGGGCTTGCCGGCCACATCGTATAGGGGAAGCGAGTTCAGGGCGGGGAAGAGATAGCCCGCGATTCGCCCGATGGCCACGGCTTCCCACGGACAGACAATGTAGTAGGCCAGCAGCATCATCCAGCCGGTCGCGAAACTGACTGATCGTGGAAAGACGGCGGCGGTGTAGGCAACTTCGCCGCCCGCATCGGGCATCGCGCGGATAAGATGACCGTATACGACGCCAACCGGGAGCAAGGCTGCTCCCCCAATGGCGAAGCCCAACACCGCTCCCAGCGGACCGCCACGGTTCAGCCAGTCGTCCATGACGACCAACCAGCCGACACCGATCATGGTGCCGAAGCCGAGCGAAAAGAAGTCAGCCAGCCGGAGTTTGCGCGCGAGCGAGATCATGAGTGCGGCGAGGTCCCGGCGAGGCCATTTTGCACAGGGTGTTGGCGCATCAACCCTTCAGGTAAGGCAGAAGCTGCTTGAATTGCGATGTTCCGGAGCAGCGTAGCAGCTCGTAGATCATCATCTCGGTGGTGGAAATTACGGCGCCGGCCGCGCGCATTCGATCGATGCCAATCTCCCAGTTCCAGCGGGCGCGAGAGCCGATGGCATCGCTGGCAACGTGCACCAGGTAGCCCTCATTGAGGGCGCCCAAAGCGGTTTGCATCACGCAGATGTGCGCCTCCATGCCGCAAAGCAGCACGGTGTTGCGATTGCCGGGGAGCGACTTCAATGCCGCGCGAAACTGGTTGCTTCCGAAGCAGCCGAAGTCGAGTTTGTCGATCGGCCGGCTGTCGCTGATCAGCGAGGCGATCTGCGGAACGATCGGGCCCAACCCCTGGGCATACTGCGTGGTCACCACCACCGGAATCTCGAGAATGTTAGCCAGGCGTACGAGCAGTTGCGAGTTTCTGACCAGTTCGTCCTTGTTGAAGATGGGCGGCACCAGCTTCTCCTGTATGTCAACCACGAGCAAAGCGCACTGCTCTGCCTGCAGCGGCTGGCGCGCGATATCGGTGGAGTCACTGGCAAAGGCGGCGGTAGCGATGGAGGAAGTCATGGTGCCCTCGAATGAAGAAAATGATCCTTCATTCTAGTGCAGTTCCGAAGTTACCGTATCAGGTGAGCACCGGCCACAGAATTTCGGCATCGCGAAACGAGAGCGACTTACTACTTTTTCAGTCGCCGGTTTCGATGGTGGCACGCGAGTTCTAACGGAATCGGTGTGCGCAATTGACTTCGTATTCGCCGAACCGAAGGAAAGAATTAGCGCTCGAAGGTTCAACACGAAGTCATGTAGCTCGTTTGTTGACGCTCCAAAGCGGCAACCAATACAATCGATACACGGGTTCACAGGTTGCGTTCGCAGCCGCCTTTGCTGCCCCCTCGTTCAACGGCAGGACAGCTGACTCTGGATCAGCATATCGGGGTTCGAATCCCTGGGGGGCAGCCAATTCTTTTCAACAACTTCCAGCTTTAACCGTTCCCCTCGTTGCCTGGCGTAACTGTCCTGTGTGGGGATTGATGCAGCATGCAGAACCAGAAAAGGCAAGTTACCTTTTTGACGCACATTACGATTTTTGTTGAAGCGCAGTCGACGATGCCTTGGCAGACACATGCCCGGCATGCACCCATGCGACGCGGGTGAGAACCGACCCGACGATGCTGGACACGGCTGCGATCTTACGGAGTCGAGTTGACGTGCGGGTATTCGCGAAAGCTGCAGTTAGACGCAATGCCAACGGCACGGGACCACTGAGCACTCCGCCAATTCGCGTGACCAGACCACTACGCCCATGTCTGAGCGGCTCGGTGGCCGGCGTGCAGTTGGTCTCAAGATGGACGCCTTCGAGTGTTTCCACGGCAGACGCCCCGATGCCCAGCTTATTCAAGGCATGGTTGCGATGTCCTTGCAGTTCGAGAATCGCAACGGCCGAATTTAGACCAGACATTCCAAAGTGAATGGGCAGGGTGGCGACGTTCTCGTTCCAGACCGGGATGACCGTTGCGCCAATCAGCACTCCGGTGTAGTTGGAAAACGGCAATCCGGTTAGCACCGAGATGCCTTCAGCCAGATTGGCCAGCTTCCCCCAAGGCAGAAGGCTCGAGCGTTTTTGCAGACTATCGACGATCGCTGCGGCAGCCGAGAACGTGCCAAACACGGCCAAGGTCCAGGCCCCGACGGACATAGGGCTCTGTGGCTTGAAAACCCTTAACATTCCCAGGAAGCGCTTCGGACGACCGAGGTCGGAGATGAGCAGTGCGATGGAAATCGCCGACCCCGCGGCAGCAAGACGCCGGCAATCGCGCACCAGATCGGGGTCATTGCCCACCCATCTGGCGGCTGCGCCAATCACGGCGGCTGATCCGGCGGCGCCTCCCACGAAGAAGTACAAAGGGATTTGCCAATTCCAGGGCGGTTGCTTCAACAATGGCAGCCCGTAATATCCAGTCGCGGGCGACGCCTTGGGAAATGGGGCACCAGCAGGATGGATACCCACCGCATCGACGCGACCGTTTCTTATTGCTTCGGCTCGAATGGCCAGCAATTTGTCTTCCCGCGACTGGTCCACGAGCGGTACTAGAGCGGGGTCGAAGTGCCCGGAACTCATGGCCTCGGGCTCCTCGCAAAGGCCAGTATGCTGCCCAGCATGAGAAAAGCGGCCGCGATCGCAGAGCTAGTCCAGGCCTTCTTCAGATACTTTGTTGGGACTTCGGGATTAGGCGGCAGATTGTACTGGCGTGGATCGCCGCGCACGATGAATACCGCGTGAATGCCTGCAACCGATGTGTCAACGGGATCATAAATCTGAGCGTCATGCATCCCGCGATCGTGAAGTTCTTCGAGCCGCTCCTTCGCGTCGGTTCGCAATCGGTCGAGCGGGCCAAACTTAATGGACTCCGTAGGACACGTCTGGGCACAAGCCGGCTGCAGTCCCATTTTCTGGCGGTCATAACAGAAGGTACATTTGAAAGCGCGCCCATCGTCCGGGTTGCGTTCAACCACCCCGAAGGGGCATGCCACAACGCAGTATCCGCATCCGTTGCAGACATCAGGCTGGAGGAACACGCCACCAAATTCGGTGCGAACCAATGCGCCGGTGGGACATGCGTCCAGACACCCCGCGACCTCACAGTGTTTGCACACATCCGAAGAAAACGCCCAGGATGAGAGATCGCCAGAGTTGCCTCCCAATCCTGGCGTCGGTTCGCCTTCTACGAATTTCACATGCCGCCAGGTGGAGTGGCCGAGACTGCCCGTATTGTCATACGAGTTGCCCGACCAGTTAAGGCCATCATCTGAAATGCCATTCCATTCCTTGCAGGCAACTTCGCAGGCCTTACAACCAATGCAAAGAGTTGCGTCAGTCAGAAAACCGGTGACGCCGCCGCTCATATGTGGGCCTCCACAGTTTCTACGTGACTTGGCTCAATGTCACAAACTAAGGCCTTGGTTTCCATGATGCGCACATTTGGTTCTTCGGAAATGGCAAGCAGGTCATTTACAACATCACCCGTGGCAATCCCATTGAAGCCCCAGTGATACGGCAGGCCAACTTGATGGATGGTGCGACCTTCGACCCAGAGCGGGCGCATGCGGGGGGTCACCATTACACGCGCCTTGATCGTGGCGCGGGGAGTGGTAATCGTCGCCCATCCCCCGTGCTCAAGACCGACATCACTGGCGAGCTCAGGCGACACCTCACAGAAGAGCTCGGGCTGTAATTCAGCCAAGTGAGACAGTTGCCTCGACATTCCTCCTGCGGTGTGATGTTCGGTGAGGCGATAGGTCGTCAGGACATAAGGGAACGCTTCGCCACCGAAATTCACGCTTGGGTTATCGGGCCGCTCTTTGCGGTCCGCCGCCGGATTGAAAACCCGCTCGGGATATAGAGAGTTGGTAAACAGCGTCTCCAGTGGTTCGTAGTGCGTAGGAAGCGGACCATCCTTCAAGCCACTGGGAACAAATAACCAACCTACACCGTCAGGGTGAAGGATAAACGGCTTATCGCCGGCAATCGCATCCATGCCCTTGATGCCTGGAGGGGGCCGGTAAGTAGGAGGTTTTTTCTTTTCGAAGTCAGGGACATCATGCCCGGTCCACTCGCTCTTCTCTTCGTCCCACCAGATGAGCTTCTTGCGCTCGCTCCAGGGCCTGCCGTCTGGCCGGGCCGAGCAGCGGTTATACAGAATGCGAATGTCGTTTGGCCACGAAAATCCCCACCCATGTCCCAGCGAGTCGTGAGATGCGCGCTGGTTGGCTTTATTGTGAAGCTCTTGCGGATATATTCCGCAGTAGATCCAGCAACCCGAAGACGTGCTGCCGTCGCCCTTCAGTTTTTGCAAGGTTTCGAGCAACTTACCCGTCGTGAGATCGCGGCCATTAATTTCCTTCAGAATCTCATCGACATTTGGCTCCTCGTGGATGCCGTGGGTGCCGTAGTTCCATGAGAGAGAGTTCAGGGCCAAATTGCGCGAGGTTGGCTCGGCGGCAGCTTTAGCCTGGAGCCGGCGGGCGAGATGATGGATGAACCAAGTCTCGCTGCGCGCGTCACCCGGCGGATCAACCGCTTTCGTGCGGAACTGGATCAGGCGTTGAGTATTGGTCTGGCAGCCGTCTTTTTCGGCCGAGCCTGCCGCCGGGAATAGGAACACTTCGGTCGCGATGTCCGGGGCGTTGAGTTCTCCTTTCTTAACCTCCGGCGAGTTGTACCACCAGGAGGCACTCTCTGTCTCAACCATGTCGCGTACCACAAGCCACTTCAGCTTCGACATTGCAGTGCGCTGCAAACGGGCATTGGAAGCACCAACGGCCGGATTCTGCCCCATGATGAAGAGACCTTCCATCTTTCCATCCTGCATATCGAGCCAATATCCGAAATGTGAGTGGTCTCCCGTAACGCGAGGAAGCAGGTCAAAGCACCAGTTGTTTGCTTTGGTGGCACTGTCGCCGTACCAGGCTTTCATCAAACTCACGAAGTAGCTTTCGAAGTTTGACCAGAGCCCGGCTGAGCCGGTGTGCCGCTCAATGTATTGGTCATAGCTATCCGCATCCTGTTCAAAGAAAGTCATCGGCAAATAGCCAGGAAGAATGTCATACAGGGTGGGAATATCTGTCGATCCCTGGATGGACGCATGTCCACGTAAGGCGAGGATGCCGCCCCCCGGCCGTCCAATGTTCCCTAAAAGCAGTTGCAGAATGGCAGCTGAACGGATGATTTGGACGCCTTTCGAGTGCTGCGTCCAACCGACTGCATAACAGATGGCCGCAGTTTTCTCCGGGCCCGAGGCATTGCAAAATGTCTCTGCGACTTTAAGAAACAAGTCTTTCGGCACGCCAGCATGTTGCTCGATCAATTCAGGGGTATAGCGGGCGAAGTGCCTGCGGAGAATCTGGAAGACGCAGCGCGGATGTTGAAGAGTGGGATCAGCCTCGTACTCATCCATCTGCGCAGCTTCTCCACCTCGATCCTTCCCATGACCACCCGCGGCCGCCGAATGCCCGGGCTGATCGTTTCCGGAGTTCTTATCAGGAGCGCCTTGATACAGCCACGATTCAGGACTGTACTTCTTTTTTGCCTCGTCCCAACCGGAAAAAATCCCGCCCAAGTCTTCGGTATCTCGAAAATTTTCGCGAATGATGGTTGGAGCGTTGGTGTAATGCTCGACATACTCCCGAAAATATTTGTCGTTCTCCAGTGCGTATCGAATTAATCCACCCAGGAACAGGATATCCGTGCCCGCCCGCAGCGGCACCCAAATGTCCGCCATAGCGGAAGTACGGGTGAAGCGAGGATCAACATGAATGACAACCGCGCCGCGCTCCCTGGCCTTCACCACCCATTGAAAACCGACTGGATGATTCTCCGCCATCGACGATCCCATGATGAGAATCGCGTCGGCATTGGCTAAGTCCGTTTGCGCTGTGGTGGCGCCGCCACGTCCAAAAGAAGTGCCCAGACCGGGCACTGTCGAACTGTGTCAAATGCGGGCTTGGTTGCTGACGCAAACCATGCCCAATCCTCCAGTGAATAGTTTCTTAATCAGATAGTTCTCTTCGTTGTCCAGGGTCGCGCCACCGAGATGAGCAACGGCCTTCGTATGCATTACCTTCTTGCCGTCCTGCTCTTCGATAAATGTGCGTTGTCGGCTTTCCCAAAACCGGTCCGCGACCATGTCCATCGCCCGTTCAAGATCGATGTCTTCCCAAGCGCTGGCGAAGGGTCGGCGGTATTTGACCTTGGTAAGACGGCCGGGATGGGTGTGCAACTCGAATGTATCTGCCCCCTTGGGGCACAAACGTCCACGAGAAATTGGAGAGTCGGGGTCTCCTTCGATGGAAACCAACTCCCCATTCTTGTGGAAGACCATCTGTCCGCATCCGACACCACAGTAGGGACAGATGGACCGCGTATATTCAGCGTCGTGGTTCTTGGTCTGCAGATTCCTGGTCCGTTGGCTCATCGCCTCGGCCCCAGTTCCATCGGCCCCTGACTGCATCTGTCGAATAAGCGGCCAGCGCTCCAGCAGTTGCTTAAACACGGTGCCCCCAAGTTGGCTATACAGCCGACTTATCTGATGCTGAAAGTGCGGCTGTCTAACTGGATTTTTTCTTGGGGACCTTTGCCCCCTTCTTGCGGGCTTCGGAAAGACCAATGGCAATCGCCTGTTTTCGGCTGGTCACTTTGCCGCCTTTGCCACCCTTGCCCGATTTGAGAGTTCCTTTCTTCCGGCGATGCATTGCGCTCTCTACGGTTTTGCCGGCGGCCTTGCCGTATTTTCGTCCTCCTGAACTTTTCTTTTTGGCGGGCATCTCCACGATCCTCCTATAGTTGGATTACGCCTAAGTGCGGCACAGTGGATCTACAAATAGATTTATAGAGGCGACTGTTCCATATCAAGCGGGCATCTTACATAACGCCCGGCAGCATTGTTTGCGGAACTGAGGGACAAGCGATGCGTCCGGCTCCGCTGATTGCAAATCCGCACCTTATCTCCAAACGTATGGTCTCTGAGATTGGTTGCGGAATCGGGAGAATCCCTTAATTGCTTGGACCATCTCCCTGAGTGGCCGTCTGGGGGCGCGGTAAACCACACCAGCGGATTCCTAGATATGGTCGTGTCGAACTGCTCCGACGAATGACGTTTCTCAAGAAGGTTAGGCAACGTGCCCGAGTGTTCTCGGTCACCCCCTCGTGTGCTGGCGGTCACTGTTAGGGCGGATACCGGTACGGGAACATAAAGGGTTGGACTTAAGGACTAATATCAGGATGTAAGGAGAAGCACTATGCCGGAATCCGTTGTGACCGAGCCGATCGCGGTGGGAGTGGAGACCCGCCCCTCCGCTCCCGGGCAACCAAAAAAGAGCAAGGCGTTCAACTCATTTCAGATCGCGCAAGCGCAGTTCGATAAAGTGGCAGAATATTTGGGGCTCGATCCCGCCACGCGTGAACTGTTGCGCTACCCGCTGCGTGAATTTCATTTCGCGATTCCCGTACGAATGGATGACGGTGTCGTGAAGATATTTCGAGGCTTCCGGGTACAGCATAACGACGCCCGCGGCCCGGGCAAGGGTGGCATCCGCTTCCATCCGCAGGAGACCATTGATACGGTGCGCGCGCTGTCGATGTGGATGACCTGGAAGTGCGCCGTCGTCGATATTCCGCTGGGCGGGGCCAAGGGTGGTGTCATTTGCGATCCGCACAACCTCAGCGCCCGCGAGCAGGAACAGATTTGTCGCGGATGGATACGACAAGTGGCAAGGAATGTCGGCCCACTCGCGGATGTGCCAGCTCCAGATGTTATGACCAACGCTCAGCACATGCTGTGGATGCTCGACGAATTCGAAGCAATTCACGGTGGCCGCCATCCTGGATTTATTACGGGAAAGCCGGTGGATATGGGTGGCTCGCAGGGTCGAACCGAGGCGACAGGCTATGGCGTTGTCTTCGTGCTGCGGGAAGCACTCAAAGAGTTGGGAATTCGTCCTGACAGCACCACGGCTAGCGTTCAGGGTTTCGGCAATGTGGCCCAATATGCCATTGAGCTCTACCATCGGCTAGGCGGACGGGTCATCGCCGTGTCGTGCTGGGACCAGTCGGACCAGTGCTCCTATACCTATCGCAAGCGGGAGGGAATCGATCTACAACAACTGCTCTCAATAACCGACCGGTTCGGCGGCATTAACCAGTCCAAAGCGGCAGGTCTGGGATATGAGCAACTGCCCGGAGAGGCATGGATCGAGCAGGACGTCGATATCCTTATCCCGGCAGCCATGGAAAACCAGATTACCGGGGAAAATGCCGGTAAGATCGGTCCGCGAGTACGGGTCATCGCAGAAGGCGCGAATGGTCCGACAACGCCAGAGGCGGATGCGCAGATTCGCCAGCGCGGTATCCTGCTGATTCCCGACTTCCTGGCCAACGCAGGCGGGGTCACCTGCAGCTACTTCGAGCAGGTGCAAAGCAACATGAACTACTTCTGGGAAAAGGACGAAGTGCTGGGCAAACTCGATGTCAAAATGACGTCGGCTTACTTCGCGGTGTCCGAGCTCTCCCGCCGCGAGAAGTTGTACATGCGCGATGCCGCTTACGCAATTGCGATTGGCCGCGTAGCGAAAGCCTGCCACGAGCGCGGCTGGGTGTAGCGCGCCAGTCGCCAAGTCCGAACCGATCGACCGCGGCGGTTCGAGTGACCGGGTGAGAGTCAGACATGATTGAGACCAAGCCTGCATTGACCGATCTTCCCGTGTTTGACCGTAACTTCTGGGATGGAAGGTTCCGCTTTACACGTATCGGAAGCGGCGCTCTGGGAGGCAAAGCCAGCGGCCTGGTCTTTATCAAAGATCTATTGACTGCGGCGATTGACCCCGGAACTCATCCGGGCATCGAAGTCAACGTTCCCACCATGGCTGTCATCGCAACGGACTGCTTCGATGCATTCGTCAAGCGCAATAGTCTGGCAGAGCTGAACTTCGATGAAATGTCTGACGATCGCATCGGGAATACCTTTGAACAGGCCGACCTTCCCGTCGAACTTCTGGGCGATCTTCGAGCCCTATGCCAGCAGGTCAAGACTCCCCTCGCCATAAGATCGTCGAGCTTGCTCGAAGATGCGCTGGATCGTCCTTTCGCCGGGGTGTACGCGACCAAGATGATCCCGAACAATCAGCCTGATCCGGACACCCGCTTTCGCAGGCTGGTAGAGGCGATCAAGTTCGTTTACGCCTCGACGTACTTCCGCGAGGCGCGCGACTACATCCGGACAACTGGCTGCGATCCTTCGGAAGAGAAGATGGCAGTCATCATCCAAGAGGTGGTGGGGCGACGCCACGGCGACCGGTTTTATCCTGATTTGTCGGGTGTCGGTCGCTCATACAACTTCTACTCCGCTCCTCCAGCCCGGCCTGAGGATGGAGTCGTCAATCTCGCCTTGGGACTGGGCAAGACCATCGTCGATGGTGGGGTGACGTGGACCTACTCGCCCGCATATCCGCAGAAACCGCCACCGTTTGCTTCCGTCACCGAGTTGCTGCGCGGTACCCAGACCGAATTCTGGGCTGTGAATATGGGCAAGCCACCTGCGTATGACCCAATCAATGAGGTCGAGTATATGGTGCGCGCCAGTCTCAAGGATGCCGAAGCGGACGACACGCTACGCTTTGTGGCTTCCACTTACGATCCTTCCCGCGACCGCGTCACGCCAGGAGTAGGATCGCGAGGAGCGCGAATTCTGAACTTCGCGCCACTGCTTGTGCTGGAACAATTCCCACTGAACAATCTGATAGCGACTCTGCTGGCGGCAGCGGAGAACGCCCTGGACGCAAAAGTCGAGATCGAGTTCGCGGTCACCATGGAACAGCCGCGCGGCGCCGCTGCGAACATTTGTTTGGGATTCTTGCAGGTCCGCCCGATGGTTGTGTCGAACGAGAGCGTGGAGGTGACAGCGCAGGATTTCGCCGACCCCGGGGCCATCGTCGCGTCGGACATGGTCATGGGAAATGGCATCGCAGAAGGCATCGAGGATATCGTGTTTGTACGGCCGGAAAACTTCTCTCCCATGCAAACACCCCTCATCGCGCAACAACTGGAGCGCATCAATCGCGAACTGGCAGAGCAACATCGTCCGTACCTGTTGATTGGATTTGGCCGCTGGGGCAGTTCCCATCCTTCGCTCGGAATACCGGTGGACTGGAGCCAGATATCCGGCGCGCGCGCGATTGTGGAAACTACGCTTCCCGACATGAATGTGGAACTCAGTCAGGGCTCCCACTTCTTTCATAACCTGTCGAGCTTTCGCGCCAGCTATTT
The DNA here is from genome assembly GCA_963834815.1 of uncultured Acidobacteriaceae bacterium. Lineage (GTDB taxonomy): Bacteria > Acidobacteriota > Terriglobia > Terriglobales > Acidobacteriaceae > DASRAA01. The sequence goes on along the minus strand of CAWIDA010000004.1, from coordinate 241,482 downwards.
CATGGTCCGACATGACGGAAGATTCGCCATCGACTGGGACTGGCTCAAGCAGCAACCGGTAGTTTGCGAGACCGAGTTCGTACGTCACGTCCGTCCTTCGAGCTCGATCTCCATTCGGGTTGATGGGCGGACCGCTCGCGGAATTATCCTTGCGGGGCGTCCAACCGCACGGCCCGGCGAGGTGCAATGAATCGCGAAGAAACTCAGGTGACGATGATCCTGCGCGAATTGCAGGAGCGAGCCAAGGAGCTCAACTGTCTTTATCGCGTGGACGAGTTGTTAAACCAGCCGGACTTGCCACTGGAACATATCTTTCAGGGAATCGTCGAGATCCTGCCCCATGGATGGCAATACACGAACGACTGCCAGGCGCGGATTGTCTTCGAGAACAAGTCGATTGAATCAGTGAACTTCCGTTCCTCGCCTTGGATTCAGAACGCAGATCTGGTGGTGCAGGGGGAGATTCTGGGCAGCGTCGAAGTCTCCTACCGCGAGCAGATGCCACGCTCCGATGAAGGCCCCTTCCTCAAAGAAGAGCGCAAACTGATCCAGACGATTGCCGATCGCATTGCAGGCCACGTGATGCAACGCCGACTGAAGTCGGCGTTCGCGGGATTGACGGCGGCTGATAACGGCGATGTTTCCGCCAAGGGCGAGTGGCGTATCGTGCTCGAATTTCTGCGCGACACCGATCCGACCCTGCTCCAGCGGATCTCGCGGAAGCTGATCAACCATCTTAGCTGGAACGGCGTGACCGAGGCGAAGGAACTGTTGCAACGCGATGGCGTCGCGACCGCAATCGGAGCAGCGGTATCGGGCGGAGAGAATCAACCTATACGCAGCGAGCCTTCCCCCAGATCTGTGGACTTGACGACGGAAGCCTTCCGTATCGCCAGCGAACATCTCAGCGAGAACGAAATACTCGAATGTGTGACTACTTGGATCAAGGAAGAGAAGTCCAGCTTTCTGGTTCGGGCGCTGGAGCAACTTGACACGCCGCTGGGCGAAATTATCGAGGACATCGAGCGTTACCGCCACACCGACATCGATGAGACAGAACTCTCGCTGTCGACGCAGAAGGGTCTTCGTGTCGCGCTGATACGCCGGTTTTTTTCCGAGAGCCTGGATTTTATCAACGTCGCCAAAAACGCCATTAGCGTGAAGGATTTTTATGATGTGCTCGGCAGCATCATTTTCCCTCCGCGCTGCCACGGCAAACTGGGCGGCAAGAGTGCTGGACTGTTTCTCGCCAAGAAGATCGTCGACAAGCACGCCGCGCCCGACAGCCTTCTGCGTCAGGTGAAAGTCCCCAAGACGTGGTACATCACGTCGGATTGGATTCTCCATTTCGTTCATCACAACGAACTGGAGGACGTGCTGAATTGGAAGTACATGGAGATCGAACAGGTGCGCCAGGAATACCCCCACCTGGTCGCTTTATTCAAGAGTTCGTCCTTTCCGTCAGAATTGGCGAAGGGATTGTCTCTCGCACTGGATGACCTGGGGGATCGTCCGATTATCGTGCGCAGCTCGAGCCTGCTCGAAGATCGAGCGGGATCGGCGTTTTCGGGCAAGTACAAGAGTCTTTTTCTTGGTAACTGCGGCCCGAAAGAAGCACGTCTCGCTGCGCTGATGGACGCGGTGGCGGAAGTCTACGCCTCGATTTTCGGTCCCGATCCGACCGAGTACCGGGCCGAACGAGGCCTGCTCGATGTTCATGAAGAGATGGGCATCTTGATACAGGAAGTTGTCGGACAGGCCGTCGGGAAGTACTTCTTTCCCGCTTGTTCGGGAGTAGCGTTCAGTAACAACGAATTTCGCTGGTCTCCACGCATCAGCCGAAGCGATGGTCTGATCAGGTTGGTTCCCGGACTGGGTACTCGCGCCGTCGATCGTGTTGCCGATGACTACCCTGTGCTCATTGCTCCCGGACAGCCCAATCTGCGCGCCAACGTCACCGTCGAAGAGGTTCTGCGCTATTCGCCCCGTCGGGTTGACGTAATCAACCTGGAGACGAACTCGTTTGAGACGGTGGATGCTAAGGAACTTCTTATTTACTGCGGTGGCCGATACCCTCAAATTCGACAACTGGTATCGGTGGTCGATCACGACAGGATCGAACAGCCAGTTGGTCTTACGCCCGACTTCGACAAACGGGATGCGGTTTTCACATTTGAGGGTCTCATTCGCAAGACACCCTTCGTGCGCTACATCCGTGAATTGCTAAACCTATTACAGGAGAAGCTCGGCGAACCGGTTGATATTGAGTTCGCCTACGATGGGACTGATTTCTATCTTCTCCAAAGCCGTCCGCAGAGCTACAGCGGCGACGCTGTGCCAGCTTCAATTCCGCAGGATCTGCCTGCGGAACGTGTCGTCTTCTCTGCCAGCCGCTACGTCTCCAATGGCAGAGTTCCCGACATCACGCACATTGTTTATGTCGATCCCGAGGGCTACAGCCAACTGGCAGACGAAAAGGCGATGCGCGATGTCGGTCATGCTGTGGGACGCTTAAACAAACTACTTCCTAAGCGCCAGTTCATATTGATCGGTCCCGGAAGGTGGGGCAGTCGCGGCGACATCAGGCTTGGTGTACCGGTCACGTACTCGGACATCAACAATAGCGCAATGCTGATTGAGGTCTCTCGGCAAAAAGGAAACTATCTGCCGGACTTGTCCTTCGGAACACATTTCTTTCAGGACTTGGTGGAAGCGTCGATTCGTTACCTGCCTCTGTATCCGGACGATCCGCGGAATGCGTTCAATGAGTCCTTCCTGGCGCAGTCGCGAAGTGTATTGGACGAAGTGTTGCCTGAGTTCACGCATCTCTCGGATACCCTCAAGGTGATCGACGTGCCGCGAGAGGCGAATGGACTAACCCTGCGCGTGCTGATGAATGCCGACCTCGACCAGGCGGTTGCCTTTCTCGCACCCGCACAAAAGGAAAAAGAGCTGGGCGATTCTGGAATTGCGACGGCAGGACGAGCGGGAGAAGAGCACTGGCGCTGGCGTTTCCGCATGGCGCAAAGGATTGCCGCGACTCTCGATCCGACGCGATTCGGTGTGAAGGCTTTCTACCTGATTGGCAGCACAAAGAACGCGACGGCCGGCCCGCAGAGCGACATTGATCTGCTACTTCATTTTGAAGGCACGGACAACCAGCGGAAGGAGCTGACGCTATGGCTTGCAGGTTGGAGCCAGTGCCTCGCTGAATTGAATTTCCTCCGCACCGGCTACCGCAGCGAGGGTCTGCTCGACGTGCAGCTTATTACCGATAAAGACATTGCTGAGCGCACCAGCTACGCCGTCAAAATTGACGCTATTACCGATCCGGCTCGAAAGCTGCCGATGAAACAAGCGTAGCCGGCGTGCACTGCGCCAAGGCAAGAGTGATCCTAAGTGAGAGTTACATCTCGAACTTGTCAGCCAATGCTGTTCGATAACTCTTTATCTTCGGAGCAGCAGGCCCAGGCCTTCTGTTCCGAACGCCAGGATGTGACGTACGCACTTGAATGCGGACCAGCACTGAACGATATTCGTGGTAGCTGCGGGATCTGCAATGTCGGTTGCAATAGCGGATAACCGGTCGCTGGGCCACTATCGGCTGCTGGGAAAGATCGGCTCTGGCGGCATGGGAGAGGTCTATCGCGCGCACGACGAGCATCTCGACCGCGATGTAGCGATCAAGATCCTTCATCCGATGTCCCCCGCCGGCATGCCCGACCCACAGGCACGGCAGGCGTTATCGCAAGAGGCGCGCGCCCTATCGCGTCTGAATCATCCCAACATCGCCACCATTTACGACTTTGCTCGCGAAGATGACATCGACTTCATTGTCATGGAGTACATACCCGGCGAGTCGCTCGCCGAGCGAATCGTCCGCGAAGAAATTCCGCCTGACGAGTTGCTGAGTATCGCAGGCCAAACGCTGGAAGGCCTTGCTGCCGCGCACGCGCAAGGCATCGTCCACCGCGACCTGAAGCCGGCGAACCTGCAGATCACGCCCGAGGGCCGGGTCAAGATCCTCGACTTTGGGCTAGCGCGATTGATTCGGCTGGATGATGTTGAGGAAGCGACCGCAACAACCAGCGACAGCGTGCTGGGGATCACGGGCACTCTGGCGTACATGGCTCCGGAGCAGCTCCGCGGCGACAAGGTCGATGCGCGCACGGACTTGTGGGGCGTCGGAGTCGTGCTGTACGAGATGATTGCGCGACATCTGCCCTTTCGGGCGACCACGGCCGCAGCCACTGCGGCATCTATCCTTCACGATGAACCGCCGGCACTTACGGATCACGAAGTGGCGCCGGCTTTGAGTGCAATCGTCGCGCGCTGTCTGGAAAAGGACCCGCAGCGGCGCTACCAGTCGGCAGGCGAGTTGCTGGATGACATACGCCAGTTCGGTCTGGGCCAACTTCAAACTTCCGCACAGCCGGGCTGGGTTCCCAAGTACCGCAAGAGATGGAAGACGCTGCTCTGGGGGTCGGTGTTCGCCCTATTGCTTGCGGGATTGGCTGGATTGGCATATCTGCGATGGCGAGCGAAACATCCAACCGTTCCGGCCATTGCGTCGGTAGCGGTTCTCCCGCTGGCCAACCTCTCGTCTGATCCGGAGCAGGAATACTTTTCTGATGGCATGACCGACGCGATCATCAATGAGCTATCGCGCGCCGGCTCCCTGAAGGTGATTTCGCGAACCTCGGTCATGCGCTACAAAGGTACTAAGAAGTCGGTGGAGGAGATCGCACGCGAACTCCATGTCGATGCCGTCATCGAGGGCTCGGTAATTCGCGAGGGTAACCATGTGCGGATCAACGCACAGCTGGTTTATGCGCCGACCCAGATGCAGGTGTGGGCCGATACCTTTGACCGCGACCGGCGTGATGTACTGGCCCTGCAGAGTGAGATTGCGCACGCCATCACGCGTCAGTTGCGAGTACGCCTGGGTGGCGCAGAATCCGAGGCTCAGGCCGCCAGCGTCGACCCGGAAGCCTATGACGCCCTACTGAAAGCACGCTTCTATACCTATCGTGTAAACGCAGCCGACAATGCGAAAGCAGAGCAATACGCTCGGGAGGCGATCGGGCGCCAGCCCGACATGGGTGATGCCTACCATATCCTTTCGGAAATTCTGTGGTTCCAGGGCATGACGCTCGGCCCGCGTTCGGTTAGTGATGCGCGAAGGCTTGTCGAAGAGAGTCTCGCGGCGGCGGAGAAGGCCATCTCGCTGGGCTCGAATGCCCATTCCACTTATGCTTTGTTGCTGTTTACGTTTCAGCACGACAAAAGCGTTGCAGAGCAGGAGTACAAGCGCGGCATTGAACTGCAGCCCAATAACTCCTCCGTCCATGGTCATTACGGAGTGTTTCTCTGCTTGCTGGGTCGTTGTCAGGAAGCACGGACGGAGCTATTGCGCGCCGTAGAGCTGGACCCGACAGGGGAGTTCGCCATCAGCATCGCGGGAGAGTTCCTGATGTATTGCGGAGACTTGCACTCGGGCGAGCAATACCTGCGAACGGCCTTGGAAATTGACCCCAGCTACGAGCGCGGCTACCGTGCCCTGGAGACGGTGTACTTCTACGAGCACAAGGTACCGGAGATGCTGTCTCTGGTGGAGAGCTCAACCCGCTCCGAAGTGGAGAAGGAAGCGATACGCCGCGCCTTTGAGAAGGGTGGGGAAGCCGGATACCGGCAATTGTCGCTGCAGCAGGTACTGCACGACCCAAACCAGAACCAACGGGCACTTAGTTTGGCGTCCGCGTACGCATTCGCCGGAAATCGCGACCAGGCCTTGCGGTATCTCAACCAGGCCTATCTGGATCAAGATCCACGATTGCCTTGGGTCCGGGCGCTTCCCCAGTACTGGTTCCTCCGCGGAGATTCAGGCTACAACGCACTTCTGGAGAAAATCGGCCTGCCGCCGACCGAAAAATAGTCGTTCCGGTCCGATTGGGCTCGCCCCGCAGAATCAACTGTAATTCTGTCCAGCCAGATATTCCGCCAGCCACAAAGCCTCCTGCCAGCCACTCCAATACAGCTTTTCTTCAGGAATATTCAAGCTCCATTCAAGGACTTCCCCCGACCAATCGACGTAATCTCCCTCCAGATCGCGAGGGCAACGCTGCTCGTGGAGGAGGAGAGAAATGCTGAAAAGAGTGGTTGTATTCATCTATGGGGTCGCCTGCTATGGCGTCTTCTTTGCCACGTTTCTTTACGCTGTCGGCTTTCTGGGGAACTTCGTGGTTCCCAAAACGATGGATTCGCCGAGCCGGATGCCCTTTTTCTATGCACTGGGCATCGACCTGCTGTTACTCGGAATCTTCGCCGTACAACATAGCGTGATGGCGCGGCCGTGGTTCAAGCGGGCCTGGACGCGGGTTATCCCGGAAGCTGCGGAGCGAAGTACCTATGTCCTGATTTCCAGCCTGGCGCTGATCGCGCTGTTTGCCTTCTGGCAGCCGCTGGGCGGAACAGTTTGGAATATCGAGAACCCGACTGGCCGGCTGGTCATGTTTCAGTTGTTCGGGTTGGGGTTCGGCCTGGTGCTGATGGCCACATTCCTCATCAACCATTTCGACTTGTTTGGGTTGCGCCAGGTTTGGCTCTATCTCATCGGCAAGCCATACACGCACCTGACGTTCCGCACACCGCTTTTCTACAAGTATGTGCGGCATCCTCTTTATGTCGGATGGATGATGTCGTTCTGGTTCACGCCGATCATGTCGGGCGCCCACTTGTTGTTCGCCATTGTGACCACCGCCTACATGTTGGCTGCGATTCGTTGGGAAGAGCGCGACTTGATTGCGGTGTTCGGCGAAAAGTACGCCCGTTATCGCGAGAGCGTTCCGATGCTGGTGCCCATCGGCTCCTCCCAGCCAAAAGAGCGCACTGAGGTACGCCAGCCCGCTGCAGAGAAAGCGGCATAGGAGGATCATCATGTCACAGATCTCGACAACCGCTCGCGAAAGGATCCAGGCGCAGGGGTTCTGTGGCCTAAGCGATGCCACCTACGCGCAAATCAACTACCCCCTGCGCCTGTCCCCCGCCATCATGATGGTGTGGGTGGCAGTGGGGACGGTGCTGGCCTCGGCCCCCATATTGTGGGCCCTGGTGCCGTTCACAGCGCTGGGTGCAATTTTGACCGGGCATCCATTTGATGTGTTTTATAACCATGGCCTCCGTTACCTGACGGGTACGCAGGAAACTGCCGCGTTATGGCTTTCGGCGACGCTTGGCCTTTGCGGTGGCGACAACCATGATGTCGCTGGCGGCTTGGGGATTCCAGGCGGGATTGCCTCTGCTCGGCTACATCATCGGAGGGGCAATGGTGGCCTCGACTTGCTTGCATGTGATTACTGGAATCTGCGGCCCGGCGGTGCTGGCAGCCAGGCTGTTCGGGAAGGTCGTGTGTGAGGAACCTGAGCGGTACGTTCGACTTGAACAGAGCGAGAAGGCTGACGATTGCAGCCGGTCGCTAATCCTGAAACGGGCGATTAGAGAATTCCGCATGATTCGTCCGAAATGTGAGGCTGACAATGCCGCGTGATTATTTCATTCGGGCGGACGAGCGAGCCGCTCTGCTAGCTTGCTGCTGCGGATGGCTCGAATGCGACATGCCCGTCGGGCCAGCCAAGAAAACGGGAGAACTCGTCAACAAAGATTTGCCAGGCAGGCTCACCGGGGACGACCTCGTGGCTGCGACTGGGGAGCTCGACGTAGCGGGCGCCGCGGATTCGCGAGGCGATAAGGCGTCCTTCGCTGGCGGGAACGACGGCCTCGTCGCGCGAGTGAAGGACGAGAGTGGGGCAACCGACCTTGGGTAAGAGGTCGGTGATGTCGATCTTGGGAAACTCCGCCATCATCAGCGCGGCGTTATCGGGTGAAGAAGTGATGCGCTGGAATTCGTTCATCCACTCGGATTCTTTGGGGCTGGCATCGGGGCGGAAGAGCGTGGTCCAGAGCTGGCGGAAGGCAGGGTTGTCGCGGCCCCAACCCAGGCGGATGAGCGTCAGCATGGCATTGAACTGCTCCGTCATCATGCTTCCCGGAGGAGGCCATCCTCGGGCAAACGCGCCGGTGAGGACAAGTTTGGTGACGCGCTCCGGATGGCGGGCCGCATAAGCGGCAGCTATCGCACCTCCCTGGCAACTTCCCACCAGCGCAAACTTGTCCCAGCCCACGGCGGCGATGAGTTCTTCGAAGTCGGCCAGGGAGCGCTCGAAGGAGAAATCATCGATATTCCAGTCAGAAAGGCCGCTGCCGCGCTGGTCGTAACGAAGAAATGCGTTATGACGCATGATTTCCGAGAACCACTGCCGGCGAAATGGGTTCTTCCATTCAAAGTCAAGGTGATTCAGCCAATCGATAGTACGTACCAACGGAGGCCCGCTCCCGCCAACGGTGTATGCGATTCGCACACCGTCGCTGGTGGTGAAGGTCTGAATCTCCTGGTCACCAAGCGGTTCGGCCTCCGTTAATGCCTCGACTGTTCGTGGAGCGGAGCGAACGGGCGCTTGCTGCACTTCGGCAACAAAGCGGTATCCCTGGCGCGGCACCGTCTCGATGAATTTCCTGCCATTGATGCCGTCCTGTAGGGCGCGGCGAAGGTTCGAAATGTTGTGGTCGAGATTATTTTCTTCGACAACGCTGTCCGGCCAGAGGCGCCGCATCAACTCGTCTTTCCGGACGAGACGGCCATGATTCTCGACGAGAATGCAAAGCGTGTCGAAGACCTTGGAACGAAGGGGAATCAGCTCGCCCGAACGCAACAGGCGGCGCTCCGCGACATCTAATTCAAACGATTCGAAGCGAAAGGCCATAAGGCGTGAACTAAATGGCTTCCAAACTACGGCTCAGAACGAGCCGTCCCACGGGCAGATTATATCGCGACTTCAAGAGAATGATCGGGCAGAATGCGCGCTTCTGGAGCCGCCTCCCGAGACTCGTCGAAGTCCGTTAAGTCTGGCGGGGTACGCGGATGGTAGTTTCATCATCCGGCGAAGCGCTCAGGCCGGGATGCCCGGAAGCCGTCTTCAAGTGGGTCCGAAGACTGTCAATCGCACTTTGCAGGGTTTGAACAATGAATTCGGGAGGGGCCTCGAAGATTTCGGCCAGCGTGCGAATCTTCAGGCCGTGGAACTGCTTCAACTGAAAGACAACTCGTTGCGTGGGTGGAAGCGCGCGCAAGGCTCGAGCCAGCGGGGTCGCGGAATCTTCTTCGCGCGCACTGCGCCTGCAATATTCAACACAATGCTTCACTAGTATCCGATACAACCAGATGAACACCGAGCTGCCGGCATCCAACTGGTTCACAGAAGCGAATGCGTCACTGAATACCTTGCAATAAATCTCCTGTGCTTTGCCCTGCGCTCCCGCAAGAGCGAGGGCAACCCGCATCACCATCGCGTCGTAGTCGTATATCAACTCCTGAAATGCACCTGCGTCACCCCGTTGCGCGGCAAGCACCAATTGATGCGGGATCGCAGTCCCGCCCTGGAGATCGATCCCGATCCGCTCGCAAGTGGTTCCTTGATTCATTCCGAAGTCTCGCGCCTGTTTCCGCACCATCCGGGCTTAAGCGTCAGTCCGTCTTGCGCTGAATCACCGTCAGGCTGACGTCGTCCGACGGTGGATTGCCGTTAGCGAAGTCCTGCACCGCGGCAAGCAGCGTCACCAATGTGTTCCTGGCGGATGACTGCCTAGCATGCCGTAAAGCCGCCATTAACCCTGCCGAACCAAGCTCTTCACCCGCCGCATTGCGGCACTCCAACACGCCGTCTGAGTAGGCGACCAATGTGTCGCCCGGTTCCAGGACCACCTGGCCCGATTCGAAAGTCGCATTCTCAACCGCACCCAGCAATGGGCCGCCGGTCTCCAGAAGCTCCATCTGTCCGCCGGCGCGCAGCAGCAATGGCGGAAAATGGCCGGCGTTGCAGTAGACCACTCGTCCTCCGTCGCAGTCGATCTGCGCCAGAAAAACGGTCACGAAGGGTGCCGTCGGTCGCAGGTAGCAAAGATGTCGATTGATCTCAGAACCGATGTTTGCAGGTTCGGAATCGGGATGACCGTAGCACTGCAGGAGCCCGGCCAGATTGGTGAACCACATTCCTGCAGCCAGCCCTTTGCCGGCGATATCTCCGAGAGTCGCCAGCACCCGGGAGCCATTTTGCGAAAGGACAGCGAAATCGCCTGACAGATATTGCGCCGCAAAAACCTCGCTGGCAAACTCCATGCTCCCGCAATGCAACGACCGCGGACCGCTCAGCTTGCGCTGGATCTGTGCCGCTTCGAAGAGCTGAGCGTGCAGCTCGAGCCTTTCCTGCGCCAGCGCATCCATTTCCTCTCGCAATGGCACATTCATGGAAAGAGGCGCGACAGCCGGCGCGTTCGATGCGCCCCAGCTCCGAAAGCTGGTGTCAGCCCGCAGTTTGATTCGACTCCTTGGCATACAGCTCCCCCGTTCCATGCCCTCTCGTCTGCTTCCGAGTGTCGTATGTTCTGCGCGGCAATTTTCAGCCGACAAACCGATACCCCGTCCCATGCACCGTGAGAAAAAACTGCGGCTGCTCCGGATCAGGCTCCAGCTTCTGGCGCAGGCGCACTAAATGCGTGTCCACGGTGCGAGTGGTCGGATAGTTGTCGTAACCCCAAACGTCTTCCAGTAGGCGGTCGCGGCTCAGCGTCTCGCCGGAATGACAGATGAAATATTTCAGCAACTCGAATTCCTTCGACGATACGTCGATCGCTTTGCCTGACTTAAGAACCCGACAGCGCCGCAAGTCCACTTGAATCTCGCCGAAGCTGTGCCGGTCCTGGTCCTTGGGGACGACAGCCGTACGCCGTAGAACGGCCTTCACGCGCGCCAGCAGCTCGCGAATCGAAAATGGCTTGGTCACATAGTCATCGGCTCCTAGCTCGAGACCCACCACTTTGTCGACCTCCTGGCCACGTGCCGTCAGCATGATGATCGGGATGGAGCCGCGCTTGGCGCGTAACTGCTTGCATACTTCCAACCCGCTCATTCGCGGCATCATTACGTCGAGCACAACCAGGTCCGGCGATTCCTCGAGAGCGCGCTGAAGACCCTCAACGCCGTCGCGCGCCGTGATCACCTGATATCCCTCGTACTCAAAGTTGTCACGCAATCCCGCCACCATGTTGGGTTCATCTTCCACAACCAGAATCTTCGCTGCAGCCTGCGTGTCGCTCGACTTAACCCGCTCCTCCGATTTCATGCTGATACCCCTTTCACCTGCTGGACCGACGTACCGTTTACGGGAAGAGTAATGATGAACTTGCTGCCTTTGCCCGGCGTGCTTTCGACCGCCACCTCTCCGCCGTGGGCCTGCACGATGTGGCGCACCAGCGAGAGTCCCAGTCCGCTTCCCTTGGTGTTATGTACAAGAGGATCGCCCACGCGATAGAACTTCTCGAAGATTTTGGGTTGTTCGTTCGGTGGAATGCCAATTCCATGATCGACAACTTCGAGATTGACGCTGCCATTCTGGCGATACAGATGTACACCCAGATACTTATCGCTCGAGGAATACTTCACCGCATTGTTCACCAGGTTCAGTAATGAGCGGGCGATGGCTTCGCGATCCACTTGCAACGGCGGTAGACCGTTCTCGATCTTCTCCTCAAACTGGAATCCGTTCTGTTCGATTTCATATCGGTACGACTCCAGCGTGCTGCGCACCAAATCGGCAACGTCGGTTTCCCGGAAGTTGTATTCCTTTTTGCCGGCCTCGATGCGCGAGAAATCGAGGATGTTGTTGATCAACGCTGTCAGTCGCTCGCTTTCCTTGCGAATGATCTCGTGGTACTCATGCTGCTTCGTAGGAGTGGTTAGCCGCCCCAATTCCAGGGTCTCGGCATAAAGGCGGATCAACGCCAGCGGCGTCCTCAGTTCGTGCGACACGTTGGAGACGAAGTCCGATTTCAGTTTGGCCAGCGCAAGTTCCCGCGACACGTTGCGATAAGTGAGCCACATGCCACCGGCCATCAGCAGCGAAAGCGCACCCAAAATCAGAAAGTTGGTCCTAAGAAACCTGTTGCTCATCGTCTCGATCGTGGTTCCCCGAAGCTTGATCCCCAGGATCAGTCCGGGAAATACGCTCTCAAAGCTCCGCTCCACTTCCGGTACTCCGCCATCCCAGCACATCGAGGACGCCAGCGGACTCTCCTCCTTGGCGGTGCGGACCATGATCGCCGTTTGCGGACTTGAAGTGTCATTGGGGTCCTGGTTCGGCAGCACCGTGTTAAGTGCCTGCGGAAAGAATTTATTTGCCAGGTAGTCCGAATCGTAGGCAAATCCCGCCAGAGCGGGATGTTCGGGCGTCGAACCTCGTGGCACAAACAACACCAGCGACTGATACTGCCACTTATCGCCTTTGGGTATCCAATTGGATGTGATGTATACATCGCGGCCTTCCATTGCCGCGAACTTCTTCAGCTTGAGCGTATATTCCTTCGAACCTACATCAAACCAATTCCCAACGTTCGCCTCGAGCTTCTTGCTTTCATCGCGAAATTCAGGATCGGTCATACGGCCCGGCTGAGACTGAAAGGCCAGGTCGCCGTCACCTCTCCAGAGAAAAGCGTGAGCGATATCAGGATGACTCTCCAGGAATTCGCTGAGGTCTTGAGGGTGCTCGACGTCCGGGAATTTCGCTTTGGCTGATTGCGTGACTTCGTAAGCACGTTCGGCGATTCGTTTCTCGGCGATTGCCAGCACCTGCTGATAGTCACGCTGAATCACCGCCTCGACCGCCTTCTCGCGTTGGATGGATCTAAGGTGGTACACACTGGCCAGAATCAACGCTGCGGCCGGCAACATCACCGCCAGCATCAGCACCAGCATGCGTGATCGCTCCGATAGTCGTCGCATTTGCAGCTTCGCCATGCGTAACTTCTTAGAAAGGTATTCGGGGCCCATCGAGCTTGAGGATAAGGCAATAGATTCGTAGCTGTGTCACGCCGAAGCAACAAATTGCAACAAGTTGTGAACTGGAATCCCACTTTTCACTTCGATACTCCCCACGACCCGATACCGCCTCGCATCGCAACTACTAGCTCCATAGGGATCAATGACTTAGGGTTCCATCTCCCCAACTGCTCGCCGCGCCGGAAATGCTCTCAAGTGGCTTGCGACCGTCCAGCAACAATGCTAAATTTGTACCCCACCTACTGGCCGGGGGGACATCGGCCCGCTGCCGCAGGGGCCGTCCGAGGGCTTCATGCCCATCACTAGTATCTTCTGGTCCGGTAACACCGGTCGCGACATCCACGTGTTGCGCGGCGGGAGTACTCGCGACCTGACCCACGAAAGCCTTACATTTGTCCGGGATGATGGCACGACCTTCTTCGCGGATGACTACCTTATCCAAGTTGGCGACGTTACTCTCACATTCACCCCGATCTTCAAGGGAACCCAGCAAGGCATTCAATTCGTCGGTGAGAGGAATGGTATTTCGGTCCTCACCGGGATCGGTTCCGTCTCGGTCGATGCTGCCATACCGATCAATGTAAAGACCAATTTCATCATCGAAGTTACTGCCACGAACAACGGCGACCATAGGGCGTTTCACGAAACCATTCGCGTACAAATACATGCCTCTGTGACCCAGGTTTGGCTCACACCAGATCTGCTTACCGTACGCCCGGTGGGCGCGCTCCCAGAGACTTCCAGTTACCGCTTTTCGGTTCGTGCGCAGTTCGACGACGGAATCGTAGGCGACCTCACCGACAACCACGGTGTCACCTGGGCGCCAGCTGGTCGCTTGGACAACCAAGGGAAGTTACTGCTCCTCACGGGCGACAGCGTCGGCGACAACGTCTTCATCAGCGCCACCCTACCCGCGGAACTCGGTGGCGCCTCGACTCCAGTAGGTCCCACGCTTCGCATCGGCCGGCGCTGGAGCGACGAGCCATCTCCCCCACGGCTTAGCATCGTTGCCGGAGGCGCTCTGCCCGCCACCGGCGATGCCGAGAATTCCCCAAACGTCCTTTTCCTGGGCGATGGGTTCCGCGCTGAAGACGAGCCCTCGTTCAACCAGATCGTTGACACCTTCGTCCACCACCTCAAGAACAACCAACTGATGCGCCCCGTACAATCTGCTTTCGGGGTCGATAAACTTCTGGAGGGCATTCGCCGCCGCCGACCAACTCGGCATCTCGTACCGCAGCGAGATGTACCTCTCAGGCATCAACCCTTATGCCAGACCGATTCCTGCGGTGGAGAAGCCTCCCGCTGCCGGCCAGTGGAAGCTCGAGCACCTTCTTTACCAGGTTGGCCTCCCGGTTCCGAGTGACGCCGCCGACGCGCGAACCCCCGCCGTGCTAAAGGCCGAATGGGCCCAACTCTTGCAAGTTGACCCGGCTCCGAATGTCAGCGACAACTTGGCTAGGCGCTGGAAGACGCTTGCCAAACGCACCTTCATTGAAGAACACGACAGCTTTCCCGGAATGGGATACGGCGAACCCCCTGCCGCCAACCAGGAGGACACAATCCAACTCGACATTCACGGAGACCGAGCAGGCACCGCCGGGCTCGCTGCGTTTTATAGGACGCTGGGAAGTGACGGCGTGATACTGGCCGACGGGAGGCCGATCGGAGTCTTGTGGGCGGAAAAAACTTTTCGCTTCGACAACACTGACCTGGTCGTCCTGATTTCCCCTCTTCCCGGTGGGCGCGCCCTTAACGGCACCGGCTTTATCGCCGTCAGTACCCTTGGCTGGCAATGTCTATATCCCGGTGAAGCCGGTTGCCGGAAAGAATGCATTTACTTTCGATTTCACCACCATTCCAACCGATGTAGAGGCTGACCGCTCCCGAACCGTCGCCCATGAACTCGGCCATTCGTTTGGTCTGGGCGACGAGTATGCGGATTTCGACAGGACATTTCCCAACCCTCACGCCGACGCCTCGGACGCCAACTTGGAATCCCTGAAGCGGACACCCAGATCCCGGATCCCAACAATCCCGCGAACCGCATCATCGAGCGGCGACCAGATCAGTTGGATTTGGCACCGCATCACTGGCGGCGGCCGTCGTCGAATGGCAACATCACTGCTACCGGACTCGACACCTTTCGCATCCCGGTAATTCCGGACGTCTCGTTTCGCTTTAAGCAGGCGACAGCTGATTCTTGCGCCCGCGCACCTGGGGGCAGCCTCTGCGAAAATTCGATCCAACGGAAATATCCGGCACCCTGATCATCACCGACCCGCCAGAAAGCGACGCCATCCTTGTGCGTTCGACGACCACTGCTATCTCCGCACAGAGGTACCCCTCCGGCAGCCTGATCTATATCCCGAAGCCGGCGCCCGCATCGGTCTTGTCCGCTCGCCTATCCCTACGCCGAGATGGTGGCGAAAAACGTCAAGGACGCGATCACGACCAACCGGAAGCCGCTTACCGTAATACCGTGTGTCACTCGACCAGAACGATACCCAGACGCCAATTCTTGACAACACCGAAGGCCGCACGCCGGTGGCGAACATTCCCGCGAGCCTTGCCGACATGACCAGGATCGTAGGACTCTACGCGGGAGGCGCTCTGTCCTCTTGCGGCATCTTCCACCCCACCGGCCAATGCATGATGCGGCAGGACCATGAGGCGCACGCCGAGTTCTGTGCGGTGTGCCGCTACATCATGGTGGACATGATCAACCCCGCGCTTCATCCGGATATCGACGCGTTTTATGACGTCATCTATCCGCTACGGTAACTTATGAGTGATTCGCCCGGCACGCTTGAACTCATTGGTCAGCACCTGACGCTGGCGTTGCGCCCTCTCCGCGACGGGCTGAGCGATCTGCCGCACTTCAAGCAGTTCATGTACCGCCTGGGATGGAAGGTGACGGACCTTCCGCCGGAATATTCCGCGTTGATCGCTGCCGTCGATACCGCCGTCACCAAGTTCGAGGCGCTCGGCGCCAATCCATCCGCCGACGACATCGCCGCACTATTACAGGCGGCCAAGAATGCCTACGAGGCCATCCAGGGCATCTCAACCGCTCCGCCCGGCGTCGACCCCGCAGCCTTTTTGGCGGAGATTGGCGAGGCGCTGTTTGAGCTCCTTCTCACCGACTACATCGCCCTCGAGTTGCCCAAGGTTTACAGCCTGCTGCAAATGCTGAACGTCATCCAGTTGGAGCACCTGGATGCCACCGCTACTCGCCCGTCGATCACGCGGGTTCGCTTCAAGTGGTCTGAAATCCCCAGCATCCTCAGCGAGCCGCTCGAAATCCCAAAGCGCGTTTACGGGTGGGGTACCGCCGAACTAAAGATACAGAGGATCGTCGACCATCTGGCCGAGCTGTTTTTTGCCATCGGACTTCCGGTGAAGATCGAGGTACCCGACGAGGACTTGGCCGTGGAATATGCCGGCCTGATCAACGAGCCCGACCCCACCGTCGCCAAGT
This sequence comes from uncultured Acidobacteriaceae bacterium, assembly GCA_963834815.1. Taxonomy (GTDB): domain Bacteria; phylum Acidobacteriota; class Terriglobia; order Terriglobales; family Acidobacteriaceae; genus DASRAA01. Next base: position 225,055 of record CAWIDA010000004.1, on the reverse strand, counting down.
CCCTGGTCGTTCCTTTTTACTTCGTGACCATCGCAAGCCAACAGCTCGAGGCGGCGTTCGCCGTTCGCGACCTTCCGGCTGCCGGAGGCAAGCTCCCCGGCCTCGTCCTCGAGCCCCAGATCCCCTCCGAGTTTCCTCTTACCCTGCCCCTCACCGATGCGGTCAACTTGCGCTTGGCTGCAGGCACCAACGCGGCTTCGCTCTTCGGCATTCTGATTCGGCCTGACGGAATCGACATCAAGTACCCGTTCTCTCCGGGTACGTCTCCGCCACAAGCTGGCGTCGGGATCGGCATGGATTTCAAGCCTGCCTCGCCGGCGATTCTCCTCGGCAGTGGCGATGCAACGCGCCTGGAATTGCAGGGCGCGTCGATCGACCTTGCCGCGACCTTGTCGGACGGCGCGTTTGAGCTGGTGCTGGGTTCGCAAGTGACCGGCCTCACGCTGGTTCTAAAGGCTGGCGAGGGCGACTCGTTCATCCGCACCGTTGTCGGCGATGGTGAAACCCGCATCGACATGTCGCTGGGGGTGCAGTGGTCCAGCCGCTTCGGTGTGAGCTTCAAGGGGAGCTCGGCGTTTGAGGTGCAAATCCCGACTCATCTCACCCTCGGACCAATTTCCATCAGTCAAGTGACGGTCCGGCTTGCCGTTCCTTCATCCCGGCCACCCGATATGATTCTGGAACTCGGCGCTGATATCGGCGGGAAGCTGGGTCCGTTGCAATTCGTGGTGCAGGGAATCGGCCTGAGCGTAGACACCACGTTTGCCGACGGCAACGTGGGGCCCTTTGACATCGGACTCGGCTTCAAGCCACCGAATGGAGTCGGGCTCGCGATTGATGCCGGCGTAGTTCAAGGTGGCGGCTTCCTCTCCATCGACACCGAGCGCGGGCAATACGCCGGGGCCTTGCAACTGGAAATCGCCGATTTCCTCTCGGTGGCAGCAATCGGTCTGATCTCCACCAAGATGCCCGATGGTTCCAATGGCTTCTCGCTGCTCATCATCCTGACAGCCGATTTCGGCGCCGGCATTCAGCTCAGCTTTGGTTTCACTCTGCTGGCGGTTGGAGGCCTGCTCGGCCTGAACCGCACTATCCTGTTCCAGCCCCTGCTGGATGGGGTCCGCACCGGAGCCATCCAGGGCATCATGTTTCCGCAGGACGTGATTGCGAACGCTCCACGCATTATCAGCGATCTGCAGACCATCTTCCCGCCGCAACAGGGTGTCTTCCTCATCGGCCCCATGGCCAAGATCGGCTGGGGAGAACCCACCCTGATCAGCCTTTCGCTCGCGGTCATCATTCAGATTCCTCCGGGCGATGCCGCCATTCTGGGTGTTTTGCGCGTGGCCCTGCCTGCCGATGATGTGGCAATCCTGGTCTTGCAGGTGAACTTCGCCGGCGTGTTGGAGTTCGACAAGCAGCGTTTCTACTTCTTCGCTTCGCTGTTCGACTCGCACGTATTGTTCATCACCCTGACTGGCCAGATGGGCGTGTTGTTTGCCTATGGCGACGACGCCAATTTCGTTTTATCGGTGGGCGGCTTTCACCCTCAGTTCAACCCCCCACCGTTGCCGTTCCCCTCGCCACAACGCATCTCACTGGATCTGATCAACGAGTCGTATGCGCGTATCCACGCCGACGGCTACTTTGCAGTGACCACGAATACCGTTCAGTTCGGGACGCATTCCGACTACTTCTTCGGCTTCTCTGCCTGCTCAGTTTCGGGCAGCGCCGGTTTCGATGCGCTGATCCAGTTTTCCCCATTCCATTTCACGGCTGAAATCTCCAGCCAATTCTCGGTGAAGGTCTTCGGCCTCGGCGTCTATGGCGTCGGCATCGACGTCACCCTCGATGGCCCCGCGCCGTGGCATGTTCACGGCACCGCCTCGTTGTCATTTTTCTTCTTCTCCATCCACATCGGCATTGACTTCACCTGGGGCGACAATCCCAACACCACCCTTCCTCCGGTGGCGGTGATGCCTATTCTTTTCGCCGAAGCGCAAAAGGCATCGAACTGGAAGACCGCGCTGCCGTCCAATCTGAAGCTGCTGGTTACGCTTCGCCAACTCGATCCTGCGGAAGCAGGTATGGTGCTGCATCCGGCTGGCCTGTTGCAGATCAGCCAGCGCTCCGTGCCGCTCGATCTCAAGCTCGACAAAGTGGGCAGCCAGGCGCCCAGCGATGCCAACGAGTTCTCACTTGCTGTCGAGGGCGCCACCCTGGTCAAGACGCGCAACCTGCAGGAATCATTTGCCCCCTCTCAGTTCCAGAACTTCGACGATGCCACCAAGCTTTCGCAGCCTGCTTATGTGCCTCTGGATAGCGGCATCGAACTGGCGGGCGCCGCGACCCTGGCCTCGGCCACTGCAATCACTCGTCCGGTCCGCTACGACCTTACTGTGATTGACGCCGAATCCGAACCTGCCCGCAACAAGTTCTTCCCGCACCCGCGCGTCTTCTTTGGGAACTTTCTGCGTGCCAACAGCGCGGCTCAATCCAAACTGTCAGCGGCCTACCGCGTCCAGACCCATCCTTATCCCGATGCGGTCCAGGTCAGCGCTGAAACCTTCACGGTCGCCTTTCAGTCGTCGAACCAGGCGGCGCATCCCGTGGCCTTTACCAGCCAGGCCAGCGCGCACGACTACATCGCCAAGGCGGTCGCGTCCGATCCATCACTCAGCGGAAAACTGCACGTGCTGCCGCAGTTCGAGGTGGCAGCCTGAGCCGGCGAGACCGTCGAGCCGGGCTTTAGGCTTGTTACGAACTCTCTTTCGAAGCGCGTATTGAAGGGTGGAAGCACCACGCTTCAGCGTGGTGAAAAGAGCAAGTGATGTGACGGGGCTTCAGCCCTGGATCGGTAGAGCCGGCCTTCAGGCCAGCGTCTAGCGGCTGCCATAAGATCCCGGGGGCTTTAGCCCCTGCGGTAATCCCGAATCTCAAAAATCAACCTTTTCCGCAGCCGTTCGAGCCGAGACACAGAGCCGCAGCTATTTCTGCAGTTGCGCCAGTTCGGCGAGCACCTGCTGGCTGTGCTGGTTGATGTCGGAATCCACGTCCGTATATTCCTTCACAATCTTTCCCTGCGGATCGATGATGAAGGTGTGGCGCTTGGCGAACTTGACCACACCCATGTTGGTGAGCGAGCCGTACTCTTCCGAGACCTTGTGGTTCGTATCCGACAGCAGCTTGAAAGTCAGTCCTTCCTTGGTGCAGAACTGCTGGTGCGACTTGGTGTCGTCCACACTCACCCCGAGAACCACAGCGTTCGTCGCCTGAAACTTCTCCTGGTCTCGCTGGAAGTTGTGTGCCTCAAGCGTGCATCCGCTGGTCATGTCACGCGGATAAAAGTACAGCACCACCCACTTACCGCGGAACTGTGAAAGCGTGATGGGATTGCCGTCCTGTGAGTTGAGGGTAAAATCCGGCGCGGCGCTGCCGACTGCCGGAACCGAAGCGCCCAACAGGGTCACGCCCAACAATCCGAACGCTGCGATCATCAGACCGATCCACAACAGCCATTTCCACATAACCAGCACCCGCTTTCCGCCCAAGGCGATCTTCAATCCTGTTGCCGCGAAAACACTTTGGATGCGAAAGCACTCGTGACGATTCGAAGTCTGTGAAGGGCGACCGATGGGCGTCACACACCACTGCATGCTGCGTCACAGAACAGTGGCTGCCCAGCAGCTAGAATCCGGTCGACACCCGCTTGGGCTCATTGGCGTGCACGCCCTGGCCTCCGATTTCAAAGGAGCGTTTGTGGAATACACACGGACCATCGCGACACTAGTCGCCCTTTCCATGCTGCCTGTTCTTTGCGGCAGCGCCTTGTCGCAGGAAGCGCCTTCGGCCCCGGTTGTTCTGCGCGGTGCGACCATGGGCGCGGTCAGATTTCCCCATTCCGCGCACATCCGGGTCGCGGGCAGGTGTGAAGTCTGCCATCACGCCTCCAAGCCCGAGAAGCCTCTGAAATCGGCGCAACAGGTCTGCTCCGAATGCCACACCCAGCCGCCCACTCCTCCCGTGAGCACTAGTCTTCAGGCGGCATTCCACAATCCCAGAGCCACCGCCGGACTCTGTATCACTTGCCATAAGACGGAGAACGCGCGGGGAAAAGCTGCGCCGGTGAAGTGCGCCGACTGTCACAAGTAAGGAAACACCTAATCCGCTCGCGCCACATCCCGCAACATATCTTTCAATGTGCCCCCAAAGCAACCCGCGCGTTCTTCACCATCTCAGTGTAGAACTCGTCGGCTCCGTTGAACATAATCTGGATCCCGATGCACACCAGAATGAACGCCGACAATCGCACGACAATGCTGGTTCCGTTCTGGCCCAGCAGCCGCTCCAGACCATCGGAGAATCGGTAACACAGGTAAATAGTGATGCCGACCAGCGCCAGCCCAATGGTTGAAATCAGCGCGCTCTGGATCAGTTGCATGTGACTCTCTTCCCGGGCATTGCTACCCAGCGTCAACGCTACCGCGATCGAGCCGGGGCCTACCGTGAGCGGCATGGTCAACGGATAGAACGCCTTCGAAAGAATGGCGTCGCTGCTGGGCGGTGGTGATACTTGTCGCTCCGAGAGGTTGCTCTGCTGGTTGAGGATGCGCCACCCCGATATCATCACGATCAACCCTCCGCCCAACTGCACCGCTCCCAGGCTGACCCCAAAGAAATCCAGAACGTACGTCCCGATAAACAGCGACGCCATCAGCAGAACGAATCCGTTCACTGCGACCCGCATGGCAACCGTGCGGCGAATGCCCACGTCGTAGCTCTCCACCATGTCGGCAAAGATCGGGGCCATTCCCAACGGATTCACGATGGGCATCAGCGCGGCGTACACCAGCAGAACGTTGCGGACAATCAAGTACATCGGAGCAACAGCATATCCGAAATCGTTCTTCGGTGCTCACTCCTGCGCAGGCCGTTGACCTGGGTCCCGTTTGCGGGTTGAATGTTAGAACCAAGACTGGAGAGAGCCGCGAGCGATGAGTGACAAGATGGGAATTCCCGCCCGCACCTATGGGGCCCTGGAAATGCAACTGCGCGAATCGCTAATTACGCGCGCGCTGGTCCTGCCTATACAGGAATTCATTCACATTCAGGGCATCAGCAGCATTTTGCTGTTGGCGGCCGCGGTCGCCGCGCTGGTTTGGGCAAACTCGCCATGGCACGACTCCTACCACCATATCTGGGAGATGGAGCTCACACTCTCCAAAATTGAGCTTCCCGTGCACGCCTGGATTAACGACGCCTTGATGGCGATCTTCTTCTTCCTCGTCGGAATGGAAATCAAGCACGAGATCGTTCATGGTGAATTGTCCGACATCCGCAAAGCCGCCCTTCCTATCGTTGGCGCCTTGGGCGGAATGATCCTGCCCGCCCTCTTATTTGTGGCCCTTAATTTCGGCGGCCCCGGCCAGCACGGATGGGGTGTTCCCATGGCGACCGACATCGCTTTCTCCCTGGGTGTGCTCGGCATGGTGAAAGGCATTCCGTCCGAGCTGAAAGTGTTTCTGCTTACCCTGGCAATTGCCGACGATATCGGCGCCATCATCGTCATCGCGTTCTTCTACACCGACACCCTGCGCGTGCAGGCACTGTTCGCCGGAATCGTGATCTTGCTGATCATGCTTGGCCTGCGCCGGATCGGCGTCTCCCGCACCATCGTGTTTGTGGTGCTGGGTCTGGCCTTCTGGGTCACCATCCTGCAGTCTGGAGTTCATGCCACCATAGCCGGCGTAATTCTTGGGTTCATGGTTCCTACGACTCCCCGCCTTTCACTTCGCCAATTCGAAGAGATCGGTGCCGACATGATCCGTAGCTTTCGCGCGGCCCGGGCCCAAGGGGACATGGCGGCAGCTAATCGTTTGCTCGGCAGCTTTGAGCAACTGGTGAACGCCACGGAAGCCGACTCTGAGCGCATGACCCGCAAACTCAACGATTGGGTATCATTTGTCGTTTTGCCGTTATTCGCCTTGTCGAACGCTGGTGTAACTTTCTCCGGAGGCGCCTTCAGGGAACTGCTGACCAGCCGGATTGCATGGGGCGTGGTATTGGGTCTGGTCATCGGAAAGCCGATCGGGATTGTCGGATTCAGCCGGCTGGCGGTGAAGCTGGGACTGGCGCGCCTTCCCAACGGCGTTACCTGGCTGCAAATGGGCGCCGTCGGGACTTTGGCGGGCATCGGATTCACGGTCTCCATCTTCATCAGCTCGCTGGCCTTCAGGGATCCGATTCATTTGATGGAAGCCAAAACAGCCGTTCTCGGCGCCTCGCTGATCGCTGGGTTGGCGGGTTTCTTTGCCCTCAGGCATGAAGCCAGGCCGGGTGCGGTCGCGCCGTCAGAAGGGGCGCACTGAACGACGGTCCTTTTTTGCTTCGAGCGTGAGCGCCTGCTAATCTATTGCTTGCGGGAACGCACATCCTGATGGTGCCGCACCACCCGCAATAACCGGACCCCCTCCGTCTGGCTTACTTCAACCAAGGAGAGCTTTATGCGTTCTCGAGTTGTAGCAGTCCTGCTGGGCACAATCATGGCATTGTCCCTTGCCGCGTGCAGTAAGAAAGAGCAGCCGGCGCAGACGGCTCCGGCAACGACCGATCAGTCTGCCCAGTCGACTCCGTCCGCTCAGCCCACACCCGCTGCACCTGCTGACCAGGCAGCCGCTCCTGCGGCGGCGCCCGCAACGTCTCCAGCGGCAGAGCCCGCGGCTGCGCCGCCTTCAAATTCAGTAGCGGAAGAGGCTCCTCCTCCACCCCCCCCGCCGCCGCCAATTGTCATTTCGGCAGGAAAGACCATCACGGTCCGGATGGGCGACACGCTTTCGTCCAAGACGGCGCAGACCGGCCAGACCTTTACCGGTACGTTGGCCAATGGAATCGCGGTCAATGGTAAGGTCGTTGTTCCCGCGGGCTCGGGAGTTACGGGAACGGTTAGCGAAGCCAAGTCTGCTGGCAAATTCAAAGGCGAAGCCATTCTTGCTGTCCGGCTCACCTCCATCAATATCAAGGGTGTGCCGCACAACGTGAGCACCGATGAATACGTCGTGACTCAAAAGGGCAAGGGCAAGCGCACCGCCGTCATGGTTGGTGGTGGTGCTGGCGGAGGCGCTTTGATCGGCGGCCTTGCTGGCGGCGGCAAGGGCGCTCTTATCGGCGGACTCATTGGCGCAGGCGCGGGCACTGCCGGCGCAGCCTTCACCGGCAACAAGGAACTCACTATTCCGGCGGAATCGGCGGCCAGTTTTAAGATGACTTCGTCGATCACCCTGCACCCCTCTGCGCCCGCCGAATAAGCGCAAGGAGGTCGGTTTCGCTCCAAACAGAACAGGGAGGCCTCCGGGCCTCCCTTTGCATTTCAGGAACTGAAGTGAACTTGGTACTGGAAGCATCTCATAAATGGGTTTTGAAGGGGCACGACTTCACAGGATGCGAAAAACTCCCTTCCGACGCCCTCGTATCAGGGCGCGACTTTCAGTCGTGCCGGTAAGGCGTTTGTTTTTGACCTCCCGCGCGGACTTTAGTGTGTGCGTGACAACCCGATTTTCAAAATTGCAGTGGGACACCAATGCAACATTCGCCCACGAATCAGCCCCGGAGGGGCGAAATGTCTTAGCCCAGCGCTTCAGCGCTGGGGAGAGTGGGAAATCATCCCGAGTCCCGGAGGTGTCTGTGTCATAGCTGGCGCGGCACCGGTGTGACACATGTTCTTAGGTTCAAGTTTTTGATCGTGGCACGTGTCCGCGATCGATGTACTTACCGCTGATGCAGGCGAGCGATGTTGTGGGCGATAGCGGCCATGATCCATTCCGTGTTCACCGCCTGCAATCCACGTCTCCCGAATCGCCGCATTCCCCGTTGTACTTTCAGTATCCCAATCACCGGTTCCACTACCGCTTGCCTGCGTTGATACATTTTCCGGCCCGCTGCGCTGCGCAACTTCTCCCGCATCCGCAGGTGTTCGGGATCGCCAATCGCCCTGCGTCCGATTCCTCCGGCAGGTTTTCCGCTCGTCATCTCATGGCGCAGGTTGTTGTCCGGCACATACAAATCGATGCCGCGCCGACTACACTCCCGCAAAGCCGCTCCACTAAAAAATCCCGCATCCGCCGTCACCTTCTCGGGACGTTGCCGACATCGCTTCTCGACCTCGTCCAGCATCGGCAACAGCGAGGCGTTGTCGGTGGCGTTCTGCGTCACCCGTGCGCCCACAATGAAATGATCGTCGCTGACCGCAACATCAGCCGTGTACCCCAGCACCCAGCCGTCGCGGGTGCGCAGAAAACCACTGTCCGGATCGGTCTTCGACACCTGCCGCGCTCTCGCCTTGGGCAACTTCTTCAACCCCTGGTGGGTTTCCGCCAACTGTTGTTCCAGCACCTCCGGCTGCGCCACCGCCAACTCCGTTCCCGCACCTTCGTCCGGATCCGGTACCAGTGCCCGCTGCTGAAACCGTCGCACCTGCCGCCGATCCCGCGCCCGCTGCTCCCGCGCCTCCTGCTCCTCATCTACCACTCGACGTCGCGCCGCGTTGGCCTGCACCCGCGTCGAGTCGATCGCCACATGTCCCAACCGTGCCACTCCCGCCCGCCGTGCCATCTCAATCGTCTGCGTAAACAAGTCGTTGATCGCCCGTCCGTGCCGCCGCAGAAACTCGCTCAAGGTCTTGTGGCCCGGCCGCAACCCGCCCGCCAGATAGCGAAATGCCAGGTCTTCCTGCACCCGCCGCTCCAGCCGCCGCGTTGATTGCACGCCCAGACAGTAGGCATACAGCCACACCTTCAGCATCATCCGCGGCGGATAGGCCAGCCGTCCTTCGCTGCTGTAGGCCTCCTCCAAGCCCTGCACATCGAACGCCTCCACCACCCGATGCACATGGAAACACAGATGCCCTTCTCCCAGCACATCTCTTACCTTGGGCGGCAACAAAAAACCCTGATCCGGTGCGTAATCAAAAAATCGCGACATGCCTTCTTGTCGCCCATTTATCCTGTGCAGAACAAGTGCCATCTATGACACACACACCGGAGGGACGACAGATGTTCTCACGCACACACTTTAGTCCGCACGGGACACTCACGACGGACTTTTCAGCAGCCTCAGGGAGGCGTTCCTCTGTACTTTCAGGAAGTAAAGTGAACCTGGCGCGCTAGACTTGTGGGACGTGAAACGCGCACGGCCTGAACTTGGCTGCTAGAAGCCATCTCATAAATAGGCTTTGAAAGGGCACGGCTTCAGCCGTGCCGCAAAGGCATGGGAAACATTGGGCTTTAGCCCCTGAGGGGTCTCGATTTTGCTCTCTCGCCCCATTTAGGAGATGACCTCGAGCAACGTGACGCCAAGCCGGCTTGAGTGAACTGGATTACTTCTTGTTCTTCCTCAACTGTTCGCGTTTTTCCTTTGCCCAATTCGGCTTCGTAACCTGGCGGCCTCGACCCAGTGCCAAAGCATCGCCGGGAACATCTTCGGTAATGCATGATCCCGCCCCGATGTACGCTCCCTTGCCGATCTTTATCGGAGCCACCAGCGTCGAGTCGCTTCCCACAAACACTCCGTCTTCGATCACCGTTTCGTGTTTGTTTACTCCATCGTAGTTGCAGGTGATGGTGCCGGCGCCAATGTTTACGCCCTCGCCGATTACGGCGTCACCGAGATAAGAAAGATGATTGGCTTTCGAACCCTGGCCAATCCTGGCCTTCTTTGTCTCGACGAAATTTCCCACATGCGCTCCCTCTCCCACATCGCTGCCCGGACGCAGGTGCGAATACGGGCCGATTTGAGCGCCCGAACGCACGATAGACTCCTCCATGATGCAGCCCGGACGTACCAGTACCTGGTCCCCGATCTCGCAATTGGTAATTACCGAATACGAGCGGATGCGGCAATCCGAGCCAATCTTCGTCCGGCCAACGATCTGAACGAAAGGCTCAATTACTGTGTCTGTGCCGATCTCGACGTCCTGATCGATGTCGCAGGTTTCCGGCCGGAAAATAGTTGTCCCGGCTTCCATCAGTTCACGTGCCTTTTTCGCTCGCAACTTCGCGTCGAGTTCTGCCAACTCGACGCGTGTATTGGCCCCCAACACTTCGCTGGAATCTTCCGCGCGCAGCGCGAGTACTTTGTTGCCCGCCGTGTCCAGCACAGCAGCCATGTCGGTAAGGTAAAACTCTCCGGCGGAGTTATCGGTGGTCAGCTTATCGATGTGCGAGTACAGCGGTCCGGCGGCAAAGGCATAGATGCCGGAGTTAATTTCGCGCTGCGCTCCCTCGTCGTTCCGCAGGGATTTCTGCTCGACGATGCGATCGACTTCATCCGTAGGTTCGCCGTTCTTGAGCTTACGGAAGACGCGGCCATATCCGGTCGGATCGGATGGTTCAGCCGTAAGGATTGTCATCGCCGCCTGGTTGGCAATGTGAAAGTCGCGCACCCGCGCGATCGTCTCAGGACGAATCATCGGCACGTCTCCGTATAGCACCAGCACGTGCGCGAAGTTTCGTAGGGCCTCTCGGGCCACCATGAGCGCGTGTCCGGTTCCGCGCTGCTCGAGTTGCAGCACGAACTGAATGCCCGTGGACCGCAGTGCTTCCTGCACCAATTCGGCCTCGTGTCCAATGATGGCGAAGATGTTTTCCGGTGGAACGATCTTGCTGGCTGCGGCCACCACGTGAGCCAGCAACGGCTTACCGGCGATCGCGTGCAGCACCTTGGGATGCCGCGACTTCAGCCGCGTGCCTTTTCCGGCGGCCAGAATCGCTATGGCGAATTCGAAATTGCGGTGGTTTGTTGGAGGTGCGGATTCGGATTTCGCGCTTGTCATGACCTTACAGGGTATCAAGAGGCGTTACGATTCGCGCCGCGCGGCCGCAACTGGTGCTTCGCGACCCTCGAGCAGCAATCGCAACAGGTCATGGGCCACGTGGTGCGTTTCGTGCCGGGCGATCAGTCCTTCCACTGGGTCCATCTCTTCCACCAGATAGTCCCCCAGGACTGGCCTTACCCCCAGCCCCTCGATACGGTCCGCATCCGCCACAATCTGCGACTGCTGTTTCTCGGCATACTTCTTGACCATCGCCGCAGACGCCGCGGTCTGATTGACCAGCGCGTAATCGAAGAATTCATGCCGCGCGTGCTCATAGAGGGCAAGTATGTGCTGCGAGGCCGTAAGGTTCAGGCTCTCATTGGCCTGTGTCATCAGGTTGCAAACGTACACCTTGATAGCGCGGGAATTCTTGATCGCCTTGGAAAGGTCGCGCACCAGCAGGTTCGGCACCAGGCTGGTAAAAAGCGATCCCGGACCAATCGTGATCAGGTCGGCAGTCTCGATCGCCTGTAGTGCCGCCGGGGCCGGCCGCGCATTCACCGGCGCCATGCGCAATTCGGTGATGCGGCGATTGCTCGCTGTAATGTTTGTCTCCCCACGCACCACTGAGCCGTCGTCCATGATGGCATAGAGCTGCGAGTTGCTGGTGGTTGCGGGAAAGATCGAACCGCGCGTCGCCAGGATGCTCGCGGCATGCTTCACCGCTTCGCTGAAGTCCCCCGTGATGTCCGTCATTGCGGAGAGAAACAGATTGCCGAAGCTGTGACCTTCCAGTCCTTCGCCCGCTTTAAACCGGTACTGGAACAACCGCGAGAGCAGGGCTTCCTTTTCCGACAGGGCAACAATGCAATTGCGAATGTCGCCCGGCGGCGGGACATTCAATTCCTTGCGCAGACGTCCACTGGAACCGCCGTCATCACTCACCGTGACAATGGCCGATAGTTCCGAAATGAAGGGAAGCACGCGGTCGAACGGGTCCTCGCCGGCGAGAATGACGTGCTGCTTAAGGCCGTGCAGAAGCGTCGAGAGGCCGGTTCCACCTCCCATGGCAACTACCTTCATCGGACGCAATTCCGTTGAGTCGGTGCAGCTCTGCATGACTAGACTGTGATGCCGCTAGAAGTGCCACTTGGGAGGAGTGGATGACACCTCAGCACTGGTATCAGGATACAGCAGTTCGGTAAACCGAGGATCATCCGCCAGGCTCTTAAAGTCGGAATCGTTCCTGGCTTGAAATCGGTTTGCCGGATTCAGGCGAATCGCTTCATTCAGTCCCGCGATGGCGTCCGGAAAGTGGCCCATCAGGCAATTGAGCGCGGCCGCTCCGTACCAGACAAAGTCCAGACTGGGATACTTCTGGGTGAGGCGCTCGAATATCTCGCGGGCGCTGACATAGTCCCCCATGTTCAGAAGCGAGACAGCGTAGTCAAACTGTTCTTCCGGAGTCTTGAAATTGGTCGCGTCGCGATTCAACTGCTGGTTGCAGGAATTCAGATGCACCGCCGCCCGGTCACACAGTTCCGGGCTTGGTCCGCCTACCACTTTTTCGAAGCAGGCCTTGGCCTTATCGTATTTATGGGACTGCATTGCCTTCAGGCCAGACTCGTAGTTTTGCACAGCCTGTGAAAAACGTGGGTCGTCGGCGATTTTCAGCGGGGTACCCGGTCGCACACGACTGGCAGATCCCGGGGGAGACGATACTAAGTCACTTTTTTTCTTTGACTTATCAGTAGTTCCCTGAACGTTTTCTGCCTCTTTTTTCTTCATCCAATTGCATCCTTTGAGTCGTAAACGGCAGGCAACCCGCAAGGCCTGTGGAAAACCTAAATGTTGCGAGTCTGTGTTGTGCTGAGTTATACCCGCAAGCTGCCACATCGTCAACTCGGTGCAGAAGTGGGTTCATTCCCCGCTAATTCATGTTCACCGCGGCCTCAAGGTCAATTGACTTCCAGTCTCCCTTAATAATTTCGTCGCGAATTTGGGCGGGGGTCTTCTTGAGCTTGGTCTGCTGGTAGGCGTAATACGCTTCCTTCATGCAGATGCCGCAATGCGCGCCGTGCTCGGACTCAAAACAGGTATGCAGGCTCTTGTGTCCAATGCGCTCACAGTAGCAGTAACAGGGGAGCTGATTGATTACGCCAGGAATCTTGGCGGCCAGCTCATAGGCGTGAACCTGGTACGGGTACTTGAATAACTCGCCCACCCGCTGGTCTGCCGGCAAGATAGGCAGCAATTCGCCTGGCTTCGGCGGCCGGGTATTGTAGGCGGGAACCTTGTCCCCCTGGGCAAATGCAATAACAGCCAGCAGACCGATCAGGGGAATGATCATGGACTTCTTCATGAACGCAACCTCGGCGCTTATTCTAGCCGAGAACAGCTCTCACTCCCAAGCGAGCCGGTGTTGGGCTGCGGTCATGCTGTTCGTTGGGACGGGACTGGCGACTCACTATAATAGGAAAGGCACGTCTAAACCCTGTATCTACTTTCATGCCCGACGAGAAACCTGCTAGCTCCGACCTTCCCGCATTGTCGCGCGCCACGGCTCAACCCAGCCATCTGGATGGAAATATTGGCGGCGGTCGTCGCGTTCGACCCGTTCTCGGCCGCTGGTTGAGGGACATCATCATTTCCCTGGCCGTGTCCGCGTTTTTCATCATTTTCCTCTACCAGCCCGTCAAGGTCGAGGGAACCAGCATGATGCCGACGCTGGAAGACCAGGAACGCGTCTTCATTAACAAGTTTGTGTACCGGCTGGAGCCCATTCAGCGCGGCGATGTGGTGGTGTTCCGCTATCCCCGCGATCCTTCCAAGAGCTACATCAAGAGGGTGATTGCCGTCGCCGGAGATCGTGTGCGAATTGAGGACGGGCTGGTCTATGTCAATGACAAGCAGATCGCCGAAGCCTATGTCCCCCAGATGTACGAAGACGTCCGCTCGTTTTCGCCCACTGTAGTGCCGCCCCATTCGTACTTCGTGATGGGCGATCACCGTAACCTGTCGAACGACAGCCGCGACTTCGGGCCCGTCGACGAGAGTTATATCTACGGCAAGGCCGTGTTCGGCTACTGGCCGTTCGCCAAGCTCGGCAAGCTGAACTAGATCACTACGAGCTGTCCACTTAACCGTTTTGAAGGGCACCGCTTCAGCTGTGCCGTAGCGAGATGTTTGTAGCCGGGCTTCAGCCCTTGAGGGATTTCGATTCTGCGGTTCCTGAATTCATTAGATGGGTTGTCAACCGGAGGAGAGCTCCATGAAACTGGTTTTGCGAATCTCGCTTTGCATTTTCCTGTTCGCTTCAACTTCGTTCGCCGCCGACCGTGATCCCGATATCCTGCTCCAGGCTGAGCGCGCCTTCGCCAAGGCCACTGCCGAGCGTGGCGTCGATGGCTGGATGGAGTTCATGGCGCCCAATGCAGTGGTGCTTTCCGCCGAGCCGCTGGTCGGGCTTGATCAGATTCGCGCTGGCATGGGCAAGCAGCTCAATACTCCGGGCTTCAAGCTCACCTGGGAGCCAACCAAGGCCGAGTTCCTGGGTAAGGGCGATATCGCATTTGTCGTGGGGCGGTGGGAGAGGCATTTCAACGGCGATGACGGCAAACCGCAGGTCCGGAAAGGCGCGTATCTGACCACCTGGCAACAGCAAAAGGACGGATCCTGGAAGGTCGTCTCTGACATCGGCACCCCCGATCCGCCCAGTCAATGAATTGGGTGCCCCGTCCTTTCGCCTGCTTTTGACGAAAGGGTGGGAGCGATTTGTCTGCCACATCGTAATTTTCAAATGTGGCCCCGTGTCGTGGCCTCGCGATCCCTGCTAAAATCTATAAAATCCACTCTGCGGAGACGCAATGCAGGCAATCCTTGCGCTGGAAGACGGACGCATCTTCCGCGGCAAAGGCTTCGGCGCCAAAGGCGAATGTTACGGCGAAGTCGTTTTTAATACTTCCATCACCGGCTATCAGGAAATATTCACCGACCCCTCTTACGCTGGCCAGATTGTAATTCTCACCAATCCCCAGATCGGCAATTACGGCACCAACTCCGAAGACAACGAGGCGACCCGCCCTTACATCGAGGGGCTGATTGTTCGGGAATTCTCCCGCGTCAGCTCCAACTGGCGATCGCAGGAAGTCGCGGAAGAGTATCTCGAACGCTACAAGATTCCCGTTCTGGCGGAGATCGATACCCGCGCCCTGGTGCGGCATCTTCGTACCCACGGAGTCATGCGCGGCGTAATCTCGGCCCTGGAGTTCGATACCGACAAACTGGTGGCCAAGGCGCGCTCGATCCCTAAGATGGACGGTACCGACTTGGCCAAGGAAGTTACTACTCCCCGGGTTTATCAATGGGAGGAGGGCGTGCGCTCCTACGAACCAACTGAAATTGTCGGAGTGAAAGACGGCGCACCCAAGTATCGCGTGGTCGCCTATGACTACGGCATTAAGCAGAACATCCTGCGCCGCCTGGTGGGCGAATCGTGCAGTGTTACCGTGGTTCCGGCGACGACCAGCGCCGAAGACGTGCTGGCCATGAAACCGGATGGAGTCTTCCTTTCGAATGGACCCGGCGATCCGGAGCCTGTGACCTACGCGCAGGACAACATACGCCGCATGATGGGCAAAGTTCCGATCTTCGGCATCTGCCTGGGCCATCAGTTGATTGGCCTCGCGCTGGGCGGCAAGACGTTCAAGCTGAAGTTCGGGCACCACGGCGGCAATCATCCGGTAAAGCAGATGGCCACCGGCAAGATCGAGATTACGGCGCACAATCACAACTTCGCCGTCGACCCCGACTCGCTGAAGCAGAGCGAGGTTGAGTTGACCCACATCGACCTGAACGACAACACGCTGGAAGGCTTGCGCCATCGCTCGCTGCCGCTCTTCAGTGTGCAATACCACCCGGAAGCGGCTCCCGGCCCCCACGACTCGCACTACCTCTTCAAGGATTTCGTAAAGATGATGGAGGAGTGGAAGGGGAGCAACTCGTAGACATGCCACGTCGCAACGATATCGCGAAGATCCTCATCATCGGCTCCGGCCCCATAGTCATCGGACAGTCGGCCGAGTTCGACTACTCCGGCGCGCAGGCCTGCAAGGCGCTCAAGTCCGAGGGCTATGAGGTGGTGCTGGTGAACTCCAACCCCGCCACCATCATGACCGACCCCGAGATGGCCGACCGCACCTACATCGAGCCACTCACGCTTAGCTTCCTGGAAGAAATCATCCGCGTCGAAGCCGAGATGCTCGCCGCCGGCGGACGGCCTGGCATCTTCGCCGTCCTGCCGACGGTCGGAGGACAGACCGCTTTGAATCTTGCGGTCGAACTCGCTGACAACGGGATACTCGAAAAATATGGCGCGCAGCTCATCGGCGCACAACTCGATGCCATCAAGAAGGGTGAGGACCGCCTGCTCTTCAAAGACGCCATGACCAAGATCGGCCTCGAAGTTCCCAAGTCGTCGTTGGTGAACAATCTTCGCGATGGCCTCGACTTCAGCGGCAAGATCGGCTTCCCGGTAATTCTGCGGCCCTCCTTCACCCTCGGCGGCACTGGCGGCGGCATCGCCTACAACCGCGAAGAACTGCTTGAGCTCCTCGCCCGCGGCCTCGATCTCTCCCCCGTGCATGAAGTGTTGCTGGAAGAGTCAGTGCTGGGCTGGAAGGAATACGAGCTCGAGGTGATGCGCGACTTGGCGGACAATGTCATCGTCGTTTGCTCCATCGAAAACTTCGATCCCATGGGCGTACATACCGGCGACTCGATTACCGTGGCGCCCGCGCAAACCCTGACCGACCGCGAGTACCAGGCTATGCGCGATGCGGCCATCGCCGTCATCCGCGAGATCGGCGTGGAAACCGGCGGATCCAACATCCAGTTCGCCGTCGATCCCCACAACGGACGCATGGTGGTGATCGAGATGAATCCCCGCGTCTCACGCTCCTCGGCGCTGGCTTCGAAAGCTACCGGATTCCCCATCGCCAAGATCGCAGCCAAGCTGGCGGTCGGCTATACTCTCGACGAGATCACCAACGACATCACTCGCAAGACGCCCGCCTGCTTCGAGCCCACGCTGGACTATGTTGTGGTGAAGATTCCCAAGTGGCAGTTTGAAAAGTTCCCCGGCGCTGATGAATCCCTCGGCCCGCAAATGAAGTCGGTGGGAGAGGTAATGTCCATCGGCCGCACCTTCAAGCAGGCCCTGCTCAAAGGTGTCCGGTCCCTGGAGACGGGACGACGAATCGGCTCCGACGTGATTGAGCCACGCATTCTCACCAAACGCCTCGTAACCCCGCATCCCGAGCGGCTGCAATACATCAGATACGCCCTGTCGCAGAACATGTCTGTGCGCGAGATCGCGCAGATGACCAATATCGATCCCTGGTTCCTGCATCAGCTCAAGGAAATTGCCGACGAGCAGGCAAACCTGCAGAAGCTTACGACCGAGTCGATCACCGCTGACCGGCTGTTCGAACTCAAGCGCGTTGGCTTCTCCGATGCCCGCCTGGGGCAGGCCTTGCAAGTAGGCAACGGTAAAGGGTTGGTGGAGGCGGTGCATCAGCTGCGCAGTCGCCACGGCGTGCGTCCCGTGTACAAGCGCGTGGACACCTGTGCGGCTGAGTTCGAGAGCTATACGCCCTACATGTACTCCACCTACGAAGAAGAAGATGAAGCCACGCCCACCGACCACAAGAAGGTCATCATTCTGGGTAGCGGTCCCAACCGTATCGGGCAGGGAATTGAATTCGACTACTGCTGCTGCCATGCCGCGTTCGCCTTGCGCGACGATGGCTACGAGACCATCATGATCAACTGCAATCCCGAGACGGTCTCCACCGACTACGACACCAGCGACCGCTTGTACTTTGAGCCGTTGACTTACGAAGACGTCATGGCGGTCTACGAGCATGAGGCTGCGAGCGGTGCGCCCATCGGCCTGATTGTGCAGTTTGGCGGGCAGACGCCTCTGAATCTTGCCTTGCCTCTCAAGGGCGCCGGTGTTCCCATCATCGGCACCTCGCCCGAGAGCATCGACCTGGCGGAAGACCGCAAGCGCTTTGGAAAGCTGCTGGAAGAGTTGGATATTCCACAGCCGCCGGGAGCCACGGCTGCCAGTGTCGAAGAAGCCCTGGCCAACGCCAACCGCATTGGCTATCCCGTGCTGGTAAGGCCGTCCTACGTACTCGGCGGGCGCGCCATGGTCATCGCCTACGACGACGAATCCATCAACCGCTATATGAAGGAGGCGGTCGAGTACTCGCAGGAGAGGCCGGTGCTCATCGACCATTTCCTCGAGTCGGCAACCGAGGTTGACGTGGACGCGCTGTCGGACGGCGAAGACGTCGTCATCGGCGGCATCATGCAGCACATCGAGGAGGCTGGCATTCACTCCGGCGATTCTTCCTGCGTTCTGCCCTCTGTCGATCTGTCGGAACAGGTGCTGGCCACCATTCGCGATTACACCTTCCGCCTGGCACGCGCCCTGCAAGTCGTAGGTCTGATGAACATTCAGTTCGCCATCCAGCGCGACCGGGTGTATGTGATTGAGGTCAACCCCCGCGCCTCGCGCACTGTGCCCTTCGTCTCGAAAGCTACCGGCATTCCTCTGGCGAAGATTGCAGCCCGACTGATGACCGGCCGCAAACTGCGTGACTTTCTCTGGGAGAACGTGGAGCGCGGCACCGATCTCGATACCGGCAACTTCTATTACGTGAAGTCACCGGTATTTCCCTGGGGCAAGTTCCCCGGCGTGGACACCGTGCTGGGTCCGGAGATGAAGTCCACCGGCGAAGTCATGGGAGTAGCCGACAACTTCGGAGAGGCCTTCGCCAAAGCGCAGGCGGCAGCCGGACAGATGCTGCCCACCGCGGGCCGAATATTCATCAGCGCCAATCACCGCGACAAGCCTTATGCCGCGGAACTGGCAAAACGCTTTGCTGAACTCGGCTTCAGCCTTGTAGCCACGCATGGTACCGCCAAAGTCCTCGAAGAGGCTGGTCTGCAGGTCGAGCGGGTGTACAAGGTGAAAGAAGGCAGGCCCAATGTGGTTGATCTCATCAAAGGCGACCGCATTCAGCTTGTGATCAACACCCCCCACGGTATTGAGCCGTGGTTTGACGAGAGGGCGATCCGGCGGGCGGCGGTAACCGCGCGCATCACCACCATCACGACGCTGTCAGCCGCGCGTGCTGCCTGCGAAGGTATCGCTGCGCTGCAACGGGGTGATGTAAAAGTGTACGCGCTTCAGCAGCTTCACGCCGAGCGCGCCGCGGCCGCAAAATAGAGTCTTTGGGGACTGTCATCCCGAGAGGGCGAAGCTTCGAGGGATCTGCTGTCGGCCGGGTGCCCCATCCTTTCGCCTCTTTTGCGAAAGGGTGGGAGCGAAACCCCGCCGACGTGTTCATCCTGAGCGGAGCGGATCGAAGGGAGCGAAGTCGAGGGACTCCCTTTCATCGGCACGATGCCACGGGCTGTCATCACGGACGTAGCGAGGGATCTGCTGTATTCAGCGGCGGAGCCGCGGCGTGCTGTTAGACGTGGCCGAGGCCGCGACGGCGCACCCCATCCCCACCCCAATCGCGCCCCCAACAATGAGCCGCGGAGCGGCGTCCTTCGCCGAGTGCCCCATCCTTTCCCCTCTTTTTGCGAAAGAATGGGACCAAGATCCCCAACGTCTGTGGGCGTTTGAAGGGGCGCGGCTTCAACCGCGCCCCTTCGAATGCCCCAGAATCTCGTGTCGCTGGCAATTGTTGGGCGCGCATGACTCACACCAGCAACGCTCCAGCCCGCAGGGCGGAACAATCGTAGCCCGGCTCGTCAGAGCCGTGCACGCATGCAAAAATGGTCCCGAGTCCCGCGCAGCGGGACGGCACATCCGGCGGGTGGCCAGGCCAACGGCATAACCAACTTGGGTGCCCCGCCTAGCCCGGTTTTGGCGAGGGGCCTTTCGCCTTACCCTGCGCTACACTGAAATGTGATCTTCGAGTGGAATGCGGCGAAAGCAAATGCCAACCGTAAGAAGCACGGTGTATCCTTCGAAGAGGCGGCAACAGTATTCCTTGACCCACTGGCTTTGACTTTTTCCGATCCCGATCGTTCCACCGAAGAGGCGAGAGAGATCACGTACGGGCGACCAGAGAATTATGTTGGTCTCGCATTGCTTGCGCGAAGACCACATGCGGATTATCAGCGCCTGCAAGGCATCCAGGAAAGAGCGCGCGCAATATGAAGAAGGTATCGACCAAAAAACGAAGTGACGACCTGCGCCCCGAGTACAATCTGACGTGCCTCGGCCCAGGCGTTCGTGGCAAGTTCAACCGGCAAGCCATCGCGGGAACGAATTTGGTTCTTGTCGAACCGGAGCTTGCCCAGGTAGTTCACGACTCGGAGTCGGTGAACCGCGCTCTCCGACTCCTCTTGAAGACTGCAGAAGCTGCTGCCGCGTCTCCCCGCCGCACGCCCAAGAAGCGCCTCCACTCCACGCGCTAAACCAATCAAATCGTGTGACTCATTCAAGCGCAGCTGGGTGCCCCTACGCGAGTGGCAATAACTGCTACTTGGCAATTCTGTTGTTTACCCATTCCACTAACCACTATCCACTAACCACTTCCCGTCACACTCTCCCGTGACCTACGTACTTTCCCCTTCCTCCCCTCTCCTGTAAACCTTGACCAGTGGAGCCAAGGGATGCGTGTCTCTGGTCGTTTCCTGGCCCCGGACGCTTGTCCTGCAAGTATGGAAAGCATGGAAAGTATTTGTATGGATTGCATGGAAAGCATGGATCGATGGAATCCCATGCAACATGCACAAAATAAGCAATTTGTCTCAGTTGAGCCCAGCGGGCGACTCTCCCGCGAGGAATTTGAGGGGGAGGGGGTCAGCAATGCCGAAGTCTGAAAGACAAATGATTCAGATCCGACTTACCGCTGCCGAAAAACAGCGCATCAAGTCGCTCGCTGCCGCACGTGGCATGACCCTGCAGAAGGCGGTTGTCGTGGCCTTCGCCGCCTGGGCCGAGAAGCCGCGCGACGCCGGCTCCAACCACAGCCGCAACCAGGCCCCCACCTCCGATCTCTCCGTTACCGAGAACTCCCAAAAGCTTCCCGACCGGACTGCCTGGGAATGGCTCGCGCGCGCCATCCAGTTGAATTGGAGCCAGTGTCCCGAGGTGGAACTCCTCGAGGACGAGACCCACCGCCTGTGGGCGCTCCGCGGAGCAGACGCCCCGCTGAATGAGGTGCTGCGCGCCGTGGCCGATGGCCTTCCACTGCCCAAAATCGCCGAGGTTTTCGACCTGGAGCTGTCGCAACTCGAGAAGGTCATCGAATTCGCGCAATAGCGACTGCTGTTCCGGGCTGAAAAGCGAAAAGCGAAAAGCGAAAAGCGAAAAGCGAAAAGCGAAAAGCGAAAAGCGAAAAGCTACCTCTATAATCGAAAGAGATTCATTCACCGAGGACCCCATGTTTCTTCACGGCATTTTTCCTCCCATCACCACGCCGTTCTATCCTGACGGCAAGATCTATCACCGCAAGCTTGAGCAGAACGTCGAGCAATACTCGCGCGGCCCCATCGCCGGAATCGTGGTCCTCGGCTCGACCGGTGAAGCCATTCTGCTCAGCGACGACGAGCGCCGTGAGGCCCTGAAGACCGCACGCGACGCCGCTGCCAACGAAAAAGTGCTCATCGCCGGAACCGGCGCCGAGTCCGCCATCGACACCCTCCGCCTCACCGAGTACGCCTCCGACATCGGCTACGACGTTGCCATGGTCCGCACTCCGCATTACTACAAGGGACAGATGGCCAACCCGCAAAACATGCTGGCCTTCTATCGCTTCGTGTGCGACCGCTCGCCGCTGCCCGTCCTCATCTACAACTTTCCCCAGGCCACCGGCTACGACATCCCCGCCGAGCTGGTGATCGAACTTGCCGAGCACCCCAATCTCATCGGCATCAAGGAGTCGTCTGGCTCTATTGAGAAGGTGCAGAAGATGGTTGAGGGAACCCGGCACATCCAGCGCAAGGCCACGGTCACCGATACCTTCGGCGCGGTCACTGCCCGCATGCTGCAAGCTGCCGCCACTCCAGCCGGCCCCGCCGCTGCCGCCGGCACGAATGGTGGCGCGCTCGTCTCCATCGGAGCCCCCGCCAGTAATCGTTCGGACAACGCCCCTGCTCCCAAGCCCTCGTCGAGCGCGGTCAGAGTCGTCGGCTCGCTGAAGACGCGCCAGAAAGAGGTCGGATTCCAGGTGCTGGTCGGCGCGGCACAGAAGCTTGCGCCGTCTCTCGATGTTGGAGCGGTAGGCGCCATTCTCGCCTTCGCCGACTGCGCTCCCACTGCGTGTTACGAGATATACGCGGCGTGGAAAGAAGGAGACATGGCCCTCGCCCGCGAAAAACAGGAACGCATCGCCTTGGCTGCCCAGCGCATCGTCGGCGAACTCAGCATTCCGGCGGTCAAATATGCCATGGACTTCAACGGCTTCTACGGTGGCCCACCGCGCTTGCCTCTTCTGCCACTAATCGCCGACCAAAAAGCCGAAGTCGAGCAATTGCTGGCAACTATTCGGAACTAAGGACTTACGCGGTAAAAGGACTCGTCACAGGACACAGGACACATCGATATGAGGAACTTGGGCAGGAAAACTGCGGGTTTCACCCGATGGTTGGTGCCCAGCTCAATTGATAATCTCCTTGTCAGACGAAGTGGCGCACGGGAACCTCGGCGAAACCAGGCGTTTGCCAGATCAATCATTCGTGAGAGATCTGGCGGCACAGGATTCCCGAGGTCCCTTTTTGTTAGGTGCAATTTTCGTCAACCAGCCGCCAGTGGGGGAACTGGCGGCTCCATTTGCATCATCGAGCGACGGCCACTCTTAGAACGGAATGTCCTCGTCGGTAATCTCTCCGGTTTGCGCTGGGGTCTCGTCGTGCTCGGGGATGCGCTGATCGAACCCGCCGGAAGCCTTCGCGCCGCCGGATTTCCCGCCACTGTAGCTTCCTCCACCTTCGCCACCTTCGCGCTGCCCGCCTACCATCACCAGATCGTTGACGATGACCTCGGTTTTATATTTCTTCTGCCCGGTTTCTTTGTCGTCCCACGACGAGGAGCGCAACGCGCCTTCGATGTAGACGGTACGCCCCTTCTTCAGGTACTCACCTGCGACTTCGGCGGTTCGGCCGAAGGCGACCAGGTTATGCCACTCGGTCTTGTCCTGCCAGTTGCCCTCTTTGTCTTTGGCGCGCTCGGTGGTCGCCAGCGAAAAACGTGCGATGGCCATGCCGCCTTGGGTGTATTTCACTTCCGGATCTTTGCCCAGGTTGCCGAGCAGAATCACTTTGTTGACGCCTCGTGCCATGAGAAATGCTCCTATCTGTTGCGGGGATTATTGACGTATGTGTCGAACCGGCGTAGGCGTGCAGTTGTTGGGTAGAGCCGCGCTTCAGCGCGGCGTTCGCGGCGCTTTTTTCACCGGAGCCGGCTTTAGCCGGCGACAGGTTTCCGCGTCGACCGCTGCAGGACCAACTCGATCCAAGAACTGCAAAGGATATCAGAAAGGAGTGGGTGCTTACCGGGCGAAAATCCTATACAACATTACGAAGATAACCACGCCAGTCACCGAGACGTACATCCAGATTGGGAAGGTGTAGCGGGCAATCGCCTTGTGCCGCACGAAGTTGCCCTTCAGCGCTCGATACAACGTGACCAGAATGAACGGCACCACCACCACCGCCAGGATCGTATGCGAAATCAGGATCGAGAAATACACCGGCCTCCATACGCCCTCTCCGCGAAAGTGGGTAACTCCCGCGCGCAATACCAGGTGATAGTAGAGGTAGGAGATCAGGAATAGTGTGGAGGTAATGAAGGCCGCAATCATCATTCGCTTGTGCGCCTGGCGGCGGCCGCTCTTAATGAAGTAGTAGCCGGTCCCGATCAGGACCGCACTCGTTCCATTGAGGAACGCGTTCAGAGCAGGGAAGAAGCTGAAAGGGATTTGCATGAGGAAGGTCTTGAAAAAGCACGGCTTTCGCGCGGCCTATGCCGCTGCTTTCGTTGTCCTTCGGTTAGCTACGAAAAAGCACAGGCTGAACATCACCAGAGTGAACCCACCCAGCACTGCCAGATTGGTGCTCAATGGCAAGTTACTGGCGACCGCTCCCGGATAGAGCAGCATGCGCAGGGCATCGGTTCCGTAGGTCAGCGGATTGATGCGCATCAGCGCGCGAATCCAGAGAGACGCTCCCGACAGCGGAAACAACGACCCTGACAGCAGCCACAGCGGGATCAGGAAGAGATTGATTACGGCGTGGAAACCGGCGGTCGAGTCCATCGGCCAGGCGATGAGAAAGCCCAGGGCGGTCAGCGAAAACGCTACTAGAAATATGACCACCACCGTCAGCCCAAAGCTCACCAGCGAGAAATGGATACCCAGCGCCGGAGCGAACACCAGGAAGATAAGACCCTGCAATGTAGCGAGTGTCGCTCCTCCCAAGACCTTGCCCAGCACGATCACCGAGCGGCTCACCGGCGCCACCAGCACCGACAGCAGAAAGCCCTCCTTGCGATCTTCGATAACCGACATCATGGTGAAGATCGCGGTGAACAGAACGATCATGATCAGCGCGCCGGGGAAGAAGTAGTCGAGGTAGTGCTGGCCCCCGCGCCGCTGGAGCGGAACGATGTGCCGAAGCCAGAGCCAATCACCAGCCAGAAAAGCAGCGGCGACGCGATGACGCCGACCACCCGGCTGCGTTGCCGGTAAAAGCGCACTACCTCGCGCCACCATAACGAAATCGACGGTAGCACGACGCCGACTCGCGCCGGAGCGGCCAGTACCGCCGCGGGCAAGGCATGAGTGCCGGTAGCCATTATTCACCCACCAACCGATTCACCGGTGTGTTCGCGCCCGTATAGGTTGCGATCCACCAGGTATTTCCAAAACTGTCTTTCACGCCTGCGCCTCGTTCGCCGTACGGCTTGTCTTCCGGTGCACCGAGCGATTCAGCGCCGCCGGCCATCGCGCGTTTGTATGCCGCGTCAACATCTTCCACGTACACGTACACTGAAGCCGGAGCCGCGAATGACGGCGGCGAATCGCCGGTTTCGAGCACTACAACTGAATCCCCGATCCTCACTTCGACGTGCTCTCCACTCTCGGCCGCTGTGCGCTCGAGTTCCTGCGCGCCAAATGCTTGCTTTACCCAGTCGACCAGCGACGGCCGTCCATACAGGTAAGCTCGAACTGCGCCGATACCGTGCCGTACGTGTTCCATCACTACTTCTCGATGCCGTTCTTCTCTTCCGTCCAGAACCGGTGTCCGGTTCTCCGGATGAACACATCTTCCAGGCTGGGCTTGTGCACCGAGACGCCTTCGATTTCGCCCGGGAACGCCTCTACCACATCCGTGACGAACCGGTGCCCGTTCTCAATCTCCAGCCGCACTGTGTTGTCGAGGACAGTTGCCTGTAATCCAAATTGTTGCTCAATGTGCTGCGCCAGCGCGTCCGGTTCACCCGCCTCCATCAGAATCACATCGCCACCAATTTCGCTCTTCAATTCCGCCGGAGTTCCTAGCGCAACTACGTTACCTTCGGCGTAAATTGCCAGGCGATCGCAGCGCTCCGCCTCTTCCATCAGGTGGGTTGTGACCAGCACGGTGACGTTTTCTTCATCGCGCAGGATTTGCAGGTATTGCCACAAATCGCGCCGCGCTCCCGGGTCAAGCCCGGTGGTCGGTTCATCCAGCAGCAGCACCGCAGGATGATGCAGCAAACCCTTCGCCAGCTCCAGCCGACGCTTCATGCCGCCGGAAAACGTCTCCGCTCTCTCCTTGGCGCGATCGGCAAGCCCGACTCGGCCCAGCATCTCGGCGACTCGTGCTTTCAGTGCCGCACCGTGCAAGCCATACACATGGCCGATCAGCATCAGGTTCTCTGCGGCTGACAGCTTCACGTCGATGCTCTGTTCCTGGAACACTACGCCAATCAGGCTGCGGACCCGGCCCGGCTCTGTGGCGACATTGTGTCCCATGATCAGGGCGCGCCCGCCCGACGGAATCATCAGCGTGGAAAGGATGCGGAAGGTCGTGGTCTTGCCGCTGCCGTTGGGACCGAGTAGTCCAAAAATTTCCGCCGGACGCACCTCGAACGAAACTCCCGCCAGCGCAGTGCGCTCACCGTACTGATGGCGAAGGTTTTGGAGTTGAATGACAGGTTGGCTCCCGGAGCCGCTTTCGCTGGTGGCGGACTGGTTCTCGACTTCGGGTGCTGCGATCCTTGGGTTCACGATACTTCTATTCTATGCCGCGCCATTGATCATCATCAGCGCAAACAGTAGCGGCAGGTAGATTACCGAAGCTTGTAGCAGATGACGCGCGCGCAATTTGGAGGCGGGAGCGATGGGCGCAAGCTTCATCGTCCACATACGCAGGCTAAACCACAGCAGGCCACCCCCCAGCAGCAGTGCGCCGGCGAAGTACGTCCAGCCCGTCATTCCCATCAGCGTCGGAGCCAGCGTCACCGGCACCAGAGCCAGCGAGTACACCACGATGGCCAGGATGGTCGAACGGCCATCGCTCTCCACCACGGGCAGCATGCGCACGCCGGCGTTTTCGTAATCTTCGCGATACAACCAGGCGATGGAGTGGAAGTGAGGGAACTGCCAGAAGAACATGATGGCGAACAGCACGACGGCTTCGGGATCGATCCGTCCACGCACCGCCACCCATCCCAGCACCGGAGGCATGGCGCCCGGAAATGCGCCCAGAAATGTGCAGATGGGATGGACCTGCTTCATCGGCGTATAGACCAGCAGATAGCTCGCCGAGGTCAGGCCGGTCAGCAGCGCGGCTTGCCAGTTGGTAGTGAGCCAGAGATAGACAACTCCGCCGATGGTCATGCCGAATGCCACCAGCGACGCATGCACCACGCCGAGGCTCTTGGTCACCAGCGGACGCATCGCCGTGCGGCGCATGCGCGCGTCCAGATCGCGCTCCATCACTTCGTTGAGTGCGGCGGTGCCGCCGCTTACCAGGCCGATGCCCAGCAGTGCATTGAAGGTCGTCCACGAAAGAGACGATATCCCCGATTTGGCCGCGGCAAAGTAGACTCCGCACCACGCCGACATGATGATCAGCGTGGTCACACGCGACTTGACCAGCACCGAGTATTCGCGCGCCAATCCGCCGATACCAGTGCGAGGAATGGCCAATGACTGGGTTGCGGTGCTCATACCGTGACGGCCTTCCGGGAGGGCGGAGTCAAAACCGCTCCCCGCACCTGCACGGTGATCATGCGACGCGATTGAATGGCAAGAATTACGCTGGTCGCCAGCACTAACGCGCCTCCCGCAACGTGCGAGACAGTACTGAAGACCATGCCGGCCATGGGCTGCACCGCATCCGTACCCCACTGCACTCGCGACAGATAAGCGAAGAATCCCAGGCCAAGCTGAATCATCAGCAGCGCCAGCACCGTCTGGGCCGGTTTACGCAACTGATCAACCTTGCCGTAGCGCGACAATACGCGGACCACCGTCCAGCAGAGCATTGCGGTCACGATGCACGCGCCCACCAAATGAGGCAGCAGCTTCATCCCGGAATGCCTGAAGGCCGCTCCCAGGATAAGCTGCACCCACACGCACCCGGCCGTGATCGCGGTCAGCGTTGGCGTTCCGGGCGTCAACCCGCGTTCCGCGATCGGTTCGGCATCCTGCAGCCAGCCTTTGCTGGTGAACAGCGCCATCGCCGTCACCACACAAAAGATAGTCTGCGCCAGCGTGGCGTGGGCCGTCGAGATCGCCCACGGCAAATAGAAAAGTACAGTCAATCCACCTAATACGCCTTGTCCAACCACCGCCGCCAGCGCAATCCAGCCCAGCACCTTCATCCATCTGCGCTTTTCAACGCGCTGCGTCCATACCGCCATTGCGATGATCAGCAGGCCGATGAACTCGGCAAACATGCGATGGCCGTGCTCATACTTCACGCCACCAACCATGGGAGGAATCTTGTACAGCGAACCAAAAGACGTGGGCCAGTCGGGCACTGATAATCCCGCATCGTTGCTGGTGACCAGCGCGCCCAGCACGATCAGCACCAAGGTCGCGCCCGCCAGAAACACTGCGAAGCGGTGGTGCGCCTGGTTGTACGGAATCGTCCGAGAACTCAGATCAAGCTCCTGTCAATGCTGCGCGCCACGCTTCCTCGGCGTGCCGAACCGAAATCCGTGGATTGTATGCCGTAGAAGAGCCAACGATCACTGATTGCGTCCGGCACGCCCCATCCTCGCAAGGCGGCCGAATCGGTATTGTATCAAACGAGTTAGTGCAGCCACGAGATGGTTCCGGGTAGCCGCGAAAGCTACGGCGCCAGCTTCGCAGTCTCAGCGAGATACTGCCGGAAACTGTCGATCGCCTTCTGACTATACTGACCGACCTCAATCAGATAACCGTCCGGATCCCGCATATAACAACGCAATTCGTCGCCATCATTGTCGAGCGGCTCGGTTAGAAACTGCGCTCCCTTGGCTTTCCACTTCGCGTAGCAATCCCAAATATCGGCGACACGCAGGTTCAAGAAGCTGCTGACGCGATTAGTATTTTGCGGCGTCTCCAGCAGCACCTCGGGCTTGTCCGGCGTCGGGCCGCCACCGGAGTTAAGAATCATCCACGAATTCGCCAGCTTGATGTAAGTGGGATTCGGCTCCCTCACGACCTTCCCGCCCAGGACATTGACGTAGAACTCCTGGGATCGCGCCTGGTCCGCCACGGTCAGAAAGTGTGTGACGAAAAAACCTTCTTCAGCAATTGGGGCGTTGGGTAGATTCATACAACCTCAATTCTTCTACGGCCGGAAATCGAAGTCCACGCCGCGCTTGTCTTCTTTCGGCCCCACCGTGACCTTCATCTCCTGCTCGCCGTATTTCTCATGCACTGCGGCGATGGTGTAGGTCCCGGGAGGCAGTCCGTTCAGCGCGAAGCTGCCATCCTTGCCGGTGACTGCGAAGAACGGGTTACCCAGCACACTCAGGTACATTTTCATCCAGGGATGTTGGTTGCATTTGACTGGAATCATTACTTCTTCGCTGGTGAAGCTCCGCGCAACCTCGACATTGGGCATCTGCGACTGGTTCCACTCGCCATTTTTCTTTGAAACGGGATGGATGTTGTGCAGGGTTTCGTCCTTGTCGAGGAACTCCACCGGCTGCCCCACCATCACTGCAGCCACGTGGGGCACGTAACGGCATCCCTGCTGCGCGATGGAGACCTTCTCCGCCGGAGGAAGGAACTTGCGCCCGCCTAGTCCATCTTTCACGTACACCAGCACATTGGCCAAGCGGCCGTCGTTCACCAGTACCATCTCCGATTGGTTCTGTCCCTTGCATCCGGCATCGGCGCTCATATCGATCGGCTTCAGCGCGGGTGGCGTGCCGGCAAAATTCACCACTCCGCTGATGGCAGCGGCCGTCGCGGCATCGATGGGCGTGGTCGTAGCTTGCTCCTCGGCCGAAGCATACTGTTCGGGGGTTGTGGTCTTGTTGCAACCTGAGATCGAAAGGAGGGTCGCAACCAGGAAAGCGAGAACCAGAGTGTGAGTTCGAATCATGAATGGCCCTGAAGCGGACGGCGTAGTTCGCCGAACCAATAATTTTACCTTGTTCTCGCTAACGTGCGGCTCCGCATCCTGCGGTCGCTACTGTGCAAACTCGCGGCGATCCAATGCGCATTCGAAGCTTTCTTTGGCAGAATCGGGCGCTTAATCCAACACCGCAACCGCTTCGATCTCGATAAGAAAATCGCGGCTGGCCAGGGCCGGAACGCCAATCCACCTGCTGGTGGGCAGCTTGCCGGACGAGAAAAAGTTCAGCAGCGCTTCTCGCACCGGCAGTGCATTGTGGATGTGCTCACCGACGATGTATATGCGTAATGACACGATGTCGCTTCGTGTCCCGCCAGCAGCCTTCATGGCGGCATCGAGATTTTCCAAAGACCGTCGTGTCTGCGCCGACAAATCGTTACCATCGCTGATTTGCTGGCTTGGGTCCCAGCCTACCTGGCCGGAGACATAAACCATGGCTTTTCCCGTGGCAACCACCACTTGGGAAAACCCGAATTGCTGGCTGGGAAATAGCGTCTGGGGATTTAGGTATTTCCTTGGCATGATCCATCTCGACAGTGTCACAATACTATACCCCGGCTTCGAAGCGACCTTACAGGAGCATGGCCACCGATGCACCTGAATTCCCCTTCGCCCTCCTCGCCGAATCTTCGATTATGCTGCGTTCATGAAAATCGACGATTGCCGTGCCACTCGCACTTGGTTGGATATCCTGTGGCGTCATCGATCCTTAGCGCGCAGAGCACACCCCAAGCGACGTTGTTGGCCCTCAGCAAACGAGACCATACCCTCGCCATTGTCGATCCCGCGAGCCTCAAAGTGATCGCCAAAGTGCCCGTCGGCAACGACCCGCATGAAGTCATCGCTTCCTCTGACGGCACGACCGCCTACATCTCGAACTATGGTGGCGGGGCCTTCAATACTTTGGCAGTGATTGATCTGGTGGCACAGAAACCGCTGCCCTCAGTCGATCTGGGACCGTTACGCGGCCCGCATGGATTGGTTTTCGTCGGCGGGAAGACCTGGTTTACTGCCGAAGCTGCTAAGGCCATCGGCAGCTACGATCCGGTGGCGAAGAAAATTGATTGGATCCTCGGCACCGGCCAGAACCGGACGCACATGATTTTCGTGTTCCCGGATTTGCAACACATCATCACCACCAACGTCAGCTCCGGCACGGTCAGCATCATCGAGAAAACCGCTGCCCGCCGCCCTCCGGGTCCGCCACCCGGAATGCCAAACAATCCTGACCATCCGCCAGGTCCTCCGCCCGGTCCGCCCGGCGGCGACTGGGATGAAACCGTGGTTCCGGTGAGGGATGGCTCGGAAGGATTCGATGTCTCGCCCGATGGCAAGGAGATTTGGGTGGCCAACGCTCGTGACGGAAGTATTTCGATCATCGATCTGCCCACCAAAAAGGTGACCCAGACGCTGGATGTCGGCCTGCGGGGCGCGAACCGGCTGAAAATAACACCCGATGGCAAGCATGCTTTCGTTTCCAGCTTAGGTGGCCCCGACGTCGCGGTGTTCGATGTCGGCTCGCGCAAAGAAATCAAGCGCATCCCGGTGGGACACGGCGCTGCTGGAATCCTCATGCAACCGGACGGCACACGCGTCTTCGTGGCTTGTACACCGGACAACTATGTGGCTGTGATCGATTTGAAATCGCTGGAGGTCACCGGCCACATCGACGTCGGAGTAGAGCCCGACGGCCTGGCTTGGGCCGTGCGGCATTGACCCGAGTGTTCGGTGCGACGGCTCCGCGCCCTCGATGATGCCCGTGATGATGACGAACCCGAGAACCGTCGGGTCCCTTTGCGACAACGTAAGGTCTTCTCAGTGCCAGATGAACTTCGTCTTCTTCGTCCACTCCGTGCGCTCGGCCAGACCAATGAAGCCTCCGTTGATCGCCTTAGTGACCGCCCTGATCGCATCCTGATCGGCCATGGCATTGCAACCTTTGGATGACCATTCCGCGGCTGCCACTTTGAGGCACCAGTCCGCGCTGACTGCCTGGTCTGGATCGGCGACGAAGTCCGGCGCATCGGGGAAGCTCTGGCGCAGGATTTTCGTTGCTTCGCCGTAACTGGCTTTGCCTGTCAGTTGCAACAGTCCCCTCCCGCGATATTTGAAGCCGTCGCCCGGACCTGTATTGCCCAACTCGGCCCGCGCGTAGACCTCGTTGGCGAGCCGTTCTGCATTGTGGGCAAACTGCGCCGGATCGAGCGGGCCCTTGGGCTGGAATCGCGTCGGCCACACCTTGGGCAGCCGCTCCGGACTGTAATTGAGATTCTCGAACTGGATGGTCAGTCCACCCGATTCATGCATCATCTGTGCCATGAAATGGGCCACCCGTAACGGCGTAGCCGATATCTCAAATTGGTCGAGCACTCCCTGGCCCGCTGCGAAGGCGTCGCGATAGCTCGACCTTGCGCTTGGTGCTAATTGCGTAATCTGGTCTAAAGTGACGAGAACTGACATGGTGGCGCCTCCTGAACGGAGTTGATGTTGCTGGCGTTTCGGTGTTCGCGGCTATGTTTGAAGTGTTACGCCGTCTGAGGGATGGAAGCAAGCTTACAGTTCTACTTCTCGGGACGCCGGTGCCGGAACCGGAATGGTTCGCAGCGCTTCAATCACGGCGTCGGCGAACTCGGCGGTGCCGGCTTTTCCGCCCACATCGCGCGTGACATGCTTCTTCTCGGTGTAAACGTGCCCCAGAGCGGCGTTGATGTGGTTGGCCGCATCATGTTCGCCGAGGTGATGCAGCATCAGCACCGCTGACCGCAATACTGCCGTCGGGTTCGCCATGTCCTTGCCCGCTATATCTGGCGCTGAACCGTGCACCGCCTCGAAGATCGCGCAGTCAGTCCCGAAGTTCGCGCCCGCGACCAGTCCAAGACCGCCAACGAAAGCGGCGCACAAATCCGAAATAATGTCGCCGTAAAGGTTTTCCAACAGCAGCATATCGTACTGATACGGATTCATGACCAGCTGCATGCAGGTGTTGTCCACAATATGCTCGCCGTAGGTAATCTCCGGATATCCCCGCGAAATATTGCGCGAACAGCGGATGAACAATCCGTCCGACATCTTCATGATGTTGGCTTTGTGGATCGCGTGGATCTTCTTGCGTTTGAACTTGCGCGCGTATTCAAACGCGAACTTGGAAATTCGTGTGGACGCCTTCTCGGTGATGATCTTCAAGCTCTCCACCACGCCGGGCACAACTTCATGCTCGATGCCTGAGTACAATCCCTCGGTATTCTCCCGCACCACGATCAGATCGACGTCAGGGTATTTCGTAGGAACGCCGGGTAGATTGATGATCGGCCGAAAGTTAGCGAACAGTTCGAACTGCTTGCGAAGGGCAACGTTGATGCTGGAGAAGCCTCCACCGACCGGTGTCGTTACCGGGCCCTTCAGCCCGATGTGGGTACGCTCAATCGACTGCGTCAGTTCTTTGGGAATGTATTCTTTGTACTTCTCGTAGGCTTCGGCGCCTGCAGCGAAACTCTCCCACTGAAATTTGACGCCGGTAGCTTCCAGAATCCGAACTGTCGCGTTCACCACCTCGGGTCCGATGCCATCGCCCGGGATCAGCGTTACCGTGTATGCCATGCGCTCCAGACCGCCCCTACCGGCTATATGCCAGCTTTAGCCTTAATATTCGTGTTTTCCTTAGTATCCAGAAGTTCTTTCAACTCTTCCATGAACTCTCGAACGTCCTTGAAATCAAGATACACGGAAGCGAACCGCACGTAGGCTACCTTGTCGATGCGCTTGAGCCGGTTCATGATCAGTTCGCCCACTTCGCTGGCTTTGCGCTCGCGCTCGGGAGACTCCACCACCAGGTTTTCCGCATCGTTCACGATTTGTTCGAGTTTGCCCATCGAGACCGGCCGTTTTTCGCACGCGCGCAGCAATCCACTCAGGACCTTTTGGCGGTCAAACTTCTCGCGGCGGCCATCCTTCTTGATCACCATGTAAGGGATCTCGTCGATCCGCTCATACGTGGTGAACCGTTTCTCACACTTCAGACACTCGCGCCGGCGGCGAATGGATTCGCCTTCCTTGCTTTCGCGCGAATCAACCACTTTATCGTTTTCAAAGCCGCAGAACGGACACTTCATGAATGATTGAGAAGGCGGACTGGCAGAGCCCGCTCGTCGATTGTAACAGGCGAAAACTGGTCACCCTTGCGGACACGAAACTTGCAGCAGATACCGAACTTGCAACGACATGTCCACCGACGCGGTGAATACGGAGTTCTTTTTTGGGAAATTATGAGTAAGCCTCCAACATTCCTGTGGGTATATTCCCTCCCATTACTAGCAATTCTTTGCACATATCAATGGGAAGATGGCATGTGCCTTTCTCCGAACTAGCGGACCCGTATCTAGTTACTAAGTAGCATATTCCCAAAGTGGAACAGCTAACATTTGCGTTAACAGCACATCGATGGTAAACGGCTTCTTGTCGCGATCTTTCTGTCTTGCGCCTGCACGAAACCCGATTTCTGGCAGCCCGGATGCGCATATCAGCAATGAGGACGATCCAGCACGCAGTGTCAATTTGGGTCGGCTTCGATCGGATTTGTTCTCATACAAATGCGGCAGTAAGTGAGGGCGCCCGTCCCCCGGGACGCCATTGCCGAAAACCATTTATCAACTTACGACTTCAATGCGCACGGAGGTGCAATTATGAAGCTAGGTCTCAGGGCTGCGTTGGTACTGCTGTGCTGTCTCGCGATAGCATCACCAGCCCTTGCGGGGACGTTTGTGAACGGAGGTTTTGAAGACGGAACTTTTAACAGTTGGACCCAGGGAGCGGGCTACTGGAATGGCTACTGGCCCATCAATCCAGGCGACTTCCTCCCCGGCGGCACGTATTACAACATGGGTTACAACGCTTCTGCGATTGTTACCCAGGGCCTCGATCCGATTGTCGGCAGCAAGCTCGTCACGGTTTATAACGGGGTATACGCGGCTCGTGTCAACGACTGGTACAACAACAACAGTGTCTCGGTAATCAGCCAAACCGTAACGAACTACACTAATCCTTACATCTACTTTGCGTGGGCTGCGGTCTTGGAGTCGTCGCATAGTTCAACGGATTCCGACAACTTCACGCTGCAACTGATCGACGAGACCACCCACACTGCCTTGCGAAACCTGTCTTACAACTCCTATGACAACGGTTCCATCTTCCATCCCTATGGTTGGTGGTATTACACCGACTGGCAAATCGAGAAGCTGGATGTCAGTGGACTGCAAGGCCACGACTTTACTCTGACGCTGCTTGGTTCCGACTGCCCGTATGGCGGCCATTCCGGCTACGTCTATCTTGATGGCTTTGGAGGCATCCCGCCGCCGCCAACGGTTCCGGAACCCGGCACTTTGGCAATGCTCGGATCGGGCGCTGTCTTTGTGGCCGGATGGCTGCGTCGTCGCTTTTTGTAGAAGGACGGTTGTGCCCCTCGTCCGCGGGTCAGCCAACTAGCGAACGAAGCGGGCCGCGGGGACCTTCGGCGGAAGCCTTCCGCTACGGTCCCCGTTCCACACACGATTCGAAGCCTCCAGACCAATTGATTGCGGTGCAAAGATCAGTTCACGCGGAGTCGCCCATAGCGCCTCACTCCGCCAGTGCCGCTTCTTCTTTTTCTTCGGCGGCCGCCACTGCCCGCAAGGAAAGATGCTCGCGCCGTGCCATCAGCAATCCAACGGGAATGACCGACATGAAGGTGGCAACCCACAACAACATTCCGCAGCTCACCGCAATTTCGTTATCCACGCCAAAGACCCCGTTCAGTACGGCGATGGTGGCCAACTGAGATCCTCCGCCGACGCCGGGAAGCTGAATCAGAGAACCGAACATCGCCGACACCATGAGCAGCATGATGCTGGCCGCTCCCAAGTGGGATAGCTGACCGCTGTAAGCGTGGGTGACGAACCAGTACGCCCCGGCAATCAATACCCACATAATTAGCGACAGACCGAACAACTGCAGGAACGATGCTGTGTCGCTGATGACCTGAAGGCCATCGGTAAACGAGATGATCTTGGAGTCGAGACCGTGAACAAACTTGTGACTGCGGCCCTCGAAGCGTTTTTCCAGATAGGCGGCGATGGCATACCCTGACTTTCGAAGCACCACGGCCACCGCGGCCAGCACCACAATGCCGGCGAGGAACAGTCCGGCCGACCAGCGTACCGCGGACGCCACATCGTGATTAGGGATTGTGCTCCACATCGGATCGCCCACGAACCCGGCAATGACAAACATCACCGCTACCGCCGCCATGTCGAAAATACGTTCCACCAGCCAGACCGCAACCTGCGAAGAGAAGGTCTGGTTCTCCTTGCGCGCGATCATGTAGGGTCGGATCATTTCCCCCGGACGCCCCAGCAGCGCGAGTCCCGTGAAGCCAATGAACTGTGGGCCGAGTAACCGTGCCGTGGTAGTCCGGCACATCGGTTTCAGAAAGATTCGCCAACGCACCGCGCGCAGCCAGTAGGTGGCAAGCGTAATCGCGATGGAAAGGGCAACAAACTCCCAGTTGACGTGGCTGGTGTTGTTCCAGAAGGTGGCCCAATCGAACTTCTTCCAGTTGTGGACCTGAAGGTAAATCAGCAGGCCGAGCAGTACTACCACGCCGGCCGAGACCAGATTGCGCTTATTGATCATCGAGGGCTCATCTGCGTCGTGGCCCCAAGTGCTGAAGTGCTGCGGCCAGGGACGACGTAATTGGTGGGCATCGGAGAATCCAGCCCGCTAATCATTTCCAGCCGTATCGGCCTGCGGGCTCCGGGCAGAGGTGGCAACTTTACCGGCGTGTGCAACTGCTTGACCGCGCGCCGCCCCTTGCGATTGCCTGCGGCTGATCAGTTTCTTGCGATTGTAGTCACTGATAACGCGGGCTACGTACGCCCGCGTTTCCCGGTACGGAGGAACACCCTTGTACTGTTGCACCCGGTGCGGTCCGGCGTTGTAAGCGGCCAGCGCCTTGGCGGCATCGCCGTTGTAACGCAGCAGCAACTCACGCAGGTACCGAACACCTCCGTCCACGTTTTCTGAGGGATCGAAGCTATCTTTGACGCCGAGGTGGTTGGCGGTTTCCGGCATGAGTTGCATCAGACCGCGCGCCCCCTTGCGGGAAACGGCGCGGGGATTGTTGGCGCTTTCGGCCCGAATCACGCTGGCTATGAAGTCGGCATCGATCCGGCTGCGGTTGCTCGCCGAGCTGATGATCGCGCTCAGGTCCTTGGTTGCCGGCTTGGCGGGAGCCGCCGCCGTCAACTCCGCCGGCACGGGCTCATAGTTCTCGATCTGTTCCGTCGCCACATCGACATAACTGTCGCCGGGCTGGCTTCCCAAATACAGGCGCGTCGTGTCGCCCACCGTCTCATGGTGTTCATGGCGAATGCTGAACCCGTTGCGCAGGTTCGCAATCTCAGCCCCACGCAGTTGCGTAACGACGATGGCAATCAGCAGGCCGGCTTGGAAAGCTTTACGCATTCAGAATTACGCTATTCGACTCCAAGACCTGCTCGATGGCAGCGGCAACTCCATGTTCATCATGGTGCAGCGTAACCGTCCAGCCATTTTGCTTCAAATCGTCAGCCGCGTTTCCCATGATCACTGGATGACCGGCGAAGGTCAACATCTCAACGTCGTTGTAATTGTCGCCGATGGCCATGACCTCGCTGCGATCAATGCCGCGATGCCTGGCCCAGCGCTCCAGCGCGTGCCCCTTGGAACATCCGGCGTTAAGTATGTCTACTATACAGAGGTTCCGGAAATCGTATTGCGTGCGCACCGCCGTGAACTTGTCGCTAAAACCGCAAGCCGCGAGCTCCGCTTGCGCCTGATCCATCAGGTCCACAGGGCCGCAGAACATGGCCTGTATCGGGTCCTCGATCAGGGCCTTCTCGATCGGACTGATGTATTCGATGAATGGCGCGTTCTTCTCCATCCAGCGCTGAATAACGCCGTACAACTGGTCGTGGTTCTCGCAGACAATCGCTCCCAGGCCCGGGCGGTCGAAGGTCAAAACCATGTAGTTGCGGTATTTCCTCATTGCCTGCGCCAGCTTGCCTGCTGTCTCTTTGGGCAGCAGGTCGCAGTGAAAGGTTTCGCCTGTGGTCGACCGCGTGACGGCGCCGTTTGAGCTCATCAGCCACAGATCGAATCCCAGCGTACGAGCTATCGGCAAGGCGAAGTCGTGGCGCCGCCCCGTGCCCAGCACTATTTCGATTCCCGCCTTATGAGCACGGCACAGCGCGTCAAGATTAGGTCGCGCAAGCTCGACCTTTGAATTCAGCAGAGTGCCGTCCAGATCAATGGCGATGAGACGTATCGGGGCCCGCACACATCTATTCTAACAAGGCTGATAATTCGCCTGTTCAGCGTGTCACTAAGAATTCATTTAACGGTTGAGCACACGGCCACTCCGCAAAAAGTGAATTGTCACAAACCAAAAAAGCGAATTGATTGTGCCATGGCACGCAACGTAGAGTAAGAAGACGATGGAGCTGCGCAAGGACCCCATCACACGTTCATGGGTCATCACCGGCGACGAGCCCGACGGCGAGCGCGGTGCGGACTATCTCTGTCCGTTTTGCCCCGAGTCGGGACAGCAATTGCATGTGGTTGCCTCCATGCCGACGTCGAATGGTAATCCCTGGTCGGCCCGCGCGGTTGTACACCCTCGTCCCATTTACCGGGTTGAAGGCGAGCCGGGCCGCGCTGGCAATGGCCTCTACGACACCATGCAGCCGGTGGGCGCGCACGAGATCATCATCGAGAACCCGCGCCATGATCGCCAGTTGTGGAACGATGACGAGCGTGAGATCGAAGAATACCTGGCGCTCTGTGCCCAACGTATCCAGGACCTCAAGAAGGACGCGCGCTTCAAGTACATAAGCGTATTCAAGAACTACGGTGGCCATTCGGGGCAGGAGTTCGATCATCCCACCACCGAGGTTGTGGCCACTACCTTCGTGCCGCGCCGCGTCCTTTATGAGCTGCGAGCAGCTCGCGAGCACTATAGCGTCAAAGAGCGCTGCGTCTTCTGCGATATTTTCGCTCAGGAACTGAAGCAGGAGAAACGCGTGGTCGAGGTCCGCGGAGACTACCTCGTCTGCTGTCCCTACGCCTCGCGCAGTCCCTATGAAACCTGGATCGCTCCCCGCGTTCACGAAGCCTATTTTGAGCGGCTCGCCACAAAACCGGGAGCGCTGCGCGACCTGGCCGCTCTGTTGCGACGCACGCTCTACCGCATCCGCACCATTGCCGACGGCTTCCACATGGTGTTGCACACCTCACCCAACACCTTGCACAAATCAGAGACCTTAGGTTATTGGAAGACCATCGACGAGGACTACCACTGGCACATCGAGATTCTGCCCATTCTCGGCGCCAAGGCCAAGTCGTACACCTTCAAAGAGGTGTATTCATCCCCGGTGAGTCCGGAGGCCGCGGCGGCGCGACTGCGGGAACGGCCGACCGAAGGTTAGCTGCCCAGAGTACAATCATCGCTCGGAAGTCCGCCATGACCACTCGCCGACTCAAGACCTACGTGGCGCAGACTGGCTACGTTTACGAATACTACTTCGTCGGCAAACGTTCGGCGCTCGCCGGCGATCCCCAGGCGCCAGCTACCGAATTTATCTTCGACGTCAGCTCCGACCGCAAGACGACCTACGCCGTGAGTGTGTTTCTGGCTCCCACGGCACTTGAGGTGTACGCCACGCTTTCCCAGCGCACTCTGAGCGAACCCGAGCAATATGCTGCCGTCAAGCTGCGCCTGATGCAAGCCTTCGACGAAATTGCCGACATGCGTCACCAGGGTCGCCGCCTGATTCTCGAGGCCGAAGCGCTGCCGGCACTGCTCGCGTCGGTAGGCATCGATTGACCGGTGGAATCTGCAGTTCGCGCGGATGCGGCGCCGGCATGGAAACCTCTGCTCCGCTCACTTCTTCTCTTATACTCAGTCAATATTGCAGGGCACCGTAGGGTGAGGAGAGATCCCGTGTTCGCACCATCAGACGATTCCGGACGCAAGCGATGGGATATCTCGCTGCTCCTGTCGTTTGCTGCGCACTGCGCCGTATTGCTGATTCTCCTGCATCGCCCTGCTCCCGTTTTCGTAATGCCATCCGACGTTGACTTGGGCACGCCCGGATCTTCCGGCAGTGTCATCTACCTCGCTCCCACCGGTCCGGAACGGGCCACTGCTACGCCTGTCAAGCCCCCTGACGAGCTGAGTGCAGCAGTTCAGACTCCTCCAAGCACTCCCTCGCCCGTAGCTACCAGCCGCGAGAACGAAAATGCGGTTGAGAACGCGCCATCCGACGCGACGACTCGCGGTGGTTCGCCCTATGGAGCACGTATTCCCGGATCTCCTCTCACTGGCAACGAGGTGATCCCAGCCTTGCCGCAGGTATTCCCCGATCCGGTGGTGACGCGTACTGACGTGCCGCCCGGTGTGCAAGGCGACGTCATAGTGGAAGTCACCATCGACGAACAGGGCAATGTCGTTGAGACCAGGCTGATCCAGGGAATTGGTTACGGCATTGAGGACCGCGTGCTGGCCACCTTGCGACAGTGGCATTTTCGCCCCGCTTCCAAAGACGGCGTGGCCATCGCCTCCCAGCACATCGTGAGTTTCCACTATCCCGGCTAGCGTCGTTTCACAGATGCTGTAGTCCGGTTCCTGCTTTGAAGAGGCACGGCGTCACAGGCTGCGAAGGAGTGGTATCCCGCGGTGTTTTGAAAGGACACGACTCCCTGGGCTGCGGAAAAATTAGCTTGGGGCAACCGATTCGTATCCGGGCATGACTTCAGTCATGCCGCAAACCGGCTCAAGAAAACGTGGGCTTCAGCCGCTGGGGACGATAACGTCGGTTCCAACGCGTTGTCCCACAAATTCTCCTACGAATTTGTGGGACAGTACATTAGTGTCGTTTCACTGGAGTCTAGCTCTTGCTTTGAAGCCGCACGGCTTCAAAGGCTAGGGAAAAACTCGCTTTTCGACAGCCTCGTATCAGGGCACGGCTTTCAGCCGTCGCGGAGCCCTCGCGAAGGACTTTTTCCGCCTCCTTTTGTGACGCAAATCACACCCCCGCGTGATAAGAGTACTCGGCCCATTGGCCCCGATGTTTATACTTACTCTTACCAGGACAAAACGAGACCTATCCTTTCAGGTCTGTGGGGTTTATGCCTCTAGTTTGGCTTCGAGTTGCGGTAGCTTTTTACGCGGTGGGGCTGGTCTATTCTCTGCTTTTATTAGGCAAAAGAGGGAACCTGCTGGCCCGGGTCGTCGAGCCTGCCGTCGGGCTCGGGCTGATTTTCCACTTCGTCTCGCTGGTCGAATACACCACCCTCATCGGCCGGCTTTCCTGGGCCTCCGTTCAATATTCCGAGTCCCTCCTGGCGTTTGTCGCCATGGTGGTGTTCTTCATTTTCTTCGTGGGATATCGCGCAACTTCTCCCGGCATTGTCATTTTTCCCGTCGTATTCGTGTTGACCTTCGCTTCGGCCGTCGGGCAGCGGCCCGTGACTTTTGCTTCTCCTGCCCTGCGCAGCGGCTGGATCTTCGTTCACGTGGTCATGATCTTTACAGGATACGCCGGGTTGTTTCTCAGTTTTGGGGCCAGCCTGCTGTACCTCATGCAGGAACGCGCGCTCAAATCCAAGAGTTCAGATGGCTTGCTGTCGAAGCTGCCGTCGCTGCAGACCATCGACGACATCGGCTATAACTCGCTGCTTCTTGGCTTCCCCTTCATGACCTTCGGGCTCATTGCGGGCTCGGTGCTGGCCATTGAGAAGTACGGCCCGCTGTTCTTTACCGACCCCAAGATTCTGCTCTCGTTCATTATGTGGATCGTGTACATGCTGCTGCTGTACACGCGCTGGAATTCCGGCTGGCGCGGCCGTCGCGCGGCGCTGCTCGCGACTTTCGCGTTTGTCATCGCGCTCGGCGTGTGGGCCGCCAACAGCTTCAGTCGGGTACATAGGTTTCCGCCCTTATGAATCTGATCGTCATCGGCGTGAACCACCAGACCGCACCCGTGGAGGTGCGCGAACAGTTCGCTATTCCCGAAGCGCGGCTGCCCGAGGCAGTGAAGTCACTCGTGGCTCATCCCGGCATTGAGGAGGCAATGATCGTCTCCACCTGCAACCGGGTCGAACTGGTGGCTCGCGCGGCAGACGGTGACGCAGATGTCTATAGTTGCCTGCAAAAACTGTATGGCTTCGATCCTCAGCCCTACCGCAAATATCTCTACGAATATCGTGAGCGCGACGCCATACGTCATGTGTTTCGAGTAGCGTCGAGCCTGGACTCGATGGTCGTGGGCGAGCCGCAGATACTGGGCCAGGTCAAGGAAGCTTACGCCACTGCCCGCGCTGTTGG
The DNA here is from genome assembly GCA_963834815.1 of uncultured Acidobacteriaceae bacterium. Taxonomy (GTDB): domain Bacteria; phylum Acidobacteriota; class Terriglobia; order Terriglobales; family Acidobacteriaceae; genus DASRAA01. The sequence continues at coordinate 183,200 of CAWIDA010000004.1, read as the reverse complement.
CGCTGTCAATTCGCAATTGGATGCGCTTTTCTCCCGCGCTTTTGCGGTTGCCAAGCGGGTGCGCACTGAGACTGCCATCGCCACTTCTGCCGTTTCCATCGCTTCCGTCGCGGTAGACCTCGCCAAAAAGATCTTCGGCAACCTGGATGGCAAGAGCGTATACCTGGTTGGCGCGGGGAAGATGTGCGAACTCGCCGCCCGTCATCTGCTGGCCCATGGTGCAACCAAGATCTACGTCGGAAATCGCACCTACGAACGCGCGGCTGCCCTGGCCGCGAAGTTCAATGGCGAGGCCATCCTGTTCGATCAGCTTTATGACACCGTCGATCGTGCCGACATCGTCATCACGTCAACAGGCGCTCCGCACACCATTTTTCGCAAAGATCACGGCGAGAAGTTTCTGGCACGCCGCAAGAACCGTCCCATGTTCTTCATCGACATCGCGGTGCCACGCGACGTCGATCCCGAGATGAACAAGCTGGACGGCATCTTCGTTTACGACATCGACGATCTGCAGCAGGTCGTAGCCTCCCACATCTCCGACCGTCGTTCGGAAGCCGATCGCGCCGAGGCCATCGTGCAATTGGAGGTCGATAAATTCCTGGCGCGGCTGCAAACCCTCGATGTGGTACCGACAATCGTTTCGCTGCAGGAGCACATGGAAACGGTCCGTCAGGCTGAGATTGACCGTGTGCGGGGAAGGCTGGGAACGTTGACTCCCGAGCAGGAGTTGGCGGTCGAGGCCATGACGCGAGGCATCGTTAACAAAATTATGCATACACCGATTACCACTCTTAAGAGCGCGGCGCGGGAGTCGTCGGAGTCCACGACCGTAATCGATCTGGTCCGCAAGCTCTTTAACTTACGTGATGCGCGGAAAGCTGCCGCCGAAGAAGACGAGACTGCGGCCTACAGCGGCAAAGCTGGAGATCGACGCTGATGGCACTCCTGAGAATCGGCTCCCGCGGATCACAACTGGCCCTTTGGCAGGCCAACCACATCTCATCGCTGTTGCGCGAACGTGGTCACGAGGTGGAACTCGAGATCATCAAGACTACGGGCGACAAAATCACCGACGTTGCTCTTGCCCAGGTCGGCACCAAGGGGATGTTCACTAAGGAAATCGAAGATGCACTGGCTGAAGGTCGCGTCGACCTCGCGGTGCATAGCCTGAAAGACCTGCCAACTGAACTTCCTCCCGGATTCGAACTCGTCGCCATTACCGAACGCGTCAACCCGCGAGATGTATTTCTCTCCGTCCACTATGACTGCCTCGATGCGCTTCCCAAGGGAGCGAAAATCGGCACCAGCAGCTTGCGGCGGCAAGCCCAATTGAAGGCATTCCGGTCTGACCTCGTGATCCATCCGTTGCGGGGCAACGTTGATACGCGGGTGCGCAAACTCGAAGAGGGCGAGTACCACGCCATCATCCTTGCTGCGGCGGGACTTACACGCCTGGGTAAGACGCAACTGATCAAGGAGTACCTGTCGGAAGACTTTATGTGTCCCGCGGCCGGGCAGGGAGCGTTGGGCATCGAGATTCGGTTGGGTAACACAAAAATGCGAAAGCATCTGGAGTTCCTTAACAATGCCGACTCGCGCGCTGCGACCATCTGCGAGCGCACGCTGCTGAACAAACTCGGTGGTGGATGTCAGGTTCCCATTGGCGCGTTCGCCGAAATGAAGGACGGTAAGCTGCAACTGACGGGCGTAGTTGCGCGGCCCGATGGAACAGAAGTACTGCGCGAGCGGCGGAGCGGAAGCGATCCGGTCGCGCTGGGCGAACTTGTGGGTGACACATTACTGAAGCGCGGCGCCGACAAGATTCTAGAAGACGTTTACGCGGCGACCGCTGCAGGACCGCAACAACCATAATTCCGATGACTGTCGACAAGCCACTTTCCGGTTGCCGCGTTCTGGTTTCGCGGGCGAAGAAACAAGCAGGTGCGCTTTCCACTGCGCTGAAAGCGCTGGGTTGTCAGATCATAGAGATTCCTTTCATCGAGATCCGCAAACCCTCTTCGTTTAAGCCACTCGATACTGCTCTGCAGAACCTCGCTAACTACGACTGGCTCATTCTGACCAGCGTGAATGGAGTGAAGGCGCTCTTCGAGCGCATGGCGAAACGCAAGCTAGACAGCTCGGCGCTCGCGCACCTGAAGATCGCGGCCATCGGTCCCGCGACGAAAGCGGCGATCGAGAAGCACGGACTGACAGTTACCGTGACGCCGAAAGAATATGTTGCGGAATCTGTCGTCGCTTCGCTGCACAAGCGCGTGCAAGGGAAGCGTGTGCTGCTGGTGCGCGCGAAGGTCGCACGCGACGTGATTCCGCGCGAGCTACGCAAAGCTGGCGCCACGGTCGATGTGATCGAAGCCTACGAAACGGTTGTGCCAAAGCAATCGAAAGAGCGCCTGCAAAAGGCGCTCGCTGGAAATCGCAAACCTCATGCGATTACGTTTACGAGCTCGTCGACGGTGAAAAACTTCGTTTCGTTGATTGGCTTGCGCAGCGCGCGAGCGGCATTGAAGAAAAAGCCGCCGAATCATGGCGTGCATAGCGCTTCGATTGGCCCAGTCACGTCGGCAACGCTTCGCGAATTTGGTTTGCCGGTCGATATCGAGGCGAAGCGATTCGACATTCCAGGACTCGTCACAGCCATTGTGACCTATCGAAACACCATCCGCTAAACAATCCGTATTGCTGTCGCCTTTCGCTCTTCGCTCTTTGCTTTTCGCTTAAGAAACAACTCAGGAAGTAGCGAAAAGCGGATGGCGAATAGCGAATAGCTACTCATAAATTGAACATCCGCAGCCGGGCGAGGGGACGCGCACTTTCAGAAAATCGGAGACGCGGCGGTAGGCGTCCCGCAAAGTCTCGATGCGCGAGAAGTTGTGGCCTTCGTCTTCGTAAATCTTTAACTGCACGAAGCCGCCGTTCTTCTTAATAGCCGCCGCGACCTGCTGCGCCTCGGACACAGGGCAGCGGGCATCATTCGCGCCCGCCAGCAGTAACAGCGGCGCCTTGATCTGATCGACGAAATTGATAGGCGAGCGATCGGCATACAAGGCCTTGTTTTCCACCGGATCGCCCATGATGGCGATGTCCGTTTGGCGGATGTTGGGATCGGCGTTGGCCAGTTCGGTCGCCCAATTTACAAAGGGAACAATGGCGATGCCTGCGGCCCATAGGTCCGGAGTTTTGGTCAGGGCCATCATCGTCAGATAGCCACCGTAGCTGCTGCCCATCACCGCCAGCTTCTTCGGATCGACAAAGGGAGACTTCTTGATCCACTCGGCGGCGTCGATCAGGTCGTTCAGGTCGCCGCCACCCAGGTCGCGGGAGTTGGCACTCATGAACTCCTTGCCGTAGCCGTTGGAGCCGCGGTAGTTGGGAGCGATAACGAGGTATCCCTGGTTGACGATGTATTGCGCGAACGGATCAAATCCGTCAACAAACTGAAATGCCGGACCGCCATGGACGTAGACAATGGCGGGGAACTTGCCGTTGGGCTGAATATTGTTCGGCACATACACGAACGCGGAGAGGGTGAACTTGCCATCGCGGCTGGGGAAGTGCACCAGGTACGGACTCACCATGTCCGTGCCGCGTACTCCGCCGACCAGCGAATAGGTGATTTGCGTGGTGTGGTGTGGCGCAAGATCGTAGACCCATGCGTCTTTAGGTGCATCACCGGCTTCGTGGTAGTAAAGCAGGCGCGATCCGTCAGGAGAGTAGGGCCGCGGATTTCCGGCGAGTGTATTCACGCCGTGATTCAGCGGCAGGGACAGGCTCGTGTTGCCGGCAATGTCATAGGTGAAAATCGCAGTCTGACCGTCAACATTGGCAGTCCAGCAGACCGAGCGGCCGTCGGGCGAGTAGCTTCCGCTGCGGACTTCCCACTTGTCATTCGTGAGCCAGTTGATTTTGCCGCTCGCAATATCGAGAAGACCTGCGTTCCAATATTCGTTCTCGGCGTCGGAGGTGACAAGCGCTGTCTTGCCATCGGGCGAAAGGTCGGTGACGAAGTAAAGGTGTTCGCCCTGATGGGGCGTGAGGTTTCTGCTCTTGCCGCCCGCCAGGTCGATCAGGAGGATGTTGGCGTCTTTGGCGTCGGCACTGACCTGGGTCAGAGCAATAGATTTGCCGTCGGCGGCGAATACCGGTAACAGGTTCGAGTAATTGGCAGGAGTGTTCTGGGTAACGTGCTTTACGCGGCGGGAGTATACATCCATCAACTCCAGTTCGTAACTGGCGCCGGATTTCGGCTTAGCAAGGTAGGCGACCTGCTTGCTGTCGGGCGACCAGACGGGCGACTCCTCGGAGATTTCCTTGGTGGTGGTCAGGTTCACCACTTCGCCACTCTTGGGGGAAACCATGAAGATGTCCCACTGCTCGTTGCCATCGTCATCAGAAGCGTAGGCGATCCAGTTGCCGTCCGGCGACCATGCGGGCGAGGTCTGGCGCTCATTGCTGATGGTGAGCTGCGTGGGCCATCCGCCCGCGGCCGGCACCAGCCAGATATTGTTGCGCCCGCTGATGTTGGAGACGAAGGCGATTCGCTTGCCATCGGGCGACCAGGTGCTGCCGCCGATACTGCGCGTCATGTAGAGCTTCTCGATGGTGAAGCTCTGCATGTTCTCCAGGTTTTTACTTTGAAGTTTGGTCGGGTCGGTGAGGGCGTCCTGTGAGAATGCAACGCTAGTGGTCAGGAGTACTAGAATTCCCACCCTTTCCGAAAATCGGGGAAAGGATGGGGCACTCCGTTTCCGGAAGGACGAGGCGACAAGAGGGTCGAGCGGGGCACCCGGCGAAAAGACCCACTGGCCAAAAGAGGGCCGAGTGGGGCACCCGGCGAAAAGACCCACCCGGGCAAAAGAGGGCCGAGTGGGGCACCCGGTGTATGCGGTGAACCCGGCTGATAAAAACGCGGAGGTACCCCCCTCCCCCCCTACCCCCAAATTCCTCATTCTGATCGAGTTGCTAGTAAGTTGCCGGCAAAATATTGAAGGCAGGGGAGTTGCGCGGAAAATACTCCGGAATAAGGACTTAACGGAGAACATGACAGCTCGAAGATAAGACGGAGGTTGTGAGGTTGGCAAGAGCGGCCGTTGCTGTAGTGTCTGCATGCGGTCTCGTTGGCGAGAAGACACAAATCTCCTCGTCCTCTTCCTGGGATCGTATGGGAGGCGAAGTAGGCGGGAAAGGACGCAGGTCACGCATGTGTGTGATAAGGGGTTGGCCCATGCCCGCGCGGGCTGAAGCCCGCGCGGAGGGGCAAAATTAAGGCGTTTTACGGCACGGCTAAAGCCGTGCCCCTTCAAAACAACCCGAATCGAGGTGTTCAGCGGCTGTGAAGCCGTGCCCCTTCAGAACATCCCGAATCGAGGTGTTCAGCAGCTGTGAAGCCGTGCACCTGCAAGAGATCCCGAGATGGAGTTTGTCGGCAACCCTTGAAGTCGTGTCGTGATATAGAGCGCGGGTGATCCCGTGGCTGCGTTCCGGCTCCGCGGGAGCTAAATCCAGCCTCCTAGCAGCTATCGGCACGACTCAGGTGTGCCCTTTCAGAACCTCGCCCGGTATAACTATGCCTGCGGGCTGGCGCACTGCCTACCGCCTTCCTATGCGCGTGACTATTCCATTCGCATCGTAATTGCCGGATCTACCCGCGCGGCACGCCAGGCCGGTACCCAGCATGCAATTCCTGACACGGCCAGCAGCAGGGCGATCACACCGAGATAGGTGATCGGATCGAGCCTGGATACGCCGAACAGGAGCGACCTGATGGCCTGGCTTGTAGCGGCGGCTGCGGACACTCCGACGACGATTCCGAGCACGGTGAGCGTCATTCCCTGGCGAACGATGAGTGCAAACAGGTCGTTGCGCGAGGCGCCCAACGCGGAGCGTATCCCGATTTCCCGGGTTCGCTCGGTGACACTGCCCGACAGCACGCCATAGATACCCGTGGCCGCAAGCAACAAACCTGCCAGCGCAAAAGCCTCGAAGACCACCAATGCAAAACGACGTTCGGCAGCCGATGCTGCAAGCAGTTCGTCCATGGTGGCCACACGAACGATCGGCTGATCTTTGTCGACCGACCAGATGGCATTCTTGATCGCAGGAGTAAGCGCCGCCGCATCTCCGTGAGTACGAACTACCAATGACATTGCATCGTCAGCAAACCACGACTGGCTGGGCGACAGGTACACCGCATCGGGCCGGCTCTCCGCCAGCGACGTCTGTTTTACGTCGGACACAACTCCGACGATGGTGTACCAGGGTCGGTTGCGAGGCCCAAGGTGAAGGCGCTGACCGATGGGATCCTGGCCGGGGAATTGGATTTTCGCCAGCGCCTCACTGATCACAACGACGGACGGCATTCCTGCAACGTCGCGGTCATTGAGCAGGCGACCGCGGCGGAGAGCGATGCCTGTCGCATCGAAGTATCCTGGCGTCACCGCATAGCGAAAAACGTCGTAGCTAGCCTCATTCTCGAACTGCGCGCCATACTCGCCGTACCGATCTCCGCTCAGCGGCAACAGACTGGTGAATGCCGCGGCGGCAACGCCGGGAACATGACGGACAGCTTCTTGTGCCTGCTCGAAGAAGCGACGCTTCATGTTGTCATCGTCGAGCCGGTGACCGGACGTCTGTACCTGCATGGTCAGGAGATGTGAGGCATCAAATCCCGGATCAACCGAGAACAGCCGCTCGAGACTGTGCAATATCAATCCAGCGCTGGCCAGGAGCACCAATGCGAGTGCGACCTCGGCGACGACGAGCGCGCGACGCGTCCACTCGTGACCACCTGTCGTTCGCTTTGAGATCTGCTGCAAGCCCGGACGCAGGTCACCGCGAATGACGTGCAATGCGGGAATGAGGCCCACGATCAAGCCGACCAATGCAGCCATGCCCGTGGCGAATGCGAAGACAACGCCATCCAGGCGAATCGCGTCGATTCGCGGAAGCCCCGGTGGACTGAGTAGAACCAACAAGCGCACCCCGAGCTCTGCGACTAGCATGCCGCAGGCGCTACCCAGGAAGGCGAGCAGCAGACTCTCTGTGATCAGTTGCCGGGTCAGGCGATGGCGCACCGCGCCCAGAGCACTGCGCATGGCGAATTCGCCGCGCCGCTGCACTCCGCGCGCCAACAGGAGGTTGGTCACGTTTACGCAAGCGATCAGAAGCAGCAACGCGACGGCGCCGAGAACTGCGAGCAGTGCCGGCCGCACGCCGCGAGTGACCTCACCTTGTAGCGGATTGACAATGATTCCATGGTCGAGTGAAGCCCACCGTGGCCTGGGAAACTCGGCTACTGGGGAACGGGCGATTTCATCGAGCTCACCCTTAGCTCGATCCAGACTGACACCTGACCGCAACCGCCCGATCATGTGCAGGTGATGACCCCATTCCTTGCTCTGGTAGTCCGTAATATGGGCCGTATCGTATTGCAACGGGGACCAGAGTTCGGCCGAGGGAGCCAGAACGTTCTCGAACCACGCCGGCATCACGCCGATGACAGTGTATAAGTCGTCGTTGAGCCGGACTGAGCGCCCGAGAATTGTGACGTCGGCTGAAAAATCTCGGCGCCATAGGCGGTCACTAAGAATTACCACTTTGGGGCCCTTGAACTGCTCGTCGGATGCCTGGAAGCCTCTTCCCAGTGCAGGTTGCACTCCCAAGACCTGGAAGTAGCCGGCACTGATGCTTTGGCCATCCAGACGCTCAGGCTGGTCCGGACCCGTCATGGCGGGTCGCCATGCCTCCATTACAGCAACCGAGTCGAAGGAGCGGTTTCTCTCTGCGATTTCTCGATAGGTGTGAAATGTGACGTCGGAGCGTTCGCCCTCGAGGACGTCCCAGATCATCATGATCCGGTTCGCGTGAGGGTAGGGCAGTGGCTCGAACAGAATAGGGTTTACAGCGCTGAAGATTGCGGTGCTGGCGCCGATTCCGAGAGCAAGAATCAGGGCCACGGTTGAGGAGAAACCTGGGTTCTTGCGCACTTGACGAATGGCGAACCGCAGGTCCTGTAGCAAAACTTGCATTGAACTTGCTCCCACCGCATTATTAGGCATATCGCGTGCCACAATCCGAGTTGTCTAAGGTTGTATCGTTTCTTTAGCTTACGCGTCTCTGGAGGATGCTATGGGGGCGCCCCTGCTCGAAACTGGAGTGCGGTGTCCGAAGGCGGACACGCCGAGAATGTAAGGGGGCGGAGAAGAATGTAGGTCACGCTTGGGTGTGATAAGGGCGCTCAGGCTGATACCGCGCGTCGTCCGCTAAAGATCCATCCGGCAAAAGTATTGTTTGCCGCCTTGCCAATAAAGAGTTCGCCAGACGGTGCTAAGCGAACCGTCTGGCTTCGATGTTCTATCGCAAGCGAGTGACTACGACCCTGGCTACGGGGTTGCGCCAGTCATATACGGCGGCGGAAAGGTCTCCAATGCCGTGTATCCCCGAGTGAATATGGACGAAATTGCCATCGCCCTGGCGGCTGGGATTAAACCCCTCTCCCGTGCAAACATTTGCTGGCCCGGGAATATGGGTGCATGATTCATCGTTCGCCTCAGTTCCCGCGTCATAGGCGGGAGAGTAGAACGTGACGGTCCGTCCGGCGGTCACCGGTCCCGCCGTGCCGTTCAGGGCGAAGAATCCGTCGTTGGTTGGGATGAGCATGCCGGTGACACTGAGGTGGTTAAACATCCCAGGGGCGTCGAGCGTCATCGTGACGGACTGTCCTGGAGGTAGAGGGGCGCCCGAGTCTGTGACCTGCCAAACGGCGGGATTGGACTTGAGACTCGATTCGAGTCCGGAGAGGTCACCGGCCTCGGCGACGTGCTCCATATCCAAGCTAGCTGGCTGGCCCAGCCTAAAAAGTCTCACGCCAGCCATGTGAGTGGCCACCATGATCGGTGTAAATGTCTGACCGCTCGTAATGTTCGTGATAGTTACTTGAAGCCGCTGGGCATTCGCCGTAGCGCACAAGGCCAAGGCAGCCGCAAAGGCCACCAGCACAGTGCGCGGAAGTCTACTGCGATTCATAAACGAGTCTCCTTTTTCGACATTCAGGTGGATGTTTCCTGGGCCCCTATCGAGACCAGAGCTTCACTTTCATTTAGGTAGTCGCGGGCTGCAGGCAAATCCCCCTCTCCGAAGAGCACGACAAGTCGGATCCGTTTCGTTTGCGCTGGACGAGCTATGGCCTGTAGTTTTGAGTGGGCGACGGGAGAAGAACGGGTGAGAGTTTTCGCGATTTTATTCCTCTTGTGGACGACTTCTCTGTTTGCGTTCGGCAACAACTACGCAGGAGGAGCTGGTGGTTTCGCGATCCTTTCCGGAGACGGCCGTTCCCTGGTGGGTCAGGGCGCCAGTTCCGTATCTCTTTACAGTCCGCAAACCGGGGCCGCAATCAATGTCTTCGTCGGCCGTCATCTCTCCGACTATTTGGCCGTGCAAGGCAATTACATCTGGAACAACAACGGATTGACTCTTACGTCTGCGCAGTTTTCAGCAAGCGGCCAACTTACGTATGAAGAAGTGCGAAGCAGCGGGCAACAGAGCGTAATCGGCGATCTGCTGCTCTACTTTCGGAAGCGTAAGAGTTGGGTGCGGCCTTATCTTTCCGCCGGGGCAGGAGTCGTCCACCTTAGCAGCACACAGGAGCACATAACCACCCTGATAGGACCGGCGCCGCTCCCGCCGGAGACATTCACTGCGACCAACGCAGCGCTGCGTGTGGCCGTTGGAGCGGACTTGTCGATGGGGCATGGCTGGGCATTTCGCTACAGCTTCAGCGAGACCCTGAGTTCCAACCCCATCAGCAAACAACTGACTCCCGTTGGTCAGGGGAACCTAAAGAACTTTCAGAACCTCTTCGGCTTTGTGAAGAGCTTTTGACGGCTAGAGCGAATTAAGAAATTCTGTCGGAAGCGAGTTTTTCAGCGACCTGTAAAAGTCGTGCCCTGATACCAGGCTCTTTCGACGATAAGCTTTTAACAGCTTTCGACCTAGCGCTCCACCCATCCCAGCAAAAGTGAAAATGCTCTAACTGTCCTGGAAGCCCACGTAGGGGCAGTTTGGCCAATAGATGGGTGCGTCTTCGAACCGTTCGGCGAGTAGCCGGGCGTGGCAGACCCGGCAAGGATTCATTGATTTGACCTCTTCTCCAACCGGCGCGATCCGCACCAATTGTTCGAATACACACAGTCCATGCCCTGCCGCATGGCACTCGGAAAGACTCAGCAGCGGCCCGGACGCCGCCTGGAGTTGCACAATCGCCGAATAGATTCTGGATTTCAGCGTGGACGGCATTGAATCCCCAACCGGCACCAGATCCAGCTCTGTTACCAGGTCTTCGAAGAATTTTTCTTGTGGCAAATGGCTACTCATCGTTCCACCTCTTTTGAAACTGGTGACGGGCCCGCGCCAGCAATCGTTCAATCGCCTTTTCTGTCCGGCCCGTGCGGGCGGCCATGTCTCTAGCGGAGCATTGCTCCCAATAACGCCACAACAGGGCCGCCCGGTAGTTCGCAGGGACGCTATTCAAGATTCGCCGGGTCTTTTCGGCGAGACGTGCGCGGTCGATCGAGGCTTCAAGACCTGTGCCGGGAACTGCAGGCAGCTCTTCCTCGTCAACGCCGTCCAACGATTCCGCCTGCCGGATGATGCTGCGGTAGTGATCTTCGACTTTGTGCCGGGCGATCCCCAGTATCCAGGCCTGTAGAGAGGACTCGCCGCGGTAGTTTTGGAGGTCCCGCCACGCTGCCAAAAAAATCTCCTGAACGGTGTCGTCGATCTGGCCGGTTTGCGAATCGAGGCGGGAGCGGACGTAGCGGAAAACAAGGTCCGAATACCGTGCCACAAACTCTGCCGTGGCCTTGCGGTCTTTTCGTAATACTCCGGCCACAAGGGCCGCGTCTTCATTGGGCCGGGACCCAGCGAGTTCGACACCGATCAGTGGCTGAGATGGTTCCAAGGGCGTGTTGACCTTACCAATAGAGTCGCATGGGGGCGGGCTTTCCCCCTGAAGCGACGCATTTTTGCGAGGCGAGGTCGAGATACTCCTTGATTTTGCGCATAGTCTGAGGGTTGACTTCGAACAGACCCTCGCGACCCGCGTGGATGCCGCGAACGGCGCCGACGCTCTCCAACACCGGGAAATACCAGGCGATCGGCGTCGCGAGATTCGCGCGGCTTTACCCTCACGGCACGGCTCGATAGGATAGCTGCATGAAATAAGTTGCACGCGCAAATGGCGGACTGCCCCAGCGATTGCAATTGACGGAGATTTGGTCCAATATGCGAAGCATTTTTCAGGAGGAGTAGTGATTCGTTGCACGAGTTTGTTTCTCGCCTTAATGGTCATGGTCATGGCAGCCCACGCACAGAATCAGCCGTCCCATTCAGCAACATCGACTTCCACACCGGCGCCGGGCTGGGTGGAGATCAGCAATGGCTACGCAAAAATGTTGCTGGATGTGGCATTTCAGCACCATCCCGAGTTTGGGTCGCAGCAAGGCCTGAGCCAGTACGACGCGAAGGTTTCGCAGCCCACGCTGGCCGATGAAGACAAGCAGCGCGAACAGACTGCGGCGGTGCTGGAGAAGCTGCAGGCCGCCGCCGGGGAAAAGCAGCCGAAGGAAGTCGCCGAAGATCTACAGATCATGATCAGTAAGGTGAAGCTCAACTTCAAGCGCGACGATTTCCAGCGCGCGCACGAGGTGCCCTTCATCAATGCCAGCGGAGCGGTGTTCAACGGCGTCCGTATTCTGCTGGATGAACAGACGCCGGACGACCGGCGGCCAGCGGCAGTGGTGCGCATCCGCGAGTACGCGGGGTTGGAGCCGGGCTACACCGCGCTCACAGAGATCCTGGAGCAGCGGGTCAAGGAACAGATGGCCAAGCCTGGGATACTGTATCCCGCCAAGGTCGAAATCGAAACCGAGATGGCGCGGAATTCGAACTATCTCGAGGGCATCGCGACGCTGTTGGAGAAGTACAAGCTGAGCGGCTGGCAGGAGCCATATGCCACGCTGAAGAAGCAGTTGGTGGATTACGACGCGTGGGTGCGAGCCAACGTGCTTCCCAAGGCGCGCACCGACTTCCGCCTGCCTCCCGAGGAGTACGCGCTCGAACTGGAGGGCTATGGTATCGACATTCCGCCGGGCCAGGTGGCTACCATGGCGCACCAGGCGTTCATCGAGATCCAGGGCGAAATGAAAGGCGTGGCGGCGAAGATCGCCGCGGAGCGCAAGCTGCCTTCGGGTGATTATCGCGATGTGATTCACGAGCTGAAGAAGCAACAACTGGTGGGAGAGGCCATCCTGCCGTTCTATGAAAACCGGCTTAAGCAGATCGAGAAGATCATCGTAGAGCAGCAAATTGTGACGCTGCCCGACCGGCCGGCGCAGATCCGCATTGCTACGGCGGCGGAGACGGCGCAACAGCCGGCACCGCACATGCAGCCGCCACCGTTCCTGCATAACACGGGACAAAAGGGAGTGTTCGTGCTGCCACTGAATATTCCCGCTGGACCGGGACAGACGGCGACGGAGAAGTATGACGATTTCACCTTTAACGCCGCGGCGTGGACGCTGACGGCACATGAAGCGCGGCCGGGCCATGAGTTGCAGTTCGACTCCATGCTGGAGCACGGGGTTTCGCTGGCGCGAGTGCGTTACGCCTTCAACAGCACCAACGTCGAGGGATGGGGATTGTACTCCGAATATCTGATCAAACCTTATATGCCGCTGGAAGGGCAGCTTATTTCGCTGCAACTGCGACTGCTGCGGGCGGCGCGAGCGTTTCTGGATCCGGAATTGCAGGCCGGCAAAATTACTCCGGAAGGCGCCTATCGTGTGCTGGAGCAGGACGTGGTGCTGTCGCATGCGTTTGCGCAGGAGGAAGTGGAGCGGTTCACGTATCGCTCACCGGGACAAGCCAACAGCTACTTTTACGGTTACACGAAGTTGATTGCGTTGCGTGAGGACACGGAGAAAGCGCTGTCGGCCAAGGGAGTGAAGTTCGACCAGAGGAAGTTTCACGACTTCATCCTGGCGCAGGGACTGCTTCCGCCGGAGTTGATGCGCAAGGCGGTGATGGAGGATTTTGTGCCGGAGCAGAAGTAGGGAGGAGTTGGTGGAGAGTTTGCGTCCCACCCTTTTCCAGAAGAAGGAAAAGGAAAATGGGGCACCCGAGTTCTGGAAGGATGAGGCGAAAAGACCCACCCGGCCAAAAGAAGGCCGAATGGAGCACCCAGCCATGAGGAGGTAGGATTCCCACCCTTTTCCAAAAGAAGGGAAAGGATGGGGCATCCGAATTCTGGAAGGATGAGGCCGAAAAGACCCACGCGGCCAAAGGAAGGCCGAATGGGGCACCTGGCGGAGAAGTTGGTGAAGAGTTCGCGTCCCACCCTTTTCCAGAAGAAGGAAAAGGATGGGGCACCCGAGTTTGGAAGGATGAGGCGAAAAGACCCACGCGGCCAAAGGAAGGCCGAATGGGGCACCCGCAGTGTCGCGGGGTAGCTCAGCAGCTAGTCATGCGCCGGTGCAGAAATGGAATCGAGGGATCGGCGCCTCCGGCCGGCGACATGACGGCCGGCGAAGGCCTGGCGTACAGCCTCCCACTCTACGACTTGCTGCGATGAAGACGCTTCCTGTTCTTCTTCGTCTTCGGATAGGTCTCGCCAGCGGCAAATCTGGTCCCCAGGTCGAAAGAGTTTCGCACGGGAAGGCGCAACGGCATCTTTGGGCTCGACCGTTTTCACCCACTCCACGAGCTGGTCCAGGGTCCAATTCCTTCTGCGCATGACGTGGTGGTCGAAAAGATGCGCGATGATGTCTTTGATGCGCATCTCGCGCGGCACCAGGAATCGCCAGCATTTGCAGGGGCGGGCCACCGGCGTGAGTACCCAGCTTCCCCAGACGCCTTCAGTGCCGAGGGTGCGTTTGTCCTTCTGGTCAAAATGGGTAACTGGGCGAAAGCTGCAGCCCCTGGCGACGGCGGCCATTCCCAGCGCGCAACCCGCCTGCTTCTCGGTAAAAAGCTGCCCACCCGCCTTAGGAGCCAGAACGGTGCTGCCTAACAAGATTGCTTCACTTAGCTTCATGTAGTCCTCTCCCCGGGGAATCCTTGCGCGGATTATAACGCCGTCCGGGTGTCTCGGGGCGGCGAGAAGAACGATTTGCATAAAAGTGGTTTCGCCGTGCCTAGGCCTGCCGTGTTGGGAGCAGGTTTTGTCCGCTTTATTTCCCGATGCGCTGAGTGAAGCCGTCGGGACTCCAGTCTTCACTGCCCACGCCATTGTGGACGAAGAAGAGGCCGTCGGGATCGTATTTCTTCTTTACCGCCTGGAGTTTTGGGTAGTTTTCGCCCCAGTAGGCGTGCTGCCAATCGGCTTCGAAGTAGTTGCTCTCGGAGACGTAGGCGCCGCCGTTGGGGGCAAGCTTACGTAATTCGCTCATTGATGCCGCAACGGAATCACCTTCTTTGTGGGCGGCGGCCAGATCAGGCTGGTGGCCGGGAATGCCGGGATAGGCGTGACCCTGTCCGGAGGCGATGATGGCGAGCGCGAATGCGTCGAGCACGGCGGGATTGGTAGCGGTGTCGTGGCCGCTGGCGATGGCTTCGGGGGGAGCACCGGCGAGTCCCTTGTTGAAGTGTAGCTCGACCTCCCAGTGACGAGAAGCGGCGAATAGGGCGTCGACCAGTCGGTCCTGGGAAGCGTTCTCAAGCAGGGAAGCGGGCAGCCAGAGCGATTCGAAAGCGTAAACAAACCATCCCACCTGGCCGGCATCGCCGTCCCACCAGGCGTCGCCGGGGTTGGCGCCGGGACGAGAGTCGGCCACTAACGAATGGTTGTTGTGCTGCTGGCGCCAGACGGGGTCCCACCAGTAACGGGCGGGCATGCTGCCGATGTGGGGCGGAGCTTTCAAGGCGTAATCGCCGGGAGTTGCGGCGAGCCAATCGAGGAACGGCTGCCAGACCGCTTTGGCCTGTTCGGTCGTCAGCCCGTAGGAGACCATGGAAATCTCCAGCGAATTGCCGAGTCCGATGTGAGCCTGCTCGCCCCAGTGATCGTTGAAGAGCGCGGTGGTGTAAAAGCCGATGAACTGATGAAGCAGGCGCCGGAACGCGGCGTCGGATGAGGCTTTGACCTTGAAACTGGCTCCGCCGGCGAACTCGGGGAGGTCACGGACGCGCAGGGTCAGCTTACTCACGACGCCAAAACTGCCGCCGCCTCCGCCCTTCAACGCCCAAAACAGATCGGGGTTGGTGCAGGCATTGGCGATGCAGATTTGGCCGTCGGCAGTAACGACTTCTGCTTCCAGCAGAGCCGATGCAGCGGTGCCGTAGTGTTTGGAAAAACTGCCGAAGCCGCCGCTTTGGATCAGGCCGGCGACACCCACGGTAGTACATCCTCCGCCTTGCACATATTTACCAGCCTTGGTGGTGACCGCATCGTAGGCATGAAGCCAGATCACCCCAGCGCCAAGAGTGACTGCAGGCTGCGGGGGCATTGTGGTACATCCCTGCGGAACAAAGTTGTCGTGCAGGGTGATGTCGTTCATGTGGCGGGTCCAGACGAGGAGGGAGTCGGCCGCATTGGATGTGCCCTGATAGCTGTGGCCTCCGCCTTTGACCACGAGGCGCAAGCGGTGCTGGCGGGCGAAGTTCACCGCGGCGGCGATATCCTTTGCGTTCCGCGCGGCCACGGCATAGACGCTGGGCTTGGTTTCCCAGGCGTTGGCCCATCCCAGAGTCTGCGTAATGCCGGGCGTGTCGCCGATATAAAAGGGATTGTCCAGGTTCTTGAAAACGTCCTTACATCCCGGACTGTCGAACGCCTTCTGGCACGCGGTCAGCGGAAATTGCACCGGGATGAGATTTCCGCCGACCTGCTGCTTTAGCTTCTGCCAGCTGGCGGCGCTGGGCCAGGTGAGATCTCCCGGACGGGTGCGACGGAGAAAGAGATTCGCGGAGACCTGGGGCTGTTCCGCCTCAGACAGATACGGCCAAAGCGCTGACAGGAAGGGCAACGAAGCCAGGTGCTTGATAAGAGTGCGGCGGTCCATGGAGTTTCACGTCCTAAGTAGAGTCGGTGGAGCGGGGCCGTCAGACTGGGGAAATGATATCGCTTTAGCTCGCGATGGGAGAAGCCAGCGCTCGGGCTTACGCCCTCGCTTGATTGTGTCGTCGGCTAAAGCCGACTCCGGATTAATAAACTAGCCTACCCAGCACTCCGCTTGCTACGTGCACCCCACGAATCGCAACAACCGCGATTCGCAGGGACCCCGACGTCGCTTGCTGTGTGCTGGGCTATCATTTGCCGCCCTCGCCATACGCCTCGCGCGAAACCGGCGCGAGACGTAGACATGGCTTCGGGCTGGGTGCTTCGTGAGGGTTGTATTAGCGTTCCCACGTCTGCCCGACCGCGGCGGCCAGGCAAATTGGACCACCCGTCAAAATCCTGAGCGCCTATCTCGAGCCGTCGGCGTTGCGGTTTCGACGAGCTGTCACAACCGACCAGGCAACTGTGCCGCGATTATGGTTTCGCGGATTTGTGAATCTCGACGGTTGACCAGGTTTTGTCGGCTGCGTGGCATAAATCTTCCAGCGGACATTCGGCGCACTTAGGCTTGCGGGCGATACAGATGGCGCGGCCGTGATGGATGATCTGATGCGAGAAGGCAACCCACTTATTGCGTGGGATGACCTTCATCAGGTCTAGCTCAATCTTGACTGGCGCTTCTTCTTTCGTCAGCTCCAACCGCCGCGAGATGCGCTGCACGTGGGTGTCGACCACGACTCCCTCGGCGATCCCGAACCATGATCCCAGCACCACGTTGGCTGTCTTGCGGGCTGCGCCGGGGATGGTCAGCAACTCAGCCATGGTGTGCGGAACTTCTCCGCCAAAGTCGCTCATGACCTTGCGCGCGGCACCGACGATGGACTTGGATTTGTTGCGGAAGAAGCCGGTGGAGCGGATATCGGGCTCAAGTTCCTCAGGTTGCAGCGCGGCAAAGTGCGCGGGCGTGGGGTACTTCTTGAAGATGATGGGTGTGACCATGTTCACCCGCACATCCGTGCACTGCGCCGACAAGATGGTCGCCACCAGCAGCTCCCACGCGCTGTTGTGATGCAGCGCGCATTTGACGTTGGGATAGTGCCGGTCAAGGCGCTGCAGGATGGCGTTGATGCGATTGGGAGCGAGGGGGTTGTAACCCTTCGCGGTGGCCGGAGCCTTGGGCTTAGCTTTCCCACCTTTCCCACCCGAGCCAAAAGCGGGCTTGGATGGGGCACCCCGAAGAGTGGTCTTCAGTGGCTTGGCGCCGATACGGGCGGTCTTGGCCTTGTCGTGACGTCCGGCTTTAGAGGGTTGGCGGGGGATGTTGCCGCGTGGCATGCGTGGTCTCCGAGGTGAGGGAACAGTTTATACGGAATGACTTGCCAGCAGCCACGAGACACCAGATCGCCCGAACCCTTTCTCTCCCACCCTTTCCCAAAAGATGGGAAAGGATTGGGCACCCACATCTTATTTTGGAAAATGAAGAACCCACTCAAGCTTCGCTTGAAGGTCACTCAGGCTCAGGATGGCACTCATCTAAGTCGGCGCAGATTACAATAAGAGATTAGACGTATTCATACTGAGCATTGTGGGGAGTCCTGAATGGTCTCGAAGGCCGATGTGCAGGCAGTCGCATCTGAACTGCCGGCAATGCCGCTGACGCTGGAAGGCTACAGCGTGTTGCACCAGATGTTCCGCTTCCGCTGGACGGAGTGGCGCAAGTTCGACGAAGGGCGCCAGTCGGAGATCGTGGGCGAAGTAGAGAAAGCCTTCACGGCGAGCGAACATGCCGGGCAATTCGCGGCCTATTCGATGCTGGGTCACAAGGGCGACCTTATGCTGGTGCACTTTCGCGATTCCTTCGACGCCCTCAACGAGGCGGAATTGCTACTGAACTGCACCAACCTGCAGGGGTTCCTGGAGCCAGTGAACTCGTACCTTTCGGTAATCGAGTTGGGGCTGTATGACTCCAGCGTGAAGTTGTTTCACCAGATGATGGAGCGGGGGCTGGTGCCACATTCTGAAGAGTGGAACAAAGAGATCGAGGAGACCGTCGAGCGCCAGAAGCAAGCTATGAAGCCGCGGCTGTTTCCTAAAATTCCGGCGAGCCGCTACCTGTGCTTTTATCCCATGGACCGGCGCCGTGGCGAAGACAAGAACTGGTACACGCTGCCCATTGCAGAGCGCCAGCGTCAGATGGAAGAACACGGCATGGTCGGTCGCCGCTACGCCGGCAAGGTGCAGCAGATCATTACCGGCTCCATTGGCTTCGACGATTGGGAGTGGGGCGTGGACCTGTTCGCCAGCGAACCCCTGGTGTTCAAGAGGTTGATTTATGAGATGCGGTTCGACCAGGTGAGCGCGGTGTATGCGCTCTTTGGTCAGTTCTTCGTGGGCATGCGGGTTCCGCTGGCGAAGTTAAACGAATGGGCCAGCGGGAAGCTGCTGCCGGGGGTGTAGCTTCGGGCTTCTTTGCATCCCACCTTGTCGCCAGAGTCGGGCAACTGGGATGGGCAGCCACAAACACCATTTGTGGTTAGCACCTGGCAAATACTGAGTACCTCACGCACTGCGCACATCATTCCTACACCTGGAGCTCTGTTACCAACTTATGATCGCTCGAATAATAGAAATCCTCGCCGTGTGGATTACCTCGGTTATCTCTGCTGCCGGCTACGGCGGAGTCATGCTATTGATGGCCATTGAATCGGCATGCATTCCACTGCCATCCGAAATCATCATGCCTTTCTCCGGCTACCTGGTGTATACCGGGCGGTTTTCGCTGCTGGCAGTAGCGACCTGGGGAGCGATTGGGTGCAACCTGGGCTCGATCGTGGCGTACGAGATTGGATATTACGGCGGACGTCCGCTGGCGCTGAAATACGGACATTACATTTTCGTGACCCAACACGAATTGAACACGGCGGACCGCTTCTTCGCGCGCTGGGGGTCGCTGGCGGTGCTGATTGCGCGCCTGCTGCCGGTGATTCGTACATTCATCGCGCTGCCGGCCGGCATTGCGCGCATGCCGCGGTTGAAATTCCATATCTACACCTTCGTCGGGTCATGGCCGTGGTGTTTTGCGCTGGCTTACGTTGGCATGCGGCTGGGCGAGCAGTGGGATAAAGATCCGCGTATCAAAATGTGGTTCCACCGCATGGACGGCGTGATTCTGGCGCTGCTGCTGGCAGGCGTGGCGTATTTTGTGTGGTCGCATTTGAAAGACCGGGTGCGGGAAGCGTCCTAAGGCTCCCAGGTTAGTGCCGAACGATGGGCGCGAATCTTCGCCGCGCTGACTAAAGTCCGCGCGGCGAGTCATTGAAAGAACGAATTCGGCACGACTGAAGTCGCACCCTGATACAAAACTTTCGCACGCCACTGATTACGCGGCTTTTCCCGCCTGCGTCGCGGCGGGGACTTCCGTCAATTTTCCGCTCGTCACGTCGTAGATGTAGCCGTAGATGGCAATGTCAGCGGACACGAGTGGATGCCGACGAATGCGCTCCACGTCGTTGCGCACGCTTTGCGCCTGATCTTTGATGGTCAGCCATTCGATGAACTCTCCGGCATTCGAACCAGGACCTTTGCCAACGTCGTAAAAGCCCTTCTCTCCCAGCGCGGCGGTTTCCAGGCTGTTCGCCAGCAAGCCACGAATCACTTCATTGGTGAAGAACTCCATGCCGCAATTGGTGTGGTGAATGACGAACCACTCGTTCGTCCCTAACAGCTTGTGGGAAATGACGAGCGAACGAATGGCGTCATCGCTGGCGCGACCGCCGGCATTGCGGATGACATGGGCGTCGCCCTCAGCGAGGCCGGCAAACTTCGCCGGGTCGAGGCGCGCGTCCATGCAAGTGAGGATGGCGAAATGCCGCGCCGGAGGCATGGCCAGGTCGCCCTTCTTGCCAAAGGCGGCACTGTACTGCTGGTTGGCGTTGAGGACTTCCTGTAGGACTTGGCTGCTCATTGGAGGTGCTCCTTCTAAGTGAAAGGTTGTGGAATATCGCTGCTAAATCAGCAGGTGGTGGAGAAAATGCCGGTAATGGTCAAACGCTCAGGTAACGATGGGGAATCCGCAGGCGCGGAAAGAGAAGGCTAGCGACAACAACAACAGGGGCGGGTATAGAGGCAGCAGTTCATTTCGATTCAACAGTGGTGAAAGCGATTAGCAACCGCGTGCCGCCGATGATAAGGAACCGGGCCATTGCGGTCAACTGGTAGGGTATGGGATGCCGCGCCGGCGAAACGGGATTCTATAAATCGATTTTCACGAACTTCGCGACCATGCGCTCGTAGGCGCGCCAGGGAAGAAGACGCTTAAGCCAGACCTGAATTTTGGCGTCGCCGCCGATGAGATAGCGAAGCTTTGGGTTGGGGTTGTTGGCGATGCGCACAACGAGGCGAGCGACTTCGCGGGCATCGCGGCGACGATTGCTTCCTTGCTTGATGAACTCAACCATCCGGCGGGTCCGTTCCTTGTTGGGTGAGTTGGGGTCGAGTGCGCCTTGGCCCACGGTAACGTTACGGGTCCAGATGTCGGTGTCGAAGGCGCCGGGCTCCACCAGAACGACACGGATGCCGAGCGAATGGGTCTCAATCCGGAGCGACTCGCTAAAGCCCTCCAAGGCGAATTTCGATGCGCAATAGGCACCCAGCAAAGGGGCGCCGACGCGTCCGCTGACCGACGCGACCTGGATGATATGTCCGGATTTCTGCCGCCGCATGACGGGAACGACGGCCTTGCTCATAGCGACGTTACCGAAGAAGTTGGTCTCAAATTGATGGCGAATCTCGCTGAGATGCAAGTCTTCGCCGAAGCCGGCGACGCTGAAGCCGGCGTTGTTGACCAGCACGTCGATACGTTCGCGGTCACGCACGATGCCTGCAATCACATCGGGGATGGAGTCGAAGTGGGTGACATCGAGGCGACGGAGGTCGAGCCGGTCGCGCACCCCGGCCTTTTGTGCGGCATCCTCCAGACGGCCAGCGCGGCCAAGGTCGCGCATGGTGGCCACAACCAGGTAGCCGTGCTGGGCAAACTCGATGGCCGATAACAGTCCGATGCCGCTGGAACTTCCCGTAATTATTGCGACTTTCCGCTCACTCATCGTAATCCGCCGAATCCTGCAAATCGCCAACGGACGGCGAAATGGTTCCATTCACGCAGTCGGGTTTGCCGAGCTCCGCTGGAATACGAGAAGATAACAGGTTTGAAGGGTTGCTGGAAAAGTCTGCTGTGCTTTGCGCTCGCGGACTAACCCGAGAGCCTTCAAAATGGGGAGTTCAGCGGTACGACTAAAGAGGTTGCGGAAAACGTACGTCGTGAGTGCCCCGCGCGGACTAAAGTCCGCGCGGGAGGTCAAAAATAAACGACTTGGCGGCACGACTGAAAGTCGTGCCCTGATACGAGGCCGTCGGAAGCGAGTTTTTCAGCAGCATGTAAAGTCATGCCGTGATACGAATCGGTGCCGGAAGCGAGTTTTTCCGCAGCCTGCAGAGCCGGGCCCTTTCAAAGCTCTTCAGCATGCGATTTTGTCGGCACTCCTCTAAATCTGCTACATGAAACGGACTGATACGAATGGCAAGCAATAATCTGCAGGACAAGAGCGGCCGCCCGGAAGTTGCGCCCGCAAAAGGCAAGCTGGGCATCATGATCCCCGGCATGGGAGCGGTGGCGACGACATTCGTTGCCGGCGTGGAAGCGGTGCGCCAGGGCATTTCGAGCCCCATTGGCTCGGTGACGCAGATGGGCACGATTCGACTGGGCAAGCGCACGGATGGACGCTGGCCTAAAGTCAAAGACTTCGTCCCCTTGGCTGGATTGGATGAGCTTGTCTTCACAGGCTGGGATATCTTCGAGGACGATATGTATGCTGCCGCCGGAAAGGCCGGCGTACTGGAACGCTCGCTCCTGGAGCAGGTGAAACCATTCCTGTCGTCGATCAAGCCGCGCAAGGCGGTGTTCGATAAGAACTACGTGAAGAAGCTTGACGGACCCAACGTGAAACAGGGGAAGAACAAGAAGGAACTGGTCGAGCAGGTGCGCGACGACATACGTGACTTCAAGAAGTCGAGTGGCGCCGACCGGCTGGCCATGATCTGGTGCGGATCGACCGAGACGTTTATCGAGACGACTGCGGTTCACCAGACAGTGGACTCGTTCGAGAAGGGTCTGCTGGCCAACGACGAAAACATTGCTCCTTCCATGATCTATGCCTACGCGGCCATGCAGGAAGGAGTTCCTTTTGCCAACGGTGCGCCCAACCTCACAGTGGATATCCCAGTGATGCAGGAGCTGTCGCGCAAGAACGAAGCCCCGATTTGCGGCAAGGACTACAAGACCGGACAGACGTTGATCAAGACGATTCTCGCTCCGGGCTTCAAGGCGCGCATGCTGGGACTGAGCGGATGGTTCTCGACCAATATTCTGGGCAATCGTGACGGCGAAGTGCTGGACGATCCAGGGTCGTTTAAGACGAAAGAAGAGTCGAAGTTATCAGTGCTGGAGCACATTCTGCAGCCTGAGCTTTATCCTGAACTTTACGGCAACATTTGCCACAAGGTTCGCATCAACTATTATCCGCCACGTGGTGATAACAAAGAGGGTTGGGACAATATTGATATCTTCGGGTGGCTGGGCTATCCGATGCAGATCAAGGTCGATTTTCTGTGCCGCGACTCGATTCTGGCGGCGCCCATCGTGCTCGACCTGGTGCTGTTCCTGGACTTGGCGAAGCGCTCGTCAGCACTGCGCGGACTTGGTATTCAGGAGTGGCTGAGCTTCTACTTCAAGTCGCCGATGACGGCGCCGGGACTGTATCCGGAGCATGATCTGTTCATTCAGTCGATGAAGCTGAAGAACACGCTGCGCCACCTGATGGGCGAGGCGATGATTACGCACCTGGGACTGGAATATTACGACTAGAGCTTTGGATACTGACGCAGTCTTAATGGCCGACGAGTCTCGCGTCGGCCATATTGTTTGGCACACCCATTGAAGCTGCGCTTGAGAAGTGCACCCCGGGTTTCTAAGTGCCCTGTTGCGACGATTTGCGTGGCGAAATCCGACGACGCTCCCGATTAGTTCCTCGGGGAGTCAGCAGGGCCTGTACCAAGGTGTCGGCAAGCCAGCGCTGGTATTTCTGGGGGGACCATCCCCGCTCCCGTACCAGCATTCGATAAACGTCGCGTCCGGTCAGCATCCAGAAAACGTCGCGCGCAGCCTTGTAATCGAGGTCCGTCCGAAGCCGGCCCGCATTGCGCAAAAGAACAATCATGACCTCCTCGCGTTTGTAGCGGAGGCGCTCCCGTTGCTGCTCCAACTTTGCCAGCTCGGGGGCAACTACGCCCGCGCCGCGCATGAGATCGAGAATGGCGCTTTGAGCATCGTGGATCTGCCTGGCTACTCGAGCTGCGAGACGCAGTCGAGTCTCGGAATCGCTCGAATCGAGTACCTGTTGTACGGCTTGCTCGTAACCTGCCCCGAAAGTGTCCTGGTCAAGAAGCGCTGTGAGAATACCGGTCTTCGACTTAAAGATGGCATACACACTCTGAGGGGACACTTCCGCCCGTTGGGCAATCGCTTCGATAGTCATCCCGGCATAACCCTCGCTTTGCAGGAGATGGCGCGTGGCTTCGACGATGCGAAGGCGGGTGTCGTCCGCCTGACGCTGGCGAACCAATGATTGATAGGGGCGCTTGGCTGTCTTCCTCACGACGCTAAAGTTTAGCATCCTATATTGAGTAAAGTAATCTATATCTAATATGCAAGTCGATGGAGGATAAGCGATGAGGCTGGTTGTATTGGGCGCTACCGGCGGCACCGGGTTGCAAATTGTGCGCCAGGCACTTGACCGGGGTCATTCTGTGACGGCTTTTGTGAGGTCGCCGGAGCGGTTAAGGAGGTTTGCAGACCGTGTCAGCATCGTTCAAGGAGACTTACTCAACAGCTCCGAATTAGCGCGGGTCATTGCCGGCCACGATGCTGTGGTCTCGGGCTTCGGCCCGCGAGTTCCGATAGCTAAAGGCGACGCCAGACTAATGCAGCAGTTCGCTGAGGTGCTGACGAATGCCATGCGAAACGCAAATACCCGGCGGGCTGTAATCGTGTCGGTGGCGTTTCTGTTCAAAGACTCAATCATCCCGCCGGCCTACCTGCTTGGTCGACTGCTCTTTCCGGGCGTGGTGGCCGACGCAGCGGCGATGGAGAACGTCTTTGAAAACAGTGGGCTCGATTGGACTATAGTGCGACCGCCGGAACTGACGGCTAAGCCTTACACGGGAGAGTACCGCGTGCTGGAAGGGCACCTGCCGCGGTTCGGCTTCAAAATCTCACGTGCCGATGTGTCTGACTTCATGCTCAAGGCAGTCGAAGACCCGGGCGCGATTGGAAAGATATTCGGGGTTAGCAAGTAACAGCAACTGCCCGGAAAGAGCGGCTTAAGGGCTCGAGGGAAGAGGTTGCGGAAAGAGTCTTTTGTGCGGGAAAAAGATCGCAGGGGTTAAAGCCCATGTCCTATTCTCAACCCATTACGGCATGACTGAAGGGGCTGCTGAAAAAGTCCGTCGTGAGTGGTCCACGCGGATTAAAGCCCGCGCGGGAGGTCAAAAATAAACGAGTTGGCGGCACGACTGAAGTCGTGCCCTGATACGAGGCCGGCGAAAGCGAGTTTTTCAGTAGCCTGCGAAGCCGTGCCCTGAAACAACGACGGGCGCGAGCTGTGACATCGTGCTCAAGCGGTCTATCTGCGCACCGATAGGCTACGTCTTCATGGAAGACTTGGCCGGCAAGGCAGTCAGGTCAATCGGCTCCACATGCCAGATGTCGCGAGCGTAATCGCGAATGGAGCGGTCGGACGAGAACATGCCCATGCGGGCGGTGTTGAGGATCGACATACGCGTCCAGTGCTCCTGGTCGCGATAGGCGTGGCTGACGCTTTCCTGGCAATCGACATACGACTGGAAGTCGGCGAGCAGCAAGTACTCGTCGCCATTGAGCAGCGAGTCTACGATAGGCCGGAACAACTGCTGGTCTCCGGCGGAGAAGGCCCCGGAAGCAATCTGATCGATGACCTGTTTCAGGGGAGAATCGCAATCGTAGAAATGGCGAGGATTGTAGCCGCCTTGCTTGAGGGCAGTAACCTGTTCGACGTTGAGGCCGAAGAGGAAGAAGTTTTCAGCGCCAACCTGTTCGCGGATCTCAACGTTGGCACCGTCAAGAGTTCCGATGGTCAGGGCGCCGTTCATGGAGAACTTCATGTTGCCGGTGCCTGAAGCTTCTTTACCGGCAGTGGAAATTTGTTCGGACAACTCAGCCGCGGGATAGATGACCTGTCCGCTCTTGACGTTGAAATTGGGGATGAAGACAAGTCGCAAGTGATCGCGAACGGTGTTATCGGCGTCGATGACCGAGGCCACGGAATTGATGAGCTTAATGATGAGCTTGGCCATGAAGTATCCGGGGGCAGCTTTGCCGCCGAAGATCACCGTACGCGGCGTTACGGGGTCGTGGCCATCATGCTTGATGCGGTTGTAGAGCATGATCACGTGCAACAGATTGAGCAACTGGCGTTTGTATTCATGGATGCGCTTCACTTGGACGTCGAACATGGACTCAGGGTTCACGGTCATGCCGGTGCGTTCATGGATCAGGGTCGCGAGTTGCTGTTTGCGCGAGTACTTCACTTCGCGCCAGCGGGCGCGGAAATCGGGATCTTCGGCGAGCGGTTCGAGTTTCCTCAGTTCGTCCTCATGAGTGATCCAGTCCTCGCCGATTTTTGTCGTAATCAGATGAGACAATTCTGGGTTACTCAGAGCAAGCCAACGGCGCGGCGTGACGCCGTTGGTCACATTGAAGAACTTGTCCGGCCACAACTCGTAGAAGTCGTGAAGCGTGGTTTTCTTAAGCAGCTCTGAATGCAGGGCGGCAACACCGTTGACTGCGTGTGAGCCGACGGTGGCGAGGTTGGCCATGCGAACGTACTTGGGGCCGCTCTCATCGATGAGCGAAACTCGAGCGAGGCGGGCATCGTCGTTGGGGAACTTGGCGCGAACTTCATCCAGGAAGCGGCGATTGATCTCGTAGATGATCTCAATGTGACGGGGCAGCAGGCTGGCGAAGAGCGGCAAAGGCCACTTCTCGAGAGCTTCGGGCAGAAGGGTGTGATTGGTGTAGGCCAGCGCTTTCTGGGTGACGATCCAAGCTTCGTCCCAATCCATTTCGTGGATGTCCACCAGCAGACGCATGAGTTCGGCGACTGCGATGGATGGGTGGGTATCATTGAGCTGAATAGCGTAGGTTTCGTGGAAGGTGTGGAGCGATCCGCCGCGCAGCTTGTGAATGCGGATCATATCCTGCAGCGAACAGGAGGTGAAGAAGTACTGCTGCTGAAGACGCAGGACCTTGCCGGCTACCGCTTCATCATTGGGATACAGAACCTTGCTGATGGTCTCCGACGCGACCTTCTCTTGGACGGCGTCGTAATAGTCGCCCTTGTTGAAGGCCTCAAAGTCAAAGGAATCAACCGCCTCGGAAGACCACAGGCGCAAGAAGTTGGTAACGTTCGTGCCGTAGCCGGCGACGGGAAAATCGTTGGCGATGCCGCGAACCACGTGCTCGGGAATCCAGCGCACGCGGAAGTGGCCATGCTCATCGTGATACTGCTCGGTGTGTCCACCGGTGCCGACATAGTGGGCAATTTCGGGCCGGGACATTTCCCAGGGACTCCCCAGGCTGAGCCACTTGTCGGTTTTCTCCACCTGCCAGCCATTTTGAATTTCCTGGGTAAAGAGGCCGAATTCATAACGAATTCCGTAGCCGATGGCGGCGATGTTGAGGGTGGTGAGCGACTCCAGGTAACAGGCCGCCAGGCGGCCCAAACCGCCGTTGCCCAGGCCCGGCTCCGGTTCATGCGCGATGAGCCGGTCGAGGTCCTGCCCCAGTTCTTTCAGTGCGATTTCCACGTTGTCGTGGATCTCGTGAACGTTCACCAAATTGTTGCCCAGCTGCGGGCCAATGAGGAACTCGGCGGAAAGATAGCTAACAATGCGGGTGCGCACCCGGCGGGCGTGCCCGAAGGCCTCAATCCAGTCGTTCATCATGCGATCGCGGACGGCGTATGAGACTGCCATGTACCAATCGTTGGTGCTGGCGAGAACGGGAATTCTGCCTTGAATGTAGTAAAGATTGTCGAGGATGGCCTGCTTCAATTCGGCGGCAGAACGGCCTGTACGTACGCGGTCTTCAACGGCTTGCATTGTTACACCTCGGTGAATGCGACTGGCGGCGATGGTGATGATCTGACAGTTTCTTGATACCACAGCGGCCGTAGAAAAGGCTCGGACGTGCGTAGATTTTCACAAAAATGCCGCCGATACCGGTTGTGGCGAAGCGGGTTGTGTGGGGTAAGGGCGCATGGTCATGGGACACTGGCACGAGAGCAAGGCCAGTGTAGACCGGGTCCGGGGCCGGAATCAGTGCGTGGTCGATGGTTGGGCCAAGGGTGCGGTTTTGGCGTGTCGTTTATCGAGCACGTTGACGGCATCGAGTATGGTCTCCACTGCTGCCTGCTCGCCAATTTTGGAGTTAATCATGAGGTGGAAGCGATGCCGCCCCGGCCATTCGACTCCGAAATACTGTTTTATGAAGGCGGCGCGATCGCGGTCCACGGTTTCGGCGAGATTCGCGGCTTCGCCTTCGCTCTTTCCGGCGGTCTGCAGGCGGCGAACTTTGTCGGAGAGCGGAGCGTAAACAAATACGTGATAGGCATCAGTACGGCCCTGGAGGTAATGGGCCGAACCGCGTCCTACGATTACGCACTTGCCCTCTTCGGCGGCGCGTTTCACGAGCCGCTCGGCGACCTCCCTGACGCAGTCGGTGTCGGCCATCTTCAGTCGCGGAGCGTTCAAACTTCCCTCAAAGCTGCCGCGCATGAAAGCCATCATGAGCCGGTGGTACAGGGGGTCTTTTTTTTCCTCGTGCTCTTCCACTACGCGAGACCCGCACTCCATGTAGCGAGCGATCTCGTTGGTCAAGAGTTGGTCCCACAACTTCCAGCCCAGACGGTTGGCGAGTCTCTGGGCAATGTCGGCGCCGCCACTGCCGTACTCACGGTCGATGGTAATTACCTGAATCATGTAAGGTCCCCGCGGATCGAGGAGTCACGAAGTGTTGCGCCGACATCATAACTCACTCGGCATCTACTCCGCGACGGGGCGGGGACCGTGAAGATCGTTTTTCTTGAGGAAGAACGAAAGCACGAACATGACGAGAGCGACCGTCCCTAGCAAAAGATAGGTATCTATGTAGGCCAGCGTGGTTGCCTGAGCAATGACGGTGCGGTAGATGACGGCATAGGCGACTTTACTGGCTTGGGCGGCATCGGTTCCGGAAGCGATGATGCGGGCGGTCAATTCGGCGGCGGCGTCATACACACTTCTGGCTCCAGAAGTGATGTTTTGGACGAGGTAAACCTGATGGACCTGGGCGCGGCGGGCGATGACCGTGGTCACCATTGAGGTGCCGACACTGCTCCCGATATTGCGCATAAAATTCACCAGGCCGGCCACGCTACTGCTTTTCTCCGGAGGCATGCCGACATAGGAAATCAGATTTATCGGCACGAAGAGGAAGGACAGGCCAAACACCTGGTAAACGCGGAGCCAGGCGGCGGTGCGAAAACTCAATCCGAGCTGCAGCTCACGGCTGGAATAAAACATCCCGAAAGCCACGGTTAACCATCCAAAGGCAATCAGATAACGGGCCTGAATCTTTCCCGACAGTATGCCGATTATGGGTGTCATGAAGAGTAAGAACAGGCCTCCTCCGGAGAGGACCAGACCTGCGGATTGCGCGGTGTAGCCCAGAAGCGACTGCAAAAAGAGCGGCAACATCACCAGGGCGGCGAACAAGACCAGGCCGAGGACGAAAATCATGATGTTGGCCTGGAGGAAGTTGAAGTTCTTGAACATGCGCACATCGATGATGGGATTCTTGCTGTACAGCTCCCAGATAACGAGCGACACGAGCCCCACGATAGCCAGAATCGCCAGAGTGGTGATGAAGTGGGAGCCGAACCAGTCGTCCTCCTGGCCCTTATCGAGCATGATTTGCAGTGCGCCTACGCCCAGCACCAGCAGGGAAATGCCAATGTAATCGATGCGCGAGGCGATCCCCGCTTTGCGTTTGGCCCAGGGCGGGTCGTCGATCAAGCGATATACAAGGAACAGCGCCAGAATGCCCACCGGAAGATTGATGAAGAAGATCCAGCGCCAGGAGTAGTTGTCGGTGATCCAGCCGCCGAGGGTAGGGCCGATCGTGGGGGCGACGATGACGGTGACTGCGTAAAGCGCAAAGGCCAACCCTCGCTTTTCGGGCGGGAAGCTGTCGGCGAGAATCGCTTGGGCCAGAGGCTGAAGACCACCGCCACCGGCTCCTTGAAGGACGCGAAAAACAATGATGGCACCGAGGCTGGGGGCAACGCCGCACAGCAGAGAGCTGATGGTAAAGATGGTGAGACACACCATGAAGAAGCGCTTGCGGCCCAGCATGCTGCTAAACCATCCGCTGATGGGCAGGACGATGGCGTTGGAGACGAGGTAAGACGTAAGGATCCAGGTGCTTTGATCGGTGCTGGCGCCCAGGTTACCGCCGATGTAGGGAAGCGCGACGTTGGCGATGCTGGTGTCGAGGACTTCCATGAAGGCGGCGCCCGCGACCAGCACCCCGATCAGCCACGGGTTAAACCTGGGCTTCCAGGGTGCGGACGCTACGATAGCGGGAGCGTCGGCAACGGCAGCGCCTGCCTGCGGTCCTTGGTCGAGACTCTCAGTGCCTTCTGCCATGAGCGTGAAATATTAGAGTGTTGCGGGCCGTAGAAGATTCTTGCCTGCAGGGAACCAGAATAGCAACCGGAACCTTGCTTCGAAGATTCGATTCGCCAACAGCCTGTATCGTCTCTAAAAAATTCGCGAAGTGAAGTAGAGTGACTGCTTGGTATCGAAAGCAACCGAACCGGACGAAATTCGCGAACATATCAACGTTTTCATTGGCGATGGTGAGGCCATTACGCCTGCTGATTGCGGGCAAGAGCCCAACACCCACCCCACAACGCCATAGCGATAAAAAGGCTCGACCATTCGTTGGGATCGTGTGGTGCGCCCGGAATCGGATAGAGTCCGAGAACTCTGGGGATGTGCAGAGTGATGACCCAGATGCCGAACATCAGTCCGATGCCAGCCGCGCCCCAGCGAAGCAGGATATTGAAAGCGATGCTGAGGGCAGCGGCGATGAACGCAACTCCAAAGAATGCGACCCAGAACACATGGAACGGGATCCACCTGGGAATGAGGTTCGCAATAAAGCCAAGGGCGAGGAAGTGGTCCACCCCGAAAGCGATAAGAGACAGCGCGAAGAGGTAGCGGCTGGCGCGTGTGAGCCACACGGGTGTAGCGCCAGGGCCGGGTAACAGCCAGGCCAGGCACGCCAATGCGAGGGGTTCAAACACAATCGTGCGCAAGCCGATGCTGCCGATGTTAGCGGCATTTTTCGGCACATCAAGAATCAGAGTGCACACAAAGAGCAGGCCGCCCAACGCCATCGCAGCAGGACGCAAGGAGCGCTGTGAGAAAAGGCCTGCGCCGCAGACTACCCAGATCAAGCCGAAAGCATACGCTAGCCCGGGAATCGCAGGCAGCCACGGGAGGGCTGGGATGACGTCGTATTGGGAGCCGAGAGAGTGACTGACGTACCGGGCGCAGACCATGGTCTCGACACCCAACGCGATGATGGCGAGCGCGAAGATCGGGCGGCCGAGGCCGAGCACAGAATCCAAGTTGAGCTGAGTTCTTGCGGTAGAAGACATTTGGGACGTTTCCACGTCTGACGACGTTATTACAAGAGTCGTGTTTCTGCCAAATTCTGTTCCGGGTACGCGGACCGTCACTCAATCCTGAGCTGCGGCGAGCCCATGCTTTGCCATCAGCTTTTCTCGCTTGGTGGGAACGAAGTTGATGCGGGCCGCATCGCGCTGTACGGCACGCAGCAGGCGCGGGTCCATCACGCGAAACCAGAGTGGCGGGAAATATGCCACAGTGAACATGCCGAAATATCCGTTGGGCAAGCTGGGCAGCTCGTCGAAGTGGCGCAGCGATTGATAGCGTCGTCCGGGATAGGTGTGGTGGTCGGAGTGGCGCTGCAGATGAAACAGCGCCCAATTAGAGAACATGTGGTTGCTGTTCCACGAGTGGTAAGGCTGGCAGCGTTCGTAGCTGCCGTCGGCCAGGGTGCGGCGCAGCAGTCCATAGTGCTCAACGTAGTTAGCGCAGGTGAGCTGGAAGTTGGCCCACAGCGCCGACAGCACGAGGAAGGGAAGTACGCGAACTCCCAGCCAGGCGATCATCACGGCATAGAACACAAGCGTGATCAGCAGGGGTTGCAGGATCTCGTTATGCAGGCTCCACGCGGGTCGATGGAACCGAGTGAGCCGATCTTTCTCGATTTGCCAGGAGCGTTCGACCGCTCCGGGCATTTCGCGTAAGGCGAATCGCCAGAGGCCTTCACCCATGCGTGCTGAAGCGGAATCGCCCGGTGTCGCGACATCGAGATGGTGTCCACGATTGTGCTCGATAGTGAAGTGACCGTAGCCAGTGGGCGCAAGAATTACCTTCGCCAGCCAGCGCTCCACGGTGGTCTGCTTGTGTCCAAGCTCGTGGCCGACGTTGATGCAGTACCCGCCTGCGCTGCCGGTGGTGAGAATAACCGGCAGCACTCCGTACCACGGAAGAGCATGACGGCTGACAAACCATGCGGCAAAGATGTAGGTCGCCCAAAGCACGGGCACGATGGCGTACGTTATGTAGCGGTAGTAGCGGTCTTCTTCGAGCGCCGCAACCGCGGACTCAGGCGGGTTACTGCGGTCCTCGCCGACAAGGAAATCAGCCAGCGGCATTACCAGGTAATTGAAGGCCACTGGCACCCAGAGCATAAGTACGTTATGCGAGAGCAGGTAAAGCACGACGCCAGCGTTCATCAGCGCCGGAACAAAAATGGAGAGCAGCCACAGGTAGCGCTTGCGGTCGCGATATGCGGGCGATAGGGAGAGGGTCGCTGAACTTGCCATAGCCCAACCTGCAAAGGTGCGCGACTGCGGAGAGCTGGTGCGCCCCACACAGATTGCGCTAATTGTGAAGCAGAACGGGGTAAGGAGGCAAGAGGATGAAGCGGTGAGTGGTCCCACCCTTTCTCCAAAAAAGGGAAAGGATGGGGCGCCCGCAAGGGTCTGACCGCGGGGGTCGCAATCCTGAAGATGCCGGGCGCCCTGCTATTGGGGCTTGGGCGGAGGCGTAGTTGATTTGTTCGTCGTGCCCGTTGTGCTCTTGTGCGTGGTCGAACCGGTCGCCGGCTTCTTCGCCGGAGTCGTTGTCGCCGGATGCCGGGAATCGATGATCTTCACGTGAGTGATCTTCGGCGGATTGAATGGCCGGTCATTACGTGGATCGGTAGCGAGGCGGGCGATCTGCTTCACCAGGTCCTGGTTGTCGCATTGTCCGAAGATGGTGTAATGCCCCCGGCTCTCGAGGTCCGTCTGGGGGCCCTCGGTGATGAAGAACTGGGAGCCGTTGGTATTGGGTCCGCTGTTGGCCATGGCGAGGCGTCCTGGCTGATCGAAGTGAAGGTCGCTGAACTCGTCGCGGAAGCTGTAACCGGGGCCTCCGGAGCCGTTGCCCAGTGGGTCTCCGCCCTGGATCATGAAGTTAGGGATCACGCGATGAAACACCGTTCCGTCATACAACGGCTTGTGATGCATGGTTGCGCCGCTGGAGGGGTTCTTCCAGTCCTTGGCGCCGGTCGCGAGGCCGATGAAATTGTCGACCGTGATGGGTGCTTTGTCGGGAAAGAGCGTACAGGTAATATTGCCCAGGGTGGTCTCGAAGATGGCTTGCACGGGCTTCGGGGCAGTCGTTGTGGATGCTTTGGTAATCGAGCCAGCGGCGGGTTTGGCAGTTGTGGTTTTCGGTGTAGTGGATTTTTGCGTGCTGCTGCTGGTTTGGGCAGTGGCGAATCCTGCCACACTGAGACAAAGAATTGCAGTTAGAAAATTGCGCATGGTTCCTCCCGATAAAGATTAGGGTCTAGTGTGGTTGGGTGTCCGGGGCGATTTCCCGACGGGTATCCTGATGGGCCTCTTCCGCTTGAATGACTTTCGCTGTCTTTTCCACTTCGGCAAAGACACGCATTAAGTTTCCACCAAGAATTTTCTGGATGTCGGTAGCCTTGTAGCCACGCTGGTAAAGCGCTTCGGTAATTTTGGGCAAGTCGGCAGCCGAGTCAATACCCTGCGGCGAGCAGTCGATACCGTCAAAGTCGGAACCGAGGCCCACGTGATCGACACCTGCAATTTTCACCATGTGATCGATGTGGTCGATGAGGTCACTCAGCGGCGGGCGGGGGAGCTTCTTTTCCAATGTCGCCTCTGCTTCATAGAGTTGTTGCATCGACTGCGGCGTGTGATCGGTCATGAACAACGACTGCACTCTTTCGTAGTCGGGGTCCTTGGCCGCCTTCAGTTCCTTACTGCGGTCCACCCACTTCTGCGAGATGAATCCGCAGTAGAAGTTCACCTGCGCGACGCCGCCGTTGCGCGCCAGGGCAACCAGCATGTCGTCGGTCATGTTGCGCGGAACGTTAGTGAGCGCGCGCGCTGATGAGTGCGAAGCGATGACGGGCGCGCGGCTGGTAGCCAGCGCCTGGTACATGGTGCGGTCGGCGACGTGCGAGATGTCGACCATCATACCCATGCGATTCATCTCTCGCACTACCTGGCGGCCGAAATCAGTGATGCCATTGTGGTGCTCGACGGTCTTGTCGTCGAGGTCGCCACTGGAGTCTCCAAGCTCGTTGGTGTTCGACCAGGTCAGGGTCATGTAGCGCACTCCCAGCCGGTAATAGTCGCGCAGGACGCGGATGTCGCCCTGAAGCGCATGTCCGCCTTCCACTCCCATCAGTGAGGCCAGCTTATGCTGGCGGTGCGCGGCCAGGATGTCGGCGGTGCCGAAGGCCATCATCATTTTGCCGGGATGGCGCCGTGCCTGCTCATACACCGAGTCGATCATGTCGAGCGCGCGCTTGATCTCCTGACCCTTGTAGGTCTTGGGATCGACCCAGATCGACCAGAATTCCGCGCCCAGGTTGCCCGCCTTGATCTTGCTGAAGTCCATGTAGACCCTTGCCGGCGTCCTGCGCGAGGTCGAAGTTTTCGTCCACGAAGCGACCAGGAGTGTCGGCGTGGGTGTCGATCACGAGGGCGGAGTTGTGGATGGATTGCCAGGACGGGGCGACGCCATTGCGCGAAATCGTAACCGCCCTTGTCGTGGATTTAGGGGCAGTTGATGGTGTGACGGTTTGCGCGACGGAAAGAACAGAGAAGAGTAAGGCTGATACAGCTACCCGCTGGATTTTGGGCATGAAGATAAGCGGACTCCGAGGAAAGTTAGTCGCGATGATTGTAAATGATGAAGAGAGATCCACTCCGCGTGCGGGCTGCGGAGCCCGGTGCGACTGCGGAGGTCCTTGGATAGAGCCGCCGCTCTACGGCTCATCGCTTATAGTTCGCCGATCTCGACCCAAATACCCTACGTCCGGAACAAGTCCTTCATCGCCTGCCACATCACCTGTCCACCAACGTCAGCGATGGATTTGGTCAGCGGAATATCTTTGGGGCAGACTTCGACGCAGTTCTGGGCGTAGCCACATTCCTGGATGCCGCCGTCGCCCATAAGCGCCTTCAGGCGGTCGACCTTCAACGCTTTGCCCGTGGGATGGTTATTGAACAAGCGCACCTGGGAAATGGCGGCGGCCCCTACGAAGCCGGTGTCCTCGTTGAATTGCGGGCAGGCTTCCATGCAGCAGCAGCACGAAATGCAGCGCGATAGCGGATAGTTCTCTTCCTGTTCAGCAGCCGATTGACGCGGGCCAGAGCCAAGGTCGTAGGTGCCGTCGGTCGGAACCCACGCCTTTACCTTCTTCAGGTTCTCGAAGAGCACGCTGCGGTCTACCGCAAGGTCGCGTATGACGGGGAACTTGGAGAATGGCTCCAGCCTGACGGGCTGCTCCAGCTTATCGATCAGCGCGGAGCAGGCCATACGTGCTTTGCCGTTGATGAGCATGGCGCAGGAGCCGCAGACCTCTTCCAGGCAATTGGAGTCGTAGGTCACGGGCGTTGTCGCCTTGCCCTGGCGCGTGACCGGGTTGGCGGCGATGTCCATCAGCGACGAGGTGACGTTCATGCCGGGACGATAGGGAAGCTCGAACTCTTCCCAGTAGGGCTTGGAGTCGGGGTTGTCCTGACGCCTGATCTTTATGATGACAGTCTTGCCGTTAGTAACCATGCTCGTTTGACTCGAAAAATCCTGTCGTTAATGACGACGTCGAAATCCTCAGGGCTAAAGTCCCATGAATCAAATTCGTTCTAACCGGCACGGCTAAACAGGCTGCGAAAAGTCAGGGAAGCAGATTCCTCGTGTGCTAAAGCCCACTCGGAATGACAAAAATAGGGACCTTCGACGCTGGCCTAAAGGCCAGCTCTACCCGCAGATCGACTTTTTCACCAGCCTGTAAAGCTGTGCCCTGATACAGATTAATTCGCATTCGCGGCCATGAAGGACCGTACTACCCAATCTATCTACTATCCACCAACCACTATCCACTGTCTTACGACGCCGCGTCATACCGCCGCGGACGAGGCACAATCAGCGACGTGTCCACAGTGTCGAATTCGAAGCGCGGCTCGTCGGCATCGGCCGCAAAGTACGCCTTGGTTGTCTTGAGGAAGTTGGCGTCGTCGCGGTCGGGGAAGTCGGGCTTGTAGTGCGCGCCCCGTGACTCGTTGCGCCACGCCGCGCCCTGCGCAATCACGCGCGCCAGTTGCAGCATGTTGTAAAGCTGGCGAGCGAAGACGAAGGAAGTATTAGCCCACATGGTGCGGTCGCTCAGATTCACATGGCGATAGCGCTCCAGCAACTCGACCAGTTTCGCGTCCGTCTCCTGCAAGTTCTTGTTGTAGCGGATGACCGTGCAGTTCTTGGTCATGATGTCGCCTAACTCGCGCCATAGCAGAAACGGATTCTCTGTGCCGTCGTTGTTCATCAGGCGGCTGTTGATCTCTTCCTGCCGTTTCTTCTCCGATTCGTAAACGTGATGCTTCGGCGTGTGCCCACTCTTGATCACGTTGCGAGCGTAGTGCACGGCGTGCGGGCCGGAGATGAATCCGCCATAGATGCAAGACACCAGTGAGTTTGCGCCCAGGCGGTTTGCGCCGTGGATGGAGTAGTCGGCCTCGCCACAGGCGTAGAGGCCCTCGATGTTAGTCCTCTGCTCGAAGTCAACCCAGAGCCCGCCCATGGTGTAATGCATGCCGGGAAAAATCTTCATGGGCACGTCACGGGGATCGTCGCCCACAAACTTCTCGTAGATTTCGAGGATGCCTTCCAGTTTGCGGTCGAGCGTGGCGCGGTCGATGTGCGTCAGGTCGAGATAGACCATCGGCTGCCCGTCGATGCCGAGGTTATGCTCATAAACTACTTTGTGGATGGCGCGGGTTGCGACGTCGCGCGGCACCAGATTCCCGTATTTGGGATACCACTCTTCCAGAAAGTACCAACGCTCGCTCTCGGGAATGCTCTTGAAATCGCGCTTGTCACCCGGATTCCTGGGAACCCATACCCTGCCACCTTCGCCGCGGGCTGACTCCGACATAAGGCGCAGCTTGTCTTCGCCGGGGATCGATGTGGGGTGCACCTGGATGAATTCACCGTTGGCGTAGAACGCTCCCTGCTGATACAGGGCTGACTGCGCCGATCCGGTGCAGACCACAGAATTGGTTGACTTGCCGAAGATCGCGCCGATGCCGCCCGTGGCGACGATCACCGCTTCGGCAGGAAAGGTAACGACCTCCATGCCGCGCAGGTCCATAGCGCAGATGCCGCGGCACACGCGGTTTTCGTCGAGCACCGCGGAGAGGAACTCCCAGCCTTCGTACTTGGTGACTTTGCCTTCAGCCTCGTAGCGGCGCACCTGCTCATCAAGCGCGTACAGCAGTTGCTGTCCAGTGGTTGCGCCGGCGAAGGCAGTGCGGTTGTAGAGGGTTCCGCCAAAACGCCGGAAATCGAGCAGCCCTTCCGGTGTCCGGTTGAAGGGGACGCCCATCCGGTCGAGCAAATCGATGATGGCCGGAGCCATATCGCACATCAACTTCACGGGCGGCTGATTGGCGAGGAAGTCGCCGCCATACACCGTATCGTCGAAATGCTGCCAGGTGGAGTCGCCCTCACCCTTCAGGTTTTTGGCTGCGTTAATGCCGCCCTGGGCGCAGACTGAGTGGGACCGCTTAACCGGGACGATAGAGAAGAGGTCAACGTGACCTCCCATCTCGGCAATCTTGATGGTGGCTGATAATCCCGCCAGTCCACCACCTACGACGATAATCTTAGGATGAGCCATGATGATGATGATCTTTATGAAGCGTAAATAGTGCGGCCCTAGCCGCCGTAATCATTGCAGCGAAGTACTCTCGAACGATTGTGCCGGACCCGGACCAGGAACCAGAGGCGCGGTTACAAAGGCGCGGATCGTAATCAATCCGATCGCAATCAGCGCAATCGCCAGCGCGGCACAAACATAGCCGAAACGCTTGCGCGCCTGATCGCCCACCGTGATTCCCCACTTGGCGGCAAACAACCATATTCCATAGGAAAAATGCCACGACGCCGCGATAATGCCGATCACGTACGCCGCAATCGCCCACGGGTTTTGGAATTCGTGCTGCACCTTCCAGAAAGCGGCGTTGTAACCTCCGTCCATCAAGTGCACCCCGCTGAAGCGCATGTAATACAGGTGGTAAGCGATATAGAAGAAGGCAATCATGCCTGTCCAGCGCTGCGCCGTGTATAACCAGTTGCCGGCCCAGGGATATTCGCCGACATTCGACTCACCGCGGTACCAGATGTAGAAGCCGTAGAGCGAATGGTAGAGCAGGGGCAGAAAAATGAAGCCCCACTCCAGCACCGAGACGAACGGAAGCCCGGTGAGAAACTTGACCTGATCGTTATAGGCCAGCGCGCCTTTAGTCGCCTCAGAGTTGGAGATGAAGTGCTCGAGCAGAAACGCGCCGATGGGGATAATGCCTGTAAGCGAATGTAACCTGCGGAGAAGAAATGAGTTACCCTCTCCGGCGCGCAGCGAGGGGATTCCCTTGGAAACCTCCACAACTCCTTTATCGATGGAACTGGCGGATGAAGCCACGAAGCTGACTCCTTAATAAATCAGACGCATGAAGACAACCTAGCATTATCAATTTCGCAAACTACGCAAGTCAAGAAACGAAGCGACTTGCTTTGAATTCACAAAAACTGATCATGCCGCGCAAGCGGTTAACAAGTGAATGAAGTAAGCATAGCGGAGAGGGCTGCCCAAGGCTTGGTGACGATCGTCACCGGGCGCTGTGAGGATGCAGGTCGTCGAGATGGTCGGCCCACTCCAGAAACTGCCGGAATGCAGCGCCGCGATGGCTGTGCTTCGCCTTCTCTTCGGCGCTGAGTTCGGCGAAGGTCTTCTCGATCTCAGGGAAGAAGAACAGCGGATCGTAGCCGAAACCGTTAGCGCCGCGGGGCGCGTGCAGGATAATTCCCTCCGCCTTGCCGTGAAACGCCGCCAACGTGTGTCCATTGCGGGCTACGGCAATCACGCAAACGAAATGCCCGGTACGGAATTCGTCGGGGACGTCGTGCAATTCGCGGAGCAGGCGGGTGTTATTGGCCTCGTCGTCGGAGTTCGGCGCATGCTCGGGCGCATTGTGCTCATCAGCGGCGTAGCGCGCCGAGCGGACGCCAGGTCGCCCCTGCAGGGCGTCCGCCTCCAACCCTGAATCGTCGGCAATCACCAGTTCGCCATCGGAGTAGTGACTGTAGTGCTCGGCCTTCTTGCGGGCATTGGCCTCGAAGGTGAGGCCATCTTCGATCACGGTGGGGAGCGACACAAAGTCGGACAGGGTGGCAATTTGAATGTCATGGGCGGCAGCCGCGCCCACCAGGTCGCGGATCTTGCCCTCATTGGATGTCGCAACCAGCACTCGTTGCATCAGCGATTTCCCCTCCCACTCCGTAATTCCAACCTAGCAGAATGGGTGAAGGGCTACCACCTGGCCGGCAGACGCTAATGTCATACGTCATCCGCAAAAGTAGTCTTGTCCGAACGCAGGGGCCGCGCTCATCGGGCGTGAGCATGTTCCGGGTGGTGTACCGAATGACCAGGATTCTTGAGCGCCTGATAGAACTTCCACAGCGTGACCATGAGCGCAGCAACAATCAGCAGCACTCCCACGTCGATCGTCCACAAAGAAAATTCGAGTACCACGCGGTATTGACTAATGCCTATCAACCCGACGATTCCGCTGGCGATGAACAATACTCCAATTACGCGCCGGACATTAGAACGACGGGGGCGGTTGAGTTTCAG
The DNA here is from genome assembly GCA_963834815.1 of uncultured Acidobacteriaceae bacterium. Classification (GTDB taxonomy): domain Bacteria; phylum Acidobacteriota; class Terriglobia; order Terriglobales; family Acidobacteriaceae; genus DASRAA01. Next base: position 143,622 of record CAWIDA010000004.1, on the reverse strand, counting down.
AGCGAACGCCAATCCCAAAAGCAGCGCTGCCAGGAAAAAGAACGACCACTTCCATTCGGAAAAGAGGGAGATGTCGACCGCCACCGCGTCGGTGAACGGATCGACCTGCATAGCGGTGAGGATTGCGCTATTTTCCAGCAGATCGCTCACCGCGGCCCCGGTGATGAGCAGCGTGGAACAAACGGCGAGAAATCTTCCACCCAGACTCCCCGCCAGGAACGCCAGGCTCGCGAACGTCAGCCAGTAAAGCAGGATGAAAATGTAGTCCATGTAGGTGTTGCGGACTACCATACGGATGTTGTTCACGATTCCATGGCTGTCACTGGCTGCAACCGCCTGATTAAGGTCGGCGGCGTCAGACCCCAGTTCGATCCGCAGGATGCGGTTCCACTCGTTTCCCTGGAAGCGAGTTGCAGCCCACATGACGATCGTCCAGGCTGACAGGGCAAGGATGACAATCGCGACAGCTTTTTCGGTACCTCGCAAGAGTGTGCCTCCGGAAGTCAGCGCGACGAATTTGAGTTCCGAGAAATCGCCGCCATTATTCGGCAGCAGAAAGCAGCGCTAGTGGCCTGAGCGTGGGTAATTTAACACGCCGTGCGTCCCGATGACTCGGAATCCTCGCCACCCGGCATCTTGGTTGTAAACCATCGGGGACGCTTGCTGAAGCCTCGATTCTCCCTCCTTGTAATTCCGGGCCGTCTACGGCTTGTGGAAGTTTCCGTATGGCGACTGCATGGGAGCCGGTGCGTCCCTCAGCACCCACCTCCGCATCGCCGCATCGCATACCGCATAGCCCCAGTCGATCACCTTTTCCTGTAGTCCGCCCTCGATGCCAGTCAGTCGGGTCGGTAGTTCCGCCAATGGGGTGGTCGCCGCCAGCGAACACTGCAACGCGTCGTTCAGCCCATAGTTCGCGATGTTGGAGTTGATCCCCCAGAATGAGCCGTCGCGCTCCCCCATCGTAAACAGCTCGATGACCGAGCGGGTGCGCAGGGCGACGACCTGCCGGTAGATGACGTTGAGCACCCGATTGGTCTGGCCGAGCCAATCGCGTTTGGGATCAGCTTCGCGCGTGAGTGCTCCCCCTCCGTCCGCGCACAGGATGGTCCGGCATTCTTTCCACGCTGTTTCCAGTCCCAGGTTGTCGTACACGCCGCCATCGGCCAGCACGATCTCCTTGCGAAAATCCGGAGAGGTGATGGAGGGTGGCGGTACTAAAGTATCGTCGAACTGGCTGGGGTCGAGTTGCAGCACGCATGGCGACAATACCGGCGGAAACGCGGACGACGCCCCCACTGCCGTGGCCAGCTCCAGATCGGGGTTTCGTACCAGCCCCACCAGATAGTCACCCATGTAAGGCTTTGAAAAGCGCCACAAGACGCCGGTCTGCATGTTGGTTGCGTTAAAGACAAAGCGCGGCCTGTCGGGTAAATCCTGCAGCTTGGCATGATGGTAGAGATACTTGTTGTAATGGTCGGCTACGTGCTTCGATACTCCGCCAAAAATGCCTTCAATCACCGAACTGATGTCGATCGACTGGGATGCCATCCCGCGGATGGGTTGCGTTATCTGCTGGTCGAAGTTAAGGGCAAATCCATTGCCGTCGAAGCCGAGGTTTTTCCAGTTCAGGGCCAGCACACCGCTAGTGATCGATCCGCCGGAGACGCTGGAGACTCGATCAAGTTTAGGCAGGTAGCGCAACTCGTTCAGGCGCCACAGCGCGCCCAGATGAAACAGCATGGCACGATAGCCGCCGCCGGAAAGGCACAAGGCAACCCCCTCGATGGGTGCCTTTGGATCGCCGGGATGATCGTGAACGGGGGCCAGAGCAGACGTAGGAGCGGGACCGTTTGGCATTACGCCTCCGATGCAGACAAAGTGTAGAGCCAGTCGGTGAAAGAGGTAGAACACCGACACGCGCACTCTATCATCGTTTGGCTTCGAGTCAAGAGGAATGGAAATGACGTGTCAGGTCCGGTTCCGCATTGGAACTGATAGCGCAGGGTGAGTTCGGTCGCGTCCGTATATACTGGCGCGCTACGAGCTTATCCGTCACGAGGTGCTATGAAGACAGTACCGGTGGTTGCCCTCCTCTTATTCTTAATGGCTGAGGTTGTCATCGCGCAGACTCAGAAACCATCCGCTCCATCAGCCGACAGTACGGCCGCCGGAAATGCCGTGTTTGCCCGCCTGACCGACGAGTTTGTGAAGGAATCGCTGGCGCTGTCTCCGGTGAATGCGTCGGGCGCGGGCTTGCATCAGTACACCGACCCGAAGACCGGCAAGGTCACTGAACTTGATGCGGAACTCGACGACGTGAGCGCGAAGGGCGCCGCAACTCAGGAAGCGTTTTATCGCGGCTGGCGGGCACGCTTGCAGAAAGAGACCCCGGCGGCTTCACTTGGCCCGCAAGATGCCGCCGACTACCGCTTGATCGACGACAACATCGCCCTTGGCCTGCTGGAATACGAGCACATCCAGAGCTATAAGCATCAGCCGCAAATATATGTGGAATTGCTGGGTAGCGGACTGTTTCTGCCTTTGACCCAGGAGTACGCTCCCAAGGACGTTCGCGTTGGGCACGTGATCTCGCGCATCGCACAAATCCCACGCTTCCTTGACCAAGCCAAATCTGTATTGACGGACGCGGACCCAATCTTTATCTCGACGGCGGTGGAAGAAAACGAGGGCAATATCAATCAGGTGGATTCGTTGGCGACCGAGATTCCGGCGGGATCGCCGATGAAGGCGCAATACGACCAGGTTGCCCCGGCCGCCAAGAAGGCCCTCGCTGACTTTAACTCGTGGATGCAGAATGACCTGGCCAAGCGGCCCACCAACGGCCGCGATTGGCGGCTGGGCAAGGAGTGGTACGCGCAGAAGTTTCGCTACGTGATGGAGACGTCGATTACCCCCGATCAACTGCTGGCCGAAGCGGAAGCCGAGTTGAAGCGGTTACGCGCCGAGATGTTGCAAGTAGCCATCCCGCTCTACAAGCAGATGTATCCCGGCAAGGACGATTACAGCAGCCTGCAGGGGCGCGAGCGCGAGAACAAGATCATCAGCGCTGTGATCAACAGGATCAGCGACGAGCATCCGCAGCGCGATCAGCTCATCGAGGCGGTGAAGGCCGACCTTGAGGGCATCAAGCAGTTCATCCGCGAGAAAAAGATCGTCTCCCTCGGCAGTCGTGACAACTTGAAGGTGATCCCTACGCCGGAGTTTGAACGCGGCATCTATTCGGTGGCGGGATTCCACTCCGCGCCGCCCCTGGAACCCACCGCGGAGGCCCAATACTGGGTAACTCCCATCGATCCCAAAATGCCGGAAGCGAAGGCCGAGAGTAAGTTACGCGAATACAACGACTACGCGCTCAAGTGGCTCACCATTCATGAAGCACTGCCGGGACACTACGTACAAGCTGAGCATGCTGACGATGTGCAGCCACCCACGCGGCGCGTGCTGCGGGCGTTGCTCGGCAACGGAGCGTATGTCGAAGGTTGGGCAGAGTACATCGCCGACGTAATGACCGACGAGGGCTACCTTAATCACGATCCTAAGTTTCTGCTGGTAAGGCGGAAGGTCATGCTGCGAGCCATCGCCAATACTATCCTCGACATTCGCATGCAAACCATGCACATGAGCGATCAGCAGGCCATGGACCTGATGCTTAACGACACCTTCCAGACTCAGGCCGAGGCAGACGGAAAACTGCAGCGGGCGAAGTTGAGCTCCACGCAATTGCCAACTTATTTCCTCGGGGTGCAACAGTGGTGGAAGCTGCGCAAGAAGTATCAGGCCGCCAAGGGCGGCAGCTTCACGCTGGAGGAGTTCCACAATAAGGCGCTCGACCAGGGAGCGCTACCGATTGAGTACCTGGAAAAAATCATCTTGCCTTGAGTCTGCATTGGCAAACAAAAATGCCGGAGCGGCTCGATGAGCGCTCCGGCATTTGTTTCCTAATGAGTTAGAAAATGATCTTGGCTGCGAACTGAATGTGCCGTGAACCGCCCGAGCCCACAACCGGATTTGCCGCTGCTACATCCGGTGTATAGATCGGAATGCCCACGGTTCCAAGATAGCCATCCGAAAGATCCGCATCGGCTCCGGCGAAGTTCACATGGTTGAAAATGTTGAAGAACTCAGCCCGGAGCTGAAGGTTGAAGCGCTCCGACAGCTTGAAGAATTTCCCCACGGAGAAGTCCACGTTGGTAAACGGGAACCCTCGCGCTTGATTTCGCCGCATGGTACCGAATTGCCCAAAGGCCTGCGGTATCAGAATGGTGCCATTCTGAATGAAGCAGCCGCCGACGTAGTTCAAGCTGTCGATCGACCCCTGGGTCTGGGCAATCGAGAGGCAACGCGGGTCGCCGTATTGATTGCCGTTATCGTCGGTGCCGGCGGCGAAGAAGGGAATTCCCTGTAGCCCCAGCTTGATGTTGCTAGCAGAACCGTAAATGTTCCAGCGATCGTTGCCGCTGTCGGTCCCGCTAAGGTCGTCCGAACTGTCGTAGAGATCGACGGGTGCCGCAGTCTCCAGGGTAACAATGCTGTTCAGTTGCCAGTTGCCGAGTAATGCGTTCCACTTTTGCGTGGTCGGCGTCGTGTAAGTCAGCGCGATCGTGCCGCGGTGCCGAATATCGGAGTCTGCATTGCCGCGCTCCAGGTACCCGTTGTAGGCGTCTTCCCAGACGTACCCGCGGTTGCTGCTGGCCATGTCGATCGCGTGCGCCCAGGTATAACTGGCGATGATGTCCAGCCCTTTGTATGTGCGTTGCGTCAGCGACACCTGCAGTCCGTTGTAGATGGAGTCGTCTTTGTTTTGCAGCATGTCGACGTAACTCAGGTACGGATACTGGTTAATCAAGGGACGCCCCGATTGTCCGTCCTGCTCCACATCGTTGGCGTAATTGTTCTGGTTAATGTCGCGCAGGCTGTACAGCTTGGTGCCTTTGTTCCCGACGTAGGCGATCTGTAGGGAAGTGGTATTGGTGAAGGCGTGCTGGATGTTGACGTTCCAGTTGACAACGTAGGGCGTGCGGATGTTTTTATCCACGCCGAGGATGGAGCAGGGATCATCGGAGGTGCAACTCACTGCAGTTGGCGAGATGCTGCCAAAGATGGGACCGTTGCCGGAAAAATCCAGCGTATTCTGGATCACCGTGGAAGCCGCGATGGTGCCATTGGGCGTCAGCTTCTCGCCATTGTTACCGGTTGCAGCCGTGGGAATGGTCGCCAGGCCTAGCGCATCCGCGTTGTTCTGGCTGATGTATAGCGAGATGTGCGGTATCTCGTAAATGATCCCGGCGCCCGCGCGCAGCACCGTCCTGCCGTCGCCGAACATGTCATACGCAAAGCCCAGGCGTGGAGCGAAATTGTTCCAGTCAGTGTTATACGGCTGGCTGATCTGTTGCCCAACTTGCTGCAATCCGGTGCTAGGCTCAAAGTTGCCGATCAGATTGTTCTCCGCAGTAATTGGCAAACTCACATCCCAACGCAGTCCGCCCGAGATGGTCAGGCGCGGGGTCATGCGCCAACTGTCTTGCGCGAAAAAGCCGAACGACTTCTGGCTTACGTTGCGTTGGCTGCCACCTTCGAAGACCCGGCCGTTGTAGTAATTGCCGCTGACCAAGGCTTCCAGAGAGGTAAGGTCGCAACCATTCTCCGGGTCTGCAGTGCAGTCAACGTTGGTCGATCGAAAATCCACCCTGCCCTTGCCATAGGTATCGCGTGTGTTGTTGGTGCTGCCGGTGCGGAACTCGCCTCCAAACTTCAGGGCGTGCCTGCCAACCGTCCATGACGCGGTTTCGGTGATCTGGTAGGTCTGGTTGGGAACGGTCAGCAACGGCCACGAGCTATTGCCGCCCAGAGAATTGAAGCCGCTCACTCGGATCTGCGTCAGTCCGTAGTTCAGTGGCGTGGTTATGCCGGTGTCCAGACCATAGGCCGAAGGAGGCACATTGTGGTCGGCGGAGAAAAGCTGCTGCCAGAAGTTGTTATAACCAAAGCGTACCTGGTTTGCGAAGTTTGACTTCGGCGTCCATGCCCAGGTTACGCCGAAGACCTGCGCATGCGTGTCGGCCTGCGAGAGCCATGCCGGATTCAGCACATTGACATCCTCTTCCGTCTGAATACTGCGGCCCTGAAAGTAGCGGGCGCTGAACTGATGGTGATCGGAGAAGTGATAGTCCACTTTGGCAATGCCGTTGTTCTCGCTGTTCGTATTGTTGAAGTCAAAAGGAATCAGCGTCGGGTCCGAACCGGCTCCGCCCGCATTGCTCGGATAAAACTTGGCCATTTGCAATCCGATGGCATTCAACGGGCATCCGTGTGACGGGTCCTGGCAATACGCGATGGCATCGGGAATGCTGCTGGAAGGATCGCCATTCGATACTGTTACTGGAGTGTTGAGCTGTACCGGATTGCCAACTTTATCCTGCACGCCCTCGTAGTTCGCGAAGAAGAACAGCTTGTTCTTGATAATCGGACCGCCCAGCGAAGCGCCGTATTCATTCAGATTAAGTGCCGAGGCGGGTTGAGGCTCAGGATTGAAGTAGTTACGCGCATCATAAGCGCTGTTGCGGTTGAAGTAATACACGCTGCCGTGAAAATCGTTGCTGCCCGATTTGATCCCAAGGTTGACCACCGCTCCCGGCTTCCATCCGTATTCCGCTTCCGGACTCTGCTGCACGCTGAACTCCTGAATGGCGTCGATCGGTAAATGCGTCGCCGGAGTTCCCTGTACGCCCTCGGAGTTGATCACCGTTTCGCCGTAATATGCGTCGTTATCGTCAATGCCATCGACGATATAGTTGTTGTCTTCGTAACGGTTGCCATTGGAGGTAATCGACATGAAACCCCCACCCGGGGTACGTTGCACGCCGGGGGTCAGGACGATGACGTTCTGAAAGTCGCGGCCTTGCAATGGCAGGTTGACGATTTCGGCGTTGTCGAATGTGCTGGACAGTACGGCGCTACTGGTATCGACGATCGGGGCCTGCTCGGTTACCGCGACAGTTTGGGTGACGCTGCCGGGAGGAAGGACAAAGTCCACCCGCAGACTCTTACCCACGTCGAGCATCACGCCGTTTTTCTCCATTCGCTGGAAGCCGGTCGCCTGAGCTGTAAACGTATAGGTCCCAGGCTCCAGGTTCGGAGCGGAATACTGGCCGGCGTTGTTGGTTTTCAAAACCCGGCTGACTCCCTTACTGGGGTCCGTCACAGTCACCGCCGCCCCGGCAATCACTGCGCCGGTCTTGTCCGTAACGGTGCCGCTGATCGTCCCCTGGTAGGACTGGGAATACAGCCCTGACAATGAGGCAAAGATCATGACGAATATTCTTGCGCATCCCTTCCAGCTCATGTTGTCGCCTCCGATAGTTGATAGTGCGGTTTGAACTGCGAACTTGCCTGCCCTAGTACACGCTCTTGATGGATGACTGCAGCTTGCCGTCAACGGCCGACAGCACATATGGCGTGCCCCCTGATCCGGTCCAGGCCTTCACGTCGAATGTTCCCTTGTGGCCGATCTTGTACACATCAATGTTGCGGAATGTGAGTGGTTTACCCGCGGCACAAACTTCGGGTTTCTCCGTTGGTTTGAAGAAATACGCCTCCCCCTTACCGACCAGCGTTGCCTTTCCGTTTTCGTTCAGCAGGACAGCGTTGCGCTCATCCACCGCGATCTCGCGTACCGACGTGGCCATACCATCCTGCAGGATGCGCGCCAGGAAACCTATCGATCGCCCCAGCCGATCGCGTTTCACGAAATGTTGATCGGTCAGGATTCTGGCCATGTTAGGAACGTGCAGGAAATCCGTGCCCAGAGTCACCCCTTTGTTGTAGGGATCGGCCAATGTTTCCTTGGAATACGCCGTGTCGTTCATGGCCGTGAACACAAACTCACCGAGAACCGCGAGCCCTGCGCTGGTTCCTCCGATGGGAACGCCTTCACTCAAGCGGTCGTTGATCGCCGCCTGTACCGGCGTACCTTGCCAGAACTTGATGTAGTTTGACTGATCTCCGCCCGCGATGAAGATGGCCTCCGCATTGCGGATGGTCTCGGCGACGAATCGATCTTCCGCAGCCTCGCGGCTGGGTAAGATCAGCGTGGCCACGGAATTCGCCTGGCAGAGTCCCTTAACGTAAGGGTTGTATTCGTCGTCGCCGCGCGCACGCAGGATGAGAAAGTCACCGCCATGAGCGCGCTCGCACAGCCAGCGAAACGCGGGATCGAGGTCCTTGCCACCGCCCATGAGCGCGGCGCCCGGTTGCGGCTGAGTCTTCAGGTCTTGCGGATTTCCGATGCGGAAGTAGCGATACTCTGGCTGTGCCGGATGCGGCGTGGTTTGGCAGCGTACGTCAACGGCGACGCCGAGAAGCGCTATCAGGACAGCAGTCGACCATCCCCCAACCCTCAACCCTGTCCAACGCACCAAGGTTCACCCCGAGACCCCTTCGACGAACGCCCGAGTTCTGCAGATCGCAGCACTCTGGTCTCACTAAAGTGCTACTGTTCTTGATTGCAAGCAGGTTAACGTGCGACACGCACATTTGGCAACAGGCCGCATTTCAGGCTACAAAATTGATTTTGCGGTTCCGCCTCGAAGGCGGGCAACTGGCTGTCTGGAGATCCCCGATAGGTCACAAAGTGTGGGTTGCGGTCACGAGTGAGCGGATTTTTATAAGACAGAGAATCGTTCTTTTGCGGGGCATTCGGTTCATGATTTGAAGTCAAAAAGTTCCGCAAACGGCAATCTTTCTGTCAGATCTGTGCCGATTGTGAAGAACTGTAAAATAAAGTCGTTTTCCAGGTGCATCGAGCGACTTTTTAGGGCAAAATGCGTCTATAGTAGTAACCCAAATCAGGTGGGCGCCGCAACCCCGACAGCAACCCCAATAGGCGCCCACCGCCCCCTTTAAAATTCTGAAAAGAAAAATCGTTACCATGCTGGCATCGCGCGATTCGCGCGCGCGCGGTCAGTGGTGCTTGGCGAGTTGTCAGTGGGTCTGTCATCGTAGCTGCAATACGACTAACCTTCGGCTCACGACGGCGCTACAATGTTAGTCAAGGTAGTGCATATGAAGTCCCCGCCTCATGAAGCCCGTTGGTGGGAAACCATGGACGACGGGCGTCTGCACTGCTACCTTTGCCCTCGTCACTGCCACATCGGAGAAGGCCAGCACGGTTTTTGCTTCATCCGCAAGAACGAGGCCGGACGTTTGGTGCAACTTGGCTATGGCCGTCCTGCCGCCGTCGCCATGGATCCGGTCGAAAAGAAGCCGCTCAATCACTTTTTCCCCGGAACAAAAATTCTTTCCATGGGCACCGCAGGATGCAACATGGGTTGCTTCTTCTGCCAGAACTGGGACATCTCCAAAGCCAAGTCGGACCAGGTACGCTCCGCAGATCTTTCGCCGCGCCAAGTGGTGGAGCTATCGCTGGAACACCGCTCGCCGCACATTGCCTTCACCTATAACGAGCCGACGATCTGGGGCGAATACGTTATCGATATCGCGCGCGCGGCGCACGAAGCGGGCGTCAACACCGTGATGGTGTCGAACGGTTACATTACCCGGGAAGCGTTCTTCGATATCTACCGCTATATCGACGCCGCCAACATCGACCTCAAGGCTTTCACCGAGAAGTTTTATTCCAAAGTCACACTTACCCATCTGCAACCGGTCCTCGACACCCTGCGCTGGCTGCGTCATGAGACGGGTGTCTGGTTTGAGATCACAAACCTCATCATCCCCACGCTGAATGACGACGACGCTGAATTCAAGCAACTCTGCGACTGGGTGCTGGAGAACCTCGGCGACGACGTGCCGCTGCACTTCACCGCGTTCCATCCCGATTTCAAGTTGCAGGACAAGCCTGCAACACCTCCGGAGACGCTGCATCGCGCCCGCCACATGGCGATGCAGATGGGTTTGAAATATGTGTACGAAGGGAACATCTTCTCCGACGGCGGCAACACCATCTGCCCGGGATGCAAACAGGTGATCATCAAGCGTTCCTGGCACTCAGTCATGACAAACAAGCTGAGAGATGGGCGCTGCGCCAATTGCGGGACGCGCATCGCGGGAGTGTTCACCCAGAACGAAGCCGAGAACCGGCGCGAGTGGGTGAGCGCGCTGGCTGCCGGATAGCAGTATGATTGCTACTTCATAGTTGACCTGAACAAATGAAACCAAAACTTCTCCGGCTGTGTGTCCTTGCCTGCCTGGCTTTTCTGTTGATGCCGTTACCGGCCTCATGCCAGGTGACCGTCGTTTTCACCCGCCATGCCGAAAAGGGCCCGACGCCCCCCAAAAATCCACCTCTAACCGAGGCGGGGAAGAAACGGGCTGAGACGTTAGCTTCTATGCTGGCTGACTCCGGTGTGGATGCGATCTATGTGACCGAATTTCAGCGCACTCAGCTGACCGCGGCGCCCCTGGCGGCGCGCGTCCACTTGAAGCCTGTTGTCCTCCCTGCGCACGATATCGCCGCGCTTGTGAAGGCCATTCACGCGCGTCAGAGTGGGGTGGTAGTCGTCGTCGGCCACAGCGACACGCTGCCCGAAATAATCTCCGCCCTTGGCGGACCCAAGGTCGAGATCTCTGACAGCCAGTACGACAACCTGTTTGTGCTGACGGTCGAGGGTTCCAGGAGTTCGCTGCTGCGGCTGCATTACGGAGATTCCACACCCGTCCCGTACACCGGCGCAAAAATGGAACCTACAACCACGGCCACTCCAGTGAAGTAGAAGCTTACGGAGCGGGAAGCTCCATCAACTTTACTGGCCCTTCTTAGCCGCTCTTTCCCGCAGTAGGTCGGCGTAAACTCTGCACTGTGCCTGACGCAAGTTTGCTCCCGCGACAGGTCCGTTGTCCGTGAACTGCATATAACGCTTCGTTTCGGCCTGATACTGCGGCCAGGCAGGCAGTCCGTTGCCATCAGGATCGCCGGTTTTGGCGAAGTTCGTCCAGTACTCCTGCATCGCCTTGGAAATCTCGTAATCCGCCGCGTCGTAGTTCGGACGCATTGGCCGCTTTTCGTCCAGATTTCCAAAAACGTAAACCACTTCACTCGCATGAGCCGCGCCAATTTCTGGATGGCCCGGTACGCCCCGGTCGAATTGGTAAAGATACGTGGATTGGCCCGCCTTCTGGTTCCAATACGCGACGACTACGGCAGGACAGCGGAACGTGATATCGGTCATCCATTGCGCGCCGGCGTCGCCATATGACGGGTCGGGAGCGCCTTGCGAAACTTTGCCATCTGCAGCTGTAGTTATGCCATAGAGCGGAAGCGCTTGCGCAGCTAAGTCACCGTAGGTCTTTTCGATATCTTTCTTCACTTCAGCGGCATCCGGAGGACCGCCGAACTCGCGCGCGTTAATGCCAATGATCAGTCCAGCCGGCAACTGCTTGCCCTCGGCAAACACGCGCGCCGGTGAGTCGGGCAACACCTTGCCGTCAACGGTCACTCCCAGTCCATCCGGAACCCCTCCCGGCGGCACAACTTTGCCAAAGGCGGCCAGCAACTGTTCCACACTCGCGGCCCGCATTGCCTTCATCGTGTCCACACCATGTGGCAGTTCCGCTGCCGCTGCGAGCTTTTCGCCAAACTGCTCTTCCACGGGCAGAGGCACTGCTCCCCGGTCGATCAAAACGCTGCCGCTCTCCGCGATCACCCGGCCGAACAGCCCCTTTGCCAATGGCGAGGTCATGAGGAGAGTCACGTCCATCCCGCCCGCCGACTCGCCAAAGATCGTCACATTCGACGGATCGCCGCCGAACTTTTTGATGTTCTCCTGCACCCACTGAAGAGCCGCGATCTGGTCCATCAGTCCATAGTTGCCCGCCGTGTGATCGGGCGTTTCGGCGGTCAACGCTGGATGTGCAAAGAACCCAAACACCGCCAGACGGTAGTTGAACGACACCAGCACCACGCCATGCCGCATCAGGCTCTCGCCATTCTCATTCCCCGAGCCCGCTACATTGCCGCCTCCGTGAATCCACACCATCACCGGCTTCAGCGGTGCGGGAGGCAGAGCGGGCGTCCATACATTGATGTACAGACAGTCCTCATTCACAACCTTTGGCATCCCCCAAATGGGATTCATCGCGCACGTTCCGCCGAACTGAATGGCCTCGCGAACTCCTCTCCACGGCTTCACCGGAGCGGGCGTCCGCCAGCGCAGATCGGCCAATGGAGGTTGCGCGTAAGGGATCCCCTTGAACACCGCGCCACCATCCTTTAACGACTGGCCGCGCACCTGCCCGCCCGGCACGCTGACCACCGGACCCTGCCAAGCTAAGGAAGAAGAGATGATTACCAGCAAGAAGATAATGCAAGCTGATGAGCGCTTTACAGGCAAGTCCACAGTCGTAAGCTCCGTTCTCCGCGAGGATGGGATGTGCGGAAGGAGGAAGGCTATAGCGTGAACGACATGTCTGTAAAGTGCGTGCTTGCCGGAATTCCCACGCAGCCTCTACCTCCCCCATGCTCTGTTCCGACGATTGCGAGATCCGCTAGCGTTCCTCGCCTGTTATCCACTTGCCGGCCGGCTTAGGTTGGTACCGCGCCATCTTCTCCAGCAGGCACCTTGCATCGCGGTCTGCCAGCACCAGCTGCCGGTTCTCCTCACGCAAGAATCCCTCGCTCACGGCACGATCAAACAACGCTAGCAGAGGGTCATAGTAACCCTCGAGATTCAGCAAGCCACACGGCTTCGACTGAATGCCCAATTGCGACCAGGTCACCACCTCGCAGAACTCCTCGAAGGTGCCGAAGCCACCGGGCAGGGCGATGAATCCGTCGGAGAGGTCCGACATCAAGGCCTTGCGCTCATGCATCGATTTGACGATGCGCAAATCCGTCAGGCCTGCGTGCCCCACCTCTCGGGCCATCAGCGATTCAGGAATCACCCCGATGACCCGTCCATGGGCTTGCAAAACCGCGTCGGCCAGCACACCCATCAACCCGATATTGCCGCCGCCGTACACCAATTCGATTTTGCGCTCGACCAGCAGCCGCCCAAGGATGACCGCGGCATCTCCGTAGGCGAGATTGGTTCCCAAATTGGAACCGCAAAACACGCAGATGCGCCGGAAATTCATTACGTTGGAAGGCAGTTCAGTTAGCCTGTTCAGTTTAGTGGAGACTTCAGCTCGCCGTTATGGTTGCGGCATTTTGTTGGTAGTGCGGCGCTTCAACGCAGCGTCGTCCTTACGCGAAACCGCATCTCATCATTTCGGAGAAATGAATCGTTTGATAACGATTATCATCCAATAGACATGAGCCGGGAAACTTACAACGAGTTTCGTCATTTGTGCCAAACGCACAACCTGGCAGCGACACACCAGAGACAAAAAATCTATGAAGCGCTGCTGTCTCGGCCCGGCCATTACTCGCCGGAAGAGATCTACGTCCAGGTAAAACAAGACCTGCCGTCGATCTCGCTGGCGACGGTTTATAAGAACCTGAAAACCTTCGTTCAGGCCGGCATGCTACGCGAAGTGAGTCTCCACCACGGGACTTGGCGCGTAGATGCCAATGCCGCACCTCATCATCATCTTATCTGCACGCGCTGCCATTCGATTACTGACATCGACGTCGATTTCATTGCGCCCGTCAAGCTGAAGGGAGAGTTACCTTCCGGCTTCCGCATGGAGAAATTCAATGTCGAAGTCCAGGGCGTCTGCAAGGCGTGCTGCGCAGCCCAAAAACAACAACATTAATTCGTCATTCCATAGGGAGAGTAAAAGCCATGTTAGGAGTTGGAGAGAAGTTTCCTGATTTCGCCGTTACCGCCACCGTCAGCCTCGAAAAGGGCAAGGAATTCAAGACGATCACTGATAAAGACTACGCCGGCAAGTGGAAGATCTACTTCTTCTGGCCGAAAGACTTCACCTTTGTTTGTCCGACGGAAATTGCCGCCTTTGGCAAGCTGAACAAGGAATTCCAGGACCGCGATGCCCAGGTCCTCGGAGGCAGCACCGATTCCGAATTCGTGCACCACGCCTGGCGCACCCATCATGCCGATCTGAAGGAACTGCCGTTCCCCATGCTGGCCGACGTCAGGCGCGATCTGACCGGGCAGCTCGGCATACTCGATGAGAGCGCCGGTGTGGCTCAGCGCGCCACCTTCATTGTCGATCCTGAAAACGTGATTCGCTTCGTGTACGTCACCGACCTGTCCGTGGGTCGCAATCCGCAGGAAGTCCTGCGAGTGCTGGACGCGCTTCAGACCGACGAACTCTGCCCCTGCAATTGGCAAAAGGGTCAGGAAACTCTGCAGGTATAAGTTGCAAGCCGGGCGGGGACCGCGACCGCGGTCCCCGGTCCAGATATACATTATAACTTTTGTTATAACTCATGCCGTGGGATGATGCTCGATCCGGCGCCCCACCAAGAGGACTGAGATGACTCTCGATGCATTAATGGAAAGCATTCCTGGATATGCCAAAGACCTTAAGCTGAATCTTTCCAGCGTGTTACGCCATACTGAGCTGAATGAACAGCAGCTATGGGGAACGGTGGCCGCCTGCGCCATGGCCTCGCGCAACGCGGACCTCACATCTGCTGCCTTGGAAGAAGCCGCCAAACATTTGACGCCACAGGCTTTAGAGGCGGCCAAGGGCGCATCCGCCATCATGGCGATGAACAACATCTTCTATCGCTTCGTGCACCTCAGCTCGAATGCGAACTACGAGACCATGCGTAGCGGGCTGCGCATGAATGTGATCCGCACCCACGGGGTCGATCAACTCGATTTTGAACTGTGGTGTATCGCGGTTTCCGCCATCAATGGCTGCGGCGCGTGTATCGATTCGCACGAAAAGGTCTTGCGCGAGAAAGGCTTCGGCGAGGAGAAGATCCTCGCGGCAGTGAGGGTCGCTTCAGTGCTGCATGGAATCGCAGCTGTGCTTGACACCGAGCGGGTAGGCGCCACTCAGCTTGTAACCGCCTAGTCGGCTGAAGTTTCGTGACCAGTGCGCAGGAACTTCTGCCTCTTAAAACAGGGAAAATCTCACCCTGCCACTGCTGGAATATCACAAGATATTGGTGACGAGCGACCCACCCCTCGGGTTATACCGGCGCTCGCCGAAACAGCACTAACCGCTTTGTTTGTACGTATCTGCCTCTTATGGCGGCGAGCGGGACGGTGTTTCTGCGAGTCATACGTCACATCCGGTTGTGATGACTGCACTTGTTCGATGTGCGCTAGCCGCAGTCTGCTAGGAGTGTCTGGAGCAGGGCCCAGATGGCCGCCTATCTGCGACAGTGGCAGAAACGGCTGCAATCAGATGAGTTCTGCGGGTTTTACTTCGGTCACGCAAGGCTGTGACCGGGCGCACGGCACGGAGTGCGACATTCGCAAACGCATCGCTGACTGAGGGTCCTTGTCCCTGGACGCGCGCCCGGCGCGCCGGCTTTTTTTCGGAGATATGCCGTGCAAGATTGGGGGACATTGTGCTTTCACCATACGGGCTGGACATCATTGAAAATTGCTTGACCTGCAAAATGCGGGTCGAACACATCTTTTGCGATCTTCCCGCCACCGCTTTACAAGCATTTGAAAACATCAAGTATGCAACCGCCTATCCCAAGGGTGCGGTGCTGTTTGTCGAAGGCCAGTCGCCGCGTGGGATTTTTGTGCTGTGCAAGGGACGGGTAAAACTCTCCATTTGCTCGACCGAAGGCAAGACGCTAATTCTGAAGATCGCCGAACCTGGTGAAGTCCTTGGGCTTAGCGCCTCGGTCAGCGGCAAGCCGTACGAACTGACAGCGGAGACGGTCGATCCCTGCCAGGTGAATTTCGTAAAGCGGGAAGACTTCCAGCGCTTCTTGCGCGAAAACAGCGACGCCTGTTTACGGGTGGCCGAGCAATTAAGCGAAAAGTACAACAGCGCGTGCCGCGAAATCCGTGCGCTGGGACTGTCACACTCGGCTTCCGAGAAGCTAGCCAAGCTGCTGCTGGACTGGAGCACAAAAAACGGCGAGGCGGCCAAGGCCGAGCCGCGGCTCAAACTGGCGCTGACGCATGAAGAGATCGCACAGATGATTGGAACCTCGCGGGAGACTGTGACTCGATTGTTTGCTGATCTCAAGAAGCGGCAGATTGTACAGGCCAAAGGATCGACCCTGCTGATTCGCAACAAGGCGGCGCTTAAGGCATTGGCGATCACGCAGTAGATCGCTTCCACATTGGGAATGGCTTTCGACAGGGCAGCAAGTCGTATGGACCGATTCATTACGGTGCGTTTGGAGTGGGGTAGACGCGCAATTGCGCTTTAATAGCCGCGCTCAGTGTGAACAAGGTCACGAAAACTGGTGACTGCTATCACTGCGCTGACCCAGGGTAGGGACGTATTAACAAAGCATCATGGAGATCGTGATTCAGCAAAGTTGTCTTACTTGCGACTTCCGTCCTGACCGGGTCTTTTGCGATATGCCAACCGAGTCGCTTAAGGCGTTCGACGAGATCAAGTCGGTAGCGACTTATCCCCGAAACACGATCCTGTTCGCCGAAGGGCGACCGGTCCGCGGCATTTATCTGCTCTGTGACGGCCGTGCGAAGCTATCCATCTGTTCAGACAGCGGCAGGCGCCTGACCTTGCGTGTAGCGGGGCCGGGTGAAGTTCTGGGGCTAGGGGCCGCCCTGTCTAACACCCCCTACGAACTCACGGCGGAACTGCTGGATGCGTCTCAAATTGTCTTCATCCGACGGAAAGAGCTGACGAAGTTCCTGCGCGAACATCCCGAGGTCTGCATGCAGGTGGTCCGCATGTTGAGTCAGGACCTGCACGGAGCCTACGAGCGGGTCCGCACGATCGGCATGGTGCGCACGCGACACCCCCGCACGGTAGGCCGTTTCCGCGCCATGCTGGCCTAGCGCTTCGCCGTCATCGTTCGATTGACCGTCCTATACGAGCAATCAGTCCATCGGTAGTGGCGGGATTGGCAGTAGTGTTGCTGCCGGAAATACCCTTGCAGATTCTCATCCGCGGCGCGGCGGACTGTGGCACAATCTTCGGAGCGAATGGGCTGTCGGGCATTCTGACCGACCCATCCCAGCCGCAGTCAGGAGCGAAATGAGCCGCATGGAAATCACGGCCGTCCGCGTGAGGGGATTCGCCGTCCTGATTGGGTGCTGCGTTGCTATTGGCGGAATGGCGCAACAGAGCGCTCCTAACGTCAAATCGAATTCTGCGTTGCCCGGTACGACCGGCGGCCAATACGCCGAGACTGACGTCTGCAAGACGTGTCATGAGGAAGTGTGGGAAAAGCACTTCGCCAACACGCCTCACGCGGCCTTGCTCAAGGGCGACCAGCATGGATGCCAGTCGTGCCATGGTCCGGCGCAAGCCCACGTCGAAGGCGGCGGCGATCCCAGCAAGATCATCCGATTCGAGACCTTGACTCCGGCGCAGACGGCAGCGATTTGCACCAAGTGCCATCAGTCCAGCCTGGAGACGCAGAATTTCTCCAAGTCCGAACACATGGCCAACGGCCTCAGTTGCACTTCGTGTCACAGTCCGCACAAATCCGCGGATGTGAATTTCATGCTGGTCAAGTCGCAAACCGAGCTGTGCTTTGGATGTCATGCGGCACAGAAGGCGGAGTTCGCGCGACCCTTCCGTCACCGGGTCGATTCCGGGCTGGTGCAGTGCAGCGACTGCCACAATCCACACGGCACGCAAACCGGGCACCAGGTTCGCTCCGCTGCAGGCCAATTCGCAGTTTGCACGAAGTGCCACACTGACACGATGGGGCCGTTCGTTTTTGAACATGCGCCGGTCAAAACCGAAGATGCCTGCCTCTCGTGCCATACGCCGCACGGTTCGACGAATCCGCGACTCCTGCAGGTCAACAATGTGAATTTTCTCTGCCTGCGCTGTCATACGCCCAACATGAATGGGGCCGCGGGTGCGCCTCAAGGACCGGCACACAACCAGTCCGCCAAGTACCAGGCTTGCACCATGTGCCACACACAGATCCACGGATCCAATTTCAGCCCGGTGTTCTTCCGGTAAGCGAGGCGTGATATGCGAATCCGGACAATTGGCGCAGGTTACGTACGGTTCGGAGTCTTGGCTGCGGGCCTGCTGATTGCCGAATGGGGCACCGCCCAGAATCCGCCGGCTGCATCAACTCCTCCGGCATCGCCACCGTCCACCACCGCGGGCGAAGGGAAAGACATTGGCGGATTTCACGTGACCCAGTCGATCGAGGTGGGCGGCCGCATTTCCGACGTGACCGGAAGCCAGGCGATGTATGACACCCTGGTCAATCAGCAAACTGGAGTACGCGTTCTCGAGCAATCGCTCACCATGCAGTCACTGACACACGAGGACATCTTCGACACTTTGACTTTGAACAGCTTTGGGTGGGCTGGCGACCCGGAACAAGCGGCCAGGCTGCGAATTGCCAAGTATGGCTGGTACAACTTCAGCGGCAGCTACCAGCACATGCAGAATTATTTTGACTATGACTTGCTGGCGAACCCCCTGAATCCGGCCGCCGGAGCGACGCCATTCATCCCAATTCTTACCTCGCCACACGGCTTTTACAATCGGCAGAATTTATATAACTTCGATCTCGTTATCCTGCCCATGCATAGAATCTCGTTTCGCGTGGGATACAACCGCAATCGCATTTCGGGCCCTTCCTTCAGCAGCGTTCATCAAGGCACAGACTCATTAAATAGCGAAAACTGGGACACTACGCTGAATGGGTATCGCTTTGGGGCGGACTTCCGTGTCAACAAGAAGACAACCCTGAGTTATACGCAGTCACTGCAGTACTACAGCGGTGGACAGAACTCTGCTCTCGACACTTTCAACTCATGGCCGTTATCGAATGGCAGCTCGGTGACCTTTGGTCTTCCGTGGTTTAACAGCGGAAGCCCATGCAGCGCGCCATTGAACAATGGCATCGCTAACCCCGTGTGTAATGGATATTTCAATTACAGCTTATACCAGCATGTGAATACATCGATCCCCACAGAGCAGGTAAATCTGACATCATCGTCGCTCAAGTGGCTCGATTTCAATGGGCAATACCAATACAGCCACGCCAGCACGAGCACGCCCCTTTATGAGAGTTTCTTCGGCCTGACCACCAGAAGCAACAATCTTGGCTACACCACTCCTGGCAGTTCAGCTAAGTCTCGGTGGAACTCGTCGTCGGCCGACGTTTCCGCCACGATTCATGTGAATGACCAGCTGCGGCTGGTCGAGACGTTCCGCTTCCGCAATTTCAGTGTGGCCGGTACCTTTCTGGATCAGGAAGCCGCGTACTTTAATGCCGCCAGCCTGGGGGCAGGTTCGCTGCTGAATCCGATAGCGACATTCCCACCGACTGTCTTGACCCACGGCTCGAGCTCGGCGGCCGACATCACCAATGAAGTGAACACCAGCATGCTCGGGCAAAGGACGTACCAGAACGATATCCAGATCCAGTATGACCTGTCGCGAAATTTTGGTGTGCGCACCGGGTTCGTGTGGAGTAACTACGTCATTCAGCCCGGCAACCTCTACCAGGCGGCCGTCTCCGACATCTACTATCCCAACACGCCGAACCGGGGAAACTGTGTGGGATTGCCCCTAAATCCCGACGGCAGTTGCACGTTTAGCGGCGAAATCACACCATGGGGCAGTCCGACAACTGAGATCAATCGTTACTCGGCCGTTCTCGGCGCATGGTATCGCAATAGCAGTGGGTTGCGTGCCAACGTCAACGCTCAAGTTGGCGGCGCTGATAACTGGGTTTATCGGACCGATCCCACGACCTTCTTCAATATCAATGGGAATGTCTCCTACGCGCCACGGCCATGGCTTATGCTCGGGGGTAACTTCATATTCCAGCAGGGTCAGAACACCAGCGGTGACATCAATTACAACCAGCACAACTATGTCGCCATGGCGAATGCGACAATCTCGCCCGGCAAGCACTGGGGGCTGGACCTGGCTTACAACTTCGACGCAATTCAGCAGAACACAATACTTTGTTTCGAGGGCAGCGTAGTTCCTCCCGGATCTGTCACTTGCCTGGGCGACAGCAGCCTGATGCAGACATATGCCGTGTACCAGACCCATACCCAGTACGGCTATTTTGCTCTGACGCTCACACCGATGGAACGGGTAACGTTCCGTCTGGGTTACAACATCGTGGACAACCAGGGCGACACCACGTCATTCAACACCCTGCTTCCGCTGGGTCCCCTGTCCTCGACTTACCAGTCGCCACTGGCCGCTGTCGATGTGCTTGTCCACAAGAACGTAACCTTCAAGGCGGGATGGAATTACTACCAGTACGGCGAAGGGTCGTTCGTCGGACCCACAGCACCGCGCTATTTCCACGCCAATAACACCACGCTTGCGCTGCGCTACGCTTTCTAACTCCGCCTCCGCCTGATGAGGGTGGGGCCCTGCATGCCGCATGAACCAAGGCGTACACCGCCTTGTGATTGCAATCACACCTGCAGGTGAGCTCTCTCACTGCCCCTATGTACTCATAACTGCGATTTTTAAGAGTCACCTGCATCGGTCCAGCGTTGGCTGTGCGGTTGCGGTCCGAAAGGGGACGAACTGAAAACTCACGGAGGGGTTTCAAAAACAATGAAAGTCAAGAGTCTGGTTCTGATTGCAACGTTGGCCCTGGCAGGGGCGGCGTTTGCCGCGGACGGAGCCGCCATTTTTAAGGCAAAGTGCGCGATGTGTCATGGCGCCGATGGCAGCGCCAGCACGGGCATGGGTAAGAGCATGGGCCTGAAGCCGCTAAGTAGTGCCGAGGTGCAGAAGATGTCGGATGCCGACATGACCGCCCTCGTCGCCAGCGGCAAGGGCAAGATGCCAGCTTCCAAAGGCAAGCTGACTGACGATGAGATAGGCGCCGTAGTGAAGTACGTCCACACTCTCAAATAGGGAGCGGACCGTAGAGCCAAGCTGAACCGGTTTGGCAGGGTGAAAGTGAGAGGATTTCCGTGAAGCGTAGCATTTGGATTGTCACACTTGCTTTGTTGCTCACGGCGATGGCTGCAGCCGCTCCCAAGGGAACGGCCAAGGCCGCGAAGTTGAGCAACGAAGATTGTCTGGCTTGTCACAGTGACCCAACCCTCGCCACAGACGAGAATGGGAAGCAGGTCAGTTTGCATGTGGACGACGCGAAGTTCAAGGCCTCCATCCACAGCTCCTTCAGCTGCACGGATTGTCATACCGATATCAAGGCACTACCTCACGATCCCACGCCAGCCAAGCCGGTTTGCGCTACCTGCCACGCCGAGCAGCAGACTGCTTACGAGCACGGCATCCACGCCAAGGCGGCTGCCGCGGGCAACGCTAATGTAGCTAAGTGTCAGGATTGCCACGGCGGCGTGCACGAGATACTGCCGGCAAGCGATCCTAAGTCGAAAGTCGCGCACGTCAATATCCCCGCCACCTGCGGCGCCTGCCACGGCAAGCAACTCGTAATGGCGAGTAGTGGGGTCAGCTCCGCTCCCTTTACTTCGTACGAACAGAGCGTGCACGGCAAAGCGGTCAATGGCGGTTCGGAGTATGCTGCCGTTTGCACCGATTGCCACGGGGCGCACGACATTTTGGAGGGCACGGATCCAAAATCGCCGATTGCCAAGTTCAATGTCCCTGCGACCTGCGGCAAGTGCCACGCCGACGTCACGACGGAGTTCATGCAGAGCACGCATGGCGCGGCACTGACTCGCGGTAATTGGCATGCTCCGGTTTGCACGGATTGCCATGGCATTCACACGATTAAAGCTCCTAGCGATCCGAAGTCGACGGTTGCGGCGGGCAACGTCGAAAATACTTGCGCATCTTGCCACGCCAGCGTGAAGCTCTCGTCCGAATTTGGCGTCCCTGGAAATCGGGTTTCGTCGTATCTGTCCAGCTATCATGGGATGGCCTCGAGAGTCGGTTCCGCCACAGTTGCCAACTGCGCCAGTTGCCACGGAGTGCATAACATTCTGCCCTCGAGCGACCCGCGTTCCACTATCAGTCCCGCTCGTCTCGCTTCAACCTGCGGCAAGTGTCATCCCGGCGCAAACGCCAAGTTCATTACCGCCAAAGTCCATCTGGACGGCGCTACACAGAAAGCCGATGCCGGGACCAAGGTCCTGGCTTTCATCAGCAAGTTTTATATTTGGATGATTGTGGTTGTGATCGGCGGGATGCTGGTGCACAACTTCCTCATATACCGCAAGAAACTGCAACTACACCGCATCGGGCATCCGCGGATTCTATTCCGCATGACGCTCGCCCAGCGAGTGCAGCATCTGACCTTGCTGATCAGTTTCTTCACCCTGGTGCTCACCGGTTTCGCATTACGCTATCCATCGTCATGGCTGGCAATTGCCTTCATCAACGAGCATATACGCAGCTTGATCCACCGCATCGCCGGCGTAGTCCTGATCGCGGTGAGCATGTACCACATCTGGTACATCGCCACCGATCATGACGGCAGGCAACTCATCAAAGACATGCTGCCCGATTGGAAGGACGTGACAGACGTTCGCGACGCACTGTTCTACTACCTCGGGGTGAGCGATAAGAGGCCGATGTTTCGCCGGTTCTCCTATGCCGAGAAGGCGGAGTACTGGGCATTGGTGTGGGGCATGTTCGTCATGGCAGCGACCGGTCTTATGGTCTGGTTCAAGGGCATCATCGGGGAGCGCGTTGCCGGATGGTGGATCGACGTAGCCATCACCATCCACTGGTATGAAGCCATCCTGGCAACCCTGGCGATCGTGGTGTGGCACATTTACTCGGTGATGTTCGATCCTGACGCCTATCCGATGAACTGGGCATGGTTCGATGGAAGGATGTCAATTGAGCAATACGAGCACGAACATCCGTTGGACACGCTGGCGATCCTGAAGGCGAACGGCTCTGAGCCGGAGCCGGAAGCTTCTGAGACAGCGAAGGACACGGTGGAAACTCCCCAATAGCGTCGAGCGCGGAACGCGGTGTTCCGCGCGTACCAACTTTTGTCACATTGGGGATCTTTAACTGTTTTTTTGAATACGTCGAACTTTGTGTGATAACTTCGGGATCATTTTCTATTTGATCCGAAATAGAGGTTGTTAAATGTCTGCGGACTCGCAGGAAGTGAATCGTTCCGACTCCCATCCCCCAGTCAGCGTCAAGCTCTATAAGAATCCCATCAGCCTGATTGGAATGGCACTGGCTGCGGTCGCGTTTACCAATATTCTGTTCCTGTTCTTTCTAGATTCTTTTAGCCACATCTCCAGCCCCTACGTCGGAATCCTGGCCTACATGGTGGCGCCAGCCATCATGATAGTGGGCCTGATCATGATTCCCGTTGGAATGGTCGTCGAGCGCCGCAGGCGCCTTCATGCGGTGGGCCATCCGCCGCACTTTGCCCGCCTCGACCTGAACAACCCCGCACAGCGCAGCGCGGCGGCCTTTGTCCTCAGCTTTGTTGTCATCTTCGCCTTGATGAGCGCCGTGGGCAGCTATAAAGCCTACGAATTCACCGACTCAGTGGAATTCTGCGGGCAGCTTTGCCATACGGTGATGAGTCCCGAACTCACTGCCTATAAAGCATCGCCGCATGCGAAGGTGGCCTGTGTGGAGTGTCACGTAGGATCAGGAGCCGGTTGGTATGTGAAGTCGAAGCTGTCGGGCATCCGGCAGGTGTACTACACAGCAATGGGCACGTATCCGCGGCCGATTCCAACGCCGGTACATAATCTGCGCCCGGCTGCCGACACTTGCGAGCAATGTCACTGGCCGAAGAAATTCTGGGGAGCGCAGCTCAAGGTGTTCTCGCACTATGGCACGGATGAGCAGAATACGCCCCGCGTGCTGCGACTGCTCATAAAGACAGGTGGCGGAGATCCCGGTTTAGGCCAATCCACCGGCGGCATTCATTGGCACATGAACATCGCCTACAAGTTCTCGTATTTCTCGACCGACGAACAACGCCAGGTGATTCCCTGGGTACGGATGGAGGACAACAAAGGAAACATTACCGACTTTGTCGTCAAAGATAACCCGCCCACGCAGCAGCAGATCGACCAGGCTACCAAGCGCCGCATGGACTGCATCGACTGCCACAACCGGCCCACGCATGTGTACACGCCGCCGGATGTCTCCGTCGATCGCAGTATGGTGGCCGGCAGCATCGATCCCAGCCTGCCGTTTATCAAGGCGCAGAGCGTGGAGGTCCTGACCGGCACGTACAAGTCGCACGACGAAGCCAAACAAGCCATCGCGGAGAAGATTCCTAAGTTCTATGCGGACAAGTATCCGCAGATCGCTGCCATGAATGCTGCCGGCATCGACAAGGCGGTCAGCGAACTGCAACTCATCTACGACACCACCTTCTTCCCCACGATGAAGGTTGACTGGAAGACCCATCCGAACAATATCGGGCACTTGTACTATCAGGGTTGTTTCCGCTGCCATGACGGCAACCACGTCAGCAAAGACGGCAAGGTGATCAGTAAGGACTGCAATGCGTGCCATACACTGCTCGACGAACAAGTTGGCGCAACTCATGTGGCACAAATGCCAGTTGAGCAATTCCAGCATCCGGTGGACATCGGCGACCTCTCGGCGGTGAATTGCGCTGACTGCCATACAGGAGGCGTGGGCCCGTAACGGTCCCAAAGCTGACCACACAGGCATGGCAGCCGGTTCCAGCGATCCTTGGACGTGGATGCTAGAACTTTGCCGCTCAAATCACGGAAGCCAAAGGGATTTTCAGCCTCTCTGAGGCTCTGGAATGAGGTGTCTCCCTTTCCCCGGAGTGACGCACGTCACACGGCCAAGTGATAAGACTCACGGTTCTTCGGGACGCCAAAATCCTATCGTTGACTACAGAGACGAGCCGGGAGAGCGGACTCGCAGAGGAGAGGCGACATGTCAGAAGGAAACGAAAATTCACACGCTGGGGCCACCAAAAAGTTCACGCCGCGCCTGATTTTCTGGGAAGTAACAAAGGGCTGTAACCTGCGTTGTATTCATTGTCGCGCCACCGCCACCGAGTTGATGTCGCCCGCCGATCTGCCCACCCCCAAGGCGCTCGGTATCATCAGCCAGATCGCCAAGTTTGGGAATCCCATCCTCGTACTCAGCGGCGGCGAACCGCTCTACCGCGCCGATATTTTTGAACTCGCCGAATACGGTACCAGCCTGGGACTGCGCGTTGCCCTGGCCACCAACGGCACCCTGGTTACAAAAGACGTCGCCGAGAAGATCAGGCGGGCAGGCATCAAGCGGGTCTCGATCTCGCTGGATGGCTCCGACGGCCCCACGCACGATTCGTTCCGTGGAATTCCCGGAGCTTTCGATGCTGCGGTTTACGGCATGCGCAACTTGCAGGAGGTTGGCGTCTCGGTGCAAATCAATACGACCATCGCCCGCCATAATGCCCACCAGTTGCCCGAGGTCCTCGACCTGGCAAAACGCCTCGGCGCGGATGCGCTGCATACTTTCCTGTTGGTTCCGGTGGGATGCGGTGTCGACATTGCCGCCGAGCAGATGGTCCCTCCCGACGAGTACGAGCGAATGCTGAACTGGTTCTACGATCAGTCGCTAACGGGCGACATCGAACTGAAAGCCACTTGCGCGCCGCATTATTTTCGAGTTGCGCGCCAGCGTCGTGCCGCCGACCGCCGCGCCGGCAAACCTGAACCGGTTGCGCCAGTTGCTCATCATCCTGGGGGGCACATCGGACCCACCGAGATGACGATGCCAGGCTCGACAGGAATTTCACTGAAACCCGGTGGCGGTCCTCCGGTAGGACACACCGGACATCCCGGCGGCCATCCGGGCGATATGAACGCCATGACCAAGGGCTGCCTGGCTGGTACTGGCGTGTGCTTCATTTCTCACGAAGGCGAAGTCTTTCCCTGTGGATACCTGCCAGCTCTCGCCGGCGACTTGCGCAAGCAGACCTTTGCCGACATCTGGGACAACTCTGCGGTCTTTGGTCAACTGCGCGATGACGACAACCTCAAAGGGAAGTGCGGCTGCTGCGAATTCCGCCATGTCTGCATGGGGTGCCGCGCACGTGCGTTTGCGGCCACGGGAGACTTCCTGGCGGAAGAGCCGTTTTGCGTGTATGAGCCGGGCACTTCGGCACAGATGATTCGCGAAATCGCTGAGGCCAAGAAGTAGACGCAACCGGGATCACCCAGCGTCGCTTGACCATTCTCACGGTTTGTTCAATAGTTGGGTTAGCCTATTAGCCCGATACTCAGTGGCACCAATCGCGGGAGCCCCCGCGGTGTATGCCTCGCCGATGGCTTCCAGACTTCGCCGCCGGCAACGACTTGCCAGCCAACTAATTGGGCAACGCTGCCCGTTTTTGGACGTGAACTGACTTCATGCAATTGGACACCACGATCCAGATTGACCGAGCACCGGTTGCGACCACGACCATCATTCAGCCTCGCAAAGATTTATGGCACCTCGATCTCAAGAGTCTGTGGGAGTACCGCGAGCTGCTGTACTTCCTGGTTTGGCGAGACGTCAAGGTCCGCTATAAGCAGACTCTTTTAGGGGTTGCATGGGCAGTGCTGCAACCTTTGCTGGCGATGTTCATCTTTTCCATCTTCTTTGGGCGGCTGGCACGTATACCGTCGGACGGAGTTCCATACCCGGTATTTGTCCTGGTCGGTCTCGTGCCGTGGCAGTTTTTCGCCAATGCGCTGACGCAGTCATCCAACAGCCTGGTTGGGAGTCAGAACCTGATTACCAAAGTCTACTTTCCACGGCTGATCATTCCGCTTGGCACAGTCATCGCCAGCCTCGTGGACTTTTTCTTTGCCTTCCTTGTTCTCATCGGGATGATGCTGCACTACGGGATCAAGCCGGGGGCCTCGATCGTTGTACTCCCGCTCTACGTGCTGCTTGCGATACTCAGCGCGCTTGCCGTGGGACTTTGGCTGTCTGCGCTCAACGTTCAGTTTCGGGACGTCAAGCATATCGTGCCGTTCCTGGCGCAGTTCTGGATGTTCGCGACGCCGGTGGTTTATCCCAGCAGCTTGGTTCCAGCCAGATGGCGTGCCTGGTATGGCTTGAATCCAATGGCGGGGGTGGTGGAGGGATTCAGGTACGCATTGTTGGGCAAGGCTACTTCGCCGGGTCCGATGATCTGGGTGTCTGCGGCGGTTGTGCTGGTGCTTTTGTTCGGTGGGTTGTTGTATTTCCGCAAGATGGAATCGACGTTTGCAGACGTCGTGTAGAACGTTCCATAGCTAGGCGGGAAGCGAATCGGAGATGCGGTGAGTTCAATCGCGATACACGCGGATGGGTTGAGCAAGCAGTACCGGCTTGGTACGAGCACGTCCTACTCGACGCTGCGGGAGTCGATACCCGCACTGCTAAAGGGGGCGGCTCATCGTGTGCGCTCCATCGGTACCAGCGGATCGGAACGGAACAGCTTCTGGGCCCTCCGCGACATCTCGTTTGAGGTCAACCACGGAGAAGTAATCGGTGTGATTGGCAAGAACGGGGCCGGCAAGAGCACACTGCTTAAGATTCTCTCGCGCATTACCACACCTACGGAAGGGCGCGCCTCCATTCACGGGCGAGTGGGCTCTCTTCTGGAGGTTGGAACAGGCTTTCATCCTGAACTCAGTGGCCGCGAGAACATCTTTCTCAACGGCGCCATCATGGGAATGCGTAAGTCGGAGATAGCGTCCAAATTCGAAGAGATTGTTGCATTTGCCGAAGTCGAACAATTTATCGACACACCCGTGAAGCACTATTCCAGCGGTATGTACGTGCGGCTGGCGTTTGCGATTGCAGCCCACCTCGAACCTGAGATCCTCATCGTTGACGAAGTGCTGGCTGTGGGCGACCTGGCATTTCAACAGAAATGCCTGGGAAAGATGAGCGAAGTTAGCCGAGGTGGCCGGACCATTCTGTTCGTGTCGCACAACATGGCAGTTGTTGAGCGACTTTGCCAGCGATGCGTCGTTCTGCATAAAGGGCGAATCGCGTATGAAGGGGAAACGCAGGGAGCGGTCCGTCATTTCTTCAACGAGATTTTTGCCCCCAATCGAGGGGACGGTCATGTATTCGATTTCGAGACAGCAATTCATCGGCATTCCAACGTCGGGAGACTGCTAAAGCGAGTTGAGCTTTATAACGAAGACGATATGCCGGTTCTGGAGGGTATTCGTCTCGGTTCCGGCCTTAAGCTAAAGGTTTTCTTCGATCTTCCTAAACCGGCCCGGAGTTTCGACATGGGGTTGGGTTTCAATACCGCGTTTGGGCAGCGGGTGTTTACCGCACACACCCTTTTCGAACCAAGCCGACCAAGCGGCGAGTGGGTAGGGCCGCAAACGTTCGTTTGCGATATCCCCAGTTTTACGTTGATGCCGGGTGTATACAACATGTTTATTTGGCTCGACATTAACCATCAAGAAGCAGATCGCGTGAACCAGGCGGCGCAAGTTACGGTGATGGAATCCGATTATTACGGCACCGGTAAAGCCCCATGGAACGGCGAATTCGTCCTGAAACATCATTGGTATCTCGAAGCGCAGGGCCCGACGGGCTAGTAGGATAACCTCGTTGTAAAACTCGAAATGGCCATCCACATCGCAATGGCGATGGATCGCCCAAAATTGGGCTGATGGGCTCGTTTGTCATGCCCATCTCCTGTGATACAGTACGCGAATGACAAAAGTGCTACTCATGGTTCCGCACTTTTGGGACCCCGTTTGTGTCCCGTTGGGCATAAGTTCGCTCAATGCCTATGCGCAGTCGCACGGCCACTCGGTGGATCTGTTCGACTTCAACACGGTGCCCGAGGTTTTTGCCGTACAACGGGCGTACTTTGCCGAGTGCAAGTCGCAGTTTCCCCACTTCAAAAACTGGAACATAGAACGGAATGGCACAGAGATGCTGGCCATTCACCAGATTCTGTACCTTTATTCCCGGAATCGTCCTGACTATCGCGAACTCGTGGCTGAAGTATTGAACATGGACGGACGCGACATGGGCGAGTTTCTCGAAATGCTCGATGTCTCCCGCTTCGACTCGTTGTTCGCATCGCTCTATTCGAAGGTATCTTCCATTCTGGGGCGATTGCTGAACCAAAAGAAATACGATGTCGTCGGGTGTTCTCTATTTAACTCGACCTGGCCGGGAACCCTTTTTCTGCTGAAGCGGGTTAAATCATTCGCGCCCAACGTCCGCACCGTGGTAGGAGGCCCCGGGCCCCTGATGGGGATCACCTCGCGCGCGGAAGAGGTCAAACGGTTTATGGACCATCACGAGTACATCGACTACTTCGTGGTGGGCGAGGGCGAACCGCCATTCCTGCGCATTCTGGAGGAGCCGGAACTCCCGCGCGGCGTGGTTGATCCCGGGCGAAGCCTCACCTTGGTTGATGCGAGAAAGTCGTTTGTCAAGCCGGAAGAAATGCCGGCGCCCGAGTACGGACAGTTGGAGATATCGCGGTACCTGCAACTTTCAGTTGCCAGCTCGCGAGGCTGTCCGTTTGAATGTTCGTTCTGCGCGGAGACCGTTTTTTGGAAGGGCTATCGTTCGCTGGGGCAGTCGCGAACTTTCCAGCAAATGGAAGCGTTGGCGCAGAAGTACAACCGGGCGTCGTTTTATTTGTGCGACTCGCTGAGCAACACCACAATCGACGGGCTAAGCGCCGACATTCGACGAACCGGGCGGCCATTCACCATCGATTGCTACCTGCGTGCCGATAAGACCGTATCGGAGCGCGAGAAGGTGCGTTCCTGGCGCGAGGGCGGACTGGTGAGAAGCCGACTGGGCATGGAGTCGGCAAGCCAGCGAATCCTGGATGCGATGATCAAGAAGACTACTCCGGAACAGATGGAGCGAAGCCTGGAAGTCCTATCGGCGGAGGGCATCATCACCAGCACGTTGTGGATCGTGTGCTACCCGGGCGAAAGCGAAGCCGAGTTTGCGGAAACGCTGCGCTTCATTCGAGCCAACCGCGAGCGGATTTACCAGGCGGATGCGTGGCTGTTCCAATATCACCCCGCGGGACTGGCCCACTCGGGCGAGATCGATATCGAACGGGGATCACGAACCCGGTATAGCGATCACATCAACGAAATCCTCGCTGTTGCGCCCTACGTTGTCGATCGAGATATCACTCCCGCGGAACGGTTTGACCGGCTGGAGACGTTTGTCCGCACAATGAAGGAGCTGCAGATTCCCAATCCATACAGCGTGTACGAATGGATTGCGGCTGAAGGACGCTGGGGAACGCTGGGGCGTGAGTCGCACTGGAACGTCGAGACCAGCATGATGGCGCTAAACGCTTGAGGCGGAGATGAGCGAATCGAAGCTTGGGCAGGACAACGGCATCAGTGTCCGCATCGCGGCCAATTTCACCATCGAGCCCATCGAGGAATTTCTGGCGTACTGGCTCGGGCAACTGGAAATTCCAGCGGAAATCCGCTTCGCGCCCTATAACCAGGTGTTTCAGCAATTGCTTGAGGGCGGTATGCTGCGCGCCAATCGTGGCGGGATCAATCTGGTTGGGCTCGACCTGGATGCGTGGCTGGTGGAAGGCTCATTCGATGTCGCGCGTGAGCAGCTGCAGCGAACGGTAGGCGACCTGATCGGCATACTGCAATCGTCGGGAGCCCAGGGTGCGGGCGGCGCCATACTGTTGTTCCCTTCGGGAGATCATTCGGATGGCCAGCGCGCTGCGGCCACTTCCGCAGCGAAGGATGCAATCATTGCTGCCTGTACGACCATTCAGGGCTGGAGAGCCTTGGATCTGTCGGCAGCAGTCTCGCGGTACTCTGTCGCCGAGACTCGCGACCCGTTCACCGATGAATTGGGCAACATTCCCTTCACCGAAGCGATGTATGTGGTGGCGGCCACGGTTGCAGCGCGATGGGTTCGAAGCGTCCGCTTCAAACCACCGAAGGTGATCGTACTCGATTGCGACAACACGTTGTGGCAGGGTGTGTGTGGCGAAGGCCCCGTCGATGTCAGCGGTCCATACCGCAAGCTTCACGAATTCATGCTGCAGCAGCGCGATGAAGGCGTTTTGCTGGCGATGGCCAGCAAAAATAACGAAGCCGACGTGATTACGGTACTGGAATCCGATCAGTGCGTGTTGAAGCCCGAGCACTTTACGGCGTGGCAGATCAATTGGCAGCCGAAATCGGAGAACCTGAAAGCGCTCTCCGAGGAGTTAGGGCTGGCGCTGAATAGCTTCTTGTTCCTGGACGACAGCCCGTTTGAGTGCCTGGAGGTGCGCAACTCATGCCCCGAGGTGCTGGCGATTCCTCTGCCGCAAGAGCCGGAGGCGATTCCCACGTTCCTTGAGCACTTGTGGGCGTTTGACCGTCCGGCGGCCACGGAAGAGGACCGCCATCGAGCCAGCTTGTATCAGGCAGAACGCCAACGCGTTGAACTGAGCAAGCAGTCGCCGACGCGGGAGCAGTTTCTTGCCAGCTTACAAATCGAAGTGAGGATCGAGCGGGCAACTGAGTCGGAGCTGCCGCGCGTTGCCCAGCTCACTCAGCGCACAACTCAGTTCAATATGACAGGGGCGTTGCACACTGTTCAGAGCCTGACAACAAAGCTGGCACAGGCCGGCAGCGAATGTTGGACCGTGCGTGTCCGAGACATTTTCGGAGACTACGGACTAGTGGGAGTCGTGGTGTTCGACGTCGTGGCAGACGGCCTGCGGATTGACACGCTACTGCTGAGTTGCCGCGCCTTGGGTCGCGGAGTGGAAGACCGAATGATCGAGAGCGTGAAGTTCCGTACCGCGGAATGTGGGGTCGAAAAGGTGACAATACCGTTCATCCCGACGGCACGAAATCGGCCTGCATTGGAGTTCCTGGGTAGCTTGTGCGAACTTCCCTCTGACACGAAAGAGCCCTTCGAGTGTGTAATCTCAGCTTCCGACAATGTCTCAGAGTGGAGAGCGTCCAACACATCGGCCGCGACGCACGAAACACTCACCGCGTCCGCCGTGCCTCAGACGATCGACCGTAACGAAAGCGAGTTTCTTGCACGCATTGCCAGCCAATTCCAATCGGCGGCGGCTGTGTTAGCTGCTATTCGAAACCAAATGAAGCGTCGTCCAGTCGACGCGGGCCCATATGTCGCGCCGAAGCAGGGCGCTGAAGAAGCCCTCGCACGAATCTGGTCGGAATGCCTGGCGGTGGAACCAATCGGCGCCAAGGACAATTTCTTCGATTTCGGCGGCCAGTCACTCATCGCCACCCGAATACTCACCCGTGTGCGGGCAGAGTTTGGCGTCGAGATGAGCCTCACGAACCTATTCGAGCGGCCAACGATTGAAGAGATGGCGGCGTATATCGTGAGCGCAATGTCTCAGGGAACCGACGGGAACGCTGTCGCCGCAGTGCAGCGGCGGTAGGTACGTTTCTGGTCCTCTGTTGCAAGTCGCGCCGGGCACTTATCTTCCTGCTTCATTCACAGCCGTTTGAACGCTCCATGCCCCGGGTGCCACGGCAGCATGCGAAATGCGTTCGTCGGCTTCAGTCACGGCCAGTACATATCGTTGGTCGGTTTCGGCATCGGCGGCCGATCTGAGGAATGCGAGTGTGGGCTGGTTTCGCGCACTGGCGCGAAATTCAAATACAACCTGACCCAGATGCCGATCGCGCGCGATATCCGATAACGCAGACAGCAGGGCATACTCCACTTGCTTCCCTAACACCGTGCAACTTAGCGCCATGGAATCAACTACCAGCGAGTCGTTGGCAGGGCGAGCGACGACGACGCCTGACGTGCCGTAGTTGGAGAGCCGATCGGAGACCTTGACGATCATGCAGTTCTGCGACGCAAGGATTGAGTCGACTTCCGATCCGGGAATGGTCGGATTTTCGCCAGTCAGGGAAAATGAGGCCGCCGTGCGCAGGATTCGATCGACCTCGGATCGATCGCTTGCGTTCGCCGGGCTAACCTCCACTTGCACTCCAAGATCCTTCAGAAATGCAGCCAGTTCTGGTGAACCGGGCGAGGCCGCCCCAGCTGCACTGGAATTCTGGTCAAACGTTCGCATGAGCTGGCCGGCGATCGATTCCGCGAGGTGGGCGAAAGTTTCCGCAGTAAATGGGGTGTGCGAATCCTTGTCAGATTTGCGGTCGTAACATTGCGCGCCGGATAGTCTCGTAGGCCAGGCGAGCAGTGTGACTTGTTGCAAGTTGCGAACGCGTGCTAGCAAGAGGTTGCTCATGGTTCGGCACAAGGTCTCCACCTTGTACTCGTCAGCGATCCAGCCGGAGGACGGGCACACCATCAACCAAGTCGGTCTGCCGCGGAGGACAAGGATCGACAGATGGCTGATAAATTCGTCCAAATGGTGGCGAAGCTCCGGCCGAAGGGCATTGTCCGCCACTTCTCTGCCAGATTGTGCAAGGTCGAGCAACCAATCTTCCACACGAACAAGCACAACCGTCCCAATAACGTCTTCCGACTGAATCGAAGGCGTCAGCATGTAGGCACCGAGGTGTGCGGGCGGGGTGACGCGAATCGAGCCCGAGATACCTAGTTCGTTAACCGCGCGTGTTAGAGGTGGCTCAATTAGGTCGCAATTGAAGGTTGAAACGATTTGGATAGCACTGGTAGTCATTATCTGGTTTTGACTCTGAGACAACGTGAAATTCACTTATAATCTTCCAATAGCAACGACGTGACAGAAGTCACGTGAAATCACGCACTTAAGGAGTCTAGCACGCATGGCTGGAGAGCCTCACGAGCCCCCATTGGAACGAGGGATTACGCGCCGGAACTATTACTGGCCAGTAGCACGAAAATGTATTGACCGTTACCGCAAAAGTATTCAAAGATAAGGCAATAGCCCGAGTGGGCTGCCGGGCTGCCAGTCGGTGTGCGGCCGATGGTCGATTCCGGCTATCCAGTCCAGAACCCTCAACTTAAGGACTCGCAGCTCCCCCTCCGGCGAAGGGTATTCTGTCTACACGCTGCCAGCACCCGAGTAGGTGCTGTGTCTTCACCATGAACTTTTGGAGTGTTACACATTCCGACGACGCGCCCGCCGCTATCGAGGGTTCCAGCGGACGGCAGTGGAGCTATGGCGATCTGCGGAATGACGTGACTCGGATGCAAGGGGCCTTACCCCGCTTGGGACGCAAACCTCTAGGGGTTTTGCTGGCCCGGAATCGCTACGAATGCGTGGCGGCTTATCTGGCAGCGTTGAACAGTGGAAACGCATTGATTCTATTGGATTTGTCGCTCAAGCCTGATCTGCTCCGTCATCTGCTGGCGACCTACCAGCCGGATTGGATCTTCGCTGGAAGCGGGGGAGATGCTTTCCCCGGATTCCGACCAAGCTCGTTAGGAATAAGCGGACTTTTTGTAAACGAAGCTCCTCCAGATACCACGATCCATCCCGATCTGGCCTTGATGCTCACAACGTCTGGGTCGACCGGGAGTCCAAAACTGGTCCGGCTGACCTTGAACAACCTGGCGGCAAACGCAGCATCGATCAAGCAGTATCTCCAGCTCACCCAACACGAACGACCTATCACTTCGCTACCGATGTCGTATTCGTACGGATTATCGGTAGTCAACAGCCATCTGGCTGTGGGTGCACCAATCGTACTTACCGATGACGGCGTGCTCCAGCGCAGATTCTGGGAGGCAGTTGATCGCTACGGCTGTACGTCGTTTGCCGGCGTCCCCTATACCTACCAGATGCTGCTGCAGACTGGTCTGTTGAACAAGGAGGGCGGGTCGCTGAAAACTTTGACCCAGGCTGGAGGCAGGCTGGACGAGCAATACATCCGCAGGATGCGAGACCTGGCCTTGGAGCGGGGATGGAAGTTCTACGTAATGTATGGGCAGACCGAGGCCACCGCACGCATTTCCTACGTTCCATTCGAAGTGTTGGGGAACAAGATTGGATCGGTTGGTGTGGCAATACCGAACGGGTCGCTAACGGTAGATGCAGCGACGGGAGAGTTGGTGTATCGCGGTCCCAACGTGATGATGGGATACGCGGAAACTCGCGCGGACCTCGCCAAGGGCGACGAGCTCCACGGCGAGCTGCGAACCGGGGACCTGGCGCGCGCGGACGACGATGGGTACTACTACATTACCGGACGCCTGAAACGGTTTCTGAAGATGTTTGGGAAGCGATTTAACCTGGACGACGTAGAGAAGTTGCTGGCACACCGGCTGGATGCCAGTGTGGCCTGCTATGGTCGCGACGATTTGCTTATGGCGGCGGTGGAGAATGGAGAAAACATCGCGCAGGCTCACGGGATGATTTGCGAAATGTTTGATCTTCCGCGGCCGGCGGTCAAGGTAGTCGCAATGAAGGAATTACCTCGCACTCCTAACGGAAAGCTGGACTACACGCGATTGCCTGAAGTTGAACGGGAACACCGGGTACCAGTAACGGGCTAGCGGAGGACATGGCACAAGACACGGCAAATTCGGGTCGGCTACTGTCAGTGGGCGCAAACAACGGACGCAAAGCCGTTAAAGAGACGCTGGCAAACATATGGGCGAGCGTACTAGGGCTGCCCCGGGTGGATACGAACGCGAATTTCTTCGAGATCGGCGGCGACTCCCTGAAGGCGATGGAAGTGATCGGACGGGTGCGTGAAGTGCTGCACGCCGATCTCCCGTTGATCAGTTTTTTCGAAGAACCCACGGTAGACCATCTGGCCGAGGTGTTATCACGCGAACGAACCGACTTGGAAACCTCATTGACCAGGATCTGGTGCGAGGTGCTTCGAATTCCCCGGGTCGATAGAGACGCAAACTTTTTCGAAATCAGCGGTGATTCCCTGAAGGCGATGGAGGTGATCGCACGCGTCAGCGAGGTATTGCACGTAGACCTGCCGCTGATTACGTTTTTCGAGCAGCCAACGATCCGCCATCTAGCCAAGGTGCTTTCACAAGGACAGGAGTCCACGGAAGCCGCGTTGGCCAGGATATGGGAAGACGTACTGCGAGTTTCGCAGGTAGAACCGGATGCGAACTTCTTTGATATCGGCGGCGATTCCCTGAAGGCGATGGAAGTGATCGTGCGGGTCAACGAAGCGTTGCGCGTCGACCTGCCGCTGATTGCATTTTTCGAAGACCCAACCATTGCACATCTGGCTACGGTAATCGACGAGCTCAGGCTCGGTGGAACAACACCGGCCATCACGCGCGCGACCGACCGCGGTGAGTTTCCGTTGTCATACTCGCAGCAGGTGTTCTGGTTACTGGAGCAACAGAATCCCGACACGGGAATCTACAACAAGCCGCGCGTGTTTCGTATTCACGGAGCCGTAGATGCCGGAGTGATGGAGCGCAGCCTGAATGAGCTGCGACGGCGGCACGAAATCTTGCGCGTGCGGTTCGTCGCTGGCGTGAACGGACCGGTACAGGTGGTGGAACCCGACGGTTCACTTCAATTCACGACCACTGACCTCTCGTCGCAGCCATCTCACCGGCGCGAGATCATGGCCCTGAAGCTGGCGCTGGATACCGTCCGCCGGCCCTTGAACCTGGCCGCGGGTGAAGTACAGAGAGCGCATTTGATCAGGCTGGGCGACAAGGAATTCATCCTCTGCATTTCCGAGCACCACGTGGTCAACGACGGTTTCACCGGAAGCATTTTGCTCGACGAGTTGGGTGCGATCTACGACGCGTATGCGGCCGGCGAGACCAATCCACTACCGCCGCTCGAACTGCACTATACCGACTATGCGGCATGGGAGCAGCAGTGGATGAAAGGCGGTCGCCTCGTCGAGGAGACCGAATATTGGCGATCTGTTTTGAACGATGCGCCCACTGCGATCAAGTTGCCGACGGATGCAGTACCGGGCCGGGGCCGGGACCGCCGCGGTCATCTGCGGTCCATCGCGATTGCGCCCGATTTGCTGCAACGGTTGCAGGCGGTCGCGCAAAGCCACGGCACCACGCAGTACACGGTGATGTCGGCGGTATTGCGGCTGTTGTTATACCGCTGGTCCGGACAGGCCGACTTTCTGTTGGGAACAACCGCCAGCAATCGCAGTCGCAGTGGTACTGAACGGATGATCGGACCGTTCGTCAATCCTTTGTCGATTCGCAACCCCATCGCGGCAGGCCAGACTGCGTCTGAACTGCTGAGGGCCGAGAAGCAGGCGGTGATGGAGGCCTTTGCCCATCAGGATTGTCCGTTCGCCAAGATCGTCGAGGCAGTCAATCCGGAACGCACGAGTAGCGATAATCCACTGTTTAATGTCGGCCTGGTCATGGAGAACTTCCCCGAGATCGAGCTAAAGGGGCGGCACTTCGAAGCGGAATACCTGAACTTCGATCCGGAAGTTGCACTGTTGGATTTGCGGTTCATCGTTGTCGAGAAGCATGGCGGACTGAGGGTATCGTGCGAATACAAGAGCGCGCTCTTCAGCGGAGAGACGATCGATGCGCTTCTGCTCGCGTATGCCGCCATGCTGAAAGCCATCACAGGCGATTCGACGAAGCGGGTCGAAGAGTTTGTGTTGCCGGAAGCGTTGGTGAGGCAGGCAGCGGACAGTGCACTGGCGTCTGCAGAGTCGATTGCCATCGTAGCCACATTTACCGCCGAGCCAATTACGGAGCCATTGGAATTCTGGCTGCAACAATTGGGCATGGCGGCAAAGGTGGAGTTTGCGCCGTTCAACCAAGTGTTTCAGCAATTGCTTGACCCAACCAGCTTGTTGGCCGGAAACAAGCAAGGCGCCAACATTGTGCTATTGCGTATCGAGGACTTGCAGGCGGCAGAGAATCCTAACGCTACAGTGACTGCGGCGGGCGTCGCAGAGAATGTCGACGAATTATTGACTGCACTGCGTGCCGCGGCCAAGCGTGCCAGTGCGCCGATCTTTGTCTTGGTGGGACCACCATCCGATGCGGTACGTGCTTCAAGTGAGCTGGCGGCCGTTATCGAGCAGGCTGAGTCGAGGTTGCTAGCTGGGGCAAATGAGACTCCAGGCATTTGTACCGTTGGTTCTGCTGAACTGTTGCGGCGTTATCCCGTTGCCGACTATTCCGACCAATATAGTTACGAAGTCAGCCACATTCCCTACAAGCCGGAGCTATTCGTTGCCCTGGCAACCATGTTGGTGCGACGGATCTTTGCGGCGCGGCAGTTGGCGCCGGAGGTCGTGGTTCTCGACTGCGACACTACCCTCTGGGAACGCAACGCCGGCACTAAAGACGCCAAGGCCGAAGTGCCGAGCACAGGGTTGCAGGAGTTCATGGCGAGCCTCGAAGAGGCGGGCATGATCCTGTGCCTGGTTGGCAGCGAGAGCGAGGCTGAGGTCTCGGCCAGGTTTGGTCAAACTCCAGCCATGAAGCTGGGATGGCAGCATGTGGCGTCATCGCGATTCGGAGTACGCGCCAAGTCCGATGGCTTGAAAAGCCTTGCGGACGAACTCAGGCTGGGCTTGGAGCGCTTCGTCTTTGTCACCGGTGATCCTGTTGATGCGGCAGAAGTAAGCGCGAACTTGCCTTCCGTCATCGTGGCTGAATTGCCGGCCGAGGACCGCGCGGTCCCGGCGTTCCTAACGAACTTCTGGGCATTCGACCAGAGCAAGCATACGGACTCTTCACCGCGAGGCTTGCACGTAGGACGTGACGTCCTTGGTCGTATCGCGACCGAGTTCGACACCGTCGACGCGATTGCGCGGGCGATTGAATCGATGAAAGTGTTCAGTCTCGGGGATTCTGCCGCCTATCTTCCACCGCGCACCGAAGTGGAGGAATTCCTGGCGCATGTTTGGGCCAGCCTGTTGCGGGTGGAACGTCCGGGCATTCACGACAATTTCTTCGCCCTCGGTGGCCACTCATTGATGGCTGCGCAGGTAATCGCCCGGGTGCGGCAGACTCTGGGCGTCGAATTGCCTTTGCGGGCGATGTTTGATGCTCCGACGATCGCCGCTTTTGCCGGGTTGATTGAAACTCAACGGCGGGCAAAATCCGGCGTAGTCCTCCCTCCGATGATGCGGGCGCAACGCGGCGGTGAATTACCGCTTTCGTTCGGGCAAAAGCGATTGTGGTTCATCGATCAACTGGAGCCCGGTAGTGCGCTGTACAACATATCGCCCATGTTCCGGTTGCGCGGGCGCTTGAACGTCGCGGCACTGGAGAGAGCTGTTAACGAGATCGTACGGCGCCACGAATCGCTGCGTACCACTTTTCGCAACATCGGCG
The DNA here is from genome assembly GCA_963834815.1 of uncultured Acidobacteriaceae bacterium. GTDB lineage: Bacteria > Acidobacteriota > Terriglobia > Terriglobales > Acidobacteriaceae > DASRAA01. The sequence continues at coordinate 104,451 of CAWIDA010000004.1, read as the reverse complement.
GTGAGCCGGCACAAGTCATCGCACCGGAACTACGCGTGTCGCTCGATCTCACGACTGTGCAGGGCGCAACTGACGAAGAGCGTGAAGGCGAAGTACTGCGGATCACTAGAGAGGAGGCAGTCAAACCTTTCGATTTGGAAAAAGGCCCTCTCCTGCGCGCCACGCTCTTTCGTGTCCGCGAGGAAGACCATGTCTTGATGGTTGTAGTGCATCACATTGTGGGCGACGGCTGGTCGGGATACCTGATGGCGGGTGAGCTTGCAAAGCTCTACGAAGCGTTTTCGCAGGGCAGCCCTTCTCCCTTACCGGAGCTGCCATTTCAGTATGCCGATTTTGCCGTATGGCAGCGCCAGTGGTTGCACGGAGAGCTTCGCGACAAGCAGATCGACTACTGGCGCCGGCAACTTGAAGGCGCCCCGCCGGTGCTCGAATTGCCCACGGACCGTCCCCGGCTCGCGGTGCAACGGCACCGCGGCGCACTGCAAACGCACTTAATTCCGCAGGAGCTGATCGAGAAAGTGCGCACCCTTGGCAGGGCGGAAAGCGCGACGCTGTTCATGACTCTGCTGGCAGCGTTCCAGACCTTGATGGCGCGCTATTCGGGTCAGCACGACATTGTGGTGGGTTCGCCGATTGCAGGTCGCATTTGCGCCGAGGTTGAGCCACTCATTGGTTTTTTCGTCAATACGGTGGCTTTGCGTACAGACCTTTCAGGAAACCCCAGCGTACGCGAATTAATTAGCCGTGTAAAAGAGGTCACGCTGGGTGCGAATTCGAATCAAGAAGTCACCTTCGAAGAGGTGGTCGAGAACCTGCAGCCGGAACGAAGCCTTAGCTACAACCCAATTTTCCAAGTGGCGTTCGGTCTGCAGAACACGCCCAAACAGATCTTCGAGGCTTCCGGCCTTCACGTGGAGCGCGCGCCGGTGCACCAGGCGACATCGATCTTCGACATGCACTGGTTCGCATTCGAAGCCGACGACGGTCTGCTGCTGCGGGTGGAATACGATACGGACCTGTTCAACGCGGCGACGATCGATCGGGCCGTCGGCCACTTCAAGAGGTTACTGGCCGAATTTGTCGCCCGTCCCGATAGCACTCTTGCTGACCTGTCTTTGCTCACGGAGGAAGAGCGCCAGACTCTGCTCATTGACTGGAACCAGACTGCGGCCGACTATCCCCGCGAAACCTGCGCTCACGAGTTGTTTGAGCACTGGGCGGAGTTGCAACCCACCAGCCTGGCGGTCGCCGATCGCAACCAGGGGCTGACTTATGGCGAACTCAACCAGCGCGCTAATCAATTAGCTCACGATCTCGGGCGGCGTGGCGTCGGGCCCGAAAGCGTAGTGGCAATCTGCCTCGACCGTTCCGTAAATATGGTCTTGAGCATCATGGGAGTCGTGAAGGCTGGCGCTGCGTATCTCCCCCTGGATCCCGTCTATCCGAGGGAACGGTTGGAGTTCATGCTCAGGGACGCCAAGGTCTCAATATTACTGACCGAATCACGCCGCTTGCCGGATCTGCCGGCGTTCGACGGCGTGATTTGTGTGGACCGAGATTGGCCAGAGATTGGCACGATGCCGGGGACGAATCCGCCGCAGAAAGCTAACTCACGAAACCTTGCTTACGTCATCTACACGTCAGGCTCGACAGGAAAACCGAAGGGCGTGGAGCTCGAGCATCGCGGGCTGTTGAATCTGATTACGTGGCACCAGCGCGAGTACGACGTACAGCCGCATGATCGCGCGACTCAGGTGGCGTCGCCTGCATTCGATGCATCGGTTTGGGAAGTCTGGCCCTACCTCGCATCGGGCGCCTCGCTCCACATACCCGACGACGACACGCGCAGCGCACCGTTGGAACTATTGCGTTGGTATGAGCGCGAGGGCATCACGTTAACATTTTTGCCGACGCCGCTCGCAGAAGCGGTGCTCGACGCGTTCAGGAGCTTTGATCCTGCAGGTTTGAAGTTGCGGGCGATGTTGACCGGCGGGGACAAGCTACACCAGCCACCTGATTCAGGACTTCCATTCGCGCTGGTGAACCACTACGGTCCTACCGAGAATACCGTCGTTGCGACGTGGACCCATGTGACACCGGGCGGCGACCTCGCGCCGCCAATCGGCAAGCCCATCGCCAACACGCGCGTGTACGTGCTGGATGAGAAGTTGGCTCCCGTGCCAATCGGAGTCGCGGGGGAGCTCTATATCGCCGGGGACAGTTTGGCTCGTGGCTACCGGTTCCGTCCCGAACTCACGAATGAAAGGTTTGTGCCAGACCCGTTTAGCGAACGATCAAACGAACGGCTCTACCGTACCGGCGATCGTGTTCGCTACTTGCCGGACGGCAACATTGAGTTTCTCGGACGCGTTGACCAGCAGGTAAAGGTTCGTGGATTCCGCATTGAGCTGGGTGAGATTGAAGCCGTTCTGGGCCAGCATTCGGCAGTCAAAGAGTGCGTGGTTGATATGCGCGAGGTAACTCCGGGTGATAAGCGCCTGGTGGGTTACATCGTTCCGCATCCCGTCGGTACCGAGGTCCAGGCCGGGAGTGAAGACGAATCGAAGTCGGCTGAACAAGTTTCACTCTGGACTATGACGTTTGATGAGGCATACCGCCACGACGTCAACGACGAAGATGCCACATTCAACATCATCGGATGGAACAGTAGCTATACCGAGCAACCGATTCCGCCGGACGAGATGCGCGTCTGGGTGGAAACGACGGTTGAGCGCATTAAGGCGCTACGTCCGAAACGTGTTTGGGAGATCGGCTGCGGCACCGGACTGTTGCTGTTCCGCGTGGCGCCCGACTGCGAAAGGTACTTGGGCTCCGACATTTCTGAGGCGGCGTTGACGATCCTGCGCAAGCAGGCTGCCCGCCCGGAACTCGGACTGCAACACGTTGCCTTCAACCGCCAACCGGCGCACGAATTCGGGCCGGGGACCCGGCACCAATTCGACACCATGGTGCTGAACTCGGTCATTCAATATTTCCCAAACATTGAATACCTGATCCAGGTATTAAAGGGGGCGATCGATTCAATCTGGGATACCGGAGCAATTTTCATTGGCGATGTGCGTAGTTTCCCCTTGCTGGAAGCCTTTCAGACTTCGGTGCAGTTCTACCAGGCGCCCAATTCGCTGAGCTGTGCGCAGCTACGCGAGCGCATTGCCATCAATGTGCGGCAGGAAGGGGAACTGCTGGTCGATCCGGATTTCTTTCTGGCGCTCAAGCAGCAGATCCCAAGGATCAATCGCGTAGAGATTCAATTGAAACGAGGAACTGCACACAACGAACTTACCCGTTTCCGCTATGACGTGGTATTGCACGTTGGAGAAGCGGTGAACGAGCCCCTCGAGTGTGGGTGGCTCGACTGGGGTAGCGATGGCGGCGACCTGAGCGCTCTACGCGAAATTCTGACGACCAGTCAGCCTGACGTGTTGGCTGTTAGTAGCGTGCCGAATGCGAGGTTAGCGCAAGATGTCGCCGCCATGCGGCTGCTGGCTACCGCAGATGCGACAACAACGGTGGGCGAGATTCGCGATAAGTTGCGCGAAGTATCAGATGCGAGCGCGGTCGAGATCGAGGACTTGTGGCGCCTCACAGATGAGTTTCCCTACGAACTTGAAATTCGAACGTCGCACCTGGCAGTCGACGGCATGTGCGATGCCGTTCTCCTGCGCCGCTCTCTCGGAGGCACGGAGGGGAAGCATGTAACGCCGCGATTTCCTGGCGAGCCGGTCGCGGTTCAGCCATGGAACGCATACTCGAACAATCCCCTTCGGAGCGCAACGACCGTAGACATAGTACCGCAGGTGCGCAAGTGGCTGGCCGAACAGTTGCCGGACTATATGGTCCCGTCCGCATTCGTGCAACTCGAGGCAATACCGCTTACCGCGAATGGGAAGGTTAATCGTCGAGCCCTGCCGCCGCCCCATTATCTGCGCGAGGGGACGGCGCCCTACGTCGAGCCGCGTACCCTCACCGAGGAGCATCTGGTCGCGATGTGGAAGGACGTTTTGCACGTGGCCAGAGTCGGTGTTTATGACGACTTCTTCGAGCTGGGCGGGCATTCGTTGCTGGCAACTCAGGTGGTCTCCCGTATTCGGGAATGGGCGGGAGTTGAAATTCCGCTGCGATTCCTGTTCGAGACTCCGACGATCGACGGACTAGCCCCGCGTATCGAGAAGATTAGGGCCGGCCGCACCGAGGAAATCAGCCCAATTGCACACGCGGACCGGTCGAAGCCCCTTCCTCTATCGTTCGCGCAACAGCGCCTGTGGTTCCTCGACCAGCTTGATCCCGATAGCCCCCTGTACAACGCTCCGTGGACGATCCGGATGAAGGGCAGCCTCGATCATGAGGGTCTGGAAGCAGCTTTAAACGAGCTAGTCCGGCGGCACGAAGTTTTCCGAACGACGTTCGCGTCAGTGCAAGGCGAACCGTTTCAGATCATCGCTGCGGAATGGAAGGTTAAGGTAGCCACCGCGGACATAAGCGACGTGCCCGCCGCGAACCGTGAAAGTGAGGTGCAGCGGCTGGTACTGGAAGAGGTGCGCCGACCCTTCAATCTGCAAACGGGGCCGGTTTTCCGTGCCACGTTGTTAAAGTTGGACGCTGAAGAGCACGTTCTCCTGCTGAATAGCCATCACATCGCTAATGACGGATGGTCGCTGTGGCAGTTCATCAAGGACCTCGGCACCGCTTACGAAGCGATTTGCGAGGGCAGACCATCAGCACTTCCCGAGCTGCCGATTCAATACGGCGACTTTGCCGTCTGGCAGCGCAATTGGATGTCGGGCAGGGTATTGGAGAAGCAGCTCGCCTACTGGAAGAAGCAGCTTGAAGGTGCTCCCGATACTTTGGAGTTGCCCACTGACTACGTGCGTCCTGCTGTGCTGAGCTACCAGGGCTCGGTCGAGCGCCTGCTGTGCCCCAAGAGTTTGGCCGACAAGTTGAATAAGTTCAGCCGCGGCGAAAACGCCACGTTGTACATGACCTTATTGGCGGCTTATCAGGTATTGTTGTACCGCTACACCGGGCAGGACGACATGGTGATCGGGTCGCCGATCGCGAATCGCACTCGCACCGACACCGAAAATCTTATCGGGTTCTTCGTCAATACCATCCTGATGCGGGCTGACCTCTCGGGCAACCCTACGTTCCGGGAGCTAACGCAGCGCGTGCACGAAGTTGCATTGGGCGCATACGCCAACCAGGATCTTCCGTTCGAAAAGCTGGTGGAAGTGATGCGTCCTGACCGTTACGTGGGACGATTGCCCATGTTTCAGGTTTGGTTCGCGCTGCAAAACGTGCCACGCACGGAATTCCGCCTGGGTGGTCTGTCGTTGACCTCGATGGACACGCACAACGGCACCTCGAAGTTCGATTTCGGATTGTTCGTTGTAGAGAGGCCAGAAGGTTTGTTTTGTACAGTCGAATACTCGACCGACCTTTTCACAGCCTCGACGATCAAGCGGTTCCTGGCACACTACCGGATGCTTCTCGAGGCCATTGCTCAGAATCCCGATTTGCGAATTGGCGAATTCCCAATACTCACAGAAGACGAGCGGCGCCAAGTCGTGGTCGAGTGGAATGACACGAGGCACGACTATCCGCGCGAACGATCACTGCACCAGTTCATTGAGGACCAGGTGCAGAAAACTCCAGGCTTGCCTGCGGTATTGTTCGGGCCGACTCAGCTTACGTATTTCGAGTTGAACTCCCGAGCGAATCAGCTGGCACGCCGATTGAGAAGGATGGGAGTTGGTCCAGAGAAGCTGGTGGCCGTTTGCGCGGAACGGTCCATAGAGATGGTCGTGGCACTCGTCGCAGTCCTGAAGGCTGGAGGAGCGTATGTTCCGGTCGATCCTGACTCTCCGAAGTCGCGTCTAAGTGTAATGCTGGAAGATGCGGAAGCGCCCGTCTTGTTGACGCAGGCACATCTCCTGGATGCTCTGCCGGAACACGACATCCCCACGTTTTGCCTGGATCGCGATTGGCATACCTTGGCAGACGAGACCACGGAAAACCCCGAGGTGGTCACAGGCGGTAAGGATCAGGCCTACATGATTTATACCTCGGGATCGACCGGCAAACCCAAGGGCGTTCCCAATGTCCACCAAGGAATAGTGAATCGCTTGCTGTGGATGCAGGACGCATATCGACTCGACAGCAGCGATCGCGTGATGCAGAAGACGCCCTACAGTTTCGACGTTTCAGTGTGGGAGTTCTTCTGGCCGCTAATGACCGGAGCTTGTCTAGTGATTGCACAACCGGAAGGCCATAAGGACCCGAATTACCTCGTGAAGTTGGTCCGGGAGCACAGCATCAGTACGATGCACTTTGTTCCGTCCATGCTGCGCGTTTTTCTGGAAGCGGAGGGTGTCGAGCAGTGTACGAGTTTGCGGCGGGTGATCTGCAGCGGCGAGGCGCTGCCGTTCGATCTGCAACAACGGTTCTTCGAGAAGCTGCGGGCAGAACTGCATAACCTCTACGGTCCGACAGAGGCGGCTGTGGACGTGAGCTACTGGCATTGCCGGCCGGACAACGGATTGACGGTTGTTCCCATCGGCAAGCCAATTTGGAATACTCAACTCTACATTCTCGACAACTATCTGCAACCCGTACCCGCGGGAGTGCCCGGCGAACTTCATATTGGCGGCGTAAACCTCGCACGCGGGTACTGGCGTCAACCGGAGTTGACCCGGCAGAAGTTTATTGCCGATCCATTTAGTAGCGAGCCAGGGGCCAGGCTGTACAAGACGGGTGACCTGGCTCGTTTCCTGCTCGACGGGAATATCGAATACGTTGGCCGCATTGACCACCAGGTGAAAATCCGCGGGTTCCGCATCGAGCTTGGCGAAATCGAGACCACGCTCGACAGCCATCCCGGCGTGCGCCAGAGTGTGGTTCTGGCGCGCGAAGACGTGCCCGGCGACAAACGGCTGGTGGCATACGTCGTGCCCGATCCGAACTACCGCGGCGCAACCGATTCTTCCCCGGCAGACTCACTCAGTAACGAGCAGGTCTCGCAATGGACCGAAGCATTCGACGATGCCTATCGCCGTGGCGCGGGTGTCGAGGAGGCCACTTTCAATATCACCGGCTGGGACAGCAGTTACACCGGCGAACCGATTCCCAGCGACGAGATGCGCGTTTGGGTGGAAACCACCGTAGAACGCATCCAGGCCCTGCGGCCGGAGAGCGTGTGGGAGATCGGCTGCGGTACCGGACTCTTGCTATTTCGCCTGGCTCCCGGAACCTTGCGCTATTACGGAACCGACATCTCGAAAACCGCGCTCAGCTTCGTCGAGCAACAACGGCAGAGGCCTGAACTGAAATTGCTGCAATTGCGTTTGGAGTGCAAAGCGGCTTCCGAGTTCGACGCCGGGCAGACGCGTGGTCAATTCGATGCGGTGGTGCTGAATTCCATCATTCAGTACTTTCCTGATCTCGATTATTTGATGAAGGTGCTGGAAGGCGCCGTCGAATCGGTCCGTCCGGGCGGCACTGTCTTCATCGGTGACGTTCGTAGCTTAACGTTGCTTGAGGCCTTTCATGCATCAGTGGAGTTGTTCAAGGCGGATGCTCGCCAGTCCAAACAGGAATTCGCGCGACAAGTGCAAAAGGGGATTCGGCAGGAAGGTGAGCTGCTGGTGGACCCCGCATTCTTCGAAGCCATTCGGCAGCGCTGGCCGCGCATCACTCATGTTGAAATCCAGCTCAAGCGGGGCAGGGCTCACAACGAATTGACGCGCTTCCGCTATGACGTGATGCTACACGTGGGCATTGAGGCTCCGCCGCAAGTCGAATGTGCTTGGCTCGACTGGACGAAACAGGGGCTTAATCGCGAATCCCTAAAGGAGATCCTGCAGAAAACGCAGCCTGAGATGCTGGGTGTCACCAGTGTTCCCAACGCACGCTTACGTGCTGAGGCGGCGGCGGTCGATTGGCTATCTGACGAAGATGGTGCCGGCACAGTCGGCGAGCTACGGACTCAAATTGCCGATGCAGGATTGACAGATGCAGTTGAGCCGGAAGACTTGTGGAGCTTGGAGCAGGAACTGCCGTACGCTGTCGAAATTCGTCCATCAAGCATTGCGGTGGACGGCTGCTGCGAAGTTGTCTTACGACGGCGAAACCAAAACGGGGAAGTCGCCAATTATGGCGTGGCCCGCTTTCCTGGGGAGAGCGACCTGGAGCGGCCCTGGCCTTCCTATGCCAACGATCCTTTAAGGCAACGGGTCGCCGAGAAGCTGGTTCCGCAACTCCGCCTGTTAGTCGGCGGTAAATTGCCCGAGTATATGGTGCCGTCCGCGTTCGTGTTATTGAACGCCATGCCTTTGACGTCGAACGGCAAAGTGAACCGGGGAGCGCTACCGGCGCCGGACTTCGCCGTCCTGGAGTCCCAGGGCGACTACTCGGCGCCACAGACGCCGATCGAAGAAATGCTGGCTGCGGTATTCTCCGATGTGCTGCGAGTGGAGCGCGTGAGTGTCAATGACAACTTCTTCGAGATGGGAGGGCATTCGCTTTCTGCGACTCAGGTGGTCTCGCGCATTCGCCAAAACCTGCGAGTAGTCCTGCCGGTACGGGTACTGTTTGAGAGTCCGACCGTCGCCGCCCTCGCTCAGGTGGTGGAGCGAAACCAGCGCAGCCAGCACGGACTCTTGCCGCCGCTAATCGAGCATGCACCTCGCAACCAGCGCCTTCCGCTTTCGTTTGCCCAGCAGAGACTGTGGGTGCTCGACCAGATTGACCCTGACAATCCGCTGTACAACATTCCACAGACGATTCGGATGAAGGGCATACTGAACGTCGCGGCACTGGAAGCTGCCCTGAACCGCATCGTGGAACGCCACGAGATATTGCGTACAACCTATCACTCCGATAAGGGCGAGGCATTTCAGGTGATCGTGCCCACGCTGAAGCTGGCGCTCCCGGTAATTGATCTGTGCGGCTTGCCCGAGGCGGAGGCTGAGCAGGAAGCCCGGCGACTGGCGCGCGAACAGGCCCTGACCCCATTCGACTTGGCAAAAGATTACTTCCGTGGCGTACTGCTGAAACTGACCGAACAGGACCATGTGCTCGTAATTATGATGCACCACATCGCCAGCGACGGCTGGTCTATGGGCGTCTTGCTGCGCGAACTGACCGCATTGTATGACGCGGCACTGCAGAACAAGCCTTCGTCCTTGCCGGATCTGCCGATTCAGTATGCGGACTACGCGGTATGGCAACGGAACTGGCTGCAGGGTGAAGTTCTGGAACAGCAGCTCGCGTACTGGAGAAAGCAACTGGCGGGAGCTCCGCCGCTATTACAGCTCCCGACGGACCGGCCGCGGCCGCAACATCAGACCTATCGGGGTGCCATTCATCGCTTGCAGTTTTCCGCCACCCTCACAGACGCCATTCGCACGGTGAGCCGGCAACACGGCGGCACCACATTCATGACCATGCTGGCCGGCTTCCAGATACTGATTCTGCATTACACGCAGCAGCCCGACATCGTACTCGGAACCGATTTGGCGAACCGCACTTCAATGCAGACCGAGGCGTTGATTGGATTCTTCGTGAACTTGCTGGCCCTGCGCACCGACTTGTCAGGCGATCCGACATTCACCGAGTTGCTGGATCGCGTGCGTGACGTCGCGCTGGCGGCATATGCCCACCAGGACCTGCCCTTCGACAAACTCGTCGAGCAACTCCAACCGGAGCGCAGTCTGAGCCATAATCCGCTGGTGCAGGTATTGTTCGTGCAACAAAACACTCCGCGGTCTGCATCTCCTATGCCCGGAATAGAGATCAGCCAGTTTCGGTTGGGAGACTTGCCTTCCAAGTTTGACATGGCGGTATTCATGGCCGAATCAGAGCAGGGAACGGCTGGTACGTGGCTTTATAATCCGGATTTATTCGATGCAACCACAGTGGCGCGCATGGCTGCCTTGTTCCAGGTTGTGCTGGAAAAGGCGACGGCCGATCCCACAGTACGATTGAGCGAGTTGGTTGCGATTCTTGCGGACGAAGAACAGCAGCATCGCGCCACGCAGCATAAGGAATTCCAGCAACTTAGTGTGCAAAAACTCAAGACTGCGAGACGCAAGACTCTCACGTAATAAAGGGTAATGAATGAGTAATCAGGCTATCGCGGGTTTTCGCCTCTCGATACAACAGGAACGAATCTGGTCGCAACAGTCCCGCGCCGAGGTGACCTTTTGGGCTGAGTGCGAACTGGTGATCGAGGGCCCGCTCGATGCAGAGAAGCTTCGAGAGGCGATTCGGCGTGTAGTTCAGCGTCATGAGATTCTGCGCACCGTATTTCATCGTCAAGCTGGAGTGAGGGTCCCATTTCAAGTGATCCAGGAGTCGCCCGATTTCGTATGTCGCGTGGCGGACTTGTCTGAGCTTGATGAAAATAGCCAGAGGGCGAAGATCGAAAACCTCGTGGGCCGTCAACGCTCTGAATTCAACCCGGAGAATGGCCCCGACCTGCATGTGGTGCTCGCACGGGTTGCTTCGCTCAAATACGTCATGGTGCTGAGTTTGCCTGCACTCTGTGCTGATCTCGGCACCATGCAGAATCTCGTCAGCGAGATTGTGCGAGCTTACACACAAGAATTCGATGCTGCCGATGAAGTAATGCAGTATGCCGACGTAGCGGAATGGCAACAGGAGTTGCTCGCCAGCGACGAATCGAAGCCGGCGAGAGATTACTGGCGCGACTACTGCAGAAAGATTGATGTTTCGGCGCTTGAATCGCTACTGGCGTCTTTTGAGAAAAAGCTTCCAGTTGAAAGACCGCCCGACCTGGTATTGAGAGAGATTGATCTGCGCGCGCTTGCCGCGGTTGCAAATTCGTCGCTGCGGGAATTCCTGTTGGTGTCCTGGCAATTATTTCTCTTCAGAATGACAGGCAGAACGCGCATCACAACCGGAGGTATGTTTGACGGCCGGAACCACGAGGAACTCGTGAGCGCACTTGGCGCATTTGCCAAATATTTGCCGCTCGAATTGGAATGCTCCGACAGCATCTCGTTTGAGACGCTACTGCAGCAAGCCAAGCGCGATATTGCTGATTTTAGGAATTGGCAGGACAGTTTCTCCTGGAGCCATGCTGTTATGCCGGCGGATCCAGAGCAGGCATTCCCAGTCACATTCGACTACTTTGAGCTGCACGAAGTTGAGACTGTTGGTGACTTGAGAGTTAGTATCGCGCGCCTGGCCGCGCATGGCGAACAGGCGACTCTGGGACTTTCAGCCCACCGCCGAGGCGATCTCCTAAGCCTGGCGTTCCGTTTCGACCCCGGTCGGCTGGATCGGGCAATGATAGAGCGGTGGAGCGGCCACTTCATCACATTGCTGACCGCCGCAGCAACATCTCCCGCAACGTTGGCGTGTAAGTTGCCGCTGCTTGATGAAAACGACCGAAGGCTCTTGCTGGTTGACTGGAACCAGACACCGGCACCGTACCCAAACAGCAATTGCATCCATGATCTGTTTGAGGCCCAGGCAGTCAAGTCACCGGATGCACCAGCGCTCCGTTATCAAGACGATTGCCTGACCTATCGGCAGTTGAACGAACAGGCCAACCGCCTGGCGCACTATCTACGTCGGAACGGTGTGGAAAGTGACTCGCTGGTGGGCCTGTGTGTGGACCGCGGTACCTCCATGATGGTTGCGGTGCTCGCGGTGATGAAGGCCGGCGGCGCATATGTTCCGCTGAGTGCCGATCATCCTAAGCCTCGTCTGGCGCAGCAATTGGCGAATGCGACAGCCCTGATCACCGAAGGAAAGTTTGAGTGCCTGATGCCGTCGTTTGCTGGTCCTGTCGTCCTGATGGACAGAGATAGCGAACAGTGGTCGAAGGAACCGCCCACCAACCCCGAACCGGTGACGAACCCCGAGAGCTTGGCGTATGTAATTTACACCTCCGGATCGACCGGTACGCCCAAGGGAGTGGCTATCCGCCATCGCAATCTGGTGAATTACACCTCCTTCATTCAGAGGCGATTGGAGCTAGACAATTGTGCCGCTCCGCTGCACTTCGCGACGGTCTCGACGCTGGGGGCGGACCTGGGCAACACTTGCATCTATCCCTCACTGGTATCGGGCGGATGCTTACATGTAATCGGATTCGACGTCGCCGCCGACAGCCAGCGTTTACGCGAATACACAGCCAAGTATCCGATCGACGTGTTGAAGATTGTTCCATCGCACCTCACCGCTCTGCTGAACTCCGGAGGCGGCAAAGACATCCTGCCGCGCAAGTACCTGATTACCGGTGGCGAGACCCTGACCATTCCGCTGATGGAAAAGATTATTGCTGCCGGCGGAGCCTGCGAGGTCCTGAATCACTACGGGCCGACAGAGACCACCATTGGCTCGTTGACGCTGTGCCTCAAGGACTACGACTGGACGAACACTTCGGCGCAAACCATCCCAATAGGCCGCCCAATCGCGAACACAAGAATTTACATCCTGGATCCGCGAGGCGCTCCTGTACCCATCGGAGTTGCAGGTGAGTTGTACATCGGCGGCGACGGCGTTTCCGTCGGATATGTTAATCAACCGGACCGCACCGCCGAGCGATTCGTGCCCGAACATTTTGTTCCAGATCCCGAAGCCAGGATGTACCGCACCGGCGATTTGGTGCGATACCTTCCCGATGGCAATGTAGAATTCCTGGGCCGCGTTGACGACCAGGTCAAGATTCGCGGATTCCGTATCGAGTTAGGCGAAGTGGAGTCCACCCTGCTCCGCCACGGAAATGTCAGTCAGGCTGTGGTTCTCGCTCCGGTGGACGAGCGGGGCGAGAGATCGATTGTGGCTTACGTGGTTGGCACTGCGGGTGCAGATGAACTGCGAAACTATCTGCGCGGCCAACTCCCAGACTACATGGTGCCGTCGGCCATCGTTGAACTTCCGAAGCTCCCACTGAATGCGAACGGGAAGGTCGATCGCCAGGCGTTGCCCAGGCCCGACGACGTTCAGGGTGCGAAAAAAGAACCGGTGAACCCGCGCACTCCGAGCGAGGAAGTTGTTGCAGCAATCTGGGAAGAAGTGTTGAAGCGCGATGGCATCGGCGTCGAGGACAACTTCTTTGAGATCGGCGGCCATTCATTGCTCGCCACGCAGATTGCGTCGCGCCTCCGCGAACACTTCCGGACACCCGTGCCCGTGAGGGCAGTGTTCGAGGCCCCGACCATCGCTGAGACGGCGAAGCGTATGGATTTCGCGCGCCGTGAAGAGCAAGGAGTGCTGCCGCCGGCTATCCTGCCAGTACCCCGCAATGAGCCGCTCCCGCTTTCGTATGCTCAGGAACGGTTGTGGGTACTAGACCAGCTCGAACCCAACACTCCGCTTTACAACATTCCACGCACTTTACGCTTAAGAGGTACGTTGAACACCGGGGCGCTGGAAAAGGCGCTTAACGAAATTGTCAGGCGGCACGAATCACAACGTACCACATTCACAACCAAAGACGGGCATCCAGTCCAGGTGGTTGCGCCAACGCTCACCATTCCCCTGGTCATTCGCGACCTAACCGGGCTGCCGCAAGATGAGCGCGAGAATGAGGCACGCCGCATCGCCGCCAAAGAAGGTATGCGACCGTTTGACTTGGCTAAAGGGCCGCTGGTGCGAGCGGACTTGGTTCGGATCTCCCACGAGGACCATGTGCTGCAATTGACCATGCATCACGCTATTAGCGACGCCTGGTCTGCCGGCATCTTCTTGCAGGAACTGGCCGCGATCTACGAGGCATTTTCAGCCGGAAAGCCGTCGCCCCTGCCGGAGCTTAAGGTGCAGTACGCGGATTACGCGGCGCAGGAGCGCGGATGGCTGCAAGGAGAGGTGCTGGACAAGCAGCTCGCGTTCTGGCGCGAGCGACTCAAAGGTATTCCGCCACTGATCGACTTGCCGCTTGACCGGCCCCGGCCTTCGAACAGGACGTTTGAGGGCGCCTACGACGTGCTGCATATTTCTGCCGAAGAGCTTGCGGAAATCAAGCGCCTTGGGCGGCAGGAAGGCGCGACGCCGTTTATGACGTTGATGACGGTTTTCCAGGCGCTCTTGTCCAGATATTCTGGTGAAGAGCAGATCGTCGTCGGAACCGACCTCGCCAATCGGACCATGCCTGAGACTGAGCGAATGATTGGCTTCTTCATCAATCTGCTGCCTGTAAGGACCGACCTTTCTGGCAATCCGACATTCCGGGAGTTGCTGAGACGAGTACGCGAAGGACTGTTGGAGTCTTACGCCCATCAGGAAGTTCCTTTTCCAAAGATTGTGCAGGAGATTCAGCCGGAACGCAGCTCCGCCCACAACCCGATCGTGCAGGTTCTGTTCGTCATGCAGAACATCCCCCGCCCCAGACGCGAACTCGCCGGCCTGCAGGTTGAGGCTTTCGACCTGCAGATCATCCAGTCAAAATTCGACATGGCTGTGTTCATCGCCGAAACGCCGGACGGATTGGTTGGGTACTGGGTTTATAGCACAGAGCTGTTCGAGCGGTTGACCATTCAGCGCATGATCAGGCACTACTGCAACTTGCTGCGGAGCGCCCTGTCGCAACCTGATGCCCGGCTAAGCGCACTGGCGATGTTCAGCCAGGAAGAGATCGAGCAGCAGGGGGCCGAAAAGCAAAGTCGCAAGCGATCGCAATTCGGCAAGCTTAGCGCTACCGTTCCGCAAGCCGTAGGATTCTCAGGAAACAACGACGTTGAGCACTAGACCTGCTCCCTCTCAGCTGCGAGTGCTGCCGAATAATCGCCCGGCAGCGAAATGTCCCAAAGCATCCAGCGCTTGACTTCGCTTGCCTCGGGCCGCGTCGCGAGCAGTTGTGCGGGCGCCGCAGGCGTCAATGTCACATCGAATTGGTCCAAGGGGTGCGATAGCCCCTCTCCCAACGCTTTGATAAACGCTTCCTTCCTCGTCCAGCAGCGGAAAAACGCGTCGTGCCGCTCTTCTTCTGACAGTTGGCGCAAAGCCTCACGTTCCGCCGCCGAGAAGAAGCGCTCAGCGACCTCGCTGGTCACAAAGTTGCGCCGCACTCGCTCCACGTCGATGCCAATCCGGCGGCCGTAAGCGAAAGCCAATAACGCCACGTTTCCGCTGTGTGCAATATTGAAGTTCAGCATTCCCGCCGAAGATTCGGCCGTCAGGCTTGGCCGCCCGTATTCGGAATACACAAAGGTCAAATCTCGCGCCGAACGGGAAAGATAGGCTGCAAGTAGCGTTCGCAGGGTTCCGCGGGCAACAACGTACTCTGTGCGGTTCTCATCGAAACGGAAGCGTCCGGCACGTTCCAGTTCGTCCGGTGAGAGAAGGCTGCGAAAGGAGTTAACTTGGTCGGTAGAACGCGAAAGGCTCTGCGTCCACACATGGATCTCATCGGAACCGAGAGCCAGGTCGCTGGAAACGTCCGTGGGCCAGGTGAGTCTGCGGATCAAGTTGGTTTGGATGCGGTGCACCACTCTGGTCTCGACACCGCAGCTTAATCGCCACTGACGGCTGATACGCCGCCGGCTGTCGCCCAGTTCGATGTTGGCTCGGCGGCGGGCAGACTCGAGGCTGCCACTCGTCTGGCCAGCACCTCTCCGATGACTTGAACTGGAAATTCACGCAGGAATTCGTGGTGGATCGCGTCGATCTGATGTACTTCGACTCCACCTTCGCTGCGCGCTCCCCATCCCATTGTAGGATCATCGACGTAGTAATAGGGCTGCTTCGGCCGCTTAAACAGAACGACCGGCGCCCGGAAACGCGGAGGCTTGAAATCCTGAGGCCAATAGGCCTCCGGCCACGGGCTGTAGGCTTTCACCTTACCCGTCCAGCTTCGCAGCCGATACTTCAATGCGCGTGCGGCCCAGGTGAGCCGCTCTCGATGGCTCATGGTTCGCAACCAGCTCAGCCGTTGCTGATAGTTAAGCACGCGCCATCCCCAACGGCGATGGGCGAATTCCATTACCCACGTATCGAGGACGGCAAATAGTTTCACCTCCTGCCCTTCCGCCTCAAGCTGCAAGATCATCTGTTCCGCGATCTGGCAGCCGCCACACATGGCAATCAGATAACACGGTCGATACCCTTGGATGGCTCGCATTCCCGCAATATATTGCTGAGCCAGCTCGCGTAGCTCCGTAGCACTGTATGGGCGCTCGCCGCGGAGGATCGGAGCGTTCGCCTGCAACTTGTAGAATGGCTGTTTGGAGCCAAAGAAACGCGCGAGCTTACCATACCCTAAGGCCCGAACGCCCGGCGCTGCGATGGCAAACAGCGGCGGCAATTCTCCGTTCCCTGGCTGGAATTCAACAACCAAAGGCTCGGGTTCGGCTTCCGAGCCCTCGCGCAAGAGCTTGGCCAGCAATGTTACCGTTGAGCCCCTGAAAAGCGTAGCCAATGGGATCTTTCGCCCGACGACTTTCTCAACTTCGGCCAGCAGGCGAACCGCCAGAACCGAATGGCCCCCGAGGTCGAAGAAATTGTCGTCCACTCCGATGTCGGGAAGGCCCAGCACTTTCTCCCAAATCCTGACCAGGATCAATTCGAGGCGGTCCTGCGCCGCAACTCTCTCGCCTGTCGCCGGCTGAGGACGCTCAGGAGCTGGAAGTGCCCGGCGGTCGACCTTCCCATTAGGCGTAAGCGGAAAGGCCCCCAGAATAATCACCGACGACGGAACCATGAACTCCGGGAGGCTCTGCCGTACATGATCCTGCAAGGCAGTGGGCTCGATGGTGGCTCCCTCGCTCAGAACAACATATCCAACTAACCGCTGCTGACCAGGCTGGTCCTCCCTGACCAAGGCAACGCTCTGGCGTACATCCCCGTGTTTGTCGAGCGTCGCTTCAATTTCTCCCAACTCGATCCGATAGCCGCGCAGTTTTACCTGGAAGTCGCTGCGGCCGAAATACTGCAGGTTGCCATCCGGCAACCACCGGCACACGTCCCCCGTCCGGTACATGCGAGCTTCATGCGCTGCGCTGAACGGATTTGCCACAAATCGTTCGCGTGTCAGCTCCGGATGCCCATAGTACCCGCGTGCCTCTCCATCCCCAGAGATATACAAGTCGCCAGGAACTCCAAGGGGCACGGGTTCGAGTCGCTTATCGAGAACATAGCATTGGGTGTTGGCGATCGGCTTGCCAATGGTTACGGGACGCCCACGCGGCACTTCAGTGAATGTTGAGTAAGACGTTTCCGTGGGGCCGTAGAGGTTGATCACCCGGCGGACCGAGGTTCCTGCATAGATCTGCTCAACCAGTGCGTCCGGCAGGGCTTCCCCAGCCAGATTCACCGTCTCGACCGAAGAGGGAACACTGCCAGATCGGACGAGTTCTGCCATCACCGATGGCACAACATTGATCGACGTGACCTCGTTCTTGGCTGGCAGTGAGCCAAGTTCCAGCGCGTTCGCCGCCAGGATCAGTTTGCCGCCCGCACTTAGAGTGACAAACATCTCGCACATGGAAACATCGAAACACACGGAAGTTGAGAACAACACTCCCGACAATTCACCTGGCGTCAAGACTCCCTGCGCCCAGTGAATGAAGGTGACCGGAGTGCGATGTTCCAGCGCAACACCTTTCGGTCGGCCAGTCGATCCGGACGTGAATAAGACGTAGGCCAGATTGTGGCGATTGACCTGGGTGATCGGATTCGTATCGGGCTTCGCGGCTGATTTGCTCCCAGTCGGCATCCAGGCAGATGACCTCGCCGCCAAAACCGTCCAACTCGCCAACCAGTAAGGATTGGCTCAACACGATCGGTGCTGCAGCGTCTTCGAGAATATAGCGCAGACGATCCTTAGGATAGCTTGGGTCAATTGGCACATACGCGCTGCCCGCCTTCAGGATCCCGAGAATCCCACTGACCAGCGCGGGTGAACGTTCGGCATAAATGCCAACCAGGACATCTGGCCCGGCGCCGCGCTTGATCAGATGGTGAGCGATCTGGTTCGCACGCGCGTTCAGCTCACCATAGGTAATTCGCTCCGTACCGAACACCAGTGCAACGGAGTCGGGTTGCCGCTCAGCTCGCTGAGCAACAAGATCGTGGATGCACACATCGGGATAGACCGCGGACGTATTGTTGAAATCGGTCAATATGTGGCGCCGCTCGACGTCGGTGAGCAGGGGCAACTTTGAGATCCGCTCGTCCGGATTAGCCATTGCTCCAACCAACAACATCTGGAAGTGGTGAAGCATGCGCTCAATGGTTGCGGCATCGAACAGGTCGGTGTTGTAAACCACCGATGTCCGCAAGCCCGCAGGTGTTTCCGAGGTGAACAACGTGAGGTCGAATTGCGAAGTCTGTCCCCCTGAGCCGAACGGCGTCATCGTCAGCGAGCTCATCGGCTGCTCCGAAGTTGGCACGTTCTGAAGGATCAGCATCACCTGAAACAGCGGATTGCGGCTTAGATCGCGCTCCGGCTTAAGTTCTTCCACCAGCTTCTCGAAGGGCAAGTCCTGGTGGGCGTATGCGCCCATGGCGGTCTCCCGCACGCGGGCAAGCAGTTCGCGGAAGGTCGGGTCGCCCGACAGGTCTGTTCGCAGCACCAGGGTGTTAACAAAGAAGCCGATTAACTTCTCCACCTCGGCGCGATTACGTCCGGCGATCGGCGTCCCGACGACTACATCCTCCTGGCCCGAGTAACGCGCGAGCAGGACGTCGAACGCGGCCAGAAGGGTCATGAACAGAGTTACGCCTTCTTTACGGCTGACCTCGAGAAGTGAATCCGACAATCCTTTGGGAAGTGTCACTGAGTGCCGGGACCCGCAAAAAGTCTGCTCCGGTGGACGCGGATGGTCAGTCGGTAAGTCCAAACTGGCGGGAGCGCCTCCCAGTTGTTTCTTCCAGTAAGCCATTTGACTGTCGAGAGTCTCGCCAGTTAGGAAGTCGCGTTGCCAGACCGCGTAGTCGGCGTACTGAATCGGCAGCGCTCGTAGCGGCGATGGCTGGTTCGCCGCGAAAGCTTCGTAAAGCGCCGTCAACTCTTGTGACAAAAGTCCAAGTGACCAACCGTCGCTGACGATGTGGTGCGTGTTGAGCAGTAGCACATGATCGCCGTCGAACAACTTAAGCAACGTCGCGCGAAGAAGCGGGGCCTGCGTCAGGTCAAAGGGGCGCAGCGTCGCTTCCTTGGCCTTTCGTTGCGCTTCGACTTCGCGGGCAGCTTCGGGCAGCAAAGTCAGGTCTTCAATTGTTAACGGCAAGGAGATCTCGGGAGCAACGACCTGCACCGGTTCGTCAACCAGCACTTTGAACGATGTGCGCAGGGTCTCGTGCCGGCGAACGATTTCGTTCAAGCTCCGTTGCAACACCTCTGTTTGCAGCGGCCCTTTCAGTCTTACTGCTTGCGGAACGTTATAAGCTGAGCTGGTCGGTTCCAGCTTATTGAGGAACCACATCCGCTGCTGGGCGAACGACAGGGGCAGCGGCGAAGTGCGCGGAGTCGGCTCGATGGCGGGTGCCGCCAGTCCTTGCTTTTCGCGCTGCAAGGCCTCGACTCGCTCCGTCAATCCCGCCACAGTCGGAGCTTCAAACAAAGCTCGTAGCGGTAACTCGACTTGAAACGTCTGCCGGATGCGCGAAACCACTTGCGTCGCCAACAGGGAATGTCCCCCCAGCTCGAAGAACTGGTCCTGCACTCCCACCCGCTCCAGCTTCAGCACTTCGGCCCAGATGGCGGCCATCACTTCTTCCGACGGCGTGCGCGGCTCCTGATACCCCCCCGCCAGCTCCGGCCGCTGATATTCCGGCTGAGGCAGATTCTTGCGGTCCACTTTGCCGTTGGGCGATAGCGGCAGGCGCGTCATTTCCACCCAAGCCACGGGTACCATGTACTCCGGTAGCCGCCCTTTTACCCACGCGCGCAACTCGGCGGCATCCATCTTCATGCCTGCCGCCGGAACCACATACCCCACCAGCCGTTTGTCTCCCGCCACGTCCTCCCGCACGACCACGGCACAGTCCTGCACCGTTGCATGCCGGCTCAATACCGTCTCAACCTCGCCCAGCTCGATGCGGAAGCCGCGAATCTTGACTTGGTTGTCCACTCGCCCTTTGAACTCAATCCGGCCGTCGGGCAGGAAGCTGCCTAGGTCGCCGGTGCGATACATCACCACATTCTCGTGGCGGGAGAACGGATCAGGAACAAACTTCTCCTCGGTGAGGTCCGGAAGGTTCAGATAGCCGCAGGCCACGCCGTCCCCGCCAATGTAAATCTCTCCCGGTACTCCCGGAGGCTGCGGCCGCAAGTGCTTGTCCAGAATGTAGATCTGGGTGTTGGCCAGAGGTCGGCCCACGACCACCGATTCGTGCGGGGAACGGAAGTGATGCACCGCCGACCAGACCGTGGTCTCCGTCGGACCGTAGAAGTTGTACAGCGAATCGTCGGCCTCCAGCAGGCGGGTGCACAACTCGCGCGGCAGGGGTTCGGCGCCGATCGCCCGCTTCAAGCCCGTGCCGGTAAAGCCGGCATCCAGCAGCAGGCTCCAAGTGGTAGGCGTGGCATGGACCACGGTGGCCTCGGTCTGCCGCAATACTGAAGCCAATTCTTCACCATTGGCCGC
The DNA here is from genome assembly GCA_963834815.1 of uncultured Acidobacteriaceae bacterium. Taxonomy (GTDB): domain Bacteria; phylum Acidobacteriota; class Terriglobia; order Terriglobales; family Acidobacteriaceae; genus DASRAA01. The sequence goes on along the minus strand of CAWIDA010000004.1, from coordinate 83,875 downwards.
CAAGTGACGATCGCCCACCACTACCCGACCCCCGGTCACCAACGCCAGATAAAGTTCCGGAATGCACATGTCGAACGCAAATGAAGCCAGCGCGACGAAGACGTCGTCGGGACCCATTTGCAGCTCCCGACCCATGCAGGTCAACAAGTTAACCACCGCGCGATGGGGTACCTGCACGCCCTTTGGCCGCCCCGTTGATCCGGAGGTAAAGATCACATATACAAGGTCTTCCGGTCGAACTGCGAACTGCGGATTCGCCGTGCTTTCCTGGGCTATCTGCCCCCAGTCAGTGTCAAGACAAACAACCTGGGCAGAGTGTTCGGGCATGGCCGCCAGCAAACTCTGCTGGGTCAATAACATGGGGACTTGGGCATCTTCCAGCGTCAGGCGCACCCGCTCGCTGGGATAAGCGGGGTCAAGCGGGACATAGGCCGCGCCGGACTTCTGAATACCCAGCAGCCCGACCATCATGGCCAGCGAGCGCTCGACGAAAATTCCCACCCGCTGTCCGGGACCGATGCCGCGCCGGTGCAGGAAGTGGGCCAGTTGGCTGGCCTGCTGGTTCAACTCCCGGTAGCTGAGTTGCTCATGGCCGAAGACGCAGGCTACGCCATCCGGAGTCCGCTCCGCCTGTTGCTCGAACAGTTGATGCAGACACAAATGGCGCGGGTAGTCCGAATCGGTCGCATTCCATTCCACCAGGATGCGATGTTGTTCCTCGGGGCTGAGCAATTGCAACTGGGAGATGGGCGCCTGGGGATCGGCAAGTATCGCCTCCAGCAGTCCCACGAAATGGCCCAGCATCCGGTTGATGGTCGCGCAATCGAACAGGTCGGTGTTGTAAATGACAACAGTGCGCAAACCTTCGGACACCTCGGTCGCAACCAGCGTGAAGTCGAGCTTTGCACTCTGGGTGCCGCCAGAGAACGGACTCGTCGTCACCTCCGCGATCTTCATGCTTTCGGTCGGAAGATTTTGCAGCGCGAACATCACCTGCACCAGCGGATTCCGGCTTAAGTCGCGCTCCGGTTTGAGCTCCTCCACCAGTTTCTCGAACGGCACATCCTGGTGTGCATATGCGCCCATGGCAGTTTCTCGCACGCGGGCGAGAAGCTCGATGAAAGTGGGATCACCCGAGAGGCTGGTGCGCATTACGAGAGTGTTGGCGAAAAAGCCAATCAGCTTCTCCACTTCGGCGCGATTACGTCCGGCGATTGGCGTACCGACGACCACATCCTCCTGCCCCGAGTAACGGGAGAGGAGCACGTCGAACGCCGCCAGAAGGGTCATGAAAAGGGTTGAACTCTCCGTACGGCTAAATTTTCGAAGGGAATCGAGAAGTTTCCTGGGGAGCAGGAGAGTCTGCTGCGCGCCGCGGAAGGTTTCGATGGCCGGGCGCGGCCGATCTGTCGGCAGGTCCAAACTGGCAGGAGCACCGGCCAGGTGGTCCTTCCAGTAATCGAGCTGGCGGTCGAGTATTTCGCCCGCCAGAAAATTGCGCTGCCATACGGCGAAGTCTGCATACTGCACCGCCAGCTCAGGCAGAGGCGAGGGCGCATTGGCGGAGAAGGCTCCGTACAACGAGGCCATCTCTTTCAAAAGCACGCCCAGCGACCAACCGTCGCTGATGATGTGGTGAGTGTTCAGAACCAGTACGTGATCGTCCTCCGCCAGACGGAACAAGGTCGCTCGGATGAGCGGCGCCACCGCCAAGTCGAACGGCCGTTGTGCTTCTTCCCGTGCAGCGCCTCGCGCTTCGTCTTCGCGCTTGGCCTCGGGCAGGGAACCAAGATCGCGGACGTTCAGCCGAAGTTGAGCGTCGGGTTCGATGATTTGTACAGGTTGATCGTTCACCACGCGGAAGGCAGTGCGCAGGGTCTCGTGCCGGCGAACGATTTCATTCAGACTGCGCTCCAAGACGTCGTGCTGCAGGCGGCCTTTCATCCGCAGCATTGCCGGAACGTTGTAGCGCGGGTTATTGGGTTCGAGTTGATCCAGGAACCACATGCGCTGCTGGGCGAAGGACAGGGGCAGCAGACCGGCGCGAGGCATCGGCTCAATGGGCGGAGCCAGCAGCCCTTGCTTCTGGCGCTGCAGCTCTTCCACCCTCCGCGCCAACCCGGCGACCGTCGGATCTTCAAACAGGGCCCGCAGCGGCAACTCCACCTGGAATGCCTGCCGTATTCGCGAAACCACCTGTGTGGCCAGCAGGGAATGGCCACCCAGTTCGAAGAACTGGTCGTTCACCCCTACCCGCTCAAGCTTCAGGACTTCCGCCCAGATGGCGGCCACTACCTCTTCCGCAGGAGTATGCGGATCCTGATACGCGCCCGACAGCTCTGGCCTTTCGTATTCCGGCACGGGCAGATTTTTGCGATCGATTTTGCCGTTGGGCGAGAGCGGCAGTCGCTCCATCTCAGCCCACGCTACCGGCACCATGTATTCCGGCAAACGCTCTTTGACCCAGGAGCGAAGATCAGCGACATCAATCCTGGACCCCGCGGCCGGAACGACGTAGCCCACGAGCCGTTTGTCTCCGGGCACGTCTTCGCGCGCCACAACCACACAGTCTTGCACCGTGGGATGCCGGGCGAGGACAGTTTCAACTTCGCCCAATTCGATGCGGAAGCCGCGGATCTTCACCTGGTTGTCGACGCGGCCCTGAAACTCGATGCGCCCGTCCGGCAGATAACTTCCCATATCGCCGGTCTTGTACAGCAGCGCATTGGAGCGCTGCGAAAACGGGTCGGGAATGAATTTCTCGGCAGTGAGTTCAGGCCGGTTCAGATAACCGTGAGTGACGCCGTCACCGCCAATATGGATCTCGCCCGAAACTCCCGGAGGCAAAAGCTGCAGGTTTTTGTCGAGGATGTAGATCTGGGTGTTGGCGAGCGGGCGGCCGACCACTACTGGCTCGTCGGGAGAGCGGAAGTGATGAAAAGCAGACCACACCGTGGTTTCAGTGGGCCCGTAAAAGTTGTACAGCGAGTCGTCCGCCTGCAGCAGGCGGGTGCACAACTCTCGCGGCAGGGGCTCAGCTCCGATAGCGCGCTTCAATCCCATTCCGGTGAAGCCGGCATCCAGCAAAAGACTCCACGTGGTCGGAGTGGCGTGGACGACGGTGGCCCCTTCCTCACGCAGTAAGGCCGCCAGGTCCTCGCCATTCGCCGCCAAGTTGCGGCTTCCCAGAACCATGCGTCCGCCCGTCACCAGTCCCAGGTAGAGCTCTGGTATACACATGTCGAAGGCGAACGACGCCAAGGCCGGGAAAACGTCGTCGGGTCCCATGTGCAGTTCTTGCGCCATGAAGTTGAGCAGGTTCACCACCGCACGATGGGGAACCTGAACGCCCTTTGGCCGTCCCGTCGAGCCGGACGTGAAAATCACATACATCAGGTCTTCAGGTTGGACGTTGCTGTGGGGGTTGGAAACGCTCTCTCTAGCAATCTGCGGCCACTCGGAGTCCAGGCAAACTACTTCCGCAGTGTGCTCAGGCATCGAGGCCAGCAGACTCTGCTGCGTCAACAGCACGGGAACCTGAGCGTCTTCCAGGGTCAAGCGCAAGCGCTCCGCAGGATAGGCCGGATCGAGCGGTACGTAAGCCGCTCCCGACTTCTGGATTCCCAATAACCCAACCATCATGTCGAGGGAACGCTCGACAAAGATGCCGACACGCTGGCCGGGACCGATTCCACGTTTCTGCAGGAAGTGCGCGACCTGGTTGGCCCGCTCATTCAGGGATCGATAGGTGATCTGCTTGCCTTCAGAAACGCAGGCAATTGCGTCGGGTCTTTGTTCCGCCTGCTGTTCAAACAACTGGTGTACGCAAAGCTGGCGAGGATATTCCGTCTCGGTCGCATTCCATTCGACCAGCACCTGCTGCCGCTCCTCGGCGGTCAGCAGCGGCAGCTGCGAAATGCGCGTGTCCGGGTTGGCGAGTGCCGCTTCCAGCAACCCCAGATAGTGACGCAGCATGCGATCGATCGTCGCTTCGTCAAACAGGTCGGTGTTGTATTCGATCCTGCCGCTGCGGCCGTTGGCGTCTTCCAGCAGGAATACCGAGATGTCGAATTTCGCGGTCCCGCCCGTCACGCCGCCCAGCGGCTTGAGTTGAAGTCCGCTGAGTTCGAACGCCCGGCGCGGCGCGTTTTGCAGTGAGAACAGCACCTGGAACAAGGGATTGTGACTAAGGCTGCGCTCCGGCCGCAGTTCCTCCACCAGCTTCTCAAACGGCATATCCTGGTGGGCGTAGGCGCCAAGCGATGCATCCTTCACTCGCTCCAACAATTCAGCGAACGTGGGATCGCCGTCGAGCTTGGTACGCATCGGCAAGGTGTTGGCAAAGTAACCGATCAACCCCTCGATCTCTCCGCGATTGCGATTGGCGATGGGGGTTCCCACTACCACATCATCCTGATTCGAATAACGCGACAGCAGGACCTGGAAAGCGGCCAGCAGCGTCATGAACGGAGTAGCGCCATTCTGCCGGCTGCTGCGGGTTACTTCATCCGAGAGCGCCTTGGGAAGCGCGAATGATCGAACCGCTCCGTGGAAGCTTTGCACGGCAGGCCGTGGCCTGTCCGTCGGTAAGTCCAACGTGGTGGGAGCGCCCGCCAAGTGGCCCTTCCAGAAGTCGAGCAGCTTCCCGAGATTTTCTCCCTGCAAGTAATTTCGTTGCCAGACAGCATAATCGGCATACTGCAAGGGCGGCTCCGGGAGCGGAGAGGGATGCCCCGCGCCGAACGCCTCATACAGCTTCGCGAGTTCGCCCACAAAGATGCTTCTCGACCAGCCGTCGAAAACGATATGGTGCATGGTGAACAGCAGCACATGGTCGGCTGGCCCTAGGCGCAGGAGCTTGCTACGCACCACCGGCCCGTTTCTCAGGTCCACTGGCGTTCGTGCTTCTTCCGTAGCCGCCTGCTTCGCTGCCTGCTCGGGTTCCGGCGCCCCAGCCAGGTCCACGACAATCAGCGGTACATGCAGCGATGGGGATACGATCTGCGCCGCCTGACCATCAACGACATTGAAGGTAGTGCGGAGGATTTCATGGCGGCGCACGATCTCGTTCAGGCTCTGCTCCAGCGCCGCGACGTTCAGCTCGCCAGTCATTCGTATTGACCACGGTACGCTGTACGAGGTGCTGCCCGGTTCCAATTGGTCGAGAAACAACAAGCGCTGCTGCGCAAACGTCACCGGAAATACGTAAACGTATTCGCCGATCGGCTCCGGCGCGGATCCGGTCATTCCTGTTCCAACTGGGCTGTCAATCTTCATCGTGTTCGGTTTTCCTGAGGTTCGGCCGTTTACTTCAGGGAACTACACCTGTTTGCTGTTCAACCGGTCCACTTCGGCACCCTCGATGAGGTCACCTAAAGCCACCACAATCTTCCGGGGACCGACGTAGGGGTCGCGCGCGTGCGCCGTGAGCATATTGTCCAGCGTGACCATGTCTCCTTCCCGCCAGCTGAAGCGCACCGCGTTTTTCTCATAGATCTCGCCCACGTGGTCCATAACGGAGTCTTCAATCTCGGAGCCGTCGCCGTAGTAAACATGACGCGGCAAGTCTTCCCGCTTGAAGATCGATAGCAGGGAGTCCCGCACCTCGGGATCGAGGCAATGCACATGATGCAGCTGCACTTGATTGAAGAAGCTGAGTTCGCCGGTCACCGGATGCCGCAAGACCGCGCGGCAGTGCTGCTTTACCCGCAGGTTGTCGTTGCCGACCCATTCGCAGGTAAATCCCTGCTGGCGGCATGCCTGTTCGACCACGGCACGATCTTCGGTCTGGAAGAAGCGTTGCCAGCTAACGTCCAATCCATCGGAAAAATTGCGCACATACACCAGCCCCTGCTCTTCGAACTTCCGGCGAATCACAGGGTCCAGTTGCTGGTACACCTTACGGCAATCCACCACCGGCGAGCAGCCGCCTTCCCTGGCTGCTGTGACACAAAAGAAGCTGATACGTGTCGGCCAGCGGTTCATGTGCGAACTTTCGTTGTGGTAGAGAATCGACTTGTCTTCCGGATAGGGGGTGGACGTATAGATATTCCCGGCCACACCCTCGCGAGGAAGATCGCCGTATTCCGAGAAAATTTCCTTATATACGCCGGCAGCTACGCGCTCAAAGTCCAGCGGGGTCGACAGACTGAATCCGCGAAACAGGATTCCGCCGTGGAGGTGCAACTTCTGCTCAATATACTCGCGGTTATTACGCGCCCAATCCGCCAAATCCACTTGGTCGGTAGCCGGTTCCATGATCAATGGCAGCGTCTGTTCCGGGCTGGTCTGGCTCTCCCGTACAGGATTGAAATGAGCAAGGTCCACAGCTTTTCGCCGAATAGCACCCAGACCCTTGGCAGACGAAGGAATCGCACGTTCCATTCAGTGCACCTCAGTACACATTCGATGAGTCTTGCCGGAGCAAAGCTCCGTTCGCTTCGAGATAGGGCGCCAGTTCCTTCGCAGTCAGCCCCACCAGTGGTTCGTTCAAGATGTCGCGCCGGAGAGTGAGAACGCTCTCGCCGATTACGCGATGTTGGAAACTTGCGGCCAGTCCGCCCCAGCCGAGATCGGGACCATAGTCGTCGCTCCCAGGGCCGTGAAACAGAACCACGGATCCGGGATAGGGCTTCGGCTTGTAGCTTCGTTCTGCGCGACCCAGTGTTTGCGCGACATACCGGGTGCGCATCCCCGGCGGAATCCGGAGCCCCAGACCCAGCAGGGTGCGGTAGGTAAAGTTGCGCACGACGGGTGCGGTACGCCACGAGATGTCACTTATCTTGCTGCGCAAGGACTTGACCGGTGACGACATCCAGCGCGCCGCGCGAGTTGTGAACGGTTGGGCGATGGCGACCTGCGTCGCAGAGGCGTGTGCCATTTGGTTGAAGCGTAACTCGGCGCTGAATAATGCGACCAGTGCCGGCCGCTCACCCTGCTGCAGGAGTTGCTGCGCCATCTCAAAGGCCACCAGCCCGCCGAAGCAGTATCCGCCGAGGTAATACGGTCCCTGCGGCTGAACTTTGCGGATTTCAGAGAGATAGTGGGTGGCCATCTGCTCCACGGTCAGGCGCTGGAACTTCTTTCCATCAAGACCCTCTGGCTCGATTCCGTAAAACGGCTGATCGGGTCCCATTACACGTGACAATCGATGTAAAAAGAGTGTGCTGCCCGCGCCGCCATGCACGCAGAAAAACGGCGGCCTGGAACCTTTCGCCTGGATGGTGACCAGCGTTGGATACTCGGCATCGCCACCCAGCGGCCGCAGCTCGTTGGCGAGTTGCTCTACCGTAGGGGAGCGGAACAAGATGGAAAGAGGCAGTTCCTTCCCGAAAATGCGCGACATTCGCGTGAACATACGGGCGGCCAGAAGCGATCGTCCGCCAAGATCGAAGAAATTTGCGGTAATGCTAATGGGGCGGACCCCCAACACCTCTTCCCACAGTTGCACCAGCTTGCGCTCCGTCTCATCGCGCGGGGCGATGTAGGCGGTAGGCGCCTCGAAATCACTAATCGTCGGGGCCGGTAGCGCCTTGCGGTCAACTTTGCCGTTGGGCGTCAGGGGCAGCTTCTCCATGTGCACAAACGCCGAAGGTGTCATGTAGTCCGGCAATTGCCGGGCCACGTGCTGGCGCAGTTCGGCGGAGTTCGGCTCGGCAGCAGCCTCGGGGACGACATACGCTATCAGCCGTTTGTCGCCCGGCGTGTCTTCGCGCGCGATGACCACCGCCAGGCTGACATCGGGGTGCTGCTCAAGAACGGCCTCGATTTCTCCCAGCTCAATGCGGAAGCCGCGAATTTTGACCTGATGATCGAGACGGCCAAGAAACTCGACATTCCCGTCGGCGCGATAGCGTGCCAAGTCACCGGTGCGATAGATGCGTGCATCCGGCAGGGAACTGAATGGATCCGATACGAACTTTTCAGCCGTAAGCTCGTCGCGTTGGAAATAGCCGCGCGCCAAGCCCTCTCCCCCGATGTAAAGCTCGCCTTCTGCGCCTTCCGCCACCGGTTGCCGATCTTTGTCCAGGATGTGGAACGTCGTATTGGCGATCGGTTTCCCGATCGGTACGAGCTTTTCGTCCTTGCCCTCGACTCTATAAACGCTCGACCAGATCGTGGTTTCGGTTGGCCCGTACATGTTCCACACCGAACCGCATCGCATTGCCAATTCGCGTGCCAGATCGGCAGAGAGCGCCTCTCCTCCGACCAGCACTTTGAGATTGGGGTTGCCTTCCCAGCCGGACTCCAAGAGCACCCGCCAGGTCGCGGGTGTGGCTTGCATCACGGTGGCGCTGTTGCGGTCAAGCAACTGCTTCAGAAGCCGCCCATCGTACGTAGTTTCACGTGGAGCGATCACCAGGCGAGCGCCGACCAGCAGCGGAAGATACAGTTCCAGGCCGGCAATGTCGAACGACAGGGTGGTGACTGCCACCAATACGTCGTTTGACGTCAGCCCGGGTTCGCGCCGCATTGACCAGAGGAAATTGACAACGCTGCGGTGCTCCAGTTGCACACCCTTCGGCTTACCGGTGGAACCCGAAGTGTAGATGACATAAGCGAGGTTGTGGGGCGCCACATCGGTGACCCCCGGTCCCGAATTCAAATGGCGGAAGGCCCGCCAATCCGAATCGAGGCAGATGACCTCAGCCGCAGTGGCCGGCAGCGATTCCAGCAAAGTGTCCTGCGTTAGCAACAGCTTGACGCCGGCGTCTTCCAAGACGTACTTGATGCGTTCGCTGGGGTACGCAGGATCGAGCGGAACGTAAGCTCCGCCTGCCTTTAAAACTGCTAGCAAGGCTACGACCATCTCCTTGGAGCGCTCAAGGCATATGCCGACCAGAGTCTCGGCATGTACCCCACGGTCGCGGAGCAGATGGGCCAACTGGTCGGAACGAGCGTCCAGTTCGGCGTAACTAAGGGTGCGACCCTCAAACTCAACGGCGATGGCGTCAGGAGTCTGCTGGGCCTGGTCTTGCAGGAGTTCATGGACACACGAATTGCGAGGATACTCTGAGTGGAAATTCAACCGCGAAAAGCCTGGATATGAATCAGTAACCAAAGGGGACGGAGGCGCAGAGGCGTGATGAGACCCCGGGGCGCCGCCGTGGGCAGACTTCGGCATGTCCGAGGCACATATATCCATCTTAGCGGCCAGAAGGAACGAAGAGCTTTAGGCGCTCATCCTAAAGCTTTGCGAATATTCAACTTATAGGGCCATTTCGTGGTGATGTCAACAGGATTTTGGTGCATCAAATGGCACGAAATGGGGCTAAACGATCTCTACTAGTCCCAACTAGAAACTGCCGCAAAACTGACACTCCGGAAGAACCAGTTTCCGGGTGAATAGTTTACCTTAAAACAACCTGTAAACAACTGGGAATCACCAGTTAGTTAATCGTTGCCGGCTCAGGAACGGCCCGCCCGGTAAGCCTCGCGCGGCACTCTGACGATCTCTGGCTCTGTGCTGGATGCTGAGGTTTTAGCGGCCCTGGTAATGGCGTCGGAGAATCCGACGACTGTGGGGCTGTCAAAGAGGGCCCGGATCGGCAGTTCCACCTTGAATTGCTCGCGCACTCTCGACACAACTTGTGTAGCCAGAAGGGAATGACCGCCCAAGTCGAAGAAGTTGTCGTCAGCGCTGATTCGGTCGCGGCGCAGCACTTCAGCCCAAATTTTGGTCACGCCCTCCTCCGTAGGTGTCTTGGGCGCAATATAGGCCTTTTTCTCCACGGCTTCCGGTTCAGGCAGGGCCTGACGATCGATCTTTCCGTTGCTCGTCAGAGGGATCTTGGGTAACGGCACGATGGCCGAGGGCACCATGAAGTCGGGAAGTTGTTCTTTGATTTGGGTCCGCAGCTCCTCAGGAGAGCTGTGTTGAGTTGGATCGGTAACTATGTAGGCCAGCAGGCTTTTCTCTCCCCGCTCATCCTCCTTCGCCAAAACCACGGCTTGTTTCACACCCGGTAGCTTGGTAAGTACCGATTCGATCTCTCCCAACTCAATTCGGAAGCCGCGGATCTTCACCTGGTCGTCGCTGCGCCCCAGGAACTCTACGTTTCCGTCCGCAAGATACCGGGCCAGATCGCCAGTCCGATACATTCTTGCGCTCGGATCAGCGACAAACGGGTTGGCCATGAACCTCTCGGCTGTGCGCTCCGGCTGATTCAGATAGCCGGCGGTCACTCCGTCGCCGGCGATGAAAAGCTCCCCGACGACTCCCATAGGTACGGGCTGCAATTGTGCGTCGAGAATGTACACCTGCGTATTTGCGATCGGCCTTCCGATTGGAATACTCGCGGCGGACGAATTCCCGTGATCGTATTCGGAAAGCCGCAAGGTCAGCGAACCGACCGTGGTCTCCGTTGGGCCGTAGTGATTCAGCACTTCGCAGCTTCCGCCCAAAGCCTGAATGCTCTCGACCAACTGCGGCGTGAGAGTCTCTCCGCCAAGTATCAGGTACTTGCGTGGCAGAACTTGCTTCGCTTCCTGCGAATGCAGCAGCGCCTGTAGATGCGAAGAAACAATCTTCAATACATCCAAGGGATATTGAGCGGCATAACGGGCGAAGCGTTGCGCATCGGTGGAGACCTCATAGCTGATCACATGCAGGCATCCGCCGGAAATCAACGCCGGGTAGATACAGGTGTTGCCCAAGTCCGCGCCGATGGTCGAGACTGTTCCGAAATGCAATCCTTCGGGGTGTTCGTCGAGTTGCAGGCGGCGGGCGATGAAGTGGCTGTAGTTGACGAGGTTGCGATGACGCACCGCAACGCCCTTCGGAATGCCCGTGGAGCCGGAAGTGTAAATCACGTAAACCAGGGTTTCCGGAGAAGCCTTGCTTGCGGGATTGGTGCGGGGCTGGTCGTTCCACAGACTCTGGTCGCGATCCAGGCAAACGGTCTTTCCGCTGAATTCGGGCATCTGCCGCAGGAGTTGTTGTTCGGTGATGAGCGCGACGGCACCAGCCAATTGCTGAGCCAGTCGCGGTTTGGGATTGTCAGGGTTCAGCGGTACGTACGCGCCACCCGCTTTCAAAATGCCCAGCAGTGCAACCATCATCTCGGCCGAACGTTCGACGCAGAGCCCAACCAATGCATCCGGTCCGACGCCGAGCGACGGCAGAAAATGCGCCATCTGATTCGCTCGCTCATTCAACTCCCGATAAGTGAGCACCTCATCGTTGAACCGGAGCGCGGGCCGATCCGGAGTGAGCGCGGCTTGACTCTCGAATAGCTCGTGAAAGCATCGATCACGCGGATAGTCGACGGCGGTCTGATTGCAATCAACCAGCAACCGCTTTCGTTCTGCTTCCTGCAATAACGGCAGCCGACAAACAGGTGTTTCGGGATCCGCGACTGCAGCGGAAAGCAGGGTGTGAAAATATCCAGCCACCCGCTCGGCTGACTGGCGATCAAACCGCGACCCGTCGTAGTGGAAATTCAGTGCAAGGCCACTTGCGCTTTCGACGGCCGACAATTTCAGTTTGAAATGTTCGGTGCATGCGGAACTCTGCAGGATCGTGAACTTCAGGTCGACATGGCTCTGCGAGGCAGGACGATCCAGGTACGCAAAGCTCGCGGGAGGCTCGGCGCCAAGGCCGGTCCCCGAGACATAGTATTCCTGCCACTCGGCCGCCTGCGCCATCGAGCTGCGCACGTGTTCGACCACCTCGCGAAAGCGGAAGTCGCCGTCAAAGCGGGCGTCAATCGGAATGACCTTCTCGATGACGCCCACCGCGTCCCGCAATTCGTCGTACTCCCGCCCGTCGCAGGTCGTCGCAACTTTGAACACTGACTGCCCGGTGAGCCGCCACAACAAAGACTGCCATGCAGCCAGTACGATTTCGGCCTTGGAAGCGTTCAGCCTTGTAGCGAGCGATTGCAGACTTCTCCAGGTTGTGGCATCCAAGGCCGACGGAAAGACTTGCGGAGAAAAATCCGGCGGGGCCTTTCGTTCATAAGGGAGGTTAAGCGCAGGTGCATCGTTCGCATTAGTCTTCCAGAATTCACGGCCCTTGCCTGCGTTTTCGTCGTCACCATCGACCAGGTCGTTCTGCCACTGCGCGAACTGAACATAGCGAAGCGGCTCCTCTCCAGTATCCGCCGTCGGAGTGCCGGTAACCAATTGCTCAAGTTCCCGCACCAGAACATGTAGCGAGCCAACGTCAACCGCCATAGCGGAAAGACTAAGAATGAGAGCGCACCGGTTAGACCCACAGGTCGCTACTGTCGCCGCCAGCACCGGGCCACTCTCGGGGGGGACAGTACGCACATACTCTTTGCGGAAGAGTTGCTCGAACTGCTTGCTCTGTTCGTCCTGAGATAGGCTGCTTAGGTCAGTCACTCGAAAGGATGGGTCTGCACTTTCCAGCACGACCTGGAAGGGAAACTTCATTCCCGGCTGTCGGACATATACGGTTCGCAAGATCTCGTGACGCGCCACGAGTTGATGGAGTGCGCTTTCCAGTTTCTCGACCGCCAGGGCTCCTTCGATCAAAACCAGGCAGGCCGAGCGATACGCGCTGCATTCCTGTCGCAGTGTCCAGATTCTTTTTTGCTGCGGCGAAAGCCAGAAACCCGCGGTACCCGGGTTCTCCATCAGTCTTTGCTCCTCATGATTACCGCTGTAGGGGCTTACGACTTTTATGCGACTTCAGCAGGCAAACTACTTGGTTAGCGCCGTCACAGGGAAAGTCCGCGATCGCATGCTAACTATTGCCGAGGGATGCACTTGCGGTGTTGCCCGCATAGTTCGTTGAGTGCTCGCCCCTTAGCACAGCAACTTCACTCAGGATTTCACGATTCACGGTAGCTGTCCAGATTACGTAAAACTAAGAGGAGTGAGACTTAAGTCATACTGGGCGCAGGGCATGGCGTTTAACATTTCTTCATGGCAGCGCACGCAGGTACTTTGCAGAACTCCAGGATGAAGGCGATGGCGATTCCCCGCGAACACGGCGCATGGGGAATGCTGTTGCTTCCATTGGCGACGGGCGCCGTTGTCGGGGCTGGATCAAGTGTGAATTGGGGAGCGCTCGCGCTCTTTCTCGTCGCCGCGCTTTCGCTCTTCTGGTTGCGTACACCTGTCGAGGCCTGGCTCGGCACCTCAGCGATTAAGGCCCAAACACCGCAAGAGCGTTCCACGGTGCTCGCCGTTTCGACGGCGATCGCAGGGATATCGGCCGCTGCCGTCACGACATTGTTTTTGATCGGCTACTGGCGCGGGCTGCTGATGATTGGCATTGTCACAGCGCTAGCTTTTGCGGTTCAAGCCGCAGTGAAGAAACTCGGACGCAGAGGCCGCATGCCGGCACAGGTGATTGGTGCGCTTGGATTGACTTCAACTGCCGCTGGCGCGTACTACGTGGCGACCGGAAGACTCGATCACATTGCCGTTGCCTTGTGGGCAGCTAACTGGCTTTTCGCGGGAGACCAGGTCCACTTCGTCCAGGTGCGGATCCACTCCAGTCGTGCGGCGAGCATGACCGAGAAGATGCGCCAGGGCTACGCGTTCCTCGCCGGGCAGATCGTTCTGCTTGGCGTCGTTATCGCGCTCTGCCGCCTGCACTTTTTCCCTGGCGCTGTCGTGCTGGCCTTCATTCCCGCGTTGTTCCGCGGCAGCCTCTGGTTCCTGCGCGGTCGGCGGCCCCTCAATGTGCACAAATTGGGGTTCTCGGAACTCGCCCAAGCCCTGATCTTCGGAGCTCTGCTCTGCGCCGCATACCTGACCTAGCCGCGTAACGTCGCCCTAGCTTCCGCTTGTCGCCAGCGCCGTTACCTTGTCGACATGCAGCGATCCGCTGGACGTCATGCTGCCGGTAACCGTAACGTGCTCTCCTTCATGGCCCGCGACGGCTGCGGGGTTTTCGATAGCCACCACTTTCTGGTCCTTGTCGGTGACGAGAACCGGTTTCTCGCCGCCCTCGATGCACTTCTTGGTACATTGCGCGTGCGCGGCATTCGCGCCTTTCGCTGCACATTTGGAGTCGCTGATCCATCCATCCAAGTTTGTGCTGTTCGGGGCTGCCATTGCGAGAATGCTGCACAGAAAGAATCCAATCACCACCACGGCTGTCTTCTTCATACTGCTCCCTTCCGCTCCCTTTCTCCGGTTGCGACACCGCTTGCCTTTCAGACTTGCCAGATGCTTCGATATGACGCCCAGACGAAAGGACTCAGAATCACTGAGATGGAGCTCACTAAATGAGCGCCTTCGTCGGCCAGGAAGTCGTTCAAGGAACGATCCTGGTACCGGATCTCGGCGCGCATAAGTGTATTGCAGATGGATCCGAATGCGAAGCTGCCCGAGACAATTTGGAGACAAATCGGCCCGAGCGCTGCCGGTGCAGCGGCCCACTGGGGTGACGTTACAAGGAAGGCTGGTCGCGGGGAAGAGAAGCTAGTTCTTGGGCTTGACGGCTGGCAGATTTTCAGCCACCGCCGAAGTTGTAGGGCGGATGTCCATTCTAGGATGCGGCCGTACCAGGACGACCTCGCCGGGCATCACGTATCCGAGTTTCTCCCGTGCCTCTTTCACGATGGTGTTCGGGTCGCTTTGCAGTTTCTTGACGTGATTCTCCAGTTCCTGGTGCTCGAGAGTGGCCTTATCGATTTCCTGCTGGAGGCGCAGGTACTCAGCGCGCTTGGCGCGCCACTCCATTGTGCCGTTAGCCCCAACAACGACTTTGTATCCAATCAGAACGGCGAGCACACCTATACACAGCGTCGCCAAAACACGGCGCATGGCATAAAACCATTTAGCGGCCCTGCCGGTCGAAACCATAGCTACGAACAGCCTTTCCTCGGAACCCTGTGCCGAATCTCAGTTGGAGCCAATTCCTCAAGCAATGCTCGAACGTTTACTGCAACCACACAACCCCGCACTGTTAGTGAACGTCGGCTCAATAAACGCGTCAAGCGAAGGGAAAGCGAACGTCCAAGGAGGAACCAAATTTACCAACAACGACTTGCATCCGAGCGGCGCGTGATACAACTCCGGCAACTGCGCTGCTGATCGGTCGATTCACATGCTAGAGTCAGGTCGAAACAAACGCGGAAGCAGTAGCCACTCGGGAGGTGCTGCGTGGCAAGTGTGCGAATTGTGGTCACAACAGTGGGTCTGCTGGAGAAAGCTGAACAGATTGCCAGTGCGCTGGTTGAGCGCCGCCTTGCTGCTTGCGTGAACATCGTTGGTCCGATCCGTTCGATCTACCGCTGGCAAGATGCCATCCAGCGCGAGCAGGAGTATCTGCTGCTCATCAAGACTACGGCCGAGCGGGCAGCCGATCTGGCGGTGGCATTCGCCGAACTGCATTCTTACGAACTGCCCGAACGCGTAGAACTAACCGTAGACGGTGGCAGTGATGCCTACCTGGAGTGGGTGAGCGCACAGGTTGGCCGCGACAGGAATCAGTAGGCGAGCAGAATTCGCAAGTCGCGAAGGTTGTTGCCCGTTGGCCCGGTGACGATCGCATCGCCAATCGATTGCAATGCAGGGAAAGCATCGAACTGCGATAGCGCTGCGGCAGGATCAATTCCACGTTGCCGGAGTCGCGCTGCCGTACTTCCATCGACTACGGCGCCCGCTGCGGGACTGTTGCCGTCGATGCCGTCTGTCCCCGCACTCAGCACGGTGACGGGCTCTCCTGCGATCTCACGTGCACAATACAAGGCAAACTGCTGGTTGCGTCCCCCAAGACCCGACTTCTCTCCGACTTTCACTGTGACTTCACCCCCTGAAATCAGGCACACCGGCGACGACGCCTGGTGAAGTTCGCGCAAGCGCATCAATAGATAATCGGCGCCTCGCGTGTAGTCCCAGTCGTCACACCGATTGTCGACCTCAACGGTGAAACTGTCCGCCGTGGCAGACTCGATCGCCGCAATCACGGCCGTGTGATTGGACAACACGGTGATGTAGCTGCTGTTCCGAAATGCTGAGTTTCCTTCCTTGGGCGTTTCCTGAAGCTGGTTGCCTTCGAACATGGCTCGAACCCTCACCGGGAAATGGGGAAGCATGCCATAACGTTCGACGATCCTTCGGCAATCGGACACTGTGCTCCCGTCCGGCATGGTAGGACCGGAGGCCAGCGCGTCGAGGGAGTTGTCCGGCACATCCGACACCAGTACCGATAACTGGGCCGCAGGAGCGGCGAGTTGCGCCATGCGCCCTCCTTTGATGCCCGACAGGTGTTTGCGAATCGCATTGATTTCAGCGATCGGCGCTCCGGAATTGACAAGGACCCGATAGGTGGCCGTGACGTCTGACAATGTCAGATGGGGGAAAGCCGGCTTTTCGGCAATCGCAGACGCGCCTCCGCTAATGAGAAAAATCACCAGGGCCTGATCGGACAATCCTTGCAGCAACTCGAAAATGGCATCGCCTGCGCGCAAAGAATCTTCGTTCGGGAGCGGATGCCCGCCGTAAAAGTATTGAAATCCCGCGAGTGGTGATGCTGGCTTAGCGGGGCATGCAACGATACCGGTCAGTCCGATGGGGACGATATGGGACAACGCCTGTGCCATTTCGTGCCCAGCCTTACCAACCGAGACCACGGCCAATTGCGAGAATGTGTCGAGTTTGTACTCATGCGCAGGGGCTTGAAGTTGCCCGCGGTCGAATCGAAGGTTCCGCGCAAATGCCTTGGGGATGCTGCACTCTGCCAGCGCGTGTTCAAACATTGCCAGTGCCCGGCGGCGCATTTCGCGAAAACGAAGTTCGGCCTCGGGTTCCCACGGCGTTGAAGAGGGAGGCGGCATCGGTCAGGATTATATGCGTGACGATCGCTACCGATCCGGCGATTCGACTAGTCGAGTCGCACTATGCGTGAGGGGCTAGCAGCTCCTGCAGCCAGCTCTCGATGGTCATGCGCATTTCGTCAAGATGTCCCTCGAAGAAGTGGTCACCGGGTAGGAAGACCAACTCTTTGGGTGCGGCTGCGCGAGCTACAACCGACTCCAGTGCATGGTGCGGGCCAAAGGAATCGTGATCGCCGCTAAGGAAGAGCTTTGGCTTATGGCACTCTCCCAGAAACTTGTAGGAGTAGAGGCGGCCTTCGGCTTCCACCGGTGTTCCCAGCGAAATCAGCGCCCGGACATCGGGATCGGGACAGCAGGCGCGTAGCCCCCGCGCCGCGCCGAAAGAAAATCCGGCGAAGATGATAGGCAAAGAGAACTCATGTTTCAGCCAGGCGAGCGCCGCCCGTACGTCTTCAACTTCTTCGCGGCCATCGTGTGTTCCGGCGCTTAGGCCGGTGCCGCGGAAGTTGAAGCGCAATACAGGGAATCCGAAGGCATGCAGCGCCTTCATGGCGTGGAACACGACTTTGTTGTGCATCGTCCCGCCAAACAGCGGATGAGGATGGCAAACCAATCCGGCATGGGTGGCGTTGGCTGCGCCTACATTGAGCAATGCCTCGAGCCGGCCGGCGGGACCGTCAAGGAACAGCGAGCGGATGGCTGCGTGCGAAGCCGGCAATGGCGCGTCCTTCTGCAGGCATGCAGACGATGATCATAATCCACGGTATCTTGGTAAGTCTGGAGTTCTCTTTGGAGCGACGGCGCAGATGCCTAACTAAACTAATAAGACACAAGCGCGCAGCTTCGCCCGCCCTCATGGATGGGAGCATAAATGGTTCGCTACGGAATTATCGGCTTTGGGCTGCACGCGGCTAAACGCCTGATGCCCGGATTTGCCAACGCAAGAAATTGTCGGGTGACGGCGTTGTCGCGTCGCGATGCCACAACGCGCTGCCGAGTCTGCCCGCGAGTTCGGCATCGAACACGCATTCACCTCTACCGCCGAGTTGTGTGCGTCGCCTGATGTGGACGCCGTGTTTATCGCAACTCCGGATGCGCTCCATCTTGCCGATGTGCTGGAGGCCGTGCGCCATCGTAAGCCCGTTCTAGTGGAGAAGCCGATGGCGATGAACGCTGCTGAGGCCCGCCAGATGGTCGAGGTCGCGCGCGCTGCGGATGTCCTGCTGGGTGTCGCCCACGTCATGCGCTTCCACGAGAGCGTTCGCTGGTTTCGCGAGCGCATTGCTTCCGGCGCGATCGGCAAGCCCCTCTTGGCGCAGTCCACTTTCGCAGCGCCCTTGCTGGAGAGCGCCCGTACCTGGATCAATGATCCGCAGTTGGCTACCGGAGGACCGTTGGCGGACGTCGGAGTACATTGCCTCGACACTCTGCGTTACGTGCTGGCAGATGAGATAAAAACGGTAACGGCCCAGGCGCAATACGACGCACATTGGGTGGTTGAAGCGTCGGCAACGTCCTTATTTCATTTCGCCGGCGGAACCTTGGCGACCATGTCCGTCTCTGCCCGCGCTCCGTATCTGACGCAGCTTGAAGTCATCGGGGAGGATGGCGCGTTATCGGCGGTAAATGCCTTGACCGTCGACCATCCCGTGACCGTCGAGTTGCGCCGCGCCTTCGATGTCGTGGAGAAGAAGGAAGTGTTTAATGATCGCTCCTACACGGCGCAGGTCGAGTCCTTCGCTGCCGCCGTTGAAGATGGCCGTCCGTTCGAGATCCCGGGTGAAGAGGGCTTGCAGAACCAGTTGATCCTTGACGCCGCTTTCCGCAGCGTGAAGAGCGGCATTGCAGAATCCGTCTAACTGCTCCAACTGCGGACAGAGCTGCCCAGGACATCCACTTGGCAGCTCTACTCCGCCGTTTCCTTCGCTGGATGATGAGGCAAGGCCTGCGGCATTTCGGAAACGTTCCACGCCCACGCTGCCAGCAAGGCTGCCCCTTCGTTGATTTGGTCCGGTATCACCTTGTCGAAGGTATCGGTCTGGCTGTGGTGCGCCTCGCGGTAGTGGTCTGGAAGCTGTAGGCAGAAATACGCTGGTACTCCTTTCTCCAGGAACTCCACGTGGTCGGAAGAGCCGTAGTAACGGGTGCTCAGCGGCCTCAGGTCGAAGACTTCCTGCAGCGGCTGGTATATCTCCGACATCAGCGGAGCGGTATCCCAGAGGTCTTCCAGCGTAATGCTGAACACCTTGCCGGTGCCCAAGTCATGAATCAGGACGGCATCGATCTTCGCAAGTTCCGCGGTGTGGTTCTTCACAAAGGTTTCGGCGCCGATTCCGCCCTGCTCTTCGCCGGTGAACAAGACAAACGTAATAGTCCGCTTCGGCTTCCAACCCAAGGCCTGCAGGGTACGTGCCGCTTCCAGCACCGCCATCGCGCCCGTGCCATTGTCTAGCGCGCCTTGGCCAAGGTCCCAGGAATCAAGGTGCCCGCCGATGACGACGCGCTCCTCGGGTAGCTCAGAGCCTTTGATTTCCGCTACTGTGATCGACGCCGGCGCCGGCTTGTCGCTGAAGCTGTTTTGCAGATTGGCTTTGAGCGTAACTGGTCCGGTCTTTATCAGGCGCCAAATCAGCGCGTAGTCTTCATGTGCGACGAATGCGGTCGGCGTAGAACTGGGGTTGTACGCCGGGCGCGTGCCAGTCATGTTGAAGAGATTGTCGGTCTTGCCGCTGTCCAAGAGAACAAGCGCCGGCTGGTCTTCACTGAGCGCGCGCATCAGTTGAGCGCGCTCGCGCCACGACATAGCCCCATCAGTCTTAATTCCACGCGGAGGTGGAATCACCGCATCGTATGCGTTGTCCGGATTGGGATCAGCTTTGGAAAGATCGGCAGGCTTAAACGCCAACACAATCATGCCCTTCAGTTTCCCCTTGTATGCCTCCAGGTCCGACAGTTGCTGAATATCGAGGGCGATTACCTTGCCTGAGACATCCCCGCCGGTAGCTTTGCTCCATCCCAAAGCGCGAATACCGATGCTTCTCTGGATCGGGCTGGTGATCTCGGCGGTCTCTTTTCCGCGAGTCCAGGCATGATCGATGTTGGCGGTCTCCAGATGTGCGGCCACGCCGTAATCCTGGAAGCGTTTCAACGTCCAGTCGCTGGCGGTCTGCATTTGTTTGGATCCCGTCAGCCGTGGCCCAATCTGAGTGGTGAGGTACTCCAGGTTCTTCATCAGCTCCGAGTGTGCCGTAACCTCGTCGGCGATCTTCTGGTCGGCCTCTTCCATCGATTTCCGATAGGACTGTTGCTCTTCCGAAGTTCGTTGTGTGGAGGCCTGTGGCACTTGTGCCACGATCAGTCGGCTGAGCGCAATCGCGCATAGGATTGCCAGCAGCGCACGCCGGGTTCGAGTCATCGCACCGTCCTTGGGTAAATTGGCAGGAGATTTCATCATAGCGGCGGCTGCACCTGTGTGCCAATGTCTCTGAGACCAGAGCCAGACCATGGCTGGCCGAAGTCGGACCCCTGTCTCCACGCCTCCCTTCGCTCAGTCATGTATTCTGGAAACTCCTGAATGTTTGAGAATCCACTACCTGCTTCTCCGCGCCGCTGGTCATTGATGCCGATCATCCTTCTGGTTGTACTTCTGGCCGGCACCGCGGCAGGCCAAAATACCGCGCCACCTACTGAGCAACCAAAGACGGTCCCAGGGATCGGCGCGACGGTACAAGAGCAGCCCGCTCCCGAGCCGTCACCGCAAGCTCAAGCGACGCCGCCTGAGCCGCAGAAGCCCATCACTAAGGCCCAGGCGAAGGAACTCTTCCGCTCGGTTGACGAGATTCTCCAGTTCGTCAGCCAAGACACTGGCCTCCCCATTAAGCACAAGGTGAAGCGCAAGCTCATCACTCGCAATCAGGTACAAAGCTACGTCGAGAAGCGGATGAAGGATGACAAGGACACCCAACGCCTCGAACGCTCTCAACTGGTGTTGAAGAAATTCGGCATGATCCCGCCGGACTACGATCTGCACTCTGAGTTTCTGAAGCTGCTGGGCGAGCAGGTGGCGGCTTACTACGATGCCAAAACCAAGACGGTGAATCTGCTCGACTGGGTACAACCTGAGTTGCAGAAAACAGTGCTCGCCCACGAGTTGACGCATGCCTTGCAGGACCAGGCGGTTGGCCTGGAGAAATGGAGCCTCGCCGGGGCAAAGGACGACAGCCCGCTCCCTGACCAGCAGGAGCAGGTAGTTCAAGAGGCCCAGGCGGCTCGGCAGGCCATCACCGAGGGACAGGCTATGGTAGCCATGCTCGATTACACCCTAGCTCCCGCAGGAGTAAACGTCGTAGCCGCGCCCGATGTGGTAAATGCCATGCGCGCCACAATGACGGATGGAAAGGACTCACCAGTCCTGGCTGCGTCTCCTATCTTTCTGCGAGAGTCGCTGCTGATGCCCTACACGTTTGGGTTGGATTTCGTGCGCGACGTGCTGACCAGAAAAGGGAAAGTCGCTGCTTTCGGCGGCATGCTCGAACGACCACCGGTTGACACTCTCCAGGTTATGGAGCCCTCAACGTATCTTTCCAATCGAATCGTGCCGCCGCTGACCATACCGGACCTGGACAAACTGGTCGCTCCCGACTACCAGCGCTATGACTTCGGAGGGATGGGCGCATTCGACATTTACCTATTGGCTAAGCAGTATACCCCTGAGGCCGACGCAAAAAAGTATTACCCTCACTGGCGCGGTGGCTATTATCTCGCCGTTCGTGATAAGAACGCTCCGAAAGATCGGATTGGCTTGCTGTTTGTGTCAAGCTGGGATTCGTTCGAGTCGGCGCGCGCGTTCGCAAAGCTCTACGGCGACTACGTGCCCAAACGGTATAAAGGCGCCACTCGCCTTCCAGCATCCTGTCCGGTCACTGAGGCACAGCCGGAGTGTTCGCTGCAGGAGTGGGACACGACGGAAGGGCGCGTCCTGATCGAGCAGCAGGGAACCACCCTACTGATCCTGGAGAGTCTCAACGAGGCTACGATGACACGCGCCCGAGCAATGCTATTGTCATCCGCACAGGCTGCTGAAAAACTCACTTCAGACCATGATTTGAAAGGGCACGACTTCAGTCGTGCCGTACAAGCTGTTTATTTACGCGGTGCCGAGCGGACATCAGTCCGCGAGGCGACCGGCTTTCGAACTTTTTCGGTAGCCCCTGTAGCCATCGTGGATACACTCTATTCTCAACCCGGAGCAGCGATCTTCCTGCCGTGTTTTCAGTGCGACCCGCTTAGAGCGCCCATCGCAGCGCCGTAACCATCATTCCAGTCCCTAGTAACAACAGTGCTGCTGGTTCAGGAATCCCGGGAGGCCGTGGCTCGGGGTGGTCAGGACGCGGCGCATACCAGCCTCCCGGAAATCCCCCCGTGCTACAACACCACGAGGGAGGTGGTACTGCTGGCGGCCAGAAATTCTCAGCTTGCGAAGGGATAGGCTGCGACAGCGGGATGGTCGGTGGACTGAAGAGGGGTGGCATTCCGTACTCAAAGACGAGTTGCGGAGGTTCGATAACCGGCGGTGCCTCCGGCAGCTTTGCAGCCTCCAACGGAAGCGTGAACGTCAAGCGATTGCCGCAGCGTGCGCGGATCATGTGTACCCCGTCACTGAGGATCAACTCGCCCTTCGGCAAATGTATCGTGTGGCTGGTCCAGTACACGGAGTTCGCCGAACGGTAAGAGAGATAAGCGTCTACCGCAGCACTGAGCCGCGTCGCCTGCAGGCGTGCCGGCATGACGTCGCGATAGTGCGTCGCCACCACAGGGTCCTTCGCTATCGAGGCTTCAAGTTCGGTTTCGCTCAGCACACCTCCCGGTACCACCGAGTGGGGATATACCGTGCGCGCTGCGCGATAGTCGGGAGCAGGTTCATATCGTTCGATGCCTCCCCAGGACTTCTGCCAGGTCAAAGGCGGCAACTGTACAGTTATCCCAACCAAGCGCACTGTTACATAAGCCGATAGCAGCAGAAATCCAACCAGGGCAATCAAGACGGCGGCGGTGCGGGTTGGTTGCTGCGAACGCCTTTTTCTCCTTTTCTTCCGGCGCTGGCCGATCAATGGCATCCCATGTCATTCATCGGCAAACGTCGCTTCAGGATGAATTCCCGGTCGTGCTGCGACCGGCCACGCTCCGGATCAGATGTTGTGACTTCCAGCGCGGAGTCACGAGAGTTAACAGTCTCCAAGACCGCAGAAAATCAGAGCCAAATGCGATGCCCCCGGTAAACGCCCGCCTGTGGCCAGGATCACAAGGGCTTGTGACACAAGTATTACAATCGCCTTCCCCAGGACTTGGTAGTCTTGCCATGGCGTTGCTGCGCAGTCCGCGCCGCCGCCAATCCTCAACTTCAAGAGGTCACATGGTTCGGCAAGATAAAAGGGTGAATTGGATCACCTCGGGCTTCATGATCGCGTTTCACATCGGCGCCGTTGCGGCGTTGTTCATGTTCACTTGGCCGGCGTTTTTTACCGCATTATTTCTCTACTGGATAGCCGGCAGTTTCGGTATCGGGCTGGGATATCATCGCCTGCTGACGCATCGGGGTTTCAAGTGTCCCAAGTGGTTTGAGTACTTCCTCACCGTTTGTGCGACGCTGTCGCTCGAGGGCGGGCCAATCTTCTGGGTGGCTACTCACCGGGTGCATCATCAGCTCACCGACAAGCCGGGCGATCCCCACAGCCCCCGCGACGGCGGATATTGGGCGCACATGGGCTGGATCATGAGCGGCGAATCGCTGCACAACAAGCTCCAGGGCCTGCTCCCCTATGTACCTGATCTTCGCAAAGACAAGTTTCACACCTGGATTAGCGAATGGCACTGGGTCCCCATGGTAGTTGTGGGCCTGATTCTGTTGGCCGTCGGCGGCTGGAAGGTAGTCTTTTGGGGCATTTTCTTGCGCACCGTTTTCCTTCTGCACAGCACCTGGTTTGTGAACTCGGCAACCCACATGTGGGGCTCCCAGCGTTTCGCCACCGACGACGATTCCCGCAATCTGTGGTGGGTGGCGCTACTGAGCTTCGGGGAAGGCTGGCACAACAACCATCATGCCCACCCCCAGTCGGCTCGCCACGGCCTTACCTGGTACGAAGTGGATTTCAACTGGTACCTGATCAGTGCCCTCAAGGCGGTCGGCCTCATCTGGGACGTGAAGCTGCCCAAGCTGCGCGAAGCCCGCGTCCAGCCCGTTGGGGCAACCGGCGTGAAGACCGAAGAGTTGGCCGTCGCCTACAGCGGGGATTAAGCGGTAAGGGTCGTATCCTCCAAGCGGCGCTCACGCGCCGCTTTCGTTTTTATGGTCGAGACCTGTCACCGCTGACAACTGCCTGCTGGCAAATACTCCAAATGCTATGCTTCGACTGAACGCCCCATGCGCATCACCAGCCGCAAAAGAACCATCGCGTTTGCCGTCACCCTGGGCGTGCTCGTCGCCGCCGTGGCGCTGGTGCTTAATGTCAGTTGGATCGTGCTCAACTGGCGCGAAGTTGTTCCCCTCTTCCTCGGCGTTCTCTTCTTCGGATTCATCATCGCCGGCGTCATCCTGAATACCATTTTTCTGGTACGTGAAGTGCGCCGTAACGAGCAGCAGGATAGCTTCCTGAACGCGGTCACCCATGAGCTGAAAACCCCGATCACCTCCATCCGCCTCTATCTGGAGACCCTGCGACAGCGTGAAGTGGATGAAGCCCAGCGTCGCGAGTTCTATCAGGTGATGCTGGAAGACACCCAACGCCTGATGGGCACGGTCGAGCAGGTGCTGCGAGCTGCCCGGGTAGTGCAGAAGAATGCCGCGCTCAACAAGACGGAGATTGAAGTGGGCCCCCTGGTGCAGGACGCCGTTGAACTGGCGCGTTCGCGTCATCACTTGTCGCCCGAGGCAATCACCTGGGACCTCGATGGCAAGCATGTGGAGCGGATTTGTGTGGCTGGCGACCGCGAAGAGCTTTCGGCCGTGCTGTCCAACGTGCTCGACAATGCAGTGAAGTATTCGCCGAAAGACCCCCGCATTCGCGTAGAAGCTGTTACCCCCGATCTCCAACGGGTGCAGATCAAGGTGCAGGACAACGGAATCGGAATTCCGCGTGGCGAGCTGAAGCGCGTCTTCAAGCGCTTCTACCGCGTTGCGACGCCGGGTTCGGCACAGGTTAAGGGAAGTGGTCTGGGATTGTTCATCGTCCGCGCTATTACCCGGCGACATGGAGGAAGGGCATTTGCCGAGAGTGAAGGGGCGGGCAAGGGAACCACATTTACCATCGAGTTGCCAAGGTATCAGCGATGACCGGACAGATTCTGATTGTGGAAGATGAAGAGCATCTGGCGCGGGGGTTGAAGTTCAATCTCGAAGCCGAGGGCTATCGAACTCAAGTGGCCGGCGATGGCGAGACTGCGCTCGATCTGCTGTTAAAGCAGCGGGCTGAATTCGATCTATTGATACTCGACGTAATGCTTCCCGGTAAAGACGGCTTTACTGTCGCCAGCGAATTGCGAAAAGCAAACCATTTCATTCCGTTGCTCATGCTCACGGCGCGCGGCCGGCCCGAGGACGTGCTCCAGGGATTCGCCGCGGGCGCAGACGATTATCTGCCCAAGCCGTTCGACTTGAACATCTTGCTGGCGCGCATCCAGAGTCTGTTGCGTCGTCGCGAATGGAGCCGCACGCTGGTCACCAATCCGCCGAACCAGTCCCGCGTGGCTGAATCCAGGAGCGCTGACTCCTTGCGCGAATTCGATGTCTACGCTTTCTCCGGAAGACAAGTCGATTTCGGCACCCTGGAACTGGCCGCTAACGAGAAGGTCTATCGACTCACGCTCATGGAAGCCGAGTTGCTCCGCCATCTCATCCGCAACAGTGGCAAAGTGGTGTCGCGAAAACAGATACTCGAAGAAGTTTGGGGATTGCACGAAGATACCGACACTCGCGCCATCGACAACTTTATTGTTCGATTGCGAAAGTATATCGAACGGGATCCCTCTAAGCCGCAGCACCTGCTGACGGTGCGCGGCATCGGATATCGTTTCTTGCCCGCGCCGCCCGCTGGGCGTTAGATCGGACCCGACGCACCCGACATGCGGCGCTGTGCTACCTTGCCCGTGCCAGCACCAGCGTAACGTCGTCAGGCTGTTCGTTGCCGCCGATCCAGTCCGCCACCGCGCCGGTCACCACGTCGCTGATGCGTGACAGCGGCTGATCGCGATGCAGTTGAATCAACTCCACCAGCCGGTCTTCTCCGAACTCGCCAAACTCGTTTTCCGGCTCAGTCACGCCGTCGCTGAACGCCACAAAGATGTCGCCGGGCCGCATCGGGACGCGCGACTCTTCATAGCTTACTCCGTCGAATAGTCCCACCACGGTACCGGACGTATCCAGCTTCGCCACCTGGCCATCACGAGCGATCACATACGGGGGAAGGTGACCGGCGTTGGAGTAGGTCATTGCGCCCGACCCAGCGTCGTAACTGCCCAAAAACATGGTCGCGTACTTTTCCGGAGGAGTGCTGCGATAGAGCTGGTAATTCAAGGTAGCCATCAGAATCGCCGGAGAGAGATCGGAATCCCGATGGCCGTCCACCGACAAGTACATAGGGGTGGCGCCCCGGCCAGGCTCGCTCGCGACCGCCGACACCGCGGCCAGGGCCAACTCGGGCTCCAGCGAGTAGGCTCGCACAAAGGCGTGCACGGTGGCCATCAGCAGGGCAGCCGAAATGCCCTTGCCGCTGATATCGCCTACCGCCAGGACCATTCGATCGTAGTGCAGTGGAATGAAGTCGTAATAATCGCCGCTGACGGTGCGTGCCGGACGGCATACGCCGTGCACTTCAAGGGTGGGCAGCTCAGAGGTTTGCCTCGGGAACAACAGCGCTTGCACTTCATGGGCAATCGCCAGCTCACCTTCGAGCCGCTGTTTCTCTTTTTGTTCCGCGATTAGCTTCGCCAGTGACGCAGACATGGAGTTAAACGATTCTTCCAGCGCCGCCATCTGATCGCGGGTTCGGACCTGGATGCGATGGGAGAGGTCGCCACGGTTCACGTGTTGCGTCGCGGAGTAGAGTTCGGCTACCGACTTGGTCATGCTGCGTGTCAGCCGCACCCCAATGTACAGTGCTACCAACTCGATGATTCCGAAGAAAATGCCGATACCCGCCAGCACCTGGACGAAGATCCCTGCCTTCCGGCCCAGCGTGCCGAACAACACGTTGTAGAGCATCGAAGGACGGGTGCCCACCACAATCGCGCCGGTCAGCTCTTTCCCAGTGTTCCAGTCAATCGCGTTAAACAGCGTCCACCAGCGAAACTCCGGATCGAAACGGTTTGCGGCCGCCACCACCTGGCCCGCCTCCACATTTTGCGGAGCGTTTTTGACGTTCTTACCCCCCAGAGTTACTTGCGATCTAGACCCTCCCAGATTGATGGTGACGCTATCCTCGGGACGCTTTGGCGTCTTCTGGCTGGATGACATCGCCGCCGGCCGGTCAACATTGACTTCAACATCAGGTGGGTAAAGATCAACCGAGCCGATCCTCGCTGCCCGCTGCAAAACCTCGGAAGTCATCGGCACGTCGGACATGATGGTCAAATGACGCATTCCCGCGTCAACATGCTTAATGGCTCGCAGGTGCAGCCGCTTGCTATCCATCACAAAACTGCTCAGGTCACTCTTGGCCGTTTCTGGCAGCGTGTCCGCAACCTCCGTCGTCGTTCCTGCGGGCCCAATCACGAATCCCTTGTCCCCCTCCAGCACGGTTACGGTGCGTTGGTTGAACGCCTCATCCGACGCCCGGGCGATCTCGACCGCCATTTGCGGAGTCAACTTGCCCGATTGGGTCAGGGTACGGAACTGTGCTGCCAGAACGTTGTTGGCCGCAGTCAGGTGCTGAAGCTCGGTATCAAGGTCGGAAAGTGCGATATAGGTGGCAAATTGCCCGGAGAACAGATAGCCGGCCAGCAATACCATCGAAAGCAACAGCACAATGGGAATGACGCCGATGAACACGTAAGTGACGATCAGGCGATTGCGCAGCCGCCACATCAACTCTTTGCGCGCCCACCGCAAGCCTTTTAGCAGCAGGCAGCACACGAACACATACGTGAGGAACGCAGACCACCCACTTACCATGGTGCCGCCGGGTGAGCGCGCGATCAGCTTCCACAGTTGCAACAGCAGCGCCAGCCCGCCAAACCAGAGCGTCGTCTTCCCCAATTTGCTGATGGGGTGCAACATCCGCCTTAGTGTGACTCGTATTCTGGCGAGTTCTGGGAGCTCGATCACCGGTGCCTTCGTTCTATTCCGCCGCTAGCGGATTATAGCCGTGACTTGGCGCGCCATTTGCATTTACTACGATTACCCGGATGGTAACGTTCCCCAAAAAGCTTTGGGAGCTGCGCCCATTTGGAGCGCAAATTCTGCAGCTCAACCGCCTGATTTCAGATTTCCGGGTAGAGATCAAAAAACGCGTCAATGCTCTGGCGTAATTGTTTCTCGATGTCATCTTTTGATCCCTCGACAACGTGAAGGGTGACGTGAGCTTCGCGTCCATTCTTCAGTTTCACTGGAGCTGCGCCAACCTCTTCAATTTCCTCGGACGGCAGGAGACGCATGCCATAGACCAAAGTGAGCTTTGCCATGCCTTCAATTCTACCGCCCATCACTCCACCAGTTCAGAAAATCACTGGCCATCCCTCATGGGTCGCACCAAGCTTGTCGGCGAACGCGATTTCCCAAATCGCCCGCGCTTGCTAGAATTCCAACGGCGAAGTTTTCCGCTCAACTGTTTGTGATGTAAGCGTTTGTTGCTGGGCTCCTTTGCGTTACCAGCGCCTCCGCATCTTCTTGCGCTCCGGGGAATCTATTTCTACTCCTATGACCGATAACGTTCGTAATGTGATCATCATCGGCTCCGGATGCTCGGGGCTGACCGCGGCCCTTTACGCTGCCCGAGCCAACCTCACCCCTCTCGTTGTCGACGGGCACGAACCTGGCGGGCAATTGGCCCTTACCACCCTCGTGGAAAACTTTCCCGGATTCCCCGAAGGCATCCAGGGGCCGGAACTCATCGACAACATGCGCAAGCAGGCTGCCCGCTTTGGCGCCGAATACAGGACCGGGCATGTCGTGAGCGTCGATCTCAGCCAGAAGAACGACGGCCTTGGGACGAAGCCCATCGAGGTGAACCTGGGCCGGGAGACCTTGCTGGCTCGCGCACTGATCGTCGCCAGCGGCGCATCGGCGCGATGGCTGGGTCTGCCCAACGAGAAGGCCCTGATCGGGCATGGCGTTTCTTCTTGTGCTACCTGCGATGGTTTTTTCTTTTCCGGCAAGCAGATCGCGGTGATCGGCGGCGGCGACTCTGCCATGGAAGAGGCACTCTTCCTCACTCGCTTTGCCACCAAAGTCACGCTCATTCATCGGCGCGGCGAGTTCCGCGCCTCGAAGATCATGCTTGATCGCGCCCGCCAGCACGACAAAATCGAGTTCCTGACCGACACCGTTGTCGATGACGTATACGACACCAACAAAAAAGAGGTCACCGGCCTTCGCCTGCGCAACCTGAAGACCGGCGAGGAGTGGGACTTTCCCACCAGTGCCATGTTTCTTGGCATCGGACACACGCCCAACGCCAATTTCATCGGCGACCAGCTAAATCGCGATGGCGAAGGCTACATCGTGCCCAGCGACGGACACGTCTGCACTCGTGTCCCGGGGGTCTTCGTTTCGGGGGACGTGGCGGACCGCCGCTACCGACAGGCGGTGACCGCTGCGGGCACGGGCTGCATGGCCGCGCTCGAAGTCGAGAAGTACCTGGAAGAGATGGGGAAGTGAAGATCGACCTGAAGGAAAAGACGCATACCGGTCAGTCTTCCTCCACACCTTGAAGGATACGTTCCCTGGAACGATTCGTGACGGAAGCAGACGAATTCACGCGTGCCGCGCAAGCGGCGCAACTCATCCAATCGCGTACCCCGTTGCGTCCCCGCATTGCGCTTGTCCTGGGCTCCGGCCTGGGAGCATTCGTCGACCAACTGGCGGACGCCACCTGCATCCCGTACACGGAAATCCCTTCTTTCCCGCGGAGCACTGCGATCGGCCATGCCGGCAATCTGGTGATCGGCACGGCGGAAGGTGTCGCTGTCGTCATCATGCAGGGACGAGTTCATCTCTACGAGGGTTACTCAGCGCAGCAGGTTGCGTTTCCGGTGCGCGTGTTCGCCCGCATGGGAATAAAAGCCGTTGTGATCACGAATGCCGCCGGTGGGATCAACCCACGCTACCAACGTGGTGCGCTGGTAGTCATTCGCGACCACATCAACTTGCAGGGACAGAACCCCCTCGTGGGCCCTAACGACGAACGCTTCGGGCCACGATTTCCTGACATGACAGACGCCTACAATCTGCAGTTTCGTAAGTTCGCGCTGGATCAGGCCGAGCGCCTCGACGGCGACATTTCCGAAGGCGTTTATGCGGCGATGTTGGGTCCCAGTTATGAAACTCCAGCGGAGATCCGCTATCTGCGCGCGATTGGCGCTGATCTCGTCGGCATGTCCACAGTCCCCGAAGTCATCGTCGCACGCCACATGGGCCTGGAAGTGCTCGCCATTTCCTGTGTCACCAACATGGCTGCCGGAATGAGTGGCGAAAAGATCAGCCACGATGAGGTCCTCGACACTGGCCAGCGAGTAGCCGGCAAGTTTGTAGCCTTGTTGCGGGCGGTTTTGCCACGTATCGAGCAGTACGCCCAATCTCTGTCTGCCTGACCGCTATTACCGGTCATCAGCCATTAGCCACTGGGTTTACACTGGTGCCGCATGTCAGGCGAGTCGTATCTGATCGGCATTGCGGGGCCGTCGGGAGCAGGCAAGAGCTATCTCGCCCATTACCTTGCAGATCGGCTGCAGTCGCCGGTGTTGGCACTCGACCATTATTACCGCGACCTCGCGCACCTTTCCCTTGAGGAGCGCGGGCGTTCCAACTTTGACCACCCCGCTGCACTGGAAGACGAGTTGTTGTTCGCGCAAGCCGGGCAGCTGCGAGAGGGAAAGCCGGTCGAGATACCGGTCTACGATTTTTCTGCCCACACTCGCAGTGGCGAGACCCGGTTGTTTTGCCCGGGGCAATTCGTCATCGTCGAGGGACTGTTCGCTCTGTATTGGCCAAAGCTGCGGCGCCTTCTCGACACCCGGGTCTATGTGGAAACGGCCGACGACATATGCCTGCAACGTCGCCAGGAGCGCGATGTGCGTGAGCGCGGCCGCACCCCGGAGTCCGTCGTGGAGCAGTTTCGTACCACCGTCATTCCCATGGCGGAGCGTTACGTGCGGCCCACGCAATCGCATGCCCATGTTGTGGTCGTCGGATCTGCTCTTATTGCTGAGGAAGTCGAGCGTGTGCTGGAGCACGTACGCCAGAACCTCGGCCAACGCGGCGCGCGGTCTATGCTCGTCCGGGCTCTGGATTCGCCGTCTGTGCAGTCCCCATAAGGAGAACCATGTACCTCTCCCGCGGTATTTTCGTCTTGCTGCTAGGCCTGTCGTCCGCAATCGCGCCGGCGGAGTCTGCTGCACAGAAGGCGCAGAAGGAAATAGCCCTGCCGACCAGCAAAACATTGGAGGAACCGGTTCCCGGAGAACCGCAGCGCACCAACACCCTGCCAGTCACCCTGGCGCTTCGTCCTGATGGGAAATACCTGGCTGTGCTCAACAACGGCTTCGGTTCGGCCGAGTCCAGCTATCGCCAGTCAATCGCAGTGCTGGACTTGGCAAGCCAACAACTGCGCGACTTTCCCGATGCACGACTGGCAAACAACGCTCAGCAGACTTACTTTGTGGGACTGGCGTGGAGTTCCGACGGCAACCAGTTGTATGCCTCGATGGCATCACTTACCGACCCGGAAGGCAAGAAGCCTGGCAACACCGGAAACGGGATCGCAGTCTATCGCTTTACCAACGGATCGCTCACACCCGATCGCTTCCTCAAGCTTCCGTTGGCTCCTCTGGCCAAGGGACGAAAGAATATCTATGGCGCGAAATATGTGCCGGCCGGTCAAACCATTCCGTATCCCGCGGGACTGGTGGTGGTGACGCATTCCGGTCGCGATGCCTTGCTGGTAGCCGAGAATCTGGCGGACGACGCGGTGCTGCTTGATCCGCATGATGGCAAAGTTCTTCAGCGCTTCGAACTCGGACGCGGCAAGGTCGTGCCCAGCGCCTTCCCTTATACGGTAGTTGCCAGCAACGACGGCATTCGGGCCTGGTGCTCGTTGTGGAACGGCTCCAGTGTGGCTGAACTCGACTTGCGCTCAGGAAAGGTCGTGCGCGAGATCGCTCTCCTGCCCCCAAAAGAGGAGACGGATCCATCGTCCCATCCAACCGCCTTGCTGCTTAGCCAGGATCAAACCCGGCTCTACGTCACCTTGGCCAATCGCGATCGGGTAGCGGTAATTGCGACCGCGGATGGCAAGGTGGCGCGCTACCTCGACACCAGACTGCCGCGGCAAACCTATGGTGGAAACTACCCAATCGCGCTGGCGCAGTCCGACGATGGCAAGACGCTTTACGTGGCAGAATCCAGTTCCGACGCCGTGGGGGTCTTCGATTTGCGTGAATCGCGCGGGACCCACGCCCAGGCCAACTCCGATCGCGCCTATTACTTCATTCCAACCGAGTGGTACCCGACGGCAATTGCGGTTCACGGAAATGATTTGTTTGTCGCGACAGGCAAGGGCATTGGCGCCGGGCCGAACTCCGGCACCGAGACACTCCCGTTGCGCGGCAATAAGTCGGATCACCCTTACATTGCGACTCTGGTGCGGGGCTCGCTGGCGCGCATAAACCTGAGTGACACCGTACGCGACCGCGAAGCGCTGACAACAGAGGTTGTACGCAGCAACCGCATGGAAGGCAGAACCAGCCAGTTCACATTTGCCCACGGCGAAAATCCTATTCATCACGTGATCTACATCATCAAGGAGAATCGCGCATATGATCAGATCTTCGGAGACATCAAGGAAGGCAACGGCGACTCATCGTTAGTGATGTACGGCGAAGACATCACGCCCAACCAGCACAAGCTGGCCCGGCAGTTCGGTGTGCTCGATAATTTTTACGACAGCGGCGAGGTCTCGGGCAATGGACATCCTTGGTCGATGGCGGCCATTACCACCGACTACAACGAGAAGGCGTGGCCCGTCACGTACCGCGGAAACCAGCGCGAGTACGACTTCGAAGGGACCGTCGGAGACGTGGTTCCGTTGACTGAGGGCATCCCCGACGTGAATGAGCCGGCAACTGGATATTTGTTCGACAATCTCGCGCGGCACAAATTGACCTACCGGCATTATGGGGAATACATCGAAACTCACTGGTGTGAAGATCTGGAGCAGAACTATACCCCGGCGGCGACAGGAGCGCCTACCGGAAAGTTACCCAAGTGCGACCGCCGCGATATAAAGCCGGGAGAAGAACTGCCGCCGCAGATGGGAGGCGGTAAGAGTCCCTACCAATACGTCATTCCGCTGATGGCCTATAACGTGGCGACCAAGGCGGATCTGCGTAACCATTTTGATCCGAATTATCCCGACTTCAAGGTCGAGTTTCCCGATCAGTTTCGTGTAGATGAGTTTCTCCACGAGTTTGCCGGATTCGTCGCCGCCGGCAAGACCGGCAAAGGCGAACCACTGCCCAGCTTCGCACTAGTGCGACTGCCCAACGACCATACCGCCGGCACCAAGCCGGGTTCACCGACACCGAATGCGTCCCTCGCCGACAATGATTTGGCGGTAGGCCGTGTAGTGGAAGCCATCTCCAACAGCCCGTACTGGGATGACACCGCCATATTCATACTCGAAGACGATGCCCAGGATGCAGCCGACCACGTTGATGCGCACCGCAGCATCGCTCTGGTTGTCAGCAAGTACTCGCCGCATACGCCACAACCATTTGTGGACCACAACTTCTACACTACGGTCAACATGGTTCATACCATGGAGACCTTGCTAGGCCTGCCTCCAATGAACAACAATGACGCGCATGCCGCGGTCATGGCCCCGCTGTTCACTGGGGCTGGTGACCAACCCTCGTTCAAAGCCGACTATCGCAATCGCGACAACGGCATGATCTACCAGGCAAACGCCAGGAACGCTCCGGGCGCGGAGGCGGCGGCGGCGCTGGACTTCTCCGTGGCCGATGCTGCAGATACCCAACAACTGAATGCCATCTTGTGGCGTGCCGCCAAGGGCGACGTCGCCATGCCCGAGCCACGGCACTCCGTGTTCCCGGCCATGCCGGGCGAAAGATGACAGTGGCGGGGTCTATCGGATCTTCGTTTGGCAGTGTTCGTATCGCCTTTAGGAACTTCGCAGCTTCCGATGTTGTTGATTCTGTGCGGTGAATTGCCTCATACGCACGAATGCCTATTTCCTCACCCTCTCGGATGATGTTCAAGAAGACTTCTGCATTAGAATGTAGAGCTGAATATGTCGGGGTAGCGCACTATTAGTAACGACGACCAACCAAACAGTTCTGGCGAGGCTGGGGAACAATCTAAGAGCGATGTCCCCGCCAAACGTAACCGCGGTAAACGGACTGAAACTTCGGATAAGGGCGACCGGAAGCAGGAGTCACACTCCTTCTCAGCTCCGACGCCGGCATTCCTTGCCCAGGTTCGGACCGCCGAGATGCTGCAGGAGGCCATCCTCCGGCACGTGCGCTATACGCTCGTGCGTCCGACCTCCGGACTCAAGCCTGCCGATTACCTGAAGCCGGTATCGCTGGCCATTCGCGACCGCATTGTCGATCGCATGCTTGAGACCGACTCCCGCTTTCGCCACAAGGACGCCAAACGCCTCTACTACCTCTCCATGGAATTTCTCATGGGACGCTCGCTGGGCGACAATCTGTCCAACCTCCGCTTGGAGGAACTGTGTCGCGAGGTGCTCGCCCGCTTCGGCGTCAGCCTCGACGAAGTTTTGGATAGCGAATCCGACGCTGGTCTCGGAAACGGTGGCCTGGGACGTCTTGCCGCCTGCTTCCTGGAATCCCTGGCCACGCTGGGCATGCCCGGCTATGGCTATGGCATCGATTACGAGTACGGCCTGTTTAAGCAGGAAATCGTCAACGGCTTCCAGCGCGAGAAGCCGGATCGCTGGAAGGCCAATGGCACGCCCTTCCAGATCGAGCATCCTGAAGAAGCCATCAGTATTCCCATGTACGGCCGCATGGATTCTCAGCGCGACGCCGACGGTAATCTGAAACAGACCTGGATCAATTACAAGGTCGTATTGGGCATTCCGACCGACATGCCCATCGTTGGCTACCTCGGGCAAACCGTCAACTGGCTTCGTCTATTCACGGCGCTCGCCTCCGAAGACTTCGACATCGAGATCTTTAATCGCGGCGATTACATCCGCGCCGTGGAGGCGAAAATCGCTAGCGAAAACATTTCGCGGGTGCTCTATCCCTCCGATTCCGCCATGGCCGGCAAGGAACTTCGCCTGGTGCAGGAATACTTCCTGGTTGCCTGCGCCATTGGCGACATCATGCGTCGCTTCCGCTCGCAGCACGATGATATTGAGTTGCTGCCCGCCAAGGCGGCGATTCAGATGAACGACACCCACCCTAGTCTTGCGGTTGCCGAATTGATGCGCGTCCTTCTCGACCAGTATGGCTTGCCGCAGGATAAGGCCTGGAACATCACTCGCGAGACGCTGGCTTACACCAATCACACGCTCCTGCCCGAGGCGCTGGAAAAGTGGTCCGTACCGCTGCTGGAAAAAGTATTGCCCCGGCACATCCAGATCATCTTCAGCATCAATCACCAGTTCCTTCGCGAAATGCAGCAGTACTCTTTCCTCGATGGCGAAAAGCTGCGCAAAATGTCGATCATCGAAGAAGGCTACGAAAAGCAGGTGCGCATGGCGCATCTGTGCATCGTTGGCAGCCATTCGGTCAACGGAGTCTCCGCCCTGCACAGCGAATTGCTGGTGAAATCGCTAGTCCCTGAATTCGCCCAGGTATGGCCGGAGAAGTTCAACAACAAGACCAACGGCGTCGCCCCCCGGCGTTGGCTCATGAAGGCCAATCCCGGACTCACCGACCTGATCAGCCGTACGCTCGACGAGCAAAAGTGGATCACCGACCTGAGTCGCCTGCGCGATCTCGAACCCTTCACCGAAGATCAGGAATTCCGTGCGGCCTTCAAGGAAGTCAAGCGTCAGAACAAGCTGAAACTTGCAGACAACATTCGCGACCAGATCGGGATAGTAGTCAACCCTGACTCCATGTTCGATGTGCAGATCAAGCGCATTCACGAATACAAGCGCCAGTTGCTCGCGGTGATGCACGTGATTTACGACTACTTGCGCATTGTCGAACATGGGGAGACGCCTGCCGTACCACGAACATTTGTGTTCGCCGGCAAGGCTGCGCCTGGCTACTGGGCCGCCAAACAGATCATCAAACTCATCCACAATGTTGCGGATGTGGTGAACCACGACGATCGGGTTAAGGACGCCATCAAGGTTACATTCCTGCCCGATTATCGCGTATCGCTGGCCACTCTCATCATTCCCGGCGCCGACCTCAGCGAGCAGATTTCGACTGCGGGATTGGAGGCCTCAGGTACCGGCAACATGAAGCTGGCGATGAACGGCGCCCTTACCATCGGTACTTGGGACGGCGCCACCATCGAGATCGCCGAAGAGGTCGGCCTCGATAATATCTTTATCTTCGGATTGCGTGCCGAAGAGATTCTCGAGATGCAGAAGAATGGGACCTACAACCCGCGGGAGCGTTACGACAACGACCCCATGGTAAAAGAGGTCCTCGATGCGCTTGCCTCCGACCGGTTCTGTCCCAACGAGCACGGGCTGTTCCGCTGGATCTTCGACGAACTCGTGCATCGCGGCGATAAGTACTACCACATCGCAGACTTCCCCGGTTACATCGAAACTCAGAAACGGATTGCGGACGAATACCAGCAGGATGAAATCTGGTGGCGCAAGTCGATTCTCAATGTCGCCCGGATCGGTAAGTTTTCCAGCGATCGCTCGGTGCTGGAGTATGCCCGTGATATCTGGCACATCGGACCCTACGAAAAGTCCACCCCCGCCACCAAGCCGTCGGCTGTGGTTGTTCCCCTGGCGCCCGCAGTGAACGGAGACGCGATTCCGGTGGCTGAACTCGCCCCGGAAGTCGAACCCAACCCCGTTCGCGAATGACTGAGCCAGTTGGTTCTGATCGCAGCCGCGAGCCGGTTGCGAAAATGGCCTCCCTGGGCTGTGTTATGTCGCGGTGTTGTAGTAGGACACGCCTTCGCAGCCTGCCGGAAAACTCCCTTTCGCGATGGTTTCAGGGCATGACTTTACAGGTTGCTGAAAAACTCGCTTCCGACGGCCTTGTATCAGGGCACGACTTCAGTCGTGCCGCTAAGTCGTTTATTTTTTATCTCCCGCGCGGACTTTAGTCCGCGCGGGGCACTCACGACGGACTGTTTCAGCAGCCTCTTCAGTCATGCCCGTAAGGCGCTGAAAATACGCAGGGCTTTAGCCTCTGCAGTAATTTCTTAACTTTAAAAATGACTTTTTCCGCAGATTGCCAGGCCGTTTGCCCCGCCACTCACACGAGGTCCCCCGCAGCGAAGGATTCGTTGGAGGGCACAGACTCAGTCTCCGGCACCTCTGTCAGCGGATAGCCCAGTTCCTTCCACGCGTGATATCCCCCTAGCAGGGGACGTACGTTGCGAATACCGTGTCTGCGGAGTTGCAGCGCCGCCCGGGCGCTGGTGGCTTCATTCGGTCAAGTACAGAACAGCACGATCTCCCCGTCCCGCGTGATCTCGCTGTTCCGCCTCTGTAATTCTTCCGGCGAAATATGGAGTGCGCCCGGAAGGGTGTGAGGATCGGGCAGCAGATCAAGGGGATGACGAAGATCGATGATCGTCAGTTTCTCGCCCGCGTCCATCTTGTCTTTCAGTTCGGCTGGCGTGATGCGCACTCCCGCCACTTCTTTCAGGAATCTGCGGCGCTCGTTCAATTTGTACAGGATATATGCGACGATTCCGGCGACGATGAGCAGGAATGTCCATGAGCCGAACTGCGCGACGTCGTCGGCAATGCGATCGAGCTGCTTGCTGAAGAGCAGCCCCAATCCCGCAAACGCGCTCGACCATAGCAGCGCTCCCAACCAGTCGAACAAGAGGAAATGTGGCAGCTCGATACCGGCGGTTGCCGCCAGCGCTGGCGCTGCTGTATTTAAGCCGGGAATGAACTTGCAGATCAGCAGGGTTCGCAAGCCGAACTTCGTAAACGTGGACTCAGCGCGACGCACGCAGGAGTCCGGCTCCAGTGCGATCTTGCACAACCAGTTCAACACGATGGCGCCCTTGCGCTTACCGAAGAAGTACCAGAACGTGTCGCTGAACAGGGAACCGGTCGCCGCAACAATCACCACCACGAAGAAGTTCAACTGGTGCTGTCCGGCCAGGGCGCCGGCCGCAAGCAGCAACGGAGCAGCTGGGATTGGCAATCCCATCTGTTCGGCTAGCACCCAGAAAAAGAGCAGGGCATAGCCGTGTTCGACGACGAATTGAAGCAATTCAGCCATGATTAGAAAACAGACAGGCCCGTAAGCACTTCTGATGCCGTAGGGCCGGGAAAGATTCCTCAGACGTCTGGATGGCGCCTTTCTGGCAGTGTTTACCGCGCCCCGGCGGCAGCGGCATAGTCCGCCGCCACCTCGGCGGGTTTCCATTGATTGCCATCGTAGAGTCTCGCGATCTTTCCATCCGGCCCCACCAGAACGGTCTGCAGCGTATGCACGATCTGCCCTTCTTTTTGATTGTAGGAGAGACCGAAGAAATCCGCGGCCTTGCGCACTTCCTCCGGCGATCCGGAAGCGAATTGCCAATGCTGGAAGTCGGGATCAATGTTGGCCACGTATCGTTTGCCATAAGTGCGCAGCACATTGGGCTGGTCGTGTTCCGGGTCGATACTGATGCTCAACAATTGCGCCTCCTCGAACACACGAGGAGCGCTCTGCAATCGCTTCAGCACTTCGCTGAAGTTATTGCTCATCAGCAGGCAGAAGTCGGGGACTGGACAGCGCGTATAGATGAACGTCAATAGCAGCGGCTTGCCCCGAAACTGCGAAGTGCGGATCGTCCTGCCGAACTGGTTCACAAAAGTGAAGTCGGGAACATCGTCGCCCACCTCGGGAATTCGCACATTCGAGGTTCCGTCACTCCCCGTATTGCTTCCCTTGGTGAACGAAATGTCCTGCAGTTCGGCGTGATCGGTCATCACCAGCGTGGCGTGAATGTGATCGCCCGGTCCAATCTTGTCAAACACCCAGTCGTCGCCGCGCCCCACCAGGAACGGCATCGTCATTCCCGGCATCAGCCCCGCAACCTCCCCGTGCGCGACCGTGAGCATACGGCCTGCCGAATCCACCGCAACCACCCGTCCTTCCAGCGCATAGCGTTTTCCCGCCGCCTTCTTGGCGCAGCCCTCGAACGCAACCGACGCGACCGCCAGCGTGAGGCTAAAAATCAAACACTGCCGCAGCGAATTGGATATTTGTGTCAAGTAACCATTCTCCTGGAACATTCTAAGGAAGGTTTGAAGAGATTGCGTTGCTGGAGCGACTGGCCTCCAGAGCCTGTCGTGAGCGCGGCCGCAGGGGCTCGCATCCAACGCATTGAAAATAATCGGCAACTTTAGATGTGTCGCAACCAGAAATGATTTTTGTGGTTGCACAAAAGTGCTGGAGCAATGACATAAGCTGCAAAGGGGGCAACATTTTCTGTTAGACGCGAGTGTGAGCCCGCGGTCGAGTGGGAAAAATAATTGAGCCGCGTAGCGGCGGCAGAAGTAGCGTCAGCTTTTCAGGGCTAAAGAGAAAGTGTTGCGACTGGTGCCCGAGAACCGCCGAGGGATCCGCTTTTCCTCACAACTGACAATTCGTCACTGATAACTGCTTTTTGGGTGGAAGCGCCACGCTTCAGCGTGGTGAAACTGGTTTGCAAAAAGCAATGAGCTTTAACCCTTGGCCCTCTGCTTCGACCGCACTGGATACCCACTTTTACGATTCCAATTGTCGTGCCGAAATACTCACGGGCGGCCTGCACAGATCGGCATTGGCGGCTGTTTCCCGCTTCGGGAAAATCACGATTACCTTCGTTTTTCCCCCTTGACGATTTTTGCTGTCGGCCGCCACGGAATCCGATATTCCCTAATCTGGGCATTTGTGCCTTAAGTGATGGCGGGCTAACGACCCGCTTCCGTGTTTGATAATTAGCTCCTTAACCCCTTTATTTGCAGGAGCTTGACATCTAAGTAGTTTTGTTTGCAGGAGCTTACAACCGACGGTGCAATAACTCCTTTGTTTGCAAGAGGAGGGGGGAGGGGGGACAGCAACCACGGTCATTCCCCAGACAAAGGGCCCCGCGCGGGGAAGGCCCAATTGGTTTCTCGCAATGCAACTCCACGTCGTTCTGGCACTACTTGAGCGACGACATGTCAATCACGAAGCGGTACTTCACGTCGCTCTTCAGCATACGTTCGTAGGCCTCGTTGATTTTCTGAATGGGAATGATTTCGACATCCGACGTGATGCCATGCTTGCCGCAGAAATCAAGCATCTCCTGGGTTTCAGGGATGCCTCCGATCATCGATCCCGCGAACTGGCGCCGCTTGGGGATCAGGCTGAATGCCGCCACGGGAACTGGCTTCTCCGGAGCTCCAACCAGGACCATCGTGGCATCGCGCTTCAGCAAGTTGAGGTAGGGATTTAGATCGTGCTCGGCAGAGACGGTGTCGAGAATCAGGTCAAAGCTGTTGACATGCTTCTCCAACTGCGACGCGTCCCGCGTATGCACTACTTCGTCGGCGCCCAGGCGCTTGGCGTCATTCACTTTGTGGGTCGAGGTGGTAAATAACACCACGTGAGATCCCATGGCGTGGGCGAGTTTCAGTGCCATGTGTCCGAGGCCGCCGAGGCCAACCACACCGACTTTGTGGCCCTTGCCGGCTTTCCAATGGCGCAGCGGCGAGTAGGTGGTGATGCCGGCACAAAGCAGCGGCGCAACCGCGGCCAGGTCGAGGTTCTTTGGAATTCGCAGGACGAAAGCCTCGTCCACGACAATCGAGTCCGAGTAGCCGCCGTAGGTCATGCCGCCCAGATTTTTGTCTTCGCTGTTGTAGGTGAAGGTCGCGCCCCGCTCGCAGTAATTCTCCAGGCCGGCCTTGCAGCTTTCACACTCGCGGCAAGAGTTGACCATGCAGCCGACCCCGGCCAGGTCGCCCGCCTTGAAGTTGCGCACATCGGAGCCGACTTTGGTGACACGGCCGACGATTTCGTGTCCCGGAACAACTGGATATGTGGTGTTGGTCCATTCATTGCGTACGGTGTGAAGATCGGAGTGGCAAACGCCGCAGTAAAGGATTTCGATCTGGACATCCTTCGGGCCGGGCTCGCGGCGTTGGAAAGAAAATGGCGTTAATGGAATGGTTGCGGAATGAGCGGCATAACTCGCGCTCTTGAAGGTCTTGGTAGTTTGTTTCTTTGGTGCGACTTCTACATCAGTGACTGACATGAATGGTCCTCATGATGAAAGAACCGAGGCTGAGAGCTCGGGCTAAGGTCAATGAGAATGAGACGGAAACAGGCAAGGAGGAAGCACGTTCATATGGATGCATCGTCGCCGACTTCGGACGCAAATGGCGAGATTCGCGGTGGTTATAGTCGATGGTTGGCAGTTGCACGCGCGAGTTCTTCTCCGCTGGCTCGGAGGCGCGAGCTGCGGTAATATTGCGCCATGGCGAAGACTCCAGGTCAATTCGAGGTCGCATGCCCATGCTGCGGCGCTTTGCTCAAGATTGACGTTGAGACCAAAGCGGTGATTGCGCATACTCCCAAGGCCGTTCCGAAGACGTTTAACGACATGGAGGAAGCGGCGAAGGCCATGAAGGAGCGGGACAGCCGCAAAGAGTCGATCTTCCGCCAGTCGGTGGAAAACCAAAAAAATCAGGCCGACCTGCTGGAAAAGAAATTCCAGGAGGCGCTGCGCAAAGCCAAAGAGACGCCTGACACCGGCAAACCGCTGCGCGACTTTGACCTCGACTGACGGGCCTGCGTGAGTTCTCGACCACTGCTGTTAGGCCATCGCGGACTGCGCCGGAGCGGACTGCGAGCGATCACTTCCAACACTGCTGTAGAAAACTCGCTGGAGGCGTTTGAATATGCGCTCTCACAGGGATGTGACGGCTTCGAATTCGACGTGCGTTACACGCGCGATGGCCGCAACGTGTTGTGGCATGATGCGCAGTTCAACGGCAAGGATATAGCGTCGACCGAATACGCCGGGTTAGGTGACCGCGATGAAGGCTGCCTGGCCACTCTCGATGACGTTTTGCGGCAGTTTGGCGAACGTGCCTACCTCGATATCGAGTTAAAGGTGGCGGGGGGCGAGGACGGGATTGTTGCTGCGTTGAAGCACAATCCTCCTCAGCGTGGATACGTGGTGTCTTCCTTTCTGCCCGAGGTCTTGCGGAGGCTGCGCAGGGCAAATGATCAGATTCCGCTTGGGTATATCTGCGAACGTGGCGACTGGATGGACCGCTGGCGGGAGCTGCCGATCAAGGTATTTCTTCCCCGGCACGATCGGGTGCAGGCGCAATTGGTGGAAGAAGTGCATGATCGTGGACTTCAGATCATGACCTGGACGGTGAACTCTCCCCGCCACATGCGGCAACTTGCAGGCTGGGGCGTGGACGGACTGATCTCCGACGATCCGGGCCTGTTGTTCCGTACCCTCGGCGCCGGCGTGACTGGCGCATAGCGAAAAGCGAGCTGGCTCATTTACATTGGTTGCGATGCCAACCACAGGGGAACGATTCGAGCGTGCCGTGTCAATCATGGCGCGGCTGCGTGGTCCGGGCGGCTGTCCATGGGACCGCGAGCAGACCTTCGACACCATCAAGCCTTATACGCTGGAAGAAGCCTACGAGGTCATCGAAGCTATCGATGCGCGCGATTGGACGGAGTTAACCGGCGAACTGGGCGACCTGTTGCTGCAAGTGCTGTTTTATTCGCAGATGGCAGCGGAGGAGCAGCGCTTCTCCATCGACGATGTGCTTGACCGCCTATCCAATAAGTTGGTGGATCGTCATCCGCACGTGTTCGGCGAGGTCAAGGCAGAGACATCAGGCGAAGTGCTGCGCAATTGGCAAGCGCTGAAAGCGGAAGAAAAGAAGAAGCGCCAGGAGAATTCCGGCGAAGATGCTGATGCGAAGAAGGCCGGTCACCCTGAGTCGGTGCTGCACGGCATATCGTCGGCCATGCCGTCTTTGATGGAGGCCTACAAAATCAGCTCGCGCGCGGCCCAGGTGGGCTTCGACTGGCCCAACATCGATGGCTTATTTGACAAGCTTCAGGAAGAGACGGATGAGTTGCGCAAGAATCTGGAAGAGTATCCGGAGCCTGGCCCACGGCCAGTCGGGACAGCTTCGACAGCCAGTGCGCGTGGGGTGAAAGTCCCCGAAGAATTGCGGGCCCGTCTGGAAGACGAAGTTGGGGACCTGCTGTTTGTGCTGGTGAATATTGCGCGCTACCTCACATTGGACCCGGAGTCAGCACTGCGCAAGACCAATCGGAAATTCCGGCGCCGCTTCGAGTATGTGGAGGACAAGCTCCGCGAGCAAGGCCGCAAACCAGCGGATGCGACGCTCGACGAGATGGAGTTGCTGTGGCAGGAGTCGAAGCAGCAGGAAAAGATTTGACAGGCGGCGCCCTGGTGCTGCGGAATTGCACCACGTTGGAGGAGTTTCGCGCGTGTGTGGCGTTGCAGAAGGAAGTTTGGGGCTTCAGCGACGCTGAACTGGTGCCGTTGCGCATATTCTCGCTGGCTCCCAAAATTGGTGGACAGGTAGTTGGAGCGTGGGACGGAGAATTGCTGATCGGGTTTGCGCTGGCCATCCCTGGAAACCGCTACGGGCATCCGTATCTGCATTCGCACATGGTGGCAGTGAAAGAAGGCCACCGCAATACTGGACTAGGGCGCCGGCTTAAGCTCTTCCAGCGCGAGGACGCCATTGGGCGTGGATATGAGTTGATGGAGTGGACCTTCGATCCGCTGGAAATTAAGAACGCCTATTTCAACCTTGAGCGACTGGGGGCGATTTCGCGGCGCTACAACGTGAATCAGTATGGCATCACGAATTCTCCGCTGCAGGGTTTGCTGCCCACCGACCGGCTGGTGGCGGAATGGTGGATGACCTCGCGGCGCGTGCAGACGGTAGTATCGAACGGACGGCCTTCTCCGCTGCAGGTCGAAGAACAGGTAGAAGTGCCTGGGGAAATTTCCGTCTGGAAGGCCGACCCTGAAATGCGAGCAAAAGCAATGCACACCCAGACTCGCAATCGGGAGTTGTTGCAGGCGGCATTTTCGCGCGGGCTGTCGTGCGTTGGCTATGAGCGCGACGCGCAAGGCAACGGACGCTTTCAGCTTGGCCGCTGGGACGAGGATTGGTCGTACGGTTCCAATTCGTAATCGACGCCGGTACACATGAAGATCGAAGCCATTACAGTCCGCGAACTGCAGATGCCGTTGGTCCACTTCTTTGAGACCAGTTTTGGACGAACTTACTACCGCCGTATCCTGTTAGTGACGTTGCACAGCGACGGTGCCGAAGGATGGGGCGAATGCGTGGCGGGGGAAGACCCGTACTACAGCGAGGAATACATCGACGGGGCGTGGGACGTGATCGTGCATTACCTCGGCCCGGCGCT
Source organism: uncultured Acidobacteriaceae bacterium (assembly GCA_963834815.1). GTDB lineage: Bacteria > Acidobacteriota > Terriglobia > Terriglobales > Acidobacteriaceae > DASRAA01. The sequence continues at coordinate 39,290 of CAWIDA010000004.1, read as the reverse complement.
GCTGGGTAGAACACTGCAGGCGGGCAGGGAAGTGCCATCGCTGCTGGCCAGGGTGCGCGAGCATCGGATGGCGAAGGCGGCGCTAGAAAACGCGCTGTGGGATGCCGAAGCGCTGGAAAAGCGCGTTCCGCTGTGGACCCTGCTGAACGGGAGGCAGCGGGAGATCGCCTGCGGAGTCAGCATCGGCATTCAAGATTCGCACGAGCAATTGCTGCAGAAGATCGAGACCGAACTGGCTGCCGGCTATCAGCGCATCAAACTCAAGGTGAAACCAGGGTGGGATGTCGATGTGCTGGAGAAGGTGCGGGCCCGCTGGCCTGACATTCTTTTGAGCTGCGATGCCAATTCAGCCTACACACTGCATGACCTTGAGCATCTGAAGACGTTCGATCGGTTCAAGCTGCTCATGATCGAGCAGCCGTTGTGGAGTGACGACTTTTATTTTCACGCGCGGCTGCAAAAGCAGGTGCAGACTGCGATTTGTCTGGACGAGGCGATTCGCAACTCGCGTGACACGGAAGCCGCGCTGGAGCTCGGCGCCTGCCGCATTGTGAACATCAAGGTGGGAAGAATCGGCGGCTTCGCCGAGGCGATCGCGGTGCATGACATGGCACAACGCTTCACCGTACCGGTCTGGTGCGGAGGAATGCTGGAGTCGGGTCTCGGCCGCTCGCATAACGTGGCGCTCTCGACGCTGCCAAACTTCCGGCTGCCGGGTGACGTGTCGGCGTCGAAACGTTACTGGAAGGAAGACATCATCGATCCCGAAGTTGAGGTTTCAGAGCGCGGCACCATCACGGTTTCCGACAAGCCTGGCCGAGGGTACGAGTTGCGCGAGGACCTGATCGAAAAGCTGACGGTTCGAAAGCAGACGCTGAAGGCTGCGTCGGTGTAGATGAAACGCGAAGTCATCGCCGAGCTCCTGGACGAGGACCTGGGAACGCCGGAAGAGATCGCGGATTCGCTGAACGACCTGCGGCACATTAATAGCTGGTTTGGCGGAACGCAGACGACGGCCACACTGCTGCGGCGCATTGTCGAAGAGACTGGCAAGAAGGACTTATCGCTGCTGGAAGTTGGCGCAGGACTCGGCGACCTGCCGCTGGGCGCGCAACGCGCGATTGCGATGGGCGGCGTTCGGTTGCAGGTAACGCTGCTGGATCGCATGTGGTCCCATCTTCCGCGCAACGGGATTCCTGCAGTCTCTGGCGATGCCATGAGGTTGCCCTTTCGCGATAATTCTTTCGACATCGTCAGCAGCTCTCTGTTTGTTCACCACTTCGAACCGGGTACGCTGCCGCGCATGGTAAAGGAAAGTTTACGCGTCTGCCGCAATGCAGTATTGATAAATGATCTAATCCGCAGCCGCCTGCACCTGGCCTTGGTCTATCTTGGCCTCCCGCTGTTTCGTAGCCGGCTTACGTGGCACGACGCGCCGGCCTCGGTGCGGCGCGCCTACACCGTCAGGGAAATGAAGGCCCTGCTCGCGGAAGTGGGAGCGCGACGAATCGACGCCAGCCGACATTTTCTCTTTCGCATGGGTGTGTTGATCTGGAAGTAGCGCCGAGAGCCAAGTGATGCAGGGTTGTGGAACTGAATTCGATGTTGCGGTAATCGGCGGCGGTCCGGCGGGCACGTCGGCAGCGATTACCGCGGCGCGTTTCGGCGCCAGGGTCGGGTTGTTCGAAGCCGGCGAGTTTCCGCGTCACAAAGTCTGCGGCGAGTTCGTCTCGGAGGAGTCAGTCGATATTCTGCGCGACTTGCTGCGGCAGTCACCTCAGGCCGAGGCAGTCCTGAGAACGGCTCCGGTGATCGAGCAAACCCGGTTGTTCCTGGCCAGACGGGTGATTACTGCGAGGGTAACGCCACCGGCCCTCAGCATTCCACGTTACGCGCTGGACTCTTTTTTGTGGCAGGCGGCCCAACAGGCTGGCGTGGAGGGCCGCTTGGGTTGCGAGGTCCGTGCCATCGAGGGAGATGGACCGTTTGTGTTGCAGACGGCTACAGGTAAAGCTCAGGCTCGCGCCGTGATCATCGCCGCGGGCCGATGGTCAAAGTTCAAGGCCAGCACGCCGTTACCCGATGGTCCAAAGTGGATCGGGGTTAAGGCGCACTACCGCGAGCATAATCCGCCTCGTTCAACCGATTTGTACTTTTTTGAACACGGATATTGTGGGGTGCAGCCGGTCGCGGACGATGTCGTAAATGCTTGCGCGATGGTGCGCTCTGACCGCGCTACGTCGTTAGAGGAAGTGTTCGCGCTACATTACGTCTTAGCCGAACGGCGCGGCAGTTGGCAGGCGATCACGGAGCCGGTCGCTACTGCGCCGCTCGTCTATGTCACGCCACAGCCCGTGCGTGACAACCTGATGTTCGCCGGCGATGCGGCAGCCTTCATCGATCCCTTCGTAGGGGACGGAATCTCAATCGCGTTGCGGAGTGGAAATCTGGCGGCGTCGAACCTGCGAACGTATCTCGCCGGAGCTTGTCCTCTGTCCTCGGCTCTGGCTGGATACGAACGGGACTACGCGCTTCAATTTGTTCCTCTCATCACAGCAGCTTCGCGAATACGCGGAGTGCTCTCGTGGCCGGCAACGGCGCGCAGGGTTGCCTTTGAACTGCTGCGCGTTCCCGGGCTGATGCCGTATGTGATACGCAAGACGCGTCGGGCAGCGTGAGAGACCTCAGCGAATTACCAGGATTTCGCGGATGTTGTCCCGGCCCAGGAAAAATTTGATGGAATTGAAATCGCGAAACAGGTTTTCGACGTGGCGATTGTTGAAGACGCGCTGCAGTTTGTAGGGGCTGGCAGGCTGCAGTTCCAGAGTGTCTTTGGCTGCGATGTTGTAGCGGTAAAAGGGGGCCTCGGGCCCGGCGTCCTTGGTGTGAAAGAACGAGAGCAGTATGGCGCTGGGTTTCATTGCGACATGGATGCGTTCGATCACCGGCTTCACCAGTGGCTCAGGCAGATAATCGGCGAGGTCCCAGAACATGACGGCGTCGAATGCCTGTCGCTCGAAGGATAGGTTTTCCCGCAGAAATCGGTCCACATCGACGGTCTTTCCACCTTCTTCGCTAGCAACGACCAGCGACTTGTCTGAAGCCAGGCGGAGCACATCCTCCTGGTGGAAACGGTGTCCCAGGCCGATGAAGAAGGTGATATTGGCAGGAGAGGTAGCCCCGAGATCAAGTACGCTAAGTCCCTCTTCGCGCGCCAGCCATTTCATGAATTCGCTGAAGCCGGTAGAACGGCGCTGCACCCGCTCACCGCGCACAAAGTCGGCGTCTTGGCCCTGTTGGCCAGAGCCTCCGAATAGTTTGCTGAACATGCTTGGCGCCATTGCGCACCATTGTACGGGCAGGGGAGGCAACCGCGCCAATTGCAGGTAGCTATCGAACGGAAGAACCAGCGGTACGAACAGCGGTTTGATTCGGAAGGACTATTCAGCTCAAAACGAAGCGGAACGCCAGTTGCGCGTCCCGCTGAATTGGTAAATGTGGCCTAGAACTTTTTGGGCTCGAGCAATGAGCCTTGAGCCGCTGGGGCCGCCACCGGAGTCGGAGGGGTGGCCACTGGAGTTGGAGCGGCAGTAACCGTCTGCGGCTTTGGATCCAACCGAACGGCGGGCTCAGCTTTCTGGATGTCGATGCTGCCTTTGAAATAGGCGCCGTCTTCGATGGCAACTCGTGCGGTTGAAATATCACCTGACAACGATGCACTCTTGCGCAAGTCGACGCGGTCGCTGGCTTTAATGTTGCCATCCACCCGGCCATGCACGATGACGTTGCGAGCTTCGATATTGGCGCGCACGCGTCCATTGGGGCCGATGGTAAGACTCTGGCCGCGCAGGCTTATCGAACCCTCCACCTCGCCGTCAACGTAAAGATCTTCGCTTCCCGACAACTCGCCCTTGACGACGACCGACTTGCCGATCGTCGCGACATCCACGCCGCGATGCGCCTCACTGCGGACGGGCTCGGCGGGACGGGCTACGGACGGGGACGGAGTCTGAGCCGTCCTGGGTGCAGTCTGGTCAGGCGTGGGTGTCGGCAACTCGTCTTCCCTGCGCGTTGATTTCCACATAAGTGTCAGCTCCGTAAATATGTTAAAGCGGCGGTTCCTAGGCGCCCGGACGCGGCTTAAGCGCCATCAAACCACTCCCAAGAGGATACAGAAGGTTGCGGGTTGCGGCCAATCCCTTTTCCACAAAACCAGCGATCCAGGGAGTGACTACTTAGCGACCATCACTAGGCCGCGACAGCTCATCCCGCGACCAGTGCGAGACACCCGCTTTACGACTCCGACTGCTTGTCCACGCGACCGAGCCTGCTCCCGTATAATTGAGAGTTTCATAAGTCTCCCGCCGTAGCATTACCAGTTGCGGAACACGCACGTGAGAACCGGGTGCGCCAGGGATTATTGTGCGCGGAATGTGGCGCCTGTGGCGTGCCACCTCGCCGGCAATCAAACCGGCTTCTGCAAACTGGGAGGCAAATCTAACGTCGCGAGACAAGGACTCATACCCATGACTCAAATTGAACTGATTATTGCCCGGGAAATTCTGGATTCGCGCGGAAATCCCACCGTCGAAGCTGACGTCATTCTCGAAAGCGGAGCGCGTGGCCGCGCCGCCGTTCCCAGTGGAGCCTCGACCGGCGAGCACGAAGCGGTGGAGTTACGCGATGGCGACAAGATGCGCTTCGCCGGCAAAGGTGTGTTGAAGGCCGTGGACAACGTGAATGAATTGATCGGTCCTGAACTGGAAGGCATGGACGCCAGTGATCAGCGCGAGATCGACACTGCCCTGCGAGAACTGGACGGTACCCCCAACAAGAGCAAGTTGGGGGCGAATGCGATCCTCGCGGTCTCGATGGCGACATCGCGCGCCATGGCCGATCATCTGGGCATCGAACTCTATCAGTATCTTGGTGGATTCACCGCCAGCCTGCTGCCCACTCCGATGATGAACATTCTCAACGGAGGCGCGCATGCCGACAGTAATGTCGATTTCCAGGAGTTCATGGTCATGCCAGTGGGCGCTTCCTCGTTCAGCGAAGCGCTACGCTGGGGAGTGGAGACCTTTCACGTGTTGAAGAGCGTGCTGAAGAAGCGCGGTTACAACACTGCCGTTGGCGATGAAGGCGGATTTGCGCCGTCGGTTAAGTCGAACACGGAAGCGATTGAGGTTGTGTTGGAAGCCATCACGCAGGCGGGCTTCAAGCCAGGGGAGCAGATCGCGGTGGCGCTCGATCCTGCCGCTAGCGAATTTTACGATGCGGACAAGAAGAAGTATGTCTTCAAAAAGTCGGACAAGAGCGAACACACAAGCGAAGAGATGGTGAAGTATTGGGCCGACTGGGCGCGACAGTATCCCATCGTGTCGCTGGAAGACGGATTGGCCGAGGACGACTGGGAGGGTTGGGCAAAACTGACGGCAGAGTTGGGATCGAAGATTCAGTTGGTGGGCGACGACATTTTCGTGACCAACATTGAGATCTTTCAGCGCGGCATCGATTCCGGAGTGGCTAACTCCATCCTGATCAAGTTGAACCAGATCGGATCGGTCAGCGAGACCATCGACGCCATCAACCTGGCGCGCGAGAACGGCTACACCGCGGTCATTTCGCACCGTTCGGGCGAGACCGAAGATACCTTCATCGCCGACTTGGCAGTGGCCACCGGCGCGGGCCAGATCAAAACCGGTTCAGCGTCGCGGACCGACCGCATCGCCAAGTACAACCAGTTGCTCCGCATCGAAGAGGAATTGGGTTCGGCGGCGCGTTTTAATGGACTCAGGGCGCTGAATTACCACGGAGAACTGGCAAAGAAGGCAAAGGCGTAATGCGACCGAAGCCGCTGGTTCTGATCATTCTGGACGGTTGGGGCTATGCCCCGCCGTCCCCGGCGAATGCGATTTCTCTGGCTCGCAAGCCGAATTACGACAAGCTGCTGAGCGAGTTTCCCAATACGCTGATCCACACCAGCGGCCGTTATGTCGGGCTGCCTACCGGACAGATGGGGAACAGCGAAGTCGGGCACCTCAATATCGGCGCCGGGCGCATCGTTTACATGGACATCACCAAGATCGAACTGATGATCGAGAACGGCGAGTTTGAGCAGAACCCGGCCCTGGTCGAGGCCATAACGAAAGCGCGTACCGGCGAACGGCGGCTGCACCTGCTGGGTCTGTTGTCGGACGGCGGCGTGCACTCGCACCAGAACCATCTCTACGCCTTGCTGCGCATGGCCAAGAAGAACGGAGTGGAACGCGTCTTTGTCCATTGTTTCATGGACGGGCGTGACACGCTCCCGACCAACGGCGCGATGTATATCGAGCAGCTGAAGCAGAAGATGCGGGAGTACGGCGTAGGGAAAATAGCCAGCGTCAGCGGGCGTTACTACGCCATGGACCGCGACAAGAAGTGGGAACGCGAGAAGCTGGCATTCGACGCCATGGTGTCTGGCGTCGGGGAAGGTGGGCGGTACTTCGACCCGGTACAGGGCGTGAAGGACGCTTACAACGACGAGGTTACGGACGAGTTCATCATTCCGTTCGTTGTGGCGGACGGACGCGGCGACCCGATCGGCACCATCCGAGACGGAGACGTTTGTATTAACTTTAACTTCCGCGCCGATCGCGCCCGCCAGATCACGCGCTGCCTGGCGCGCAACAGCCATTTCACGGAGCAGGACGGCGCCGAGCTTGAGGGGGCAGCCGAGCTCGACAGTATCATCCCGCGTGACCGCGTGCCGAAAGACCTGACGTATGTCTGCATGACGCGTTACGACAAGCACTTCACGTTGCCGGTAGTCTCGCCTCCCGAGTCGCTGGGAAACATACTGGCCAACGTGATGGCCAATCTCAATATGCGCAATCTGCGGGTGGCGGAGACCGAGAAATACGCGCATGTGACGTACTTTTTTAATGGGGGGATCGAGAAGCCTTTTCCCGGCGAAGACCGCGTGCTGGTGCAGTCGCCCAAGGTCGCTACCTATGATCTAAAGCCGGAAATGTCGGCCCATGGCATTGCCGACGCCGTGGTCAAGGCGATTGAGGACAAGGCGTTCGACGTGATGGTGGTGAATTTCGCCAACGCGGACATGGTGGGTCACTCGGGAAAGATTCCGCCGACCATCAAGGCGGTGGAGACAGTCGATGCTTGCCTCGGCCAGATCTACGCTGCGCTGAAGCGGAACGGCGGGGCGATGATCGTCACCGCCGACCACGGGAATGCCGAGCAAATGATCGATCCGGCGACCGGGGGGCCGCAGACAGCCCACACCACGAACCCTGTGCCGTTTATTGTCGCCGCCGAACATGCCGTGCCGCCCGCCGGTTTCAAGGGAGATGCACGTCGCTACACGCTGAAACCGGATGGCGCGCTGCAAGACATCGCACCAACCATGCTGGGGATGCTCGGCGTCCCGCAACCCGAAGAGATGACGGGCCACGATCTGCGGGTGGTGGTCGAGGAAGAGAAACGCTGAGGCAATCACAGCAGCTGATCGCGTGAAGCTACTTATCGCTCTCCATCATCGCTTGCAACCATGGATCGCGCCGCAATGGTTCTCGCAGCGGCTGCACGCCGACTTTCCCCAAATCGACGTCGTGCAACTGCCAAACTACGACCGCATCTCCGAAGAGATTGCCGATGCTGAACTGGCAATTGCGTGGTCGTTGCGCGCCGACCAAATCGCCGCGGCGAAGAAGCTGCGGTGGGTACACTCCACGGCCGCGGCGGTCCACGGATTAATGACTTCCGAGTTGCGGGCGAGCGACATTATCGTGACCAATGCCCGCGCGGTCCACGGACCGGTTGTGGCCGAACACGCGATGTCCCTGGTGTTCGGTATGGCAAAGCGATTGCCCGAGGCGGCCAAATATCAAGCGCAGCGTCACTGGGCCCAGCAGGAGATATGCGAAACGCCGCCGCTGCCCAGTGAGATCAGAGATTCGACTCTGGTGATCGTCGGCTTCGGATCGATTGGTACCTCGCTGGCCAAACTTGCCAAAGCGCTGGGCATGCGCGTCATCGGCGTTCGGGAGCAACCTGGCAAGGGAAGTGAACTGGCTGACGAGATGTATGGCTTTGAGGATCTCAATCGCGCGCTGAGCCAGGGTGATTTTGTGGTGTTAGCAACTCCGGTCACGGAGAGGACGCGCCAGCTGATGAACGCCGACCGCCTTGCCCATCTGAAGCCGGACGCCTATTTGATCAATGTGGGACGAGGTGTCCTGATCGACGAGGAGGCCCTGCAGCATGCCCTCAGGGCCAACCGTTTCGCTGGAGCCGCCCTTGACGTGACAGTCGTGGAGCCGCTGCCACCAGGCTCATCCCTGTGGACCATGGACAATGTCTTCATTACTCCCCATACCGCGGGATTCGCCCAGAAGATGTGGGAGCGGCATTACATTTCGTACACTGAGAATTTGCGGCGCTATTTGGCCGGTGAACCGTTGCAGTGGATTGTCGATAAGAAAGCGGGATATTGACAGCGGCGTTCTCAGGCGACAGGGACCGTGAAGTAAAACACCGACCCGCTGCCCAATTGTGAGGTCAGTCCGATGGTGCCTCCATGAGCCTCGACGATGGCCTTGGCTATGGCGAGCCCCATGCCTGTCCCTTGGACGCGGTAGCGCTGGTCTCGCCCACGGTAGAACTTCTCGAATACCAACGATTGCTCGAGGTCGTCAATGCCGGGACCGCGATCGGCGACGCTGATTTTCACCATCCTGTTGCGGACTTCTGCACTAAGGGTGATCGGCGTTCCTTCCGGAGAGTACTTGGCGGCATTCTCGATGAGGTGGGTCAATACTTCCGTGATCCGTTCCACGTCGACCCGAACCTCCGGAAGCTGCTCGGGCAGTAGCCTGCGCAACTCGTGCTTGGCGAGAACTTGACTGGACTTCGCAAGCGCAATATTGAGAATCTCGACGACGCGAAACGGCTCACGGTGCAGCTCGACCTGCTGAGCGTCAAGTTGTGCCATTTCGGCTGCTTCCCCCACCAGGCGATTCAGCCGGTCGGTCTCCTCATCGATGACCGAAAGCAAGTCGCGGCGCCCAGCTTCATCAATGGCGGCGGATGACAGCAGGGTTGATACGGAAGCCTTGATCGAGGTCAGCGGGGTACGAAACTCGTGAGTCACGCTGTCGAGGATTGCCGAGCGCAACTTCTCGCTCTCCCGCGCCGCCTCCGTCCGAGAAAGGGTCTCGACCGCACCCGCGCGCTCGATCGAAATGGCAATCAGGCTGCCGACCGCCTCCATGGTTTCGCGAGACAATAGCGCACCCTCGAACCCGAGGCTTCCCACGGGCCGGGCGCCAACGCGCAGCGGCACCACGGAAATCAGCCGCTCGGTTTTGATCAGTAATTCTCCCCGGACGCTGACTGCTTTCAGTTCGTCGTCGGTCAGCTCCGGATGCTCAACGCCGGTGCGGTACACCTCATTGCGTTTGGGCAAGAACATCGCCGCTTCTGTCAGGCGGAAGGCGTCGCGCACAAAGTGCGGTATCGAATTATTCAAGTCCAATACGTTTTCTGTAGAAAGTAACTGCTGGCTTAGGAAGTACAGGCGCTCGACTTCTTTGCGTCGGCGGTTGGCGTTTTCGGTTTCACGGCGGGCGCGCTCGGAGAGGCGGCTGGCCAGGATGGCACTCACCAGAAAAGCGAACAGGGCGATCCAATTCTGGGTCTCGGCGATGGTGAAGGTATGGACCGGGGGAAGGAAGAAGTAGTTAAACACCAGGGTGGAAACGACGGCGGTGGTCGTCGCGATTGTGAGCCCCCAGCGAGACGCAAGTAATAGAACGACCAGGAGAAAGCTCAGTGCGACAGTCGTAGGATTGACGGGAAGATGCTTAAACACCCAGGTTAGGACGGCAATTGCAGCCAGCGCCGCCGCATAGCGGTACGAGAGCTTCTTCGCCCGATGCAACCAGAGGGGCACTGGTTTGTCAGCAGCCACATCATCTGTTGCGGGATTCACGTCAAGATTGTATCGAATCGACATTTCGGCAAGCCTGCCGCACAATAATCGAACACATGCCGAAATCCCCGGAAGAATGGCTTGAGGAGACCGCGCCTGAGAAGAAGGGAGGCGTTTTCAAGCTGTTCCTAGGGTACGCCCCAGGAGTCGGTAAGACCTATGCCATGCTCAGCGAAGCCATCCGTCGGCAGAGCCGCGGCGAGGATGTAGTCATCGGAGTGGTCGAATCGCATGGCCGCAAGGCTACGGCGGAGCTCGCCGCGCGGCTCGAAACGGTGCCGCGCAAGAAACTCGACTACAAGGGCACACTATTTGAAGAGATGGATGTGGACGCCATTCTCGTCCGCAGTCCCCAGGTCGTACTAGTCGATGAGCTTGCTCACACCAACATCGAAGGCAGTAAGCATTTCAAGCGCTATGAGGATGTGTTTGAGATACTCGACGCGAAAATCGATGTCTTATCCACGATGAATGTTCAACACCTGGAGAGCGTGACCCCCATGGTGCAGAAGATCACGGGAGTGGTGGTGCGCGAGACCGTCCCCGATTGGGTGATGAAGCGGGTAGACGAGATCGTGATGTCTGATCTCACTCCCGAGGCGCTACAGAAGCGCATGCGGCGCGGCGACATCTATCCCATGGAGCGGGTGGATCGTGCGCTGGGCAACTTCTTTCGCCCCAGCAACCTGATCGCCTTGCGTGAGATTGCGCTACGCCAGGTGGCGCAGGTGGTCGATCGCAGCCTGGAGCCGTATCTCGACAAGGAAGCTACTTTCGGGCGAAACCTGAATGTTGCGGAACGCATCGGGGTTGGTGTCAGTTCGAATCCGGCGGCCCAGTACCTGATCGCGCGTGGAGCCCGCATGGCGCAGGGCATCGGCGGTGAGCTTTACGTGGTTTACGTCGATACCGGGTCGGACGACGACGACCCCGAACGGCAACGCTCGCTGGATGCCAACCTTCGCTTTGCCGAGAACCTGGGCGCGCAAATCGTCAAGGTTAAGGGCCGCAGTGTCGCCGAGAGTCTGGCGGAATTCGTCCGCGAGAAGCATATAACGCAAGTCATCTTCGGGCATTCGGCTACCAGCGGCTTGCGCCGGTACATGTTTCTTTCGGCAGTCCATCGCTTTCTGCTGAAAGCGCCGGACGTCGATGTTCACATCGTGAAGCAGCAGCCTGACTAATGCACACGCGACCGCACATCCTGGTGGTGGACGACGAGCCGCAGATCACGCGCGTGCTCCGTACCAGCCTGGACGCGCAGGGTTACGAGGTACGCGTAGCCAATGACGGTGAAACAGCGCTGGAAATCGTGAAGGATTTCACGCCCGATCTCGTCGTTACCGATCTTGCCATGCCGCGGATGAACGGCATTGACCTATGCCGGCACCTGCGCAAGATTTCGCAAGTGCCGATTATCGTATTGTCGGTGCGTGGTGATGAACGCAGCAAAGTTGAAGCGCTCGATTCCGGCGCCGACGACTACGTGACCAAGCCGTTCAGTAGCGGAGAGCTGCTGGCACGAATCCGCGTCGGGTTGCGCCGCTCACCGCCGGTCGGCAATGAAACTCAGACGCTGATCGAGCGGGGAGACTTCCGCGTTGACCTCGATGCCCATTCTGTTTCGGTGGCGGGAAAAGAGGTGAGGCTCACTCCCAAGGAGTTCGATGTCCTGGTTTTCATGGCCCAGCATCCCAACAAAGTACTCACGCACCGTGCAATTCTCAACGCAGTGTGGGGGAGCAATAGCGTTGAGCAGCACGAGTACCTTCGGGTCTTCGTGGGACAATTGCGCAAGAAACTCGAGCCCGACGCCAGCGCGCCCAAATACATTCTGACGGAGCCCTGGGTGGGCTATCGTTTCGAACCTGGCGAGTGAATCTGGCCGGCACGCCAGCAAACGCACAACCAATTGATCTGGCCACTCCTGCGTTCCATCTGATACCTTCGGTCAATTCGCTCTTGCATATTCAATGAAGCAGAATGGCTGACCTGTCAACCGCGCCCCACAGACCTACCGAGAGTTCCGATCGCTGGCACGCGGTCACGGCCGGCTTTCTGGGCTGGACCCTCGACGCCTTCGATTTCTTTGTCGTAATTTTTCTGTTCGACGTATTAGCGCAGCATTTCCACGTCACCAAGGGAGCCATCGTGCTGTCGGTCACGGGAACGCTGGCGATGCGCCCGGTAGGCGCATTGATCTTTGGCATGATGGCCGACCGGTATGGGCGTCGCCGGCCGCTGATGGCGAACGTCATTTTCTTTTCCACGGTCGAACTACTGTGTGGCTTTGCTCCGAGCTTTACCGTGTTCTTTATCCTTCGACTCTTGTTTGGAATCGGAATGGGCGGAGAGTGGGGCGTTGGCGCGTCTCTCGCGATGGAACATGCTCCTGTCCGCTGGCGTGGCATGCTGTCGGGAATCCTGCAGAGCGGCTATTCGATCGGCTATCTGCTGGCGGCCATCGCGGCGCGGCTAGTGTTGCCGAATCTGGGGTGGCGGGCGATGTTCTGGGTGGGAGGCGTGCCCGCGTTGCTGGCGCTTTATATCCGGACGAAGGTCCCGGAATCGGAGGCATGGCAGCAGCATCGGCTGGCAAGAACCATCGACGGTCCGAAAATTGTGATGCAGCACAAGCGTCTGGTGCTGTACATGATCGCGTTGATGTTTCTGATGAATTGCCTTTCGCACGGCACCCAGGACTTGTACCCGGACTTCTTGAAGCATGGCCACGGTATTGCCCCGAACACCGTTGCCTATGTAACGATCTTCTACAACATTGGCGCGTTGACGGGCGCGGTCCTATTCGGTCTGCTGTCGGAGCGGATTGGGCGTCGCTACGGAATGCTGGCGGCGCTTGGCTTGTCGTTGGTGATCATGCCGATCTGGGCCTTTGGCGGCACGCTCATGGTCCTGGCCCTCGCAGCATTCATCATGCAGATGGGAGTGCAGGGCGCGTGGGGCATTATCCCCGTGCACCTCAACGAATTGTCACCCGACGCGGTGCGCGGGCTCTTGCCGGGGTTCACCTATCAGATCGGAATCCTACTGGCGGCTTCAACGCCGACGATTGAGTTCGCGCTGCGTGACCGCCTCGGCTATCCCTGGGCGCTGACATCGTTTGAGTTGATAGTAATGACTGGGCTGGCGTTGCTGCTGATCTTCGGGCGTGAAAATCATGGCAAAAGCTTTTATCGATAAATCGGAGATTTCGGTAACGAGGAATTGGAGCGGGAGACGGGAATCGAACCCGCGACCAACAGCTTGGGAAGCTGTGACTCTACCACTGAGTTACTCCCGCTAAGGCCTGCAGACTCGATGAGTTTAACACCGCTGCAAAATTAGCGGCAATCTGCGGGGGTGCTCATGTGAGTAACGGGAGTACTTCTTTTGTCAACAATTGTTGTTGACGCAGCACACACTTGCACTATGATGTTTCAAACATTTCCCGATGATTATGTTTCGGGAATCTTCACAGTGCAAACGACTTTCACATCGCGTTCGGTCGTAGAACTGACGGGCATCAGCCCACGTCAGTTGCAGTGGTGGGACGAGCGCGGCATCGTGGTTCCCGCGCGCGAAGGCCACAACCGTGTCTACACTCTCGATGATTTGGCCGAAGTGGCCGTCATCTGCGAGCTGCGCCAGCGCGGATTCTCGTTACAAAAGGTCCGTAGAATCATCCGCTTTCTGCAAAAGGAACTCGGCAAGCGACTGGTGGAAACGGTGCGGGCCGCGTCCGAGTATCACCTGTTAACCGACGGACGGCACATTTTCCTGGAAGACTCGGCGCGCGGCGTGGTTGATCTGCTGAAGAACGCGCGCCAGCCGATGCTGACGGTGTGTCTGAGCGACACCCTGCAGCGAATTGAGTCGGAAGTTAGCGGCTCGAAAAAACGGAGCGCCACTATCCGTCATCCGATGCAACAGCGGCGCAAGGCTTCATGAAGCGATGCAACGCCGGGCCACCCGGCTAAGGAGGGCACGTGATCGGAGAACTGAGCATCTTGAGCGAATGGATCCCCGAACAGATGGAGCCTGGAACCATTTTCGTGCTGGAGAATGCGGGCGACGTCGGTGACAAGGACGATCCCTATTGGGCTGTCCTCTCCTGCCCGAACTGTGGTCAGTTAGGCCTGGTCACTCGCAAACAGATCGCCGGATTGGTGCCGGTGATTTGTGGCTCGGATAAGTGCTCGGCGCAGTTCTTTATTCGCGATGAAGAAATTGTGATGCGGAAAGCGAGCTAGTAGGACTGTTGCAACGACTCGCGGCAGAACGCGCGACCGCATCAATAGCAGTGGCGCTTCGGCAGTGGCGCTTCGAATATCGGTGCTTAAGGAGGCACGACTGCGGTCGCGTCTTGTTGTTTAACTGAACCAGCCCTGGCCAAGAATGGGCGCTGGAACAATCGTTAGCGCGAGCAGTATCAAGGGTACGAGCGACATCTTCCGTCGCGTGCTGTCCAGCCCCGGCCACGGCGGTACCGGTGGGTGGCGCCAACCAGTAACGCCCAGAATGGCAGCCCACACCAGCCATCCGATCCAGAAGCTCGAGAGAAGAACAAGAACCCCGACCGAGACGCGGCTGACCCACTTATGGGACCGAGGCGCAAACGCGTAGATGATGTGTCCGCCATCGAGCTGGCCACCGGGAAGCAGGTTCAAGGCAGTGGCGAACATTCCGACCCAGGCGGCGACAGCGATGGGATGCAGCGCCAAGCGACTCAAGGGAACGGCGTTCGCTGTTGGTGACAGAATCCAGTGCGCGAGATGGAAGACGGCTGGGAAGCCAATCCCCAGGCTCTCGACTCCAGTGACTGGGGCCAGAGGTGTTGATAGCCACAACCCAAGAAACAACAGGGGCACAGCGACAACGAAGCCCGCAATCGGTCCGGCCACGCCAATATCAAATAACGCCCTCCGGGAACGGATCGGCGACTTGATGCGGATGAAGGCGCCCATGGTTCCAATCAGCGTCGGAGCTGGAATGAAAAATGGAAGCGTAGCGTTGACGCCATATTTCTCGCAAAGCAGAAAGTGACCAAACTCATGCGCCAGCAGAATTGCCATCAGCGCTACGGAGAAGGGAACTCCCATCAATATCCTGCTGGGTTGTTGCCAAATCCATTTGGGGTGAAATAACGGCATCAGCTCATCGCCCACGGTGAACGCGGGTAACCCTCGCAGAAAATTTGCATTAAGCTGTGCGCCCACGATGAGCGTGGTCAGCATCGTCAGTAACAAAAGCAACAAATGCAGCCAGTAGGGGCGTTTCTGGCGGTGGGTGATTACGAACGCTTCGGGGCGGGAAGGAACCTCGAATGTATAGGCAATGGGCTGCGATGGCTCTGACATCTTCTACTTAGATCGATTCAGTGTTGCACCCGTTACGAGTGATTAGGTTGCTCTCAATGGCCCGCCCGAACACAAGGAAACCCTTCGGCGGCGGATTGGGCCGAGACACTGGCGCCACTCCTACTCAATCGATTGCAGCTCTTTGCCGGGCTTGAAGCGGACCGCCTTTCCGGGAGGAATGTTGACTTCCGCGCCGGTGCGGGGGTTGCGCCCAATTCCGGTCTTTCGCGGACGGACGGTGAACACACCAAAGCCCCGCAATTCGATGCGGTCGCCCTTGGCGAGCGCGTTCTTCATGCTCTCAAAGACGGTTTCGACCGCCATCTCGGCCTTGGTTTTGGTGACGCCGGTCTTGGTGACAACTTCGTTGATCAGGTCCAGTTTAATCACAAGTGGCTCCGCAATGTGCTTTCCCCGGGAACCGCTCAACCCGAGCGCTGGAGCGATTCTACCCGACCTTAGGCGTTTCCGGTAAGTCTTAGTTTGCGTGCGAGTTAGAAATAAGCGCCGGCGACAGTTGAGGCCTGCCGCCATTGTCAACCGTGGCCGGCATTCCGTAAGATGACCTCACCGTTCCCAGGTTCCACGAACGAGTCCGGCTACGCCGCCGCATTAAGGAGTCCCATGTCCATCCAGAGTGACCGTTGGATCAGAAAGATGGCCATCGAGCACGATATGATCAACCCCTTCTCGGAGAAACAGGTCCGTGACGGAGTGATCTCCTACGGTCTTTCGAGCTACGGGTACGATTTGCGAGTCGCCGACGAATTCAAGATCTTCACCAATGTGAACAGCACCATCGTGGACCCCAAGAAATTCGATGAGCGCTCCTTTGTCAGCGTGGAATCCGACGTTTGCATCGTGCCTCCCAACTCGTTCGCCTTAGCGCGCTCGGTGGAATATTTCAAGATTCCACGCGACATCCTGACCATCTGTGTAGGCAAATCGACTTATGCACGCTGCGGCATCATCGTAAACGTGACGCCTTTCGAGCCTGAGTGGGAGGGCTTTGTCACTTTGGAGATTTCCAACACTACTCCGCTCCCCGCGCGCATTTACGCGAATGAAGGGCTGTGCCAGATCCTGTTTTTCCATGGCAACGAGCCTTGCGAAGTGAGCTACAAGGACAAGAAGGGGAAATATCAGGGCCAATCGGGTATTGTGCTGCCGAAGTTATAAGCCTTTGCAATCGATCAGATACAAACATAGCGTCTGCAAAAGAGCGGTCGCGGCCTGCGACACTCGACAGGTTACTTCCTGCCGTCGGATTCGCTTTCCTTGTACATGTACTTGATACTGGGTTTGTAAATCAGCAGATTGGGCTCGCCACTCCGGTTCACCTTAAGGCAATACTTGTCATACCACTCGATCACACCGTGAACTTCTTCGTCGTCCTGCAGTACCAGGACCATGGGTGTCTTGGTCTGCATTTGCTTCTGATAGTAGAAATTCTCCGCATGAGTCTGCTCGGGGGGCGCGACCTTCTTGCCATTCGCAGGGCGTTCGGTGCGGTCGATCCGCTCGCGGCGGTCGCCGTTCTCGGGCCGTGGGTGGTCGTTGCGATTCAGTGCGGGACGAATCAGCTTGCGACTGGCAAACACCTCGGAGTCGGAACTGCGACCCACGACGGTGGAGTCCATGGAATCTTTCATGGTGGTTTACTCCTACGGCTTACACACCAGCCTAGCCGGCTAAAGCGCCATCCGTGAGCAGTGGATTACGGACGGCGAGACTCTGGATGGGATTTCACCAGGATGTCTTGGAGTGTGAACTTGGCGATACCCTAACACAGCCAAACCGCCAACACAATGAGTCACGTCACAAAACTTTAGTGCCGTATCCCGCTATCGTTCCAAAGACGTTGCAAAGGCATCGAGTGAGAGTGTCCGGAGCAGATTCCGGCGCATTCCGGTTTCCAATTCGCTCAAACGGTTGGTCGCGTCCACGATCCACCGAAAATCCACCTGCTCTGCTAGTTTGTTCAGCTGGAGTTCAATGTCGATATTGCGCACGAATTCCGGAGTTCCTGATTTGAGGAACAGAACGTCTTCGAGCAGTGCGTACAGAGTGCGGATCGCCTGATCGGTCTTGATTTTCCCCTCTGCGCCCGAGCGGTAGGAGTCGGTCACGCGAAACAAGTCACTGTGGTCCTTCCCCCTAAGCGCGGGGCCGAGGAGCGCCAGCGCGTCCTGCCGGGCTACGAGATAATGCGCCAGATCGAAGCCTCGAGCGCGTCCCAGTCCGCCGCCGCAGAGACGGGCTACCAGCCCGCGGTCCGTTGCCTTGAGTTCCGGCCTAACCTCTGCCAGGTAGTTCTCGACGTCCTCACGTGCCAGTGGCGACAAGCGCAGTTGCATGCAGCGCGAGCGAATGGTGGGCAGTAACGCCGACGGATTGTCCGTCAGCAGGAATATCGTCGCAAAGTCGGGAGGTTCCTCGAGAATCTTCAGCAGCGAATTTGCGGCCTCTTTCATGAAGTCGGCTTCGCTGAAGATGTAGACGCGGTGCCTGCCTTCGGACGGCCGATAGTAGATCTCGCGGATGATGTGCCGTACCTGGTCAACCTTCACCAGCATTTGCGGAGGATCGGGCGGAATGATGGTTACGTCCGGGTGCGTCTGCACCAGGATGCGGGTCTCTCGCTTGTCCGAATCACGCAGATTGTCGCGGGTTTCAACCGCTTCGGCAAAGCGCTCCTCAAGCGCATCGGCTTGCGCAATGCGAGTGCAGTTGGCGCACACCCCGCAGAAGTCGGGCAACCCGTCACTCGTCGGGGGTTGAAGGCAATTCATCGCTTTGGCCAGCATCTGCGCCAGGGTGAATTTGCCCGAGCCCAGCGGTCCCGACAGAATCACGGCATGGGGGAAATGTCCACGGCCCAGCATCTCGCGGGCGATACGTACGGTTTCGGGGTTTCCATGGAAATCCGCAAACGACATGGTAGGCCTACAAAGCGCTCCCAGCTTGGGATTGTAGGCGGCTGGGTTGGTAGTTGAGTTGCAACCGCTCTCGCACAATGTTGACGATTTCCGGATGGACCACTTCAGCCGGACGCCTGGCGTCGACCATGGCCACGCGCTGGGGTTCGCGCTTTGCAATGGCGAGAAAAGCGTCCTTCACTCGGGTGAAGAACGAATAGCTTTCGCGCTCAAAACGGTTTTCATCTGGATTGGAGCCGTTCGCCGCCGCTGCATTGCGCCGGCGCGCGCGTTTCACACTGTGATCGACGTCGGAATTCATCAGAATCGTAAGGTCGGGCCACAAGTCCTGACACAAAATACGATGCAACTCGAGTACCGCGGCGCTGCCAAGCTGCCGCCCGCCACCCTGGTAGGCCTCGGTTGAGTCTGTAAACCTGTCACACAGGACCCAGCGCCCCTCGCCGAGTGCAGGACGGATCACTTGGGCCAACTGCTGGGCCCGCGAGGCGAACATCAGCGCCAGTTCCGTCCAAGGATCGAGGCCGGCGGTCCGTGAGTCCAGCAGCACGGAGCGAATGCGTTCACCAATCTCGGTGCCACCCGGCTCGCGGGTGGTGAGCACGTCGATGCCCTCGCCACGCAGCACTGTCGCCAACTTCTCCAGTTGGGTGGTCTTGCCGCAGCCGTCGAGTCCTTCGAAGGTGATGAAGCGCCCCCGCCTTGCCGCCTTCTCCATAGCCCGATGATACCAGTCGGTTATGCGGGCTCGGCGGCTGGCGCTGGCCTGAACATCAGGCCTGCCAGAGCGGCGCCCGCCAATATCGGTGGGCCATGAAGGTCTTTCAGAATGGTAAGGACTACCGCCCCGCCCAAGATAACAAGCGCTCCAAATAACGCCGGGGTTGTCCTGTTCTTTGCGGCCAGCCACAAGGCGAGCGCTCCCAGGAGCCCGGCGCCGGCAACGGAGGCGCCTGCACCGTATGGCTTCCAGGCCAGACCAGCGACCTCGCCCACAAATCCAGAAACCACATAGATGAGTAGCATCCGCCTGCCTCCAAAAATGTGCTCTGCCAGGGCCCCGACGATGAGGACTGCTGGAAAGTTGAATGCGATTTGCTTCCAACCGTCAGCATGAATGAAAAGGGGCGTGATAAAGCGCCACCATTGGTGACGGGTAACAGCAGTCGGGGTTCGCATGAGCGCAGGGAGAATCTGTGGAAAGGCGAACTGAAGTCCTGTGAGGACTGCGGTGACCAACAGAATGGACAAGGTTGCGACGGGTAGCCTCGCCGCCGCGGGCTGTCTCACGAGAAGCAATCTCCTACCAACGTGGCGTTCTATCGTAACCCATTCTTCCCGGGGCGCAAGCTCGTAGTCGATGCTTCATGAGTTCTGGTTTATCCTGCTAACGAGCGTTTACCTATAGGGAAGGTTCGATGATTGAGAGACTGAAAGAGAGTGGTGGCTGGGCGTTTGGATTCAAGATCACCGGCAAGGTCACCGAAGAAGATGTCAAGGCATTTGAGCCGCAACTTTCATTCGCGATTGCAGAGCGCAAGAAGCGGCCGCTTGGGATACTGGCCGATGTCTCCGAGATGGACAGTGTCGACCTGGCTGCGCGTTGGGAGGAGTTACGCTTCCTGCACAAATATTCCGACCACATCGCCCGGGTCGCGCTGGTGGGCGCCAAGCCATGGGAGGAGGTAGTCTCGACCTTTATTGGGGGCACTGTGCTGTTTGCCGCCGAAACGCACTACTTCCATCCCTCGGAAATTCAGCAAGCCTGGCTGTGGGTGAAGACCGCCAAGCACGCCAACGACGTTCCGACCCGGCCGATCTATCAGGGTGGCATCTGGAAGGACTACCAGGAAGAGTTCAATCTGTAGCAGGCTGTCGATGAAGCCGCGAAAGCGGATCCCTCGCGGACTAATCTAATCGTCGATGACCCCCGCGAACAGGTCAGTCTCGAAGCCGGCATCGCGGGGCTCGCGTGTGGCTGCCAGGTGGAACATCTCCTGCGTGGGCCTTGCGCCAAGATTCTTGCGCAACCGCTCGAAAAGTGGCGATTGCGTCTGGTGTTTCATGAAGGCCTGGATTTTCTTCTCGAAACGATCGACGCCCACTTCAACGCGAGCCGTGACGGTGACCGGTGCGATCGGCATACGGTCCGCCAGGACGAAATCGGCGGCGCAGTAGTAGAGCTTTTGGGCGCGATGCGGTTGCAGGTCGCGATTAGAAAGTTGCTCTGGGTAGCGATCAGGCCGACCTGCCCACTGAAACGCTTGCGTGGCGAAAGCTCCGGCCATGGCGTGATCGGGATGGCCGGTCAGCCCACCATCCGTGCCAAAGGTCAGGACAACATGAGGACGCCCTTTGCGAATCGCTGCCACGAGCTCCCCAACAGCATTGTAGAAACTGGCGCGGTCGAGTTGGCTGTCTGGGTAGCTCAGCACTGTGCCGGAGCTGACTCCGAGTAAGTTGCATGACTGCACTAGTTCGGCGATGCGGAGGTCTGCCAGTTCAACATCGGTTCGTGCTGCGCCTCGGTTCTTGGCGGCGGTTCCAGCCGTCAGGCAAACCACTGAGACTTCAACTCCACGATCCGCATAGAACGCCAGAGTTCCGCCAAAGGCGCCAGCCTCGTCGTCAGGATGGGCAGTGATGCAGAGGAGCCGAAACATGGGCGGAAACCAGAGTACCGCAATATCGAGAACCAGGATCTGAGATGACCGATTCCGAGTAACACTTCATCGTCGAAAATTCATGGTTGAAATTCCTTAGTTTCATAGGCTTGGCGGGGATTTTCGCACAAAATTACGTCCCATCAATAAGTTACGGGCAGAATCGTGTCGGCAAAGGGGTTAATAACCAGTTTTTCGCCTGTCAATCGGCCTGCGTGGAGTAATTCGGGCAGAACCGAGATCAAGGGCCGCAACAGATTTTCAAAGAACCGACTCAGGCGAAGACGTGACGGGATGCTCCGGAAGCATTCGGACATACGGTTCTCGTCTTGGCAGAGTAGGCCGGCATGGGCGACTGCGCAAGTTACGAAAGGGCAGGTACCAGCGGGGGAACGTCGCGCGAGGGTTGGCTATAATCAGCGCACTTGATCGGGGGAGAGGAATGCGCCGAATGGATGCGAGCCGTGCAGAGAGCACGGGACTGGTAGTGCAGGTGCAAAGGTCCGTCTGTGTCGTCCTCTTGATCTTGCTCTTTGCCCTGCTGAGCAGTGGCGCGATCGCGGAGGCAGCCGATCACCCGACAGAATCCAAGTTTCTACTGATCTCTGACCTCCATTTCAATCCTATGGCGGACGCCACGCTGGTAAGCGAACTTGCGGCCGCCGATCCGGCAAAGTGGGAACCGATTCTGGATCGAACGTCGCCCGCCGCGTTCAGTCAATATGGCTCGGACACGAATTGGTGGCTGCTCAAGTCGGCCCTGAAACAGTTTCCCGTGACCTTGCCTCATCCCACGCTGGTCATGGTCACAGGAGACCTGCTGGCGCACAATTTTCCCAAGACCTATCAGAGCGTTACGCACGATACCGACCTCGACCATTACCGTTCGTTTGTGAACAAGACGG
The DNA here is from genome assembly GCA_963834815.1 of uncultured Acidobacteriaceae bacterium. Lineage (GTDB taxonomy): Bacteria > Acidobacteriota > Terriglobia > Terriglobales > Acidobacteriaceae > DASRAA01. The sequence goes on along the minus strand of CAWIDA010000004.1, from coordinate 17,435 downwards.
TTAAGTTTCTAGCGATCGAGCTGCAGAGCAAGTTTCCGGGTGTGCGGATTTTGCTTACGCCGGGGAACAACGACAACGATTGCGGAAACTACTCGGTCCAGGCGGGAGGCACGTTTCTTAACGACACAGCTTCGGTGGCGCGTGAATTGGCGGGCGGGGACGAAGAGTTTACGAGCGACTGGAAAGCGTTGGGTAGCTTCAATGTGCCACATCCGACGGAGCCGGACGTGCGGATTATCTCCTTCAACAGCATCTTCTTTTCGCAGAAATATAGCGCCCTGAGTTTCAGCCATGGCTGCGCGCAAGTGCCCTCAACCGCCGCTGCCGACCTGATGGCATGGTTGGAGCGCAACCTCGAGGCGGCGGCCCAGGCAGAGCAAAAAGTCTGGCTCATGTTTCATATTCCGCCGGGCATCGACGGCTACGCGTCGTCGGCAAGTGGCGACTCCCAGAATCCGGCGGCTGTGCCGGCCAGCTCCGAAACTTGTAGCCAAGCGATTGTTCCGATGTGGGTTCCGCAATGGACGGAGCAATTCGACGCATTGCTGGCGAAGTATCACTCCACGGTCATCGCCAGCTTCGCCGGTCACACGCACTCCGACGACTTTCGTTTGATTGGACCGGCCGGCCCAGGACGGGAATTTGTCCTGATCGATCCCGCGATATCCCCCGTCTACAACCAGAACCCGGGCTTTCGAGTTGTGAGCTACTCGCGCAACGGGACGGTGAAGGACCAATCGACGTACTACCTGACGAACTTGAAGGCCGCCAGCAGCAGATCGAAGGGACGATGGAAGAGGGAATACACCTTTACGCGCAAGTGGAAAGTCCGCGAGCTGGATGCGGCAAGTTTAGGCAACGTCTATACGCAAGTCGTCGAGAACGAGCCGGCACGCGCTGGCTGGCTGAAGCTGTATGCAGTGTCGGGACCGGCCGAGCAGGGGGAGAAGAGCATTGTTCGTGGACTGTATTGTGCCGTCGAGTCACTCACGGTGGAGAGTTATAAGAAGTGTTCCTGCACGCCGGCGCCGAAAACGTGAGGAGGAAAGGAAGAAGTCAGTCACGGCAGAGCCGCAGGGGCCAAAGTCCATGTCCTTTGCTTGACACGTTGCGGCACGGCCGGAGTCGTGCCTTACACGTCACACAGGGTTCGCCGGGGCGAGGAGAGCAGATCCCTCGGTCGCAAGGCGACCTCGTGAGGACAAGTCGAATGTCTCCCAAGCTGGGGGAAGGGATGTCGCTCAGGGATAAAGCCCGACCAGAGCGTTCCAGTATCAATCATTGACCATTTATCATCACCAATGTTTCGGGAAAATCGAGTTTCGTAACAGCCTCTGAAGCCCGGTGCTTCCACCCAAAAAGGGAGCGGGGCAAGAGCGCCGCTCCCCCAGGCCCTAGAAGGGCACACTGATTCGAAACCGCTCTAATCGCGGGAGCCTACAGTTTCCAACGAGCGCGGTGAGTATTCTCCCTCATCGACCGTGGCCGTTTGGTCAAAGGAATGTCCCGTGACCAGTCCGAGGACAAACCAGCCGAGCACAATGGCGCCGAAGGCGAACAGCGTGTCGCCGAACATCCGCATCCAACGCAGTTTTGTCAGCATTGGTGTTTGCATGAACTCAGATGAGCGTGCGTACCACGTGCCATACTCAACGGAAGCCCAAGCTTGCAGCAGTCCGATGGGAAGCAGACTCAGTAAGACCATGGCGGCCAAACCGATGTTGATCGACCAAAAGGCGATCTTCAGCGGGCGGTCCTTCCACATCAGACCGGGCCGCAGCGCCCGCAGACAGAACAGCATCAATCCCAGACCCAGCATTCCATACACCCCGAACAGCGCGGTGTGTCCGTGCACGGGAGTGAGGTTCAATCCTTGCACGTAGTAGAGAGCGATCGGTGGATTGATCATGAAGCCGAAAAGGCCGGCGCCGACAAAGTTCCAGAACGCCACGGCGACGAAGAAGTAGATCGGCCATTTGTACGCGCTGATCCAGGGACTATCGGCGGTGCCACGCGAGAGCCGAATGTTTTCCCAGGCTTCGAAGCCAATCAGAACCAGCGGCACAACTTCCAATGCACTGAACACAGCTCCCAGGGCCAGCACGGAATTGGGCATTCCGGTGAAGTAGAGGTGATGGAAGGTCCCGATGATTCCCCCAGAGAGGTAAATCACAGTTGAGAACAGGACAGAGCGGGTGGCCGTGGAGACCGACAACAACTTCAGCCGGGTGAGCAGGAATGCGATGACCACGGTCGCGAATACTTCAAAGAAGCCTTCGACCCAGAGGTGAACCACCCACCAGCGCCAGTATTCCGCGCTGATCAGCGGGCTGCGTTGCCCGTACATGAGTCCAGCGGCGTAGAAAAGTGGGATGGCGATGCTCGAGATGAGGAACAGCATCAGCAGCGAATGGTTTTCGTCGCGGCGAGCCAGCGCGGGTTTAATGCCGCGCCACATGAGCCATAGCCAGAACGTGAGTCCGACGAACAGCAAGATTTGCCAAAGCCGGCCCAAGTCGACGTACTCATAGCCCTGAGCGCCAAGCCAGAACCACAGATTGCCGAGCTTCTGCTGGATGCCAAGCCACTCGCCGGCAAGTGATCCCACGACGACGGCGACTACGGCGACGAAGAGCAGGTTCACTCCCAGGCGTTGGCCCTTGGGCTCGGAGCCGCTCACCGCCGGTACGATGTAGAGGCCGGTGGCGAGCCAGGAGGTCGCAATCCAGAAGATGCCGATCTGTAAGTGCCAGGTTCGCGCTATGGAATACGGTAGCCACTTGGCCAAAGGAATGCCGTAGAAGCCGTTGCCTTCGACACCGTAGTGGGCTACGACTGCGCCCAACGCCACCTGTACAACCCACAGCGCCGCCACCACGAAGAAGTACTTGACCGTGGCTTTCTGCGAAGGCGTGGGATGCAATCCCAGCAGCGGATCTTTACGAGGAACGACGCCGCTGGAAGGGGTGTGGTCCTGCGATGCAAAGTACCACACCATGCCTCCGACTGCTGCCAACAAGAGAACGAAACTTAGAACGCTCCAAACGACCGTGCTTCCGGTTGGCCGGTTGCCAATGAGTTCTTCGTGTGGCCAGTTTTGCGTGTAGGTGACATCCTGGCCAATGCGGTTGGTGCTTGCTGCCCAAGCTGTCCACCAGAAGAACGCAGCCATTTCGTGTTGCCGAGTGGGGTCGGTCAAAGCGCCAGGCGGAATGGCATAAGCGTTGCGCCCGTTGCCGTAGACATCTGCATAGTACGCCGCCAGTTCGTCGAATGCGGCGGCGCGATCGTCGTCGAGCACGATTGTGTCCGTGGCCTGGTCATAGGTATTACGGCGAGTGACTTCGGTAAGCCGGCCCTGCAAAGCTGCGCGCTGTTCTGCGGGGAGCGCATTGTAGCTGGCAGCTCCTTGCTGCCGGGCCCAACGATCGAGAACGATTACGGACTGCCGGTGCAGGTAATCGGCGCTCCAGTCGGGAGCGACATACGCGCCATGGCCCCAGATGGTGCCGATCTCCTGGCCACCCGTGGACTGCCAGACATTTTGACCGTTGCGGATAGTCTCGCCGGTGAATAGCAAACGGCCATCGGCGGTGACGACTCTACCGGGCGTAGGTGGTCCGTTGGTAATCCCTTTGTAGCCAACAACCCCCAGCACCGTGAACGAGATCAACATGACTAGTCCGAGGGCGATCCATAGCTTCTTGTATTGCATGAAGATCCTTGCCTCCAATGAGAATGCTTACTTGCCTTCCATGGCGACGGCGCGAGGGAAGAGGATGTTATTTTCCAGATGAATGTGCTGATGCAGGTCGGATTCAAAGTCCTGCAGCGCCTGGTACAACGTGCGATAGCTAATACACGCGTCTTCCGGAGCTTTGTAATCGTTGGTAGTAGCCCGCAGGGAACGCAGCGCATCACCTGCGCTATCGTGCTCCTGCACCATCATCCGCACCGGATTCGCGACCGTTCCGAACATCGCGGGGGGAGCGGTCTCGCCGGCCAGTGTACTCTCTTCCATGCGCACTACGTAGGGGAAGAGGACCAGCTCTTCCTTCATCAGGTGAACGCTCAGCTCCTCGGCGAGCGCCGAGAAAACCTGTTGTACCTGGAGGAGTTCCGGATGATTCTTGCCATGGACTCCAACGACCTTGGCCGCGAGCGCCTGGATGCGTGGGCATTCCTCGCGCACAAAGACGTGATGGGTGCTAGTGATATGAGTGATCAAGTCGGCCAGCAATTGGTTTTGCCAGTCTTTGCCGTCGACGGTCGGAGTAGAAGCCAAGCTTTTCTCCAAACGTGCCAGGGCCTCGTCAACCGGGACGTTAGCTTGCGCGCAAGCCTGGTCCAGTGTGCGGCTTCCGCCGCAACAGTAATCGATGCCGAGTTTTTCGAATTCGCGGGTAGCGCTGGGCATTTCGGTGGCAATCTCGCCCACGGTTTTGGCCGATGTCAGTGTCATTGGGTTTCCTCCTGCGAGCGCCGGAGTGTTGCGGTTATTCCGGCTTTGCAGTCAGACTAGTTGCCATACTCTCTGGCAACTATGACTTCTGTCACGGCTTTGCATGAAATTGTGGGACGGGGACGAAATCCGGCAGGGCTGAGAGGGGGCCTTTTGCCTAGCCGCCGGACGACTGCAATTCGTCCTTAAGGCGCTTCAGCGATGGAATCTGCAGCGAGCGGTTGTCCAACTGGATCAGTCCTTCGGCCTGCAATCGGCTGAGGTTGCGCGATACCAATTCGCGTACCGTTCCAATCTGCGCCGCCAGTTCGCTGTTATTCACTGGCAGGGTAAGCGTAATGGCATCTTCGTTCTGCGCGCCGTCCGCCTTGCTCAACCTGACCAACAACGCGATGAGCCGGTGGCGGACAGTGGTAAATGAAAGCTCCTCAATGATGCCGACCAGCCTTCGGAGGCGTCCGCCAACCACCCGTAACACTTTGAGCGCAACTTGGGGATGCTGAAGGCAGAGAGCCTGGAAATCCTGGCGGCTGAAGAACAGGAGCGTCGTATCGGTGACTGCCTGTGCGGAAGCAGGATAGTTTCCGCCGTCGAAGACAGGCAACTCGGCGATTGAGCTGCTCGGACCCTCGATGGATAGCACCTGTTCCCGTCCACCAGCAGAGCTCTTGAAGATGCGCACGTTTCCCGACTGTACGACATAGAGCCCGGAGCACGGATCGCCTTCACCAAAGATCTGTTCGCCAGCGCCGTATTTGCGTTGCACAACGCGCGAGGTCAGGAAGGCAAACTCCTGCTCCGACAAGCCGGAGAAAATAGGAACCCGTTTGAGCACGGCGAGCGAAGTTGCTTCCTGGCCCGTAGGCATGGCGATGATTCTACGCGATGTTGAGAGCTGCAATGATCCTTCGCTAACCTTTGGAACATAGGCAAACCTTGCCAAACCTTCCAAGCTACGCGATAATTAACGTTTGCCTCCAGCAGCGGGGGTCCAACAAGGGCCGACTGGCGCTTGTTTGGGGTGTGGGGCGAAACTTCGGAATCGCTGGCATACCCATCTCGCCTGAGGGAAAAGCTGTGCCGCCGCTGGCACGCTGAGCCTAAGTCCATTGTAAGCAATGTCTTAGACGCAACTGCCGCGGACGGAACCCAGAATTGCAGGAAAGGAACCACTTTTTGTGTTAATGATCCGTCTCTCGCGCCGTGGTGCGCGCAAGCAACCGTATTACCGTATTGTTGTCATCGAGAAAGACCGCGCCCGCGATGGCCGCTCGGTGGAAGTGGTGGGCACGTACAACCCGCGCACCAATCCTGCCAGCGTTGAACTGAAGCGCGAGCGCATTGACTACTGGACAAGCAAGGGCGCCCAGATGTCGGACCGTGTCAAGAAGCTGGTGGATAAGGCTCCGGCTGCGGCGTCGGCTCCGACCGAACCGGCTCCGACGGCAGCGTAACGAAGGAGTCCTCAGCAATGGCGAATGTTCCCGATATTCCGGCATTGATGACACATGTGGCCAAGGCGCTGGTTGATGCTCCGGAAGAAGTCGAGGTGGAAGCCTTCGACGAAGGCGACCACGTTGTGCTGGAACTGGTGGTGGCGGAGAGCGATCTCGGCAAGGTTATCGGGCGCCAGGGACGCATGGCGAAGAGCCTGCGGACGATCCTGGGCGCCGCCGCTCTGAAAACGCGCAAACGCTACCAGTTGGAGATCGTGGAATAGCTGCCGCGTTCATTACGATCGCTCGCGTGATAGGGCCGCAAGGCCGGCGCGGCGAAGTTTCTGCCGAGCTGCACACCAGTTTTCCTGAGCGTTTTGCCGAGCGCCGCGATCTAACGGCGCTGGCAGCGGACGGCAGCCGTCGCGAGTTGCAGCTTGAGGAACACTGGTTCCACAAGGGACGTGTGGTGCTGAAGTTTGCCGGCGTCGACAGCATCAGCGATGCCGAGCAACTTGCCGGGATGGAGCTGCAGATTCCGCAGGAGCAGCGGGCGGAGTTGGAGGCAGGCACAGCCTATGTCAGCGATCTGGTCGGCTGTGAAGTGCTAGTGCAAGAGGCTGGCGAGTTGGTTTCCATCGGTTACGTGGCCAGTGTGCAGTTTGGAGCCGGAGAGGCGCCGCTACTGGTGGTGAAGGGAACTAGCGGCAGCCGGGAACAGGAATTTCTGGTTCCGTATGCCGAAGCTTTTCTGAAGCTGACTGACTTGCAACGGCGGCGGATTGAGATGGAGTTGCCACAAGGATTGCTGGAGTTGCAGTCTCCGCTGAGTGTGGAAGAGAAGCAGCGGCAGAAGCTGGAAGCGGACGAAGCGCGAACGGCAGGCGAGCGGAAGAGGAAGTGACCGCCCAAGGTCGAAGAACAGCAGGTTCTTCGACTCGGTCGCCGCGGCGACCTCGCTCAGGATGACGCGAAGTTGGAGGTAATCCCCGTGCGCTCAGGCGCGACGGGGAGGCCCGAATGACCTTCGAGATACTGACGATTTTTCCGGACTTCTTTCGTGGGCCGCTGGATTATGGCATTGTGCGCAGGGCGCGCGAGGCCAAGCTCATTGAAATTGATATCCACGACCTGCGGGCGTTCACGCACGATCGTCATCGCACGGTGGACGATAGGCCGTTCGGCGGTGGCGAGGGGATGGTTCTGAAGCCCGAGCCAATCTTCGAGTGCCTCGAGGCGATTGCGGTTCCGGCGCGCGAAGAGCGATTGCGCAGCGATGCGCGCGAGACGGTTGTGTTGTTGTCGCCACAGGGCCGGTTGTTCACCCAGGCAGTAGCGCAGGAATTGGTGAATCGCGAGCGCATCGTGCTGATCTGTGGGCGCTACGAGGGAGTAGATGAACGGGTGAGCGAGTACCTTGCGGACCGCGAAATCTCGGTCGGCGACTTCGTGCTGAGCGGCGGCGAACTGGGTGCGGCGATCATTGTGGATACGGTGGCGCGGCTGGTTCCTGGCGCTCTGGGGAATGCGGCGTCGGCGCAGCAGGAGTCGTTTACGACTCAGGCCGATCCTTCCCACATTGGCCAACGGGAGGCGAATGTGGGGTACCCGGCACAGAGTGAGCCGCCGTCTTCAACCTGTGGGTCGGGCGGATTGCTCGATTATCCGCACTACACGCGTCCGGCAGAGTTCCGTGGGCTCCCGGTTCCCGAGGTGCTCTTAAACGGGAACCACGATGAAATACGGCGCTGGCGGCGTCGCCGGGCACTGGAAAAGACGCTGGTAAACCGGCCTGACTTATTGCGGGCCGCGGAGTTGAGCAGGGAAGACCGTAAGATTTTGGAAGAAATTGGGAATCGGGAGTAGTTGATCCCACCCTCTCCCGGGGGAAGGGAAAGGATGGGGCACCCAGCTTTTTAGTACAAGATGATGGACGTGATCCTTAAGCGGTTCGAAAGTCCGGACGAGACTCGGGTATTTGAGAAGGGTAAGTTCGAAGTCGTTCAGATTGGCGGCATGACCATCGGCCGGGCTACTTACGAGGCGGGCTGGAAATGGTCCGAGCATGTGGGCAAGGCGATGGGCGTTTCGAGTTGTAACGTGGAGCATGTCGGAATGGTGGTATCGGGCAGCGCCACCGCAGCCATGGACGATGGCAAACTGATTGAGATGCATGCCGGCGACGTGTTCTACATTCCGCCGGGACACGACAGCTGGGTGGTAGGCAGTGAGCCGTATGTTTCTCTACATTTTATGGGCGCGGGCGACTACGCTCGCGAACACAGTAAATAGCGGCGCGGTTCTGGCCGCGATTTAAGATTCAGGCCGCCGTGAGGCGTGCGACAAAGAAGGAAAAGGAAATGTCGAATTCACCGATTATTGACCGATTGATTGCCAAAACACGGCGCACCGATCTTCCCGAATTCAAAGCTGGCGACACCGTGCGGGTGCACGTAAAGATCAAGGAAGGTGACAAGGAACGCGTGCAGATCTTTGAAGGGCTGGTTATCGCCAAAAGCAAGGGAACACAGCCCAGCTTCATTGTGCGCAAGATGAGCTTTGGCCAGGGCGTCGAACGCATCTTCCCGCTGAATTCGAAGGTGATCGAAAAGATTGAGGTCATCCGCTCGGCCCGCGTGCGTCGCGCCAAACTGTACTACCTGCGCGCACTGCGTGGTAAGGCTGCCCGGTTGCGCGAAATCGACGTTCGCACCAAGAAAGCCTAGCCAAGCGCTAGATACAGGAGAACGCTGCGCCCATCGTGTCCTCGCACGCGATGGGCGTGTTGTTTCTTCGAATTCGTCGGACCCATCTCAAGTCGCTATCGTTTAGTTTTCGGGCGGACGAACTTGAGGGCGGTGTGGGTTGCAGAGTAGCTCACAACTTTAATGTCGACCAAGTCGGCGTCGCGCCCCGAATTGAACACTTGCAACTCGGTGATTTCCTTCCGTCCTTTGGGATAGACGATCCAAAACGCGCCGTTACTGGCAAGGGAAGGAACGACCTTGCTTACAGCAGCTAGATCTGACGCCACTTCGGCGCCAAAGAAAATCATGTCGGAATCGCGCAGCGCCTTGCCTTCGGCGAACGCTGCGGCGGTCTTGCGGGCAACCTGCAGAAATCCATCGTCAGGCATTTGCCGGATTAAGATTCTCAGCCCCGGTTTGAGCCCCAGCTTGTCCGCTGTGCTCTTGGGATGGAGGATCCTGTGGGCCCATTTTTCCGCTTCATCGCCTAGTTCAAATACAGCTTGCTTGCCCTGCCACTTCAGGTGAAGCTTGCCGCCGCGTGCGGCTACGGACTGCAACGACGCGAACGGAATCTTCAGACGGAAATCGCCGCGAAAGATGATTTCGTTGGTTTCCAACAGCGCTTTGCCTTCGGATTGTTCGCCGCCAGAACTTACAATGCACTGAATCTCCCGGCCCATAATGCCTCCCTAGCATGTGGGAGAATCGCCGGTTTCGATTCGGTTGTCAATTGCGTAGCCGGGGGCAACTTGGTGGAGTCCCTTCGTCAGAGCGCAAGAAACCCCGCTCGCTGGTGTGGCAAGCGGGGCTTCTTCTGGGGAGGCCGTTTTAGCTCATGCAGATCTCGTCTTGTTTTGCGTGCTCGTCCCGTCTTTATAATTTCGCGGCGACTTCGAGCAACGCAACTGCCGTGGCAATCCAGAGCGCAAACGCCACCGTGTTAAGGGTGACGCGGACCGCAACGTTGTCGATCAGCCAGTTGTATTTCGCGTCCATGAGATTCTCCTTCGTTTGTGGGTTGCGTCCGGCCTGCCATACAGCATCACCGGTTCAACTTCTACGGATATATACGGACGAGCCATGAAAAGGTTCCATGCGACATGGGGTACCCCGAAGCGAAAGGCAGGAAATGTGGATCAATGGCTTGCTCCTGGTGACGAGTTGCGGATGTATCACTTTGTGGGATAAGGCTGTAACAGTCTATTCATCTCGCGATGCGATTTCGCCCAATTCCCAATAGCGATTCCGCAGGGTATCCGGGACGCGGACGGCGGCGCCAGTCAGTATGCTCTTGAGTTGCAATGCGTTGACCGCGGCCTTGCCCTCGAAGTGGTTGTTGGCTACTACAAAGGTCTTCTGCGCCTTGCCGGCGATGGCGTCGATCCGGCCCTTCCACTTCTCGAGTTCGGGTTGCGTGTAGAGGTAGTTATAGCGATCGCTGCCGGAGTCGCTATCAAACCACTGCTCGTAATTCCTTCCATGCAGCCTGATGTAGCCAACCGGCGACGTGACGCGGTCGCTGGGGACCACTGCCTTGCCTAACAGCGGCTGATCAATGTTGCAGAATGCGACTCCTTTCTGCGCGAAGTAGCGTAGAGTCCCTTCGTTGGTCCAGCTGTTATGACGCACTTCAACCACCAGGGGATATTGCCTGAACTTCTCCAGCAAGCCATCCAGATAGTCGCGGTTCGGATTGGTATTCTTGAACGAGATTGGAAACTGAACCAGCACAGCGCCGAGCATGTCTTCTTCCGCAATGGAGTCAAGGCCGGCCTTTGCCAGATGCTCATCCTCAGTGTTTGCACGGATCGTTTCCGAGGAGGTGCTCTCGACCACCGCGATGGGCGAATGGGTGAACGCCCGGTTGAGCTTGGCAGTGAACATGAATCCGGGGTTGGCGAGGTATGCCTTCCGGCACCACAGCTTGCCCCATTCCGGCTTGATGTGCCCATAAAACGAAGTGTTGATCTCCAGCATGTCGAAATAGCGGGCCATGTATTCAACCGGATGCTGCGACTTCTTAATCTGTGCCGGGTACACGATTCCTTCCCAGTCTTTGTAAGACCATCCTGCCGTCCCGACACAAACAATGGAGCTGGGGGCCATCGCTGGAGGCAGGGTAGCACAGGCATCCGGTGCGGCACGGGTCGCACGAGTCCGCGATTTACACGACTTTCTTTACGCAACATCCTTTACGCTGCTTCCGGGGAAATTGTGATCAACGTCACACGGGTACGTGATCAATACGATAGGCCGCGCGGCGATTCCAGTTTATTTCTGCTGTTGCACACAAATCCATTCTGTCGGGAAGCAGAAATGATTGAACTCAAAAAGAAGTGCTGGCGTGAAAAAGTAACCGCAGAAATCACGATGGCCCACCTGCGGCAATTCGTTCAGGAAACGGGCACCCACATGACTGAGGCTGAAGTTGCCCAGTTCCTTAACGAAAACGGTCGCGCCCAGAACGTCTGGACGCACATGATGCAGGCGGCCGAAGACTACATCAAGTCGAGCCTGCCGAACCAGGTTGCGGTCATGCCCGCGGGCAATCGATCGGCCGTAGAGGTAACTATGGTGCAGTAGCAGGGCCACGCGACGTTGGATGCCGCGGCTGGCTTCATATCAGTAAAAAACCATTAATAACCAATAGAGCCCACCAGGGTGACTGACGCTTGGGGCAAAACACACCCCCAGCGAGTATTCCGATCTCATGGGCGACGCCAGCGCTTTTTTAACTCCTGTGGGCAAGTGCCCGAGGTCGCTAGCGGTCCATGCGACAGAGTTCCTGACGCCCGGCAAGCCTTGTGCCGCAGCAGCGTCAATCTTGTCCTCCCGTGCCATCTCGCAGGCCATATTAGTCAAGTCAATGTGCTGCCTGCGCACCGGGAGTTGTAGCCCTTGCGACTTCGCGTATTCGGTAATGGACGCTTGCGCTGCGGCATCGGCTTCTATCTCCGAATACAGCGGCAGGACGTGGGCAAAGTCTTCTGTCACGAAAATGAGAACGCCGCTTTGGGCAATCCCAATTCCGACGGAATCATATTGCGGGTTGAGGATGTTTTCCCGATGTGGCGGAGACTGCATCAACAGCGAATGTATCTCCTCCAGACTTCCCGCCATTCCGATGTTTTCCGCGTCACGGTCACTACGGACGTTCTCGGCGCTCAGGCGCAGCGAGAACACTTCTTCACCCGGCAGTTGATGGACCACCGTTTCTTCCTGTGCCATCAGTTGCGAATGCTTGCGTGCGGCCCGGGCGAGCGCCTCGTCGAACTTGACTGGAGGAACCCCAACCTTGGCGCGTTCCTGATTAATCAGCGACACGAGCAGTTGCTCTCCCTCGCTATTTACATGTTCTTGCGCAACGGCGATTGCGGTGAGGCCAAGGACGGCGAGCAACACGCACGACGTGGGAATCAGGACTAACTTTCGCACTTTACTGCGGAGGCGCCGCGAGAACCTCATGCTACCGGTTAGACGCTGGTCGTCGCCTTTCGTTCCTATTGCCGTCAACATACAATAAAGAGTGGCTTTCTGGTGTCACTGATGAATAACGCAGTAGTAATTGTACCTACGCTCGCGGCGTTGGTGATTGGAGCATTGTTCGCCTGGCTGGCCGCGCGATCGACGAATTCAGCTCTGGCTGGGCGCAAAGCCGAACTGGAGCGGGAGCTCATTTCCGCCAAGGCTCAATTGGCGCAGCAGCAGGCGGAGACCTCAGACCTGCGAGCCGCCAAGGCCTCCGCCGAAGCGACCCTGGAAAGCGAGCGCCGCAACAGCGCTGAGAAGCTTCAACTTCTTGCCGATGCCAGTGAGGAACTGAAGGCCCAGTTCAAGTCGCTTGCTACTGCTGCTCTGGAAAGCAGCAACGCCAGCTTTCTGCAGCTTGCCAAGGGAACACTGGAAAAGTATCAGTCGGAGGCGCGGGGAGAACTGGAGAAGAGAGAAAAGGCCGTCGAGACCCTGGTCAAGCCAATCTCTGACTCGCTGAAGCAAGTGGATGAGCATGTTCGCGAGTTGGAGAAGTCGAGGGCTGAGGCTTATGGCAACCTGACATCGCAGGTGGCCTCGTTGTTAAAGACCCAGGAAGCTCTGCAGGTCGAGACCGGCAACCTGGTAAAAGCAATGCGTGAGCCTCAGGCGCGCGGGCGCTGGGGAGAGCTGCAACTGCGTCGGTGCCTGGAATTGGCCGGAATGCTGAAATACTGCGATTTTCTGGAGCAGGTATCGGTCACCGTCGACGAGCGTACCAGGCGTCCTGACGTGGTGGTCAAGCTTCCTGGCGAAAAGAACATTGTCATTGACTCCAAGGTTCCGCTCACCGCATATCTGGCTGCGCTGGAGGCCTCGGACGAGGTTGCACGAAGAGACCTTCTGGCGGACCATGCGCGACAAGTTCGGCAACACATCGAAAATCTGAGTTCGAAGTTGTACTGGACCCAGTTCGAGTCCACCCCCGAGTTTGTGGTGCTTTTTCTTCCCGGCGAGGTGTTTTTCCGCGCGGCAATGGACGCTGATGCCGAACTCATTGAATACGGAGTCAAACGGAAAGTCATCGTGGCCTCTCCCACCACCCTGATCGCCCTGCTGCGAGCGGTTGCCTTTGGTTGGAACCAGAAGAACCTCGCTGAGAGTGCGCGTGAAATCAGCGCCGCCGGCAAAACTCTCTATCAGCGCCTCAGCGCAATGGCCTGGAATTTCGAAGACATCGGAAAGCGGCTAGGTGGCGCCGTGGACTCCTACAACAAGGCCGTGGGCTCGATGGAGCGTTCGGTTTTCCCGATCGCGCGCAAGCTGCCCGACCTCGATCGCTCCCTGTCGGCGGCAGACCTGCCCGACTTGCATCAGGTGGAGAAAACGCCGCGTCAGTTGGAGTCGCCGGATTGGCAGCTTCAGCCCGATCCCGATTCGCTTTTTTTGGTCGGAAACGGCGACGATCCGAAAGAAGACTTGTAGGCGCAATTGCCGCTTGGGATGCTTTGACGCGCGTTCTGAGCGGCTGTTATGATGAACGCTGTCGGCGCAAAATCCCTTCATTTAAGCGTCCCCGTCGTCTAGCCCGGCCTAGGACATCGCCCTTTCACGGCGGTAACACGGGTTCAAATCCCGTCGGGGACGCCAAATCTTTTCAGAGACTTGCGGCTGATTTGGTCAGTTTCCCGCGGTACAACGACGGTACAAGTTGTTTTCGGCCGGATCATTCCCACCACCCGGCTCTGTGCAGCCCTCTTGTCCGGGCTCAAAGCCTGCGTGTACGTGTCCAGCGTCATTCGCGACGTAGAGTGCCGCAACAGCTCCTGCACGACTTTGACGTCCTCTCCGTTGCTTTTGAGCAGCGTTGAGAACGTATGGCGAAAGGTGTGCCAGCCGATTCTTTTGTTGATGCCGAGCCGCCTGGCCAATGGCTGGATATGGTCACGCATTACGGTGCTCAGCCAAACCGGCTGCTTGCCCCGCTTCGAACCGGCACGATTAGCGTCGGTCGCCCACAGGTAATCGGAGGGTTGCTTGTAAGGCGTTTGCTCGTACCAGGCCATCAGATCGCGAGCAACGTATTCGTCCAGCGGCATTAGCTTTCTTGACACCTCAGTCTTGACCGGGCCAACGTGCTGGTCCACCAGTGACCGGCTCACATTAAGATGCAGATGCTTGAAGTCCACATCCTCCCATTTGAGGCCGGCCAACTCGCCCCGGCGCAGCCCCGCCGGCATGTCGAGAAATACCATCGCCTTCTCCCGCACTCCGAGGGATGCAAGAAGAAGTTGCATTTCCTCCACATCAAGAATCTCTGGTGCACGCTCTCGCTTTCCCGAGACGCGCACGCCTGAGCCTTTGTGAGGGCCGGTAATGGGATTCGTGTCGGTGAATTCCCAGCGGATTGCGTGGTTAAAGACAGCGCTCATAGCGTCGCGAATTTTCTCTTTCGTGCCTCCTGCCAAGGGTTTGGGTTTCCCAAACTTGGCGGTCAGAAGGGTCTTCAGCCACTGTTCCACCGCGACGGTCTTGATGGCTCGCAAATCGTGATTTCGCCATTGAGGTAAGACCCATCGCTTCAGCACCAGCGTCTTTCGGTTTCGGGTCGAGTATGCTTTGCCTTCAGCGCCATTGTCGGCCAGCTCGTGCTGCATGTAGTGCTCAACTGCGGCTGCCATGGTGACCGAAGTCAGTTTCGTTGGGCCATCGGTGTTTATGTTGAGCCGCAGTCCAGCGAGCAGGTCCTGCAGCTTTTTGCTGTGTTCGGGATAGTCTTTGACGAGACCGATGGTTTTCTTCCGCTCGCGTGAGTTTCCATCCGCAATCTTCTCCAGCCAGCGAAATTGCCATCGTTCTGCGCCGTCCTTCCGGGTCGTCTTCTGCAGACAACCGTTCTGATAACGTGCCAGCATTCATTCACTCCTTGAATTCTGGCAGCGGTCGCTGGTCGAATTTACCTTGGCCCGCGCCCAGGCGTCCAGTTCAGAGATGAGGAATCGCCACTTGCGACGCTTGGTGCCGGCCAAGGGATGCGCCGGAATGGATCCTTCCCGCGCAAAGCGTAGAAGCGTCTTCCGGTTCAACTGGACGAACTCGGCAGCTTTCCCGGCGTCGATGAAGCGTTCTATTCCGTGAATAGCAATCGGACGCAATTCACGGCTCAGCGGAGCGTTATCGGGAGTCTTCAATTGCTCAACTGGCCGGGTGGCATCCGGAGCAATTGCCATCTCCAGGCTGGACGAACTTTCAATCAAACTTCCCATTGTTACCTCCGACAAAACCACCCATCGTGCTCAGTTGCTCCACGCAAGTTCAGCACGACGTTCGGGGCGTCTGAAAATTGGTCGTGCCCTTTTGACCGGCTGAGACTGAGCAGACGTATAGTCCTCTTGCATGAGTTTCCTTCGGCCGCCGACCGCGGGAGCGGCAGACCGGGAAACTCTAATTAATCTGAAATGGATTCTTGGTCAAATGACCGTTGTGGCCCTTGTCCCGCTCAGGAGAGCGGCGGTGGGATTGTTTTGCCCAAGTCGCTTTCGAAACGGCTCCATGGAGAGCCCGGGATCGGCAAAACAGAGGCTTGAACCCAGCCTTTAGGTCCGCATCGGCTCGGCGAGCAGCCAGACCGCTTTGTTTCAGCGATTACGTTTTGACCGGCGTCAGTCAGGAATTGGTACCAAAGTCGCCAACCGGTATGCGGATTTATTTCACCGATTACACTTTGGCTGGGCAAAGTCAGCCAGGTGAGCGCAGAAATTTCCGCGGCGGTACACCTCGAGATGCCGACAAAATGTGGGACAGCGAATTGGTCCGTGATTCACTCCGCCATGGACGCCGCGAAATCAATTCCTTCCCCGATACGCTGCCTGACTTCCTTGAGCCACGCTCGCGGATTGGTGCCGTGAATCACGCGCCCCAGAAAGCCCAGCCGCTCGGCTGCATTGTTGCGGTTTCGCCGGATGTCGTCCTTCGTGATCTTGGTGTACAGAGCGAGAAAGGTATCCATGCTCCGGGGCTTGGCGAAGACGTAAGTCGCGTGGCCGAGCTGAGGGGTTTCGACGACCACGGCTTTCTCAACGTCGAAAATGTATTCCTCCCGAAACAGATAGATCCGGCGTGCCCGGCGTGAGAGCTGGCGATAGAAGAACGGGTCATAATCAGGGCGCCAGCTGATCTGGGCGACATCAAAGTCACCGGGAACATGCAGCTCGGAACACATTCGCTGCAGCTCCGCTCGCTCGACCGCCCGATGCTCCAAGCACAGCCGGATCTGATCCAGAGCCCGCGAATACTGGCCGAAGCGATGATAGGCAGTTTTGGCAGATTCCATTTGCTGCTGGAAATCGGGTGGCAGTTTGACCTCCAACCGGCTCGGCAACGCAGTTTCCCAGGTAACGAGTTCCCACTGCTCACGACGCTTGCGGTATTTGCCGCTCTGTACGAACGTGCCCTCGACCTCGATCTTGGTTCCCAACAGATGCTTCCACTGATTCCAGGTGCGGTCCCAGAGTGTATGCAGGGCGGCTGGATCGAGCCACAACTCCAGCTTGCGACGCATGTCGCGGCACAGTGCCCGGTCATCGTAGAAATCACATCTGCGCAGTGGCACATGGAACCGCCGTCGCCGGAGATCGGGTGAAAACGCGAGGATGCGGCGGGCAAAGAACGTCTGTCCGTCACGGGAAGGCTCGCCGGCAACGAGAAGAGAGCCAAATCCGCCATACGGAAATATGGCAGGAGCTTCGGGATCGGCCAGCAGCGCGTCATAGCAAGCGCGCAGTTCGGGCTGACCAACGATGTTGAATGCCCGCTCCAGCGCCACTCGCTCTCTGTGCCGCACGCCCGCCGTTCTTAGCTCCAGATCACGCAGCTTGAAAGCCACGCGAAGCTCGGAGGGCGAAGCGCTGGCCGGGATACGCAAGACCTCGTACAGAGTGGGATGATCGACTCTGTCGGCCGCACGCGGCAGGCGATAGAAGTACTCGCGCAGGACCTCGCAAGGCAGGAAAATCGTGCCGATGCCAAGGCTTCCCCGTTGAACCTCGGCCGAAACGAAGTGCTGATTTCGTTTGTCCTGCTTGGGCTGGCTGACGTATCCGATTGGCGCCTGGTAGATATAACGGCTCGGTCCGGAGGCGGCATTCTTGGTGACGAGGATTTCCGGGCCGACTGCATCTGGTGCTGGAATCGGAAATGTGATCTCGTCGCCGACAGCGACAGACTTCGCAAGAAAACGCGACAAGAGAAGCTTGGTTTGATTGGCGAACACACAGGCAGCAGGATCCTCCTGCCGCTGGACGCTGGCCACGCGCT
>CAWIDA010000003.1:0-292717 GCA_963834815.1 uncultured Acidobacteriaceae bacterium | reverse complement strand
AGGTAGCGCTCTAACCAACTGAGCTACGCGCCTACTTCAATCAACATTCTAACCAGCAAGTGACACACGAGCAAGTGTTGAGAGGCAACCGAATAATAGGCTCAAGCGCCCAACTGTTATCACCGCCACCAACGCTTTCGATCACGCCATACGTAGGGCTCGCCTTCTCTGCTGCGAGTTGTGGTCCATGAAAACGCTCCTTTGTATAACTTGATTTCGGGTTTGTGCGGGTCATCTCCTAATACAACACTGACAATGTCAAAGCGGCACCTGGGCGACCTGTCGCCCGGCAATCGTCGCACGTAGCGGCGCGCGACCGAAACGATGTGCTGCTGCTTGGCGGCATCGACAGCCATTTCTGGAGGCAGCAGGCCTGCACGCGCGTGGGTCTTCACCTCGACAAAGCACAGCACGCCCAGTTGCCACGCAATCAGGTCGATCTCTCCTCGGTTGTGAGGGGTGCGGAAATTCTTGGCTATGATGCGATAGCCGTGGTCTCTGAGATAGAAGTACGCTTCCATTTCGCCCTGGCGGGCGACTCTGAGATGTTCCGGCTCCCGCCTGCCAAAACGCCACGGTACGGCGTTCAATGAATGCGCTACGAGTCTAGTCAACCACCGCATGGGAGCGCTCGCTGTACCAACTCTACTGAGTGTCTCGTCTCCATCGCGGTGACCCGCGTCACCGGCTGTGGTGTGAACTTCCTGTCTGGCCGCAGTGCGGCCAAAGACCTGTGTTGCCAATCGGGCAGAGTTGCCGTCACAATCAAGGACTAAAGGTGCACGGCGCCGTGGGCTGGATTTTACTTGCGACGGCTCGCCGATCAGGGAGAACGCGTCGTTCATGGATAAACGAAATCAGGATCACCGTGCGGGGAGAGTAGCGGAGTGAAGAGCCAGTTCTGGACTGCGCCTAATCAGCTCACCCTTTTACGGCTCATCTTCATTCCTTTCGTGATCACGAATGTTCTCGACGGCGAATGGCGCTGGGCTCTGGGTCTGCTCATCGTGGCGGGATTGAGCGATGCGCTGGATGGCTGGCTGGCACGCGTTTTGGACCAACGGACTATGTTGGGACAATACCTCGATCCCATCGCCGACAAACTGTTGCTGAGCTCGCTGTTTCTAGTGCTTTCCATCGCCAGGAAAATCCCGTGGAGATACACGGTGCTGGTGTTGAGCCGTGACGTGTGCATTCTCGCCACGGCGATGGCGCTGTACGCCACAGTAGGCTTCCGCGATTTCCGTCCCAGCATGTATGGCAAGATCAACACAGTTTGTCAGATAGGCGCCGTCTTCTTCGTCGTACTGGCGCAAGTCCTTAGTACGCCCTCAGTCGTATTTCTGGAGAGAATGTTCCTGTACGCAACCTTCGTGTTCACCCTGCTTTCGGGTGTGCATTACATCCTCATCACCGGCAACCGCCTGCGGCAATCCAATCAGAAACTCCCGGCGGCCTGATGGCCGAACCCGTTCGCGTCAACATTCAGGGAAACCACGGCCTGAAAATTGCCGTCGCCTTTGCGCTGGTCTATGTCTTCTGGGGATCAACCTATCTTGCCATCGGCTTGACGTCGGCCGAAGGTATTCCACCGTTCGTCATGTGCGCCATGCGGTTTCTCATCGCAGGGCCGCTCATGCTGGCAGCGTGCGCAATCTTCGGCCGCAACATTCGCATCTCTTGGCAGGAAGCCGCGCGGCTGGCCTCGATTGGTGTTCTGTTGCTAGTAGCCGGCAACGGCGGATTGGCTTGGGCCGAACAATACGTGCCGACAGGTTTCGCCGCGCTCATCATCGCGGTTACTCCGATCTGGTTTCTGGTACTCGAAACCTTCGTGTTCCACGGCGACCGCATGTCGCGTCGCGGACTTCTCGGGCTAGCGATGGGAATCGTCGGCATCGCGATCCTGGTTTGGCCGAAGATCACGCATCGCGACACGCTGGGCATGATGCAGATGATCGGATCCATCAGCCTGTTATTTTCCTCCTTTAGTTGGGCGGTCGGTTCGGTGTTGTCACGCAAGTGGCAGATGAAAGTCGATCCGCTGTTAGCGACCAGTTGGGAGATGATCTTCGCAGGAATCGCGCACTGCATTCTGGTTCTGCTCACCGGACAACTCCACAGAGCGTCTTTCAATCGCCGTGGCGTGACGGCGGTGTTGTATCTCGTGGTCTTCGGATCGTGGATCGGCTACACCGCGTACATCTGGCTGCTGAAGCACGTGCCGACTGCGAAGGTCGCCACGTATGCGTACGTGAATCCAATTGTGGCCGTATTTTTGGGCTGGATCGTGCTGCACGAACGCTTCGACCAATTCATCCTGATGGGAACGATCGTGATCGTCGCAGCAGTCGTACTGGTCACCACAGCGAAAGTGAATACCGGCGGCGCCCTCGAAGCCAGCGGCGAAGGCCTGCCGGAGTTAGAGTCGGAAGTGTGAATCGGTCTATTTGCGTTTCCAACGAACCCCGTCTTTCGTGTTTTCCAAAATGATTCCGCTTTCCGCGAGTTGATTGCGGATGGCGTCGGAGCGCGCGAAGTTCCGCGACTGGCGGGCCTGAGAATGTTCTGCCACCAGCTTCTCCACGTCCGCGTCTGATAAAGACGCAGCTTTTGCGATCTCAGCTGCCGCCGCACTGATCTTGTCGGCCTTGCCTTCGGCCTCGGCCCATTCGACTGTCGCCCGCACCTTGGCAGCGTCGTCATCTGCCAGTACGGCGAAGACCTCGTCGAACTGATCGAGGGCCTTCAGGATTTTCGGGACGTCATCCGTCTTGACCTCTCCGCTGTCCATTGCGGCGTTCACATCGCGCACCATATCGAAGACGCTGCCGAGAGCTCGGGCAGTGTTTAGGTCGTCCTCCATGCCGGCGCGCATTTCGGACGATGCTCGCTCCGCCAATTCCACAATCGCCGGATTCGAGCCGCCGGCGAAACGCGAACTCTGCAGCCGCCGCTTGAAATTGCGCAGCCGCTCGACCGAGTTCGCAGCCTGGGTCAATCCATCAAAGGTAAAGTTGAGGGGCTTATGGTGGGGAACTGACATCAAGAGAAAGCGGATGGAGGAAAGCTTGTGGCCCATCAATACAAGATCGCGCACGGTGTAAAAGTTGCCCGCGCTCTTGGCCATCTTCTCGCCTTCAACCAGCAAAAAGCGCGAGTGAACCCAGAAGCGGACGAAGGGCTTGCCGGTCAGCGACTCCGATTGCGCGATCTCATTCTCATGGTGCGGAAAGATCAGGTCCTCGCCTCCGGCATGAATGTCGAAGGTGTCGCCCAGATACTTCATCGACATCTGGGAGCACTCAATGTGCCAGCCGGGTCGTCCGGCGCCGATCTCCGTATCCCAGGACGCTTCGCCGGGTTTGGGGGCCTTCCACAGCGCGAAGTCGCGGGCATTGTCCTTCTCATATTCGTCCACGTCGACGCGGGCACCGTCAGTCATGCCGGCGAAATCCTTCTTCGACAGCTTTCCATAGCCGGGAAACTTGGCAATGCGGAAGTAATACGATCCATCGTCGGCGGCGTAGGCGTAACCCTTGTCACGCAGCGCAGCGATGAAGTGTGCCATCTCCTGGATGTGATCTGTGGCCTTGACGATCATCTCCGGCCGCTCGATGTTCAGCGCGTCGGAGTCCTCGAGGAAGGCTTGCGTGTACTTTTTGGTGTAATCCTGCACGGTCACGCCATCGCGCGCAGCGTTACGTATGATCTTGTCCTCGACGTCCGTAATGTTCATCACGTGCTTCAACTGATAGCCGCTCTGCTTGAGAAAGCGGCGCAGAACGTCAACTGCCACAAAAGTGCGGAAGTTACCGATATGCCCATAGTCGTATACGGTGGGACCACAGGCATACATGCGAACCAGATTGTCTTCGAGGGGACGAAACTCTTCGGTCTTGCCGGACAAAGTATTAAAGAGCTGTAGCGCCATGAACCTTCCCTGTTGGAGTACAGAATCTTCGATTGTAAGGGAAGGGAAAGAGCAAAGAGCAGCGAGCATGGGCAATTGGCAGCGAGGAAGTCGGCGACTCGCCGGTAAATCGAGAAAACTGCTCGCAGGGCACGGTATCGGAGCTTGCTGCAGTTAACATGGAAGTTACTCCCCCTCCCCCCTCCCGCCTACTGAAAACAAAGACTTTATCGCACCGTTGCGTGTAAGCTCCTGCAAGAAAAGCTACTTACAATTCAAACTCCTCATAACAAAAGAGTTGTGAACAAAAAGCGCTCGTTATCGTCGTAGTATTTTGAATCGCGGTTTATTTACTGGTAAATGGTTTTTCAAAGAGCAAGTCAGCCAAACAAGCTAAGCCCGAGGCGCTTGCGCACAAGTCCAGAATAGACAAGCTATCGGGAATGGAGTCACTGGGATTCTGTGGTTCGCGGAACGAAGGTAACCGTAATTCCCGAGTCGGGAAACGTTCTGGCGTGGCTGCGGTGGGAGAATTGACACGTCGAGTCTTAACTTGACAGCGGCGATGCGCAAAGGTAGCGTTCCCAAGAAAAAATCTGAGAAGAAATCCATCTCTGACGGAGGATCGCATGGTTCCCCTCGTTGCGCTTTGGCTGCCGATCATTGTGGCGGCTGTGATTGTGTTCTTCGCCAGCTTTGTCATGCACATGCTGCTCAAGTATCACAATGGCGACTACCACCAGATTCCTAACGAAGACAAGGTGCTCGCAACCCTGCGTGAGGCGGGTGTTAAGCCGATGCTTTACGTCTTTCCTTATGGCACACACGAAACCATGAAATCGCCTGCCATGCAGGAGAAGTACAAGCAGGGGCCGGTGGGGACAATGGCGGTCCGTCCGAGCGGCCCAATCTCGATGGGAAAGTTTCTAGGACAGTGGTTTGTGTTCTGTCTGATCATCGGATTCTTTACGGCCTACGTCTGCGCCCACACCCTCCCGGCAGGAACGTACTATTTGCAGGTGTTTCGCGTCGCGGGCACCGTGGCCTTCATGTCCTACGGATTGGGCAATCTCGCCAACGGTATCTGGAAGGGCCAGCCCTGGGGCATGACGATAAAAGAAGTAGTCGATGGGCTAGTGTACGGATTGCTGACGGCGGGGACGTTTGGATGGCTGTGGCCGAAGTAGAGGAGTAAGGGTACCGGACACCCTATCTCCCACCCTATCGCCAGAAGCGGGCGATAGGATGGGGCACCCAAAGGCCAAGTGGTTGTGGCCGAAGATGTGAATCGGCTCGGGCTTACGAGTCTGTTACGAAACTCCTGTCGCCGCTACGCGGCTAGCGTAATCTTCCCACTTCACCCGGGGCTTGCGCCCCGGGCTAACTGCAAAGCCGCCGCCTCGCGGCTCGTTCGCTAGCGATTCGTGGCAGTTGTTCCACGACCAACGAAGTCAGCGTAGTTTCGTAACAGCCTCTTACGCCCTCGCGGAAATGTGTCACCGGTTAAAACCGGCTCCGGAATTAATAGAGCTCCTACCCAGCACTCCGCTCCGCTTCGTGCTGGGCTAAGATATGCCGCCCTCGCCACATGCCGCGCGCAAAACCTGCGCTCGGCATAGGCGTGGCAGCGGGCTGAAGCGTGACGGGTCGCGACCGGTAAGTTCGCAGCGCCTTTCGAAGAGCGAATGCTCGCGAATGGCATCTGGAAGGGCGAGCCGTGTTGCACGACGATAAAAGAAGCAGCCGATGGGGTAGTGTCCGGATCGCTGACGGCGGGGACCCTCGGCTACTGTGGCCGAAGCAGGCCCCATCATGAGTGGTGAGGTGTCAGGGCGCCGGTTCGCCGAGGTTTTTCAGATTCACTTTTGCCTGGTTATTGCCGAGCTTTGCGGCCTTGCGGTACCAATTGATAGCCTCGTTCCGGTCAGCAGTCACTCCGTAGCCGTTCTGGTAGATCCAGCCGAGATTGTTCATGGCCTGCGGGTCGCCCGCTTCGGCTCCGCGGCGGCTCCACGCGACAGCTTGCTCGTAGTCTTTGGTGGCACCGTTGCCTTGCAAATACACCCAACCCAGATTGGTCATCCCCAAGGCATTTCCGCCCTCAGCAGCCTGCCGAAACCACTTGACAGACTCGGTGGCATTGACGGGAACGCCGATACCATCCCGGTACATAACGCCCACGTTGTTCATAGCGTTGGCAGCGCCGGCATTTGCGGCCTGCATATACCACTTGAGGGCAGTCGCATAGTCGATGGTAACTCCGTATCCCCGCTGATAGTTGACGCCCATGTTGTACATGCCCTGGGCATTACCCGCTTTGGAGGCTTTGTCGTACCAGAGAAACGCCTGCTGGTTATCCTGGGGGACGCCATCGCCCTGACGATAGGCCCATGCCAAGTCGACCATGGCAGCGGAGTTTCCGGCTTCTGCATTCTTTAAGGTTTCAGCCAGTTTGGCACTTGTGCCAGAGGGTGGAGGTTTCTGGCCGGGACCAGGGCTGCTCGATGGTTCGTTGCCAATTGGCACACTGCCGCTTGAAGGGGTTGAGATGTCACTCCGCGAACGTCCTAAAAACGCATATAGGCCGATACTGATCAGGACGAGAGCGACGACAGCAGCGGCAATGCCTCCCAACCAGGCCTGTTTGGAAAATCCAAGGGTCGCTGGCCCCTTGGGGTTCAGTCGGACTGCGCTTACGCTGCCCGCACTCGCCCTTCGGTCAGCGTTTAAGGTGACCAACAACTCCTCCAACCCGGAGTCGTAGTCGGTGTGGAAGTCGGCATATTGAAACGGGCGCAGACGGAAGGGGACCTTGCAGTCCTGGTAGAGGACCGGAACCACCTGCTTGCCTTCATCGATGGCGAGGGCCGCTTCCGCCAGCACATTCTGCGAGGCAACCGCAGCCGGGGAGAGAATCACCAGCATGCGGGCGCAAGAGCCGACGGCGGCTTCGATTTCCTCTTCCCAGCGCTGCCCGGGAAGGATGTCGAGCTGGTCCATCCAGATTCTTGCGCCCTTGGCTTTGAGGTCTTTGCCGAGGCGAATGACAAATTCCGAGTCATCGCGGCTGTAGCTAACGAAGGCGGTGGATGGGTCGATAGGCAAGACGGGCTCCTGGCGCGGGTGGTTGCCCTCGCGAAGGGGCCCCTTCGACTTCGCTTAGGGTTTCGCCTGCTGGCTCCCGCTCCGCTCACGCCAGCAATGCGGCTCAAGTTCGGCTCGAACCGTGATCGTTCTCGCCGTTCTCGCTCACGATGACAATTCTGAATTAAGACGTCGCAGCGACAGGCACATTGTAAGCCGGATTCCGCGGATGACGGACACCGATTGTTCCCACTCTTTGCCAAGGGGCAAAGGATGGGGCGCCCAGAGGATGGGGGGCAGCCCTAGTCGTGGTCTTCGAAGCCTTCGCCGAGGCGATCGAGGGCGGCTTTGGCGGACTTGTTGCCGCGAAGGGTAGCGTCGTCGTACCAGTTGACCGCCTGCTGCACGTCTTCCCGGACACCGGCGCCGTTCTCGTAGGCTCGGCCGATATCGTACATGGCTTCAGTATTGCCCGCGGCGGCAGCTTTTTTGTACCAGCTCAGAGCCTCCTTGTAGTCCTTCGGCACGCCGGATCCAGTGGCATACATGTGGCCAAGGCGGCACATAGCATCCCCATTGCCGGCTGCAGCGGCTTTACTGAGCCAGGTGATGGCTTGCGGGAAATCCAGGGGCGCA
Source organism: uncultured Acidobacteriaceae bacterium (assembly GCA_963834815.1). Lineage (GTDB taxonomy): Bacteria > Acidobacteriota > Terriglobia > Terriglobales > Acidobacteriaceae > DASRAA01. The sequence goes on along the minus strand of CAWIDA010000003.1, from coordinate 285,084 downwards.
CCTTTTCCCTTCTCGTAGGCGGCCCCGAGCACAGCCATAGCCTTGGCACTTCCTGCCTGGGCCTCTCGAAATGCGTCGGCAATTTGCGGACTCAGACCGGCGGGAGGAAGTGAGGCTCGGGTTTGCATTGCGTCCGTCTGGGGAGACGGCGATTGGATAACACGCGAGGCTTGCGCTGCGGCGGCGTGGTGGGCTCCGGCGGTAGCGTGGGGGCCCGTACATGCGGAATTCACAGACAATGCAACCAGAATGGCGAATGCTATAAGCCAATCGGGGCCCGCGATGCACTGACGAGAAACGTTATTGGATGGGCAAAACATGACAGATCTCAAACGAAGTTGGCTCGGCGACCCCTTCGCATCAGGCACTTCTATTTTATGGCGAGACGGGGCATGATTTCCAGCGGCGAGCTTACGCTTCCGAAACCGCAGTACGTTGGCTACAATCGGTCAATTCGCCTGAAGTTGCTTGCAGTGCGAAGCAGTACGACTCACAACCGGGGGAGATCCATGGCATTACCATCGTTCCGTTACCGTCTTGAGCAACAGGCGCCAAAGGCTTTCAACGGAGGCGTCACGCGCGGTGCATCGGTGCGCGAGTTTCCGGCTTCAACCGGAATAGCCGGCGTCTCCATGCGCTTAGGACCGGGGACAATTCGAGAGCTGCATTGGCATGCCAATGCGGCGGAGTGGGCCTATGTGGTCAGCGGTTCGTGCCGCACGACAATCCTTCATCCCGACGGCTCGGCGTATGTCGATACGTTTGACGCGGGCGATGTCTGGTACTTTCCGCGAGGGTACGGTCATTCGATTCAGGGACTCGGTCCCGGCGAGTGCCACTTCATCCTGATCTTCGACAATGGCGACTTCTCGGAAGATCACACCTTCAGTATCACGGACTTCCTGGCGCAGACGCCGCGCGCTGTTGTGGCGCAGAACCTGGGCCTGTCGATTGCGGAGCTTGCGCCGCTGCCCAAACATGAAGCCTACTTCGTTCAGGGCCCTGTACCGGACGACAGCTCGCTCATCGCGACGGCGCGCAGAAACCCTGAGTTGACGACCATGCATCGCTACCCCCTGGACGCGCAGCAGCCTCGGCGCGTTCCGGGAGGGGGTACACAGCGGACGGTAACGGTTGATGAATTTCCAATTTCAACCGCGATGGCGGGTTCGGTGATCGAGTTGCAGCCGGGAGCCCTGCGCGAGTTGCACTGGCATCCGAACGCGGACGAATGGCAATACTACATCAGCGGCACGGCAGAAATGGGCGTGTTTCTCGCCGAAGGGAATGCCGTGATCGACCAGTTCGAGGCCGGTGACGTCGGCTACGCTCCGATGGGCGCCGGCCACTACATCAAGAACATCGGCAACGATATTTGCCGCATCCTCATTGGGTTTAATAGCCCCCACTATCAGGCGATGGACCTGAGCGAGTGGTTAGCGGGAAATCCCGTTGACGTGCTGGCAACGAACCTCGCACTAAGTCCCGACGTCGCAGCAAGGCTCCCGAGGAAGACGGTGTTTGTCGCGCCACCAGTCAGTCAGAAGTGAGTGGTTCGGTCGGATTTGCCGACAGGAGTCGCACGAAAAAGGGGACAGAGGGCGCGTATTTTGGGGGTTACGGGGCGGTGGGAAGCCGACTATAATGAAACATGAGCTAACACCATGACCAGCCGTCTTTCCAAGCCGCGAGTGATCGCCTACGCCGAGTTCCATCCGGCGTGCGAAGCCGGCGTGCGTGCGGCCTGGTCGCGGCCCATCTCCTCGCGGGCTGATTCGAAGCTCTCTCCCTGCATGGCACGTCCAAATCTGTTTTCCGGCGACTAGTCCAGCCATCATTCGGGTTCAGGCTCGGCCTGGATGCACCATCCCACAATGCGGGATAGGCAATCCAAGCAGGCAAGAAATTCGGCACGTCCGCCGTGCCCCAGCCATTTCGCAGGAGAAGACCATGACCACCAATACTTTGATTCCAGTTGCCGGACCCAAGATCAAGACCGCCCTGCCCGGGCCGAACGCCAAACGAGTACTTGAAGGAGACCAGCGGTATATTTCGCCGTCGTATACGCGGTCGTATCCCATGGTGGCGAAGCGAGGCCGAGGCGTGATTGTTGAGGACGTGGATGGCAACGAGTTTCTTGACTTCTCGGCGGGAATTGCCGTGACCTCGACCGGACACTGCCATCCGGAAGTGGTCGCCGCCATTCAGAAACAGGCGGGCGAGCTGATCCACATGTCGGGCACCGATTTCTACTACGAGAGCATGGTGACTCTGGCGGAGCGGCTTTCAAAGATTGCGCCGATGAAGGGGCCGCACAAGATTTACTACGGCAACTCGGGCGCCGAGGCGGTAGAGTGCGCTCTGAAGTTGGCGCGCTACCACACCAAGCGGCAGAACGTGATCGCATTCCTAGGTGCGTTTCACGGGCGCACCATGGGAGCGGTATCGCTGACGGCTTCCAAGCCGCAGCAGAAGCGGCGATTCGGCCCGCTCGTCCCGGGTGTGACGCACGTGCGCTATCCGGATGTGTATCGCAGTTGCATCGGCGGTGCGCAGGAGGGTGAGGCATTCGCGTTGGGATGCGCACGCTACATCGAAGAGAAGCTGTTTAAGACTCTCTTGCCACCAGAAGAAGTGGCGGCAATTTTTGTCGAGCCGATCCAGGGCGAGGGCGGCTACGTCGTTGCGCCAACGGTGTTCATGCAGGAGTTGCGGCGAATCTGCGACCGTCATGGGATTTTACTGGTGGCGGATGAAGTGCAGTCGGGGGTGGGACGCACCGGCAAGTGGTGGGCGATTGAGCACACCGGCGTCGAGCCTGACATCGTCTGCATGGCGAAGGGAATTGCCAGCGGCATGCCGCTGGGCGTGACCATGGCGAAAGCCGACATCATGGACTGGGTACCCGGATCGCACGCCTCGACTTTCGGCGGAAACCCGGTTGCGATTGCAGCGGCCTTGGCGACTCTGGATGTGCTGGAGCGCGAGGGCATGAAGAATGCCGAACGGGTGGGCAAATACATCATGGAGCGGATCGCAGAGTGGCCGGAGAGGTTAGATCTGGTTGGCGATGTGCGCGGCCGCGGACTGATGATCGGCGTCGAGATTGTTACCGACAAGCAGGCGCGGACACAGGGCGGAGCAGAACGTGATCTGATCGTCGAGCGAGCGTTCGAACGCGGCGTCTTATTGCTGGGCTGCGGCCCGAATACGATTCGTCTGGCGCCGCCCCTGATTGTCACCAAGGAACAAGCGGACATCGCCCTCGACGTTTTGGAAGAGTGCATCAAACTGGTGGCCATCGACTACCATCACGGACGCGCGTCGACGATTGGCAAACAGACGGGGTCGTAAGTTTCAAAACGGAGCAACTAACAGCCTGGACAGCCATGTTCAGGCTGTTTTTATCGCCAAAAATCAGGGATCTCCTGCCGCGAAGACCAGGTTTCTTCCGATAACGGGACTTGCGCACCGAAATTGTGAGGCATGCTCTTCAGATGAATGCGGCGATGGCGTAATATATCGAAGGCTTCCCAGGAGACAACTAACAGTGCCCGAGTTGCGCAAAGATCCCATCGTTGGACGATGGGTGATTATCTCTACTGATCGCTCAAAACGCCCAACCGATTTTGTGCGCGAGTCGGTGAAAATGAAGGGCGGCTTCTGCCCGTTTTGTCCAGGCAATGAGAGCAAAACGCCGTCGGAAGTACTGGCGTATCGTCCCAATGGCGCCGGGCGCGACGCGGAAGGCTGGACGGTGCGGGTGGTTCCCAACAAGTTTCCCGCGCTCGGAATCGAAGGGAGTTTGAACCGTTCAGCCGAAGGCATGTTCGACAAGATGAACGGCATCGGCGCACATGAAGTCATCATCGAGACGCCGGAACACAATACGACGCTGGCTACGCTGCCGGAAAAGCGGATTGAAGACGTGCTGTGGGCCTACCGCGACCGCATCCTCGACCTCAAGAAGGACAAGCGGTTCAAGTACATCATGATCTTTAAGAACCATGGCGCTGCGGCGGGCGCCACACTAGAGCATGGACATGGCCAGTTGATCGCACTACCCATCGTGCCGAAGCACGTGATTGAAGAAGTTGAAGGCGCGAAGGAGTATTACAAGTACAAGGAGCGCTGTGTCTTCTGCGACATCATCCGGCAGGAGACGGATGCCGCTGTGCGCGTGGTTAGCGAGAATGAGGGTTTCTTGACCGTGGCTCCGTATGCTCCGCGTTTTCCGTTTGAGACATGGGTGCTGCCCAAGAAGCACGAGTCGTCGTTCGAAAACGCATCGTCACAAGTGTATGAGTCGCTGGCGCGAGCGCTGAAGAACCTGCTGCAGCGCGCCGACCAGGTGCTGGATAACCCGGCCTATAACCTGGTGATCCATTCGGCACCGGTGCAGGAGGGGCCGATGGACCACTATCATTGGCACATCGAGTTCATGCCGCGACTGATCAAGACAGCGGGATTCGAGTGGGGAACCGGGTTCTATCAGAACCCAACTCCGCCGGAGGAAGCGGCGAAGTATTTGCGCGAGGCGAAGGTGAAGACGCAAGTGCCAGTATCAGTCGCCGGGTGATGGATTTGTAGGGAACGAGAAAAAGCCCGGCCGAATGCGCCAGGCTTTTTTGCGTAAATGGAAGCAAATTACTCGTTGCGGTCCTGAAACTCCTCATACCAGGCCATCTGAATGGCTTCGAGCTTGGATTCGTTGGAGGCCTTAGGATCGCCGACGAAGGCCGGCAATTCGGTGACGTGTTTGTGCAGGTCGGTGAAGCGGACTTCGAGCGGATTCTGGTCGGGAAATTTCTCCGAGAGTTCGATTCCGATGTCTTCCGCGTCGTCCCAGGTCAGATCTTTGGCCATATAGTCCTCGATGTTGTTCGATAGTGTCGCCGGCTAAGAAGGCTGCTGAAAAAGTCCTTCGTGAATGCCCCGCGCGGACTAAAAGTCCGCGCGGGAATCAAAATTAAGCGACTTAGCGGCACGATTGAAGTCGTGCCCTGATACAAGGCCGTCAAAAGCGAATTTTTCAGCAATCTGTAAAGGCGGCTTCTGATTCAATTGTGTGCGTCAACCGCGGCGCTCAACCACTCAATCAAGCACAAAAGCGGCGCTTGATGGGAACCCGGGCGCTCCGATACCTAGTGCCCTCCACCTTCGGAGACGTAGTTGCGGTTCCAGGCGGGAATTTCGACGACAACCTCGCCGGGCTTCTCGATGACGGACTGGCATCCCAGTCGTGATTCAAGCTGCAAGTCGGCAGCCATGTCGAGCTTGTCGGCTTCGTCGTCTTCCATGGGGCTGAGCAGTTCCTTACCCTTCTTCACGACAATGTGACACGTGGTGCAGGCACAGTTGCCGCCGCAGGCATGTTCCAGGTGAAGGCCGAAGTTCAGGGCCACATCGAGGAGCGACTGCGGCTTGCCGTGATCCTGGTAGGGCAGCTTCCCGTGCTCGAACTCGAAGGTCTTGTTGTCGGGCAGGAAAGTGACCTTTACGGTGTTGGTGGAAGGTGCGTCGATGGTGGCGGCGCCGGTGCCTTGAGTGTTTTCGTCTGCCATAAGTTTCCTGTGTTCCAGACCCAGCGCTGAAGCGCCGCGGTTAATGTGCCGTCCCCGAGGGACTCGAAAATCTTCACCTAACCAACCCAGCACTTCGCTTCGCTACGTGCTGGGCTGTCATATGTTCGCCCCATGGGGGCTTAGTTCATAGCCCGTTCAATATCCGTCCGCAACAGACACGGTATATCTCGTCAACGCGATCCCTCAATCTCCGCCTTGGCGATGGGATGCGGAGCCGCAGGACCTTCGCCCACGTCGGCCGTGTCCATCGTCTTGCCTTTCAAGGCCGTGCTGACGGCACTGTCCATCATCAACTCCGCTAAATGCATCGTGGCCTGATTGAGCGCGTCGATCGCCGTCCGAATGGCCTGGTAATCTTCCTGGGGCGCAACTGCCTGCAAGGCAGCTTCCAGCTTGTCGATATTTTTGCGCTCGAGCGAGGTGAGCCGACCCCATGCCGGAGTCTTGCGGCCTTTCTCCAGCGCCGACAGCATCGTATTCGCTTCGTTGCGAGCCTCGATCACCTGACGCTGGCGGAAATCCTCTTCGGCGTAGTCGAACGACTCAAGGATCATGCCCTCGACCTGCTCGTCGGTGAGCCCGTAACTGGGCTGGACCTCGATTTCCGCTTCCTTGCCGCTGCGCGCCTCGCGCGCAGAAACATGCAGGATGCCGTTAGCATCGAGCAAGAACTTCACCTCGATGCGCGGCAAACCCGCCGGCATCGGTGGAATTCCTTTCAGATCGAAACGCGCCAGGGAGCGGCAATCCTTCGCCAGTTCGCGCTCGCCTTGTAGCACGTGGATGGCGACGTTCGTCTGTCCCTCAACTCCAGTGGTGAAATGCTCGGTCGCCGATTCGGGAATGGTGGAATTGCGATGAATGATCTTCACCACTCCACCGCCGAGCGATTCGATGCCGAGCGAGAGCGGCGTCACATCGAGCAGCAGCATTTCCTGGGTGGCTTCCGAACCGCCTGCCAGAATGTTGGCCTGTACAGCTGCACCCAGCGCGACGACCTCATCGGGATTCAAATCGGCATGCGGTGTGCGCTGGAATTGCTCTTCGACTAGTTTGCGCACGAGCGGAATGCGGGTGGAACCACCGACCAATACCGCCTCGTCAATCTGCTTGGCTGTGAGCCCAGCGTCCTTCATCGCCTGACGGACCGGACCGACGGTGCGGTCGATCACCGGACGGATGAGCTGCTCGTACTGGGGACGAGTTATCTTGCGCTGATAGCTCTTGCCGTCAGGAAGCTCAACGTCGAGCGTGGTCTCGTCAGTTGACGACAGAGCAATCTTCGCTTCGATAACGGCCTTGCGAATGGTTTGCACCGCTTCGCCGCTGCGACGAACGTCAAGCCCGAGGTCTCCCTGTATGTCGTCGAGCGCGATCGCGATGAGTAGATTGTCGATGTCATCGCCGCCAAGGTGAGTATCGCCGTTGGTTGCAATGACCTCGAAGATGCCCTCATGTAACTTGAGGATCGAGATGTCGAAGGTTCCGCCCCCGAGATCGTAAACCGCCACTGTGGCGGTTTCCTTTTTGTCGAGGCCGTAAGCCAACGAAGCCGCAGTTGGCTCGTTCACCAGGCGCAGGACTTCCAGCCCGGCAATGCGCCCGGCGTCTTTGGTAGCCTGGCGCTGAGCATCGTTGAAATAGGCCGGCACTGTGATGACGGCCTTGGTCACCGGCGCTCCGAAATAACGCTCGGCGTTGCGCTTGAGCTGGCGCAGAATAAACGCGGAAATCTCCGGCGGCGTGTAGGTCTTGCTCCCAAGTTTGATGCGCAACACTTCGCCGGGCGCGAGGTCGTCGGCAAGACGAAAAGGGAAGAGCTTGAGCTCGTCTTGAACGTCCTCAACTCCCCGGCCCATCAGTCGCTTCACGCTGTACACGGCGCGCTCAGGGGTATCGATGAGATATTTGCGGGCGGCATTGCCGACAATGATCTGGTCGTGCTCATCAAGGGCGACGACTGAGGGAAGGAGATTGGCGCCATCTTCGCCAGGAATGACGACGGGGCGGTCGTCCTCCATGTAAGCCACCAGAGAATTGGTGGTGCCGAGATCGATGCCGACTATGCGTTCAGTGGCCATTCGTATTTGGCGGGGCTGAAGCCCCGCGGTACATCTGTCGTCCCTTCCGGGACTCGCGTTCTGAATCTCGATCTACCCAGCGCTGAAGCGCTGGGCTATGATCTTTCGCCCCTCCGGGGCTGCTCCATTGGCGCGGTCAGTCTCCATCCTTACTTGAACCTCGTCGCAAGTGCTAACCCTCCAGTACCTCGTCGACTTCGCGCAGCAGATTGCGTAGATACGAGCGCCGATTCAAGATGTCGACCATCTTGTCGCGGGCTGATGTACGTTCGTTTTCTGCCACGTCTTCGCCTACCGAGGCGCGGTCGATCAAGCCGTCCCACTGCTTCCATGCCTCGTTCAATTCGTTCAGCATCTCGTTCTGCTTTGATCGGAGGCGCTGCTCAGCGTCCCGCAATTCCCGTTCGAGAGCAGGTTCGTTCTCGCCCATCTTCTTGTTCATGCGCAGCTCTTCCAGCTGCATATTCAGTTCGAACACTTCTTCCAGCAGGTCAGGCGGTACGACCTGCTTCTTGGTGGATCCGGTCTTGCGCGCCTCGTCGGTCGCCGCTTTGGATTGCTCTTCCAACTGCACACCCTGCAAACGGAGCAGGTATTCGGTGCGCGAGATAGGATCTTTCAGGGCGCGATAGGCGTCGTTGAGCTGCGAAGTCTTCTCCAGGCTCCATTCCTGTTCGGGAGCGTCAGCGCGAGCGTTAATGTCGGGATGCAATTTCCGGCTCAGCGCGTAAAAATCCCGCTCCAGTTGCGCAGTATCGAGGTTCAATTTGTACGGAAGCCCGAAGAACGCGAAGTAATCCACGGGAACGGGAGGCTGAACCTTACCGCACTCCTGACAGTAGTGGGCGGCGCGCATGGCGCCGCACGACCAGCACTCGGCCGTGGCGGGCTTAGCCTGGTTCAAAACCAAGATGCCGGACTTATCGGAATGGTCAGTGCTAGCCATTTTCAATTTGGCGGGGCTGAAGCCCCTTCTCCATCTGCCGTCCCTGCCGGGACTCGGATCAAATACTGGCCTACCCAGCGCTGAAGCGCTGGGCTAAGATATGCCGCCCCTCCGGGGCTGCGTTTGTCGCAGGTTCAGCGCCGCGGCCCTCCCGCAGTGGCCGCTCGCGAAACCGGTTACGTGTGCGAGGTTTGCTACGAGAAGGAGCTACCGCAGCCGCACGATTTCTTCGCATTCGGGTTTTGAAACACAAAGCCCTGATGCATCAGACTCTCCTCGTAATCGAGGATCATGCCGTGCAGGTAGATGAACGACTTGGGATCGACAAAGACGCGAACATCGTCATACAGAAACACGCGATCCCGCTCGCGCGGCTGGGTATCGAAACGGATGTTGTAACTTAGCCCGGAGCACCCGCCGCCTTGAACGCCCAGTCGCAAACCTCCTTCGGCGGCCGAAATGTTTTCCTTCGCCATGGCCGCACGGATACGGGCCAGCGCTTTTTCCGTTACCTGGATGCCCTTTGCGGGCGGCGCCGTGGTCTGCAGCGGATTTTCGATATTGACCGTGCTCATAGTTGTGCTCTGGCGGACTTTGCGAAACGGCCCGCCACCTCAATTTCACTTTACGCCTGTTGTGCGACCGCCACGCTCTGCTTTTCGTCGTGCGTCTGCTTCTTCTTCCAGTCGCCAATGGCTGCGCGAATGGCATCTTCCGCCAGCACCGAGCAGTGGATCTTCACCGGAGGCAAGGACAGCTCCTTGACGATCTCGGTGTTCTTGATCTGCAGGGCCTCGTCCACGGTTTTGCCCTTCACCCACTCCGTGGCCAGTGAAGAAGAAGCGATGGCGGAGCCGCAACCGAAGGTCTTGAACTTCGCGTCCTCAATAATGTTGGTCGCGGGGTTGACCTTGATCTGCAGCTTCATGACGTCGCCGCACTCGGGTGCGCCGACCAGACCAGTCCCGACCTCGGAGCTGCTCTTGTCGAGCGAACCGACGTTGCGGGGATTGGTGTAGTGATCGAGAACCTTGTCGCTGTATGCCATTGTGTCTCCTAAATTCGTTACCCGGGCTAAAGCCCGTCAAATATTTGATGTGGTGTTCGCTGGACTAAAGTCCGGCGCTCCACCCTTACTTCAGTGGGTCGGCTCAGCCGCCCACTGGACCTTGGTCAAATCGATGCCTTCTTTCGCCATCTCGTAGAGCGGCGAAAGCTCGCGCAAACGGTTGACGGTGTCTACCACGCGCCCCGCCACATAATCCACTTCGGCTTCGGTGTTGAAGCGACCGAGACCAAACCGGATCGAACTGTGCGCCAGATCATCGCCCGCGCCCAAGGCCTTCAATACATAAGATGGCTCCAGAGTCGCAGAGGTGCAGGCGGAACCGCTCGAAACCGCAATATCGTTGATCCCCATCAACAGCGACTCGCCTTCCACGTAAGCGAAGCTGATGTTCAAATTGTTGGGCAGCCGGTGCTCGACCGATCCGTTGATGTAGACCTCATCGAGCTGACCCATGATCTTGTCTTTCAGGCGATCGCGCAGAGCGCCAATCTTCTTCGCCTCTTCCGCCATGCCTTCGCCGGCGATGGCGCAAGCTTTGCCGAGTCCGACGATGCCGGGAACGTTCAGGGTTCCCGAGCGCATGCCGCGCTCGTGGCCACCACCGTCGATCTGCGCCACCAACTGCACACGGGGGTTTTTACGGCGAACATACAGCGCGCCAACGCCCTTTGGCCCGTAGAGCTTGTGGGCGGTGATGGAGGCCAGGTCAACATTGTCCTGAATTACGTTGAACGGCACCTTGCCGATAGCCTGCACCGCATCGGTGTGGAACAAGACACCGCGTTCGTGACAGAGCGCGCCGATTTCACGGATAGGCTGCAATGCGCCAATCTCGTTGTTGGCGGTCATGATCGACACCAGGATGGTCTTGTCGTCCATGGCGCGCTTCAGGTCCTCGAGATCGATGCGGCCGTCTTTCTGCACCGGCAGATAGGTCACGCGGAAGCCATGCTTCTCCAGGCGCTTGCAGGTGTCGAGCACGGCCTTGTGCTCGATGGCCTGAGTGATGATGTGGTTGCCCTTTTCGCGATACATCTCGGCAACGCCCTTAATGGCGAGGTTGTTGCTTTCGGTGGCGCCCGAGGTAAAGATGATTTCCTTCGAGGTTGCCCCTATCAGCTTGGCGATGCGCTCACGCGACTGCTCCACTGCCTGCTCCGCCTCCCAGCCGAACTCATGATTGCGGCTGGCGGCATTGCCAAAGTGCTCGGTGAAGTAAGGAAGCATCTCTTCCACAACCCGGGGATCGACACGCGTGGTGGCGTGGTTGTCCATGTAGATAGGGAGCTTCACATCGCTCCTTGCATTTCCCGCAATAACGTTGGTGCTCATAATTGCTGACGTCTCCTATACTTCTTCAGCTTTGTCTGACGGCCCACCAAGGGTCACCAGTTCCGGCATCGGCTCTTGTTCGGACTCCGTCATGTCCCAAATGGTTAATTTGTTCAGAACCTCTTCAATCGTGCGGCTAACCTTCCGTAGCGGCTCGCGCACCGTGCAACGGTCACTTTGGTCGCAGTCGGTGGTGGCAGCGCTGCAGGAGGTCATGAACAGAGGTCCTTCGATCGTACGAATCACCTCGTAGGCGGTGATCCTCCGAGGATCGCGCGCCAAGGTGTAGCCACCGTTGGTGCCGTATTGAGATACCAGCAAGCCCGCCTTGGTCAGTCGCTGCAGGATCTTGGCCAAGGCCTCCTGCGGGATGGAGTACATTTCCGCCAAGTCCTTGGCGCTGCAAGCCCCCAAATCGGCGTGCTCCGCCAAGTGCCGCATGGCGATCAACCCGTAGTCCGCTTTCTTGGTCAACTTCAACAAGCCGACACCGCTCCAGTCATATGGACGAATTGGCGACTAATTAGGTCGCAGATTGATTCTATGATGTCAGTAGGGCTAATGCAAGTGTTTGCAGGCAAAGTGGAGGATTTCCATCAAGCGGCAACTATAAGAGTTTAAACGGCTTTAGATTGCCGATAGAATCGGTCGTATATTTTAGCGGAGATGGCCGAAAGATATCCGACTAAAACTCGTCCTATATCGCTATTTGCGGCTCCGATGGACAACACGAAGACCGGGTATTCATGCAGGTGCGACGCGGCAAGGGCACGCGCGACATCTCCGGGGGTTCAGAAGATGATTCAGGGTGACGGGTTCGCAACGGGGAGGGAGACCCCTCGGGAGGCTCGGTCATGGGGGCAGATCCCGGCTAGCGAACTTCGCTGGTCAACGATCACATGCCGAATGACGATCGGGCAGCACATAATCGGTTTGGCAGAGTCACATCGCCGGCGAAGTGGGCCTAAGCGCTGAAGCGAGGTTGCCAGCCTGACACTTCGTCTCGGATTGTCTGCAGACGGTTGAGTTGCGACGAGCGAACGCCGCTCCGCTGCCGTTCGCTTCACTGATTGAGGCTACGGAGAGATTTTTACAGCGCCTCCGCTGGAAACGCTTGACAACGCCTAGAGCCGGTCTAAAATACCGGACAATTCGCAAATGTCCGAGCGCTTCGGGCAACATCTATGAATTTCGTCCAGCCAGCGAACACTACACCCAGCTACCCCCAGAGCGAGGCCATGGAGAAGAAGTGTCTGCATCCCCGTGTTCAGATCGTTTCTCGTGACGAAGACGCGGAGTATGTCGAGTGCCTGGAGTGCCGCGAGATCTTCGAATCGAGCGAGTTCCGCGACATGGATATCGAGGCAAAGATTCCCACCGAAGAAGAATAGTCAGGAGTTTGTCGAACGGCCGTGAGGCGGGACGAGAGGGCGGAGGTGTGTCTCGGCACTACCGCCAAAGAGTGATCGCGGGGCGGCCAACCCTCCCAGTTCAGCCGAGGCGCAGCGCTGGATCGGAGGAGATTTCGGCGTCGGCAAACTCGTGGGCCAAAAACCGGGGATAGGCAGCCGCCGCGATCATGGCGGCGTTATCGGTGGAGAGCTTGCGTGAGGGGAAGAGAACCGGAACTCCTTCTTCTGCAGCACGCGCTTCGAAGGTTCGCCTCAACTCACTGTTCGCTGCCACGCCGCCCGTCACCAGCAGAGTTGCGACGCCGTATTCAATGGCTGCGGCCAGAGTTTTGCTGACCAAGTCGTTCACCATCGCGCGCTGAAATGAGGCAACCAGATCGAGTGTCTGCCGATCAGTTGCTGCGAGGTAATCCTGCAGTGCGGGCTTGGGGATACTTCTCATTGACACGCAGCGGCGCTGGATGCCGGCAATCATGTCATGAAGTTCGACGTAGCGAAGCACTGCCGTCTTGATTCCGCTGTACGAGAAGTCGATCCTGCGTTCGTTCAGGGCGTGGCGGTTGCGCGGGTTACGATCGCGGTGCTTGATCTGGGCAAAAGGAAAGTTAACCGCATGAGGGTTGCCGTGCTGCGCGAGGAAATCAATTGCCGGTCCACCAGGATAGCCGAGTTCGAGTAGCTTAGCGACTTTATCGAAGGCCTCTCCGGCGGCGTCGTCACGCGTATGGCCAATGTTGCGGTAGGTCCAACTGCCGTCTTTCTGTTCCGCCAAGTAGAGGTGGGTGTGGCCGCCGCTGACCACCAGAGCCAGCGCCGGAAACTCGAGATCGTGCTGGCCGCGCTGGCGCTCCTCGAGCAGCACGGCATGGATGTGGCCTTCGAGATGGTTGACGGCGATGAGAGGCTTTCCGAGCGCGAAGGCGAGGCCCTTGGCGTAGCTGAGTCCGACCAGCAGCGCGCCCGCCAGGCCGGGGCCTTGGGTAACGGCGATGGCGTCGATGCTTTGGTAGGTCTGCCCGGCGTCCTCAAGCGCTTTTCGGACGACGGGCACGATGGCACGAAGATGTTCACGTGAGGCGAGTTCCGGGACGACTCCACCGTAGGGCAGATGAGTGGGAATCTGCGAATACACCACGTTGGAGATCAGTTCCTCGCCCGAGCGGACAACGGCGGCAGCGGTTTCATCGCAGGAGGATTCGATGCCGAGGATGTAGCTGTCGGGCACAGTCTTATTGTAAGGGCGCGACGCGACGTCGCACCGAATACAATCACTAATCAATGAAAGAGCATGCCATCCACATCGTCCGCGAGCTTCGCCGGCACGGCTTCCAGTCGTACTTGGCGGGGGGATGTGTGCGCGACATGCTGCTTGGCACTGAGCCTACGGATTACGACGTCACCACGGACGCCACGCCGAACGAAGTGATGCGTATCTTTCCCGAAACTTATGCGGTTGGAGCGCAGTTCGGGGTTGTACTGGTGCCAGTACCAAAGGACGAGGGGCGCGAGATTGTTCCGCCGGAGCATCCCCACGCAGTTGAAGTGGCGACGTTTCGCAGTGACGGCATTTATTCCGACGGGCGTCATCCGGATGGAGTGCAGTATTCCAAGTCGCCGGAGGAGGACGTGCAGCGCCGCGACTTCACCATCAACGGATTGTTGATGGACCCGCTCGATGACAATTGCGTGCTTGACTTCGTGAACGGCCGGGCAGACCTGAGTGCCGGCATCATCCGTGCCATCGGCGACCCGGAGCGCCGGTTTCACGAAGACAAACTGCGCATGCTACGGGCAGTGCGTTTTGCGGCGCGCTTCAGCTACACGATCGACCCGCCCACGTTGGCAGCGATCAAGGAGTTGGCTCCGATGATCCATCAGGTGAGCCGGGAGCGGGTGCGCGACGAGTTGACCAAGATGCTGACGGAAGGTCACGCGCGGCCGGCGTTTGAATTGCTGGACAGCACAGGACTGCTGAAGGAAGTCTTGCCCGAGATCGATCGCATGCGCGGAGTGGAGCAGCCGCCACAGTTTCATCCGGAGGGCGATGTCTGGATCCACACGATGATGTTGCTGGAACAATTGCCGCCGAACTGCTCGCGAACTCTGGCGTGGGGAGCGCTGCTGCACGATGTGGGCAAGCCGCCGACGTTTCGGGTTGCGCCGGACCGTATTCGCTTTGACGGGCACGTGGAAGTAGGAGTGAGAATGGCACACGAAATTTGCCGGCGGCTGAATTTCTCCAATGACGATACCGAACAGATTGAAGCGCTGGTGGCGAACCACATGCGATTCATCGATGTCGAGCGCATGAAAGAGTCAACGCTGAAGCGCTTCCTGCGGATGCCGCGGTTCGAGGAGCACATGGAACTGCATCGCATCGATTGCCTCAGCAGCCATGGGGACTTAACGCTCTACGATCTGGTGAGCGCGCGGCTGCGGAACACGCCTCCGGAGCAGATAAGGCCCGAGCCTCTGATCACGGGACAGGACCTTATCGGGCTAGGCTACGAGCCGGGACCGCGCTTCAAGGAGATGTTGTCAGCTGTGGAAGACGCGCAACTTGAAGGCCAACTGCAGAGCAGGGAAGCGGCTTTGGAGTTGGTGCAGAACGAGTTCCCGTTGCTGGGTTAATTCCGTTTATGCACACGTGTCTCTTTCCTGAGCGATGCTAGAATCGAGCCTCACATCATGCAGCTTGCACGCGTGGCACTAAAGAAAATCTTTACGGAAACGGTTTGCAGCAAAGCCGGCGATCAGGCTCCGATGCTGGCATGGCCGGTAGTCTGCGGAGGGACTGTCGCAGGAAAAACCCGAGCCCTCAGCTTCGTGGATGGAGTGCTGGTGGTAGCGGTGCCCGACGTCATGTGGCGCAATCAATTGCAACTGATGTATCAGCAGTATCTTGCGGGGTTGAGCCACGTTGCCGGGCAAAAGGTGCGGAACATCTCATTCGTGGTGGCGCCGCACGTTGCCCCTCCAATCGCTAATTAAGAGGATGAGAAGATGGTTTCGGAAAAAGACGTCGCATACGTCGCCGATCTCGCGCACCTGGAACTGACGGACGAGGAGCGCAGTCGCATGCTGAAGGATCTGAATTCGATCCTGACTTACATTGAGCGGCTGAATCAGCTCGACACGGCAAACGTTGAGCCGATGGCGCAGGTGGCTAGCCGCTACGGAGTGAGGGAGAACGCGAGCGGCGGCGAGGCGTTTGCGTACGCGATGCGTCCTGACGAATTGCGTCCGTCGCTACCCCATGACGAAGCCATGAGTAACGCGCCCCAGACCGATGGGACGTTTTTCAAGGTGCCGAAGGTGATTGAGAAGTAGCTTTGGCCGCGGGGGCTGAAGCCCGCTCGGAGGGTCAGAAAATTAAGGCGTTTTACGGCACGGCTGAAGGGTGCCCCTTCAAATCATGACCAATCTCGACATATTGACGGTGGATGCGGCGCGGACGGCAATCCTGGAAAAGCAGGTAACCGCGGCGGAGTTGGTGGATGCGTTCTATCAAAAGATTGATGCGGAAGATCCGGGCATTGGCGCTTACCTGACGCTAAGTAAGGAGCGCGCGCATCGCCAGGCGGAGTGGGTGGACGCGCTGGCTGACAAGGGTGACGCTCTGCCTCCGCTGGCGGGAGTGCCGATCGCGATTAAGGACGTGTTGACCACGAAGGGAGTCCGCACCACGGCCGGGTCGAAGATTCTGTCCAACTTCATTGCGCCGTACGATGCCACTGCGGTGGCGCGCCTCGAAGCCGCTGGAGCCATCGTGTTGGGCAAGACCAACTGCGATGAGTTTGCCATGGGATCGTCGAATGAGAACTCCGGGTTCCATCCAGTGAAGAACCCCCGTGACCACACGCGCGTCCCGGGGGGATCTTCGGGCGGTTCCGCCGCTGTGGTTGCCGCCGGAACAGCAGTGGCGGCGCTGGGCTCGGATACTGGCGGCTCGATTCGGCAGCCGGGAGCGTTTTGCGGTGTCGTCGGGCTGAAGCCGACCTACGGACGCGTGTCGCGCTATGGCCTGATCGCGTTCGCGTCGTCGCTGGATCACGTCGGGCCGCTGGGGAAGACGGTGAAAGATGTCGCATTGATCCTGCAGCATATGGCCGGCCGCGATCCCATGGACTCGACCTCGGCAGACCTGCCGGTGCCTGACTATACGCAGAAGGTGGGCGAACCGATCAAGGGGCTGAAGATTGGCGTCCCTAAAGAATATTTCGGCGAAGGTCTCGATCCGGAAGTTCGTGCTGCCGTCGAAGCGGGAATCCGGGAGCTGGCGAAAGCGGGCTGCGAGATCGTCTCGGTCTCCCTGCCGCATACGGAATATGCCATCCCCACGTATTACTTGATTGCGACGGCCGAGGCGTCGTCGAACCTGGCGCGCTTCGATGGCGTGCGCTACGGGGTGCGTGCGAAGGATGCCAAGACACTGGCCGAGATGTATCGCAAGACACGCGACGCCGGATTTGGGACGGAAGTGAAGCGCCGCATCATGCTGGGCACCTATGCGCTGAGCGCCGGATATTACGATGCCTATTACCTGAAGGCGCAGCGCGTGCGGAGCCTGTTGGCCCGGGACTTCGACGAGGTCTTTACGAAGGTGGATGCCATTGTTACTCCCACGACCCCGACACCGGCGTTCAAGCTTGGCGAAAAGGCGGACGATCCGCTGGCCATGTACCTGGCGGACATTTACACCGTGACGGCCAACCTCGTGGGCATACCCGGGATTACGGTTCCGTGTGGAAAGAGCAAAAACGGATTACCGATTGGGTTGCAGATTCTGGGGAGACATTTCGACGAGGCGACTGTGTTGAAGACGGCGCACGTAGTGGAACATGCCCTGGCCGCGAGCAACGAGTAGTCCGGGTCAGGCGGGATCGTAGTAGCGCTCTCCGGCACAGGCGCGACAGAGGATAACGCCGTCCTTTCGTACCTCGCGCTGAAAGTTGATGCCCTCGCCGCATAGCCCACATATGATGCGCTCGCCCTTGTAGCCGGGAAGTTCTTCAGGACCTACATCGACTTTCACCCACTGAATTGAAAACAGGTCGTTGACCGGCATCTCACGATAGGCCAGCATCTGCTGCTCATTCTTGCTCTCGATTTCGGGATGCAACTGCCGCGCCAAAGCCTTGGAGCTTTCCTTGGCCGCAAGGCGAACCGCTTTGCCCGATTCCAGGTCAACGAAGGTGGCGGCAACTTTTCCCCAGTCACGAAATTTGAGGGCGCGTTTGCCCAGGCGACAGCCAGTGACAACTCCAATGGCATCCGTCATGCAGCGATCGATCTCCACGTAGGTGACCAGGCGTTTGCGGTCTTTGCCGTGCGGATCGTCGATGCCCAGCAAGTCGAGCCCCAGCATGGCCATGCGCACACCCAGGACTTGCCCGGCGCAGAGGTGTCCATGAGCTACTTCGGCATCGCGCAGGAGTTCGTCGAAGGACTTCACGATGCGGACAGTTTACGTCATTCCTCGCCCGTAGTATCGGGGGTCAGGTCGGCAAAGCGGCCGTTGACGTCCACCGAGAATTTCTCGCCCTTTTGTAGCGTGAAGGTAACGCGGGCGGGCTTGCGCTGCCAGAGCGGCGGTTCACACACCGCTTCGGGAAGGTCGCCGGTGAGCTTATCGATCTGCTTCTTGTAAAGCGGCTTGCGAGTCGTGATTTGGGCAACGATGGCGGAGACGCGCTCGCCGTCATCGTCGACACCGCAATATGCCGCGTAATCGCGATACCAGCTTACTTCGGAGTAATAAGGATCGAAGTCGGGAAGCTTGATCTGGGTAATCCGGCCCGTATTGCGATCGACCAGCAACCAGCCTCCACGTTGCCATAGCCACCTGGGCTGGCCGGCGGTCTCACCGGGAAGCGAATCGTTGACGCGATAGGCCCGGCGGACGACGAACATTCGATCCGTCACGTCGTGAGTGGGCCCGGTGGTGTAATCCTTGAGCTTTGTATCCAGATAAAGCGGCCGAACGGTAATGGTCAGGGCCCTCTCTTCGCCCGGGCCGAGAAGCAACTTGACCGGCATGGGTTTCCCCAGGCTCATCACGTGAGGCTTCGACGTTGCGGTGGCAGACAGGGCGATGAGGACGACGGCGAAAGCAACTCTAGATGAGGGCATCGGGGCCAGCGTAGCTCTGCGCGCTTGAGCCCGCAAGTTACGAAAGTACCCTGCATGGTTTTTGACGGCCGATGCATCTAATTAGTTGGCATTGCGATAACTGGCATACAATGAGCAGTCGTCGGAACCCGATGAGCGATCTAACGCACAGTTTTATTCTGCCTGCATATAACGAGAGTGAGCGCCTCACCACCTCGATCCCGAAGGTGCTGGAGTACATTCACGATCGCGGTTTGCACGCGGAAATCATCGTGGTGAATGACGGTTCAACCGACACCACGGCCGAGGTAGTTCGCGGATTTGCTGTCGCCAATCCCTTAATTGAGTTACTGCAGAACCCCGGTAATCGCGGCAAGGGGTACAGCGTGCGGAACGGGATGTTGCACGCCAAGGGCGCGATGGCTTTGTTTACCGACGCCGATCTTTCCTCACCCATTACCGAAGCCGACAAACTATTTTCGGCCCTCGAGCAGGGTGCCGATATTGCGATCGGATCGCGCTGGCTCAAACGAGAGCTGCAAACCGAGCGGCAGCCGATCCATAGGCAACTGTATGGCCGCTTGTTCAACCTGGGACTGCATTTAGTGTTGGGGCTCGACTACCGCGATACGCAATGCGGGTTCAAGGCATTTAAGCGCCAGGCAGCGCAAATTATCTTCACCCGCCAACGGATTGAGCGTTGGGGCTTCGATCCCGAATTACTGTTTCTTGCCAGGAAGTTCAGGCTGAAAACCGTCGAGGTTCCGGTGGAGTGGGCGCACGATCACCGTTCCAAAATCAATCCTCTACGCGATGGGTTGAAGATGGGCGTGGAAGTGCTGAACATTCGTTGGAACGACCTGATGGGCCGCTACGAGCAGTCGTCAACCCCGCTTCCGGATGGGGTTTCGACCGCGCCTTCCGCTACCGTGGGGGTGGCCAAGTAAGGTGTAATGCGTAGTGCGGGACTCGCGACCGCGCACCCGTAAAAACGTTATCGTCTTCAGGTAAACCTTAGCAATCCAAGGCCCATAAATCCGCAGCAAAACTTGCTACTTCTGGTGGCCTCTGGCATCTTGTCTTGAAGCACTTTGAAATTGCGATCGCCGTTTTCAGAAAACTAGAGAACTATTATGGAAAGCGTCTCCACAGCCCGAGAAGTTGCAGATCAGATACTTACAGCCGACGAAGTAAGCCTGGTCCAAAAGTACCAGAGCATCCGGCAAAACTCGCTGCGATGTTGCGCGCCGTTGAGCATCGAGGACCACAGCCTGCAACCCATGCCGGACGCTAGCCCTGCGAAGTGGCACCTGGCACATACCACATGGTTCTTTGAGACGTTTCTTTTGACAGAGCAGTTGCCGGGCTATAAGGCATTTCATCCGGCATTCCGAAATCTCTTCAATTCTTATTACAACGCCGTCGGGGACCGCCCGTTACGCTCTTTGCGGCATACGCTATCTCGGCCCACTCTTGAGGAAGTGCACGCCTATCGCCGGCATGTCGACGAGGGGATGGCTCGTCTGCTATCGCGGGAACTTTCTCCCGAAGTGCTGGACCTGGTCACTCTGGGATTGAATCATGAGCAGCAGCATCAGGAACTGATTCTGACGGATGTGAAGAATGGGTTAGCTCTGAATCCAATGCGTCCTGCGTACCGCGAGTTGGGTAATGCGGAAATCAGGCCGCGGCAAGCCGCTCCGGAATTGCACTGGCAATCGGTGGCGGAGGGGGTGTATTCCGTTGGATTCGACGGCGAAGGTTTTTCCTTCGACAATGAGGGTCCTTTCCACAACGTCTACCTCACACCGTTTCGGCTGGCATCCCGTTTGGTGACGAACGGCGAGTACATGGAGTTCATGCACGAGAACGGTTACGGCACCCCCACACTGTGGCTGTCAGACGGATGGGACTGCGTGCGCGCCAATCAGTGGAGCGCTCCGCTGTATTGGGAGATGCGTGAAGGGCAGTGGTGGCAGTACACCCTGGACGGCATGCGACCGGTCGATCCAGAGGAACCGGTATGCCACGTCAGCTACTACGAGGCTGACGCGTTCGCCCACTGGGCGGCGGCGCGACTGGCGACGGAGTTCGAGTGGGAAGTTGCCTCACGCTCGTGCGCGATTACAGGAAACTTCATGGACAGCGAGGCGTTCCATCCTCAGGCCGCCCGAGAGAGCGGAACATTGACGCAGATGTTTGGTGATGTTTGGGAGTGGACAGCGAGCGCTTACTTGCCGTATCCGGGATTCAAACCGGCAGGCGGAGCGGTCGGTGAGTACAACGGCAAGTTCATGTGCAATCAGATGGTGCTGCGCGGAGGGTCGTGCGCGACGCCACGGTCGCACATGCGACATACCTATCGGAACTTCTTTCCTCCCCATGCGCGCTGGCAGTTCATGGGAATTCGGTTGGCCAATGGCGACTAGCAAGCAACTGCAGTTCGTTGCCAGCGACGCCACCGCGCTGGTGGTGCGCGAGGGACTCGGCGCGGCAGCGAAGTGGCTTCCGGCAAAGCTGTTTTATGACGAAGCTGGTTCCGCACTGTTCGAGCAGATCACTGAGTTGCCGGAATATTACCTGACACGCACCGAGCGCGCGATCTTCGAGAGCTATGCAGCAGAGATTCTGGAGGCCGCAGGGCCGTCGTTAACCATGGTTGAACTCGGCGCCGGCACTGCGACTAAGACATGTGTGCTGATTGAGGAACTGTTGCGCCGGCAGCCGCGTGCGCTGTTCTACCCGATCGACGTTTCGCCCAGCGCCCTGCAGGAAGCCGTCGCACAACTCGGACGGCAGTTTCCGCCGCTCCGCGTAAACCCGATCATTGCCGACTACACCGGCGGCGTGGAAGCACTCAATCGCATTTCGGGTCGCAAGCTGGTGCTGTACATCGGCTCCAGCATCGGCAACTTTGAACCGGACCAGGCAGTGCGCGTTCTGCGGCGCATTCGACGAACTCTCCGAGCCGGAGATGCTTTGCTGCTGGGAGCTGATTTCGCGAAGAGCCCAAAGGTTCTGATACCTGCGTACGATGACCCGCAAGGCGTTACCGCGGCCTTCAACAAGAACGTCCTCGTCCGCATAAACCGGGAACTGGGCGCCAACTTCGATCCCGATACCTTCCGCCACGTCGCGCTGTGGAATCGCCGTTGCTCGCGAATAGAGATGCATTTGGAAAGCACGATTGCGCAGCAGGTGTTTATTCCCATGCTCGACATGGACCTTAGCTTCGCCGAAGGCGAGCGCATCCACACCGAAAATAGCTACAAGTACACGGACGAGATGATCGAGTCGATTCTGAGGGAAAGCGGCTTCAAACTCGAGCAGAGCTGGCAGGACCGGCGCAAGTGGTTTGGCGTACACCTGGCGAGACTGTGAAGGCGATTCATTGAACTTCCCCAACGATAAGCAGCCCGCAGATCGACTCGCCCTCAGAGGCTCACACTTCTGCGGTCTCAGGGCGTGGTCCTTTTCCGATATTTCCCGAAAAACATCTCCGGCAAGCAACACAAGACAATGGCACCGATCAAAATTGTTAAGCTGATCAGGTTCCAACCATTCCGGCCCAACGGAATGACGCCAAGACCATACAACAAAGTGACAACTGCCATTACCAGGAAGAAGGGACCCGTGAGGTAACAGTGTACCCGTCGGCACCGGAGCGCATTCGCTATGCAGGCAGCCCCCATTATGCCCAGCGCGACAGTCCAAACGATGGTTCGCCGGCCATTACTGACTGCCGAACCCCCGGCCGCGACCATCGCCATGGCCGGAAGCCAAAACACTGCAAAAGCACTCCATGGGTTTGCCAGTATGTCTAGCGATTTGCTGGTTGTGGCGTCAGGCTCCATGGAATTCGCTCCCATACTCGGGCAAATTCAATTGCGCAATCCAGAGTGTAGTTCAGCGCCGATCCTGATAGCGGTCGAATCAGGGACAATTCGGAAGCGATCGCTATTGATAACACGCCATACAACAAACCACTCGGCCCGTGCGGCCTCCACGCACACAGACGCTGACCCCCATTTCTCATGCATTGACGTATCCGGTGTGACAGGCGACAATCGCCTTTCTACGATTACCGTCATGGCCTCCCCTCGATGCCGCCTGATTCCGCTTTTCCTGACAATACTGCTGCTCGAAAATAGTGCGTGGCCCTGGGGCATCGAAGGCCACAGGGAGATCAATCGGGTGGCGGCGGAGAAGTTGCCTTCCGACGTGCCGGCATTTCTGCGGAGTGCCGAAGACCAGTTGGCCTACCTGGGACCGGAACCCGACCGCTGGCGCGAAAAATCGGAGCTGGCGCTGAAGGTGTCGCAGGAGCCAGACCACTTTATCAACCTGGAATTGATCGAGGGCATGACATTGCCGCCGGACCGGTACAGCTACTATCGCGCGTTAGAGGCGAAGCGG
This sequence comes from uncultured Acidobacteriaceae bacterium, assembly GCA_963834815.1. GTDB lineage: Bacteria > Acidobacteriota > Terriglobia > Terriglobales > Acidobacteriaceae > DASRAA01. The sequence continues at coordinate 262,132 of CAWIDA010000003.1, read as the reverse complement.
CGGCAGACGCCCGGGCAGCCCGATTCGCTTTTACCTGAAAAAGTCGGATTGCAGCCTTACATCACGATGGAAATCTACGGGCGGCTGGTGGTGGCGTTCCGTGAGTACCGTCATGCAGTTCGCGATCACGTCAGCCCGGAATTCGCCGAGCGCAACGCAATTTTCTACGCCGGATGGCTGGGCCATTACGTCGCCGATGGCTCTAACCCGCTGCACACCACAGTGAATTACAACGGATGGACGACCGCCAATCCCAACGGGTACACCGCCGAGAAGACGATTCATCGGAAGATGGAAGGGGCATTTGTCGCCGCCAACCTGAAGCAACTGCCGTTCGCCAATCTGGTTCCGGCGCAAGCCCACAAACTCAATGACCCTTTTCAAGACTATCTCGCCTACCTGCGCCAATCGTACGGGTATGTGGAGAAGGTCTATCAACTGGAGAAGGCCGGCGGTTTCGAGCGAGCCGGAACGCCTGAGTCGCGGCAATTCATCGAGCAGCGATTGGCCGCTGGTGCGCAGATGTTGCGCGATCTGTGGTACACGGCGTGGCTCAATAGCGCGGTCGATCCGCCACCTTACGTTCCTCCGAAGCCGGCCGACAGCAAGGCGCCGTCTTCTAAAGCGCCATCTCCGAACGTGCCCTCTAATCTGGGAGAATCGTCTCCCCAGCGGGGTGCCTAATGCGATGAACAACAAGAAAGTTACTCCCGAAACCGAAACGCTGTTGTGGAACGCTGCCCACGACGCGGCGGCATTGGCCTATGCGCCGTACTCCGATTTTCACGTAGGCGCAGCCCTGCTGACCAGCGAAGGTGAGGTAGTGACCGGCTGCAATGTGGAGAACGCCTCATACGGACTGACCAATTGCGCGGAGAGGACTGCGGTGTTTCGCGCCGTTGCAGAACAGAAGCTGTCACGGGGAATCGCCATCGAAGCGATTGCCGTTGTTCACCGCGATGGCGAGAGTTGCACTCCGTGCGGCGCCTGCCGCCAGGTGATCCTGGAATTTGGGCCAAATGCGGTTGTGATTTACCAGTTTGAAGGTGAGCGCAGACAGACGGGCATCAGCGCTCTGCTACCCGAGAGCTTTCAACTGTAACCGGCGGCCAGTGCCGGGCCTCAAATTCGCGGAACTGCTGCTCCAGCTTCCACTGCAAACCGGCCTTTTCGCTGCTGTCCAGGAACTTCTGGCAGGCCGCCGCAGGTTGCGTCGCGCCCAGTTGGACTCCGGCGCACTCTTTCATGGGCGCGAATGTCTTGCCGTCGCTCCATAGGCTGTCGCCCGCGATGAATGCATGTTCCAGACTGGTGCGCCCCATGCGTTTCAGTTCGCTGTATGACAAGCCTTGCTCTTCTACTCCCTTGAGGTATTCGTGTGTCATATCAGAGCGTGCAACGCCTTCGTCGTCCGTCGCCAGCGCAACCGGCACACCCGCCTGCATGAAATCGTGCAAGGGATGGTTCTTGCCCCGGACTCCGAGGATGACGTCGTTGCTGGTGAGGCAAATCTCGACCATGACGTTTTTCTTCGCCATCTCACTGAGCAGTTCCAGAGCATTGGTCTCATTAAGCGCATCGACGGCGTGCCCGATGCGCTCGGCTCCGGCCATCTCCACAGAGTCGCGAACGTGAAAGCGTAAATCTTCGGGCGGGACTAATCCCGCGACCAACTCGCCGGCGTGAAGGGTCACGTGAACCTTGGGGTATTGCCCGTGGAGGTAGTTCATCATCCGCATGTGGAGAGGAAAATCATGTATGGGGACGTAGTAGTCCTCAGGCATGACCATGTTGAGACCGATAAAGCGCTGATCGGCCATGGCCAGCTCGAATCCAAGCAGCATCTGGGCAAAGACGATCTCTTTTGGCAGCCCACGTAGTACCTGGAAGAGATAGCGCTGAGTAACCTGGCAGCCGGAAGTGGCGTCGGCCGTTCCGCAATGCATTTCCGTATTGCGAATCTTATCTGCCTCATTGGCCTGCTGGATTGCATCCTGCAATGCGTTGGAGAGGCCATTCTCGGTCAGCGCCTTACGCATGGCCGCAAGAGTCTCGGGCGTCGCATCGCCAGCTAGCTTTACCGCCTTGACGGCTTCGGAGTTCATCATGTCGCCAAACGGTTTTCCGGTGGGAGTGAACATCAGCTCCTGGTAAACCTCGCGCTGCGAAGCGGCACGCGTGGCGGTCTCAGCCAACATTTTGCCGGTGTTACCGTGGGTGGCGGCGCCAAACTTATCGAAGCTGTCGAAGAAGTGATCGTGACCGGACTGGCCGGACAGCTCCCAGTTGCGCATGGAAAACGCATCGATCATGCTGCGGTACAACAGCGGGTTTGTCAGGGCAGTCTCGGCCAGTACGGTTGGCGCCGGACAATAGGGATCGCCGGTGGACAGTTTCAACGAAGGCGTGAGGTAGACAGTCTTGGGATCCACACACGCCCGTTCGTCCTTGGCCCACTGAATCAGCGTCTCGGCGTAGATGGCGCCGGACAGGTGATTGTGCAGATCGCCGCCCTTCGGCATCTCGAGCAGGAAGGCCACCAGGCGATTCGGGTTATTCCGGATGCTCTCGAAGTAGCGTTGGGTCTGGGTTTCTGACGGCTCAGCCGGCTTTTTGGCCGCGAATCCCGCCGGCACAAGGCAGGTGGCCGAAATAACGAAGGCGGCGATGGCCACGGAGAACGAACGGCGGAACATACTTTGTATCCTCCCAGGTTGGCTAAGGGAATGCGGGTTGCGAGAAAGCGGCATGATAACAGTCGCAGACCCAGGATTGTTCGGTTGAGTTTCTGCTGACGATTCTCTACCATCCAAGGTTCTTGCAGCCGCAACCCGAGGGCAGTCGTGGATCGACTCAAAGTTCTGCTGACACGGGAACAGATCGCCAAGAAAGTTGCCGAACTCGGCGACCGCATCACCCACGACTTTGAGGGTGAATCGGTGGTTCTGATTGGAGTGCTAAAGGGCGCCACGATCTTCCTGGCAGACCTTGCCCGCGAGATCAGGCTTGATGCCACCTTCGATTTCATTGCTGTTTCAAGCTATGGCAATTCGCGCAAGCAGAGTGGGGAAGTCAAGCTCATGAAGGATGTTGACCACTCCATGCAGGGCAAGAACATCATCCTGGTCGAGGACATTCTCGACACCGGTCTTACGCTGACGTACCTGAAACGTCAACTGCTAGGCCATCAGCCGAAATCGTTAAAGATCGCCGCCCTGCTCGACAAGGTCTCTCGCCGCCAGGAGCCAATCCACGGTGATTACGTGGGATTTGAGATTCCCGACAAGTTCGTCGTCGGCTACGGGCTGGACTTTGCGGAGCGATTCCGGAATTTGCCGGATATTTGCATTCTGGAAACTGACGAAGAGATGTCGTAAACTCTCTCGTACCTATGTCTGTTAACTCTTTAGTAATGGGGCGGGATACCGCCGCACTATTGCAGGATTGGCGTCGCGTCGCGAGCCTGATCGATCACACCCAGCTCAGCCCAGCGGCGACAAGCCGCGACATCATCACACTTTGCGCCGAAGCCAAGCGATTCGGATTTTATTCCGTGATGGTGAACCCTGCGTATGTGGCGTTGGCTGTCGCCCAAGTCCATGGGTCGCCGGTCAAGGTCGGCACTGTCGTTGGATTTCCGCTCGGGGCAAATCTCACTGTCACTAAACTGGCGGAAGCCGAGTCGGCCGCGCAAAACGGTGCCCACGAACTCGACATGGTGATTAATCTGGGAGCGCTCAAGTCGGGCGACCGCGTTCTAGTGCGTACCGAGATGCGTACCCTGGCAGAACGCGCCCATGCCCATGGAGCGATCCTGAAAGTAATTATTGAAACTGCGCTGTTGAGTCAGGAGGAGAAGATCCTAGCCTGCGCGCTGGCAGCCGACGCGGGAGTGGATTTCGTCAAGACCTCGACAGGATTTGCGGCATCGGGCGCAACCGCCGCAGATGTCGCACTCATGCGCGGGGTGGTAGGGCATGACATCGGAGTGAAGGCGGCAGGAGGGATCCGCACGGCGGCACAGGTTGCCGAGATGGTCGATGCCGGGGCCAGTCGAATCGGGGCTAGCGCTAGTGTCGCAATCGTACGCGAGCTCGGGGCCCCTTCGGACCAATAATCATGGCGATGCAGGCATCGGCTTCCGCGAAATCGTCTCCTGCGGATTGTTTGATGCCCAGACAAGGTCACTTCCGCTCTCTATCGGGGCTCGCATGGGGAGGCTGACCGGCATACTCGGGATCCTGACAATTCTTCTGTTTGCCTACCTGTTTTCGACGAACCGAAAAGCCATTCGAGTGAAGACCGTACTAATCGGTCTGACGCTGCAATTTGTCTTTGCCTTGCTCGTTCTGCGTGTGGGTTGGGGTGAGCGCGTGATTGCCGTAGCTGGGGACGCGGTTACCCGGCTACTGGGTTATTCCTTCGTGGGCTCGGAATTTGTTTTTGGCCCGCTGGGTAGCAAAGTTTCGAAATACGGATTCTTCTTCGCCTTCCAGGTGCTTCCGATCATCATCTTCATCGCGGCTTTCTTTGCGATTCTCTATCACTTCGGCGTGATGCAGTTCATCATCCGCCAACTGGCGAAGGTCATGATGCGCTTCATGGGCGCCAGTGGAGTGGAGGCGATGGACGTGGCCGCCAGCATCTTCATGGGGCAGACGGAAGCGCCATTAACCGTCAGGCCGTACTTGCCCAAGGTGACCCAATCGGAACTGATGACCATCATGACAGCCGGGATGGCACATATTTCCGGAGCGGTCATGGGCGCCTACATCGCTTATGGCATCGAAGCGCGGCATCTATTGGCGGCTGTCATCATGACTGCTCCCGGAACCATCCTCATCGCCAAGATGCTAGTTCCCGAGACCGAGAAACCATTGACCGCCGGAACCACCAAGCTGGAAGAAATTGAGTTCGAGAGCAAAGACAGCAATGTACTTGACGCTGCCGCAAAGGGGACGACGGATGGCCTCCGTCTGGCGCTCAACGTGGCGGCGATGCTTATATCGTTCCTCGCGCTGATCGCGTTGATCGACGGCATTCTTGGCGGCATTCATAACCTGCTCGCAGCCCATGGCATGCAGTGGTTTCCCGCCAAGCTGGAAACGATCTTTGGAGTGGTTTTTGCCCCGGTCGCTTGGCTGATCGGCGTACCGTGGCACGACTGCCTGTCGATCGGAAACCTGTTGGGTACGCGCATGGTGCTGAATGAGTTGGTGGCATTCACCATGCTCGGTGCAGAGAAGGCCGCGCTCGATCCGCGCTCGGTCACTATCGCTACGTTCGCTCTGTGCGGCTTCGCGAACTTCAGCTCGATTGGGATACAGATTGGCGGACTTAGCGCGCTGGCTCCCAACCGCCGTCACGATCTGGCCAAGCTGGGGTTTCGCGCGATGATCGCCGGTACCCTGGCCAACCTGATGTCGGCGAGTATCGTAGGAATCCTGCTGCGATCGTAAACCCGCCTGCCGCTAGATCGTCCCAAGACAATGTTAACGCTCACATCTGATTGTGATCTCTGCACTATTTCCGGGTTAAGCACCGGGTCATGCTGGAGTGTTGGCCGTCAGGCCACGGCATTCACGGCACGCGCATGCTGGCTTCCCTTTGTTGAGCCCGCCTGACAGCCCGGAGGTCCTTATGTCCGTTAGCAAGCAGGAAGCGCTCGACTACCATCAGGGAACCCGGCCGGGAAAGGTGGAGGTAGTTTCCACCAAGCCCTGCCTCACGCAACGCGATCTCAGCCTGGCCTACACTCCCGGCGTTGCCGACCCGTGCCTGGAAATAGAGAAAACTCCTCAGGATGCATACAAGTACACCGCCAAAGGCAACTTGGTTGCCGTGGTGACCAATGGAACGGCCGTGCTGGGTCTGGGCGACATCGGAGCCCTCGCCGGTAAGCCTGTGATGGAGGGGAAGGGCGTCCTGTTCAAACGGTTCGCGGACATCGACGTCTTCGATATCGAGCTCGACACCAAGAATCCCGACGAAATTATTCGTACCTGCCAGTTGCTGGAACCAACCTTCGGCGGCATCAATCTCGAAGACATCAAAGCGCCGGAATGTTTTTATATCGAAGAAAATCTGAAGAAGACGATGAAGATTCCCGTCTTTCATGATGACCAGCACGGAACGGCCATCATCTCAGGCGCCGCGATCGTCAACGCGGTTGAGTTGATGGGCAAGCGGATGGATGCCATCAAGGTGGTGGTGAATGGCGCGGGAGCTTCCGGCATCGCCTGTGCCGAACATTACGTCTCTCTCGGCGTCAAACGTGAAAACATCACCCTCTGCGACACCAAGGGAGTTGTGTACAAAGGCCGCAAAGACGGTATGAACCCCTATAAGGAGCGCTTCGCCCACGACACTCCGCTGCGAACGCTGGCGGAAGCGGTGAAGGGAGTGGATGTGCTGCTGGGGTTGTCGAAGAAAGGCGCCTTCACGCCCGAGATGATCGCCTCGCTTGCGCCGCGCCCCATTGTCTTTGCCATGGCGAATCCCGATCCCGAGATTACGTATGACGAAGCCAAAGCCGTGCGTGACGATTTGATCATGGCTACGGGACGCTCGGACTATCCCAACCAGGTCAATAATGTCCTGGGCTTTCCGTTTATCTTCCGCGGGGCGCTCGATGTACATGCCACGACCATCAATGAGGAGATGAAGCTGGCCGCCACCCATGCGCTGGCCGCGCTAGCCAAGGAAGACGTCCCTGATTCTGTGTGTCGCGCCTATGGGGTTGAGCGATTGAAGTTCGGACCTGAATACATCATCCCCAAACCATTTGACCCCCGCGTACTGGTTTGGGAGGCGACCGCCGTGGCCAAGGCCGCGATGGAATCCGGTGTCGCTCGAAACACCGTGAACCTGGACGAGTATCGCGATCAACTGGAAAAGCGGCTGGGTAAGGCGCACGAACTCATGCGCATCATGACTCACAAGGCGCAGGCTAATCCCAAGCGCGTGGTTTTCCCGGAAGGCTCGCACGAGAAGATCCTGCGTGCCTGCCATGTGCTCATTGAAGAAAAGATTGCACTTCCGATATTGATTGGAAACCCGGAGGAAGTGCGGAAGTCGGCGGCTGACTTAGGTATCGCGCTCAATGGCGCCGTAATCGTTGACCCGGAGAAATCGCCGCGGCACGACGACTACGTGAAGGAGCTATACCGCCTCCGGCAGCGGCGTGGCGTCACCTTCTCCGCGGCCAAAGAGCTGATCATGGACCACAACATCTTCGGCTCCATGATGGTCCGCATGGGCGATGCCGATGCGCTGGTCTCCGGAGTCAGCCAAAACTATCCCGAGACGCTTCGACCCGCCCTGCAGGTGATCGGGGTTCGCGAGGGCATCCACAAGGTGTCCGGCGTGTACCTGATTATTTCCCGCAAGGGCGACCTGTACTTCCTCGCCGATGCCACTGTGAACATCGAGCCGACGGCCGAGGACCTCGCCGAAATCGCCCTGTGCGCTGCCCAGGAGGCGCGCCGATTCGATGTGGAACCGCGAGTGGCCATGCTGTCGTTCTCAACCTTCGGAAGCACCCGGCATCCGCTGTGCGACAAGGTGCGCCGGGCGGTGGAACTGGTGCACTACGCCGATCCGAACCTGATCGTCGACGGCGAGTTGCAGTCTGACATGGCGGTGAATGCGAAGAAACTGGAAGAGGTGTTTCCGTTCTCCACACTGAAGGGCGGCGGAGCCAACGTCCTGATCTTCCCCGATCTTCAATCGTGCAACATCGCGGCGAGATTGTTACCGCAACTGGGTGGCGGTGATGTGCTGGGACCGATCCTTTCGGGTATGGCGAAGCCGGTACATCTGTTGCAACGCGGCGCTGAGGTGGAGGACGTGGTCAACGTTACTACGGTCGCGGTGGTCGATGCGCAAGACTGTTGGGGTTCGGCCAAGGTAAAGTCATCGTGTGAAGCAGTGACAGTTACATAGGTGGTGAATTTGTAGACCGGATCGAAACACCTCGGTATATCGAGATTGGTTCGAGTACAGCCTAAGTTGTACAGCACTACGATGGAAGGGGGATTCGCCCCCAGAGCAAACCGTGTCAGAATTCCCCGCAATGGGATGTTTACTGTAGTCAGCAGGAAAGTCAGGTAAACCTTTCGTTCATCCAGAGGTTTACACTTCGTCGGTGGGCGGAATTCTAGGACCTAAAGGGTCATTTTCGGTTGTGCAACTGGGCGCTGCGCTGCCGACGGAATTCCGCCTTCTTGTTTTTCCTCTCCGTTAGATCTCAGCCAGCTCAGCGATTCATTAGCGCATTGACAGCACAAGACTTCGCTCACCGTGCCGGTCCTATCACGCTGCCAAGTGAGTAGGGTCACACCGTTTTTGGTTACCCTCTGGTATGAGTGAGGGGAAGGCCTATTTCCCCTGTGCTTTACAAGACAATCAGCGCCGCCGTGTACGGTATTGACGCCAGCCTGATCGAGGTTGAGGTAGACATCTCGCCCGTCAAGGTGGACGATCCGAAATTTACAACCGTAGGGTTGCCTGACGCAGCCGTGCGCGAAAGCCGCGAGCGCATCCGCTCGGCGCTGAAGAACAGCGGGTACGACATTCCGCCGACCAATACGACGATCAACCTGGCGCCCGCTGACTTGCGCAAGGAGGGCTCCGGCTTCGATCTGCCCATGGCGCTGGGGATTCTTGGCGCCTACGGTGGATTGAACAACAAACCTCCAGAGGACGCCCTGTTTGTTGGCGAGCTTTCGCTCGATGGAGGATTGCGCGGCGTTCGCGGAGCTCTGCCGATCGCTGTCACTGCCCGGGCCAACAAAATTCGCAAACTGATTCTGCCGGAGATCAACGCCCGCGAAGCCGCCGTGGTGGAAGGGGTGTCGGTTTATCCGGTGCGGTCATTGATCGATGTGGTGCAGTTACTCAATACCGGCAACGGAATAGCGCCCCTGACGGTGGATACCCGTGCCTTGTTAGAAACCTCGCAGCAATTTGCGGTCGATTTCAAGGACGTACGCGGACAGCAGTCGGCCAAGCGGGCCATCGAGGTAGCCGCGGCCGGCGGGCACAACCTGTTGATGATCGGTCCTCCGGGATCGGGCAAAACCATGCTCGCCAAGCGCATGCCGACAATCCTGCCACCGCTGACGTTTGAAGAAGCCCTGGAGACGACCAAGATCCACAGTGTTGCCGGCGTTCTTGATTCGACCAGCGGCCTGGTGGGAACGCGCCCCTTCCGCTCACCCCATCACACTATTTCCGACGCAGGACTGATCGGCGGAGGCATGATCCCGCGGCCTGGGGAAGTGTCGCTGGCACACAATGGCGTACTGTTTCTGGACGAGCTGCCGGAATTCCCACGCAACGTTCTAGAGGTCATGAGGCAACCCCTGGAGGATGGTACCGTGACCATCGCCCGCGCTGCCATGTCGCTGAGCTTTCCGGCTCGCTTCATGCTGGTTGCTGCCATGAATCCCTGTCCTTGCGGGTATTTCAACGATCGCACGCGAGAATGCCATTGCACGCCAATGATTATCCAGCGCTATATCTCGAAGATTTCCGGGCCGCTACTCGACCGCATTGACATCCACATAGATGTCCCGGCGGTGAACTATCGAGAGCTGCGCAGCACGATAGTACCGGAGAGTTCCAGCGACATCCGGGGCCGAATCTTGCGGGCCCGCGAGGTCCAGCTCGACCGCTTTGCCCGGGGGAAGGAGCGCATCTACGCCAATGCGCAGATGGGCTCGCGCGAGATCCGCAAGTACTGTGAACTCGGAACTGAAGCCGAGCACCTGTTGGAGCGCGCCATGGCCAAGCAAGGTTTGAGCGCCCGGGCTCACGACCGAATCCTCAAGGTCTCCCGGACCATCGCCGATCTGACAGCGGCAAACTCGATTGAGCCGGGACACATTGCAGAGGCCATTCAGTACCGAACCCTGGACCGCACATTCTGGGCGTAGTTGTGACCAACGGTTTTCATGGACGTCCAAACTAATTTGTTTTCAGTCATTTCTGATACTGCCCCGACACCCTAAGAAATGCGAAATCACTGATTGAGGGCCCTTCCGGCACGCGCGCAACTTGTTGAAAATTTGAGGGTTAAAAATAATGCCAACTATTCCGGATTGGTGGCGTCAAATGTGTACGAATGGCCGTTTCCGAGTTTGACAACGGGCCGGGACGATTTTTCTTGACTCTGGATGTCTGCACAGTTAACGTACTGTTTTCTGAGTAACGCGTCATCCTGTAGGTTCCAGTCTAGGCGTCCTGCCCCGCAGCGGCCACGCACTGAACGCCGTCACCAAGGAATCAGGAAGGCAACACCCCACACGATGGTGTGATGGGCTGCGTACTTAGTACAACTTAGGTGACTGTAAGGTGCGCTTTCCGGTCCGGACGTGAGTGGATGGAGGCGCGGAAATAGAAGAACCGAAACCCCGCGGACAGCATCAATCGGGTTAGTCTTCCGTCGCTGGACGTAAAGTTGGTTCTCAACGCCACCGTTCGTTCTTCAGGAGGATCGGCCCTCAGGGTCGGGCCCGCTACAGGTCATTCATAGGACAAGAGGAGAAATACATGCGGTCTGAACTGGTTTTCGAAGCAGTACACACATTGCGTAACCGTTACACACTTTGCCAGCTCGCCTCCAAGGCGACGCGCAAGTTTCACAAGCCCAGCACGCGCATTCAGGAGACGACCAACGATGTGCTAAACCGCATCGCCGGATCCGAGCGCGACGACATTATTTTGGAACCGGAGACCGCAACCGAAGCTCAACGGCGCGCTGCCTAAGCGCGCCGCGCTTCGGCGCGCCACCCGCAATACCCCCAGCCTGCCTTTCTGTAAATCCCCGTAGGTGACAATGACCATCTCAGAGTTAAAAGAAAAGAACATTACCGAGTTGACCAAGATTGCCCGGCAACTCGACCTGCCCGGCGCGAGCGGCTTGCGCAAGCAAGACCTGATCTTCAAGATTCTTCAGGCCCAGAGTGAAAAAGAGGGCCACATCTTCGCCGAAGGGGTGTTGGAAATCCTGCCTGATGGCTACGGGTTCCTCCGCTCCCCCGATTACAACTACCTGCCCGGTCCCGACGATATTTACGTATCCCCTTCGCAGATTCGCAAGTTCGACCTGAAGACCGGCGATACCATCAGCGGTCAGGTGCGTCCTCCTCACGAAGGCGAGAAATACTTTGCTCTGGTGAAGATCGAGGCAGTGAACTTCGAGTCGCCTGAGGAAGCGCGCAACAAGATCCTGTTCGACAATCTGACGCCGCTGTATCCGCAAATGCGGATCAAGTTGGAGACCGTGCGCGAAAACGTGAGTGCCCGGGTGATGGATCTGCTAACGCCCGTGGGCAAGGGACAGCGCGGGCTCATCGTGGCGCCACCTCGCACCGGCAAGACGATGTTGCTGCAGAACTTGGCGAACTCAATCACTACCAACCATCCCGAAGTCGTGCTGATCGTTCTGCTCATCGATGAGCGTCCGGAAGAAGTCACGGACATGCAGCGTTCGGTCAAGGGCGAAGTCATCTCGTCCACTTTTGACGAGCCGGCAGCTCGCCACGTGCAGGTAGCGGAGATGGTGATAGAGAAAGCCAAGCGCCTGGTCGAGCACAAGCGCGACGTGGTTATCCTGCTGGATTCGATTACCCGTCTGGCGCGGGCCTACAACACCATCGTGCCTCCGTCGGGCAAAGTGCTCTCGGGCGGTGTGGATTCCAACGCGCTGCAGCGTCCAAAACGCTTCTTCGGAGCTGCCCGCAATATCGAAGAGGGTGGCTCGCTGACCATCATCGCCACGGCCCTGATCGAAACCGGATCGCGCATGGATGACGTGATCTTCGAAGAGTTCAAGGGCACGGGCAACATGGAAATCATCCTCGACCGGAAGTTGGTCGATAAGCGTACGTTCCCGGCCATTGACATTCAGCGCTCAGGCACGCGTAAGGAAGAGTTGCTTATTCCCAAAGAAGACTTGGCGCGTATATGGGTGTTGCGCAAGGTGCTGAACCCGCTGTCGCCGGTGGAAGCCATGGAGTTGCTCATCGATAAGCTGGGTAAGACGCGCTCAAATGGCGAGTTCCTGTCGAACATGAGCGCGCTGTAGGAAGGTAGAGCCGACCTTCAGGTCGGCGTCTCCGCACCAAGTTGAGCTCTCGGCCTTCAGGCCGCGGACTTGGACCAGAGATGATCAAGGCGGAGGCCGCATGGCTTCCGCCTTTTCTTTTTTGGGCGCTCAGCCGGCGCTGCCCAAGTCGATCGAAGGCGCACTGCCGACGGCGTCGAGTTGGCCCAGGACTTCTCTCGGGAGTTCCACGGTTGCAGCCTGGAGATTCTCTCGCAGGTGCTTCAATGACGACGTGCCGGGGATGAGCAGGATGTTCGGCGAACGATGAAGCAGCCACGCCAGCGCCACCTGCATTGGAGTTGCTCTGAGTGATACAGCTATTTCGTCCAGTTTCGACGACTGCAGCGGTGTAAACCCTCCCAATGGAAAGTACGGCACATAGCCAATCCCCTGTGCCGCCAGCGCTGCGATGAATGCATCATCTCCTCGCTGTGCAAGGTTGTAGAAGTTCTGAACGCACGCAATCTCGGTGATGGCCTGCGCGCCTTCCAGTTGCCGTCGAGAAACAGTGCTCAGTCCGATATGCCGGATCAGGCCCTGCTGCTTGAGTTCGGCCAGAGCAGTGAGCGGTTCGTCCAGAGGTCCGTCTTCCGGTGCTGTAAAGCCGCCCATGCGGAGGTTGACGACTTGCAGCACGTCTAGACCGAGGTTACGCAGGTTGTCATGTACGGCATCAATAATTTCTTGCCGCGAGCGAGCGTGCGGCCACGAGCCATCGCTCCCACGGCGCGCTCCCACTTTCGTTACGATGACTAAGTCCTTCGGGTACGGGTGCAGCGCCTGCCGGATGATCTGATTCGTAACATGCGGCCCATAATAGTCGCTGGTATCGATGTGGTTCACGCCGCGCGCGACGACTTCCCGCAGAACTGCAATTGCCTCTTCGACATTCCGCGGCGGACCCCACACTACTTTGTCACCGTCTCGTCCGGCAAGTTGCATGGCGCCGAAACCCATGCGGTTCACTGTCATTGCCGTGCTCGGAAATGTGAATGCTCCTCCGAGATTCAATGGTTCCGTCATGTGTTCTCCTGGGATAACGCTGGTTGATGGTCGAACCGGTCTAATGCTTTGCCACCCGCGAGGTGCTTATCGAGGCTGAGCATTGAAGGCATGGTCGCGTCTCCAACGTGGCCTCCAGCCTGGAACCGCCCCATAAGCGTCAAGTGATCGTGACTCTCATCGTCGGCTCGCAGCCGGTGAAAGCAACCAGAGCGGCATGAGGCGGAGAGAAAAGGCCTTGAACCGCGAGATGCTCTGAAAGCGCGCTCTTAGCTGAACTTCACGATGGCGACAACCAGAAACACCAACTCCGCCGCCACCAGAGAGATCCAGATCTTCTGGCGAAAGCGGGAGCGGGAAATATCGCGCCTGAATTGCATCTGGGCGGCAAATACTTCCGGACTAACCGGCGGTGCGGCAGGAACCGCCTCGGGGAGCGGCCCGGCGGCCGCGTAGGTTGCCGTGGCACGCGGCGCGTCAGGCAGATAGACCTTGGGAGAGTCGAGCAGGGAAGACCAATCCAGGATCTGCAGCCAGGTGTCAGCTTCCCAGGCCCGGAACGGTTCGGACGTGACTTCCAGCGCTGGCAACCGCTCTGGCGACATGCGGTCGCGTAGGCTGCCCAGCAGCGAAACCCACCAGGGGTGGGCAATATCGTCACCAAGCAGCTCGCCCACGTCCACGGGGCTGGATGTGATTTCCAGGGGCGGCAGGTCCTGAGGCGCCACCACGTCAGCAATGTTGGTGAACACGGTGCGATACCAGGGTGCAGCCAAGCGGTCGCCCAGCATGAGCCCGACGTCCATCGGTTTCGACGTAAGTCGCAGCGGAGGCAGGCGCTCCGGCGCAACCCGGTCGATAACATTTAGAACGAGCGAACGCCACAGGGAGACGGTCAGTTCTTGGGGCGGTGCGAAATCCAGGTCGTTCATCGGCTGTATTCATGATAACAGCGAGGGACCATGAGCGGTAATTAGGAGCTGGTAGCCGGCAAGTAGTAATTAGCGATTAGCAGTCAGCTATTAAAGATCGCTCCGTTTTCTTCGTGGTGGATGACTTTAGACCCGGCTCAGCTAGTTCGCGTGAGGTGCCGAACCCCCGTTTCTGCCGCCACGATGATGTCGCTTGCAATGCCAAGAAATAGTCCGTGCTCAATGATTCCCGCGCGCGCGCCGAGTTTCGCTGCGAGGTCATTCACGTCGGCGATAGGGCCGAAGTCGCAATCGAGGATCATGTTGCCGGAGTCGGTGACGAACTGCGAGCCGTCTTTGTTCTTGCGAATGGTGGTGCGCGCACCGAGCGATTCCAGATAGTGCAGTTGGGAATGCCAGCCGAAGGGGCTGACTTCGACCGGCAGTTTGAAGTGCGTGCCCAGGCACGGCGAGAGCTTGCTTTCGTCGACCACGATGATCTCGCGCGCCGTCGCTTGGGCGACGATCTTCTCACGGAAAAGCGCGCCGCCTCCGCCCTTGATGAGATTGAACTGAGGATCGACTTCGTCGGCGCCGTCGATGGTCGCGTCCAGTCTCTCAAGACTGTCGGCGTCCATCAGCGGAATGCCGAGACGCTGCGCTTCGTCCCGCGTGGCTTGCGAGGTTGGGAAGCCTGTGATGTCCTTGAGTGCGCCAGTGCTCAGCAACTCGCCGATCTTGCGCGTGGCGAAGATCGCGGTCGAGCCAGTGCCAAGCCCGACCAGCATTCCCGATTGCACGAATTGCACCGCGTACTCGGCGGCTTCCTGTTTCAGCTTCGCGTGAGGATCGAAAGGCGGGTTAGACAAGCGGCCTCCTATACTGTTGCAGACAGGAGAATCATCATGGGCGAGAACCTAAAGGGTCAAGTGGCACTGGTGACCGGGGCGAATGGCGGTTTGGGCAGCGAGGTTTCCAAGAGCCTGCTGGCGGCTGGTGCGACGGTGGTTGGGATCGCGCGCTCGATCACTGCCGGGGAAGCTCACGACGACCAGTTTCATCCGGTCAGCGCAAACCTCACCGATCCGCAAGAAGTGAAAGATCTAATCGCAAGACTGGCCGCACAGTTCCAGAAAATTGATGTTCTGGCGCACGTGATGGGAGGTTTTGCCGGCGGATCGAGCGTTGCGGAGACGGACGACGCTACCTGGCGGAAGATGCTGGACCTGAATCTGAATGCCGCGTTTTACGTCTTGCGCGCCGTGGTGCCGATCATGCGCGAGGCAGGACAAGGCCGAATTATCGCCATAGGAAGCCGCCAGGCAGTCCAACCCGCCGCCGGCGTCAGCGCCTATTCAGCTTCCAAGGCGGCACTGGTTTCGCTGGTGCAGACGGTGGCGATCGAAAACAAAGACAAAAATATTCGGGCAAATGTAATCTTGCCCGGAACCATGGACACTGCCGCCAATCGTGCGGCGATGCCCAAGGCGAATTTCTCCAAGTGGGTCCAGCCCGCGCACGTAGCCCAGTTCGTGGTAATGCTAGCGGGCGAAGCCGGCGGAGAAATCAACGGCGCCGTCATTCCCGTGTACGGACAGGATGGGTAGCACCTGGGCTACCGATGCTTGGCTGCGTGGCCCGACATCGACCTTGTGGGATAGCGTCGTGCCAGGCATCCTTCGGGTATCAGTCGTCATCTGGGTCGGTGGGCGGACGGTTGTCGTTCAGGAAGTGGGCGGCGCTGAAGTGCGCAGGAATCGTCAGAAAAGTAAGTGGAGTCTGATTGAGGTCGAAGCAGTCGGAAAGATCGTCGGCGGCAACATCCGCGTATCCCAGTGATTGCACACCAAAGGTCTCTTCTATGAACTTCAAAATGCTGCCGAAATCGTGTGTGGTGTGCGAGATGTACTTTGCTTTGGCATAAGGCGACACCACGATCAGCGGCACTCGGAATCCATATTCATAAGAACTGATCACCTTGGGCGAAACGTGATCGTACCAGCCACCCCAGTCATCCCAGGTGATGATGATCGCGGTGTTGGCCCAATAAGAACTGTTGCCGATGGCATTCACGACCGAGGCGACCCATGAGGGGCCGGTGCCGTCGGTGACCACCGCATGGTCGGAGGGACGGCCATCCGGGATTACCCAGGTCACTTGCGCCAACTGGTTGTTCGCAATGTCGGTAAGCACCTGCGGCGACTTGAGGACGACATTAGAGGTCCAATCAGATCCTGTGCAGGCCGTCCCATTGGGCGGTGGGGCGTTCGGTACGCACATATGTTGAATAGCATTGGGAGCGGTCCAGATGGACCCCGCACTGTTCGAGTAGTAGCGCCATGTAATCCCGCTGGACTTAAGCAGGTCAGTCAGCGTTCTGTGCTCGAAGCAGGGATATTGCTTTGAATAGTTGCCCTGCGGATCGATCATTTGGACAGTTTGTGTGGGAGGAGCAATACAACCGGCATCTTCGGTCATCACGGTTTTGATGGGGTTGTCAGCGTCGAACAGGGTGCTGGTTGCCGTGGGAGCTGACGTTCCGGAAAGGAGAAATTGGTGCGCCGGGAAGCTAGGACCTTGATTTGTCTGGAACATACGATCGCCGAACGTGTATTGCTCCGCAAGCGCAAAATAGGGCTGGACGTCCACGGCCTTGATATACCGGAACTGCGCGTTCCGAGGCGGGCAGTTGCGAGCGCCGGGTATGCAGGACACAGCAACCAGGTCGGCGCCATCCATCTTGCAGGTTCCCGTAGCTGCATCGAAGTCACACATGTGCTTGAAGCCATTGTGCGAGTGGTCGAGATCGTATTTGACTGGAGCCATGCCATTAGTGTCCAGGTCAACGGGAGTCAGTGGTATCGTCTTGCCTGAAGAATCAACACCGCTGCTTGCGATATCGGCCCCGCGCGAAATCAAGACTGGATCGTGAAACAGATTGTCGGGCGTACGGTTCTCCTGAACGATCACGACAATATGCTGAATCTTGGCGGTGGGCGGCGGAGGCGTAGTGGTGGTGCTGCCTCCTCCACAGGCGTTAATGCTGAGCAATATTCCAGTAGCAGATACCGTCAGTAATAATGCGTAGAAGAATGCCCGGCGACTCATTTGCGGGGACCTCCACGAACGGCGCTATTATGATTCAATCGTTAACTACTAACCCAACGCACTTGACGTTGATGAGTGTAGTAGCAAATTTTATCTTCGGCATAGGATATGCCGCAAAAGGCAGTTGCAAAGCTAACCCAGCAGCCGCCGCGAAAAACCAAGGTCCCTCAGAGAGGGCGCGAAGGTGACAGAGACTTAGTCGTGGCGACTAGACGCTTGAGGCTAGGCAATACGAACAAGGATCGCGCAAGATAGTTTCGGAACGGCTACAAAAAATACCTTGATGCCAAGCGGATACTCTGGCAGTAAAGTTACTGCGACCGGCAGCGCGTAGCACTACTCACTGTGGTGCGGGCGTATACAAATCCCGCATGCGGTAACTGCGGTAAGTCAGGACGGCAAGCTCTTCCATGGCAAAATTCACGATACCTCCAGGAGCGATTTCCATCGAGGTACTGTACCCACCGGGTACTATCCATCCTGACTCGAAATGATAGTTCGGACTGCCTGCGATCAATTCCGAAGCGCCCAGGGCAACAGAAGAGTGGCCTAGGTCGGCCGCCACTATGGGTGTTGCTTGCAGGTGGACCTCGTCGACACTCAAGGCGTACCCACGGCTGTTACCGTTTGTGTCGCACTTGGCGATACGCAGGTTGCCATTGTCGAAAACTGACATGACAGTATTGCCGCCAAGTTGGAAATTGGCGTCATGCTGGTGCGAAAACCACTGATAGGCGTCTTTCTGGTCGGGAGTCGTACACAGGGGACTCGTTGGCGGGTTCAGTAACGTGAAGTCGCCCTGGTAACCCATTCTCCACATTACGTGACCGTCTCCTGTGCCGTTGGCGTAATTGATCTTGATAACCCAGTCCTGATGGCGAAGGGAGACGATCATATTCCCGTCCGGCGACTGCTGGACGGCATTGGCGTGCAACCAGTCATTCGCAGTATTGCGAAGACGGTAGATCGGGCAGCCCGTGCTGATGCCCTTGTAACAGACCTCCCCCAGATTCGCGACCCGGGTTATGTCGAGGAAGTCAAAGGCGTCCCATGCCCACTTCAACTGCAAGTTCGAATCAAGCACGATGACTTCTGCACCTAGCACGTCAACAGGGTTTTGAACCGTGCCTCCCTGTGCGTTGGTTACCAGCATCTCGTCTGACCCGAGCAGTACGATATCGCCGCTGGGCAGGCGTCGCGCTTCATGATGAAAGGCATTGATTTTCCGCCTGCCTACCGCCACCAGTTGCTCGTTGATTCTGGCAGCGTTGGTTTCAAGTGTGATATTTCCGGCCAGATCGACTTCCCGGATGATCTGCAGGTAAGGGTTGGTGCTACCGACGTACACGATAAAGAAGTTCCCGCCGACCTCGGTTCGGGTCAGCAGCGAGACGGTTCGCGGGTAATACCATAGAATGTTCCCGCTCAGGTCCGTGGCGGTTGGCACAATGTAGCTGGAGCCATCCTGCGAATGGTAGTCGTGGACGAGAATGGGTGCGGTATTACTCGTCGGCGGCGTGGCAGGAACCAGCACGGTGGTAGTCGGGAACGTTATATCCGTGGGCAAAGAACCAGTCGTGAAAGAGTAGTCAGTACCAATGAACAGAGGTGCGCCCGCCGGAGTCGCGGTTTCCCAATGCATTCTGTAAGTGGTGTTGGAGTACATGCCCGCAATATAAAAGTTCATACTCGTCGTGTCGGGCGTTTTGGACGTTATATCCACGCGGCATGGGACAGAATTTGTCGTCATTGCAGCCGAGATTCCACCCGCCGGCACGCTCCTTGGTGTAAAGCGGACGCGCATGAGATTGGGAATCTGGCACGCCGGGGCGCTAAACAGCGCAACCAGAGGATGGCTGGTGGAATTTACAGCGGCATGTCCATTCGCCAGCCGTGAGGTAATCGTAAAGGACGCGTTGGCCGAAGCTGTCTGACCGGTACTTAGATTGCGTGCTATTACACTGATGGTGTAGGTTCCTTCCGTTTTGCTCGGCGTCCACGGAAAGCTGGTCACTGGGTGATACTCGCGCACTACCGCCGCCGGTCCACCGTTTGCGGCGACACTGTACTGGTACTCGTGGCCGCCGGACGCTGTGTCGCTAATCGTTGCGGTCCAGGTAATCGTAGTGGCGACAGGCTGGGGAGATGCTGGAGAAGAAGCCAGCGCCACCTGAATACTCGCCTCCAAGTGTCCGGCAACAGCAACAAGAAGTAGAAACGCAGTCCAGCGCATGGCGGCGAACACAAGGCGAAGCATCATTTGGGATTCTCCTGTGCCTGCTGTAGGAAGGCCACGAAGTCTATCCTGTCACTCGCAGAGTGTCAATTTAACTTCCCAAACGCTGCGCCGACCTCCCGGCTGCACCCCTTCTGATGTCGACGGTCGAAGCAATCCGGGCTCACGGCCAGCGCACTTGTTTGTCCCTCCACGCATGCCATCGAGTTCACCGGGATCATGTCGTCCTTCTTGCGACCTGAGTTCCGGTCAATCCGGTTCTGGCAGTCTCCAACCTGCATTTCGAAGGAGGACAAGCGTTCCCGCCGGCGGTGACGCTTAACAACACATTCACGGTTGGTGTAGTTACCGCGTGTACAATAGTGGCACGTAAATTTGTGCGAAAAGCCGTCTTGCGGCGCGGCGCGCGAGTGGTGGGATAGACCAGCAAAGACTAGCGAATTCAATAATCTCGGGCCGGTTTCAAGCCTCGGCGGAGTGTCGGCGGTGTTCCCAGAACGGCCGCTCGTGGGGCTGTCCTGGCAAAACGCGGAAGATGACTCAGGCAGCCAGAATCGACGGCATTTGCTTCGATCTCGATGGAACGCTGTACTTACAAGCGGAACTGCGCAGGGCCATGGCGTTGCGACTATTTCGAAATCTGTGTGCCCGCCCCCGCGCCGGCTATCGGATGTTGCGGATCCTATCCGCCTACCGTGCTGCACAAGAGTCGTTGCGAGCCAGGATTCCGGACTGTGAAATCGGCGAGGCGCAGATAAGACTGACATGCCAGGTGACACGAGTGCCTCGAGAGGAGGTCGTTCATTGCGTAAGGGTTTGGTTCGATGAAGCGCCCCTTCCGCTGCTTGGCCGCTTCATGCGACCCGGCCTGCGTGAGTTCCTGCTTCAGGCGAGAGCTCGCAACCTCAAGCTGGCTGTGATATCCGACTATCCGGCGGCGGCGAAGTTGGCCGCAATGGATCTTGCCGACTGCTTCGACGTGGTGGTCTGTGCCCAGGATTCTGAGGTGCAGCGCTTCAAGCCCGATCCAACCGGCCTGCAAATTGCGCTGCGGCGATTGGGTGTGGAAGGCGACAAAGCCTTGTATGTCGGGGACCGCCCTTCCGTCGACGGAGAGGCTGCCCGTCTCGCTGGCATTCGGAGCGTCATCCTAGGTGACAAGGGGCATAAGAAGGGCTCCTTTTCGCAGATTTTTTGCGCGGATTTTACGCAACTGGCGGCTGTGGCGCTGCAATGATAGAGACGGCTGTGCGATCATGGATTGCTAACTTACTAGATAACATGAAAGCTTGTTAACACGTAACATGAGTATCAACGCCCAGCCTGCACTCGATCACGTGCCCCTTGGCACTAGGCTACGGGCGCACATTGCCATCGCCCGGTTCGATCACATTGCCAAGAACGTCTTCATCCTGCCGGGCGTGCTGATTCCTCTGACCGTACAGCCGGAGCACATCAGTTGGCATTTGGTGCTGCGAATATTGGTTGGATTTATCGCTGCTTCTCTGGTCGCTTGCAGTAACTACGTAATCAACGAAGTGCTCGATGCTCCCTACGATCGCTTCCATCCTACCAAGAACGGACGGCCAGTGGTGCTTGGCCTGGTAAACATTCCGCTGGCCTACGGGCAATGGATACTGATGATGGCGGCCGGCATTGCCATAGGTTGCCTGATTTCCAAGCCCTTCGTACTCGTACTTGCAGCGCTCTGGTTGATGGGATGTGTATACAACATCCCTCCCCTACGTACCAAGGACCTGCCCTACGTCGATGTCCTGTCGGAGTCGGTCAACAATCCTCTGCGCCTGTTGCTGGGCTGGTACATGGTCACCACCACTCTGATTCCGCCCGTCTCGCTGCTGGCCTCTTATTGGTTGGTCGGCTGTTATTTCATGGCCCTGAAGCGGGCCAGCGAATTTCGCAACATCGGCGACAAGCGCAGTGCCGCAGCGTATCGCAGGTCGTTTATGCACTATTCGGAAGAGTCGCTGATGGTCTCGGTGATGTTCTATGCTTCCGCGGCCATGCTGTTTTTCGGCGCCTTCATCATCCGCTACAGAATTGAACTGGTGCTGGCGTTTCCTCTGATTGCTTATGTCATGGCCGTTTACTTGAGACTCTCGTACGACGGTGGTGGTGCGGCTGAGAATCCTGAAGGGCTGCATCGCAGCTTTAAGTTAATGGCGCCGGTCTTCGTCTGCGCGGTGGTCATGCTGGCGCTGCTGAGGATAGATATTCCGTGGATGGAAAACTTCTTTCAGCCCACAATCCCGGTCATCAGAGGACATGCGGAGACGGGGCGTTAAGATGCACCTCACCGCCCACCGTCAAGAAGCCGATGAACTGACTCGGAACCTCCAATCGGAGAAGCCAGGAAACACGCTTATCCACGCAAGCAGGTGGGCAGCGGCAGCCTATGCCGTCTATCTTGCCCTGGCGCTGGGGTTGCAGCGAATTGCGGGTGCTGCGGCCATTGGGTTCGGCAGCTATCCCGACGAGGCCGCGCACTATTTGTCCGGCCTCATGATACGAGACTATGTGCTCTCGGGATTCAAACAGACGCCCATTGACTACATCTCTAACTACTACCTCCATTTATCGATGATCGGCATAGGACACTGGCCGCCATTTTTCTATGTAGTCCAAGCTGCCTGGATGCTAGTCTATGGATATACCCGTCCCGATGTACTTATTTTCATAGCTGCTACTACCGCGCTCACTAGCTTGACTGTTTGCCTGGCGACCCGCGACCTGTTGGACTGGCCCGCAGCCTTAATCATGGGAGGGATTGTACAGGCGACAGCGATCATCCTGTGGAGTAATTGCGTCGTCATGACGGACATATTCACGGGGATGGTTATCCTTTGGGCCGCCCTCTCCCTGGGCAGATTCTTGAATAGCGAGAAATCCAGCCACGCTATTCAATTTGGCTTGCTTGCTTCACTGGCACTGCTGACCAAGCCATCGGCCATCTGTCTCGCCCTGCTGCCAATCCCGGCAATATTTCTGATTCGTAAGCCGAGGTTGCTGAAGCGATCCGCGTTATGGGGGTCTGCTCTAGTAGTACTGACCATCGGCGCTCCATGGTACCTGGCGACGCGACACTTTGAGAGCTACGGCGCTATTCCCGGTCCCGTGCTTGAGAATCTCAGACTCATCATAGTGGGTTCGATAATAACAATTTGCCGCCAACTTAATGTTATCCTGCTTCCATTTGCGATCGGGGTTTACCTCTTCTTTCGAAGTCCAAAGCGAGATGGCATCCGCGCCGCCTTGATGCTGTTACCCATTGCTACCGTCATTGTTCTCGGACTGGCTCAAGTAGGACTCGAAAGCCGCTATTTAATTCCAGCGTTGCTGCCCATCATCGTCGTGAGCGCCGACGGAGTGGAATGGCTTTCCGGTTTGCTGAAGAAAATGGTCTTTTCGCAGACATGGAGAACCGCGCTGGTCGCGGCCGTGCTGGCACTGGCGTTCGTTCTGATCAGGCCGGTCAACCATCAGCTGATTACCTCCAACGGTGGTCTCGATGATATGTTGGCGATCATCGAGGCGGAGAGCGCGAAATCTCCTATTATGCTCATGGTCGCTGGTCCCAGCGGAGCCTCCGATGGCCGAATGATTGCTACTCTCGCCGAAGCCATGCCGACCCGGCCTCGCGACATTATTCTGCGTGCTACCAAGATATTCGCCGATACGGATTGGAATGCCGATAAATATGTTTGCAGAATCACTGAGCCGCAGCAAGTTGTGGAGGAGTTGGATAGGGATGGAGTCAGCCTGCTAGCCCTTGATGTTTCTCCGCAATGGGGAAGTGGAAAGCCGCATCAGCAGCTGATACTAAAAGCGATAGGTGAATATCCGGAACGTTTCGAAAAAACATACTCCGATGAGGCGTCAGGCTATTTTCTTTTTCGGTTTGCGCCGAAGCACCTTCCTACCATGCCCAAGGTAATGCTGGACGAGGTTCAGAGAAAGCGCGACCTCAACCCATTGTCTCGCGGCCTCTATTCCAACCCGACAAAGTAGTCTGGGCTCGCCAACGCTAGTCTGGCCGGTAGTCATGCTATTATCTTCCACGCATGGACTTGTCTCGCTTGGAGCGGCACCGTTAGGCAAACTTAAGGCAAACTTCAGTGCTGTATCCCATTGACGCTTTATTTATATAACCACTTAAGTGTGCGACTTACTCGACTGCGCTTGTTTTCCTCAGGGCGTCAGTTGGCTAGGCGACGCTGCGCGTGTCTACTAGCGGGCGACTAGCAGGAAGCAGGTTCGCTGACGCAATCATTTAACGAAACAGCCGTGCTATCACGGTCTGCAGTGTGAGCCTGATTTTCGTTGACACTCTAGCCGTAAACGGGATAGATTCAGGGAGTTTTTGCAAGTGTGAGAGAGCCAGGGAGGCCCCAAAAGTGAGTACTCAGTTTATATATTCTGCCGGTCGTTGGTGTGTCCTGTTGCTGTTAGCAGTCACCATGGTGGCACGCATGGAAGCGACTATCCAGGTGTCGTTGTCTGCTTCCCCTGCCTCTCCCCAGCCAGTGGGCACCACGGTCACCTGGACCGCGAGTTTCAGCGACACTGCCGGCGGCAGCCACGAATTTCAGTACAGCGTTACCCCTGGCGGCGGCGCGGCGGCCATCGTCCGCGATTACCATACCAGTACCAAGTTCCAATGGACTCCGAGCAAGGCGGAGGGGACCTATACCATCACGGTAGTGGCCCGTAATATCAGCACGGGTCAGACGGCGACTGCAAGCCAGCCGTTCACCGTGACGACGCGCCTGATAGGTGGAAAAGCCGCCGTCAACGTTACCGCTCACCCCTTGGTTGCACTATTTAGCGGACCGGCATGCCAGGTTCCCAACCGCATGAGAGTTCGCTTCACCCCCACGAGCGTGCCGGCGGGTGGAAATCCGGCCGCGATGACCACCAACGACGTTCCCTGCCGCTTCGACACCCAGTCGGGTTCCCCGGATGGAAGCAGCATGAACTTCTATATCGCCGGAATGTATCCCAATCAGAACTTACAAGATGCGCTGGGAAACGGTTAAGCCGAATGGTGCTCGGGTGAACACCGGCGCTGATTTCTTGTTCACGACCGGCTCGGTCGTCTCCACCATTACTGTTCCTGCCACATCTGTTATCGTCCCGGCGCAGCCACCCACCAGCGTTTCCGCGCCTGTTCTGCTCCACGACTATCTGCCTCAGGGCACCGGAACCAGGAATGTCCCCATTGCCACAGACCTGAGTGGCAACACGATATGGTATTACCCAACGCCAGTGTCGTTGCTGACGCGAACCGAGGTTGGGGGCAATATGTTCATCATCTATGCCGGCAATACCAATCCTTACCAGCAGCTCTTGCGCGAGATCGATCTTGCCGGAAACACCGTGCTCGAGACCAATGTAGCCCGGATCAATGAGCAACTTGTTGCGCTGGGCAGGCGCACGATCAACGCCTTTCATCACGAAGCCCGCCGTCTGCCCAACGGTTATATCGCGGTCCTTGGATCTGACGAAAAGCTCGTCACCAATGCCCAGGGCGGGACGGTTCAGAACCCGGTTGACGTGCTCGGGGCGCAGGTGATTGTTTTAGATCAGAATCTGCAGCTGAAGTGGGCGTGGGACGCTTTTGATTTCCTCGACATACAGCGAACCGCACCCTTGGGAGAGGTTTGTTCTGCCGGTCATACGGGATGCCCGGTGTTCCGTCTGGCCACTCAAGCCAATGACTGGTTGCATGCCAACTCTATCCAGCAGTCGCCTGACGGAAATATCATCGTATCTCTTCGTCATCAGGACTGGGTCATCAAGATCAACTACGCCAGCGGAGCCGGCGACGGTCACGTCATGTGGCGGATGGGCTATCAGGGAGATTTCACTTTAACCAATCCGCCGACAAGTCCACTTTGTACGACCCCCGACCAGCAGGATGCATTTCAGTGGTTCGGTCATCAGCATGATGCCAATTTTCAATTCGGGGCAAATAACATCATGTCGGTGTACGACAATGGTAATTTGCGTCTTGCGAGATGCGACAAACATGGCCACAGTCGAGGCTTCGTAGTGAGCGTTGACGAGGCGAATCTGCAAGCGACTCTTACTCTTCTCTCCGATCTAGGCTACTATTCGTTCGGTCTGGGCACTGCGGCCCTGATACCCGGAAGCCCTAACTACCACTTCGAGTCAGGGTGGATCATGCCCGGAAAGTTCAGTGACTCGATTGAGATCGATCCGGCGGGCATTACGCAGTTTGAAATGCAGGAACAAAGCGTCACGACGTACAGGAGTTACCGTATGCAAGATCTGTATACACCGGAGCTAGAATAAGCTCGCGCAACCCTACTGGGTGACGCGGGTTGATATGAGGATGATGATTCGAAAACGATTTGTGTTCTTGCTCGCTGTAATTATTGGATCCCAGCTCCCGATAGTCAGTCAGAACTTTAGTATCGTTCCCGGAAGCACGGAGCCACGCATCCAGCTAACCGGCGAACACTTTCAGATTTTCTCCAACGGAAAATATTTCACCGACTCCGTCCCAGGACAGACCATGAGCAGGTATGGCGTGTTTGGGACGGATCTCGGCTATCCGGTAACCTACCCCGACAAGATCCTCTTGCTCTTCGGCGATACGATGGCTGTTTCGGCAGCCCCCAATGTGCCTGGCGGCATGCCGGCGCGCAAGGGACCGAGAGGCCGTCCAGGTGGAATGCCACCGGGAGCTGGTGCGGGCCCGTTCCTTGATCGCCCGACCAATCCTGACGCGCCTAATGACAGCATCGGCTTTATCCCCAACATGGACTTAAGCCAGTGCCATTACATATCGCAGGTCGAGCAGCAACTGCAGAAGGGCAACGCCCATCCTTCGGTTTCAACCGGTTCCTGTCCAACCATACAGTTCTATGTGAACCCGAATCACGGAGCCCACGAGCATGCCTTTATGGCCACGACCATCTCGGGTCTGCAATCGGGCGAAGGCTTGGGAAATTTCAGAACACCCAGCGGCGCCTTCGACTACAACGGCAGTTTGTACATGCTGTACATCACCAAAATGCAAGAGGGAAAGCCGCACCTGGCGCTACAATCCATAATGGCCAAATCGGACCAGCCCCACACTCAGTGGGGTCCTAACCACCCTCCGACATTTCATAGGCTATATACGGTATCCTCACATCCGCCGGTCGGCGATGTCAGCAATCCGGGTCAAGAGGAAAATGGTACTGGGAAGTTCATGTTCAATCCTGTGGTGGTGCTGGATTCCGCAACCGTATCCAGTGCTGGATTGACCCAGGGACTTCCACCGGCGCTGCAAAAAGCTCCCAAAGTCGTCTTTGTGTTCGGTAGTTCCTGGAAATATAACCGTAGCAACCTCTATCTGGCGGCGTTCAATGCCAGCGATGTAGAGGCTGGCACGTCCAAGTGGTTCTATTTTTCCGGCCGGAACGGAACCGCCAATACATGGTCGAATGATGAGAAAGTGGCAGCGCCGCTCTTGGTTGGATCTCCCAACGTTGGCAATCACTCGGTCGTCTGGAACGCCGCCATGCACAGTTTTGTAGCAATGTACGGGAATATACTGGCCGCCACCGCTCCTGCTCCTTGGGGACCGTGGAGCGCGCCCATGGTAGTGCTGGGACCAAATAGCGAGTGGGAGACGGCTTTGATCCACCATTCAGGGCAGGACCCGATCGTGCGCAATGTAGTGCCCGTCCACGGGCCGGCCGGGAAAGTACTCGACCTTTCCAAAGACACAAAGGGCGTAGCATACGGGCCTTATCTGTTCGACCAGTCCACGAAGAACCCCGATGGTTCCGTGACGGTTTACTTCACCATGTCAACTTGGAACCCTTATGAGGTTTACCTCGTCAGCACCACGTTTAAGTCGCAGTAGCCTGTAACTGTGGCTTTTGTCGGCCAGGGAAAGCCTGCCGTAACGAAAAACCGCGCGCCAGATAGTCTCTGGCGCGCGGTGTACGTTAGGGCGGACCCTAAGTTACGGGGTGATCGCGGTGTACAGGTCCTGCATGCGGAAACTGCGATAGCTGTCCTGGACGGCATTTAGGCTGTAAACGAAATTGCCTGCTTGGTCCACTTCCACGCTCACAGTAGAGGGAGGTGCAGTGAGACTGTTGGGGATGCCCGCGTCGCAGTGCACGTTGCCGTTCTTCAACAGCTGTGCGCTGCCGAGGGCGAACGCATACGTTGTCGCATCGCCATTGGTGTTCAGGTTGGCGACCAGGTTTGCTTCGTCGAGGGCCCAGATCTGGCAACGGCTGTGGGCGTTGGGGTTGAAGATTGCCTGGCGGGTGTTGCCATCGTCAAAGATCGTCAGCACCCGGAATCCGTTGAACTGCTGGCCATTCAATTCGATCTCGGCATCGTGCGAGTGCGAGAATGATGGGAAGCCTAGATCGGGACCACTGGCGCCGACCGTGAATAATGTGAAGGTTGGTAGCAGCGTGCCGCCCGGGCCCCCGATGGTTCCATTGCCGAGCCTCCAGATGACGTGCCCGTCTCCCGCGCCATTGCCGAAAGCAACTTTTAGCACCGAGTCCTGATGGCGTATCGAGATGATGAAGTTGCCATCATAGGGGTTGTACTGGATCGAGTTGGTGTGTAGCCAGTCGTTGGCCACGTTGAAGTTTGGATCGAACGGTTCGCAGCCTCCGCCACCCGGCTGGAAGCACTGCTCGTTCAGGATCGCCGTGTGGTTGATATCCAGGAAATTAAACGCGTCCCACGTCCATTTCACGTTGAAGTTCTGGTCCATCACGATGATTTGGTCGCCCATCACGTCCACCGGAACTTGCGTCGTGCCACCTTGGGCGGTGGTGGTGACTTGCTCCGAGGCCCCCAAGGCTACGATGTAACCTCCAGGCGCAGCCCCAGTTGGGGTGATGATCCGGCGCACTTCATGGTGCAGCGCTGTAATGGGGCGCTTTCCCATCGCTACCAACTGCTCATTCACCGCGCCCACCGTGGTTTGCACGACGATGTTGCCGGCCAAGTCTGACTCAGCAATACCAGCCAGGTACGGATCGGATCCCGGGACGAATCCCCATTGGTTTCCGCCTACTTCGGTCCTGGTGGGAGGAATCGGCGCGTACCAAATGACATTGCCCGCAAGGTCAGCGGCTACCGATGTGAGGATGTGGCCGTTCACAGGAAGCGTTACTACGTTGTGAACCACTAGCGGCTCCCCTGTGTCTGTAGAGCTACCGACGGGCGTGAGTACCGGCGTGAATACGTTAGCGGGAATCGCTCCCGTCGTGAAGTTGAAATCGGAACCCACGTTGAAGACTGTACCGTTGGGCCGCAAGACCTCCCAGTGCATCTTGTAGGTTGCATTGGGATACATGCCAGCAATATAGAAGTTCATGCTGGTTCCGTCCGGAGCGGCCGAAGTGGTGTTGAAGCGGCAGGGAATCGGGTTGGTGAGCGTAGGCCCAGATATTCCACCAGCCGGCACACCGCTGACCGGCGTGAAGCGCACGCGCATAAGGTTCGGAACCTGGCAGGCCTGCGCAGCGAAAAACGCTACCAGCGGATGATTGGTCGGATACACCGCGGCGTGTCCGCTGACCAGACGCGAAGTGAACTGGAAATTCGCAGTCTTCGAGGCGGACGTGCCAGCATGCACGTTCTTTACTGTTACTGCGACCGTAAACGTGGTCTCAAAAGCTGACGGGGTGAGCGTAAAGGTCTTGGAGTGCCCGTAACCCCTTCTAACTTGCGAGGGATATCCCACAGGCTGACCGGTGAACTGATATTCATACGACGGGTTCGGATCGGGATCGCCGCTGACATTAGCGGTCCACACGACGGATGAGCCAAGCGGTTGCGGACTGCCCACGTTGGGACTCAAGGCTACCGTGAGCTGTGCCATGAGCGGACTTGCTGCGGCAACCACAAGCCCGAACAAGAGTAACCGAATACGAATCTTCACTTTTCCCTCTCCTTCATTAGCGGAAATAGGTGGTCGGGTTTAACTGGTGTGGTCTGTCGTCAAGTCGAGACGCAGACCGAGTCATGGCTCACAGGGAAAGGGTGGACGTCGTTGTACCACTAGGTGGGTTAGGTCAACTACGTTCGGGCCCCACGTCAGTTAGAGAAACTGCGCGCCAGCGGGATATCTGGCGCGCAGTTACCAGAAGAGCGACGTCCCCGAGTTACGGGGTGATCGCAGTGTACAAGTCTGCCATGCGGAAAGTGCGATAGCTGTCTTGTCCGGCATCAAGTTTGTAAACGAAATTACCGGCTTGGTCGAGTTCCACACTTTCGGTAAGAGGGTCCGTCATGGCATGAGCAAAGCCGCCGATGAAACCGGAATCGCAATGAATGCTTCCGTTCTTCAGCAACTGGGCGCTGCCAACGGCAAACGAATAACTACCCATGTCGCCGTTCGTATTGAGATTGGCGACACGGGTTGACTCGTTGATCGCATAGATCTGGCAACGGCTGTCGGCATTGGCATTGAAAAACGCCTGCCGCGTGTTGCCATCGTCAAAGATCGTCATCACCCGGGTTCCTCCGGGAAAAACATGCCCTTTCAGCTCGACTTCGGTGTCGTGCTGGTGCGAGAACCAAGGGTAGCCGAGATCAGGTCCACTGGTGCCGTTGGTAAAGAGCGTGAATTGAGGCAGAGGCGTACCGCCCGTCCCCCCAATGATGGACGTGGTGCTCGTGGGTTTGGGGTTACCCAATTCCCAGATCACGTGTCCGTCTCCCGCTCCCTTGTTGTAGTTGATTTTCATCACCGCGTCCTGATGACGCTCGGAGAAGATGATGTTGCCATCATAGGCGGTGTACTGAGCGGAGTTGGTATGCAGCCAGTCGTTGGCCACGTTGAAATTCGGATTAAACGGTTCGCAGCCCGCGCCACCCGGCTGGAAGCACTGCTCGTTCAGGATCGCCGTGTTGTTGATATCGAGGTAATCAAAGGCGTCCCAGCTCCACGTCAGGTTCATGTTCGAGTCCAGCACGATAATCATGTCGCCGATCACGTCCACCGGAACCTGAGGAGTTCCACCTTGACAATCGGTGCAAATAAACTCCGGAGACTCCGATGGTTAGGATGTTACCGGCCGGCGGCGAATTGTTCGGCGTCGTAATCCGACGCACTTCGTGGTGAAAGGACGTAACGGGACGCTTTCCCAGGGCAACCAACTGCTCATCCACCGCGCCAACCGTGGTCTGCACCACCACGTTGCCCGCCAGGTCATACTCGGCAATGCCCGCTATGTAAGGGTCGGTTCCCCCTACGAATGCCCAGTAGTTACCACCCACCTCGGTCCGGGTGGGAGCGTTGGCTGCGTACCACAGAACATTGCCGGCCAAGTCGGTCGCCGCAGACGTATAAATCGTGCCGTTGACCGGAATGGTCACAACGTTGTGCAGCACTATGGGTTCGCCGACATCGCCGGACGTCCCGGTGGCAGTGAATGCCGGGAAGTGGACAGTCGCGGGAATCGCTCCTGTCGTGAATCCGTAGTCCGTACCCGTATTGATCGTGGTGCCTGATGGATTGACCACTTCCCAGTGCATGTTGTATGCGGTCATGGGGTACATGCCTGCGATTTCAAAGTTCATGCTGGTTTGGTCAGGCGAACTCGACTGGGTGTCGACGCGGCAGGGAATTGTGTTGGTGGTTTGTGCGGTCGAAATCCCACCCGGCGGCACGTTGCCGGCCGGAGTAAAGCGTACCCTCATGGAGTTGGGTATCTGGCAGGCCTGCGCGCTGAAAAATGCAACTAACGGATGATTGGTGGTGTTCACGGCAGCGTGCCCGCTGACCAGCCGCGACGTGAACTGGAAGTTCTTGCTCGTCGAACCGGAAGTGCCGGCGTGCACGTTTTTTACGTTTACTCCGACTGTGAACGTGGTCTCAAATGCCGTTGGCGTGAGCGTAATGTTCTTGGTATGCCCATAGCCCCTTCTGACCTGGGTGGGGAATCCCACGGGCTGGGCCGTGAATTGATATTCATACACCGGATTCGGATCCGGGTCGCCGCTCACATTCGCCGTAAATTGTACGGATGTACCCAGCGGTTGTGGGGTGGCTATGTTGGTGGTTAACGTCACGGTGAAGCCTGCGAGTGGACGAGCTTGCTTCGCCATGAGAGGACTGGCGACCACCACCAGGACACCTAAGAACAGCAATGGCAACAGAAAACGGACTTTCACGTCTTTATCTCTCCTCTGGTTACGCAAATTGCGAAACGACTTTATGGCGCACAAAGTAGCTAATCAAGTCATTCCCGATCGTTGAATCGCTGCTGATAATATGCCGGTCCGCGTACGCACTGGTTTTGCTCGACGCGCTGAGTGTGGTTCAGCCGAAGCAGAGTCCCAAGTTTCAGGTTCAATACCCCGCAACGAAGCAGGAGCTGTCTGGCGAGTCATGTTTCGTTATAAACTGAGTGACGCGACAATAATTGTGACCACGCTATCTTATAATTTGAGCTTTGTCTCTGGCTCGTTAGTGGGATGCCGCCAATATTAATTTTGCGGCGCGAATGTACCCAAAAGGGCCAATCCAGAATGGCATTTTGATGTACGAGGCCGGTTAGGGCCGGCCCGGTGAAATAAATAGGGTCCCTCCTGGCGGACCTGCGGGAAACGGCTCTGACCTTAGAAGTGCGGCTGTAGCGGCAGATACTAATATCCATATAAAAGGACGGAAATGAAAGCCTTAATCACTGGAATCACCGGTATGATCGGACTGCACTGCGCCAACGCCGCGAGGGAAGCGGGTTGGGAAACCTACGGAATCGCTCGTAACAGCGCTTCGAGCCGGCTTGCCGCCATCGAAGATTCTGCGGTTATCCGATGCGACATGATGGATTATTCAGCGCTGGAGGAGGTCTTTGCCTCCATCAAGCCCGACGTAGTCATCCACATGGCCGCGCAGGCCTTTAACGGCATCTCCTGGAAGGCAGAGTGGTCTACCCACCAGGCCAATTACCTCGGCACATTCAACGTTTTGCGATGCTGCCGGGTCGTGGTTCCGGACGCAAAAGTCCTTATCGCTTGTAGCAGCGCCGAGTACGGCGACGTCAAGCCGTCGGACTGCCCCTTGCAGGAAGAGCGCTTACTGCGACCC
This sequence comes from uncultured Acidobacteriaceae bacterium, assembly GCA_963834815.1. Taxonomy (GTDB): domain Bacteria; phylum Acidobacteriota; class Terriglobia; order Terriglobales; family Acidobacteriaceae; genus DASRAA01. Next base: position 229,652 of record CAWIDA010000003.1, on the reverse strand, counting down.
ATTAGTCCCTACGGCGTCAGTAAAGTGGCCACCGAGGCGCTTGGCTTCCAGCACTTCCACAATTTTGGGCTCAAGGTCTATCTCCCCCGCTTGTTTATCCATGTTGGTACCGGCCACCCGCCGGCTACGGCTATCCAGAACTTTGCCCGGCAGTTGGCTCTGATTGCCAAGGGACGCCTCGCCCCTGAAGTTCGGGTGGGAAATCTGACCTCAGCTCGCGACTTCATCGACGTGCGTGACGGAGTTGCCGGACTCATGCTGCTTCTGGCAAAAGGGCCAGCGGGAGAGCCGGTCAACATCGCCACCGGCGAGGCGGTGAGTATTCAGGAGATATTGGATACTCTGATCGAGATCTCCGGCCAGAAAGTGACCGTGATAGCTGACCCTAAGTTGTCCCGCCCATCCGATGAGCCGCTTCTTCTGGGAGATAACAGCAAGTTACGGAGCTTCGGATGGAAGCGGCAGTACTCAATGCGGCAAACTCTGGAAGCGGTCTACAGTGACTGGCTAGCCCGCATTTAGGCCGTCGCCAGACTGCTGGCATAGGCTTCGTAGGTTTGCTCGATGCCTTCACGCAACCCGATTTGGGCCTTCCACCCGAGTGCGCTAAGCCGCGTCACATCCATGAGCTTGCGCGGTGTGCCGTCAGGCTTGGATAGGTCGTGCACGATCTTTCCCGACCAGCCTACGGCCTCGCGTATCATGACCGCGAGATCGAATATGCTGATGTCCTCGCCTGTGCCGACATTAACGATGTCGGTTGAGCTGTAGTTGTTCATCAGAAACACGCTGGCGTCGGCCAGGTCATCAACGTGAAGAAATTCCCGTCTGGGCTGACCCGTGCCCCACAGCACCACTTCCGCATCCCCGTTCAATTTGGCTTCGTGAAATTTGCGGATCAAAGCCGGAAGCACATGACTGCCGTTAAGGTCGAAGTTATCGTTCGGACCATAAAGGTTGGTCGGCATCAAACTGATTCCGTCAAAGCCGTACTGTTGACGGTACGCTTGCACCATGCGGATACCCGCAATCTTTGCGATCGCGTAGGCGTCGTTGGTCTTCTCCAGCGGCCCGGTTAGCAGATAGTCCTCGCGAATTGGCTGCGGTGCTTCGCGAGGGTAGATGCAGGACGACCCCAGGAACAGCAGCTTCTTAACGCCATTCCGCCAGGCTGCGTCGATGATGTTGGTTTGAATAAGCAGGTTGTTTCGAATGAAGTCAGCGGGACGCAAGCTGTTGGCCAGGATTCCGCCTACTTCCGCCGCTGCCAGGAAAACGAACTCGGGCTGCACCGTCGCGAAAAATTCTTCCACAGCTTGTTGACTGGTCAGGTCAACCTCATGCCGGGTCCGGTAAATCAGATTCGTATAGCGATCCTGCTCCAATTTACGAGCGATCGCCGATCCCACCAGTCCGCGGTGCCCTGCAACGAAAACTTTGCTGTCCTTAAGCATGGGCGCCTCGGTAGACGTGCCCTGCATCAACCAGAGTGCGCTCCTGCTTGGCGAGTTCGGCGTCGTGGTTCACCATCATGCTTACCAGTTCCTTGAAACCAACCTTGGGCTTCCATCCCAGCACGCGCTGCGCTTTAGTGGGATCACCCTGAAGGAAATCAACCTCGGCGGGACGCATGTAACGAGGATCAGACCGCACAACCTTCGTCCAGTCCATGTCCAGTTGCGCGGCTGCTTCGTCCAGGAAGTCCCGGACGGAATAGGACTCTCCCGTGGCGACCACAAAATCATCCGGCTTCTCGTGCTGGAGCATGAGCCACATCGCTTCCACGTAATCACCCGCGAAGCCCCAATCGCGGCGAGCTTCCAGATTTCCCAGGTAGAGATAGTCCTGATGCCCATACTTGATTCTGGTCAGGGCCCGGGTGATTTTGCGGGTAACGAAGGTCTCACCACGCAGCGGCGACTCGTGGTTGAACAGAATTCCGTTGCTGGCGAACAGCCCATAAGCCTCGCGGTAGTTCACGCATTGCCAGTATGCGGCAACCTTGCTCACGGCGTATGGACTGCGCGGATGGAACGGGGTCTCTTCGTTCTGGGGCGGAAGCGCAGAGCCGAACATCTCAGACGAACTCGCCTGATACAGTCGCACTTCCTTTCCGGAATCCACATAGTCCCGCAGCGCCTCCAGCAGACGCAGCGTGCCGCCGGCCACAACGTCGGCGGTGTATTCAGGCTGCTCGTAGGAGATCTTTACGTGGGACTGGGCCGCCAGATTGTAGACTTCATCAGGCTGGACCTTAGCGACGATTCGCCGCAGCGAGCCCCCGTCCATCATGTCGCCATGATGCAGGGTCAGGCGCGCCTCCGGGTCGTGGATGTCACGGTAGAGGTGCGTGAGCCGTCCGGTATTGAAACTGCTGCTCCGACGCACAATTCCATGGACATCGTAGTCTTGTTGGATGAGAAACTCGGTGAGATACGCACCGTCTTGGCCAGTGATTCCGGTAATGAGCGCACGTTTCATGGGGTTTGAGGATAACCGAATGGTAACCCATATTTCAACCAGAATCTTTTTATAACCCCAACCAACAAAATTGATGGAGAGTGCCATCCCCCGGTTATGACGGGGCGGTTAAGCAAAAGCGTAACAACGCATTAACTTGCGCCGGTTCGCGTACCTGGGGTCACCCTGTTGTCGAGTCTCTCTCAGTACTTTCTATAAAACATCCCTCATCCCCTGGTGATGACTCGCCTTCGCCGCCAACCATGTTAATCTTGGAGATTCCCGAGCACGGCAACTATTTGGACGCGCTGGCCCGGGGCCGTTCTTAAAACCAGACTTAATGAATTATTAACGTGTTCTTTCGCTGCCCATCGACCGGAAGCTGCGCGTGAGTTAGCGGATTAACACAAAAATCCTGAGGTATCCCAGCCCTGCAAATGTCGAAAAGACCCAGCCGTAGAGACGCTATCCGATCTGTTATTAGCGCCGCCGGAGTTGCCGCGTTGCCGCTCCGGGCAAACGCCGACGCAGCATCACCAGCTTACTCTTCTGTTCTAGGGACGGGCTTGTCCAGTCTTCCGCTGTTGGATACATGGTTAACCCGCCTGGTCTCTCCCGAAAATCCCACCGGAGAAAAAGGTGGGGGTGGACGCGCTGTTCCGGGTACTCCAAATCTCCCATTCGCCGATCTTGCCAAAGATTTGGGCCAAGGCTGGAAGGTAAATCCCTTTCTTAAGCCGAAGGCGGGGCAGACGATCACGATCATGGACGTAACCGGACCCGGAGTCATTCAGCACATCTGGATGGCAACTGAGATGAACTGGCTCGGCAACGGTCGGGCCTGCGTGCTGCGATTCTACTGGGACGACGAGACCTCTCCTTCGGTCGAGGTCCCGCTTACCGACTTTTTTGCTGTTGGACATGACCTGTTCGCGCCCGTTAAGTCGCTGGCCGTGGACGTGAATCCCATGTCCGCGCTGAACGCCTACTGGCCGATGCCATTCCGCAAGCGCGCCCGCGTTACTTTCACTAACGAGTCGGAAAACGACCTATCGCTGTTTACCTACCAGATTACGTACGCACTGGCTCCTGTGCCCCAGAAGGCTGGATATTTTCACGCCCAATGGCGACGCAGCCTGACTCCGCCTGCCAAGCCATTGCATACTATTTTGGATTCCGTCGAAGGCGAAGGAAGATATGTCGGCACCTTCATTGCCTGGACGCAGCTTACCGAAGGCTGGTTCGGGGAAGGGGAGGTCAAGTTCTTTCTAGACGGTGACCGCGACTTTGCCACGATTTGCGGTACGGGCACTGAAGACTACTTCGGTGCGAGCTATGGATTGCCTGCAGTCTTTACCGGCCCCTATACCGGTAGTACTCTGCAAACCGATGCCCGGAAACTACCCCGCAAGTGGAGCCTGTATCGCTGGCATATCATGGACCCAATCTGCTTTAAGCACGACATCCGCGTCCAGATACAGGCTTTAGGTTCACCAGCCGGTGGACGTTACCGCCAACTGGCCGACGATGTCGCATCCCTGGCGTACTGGTATCAGCGGGAACCGCATACGCCGTTCCCGCCGTTTCCCCAACTCGACAAGCGCTGGCCACGCTAGTCTGCCAGTGCCGCTTACTGGATTTTCGCTAGGTCTTCCAGCCAGGCGTCCACCAGCACCATTTCCTTTTCTGGGATGACGCCTATGCGGACCAGTTCCTCGTAGCAGGTGCGCAGGTTCTGAGAGACGCTATCCCGTCCAGACCGCAGCTTCAATGAACCAAGCGCCTGCACAATCTTATGGTTTTGCAGATACCCCGGCACCTCATCCTCAAAGTCACGCAGCATATTGTGCAGGTTTCGCTGCTGGTCCACTTCGGGAGCATGAAATACCAGTCCGTATCCCATTTCCCACAGGCAGCGCTGCGCCACAAAGCTTCGCCAGATGTCGGTCATGCGGAATGAACAATAGCTGGGCAAGTAGAGAAGGGGATAGGCTTGCGGCCACCACCAGGTAGTCTGACTGTTGAATGGGCACCACGTGTCGGGAGGCAGCCACAGACTATCCTTCCGCTCAAAGCTGAACTCTCGATCGAGGATCAGCCGCCAGATGGCATCGACATCGGGCGACAGATTCGCCAGCCCTTGTTGGATCGGGGCATCGACCTCCACCTGTTCGCTGCTGCCGTTGCGCGATGTGGCCGGATCAAGCACCAGGTCGAGAGGGAAGCCGCGTGGCCAGATGTTCGAGTCCGAGTACATGCGATAGACATTCGCCCATGGGCGGGGTTCGATCTTTTTCGCGCGTATCTTCAGTGAACGCGGAACCCAGTATTCGTTGGGTGCATTGTCGTCGTCGGTCTCGTAGATACAATCGGCCTTTTGCTGGATCGCGATCAGGTATCCCAGGTTCTTGCGCGCATAATGCGCCACCGGCAAATCAGGCACCATCCGAAACGACAGAGTGAGCTGGTCCGCTAGGGAAAGAAACTCCACGCCCTCCACCGGATAATCAGCCGGGCCTTTGCGATCGCCAATGACGATCAGCTTGGTTTGAGTTGGCTCAAGGTGGCGTAACAGCGTGTGAACGCTGTCGGTTGGTGGCTGAATAGTTGTGATGACTGCAATCATCTGCCGTCTCCTTCGTTAAACCGGATTGAACGTCTAAGGGGCTGTCGGCAGGCCTTTGCACGATAACCTCAGCCCTACTCGTGAAATGTTGGGTGTTGTCAGTGGCACCGAAAGCGCTCAGGGGGAGAAGAAGCGCGCTCTCAAGAACCCGCTTGCACCTTTAATGCAAGTTTTACGTATCCAAAGTTGCGCATGAATGTATTGACACTTTCCCCTTCTCGGCGGCCGATCCAAACCGTCGGAACCTGCTCCAGGTGGTAGCCTCGCTTCAGCGGCTTGACGGTAGTCTCAATGTAGATTTCATGAAAGGCAGATTCCCACTCGATGGAGTCGATCACGTGTTTGCGGAGTATCTTGAAGCCATAGGTGAGGTCGTTGATGTGCGTCCGGTAGATGACCTTGAACATCTTTTGAAAAATCCAATTTAAGACGTACTTGATACGGTCATAGTTCTGGAAGCCTCCGCCCTTGTCCCAGCGGCTGCCGATCACCACGTCTGCTCCGGTTTCTTTCATCTTTTGGAACATGCGTTCGACGGCCTCCGGCTCGGTTTCCAGGTCCCCCGACATGATCGCCACGCACTCCTGCGTTGCCATCGCCATGCCCTCGCGGAGTGCCCATCCTACACCGGGAACGTGCTGCTGGATATGGACCTGCACCATTGGGTGCTCTGCCGCGAGGTCCTGGCAAATCTTCATTGTCTCTTTCGATGCTCGCGGAGAAACTACCAGAAGGATCTCGCGAATGTTACCCTTGTCGCTTCGCTGCAGGCGATCGATAGTTTCGATCACCGAGACACTTTCGGTATAAACTGTGACGACCACTGAAAGAGCTAGACCGTTGTCAGACGCACTCATTTGGATTTCCTCTTGTTAGTTGCTGCGGATATTCGCTCGTGCCGGTTTGATGTGATCATTCTGGCGGTGGAGAGGTCTTGCGCTTCAGGATTTGATAGGGTTGGTCTGAAATTCCGTACGTGATAAACCCATTTTTGGTTTGGTCCAGTACCATCTGATAGTCATTGGCAAACAGATCCAAGATATAGCGATAAGTTTCTGGTTCATAAACCGAAAACCAAGGGAACCAGTAAAGTGAATATTGTCCCTCGAGGACAATATATTCCGGTTTCTTCCCACTCAGAAATCCCAGCCTGGAATCGTCCACAACTCGTCCCTCAAAACCGAGTTGGAAAGCAAGTTCGCCGCTTCCCATAATTAAATCACCAGGTTTGGCATTACGCTTGAGATAGTTTGTCGCCTCCAGATAGCGCGTGCGATAGTCGTCGTGCACGATTCGGCCACCTATGATTCCGAGATGGAGGAGCAGGGCAATGCCAAGCAGCGAGCTTATGGCGATGCGGTAATGGAACGATTGACTCCAGAGCCAGTTGCAGACGATAGCGAGAATGGCGGTGTAATAAGGAATGATGAAAATCAGGTAATACCAGTTCTTCTGCAGACACATCAGGAGCGTGAAGCTCAGGGCCGTCAGAATCAGTAGAATCCTGACGCCGCTCGTGCGCCGGAGTTGAGGAACAGCCAGAGCGATAAAGATGGCGCCGAAATACAGCACAAGTATGATGCATGCAAAAATCATCGGGGGCCGGAAGTTCAGCCCGTAGGGCGGACCATAACGAAGTAAGAGTTCTCGAGTCAACGCCTTGATTGGGTTCCAAGGTATCTCAAAGCGATGAGGGATTGCACCCTGCACCCGCATTTGAGCTAAGAATATCTGCGGCGCGCGGGCAACATAGAGTGCCCATAACGACCCCAGCAACACGAAAGGTGTAAGAGCAAGTAACAGTGCGCGAATCGTGATGCGGCTGCGATCAAAATAGAGAACGATGACTGCCAGGGACATCATGCCGAATATGGCGTTGGGATGGGTAAACAGGTTGACTGCCGAGACGCATGCGGCTACGAACAAAGCCAAAGTAAAATTCTCGCGCAGGTAAATATAAAGAGCCAGGCTGAGTAGTCCCAGCGAGCCGACCATCATATCCATGCGTCCGTCAGCAGCCGAGCGCACGAAGTTGTGCTCCACGCCCAGCAGAAACACAGCTAGGAGGGCGATACGCCTATCGCCGGTAAGCCATCGGACAACTACGTACCAGGAAAGTAGCGCCACACCTCCCCACAAGAGCGAGATCGCGCGCATGGAGAAGAGAGTCAGCCCAAAAACCTCGTACCAGGCAGCCTGCATGAGCGAGTATCCTGGCAGAACCCAATAGGTGTAACGGTCGATTCCGTCTACATAGGTGGCAAATGGAAAGCCATGGGGGTCAAGCACCTTCATTCCCAGGTGGCCGTGGTGGATGAGGTTGTAAGCGATGTCCGCAAACCAGGCCTCGTCGCAGAAGGGCCTGCGGGTCAAGGCAATTCCTGAAGCCAGCAGAAGGGAGAAAAAAACTACCGCAGCCAGGAGGAGATGTGAGCGGCGGTCATCCGCCAAATACGAAATTGCGGCCCCAAGATATCGGTCAAGGATCCGCTCCTTGGATGGCACCACCTGCGGCGAGGCCGAAGCCTCGGATGGCAAAGAAACTTGGTTTTGCATCGTCCGCCGAGAAATACGGGAAGCCATCACGGGCCGGTCTTCCGGCCTTGGGTGAGGGCCCATAGGTTAGACACAGGAGCCGCCATGCGCTCTCGAGGGCAGTTGCCCAAACCCTGACAGCAAATGCAGTTACAGGAGCGCCCCCTTGAATCCGGCTGGTTCAGTGCGACTCGTGATCGGAACCGAATCTGTTTATTCTATGGTTAACGGCGACTGCTGTCAACGCGATTCAGCTTATGCAATACGCTGCGCCCGCGTCCGACCTTCATGAGCTGGGTGATAGCAAATCGAGCGCGGAACACGGTTATCGATTTTGGCTGACTTGACCTGACCGCCTCAGTCCAGCTCGCGCACCCAGATATTGCGATAACTGATCGGCTCGCTTTTGTCCCCGTGGGCCTGAAGTTTAATTGGAGCGCTGGTAAACGCCTTGTACGAGGGCTTTCCGATGTACAGTGTTTCGCCTTTCAACTCAAAGTGGTTCTGAACCAGCACGCCGTTGAAAAAAGCCGTGACGTACGCGGGGGCCTTCAGCGAACCGTCAGGATTGAATACTGGCGCCGTCCACACCACGTCGTAGGTTTGCCATTCGCCCGGCTTCCGATTCGCGTTGACCAGAGGAGGCGACTGCTTGTAGATGCTGCCGGCCTGCCCGTTGACGTAGGTTTTGTTGTTGTAGTTGTCGAGCACTTGCAACTCATATCCGGCATCGCCAGGGCCAGTGGATGCAAGGAAGATGCCGCTGTTGCCGCGGGCCTGTCCAGAGCCGGTAATGTTCGCCGGAATCCGCCACTCAATATGAAGCTGATAGTTCCTGAAGCTGCGCCGGGTCTCGATATTGCCGGCGGACTTGGCAACGGTCATTATTCCATCAGCGACCGTCCACTGCGCCGGGGACTTGTCTTTCACCGAAATCCACTGGTCCAAATTGTTGCCGTCAAAAAGGATGACGGCGTCGGAGGGCGCCGCGCCACACGTCGCACTTGGCGTGACAATTTTGGGCTCGGGAGACCAGACTTCCGTGTCCTCGGGCTTGGCGGCGGGGGTTAAGGATTGCTGCGGCGTCGCGGCTGCCTGGCCATTGCGCGGCGAAGCCGACAATTGGGGCACGGCCGAAAACAAACCAGCGAGCAGAATACACATGCATAGCGAGTTGGAGAGCCCAGTGCGTTTCATGCAATGAAAATACACCACCAGCCGTCTCATAGAAGCGCCGAAATCAGGCGCGTACGTCATAAAGCGAAAAATCGGCTGTTGATGACGTCCCATCACTCGCAATTACACTCCACCGAAATCGCAAGTTGCTCAGCGGTCCGGGAGAGAGCCATGAAATCGTGAATGTGCGCCGAGGACTCAGCCGAGGGCGCCTTCGCCGCTTCTTCTAATTTGTCCAAGGCTTCCGGCAAGTGGTTGCTGCGCGGGTTCGCTTCACCCGCCATTCGCTCCGCAATTCCGTCGAGGGTTTCGCCTAGCTCGTGGTCGAACTGGGCCTGAGCCGGCAGCATTTCTTTGGGAAGTTCGAATCCCGGAGATTCCAGCCGGTAACGGAGCATGGCTCCGCGAACCAGGAATAGCGCGCGCAGTTTCGATTGCCATTGGCTGATACGGGCGCGAAGGCTGAGGTCCTCCGTGCGCGAAGAGCCGAATTCAAACAACACGCCGTCGCCCAGGCTCTTCACCTGATCGAAGTTGGCGTTGATGGTCTGGCCCAAAGCGTACGCGCGGCGCATCGCTTCCTTGCGATCGGCCAGATCGGGCGCGCGGGCCAGTTGCGCCAGCAGGCGGAGGTTGGCGATAAAGGTGTTCCTCATCGAGACCGCGGCAGAGCTGCCCCAGAGCTGGTCGAAAATCAGCCACATGGCGAACAGGCCCAGGAGCACTCCAACCACGCGATCGCGGGCAATGCTGAGTGAAGTCTCGAAGCGGTAGGCCTGCAGGTGGACCAGGCAAAAAGCCAACGCGATCTGCACCCCCATGTAGGAGAGCCGCGGGCTGGAGGTCATGATCCAGGTGGAGAAGGCGATGACGGCAACGTAGATGATAGTGAAGCCGAAGATCGAATCGATGTGGGGGAAGAGGAAAATCTGCGCGCCCATGGCGAAGACGAACCCGCCGATGGCGGCGCCGAGGAAACGCAGAACCTGCTTCTGCCGCGACGCGCCCACAGTAGTTAGCGCCGTAAAGATGCAAGTGACCACCGAGGTGCTGATGCCGGGCCAGCTGATAGAGGTGTAGAGCACGTAGCACAGGGTCGCCGCCAGCATGCCTTTGAAGGCGAACTGCAGATGAGCTGGATTGGTGAACGCGTCCCGCGCGAGCAACGGCGCCGAAGGCGGAGGTCCGGAGGGCGAGTCGTCATTCGCCGTGGGAGGTGCGGCAAACACATCCGGAATGAGCGCTACGGTTTCTTCCAGTTCATGCAGTAGCGGCAGACCCGGCGCTTCTTTGCCGAGGTCGGTGAAGTGGATGGCTGTGGGAGTCTGACGCGCCACGAATTCGGTCCGCAAACGGGTCACGTTGTCGGCCAGTTCGCGGGCACGTCGTCGCTCGTCGTCGCTGGGCCGCGCCGCAAGCTCGGTGAGTCCGGCGGTGGTGTCGACCAGGGTGCCGACCAGCGAGATAACCCCGCCGGTGCGGGCGACGTATGGCAGGTTGTAGCCCGAGCGCTGGGAATATCGGCGGGCCAGCGAAGTGCCGAGCATGGCGAAACGCTGAATCTGGCGGACGGAGATGCGGTCGGGCGGACGGCCTTCGGCATAGCAGCGCAGGACGGCTTCCACGGCGGCGAGCCGCTCGGCTACAAGAACGATGACGTTGTCGCCCGGTGCGAGCCGGGCGAAGGCAACTTCCACCAGGAAGGCAACCCCTGCGCCCAGAATTCCGATCCACGTCAGCCACAGCGTGTCCTCGACATTTACTTCAACCCGCACGGGACGGTCCCAAAGCGGCAGCCCGACACCGATGATCACGCTGAACATCAGCACGCCGAGGTAGCTGTTGACCGCCGAGAGGGCAAAGAATACCAGGAACAGGGCGCCCCCGACCCAGAGGAAGTGCAGCACGGAATTGATGGTGAAAAACGACGCTGACGCGATTACGAATATGGTGCCGGCGGCGAGTCCGATGCACATCGTGAGAAAGGAATTCAATGTCGCCTTGGTACTTTCGCGGGAAACGAACAGCGCCAGCACCGGCCCCTGAAAGGTATACGGCACCCGATAAGCCATGCCGATGATCATCACCAGCGTGGCGGCCAGCACCATGCGGAACACCAGCGGCACGCGCCCAGGGTAGGGTTCCAGCTCCTCTCGCAGGAACTGCCAGAACCAGCTGCTGCGCGAAGGCTGGGCAATCGGATTAGTGACGAGGGTGGCCACGGTCAGAATCCGCGAATCACGATGACGGCTGTTTCTCCCAGCCGCAAGCTGTCAGCACGAGTATCAGTAATGCGGACTCGGACCGGATATCGCGACGCCAGATGAACCCAGTTCAAGGTGCGCTGCACGTCGGGAAGACCGTTGCCGAGATTGCTGATGACATCGGTATCCGGCGTCACGCCGAAGCCGATGCTGTCAACGATGCCATCCAATCGCACTGTCGGTCGCGAAAGCACATAAACGTCGGCTTTCATGCCGGGCGCGATGTGCTTGAGTTGTGTCTCGCGAAAGTTTCCGATCGCCCACCAGTTGCGTGCATCGATCAGCGTAAAGACTTGCTGGCCGGTGTGTGCGTAGGCGCCCTCGGAAAGGATGAGGTTGGTAACTCGCGCATCAAACGGCGCCCGTATCCTGCAGTTGTCGAAGTTGTATTGTGCAGTTTGCACCGCCGACTCTTTCGCGCCACGTTGCGCCGTAAGCGGTTCCAGGATGCTGACGGCATGGCGGGATTGCTCCAGTTGTGCCTGGCTCTGGGAAAACACGGCCTTGGCGCGCTCGTACTGGGCTTGCGCGGAGAGCAGACGCGCCTCGCTCAGCTTGCGTTGCGATTCCGCCTGCTTCAGCGCCTGGGCCTGGGCGACTTCCTGCGTCCGAGCGAGGTCTACTTGGTCGACGGTGACGAACTGCTTGGCCAATAGCGGCTCGACCCGATGCAGATTGTTGTTGGCGTATGCCCACTCGGCCTTGGCTCGTTCCACGCCCTGCTGGGAGTTCGCGACATCGGCCTGGGCTTCCTCCACCGCGGCGGAGAAGCGGCTCAAGTCGGCTTGCGCGCTGTGCGTATTCGCCTGCGACACCGACACCCCGCTCTCTTGCGAGGCTATGGTGCGGCTCAGGTCAACGATTTGTCCCTCGAGCATCCTCTGGTCAGACTTGGCGCGCTCCAACGCGTAGCTATACGGCCGGTCGTCGATTTCGAAGAGCAGATCCCCCGCCTTCACCAACTGATTGTCGCGGACGTAAAAATGGGTGATGGGCCCGTCGACTTGCGGCGCGATGCCGATGTAGTTGGCCAGGACCACCGCTGTGTCGGTGCGCGGGTAGAAGTTGACGACGTAAATCACCAGCAGGCCGGCCAGCAGGGTAGCGGCCAAAATGCCGATCCGCAGGTTGCGAATAGTGGTGGGCGCGGGAGTGGGAACGTCATTCATGGCAGTTCGTCCTCACGTGCGAAAGAAAATCAGCCAGGTAGCGAAAGTGAATAAAGCCGTCAAGCACGAATACATCAGTAGCGGCGGATTCAGCGCCGCAATCAGATTGTATTTGCGCAGCACAACGCGCGCCGCAGTGGTGAGCAGCACGCCAACCAGCAGACAGAACAGCCACGCCGGGAAGTACGATCCCAGCACATTGAAGGCCGGAGCGCGCTGGCATCCTGTCAATGTAACCGTAGAGAGAACTGTGAGATAGAAGAGATTTTTCATCGCATCGTCCAAGCTATGGCTTCGCCCTCGTCATGCCCGTGTGCAGCAGGTCGCCGGTCCGGAATGCCAGATTGGCCAGCGTCGTCAGTACCTGCGTCCGGGCAGTAATGTCGGTGCTGCGCGCCTGCGCCAGCACTCGCTGCGCCGCGGTGACGTCCAGCAGGTTGCGGACCCCATAGTTGTAGGCTTGCAGCGCCGCATCGTAGGACTCTTCGGCCGACTGCAACAGCGAGGTTGCCGCCTCACGCTGGCGAAATGCAGTTTTCACGTTGGAGTAAGCGCGCCATACCTCGTCGGCGATCTGGTCGCGCGTGATGTCGATCTGTGCGCCAGTGGCGCGGCTGTTGGCCTGGGCCTGGGCCACGTTGTTGCGTCGTGCCCCGCCGTCGAAGATCGTCCAATTGAGAGTGGCCCCGGCAGATCCGGCGAGCAGGCTGGTTTGCGCCGCCGGAAACTGCTCCTGAAATCCGTAAAGGTATTGTGGCCCGGCGACAACTCCGATCTTCAGAGTCGGGTAGTATGCCGACTTGGCTTCCTTCACCGCCGCCTCACGCGCCCGGAGAGCGGCTACCTGCTGCAGAAGGTCCGGACGCTGTTGCAAGGCGCGATCAATCAGCTGCTCCACCGTATCATTCATGCTCTCCGGCGTGCTGAGCGAAGTCACCGGCTCGACCTTCACCGCTACCGACGCAGAGGTTCCCAACGCCGCGGCCAGGTCTCCGCGAGCGATCTCATAGGCGCCCACTGCCGACTGCAAATCGAACTGTGCCTGTGCGGTTGCGCTTTGCGCTTCCAGCACGTCCGGACGTGTAGCCAATCCATTCGTCAGCCGATCCTCAGCCGCCGCCTGTACCGCCTGCGCGTTGGACAGATTGGCCTCAGCCGCCTGTTGCTGCGCGGCGGTGCTGAGCACGCTGTAATAAGCCTGCTCAACCTGGTAAATGACTTTGCGATGCGCATCGTTGAAGCCGAAGTCGGTGGCTAGAAGCTGCGCGGCCGCCTCCTGAATGCGGGGAGAACGTCCGAAGTCGAGAATGCTGTAGTTCAGCGCCAGCGCGAGTTCCGACGTCGAGGTAGTCTGGCGCACATAATTGGTGTTGAAGAGCAGGCCAAAACGGTCCGCTCGGCCGCTGGCCAACGCGCCCAGCACCGGATACCACTCACTTTTCGCGATGCCCAGGGCCGCAGCCTGTGCCTTGGCGCGCTCCCACGCGAACCGCGTCTCAGGATTGTGCTGCTCGGCAAGGTCAACCAGTTCAGCCAGCGTGTAGGCCTTGTTGGGATCAATAGTGAGTTTCGGCGCGGGCAGGGTCTGGTTTTGCGTCTGAATTGGCAGCTCGTAAGGTGATGTCCACGGCCGCTCGGATGCGGCAGGCGCAGTCTGCGCTGAGAGTCCTGCACAGGCGAGCACCACGACGGATGCAGCAATGCCAAAGTTAGCGACCCTGTACAAGAGCATGAGCGACTCGTGATCCTGTTTTCCCAGTCCCGCCAAGCAAACGCAGAGGAATCTGGGTGAGGTGCTGCGCAATCACCCCTGGTTATGACCCTCGATTGTTATGGCTCGTGCGGATTGGGAAACATTCTAACCTGCCCAAGACAGATTGTCGGGAACAGCCGTGAGGTTGAGCCGTCTTGCGGGCGTCTGAGCCCGCAGGCGAAATCCTGAGAAGCGCAGCGACGAAGGATCTCTAGGCCGACCAAACTGATGGGAAAGAGTTGGTGGAGGCGGCGGGAGTTGAACCCGCGTCCGAAAATGCTGTCAGCAAAGAGACTACATACTTAGTCGCGTTCACCCACCGGTTACCCGGCAGTCTCGCCAGCCGCGCTGAGAACGGACAAGAAACGCGGCCAGCCAGCCTGAAAATTTCGCCTCGAACCCCAGACGTAGGCTTTGAGGCTAGCTCACTGTGCGACGCCCTGACTCCAGCCCATGAGCAAAGCCGAAGAGGACGGCAACTTAACTAATTAAGCTGCGTATGCCAGGTTTTGGTTGGCAATTGTGTTTTTGCACACAGTTACGGACGCATGCACTCCGGTATGCCTCTTTGCCGCAATCACTTCCGTCGAAGCCGTGACGCCCCCACGGTATTGCGCGGCCAACTTCACTCTACCAGCCTTGGCAGCGAAGTCAAAGCCGCCAACGGCAGGTCAAACCGTCCCAAGTTCACCGGACCATGAGTTTCCAGGCCACAACCACCAACGCGATGGTCGCTCCGGCCAGGTACGCCCACATTCGTCCCTTTTGAAACTTTTCGTGATCCATCATGCATCACCTGACCTTACCGCCAGCAATTTGATGCGCGATCCCGCCCCGGGGCTCTGCCAATCCAATCTCGCATCCCTATTCCGCGCTTAATTCTTGCGCGACTGGCAAGTTGCCACCGGTTGATATTCGTCGTTCGCAGAGCCAGTCAATTGTCTTACGCTGCTTCCAGCACCGACAAAATATTCCCCGCCGGATCCTTGAACCAGGCAATCGTCGGTCCGTTCCCGTGTAAAATCCCGCGCGCGTCCGTCTTCAAGTTGGGTTCGTTATAGACCTCAAATCGGACACCGCGTTCGCTCAGTTCATCAACCGCTTTTTCTACACTTTCTACGGGGAAATTCAGGATGGTGAAAGTGGCTGGCTGGTGATTCGCTTTGGGGTACATGAGAGCTTTCGTGCCGCCGGCCAGTGGTAGAACCAGCGTGCCTTCCGGACCGCCCGAAACTTCGAGCCCCAGGGTTTTGCCATAAAATTCCTCAGCCTGCTGAATATCGTTCACCGAAAAACTGCTGAATGCGCTGCGAGCGTTGAGCATGGATGCACTCCTGAAATTTTGATCTTCTAAATTCGATGCCGAATCAGCGTTCATGGTTTTTCGAAATGCAGAAGATTAAATGCCAACGTCATCGCACTCGCCGGAAGTCAATCCTGCCAATCCGTTAGTTGCCTCCAGCGCGCCGCATGACCACAGGCTGGTGTCTTCAGGTTCAAGTCAGCCTCGTCGCGCTGCCTCGATGGTGGCGATGTCGATCTTCTTCATCGTCATCATCGCCTCGAAAGCGCGCTTGGCCTCATCGCCACCTGCCGCAAGCGCATCGGTGAGCGCGCGCGGAGTGATCTGCCACGACAGGCCCCAGCGATCCTTGCACCAACCGCACTGGCTTTCCATGCCGCCATTACCGACGATCGCGTTCCAGTAACGGTCCGTCTCTTCCTGATTGTCCGTCGCGATCTGGAAGGAAAAGGCCTCGTTATGCTTGAACGCCGGGCCGCCGTTGAGACCGAGACAGGGAATGCCAAAAACGGTGAACTCCACCGTCAGCACATCGCCCTCATTGCCGCTCGGATAGTCACCGGGCGCTTTGTGCACGGCGGTTACTTTACTATCCGGAAAAGTGGCGGCGTAGAAGCGCGCCGCCTCAAGCGCGTCTTTGTCGAACCAGAGGCAGATCGTGTTCTTTGGCGTCATCTTTCTGTACTCCTTGTGCTCGGTCGCGTGACTCGCACCCGGGAGTCCCGACGCGGGCTAGGCGCCGTTCAGAGCGCGTTGCGGGATGAAAAAGTTGTCCCTCTTCAGGTTGCATTTCTTTGCGACGTACTTGCAGTAGTCGAGCCGTCCCGCCTTCTGATCGCGGGTGTCGGAGCCGAACGTAAATTTCAGCCCCTGTTCTTTCGCCATCAGGATAAATTTCTCATGCGGCACATGCGCGAGGTCGTTGATCTCGACTGCGAGATTTTTCTTCTTCAGGGCCGCGATGATCTTTTGCATTCGTTCCTCGGTCCACAGCGTATAGTAGTCGCGCGCAATGCAGACCGGCAGGAATAGCGGCCATCCGAAAATGTTCAGTGGTTCATTGTCGTTGATGACCTCCAGGCTGTGAGTCATGTAAACCTCCATGAACTTCTGCGGGTCATCGACATAGGTATCGAAACTCCAGATGCGCAGCGTCTCTCCGTACCCATTGCCATTGGGAATGGTCTGGGGGTCCATCAAGACGTAATCCAGCAACTTGATGGTTTCCGGCGAGAAGCTCCTGGACCAGCCCGGGCTCATCGGCTGCAGGCCGCGGTAGACCGGGTACGGCTTGAGGGAATCGATGAACCGCTTAAGTCCCGCGTCGTCACTTACGGGGCCTTCAGGATGCACCATGATGCCGAACCGGACACCCGTCCTTTTGGAAATCTCCATCACCTGGTCGATGGTGAAAGTTTCCGTCAAGTGAACGTGGAGGTCCACCAAAGGGAAGCCGTCATCGACCATCGCCCCGAAGCTTCGGGAAAGCGGCAACGCGGTCAACAGTCCGCCTGCAACAGCAGCGTTCTTGAGAAATGTTCTACGTTCCATAAGAATGCGCTTGCGTCTAAGCGACAATCGTACAACATTCCGCTCCGCGATTTGGAGCCGCAATGCCGGACGGCAGCGACCGCCGGCTTCAAACGGTGATCGCGCAGCCGCCCATATTTGACTTTGGCAAATGTGGGCTGATGCCAATACCTGTTCTAAGCCATCGTCTCTTCCGATCCCGACCGTGCGGTCTCGACTTCCAGCTTTCCGTGCGGAGCCGCCACTGCGTTTGCTGATTAGAGAGGATGCGCAACGCTGAACTTGCTAGGCCGTGTTGCTCACCGGGGCGGGCGAGCCCGTCACCGAGGCGACCAGGATTTTTTTCAACTCCCGATTTCTCTCCTTCTCGTATTCACGGATTTGCTGTCTCATGTGATGAACTTCCCACTGCAACAGTTGATAGCCCTCCTCGCGGGTGTAATGGGGCTTAGCGGGAACGGGGCAGCCAGCTCCCGGTTGGGGCGTGGGAGCGACGGACAAGATCGCCGCTCGCTCTGCGGCCTCTCGCATTGCGTGGTCGATTTCGGCATCGAGATCAACTCCGGATTGAATGTCGAAGTTGCGCTCGAACTCGGGATATTCCTGCAGGCGAGTGCTGTCGTCGGCTACGGCTTGCTCTTCTGTGTGTTCTTCGGCGCGTTCGCGGGCTGCTTCCATCTGAGCCATGCGTAGAGAAACCGTAGTGGCCTGCTGGATGGCGTAGAGCATAAGCCCAGCAGTGCGTTGCTCGAGCTGGCCGGAGGCGAGGGCCTGGACGACCTCGCTGAGGGCAACCCGCACGGAGTGGAGGTTCTCTAAGGGGGGAATGTTGAGGGGGCAGGGCTCATTGCGACTCTGGGCAAAGGCGCGACGCAGGCGGCGACCGCGATGCATGAGGTGGCGATAGCAGAATTTTCGTCCGCGCAAAGCGGGCGAGGCGCAATAGACTCCGTCTTCTTTGATGTGGTGACAAGTTTCAAATGGCATGAGGCCAGATTCCTTTCAGTAAGAGCATTTGATCCCCGGTTCGCGCCGAGAAACAGGCGCGAACCTGGGGCACGTGCACGTGCGAGATTTCTTTTCCGCGGTATCCCTACCCCCTCCCCCCACCCGCTGTTGAAAACAAAGGGTTTATTGCAGCGTTAGCTTGTAAGCTCCTCTTAACAATGGAGTTACGAGTCAAGCTCCTGCAAGCAAAGGGGTTAGGGCCAGCACTTGACAAAGAACAAAGTGGCGCTCGCCCGTAGGGCGAAGGCTAGTTCAGAGATATAGGAGTTAGGGAGAAGGGGCGGGGAAAAAGCGGAGGAGGAAGGAACGTTGGTAACCAAAATTCCCGAAATGGGAAAAGCTCTTGTGCGCTTCGGTCTGCGACCTGCGCGCGGGCCTTCGGCAGAGAGGAATGGGATTTCGTTATTCGCTTTCCCAGCGTACGACCACCCCAGCAAGCGCAACAACGGCGCTCGCTGGGGACCCCGCATGAATCGCTGGGCTTTCTTCTACCGTC
The DNA here is from genome assembly GCA_963834815.1 of uncultured Acidobacteriaceae bacterium. Taxonomy (GTDB): domain Bacteria; phylum Acidobacteriota; class Terriglobia; order Terriglobales; family Acidobacteriaceae; genus DASRAA01. Next base: position 211,332 of record CAWIDA010000003.1, on the reverse strand, counting down.
CCCTACCCCACGAAGCGCAACAGCGGCGCTTCGCGAGGACCCCGTCCCGCGAAGCGGGACTGCATTCTCGTGAGCGCGGGGATCGCCGGGCACACCCAAGAAATGGCATCAGTCCCAGATTTGGCAAAAGCAGGCAAATCTGGTCCACCCGAGTGACGCGATTCACACCAAGACGTATCTCGCGTCACTGACAAACTAGTGGCCAGGTTCGACTGTACCCCTGAGCCCCTTGGCGCTCGGCCATCACTACCGTCTCCCCTAAATCGTTAGCGCAGAGGCTCAGCGATTGACCGTTTTTGCGCGCGACATTCGCTGACTTCCTTGCGATTTCGGCGGTGCCCCGTGCAGCATACCGTAAATCTCTAACCTGCTTTCCAATCTGGAGATCCTATGAAAACCAATCGCATCTTGATCGCAACGACCGCCCTATTTCTGCTGGCCGTCATGCTGCCCGCCGTCGCTCTCGCGCAGAGCATAACCCTTGGACCCGGGGGCGGCCCGCCCACGACGAACTTCAACGTAAGCGGCAGCCTCTTCGGACCGAACGAAGTGGTTGACCTGAACTTTGATTCCACCGTTACGGCTCAGGCCGTCACCGACCAAAGCGGGAGTTTCACCAGCCCCGGGATCACGGTTCCAGCGAAAACCTTGCCGGGTAACCGCTGGGTTACAGCCGTGGGGCGGAACAGCGGCTATAGCGCGCAGGCAATCTTCAAAGTGCACACTAACGTGACGCAGGTCCACTTCAGCCCAACCCTTGACGGCGTGAATCCCTATGAGAATGTCCTGTATCCTGCGAATGTCGGAACCATGCTCTGGCATGGAGCTACACGACCGGAACTTTGGCGTGTGGTTCCCCGGCTGTGGTCGGCAAGACTATCTACGCCGGCTCGTGGGACGGAAACATGTACGCTCTAGACACGAAGACCGGAGCCAAGAAATGGAGCTTCCAGGCTGGGCTACGGTAATTTGTGCCAGCCCCACGGTGGTCAACGGGATCGTCTATTTCGGAGGCTACAACGCGGTGCTGTATGCGCTGAATGCACGCACGGGCACCCTGGTGTGGAAGTACAGAACCAACAGCTGCGGGCTGTATGCAGCGCCGATCATCGTGAATGGCACGCTTTATCAAGTCACTGGCTGCTACGGCAATGTGTACGCTTTTGACGCCGCGACCGGCGCCGTCAAGTGGCAGGTCAAGCCACCAACCGCCTCGGACACCGGGTGGACCCCCGCGGTGTGGAACGGAAACGTGTACGTCGGTTTTACCAATGGTCAGATGTGCGCGCTGGATCAGAACACGGGTGCGACCAAGTGGAGCTACCAGGCGGGCGGTGCGCTGTACCTCGGCGGCGCTGCCGTGGACAACGGCCTGCTCTTCTTCGGCGCCGGAAACGGGACCTTCTACGCGCTGAACGCGACCACGGGTGCTTTGGTCTGGACGGAAGGGTTTAGGCGGGGACATTCGAAAACTCGTTGCCGTCTGTCTACAACGGCATGGTGTACGTTGGCAACGGTAGCAACGGGACTGCGTATGCGCTGAACGCCCGTACGGGCGCGTTGAAGTGGGAATTCGCATCGGGTGGCACGTCGATTACTCGCTTAATGGTCCGGCGATTGCCAACGGCATCGCTTACTTCGGAGCCGACAACCACAACCTGTACGCACTCAATGCCAACACGGGAGCGGTGCTGTGGCAATACCAGGGCGGCGACAGGTACCAAGGAGATGGCATCGGAGGGCCGACCGTGGCCAACGGCACGCTGTTTTCTACTTCCGCTAACACGGCGGGCGGCTATTCGGGGCATATCTCCGCCTTCCGTCTGCCGTGAGCGCCGCGGCTAGAAGGCGCCAATCAAGAGGGTCTGGTCCAAGACCGGGCCCTCTAGCATTAGGGAACCTCTGAACTACCCCCTGTCTTTCAAGTGGGAATGTCGCATGGCTTTTTGTGAGGCGTGACGCGATTCACACCAAGACGTGCCTCGCGTCACCGACAAACTAGTGACTAGGTTCGACTATGTCGCTGAGTCCTTGGCGCTCGGCCATCACTACCGTCTCCCCTAAATCGTTAGCGCAGAGGCTCAGCGATTGACCGTTCTTGCGCGCGACATTCGCTGACTTCCTTGCGATTTCGGCGGTGCCCCGCGCAGCATACCGTAAATCTCTAACCTTCTTTCCAATCTGGAGATCCTATGAAAACCAATCGCATCTTGATCGCAACGTCCGCCCTATTTCTGCTGGCCGTCATGCTGCCCGCCGGCGCTCTCGCGCAGAGCATAACCCTTGGACCTGGGGGCGGCCCGCCCACGACGAACTTCAACGTAAGCGGCAGCCTCTTCGGACCGACCGAAGTGGTTGACCTGAACTTTGATTCCACCGTTACGGCTCAGGCCGTCACCGACCAAAGCGGGAGTTTCACCAGCCCCGGGATCACGGTTCCAGCGAAAACCTTGCCGGGTAACCGCTGGGTTACAGCCGTGGGGCGGAACAGCGGCTATAGCGCGCAGGCAATCTTCAAAGTGCACACTAACGTGACGCAGATCCACTTCAGCCCAACCCTGGACGGCGTGAATCCCTATGAGAATGTCCTATATCCCGCGAATGTCGGAACCCTGCATCTGGCATGGAGCTACGCGACCGGGGATTTGGCCTGTGGTTCCCCGGCTGTGGTCGGCAAGACTATCTACGCCGGCTCGTGGGACGGAAACATGTACGCTCTAGACGCGGAGACCGGAGCCAAGAAATGGAGCTTCAAGACTGCGGCGCAAATTTGTGCCAGCCCCACGGTGGTCAACGGGATCGTCTATTTCGGAGGCTACAACGCGGTGCTGTATGCGCTGCATGCACGCACGGGCACCCTGGTGTGGAGCTACAGAACCAACAGCTGCGGGCTGTATGCATCGCCGATCATCGTGAATGGCACGCTTTATCAAGTCACTGGCTGCTACGGCAATGTGTACGCTTTTGACGCCGCGACCGGCGCCGTCAAGTGGCGGGTCAAGCCAACCGCCTCGGACACCTGTTGGACCCCCGCGGTGTGGAACGGAAAAGTGTACGTCGGTTTTACCAATGGTCAGATGTACGCGCTGGATCAGAACACGGGTAAGACCAAGTGGAGCTTCCAGGCGGGCGGTGCAATGTACTGCGGCGGCGCTGCCGTGGCCAACCGCCTGCTCTTCTTCGGCGCCGGAAATGGGACCTTCTACGCGCTGAACGCGACCACAGGTGCTTTGGTCTGGACGTTTGGGGCAGGCGGGGACCTCGAAAACTCGTTGCCGTCTGTCCACAACGGCACGGTGTACTTTGGCAACACTGCCAACGGGACTGCGTATGCGCTGAACGCCCGTACGGGCGCGTTGAAGTGGGGATTCGGATCGGGTGGCGGGATTATTTGGGGCCCGGCGATTGCCAACGGCGTCGCTTACTTCGGAGCCGACAACCACAACCTGTACGCACTCGATGCCAACACGGGAGTGGTGCTGTGGCAATACCTGGGTGGCGACAGGAACCAAGTAACCATCGGAGGGCCGACCGTGGCCAACGGCATGCTGTTTTCTCCTTCCGGCGACGCCGGCTCGGGGCATATCTCCGCCTTCCGTCTGCCGTGAGCGCCGCGGCTCGAAGCCGCCAATCAAGAGGGTCCGGTCCAGCGGCCGGGCCCTCTAGCATCGAGGAAAGAATAGTGTTGAGCAGTTCGAACTTCTTTTGCGCGCGATAGTTTTCCAGAGTGTTGAGGAAGAGATGCGCCATATGTTCGGCGCGAAAGCAGGACGGCGCTCCCACGTTCCTGCGGTCACGAAGAAGGTGCTGATTTCTTGCGGGGCGTGGACCATTCGATGACGCCAGGGCTAAAGCCCGGGTTCTTTCTCGACTTATTTCACCACGCTGAAGCGTGGTGCTTCCACCCTGAAGAATGCAGAGTTGCGACGTTCTTTTAATTCCCACCCTTTCGCCAACGCAAGGCGAAAGGATGGGACACCCGCGCGCACGATGTCGGTGATTTGCTGTGGGAAGTTAGAAATTGATTACGAACCGCATCACAGGACCTCGTGTTTCTGCATCCGTGTCGGGCCGGATACATCCAAACCTTTTACCGGGCTGATAGTCTGATACGGAATACGGGTCCCGCGCAATCTCGTGGTTGATTCGACTTTACGCATGCCGAACAAGAACGCAGCCAATGGGTGTTGTCGGGAGATGATGGCGTGATCCCCGACTGCATTCCGTTCAGTTCCATCCCGCAAACCACCCGACTTTTCTCCGATTTTCTCGCTTACGCTCCTGAGATTCGCAAGTTTTATCCGCACCAGCCGGACGCCCGGCAAGTGGCGTTGCAAGCTTCTGTGGTGCCGCACGGGACCGAGATTCACGCCCGAGTAGCTGAGGCGCTGGAGAAGCAAAATCGTGCTTGGGGTGCGTCGGAGCCGACACTCAAGAACATTCTGCGACTGCGCGAGGGCGCGTTCGCGGTGGTGACCGGGCAACAGGTCGGGCTGTTTGGCGGCCCGCTGCTTGGGCTGCTGAAGGCTGCGACCGTTCTGGCCCTGGCGAAACAGGTGGAGAGTCTGGGAGTTGCTTGTGTCCCCATCTTCTGGCTGGCGACCGAGGACCACGACCTGGCGGAAGTGAATCAGGCGCTGCTGCTCGGTCATGAGTTTCAGTTGGCGCCGTTTACCGCCGCGACGGAAGGCAAGCCCGATTCGCCGGTCTCCGATGTTCGATTTGCGACAGGCACGAGCGAATTGGTGCAGCGCGCGGTGGAAGTGCTGGGTGAGTCGGCGGCATCGGAGTTTCTGCGCGAGAGCTATCGTGACGGCGAGACGTTTTCGAATGCCTACGCCCGGCTGTACACGCGATTGTTTGCCGAGCATGGACTGGTGCTGCTCGATCCTGCCGACGCGGAATTGCATCGCATTGCCGCACCGCTATTTCTGGAGGCAATCGAGCGAGCAGGCGAACTGGACGAAGCGCTGCTGGCGCGCAATCGCGAGCTGAGCCAGGCGAACTATCACGAACAGGTGAAAGTGACGGAGGAATCGACGCCGCTGTTCGCGTTGGTCGATGGCGAGCGCGTGCCCGTGCATCGCTCGAACGGCGGATTCAGCATCCGAAAAGAACGAATTTCGCTGGACGAGTTGAAGCGGCGGATCGCGGATGAGCCAGAGAACTTCAATGCCAATGTTCTGCTGCGTCCCGTGCTGCAGGACTTTTTGCTGCCGACGCTGGCCTACATCGGAGGACCGGCCGAGACCGCCTACTTCGCGCAGGTCGGCGTGGTGTACGAAAAGCTGCTGGGGCGGATTACGCCCATCCTGCCTCGAATGAGCGCCACGCTGCTGGAGCCGCGCATCGAACGGCTGTTAACCAAGTACGGCCTGGATCTCTCGGACCTGTTCCACGGAGAGTGCCAACTGCGAGACTGCCTGGCGGCGCGTTCGCTGCCGGCCGAGCTGAAGTTGGACTTTGAGCGCGGGCGGCTTGCGGTTGAGGAAGCCATGCAGCGAATCAGCGAATCGCTGCAGCGGCTGGATCCAACTCTGGTTGAGGCAGCGAGGCGGGCGGCCAACAAGATGCGCTATCAGGTGGGACGTCTGGAAAAGCGGGCGGCCCAGGCCGAACTGCGCCGCAACGAGATTTTGACCAGGCATGCAGCCCAGATCGAGAATGCGCTTTATCCCCATCGCAGCCTGCAGGAGCGGGAAATCTCGGGGTTGTACTTCCACGCAAGGTACGGAGCGGAGCTGATCGGACGCCTGATTGCGACGGCGCAGAACCGATGTCCCGAGCACAAGATCGTGCGACTCGGCTGATCGAAAACAGTTGCCAGTTGTCAGTAAAAGTAGATCCCCTCAGCAAACTCAGGGCAGGCTCTTCGTGAGCCAAGGCTGGCTCTGGATTACAAAAAAATTGGGACTCCGGTGTAAGCTCTTTGCACTACGCGACCAGTTCTTCAATCGGGGTGAGAAACAAATTGATTTGGGACATCATTGTCATTGTGGCCTGCGTTCTGGCGGCGCTGGTCTTTCTCTACGTGGTGACGCGGTCATCCGCCGCGAACTCGCGTAAGGAATCGAACGACTTTACGGGCGCCGTAGTTGCCGTTATCGGCACGACCTATGCCGTAATTCTCGCCTTTATGCTGTCGGGGGTCTGGACCATGCTGCAACAGGCGCAGGCCAACGCTGAGCGTGAAGCCAACGCGCTGGTCAACATATGGCGAATCACCGACGACATCAATCCGAGCATCGGGCCGACCGTGCGTGAGCTTTGCGGAAAGTACGCACAGACTGTGGTAACTGAGGAGTGGCCGGCGATGCAGGCAGACCAGCCGATGCCGCGCGAGGCCAGCGACATCATTAACCAGTTATGGAAATTAGCCGGACAGAGCCAGGCTCACTCCGGCGACGACTCGATCGCCAGTTATCAGTTTATGGAAGAGCTGCGGATGCTCACCGAGTATCGCCGTATTCGCCTGATGCACAGCAAGGAAGAGCTGCCTGGAATCCTGCGGGCCGTACTGATTGCGGGCGGCATTATTACGGTTGCGGCAAGCTGTTTCTTTGGAGTGCCAAACTTCAAGTTTCATGTGCTGCAAGTGGTTGTGCTTAGTTTTCTTATTGCACTGGTGCTGGTGGCAATAGCGGACCTCGACCGGCCATATCAGGGGAACGATGTCGTTCAGCCGGACGGCTTCGCTCTAGCGTTGCGAACGTTTGCAGGGCACGCAGACTAAGAAGTGCCTAAAATCTGCCATGCCCTGGTGGCGCAATCGGGCCTCGCTACTCCAACATAGAAAGGCCGGAATCTCGGGATTGCCGGCCTGTCCGTGGTTAGGGACGCAAGGAGTCGCTCGTCAGGCGGCCCGGTAATCAACCGTCCGCGCCGCAAGAATCGAGAACTGCTAGAACAGCTTGCGGCGCAAGGTTCCTGCCAGGCCGAGGATTCCGCTCCCCAGTAGAATCAGGGTTCCTGGCTCGGGTGTGCGGGCCATATCGAAGGCGCTGAGATCAAAGGTCTCAGCGACCCCGGGTTGATGATTGGCTGTTATGGTGACGGCGGCGAAGGGCTCGTCGGCAACAATGCCGAACCAAGTTCCGTCCGGAACCAAAGTGAACTGGTTAACGCCTCCCACGCAGCCAGTCATGGTGTCGCCACAGATGTCGCGAACATGCCCCGATCCAAATGGGATCAGATTCACGGTCAAGGTCAAGCCCTGACCCCAACCGCCAGGAGAAAAATCCCAGTAGCCGCCAAAAGCCTGCATGCCTCCATGGATCGTGTAATCGGTCAGCCAAAAGGTTGTCGCTTCGCCTCCCGACTCCGTGACACGATCGGTCCAGACATTCGTTCCTGACGGGAAGACCCCGCGGGGCGAACCGAAGGACCCGGTGGTTGTCAGCACACTTTGATTGAAACCCAGGCTCTGCGAAGGAGTGAACGGATAATGGCTCCAGTTCTGAGTCGCCTGGAACCACTGGTTGTAATTGGTATAGATCGTAAACACCGTGGGCGTCGCCAGTGCAGTGGACGCCGATAGGGCGAGTACAAGGGCTAAGATGAACGAAAAATAGATTCGCCTCATTCTGTCCTCCATAGGGGAACAACAACTCAGGGGAGGTACAAGGACTCGGGAGTTGCCCAAATCCTCAACGCACAACAAGGCGTCTGGTATCGGAGGACAATACCTCCGATAGAAACCGACAGCAGCTAACAACCACCGATTCCGGGGAGGGCAATTGTTAGCACACGCGTGCTAACAAGCAAAGTATAGGGCTCGGTTTGGAAGATGACGGAGGAATCGGGAAGGAAGTTCAATAGTTGTCCCAAATTGGTGCGCCTTTAGTGGACACCTTTCGACTGGTGCCCTTGAACTTTTGCGACACAAAGCCGAAGCCAGCCACTTGCGGTGGCTGGCTTCGGTTTCAAGCTTCTTGTACTCCTAACGTTCCAGCGCTGAGACTTCGATGGGTTGGTCATCCTTCTCGACCGAAGAGCTCAGGTGGTTGGCGCCGTATTCAAAGCCCTTGTCGAAGGCCCTGAGGTTCAGTTCGCGAAAGGCTTCCGGCACGGAGTCAGCCACGGCCTGGCGCAACGCTTCGGGACTGAGCACGTTAGTCACCGCGCCGAAGAAGCCTACCATCACGATGTTCATCACCATGCGCTTGCCCAATTCTTCGGCAAGCCGTGTGGCGGGCAGGCTGTACACTCGCACTCCGGCGGGCAACTTGTCGATGCGCACCAGTTCCTGCTCGATGATGAGGATGCCGTTATCTTTCAATTGCGGCGCGAAGAGCGAATAGGCCTCCTGCGACATGGTGACCAGGATGTCGGGGCGAGTGACATAGGGATAAAGAATGGGCTCGTTGGAGAGGATGACCTGCGCGCTACAGGCGCCGCCGCGAGCTTCAGGGCCGAAGGCCTGCGTCATGGTGGAGAAGCCATTCTCGAATATGCATCCGGCCTTGCCGATCACAATTGCCGACAAGATGACACCCTGTCCGCCGAATCCCGAGATGCGGATTTCGGTTAGATTTCGCATTCGCATGCCTCCCTTTCGATATACCGGTCACCCAGGCTTTCGACCATCTTGTCGTGCATCAGGTCGCGATAGTCACTGCGCTCGCGGTCCACGAACTTGCCAACGATGATCTCGCCGGACTTGCTGAGTGAGACCTCATGGGTGGGAGCGCCGTTGCGCACTTTGCTGTGTTCCTTGTAATAGATCATGGTGTCGAGGCCATCGCCCATCTTGTTGCGGCGCTGATACAGCGTCGGGCAGGGCGAAAGGACCTCGAGGAAGCAAAAGCCCTTCTTGGAGAACATTTCCTGCATGGCACGCGCCATCTGGCGAACGTGAAATGTGGTCCAGCGGGCGACGTAAACGGCGCCGGCGGCTTCCACGAGATAGGGCAGGTTGAAGGAGGAATCGTAGGTGCCATAGGGGTTGGTCGAGGTGATGACCGATCCCGGAGTAGTGGGAGCGGTTTGCCCGCCAGTCATGGCGTAAATAAGGTTGTTAATGCAAATCACCTTGAGATCGACGTTGCGGCGTGCCGCATGGATCAGGTGGTTTCCGCCGATGGCGAAGAGGTCTCCGTCTCCCGAATAGACGACTACGTTGAGCTTGGGATTGGCCAGTTTCAGGCCGGTAGCAAAGGGAATGGCACGGCCATGCGTGGTATGGAAAGAATCCTGGTTCACGTAGCCGGCAACGCGGCCAGTGCAGCCGATGCCAGAGACGATGGCGAGGTTTTGCAAGTCGATCTTGGCATCGATCAGCGCGCGACTGAAAGAGTTAACGCTGGTTCCAATGCCGCAGCCCGGGCACCAGATGTGCGGAATGCGGTCCATTCGCAGGAAGGGGTCGACCGGGTTGTGAACCGGAAGGGTCGTCATCGCGCCACCTCCATGATGGCCTTTAGAATTTGCTCGGGCTTGTGAACACTGCCACCGGCATGGCCCACGAAGCGGACCGGCACCCTGCCAGCGACTGCGCGTTCCACTTCGCGCACCATCTGTCCCAGGTTTAGCTCGGCGACGACAATTGACTTGGTCTTGCCGGCTATCTCTTTGAGCTTCTTCTCGGGGAACGGCCAAGCAGTAATCAAGCGGAATTTGCCAACCTTGACGCCCTTGGCGCGGGCCATCTCGATGGCGCGTTGTGCAACCCGCGAGGTGATGCCGTAAGAAATCACCACACAATCGGAGTCGTCAACCTGATCTTCTTCGAACAGGATGATCTTGTCGGCGTTCTTGATGATCTTGTCCTGCAGGCGGCGAACCAGTTTGTCCTGAACCTCAGGCGTCATGTTGGGATAACCACGCTCATCGTGCGTGAGACCAGTGACATGTACGTTGTAGCCCTGTCCGACGTGAGGCATGTCGGGCACGAGGTCTTCGCGCGGTTCGAAGGCGCGAAACTCGCCTGGGGGAATGCGGGTGTAGCGACGAGGGGTGACCGCGATCTGCTCGGGAGGAGGGATCACAACCTTTTCGGTCATGTGACCCACCACTTCGTCCATCATCACGAACACCGGGCAGCGATATTGCTCCGCCAGATTGAAGGCGGTGACGGTCAGGTCGAAACATTCCTGCGGAGAATTGGGACAGAGCGCGATGATCTCGTAGTCGCCGTGCGATCCCCAGCGGACCTGCATCATGTCGGCTTGCGCAGGAAGGGTCGGCAGACCAGTAGACGGTCCGCCGCGCTGCACGTCGACGAACACGCAGGGTGTCTCCGTCATGGCAGCAAGGCCGATGTGCTCCATCATGAGCGAGAAGCCTGGGCCGGAGGTAACGGTGAAGGCTTTGGCTCCGCCCCAGACGGCACCCTGGATCGCGATCGAAGCGGCCAGCTCATCTTCCATCTGAATGAACGTGCCACCCACGGTGGGGATGCGGGAGGCGAAGCGCTCGACGACTTCCGTGGAAGGCGTGATGGGGTAACCGGCAGAGAAGCGGGCGCCCGCCGCCAGTGCGCCTTCGCAGCAGGCATGATCGCCGTCGATGAAGTGTGAGCCGGTGAGAACGCCGGCGGGATCAGCGTGCATCTGCATTCGGGGCCTCCTCTTTCTCCTGGCTGGGGGCCGCGGCAGCGACTTGCGGATCTTCTTTTTTATCTTTATCAGTAGGATTCTTGAATCCGAAGATGGCGAAGTCGGGGCAGTACATGCCGCAAAGATCGCATCCGCTGCATTTCTCGGGGTCAACCATGTAGGGCGGGTGATAGCCCTTGGCGTTGAAGGCGGAAGAGAGCGCAAGGACGTGGGTGGGACAGAACTCCACGCAGAAGCCGCAAGCCTTGCAGCGCTCCACTACGATTTGAACCGATCCTTTGGCCATGCTTGTTTCCTTCAGGTAGCGAACGATGGTTCGATTCTTGACTATCAGATACCCGAGATGAAGTGATGGCGGTCACAGGAGGACGTGAGGGAGGACACTTGGGGGGATGGGCTTACCACGGAGAGCACGGAATGCACGGAGGAAGTAATTAGAAGTCATCTCATAAATGGTGCGAGAGAGCAAAATCGAGATCCCTCAGGGGCTAAAGCCCAATGTTTCCTATGCCTTTACGGCACGGCTGAAGCCGTGCCCTTTCAAATCCTATTTATGAGACGGCTTCTAGTGATTAGTAATTAGGAATTAGCGGACGGGGGCGGTTCGGCATCATTCGAGATTGACGCCGGTGTCATGGTCAGAACATGCCCGATTCCGAAGCAACGTGCCACACAACGGGAGGCTTCCCGGGGCTAAAGCCCGGCGGTTTTTCTGCGGCCGGTTTCACCACGCTGAAGCGTGGTGCTTCCACCGAAGAACTGGTGCTCAGGAAATGCCGCCAAGTGGCCTGTACGTTAGGACAGCAGGTCCTTCGACTCCGCGTTCGCCCGATCCGCAAAGAACGCGGATCGAAGAAAGAACCAGGCGACCGCTTCGCTCAGGATGACAGCCGGACAAGTTGTCGGTCGAGGGACGCCGCTCGCGGCTAGTCCGGAGTCGGCGCTAGTGCGTGCGCTTACGCGCACGCCTAACACCGCGTCGCGGCTTCCGCCGCTGGGACGAGGCCGTTGATTGTGCGAGTCTTGAACCCCACCCTTTCGCCAAAGGCGGCGAAAGGATGGGGCACCCACCTGGGACGGGGACGTTAGTTTTGAGACTCTTGGATCCCACCCCTTGCCAAAACAAGGCAAAGGATGGGGCACCCGCATTTTGAGCTGGGTCGCGAAAGAACCCATTCAAGCTGCGCTTGAGTGGGGCATCCGCGCTCGTCACGTCATAGCTCATGGTGTTCGGCATCTCATCGAGGTGTGATAGCCCTCACTGCGTGGATGTGCAGGAGGAGGCGACCATGCTGGCAGGAGAGAAGGGGTCCCCACATCATGGGTCTAATGACGCTTCTCGTGAAAAATGAAACGAGTCCTCATCCTGGGCGCTGCCGGACGAGATTTCCACAACTTCAACGTCGTATTTCGCAACCATCCTGAATTTCGCGTCGTTGCCTTCACCGCAACGCAAATCCCAGACATTGCCGGGCGTCATTATCCACCGGAGTTAGCTGGGGACGGCTATCCCAACGGCATTCCAATCTTCGAAGAAAACAGAATGGAGGAGATCATCCGCAGCGAGCACGTGGACGTCGCGGTGTTCTCTTACAGCGATGTGGCTTATCCCACGCTAATGCACGTTGCCTCCCGAGCGTTGGCGGCGGGAGCGGACTTCTGGTTGCTCGGCCCCGAGCGTACACAGTTGACGGCGAAGGTCCCCGTCATCTCGGTATGCGCAGTTCGCACGGGCTGCGGGAAGAGTCCAGTGTCGCGTCGCATTGCTACGGAGTTGCGCGCCCTGGGCTGGAACCCGGTGGTCGTTCGTCACCCCATGCCGTATGGCGACCTTGTCGCGCAACGGGCAGAGCGGTTTGCGACTTTCGCCGACCTCGAACGGTTTGAGTGCACGATTGAAGAGCGCGAAGAGTACGAACCGCACATCATGGAACGCACGACGGTTTACGCCGGCGTCGATTATGAGGACATCCTGCACCAGGCAGAGCAGGAGGGGGACGTCATTCTGTGGGATGGCGGAAACAACGACACTTCGTTCTACAAGCCGGACCTCGACATCGTCGTGCTTGATCCGCACCGTCCGGGACACGAGCTTGGCTACTATCCGGGGGAAGTCAACTTCCGCTCGGCCCATGTTCTGGTGATCAACAAAGTTGATACCGCCAATCCTGAATCGGTTCAGGTGGTGCGGCAGAACATTGCCGCACACAACCCAACCGCACAGGTGATTGAGACGGCATGCACCGTCAGCGTCGAAGATCCGTCGCTGATCAAGGGCAAGCGTGTACTGGTGATCGAGGACGGCCCGACGCTTACTCATGGCGAAATGCCCTATGGCGCTGGCGTGGTGGCTGCCAAGCAGTTCGGCGCGGCGAAGATTGTCGATCCTCGTCCATTCGCGGTCGGATCGATTCAGAAGACGTTTGAGAAGTTCCAACACCTGGCAAAAGTGTTGCCGGCGATGGGCTACAGCGAAATCCAACGTCACGAGCTGGAAGAGACCATACGTCGCGTGCCCTGCGATGTCGTGCTGGTAGCGACGCCGATTGACCTTTCGAAGGCGATCCGGCTCGACAAGCCTTATGTGCGGGCGCGGTATGAAGCAGAGGAGATCGGCAAACCAGCCATTACCGAACTTCTGCAGCAGTTCACAGAGTCGCACAAGCCGGAGTTGGTGACCGTGGGGAGGTAGCTATGGCGAGAGAACTTCTAAAAGACCGCCTCCCTGCGAACAGCGGGCCCCCTCAGGGGCTAATGCCCACAGTTCACGCGGATCAATACGGCACGGCTGAAGCCGTGCCCTTTCAAAGAAACATCGCTGAAACTTCTGAAAGACATGCCAGAGACTTCCTTTCGATCCGCGATTTTTCGCCCCAGGAAATACGGCACTTCCTGCAGGTCGCCTGCCAGGTGAAAGCGAAACCGGAGCTGTTTACCGAGGCGCTTAAGGGCAAGACGCTGGCGATGATCTTCGAGAAGCCCTCGTTGCGCACCCGGGTGACGTTTGATGTGGGCATCGAGCAACTGGGCGGGCATCCACTCTATCTCTCGCCGGCTGAGATCAATCTCGGCAAGCGGGAGTCGGTGTACGACGTGGCCAAGAACCTGGAACGCATGGTGCAGGCCATCATGATTCGCACCTACGCGCACGATATCGTGGTGGAGATGGCGAAGCACGCCAGCATTCCCGTGATCAACGGGCTCACCGACTACTGCCATCCCTGCCAGGCCATGGCCGACTATTTGACCATGCTGGAAGTGAAGGGACAGATTGCGGGCCTGAAAATCGCCTACGTCGGCGATGGCAACAACGTCGCACGTTCGTTGATGTTTGCGGGCGCGCAGTTGGGCGCCAACGTGTGGATAGCGACACCGCGCGGCTACGAACCTGATGTGGAGAGCATGAACTGGGCGCGCCGGCGTAGCAAAGAAACGGGCGGCGCTTGCAATGTCACCAACAATGCAGAGCTGGCGTGTTCTGACGCAGACGTGGTGTACACGGACATCTGGGCCAGCATGGGGCAAGAGGCGGAAGCGCAACGAAAAGAGCAGATATTCCGTCCTTACCAGGTAAATGCAAAGTTGTTCGGTTGTGCCAAGCCGGAAGCCATCTTCCTGCACTGCCTGCCGGCCCATCGCGGCGACGAGGTGACGGACGAAGTGATTGACTCGCCGCGCTCATTTGTCTTCCAGCAGGCCGAAAACCGACTGCATGCCCAGAAGGCCATCATGCTGGAACTGATGTCGGACAAGAGCGCTGATGCGATTCAGGATGCGGTAGTCCAGGACGCAATGCTGGAGTTGGTGAGGTAGGGGAGGTGTAGCGCCCAAGGCAGGGCGCGAATCCTTCGGCAGGCTCGGGACAGGCTTTGGGGCAATAGCAGAGAGACTCCCACATTTCCCCAAAAAAGGGAAATGTGGGCCACCCAAAGGCGAGGACGCATGTATGTCGAAGACCGCGCTGGTTGCGATTGGCGGGAACTCCCTGATTCGCGCGGGCGAAAAGGGAACCATTGCCGAACAACTAGCGAACACCCGCCGAACTGCAGTAGCGATCGTGGGTCTCATCCGCCTGGGCTACCGGTTGGTCATAACACACGGCAATGGGCCACAAGTGGGGGCGCAGCTACTGCGATCGGAGCGGGCGTCGGATGTCGCTTACAGCCAAACGCTGGATGTGTGCGGCGCGGCCAGCCAAGGCGAGATTGGATATTTGTTAGCGCAATCGCTGCGCAATGAGTTGGCGGCCGAGGGCATCGAAGTTCCGGTTGTCAGCTTGATCACGCAATCTCTCGTGTCGACCGACGATCCGGCGATGCAAAGCCCCTCGAAACCGATCGGACCGTTCTACTCGAGGGCGGACGCTGAAGAGAAGCGACGGCAACTGGGGTGGCACATTGTAGAGGATGCCGCGCGCGGCTACCGGCGGGTGGTTCCGTCGCCTGAGCCGATAGCAATTGTCGAGCTGGACGTGATTCATTCGCTGGTACAGCGGGGAGTCCTTGTGGTCTCGACCGGCGGCGGCGGCATCCCCGTGGTTTCTGTGAACGGCATTCTGCAAGGCGTGGAGGCCGTGATTGATAAGGACCGCGCTTCAGCGTTGCTCGCGGCCAAGCTTGGGGTTGACCTGTTCGCGATCTCTACCGACACCGACTATGTGTACTTGAATTACAAGAAACCGGGGCAGAGAGCACTCAAGCACGTGACCGCTGAAGAGTTGGAGAAGCACCGTCGCGCAGGGCATTTCCCTCCCGGCAATATGGGTCCGAAAGTCGAGTCGGTGTTGCGTTTTCTGAGCTGTGGCGGCAGAGAAGCTGTCATTACTTCATTCGAGCACCTGTGCGATGCCGTGTCGGGGTCGGCGGGCACACACATTGTGAGCGATCGCGATGAAATGGACCACCTGCTGTTCAAAGATATGGCGCTATCGGCGCGTGGGTGAATGTTATGCAAATCGTTGAGCAACCGTCTAAACCGCACCGTACAGGCCCAAGGCACAGCCAAGTGAGCTTAAGGCATGTAGTCGAGTCACAGCAGTTCACGGTTCCGCTGCTGATGGAATTGTTCGATCGCTCACGACTGATGGAGCGCATTGTGGCACGCGGCGGAACGCTCGACTATCAGAGCAAGATTCTCGCCAGCCTGTTCTATGCGCCATCTACGCGCACGCGCTTCTGTTTTGAGGCGGCGATGCTGCGTCTGGGCGGGAGCGTCCTTTCCACCGAGCAAGCACGGGCATTCTCATCGGAAGTGGAAGGCGAGCAGGTTGAGGATTCGATACGTATCATTGGAGCGTACTGCGACGCGATCGTGATCCGGCACCATGAGACCGGAGGAGCAAGCCGCGCGGCCAAAGTGTCGCCGGTGCCCGTCATTAATGCGGGAGATGGAGACGGCGGCCAGCATCCGACGCAAGCTCTGCTCGACCTGTACACGATTTACCGCGAGCGCCCCATTGACGGGCTGAGTGTTGCCTTTATCGGGGAACTTGACCGCGGTCGGACAGTGCGGTCTTTGGCGTACTTGTTGGCAAAGTTCGATCGGGTAAAGATTTTCTTCGTCAGTCCTCCGGCCATGCAGATGAAAGCTGACATCCTGCAGTATCTTGACCGCCATGGCGTACGCTACGAGTTGGAGTCGGAGATCGATCGGGTGGTTGGCGAAGTGGACGTGGTGTACCAGACGAGGATTCGTCCAGAGCGCGCAGCTTCGCTTACGGGCGCGCTGCGTTATGCCATCGACTCGACCGTGCTGCCAAGAATGAGACCGGATGCCATGATCCTGCATCCTCTACCGAGAACAGTGGAACTGGACAAGCGGGTGGATGATGATCCCCGGGCCATGTATTTTCGTCAGGCAGCCAACGGCCTGTATGTGCGCATGGCGCTGCTCAGCATGCTGTTGGACGGAGAATGATTCTCATGGCTGCGGGACGGATGAGAGACTGCTTTGGGAGTACCCGGCAAGGGTTATCTCATGACTGCAGGAGAAGGAAGTCCGAAATCCCACAGGGGCTAAAGCCCGGTCATAAAAGATCGTTACGGCACAGCTGAAGCTGTGCGCTTTCAAAACTGACTAGGAATCAGCTTTAAGGAGGCTCATGGGAGCGATTGAAGAAGATGTTCGCACGAACGAACTCATCGAGCTCGAAGAAAAATACGGAGCTCATAACTATCATCCCCTCGACGTCGTGATAGAGCGCGCTGAGGGAGTCTGGGTGTTTGACGTCGATGGCAACCGTTACCTGGATTGCCTGGCTTCGTATTCGGCGGTGAATCAGGGGCATTGTCACCCCAAGATTCTGCAGGCGCTCATCGATCAGGCCCACAAAGTCACGCTCACCTCGCGGGCCTTCCGCAACGATCAGCTCCCCCTGCTCTACAAGGAATTGTATGAGCTGACGGGCTTCGACGTGGCTCTGCCCATGAACTCGGGAGCGGAAGCGGTGGAGACCGCCGTAAAAGCGGCGCGCAAGTGGGGATACAAAGTGAAGGGCATCCCCGACGGCAAGGCCGAGATCATCGTCTGCGCCAACAATTTCCACGGCCGCACCACGACCATCGTCAGTTTCTCCAGCGACGAACAGTACCGCGACGGCTTCGGACCATTCACTCCGGGCTTCAAGATCATCCCCTATGGCGATGTGGACGCGTTGCAGGACGCGATAACCGCCAATACTTGTGCGTTTCTGGTAGAGCCGATTCAGGGCGAGGCAGGAATCATCATTCCTCCGAAGGGATTCCTGAAGCGCGCCGCCGAGATTTGCCAGAAGAACCGGGTGCTGTTTATCGCCGACGAAATTCAGTCGGGCCTGGGCCGCACCGGCAAGCTGTTTGCGTTTGAGCACGAGGGCGTTCGCCCTGACGCGGTAATTGTGGGTAAGGCGCTGTCTGGCGGTTTCTATCCGGTGTCGGCCATGCTGGCGTCGAAGGAAGTGCTGGGAGTGTTCCATCCCGGCGATCACGGCAGCACATTTGGCGGCAATCCGTTGGGCTGTGCCGTGGCGCGGGCCGCGCTGCAGGTCCTGGTGGAAGAGAAGCTGATCGAACGCTCCGCCGAATTGGGCGCGTACTTCCTGGAGAAACTGCGGACGGTCCGCAGTCCACACATCAAGGAAGTGCGAGGCAGGGGTCTATGGATCGGCATCGAGTTGAACCAGGCGGCGCGTCCATTCTGCGAAGCGCTGAAGCAAGCGGGTGTGCTTTGCAAGGAGACGCATGATGTGGTGATTCGCATCGCGCCACCCCTGGTAATCACTAAGGCTGAGATCGATTGGGCGCTGGAACGGATCGCGAAGGTGCTGGCATAGCAGCCCGATCACGGCGATGTTGCTTTAATCTCAATTCAAAGTACGGGCTGCCGAACATGGCAGCTCGTGTCTTTTGGGATGATTGGTGAGCGCAGTTTCGAGCTGGCTGCAAGTCCGGGCGGACGCTTCAAATAGGTTGCGGATTCATCAGCGCGGGCGCGGAGGTGAACAATGCCCGATCCCAATTCTCAGTCGCGTTCTCTTGGGCGGGCGTGGGTTCTGTTGTGCCTTGCCTTGGCCCTTCATGTGTTCGACGAGGCGACCACTGGATTTCTCCGCGTCTATAACCCGACAGTGACTGCGCTGCGCGAGCGACTGGGCTGGTGGCCGATGCCGACCTTCGAATTCGGGGACTGGCTGGCCGGGCTGATCATCGCGTGTGTGGTACTGCTCGCTCTGGGCGGGTTAGTGGCGCGTGGTGCGAAAGGAACGCGGGCACTGGCATACGGCTTTGCGGTCATCATGCTGCTGAATGCCGCCGGACACACGCTAGCCACGGTTTTTGGGCGAACCGTGGCGAGTGTTACCTTCCCCAGGCCCGCTCCCGGATTCTGGTCATCGCCAATCATGGCAGCGGCGGCGATTTATTTGCTCATTGAGCTACGGCGGGCGCCGCAGAAGAACCTGCCATGAATGCCGGTTTCTCCATTGGTTCATTTAGAATTTAGTATTGGCTTCGATCACCACAACCTGCCCTGAAGTTAGCGTTGTCGAGAGCGCCCGCACCTCTACGGCGCGGTTCTATCATCCGGAACTGGATGTTCTCCGTTTCTTCGCCTTCCTGTTGGTTTTTCTGCATCATGCGTTCCCACATGATCCAGGGTTCTGGACAAAGTTGGGGTTGCCTTCATTCCTGGCCTATGTGATTGCCGGAATCGGCGCCACAGGTGCGTTCGGCGTCAGCCTGTTCTTCGTGCTGAGCTCGTATCTAATTACGGAATTGTTGCTGCGTGAGAAAGACCTTTTCGGGACGCTGGACATCCGGTCGTTCTACATCCGACGCATCCTGCGCATCTGGCCACTCTACTTTGCGTTTCTTGCACTCGCGGTTCTACTGCAGTGGATCGTGCCCGGCCAGCAGGTGACGTGGCGCGCGGGGTTATGGTTTTCGCTGCTGGCGGGAAACTGGTTCATCATCTTCCATGGATTTCCATCGTCGGTCATATTTCCACTGTGGAGCGTTTCGATCGAAGAGCAGTTCTACATTACGTGGCCGGCAATCGTTCGCAAGGTGAACGAAACGGGAATGCTGATCATCGCCGGCCTTCTGCTGGCGACGGCGACGGCTTCCCGCATCTATCTTGGCATGCACCACGCTCTAGAGGAGAACGTGTGGTGCAACACGTTTGTCCAACTCGATCCTATTGCGGCGGGAATTCTTATGGCCGTGCTCCTGAAGGGCGAGATCCCACGCCTGCCGCGGCTCTTCCGCGTAGCTATGGCCCTGGCAGGGTTGACGGCGCTGGCGCTCGGCAGCCTCTACTTCGGAATCAAGAGTGACCCGCTGACAACGGCGCGCATTGTCTTCGGCTATCCGTCGGTGGCGCTGGGCGGAGTGCTGCTATTACTCGCAGTGTTGAGGAACAGTGCCGGAGGCGAGAACCGGGTGCTGATTTACCTGGGGCGCATTTCGTATGGCCTCTATGTATTTCATGTCATGGGATTGATGATTTCGGACCACGTTGTCTCCGATCAAGCCGCGAACCTCTTTCGCTATTCGCTGCGAGTAGGGGTTGCGCTGACCGCGACCATTCTCATGGCCGCCGTGTCCTATCGTTGGCTGGAGACGCCGTTCCTGAGTCTGAAGCAGCGGTTCACGCACGTTCTTTCGCGTCCGGGCGGATAGAGGGAATCGCTGGAAAATTCGGCTCAGAAACCGAGGGCGGCAGTTAGGGAAACTCTCATTAAGTGATGGCAAGTCCCTCAGCGGCTACAGCCGCGAGGGTCTAGCGGCATTCACGGACGGCCTAAAGGCCGCCCCCTTCGAGGAAATAAAGTTTCCTTAGTACTTGCGCATGTGAATTTCGGTGCCGTTTCGCTCGAAACGGACCTCATCCATCAACTGATTGATTAGAAAAATGCCACGGCCGTGGTTGGAGTAAACGTTCTCGCCGTGAAGAGGGTCGGGGACCGCCACTGGATTGAACCCACTACCCGGATCGCGCACCACGATGAGGAGCCCACGCTCTTCATCGCACGATACGCAACACTGGACTTTTTTGGCAGGATCGTTCTGGCAGCCGTGAAGAATGGCGTTGGCCAGCGCCTCACGGAGGGCGGTTTCGATCTCAAATTCCTTGCCGGCAGCACAATCCAGGCGTCGGGCCATTTCCATAATGCCCTCAACCACAGGACTGATGGCGGTTGCATCGGCGTTGAGCGTAACCTCAATGCGTATCATCAGTTTGGTGCGATCAACCTCAACCGCAGGAATGCCGCCCAGGGGGTGGCGTCGTCCCCACTAGCATCGTCTGGGCTACTGTGACAGGAAATGGTTGTAGCGGTCAAGCAGTAATCCTAAAGAGGGTAGTTGTATAGCACCTTAGTCCCACAGTTTAGGAGGGGTTCGATCCCGTGCTGTCCGCGCCATCGCCTCAAGTTCCTGAGTCGAATCGAGCTATAGCAGGTTCGTGGATTACGGTAAGCTGAGAGCGTTCTTCTCGAAAGACACTGTAGGATTTACCCGAAGCGTCTCTGTCTGGGTTCAGGCTGGCGAAATTTTCATGCCTAGGAATCTATGCGAAGAATCTGGCTTTTGCTGCTGGTTGTCCTGGTTGTCACGTGCGTGACGGCGGAAGAGATCACCGTGGCGGCCGCTGCGGACCTTAACTACGCCCTGAATGATCTGGCGCAGCGCTTCGAAACCACGACCGGCAATAAGGTGAAATTGTCGTTTGGAGCTTCAGGCAATCTGTATTCCCAGATCCAGAATGGGGCTCCGTTCGACATTTTCTTTTCCGCCGATGAAGACTACGCGAAGAAGTTAGCCAACGCAGGAGCCGCGGATAGCGCTTCACTTCGAATCTATGCTGTCGGTCACCTTGTGCTGTGGGTGCCCAACAGTTCGCCCTTCGATCCGCAGGCGCTGAAAATGGATTTGCTCACCCAATCCAAGGTTATGCGAATCGCTATTGCGAATCCTCAACATGCTCCCTATGGACGGGCCGCGATGTCGGCCTTCGAGCACTACGGATTAAAAGACAAGGTCGCCGGCAAGCTAATCTTTGGCGAGAACGTCAGCCAGGCGGCGCAATTCGTGCAGTCCGGAAATGCGCAGGCAGGCCTCATTGCACTGTCGCTTGCAAAGTCACCGGCGATGGAATCGAGCGGCAGGTTCTGGGAGTTGCCGTCCGACGCATACCCCGAGTTGAAGCAGGCCGTCGTGATCGTCTCTGCGTCCAAGCACAAAAATACCGCGCAGGCGTTCGTTGACTACGTGCTGTCTCCCGAGGGCGCGGCCATATTACGTAAGAACGGGCTTACGCCTCCCACAAGCCAATGATCCTGCAAGCACTTGGACTGACGCTTCGTCTCGCGGTACTGGTTTCCGTTCTGCTAATGGCGATCGGATTGCCGCTGGGCTACTGGCTTTCCTTTTCGCGTTGGCGATGGAAATTTGTGATCGAGGCTGTGGTTTCCCTTCCCATCGTTCTGCCACCGACGGTGCTGGGGTTTTACGTGCTGGTGGCGATTGGCCCGCTGAGCCCGTTCGGGCGTTGGTACCACGCGATTACCGGAGGCAGTCTGGCATTCACCTTTCGCGGATTGGTTATTGGGTCGGTGCTCTACAGCCTGCCTTTCGCGGTGCAGCCCATAGCCGCCGCGTTCTCGTCGGTTGACCGCAAGCTGTTGGACGCATCAGCTACGCTGGGCGCTTCACACTGGCGTACGTTCTGGAGAATCGTGTTGCCCCTTGGTTTCCCAGGCGTGTTAACGGGCTTTGTTTTGAGCTTCGCGCACACGCTCGGCGAATTTGGCGTCGTGCTGATGATCGGCGGAAACATTCCGGGCGCTACGCGAACCGTGTCGATTCTTATCTACGACCAGGTGCAATCCCTGAACTATGCCGCTGCTAATCGTGCCGCCCTTCTGCTGCTGGTCCTGTGCTTTGTCTTGCTCACGACGCTGTACCGATTACGCCGCAACTCCAATTGGGGGATGTGGGGGTGGCAGTGACCAGCGCGGAAGTTGCGGTCATCGAGAGCGGACTGGCAGTGAGCGTCCGGAAGCGGGTTGCGAGTTCGCGCAAGAGTGAAACCTCTTTTGAATTGGACCTTCAATTCACCATTGCTGCCGGGTTCACAATTCTGTTCGGGGCCTCGGGGGCCGGGAAGACGACAGTGTTGGACTGTGTTGCCGGACTGCAGCGGCCCGATTCGGGCAGCGTTGCAGTGGACGATGGCGTTCTCTTCGACTCGGAAAAGGCGATCGATCTTCCGGCGTATCAGCGTCACATCGGCTATCTCTTCCAGTCCCTTGCGTTGTTTCCACACATGACGGTGAGGCAAAACATCGAGTACGGGCTGTCTTCGCTGAGTGCGGCGGAGCGGGATGGGCGTACGCGCGAGATTAGCGAATCGTTTGGAATAGCAGGACTGTTGGGCAGGCGGACGGCCGAGATATCCGGAGGTGAGCGCCAACGGGTTGCATTGGCACGTGCTCTGGTGACGCGACCTCGCGCCTTACTGCTGGATGAGCCGCTAACTGCGCTGGACGCGGTGACGAAGTCGAGAATTCTCGACGATCTGCGGCGCTGGAACAATCACCATTCGGTGCCGATTCTCTATGTCACGCACGATCGCGAGGAAGTCTACGCGCTGGGGAACCGGGTGATGGTGCTGGAAGCAGGGAAGCTTATTGCGGACGGGCGTCCCCAGGACGTCTTGAACCGTCCTCTTTATGAGTCCGTGGCACAACTTGCGGGCTTTGAGAATATTTTCGATTGCTCCGTGGTCGCCTCGCACATCGAGATGGGCACGATGACATGCGAAATTACCGGCACCGGTGTCGACCTCGAAGTGCCCATATCTCGCGTCGATCAGGGCAGGCCGGTGCGAGTGGGAATTCGCGCCGGAGACATCCTGGTTGCGACCTCTGTGCCGCAAGGATTGAGCGCGCGAAACATCATTGCCGGATCGCTGGTGTCATTGCGGCAACAGGACGCAACGGTTATTGCCGAGGTCGATTGCGGAACCAGGGTAGTGGCACATCTGACCCCGGGCGCCAGTCACTCGCTTGGTCTGGAAGTTGGGAGGCAGATCTGGTTGGTGGTGAAAACCTATTCCTGTCATGTCCTTCAGTAGTCAACCCTAGCTCCTGCTGCATCAATTCGTTCCGAATCTGACGATCCCTGCCCGTGACGTTCATCCCTCACACTGGGGTGTGATAGCGCTCACTGCGATGTTGTACACACGGTTCATACTGAGACTGTTCAAGGCTGCTCCGAGCCAGGCATGGGAAAGTCCCATTCTGAAGCTAAGCCGATCCAGCGAATTTGGTTTTTGACGAGTTTCGGCTTCAGCGGCCGGCAGTACGTCCTAAGCGGAGGTTTCAGACAATGCCAACCGTCGTTGACCCGGAACTCAAAGAAAAAACAGATAATCCTGCTGCTCCTGTGTATAAGGAGCGCGAGCTGTTCGCCGACGAAGTTGAAATGGAGCGTAAATCGTCTAATTTTGGCGCTCTGATCATGGTATTCGCGCTGGTTCTGGTTGTAGGCGGAACCCTCTTCTACTTCTTCAAGACGTCCCGCGAAGTTCTGTCGGTGCCGGTTGCCACCAACTCGGTCAACCAGATCCTGCAGTCGCAAGGCGGCGGGACAATCAGCTTTAGCGTCGGAACCATCATTTCGAGCGTAAACGAGAAACCGATGGATCCGCACTACAAGTTGCTGGAGAAGGCGGGCATTCTGACCGTCAAACCGAGAACCTGGAACTCCATTTTCGCGACCATGACACCAGCGGGCGAAAAAGTGTTGGGCGAAATCAAGGGCGTCGATAAAGGGAAGAACTCCGACGGCAATACCGCGTACGTGGTTCCGCTGGCCGAGCGCAAAATTGTCCAGATCGACAAGGTCACGATGATCAAACCGCATCTCGCCCGCGTGGACTACACGTGGAGATGGGAACCCAATCGCCTCGGCAAGGAGTTTGATGCCACGAGCGACCTGGTGCACAGTTTCAACACCTGGGACCGTGGAACGTTGATCAAGACTTATGGAGTGGATTTCTACAGCGCCGCGCCCACCAAGGCCGGCGTGGTCCTGGTCGAAACCAAGGACGGCACCTGGAAGCCTTACGTCGAGTAGGAAGGGCATAGAGCCGGCGGCAGGCAAAGCAGTTCGATAGGGAGGAGGTCTGACTCCTCCCTATTCCTTTTTCTAGCAGCATTCAACTTCAATATGGAACCGGTTCGTGCACCTTCGATGTAAGCGTATCTCCCGGTCATCGTGGTTCGACCGCCGTATTAGAATGAAAGTTATAACTCCAACTTCTGGATTCCAGAATGGGACAGTTGCAGTCAGACCGGACCACCACCGCCAAGAACTACCGTGTGCGCTGCATATCCTGCGGGGAAGTGAATGCTTCGCTCGCAAGTGATTTCCGTTGTACGAGTTGCGGCGACCTGCTGGAGGTGGAGTTTACGGCCTGGCAGGCGGGGACGGCTCCCGATCCGGCGGAATTGAAGGCCCTGTGGCGCGAACGTCGGACATCCAACGATCCTCGGGACAGCAGCGGCGTCTGGCGATTCAGAGAGATGCTTCCCGAACTCGACAATTGGTCATCTGCGATTACCCTGCGGGAAGGGAATACGCCGCTCTACGATCTGCCGCGGTGCGCCCGTTCCGCCGGCGTCGAACGCTTGAGAGCGAAGCATCAGGGGATGAACCCTACCGGCTCGTTCAAAGATACGGGCATGACGGTGGCGATTTCGTTTGCCCGGCAGAATGAGTTTCGCTGGGTAGCTTGCGCATCTACCGGGAACACATCAGCCTCGATGGCTGCCTACGCAGCGCGGGGAGGCATGCGCAGTCTGGTAGTGATTCCGGATGGCAAGATCGCATGGGGAAAGCTCTCGCAATCCCTCGACTATGGCGCCCTGACATGCCAGCTCAGGACGGACTTTGACGGATGCGTACGGGTGTTGGATGAAATCATCCGCCGCTATCCGATTTATCTCTTGAACTCCGTAAATCCCTATCGGCTTGAGGGCCAGAAGACGGCGGCGATCGAGTTGCTGGAGCAACTCGATTGGCAGGTTCCCGACCATGTCGTCGTACCCGGCGGCAACCTGGGAAACAATTCCGCGCTGGGCAAAGCGTTTCTGGAGATGAAGCGCCTGGGCGTGGTGCAGTCGGTACCGAAGATATCGGTGATTCAGGCGGAGGGCGCAAACCCGCTTTATCGGACCGTCCACGAAAAGCACGGTAAGGAACTTGTGACCGTCGAGGCAGAGACGCTGGCGACGGCAATTCGTATTGGCAATCCTGCGTCGTGGAAGAAGTCGCTGAGAGTGCTGGAAGCCACCGGAGGCCGTGTGGAGCAGGTGAGTGAAGCCGAAATCGCCGTAGCCAAAGCGGAAATCGGCGCCGACGGGGTTGGATGTGAACCGGCATCGGCCGTCACGCTGGCTGGACTCAAGAAACTAACGAAGAGCGGCTTCGTGAGGCCCGCAGACGCGGTCGTGCTGGTGCTGACGGGACATGTGCTGAAGGACCCGGAGTACACCATCAAGTTTCATCGCGGCGATCTGACAGTTCCGCGAATGGGGGACGACGAATTTCGTGCACTGACGGCAGCGCAACGAAAGATGCCGATGGTTCTCGATGCCAATGCCGATGCAGTCCTGCGGGCGCTCGAAGCAGAGGACAAGCGCGATGGGTGATCGTGACTCCACTGGCATGCCGTTCCGCATGTTCCTGCCCGCAACCTCGGCGAACCTGGGGCCGGCGTTTGACGCGGCAGCTCTGGCGCTTGATTTCGGGCTCGCAGTGGAAGCGGTCCCGGCTGCGGAATTCTCGATTGCTGCGAATGGGCGCAATGCGGACCTCTGCGGCAGGATGCCGGAGAATCTCATCGTTGACACTTACACCCGGTTGCTGGAGCGCGAAGGCAGGCCAGTGACCCCACTGGCGATCCGTTTGGAGAACGAAATTCCGCTGGGGATGGGTTGCGGTTCGTCTGCCGCCGCCGTGCTGGCAAGCGTGGCTATGGCTGTTTGGTTTGGCGGTTTCGATTGGGACGGTGAGCGAATCGTTGCCGAAGCGACGGCGGTTGAAGGTCATCCGGACAATGTAGCCGCGTGCTGGCACGGTGGCGTGGTCCTGGCCAGGACTCCGCCCGCAGTCCGCAAAGAGTCCGTGCCCGCAGTGAGCGTCGTTCCGATTCCGGTTGCCGTGAAGTGGCCCCTCTTGCTTGCGGTCCCCGAGAACCCGCTGGCAACCTCAGAGGCCCGGCGAGTCCTGCCTCGCCTTTATAGCCGCGTCGATCTCGTCCACAACGTGCAAAGCGCCATGCTGCTGGTCCTCGCCTTCAGCCAGGGTCGCGGAGAATGGTTGAGTGAGGCGCTGAGTGACCGGGTCCATCACCCGTATCGCGCGCAATTGTGTCCGTTGCTGCCAGCCTTGTCTTCTCTCGCAGGAACTGAGAGCGTGAATGGTGTTGCTCTGAGCGGCGCTGGACCGTCGGTACTCATGTTTCTGCAAGAGGACGCCGATCGTGACGAGGTTGGCGCGAGGGTTCAGGCACATCTGGCGGAGCAGGGGATGACGGCGGAGCTTCGATTCACAGCAATCAGCGCGTCGGGAGCCCGGGATACCTTCCAAGTTTCCGCTTCGGCGGTTCGGTGATCCGCACTACCCACCGCGAGCGTTCAATAGTGGACAAACGTAAGCCATAGCAGGCCGATTGCCAGGGTAACGATTGTCACTGGAACCCCGGTCTTCATGTAATCAAGAAAGCTGATGTGCGAGACCGTGCGGGCTTTTTCCACGACGATAATGTTCGCGACCGATCCTGTGATGGTGAGGTTGCCCGCGAGAGTACTGGACATGGCCAGCATCATCCACATGGTATGAGGGTCATGGAATTGCGGGACCAGTCCCTTCAGAAGCATCACTGCTGGAACGTTGCTCACGATGTTGGACAGCAAAACTGTCACGGTCGAGAAAACGAGGGTATGGTGAAGGTTCAGCCGCTCGGCGACCCTTAGCAGCTCGCCGGTGACGCCAGCTTCCTGCGCGCCACCCACGACCAGGAACAATCCCAGGAATAACACCAGTAGCGACCAGTCGACGTCGCCGTAAATATCTTTGGGATCGCGAGTGCGCCTGACCAGCAACAGCGCTCCCCCTGCGGCTGCAACCAGGGGCGGTTGAAATCCCAAAAGGAAGCCCGCCAGCACCGCTATGGTTATGAACACGGGCCACAGCAGACGAAAGGTGGGTGGCGCGTTGAGATTAATGGTCTCGCCGGGCTCGGTGGAACCTCCGAGGCGGGCGGCTGAACGCGCAGGTGAATCCAATAGAGCAACGCCCAGTCAACAAACAGCCCCAACACGGCGACGGGTCCGAGGTGCGCGAGGAAGTCGCGATACGTGATTCCGGACACCGAGCCGATCAGCATATTCTGAGGATTGCCGGTGATGGTTCCCAACCCGCCAATGTTGGACGCTGTGGCGAGAGCGAGCAGGTAAGGCACCGGTCGCACGCCCATTCGCTTGCAGACGCCAAGGACGAGAGGCGCCATGAACAGACAAACCACGTCGTTCACCAGGAATGCCGACAAGATTCCGCTGGTGAAGATGACGCCGGGAAGCAGTTGCCGGGAGGTGAGATGGAGGATGACGCGATTGCTGACCCATTCGAAGAAGCCGGCGAGATGCAGACTGGCAACGATCAGCATCATCGAAAAAAGCAGCACGAGGGTGGCGAAATCAATGCTATCGATTGCGTTCCGAGGAGACAGGATGCGGAAGACGAACATGAGGACCGCGCCGACCACAGCCATGGCTGGCCGGTCGATCTTGGTTCCCGGGAAACGTCCGAAGGCGAAAACGAAATAGCTGGCGAGAAAAATGATCCAGGCAGCGATGATCTGCCAATCGAGCAGCGCGTGACGGAAGCCGGTGATCATTGCCGATGAGCCGCGGCCTTTCTGTAAGAGTACAAAAAGCAGCAGGCTAAAAGTGGAGATCTGAGATCAGTTTCCATTGACAAATATTGCAGCCGTCTTCACGCTGAATGCATTTCAATATTGACACATCGTATGGGAAAGGGGAGCGGATCGCATGCGTAAGGCGACAGTATTGGTTGCGTTCGCACTATTTACCGTTTTCTCGATAGCTGTGCTTACCGGCCGTTCCTCCGGGCAACAACCTGTTGCTACGCCAGACGCCGCAGGTTCGCCGATCACGGTCACCGACGCGGACAATGGAAAATCAATCGAGGTAGCCAAGGGTGGGACATTGCTGGTGCGCCTCACCTCGAACCCGACAACAGGCTATGAGTGGGTTGTGACGGGGAATCCTGCAACCCTTGAACTGCTAAAGTCAGATTTCGCTCGCGATCCCGAGGCAAAGAACATGGTGGGCGCCGGCGGAACCCAGACGCTGCAATTCGCAGCCACGGCGGCCGGCAGCGCAGCTCTCAAGCTTGAATATCGACGGCCGTGGGAGAAGGACGTGGCAGCCGCCAAGACGTTCAGGGTGACTGTCGTCGTGAAATAAGGGGAATTCAAATCGAACAACGACGAGCAGCTACCAACTTGAAGGCAATGACTCACCCAGTTCGGTAGTCAGGGCCCATTCGACAGCCCTCTGCTGGTCGCGCGTCAGCTTCATGCCCGCGGAGGTCAAGTAGAAGACGTCGTGCGCCATCGCGCCTTCGGTGTCGATTAGCGCAACCTCGATGCTGCAATTTTCTGCGGCGAGAATTGAGCTGATGGTGTGCAGCAAGCCCGGACGGTCCTGGGTAATGACCTCAAGCAGGGTGCTGTTCGGGGAACTTTCGTCGTCACAACGCAGGCGGGTCTCGATCTTCAGTTTCGGGGGCTTGGTGTCCGCACGCAGGCGTGGCTCCAGAAGTCGATCGAGAGGCGAGTCGCCGTGGAGGATATCGATCACGGACTTCTTGAAGCGCTCGCGTTCGGGTGGATTCAGTTCGAGGGTGCGGAAACGATCTTTGAAATAGAAGTTGTCGACGATCACCCCTGCCTCGTTGGAAAAGGCGCTCGCCTTTGTGATGTCCATGCCCCACCCGTACAAAATGCCCGTGAGTTTGGA
The DNA here is from genome assembly GCA_963834815.1 of uncultured Acidobacteriaceae bacterium. Classification (GTDB taxonomy): domain Bacteria; phylum Acidobacteriota; class Terriglobia; order Terriglobales; family Acidobacteriaceae; genus DASRAA01. The sequence continues at coordinate 182,187 of CAWIDA010000003.1, read as the reverse complement.
AAACAGTCCGGGACGATCCCTGGTCACGACCGTGAGTTCGTGCTGCTCGCTGGCCCGTCGTAGTCCCAGTTGGACAGTTTCGCTGCGCAGGTGGTTCGACATTTCGAAATGCGCAATCACCTGCTCGGCCGAATGGGACATCAAGTAGCGTTGAGGCAGGCCGTCGAGGAATTTCAAGAGTTGGGAGCGGCCCTTGGGAAGCAGGGCGGCGATGCGCTCAACCTGTTCGCTACACACCTCCCGATGAAAGCGCTGTTCGTCCACGCTACGCGTGAAGTAGTTGGCCGTGGCAATGTAGAGCTGCCACAGATTTTCAGCCTTCCACGGCGTGAGGGCTTCGGGATTGACCGCCTTAATGTCCGCGAGTGTCAGCAGGGTGAGCATTTTGAGGCGCTCCGGCGTTCCCATCTTGGCGGCGAGTTCACGGATGGTTTCGGGATCGTAGATATCGCGCTTTCGCAAGGTTGACGACATCTCCAAATGCGCTGCGATGAGGAAGCCGGCGATATCGCGGTCTTCGCTGCTCAGGCCGAGGCGGTCAAAGGCAGCAAGCGCAAGCTGGAGGCTTCCGTGAACGTGATTGTCGCCCGCGAGGCCCTTGCCGGTATCGTGAAAGAGCAACGCTAGAAACAGCAAGTCCGGTCGCTCTAACTCGGTGAACAATTCCGCGAAGGGGCGCAACCATGCGACGCTGGTGTCGTGCAGACGATGCAGCACATCAATGGCAAGGAAAGTGTGCTCGTCGACCGTGTAACGATGGTAGAGATCGCGCAGCACCAGTGAATCGATGATCTCAAACTCAGGAATTGCCAGCGCCAGCAGGCGTAGAGAATGCATGGAGCGCAGGGTTTCGGCGGCGTTCGGTTGCACCAGCAACTCGCGCAATTGCGCCCAGAGCCTGGCATCCTGGGGCATGGTGTCGAGCAGCCCGCGGCGCGCGTTGGTGAGCCGCCGCTCCGTCTCCATGGCGAGCTTTACGCCATGCCGCGCCATGAAGACAAACAGGCGCAAGACGACTTCCGGATCGCGCGCGCCTGCCGCTTGCTGGATATAGACGCGCCGGTCCACCACCGAAAATTCATCGTTGGAAGCTCGCGAGCGCCAGCGACGGAAAGAGCGCACCAAGGTCGAGCGCGTGGCTGAGGTCTGCTCCAGCAACTGAGTAGCGTTGCGGTAGATCGCTTTGGCGTTGCGGAAATACAGTCGCATCCACTCCGCCGAGGAGACCGGGCCCGCGCCGGTTCCGATACCTCGCATGGCGAGGTCGTCTTGCGCCTCCCAGGAGATGATGTTCTCGTCGCGGTTGCTGCGGTAGTGCAGGTAGCAGCGCGCCGACGAAAGAAACTCCATGGCCTCGAGAATGTTGTGGTCATCGGAATTCTGCTGAAGGTGCAGCGACTCAGGCCATTTGCGATCGGTTTCGAGGGCCGTTATCAGGGCGATCCAGCGGGTCACATGAAAGTCGCGCAGTCCGCCCGGGCCGTCCTTCAGGTTTGGCTCGAGGTGAAATATCGTGCTGCCGTAGCGGACGTGCCGGTTGTTGGTTACTTCGGTGAGCCGCTGCACGAGAATGCCAGACTCTCGCGCTATGAGTTGCGGGATGCTTTTTTCGCGCAGACGGGAAAACAGCTTCTCATCGCCAATGAGAAAGCGGCAGTCGAGCAATGAAATGGTGAACTCGACGTTGTCCTGGTCGAAGTGTCCGCAGTCATCGATGGTGCGGGTGGTGGGACTGACGCGCAGGCCGGTGTCCCAGAGCTCCTGGCAGATACTACGTACCGGGTCTTTGGCGCGGCTTCGCAGCGCCTCATTCTCACACAGGAAGAGCAGATCAATATCGGACTGGGGATAGAGGGCGCGGCGTCCGAACCCGCCCGAGGCCACCAGCGCGAAACCAGCGTTGGATCGGAGCGTGGGCTGCTGCTCCCACAAGTGATAGAGCAACTTGTCAACCAGCTGAGTACGATCCTGAGTACACGCGCGTCCGGAACCGTTGGCCTCGAAATCGCGGCGCACACGGTCCGATTCCTCCTTGTAGAAGCTACGCAGCGCGGGATCGAAGGTCGGCGTGGCCATGGTGCTTATCGGGCTTCCGCGACACGAAGCGTCGCAGCTGGATTCCAACGTCGCCATAGCTTCCGGCTATGGCAAGAGACTTACAGCACAACCCATCAAGAACCCCCGGTTGCAAACTTAAGGCCGCTCGAGAGTGTTGGGAGTCAGCACAACGGAGCAAGCACTCCAGCTCAGGACGACTAACAAGTGCCCAGAAAATACCAACGCGCCGGCTGCGTTGGCCTAGTGTTTCTGGTGGTTGTTTTAGGAATACAGGCTTTCCGGCGGGAAGTGAAATTCAAACTATTTATGCCGCGTATTCGTTCCTGTTATCTGCGACTTGGCGCTGTAACTATGGGGCTGAAGCATTGCCGAACAATGGGTTAGGAGCGGGAGACGCCGGCGCTGTGACGCAGTTTCGTCAGTCGTTCGCAGGCGTCCTCCAAGTCGGTATCCGTCTTGGCAAAGCAGAAGCGCAGCAGATGGTCTCCGCGTCCACCCTGAAAAAAGGCGTCTCCAGGAACGGTGGCGACACCCGTGAGCCGCAACAAGTTCATCGCCTTTTCGACGCTGCCGGCGCCGGGCACGACCGAGGCGTCAGCCAGCACGTAGTAGGCCCCGGCGGGAACACTGGGCTCCAGCCCGGCCTCGGTCAAAGCATCGCAGATCAGTTCGCGCTTGTGTTGGTATTCCTGGATCAGCTCCTCGTAGAACGAATCGGGCAGGAAATCCAAACCGGCGGCGGCCCCATGCTGAAAGGCAGACGGCGCGCAAACGTAAGTAAGGTCGTGGAAATAACTGATGGCGGGGATCCACCGCGAAGATGCGTGCAGGAAGCCGACCCGCCATCCGGTAATGCTGAAGACTTTCGAGAAGCCTGAGATGGTTATCGTGCGGTCCGCAATTCCGGGTAGTGAGGCCGGGCTGATGTGGCGCTGCCCGTCGTACACGAAGTGCTCGTAGATTTCGTCGGTGAACAGGAACAAGTCGTGATGCTGCGCAATGGCGGCGATTTGTTCCAACTCCGTGATCGAAAACACTTTGCCTGATGGGTTGGCCGGCGTGTTGACCACAATGCCTCGTGTCTTCGAGGTGATCGCCGCAGTCAATCGGTCGGCCACAAGGGGATAGTCAGGCGGATCGAGGGAGACCAGAACCGGCCTGCAATATTGGCCGACCAGCGTCGCATGGTGGTAGCCGTAGTACGGTTCGAAGAGAATGACTTCGTCGCCGGGGTTGAGCAGAGCCCGGCAGGCGGAATCGAATCCGCCCGTCACCCCTGAGGTAACAAGGATTTCGGAGTTCGGATCAGCCGCGATTCCATTCTGCCGCTTGAGTTTCTTTGCAATCGCTTCACGCAAGGAAGCGATGCCATCGGCACGGGTGTATTGGTTGTAGCCGGCCTCGATGGCAGACTCGGCGGCCTGTCGCACCATGGCAGGAACTTCGGTATCGCACACGCCTTGCGCCAGGTTGACGCCGCCCACCTTTTCACACTCCACGGACATGGTGCGAATGGTGGATTGCACGATGCGGTTTGCGACTTCACTTAGTCCCAACATACGGGCACCCTCCGCCGACGCGATACGATTCCCTAGTGTGCCACAGGCACTGCACCAGCGCGCCATCCAGGACGCGGATTACGCAGTTGGTTGAAGGCTCGAGGGGCAGCCGGTGGTGGAGGAATGGTCAGGAGCGGCCGGGCTGGCGATTCCGACGTGGGTAGCAGGCGCGGAGGTGCCATTTTGGGACCGGGTACGTAAGGGATTCCCCGACTGTTCACTTGTCACAAACGGGTGTGACTTTGGTCGTTGCCAGTCTCCGCGAATGGGTTAGAATAGATTTGTAATTGAAAATGATTTTCAACTTCAAATTCGGGCGGCAGCGGCCACGCACGGCGAAAGCCAGCGCTTTGGCCGACCTCCAGGTCGGTGAGCGCGCCGTCGTCCGAGAGTTGGATTTGGATCATCCTATCGCCGAGCACCTGATGAACCTGGGGTTTGTTCCAGGTCTCGAAGTCACGGTCGAGCGCAGCGGTCCAGGTGGAGACCCCCGGGTCTATCGAGTGGAAGGGGCAGAGGTCGCGATGCGCCGCGAACTCTCGCGCCACATCCACGTGTCGCTAATCGGCGCACCCGCCTTCGGTGATTAGCGCAAGGGAGAGTCGGCGATGACGTGCCATCCGGTGGCGCGCCCCCAGGACGAAGCGGTCAGCAGTTCCTATCGCACGGTCGCGGTTGTAGGCCCTCCCAATTCCGGCAAAACCACACTCTTCAACCGCTTGACGGGACTTCGCCAGAAAGTGGGTAACTTTCCTGGGGTAACGGTTGAGCACCATACCGGCTACCTTCGCGACATCTACGGCGAAGAGGTCGCGCTGATCGATCTGCCGGGCATCTACAGCCTCGTCCCCAAGTCGGAGGACGAGAAGGTAGCGGTCGAAGTGTTGCAGGGCGAGATGCCGGGAATGGCGCGTCCCGATGCGGTCATCGTAGTTCTGAATTCCAACAACCTGCATACACACCTGGTATTGGCGGCGCGTGTCATCGCACTCGGCCTGCCGACGCTGGTGCTGCTGAATATGGCGGACGAACTGCACAAGCAGAACGGCGCTGTCGACCCTCTCGCATTGGCACGGCAGTTGGGCACTCCGGTTGCGCTGGTGAGCGCGACGACCGGAGCCGGTCTGGAGGCCGTCTCCAATTTCCTTAGCGGCGCGTCGCCCGCTACTGAACCGTTGGAGCTGCCCGTGGTGGGCAGCACACGCAGCGTACGCGAGTGGGCCGTTCGGGTGGGAGAGAACGCTAACTATCGCCGGCCCGCGACTCCGGTCTGGACGCGAAGACTGGATAATGTGTTTCTGCATCGTGTCTGGGGACCGGTGATTTTCGCGGCGGTTGTGATCGCAGTTTTCCAGTTGATCTTCGCCGCGGGCAAGCCTTTACAGGATCTACTCCAGACGTTCCTCGACTCCACCGGCACATGGATTGCGCAGACCATGCCCGAAAGCCTGCTGCGCTCGATGTTGATCAATGGCGTGTGGAAGGGCGTTGGTTCGGTAATCGTCTTTCTCCCGCAGATTCTGCTTCTGTTCCTTGTGATCGGAATTCTGGAAGACTCGGGCTATCTGGCGCGCGCGGCCGTTATCGCTGACCGCACCATGTCCCGCGTCGGCCTGAACGGCAAGAGCTTCATACCGCTGCTTTCCGCCTACGCTTGCGCTGTGCCTGCGATCATGGCGACACGCACCATCGAGAGCAAGCGTGACCGCATGGCCACCATCCTGATCGCGCCCTTTATGACTTGTTCGGCACGGCTGCCGGTGTACACCATGGTGATTGCCGCATTCCTTCCGGGTACCGCCTTGCTGGGTCCGTTTCTGAGCGTGCGCGCGGCGGCCATGTTAGGGCTGTATGTACTAGGGTTTCTGATGGCTGTGCTGACGGCGCGACTGCTGAAGTCGACAATCCTGCGCAGCAAAGATGCTCCTTTTATCCTCGAGATGCCGCCATACCGCTGGCCACAAGCTTCTTCGCTGGCGCTACGGGTGGTCGATCGGGGCAAGGCTTTTCTGTATCGAGCGGGTACGGTGATCATGGTGGTATCGCTACTGCTTTGGGCGGCGACGAACTTTCCCATGCACAACGGGCATCCGCCTGCGATTCAGGACAGCGTTGTAGCTTCCGTCGGACACGCGATCGAACCGGTCATTCGTCCGCTGGGTTTCGACTGGAAGATTGGCGTGGGGCTGGTGACTTCGCTGGCGGCCCGCGAGGTGATCATTGCGACGCTGGGCACGATCAACGGCATCGACGCCTCAGTTCATGAGTTCGATCTGCAGACTGCCTTGCGACATGAATTATCACTACCGGGAGCGATCGCGCTGCTGGTCTTCTTCGCCTTCGCCATGCAGTGCATGTCCACGCTGGCAGTGGTTCGTCGCGAGACGAATGGCTGGAAATGGCCCGCGGCCCAATTTGCTTACATGACGGTTGTGGCCTACGTCTCGGCGTTTGCTGCTTATCGCATCGCCGGATACTTCACAGGTTGACCAGTTCCTTCACCAATCCGGGGAGGACCTCTCCCGCCTTCCCCAGCGTCACCTCATCGAAGAATCCGCTGTTTGACGGCTCCTCCGGTCCGACGTAGATCGTTTTTGTGCGGGTGCGGCGTGCCATTCTGACGAAACTCGCCGCCGGTTCGACCACGCCCGATGTCCCAACCGTCAACAGCACAGTGGCGCCCACTAGCTGGTGGAGGATCAGATCCATCTCGAAAGGAACTTCGCCAAACCAGCAGATGTGCGGGCGAATCAGCGCGCCGCATTCTCCGCATCGCGGAACCTCTTCGCGCGTTCGGTAGGAACTCGTGTCGTCAAACGGTCGCGAACCGCACCGCCCGCTCGAGCAGCGCGATTGCATGATGCGCCCATGCATGTGCACGACGCGCTGCGATCCGCCCTGCTCATGCAGAGAATCGACATTCTGGGTACACAGAAAGAAACGATCTCCCAGCGCGTTTTCGAGTTTCGCCAAGGCGAAGTGAGCGGGATTCGGCTGGACCGTTGCATGCCGCTGGCGGCGCTCGGAATAAAACTGCCACACCAGTGCGGGATCAGCGGCGAAGGCTTCGGGGGTTGCGACATCTTCCACCCGGTAACCGCGCCACAGTCCGTTCGTGCCACGGAACGTGGGCAATCCGCTCTCGGCGCTGATTCCCGCGCCGGTAAGCACGAACAAGTGGTCCTGGACCGACAGTTTTTCTACCATCACTATCACTAGCCGTTGGCGTCGAAATCTCCGTACCTTTCAGATAGATGCGGCTGGAAAAACATGGCGGCTTTGCATTCAACCTCCTGCAGGGATGCTGCTGGACGCAACCGATGGTACATCAGAAAGTGATGGAAGCTGAGTGAAGACGCGCACGGGTAGGTTACCGAATCTCAAGCCCTTTCGATATACTAAGTGTTTTGATTGCAACCCGAATCCGGTTCCGGAACATGTGTACGCAACTGTGCGCCAGATAGCGAATCTATAACAAGTGAATCATGAAAACGCGGCCGGGAATTTGCTGAGCAACGGCCCATCTCTGGAGTTTGCCATCCTTGTCTACAGTACTGACGAACGTCGATAACGAGAAGTTGGAACGCACAATGGATACGTTCCGCAGGTGGGGTTATCTGCAAGCCGATCTCGATCCAGTCGGGCACTTTGCCCCGCTAGCTCACCCTGAACTCAACATGGCCGGCGAAGAAGCCGATGCGGCCCGCCGGGTCTACTGCGGCAGCATTGGCGTCGAGTTCATGCACATCGCCGATCCTGAATGCCGGCGCTGGATCCAGGAGCGCATGGAGACGGAAGAGTCTCTGCCAGTCAACCGCGCACGAGTGCTGGATCAACTGGTTCGGGCGGATGTGTTTGAGCAGACCATACACTCCCGCTATATCGGTACCAAGCGGTATTCGCTGGAAGGCAATACCGCGCTAATCCCGTTACTGGATGAAATCCTGAACTCCGCTTCCGAGAATGGCGCGGAGCAGGCTGTGCTGGCGATGAGTCATCGTGGACGCCTGAATGTGATTATCAATATCGTCAATCGGCCTGCGGCGGAGATTTTTGCCGGCTTTGAAGATGTTGATCCGCGCAGTGTGCTGGGTGGCGGGGACGTGAAGTATCACATCGGCGCCACCGGTATGTTCACCGGCGCCAGCGGCGGACAGCTCCGCATTCACATGGTGTCGAATCCGAGCCACCTGGAAGCGGTTGATCCGGTTGCCGTGGGACGGGCACGCGCCAAGCAGACGCGCATCGGCCGTGATGGCAAGGCGAAGGTACTGCCAGTTTTGATGCACGGCGATGCGGCGTTCGCAGGGCAAGGGATCACGGCCGAAACGCTTAACATGGCCGATTTACGTGGGTACACCGTGGGCGGCACCGTTCACGTGATCGTCAACAACCTGATCGGATTCACCACCAACCCTCATGATGCCTATTCCAGCCGTTTCTCGTCCGATCTAGCCAAGCGCCTTCCTATCCCGATCTTTCACGTTAATGGTGAAGACGCCGATGCCGTGGTGCGTGTCGGGCGAATGGCGCTGGAGTACCGCTACGAGTTTGGTACAGACGTCGTGGTGGACCTGATCGGTTTCCGGCGTCATGGTCATTCCGAGGTGGATGATCCCACCATCACGCAGCCCATCCTTTATCGCAAGATCAAGGACCGTCCGCTGCTGTATCTCTCCTACGCCAATCGGGTGGGAATGGATCCGCAACCGTTCGTTATCAAGTTTCAGACTGAGCTTGACGCAGCGCAGAAGTCGGGCAAGAGCATGGCCAAGAAGCCGGTCATGCGTCAATTACCCAGTTATTGGGCGCCTTATCATGGCGGTCCATACAATCCCGCGGATGAGGTTAATACCGGGCTGCCCACAGCCGAACTACAGCGCATTACCGATGGCCTCACCAGCTATCCCGCCGATTTTCACATCCATCCCAAGGTGGAGAAGTTGCTCGAACAACGTCGCGAAATGGGCTACGGCAAACGGGCATTGGACTTCGGCATGGCCGAGGCGTTGGCTTTCGGATCACTCGCAATACAGGGAACGCCTGTCCGGCTCAGTGGGCAGGATAGCCGGCGGGGAACCTTCAACCAGCGGCACTCAGTGTTGATCGACATTGTTGATGAGAAGGAGTACGTGCCGCTTTGTCATCTTGCGCCCAACCAGGCGCGCGTCGAGATCTATAACTCGGAGCTGTCGGAAGCCGCAGTGATGGGGTTTGAGTACGGATTCTCGCGTGACTTTCCTGAAGCGCTGGTCATGTGGGAGGCGCAGTTTGGAGACTTCGCCAACGGCGCCCAGATCATCGTCGATCAGTTTATCGTTGCCGGCGAGGACAAGTGGGACCTTCTAAGCGGGCTTGTGCTGCTGTTGCCGCATGGCCATGAAGGGCAGGGGCCGGAGCACTCCAGTGCACGGATCGAGCGGTATTTGCAGCTCTGCGCTCGTGACAACCTGCAGGTTTGCCAGCCCTCGACGGCGGCGCAGTATTTCCACCTGCTGCGTCGTCAGGCCATGCGCAAGTGGCGGATACCGCTGATCGTGTTCACGCCCAAGAGCATGTTGCGGCACCCGGAGGCGCTGTCTCCACTGTTTGAACTGGAGCGCCCACGCTTCCAGACCGTTTTGGCAGACGAGAGCGCCCTTGAAGCCCGTCGCGTGCTGATTTGCACGGGCAAGATCGGCCATGAGCTGCGGATCGAACGGGCGAAGCAGAAACTGAGCAGCCCGGCCGTCGTCATGCTTGAGCAGATGTACCCGTTTCCGGAGCACGAGCTACGCAGCGTTCTTGACCGCTACGAGAACGCCAGCGAGTTTATCTGGGTACAGGAAGAACCAGCCAACATGGGCGCGCTGTCATTTGTAGCGCCGAGGCTGAAGCGCCTGGTAGGGAACAAGTTACGCAGCATCAAGCGCGCGGCCAACGCCACGCCAGCCACAGGTTCGACCAAAGCGCACGAACTTGAGCAGAAGACCCTGATCAGTCTGGCATTGGGCAACGCCGGGTAAGGTCGCTTCGGTTGCCCAATGTCACTGTTTTCAAGCAACGCCTGCGAGGGATCGCCCAGCGGGCAAGCTGCAGCGGGGACTTCAACCTCAACCCGCCGGAAGTTAACCGATTAGTTACGTTCCCTCTGTGGAAAACTCGACGCGGGCGGAATGCGCCTTGTCCCGCAGAGAATCCTGTCACATCTCAGAACGCGCTACTCGCCCCGAATTCTATGAAATTCTGGATTTAGATGGTTCCTCACATCCGAAAAAGTATAACTGCGACCCTCGGTGGTGATGTAAGGCATTGAAAACACATATGGATCAATTGGTTACGATCGTGCTTTACGAATGCTGGGGCGCGAATGTCGGTCCCCAAAAGTTATTGTTCAATCTATCAGCGAAGCGGAGAGTGCGATGAATAGAAGTACTTGGCAGTTAATCTCCCTCCTCAGTATCCTGCTGCTCCTATCGGCCTTTGCATTTGGCCAGGCGATCAGCGGTGACATCGTTGGAGTGGTAAAGGATACTACCGGCGCCTACGTGCCCAGCGCGAATATCGAGGCAACGAATCTGGCCACCGGAGTGAAAGCAACGACGGCCACCAATGCGCAGGGTGAATATCGATTCGTCAACCTGCTTGCAGGCCACTACTCGTTGGCGGTGACAGCGGCCGGAATGAAGGGCGGCACCCGCGACGTCGAAGTGGAACTGAACAAAGTGGCAACGGCCAATATCACCACGTCCGTCGCAGGCACGTCGACCACCGTAGAAGTTAGTGAGACGGCGGTATCGATCGATTCGACGACGCCTACGATTTCCACGACCTTTACCGCCAAGGAAGCTTCCGATCTGCCTACGGTGGGTAGCGGAGCCTTCTCTTCAGGCGTTCTAAACCTGTCGCTTTTGAATTCCGGCGTGGCCAGCACAGGCGGCGTGGGCGTAGGTTCGGGCCCCTCGGTGGGCGGAAACCGTCCCCGTAATAACAACTTCACTGTAGAAGGTGTGGACAACAACAGCCTTTCGGTGACGGGTCCTCTTATTCTAATTCCCAACGACGCCGTCGATAGCTTCTCGGTTTTGCAAAACCAGTTCTCGGCGGAATTCGGTCACTCTTCCGGTGGGCAGTTCAATCAGACCATCAAGAGCGGCACCAACACCTTCCATGGAAGAGTGTATGAGTACTTCCAGAACAAAGACCTGAACGCCATCGACTCACAGTTGGCGCTCTCCCAGGTTGCGAATGGTGAGAATCCGCACAACACGCGTTACGATAACAACCGGTACGGCGGCCAGATCGGCGGCCCGATCATCAAGAACAAATTGTTCTTCTTCACCGACTGGGAATACAACACCCTCGGACAGTCGGCAACTCCCGTAACCTACTGCGCACCAACGGCTGCCGGTTACACCATGCTGGCAGGGTTGTTCCCTAACAACACCCAGTTGTCGCAGCTTCAGAAATATGTTCCGACGGGTTCCAGTACTTCGGCCACCGCTTGCAGTAATACAATTCAGGTGCAGCCGGGCGTACGCAGCGATCAGTTTACAAATGCCATCAATATCCCGGTCGGTGATATTGGTTTCAGCGGACCCAGCTACACGAATTGGCTGAACACCGCCAACTCGTTCGATTGGGTCATCTCCCAAAACGATTCGCTCCGTGGCCGCCTCGCCTGGACAAAGTTGGATGGCTTTGACACGGCTGCCTCGCTGCCCACCTTTTGGACTACGCTTCCGCAGCGTTTTTGGCTCGTCACTTTGAGCGAGTATCACCAATTTGGCACCAACGTCAACAACGAGTTCCGTTTCGGGTTCAATCGCTACTCGCAGTTTTACCCGGTCGGCAACCAGCTTTACCCCGGACTTGGTACCTTCCCGAACCTGGTGCTCAACGACCTCGGAGGCATGAATATCGGCCCTGATGGGAACGCTCCCCAGACCACAGTGCAGAACCTCTACCAGTTCGTGGACAACTTGAGCTGGGTGAAAGGCAAACACAACTTCCGGTTCGGCGGCGAATTCCGCTGGATCATCAGCCCGCAGACCTTCACGCAGCGCGTGCGTGGTGATTACGAGTGGGGCGCGACATCTGACTATCTAAACGACTTCTCTCCGAATCCGACACTCGCGGCCGACTTCGCCGAGAGGTCTTCCGGTAACGTCGTTTATTACGGCAACAAGAAGGCGGTTTACTGGTACGCCAACGACGAGTGGCGGCTCTCGCCTACGTTCACCTTGAATCTGGGCATTCGCTACGAGTACACGGGTGAGCCGCTGGCCGCAACCAGCTTGCAACCGCTGAACAGCATCTCCAATGTGCCGGGGCTGCTTACCTTCGGAGCACCAACAACGCAAAAAGGTAACTTTATGCCCCGTGTCGGTATCGCGTGGGCGCCCAGTCCGGAAACCTCCGTCCGCCTCGGTTTTGCCATGGCGAACGACGTGATTTACGACAACCTGGGGATTCTGTCGCTACCGCCGCAGGTGCAGCAGACTTGCGATACCGTGCCGTTAGGGCAACCAGCGTCCTCTAGCTGCCCGTACGGTTTGAACAACTTCCTTGGCGCTGGCGGTCTGCCCGCGACGCCGGCAGCCATTACCGACCCGGCAACCGCGCGTGCTGCGACCAGCGCGTTCATTCCTAACCAGACGTTGCCCTACACGGAAACCTTCACGGCAGGCATCCAGCACGTCTTTGGGCGGGATTACACCTTGGAAGTTCGCTGGGTCAGCACGCGGGGCCTGAAGATGCCCGTACAGACGCGTCTGAACGTGCAAGCACCGGTTCAGCCATGGGCCTACCTGCCGACCTACCTGGCGGCTCCGAGCCAAGCCACGCTTGACACGCTGCCCTACACCTTGAACTATCTACAGAACCAGATTGGAAATCTCATTCCCGCGTACAATAATGCGGGCTTCAACGGCAATTACGTCGTCGCCTTCGAGCCGTACGGTGCCTCGAAGTACAACGGTCTGTCAGTGCAATTCAGCCGTAACTTCACCAAGGGCCTGCAGTTCCAGTTCGCCTATACCTGGAGCCACCTGCTCGACAACTCGACAGCAGACGTCTTCTCGACGGTTCTGACGCCGCGTCGTCCGCAGGACTTCCAGTGCTTCAACTGTGACTATGGGACCTCAGCCCTGGATCACAGGCATCGCGTAACAGCATTCGCTATCTACGATTTGCCCTTCTTCAAGAACGCCAATTGGTTCATGAAGAATATGGTTGGAAACTGGCAGTTCTCGCCTGTCTACACCTTCCAGTCTCCTGAATACGCAACCTGCCAGAGCGCCGTTGATAGCAACCTGAACGGTGACAACGCTGGTGACCGTTGCATCTACAACGCGGCTGGCGTACCGGGTACCACCTCGACTGTCACGGCTTTGACCAACACGGCAGGAGAAACGGTGGCATACATGGCAGACAATCCGACGGCGCAGTACATCACCGCCGGCGCGGGTGCGTTTACCACCACGGCACGCAACACCATTGCCACGCCCAACATTAACAACTGGGACATGAACGTACTGAAGCGGGTTAACATCACCGAGCGTCAGTCGATCGAGTTCCAGGCCAGCTTCCTGAACCTGTTTAACCACGCGCAGTATGTGCCTGGTTACATCAGCGATGTCGCGCCACTCGGCTTTACCACCAGCAACGTTCGGAATACGCTGACTCCAGGTAAGTCGATCTTTGAACAGTGGAACCAGGTGTTCACCAATCACCCGCGTCAGATGGTTCTGGTCCTGAAGTACAACTTCTAAACCGGTTAATCTTGCGGTACTCGGGGAGCCTTTGGGCTCCCCCTTTTTATTGCCCTCGAAGCCGGAGAGGAAAAATGGCGCAGGAACGATTCGTTCGGCAGGGTCTACGGACACAATGCCCTGCGCTGTTGGACAGCGAGACCTGGGCTGGCTGCCTGTGTTTCAAGGGGGGTGGCTGGAAACTTTGATGACCGCCGTAAGTTAGCCAGGTACTGTCTGGCCGAACGGAGTTTGGGTGAAAACATCCCGAAGACCGACGGGGCGCGGATGGTGAAACTCTATTCAACGGGCTAAGGAGATTTGCGGCGGTACTGACCTATTAGGGATGTCATGACAGAAGTGAGCCGGGATAGTACAGAGAAGGGCCAGGGAGGGCCCGTACAATGGTCGTGGGAGAGCAGTAGGAGAACTGAGACAGGTGTGATACTTCTAATCGAGCATTGGCAGTATGCCGCTCGTGAGGCTCGGGACCCCGTGTGATGCAACCCCTTCCCGAGCCTCACGCTGGATGTTGGATCTTGTCCTAACGTCCTGAGCGGGCACGCCGTGGCTTCGCAGCGGCAACGTCAAATAAACCGCAACCCAACTACTTTCAACTGGTGCAACTCCAGTGCCATAACTGGCTAACTCTAAGTGATTGGAATCTCGAATGATTACAGTAGACGGGTCGCGTCGGTATCTGGAAATCTGTAGCTGGCAGGCGCCGCGGCTACAACTTCTGGGAGGGGGTTGGCGAGGTCGCGATGATGCATCGCGGCCATACCGGGAGGCATCGACCGTAGAGCGTTTTCTAATACTGGCCGGGCGACGACTGTGGCCGCGATTAGTTCGCCTTACCCAAACACTTTGTTATTCACTCATGGCACCATACAATGCTGTAGAGCTCCGTTGGCGCCAGTGTGGCTAGGTGCTGGACGAACCGCTCATAGGTGGTACTGCTACGCGGTGCGATCGAGGAGAGGTTTACTGCTCCGCTCACGATCTTGCGAGACCGCGGTTACGGCCTGCAACTTTTCCTATAGCGGGCCGAGGCAGCGAAAATGTGTCAAGCAGGGGCCTGTAGCTCAGCTGGTTAGAGCAGGGGACTCATAATCCCTTGGTCGGGGGTTCGAATCCCTCCGGGCCCACCAATTAAATCAATAAGTTCCTGCGGAACCCCCTCCTCCTCACGAGCCAGCGTTTGCGTCCTGTTTGCGGATGTTTGCGGCGCCGAGTCAAGTTGGTCCACGCAACTCACATTGGCCCCGGGAACCAAATGGCCGTAAGTGTCCACCGTCACCTGAATCGAGTGATGCCCCATCTGCTCCTTGACGTAGACAACGGATGATCCACCTTGGATTAGTAGAGAACCGAAAGTGTGCCTGAGGTCGTGGAATCGGATTCTGCGAAGGCCGGCGTGTTCCAAGACGGGCAGGAAATAGCGACGGTACAGATTTTCAGGATTGAGGACTGTCCCGGCTTCGGAAGGGAAGAGCAGGTCATCAGAAATGGTGTTCGTCCCGCGCAGGAACACCTCCAGCATGCGCTGGTCTCGGAGTTGGAGCAATTCCGCTCGCAATTGCCGAGAGAGATCGACGCGCCGAGACTTCCGGCTCTTCGGGGAGGTGAAACTGCCGTTTACCCAATTCCGTTGAACCAACATGTAGCGGTTCAGGTCCTGCCCATCCGCTCCGAATTGAATATCTCCCCATTTCAGAGCAATCAGTTCACCGCGCCGCAAGCCGCCCTGAAGGGCAGTGAGGAACAGCGGATAAAGCGCCGGGCAGACTTCGCGCGCTAACGCGAGGAATCGCTCCGATTCTTCGCGCGACAATGCCGAAGCCTTCGTCTGCTGTTGCCGGTCAATCTTCACGAAGCGGCCCAGCTTTTGCACGGGATTCTTATCGATTAATTCATCTTCCTCGGCGTGGTTCAAGATCACTCGGAGGGTGCAAAGGATTAGACGCAAACTGTTCCGAGAGAGCGATCCCTTGGATACCAGCTCTGCCATGAAGGTTTTGGCCTCGTCGCGCCGGATCGTTTTCAGCGGCTTCCGGCCGAACCGTGGAAGTAGGTAAAGCCGAAGCACTTGCTCATGCTTGATGATCGAAGAACGCTTTAGCTCCGGGCACTGGAGATGGGAGAGGTGTCGCGCTTTCGTTCGATCAAGCAAGCCATCAGGCGTCTCTTATCGCGCTTCCACGTTGCGCATCTCCCCGCTTTTCGCAACCGAAATCCTCAGCGTGAGAACATCACTTGTTTGCCCGTGCTTCGTTCTGCGGTTAACCGGTCCCCTTTGAGCGACGAACCAGTTATGTTTATGTTCAGAACATGCTGTGCGAATAGCAAGGACCTGGCAGGCATGCGAGCTGGGCTTTTGGGATGATTTGAATGACGTTCTGTCAAACACAGCCAGTGGTCGCAGGTGAAAGGACGGTGCGCATGTCGGGATCAGGCGGCGGTTCCCGGACTCGCCGACGGGCGATTCGTGCGAACGGTTGACGAGCGATACCACGCTACCTTCACCTGAGCGTGCGGTAATCTCTCAATTGAGCAAAGACACATTGCTGTAATAGTGGAGCACGGTCGTTCGTTCGTGCCGTGTAACGGGGCCAGATCGCCGGCAGCATTGCTTCGAGTGTAAGAGGCTCGTGGCATGCATCGAAAATGGCCACCGATATGTGGCTGTAGTGCTTAGTGATCGCCGAGAATATCTTAGCGTCGAAGGAGGCTTTTCTTGGAGCCTTAAAATCTGGGCAACACAGTATGACAAAGCAAGACTCTGTCCGTGTCTTAGAATATAGCGGGGCGCAGCCTCCGCGAAGGAAGGACTTATGATTCCAGCTGGGAAGTTCCTACTGGCTTGCTGGTCTCTATGTTTTGCGGTGGCGTTCTTAAGTCCAGCGTATTGTCAGATAGATGGTACAGCCCTTACGGGCACGGTCATCGATAGTTCCGGAAGTCGGATTCAAGGCGTACAGATTGTCGTCCTGGACGGTTCGACAAACCTGAGGCGCACGACCACAACCTCCTCAGAGGGAGCCTACTATTTTCCTAAACTGCCGGTTGGAACCTACACGGTCACCTTTGACCGCCAAGAGTACCAATCATTGCGTTTCGACAATGTGGTGCAGAAGCTGGGAGGAACTCGGATCCTCAACGCAACGCTGAAGGTAGCGGGACCCGAACAGCACGTGGAAGTCTTAGCCAGCCCGCAATCACTCGATCAGACTAACAACACGCTGAGCACGGACATTGCACGCATACAGGCTGAGGAACTTCCCTTGAACGGGCAAAATTGGGCCACCTTGACCGCCTTGGTTCCAACAGCGATTGACACCGCCGGCGGACCCGGCGCCGGCAACCAGCGCTCCATTCGCTATGCCGGCAGGGGCCGCGACGATAATAACTATACCTACGACGGCATCGATGCCACTTACGTCATTAATCAGTCCCAGTTATATTACGTTCGCGCGGCGATTCCGCTCGATACGATCGAGGAGATCCGCGTTGCTCCCATGCTGTCGACAGCGCAGACTGGCGCCACCGGAGGCGGGCAGTTAGGCGCAGCCTCGCCTTCAGGCACGAATTGGTTTCACGGGGATTTCTACGACTACTTGCGCAATAACGCCTTCGATGCCACAGATCCGATTGACTCCTTGAATCCCAACCACCAGCCATCCTTCCACTTGAATCAGTTCGGAGGGGCCTTGGGCGGACCCATCATCCGTGACAAGGCCTTTTTCTTTGTCGCCTACGAAGGCTACCGGCAAGAGCTCGGTCAGACGCTTATCGGCTATGTGCCCAGCGTTCTGTTTCGGACTCAAGTGCTGGCGATGTCGCCAGCGCTTGCTCCAGTCGCCAACGCCTATCCCACAGGGCAGAACCCTACCAGCAATCCGAACGTTGACCAATTCGTGGGGCAAGGCAGTCAAGTGGGCCAGGAAAACTCGGGGATGTTCCGCTTCGATTATCGCTTCTCCGACGCGACCACTCTTTTTTGGCGGGCCAACATCGACGAAGCCGACTACTTCCTCCCGTTTTCCCCAAGCTCCGGGCAATATCTCAATGACAGACAGGAGCTTACGTCCTATCCGGTCAATAGCGTTATTGCGCTGACGCACGTCTTTTCCTCGACCCTTCTCAACGACACGAAGTTTGGCTTCAACCGTGGCACGACCAACACCACCTTCCTCAATCAGACCGGATCGCTCTACGCGATTGCGGTAGCGGGTCTCACTTCCTTGAACAACGGTCGTATCAGCACCGGCGTGGGCAATTCGTTTTCGTGGCTCGACGATCTAACGTGGGTTAAGGAAAGAAATATAATCAAGGCCGGAGTCGAGGTTCGCCGCATACAGATGAACCAGGGGAGCAGTTCCTTTGGCACGGTCAGTTATAACTCCCTCGCCAGCTTCGCGGCCAACCAATCGAACCGGGCCAGCATCACGGGCGAATATCCGGTCAACGGCCTGCGCAAGACGCAGTTTTTCGGTTATCTTCAGGACGAGTTTAAGTGGCGGCCGACCTTCACGCTGAATTTGGGCGTGCGTTACAGCTATTTCGGCATTTTTCGTGAGGTACAGGGCCGCGGGAATCCTTTTGATTTCGCCACCTGCGGGCCGCAAGGGTACTGCGGCGTAGGCGTGAGCTTCGGCCAGCCAGATTACGACGATTTTGATCCGCGTATCTCCTTCGCTTGGGCACCCGCCCAATACGGGGGGAGGACTGTGATTCGCGGCGGCTTTGGCATTTATCACGAGGACGGCCAGTTGGACGATCAGAACGTTCCCGATAAGAACGAGGTCTTAAGCTATGCGCTGACACCGAGCAACTGTCCAGGCCTTGGCTACCCCATAGCTCTGAACGCGAATGGCAATCCAGTCTGCTCGCAGGGCACAAATTCACCGGCCGCGGAGCAGCGGAATCGCAAAGACACGTATGTAACCCAGTGGGGGCTTTCAATTGAGCACGCGATGCCCGCCAATTTCGTCGGTACGATGTCCTATGTAGGCAGCAAAGGCACTAATCTGCTCCAGTTATCCTATGTTAACGTCCAAGACCCGATCACCGGGTTGCGTCCTTATCCGGCCTTCAGCCAGATCTCTTGGCGAGGCAACATCGGCAACAGCTCATACAATGGGCTAGCCCTCTCGCTGAAGCGCTCCTTCTCTGACGGTCTGCTCGTGGCGGCCAATTACACTTGGTCCCACAGCATCGACGACGGTTCTAATGGAAGCGGCGATGGCGACTCCCTTGCCGCGCAGAATGTTTCCTGCTGGCCCAGGTCGGCGGCGCAATGCGGGGAGAGGACCAGTAGCGCCTTCGACGCCCGCCATGTGTTCAATGCAAATTTCATTTATGAGTTTCCTTTTGGGACAGGCAAGAGGTACCTTGCGCAACCTGGTTTCGTGAGGGCCCTGGTCAGTTACTGGCAGATCAGCAGTATCTTCATCGCGCGTACCGGCTTCCCCGTGAACCTCACGACGAGCGGTACGGGCCCGGACGGAAACAGCAACAATCAGCGTCCCAACTTGGTTCCCGGCCAGCCCTTGGATTTGCCCAATGGGAATTTCAACCCCGCGGCTTATTGCACTCCAGGGACGAAAGATCCGCTGTACCCAGGCGGGAACTGCCCCGCAGGATTCGGCGACGTCTCCCGCAATTCCATGCGAGGTCCCGGGGTCTGGCAATCTGACTGGGCGATTTCCAGGCGCTTTCCTATCACGGAACAGGTACAAATTCAGTTCCGGGCCGAAGTTTTCAACGCTGGCAATAGGGCACAGTTTGCCAGCCCAAACGGCAACATTTCAGCTACCGACTTCGGCAGGACATATCTGCCTTTGAACACAACACCGATAGGAATGGGTACGCCGCGCCAGTTCCAGTTTCTGCTGAAGGTACAGTTCTGAAGGGACTCAGTTCCTGCATGCCTGGGCTGAAAACTCTTCGCGCTCGCCCACGCTTCCAGCAACGTGACGTCCACGGTGAAGTGCTCATCGGAGGTAAGAGCCTTCGCGCGCGCTTGCGCCACCACTCGCCCCCAGAAACTCCTTGGCAACGTCCGCCTTCAGCAACCGGTCTCGATTCTTGGTGAAGGTGGTCGCGTCCCAGACTTCATCATCTGCGTTCAGCCCAACAAGCCAGCGGAACAACAGGTTGTAATCGGCAACGGCCATTTGCCGCTTTGGGCCGCTTAAGCGGCATGGCGTGTACCCCCTTCGTCATGAGCGCCGCGGTGGCAGCTTGCTCCGTTGCCCGTTCGGCTCGTTCAACGGTAGGGGGTGGGGCAAAACCAACCGCCCGGGACGGGCCCTGAAAACTGCCCTTATGCCTGCCGAGGCTCGGCCGTTTAGGACTCTCGGCTACACATCTGAACTTCATTGTCACTATTCCTGGCCCCGACTTCCGTGCCGGAAGGCGTTGTCCTCGCGTGCGGTGCACCTGCAATACACCTGAATGACGTCGACGCTCTGGTCGGATTCGGCGCCGGGGTACCACAGGCTTCCAAGGCTAGCCTCCATATCCTCGGTAAATTCATTGTCATGCAATTCTCCCGAGAGGGGCCACCAACGCGAAGCGTCATACCCATCCGGAATCCAGCGTTTGTTGTTACGCATGTTCCCTACAATCGCAAGAACAAACTCAACCGGATAGCCGGTGAAGCGAGCGAGCTTCATCGGATCAGTGGTGCCCACCACTGCTGCTGAAAGAAGCAGCTTTGCCATAGCACCCCAGACCGAATCCGGTCCATCTTCGTCGGGGAATCGTTTGTGGATGAACTCATCGACCCATTTAAACGACCAATTTGTCGCCACGAAGACCTCCTATCAAAGGCATCGATACTGCAAGTTTGACCTCATTCTGGCTCGCTCGCCCTACCGTGAGTTTGAGCTCTTGGTACTCGCGCTGGCGTATTTGCCAGCGCGTCTGGTTCTGTTCTTCATTGCCATCACTGACCTCTCTTTCGCCGGCACCCGGTGATCTCTTCATTGGTCCAGCCGTCGAACAAACAATGCACTCGTCATATCCACACTGCGCACTCGGACACAGCGAACGTGCTTCTGCCTGAGTGGTGAGTTCGTGAGGCGAACTCAGACGCATGCCGCTTAGTGGCCATGTCCAATGCCCCCTTTTTGTTTTGCGGATAGTTTGCGGATTCTGCCGAGGTTTGGCGCGTTCTGCAGAGCTATCTTGTTGAAACTGTTTAGAATCAGAGTCCTCTTTGGGACTCATAATCCCTTGGTCGGGGGTTCGAATCCCTGCGGGACCACTAGATCTAATGAAGTCGCTTCCCTGGCACGTTCGTGCGCTCCGGCGACAATTGATTGCGCTGAAATCCACCAGGCTACTGAAGCAAAGGCCTCGGGTTGTATCCGTGGCTTGGTTTGCTATGGCGATAAGAATTGCCAGCGACGACGAGGCGCGCGCGCCGGTGACTCTCGGAGCTGCGCAGGGTTTTAGCTATAGGGATAGAACAAGAAGAAGAGCAGGGACAGCGCAGTGAGTACCCAGAGCCCCGGCTTGAGCTGCTGGAATTTTCCCGAAACCAGTTTGCAGATGGGATACAGTACGAATCCCGCCGATATCCCGATGGCAATGTTGAATGTGAAGGCCATGAGGGCTACCACCGCAAACGCGGGGATGGATTCGGAGTAGTCTGTGAAATCGATGCGGGTGATCGGCGAAAGCATGAAGAGGCCGACGATGATCAATGCTGGTCCATAAGCTTGTGGAGGAATGGCGGCCACAAACGGTGCGAAGAAAAGCGTCAGCAGGAAGCACGTTCCTGTGACAAAGACGGTGAATCCCGTCCGTCCCCCAGCTTCAATGCCGGTAGCCGATTCGACAAATGCGCCCGCCGTTGTGGTGCCGAGCAGGGGCGACAGACTTGTGGTGATGGCATCGACCAGCATGGGGCGGTCGATCTGCGGCAATTGTCCGTTCGCGTCCAGGAATCCAGCTCGCGCCGAGAGGCCGATCAATGTACCCATGGTGTCGACAAAGGCCATGATGAAAAGGGTCAAGACCACAGGAAATGCACGCCAGGTGAGGGCTCCGCGGAGATCGAGTTGCCAGAGAATCGGCGCCAGACTGGGTGGCATGCTGGCCAGGCGATGCGGCGGAGAGGCTGTGCCAGCCAGAAAAGCGACAATTGCCGTGAGGATGATTCCCAGCAGGATCGCGCCGGGGAATTTGCGGATGGTGAGGATGGCCAGCAGCACAAATCCGAACATGGCCACCAGCGCCGGAGGCGACGTCAGGTGTCCAGCCTGCACGGGCGCACCGGGCACTCCCAGGACAACCAAACCGGTCTGACTCAGACCGATGAAAGTGAGAAACAGCCCGATTCCGACGGCGAAGCTGTAGCGGAGGCAGGTGGGAACGCCGTCAACGACCCACTGCCGCAGACGAAAAACCGTCATCAGGATGAATAAGAGGCCAGCGATGAAAATCGCTGCCAGAGCTGTCTGCCAGGCAAAGCCCAGCATTTTGCAAACCGTAAAGGCGATAAATGCGTTCTCGCCCATGTAAGGCGCAATGGCGAACGGCCGGTTGGCGTAAAAAGCCATGAGGTAGCATCCAGCGACCGCCACCAACACAGTGGCGACGAATGACGGGCCTTCGGAAATCCCGGCTGTGGCCAAAATCGCTGGATTGACCACCACGATGTAAGACATTGTGGTGAAGGTCGTGAGTCCGGCAACGATTTCACGGGAGAGGGTCGTTCCATGGCGATCGAAGCCGAAGTAGGCATTGAGCAGGTTCACCCTGCGAAGCTAATTGGCGATGTGAGTGAAGTCAACGACGATAAGGTGGAGGCCATCCGCTAGTACATTGGGTCCTGGATAGTGCGACGGCAGGAGCAGTACCGTCAATCGCCAGTACGATAGGGCGGTGGTCTCCAGAAAGGCGAGGTTCGTAAGCCTCTTCTGAGAGATTGGAGCTCGCCGTGCTATTGTGGCGGCAAGCGCGCGCGTGTTTTCCTTGATTCCGATGAACCCGGGCCAATCCGACGCAATCGAACTTCCCTCCAATATCGAGTTCCGAGACTCGGATGCTGCGGTGCGCCATCTTGGGCGCCTTGGGCGCCGCGTCTCACGATCGATCTTCGACACTTTTTTGCATTTTCTTGTCGCTTGTCCGGATCCAGATTCCGTGGTGGTTCAGTTTGAGCGCCTCATGGAATCGGCGACCAGCGAGTTGGCCGTGGCCTTTGAGAAGCGACCGACCCTGATCCATTACGCTGCACTTGTCTTCGGCCACAGCATGTGGCTCGGCGAGACCCTGATCCAAAACATCGATCTGTTTAGCCGATTCGGCCGGGACAGAATGCTGGAGCGTTCCTATTCGCGGGAAGAGTACAAGCAGGAGTCTCTCGCGCCTGCGCTCGCTGTCGTCGGCAAACGACATTGCGATTTCGCTGGCTCGCTTCCGGAAAAGGGAGTACGTACGAATCCTGTTGCGCGACGTGCTGGGGATTGCCAAGTTGGCTGAGACGACGGCAGAGATCTCCGCCCTGTCAGACGCTCTAATCGAAGCGGCCCTAGGAGAGGTGCACGCGAAACTGCAGGACCGGCACGGGACTCCGCGGTGGGTTGACACTCACGGACGATTGCGTGATTCACGCTTTGCGGTCCTGTCGCTGGGCAAACTCGGCGGCAATGAGTTGAACTATAGCTCCGACATCGACCTAATGTTTCTTTATGACGGGGAAGTTGAACCTGCCGCGGCAAAGATTTCGAACCGGGAATATTTCATTCGGTTAGCCCAGCAAGCCACGGAACTGCTCTCGCGCCCCACGCGGGAGGGGCAGGTGTTTCGCATTGATCTGAGATTGCGTCCGCAGGGTCATGAAGGCGAGCTTGCCGTGGGGTTGCCGCAGGCGATCCAGTACTACGCGGAAGTCGCTCAGGATTGGGAACTTCAGGCCATGATCAAGGCACGCCACTCGGCGGGCGACGCCGAACTGGCCCGCAAATTCATTCGGTCCGTGGAGCCTTATGTTTACCGCCGTAACGTAAACTTCGCGGCTGTCAAGACTGCCTTACAAAGCAGAGAGCGAATCGACAAGCGGGGCAAGAAGCCGGTAGCCGGACAATCGGCCCAGAGTCCGATCGACGTCAAGCTGGATCGCGGTGGCATTCGCGACATCGAGTTCCTGGTGCAATGCCTTCAGCGGGTTTACGGCGGAGAGGAAGGTTGGCTGCGTTCGCGGGGAACGCTGTTCGCATTGCAGAAACTGCATGATAAGGAACACATAGGCGGGAAGGACTTCCATGAGCTGACTGGCGCGTATGAATATCTACGCCAACTCGAGCACTATTTGCAACTTCGTCAGGGGCGCCAGAGTCATCATCTGCCGCGCAACCAGGCCGAGCTGAGAGTGCTGTCTAAGGGCCTCAATCGTGAAGGCTCGGCTTCACTAACGGCGAGCGAGTTTGTCCAGCGGATACAGAGTCGAATGAGTACGGTGGCAGGTATTTACCGGCGCATCGTATATCAGGAGCAAAGCCACGAGTTCATCGGCGCCGGCGGCGATGTGGGGCTGCAAACCCAGGCCTCCCTGACGGCGGAGAATTCCTACAGCCAGATCATGCAACGATTGGCGGTAGATGCGCCAGAGTTGCTCAAGGCGATCAACCAGGCTGACTTGTCGCCGTATGCGCGACGCAACTTCGATCGTTTCTTCTGTTCAGCCGCGACAGGTTCGGAACGCTACGCATCCGTCCTCGATTCGGCTGGGGCAATTGTTTACTCGCTCCCCATCTTTGAGTACAGCGATTATCTGGCCGACATTCTGGTGCGGCATCCGGCAGACATTGGGTTGCTGGAAGAACTCAGGCGAGGACCTGGGGATGAGGTTCCCGTATTTCCAGATGTGCCGCCCTACGACGGCGAGGCCGATCCTGGCCGGGTTGTGTCGTTTCTCTCACAAAGCAACGTCGACCGAACGGAGGCCATGGCACTGGTGCGTCGGCAATTCCGTCGTGCCATGTTGGCCTCGGGCGCGCACGACCTGTTTCGACGCCGTGATGTTTTCGAGACCCTGCATGAAAATACGATTAGCGCCGACCGGGCACTGGAGGCTGCCTTAACGGTTGCCGACCCGCCGTCCGGGTTTGCGGTGATGGCCCTTGGCAGGTTGGGAAGTTGGGAGTTCGATCTGCTGTCGGACGCCGATGTTTTGTTTGTAGCGGCGGAGGGCTGCGATGGCAACGCGGCACGCCGGGCTGCAGAGCGGATTATGGACTTTCTAACTGCGTATACCCGGGATGGAACCGTATTTCCCGTCGATGCCCGCTTGCGTCCGCAAGGTCGCGAAGGCGAATTGGTGGTTACTCCAGAACAACTCTCGCTTTATTTTGCGCGTCACGCCCAGCCTTGGGAGGCGATCAGCTACTTAAGGCTGCGACTAGTCGCAGGCGACCCGGCAGTGGGCGAGAGCGTGTTTGCAGTCGCGCGCGCCGGCATCGCAGAGATCGCACAACGAGCGGAATTCGACAGGGAACTGGCTGGTATGCGCACGAAACTGGAAGCCGGCGATGCCGCGCCGAATTTTAAATCAGGGCCAGGAGGGATCTATGACATCGACTATCTTGCCGGGCGCATGCAGGCCAGGCATCGGGTCTGGGGCGGGGGAAATCTCATAGAGCGAATTGCACTGCTGCATCGCCAGCAATTGCTGGGAGAAGAGCAGGCTCGAACCCTCACCGAAAGTGCGAGGTTCCTGCGATCGCTCGAGCACTTTGTACGACTCGTGACGGGTCGTCCCGGCAAATGGCTTCCGGCGTCGGAACACGCCAATGAGTGCGTCACCACGCAAATGGCAAGTGCGGCCGGACGGGCAGAGGGTCGTTCCCTGAGCGAGGCGTTGACGGACGTATTGCGTCGAACGCGGGCGATCTACCTCGAATATCAGTTTTGATTGAAGCCCTCCGCCCCCGGTGTTACCGTAGAAGGTTCGGGAAAACCCGGCTGATCTCACTAGTCAGAACTCAAGGCGCTTTGCCTCTATATTGACGATTAGTTGTTGGTGTCTGCGCTGAATCAGCACGGGCCGCTGGATTCCCGGCGCAATGCTTTCATATGACTCAGGGCTGCTTTCATCGACCCTATTCTCCTGAGGTGGCTAGTGGCGGCTTCTTACAATGGCATTCCTTTACCCAACAGCGGAACCAAGATCACATTCGAAAATGGAAGATTCGTTGTTCCTGACAAACCTGTAATCCCATTCATTGAAGGCGACGGCACCGGCCGCGACATTTGGAAGGCGTCGGTCCGGGTGTTTGATGCCGCAGTCGAGAAGGCATACGGTGGCAAGCGTCGCGTGGCCTGGTATGAAGTGTTCGCCGGCGAGAAAGCCATGGGACGATTTAAGACCTGGCTTCCAGACGAGACCGTAAACGCTTTCCGCGATTTGCGCGTGGGCATCAAAGGGCCACTCACCACCCCGGTGGGCGGCGGTATCCGATCGCTGAATGTCGCACTGCGACAGATTCTCGACCTCTATGCCTGCGTTCGTCCGGTGAAGTACTACAAGGGCATCCCTTCGCCGGTGAAGAACCCCGAGCGAATGAACGTCGTGATCTTTCGCGAAAACACAGAAGACGTTTACGCCGGTATCGAATGGAAGCAGGGAACACCACAGGCCCGGAAACTCATCGACTTTCTCAACACGGAGATGCTGGCGGGCACCAATAAGCGGGTACGCGAGGATTCGGGCATAGGCATCAAGCCGATCTCGATCACAGGCACTAAGCGCCTGGTGCGCATGGCCATCAAGTATGCGCTCGAGAACAATCGCAAATCGGTGACCATTGTGCACAAGGGCAACATCCAGAAGTTCACCGAGGGCGCATTCCGTGAATGGGGATACGAACTGGCGACGGAAGAGTTTCGCGACCGGGTGGTCACTGAGCGCGAAAGCTGGATTCTGGATAACAAAGACAAGAATCCTGGTCTCACGGTGGAGGAGAACGCCAAGATGTTCGAGCCCGGCCTGGAATTCGCGCCGCAGGATTTCCGTGAGGCGCTATACAAAGAGGTCAACGGGGTGGTCGAGAGTATCTATGCAACGCACGGGCACGGCGCCTGGAAGAGAAAGTTGATGATCAACGATCGAATTGCCGACAGCATTTTTCAGCAGATCGTTACCCGGCCGGACGAATACGCGGTGTTGGCAACGCCAAACCTGAACGGCGACTACATTTCCGATGCCGCAGCGGCGCAGGTCGGTGGACTGGGCATCGCGCCGGGCGCAAATATCGGCGATCAGCAGGCAATCTTCGAAGCCACCCATGGAACCGCGCCAAAGTACGCGGACAAAGATGTGATCAACCCTGGGTCGGTCATGTTGTCAGGCGTCATGATGTTCGACTTTATGGGCTGGCACGAAGCGGCGCGCCTGATTGAAGGATCGATGGAGCACACCATCCTGCAAAAGAAAGTCACCTATGACTTCGAACGCATGCTGGAAGGCGCGAGTAAGGTCAAGACCAGCGAGTTTGCCACGCACATGATCCACAATATGGAGCCGATTGCGGAGTTGGCCGCGGAGTAATTTACCCACCAAGAGAGGTAGTGACCGGGGCGGCAATTATTGAAAGTAAGAGATTAGCAACTGCAAGTAATAGATTGTAAACACATTACTTATGGAGTGATGACTTATGCGTAAAAAAGTTACAGTGGTGGGATCTGGAAACGTGGGCGCCACGGCGGCGCACTGGATGGCGTCCAAAGAGCATTGTGACGTTGTACTGATTGACATTATTGAGGGTGTGCCGCAGGGCAAGAGCCTCGATCTGCTTCAGGCGATGCCCATTGAGAAACGAGATTCATACATCCTCGGAACAAACGACTACGCCGATACTGCTAATTCCGACATCGTAGTGATCACGGCCGGAATCCCTCGTAAGCCGGGGATGAGCCGCGACGACCTGCTCAACACCAATTACAAGATCATGAGCGATGTCGTGAGCAAGGCAGTGCAATATTCGCCGAACAGCATCCTCATCATCGTGTCGAACCCACTCGATGCCATGGCGCAGGCCGCCTACAAACTCAGTGGGTTTTCGCGTAACCGGGTTATCGGCATGGCCGGCATTCTCGATTCGGCTCGATTTCGTACGTTCATCGCAATGGAGCTGAAGGTGTCGATCGAAAACGTGACGGCCTTCGTCCTGGGTGGCCATGGAGACACGATGGTGCCGTTGCCGAGATATTCGACCGTCGCTGGGATCCCCATTACCGAGCTGCTTGACGAGGCCATAATCGCTCGCTTGGTTCAGCGAACGCGTGACGGCGGAGCCGAGATCGTAAAACACCTTAAGACGGGAAGCGCCTATTACGCTCCGTCGGCGGCGGTGACGGAAATGGTCGAAGCCATCCTGAAGGACAAGAAAAAGATTGTGCCGTGTGCTGCTTATCTGGAGGGCGAATACGGAATCAATGGGCTGTTCGTTGGAGTTCCTTGCAAGCTGGGTTCAGCTGGCATTGAAGAGATTATCCAGATCAAGCTGACGCCTGAAGAGCAGGCTGCTCTGCAAAAGAGCGCCGACTCGGTGAAGGAGTTAGTGAGCGTCATCGGGGTGTGAGCCGACCGCTAGCCAAACGGGTAAGAGTAAATCCCGCCTGCAACGGCGGGATTTGCTTTTGATCGCCGGACTCGGCTCGGAACCTGTCGTTCCAAATGGTGCCCACTGGCAAAGTACTTGGTTATGGAGAGACTGCTCGCGGTCCGCCATCCGCCGTTTTGCCGACTGTTCCGAATTGGGACGAAAATCCACGTATATCTTGGCAACGCCGTTACATCCCGCCGGAATAGCCATACGATTTGCGTAGCACATTCGTGCAGAGTCTTCCGTCTCTACCAAGACAGAGTAATAGGACTCAGTTTGTATTTCCAGAACTAGTCCGGATTATGCGACAGAAGATCTCGGAAAGGATCGTCATGAAAGCGAAAGCACGCTTGTCTGTATTCACGGTGTTCCTGGTTGGCTGGTTGCTCGTGTGCGGTCTTTCTGCGGTAGCGCAGAACCTAAATGTCACCGGTAACGTCAACATAACAGCCACGCAGTACGCTTATCAGATCGAAGGGTCCAACGTTCTCAGGATTAGGGTTGGCCCGGGCGGAGGCTTCACCAACCTCTTTGTCGGTAAGAGCGCTGGAGCGAATGTTAATGCGGCAGGGGGTGTCTTTGTCGGTAGCTTCTCCGGCTTCAACACTACGACCGGTAAGGAAAACAGTTTTGTAGGATACCAATCTGGTTACAACAATGTGACGGGTACTAGCAACACATTCGTCGGCTTTCGGACAGCAGGTAGCTCGGGAGTGTTTGGTCCGGCGACAGGAAGGGGCTCATCCAACACATTTGTTGGCTACCAAGCCGGCTTCAACAACACGGATGGAAATGCTAATACTTTCTTGGGTTCTTTCTCCGGTATGTTTAACACCACGGGAACTCGGAATGTCTTTGTCGGCCTTTCAGCTGGCACACACAACAATAAAGGAAGCGCGAACATTTATGTCAGTAACCCTGGCCCAATTCCTGAGGAATCCAATACAATCCGAATTGGTGAAGCTTTTTCTAGTTCATGCAATGCGCCGTTATGCGGGACCAATGCCGCCTACATCGCGGGCATTTACGGCAGCACTGTCAGCTCGGGAAAACTCGTCTGCGTTGATTCCACCGGGAAGTTAGGAACTAGCTGTACGATCGGTCTGGGCGCGCAAGAGGACATGATCAGAAGTCAGGCCCAGCGCATCGAAGACTTGGAGCTGCGCTTGTCGCGGCTGGAAGCCCTCCTAGCACAGAAGTAAAGTAAGGACAGCGCCAAATGATTCGTCGACGATTTTAGTTGTTCGTGATGAGCTTGTTGCAATGAGTCCAAACGGAACGATTGGTGGCGGAACTCAACCGACTGGGTTCCGCCACACTTGCACTGATCCTGTTCCGCGCCCCAATCCAAACGCCGCCGCCGCGCGCAGTGAGCCGCAATCCATCGCGTGATCGCCACTACAGCACCGCCTCTTTCTGCAGTTCCTTCACCAGCAGTTTCGACAGTCCGTCGATCGCTTTGTCCGCCGAGCGGGGATTGAACGTATCGCTAACACCTGTCCAAACCAGTTCGCCGTCCGGGGAGGTGGCGGCATACACATTGGTTTCAACCCGCACGGTCCTGTCTTCCCGAAGATAGTCGGGCGAATAGACGACCGGATATACCGCGCCGTAGTAGCCGTAAAACGAGCGGTAGTAAGGGTACGGCACGACGTAAGCCTGGCCTGGAATATAGGTCGTAGTGTTCTCGACCTTTACTAGACGCGACACGATGACCGCATCGATCTTGAACTCCTTGATTTGGGTCTTTAGATAGTTCATATCGAGATGAGTGTCCTCTGGACGAAGCAGGATTGTGTTGCCGGGAATAGCTTCCACGCCGTTACGCGCCACCAGCTTCGACAAGGCATCCTCAAAATCGGCACGGACGCCGGGCTTGGCGCTCATGCCGAGCACAAGAATCCGATGAAAGCGCGGCCCCGAGTACTCGGGGTTCTTCCAACTGGCTACCAGCTTGGTGGACTTACCATCGGCGAGTATTGCCGCAGCCAGTATGAACGCGAGCACAAAGCTCCGTTTCTGCAATTCGTTCCTCCATCGCCGGTTTGGCGAGTGCCAACTGTCAGGTTGCCGCCGTGCGTTAGTTGCCGCTATATCCCAATGCCGCAGCTTTCTTGAAGGCTTCGTCCGCTTCTGGTTTCATCCCCTTAGCCAGATAGGCCGAACCCAGTCCGGCTGCAGCCGCGGCGTAATCCGGCTCCAGCCGCAAGGCTTCCTGGAAAGCGGGAATTGCCTGATCGGGTTTACGCTGGAGCAGATATGCCTCTCCGAGCAAGTAGCGAGCCTCGGCGTTGTTTGGTTGTTGCTCAAGGATCTCGCGCAACTGCGAAACGGCATCGTCTGTTCGGCGCTGGCGGATAGCGAGTTTAGCGCTCTGCAATTGCTGCGCGGCTATGACCTGGGGATTTGCCAGCAGCGTGAGGTGCGGGTATTGGCGGCGTATGGCCCCGTTCGCGACAAAAGCACGACCGCCATGGCTACCCATGTCACGCGCGCCCATGTGCGGCGTACATCGGGAGCGACCAGAATGTGCTTGGAGAGCGCGGCGCCCATGAGCAGCCCGGCTACAAGTCCTCCAGTGTGGGCTGAGTTATCGATACCGGGAGTCAATCCAAAAAAAAGGTTATAGCCTACAAACATCAACAGGCTTCGCATGGTGCCCTGGACGGCGGCCCGGGCGATCGGCAGATGGCCAAGATAGAAGACAGCAATGGCAGCTCCTGCCAGCCCGAAGATTGCGCCGGAAGCCCCGGCCCCCACGCTCATGGGATGCCACCACAGGCTGGCGAGGCTACCAGCCAACCCACAAAACGTGTAAAGGATGACGTAGTTCAGGCGTCCGAGGACGCTCTCGGCAAGGCGGCCAAGATTCCACAGGCACCACATGTTGAATGCCAGATGGATGATTCCAATGTGCACATAGTTGGAGGTCAGCATCCGCCAGGGTTGAGCGCCGAGCGATAGGGGTCCCCAATTCGCGCCCCAACGCAACAGGGCTTCTCTAGTCGGATTCAGAAACGACGCTCCCGAGAGCACCATGCCAATGAACACTGCTATGTTGATGCCGACGATGATGTGGGTAGCGGAAATACTGCTGCGCTCGGCTCGATGTCCGACCAGGACGGTGCGGCTGGTACCGCCGGGAGCAGACTCGTTGTGTGCCCCACAATAGGGGCAGGTCGTTCCGGCGGAAATTTCATGACCGCAGGTGCGGCAACTCATCATGCAAGACTCCGAACCTCAAGAATACACGCGCAAAGCCGAGGCCATCGGTCGCGTGATGATTTGGAATGTCTGGGAACAACGAAGACGCTACCTGCCGCTGCAATCAAGTCGCATGCAAGTAATTGATCCACTCCTTGATTATTAAGTTGTTGAGCACGGGTGCTTTGTCATTGCAGGTGGCGTATTTCACAGCGAAAGAGTGACAGTAGGCCGCAAAGTGCCATGACATTTGCCGGACTTTTTCGTCCATTTTTCATAGCCTGAGACTGATGGAACCGTTGGCGAGAGGAATTCGTACCACTGGACGTGAGGGATGGGCGTGCGGTTCGTTACGGACAATTGTTGAAAAACAACCGATCGGGCCGCAGCTCCTTTTAGTTCAAAGATCACAGACTTTCTTAAGCGCCGGGAATAGCATCAGCGCAGCGGCACAGGTCATAGGAAAGGAGGCTCCCGTCATGGAGTTTCTATGCAGGGAATGTGGTAAACGAGAGGGCGAGCCTCGGGGTTGGCACCTCGTGATTGAATTGGATAAGCCGGGGACCCACATCAGAAATACGATCTTCATCATGAATCAGTGGGACGAGAAACAGGCACGCGAAGCCAACGCAGTGTGTCTATGTTCGACTGAATGTAAAGACCGATATCTTGCGGTTCGGCACCGGCAGTTGGTGGCGTAGTCGTTCTGCGGCTACGTGGGGTCGCGGGACATCCGGTGCAGTTGTGCGAGCCTGTAACGGTCGCAACAAACAAGGCCGCGCCGGCGGCCTTGTTTGGTAAATGCGCAGCCCTTTTACGTGCGCTCGATTTTTACTGACTTGAGTACCACGTCTTGATTCGGCTTGTCTTGGCGGCCACGCGGCAAGGCCGTGATTTTGTCCACGACATCCTGGCCTTCAACGACTTCCCCAAAGATAGTGTGATTTCCCGTTAGCCACGCCGTAGGCGCTACGGTAATGAAAAATTGCGAACCGTTGGTTCCTGGGCCGGCGTTTGCCATTGCCAGCTTGCCGGCCTTGTCAAACTTGTGCGGCGATCCCTTGGTTTCGTCTTGAAACTGGTAACCTGGGCCGCCCATGCCGGTTCCGGTCGGATCACCACCCTGAATCATGAAGTTAGGAATGACGCGGTGAAAGATGGTGCCGTCATAGAGCGGGGCGGTGCGCTTTTGACGATCACGCGGGTCGGTCCACTCGCGCGTGCCTTCCGCCAGGTCGACAAAGTTCTTGACGGTAATGGGCGCCTCCTGCTCGAAGAGTCGGCAGACGATCGCGCCTTCCGAGGTATCAAACGTCGCATAAACGCCGGGTTGCCGGGCCATAAGGATTCCTTTCAAATGCTGGTTTGGCAGCAGCTCGGATTCAAACGGAACAAGAATCCTTCGAATAAGCACCGCCTCTCCCATTGTATGGCCTCAGTTGACTTCACAGACAGAACGCACCAACTAGTAGTCGGAGGCGCAACTCGGCTCGTGAGATTCGTCTTTGGCAGTTAGAATGATTGATTCGACATTCTAACGATGCCTTCCAACTTGATCTTCTGGGTTCTCTTCAACGTCTTCGTGCTGGCAATGCTGGCGCTTGATCTTGGCATCTTTCATCGCCAGAAGCACGTTGTGGAGTTTCGCGAAGCCATCGGGTGGACGATGGTTTGGATCTCGCTGGCAGGGGTCTTCGCGATACTGATCTATTTCTTCGGGCACGCCATAACCGGAAATCATGCGCGTCCAAATTCCGAGCTAACCCTGGAGTTTCTTGGGGGCTACCTGATTGAAGAGTCGCTCAGCGTCGATAACCTGTTCGTATTCCTGTTGATCTTTCGCTTCTTTGCCGTGCCGCGTAGGTTTCAGCACGACGTCTTGTTCTGGGGGGTCGTTGGCGCATTGGTGATGCGGGCAGTGTTCATTCTGGTGGGCATCAAGCTGCTCAACGCCTTCGAATGGGTCATATACATTTTTGGTGCGATCCTGATCTACAGCGGCGTCAAGCTGTTCCGCCAGCACGGCGAGGATATCAATCCCGAACAAAACATTGTGTTGAAGTGGTTTCGCAAGCTGTTTCGAGTAACCGACGACTACGAGGGCCATAAGTTTTTCGTCATGCGTCAAGGCGTCCGTTATGCCACCCCGCTGGCTGTGGTTCTGGTGATGATAGAGACCACGGACCTCTTGTTCGCGACCGACTCAATTCCAGCAGTCCTCGCGGTTACCCGTGAGCCGTTTATCGTCTTCACCTCAAATGTTTTTGCGATTCTTGGCCTGCGCTCTCTGTATTTTGCGCTGGCGGGAATGATCGAGGTGTTCCACTTGCTGCACTATGGGCTCTCCGTAATTCTTATTTTTATCGGAATCAAGATGCTTCTGTCGCATTATGTGCCCATCCCGATTGGCGTTGCCCTCGCTGTGGTCGCGGGAGTGCTTCTCCTATCGGTTGTTCTGTCGCTGTTGTTTCCGAAGAAGGCTCAAGCGAAACGCTGACCGACGGGCAAGGCGCCTACTCGAATGTAATTGTCTCGCCTCGTACGACGGAGTGTTTGCTGAATTTTGGGTCGTTCCGCACGGGGAAATCGACGCGATAATGCGCCCCCCGGCTTTCCTCGCGGGCCAGCGCCGAGCGAGCTATGAGCAGGCCCGTCTGCAGAATATTGGCTGCCTCATGAGCACGACGCCCACCGGACTTGGGCGTGTTGGACTGCATGCCGGCGAGATCGGCTACAGTCTGCTTAAGAGTCTTGCCGTTACGTACGACAGCCACGTGTTGCCACATCTCGGATTGCACTCTCTGGATGAATTTCTCGGTCTCGCCCGAGTTTCCATTGCCCTGAACTGAGGAGGTTGGAGCAGAGCGCGAGGAGGGAAGGGGCGAGTAGTTCTCATTTCGCATGGATCGCGCCGCACGCGCGCCATATACCAGTCCTTCGAGCAGGGAATTGCTGGCCAACCGATTTGCGCCATGTACACCCGTGCATGCAACCTCCCCTGCAGCGTAGAGGCCGTCAATTGAAGTACGTCCGTCGAGGTCGGTACGAACCCCGCCCATCGAATAGTGCGCCGCCGGCCGGATTGGGACCATCTCCTCGGCGATGTCGACGTTGTATTGCATGCAGGTTGAGTAAATTGTTGGAAAGCGTTTGCGGACAGTATCAGGATTGAGGTGGGTCAAGTCGAGATAGACCGCGGCATCAGGTCGCTGCGTGATCTCCAACTCGTGGGCAATGGCGCGAGCGACAACGTCGCGCGGAGCGAGCTCTCCCATCTCGTGGTACTTGTGCATAAACCGCTTGAGCTCAAGATTGCGCAAATACGCGCCTTCGCCGCGCAAGGCCTCCGACAACAGGAAGCGGGGAGCGCCCTTCAGATAGAGCGCGGTGGGATGAAACTGAATAAACTCCATATCACTGATTTCGGCGCCCGCCCGATAAGCCATGGCAACACCATCGCCGGTTGCAACCGGGGGATTGGTGGTGTCGCTGTAAACCTGGCCAAGACCTCCAGTCGCCAGTAGCACCGAACGGGCGTGAATTTCACGCAGCTGTCCGCGGTCGTCGAGCACGGTCACGCCCACCACCCGGCCATCCCGCACTACGAGATCGGTGGTGAACTCAAATTCGCCGAACACGATGGACTTCGTCGACTGGGTTTTCAAATAGAGAGCGCGGCCGATCTCGCGGCCGGTTGAGTCCCCGTGTGCATGCAGCACGCGACTGCGGCTGTGCGCTCCTTCCCGAGTGAAAGCGATTTTCGTGCCCGCGCGGTCGAACTGGGTGCCCCACGCGATCAGTTCTTCAATGCGCAGGGGACCCTCTTCGACGAGTATGCGCGCTGCCTCGGCATTGCACAGCCCATCGCCGGCCTTCAGAGTATCGTCGAGATGGAGACTGACTTCGTCGTCGTCACTGAGGGCAGCTGCAATGCCACCCTGCGCGTACTGGGTGTTCGACTCAGTTACTTCACGCTTGGCCAGGCACAAAACCCGTCCTGCGGACGCTAACCCCACCGACGCGCGCAGACCGGCGATGCCAGCGCCAACAACAATGAAGTCAGTTTCCGCCGGCAGAGCTTTCATGGGGGTACACTCATGGCTTCAGAACGCGTTGAAATCGCTGTTCTAATGCTGATGGTAACATGCGAGAGAAGCTGGCGATTCGGTAGAAAAGCCGTGATTCTCACGATGGGAAAGTGCTCCCAGTGCCCTTCTGTGCGGGTTCTGCAGGCATCCATTACACTAGGTGTTTGATTCGCATACCGGTTCGTACCGCTTCACGATCGTATGAAGTCCTGGTTGGGCGCGGCCTTCTGAGCTCCAGCTTTGCCATGCTGCAGGAAGTAATCCCAGCTCGGTGGAAGGTATTTTGCGTGTCATCGCAGCCTGTTCTGGAGCGCTGGGGAGAACCCTTAAAGGCCAGCTTCGATGAGGCCGATTGCCAGCTTGCAGTGGTGGAAATGCCAGACGGCGAGGCAAGCAAGAGACTGGAGACTCTGGAAAAGCTTGCGGCAAGAATGGTGAATAATGGGCGCGGACCGGCAATCGATCGTGCTGGCCCTAGGCGGGGGAGTGGTCGGCGATGTGGGCGGATTCCTCGCATCCATTTTTATGCGTGGGATTCCGGTGGTGCAAATTCCGACTACCCTAGTCGCGCAAGTGGACTCCGCCATCGGCGGGAAAACCGGGGTGAATTTAGTTTCCGGTAAGAACCTGATAGGCACGTTCTATCAACCCCTGGCCGTGCTAGCCGACCCAGAAGTACTTTCCACTCTTCCCGAACGTGAATATCGCTCCGGCCTGTTTGAGGCAATGAAGTACGGTGTGATTCGAAATCCGCAGATCTTTGATCTGATGGAGTCGCATCGCGAAGCGCTGCTGAAACGGGACATGGAGTTGTTGGAGCAGTTGATCGTTGAGTGCGTGAAGGTCAAGGCCGAGGTCGTAAGCGCTGATGAGCGCGAAGGTGGCGAGCGACGAATCCTGAACTTTGGACATACGATCGGGCATGCCCTGGAGTCTGCTACCAAGTACAAGCATTTCCTGCACGGCGAAGCTGTCGGTTGGGGAATGGTAGCGGCTACATTGATCAGCCAAAGCATGAATGTCTGCAAGCCCGATACGGCGCAACGTATCACGTCATTGGTGGCTGCTTATGGAACGTTGCCGACTGTCGATGTGAGTGGCCGGCGCATCCTGAAGTTGCTGCAAGCTGACAAGAAGACAATGGGTGGTGTGCCTCATTTCGTCCTGCCGGTGGACGTGGGCAGGGTGGAAGTCGTGAACAACGTGCCAGAGAGAGTTGTGATAGAGGCCGTCCACGAAATTACCCGCCTATCGGGCGTTCAATGAAATCCGCAAAGTCAGACAGTTCGGTGGAGCACGCTCCCGGGACCGTTGAGAGCCGGATCGTGGGCGCTGCCCCTTTGGGTGCGCAGGATGAAGCGGCGGCGGCCGTGGCCGTTCGCGACATGTTCAGTTCGATTGCGCCCAAATACGATCTGCTCAACCACGTGCTCTCGATGAATGTCGATCGGCTGTGGTGGAACCGCACCGCACGAATGTTCGATTCGATTCTAGCTCGCCCGAAAGCCCGAGTTCTTGATCTCTGCTGTGGGACCGGCGACATGACATTCGCTCTCCAACGGCGTATGAAAGCCGGCTCAGCCGGATTAGTGGGTGCTGACTTTTCGCACGCGATGCTGGTTCGAGCCGCGCAGAAGACTGGCGTGAGACCGATAAGCTGGGTGGAGGCAGACGCTTTGAATCTCCCGTTCCCAGTAGGCGAGTTTGACTTGGTGACAACGGCGTTTGGCTTCCGCAACCTTGCCAACTATGATCGCGGGCTGACGGAAATCCATCGCGTGCTGGCGCCAGATGGCGAAATCGGTATCCTCGATTTTGGAGAGCCAGAAGGGGTCATCGGCGCCCTTTACCGCGTTTACTTCCGGCACGTGCTTCCGGCCATTGGCACTTTCATCTCAGGAGTGAGCGGGCCCTACTCCTATCTACCTAAGTCGGTGCGGCGCTTTCCTGCTCCAGATGAAATGTTGGAGCGCATGCGGGCAGTTGGCTTCCAGGCAGTGTCGTGGACTCCCTATACGTTCGGAATTGCCGGTTTGTACCGAGGAAGGAAATAGACGGATCAGGCAAGCGTGAATGCCATTGGTCTCTAATGTTGACCGAAGCTGTCGCGCAGCGCTTCTTCCACGGAGTAGTGCATCACCTGTGAGTAGTCCGGCCCAAGGAATTGCCGCAGTCGCGACGTGTCCACGGTGCGAGAACTGATCATGTAGGGCAACGCCTCAGGGGGAATAGAAGAGATTCCCCACTTCCACAGCGCCTGTAGAATGAGCCGGCAAGTGGCGCGGTTGGGAACGCGCCTAATTCTGGCCTGTGCAATCTCAGCACACATTTGGATGGACAGCGGCTCACCATGAGCGGCGACATTGAGGACGGTTACCGGCGAATCGCTATGCGGACGGTGGAGAAGATACAGCAGCAGGCGGGTTACATCGTCGACATGCACGAACTGTAACTGGTTTTCGGGGTATTTCTTGCCGCGTGGCAACATCATGGGCAAACGCTTGCCTTCGGCCCGCATGCGCGCGGCTCGCCGGCTGCCGCCCAACGGAGTTCCCCTGAGCGCTCCCAGCACGTATTGCTCGGTGTTTGTGCCGGTTACGATGTGGGGTCTGATGATGTAGGTGCGACAATCGCCCAGACTCTCGGCGCGATAACGCACGACTTCATCACTCTCACGCTGATGAACTGCCTGGAGAAGTGTGTGGGCCTTGAGAGGGAAGTCTTCTTTGACGGCCCCTGGTGTTTCCGGCCCATAGGCATAAACGCTGCTGGGAAAAATGAACTGGCGCACATGTCCGCCGGTGCGATTGACGACACTGATGGCCTCCATCACCCGCGCCGTCCCGGCAACATTGAACTGCCACATACGGTCAACTTCCAGCATTCCTCCGCGCGGCGGATCCGTGACGAAGGCAAGATGAACCACCGAGCGCGCCCCGGTTTGCCGGAGTAGTTGCGTGAGTTCGCGGCACGATGATTCATGTCCGAGGTTCATCGGATGAAATTCGGCTGGTTGTGGCCCGTCAGGTGGACACAAGTCCACGCCAACCACCCGGAACCCTGACAACATCGGCAGAAGCCTGATCCCCAAGGCTCCGGCGATTCCCGTCAGCAACACTGTGGGCGGCGGCTGGCTCATCGATTACTTCGGCGGGTTTCCGGATGGCGGCGGGACTCCCGGTGTCGGGTGGCCTGGCAGCGTCGGAGCGCTGGCGCTGGGCGGCGGTCCAAAATACTCGTCATTCAACTCCGGAGTTGCCGATTTTCCGATCTGCTCGAGTTTCTGCTGCAATTGCTCTTGTTGCAGGGTCTTGGTGATCGACTCTTTGACTTCACCTAACGGTATGTTACGGACGGCCACGACCTTGTAGATGTACACCGCTGTCGGGTCGCTGTAGGCCTGCGAAAACTCGCCTGCTTTCAGTTGGAAGACCGACTCCTGATTAACCGGCAGACTGCCCGGGCGTTTGGATCCCATATTGACGTCGGGCGTAGAGCCGTTTTGTATGCCGGCCGCCTCGAAAGCATCTTTCTGTAGTTTCACTGGATCTTCGCCAGCAATCCAGCGCTGCCGAATCTTCTCGGCCGCCGCAGCCTCCTCCGCTTCGCTTGCCTTTGGCTTGTCCTCAGCTCCTGGAGCGTGAGGAATGATGATGCGCTCCAAAGTAGCCTCGAGATATTTGGCGCTATTCTGGTCATAGTAGGCTTGAATCTGCTGGTCGCTGGGGTGGGAAAACTCTTCCGTGTAATGGCGTTTCAACCCTTCCGTCAACACCTGGTTGGTCACGAACTGCATAATTTGTTGCACATCGGGACTGTTTTCAAGATGTAGGGCTCGTGCCGCATCGGCAAACACAAGCAGTCTGGCGTAGTTTGTCGCCATCTGGCGTTTCACTGTGGCAGGCATGTCGGGCTGCAGGGCATTCGCCAGTTTCTCAAACTGCGCGCGAGTAATTACACTGACGCAGTCCTTCGAAGGAGGAGTGCCCCCGACCGGTTCGCAAGCTCCCTTCAAGGTAATTACCGGCTGATCCAGACCGACTGCACTCGGATTAGCCCCCGCGTTGGCCAGGGCCGCTGCGATTGAGGCCTTTCTCTTCTCGCCATGCATTGGTGGGACTGGAGTGGCTCCCGGACTTGGCGTTTGGGCACTTCCAATACAGACATGAACACACACGACCGCAAGAACCGCTAATATCTGGCGTTGCATTAAGGGTATTCCTCCGGGAGTCGCCTGAGGCGGCGTAGCAATTACAGAAAATCGTATCATAGGGTGCTATGCCTGACCCGGCCCGACGGTGGTGTGAAGTGGATGATCGAAGCGACAATGCCTGAGGCTTACAACATCGGCGAGCGGAAATCGGAGAAGAAAGCGGTTGCGCTCAATTCCATCTATGCCGCCATAGCCATTACGAGCTTGAAGGTCGTAGTGGGGATCTCAACTGGGAGCTTGGGAATCCTGTCGGAGGCCGCGCACTCAGGTCTGGATCTGGTCGCTGCCGCAGTCACCTATTTGTCGGTTCGTGTCTCCGACAAACCCGCCGACGCCGACCATCAGTATGGTCACGGAAAAGTCGAGAATTTCTCGGCATTCATCGAAACTGGCCTGCTACTGTTGACCTGTATCTGGATCGTCTATGAAGCCACCAAGAGGCTTTTCTTTCACTCCGTCGAGATCGAGCCCAGCGTGTGGGCCTTTTTTGTGATGGGCATCTCGATCGCTGTCGATTTCTGGCGCTCGCGCAAGCTCAAGCGAGTAGCAGAGCGACACGACAGTCAGGCATTACTTGCCGATGCGCTTCACTTCAGTACTGACATCTGGTCCAGCGCGGTCGTCATCCTTGGTTTGATTCTGGTGATGGCGGGTCGCACCTATTCGGTTCCGTTGCTGATGAAGGCCGATCCCATCGCCGCCTTGGTGGTGGCGTGCATCGTGGTGTACGTCAGTTGGCGATTAGCTCGGCAAACCATCGACGCTCTTCTTGACGGGGCGCCGGCGGGAGTGCGGTCCAGAATCATCGCTCAAGTTTCGCGCGTACACGGGGTGCTGGAGATCGAGCGGGTGCGCATACGCCGGGGAGGTAGCAAGTATTTCGCTGACATCTCCGTCGCCATGTCACGGACCGTCACCTTCCAGAAGTCTGAACAGGTTGCCAATGAAGTCGCCTTACGGGTTCGAGAGCTTTTGCCTGACGCCGATGTGGTGGTGAATGCCGTTGCCCGCGCGAGCCTTGAAGAGAGCCTGTTTGATCGCATCCGCGCGGTGGCGACTCGCAATAATCTCAACGTCCATGACATTAGCGTTCAGGATATCAGTGGGCGTTTGCACGTGGAGCAACATGTGGAACTGGACGAACGCATGGTCCTGAAAGAAGCACACGACCGGGTGACGCGGCTGGAAAGTGAGATGCGCGACGATATGTCTGAGATATCCAGTATTCTGACGCACATCGAGAGCGAACCGGCGACGATCGAAACTGGCGACGGGTTGCTACAAGCGTCCGGCTTCGAACGTCGGATCCAGTCGGTTACGCGAGCCTTTCCCGAAGTTGTCGACACCCACGACATAATGTTTAAGCGAGTGTCAGGACACCTATACTTATCTCTGCACTGTACGATGAAAGACGATCTTGCCTTGGCTCGGGTTCACGAGATCCAGACGGACATGGAGAGTAAGTTCCGGCAGGAAGTTCCGGATTTATTTCGCGTCTTGATCCATCCTGAACCGCAAACTGACAACCGCCGCTAGTTTCCGCGGGTCAGAACATGGTTCGCAGATCGCGCCGCAGAATTTTGCCTGAGGCCGTCCGAGGGATGCTCTGTACAAAACGCAACTCACGCGGCATCTTGTAGTGAGTCAGTCTTTCGCCAACAAACTCACGAAGGGTGGCGGAGGTCTGTTCAGTTTCCAGGTGGCCCTCGCGCAGGACCACAAAGGCACAGGGAATTTCCTCGCCCGCATCGTCCACCCTTGAGACTACCCCGCAGTCGCGCACCGCAGGATGCTCGAGCAGGACGCCTTCGACTTCGGCGGGAGCGATCGAGAATCCCTTGTACTTCATCATCTCTTTGCGGCGGTCGACGACGAAGTATCGGCCCAGTTCATCGACCCGCACGACATCGCCCGACCAGTACCACCCATCGCGCATTACGGCGGCGGTAGCGTCGGGAGACTTCCAATATCCCAGCATGAACTGCGGCCCACGCATGACCAACTCACCGAGTTCGCCCTGCGGGGCGTCGTTACCGTTTTCGTCCAGCACACGGCAGTCGGTTTGCGCGACCGGACCGCCGATAGAATCCGCACGATAAAGCTCGGGATCGAGGAAACCCATGTGCGTGACTGGCGAGGCCTCGGTCATTCCATATCCCTGGCGGATGGGAATACCCGTGCAGTCCATAAAGCGGCGGGCCAGTTCAGGAGCGAGGGGAGCCGCCCCGGACTTCACCCATCGCATCTGGTGCTCCCGGGGAAACTTTCCCTGTTCGAAGGCGTGGCAGTATGCCAATAGCGCAGGCGGGACACACAGCGTCACCGTCACGCCCTCGTCGACGATAGTCCGTAACGAGGCCTCGCACTCGAAACGGGGCATGAAGACGATAGTACAGCCGCGAATCAACGCCAGATTGAGCCCTACCGTGAGTCCATAAATGTGGTACATGGGAAGGAAGCACAGGACCACATCGCTTTGGCCGATGCATCCTGTTTCGCCCGATGTCAGCGTCTGGTAAACGTTGGCGACGATGTTGTGGTGCGATAGCATCACACCCTTGGGCAAACCAGTGGTGCCACTGGAGAAGGGCAGCGTCGCGATCGTTATTCGTGGGTCGTGCTGCGGCTCCGGTAGTCCCGAGGCCGGGGATGAGGAGAAGAGACTGCTGAACGCCTCGGTTCCGCCTGGTCCGGCGTTCCGGACCGTAAATACCCTTCGCAACGCGGGTAGACCTGACAGGTCGATGCCTTCCAGCAGCGGCCCGTCGCTGATCAGGGCGACCGCTCCCGAGGTCTCCATCTGGTGATGCACTTCGCGGTCGCGGTAGGTTGGGTTCATCGTCGTTGGAACGGCACCCGCCGCCATGGCCGCATGAAACGCGACGCCGAACTCCCAGCAATTGGGAAGATAGATACCAACCATGTCCCCCGGCCGAATGCCTGCGGCAACTAGCCCGTGAGCGGTGCGTTCGACCAAGTCTCCATATTCCGCATAGCTGATTCGGCGAGACGGCGTGCAAGAAGTGTCAACGATTGCGACCTTGTCGCCGTGCTTCCGGCAGGAGTCGAGTACCACATTGTGAACAAACTTGCCCTCAGGGTCGTCATAGAGTCCGGTGCGAAGAGCGGAGGTGGACAGTGACATAGGGAACGCGGGAGAGTGTAGCAGTTTGCAGGGGCAAAGGAACAGCGCCATTTTGGGAACCTGCTTGGTAGTAGGACTGGCTCGCGATGTACTCGGCTTGAGTCGAAGGCTGCCGTTGAAAGCCAGTCCGGTCATGCCAAGGCCGCCCACCGGATAAACTGGGGAGAGATGCATGCCTTTGTGCTCACTGGCGGAATCTTTTGTCTTGTCATCTGGATTTACCTGCTCACGGCCCATGGAAATTTCTGGAGGGTAGCCAGCCTGCAGTCTGATAACCCGCCGCTCAGAGCAGTTGATGGCACGGTTGCTGTTGTCATTCCTGCGCGGGATGAGGCCGAGGTCATCGGTCCAGCTGTCCGGTCGCTGCTGGAGCAGAAGTACGCCGATTCGATCCATATTCTTGTTGTCGATGATCACAGTTCGGACGGCACTGCTGCGGCCGTCAATCAGGCGGCCCAGAGTAGTGGCCGCTCCGAAGCTGTGAGTGTCATTACTGGGAGTGCACTGCCCGCAGGTTGGACAGGGAAACTCTGGGCGATGGAGCAGGGGATCCAGCAGGCTTTGCGGATCAACCCCCAATACCTACTGCTGACGGATGCAGACATTTGGCACTCTCCAACGAATATCTCGACCCTTGCAGCCATCGCTGAAGCAGGGAATTTCGATCTGGCATCGTTCATGGTCAAGTTACACTGTCGCAGTCTGGCAGAGCGCTTTCTGATTCCGGCATTTGTCTTTTTCTTTTTTCAGCTGTATCCCCCGGAATGGATTCGTAACCTTCGCCACCAGGCGGCGGGGGCAGCCGGAGGCTGCATGTTGATTC
Source organism: uncultured Acidobacteriaceae bacterium (assembly GCA_963834815.1). Classification (GTDB taxonomy): domain Bacteria; phylum Acidobacteriota; class Terriglobia; order Terriglobales; family Acidobacteriaceae; genus DASRAA01. The sequence continues at coordinate 138,745 of CAWIDA010000003.1, read as the reverse complement.
GGCCACAGGCGTTGGAACGAGCGGGAGGCATTGCGGCTATCCGGAATGAGATCATCGACGACTGTGCTCTGGCGCGGGCGGTTAAAGGATCCGGCGGAAGAGTGTGGCTGGGATTGACGCCTGATACGTGCAGTATCCGCGACTATGAGTCCCTGGGAGAAATCGAGCGAATGATTGCGCGGACAGCGTTTAATCAACTGCAGCACTCGTTTTGGCTACTGCTGGGCGCTTTGGCAGGCCTGACGATCACCTACCTGTTGCCGCTCGCGCTGCTCGTGAGCGGCGACAAGAGGCTGGCTATTGTGGGAGCAGCCAGCTGGATGCTGATGACGGTGGCCTATCTGCCGATGGTGCGGTTCTACGGCCTCAACACCGTGTGGGCTGTGACTCTGCCGTTCGCTGCATGCTTCTATATGCTGGCGACACTACATTCCGCCTTTATGTACTGGTCTGGACGGGGTGGAGAGTGGAAGGGCCGTGCTCAAGACGTCACATCAACTCACTAGGAGTGTTAGAGGCAGGGACGAAGAGAGCGGAACTCGAACCGCAGATCGCCACCCGCGAAATTGCTACCTCGCCGCTCAAAAAACTCGTTTCAAGTCGAGCTTAACTTGTGGATGCTCCCTTTCACCGGTTACGTTTACGGGCAAATACGTACCAGCATTGTGTTTGGCAAAAAGTGGGTCTATGGGCTTAAGGAGCACTCGTTTCGCTCCCGACATTGTGTTGGACACATGAGCTTGCAGGCGCACGTCCCCGTTGAAGTCGATCTTATTGCTGACCAATCCGTAAGAACCCTTCACTTGCGCGACAGCTCCAGGCACTTCAAACTCCAGATTGCTGAAGTCAATGGTGGTGTCCCCCAAATTGAAAGTGCCCCTAAGGCGTGCTCGTACATCATGGATGCTCTGATCATCAGGCTTGCCTTGAGCCCTCCTGCTGAGCCCATCGATCGCGTCATTGACCTTCTCGCTGGTGAAAAAGGCTTCGTCGATGCGAAAGTTTCCTGACAGCCGCATTTTTTCCAACACGGTTTGATGACCCGGCGGAATGACCAGCTTGGCATGCGTCAGGACTCCTCCCGTCAGCATCGGCTTAGGCGATGCGACTGCCAAGTTCAGAAGATCCTGAACTTTTGAGTCCTGAATGTCGACATCGAGCACGATGGTTTTGCCCTTCTCACCAGGATGTCCCGCGACCTCTCCTTTTGCCACGACGTCGGAGTCCAGAAAGTGCGCCTTAACCGGCTGCAGGTACGTGTCGCCGTTAGTTCCGTCAACTATGGCATGGAACTGGGTAGTCAGATGCACGGGCTGAGAGCCGCTGTCCAGCTTGAAGTCGGGAGTGTCGGTGGTGCCGTCGACAACGATGTTATTCAGCGCCCCGGTGAATTCGCCGACGGACGACAGGATTCCCGATATGCCGTTAAAGATCGAGAGATCAGCGTGCTCAAAAACATAACGGCCTGCAACCGCCGTCTCAGACGGTTCGTCGAAATTCCACGGTCCGAACTTCCCAGTAGTGTGGATAATTCCCGGCGGCTTGGGATTTGTAAGCTCTGCCTTGAAGTGCATCGCCTGACCGATGCCGGCACTGCGTAGAGTCAAGGCTCGCAACTCCCATTCCATCGGTTCACGCCCCGCTTGTTTGGGCAAAACGTAGAGTTGCGTTCCGTTGGCATCTACCGTGTCGATCACGAAGTTCGCAAGCCGGGTATGGTGCCCTGGCCGGGTCAGTTCCCCGGGCGGCTTGTCACGTTTTGGAGGAACGTTAATCACCAGTCCGTCGAGTTTCACCCAGGACAAATGCACGGGCCGGCTCAGCAACTCAAACGGCAAGGCCTGGGCCGTGAGGTGTTCGACAGTGACGAAAGGCGGAAGATCTTGGCCGTCGCGATTAGGCAGGACAAACTTATCGGCGGTCACGCGAAAGACGGGTACTACGCTGACATGCAAGTTTTGCAACTGGACGTCGCGCTGATAGTGCTGCTGCAGAGCAAGTAGTACCTTGGCCTGCAACCACCGCTCGAGCGGCGCAGGAACCGAGACTAGCGCCCAAAACCCGATTCCAACGACTACAAGGATCGCGGCAACGAATCCCAAAAGCAACTTATGAGGGCGGAGCGGCATTAATGATACCCATAAAATTTTATCGTTCCGAACCGCCACAAGGCTACGCCACCGGATTAGTTTCGGTTTTTTTATCCCGTATGCGTCCGCCCGCGGGGATAAGCCTTGTGAAGGGTAAGGCTAGACGCCTAGTGCCGAACGGATTCGGAGGACGCAATCGGATACGCTGGAAATCACCTCCACAGTTAGGGCGTCCTGAGGTTCCTCCAGCGTGGCAAACTGACTGGCCAACAGATGAGGGTTCATGTAATGGCCATGGCGTTCGGAGAGCCTTTGGGCTATTAACTCGGGGCTCCCACGCAAATAGGCAAGCCTGACCTCGGAGCTGATGAGCAATTGTTCCCGGTAAGACTGCTTCAACGCGGAACACGCCAGCACTACGCTGGTACCAGCGTGAAGCCACTCAGCAATTGCCTCGTGGAGGGCCGCCAGCCATGGCGCGCGGTCGGCGTCGTCGAGCGGAATGCCGGCCTGCATTTTTGCCACGTTTGTCTGTGGATGAAAGTCATCGGCGTCCACGAATTGCCACTGCAGCGAATCCGCCAAAGCGCGGCCAATCGTAGTCTTGCCCGATCCGGTCACTCCCATGAGAAGGATGACCATTATTCAGTCGGCGGCCATGCGTTCTTGTGCGAGTCCGAGCACAAAGTGATCCATAGCGCAGGCAAATCCGTCTTCCTCATTGCTCTTCGTCACGTACTTCGCCTGAGCTTTGACGTCGTCAAGAGCGTTGCCCATTGCGATGCTGACGCCCGTCTGGCGGAACATGAGCGCGTCAGTATTCATGTCACCGATCGTAGCGATCTGGTCGGTGGGGATGTGCAACATTTCCGAAAGGGTGAGGGCCACCGCCCCCTTGTTCGCCTTTACGTCGGTCACGTCGAGATAGTACGGACTGGAGCGGGTTGCCGAAATCGAGGTACCGCTCAGACTTGCCAGTTCCTTTTCGGCTTTGGCTAGTGCGTCATGGTCGTCGCTCACGCCCACCAGTTTGAGCACATGAAATCCAGACATGTCATGGGTTGGCAGCAGGGTAGCCTTGGAGCCCATGAGTCCTTCATGGTGCGCCACGTGTACGCCTGTGGGATTACTGACGTACCACCGTGTGTCTGTCCATACCCACAAGTCAAAGCCGTCTTGAAAAATGTGGTTCGCCACCGTTTGCGCGTCTGAGGCCGACATGGGCAACTGGTGAAGCACAGTCCCGTCTGGGCTTACAAACAGCGCACCGTTGAAGCAGGCAATCGGCTCACATACATGCAGTTCGCGAACCAGTTCGCGAGTCAGTTGCGGTGGCCGCGCGCTGGCAAGGGTAAAGCGTATCCCAGCGCGGTATAGCCGCTGCACGGCTCCCGGCGCCCCAGGTGTGAGTTGCTTGTTATTGTCAAGCAGTGTGCCATCGATGTCCGACAGAACAAGAGCTACGCGTTTCTCTGGTTTGAATTCGGTCATCAGAGGTTCCAGCCGTTCTCACGCTGCAACGAACGCCAGCGATGCCGGTCATGGGTGATGAGAGAGTCGGCATTCTCAGGCCCTTCGCTGCCAGCCGCGTAATTGGGAAACTTTGGGATCGGAAGCTGCGACCACGCGTCCTCAATCGGAGTAATGATTCGCCACTCGGCTTCAACTTCGTCGCGGCGGGTAAACAGAGTTGCGTCACCGCGCATGGCATCAAGCAGCAGCGTTTCGTAGGCAACCGGTGTCGCGGTTCCAAAGGTGTCGCGGTATGAGAAATCCATGTTGACCCGGCTGGCACGCATATGTGAACCAGGCGTCTTGGCTTCAAAATTCAATGCGATACCCTCATTCGGTTGGATGCGCATAGTGATGACGTTGTGGTGCACGTCTCCAGGATTGCGCGCAAACAGGGCCTGCGGTGTGCGCTTGAAGTGCACCGCGATCTCCGTAAGCTGATTCGCCAGCCGTTTGCCGGCACGCACGTAGAAGGGAACTCCTGCCCATCGCCAGTTGTCTACGTGGAACTCCACGGCTACGTAGGTCTCTGTTTTCGATTTGGGATTTACCCCGGGCTCCTGGCGATATCCGGGAACTTCCTCGCCATTGATCTTGCCGGGCCCGTACTGGCCGCGAATGGTGCGCTTCGTCACCTCCTCCACCGACATGGGGCGAATAGCCCGTAAGACCTGCACCTTCAATTCGCGCACCGAGTCAGCGTCGAACGCAACGGGTGGTTCCATGGCAGTGAGTGTCAGCAACTGCAAGAGATGGTTGGCTACCATATCGCGCAAGGCGCCAGTTTCTTCGTAAAATGCAGCGCGGTTCTCGACTCCCAGGGTCTCGGCTGCCGTGATCTCGATGTAGTCGATGTAATTCCGGTTCCAAATGGGCTCGAACATGGAGTTGCCGAAGCGGAACACCATGATGTTCTGCACTGTCTCCTTGCCCAGGTAGTGGTCGATGCGATAGACGGAGCTCTCGTCGAAGACCCGCGAAACGATCGCGTTCAACTCCTGAGCACTTTGCAGGTCGTGACCAAACGGCTTCTCGAGGACGATGCGGGTCCAGCCGTCACCGTTGCGCGCCAGCCCCGACTGGCCGAGCCCCTCCACCACTGGCGGAGCCAGCGACGCGGGAGTAGACACATAGAACAGCACGTTCTTGCTGGCTCCGTTCCTTTGCATCTCCTCGATCTTCGCCTTCAGCTGAGCATAGAAATCGGCGCGGTTGGCATCTCCGACCAGATAATGCAGGCGCTTCGCGAAGTCAGACCAGCCGTTCTCGCTATAGTTGCGCGCGTCTCTTGACTGCGCCGCACCTTCGTGCAACCGCTCTCTGAACTGTTCATCCGTCAGTTGCGTGCGCCCCACCCCCAATACATCAAAGTTGGGATTGGTGCAGCCAATGCACGCCAAGTCGTACAGGGCGGGGATGAGCTTGCGGCGCGTCAGGTCTCCGGTTCCACCGAAGATAACCAACAGGCATGATCCGGCCTTGGGCAGTGTGGATTGAGTAATTTTGAAAGGCTCAGGCTGTACGGCTGTACTCACTTCTTGCCTCCGTTTGCGCGTGGAGTTTTGGCGGAGAGACCGGCCCAATCCGTATGCACGTAGCCGGCGGTCGGGCGATCGGCACGTTGATAACTGTGCGCCCCGAAATAGTCACGTTGCGCCTGGGTCAGGTTTTGCGGCAACCGTGCGCTTCGGTAACTATCGAAGTACGATAATGAGGCGCTAAGCGCGGGAACCGGAATTCCCATGTGTATGGCGGTTGCGATGAGCCGACGCCAGGATTGTTCCGACCTCTCGATCCATGACATGAACTCGGAGTCGAGCATCAAGTTGGGGAGGTCGGGATGGCGATCGAAAGCGCGCATAATCGAGTCCAGGAAACGCGCCCGGATGATGCAACCGCCCTTCCAAACGCGCGCCAGTTCACGCAGGTTGATGTCCCATTCCCATTCTTCCGAACCGGCACGGATCAGGCTCATGCCTTGGGCGTAAGAACAGATTTTGGACGCGTACAGGGCGTCGTGCACAGCCCGAATCAGTTCCTGTTTGTCTCCCGCATACGGAGCCGCTGACGAAGCCTTAATGAGGCGGCTGGCGATGACGCGCTCCTCTTTCATGCTGGAGATTGCGCGTGCGTCAATTGCTGCAGCGATGGTTGGAATAGGTACATCAAGATCGAGCGCCACTTGGGCCGTCCACTTCCCGGTGCCCTTCTGGCCGGCTTTGTCGAGGATCATGTCGACCAGCGGACTGCCGGTCTCAGGGTCGGTAACGCTGAATATCCGCGCCGTGATTTCAATGAGGTACGACTCGAGGGGCCCGCGATTCCACTCGGCGAAGATCTCTGCCAGTTGCTGCCCGCTCAAGTGGAGCGCCTTGCTCAGCATTTCATAGGCTTCGGCGATAAGCTGCATGTCGCCATACTCGATGCCGTTGTGCACCATCTTTACGAAATGACCGGCCCCATCCGGACCTACATATGTGACGCATGGGCCGGAGTCGGTCTTGGCGGCAATAGTTTGGAGAATGGGAGCAACACGGAGGTAGGCCTCGCGCGAGCCTCCCGGCATGAGCGAGGGGCCGTGGCGGGCGCCCTCTTCTCCCCCAGAGACGCCCATCCCGAAGAAATTGACCATGGTTTGGCGCGCATTGGCTTCGCGGCGAACCGTGTCCTTGAAAAAGGAGTTTCCGCCGTCGATGACGATATCGCCCGGCGAGAGATATGGCGATATTCTCTGCAGCGTCTGATCGACGGGATCGCCCGCCTTGATCATCATCAGGATACGGCGAGGTCGTTCCAGCGCCCGGCAGAATTCCTGGAGTGTTCTTGCGCCAACCAGTTGCCGTCCGGGGTTTTTGTGGAGAAGACTATCAACCCAATCGGTTTCCAGATTCCATACCGCGACAGTGTGTCCATGTTCCTCGACATTCAGGGCGAGGTTAGCGCCCATCACGCCAAGGCCAATCACGCCAAATTGGGCTGTCCTGACCCCCGTCGTCGCTGGCACAACTGACTCCTATTTTGCCTGCGTCGGTCGACGCAAGGTGACCATGGAATCCTAGGCTTGACCGTTCGCGTTGCTGATTGTCAGCCGCGCCTTGGCCAGCACATTGTCCACGGTGAAGCCGAAGTGAAACATCAAATCCTTGATCGGAGCTGACGCCCCAAAATCGTCACGCCCCACGATTTCGCCTGCATCACCTACGTAGCGTTCCCATCCCAGGGTGGCTCCTGCTTCCACAGCCACGCGAGCCTTCACGGCTGGGGGCAGCACTTCGGCCCGATACTCGGGGGTCTGCTTCTCAAAGAGCTCCCAACAAGGCATCGAAACGACGCGAGCCTTCACGCCGTCCGTCACCAGCTTCTCGTAGGCGCCAAGGCAGAGCTGCACCTCTGACCCAGTACCCATCAGGATGACATCGGGCGCGCTGCCGGAATCCGCCAGCACATAAGCTCCCTTAGCGACGCCGGCCGCGGAGGCGTACTTCGTGCGGTCAACAGTTGGCAGTGCCTGGCGGCTAAGGGCTAGCAGGACAGGTTCGTGCTGCAGTTGCATGATGTAACGCCAGGTTTCGGAAACCTCGTTGGCGTCTGCCGGCCGGAAGACCATCAGGCGCGGCATCGCCCGCAACGACATCAATTGCTCGATTGGTTGGTGCGTGGGTCCATCTTCGCCTAGTCCTATGGAATCGTGGGTGTAGATGAAGATCACCGGAATGTCCATCAGCGCCGCCAGGCGAATCGGTGGCCGCATGTAGTCAGTGAAAATGAAGAAGGTAGCTCCGTAGGGACGCACCAGCGACAGCGACATGCCGTTCACGATCGCGCCCATTGAGTGCTCGCGGATGCCGAAGTGAAAGTTCCTGCCCTCGTAATCGCCGCGCTCAAAGCTGTCAGCGTCCTTAATCAGAGTCTTGGTTGAAGGCGCCAGATCGGCCGCGCCGCCGATCAACCAGGGTACATTCTTCGCGACCGAGTTCAGCACCTTGTTGTTAGATTCGCGGGTGGCGATTCCTTTGGCGTCCGCCGGAAATGTTGGAATGTCCTTGTCCCATCCCGTCGGTAGGTCGCGTTGCGCCATCAATTCCCATTCCTTGGCGAGGGCAGGGAACGACTGTGCCCATGCCTTGTACTTGGTATCCCAATCGCTTTCCCATGCAGCACCACGCCCGACAGCTTTCCCCATGTACGTCTTCGCTTCGTCGGGAACCAGGAATTGCGCATCTGGCGGCCACCCGTAAAAAAGCTTAGCGAGGCGGATTTCCTCAACGCCTAGCGGTTCACCGTGGGCCTCTGCGGTGTCCTGTTTATGGGGAGCCCCATAGCCGATATGGCTGTTCACGATGATGAGTGATGGCCGCTGGGTTTCTTTCTGCGCCTCGCGGATCGCCCAGTCAAGTGCCGCGAGATCGTTCACATCACTCACGTGCTGGACATTCCAATGCCAACCCATGAAGCGGGTACCCACGTCGTCGGAAAAAGCCAGAGATGTGTTGCCTTCGATCGTTATGTGGTTGCTGTCGTAAAACCAAATGAGGTTCGATAGTCCAAGGTGCCCCGCAATGGAGGCAGCCTCGTTGGAAATGCCCTCCATCATGTCTCCATCGCCGCAAACCGAGTAAATGCGATAGTCAAACACATTGTGACCTTCCAGGTTAAAGCGCGTCGCCAGCCAACGCTGCGCGATCGCCATCCCCACCGAGTTGCTGACACCCTGGCCGAGAGGACCCGTCGTGGTCTCAACCCCGGCCGTGAGGCCGTATTCTGGATGTCCGGGCGTCTTCGACCCCCATTGCCGGAAGCTCTTCAGATCGTCCAGCGTCATGTCATAGCCGGTGAGATACAGCATGGAGTACAGCAGCATGGAGGCATGACCATTGGACAAGATGAAGCGGTCGCGGCCGGCCCAATGGGGATCTCGGGGGTTGTAGCGCAGGAAGCGGTCCCAGAGGACAAAAGCAAGTGGCGCGAGTGCCATCGGCGTTCCGGGATGGCCGCTGTTAGCCTTTTGCACGGCATCCATCGAAAGCGTGCGAACCGTGTTGATGCAGAGTTGTTCGAGTCGCTGCTGCGCCTCGGCGGCGGTTACTGGCGGGTTCTCCTGGGCGGAAACTTCGGCTTGGCTACTCACAGGCGGCTACCTTTCTCTCTTGGAGTTCGCTACTTAGGTTGTGATTTCGACCCGAAAATCGGTGTCTTGCCATTGCGATTGCTGGGGCCAATAAAAAGTGAAGCGTATGGGAGCAGTCTGCGACCGTGCAACTGAGATGTCCACGTATTCCACACCCAGGGAAGTTGGTGTGGACGCGGTGTCGCGCTCTGTGGCCCATTCGTCATCGCTCCAATGCAGTGCGAAAGGCGACGAAGCTTGTATCCGTAACAAACCTCCAGCCGGCACACACGTCACCTGACGATTCATCTTCCATACTTCGATGACCGGACGGGGCTTATCGTTGCGATAACGTTCGGCCACGGGGTCGACCAGGTCGAAAATCTTCCCGTCCGCGACGGAGCGCAACAACTTGACATAGTCGGCATGGGCCCACATCAGCGGATCCGCCGACCCGGTGGCTTTGCCAAAGAACATGAAAGCGTCCGGAAGGTCGGGCGCGTCCCAGATCTGCTCGGGGATTAATCCGATGCCGGTAGAGAAGTTTTTCATGGCTTTGAGGTAAGGACCGACATCGCGACCGGCTGACAGTTCGTAGGAGGCGCGCTCCAGAGTGAGCAGCGGCCACGGCCGCCCTACGCCCCAGCCAAGGAAGGAGCCGCCGTCGTCACGTTGGCCGTACCCATCATGGTTGTAGCGCTTCCAACACGGGCCGTAGGGGGTCTCCACCTTTAGAACCGCGTCGACGACCTGTAGCGATTGCTCAATCAGCGGATCGCCGGGCTTGCGGATTCCAAACCGCACGAGCTCCAGGAACCCGGCATCCACGATGTCTTTCGCCGGATACAAGTACTGATCACCCGGGCGCTGGTTGGCAAGGCCCAGGATTCCATCATCCGGATCCTCATCGCCGCACGCCCCGTGCGAGCTCACCGCGGGGTTGATGCGAATATAGTGCCGCGTAATCCCCGGAACCAGCGCGCCCCGATTCGTAACCGTCCACTTTTCGACGTGTGACTCCAGAAAGTCCGCGTAGGTGCGAACAAACTCCGCTGTGTGCTTGTCGCCGCGGGATTCCATCAATTCAGCGGCACAGATAAGCCCCGCAATATTTGAAGCGAGCGTGGAAGGCGAGTAACCGCCCGCCTCCTCCCAGCGGTCTTGCGCCGTGGCCGGGCCTTCGCGAATTAAATAACCGCAAGCTCGTTGGACGGTGTAATAGGGGTCGAACCGTCCCAATCCATTGGCCTTCCAAAGCCGCCAGGCGAGCAGGATAGGAAAAGAAACCTCATCGAGCTGGATGCCCGTCCAGTACGGTTTGCCGTCGATCCAGAAATTTTGATAGAAGCCACCGTCTTCACGCTGCGTAATCGCCAGGTACACAAGAGCCCGAAGCGGAGTGGTAGTGTCTCCCACCGCCATCAGGGCAGTTGCTCCCTGCACCATGTCGCGCGTCCATACCAGGTGATAGCCACCCAGGTCATCGTCGCCTTTATCTTCGCCCCATGGAATGCTGAGACTGGCAATCATCGCGCCCGGATAGAGCTTGTCTTCGTGGCTGAGCAGGAGATTCACACTGCGCTCGAATAGAGTGGAGTCGTGTTCAGCGATCTTGTCGAGCAACGCAAAACGTTTGCTGGTACGCTCCCACTGGCTCTTGAAGTTTTGCAGACTGGTTTCGAATGGGACACTCAGCGATTGGAAAACCATGGCAGCGGCATTGTGCTTGGTTTGTCCGAATCCCAGAGCGAGAGTAAATTCAGTCCCCCGCGTAAGATCAATCTCCCCCGTCAGGGCAATATTGCCGTCAAGCGCCGAATCGTAGGTCCAATCCATGTGGAAATTGTGCGAGAGGTCAGTCCAACCGTCGTTTACGCCGACGTATCCGCACGAGAGCCGCGAAAACGGGAGTCCGGCGGCAATCGTCAGATACACGTCGTCGCGGTAGGCCATTAGGAAGCGGCGACCCCGGGCTTCGACCACTTCACCATTGTTATGCATTCCGCCAATCTGCAGATGGGGAGCGCAAAGCACGTAGAGATGGAGCCTGCCCTGCCACTCTGGAGCAACATTGAATCGGGTTTGGACCAGCAGACAACTTAGGTGGGGGTCGCCAATGATCTGCTTTTCAATGGTGTAGCGTCCCTCGGGATCGGTGTTGATGACTCTAAACCCAAGCGCCTCTGTTTCCAGGCAGTCGAGCTGCGTTTGCATGTGGCGGCGTTCATCGTGGAAGAAGGTTTCCCCGTCAGTTACCAGGTACTGCAGATCACGGATCTGAGGCGTGTCGATGGTGGGATAGTAGACCTCGGTGATTACACCGTTGGCCAGGGTGTACCAAACGCGACTGGAGACGGCGTACGCCGTGCCGACCGCGTCTTTGGCGCCGCGAGTCCATCGAGCAGGAATCCCCGGACCGCCCGGTGCTGGATTTTTTCCACCCATTACAGACCCCCCGGGTCACTCCATGACACAAATAGCAGCGTTGTCTCGAATAGTGAAGACGCTACTTCACTTTCCATCCGGCGTAGAGTCTGGCGGGACAGCGCCATCCAAGTGCAAAAAGCTCGCGCAACAGTGTAACTCGCCCGCACTAACCGGGCGTGTCAGGGGAAGAGTATACGTTGTGGCCGGGCATCCCTTCGCAAATTCAAACACAAAACCCGCCCTGGAACGAAGGGGCAGGCGCTTCCCGAATCCCAGACCCTCTTACCTTTGGGCAGCAGCTGGCTTCAGCGCTTTCGATTTTCCGGTCGACGTCGTCCCGATCAACTCGTCGGCCAATGCGTCCGCGTGATAGACCTTTCGCAGCGACTCGATCACGATGCGGGAGTCCGTCGCAATTGCACGACCGACGACGTCGTCGTAAACGAAGTTCCACGGCAGCGACTCGATGTTGCCGTCGAAAATAATGCCGACCACCTCAGCGTCCCTGTTGATCAGCGGACTTCCCGAGTTTCCGCCGATAATGTCTGGCGTGGAAACTGTGTTGAACGGCGTCTTCAGATCGAGCGATGTCTTCGCCTTAATCCAGTTTGGAGGTAGTTCATAAGGGGGCTTGCTGCCGTGTTTGGCGGCGTGCTCGTAGGCTCCGCCCAAGGTTGTGAACCACGGCACCTGTTTCCCGTCGAGATCGTAGCCTTTAATAGCGCCGTAGCTGAGGCGCAGCGTGAACGTGGCGTCAGGAGGAACGCTAAGTCCCCCCTGAGTAAAGCGTATTTTCGCGATGTTTCCGGCATTCTTGCGCAACACCGGGTCGACTTCGTCATCGTAACGCTGGCGTACCGCACGGGCATAGGGATCCACACTTCGCATCATGACGATCAATGGATCACCACTTGCGTCCACCGCCGCCTGGCCGCCTTCGTACAGCTTCTTGCGGAAGGCCACATCTTGCAGTTGCGTTCCAGAGATGACTTCCTTCGCACGCTCCTCCGGCGATTTGCCGGCCAATGCGGCCTTGACTGCGTCATTGTCTGCGCCGAGCACTTGCAGCATCTCGCTGAGACTTTGTCCCAACTGGACTTCCTCGAGCGACTTGTACACGGGAGCAGTCGAGAACAGGTCCTGCTCCAACGAGGACAGTGCCGAGTCCTGATAGCCCCGCAGCCGCTCACCATTGGGCTTTGGCTTTTCCGCCGCGACGCGAACGAGAATGCGTGCATAGGCCGCCAGAGAACCGCGGAAGCCGCCCATGCGGCTGGCGGCGCTTACGTCGTTGTCTGGCCCGCCTTGAACATAAAACAATGGCTTGTAGATTTCCTTCTGGACAATGACCGCCTTCGTAATTTCCGACCAGGGATCGCCGAACTCCTGCTGGCGCTTCGGATCGCCGGCGACATAGTTGCGCAGGTCTTTTTCTTCGGCGGCCTTCTTGTCCATCAGCGTTTTGTCATGCAGACCGCCATTGAAGCCGGTATAGGCCTTGGCGGAATTTTGCGCGCTCAACAGGTCGTCCTCAGCTTGGCGAGCGCTCTCCGCCGACTTGGCGCCGTATTTCTGCAGCATCGCTACCCGGTTGGCGAGCGCCTTCATTAGCATCGGGTATTGGTAATCGCGTAGAAACTCCAGTTGATCCATCGTCAGCAGCCGCCCCGTCCTGCCCGGATGGCCCGGCACGAATACGAGTTCACCGTCGTTGATGCCAGTTTTCGACCACTTTAAGTAATTGTCGATTTTCGCGGGCTTGCCATTCTCATAGGCGCGGAGAAACGAAATGTCGAGATCGTAGCGTGGATACTCGAAGTTATCGGGATCGCCCCCGAAGGCAGCGATGTCGAACTCCGGCGCCATTACCAGCCGGATATCGCTGTATGTCTTGTACTTGTAAAGGTTGTAAATGGCGCCTGAATAAAGGGTTACTACATCGCATCGCAGCCCGTTGACGGAACACTGTTTCTCCAGATTCGACATCACCTCACGCTGCGCTTTTCCAGCCTCAGCCGACGACATGCCTGCCTTGGCCGCGGCGCTTACCTTGTCGGTCACGTCTTCGATGCCTTGCAACACGACAAAATCCATCCCCGGACACTTGGGCTCGTCCGCTCGGGTCGGCGCGTAAAAGCCTTCCTTCATGTAATCCTTTCCACCGGTGGAATTGTCATGGATGCAACCCTGCGCGATGTGGTGGTTGGTGAACAGTAGCCCGTCGGCTGAAACGAACGACGAAGATCCGTTTGGCGCCCGGGGGGATGACAGGCGCACATGGTCCAACCATTCCTGCGACGGCTCGAACCCGTACTTGGCTTTCACCTTGTCCTTGGGAAAGGCGTTGAACAGCCACATCCCCTCGTCGGCATGGGCCACGCTGAATAGCATTAGGAAGGTCAGAGATAAGGCGGTGATCCCAGGACTCTTGGTCATGAAGGCTCCAAACGCGGCGACGCCGCAAGCATTTATGTGAAGTACAGATTCATCCAGAAGTCGTATGCAAACCCACAACTATAAACTTCAGATAAGACCCGCAGCAACGAATTGTGATGGGAATCATGGACGATTTTCGGGCCCGGGAGTATAAAAGTTGGTTGCGCTAGTACGTGCCCCTGCCAAGCCCCAAGGCGCGCGACCGGCCCTTAATCTTAAATAGACCAGCGGTTTGCCAGTACCGCCAGAGGAACTTATGGCCACTATCATTCATTCACCTAAAGGTTTGGAAGGCGTAACCGCAGTTAACTCCAGCGTCTGCTATATCGACGGCGATCAGGGAGTACTCGCTTACCGCGGCATCGACATTCACGAACTCGCCGATCAGTCCAATTTCGAAGAGTGTTGCTACCTATTGTGGTTTGGGCATCTGCCGACGCGCGCGGAACTTCAGGAGTTCAAAGCCAGTCTGGCCCGCGAGCGTAAGCTCGATGCATCCATTATCAGCCTGCTCCGTCAGGCGCCGAAGCATGCGCTTCCCATGGATGTGCTCCGCACAATCGTTTCCGCTCTGTCGTTTTACGATCAGGAGGAGAAGGTCAACGATGCCGAAGCCAACCTGCGGAAAGCGATGCGGCTGACGGCACAGATTGCCTACGTGGTGGCTGCTTATGACCGTATCCGCAAGGGCAAGCCGGTGGTCGAACCCGACCGCACGCTGTCCCATGCCGCCAACTTTCTGTATCAGTTGAATGGCGAGGTTCCCAGTGCGACCGCCGAGAGGGCACTGGATATCGCTCTCATCTTGCACGCCGATCATGAGCTGAATGCTTCCACATTTGCAGCCCGCGTGGTCGCCGCCACACTCAGCGACATGCACTCCGCGATCACCGCAGCCATTGGTGCGCTAAAGGGGCCACTGCACGGTGGAGCGAACGAGGCCGTGTTCCGCATCCTGGAGGCCATCGATTCCTCCGGCGCAGATCCGGTGGATTATGTAAAAGGAATGCTCGCCCAGAAAAAGAAGATTCCAGGATTCGGGCATCGCGTTTATCACACCGAAGATCCGCGGGCCACGCACCTACGCACTATGTCGCGTGATCTGGGTAATTCGAGCGGCAATGCCAAGTGGTTCCAGATTTCGCGCAAGATCGAGGAATTTGTCGTCGCTGAGCGCAAACTCAATGCCAACGTTGATTTCTACTCTGCTTCGACGTATCACACTCTCGGTATCGATATCGACCTGTTCACTCCGGTGTTCGCCGTTTCGCGGGTTTCCGGTTGGACCGCACACGTTATGGAACAACTGAGCGACAACCGGCTCATTCGTCCCCGCGCGGAGTATCAAGGGCCGATCTACCCCAACAAGTACGTTCCAATGGAAAGTCGCTAGCTGCGTAAGATTGGTTAAGCGCCCGCGTCGCCAGACGCGGGTTTCTCACATTCCCCACGGGCCCAGATCGCGCCTCGCGATTCCGAATCCGGCGATGCTCCCCTTGAATCTAACTAACACGATAAAATAGGCTTAGCGATGCACAGAGTGTACCTGGACAACAACGCCACCAGCCCTCTCCTCCCGGAGGTGTTCGAGGCGATGCGTCCGTACTTCCTGGAGAAGTTCGGCAACGCGTCGTCCATTCATCAGCAGGGGCAGCAGGCTCGCGCAGCGGTGGAGCGCGCCCGAGAGCAGGTTTCCGAGTTGTTGAATTGCCGCCCAGCCGAGGTCGTTTTTACGAGTGGAGGCACCGAGGGCGACAACCTCGCCCTGTTCGGACTGGTCAAGCCCGGCGAGCATATCATCACTTCGTCGGTCGAGCACCACGCGATCCTCAACGCCTGTAAGCGACTAGAGGAAACCGGCTGTGAGGTTACGTATCTGCCCGTGGACGGCCGGGCACTCGTGGATCCTGACGATGTCCGGCGCGCGTTACGGTCTAATACCAAGCTGATCAGCATTATCTACGCGAACAACGAAACCGGCGTCATACAGGCGGTCAACGAGCTTGGGAAGATCGCCGCGGAAGCGGATGTGTACTTCCATACCGACGCCGTGCAAGCGGCGGGCAAGGTCCCCATCGACGTGAAAGAGGTTCGCTGCGACCTGCTCACCCTGACCGCGCATAAGATGCACGGGCCGCAGGGAGCAGGAGCGCTCTACGTTCGGAAGGGGACTCTATTGCAACCGCTGTTCTACGGTGGCCGTCACGAGCGTTCGCGTCGCGCGGGTACCGAGAACCTCCCGGGCATCGCCGGGTTAGGCAAAGCCGCAGATATCGCGCGCCAGGGATTTGTCGACGGCAGTATCGAACGCATGGCCACTTTGCGCGACCGTTTGGAACGCACCATTGTCAACGCTATAGACCAAGTAAGCGTGAACGGTGTCGGGGCGCCCCGCGTCCCTAACACCACCAACATCGTATTTGACTGCCTTGAAGGTGAGGCCATGGTGATCGCCCTCGATCTCAAAGGCCTCTCGGTTTCGACTGGCGCCGCGTGTTCGTCGGGAGCGATCGAGCCGTCGCATGTATTGACCGCGATGGGACTGTCGCCCGACCGCGCTCGGGCGAGTATTCGTTTCAGTCTGGGCAAGCAGAACACCGCGGCAGATGTCGACTTTGCACTTCAGTTGGTTCCAGAAGTTGTCGCGCGGCTGCGAGATCTGAGCCCGGTGTACAAGAAAGCCATGAACTCTCCGGCCTGATTCGGGAGTCGCGCAAATCGAAAATAGGAATTGTTTGCATTGGACCATCAGAACCATACCGTTGCCGTAGCTATGTCAGGCGGCGTCGATTCATCGACCGTCGCGGCCTTGCTTTGCGAGCGCGGCTACAGAATTATCGGGCTCACTATGCAGCTCTGGAACCAGCGCCGCCTGGCCGGCCAGGAAGGTATGCCCGAGGCGGTGCAGGGACGGTGCTGCTCGATAGACGATGTGTACGACGCTCGCCACGTGGCGGGGAAGCTCGGGATCCCTTACTACGTCGTGAATCAGGAGTCGCGCTTTGAGCACGATGTGGTTCGTCCATTTGTCGAGGACTATCTTTCCGGGCGCACACCGATTCCATGCAGCCTATGCAACAACCATTTGAAGTTCGACCAGTTACTGATCACTGCGCGTCAGATTGGCGCCGACCTGCTGGCTACCGGGCATTATGCTCGCAACGAATTCGACGAGCGCGCCGGGCGCTGGGTATTGAAGCGTCCGGCAGATCTTTCTAAAGATCAGACTTACTTCCTGTTTGGTCTCACCCAGGAGCAACTAAGCCGCACCCTGTTTCCATTAGGAGAGATGCACAAGCCCGAAGTTCGCGAGGAAGCCAGACGTACCGGCCTGCGGCTCTTCGAAAAGCCTGATTCCCAGGAGATTTGCTTCATACCCGGCGGCGATTACAAGAAGTTCCTCGATGCTTATCTGGAGGAGCAGGGCGAGAGAATTCCTGATACCTCTGGCGAATTGGTCACAACCACGGGTGAAGTGCTCGGGATCCACAACGGCATTCACAACTTCACCGTCGGCCAGCGCAAGGGCTTGGGAGTCGCTACTGGATCGCCGCTCTACGTACTGGAGATTCGGGGTGACAAGCGCCAGGTAGTGGTCGGAGCCGGAGAAAAGTTGCTGTCGCGCACATTACGCGCGAAGCGACTGAACTGGATTGCCATCGAGCATCTACACGAGCCCATCGCCGTCCGAGCCAAGATTCGTCATCGCCACGAAGCCGCGCCTGCGCTCATAGAAAAGTCAGGCGATGACGAGGTGCTGGTAACCTTCGACACGCCGCAGCGCGCCATCACGCCCGGCCAGGCCGTAGTCTTCTATGACGGGGATGCAGTGGTTGGCGGCGGCTGGATTTGTTAAAGTCCCAGCGATTCATCGTTCTTGGTTACCGCGTCGGTCGACTCAAAATAGAAAGGGCAGCGCTGAAGCGCTGCCCTTTTGCCAGGAAGGTTGCCACTGTCGAAGTGACGAACTAGATAAACATCTCGTCGGCCGGTCCACCCGGTCGCTTCCGCCCTTGTCCGAAGTAAGTACTCAATCCCGCGGAGATGCCCTGCACAACTCCACTGGCGTGTTTTACCGGAGAGGTTACCGTGTGGGCCACCTTTTCGGTTGTATCTTCCACGGTGTCCATAGCACGCGTCACCATCTCATCGACGCGAATAACCTGCAGGCGAGCGCGATCCAGCACGTCATTCAAAGTGTTTTCGACACGACCCAGCCCCGCGTGCGCGGTCGTCGTAATGGCTGCGCTGTTGTCCAGGACCAACTCGATCTTCGGAGCCGAAGTCTCCACGATCTTCTTGATGTCGCTCTGCAGCGCCTTCGCATTCTCCACAAGCGGGAGAACGTGCGTCTTCACTTCATCGGCAGCCGACTTCAGGTGCGTACTAAGCTTGGCCATCGTGAAGTACATTGCCGCCAGGATAAGCATTTGCAGGACAACTGCTCCGGCAGTGACGGCGATAAAGATCGTTAGTTTTTCGTCCATATTTGCCCCCGCCCTCAAGGCGCGAACGTGAAGGCTTGGTTTGGCTACAGCTTGGTAGGTGCTGCTTCGCCTTCGCTCGTGGTGGCCTCATGATAAGCCTGGCGTCCAGCCTCGTAGGCCGAACGGACTTGCTCTTTCTGTGCGTTCAGGTAATCCCGGCCCTTATCCGCCCAAGTCCCTGCTTGTTCACGGGCCTGTCGTGCGCGGTCTTTCACTACATCGCGGCTCTGCTCAGCAGCTTCGCGGATCTGCTGACGAGTCTCTTCACCTGTCTTGGGCGCGTACAGAATTCCCAATGCCGCACCGATGCCGAGTCCAGCCAAAAACCACAAAATCCCACTGCCGTCGTTATCTGCCATGATTGCCTCCTCCGAAAATGCTCACGAAACCGGATGTTAGCATCCGCTTTACAGAATTACAAACCAGTTACTACCCTAATTTTGCGCCAAAATCTTCCTTAGAAGCGCAATTTGTCCGGCATGATACAGACTATGCTGGATCGCACCGTGCACCTCGACATATATCGACTGGTGTCTTGACGGCATGGCCTGGTCGAGTTGCGAAGCATCCAGATGCGACAGAACTTCGCGGAATTCCGCGTTTGAGCGGCGAAACTCCGCTAGGGTGGCGTTCCAGTTTTCAGTGGTCTTCTCCGGCATGGCAGGGAAGTTCAGTTCCTCCTGCGGCCTCGCCGGCAACCTGTGCAGACGGCGGTACACCTCGGTTTCCCAAAATGTCATGTGTGCCACC
This sequence comes from uncultured Acidobacteriaceae bacterium, assembly GCA_963834815.1. Lineage (GTDB taxonomy): Bacteria > Acidobacteriota > Terriglobia > Terriglobales > Acidobacteriaceae > DASRAA01. The sequence goes on along the minus strand of CAWIDA010000003.1, from coordinate 119,936 downwards.
AGTTCCCAGATAGTATGGGCCTCCGGATGGATGCGAGCACCCGCCTCTTCCGCGGTGACTCCTTCCAATATCTTCCAGACCGGATCGCCATGCCAGGCGTCACCGTTCATGGCCCGGTCGTACTGATCGAGAATGCGATCCACCTCGTTCATTAACGGGCATCTCCCTAACCTCCAAACATTATAAAACAGGTTAGGGCTTCTGGGTGGGGCGTAGCAGAACCTCGCTCACAAACGACTGCGGTCGCTGGGTCACCAGCATGGCCACCACGTGCGCCACGTCTCCTGGAATCAGCATCCGGTCAGCAGACTTGCCAACATGCGGGCTGAACTCGGTGTCCACCGATCCCGGGCACACCAGGCTGACGCGAATATTGTGTGATCGCAGCTCCTCCGCGACAGAATAAGTAAGCCCGTTCAAGGCCCACTTCGAGGATGAATAGGCGGCTCCGCGTGGCAAAGGATTCTTGCCCGCCAGGGAGGAAATGTTGATGACATGTCCTCCGCCTGCGGCGACCATGAGAGGAACCACCGCGCGCAACATATAGAACACACCGCGCACATTGGTGTTGAATATCTGGTCCCACTGGTCGGGATCGAATTCGTGCAACAACGATGCCGGGCCGCCAACCCCCGCATTGTTAACCAGGACGTGCACTCGGCCGTACTTCTCGCTTAGTTGCGCGCCCAGCCCCTTGACGCTTTCGAGGTCAGTTACATCGCAAACCACCCCTTCACATTCGGAACCGTGAGCTGACAGATCACGGGCCCGTGCGTTGAGACGCTTGGCGTCCCGGCCTGTAATGACAACAATTGCACCTAACTTGGCCAGCGCCGTAGCGACTCCGTATCCGATGCCACGGCCGCCGCCGGTGACGACCGCCACCGAGCCCGAGAGTGCGAGTTTGGAGTCGGATGGCACAGTTGACTTCCTCCGATTCGTTGGATTTGAGCCAAGCGCTGCCGCTGCCTCATGACGTTCCGGTTTAAGGCGAAGGCCTTCAACATGCGAGCGCCCGAAACGTGCAGATTCGCAAGTTGCTTGCCTTCGGCTGCATACCTACTTATAATCCCCCTCTCCGCACTCTTGTGCTGATATGCCCTTGCGTTTCACCGGATGCGGACGGGAGAATGCCATTATCACCCAGCTCGAGAAGTGGTATTAGCCGTATCTACCGGGCAGACAAAGTGTGACTGGGCGAGCGTATCGAAATTAGTTCCCAAGATTCTAAGGAGCCAATCGAATGAAGAAGTCGCTAGTGATCATGTTGCTGGTCTTTGCAATTGCGGGAACCGTGGCTCAGCAGGCGGCAGCTCAGGCCGCGGCTGCTCAAAAGCCGCAAATCAAGGATCCTGCTGAATACAACGCGTACGTCAACGCTGTTCAGCAGACGGACCCCGCGGCCAAAGCCCAGGCCATCGAGGCTTTCCTGCAAACCTATTCGAACTCTGTAATGAAAGAGGACGCGTTGGTTTCGCTGATGGGCGCCTATCAGCAGAGCGGCAATGCCCAGAAGACCGTCGACACCGCGAACCGCGTCCTTCAGGCCAATCCTAATAACATCCGTGCCTTGGCGCTGCTCGCTTATTACTACCGAAACATGGCTTCGCAGGGCGGCGCTGATGCCGCTAAGAATGTCGATCTCACCATGCAGTATGGTCAGAAGGGCTTGGACGCATTGCCCAATACGCCCAAGCCGGAGGGAATGAGCGACGCCGACTTTACCAAATTCCACAATGAACTCGGCGCGATCTTCGAGGGTGCGGTTGGGTTCGGAGCGTTGCAGAAGAAGGACCTTGCCACCGCGCAGAAGGACTTACGCCTTGCTGTCGAGCACGAATCACAGCCGAACATTGCCGACATCTACCCCCTGGCGACGGCTGACTTAGAGGCTAAACCGATGAACCCCGAGGGCTTCTGGTTTATCGTGAAGGCCTCGCAGTTGGCACAGGGTGCCGGACAACAACAGATCCTAGACTACGGTCGCAAAAAATACATTCGCTACCACGGTTCGGAAGAGGGCTGGGCCGACATCGTTAAGCAGGCACAGGCCTCCACAGGCGCGATGCCGCCGGCCGGCTTCACCGTTGCTGCCGCTCCTCCACCCCCGTCGCCCGCCGAACAGGCCGCCGACCTGGTGAAGAGTAAGGATCCCAAACAGATGAGCTTTGCCGAGTGGCAGTTGGTACTGTCCTCCGGCAACGCTCAGGCCGCCGATACAGTTTTCAACGCGATCAAAGACAAGGCCGTGAAACTCGTGGCGAGCGTCATCAGTGCTTCGCCTTCAAAGTTGACCCTGGCCGGCAGCGCCGACGATATCGACGACAAGAAAGCGGATATCGATCTCACCATGGAGAAGGCACTTCCCACGAAACTGGTTCCAGCCGTGGGCACACTGACGCAGTTCCAGGCAACCGTTTCCAGCTACACGCCCAATCCGTTCACGCTGGTCATGACCGATGGCGTGTTACTGGACAAGAACGGCAATCCGGTGGGAACAGCGGCCGCCCCTGTGCACAAGGCCCCCGCGAAGAAAAAGAAATAGAAGGAAAGTCCCACCGGCCGTGTAAAAACGGGAGCCACGCGGCTCCCGTTTTTTTGTGTGCGAGTAAAGGACTGCCGGACAAGGATCCGACTAGACCCTGCCGGCGAAGTTAACGCGCAGCTCTCTTATCGTAGGAGATGGGACGTGCGCTTCGTGGGGGTCGGCGGGTGCCCCGTCGCAAGACCTTTACGTCGAGGTCCAACTCGGCAATCGTGCGGCTCAGAGTATTGCGATGCATCCCCAATTGCCGTGCGGTCTTGCACTGGTTGCCCTTGTTTTCCTGCAGCACCGTCAGGATGAATCGCTTCTTGAACTCGCGGACCGCTTCCGCGTAGAGAATCCCGCTCTTGTGCATCTGCAGTATTAAGGCTTCCAGTTGATCTTTCACAGCGCCTCTCTTTTGCTTTCTAGTAGGGGTCTCGCCAGACCCAATGTATTAATGCCCGTCGCCGTCGCCGGCGTGCTGTATGTGCTCCGGGACTGTGCGCAGCAGGTTCCATCCGTCACGGAACCTCTGCCGCAACTCCGCCGGTGCCGCCCAGATGAGCGCGCGCCCCGTGACCAGCACGAAGGGCGCAATTTGTGACTCCTGAAGCCAAGGGCTGGTGGGACTAAATGCTGCCAACGCCATCACGACGACCGTGCAGACCACTACTCCCTTGAGAAACCCGAACAGGCCACCCAGCAGCCGATCGACCCAGCGCAGGCCGACTCCCTCCACGGCCGACCGGGCAACCTTCCCGGCCACGCTCCCCAGCAGCAAAACCAACAAAAAGACCGTCAGGAACCCCGCGATATCAGCGGCCCACTGCGAATTCACGTAGTGAATGTAGAACGCCGCAACCCGCGGGTACTCCCACGCGGCTATCAGATAGCCAATCACCACACCTGCGAACGAAAACAGTTCGTAGAAGAACCCTTGCGCCAACGCCCCCACTACGTTGAGCACGATGACGAGGAGAATGAGCCAGTCCAGAACGGACAACCCTAGCATGCGGCGCTCTCCCTTAGAACGGAAGCGGACGTCCCGTCAACTGCGTGTACGCCTCGATGTACTTCTCGCTGGTGTTTACCGCAATCTCCTGTGGCAGCCCCGGCGCAGGAGGCTGCTTGTTCCACTTGATCGACTCCAGATAGTCGCGCACAAATTGCTTGTCAAAAGACTCTTGAGCGCCTCCGGGATGATATTTGTCCATGGGCCAGAAGCGCGACGAATCCGGCGTCAACACCTCATCGGCCAGTACCAGGCCCCGGGGTGTATGCCCGAACTCGAACTTCGTGTCCGCAATGATGATGCCGCGCGTCTCGGCGTAATCGGCGGCAGTCTTGTAAATCTTGATGCTCAGGTCGCGCAGTTGCGTACTCAGCTCTTCCCCGGCGAGACTCACCATACGCTCAAACGAAATATTCTCGTCGTGACCACTGGTGGCCTTGATGGCCGGAGTGAAAATCGGCTCCGGCAGTTTGTCGGATTCCCGCAGACCCGCGGGCAGCTTGATGCCGCAGACCGAGCCGCTGTTCTTGTATTCCTTCCATCCCGAGCCCGAGATATAGCCGCGGACCACGCACTCGATGGTCACCATGTCCGCGCAGACCACCAGCATCGAGCGCCCACGCAACTGATTGGCGAACCGCTGCAACTCGGCCGGATACTGCGCAAGATCGGCAGTGACCAGGTGGTTGGCGACAATATCCTTAAGGAACTCAAACCAGAACAAGGAGAGCTGGGTGAGTACGCGCCCCTTTTCCGGGATGCCGGTCGCCAGCACGTAGTCGAACGCCGAGATGCGGTCCGTGGCTACGAACAGCAGATGATTGGCATCTACCTTGTAGATGTCGCGGACTTTTCCGCTGGCGTAGAGCTCAAGTTCGGGAATATCGGTTTGTAGAAGAACTTTGTTTGATTTTGAAGTCTCTATCACTGTCTCGCTCTGATCGGAATTTGAAGTTGGCGGTAATTGTATTTGCCCGCGCATCTTTGTCAACGTGCTCGAAAACCTCAGCGGAAGCACATCGGAAATTTCCGATGAAAAATACTTGACAGAACGCCACCTCGCGCGAAACCCGCATGGATCGTGGCATTCGCTAGTATCGTAAATTGCGGCCCGGGTTGGCGTGAGCCTCAAATCGGGAGGGCGTCGGGAAGAATTGCAAGACCAAAGCAGCCGCCCTCTGTCAAGTTCTTTTTCTCTCGCAGCCGCGGCGTTCGATCAATCGGCAGCCGTACGGTGGACAGTGCGGGCGTCCTCGACGAATCGAATTTCCGCATCGCCGACCACTCCGGCCTTTTGCATGACTTGCTTGAGTCCCTCGGAACTTGCGAACCGGCGCGCATTCTCCAGGCTGTTCCAATCGAAGAAGAGCGTCACTTCGCGCGGATCATCCACTGACTGCAATACCCGGTAGTCAGTTTCTCCCGCCGCTTTCCTCACATTGAGGTGCGCGTCGAAGGCTTCTTTCCAGCGGGTGTAATCCGCGACTCTATGCCGAACGATCATGTGAACCATGGAGGTCCTCCAAATAATATGACCTCTCCAAGATACGAAATTACGGGGCACTTGTGAACCAGGAATTGCACGCGCTCTGTGTGACGTTGCGCACTGACGCGGGTTACGGATAGTGTGGCGCTCCGGTGGAGATGCCTGCATTGCCGCAAAGGCCTACTTTTCGACTGCGTTATACTGCGACACAGTCCCATTCGGAGAACGCCCGTTGCCGCGCCTGATCACTCGCTCTTCCGACATTCATGCTGCCGGTTGTTTCACCTTGGAGGACATTCCTAAGGGCACGATCGTGCTTGAGTACACGGGGGAACGGATCACCAAAGAAGAAGGCGACCTGCGCTACGACGGCCGCCCCTTCACCTACTTGTTTGGCATAGACGATGGCGCCGTCGTTGTCGATGGCCACGGAATGGCCATGTTTGTGAACCATTCCTGTGACCCGAACTGTGAGACCGACGAGACTGGTGGGCGCATCTATATCAAGACCCTCCGTGACTTGCAAGCGGGCGAAGAACTCACTTACGACTACTGGTTGTACGATGGGGACGACGAAGCCCCTTGCCATTGTGGCAGCAAGAGTTGCCGTGGCAGCATGTACTCTCCAGCGGAGGTCAAGCGGATGCAGCGGGAGGCAGCCAAGAAACAGAAACCGGCTAAACCCCTCGCCTCCAGGAACGGCGGCAGGAAGAAGCACAACCTGGGGTCGCGGAATACGGCCAACAAGAGTTAGCCTCAAGCTGAATTCGGCCCGAAGGTCGAATCCGACTTTCTGCTTTTAGGCTGCAATCATGCCCCGCTGCTCAGCGCTGGCATGACGCAGTTCGTGTCGGACCCGCTGACCTCCGGTTAGCAAAGCAACCTCCGCCGGAAGCTGTCCGGGCTGCTGTGACCAAAGTAACATTGCATTTTCGGGGTGAAACGGCACATAATCCCCCGACAATGTTGCACAATCAAAGATTCTGGCCGATCATCTGTCGTAGCCAACCGCTAAGACGTTTTCGCCATACCAGATCAGTCCGCAACATCACCTCGGAGTAATTCATGTTCCGTCAGTCATTCGTCTGTAAGTTTGCCGCCACTATGGGTCTGGTCGCGGTCCTGCTCACCTCAACCGTCGCTCAGCAGGAAGCGTCTCGCGCGGAGGAGCGCAGCGGACTGTGGCGCGGACGATTAGTCACCTACGAATTGGTGGGCGATCGCCTGCTCTTTGAGGGCGACATCCTGCTCGACCACGTTACCGAGCCGGGTGCAATCCAGTCCCCGGGGCTGGGCATTGCCTACGATCAATACCTTTGGCCCAAGGTGGGTTCTGTCTATCAGATTCCCTACGTCATCACCTCTGGGAGCTCGAACTTAACCACGGCGATTGCGCAGTTCAATTCGACCTTTACGGGGCAAATTCAATTCGTAGCCCACACCTCAGAAGCGGACTACGTGAACTTCGACCTCGACACCGCGAATCAGAGTGGGGTTTGCGAATCGTCGGTGGGAAGAGTTGGCGGTACGCAGCAAGTCGCCGGCTCGATCGCCTGTGCGGTTGGCACGCTACTTCATGAAATGGGCCACGTTGTCGGCTTATATCACGAACAGTCAAGGCCCGACCGCGCCACCTATGTCAACGTGCTCTACGCGAATGTGATCAAGGCCTCTCGGTCGAACTTTGACCAGCTTTACGACAACGCGCAGGCCGTGGGTTCTTACAACTATGCTTCGGTGATGCATTACATTCCGTTCGCGTTCAGCCGCAACGGTGGACCCACCATCGAGTCCATTCCTCCCGGGATCGGCCTGTCAAACACCGCGGGCTACAACACCGGTGACGTCGACACCATTCGCCGAATTTACGGATTCATCCCCTCGACCGTGACCGTCGCTAGCAATCCCCCAGGGTTAAAGGTCATCGTCGACGGAACTACCATCACGACGCCCAAGAAATACACCTGGGCGCTGAACTCGACCCACACCTTGGCGATCCCGACCGGCTCTCAAACCTTGTCCGGGACGGTGTACACCTACGGCCGTTGGAGCGACAACACCGCCGCTTCGCATTCCATCACGGTGTCGCCAGGTAAGGGAACCCGTGTCGAGCCGGCAACCGCTCCCGCCATTTCTGTGTACAGTGCGAACTTCATCAAGTTGTTGCCCTTCAGCTTGACGGTGTATCCCACGGGCGCCGGCACCGCCACCGCTACCCCGGTGGCGAAGTCCTATCCGCCGGCGACCGGCAAATATTACGTTGACCGCACGTCGGTAAAGCTTACGGCAACTCCGAACAGCGGCCAGAACTTCTACAACTGGTGGGGCTTCTTGCCCGGCCCGTCCGGCTCAAATCCACTCGTCGGTCGCACGCCGTATGGCACAGTCACGGCCGCGTTCACGACGTCGCCGGTTTTCACCGTGACCAGCTCTCCGGCTGGCCGATGGCTATACGTTGATGGCAACTTCAACTACGGCCCGACCAACTTTGCTTTGCCCTACGACAGCACTTGGACGACGGGAAGCACGCACACTCTCAGCACGGTCAGCCCTCAGTATCCCTACAGCTCGAACACTCGTTATGCTTTCGCCAATTGGAGCGATGGCGGCGCTATGACCCACACCATTCAGTTGCCCGCAGCGAGCACCAGTTACACCGCAGCGCTCACGCCGCAGTACTACCTGGCCGACTGGGTTAGTCCCTGGTGCGCCGCTAACTTGGGTGTGTCACCTTCCTCACCTGATGGCTTCTACGATGCTGGGACGGCCCTGACGGTCACCCAAACGCCCGCTGCAGGCTGGATCTTCACGGGCTGGCAATACGACGTTACGGGGAAAGCAAACCCTGCGCACCTCACCCTGAACGACGAAGGCCTGGTGGTAGCAAACTACAATACCGTCGTTACTCCCCTGGTGATTACAAGTCTTTGGCCGGGCGCCGTGCCGGCGGGCGAAGGGCCTTTCACGTTGACTGTCAACGGAAAAGGCTTCACATCGAGCACGGTGGCATTTGTGAATGGCGTATATCGTGCCCCAACGTTCGTCAACTCCACCAGGCTGACAATGGCCATGCAAGCGAGCGACGTGTCGAGCCCCGAGGTCTTCCAGGTCGCGGTCGCCAATTTCCCGAATGGGGCGAGTTGCTACTCCTTCGTCCCGACCGAGTTCTATGTGTTGGAGCCGGGCTCGCTGACTTGGACCGCTACCACTCTTGCTTCGTCGCTGAATCCTGCGCCTCTCGGCTCAAATGTGACATTCACAGCATCCGTATTTCCCAACACCTTTGCCGGCCTGAGTGGAACGGTTACATTTAGCGATGGATCTGCCGTGCTGGCCACAGTCCCACTTAATGCCTCCGACAAAGCCAAGTACACAACCAATTCGCTGTCGCAAGGAAGTCACTCCATCACCGCGACCTATAACGGAAACAGCACGTTTGCCTCCAGTGTCTCCGCAGCCCTGACGCAGGTTATTCAGTGAGACAGACGGAAGCGCGCTGCTGCGTTGCAGAATTAAACAGACAAAAGCGACCGCGCGACAGTCGAGGCGGTCAACGTGGTCCTACCGGTGGAGTTGAGCGGATCGGCTGCTTCCCTCGCGAGCCTCACTGGGTCGTCGGTTTGCTATTGCGGCTGCGCCATTGTACTTGCGCGCTGAAAACGTTCGAGATTGCCCCTCAGATGACTCGCCAATTCCTGGTTGTGCTGCTGAAGGGCCAGGTCCAGTGCCTGCTGCTCCGATCGTATAGCGTCAGACGGACGACCCACTTTGCTGTAGGCGGTCGCCAGCATATCGAGCGATCGCCAGTCTTTTCCTCCGCTGAGTTCCACGGCCTTTTGAAACGCCGCCAGCGCCCCTGCGAAATCGCCGTAAAATCCCAAGGTATAGCCTAAATTGGCGTGATACTCCACCGAAGTTGGGCGGAGCGCAATCGCCTTTTGCAGTTCGACGACAGCCTCATCAAATCGTCCCGCCTTGGCCAGTTCCCATCCCAGATGATTGTGCGGGTCGGGGAAGTCCGGGGACATCTGGATGGCTTTCTGCAGGTGCCGGTACCCTTCCTGCGCCTGGCCGCTTTCGCACAACACTGTGCCCAAAGTGTCCTCTGTCCCTGCATCCGTGGGATCGAGCGCCAGCGATTTCTGTAGGTTGACCACCGCTGCTTCCAGATCTCCGGTTCGCGCCATCGATACCGCGAGGTGGTCAAACCAGGCCGCGTGATTGGTTTCCAGAGCGCAGGCCTTGCGATACTCTTCCAGCGCTTCACGCTCCTGGTCGGTTGCAGCCAACGCCGTCGCCAGCGTGTAGTGCGCCACGGCAAAGTCCGGATCCCGTTGCACCGCCTGGCGCAAGACAGGAATGGCCTCAGCCCACTGATTGTTCTCGATCGAATCGAAGGCCTGGTTGAACAGCCCATAAGACTCGGTCGCCTGCGGGTCGATCTTTTCCATGCCGTCCGCAGGCACGTTCACAAACTCGGGAATATTCACCGCACGATTGGCCGCGGTGGTATTGTCCACAAAAATCGCAGGCGTGTCGTTACCGTTGGCGTCGATGTGCGTCAGCATGAGTTGGGTGTAGGCCGAGCGCGCCTTCGATGAAAACGCCAGCCACCGCCCATTCGGCGAAAACGAGTGCCATGAGTTCATCAGGGAGGTGTTGCATTTCATCAGCCGGGCCTTGCCGCCGGCGAAAGGCACGATGTACAGCCTGCTGTCCGGTCGCATCAACAACCCGTTACGGTTCTGCACGAACACGATCCAACGGCCGTCGGGCGACACTTTGGGGAAATTGTTACTCATGCCGTTGGCGGAAGCACCGACAACCGCCTCCGCCTTACCGCCTCGGCCCTCGTTGAAAGGAATTCGGTACAAGTCATACTGGATCTGCGTTTCATTAGGATCATTGGCGTACTCCGGCTTTTTGGCCCCGGGCGGATAGGGATCGCGGGCCTCAGCGCGGCTGAAGATCAGGTAATTTCCGTCCGGCGACCAGAAGGCGCTGGTCTGCACGAAGCGTGGGTCATCTGCGCCGGGCAAAGGTCGCAGTTTGCCTTCCTTACGGTCATACCAGGCCAGAATCCCTCGAGTCGGGTAGAAAACCTGGTTAAAGGGTGGACCTTTGTAGTTGATGCTGAAAAGGCGGTCTGCCAGCCCCGGCGCAAACTCGGGCATTTCGTTCTTGTGCGTGTTCGCCAAGCCCGGAGGGCCGATCGATGTCACAATATATCGGCCATTCGGCGAGATCTGTGACATGAATCCAAAGCGCTTCACGGCCGGCTCGGAGTCCCGGTCCTCGGGTTTCTCCAGAAATGAACTCCAACGGATGACGTCCTGATTGCGGATCGTCATGTTCTTGGATACCGGAACAACCGCATACAGTCCCTTGTCATTCTTTGGTCCGTCAAGATCAAGCCCCAGCGTCTTGCCGTCAGTGGAAAACGAATGGCAGTTGGCGCAGGTGGGCAGATTCTCCATTATGGTTCGGCTCTGAAGCTCGCCGAGGTTACGCAACTTCCATTTGATGAGGGGAATAGCGAATGGCGGCAGGGGCTGGATTGAGCCGTTCGCCGCCCGGGGCGATTCCAGTAGCGGAACGTCGCGGTAGAAAACAGGAGCGCCGACCGGATCCAACGAAGTGGAAATCGTGACGCGGCCTCCCGACACGGGCAGCGTTAAATCGTCGGCAAACCCGCTGATCGCGATGGTCGCCGGCGCCCTCACCGACTGCTGTTTGATCTTCGCCCACAGAACCGGGTCGGGAGTCCACGTCCGCGTGGCCGCCTGTTCAGGAGTCAGTTGCAAAAGCTGAACGTCGACTGTAGCTTGACGGTCGATCTCCCCAACTTGCATATGCGCACCCGGCACCTCCAGGCGAATTCCGTTGGAGTGGTCCGCAAACGCCACCTCAACCACCCACCGCTTCGCGGTGTCGCTGGCATCGCGCCAGAGAAAGGTGGGTGGAGTGATCTCGGGCGGAAATACAGAGCCCTCCAGCGGGTAGTCGATAACGATCTTCGCCGGTGAGGCCGTAGACATCGCAGCATCCGAGCCCGAAGATCGCGGCAATCCGGCGCCGCCCAGCAGGAAAACTGAGCCAGCGCCGAGAACTCCCGCTAACAAAATACTGGCGGAACGTAACTTCATGCCCCTCCCAAGCGGCGCTGGCGGAATTGTAGGCCGCATTATGAAGATAGTGCCGTCGCCTTCATCACTTCTGTGATATTCATCACTGCCATTTGGAATACGTCATTGCGCTCTGCAGGCCCTTGCAGAAGATGATCTAGGGGAGTATAAGGGTATCCAAGCCTGTAGTAGATCATCTATGGGAGAGTGGAGGCCATGCCCAAACGAGGTGCACCCCCGCTGGATGCCGACTTGCTCCAAGGCACCCTCGACTTGCTGATACTCCAGACGCTCGTGCTCGGCCCTGCGCACGGCCACACCATCGCATATGCCATCGAGCACCGCTCCGACGAAGTGTTGCAGGTCGAGCATGGCTCCCTGTATCCGGCATTGCACCGTCTGGAAGGCCGCGGCTGGATCGCGTCGTCATGGGGAGCTTCTGAAAACAACCGTAGGGCCCGCTTCTATCGCTTGACGACGAAGGGCCGCAAACAACTGGACAGGCAAACCAGTCGTTGGAACCAACTGGTGGCCGCCGTCAACCGCATCCTGCTGCCCGTCGAGGAGTAGGTCATGAACTGGAGCCGCTTTATTCGTCGCCACCGATGGAACCAGGAGCGTGCCCGCGAACTCGACTCGTACCTCGCGATTGAGATCGATGACAACGTTGCGCGCGGAATGTCCGCGCATGAAGCGCGTCGTGCCGCCTACTTGAAGTTGGGCAATCCAGCGTTGGTGCGAGAGGAGATCTATCGCATGAACAGCATTGGGTTCCTCGAGATCCTGTGGCAGGATGTGCGGTTCGGCTGGCGCATGCTGGCCAAGCATCCGGGTTTTGCCTTGATCGCGGTGTTAACGCTCGCGTTGGGAATTGGAGCCAACACAGCAATCTTCAGTGTGGTGAACGCAACCCTGATTCGACCGCTTCCTTATCCCAATGCCTCACGGCTGGTCATGGTATGGGAGACTCGCGTTAAGCAGAACGAGAAACAGAACGTAACTTCACCGGCGACATTTCTGAAGTGGCAGGAACACAACACGGTGTTCGAAGGCTTAGCAGTTTGCTTCAATGACACCGGCGTACTGACCGGTGGAGGCGCTCCGGAGCAAGTCGCGATGCAGGACGTCGGGCCCAACCTGTTCTCGCTGCTGGGCGTGAACGCGACGATGGGCCGTGTCTTCGTTCCCGCTCAGGATGGAGTGGAGGGTGCGGACAAGGTTGCCATCTTGAGCTTTGAATTGTGGCAACGCCGCTACGGCTCAGACCCTAATATTCTCGGCACTAAAATCTTCGTGGACAACCAGCCGCGGACGGTTATCGGCGTGATGCCGCGTGGCTTCCAGTTTTTCGTCAAGCAGCAATCCTTCTATCAGAAAGCGCCCGAGCTGTGGGTTCCGATGATCTTGAGCGGACAGCGGGCGACTTCGCATGGTCGCTACCTGCAGGCCGTTGGATTACTGCGCCCGGGCGTGACGCTACCGCAGGCGCAGAGCGCCATGACGAGCCTTGCCCAACGGTTAGAAACGGAAGATCCGGCGTCCATGAAGAATTGGGGCGTCAACGTGGTTCCGTTGCGCACGCAGTTGGTGGGTGAAATTGCGCCCGGGCTTCGTTATCTACAGGCAGCTGTAGGGTTGGTGCTGCTTATCGCGTGTGCCAACGTGGCGACGCTCTTTCTGGCGCGGGCTGCCGGACGTAAGCATGAGATCGCGATTCGTATGGCGGTTGGAGCTGGGGCCGCGCGCGTAGTGCGACAAATTCTGACCGAGAGCTGCCTGATCGCGGCTGTAGGCGGCATTGCCGGCCTGATGCTGGCCTGGTGGAGCACGAAGGCGCTGCTCGCATTCGCGCCTGCGAACCTCATTCCGCTCGCAGGCATGTCAATGGACGTCCGCGTGTTCGCATTCACCTCCGTAGTGGTCCTTCTCTCGGGCTTGCTGTTTGGCACCGTGCCGGCGATGCAGGCCGCGCGCACATCACCCAGAGAGCCGCTCAACGAAGGCGGACGCGAGGGATCGGGCGGCTTGCACCGTAATCGCGCACGAAGTGCGTTTGTAGTGGCCGAAGTCGCCCTGGCGCTCATCTTGCTTGCCGGGGCTGGCCTGCTGGTTCGCAGCCTCACCCATCTCATGGCTGTCGATCCGGGATTCGAAGCGAAAAATGTCCTGACCGGGAGCGTGCTGCTGCCCAACGCCAAGTATGAAAAGGACGAGCACCGGAGCGAATTCTATGCGCAGCTCCTGTCGCGGCTGCGGCAGTTGCCGGGAGTGCGCTCAGCCAGCGCCGATGCGTTCCTGCCATTTGCCGGGATCATCGCGGGAACCGGTGTGGATATCGAAGGGCGTCCGCCCCTTCCAATGGCTGAAAAGCCGGTGATCGATATAACCCTGGTTGAACCACAGTTCTTCGAGACCATGGGCATCCCGCTGTTGCAGGGAAGATCCTTCAGCGAACGCGAGGGCGTAGAGCCGTCGCACAAGGTCGTGATCAGCCAAGCCATGGCCAGGCAGTTATGGCCGAACGAGGACCCGATCGGCAAGCACGTCACCATCTACATGAAAAAGGAGAACTCGCCGAGTGAGGTCATCGGCGTGGTTGGCGATGTCAAGCACGCCGGGCTGGATACTGAAGCCCATCCCACTGCTTACTGGCCATTTCCGGAGCTGGCGTTTTCTTTCATGACGGTGGTACTGCGCACCGACGGAGACCCGCTGGCGCTTGCGCCGGCCCTCCGCGAGTCCGTGTTGAGCCTGGATAAGGACCAACCCGTAGCCGACATCCGCTCGCTGGAAAGCCTGCTGTCGGCGTCGATGGCTCGGACGCGCTTTGTTACGGTGCTGATGGCGGTATTTGCCAGTATGGCGATGCTCATGGCGGTGTTGGGAATCTACGGGCTGGTTACGTACATAGTCGAGGAGCGCACACGCGAAATTGGAATACGGGTTGCGTTGGGCGCATCGTATCGCGGCGTCATCAGCCTTTTGCTCAAACAGGGAATGCGGCTTACTGGCGTTGGCATCCTGATCGGAACGGCTGCATCCTTGGGAATCACCCGTTTGCTCGCGAACCTGTTGTTCGGCACGAAGGCAACCGATCCCCTGACATTTTCTGGGGTCGTGCTCGGTCTCGGTGGAGTTGCGCTGATGGCGTGTTACCTCGCTGCGAGACGAGCAGCCCGAGTTGATCCCATGACGGCATTGCGGCGGGACTAGCTGCTCGCAACACGTAAGCGCGCCTTCACTCGCCGGCAAGGCCGCAATTCGCAAGCTCAACCGCAGAGGGCCGTCCACTCTCGCGTTCCCCTAATCCCTAAATCTGTGTAATTTTGTTTGATCTACAGCGTACTGCTTTATGGACGCAGAGAAAAACAGTCCGAAAGGGTCGCAGCTCCGCGAGGGCAACGCCACGCAAATGGAGGGGCCGGATCTGGAGAGCGTAATCGAGCGCGCCAAAGGCCGCGATGCCGAGGCTTTGGGGGAGATCTATCGCCTCTACGTCCGCCGCGTATTCGGCTTATGCCGCTACATGCTGGATTCGCGTGAGGGCGCAGAAGACGCCACCAGTGAAGTCTTCCTCAAGCTGCAGCGCTCAATCGGGAGCTACGACGGATCAGTACCGTTTCTCCGGTGGTTGCTGCGAGTGGCTGGCAACCAATGCATTGACGTTTTGCGCCGTCGCAAGCGTGGACGCCAGGTGATTGTGGAAGGGGAAGACGAAGGCGCGCACATCGAGTCCGCCACTCCGCAGCCGTCGCCTCTGGCCGCAGTCCTCAGCAGCGAGGAGAGAATGCGGGTGCGCGACGCCATTGCACGTCTGCCGGAGAACTATCGCATGCCGCTGGTCCTGCGCTATTACGGCGATTTGAGCTATGACGAAATCGCACAGCAGCTGGGCCTGCAAAGGAGTTACGTGGCGGCGTTGATATTTCGTGCCAAGCAGGATCTACGCCGAAAACTGGGTCACAGGAGCCAGTAACCATGGAATGCTATTCGGAACAGATCGTCGCGATCTTCGTGGACGGCGAGTTGGAGGCTGAGGAGGCGCAGCGCCTGCGGGACCACTTGGTCTCATGCCGGCGGTGCCGGCAACTGTTGGACGCCTTGCGTGCCGAAAACCGTGTTCTTAGCGAAAGCCTCCAAGAGCTTCCAGAAGAAGCATCGCTCCCGGCTGGCGCCTCCCCTTCAGCGTGGTCTTTTCCGTGGACCGACGTCGCGGTGGTGGCCGCCGTGCTGGCCCTGGGTTCGTTCGTAGCCTCCTGGATTAACGAACTCAGCATTCCGGAGGCGCTACAGTGGCTAAATCCTCTGAGCTTTGACGCCAATACAAATGTGATCTTCAACCTTTCTTATTACTTTGCGAACGGAGGTACTGCCATGTTGGTCGATTATGTCGCTGTCGTCGGGAAGATACTTTTAGTGCTGCTAGTTGGCGGCAGTCTGATATTGCTGGGACGCCGCTGGCGGCTTCGCCAAGTTGGCCTTCGACTTCTAATCGCGACGCTCGCGCTTTCGTTGTCTGGCTTTGCCCTGGAACGGCGTCACAGTGAGGTCGTCACCGTAACTGCCAACGAAACCATAGACGACACGCTTCTTGCGTCCGGCAACATCGTCCGCGTAGAGGGTGTCGTAAATGGAGATGTGCTGGCGTTTGGCGGGTCTGTGGAAGTGCGCGGCACGGTCAAGGGCGATCTGGTAAGTTTTGCCAAGAGAACCGTAGTGAGCGGAACCGTGGAAGGGAACATCTATGACTTTTCGAATTCGCTTGATCTTGACGGGCAATTGGGTCATAGCATGTACGGGCTAATGCAATCGTTGCGCGTGGATGACCGGGGCCAGGTGGGTGAAGGGTTGATGGTTGGCGCCGGCGACATCGCCCTCGAGGGCGAAGTTCATCGCAGCGTGACCATCTATGCCGGCAATGCCGATGTGAGCGGCACCATCGGCCGGGAGCTGACCATGGCGGGGGACAAACTTACCCTCACGAACACCGCTCGGATCGGAGGTAACCTGAAGGTTCGCGTCCACCAACTGAACAACGTGCATATCGCCGATGGCGCGACCATTGCCGGCTCGCGTGACATCCAGGTGCGCATGAAGCCAAACCGTTTCACCCGCCCCAGTTTTTATTTCTTCCAGGCCGTCTGGTTGGCTGCTGCCATGCTGGTAGGCTGGTTGGGCCTCGTTCTGTTTCCCAACTTCTTCCAATCCAGTACCCACTCAGTGGGCGCGGGCTGGCGCAGCCTCGGGCTTGGCATCGCCGTTCTGGCGGGCGTTCCCTTGGCTATCATCGTGATCGCCATTACGCTGGTTGGTCTTCCAGCCTCCCTGATGCTTCTAGCGTTGTACCTAGTTGCGATCTATCTGGCGCATATTTTTGTTGGAGCGTTCCTGGGGCAGATACTTCTGAAGCCAAGTGGGGCAACCAAGAGCGATTGGCTCTTGGGACTGCTGGTAGGCCTGTTGATCCTTACTGTCGTGCGGTTTATCCCGTACCTTGGCGGGCTGGTTCATTTCGGTGTGGTTTGCGTGGGGTTGGGAGCGTTTGCCTGGCAAGTTTACCGGGCTTCACGACCCGCGATCACTGCATGAAGCAATGCGGTGAGTGCCGCAATATCTGCACCATTGATGTTAGCTCGGAAGCATACGCAGACTCAGCACGTGCTGTCGGCACTCACTGCAACTGCGCCAGCGCCTTCTTCACTTTGTCGGCGTCCGGGCCATCGGGATTGAGTTTCAGATAGGCTTCGTAGCTTTGCCGCGCAGCTTCGTCTTTGCGCAGCTTCTGCTGGGCCTGTGCCAGCCCAACCCACGCAGCGGCCGCGTCGGGATTGAGTTCCACTGCTTCCTTCAACCGCGACTCTGCCGCTACATAGTTCTTCTCGTTTAAGTAGTAGTACCCAACATCAATGTCCTTCGCCGCCAGCTGGGCCTTTTGTTCTTCCTCGGTCAGCGTTTTGGCGGGACCCGCCGCCGGCGCTGACCAGCAGGAGTGAAAGATCACATCGATGCAATGAGGATCAAGCTTACTAGCCAGCTTCTTCGCTTTCGACTTGGGCGGCGGACTGCTTTGCTGGCCAAGGTCCGGCGCCGGAGCGTCCGGTGGGGTGGGAACGTCAGGTGCGGCCCGCGACGAACTCTCTTGCGGAGACGGCGGCGAGGTGGTCTGAGCCACAGCGTGAATGCTCGCCAACAAAAACAGCAGGCCGATCGCGAGCATTCGGGACATAAGGCACCTGCAAGATTGTACTGCGCCCGCCGACTAACTCGTCTGACGGGCAACTGTTTGCTGGCACGTGGTTAGTCGAATACCTTCAGCTCATCGGGATGGCGCTTCAGTTGCCAACGCCAGAAGGCATAAAACGGCGCGCCGAGAAAGACGATGCCGATTCCAACCAGCGTTTCTTTGGGACGAGTCACGACGGAGTTCAGCGCCCAGGCTCCAGCCATCAGCAAATAGAGCGCAGGTAAATATGGATATCCGGTGCACAGATATGGGCGGTGAACATTCGGACGCTTGCGGCGCAAGACAAACAACGCGGCGACTGCGGCCACGTACGATAGCACCATCATGAACATGACGTAGGTGTAGAGCTGATCGTAGCTGCCGCTAAGCGCCAGGACAATGGACCACGCCCCAAGCGCAATCAAGCTGAACGCAGGCGTCCTGTACTTGGGATGAACTCGTCCCATGGCGTGGAAAAATGCTCCATCGCGTGCCATGGCGTACGAAACGCGAGCGCTGCAAAGGATGGCGCTGGACGCCGCTCCGAAGCAGGAGAGCGCAATCGTAGCCCCTAACCACTTGGCGGCATTCGATGAAAACAGCGTGACGGCCACAGCTTGCGCGATGGTGGTCTCGTTCGCAACCTGCGTGATCGGCAGCGCGTAGAGATAGATGACGTTAACCGAGACGTAAATGACGCCGACCAGCAGCACGCCCATCAGCATGGCCCGTGGCAAAACATGCTGCGGGTTCTTGATCTCGCCGGAAACCCAGGTCACGTACACCCATCCGTCATAGGCCCAGAACACGGCGATCAACGCCACACCGAATCCCGAGATCACATGCGACAGCGACGCCGGTTGATCGAGCGGCAGACTGACCGCGTAGTTAGACCAGGAGCCTTTGCCGATTGCGAGTCCGAGCAAAACGAAGATACCGATGGCGGCGAACTTCGCCCACGTCGCAACGTTGATTAGGGCAGAGCCGCGTTTCAGACCGAGAACGTTGATGGCGGTCAGCAGCACTATGGCCCCAATGGAGACGAGATGGCCGCGCGTCAGCGTCCAGCCCAGCAACGATGCAACGGGCTTGTGGGCAGCGGCGAAGGGAAGGATAGCGCCGAAGTATTCCGCAAATCCGACTGCCAGTGCTGCGATGGTGCCGCTCTGGCCGACGGTGAAAATCATCCAGCCATAGAGGAACGCGGGGAACTCGCCGTAGGCTTCGCGCAAGAAGACGTACTGGCCTCCAGCTTCCGGATACATGGCCGCCATCTCCGCAAAGGCGAAGCAAGCCAGCAGTGAGATCAGGCCGCCAATAATCCAGACACCGAGAAAGAACAGCGGCTTATGAACGGCAGTCGCAATTTGTCCGGCGGTGAGGAAAATCCCGGAGCCAATGATTCCGCCCACCATCAGCATGACCGAGTCCATCAACGAGAGGCCTCTGACGAGCGTGGGTGCCTGAGTGGCTTGCCGGACAGGAGTCTGAACTGGTTGCGTCATGTTCAGCCCATACCCAGGTCGTCGGACATTTCCAGCGGAGTGCCACAGACGCGGCAGATTACGGCGGAACAGTCGCCGCAGGTCAGTGGGTCATCAACCTCGCGTGCGCAATTCGGACAGTACAAAAGAGAGCCGCTTTTCGCTGCTGGCTCGGAGGATTGATCGGGAGATTGAGGCATCCGTTTCCGAGACTGTAGCATAGAGGATTGAAATCCGCGAGGAGACGATGAGAGACAGTAAGACGACGTCAGCCGACGAGCAGCTAAGACAGGAATTCAACCAGTGGGCCGAGCAGGGCAAGGGCGAAGAGATGCAGACCCACCACATCAGCATCACCGAGCAGACGCTGGCCCTGATGAAGCTCAAGCCCGGCGATCGCGTGCTCGACCTGGGTTGTGGCGCAGGATGGGCCAGCCGCCTGATGGCCAAGGCGGTAATGAATAACGACAAGCCTGGTCAGGTGGTGGGACTCGATGTATCCGATGAAATGATTCGCCGCGCCCGCGCCGCATCCGCTGAATTGGACAACCTGATGTTCGTTGTGGGTTCGGCGCAAAAGATTCCGTGGGACGAGAACTTTTTCGACAAGGTGCTGTCGGTCGAATCGTTTTACTATTACGCCGACCAGGAGCGCGCGCTGGCGGAGTTGTTCCGCGTGATGGCGCCGAAAGGTGAGTTGTACATCCTGATCAATCTCTACCGTGACAATCATTACTCCCTGCGCTGGGTGGAGGAATTGAAAGTCCCGGTACAGGTACATTCGGAGCAGGAGTACATCGACATGCTCAAGCGCCACACCTTCGAAGACGTGCGGGCGGTGCGGATTCCCGACCTCACCCCGACTCCAGAAGCGTACAGCGGACGATGGTTCAGGAATGTGGAGGAATTGCGCGATTTCAAGCGTATCGGAGCCCTGTTGCTGATCGCACGCAAGCCAGACTTTGAGTCGCCTCCACCCGCCTATCAGGTGTATTAGCCAGGGACTTTGTATTCCACCTTACCGCCAAGAATGGGAGCAGTAGGGTGGGGTACCATATCAGCGACTAATTGCCCTCGCCCGGGCCGATGTGGACGCTGCCGTTCACATTGCTGATCTCAATGCGGGTTCCGCCATTGCCCAGCTTGCCATCAAGATGCCTGCCCATAAACTTGCCCTGCACCTGCAACGGAAAGTCCGTGGTGATGCCGCCGTTCACCGTGGAGACCCTGACGTCAGCGTTGGGCGACGAAGGCAGTCCGAGGCGCACTGATCCGTTGACCGACTTCAGTTCGATTCCAGTGACGTTATCCAGCGTGCGGTAGTAGGCGTTGATCGTCCCGTTCACCGAAGACAACTCGGCGCGACCGGCCAGGTCGTGCGCGTTGGCCTTCCCGTTGACCAGGTCGGCCTTAATGTCTCCGGAAACTTGGGAAACATCAAGCGATCCGTTGACCAGACTAATGCTGTCGAGCCGGGCAACGCGCGGCACGTGCAACTGGTAAGTTACGGTCGCTGGGTTGTTATTGGTGCGGCCCTCAGGATAGCGGGTGCGAATGTGGACCGAGTCGCCGCTGCCATCGACTTCGATGCGTGCCTCATCCAGTTTCTGCTGGTTACTGGCTTTCTTAACGGCGTCAATCTGGACTTCATTGCGCTCCCAGCCAGTGATCGTAACGTTGCCATTGATGTTGTCGAGGGCAATACGACCGTTCGCGGAAAGCGGCACGGTGCGATGGAATTCTTCTGTTACCTGTGCACTGGCCGTCATTGCAAAGGCCGTCGCCAGCAGCGCGGCCAATAGAGATACTGAAAATAGCGATGATCTGTGGGAACGAAGCATAGCTCCTCCTGTCGCGAGTTGGACGAATAGAGATACGCAGGGATAGGAGAAATTGTTCCAATTGGGACGAGTGCCACGCGGCGCCATCAACTGGCTTTGAAGACGCGATCAACTAATCTTTAAAGCGATAGCGGACGAGATCATAGAGCGCCTTATAACCGTCGTGCCAGCTTATCTTCTTGCCTTCTGCGTAAGTGCGGCCGTGATAGACGATGGGCACTTCGTAGATGCGGACGCCAAGCTTCGCCACCTTCACGGTCATCTCGGTTTCGATGCTGAAACGGTCGGAGCGGAGATGCATACGCTCCAACAACTCGCGCCTGAATATCTTGTAACAGGCGGTAACGTCATGAATGGCGAGGCCGGTCAGCAAATTGCACACCATCGAAAACAGACGATTGAGCAAGTAGCGATAGTAGCGGGGAACCCGGTGCGACCCGCTATGGAAGCGGTTGCCAAAGACGGCATCGGCGTGGCCTTCGAGAATCGGCGCGATGAGGGCGGGATAATCACTAGGATCGTATTCCAGGTCCGCATCTTGGATGAGTACGACTTCGCCCGTGGCATGGGCCAATCCGGTACGAACACCAGCGCCCTTGCCTTGGTTTTTTTCGTGAAGCACAAGCTTCACAGAGTTCGCACCATTGTTCCCGAGGACGTTTTCCAGATGGGCCTGTTGCAGAAACTCGCGCGTCCCATCGGTGGAACAGTCATCCACAACGATAAGTTCTTTGTGCAGACTGACCGGCTGTGACGCCACCCGCTGCAGCAGTTGCATCGCGGTGTTTCGTTCGTTATAGACCGGAATGATGATGGAAAGCGTGCGGAACTGCGGTTGCTGTGTGTCCTCAGTCTGCATGTAGAAGCTGGACGGCGCCTTTCACATGTTGGCCGCGAGGGCGGAGTCGGGTGAATAAATAAACTGCGAGCATCAACAGCTCCGGATCAATCGGATGCCGATAGCGTGGATGCGGGAAACTTACATAGTAAACCAGTGGATAGAAAATCAGCAGGCTGGCAAATAGAAAGACGCCGTGGACGCGATTACGGATGGCCAGCACCAGTCCGCCGAAAGCCAGCAGCGATGTGGCCAGAAAGAGCGAGGTTCGGGCTTGTTCCAGCGCCAGGATCACGGCACTTCGCGGTCTCCCGTAGCGGTCGAAGATCAGCCGCCAAAACGTCCTTGAGGCCCAGCGGTCAGGGTGCTGCTGCATCCATTCTGCGGTGCTGGAGAGGCGTGGCAGTCCGTTCCAGTAGAAGACAAACTTGCGAAGCGTGATGATGGCGAATTGCCGGGGATTCTCCACTATCCACTGTTTGGCGAGTCGTCCTTGTTCCGAGGCGTAGGCGGCCTCGCCCAACTCCTCGTATCGCCGATACAAGATCGGATTCTGGCTGGGATGGTACATGCCCACCCAGATGCCTTCGGCTAAAGGGTTATTGCCGCATCGAACTTCAACTCCCACGTTATCGCGAACGAAGACCGGCTTGTGGAACACTTCGTAGTTGCGCACCAGCCAGGGCATCAGCGTCATCCAGAAGAGGGCTCCGCCGATGATGGCTGGTACCACGAATGGCTTGCCTCGGCGATAAAGCTGATACGCGAGCCAGCATCCGGCGAAGGGGAGGAACGACAGGGTTGAAGGATTGGTCAGCCCGATTACACCCCAGAGCACTCCGAAGCCGACCCATGAGGTAGTGCGGCTGTCTCCTTCCATCTCCACTGTCAGCATGAATGCGAGGGTGAACAAGAGGGCAGTGAGGCTTGTCTCCCAGATCCAGCGTACCGACCAATAGATGATGTAGGGCAGTACAGCCCAGATCCATCCTGACCAAACCGCAACTCTCTCGCCAAAAATGCGCCGCGCGATGCGGTAAATCGGCCAACACGTAAGGGCCGCGCAGAGGCTATTAAAGGTCAGCAATGCAAACGATGCGGCGTGAGTGTAGCTTCCGAGAGCGCGAAAGGCTAACGACACGATCCACGGGTACATGGGCGCGGTCCAGGCCGAAGCTCCGGTGTCGTCGCCGAAAGGAGAACTGAAGCCGTGACCATTGGCCAGCGAGTAAGCGATGCGTCCGATCTCCCAGCCAAAGCTGAAGTTGGCATCGCTGGTGCGGAACTTGTACGAATGTGCCAGCGCAATGTAAAGCACGCGCACGGTGAATCCCGCCAGCACCATCCAACCAGGCGAGCAGACGATATGCCGCCATCGAGACTTAACAGGGGCGCGGGAGGTATTGGACGGGGGCACAGCTTGCGCCGGCTGGGGAGTCAAACTCATGTAGGCAAAGGGAATTGTATCTTACTCGCCTTCTGACGACTCCATGCGCCGGATGACGGGCTAGACCATGCGCAGCGCGCCCGAACGGAGGAGGCCGTGTACGACTGCCTTCCACGTGCTGCCAGTTCCGTTGTTCGCATCAAGACTGGAAAACAAACTACTGTCAGCTTTACAACGTAAGTAGTAGTGCAACTTGCGATAGTAGCCACCAGTTCACTGATTATTGACACCGGAGTTACCTGCAATTGATCTTCGCGAGCTATCAAGAGTGAGCGCTACCGTTCCAACGTACGAAAGGAAGACTCATGCGTCAGATTCTTGCGACGACCTTAGCGGCGGCCCTCACCTTTGGACCGCTCGTCACTCCGGGACTGGCAAGTCCAACTCCCATTGCCGGCGCGGCCGATGGCAGCATAGCCCACCCCGGGCAGACGTCCACCCCTATTCAACACCTGGTGATTATTTTCCAGGAGAACATTTCGTTTGATCACTACTTCGGGACGTATCCCAATGCGCTCAATCCAACCGGAGAGCCTAAGTTCCATGCGTTTCCCAACACGCCGACCGTAAACGGCCTGAGCAAAGTGCTGCTGGGTGCAAATCCAAACCTGAATGCTGGGAACGGCGCTGGAGCGGCGAACCCGTTTCGGCTTACACGCGCGCAGGCGGTCACCGCCGATCAGGATCACGATTACGGTCCGGAGCAGGCGGCGTTTGATGGCGGCGTGATGGACCTTTTCCCGCTCAACGTCGGTACCGCGGGCCCTCCACCCAGCGGTCCGCCGAACGTCGTGCTTACCACCGGGTTGAACATGGGCTATTACGACGGCAACACCGTCACCGGGCTATGGAACTACGCTCAGTACTATGCGCTGAGTGACAACTTCTTTGGCACGACCTTTGGCCCTTCCACGCCGGGTGCCCTTAACCTGGTCTCCGGACAGACCAACGGTGTGACCCAGACTCTGAACGGCACGTCGGACGAGGTGGATGGCGGCAACGGATCTCTGAGCGTGATCGGCGACCCTGATCCCATCGGGGACGTTTGCTCGAACCCCACGCGAAACCAGGTGTTGATGGGCGGAAAGAACATTGGTGATCTCTTGAACACCGCCGGCGTTACTTGGGGTTCGTTCATGGGAGGGTTCGACCTTACCCGTACCAACCCGAACGGCACGACAGGTTGCAAACGCAGCTCTACCGGCCTGCCCGGAACGACGGGGGACTACATCCCTCACCATGCGTGGTTCCAGTACTACACCTCGACCGCGAATCCAACGCATGCGCGTCCCACTTCGATCGCCAATATCGGTAAGTCGGATGCCGCCAACCACCAGTACGATATCAACGACTTCTACGCAGCCGTCTCTGCTGGCAACTTTCCGGCTGTGAACTTCATCAAGGCCAGCGCACTTCAGGATGGCCACGCGGGCTATTCCGATCCGCTGGATGAGCAGAGGTTCATTGTCCACCTTATTAACTTCCTCCAGGGCCAGCCCCAGTGGTCGAACACGGCAGTCGTGGTCATGTACGACGACTCCGACGGCTGGTACGACCATCAGATGGGGCCTATCGTCAACCAGTCGCAGACCTCGGTAGACGCGCTGAATGGTCCTGGCCTCTGCGGCAAAGTGCGACCCATTCTCAGCGGACCTACGGGACCTCACGCCCAGGGCCGCTGCGGTTATGGCCCGCGCCAGCCCATGCTGATCATTGGGCCGTACGCCAAACACAATTTCGTGGACCACACGGTGGCGGACCAGACTTCAGCATTGCGCTTTATCGAAGACAATTGGCTGGGTGGACAGCGGATCGGGCAGGGCTCATTCGACGCCATCGCCAGTCCGTTGAATCAGCTGTTCGACTTCCGGCAGAACATCCAGAACGATCTAGTGCTCCTCGATGAAAATACCGGAGAGGTAGTCTTCGCCAATTCTCCCGCCACTACCGCAGCCAAAGCCTACGCTGCGACCTTGAAGCAGGAGTAACCAGCCGGCCAACCAGAGCGGTCCGGAAAGGCGTGTGCGGATAAGCCACACACGCCTTTTCTTTTTCACTCTCCGTCGCCACGTTTCCCTGAATCGCTCCCCATCGAAGCAAAGATGAAGCGCGCGGTGGCGTCTGCTGCGCCGCCTCAGTACATATGCGCGACGCTGGAGTTGGCACACCCTGCTACCCAGTGGTACTATCAAGCCGCCCCCCGAATGTTGGCCACTGTGCGATCTACCCTTCAGTTGTGGGGGTGCCCAACTGTGCGCTGTACACCAGCGGCCCCATGCCCCCAAACACGTGTGTGTGCCTCTCCTGAGCGATCCACCTCGGGCCGATTCGAAATAAGGAAGGAAGCCGTCCTATGAAAGCGTTGAGAAAGCTCCTCGTCATGACGTTGGCCGGGGTTGTGTTCGCGGCGACAAGCCCGAATGCGTTTGCCTTTCAGGAAGCCGATCAGGCACCCCTCAGTGCGAGCGAAATCGAAAATATCGTCTCGCCGATCGCGTTGTATCCGGACCAATTGATCGCGCAGATTTTAGGGGCGGCAACCTATCCGGATCAGGTCACGGCGGCGAGCAACTTCGTCGCCAGCAGCGGCCTGAAAGATCAGGCCCTGATGACAGCCGTAGACAAGCAGCCTTGGGACCCGAGCGTGAAGGCACTGACGCAGTTTCCGACGGTGCTGGACCAGATGGCGAAGAACCTGGCGTGGACTTCGGCATTAGGCGACGCGGCCTTCAACCAGCAGAAGGACGTCATGGCGGCAATTCAGAAGTTGCGCCAGGAAGCGAAGGCGGCGGGAAACCTGAAGACGACCCAGGAAATCAAGGTGGTTCAGGAGAGCCCGCAGACGATCGTGATCCAGCCTGCGAACCCGCAGGTGGTGTATGTGCCGACTTACAACCCTACCGTGGTGTATGGCACGCCTTACAATCCGCCGGGCTACAGCACAGCGGCACTGGTCACGACCGGTCTGATTTCGTTCGGCGTCGGAATGGCGATTGGCGCCTCGATGAACAACAACTGCTGCGGCTGGGGATACTACGGCGGCGGCTGGGGCTGCAACTGGCATGGCGGAAACGTGATGTACCAGAACAACGTTTACGTTTCGCGTAGCAACACTTTCTACGGCAATAACCGGTATCAGAACAACTCGTACTATCGGAACAACAACCGTCCGGTGCCTTATAACAGCAACAACCGCTACAACAACGCAAGCAACAACAAGGCCGCCTGGAGCGGCAATAAGAACAGCGGTAATCGCAACAGCGGCAACACAGTGAATCGAGGCGGTAACACGGTCAACGTTAACGGCGACGTGAATGTCGGCAGCAATAACAAGAACCGCTCGGGCAACACTGTTAACAACAATCGTACCAACGCAGGGAACAATAACAGCAACCGCCCCGGCAGTAATAACAACGCCAACAACCGTCCGGGCAACAACTCGACGAACAATCGGCCGGGTAACAACTCGGCGAACAATCGGCCCAGCAACAATAACAAAGCCGCAGCCGATC
The DNA here is from genome assembly GCA_963834815.1 of uncultured Acidobacteriaceae bacterium. GTDB lineage: Bacteria > Acidobacteriota > Terriglobia > Terriglobales > Acidobacteriaceae > DASRAA01. The sequence continues at coordinate 93,441 of CAWIDA010000003.1, read as the reverse complement.
GCGGTTTCGGCGGAAAGCCGCAGACCAGCAATACCAGTGCGACAGGCGGTTACAAAGCGGGCGGCAATGCTCGCGCCGATTCCAACCGCGGCAAACAGAGTATGGGCGGTGGGGGAGGCGGTAATCGCCAGGCAACTGCTAAGCCTGCAGCGGCTCCAAAGTCTGCCGGCGCTCGTAAGCGGTAGGCGGTCGCTCTCCTTGAAGTTTTTGTTGGCGTTTGAAACCTACGTTGTTGCGATGGAGACTGCACATGAATAGGACTACGGGAATTTCTAGAATTGTATGGCGGACCGCGAGTGTATTGATGTTTGCCATATCGGTTTTCGTGGGGATGTCTGCGCAGGATAGCGGGCAGAAGACATTTGCGGCGCCCGCCGATGCGTCCAAGGCGCTTGACGATGCGGTGAAGGCAGGCGATAAAGATGCTGTATTGGCCGTGCTGGGCTTGTCGTCCGAGCCGATCCTCTCTTCGGGTGATCCGGTACAGGACAAAAAAAACGCCGATCAGTTTGCTGCGCGCTATGAGCAGATGAATCGCTGGGGCAAAGAAACCAACGGCGACGAGACCCTGTTCCTGGGCGCGGACAACTGGCCGTTCCCGATTCCGCTTAAGAAGGACGCTGCCGGGCAGTGGTACTTCGACAGCAAGGCTGGCGTGGAGGAAGTGCTGTTCCGGCGCATCGGAGCCAACGAACTGGCTGCCATCAGGGTGTGCAAGGCGCTGGCGGATGCTCAGGTTGAATATTTCGACGGACTGCACGACGGTGACACGGTGCATCAGTACGCGCAGAAGTTCGTCAGCGATGAAGGCAAGCAAAACGGCCTCTACTGGAAGACGGCCGAAGGCGAGCCGCAGAGTCCGATCGGTCCAGTGTTCAAGTACGCTGCCAACGAAGGATATTCGAAGAGCGGCGATCCGTTTCACGGATACTTCTTCCGAATCATCACGGCGCAAGGGGCCGCGGCACCGGGCGGCGCCAAGAGCTATATCGTTGACGGCAAGATGCCGGGAGGATTTGCGTTCGCAGCCTATCCAGCGGAGTATCGCAATTCCGGCGTGATGACCTTCGTAGTGAACCTGAATGGCGCAATTTACGAGAAGGACCTTGGGCCGAAGACAGCCGATCTGGTCAAGGCCATGACTGCGATCAATCCCGATAAGACCTGGCGAGCTGTGAGTTATGAGACCGAAGACGAGGCGGAAAGCCAATAGGCCCTTACCCCGGCGATTCATGGCGATGAAATCAAGCCCCGCATGGCGGGGCTTTTTCGTGAACCTTGTGGAGGGGCATGCTAATCTAAATAGGTAGCTGCGACCCGCCTAAGTTGCGAATATCCGCAGTCCCTATATAAATCATGATTTCAGTCAGTGCAGTCTCCATGCGCTATGGCGCAAAAGTGTTGTTCGAAGATGTCTCCACCGCGTTTTCTCCCGGGAAGCGTTACGGACTGACTGGTCCCAACGGCGCCGGCAAGTCCACGTTCATGAACCTGCTGACCGGCGAGCTTGAGCCCCAAAAGGGAAGCGTGGTGCGTCCCAGGAAGTTCGGCGTCCTTCGCCAGGACCAGTTTGCCTTCGACGCATTCCGTGTGATCGATACCGTCATCATGGGCAATAAGCGTCTATGGGCGGCGCTGGAAGAGCGCGACATCATCTATGCCAAGCCCGAGTTCACCGACGAAGACGGAATGAAGCTGGGCGAGTTGGAAGGTATCGTCGGCGAGGAAGACGGCTATTCGGCGGAAGCCGACGCTGCCATCCTGCTTCAGGGATTGGATATTCCCGACGAGCTGCACGAGCGCAAGATGGGCGAACTGCAAGGCGGACAAAAGGTTCGCGTGCTGCTGGCGCAAGCACTGTTCGGGCATCCCCAGGCACTGCTGCTCGACGAGCCGACCAACCATTTGGACCTCGACTCGATCCATTGGTTGCAGGGATTCTTAAACGCATATGAGGGCGTGCTGATCGTGATCTCGCACGACCGCCACTTCCTGAACAGCGTTTGCACCCACATTGCTGACATCGACTACGAAACCATTATCACCTATACCGGAACCTACGACGAGATGGTGCTGGCCAAGACGCAGATCCGTTCGCAGATTGAAGGCCAGAACGCGCAACGCGAGAAAAAGATTGCGCAATTGAATGAGTTCATCGCCCGCTTCTCAGCGGGTACAAGGTCGAGCCAGGTGCAGTCGCGGCGCAAAGAAGTCGAGCGCTTGGCGGTGGGCGAGTTGGCGAGGTCGAACATTCAGCGTCCGTTTCTGAAGTTCGAGCAGAAGCGGCCTTCGGGGAAGCATGTGCTCGAGCTGCACGGCGTGAACAAGTCCTATGGCGACAATCACGTTCTCCGCGGGTTCACCGCCAGCCTCAATCGCGGCGAGAAGATCGCGCTCATGGGCCGCAACGGAGCAGGGAAGACCACGCTGCTGAATGCCATCCTGGCGAATTCGCCTACTACGCCGGAGGCCGAGTTGCGCAAGACCAGTGGCTATGATGGGCCGCTGATTGACGACGGCAAGGTTGTCTGGGGACACGAGGCCGCCGTGGGATACTTCGCACAGGACCACAAGGCATTGATCCAGCCGGGTATGACGGTTTCAGACTGGCTGCATCAGTGGGAGCCGGGCGCATCATACGAAGAAATTCGCGGTCTGCTTGGCCAGATGCTCTTCCAGAAGGAAGATGGCAACAAGAAGACCGACGTGCTGTCAGGCGGCGAGGCGGCGCGCCTGCTGTTCTGCAAGCTAATGCTGCAAAAGCCGAATGTGTTGATCTTCGACGAACCCACCAACCACTTGGACCTGGAATCGATCAACGCGCTGAACATTGCGCTGCAGCGCTTCCAGGGAACGGTGTTGCTGGTTTCGCACGATCACGACCTGATCGACGAAGTGGCCACGCGCATTTGGCACTTCGAGAACGACCATACGATCACCGACTTCAAGGGCGTGTACGAGGAGTACCAGGCAGCGCTGGCGGCGTAGGGCTGAGTGGCCTCCTGCGAACGGGCATCAAAAAAAGTTGCGTTTCGTGTACTTGCGTTTGGCAAGTACATTTGGAATCAGCTGCTTACAACCGACTCACTCTGCGAATCCAGCCAGATATTTGATTCCAAAAGGCTTATAGCTATCCATGTGAGCCGTAAGGAGTTACGGGGCGATAATTGGAGTCGATTACAACTGTTTATTCGCCTGGAATTCCCGTCCTGGAGGCTGCGTTTGGTTGTCAAAGAACTGGCAAAGTCTTGCCCGTCGGGCTTCGCCGAGAGGAAGGAACACAACACCCTTCTCCCCATGTCATCACAGATACCGGGCCGTCCTGCGGGTTGGCAAGGATGCAGGTCACGCAGGCGTGTGATTCGAGCAAAAGCCCCGGCCCTACCCAAAACCGGGCTGGAACGAGGCACCCGAGTTCCGTGTGCGGTTGGCCGGGCCACCAGCCAGGACTATTTCTTTGGAGAATCTGTACCGAGAATTTCGCGGTGCTAGCACTGACCAACCCATTCATCTTGCTGTAGGGATCATCGTCGTCGAATTGATTATTCTCGAATGACCTGCTTACGGAACAAGCCGGTCCTTCAAACTTCTCTAGTCGCCCGCTGCCAACCTGGGCTCGGGATAGATGCCGGGCAGCTGCGGCACTTCGAGATCGGGCATGGGACGCCCGGCGAACAACAAGCGGCAGGGCTTAGCCAGCCAACTTGCGATCTTCGTCGATCGCGCCATGCGCGCGCTGTCAGTGGTGATGCCGGTATCGGCGTACATCTGGCGATAGATCTTCGAGATCAGCACGAAGGCCGCGCGCGCTTTCAATGACTTCAGGAAGCTCGAGCGTTTCCAGATCGATTCGAAGCTGTAGAACTTGTCCCATACCGCTTGCGTGCGCTGGCGTACTTCGTCGGCCGACATGGTGGGATGTAAGCCAAAATATTTGGGCCGCGATTCCTGCGGGATCAGCCAGCGGCGGGTCAGTGGAATGCCGTTCACCTGCGCCGTGGTGACATCGACGGTCTTCTCCCATTTCGCGAAATCCACGGTTCCGGGGAATGGTGTCAGGATCACGAATTGGGCAAAGGTGAGATCTGCCGCGTCGGCCAGCGCTGCGGTGGCGTCAAAGGTTTCAGGCTTGTCGCTGGGCAGTCCAAAAATAAACGAACCCAGAACGTGGATGCCATGGCTGCGAAAGTTCCGCAGGCGGTCAATCAGCGCCTGACCCGAGAGATTGAAATCCTTGTAGACGTCTTTCAGCCCATCGGGCGTGACGGCTTCCACGCCAACCAGCGCCCCCAGGATGTGCGCCGCCTTCATAGCATCGAGGAATTCGTTGTCCTCCGCGGCCTCCATGGTGATCTGGGTATAAAACACGGTGTCTTTGGGAAGCTTCGCCAGCCGCGACATCAATTCAAAGCGCTCGGCGCGCACGGCCTTAAGTTGCTCCAGATGAGCTTTGTTTTTCTGGCGCTCAGCCAGTTCAAGGTCGGTCAGCGTGACGGGATAGAAATTGTCGTCGGCCAGGGCGATGAAGCGAAATCCTTGCCGTCGCAGTTGCACGATCTCCTCAACCACCGCATCGGCCGGTCTTTGCCGAGGCTTCTGCCCATCGGTGCGCCACACTGAGCAGAAGGAGCAGTGCTTCGGGCAGCCCCGAACCGTCTGCACCGACGCCCACATGTAGCTCTTGCGGGGAATCAAGTCCCAGCGCGCCGCCGAGAAATCTTCAGCATCGATGCGGCCGCCTTCGTAAATCGTCTTCGGTGAGCCGTCGGCGCAATCTGCCAGTACCTTCGCCCAAACCACGTCGCCATCGCCTTTGACCACGGCATTAGCGCCACCGAGTTCGAGCGCCTCTTCTGGATAGAGAGTGGCGTGGATCCCGCCATAAATAACATAGGCCCCGCGGGCACGTGCGTCGCGCCCCACTTCGTAGCCCCGCAGCGCATTGCCGGTATGAACTCCGATCCCTACAACATCACCGGCATGGATGGTTGCGGGATCGAGCAGTGCGAGGGTCTCATCAACCAATATGGGGTCTCCATAGGACCTGGGGGTGGCGCCGGCAAGTACATACAGCCAGCGAGGAGTGATGACAGCGGTTCCGAACGAGACATGACTGGGGTTGATCAAATGGATATTCACGCGCGGTATAGCTCCCTTCGAGGGTGCCAAGGCGGGTCAGCCGGTCGCGCGCTGAGGTCGCAGAGGACGCTCTAGCCAGGTAATCAGATGCCTGACTTCGTTGCCGCCATTATCTCACAAGGTCTGGTATCGGACATTGTGAGGAAACGCTTATGCGGCGAGGCACCCAGAGCTATGGGGCCTCGGCGCCTGTCACGGGAGATACGTTCTCGGGCCATTCATCGTCGGTCGCTTGCCAAGTCTTGTCGGGGTTATAGAGCTCCATCTTCTTTACGATGTCCAGCGAATTGGGCCCCAGGTCTTTCTGGTACACGGTGCCCTCGTAGCTCACGATGAAGGTCTTGACCCCGGTGACGCGGTACTCAACCGGAACCGCGACCAGAGCGAAACCGCCGATCATGATGTTCTCGATGACGTAATTGATCGCTCCGTTGGGGGCGCTTGGACCCTGGCCCTTGAGGATTTTGAAGTAGTAGCCGTGGAAGCCGGCCTTGCCGGAGGTGTAGCCTTCTTCCAAGGCCTTAGCTACCGGTTCGCCAATGGGACCAGCGGACTTACCATCGGCATCCTTCCAGTACAGGCCATCCTGCTTGCCGGGCGTACTGAAAATCTTCTGTGCATACTGGTTCACGCCCGAGTCGTCATGGATGGTCTGCGCATATTCCTTCTGAGCTTCGACGTAGCCCCGACACACCGTAATAGCGTCAAGCTCGTTGGCGCCGATGCGTCGATAGAGAATCTGTTTTCGACCTGTCTTGGCGTCGAAATACCACTTGCCGCCAACTTTCACCAGGGGCACGGGGAAGGGCCAGTCTTCCTCGCCGACGATGAGAGTGGCTTGGTTGGGATTGGATTTGCTGATCTCGACAGACTTTTTGGCCGCGGCTTCTTTGGCAAATTCCTGCGCGTGATTCTTGTCCTGGACGGTGTCCGTGGATGCGACCACGTCCTTGCCCTCGGGGCCAAAGATAGCCAGCAATTCATTGACATCGAAGTCGGCGGAGGCCTTGACCACGGCATCCGCAGCTTCCTCTGGGGTAGTGTAGCCGCGTGCCCCAGCGGGTGCCGCTGTGGGTGCAGTTTTCGCAGGAGTCGCGGACGCGGGCTTGGCCTCGGGCTGGGCCTGCGCCGTCGCCAGCAACGGCGCGACGCAGCACACGGCGATCAGCACCCAGACGGCTGTAGAAGTCGATGCGTCTAATTTGAATGATCTGAATTTCATAATGATCTCGCTCATGATGATGTCCGTGCCTAGCGGCGACGGCCTCCTCCTCCGCTACGGGAACCGCCGCCTCCGCGTGAGCCGCCCATACTAGAAGACCCGCGCGATTGACTGGCGCGAGCGCTGCTGCCGCTGCTGTTGCTTCCGCCGTACGCGCTCCGGTTGTTGGAACTTGGAGAATTGGGGACGCGCTGATTGCCAACCCGATCCCCACCGCCGCGATTGGCGGAGTTAGCTCCGCCACGATTGGCAGTATCGCGGGTACCGGCGCTCGGACCGGCACGATCACCAGCGTTCGCGCCGCCCCGATTGCTAGTGTCGCGCGTGCCTGCACTGGGCTGCTGGCGCGCCTGGTTCTGCCGTGCGTTGTTCTGGCGGTTTTGCATCGAGTCACCGCGCGTCGTGCCGCCGAATTTGTTGGCGGTGCCGCGGTCCCCATAAGGAGCCCCGCCGCGGTGCTGCGGATTGTGCTGCCAGTTGCTGTTACCCCGGTTCCCGGCGTTGCCTCGATTCCCACCATTAACGTTCTGCCGATTGTTGACCCGGTTACTGTTATTGACGAAGTTGTTGTTGTTATTGATGGTGATGTTGTTGTTGCCACCCCAACTGCTGCCGCAGCACCAGCCGCCGCTCCACATCGCGCCCATGGCGACTCCCACACCAAACGAGATCGCCATCCCTGCCGCGTAGTAACCTGGCGGCGGATAGGCAATCGGAGGGTAGGCGTAAACCGGTGCTCCGTAGACGACGGTTGGGTTGTAGCTGGGCACGTAAACCACTTGAGGGTTAGCCTGTTCAATTACGATAACCTGCTGGCTCTCGACAGTCTTGGTTTCGACCTTCTGCTGTTCGTTGCTCTTGAGGTTGCCCTTTGCCTCGGCCTTCTGGCGCATGCGCTGGACGGCATTCATGACATCGCTCTGCTGCGCCAGCACGGCATTTCCGAGATCGGTCGTCCACTTGATGTTGTCTGCCAATTGCTTCACGACATCGGGCAAGCCAGCGAGCCCTTGAATACTGGGATCCCAATCCTGCTTTGCTACGGCATCCGCCAGTGCTTTGTCTTTCAGGCTCTTGTTTTGGGCGAGCCACTGCTGGAGCTGAACGACCTCCAGCGGATAGGTAGAAGCCACAAGCACCTGGCTGAGCAGGTCATCCGGGTAGAGGGCTATCGGCGCGACCAGTGAATCGAGTTGATCGGTGGGCAATTTTACGGTTTGATCTGTCGCGGCAGCAGCAGCCTCTTGCGGCGGAGCGGCCCACGCTGCGTTGCCGAAGGCGAGCGCAGCGATGCAGAAGAGCGCTGTAAGTTGTCGAAAGAGCGTTAGCAATGCAAATCGAATATTCATACTGCCCCCGGGCGCAGGACAAAGCGCGCATCTCTGGATGCGCGCAGAACTACTGCGTTCTTGCTTCAGTTGTATATGCCGTTCGGAAATAATGCTAGCACGGCGACTCACGCAATGATCAGATCTGCTCGTCAGTCTGCAAGGCGGGCGCAGGTTCAAGCCAGGCAAGAAACAGCTTATAGCCCACCGACAAGACGATGGCTCCGACAAAGAGGCCGATGATGCCCATGGCAACAAATCCGCCGATGGCCCCGAGAAAGACAACGAGAATGGGGACAGCAGCGCCGCGACCGAGGAGAATCGGCTTCAGTACGTTGTCCATCAGTCCTACGATGATGCACCAGATCAGGAAGATCACCGCCTTGGTTGTCGTGGCGGTTGCAAACACATAAATTACCGCCGGGATAAGCACCACCATGCCGAACTGAAGCACGGCGGCGATGAGAAAGACGACTGCCCACAAACCCACAGCAGGCAGTCCGATTACGAGAAACCCTACCGCTGCGCAAACGGATTGAATGATGGCAACGCCTATGATCCCGAAAAAGACACTGCGGATGGTGTTCCCAACGAGTTCCTGAAACTCAGGACCTTTCGAGCCGAAAAGGCGGTTCGCCAGGGCCCGAGTCATCTCGAAGGCGGCCCGTGGGTTGGCCAGGAGCACCCCTGCGACAACGATAGATAGGAGCAATTGCAACATCGTTGCGCCTAGTCCAGCGGTGGCCGACAGAACGCCTGGGAGAGCGGACTTAAGCTGCGGAGCGAGCTCCTTGAGCAGTTCGGCCAGATCGCTGGAGGCCAGAAGCCATATGTTTCTCAGGGGAGCCCCGATGATTGGCCAACTCCCGACGGCCGGCGGCGGCGGAGGTATCATCGCGGTTCCCGACTTGACGTGCGAAGACACAGATTGAATACCGCCAACCAGGCTGTCGGCGAGGAAGAAAACAGGAAGAATCAGAAGAGCCAGGAGCGCAACGGTGAATACTACGGCGGCAACGCCGCCTCGTCCGCCCAAGATTCGTTGCAGCTTCTTAAAGCCCGGATACGCAGCTATAGCAATAATGGCGCCCCACGCCAGCAACGGGATGAAAGGACGGAGGATCAGCAAACACGAGACGGCCAGAAGAATCGCTAAGCCTATGTTGAGGGACACCTCGAGCGCCCGGCTGACCATCACTCGGTCGGCGGAAGTCTCTGGGAGAGACATGTCGCGTGCTCCTGTGAAGCAACCACAGTAATTCAAGAGCAGCCGTTGCGAAAGGGCGGCGGTCACCTCAGCAAAGAAACTTTTTTCTCAGCAGAAGGTCTCGCGGAGAGTGAGGCCTTTTGTCGACGGGCGTCACTCTTCCCTCAACAGTTTCGCCGGATGTGCGGCCGAGGAATTGGCGTTGCTAGGATTCCCCGCAGGGATGTTGATTAGCAAATCGCCAGTCGCTACGATGGCCGCGCCACATCAGTTACTGAGCAAATCCATGGTGACGACGCTGACGGATCAGTTTTCGCAGCGTAGGATGGTCAGGGATCGTGCCAAGCAGCCGCCAATCACGCAGCCTTATGCCCATACCGGATTGGTTGTCCGGATACCATAAGGACTGGTTAAGACCGGACGTAATCGCCGGCTTGACGACTGCGGCAGTGGTCATCCCCAAGGCGATGGCCTACGCCACTATTGCCGGACTGCCGGTAGAGATAGGTCTTTACACGGCGTTCATCCCGATGGTGATCTACGCCGTACTCGGGACTTCCCGCCCGCTCAGCGTGAGCACCACCACGACATTGGCCATCCTGACCGCTGCCGAGCTCGGCGATGTTGGGGGCGGTCCGGCCTTACTGCTACGAGCCACCGTCACGCTGACGCTGTTGGTGGGGGGCATGCTCGTTGCCGCTTCCGTTCTGCGGCTGGGCTTCATCGCCAACTTCATTTCCGAGCCAGTGCTGGTGGGCTTCAAAGCTGGTATAGGGGTTGTCATTGTCGTCGACCAGCTACCGAAGATCCTGGGCGTTCATTTCCCAAGAGGCACCTTCGTCCAGAACCTGTTAGCCACCCTTCACGCCATACCCAATACGTCTCTTGCGACATTGGCCGTAGGCCTTGTAATGATTGCCCTCCTGGTCGGCATGGAGCGATTCGTACCGCGCGCACCGGCTCCGCTGATTGCGGTGGCTGCCGGTATCGCCGGCGCGTCACTGTTCGGTTTGCAGAAGCTCGGTGTGGAGTTAGTTGGCCGCATTCCTCAGGGACTGCCCTCCATCACCGTTCCAGACATCTCGCTCGTGGCGCAGCTTTGGCCGGGAGCACTGGGAATTGCCCTCATGAGCTTTACCGAAACGGTTGCTGCTGGCCGTGCTTTCGCCAGGAGTGACGAGCCGCCTCTCCGCCCGAACCGGGAACTGCTGGCGACTGGACTTGCTAACGTCGGAGGTGCTTTCCTGGGAGCGATGCCTGCCGGTGGCGGCACCACTCAGACGGCGGTGAACCGGCTCGCGGGGGCCCGCACCCAGTTCGCGGAGTTAATCACCGCTGCCGCCGCCCTGGCTACAATGCTCCTGCTTGCTCCGCTTATAGGCATGATGCCGCAAGCCACCTTGGCCGCGGTTGTAATCGTCTACTCCATTGGTTTGATCAAACCCGAAGAGTTCTCCGCGATACTCAGTATCCGGCGAACCGAATTTATTTGGGCCCTCACCGCTTTTGCTGCAGTGGTGCTGGTGGGGACTCTAAAAGGGATCGTCGTTGCCATCGTGGTGTCACTGGTGGCGTTGGCGTATCAGGCCGCCGATCCGCCGGTTTACGTTCTTGGGCGAAAGCCAGGCACCAATGTGTTCCGGCCGAGGTCGGAGGAGCATCCCGAGGACGAGACATTTAGCGGCTTGCTGCTGCTGCGGCTGGAAGGTCGCATCTTCTTCGCCAATGTCGGCCAAATCGGACAGAAGATTAAGCATCTGGCCGATGATGTAAAGCCGAGAGTTGTTGTGCTCGACCTGCGCGCCGTGACCGACCTGGAGTACACAGCGCTGAAGATGTTCACAGAAGGCGAGAAGAGGCAGCGCGAGCAAGGTGTATCGGTTTGGCTGGTCGGGCTGAACCCGGAAGTGTTGGCTGTGGTTCAGCGGTCGCCGCTGGGGGAGACCCTCGGGCATGAGGGCATGCATTTCAATTTAGAGACGGCAGTCACAAAATACTTGTCACGTCCCGCGACAGACAGCACTGACGACGACGGCACAGCCGGCGCTCGTTAGAAGTGCAAATAGGTACCCAACTTCTGTCTCTTGCGACTACTACTGCATTTTGATTATCCCGGAATCCTGTGCCGCGATTTCGGGAATACCGTCGTAACCGGAGGTGAAAAAGTGTTACTGACAGGCTTGACGATCACATTTCTGAAGGAGTTTGCGCTTGGCTTTTGGCTGGCGTCGCCTCTTCTCTTGAGTCTGGCACTTGGCATAACGATACTGGGACGTATCACTGGACGGATAGAAGGGTGGTCATGGTTCGATGGTTTCTACTGGTCTTTCATCACCGCAACTACGGTAGGCTATGGCGATGTCCGGCCGGTAAAGAGGACGTCCAAAGCTATCGCCATCTTGATCGCGCTAATGGGACTGACGTTCACCGGCTTCCTGATTGCATTGGCCGTGCACGCCGCCACGTTTGCCCTGGCGGCGCATGATGCTGCGATCAACGTGAAGTAAGGACGTCACGAACTTCAGTGGCAACGGTTAACGAAGTCTCGCAATCCGGACATTGGCAGAATGGCGTTCGAGGGAGCCAAGGTAGATCCGAGTGGATCGTCCGCAAGCAGGAGACCGACGCATTAACGCATTCTTCTTCGTCAAAAGCTCACAAACTGAACGAAAGCGCTGCAATAAAGAAAGGCCCCGCATGTTCGCGAGGCCTTTCCTTTGTTTCAGCTTTTGACTAGCCACTAACCACTAGCCACTGTTTTAGTACATTCCGCCCATGCCGCCGCCGTGGCCACCGCCCATGGGAGCTTCCTTCTTCTCTTCCGGCAGCTCCGCGACCAGGGCTTCGGTGGTCAGCATCAGGGACGCGATCGAACCTGCATTCTGCAGGGCAGTGCGCGCCACCTTGGTCGGATCGATTACGCCCGCCTTGACCAGGTCTTCGAACTGGCCGGACTGGGCGTTGTAACCGAAGTTCGCTTCCTTGGAGTCGCGGATGCGGCCCACTACGATGGCGCCTTCTTCGCCGGCATTGCCGACGATCTGGCGGAGAGGCTCTTCGAGAGCGCGGCGGACAATGTTGCCGCCGATCTTCTCGTCGCCTTCCAGCTTGAGCGCCTCGATGGCATCGCCGCAGCGCATGAGCGCTACGCCGCCGCCGGGGACGATGCCTTCCTCAACCGCTGCGCGGGTGGCATGCATTGCATCTTCGACACGGGCTTTCTTTTCCTTCATTTCGGTTTCGGTCGCAGCGCCGACCTTGATGATCGCGACGCCACCGACCAGCTTGGCCAACCGCTCCTGCAACTTCTCGCGGTCGTAGTCGCTCGTGGTCTTTTCGACCTGGCCGCGAATTTCCTTCACCCGGCCCGAGATGTCTTCTGCCTTGCCTTTGCCTTCGACAATTGTGGTGTTGTCCTTGTCGATGGTGACCTTCTTGGCCTGGCCGAGATCCGTCATAGTCACGTTCTCCAACTTTATGCCGAGGTCTTCGGTGATGGCCTTGCCGCCGGTCAGGATAGCGATATCCTGCAACATGGCCTTGCGACGATCGCCGAAACCAGGAGCCTTGACGGCAGCCACGTTCAGCGTGCCGCGCAGCTTGTTCACGACCAGGGTTGCGAGCGCTTCCCCTTCCACGTCCTCAGCGATGATGACCAGGGGACGGCTGCTCTTGGCAATCTGCTCGAGCAACGGGAGCAAGTCCTTCATCGAAGAGATCTTCTTCTCATGAATCAGGATGTAGGGGTTCTCCTGGACCGACTCCATGCGCTCAGGATCAGTGACGAAGTAGGGGGACAGGTAGCCGCGGTCGAACTGCATGCCTTCGACGACTTCCAGCTGGGTCTCCATCGTCTTGGACTCTTCCACGGTGATGACGCCGTCTTTGCCGACCTTCTTCATGGCCTCGGCAATGATGTTGCCGATGGTGGGGTCGTTGTTGGCGGAGATGGTGCCGACCTGGGCGATCATATCGCCCGTGACCTTCTGTGAGTACTTGTCGAGCGCACTGCCACTGCGGTTGCCATCGTTGTCGAGGGTGCCGCATACGGCGCTGACAGCCTTCTCGATGCCGCGCTTCAGGGCCATCGGATTGGCGCCGGCAGCCACCGTCTTCACGCCTTCGCGATAGATGGCCTGCGCCAGTACGGTCGCGGTAGTGGTGCCATCGCCCGCGACGTCTGAGGTTTTGGAGGCGACTTCACGCACCATCTGCGCGCCCATGTTCTCGAGTGGGTCCTTCAACTCGATTTCCTTGGCCACGGTCACGCCGTCCTTGGTAATGAGCGGCGAACCGAACTTCTTCTCGATAACTACGTTACGGCCCTTGGGACCGAGGGTGACTTTCACAGCATCCGCGAGCACGTTAACGCCCCGCAAGATCGACTGCCGTGACTCTTCACCATGCAGAATCTGCTTTGCCATTGTCTGTTTCTCCTCAGGGGCTAAAGCCCCGAATCGTTGTATAACTCTGTTCGGCGCGGCTAAAGCCGTGCCCTTTCGAAACCTTCGTTTCCCGCCCTATCGCCAAAAGAGGGCGATAGAACGGGGCACCCGCTTGTCTTGCAGAACTTATTTGCTTGCGAGGGCAGGCTTGGCGGCGCCTTCCAGGATGCCAAGAACTTCTTCTTCGCGCATGATGAGGAAGTCTTCGCCATCGATCTTGATCTCGGTGCCGGCATACTTGCCGAAGAGAACGCGGTCGCCCGCCTTCACGTCGAGCGGGAACGTTTCACCCTTGTCGTTGCTCTTGCCTCTGCCGACGGCGATGACTTCGCCTTCCTGCGGCTTGTCTTTGGCACTGTCGGGAATGATGATGCCACCCCGGGTGGTCTCGGCCTCTTCCACACGACGAATTACGATTCGGTCGTGCAGGGGAGTCAACTTCGTAGCCATTCTTGGAGCTCCTTTCAAATGCTTGGTTCTAATTGGATTGCGATACACGTCGGCCGACTTGGGCGCGGATTCGGCGTGGGCGTCGGCACAAACATGAACTCGATGGGTGAAGCCTAAGTGCTGGACCATGTGCGGATTCGCAGGATTATGGGCTGCTAGCACTCAAGTCCAGTGAGTGCTAATGTACTACTGTCTAGGCGCCCAAGTCAAGCCAGATGTGAGTGATTTTCACTCAAATTTTACAAAACCGCCAAATGGCACGATTAGGTATTGTTTTCTTGCGACTGAGGAGTAGTATGGCACAACTAGGTGGCTTCTTCAGGGGTGAAACGCCAGCCAGCTAAGGATCATCTGAGGCTTAGCCCTTGCAGAGCCTCGGTCTGATTTGGGAATTCAAAATCCATCCCCGAATCGACCCAAGCGCGCGATAACTTTCGAAGGTTTCTGTTTGCAACGCTGGGTGTGGCCAACATAATCGAAATTGCGGGTGCAAGCGTGCAGGTACTCCCTATGAAACGGCCCAATCCTTCGACTCGCTCTTTCTCTCGAATTCTCGCATTGTGCGTAGCTCTATTATTGTTCGCTCCGGTCCTGGTCTGGGCGCAGTCGTCGGCACAGCCGGGGACAATCAGTTCGAATGCGGCTTCCGATAACGCGTCGATTGATGCGAATGCAAGCCACGACCCTGTTTTCGTAGACGATGGTCTGACCAGCAAGATGCCTACGGCCGCCGAGGTTGAAGCGGCGGGGAAGCGGGTCGCCGACCCCGCCGACCCACCAGCCGCAGTTCAGCCGGCGCCGAAGGTCGCGGGAACTCTTGCGCCTCCTCCGGCAGTCGAGACGCCCCGCGAGCCCGCGAAGTACGACGTTACTCTTATCGGGCACCGGGAAGTCGGGACCGGCTTGAACTTCTACTCCATCGAACGGGAAATCGCTTTGGGCCGCGACCTCGCCCGCCAGGTCGAAGAAAGCTCCAGACTAGTCACCGATCCGGCGATTACGGAATATGTGAATCGCATCGGGCAAAATCTGGTCCGCAATTCGGATTCGCGCGTGCCCTTCACCATCAAGGTTCTGGATAACGGCGAAGTGAACGCCTTTGCCCTGCCGGGCGGATTCTTTTATGTCGACAGCGGCCTGATCCTGGCGGCCGATAATGAGGCTGAACTGGCTGCGGTGATGGCCCATGAAATCGCACACGTCGCCGCCCGCCACGCCACCAAGAACATGACCAAGCAGCAGATCTGGAACATGGCCTCGATCCCGCTCATGTTCATCGGCGGTCCGGCAGCCTACGCCATCGCAGAAGTGGCCAGCATTGCGGTGCCCTTAGGCTTCCTCAAGTTCTCGCGCGATGCCGAGCGGGAAGCCGACATGCTCGGTCTGCAGTACGATTACGCGGCCGGGTACGATCCCCAGGCCTTTGTGCAGTTCTTCGAGAAGCTGAAGGCGGAAGAAAAGAAGAAGCACAGCAAGATCGCCCGAATGTTTTCGACGCATCCCATGAATTCGGAACGCATTAACGCAGCGCAAAACGAGATTCGCACGTACCTTCCGGACCGCGACAGCTACCTGGTAGACACCAGTGACTTCGAAGCGATGAAGACGCGCCTTATTGCGTTGCAGGGCGGTTCGCGGATGACCGTGGACGGCGAGAGGCAGCGGCCTGTACTGCTTAAGCGAACGTCTTCAGATGTGGGGATTGCGGACGACCCTGCCGCGATATCCGATTCGTCTGCTCCAGATGACGACGCCGACCGTCCAACCTTGAAGAGAGCCCCGGCTAGCTCAAACTAGCGATGCCCCGAAATACGTGATCCGAGGTGCGCAGCGCATCGGTTGTAGCGATTTGCAGCTTAAGCGGCCCGATGCCTAGAATACCGCCATGAGAAGTTCCCGCCTATTTGGACTAGTCGTTTTAGCCGTGATGGTTCCCGTGGTGCTGGTGGCCAGCGATAAGCAGGCTGGAGGCAGCTCGTCGTCCAACTTGTATTTCACGGTGGTGAAGGACGACAACAACAAACCGGTTCGCAATGCCAGTGTGATCATGCATCCGGTGGAAAAGAATGGCAAGCAATCAAAGGGCGGCTTTCAGCTCAAGACGGACGGCGACGGCAAGGCGTCAACGGAAGGCTTGCCGTATGGGCCTTTACGGATACAGGTACTAGCGCCGGGCTTCCAGACGTTTGGCGAAGACTACGATATCAACAAACCAGTGATGAACATCGATATTCGCTTGAAGCGGCCGAGCGAGCAGATGTCGATCTATGACAAGCCGAAAGACCAGCAACCAGCCGTGCCTCCAGCGTCTGCGCCGCCACCCAAGCCGTAAGCGGATGCTAAGGTCAAGTCAAGGAAGCGCGCATGGCGAAAGCTAGGGTCATCTGGACCGATAAAGACCGTTTTCTCGGCGAGGCGGACAGCGGGCACGCGTTAGTTCTGGATACCGGACAGGTAAAGACCGCAAGCACGCCAATCGAGATGGTGCTCATTGCGTTGTGTGGATGCACCGCCAGCGACGTGGTGGGCATTCTGCGCAAGAAACGTGAACCCTTCACCGCCCTGGAAGTCGAGGCCCAGGCCGAACGGGCGGACGACCATCCCAAGGTTTTTACCCACATCCGGCTGGTTTACCGTGTGCGCGGCAAGGTGACGCATAAAGCCATGGAAGATGCGGTGCGCCTGTCGAAAGAGAAATACTGTTCGGTCTCGGCCATGCTGGAAAAGTCGGCCAAGATCGACGTTGCGATCGAGTACAGCGAGTAGCGGGTATCGCTTCCCAGGCGATGCCGGTGAGCAGCATCACAGGCACTTGGGCTGTGCGTCACTGCCAAGGGTTTTCCCCAGTAACAGAATGTGAACTGGATGGTTGTGGCCGAATTATCCGAGGCCACGTTCTACCGAGGGGAAACCAGCATGAGCACAGTCACGATTCACACACCGACGGAACTGCATCTTGCCAGGCGGATGTCCCGGCTGGGGACAGAGACGGCATTTGAGGTACTGGTCCGTGCCCGCGCCCTGGAGCGCCAGGGCAAACACATCGTTCATCTCGAAATTGGCGAGCCCGACTTCGACACGCCGGGGAACATCGTAGAAGCCGCCGTCGGCGCGCTGCACATGGGATATACCCACTATGGGCCATCGCCCGGCCTGCCCGATCTTCGTCAAGCCATCGCCGAGGACGTTTCGAAATCGCGCGGGGTGAAGTTCACGCCTGACGAAGTAGTTGTCGTGCCCGGCGGCAAGCCGATCATCTTCTTTACCATGCTGGCGCTGGTGGAAGAGGGCGACGAAGTCATCTATCCCAATCCCGGTTTCCCGATCTACGAATCGATGATCAATTTCCTGGGCGCGAAGGCGGTGCCGATTCCGCTGCGCGAGGAACGCGACTTCCGCCTCGACGTGAACGAACTGAAGAGCCTGATCACCGACCGCACCAAGCTGATCATCATCAACTCGCCGCAGAACCCCACTGGCGGCGTGCTGACGAAGAGCGACATTTACGACATCGCCGCGGCGATTGGCGATCGCGACATCATGGTCCTGAGCGACGAAATCTACGGCCGCCTGTTGTTTGAAGGCGAGCAGCACAGCATCTCAGCGGTTGAAGGAATGAAGGAACGCACCATCATCCTCGATGGTTTCTCCAAGACCTATGCGATGACGGGATGGCGCATGGGCTACGGTGTTATGCGTGCCGATCTGGCAACCCATATGGCTCGCCTCATGACCAACTCCAACTCCTGCACCGCCAGCTTCACGCAGGTTGCCGGGATCGAGGCGATTCGTGGCGACCAGAGCGAGACGGAACATATGCGGCTGGAGTTCATGAAGCGGCGCAATATCTTCGTCGATGGCATCAACCAGATCAAGGGATTCTCCTGCCGCCTGCCGAAGGGCGCGTTCTATACGTTCCCGAATATCAAGCAGACAGGATGGCCGTCGAAGAAGCTGGCCGATGCGTTGCTCGAGGAAGCAGGGGTTGCGGCGCTGTCGGGCACGGCATTCGGCGCATTTGGCGAAGGCTACTTGCGCTTCAGCGTAGCCAATTCAGTGGAAAACATTGAGACTGCGCTCGATCGCATCGACCAGTGGGCGAAGAAGAATTTATCGTAGGTAGAGCAGGCCGTCAGAGCCCGGAAAATCTCGCTTCCGACGGCCCCATATCAGGGCACGACTTCCAGTCGTGCCGCCAAGTCGTTTATTTTTGACCTTCCGCGCGGACTTTTAGTCCGCGCGGGGCGCTCACGGCGGACTTTTTCCGCAGCCTCTATCGTCATGCCAAACCTGTGAAGAGTACGACATGGGCTTTTAGCCCCGCTACAGCAACTCACTCGATCGCCCAATTTCCCCGCAAACCGCCTCCGCCGCGCGTCGTCCCGCCAGCATGGCTCCGTTCAACGAGGCTGTGCCGCAATGGTCTCCGCAGACATAGAGCCCGGGCTGCAGGCGCACTCCCGACATGGCAACGCCGCCCTGCTCGATTGACTGGTCAGGTAACGCATTCTCGACATGATAAGTACGCAGATACTCCCAGCCATTGGCCTGCGCTCCAAACCAATGCAGCAGTTGCTCGCGCACGTCGCGGATCAGATGGTCTTCGCTCAGCGGAGCATGCAGCACCGTGACCGAAACCAGATGGCATCCCCGCGGCGCATAACCCGGAGCGATCACGCTGGGCACACATAAGTTGTTGATCGGGCCTTCACCATCGCCGTTGAGCACCAGGTACGCGTCACCGATGGGCGCATCGGCGGCTGCAAAATATAAGCAGCGCACCCCGCGCATCGCGGTGCGGATGTTGGCTTGCGGCAGCAGTCGCGCCGCGTGAGTTGGGTCACACGCTACTACCACGGCCTCGGCGGAACACTCTTCGCCGCTCTCCAGTCGCACTCCGCCTGCCCATGCGTGCTGCACCGGGGCGCGAAATCGAATGTTGCCGGACGGCAAATGCGAAGCCAGTTGCCGCGGAATGGCCTGCATTCCGCCATTCGGGATTGCGGCCGTGCCCTGCGAGAACATGCGATAGACGAAACGGAACATCCGGCTTGAGGTCGCCAGTTCGGGATCGAGAAAAATCCCGCCCAGAAACGGCCGGAAAAACCGTTCGACTATCTTTTGAGAGAATCCGATGGCGCGAAGGTCGGTGATGGTTGGGACTTCAGCCGCGCTGAGCACCTGATCGATTTCAGCATCCAGGACCTGGCTGCGTAGCCTGGCGATCAGCAACTTGTCGTTAAAAGTGCCAATCGGCGCGAAAGCCGAAGGCAGGATCTTGCGCGGGCGTCGAATGGGATCGGATAGCGTGTGGAACCGCCCGTCGTAATGCACGATCGCGCCCGGTTCGAACTCGCGTAAGTCGAGCGCCCGCAAGTCCAGACAGCGCCGGGCTTCCGGATACGCGGTGAGCAGCACTTGGAAGCCGCGATCCAACAGGAATCCATCGACGATGTCGGTGCGCACCCGGCCCCCAACGTCATCGGAGGCCTCCAGAATTTGCACGTCGAATCCGCGGCGCTTCAGCTCGAACGCCGCCACCAGGCCGGAAACTCCGGCGCCTACCACGATCACTTCGGGCTTCATACCAATCCAAGTTTACGCGAAGGGTAAGCGGCCAAGAGCGGGCGAGGCTTGTTCCGGTGCCGGCAAAAAAGTTGCGGTGGCCGGCTCCCCCACCTGCCACCGCGATCGGAGCGCAAGTCCTTTACGCCAAACCTCGCGGTCCGTGTAACCAAAAGGCCAGAACCAACGAACTCTCGGTTACAGTCTTGACTATAACGAAAACCTATTTGAATATCGAGAGAAAAGGTGCCTGTGCTGCGGTTTCATCCGAATCGCGAAAACTTAGCGCGGTTATTTTCGCGTGAGGAAAAAGGAGGCTGTCCGTGGTGAGCCAGACGATCGAAGAAAACCTGCGGCCCTATCAAATCGGAGCCAAATTGCGCGCTCTTCGTTTGAAAAAAAGCATGGGGCTGGTCGAACTCGGCAAGCATACCGGGCTTTCTCCGGCACTGCTGTCGAAACTGGAGCGCGACAAGCTCTACCCAACCCTGCCCACACTGCTGCGGATTGCCATGGTGTTCAGCGTAGGGCTCGATTACTTCTTCGCTGACGAGCGCAAACGGCATATCGTCTCCGTGGTTCGCCGGAGTGAGCGAATCCGCTTGCCTGAACGTCCGGGTGTAGCCGACGTTGCCTACCACTTTGAGAGCCTTGACTACAAGTGCAATGAGCGGCGAACCAGCTCGTACCTGGCTGAATTTGAACCGCTGGTCCCCGAGAAGCTGAAGGCGCACCAGCATCCCGGGTCGGAATTCCTTCATGTTGTGAAGGGCAGGTTGGGCCTCAAAATTGGCCTCGATGATTACGAGCTCGATCCCGGCGATTCCATCTATTTTGACGCCACCGTTCCCCATACCTATCGCCGTTTGGGCAAGTCTGTGTGTCAGGCAATGATTGTTACCGCCGCATAGTATGGTTCCCGGCCACAGCGCGGGTGCGACCCGCAAGGGTGTACCATACCGGAGTCCAGCCCACCGATGTGACTTGCTCCATGCTCGTGAGGCTGCGCGTTCAGCAATACGCGATTTCATCTGGACCAGGAGACTCACGCAATGGACCGGCGTAGCATTGGCGCCCACGAATTGCAGGCGATCGACGGGGAGCGTGGCGCAGCGGTAGTTCGGGCGGTCCGTCAGACATCTCCCACATTGGCGGACGCGCTGACCGAGTTCGCCTTCGGACAGATTTTCTGCAAGGCCGAACTGGGCCGTCGCGAGCGCGAATTGGCGACCGTTGCCATTCTCGGCGCCATCGGCGGGGCAGAAACTCAACTCCGCGTCCATCTGGGGGCCGCCTTACGCAGCGGCGTCGATCCCGACGAATTGATTGCGCTTTGTGAGCATCTCGCCCCCTACGCCGGAATCCCGCGCGCCCTTAACGTACTTCGCGAGGTTCGCGCACTCATCGAAGAGCTGGATGTCGTACGCCCTCGCGCTGCCCGCCGCCTGGACCTCGGCGACCATGAGACGGTATGTTCCGAAACCGGGCAGGGCGAGCCTTACGTTCTGATTCACTCGCTCGGCGGCGACTGGCGGGTGTGGCGCGATGTAATTCCGCCGCTCACCGAGGAGTATCGTGCGATCGCTTATGATTTGCGCGGCCACGGCTACGCCTCCAATGCGCCAAAGATCGAAGCCATGCAAACCTACGTGGACGATCTAGCACGCCTGCTGGACCAGTTGAACCTGCGCCGGGTGAGGTTGGCCGGGCTGTCCCTTGGTGGAGCGATCGCGCAGATGTTCGCCCTGCAGCATCCCGAACGCATCACTTCGCTGGCCTTGCTTTCGACCATGGAACACGGCACGCGCGAGTCGTATCGCGGCCTGGCCGAATCAGCGGAGCGCGATGGCATGGCGGCGCAGGTGGCGACCTGCCTGCTGCGTTGGCTGAGCCCGGAAATTGTCGCCGAGAATCCCTGGTATGTGCGCTACCTGCGCGAGCGGATCATCCGCGCGCAAGTGCCTAACTGGGCGGCAGCGTGGCGCACCTTGGCCGAGTTCGACATGTCCACCAGCCTTGGCGAGCTGCGAGTTCCCACCCATTTGATTGCGGCCGAGTGCGATGGCCAAACCACCGGCCCGCAGGTCATGCAGGCCATGGCCGATCGCATTCCGGAGGCGAAATTTTCACTCGTGGCCGGCTCTCCGCATCTTTCCACGCTGGTGAAACCGCACGAGGTTGCTACACTGCTGGCGCATCGCTAATCAATCCACACGGGAGCAGAGATGCACCACATTTGCACTAATCGATTCCAATTGCTCGGGCTGTTTCTTCTGCTGTCCTCCGTTTGTGTTCTGGCGCAAAGCGAGCGCCGCGCCCGCGATCTCGGCATTCCGTTCGATGGCACGCCCGGCCTGCTCAACGCCATTACCGATGTTGCTGGAGTCGAGGTTGGCTTCACTACGCTCATCTCCGGCTCCGGCAAGCTGGTGGTTGGTCAGGGCCCGGTGCGCACCGGAGTGACGGCGGTCCTTCCTCGCGGCAAGAAGAGCATCAACGATCCGGTCTTCGCCGGCTGGTATTCGCTGAACGGCAACGGCGAGATGACCGGCACGACCTGGGTGGAGGAGTCCGGCTTCCTCGAAGGTCCGGTCATGATCACCAACACCCACAGTGTGGGAGTCGTGCGCGACGCCACCATCAAGTGGCGATTCGAGCATGGCGCCGCCGATCTCAGCGGGTATTGGTGGTCGCTGCCCGTCGTTGCCGAAACTTGGGACGGAGAGTTGAACGACATCAACGGATTTCACGTCAGGCCGGAAGACGCCTTCCACGCGCTCAACTCCGCTTCCGCTGGGCCGGTCGCCGAAGGCAACGTCGGCGGTGGCACCGGCATGATCTGCAACGGCTTCAAAGGCGGCACTGGAACCGCCTCGCGCCATCTCGACGCCAAGGCCGGCGGCTATACCGTCGGAGTCCTGGTGCAATGTAATTACGGAGTGCAGCAGCAATTGCGCATAGCGGGCATTCCCGTGGGCCGCGAGCTTCCTCCCGGCATTCCCCACAAAGACGACACCGGCTCGATCATCGTGGTTGTCGCGACCGATGCTCCACTGTTGCCGACGCAACTCAAGCGGCTCGCCCGTCGCGTTCCGCTGGGACTGGGCCGCTTGGGCAGTTACTCGGGCGATGGCTCCGGCGACATCTTCATCGCCTTTTCTACCGCCAATCCCGGAGCTTGGGGAGGCGGCAAAACCAAGCAACTTGCTATGCTTCCCAACGACGACATGAACCCCATCTTTCTCGCGACGGTGCAGTCGGTCGAAGAAGCCGTGGTCAACGCCCTCATCGCCGCCAAGACCATGAAGGGCATTAACGACTTCGAGGTCGACGCAATTCCGCACGCGCAATTGCGGCAAATACTGAAGAAATACAACCGCCTGGTCGAGCCAGCGAAGTAGCTAAACACAATTGTGGGTGGCCCATCCTTTTCCACGATCACGAGCCCGCCGTCGTGGGCCAGAGATCTGCTTTTGTCTTTGACTTTCCTGGCCACTATCCACTAGCCATTGGCCACTACCTTTGCACCCCGGGCCACCACACCTACGCCCACCGCGCCCAAACCTCGCGTTTACAATGGAACCTTCGATCATGCGAAAACTCCTTTTGGCCCTCCTCTTCTTTGCGGGTTCCTGTCCCGCCGAAAACCTCCTCCTCAAGAACCTCATCATCTACGACGGCTACGACAAGCCTCCCATGCACGGCGACGTGCGCATCGTCGGAGACCGCATCGCGGAAGTCGGTGCCCAGCTCTCGCCGCGCCAGGGTGAGACGGTTATCGACGAGCATGGACTAGCCTTGTCTCCCGGCTTCATCGACATGCACAGCCACGCCGACCGCGAGATCTTCGCCGATCCCGCCGCCGAGAGCGCCGTTCGGCAGGGAATCACCACCGTCGTCGTTGGGCAGGATGGCGATTCCATTTATCCGCTCTCCGAATTTCTCAGCAAGCTGGATGCGCATCCCGCGACCATCAACGTGGCCAGCATGGCAGGTCACGCAACCATGCGCGAGCAGGTGATGGGTAAAGATCTGTTTCGCGCCGCTACGCCGGCCGAGGTGGCGAAGATGAAAGTCCTGCTGGCGCAGGAGATGAAAGCCGGAGCCTTCGGCCTCTCCTCCGGCCTCGAATATGACGCGGGACACGCCAGCACCACCGAAGAAGTCGTGGACCTCGCAGGCGTGGCCGCCCAGTATGATGGCTTCTACATCAGCCACGTGCGCGACGAAGGCAACCACGTCTTCGATTCCTTCGATGAGGTCCTGCGCATCGGGCGCGAGGCGAAACTTCCGGTAGAGATCACCCACATCAAGCTGGGCACCACGCCGGTCTGGCATCTGGCGGCAACCCGCATGCCGCAATACTGGGCCACCGCAGAGCGCGAAGGCGTCAACCTCAAGGCCGATGTTTATCCCTACACCTTCTGGGCCGCCACCATTCGCGTCATCGTGCTCGATCGCGACTTCACCAATCCCAACAAGATCGCCAAGGCCATTGCCGACAATGGCGGCCCGGAAGCCATCCGCTTCACCCATTACGACCCCGACCCCTCGATTGTCGATCTGACACTTGCGCAAGTCAGCGCCAAATGGAAGATGACTCCCGTCGAGGCGTATATGAAAGTCGTACGCGAGACGCTGCCCGATACCCATCCCAACAACACGCCTGAGGAGTCGGTAATGGTGACCTCGATGAGCGAGGACGACCTGCGCTACTTCATAGCCGATCCCCACGTGATGTACTGCACCGACGGCGAACTGCAGGGCAAGCACCCGCGCGGCGCGGGAGCATTCCCGCGCATCCTCGGCAGGTATGTGCGGGACGAGAAGCTTCTGCCGCTGCAGTCGGCCATTCACAAGATGACACTGAAGCCGGCCTCACGACTCGGCCTCACCGACCGCGGCCAGATCGCGCCCGGAAAAATTGCTGACCTGGTAATCTTCGATCCCGCCACCGTGATCGACCGCTCGACCGTGCAAAACCCGCTCGCGCCTCCTGAAGGAATCAAAGCGGTGATGGTCGGCGGCCAGTGGGTGGTGAACGACAACGTCGTCACCACCGCGCGTCCGGGGAAGGCATTGCGGCACAAGTAGGAATTCCTGAAATGGGACACCAGCGGAGGCTGGAGTCCCCCTCCCCCACCCTACAAGATCGCTGATTTCAATAGGATAGGAGGATTTCTCCGCAAACTCGGGCAAGCAAATAACTTATACGTAAAGTCCTCAATCGCAAAGAGTTGCATTGCTAGCCTTGGATTGAGCGTGGCTTGTTGAGAGAAGCCGAGGCCTGCTGAAGGTCAAACAGAATGCGGCCGGCGCGCTGGTTGGAGATGCGATGGTCGACGATGGCGGTCATGACCTCGTAGAGCGCGGCCTTAACATCGTAGAGGGACTTCATGCGGGGCAGGCGAGGGCCGAGTACGTCGGCGCGGCGGATGATGGCGGCGGCGTATTGCTGACGTTTGTGATCGCGCTGGTGGTAGTAACAGAGCTTCTTGCCGCGCAGGGCAGGCGAGCCACACGGGACGCCATCGTCTTTGCGATGGTCGCAAGTGGGGTAGGGCACGTGCCTCCAAAAAAGCAACTAGCGATTAATAACTAGCACGTGGGGCTGAAGCCCCAAGATCAAGGGTGGACGAAGACGCAGAGGGAGCGCAAGTTACGAAAGTACATAGGGCATGTACTTTAGTAACC
This sequence comes from uncultured Acidobacteriaceae bacterium, assembly GCA_963834815.1. Lineage (GTDB taxonomy): Bacteria > Acidobacteriota > Terriglobia > Terriglobales > Acidobacteriaceae > DASRAA01. The sequence continues at coordinate 68,391 of CAWIDA010000003.1, read as the reverse complement.
TGCGGCCGGCAAATTGCTTGTGACGCGGAATTGGCATCCGCAACACTTGGCACGAGTGTTACAAGAGGAACTCCAGCCCCGCTCCCTTGGCTGGTTCTGTCTGCAAGCGGCCAGAACGAAGGGCCGCCTGAAACGCCTCGTAATCGCGTTCAGCCTGGTTGGCGTACGCCTCTGAGTATCGTGCTAAGGCGGCATCGAACTTGTCGGTCGATCCCAAGTACCCGGCGATCATTGCAGCATCGCCCGCCTTTGCATGGGCCCGCGCCAGCGCCCATCCGCACATAGTGGCGTAGCCGACTAGTGTGCTGGGCTTGAAGGTTTCAACTTCGGCGGAGACCTTCATGTCGCGGAACTGCCGAACGTAATAATCGTGCCCTTTGGTATGGCCCCAGCCGAGAAAGATGTCGCTTGCAGCCTGCATGACATGGATGCCCTCAACCACACGGTAACCCTGATTCGTATAGCGGCTCTTACCGCGTCGGAGGCTCCAGCACTGACCTTCGCGCTTCCTTAAATTGCAGAAAGAGCGGGTCATTGTCGTCGGCCAGAAGAAGCGAAAGGTAGCAACGGGTCCCTACGCTGCCGACGCCAACGACTTTCATCGCAACGTCCTGATAGTGATAGCGGTCGTACAATCTTCGTCGATCGGCCTGCAGCGATTGCTTGTATTCCTCGGTGAACTTGAGCCTCTGCTTTTCGAAATGTGGCGCAAATTCATGGAAATGGTAGATGACCGGAGGGTCGTCCTGAATCTTTCTTCGGCCATCCACAATTGCAGTGAGCTTGGGAAACACCGCCTCAGAGTTTCGTGAGCGCGCCTGCTTTTGCTTCGCCGACAACCGGACCAACATGTCTGGATCTTTTCGGAAATGTTCTTTGAGCGCGTCGATGGTGACTCGTGCGTACCAGGTTTGGAGCACCGTCATTTCGGCAAACTTAGCCATCCGCTTCCGATACGACGCGGCGGCCGCGAGCACTGCTTCTTCCGCGGTAGATTTGGGAAAACTTCGGTCTCTCGCTGCCAGGATGAGGCTCGCGCCCAATCTCTTTATGTCCCATTCCCACGCACCCGGAAACGTCTCATCGAAGTCGTTGATGTCGAACACGAGTGCTCTTTCGGGCGTGGCGAAGCCACCGAAGTTTGCCAGATGGCAATCGCCGCATGCCTGAACGGTAATCCCTGACACCCGCGCATTCGCAAGGTCCCGTGCCTGGATGATGGCTGCGCCACGATAAAAAGTGAAAGGCGACACGGACATCCTCTGATATTTGACCGGGATCAGACCGGGGATGCGATCGGCATCCGATTCTTCGAGCAGCTTGATAATGTCTTGTGACTTCGAGCGCGGCTTCCACTCTGCCTGCAGAGTCCGTGGGCACTTGTCGCGGAGTGCCTTGCCTTGCTTGCGTCTTTCGGTTTTGGATAGCGGGACAGCAGATTTCATCTTCACTCTCCAAGTTCAGATACCACCAAAACAGAGTTAGTTCGAGGCCCGGTATTCCCGCTCAGTTCGGCGCAGGCTTTCCTCGGACCTTGATCTTCTGCCCGGGGCCGATGTGGAAGTTAAAGATGGGGCTGACTTCGAAGCCAAGGATCAAGCCAGGGTTAGGTACTCCAGACGGCCTGGCGGCTGCGCCTCCAGCCTCAATCGACATACTGATTGGCTGCTTGCCGACTCTCACTACCTTGCCGACCTGCATACCTAGCGGGATTGTCGGCGCGCCACTATTCTCCCAGTTGAACGAGAAGTTGTAATCGGTCATGCCGACGAACCATCCATCCTTCAGGTTGAATGTGAATGTGGGGGTGATGATCATCTGGTTCACGCCCGGGCGGTTGGGCGAGCCCGCGTAGGAAATCGGATTCTGCACGATTGCCCCGAGTGTGAGGTTCTTGATGCCGGTGTAGATCAGCGCGGCCGAGGGGCCGATCTGGTATTTGCCGGCACCCAGCGGATTAGCCGTGGCAGTGGGAAACACCAGCGCCGGCCCAAAGCCCCATCTGCCCCAGGACTGCTTGATGGTGATGAGGTCGAAAACCTGTAAGTCTCCTATGCCGGTTACACCTTGCGTGCCCGAGCCGCAGCCTATGCATCCCACCGGTGGAGCAACACCCGGAGTTGAACTCACCATTGGAAACGTGATCTTCACCAACTGCACATAGGGGAACGAGTGAAACGGGCCAATGGGGAGAACCGGTTGCATCTGCAAAGAGTTGAGTGCGCCCTTAAACCCGGGGAAACTTGGAACGAGAATATTGCGAAACTGAATGAAAGTGACCGGGGCGGCAGGGTTGTTGACTTGATTGGCGAGTTCCTGGGCCGAGACGGACGCGCCTCCCTGAACGGCGGGTGGCGGCTGACTTGGGGATTGAGTCGCTGTATCGGGCGGCTTGGCTTGACCTCCGGTAGTGGTGTCCTGCGCCGATGCCATTATGCCGGGTAGAAGAATAGCGGAAAGCAATAAGAGCAGTTTGCGTTTAATCATTTCTAGTCGCCCTAAAAGCCTTTCGCTGGCAGCCCATACCGTTGAAACGATCGCTTCCTGCTCAAGCGCTCTACACCCGAAAATTCGGGAGGTTGGCCGCTATTCCAGCCTGTTCAACGCGCTGCAAGATGTCTTTCATGTCGGAATCGATGTGCTTCCAGAACTGCAGCAGCCCGGTGCACAGATAATTCAGTCCAGGCTCGCCGTTGCGTGTGCGAATCAACCGGTTTTTGGGACACTCGCCCCAACAAGCAAACCTGTACTTACATTCGCGGCACTGTTGCGGCAGGTCGTCACGCTTGGCGAAGCCGAACTTTTTCTGCTCTTCGGAAAAGACCATGCGGGACTCGTGTTTGTCCGCGATATTGCCGAGCTTGTACTCGGGGTAGACGTAGTGATCGCAGGAGTACATGCTGCCATCATGCTCCACCGCTACGCCCTTGCCACAGAACTCGCTGTAGATGCACAGTTGCGAGTCGCGACCCATCCATTGAGCGACCGCTGTCTCGAACAAGTTGACGTGAACCTTGCCGTAATCGCGGCGACACCATTCATCCCAAACTTTGCAAAGAAAGTAGCCCCAATCGTCGGGATCGACTGACCAGTCGGTGACTACGGAGCCGGGACTGCCGGGATGCGCTGCGGGTGAATCCTGCAACGGCAGCGTACGCGCATCCCATTTCTGCGGAGCGATGTTGTGAAACACCTTGGGCTCGACGCAGGGAATGAACTGCAACTGCCGCGGCCGCAACTCGCGAGTGAGGAATCGGTAGACGTCAAGCGGCTTTTTCGCATTGGCGCGATTGACCACCGTCAGCGTGTTAAATGGGATTCCATGTTTCTGTAACTCGAGGCCGGCGGCAAATACTTGGTCGAATGTCGGCTTTCCGCCTTTGTTTACGCGGTAGCGGTCATGCAACTCCTGTGGGCCGTCGATGCTCAGCCCAACCAGGAACTTGTTCTTGCGCAGAAACGCGTACCACTCGTCATTCAACAGCGTGCCGTTGGTCTGAAGGTCGTTCTCGATGTGCAGACCGGGGCGCTGATATTTCTTTTCCAGTTCGACTACCTTCTCGAAGAACTCGACACCCAGCAGCGTCGGCTCGCCACCCTGCCATGAGAACACGACCTCGTCACCCCGCTGCGTTTCGATGTACTGGCGAATGTGAGTTTCGAGAATTTCGTCGCTGATGCGGAACTTGCTGTTGGTGCCCAGCAGTTCTTCTTTGTGCAGGTAATAGCAATAGGCGCAGTCGAGGTTGCAATTCGCTCCCGTCGGCTTCACCATAGCGTGAAAGCGCGGCGTGGTTCCCGGGTATATTGTCAGCGGTAATAACGGATTGTTGAAGGTGGTCATACACTTTTAGTGCAGCCCCGACATCGGGCCGGAAGCGGTTGAGTGTTGGAAGCGAGAAAGGCCACAGCCTTCCTCGCCTCCGACTTCAGTTGTGCGGGCTATCTCAAGTCTGCGATTTCAAGTGCCTCATTCACTGCTGCTTTCTAGTGCGCTCCCATGGTTTTCGGAATCTTCATTGGATCGTAGGGCAAGGGGTTTTCCGGGTTCTGAAGATTCGGGATCATGTCGTTCGAAGCTCCACCCGGGAATCGTTTCAGGCTCGGATACTTGACGATGGACTGATTGAATTCAGTGAGGGGAATATCCAACAGCGAGATGGCCCAACCATTGTCCATGCCGGCGTAGCGGCCCGGCGAAGAGGTTGGGTTGCGGGTAGACACAGCGCCGTTGAACGTCATGTCGTACTTCTCAAACGGATCCATCGTGAGGTTGTAAGTTGAACCGATCGCACCGAGATCCAGAGTCGGGCCAAGCCAAGTGTCTTTCGACGAGTAGAGCAACTTCCACGCGATGTTCAAGTCGGGATTGTTCTTATCGCCGGCCATGTCGTAACGCATGCCCAGGAACTTCTCGCCGTCGGTATAGATCCATCCCCTGCGCGCCGAATGGTTGCTCTTGCCGGTCACGTAGGCGGTGTTGTCGATGCCGTCGAAGTAGATCGGCTTACCGTTGTTGTCTTTCCATTCGCCGTGGGGTGGCGGCGTCAGCCCGGCCATGGTGGCAGTCGTAGGCCACACATCCATATGCGACATCATTTCGCCGAGAATCAGCCCGGCCGGAATTCTGCCCGGTGCCCACATGATGCCCGGCACACGGTAGGCGCCTTCAAAGCCCGTTCCTTTTTCGCCGCGGAACGGCGTGGTACCGGCGTCGGGCCAGGCATCCTGCCAGGCGCCATTGTCAGCCGTGTGGATGACGATGGTGTCGGGTGCCTCGGCCCGGATGGCGTCCATGATGCGGCCGATGTTGGCGTCCATTTCAATTAGCTTGTCGGAGTAGTTGCCAAGGTGCGACTTGCCGATGAACGCCTTGTTCGGGCTGGTCGGCTGGTGCATGCCCATGAAGTTCACGCTCATGAAGAACGGCTTGCCATCCTTCGCGTGCTCCTTGATATAGGCGACCGCCGAGTCGGTCTGACGGACGTCGAAGTCGGCGAGGTTTTCCAGGGTGATCTTCTCTCCGTTATTGCCCTTCACCGCCGGCTGTCCCGCCTTGCCTTCCCATTCATACTGGTTCACGACCTTCTGATACATCGCCCAATAGTCGTCGTTGTACTTCGGGAACCAGGGATGTGCGTTCTGCGCCGTGTCTTCGTAGGCGTAGACACCAGGATAGTAGGCGGCGAATTGCTTCATCTCGTCGAAGCCGTGCTCGATGGGATAAAACTTGGGCACGTCGCCAAGATGCCATTTGCCGGAGAAGTAGGTTTGGTAGCCGTTCTTCTTGAAGAACTCGGCGATGGTCGGCGTCTCCGCTCGAAGGCCGTTCGCGTCGCCGGGAACGACTACGACCGAGAGTGCTGTGCGGATGGGGATGCGCCCGGTCATGAACGAGGAGCGGCCCGCCGTGCAACTGGCCTGACCGTACCAGCTAGTGAACATTGCGCCTTCTCTGGCCATGCGATCGATGTTCGGCGTAGCATGTCCGAGATTCGCACCTCCGAAGTACACACCGTAGTCGCTCCAGCCCACGTCGTCGCTCATGAGCATGACGACGTTAGGCTTTTTGCTTTGTGCCACAGCAGGAGTCGCCCCGACGCCGATTAAGAAACTCGACACGGCGAGCGCTCCCAACGTAAGTTTTCGAACACTTGCTCCTAAGTCCATGTATTTCTCCTGTTGCACGTACTACGAGGTTTGTCCCCGCAGGGGGAAGTGGCGACGGGCAAAGGACAACCCGTCCGGTAGCAACTTGTGGGCAACAGAATCAGCCTGCTCTCAAAACTGGCTTTCGGCGATGGCCTGCTAGTAGCACTTTCCGAAGAGGTTTAGGCACGCTCGCCCTGAGTCGGCAACCCTTCAGGCAAAAACTGGTTGGGTTAACATCGCCACTATTTATTTCAGCAGGATGGCAAGCAACAGGCAGTGACACGCGTCACAACAACCGAGTTTGTGCCGTGCCGACTGTGGTCCGGACATACCACTTATAGGGGACCGCCCATGATGGAGCGCCCACAGCCTTGAGGAAAGTGAGACTCAGTCAGCCTCGGATGACCTTGTTGGTGGCTGAAACGGGAACCTGCTCGACGATCTCGATGCCAAAGCCTTCGAGGCCTGCGACTTTGCGGGGGTGATTAGTCAGCAGGCGGATGCGCTTGAGGTTCAAGTCGGAGAGAATTTGCGCTCCGATGCCGATTTCGCGCTGGGTGCGGCGTTGGCTTTCGGGGAGAGTTGGCAGGCGCTGCTCGTGATGAAACTGCAGCGTCAGTTTGTCGCCGAGCTTTTCGACGGAGTATCCCTTCGAGGTCTGGTGCAGATAGATCAGCGCGCCGCGACCTTCTTCGGCGATGCGACGCATGGCGCCATCGATGGCGTCGCGGCATCCGCACCAAGTGGCCCCGAAGACATCGCCGACGAGACAATGCGCGTGCATGCGCACCAGCACTGGATCGTCGCCGGCTTGTTCCACATCACCTTTGACCATGGCGATATGCGAGTCGCCGTTAATCTCAGACTCGTAGGCGATCATGCGAAATTCGCCGTACGCGGTGGGAACCAGCGCTTCGGTGACGCGCCGCACATAGCGTTCGTGCGCCATGCGATAGCGGATGAGTTCGGCAACGGTGAGCATCTTGAGGTCGTGGCTGCGGCAGAACTCGGCTAGCTGCGGAACGCGCGCCATGGTGCCGTCGTCGTTCATAATCTCGCAGATCACGCCGGCCGGAACCAGTTCGGCAAGACGCGCCAGATCGACGGAGGCTTCGGTTTGTCCGGCGCGTACCAGCACGCCGCCTTTGCGGGCGCGAAGAGGAAATGTGTGTCCGGGGCGAGCGAGATCGTTGGGGCGCGTGGCCGGATCGATGGCAACCTGGATGGTGCGGGAGCGGTCGTAGGCCGAAATGCCGGTGGTGACGCCGTCGCGGGCATCGATCGATTCGGTGAACGCCGTGCCGAAGTTCGAGGTGTTCTCGGCGGACATGGGCGGAAGCCGAAGGTAGTCGAGTCGCTCCTCGGTCATGGCCAGACAGATGAGGCCGCGTCCGTACTTGGCCATGAAGTTGATGGCCTCGGGCGTGATCTTCTCGGCCGCCATGGTGAGGTCGCCTTCATTCTCGCGGTCTTCGTCGTCAATGACCACAATCATGCGGCCGGCGCGGATCTCCTCCAGCGCGGTCTCGACGTCGCAAAATAGGGAACCCTTGGGCATGGCGGGTAACTAGCGATTTTAGCAGGGGCGGAGGAATCCTCACCACCCTTCGACTTCGCTCAGGGCAGGCTCGGCACGGAGGACAGATAGCAATGACTTCGAGGTGCTGGGTCAAGACTTGCTAGTGCATGGAAGGACCCAGGTAGAAAACGAAAGAACGAAAAGCGCGCTCAAGTTCCGCTTGAACGCGGCAGCCGAATCCGTAGTGGATTTAGCGCTACGGATCAGGCGGTGGGATTAAAGAATCGGATGATCCAGAATGTCAGCATCGCGACCAGCGCTGAGGCGGGGATGGTGAATACCCACGCCCACACGATGCGGGTGGCGACTCCCCAACGCACGGCGGAGAGGCGATGGGTGCTGCCGACGCCGACGATGGCGCCGGTGATGGTATGGGTGGTGCTGACTGGGATTCCGGCGAGCGCGGTTCCGAAGAGAGTAATGGCCCCTGCGGTTTCGGCGCAAAATCCGCCCACTGGTTTGAGCTTAGTAATTTTCGAACCCATGGTATGGACGATGCGCCAGCCCCCGAGATAGGTGCCGAGAGCGATAGCGGCGTGAGCCGCAAGAATGATGGGCCAGTGCCAGCGTCCCCAGTTGGCTGCGAAATCCTGTTGATTCATGACGCCGGCGGTGTAGAGAGCTCCGGCTACGATGCCCATGGTTTTCTGCGCATCGTTGCCGCCGTGACCCAGGCTATAGGCCGCAGCCGAGACTAATTGAAGCTTGCGAAAAAGTTTGTCCACATGGCGCGGAGAATCTTTCTGAAAGATCCACGAGACGGCTACCATCATTCCAAAGCCGAGGACGAAGCCCATCAACGGAGCCACAACAATAAAGATGAGCGTCTTGGTCCAGCCACCCGGGATGATGACATGGGGCGCCGCATTCCATCCGTGCAAGATCGCGGCCCGTGCAAAAGCTGCCCCGGCGTAGCCACCGATGAGGGCATGGGAGGACGACGTCGGCAAGCCCCACCACCAGGTGAGTACGTCCCAGACGATGGCGCCGATCAGTCCGGCGAGCACGACATACTGGGTGACGATGTCGAGCTGGATCATTCCCATGCCGATGGTCTTGGCGACCGCGGTGCCAAGAAGGAATGCGGCCAGGAAATTGAAGACTGCGGCCCAAACCACGGCAAGCCGGGGAGACAATACGCGAGTGGAAACGACGGTAGCGATGCTGTTGGCGGCATCGTGAAAGCCGTTGAGAAAATCGAAAAAAAGAGCAGTGATAACCGTAATGACCAGCAGCACCATTCCGGTGGTCACGGTCTTCCGCTCCGTACGGTTAGTTCGACTGGGCGCATGCGATGAAGTTTCAAGCGCTCTTGAGAATCACGGTCTCGAGCACGTCGGCCACGTCTTCGGCTTTGTCGCTGGCTTCCTCCAGGACCTCGAGAAGCTCTTTGAGTTTGATCAGGGTGATGGGATCGAGGTCGCCGTCAAACAGCCGGCCGATGGCCTCGCGGCTGACCTTGTCGGCTTCATTTTCCAGGCGATTGACCTCGACACAATGCACCATGGGCCGGGTGTCCTTGTCGAGCAAGGCGACTGCTTTCCCCAGCTCTTCCGCCTGTTGCAAAATGATGCCGGCCAGCACCTTGGCCGAGGGCGAGGGTTGGGTGATTTTGTAGGTCAACAGCCGGTCAGCGGCGGCAAAGATGAAGTCGAGCACATCATCCAGCGATGATACGAGGAGATGGATATCTTCCCGGTCGAAAGGAGTAATGAACGTCTGGTTAAGCTTGATCAGGATGCGGTGGGTCATCTCGTCGCCACGGTGTTCTATTTCGGCAATGCGGGCGACGGCGACGGGCATTTGCTCGTAGTCGTAATTGTGCAGCAGGTCCGATAGCGCTTTGGCGCCTTGGGTGACGTTGTCAGCGATTTCAACGAACAATTCCAGGAATTTGGTTTCTCGCGGTATAAAGCGGGCCATGAAAGATCTCTTAATGTGAGCAGAGATGGGACAATCTGCAAACGAGGAACTACGTTACAGTGATGTTACAAAGTGACGAACTACAAACTATGGCATGCCGCGGGTGACGGGGTCAAACCAAGTTCAATTTGGGAATATTTTTGAAGAATTGAGTGCAAAATATCTCATTGATAGCATGATGGTTAGTTGCAGTTACTCGGCACCATGATCTAAGTGAGAAGTGTGATTTACTGGGCCAAACTGTAACAGCTTCGCTTTTTTCAGGCGGTCAGCTACGGAGGTCAGCAAGGCGTCCGGGGAGTCGTGCTTCGGCGTTAGGAGGAGCACAGGGAGGTCCTGTCTCACCTGTTTCAAACGGGCGCGGACCGCGATCTGTTCATCGCGGCTGAAGGTGAAACATACGATAGCCAGTTGATACCGCTCGACCAATACGCGCCTGACAGCTTGATCGACCTTGAGCACGAGATCGGCGGCGTATCCGGCTTGGGTCAAGACGTTGGCACCCGAGCTGAGGCGAGAGATGTCGCGGCCGAGAACGAGGATCCGGCAAGACTGCGGGTCATGAGAATGTCGAGCCATGGATTAATTTAGACGGCGTTAAAGTTAAAGGGTTAGACGGTAATCGAGGCCAGAACGAATGATTGGACTTAAACGGCTTTCGACGAGGTGACGACCCCTAACTTACTGGTTCCGGGGACAAAAGCAAAGGAGATTCGGAAGCCGTTATTTCCACAAAGGTAGTAGCGAACACAGAAATGACGGGGTTTCTCCAGCAGATTAGGAAGTTGTGCGTCGCTACAAAACGGCTGTGCCGCCGGCTGAAGCCTGCGCGATGGATCTATAAGGCGCTTCGACGCCGCGCTGAAGCGCGGCTCTCCAATTGCAAGCTTATATGCCGGATCGCCAAGATTTATCCGCGGCGACGATGCTCACAACCAGGTGTGTTAAGGCAGGCGTCGGCTATTTGCAGGCGTTCTACGGGACGGTCCCCGAGGATGTGGGATTGTACGATTTCGGCCACGTCGGCGGCTTTCACGTTGCCGTACCAGACACCGTCGGGATACACGACGACGGTAGGGCCGTGTTCGCATTGGTCGAGACAACCGGATTTGTTGGCACGTACCTTGGTCCCGAGTCCGCACTGGGCCAATTGGGCCTTAAAAACGCGCTGCAGATCGGCACTGCCAGTGGGATCGCAACAGCCGCGAGGATGTCCTTCGGCGCGCTGATTGGCGCACACGAAGATGTGTTTTACGAACTTGGCCATGGCGGATCTCCTGGGGTCGTGTTTTCCAGATTGTAACGAAGGGAATTTCGGCGCAAGAAAAAGGGCCGCGCTCGGCGGCCCACAATCCATCCCAGAGAGGCTTAGAGCGTCGACTCGATCTCGAAGCCCCAGGCCTCAAGCAAAGGTTCGGGAATATACTTCGAGTTCTTGTTCTTGCGCGCCCACTCGCGGAGGCGAGTAGAACGGATAAATTGATCAGGCTGGAGCTTGAACTCCTTCACAACCTGTTCAAATTCGGTGATAGTGGGAACAACCGGTCCGATTGGTTCCGGCTTGCCCCAGTTCGGATTGCCACGTCGCTTTGCCATAATTAAGTTTTTCCTGCCTCCGGAATGAATTTTCAGCTCCGCCCCTAGCGCCCTGACATTACCACCGCATTAAATCCTCTCTAAACTAATGGATTAAATAGCGTCCACAAAGACTCAACATCTGACTCAGGGCGCGGTTCCGGGGGGCGTGAGAACCGACTCACGGTATGAATGGTGGACCTCAGACCAACTAAGTGTACCCCGATTTCAGGATTAAATTCAAGCTAAAACGAGCGCCGGTGAGTGCCCTCCGCAGTACGCCTGTGTCCTACGATCGTGTTCTATCCTATTGAAAAATAAGGTATATGTTAGACTTAGCCAGAGCCGTGGAAAGCGCATGGCGGCGGCACAACATGAGTATGAGAATGCATAGGACGGTTCGACCAACTCATGACTGGGTTGCCAAAATTGTTGCAATTATTTGAAAAAAGGCAACTTATATCGATCGAGTAAGAATGTCACGGGTTGCGACAAATCGCTACGTAGCAGTAATAAATCCCGCGTCCAAAGGGGCTGTGGAAAACAAACCCGAGGGCTGCAAGTTCAGACTGCGGGAAGTGACCAGAGGTTCGCTGATGGACAGGGGGATTCAATCCCAAAGTCTATGACAGCAATAGTAGCCGTCGGCGCGGTGTTCTCGAATCACTGGTTGACGGTGACAGTAGCCGAGTTCGATGTGACGCCGCTGGCGGTGGCAGTGACGGTGGCGTTCCCTACCGAGACGGCGGTTACCAGCCCGGTGGAAGAAATGGTGGCTACCGAGCTTGGAGTGCATGTCCAAGTGGAAGTGTTGGTCACGTTGGCCATGGAACCCCCCGAGTAAGTCGCGGTTGCGGTGAACTGAAGCGTCGTAGGTCCGGCAGACAAACTCAGTGGCAGCGGAGTTACCGGGGTAATGCTAAGGCTGCTGATTGTCTGGTTCGCCACGGTGACGCTTGTAGTGCCGATCACATTGCTGCTTTGAGCTTTTACGGAAGCAGTGCCCAAGGTACCAGCCGTGAGCAGGCCAGTACTATCTATGGTTGCAATGTTGGTCGGGGTTGTACTCCAGGTGACGCTTGACGTCACGTCTCCCGTGGAGTTGTCGCCATAGGTAGCTGTCGCCGTGTACTGCTGGGTGACGCCCGGTGCGAACGAGGAGTTCGCGGGTAAAACCTGGAGCGAGGTGATGGAGGTTGCGGACGGGAAGAACTGTCCGCATCCAGCGATGGCAAGAAGGACTAAGAGAACGAGCGCGAGAGGAAAGATCAATCGGAACCGTTGCACGGGTTTTATCCTATCACTGGGTACGTATCGGGCGAAACGCGCGATTACGACAGCAGGGCGGTCCTGCGGTCGCGCCCTGATACGAGGCCGTCGGAAGCGAGTTTTTCAGCAACCTGTCAGGTCACGCCTTGATACGAATCGGTACCGAAAGCGACTTATTCGGCAATCGGTGAAGTTGTGCCCTGAACCAAGGCTGCTGGAGGCGAGATATGCCGCGCCTCTTCAGCCTATTGTTGCAGTTTGTGTGAAACCGCGAAACCGGAGAATGTTGCGGGAGATTAGTCGATCCGCCTGTCGCTGTAGCAAGGAGCGGGAGCCTGCAGTCCCGAATGCCAATAGAAACATTCCCGGGCAGTATGCGAGTGATGAGACTGATCTTCAAAAGTGATCTGCAAGTAGTTGATGGCACGGGCTGTTCCGTCTCGTAGCGCGGCTACTGTGGAAGGCGAAGTGCGGAACCGCACTTGGGTGCTGAAATCGGCGTTCGGGAGGATGGTACCCAGGGCGAGGACGGGAGCAGTTTCGAGCGGTGGAATATCGGGGTCGTGGTTAAGTTCAGCGATTTGAATAATGTCTTGAATGCGAACGTCGAAGGCGGGACTCTTGCCGGAGTTGTACAGCTTGATTGTAAAACCGCCACCGTTGGAGATTAGCGGTTGAGGTACTGCTTGCAGCAGTCCGACGGCCGGCCGGTAATCGTTCGGGGGCACCGTGCCGGTCATGGTGGCCGAGTCAAGACCGCTCCCTAGCACAGGCGCTCGTTTTCGCAACCTAGCGCCACAGTAGAGACCGACAATCGCAGTTGCAAATATCAATAGCATGGCGATCCATCCGGGGACGCCCGGCGACCGAGTTCCAGGAGAAGCCGGGGTGCGGGCTTGACGGTTGTCATGGAGATAAGGAGATTTTTCGGGGCCCCGCCGCGGGGGCTTTGCCGGCGGAGTAGCGCTGCGTGCGGTTCGACCGATCTCGGGCGGCGATCCAGACTTGAGGGCGTCCCAAACCGCCGCGACCCGCGACCGCGGTGGTCGCATTGGAACCGGGTGGAGAGTGGTTTGTGTCACATGGTTGTTGCGCAGCGTCATGCAGAGCGAAACACCCGCTGCCGCCCCGACGAGCCACCCCAGGTATTTCAACGAGGTGCGCATTTGTCTAACCGAAGGATGTGGCCAACTGAAAATCGTCCCGGTACAGGGAGGTGTGCGGGCCGTCGTCCAATCCGTCTTCAACCTTCATGAGAAAACCCGTGCCGGAACAGTCATCGCCAGGATCGATCCAAAGAGCAATAGCGTCAGAATGGGTGCTCAGCAGGAAATCGGACAGTTGTTGCTGATTCTCGTCGTCCAGGGTGTAGCAAATGAGAACCAGCTCGCATGGGACTCTGGCCAGCAGCGCAATCGCCTGGTCGGCGGTGTTGACGCGCAAACTCCAGATTCCGGCCGATGCCAACACGGCTGAGCGCAGCAATGACACATCCGGATCGCTGCCGACGAGAAGGACGACGGGATGTTCCGTACGCATGGGCACCTCCAAAATCCCCCGCCGGCGCGAGTCCGCTTGGTGGCACGGACCCGCGGTCCGACGGAAGACTTGGTGCTCCCCCTCGGAGCTCCAATCATTTCTTCGGCAGCTTTTTGCTTTTGGTTGAATGGGGCGAAAGCTCAGGCGGGCGGGTTTGTGCCGTGACATGGCGCCCAGTTAAAGGGCAAGTGTCCCATGTTAGTATCTGGGCACAGCTTTCGGGGATGAGCGCACAGAAGTACCTTCGCCTTTTCGTACCATGCACAATCGCGGTCTGTCTGCTTTGGGTTGGCATATCAGTGCCGCGCAGCGAGGCGGGTGCGACGCCGGATGTGATCGCGAGCTCGATTCCTACCTCTGATCGGGTGCAGGGGCCTGGTTGGTGGCCGACCAAGGGAGATGCGGCCAGAGAGGAATACGCCGGCTCCGAGAGTTGTGCCAAGTGTCATGCTGCGATTGCGGCGTCGTACAAGCAGATGGCAATGGCGCGCGCTTCGGAACCGGTAAGCAAATCGGAGCCGTTGCGCAAGCAGGGCGAGCTCACCTTCCAACGGGGCCGGTACAAATATTCCCTGGTCGCCAGCGCCGACAAGGACTTGTACACCGTGAGCGACGGCGCGCAGACACTGTCGCAGGAATTGGGTTGGGCGTTCGGAGTGGGACACATGGGACAGACTTTCGTGTACCAGCAGGATGGCAACTACTTCGAGAGTCGCGTCAGCTATTACTCGGCCATCGATGGTCTCGACCTTACGACGGGACATGCGCAGGGAACGCCGGCCGACCTGCAACACGCGGCCGGGAGGCGCATGTACCTGCCTGAAACCAAGCAGTGCTTCGGATGCCATACCACAGCGTCTGTGACCGGAAACAAGCTAGATACCACAAAGCTATATCAGGGTGTGAGCTGCGAGGGGTGTCACGGACCGGGGGCAAATCATGTGGCGGCTGAGAAGGCCGGCATGGCGGAAGCGCCGGGACTGGCGTTCAATCCCGGCAAGCTCAACCGGCTGGAAGCAGTAGATTTTTGCGGGGCTTGTCATCGCAGCACGGCGGATGTAATCGACGGGAACTTGATGGACATTGGAGTGATGAACGCCCGCTTTCAGCCGTACCGGATGCAGCGGAGCCTCTGCTGGGAGAAGGGCGATGCGCGGCTGACCTGTACGAGTTGCCATGATCCTCATCAGCCGCTCCAGCATGAGACCGCAACTTATGACACAGCCTGCCTGAGGTGTCATGTGCCGGACCGGGAGGGGAAGGCAACGGCGGATCATCCGGGCAAGGGATGCAAAGTTGGCGAGAAGAACTGTGTCACGTGCCACATGCCGAGGTACGAAGTTCCGGGAGCACACTCGAGCTTCACGGACCACTGGATCCGAGTAGTTCGCGCCGGAGAGGTCTATCCCAACTGAACTTGTGAGGGCAGGCCACGCGGGCGAACGTTGTAGCGATGCTGGCTCGAACTTCCTCATACGGTTCAATAACGAAGTGCGACTACTTCTGCGAGGGCTGTGCATTGCAAGAGCGCTACGCCTTCCAACAGCGCCACTTGGAAACGGGAATCGTTCTATTTGCCCTACAATGAAACATGTACCGTGTTGCTACTTGCACGGGAAGAAAACTGCAGGTCAATCCACCATAGGAGAGTTATCACTTCCGCCATGACGACGACACGCCGGACTAAAAACGCTATGAAGTTTGGGATTGCGCTGGCATGCCTGACTTATCTGCTTTCCGCCGCGGGCTGTTCAAGCAGCTCGAAATCGGAAGGCTATCCAGTGGTCTTCTGGACCCCGTACCAACTTGTGTTGCTGAGCAACAATGCCGTCTATTTCGGTAAGCTCGAGGGTTGGGGCACGACAACGCCAGTGCTGTCGGACGTCTTCTACATCAACACCACGATCGATCCGGTGACCAAACAGCCACAGAGCAAACTGATGAGGCGGAGACAGGAAGCACATGCCCCTGACAAGATGTATTTGAATCCCAGCCAAGTCGTATTTGTGGAGCCGATCGCTCCCGGATCCACAGTGGCCAAGCTGATCGACCAGGCCAACGCCAACGCCGTTTCTGACAAGTAGAGATAAGTGATTCTGCGGTCAAGGAGCCTGCCTGGCGCGGAAACCAAGAGCGGTGAGTTCGCTTGCTGCGCACTGTTGTGGGATTTGGCGCTAAGTGGGCCGGGGCGCATTGACTGACTGCATCACCGGACGATTGCCGGTGATGCAGGACTGTGCTGTGCTTGTTTCAAAACAGACCCATGAGCAGCCATGGTTTTCTAAGGTGGGTGCTGTATGGAACGAGTCAACGCCCCATGAGAGCGTGTTGATGATATAGGCTCAACGATTCTATCGGCAAAAAGCGCAGAGTATAATCGACCAACCTGGCCGTGTTCCGGGATGGTTGTGCGATGTAAAGGTGAGAATGAGAGTCGGCGCACGAACTACCGCTTCCACGGCACTTGCCCGAGACTCCGCGGCGTCAGCCACAGCTGCGCAAGAGATCGAATTGTCGGTCGTGCTGCCTTGCCTGAATGAAGTCGAGACCGTAGGTGCGTGCGTACGCAAGGCCATGGCAACGCTGCGTGAGGCAGGTATCTCCGGCGAGGTCATTGTCGCGGACAACGGCTCTACGGATGGTTCCCGCGAGATCGCTGAATCCGAAGGGGCCAGAGTGGTGTATGCCGAGCGCAAGGGATATGGAAGTGCGCTGAACGCCGGCATCCTCAGCGCCCGTGGCCAGTACGTGCTGATGGCGGACTCCGACGACAGCTACGATTTCAGCCATATTCCCCGATTTCTTGAGCAGTTGCGTGCGGGAAACGACCTGGTGATGGGGAATCGCTTCCTGGGCGGGATCGCAAAAAACGCAATGCCTGGGCTGCACCGGTACGTGGGAAATCCGGTGCTGACCGCCATTGGGCGATTGTTTTTTAAGTCGCCTTGCGGGGACTTCCACTGCGGCATTCGCGCCATCAAGAAAGGCAGCTTCGTGCGCATGGGCATACGTTCCACCGGCATGGAATTCGCCAGCGAGATGGTGGTGAAGGCCAGCCTGCTGGGTATGAAGGTGGCTGAGGTACCGACCACCCTGTCGCCCGATGGACGGACCCGGGCCCCCCACTTGCGGACCTGGCACGACGGATGGCGTCACCTGCGATTCCTGCTGATGTACAGTCCGCGATGGCTCTTTCTGTATCCGGGGATCACGCTGATCGTGCTGGGGTTGGCGGGCTGTGCGTGGCTGTTGCCGGGGCCGCGAGTACTGGATGGTATCGGATTCGATGTGCATACGCTTTTGTACGCATTTGCGTCACTCATGCTCGGCTTTCAGCTGGTTGCATTTGCCGCATTCACCAAAGTGTTCGCTATTACGGAGGGTCTGCTTCCGGAAGATCCTCGCTTCAATCGCATCTTTCGCTGGGCAAACCTGGAGACGGGGGTGGTATTCGGCGGACTGCTGGTAATGGTTGGCTTGGCGGGATCGTTCTGGACGGTATCGCACTGGGCGCGAGAAAGTTTTGGCGAACTAGACTCGAGGTACATGCTGCGGCTGGTGATGCCAGCGGTGTTTTGTCTGACGTTGGGAGTTCAAATTACCTGCAGCAGTTTCTTCCTCAGTATTCTCGGTCTCAGGCGACGCTAATGGCGGTGCGGCGTACATTGCTGTTATTGGCTTCTATCGCCCTAGCCATCGTACTGATCGGCGTGTTGATCAAGATCAGCGGGATCGATCTTCGCGTTACATGGCGACAACTTAAGAGTGTCAGACTCCTGGCTTTCGCCAAGGTGGTATTGCTGAACGGCGTGCTGGTCTATCTTTCCACGGAAAAGTGGCGAAGCATCGATGCCGCCTGGCGCCGTCCCACTGATTCGGTGCCGTCACGAGCCGACTCCCTTGCGCTTACCAGCGTGGGGCTGGCCATGGGAACCTTCTTTCCCGTACAGCTTGCCATGGCAACGGCCCGCACGTTGGGAACGCGGGTCCACGGGAGGGCCTTGAAGCGGGGAACGGCGGGCACGCTGCTGGAGCAGGGTTTCGACATTCTTACCATTGGCTTTCTGGCTGCCGCGTCGGGGATTACCTGGCTTTATCATGGCGGAGCGATGATGTGGATGTTGCTGGCTGCCGCTGCGACGGCGCTTGCATTATTGGCGGTCGAGCCTTCGATACGGGGAGTCCGCTGGATTTCTGCCGGCTTTGAGACGCGCGCCTCGCTATCGCGCAGCCGGATTGTGCGAAGCATCTGGGAGTTGCAGCACTCCGGCCTTCTGAATGCCGCCCTGGCGCGACGACTGGTGGTGCTCTCGTTGCTGCGTTTTGGCGCAGTGGTACTGATGTCGATGGCAACGGCGGAGGCGGTTAGTCTGCACATTCCACTGTGGCAGATGGCTGCGGCCATACCGTTTGTAATCGTTGCGACACTGATTGCCATAACACCGGGTGGACTGGGTGTGAACGAGTTAGCGTGTGCCACTGCGCTGGCGATTTTTGGGACCCCACTGGCAATCGGCGGGCAGTGGGCACTGGCCAATCGAGTGCTAGTGGCTGCGTCGTACTTTTTGGTTGCGGCGTGCGTGGTGACGGCGGTGTATGTGACAAAGATTATAAGGCCAAGTTTGGGTACCATCCTGCAGGGAGACACTCAATGACTCCTTTCGTGTCGGTGGTCATGCCCACCCACAACGGGGAGGAATTCGTCGGAGCAGCCCTGGAGAGTGTGCGCGCACAAAACGATGATGGGATCGAGTTAGTGATTGTCGATGACGGTTCTACGGACCAAACCCAGGATATCGTTCGCGATTATGCAAAGGTCCTTCCCATTCGGATGATCAGTTCTGGAAGGACAGGAAATTGGGTAGCCGCAAGTAATGTCGGATTGAATGCAGCTAGCGGGGAATGGGTCTGTTTCCTGCATCAGGATGACCTATGGCTTCCGGGGAGACTTGCGAGGTTGCGGAGGGAAATAAAGCAATCGGAAAGCGCGCTCATTCTGCACGATGCGATGTTCGTGGATTCGAATGGGCAGAGACTAGGACCATGGAGTTGTCCACTTCCGGAAGGTTCAGTTCCTTCGGAGCTATTTCGGGAGCGGCTGCTGGTGCAAAACTTCATTGCGATACCGTCGCCGACGTTCCGGCGAAATGTAGCAATTGATTCCGGAGGATTGGACGAGACGCTGTGGTTTTCGGCGGATTGGGACCTTTGGCTGCGGTTGGGAGCGGAGGGTCCGGTGCGCTACGTTGCCGAGACGTTGAGCGCGTTTCGTGTCCATCCGGCTTCGCAGACGGCGGCGCGCAGGGTGTCACCCAACGAATGGGAACAACAGTTGACTACGGTGCTGACACGCCACCTGCGAAGCTGGGCCGGGGCAGGGAAGAGTGTGGCTTCGGTGGAGCGCGCCGCCAAGACATCGATCACCGTGAATTCTGCGCTGGCAGCGGCGTCCCGGGGCGAGCCGTTTAAGGCTTGGCCGGTTTTTCTTGGGTTGCTGGCGCTGGGCCCTGGGGGTTGGCACCGCTATCTGCGGGACTCAAGGATTGTGCAGCGAGTAAATTCGCGACTCAAGGTACAGTGGCACGCCAGGCATCCCGGTGGTCGCAAGCCGCTGCGATCGCAGAGCCAGAGTTCTTGATTGTCCCTGGTATTTGTTGGTGCAGTTTGGCTGGAAATTCGTGTGGTTGCAGGGAAGTAGTTTCACGCGCATGAGCCTCGAAAACATACGATCGGCTTTGGACGGAGTCTTGGGGTGACCAGCAGCGCTATGGTCCAGTGCATCGGCGACATCGCCAAGAGCTGGTGAAGCTGATCAAGAAGCTGGATGTACGCACGGTGCTTGACGTGGGATGCGGTTCGGGCGACAACCTGGCCGCGCTGGCAGAGGCCCTTCCGGACCTCTCGCTTTCGGGCGTGGACGTTTCGCCGCAAGCGCTGGCGCTGGCAGCTCGCCGAGTACCAGGGGGCAATTTTCGTCAACTGGATGCGCAGAGCGGGACACTTGACGAACGCTTCGACCTGGTGATGAGCAATCAAGTGGTCGAGCACCTGGTTGATGACATGGCTGCGTTCCGCAACCTGGCCCTTATGGCTAACAAATGGGTCTTAGTCGGCACCATGCGCGGCCGGATGCGACGCTCGGAACTGGCGATCGGGCATTTTCGCAACTACTCGGATGTGGAGCTACGTGCGAAAGCGGAACATGCAGGGCTCGAGGTGGTGGACATATTCGGCTGGGGATTTCCTTTTTATTCTCCTTTGTACCGGACGGCGATCGAATGGCTGCCGAGTGGACCTCCAGAAGGAAAGTTTGGACTTGTGGAGAGGTCAATTGCGAACCTCCTTTACTATCTGTATGGGTTGAACATCCCGCGACGCGGTGACGTGGTAACCATGTTGGCGCGCCCGAAGCCATTGATTGAGTAGAGATTTTCCGGATATGAGTTGGAGAAAGTCCGGACTTCAGGAACTAGGGAAAAATCGCAACCGCCACAGGTTGGGATTCGTCGACATCGAAATGCGGCTGGCCGTTTAGGAGAGAAGGTACTCAGAGATGGCAATTGCCCATTCGGTCGAGCGTAGGTCCGAGCCGCCCCTTGGCGATTCGTCGTGGCAGTTGATCGCACCGAAGCCGCTTCAGGCAGCGGCGAAATGGTGGATAGCAAGCGGCATTTTCCTGCTGGTTGTGGGCATCTATGGCTTGTCCGGTCCAGGTCGCATTGACATGGTCGACGGGCAAATCCGTTTTGATGTGGCTTACAACTGGCTGGCTACGGGCCGACCGGTAGTTACAGATGACTGGATCGGTCCGCTGATGGGCGTGCCGGGGCGAGATGGGCATCGGTACTCCTTTTACGGAGCACCTGCGTCAGTTTTTGGGATGCCGCTGGTGTGGGCTGGAATCCACAGCGGAGCGCACGATGTCCAGTTGAGCCAATTCCTGTTCTCCCTCACCTCCTCACTGTTCGGTGCTGCCATCGCGCCTCTCCTGTTCCTGTTTTATCTGGAATTGGGGGCGACGGTGCGGCGAGCGTTCGCGTGGACGATGGTGAGCAGCTTCGCCACCTACGTCTGGGCGATCTCCAGTTCCACGTTCGACAACGCGCAGCACGCTTTTTTTGCCCTGGCAGCGGTGTACTTCGGATTCTTAAGTGGCCGGCGAAAATCAGCAGCCTACGCAGTATTGGGCGGGCTGATGGCGGCCGTGCTGTTTCTTTATCAGGAATACTTCCTGCTGATTATTCCCATCTTCGCGCTGCCAACACTGGGATGGAAGTCTCTCGTCATTACTGACCCGGAGGTGAAGGGGAAACCGACGATCATTGTTTCGCAAGTAGTCTCAGCCGTACAGCGGACATTCCGAGCGGCGTTGACCCTGGTACGTTCAGCCTGGGAGGGCCCCGGCGAGAGCCGTTCGGCGTGCCTGCGCTATTGCCTTTTTCTGGCCGTGGTTGGCGTGGGCGTAGCGCTATCGCTGGCTTACAACGATCTTCGTTTTGGCTCATGGTTCAGTAACGGAAAAATCACCAAGGCCTATCCTCCTTTGTTTGGTAATCCGCTGGCCGGTTTGTCGACCCTGCTGATCAGCCCGGGAAAGAGCGTTTTTCTTTATAGTCCGACGCTGGTCCTGGGAATTCTTGGAATCCGCCAACTGTGGCGTCGGGCACCGGAATTGGCAACCACGGTAGTCATGGCAAGCCTCACCCTGGTGCTGTTCATTTCCCTCATTGCGTGCGCCGGCGGCGACTGGTGCTGGGGGCCGCGTTATTTAACGCCGCTACTGCCACTATGGGCGCTGGCTTTTCCGTTCCTTCCTGATTTCAAACTTAAGCGTGGTTTGGTGTTTGCGATTGTCCTGCTTGGGATTGCGGTACAGGGGCTGGCGCTGAGCGTGGAGAACCAGCGCTTCTTCTTCGAGCAGGGACTGAATGACTTTTTCTGGGCGGAAGACCCCTGGTTCTACATGAAGCAGAGCGCTCTCTTTACCCGAGTAGGTGAGGTCGCCACCCTAGGCGAAGGGGTACCGCCGACGGCCCGGGCGTTCAACTCGGTTCCGCGACGGGACTGGGTCACCTACAGTCTCTTGGGACCTCCGCCGAATGTGTCTCGGGATCTAGCGCCGCAGTGGATCCGTAATTACAAAATTTTCTTCCTTCCGAGACCGTGGCCGCTGTGGATGTCGACGCTGCCAACGGCAATGCGCCCGATCGACGTAGAGACTTGGCTGGTGGGGCTGCTCAGCATTATCGCAACAGGCGCTGGGGCTTGCTTTGTAGGACTCCGACTGGCTGCTCGGAAGAGTTGACCGCTGCGACTGGCGCCGGAAGGGAACTCGAACCCTCAAAACGTCATGAAGATGAGATCGACACAGGGAGGTGACCGATGAAGGCGATTGTGGTGACGGATCAGGCTGCGGGAACGGCCGGGATGAAGCTGGTGGAGCGGCCCGAGCCGCAGGGGGCGGCGCTCGCCAGCCTTTCGGGCGCGAACTACGGCGACGTCGTTGTTCAGGTTCATGCGTCGGGATTCACCGGGGATGAGCTGTCGTGGCCCTCGACCTGGATCGACCGCCTCGGCCGAGACCGGACGCCTTCGATCCCCGGCCACGAGCTGGCCGGAGTGGTCACCGCCCTCAGCTATGGAACGACGGGGCTGTCGGTGGGACAGCGGGTGTTCGGCCTCACGGACTGGACTCGCGACGGCACGCTGGCGGAGTATGTAGCCGTCGAGGCACGCAACCTCGCGCCGCTGCCGGGCGATGTTGACTTCACGGTGGGCGCGGCCCTCGTGATGTCGGGGCTGACCGCGTGGCAGGGGCTGTTCGAGCACGGCCGCCTTCGTGCGGGGCAGAGCGTCCTCGTGCACGGCGCGGCTGGCGTAGTCGGTTCGATGGCGACCCAGCTGGCACGTGAGGCCGGCGCGTACGTCATCGGCACCGGGCGCGCTGCCGGCCGTCAGGCGGCTCTCGACTTCGGCGCGCAGGAGTTCGTCGACCTAGATAACGACGTCCTGGAAGATGTCGGCGGGGTCGATCTGGTTTTCGATGTCCTCGGCGGCGAGATCGCGCAGCGGTCTGCGGGCATGATTCGCGCCGGAGGAACGCTGGTGACCATTACCGGCCCGACCGAGGCGCGGCCCTCTGGCGGCCTGACTATCGACTTCGTCGTCGTACCCGATCGGTCCCAATTGAGTGAGCTCGTCCAGCGGGTCCGGGATGGTCGGCTGCGGACAAACATCGGCAAGGTGGCTGCCCTCGACGATGCCGTCGCCGCCTTCAATCCGACCGAGCGGATCAAGGGAAAGACGATCATCCGCCTTCATCCGTGAGGACTCGGGGATTTTGCCCAAAGCAATATTCCCTACGTGGAGGCACGTATGAATTCAAAAACCTCGCAACTCACCGAGAATGGGACAGAGATTGTCCGTCTGTTCGCACGGTTTGCGCTAGGAGCTTCCTTTCTATCCGCTGTGGCTGATCGTTTTGGCTTATGGGGGCCATATGGAGCAAAGAACGTATCTTGGGGAGATTTCGCTCATTTCGTGGAGTACACGGGCGCGGTGACGTCTCTCTTCCCCAGTTCATTGACGGTGTCGTTTGCATGGGCAGCTACCGTCGCGGAGACACTCTTTGGGATATTGCTTATCGCAGGCTTCAAAATACGAATGGCCTCCGTTCTCTCCGGTCTTCTCCTTTTGTCATTTGCTATAGGCATGGTCACAGGTCTTGGCATCAAGACGCCATTCGACTATTCGGTCTTCTCGGCAGCCGCTGCAGCATTCTTACTGGCGTTCTGGGAGCGTGACCGATTCACGTTGGACAAGCTTCTGAATCGATTACGAAACTGACTGGGAGATCCGATCACGAACAACCCTAACTTCGATAGCGTGAACGCTCCGCGTAATAGACACAGCGAATTCAAGTCAAACCCTGTTGGGTCTGCGGATTTTAAGTCGCGAGGGCCTGCGGACGCTAAGGCCTGCTTTTCTTGCAATTACAGTTGGTTGGCGATGTTACGCCATGTGATTTTCCTGCCATAGCGGTGCGTTCACTGATCTCGGCCTCTGACGAATAGCCGACGACAATATCTTGACGGCGTTTTTACACGCCGGCGACAACTCTCGATTGTGCTTTCCGTAATGTATTGGATGGCTACCGGCCAACTTGGCAAACGGAGATACCCATGAAGGGACGTACCCACTTCCGGCGAAACCTTGCTCGCCCAGGCACTGTTTGGATTTTCGCAATTGTCATCGCCTTCGCGCTCACAGCCGCGGCGCAGACCTCAATCTTCTCTGTCCAGAAAACTCCCAATCCAAACCCGAGCGGCAACACCTTGAATGCGGTCGCCGCGACCGCGACTGGCGATGCTTGGGCGGTCGGCTTTCAGAACGATAACAACTTGAATGGCGCGCGCACGCTGACCCAGCACTGGAACGGAACCACGTGGAGCACGGTCGTCAGCCCGAATCCTGGCAGTATTCCAGCATGCACAAATGGCAATACCGGCAATGTTCTGACCGCGGTAGCGGCTGTATCCAGCAATGACGTTTGGGCCGTAGGATACTTTTTCACTTGTACTGGTTTGCTTAAGCCGATGGCACTGCATTGGAACGGAGCGAGCTGGCGTGCCGTGCGTACTCCCAAGCTCAACACCAACGACAATGCGGCATTCAATTCCGTCGTAGCTCTGGCAGCCAATGACATCTATGCGGTCGGCTACAAACCGGCAACGAACGGGGCCGTGCTCACGCTGATCGAGCATTGGGATGGAACGGCATGGTCGGTTGTCTCCAGCCCGAATGCGAACAGCACCGGCAACGCATTGACCAGCATATCGGCGAACTCGCCAACGGACATCTGGGCTGTAGGCGACTTAACCGCGCCGGGAATCGAGGTCAGAACGCTGGCGCTGCACTTCAACGGCAGCACGTGGTCCATAGTGCCGACGCCGAACGTGGTGCATGGCAGCAATCTTGCGCAGAACGTTCTGACGTCTGTGGTGGCAGTGGCCCCCAACGACGTAACTGCGGTGGGCTACACCTTGGCTAACCTCACCGAACTGACCATGGTGCAGCACTGGGATGGGGTCAGCTGGACGGTCGTGCCTTCACCTAACGTGAGCAACACAGCCGGGTCGTTCAACACCCTTCGTGGAGTCACTGCCGTGAACGGAAGTGACTTGTATGCGGTTGGATTCTTTTCCAACTCCAGGACGAATGGCCAGCAGTTGAGGCTGATCGTGCACTTCAATGGCACGGGCTGGAGTATTATTCCCAGCCCCGGCAAGGCCACGGCACAGCAATTGAATGGAGCCTTCGCACGTCTGGGCGCAGGCGACGTTTGGGTGGCGGGAGCCGCGTCCGTCCCTGGCACGGACCCCGAAAGTGGATTCTTGCAGGTCCCTATCACGTTTCTGCTGTTTACCTCGGGAGGATAAGTTCGGAGGGAGTGTGACCAGGCGCCGCCGCAATGCTGGATTTTGCTTTTTAAGGTTAGTGGTGCCGGGAGGGGGACTTGAACCCCCACAACCCTTTCGGGTCTGCGGATTTTAAGTCCGCTGCGTCTGCCAGTTTCGCCATCCCGGCAGGGAAGGGTGACGGTTCCAGTATCGCATGGCATCACGAGAAGCAGGGTCGGCAGAAACAGCCGCTGCGCGGACTGAGGTCCGCGCAGACCTTACTATTTAAGAGCGTCTTACGGCACGGCTGAAGAGGCGGCGGAAAAAGCTAGGGAAAGCAGATTCCTCGTGGGCTAAAGCCCACTCGAAATGACAAAAATAATGGACTTTTGCGGCGCAGCTAAAGCTGCGCCCCTTCAAAACCGCCGCAGACGGGACTTTTTCAGCAGCCTGTGAAGCCGTGCCCCTTCAAATCTAGTCTTGCACCAATGCTAATGCGCACCAGCTGCCGGGGCGTCGCCGGGTCGCGGTTTCTTCAACAGGAACGGCAATGGCACAAGGCAGGCGACGATCACGGAAACCACCCAGAACGCGTTGACATAGGACAACAGCGCCGCCTGCTGCTGGATCAATCCCATCACCTGGTTGTAGGCCTGCTGCAAGGCCAACGCCGGTCCGGAGCCGGACTTTGCCATGCTGGCGGCCGATCCGTTCAGCATGCTGTTGAACTGGGGATTGGCAGCGGTGGCGTGAGCGACCAGGTTGGTCTGATGCACCTGGCTTTGACGCGCGAGGAAAGTGGTCAGCATGGAGATTCCGATGCTACCGCCGAGATTGCGGATGAAGTTGCTGATGCCGGAAACCTGATTGCTCTTGTCGCGCGGCACACCCACGTAGCTCAGGATGCTGATGGGGATGAAGATGAAGGCCAGCCCAGACATCTGGTACATGCGCCACAGCATCATGGTGCGGAAATCGACGGCAAGGCTGAGATTGGTGATGTGATAAAGAGCCACGGCGGTCATGCCAAAGCCGCAGGCAATCATCCAGCGCGGGTCGACTTTGGTGGAGAGGATTCCGGCGATGGGGAAGAGCACCATCAGCATGAATCCGGCAGGCGATAACACTTCTCCAGCCTTCTCCGCCGAATAGCCCATCATAAGCTGCAGGAACTGCGGGATGAGCACGGTGGTTCCGAAGAGGACAGCCCCCAGCACGAAATTAAACAGCACGGTAGCGGCGAAATTGCGGTTCTTCAGCAACTTCACTTCCAGAATGGGATGAGGGTGCCGCCATTCGTGAATTATCAGGGCTACAAGTGCAATGATCGCCGCCACGAAAAATACAGCAATGTAGGTGGATCCGAACCAGTCGTCCTGTTGACCCTTGTCGAGCACAACTTGCAGGAATCCAAGGCCTACGACGATCAGGGAAAGACCGATGTAGTCGATCTTGATGCCTTTGCCGCCGTGGCCGCGCAGCCAGGGCGGATCCTCGACCACTTGCGAGGTAAGGAAGAGCGAGAGCAAACCGACGGGCACATTGATGAAGAAGATCCAGCGCCAGTCATAATTGTCGGTGATCCAGCCTCCGAGGGTCGGACCAATCGCGGGTGCGACCACGACGGCCATGCCGTACACCGAAAACGCCAAACCCCGTTTCTCCGGGGGGAAGGTGTCGGCAAGAATAGCTTGCTCGCTGGGACCCATGCCGCCGCCTCCCGCACCCTGCAGGATACGGAAGAAAATCAGCAGGGGCAGTGTCGGCGCCAGTCCGCACAGGATCGACGAGACGGTGAACAGGGCAACGCAGGTCATGTAGAAACGCTTGCGTCCGATGACCGTGGTGAGCCAGCCCGACATGGGAAGTACGATCGCGTTGGAAACCAGGTAGCTGGTTAGCACCCAAGTGGATTCGTCTTGCCCGGCGCTGAGCCCGCCGGCAATATGGGGCAGGGCAACATTGGCGATAGAGGAGTCGAGCACCTCCATGAAGGTTGCCAAGGTAACAGTGAGCGCGATGACCCACGGGTTGTAGCGCGGCTTCCATGCGGAAGCAGCATGAGATTCTGTATCAGCCATGTTGTTCGGAGGCCTAGTCTGCGGCGCTACTTTCCCTCGCCGTTGGGGCGTACCGCAACCTTGACATCGGGATCCACCGACATTCCGGGTCGCAGGAGCCCGTCCTGATTGAAATCGGGCTTATCGTTATTGTCGAAGTCGATGCGCACCGGGATGCGCTGCACGACCTTCACATAATTGCCCGTAGCGTTTTCGGGAGGCAGCAGGCTGTACTTGGCGCCGGTAGCGCCGCCGATGCTGGTGACATGGGCATCCCACTTGCGGCCGCCGTAGGTGTCGACCTTCACCTTGACGGGCTGGCCGGGTTGCATGTGGGCAAGTTGCGTCTCTTTAAAGTTGGCTGTGACCCAGATGTCGCGCAGGGGGACGATCGCCATCAAGTCCTGACCCGGGGCAACATTCTGGCCTACCTGAACTGACCGCTTGCCTACGATTCCGTCGACGGGCGCAACGATGGTGGTGTACCCCAGGTTCAGTTGCGCCTGATCGAGAGCTGCCTTGTAACGCAGCGTCTGGGCTTCAGCGGAAACGGCCTTGGCCCGAGTAGCTTCCACTTGCTTGGGAGTTACCTGCGCATTGCGCAACAGGGCGGTGCTTTGCAGGACGCGCGCTTCGGCGATACGCACCTGCGCTTGAGCCGCCAACAAGGACGCCTCGCGAGCGGTGACTGTGGCATTGGCGGCGGTGGCTGCAGCAATGGCCTGGTCGAATTGCTGTTGTGCGATCTCATGCTTGCCGAGCAGCATGCGATAGCGCTCCACGTCTGCGTTCAGCTTCTTGGCGTTGGCTTGGGCTTCGACAATCTGGGCCTGGGCAGCCTCCACTTGCTTCTGGGCCGCAGCGACACCTGCCTGCGCACTTCCGAGATCGGCGGAGGCGGAATTGATCTGGCTGGAGGAACCCACGCTGGATACGGGTACCCCCGCTTGTGCTGCCAGCAGATTGGCCTGCGAGTCCTGGTAGTCTGCCTGGGCGCGATCGAGCGCGACTTTGTAGTCGGTAGGATCGATTTGTACCAGCACGTCTCCCTTGTGGATGAACTGCCCGTCGTCATAGTTCACTTTAACCACTTGCCCTCCGACACGGGCGCTGATGGGATAGATATGGCCATCGATTTGAGCGTCGTCGGTACTTTCCCAACGGCGGCTGTCCCACCAATACCAGCCGACCAGTACGAGAACGAGCACGATACCAACGATCAGCAGCGGTCGAGCCAATGGGTTGCGCTGAAACACACTGCGGCGGGGAAGATCGTCGGCTGCGGCATGGTTCGCGTCGTGGTTCTGCTCGTGTACTTCTGAGGGTTGCAGATCGTTTTGCTCAGTGCTTGCGGGACTCATCTTTTCTTCACCTGTCAGTGGGGTTGCTGGGGATTGGGTGGGGGCGGCAAGGTACTGTCGGGTGCCGGTGGCTGCGTCGGTGGCGTTGTGGGCGTTGTACCGGGCGTAATCACACTTGGCGGCAGCGCCGGATTGCCGGCGAGATACTGCTTCACCATCTGCTCCGCATTGCCGATGGAGCGGGCCAGCAGGACCTTGGCGATGTTGTGTCCAAAGAGGCTGGCGATGTAGGTGTCGTTGGCCGCTGCCAGTTGTTGCTGGGCCTGAATCACTTCCACATTGTTGGTGACTCCGGCGGCGAAGCGGTCCTGCGACTGGCCCAGAGCCTGTTGAGCAAAATCGAGCCCGGTCTTGGCGACGTCGACCTGTTGCGCCGCAGCCCTGAGGTCAAGAATGGAATCCTGTACCTCTTGTTCGATGCGAGCTTTCAGGCTGTCAGACTGCGCCTGACGCTCCTTTAGCACAGCGTCGGCTTGCTGGATATCGGCCTGCACCTTGCCGCCCTGGAATATCGGAATGTTGAGTGAGGCCGCTGCGGTGTAATTCGGCGCCATGCTATTGGGTGTGTAGCCAAGCACGCCATAGGTTCCTGATAGCTCGACGGAAGGCAGATAGCCTTTCCACGCGGCAGAGCGGCGCAACTCGGCAGCGCGAAGCTGAGATTGCGCCGCTTTGTAGTCGGAGCGCGTAGCCAGCGCAAGTTCAAAGGCGCCGTTAATTGCGATGTCAGGAACCGGCGCGTACGGGAGACGGTTGACCAGGTGAAATTTCTGCTGTACCGGAAGGCCGATGACCCGGGCGAGTGCGATGCGCTGCTTTTCGAGATCGTTCTGGACTTGAATGACAGCTTCCTGCTGGGCCTGCAACTGAACTCGCGCACGCAGGGTGTCGATGTTGGGGGCGAGTCCGGCGTCCTCCTGGTCTTTCGCCAAGTCATAGAGTGCCTGCGCGGTCTGCAACTGCGCCTGTTCGGCCTCGAGTCGCGACTCCTGCGCGATGACCAGCAGGTAGTTGGCTCCGACCGCCAGTACGACGGTGTCGCGAGCGTCGCGGTAACTGAACTCCGAGGCTTTCACGGTTTCGCCGGCAGCGCGGTACCTATCGATGGATGCGAGGTTCAGCGCGCTCCAGTTGCCGGTGGCCGAGGTCGTGGTGAGACCAAAGGGTCCGACCGAACTAGGGAAGCCAGGGAACTTGAATCCGAAAGCCTTGAGGTTAATGCGCTGCAATTCTTCCCCGAACATGCCATTGATGTTGGGCAGTATCTCGCTCAACGAGCGGATGCGAGAGGCACGGGCCTCGGCGGTGGTCTGACCGCTCAGGTACAGGCCGAGGTTGTACTTCATACCGCGGTCAATTGCATCTTCAAGACCGAGATCGATGGTTTCAGCGGTGGCCTTGCCTTGCGGAATGGAACCAAGATAGGTGTCCGTATTCCGCGTGATGACGGACTCGGCAGAGGGCAGCGACGGCAACTGTTCGCCGGCGGTGACCTGCGCACGGAGGCTGGCGCCCGATAGTAACAACATTGCGCCAAGCAGAAGCGCGTTCGGTGTCGCCCGCCAGGGAGGAGTGAAAATCTTGCGTCGCATGCGTCTCATGATATATCTAATACATACATGCATGTATTAAATGTTACAAGAACCTTAGATGTGTGCGCCAACAGATCGGTCGCAAAAATGAGGTCAGGTTTTCGCAATCAATGAGTAGAGAGATCCGGGACTGAAATGAACAAGATGGCTACACCATCGCGCCACCAAGAGCGGACCGAGATCACCCGGGCGCGGTTGATTCAGTCGGCGGAAAAGGTATTTGCGCGGGACGGATTTGAGGCGGCAAAGCTGGAAGAAATCGCCACCGATGCGGGCTACACGCGGGGCGCGGTATACGCTAACTTCGACAGCAAGGAAGATCTGTTCTTCGCGCTGCTGGAGAGGGAGATTGCAGCGCGTATCGCTACTCTGGAAAAGGAAATGGACAAAGTGCACGAGCCCGAGGCGAAGCTTAAGGCGATGCGCGAGTTCTTCCTGACCAAGACGCTGGACCGCCGTTGGTGCCTGCTGGCGCTGGAGTTCAAGCTGTTTGCCGTGCGGCATCCGGAAGTGAAGCAGCGACTGGCGGCCATGCACCGCCGTTTCGTGGGCCCCAGAGTGGGAGTCCTGGAAGAGGTCATGCGCAGTTTGGGCCGCGAACTTCCGGCTTCGGCTTACGCCACCGGCGTTGCCATGGCGGCACTGGGAAATTCACTCGCGTTGGAGCACATGCTTGATCCGACGCTGATTGCGGAAGGCGATGTACTGCGGATCATGTCGAATTTCTTCGACAGCCTAACCTCCGCCGCGAAAAAGAAATCCGTCAGGTAGATTCCCGACCCAGGTTATCGAGTCGGCTGGGTGCCGAGTTCGCTAGTGGAAGGACGGGTCATTAAGTCGCGGATAGCCTCCTGCGGCGACTTGCCCAGTTGCAGGATGGCGTGCATCTGTTCGGTGATCGGCATTTCCACTCCCATTTTTTGCGCTAGTCCGATGGCGGCGTTGGTAGTGAGCACACCTTCAGCGACCATGCCGTGCATTCCGGCAATGATGTCATTGAGGTTGCGGCCGTGCCCGAGTTCCACACCCACGGTGCGGTTACGCGAGAGACCCCCGGTGCAGGTTAGTACCAGATCACCGAGTCCAGCGAGTCCAGCCATGGTTTCGGGACGCCCCCCACAGGCAACGACCAGCCTCGTGATTTCGGCCAAGCCACGAGTAATGAGCGCAGCAATGCTGTTGTGTCCGAGGTTGAGGCCATCGCACACACCGGCGGCGATAGCAACAATGTTTTTCAGTGAACCGCCGAGTTCAACGCCAATCATGTCGTTGTTTGTATAAACACGGAAGCGGGGGTCGCTGAATTCATTCTGAACAACGGCAGCAAGCTCCTCGTCGGTAGAAGCAATGGTGAGCGCCGTGGGTTGGCTGACGGCGACCTCTTTGGCGAAAGTCGGGCCGCTTAGCGCGCCGACTCTGGGATCGAATGCCTGCGGCGAGTGGCGCAAAAGGTCGTGGATGACTTCACTCATCCGCAGGTAGGTGTCGTTCTCGATGCCCTTAGTGGCGCTGACGAACAGCATTCCCGGGTGCAGGTACGGCAGCATCGCAAGGAAGACCCGCCGGGTGTGGTGCGAGGGCATCACGCTGACCACGATCTGGGCGTCGCGCAAGGACTCTTCGATACTGTTGGTGGCGGTAACGGTTGACGGAACCGGGCAACCTGCGAGGAAGAGATCGTTGACGTGGCGAAGGTTGACGCTGTCGCGGACTTCAGTTTCATGCGCCCACAGACGCACCCTGTGCCCGCCGCGGCGTCCCAGGACAATTGCGAGGGCTGTGCCCCATGCGCCCGCGCCGATCACTGCGATGTTGCTCACGAGGTACCTTTCTTGCCGCTTGCAAAACGGTTTTCGTTACCGGCCAGCAGACGGCGAATGTTGTCTCGGTGGCGAATGATGATGAGCAGGGAAGAGGCGGCGATGAACAGCATCACGGGAACGGTTCGAGTGGAAGGGTTGAGCCACCACGCCGCAATCGGAAACACGGCCGCTCCCACCACGCTGCCCAGCGATACATACCGCGTAACGCCTACGATTGCGATGAACAACAGCAGTACGACCAGAATCGCAGTGGGAGCGATTCCCAGGAACACGCCGACGGCGGTTGCAACGCCCTTGCCACCCTTGAACCGAAGCCACACGGGGAACATGTGACCAAGTATGGCGCAGAATCCGGCGAGGGCCGCCAGAGTGTACACCGTTCTGGTATCAGAGGCAGCGCGTTCGCCAAGCCATAACGCGACGGCAACCGCCGCATACCCTTTTAGCGTATCCAGCAGGAGGGTTGCGATTGCCAACCCTTTGGAGCCGGTACGCGCGACATTGGTGGCTCCGATGTTGCCGCTACCGGTCTGGCGTACATCCTGCCCACGGAAGATTCGGACGAGCAGGTAGCCGAACGGAATCGACCCGAGTAGATAGGACGCACGACGATGAGCAGCGACTGGATCAAGGGAGACGTCACTTATAACGAGAAACGCTACTCATCCAGCGGAAACGTGCGCGACATCTCGCATAGCGCGGGCCGGCGGACGACAACTTGCTCTCGTACAGATAGAACTGGTGCGCGGTCATTGTACCGAAGTCGGGTGTCGCGGACTTTGCGAGTGCTTCGCGTATCCGCTGTAAGGCGGGTGTGGGGTGCTCACCCGGGATGGGACGAGGCCTTCCGCTGCCAGAACGGGCGAGGGTCAGGTGGGGCTTGTAGGGGCCGTCTTCGCGCGCGAATCCCAGAGGAAGGGTGGCACGCGTGACTTCGCCCACGAGAGCTTGCAGACGCTCATCTCCCGCAATGCCGATCCAGAAGACACGCGGATGGTGGGGATTGGGAAAGAAGCCGGCGCCCCGGAAGGCGATTTGAACCGGTGCGGCCTTCACCCGCTGCAAGGCGCGCTGAATTTCGTCGAGCTTCTTCGTTTCCCCGAGGAACTGCAGAGTGACATGGAACGTCTCAGGGCCGACCCAGCGCACCTCGGGCGCCAACGGCCGCATCTGATCGCGAAATTCAGTGATGCGCTCACGGATGGGAGGATCGATGTCGAGGGCGATGAAGAGGCGCATGAACTCACATTAAGATACGACGGACGAGATCGAGGCCCTGCTGGCTGGCCCAGCGGCGGATGCGTTCGCGATCGCCCGGGAAGCGCCGCTGCACTACTTCATTTTTCTTCCCGTCGGTAACGGCGATGTAGGTCAACCCGACGGGCTTTTCTTCGGTACCACCCGCAGGACCGGCGACGCCTGTAATTCCGAGTCCGATATCGGCATTGCAGATCTCACGAATGTTTTCGGCCAGCGCGAGAGCGACCTCCTTGCTGACCGCACCGTGCGCCTCGATCAGCAGCGGAGGAACGTCGGCAAACAGCGTTTTGAGATCGTTGGAGTACACCACGGCCCCGCCAACAAAAAAACGCGAACTGCCCGGAACCGAGGTAATGCGCTCCGCAACCATGCCACCGGTACACGACTCGGCCACGGCGAGTTTCAGGTTGCGCATCTGCAAGTAGTAGCCAACGATCTCCTCCAGCGACTCGCCTCGAGTTGAAAAGACGGCGTCGTCAAGTTCATCCTCGAGCTCGCCGGCAAGCCTGTCCACTTGAGCCTGAGCTTCCTCCTGGGTGGAAGCGGTGGCACGAAGATGAAATTCCACCTGGCCTTGCCCGGCCAACACCGTGGTTTCGACATCGGGATACTTCTTGTAGATGGGTGCGGTGCGCGCGTCAGCCGCCGATTCGGGAAGCATCGCGGTTTTGATCACGATGGACGCGATGGCCGCTGGAGGGAGCACCTCGCGCAAGCGCGGCACGCACTCTTTCTTCCACAGCGCTTCGAGTTCATGCGGAGGCCCTGGCAAAAGAATGACGATACGCAGCTGGCCATCGACCTCGGTCTCAAGATACTGACCGGGAGCTGTGCCGCGAGAATTGGGAAGAATGATTGCGCCGTCGATAACGTCGGCTTGCTTGGCATTGTTGGCAGGCATGGAAATGCGACGCTCGGCGAAACGCTTGTACATCGCGGTCACGATGTCGTGGTCCCGCTTGAGCTCCACACCCAATGCGGTGGCAACGCACTCGCGGGTGAGATCGTCTTCGGTGGGACCAAGCCCTCCCATAAAGACCACGATGTCGGCTCTCCCCAGAGCTGTGCGCGCAACTCCAGTGAGATGGTCAAAATTGTCGCCGACAATCGTTTTGAAGGCGACGATCACACCCTGTTCGTTGAACTGCCTGGTAAGGAAAAGGGAATTTGTGTCCTGACGGTACGGAGTGAGCATCTCCGAGCCGACCGCAATGATTTCAGCGATCACCTGTTCAGTCTAGCACTGCAAAAATGAGGCCGGGAGCAGCTATTGCGGCGGAATGATGGGGCGGCCCGCGATGTTCCATGCGAGGCGGTGCACACCGCTGTTGGTGGCCAGCACCGCGGATTTTCCGGGCGCAAAGGCGAGGCCAACCAGGTTCTGCCCGGAGACCACGAGCGAAGGCTTGCGATCGGGAGTGATCCTCACAATGCCGCGGCGGCCGTGTAAGGAAGCCGCAACGTAGAGGTTTCCTTTGCCATCAAACGCGAGTCCTTGCGGGCGGCCCAAGCCACGGTAAAACACTTCAACATGGCCCTGGGGATCAATCCGGTATACGGCATCGAAGCTCGAGGTGGTGGGTCCGGCAACATATAAATTGCCGTTATCGTCGAAGGCGAGGTGATAGGCGGAAACACTGGGCTCAATCGTGGCGAAGACAAAAATCTGGCGGTCGCGTCCGATCTTGAAGACGGTGCCACTGCGGTCGCCGACATAGAGGCTGCCTTCCCGGTCGAAAGCGATACCCGTGGCCACTCCCATGCCTTCTGCATACGAGGTCATGCTGCCGTTTTTTGACACCTTGTACACGGTGCCGTCGTAGCGCGACGAGACGTAGAGGCTTCCGTCGTGTCCGACGGCCATGCCGGTCGGATTCATCATTTCGGTGACAAAGGGCGTTGCCGTAGAGGTGGCGTCGATGCGGTAGATCGCGACTGGGACCTTTTGCCCGCGCGATCCAGAAAATGTCGCATAGATGTTGCCCTCCTCGTCGAGAGCCGGATTTGCTACCGGATGCAGGTTCTCGGCGACGGACACTGCCACTTGAACTTCGCACGGGTTGCTGCGATGGCCGTTGGTGGCAACCACCACGTTTCCGGAGGAGGCCCCCTCGGGAACGCGCGCTACGATGAATTGTTCGGAGCTGATAACGACAGATCCGTGCACATCACCGAAACGGACTTCAGGACGGCGGAGCTCCTGGGGTCGCAAACCGCGTCCCACGATGCGGATTTCTCCACCGGGCAGGGCACACATGGGCTCGATGGATTCGATGTGCGGTTTGCCGTTCAGGTTCGATGCGGGCATGTCTAGAACCTATACCCCTTGTTACTGTACGCGTTTTCGAGTTCGGACGTCCCGAGACCGAATTTCTATAGATCTCCGGGCAGCTGATTGCGTCAGTCGGTCAGCCCAGCCAGTGAAAGTGCAACAGCGTTTGCAGCACCAGCCATCCGTAAACACCGGCGCCCAGGTCGTCGACCACAATGCCTGTGCCCTCGGGCAACTTCTCCAGGCTGCGAATCGGAGGAGGTTTCACGATATCGAATGCACGGAAAAGTATAAAGCCCGCCAGTAGCGGCTTCCAAAGGAGTGGGCACGCAATGAGGGTGACCAGTTGGCCGGCAACCTCATCAATCACGACATGATGTGGGTCTTTCTTGCCGCACCCGCGTGCTTCCAGTGTGGCAGCCGGTATCCCAATTGCGGTGACCAGGACAATCAGGACTATCACGACGGGTACGCGAGCTTCGACCGGGATCCGCGATGCCAAAAGCCACCACAACAAGACAGTGGCCAGCGATCCCCAGGAGCCCGGTGCGGGCCGCAAGCGTCCGACGCCAAAGAAGGTTGCGACCAGGCTCCCCCACATAGGCGCGGGCGCCGATCGTGTAGGCCCTTCAGTTTGGCTTTTTGGTGGTGTCATCGGGGTAGCTGGAATTTTCGGTCTCCGGGTCGGTCAATGGGGAGCAGATGACATAGGCGCCACTCGCCCACTTGCCGAGGTCGATCAAACGGCATCGGTCACTGCAGAAAGGGAACTCGGGATGGCTGGCGACTACAGCCTTTTTGCAGGTGGGGCATCGCGGGCCGGCAACTCGCTTCCTAGTTTTTGCCATCGCCACACCTAGAGAATGCGGGCCACGAGATCATAGTCGTGGGCCTCGGTGATTTCGCAGCGATAGAACTCGCCTTCGCAGACACCCTCCCGGTCACCGAAATCATTGACGTATACCGTGCCGTCGATCTCGGGAGCATGCATCGCGGTGCGGGCCTGCCAGAGAAGCTCCGTCTCTTCCGAGGGGCCTTCAAGCAACAGGTCGAACTGGCGGCCGATCAGCGCCTTCTTCTTGCGACGGCTGATCTGCTTCTGGATGGACATGAGCTTCTTGCGGCGGCGCTCAATTTCTTTGGGTGCGACCTTGCCGTCGAGGTCGAATGCCTTCGCCCCCTCTTCGTCGGAGTAGCCAAAGACGCCGAGCCAGTCGAACTGAGCTTGACGCACGAAGTCGCAGAGGATTTCGAAGTCCTCAAGCGTCTCCCCAGGGAAGCCGACAATAAATGAGGTGCGCAGTGTCAGGTGGGGAATTTCGCGCCGCATTTTCTCGATAGATCGCAAGAAAATATCGGCTCCGGCGCCCCGCTTCATGTTCTTCAACACGGCGGGCGAAGCGTGTTGCAGCGGGACATCAATATAGGAACAGATCTTTTCATGGGCGGCGATGGTCTCGAGCAGTTTGCCGGTGATCTTGTTCGGGTAAGCGTAAAGAAATCGCACCCAGCGCAGCTCATCGATTTGCGCCAGCCGTTCCAGCAGTAGCGCGAGGCCATCCTTCAGGCCAAGATCTTCACCGTAACAGGTGGTGTCCTGCCCAATGAGGGTGATTTCGCGAACTCCCTGCTTGGCTAGTTCCTCAGCTTCCGCAATCACCGATTCGAAACGCCGGGAACGGAACTTGCCGCGCAGTTGCGGGATGATGCAGAACGAGCAAGGGTGATCGCAGCCCTCTGCAATTTTGATGTAAGCCGAGTATTTCGGAGTGGCTAGCAGGCGAGGCGTGTTCTCGTCGTAGAGGTAATTGGGTAGATCCGCGATGGCGCCATCCCAGCCCTCCTTGGAGAAGCGCCCGGAAGCTTCGCGGGCATCGCCCTCAGGTCGAGAGTTCAAGATGACGAATGGGCCCGCATTATCGTGGCGTGCCGATTCGATGCCTGCGGCAGAGAGAATCTGCTGCAATTCACCGGTTCCAACGACCGCGTCCACTTCTGGAATGTTTTTCTGAATCTCGGTGCGATAGCGTTCGACCAGACATCCGGCAACGATCAACTTCTGCGCTTTGCCGGCGATCTTGTGCTGCGCCATCTCGAGGATGGCGTCTACCGATTCCTGCTTGGCGGTGTCAATGAACGAGCAGGTGTTGACCACGATGATGTCGGCGTCTTCAGCCTTAGGAGTGATCTCGGCCCCGCCTTGGGCGAGCAGACCCATCATGACCTCGCTGTCAACCAGGTTCTTGGGACAACCGAGGCTTACGAAGCCGACTTTCTTGGGGACGGCAGCCGCGGCAGCCTCATCGGGCGGGGTCAGCAGGGCTACAGATTCGTCTCTTGGAGGCATGCAATCCCTTTATTTTAGCATGTCTTAGCGATGCCTCGTGATGGCGAAGAGGATGCCCTGCGGTCGCCGCGATGAGAATTCAAGATGGTATGATGCAGTAGGTCGGGCGCTGGTCCCGCGCAACGCAATCCTGTGAAACCCGCCAGGTCCGGAAGGAAGCAACGGTAGCAGGCCAGTGCGTGTGCAGCGGTCAACTGGCGCCTGACTTTTTGTATCGGCACCTGCCGAGTGTACGGAGCGTAATGGGTGAATTCGCGCCATTCTTAAAGGTCTCCGAAGCGCTGCGGTCTCTACTGTGGGAGACGGTTCTCGACGCCGATCCATCGGTGCGAGCAATACTGCATGACAAATCACAGATAACCCTGGCTCCGCCGTATGAGATCACTGCCGGCCGACACTCGAAAAAGAGTTTCCTTTCCGTTTACCTGATTCGAGTACAGCCAAATTCCAACATTGCAATGGCGCCTCCGCGGCCAGCAGAGCCCCGTAATCCGCCGCTTGCCATGGAACTGGTCTACGTGATCACACCGCTGACGAACAGCGCTGACAACGACCAAACATTGTTGGGTAGCGTGCTCAAAGGCTTGCACGAGACGCCAGTGCTGGAAGCCGCGGGGCCGTTGATTAACGGTGCTGTGCAACCGGCTAGCGAAGCGGTCCGCGTACTCCAGCTCGCCCAGTCAATCGAAGAGATCGCGTCCCTTTGGATCGCATTTCGCCAGCCACTGCATCTGTGTGTCTGCTACTCCGTGGGTCCCGTGTTATTGAGTTAGCAAGTTGACACTGGGCTGACCCGCAGCATGGACATTCCGCGTTCCATCGGTGAGAATGTTTCTTCATTCGCTTTGCTTCTGCAACTGAGGGAGAATTCGTCTTGCCGACGTGCCGTCGCGCCAAAATCACGGCTTTGGGAACGTATGTTCCCCCCCGCATTCTGAGTAACAAAGACCTCGAAACCATGGTCGAAACCACCGACCAGTGGATCCTGGAGCGCACTGGCATCCGCGAGCGCCACATTGCGGATAAAGGAGTCGCTGCCAGTGACCTTGCAGTCGAGGCTGTGAAGTGCCTGCTCAAAAGCCATCCCTTCGATCTGCAGGAAGTGGACCTGATCGTGGTAGGCACCGTGACCCCCGACATGATGTATCCCTCGACCGCTTGCCTGGTGCAACACAAGTTGGGAATTGCTAGCACGTGGGGCTTCGACGTCTCGGCGGGGTGCTCCGGGTTCCTGTACGCGCTGAACACGGGAACGAAATTTGTGGAGTCGGGGCAGTACAAGAAAGTCCTGGTGATTGGTAGCGACGTAAACTCGTCCATGGTGAACTATGAAGACCGGGCCGTGTGCATCATCTTCGGCGACGGAGCCGGGGCCGTCCTTCTCGAACCGGCGGAGGAAGGCGAACAGGGAATCATCGACCATGTGGCCCAAGTGGAAGGCGTTGGAGGACAGTACCTTTGCATGCCAGGCGGGGGGAGCTTAAACCCGGCCTCCCAAGAAACCGTCGCTCAGAAGATGCATTATATTCATCAAGATGGACAGCAAGTCTTCAAGTATGCGGTGAAGAAAATGGCAGAGATGACGCAGCGCCTTCTGGAACGCAATCACCTGACGGGTTCCGATATCGACTGCTTCATCGCCCATCAGGCCAATCGGCGGATCATCATGGCTACCGCCGACCGGCTCAAGATGCCGGAGGACAAAGTGATCGTGAACATCGACCGTTATGGCAACACCACGGCGGGGACGATCCCCTTAGCCATGCACACTGCGCTTGAGAGCGGCAAGCTGAAGAAGGGCGACATGGTGATGTTGGCTGCGGTAGGAGCCGGCTTCACCTCGGGTGCAACACTGCTGCAATGGTCATACTGAGAACAGGGATTTCCCGGTATTGCGCTGCCTGGTTGCAACTCCCGTAAATTATTCCTTGGCCAGCTTCGATTCAACCGTGAGTGGAACGTCCAAGGTTCCGATCTTGCCAGACTGACGGTCGACCACGCCGAGGCGCAGGTCGTAGGTTCCCGGCTTCAGCGCCATCTCCTGGTGGAGTTGCAACCCGGTGCGTAGCAGTGAGGCAAACTGAGCCGGAGTCAGATGCTGGTTGAACGTCGCCGACGCACTGCCACCTGGCTTGCCCTTGGCATCCCAAACTGCAGCAACAAACATCACATCGGGAGCGCGCTGATGATCGGATAACTCTGTCATCGATAGGTCGTGTACGTCGACCAGAAAATCGATCTGCGTCGGCTTAGCCGGTTCCTCGGGAGGCACAACCCTGGCCTTGATGATGAGTGTGGTTGAAATTGGCGCCGTGGGCTGCATGGCAAGAGAGAAAGTACGATTAATATCTGGCGAGCCGAGTGGATCGGGAACTGCGTAATACCCAGGACGGCACTTTACTCTCACATTCGGTACCGCGGCCTTGACCGTGACTTTTCTGAATTTGCCGTTCCACTTGTCATTCTTGGGGCTGTAAGCCAGGGTGTAGTAGCGGGAGCCGGAGTCAACAATATCTTTGATCTCTTCCGGCAATTCATTGCGGTTGAAATAGGCATGGCCGCCCGTCATCCAGGCGAGGTGCGTCATCGTCTCATGCACCCCCAGAAGCTCCTGGTTCTGGCCTGACATCTCGTCGTAGCTGCCTCCGTACGGCGCGAACACTTCAGTACTGGGGGCTGCGCCGTCTGCCATTAGAAACGCGACCCCTCGCACGTCGATGGGATACACGGCAATCTGGGTTGCCGACAATAGGGTCGCCGTCTTCTGCATCTGGGGAGTGGTGAAGGTAGGATCGAATGGAATGCCCCCGGATATCCAGATCAGGTTCTTTCGGCCGGGAAGGACTGCCATGCTCCGCGCCAACTGGTTCAGCGCTTCCATGGTAATCAGGGTGCGTGACTCCTCCTTGCCTTCGTTCTCGGACCAGAGAAATCGTGACACCGAGCGATACATGGCTGGACTATGCGTGAGCCCTGCCAACTTATCGTCACCCAACTCGTCCGAGACTCCGCGGGCGTTGCTGTACATCGGGTGTTGCGACTGGGAAAGATGCTGGGCAGCTTCGATTAACTCCTGTGGGTCGTCGGTGAATCCGTGCACCAAGTGCAGGTCTGAGTCGAGAGTGAACAGCGCCACGCGGGTATTGGCGGGCAGTTTGCTCAAGTACAGCAGCAACTGCTGGCGCGCAATCGTCAGGCGCTGGCGGTCGGTATTTAAGATATCGAAGAGCAGAATGTTGATTGCGCCCGTTTCGGGTGTGGTGGCGTAATTGGTGTAGGTGTTGGGAGGAAGATTCAGGGCAACTGGACCAGTGGACGCGGCCATCTCCGGGGCACGTTCCTCGAATCCCCGGATCTCCTGAGGCTTTCCGTCTTCAAGAACGGTGAAGTCGCTCGCCTTGAGTCCTCGCACCGGCTTGGCCGCTTTGTCGGTGACGAGTACATCCAGGAGCACGACTCGGGTACTGGTCTTGATAGTTGTCGTGGCGCCCTGGTCGCCGAGGGAAGTCGCTTGGGCTGCCAGCACGGCACTCGCCGGTGCGAGCAGACAGCAACTGAGGAGGAAGGAGAGCCAACGCATTGCGAATTACTCCGCTCGATCATAACCCGGACGGAAACGGGACGTCGCGCCACGACGTGTTATTTTGTTCAGCCTGGAATGGCCGGTTAAGTTCTAATCTTTTCCCGGTCTTTCGCGGCCCCCAGAGGCTGATGGGGCTCGGTCATGCGCCCCGGATCGAGGATCTGCGCGATTTGCTCCTCGCTCAGGTAGCCCTTTTCGCGGGCGATGTCGATAATTGTCTTCCCGGTTGTGATTGACTCTTTCACAATTTCTGCCGCCTTCGCATATCCAATGTAGGGATTCAAAGCGGTTGCCAACGAGACGGTGCTCTGAGCGTAAAACTCGCAACGCTTCTGGTTTGCTGTGATGCCCTTGATGCAAAAATCGGTGAGCTGCCTGAGCATGTTTGTCATGATGGTGATTGCCGTCAACACACTGTGCGCCATTGTCGGCATCATGACGTTGAGTTCAAGTTGTCCTGCCTGCACCGCCAACGCGACCGCCGTGTCATAGCCGATCACCTGAAACGAAACCATGGCGGCGAGTTCCGCCATCACCGGATTGATCTTCCCGGGCATGATCGATGACCCAGGTTGCAGGGCCGGCAGGTTAATTTCGGCGAGGCCGGTGTTGGGGCCGGACGACAACAGCCGCAGGTCGTTGGAGATGCGAATGACCTCGAGGGCGAGATTGCGCAGGCTAGAGCTCACTGACGCCATCGCAAGGTTCGACTGCATGGCGTAACGCATGTCGTCCACGGGTGTAAGCTTCTGGCCGGAAATGCGGGACAGGTTGGCGACGGCCTTCTCGCGGTAATCGGGATGAGTATTAATGCCAGTGCCGACCGCCGAGCCGCCCAGGCCGAGTTCGCGCAGCAGGTCGGATTGCTGCTCAATTGATTTCCGCGTCCGCGCGATGGCACCAGCATAGGCCGTGAATTCCTGACCCAGGCGCA
Source organism: uncultured Acidobacteriaceae bacterium (assembly GCA_963834815.1). Taxonomy (GTDB): domain Bacteria; phylum Acidobacteriota; class Terriglobia; order Terriglobales; family Acidobacteriaceae; genus DASRAA01. Next base: position 26,223 of record CAWIDA010000003.1, on the reverse strand, counting down.
TAGGGACCGCGTCCATCATGTGAGTGCGGCCTGACTTCAGGATGTGATGGAACTCGGTGCCCTTTTTCTCCAGTGCGGCAATCAGGCCATCGAGCGCATGGTAGAGCTTCTCCAGTTCCAGCAGAGTCGCGAGGCGCATCGCGGTCGGGAAGACGTCGTTGGTCGATTGGCCGTAGTTGACATGATCGTTGGGATGGGCGTGCTTGTACTCACCCAGCTTGCCGCCAAGCAGCTCGGAGGCACGATTGGCGATTACCTCGTTCGTGTTCATGTGGAAGCTGACGCCCGCTCCCGCCTGAAAGACATCGACCACGAAGTGCTCATGCCACTTGCCCTGCTGAATCTCCTTCGCGGCAGCGATGATGGCATCGGCGGTGCGCGCATCGACCAGCCCAAGTTTACGGTTGGCTTCGGTGGCGGCCTCCTTCACCATAGCGATGGCGCGAATGAGCGCCACGTGGGCGCGACTGCCGCTGATGGGAAAGTTCTCCACCGCGCGCGCCGTTTGCACGCCGTAATACGCGTCAGCGGGAACGTCTTTCAGGCCAAGGGAGTCCTTTTCACTGCGGGTGGGGGTCTTGGGCATGGGGAACTGCCTCCAGCAGAGAGATGATAGCGGAAGTGGTTAGGGTTCTTCGATCCCACCCTGTCGCCCAAGAACGGCGACAGGATGGGGCACCCAGGTTTGTGTGTAGGAGGATTAGGAGGTAATCGCCACCAGCTCCGCGATCCTGGCCTGCCACTCCTTCGGACCGGAATGATGCACGGAGTTGCCGTTGGAATCGACTGCAACCGTAACCGGCATATCCTCAACTTCGAATTCGTAAATGGCCTCCATGCCGAGATCGTCGAAGCCCAGCACGCGCGACTTCTTGATGGCTTTGGAAACAAGGTAAGCAGCGCCGCCCACCGCCATGAGGTACACCGCCTTGTGATCGCGTATGGCCTCGATGGCTGCGGGGCCGCGCTCGGCCTTTCCGACCATGCCCAGTAGTCCGGTGTGTTCCAGCATTTGGCGAGTGAACTTGTCCATACGGGTGGCGGTTGTAGGACCGGCCGGGCCAACGACTTCTTCGCGTACGGGATCGACCGGCCCAACGTAATAGATGAAGCGGTTTCTGAAGTCCACGGGCAGTTTCTCGCCGCGGTGCAACATGTCGGTCATGCGCTTGTGGGCGGCATCGCGGCCGGTGAGTAGTTTGCCGTTTAGGAGGATCACTTCACCAGGCTTCCAGGTGGCCACTTCGTCTCGCGTGACGGTGTCAAGATTGACACGGCGTGCACCAGTGCTCAGGGGATCGTAGGTGAGCTGTGGCCAATCGTCGAGCGAAGGCGGCTGCAGTGCTACCGGGCCTGAGCCATCAAGCACGAAGTGCGCGTGGCGCGTGGCTGCGCAGTTCGGGATCATGGCGACGGGAAGGTTGGCCGCGTGGGTAGGGTAGTCCTTAACTTTTACGTCGAGGACGGTGGTCAGGCCTCCTAGTCCCTGCGCGCCGATGCCGAGCGCATTGACCTTCTTATAGAGATCGATTCGGAGTTCTTCGGCGCGGGTTTTCGGGCCGCGTTCCATCAAGTCCTGGATGTCGATGGGATCCATCAACGATTCCTTTGCCAGCAGCATTGCCTTCTCGGCAGTGCCGCCAATACCGATACCGAGGATTCCGGGAGGACACCAGCCTGCGCCCATGGTGGGCACGGTCTTCAGCACCCAGTCTTCGACGGAGTCCGAGGGATTCAGCATGACGAACTTCGCCTTAGCTTCAGAGCCTCCACCCTTGGCGGCGACGATGACGTCCACTTTGTCACCGGGAACGATGGTCATACTGATGACGGCGGGCGTATTGTCCTTGGTGTTCTTGCGCTTGCCGGCGGGATCGGCGAGGATGCTGGCGCGCAGTGTGTTGTGCTGGTGCTGATAGGCGCGACGGACGCCCTCGTTAACCATGTCTTCCACACTCATGGTGGCGTCCCATTGCACTTTCATGCCAACCTTCAGAAACACGGTGACGATGCCGGTGTCCTGACAGATGGGGCGATGGCCCTCGGCGCACATGCGGGAGTTGATCAGGATTTGTGCGATGGCATCACGCGCCGCTGGCGATTGTTCCTTCTCATACGCGCGGGCGAGGTTCTGGATGAAGTCCACGGGATGATAGTAGGAGATGTACTGCAGAGCATCCGCCACGCTCTGGATCAGATCATCTTGCTTTATGACTGCCATGTCCGCCTGCCGTCTGGAGATTGGGCCCGAGCGTCTCAAAACTAGGGAAACTGCCCGAGCTTACAAACCTGAAGTATAACTCTCGCGCGAGCGTCGATTTGTGACGAATGCGCTTCCCGAATCTGTTTTGGATGGTGGAGGTTAGTTATAATAACCACCTGCACCAGCAGAAGGGTAGTGCGAATCGTGCGGGTATGCGCGCGAAACGCCGGGAGGACTGAATTGCCGAAATCGAAAGAGCAGGACACAGCCCAGCGTTCTGACGCCAACCGTAACAGGAAATCCGGCCGTCTCGACGACGTCAGCAAAAGCACTGCGCAGATCGTGAAAGATGCGGCGGCACTACTGGACGAAGAACTTGCTGCCGGCATCGTGGCCGCTAACCAGGTTCAGAAACGCTTTCGCAAGGAAGGCCGGGTTGATCCCAAAGATTTCAACAATGCCTTGCAGCGATTTCAGGCCGACGCCCACGAGGTGATTAAGCTTCTCAACGACCGCCTGAACGATATGCGTTCGCAAGAGAATTTCGACTTGGTCAAGAACCTGGTCAACCGCAGCCACGACATGGTCGATATCGCTGTGGAGTTGGTCAATGGCAGCGCCGAAATGGCCACTCAGTTGGCGAACTCGCCGATTGTGAAGCAAAATCTAGGACGCCGTGCCGGCCGCAAGCGCTGAACGTCCACGCAAAAGAAGCCGTGCGGCCGCGGGATCTGGCCGGGATTTTGAAGGGCTGCTGGCCCAGTACCGAGACCTTGCCGCGCGCGATTTACTCGATTCCATCCCAAAGAAGGGCCCGCCCTATCTTTACGACCTAGTATCGGCCTACCCGAGTCGCCCGGGCAAAGGCCTGCGCGCAGCTTTATGCTTTGCGACTTGCGCCGCCCTCGGGGGTAGCCGCCGACAAGCCTTGAACTCGGCGGTCGCCATCGAGTTGCTGCACAATGCGTTCCTGATTCACGACGACGTGCAGGATGGAAGCGAGCTTCGCCGCGGCCAGCCGACGCTCGCCAGAGAGCATGGCGTTCCGATAGCGGTTAACGTGGGCAACGCTACCAACCTTCTGGCGCTCCGCCGGCTAATGGAGAACCGCGGCATCCTCGGCGCTCAAGCGAGTTGGCAAATCGTGGAAGAGACCGAGCGCATGATGACCCATTCGCTGGAGGGTCAGGCGATCGAACTGGCCTGGATTCGTGGCAATATCTGCGACCTCGCTGTGCGCGACTACATGCAGATGTGCCTGAAGAAGACTTCCTGGTACTCGTTTATCTATCCCATGCGGGTCGGAGCGCTGATCGCGCGCTCAGGCCGGCTGGAGAAAGACGAATTCTGCCGCCTGGGCTGGTACTTCGGGGCAGCGTTCCAAATTCAGGATGACATCCTGAACCTGACGGGCGATTACGAGAAGTACGGGAAGGAAATCGCCGGCGATCTGTGGGAGGGCAAACGCACCCTGATGCTAATTCATGCTTTAAAGCATTGCCGCCCTTCAGATAGAGCTCGGCTGCGCCGCTTTCTCGCCCGGCCTCGCGAAAATCGTAGCGCATCGGAAGTCAAGTGGGTTTACGAACTGATGTTGCGCTATAAGAGCATTGATTACGCCCGCCGTGCCGCGCGGCAACTAGCAGGCGCGGCTCTGCTCGAGGGTCTGGCAGCTTTTCGCGGTCTGCCGGACTCGGAGGAAAAGCGGTTCATCCTGGAAATGATCCTCTATGTGGTAAACCGGGACCGATAAGCCAACGGCCTTCCCACTTCAACATTCGACACATTAACCATTTGCAAGGCAGGTTATTCTCTCCGCATGGAACAAGACGGTCCCGGCAGGATCAGCGACACCGAGCATTTCGATGTGGTGGTTGTAGGCGCTGGACCCACGGGTCTGGCCTGCGGCATTGACGCCAAGCGCGCGGGCTTTAGCGTGACCAATATCGACAAGGGCTGCCTGGTTAATTCGCTGTTTAACTACCCCAGCAACATGACGTTCTTCACTACGCCAGAACTGCTCGAAATCGGCGACATTCCATTTGCGAGTCCAAACCAGAAGCCCACGCGGCAGGAGGCGCTGGAGTATTACCGAAAGGCCGCGGAGCACTACGGGCTCGACATACGACAGTACGAGCCGGTGCAGAAAATCCAGGGCAGCGACAACAACTTTGTGGTTCACACAACGGACATGCACGGGCGCAAGCGGGAGTACCGAGCCCGCAAGCTGATTGTGGCGACCGGTTATTACGACCGCCCGAACTACATGGGGGTTCCCGGTGAGGACCTTCCCAAGGTCCTGCACTACTATCGCGAACCGCATCCGTTTTTCGGACTTGAGGTATTGGTGGTTGGGGGAAAGAATTCGGCGGCCATCGCGGCACTGGAACTGTGGCGGCACGGGGTCCGTGTCACGCTGGTGCACCGGCGCGAGGCGATCAGCAACTCGGTCAAGTACTGGATCAAACCTGACATCGAAAACCGCATCAAGGCCGGGCAGGTGAAAGCCTATTTCAATAGCACGGTGAAAGAAATTTTCCGCGATCACGTTGTGCTGAGCACGCCCAATGGCGAGGTGACGCTGGCCAACGACTGGGTTTTTGCGCTGACCGGCTACCATCCGGATTTCGATTTTCTGAGCGGGCTGGGCATCCAAACTCGCGGCGACGCCGACAAGAAGCCGGTGGTCGATCCGCGAACGCTGGAAAGCAACGTGCCGGGGATTTACCTGGCGGGGGTCATTGTAGCGGGCATGCGCACCAGCGAGATCTTCATCGAGAATGGGCGCTTTCACGGCCAGGCAATTGCAGCAGACTTGAACGAGAAGTTGAAACCGGAAGCGGTCACCGGCTGATCAGGACAGCTGGAGAGTCGTAGTACACCAACCGGCCCGAAACGCTGCGATGAGCGAAGCGGGCGACCCGCAATCTCTGATAAACTTTTGCGCGGGGTGAGGCTACGGGAAGAAGCCTCGCCAGTTCTCTTACAGGTTTAAAACGCAGAAATTTAATTTTGTGACTGGCGGAGTGATCGATCTCTGAATGCTCTGCCATGGAGGATGGCGATGGCAACAGCAGTACAGACCGCAGCAATCGATAGCCGGGTAGAGGAGTTCATCCGGAAGCCACGGCTCATGTTTATCAACAACCAATTCGTACCTGCCGCATCCGGCAAGACGTTTCCCACTTACAATCCGGCGACCGGCGAAGTGCTGGCGCAGGTGGCGGAAGGTGACCGCGAAGACATCGATCGCGCTGTCAAGGCTGCCAGAAAGGCGTTCGAAGGTTCTGCGTGGGCTGACATGTCAGCCTCCCAGCGTGGACGTCTGATCTGGAAGCTGGCGGACCTGATTGAATCGCACCTGGAAGAATTCGCGCAAATCGAAAGCCTCGACAACGGTAAGCCGCTGGCCGTGGCGCGCGTCGCTGACGTGCCGCTGGCGGTTGATTTGTTTCGCTACATGGCGGGCTGGGCCACCAAGATTGAAGGCAACACGATTCCGATCTCGGCGGGAACGAAGCGGGTACAGTACCTCGCATATACGCGGCGTGAACCGGTGGGCGTGGTGGGACAGATTATCCCGTGGAACTTTCCACTGCTGATGGCCGCATGGAAGCTTGGCCCGGCGCTGGCCACAGGATGTACGGTAGTGTTAAAGCCTGCCGAACAGACTCCTCTGTCTGCGCTCCGGCTAGCAGAGTTGGTTGCGGAAGCTGGATTCCCCGAGGGCGTGATCAACGTAGTACCGGGCTATGGCGAGACCGCGGGTGCGGCTTTGGCTGCGCATCCGGATGTCGACAAGGTTGCGTTTACCGGTTCGACCGAAGTGGGCAAGTTGATTGTGCAGGCTGCCGCTGGAAACTTGAAGAAAGTGTCGCTTGAGTTGGGCGGCAAGTCTCCCAACATCGTCTTTGACGACGCCGATGCGCGGACGACCATTTCAGGCGCGGCGAGCGCCATCTTCTTTAACCACGGTCAATGCTGCTGTGCCGGCTCGCGCCTGTATGTCGAAAAAGACATGTTCGACCAGGTGGTGGAGGGAGTGGCGGAACAGGCCAAGAAAATCAAGGTCGGTCCGGGGTTCGAGGCTGACACCAGCATGGGCCCGCTGGTGTCGAAGGAACAACTGGATCGCGTCTGCAACTATCTCGAGTCCGGGTACAACGAGGGAGCCGAAGCGATAGTTGGGGGCAAGAAGAAGGACAGCTCGGGTTACTTCGTTGAGCCCACTGTATTGGTAAAGACGAATCCCAACATGAAGGTCGTCCGGGAAGAAATCTTTGGCCCGGTGGTCACGGCCTCACCGTTCAGCGACATCGACCAGATTGTCGCCGAGGCCAACAACAGCGAGTACGGACTCGCGGCCGGGGTTTGGACCAAGGACATCGGCAAGGCCCACCGCCTGGCGCACAAGTTGCGCGCGGGGACGGTGTGGATCAACTGCTACAACGTGTTCGATGCTGCGCTGCCATTCGGTGGCTACAAGCAATCCGGATGGGGCCGCGAAATGGGCCACGAAGCGCTGGAGATGTACACCGAAGTGAAGGCCATCTGCGCGGCGATCTAAGCGTTAGCTCACAACAGAAGAGTCCCCACCCTGTCCGCCAAGTACCTGGACAAGGGTGGGGCACCCACTCCAGATATTTTCCTAGTCTCCGATTACGGTCAGCGCTGGTTCTTCGGGCACTCTCACTCTTGCAGCGATGTTCTCCATAGAAGGCTTGAATCCCCGCTGTACCATCACCTCGAGCTTAGACGTCGAACCCCTTCCATGTTCCTCATCCCAGTTGTGACGCTCGACAAAGGTCTGCGGCTCGTACGTGACGCCGCGGGCCAGGCGTCGGTCCTCGCGCTGTGAAGTCCAAACCAGCACTGGTCCTAACAAGATGCGCAGCAGTCGGGTTGGCATACCGAATTCGGTCTCGATCTCACGGCGGAGGACGCGGATTTTGACTGAGATGGCCGGGTTGCTCGTTTTGAGACGTCGCTCCATTGCCCAAAGCGCCGCGTTGTAAGTGGTACGCAGCTTGCGCGCCTCGTGGGCGAAACGCACCCGCACCCGTGGTGCAGGATGGCTCTTGTAGCGCTGCCAACCGTTGAACAGCGTCTGGCAGATGCGGAACAGGCTGGGACCATTCTCCTCGAAGTCCTGGCGGAACGCGCCGTCGAGTAGATGCTTGGATTGGTCGCGCGTGATGGCAGCATGGCGGAAGTTGAACTTGAACTGACCGTGGATGTCAGCCAGGTCGATCCCGTCGAGCATGCGGCCTTCGTCTTCCATCTGATGGAACAAAGGAGTGCCGGGTACCGGAGTGTAGAGCATAAACTGGTGAAAGTCCGTGCAATGCGAGACCGCATGGTCGATGTCGGCCTGGATATTGTCGGTCGTATGGTGCTCGAGTCCAACAATGGTTGAGCCCAGCATCTTAATGCCATGCTCGCGCAGATTGGCGATGATGGCGCGAGTGTCAGCATTCTTCAACTTCGCGTAACCGGATTGCGGTGATTCCAATCCGACCCAAATCCACGAAATTCCGAGCTGTACCAACTCCTCCATCGAATATTTGCGGATAGCGTTGATGGAAGAAAACACGTATAGGGCCCAGGCCTTGTCGGCTTGTTGCATGAGTTCCAGCAATCGCATGGCCCGTGGACGGTTGAGCAGGAAGTTCTCATCCATAACAAAGAACGACTGCACGCCCATGGATTGCTCCATGTGCTGCATCACCTCGAATATCTCGTCGCCAGATTCATAGAAGTGATGACTCTTTCCCTTGCCGCCGAAGAAAGCCGAGGTGGTGCAGAAGTTGCAGCCCATGGGGCATCCGACGGAAGGAATGATGGTTGCGGCTGTGTCGCGGGTGTTATCGGGCACGCGCATGCCAAGAATGCGAAAGCCAAAGCCCGAGAGGATCTCCGGGTGCACGACTGGGGCGCAGGGATCCTCGCCGAGATAAGTTCTCATCCAGGCAACGCCCTCGCCGCGGACAATGTGGTCGGCGTCGAGCATGGCTTCGATTCCCGGGATACCGGCTACGTGTCCGCCGACCACGATGACCGACTGAGGCGAGAGCTTGCGAACCCGGAGGCACATCTCCCGCACTTTGCCGAAGTTCGGGATGATGCCGGAGATGCCGACGATGTCGTAGTGGTGCGCAGTCAGTTCCCGTTCAAACGCTTCCAGGGTAGGGAAGTCGAGCAGGGTACTGGGCGCAGAGATGTTCTGCTGGATCATCATCAGTCCCCACGAGCGGTGAAACATGCGCAGCGAGAAGCTGCCTTGCTCGCGCGTCACCTGATTGTGATAAAGCTCCATCGGGTTGATGGTGCGGCTGCCGAATTCGTCATCTTGCGCGTAAGGGCCGAAGACCGAGGTGAGCAGAATGCGAGATCGAATTCCCTTGGGATGTAGCGGTATGAAATCAGGACAGTTTGAATCCATGTCCACATCGTAGAAAGTGTGTGGATTGAAGTATGTGATTTGAATGACCGGGAGGAGGAAATGACAGAAGTATTACATTCGTGCGCGCCGTACAACTCATAGGCGAGACACACGGAAAGAAAAAAGGCAGGAGGCAACTCCTGCCCTTAGAGACTTTTTAGGTTGAGCTACTCTTCCTGAGGTGGCGCAGCATTCGTGCTGTTCGCCATTTTCTGCATGTGCTCAGTGATGCGATTGATCTCTTCGGTGCGGAGCTGCTCGGCTTTCGCCTGCTGCTCAGAGGTCAGCACGTCGGTGTATATCTGGTGCTTGAGCGCCTCATGCTGAACCGTCATCGCGGCTTCCAGTTGGGCGCGCTGGTTGGCCAGAGCCTGGATCTTCGCCGGATCGAATGCGCCATTGGCCGTCGCAGTTAAAAGGGCTTTGCGGTTCTCGCCCATCTGCTGCATCACAGTTTTCATGTTGGCACGGTTAGCCTGCATTATCGTTTTTACCTGCGCTTTCTGGGCGTCAGTGAGGTTCAGTTCGCGCCCGAGAAACGCCATGTGAGCGCCGGGTCCGCCCCAGCCATGATGTCCTTCCGGTCCATCCTGGGCATAGGCGACCATGGCGACGCCACACAACAACAGCGCCATTACGGCTGCAACTACCATCAACTTCGTCTTCATCATCTCCACTCCTCTTGGTCGTGACAGTGTGTCTGTCGTTTTTAGGAACACCGGCCGCATGGCTTCGACGGTAAAGTCTGGTAACGCGTGGTAAAGATTTGTGGTCCCTCGTGAAACTTCGAATATTTCACGAGACTGCAAGTGCGCGTGATCTCCAGCATTTGGCTTCCGGTTCTCTGTAAAGGGTTCCTGCCCGGTTGTAGAAAGGTTCCCAAAAATCGACGTGCTCACCTGCTATGATGCGAAACGGGTGGCGAGCCTTACGCACCGGACACCTTAAAGATTTACATTTTGGCTGTTAGGCTATCTATAAGAATCAATTAGTCTTGCTTGCTCGCAAGAATGACGAGTCGGCGACGGTCAGCGGCTATGATTATGAGATTTCTAGTTTGGCTCACGAAGGGAATCATGCTGGCAATCGGGATCACACTCCCTACACCCGAGCAGGAGAAGACTGTCGCACTGGTCTGGGTGGCGGCCTTTTTCGTGATGATCGGTATCATTTTCGGGGTTGGGTGGGCGGTGCTCGTCAGCTTCGGAGGCGCACAGCACTGAGCATGTTTCAAGTGTGGACGGCTTGTTCCCGCTGGGGCGGATCGGAAGGGCTGAAGAGGTTGTGGAAAAGTTCGTCGCGAGTGCCCAGCGCGGACTAAAGTCCGCGCTGGAGGTCAAAAATAAACGGCTTGGCGGCACGACTGAAGTCGTGCCCTGATACGAGGCGATGCCCTAAAGCGAGTTCTTCCGCAGCCTTCGAAGCCGTGCCCTGATACGAGACCGTCGGAAGCGAGACTTTCCGCAGCCTGTAAAGCCGTGCCCTTTCAAAGACATAATTTTAGAATACGTTGGGTGTTGCTAGGGCGATTCTGCAATAGTGGCGAGAGTCGATTCAAGTACCAAGCTGGCGGCGGCGAGATCTTCCACTGCCAGTCCAAGCGACTTGAAGACCACGATTGCGGAAGAGGGTGCGGGCCTAGTCTTGGCGAGTATCTCGCCCAACTCTGCGTAGACGGTGGCGCCGGCGAGCGCGATATCGCCGGACTCAATGCGCGCAGCTTCGATGGAGTCCACCACGACGGCACCCAGCATGGTTGCGTCATCTAGTTCACGATTACGTAGTCCAACCGCGCCTACCGCGTTAACCAGTACACCCGGCTTCAGCCATTGGCCGTATAGAACGGGCTCGGATGAATGCGTGACGGTAACCACAACGTCGGCGCCCCGAACCGCGTCCTCGGCCGTAGTCGCGGTTCCCCCGATTTCAGTGGCCAAAGCCTGCGCGTGGCCGGCATTGCGGCTCCAGATGCGGACCTCTGAAAACCGCCGCACGAGTTGCAGAGCCTTCCAATGGGCGCGGGCCTGCACGCCACTGCCGAGAATCGCCAGAACGCGCGCCTCCGGGCTGGCCAGCAACTTGGTGGCGACGGCCGACACCGCGGCGGTGCGCATTTCGGTGATCAGCCGTCCGTCCAGCACGGCGATTGGCTCGCCGGTGGTGGCCCGCAGCAGTGCGATGATGCCTTGATGGGTGGGAAGAGGGGTGCCGGCGTTCTGCGGGAACAAAGTGACCAGCTTGGCCCCCATGATGTCGCCATACACCGCGGGCATGATGCCCAGAAAGCCGTGGTATTGCTGGACCGGCAATACACTCCGAACCGGTTGCAAAACCTTTCCCGAGGAGAAATCGATGAGCGCTTTCTCCATTGCGGGAATGAGGTTTTCGTAGCGCAAGAAGCGGCGGACGGCAGCTTCATCGAAGAATGGAACAACTGGACCGGTTTGGGGCGAACTATCTGGGTTATGACTCATCTGGCAGAATGGAGAGGCATGCTCAAGGTAAAGCGACTATCCTCCGATGCCGTGCTGCCCACAGTAGCACACCCTGGGGAAGACATTGGCTACGACCTGTATTCTGCCGAGGATGTAACTCTTCCGGCACACAGTGCCGCTGGTGTCCACACCGGTATCGCCATCGAATTCGCGCCAGTTGCGGGCGGCATCGTCAAGACTCGCTCCGGCATGGCGAAAAAGCGCCTGATGTGCAACGCCGGCGTCATCGACGCAGGTTATCGAGGAGAGGTGATCATTCTTATGGAGAATCTTGGCGATGAGCCCTACACGATCCATAAGGGTGACAAGATAGCGCAGCTGCTGGAGCATCCTTATCTGGCGGGCGAAGTAGTCGAGGAAGAATTGAGCGATGCTGCCAGGGGGACGAAAGGGTTTGGGTCGAGCGGGAAGTAGTGGCGGAGAGGGGGAGATTCGAACTCCCGGTACCCTTGCGAGTACGTCTGATTTCGAGTCAGGTGCCTTCAACCACTCGGCCACCTCTCCGCATGCAACTGGCCTAAGATGCCAGCATTCTTAGTTTAACAAACACCTGCCTGGCTACCGGCGATTGCGGAAGAACGTCTGCACCAAGTCCATGCAGCGGGCCGCCAGGACTCCGCAGGTCACTTCGACTTTGTGATTGAGCTTGGGGTGATTTAACACCTGGAGCATGGAATGGACGGCGCCGGCCTTGGGGTCCTCGGCTCCATATATGAGCCGCCGGATGCGTGCGTGGGTTATGGCACCCGCGCACATGGCACAGGGCTCAACCGTGACGTAGAGATCGCAGTCGAGAAGCCGGTAATTTCCAACAACGTGTCCGGCCTCGCGCATGGCTTGAATTTCTGCGTGAGCCGAAGGGTCGTGATCGGTGATGGGACGATTGCAGCCGCGCCCGACAATGTGCCCTTCGTGGACGACGACCGCGCCCACCGGCACCTCACCCAGCGCATAGGCACGCTGTGCTTCGCGCAGCGCTTCCTCCATCAGCAGCTCGTCGGAATGAGACATGAAGGGGAAGGGTAAAAGAGCAACTGGTAATTAGCAACTAACAACTAAACAGCAGTCGTGCGGTTTGCAGCGGAACGGCGATTCGTTCAGCCTCCCGCCTACTGGCGCTCCACGCCCCTAAGCTGAACCCGATGGTGCAGAAAGCAGGAGCCGTGTAGACGAGGGTGCCCAAACACTGCGTTTCGCCACAGCCGTGAGGAAAAGCGAACATTTGCGAGAACGCATAATCCCACCTGCCCAAACGGGTCCATTCGGGACTCCAACTCCATGCGCCATCGTTGCCGACGAGACCAAAGCAAAGCCAGCAAACGCCGACGACCCATGCAAAGCAAGCTGCCCTGCTGGTATCGAACTTTGTGACAGCGATGTACCCGAGTCCGAAGCTGGCTAATAGAAAGCCGACAGGCAGACCCACAACGAAACCTGTGTTAGAGAAAGGTGGTGACACGAGTTTCTCCCAGATGACTTGTGGAATAAAGCCGACCAGCATGCCAAGAAACATGGCGAGGAACCCGAGGCCGAGTGCAGAAGGCCAACTCCAAGGTTTTTCGGTTTTCGTAGCCTGCTCCACCATACGTTTGGACCAATGCAGAAGTAAGCCGCCGGTGGCTAAGTTGCTTCCTTACTCCTGCCGCAGCATGATGCGCTCGATTTTGCTGGCGCGGCCCGTTGCGGAGTCGCAATCGATCAGTGCCGCGCACAATCGAACGTCGTCGGTTGCTGGCTCAAAACGTGATGGCATGTTGGTCAGAAATTTCTGGACGATCAAATCTTTCTGAACCCCGATTACGCTGGCATAAGGACCGGTCATTCCAACGTCAGTCTGCACCGCCGTGCCCCCCGGCAGCACCCGCTCATCCGCCGTGGGAACGTGCGTGTGAGTACCCAACACGGCGGTCACGCGGCCATCGAGATACCATCCTAAGGCAACCTTTTCCGATGTAGCCTCAGCATGTATGTCCACCAGAATTACCTTGCCGCTGATTTGCTTCAGCAACTCGTCCGCCACGCGGAAGGGATCATCATTGCCTGCCATGAACACGCGCCCTTGCAGATCGATTACGGCATAGTCAACGCCGCTGCGGGTCCGTCCCTGGAACCAGCCAAAACCCGGGGTTCCGGCAGGGTAATTTGCCGGGCGCAAGACACGCCGCGCCAGCGAAGCCTCGTTGCCATTCGCCGAGTTCAGGTACTCGATAATCTCCCGCTTGTCCCAGACGTGGTTGCCGGTGGTGATGACGTCGATACCTAACTCAAATAGTTCTTCAGCGATCTGGGGCGTAATGCCAAAACCGCCGGCGGCGTTTTCACCATTTGCAATCGTAAGTTCGACGTCATACTGCTTTTGCAGTTCGGGCAGGCGCTCATGGACGATAGTGCGTCCGGGCCGTGCGAAGATGTCACCGACAAAAAGGATACGCAACGAGGCTGTAGCTCCCAAGGATGGTGAAGAATGACGCCAAAATTCGATGGTAACACGGCGATCACGATGCCTTCCGATCGCTAACGCGCCTGATCAGTGGTGAGTTCTGCCGTTCGCAGGAAGTCGTAATTTGCCGCGGGATTCAGTTGGATGCCGCGCACCCGGTTGGTATGCACCAGCACATTGTCGAGATACCAGAGATTGATGTAAGGCAACTCGTCGGCAACGATGCGCTGAATTTCGGCGTAGATAATCTTTCGCTTCTGCTGGTCAAGCGTGCTGCGACCTTCCCGGATCAGCTCGTCGACTCGAGAGTTGGAATAAAAGGTCCGGTTGGCCCGCTTGGGAGGAAAGCTGGCGGAGTCGAACACGTATTCGAAGATATCGGGGTCTTGATTGCCGCCGATCCAGCGCATGGAATAAAGCTGATACGCGCCTTTTGTGATGTCGCTGAAGAAAGTCGCGAACTCGTAGCTGCGAATGTCGAGCGTAATACCAACCTGGCGGAGTTGCTGTTGCAGTACCGCCGCCATCAGCCGGGTCCCTTCATCGGATGAAGACTTCATCACAATACGGAAGCGGACGCCGTGTTTGGCCGGGTATCCTGCTGCGTCGAGGATTTTTCGGGACTCTTGCGGGTCGTAAGGATATCGAGGGACATCGGCATCGTAAGCCCAGTGTTCCGGCGGCAAGATGCTGTAGGCGGGTTGCGCCTGGTCGCGTAAGAGGTAGCGAATGATGGGTTGCACGTCGATGGCAAGAGCCAAGGCCCGACGCACACGAACGTCTTTCAGAACCGGATCACGAAGGTTCAGGGCAATGTAAGCGTAGATCGTTCCCGGGGCCTGGATCACGGTTAGCCCCGGGTCTTTACGCAGCACGAGAACGGTGTCGGCGGTCAGAGAATTGATTGCGATGTCGGCGCTATGTTTGCGTAATTCGAGTGCGCGGGTGGTGGCATCGGGAATGACCTTGAACTCGACTCTCTGGAGACGAGCCGGCGTCGTCCAGTAGTTCGGATTGCGCTCGATCACGACTTCCTTGTCCTGCTGCGCGCTTACGAAGCGGAAGGGACCGGAGCCGATAGGGAACCGGTTGAAGTCTTCGCCGCTGCCATATGGCACGATCCCGATTGCGCCGTCGGACAGGTTCCACAACAGCGACGCCATGGGTTCTTTCAGGTGAAATACGACGGTATGTTCATCCGGCGCTTCGATGCGGTCGACCTTGCTATACGCTGCGACTTTGGAACTGCGGATCTTGCCAGACAGCAGCGAGTCGAACGTCCACTTAACGTCACGCGAAGTCAATGGCTGGCCATTGTGAAACAGCACGTCCTTGTGCAGGTGAAACACGTAGGTCAAGGGGTCTGGTATTTCCCACGATTCCGCTAGCCAGGGGTGCAGTTCGAAGTGGTCGTCACGGCGCACCAGGGAGTCAAAGATCAACTCGCCAATGCGTTCCGATTGGGCGTCGATGCCGACGCGGGGATCGAGGTTGGTGGGGCTGCTTTCGATGATGACGACGACCGTGTTGGGATCGGCCTTGCGATAGCAGGAAACGCAGAGCAGGAGGCAGATGACGACGACCGCAACGCGAGCGACGCGGCGTTGGGGAGACAGTCCCTGGATTAAGTCACTCTTGCTTTGAGCGCCGACCATCGCGACGGAGCCGAGCATGCTACACGTAGCTCACTTTGCCGAGGATCGCGTCTCTCTTTGCGCCGGTGGCCGAGGGAATGTTGGACGGCAGGTGACGCCAAGTCTGATAAGCGAGTAACGCGAAGGCAACCGCTTCCTTCGCTGAAGAAGGTAGCCCGAAATCGTCGCTAGTGCGAATCCTCATTTTCAGCGGAGCCAGTTCCTCGCGGATCATGCGCATGAGAGTCGGGTTGCTGGTGCCGCCACCGGAGATGACAACCTCGCGAAAGCGCGAGGGCCACCGCGATCCCAGCGGCAGATTGCCGGCGTCGGACGGTAGCACAAAGTTGCGGACGGCAACGCCGATCGATCGTGCAGTGAACGCGGTTGCGGTGGCGAGGATGTCATGATGGTCGGCGCGGCGACAGAGGCGTAAAAATTCCTGCACATAGGCTCGTCCAAACTGCTCGCGGCCGGCCGTCTTCGGCGGATTTTGGCGGAAGAACGAGCGTCGCAATAGTTGCCGGAGTACAGATTCGATCGGATCGCCTTTGGCTGCCAAGCGCCCGTTTCGATCGTAGGGCCGCGCAAATAACCGCTCGGCCACGGCATCCATCACCATGTTGCCGGGGCCGGTGTCGAAAGCGACCAGGTCACCGGGATTAGCCCGCGGCGGAATCGCAGTGAGATTTCCGATGCCGCCGATATTTTGCACGATGCGGCCGAAGCGACGATGGCGGAACATCGCATAGTCGAGATAGGGAACCAGCGGAGCACCCTTGCCGCCGGCCGCCATGTCAGCGGGACGAAAATCAGAAACGACCGGAACACCGAGATTGGAAGCGACGATTGCGCCCTCTCCGGTTTGCCACGTGCATGCAACAGACCGTCCCAGAAAGAGGGCCGGCGTTCCCTGGTGGTAGATGGTTTGCCCATGGCATCCCACCAGTTCACACTCCAGCCCGGCACGCCGTTGTGCCGCACGTACGGCGTTGGCATAGAGATCGCCCAGCGTGAAGTTGAGGCGAGCCAGATCAGCGACCGATGCCGACGAAGCGTCCATTGCACGCAAGACAGAACGCCTGACTTCTGGCGGGTAGGGAAAATCATAGTGCGCCAGCAACTCGAGCCGCGAGCGAAACCCGCGTCCCAGGATGCGCACGAGTGCGACGTTGATTCCGTCAGCGGAGGTGCCGCTCATGACTCCGGCGACGATCATGATGCGAGTTCCCGATTGCCAGTTTTGCGCTGGGTCACAGGGCACGGTCCTCCGGAGCAACCATCGAGCCCATCCGCACCTCCTCGGTAAACTCCCACACCCGGCGACGCAAAGCATCCACCTTGTCTTGCGTCGGAGCCGGGGACTTCCGCGCCCGCAGCTCGGGGTATCTGGCCTTGAAGTGGGTCACTCGTTTAGCTTTCAACGCAACGAGCTTCGCGAATACTCGGTCTTGCTCGGCGCGCTTGAAAACCGCCTCATAGGCCCGCCACACGTGTTCTTCTTTCTGGCAGACGAGGAATAAGTCTGAGCCTGCGCGCAGTGTTTCAATGGCCGCGACTTCGATCGACGAGTTGCTCAGGACGCCTCCCATGTCGAGATCGTCGGAGACCACCAACCCTCGATAGCCGATTTTCTTGCGTAGGATGCCGGCGATCCACTTCTTCGAGAGCGAAGCTGGAGTGCGATCGCGTGTGATTTTCGGATAAGAGACATGGGCCACCATCACGAAGGGGAATTCCCGATGCATCGTACGATAGGGCACGAGGTCTTCGTTCCACGCACGCTTCCAGATCTTGTCGATGGATGGCAAATCGTGATGGCTGTCGAGACTCGCGGCGCCGAGTCCGGGAAAATGCTTGCCGCAGCCGAGGATCCCGGCATCACGAAGTCCAGTTAGAAACTCGCGTGCGTAGCGGATGGTTTCGTGCGGATCTGCAGAAACCGTACGCGAGCCCAACAAGCTCTTCGATTCCTCGGACCGCAGGTCAACACACGGCGCGAAGTCGGTGTTAAAACCCAGCACGCGAAGTTCTTGTCCGATCAACCTACCGTGCTTGCGAAACAATTTGGTGTCACCGGCTGCCGCGACCTCAGCCACAGACGGGATGCGCGCTACGGCATCGCGAAATCGATCAACGGAGCCGCCTTCCATATCGACGCAACGAAACATCGGTGTCGCGACGGCTTTCTGTGCCTCGCGCAACAGGGCGCGCGTTTGTGCGGCGTCCGCGATGTTGCGCTTAAAGAGAATGACGCCGCCAGGATGGAAGGTTCCCAGCATCGTGCGCAAATGAGCTGACATGCTCGTGCCATCGAAGCCCATGATCATGAGCTGGCCGACACATTGGCGCAAATCGAGACTGGCCTTGGATGCCATGCAGTTAAAGCGAGTGTACCGCGACCGGGGTTAACCGCTCAGTAAGCAACCAGGTACGCGTCAATCCATCTGTTTCTTCAATTCGTGCAGCAGGGTTAGCGCCTCCAACGGGCTGATAGAGTTCAGGTCGGTCTCCTTGATGCGGTCAACGATCTTTTGCGACAACGGCGTGAAGATCGTAAGTTGCATTGGGGCCGTACCCGTGGCCTCGTCTTTGGCTAGATGGGTCACTGCGCTCCGCTCGGCGTTTTCATGCTCGGCCAGCACTTCGCGGGCACGATGGATGACCTCGATCGGAAGTCCGGCAAGCTTTGCTACTTCGATGCCATAGCTCTTGTCGGCTGAGCCTTCCGCGACCTTGCGAAGGAAGACGATGCCGCCACCACTCTCCTTCACCGATACATGGAAGTTCTTGACGCCACTGAGGCGATCGGCCAGTTCGGTCAGCTCGTGATAATGCGTGGCAAAAAGCGTCTTAGCCCGGGTGTTGGCGTGAATATATTCGATGGCCGCCCACGCGATCGCGAGCCCGTCATAGGTCGAAGTGCCGCGTCCCACCTCGTCAAGCAGAATCAGCGAACGCGGAGTCGCTGTGTTGAGTATGGCAGCGGTTTCGGTCATCTCGACCATGAAGGTGGAACGTCCTCTCGCCAAATTGTCAGACGCGCCGATGCGGGTGAAAATCCGATCGACCAGCCCCAGTCGCGCCGAGCGAGCGGGGACGAATGCGCCCATCTGCGCCATCAGCACAATGAGAGCCGCCTGCCGCAGGTAGGTTGACTTGCCTCCCATGTTCGGGCCGGTGATCACCAGCACCGAATGTGTGGTTCCGTTGAGGTAAAGATCGTTGGGCACGAAGCGATCGGATACGCCAGACAAATCCTGTTGCTCGATGACAGGGTGCCGGCCCTCAACGATTTCGATGTCGTTCGTGTCATCAAAGCGGGGCCGGCAATAGTTACGATTGGCAGCCAGCGCAGCAAAGGCGGCCAAAACGTCGATCTCAGCCAGTGCCAGGGCGGTCTGGCGGATGCGCCGCGCCTCGCCTGCGATGGCGGAACGCAGCTCGGCGAACAGGCGCCGCTCGATCTCAACCATCTTTTCCTGCGCGTCCAGCACTTTTGCCTCATGCTCTTTCAACTCTGGCGTCGTGAACCGCTCGGCGTTCACCAGGGTCTGTTTGCGTTCGTAATCCGTTGGGGCGAGGTGCAGATTGGCCTTAGAAATTTCCAGGTAGTAGCCGAAGACGCTGTTGAACTTGACCTTCAGCGAACCGATGCCGGTGCGTTGGCGCTCGCGGTGTTCGATCTGGGCAATATACTGCTTGCTGTTGCGGCTCAGGTTGCGCAGTTCGTCCAATGCAGGGTCGGCCCCAGCGCGAATTACTCCGCCATCGTTCAGCGAAATGGGAGGCTCGTCCGCCAGCGTGGAGGCGATTCGCTCGCGCAAGTCGGCTAGTTCGTCGCACTGGGCGTGCAGTCCTTGCAGCCTCTCGGCAGGAAAGCGTGCCAGTGTGGCACGAACCAGCGGAAGCTTGGCAAATGACCCCGCCAGGGTCAACATGTCGCGCGGATTGGCGGTCTCAAGTGCTACGCGACTCAGCAGCCGCTCGAGATCGAGGATGCCTTCCATCGAGCGTCGCAATTCTTCCCGCGCAACCAGGTCCTTCACCATGGCCTCTACAGCATCGAGCCGCTGGCCGATCTGAGCCCCGTCGATCGAGGGGCGAAGCATCCAGGCCCGCAGCAAGCGCTTGCCCATCGGCGTAATCGCGCAATCCAGCGAGCGGAAGAGTGTGACGCTGTCGCCGCCTCCCGAGAAAAGGGGTTCGAGTAGCTCCAGGTTGCGCACCGAGACGGCGTCAAGCACGAGACAGTCCTGCCGCTCGTAGTAGCCGATGCGATCGACGTGATCGAGCGATCCACGCTGGGTGGAGCGAATGTAGTGGAGTATGGCTCCGGCGGCTGTGGCGGCGGCCGATCGGCCAGCCAAGCCGAAGCCTTCGAGCGAAAGCACGCCAAAATGATTCTCGACCTGCGGAATGGCGTAATCCGGCGCGAACACCCAGTCTTCCAGGGGAGTCTCCGCCCACCTTGCGTCTTCCAAACTGGTCATTCTCGGAGCAGCGACGGCCAGCTGCGCGGAACTTTGCTGGCGCGCTTGGTCGAACAGCGGCATGGACGATGCAAAGAGGACTTCGCGCGGACGCAAGACCAGCAGTTCTTCCCGAATGCGGCGCTCGGCGTCGGCCCCACGAAACTCCGTTGCGCGAAATTCTCCCGTTGAGAGGTCGAGCGCGGCAAAGCCGACGGCCTCTTTCGCCTGCGCAATGCAGGCCAGGAAGTTGTTCTCCTCGACCCCAAGCTGCGTGTCGGCGGCGGTGCCGGGAGTCACCACCCGCGTGACTTCGCGTTTTACCAGCGTCTTGGCAAGGCGGGGATCCTCCATCTGTTCGCAGATGGCGACCTTAAAACCCTTACGGATGAGCTTGGCAATGTACCCTTCGGCGGAGTGATAGGGAACGCCGCACATGGGTATCGCGATGCCTTTTTCCTTGTTGCGCGACGTTAGCGTGATCTGCAGTTCGCGCGCGGCCACCACGGCATCTTCAAAGAACATCTCGTAGAAATCTCCCAAGCGGAAGAAGAGCAACGCGTTGGGATGCTCTTTCTTGATAGCGGCATACTGCCGCATCAGGGGAGTGGAGGCTTCATTCATCGAAGCAAAAGTTTATAACAGCTGTGTCCTCCGGTTCATTCGCGATGGCTGCGCGCGAGTGCTACACTGCGAGGTTTCCCAGGCAATACTCCGATGGCCAAGATTCTTTGCTTCGAATGCAGTAAGTGTGGGGAGCGGCTGACTGCCGATGTCGCTCGCAATGTCTGTCCCAAAGACGGCGGTCCGCTCTACGTCCGCTATGATCTCGCGGGCATTCGCGGCGCGGCGTCGCGTCAATCGGTCAGTGATGGTCCTGCGAGTATGTGGCGCTATTCCGCGGTCCTGCCCGATGTCGAACCCGTGACATTGGGTGAGGGCTTGACCCCCATGCTGCCCAGCCGCAAATATCGGAATCTGCTCATCAAGGACGAGGGTCTGAATCCAACCGGGTCGTTTAAGGCACGGGGCATGAGCGCAGCCGTCACGATGGCTCGGCACTATGGACTGAAGAAACTGGCGGCCCCATCAGCAGGAAATGCAGGCGGAGCGCTGGCTGCCTATGCGGCGCGTGCGGGGATTGAAGCTTTTGTGTTCATGCCGAAGGACGTTCCTTTAGCGAATCGGCTGGAAGTCGAGGCTAGCGGGGCACACCTCATTCTGGTGGATGGACTCATCAGCGACTGCGGACGGATGGTGGCCGAACGCAAAGACGCGGAAGGTTGGTTCGATGTGTCGACGCTCAAGGAGCCATTTCGCATTGAGGGCAAGAAGACCATGGGGTATGAGGTCGCGGAGCAACTGGGTTGGCGATTGCCGGATGCGATTCTTTATCCCACAGGCGGTGGAGTCGGACTGATCGGGATGTGGAAAGCGTTCGCTGAAATGGAGGACCTAGGTTGGATTGAAAAGGGACACAGGCCAAAAATGATCTCTATTCAGGCCAGTGGGTGTGCGCCAATTATTAAAGCATTACATGAAGGAAACGCTGCCTCGGAAATGTGGCCTGACGCCCACACCTTGGCGGCGGGATTGCGCGTACCCAAAGCCTATGGGGACTTTATTATTCTCGATATCATTCGCCAGAGTGGCGGCACGGCGACCGCCGTCACCGACGATAAAATCATGTCGGCCGTCAAGGAATTGGTGACGACCGAGGGAATCTTTGCCGCGCCGGAAGGCGGCGCGGCCCTGGCTGCCTATCAAGAGCTGCTCGAGGAGGGCATCCTCAAAGAGAGCGATGAAGTGGTGCTGTTCAACACCGGTTCGGGTTACAAGTATCTCGACACCTTCGCCAGTTATTGGGGAGTAATGCCGTTCTCGCCACAAGTCAAATTACCGGCGTCGCGAAATATCGGTGGCATCATCGGGCCGTATTGACGAATGCTCGGTCACGCCTGCCATCGCTACCTGTCCCGTGCGATATTCAATAAGATGTTGTCCTCCTTCCGATTCCTGTCACTGTTGGCGATCATGGGCACTTTGCTGTGTACGAGAGCCTCGGCCCAACAACGCACGTATCTCGGCATGGATCGCAACGACTACCTGGGCGACGCTAACATGCAGTCTCTGCGAAAGACTTTTTCCTTCACGGGGTATTGGCTGAACACTCCACCGGGAGCTGATCGCAACACCTGGGCAGGGAAGCGAGTCCAGCTAAGTTCGATGGGATACGGATTCCTTCTGCTATTCAATGGGCGTGAGTACAAGGAGCTAAAGGCATCGGGCGATGCGTCCGGTGTCGGAGTCCGCGATGCGGCAAAGGCAGTACAGGCGGCGTCGAATGACGGGTTCCCGAAGAGGGCGATCATTTTTCTCGACCAGGAGCAGGGAGGACGAATGCTTCCCGAGCAACGCGCCTATATTCATGCCTGGATCGACGGCGTCGTGAAGGGCGGCTATCGCGGCGGCGTGTACTGTTCCGGCATCCCCTATCGAGAATCCAGCAAGACCTCGGTCGTGACTGCGAGCGATATCCGCGACAACGCCGGCGGACGGGAAATCCATTTCTTCGTCAGCAATGATCATTGCGGCCCGGCGCTTGGGTGCGTGTTTCCCGGCGACCCGCCCGTTCCCGCCAAGAGCGGTGTTGCGTTCGCCGAAGTGTGGCAGTACGCTCAATCGCCGCGACGTCCGGAGATGACTTCCGCGTGCCGCGAATCTTATGCTCCGGATGGCAACTGTTACCCGCAGGGCGTTGCGGCGAGTAGTGGTTTGCACATAGATATCGATTCGGCTGACTCGCCCGACCCTTCGCGCGGACGGAGCCAATAGTGACATGTAGTTAGCCAGCGCCCGTGGATATTGAAGAACAATTCGGAATAACCGAGCAGCAAGTCAGGCACGCTGCCGAACTCCTGCGAAATGGCAGCCTGGTGGCATTTCCTACGGAGACGGTTTATGGACTGGGCGCGAATGCACTTGACGCCGAGGCAGTTGAGCGAGTCTTTGAGGTTAAGGGACGGCCGCGTTCAAGTCCCGTCATCGTGCATGTCAGCAATCGCGAGATGGTTCGTGACGTTGTCTCTGACTGGCCGGAAAAGGCCCGCGTCCTGGCCGAGCAATTTTGGCCGGGACCGCTGACCCTGGTTGTTCGCAAAACGCCGGCTGTTCCAGACGTTGTCACGGCAGGCCTGCTGACCGTGGGCGTGCGCATGCCGGCGCATCCGGTAGCGTTGGCGCTGATCGAAGCAGCTCAAGTTCCTGTCGCTGCTCCTAGTGCAAACCGGTTCACGCAGGTGTCTCCTACCACGGCACAACATGTGCGGCAGGGAATCGGCGACCGCGTTGACTACATTCTGGATGGTGGTCCGTGCGAGGTAGGGATCGAGTCAACTGTGCTTTCCCTGGAGGAGGAGGTCCCCATTCTCTTACGGCCCGGGGGAATCACACGGGAACAGATTGAAAAGCTGATTGGTGCAGTGGTCCTGGCAAAAGACAAGGTGGAAGGCGCCCATCCCTCACCTGGGATGCACCCTCGTCACTACAGCCCGCGGACCCGGCTATTCTTAGTGAACGGCGGCCTAGTGCCGGATTCAGGCACAGGAGCCTATCTTCAAATTGCCACTCCGTCTGTTCGAGTTGTGGACGAAGTTGTGCCCATGCCCAGGGACGCCGCCCAATACGCTGCCCGGCTCTACAGTGTGATGCACGCGCTCGACGCACGGGGCTTCGACTGGATCGCCGTGGAGACTCCGCCGACCGGCACCGAGTGGGAAGCCGTTCTGGATCGACTGCGGCGCGCTGCCGCTCCGTACCCCGAGATATAGGTGATAAGCATTCTTTGCCTCGCGTGTTACATTCGCACAGCCCGGCGAGAATGAATACGTCTACACCTCCGAAAGCGATTACACCGGCCCAACCGGCTTCACCGGCATTGTTGCGCCAGGTTGGCCTATTCGACGCGACCATGATCGTGATGGGCGGAATCGTGGGCGCCGGAATCTTCATTAACCCCTACGTGGTCGCTCGCCAGGTGAACACCCCCATTTCGATCCTTGCTGTTTGGACCGCAGGAGGTGTGGTAGCGATGCTGGGAGCCTTCATCTATGCGGAGCTGGCGGCCCGAATGCCCGACGTGGGAGGGCAATACGCCTATCTGCGGGAGGCCTTTCATCCCATCGCCGGATTTCTTTATGGGTGGGTGCTTCTGCTGGTCATTCAAACCGGCGGGATGGCTGCCGTCACCGTCACCTTCGCCCGCTACTTGCTCGAACTGACGAACTGGCAGGTCTCAGAGCGCGTGGTTGCGGTGCTGACAATTCTGGTATTGACCATCATCAACTGCCTTGGAGTGCGCGCCGGCAGTCGGGTACAGAGCGTCTTGATGTTGTTGAAGATTGGAGCCATCGCCACCTTGATATTGGCGGGGCTTTTCCTTATCCAGTCTCCCTACCCGCTGCTGCATCCTGTGCTGGACCGTGAGCCGTCCCTCGATCTCGTCACGGCCATCGGTGCAGCAATGATCCCAGTGTTGTTCGCGTTCGGAGGTTGGCAAACCGCCAACTTCATTGCCGCCGAGGTCAAAGATCCGCAGCGCAATCTATCTCGTGCCTTGGTAATGGGCGTAGCCGGCGTGATCGTTCTGTACCTGGGCGTGAACTTTGTGTGTGTGCGAGCATTGGGCGCAGAGGGGCTGGCAAAGAGCACGGTGCCGGCTTCCTCAGTAATGCGCATGGCAATGGGCAATACCGGTGCGCGCTTGATTGCCCTGGGGATCGCAGTTTCCACTGTGGGGTTTCTCAGTCAGTCGATCCTGACCGCTCCGCGTGTCTATTTCGCCATGGCAAGCGACGGGCTCTTCTTCGAGGCGGTGGCGCGGGTCAACCAGAGAACCCATGTGCCGGTCGTTGCTATCGTGATGCAGAGTCTATTAACACTGGTAATTGCCCTGTCGGGCAGCTACGAGAAGATCCTCAACTATGTCGTGTCCATGGATTTCATCTTCTTCGGCCTGACCGGGGCCAGCCTCTTCGTATTTCGACGGCGGGAAGCCGCGTCGTTCACAACTGCGGGTATGGCGAGCGGCGGGTATCGTGTGCCGGGCATCCGTATACTACCGGACTCTTCGTGGCCGTAAGCTGGCTCGTGGTAATCAACACGGTTTACAAATACCCGGCGAACGCTCTGCTGGGAATGGGAATTCTCGTGCTCGGGTTGCCTGTGTATGCGTTCTGGGCGCGGCGGAAGAAAGGACTGGCGTCGAGACTGTGATGCTACCACGTACACAGATGCATTCGCCGTATATGGAATATGCCAAGCTGCGCTCGGGTGCAAAGTACAACCTGGCGACGAGCGGAGTCATGAGCTTCCCATTGGCTGAACTGCCAGTGAGCATCGATGACTTGGAGATCAATGGGCCGACAATCTACGGCTATGCCCCTCTGCAGGAGCGAATCGCGCGCTACAACCAGGTTCGCCTGACTGTGTGGTGGCGGCGGCGGGACGTCGATGGCAAATCATCTGGCCATGGCCGGGACTTTTGAACCCGGTGACGAGGTCCTCATAGAGCACCCGACGTACGAGTTGCTCGAATCGACAGCGCTCTACCTGGCGCAAAGCTCCGGCGTTTTGAGCGACGCTTCGAAGACGGGTTTCGAATCGATCCGGCGGAAGTCGAACGCCAGATTACTCCGCAGACCAAGCTGATCATCCTCACGAACCTGCACAATCCGAGCGGCGCGTATGCTGACGAAGCGACAGTCCGTGCGGTGGGAGATATCGCGAAAAAGACCGGCGCGAGGGTGCTTGTTGACGAGGTGTACCTGGAGACGTTTTACGGCCATAGGCCTCGTCCAGTGTTCCACCTGGGAGAACATTTTCTCGTTACCAGCAGCCTGACCAAGGCGTTCGGCTTGAGCGGCTTGCGCTGCGGATGGGTCCTCGCCAGTTCGGAGCTTGCCGAAAGGATGTGGCGTATCAACGATCTCTATGCCGCGACTCCGGCGCATCCCGCGGAGTTGTTGAGCATAGTCGCCTTCGATCACTTGGACAAGGTCGCGGCACGGGCCGACCACCTTCTCGCAGCCAATCGCAAATCGATTGACGCCTTCCTGGATTCGAGAAGGGATCTCGAGTTTGTTCGACCAGAGCAGGGAACGATCGTGTTCCCCCGAATGCGCTCAGGCGACGTCGATGAATTTCTTGATCTGCTGCGGGTGAAGTATGAAGTCAGCGTTGCGCCCGGCCGTTACTTCGACATGCCGCAGCATTTTCGCATTGGCGTCGGTGGCGATACAGAGATGACGAGAGTCGGATTGGAACGCATTGGATTTGCTTTGGATGACATTGGGCACTGAGCCCGAGTACGATTTTCAGGCGGCTCAGATTCTTTGTATAATCAATACCGTGAGGTTGGTGTCGCGGCAGTGGGCGGGCAACACCCCATGCATCCAGCCAAAATTGGGCCTGTAGCTCAGCTGGCGAGAGGCCGCCTCGTTCGCAACGAGGAGGCCAGCGGTTCGATCCCGCTCAGGT
>CAWIDA010000002.1:0-121271 GCA_963834815.1 uncultured Acidobacteriaceae bacterium | reverse complement strand
TCGAACACCTGGTTCTTGTCGCGCAGATCCTTGTACATCGGATAGGAGAAATAGCTGTGCGAATCTCCGCCGTATGAGCTGGTGCGCCCGGTATTTGAGCCAACATACTGCAATCGCACCAATTGCTCGGGATGACTCACTGGGAGCTCGCGCAACAGGGCCTGATCGAGGAGGGTGAAGATGGCCGTATTGGCCCCAATCCCTAGTGCCAAAGTTACGATCGCGACAATAGCGAATGCGGGTGACTTGCGCAGCTGGCGCAAAGCGTAGCGAAAGTCTTGTAGCATGGAGCGACTCCGGCCTGTGGTGGTATACGACGCAGCTTTACTGGCTGGGAATACTTGCACGTTCGATGCCAGCGTTCGGACTTGCTGCTCAATAAGTTATGCGTCTCGGGCTCGAACGGTGCGTCCGGCCGGCAGAAGTGAATGTCCGCTTGCGGACACCCCCTTCACACCCGCACTACGCAGGTCGCGCGATGTTGCTTGTCCCGGCGACTATCTCAGTACTTCGGCACCTTGGGATCTATCTTCTCGGCCCAGGCGTTGATTCCGCCAGCCAGGTTGTGCACCTTCGAGAATCCCGCCTGCCTTAGAAAGTCGGCGGCTTTGGCGCTGCGTCCGCCCATCTTGCAGTGGACAACGATCTCGCGGCTGGAGTCGAGTTCGCTGACTCGCTTCGGCAGGTCGTTCAAGGGAATCAAGTAGCCGCCAAGATTGCTGATCTGGTATTCGTGCGGCTCGCGCACGTCGAGTACGAAGATGTCTTCGCCGGTGTCGAGGCGGCGCTTCAACTCTTCCGGAGTCATATCGAGCATAGTAGGGGTCTCAATCTGTTCCTCTCCGCGGATTCCGCAGAACTGGTTGTAGTCGATCAGTTGCGTGACCGTGGGGTGAGTTCCGCACACCGGACAGTCGGGGTTCTTCCGCAGCTTCAGTTCGCGGAACCGCATGGCGAGTGCGTCCACCAGCAGCAGACGGCCAATCAGCGGCTCACCAGAGCCCAGAATCAGCTTGATTGTCTCGGTGGCCTGAATGATGCCAACCAGTCCCGGCAGGATGCCCAGCACACCGCCCTCAGCGCACGACGGGACAAGCCCGGGCGGAGGTGGTTCGGGATACAGGCAGCGGTAGCACGGACCTTCTTTGGTGGCGAACACGCTGGCTTGTCCTTCGAAGCGGAAGATCGAACCGTAAACATTTGGCTTTCCGCTGAGCACACACGCGTCGTTCACCAGGTAACGGGTAGGGAAATTATCTGTGCCATCAACGATGATGTCGAAGTCGCGGAACAGTTCGAGAGCATTGGCGCTGGTCAGCCGGGTGTCGAACTTGCGAACTTCGACGTTGGGATTGATCTCCCCCAGCGTCTCGGCAGCCGAATCGAGCTTTTTGCGGCCCACATCGGCGGTTCCATGGATAATCTGGCGCTGCAGGTTGGTGAAATCGACAACGTCAAAATCCACGATACCGATAGTGCCCACGCCGGCTGCACCCAGGTAGAGGGCAAGCGGCGAACCCAGGCCTCCTGCGCCGATGCATAGCACGCGGGCCTGCTTCAGCTTAAGCTGACCCTCCATACCGACCTCGGGCATGATCAGGTGGCGCGAGTAACGCAGGATTTCATCGTTGTTCAGCGAGGCGACTTTTTCCGCAATGCCGGCCATAGCTATCTCACCGCCCTCCACCAGCGATCGAAGGGACAATGGACAGGGTGTCCCCGTCTTTCACGGCCGTCAGCTCTTTCTGCAGGTAGCGAACGTCTTCGTCATTGAGGTAAAGATTCACGAAGGCGCGCAATTTTCCCTCGTCGTTATACAGATGCTTGCGCAAGTCAGGATAAGTCGAGGTAAGGGCATTCAACGCCTCGCCAACCGTTCCCGCCGGCACATCGACGGCAGACTGCTTCCCGGCATATTGACGCAGTGGAGTCGGAACCAGAATCTTCATAGTCTAGGTAGTGATGCGATCTTCCCTTTCTTAGATTCAGCCCGGTGTTGTTGGGATATGCCTATTTTGGCAGAAACAAGTGATTTAGCCGACAGCCAAGTCGGCCAGGGCTCCCACCGTAGCGACTTCGAGATCGGGCACCGCGGCAGCCAACTTACTAGCGGCAGCAGCCCTTCCTTGGCGACGATTGACCCACACCGTCGCGATTCTCATCTCTTGCGCGGGCGCTACATCGTGATAAAGGCTCTCGGCAACATGGAGCAACTGCCTCTTTTCGATGGGCAGACGCTCCAGCAGCAATTCGAAGTTCCTCAGCGACGGCTTGTAGCCTTGCGCCTGTTGCGCCGTCACCACGCAATCGAGTTCAACCCCCAGTTTCGGGGCAGTGAAGGCGAACAGATCGTCATCGATATTAGACAAGACCGCCAATTTGTAGCGGGACTTGAGCCGCGTCAACGCAGGTACTGTGTCAGGAAAAGGGTCCCAGCTGGCGACGGAGTCGGCGAGACCGTCGGCCTCTTGAGTGCTGACCTGGAAGCGAAGGTCGCGGGCAAAATCGCGTACCACCGAAGCCAGAACTTCGCGGTAGCGCCGATAGGGTGCCTCCTGCTGACGTGGCTCAAACTCGGAGTAGCGGCTGAGGATCAGCGCGTCGGAAACCTCGCATCTTTTGTTGCGCAGCAGTCGGCGGAGATAGCCAAGAATGCCGGATTCCCAATCGATCAGTGTGCCGTAGCAATCGAAGGACATATATTCAAAATGACAAAAGTCACGCATGTTGGAATTTCGATTCGATAGGCCATGAGCCCGTTAGTCCGCCTTGGCGCCAACAGGGGTGACTTTGTGGGAAGCAAACTTCCGCTGTAACGCACTAAGTGGCGAAGGATCTTCGGTTTCAGCATCCTCAGGCGCAATTGCTGCCGGTGATTCCTGCAGGCCTTCTGACGAGTCCTCCGCTTCCGGCTTTTCGGGAGTCGCTTGAGCAGTCGCAGCCGATCCTTTCTCCAGAAACTTCTGCGTGTTCAGCAAGGGTCGCGTCAACGATGGGTTGTAACTGGTCCATGCGGTTTCCAGTTCACTTTCCCGTTCGAAATGCGCGCGCATGCTCTCCATCTTGGAATCGAGATCGTCAAGGTAATGCAACATGAGCGCTTCCGGAAACATCGGCAGCTTAGGCGAGCCAAACTCGTATTGTCCGTGGTGACTGATGATGAGGTGTTCAATCAGGATCTTCAGTTCTTCAGGGAAACCGGGGATAGCCGCAAGCTTGGCGTGCAACATCTCCAGTTCGATGATCATGTGGCCCAACAGTTGGCCTTTGGTGGTGTACGTAATGGAGCGCTGGTACGCCAGTTCGTGAATCTTGCCGATATCGTGCAGGAAAGCGCCGGTGAGCAGGAGATCGCGGTTTATCTGCGGGTAATTGCGCGCAATCAGATCGCACGCGGCGAACAGCGATACCACATGATCGAGCAGGCCCCCGACAAAGGCATGATGCAGCGTCTTGGCCGCGGGCGCTGTCTTGTAGGCGGTCGCGATCGCATCGTCAGCCATGAAGTCCCTGACCAATTGTTTCAGCCAGGGATTCTGGAATGTCTCGATGAAATCTCCCAGCGTGCGCCATAGCTGTTCGATGTCCTTCGAGGTTTTAGGGAGGTAGTCCGAGTAGTCGATCTCGGAATCCCCCAGCTTCCGTATCTTGTGAATCGTCAGCTGCCAGCGCCCGTTGTACTTCTGCACCATGCCTTTGACCTTGACGAAATCGTCGAGCTCAACCGCATCGATGGAGTCGGAGACGTTGTCCCACATGTTGGCCTGGAGGTGCCCTGTGCGGTCGGCAAGCGTCACGGCGAGGTAAAATTCGCCGTTTTTCTTGGTTTTTACCTGCTTGGATGCGACCACAAAACTCGAGGTTATGGTCTTGTTCTCATGTTGCTGGCAGTCGCGGACGTAGAAGTCTTTCATAGGGCTGACCTCGCCGCCAAATCCTTTGGGGGCCTCGTAGTAGTTGAACGTTTATCGTACCGCACTGCTGCCGGAAAGTGTTGTGAGAGACGGCAGGAAAAGACTCTGGGAACAAAGATTCGCGGTCCGCGAGCATTCAAAACTAGAAGAGGCGCACCGGAGTGCGCCTCTCTTCGAAACTGCTCCACCGTCAGAACACGCCAAATTTCTTCTTCTTAGCTTTCTTAGCGTCGTCGCTGGCGGATGCCGTCGTGTAAATCGGTTTGGTCTCGTTCGGGCTGGCGCCGGTGTCGATAAACCCTGGCTTAATATCGATGTAGGCATCTTCGCGCAACTTCGTAAGGTATTCACGCAGCGCTGGTTGCATCTTGGTCATATACAGGCGCTCTTGAATACGCGGTTCAACTTCCTTAAGCGGCGGAATACCTTCCGTCTGGTGCTCGGTCACCTTCAGAATCACCCAACCTTGGTTGGTGCGAGTGGGCTCGGTAAACTGCCCGACCTTTAGCGCGAAAACCTGATCTTCGAGCTGTTTCGACAGCGTGCCGCGTTTGAAATATTCAAGGTCGCCACCCTGCGCCGCCGTGGGACCGCCCGAGTTCTTTGTAGCGAGGTCCTCAAATTTCGCGCCCTTGACGAGTTGGTCATAAATCGCGTCGGCCTTAGCCTTAGCCTGGGCCACGAGCTGATCCTCGGTTAACTCGGGCTGGGCGGCTTGGCCACTTCCCGTCTTCGCCGGCGGAGCCGGCTGAGTGGGGATGAGGATTTCGCTCAGCCGAACCTGCTCAGGTCGTTGCATCTCAGCCTTGTGCTGATCGTAGAATTCCTGGATCTCCTGCTGGGTCACGCTGAGATGCTGGCCGACTTCCTGCTGGATGACGCGTTGGGTAAGGATGCTGTTCTTGAGGTTCTGCTTGAATTCCTCGAACGACACGCCTTGGGCCTGCGCCGCCTTCTCCAAGTCCTCCATGGAATCCGCGTGCATCTGTTTGCGAAGTTCGTCAAGCCGCTTCACCACATCCGTATCGGCACTGATTCCAAGTTCCTCGGCCTTTTGCGTGAGCAACTGAGTATCAATGAGGTCACGCAGCAGGTCCTTCTGCTGCGGCTGATTTTCCGGGGGCAGGTTGGGATCCTGCCGGCTCGCCTCGGCCTTCCACTGTTCTTCGCTGTGCTGCAAGTCTGCGTGGGAAATGATGCTGTTATTGACGCGCGCGATGATCTCCTCGACCACCGTCATGTCGCTTGGTTGGCTTGGTGCTGGCGCCGGCGGTGCTGAAGCCGGAGGAACCGATCCAGACGGTAGCGCTGCCTGGGATTGTTGCCCTACCAACCACGGAGCACCAACCATCAGTAGCAAAAAAACAACGGGGGGTTTCTTCATCCAATACCTAATCCTGAAGGGCCAACTCGCTCGGAGTCACACCTGAACTGCATTGCGGATACTGCCACCTATTCTATCCTTCTTCAGCCGCGGCTGCTCTGCGAAACAGCATTGCCCCGTACCCGCATCGCCAAGCGTGACACTCGACCGCGCCGAATCTATTTTAGTCCTCACCGTTAGGAACAGTCACCAGCAACGTCGCCAAGTCATACTACTTTCGTAACAGGTACAGGTGATGACCCGCCCGGCGTTCGAGACCGCACTGGTCCGCAAAATGTTTCCTATATCATGATGAGTTTGCATCCTTGCGCCAGTCCGTACGGATGAAGTGCGGGCGGAGACGGACCAATCCATGAAATACCCGGCACTCTTTGGAGCGATGATTCTTATGGCTTCCCTCACAAGCATGGCGAGCGACCCGCCGGCAACGACCGTTCCCGATCTTGCGCAGTTGCAGAACATGACGGCGCGCTTTGCGCCCACCGAGATGAATGTTGATCTGTCGAAGCTCTCGGACGGCGACCGCAAGGCCCTGGTCAAACTGGTCGAGGCAGCGCGTATTATCGATGACATTTTCATGACCCAGTATTGGAGTGGCGACCATGCCTTGTACTCCAAGTTACAGGCGGATCTGACACCGCTGGGGAAAGCCCGGCTTCACTACTTCTGGATCAACAAAGGTCCATGGTCATCCCTCGATAACGACACCGCATTTGTGCCCGGCGTTCCCGAACACAAGCTGCCGGGGGCGAATTTCTATCCCGAGAACATGACCAGGGAACAATTTGATAGTTGGCTCGCGACTCTTCCGGAGAAGCAGCAGGCTGGGGCCAAGGGCTTCTTTACCGTTATTCGGGGCGATGGAGCGAAGGGCTTCAAGATCGTTCCTTTCAGTGAGGCTTACAAAGACGACCTGCAGCGTTGCGCGAGTCTGCTGCAGGAAGCGATGGCGCTCACGGATAACGCGACGTTGAAACGGTTTCTTAGCACCCGCGCCAATGCCTTCCTGTCCAATGATTATTACGAAAGCGATGTCGCATGGATGGACCTTGACGCGCCGCTCGATATCACCATTGGTCCCTACGAAACCTACAATGACGAACTGTTTGGCTATAAGGCTTCGTATGAAGCATATGTCAGTGTCCGTGACGACGCGGAAAGCGCCAAGCTGGGTGCGTTCTCCAAAAACCTTCAGCAGATCGAGGACAACCTGCCTCTCGACGCGAAGTATCGCAATCCCAAGATCGGCGCTCAGGCCCCCATTCGCGTCGTAAACGAAGTAATCAGCGCCGGAGACGGCAATCACGGAGTGCAGACCGCCGCCTATAACCTCCCTAACGATGAGCGGGTAGTCGCGGAAAAAGGCAGCAAGCGCGTCATGCTGAAGAATGTGCAGCAGGCAAAGTTCGAACGCACGCTGATTCCTATCTCGCAACGTGTGCTGGCCAGAGACGAGCAGGGCGACGTCAATTTTGACCTGTTTTTCACGCACATACTGGCACACGAATTGTGTCACGGGCTGGGTCCTCACCAGATCACGGTAGATGGCAAGCCAACCACG
The DNA here is from genome assembly GCA_963834815.1 of uncultured Acidobacteriaceae bacterium. Lineage (GTDB taxonomy): Bacteria > Acidobacteriota > Terriglobia > Terriglobales > Acidobacteriaceae > DASRAA01. Next base: position 114,412 of record CAWIDA010000002.1, on the reverse strand, counting down.
CCGCGCGAGCAATTGAAGGAACTCTACAGCGCGATCGAAGAGGCCAAAGCAGATGCGACCGGGCTGTTCGCGCTGCAATACATGCTCGATCACGTGCAGGAGATGGGACTGAACGGCATCTTGCAGTCCGGCGCCGCTTCGGAGAAGCGGCTTTATACGACATACCTGGCCTCGTCGTTTCGCACCCTGCGCTTCGGCTTAGGCGATGCACACGGAAAGGGAATGGCGGTGCAGGTGAATTACCTCATCGACAAAGGCGGCTTCGTAGCGCGTCCCGACGGCACCTTCGCGGTGGACTACGGCAAAATCAAAGACGCGGTCCGCGACCTGACCCATGACCTTCTGATGCTCGAGGCAGAAGGAAATTACGCCGGCGCCAAGAAAATGTTGGACACCATGGGGGTGTTGCGTCCGGACTTTCAGAAAGCACTTGCGAAACTTCACGACATTCCCGTGGACATCGAGCCAATATTCGTTACAGCCGAGAAGATCGCACCCCACACTACCGCGTCACATCGAAAGTAGCCCGAAACGGCGCTTTTGCCGCGGCATCCCGGTAATTGACTGGTAACTAATTGGTTCGTGGTGTGAAATGCCCGCCCGATTGGCTTAAACTAGTAACAGACACCACAGCACGCGAAGCAGTCGTTTCCTTTGATGGCACTCCGGCGCATCCCGTCACGTCAGACCATACTCCGGTTGGTCTTACTTCTGATTTCATGGGTTGGTCTGCTCAATGCGCAGACGGTTCCTTCGAGTTCCGTTCCAGTGCTTCCGCTGTATCGTGCGCTGCGTACCGTTGGTCTTGATCCTCTCGCCGTCTATAAGATTCGCGAAGCCTCCATTGATCGCGAAGATATTCATCTGTGGCTCAATGACGGCACCATCGCTTTCACTCAAAGCGTCGATGGCCGGATTACCGGCGCGTACTTCGAAGGCGAAGGCGAAGTGCTCGTGCGTCCTCCGGACCGCATGGAGCGCGCGTCGCTGGGCTTGTTTACAAAACAGGGAGTGCTCGAGGAACAGTTCGCCTCCGCCTACTTACGATTCAATGACGATACCGCAGCAGAGTTGCGGAGTTATCTTCGTCCCGCGGACGATAGCGCTGATTTCGTCAAACGCAGTGACGAACAGGTCCGTCGCCTGGCGATCATGGACGCGATGCGACTGGCGATTTCATTTTCCAGCGGGCCAACCAAGGTAGCGCCGGGAGAACCGCCGGCTCCTCCAGACCGCTTCCTGCATGTAAGGGTGGGCGGAGCGCAACTGGGAACCTTCGACGTGTATTTTGACACCCGCAGCCCCGAACAGATCATCGTCGGTCAGACCGCGGTCGTACGCGATGAGACCTATTACGACCTGTGGATGAGCTTTCCCATGCGCTCATCGCGTAAAGAGTCGCGGTCGGAAACCAGATTCCATGGCCCCGCCGGGCCGGCTTGGACGCGCGATGCGTTTCGAGTCACCAAATACAACATCAACGGCGTCATCGATCCCTCGCTGGGATTGTCTGCAACTGCGATGCTGGATGGGACCGTCCACCAGGGTGGTTCACGCATATTGATGTTCGAGCTGTCGCGTTACCTGCAGTTGAAATCCGTGGAGATGGATGGGATCCCGCTGGAATTCATTCAAAACGAAGCCATCGAGGGAAGTGAACTAGCTCGCAAAGGCAATGACGAAATGGCGGTCGTGTTTCCCCAACCCCTGGCTCTTGGAGCCCAGATTCATCTTAAGTTCGTTTACTCCGGATTCGTCCTTTCCGATGCCGGTGGGGGGCTTTTCTACGTAGGAGCGCGTGGCACCTGGTACCCGAACCGCGGCATCGCCATGGCGAACTACGACATCACATTCCGGTTTCCGCAGTCGTGGACGCTGGTGGCGACGGGTAAACAGGTCTTATTCGAACCAGACGGTACGCAATCCGTCGGGCGCTGGGTCAGCGAAGGTCCAATTCCTATCGCAGGCTTTAATCTTGGACGCTACGCACGCACCACCGCCAACGCCGGGAACGTAGTGGTCGACTCTTATGCTACGCACGACGTCGAAGACGAGATGCCTAAACCGTCAATGGCGATGGCTCTGCCGACCTCGCGGCCGGTCGTGGCGGCAGAGGGTCCCAGGACACCTTCCAGAGGGCTGGCCGCTCCGATTCCCTTGGTAGAAAGCGTGCCACTCGCGGCTCGCGCCGCCGATACTCTCACTTCGCTGGAGAAGATGTTCGGCCCATACCCCTTCAGCTCGATTGCTCTCACCCAACGCCCGGGTATGGAAAGTCAGGGTTGGCCGGGCATGATCTTTCTTTCCAGCTACGTCTATCTGACCCCGTCGCAATTGCAGGCGCAACATCTCCCTGCGGCCGATTACGTTGTATTTTCAGAAGTGATGATGCCTCATGAGGTCGCCCATCAGTGGTTTGGCGACCGCGTGTCGTGGGCCAGTTATCACGAGCAGTGGTTATTTGAAGCGATCTCAAATTACGCGTCGCTTATGCTCATTGAGCGGCGGCGTCCCAACGATGTGCAAGTGATGCTGAGCACGTATCGGCAATTGCTCGCCACTAAGTCGAAAGAGGGGCAACCCAATGTCGAGGCTGGGCCGGTGACACTGGGCGTAAGGCTCGCCTCTTCGAAGTTTCCCACTGGCTACGAAATCATCACTTACGGCCGGGGAACCTGGTTACTGCACATGTTGCGCGAAATGTTTCGTGATGCCTCACGCACGGAGGAGAATCCGGGTGGTAGCGATGAGGTGTTCCTCACACTCTTGCGCAACGTGTATCAGCGCTACCAGGGGAAGGAAGTTACCAATGCCGCCTTCGAACAGGCAGTTGAGGAAGTTCTGCCGAAATCCCTCTGGTTCGAGAATCGTAAGTCTCTCGACTGGTTCTTCGACGGCTGGGTGAATGGCACAGCCTTTCCGCGCCTCGAAATCAAGGATTCGAAATTATCTACCCACGCAGGAAAGCCCGTAGTCGCGGCAACGGTACATCAATTCGATGCTCCCGACGACCTGGTGACCAGCGTTCCGGTGTACGGAGTTGTCGGCGACAACAAAATCTATTTGGGGCGCGTGTTTGCGGAGGGCCAGGAAACGCGGTTCACTCTACCCGCCCCCGCAGGCCTTAAGCGGTTGATTCTTGATCCCTATCAGACAGTGCTGACCGCTCCCTGACGTAGCGATGATTCTCGCCTGAGCAAGCTTGACCCTAATCGGTTGGCAACCGCTTGTGAGTGAATAAATTTGCTCGTGGCCCGCGGTAGCTACGCGCCAACTGACCGGTTCCCCGGAGGACATACTTATAGGTTGTTAGTCCTTCGAGTCCGACGGGGCCACGCGCGTGCAGTTTGCTGGTCGAGATGCCGACCTCGGCTCCGAATCCGTACCGATAACCATCAGCAAAGCGCGTCGACGCGTTGTGAAACACTCCAGCAGCATCGACCTCTCCTAGAAATCGCTCCGCCGAGATTGCATTCTGGGTCACGATCGTTTCGGTGTGCGCTGATCCGTAGGAGTGAATGTGCTCAATGGCATCGTCAATTGACTCCACCACCCGGATCGCCAGTACGAGATCTGAATACTCCGTGTGCCACGCGCTGTCGGCAACCTCTGCGACCGTTTGGTCGGCGAGAATTGCGCGAGTGGTTGCGCATCCCCGCAGTGTCACCTGGCGTAAACCAAGCTGCTTTGCCAGCCTGGGCAGAAATGAGTCGGCTATCTGCCGATGAACGAGCACGGTCTCAGCCGCATTGCAGGCTGCCGGATAGTCAGTCTTGGCGTCATCGACTATTGCCAGTGCCATGTCTAAATCGGCGGCCGCGTCAACGTATATGTGGCAAACGCCTTCCGCATGGCCCAGCACGGGAATGCGCGTGTTGGCCTGCACGAACTCCACTAGTCGCTTCGACCCGCGTGGGATCACCATGTCCACCAGATCTGGCATAGCAAGCAATTGGCGAACCGATTCCCGGCCTGTCACCAACGTCACCGAGTCGTCAGGCAGCCCACTTTGCAACAATGCGCGCTGGATGATGGCTACCAGCGCCGTCGCCGTGCGCTCGACCTCGCCGCCGGGTTTGAGGATGACGGCATTGGCCGACTTCAATCCCAGCGCGCTGATTTGCGTGACTGCGTCAGGCCGTGCTTCGAAGATGATGGCCAGCACTCCGAGCGGACATGAGACCTTTTCCAGTACCAGATTGATGTCGAGTTCGGTACGCTGCAGCACGCGCCCAATCGGGTCATGGAGCTCTGCCACGGCGCGCATGGAGCCGGCCATCTCGCAGAGCTTCCCGTCGGTGAGTCGCAACCGCTCGAGTGTGGCCGCAGCGATTTCACCTTCCGCCGCCATGCGGTTCGCATCATCGAGGTCCTGCGCATTCGCCCGCAGCAGCGCTGGACCGTTCTGTTCAATGAGGTCGGCGGCAGTTCGAATGGCCGCCGTCCGTTGTTCGGCAGTGAGCGACGCCAGCACGCGAGCAGATCGCTTGCTTCTCTCGGCGATCGAGCGGACCGAAGGATTCACTCCGCCCCTTTCGGCAGAAATACCGTTCCCACAATTTCACCTGCGCATACCCGTTCGATCACCTGCGGCAGGCGACCGTTGGCGATGACGGCAAGCCCGCCCGCTTCGGTAGCAATACGCGCGGCTTCCAGCTTGCTCGACATTCCGCCTCTTCCCCGTCCGTTTTTGCCTTGGGCAAAATTGAAGACCTCATCATTGATCTCCGCCACCTGTGAAAGCAGTTGTGCGCGGTCCGTACTCGGATCGGCGGTATAAAGGCCATCCACATCCGAAAGCAGCAACAAAAGCTCGGCCTCGATGTGTGTCATTACCAGCGCCGAGAGCTTATCGTTGTCACCGAACACTCGCTGCCGCTCCGGCGAGTCCGCAGGATGATCAAGCTCCACGGTAGACACGGTGTCGTTCTCGTTGATGACGGGAATTACTCCCAACGCAAGTAGTGAAACCAGCGTGGAGCGCAGATTGGAATAGCGAACGGGATCGCGAAAGTCGTCTTCCGTCAGCAGCACTTGTGCAGTACGGCAGCCCAGCTTGTCAAAAGCGTCGTCATAAATGGCCATCAGGCGGCTTTGACCGATGGCTGCGCAAGCCTGAATTTGCGAGAGGTCAGTGGGCCGGCTGACCATGCCGATCCGCTCCATCCCGAGGCCGACTGCGCCCGACGACACCATCAATATGTCGCGACCCTGCTGCCGGAGGCATGCCACAGCCTCGGCAATTCCATAAAGCTGGCTCAGGGCGAGGCGACCGTCGTCGCGCATGACAACGTTGGTCCCCACCTTGACCACGATCCGCTTCGCCTTGGCGACCCTCGCGCGCATGGAGATGGAAGTGGCCGGAATTTCAGGTGCCTGGTTCATAACGTTCAGCGATCTCACGGCCCGACACGGACCTCGCCGAGATTCATTGGGCAGCTAAGTGCCGTGGGGCTATCCAGCGAGTCGATGCAGAAGCTCAAGCAGCTAGATGAATCATCTGGCCACTTCGCGCGACTGCTCACTCACAGTCTAACAAGCCAGAGGGCCGCCGGAGTTCCAGACAAGCACCTTAGCGACAGGCAAGTGCCGCGCTGAATGATCGAGCAAAGGGTTGTGATAATCGAAAGCGGCGCAACAGCGCCGTATTGAGCAGTAGCGTTGTGCTTTCTTTTCGACGGAATGCTGAGGTCGACGCCGCTAAGCGCCCGGCTGCTATAATCAACAGGCCCGCTCATCCGCGGGCGTAGACCCGCCTAACCCGGAGAGGTGGCCGAGTGGCTGAAGGCGGCGGTTTGCTAAACCGTTGTACGGTCAAAAGCTGTACCGGGGGTTCGAATCCCCCCCTCTCCGCCAGATGCTCTCTTGTTGTCGATAACCCACAACTTCAGTTCGCATGTTTCCGTGTTTTCCCGGCCTTCGAGCGGATTCGCGGCTACTACCTGTGGTCGGGCCCCGAAATAACTGCGATGTTTCGATCGCTGGAATAGCCAAATACAAGTCTCAAATAATCGACCATCCTCATCCACCACGGAACCAACTTTCCGCAAGCCGGTTTCCGCATCAATCGAGCTGCCATGCCGGGTGTACACTCGGGAGCGCAAACAGGAGCTGATAGCCATTTCAGACAAGTCTCCACCAAAGCCTTCGCGTTCGGCTGAGGACTCTCTGGGCATGAGAGCCGACATCGTCCGCCGCGACTTCCTGGGCTCTATTCTCCTGGCTTCCGGCTACGCACTACTTAAAGGCTTCGCTCCATCCGAAGTGCTGGCTTCCGAAGATAACTTTACGGGTTACGGCGGAGTCGGCGAGTACAGCAACTCAAACGGCAATACCCTTGAAGTTGTCCAAGCTGGTCACTCGATTCGCGACGCCCTCTACGATCCACTGCCGAACAGCATCATCGATACGCGCGAAGAATATGACTGCGTTATTGTCGGTGGCGGAATCAGCGGTCTAGCTGCTGCGCTGTTCCTAGAGCGTGAAGCCGGGCCTGGTCTCAGGTGCCTGCTGCTTGAGAATCATCCTATCTTCGGCGGAGAGGCAAAACAGAATGAGTTCCCGGTGGACGGAAAACGCCTGATCGCACATCAGGGTTCGGCCATCTACCAGATTCAATATCCATATAGCTTTCTCGCCCGCTTCTACGAGTCCATCGGTCTACAAACCCCTAAACTGACTTATCAGAAATGGGCGGGACCGGATACGGAGTTTCCCCTATCCAAGACGCCATACGAAGCCGTCGGTCTGCAGCATGGCAGATATGGTTTCTGGTTCGGAGCGAAGTTCGGGCACACGCCCGGCATGTGGCTCATCGATCCCGTTGGGAAGGATCTTCGGGGAGCGCCGGTCACGAACGCAACGAGAGAAGAGTTGCTACGCTCGCTCAAACATCATTCAGTCAATGGAAAGAAGTTCGAACACCCCAAGGTCGAAGGGGATGCGATCTCCCGCTATCTGGATTCCATCACCCTCGAGCAACACTATATGGAACGGTTCGGGCTCAGTCGCGAAACCGTTCGAACCTTTCTCTCTCCCGTGGAAGGTGGTGGCTCGGGTCTGGGGCCGGACGCATTATCCGCATACTCGGACTATGCCTTCGAGATGCTCCACCCGCTGCCGGAGGACGAAGGCGGATCCGACCAGATGTTTCCGGGCGGCAACACTACCATTGCGAGGTTGATGTTGAAGTCTTTGCTCCCGGACGCAATCCCCGGCGCGGCAAGCGTTGAGGGGATTTCTCGGAACACCGTGAGTTTCCCTCGACTCGACGTCCCGGGCGCTGCCTCGAGAATTCGTCTGTCGTCCACCGTCATCCACGTGCAGCATGACGGTGATCCAGCTAAGGCGCACTCCGTGACCCTGGTCTACGTGAAGGGCGGTCAGCTCTACCGTGTGAAGGCGCGCTCTGTTGTGATGGCGGGCGGCTCGTGGACGACCAAGCACATCGTGAAGGACCTTCCCCAAAGCCATCGCCAAGCCTACGGTCAGTTCTATCGTTCTCCCTGCATGATGGCCAACGTTGCCGTGAGGAATTGGCGCTTCTTATACAAGTTGGGAATGAGCGGTTGCCGCTGGTTCGAAGGGCTTGGCAACTATATGGAAGTTTGCAAGTCCGCATTAACGGGTATCGAGGACCCGACCATCAGTCCAGACTCACCCATTGTCCTCAGCGTCAAAGTTCTGTATTCCTATCCTGGCCAATCAACGGAAGAGCAGGGCGATCGTGGGAGGCTGGAGTTGCTCTCTACTCCGTTCAAGGACTATGAGGAGAAAATACGGCTACAGTTTAGCGAAATGTTTTCTAGCGCCGGGTTCGACGCGAAGCGCGACATCGCGGGAATAATCCTGAATCGCTGGGGCCACGCTTACTTGAGCCCGCAGCCGGGCTTCTTCTTCGGGAAAGCCGGACAGCCCGCGCCGCGAGATATCTTGCGCAATGCTCCTTTCGGCAGAATCGCATTTGCCAACACCGATCTGGCGGGAGCGATGGACCATCGCTACTCCATCCTCGAAGCGCAACGCGCCGTGCGCCAGTTGCTCGATCAAGTGTTAGTGGCATCATAGGCGCCTGTTGAATAGTCAGATCGCACGAACCGGGAACCGTTGCGGAGTAACGATCAGCAGCGAAGATTGCCGATCTGAACCGTCCACGGAGTAAAGGGAGTGCGACTTAGGTTTCTTTCCTTGAAAAAGGCGCCAAGTTGGTGCATTCTCATCAACTGGCTGGCGGATGGCAAATCGGCCGCCAAGAAAGATCTCTCCCACGTGAGCCAATTTCTCCCCGTCTTTCACATGCATTCGTAGGAACCGCGAATCGGCTTTTGTGGGTCCCACAACTCAGTTTGAGGAGGACCTATGCCCATCATTCATTACCGTCACTCTACTCAGGACTCACCGGCGATAGGGCCCTTCAACAGTGCCGCGTTATCTTTGTGGTGCTGGTTCCTGCTCTGCCTGACGTGGGCTTTGCCTGCGGCCACACAGCAAAACTGCCCAGCCCCTTGGGCCACTGCCTCGAACGTCTACGGGATCGTTGTGCTTGAGGGTACCGGTTCGGGCCAAGCCGGTGGCTACACCCAGACGGTCAACCAACATGCGGTCGCCGCCGGCAAGCTGGCCGGGCTGGGTTCCTGTGTCTGGGAGGTAATCCCCCAAGCTGGATTTGGCGTGATGAAAAGCCAGGGCAATATTAATGACACCGTCATCTACACCCCGAATGGAACGTTCTTCAACTGGTTGGCCTCTGGCATTGGAGATCCTGTCTGGGACAGTCTCGTGCTTCAGATCATTCCCGCCGCAGGCCAATACAATGTGGGCGCATACGGGGCCGTTCCTGGAAAATTTGCCAGCAGCGGCGGAAACGCAAATGAGGACATCATCTGGGGCAGTACGTCCGGCAATGGCGGTGTCAACCAGCAGAATCTGCCTTTCCCTCCTTCCGCTCCTTTCCTGTTCGGCACCGCCAGTTTCCAGCTACCCCCGTTCGACAACGCGCAGGGCAATCCTGGGACGATCAACGCCAATTGGACCGAAACCTGGGCCTTTAGTCCCCTTCCAGACGGCACCTGCGAACACTGCAAGCAAGGGGATCCAAGAGGATCGTTTGTCAGTGTACGCAGTCAGAGCTTGGCAGAAGATATCCCGATCGTGGGAACACCTTTTTTGCTCCACTACGAGAGCGAACGCTCAGCCGGGCGGGCGGCTGCCGATCCGGTTGCTATCCGGGACGCAATGAGTCTGGGCGGTTGGACTCTGAGCGTTCACCATGCGCTGGAGCCGCTGCTCATGGCCTATTGTGCGGGCGGATCCTGCACACCTTATTCGATCGTACCCAAAGCCCTCTTTCTTGGGGACGGCAAGGTCCGTACCTCGGCGGAGGTGCAGGCCCCATTGATCGTCGGCTCCAATCTGCAACTGACTTCCGAAGACGGCAGTGAAATTTATGTCTTCGATGCCACCAGCGGAAAACACGTCCAGACCCTGCGGCCGATGACCGGCGCGGTGATTTATAACTTCGCCTACGATGCCAACGGCCTTTTGGTCACGATCACCGATGGCAGCGACAATGTGACGACCATTCAGCGCGGCCCCAAAGGACTTCCCATTGCGATCGTATCTCCTTACGGCCAGACCACGACTCTGGGTGTGAACAACAACGGATACCTCAGCAAAGTCACGGATCCATTGGGTAATTCGATCAAACTTACCAATACTGCACTGGGCCTGCTGACCAGCTTGAAAGACAGGAACGGCAACCTCTACAGCTTCCAGTACGACACAAACGGGTTTCTTACCAAAGATTCCGATCCGGCCGGCGGGATCCTGAACTTGGCCCGCGCCAATAGTGGTTCCGGCTACGGCGTCACCGAAACCACAGCACAAGGACGCACCAGCAACGACACGGTAGCCTTCTCCAACAACAGTTCTTCCACCACCCAATCCTTCAACAACACCTGGACGAACGGCCTGCAGGCCAGCGAATCAGACTCCCAGCAGAATGGTCTGCTCTCGGAGTCCGCGGTACTACCAAACGGAACTTCCTATAGCAAGACGTATGGGCCTGATCCGCGGTGGGGTGTACAACTTCCCATCGATACGAACGAAACGCTGACATATGGCAACCACACCATGACCATCAGCAACAACCGCACGGCGAGTCTGTCAAATCCTAGTGACCCCTTCAGCCTGGTCACGCAGACGGACAGCGAGACCATTAATGGTCGCACTTACACTTCCGTCTTCACCGGAGCGACCAAGACCTCGGTGGACACGACTCCCGTCGGCCGCAAAACCACGACTGTGTTCGATGTGATGGAGCGGGTCAGCAGCATTCAGCCCCCCGCGGGAATGCTGACCAGCTTCGTGTATGACAGCCGTGGCCGCCTGGGCTCCGCTACCCAGGGATCGCGCCAGACGACCTATAGCTATGATGCGAATGGGCGTCTGGCCGGCGTTACCGATCCGCTCAATCTCAACGAAAGTTTCACTTATGACACGGATGGCAACTTATTGACAAAAACGCTGCAAGATGGTCGCGTGATCACGTACTCCTACGACAACAATGGAAATCTGGCTTCCGTCACGCCGCCCGCTGCTGCCGCCCACGGCTTCACTTATTCACCCGTCAACCTTCCCATCTCCTACTCGCCTCCGACAGTGAATGGTGGTGGAAGCACGATTTATTCCTTCAGCGCCGACCGCGAGCTCACAAAACTCACACGGCCCGATGGACAGATTGTCAATTACAACTACGATGTTGCCGGCCGGGTGAAATCCCTGGTTACACCAGGCGCAACCTTCAACTTCACCTACAACTCGACGACCGGCAACCTTACTCGAGCTTCGGTTTCGGGTGGTGAAGTGATCACCTACTCTTACAACGGCCCATTACCCACCAGTTCGACTTGGACAGGCCCTGTCGCAGGTACGGTCACGCGCACCTACAACAATAACTTCTGGGTGACTTCTCTGAGTCTTAACGGTAGCAACACCGCCGCTTTCACCTACGATCAGGACGGCCTGATGAGTAAAGCCGGTGCGCTGACCTTAAATCACAACGCCAAAACCGCACTCTACACCGGCAGCACCCTGGCCATGGCGAACGACACGGTTATTTACAACGCTTTCGCTGAGACCAGCTCCTATACCGCGAAATTTGGGACCACGGTCCTCTATAAAGCGGTCTACACGCGCGACAATGTCGGTAAGGTCACAAGTCTTAGTGAGACGATCGGGGGTGCCACCACTTCTTACACCTACACTTTCGACCAAGCCGATCGGCTGACTGACGTCAAGAAGGGTTCGTCCAGCGTTGCCAGCTATGCCTACGACAGTAACTCCAATCGCTTGACGGCAACGACTTCCTCAGGCACCGTAAATGCCTCCTACGATGCTCAAGACCGGCTACTCACCTATGGCAACAAATCATTCACCTATACTGCCAATGGGGAGCTAGCCGCCAAGAGCCAGGCATCAAGTCTCACCACGTACCAGTACGATGTGCTTGGGAACCTCACCAGCGTCTCGCTGCCCAACGGCACTCAAGTCACTTATGTTGTCGATGCCGAGAGCAATCGCGTAGGCAAGAAAGTGAACGGCATTCTGGTTGCCGGTTACCTATACGACGGAAGAGACCTCGTCGCCCAACTCGATGGCAACAATCAGATCCTAAGCCAATTCATCTACGCCAGCGGAGGCAACACTCCCGACTACATGGTAAGGGGCGGCGTGACCTATCGCATTTTCTCCGATCACGTCGGCAACCCACGGCTAGTGGTAAACGCTTCCACCGGCCAGGTCGCCCAGCGCATGGACTATGACGAGTTCGGCAATGTGATCAACGACACGAATCCCGGATTTCAACCGTTCGGGTTCGCCGGCGGCCTCTACGATCAGCACAGCAAACTCGTTCGCTTCGGTGCCCGTGATTACGACGCAGTAACTGGCCGCTGGACTGCCAAAGACCCCATTTCGTTTTCCGGGGGCGACACTAATCTTTATGGCTATGTTCTGAACGATCCGGTGAACATGGTCGATCCTGCCGGACTGGAAGGCGACTGCATCTGTCAAAACGCGGCCTGGAATGCTGCCTGGGGTTTCTTGGACAGGGCTCACGAGATTGTCTTGGGTCCTGTGATCTGGCCAATAGGAGCTACGCAGGCCATAGCCGGCTACGCTGTTGGCGCAAATACTTTCGGTCATGCGGTGAGAATGGGAATCAGCGCCGTAACCGGCACTCCCAGCTCTGTTGATTCCAATTCCGGAGCTTTCTTGGGAGGAGTTCTGGGGGCCGATGTCGCTGCCGCCATAGCCTCCGGTCGCTTGGGGGCCTCTGCGGAACTCGCAAGGGTCGTAAACGCTGCGCGGGACGCGAGGGCAGCAACCTTGGCAAAAAAGGCCGTGAGCGTCGCAAACCTCGAAGAGAGTCGAGCGAAAAATGTCGCGGCAGGCGTGGAAAAAGCTGAAAAGGCGCGCGAAGCAGCCTCGCTGGAGGTCTGCGACCCAGGAAAGGGTGTGGTTCGAGGTGTAACTACCAAGGCTACGAGATAGCTCTCGGCCAGAGTTTCATCTCTACGGCGCGACTGGGTTGCCAGTGCGGGGTATAATGAGGCCGGTTTTAGATCACATGGATGCGCTGGGCGAGTAAGATCGAGTCCCGGTGCATCGGTCAACCGCGCGCTTCGAGGAGTACCCAAATGAAGCCTTCCACCCTTCTAGCTGTTCTATGCGCGGCGCTTTTCCTGGTCATGATCGGGTGGGCGCCAGAGTCCGTCTTTGCCCAACGTGGAGGCCACGGTGGCGGTGGCGGATTTCACGGCGGTGGAGTTGCGTATCACGGTGGCGGTGGTAACTGGCACGGCGGCGGTAGTAGCTGGCACGGCGGCGGCGGCAGTTGGCACGGCGGAGGCTGGCACGGTGGCGGCGGAGGCTGGCACGGTGGCGGCTATCATGCCGGGGGTTACTACGGCGGTCGCTGGGGTTATCCCGGCTACGGTTACGGATGGGGTTTCAGTATTGGCTTCAACTGGGGACCGTTTTGGGGCGGTTACGGATATCCCTATAGCTACGCTTGGGTTCCTCCCTACTATCCATATGATTACCCCTACGCGTACCCCTATTCCTATCCTTACTACGTTCCCGCTGCTCCGGCGGCCTATGTTGATTCGTCCGATTCTAACGACAACGGGTATGCGTATGTTTCAGGCGACAGCGGCGGCTATGTTTCCGATAGTTCTTCAGCCCAGCAACCGAGTGCCCCCGCGCAGCGGTTTCTCCCTCCTGCGCCGCAAAACGCTCCTGCCCCAAGCCCGGTGACCATTCGGAATGCGTCGTACACCTCGCCGGCTCAGAGTTATGCGACGCGCGCGACCGCTGCCCCGAGTAGCTATCGGCCAGCAGGCGCTGCCATCCGCCAGCTCCCGCCCCTGCGTCCCGAAGTGCAGAATGTGATTCGGGCCCTGCGTGCGATGCCCCCGGCTGCTCGCGAGCGGCAACTCGACTCCGGTCGCTACAGCAACTTCACTCCCAAGGAACTCGAAATCGTGCGCTATGCGGCCAATCTTCCGCAGTCCTAGGAAACGCTAAACGACTCGCTGCGCCGCACATCCGCTCGGAGGAGTGCGGCGCTGGTCTCTCGCGACTCCTAAAAGCTAATCTTCAAGATCGTGCCGTTGACGCCCACCAGCCATCCGGCGTTAGGACTCGCAAATGCTACCGCCCAGTATCCCGTCACGCCCGCGAGTGGATACCAGGTCGTTCCCTCATCCGTCGTCCACGCCGCGCCGCCATCATTGGCGGTGATCACCACGGCGCGGCCTGTTTGGCCCGTGCCAATCCCATGCGCATACGCCAGTCCATAGATGGCGCCGGTCACCGGAGGCGGGTTCGTAAGAGTCCATGTCACTCCGCCATCGCTGGATATCGCTGTCCTGGCGTTGTTGGGATCGCCAGGGTCCAGGTCGCCCCCACCTACGATACCGTGCAAAGGACTACGGAACGCTACGGTAAATGCACCCGCGCTCGGTGAGCTCACCAGCGGAGTGTCGTATGCGTTCCACGTGTTGCCGCCATCCCCGGTGGCCAGCACCCGCGCAATCGTCGATCCGCCGGTTGCAATCCAGGCTTTCTGTCCTCCTAGCGTGGCTACACACGTACCGCTCGCTGCGAATGACGCTTCTCCCGGCAAGGCAGGCGGCATATTGTTGCTGATACTCTGCCAGTTCGTACCGTCCGTGGTTCGCAGGTCAGGGAAAACGCCATTCACCGAGTCGCTATGCGAGATGCCGCGCTTCGGCCCCCAGAACGAGAAGCAGTCGTAGAACGCGCCCACCGTCTGGTTCTGGAATTGCATCGTCCAGTTCGCCCCGCCGTCAACTGTTTTGTAGATACGGAAATCCGTGGTGTTGTTACCAATCGACTGCAAGTACGCGACCTTGGCACTTACCCCCTGTACGTCGCGGAATTGCAGTAGTTCGGCCCCCGGTACCACGCCGGCCGTCCATGTATTTCCGCCATCGGTTGTCACCGTGAACGTGCCGTTGCGCCCGGAAGCCCAGACCACTTGCGGGTTCACTGGACTCACCGCAATCAGTCCGTTGATTGTGCCGCTGTTCTGCGGAGTCAGGACGGGCAGAACGATTTTCTTCGGCCCTTGCGCGTTTAATGTCGCAAAAGCCGTGATCACGAATACCACCAGATAACGCTTCAACATGGCACTGCCTCCCCCAAGGATTAGGCGCGAAGTATAGGCTGCAGCTAAACCGGGTGTCAAACTCGCGCAAACGATAATCCCTTAGGAGGGCAATGCGCCCCATAGGCCCTCCTGTCAACGGAGATCCACGGTTCACACACCCACCCGTTTCGGCACGATTACCACACGTTTCCCGCTCCTGGCGTGTAGCTGGCCGCCGCCACAGAACTCGCAATTACCGTGTCGGCCTGCACGACACCACTGCACTGCAACATTCCGGCGTTCACCACCACCTGCGATCCATTGATCTCAATGATTGCTGCCTGGAGTACTAGCTTGCCAGGAGTGCTCACCGTTACCTTGCCATTTTCCATGCGCACGGAGTTCCCGCTCGTATCTTCAATCAGCACCGCACCCGCACCGTCCTTCAGCGTGATCCGTTGGCCCCCTGCGGTTTCGATGACGAGTTGTTCGCGCCCTCGCACACTTCTTCGGCGACAGCACGCCGGTTGCTTTTGGATCGCCATTCTCTCCACCTCTGGGCGGAACGGTATCGCACGAACTTGGGTCTGCACAATGGCAAAAGGGACGGGGCGCCGAAGGCCGGGAGTTGTCCCTGGCATCTCCCTCGCGATTCACCATTTTTTTTAGCGTTGTATGTCACAAATCCACCATTTCGGCATAGAATCTGGCCCAAGACTTTGCTGGGGTGAGGAACCCATCGGCAGCAGCAATGCGCTGGGAGCGACCGTTCGAGGTCGGCGTTGCGTTCCAGCGCGAAGTCTGCTCTGCCCTGCGTCCGGCGTGGCAGCCGGTCGATTCCGCGATAACGATCGTCATGTAGGCTCCTCCAGTGAGCCAGCGCAGCAATCTCGCATCTTGTGGGGAGAGGGCCATGATCGCGCAGAACGCTAGGTATCCCGGTATGTTCCGAGTTGTATTACTCGCCGCCTGCTTCCTGGCATCGCCATTTGCCTGGGCACAGGGACAAGGCATGGACTCCCCGCACATCACGCCTCGCCACGATCCTGCGCTATCGGCGTATGCAACCGGTGCCGGCTCGATTCCTGCGCTGCGGCCCCGGCCGCTTCGTGTGGACGTCAACCTGGTTCTGGTGCCGGTCACGGTAATCGATTCTCTGAACCGGCCGGTCATCGATCTTCCCCAGCAGAATTTTTCTCTCCTCGAAGGCGGAGTGCCGCAGAAGATTCAGTTCTTCTCCCGCGAGGACGCGCCCATTTCCGTTGCGCTTGTCCTTGACTTCAGCGGCAGCATGGACAACAAGAAAGAGTTCGAACTCGAGGCCGTCAGTCAGTTCTTTGACAACGCTAATCCGGCGGACGACTACTACGTCATAACGGTTTCCGATCGCCCCACGCTGGTGGCCGACGCCTCACAATCGACAAGCACCATCCTGAACCGCCTTGCAGCGACTGAACCCAAAGGTATGACGTCACTGTATGACGCGATTTACTTGGGGGTGAACAAGCTCCGCACCGCGCGCTACAAGCGGCGCGCCATGGTCATCATCTCCGATGGTGGAGACAACCGCAGTCGCTACACGCTGAAGGAGGTCAAGTCGGTGCTCGCCGAGTCCGATGTGCTGACCTACTCCATCGGCATCTTCGACAACGTACCCATTCCATTGTTTAAGTCGATCGAAGAGCGCTGGGGCCGCAAGTGGCTCGACGATGTCACGCGGGTCAGTGGTGGCCGCGACATTCCCGCTGACGATCGACGCAAGATTCCCGAAATCGCCGCTCTCGTCAGCCGTGAGATGCGCAACCAATACGTCCTGGGATACCGGCCCACCGATCCCAACTACGACGGCAAATGGCGCAAGATTTCCGTGAAGCTCGCCGAGAATCCCGGTCAGATGCGAGTGCATTTCAAAGAAGGCTACGTCGCGCCGGGTCCATGAGATGCGTGTTCGCAGTTGGATCGGTGAAGCATGGCCGGCAGACGCTGGTGGGATGATTGCTTGCCCCGGAAGACGCACGCTCTCGCCATGCCAGAATGCTGGTAGCGGCAAACTGGCTGACCGTCTGCTCACGCCCCTCCCGAATCCTCCTTCGCCAACGACCGCAGCTAGGCAACTTGCTTTTCACACGGTAAGGGGCACATAATTCGCAATCGCCGGGACGAGTTGGCGCCGCTGCTTAGCGATTGCGCGAACGGTTCACAAGTAACTCTGCTCTTGGGCGCTTCCCGTATGTAACCCGGCTCTACCTGGTCTGGGGAGTGCATCATGCCTTTCACGAAATACGTCAAGCTGCCGCGAAGTGAGCGTAAACCGCTTCCCGGCGCAACCAAGTCGGGTCCTGTCGATCCCAACCAAGGGATGCGAGTTACGTTAACGCTGCGGCCGCGTGCCGCAGGACGCAAGCAGCCCTCGCTCGACAAGCTTGTAGCAGGCGGCCAGCGCATCACACGCGAACAGCTCGCAGCGAACTACGGCGCCGACCCTGCAGATATTCAGTTGGTTGGCCAATTCGCCACGGCCAACGGACTCGCCGTTGCGCAGGTCAACCAGACTGCCAGAACCGTGGTGCTGACCGGCAGAACGGCTGATTTCGCCAAAGCGTTTCAAGTCGAGCTGGCGTGCTACCAGCATGATGGCGGCTCGTATCGCGGCCGCACCGGAATGATCAGCCTGCCTAGCGAACTAAGCAAGGTCGTCCAGAGCGTGCACGGCCTGGACGACCGTCCGCAGGCGAAACCCCACTTCCGGCTCGCCAGCCGCGCCCAGACCAATCTCGCGGCAGCAGCCGTTTCCTACACCGCGTTGCAAGTCGCACAGGCATACAGCTTCCCCAGTGGCCTGAATGGCACAGGTGAGACCATTGGAATCATCGAGCTCGGCGGTGGCTTTACGCAGTCGGACCTGCGCACCTATTTCAGCGGCCTGAACATCTCGCCTGCGCCATCCGTCGTAGCCGTCTCGGTCGATGGCGCGCAAAATCAGCCCACGGGCGACACCGGCGGCCCCGACACTGAAGTCATGCTCGACATCGAAGTGGCAGGAGCTGTCGCACCTGGCGCAAGTATCGTGGTGTACTTCGCCCCCAATAGCGATGCTGGTTTCCTGGACGCCATCAATCAGGCTGTAAGCGACACCGTGCATAAACCGTCAGTGATCTCCATCAGTTGGGGCGGTCCCGAGTCGACTTGGACCGCACAATCACTACAGTCATACAACAGCGCCCTGCAGGCGGCGGCGGCTGTTGGCGTGACCGTGTGCGTAGCCTGCGGAGATAGCGGCTCTTCCGATGGCGTGAGCGACGGCAACGATCACGTTGACTTCCCAGCTTCCAGTCCCTATTCGCTGGCTTGTGGCGGAACGTCGCTGAGCTTCAGCGGCGGTACCATCTCGAGCGAAGTGGTATGGAACGATCTTTCCACTGGTGAAGGCGCAACTGGCGGCGGCGTGAGCAGCACATTCGCCGTTCCTGCTTGGCAGGCTAACGTCAGTGTGCCGGCTTCCGGCAGCTTTAAGGGCCGTGGACTTCCCGATGTGTCCGGTGATGCAGATCCGGCTACTGGCTACCAGGTTCAGGTGGACGGATCCAGTTTCGCAGTGGGTGGAACCAGCGCGGTAGCGCCTTTGTGGGCCGGCTTGATCGCGCTGTTTAACCAGTCGCTGGGCCAGGCCGTGGGATATCTGAATCCCAATCTGTATCAGAGTATCGCTACCCGGAGTGGGACCTTCCGCGACATCACCTCGGGAAACAACGGAGACTTCAGCGCAGGTCTAGGGTGGGATCCTTGCAGTGGTTGGGGCACTCCCAATGGCGCGGCACTCTTGCAGGCTCTGTCAGCGACCCCTGCACCGACTCCGACTCCGACTCCGACTCCAACGCCGACTCCAACGCCGACTCCTACGCCAACCCCCAAGCCACCGAAACCTCCGAAACCCAAGCCTCCCAAGCCCCCAAAGCCGAAGCCCCCGAAACCTCCCAAGCCAAAGCCGCCAAAGCCGAAACCGCCGAAGCGCGGTCACAAGCCGGCTCCGCCAAAAAGACGTAAGGGTGCGCCGAAGCGGCGTCGCGGGCACTAGCGCGAGCCGAGGGCCGGCCCTCATTATTTTTTGTTAACATGCACGCGTTTCTTATAGCCTGCGGTACGATATACAGCCGCTCGATGTCAGTGTCCCTGGCGGTAAAGGTTGCATCGAGTAAGAGCGAATAGTTCGAAGGCGCGACCCTCAATTCCTAAGGATCAAAGGAGCAGAAATGAATTCAGCTACTTCGAAGCAGACACCGTCAAGGCGGCGATTCTTGCAATTAGGTGCGACTGGAACAGTGGCTGGCTTACTCGCTGGCGGTTTGGAATTTGTAGCTCCGTCGCAGTCACTGGCGCAGACCGCTTACACTCCGGACTCAGCCTTGGCCGAACTGGTGGACGGCAACAAGCGCTTTCAGTCGGGACGCTTGACCGCTCACGATCATGACCTGGCCATACTCAAACAACATACCGCCGAAAAGCAGGAGCCTTTCGCCGCTGTCCTCTCCTGCGCCGATTCGCGCGTACCCGTTGAACTCGCCTTCGATCAGAGTATCGGTCACATTTTCGTCACCCGCGTTGCGGGTAACATTATCACTCCCGAGATCATTGGAAGCCTGGAGTATGGCGCCGCGGTGCTAGGGACGAAGGTGATCCTCGTCATGGGACACGCGAACTGCGGAGCCGTCGACGCGGCCATCAAGGGCAAGGAGGTTCCCGGCCAGATTAGCTCGCTGTTTCCACACATCCAGCCCGCAGTCGATCAGGCAGGGTCGAACCTCGAGGCGGCGATCAAGGCAAACGCCAAGATCCAGGCAACCCTTCTGAGCGAGGCTTCGACCGTCATCTCCGGCATGGTGAAAGAAAACAAGCTCAAGGTGGTTGCCGGATACTACGACCTGGGCACCGGTGCGGTGACGCTCATCAACTAGTCTCATGCCGCGGCATGTCGCCTTTCTTGTCGACAGGTGACATGCCGAACGCGGCGAGGGTTTGGAGTGCAGACTCCCCGTTAAGGAGTGGCCGCTTCAAGGCGCGCATCATAGCCCTTGCGCGCGTGGATCTGCGCACGTTTCCCCATTCTTTATCGATGATGCTAACCCGAGGCGAAGTCAATTCGGAATCAGAATGCCATAAATGTTGCGGTGGTCGGAGTTACGCTCAAATGCGTAATGAGAATCGTCGCGTTCCGGATGGAGCAGATCTTCCACTACCGTTGCATCAGGAAAATCCGTTAGTTGTTCCCACTCGTGTGCACCCCGCCCAAGCTCCAGCTTGGGTGGGGTTACTTTACTCGACGAGACTGCAAAATCCCACGCAACTCTCTCTTGCTTTCTTCTGCCCTGAGAGTCCATAGTCCCGACTCGGCGCATTACTCCTCCATCCCGGGACACGTCCTTGCCCTAAAGCCGTGCCAAAAAAAAGCAAGTCACACTCCCCCGTGACCCTGCTCACCGCGCTACTGCCTGGATTGCGTTCCCATAGGGGCGCATAGGAGTAACATTCAAGTCGGCGCACGGGCCGCCCAATATTTGGTCATCGTTTTGACCACGAGACGCCCGTCCGGCTCGAATCTCACCACATCGCGGGATGACTGCCAGCATGGCTCGCTGACAGCGCATGTCATTGTGCCAGGAGATGCTTATGAGTAATTTTGAAGAGAGAGTGCGGGAGGTCAGCGACTACTTCGCCAGCCCGCGCTTCAGGGGAATTGTTCGTCTTTATTCGCCCCGCCAGGTGGTTGAGCAGCGTGGCACCATCGCCACCGATTATCCCGTTGCTCGCCAGGCCGCCGAGGCGTTTTATTCCCGACTGCTTGAGCTGTTCCAAAACGGCACCTCGATCACGACCTTTGGCCCCTATTCTCCCGGTCAGGCCGTGACCATCAAGCGGCTCGGCATTGAGGGTATCTATCTCGGAGGCTGGGCGACTTCTGCCAAGGGAAGCATCACCGAAGATCCAGGCGCCGACCTCGCCAGCTATCCGTTAAGCCAGGTGCCCGACGAGGCTGCCTCCATCGTGCGCGCGCTACTGACCGCCGACCGCAACCAGCATTTCGCCCGTTCGCGTATGACCCCCGAGCAGCGCGACGCCACTCCCGTGTTTGACTACCGGCCCTTCATCATCGCCGACGCCGATACCGGCCACGGCGGCGATGCCCACGTGCGCAACCTCATCCGCCGCTTCGTCGAAGTCGGCGTTCCCGGATATCACATTGAGGATCAGAAGCCGGGCGTGAAGAAGTGCGGACACCAGGGTGGTAAGGTGCTGGTTTCGGAAAACGAGCAGATCCTGCGCCTCAATGCGGCCCGCTTCCAACTCGATGTGATGCGGGTGCCGGGCATCATCGTGGCCCGCACCGACGCCGAGGCCGCCAACCTGCTCGATGGCTGTGCCGACGAGCGCGACCAGCCCTTCATCCTGGGAGTCACTAATCTCGATGTCCCCAGCTACAAGGCGGTGTTCCTCGCCATCCAGCGCAAGTTCCACGATGCCGGCGTCGATGAAGTTCGGGGACACCTGATGTTTAACCTGTCGGACACGGAGTATGCCGCGGCCAACGTGTGGCTCGACCAGGTCGGACTGGCGCCGGTGATTCGCGACGCTGCCGCATCCTTCAGCAAGAGCGCTGAAGGTTTCGTCGAGGCTGCCCTCGACAAGGTCGTCGGGCGCTGTCTCGACAAGTGGCAGGAAGCGGCGGACCTGAAAACCTATCGCCAGGCTGTGGCAGAGGAGATTGTGTTCCGCACTAGCCAGGGCGAGTCGTTCGAACTGAATGCCGAAGAGTGGCTGGGCTTTTCGCAACAGGCGTCGTGGTATGCCGCGCGAGAGAAGGCCCGCGCCATGAGAGCCGACGTAGCGTGGAGCAGCGATCTGGCCAAAACGCCCGAGGGATATTACCAGGTGCAAGGCGGACTGGACTTTGCCATCGCCAAGTCGCTGGCCGCCGCGCCGTTTGCTGACATTCTGTGGATGGAGACCGCAACTGCCAACCTGCACGAGGCGAAGGCCTTCTCCGACGCGATCCATGCCGAGTTCCCCGATAAGATGCTGGCGTACAACCTGTCGCCATCGTTCAACTGGGACACCACCGGCATGACCGACGAGCAGATGAAGTGCTTCCCCGAAGAGCTGGGCAAGCTGGGCTTCGTCTTTAACTTCATCACCTATGGCGGCCACCAGATCGATGGCCTCGCCGCCGAAGACTTTGCCACGGCGCTGCGCCAGGAAGGAATGCTCTCGCTGGCCAAGCTCCAGCGCAAATTGCGACTGATCGAGTCGCCCTACCGCACCCCCCAGACGCTGGTTGGCGGTCCGCGCTTGGATGCCGCACTCGTGGCGGCTTCGGGGCGCACGGCCACGACCAAGGCCATGGGCAAAGGATCGACGCAACATCAGCATCTGGTGCAAACGGAATTCCCGCCCAAGGTGTTGGAGGAGTGGCTGCAGATCTGGGCCGAGCACAACCATCTGCCGCCTACATTCCGTCCCCAGTTGCGTCCCCTCGCCGCCGGATCCGACTTCCTGGAATTGAGCATCTTGCACGACGGAAAAAACACGGCGGCCAACCTGATCTTCGCCGACATGCAGGACCGCCACGGCCAAAAGCTGCTGTCGATTCGCGACATGAATACCTTCGATCCATCGTTGCAGAAGAAGCGGCTGATGACGCTGGCCCACCTCTTCCTGCTGCATCGCTACAAAGCTGAATTGGTGCACTACCTTAGTCCGACAGAAGACAACCAGCACCAGGCACAGAAAATGAAGCGCCTGGGCATCTTCAGCAAGGTGGACACGGAAGGCCAGATGATCATCGTCGCCACCGTAAGTCAGGCACGAATCGCGGAACTGCTCATCCCCGACCGTGAAGCCTTAAACCGGCTGATCACCAAGCAGGACCAGCCGCAGCCGGTGGCTTAGAGCGGCTTTCGAATTAGTGTGACTCCTCTAGGGGTTCGGGTAGAGCGGCGCTTTAGCACCGCGTCCCATGTCTGTCTAGGAGGGCGAGCCGGCTTCACAGGCTGCTGAAGAACTCCATCTCGTGATGTTTTGAAGGGGCACGCCTTCAGCCGTGCCATAGACACTTTAATTTTTGACCGTCCACGCGGGCTTCAGCCCGCGTGGAGCCTTGCGACGGACTTTTTCCGCAGCCTCTTCAGCCGGCGACACATTCCAGCCATCAGGTGTAAATTCCTCCTTCCCAAGTCTTTCCTCCGACTTTTCCCAACGTCCCCTTCGCAGCTAAGCTAGGCGTACGGAGGACTCCGATGACGCCCAGCCCCCAAATCGTTACCCAAGCCGACAAGGGACGCAGCTTTCGCGCCCTGCACGAGCGCGACGGCGCGTTCATCATTCCTAATCCCTACGACGTGGGAACGGCGCGCCTGTTGGCATATCTTGGATTCGAGGCACTAGCCACTACCAGCGCGGGCTATGCTTTTACCATTGGGAAGCGTGACGGTGGGTTGACTCGTGAAGAAGCGCTGGCTGGTGCTTCCGCAATCGCGTCCGCGACCGATTTGCCAGTGAGCGCCGACCTTGAGCATGGCTTCGGCGACGCGCCGGAAGGCGCAGCTGAAACCATCCGCATGGCGGCGGCCGTGGGAGTTGTCGGTGGCTCCATCGAGGATTCAACTGGACGGGCCGAATCCCCGATCTACGAACTCGAGTTGGCAACCGAGAGAGTGCGCGCAGCCGCGGAAGCTGCGCATTCACTGCCATTTCCCTTCACCTTGACCGCGCGCGCCGAGAACTACTTGCATGGCAGGTCCGATCTCAAGGACACGATGCGCAGGCTGCAGGCATACCAGGAAGCAGGCGCGGATGTGCTCTATGCGCCGGGCCTGACGACGAAAGACGACATTGCGGCCGCTGGTATCTTCGGTAAGTCGTCCGCTGAACGTTCTCATGGGTTTGCCCGGAGTGCACCTGACGTTGGCGGAACTGTCTTCGCTCGGCGTGAAGCGTGTGAGCGTAGGCAGTGGGCTCTCTCGCGCGGCGCTGGGCGCGTTTGTTCGCGCCGCCCGCGAGATGCTCGAATCCGGGACCTTCACCTTCTCCGCCGACGCGCTGAGTTCGATCAGTGAACTGACCAAGAACTTCCCAGCGCAGTAAAGACTCCCATTCTCGTCCCGCGGCTGTGATGGGGTCATCGCTGGATGCTGCAGAACGGCGCTTGTTGCGAGGCGAAGCAAACTCGAGAACATCAGCCTGACAGCCCTGGCAAACGCTGATGCCTGCACCTCCGTCAGGCTTACGCCCTGGGGGATGCCTTCCTCACGGCTCGTCTATGGCAGTAGCAGCTTGCGAAACTGGCCGCCCAGCACGAGAGAGTTTAAAATGGCCGTGTTGTCGGAGCTCCGACAGCGCGGCCGAGGCGCTTCGCCGTTGCTGGGAATTCATGTCCCATCACTCAAGCCCGAACGGCGATTACCTCAAGATATTCCGCATCCACAAATGTGATTTCATCTCCTCCTCGATTGTGCTTAGACCACAATGTCTCCAGTTCCGCCCGGAGCTGCGTTGCCGCGTCCTCGCCCAAGGACGCGAAGGCGTGATTTGTAGGACCATAGCACTGTCGGAATAGCTCGACCACTTCGGCGGGGGGAAACGGATAGTCGAAGCTGTAGTGACGCCGTGTCATCGTCAAATCCGAGACGCCGGCCCCCAGTCTCTCGCGCACAACCGCCTCGTTGCCCCACAGCACTGGAGCCGGCATTCCTGACGGCGCGATGAACTTGGCAAACGTCTTGAACATTTGCCCTACAAAACCCTCGGCCGTCCAATTTCCCATTGCGATGGTGCCTCCGGGACTGCACACGCGCAATAACTCGCGCGCGACAAGTTCCGGCCGCGGTGCGAACATGGCGCCGATCAGGCTGGTGACCACATCAAAGCTGGCGTCTTCAAACGGGAGAGCTTCAGCATCGCCTTCCGTAAAGCGAGCCTTGAGGCCTTCTGCGTTGGCGCGCGCCCGGGCCCGGTGCACCAAGTTCGGAGCAATGTCGACGCCGGTAACGTTGACGCCATCGCGAGCCGCCCACAGTGCCAGCTGGCCTGAGCCACAGCCAACATCCAGTAACTGGCAGCCGGACGAAACATCCAATTGCTCGTAGAAAGTGTGTGCGCCCCGTTCCATGTAGCGCGAAAAATAGTCGTAGTTTCCGGCAGCCCAGGTTTCTTTCAGCTTTGCCTTCAGACTATCAATTTCTGGTGTGATTGTAGCGGTACTCATGATTTCTCCTTCCATTCCGTAAATTCTTGTTTCCTTGCGGATAACCGTTTGCTGATTCGGCGTTCAGCTTTTTGGGGTGATCTTGGCAGCGAACGACTGCGCCACTATCTTCCCGTTGTGCACAACGAACGTGTCGGTGGCAAGTTCGTAGGAGTTGTCCGCGGATTCTGCGCTCCACAATATGTAGGCGTAATCACCGTCAGCGCTTTGCTCCCGCATCGAAAACGAGGCGCCCGGCTTGGCGAACTCCGCCAAAAAGGCCTGGAAAAACGGCTTAAGGTCACCAAGGCCTTTGAGCCGCCGGCCAGGTGTAAACAACACGGCATCCGGCGAGTAATCGGCGAGCACACCGTCGAGGTCACGCTCGGCGAAGCACTTCATGTGTCGGTCAACGACTTCACTTGTAGTTGGCATTTTTCATCTCCTCTGCATTTGCATTGAGTGGAAGCGCTTTTCAGTCCAGCGAACGCTTCAACTAGGTCCAACTATGCGTCACTACCGCGGCCAATACTTGTCTGCGCGTCCGCCCTTCTTGCTTGCCGCCCAGTTGCCGTAAGATGGCTTGATTCAGAATCCGGAGGAGTTTGCCGCGAGGGCGCTGGAGGCGGTGCATGGATGTACTTTCCGAAGTGTTAAAGGTGGTAAAGCTTCAGGGAGCGCTGTTTTATAACGCCGAGTTCTCGTCGCCGTGGAGTGTTTACGCAGCCTCATCGCATGAACTGGCCAGCTACTACCGAACAGACACGGAGCATGTAATCGTCTATCACCTCTTGACCGAAGGGCGCGGCTCGGTTCGGTTAGACAATGGCAGCCGGTTGAATCTGGAAGCGGGCGACATCGTAATGATCCCTCATGGTGACCGGCACATCGTGGAGAACGGCCCTGCGAGCCGCACGGCTGACGATTCCGAGCACTTAGTTGAAGTCCTTTCTCAGGGATTGAAGCTATGGCGCGTGGGAGGAGGTGGAGAAGTCACGAAGTTCGTTTGTGGATACATGGCCTGCGAACCACGGCTCGGCCGGATTTTTCTCAGCGGCTTGCCTCCGGTCTTTAAGGTCAACCTCCGCAACCACGCCTCGGGCCGATGGCTGGAAAACTCAATCCGCTTTTCTGTGGACCATGCAGACAGGTTGCAGCCTGGGGGAGAAGCCGTGTTGGCTAAGTTGTCCGAGGTGCTGTTTGTCGAGACACTCCGCGCCTACATTGCCCAGCTACCCGCAAACCAAACCGGCTGGTTGGCCAGCGCCCGCGACCCGGACATCGGAAAAGTGTTGGCTGTGATGCACCGCGACCCGGCGCACCCCTGGACAATTGCGTCTCTGGCGCAGGAGGGGGGCATGTCACGTTCGGTGCTGGCCGAGCGCTTTCGTTATTACCTTGATCAAACTCCCATGGCATACCTCACCTCCTGGCGCCTTCAGTTGGGAGCACAGATGCTTTCTTCAACCAATTACTCGGTAGCACAGATCGCTGCCGAGGTTGGATACGAATCGGAGGCGGCCTTCAACCGTGCATTTAAGCGCGCATTCGAACTTCCTCCCGCCCGTTTTCGCAACCAATCGAGAGTAGCTTCTGGGACGACCTAGCCTGGAAATCCACGCTAACTCAGCCATTGCTATATCAAGAATGATTCGACCGATTCGCGTAGTTTGGCGGCAATGCAGGTGCTAGAAAGCGCCGTGTGCAACCAGTGTGCAACTGAGGCTGGTGCCCAAGTGGGAGCAGGTCCTGTAAACTGATGTAAGCAAATTAGTTCGCTCACGCGGAGGGATGTGTGAGCGGTTGAAACAGGCGGTCTTGAAAACCGCTGTACCCGAAAGGGTACCGGGGGTTCGAATCCCTCTCCCTCCGCCATCAAGTCTCAGCGGCCGAGAGACTCCCTTGGCCGCATCTTTCGCGCATTCGTACTTGAGGCATTCATGAAAGCTTTGGTAAAGAGCCGCGCCGAACGCGGTCTATGGTTGGACGATATCGCTGAACCCACGGTGGGAATCAATGATGTGCTGATCCGTGTCCGCCATACCGGTATCTGCGGAACCGATGTTCATATCTATCAATGGGACGAGTGGGCGCAGAAGACAATTCCTGTGCCCATGGCCATCGGGCACGAATTTGTCGGAGAGATTGTCGAGGTTGGATCGAACGTAAACGACTTCTATCCGGGCGACATTGTGAGCGGCGAAGGGCATGTCACCTGTGGACGCTGCCGCAACTGTCTGGCAGGCAGGCGTCATCTCTGCGCGTACACATCCGGCATTGGTGTGAATCGACCGGGGGCGTTCGCTGAATTCATTGCGCTACCGATGACCAATATCTGGCGCCACGAGCCCGGTGTCGATCAGGAAGTCGCGGCAATCTTCGATCCCTTTGGCAATGCAGTGCATACCGCTCTGTCCTTTCCCGTGCTCGGCGAAGATGTCTTGATTACCGGGGCCGGGCCCATCGGCATCATGGCCATTCCAGTGGTCAGGCATGCCGGCGCACGTCATATCGTGATCACCGACGTAAATCCATTCCGCCTGGAATTGGCGCGCAAAATGGGAGCAACCCTTGCCGTAAACACAAAAGATACGCCGCTCGTGGACGTACAAAAGCAGCTCGGCATGCGGGAAGGATTCGATGTGGGACTGGAGATGTCGGGGAATCCTGCGGCCATAGAGGAAATGGTTGCGAACATGAGTCATGGAGCCAAGATCGCCATGCTCGGAATTCCCGCTAAACCGATGTCGATCGATTGGCGCGCCGTGATCTTCAATATGCTGACCATCAAAGGCATCTACGGACGGGAGATGTATGAGACCTGGTACAAAATGACTGTCATGATTGAGTCTGGGGTCGACATTTCACCCGTCATCACTCACCGCTTCAGTTACCAGGAATTTCAAAAGGGATTCGATGCCATGATCTCGGGCCAGACCGGCAAGGTTGTTCTGGACTGGACCCACGTTACCTAAAGAGCCCACAGTAGCCCAAATCGATTCGGGAGATATTCCGCTAGAACTACGCCAGTCTTGCGTCCTTCCCTCTCTGACGCGAACCGCAAGCAACGGTTACGACCAGATTTCCTCGCGGCATCTTTATCGCTCTCAAAGAATTCCAGTCGGACGACCTTGGCAGGCCGTTTCCGCCTCGGCTCAAGCAGCGCCTGTTTTAGCCGATAGCCTTTTTGGAGGCCAACCGGCAGTTGACGGACGCGCTATGCCCTTCACCGAACTACTGTGTCCACGCTTCAACTTCATCCTTTCGACGGAGCTAAGAATGAAAGCCTGTTTTGCTCCAAAAATCGCGTATCTAGTGCTGCTATTTATCACCACAACGGCAATGGCCCAGCTGAACTCGAATGTTGCGACCGTATCGCTCAACGCCACCCTTGCCGAGTCATTCACGGTGACGGTGAACAGCGGCGCCGCCGTGAACTTCACGCTCGGCGCCAATACCGCCGCCAACGCCGGGAGTACCTCGACTGGAATCACTACGTCCTGGGTATTGAAGCCGGGCCGCACCTCGGTAGCCGTCTGGGCATACTTCAGCAGTGCGACGCAGGCCCTTCTCCATCAGACCTCCGGCAATACCACGGACATTCCGTCGGCTGCCGTAAAGATCCAGGTTGGTGGCTCCGGGCCATTCAACGCGCTCACCAACGTAAGCCCCTTCAATGCGGCCGCCTCAGGCCTGCAGATCGGAACGTCCGTCGCGATTACCGCCGCCAACAAGAACTCCAGCAGGACGGACACCTTGGCCTACCAGATCGACACTACCATCGTGCCGCAATTGCAAGCCGACACCTATATCGGAACCTTGAACATTCAAGCCCAAGCCACTCCTTAGGAGGACGCTGTGCGCTCCTGTGATGTGATTTTCACTCCCTGGAAGATCAGCATCTGGATCTGCTGCCTCTTTCTCGCGGTATGCGCAGGCTCCGCCCAGACGGTACGCCCTTTGATCGATGAGAACGTAATCAAGGGTTCGGGCAGGCTGGCAAAAGGGAAGATCGAATACACCAATGATTCCCTGCAGCCATTGAACGTCGTACTTGAGGCGAAGAGCTTCTCTCTGTCAGTCACAGGAGAGATTTCTTATCGTTCTCTCGATGAGGGGATCCAGCTCAAGCTATCGACAATGAGCTTTCGCCTGCAACCGCAGCAGAGCTACACGGTCTATTACGAAGCGTCAGCCGACAAGATTCCCGCGTGGTTCGTTGTCTATGCAAGCTTTTCCGGGTTTCGCGAACGGACTGCCCAGGGATTTCGAATTCAGATTCAACTTCCTCACACCGTCTATCTCCTGCCCAAGGAGTCCATCCATAAGGATGAACTCACCGTAGTTGCTTGCGAATACTGGGCGAAAGACCAGAAGGTGCTGGCAACGGTCCGCAATGCCGGAAGCGCCTTCGGTCGCGTGCTGGAATCGGATGTATCCAACGGACGCAAGCAAGCCACCCAGGGAGGATTCCCGCTGTTCCCCATGAGTGACCGGCAGATTGAGATCCCGTGGACCGCCAACGTGAACCCGAGCAAGCTGGTGCTGCGCTTGGAGCACTTTTCCCTGGAGCATTCTGTCACCCAGGTTGGGCCGTAATCCCGCTCGGAGGCAGTCTTGCTGAATCGGGCTCAGATATCGATAGGCCACTGTGTGGCAATAGCTGTAATGCTGGTTCTGCGCCCGGCTGCTGTAGCACAGTTCGTCCAGATCGAAGGCGGAGCCTCGACGTTGTTTGATGCCCAAGGCGGCGCCGTCACCATTCAGAGTGAGAACTCACACACCGTGATGGGAGCGGGACTGGTTGGGGGGAAGTTCGGCTATGGCGTCAGTGCGGCCTTCAGAAGGACAGGCTACAACTTGCTCGTTGGGGACAACCCGATCCCGGTAAACCTGCCGACCGACATCTTCGACAGCGTGCATTACTTCATGTCTCGCGGAGTTGGTATAAGTACAACCCGAATGGGCTGGCATGTGTCAGCTTTCGTCGGCGTAACTGCCGAAGGCCTGAGTACTCCATTTTTCCCGGCCTCAAGAACGGATTCTGCCGCCGGGTTGGTCTATCTCGACCGCAGTCTGACCGAAAACCTGCACTTCTACAGCGTAAACATCGTCTCGCAGAAACAGACTTCCATCCAGGGAGTGGATTGGAAACTGCGCGATTGGATGATACTTGCCGGCGCCGCCGGCGTTGGCTCAAATCAGCCCTATGCCGCAACCAGCCTTACCCTTAAGTGGGATCGTCTATGGGCCAGGCTGGGATACGTCTACGAAGGTGACCGTTTCAGACCGGTCACCGTGCAATCTCCCATCAACTCGGAAGTTGATCGCGGAAATATTCTGGTGGTAGCAAATCCCTTCCGATGGCTGTCGGTGACGGCAGGCCACCAACAACTGTTGCAGCCGGAGCAGGATCCTAATCTACCCTTTCTGCGGGCTACCGTGAATCAACTGCAGATCTCAGGAGACGCGGCCGGATTCCAGCTTGGAATGGGACTTTTCCAGTCCCGTCAGAGGCAGGCGTCGAACTTCGGTCAGATCGCATGGCTTTCCCGCAAGATCAATTCCTGGTTGGATGCCGGAGCGCAGTATTACCGCAACGACCCGGGCATTGGCAATACCTCCAGCGTACTCACCATGAGCTTTCGCGAGAACCTCTCGCCCAGGCTGAGCGTCCTCGAGCTGGTCAACCATTCCCGTCAAACTACTGTGGGATTTGGGGGTAGCTTCCAATCGAACCTGATTTCCATTGATGTCGACTTTTCCACGGTCTATCTTCCCTTCGGCAACGCACAGTTCAAGCAGGCGTTGGGATTTACCGTGCGCTTTCATCCTTTCGGTAAGTTGACATTGAACGCTCAGAGCTACCTGACTTCCGACGGTCAAACGAAGTACAGCGTGTCGGGCAGCACTTGCATCCTGCAGGGGCTGCCCTTTGCAGCGGGACCGGAAGGCGGCAGCCAGCGATTGGACAAGTACATCATCCGGGGGCAGGTCGTGGACTCCGAGGGGAGGCCCGTCGAGGGCGCGGCGATCAACATCGACAAGAACCTGCTGATCACCAATTCGTCTGGCGAGTTCTTTCTCAGGACCAAGCAGGCGGGTTCTTATCGCCTGGAAGTTGTGTTCGAGGAATTCATTAACGTCGCGCCGTTCGAGTTAGTCTCCGCCCCTGCTGAAGTACACTCTGCCCGCGACGGTAATGCGCAGCTCGTCTCCGTTATGGTGAAGCTAAAAGGTACCGTGTCAGGCCCTGCTGCGGTTAGCAGTGTTGGAGATGGACACGTCGAACTGCGCGATCCACAAAACCCAATCTAGCGGCAGGACGGTTGGCTGCAGGCGTTTATGAGCAAACTTCTTCTTTGATTTTGTTGTGTGCGATTATCCTGCTGCTGGTTTCACCTTCCACGACGGCCGCTCAAATCAGGATCGGTCCGAAGAACGCCAAGTCGAACGGCATTATTTATCCCGCCGCCGAAAGCCTGACAGTGACAGTCACCAGCGGCGCCGCCATCAGCTTCGCTCTGAAACCCAACACCGCCACTAACTCAGGCAGCAGCGCGACCACCGTGACGACTTCCTGGATTACGCTTCGGTCCGGCCGCACCGCGGTAGCCGTGTGGGCCTACTTCAGCAGCGCTACTTCGGCCCTTGCACATCAAAACCCCACCAACACGGTGAATATTCCCTCCTCCGCGGTAATGATACAAATCAATGGTGCGGGACAATTTACCGCCTTGACCAGCGTCAGTCCATTCGGAGGAGCGGCCTCTGGCTTGCGCATTGCGAACGTTTCGATTAGTTCCGGCAATCGAACCGGGAGCGTGATCAGCACGCTGGCATACCGCATCGACACCACCAAGGTTCCGCAGCTGCCTGCAGACACCTACGCGGGCACATTGAATATCCAGGCACAAGCTACCCCTTGACCGCCCGCTGCCTGTTGCGCCCCGGTCAATTCCGCCGCGTATCTCCAAAATTGCTTCGCGGAAAACCGTGTGAAATGCCATACTCCCCACAAGGGTCCATTTCGCATGAATGTTCTTGTCCTCAACGCCGGAAGCTCCAGCCTGAAGTTTCAAATCATTGCAACCGACTTGGAGCGCATTCAGCAGCACAAGGACAATCGTCTCTGCCGCGGCGAAGTTGAGCGCACCGGTGGAGAGGCCATCGTCACCTTCCAAAAAGGTGACGAACCAAAACGTAAATTTACGGCGCCATTACGCGATGTTTCCGCCGCCCT
Source organism: uncultured Acidobacteriaceae bacterium (assembly GCA_963834815.1). Lineage (GTDB taxonomy): Bacteria > Acidobacteriota > Terriglobia > Terriglobales > Acidobacteriaceae > DASRAA01. The sequence continues at coordinate 82,261 of CAWIDA010000002.1, read as the reverse complement.
CGAATACCTGATTCGCTACATCACCTCCGACCAGTGCGCAATAGCCGGGATTCGCAGCACTGCCGACATCCACGCCGTCGGCCATCGCGTCGTTCACGGCGGCGAGTTCTTCACCGCGTCCGCGCTCATCGACGACAAGGTGCTGAGCAGCATCGAGGACTGCATCGACCTCGCACCCCTGCACAATCCCAACAATCTCAAAGGTATTCACGCGGCGCGCGAACTCCTGGGCAAGGACACGCCCCAGGTCGCGGTGTTCGACACTTCCTTCCATCAATCCATCCCCACGCCGGCATATCTGTATGCCATTCCGTACCATCTTTACCGGCGGCATCGCATTCGCCGCTACGGGTTCCACGGCACTTCGCACCGTTATGTAGCCTTCCGCTATCGCGACTTGCGCGGCCTGACGCGAGAGCAGACCAATATCATTACGCTGCACTTGGGAAATGGTTGCTCGGCGGCAGCCATCCGTCAGGGAAATTCGGTCGATACATCGATGGGCATGACGCCGCTTGAGGGTTTGGTCATGGGAACGCGCTCCGGCGATCTTGACCCTGCTGTCGCCAGCCTCATCGCCGCCAAGGAGGGAATGTCTCCCTCGGAAGTCGAGACCTTGCTGAATACCCAGTCAGGTTTGCTGGGAATATCCGGTCTCACCAACGATATGCGCGAGTTGCAGGCCGAGCTGCAGGACCACGATGACCGGCGAGTGCGCCTGGCAATTGACATCTTCTGCTACCGCGCGCGCAAGTATATCGGCGCCTACCTTGCCGCTATGGGCGGAGCCGACGCGATTGTATTCACTGGCGGAATTGGCGAAAACGCACCCGACATACGTTCCCAGATTTGCCAGTCCCTGGAATGGGCCGGTCTCAAGATCGACGCGACAAAAAATAAAGAGACAGTGGGGCGCGAGGGCCTCATTAGTACCGAAGACTCTAAGCTTTTGGCCTACGCCATTCCCACCGACGAGGAGTTGCTGATCGCCCGCGACACCGTAGCGCGTCATTCTCGGCGAGCCGCATCCCTCGTGACTCTGGCTGCGGGCTTCACACAAGCTCCGCCGAAGCCGTTTTCCTTCCCGAGTTTCATTTCCACGGAAGCGTTCCGCGTCCGGCAAGCCCTCCTGACCGAGAACAATAGAACGCTGTGACTTGGTGAACATTGCCCCCTGACGCAGGTCACTGCAGCCTTGTTCAGCGGGCCGTAATCTGGGCTGTGTGCGGCTTCTCGCTTTCAGCCGCCCGGAATCGCGGGAGCCACTATGGCTGCACTCATCCTAAATCTCAAAAGAAAATGGGCCAGTCCCCTCCTTCGGCAGTGGCTGCGCAGCCAGGAACTACTAGTGCTGGTTGGCGTGCTGGTGTACCTGGTGCTGTGGGCCTTACGAGTGCAAACGACATTCCTGGCGATCATGGTGATGTCGGTGTGCATCGGCAACGTGCTGAACACAGTTCTGGAATATGCGTGCCGGTGGTATGACGATCTCACTCCGCCGTGGAACTGGGTAGTGTATCTCCCGCTACTGGCAGCGGTCAGCGTCATCGGCACCCTTCTTGCCGCTGCGATGCTATACGCCACGACCGAAGTCGGCGCGACCTACCTGGGTGTGCTTCGCACGGCGGCGCCCTTCTCGATGGTAGTAAGCATGACGGTGGGCACCGTGTGGTACGCGGTGACGCGCATCCAGTTCCGCCTGCGCGAGAAGAATCTTGAGTTGGAGACCGCGCTGCAGGCCGAAACGAGTGTAGTCCTGAAACAACAGCAGGAATTGGCGCGAGCGCGGCAGATCCAGCAGGACCTCCTGCCCAAATCGATTCCGCAAGTGCGCGGCATGCAGGTGGCGGGGGCGTGGCAGCCCGCCACTGCGGTAGGCGGCGATTACTACGACGTCATCGCGTTGGATGAGGATCGGCTGGCCATCTGCGTCGGTGACGTGGTCGGAAAGGGCATCACCGCCGCGCTGCTGATGGCCAACTTGCAGGCAGCCTTTCGCGCCTTCGCCACCGCCGATGCGAGTCCCGCGGCGGTTTGCAGCAAGTTGAACGCTTTTATATGCGGCAACGTGGCCAGCGGCAAGTTCATCTCCTTCTTTTATTGCATCGTCGACGCCCGCGACCGTTCCCTGGCGTACGAGAACGCGGGGCATTGTCCGGCGCAACTGGCGCGGCGGTCCGGCGACTCGGTCCGCCTCTGCGGCGAGGGCGCCGTGCTGGGCGTGCTGCCGGATTGGAAATACAGGAACAACCGGCTGCAACTGGAGAGCGGCGACCGCCTGGTACTCTTCACCGACGGCGTGACCGAAGCCGAAGACGTTCACGGCGATGAATTCGGTGAGGAGCGGCTCGTTCAATCGCTGCAGCAGTCCGGTGGTCGCAGCGCCGAAGACATCCGGCGCAGGCTGATGGAATCGGTCACGCTTTATTGCGATGGACAGTTTCGCGACGACGCAACCGTCGTCGTATTGGCGGTGCAATGAACTCTCGTATCCCCGTACCACTCCCCCGCTGGCGTTGAGGCTCGAGGCTGCGCATGATCGGCGATAGCCAGGCCCAGGCCAAATTTATCGGCGAAGTGGTTAACCTCATCACCGGCACGATGTTCATCGTCATCGGGCTGTTGGCCTTGGTCGTCGCCACCATTCGCCGCCGGCCTGGCGGAGTTGCGGCGGTCTTCTGGCTAGGTGTCTGGAGCGCCATCTATGGTCTCCAAGGGCTGAGCAACTGCTCGTTCCTGGTGGCACTCCTGCCTCACTGGATGCAGGTGTGTGCGGCTTACTCGCATGCCCTGGCCACGTATCTCGTGCTGGTCGCCGGTACGCTCACCTTTCGTGAACTTACCATCGGGATGCTGCGCCGAATTGTGACTCTGCTCGCGCTCTCCGCGCTCCTGATCGCCATCTTCGGCGTTGGCCGCTTTGTTTTCACCGGCGAAGAGTACACGCTCATCGGGCTGAACAATCTTGTCGCTGTCATCGGTCTTGCCGTCTTGCTTGTCTTTTTTATGGTGCCCAGTTTGAGCCGCCGGTACACCCTGATCAGTAATCGCCGGGTCATGCTGGCTGGTGCCATCGTTTTTGGCGTCGAGGCCCTCCTGACTAACGTTGTCCGGCCCTTTGGCTTCCAGATGGACAGCATCTGGGGCGATCTCGCCTTCGCCGTCTTCATCCTGTCGCTTGGCTATGTCGCCATGCAAAGGGTGTACGCCGGCGAGCGCCGCCTTGTTTCCATTGAGAACGAACTTGCCATCGCCCGCCAGTTGCAGTTTTCTATTCTTCCGACGACGACACCCCAGCTTCGCAACCTCCGCATCGCGGCCGTCTATGAGCCCATGACCGCGGTGGCCGGTGACTTCTACGAATATCTGTCAGTGGACGAATATCGCGCCGGGTTCCTGATCGCTGATGTCTCTGGCCATGGCGTGCCTGCTGCTCTCATTGCATCCATGATCAAGGTTGCGGTCCAATCCGTCGCAGCCTTTGCCGATGATCCGTCAGAGCTACTCCGCCGCCTTCGAGATGTTCTGTCAGCGCAGCTGCAGGGACAATTTGTCTCCGCCGCCTACCTCTGGGTCGACTCGCAAACCCGCGTCGCGCGCTATTCCGCAGCCGGCCATCCTCCGCTGCTCTGTTGGTGTGCTGCCTGCGGCCTGCTGACCCGCGTCGAAAGCAACGGTTCACTCTTCGGCTCGCCGGTTGATGTCGAGTTTCCCGTGCGCGAAATTCCTTTCGTCTCTGGCGACCGCTTCCTTCTTTATACCGATGGGTTCACCGAGCCCGAAAACGCCGCTGGCGAGCCGTTCGGCGATCACCGAGTCGAGCAAATCTTGCAGCAGAACCCCTCGTGTCCCGCCACCGAGCTGTCGCTGCTCCTTCTCTCCGACGTCCGCGCCTGGCAGCCCGCTTCCACGCTCCAGCAAGACGACGTCACCTTCCTGGTCATCGACGTTCTTTAGCAGGTGTGAAAAACCACTCGTATAATCTGAGTCCCATGTTTAACAAATCACGCAAGCAGCGGATGAGACTCGCTCGCAGCGCAGCTGTTGCGTGCGCCATGATCGTGCTTTCCCTGGCATTGCCCGCACAGTCGCCCTATCAACCGTCACCGCAAAACGTGAAGTCTCGGGAATGGTTCGAGCAGGCGCGCTTCGGCATGTTCATTCACTGGGGCATCTATAGCCTGCTCGGCGACGGCGAGTGGGTCATGCAGGAGCACCATCTCACCGGCCCGCAATATGAGCAACTGGCGGCGCAGTTTTACCCGGTGAAGTTCGATCCGGCGCAGTGGGTGGGACTTGCCAAACAGGCTGGCATGCGCTACATCGTCGTGACTTCGCGCCATCACGACGGCTTCTCCATGTTCGCCACCAAGCAGAACAAGTACAACATCGTAGACGCCACGCCTTATGGCAAAGATGTCATCCGCCAACTTGCCGACGAATGTCACCGCCAGGGAATCAGGCTCTTCGTGTACTATTCGCAACTCGACTGGCATCATCCCGACTACTACCCTCTGGGCGGTACGGGCCAGTGGGAAGGCCGTCCACGTAATGGGCAGTGGCCCCGCTACCTCGACTTCATGAATGCGCAACTCACTGAACTGTTCACCAATTATGGCGAGCTTGGCGGGGTGTGGTTCGACGGCATGTGGGACAAGCCCGACGCTGACTGGCAGCTTGTTCGCACCTACCAGTTGATCCACCAGCTGCAGCCCGGCGCGCTTATCGTCTCGAACCATCATAAGACGCCGAACCCAGGCGAAGATGTGCAGACCTTCGAGAAGGACCTTCCGGGAGACAACACCACGGGATGGGGCGGCGCTTCGGTCAGCCAGCTTCCTCTGGAAACCGCCGACACCATGTATCGCGGCGGCTCATGGGGTTACAACCTGCGCGATATGGACCCCAAGAGTCTGCGCGATCTCATCCAATACCTGGTTCGTGCTGCCGGGAACGATGCCAACTTCCTGCTGAACGTCGGTCCTATGCCGAATGGCGAAATTCAAGCTGTTTTCGCGGACCGCCTGCGTGCGATGGGTGCGTGGCTGAAGATCTACGGCGATTCCATCTATGGCACACGCGGCGGTCCCGTAAAACCGGGCGCATGGGGCGTGACCACGCAGCGAGGCAACACGGTCTACGTGCACGTGCTCGATCCATCTCTCACTGTTTTGACGCTGCCCGGTATTACGAAGTCCCTTCGCGGCGCAACACTGTTGTACGGCGGAGCGAAAGTAACCTACGCCACATCGGAAGGTAGTTTGCTCCTGCACCTGCCGCCTCGCGCCGCAAACGAGATCGATCAGGTCATCGTGCTGGAACTGTCAACATCCTGAGCGTGTATGTTTAAAGCCAGGGACAGCTGGGTGCCCCAGGTTCGCGTCCTGCAGTTGGACGCTAACCTGGGCAGAGGAAGATTCGGGCTGGCGCACCCAACATCTTCAACTCACGGTTTCTGCCCGGCCACTCCAACAGGTGGCCCACATCTCCCTGATTTTGGGATATGTGGGGCTTCTGCCCCAACCTCAGCCCTGCAACTCACGACCAACCACCCAACCCCCTTATCACCTACGCCTGTGACGCACTCCCTTTCCCACCCGCTCACCTTGTCGTAAAACCATTACCGTGAGGAAAGGGATTGGTGTACCTTGTCGGCCCGCGCCCAGGCTGCGGACTCGTATGGCTCTCTGACATCCCGATGCACGCAGGAACTCCGGATTTGTCTTCTAAGCTTGGAGCAACACGCTCAAGTGTCGTCCAAAGGGTGGAAGCACCACGCTTTAGCGTGGTGAAACGGCGCTCTGAGAGCCACGGGCTTTGGCCCCGGCTCGTATTAAGAGTATTGAAAGTAATATAACCAATACCCACGACCTGTATGTGTTGTATTGAATGTATTACAAAATTGCGCCGAAAAAGCCGTCCAAATCGAACCTAAGTCCCTACATATCACCACGATTTTTATAAATCTCCTGGAATCAAATAGTTGCAGAAAATCCGTGGCTAAACGATTGATTCCAAAAGACAGGTATTAAAAAAAATCACGAAAACACAAAATCCCCGTGAACCCGACCGAAAAAACACCTGTTCAGGTGCGTCCCTCCCCACCCGTGTTACTCCCTTGCCAATACCCCTCCCCTCGGCGCATCATTCTTCGCTGCGGACAATTCGCCTTTGTCCCGCACTTATTCCTGGAGGCTTATTGTGAAGCGACTGTGTCTGCTCACACTCGTTCTTGTCCTCGCACTTCCCCTCGTCGCACAATCCGACGGTTGGATCCAGCTCTTTAATGGTAAAGACCTTACTGGCTGGAAGCACGTCGGCCCTGGTGAAATGATCGTCGAGAATGGACTCATGAGGACCCACGGAGGTATGGGGCTGCTCTATTGGACCTCGGGGCCGGTGGGCAACTGCATTATCCGCGTGGTCTTTAAGATGCGTGAGGAGAACGACAATTCCGGCGTATTCATCCGCATTCCGATCGAGCCGCGAGAGCCCTGGATGCCCGTCCATTACGGTTACGAAGTGCAGATCGACAACCACCCGGAAACCTCCGGCGAAGACGAGTACCACGTCACCGGCACGCTCTATTCGTTGACCAAACCACTTGCCAAACCCGGCAAGCCCGGGCCCGAATGGAACACCATGGAGATCACCCTTGACGGCCCGCATACAATCGTCATGCTCAACGGCATCAAAGTCACCGACTACACTGAAGGCGACCCCGTGCCGGACAGGAAGTTCTGGTTCGAGGGCATGCGCGGCCGGCGCCCTAACTTCGGCTGGTTCGGCCTTCAGAATCATGGTGACTTCGACGCGGACAAAGGCAAATATACCCACGAGGACGCCGACGTCGTCTTCTTCAAGGAAGTCGCCATGAAGCCGCTGACGAAGTAAGGCGAAACTACGGGCAAATGAGTACCCCGTCTTGTGTGGCAGCAAGAGATCTCGCTATGCCACGAGATTCCGATTGAAGCGCTCTTAGCGAGCCCGAAGGGCGTTATTTGTTTTAGCCGTGGGCGTAAGCCCGCGGAAAACTTGGCGATTTGAACTCCGAGCCCGCCTCGGCGGGCGGCACAACTTGAACGCGTAACGAAACAAAATTCTCTATTTGGGGACCTCGAACCACCATGAAAAACCACTTCACCCGCCGTAACTTCCTCCACACCGCTGCCGGCGCCGCCGGACTCGCCCTTGCTTCCAAAGCCATCGCCTTGCCGGAACCCGCCTATGCTCAGGAATGGGCCTCCGGCCCCAGTGGTGCGACAGTGCAGTTCGGCATCATCGGCATCGGCATGCAGGGCTCGGGACTGCTCAAGACCGCCGTCGCACTTCCCGGCACAAAATGTCTCGCGGCCTGCGACCTCTGGGACGGCCGTCAGACCCTCGCCAAAGAAATTGCTGGTCCCGACATCATGACCACGCGCAAGTACAAGGAGCTCCTCGCCAACAAAGACATCCAGGCCCTGATTGTCGCCGTGCCTGATCACTGGCACAAACAAATTGTCGTCGATGCCGTAACCGCTGGCAAAGACGTTTACTGCGAGAAGCCGATGTCTCACACTGTGGCAGACGGCGCCGCCATGGTCGCCGCCGCGAAGAAATCCGGACGCATCGTGCAGATCGGATCGCAGCGCGTCAGCTCGGCATTACTGGCGAAGGCGAAGCAGCTTTACGACCAGGGAGCCATCGGCGAGCTGCTGTCGGTCGAACTCTCGTTAGGGCGCAACGATCCCACGGGCGCGTGGGAGTATCCCCCGCCCCCCGGCCTCTCGCCCGAAAACTTTGACTGGGACACGTGGCTCGGCACCGCGCCCAAAAAGCCCTTCGATCCCATTACCTACGCCCGCTGGCGGTGCTGGAAGGAATACGGTACCGGCGTCGCCGGCGACCTCATGGTGCATCTCGTTAGCGGCATGATGTTCGTCACCGGCATCAACCAGGCGCCCTCGCGCGCCTTCGCCGCCGGAGGCATCGTCCGCTGGAAGGACGGCCGCAATATGCCCGATCTGCAGGCCGCGATTTTCGAATACGGCAGCGTGCCTGCCTACGTGCGTCTCACCCTTGGCACTGAGACCGCCGAGATGACCCGTCTGATGGGACCCAAAGGTATGCTCGAAATCCGTGAGCGCGATTTTACGTATATCCCACAACGTGGGATCGACACTGCTCCCAGCTACTACGATCAGGGCTTCCCTAAAGCGATGCGCGCAACTTACGAGACCGACTGGTACAAGGAACACGAACCCGAGCCCGGTCACGAGTTTGTCGCCGAAGCCGTCACCTACAGCGGGCCGTCATATGACGACCAGGCACCCCACATGTGGAACTTTATGGAGGCCGTGCGCACTCGCCAGCCGGTGGTTGAGGATGCCGTCTTCGGACACCACGCCGCTGCTGCTTGCCACATGGCCAACCAGGCTTACTTTACGAAGTCACTTGTGACTTGGGACGCCGCTAATGACACGATTCGAAGCTAAATGAGGATAGAGGAAGGATTGCGTAGCCGCACCATTTGGTTGTCGAATAGTTCGCGCGGCGGCAAACCCACTGCCGCCGCGCTCCAATCGAGGAAGATTTCAGACCAGCCTAGGCAACATCACGAGCACGACGTGTCTCGACCTTTTCTCCACTTGCTTCGCCAGTCGAGGAAATGTCCTGCGCGCCTGTGCGCTCCAGAATTTCCTTGGCTTTCTTGGTCCACGCGGAATCATCCGAGTGAACGGACAACAGAATCCCGCCATCTTTCACTCGGCCTTCGAAGCGCTTGGCTTCGTATTCGGGAATGCCCATGCCGATAAGAGCACCCGTGAGTCCACCGACAGTTCCACCTACTCCGGCGCCGGCAAGGGCTGCCATGATGGGTCCGGCGGCGATAAAAGGTCCGACTCCCGGAATAGCAATGGCGCCAATGCCCACCAGCCACCCTAAAGCTCCGCCCAGTACTACGCCAGTCCCAGCACCGGTCGCCGTGCCCTCAGGCGCCTTCGTGTTCTTTTCGTGTGCGAAGTCTTTCGTGCCGGAGTTCTCGGGGAAAAGCACTGAAATATCAGCGTTTCGAAATCCTGCCACTTTCAAAGCGTCCACTGCATCTTCTACGCCCACGCGGTCGGAATAGATGCCAAATACTGCTGTGTTATCACCCATTAGCTTGCTCCTTTTTTTCAAGTGTTATTGCTGCGGTTTGATGTCTAAATCGTTGGTGACATTGTTCGCACCCGCGACTTCTGTGGCCTTGGCCCCAATGCTTTCTTTCTCACTTTCGGAGCGGACTGGCCCTTTCAGGGTGACCTGGCCATTCTGCGTGATGATCTTGACGTTGTGCGCATACGTCGACAGTGACTTATCCTTCATGATCGACTGCCGTATCTGCTGGGTAATGTCACGATCGCTGCGATTTTCCTTCTGCTGATCCGCCGTCGGCTGATCCTGTTGGTTCATCTTGCTGTTGTCCGGAGCCGGGGAAGCCTGCTGACTGGACGCATCTTGCGCATATCCGAGCGCCATGCTGCCGAGCAACAAACCGGTGCACAGGGAAACACGGGCCATACTTCTAAAGGAAACATTCATCGTTCTTTCCTCCTCCGAAAAAGCTGAAGCGTCTTCTCGCCTTTGGACGCGCCTGTTCGAGTCAGGCGAATCACGGGAGCGGGATGCGACGACTGGTAAAAGCCGTGCCGTCTCGAATTAGCAGAGTAGCAATCTGACACACTGCTTCATATCGGTACAATCCAGTAGAGGTAAAGAAGAATATGCCTACTCATTCCATCTGGCGGCGATCGCTGGTCGGGGGGCAAACGCAATGTGCAGCGGTTCAGCGCAATCTCACGGATGCGTTTGCGATCCGGGACGAGATCACTCGGTGCAGGCGCTCGCGTCCCACCGCGATGCGAGCCAGTTGACTTTTGCCAACGTACTCGTTCGAAAGCGGGAAGGAAACCGATCGCCGAGGCGCCTTACCTTTCTATCGCTTGCGCCCGGCCTGCGATTCGTTGCGCGCACCAGCTGGCCGGAGCTTTTCTGTCGCACCAGGTTGAGTGCAATCCGTGCAAGTTGCCGAAAAGAAACTGTTCGATGCTACAAAATCCGCATCTTTCACAGGCTTTTCCACGATCCTGTTGATAAGTAAAACGAATAGTCGAATGCCGGAGACGGCTGGAAGACCGCCAACTTGGCTGAGGGAGTGGAGCCAGAAATCCAAGAGGGAGAAGGAAGACGAACAGGGTGGTGAGCAATAAAAAAGGCTGTGACTTTGGTTATGCTCCATCCGACGACTCCTGCGAGAGAGTCCTCGGCGTGGACGCATGTACCGTCACAGCCCTTTGGTGCGATCACCGCTTTCGCGGTTCCAAACCCCGGCTGACACCTCGCAGTGCAGTCGGTTTTTTCGGGTCTGGTCGCTTGCCGAGTCGCCTCGCCAAGCGGATCACCCAGTCTACTTCGGTGCCAGCGACATAATTGAAGCCAGCCCTTTCGACCGTCGACGTAGCCAACTGTAATACAGAAGTGCGAGTTGTCAATGCCCGAGGTTGGTGCAAATCAAAGATATTTTATGTCCGCACTTTTTCCACGCAAGCTGCTGAGGTAGTGGCACTTGAAGAACCTGTAGCCAGGCGCTCATCAGTTGTTCACATGTTTTTCACAGACATCGTGCCGAAAAATCGTAATCGCGCCGAACCACATTAGACTCTTGACGCCAGCCTGGTTGTGAGGCATTGTCTGACAGAAGGAGTTCCGTGTCGAATCTTGTAGCGTATGTCGACGGCGGTTCTCACGGTAGTCCAGGGCCGTCTGGAATTGGGGTTGTCATTCAGCGCGCCGACGGCGAAACCCTGCGGATCGCAAGGTCCATCGGGCGCCAGGACAATAATGTCGCTGAATATGTCGCGCTACTGGAAGCGCTGCAGCACGCCGTATCCGTAAATGCGCGCGCGCTTCACGTCTATTCCGACTCCGAGATCGTGGTGAAGCAGATGACAGGCCAGTATTCCTGTCGCAGCCCGCGTCTGTATTCTCTTAACTGGACCTGCCGTAAGCTCGCTCGCTCCCTGGAATTCTCCATCGCCCACATTCGCCGGGAACAGAACCTCGAAGCCAACGAACTGGCCAACCACGCCGCCCGCCGCCGCGGGCCAGCCTGATTCAAGTATTCCGATACGAGTGGACTTGTGTTCGCCAGTCCGGGCAGCTCTACGTGGCCTGCTCTCAACCAAGTATCTAACAGACACTCAGGACATAGCCGCCATCGACCGGGGTGACCGCGAAGGAGGTAAACGAGGCCCGCAGTCGGGCGATACGCCCTCCACCGCAAGAGCTGACATCTCGGCGGCACCGCTGCATCTGCTAAGCTTGTCCGTTCATCATCGTCATGTGCAAAGGACAAACCCGTGGAAGTCGTAGCCGGAGTGGATCTTGGCGGCACCGCTGTCAACTATACGTTAGTCGATCAGCAGGAGAAGTTTCTCATCGAGGGTCTGTGCGAGCATCCCGCGCTCTCGAAACAGGGACCGGACATCTGCCTGCAGCAGATTGAGGATGGCCTGAAAATCGCTGTCCAAATGGCAGGTGTCAACCTCGCCGACGTCGTAGCCGTGGGGCTCGACACCCCGGGTCCTGCGAGTGCCTCTGGCGTATTCAGCGCACGCGGCTCCACCAACTTTGCGCATAGCAAGTGGGCGGGGTTCGACATTCGGGAAAATCTGGCGCACAAACTCGGAAAGCCGGTGACATATCTAAACGACGCCAACGCGGGAGCGCTGTGGGGACACTACGCGATCTTTGGTGCCAACAGCAAGGAAACCTCCGTCTCAATCGTGATCGGCACCGGCAATGGTGGCGGCATCATCCTCGACGGAAACGTGGTGAAGGGTAAGAACGGTTTCGGCGGAGAACTGGGGCATGTGCTGATCCCATACCAAAGCATCGCCAGCACACCCGGTATCGTACCCCACTGTAATTGCGGACGCGTCGGCGATCTCGAATCGCTGTGTTCTTTGACCGCGATTGAGAGGACCATCCTGCCGTATTTTCTTCCCAAGTATCCTGGGCACGAACTTGGAAAGATGGACCCGCACCAAGCTGCCAAGCATGTACGCGGCCTGGCCGACAAAGGCGATCCGCTGTGCAAGGAGGTCTTCCGGGTTCAGGCCCACGCACTGGGTCTCTTTTTTGACGAGATGATTAACACCTTTGACCCCGATGCCCTGATCGTCGGTGGCGGAGCTTTGGAAACCAGCAAAGAGTTCCAAGAATGGTTCATGGCGGAGATTCGCGCCGCCATGCCGCATCAGCGCGAGGAGCAAGTTAGTATTCCGATTCACGTGATGCCCAACGGCGACACTGCGGGTGCGCGAGGCGCAGCCATCGAAGCGCTCAAGCTCGCGCGCCAGGGTGGCCTCGCCTGAAAGTCCGACAACCAATTCATCATGACGGCATAACGCGAAAGCCGCTCCAGATCGCAGCGGCTTTCGTCATCTTAGCGTAGGGCACGATCAGTTGAACTGGCCGTAGGTGACCGGTGTAAATGCCCTTCCCCGGGCTATTGCTGTTGGATACCACCTGCACCGATGCCGATTGGCCCGCCGCCGAGTACCGAGGTTGGGCCGGAGTAGGATCCCCAGGCAACTGACGGTGGATTTGCCGTGTACTGGCGGCAGACCGGTCAGCACCACTTGCAGCGGTCCGTGTTGCGCTCCATTTGTTCGTGACGACTTGCAGCCGCAAGAGACGGGTGGAAACGAGACACTGCAGCTCCGCTCCACGTCGGCCACCAGCGTCACCGGCCCGCTAACGGGTTGAACGCGATTCCGCTACTCGTGCCACCGACACTCGCCGAATGCCGCGGTGCTGGGGTTGACCTCCCGACAAGCTGAGTCGCCTTTGATCGTCCCGGAGACGGTGACCTGGGTACCGATCTTGCCGTTGGGCCGGCCAGAGCGATCGACGGGACTGAGCCGAGACGTTTACGACCGGCGGCGTCACGTCGATGCCGAACTTGGCTGTCGCCAGCGCGCTGATGTTGCCGGCGTTGTCCAGCGCGCGGAGTCCCGACAGCTGTTAGAGCCTTGTGCCGTTAATCTGGGTCGAGGCCGAGCTTCCCGCAACTGCCGTTACCGGGCCGTTGTTGATCCAGTAGCGGAGCTGTTCCACGCCGCTGCCCGAATCGGTTGCGCTCAGGTTAACGGTGACGGGAAGCGAATTGATCCAGCCATTGCCGTTCGCAGCCGGCGTGGTCGAGATCGAAGCGATCGGCGGCACCAGGTCCAACGTTGACGGGAGACGGCAACAGCACGACACCCGTGCGCGCAGCCAGCGTCACCTGCACGTTTCCTCCGCTGACGGTGTAGGTTGCGCCCGATAGCGCATCCTGCAACTGCGTGCCATCGGTGAACAGACCGCCCACGGGAATGCTCGCAGTGTTGCTCGACGAGCCATTGTTCATCGCGACGACCGCCGATTCCGTCATTGGCCAAAACCCTGGCAAAGGCGTAGGTGTTCGCCGCAGTGTTGGCTTGTTGCGTGTCGCCCGTCAGCAGCGTGACGAACGACCCGTTGCGCAGCACCGGATACTGCTTACGCAAATGGCCGAGCTTGTTGTAATACGACTCCACCGAAGTGTCGGGCGGACCGTAAATCGTCGGATCGCCCGCTTGGTCAAGCCACGGGATAGGGCGGCCGCGTGTAGGGATCGCCATACGGCCCGTTACCGCTGCTGGTCAGCGACGGCGAATTCACCGCGACTTCATCGCCGTAGTAAACCATGGGCGCACCAATGTAAGTGAACTGGAAGAGCGCCGCCAGTTCGAGCCGCTGCTTGGCCTGCGACCAGGCCGTTATCGCCCAGCTCCGTCATTACGTACAGCGCGCGATTCACGTCATGCGAATCCAGCAGGTTCAGCATGGCGGCGGTGGACTGCGGCGGATAATCGTCGCGCACCGCGCGTATGGCATGGTCGAACTGGCTGGGTGTAAGTCCCGGAATATCGTTGGTGCCATTGTTGTTGTCGTCGTGCCATTCGGCATTACGCACGAAGCCGGTGATGTTCTTGCGGAAGCGGTAGTTCATCACCGAATCGAGTTGGTCGCCCGCCAGCCACTGGCTGGCGTTCGGCCAGATTTCGCCGATCAGCGGGCCGTTGGCGTTGTAGTTCTTCGCGTAGGTGCGGTAGTCATTCCACCACGGATGACCGAAGTTGCCGTCGTCGGCCACGTCGAAGCGCCAGCCGGACGCGCCCTGGTTGATACCAGTATTGGGTCACGTTGCCCGGCCGCGATAGAAGAAGTCCTGCACCGCAGGGTTCGTGTGGTCGAAGGTAGGCAGGCTGTCGAATCCAAACCAGCCGTTGTAGTCGGACGAATTGCAGGGCACGTTGCTGTCGTTGAAGTGGAACCAACTCCGCCACACCGAACCGAGCGACTCGCAGGCTCCATCGGTCTGGTAGCGGTGATAGCGATCGAAGTAAAGGCCATCAGAGGAGGCGTGATTGAACACGCCGTCCAGAATCACCTGCATTCCGCGCTTGTTCATCTCGCTCTGCAGGGAAGCGTAGGCCGCATCGCCGCCCAGCGCGGGATCGATGTGCAGGTAATTGTCGGTATCGTAGCGGTGGTAGGAGCGCGCCGCAAAGATCGGGTTCATGTAGATGGTGTCAAACCCGAGCGACTGAATGTAGTCGAGCTTGCTCTGCACGCCCGCCAGATCACCGTTATAGAACTGGGTGAAATTGTTGTAGCAGGATGAGCTGCTGTTGCGCGGATCGCACATCTGCGTGTTCCAGGTGTCGTAGTGAATGACCGTTGCGGGATCGGTGCCATAGAACGTCGGACAGCCGGTCGTCGATCCCGTGCGGCAGTAGTCGTTGGTCTGGTCGCCGTTGCGGAAGCGGTCCGGCAGAATGTGATAGACGTTGGCGTTCTGCAACCATGCCGGCGTCTGGAAGGCGGGATCGTAAACCGTGAACTGGAACGACGGGAAGGGTTCGCCGTCGCTGGCCGCGCCGCTTCCGTCTTTGTGGACGTTGTCGTTGTCGTCGAGATAATCGTCGCTGTACCAGCCGTTAGTCTGGTCGCGGTTGATCTATGAACTTGTAGTAATAAACGCGTCGTGGAAGACGGCATGGTGAGCGTCGTCTTCCAGATGTCGTATTCCGTGCCGCTGATGGTGATGTTCTGGTCGAACGGCATGTCCCGTATCAACCGGGCCGGTGGTCATGCCCGATGCCGTGTCGAACATATAGGCGCGGACGTTACACCCCAGATGCCGCTGGAATGCAGCGTACGGAAGCGCAGGGTGACCGGGGTGTTCTCCGGAACTGCGCCTTCCTGATCGCGATAGAAGGGATCGAAGGTGTCGTGGAAGAAGCCGGCTTTGTCGGCCGCGCTGAATCCCGCCGGGCTGCTCCAGCGAGAATGGCGGAGTACTGGTGCCGTTCCCGGTATTGACCACAGCGAAATATTGCGTGGCTGTCGCGTTGGTGCCGGATGAAGTCCGCCGATATTGTTGTCGCTCGGAGCCTGACCGTAAATGTAGCCGCCGCTCGGAGACCAAATATCCGAAGAATACGAATGAAGAGGGTATCCCTCCGCCGGTGATCGCACTCCACGGGATCGCGACTTCGCGGGTGTCTGCCTTGCCGTTGTCGTCAGCGTAGCTGCCGTACCCCGATGTCGACGACGCCCAACCGCCGCTACCGTCGGAATTGCGGTACTCTCGGTACCCATTCTTGGCATACGTCACGAACGTCGCGCGGAACGGCAGCGACGAGAAACTGGCTCCGTCGTAGTTGAATCCGGTCAGATTGCCGTCGGCGTTGTGCACTCGGCGGATCTGCGATTCCACTATATAGCACGACGCGCCTTCGGAGACGTTTGCGTTGACGATGCCGACATACAGGTTGCTGGCGTCCCAAGTCATGTACCAGGTCTGTCCGGTGTTGCCAGCGTTGTTCAGCTGATTGTTGGTTCCATACTCGCCAGTTCCGATCGAACCGTCGATGGTTGGCGTGGTCCATTGCGCCCACACCGGAGCAGCAATCGCCAAACTTAGCACGACCAGGAAAGTAGTCTTCATCAGAAGAGCGTGACGCATGGAAGTCCTCGGGAGTTCTCTGGCGTTGGATGGGCCAGGGCTAAGTATGACGATCGACCTGCACGGTGGAGGTTGAAAGCAGTGAGCACTTTTGTACCAATCTGGGAATCACGGATAGGGCCGGACAAACGTCATAAAATGTATCACCAAGTTGCGAATTTGCAGTTGAAATTCCGCCCCTCGAGCTAATTTCGCCCTTCCTGGCGTCGAACACGTCGCCCCGTGGCCTCCGGTCACTCGCAGAGAATCCATCGCTAAGTTGTTTTTTCCTGCCATGAAAAGCGGACAATTGTCTAGGGCGAGATTTCATCTGCCAATTACCCACCGCCTAGCCCGCCTTTGGGGCGAATGAGCCCTGGGGACAAGGAAACCGGAACCTCCCGGTCATGATTTCCGTATCTAAATCATGAAGGCCCAAAGTGTTTAGGGCTGCATTGCGAGAGCTGTCGGGACCTTTTATATGAACTTATTCGACGTATTGAGACAGACGTTAGCGACCTTACGCGCGCATAAGATGCGCAGCTTCCTGACCATGTTCGGGATAATCTGGGGCATCGCATCGGTCATCCTGCTCGTCGGCCTTGGCCTTGGCTTTAGCAAGGACCAGAAGAAAAGGATGGAAACACTGGGCAAAGACCTGGTGATTATCTGGGGCGGACGTACCAGCTCCCAGGTTGGAGGTCTCGCTGCCGGCCGTCAGATCACACTTAGCATTGACGACGCACGGTTGATCAAGAAGGAGGCGTACTTCGTCAAGGCCGTAAGCCCCGAGCTGCAGCGCACCGTCACCGAAACCAGTCAATTCAACTCCGCCGCCCGGCAGGTCTCTGGAGTATGGCCCGCTTACCAGGATTTCCGTTCCCTGGTCGTCTCGGAAGGCCGCCTGATGACCGACGAAGACGAGGCCGAAGCGCGCCGGGTTGTGATTCTCGGCTCGAACGCCGCGCGCCAGCTATTTCCCGGCCAGCCCGCGGTCGGAGCTACGGTAAACATTGCCCGCTACCCCTATACCGTAATCGCAGTGCTGGTCGAGAAGAAGCAAAACTCCAATTACAGCGGGCCTGACAACGACAAGATCTATGTCCCTTACTCGGCCATGTCGCGTGATTTTCCTCCTCCACCGGCCAAGGGCGAAATCATCAACAAGGGCTACCTTTCCGACATTGTTTTGGAGGTCGCCGATCCCGAACTGCATGACGAGGCCGTCCTGCAGGTACGTCGCACACTTGGCCGCATGCACCACTTCGAGGAGACCGACAAAGACGCGCTCTTCATCTGGGACACCATGCAATTCGCGAAGGTCCTGACGCGTATCTTTACCGTCATCACTATCTTCTTTGGATGCGTAGCTGTTACCACCCTCTGCCTGGGCGGCATCGGCGTGATGAACATCATGCTAGTAGCGGTCACCGAGCGCACCCGCGAGATTGGCGTTCTCAAGGCAATCGGTGCCACCAAGGCCGACATACTCAAACAGTTCTTTAGCGAGTCCGTTGCCTTGACGGTTCTGAGCGGAGCGCTTGGTTATGCCCTCGGGGTAGGCATTTGTCTTCTGCTGGCCGGCGCCCCGCTGCCCGATTTCGTTCCCAAGCCGATTGTCTCGAGCATCGCAATCGTGGGCTCGTTGTTGACGCTTTCTCTCATTACCATTAGCGCCGGCATGTATCCCGCGCAACGGGCAGCCGACATGGACCCGATCGAATGCCTGCGTTACGAATGAACCGAGGTGGAGCGTGTATCTCACGGAACTGATTCAGCAAAGTTGGACGGCATTGCGGCGCAACCGCATGCGCTCTGTGCTGACCATGCTCGGCATCAGTTGGGGAGTCGTGTCGCTGGTTTTGCTGCTCGCATTCGGCGAGGGACTGGGCGGCGGCATCATGCAAGCCGTCGGCAACATGGGCAACAACGTCATCGTGATCTGGCCTGGCCAAACCAGCATGCAGGCGGGAGGGCAGCGCGCGGGCCGCAAGATCCATTACGAATACGAAGACGTCGAGGCCATTCGCACGGAAATCCCCATCATCCGCGCCGTCAGCGCCGAATCGGTTACCGACTTCGGATTCAAATACGGCACGCGCGTAGTCTCCATTCAGACCCGCGGCGTTGAGTACAACTACGCTGCCATGCGCAAGATCTTTGCTTCGGAGGGCCGAAACATCGAGGAAGGCGAGTTCACCAGCCACAAACCCGTGGTTGTATTGGGCCACAGCGCCGCGAAACGCATCTTTCAGGGTGCACCCGCCGTGGGCCAGTCGGTCCTGGTCAAGGGCCGCGCCTTCGAAGTGGTCGGCGTCATGGACATCAAGATCCAGGACTCCATGTACGAAGGTCCCGACAACGAACAGGCCTTCATACCCTATGAAGTTTTCAACGAGCTGACCAACGCCAAAGACCCGCAGATGATCGTCTTCCAGCCGGTGGCCGCCGAGTTGCACAGCGCAGCTTTGCTGGCTGCGCGCAATGTGATCGGCCGCCGCCACCATTTCGATCCCAAGGACAATAAGGCCACGCCCGAGTGGGACACTGTCGAGAGCGGTCAGATGTTACGGGCCTTCACCATCGGCCTCGACGCATTGCTCGGCATCATCGGCGCCCTAACCCTCGGCGTCGGCGGAGTCGGCGTGATGAACATCATGCTGGTTAGCGTGACCGAGCGCACCAAAGAGATTGGCTTGTTAAAGGCCATTGGTGCGCGCCGCCGTCACATCCTGGTGCAGTTTCTTATCGAGGCGTTGGTGCTCACCTTCATCGGCGGAGTACTGGGTGTGGCTGCCTCGTGGCTGCTGACCGCAGTAATCCCGCCGTTACCTCTCTACAGCGAGTTCTACAAGACTGCCAACCATCAGGGCGATATCTTCCTACAGGCCTCACTCAATGTGATGCTGGTGTCGTTCATCGTTTTGTCGCTCGTGGGAATCACCAGCGGCTTCTGGCCGGCCCTCAAGGCCTCGCGCCTGCAGCCCATCGAGGCCCTGCGCTACGAATAGGCGTTCCTATTGGTCGTCCCGACGCCACCCGGTGTCAGCGAGGACTACTTCTTCGGCCGCGACTCCGGAGGCACCATGCCATTGGAGCGGTAATACGCCACCAGCAGACCGTAGTGTTCGCCGTTGTGCTCCATGACGTCGAGCCACGGTTCCACGGTCTTGCCGAACTGCGCATCCGGCCAGCTCTTCAACACCGCTTCCGAGTCGGCAAACGACTTCTCCAGCAGTGCCACCACCGCCGCCTTGTCGGGATAGTTCTTGGCATCAAGCTCATCCCACTTCGCCTTCTCGCCCCGCCCCACCTTGGCCGCGTACACATTGCCTGACACCAAGTGCACCATGACCTCGCCAAAGGACCGCATCTCCGGACGCAGCTTGTAGTCGTACTTGTCGGCCGGCCAGTCCTTCGCCATCGCAAGAATCTTGCGGTCCACATCGACAAAGTTGTCCCGCACCTCTTTTGCGGGAGACGACGATGTGCCCTCTCCCAGCGCACCCGCCGTCCCCAAAACCATCACCACTGCCACCAGCCGCACTATGGCAACCCTGAGCTTCATGATGGAACCTCCATTCCTTCGACGTGGTATACCACACGTCGTCAACCCTGGAGCGAGCCGAAAGGACATCGTGTAGCGAGTGCACTAGCTTATTTGTTTATCCGCTCTCTGGCCATTGCGAAGATGCGCTGCTGTTTCGCGGGACGTTTAAGGTCGCAGGCGGGCTGCCAACTCGGGCTGCGCACAAGGCAGACAATCCTCGACGCATCGCGCAGCAATTGATGGCGCGATGATCCTCAGACATGCGAGTTCCGCTTCGAACCGGCTGAGGCCGCTCTTAACGCGAGACGATAGCGCGCGCCCTGCGCCGCAACTCGCCTGCTACGCCCACCAAGCCGAGGATCAGCAATGACGCGCTTCCTGGCTCCGGGGTCAGAACAAACGTCCGTTGCGGACCCGCAACAAACTGTCCGCCATCAACGGAGAGTTCGGCGAACACGTCGAAAAAGCTGCTCACCACGAATTCGCTGCCCGACGGCATGACAGTAGTAGGTCCGGAGCTTGTCTGCGGACCGAGTATGACCTCAAGGGTATGGCCACTGAACCCTCCGGTCAGATCGAGTTCCGTCAGGCTCGAGGTAAATGTCCCGGTCTGTTCGTCGCTCGCCCGGCCGGCGTACAGGATGCCGATCGGTCCGCTTGCCGAAAAACGCCCCAGGAACGTTCCTGGCACTCCGTTGTTGTTGGTGTAAATGTCGGCGCCGAAGCTGATGGACGAGTCAATAGACTGCCCCGAATTGCCGAATGTTGAGGTCGTGCCGGTGAAGCCGTGCAGACTCGGTCCTACTACGCATACCCCTCCACTCATCACACCCAGTTGCACACATATGGTTCCCGCTGTGTAGCTTCCTGTGGCGGGAGGCAGGCTGGCCGAGGACTGCACAATGTCAGCTCTGGAGTAGGGGGCGGCACAAAGGGAGACAGCCAGTACAGCAGCTGCCAGAAGAACACCACGCGACGATGGTAGAGACAGCATAAGCACCTCCGTGAGAAGTGATCGCCAATTTGTGCCGAGAATAATACACCGAAAGGCCAGGTGGTGCGGGATTTCATATGCAGTTTTATGGAAAATTCAAGCAGGCGGAAGTGAACTTTACCGCAGGATTTCTACTGGCAGCACCCACGCATTCAGCACCGACGAGAGGATAAAAATCATCAGGACGCCCGCCGCCATCCACATAGGATGGTTTTCGTAAGTAGAGATAGCTGCTGGGCCTGTAAATTGAGCCGTTTAGCCGGCGTTCGAGCCCGCTGCGAAATCCTGAGCGGAGTCGAAGGACCCTTATGAAAATATCGTAGCTGCCAGGCCTGTAAGTTGAGGCGTTTAGCGGGGTTCGAGCCCGCTGCCGAAATCCTGAGCGTAGTCGAAGGACCCTTTGCAAATATCGTAGCTGCCAGGCCTGTAAGTTGAGGCGTTTAGCGGGCGTGCGAGCCCGCTGGCGAAATCCTGAGCGGAGCCGAAGGACCCTTTGAAAATATCGTAGCTGCCAGGCCTGTAAGTTGAGGCGTTTAGCGGGCGTTCGAGCCCGCTGCCGAAATCCTGAGCGTAGTCGAAGGACCCTTTGCAAATATCGTAGCTGCCAGGCCTGTAAGTTGAGGCGTTTAGCGGGCGTTCGAGCCCGCTGCCGAAATCCTGAGCGTAGTCGAAGGACCCTTTGCAAATATCGTAGCTGCCAGGCCTGTAAGTTGAGGCGTTTAGCGGGCGTTCGAGCCCGCTGCCGAAATCCTGAGCGTAGTCGAAGGACCCTTTGCAAATATCGTAGCTGCCAGGCCTGTAAGTTGAGGCGTTTAGCGGGCGTTCGAGCCCGCTGCCGAAATCCTGAGCGTAGTCGAAGGACCCTTTGCAAATATCGTAGCTGCCAGGCCTGTAAGTTGAGGCGTTTAGCGGGCGTTCGAGCCCGCTGCCGAAATCCTGAGCGTAGTCGAAGGACCCTTTGCAAAATATCGTAGCTGCCAGGCCTGTAAGCCGAATTCTGTATGCCGCTCCTTCTCCTCGCTTGGGTGCCCCAGGTTCGCGCCCCGCTTTTGGGCGATAACCTGGGAAGCAGCAAAGACAAAGAGCGGCATGACGGTCATTCCTCTAGGCCGTACATTGCTGCACGGCTCCAGCGACCTACCCGGAAGTTGTGACGCGCCGAGCCGGCACGCCGGCCCCCAAGGGCCGTCCTCCCCTATTTGGTCTTGCTCCGTGTGGGGTTTTCCCTGCCACCGTCATTACTGACGGCGCGGTGCGCTCTTACCGCACCTTTTCACCCTTACCCCGCCCAACTCCGCCCAGACATCCATTTCCACGGGTGCCCCAGGCTCGCGCCCCTTTTTGGGCGATAACCTGGGAGTCCCAGGACCCGTGGGTGCCCCATCCTTTCCCTTCTTTTGGGAAAGGGTGGGATTCATCACCCCCTGGTGGCCCATAATTGCCTGTCTTTGGCAATTGTGGGAACCCGAGGAACCACTCGGACCTCTGGAAGCAGTTGGGCGGGGCGGTATATTTTCTGTGGCACTTTCCGTAGACGGCCCTTGAAGGCCGCCCCCCGGACGTTATCCGGCACACCGCTCTGTGGAGTTCGGACTTTCCTCTCCCAACCTGCGCAGCCTGGGCATACGCCCATCGTTCGCAGACCGGCAGCGACCGTCCGGCCCAGCAGCTAACACATCCATTATAGAGGCTGGCGAGGTCGAACTTGCCGCGCACCAGTCCCGCTTTGCGGGACGACAAAAGAAAGCCCAGCGTTTAAACGCTGGGAAAGATCGTTGTAAGGAGCCAAGTCCCCCGGGGACGGCACACGCTCGCGCCGCAAGCGATCGATATTCGCAAGGTGGTGCGCTTCCACCTGAGCACGATTCGCGGTATCGGCGACCCCGACAGCCAACAAGACTCCCGACAAACTTGCTATGGTCCACGCTTTGAAAGGGCACAGCTTTAGCTGTGCCGCACAAGACCGTTATTTTTGTCATTCCGAGCGGACTTCAGTCCGCGAGGAATCTTCTTTGGCGACTTTTTTAGCAGCCTGTACATCCTCCCGCCGGAGCCGCCGCATGGCCCGCCGCCGGCGAAGGTGAATATCTCGCTCTCGATGCCGTTCGACAAATTGCCGGAGGACGTGCAGAACCAGATTCTTCCGATGCTGGGCTTACAGCCGAGTGAAGAGTTGAAACACGACGCGACGATCAACGCGGTGGGCAAGCTGTCGCAGGCGGCGGACCACGCCAGCAACTTGCTGTCTGCGGCCGAGCAGCCGGACGCGAGCCAGCAAAAGCCTGCGGCGGCAGGGGGCGGCGCATGATGGACGGATTCTCCGACCTCGACCGTCACGTTCTGCAAGAGTTCAAGGAAAGCTTCGGCCACCTGAGGGCGGTGCTCGAGAAACTCTGCGAGTTGAAGGCGGATGAGTGCCGTCGGGCCTGTGCGCAGGCGATGGCGCACGTTCCACGCGATCCGGAAGTCGCGGCTGATTATGCAGCCAAGTCGCAAGCGTATGAGACATTCATGCAGGAGCTGTTGGACGGTCGAAAGGGACTGTGTTGAGGGGCGAGCGAAGCTGCGAAGATAGGTTCTTTGTAGCGAGCAACCGCCAGAGACCGGCTCGTACTGGCCATTACGAGTGAGATGGGGATAGATCGCCCAGTATCTGAACAATTAGCAAGAACACAACGTCTGCGCTCAAGGCTTCAAATCCCATTCTTTGAGTTTCTTGGCCGCAGTACCGAATGGGCCAAGCTGATAGACGGCCGCGCCCGCCGGTGAGAAGGTGAACGATTCAAACGGTTCGACCAGCATCTTGTCGAGGTATTCTCGCGGCGCGACGCCGGTACTGACGTGCGGATTGTAGTTCCCGCCCGACATCTTCGGCACAAACGTCGAAACGTATTGAATCAAGGCCGCGTCACTGGCCGGATCGTCGTGCGGTGCGGTGAACGCGCCGATAGGGCCAGTTTCCACCGTGAACGGCTTCACGGCGGCGATAATATCCGCCTGGATCTTCAAGATTTCCGGTGTCGGCTTGGCACAAATGCCTGCGACTCCCAGCGCTCCGGCTGGAGCATAGTAGTACTTGAACGCCTCCAACTTCATGTTGTTCACATTGGCGGCGGCGAGAACCTTTCCTGCGGCAGCATAGACCTTGTCGAGATCCGCAGTGCGAACGAAACGCTGAATCATAGTCGATAGAACTTCCGGTAGTGGGCTACTTTGATTTTTCCCTTTTGAAGAGAAGGTAGACCGCGCCGGGAGAGTTAACGGTGAGAGGCAATGCCGAAACCGCCTCCCATCCCTCGGCACCCACCTTGTTGAGCAGTGCTTCAACATCGGTCATAGGGCCAATCCCGAACCTAATTTCTTCGATACGATAATCCCATTTCATTCTGCCCTCTCCCATTTACGCCGCCGTTCTTTCCGCCCTCCGCTGCTCGTAAGACTCCCGGAGAGCAACCAAGTCGGCCACGTCCCACAGCCGATCTGTGACGCCAGCGGCCATCGCCGGAGTCATGCGAAGTGTACGATGAATTTTGATAAAGTTGTAGGCGAAATAATTGAGCGCGACTGCAGCCGCGTGATTCTCCAGCTTGCGCGAAAAGCCATTCGACAAGCGGGTATAGCGCCGCATATTTGTGCGAACCGTCCAGTTCTGACGCTCTACGAACGAAGTTGAAATGTGCTTGGGGTCTGGATTTCCCGTCACATCCTTTGTGGCGCAACCGATGGCAACGGGCCGGAGAATAGCGAACCTCATTCTCTCTCGACGATGTGATTGCCCGGTACGCCAAGCGTTACGGCTACACGGCGGAGCAGATTGCGGAGAACCCGCAGTTGCGGCAGTTGCTCCACGACAAGATCAACCGCGACATCTTTCTTGCCAAGGTGCGCGACGGTCAGGAGCCCGAACGCGCTTTCGTGAAACCTTCGGTGAGGGTTATTGGGTGGAGCACTGCTTCAGCGGTGCATTGATCGGCTGGTTTTATGAATCTGGAGTCGGTTTTTAACCGACGGCACTCTTCCACGAGCGACGTGAGCCCGAGGTCCTTTTCCATTTCGCGACAACTTGGTTACTTTCGTCATGTTGACAGCAAGATTCTTCATGACTCCACTCGGCTTGATGCGTTATAGCTGAGAGTGGCGTCGAGCGCCTGATTGGTCGCAACCGCCAACACGATCCAAGCCGCTGAGCAGCTGGGCATAGAGTTCTTTGAAAACCAAGCCGATCCCAAGTGGACCAAATGCGTCACGGGAGGAGCTTATGCCGGGCGGGCAATCTCCAAAAATCGCCGGTCAAAAGGCGAACGCCAAGTCATTTGTTTGGATATGGATACCCGTAAGTCCAGTGGAATCAAATATTTGCACGGAATCGAACTGACAACCCCTTTGTTTTCAGCGTTTGCACACGAAAAATGCAAGAAAAATTTCCGTGTCCAACCACGTCAATCTGGCAGATAGGTCGTGCGAAGCATCTACCCCTTCGCCACTTCCCGAACCGCTGCATCACGCTTTTCTCCCAGCGGTTTTCGCCCCCCTGCCTGCGCCCATTGATCGCAAGCCGGCAGCGATCGCCCGGCCCAGTCTCAAAACGTAACCGCTGCCTGAATGCCTGCGACACCAGGTGCCATAGGACGTGACAGTGGACGTACCACAGTCCTGGATTGTTGGCATCGAATTCCACCGTAACGCTGGTCTTGCCCGGCACCAACACGGTGTCTCTCATGGCTCCGCTGAATCGCTGGTCGTTGATCGCAACTACTTGGAAGGAGTGCCCGTGAAGATGCATGGGATGAGCCATGGGCGTTTCATTCACGAATTGAAGCGCTACGCGCTGGCCCTGCTTCACCCGCACCGCTGCCTTTCTCGCTCGCCGGATTGGCTACATCAAAGGCGTGTCCATTGATAAGCCAGTCGTAAGCGCTCATGTTTCCCCCTAAGCGCAGGACGCTTACCTGATCGGCAGCTCGTCGGCTTTAGAGGATCGACCGCTACCAGTTCGCGTTCTTGTTGCAACGTAAGCAGACCGGTCGGAGAGGCACCCTTCTCCGGAAGCTTTTGGACAGCCGCACCAGCAGTTGCCAGGATGATTCCAGTCTGCTCGGTGGCAAGCTCTCGCAGGGCCAAGATCGGGAAGGCTCCCCCTTGTGGCGGAATTTGAACTCTCAAATCAATGCGCTGTGCGATCGCCACCGGAAAGCGGCTGCCCCGAATTGGTTTCACCGGCAATCCATCCGTAGCAATGAGTTCTCCAGTTAGAGATCCAAGATCGATGAAAAAGTTTGTGCCACTACCGCCATTGATAATTCGCAGGCGCACGCGTCCGCCCTTTTCGACCTTAACTATCTCCGGATCATTCAGCGTGCGGTCATTCGCCAGATAGGCGTCGTAGTTGACGTCATTTGCGTCAGGCTTATCCGGCATCTTTATAGCGGTCTTTGCTACCGGCATGGTTGCGGGCTGACCTGCGGCACTGCCCATGCTGCCCTTCGATTGCTTCCGCAGATTGGCGAAGACCTCCCTGGGAGGAATGAAGCTGAAGTCTGACAGCATCACAACGATTTCCTGTTCGCTACGCTTTTCATCAGCCGGGTCGTGCACGATCATCGGTGCCGCAAGCAGGAAAGCCTCCTGCAATCCCTGGTGCGAATGCATCCAGTGTGTGCCCGCGGGCTGAACAGGAAAATTGTAGAAGTCGCTGGAATTCGGAGTCAGCGGCAGTTGCGTGACGCCCGGGACACCGTCCTCATTGTTCGGCGGATGCAGACCGTGCCAGTGGATTGCCGTCGGCACCGTTAGTTTGTTGTCCAGGGTGACGCGGAAATCGCGGCCCACTACGGCGTTCATACCCTGCGTACCATCCGGCTGTAACAGCCCCAGTACTTTCGCGGCTTTGCCGTTGATATCCAACGTTCTCGTCGTCGCCTGAATCGTAGTGGCAGGCGAGCCCGACGGGTTGGCTGACGCCACTTGCTCGAGAAATGCGGACGCACTGCCCAGGCTGCGGCGGGGGAACAAGGCACTGCCAGCGGCGGCACCAAAGGACGTAGCGAGGAATTTTCGACGAGAGACGCTGTGGCTCATCTTGGGTCACCTTCCGAGAATCGTAAACGCCACACATTAATTATATGCAGCCCGTTGCCATCACTAGCCTTAATTTGCGTGCCATTCCGTTGCTGCAGATCTCTGGCGGCGGGCGCTTCATCCCGTATCAGCGGTCATACGTCCCGAATCGCGAAATTGAGCCTAAAAACCACTTGACATATTCCTATATAGGAATATATATTCTTCCCCAATGGCACGGGCGGCTACAACTTCAGACGCCTTCAACGCGGTCGCCGAGCCGCGGCGGCGGGAGATCCTTATCCATTTGGCGCTCAAGGAACTGTCGGTTGGTGAGATCGTTACCGTAATGAGACTGGAACAGCCTTCGGTCTCGAAGCATTTGCGGGTTCTGCGGGATGTCGGACTGGTACGGGCGCGCCGCAATGGCAGGCACATGATGTACCGAACCGACGCCGAGGCCATCCGGCCGCTGCATGAATGGACGAAGTACTTCGAACGTCTATGGGCGCATCAGTTGAGCCGAATCAAGGAACGTGCTGAGACGAAGAGCACGGATGAGAACAAGACACACGAGGAGGAAGTATGAGCATAAGTCCGACAATTTCGGGAATCGAGAGTTTGACCTTGATCGTGACCCAGGAAATTCACGTACAGGCGAGCCTTGCGGACACGTTTGCGGCGCTGCTGGAACAGATCGGCCCCTGTAACAGCCGACCCGATGGCGTGGACATGCCGATGAAGATCGAACCTTGGCCGGGCGGGCGATGGTTCCGCGACCTGGGCGACAACAATGGGCATCTCTGGGGACACGTGCAGGCGATCAGGCGGCCGAGCCTGCTGGAGATCAGCGGGCCGCTGTTCATGTCCTATGCCGTGGTTTCGAACTTGCAGTACCGCCTGAGCGAAGTGGATGGAGGCACACTCATCCAGTTTCATCACAAGGCGCTGGGGGTCATCCAGGAAGACCATCGGCAAGGGGTCAGTACAGGTTGGGCGCATACTCTGGCGCACGTGCGCGAGCGGGCCGAAGCCGCTTCGCGGTGAGGGGTGGGATATGTGTCCGGCATGTCTGGCAACTGCATTATGGATCGTAGGCGGCGCGATTTCGACTGGCGGATCGAGCGCTTTGATGGTGAAGGCATTCCGCGCCAGTAAGACAACGAATAGCTCGGAACAAAGGAGAATTGACGATGGCTACGGCAGCAAGCGAGAAACTGAACACGAAAACTGTGTCTCCGGCGGATTGGCTGGCGGCCCGGAAGAAACTGCTGGCGAAGGAAAAGGAGTTCACCCGGCTACGCGATGAGTTGAGCCGCCAGCGCCGCGAGATGCCATGGGAGAAAGTGGAGAAGCAGTATGCATTCGACGGCCCGAACGGCAAAGTAAAGCTGGCTGATCTGTTCGACGGACGCAGCCAACTGATTGTGTATCACTTCATGTTCGGTCCGGGATGGAAGGAAGGTTGCCCAAGCTGTTCGTTCATCGCCGACAACTTCGATGGAATGAGGGTGCACCTCGGGCAACGGGATGTGGCGTTCGCCGCGGTTTCGCGCGCAACCCTTCCGGAAGTCGAGACCTTCAAGAAGCGCATGGCATGGCGCTTCCCATGGGTCTCGTCGAATGGAAGCGACTTCAACTTCGACTACAAGGTTTCGTTCTCGAAGGACCAGCTCGAGGCAGGGAAGCGTCCCTACAACTTCGGGACGATGGATTTTACGTCGGAGGAAGGCCCTGGCCTCAGTGTCTTCTACAAGGACGAGCAGGGAGAGATATTTCATACTTACTCGACCTATGCGCGTGGACTCGACATTCTGCTGACTGCGTATAACTTCCTTGACATGACGCCGAAGGGGCGCGATGAAGAAGGAATGGTGCCGCATGCCATGGCTTGGGTGCGGCATCATGACCGGTACGCCGGCGGAGAGGTCGCGGGGTGCTGCTCTGGCGAAGGGGCTAAGGCGCACACGATGGTTAAGCCGATGCTGGGCGAGTTCCACGAGGAAGCTGACGTCACCCGGCGAATTCTGGAAAGAGTACCCGCCGACAAACTGACTTGGAAGCCGCATCCCAAGTCCATGTCGCTGGGCCAGCTCGCGCTGCACATCGCAACGGTGCCGGGCGCGCTGGCGGCTCTGGCGCAAGGCGATGGCTTCGACGTCTCGCAAGCCAAATTCCAGCCGCCGCAGCCCAAGGATGTGCAGGAGATTCGCGCTGCGTTCGAGGCCAGCGTGCGCGACGTCGAGGAGCGCCTGAATGGAATGACGGACGAAGCGGCGCAGGGAAACTTCACCCTCAAGCGTGGAGACAAGGAGCTGTTCAGCAAGCCGCGGATTGGCATACTCCGGTCGATCATGATGAACCACTGGTACCACCATCGCGGGCAACTGTCGGTTTATCTCCGCCTGCTGGATGTTCCGGTGCCGGTGGTCTATGGACCTACTGCGGACGAAAATCCGTTCGTGTAGCAGGTTCGTGCCCGCTCTGGGGGTTCGGTTTGGTGGCCCAGGTTCGCGCCGTCGCTTGCGGCGCGAACCTGGGACCAGTCAATTTTCTACGCTTTCGCGACTTCCCGCACCGCCTGCATCACGCTCTTCTTCATGCGGTTCTCGCCCGCCCAATACAGGCTGATCTCGTGCCCATCGGGATCGTTGAGGTAAGCATGCCGCCAGCCCCAAGGCATCATGCGCGGCATTTGCGTGATGTAGAAACCTTTTTGCATCAGCTTGCGGCAGAAGTCGTCGAGATCGCGAACTTCGAAGTACAGCCGCACTCCTTCGCTGGCCAGCGACGCTCCCGGACCGGCTTGATGCAAAGCGATGGTTCCATCGCCGCCCGGGGCCCGCAGCCGCGCATACACCGGCGTGCCTTCGTAACGGAAATCCTCGATCAGCTTGAATCCCATCAGGTCGCGGTAGAATCCCAGGGCGCGGTTCACATCCTTGGCGTAAATCATCGCGTGATTGAAGGTGAGCTTGCCGTCATTCACCGCCGAAGCCGCAACCGGCGTTGCCGGGCCCGTTTTCTTGGCCGCAGCTTTTTTCGGCAACGCTCGCGCGCTCTTTGTCGCCTTTGCTGGTTTAGCCCGCTTGGCGGACTTGCTGACCGTGTGCTTCATATTCAGTCGAATACTCGACGTTCCCGCAATTGCCTTGGCATTCTTCATATTCAGTCGAACGTTCGACTTCTTCGCAGCTGCTTTGGCCTTTTTCATAACCCCTCGCGACGATAATTCCTCACAAACCGCGCAAGTATGTGCACGGCCTCAGCGAATGTCAAGCCGGGTGCGCGCGGAGGGCCCAACGCTTACTGCAGCCCTTCGACGAACTTCTGCACGGCCGCAGCATATTGCTCCCCGCCCATGGTTGCGCAATTGGCGTGTCCGCCCGCGGGAACCACTACCAGTGTCTTCGGCCCCGGCATCCGTTCATACAATTGCTGCGCCATCAAGAGTGGCACCACGTGGTCGGCGCCGCCGTGAATAAGCAGCACCGGCATCCCAAGAGATTCGACTCGGTCGACGGAGTCGAAGCGCTCCGTCACCAGCCAGTTCATCGGAAAGATGCGGAACCTCGTATTGAGCCGCGACATCTCCACCGCGGAGGTGAACGAACTTTCCACGACCAGCCCGCCCGCATCGGGATGGCGCGACGCCAACTCAATCGCGATGGCACCGCCCAGCGAATGTCCGTAGATGACGATCTCCGCCGGGGCGTAGTGCTTCTCGCGCAGTAGCCACTGCCAAGCCGTTTCCGCGTCTTCGTACACCCGGCTCTCGGAAGGGAAGGGTCCGGAGCTGTCGCCGAATCCGCGGTAGTCGGGAATCAGCACATTAAGGCCGTAGCGACTGAGTCGTGCCGCGTGCGCCGCATTGTCGCCGACATTGCCGTAGTTGCCGTGCAGATACAGCAGCGCCTTCACCTGCTGCGGATGTGCCAGTTCCGGAGATGCAGAGACCCACCACGCCGCAAGCTCTGCGTCACCGTGCCCGACGGGTATGCGTATTGTCTGGACTTGAGCCCCGTAGTTCGCCGGAGTATCTGTGACGGCCTTCATGGGCACGAAGATCGCGTGCGGTGCGTAGCTGTAAATCATGGCTGCACCCGCCAGGTACGCAAGCAGCGCGGCGATCACCGCCCAGAACGCGATCCTCTGCCACCGTACCGATGCTGTGGCCATCACGATTCAGAGTAGCGCACCGGCCTCTGCTTCCTCATTCGCAGAAGACCCGGACCTAGACCTACTCCGACCCGAACGTTTGATGCCGGCTGAAAAACTCCCCCACCCGAGCAATGGCGGCTCGGATGGGCCATCCGCCTTGAGATTTCGGGAAGGGAACGCATCGAAGGTCTCGCCTGCGGCGCCGCCCGACCTAGGGTACCCCCTCCCCCTATCGCTCCTGAAAACAAAGGGTTTATTGCACCGTTTCTATGTAAGCTCCTCCATTCAAAGGTAGTTACACGTAAACTCCTACAAGCAAAGAGCTTAGCGAAAGG
Organism: uncultured Acidobacteriaceae bacterium; assembly: GCA_963834815.1. Lineage (GTDB taxonomy): Bacteria > Acidobacteriota > Terriglobia > Terriglobales > Acidobacteriaceae > DASRAA01. The sequence continues at coordinate 51,101 of CAWIDA010000002.1, read as the reverse complement.
GTGTGGAGGAAGGTTTGGTTTCAGCGTCCTTTGAAATAGGAAGTTGTCAAAGAGCGGAAGTCCAATTCCAGTCGTCTGGCCGAGGCCAGGATGCGGATAGAGACACAAATCCCTAGCCCACTGCTCGGTTGTAAGCGGCGGCAAAGCTGCAAGGCAAGGACAATCGAGAGGTGGAAAAAACGAAAGTAACTACGGGCGGGTCCGCGGCTATATCGAATCCCAGGTTAGCGTCCGAAACAAGAACAGCGAATCCTTCGACCACGCTCAGGACAGGCTCTGGGACACCAAGCACGTTTTGGCGAAAGCCCCACATGTCCCAAAATAAGGGATATGTGGGCCACCCCCCGCAGATGACCTTAGAATTCGTGCGAGGCTATTGGCTTAGTGCACCGGGCAGGCGCAGTATTTTTCGAGCCACTCGGCTTCCTGGCGCACCTTGATCTTGCCGTGCCACGGATTCTCGCCCAGATCGTGACCTTCGTTGGGAAAGATCAATAGCGAACTCGGAATCCCGAGCGCATGCAGGGCGTGCTCCATCAGGTAGTCTTCCGCTACAGCGACCCGGATATCGCTGCCGCCCGCGACCACGTGGGTCGGGGTCTTCACCTTGTCGAACTGAAAGATGGCGGCTTCGTCTATGTAGTTCTGACGTGCCTTCGCCTCCCACGGTAGTCCGCCCAGGAAGAATGCGTCGTCAAAGGTGGTGTCGTCGTTGCCCCAGTTGCCGATATGCTCCACCGCACCGGCGCCGGTGACAGCCGCTTTGAATTCCGTGGTCTGCGTGATCAGCCAATTGGTCATGTAGCCGCCGTAGCTGTAGCCGCCGATCGTCATTTGCTGGGGATTGGCGATACCGGCCTTCACCAGTGCCTCGACTCCGCTCAGGATGTCGCGGCCCGGAGCCGATACGATCTTGGGCACAATCGCCAGCGCAAACTTGTCGCCGTAGCCCGCCGAGCCGCGGTAGTTGGGGCGGAACACCAGCCATCCCTGGCTGGCCGCGTACATGGCCCAGTTGTACCAGTCGGCGCCGAAGTAGTTGCCGTCGGCATCCATGGGACCGCCGTGAATCAGCATGAACAGCCGCAAATTTTTCGCTTCAAACTTTCCCGGCGGATAGAGCAGGTAGCCTTCGACCGGCGTGCCGTCATCTGAGGTCCAGCGGAACGGTTTGCCCTTGGGCAGGTCGCGCTCGGTAAACAGCTTGTTGAATGAAGTGATCGGCCGCGCCGCGCCGAGTTTATCGGCGCTTTCGGCGATGTACACCTCGGTGGGCTTGTCCACCTCCGAGTAAGTGAATGCAATAAGAGGCGAATTGCTCGCTGTCACCGCGTGAGCATAGGTGCCGGGCCAGCCTTCGAGCTTGCGGAACGGTTGTTGCGGAGAGGCTTGCTGATACAACGCGGTTGCGGTACTCAACATTCCGGGAGCCAGCAGCGCGCCTCCATGCTCGAGCGCGTAGTGGGTCACGGATCCTTCGAAATTCGCCGCCCAGCGCGTGGGTTGGCCGTTGGCGACGTTGACGGAGTACACCCGCGGCTGCAAATCGGCGTATGCGCCCTCCACCGAGCCCGCCTCGACTTCGAAAAACAGGTTCTTGCCGTCCGCCGACCACTGCACCTCGCCTTCGAGCGCTTCGTTCCTGGTCAATTGCCGAGCCGTGTTTTGCGGACCAGCCTTGCTGGTGTCAGCGACGTAGAGCTCAACCTCTTTCAGCCCCTCAAAACGCTGCGAGATGCTGTCGGTGGCGTAAGCGACCTGGCTGCTATCGGGCGAAACCGCCATGCTGGTGACGCGATAAGGCGACGTCACTACGGCTTGCGCGCCCGGAGTTTCGCCGGTCTCCTCATCCTCTTCTTTGTCTTTGTTTTTCTTCTTGTCCTTCTTTTTGCTCTCCTGCGTACCCATCTCGATCTGTCGCTTCAAGGCATCAGCCACCGAGATGCGCGACACCACGTCGCCGCGTTCCCCTTCGCGGTAGCGGACCACGTCCTTCCACTTCTCCTTGTACTCATCTTTCTGCGTCTTGGTCCACGGGATGCGGGTAGCGAAGTAGAGGGTCTTGGAATCGGGACTCCATGCGAACGAATGGACATCTTCCGCGCCGCGCGTGACCGGAAAGGCCTCGCCGCCGCCGACCGGGATCAGGTACAAGTGCACCACGCCTTTCTTGTCGTCCGCATCTTTGTCCTCCTTCTCGTCATCGTTGCCGCGGTCTGACAAGAAAGCGATCCACTTTCCGTCCGGAGACCACTTTGGGTCGGAATCATGTCCTGATTGGGTCAGAGGTACCAGCAAATTGTCACTGTCGCGCCACAGCCAGAGGTCCTGGCGGAAACGCTGATTCTCCCAATCCGCCCGCTCGGTGGCGACGACCACCATGTGCCCGTCGGGCGAGAGTGCTACCCGGCTGAAATCCACCGCGTTGAAGAACTCGTCGAGGGTCATCCTCGGCTTACTTCCGGCATCGCCGCGCGCCGGCACAATTGAGCCGATCAGTACAGCTATGACCGCAAGAGCGATACGAAAGCAGGCAACCGATGATTGACGCAATTGCTTCGAGGCCACGCAGCGCGGGTCCGCCAACTGTTTGGGAGACATGTTCACCTGTGAGGTAGGTTTGGTAGTGCGGTGATTATAACCAGCCGAGCTGCGTCCAACCAAGCCGCGTATTTCCGACTTCGCACGCGTGTCACGCGAGCCGGTGCTTCCAATCACTGCATTCTGGTCGCCCCTCGCGCTACAAAGTAACTGTCAGCCCGTGGTTCCAGGCGGGAGGTAACTGTATGTACGCAGCGTTTCCCATCGTCCTCTTCATCATCGGCGCGGTGCTGCTGGTGGCACTTCCAGTCGGCATCAGCTTGCAGGCGTACTTCCGCAATCGCGGCCGGCGTACCGTCATCTGTCCCGATAACCACGAGCCTGTAACCGTGGAAGTCGACAACAAGTTTGCCTTCAAGACCGCCCTGCGTGGAAACGAGCATGATCGCCTGCAATCATGCACGCGCTGGCCTGAAAAAGGCGACTGCGATCAGGAGTGTCTGGCCCAACTCAATCCCTCTCCGGAAAATCTCGAACGCCTGCTGCACAAGTGGTACCAGGGCAAGAGCTGCGCGATTTGCGATCGCCCGCTGACACCGGCCGACTGGAGACGCAGCCGCCTCGGGCTGCTCAATGAGCATCAGAAGCTGTTCGAGTTGCATCACATGCATCTCGACGATGTGCCCTCCGCCCTCGATCAAATGGTGCCGCTCTGCTGGAATTGTCATCAGGAAGAGCGGGTTCGCCAGGCAGCACCGCCGCGTGTGTTGAAGGGAGATCGCCGCAACCTCGGCTCAATCCTGGAACCGTAGTATCCTCCCCTGGTGCGGCCTGTCCCTGGCCGCACCACGCGCCGTTCGTCACCGGGGAACGCGCCTGCGTTCCCCCATTTGCAGCCACGAAATTTGTCAGGACTTCCAGAGTACAATTCGTTTCGTCGTTTGAAAGGAGACTGCGTGAAGCGCGTGTCCGTATTGCTAGCCGTCATTTCCGTCGGACTCGTCGCCTGGGGCCAGGCGCCGCCGCATCCTGCCAACGCCGCACCCACGGCGCAACAGAAGGAGAAAGTTTCTCCTTTCGCCGGATATGCGGGTGTGTGGACTTCGAAGTTTGACGGCAAGGTATGGCTGCTATTGAAGCTGGACCTTCACGGCGAACAGCTCAGCGGCTCGCTCTTACACCCGCAAAAGATCGACTTGAATGACAACGGCGAGTTGAAGTCTGTGAGCGAGGAACAGATAAACGAAGCGGTCAGCGACGCGGTGATCAATCCCGATGGGCTTCTGCTGACTTTGAAAGACCCGGACACACCAGAGATCCACCGTTATATGATGCGGCTCACGGCTCCGGACAACGAGAGCGCCGAGCTGAAGATGATCGCCATGACCATGCCGCCAGGAATGCCCAAGCCCAAGCCATGGCGGCTGACGAAATCGGGCGCCGCGACCACCAAGGCCGCTGCTCCGCGCTAAAGCCGTCGCTACCGGAGCTGCAGCAGAAGGCCGGCAATCAGCATGATCAGGCCCACGCTTAATGCGATCCACATCGCTATTGGCAAACGGCTTTTCGGAAATGTGGCGCGGTAGGAGCGAAGCAACTCGCGTCCACCCCTCGCTGCCAGGTTGGCCGGATACGCGTCACTGGAGCGCATCTTCATGACGATGCGCATGGCGAGTCCCGAGACCGCCAAGGTAAATCCAGCAACCACCAGCCAGTCTTCGCCGGAAGTCACCATGTCCTCCAAAGCAGAAGTACTATCCCCGCAGTTTACCGCTAAATCGGCATCACGTTAACGACTTGCGTCCGTCAGTAATGCAGGGCCATCATCCCTGGCTGGTAAACTGCTCAATAACTCATGAACTCGTATAGAGCAAAAGGGATGATTCCCCCCATCTTCCGCTGGCTCGGTGCGCTCGCTGGAGCCGGCAGCGCAATTCTTTGCTGGTTCCTGGGCGATGTGCTCTCAGGTCCAGCCCGGATGGGCCGGCTGCTACATCTCGATGGCGCTCATTATGCGCTGATCGCGTTCCTGTTTGTGCCCGCCCTGATTCTGGCTGTGGTGGCCTTGTTCTGGGTGCCCCCGCGGCTCGATGGCGAGGGGCCTTCTCCCGAGGGCACGCGCCTGCGCGGCCTTCTACTCATCATTTTCGTGGCCGCATTTGTGGTAGGGTTTGCCCGCTAGGACTAGCTCGCAGCGAAAATAATGTAATGGCTGGCGGCCGCCATGAAGAACAGCATGGGAAACGACAGCCAGAAATTCAGCCGCGATGCCAGAAAGGTCAGCCGGGCCAATTTTGCCGCCTCAGCCGGCATCTCTGCACCTTGGGCCACGGCCTCTGTCCAACGAATGATCTTCTTTTGCATGCGCCAGATGATGCCCCAGACGTTCAGCATCATGAACCATCCCAGCCCTCCCCCAATGCCTATGGCCAGTGCGCGATTGCTCTCCCAGCCATGCTGATTCATGCTTAAGAACACGTAGGCAGCGGCCAGCAGCACCACGCCCATGATTACGCCCAGTATCGGCCCATTCTTCAAGCCCTCGACCGGCGACATCAGTACTCCCATCTCGACCGCGAAAGCCACCGTCCAGATCACAAAGAATCCGCCGATCAGGGCGCCACTCGAGGCTTGCTGACCCGCGGCAACAGCGTTCCTGACGTCGCTTGTGACGATGTGCATCCAGTAGGCGATGCCTGCCAGCACCGTCACAACCGAACTCCAGCGGAACCACCAAAGCGCCTTGGGCATAAGGTTGGGGACCACGGCGAGCCTGGTCTTCGCGTCGAGCTCGCGCTGGAACGGAATATTCACCAGGTTGAAAAAGTAGAGCAATCCAATCCAGGTAATGCCGCCGACAAAGTGGACCCAGCGCAGGGCGATTAGCACGGTTTGGCCCGCTCCCGGATAGTCGATCTGCGGAGGCGTGAACATCGCAACCAGCATTCCGGTCATGAATTTCTCCCTTTTGTGGACACTTTAGTCCCTCAGCGGCGGTTTCGTCCGGCCACGGCGGTAGGGGCGAATTTTACATCACCGCGAAATTCTTGGGTTTTAGTTGAAATTGCGCCAGCACAGTCTTATCGTAAAACTGCTGGACTCTACCCTCGCGCACTGCGCGGCGATTGCCTCGGATACCGAGGCCTGTTGTTTACAGACCCGGAAAGCGTTGTGGGGCCACGGTCTCTGGGGCTGGGCTGTTTTTGCCGGTTGCAAGGAGGACCACCCATGGAAAACAAGCCAGCACAGAACATTCAGGATTCGTTTCTCAATACGGCTCGCAAGGACAAATCCGTCATCACCATCTATTTGCTGAGCGGAGTCAAACTGACGGGCCGCATTCGCTCCTTCGATAAGTACTCGGTGGTATTGGACACCAATAACCAGGAGCAGCTGATCTTTAAGCACGCAATATCCACGGTGGTCATGTCGCGTCCGCCACATCCTGTTGAGCGCCACGCGGAGCCCAAAGCTTCCGCCGAGGCGCCGGCTGCCCCCGCAGCCACTTCGGAGAGTTAACGTATTTCTCACGCGGGCGGGATAAATTCCAGATCGAACGATCGCTCCTGGCAAACCGGCAGGAGCGAGCCCGAACGGGTCTTCCTCGTTGGGGTTGAATTTACTTCGCATAGCGTGGCCGAGCGCGAGAATCGGCAGGGTGCCTCCGAATCCAGGGATACGGATTCCGAGGAATCGCCGGCGGCACGTCCGCGCCGGCAGCCTCCGGGCCGGGTACCGCCCAGTGCTCGTGCCGCCCGCAGTGTCGCGGGCGCCCACATCCATGCCGCCGATCACGAACATGGCGCCTTCCGGGCCGAGGAGTCCATGGCCGAGCTGCGGGAGCTGGCGGTTAGCGCCGGAGCCAGCGTCGCCGGGGAAATTCATCAGCGCCGCCAGCGTCCCGATTCCGCGACGCTCATCGGCAGCGGCAAGGTTGTGGAATTGCAGGGCGCAGTCGCCTCGGTCGCTCCTGAGCTGGTCATCTTCGATCATGAGCTCACTCCGTCGCAGCAGCGCAACCTGGAGCGCGAGCTTCACGTTCGCGTCATTGACCGGACACAACTCATCCTCGACCTCTTCGCCCGCCACGCGCGCACCCGTGAAGGTCAGATGCAGGTGGAGCTGGCGCAGCTGGAATACATGCTTCCCCGGCTTGCCGGCCGGGGCACAGAGATGTCACAACTGGGCGGCGGCATCGGCACCCGCGGACCCGGCGAGACCCAGCTCGAAACCGATCGCCGCAAGATCTATCGCCGCATCCGTCACGTCAAGCAGCAACTGGAGAACGTTCGCCGCATTCGCGGGCAGCAGCGCCAGCGTCGCGAATCGGTGCCCATCCCGGTGATTGCGCTGGTGGGTTACACCAACGCGGGAAAATCCACGCTGTTCAACGCGCTTACCCGGGCCGGCGTGCTGGAGAGCCCACGCATGTTTGCCACTCTTGATCCCACATTGCGGCATATCAAGCTGCCCTCGAAGCGAGAGGTGCTGTTGTCCGACACTGTGGGATTTATCCGCAATCTGCCCCATACCCTGGTCTCCGCCTTCCGCGCAACTCTGGAAGAAGTGCAACGGGCGACCCTGCTGCTGCATGTCGCCGACGTCACCAGCCCCACTGCCGACGAGCAGCAGGCGCAGGTCGAGGAAGTGCTGCGCGAACTGGATTCTCAGGACAAGCCGCGCCTCTATGTGATGAACAAGCTGGACCTGCTGCCCGAACTCAAGCGTGAGAGCCTGATCGACGATCGCGGAGTAGTGCACGTATCGGCCGCCCAGGGCATTGGGATGGACCGGCTCTTACAGCACATCGATGAGCTGGTCGAACAGGACCCGGTTCGCCAGGCGCGGCTGCGAGTGCCGCAATCGGAAGGCAAGGCCCTGTCTGCCCTGGATGCCAAGGCGGTAGTGATGTCTCGTGAATATCGCGACGGCTACGTCGATCTGGAGGTTCAAGCCCCAGACTCGGTTTTGCGCACGATGAAGGATTTCCTTCGCCAATGAACATGAGCAGCGGATCGCCGGCTTGATCCGAGCGACACGCCGCAGCGAGTAGCTGTTCACCACACAGCACGCAACCGGGCACGGCGCGTTGCCGTGCCTCGTGTCGCATGCACATCATCGCTCGAACGTTTGCGTTACGGTTTAGCTTGGCTCTTTGCCTTCCACAAGCCGATCTTGGCGCCCGTGGGATCCACGAAGATGCTGAGCCAGCCGGCGTCCATAACCTCCATGGGCTCAACCACAACTGTCGCGCCCAGCGACTTGGCTTTGGCGGTGGAGGCCTTAATGTCGTCCACCAAAACGTAAGGCATCCACGCCGAAGGCATGTCAGGCATGGGAGCCTTGGCCATTCCGCCGCCAGTGCCTTCGCCGACGCCGATCATGGTGTATGCGCCCTCCGGCATGGGCATGTCGTCCAGCTTCCAATCGAAAAGCTGGCTATAGAACTGCTTGGCTTTGCTGACATCATTGGTGCTGAGTTCGACGTGACAAAAAGGGTTGGCCACAGTTTCCTCCTGGGAAGTCGAGATCGAGATGGTTCGGCCCGGGTTGCGGGCCATTTCTCGTTCTTTACTATGACGCGCCGAGAGACAGGAATTCGACAGCAAGCGAAAATTAATTGTTTGTTACAGGAAAGTCCGCCACGATCGCCCTTATGAAGGGCAGCGGAACGTCTATATGACCCGCACTCCGGTGCCTGCGTCCGCCTGTTCGTGGGCGTGATAGCTGGAGCGCACCAGCGGCCCCGACTCCACGTGCTTGAATCCCATCTTCAACGATTCTTCCTTCAGCATGCGGAACTCGTCGGGCGGGTACAGCCGCGCCACCGGCAGGTGGTCTTTCGAGGGACGCAGGTATTGCCCAATCGTCAGGATGTCCACCTTGCGTGCCGCCAGATCCTGGAAGACGGCCAGCAACTCATCCGTGCTCTCACCCAACCCAACCATCACCCCGGTCTTGGTGGGGATCGCCGGATTCATCTCCTTGGCCCGTTCCAGCAACCGCAGCGTGCGCTCGTAACGCGCCCCTGAGCGGGCCACGCGATACAGCCGCGGCACCGTCTCAGTGTTGTGGTTGAGGATGTTCGGCTTCGCGTCCATCACGATCCGCAGCGGCTCCTCCAGTCCCTGAAAGTCGGGGATCAGCACTTCCACCCGGCAGTCGGGCATGCGTCTGCGAATTTCGGTGATCGTATCGGCGAACACCTTCGCCCCGCCGATGTTGTCATCATCGCGGTTGACGCTGGTGACCACGGCAAACTTCAGCCCCAGCTTCTCCACCGCCTCGGCCACGCGCATCGGCTCATCAAAATCAATCGGCTCAGGGCGTCCCTTGGGCACGGCGCAAAAGCCGCAGCGCCGGGTGCATAAGTTGCCCAACAACATGAAGGTCGCGGTGCGATGGTTCCAGCACTCGCCGATGTTGGGACAATGGGCTGACTCGCACACCGTGTGCAGGTCGAGCTTGCGCGCCAGCGTCTTCAGATCGTGGTAGTTGTCGCCCATGGGGGCGCGCGCCTTCAGCCACTCTGGCTTGGGAGCCGGCTTGCGCGGGAGCACATCGATCTGGATCAGTTCGGGAGCGCTGGCCATGGGTAAATCTATTGATGAGTCAATCTATTGTACGATGCCGCGCGGCCCAGCGTGGTTGCACCGTGCGCTTTACAGCGTGTGCAAGTACGCCATCAGGTCGGCGATCTGCTCCACCGTAAGCTTGTTCTGGAAGCCCGGCATCTTGGCCCGTCCCAGCTCGATGATGTCGATCACGCGCTCGTCATTGGCCGGGATACCGCTTGTCATGAACTTCTTCTTGAACAGCCCATGCATGCTGGGACCGCGCAAATCGCGCGAACTATAGGCGTAATGACACTCGGCGCAGTGCGCGTCGTACACCCGCCGTCCTCGCGCCTGTTGCGGAGTCAGGCCCAACTCGGCATCGCTCTTTCGTGGCTCGGCTTCGCAGCCCGCCAAGGTGGCTATCGCAATGAGTATGAGGACCAGCAGAAAACATCGGCTCGTTGGCCGGCGGCTCGTCGGCTTGCGGATCAATCCAACCTTCCCCGCGGAGTCGGCCGAACTCGCGCATTGCGGCCGTCGTCGAGACTGCATCGGAGTTAGAATACACCTCGCATGATGGTCAGGCTGAAACGCGTGTATGACGAGCCCGCGCCGCAAGACGGCACACGCGTGCTCGTTGACCGCCTGTGGCCGCGGGGTTTGACGAAAGAGGCCGCGGCTCTCGACGCCTGGATGAAGGAACTGGCGCCCTCGCACGAACTGCGGAAGTGGTATCACGCCCATCCCGTGCAATGGAGCAAATTCCGGGAGAGGTATCTCGCCGAACTTACCACTGACGCGGCGCACGCAGCCTTAGAGCAGCTTCACGACCTGGCGCACAAGCGGCGTGGTCTCACGCTGCTGTTCGCCTCCAAGAGCCTGGACCAGAACCACGCGCTGGTGCTGAAACAATTAGTCGAGGGTGACCGGAAGCCTCCCACCGGTACAGGGCCGGAACGCGCAGTAGCCACCGGACGTGCCCGCGCTGCCCGGCGACCCTAAGCAGCACGGTAGTGGCTAGTCTGCTCAATCCCCCAGCGCCACCAGCAAGAGTGACCTGCCCGGCCAACCACAAATTGCGGCAGGAACATCGCGTAATCGCGTCAAATTCCGTTACATCGGGTTTACAGCAGTGAGATTGCAACAGCAGGCCGCAGGGCCTGCGACGCGCCACTTCGGCTAGTAGGAGTCCCACATCATGCGTCACCACTATCTCGTGTTGCAAGCTGCCGCGCGCCGGGCGTTCGTTACGCTGGCGTTGGTCGTCGCCGTTTCCCTTACCTCTGCGCTCGTCGCCCAGCAGGCGCCGCAGGACGCGCCAACTCCCGAGCCCGAGCAGGAGACCGCTCCGGCCGCCCCTCCTGCGCCCGCTGAGAACATGCCCCCGGCCCCATATGTCGTCGTGCCTTCGAGTCTGACCATTCCTCCGGGGACGTTCGTTACAGTCCGCCTGATGGGCAGTCTCTCCAGCGACGTAAATCAGCCGGGCGACGGCTTCAGCGCGACTCTCGAACAGCCCATCGTTGTCGACGGCTGGGTAGTCGCCCGCCGCGGACAAATCGCCGTCGGGCGGGTGGTTGACGTGCAGAAAGCCGGACGGGTCAAGGGTGTCTCCGCCATGGCTCTCGTGCTCAGTGATCTCCCAGTTGTCGATGGACATCAACTGGCTGTGCAGTCGCAATTGGTCCAAACGTCCGCTGGTCCATCCAAGGGGCGTGACGCGGCTGCGATCGCCACCACAACCGGGCTAGGCGCGGGGATTGGCGGTGCGGTTGACGGCGGCACCGGTGCCGGCATTGGAGCGGCTGCCGGAGCTGCCGCGGGCATCGCCGGTGTGCTGCTCACTCCGGGAAGACCGACGGTCTTTCCTCCGGAAACCCTGTTGACCTTCCGCCTGCAGGAGCCCATCGTGGTTAACACCCAGCGCAGCCAGATCGCATTCCTGCCGGTAAACCAGCAGGACTACGCCAGCGCCGGGCCGCAGCTCCAGCAACGGCAGGTGGTTCCGGCGTATCCGCCGGGGCCGGCGTACCCCTATCCCTATGCCGCTTGGCCCTACTGGGGCGGCGGTTGGGGATTCTATCCATCGGTGTCGTTTATCGGCTACTACGGCGGTGGTTATGGATGGGGACGCGGTGGCTACGGTTGGGGCCACGGTGGACGCTGGCACTGAGGCAGAACCCTTGGGCGGGATCGAGTCTTCGGCGGTGCCCTGCTCCTATGTGCCGCCGGTGACGATGTTCTCCACGATGCGGTCGATCGTGTCCAGCGCCTTCTTGTTCGACAGATTGTGGTTATTGCACAGGATGGAAAACGCTACACGCTCGCCCTTCACCGTCGTTGCGTAGCCCGACAATGCATTGACGTGCGTCAGTGAGCCGGTCTTGCCGTGCACCGCGCCCTTTGCCGGTGGTGTCTTCAGTCGATCGCTCAGCGAGCCGTCCACCCCTGACACCGGCAGCGTTTCTTCATACAGCTTGCCCCATGGCTGTACGTTGAGCATATTGCAGCAGCGTCACGATTGCCTCAGGACTCACCAGGTTCTCGCGCGAAAGTCCCGAACCGTCGTAGAAGGCGAACTGGTCGGGTTTAATGCCAGCCGAGGTCAGGAAACCACGCAGCACTTCCAACCCTCCCTGGATCGAGCCCGACGTGCCTTTTTCCTTACCCAGCAGGCGCAGCATCAACTCGGCGTGCAGGTTCTGGCTCACCTTGTTGATCACTCGCAGATCGTCGGCCAGCGGCTGCGACTCGTAGCTTGCCAACACCAGCGGCGATGGACTGGGATGTGCCGCCATCTCGCCTCCGCCGCCCGATGCCAGGGTGGTGACTGTGAACGTCTGCATCGACGCCAATTCCGTGTGCCGGGTGCGGGGTCGCCCATACACCGTCACTCCCCGCTGCTCCAGCAAGGTGCGAAACAACTTCGCCGTGAAATCGGCCGGGTCCTCGATCGCCAGCGACTCTCCGGCCCCGGCATCGTCCTGCGGCATGTTGCCCCAGAAGGTGATCTGGTTCGACCCGGGCTCGCGGTTGATATAGATTTTGCGCGGCCCCGTGCCTTGCGGCGTAGTCATGATCCGGTTGTCGATGCGGTAGTACTCGGGATAGGGCGAGATGTTGAGAAACGCGCGCTCCCCCGGCCGGTCCGCCGGCATAATGCTTACGAACAGGACATTGTCGTTGACGGTGAGCGCCGACACCGGCGCGCCCCACTCCCATACCAGGTCGTCCTGCGACCAGCCTTCGCCGTAGCGCTCGAATACATAGTACGAGTCGTCCGCCACTACATCGCCATCGACGTACCTCAGGCCCTTCTGCACCAGTTGGTCGGCCAGGTCGATCAACACCTGGATGGACGGCGTCTTTCGCTCGGTGTGCAGGTTGTACGGCAGCGTGCGGCCGGAGAGGTTAGGATCGCCGCGTCCCACGACGACCAGGTCGGAATTCAGGCGGCCGTACTTGTCCACCGTGCCCAGGCTCTCGACCGTGGTCTTGAAGTGATAGTCGGGGCCGATCAAACCAAACACTGCAGCGGTGGTAAACAGCTTGGTATTCGAAGCCGGAGTGAACAGCTTGTCCTCATTCAGCGCGATAGACGCGCTTGCCGCTATCCAGCGAAACCACGTCGATTCCCCAGTAGGCCCGCTCCACATCAGGCTCGCTGAGGATCTGTTCAATCGCGCGGCTGAGCTTCTTGTTGTCTTCGGATTTCTTGTGAAGTGTCTTGGCGCTGTCGGCGGCGAATGCATGTGTTGCCAGGACCAGCACCAGCAGGATGTGAGCGAGATGGCGGACCCGGTACATAAGACTGCGACGCTACGCTTGAATTTTAGCACCACTTGCCGGTGTCGCCGGCGCGATCATCCGGCTGCCGCAACCCGGGAGGCGCACAAATTACAATCGCTGGATGCGTGCTCCTTACCGCTGGCAGCTTCGTTCACGCGCCCTCGACCTCGGCACGCGCACGCTCATCATGGGTGTCGTCAACGTCACGCCCGATTCGTTCTCGGATGGCGGTCGATTCTTCGAGCCGCAGGCAGCCGTAGCTCACGCGCTGCGGTTGCTCGAGGAAGGCGCCGATATCCTCGACATCGGTGGCGAGTCCACGCGCCCGGGTACCCGCGTCTTGCCCGATGAGGTTGGTGACAGGCCTGTTGTGACGGAAGGCGAGGAGTTGCGGCGTGTGCTGCCGGTAATCGAAGGTGTGCTCAAAGCACGGCCTGATGCGGTCGTCTCTGTCGATACCTACAAACCCGGCGTGGCCCGGCGTGCCGTTGAAGCGGGCGCGGAAATCGTCAATGACGTGAGCGCGTTCCAGTGGGATGCAGCGATGGCGCACACCTGCGGCGAACTAGAGTGCGGCGTCGTGCTGATGCACACCCGCGGCCAGCCCGGGGAATGGCGCAACTTGCCGCCCGAATCCGACATCTTGTCGCTGGTGGCGCACGATCTCGCAACTCGCGCGCAAGAAGCCATCGCCGGCGGCGTCGAGCGCGAGCGCATCGTGCTCGATCCCGGCTTCGGTTTTGGCAAGAACTACGACCAGAACTATCCTCTGCTGGCGCACTTCGACCGGTTTCACAGCCTGGGATTTCCCCTGCTGGCCGGCACCTCGCGCAAGTCGTTCATCGGCCGTACGGTGGGGAAACGGTCGGGTGCCGAAAACGCTCCACCCAACGAGCGATTATATGGCTCCTTAGCGGCCATGGTGGCCAGCATTCTGCAGGGAGCGCATATCGTCCGAGTGCACGACGTGAGGCCCGCCGTCGAAGCCGCCGCCATCGCCGACGCCGTGCTGGCCGCCGAGTTATCGTGATTTACGTCACCCATGCCTACACTCGATACTCTCTCCTCCGATCCCCGCGTCACCGTTCGCCGGCAGGGCTCGCCTGACCCCAACGGTCGCTGCGTCGTCTACTGGATGCAGCGCGCCCAGCGCGCGCTCGACAATCCCGCGCTCGACCTCGCCGTTGAAGTCGCCAACGCGCTTCGCCAGCCCGCTGTCATCTTCTTCGCTCCCGTGCCGTATTACCCGAACGCCAATCTGCGCCATTACGCCTTTCTCGCCCAAGGTATTCCTGATATCGCCAATCGCGCCCGCAAACGCGGCGTCGGATTCGTCCTGCGCCGTTATCCCCAGCATTCGCTGTCGAAGTTTTGCGACGAAGTAAAGGCGTCGATTGTGATTGGCGACGAGAACCCCTCGCGCGAGCCTCGCCACTGGCGTGAGCTGGCCGCCAGGAAGCTCAGCGTGCCGCTGTGGACCGTGGACGCTGACGTCATCGTCCCTTCGAAGCTGCTGGAGAAAGAGCAGTACGCCGCCCGTATCATCCGACCGCGGCTGCAACAGCGCTTCGAACAATTCAGCGTCCTGCCCGGCAATCCTCGTGCGAAAGTCGAATGGCAAACGCCGCGCTCGCTCGCAACCCTTCCCGACGACGGCTCCATCGACATCACCGAAGGCTGGAAGCGCCTGGATCGTTCCGTGCAACCAGTCGATTCATTTCGCGGAGGCACCAGCGAAGCGCTGCGTCTGCTCGACGAGTTCGTGCGACGCAAACTGGCCCACTATCCCGAAAACCACGGCAAGCCTGAGCTCGACGGCACATCTCGCCTGTCTCCCTACCTGCACTTTGGACACATCGGTCCGCACACCGTTATGCGCGCCGTGCAGCAGGCGAAAGCTCCGCGGTCCGCCAAAGACGACTTCCTCGACCAGCTTCTGACCTGGCGCGAGCTGGCTATCAACTTCGTGCACTTCAATCCCGTCTATGACTCCATCGAGAGCGCGCCGGACTGGGCGCACAAGACTTTGGCCGCCCATGCCCGTGATCCTCGACCCGTTCTCTACACGCGCGAACAGCTCGAGTCTGCCCAGACCCACGACGAACTGTGGAACGCGGCGCAGCTTCAGATGTTGCACGCCGGCTGGATGCACAACTACATGCGCATGTATTGGGCGAAGAAAATCATGGAGTGGAGCCCCTCACCCGCGGTCGCCTGGCAGACCGCGCTCTACCTCAATGACAAATATTTTCTGGATGGCCGCGATCCCGACGGCTATGCCGGCGTGGCGTGGGCAATGGGCGGCAAATTCGACCGCCCATGGTTTGAGCGCCCCATCTTCGGCACCATTCGCTGGATGTCAGGCGACGCCGCGCGCAAGAAATTCGACGCCGAAAAGTACATTGCGCAGATGTATGATCTTGCGGGGAAGCCTCCCGCTGGCCGTCAAGCGAACCTGTATGCTGCCGAATGATTCAGAAATTGCTGCGAAATCACTCGCCAGGCTGTGGCCCCACAGACAGCACGAGTCGAACTACTTCAAGAGTTTGTTTTGCTACTTGGGTATGCACCGCTGGACACGACTTGAGCTAGGCGGTTTGATTCCGAAAGAAGAAAAGAGTGTCCAATTCTGCCGCTGGTGTCCCAAAGTCAAGATAGCTGGTGTGACCTACGGCGATTAGGCGCATCGCCGGCTACGGCGCCACGCGCAAGCTAATCAGAAACACGCTCCCCCACAACAGGAAACCGAGTACCCCTACCCATAGGTACATGCGCCGTTCCGCCGGGTGCCGCAAGGTGGGCAGAGGCAATGGCGATCCCAGAGACCGATGAAACCACGCTCCCAGCAGTCCGCCAAAACCGATCAGGGTTGTGGCTCCGCCGAACATCAGGCCCGCCACGATAAGAACAAAACTCAGGCTGAACATCGCTCCTTGCCCCACTGCCTGCCATCAAGGTAGACCTGCCGCTTTACGCGTGCAAGTACCATGGCCCCTGTAGGTCAGTTTCGCCCGCCGGATGTAAAATCCCCAAATCACAGGAGGCACGATGAAACGCGTTACCGGACTCGGCGGCTTCTTCTTCAAGGCCCAGGACCCGAACACCATGTACGAATGGTACGAGAAGCACCTCGGCATTCAACGCCAGCCCGACGGCTCCGGCGCCATGTTTCATTGGCGCGACGCCGACGACCCCAACCAGACCGGCGTTACCATGTGGTCGATTTTTCCCCAGGATACGAAATACTTCGAACCCGGCTCAGCCTCCTTCATGATGAACTTCCGCGTGGACAACCTGGAAGAATTGCTGAAGGCTCTGCGGGAGGAAGGCGTCACCGTCGCACCCAAGGTCGAAGAATACGACTTCGGCAAATTCGCCTGGATCATCGATCCGGAAGGCAATCGTATCGAGCTTTGGGAGCCACCGAAAGAGAAGTAAAGGCATCGCATACTAGATACAGGAGCATCTTTAGTTACACTAGCCAGAGAAGTTCAAGATGTCGCCCGATACCCGAAACACGCGAGACTCAAAACTGACCGACCCTTTGCTGGAATTGCTCGGCTCCGGCCGCGAGATCTGGGCTGACGAGCACGCTCACGATTACGTGCGGCGGCTACGGGAGGACTGGGAGTTTCCTGCGGCTTCGGAGAGATAACGCGGTTATCTCCTCCTAGGAAGACTCTGATTAAGCCTACGTCTTGAAGGGAACGGCCTTCAAGCCGTCCGTAAACGCCGGATAGGATGCCGGGCTTCAGCCCCTGCGGGACTGCGATCAGACTTACTCAGAGTTTCCCTAGCGAAAAAAAAGCGGCGCGCGTTCGCGCACCGCTTTCACCAGAAACACTGCGCGCACTTTACTCCGTCCACCGCCGAAACACAAGACATCCGTTCGTGCCACCGAAGCCGAAGGAATTCGACATGGCATACCCCATCTCGACCTTGCGTGCTGTGTTGGGCACAAAGTCGAGGTCGCAGCCTTCGCCGGGAGTATCGAGATTCATGGTCGGCGGAACAATCTGGTCGCGCAGCGCCAGCACCGTGATGCCAGCCTCCAACCCGCCGGCCCCGCCCAGCAAATGTCCGGTCATCGACTTCGTCGAACTGACCGCCATCTTGTATGCGTGATCGCCGAAGGCGCGTTTCACCGCCATGGCCTCCAGCTCATCGCCCAAGGGCGTCGAAGTACCGTGTGCGTTGACATACCCGACCTGCTCCGGCTTGATTCCGGCATCGCGCATGGCATTGCGCATCACCCGGAAGCCCCCTTCGCCATTCTCCGCCGGCTGGGTAATGTGGTTGGCGTCGGCGCTCATCCCGTAGCCCGACACCTCCGCAATAATCTTTGCGCCGCGTTTTTTGGCGTACTCCAGTTCCTCCAGAATCAGGATGCCGGCGCCCTCGCCGATGACGAAGCCGTCGCGGTCCTTGTCCCAGGGACGGCTGGCATGGTGTGGATCGTCATTGCGCGTGGAAAGCGCGCGCATAGCCGCGAATCCGCCCACACCCATGGGCGTGATTGCCGCTTCCGAACCGCCGGCGATCATTACATCGGCGTCGCCATACTTAATGATGCGGGCGGCATCGCCGATGGAATGTGCACTGGTGGTACAGGCGGTGCAGGTAGCTTCGTTCGGCCCCTTGGCGTTATGCCGGATGCTGACCTGTCCGGCCGCCAGGTTGACGATGGCTGCAGGGATAAAAAAAGGAGAGATCTTGCGCGGGCCGCCGTTGAGCAGGTTGCTGTGCTCGCGCTCGATGATGTCGAACCCGCCGATGCCCGAGCCGATGTCCACGCCGGTGCGCTCGGCCATCTCTTCGCTCTCGACTTTATAGTTCGCCGACTGCAGCGCCTCGTCGGCTGCCGCAATCGCCAGATGAATAAAGCGCGCCATTTTGCGCGCTTCCTTCTTCTCGATGAACTGTAGCGGGTCGAAATTCTTGACTTCCGCTGCGATCTGGCAGGCGAACAACGAAGCGTCGAAGCTGGTGATGCGCTCGACCCCACTCTTGCCGGCCAGCAGCGCCTTCCACACCTCTTCCGTATTATTGCCGACCCCGCAAATCAGCCCGACTCCCGTAACGACAACGCGACGAGTCAAGCTACTTTCCTTTCGAGTGGGCGTTAATATAGTCGACTGCGTCCTTGACGGTGCGGATCTTTTCCGCCTCCTCGTCGGGAATTTCGATGTCGAAGGCCTCTTCAAAGGCCATCACCAGTTCCACCGTGTCCAGGGAGTCGGCGCCGAGGTCGTCCACAAACGACGCATTGGACGTCACCTCGCCCTCATCCACGCCCAGTTGTTCTACGATAATTTGTTTGACCCGTTCGTCTACGGATGCCATGGGGTATGCCTTCTCCTCTTCGCTTCGCCGCGACCTCTGGCGAACTATCTACCACGTCGCCCTGTGGCTATGACATGCTACGATTTCGCCTTCGCATGCGACTCGATGTAGGAAACCGCATCCTGCACTGTGCGGATCTTCTCCGCTTCCTCGTCCGGAATTTCAACGTCGAAGGCCTCTTCAAAGGCCATTACCAGCTCGACCGTGTCCAGAGAGTCGGCGCCGAGATCGTCCACAAACGAAGCCTTGGGCGTCACTTCCGCTTCGTCCACGCCCAACTGCTCCACGATGATCTGCTTTACCCGTTCATCCACCGATGCCATCGATTCCTTCTCCTGTTGCGCACCTGGCGCAACGCAAACTCGTAAGTCTACTTGCTCGCGGGAATCCGTGTAAAGAAAGACTAATGCTCTCGAGGTCGCAGCGTTGCAGCGAGCCTCCCGAGGTCTGGGATATAAGATGCCCGCTTAATCCTAAACGGTGGACTTTGCAATGGTCAACGCAAGTTACAAGGCTATTTCGGGAGCAAATAACGCCCTGGCACGGCGGTCGCCACGCGCCGGACCAAAGCGGTTGGCGCAGAACCGGACCTCACTTCGTTTCGTCAACGCCCACATTCAAAATGAGGTATCGGACCCCTGACGCCAGTTAGACCTCACGGCTTGTTCTGATACCGGTCTCGCAACTCCGTCTGCCGGTTTACCAGCGGGATTTCCTTCCCCTGGATGAACACATGCGTCACCGCCGTCGTCACCTCCAGCGGATCGCCAGTCGCCACCACCACGTTTGCCGTCTTGCCCACATCCAGCGATCCTAGTTGGTCATCGACGCCCCAAATCTGCGCCGGATACAGCGTCAGGGCCTTCATGGCCTCGTCATACGGCAGCCCGAACGCCACCGAAAATCCCGCTGCGTAGGGCAGGTTGCGCACCTGGTGCGCATCGAACGAGGCGAATGCGATCTTCACACCACGCTTCGACAATTCACCCGGCATTTTGTACACCGCGTCGTAACGCTCCCAGTCTTTCGGGTCGTCGTAAATCGAGCCCACAATCACCGGCAGCTTCCATCCTGCAATCTTGTCGTAAATCCCCCGCGACTGCGTCAGCCCGTTCAAGATCACCCGCAGCTTGAACTCCTGCGCCAGCGCGTAAGCCGTCTCCACGTCGCCCGGAGACTCCGCCTTCACGATCACGGGCTTCTTGCCTTCCAGATAAGGAAGCAGCGCCTCCAGCCTCAGATCGCGGCCCGGTGGCGGCGGAGCTGACTCACCCGACTTCACTGACGACTTCTTCTTGTTGTACTCGTCCCACTTCGTGGCGTAGCCCTGTGCGTCGGTGAACGCCTGTCGCATCTGCGCCGCCATGCCCATGCGCGTCTGCGGATACTGAGCCGTAGCGAACGATTCATTGCGCCGCTGCGAGCCGTCGAAGTTCAGGGGCATCGCGATGTCGCGGATCAACAGCATCTCCGACGCGTCCGCACCCGCCAACTGGATGAACGAATCCTGGCCGGGAAGCGTGTCCTTGCTTTCCGGAGCGACGATCGCATTGGTTACGCCGTTGTACCGCGACACCGGGATCAGAGCCGTCTCCGCGTGGAACGCATCCGCCACGTGCATGTGCGGCATGATCTCGTCGCTCGGCTCCACCAGGTCGTTGGTCATTTTGTCGGCGCTGATTTCCGTCAACCCGAGATGCGTTTCCGAATCGATCAGCCCGGGGTACACCGTCATGCCTTTCGCATCGATCACCTGCGCCCCCGCCGGAACCTGTGTCGAGGCCGCCGGGCCCACCGCCATGATTTTGCCGTTTCCAATGACGATGACGCCGTTCTCGATCGTGCCGTGGGTAATTGTCAGCAGTTTTCCGCCTGTAATCGCGATCGGCTTGCTGGAATCAGTCGCGGCGGCGGAAGACTCTGCTGTAGAAATTGTTTTCTGTTGTGCCGTCACAGTTCCAGCCAGCAACATCAGGAAAAGCGAAAAGCTAAGAGCGAAAGGCGAAGAGCGGAAGACGACAAGCGAAAGGCGAAAAGCGGCGCTTCGCATCACTGTCCCTCCTGGTACTGCGGCATGCCCAGCCCCGGCAACCCGCGATCGAAGTACACATCCCCGTCGATCCACACTTTGTCCGGGATACCGTAAGTCGACAGCGGATACCCGCTCCACAACACCAGGTCCGCATCTTTGCCCACATCGATCGATCCCGTCTTGTCATCCACTCCAATGATCCACGCCGGATTGATCGTCAGCATCTGCATCGCCTCGTCTTCGGTGGCGCCACCGTAGCGCATGGTCTTACGCCGCCTCCTGGTTCAGCCGTCGCATGTAGTCGTTGCTGTCGCTCTTGATGGCCACTTTCACCCCGTGCCGCATCGCGATTACCGCGTTCCACGGAATCGCGTCCCAGGCTTCGTACTTGTAGCCCCACCAGTCGGCAAACGTCGCAATCCCGATATTCTCCTTCGCCAGGAAATCCGGCACCTTGTAAGCCTCCAGCGCGTGATGAAAGGCGCGAATCTTGTAGCCAAACTCGTTGGCGATGGCAATCTCGGTCAGCATCTCGTCCGAGCGATAGCAGTGGATCTGCACCAGCAGCTTGCCCTGCAGCACCTGCACCAGCGCCTCCAGCTTCAGGTCCTTCTTCGGAGCGCTCGCGGTCTTGTCGCCCTTCTTGACCTTCTCGTTGTACTCGTCCCAGCTGCGCTGATAGTCCTTCGCCTGGGTGAACGCCTCGCGCATCACTTCGAAATTTCCCATGCGCGTCGAGGGCAGTTGTTTCTTGTCGCCAAACACCCGCTTGGGATTTTCGCCACTGGCAAACTTGATCGACTGCGGCGCTCCCGGAAACAGCATCTGGTCGCGGTCCAGCCCGTACTTGTTCTTGATCACCACCGCCTGCCCGCCGATCATGTCGGCCGACCCATGCAGCAGCAGCGACGAAGTTACGCCGCCCGCCAGCGCCCGGTAGATCGCCTTGTCGTTGTAATCGAAGGCGTCTTTCATCATCATCTGCGGGACCACAGGATTGGTTGCCTCATTAACGTCATCGTCCAGTGCCATGTGCGAGTGTGGATCGATGATTCCGGGAGTCACGTACTTGCCCTCCGCATCGATCACCGCCGCGGTCGCTGGCGCCGAAACGTTGGCGCCGAACGCCACAATCTTTCCGTCCTTCACGTACAGGCTGCCGTGCTCGATGCGCCCATGCGTCGTGGTCAGCAAAATCGCATTCTTGATGACGAACTCGTTGTGCCCGGCATGCGTCGTGGAGAAGCTCGCGGGTTGTTGCGCCGCCGCGCAAGCGCAGCCCGCCAGCAGAATGGCATACCACGACAGTCGAGGCCATCGCCTCGCTGCCGCACTTTTCGTTCTCATGCGTCCCCCCGACAATCCAAAACAAGAATTTGTGAATTGTACTCAGATCGCCGCCCGAAAGGAAAACTAGGTTAACCAGTCTGCTGAAGATGCCGGCCTCGCCTGGGTTTGGGAAGCGCACAGCCTCACTGGTCGCAAAAAAACTTGCCTGCGCCGCGTCCTGTATCAGGCCATGGCTTTACAGGTTGCTGGAAAACTGGCTTCCGACGGCCTCGTATCAGGGCACGACTTTCAGTCGTGCCGCCAAGTCGTTTATTTTCGCCTCCCGTGCGGGCCACTCACGACGGACTTTTTCAGCAGCCTCTTTACTCATGCCGATAAACGACCTTGCGTCACTCTCGACGATGTCGCGCTCGCCCCATCGCCTATACTGCAATCTTCAAGGCGCTGTCGATGAAACTGCTCCCCGTCACCGAGTGGTTGCCGCAATACCCGCGGACCAATCTTCGCACCGACGTCATTGCCGGCATCGCGCTCGCCGGACTGCTCGTCCCCGAATCCATGGGCTATGCCGGAATCGCTGGCCTGCCGCCGCAAGCCGGGCTCTACGCCACCGCCTTCGGGCTGCTGGCCTACGCGATTTTCGGCACCAGTCGTCAGCTCGTGGTGTCGCCCACGTCAGCTTCCTCGGCAATTCTCGCCGCAACTCTGGCGCCGCTCGCCGTAAGTAATCCGCAGAAGTTCGTTGTGCTGGCCTCGGCAGTTGCCATCGTGCTCGGTCTCCTCTTCCTGGTGGCAGGCGTCTTTAGGCTCGGCTTTATCTCCGACTTTATTTCCAAGCCGGTGCTCAAAGGATTTGTATTTGGCATCGCGCTGACCATCATTATTAAGCAACTTCCCAAGTTAGTTGGCATTGAGCACGGCGGTGGGCACGCGTACAAGCAGCTCTGGCACACCCTGACCCATCTCGCGTATAGCAATTCCTGGACCATCCTGACCGGGGCATTAGCACTGCTTGTGCTCTTCTTGTTCGATCGTTATGTGCCCAGGGTGCCGGGGGCGCTGGTCGTCCTGGTTGGCGGAATCGCAGCCTCGCGCATTTTGCAATTGCGCCAGCACGGAGTTGATATTGTTGGCGCGATTCCCGCCGGACTGCCCCATCCCGGACTGCCCATGCTCACTTGGAACGACTGGCTTCAGGCCGCCCCGGCCGCGGTCGGACTTGTGCTGGTGTTGTTCGCCGAGTCGATGGGGGCAGCGCGGACCTTTGCCGGCAAGAACGGCTACGATATCGATCCCAATCAGGAGCTGCGCGCCCTGGGCTTCGCCAACATAGTCTCCGGTATCTTTCGCGGCATGCAGGTGGGTGGAGGCACCTCGGGAACCGCCGCCAACGACAGCAATGGCGCCAGAACCGAGGTCTCTTCGATCGCCGCCTCGGCGACTGTCATCCTTGTGCTGCTCTTCCTGACAGGATGGTTCTATCACCTTCCCGAAGCCGTCCTCGCCGCTATTGTCATTCATGCGGTGTGGCACCTGCTCGACTATCGAACACTGTCGCACTTCCGCAAGGTTTCGCGCCTCGAGTATCGCGAAAGCGTTGCCGCCATCATCGGCGTTCTTGCCTTCGACATCCTGAACGGCCTCGTGCTGGCCGTGATTCTCAGCTTGATCGCCTTAATGCGCTTTCTCTCTATGGCGCAAGTTGTGGTTGTCGGCCGTTTGCCGACGGGAGAGTTCGTTGACATCGCGCGCCATCCCGAGGCCGAACAATTTCCCGGAGTTCTCATGCTGCGTGTCGATCGCATCTGGTTCTTCGCTAATGCTGAGGGCATTCGCGAGCACGCCAAGCAACTGATCCGTCAGGCGCCGGGTCCCCTGAAAGCCATCATCGTCAGCCTGGCGCCTGTTCCCCTCGTCGATATCACCGCCGTTGAAGCGCTGGTCCAGTTGCATGCCAGCTCCATAAGGCACGGCCGCCGTCTGGTCCTCGCAGCAGTTCGCGATCCGGTCCGCGATACCCTGGAACGCGCATCGTTACTCAGCGTCATCGGCGAGGAAAACATCTTTCGCAACATGCAGAACGCCGTCGAGGCGGTGACTGCCGGCTCCCACGCTACCAGCACTCAGACGAATGCATAGATGTTCGCTCTCTTCTCTTCGTGCAGCCGCCTACTGATTTTGTGTTGCGACGGTGGAACAGACCGCCGAAGAAACAGCCCCTCGGGGGGCGGGGGCATGATAGCCCAGCACGCAGCCGAAGGCGGGTAAAGTGAGCAACGAATCCGAGTCCCGCGGGGGACGACACAGGGTTCTCCCGCACACGGCTTCAGAGCCTGCGGAAAAACTCGCTTCTGACAGCCTCGCATCAGGGCACGACTTTCAGTTGTGCCGCAAAACGGTTCATTTTTTGACCCTCCGCGGGCTTCAGCCCGCAGCCTCTTGAGCCCCCCACCAGCCATTGTGATACAACCCTCCTATGCGCGCCGTCGTGCAACGCGTGAGCCGGGCCTCAGTCAAGGTCAACGGAGTATTCACCGGGAAAATAGATCACGGATTGTTGGTGCTGCTGGGAGTGGCGGAGGAAGACGCCGCGGCTGACGCCGATTATCTCGCCGCCAAAATCGCCGGCCTGCGCGTCTTTGAAGATGAGGAAGGCAAGATGAACCGCAGCGTGTTGGATGCAGGTGGCGCTGTGCTCGCCGTTTCGCAGTTCACTTTGTTTGGGGATGTAAGGCGGGGCAAGCGGCCGTCGTTCGATGCCGCTGCGCGTCCGGAACGCGCCAAGGAACTGTACGAAGAATTCGTGCAACGTCTACGCGCACTGGGAGTGCGCTGCGAAACCGGCCGCTTTCAGGAAATGATGGAAGTCGAACTGGTGAATCAGGGCCCGGTTACCATCCTGCTCGACTCCAGAAAATTGTTCTAACCACCTACGGCTTCTGCTCGGCCTTCTGCTGCGCCTGCTTCTTTTTGCTCACTGGTGTCGTTGGGCTGGGGGCCTGGCATTTCTCCTCCATCACGCTGACCTCGCTCGCTTTGAAGCGCCGCGACTCGTCGCCCTTCTTAGTGGGGGCTCCGGCCAGCGCCTCCCACGACCCGGTCAATTTCACTTTTGCCCCTGAAGCTTTGGCCAGATCTTCGCCGCCTATCACGTCCACTCCCAGGCGATGCTGCATATTGGCCAGCGTGTAGTGATCATCCGCGTCAGGGCCCGCCAGGCAACCGATTAGCGTCGTGCCCTTAGCGGGCGGAGCTGGTGCCGCCGACTGATCGGACGCAGCCCTATCTTGTGCCAGGCTCGTCAAACTCAAGGCGCCGCCGCAAACCGCTATTGCTAGACAACGTTTCATGCCCGTTGAAACCTCAACTACTCCACGATACGGGATAGCTCCCCAGCTCTCAACCGGCTACTGCAGGAGCCCATGATCATGCGGCTTTTGCCTTGGACCACGCCGAGGCGTTCAGGCATTCCACGACGCCGTCGACGATCTTGCCCAGGCCCTCCTGAAACTTGTTGGCATCGACGATGTCTTTGCCCGTAACTGCGTCGGTTGCCGATATTGCAGTCGATACGAACGACATCACTGCATTTTTCTTTTCAGTGCCCGACTTGTGCCCGAAAAGCCCTTCAACGCCTTGCACAATGGCCGGAACAAACGTGATGCCTTGCAGCAGTTTGGAAAGAAAATTCATTTTGATCTCCTCACTCCCTTGATTGAATTGTCAGCAGATATCCTTTGATCGATCAATACGGATAGTCAACGTGTACCAGCGCCGAATACCGCGAATATTTTGCGCGGCGACGATCCGTCATACTGTCGCAACAGGTAGTCCTGCACTCGCGACAGGCGAGGCAGCACAATCGTGCGAGTGGTATACCGGCCCACCAGGTTGCCGTCGCTCGTCGGCCCCCACCCGCCGTCCGACCGCCGCACTTCGAATGCCTCCGCCCGTCGGCGGCGCGACCCCGGCATCGACCGTGATCTCGGTGGCAATCACCTCGGTTACCTGCACGGCCGTCAACGCCGCAAGATACATCGACGACGACGGCCCGCTCGTCGTATACGCGCTCGGCAAGGGATCTGGCAGCGTGGCCGTCGAAAAGTCGAGAGCCAGCAACTCCGCGGCGTCGTTCGAGAAGCGTATCGAATACTCCGACCAGTCGTGCGCCAGCGAGGTCACCTGCATCTCAACTTCGCGGACCAGTGCCCCAAAGCTTGCGCGGCGCGAGGGCGCAGTGACCTGTACGGCATCGCCCGGCAGCACGTCGTTAGCCGGCAGCCGATCGCTTGTGACGTGATATTCACCCCTCCAGGCGGGCTGCACCATGTCATCCAGAAGTGCGAGTGCCGCATTCTCACAATCGATCGAGGTGGGCGCCGGGGGCACGCTCATCCGCCGCACAACACTTCGCCGCCCCGAATCAGATCCTACATTGTGGGATGAGATGCTGTTGGTATCCTGCACCCTGGCTATGGCCCGTGCACTAGCGCGGTACGACACTACAATCTGCTCATAGGGCTCGGGTGGATAGGGCGGATAGAAATGCAGTTCGCCCGCCGTTGTGATGTAGCATTCCCCACCGTCAGCCAGTTGCCCGGCCTGGCGTGTGCGAAAGGCCTGGTCGGGAATCATGCTCCGCACCTCGGCATTTACCACGCGCTGCAGTCGTGTAAACGCCACCTGCGCATCCAGGTCAGCGCCATTCGCAAGCGCATAACTCGCGAAGGCCGGCACCGACCCTAACACAGCGTCGAACAGCACCGTTCCGGGCAACGCCAGTGTCCCTGGATTGTTCGGGTCCACATCGTGTACCGACAGCACCACCCGCATCGCGGAAGCTATGGTGTCGCCGCCGCGGCCGTGGCCGCCTCCATGTACCGACGAGCAATAGATCTGCCGGACGCGGTGCGCCTCATTGGCAAACAGTTGTGTAGTGAACGCGTACTGGTGGCCGGCTTGCGTGACCAGTGCGGTCCCTGCACTCGCCCCATTGATCAGCGCCTGGATGGCGCATGCGCCTCCGCTCGGCGTGATGCGGAAGCCCGCCACACAATTCCCGTCGCTGACAGTTCCGTTGTAGATTCCGCCCATCGTCCCGCTGGAGGGCGCGCTGAATGTAACTTGGCCGTGCTGGATCCGTAGGCCGCCGGCCAGCTCCAATTTGTCCGTCAGTCCGACTGTCGCCGGGCCACCGGTGAGGCGGAGCTGTCCGCCCCCGACCGTCACTTTTCCATTTGGGTCGGTGATATACCACAATGTAGGATTCAGCCCTGTCCCGGCGTATTCTTCTTCCACCACCGTGACCGTAGCCATGCTGAATGGCGACCTTGAAAGGTAAAAGCCCAGGCTGACACCGTCGCCAATGAAGTAGTCCCGCACGTACGTGGTCGGCTCCGGCTCGCCCGCGATGGTCGCATCGTTACCCAGTTTGTCGGGCTGGGCCACTGTCAGTCCCTCCGGGAGGAACGTCGCGTCCCGCTCATCCACGGTGAAGTTCTGCTGTCCCGCCGGCTGAAACACCAGCTTGCCGTCATGCACACGGCAACAGGCGCGCTCCCTCGTCGCCAGCTCCAGCGCATGCTCCTGCCACGATTTCTGAGAGCTGACTGCAAATTGGTTGACGTAACCAAGGTCCTGCACGCCCGACACGTCAAGCACGCCCGGCAGCACGTCGTTAGTAATGGTTCGCAGGGCATCGCCCGCCGTGCGATAGGTAAACGGGGTCCTGGGTGTCGGAGCATTGTGCCCGAGCAGCCAACTGTCATCGACAGCCGCGAGCCCGTAGCGCCATACTGCGCCTGTCTGCGTATTGCCCAGATATTCTTGCTGCGGAGCCGCTGATAGGTAGCCGGTAAACAGTTTGTAGCCGTCGTCGCGCTGCAGGATAACCCTCGCCCCGCTCGTCGGAACACGAAATGCTCCGTCCGCCGAGGCCAGCCAGGCCTGCATCTCCGCCGCCCGGTTGAGTCGCCGCTGCAGCTTTGGCAAGTGCTCCGGATCGAGGGACGCGCTATGGTCCTGTTGCCCCAGTCCGTCATGGTTGTCGATGATGAGTTTCATGGATTTGGCTATTCACTCCATTTGTGCCGCTTTCGCAGGCATATGAACAATGGGTTTCGGAGTAGGCGCGCCTTCACACCTGCGGAAAAGGTGTCCGGTGAGCGGTTTGTATCCGGGCACGGCTTCTCGGCTGCGGAGATTCTCCTCGGCGCTGTCTGTATGACGGCACGATTTCACAGCTTGCGAAAAAACTCGCTTTGGGCTACCGATTCGTATCAGGGCATGACTTTACAGGCTGCTGAAAAACTCGCTTCCGACGGCCTCGTATCAGGGCACGACTTTCAGTCGTGCCGCCGTTGCACTTATTTTTGACCTCCCCCCGGCGGACTTCAGTCCGCGGGGGCACTTACGATCGCCCTTTTCCCGCACCCTCTTCACCCGCGCCGCAGAAGGCATATATCCTTGTCACTTCGCCGGTCTTCCGCAAACGAACCGCATCCAATCGCCATGAGCGACGCTGAAACCAAATACGTGGTGGAACTGCAAACTCGGCTCAGCAGCAAGCTCGCGGAACTCGGCTTTGCTGCCGATCCGCAGGCCCGCGAATTTGTCCACCACCTCGCCGAAATTGCCGCCCGTTGCCGCACCCTCGAACAAGAATCGCTGCCCCTCTTCAACTCCCTCTCGGCCGAGCATCGCCGCTCGTTTGCGCAGCTTATTATGGAAATCAAGTCCGACCTCGACGCCATCCAGGACTCAATCACCGACATCCAGCCTGCCCTGCGCGCGCTGGTTGATCACCTTCTCGCCGACGATGGTGAACCCGAATAGCGACGCTAGAACACCATTGCCGTGCGCGCCGGAAAATAGCTGCGGTAGCACAGCACCGTCTCTCCATCATTCGGATCGACACTCGGCATGGCTCGCAATTTTGCGTGCAGCATGGTGTTGAACAGCGGAGCCTCAACGTCCTGGCGGACCTCAGTGGTGCTCGCCGCCGCTTGCAGACGCGGATAGTAGAAGCACGCCCGTCCGCCTGTGCCGCCAACCACTACAAACAAAGCCGCCCATTCCTGAAAGTATGTGCCGCCCTCGCGGTCTAGCAGCGCCGCCACCCTCTGCACCCCCATGCCGGTCTGCGCGCCACCCATCAGTCGCTGTCCCAGCACTAGCGAATACGGGGTCTTGTTGCTTACCCGCGACACGTTGAAAGTTACTCGCCGGATGAAATCCGCGTGGGTCGCCATATCCATCGCAGCCGCAATGTAGGCTGCCGGAGCACCGGCCCCGACGTAGCCGGTCTCGCCCCGATAGTCCCAGTCCACTGCCACTATGTCACCAACTTGAAAGTTGTCGAGATCGGGTGCGGCCAGCGGCAACTCGACGATCGTCGCTCCATCTTGCACATACGCGGCCGGAAATGGCGTCCCTCCGGAGCATTGCAACGGGCTCGTCGTCGGCGTTGCCAGCACGTTGATCTGCTGTCCGCCGCCCGCCAACGCCATTTGCAGCTTTCCCCAGTTCGGCAGGTCGAACTCCACGCCTGCATCAAACTGTGCCCGATACTGCGTGGTCAGCGTGCTTTGCGGTCCCGTCCGCAGCGTCTCGTACTTTGTTGCCGAGGTTCGCTGAAAGTTCTCCACCCAGCCCACGTCGAGAAACGGCACCGGCGGCAAGTCCAGATCGAACTCTCCCTGCGCCGACGGATCGAACGGCGCGCTCCTGCCCGTGTTGCGGTCGATCGGTACAACATAAGCTCGCACCGCCTCAGCCAGCGGCCACATCTGCGATCGCTTCGCGTTCGGATTGGTGCTCATGGCTGGTTCACCTCAGGATAGAAATAGACTGCCATCGTAGCCGCGCGCGCCACCCTGCCCGGCTCCGCATCCGCCGGACCAAATGTCGGTTGGCTCCAGAAAATGTGTGATCCGAGGTACACTGCGGTCCCGCTGCTGTAGTCGTTCTTCTGCGTCGCTGCCGGCGTGCACGTGCCGAGCAACTCCGATTCCAGGCTGCCCAGAACATGTCCGCGATCCAGTCCGCCGTTCTGCTCAGTCCCGGCGCTGGAATAGGACACGGTGCATGTCATTGCCATCAGCGTGCTGATCGCCGGACGCACCGCGTGCGCGGCTCCCCACTCCAGGTAATACGCGTCTTGCTGTTGTGCCGTCGCACTCGGCTTGTCGTTCTCGCGCACCAGAATGGCTGGCCGCGTAATCCCATCGACCTCGATCGTTCGTCCCGGGTTCGCCTGCGCCAGCCGGTCCCGCAAGGTCACATAGAAGCTGTCTTTGGTTGCCTGCATATTTGTGCTACTCCGAAGCAAGAATGTGATACAGGTATTCCGATCCAGCGAAATGATCGACGACCACGCTGTCAATGTGCAGCAGCTTGTTCCGATACAGCAGGCCGTGCGCCTCCAGCAGCCACGTGGCCGCATCGTCAATGCCGTGTTCCGCCGCCGCCGCTTGCGCCGCAGTGGCGCTCACCAGCACCTCCACTTTCACCGTTTCGTTCGACGCCATCGCAGTACTGCGTATCACGACGGGGTAGAGCATAACGTCTGCAAATCCTCGGCAGATCAGGCCCAACTGGTCACTCGTACTATCGACTGGCGGCTCGGCCACCCGTAGTGTCACCTGCGTCGCGCCCAGCGACCGCAGCATGGCTTCCGCCGCCCGCTGCGCTACCCGCTCGCGCCCGGCAATCGGTCCCGTGGGAGAAGGCACCGTACACATATCAGCCAACTTTCTGCGCCACATAAGGCGCCAGCATCGTCTGCACGCTCGCATCAACCAGCGTGTCTGCGAAGTACTCCAGGTGCATCGAATTCAGCGTGTTCGCCCGCACATTGAGCGCGGGAGTTGCCTGCGCATTGCGCACGATCTGCGCACACGCAAACTTGATGGGGTCCGGAATCGAGTCGAAGCCCGCCGTATAACCGATCTCGATTTCCTGGAACTGCAGTCCCAGCGGATTTCCCGGCCATGAGACCTCTCCTGTCTCCGCAAAACAGTCCATCTGTGAAGCATCCAGGTCGATCCATGATCCCGGCAGCGCAAAGGCGGCCGAGACCTCCTGCGCCATATCCCACGTTGTCAGATCATCGCCCCGTCGCGGTGCGGCGTAGCGCGCCCGCGCCGACACTAGCGGCGAATTCGCACCCTGCGGTGTCACCAGCGGCAGGTATGTGAGCTGCAACACTGTTACGCCCCGGAACTAGCCGTTTGCGCTCCGCATATTGCGACGTTCCTAGGGTTGGACGCCGGCAGTGCGCGTCGATCAGCGACGAGGCCGCCGCCACCCACGAAGCCGGAGTGGTCGCCTCAATCCCGTACATTTCGTATTCCTCGGCAGCTAAGTAGTTCATGATTGTCCATTCGTCGCGCCTTGCGCGGCAGGGTCGAGAAGCTATCTCGTAATTCGTTTTGAATCAGGCGCTGTTACAGCGCCCCGAACATCGTGTCTGAGCGATGTTTTGAAAGGACACGACTTCAGTCGTGCCGCTAGGGCGAAACACAAGGGGACGGATTTCTCCGTCCCCCGTCGCACACTCGCGGTCGACGGACACAACTACGGCGGGTACAGGGATCGTTGGCAACCTGGCCGCTCGTGGTCGTGTGCTCCGGGTCCGCACCCTTTTCTTGGGCGCTAACCTGGGCGCAGTCCGCGTACCGGACGCTACCGGTCAACCACCACTTTGTAGTGTGCGTAGCTGGCGCCCTTTACCACGACGCCGCCAAACTTCACAACCACCATCTGCGAAGCCAGTGAGCTCGGCGTGCCCAACTGGAACACCCGCGGCGTCGGGCTGGTCAGCCAGTGGTACTCGATCATGTCTTCCGACACGATGTAGCACGGCAGCACCGCCGAACCGCTACCCGGTACGCCGGTGTATGACAGTGACCATTCCGGAATCAGCGGCAGCTCGCCCGCCTGCGTGGAGAGCGTCTTCACCCGCAACCCCGCGCTCACCTCGGTGCTCGACAGCACCAGGTTGAACTCCTGTTTCATCTCGCGGTCGATCAGGTCGAGCAACACCGGATTGGCGTAAATCGCCGTTGGCCGCACTTCGAAGCTGGAATTTGCCACCATCTGCGCGACCGTCGACTTGAGACCATCCACGATGCTCTCCGTGGTGTGGATCGTCAGTAGGTTTCCGCCGTCATTGATCTGCGCCGCCGCCCCGTAGTACTGCTGCGTGGTCGGTGTGCTCAGGGACGTGTCGGTGCCGTTCCACAACGACACATCATGAGTGCGCATCAGGCCTTCCACCGCGTCCGCCAGGTCTTTGGCTTGCAGGTAGGCGAACTGGCTCTGCTGCGATCCCACTTCCACATCGAAAAGGTTGTAGTTGATTTGCGAAACCAGGCACTTCAATGGAACACTGCGTTCCACGCGGGTTGGAGACACCAGCGTCGGTACGATGGCGCGTGGATCGACGAAGGCGTTGGCGGCGGTCGGCGCTGCGATCGCCGTTTCCTCGAAGAAGCGCGACGGATGCCCGGTCGCTGGAACATTCTTGATGCGCTGTCCGAACACCCCGCGGCGCCGGACGATGTCGGTGATTTCCGTCTGGTAGCGGTCGATTTCCACCGCGCCCGGACCCATGAAATCAGCGGTTGCTTGCAAGTCTACGAATTGTGCTTTCATCTTGTCCTTTCGAAAGGAAATGGCGGCCCCTCGGCCGCCATTTGGTTACTAAAACTGATGTTAGAAATAAGGTTTAAAAGCGCACGGCTTCAGCCGCCCCGTTCCGAGCGGCTACTAAAACCGATCACAGAAATGCAGTTTGAAGGGACACGGCGAGAGCCGTTCCGTTCCGTTCGCTTACCTAAACCGATCCCCGATATGGTTTGAAAGGGCACGCCTTCACACGCTGCAGAAAAGCTCGCTTCCGACTGCCGATTCGTGTCAGGGCATGACTTTCAGTCGTGCCGCCAAGTCGTTTATTTTTGACACCCACGACAGACTTTTTCAGCAGCCTGTCTAGTCCTGCCGCAATGTGTTGAGAACAGGACATGGGCTTTTAGCGCCTGCCGTTCTTTCCATCGGCACAAAAACTTCTTCGCCGGGTGCCCCACACAAGCCTCCTTTGCTTGCGTGAGTCTTTCTTCGACTGTGGCCTGGCCACTAGTTACCGGCAACCAGTCACTAATCGCTACACCAAGATCCCCGCCCGAGCCAGCTCCGCCTTCACCGCGATTCGCTGCTCGATGCTTAGCCCGCTCAACGCCTTCTCCACCACGGAAGCTTCGATAAGCGCGTCGCCTTCGACACCCTCTTTCGCCAGCAGTGTCGTTACCAGCGGTGACAGTGTCTTCCGTCGGGCCGTGTCCGCCTGCGCCTTCAGGTCGTGATTGGTCTTCTCCATCCCGGCCAGTCTCTCGCGCAGCGACGCGTCTTTTTCGCCCTCCGCTTTCACTGCGCCTTCATCTACAGCCGCTACAATTCGGTCGATTTTGGCGTGCAGGGACTCGAACTGCGCATTGATGTTGTGCAGGGCGTCAGCCATCGCTTGCGTGGCCTCCGCCAGTTTCCCGGCGATGTCCTCTGCCGTTGCCTGGTTGGTCTCACTCGTTTGCTCCATGTTTCTCCTCTCCTGCAGTGTGGCTGCCATTCAGCCGCTGAATCCTGTATCTCTCATACCTGTGGTGGTAGAAATGATCCTGCATTGAACCCAATTAGTAATTACTTACTCCACCTCGATCCACGTCTCCGGATACGCTGCCTTCTCGCGCCGTAGCACCGCCGCCCCTGTGAACGTGAACGAAGTCACTATCCAGATGGGAGACGCCGGACTCGGCACATGCGCGTCCGCGATCTCGTACGACATTCCCAGCGCTCCATTTCCGGCGCGCAGCTCGTTCACCACATCCGGAAAGTCATGTGCATACAGGTATCCGCTGATCGCAATTTCTGCCGCCGAATCGGTGCCGGCCTTTAGCCCCCGAGAGAATTCGCTCTCCGTTGTCTTCTTCAACGACACAATCTCCGCCTCCGTGATGATGCCGATCTTGCGCCGCGCATCGTGCGCATCCAGCGAAGGAGCGTAGTCCAGCGCCATCCCCAGCAACGACGGCAATGCCGTCTCCGTCCCCCTCCGGGTTAGCATCACCCTATGTCCACGCGCCCCGCTGGGCGGCCGTTGCGACGCGATGCCCACCAGCGTCAGTACGCCGTGAAACGGCAGCCGGTTCGGATGCTTCGCCACCTCCGGCATGGCCAACGCCATGGCTTCCAATTCCAGGTTCATCACTTGCGTAACTCCTATCCTGAATCTCACAATGTGGTACTTGTCATCTTGTGCGAGCGTAGCGCGTCGAACGATCTGCTGTGTCGTCGGATAGTAAACCTGTGGGTGCCCCATCCTGTGCGCCTGCAGTGCGGCGCACAGGGTGGGACTCAGAACGCCTACTGCAGCCCTGCCGCATCCCCACTCGTCAACGCCGGCAATCCCCGCATGCGCCGCACCTCATTCACCGTGAGCACGCCGCATCCCAGCAGGATCTGCTGGATCTGCGCCTGCTCCAGTTCATTCGGAGCGTCCACATCCGTGAACACAAACTGCAGATCGGTCCACCCCAGCCGCTTGCTGATCACGTCGCGCGTCAAGTGTTCCGCCAACAGCCGTGCCACCGGCACTACCGCCGTGCGGAATGCGTCATCGTACTGTGTGGTGGCGGTGTTGCGGTTCACGTCGCGTTCCAGTCCCAGTAGCATCGGCGGCAAATCAAAGGCATTCGCTATGATGCGGATCAGAAACTCCTGCCACTGCAACCGCAGGTCCGCATCCGTGCCCGCGCCGAAGCGCAGCACCTCGGGCTTCGACTCCACCGACAAAATCGGTACCTTGCCGGTTCCTTCAATCTCGTCCTGCCACCAGCGAATCAGCCGCTCATGATGTTGCGGACTGAGATTTTGCAGCCACAGCGCGTACTGCACCACCGTGTTGCTGGCCAGCCGCGCCGCGTAACGGTGTGCCCCCAGGAACTCGTGAATCGTTTCGAATGCCACTTCCAGCTTGCCCAGCCCAAACGGTGTATATGTGCGCGGGTTCAGTCGGATGTACGCCAGCTCTTCATCCGCCAACGTGATCTCCGCATCAGGCGAGAACTGCCCTGTCGCCTGCACATACCGCGGCGACGCCGGATTGCCGTCCCAGTTGCTTTTGATCCGTATGCTCGCGCCATCCACCGGCCACAGCACCAGCGGCCGCTGAGCATCGCCGGTCAGATCGATCTCGATCGCGCCGAAGCCGCCTACCAGCACATCTTCCAGCACCTGCTCGATCATC
This sequence comes from uncultured Acidobacteriaceae bacterium, assembly GCA_963834815.1. GTDB lineage: Bacteria > Acidobacteriota > Terriglobia > Terriglobales > Acidobacteriaceae > DASRAA01. The sequence continues at coordinate 16,249 of CAWIDA010000002.1, read as the reverse complement.
GAGCGAAACGAGTCTTCCGGATTCGGCCCCTCGAAGTTTTCCGTCAGGATTGCAATCCGCTCTTCAATATTCATCGGGTGGCCCACATATCCCCGATTTTGGGATATGTGGGATTCAGAGCCTTGTGCGCTGACCTGGGATTCGTCGCCAGCCAAATACGCCCGTCCCCGCCGTGGCTCGATCCGCCACTGCATCCCCGCCACCCGGTCTTTAATACAGTTGATCGCCTTGCGCGCAATGGGCAGCTCCGCAAACCGCCGCAGGTTTGCTGGCGTTGGTTTGGGCATGACTCCGGCACGCATCAGCGTGGGTGCCCCCGAAGTCAATATGGATGGCAGGGGCACCGTCCGGCGTGCAGTCTCACTCCCCGCCGCAGCCTGCATGTCTAACACGGGTCCGCCATTCAAGCGGCCTTCGTTTGGGCGCTTGAGCGGGGGTTTGCCGTCAACCGGCGACTGATCACTGACCGCTGACAACTGTTTCCCCACCCGCCGCCTCATTTCGCGCCAACCCTTTCGCATGTTCATGAGTTCTCTCTTCCAATAGAAAAAGCGCCCTTCGCAGAGCGCTGTTGCACTTCAAGTCAATACCTGATTGTCTCTATCCCACGTTGTGGGGCATGCTTACTTCTTCGTTGTCATCCCTGGTGCCCATGGGCCTGCGTCCCGCCCAAGAGGTGAAATCCACGATCGACGCCCAGAGATCACGAAGAGACTTTATCCAATCAAATCTCCGTGTCCTCCGTGTCCTCCGTGCCTCCGTGGTGAAAGTTCTCCTCCAGAGAGAGCAGGCGGCGACAATACCCGCCGTCCGCGTCGAGAGCCCCGCATTTCTTACTTGTCATCCTGAGCGCAGTCGAAGAACCTGCTAAGCTTGTTCTATCCACTATCCACTACCCGCTATCCACTGCTCTTACACCCCCATCTCCACCCTCGCCCGCTCCGCATACCCCGGCATCTCGCTCACTGCCGCTACCCGAATCTCGCTCGCCGCCAGTGTCGCCAGGGCAAATCCGATCCCGTCATCGTCCCTGCTCAGCCCGTCTTCCACCACCGCCGTCAACTCGCTTCCCGCGTTCTCCGCCCGCCGCAATCCATCCCTTAGCGCCGGATAGCTGAATGCCAGCACCTTCGCCGCATCCACGTCCGTCTCCAGCGACACCGCCTGGAACATCTTTATTACTCCATTCGGCCTGTACCCGAAATCGATCTTCAGCGGATCGCCCTTATTTCCATAGTCCGCCAACTTAATATCGCGACGCCCCAATGCCCAAACTCCCGCACCCTCAAACGCCTCGCGCATCGCCGCGTAGATCACCCGCCGGCCGCTCTGTGCGCGCCGCGCGTGCGCCTGTGACTCCAGGTACGCCTGTGCCAGCTTGCCCAACTCTTCCTGCGGAGACTCGGTCAGCACCGCCTTGGCCGTGGTGATCTGCAGGGTATTCGACAGGCTGTCTTCCAGCAACTTCAGCAGCCACTCCCGCCGCGACATCGGTGCCCTATAATTAATGACCTCCGCTGCTCGCGATTGCAGCATCCGCCGCATTTCGCCCTCAAACGACTCCAGCAATTCCACATCGGCTTCGGGATCGAGACATCGCACCCGCCGCCAGTCGCGCGTAAAACGCACGTCGGTGAAAACGTTTTCGTCCGTGCCCGTCTCCAGCAGCACCACTCCCAGATTGACGAACTCGTCCTTCACCGCGTCCGGCACATACCGCAGCAGATAAAACTCGCACTGTTTCAACTCAGCCATACCACCTGTTAGCAACAGCGTCGCCGGTCACCGGTGACTGGGTAACTCGTACCACCTTCTAACATTCAATGTTCGGCCCTTACCTCTTTGCTCGGTCAGTTTCGACTTTCCTGATCAGCGACGCCAGCATTCGAAGCAGTTCTGCAAATATCGCGATCGGCGATCTGATATGACTCCTTCGTCATAAAGCCAAGGTCGTGAGCGAGCAGCAGAAAGTATTCAACTTCACGTGCTGAACCCATCGCGATTCCAAGAAACCGCTGAAAGTCGCCGTCTCCACCACGTCCACAGGCTTCCGCGATGTTGGCCGCAATTGATGCACTCGCTCTTCGCAACTGGCTGGTCAATCCGAATTTCTCTTCTACAGGGATCTGGGCCGTCAATCGATATACCGACAGGACTACCTGATGCGCTTTCTCCCAAACCTTCAGTCGTCGAAAATCCTTCATTACTTGCCTTTACCAGTACTACTTGCTAACCGCTAATCGCCAATTCTCACACCTAGTTCACCGCCTCCCGCCAATTCCCAAACGGATTCCTCGACGACCTCCGGAACGACTCAATCAACTCCCGCACCCGCGATCGCCGTTCCAGCAGCGTTCGCAGCAACTTCTCCAACTCCTCCGACTCCCCTCCGTACCATTCCGGCGGAATCTCTTCCGCCAGCGCCCACACCGAACTCTCCGGAAACGCCTCGATCCGGCTCAACCACGGTTCGAACGACTCCCATCCCGTGACACTCGCATAAACATCGTTCCGCCCAAACACCCCGCGCAGCGGAGCATCCGGAAAACTCCATTCTCCTGCATTGAAGCAATATCCCTGGTCTATGAAACTGGCGTGAAACTTGTGCTCCCGGCCCTTCTTCCAGAACGCCGCCTGCCGCCCGTTGGCGTTGCACGTCCATTTATCCAGCGCCAGCACGCCCGCAAAGTCGCGCACATTGCGCACCTGCCCCATCATGGTTTCCGGCAGGTAGTCATAAACCTGTCCCTCCGTCGGAGCCACCACATACCGCGATCCAAACGACAATCCCGCCGTAATCATTCTCCGCTGCCCGCACAATTCCAGCCGCAGGTCCGGAGTATGTTCCACCAGCCACGGATGCACATCGACGACTGCGACCACCGGCATCGGCAGCCCAATCATCTCTCCCAGTCGCGTCCCCAGCCAGTCATTCACCAGCACCCGCGTATGCTGCGGATTGTTCTGAAACTTCACCACGTAGTAGAACCCGTCGGCGCATCGCATCATGTGGCTCTGCGCTCCGCCCCGCATCCGGCGTACGTGTTGCACCGCGGATATCAGCAACTCCAACCCTCGTCACCCTGGTGAATCACTCGCTTCTGTGCCTTCTCGTGTTTTGCAGACGTCGTTCCGCGCACCCGTGACCAGTCACCAGTCATGATTCGCTAACCGCTAATCACTAATCGCTAATGACTCCCAGCCTACTCATTGCCGGTCTCACCCATCGCCGTCGCCCATCACAACCAATGTGACTTCAGTAACCTTCCGACCCAAAGCGGGAAACCCCAGGCCCGCGCCGTGGGGGACAAGCGCGAACCTGGACTCTCACCGTTCGGGTGCCCCAGGTTCGCGCCCTTCTTCTGGGCGATAACCTGGGCCCCACCTCTTCCACTTCCAACTGGCAACTGGCTACTGCTTTACAGCGTTGCCACCTCCAACTGCGGCCGCATCGCCGGAGGCCGTACCGCCACCTCCGCCCTTACCGCCAGCGCAATAGCCATCGCCATCACCGTGTCATCGTGCGCCCCGTTTGCCGCCGCCGAGTTTCCATCCGGACGCCGCACAAACGTCTTGCACTCCTCCAGCAGCCTCGGACTGGCAAAAAGAAACGGCGCATTCGTCAGCACTGCCGCAAAGTTCTCCAGCATTCGCGGACGCGACACCGCCGACGTCCACCACCCGGTCTGTCCCTGCGAGCAGTACAGGTTCAGGTAGCTATCGTTCATCGCCAGTTGCGCCAGTACCGCGTACCCTTGGTTGTTACGTTCCACCGCGACCAGTGCGTTGTTGTACTCGCGGCCCAGGATCGCCACCCGTGCCGACAGTTCATTCGGCGTGTAATGCCCCCGTAACTCGGCGCATTGCATGCCCGTCGACCGTTCGATCACCTGCGCGCAGGCGTAATCGCCATCGCTTCCCCCGCCCGCCGGATCGACCCCGATGATGTATTCCTTCGGCACTCCGCCTTCGCCCCGCCTTGGTGGCAGAAACACCAGCAGCCTGCCGCTCTCCCGTGACTCCGTGATTCGTGGCGGCTCCTGCAGTAGCCGGTCCAATATGTCCACCTCAAACACACAGTCGCCCGACGCCAGGAAGCAGCTTTCCGCGTCTTCCGCGAACTCTTCCGCCGCCCTCCTCCCGAAGTTCGCACGAATCTCGCGCCGAAACGCGATCTGCTCCGCCGTGAGCTGGTGCCTCGCGATCAACTCCAGCTCCGGCTCGGTGAACTCCACAATCTCCACCGGCCGCTTGTAGCTGGGTTCCCACCACCACGGAAAGAAGTGCCGCGTATAGCCTGTCTGCTCCGCCCGCTGCCACTCCTCGTAGAAGACCCCGCCCGCTCCGTTCGCCGTTGACTCCAGTACGATCTCGCCGTCCGGAGGCACCGCCGCTCGCAGTGACGCCAGTGTTGCCGCCGCATCACGCGGCCACCTCGCCACCTCCGAGCAATGCAGGTTGTGGATCGTCAGGCCCCGTCCCGCATTCTCGTCCGCCGCAGTTTCCACCCGGTACGACGAATCCATATGCGGGAACACAATCTGCCGCACGTTGGCATGCGAAGTCGCCAGCGCTCCCTTGCGCAAAAACTCTGGCAGGTTCGCCAGCAGCCGGTGCACAATGCGGAAGATTTCCTCCGCCGAGTCCTGGTCATGCGCCACCTGCACGCTCAGCGTGCCTGGCCGCATGATGGTGTTTAGAAAAAATCGCGCGGCCACATAGGTTGTGATCCCCAGTTGCCGCGCTTTCAACACAATGTTGCGTTTCGCCGCGGTTTTCGCGTACTCCCGCTGCGTCGCGTTTACCTTGAAGCCCTGCAACCGACCGCGCTTGTTCCTGATTTGCAGCCACTCCGCCATCAGGAATTCCCGCGCCGCAACCTTATGCGTTCGCCCCCCTCCTTGATGCTGAAAAGTCGGTCGCTGTCGTCCAGGTGCATGCCAAACTGGATCAGCAGCTCCCGGTGCTCCTCGACCCTGGCTCGTTGTTTCGCCAGTTTCTTCTGCTGGACGCTTAGTTCGACCTCGTCTTCCGGCGGCTCGGTAACAAATTTCGTAAGAATGCTGACTTGTTCGTCCGTCAACGAAGGTCGTTCTGCGTCGTGAAAGGGCACCGACTCGCAGGTTTCGTAAAAAACGTCGTTTTGGGTAGAGCTGGCCTTTAGGCCGGGTGCCCCATCCTTTCCCCGGTTTTGGGAAAGGGTGGGATCATAGCTCTTACTCCAAGTGTTTTCCTCAGCGAGGCCTTCAGCCCCATTGGCAGTTGTCTTTGATCCAACTGACAACTGGCGACTGACAACTGACAACTCTTCTGTATTATTGCTGTCACTCTCCCCTGTTCTGCCCAGTTCGGTCTCAACTACTTCGGTCGCGCTCACTGTTCACCCCTGAAAAGTGGGCGCCACACTGCGGGGACTGGCCGTCCCTTGCGAACCTGATGGGTGTCCCCATTCCATCGCTCTCTTTTGGGCGACGCGGGATCCTGTTCGAAGTTGGGGCAGCACCCGCCTTGGGCGCCCCGCAAATACAACAGAACCGCCGGATCCTCAGGTGTTCCCATGGGTGGCCCACTTATCCCCGGTTTTGGGATATGTGGGATTCAGTGTCCCTGGGTGTCCTATCCTTTTCGCCTGTTTGTTGCGAAAAAGATGGGACGCTGAAGTCTCCAACGGCTAAATGCACGCGCAATCTACTCTGGGTCTCACTCTGTCAGACATCGTGGGTGGCCCTCACATATTCTCGTGGTGGCCCACATATCCCCGGTTTTGGGAGATGTGGGAATCAGCCCCATTATGTTCGGGTGGCCCACATATCCCTGATTTTGGGATATGTGGGGATTTGCCCTCACAATGTCAGACTAGGTGAAACTCTCTGTCACGCGCGCCCTCACCCCAAGTTGCTTGGTGATTCCGCTACCTCACATTCCGTCTCTGTGTTTCTATCCTGTTCTTGTCGTCGAATTCATCACGTCGGGTGCCCCATCCTTTTCGCCGACTTTGGCGAAAAGGGTGGGAACGCCGTGCGGGTCCACGTATCCCTGATCTTGTTGGGTGGCCCACATATCCCAGGTTTTGGGATATGTGGGGGGATCTACCCTCACAATGTCAGACTTTTCGTCACGTCGGGTGCCCCCATACGGCCCGCTTTTGCCCGGGTGGGGTCTGCTACTTTGCAGGAGCACGGCTTCACAGGCCGCTGAAAAACTCGCTTCCGCCGGCCTTGTATCAGCGCACGACTTTCGTGGGGTGGCCCACATATCCCAGGTTTTGGGATATGTGGGGATCTTTCCCCTTCCCAATGTCAGAGGGTGCCCACATATGGCTGCCGAACCACTCTGTTCGGCTACCGGTTCGTATCAGGGCATGACTTTAGTCATGCCGAACGTGTTGATAATAGGACATGGGCTATAGCGCCTGCGGTCCTTTCCAGCGGCAAAAAAAACTTTTTCCGCAACCTCTTCAGCCGTGCCGGCTCCCGACTACTGCTCCGCCATGCACTTGAACGTCACTCCTCTGATCGATTCCGTGCTGGCGGCGTTAAAGGTCACACTAATCGCCACCGGATTCGCCGTGTCTTCCGCCGCTGCGGCGTTGTACTGCCCGCCCGACATGATCGTATTTCCGATCCGCATCTCCCCGATGTTCATAATCTGTGCCGTGGTCGACCCCGGATTGTTGAACACCTCGACATCCGTTCCGATACTCACGCTGCTCGCGCTCAGCGCCACGTATCCCGACGTGGTCGCCCCGAACTTCCACTTGTAGGTGATCGCGCCCGTGCCTGCCACGCGCTGCGCCTTCAGGTAACAGTGCACGCCCGTTCCCTCTGGCACTGCGCCTCCGGGCAGCAGGTACGTGTAAATCGTTTTGTCGGTCGCGTTCCCTACCAGCGTGGCCGTGTTGGTCTGGTAATTCAGCAGGTGAGTGCCGCCGCTACCCCCGCACCCGTTGCAACTTGTGACGTTCAGGGTCCCGATCGTGGCTGTGGTCGCATTCACGTCAGTGGCATACACTTCCGGCCAGCGCTGGTTCGGATCGCCGATCCATCGGTTGCTGCTGTCGCCACTCTTCCAGATCGGTACGAACACCCAAGTGTTCGTGTCGTATCCGCTCCCCGCGCCCAGGAACCTCGATCCCATCCGCGCCATCATCTCCGGAGACTGCCCATACTGTGCCCTATTCGGGATCCCGATCTTCAAGCCGCCGGTGAAGTAGCTCGTCCCATCGCCGTTGCCTTGCGCCGCGATCATGCTACTGCCGTCGGTGTTCGATCCAAAAATCTCCGTCAGCGCCGAGCTTCCTCCTTGTATAAAGGTTCCCGGCCCGAAGGTAAACGCCTGGCCACTCTGGTACGAACCGGTTGGCAGATACGAGAACGGAACCTTATTCATATTGCTCGCCAGGTACGACCGGTTGTTCACCGTGTCGTTCACCCCGTTGACGAAGTTTGCGTCCACGTAGAAATTGTTGACCTGCACAAACGGTCCCGCCCCAGGCTTCCCGTTGATGATCTTGATGACGTCCTGCACGCCCGGCCGGCCGTACGTATAACCGCCCACGATGTACAGCGACGGCTGCGAGCCATCCGTCGGCATGTCAATCGTAATAAGAGGATCATGTCCGCTGATCTCCTCTTCCGACTTAAGTCCCAGCACCGTCAGGGTCGCGGACTGGTTGCCGTTGAAGCGAATGATCGAGGTCGCATTGCTGTCGCCGCTCAACCCGCGCAGCACCCCGACCCCCTGGAAGTTGTCCAGGTTCACTCCGAACTGGCCGGCGCTATTCACCGTAATATTCGAGATCTCCGACTGCGTAGCGAAGTTCCCCTCCAGCCGGATGTCATCGGCGTAGCAGTTGCCTACCTCTAAGTCCCGCAACACCGCCGTCTCCCCCATGTTCTCTACATTGATACAGCTGCCGGCCGTCTGGCTTGCCTTGTTGCCGTTCATGTGGAAGCCCTCGATCGAGCCCCAGTGCCACCATTGCGCGCTCGCGCCGGCTCCCGTCCCCACCGTCGATGTCGCAATTACGTCGGCATTCAACCCCGCCCCCGCATTCACGTTGGTGCCATGGTTGGCCGACGTTCCTGCTCCTACAATGTGGGACCCAGGCATCGAGATAATTCCGGCTCTCACGTTGCTCACTCCGTTATTGTTGCTCACCGTCCCCGTGATGGTGTAAGTCGTCGCCGCCAGCTTCAGTGTCACCGAATCCCGCACCATGAACCCCGGCCCCGTATACGGCGACACCCGGTCGTCAATCACCACTCCTGCACCTTGTACTGTGCCATTGTTGTACGCCGCGTCGATCGCCGCCTGGATGCTTCCGTACGTGCTCACAAAATATTCCCGCCCCGGGCCGCCGATCCCGCATCCCGTACAGGTCCCATTGATCGTCAGGTTGTTGACGGTCGCGTTGCCGCTGGAGGAATCGATCAACCATTTGCGCGTAACCGCGTTGTCTGAAAAGCCCTGTAGCAGCGAGCCGTTGACGAAGTTGGTCGTGCCGAAGTGCGTGATGATGTCCTTAAAGTTGACCTGCGACTTTACATCCCCAAATAGATACTTGTCCCCAAATCCGTGGTAGTCGAACTTCTCCACCGCCGGCGCGTTGTAGCTTTGGAAGCCTGTGGCTTGAAATTGCGGTGGAAAGTAGTTCTGAAAGTTGCCCACCGATTCATTCACCGGACCAATCGCATAGCTCACAAATCGGTGCCAGTCGGCGGCGATGTCTCCCGGCGCATAGTCGTCCCTGGTGGTGCCGTCCAGCACTCCCGAGCCCAAAAAGTACATGCTGCCGCCGGCAGGCTGATCGATAACCAGGGTATTAAGCATGTGCGGACTTCCGTTGCTGCCCTCGAAATCGACGCAGTAGTGGACCATCGCGTCACACTGCAAACCCCACCACCAGCCCGCGCCATGCGATTCCACTCCCACCGGTTGATATTGCCAGGCATGGGCGTGAATCCAAACGTTGGCTGCATTGCCGGCATCGTAGATAGCAGCCACGTTTCCCACTCCCTCTACGATGATGTCGGTAAAGGTGCTGTCGGTCGTGAATTCGCTTTTGAAGCCGTAAGCCGCCGCCGGCAGGTCAGGAACCCGCACATAAATAGTGCCCGAGCAGCCGGACGCAGCTGTGCTCGACGAAACCGACATAACCACATTTCCCGCGACCGTTGCGTGCAGTCCCGTTGGCATGACCGTACAAGGATTGGCCCCGGCGCCATAACCTATTAGATAGGCAGTCACGCTCGGGCCGTTAAGGTAACCCGTTCCTCCACTGTTGACCGTGTATCCATTAGTACTGATGGCTCCGCCCACCACGTTCGCCGTTACATTCGCCAGAGCAGTGTAGGCGTAGGGCGAAACAATCTTGATCGGCCCGATCTGCATGTCGTAGTTCTGGCCCGACCCTCCGGCACTGCTGTCTCCGAAGCGCACCCAATAATTCGGGCCGGTCGCGTTTTCGCATGCGATGTGACTGAACGTGGACTCGCGCATACTCGATGCGTCGAGACACGCCGGAGACTTGTGATTGGCATCAATCACGAAATCGCGATAGACCAGTGAACTCCGCAACGGCGCTGCCGCAAGCTTGGATAAGGTCACCACCGCATTGCTGGTGACGGCGTTCATGCGAATGACCGATCCGCCGTTCAACCCTTCCGTCGTATCCGTCTTTGCCGCTCCGATGACATTCACAACGTAGGTGCCCGATTGCTGCAATCCCACGTTGGTCAGGTAAATGTCATTCCCCAACTCCAGCGTCTCGGTTGCCGACTGCGTCTGTGCCGCGTAATAGGCCGTCTGAAAAGCGCAGTCAAATTGCGTGCTATAAGCCACGGAATTGACGGTGCACGTGGAAGGGAACCCCTCAACCTTGTAACGCTTGCCTTCCATTTGCGCCGATAACGTGGTGAATGTCGCGCTATTGGGGGCCGTGTTGCCGATCGGGCCAGGAGAACTCAAGTTTCCCCCTCCCCCTCCGCCGCTTCCTACGGCAGCGTCAACGTATGCCTTATTGGCGGCGTCGGTGGGATTGACCGGCGGCGGCACCGTCGTCGTTCCCGTAAACGTAGCTTGCTGCGCCGTGAGTGTTCCCGTGGTGCTCACGTTGCCGAAAAATTGCACCGCGCCGGCTGCGTTGAAGCGCACCCGCTTGAAGTTCTCCAGCTGCGCGGGTGTCAGACTCTGTCCGCTCGCCGGAGTGTTCGTCGGAACTGTGTACAGATCGAGATCGCCGGTCGCTCCCGGAGCAAACAGGCACGTCCCCCCGTTGTTCGCGCCATCGGTATCAAACTGCCACGCGCTTCCGCTCCAGTGGCAATTCAATCCATAACCAAACTTGAAGTTCGCCGCTGCGCCTCGTCCTGGAATCATCCACGCCGCCGGATTCGACGACCCCGGCGCGAACGTCGCGACGTCCCCCAGAAACATCGAGTTCGGAGTCCCAGTCCCATTCGAGTTGGTGTTGCCGAATTGAACGTATTGCGCAGGGGATGCGGGATTGAGGATCGCGCTCGTGGTGTTGCCTGAAAACGTGTTGCCGGCAATCACCAGGTTCTGCGCGCCACCTGCCGAAATGCGGACCCCGTACTGCTGATATCCCGGCTCATAATAGTAGTTGCCGATCGTGTTTCCCATGATCGACAGCCCGTCCACGTAGGCCGCGACGTCAATTCCTTGGCCGCCGCCCGCGTTCTGGTTATTGTTTCCATAGATGAAACTGTTTTCAATCTGGACATCGCCGGCATTCGCGCTGTCAATCACGATGCCCGAACCCTCGTTCGCCCGGATCTTCGATCCGCCGCCAATGTGAATCCCGCGTCCCCCCGAGATGCGTATTCCCGTTGCATTCGGCGTCGCTACCGTATTATTCGTGCAGTTCTTGCCCGCTCCCGCCGACCACGAATCCAGGAACGTCGCCCCCAGTTGCGCGTTGCCCAGTGAGCTGTCGAACAGCCATCCGTCCCCGCCGGCGGAGCAATCGGCCACGAAGTTCCGGAAGAACAGCCACGTTGGTCCACCTGCTGCGTGGTCGGGCATGACGTTGCGCACCACCAGGCCATGCAGTCCTGCGTAGCCTCCCGAAAAATTTTCCACCTGCACTCCGCCCGCTCGCGTATCGATCACTAGCGTCTGCGATGTCTTGTTGCCCGGCACGCCATAAATGTTGATATCGGTCAGGTAGGTGTCGGTTGCGTGGTCAATCTGAACTCCCGTCCCCGCGATACCCGACATGCGCACCTTGCTCAACATGTTGACGTCGCTGTGTACTCGGATGAGCGTCGTCGCCGTGCCTCCGCCTTGCAGATACACCGAGTCAGCGATGGCGTGATGTCCGGCCATATCGAGGCCCACGAGGGCGCTTGCGCCAAGCGTCAAACCGCAATTGTGGATTTGCGCACCCGCGGCGGCAAAGCGGATGGCCGTTCCATTCCCTGAATAATTCAGCGTTGTCGTTTCCGGCCCCGAGCAGGTCAGCACCACTCCTGCCGTCAGGTTCATTGTGGTCGCGTGGTTGAACACGCCCTGCGGAATCCGCACTTCGCACTGCTGCCCCGCCGTGTTCCCGGCGCAAGCGGCGATCGCCGCATTCACCTGTGCACCGATATCCGTTCCAGGAAATGCTGCCGCGTTCAGTGCGCCGTTGATGCCCTGAGCGTTAACCGTTGAGAACGTCTTCACGCCCGCGACCGTCTGGTCGCCAGTCACGTGCACATAGTTACTATCAGCCACATCCCGGGTCAGCACTTGCGCCGCTATCGTCGGAGGCATCAGCTTGGCGCGCACCGAGCCGATTCCGATCGATCCCGTCGCCGGAACCACCCAGTACTCGGTCGAGGGTGCTTGTCCCTGGAGCTGGTAGACCACCTTGTAGTACACGCCCGCCGGTTGCGCTCCCGTATTCGGAGCCAGACTTGCCACGAATGAGCCGCTATAGCCCAGTTGCACACTCAACGATCCCGCCGCCACAGCCTTACCATCGGCGGTGGTGAAAGCCGGCCACGAAATCAGAACGGCGCCGCTTGCGGTCGTTCCATCCGCGCGGTACACCGTGTCCACGACCTTGGTCAGCCCAACCTGTCCCGCGCCCGGAAGCGGCAGGCCGCACACTAGGCCCGCGGCGATCAGCAGACAAAAAAACCGCCCCACCGGGCGGCATCCGTTGCGCATAAATTGTGCCTCTCTCCATGCCGGACTTAACCGGCGGACATGGCAAACGTCTTTTTCCACTCGCAATCGTGATTCAGACGGCATCGCCCTATTCCCTGCAAATCGTACCGGAACAGGATGTCGCAGAAACACAAAAGCCCGGCTCTTCGCCGGGCACCAACTGAACTCGCTACTGCTTCAAAACCGGAAACGGCTTCTAGCTACTCCGCGCTTCCTCGTAGCTTCTCACAAATTCCTCGACGCTCTGCACATAGACGTCGGCGAAATCCACCACCTCGCGCTTCTCCTCGATCAGTTGCACTGCATCCAGCAGCGACCAGCCCAGCGCCCGCAGCACCGCCAGCGTCATCATCGGTGCGCGATGGACTCCGGCAGCACAATGGATGTATAACTTGGCGTCAGGATCTTCCAACGCCGCCAGCGCAAAATCGACACCTCGCTGCAACAGCTCCGGCGGTTTCGCACGAAAATCATCGTCCGTGGGATTCCACAACACCTTCACCCCGTAGGGTTCCGCCACAGGAGTGTCGTCAAATTCAATCTGCATATTGATGATGTGGGTGACGCCCTGCTCCACCAGCTCCATCATGTTCCGCTCGTACCAGATCCCTCCGCCCACTGCAATCTGGCCGGTCACCCAGGTCATATCCATGCCTGCTTGCGCTCCAGTGAAGCCCTGTCCTCAGGCCCAGATTTCATTCTACAGGCACTCGTTTCCGCCCCCGGTCAACGCGTTTCTCGGCAGGAAAAATCACAGTGCATTCGTGTACCCCAGTGATTTTCCCAACAGCCACTACGCTATCGCGCATGCTATTACCGTAGCCGTCAACGCGGGTAAAGCAACCAGTCGATTGGCCGCCAACCATCGGAATGCCCGTGCCTTGATCTGCTCCCAGTTCTGGAAAATCGGTCCAGAAACAGGAAAACCCAGCACAGTGATCGGGTCCAAAAAAAGGAGAGCCGCAAAGCAAGCGTTCCCATTCTTGCAACTATGTCTCCACTATAGCACGTTTAGGGGTCATCCTGTACGCCACTTTTGTGATTTATTTGAGCCCCATTTTCATGGGGTTACGTAGGATTGTGGCATTTCGCATAGTTGACATGCAAAAAATTCATCATCATATGATGAAGTAGTGTTACTAGGTTCAACGGCACTCTTAAACTGGGAAAAACACCCCAAAACCCTCCTCATGACCCCAGTCGGGCTAACACATAAACTGTGGCAGATCCAACGTGGCTAATCGAACCTTGCCCCATCCACCTGAGCCAATACTGATCCTGCTTACGCAAATCCTGCTTAGCTGGAACCTGCCTTGCCTAACAATTTTCCGCCTGTGCGACAATCGCTGTGCTATCTCCAGGAGGACGATCGATGCGTTCCGTGATCTCGACCAACGACGGCCCCAAAGCCATCGGCCCCTACTCCCAAGCCATCAAAGCCAATGGATTGGTCTTCCTCTCCGGTCAGATCGCGCTCGATCCGGCTACGCAGCAGCTCACCGCCGGAGACGTTGCCGCCCAGACCGCGCGCGTGCTGCAGAACATCACAGGCATCTTGCAGGCAGCCGGCAGTTCACTCGCGCAAGTCGTAAAGACCACCGTGTTCCTGAAAAACATGAACGACTTTGCCGCTATGAACGAGGTCTACGGCCGCCATTTCACCGCCGACCCGCCGGCGCGTTCCACCGTCGAAGTTGCCCGCCTACCCAAGGATGTGCTGGTAGAAATCGACGTCATCGCCCTGGTCAGCGAGTAGCTGCTATCGATCTGTCATCGGTTTCGCCGGCCTTGCGCAGAAAGCGCAAGACTTCTTCAACGACACTCGTGATGAGCCGTCAACCGCGTTACCCCGCCTTGAGAAATCATCCGGGCCTGGGATTGCGTCATTGGGTCGCGAATGCGGCACTCCTGCCGGCGCCGACCTTATCAAAGACTTCGTGCCAGATGTGCATTCCTTCGAGAAGTTTGGTACGCCATTCCTTCTGGGATTCGTTCCACTTCGTTCCCACTTCCCATGCTGGTTCAAGCTTCTCGGCTAGCTCCCCAAAACATTCGTGATAGTTCGCCCCGCTCAACGGCACGGCACGCAAAGCTGCGCAGAAATCGTCTGTGAGGATCATGCCGTTACGCTCTACGTCGAGGTCCTTCCACAGGTCGTGAGGATTGCGTTCCTGCCGTACCAACGGGTCGCCAAAGGAAATGACATCGCCAAAGTGCTGAGCGATGCGGGCGATGACGTAGCTCGCCCAGATGTCGTCGTATCTGCCAACGTACGGACTGAGAAAATACGCAGGCAAGAGTTCGCGCATCAAGGCAGTATTCTGGGAATTGAACGGTGACCAAGTGCCCGGATGTAGCGCGATATTTCCCGGCCAGTGGGACTTGTAGCCACGCACCACAGGCTGCCGCTCCATACGAGTGAGTGCATCGATATCGGGATTATCGAGCCAGAACCCGGCGTTTACCGCGACGCGTCTGCTGTCGCGATATGTGCTGTGAAATCCGGAATTCGTCCAGCGTTGCTTTTGCGGATAGCCGCGGTGGTAGAACCGCACCCCGTCGTCTGCCTCAAGGAACGAACACACGTCGAAAAATCCGGAAGTCGATCCATAGGTTGGCAACTCGCGAACGCTACCCACAACCGAATGCAGACCCACAAAGTCCTGGTTCATCACGAAGTTGTCGTCGTCGATCGTAATTACGGTATCGGCACCATTTTCGTAAGCCAGCAGCAACCCGATATTGCGCCGCTGGATGGAATCGAAACGCAGGTGTGCCCAGAGCTCGGGGAAGCGATCCAGATACTTCTGCTGAGCCGGTATATCCAGATAGGAACAGGGGCAATATTGCGCAACCGTCTGGCAGAATTCGGCAGTTCCCGCAGGACTCTTGCGGTCGCCGATAACGACAAAATCAACATTCTCGTGGCCGTAGTAGCGCGCATTTTCCGCATACTTCAAAAGTAGTTCAGGAATGTTGATGGTGGTATTTACGATGGTGACTTTCATTAGCTGTTGATCCTTTCCAACGCCTCAGGGCCGAGTGTAGCGACGCGGTCGCAGGCTGTGCGTAATACCCTCCGGAATCCTTCTTCCCGGCTGATTTCTGGTTCCCATCCCAGCACGGCTTTCATCGCAGTCGGATCGCAGTAGCGGGATTGTACCCCAACGGGCTTGTCGATCATGGGCTTGATGGTGGCTGAGCGACCGTCCAGCTTCAGGAATAGTTGGGTGGCCTCGATGAAAGAGGTCAGGATGCCAGTCCCGATATTGACGCCCGATCCATCCTCGATCTTGTTCACAGCCAGCCATATGGCGGAGATGCAATCGTCGATATGGACGAAGTCGCGCCCCTGCTGTCCGGTGCCCCATACCACAACCGGATCATCTCCGCGGGCCACGCGAAAAGCGATCGCGGGGGTAGGATAAGTCAAATCCTGGTCTTCGCCGTAACCGGAGAACGGGCGTACGCAAGCGATCTTGAGTCCATAGCGTTCGGCCGCCAGGCGGCTGAGATATTCTCCCGTCAACTTGCTCCAGCCATAGGTCATGTCGGGCTGCCCAAGTTCGCCACTGGAGAAATCGATCATGCTCTCCTGCAGAGCGAAATGCCCTACCGCCTTCTGGCGATTGATGGGGTAGGCGGCACTGGAACTCGCATACAAGATTCTCCCCACTTTTTCCTTGTTGCGGACAAGCCATAGGAAGAATAGGGAATCAATGGCGAGATCGACGGCAACCCCGATAGGGTCGTAGTCAATCTTCACCCGGCCGCCCACCACCGAGGCTAGAGCGAAGAGATAATCAAATTTGGGAAATTCGATTGCGGGGCCGTTGTTCACCATGCCCAACTGCTTCAGCATGGTCACGGCCAAGTCTTCGTGCAAAAACGTTACCGTATGGCCGGCAACAGAGTACTTTTTCAGTCCCCATTCGACGGTCGTCTTGCTTGCCCTAGGAAGCAGCCATTGGTCCGGATGCAACCCGGTGCTAAGGTCATCGACCACCCAGATCTCATGCCCCAGACCTAGTAGACGGTCGATCAAATGCCGTCCTACGAAACCACAGCCACC
>CAWIDA010000001.1:0-390779 GCA_963834815.1 uncultured Acidobacteriaceae bacterium | reverse complement strand
TGACACGGTAGAGGTCAGGAGTTCGAGTCTCCTCGTGCCTACCATTTCTTTTCAGCCACTTACATTCAGTTGCCAGAAACGGCCTGATACACAAAAAGGTACACAAAAAGCCGCAACCGTTCGCCTCTCAGCCATTTGCCCGCCTCCGCTCATCCTCTACCAACGAACTTCCCGTTGACTGAAGAGGATCAGTCGGCACTTCGGAGGGCCGAATCATCCGGACAACCTTGCTCTGCGCGCGACGTTTTCTACTGTCGATCGCTTGAGCATACAGCCCGAGAGTGATGTTCGGATTGGCGTGGCGCATCAATGACTGCGCGGTCTTCACGTCTTCCTCGTTGCCGATGAGTAGAGTGGAGAACGTTCTGCGAAACGTGTGCCAGCCGAGCTTCTTGGTGATGCCCACGTCCGCCGCCGTCTTGGCAATGTAGTTCCGCATGATCCCACACGGCCAAAGCGGTTGCTTGCCTTTCTTCCGAGCGCTGGCGAAAATCCAGTCCTTCCGATCGGCATACGGCGTCTCGGCTCGCCACTCACATAGCGCGTCGATCATGAAGTCATCGAGCGGCATCACCCTGAAGCTCCCTTCCGTCTTGACGGGACCAAGATGCTGGTGCCAGACGGCCTTGCGAATGGTGACCGACTTCCTTTCGAAACAATGTCGTCCCATTGCAGAGCCAGCAACTCGCTCACCCGCATTCCGGTTGGTAAGTCGAGCATGATTAGCACCCGTTCCCTCGTACCAAGAGCCCCGATAAGCCTCTGCAATTCTTCGGGCTCAAGAGCCTCGGGTTCAATCTGCCGTTTCGCACTTTGCCTCACGGCAATGATCGGGTTGTACTTCATCCACCCATAACGAATCGCGTGGCTGCAAATCGCGCTCATAATGTTGCGGATTTTGGCTTTTGTGCAACGCGCGAGAGGTGTCGTGCCGTCCCCACGCACTAGCGTCTTCAGCCATTGCTCAACGTGTATGGCGATGCCGCTCTCGAAACGCTCCAGCGTGTAATGGCCCAGCGGTCGAGTATGAAGCCGTGGATAAAGCGGTGATACACGTCTTTGGTCGCATGCGATTTCTCAGTATTGTCCGCGGCCAGTTCCTGGGCTTCATAGTGCGCGATCAGGTCCGATAGAGTGCGCGGATTACGTGCGCTTTCGGACAGATCGAGGTTTATGTTTAGCTTGAGCGCTTCCAACGCCTGCCGCGCTGCGGTCTCGGTGCGCAGTTCGCGCACCGGGCCGACAACGAACTTACGAGGCTGACGCGTGCCATCCGCCCGGGTTTCCCGCCAACGGAATACCCAAACTTGGTGGCCGCTCGCGCGCTCAACTCGCTTTAGCGAGCCCTGCTGAAAATGTGCCCTTCTCATTGAATACGTCCTCCATGAGAACGACACGAACAGCAGGTTGAGTGTGCCTGCCCACGCAGCCAAGCGTCGAGTTCCGACAGCAAGAAGCGCCAGTCCTTGTGGGCGGCTGTTGGGTCGAGGGGATGGGCAGGAAGTCTGCCTTCACGGGCCCAGCGGAGAATCGTCCGGCGGTCGACCTTGATGAAGCGAGCTCCTTCATCAATAGACGGCGTGGCATAGAGCCTCCTTGGCTACGGTCTCGGTTCGGCGTAATTCTTCAAATTTGCCGAAGCGGAATGGGGAATTGCAGCCGGTGCTGCCAGCTAGTGGCATGCATCCGGCCAGATGAACGTGCGATCGTCGCTATACGACGGCGATCCCGGGACTCGGTGTTTCCGATGAAAGCCCCTGGGCTTTCCGTCAGCATCGACGGAGCAATAGTCGTACTCGTTGGAAAAGTAGTACCGGCCGACAGACGCTCCATCGGGTCGTGTTCCGCTGGCTGCGGCGGGATTCGCAGACTCCGCCTGCGATGCGTGCAAACGATCGGAATGGCCCGGCTCTGTGCCTGCGGCGACGTCCTTTCGAATCGTTAGAGCTGCCATGCCCGCGAGTACGCACAACACGAAAGCAGCGCGTTGAACAGTCCGTCGTTGCATGGCCGTATACCTCCACGGACGGGCCGGAAACATAGGTGCCGGCCCGATCCTGGAATTGCCGCGTTATTTCGAGCAAAGGGTTCCGGTGTAGCGAAAGCTCAACCGACCGTTAACCAGGTCGGCCTCGCCGATAGCAGTGCCGTTGCCTGACACGCCCGCAAATTTGCCGGTGCCGTTGCCATTGATGTGGAACGGGTAGCTGACAACCGCATACAGGCCGGGAGCTACCTGGGTCGTCGTGGCGGTGGCGGAATCGAGGGAAATGATGTCTCCCGACTCGGAGACCCAGTGGTGCTGAACGTGCAAGATCAGTGTGTTCCCGTTTGCCTCAGTGCTAACGATGCTGACACCAACGGCGCCCTTCAGGTCGCCGGTGGCGTAGCCCATGGTGCTGTTAGCGTCAGGAAGGCCAAGGTCGGTCAAGATCACTCCGCCGATTGGTGTGCATTTTTTGGTTTGACTGAAAGCGGTCGTGGCCAGTATCACCATTACCGTTACTACGAGAGCTGCTGTCACGGGTGCTTGGGGCTTTCATAATCTCCTCCATTTGCTGGTAGTACCTGGAATCATTCCCAGGCCATGAAGCCAAACTAGGTATGAAGGTGTCGTGCCAGGCTGCGATGAGGCGAATGACTTGATCGCGCCGAATTCCCACTGCCTGTTACTTAGATAAAAGGAAATTCCCGAGCAAACTGGCTCATCGTGGCGCGGCTTTTTTGTTTTTCCGGAATAGAGGGGTTCTAACTAGGTAGTTTCCCTGCTCTAAATCGTTGACTTCGTTAGTAATCGCGGTTATCTTCCAGCCACGCAGCAAATGGTGAGGAGGACGGTGTGCCCGGAACCGCTCCGCCGGCAATCAGCCAACTCCTGGCGAAGTGGCGCGAAGGGGACCAAGAGGCGCTCAGGGCTCTGGTTCCGTTGCTCTACGCTGACCTGCGCCAAGTGGCCCATCTGTATCTACGGAAGGCCCGGCCCGACCACACCCTGCAGACCACCGCGCTGGTGCATGAGGCTTACTTGCGCCTGGAGAAGCAGTGCGCACCGCAATTTCAGAACCGCGACCACTTTGTGGCCATCTGTGCGCTCCTGATGCGGCAGATCCTCACCGGGTATGAACGCACGCGGCGGGCAGCCAAACGGGGCGCAGGCGGCATGACCATCACTCTTGACGATGCCGCAGTCGCCGCTCAATCGCGCGCTGTCGATCTAATCGCGCTCGACGATGCGCTGAACGGGCTGGCGCGACTCGACCCGCAACAGAGCCAGATTGTCGAGTTGCGCTTCTTCGGTGGCCTTTCGATCGAAGAAACCGCCGACCTGTTGGAGCTTTCCCCGGCCACTATCAAGCGCCACTGGGCCACGGCCAGAGTGTGGTTGCATCGTGAGATGAGCCGCGAGACGCAGGCATGACCTTGACTCCGGAACGCTGGCTAAGAGCTCGCGATGTGCTCCACGAAGCCATGCAAATGGGCGAACAGGAGCGGTCTGCGTTTCTCGACAGCCAGTGCACGAGTGATCCGTCTCTGCGCGCAGAGTTGAAGGAATTGCTCGCGGCCGAAGGCGAAGTCGGTTCGAGCTTTCTGGAAAAGCCTGCTATGGTGCACGCCTCCGCGCACACTGATACCTCAGCCAACGGAGCAGTGCTGCCCCCAGGGACGAAGCTGGGGCCGTATGTCGTACAGTCGCTGATCGGCGCGGGGGGCATGGGCGAGGTCTATCGCTCCCGTGACGCCGAACTGAGGCGTGACGTGGCCATCAAGGTGTTACCGGCCTCCCTTTCGCGCGATCCCGACCGGCTGCGTCGCTTTCAACTCGAAGCCCAGGCCGCCGCCGCCTTGAACCATCCCAATATTCTTTCCATCTTCCACATTGGCCAGCAGGACGGCTCGCCCTACATCGTCACGGAATTGCTCGAGGGCGAAACGGTGCGTGAGCGGCTGCGTCATGGCGCGCTGAAACTTCGCGAAGCCATCGACATTGCGGTTCAAGTCGCCAAAGGATTGGCCGCGGCGCACGAAAGAGGCATTGCCCATCGCGATCTCAAGCCTGAGAACCTTTTCCTGACGAAGGACGGTCAGGTCAAGATCCTCGACTTTGGTCTGGCGAAGCTGATGCAGAACCCATCCGGCCCCGATGGAGCGACCATCTCGCTGCAAGACCAGACTGACGCGGGACGCATTCTCGGGACCGTCGGATACATGTCACCCGAGCAGGTGCGGGGACAACCGGCCGACGGGCGCAGCGATATCTTCGCGCTGGGGTGCGTGTTGTACGAGATGCTGACGGGGAAACGGGCCTTCCGCAAGCCAACCTCGGCGGAGACGATGAGTGCCATCCTGAACGAAGAGCCACAGGCGGCTTCAGAGATAACGCGCACCATTCCACCCGCTTTGCAGAGAGTGGTTCATAGGTGTTTGGAGAAATCTCGGGAGAGGCGCTTCCAGTCCGCCTCGGATCTGGCGTTTGCGCTGGACGCGCTGTCGGACTTCAGGCAGTTCGTCGACAATCGGCATCACTCAATTTGGCTCACGGCGATTCGCGGTGTGGGGAGGAGGCTTGCTGCTTATTGCCACGCTTGCCCTCGCGGTAGCTGCCGGATATGGGTATTTCTCGATTCAAAAAGGCGGCGCCGGCATCGCAAGAGTGGGAGCAACTGACGGATTTTCCGGATGCGGCAGTCGCTCCTGCGTTATCTCCCGATGGGAAGATGCTGGCCTTTGTCCGCGGATATCACACGTTTCTTGCTTCGGGCGACGTCTACGTCAAATTGCTTCCACGCGGCGAGCCCGTTCAGCTTACGCACCAAGATAAGCTGAAAGCGGAACCGGCGTTCTCTCCGGATGGCTCGCGAATCGCTTACACCACTGATCCGCCTTGGGATACATGGGTGGTGCCGGTGCTCGGTGGCCCCACCCGCTTGATGTTGCCCAATGCGTCGGGGCTCACCTGGATCGATAACCAGCACGTTCTATTCTCGGAGATAAAGAGCGGCATTCACATGGCTGTTGTCACCGCAACCGAGGGCCGCGCTGAACAGCGCGACGTGTATGTTCCCCAGCAGGAAGCGGGCATGGCACACCGCTCCTCCTTGTCGCCGGACCACAAATGGGTCCTGATTGCCGAAGAGATGACCGCGGGGACCGCAGTCGTTACCACGCCCTGCCGCGTCGTTCCGTTTGATGGCAGCTCGCCGGGCAGGTTGGTCGGTCCACAATCAGCATGCAGTTATGGAGGCTGGTCCCCGGATGGAAAGTGGATGCTTTTCAGCGCTCATGCGGGCGGGGGTTTTCACCTATTTCGCCAAGCATTCCCTAGCGGAGAGCCCGAGCAACTCACTTTTGGACCCACGGAACAGGAAGGCGTCGCAGTTGCGCCGGATGGACGGTCAGTGCTGACTTCAGTGGGTTTTCAACTGAGGACCGTTTGGGTGCACGATCAATCGGGAGACCACCAAGTTGCTTTCAGTGGGTCGGCTCGCCTGCCAATGGTTCAACTAAGCTCACGAGCCTTATTCTCGCCGGATGGAAGTAAGTTGTATTTCTTCGGGAGACAGGGTTCCAAAGAAGCAGACGAATTGTGGCAAGCAGACCTGCACTCAGGACAAACAGAACCTGTTTTGCCGGGAACGGCGCTGTGGGATACCTTTGACATCTCCCGGGACGGCCAGCGACTGGTCTTCGATTCCTTCGACGCCAAAGGTGTCACGAAATTGTGGGTGGCGTGGCTCGACCGCCGTTCTCCACCTCGCCAATTGGAGTCGGATTTGCCCGAAAGTGATCCCGTGTTTGGCCCGGACGGAAACGTGTATTACCAGGCTCTGGAAGGTCCGAAGATCTATATCTACCGGCGCTCGCCGGATGGCGGCGCGGGTGAGAAGGTCACAAGCCATCCGGTGGTGCGCCTCCAGACCATTTCACCCGACGGCAAGTGGCTGGTGGCGGAAAGCCCAATCGGCGGTGAGGATGCTTTTCGTGGGGTTGAAGCCTTTAACGTGGGTGACGCCACCATCAAACGCATCTGTTCCATCCTTTGCATTGTCAGGTGGAGCGGGGATGGGAAACTCGTGTACATCTCATTGTCCCGCAGTGGGGAGAACGTTCGCAGATACAGAACGTTCATTGTTCCGCTGCGTCATGGAAGCGCGTTTCCCGACCTGCCGGCGACCGGGATTAAGGCTGAGGCCGACCTAGAGAGATTGAATGGAGTTAAGGTGGTGGACGATTTGCTTCATCCGGGCCCTGACGGTTCTCGCTATGCATTCGACCGCGAATCCGACCACCGCAACATTTATCGTATTCCAATTCCGAATTGACTTCGACAGACGGATCGACAGAGATGATGGCGCGAGAAGACTATAGCCTGTCCCCGCCGTACCCCTCCGTAGTTGATTCCGAGATGGCTCCGGCAAAAATCACACTATAGAGGTGGGGAAACGCCTTTTTCCCGCCGAGCTCTCCGTCCTTGGGTACTACCACCACTTCGCGCACGCAAGGCAAGAAAAAAGGAAGAAAAAGAAGACAGGAGACCAAAGCCTGTCCAGGCTGTACCTCTCTCCGACTGATTCCAGATGCAGAACCTGAATTCGACACAAGAAAGGGCAAAAGTGCCGGATTTTCGCCGAGCACCGGCACTTTTGGCACAAAATCACCCCTCGGAACCGACTCGGGGCCCGCTCTAGTATCGTTCTGCAACCAATCAAGCCTGGTTTTCTACCAGGTCTGACTAATCTCTGTGACGAGGTCCTACTGCCTCAGGGTACGAGCCCAGCCTGCAACCTGCCAGCTCCATGATCGTGCTTTGGAGCTTACCGCCGCCCAGCTACTACGCTATTCATGCCATCTCTGTGGTGAATTAGTCGCCCGGAACGCCTATTGATGTGGAAGATCGGCGGCAATCTGCGTCCGCGTCCCGACCATCGATTCCAGTCGCACCAGACGTTCCTGGAACGCTGCATTCTGCAGACGAAATTGCGCCTTGAGACCGTCAATCTCCTGCTGCTGCGTTTTGATCACCTCGGCCTGTACCTCGGCACGATGATACTGCTTCTGCATTTCGTTAAGCAGCATAGTCGTCAGGTACTGATACTTCACGGTGTAAGGCTTGCCGTCGGCTTCGTAGGCAACGAGGTCGGGATAGACCTCGGCCACCTCTTCGGCGATCAGGCCATATTGCAACGTGCGCGGCCCTTTGTCGTACTCTGGCCTGTAGAGGAAGGTCACCGGCCGCAGTTTGATCAGAGCGTTGCTGCTGTCGCCCATATCGCGAATCTGTTCCTTGAACCGACGCGAGGAAACAGTGGTCCCGAGCTGTCCGTTGGAATCAACGTACACGGCTATGCCGCTACCGCCGATTGTCGCGCTGTAGATGCCCGCGATGTAGGTAGAATCCTGGAGGCCGGTGTTATTGCCCTGCGTTCCAATCCGGATAGTGTTGCTTTCTGTGCCAGAGTTAGGGCCTTGGTTGGCGATATACACATTGCTGCCGCCGGCGATGTTGTTGATGCCAGCGAGGTAACCCAAGAAGGTGTTAGCGGCCCCGGTTGTATTGAAGTAACCGGCTTGGAAGCCGACAAGCGTATTGAACGTTCCCTGGCCCGATACATCGCTGGAACCAGCACCGACGCCAAGGAACAAGTTAAAGTCGTTTGGACTGCCGATACTCACCACACTACTGCCGCCAATTCCATAGGTAGTGGCACTATTGAAACTGTTGGCGGAACCGTTGCCGCTGATGTTGAAATCGGCGCCGGGCTGCTGCGGCGTTCCGTTTCGGATGTAGTTCGGTGACCCAGCAGAGACCGGCACTCCCGTCAATCCCGCCCCGTCCCCGCTGAAGCTTCCCGTGAACGAATTGGACGTGTTGTTGAGCGTCAATGCGTTCGTGTAGGTGCCGCTGAACTGGGAATCCCTGAGCGTACCTTTGAGTTGAAAGAACGACACTCCCTTCAATCCCGCCCCATTACCGCTAAAGCTTCCCGTAAAGGAATTGGACGTGTTGTTGAGCGTCAATGCGCTCGTATAGGTGCCGCTGAGCTGGGAACTCCCGAGCGTACCGCTGAGTTGCGAGAGCGACACTCCCGTCAATCCCGCCCCATTACCGCTGAAGCTTCCCGTAAAGGAATTGGACGTGTTGTTGAGCGTCAATGCGCTCGTATAGGTGCCGCTGAGCTGGGAACTCCCGAGCGTACCGCTGAGTTGAGAGAGCGACATTCCCGTCAATCCCGCCCCGTCACCGCTGAAGCTTCCCGTGAACGAATTGGACGTGTTGTTGAGCGTCAATGCGTTCGCATAGGCGCCGCTGAGCTGGAAACTGCCGAGCGTACCGCTGAGTTGCGAGAAGCTGTAATCATTTGCCGCCGGGACCACCGCTCCGGTGCGGCCGTTGAACGACGTAACTCCAACTCCCGTTCCGCCTGTCGTTCCAAGCTGCCCGTTTGCATTGATCACCACGGGCAAAGCTCCGCTGGGCGAGTTTCCGTAGATGCCCGCGATGTACGCAGCGCTTTGATTAATGGGGTCGCCGATTCGGATGGTACCGTTGTCGCCGGAGAGGCCCTGACTGCCGACATGGATGTTATTGCTGTTTGCGCCGGAGAGATTAAGGCCGGCTTGAGAACCAATTGCGATGTTGTTGCTCCCTGTGACATTGAATTCCATCGCGTTGTAGCCGATAGCTACATTGTTCATTCCGCTTGTGTTGCTGTACAGCGAGCCACCACCGCTAGCAGTGTTGTTGTTTCCGCTGGTGTTGCTATGCAGCGCTGAGGCGCCGTTCGCAGTGTTGGCGCTCCCAGACTTGTTGGCCCCCAGCGATGAGGTGCCAGTGGCAGTATTGGTGTTTCCAATAGTGTTGGAGAACAGCGCTCCTGAACCGGCAGCCACATTGCCACTTCCGATCGTGTTGTTAAAGAGTGCGTCAAAGCCGTTTGCAGTGTTTGTAACCCCGGTGGTATTGCTCGCCATAGCTCCCCCACCGGTAGCAGTGTTTTGGCTGCCCTGCGTGTTGGCATTCAAGGCAAAAAAACCGATGGCAGTGTTAGTGCTTCCTGTTGTGTTGGAGGTGCCAGCGTAAGCGCCGGAGAAGGTGTTGGCTGCTCCCTGCCCTCCAACGTTACTGGCACCCGCTCCCGTCCCAAGAAATAGGTTGGCATCCGCCGCACTGCCAATACTCAGGACCAGGCTACCTCCGATCTGGTATGCCGTGGCACTATTGAAGTTGTTGGCTGTGCCGGTGCCGCTGATGTTGAAGCCGGCGCTTGCCTGCACCGCCGTCCCGCTCTGAATGTAGTTGGGTGAGCCGTTGGCCAAGGCGAAGGCACTTGCCGGACGTCCACCCAGCAGGCTGGCGTTTAGATTTGGCACCAGCGTGGTCGAGGCGACTTGCAGCGGCGCCGTGCCCGTCGCCACCGTCGACATCAACTGTCTGCCACTCAGCCAACCGTTAGCAACCACATTGCCAGTAGCGCCGACCACGAACTGCGTCCCATTATTCGTCGTCGCGTTGATGAGCGGTCCTGTAATGGTTCCGCTGGCGATATTGGTGATCAGGGCACCGGTGCCACCCGGCGCCGAGACGCTGGCGTACAGCCCGACCGCATTGCCACTGGTTGCATTGGAAAGCGCCTGGACGGCGACGCCGCTCGTGCCGATGATAAACCCTCGCAACCCAATTCCATTCAAGCCATCGGAGCGACCTTGCACACCGATGCCTCCCGTTGTCGCCGTCGAGTACCCGAACATGCCGAAACCGTTGTTAATGCTAGAGGTGCCTTCGACTCCGGCAACTATCCCCGGCTGGGGGCCGGAGCTGACGGTTCCCAGCACGCCAACGCTACTCAGTGAACTCGCGCTCAGGCCAAACCCCGTTCCGTTCTGCTGGACCTGCACCACCTGGTTCGATGTGTTGTCCACAAAGTTTGTGGCGGTGTTGGTCGGAACCGGCGCGTTTCTTGGCGCCGTGCCTTTGCCACTCGTGCTGGTTGGCGTGCCAGCGGAAATTGCCGTTGCTTGTCCCTGCAAGCACTGCACTGCGCTCTGCAGATTGTCGGTGGTCACAAACTCGCTGACACTATGTCCCGCCAGGCGATCGGCTTCCGCAGCCTTCATCGCATAGGGTACGCTCACCAGCAGCACACGCGGCTGCTCCGGCTGGCCTTCGGTTTTTACCGCGAGCCAGCGTTGCTCTTGTTGCGCGAACAGGTCACTGGGTAATCCGGTGGCGGTGGTGCTGCCTAGTAGCACGTTGTACTGGCCCGCTGCGTCGGTGGCGACGTTCTGTGTCTCCAGCCAGACCGGCGCGCCGCCTTCTTGTTGGCCGTAAATCAGAAAGGTCATACCCACGGTACGCGCAGCCATTGCCGTACCCTGTGCATCCTTCAACACTCCGCCATAGCGGATCAAATTAGGCACGGTCGTTGAACTTTGCTGTGCCGGACCATTAGCGATGAGAGTGAGAATCAAGATCACCAGAAGACTTCGGGAGAGTAGAGGCATTAGGCGCTCCTTTCGCACGGGCGGCTGGCGTGTTGAGAGGAGACGGAGGGAACTGGCCAACCGCAACGGCGTGGTCAATCCAAACGGAAACCGTCGGACAGACGACGGAATCGTGCTGCCGAGAGGTGCCGATGTCGATTGATTTCGGGTGGGAAACTCCCTCACAGACCTCGAACGGCGAGCAGACGTGATCGCGAGGATAGACTGTTCCGCAGGCGCTGCACGCAAGCTCAAGATCGTGACGGTTCCACCGACTCAAAACTGAAGAGCGGTTAGTGTAACCGCCGCTCGAATCGAAACGAGGTCTGTACGCCTCCTTGCCAAGACCGGCCCCAACGCTGAGACATTTTACTTTTCAAGTGCCTTGATCGCGGGTTTAGCGAGCGTATATCCGTCGTTATTCGCCTTGGTATACCATTTGAGGGCCTCATCATCGCTCTTGGGAACTCCGAGTCCCTCTTGATAAAAGTAGCCAATCCTGAATTCGGCCTCGCCACGCTGCTGTTCCGCAACTTTCTTGTACCACGTCATTGCGGCGCGGTAATCCTTGGGAACACCCTGACCCAGTTCGTATAGCTCGCCGATTTTATACTGCGCTGTCGGGAGCCCGTCTTCGGCCGCGCGAAGGTACCACTTTGCAGCCTCGGTATCGTCTTTCGTGACTCCCCGGCCCTGCTCGTACATCTCCCCAAGTCTGTATTCTGCGTCTCGGAAATGCTGCTTTGCAGCCAGTGTGTACCATGGGAGGGCGTTTGCCGGATCCGGGTGTTCATAAGAGCCAACGTCGTACATCGCTCCAAGGCGATATTGCCCGTCAGCATAGCCTTGGTCGGCCGCCTTCTTAAACCAATCCATGGCCGTATGAATGTTCTTGGGCACGCCTTGCCCAATTGCATACATGGTGCCGACCTTTACCTGAGCAGCCGCATCACCTGCCTTGGCCTTTGCCATCAGGCTGGACAAATCTTGATCCTGGCTCAATGCCAAACATGTAGCCAACACCGTCACACTCACGAGAGCTTTAACCTTCATAGTTGCACCGCCGAGTTGGATGTAAATTCTGTTCTGTCCGCTCACTGCTCAAACGCGAACACCGTTCGTTGTGGATTTGATGTGCCTACATCGATTGCGACAAAGTTCGATGCGGAGATCAACCACAACACATAGCCGGAGAATGGGTTGGTCAGGAAGATCGATCCCCGCCCGTTGTTGGAGTGGACGAAACAACATAAGCACCGAGTAGCAGTCATTGAAAAAAGGTGGGAAGGAGGTTTGCGGTTTGATTTCCTCTAATCCCACCTTACTGGTCACGGCATCTATGACACACGCCCTGTCGGGTGCAATAGCATCGATATACCGAACAGGCCTAAGGAGCGCGTTATCTGTCTCTCGTGCTCAGCGCTTGGATGCCAGCGCCTTGGAACCCGACTTAGCGTTGACCGCGAGCTGTTGTTCGACCACCTGCTTAAGCAGACCGTAGTCCACGGCTCCACTGAAGAAGTGGCCATTGACAAAGAAGCTGGGCGTACCGTTGAGGCCCATGCTCTTGCCTTCTTCAAGGTCTTTCTTGACAGCGGCAGCCATTTCTCCATTGTCCAGGCATTTATCGAAGCGCTCCCCGTCCAACTTCAGGACTTGTGCATCCATCTTTAGCTGCGGTACAGTCATTGTTCCGCCACTATTGAAAAGCATGTCGTGATACTCCCAGAACTTGTCCTGCTCGCCCGCACATCTTGCGGCTTCAGCCGCCTTTTGGGCCTTGTGATGCATCGGTAGCGGAAAATCCTTGAAGACTACGGCAACCTTGTCGCCGTACTCTTTTTTCAGCTGCTGCAGATGAGGGTTCACCTGTACGCAGTAAGGACACTCATAGTCAGCAAACTCAACAACCATAACCTCCGCATCGCGTGAACCTCGTACGTAGGCCCCAGCTGTACTTACGCTCGTCTCCGGTGGCATCAGCATGACGGTGATATTGGCCTTCTTCCGCAACCCGTCGATGTAGGCGATCTTGGCCTTGTTGCGCCGCGTCTGGCGGATGTGCTCGAGCACCTGTGTCCTGACGGACTCGTATGATTCTTTCGTATCCAGCCCTTCATAATAGACTTGGAGTTGGTCTTCGGTGGGATCTTTTATCTGCTTGTAGACGTCTTTGTCGAGCAACTGGTCGACGGTGAGGCCCTTGGTTTGAGCCTCGTTTGTCAACAACTGCTCATCGATAAGCTCTTCGAGCGCCTGACGCTGGCTCATATAGAATGTGTATCGTGCCTGAAGGAGCTTGCCGCTCTCCTTCTGTTCCAGATCCTCAGCAGTGAGCTTGTGTCCGCTTACCTCTGCAACTACAACAACTTCACTGGAGGCAGCAACTTGCGCCTCAAGAGTCAGGGCCGGAAGTATACTGATTGCAAGCAGGAGGCGAAGTAGCGCAGTAGTCATGTCAGCTCCAAGGAGAAGAGATATTTTGTATGGGTGAAACTGCGCCAGACGGGTCAAGTACTTGACTTCGTCTGGCGCGGGCTTTCTACTGCAACTAGAGGCATGCGGAAATTCACTCCCGAAACCAAGGAGCTAGTCTCCTGTTCCGCAAGCGCACTTACGCCTTTACCGCTACCCAGGAGCCAAGCATACTTGCACTGTGTCTGCAGGGCAGCAAGCTCTGCTGTGCTAATTGGCGAATCGGAGAATGCGGTTTCCGTGATGGGCCACGTCCCCGTGAAGTCCTGGATGTGGGTAGCCCATGCCCGCAGGTTAGGTGCTACCTTGTACGCGGCTGTGGGATCGCATCCAAGCGAGTAAGGCGCCGACACGACCTTGATGACACCGTTGTCTGAAGGTGTGCCCGTCAGCGCGTTACTGTTGAGGTCAGGTTGAAGTTGAACGTGCGAAGGCCGTTTGGGGTTTCAATGCATCCGCAACACTCGGTGAGCTGTTGGTCATTATCGTACACATAAACCATGGCGCACAGATTCGCGTAGGTCCTTCCGGGGTTGGATACTCGGACGGTTGCATAGGGCGCACCTTTAAGTGGGTCCGCGTTGGAGAAGTAATTGATGTTGTATACATCCTGTGCGGTCGCGACGCCTGACACTGATACCAGGAACGCGATGACGAGCGCAACGCACAGAATAGGCAGGGTTCTACAAGACGTCTTGTTCATGCTCATTCTCCTATGCGCCAATCTGCCAGGACCAGCTCCATTAAAGCGAGAGTAGCGCAGGACAACAACTTTACCAACAGACATTCAGATGTAAATTGCCCTGGTGACTTAAGCCAAACTGGCATGCCCTAGAAGCTACGTCGTTATGATTAGTTTGGCAACTACCCAAGTGGACTAGTCTGCGACACTATTCTGGCAAATTTGGCGGCAAATTGACGCCTATCGGCTGACTAACCGCTAGCACACCGGCGGACACAAGCTAGCTGCTGAGGATGTACGAGATCGATCGCGCCTGAATGCCTGGTGTTAGATGACGAATTTGACGCTGAGTCGGAGATCGGCGTAAAGCCGCATCATGCGGCAAGATCTCCGGGACGCCACGCGTGTGAATCGCGGGTGTCAAATTCGGCACTGCATTCGCAGAGAATCCAGAAAGGGGGTCTAGAATTCACCTTGAAGATCATTAAGGGCGGGTATCCAGAGCGCCTACAGGAGAGGCGATGCTTCAATGACCGGGAAGCAACGCCCCGAATAAAGAGTCACCAAAAGCAAATGGTATGAACAAGGTTGCAGGAAAACACACAACTTAAGCAAGTCATACGCGGAGAAAGTGATTGCCTTGGTACGCTGACGCGCACCGGCCTCAAGGGAACCGCCGACCTTCCCAATATGCAGAAGACCCAGCAGGGATACAAACTGCAGCGCTCTCGACCTTCCTGCATGAGCCCGCGCCGGATCTTCCTACTACGTTGTGCGAACCTAGGGGCAGGGTGGTGCGACTATATAGTTGATGCAACTGGATGTCTGGTTGTTGATCTTCCACAGAGCAGACATGTTCATCTGGTTCTTGAAGTCGGTGAACCAGAAGATGTAAGAAAACGTTCCCAGAGTGATGGACTGACCAAATCCAAACTCATCGGCCCAGTGCGCCGGATCGCAACTCGGCCCGTAGTAGAGGTTGGCATCAAAGGTGACCGTTGCGGGCTGATTCAGAGAGATTGTCACAGCCTGGTACTTGTTACCATTTTGATTCCACACGCACCCTCGAAATGTTGCCACAACGCCGGTCGTGACCGTGATGCTGATTCTGGAGCTCGACAAAACGGTGCCGCTCGACTCCGTCGCCTTAATCACTACACTGTGCGAACCGGCCGATACAGCCAGCGAGGTGTTCACCGTGGCTCCGCTGACCGAATACACTCTTGAGCTGTCCACGTAAACATGCATGCTGACGATGGACTGCCCGGAATCGGGGGTCGCTGAAGCCTGGAACAGTACGGGCGAGGTCACGGTCTGCCCATTGGTCGGAGAGGTGACCGTTACCTTGCCCTGAGTGCAGGCTGAAGATGCGGCAGCCAGGGAGTCAGCTGTGCTACCTGATGCCGGCTGAGGCGCCAGTGCTGCATAGCCAAAATTTGAATGCTCCTGTGCCATAGCACACGTACAAACGACCATCATGATCAGAGCTAGTTTCTTCATGCATGCTCCTTAAAATATGAGTTTTGGGGTTTGGAGGTGACGTGCTTCGCTTGTGGCGATGGTTGCAAAGAAGTATGCTCTAACATGTCGGCACACGTCAAAGCTTTCTATACTCGCGCTTGATTTTGTAGCCGAGGAACTCGAAGCCATTACCGTACATGGACGTTCAATGGTTGTTGCTCATGACTACTCAGTGCGGTTGAGACTGCGAGTATTGGTTGTTCAGGTCCTCTTGTAGAATCTTTTGGATATCGTGGAGAATCTGTCCCTGACTCTTACCGCTGGAAGCTGCGTCTGCCATCGCCTGCTGATATAGCTGTTGATATTTCTCCATCGATGGGTCACCGGAGGGTTGTATGGCAGGGGGTTGCAGGGCAGAGGGTTGAGCTGCAACCGCCGCAGAGGCCGGCTCCGCCTTAACGACAGCGTCAGAGGGTTGAACCGCAACCGCCGCAGGGGCCGGTTCCGGCTCAACGATTGTAGAAACTTTACGGCTGGCGTTACCCTCCGCAGGATCAGTTGTGAAACCGCCGTAGACCTTAGGTGAGTCTGGCTGCACGGTGGCGACGACCGCGGAAGATGGATGATCCGCGCGTGCTGGTCCAAGCTCGTTACCTAAGATGACGAGCCGCTCGACGAATCCGGGATCGGATTGTGAACGAAACATCACATAATTGAGCTGGCTGCCATTGAGTAGGTCTCTCAGCAAATCACGAACTGCAGCGGGACCGAGGTCAACATACACGCCACCGGTATCTGAACCGATGCCGAATTCTATTGCGGTCCCTGTCCGCTTACCGATGGCGGCCAGAATGCTACGAAGGGAAGCCCCATGAGCCTGTACGGATAGCACCTTGCCGTCATAGGTTACGTGAACCTGCTGATTAGGTGCTGTAACCTCCGGAAGTGGTTCCTGATTGGAGGGAGGTAGGGCAGTCGGGAGCTTTGGCTGGGAGGATAGAGAACAAGGAGCACTTTTCTGGTCGCATTGTGCGGACAGAATCTGGGCGCCAGCTGACCCGCTACTGATTAGGAGCATCAATACAGTGGCGAGTTGGATCTCGAAGCGTGACATAACAAAATCGGTTTAGCTTCTAGCTAGGCGGCTTACTCTTGCGTCGAGTTGCCTCAATTCTCCGGTGGCTGACCAGGTGCCGTTGTTCCGCATTGTGGCGCCTTCGGCGCTTCTTTCTGACTGGAACGACTTAGACTAGTTGACCACAACTTGTCTTGGAGTATCCCCGTTTTCGATGAATCCGCATCACCAGGAATGTCGCTGATGCTCGTCGTAGGTGCGTCCGCTGCAGAACCCGACGCTGGAATAGTCTGTGAGGCCCGAACCGGCTGATCCTTAACAACTTCCGCCGGCGGACATGTTTTGTTAATGCTTCTGTTAATGTCCGCAGTCACGTCTACAGGCCTGCTGGCAGTCGGTTGGGATGGCTTAGTTCCAGCCAACGCCGATGCCGTTATTAGAAGAACCAAAACGCTGACCGAAAACAATTGAGCCCCGTATTGGCGCGAGAACCCTTGAAGGCCACTTCGAGGGCCCAGCACGTCGATTGTCATAAACAAATCCCAGCTTGCAGAGTAGAGCGTGCGACCCCGGAACCTCAATTCTCCATCGATATTAGTCATTTTCGGTTAGTACTAAGGTGCCTCCCTCTTCGCGGGTCTGTCGCTGGATTGTTCACTCGCGAGGGTGCCCTCACAATGAAGGTTCGCAAGAGAGCGCCCGGCCAGACCTCGTATGCGTCAGGAGTAGCCCAATATGCCCCCTTTTGTGGTAGTCTAAAAGAAAAAGAACGCCACAAAATTGCGATTTTTCCATTGACTTTGCCTTATAAACCGCTCACACTGTCGACTTCGTTAAATTGCAGCGAGCGCCACTCACTTCATCTTTTCCAATACTTCAAATGGCTCGCCTGCCGGATCAAATAAGAAGTTGTCTCAGGCTCATTCATCAATGGAAAGCATCATCTTTTCCGGAGATGGGATTCGTGGAGCGAGGAGTGATCCGAATGGCCATTGGAATCGCTACGCCAGGATTTATGTTGCTGGATACGTCGCTCCATCCGGTCGCTTTCAGTGACGAGATGCTCCGTATTCTGGCATATCCCACAAAACCCGAACGCATCAAACAGCCAAATCTCTTCGTGTTTGACAAGATACGCTCGACCCTGCTGAACCACCAGGGTGGACATGAGGTGGACTTTGTCAAGTTATACAAGTCAGGAAGACGCCGCTATGTGTGCCGGTCGTTTCACCTCGAATATAGCAATAATGGGAAAGCGGCCTACTGGCTTGGGATTTTGCTGGAGCGATATTCCTCTGGCGTAGCAGCCGTGACCCAACTTTCCAATCAGTTCGATCTTACGGGTCGCGAAAGAGAGACGGTTGAGTTCTTAGTTCAGGGCTTGACCAGCAAAGAGATTGCTGAACGCATGAAAATCAGTCCAAACACAGTCAAAGCATTCTTGCGGTTAGTCATGGTGAAAATGGATGTGTCGACCCGCTCGGGGATAGTTGGGAAGATCGTGCGGTCGGAATGAGGGAACTGCGCGATTCATATTTAGTCATATACGGGTAGTCTCTGAGTGCTAAGCCATGCGGTCAATATACGAAGCACTGTTGCGGACTTTATCGTAGTTTGGTGAAGTCACTTCCTCCTGAGCGGCGTCGCTATCCCAGATATGCGCATACCCTAGACATTGAGCTAACTGTCGTCCCCACCGAGTTGGAATCAAGGCAGCGCCGCGCGCCGCCCGTGCTCGGCCGGGTCCGAAACGTGAGCAACGAGGGAATCTGCCTCGTCACGGAACAACCTCTCGAAGACTCCTCTTTACTTCGTTGCGGTGTCTCGTTGCCAGGAGCGCCCGTAGCAGTCCCTACGCTCATGCAGGTTAGGTGGACTCGCCGTTCTGGGGCGAAGCGTGACGGGTACATCTCCGGCTTGCAATTCATTCTCTGATGTTGCGCGGCCCAACACTCTGAGGTACTACCGTCTGTCCCTCCAAGACTCAGCCAGATCCACGCCCGCCTATTTGCGAAACTATAGCACTTTATGTGTAACCATCAATGGCTAGTTCACTCAACGTAGACACACTGGGGTCTTGATGTGCCACCGTCTCCTCTTATTATTCATGTACTTCACCTGACCGGCCTAATACATGATTAGCGAGCAGTTTGTGCCGATTTCCACAATGGCCTAAGTGTGCGGCCGCCGCTTATGAAGCTTCACGATATTCGCGGCAATATATGCGAGCGGGGCGAACGTGCACCCGCCGCTTAGTTTCTCAAGCGGATTCGAGCTACCATGCCAGGCGAGATGACTAGATGCATGGTCGGCGCAAAAAAAGCTGTCTTTGGTCTCCAACGTGCTTGTAGCTCCTAATGATTGGAAGCTTCATGGAGAATCTGGTCAATCACCTCCGTGATCATCATGCGCTGGCCAAGCTGGTCGGCGATTCGCCTGCGTTTTTGAAGGCGATCGAGCGGCTTCCGCTCATTGCGAAAACCGAGGCTCCCGTAATCATCACGGGGGAAACTGGGACGGGCAAAGAACTTGCTGCGCGCGCAGTCCACTACTTGAGCCAGCGGTCGGCCTTTCCGTTTGTTGCCGTGAACTGCGGTTCTTTGACCGAAACGCTTCTCGAAGACGAGCTATTCGGACACGAACGGGGAGCGTTTACGAATGCGGATCGCCACCGTCGGGGGTTGATCGCTGAGGCCATTCGCGGGACGCTGTTTCTTGATGAGATCGATTCGTTGCCTGCGAAGGCACAGAGCGATCTTTTGAGGGTAATTCAGGAAAAGACATTCCGCGCCATTGGATCCAGTCAGCAACAGGAAGCCGATGTTCGCATCGTCGCGGCCACGAACAGGCCCCTCGAGCAGCAGACGGCCACTGGATCTTTTCGGCAAGACCTTTATTATCGGTTAGCGGTATTCTCAATTCAGCTACCCCCGCTGCGGGATCGGGTGGAGGACATCGTTCCACTCGCCAAACACTTTCTGCGCAAACATGTGCCCTCGCACCGGATCATGGTCCTTACGGACCAAGCTTGTTCCCGGCTGCAGTCGTGCAAATGGCCCGGCAACGTGAGGGAGCTGGAGAACGCGATCATTCGCGGCATTCACTACAGCGAGGACGAGCTGATCGACGCCGCAGATCTCGGGCTTGGGACGAATCCCGATGAGCCAACTCCGCCGTATATGCTGTCGTCCGAGCGATCGCTCCAGACCGCGAAGAAACAGGTCGTGGCGACGTTTGAGCGAGATTACCTGATCCGGCTTATGTCCGAGCACCATGGCAACGTGACCAAAGCAGCGGGCGCGGCCAAAAAGGAAAGGCGCGATCTTGGAAAGCTGCTCAAGAGGCACCGTATCGATCCTGAGTCGTTCCGCGTGTCAGGCTAGTAAGAAGCCGGGTCGAAACACACCCACAAACAGAAAATTCTCCCCACCCCTATAAATGCAGAGAGCGCAGCGGATTCAGCGCCCAAAGTGAATCAAGTGCGGGTGCCTCTAGGCCCACCCCGCTGCATTCTGCGGATGTGGCATACGAGAAGACCGTGCTGTTAACTGCGCTTTCACCCAATCTCTTGTTTGGCTAGCCAGTTGCTCTTACGCCTAATCACAACGAGATGAAGTCACATAATTCATCAAACGACGACACGGTGCTCAGGCACGCAATCTTGAATTACCTGGAAGAACATCCAGACGCAATGGAAGCTCTCGACGGAATCGCAGAATGGTGGGTAGCGCGAAGCCAGATACGATTCGAAGTGGAGGCTCTGAGTCGTGTTTTGAAGGAGCTGACTGAAAGCGGTGTCCTCAAGGAAATGAGAGTAACGGGCAAAACGTATTACCGGCTTGCCAAAAAAAAGGTGAACTGACGGCAGTATATGAGGAACTTACATGCCAGTAATACGGAGGCGGCTCAGGCACGAACAGTCCATCGCAGAAGAGGAGAAGGCGGAAAATGCTGCTTAAAGGAAACCTGCTCTTCAAGACCGCAAGAATAACAGCCGTAGTCGTTGCGGATGCTTTGTGCTTACTCTCCACTATTGGCTGTGGCGATGGTATCTCAGTTCCCAGTGCCAAGTCCCTGGTGGTCTCTCCCAGCACACTTGCGCTCTCAATGGGGGTGCCGGGCCGGCTAAAGGTCGTTGGTACGTTTGACAATGGTGAGCAGCGCGACTTGACCGCTATTGTGACATGGGACCAAACCGATGCTAAGGTCGCCTCTGTTTCTAGTCGAGGAACAGTTATGCCTGTCGCTGCTGGGCAGACGACAATCCGTGCCAAGTACGGCTCAATGTCAGCATCTGCACAGGTCCAAGTATTGGCAGCCAGTCTGACATCGTTGTCGATAAGCCCCTCGACAGCGGCCCTCCCACTGGGCAAAGGAACACAGTTGATCGCTACGGGTACATTTAGTGATAACAGTACACATGATGTTTCAGGCAGTGTCATCTGGAGTTCCAGCAACCCGACGGTGGCGGCGGTAGCTCAAGACGGGCAATTGAGATCAAATGCGGTTGGTACGGCCACCGTATCTGCGGCCCAAGGCAAGATCGCCATTTCAACAAATGTCACTATAACTGATGCGGCACTTGCCGCAATTGCCATAAGCGCAGACAGCACGATGCTGGCTATCGGACGCAAAGCTCAGCTTAAGGCGCGAGGGACCTTCACTGACGGCACCTCACGCGAGATCACCAACGCAGCGACGTGGAGCAGCTCCTCCCCGAACGTTGTCGCGATCAGCCCTGGAGGGATCGCTCAGGCAAAGCGGGTTGGCAACGTCAACGTGATCGCCGCTCTCGGATCGGTTAGCGGTGTGCAGGCCCTCACTACAACGGCCGCAGCTTTGAACACCATAACCGTGAGTTCGCCGCAATCCCTGTTGTCGGTGGGCGCGACCACCCAGCTTACTGCAAGTGGAACCTACAGCGACGGAACTGTACAGGATCTGACGGCTTCTGTCCGGTGGAGTAGCTCTTCTCCGAATGTTGTCGCGATCAACCCCGGAGGAGTCGCTCAGGCAACGGGGATCGGAACCGCCAACGTAATCGCCGCACTTGGACCGGTTAGCGGTGTGCAGGCCCTCACTGCAACGGCCGCCGCTTTGAATACCATAACCGTGAGTTCGTCGCAATTCCTGTTGCCGGTGGGCTCGACCACTCAACTCACTGCAAGTGGAACCTATAGCGACGGAACCGTACAGGATCTGACGGCTTCTGTCCGGTGGAGTAGCTCTTCTCCGAATGTTATCGCGATCAGCCCCGGAGGAGTTGCTCAGGCTAAGGGGGTCGGTACCGCCAACGTGATCGCCGCACTTGGACTGGTTAGCGGTGCGCAAGCCCTTACCGCAACGGTCGCCGCTTTGAACACAATATCCGTGAGCTCGTCGCAATCCCTGTTACCCGTGGGTACGACCATCCAGCTTAGTGCAAGTGGAACCTACAGCGACGGAACTACGCAGGATCTGACGGCGTTTGTACAGTGGTGGAGCTCATCCCGGCAAATCGTCACAATCAGCGGCGCGGGCGTTGCGTCGGCAGTCGCAATTGGGTCCGCAAAGGTTGTCGCCACTTCCGGCAGTGTGTCGGGTTCCGCGCTGTTGGCGGTGTCGCCGGCTGCCTTAGTCAGCGTGAATGTGTCGCCTCAGAATTCGTTGATACCCATTGGGGATAAACAGCAACTCAGTGCAATCGGATCGTACACTGATGGAACGACGTACGACCTTACCAGCTATGTGAGCTGGGATTCCGACAACGCACCGGTAGTTGCAGTGGACGCACGCGGCATGGCTTTTGCCGAGAATGTCGGTTCAGCAAATGTACAGGCTACTTACCAGGCATTGGTGGGCACTGCAGCAGTGACGGTACAACCTCAGCTGAATATCGTTTATTTCCACCTGCCACAGAAGGGACCCGATACGACGATGCGAATCACTAATCCCGGGTCGAGCGGGACCGACCTGTGTGCCATGATTTATGTGTTTGACAAAAAGCAGCAATTGGTCGAGTGCTGTGGTTGTCCCGTTTCACTGAACGGCTTGCTCGTACTCTCACTCCGTAATGATCTGACTGCGAATCCGCTTACCGGAATAAGGTCAACTGATGGAGTGGTCAGTGTCATCGCAGCTGATCATGCAGACAATCCGAAATGTGACGCGAGTTCCATCATCCCGTCAGGAATCTTGGCATCTTGGTCTACCAATTTGGCTTCAACCGGCGATGGTGCCTATACCCTCCTCGAAGATGGCTCGGCCTCATCACCCCTCAGCGATCAGCAATTGTCTGCATCCCAGTCTCAATGTTCCTTCGTCAAAACACTTGGGAGCGGACAAGGTATCTGCTCGTGCGGGTCTGGAAGCACCCGCACTTAATTTACGTTGGGCGCTGAATTCGCCGCGCTTTCCGCATTCGTAGGGGTGGGGAGAATTTCCTGGGTGTGGGTGTGCTCCGGCCCGGTTTTTTATCAGCCGACACGCATACTCGGGAAGAAGGTATCGCTAATGCCTGCCAAAATTGCACTTGACGAAACAGTCTGCGAATTGGAAGGAGATAAAAAGGAGATACGCGATGAGCGATGAACTGAAGGTGCGGTTGTGGCTTAACGGAACAGGATGGGGCCAAGAATGGCTGGACGACCATCCCTATATTCTGGAAATGTTGGCGAAATATGCCGCCTATGCCACCGCCGGCCTAGAGCAGGAGAACAAGCGCCTCGCAGAAGCGCTCGATAAACAGCAGCACATCTTGCTTTTAGAGTGCAATGACCTGTATCCCAAAGCGAGATGAAAACACACAATTCACCACCCGACGACTCGGTTCTCCGGCAGGCAATCTCGAAATATCCGGAGGTGCCCTCACGGCGTGGGGGCGCAGCTCACGAGGAATGCGCTTCGAGCGAGGGGGCTCAAAAAGGCAACTCCTCATGAAGTACCCTTGCGCCATGCGTAAAAGACTAGAACTTCTCAAGAAGGAGATTCCGCGTGATAAACCCCGAGCTGACTGCTAGACAGCGAAGAGAGCAAGAGTTCTTCGACGAATACTGGTCACGATTCCGGGATGGCGCACAAGTTAATCTCGATCCGATCGCAGGCAAGGAACGCCGGCCATGGAATTCTTATTGGTACGTCTTCGAGGCGGCCAAGGGGCTTTATGAAGCTGGTGCGCGCAAGCTCTTGGATTTCGGCTGCGGGGGGGGAATCAACGCCGCCATCCTCGCTTCACTCGGATTTGAGGTGACCGGCTTCGACATTTCGCCCCGGTGTGTCGAGAACGCCAAGCAAGTAGCCCAGGCCCATCAATTTTCAGACCGATGTCATTTTTCCGTTCAAGCATCGGAGAGCTTGGAATACCCAGACGAATACTTTGACGCTGTAGTTGGTATCGACATCCTGCACCACGTAGAGATTGCTTCGTCCGTTGCGGAATGCGTGCGCGTGCTCACGCCAGGAGGCACCGCGTTATTTAGAGAATTCATAGAAGTACCGCCGATCGACCGCGTCAGGAATACGGCACTCGTGCGCATATTCTTCCCGAAAGAGAAGATCCTAGATCATTGGGGGT
This sequence comes from uncultured Acidobacteriaceae bacterium, assembly GCA_963834815.1. Taxonomy (GTDB): domain Bacteria; phylum Acidobacteriota; class Terriglobia; order Terriglobales; family Acidobacteriaceae; genus DASRAA01. The sequence goes on along the minus strand of CAWIDA010000001.1, from coordinate 367,055 downwards.
ACATAACTGAGGACGAAAGGAAAATGAACGATCAAGATATTGCTCTGATCCGCGAACTGTGTCCAAACATGACGGAACAACGGTTTACCGTTTTCGCCCGTCTGGACCGGCTACTAAGAAGTCCGGGGGACAGACGTGCCTCATACTTGGAGAAATTCGACTACTGGCTTTGCAATAAGATACCGGCACTTAACAAGTTAGGCGGATCCGTGGTGCTCGAGTTACATAAGGATTCAGCGTCGAGCAAGGGCACGGGCTCGTACCGAACGAAAGTCAATGTCGCAAGGATCCGCGAATCGTGATAACACTTCAATCCACGGGACTAATGAGATGACCCACTCCCGGCCAGCGCGAATGCTTGGCGGCGGCTCGAGGTTCGCCGCCTAAGCTGTTCGGACGGTACACGTGCCCCTGTTGATGCTGTCGCGTGGCTGCATTGCACTGTGAGGGAGTGTCGTGGCCCAAGTCCGCCAGAGCCTCAGCGTGAGCAAGGGGACAACGCAGCGGGGTCTTACGGCCAGATTGTGGTCTAACTCCGACTTGGTCTAGACTAGCGCCAATAATTCCACTGTCGCCAGCGCCAAGCCGGAACAGCGGTTACGCTGACTGCACCTGCCGAACTAGCTCTGGTGCGGTGCTCGCGTACTATATCGCTGTTCGCACCTCGACAATGGACAGTTCGTAGCGGTGACTACTCGTGGCCGTGTCGTTGATGATTACGACAGTGCCGCTCGTGGGCGTCACATTTGCCTCTCTCTGCACCCATAAGGTCTTGTCAACCGTTGGCCAGGTACTGATGAACGATGGATTTTTTGTGCCCGAGGTGCGTTTGAGCGCCGTCGTGGTCGGCACCCACAACCGATAACACCCGGGTGTTGCGTGTAGTCGTCCATCAGGCTGCCGGGAAAGCACCCGTCGAATTGCCGTCCTGCACTTATGGCGTCACTTCCAGGGTGGCGGCCAAGGTTCCACCCTTGCTTGCGGAGATCTTAACCGAGGTCGTCGTCGTTACCGTTTTAGTAGTGACCGTAAAGGAAGCACTGGTGGCGCCGGCAGCCACTGACACGCTCGCCGGTACCTGCGCGGCGGCCGCGTTGCTGGTTGAAAGAGTAACAAGCGCGCCGCCAGCCGGGGCTGATCCATTCAATCTCACGGTGCCGGTAGATGAGGTTCCGCCAATCACCGAGGTGGGACCCAGGGTAAAGGAACTCAGCCTAGCCGCCGTTACTATGAAGGTAGCTGTCCGGGTGGTTCCGTAAGTCGCCGAGATGGTTGACGAGGTGTCTGCAGCGACCGGGCTGGTGGTCACCGTGAACGTAGCTATGGTCCCATTCGCTGCTATCCAAGCGCCCGCCGGTACTTGGGCGGCGGCCGCATTGCTGCTCGAAAGGGTGACAAGAGCGCCGCCGGCCGGGGCTGGCCCATTCAATATCAGTGTGGCGATTGAGGAAGTCCTGCCAACAACTGAGGTGGGACTCACCGCTACGGCACCGAGAACTGCCGACAAGACCGAGAAACTGGCACTCTGCGTTACCCCGTAGGTCCCTGAGATGGTCAGTGACGTGTTACTCGCCACCGAGCTGGTGGTCACTGTGAAGGTCGCGCTGGTGGCATTCGCTGCTACCGTAACGCTCGCCGGTACCTGCGCGGCGGCCGCATTACTGCTCAAAAGGGTGACAAGCGCGCCTCCGGCCGGGGCCGGCGCATTCAATCTCACCGTGCCGGTTGAGGAAGTCCCGCCGACAACCGAGGTGGGATTCAGCGCTATGGTACTGAGAATTGCAGACGACCCCGACAAGACCGAGAAACTGGCACTCTGAGTTACCCCGTAGGTCCCTGAGATGGTCAGTGACGTGTTACTCGCCACCGAGCTGGTGGTCACTGTGAAGGTCGCGCTGGTGGCATTCGCTGCTACCGTAACGCTCGCCGGTACCTGCGCGGCGGCCGCATTACTGCTCAAAAGGGTGACAAGCGCGCCTCCGGCCGGGGCTGGCGCATTCAATCTCACCGTGCCGGCTGAGGAAGTCCCGCCGACAACCGAGGTGGGATTCAGCGCTATGGTACTGAGAATTCCAGACGACCCCGACAAGACCGAGAGATAGGCACTCTGCGTTACCCCGTAGGTCCCTGAGATGGTCAATGACGTGTTACTCGCCACCGAGCTGGTGGTCACTGTGAAGGTCGCGGTGGTGGCGTTCGGCGCCACTGTCACACTCGCCGGAACCTGAGCCGCTGCGGTATTGCTACTGGACAGGGTGACCACCGCCCCACCGGCCGGAGCTGGCCCGCTCAGCGTAACCGTCCCGGATGAGGTGCTCCCACCGATGACAGATGCCGGATTGACGCTGATGGAGAAGACCGTTGGTAAGGAGTTGAAGTTAAACGCTGAAACGTTGGCACCACTAATTGTGGTGCTTTGGCTGGGCGGGCTGAAGATGAATCCTAGGTTGCTGGGCGTCACCGTGTAGGAACCATTCGACAGCCCGCTGAAGCTGTAATTGCCGGAAGTGTCAGCTGTGGTGGTAGTGGTGGAAGCACCGCTCAGGCTGACCGTAGCTCCTGTTCCGCCCCGCCCGCTGATCGTACCCGAGATGCTATAACCTTGACCCGTTGAAGAGGTGAAATTGACTGCCGTGACGCTCGCACCATTTACAGTGACCGTCTGACTCGTGGGTGTGAACGACGAGCCAGCATTGCTGGGAGTCACCATATAAATCCCATTCGGCAATGCCGCAAAGCTGTAACTACCGGTCGCATCGGCTGTGGTCGTGGCTGAGGCAGCGCCAGTGAGGTTAACTGTCGCACCTGCTCCACTTGGGCCACTTATTGTGCCGGAGATGGCAAATTGTCCAGTGAAATAATTCACCCCAGCCAATTGTCCGTCCGAGGTATCTGTCCAGTAAGGCGATAGCAGCTGATAATTCCCGTTCGCCGGATCCACATAGGTGAAAGGTACGGTGGTCGCATAATTGTGCGGCGGGAAGCTCTGCAATTTTTCGCCCGGCGGAGCGTAGAGAACGTTGCCATAAAACCGCTGCGTCAGGTCATAGGGCGACGTGCTGGGATATCCCATGTACTGCGTCAGACCGCTCGTGCCCTGCAGGCCCCAATCGCCGAAGGGCTGGCGGCAGAACACATTGTCCAGTAGCCAGATATTGTTCGTGAGGTTGTTGAGTGGCGGCGACTGCCCTCCGGCGCTGAAGTAAACCGAATCCCAACAGGGTGTCGAGGCAACCGCGACTCCGGTGTTGTGTTGGAACACTACGTCTCGGATTTGGCCTTGCGCATTGGCGAAGTTGTTCCAGCCGGGCATCAGGGCCAGCATGGAGTTTTTGAAGCCTCCGGGCAGCTTCGGATCGTAGAAGGTAATCTGGTTGTTGGCGATATACCAGCGATCCTGGGAGCCCGCGTTATGGCAATTTGGGTAGGTAGAGTTACCGCACTGGTCGTCGGCCGCCAAGAGTGTTGAAGCCGGCCGCTACGTTCTTGAGGGTGTTGTTGGTGATGGTGATGTCATTGACCACAGAAACATCGCCGCTCTGTGAACTCCGTACCGTGAGCACGATGGCATAGCCGTTCTGTCCGCCTGCCCATACGTTCTCAATCTGGTTGTGGTCAAACAGAATGCGCTGCCCACTCTTCACCTCGAACGCATTCTTCACAACCAGGCTGCCATTCAGGCTAAGAGGGCACCCAAAGTAGAGGCTTGAACAGATAGTTATTACGGATTTCGATGTCAGACGGAACCCACGGGTTGCCATTCCCTCCGGCACCGCCGAGAAGTATGTTCTCGCCAGCCGCCTCCAAATAATTATTGACGATCTTGAGCGGGCCCGGGGTGTGGTAGGCGAATACCGCCTGGGTGTCAGCACCGACCATGTGTATAGCATTGATGAAGCTGTCGATCACCGCGAAGTTGGTGACGTTGGCCACGATCGCGTGCTGTACGTCAACCTTCGGAGCACCGTGAATGTAGCAGCGATCTACCGTAATCGAGTCCGAAATCGCGGACTGCGTGTACGGTGTATCGACGATTATATAGGTGAAGCAGTTAAGAGGCGGGTTGCGATTGGGGTTACAGCCCTGCGTGGAGGTGCTCGCGATCTCCAGCCCGACCAGACGCCAGTAGTTTGCACCAGTGTAGACGGTCAGCGCCGGTGCGACATTGGGGGTGACGATCTTGGGCATGTTGACCGCGTCGGTCGTCGACACTTGCGTCCCGGGAGCCGGCAGATTGTTGAGGGCGGAGCTTTCGATATAAATCCACTTGTGGTTGGGGTTGACCTTGGAGGGAAGGTCGAAGTTGCCCGTGTAGGTGGCGCCGGCATCCAGAACGATGGTATCGCCCGGATTTGCTGCATTCAGCGCCGACTGCAGGGCTGAAGAACTGTGGACGGCCCAGTTTGTACCACCAACCGGTGGGCTCCAAGTGGTGTCGATGTACGTCTGAGGTAGGGCGGCGACCGGCTTCTGGGCGGACATTACTTGGCTGAAGGCACCCAGAAGCAGTGCCAAGAGGAGGGTTGCGCACCATCGCTGGTCTCGCGTAAGTGAAAACTGGCGTAAAGCAATAAATGGGGATCGCATTGGAGTCTCCTTTGTGAAGGAGGAAAAATTAGGCGGCTGCAAGCTTCCTAACTTCTGTCGGCCTCCCATTCGGTGGAGCGATTGGAGTGCCTTGGATGCACTCATGTCCGTTTGCAGTTATTCATACAGCAATAATCGATTCTTCGGACTAAGAGGTACGCTTTGGTCATGATCGCTAGACTAAAGTAACTAATGTTTATGTTACCAAGTGCCGTGGATACCCTTTTGACGCGGCGCTACCTGGTGTTTGGTGGCACCTTCAATCACCGGCTGCGGCGGTGACAACAACAAGCCGCCGATTATTGAAGGTCCTCCACCCTTCGCTTCTGGATGTAGCCGAGCCTTCTGGGGCCCCGAGGACGCCAACCAGCCCAGCCGATAAGATATCGAAGGAGTACAAATACGCCAGAATCGTAGCGGAGTGAACGCAGTGGAAGCACTCTCCCAAGGTACGCATTCTGCGAACGTTGAGAGTTATGGCGACAACAGCCTCAGAATGTCGAGCCGCGCCACATTAGATAATGAATTGCAAGCCGGAGACATTGGTCTCAGACCTCTCCCCGGTCTGGCCAGTCCACCTAACCTGCGTGAGCGTAGGGACTGCTACGGGCGCTCCTGGCAACCAGACACCGCAACGCAGTAAAGAGGAGTCTTCGAGAGGCTGTTCCGTGACGAGGCAGATCCCCGCGTCGCTTACGTTTCGGACCCGGCCCAGCATGGGCGAGCTGCGCTGCCCTGATTCCAAGCTGGGCACGATAGTTAGCTCAATCTCTAGGGTATGCGCATACCTAGGCCAGCGCCTACGCTCACGATCAAGTGGCTTCATCTGGTGACGGTAAAGTCCGCAACAGCGCCCGTAAATTGCCCGTATGGGCTAGCCCAGAGATTGCCCGTATTTGACTACATCTGAATCGGCAGTTTCCTCATTCCGATCCCACGATCTTCCCAGCTATCCCAGAGCGGGTCGACACATTCAATTTCACCATGACCAACCGCAGGAATGCCTTGACCGTGTTTGGGCTGATTTGCATGCGTTCAGCAATCTCTTTACTGGTCAAGCCCTGAAGCAACAACTCAACCGTCTCTCTTTCGCGACGAGTGAGGTCGAAGTGTTTACAAAGCTCGGTTACGGCTGTTACCCCAGAGGAATATCGCTCGAGCAAGATCCCAATCCAGTAGCGCGCTCTCCCATTCTCGCTGAATTCGAGGCGAAACGACCGGCACACATAGCGGCGTCTCCCTGACTTGTACAGCTTGACAAAGTCCACCTCATGCCCACTCTTTTGGTTCACCAGACCAGAGCGCACTTTGTCAAACACGAAGAGACTCGGTTGTTTGATGCGTTCGGGTTTTGTGGGATATGCCAGAATACGGAGCATCTCGTCACTGAACGCAACCGGATGGAGCGACGTATCCAGCAACATAAATCCTGGTATTGCTATGGCCATCGCCATCGGATCACTCCCAGCACTGCGACCTCATCCTAGGGAAGGAGAGCATTTTCTATTGATGATGAGCTCGGGACGCACTTCATATCTAATCCGGCAGGCGAGCTACTCGATAATTTTGGGAGGGGACGAAGCAAAAGTTGCTCCGTGCAATGCACGAGGCGATGATTGTGGCGGCTCGACATGCAAGAGTTAATATCTAACCGTTCTTTCAGGACACCGCTTTCAGTCGACTCCTTCAAAACTCGCCCCAGAGCCTCCACTTCCACTCGTATCTGGCTTCGCACTACCCACCATTCTGCGATTCCGTCGAGAGCTTCCATCGCGTCCGGATGTTCCTCCAGGTAATTCAAGATTGCGTGCCTGAGCACCGTGCCATCGTTTGATGAATTGTGTGACTTCATCTCGTTGTGACTAGGCGTAAGAGCAACTTCAAAACTTGCCCCAGAGCCTCCACTTCCACTCGTATCGTGCTTCGCGCTACCCACCATTTTGCTATTCCGTGGAGAGCTTCCATCGCCTCTGGATGTTCTTCCGCGTAATTCAGGATCGACTGCCTGAGCACCGTGTCGTCGCTTGATGAATTATGTGACTTCATCCCGTTGTGATTAGGCGTAAGAGCAACTGGCTAGCCAAACAAGAGATTGGGTGAAAGCGCAGTTAACAGCGCGGTCTTCTCGTATGCCACATCCGCAGAATGCAGCGGGGTGGGCCTAGAGGCACCCGCACTTGATTAACTTGGGCGCTGAATCCGCTGCGCTCTCTGCATTTATAGGGGTGGGGAGAATTTTCTGTTTGTGGGTGTGTTTCGACCCGTATCTGGCCTCAGCGCCGTGGCGTAAGAGAGCTCGGTTGGGTGCCCAATGAAGGGTGCCCAAATGAAAATGATTGGAACGGCGATACAAGCACTGGAACCACTTGCGCGATTGAAGCACCACGGTCAAGATTTGTAGGCTGTTGATCCTAAATAAACTTCTCAGTTCGGGACCAGGGGGTCGGAGGTTCAAATCCTCTGTCATCTGTCAGTTGAATTACGAACGGCAGAGGTGTTTCACAGACCCTCTGAGAGTTGATATCGCATCCGAGCGGAGCAAACCATGGTACACAAGCGAGTACACACAAAGTTTGCCTTGTGAGTACTTTCAATAACTTAGGCTGCCGTTCGTGCCGTTCTAAGCTGTTGAAATAACGACAATTTCGCTGTTTGACACGGTAGAGGTCAGGAGTTCGAGTCTCCTCGTGCCTACCATTTCTTTCAATCGATTAGGGGAAAGTCCCTTAAAGACCCGATCCACAATCCAGCCCACATTTTCATTGCACCGCTCCTAATTGCATGCCGAGAGCCTTCAAGAACTCGCCTTGCGCGGCACGGGTTTCATCGCAGTCGTCCTGCGTGTGCGGATCCAACGTCGGCTGAATCCTCGCATGACGCTGGATGCCTTGCACGGTTTTGGGTCGACCTTTGCCTTGTTCACAAGCCAATTGCTTAGGGAGGGACGCAAGTTGTGAAGGCTGAAGCGCTGGCCCGGCGCAATCTGGATCCCGGCCTTGATTGCAGCCGCTCGGAGATGGTCGGCAACAAAGATGGAAGCAGAGAGCGGAACGCGCCCCTTTTCCTTGCGTGAGGGAAAGACGAAGTCAGCATCGTTCGCATAGGGCGTTCTTTCTTGTCAGTCGCAGAGATGGTCGGCCAAGAGCGGATGCAACGGGGACGTAGCCGTCCGATGCTTCCGTCTTGGTTTCCCCGTCCCTACCCTTCGCCCACCGTTTTGACACTCGAATCCTACCCGCGTCCCACAGCATGTCCGACAACTGCAGCGCCAGAATCTCCGAGGCACGAAGCGCCGTCGCGGCACCGGTGAGTACAAGAGCGTGATGGAGAATGTTGGTGACGGATTTGAGTATCTCAAAAGTCTGGACCCTTGGATTGGTACCGTGAATTACGCGCCCCAGAAAGCCCAGCCGCTCGGCTGCATTGTGGCGGTTTCGCACCGGGAATGTGCCGAAAGCTTTGCCGTTCTCGAACCGGTTCGCGGACGCGTAATGACGAATCTCTTAATGTCGGGTGCCAAAGCATCGTCCGAAGCTGCGGCAACAGAGCACAAGATTGCAGAGCTTCGCCTGAACCTTATGTCGGCGCGCCCGAATCAAGAGATCGCAAACCTTCGCGATGCCATCTTCCTGGCCGAGCAGTCAAGATCGATCACTCCAGAGATCAGCATCCTGAAGACAAACGAGCATCAGACCATTACGCTTCCGCAATTTCAGGGTGGCCTGTCTTAAGAGAAGGCTGTTCTCGAATACGTCGTGGACGATGCGACTTCGTATTGCTTGATCATCACCAAGGAGAACTATCGAATCGCGAAATTGAATGGAAAACAGCGATCTCGGGGTAGTTGCCTATCTCAAGGAGGTGAAGAGCAAACATCCGGTACGCGCCGAGGGGCAAAAGTTATTTCAATTGCTGTTGGAAGCAATTCCCGAAGCTCAAGCCAAGGATCAACTCGTCATCGTGCGCGATGGGCAGCTACACCCCGTGCCCTTTGATGCCCTTGCAATCTGCGTAACCAGTACGTGGTCGAATCCCAAACCGTAGATTACGCTCCATCCGCAACCAGTTTCTACCTATTACGAACGGCAGGTCGAACAAAACATCCTAATGAGGGTCTTCTTGCCGTCGGAGGCGTTACCTATGGCCGTACCAACCTAAAGGCGGGCGCCGACGGCCGCGGCGAGTTCACCGAGCAGCCCAGCGGTTTCGTCCCATCCCATGCATGCGTCGGTGATGCTCTGGCCATGCGTCAGTGTTTTGCCTGGGACCAGCTTCTGGGATCCTGCAATCAGATTGCTCTCCAGCATTACGCCGACGATCCGCCGCTCGCCGCCTGCTATTTGACTCGCAACATCGCGGCACACTGCTCCCTGACGGGAATGGTCTTTGTTGCTGTTGGCATGGCTGCAATCGATCATGACATTGGGACGGAGTCCCGCCTCCTGCAGGGCGTCGCAGGTCTGTGCCACCGCCTCGGCGGTGTAATTCACACTTTTCCGGCCTCCCCGTAGAATCACGTGGCAATCAGGATTGCCCGAGGTGGCAAAGATCGCCGACTGTCCGTGCTTGGTGTGTCCCAGGAACGTATGCGGATGCGCTGCCGACAAAACAGCTTCAATCGCTATCTGCACATCGCCTGAGGTCGCGTTCTTAAAGCCCACCGGGCAGGAGAGCCCGGAAACCAACTGGCGATGGACCTGGCTTTCGGTGGTGCGAGCGCCAATTGCGCCCCAACTGACCAGGCCGGCTACGTACTGGGGCGTGATCATGTCGAGAAATTCCGTCCCGGCGGGCACTCCCATTTCCGCCAGATCCAGCAGCAGGTGCCTCGCCTGCCGCAATCCGTCGTTAATTTTGTACGACTGGTCAAGGTAGGGGTCGTTGATCAGACCTTTCCACCCAATTGTGGTTCGCGGCTTCTCGAAGTACACGCGCATGACGATGTGGAGTTGCTGGGCGTGCTCCGCAACGGCGCCTTGCAGCAGCCCGGCGTATTCGCGGGCGGCTTGAGCATCGTGGATGGAGCACGGACCCACAACCACAAGAAGGCGGTGGTCATCGCCGCGCAAGATGCCGGCGATATGCTCCCGGGCCTGGTGAACGGTGGCCGACGCCTTCTCCGTAGTTGGCAGTTCTTCTTCCAGGAAGACCGGCGGCAGAACAACCTTGGTCCACTTAATGCGAAGATCGTCGGTCGAATAGAACATGGCGTTGGTGTTGATCGAATGCTGCCAGCCGAGCTGGATCGGGCCCGTCCAAATACTCTACCAGCCCGATGCAGCGAAATCTTGCGGGGGCGCGGCACTAAGAAGTAGCAGGGGACCTATAGCGGTGCCGCCCGGCCAAAGACTCGCGGCACGCTCTGGAACCATGACCTTACAGTTAACGTTTATGAGACGAGTTCCGACGTGTATGATGTGACCGCTATCCAAAGCACAATCCATGGAAGGCATTCCGCGATGAAACGGACATACCTATTCGCGTTGGTATTGATGCTTGCCTATGCCGGCGTCACTCCGTCATATGGAGCGGGAGGCGTGTACTGCAAGGCCATGCCGACGCCGCAGTCCAAAAGCGGATGACTTAGTTGCTGAACTGATTTTGCACTTCTATCAAGTGGATCTATGAACCCTTTTGCGACCACTGTGGTTATCTTCGGATGCGTCTTCGGCGGCGCACTGCTGGGAATGGGCCTCCGTTCCCTCCTGCCGGAGGCTCACTCCAGTTCCGATTCGAAAGAAGCCGTGCGGCTTGGGATGGGACTGGTAGCGACAACCGTCGCGTTGGTCCTGGGCTTGCTGATCGCCTCGGCGAAAGGTTTCTACGATACGCAGAACACCGAGATGACACAGGCCGCCGCAAACATTGTGCTGCTCGACCGCGTCCTCGTGCACTACGGCGCCGACGCAAAGGACGCGCGAACCGTCTTGCGCAACACCGTGGCCGACCTGATTGAGCGTTTCTGGCAGCAAGACGGGCAGGGTAAGGTCCGCTTCGACCCTGCCGCAGCCAACGGTGAGGCCATCTGGGACAAGATTCAGGAGTTGAATCCCATAAGTGACAATCAGCGATCACTGAGGACCCAGGCGTTGGGATTGGCGATTCAGCTGGGCCAGATTCGCTGGCTGATGTTCGAACAGAAGTCTTCCGCCCTCCCCACAGCCTTGCTCGTAATCCTGGTAGCATGGCTCTCGCTACTCTTTGTCAGCTTCGGGCTCTTCATTCGTCCTAACCTGACGGTGGTGGCCAGCCTCTTTGCTTCGTCCCTGGCGGTGTGCAGCGCGATCTTTCTGATCCTCGAAATGTACCAACCCTATGTCGGGGTGATTCGAGTCTCTGAAGCACCACTGCGGGCGGCCCTGGCGCAGTTGGCGCAGTAGAAATAACTCAAGACGTCATCCCACGATTGTGCTCGTGTCTTCCGCGGCGGCAGCCCCAGCGGTAAGCCGCCCTCAATCTTTCCGCAACAGCACAATGGATTCCTTGCGGTAGAAGTGTGCCTTCAAGAATTTGGCGATCCGCCATTGCAAGCCGGCACCCTCACGGGTGTAGTCGATCAGTTCGCGAATGTCGTCATCCGTCCAGGCGTGATAGTGGATGCTGTAGTCGATCTCCATAAGATGGTTGATCAGTGGATCAAAGTCCGGTGAGCCGGGCACGCGCCCCACCACATGCTCCACCCAGTCCTGGAAGTGCGCGCGTCGGTCGAAGCTCGCCGGATTGCGGTCCTCATCGATGAGGTGCTGCAGCGGGGTCCGCATACGCCGGACGTCAAAGGTGTAGCGCTTGTCGGGAACCTTGAGCAGCAGCACGCCACCGGACGCGAGCGTCTGGTACCAATGGCGCAGGGCTGCCAGGGGAAACGGCATGTGCTCGAGCACATGGCTGGCAATCACGAAGTCGAGGCCGCCGTCCCGGAACGGCAAGTTTCCAGCGTCGGCAACGACGTCGGGGAGTATGAGTTGCTGGCCGACTTCTGGGTACTCCCCTTGCAGGTCACTCGAGTAGCCGCGGTCGACGTACCAGACGATGGATCCCTGTGGCACGGGGAATTTCCGCCACAAAGCTCCAATCTCGATGCCTCTGCCCCGCAGATGGCGAGCGAGCATCTTGTTCTCCACCCAGCGGAGTGCTGCTCCCTTCCCCATTGCAACACTATAGCCTGTGGAATCCGATGCTTGTGCGCGGAATGGCCCATGCGATGAGAGCGATTGCTTGATCGTTCCGGCGCCGTTCTCACGCCCAGCGGACACAAGTATGTGACGCGCATCACAGGGTTGTACGGGCCGCCGTCACAGATACCTGGGCATCCGGCCGCTATCGTACCAGTATTGGTTTTCTAACCACATAACAGACCGAGCACTTAGCCCGGCTCTGGGGGACACGAGCTTGAAAACTATTGATCATCCCGAATCACCGTCCGCCACTGCGCTAGTGGATCCACGCCCCGCGGACCACTCGGCTGATTCATCGCAGACCTCGCCACAAGGCGAGCTTCATGCTGGAGGCAAGATGTCGAGAAACAAAGTCACCCTTGATGGCAATGAAGCCGTCGCCCACGTGGCCTACCACGTCAGTGAAGTCGCAGCCATCTACCCGATTACGCCCTCGTCTCCCATGGGAGAGTCCTCCGACGCATGGGCATCCGTGGGGGAGAAAAACATTTGGGGCACCGTTCCCAAGGTCATCGAGATGCAGAGTGAAGGCGGAGCTGCGGGTGCGCTGCACGGCGCGCTGCAAGCCGGCGCCCTCGGCACGACCTTCACCTCCTCGCAGGGGCTGCTGCTGATGATCCCCAACATGTACAAGATCGCCGGCGAGCTTACCAGCACTGTGATTCACGTGGCCGCCCGCGCCGTGGCCGCGCAGGCGCTATCGATCTTCGGCGACCACCAGGATGCGATGGCCACGCGCCAGACAGGTTTCGCGCTATTGTCGTCGAACTCCGTTCAGGAAGCCATGGACCTGGCGCTGATCGCCCATGCCGCGACGCTCGAGTCGCGCATTCCCTTCCTGCATTTTTTCGACGGCTTCCGCACATCGCACGAGGTTTCCAAGATTGAAGAACTCAGTCTTGATGACATGCGCGTCATGATTGACGACGAGCTGGTGCGCGCCCACCGCCAACGGGCCCTGTCACCAGACCATCCGGTGCTGCGCGGCTCGGCGCAGAATCCCGATGTGTACTTCCAGGGACGCGAGACGGTGAATCCGTACTACTTGGCCTGCCCGACCATCGTACAGAACGTGATGGACAAGTTCGCGAAACTGATAGGCCGCCAGTACAACTTGTTCGACTATGTCGGGGCGCACGACGCCGAGCAGGTAATCATCATCATGGGATCGGGAGCCGAAGCCGCACACGAGACCGTGGACTATCTGACGGCGCAAGGCAAGAAAGTCGGCGTGATGAAAGTGAGGCTGTTCCGTCCGTTCTCGGTCGAACATTTTCTGAGGGCCCTCCCGAAGACGGTCAAGAGCATCGCCGTTTTGGATCGCACTAAGGAGCCGGGCAGCATCGGCGAACCGCTCTACCAGGACATCACTACCGCCCTCATGGAAGGGTTTACTGCGGCCCATGCCCCGATGGCCGCCTTCCCCAGAATCATCGGCGGGCGCTACGGACTTTCTTCGAAGGAATTCACTCCGGCAATGGTGGCGCGGGTATTCGAAGAGCTGACCAAGCCAACTCTGCAGAATCACTTCACCATCGGCATCAACGACGATGTGACGCACACCAGTCTCGCTTACGATCCGACGTTGTCGACAGAGGACGCTGAAACCGTACGCGCCATGTTCTTTGGCCTGGGTGCGGACGGCACGGTCGGCGCCAACAAGAACACCATCAAGATCATCGGCGAAGACACGGACCTGAATGTGCAGGGCTATTTCGTGTACGACTCGAAGAAATCGGGGTCGGTAACGACCTCGCACCTGCGCTTCAGCAAGAAGCCGATCCACTCCACGTATCTGATCTCGAGCGCAAACTTCATCGGATGCCATCAGTTCAGTTTCATGGAGCGCCTTGACGTATTGAAGGCCGCCGATCCGGGCTCAGTATTTCTGCTGAACAGCCCGTTCGGGCCCGAGGAGGTCTGGGACAATCTGCCGCGCTCGGCGCAACGGACGATTGTGGAGAAGAAGCTGAAGTTCTACGTGATCGATGCCGTCGAGGTTGCCCGCGCAGCCGGCATGGGCGGACGCATTAACACGGTAATGCAGACCTGCTTCTTCGCCATCAGCGGCGTCCTGCCGCGGGAAGAGGCAATCGCCAGCATCAAGCACTCGATCGAAAAGACTTACGGCAAGCGCGGCGAGTCGGTAGTGCGGAAGAATTTTGCGGCGGTGGATTCGGCGCTGGAAAACCTGCACGAAGTAAAGGTGCCCGATGCCATCACGTCGAAGTTCGAGATCCGTCCCTTCGTTCCCGCCCATGCGCCCGAATTTGTGCGCAAGGTCGAAGGGCTGATGATCGCCGGCGAAGGCGACATGATTCCCGTCAGCGCGATGCCGATAGACGGCACCTTCCCAACCGCAACCACTCAGTGGGAGAAGCGCAACATTGCTCTGGAAATTCCGGTGTGGGACGAACAGCTTTGCATCCAGTGTGGCAAGTGCGTGCTGGTATGCCCGCACGCCGTGATCCGCGCCAAAGTTTACGACCCTGCAGCCATCAATCACGCCCCTGACGGTTTCCAGGCGGCGGCGCCAAAGTGGCGCGAGTTCACCGACCTGAAGTACACCCTGCAGGTAGCGCCGGAAGACTGTACCGGCTGCGGACTGTGCGTGGCTGTTTGTCCTGCCAAGAGCAAGAGCGAAGCCAAGCACCGGGCGATCAACATGGAGCCGCAGCCTCCCTTGCGCGAGAAGTACAACGAGTATTGGAAGTACTTCCTGTCGATTCCCGAACTCTCGCGCGAGAAGATCTCACATACGCAGGTGAAGGATGCGCAGTTGCTGGAGCCGCTGTTCGAGTTCTCCGGCGCCTGCTCGGGTTGTGGCGAGACGCCTTATATCAAGCTGATGACCCAGATGTTTGGCGATCGAGCGCTGATCGCCAATGCTACCGGGTGTTCGTCCATTTACGGCGGCAACCTTCCCACCACTCCTTATAGCGTGAACCGCGAGGGCCGGGGCCCGGCATGGTCTAACTCGTTGTTTGAAGACAACGCCGAGTTCGGCATGGGCATGCGGCTGGCGGTCGATAAGCAGAAAGAATACGCCGAGGAGTTGGTGCAGCGTATGGCTTCGATCATCGGCGAGGACCTCGCCGTCGGAATCCTTTCTGCCGACCAGTCCACCGAAGAAGGCATTTTTGCCCAGCGTGACCGGGTGAAGGCTCTTAAGGCCAAGCTAACCAACGACAAGTCGCCCGCGGCTCGCGACCTGCTGGCCGTAGCCGATGAGCTAGTGAAGAAGAGCGTCTGGATTATCGGTGGCGATGGCTGGGGCTACGACATCGGCTTCGGCGGCCTTGATCACGTGCTGGCATCCGATGCCAACGTCAATATCCTGCTGCTGGATACCGAGGTGTACTCCAACACCGGCGGGCAGATGTCGAAGTCCACGCCCTTGGGCGCGGTGGCGAAGTTTGCTGCCGGAGGCAAACGCATCCCCAAGAAAGACATTGCCATGATGGCAATGAACTATGGACGCGCGTACGTGGCCCATATCGCGATGGGCGGGAGCGATACCCAGACGATGAAGGCATTCGCCGAGGCCGAAGCGCACAACGGACCGTCGCTGATCATCGCGTACAGCCACTGCATCGCGCACGGCTACGACATGGTGTACGGCATAGAACAGCAAAAGAACGCGGTGTCGTCAGGGCACTGGCCACTGTTCCGCTATAACCCAGCACTGGCTAAGGAAGGCAAGAACCCCTTCCAACTTGATTCGCGTGCGCCCAGCATCCCCCTGGAGAAGTACATCTACAACGAGACGCGCTACACCATGCTGGTGAATAGCGACCCCGAGGAAGCCAAGAAGTTGCTGCACGAGGCGCAGGATAACGTTAACGAACGCTGGAAGCTGTACCAGCACATGGCCACAATGAGCTTCGAGAAGTAGCGAGGAGAAAACGCAATGATTGACTTGTCGACCAACTATCTTGGGCTGAAGCTGAAGAATCCGGTGGTGGTGTCAGCCTCGCCGTTGACGGAAAAGCTGGAGAACTTCCCGCGGCTTGAGGATGCCGGGGCTTCAGCCATCGTAATGTACTCGCTGTTCGAGGAGCAGATCGAGGCGGAGAGTGAAAACCTCGATGCCGCGATGGAATATGGCGTCAACAGTTATGCCGAGTCCACGACATATTTGCCCGACATGCCCAAGTACCAGATTGGCCCCGACCGCTATCTCGACTTGCTGCGCAAGGCGAAGAAATCGGTGGACGTGCCCGTCATCGCCAGTCTAAACGGCAACTCTCGTGGCGGCTGGATTCGTTATGCGGAATACATGCAAGATGCGGGAGCGGATGCCCTCGAGCTCAACATTTTCAACATTCCGACCGATCCCTCGGTGACGGGAGAGCAGTTGGAGCACGGATATTGCGAGTTGGTCCGGGCCGTCCGCAAGGCGGTGAAGATTCCCATCTCGGTGAAGCTCGGCCCCTACTTCACCTCGATGGCAAACTTCGCCAAGAAGTTGTCGGAAGCCGGTGCTGACGGCGTGGTCATCTTCAATCGCTTCTATCAGCCCGACTTCGATCTCGAGCAGTTGGAGGTGACACCGAACCTGGTACTCAGCAGCCCGCACGAACTTCGCCTGCGGCTGCACTGGGCAGCGATCCTCTATCACCAGGTTGAGACCTATATCGCGATCACCGGCGGCGTGCACGACTCAACCGACGTATTGAAGTCGATGATGGCAGGCGCCCATGTGGCCATGATGACGTCAGCCCTGCTCAAGTACGGCATCGAGCACATCGGCGTGGTGCTGGCGGGCATTGAGCGTTGGATGGAAGAGCATGAGTATCAATCCATCAAGCAGATGCGCGGCAGCATGAGCCTGGTAAATATCGAGAACCCCACGGCATTCCTCCGCGGCAACTACCTCAAAATGCTGGGTTCATACAAGTTCGGGGACGCGGGGTCCGCGCTACCCACTTTCTAACGTCTATCCTCCTTTGTCTGCAGCAATGTGGCCGGATTCCCATCGGGAGTCCGGCCAGTTTTGCCTGAAGTCAGTCAGCCTGCCAGTCATACCGAGGTAATCTTGTCACCAGTTCGTCTGAAAGTCGTTACGGCTTTAGCACAATCACCAGAGTGCGGCCGTCGGTGTTGATCTCGCCGCCCGTAGCTGTCTTGGTTGCCTTTACCTGCTTAGGACGCTCGAAGTAGCCCGTAGCCTCGACCAGGCCCGCTTGCTGCAGAGTAGCCGCGATGAAGTCGCGCTCACCGTCGACATTCGCGTCGATCTTATGCGTGATGGCATTTTCTTTGCGCTGGTCCTTCTCGATGCCGATATCGTGAGTGCCGGCTCCAGCCCATAGCGTTTCGCCTTTGGGCCCCTTGAACGGGGTTTGCCAGATGCGAAAGTGGTCGCGCTCGCCAATGACTTTGATGGCTTCGGCACGAGCATAGCCGTAGTCCTGTCCGCGGCCGAATAGATAGAGCGTGCTCATAGGGACGGTGACGTACGCTTGTTTTTGCAGGGTCGCAATGATAGCGCTGACCACGGCATCCTGATTAGTCTTGTCGGGCAACACCCAACCCGCTGCCTTAAAGGCTTTGGTGACCTGCTCCTCGTTGCCAACGAGGACAAAGTTGACGAGATCGCCTTCGTTTCCGCCGGCAGCGGCCTGATCGGTCACGCGATAGGGCAGCTTCTGGTCGAGCAGCGCGGATAGCGGCTTGAAATCGTAATTGGTCGGATTGGTACCGGCTGCGCTGGCCGCTGTGCGCACGATGTGTACCTGGAACTTGCCGGCCGTGGGTTTGGAGAACTGGTCCTGATTTACACCCAGATAAAGGCGACCGGCGAAGGGAACGACGATCGTTCCATCTGCTCCGACCAGAAACGGCGTTGCAGCCCGGTCATTGCCGATCTGACCTACGAGCGCGCCCCGTCCGGCGCTGGGCACGCTAAGAGCGCGAAGGGTGTCGGCCCAGCCGCGCTCGGCGCCTTCGGGAGCAACGCCGGGCTTGTCTTTGAAGTCGACCGTTCCCTTGGCAGTGATGTGCAGCTTGTCACCGGCGATGACGTCGATTTTGGTGTCAACCCATTGCGAGTCGCCAGTGATGGTGACGTCGGCGCTGGTTGTGGCCGCGGCAGCAGCGGCAACGGCGGGGACGGGCGCTGCGAGCGTGGCGTATGCAAAGGAAAAGGTCACGACCGCGATAATCGGGAACCATCGTGCTCGTTTCATCGATCGCTACCTGTTCGTGCTCATCGAAGTATAACCATCACGCCGCTTGAAGGCTGCTATGGGCCGCCGGACATTAGCGGGTGGCTTCGCTGAACGCCAACTTGCCCAGGTATAACGGATGCGACACTTTCGGCGATTCGCTGGGACCGTAAACCGGATAAGGCGTGTTCTGCGCCTGCATGGGGAATCCCCAGACGTCGCCGTTCCGCATGTCAACCACGACCTTGCCCCAAGTGGTATTGCCATCCGACTTCCGCAGCGACACCATTCCCTGCTCAATGTGAAAAGGGTAAGGTGAGCCGCCCTGAGCCAGCACAGACGGCGGTTGCGCCATGGGACGAAATGCGACAACTGCTAGAAGCATCACGATGACAAGCAGCAGGAGTTTGGTGAACCAATCGAGTTTCATGAAACCTCACAGCCCACGGGAAGGCCAGCGGCCAGGTGGCCGGCAGCGAATCAACCCGGGGAGGGTATTTGCTGAAATCTAGTACATTTCACCGCGAAGGTAAATGGCGGCGACCATCTGCGGCAATCCAATCATGACCGTCTGGTTACAAGGCTTTGGCGAGAGTTGAGTCAGGTAGCTGCGAACAGCAAAATGGCGTTCCGCGGCCGGGGTCCTTATTGCGCGACACGTGCGCGCTTACGCGCACGCCTAAAAGCACGTCGCGGCTCCGCCGCTTAGAACCCAACCGGGGTGTTAGCGTCCCCCGGTGCCACTTCGCGGTCTGGGATAGCTTCACCAAAAACTAGCACTTTTTTGCTGGTTGTGATGAATTTGCACGCTTTCCGTCAATTTTTTAAGCACACTCTTTTAAAGTCAAACAGTTAGCCACCGATTTCCTGCAAACTATTGATTTTATGTGACTTGCCTGTATCGTGAAGTGCTATATAGACTTAGGGGCGATTTGGCGAGCTTTTCGTGCCTAAGGTTGTAATACAACCAATACAAGTAATACCCCTTGGTTGTCATACTTTCAATACAAATATGACAAGCGGCAAATGCTGGAGCCACCTTGTTTCGGGATTTCAGAGACCGGCAGAAGTCGGCAGCCTGGGCGCGGACCGCGAAGGGACACTAATCCCTCTCCTCACAACTGAGGGTGTACGCGGGAAGAACGGAATGCAAGGACGTGGGATACAGCAGGGTGTGATAACGGCAACTTGGCGGTGTTCGGGTTCGGTTGCGGTTGTCAGTTGAAGTGCGACGGGCGACACGCCGGTGTGGCCGTCAGCCCCACATTTCCAAAGGCAGGGACGTATGCGCCGCCCACGGCAAAGTTCAGGCACGGAGATGAGTCTGGTCGCTGCGGAAGGGAAGCCCGCCAGTCCGCGGCTGGGAATTATGAAACAGGCTATGCGCGAGCTCACGCCGAAAGGCAAATCACGGCTATCGCCGCTGAAAACCCCCCGCTCGAGCTGCGCTTGAACGGGGCAACCCAGCCTCCGCTCGGGATGACGAGCTAAAAAAACTTTTCGGCAGCTCTTTTCCACAACTCTGAAGGCGCTTCAGCCTCGCCGCGGGAACAGAAACCTCAACATTGGCGCGACGCGTTCGGCCCAAGCGTACTCGCTGTGCTTGCCGCCTTCGATTTCGCGATACTGCAGGTCGCGCCCCTGCCGCCAGCCCTTCTTGAGCAAGAGGCGTTTCAGCGAGCGAACGTCGGTCAAAGCGCGGCGTCCTTCGCTGGTGCCAATGTCGAGCCAGATGCTCTGGCCGGTTTTTCCGCGAAGCTGTTCGATGAAGCGGAGAATCACCCGATCGCGCCACCACACTGACGGCGAGAGTACCGCCAGTTTGCCGAAGACCTGGGGATAGCGCATGCCAAGATAAAGGGTGACCAGGCCACCAAGCGACGAGCCTCCCATGCCACAGTTCTCTGCTCCTGCCAGAGTGCGGTACTGATGGGCTACAAACGTACGCAGTTCATCCACTACCATCTGTCCGTAGGCGTCGGCCTTTCCGCCGCCCAGACGCCTATCTTCCACCGGAGTGTAGTCGTCGATTCGCTTGGGACCGGCGTTATAGATTCCTACGATCACCAAGGGTTCGATTTCGCCCGCCGCAATCAGCGCGTCGGCGGTTTCGCCCACTCGCCAGTAGTTGCCTTTGATGAATGAGGTCTCGGGGTCGAACAGGTTCTGGCCATCGTGCAGAAAGAGTACAGGGAAGAAGCGGTGCGGGTCGTCGCGAAAGACCTGAGGCACGTAGACGATGAAATCGTGCTTCTCATCGATCAGGTGGGAGACAAACTCCCGGTGAATGTGCAGCCGCGATTGCAGGCTGGCTGGCGCGGAAGGCTGGGTCATTGCTGAGGCCGGAAGATGGGCATCGTGGGATATGATCGGTTCGGTCGACATTCTTGTAATATTGAAGGGCCACAAGCCACCCGCGAAGCAAATCAGCGCTTCCTGGTTCCTGCTGTTTACGCGAAGTGGTTCCTTAGAGTAGCAAGTCGGTTTTCGTTCCAGCAAATTCTTTCTTCAAGGGGCGCAATATCGTGCAGCGCGAATATCACAAATGGTGGTCCAATGACCTGCAACGCGACATGCAATTGCTCTGTTTCGGCCATGGCGGCCGAAAGATCCTGGTCTTTCCGACCTCACAGGGACGATTCTTCGAGTACGAAGACAACAAGATGATCGCCGCCGTGGCAGATAAGCTCGACGCCGGGGAGATCCAGATTTACTGCGTGGACAGCATTGATGACGAGAGCTGGTACAACAAATGGGCGCACCCTTACTGGCGAGTGCAGCGTCACCTGCAATACGAGAACTACATCATCAACGACGTGTTCCCGCTGATGTGGAACAAGAACTGGACGCCATACACCGCAGTCACGGGATGCAGCTTCGGCGCGTACCACGCGGTCAACTTCGCCTTTCGCCACCCTGAAATGGTGAATGCCTGCATCAGCATGGGCGGAGCCTTCGACATCAAGAATTTTTTGGATGGCTGGTACAGCGAAGATGCGTACTTCAATAATCCTCCCGATTATCTGGACAACTGCACAGACGGGTGGAAGTACAACCACATGCGAACGGTGCTCGCGACCGGCGAGTGGGACATGTGCTGGGAGAGGAACGAGGAGTTTGCCTCCATCTTGCGCGCCAAGGGCATTCGGCATGAACTTTACGTGTGGGGCGACCAGAGTTATCACGACTGGCCATGGTGGCGGCCGATGGCGAGAACGTACTTGTAATGGGAACGGTTTGCGCTGGGAGCAGTTGGAGCCCGAATCTTCGATTTGAGGCTGCTCTGACACACTCCCCGGGGGCCAATTTTGCTTATCAAATCGTTCCATTTTCCCCTACAATGGAAGTTACTTTGAGCGCACCCAGCGCTGATTCCCAGGGTACTTCCATTGAGTCACGCAGTATAGACAGCGGGGTAGTTCTGTCGTTGTCCAAGGAGCGGATGTGAAGAAAATTGGCGTTATCTTCGGGATGGAGACCACGTTTCCGCCGGCCCTGGTGGACAAGATCAATTTCATGAACGAACCCGGCATCGGGGCGGAACTTGCCACGGTGGGCGAAGTTCGCATGGCTGAGCCTTCTCCCTACCACGTCATCGTTGACCGCATATCGCACGATATTCCCTTCTACCGGGGCTACCTCAAGAACGCCGCTCTCTCCGGCGCCGTGGTTATCAATAACCCTTTCTGGTGGAGCGCGGACGACAAGTTCTTTAACTTTGCTCTGGGCGAGAAGCTGGGCGTGGCGATTCCCAAGACCGTGCTTCTCCCACATAAGCAGCATCCTGCAGGCACCACCGACCGCTCCATGCGGAACTTGCAATTTCCGCTGCCCTGGGACAGTATTTTCGGCTACGTTGGCTTTCCGGCCTTCCTCAAGCCCTTTGACGGCGGTGGCTGGAAGGACGTCTACAAGGTCGATTCGCCGGAGGAGTTCTTCAAAGCTTACGACCAGAGCCGCGACTTGTGTATGACCCTCCAGCGCGGCGTAAAGTTCAAGGAATACTTTAGGTGCTATGTAGTTGGCCAGGAAAAGGTGCATATTATGCAATACGATCCTTCGGCCCCCTTCCACGAACGTTACGTGAAGAATCCGCCCCCGGTCGATCCCAAGCTGCTGGAACGGGTGGAGCGCGACGCCCTGACGCTGTGTCGCGCGCTGGGTTACGATCTCAATACGGTAGAGTTTGCCTGTGAGGAAGGTATCCCTTATGCGATCGATTTCATGAATCCCGCGCCCGACGCAGACATTAATTCTGTCGGTGAGGAGAACTTCCATTGGATCGTTGACGCGGTTGCCGAGCTGGCCGTACGCAAGGCCAAAGCGCACAGTGGTAAGGTGTCGGATTACCGCTGGAGTACTTTCCTCAGTGGCGGTGAACCCGAAGCTGCAACCGCCAAGCCGGCCAAGGCCGTAAAAGCTCCCAAGAGCGCTACGAAGGGGTAAACGAAATGAAGCGCCCAAGCCTCAGCATCGGAATCGAGGAGGAATACCAAACGATTGATCCGGAAACTCGCGATCTCCGCTCTCACATCCAGATGGAGATCCTGCCTAAGGCGAAGCTGAAAATTGCCGAGCAGGTTAAGCCGGAGATGCATCAGGCAGTCGTCGAAGTTGGGTCAAAAGTCTGCCGCGACATCAAGGAAGCTCGCGAAGACATGCGTAACCTGCGCCGCGAGATGATCAGCCTGGCTGCGGAAAACGGTCTGCTGCTGGGAGCGGCCAGCACGCATCCCTTCGCCGATTGGAAGGTACAGGAGATTTACCCCGACGAGCGTTACCACCAGGTAGTAGCCGACATGCAACTCGTAGCGCGTGCGAACCTGGTGTTCGGGCTGCACGTTCATGTTGGCATCGAAGACCGCGATACGTCCATTCACATCATGAATTCACTGCGGTACTTCCTGCCGCACATCCTTGCCCTGTCGACCAACTCGCCGTTCTGGATGGGAATGGAGACAGGATTCAAATCGTATCGCTCCAAAGTGTTCGAGCGCTTTCCCCGGACCGGAATTCCCGATGTGTTCGCCAACTGGGCTGACTACGAAACGCTCATCAACCTGCTCATCAGGACGAACTGCATCGACAACGGCAAGAAAATCTGGTGGGACATTCGGCCGCATCCGTTCTTTGAAACCCTTGAAGTGCGAGTTTGCGACCTTCCTATGCGGCTGGATGAGACCCTGGCGATTGCTGCGCTGATCCAGGCTACGGCTGCCATGCTGTGGAAGCTGCATGCCTCCAATAAGAGCTACCGCATTTACAGTCGCGCGCTGATTAGTGAAAACAAATTCCGGGCCTGCCGCTATGGGCTGGAAGGCAAGCTTATCGACTTCGGCAAAGAGGAAGAAGTACCCATCAAGAAGCTGATGCTGGAGTACCTCCACCTGATCGACGATGTGGTGGACGAGTTGGGCTCGCGGGATGAGATTGACTACATCCACGAAATGCTGAAGATGGGCAGTGGTGCGGACCGGCAGCTCAAGGTGTACCACGAGACCGGGGACCTGAAGAAAGTTGTTGACTATATTGTTGCCGAGACGCGGGTCGGCGTGTTCGACCCCGAGCCGGCCCATCGTTAGAGAGGCGGCAAGGAATGACGCATACTTCCCCGCAGCCTGTAGCAAGTTCTGGAATATCCTGGCTCGAAAGGACGCCGCTTGACGCCACCTGTGCTGACTGACCTGACCACCACCGCATTCGATCCCGAGCTTACGCCGGGGGCCTATAACGCAGTGAACACTTGCCTGCGGATTCGGCCCGAGGAAAAAGTGACGGTGATAACCGACGTCGCCAGCCGGGACATCGCCGCCAGCATCGCATCTGAGTTGGTCAAAGTCGGCTCGCCCTTCAGAGCCTTCGTCCTGGAAGAGTGCGCGGAACGCCCGCTCACCGGGCTACCCCGGGAAATCGCCGAAGACATGGAAAGCAGTCAGGTCAGCATCTTCGCCGTCCGGGTACAGCAGAACGAATTAAAGTCGCGCATGGAGATGACTGACATCGTCAACCGCCGCCGCATGCGTCATGCGCACATGGTCAATATCAACCATGAAATCATGCGGGAAGGCATGCGGGCTGATTTCAACCGCGTCGATGCCCTCAGCAAGCGGGTTATGGAGATCGTCACCCAGGCAAAACAGGTTCGCGCCAAGAATCCAGCAGGCAGCGACCTGACAGCCGACCTCAACCCGAATTACAAGTGGATCAAGACCAGCGGCATTATTAGCCCTGACAAGTGGGGCAACCTTCCCGGCGGCGAGATCTTCACCACGCCGGGCGAAGTCAACGGAACCTATGTGGTGGATGGAGTAGTGGGCGACTACTTGTGCGAGAAATACCCCGACCTGCAGCGCCAACCCCTGACGATCCACATGAAAGGCAACCGCATCACCGAAGTCTTCAGCGAGAACAAGGCGCTGGAAAAGGAATTCTGGGCTTATACCCACACCGACGAATACAGTGATGTAGTGGGCGAGTTCGCCATCGGCACCAATCTCGAACTGAAACACGTGATCGGCAACATTCTGCAGGACGAGAAGTTTCCCGGCCTGCACATCGCCTTCGGCAATCCTTACGGACACCACACGGGCGCGCCGTGGTACTCCAGCACCCACATTGACGTGGTCGGAACCCGGTTCGATATCTGGGTCGATGGTCGTCAAATCATGGAAAAGGGCCACTTCCTGATCGAGGCATAAACATGATCCCCGCGCTGCGCGAGGAGTTCAACCGCAATTTCACTCCCCAGAAGTACCAGGGCTTCCTGGACTCACTGGCGAAGAGAAGCGGTACGCCGATCGGATTTCGCGTCTCCGAAACGCCCTGTTTCACTCCTAAAGCCCTGCTCGATCAGATGGCGCAGTATGGCCGCGACCTGGTCATGCAGTTGCTGACCAGCCCGAAGTATCTTCGGGTTTCCGATAAGACGGTGCCACCGGAGTACAACGTTCCCAATGAGACACCGCGGCCCATGTTCGTGCAGGTGGATTTCGGACTGGTTCGCGACGCGAAAGGAAATCTCGAACCCAAGCTGGTCGAACTGCAGGCCTTCCCGTCGCTCTACGGGTATCAGGCGATCTCAGCTCAAGGGTACATCGACAGCTTTGCCCTGCGTCCGGATCTGGGTATCTACCTCAATGGATTGGACCACACATCGTATCGCCGGTTGATGCGAGAGTTGATCGTAGGCGGGCACGATCCCGAAAATGTGATTTTGATGGAGATCGATCCCGAGCACCAGAAGACGCTGCCCGATTTCTTGATTACGCAGCAGGAGACGAACATTGCGATCGTCGATATCCTGTCGCTCAAGAAGCGTGGCAAAAAGCTCTTCTACAGCAAGGATGGGCGGGAAATCGAAGTACGGCGCATCTACAATCGGTGCATTGTCGATGAGTTGGAGCGCAAAGGAGTCACGCTGCCATTTGACCTCCGCGAGGAGATCGATGTGGAGTGGGCGGGGCATCCCAACTGGTACTTCCGCATCAGTAAGTTCTCCATCCCGTACCTGAACCATCGCTGCGTGCCGGAGACATGGTTCCTCGATGAGAACCCAACCATTCCCGACGACAACCAGAATTACCTGCTGAAGCCGCTGTACTCGTTTGCGGGCGCCGGCATCAAGTTTGCTCCTACCGAAGCCGACATCGATGCCATCCCTGCGGGAGATCGCCACAACTACATTCTTCAGGAGCGCATGCGCTTCGAGCCTGTGATCGCGACGCCGCACGGGATGACCCAGATGGAAACGCGCATCATGTATGTTTGGCCCGACGGCGGCGAACTTACAGCCGTGCTGCCTCTCGTCCGCATGGGGCGCGGCATGATGATGGGCGTGGATCACAATCGCGATCTCGAATGGGTCGGCGGGTCCTCGGCGCTGTGGCAATGACGAAACTCGTCGCGTGAGTTGATGGCAAGCCTCGCTCGACGCAGCTCTTGCCATGATAACTTCTACCGATGGCAGACCGATCACACAGCACCACTTGCTGCATTGTCGGTGGGGGCCCTGCCGGCGTCATGCTGGGCTATCTGCTGGCCCGATCTGGCGTGCAAGTCACGGTCCTGGAAAAGCATGCGGATTTCTTTCGCGACTTCCGTGGCGACACCGTACATCCCTCGACGCTCGAGGTCATCTACGAACTCGGCCTGCTGGACGAGTTCCTGCGGCTACCTCATCAAGAGTTGCGATCGGTCACGGGAGTTTTTGGAGGTTATTCGTTTCGAGCCGCCGACTTCAGCCATCTCCCCACGCATTGCAAATTCGTTGCCTTGATGCCGCAGTGGGATTTTCTCGATTTCCTCGCCAGGCAGGCACACAAATATCCCGAATTTGAACTACGCATGCAACATGAAGCGATTGGGCTCATCGGTGACTCCAGCAAGATTAGCGGGGTGAAGGTAAATACGCCGGATGGCACGACTGAAATCTCGGCTGATCTGGTGATTGGCTGCGATGGCCGCCATTCGACTATTCGGCAGGCTGCCCAGTTGGAGGTGACGGAACGGGGAGTGCCAATTGATGTCTTATGGTTCCGCATCAGCCGCCGTGCGGACGATCCGGAGCAGTTAATGGGAAACATTAACTACGGAAGAGCGCTGGTGCTGATCAACCGAAGCGACTATTTTCAGGCCGGTTTGCTGATCCGTAAAGGTTCATTTGAGGAAATTAAGGCCCACGGATTGGAAGCGTTTCAAGAGATCGTGCGGGAAATCGCCCCATACCTTGGGAACCGGGTTGAAGAACTCAAGGACTGGGACCAAATCAAGCTGCTGTCCGTGCAGATCAACCGATTGCGACAGTGGTATCGGCCCGGATTGTTGTGCATCGGCGATGCAGCGCACGCCATGTCACCGGCTGGGGGAGTAGGAATTAATCTCGCCATTCAGGACGCCGTCGCCACGGCTAACTTGCTTGCTGGTCCACTCCGCGAAAGACGAGTCACTGAATCGACTCTGGCCATGGTGCAGCGACGACGCGAGTTTCCCACGGTCGTGACACAGCAGACACAAGTGTTTGCCCACAGCCTGCTTGAGCGTGTGTTCGAGAATCCCGGCCCGGCCAGGGCACCCTGGCAACTAAAAGCAGTCTTTCAGATCCCCGGACTTCCGCGGCTAACGGCGCGCATGATTGGCATGGGGGTCCGACCTGAACACATCAGAAGGCGCAAAGAGTGTTCCGTGCCGCAGCATGATCGGCTTCCGAAGCGTCGCTGTGGGTGTCGGGGTTGCTGCGGCGGTACTGGCGGTTAGCCTGCTTTGGCATCGCAGGCAGATTCTTCGCGCCGCCTAACGGTGTAAGTCATCAGCGCTGACGACAAGGTAGATCGCATCTGGTGAAAAAATGTGCGGCTGCAAGCTCGCAGTCGCACAGACTTACATATGATAGCGGGGTTTGTTAGTTGGCCACAGCCGTTGCTGTCTCGGCTGGGACTCCATCTAAACTCTTCAGATAGTCGTTGATCGATTTGGCGGCCTTACGTCCCGCGCCCATCGCAAGAATCACCGTTGCGCCGCCGGTCACGATGTCGCCGCCGGCAAACACACCCGGTTTCGATGTTGCCAGCGTATCGTCGTTTGCGGATATATATCCTCGCTTTGTTACCGCCAGCCCCGGAGTAGTCGATTGGATCAACGGGTTGGCCGAGGTTCCAGCAGCAATAATCGCCATCTGGCACGGGATGACAAATTCCGAGCCCTTGATCGGCACCGGGCTGCGGCGTCCGGATTCGTCGGGCTCGCCCAGTTGCTGACGAATGCACTTCACGGCGGTGAGGTTTCCCTTTTCGTCGCCAAGGAATTCGACCGGGTTCACCAGCATCTCGAAGTGCACGCCTTCGTCCTTGGCGTGGTGCACTTCCTCCACACGGGCTGGCATTTCCTTTTCGGTGCGGCGATAGTAAATGCTGGCGCTCCTGGCTCCCAGGCGCAGTGCGCTGCGCACCGCGTCCATCGCGGTGTTTCCACCACCTATGACGATGACATCGCGATCTTTGCAGGGGTAGAGTGGCTCGTCGAACTCAGGAAACCGGTACGCACGCATCAGGTTCACACGAGTGAGGAACTCGTTGGCAGAGTAGACGCCGTTGAAGTGCTCACCGGGAACGTTGAGGAAGCGTGGAAGTCCCGCGCCGGTTGCAATGAAGACGGCGTCAAAGCCCTCGTCATGCATCAACTCGTCGATGGTCACGGTCTTGCCAACCACCACGTTGGTTTCAAAGACCACGCCACGGCGGCGCAAGTACGTCGATCTCGTGGTGAACGATTTCCTTCGGCAGACGGAACTCCGGAATGCCGTACACCAGGACTCCGCCCAGCTCGTGCAGCGCCTCAAAGACATGGACCTGGTGCCCCATCTGGATAAGGTCACCCGCGCAGGCAAGACTAGCCGGTCCGCTTCCGACCAAGCCGACCTTCCTGCCGGTCGCAGGCGCTGACACCGGCGATCCGAACTGGCCTGTCTCCCGCTCCCAATCGGCGACGAAGCGCTCCAAGTACGCGATGCCGACTGGTTCGCCCTTCTTACCCAGCACGCAGCCCGATTCGCACTGGTCCTCAACCGGACACACGCGACCGGTAATAGCCGGAAGCGCGTTGTCCTCACGCACCTTCGAAGCCGCGCCGAGATAATCACCCGCGAGGATGAGGTCGATCACAGCCCGTACGTTTACCGACACCGGGCACTTCTCGATACAGCCCGGCTTGGGACACTCGATGCAACGCAGAGATTCCTGGCGCGCCTGCTCGGGAGGAAAGCCCAGGTTGACTTCCTGAAAATTGTGGGCACGTACCTGCGCCGCTTGCTCCGGCACTCGTTGGCGAGGCAGCTTGACGCGTTCTTTGTTGGGCAGGGGATTGTGGCTCGGAGCCTTGTCGGTCATTGTGCAACCTCCGCCAACACGCCTTCCAACGCGCAGGCGTGCTGTGCGTTGCTCTCACGCAACCTCTTCAACTCGGCCTCCGGATCGGCCTGTAAGAGCTCAATGCTCTTCTTTTCCTGCTCGCGATACATGTTGTTACGCTGCGTTAATACGTCGAAATTCACCTGGCTGGCGTCGAACTCCGGCCCATCAACGCAGGCGAACTGGCTGCTGTTGTTCACCAGCACTCGGCAGCCTCCGCACATGCCCGTGCCATCGACCATGATGGAGTTCAAGCTCACCATGGTCTTGATCTTCTTCGGCGCGGTCACCGTGGCGCACGCCCGCATCATCGGCACCGGCCCCACTGCCAGCACATAGTCGACCTTGCCCGCGTCAACCAGTTCTTGCAGCTTCTTCGTGACCAGCCCCTTTTCGCCGGCCGTGCCATCGTCGGTCAGGACGTAGGTCTCGTCGCTGACTTCGCGCACCGCGTCCTCGAGCACAAGGAGGTCCTTGCTTCGAGCACCCACGATAGAGATCACTTTGTTCCCTGCACGCTTCAACTCTCGCGCGGTGGGATAAGCCATGGCAGTTCCGACGCTGCCGCTGACCACCACGGCGGTGCCGAAGTTCTCGATCTCCGAGGGCTTGCCGAGCGGACCGACTACGTCGAGGATAGAGTCTCCGGCTTCCAGCATGCTGAGTAACATGGTGGTCTTGCCGATGGCTTGCACAACGATGGTGATGGTTCCAGCTTCGGGATCAGCGTCCTCAATGGTAAGTGGTATGCGTTCGCCGACGTCGTCCAAACGAACGATGACGAACTGGCCTGGACGCTGTTTTTTTGCGATCCGCGGCGCCTTGATTTCAAACAGTTTTATGCCTCGCGCTAATGGGCGTGCGACGACGATAGGGAACACAGGATCTCTCCGTCTTTGATTTTGCTGGGGTCGGAAGCAGCAGTCTGTGGCATGCGTCACAAGGGCCCGGTTATGCCGCACAAATCCACACCACCTGCCAAAAACGCGTGTTTTAGGGCGGACTGAAGCACTGAAAACGCGCCGCGAGAGGAATTAGCACGGCCTGTGTTTACACCGGAAGTTACCCGTGGAGATGCGAACATGGAAGAGCAATCGCTTGCGACTTCCGATATGCGACTCGGCTGGATTGCGGGGTTGATTCAACGTTGCCGCAGCTTTGCCTGGGTCACCGCGTTGTCGGTGGGAATTGCCGCGTCCGCGGTCGCACAGCAAGCGCCAACTGCACAGACATCTTCGTCACCGCCGACCTCGCAACAAATTCCGGATGCTCCCTCAGCCACCAAACAGCCCCAACGCAACTCATTCGGAAACGGCGTGGCGACCGTTGTCAAAACCATTGGCCAGGATGAATGGAACATCATCAAAGCGCCGTTTCAAACCGATTCCTTCGGCTTCAGTGATGGAACTCCGCTGCGCAACAAAACATTGTTCTGGGATTCCATGGTAGTGGGCGCTACCGGCGTACTGATCGCGAACGATGAATCCGTCGCACAACAGGTGCCCGTCAGTTGGCACCAGACGGGCGTCAACATTTCCGACGCCTGCACCTACGGCACCGCGGCGGCTGCCGGCGGTATCTACCTGACGGGACTGTTCACTCACGATGAGCATGCGAAACGAACTGGCGTGCTCGCCGCCGAGGCCTCGGTCGATAGCTTTCTGCTGTACGGGTCGATGAAGTTGATCTTTGCCCGTCAGCGTCCTTACACGAGCGTTGACGGCAAGTTCTTCGCCGGAAACTTCAGCAGCGGGTCGTTTCCTTCAGGGCACGCCGCACTCGCTTGGACGCTGGCTTCGGTGGTTGCCCATGAATATCCGAGTCTTCCTGTGCAACTTGCGATGTACGGACTCGCCACCACCGTCGCAACCGCCCGCGTTACAGGCGGCCAGCACTTCCCTTCCGATGTGTTTGTGGGATCCACGCTCGGCTACCTGGTCGGTCGGTACGTGGCGAACAAGGACAAACACACTCAGAACCAACCGCTACATTCGCGCAACCGCGTGCAGCGAGTGCCTAATGCGATCCTCGAGCATCTCGCCATTCAGTAGTAGCCGACAGCGACGGTGCACTCGTCAATTCAAGGCGAGGGATAACCGGAAACGGCGACCGTGGTGAGGTTTCAAGAGCCTGAAGCCACAACCGAATCGCCGCGCGAAGCGGTGCTACGGCGACACCCGCATACGCGTCCGGATACAAGTCCAGTCGCCGCAAGGCCGATCGCAGCAGCGAAGTAGTGCCTTCGTAGTTGTTGCGTTGCCAATGATGGAACGAGGCAGCCACCTGAATCAGCCCCTGGAGGAATGTCTTTTCGGGTTCCGGAGCGGCGAGCCACACCAATTCCCAGTGTTCATGGGCTTCAAAGAAATCGCCGGAATTGAAGCACCTTCGACCTTCATACAAGCCTCCGTGATTCCAGTCGAGTGCCATAGTGAGATCCGAGATAGAGAGGCGCCTTGATTCGGCGAAATCATAGCAGCTTTGATGTATAGTCAGTCCGTCTTAACTAATGCCACTACTACTCCCCTGAGGAGATGCCCGCTATGACTACGACGTCACGACGAGAATTCATACGACTTTCCATCGCTTCTGGAGCTACTCTCGCGCTGCTCCGAACCCCGGAGACATTGCTGGCGGATCCATTCGGCCTCCCTGTTGGCTTGCAGTTGTACAGCCTGCGGGAATTTCTTCCCAAAGACTTTGCCGGGACTCTGCAGAAGATCGCAGCGGCTGGGTATCAGGTGGTGGAAGCCGCCGGCTTCTACGACCGCAGCGCCAGCGATTTCAAGCAGGCGATGAAGACCTCAGGCCTGCGTTGCGTCAGCGCCCACTACCCGCTGGCGCAATTGCAGCCGAAGCTTGACTCGATTATCGATTACGCCAATGACCTGGGCTTGCAATACATGGTTTGTTCGTCTCCGTCGCTGCAGGATCCCGCGCGGGTGAAACTTTCTCCCAAAGACCCGGGCTATCACACGGCCTGGATGCAAGCCTTCACACTTGACGATTGGAAGTGGAATGCCGAGCAGTTCAATGCAATCGGCAAGAAGGTCAAGGCGGCGGGAATGCAGTTCGGCTATCACAACCACGTTGCAGAGTTCCAAAAGGTGGGGAATGCTGTTCCTTATGACGAACTGATTCGCCTAACCGATCCGGAGCTGGTCACGTTCGAAATGGATTGCGGCTGGGTATCGGTCGCTGGTTACAGTCCGGCCGAATACCTTAAGAAGTATCCGACACGCATTTCCCTACTGCATGTGAAGGATTTCGACCTGAAGAAGGGTACGGAACATCCCCAATCCACTGAACTCGGCCGCGGCACTATTGATTACCACGCGATTTTCGCGGCCTTGAAACCGGGCCAACTCAAGTATTACTTCGTGGAGCAGGAGGATTTCGACGTTCCGCCGTTCGAAGCACTCAAGGTTGACGCGGATTACATGCGCAATCTGAAGGCGTGAGCTACCGCTGCGCCAGGGCCATAGTCCGCGTTACACCACAAAATATTTCGCCTGGGGATGATGGATAACAATGGCCGACGTGCTTTGCTCCGGGTCGAGCAGGAATCCCGTGGTCAGGTGCACACCGATGTTCTCGTCGGGATGTAGCAGCGCAAACAGCTTGGTCTGATCCTCGAGGTTAGGGCACGCGGGATAGCCGAACGAATAGCGCGATCCACGATACTTCTGGTGGAACAAATCGCGAATGTGCGGCGAGTCATCGCCGGCGATGCCAAGTTCTTCGCGCACGCGCTTATGACTGAGTTCGGCCAGCGCCTCGGCCGTCTCGACGCTGAGACCATGCAGGTACAGATATTTGGTGTACTCGCCCCCCTCGAATAGCTTTTGGGTTTCACGCGATGCCTGCGCGCCAATGGTGACACAGGTCATGCCCAACACATCCATCTGGCCACCGGACTTTGGCAACAGGAAATCTGAGATACAGAGATTGCGTCCTTCGCGCTGGCGCGGGAAGGTAAATCGTAGTGCTTCGGGCGGAACTGTATCGCCTTGCTTCCAGCCCGCCGGCAGGTTGTACACGATCAGGTCGTTGCCTTCGCTCTCCGCACCAAAGTAGCCGTAGACAACTTTGGGCTCAAACCAGCCGGCCGCGATCACTTCTTCCTCGAGGTCTTTCAGGATCGGCCGGTATTTAGTCTCGACCAACCGCGCGTAGTCCTCCTGCGAAGCTGTCTTGAGCTGCCACTGGTTCTTGAACAGCGCAGTCTCGTTGATGTATTGGAAGATCTCACGCAAGTCGAAGTCCGTGGCCTTGAGCACACGCACGCCCCAGAACGGCGGCTGCGGAATGTTCGTGGATGTAATCTCAATGTTGGGTTTCGTCGGAACATCGCCGCTACCTTCGACCGCTGCGGGCTTCTTGAACTCCTTCACAGCCTTACCTTCCGCAATCCGCTTTTCCCGGGCGCCATTAGGCGAGGCCAGGTCCTCCATGATGTGCAGCCCGGCAAAGGCATCGTCAGCATAGAAAATTCCGCCGCTATATTCACGGCGCAAATCGTCTTCGACATACTTGCGGGTGAGCGCAGCGCCGCCGCAGATCACGGGAAATTCCAACTTCTGGTGGTGTAGATCCTGCACCACGTACTTCATCTCCAGCGTGGACTTCACTAGCAATCCGCTGAGCCCGATTGCATCCGCCTTCTCC
Organism: uncultured Acidobacteriaceae bacterium; assembly: GCA_963834815.1. Taxonomy (GTDB): domain Bacteria; phylum Acidobacteriota; class Terriglobia; order Terriglobales; family Acidobacteriaceae; genus DASRAA01. The sequence continues at coordinate 333,554 of CAWIDA010000001.1, read as the reverse complement.
GCTATCGCAGCATTGATGATCGCGTCTGACGGCTGCTTGATGCCGAGGTTAACCACGCGGTAGCCATTGTTGGTAAGGATGATGTCCACCAGGTTCTTCCCGATGTCATGAACATCGCCCTTTACCGTGGCCAGTACGATCGTGGCCTTCTGGCTGCCCTCCGTCTTTTCCATCCTGGGCTCGAGGTAAGCCACGGCGGCTTTCATCACGCCAGCCGAGTCGAGAACCGAAGGCAACTGCATTTTGCGCGCGCCAAATAAGTCCCCCACGGTCTTCATTCCGTCGAGCAGAATGTTGTTGATGACTTCAAGGGGCGAATAGGTAGAAAGAGCTTCCTCCAGCACTTCGTCGAGCGACTTCTTCTGGGCGATGCCGATGGTTTTCTCGCCATTAATAATCGCCCACTTCAACTTGTCTTCCACCGACAGCGTGTCGACGTGCGCAGTGGTGGTCTCTTCCTTCCCCTTCGAGCCCTCGAAGCTCTTCATGTAGACCTGAAGCGGGTCCCCGTTCGACCTGTCCTGGAAAATGAGCTTGCGCGCAAGATCGACCTCGGATTCGGGGATCTTGTACAGCGGATAAATCTTGCTGTAGTTCACGATGGCCATGTCGAGGCCGTTGTCCACCGCTTCGTGCAGGAACACGCTGTTGAGAACACGCCGCGCGTAGGTGTTCAGCCCGAACGAGATGTTGCTGACGCCCAGCACCGTTTTCGCCAGCGGCAGTTCGGTCTTGATCGCCTTCACTGCGTTCAGGGTCTCGATTCCGGCCGAGCGATAGTCTTCCTGCCCGGTGGAGATCGGCAGGGTCAGCGCGTCGAAGATCAAATCGACCGGACGGATACCGTACTTGTTCACCGCGAGGTCGTAAATGCGCTTGGCAATCGCGAGTTTTTTCTCAGCGGTGAGTGCCATGCCGTCTTCATCGATGGTGAGCGCGATAACAGCGGCGCCATACCGCTTTGCCATCGGCAGCACTTTCGAGGTGCGCTTTTCCCCATCTTCAAGATTGATGGAGTTGATAATTGCCTTGCCGGGGATACGCTTCAGCGCCTCCTCCACGACGTCGGCCTCGGTCGAATCAACCAGGATCGGGGCGGGCACGCGGGTCGCAATCTTTTCCAGGATGGCGCTGATGTAGCCCTTCTCGTCCTCGCCCACGATGGCGCAGCACAGGTCGAGCATGTGCGAGCCTTCGTTCACCAGCCGCTTTGCCAGCGTCAGGATTCCGTCATAGTCCTGCGCGCGAACCAGGTTCTTGAAATGCTCGACCCGCGTGGTGGTGTTCATCTCCTCGGCGATCACCAGGGGCTTGGGATCGAGGTCGAGAGGAATCATCGAGTAGGCGCTCGCCGCCGCGCCGATCATCTTGACTTTGTGACGTGCCGGCTCCAGGTTTGCACACGTGTCCACCACGGCCTTCAGATGCTTTGGTTCGGTGCCGCAGCAGCCGCCGACGATGCGCACGCCGTACTCGGTGATGAACTGCCGGTGAAAGTCCGCCAATTCCTGTGGCTGAAGCTTGTACACCGCTTGTCCGCCAACGTTCTGCGGTAATCCAGCGTTCGGCAACACGGAAACGGGCCTCGGCGAATTCAATCCCAGGTAGCGGACGCCGTCGTTCATCTCCTTGGGCCCCGTGGCGCAGTTCATGCCGATGACCGCCGCATCAAACATCTCCAGCGTGGTCAGGGCCGCGCCGATCTCCGTTCCCAGCAGCATCGTGCCGGTAGCTTCGAGCGTGACCTGCACCTGCACCGGAATGTTTTTGCCCGACTGCTTGAGTGCATCGAAGATGCCCACTAACCCAGCCTTGGCCTGCAGGAGGTCCTGGCAGGTTTCGAGCAGCAGCAGGTCCACGCCGCCCTCGATCAGACCCAGGGCCTGCTCGGTATAGGCGGCGGCCATGTGGTCAAGCGTGATGTGTCCGAGCGAAGGCAGCTTCGTGGTGGGCCCCATAGAGCCCGCCACAAACCGCTTCCGGCCTTGGGACGAGTAGTCGTCGGCCACCGAGCGCGCCAGTTTTGCCGCGGCCAGGTTAATCTCGTGGACCTTGTCGGGCATGTCGTACTCGGCCATGACGATACGAGTGGAGTTGAATGTGTTGGTTTCAACCACATCGCAGCCGACTTCGAAGAACGCCGCATGAATGTCCTTGATCAGGTCGGGTCGGCTCTGCACCAGAATGTCGTTATAGCCCTCTTTGCCCCAGAAATCGTCCACACTGGGGTTGCGGAACTGGATGTTCGTTCCCATTGCGCCGTCGAAGATGACGACGCGTTCCTGCACCGCTTTGAGGTATTCGCTCATGCCTTGGTAGAGCCGCGTTTTAGCGCGGCGTCTCAGGTCCTTTCACTTTCTATGAGCCGGCTTTACCCGGCGTAAAAAACTGCGTAAATGTTGCGCCTTTTGTAGTATCTCAATTCCTGCGTTGTCCGGATAGCACGCGTCACCCAACGGTCACATCCGAGCGTAATCGGCAGAATGTCCACTTCGAGCCGGGAAACGCGAAAGGCCGCGTATCTCTCGCGGCCTTCAATCGCCCTGGCTTTGTTTTGCGATATCTACGTGCCGGGAGGAACGTCAGCCCCTGAGCTGTACTGGGCGGGCTTGGGCATCAGGCGTCCCGCGCCCTCGATGCTATAGATGGCGTTCGCACCCATGTGCGCCGGAGTACCCGCTAGCAACTGTTCTTTGCGGTACACCAGATTGCTGGCGTTGTAGCTGGCCAACTCGAAGCCGTGGCCGTGCGTGATCGCGTCCGTGGGGCAGGCCTCCACGCAGTAACCGCAGAAAATGCAGCGGTTGTAATCGATGTTGTACACCTTGGCATAACGCTCGGCGCCACTCACCCGGTTGGTTTCCGTGTTCTCGGCGGCCTCGATGTAAATGCAGTTCGACGGGCACGCAGCCGCGCAGAGGAAGCAAGCCACACACTTCTCCAGGCCGTTCTCGTCGCGTTGCAGTACGTGCATGCCGCGGAAGCGCTCCTGGAACATTGCGCCGCGGTTAGGGCCCGGACCGTCGGGATAGTTCTCGACCTCGGTCGGCTTGAACATTTCGCCAAAGGTGATGCTCATGCCCTTGGCGATTGCAGCGATATTTTTAACGATGCCCATACGAACAGTTAGTATAACAAGCCGATTCGCGTCTCGGGCATCTGCCCCAGGGACAGGCGTCGCTCCCACATCCGGGCGCTTCAGTTCACCAGGTTCCCAGGCACGGCTCCCGCGACGGCCCGTACTGCAGGGAGTACCCCTTCGGCATCCGCTTTGCCGAGCAGGTCCAGCAACCGCAAAACGCGAATTACGGTACCCGCATCGCAGTTTACAGCCCGGCTCGCCTTGTACGACTCGATTGCCTCTTGCAGGCGCTGGGGCTCTCCGCATATTGCCAATCCGGACAGGGCAAGCCCTTTGGCATCAAGGGGACCGTGCATCTGCGCGCCACGCTCTAGTAGCTCAGTGACCACCGCAACCGAGTGGGTGAACACCTGGCGGGCACGGGCGCGATCACCCAGCAGCACTGCCGTTACTCCCAAAACAGACGCAACCTCGGCGTCGCTCGACGGATAGACGTATTTGCTCGCCTCCGCGGCAAACTGATTTGCCGACACGTGCTGACCCCGGGCCAGCGCTGTCAGGGCCAATCCAAGGCGCGCCGCTTGCTGGAACTGCGCGTTTCCAATATCATCCGCGATTTCGCTGCAGCGGGTGAAGCTTTGCTCGGCGGCGTCGAGCTGCTGCAAATCCAGTTGAACGTCGCCGACGAAGTCCGTGGTTGCCGCTTCCATCAGGCGGAAGCCAATTTTTTGTGCGATCTTCCGCGACTGTTCGAGGGCCTGCAGCGCCTGCTGGGGCTGGCCGAGTTTACCGTAGCAATTGCCGATGTTGGCCAGGCAGCCGGCCTCTCCTTGCAGCGACTCGATCTCGCGATAGATCACAAGCGCCTGACCGTAATACTGCATGGCCAGCGCGGTTTGCCCGATGTCGTCATAGTGGGTGCCGAGATTGCCGAGACAGGTGGCTTCCCCGTCGCGATCGCCAATCTGACGGTTGATGGCAAGTGCCTCCTCGTAGCATTCGCGCGACTTTACCTGGTCCCCGTTCTCACCATGGTCATTGCCCAGCTCAGTCAGCCACAGAGCTTCGCTCTGCATGACCTTGCGATCTCTCCCAATTTGCAGTGCTGCCTGGTGACAACGGATGGCATCCAGATACTGGCCCATGCGATTGTAGGCGGTCCCCATGTGCCCGACGCTAGCTTCTGCCAGTGCCGGATCACTGATCTTTCCTTGCAGCCTTTCGTGCAGCTCGGTCATGAGGCGATAATGCCCCCACAAATAGAGGTACTCCCAATCGACTGACAGCAACACCAGGGCAGCAGTGTCGTAGTCCTCGCCGGAACAGCGAAGCTCAAATTCGCATAGCTGCGCAGCCAGGTCGTCCAAAGATTTCCACGTTTCCCGGGGCTTGCGAGACTGGGCAAACCATTGCGCTGCCCGGTTCTGCAGGGCAAAGCGTGTGAAAGGTGGCGGATCGGCTTGCCGATCTGCCGGTAGTCCTTCGGGAATACGGCCCAAGGCGTAGTCGCGATCCACCTGGTGCAAGTAGTAACGTCCCGCGTCCCGGCGTACAAACTGCATGTTCACCAGTCGGCCCAAGGTGGGGCCACTGTCCACGCCGGGTACGTGGGGCTGCAACAAGTAATCAACTGCCGCCGCCTGTACCGGGTAACGGTAAATGGCGAGTGCCTCGACGACCCGCTGGGCGGTCAGGTCGAGCCGGCTGAAAGCTTCCCCTACCAAGGCCGCGACCACGTTCTCCGGCAATACTTTCTTGGTGTCCTTCAGCGTCTCTTGCAGAGTAGTATCGCGATCTGCCGAAAGGATGCCAACGAGGGCCTCCAAGGCGCGCGGGAAGCCCAGAGTGCGTTCTCTAGCTTCGCTCAACAATGTTTCCGGCGCATCCCGCAAACCAACCTTGCCGTCCGGGTCCATGGCACGGAGAATATTCTCGGCGAAGGGATGCCCCAGTCCCGAATCCAGGTCAAGACGGCGCTGTAGGGCGGGCTGCACCAGCACCAAGTCATGGGGAACAACCCGCGTGGTGATGATCACCTTCAGCCCATGAGGGGGAAGCTCAACCAGAGCGCGAAGGGCCTCATCGAGTTCGGCATTCTTGATCTTGCCGCTCTCGATGTCTGTTTCGTCCTCGAAATTATCCAACAGAACGACCGTGCGCCCACGACTAAAGGCCTCGGTGAGCGCCTGGATAGTTTCGCGCGTCGTGGTCTTCGGATTCTTATATAAAGCGTCGAGCTGACGAGTGGTTTCTTCGGGCAGCAGTCTAGTCAGTGAAGCAAACAGGTCAGGCACATTCACCCGATGAAACGAGCGCGCATCGCTGAGGTAGATGATTCCGTCTACGGCAAATGGCCCTGCGTCGTCCGGCAACTGGCCGCCCTCGATGGACCGCAGCAGACGACAAATCATCGCCGACTTGCCGACGCCGCCGCGCCCGACCACAGTCATCAGCCGTAATGCATCGTCTTTCAGGAAGGACGCTACCATACCGGTTTCGACGTGGCGATCCTGGAACCAGGTGGGAGCGACCAACGGAGGCGGATTGATGAACTTGCTCTGTGGAATCCCGGCCGCAGGCTTCGCAGGTTGCCGTACCTGCTCCAATCCGCGATCGATGCTCTGCTGTACACGCTCGCGCGCGGCATCCGGATTGGCGATTACGATTTCCTGATGGGCGATCTGCCGTTCCAGTTCGGCAATGTCTTCGCGAATCCGCTCCTGCTTGTCCGCTTCGGCGCGGGGCAACTCCCGTTGGGCATCGGCCAGACGATACTTCAGGGCCTGTAGCTGCCCCTCGGGCGAATCCAGCCAGGCAAGATGCCTGCGGAGTTTTGCCAGTCCTTCATCCTGCGAGCGACTGAAATCGACATACTCACGCGAGCCCAGGCGCAACGGCAACTCCGCGTCACGGTGAACACGGAGCGGAATAATTGGCTTCTTGTAGCGGAGGGCGCGCACCCATTCGTCTTTGCAAACCGAATTGGGCTTCACGCTATCGGCAGTCATCACAAGGATCATTCCCTTGCTGACCCGGATCGCTTCCACGACCTGTTCGTCCCAGTCTTCCCCGGGGCGTAACCTGCGCTTGTCGAGCCAAACCGGAAACGAGGGTGGGCCCGCGACCAGGTCGTCCGCGAGCTTCAGGGAAAAATCTTTGCCATCGACCGCAGAGTAGCTAATGAACAGATCCGCCATGGTTGGCCCTCAGGCATGTCATTATCGAACGCTGCCCGGACGTTGTCGAAGGGAATGTTTCGAAGGTGCGCGGAACTACGCTGGAGTCGCCGTCCGCTCGCGCATCAACTCCAGGTGCCGTTGCGCGTGGCCCGCGATGATGTAAGCCAGGGCCCGCACCGACACTGAATTGCCATTCGCCAGGCCAGTTCGGACCTCGTTCGCGGGTGAAATCGAAGCCACCAGCGCGATAGTCGCTCCCCGAAGGTTCTTGAACTCGACCATCAGGTCGTGGCGCACCCGCGTGTTGAACTCGCCGGAGGCGACGTAATCATCCTGCTCGAAGCCCTGCAATTCCTTCTGATCGCCTCGGGCAAAACGCATCATGCGATACGACATGACACGCTCGGTATCGCACAGGTGGCCCAGTACCTCTTTCACGCTCCATTTGTCGGGAGCGGGACGTGTGCTGGCGGCGTCTTCCGAGACGCCCTGCATGAAAGCCACCAGCTCGTCCCACTGCTTCAGCAGGAATTCTTCGATCGATCCGGCGGGAACCTTGGAAACGTAGTCAGCGTAAAAATTGGCGTATTCATCGCGGTCGGGACGATTCATCATTGCAGGTATCTCCAGTTGGTAATGGGCTTTTTCTCGATGCCGACTGCCGAGCAGCACCAAGCAGTTGCCAGCAACCAGTTGCCAGTGACTTGCTGTTCACTCCAGGCCGAACTCTCTCCACCGCTCCGTCACCCTCCGCTTGGTCTCCGCGTCCATAGTGATCTCATCCGGCCAGGGACGGGTAAAGCCTTCGCTGGGCCATTTGCGGGTGGCATCCACACCCATCTTGGAACCGTAGTCAGGCAGCCGCGACGCGTGATCGAGCGAATCCACGGGACCCAAAGTGAACTGGATGTCGCGTTCCGGGTCGATGTTGTTAAGCACCTTCAGCGTGACCTCGGCGATGTCCTGGACGTTCACGTCTTCATCGACCACCAGAATGCACTTGGTTGACATGGCCTGCCCGAGACCCCAGATGGCGCTCATCACCTTACGTGCCTGCCCGGGATACGACTTCTTGATGGAGACGATCATCAGGTTATGAAACACGCCTTCGACGGGCAGGTTCACGTCGACAATTTCCGGAATGGTCAGCCGCATCAACGGCAGGAAGATGCGTTCTACAGCCTTGCCCATCCACGCATCTTCCATGGGCGGCTTGCCGACAATGGTCGTGGAGTATATGGGGTCCTTCCTATGAGTAATGCACGTGATGTGAAACACAGGATAGAGATCTTCCGGCGTATAAAAGCCGGTGTGATCTCCGAAAGGTCCTTCCGGCTTCAGCTCATCCAACTCGACATAGCCTTCCAGGACGATCTCCGAGTTGGCGGGAACCTCCAGGTCCACGGTTTCGCATTTCACCAGCTCGACCGGCTTCTGCCGCAAGAAGCCCGCAATGATGAACTCTTCGACGTCCGGCGGAGCCGGAACGATGGAGGAAAACATCATCGCTGGGTCGGTGCCGATTGCAACCGCCACATCCATGCGGCCGGCAACCTGCCTTCCTTCTGCAACCCGCGAGCCGCCGCCCGACCGCGCCATCATGTCGAGCGCTGCCGTAACCGGATGTTCAGCACCTTCCGAAGCCAGTTTACGCATGCGATTGCGATAGTGCTCGGCGCCTTGCTTCTGCCGCTGCCAGTGCATGCCCGTGGTGCGCTCGTCGTACACGTGCAGTCGATAGGTGCCGACGTTTCGCCTGCCCGATTTCGGGTCCCGGGTGATGACTGACGGCAGCGTGATAAAACGGCCACCGTCTTTGGGCCAGCATTGCAGGATGGGAAAATCGAAGAGCGAGAAGTTGCCTTTCCGGATCACTTCTTTGCACGGGCCGGTGGAAACTTCCTTAGGAAACAGCTTCCCCAACTCCGACAGCATCGGCAACATCTTAAGTTTGTCCAGCAGACCCTGCGGCGACTTCACCTCCATGAACATCTTGATGCGGGCCGCTATCTCATCCAGCGAATCGACTTCCAGCGCCAGCCGCATGCGTCGCTCCGACCCGAACTGGTTGATCAGCACTTTGGCCTCGGGATGTCCCTTAATGTTCTCAAACAGCAATGCCGGACCACCCGGCCCGTGACTACCGCGCGGTCCCCACTTAGACACGCGGTCCGTGATCTCGGTGATCTCCAGGATCGGATCGACTTCCGCATGGACCCGCTTTAGCTCGCCCGCCCTGTCCAGCGCGGAGATCCATTCCCTTAGGTCGCTATAGGCCACCGGTCAAACCTTTCGTCAGCGGCAGTACTGCCGCAGAGGGCTTCGTCATCGCAACAGCCTCCGATTATAGAAGGTGGCCGGTTGTCGACCGTCGGCCTCGCGCCACCCCGCAAATTTGTTGCAGGCAGAGTGACGACGCAGCAAAACAAGAAAGGCGTACCGCATCACGGCACGCCCATCGAATTCGCGACTTCGTCAACCAGATACGCGATCAGCGTTTCTTCTTTCCCGCCTTCTTAGCCGCAGGTTTCTTCGAGGCAGATTTCTTCGGGGCTGACTTCTTCGCCGCCGGCTTCTTTACTGCAGGTTTCTTTTTCGGCGGAGCGGCCTTCTTCGCTGCAGCAGATTTCTTCTTGGAAGGCACCGCTTTCTTAGCTGGCGGAGCGGGCTTGGCAATTGCCTTATTCGCGACTGCCTTCTTGGGTTCCGGCGCAGGCTTCGCCGGAGGCACGGCCTTGGTAGCCACTGCGGGCGGCGCAGTGACGGACGGAGCCTCTGCCGCAGGACCTGATGGCGCACCCTTTGGCTTGCGCCCGCGCTTTGCCGGAACAGCACCCGGTGCAGCAGTAGCACTTGCAGCAGTTACCGCGACTGCAGCGGCCGCAGCCTTTCCCCTCCCTCTTTTCGGCGGGGGTGGTGGTGGCGGCGGCGGTGGCTCATAAGGCTTCAGAAAATTCATGATCTCGTTGTGCGACCTTAGTTTGCCGTCAAGCAAGAGCAGAAAAGCCTCATCGAGAATCTTCTGGTATTCAGGGAGTTGCGCGGTAATTCGTAACTCGGCCATCTCTGGAAAGGGCAACTTTTCCCTGAACTGCCGCCATTTCCCAAGGAAATTCTTAAGCTTCTGATCAACCGCCTGTTGCTTGGTAGTCAAGCTGAGGAAGAGAATATTCTCCGGCGCCGCATTGCTCAGGATCTTCCACACTCCCGAATTCGATGCCGCCTCTCTTCCCGTCAACTTTTTCGCCAGGTCGTGGGCGTTGTGCTCCAGGTGCTTCCACTTGTCTACAAAATCGCGGCGCGGAATCATTCGCTGAATCTCGGAAACATCCTTGTCACTCATTCGCCGGGTAAGAAAGTACATCGCCATCGGGCCCGTTTCGAGTGAATAGCCGAGTTCGCTAAGCGATTGCCGCAGCTTGATTGCGTGCCCCAGGTCGCTGGCCTCTGCCTTTGCAACCGTCAAATGCGGATGCAGCACCTTGAGCCAGCCATCCTTTTCCAAGGCACGCATAATGACTATCGGATCCTCTTCGTGCGCTAGATGCTCGAGCTCGGTGCCAACCGAGTGCTTGGTCACGTACTCGATATAGTTGTTTTCCTTCCCCGAGTCGTAGCGGGCCTGGGTTCGCTCTTCCAGCGGCCAGTGGAACCGGGCACTGAGCCGGGTGGCTCGTATCAGCCGAATTGGATCTTCCAGAAAAGCGTAGTTATGTAAGACCCGCAGTACCTTTGCTTCCACATCGGCCACGCCGTTGAACGGGTCGAGCAGCAGCCCTCGCGAGCCGGGATTCAACGATAGAGCCATGGCATTGACGGTGAAGTCACGTCGCCGAAGGTCCTCGTTGATGGTTGCCGGGGTAACCACAGGCGGCTTTCCGGGCTTGTCGTAAGTCTCTAATCGGGTGAGATTTAGCTCGGCGCGGACATTCCCGGGCATCAGCAGATGCAGCATCCTCAGCTCTTCATCCACACCCTGGATGGAGATTCCCGCTTTCTCCAATTCTTTCTGCAACTTAAGCGGGTTACCTTGGATGCTGAGATTGATGTCCCGGATGGGAAACCCGGTGATTAGGTCGCGGATGGCACCGCCGGTGAGGTAAAGATTGAGTCCTGCGTGCCGGGCAATTTCTTGTACCAGGTTCACACCACGCTGCTGGTCCGGTGTGAGCCGGGTTTCCATGCTATAGATGTAGTCTGCCATCTAGGTGTATGACTCTAAAGGTGATAGCCGAAGATAAAGCGGAACCGCACGGGGGGTGCGTCACGGCCACACCACTAATCTAACTGCCCGCTGCAGCCGTCGCCCATACCATCTAGTGGTGTGCAACTTGCTCCTGCATCAACACTTACGGCAGGTGCACCGGGTTTGCTGCATAGCGACAATAACACAAGCATGACGATTTGGCTACAAACTACCTTCCTTAGGGCACTTTTTCACCAAAAGTGCGACAATCGGATGTCTGCATCACTCACAAGGGCTCGGGCACCACATGGCTACCACCCACAAGAAAGTGATTGTCCGCAAGATGGACCGCGACACGGTTAGCGGATACGTGTCGGCGGCCTTCATCTCCGACGGCAAGATCGAGGTGCTGAACACTTCCGGCAACGTGGTGGCCGTGGACCTGCGTGAGGTGAAAGGTGTGTATTTTGTACGCGAGCTCGGCGATTCCGAATCGCTGGTACGCAAGACATTCACCTCGCGTCCCCGCACCGAAGGTTTGTGGGTCCGCCTCCGTTTCCGGGACAACGAAATTATTGAAGGCATGATGCCCAACGATCTGGCGCAGGATGGCAGCGAAGGATTCTCTATTATTCCGCCGGACACGCGATCTAATACGCAACGGATATTTGTACCTCGCGCCGCACTCGCCGAAATGACCGTACTCGCCGTAATCGGAGAAAAGAAATCGCAGCGCCGCGGACGGCGTCCTGACGATTCGCGCCAAGTGCCGATGTTCAATTGATCGCTCGCGGACGCTTGGGCGCTGGAAGATGAATCGGTTAGGTAGTGTATCTGGCTGACCAGAAGAGACGCGGCAGAACTCGGGACTCTTACCAACCAACATGAAGCTTGGCGAAATCGCTACCGGCCTAGGCATTACCCTGGAAAACGGCGACCCTGAGACCGACATCGCGGGGGTTTCTGGAATCGAAGAGGCCGCCGCTGGGCAAATCACCTTCGTCGCCAATCCAAAATACGCCGCGGCGGCCAAAAATACCGCTGCTTCTGCCATCATTGTCTCTGAGGACTTCCCTGCGGTGGACTGCGCTCTGCTGAGGAGCCCGAACCCATACCTCTCGTTTGCTCGTGCCATCGACCTGTTCTACCAATCTCCGCGCTACGCTGCGGGTATCCACCCCTCGGCTGTGATCGCACCGACAGCAAAGATTGGAAGCAATGCACATATTGGTGCGTATGTCGTCGTCGATGAGGCGGTCGAAATCGGAGATAATGCGGTGCTCCTGCCTCACGTGGTCATCTATGGCGGCGCAAGAATCGGTCACAATTTCTTTGCTCACGCCCACTCCATCGTGCGGGAAGGCTGCCACCTCGGCGACAACATTATTCTCCAGAACGGGGTGGTTGTTGGCTGCGACGGATTCGGCTTTGCTCGCGACGGCGATCATTGGGAGAAGATCACGCAATCCGGTCCCACCGTGCTGGAGAATGACGTGGAGGTCCAAGCCAACTCGTGCATTGATCGCGCCAGCGTCGGCGAGACCCGCATCGCGCGTGGCGTGAAGATCGACAATCTTGTACAGGTAGGACACGGTTCGGCCGTTAGCGAGCATACGTTGTTGTGTGCGCAGGTTGGGCTGGCCGGCTCCACGGTGGTCGGCAAGAATGTAATCATCGCCGGACAGGCCGGAGTTGCCGGGCACTGCACCATTGGTGACGGCGTCGTCGTCACCGCTCAGAGCGGCACGCATGGAGATATTCCCGCGGGAAGCATGGTTAGCGGTTCGCCTGCCTTTGACCACAAACAATGGTTGCGCGCCGTAAACGCATTCTCTAAGCTGCCGGAACTCGCAAGGACGGTGAAGGGTCTCGCACGACAGCAACTGCAGCAAGGGTCCCTAAAAGACAACGAAGACTAAGCCAGCACGGCAGCCAGCCTCGCTGTGGGCATATCGCATTTTTGGGGAACACGGCAATCCAGCCGCGAAAGGAGCGGATCAGGACCTCCCATAACATGAGTGAAGACACTCCAAATCTCGGCCCTCGGCCCGTGCTGGGGCCCCAAGTCGTCACGGTTTCGCCGATTCGCGTGCTGCTGCTCGATGACCGGGAGGAGAACCTCGTCTTGCGTTCGGCAATTCTTCGGCAGAAAGGCTACGAGGTCGTCTCCACCAATTCCATTGAGCAGGCCCAAGCCAAGCTGCACCAAATCGATATCGCGGTGCTGGACTATCACCTCGGCGCGGGAAAATTCGGGACCGCGGTTGCCGAGAAGCTTCGCCGCGACCGGCCGCAGGTTCCAATCATCGTGCTGTCGGCCACCTTGGATCGCAAGTTTGGAGGCATCGCCGACATGCATCTACTGAAGGGGCAGAGTTCGGTGGAGGACCTGCTCGATGCGCTGCGCTCTTTCGAAGCCAAGCGGCGCGGTCGTCCAGTGGTCGTGGACGCGCGCGACTTCTATTATTCGCGTATCTCGATGGCAATGGGCGACGACATCGTCCTCGAAATCCTCGATCGCGACGGCAACTGGCAGTATGTGAATGACTACTTCGCGGCAATGAAGAGCAAGAAGCGGGCATGGTTTGTCGGCAAGAACCTGTTCGAGCAGTTTACTGAATTGAGCGACGAATGGCGCGAGATCCTACGCACCGTGATCGATACTCGCGAAACTTATATCGACCGCCGCGGATTCCGCGGCACCGCCCATCTGCCTACGAAGAGTGCGCATTGGGTGTGGAACATGCTGATCTTGCCCATTAAGTTGCATGACGACCGCGATGGCGCCGTTCTTACAGCCCGCCTCATCGAAAAGAAATAGCCGGCGGTGAACCAACTTCGGGACTCAATTCGAGCCTCTCTGGGGCGAATCTCCTGCTTCCGTCATCGCCTGTCGTAGACTGACTTCTTGAGCAATCCCTCCTCACCTACGAGCAAAACTGAGCGTCAAGATTTGGAGAGACGCTACGCGCAGCAGCGAAAGGAGGCGGTGTTTAGCTTCGCGCTGGGCGGCGTGTCGATCGCTGCACTCTTGTGGTACTACGTCCATCAGCAAATCCTGCTCTATGGTGACGCTGTAGCGCACATCAACATCGCGCGTCGTGTCCTCGACAATCGCTCCTGGCTATCGTCGTTCTTTCAGTTGGGAACGGTGTGGCTCCCTCTGCAGCACATCCTGATGCTGCCGTTTGTATGGAACCGAGTGCTGTGGACAAGCGGCATCGCCGGTTCCGTGCCCAGCATGGTGGCCTATGTGGTCGGCGCGCTGGGAATCTTTCGGCTGGTCAGCGCACGCGCACCACAAATTGCAGCCTACCTCGCCGCAACCATTTTCGCGCTTAATCCGAATTTGCTCTACATGCAGACCACGGCAATGAACGAGCCGTCGTTCCTCGCATTTTTCATCTGGGCCATCGTCTATTTCGATGAGTGGCTGCGAGGGTTGTCGAGCCAGTCGGTCACGCCAATTAAGGACCGCAGCTCTCAGCGCGCGCTCGAAGGCTGCGGCATGGCTCTCGCCGGAGGCGCAGCGACCCGTTACGACGGCTGGTTTTTCGGTGTCATCCTGGGAGGGCTGGTGTTGTTTGTCTTTGTACAGTGGTGGCTCATTACACCGGACGCTGCCCGACGCCGCTCCATGTCCAAATCACTGGCCGAGTTTCTGCTGCTGAACGCCCTGGTCCCGGTTTTCTGGCTGGCCTACAACCATCGCGTTTCGGGTCGGGCTTTGGACTGGGCCAATGGCCCTTATTCCGCGAAAGCCATCGCTGAGCGCACCACCGCTCGTGGCGCGGCGCCTTATCCCGGCAAGGACCATGTGGTGACCGCTGCTCTGTACTTCGTAAAAGCAGCAAAGCTCAACATCGGGCCGGGGTATTGGGGCAACATTCTGTTCGCATTGGCGTTGCTGGGGACAGGTATTGCTCTCTGGCGGTTCAGGACTTACCGCACTTGGCTGCTGCTATGGACTCCGTTGGTGTTTTATGCGTTATCGATTGCCTACGGCAGCGTGCCAATCTTTATTCCAACCTGGTGGCCATTTTCCTACTACAACGTGCGCTACGGGCTGGAACTCCTACCCGTTTTCGCGGTGTTCCCTGTTCTGCTGGCAGCGTTCGTGGCGGAGTCAGTCAGCGTTACGAGAAGAAGAGTCCTCATCTGGAGCTTGTTGCCACTCGTCGTGGCCGCCAGCTACTTGTCGATCTACGCCGACGCCCCCATCACTCTCAAAGAGGCACAGATAAACGCCCGCACGCGTACCATCGTGGAAGACGCGCTCGCCAGGTTCCTGGCGGGATTGCCGCCATCGGCCACGATCCTGATGTACCAGGGCGAGCATGTCGGTGCGCTGCAGCAGGCGGGAATACCGTTGCGCCATGTCATCAGCGAAATCAGTCATCCGGATTGGGAATGGGCCCTGCTCGATCCGGCGCGCCACGCTGATGTCATCATCGCTTTTAAGGGCGACCCGGTGTGGATGGCGGCGCACGAGCATCGGAACGAATTGACGGAGCTGTTCTCCATCACCGTGCCAGAACAGGCGAAGTGCTCAATCTACCGGCCCAAGCGGGCAGCAGATGAGCCGCCAGAGTCCCCGGCCAGGTAGATGCGGTCGGCACGGGCTCTCGCAGAAGCGAAGAAACCTGCCGAAGCAGCCCGCGAAAACGCGTCGCTTTGCTACGATTTGGGCTGTATCGGAATACAAGTGACATGGCCTCTATCCCCTTTGTGAAAGCCACCGCGTGCGGCAACGATTTCCTGATCATCGGGATCGAGCATGCTCCTGAAGACATCGCCCGCTTCAGCCGGAAGATCTGCGAGCGCCACAACGGCGTCGGCGCTGATGGAGTCGAGTGGGTGCTTCCCGCCACCGATGCCGACATTGCGGTCCGCCTGTTCAACGCCGATGGTTCGGAGGCCGAGATATCAGGCAACGGCACGCGCTGTGTGGCTGCCTGGTTTTGTGCAGATCGCGACCGCACATCGGTCGTCATACGAACCGGAGCAGGACTGAAGACCTGCGATCTCACGGCACGCCAGGCTCAGAACTTCGAGTTTCGCACTGCCATGGGCGAACCTCAGGTTGGCAGCGAATGCGAGGTTCAATTGGAGAACGCAATCGTTCGCGGCATTCCGGTGTCGATGGGCAATCCGCATTACGTAGTGTTCGTGTCCGAGTTTCATCCCGGCTGGCAGGCGCGGGCAGCGGAGATCTCCACGTACCCGGACTTTGCGCATGGAACCAACGTCGAGTTGGTCAGGGTTCTGAACCAGCATGAGATCGACGTGCGCTTCTGCGAACGCGGCGTGGGCGAGACGATGTCGTCAGGAACCGGCTCCTCGGCGGCCGCCTCGGCGTCGATCTACGCCGGAAGAGTTACTTCTCCGGTGAAAGTCCACGCTCCAGGCGGAACGCAGACGGTGGAATGGGACCGCCAGGTGTTGCTCTATGGGCCTGCGACGATACTCTGTCGCGGCGATTTTTTCGTTTAAGATAATGCTTCCCGATGACGGTCTTCGCCCAACCTGAGCGCCTGCGACCTGCTGCCCTGCAGCCTGGCGACACGGTTGGGATTATTGCACCCGCGGGTGCGATTACGAGCGATGCCTTGGAAGCCGGTTCTGCGTGGCTGGTTCGCAGGGGATATCAGGCGTTCTATCTGCCCTCGATTCTCGATCGTGACCTTTATTTTGCCGGCAGCACAACGCGGCGGCTGGATGAATTGCACCAGATGTTCGCGAGGCCGGAGGTTAAAGCAATTATCTGCGCCCGTGGCGGATACGGCTGCAATTACCTGCTGCCAAAACTCGACCTGGAATTGATCCGGGCAAATCCCAAGATTTTTTGCGGCTGTAGCGACATAACCACGCTGCTGACATACGTCAGTGATGCTGCGGGCCTGGTGACGTTTCACGGGCCTATGCTCAACATCGATGTGCGCCCAGATGGAGTAGACGAAGACTCCTGGGCAGCGGCCGTGACGTCAGGCAGGCCTTACCGGCGTGACTTTAGCGCCGATGAAGTGCAAACACTTGTCCCGGGTACTGCTGAAGGCATGCTGTATGGAGGCTGCCTGTCGCTGCTATGCGCATCGCTGGGCACGCCGTATGAGATCGACACACGCGGCACAGTGCTTTTCCTGGAAGACCTGGCGGAGCCCGCCTTCCGCATCGATCGCATGCTGAAGCAACTGAGACTGGCGGGTAAATTCGAAAGTGTTCGCGGTGTCATCTTCGGAGAAATGCTGAATTGCGGGCCGCGCGATGGGCAAGACTTTACCTTGCAGGAGGTGGTGCTGCGCGTATTGGGTGATCTGGGTGTTCCCATTGCGTACGGCCTGAAATCCGGACACGTGAGCCGGCGTAATTTCACACTTCCCTTTGGCGTAACCACCCAATTCGCTGCCGGTGCCAACGTATCGTTGAAGCTCTCGGCATCCGTGAAAGTCGCGTCAGTGACGCTTCCAGTATTCAAATGACGAAAGCCAAACACATTCACTTGATTGGTATTTGCGGGACCGCCATGGCTGCGCTCGCGGGAATGCTGCAGCAGCGCGGCCATCAGGTCACGGGATCGGACGTCGCCGCGTATCCTCCGATGTCGGACTTTCTCGCATCCCTCGGAATCTCCGTGGCTCAGCCGTTCAGCGAGAAGAACCTGCAGCCGCCTCCGAACCTGGTGGTTGTGGGGAATGCCATCTCGCGCGGCAATGTGGAACTCGAACATGTGCTCGATCAGCGAATGGCGTACCAGTCGATGGCACAACTGCTGCACGACGAGTTCCTGGTCGGCAAGGAACGTTTGGTAGTGGCGGGCACGCACGGCAAAACGACCACGTCCTCCCTGTTGGCGTGGACGCTTACTGAAGGCCTGCGTGCCCCCAGTTTTCTAATCGGCGGAATTCCAGAAAACTTCGGTAGTTCGTTCGCGCTTAGAGAAGGGCGCGAGTTTGTTATCGAGGGCGACGAGTACGATACGGCGTTCTTCGACAAGGGCCCGAAATTCCTCCACTATTTTCCGGACGCAGTGATCCTGACCTCGGTCGAGTTTGACCACGCTGACATCTACCGGAACCTCGACGAGGTGAAGACGGCATTTAAGCGGCTGGTAAATCTGGTGCCTCGGCGCGGGTTGCTCATCGCGTGGGACGGTCATCCCAATGTGGATGAATGCGTCAGCCGCGCCTTCTGCCGCGTGGAGCGCTACGGCTTTGGCCAGGAATCGACGTGGCGAATCTCTGATGTAGCCGACACCAACCAGAGCACCCGTTGGAAGGTCTGGCGGGACGGCGCCCCTTGGGCGGAGTTCGAATCGCAACTGGCGGGCGAGTATAACGTCTTAAATGCCACCGCCGCGGCCGCCATGGCTGCCAACTACGGGGTAGCCGTCGAGGTGATTGCGAGCGCCCTCAGCCGCTTCCGCAGCGTGAAGCGACGGCTAGAGGTGAAGGCTGAGATTCAGGGCGTGACCATCATCGATGACTTCGCGCATCATCCCACGGCCATTGCCGAAGTGCTGAAGGCCCTGCGGGCTCGTTACCACGGCAGGCGTTTGTGGGCTGTCTTGGAACCTCGCTCCAACACTCTGCGCCGCAAGGTTTTCGAGGCCGAGTTGGCGCAGAGCCTGGCACATGCCGACGAGGTAGTGCTGGCCGCGGTCTTCAAGTCCGACGCAATTCCGGAGGCCGAACGTCTTCATGCGGAGAATGTCATAGCCCAATTGACTGCCGGTGGTACGCATGCCCGCTTGCTGGCCTCGGCGGAAGCGATTGTCGATGCCATTACGCCAGAGTTTCGCGAAGGCGACGTCGTCGCGATTCTGTCCAACGGTGGCTTCGGAGGCATCTACGAAAAACTTCCCGCGCGGCTGCGGTCGCTACGCGAGGTTTCGACGCCCGCGTGATGTTTCCCCGCCAAGCTGCTCTGGTTCCTTTGCTTCTGGGCTTGGCTTTTCTGGTCATGGCTGCCGGGCAACTGTGGGCGGTTACGCCCGTCACGTGCACCTCGCCTGCCAGCGCACAGCCGCAACCCACCGAATACTTTGTATCGCTGGCTGACAACGCTCAGCACCTTGCGCATGTCAGCATCCGCCTTCCTCAGAGCAGTGGCACTGTTACGTTGCAAATGCCTGTGTGGAATGCGCTGTATCAAGTACGCGATTTTGCAGCCAATGTCGAACTCGTCCGTGCACGGGACGACTCCGGCAGGCCGGTTCCGGTCGTCAGCCGCAAGCTCAGCGAGTGGGAGATCGCCGCTCCTGGGCCTTGCGTCGTCGTGGACTACGACATTCACCTCGACAGCGGTGGCCCCTTCGGCTCCCAACTCAGCACCGGACATGGATTCTTCAACTGGGCGATGGTTCTTATGTATTCGCCCGCTCTACGATCGTCAGGCGCAAGCATACGACTCCTGGACGTCCCTGAAACCTGGGGCATGCAGGATGTCCACGTCATGGGCGAAGCGGCTGCGGGCAAGGTTGAGCAAGCCGTAGGCATAGCCCACAGCTACGACGAACTGGTAGACAGTCCAGTCGAAGTTGGCGTTTTTCAGCACTTCGAATTTCAGCAGGACGGAGCTACCTACCACATTGTGGTACATGCTAACCCCAGCGACTACGACGCCGGCAAGCTGCAGGACATCTTGCGCAAGATAACCCACACCGCAGTGGATTGGATGGGTGACCGGCCGTTTAACGAATACACCTTCCTCTATCACTTTCCGCAAGGTCATGGCGGCGGCGGTATGGAACATGCGTACGGAACGGCGATTGACGTTGATGCACGCCGGTTGCGCAACAACATGATGCCGGTGGCCAGCGTCAGTGCCCACGAGTTCTTTCACCTGTGGAACGTCAAGCGCATCCGGCCACAGTCGCTGGAACCGATCGACTACCAGAGCATCATGGACACACGCCCACTTTGGTTCAGTGAGGGTTTGACTAGCACGGTTGGCGACCTGCTGCTGGCCCGGTCTGGACTCTACAGCGACCGGCAATTCATCGACCGGATCGCCGGCGAGATCAACGAATTGCAGTCACGTCCCGCGCATCGCTGGCAGTCTGTAGAGGAGTCGGGCCTGAATGCCTGGTTCGAGGGCGATTCCTTTTACCGCACGCCGGAACGCAGCATCAGCTACTACAACAAGGGCGAGGTGGTGGGGGTATTGCTCGACCTGCGCATTCGACAGGTCACCGGCGGCAGGAAGTCGCTGCGCGACCTGTTCCAGTGGATGAACGAGAACTACGCCAAAAAAGGCCGCTTCTTCCCTGATTCCGACGGGGTGCAGCAGGCAGCCGAAAGCATCACGGGCCAGAGTTTTGCGGAGTTCTTCCACGACTATGTGGCTGGCGTGCTGGTATTGCCTTACAACGAGTCGTTCCGGTTCGTGGGGCTGCAGGTGGCCGAGACTACGGTCCGCTCGTCTACCCCCGGTTTTAGCACTAGCACCAATATCGAAGGCCAGCCCGTGGTCATGTCCGTGGACGCCAACAGCGAGGCGCAACGCGCGGGCATTGCCATTGGCGACCGGGTGGTTGAAGTGGACGGTAAGCCGGCCACGGCCTTTCTCGATGACCAATTCGCTCGGATGCGCGCCGGAACTACGGTGAAGATTCGGTTCGCGAACCAGCGTGGGCAAAACACCGTCAAGCTGAAACTATCGTCGCAGGCACAACAGGTGTACATCCTCCAGGATGTCGCCTCGGCCACGCCCGCACAACTTGCCCATCGCGCAGCCTGGATTCACGGCGACGATGAAACTGGTGGTCTGCCGTGATCCGAATGGCATTTCTCCTGACGCTATGGGGCCTCTCGCTTCTAATCAGCGGACCATTCTTGTTGCTCCACGCATTCCTGACCGGCAATATTATGCCGTTGTACCGCGTCGGGATGAAACTGGCCATCACTGGAGTGCGCCTGGCCGGCGTAAAGATAGAAGTCCGCGGCTTGGAAAATCTGCAGCCCTCACGCAGTTACATTTTCATGTCGAACCACGTCTCGAACCTCGATCCGCCGGTTTTCATTCCTTCCATACCCGGACGATGCTCGGTGCTGATCAAGAAAGAGGTCTTTCGCCTGCCAATCTTTGGCAAGGCCCTAAAAATGGCGGAGATGGTCCCGGTCGACCGCAGCAATCGCGAAGCCGCGATTGAGAGCATGCGCGCTGCAACGGAGGTGTTGCACCGCGGGCTGAACATGGTGGTCTTTCCCGAGGGGACGCGTTCGCCCGACGGCCACCTGCTGCCCTTCAAGAAGGGTCCGTTTCACATGGCAATCGAAGCCGGAGTACCAGTCATCCCGGTGACGATCCTGGGAACTGCCGATTGCTGGCCGAAAGGGTCTTGGGCGCTGCGAGCCGGAAGGGCGACCGTGATTTTTCATCCCCCGATTGAGCCGGGAACCTTCTCGGACCGCGACAAACTGATGGTCCAAGTCCGCGAGGTCATGGCCAGCGCTCTTCCCCCAGACCAGCAAAGTCCCGGACCCAACGGAAGCGTCGCGCAGAAATCGCTCTGACCGCAAGCAAAGGTCCGCTACAGCAGTTTCAGGGTTGCTGTATCCTTTGGGACGTTTGGGCAGAGCGGCGCTTCAGCGCCGCGTCAGTGCAGCCCTTCCAGGAGATGAGCCGGGCTTCAGCCCGGCGGCACTCTTACGGGATACAGCCGCTCTCAAATTGCTCTAGTGCTGATTTCTTGACTGCAATTGCAAAGGCGACGCGGGTCTTCCTGCAATAGTCGGCGAGGCTTGTTGGAGAATCGTCTGAGAAGAAGCTTCAAATCGCCGCAAAAAGAAGCTTGTATGCACTCCCAGCCAGAGCATCAGGCCACACAAACCCACCATGACCCATTTCTCGCGGGGAACTAGATCGGGTAGTTCGAGGTTCTTGGGGTTTGTGATTTGCCCATAAAATACCCGCTGATACGCCCACAAGAGATAGCAGGCCGAGAAAATTACTCCCGTAGCTGCCCAAACGGCCCACGCCGGGTGGTTCTGGAAGGTCCCGGCCAGCACCAGGAACTCACCCACGAAGCCACACAGGAGAGGTAATCCTATCGCGGCCAGCGCGGTGAACAGAAACATCGACGCGTAGCGTGGCATGGGGGTCGCCAAGCCGCCGAACTGGCTGATTTCATAAGTGTGGCGACGCTCGTGGATGATGCCGCACAGCAGAAATAGCGCACTTGAAGTAATGCCGTGGGCCAGCATCACGTAGATGGCCCCCTGGAAAGCGACCAGGGAGAAGGAAAAAATACCGAGCGTCACGAACCCCATGTGACTGATTGAGGAATAGGCCACGAGTCGTTTGAGATTCGGCTGCACCATGGAAACCAGCGCGCCATAAACGATGGCGATGACAGACAGTATCCCAACAATGGGCGCCGCCTCATGCGAAGCATTGGGGAACAGCGGCAGGCAAAGCCGAACGATACCGTATCCGCCGAGTTTCAAGAGGACGCCCGCGAGGTCTGCCGATCCCGCGGTTGGCGCTTCGGTGTGGGCATCGGGAAGCCACGAGTGCACGGGTACCATGGGCAACTTGACCGCGAAAGCGACGAAGAAGCCGAGGAAGAGCCACATCTCCGTATGCGGGCTGAGTACCAATTGCCCGCTTTGAATCATCTTTTGAATCTCGACAAAATCAAAGCTGCCGGTGTGCGCGTACAGCCAAATGATGCCCACGAGCAATCCCACCGAACCCACCATGGTATAGATCGTGAACTTGATGGCAGCGTAAATACGCCGCTCATGTCCCCAAATACCGATCAAAAACGCCAGAGGGATGATTCCGAATTCCCAGAAAAAGAAGAAAGCGAACAGGTCGAGAGACATCAGAACCCCAAGCACGCCCACTTCCAAAAGAAGCAGCAGCATGTGGAACTCCTTGACCTGGTGCTTGATCTCGCTCCACGAAGCTAGCACACCAATCGGAGTCAGCAGAGTGATCAGGTGGATTAAGAAAATGCTGATGCCGTCGACGCCCAAGTGGTAGTTAATGTTCCACTGAGGAATCCACGGGACAAACACTTCAAGCTTGAACCCGCTCGAGCCGGGAGGTATGGAGTAAACGGGAATGAACGAGAGCACGAACTCGATCAAGCCGACAGCGAGACTGATTCGGCGAATCAGGACATGCTGATCGCGGTTCCGGAAAGGAATAAGCGCCAGCGCTCCCACGAGCGGAAGGAACAATATAACCGTCAATAGATGGCGGTATGCGAGCATCAGCGCACCATGCAAATCAAGGCCGTGCGACGAAGCGACGAATTGACGAGTAGGCTAACACAGCTCCCTCAATGCGGGATTTCCATTCTACGCATGTCAATCCGTATGCTTGCGAGAAAAACAACTCTATATTGCGGGAGCGACTGAGGCAAGCCTGTTTAGCCATTCCAGCTACTCGTCCGGAACTATTGTGCGCACATGCCTGGCATTACGAAAACGAGCAGCCCTTGCAAGTTGCTCCGGTGTGCCGGCAAGCCGGAGTGCAAGAGCTGCCAAGGTCGTTTTATTCCAGGTGGGTCAGCTCGCGAAATATCGCGAAGCGCTCGTCGATTTCTCCCCGCGTTAGGGACTGCAAGCGCTCCGTGCCGAAGCGCTCGACTGAGAACGACCCCATGACGCTGCCGTAAAACATCGCGTGCTTGAGCACATTACGGTTGACTTCGCCCTGCGACGCAATGTATCCCATGAATCCGCCGGCGAAGCTGTCGCCCGCTCCGGTTGGGTCACGCACTTCCTCCAGCGGCAGTGCAGGAGCGCGGAAAGGATGATGTCCGCCGGCAAATTCGCCGTCCCTGAAGAAAATGGTCGCGCCGTATTCGCCGTGCTTGATGACCAATGCCTTGGGTCCAAGCTCCAGAACCTTCCGTGCGGCACGTGGCAGGCTATTGTCGTCCGCCAGCATCTTGGCTTCTGTGTCGTTGATCAGCAGAACATCCACCCGCTTCAGCATTCCGCCGAGATTCTCGCGATGGTCTTTGATCCAGTAGTTCATGGTGTCTCCGCCCACCAGCCTGGCGTCGGGCATGGCGTCGCGGACCTGTGCCTGCAAAACCGGATCGATGTTGGCAAGAAAGAGAAATTCCGAATTCAAATATTCGGCGGGCAATTGCGGCTGAAAGGTCGCGAAGACGTTGAGGTCGGTTTGCAGCGTCTTGGCTTCATTGACATTGTCCCCGTACTCGCCCTTCCAGAAGAACGTTTTGCCCTTCGAGCGCTGAATGCCGCGAGTGTCGACGCCGCGCTTGTTCATCACCGCTTCGTCTTCGGGCGCGAAGTCATCGCCGACGACTCCGACGACGCGAACATCAGTGAAGTAGCTCGCTGAAAGCGAGAAATATGTGGCGGCGCCGCCAAGAACTTTCTCGCGGGCGCCATATGGGGTTTTCAGACTATCAAAGGCAACCGAACCAACAACCACGATGGACAAGGACTGGGCTCCTATTTGTTTTCGTTCTCGAAGTATTTGCCGACAATTAACTTCAGGCGCTCCAGCGTTGCCGCGGGCACCTTATCTTTCTGTGTAATGATGGCATGGCTGAGGGCAGACCCGCACTTGCAGCCGCGTTCCCGCGGCAGGGCTGTTACGGCTTCGCGCACCACGTTGCAGGCGTTCTCGGCGTTTTTTACCAGCACAGCGATGATTTGATCCACCGTCACGTGGTCGTGCTCCGGATGCCAGCAATCGTAATCGGTCACCATGGCCACCGTGACATAGCAAAGCTCGGCTTCGCGGGCCAGCCTGGCCTCGGTGAGGTTGGTCATGCCGATCACGTCCATTCCCCAACTGCGATATAGATTCGACTCCGCCTTCGTGGAGAACTGAGGCCCCTCCATGTTCAGGTAGGTCCCGCCATGTTTCACGTTAACTTTGGCGCGGCGGCAGGCTTCTTCCACGTATTTGGCGGCCTCAGCGCAAATGGGCTCCCCCAACGCCACGTGCACCACCAGTCCGTCGCCAAAAAATGTGTCCACGCGATGCCGGGTGCGATCGATGAACTGATCCGGAATTACGAAATCCAGCGGCTTGTGTTCCTCTTTTAGCGAGCCCACGGCCGACAGCGACACGATACGTTCGACGCCAAGTTGCTTGAATCCATGAATGTTTGCCCGGTAGGGCAATTCGGTCGGCATCAGGAGGTGGCCGCGTCCATGCCGCGAAAGAAAGGCGACCTTGCGGCCGTTCAGGGTGCCCAGCACATAGGAATCAGAAGGCGCTCCAAAGGGCGTCTCCAGCGAGACTTCCCGCACATCCGTCAGGCCCGGCATGGAGTACAGACCACTCCCGCCGATGATCCCGATTTCTGCCTGCTGCAATGGATTCTCCTTCAAGGTGGGTAGCAAACCCCTGATTATACAAAACGCCATCGTTGGATTTTCGCGGTCACGTAGTTTCCACGGATCATACCCACGGCGGATAATAGGAGGAACTATGAATGCTGCGGTTCTACACAGCTTTGGTCAACCGCCTCGTTACGAGTCCATACCTGACCCCATTCCCACGGATGATGAAGTACTCGTGAACGTCGCCGCCGCTGCACTAAATCCATCAACCAAACTGCTGGCGAGCGGATCGCACTATGCCAGCCCGCAGCAATTGCCGGTCACTTGCGGCGTGGAGGGCGTGGGGCGCCTCGACACCGGCGCGCGGGTGTTTTTCGCCGTGCTGCGAGCGCCCTATGGCTCCATGAGCCAGCGCACTGTCGCTCCGCGATCGTTCTGCTGGCCCGTGCCTGACGGGCTCGATGATACCGTCGCGGCTGCCTTGCCAAACCCCGGCCTGTCTTCCTGGCTGCCGCTGGTCACCACCGCGCGGCTCTCGCCCGGCGAGAGTGTACTGGTCCAGGGCGCCACGGGAGTCGCCGGCCAACTCGCAATTCAAATCGCCAAACACCTCGGCGCCGGCAGAGTGGTCGCAGCGGGACGAAATGAACAGATCCTGAGCAGGCTCCCGAAGTTGGGAGCCGACGCCACGATCCATATGGACGCCCCTGAAGATAACGTAGTCGAGGCGTTTGCACGGGAAGTTCGCGATGCTGGGTTCGACATCGTGCTCGACTTTCTCTGGGGTCGCCCGACAGAATTACTGTTCGCAGCTCTAACTCGGAAGGGATTTTCGGCGCGATCTGGCACTCGTCTGGTTCAGATCGGCGAAAGTGCTGGTCAGGTCATCTCGCTCCCGGCAGCGGCTTTGCGCAGCGCAGCGGTGACCATCTTAGGTTCCGGCACAATGCCGTCTTTCGACGTGGTATCTCAGTCTTACCAGCAGCTCATGAATCTGGCTGCCCAAGGCCAGTTGCATATCGATGTAGAGCCGGTTCCGCTGGTAGACATTGAGCGCGCGTGGGCCCGCAGTGACCTTCACGGCCGCAGGCTGGTCATAGTTCCATAACCACGGGTCGATTTACCGCGCCAGCATCGCAACGTGCGAACCTTGCGCCAATCCCAACGACCAGTTCACGGCATTGATGAAGAAGTTCGGGAAGATTCCGATGCCAATCGTTCCTGCCCCCGTCACCAGTAATGCCAGCCCCATAGCCGGGCCTATACGAACCGGCACCGTATCCGTCGCCGGCCGGATGAGCATCGCGCTGGCAATGCGCATGTAGTAGTAGAGCCCGATCACGGCATACAGCACGGCCAACGACGCCAGGGCGTAGTGTCCTGTCTGGATCAGGCTGAGAAAGATGAAGTACTTGCCCCAGAAGCCGGCCAGCGGAGGAATTCCCGCCAGTGAGAGCAGGAACATCAGCATCAGCATGGTCTCGACCGGAGCCTTGAAGTACAAGCCGGCGATGTCGTCGATTTCGTCGCCAATAATGTTGCGGCGCCGCAGCGAGGTGATCACCGCGAACGCCCCAAGGTTCATGAACGTGTACACCAGCAGGTAGATCATGATGGCCATGATCCCGGTGGAGTTGTTGACGCCGTCGCTGGCCACTAGCCCCAGAAGCATATAGCCCACGTGCGCGATCGAGGAGTAGGCCAGCAACCGCTTCAAGTTGTTCTGCGAGATCGCCGCCAGGTTCCCAACCGTCATGGTCACGATCGCCACGAAGATCAACAGCGGCACATACATCGAGCGCAGCGGGCCCAGTCCGAACAGGAAGATCCTCAGTAAGAGTGCCCATCCTGCCGATTTCACCGCTACCGACATGAAGCCGGTCACGCTGGTGGGCGCTCCCTCGTAAGCGTCAGGCGCCCACTGGTGGAACGGTACTGCGGCAATTTTGAACAACACGCCAACCGTGGTTGTCAGCAGGGCGAACGCCACTACCGGATCGTGCGGCCGGGTGGCCATGATTTCCTGCAGTTTGCGTGCGATGAGTCCCAGGTTGGTGCTGCCGCTAACACCATAGAAGAGCGATAGGCCATAGGCGAAGAGTCCCGACGAAAACGCCCCCAGCAGCAGGTATTTCAGTGCCGCCTCGTTCGAGCGTTTGTCGCGCCGCAGGAAGCCGACCAGTACATAGGTCGAAATCGCCATCAACTCCAGGCCGATGAACAGCAGCACAATGTCGTAGCCGGCAGCCATGCACATCATGCCTACAACCGAGAACAGAATCAGCGCGTAGAATTCCCCATGATTTTCGCGCTCGATCTCGAGATACTGGATCGACATCAGGATCGCGATCGCCGCACCAACCAGAAATAAATAGAAAAAATAAATCGCGAAGCGGTCCACGACCAATGTGCCCATGAAGCCGGTAAAGTCTCCAACCACGCCTCCGCGACTCTCCGCCACGCGATACGCCAGGTGGATCTTCCCCACTGCGGCCGCCGAAAAGGCGACACCGGCCAAAGCGGTGAAGGCGTTCACGGGCTTCCACCGCTCCGGCAGGATGAGGTCAATCAGCAGGATGCCGAGAGCGAATAGCGACAGCAGCAGCATGGGCAGAGCCAGCAGGTAGTCGGTGCTCGAAAAATATAGGCCGAGCGAAGGATTCACACTTTTACCCCTGTCGCTTTCCGCTTTCCGCTGTTCGCAATTCGTTCTTTGCTATTTGCCAGAACCGAAACAGGGTTCGGCACTGCAGAAGTGTGCCGAAGCGTTCGCAGGAATGCAGTCAACATTTCACGAATACTCGTCAGGTCTCTTATTGAGGCACGATGGTCCGTTTCACACAGGAACCCCAAGTCCATGGCCAGCCTTAGGTGGTTCTGTAGCTCACTGGCGGAGCCCATCGCAATCCGGACGTAACGCGCAAGCTCGGCGTCACTCCATCTGCCACAGCCCTCAGCCAAGTTCGCGCCGATGGATCCTGCGGCGCGGCGGATTTGCGAAGTCAGGCCGAATAATTCTGTCCGAGGAAATCGTTCGGTAACACGATATAGCTGGATAGTCAGCCCATGCGCCCTTTGCCACACCTCGAGGTCTTCGTAGTTTCTCATCTGCCCTTCTCTTGCGACTCTCGCGAAAGGCGAAGAGCGAATTGCGAAGAGCGACTGGTCGCAACCGGCTCAACGTGCGCACGTCCTGAAGCACCAGTCCGGCTAGTGGGAGCTTTCACTTCCGGTGCCTTCGGCGCCTCGGGCAGTGGCGTCGCTGCATCCGGCTGCGTTGACGTTGCCGGCTCTGCCGCCACCACCGACTTGGTTACGCCGGGATAATCCGGGCGCACCGTTGCCACCAGGTTGTTCACAGGAGTCGCCAGGATCTGGAACAATGGCTTGGGATATAGGCCTATGGCAAAGGCCAGGATGACCAGCGGAACGAAGGTTGCCAGTTCGCGCGCCGACAGGTCAGACAACTTGGCGTTCTTGGGATTGTTATTGTGTCCGAAGAACACGCGCTGATACAGCCACAACAGGTAGGCCGCAGCCAGAATTACTCCCGGCACCGCCCAGGCCGCCCACCATTTGTTCTCCATGAACGTTCCCTGCAAGATCGTGAATTCACCCACGAACCCGTTCAGCAGGGGGAGCCCCATCGATGACAAGAAGATAATGAGTGAAATGGTCGCGTACACCGGCATGACGTTCGAGATGCCGCCGTACTCTGCAATCTCGCGGGTGTGCCGCCTCTCATACAGAATGCCCACGATCAGGAACAGTGCGCCGGTGGAAATACCGTGGCTGATCTGTTGGATCACTGAGCCGCTCAGTCCCAGAGGACTGCAGGCAAAGATGCCCAGCGTGCAAAAGCCCAGGTGGCTGACCGACGAATATGCCACCAGCTTCTTCATGTCCTTTTGCACCAGCGATACCAGCGCCCCGTAAATGATGCCGATGATTGACAGCGTGACCAGCAACTGCCGCACCCAAGGCGTCATTGCCACCGCGGGGAAGAACGGCAGCGAGAAGCGCAGGAAGCCGTAGGTCCCCATCTTCAGCAGAACGCCGGCCAGAATCACCGAGCCGGCCGTGGGTGCTTCCACGTGGGCATCCGGAAGCCAGGTGTGGAAGGGGAACATCGGCACCTTGATCGCGAATCCGAGGAAGAACGCGAAGAACAGCCAGAATGCCGCCGGGCCTGCGATCTTTGGTGCAGTCGTGTACAACTCGGTGATCGAGAACGTATACACGCCAGTCAACGTGTGGTGATGGAAGTACAGGAAGATAATGCCCAGCAGCATCAGCACTGAACCAAATAGCGTGTAGAGAAAGAACTTAATCGCGGCATACAGCTTGCGCGGTCCGCCCCAGATGCCGATCAGCAGATACATCGGCACCAGCATGGCCTCCCAGAACACGAAGAACAGGAAGAAATCATTGGCCATGAAGACGCCGAGCATGCCGGTCTGTAGTACCAGAAACCACGCGTAGTATTCTTTGGCGCGCTCCTGGATCGCTTCCCATGAGGACAGGATGGAGACTGCACCCAGCACCGTGGTCAGCATGATCAGCAGAAACGAAATGCCGTCGATGCCCAGCACGTAGCCAGCGCCGATCGAGGGAATCCAGTTGTTGGGTGAACCTTCCACGAACTGGAAGCCGCTCCGCTCTTTAAGCGCCCAGAACCATGGGACAAGCGGCAGCGAAACCACGAATCCCAGCATCCCAAAAATGTTCGCCACCCAGCGAATCGCGTCTCTATTCTCCTTGGGTATGAACAGTAGGAGAATCGCGCCCACCAGCGGCGTGAACAGCACAATCGAAAGTATGTGGTTATACATGTATTAACTCTTTGCTCTCAGCCTTCCGCTCTCAGCGCAAATCTTCCGGTAACAACCTATAAATCGCGCAGGGTCACACCGATCTTCCACCACTGTTTCTTACCACTTCACCACGTAATAAAAAACGAAACACACTAGCCCGGCTACCATCACCAGCGCGTACCACTGCACCAGTCCCCACTCCAGCAAACGAACCGGGTATGACAATAACCGCGCCAGAATCGCCGGCCCGTTCACACCAATGCCGTCGATGATCCACTTGTCCCACCAGGACGAGATCCGGCCGCTCAACTTTGTGATCCAACCCGCGCCGTTCACCGTGCCGTCGATTACGGTGCTATCGAATTTCGACGACACCTCGCCGAGTCCCAGCATCCCGAGGCGAACACCCGCGATCTTGTCTCGACCCGTGATGAACCAGTCGTAAACTTCATCCACGTAATACTTGCGCAACAGTGTCTTGTAAAAGCGCGGTGAGATTTCGTTGATCGGCTCCTTGTAGCCTTTATCGGCATTTTTATAGGCGCGCTGCGCCAGCCACCAGCCGACTACGGCCGCGCCAACCGAGGCGAACATCAGCACAAACTCCAGCGGGTTGGTGTGCTCCACCTGTTTTTCGCCTGCGGCAACCTGCGCCGACCGGCCTTCGGATTCCATGACTTGCGCTTCCTGGGCGAACACCGGCTCCAGAAACTTCTCAAAACGATTCGACCCTCCCAGGCTATGTGGCAGGCCCAGAAAGCCTGCGCCTACCGAACATACCGCCAGAATGATCAACGGCACGGTCATCGACTTCGGCGACTCGTGAATATGATGCTCAACTTCGTGGTCCATGCGCGGCTTGCCAAAGAATGTGAGGTAGATTAGCCGGAACATATAGAACGAAGTCATCAGCGCCGTCAGAAACGCGATGTACCACAAGTAGCGATAGGCGCCCGCCTCGCGCGACCATGTCTCCCACAGGATGGCGTCTTTGGAGAAGAATCCGGCGAAACCCGGTATGCCCGCAATGGCCAGGGTGGCTACCAGCATGGTGCCAAACGTGGTCTTGATCTTCCCGTGCAAGCCTCCCATGTGCTGCATCTCTTGTTGGCCGCTCATGGCGTGAATCACCGAGCCCGCACCAAGGAACAGCAGCGCTTTGAAGAAAGCATGGGTGAAGACATGGAAGACGCCCGCTGCGAACGCGCCCACTCCCAGCGCCAGAAACATGTAGCCGAGCTGCGAAACCGTCGAATATGCCAGCACGCGCTTGATATCGTTTTGTACCAGGGCAATTGTCGCCGCGAAAATCGCCGTCAAGGCCCCGACAATGGCAACGGTTTTCATGGCGTGCGGCGCCAGCACGAACAGTGCACTCGATCGTGCCACCATGTACACCCCCGCCGTGACCATGGTCGCCGCATGAATCAGAGCCGAAACCGGCGTCGGGCCTTCCATTGCATCCGGTAGCCAGACATAGAGGGGAAACTGCGCTGACTTGCCGCAGGCTCCCACAAACAGCAGCAGGCACGCCGCAGTAATCCACGGATCGCCAATCAGAAACTTGCCGCTGCGTGCAATCTCATTCACATGGGTGTACTGCACTGATCCGAAATGCCAGGCAATCATGAACATGCCCAGCAGGAATCCGGCATCACCAATGCGATTGGTGATGAATGCTTTGTTCGCCGCCGTCGACGCCGAATGCCGCAGGAAGTAGAAGCCGATCAGCAGGTACGAGCACAGGCCCACGCCCTCCCAACCCACGAACATCAGCGCATAGTTGTTCGCCAGGACGAGCGTCAGCATCGAGAACATGAACAGGTTGAGGTAGCCGAAGAAGCGGTAATAGCCGCCCTCGTGTCCCATGTAGCCGATCGAGTAGATGTGGATCAGCATTCCGACGCCGGTCACAAACAGCAGCCAGATGCTCGACAGCGGGTCCAGCAGAAACCCGGCATCAGCGCGGAACGGTGCGGTACCGTCATGCGTCCGATAAGCGAGGGTGGTAGACCGGCCCTTCAGGGCCGCGTCAGGGACCCCGTTTGTTGTTTCCTGGGCTTCAGCCCCGGAGGCAGTGCTGTCGCCCGTACCCAGCCACGTAAACATCACCTTCTCGAACGGCTTGCCGGGATTGGCAGCCGAGTATCCGGTGTACTGCCACACCGCGAGGCAAGCCCAGGCGAAGGCCAGCACTACAAGGCCCACGCAAATGCCGCTCACCGCCGACTTGGTCAGCTTGCGCCCGAAGAAGAACATGCAAGCCGCCCCGATCGCGGGAAACAGCGGAATCAACCAAATGTGGTCAAGAAAGTACATAATTTCAAGCTCTCAGCCGCACAACCAGCAATTAGCTCCGAATTCCTTTACTCGACTCACGAACGATCCGTCATCCCAAGAAACTCAATTGGCATTTGTCGCAACGCGCACTAATTGCTAATTGCTAATCGCTAATTGCCTCTTACCACTTCAACAAATCCGCCTCATCCACATTCACCGTCTCTTTATTGCGGAAGAAGGCGATGATGATGCCCAGTCCCACCGCGGCCTCCGCCGCTGCGTCGGTGATTACGAAGATCGAGAACACCTGCCCCTGCAGCCCGTACAGCCGCGAGAACGCCACCAGGTTCAGGTTCACGGCGTTCAGGATCAGTTCAATCGACATCAGGATGATGACCACGTTGCGACGGGTCAGCACGCCGATGGTGCCGATAACCAGCAGCGCCGCGGCGACAACCAAGTAATGCAGTGTTGTAATTTCACCCATAAATTGCACTCAACCTGCTATAACTAACCACTATCCACTAACCACTGCTCTTAGATTCTTTTCTTCGCCATAACTACGGCGCCCACAATCGCCACAAGCAGCAGCAGTGACGCAATCTCAAACGGCAGCATGTACTGGCCGTAGAGTGCGATTCCGACCATCTGGGTGTTCTGCCCTTCCGGCAAGGCCGCGCTAAACGCTAGCGGAAAGATTTCGCGCCCCTGGCGAACCACGAACAACAGCAACCCGCCCAGCGCCAACGCTGCCAGCAGCCCCACCTTCCACTGTTTGTTGAACTGAATCTCGCGAATGTTCTGGTCGAGATTCACCAGCATGATGACGAACAGGAACAGCACCATGATGCCGCCGGCGTAGAGCACGATCTGCACGCCCGCGACGAACGGGGCGTACAGCATCAGGTAGAGTCCGGCCAGGGAAATCAGAGTCACGATCAGCGACAGCGCCGCGTGTACGGCGTTCTTTCGCGTGATCACCGCGATCGCCGAGACGACTGCCGCGATCGACAGCCCGTAAAAGAAGAGAGGAGTCGCGACCGGATTCATCCTGCGCACCTGCCTGGCAGCCAATTTTTCATTGGCATTCCACCCGATTGTCTTGAGCGGCGACGATCTGCCACTTCCCTTCGCGTCGCAGCCACGTATCGGTCCAAACCAGGCAGCGCTTCGCCACTTTGCCGTCGGTTCCCTTCCTCATCATGCTTTCGCTGCCATACAACACAGCGACATCGTCGCCAAAGAAATTTACTTTCACCGGTCCCAGTTGACAGTCGTGATCGGGCCAGTTCGCGTCAGGGGCAAGCGCGCCAGCTTTGTCAATGCGCTGGCCGCCGGTAGTCGTGCCTTCGTAGTCATCGGCAATCACATCTTTGAGCCCTGGTTGGCGGCTGCATTGCGCCTCCAGCCACATCCTTTCTTTGCTAACGAATTCCTTCACCACTGGGTCATCCGGCGAACCCCAGTGACTCTTTTGCGCTTCGACAGCGCATGCCGTACTGATCACGACCAGCACAGTTAGCAGCCACCAGCTCTTTGCCACGCCGTCCTGCATCATTTCGCATACCTCACCGGCTCCGGCCCGCGCTCCAAGGCTGCCTGGTCCAATACCATGCCGTCGCGGCTATACAGCGCCATCTCGTAATCCTGCGAGAGCTCGAGAGCGTCGGTGGAGCACGCCTCCGCGCACAACCCGCAAAACATGCAGCGGCTCAGGTCGTACGTCCACGAGACCACTTCCTTGCGCTTGGTCACCGGATTCCGCTCGCCCTTCACCACGATCAGCTTCTCGGGACACGCCAGCGCGCACAGATTGCAAACGATGCACAGCGATTCGCCGGTCTCAGGATTGGTGTTGAGCCGCGGCTGCCCGCGATAGCGCTCGTAAATCACCGGCCGCTCCAGCGGATATTGCTCCGTGACACGTTCCGTTTCCGACTGGTTGTGAAACGTCACCGACAGGCCCTTGATCAGGTCCACCAGAAAAACCTTACGCAGTAGCGGAGCCACACTCACTGCAACACCCCCACGATGACCGCCAACAACTCCTGCCTCATGCCGACCAACGCGGTCGCGATCAGCACCCCGAGCCCGATCGGCAGCAGTACCTTCCAGCCAACTTTCATAAGCTGATCAAACCGGTAGCGCGGAAACGTGCTGCGATACCAGATGTATAGGTACATGAAGAACGCGACTTTGACGGCGAACCAGAAGATGTCCTGCACCCGCTCGCGCACAGCTGGTGCTAGCATCACCAGCCCAATCAACGCCAGCAGCGCGCCGAATACGCCTAACCCAATCGACTGGGCACGCATCTGGATGATCTTCGGCATCCGGATTGTTCCGAGGAAGCACCCCGCCGCCATCGCCAGGAATGCCAGCCCCGGGACCAACGAGAACGCCAGGTCCCACGTCGGTCCGCTCAGCCAGTTCGGGAACGGCCGCAGCCATCCGCCTAGCCAGAGCGTCACTGCAATCGACGACACCGCCAGCATCGCCGAGTACTCCGCCAGGAAGAACAGCGACCAGCGGAATCCGCTGTATTCGGTATGAAATCCAGCGACCAACTCCGACTCCGCTTCCGGCAAATCGAATGGCGCGCGGTTGGTCTCCGCGATCATGGCAATGGCGAATACCACGAATGCCAGGAATCCCAGTGGGAAGAACTTGAAGATGAACCAGGTGCTCTGCGCATTTTGCGCCTCGACGATGCCGATCATGCTCAGCGTCCCGGTGCCGGTCTGCAGGCTGGTCATCAACACCGCACACACAATCGACAGTCCCATCGCGATCTCGTACGACACCATTTGCGCGCTGGAGCGCAACGATCCCATCAGCGGATAGTGCGAGTTGGACGACCAACCCGCCATGATGATGCCCAGCACGCCCAGCGACGAGATGCCCAGCATGAACAGCACGCCGATATTCATGTCGGTCACGGCGTGGGTGCGCCCGAACGGCACGACCAAAAATGTCGTGAACGCTGTCATGGTGACAACCACCGGCGCGCTCCAGAACACCAGCTTGTCAGCGTTGGCCGGAATGATGTCTTCCTTGATCAGCAGCTTCAGCGCATCGGCGAACGGCTGCAGCAATCCGTGCGGGCCCACGCGCATCGGACCCAGCCGGACCTGCATGTGCGCCATGATCTTGCGCTCCAGCCAGTTCATCGCGATCACAGCGATGGACACGCCGAGCACGATTACGACGATGTAAACCGTGGCCCACAGCTGGCTCCCAGCCTCGCCCGGCGTCACGCCCGCATTGAGATAGTTCTTGATCGAGTCCAACATTTCCCAGCTCTGGTAGAGCCAGCCTTTACGCTGGCATCTACGCCTTGTCCTGGTCAGAGCCGACCTTCAGGTCGGCGTCCACGCCGTTTGTTTCTCTGATCCCGAGCGGACTTTAGTCCGCGAGGGATGTGCTTGCGTGCCGCACGCGCCAACTATCCACTACCCACCAACCACTATCCACTTCCCTAGCGGTCCACTTCTCCCAACACGATGTCCAGCGTCCCAATCACTGCCACCACATCGGCCACCAGCATTCCGCGCACCATCTTGTCGAGGGCTTGCAGATTGACGAACGACGGCGGACGCACCCGCACCCGGTAAGGCTGGGTCGACCCATCACTCACAATGAAGTACCCCAACTCGCCCTTGGGCGCTTCGATCGAGTGGTACACCTCTCCCACCGGAGGCTTAATCACCTTCGGCACCTTCGCCATGATCGGCCCCGCGGGAATCGCCTCCACTGCCTGCCGCAGAATGCGCACCGACTGCCGCATCTCCGCTATCCGCACCAGGTACCGGTCATACGTGTCGCCGTTCACTCCGGTGGGGATCTCGAAATCCATGTCCTTGTAGCATTCGTAGGGCTGCGCCTTGCGCAGGTCCCATTGCACGCCACTGGCGCGCAGCACCGGACCCGTCACGCCCAGAGCAATACACTCTTCCGGCTTCAGGATGCCGACATTCTTGGTGCGCGTCACCCAGATGCGGTTGGTGGTCAGCAGCTCTTCGTATTCGTCCAGTTTCGGCAGAAAGAATGTGCAGAATGCCTTTACGTCCTGCTCGAAGCCTTCGTACGTCTCGTAGATACATCCGCCGATCCGAAACGCGTGGGTCGTCAGCCTCGCCCCGCAATATCGCTCGAAGATTTTCAGAATCTCTTCGCGATCGCGGAAGGCATAAAACAGTGGAGTCACGGCCCCAATGTCGAGTGCATGCGTGCCCAGCCAAACCTGGTGGCTTGAGATGCGGCACAGCTCGGTGAGAATAACGCGAATGTACTGTGCCCGCGGCGGCGCTTCCACGCTGAGCAACTTCTCCACTGTCTCGCAATAGCCCAGCCCGTTCGAGACCGCGGCCACGTAGTCCATGCGATCCACATAAGGATTGAACATGGCGTAGGTGCGGTTCTCGCCGATCTTCTCCACGCCCCGGTGCAGGTAGCCGATGACGCACTCGGTGCCCAGGACCTTTTCTCCGTCGAGTTTCAGAATGACGCGCAGCACCCCGTGCGTGGATGGGTGCTGCGGTCCCATGTTGAGCACTAACTCGGTGGAGTCGAGAAAGGTCTCATCCTTGGTGTCGAGGTCCAGATAATCGAGCTTGGTCGCGTCGCTCATTCTTATCGTTGCCGTTCGGTATTTATCGTGCCAGGGCACGACTCTACAGCTTGCTCAAGGACTCGCTTTGGCCACTGATTCGTATCAGGGCACGGCTTCAGCCGTGCCGCATCGCGATAAGACAGGACGCGGGCTTCATCCCCTGCCGCCGCTCCCAGCGCACGCCTGTCAATCATTGTCCACTCTCAATGCCCAGGTTGATCTGCACCCATTCCTGGTCTTGTTTGAGGATGTCGTAATCTTTGCGTAGCGGATGCCCCTTCCACTCGTCCGGCAAGAGGATGCGCTTCAACCCCGGATGCCCGTCGAAGACGATGCCGAACATGTCGAAGACTTCACGCTCCAGCCAGTTGGCGGTCTCCCACATCGCAACCGATGAGCGAACATGCTCGTCTTCTTTGATTCTGGTCTTCACCCGTATCCGCTCGTTCTTGGGGAACGAATACAACACATAAATCACGTCGAACTGCTGCTCGCGCTTGGGATAGTGCACGGCGGTGATATCGACGCAATAGTCGAAACCCTCTTCGTCGCGCATTCGCAGGAGAATTTCCGGCAGTAGTGAGCTGTCCACGATCAGATATCTTTGCCCCAGATAGCGGCTGGCTTCCACGATTCCCGATCCGTACTGCTGGCGAAGTCGCGTAATCAGCTCCGACTCCCATGGCTCCGGTACCGGCCCAGCCGGCTTCGCAGGAGCGGCAGCGGGCTTGGCGGGTGTAGCCGCGGGAGCCGCCGGTTTGGCTGCCGCCGGAGCTGGTTTTGCGGCTTCAACTGGCTTGGATTCGGTTGCGGGAGTGGTTTTCGCGCCTCCGCTGGCGGGTGTAGCCGGCTTGTCGGATGCGATGCCCTCGGCGGGCACCTTGGCGCCCTCCGGTTGAGGGGAGACGGAATCTGGTCCTTTACTGTCTTCGGGCACTCAATGCCTCTCTGTGTTTACCGGTCCTGCCGTCCGGTGGAACTTATGTTGTAGCAGTTTCAGGGCCTGTCTTTGACGTACGAGGGTCACGACCGGCTGTGACTGTAATCACAAACGCATAAAACTTCGCCCTGGTAATGCGGCGCTCCAGTACCGCGCTGGCGGGAAGGCGACGGGAGACTTCTTCTACACCCACTCCAGCGCCCCCTTCTTCCATATCCAGATGTAGCCCACGATCAGGATGCCCAGGAAGATGCCCATCTCCAGCAGCCCGAACAGGCCCAGCAACTTGAACTGCACCGCCCATGGAAACAGGAAGATCGTCTCCACATCGAACACCACGAAAAGAATCGCGACAATGTAGAACCGCACCGTGTAGCGGCCACGCGCGTCATCAAACGGCGTGATACCGCACTCGTACGGCATCAATTTAGTTTTGTCGGGCTTGCTGGGGCGGATCAGCGTGAAAATCGCCAGGGTGCCTGCGGCAACCAAAAAGGCAACCAGCGCAAAGATGAAAATCGGTACGTAATTCTGCGGCATCGTGAACTGCCCTTATTATCACTCCGCAAGGGAGAATTGTTACGAAGAAGCGCAACTATACCGCCTCGCGACGTGCGATTCAATGACATGCGTCACAAATTTGGACGAAGCAGCGCAGCGCTGTTAGGCGTGGGCGTCAGAGGCTGTTACGAAACTCGCTTTGCCTTCTTGGCAGTGGAAGAGGTCTCGGAAAATTCGAGTGCCGGAGGCACGGTACAGTCTAGCCCAGCACGCAGCCGAAACGGGGCCCCCGAACCGAGCCGCTTTTGCGCGGGTTGGGGTGGGCAGGGCGGAGTGCTGGGTGCTGTGGGAAAATCCAAGCCGAGTCCCCCGGTGTGTGTGTCATAGATGGCACTTGTTCTGCACAGGATAAATGGGCGACAAGAAGGCATGTCGCGATTTTTTGATTACGCACCGGATCAGGGTTTTTTGTTGCCGCCCAACGTAAGAGATGTGCTGGGAGAAGGGCATCTGTGTTTCCATGTGCATCGGGTGGTGGAGGCGTTCGATGTGCAGGGCTTGGAGGAGGCCTACAGCAGCGAAGGACGGCTGGCCTATCCGCCGCGGATGATGCTGAAGGTGTGGCTGTATGCCTACTGTCTGGGCGTGCAATCAACGCGGCGGCTGGAGCGGCGGGTGCAGGAAGACCTGGCATTTCGCTATCTGGCGGGCGGGTTGCGGCC
Source organism: uncultured Acidobacteriaceae bacterium (assembly GCA_963834815.1). Classification (GTDB taxonomy): domain Bacteria; phylum Acidobacteriota; class Terriglobia; order Terriglobales; family Acidobacteriaceae; genus DASRAA01. The sequence continues at coordinate 294,956 of CAWIDA010000001.1, read as the reverse complement.
GGACCACAAGACCTTGAGCGAGTTTCTGCGGCGGCACGGACGGGCGATCAACGACTTGTTTACGCAGACGATTGAGATGGCACGGCGGGCGGGAGTGGCACGGTTGGGACATGTGGCGATCGACTCGACGCGGGTGCAGGCCAACGCGGCGCGACGTCGAGTGGTAGATGAGGAGCAGGAGGCGCGGGAGCAGCGGGCGCGGGATCGGCGGCAGGTGCGACGGTTTCAGCAGCGGGCACTGGTACCGGATCCGGACGAAGGTGCGGGAACGGAGTTGGCGGTGGCGCAGCCGGAGGTGCTGGAACAACAGTTGGCGGAAACCCACCAGGGGTTGAAGAAGTTGCCCAAGGCGAGAGCGCGGCAGGTGTCGAAGACCGATCCGGACAGTGGTTTTCTGCGCACCCGCGACGGCTGGGTGCTGGGGTACACGGCTGATGTTGCGGTCAGCGACGATCATTTCATTGTGGGCGCACGGGTGACGCAGAACGCCACCGACAACGCCTCGCTGTTGCCGATGCTGGACGAGGTCGAGAAGCGATGTCGGCAACGTCCCGAGAAGGTGACGGCGGATGCGGGATTTTTTAGTGGAGCGGCTTTGCGGGAGTGTAGTCGGCGCGGCATCGATTTGTATGTGCCGGACAACAACCTGCGCCATGAGATGACGAGCGGAAAACCTGCCGGAGGAATCGGACGCAGGGCGATTGGCGATCCCGAACACCTGCGGATGCGGGAGAAGTTGCGCAGCGCAGCGGGCCGGAAAATGTATCAACGCAGGCAAGCGGTAGTGGAACCGGTGATTGGGATACTGAAAGTACAACGGGGAATGCGGCCATTCGGGACCACGTGGATTGCAGGCGGAGAACACGGAGTGGATCATGGCCGCTATCGCCCACAACATCGCTCGCCTGCATCAGCGGTAAGTACATCGATCGCGGACACGTGCCACGATCAAAAACTTGAACCTAAGAACATGTGTCACACCGGTGCCGCGCCAGCTATGACACAGACACCGTAGGGACGGCAGCGTTTCGTAACAGCCTCGTCAGCCCGCGCTGGGCGAGCATTCACCCTCAGCCGCGGAGCGGCGTATTTTGCTCTATCGACCGCTTCCTATCACGGCACGACTTCGGGTTAAGGTTCGATACGGCCTATTTGCAATAGCCAATGGTTCACGCCTCGCTCGCTCTACAGTAATGACGTCATACCAACCCAAGCATATCTACCCAAAATGCTTACCCGATGCTTCGTACCGAAATGCTTCTGCAAGTTCGAGCAACCCGAAGGTTCGGTCAATCACAGGTTTGACTCCGGTTGTGTTGATGGCTCGAATCATCTCCAACTGTTGCTCACGGCTGCCGACAGTAAGACCCTGGAGCTTTTGATGCTTTTCCATCAGAGCCGCCGTGGGAACCGTGCCAACTAAGCCTGTGAGGACTCCGATGAGTGCAATATGGCCTCCAATGCGACACGCATGAATTGACTGCGGGAGAGTTGCAGGGCCGCCAATCTCGATTAGGTGATCAACACCTCCTCCGCCTGTGAAATTGCGGACTTGCTGGCCCCATCTTCATGGTGCTTTAATTGACGACAAAGTCCGCCCCGAGCGCACGAAGTCGTTCCAGCTTCTGATCTGATGAGGAAGTTGATATCACGGTAGCGCCCATCATCTTCGCGAACTGCAGTGCGAAAATCGAGACTCCACCGGTGCCCATGGTAAGCACGCTTTCCCCAGCCTTCAAATTGCCATCGGACACCAACGCTCGCCAAGCCGTGAGACCAGCAGTGGTTAGAGTAGCTGCCTCGGCATGGCTGTAGCCGTTCGGCGCAAGAGTGAACCAATTGGCTGGTCGCACAACCTTCTCGCGAGCGTATCCATCCAGACCATCTCCGGGAGTCGAGGAAAAGCCGGACGAAGTTGGCTCGCCATTTTGCCAGAGCGGGAAAAAGCATGACACCACATGGTCGCCCACTGAAAATTCGGTCACACCCTCGCCCACCGCCGCGACCACTCCGGCGCCATCGGAAAGAGGAATCCGCCCGTCGACGGACGGAATCATGCCCATGGCTACGGCATAGTCGTGATAGTTGAGCGAGCTTGCATGAAGACGCACCAGAATTTCCCCCGCAGCTGGCGCTCCTGGGTCGTCGACCTCCACCATTTTCAATTGGTCGAGACCTGCGGGCCTACGTAGCTTTGTGGCTTTCATTTGAGACCCTTCCTGCGCAGCGAAGCCTGAGGTCGAAAATTCAGCACATGAGCTCATGTTACAGAAGGCATTTCAGGGGGTGTCGCGAAATCCCCATCCCGGAGGTGACCCCGACTGCCGGTAGGGCCGTTCTCTGGCGGTTCTGTCCGCATTGTTTCCCATTTCGGGAATTTTGGTTACCTTCGTTCCATCTCCCCTCTCTTTTTCCTCGAACTCCCTTCGCCTCCGGCCCTACCCTGAGTGATTGACCCGCGGAGGTCTCTATGAATTCGTGTGCCCTGATCATCCCCACTTGCCGCCACACCCTCCCCGGCGGACGCCGCTGTCAGCAGCCCGCCGTCCGCCGCCGCACCTGCTGTCGCCATCATCTCGACGCCCAGGCGCGCCTCCACAACATGGCCCGCGCCCGTCGCCGCACCCTCATCCTCCGCCTCCGCGTGCCCGAGACTTGCCGGGATCTTGGCTGGAACAAAGCCGAAATCAACCGCGTTCTCGCTACCGAGCGCATCGACCCCGATTCCGCCCTCATGATGCTCTGGGCCATGGATCTGACCACCGAAACCCTCCGCGCCGAGTCCGCTCGCCGCCCCCGCCGTGCCCAAACGCGCGCTTCTAACCATAATGGAATCTATGACGTAGCACTAAATCCTTTGTTTCCGCAAAGCTTGAGCGAAACTCTCTCACAAATGATTGAAAACACAAAGAGGCAGAAGGAGGGGCTACACGACTCCAGCAAACGTCCAGCTGGTAGAGCGGCGCTTCAGCGCCGCGTCCAGCACGCCCTTTTGATAGAAGCCGGGTTTTAACCCGGCGGCATTCCGACTCCTCGATGGGTTACATTAAAGATTCACTCGCACTTCAGGATCGCATCTTGGCCCTTGACCAGAAAATCTACGAACTCCGCAAAGAAAAGCTGAAGCAGATTGAAGCGCTAGGGCAGCTCGCCTACCCCTACCGTTACGAATCCACGCACACGCTTCCCCAGATTCTCGACGCTTACCTGCCCAAGACCGCCGAAGAACTCGCCGAGCCGCGCATCAACGTAAGCGTCGCCGGGCGCATCATGTCCATCCGCCTGCAGGGCAAGGCCGGATTCGCTCATCTCCAGCAGGGCGGAAAGCGCCTCCAGATTTACGTCAAGCTCGACTTCGTCGGCGAGAAAGGTTTCGCCCTCTACAAGCTGCTCGATCTCGGCGACTACATCGGCGTGAAGGGCTATCTCTTCCGCACCCGCACCGGCGAGCTGACTGTACACGTCGAAGAGATCACATTCCTGGTAAAAGACCTGCTGCCGCTGCCGGAGAAGTGGCATGGCCTGCAGGACGTCGAGACCCGCTACCGTCGCCGCTACGTCGATCTGACGATGAACCCCGACGTGCGCGAAGTCTTCATCAAGCGCGCCAGGGTGGTGCAGTCGCTGCGCCGCTTCCTCGACAGCAATGCCTTCGTCGAAGTGGAAACTCCCATGATGCATTCCATCGCCGGGGGCGCCGTGGCTAAGCCGTTTACCACGCACCACAACACGCTCGACATGGACCTGTTTCTGCGCATCGCGCCGGAACTGTATCTCAAGCGGCTGGTCGTGGGCGGAATGGACCGCGTGTACGAGATCAACCGCAACTTCCGCAACGAAGGTATCTCGACGCAGCACAATCCTGAGTTCACCATGCTCGAGTTCTACATGGCCTACGCCGACTATCACGACATGATGGACTTCACCGCACGCATGCTGGCGCAGGTCGCGCAGGATGTGAACGGCACGACCATCTCCCGTTTCAACGGGCACGAAATCGACTGGTCGAAGTTCCAGCGGCTATCGATGCGCGAGAGCATCATCAAGTATTGGCCCGAGAACGCCGGCGCGAAGCCGACGATGGCGGATTTCTCCAGCGCCGAGGGACTGGCCGCAATGGTCAAGCGCTACAACGCGGCGAACCCGCATATTCCCTACGATCCCAGCGCGCCCAACGGCAAGACCATCGCCGAGATCTTCGAGTTCGTCGCCGAGCCGCACCTCATTCAGCCGACGTTCATCTACGACTTCCCTCTCGCCATCTCGCCGCTGTCCAAGAACAAGCGCGAGCCGGAAGAGAACGCCGACTGGGTGGAGCGCTTCGAGATCTTCGTCGGCGGCCTGGAAATCGGCAATGCTTTCAGCGAGCTCAACGATCCCGAGGAGCAGCGCCGCCGTTTCGAAGGCCAACTCGCTGAGCGCGCGCGTGGCGACGAAGAGGCGCACCAGATGGACGAGGACTATATCCGCGCGCTGTCGTATGGATTGCCGCCGACGGCGGGCGAAGGCGTAGGCATTGACCGCCTCACCATGTTGTTAACCGATTCCCGCTCCATCCGCGACGTCATTCTCTTCCCCTTATTGCGTCCGCTCAAGCGCGAGGAAGAGGAAGCTCTCGACGCTGCGGAAGAAGAAAGCGAACAAGGTAAGAAAGCAAACTAGCCCATGCCGAAGTGGCGCAATTGGTCTTCATTCCGTACGTGGAAACTTTCTCGCAAACACCATGGCCACTGGCCACTGTTCTCAATCGCATTTCACTACGCCTCGCTCGCCGGGATGTTGGTAAATGCAATCGCCTTCTTCAAGGTGCGGGACGAAAATGACTGGAGCATCTCGAAGTCTTGGATCGTCGGTGGAGTTCTCGCCATTGCTTGGTGCGGGTTCTTCGTCGGCGGCCAGAAATTAATGTGGAAACTCGACTGGAGAATGTTTGGTCGGCACCAAGGAAGCTTAGAGCCCAAAGGGCGACATTTGTGTTAGCCGCGGGCGTGAGCTCGCGGAAAGAACGATGAATAGAGCAAGGAGCCGCGTAGCGGCGGCACCCAATTCGTACGAAGGCATCATCATGAATCGATTACTCTATCTGGCCGCAGTCGTTGCGATTGCAGGAGCAACCATCGCCTCCGCCCAATCCACCCTTCCCTCGAACGACCCCATTCCGCAGTCGCATCTCATCACGCCCGACAACTTCGCCAAAGAGCTGCAGGCTGCCAAACACGCACCTGTCATCCTCAACGTCGGGCCGCGTTCCATGTACGTTCAGGCGCACATTCCCGGCTCCGAATACATGGGCGCAGGTTCGGCTGACTCAACCAAGGAAAAACTCCGTGCCCGCGTGAAATCACTGCCGCACTCCACACGGATCGTGATCTACTGCGGATGCTGCCCCTGGAGCCATTGTCCCAATATGCATCCCGCTTACCAGGAACTCCATGCCCTCGGCTTCACCAACGTGAAGGCGCTCTATATTGCCGACAACTTCGGCACAGACTGGGTCGACAAGGGCTACCCCGTCGCGAAAGGCGATTGAGCAGCATGCCCTCGACACTCACCTCAAAACGCATCTTCATCTGGCTCGTCGTCGCTGCGTGTCTGGCTGGACTCTACTTCTACGGCCGCCATCGAATGCCGGCGCGGCAGCTTGCGACATCGGGAAAAATCGCCCCTGACTTCAACGTAACCGATCTCGATGGCCGCAAACTCACCCTTTCCGATTTCAAGGGCAAGGTGGTGCTGCTCGACTTCTGGGCGACATGGTGCGCGCCTTGCCGCGCCGAGATTCCGCACTTCGTGGAAATGCAAAACACCTATGGGCCGCAGGGCTTCCAGGTCATCGGCATCTCCATGGACGACGACGCCAAGCCGGTGCGCGAATTCTACCGTGAGTTCAAATTGAACTATCCCGTCGCCGTAGGCGACGACAAGCTCGCCGAGAGCTACGGCGGTGTCCTCGGGCTGCCGGTCAACTTCATCATCGACCGCGAGGGCCGCATTTACTCCAAGCACATCGGCGCAACGAGTGCCTCGGTATTTAACCAAGAAGTTAGCGACTTGCTTGCTAAACATTGATGTAATACTTTATATATTTTGAAACGGAACGAGAACGATCGGCTGGCGCGGCTCACATTCTGGATGTAGTCTTGCAGTCGACTCGTTCAATCGCTTCTGAGCGGCAACGCTCTTGAGGTCACCGATTGCCTGATTGGGCTTGGATCGTTTTCTTCGTGCTGGGTTATGTCGTCCTCACCCAGTGGTTGCTACCGAAGCTGGGTGTGCAGACTTGACGAAGCACCTCCTCTTCCGTCGAGTCTCGACGGACTGACCAATCATCACCGGATTGCCGAATCCCTCCGACGCAAACGAAATAAGCAGTTCGCTCTACTTCCCTTACAATCGCTAAGTGTCGTCCCTGAATTTCGCACTCGACTCTGCCACGCGCCGCCGGCTCGGCCATGAATTGATCGACATCATTGACCAGTATTTCGAGTCGCTCCCCTCGCGCTCGGTGCAGCTGCCTCTGGAGAAACGCTCCTTCGAGCCGCTCGACGACGCGCTGCCCGAGACCGGCGTACTCGACCAACTCTCGCACGACCCGGCGAACTCCGAAGCTGAGGATGTCCTCGTGCGTTTTCTTCGCACCACCGCGGATCAGCTCATCGCCCAAGGCTTCCATGTTCCCGCCGCGAATTATTTCGGCCTGATGAATCCCACACCCACCTACATCGCGGTGCTTGCTGAAGCCCTGGTCGCCGCGCTTAACCCGCAGCTCGCCACTATGGCGCGATCGCAACTGGCGTCCAGGATCGAAGCCGAGACTGTGCGCTGGATCGGCGAGCGTTTTGCATGGCGGCCGCCCTTCGATGGCACTTTCACCAGCGGCGGGAATGAAGCCAACTTCAGCGGCCTGGCCCTGGCGCTGGCTAGTCACTTTCCATCTTCAATCGAGGATGGTGTCGCATCGATCGGCGCCCCACCAGTTGTCTATGCCTCGGAAGAGGCTCACCACTCGCTCGACAAGTCAGTTGGACTGCTTGGACTCGGTCGCAAGGCGCTGCGCAGGATTCCCGTCACGGATGCTCTTCAACTGGACGTGGAAGCTTTGCAGAAGGCAATTCGCCTTGATCGCGCCGCCGGAAGTAGACCTTTCTGCGTGGTTGCCACCGCCGGCACAACCAACTCCGGAGCTATCGACAACATCCCCGCGATCGCGGAGATCTGCCGCCACGAGCAACTCTGGCTCCATCTCGACGGCGCCTACGGAGCGTCAGCTGTGTTCAGCGACACGCACCGAAGCATCGTTCGTGGCATCGAACAATGCGATTCGGTCACCATCGATCCCCACAAGTGGTTAGCCATGCCGTTCTCCGCTGGTGTCATCCTGACGCGCCATCCCCAGACTCTGCAGCAGGCCTTCGGCGTCAGCACGCCCTACATGCCTAAGACCGCGTCGCACCTCCCGCCCGACAACTTCAAAGTCAGCAGCCAGTGGACGCGACGCATGAACTCACTGAAGCTGTGGCTCACACTAAAGCTGCATGGCCGGCTGGCCTATGAGCAGCATATCGGCCGCCAGATGAGTTTGGCCTCGAGTTTCGCCGATTGGATCAAAACCAGCGGGCATTTCGAGCTGGCGGCGCTCATGACGGTTCCCATCCTCAATTTCCGGCTGAAGAACTCCGGCCCCGGCGATAACCTTGTCCAACGACACTTGGAATTTGTGGACCTGGTCACCCGCGATGGTCAGCGCTGGATTTCCGAAACTCGCGTCCGTGGCCAGAGTGTGCTCCGCGTGATGGTGATCAGCTACCTTACAGGCGAACGGCAGCTTGCCGAGTTACAGGCCGCGCTGCTGCATTCCGCAATCGCGTTGGAGACTAGGATGCCGAGCTGAGCGCGCTTCCGTTGCGTTCAATGGGATCACAAATGGCCATTCACCACTTAGGCGCTAACCGACTTAGAATTCTTCGCTTCTTTTCACTGAGTGTGCTGCAAATTCACCAGTCGTGTTTACAATCGTCGCAAGCTCACGCTCTTGCCTGATAGATTAACTCTGGTCAAACCATGCTGGAAGAACGCATTCTCGTCGTCGACGATAACGAATCCATCCGCGAGATCATCTCCTCGATGCTTCGTAACGCCGGTTACGAGTGTCGTGCTGTCACATCAGGTGCGGAGGTGATTGCAGCGCTGCAGGCCGACGATTCCTACGCACTCCTGCTGTCTGATCTGGCTATGGATGGCATGGATGGCCTGGCCCTGTTGGAGCGAGTCAAACGGCTGCATCCTCAAATTCCCGTTGTAATGGTCACAGCCATTCACGACATTTCCGTTGCCCTGGCCGCCATTCGCAGCGGAGCCTACGACTACCTGTTGAAGCCATTTGAGCGGGAGCAACTGCTCGCGACGGTGCGGCGCGCCCTGGAGAACCGCCGCCTGAAGCTGGAAAACCTCGCGTATCAAAACAAGCTCGAAGCTCTGGTCTCAGCGCGCACTGAATTGCTGCAACGAGCGATGGCGGAACTCGAACGCGCCATGGCCGAGCTGGAGCGCTCCTACGACATCACCCTGGAGGCATTAGGGGATGCGCTGGACCTCAAAGACGCCGAAACCGAGGGCCACTCCAAGCGGGTCACGGCATTCACCATGGCTATCGCGCGCGCCATGGAGCTCGCCCACGAAGATGTACGCGTCATTGCCCGGGGCGCATTCCTGCACGACGTAGGCAAAATGGCGATCCCCGACGCCATTCTTCGCAAGCCCGGACGCCTCACCCCCGAAGAGCAAATGCTGATGCGCGAACATGCGTATCTGGGCTACCAGATGTTGCGCCGCATTCCCTTCCTGCGCGAGGCCGCCAACATCGTCTATTCCCACCAGGAACGCTACGATGGCACCGGATATCCGCGTGGGCTGAAGGGCGACCAGATTCCCTTGGGGGCACGCATATTTGCCGTCGCCGACACCTTTGACGCCATCATCTCCGATCGGCCTTACCGTGCGGCGCAGTCAATTTCTGCTGCCCGCCGCGAAATCGAGAAGCACGCCGGACGCCAGTTCGATCCCAAGGTTGTCGATACGTTCATGTCTATCTCCGATGAACTCTGGCAAAAATTGCGCGCTGAGATCGATGGTCAGAACACATCCAAAAAAAGATAACTGTGCTCGATGGCTGATAGCCGATCGGCATCGTACATTTTGGCGCTTGACCGATCCGCCGTGCCCTCGAAATACTGACATCCGACCAGTTTCATAGGAGAGCCCGTTGAGCACTGTTCTAACCAATTCTGAGATTGATCTTGCACTGCAAAACTTGCCCGGATGGAACAGGCAAGGCGGGGGTATTGAGCGGCTGTTCCAGTTCGACAACTTCGTCCACGCGATGGAATTCGTCAATAGGATTGCCGATGCTGCCGAGGCGGCGAACCATCACCCCGACATCGTCATTCACTACAACAAGGTGACTCTTGCGCTGGTTTCGCACGACTCCGGGGGAGTCACCCAGCGTGACATTCGCATGGCGGGAAAAATCAACGAAATCGCAGACCGTTAGGAGACAATCCGCGCCCTCCAGTTGATCTCAGTGGCCCATGTGGCCACGCGGTTCCAGCGACTCCGCGATCTGGTTCAACCTGGCCTGAATGCGTTCCAGTTCCGATTGCGCACTGTCGTTCCACTCTGCCCAACGCTGGGGAGCTTCGTCGAACCTCGCCAGCAATCTGTGTAGCGTTTCTCTTCCTCTGTCGGTCAGCAGCATCGCTCCAATGCCGCTAACCGCGAGTACAGCCAGCGGAACAAACCATTTGCGCATGGGCCGCTCCTTCGCGAGCGTCGCCGGGCCTCGCAATCCGCCGGCGACTTACTACTCCCATTCTTATTCTCTAACACTTCGACGGCAGCATGAGCGCGATTTCCGGATATCGAGTTTGATTCCGGGAGTGTTCCCGAAATGAAATTCGAGGGTATAAGGTTGCGTTGCCTTGCAAAAATACTCCAGAATTCTGCCCTGCGAACACCTACCAATGAACATACCTACCTTTCTGTCTAGCGCTCGCCTTACAATGAGGGGCGATGACAATTCCTGGCTCGTCTCGTCTGAAAGGCACTGTGAAGGAAATCCAGCCAAAGTTGATTACTGTCGCTGTTCTCGCATTGATTGTGGCCGTATTGGCGCCGCAAGTGCTCCTCGCTCAGGAGCGGGCCTCCACTCCGACTGCTAACACGGTTTGGGTAGGCGCCGACGGCAAGTTCGAGGCGGAGCCCGATACCGCGATCGTGCAGTTCAACATCTCGGCCCAGGAAGATAACCTGCAAGCTGCCAACACTCGCGCCACCAACGCGGCCGAGCAGGTGCGCCAACTGCTTCGAAACAATGGTCTTGATCCCAAGCAGGCGCAGGTGGGAATGTTCGCGGTGGAACCGGTGTACGACTACAAGAACCCGAAACGCAAACTGGTCGGCTATCGCGTCGATACCAGCATTTCCATCAAGGTCAAGGAGTTTTCCAAGATCGGACCTATCGCCCAGGGTTTGGCCAACCTGGATGTCACCGGCAACCAGTCGCTGAGCTACATACTGGACGATATGGATGCCGCGAAAATAAAGGCCGTGGAAGACGCTCTGCAACGAGCGCATCAGGAAGCCGACGCGGTGGCCCGTAGCAGCGGACGAACCTTGGGCGAACTCTCGTATGCTTCGGTGGACACCTATGAGCAACCACGGCCCCGGCCCATGGTAGCCATGGCGATGAAGTCTGCCGAAGCCGCGCCGGCGCCGACCGAAGAGTTTGGGGCCCAGAAAATCACCGTGACGGCCCATGTCAACGCGGTGTACAACCTGAAGTGAGACCATGGAGTAGCAGTCATGCGCCGGCCAACGCGACTTTGCCTTGGCTTGCGCGTTTCTAGGTAATAGCTAGCCTAAAGCTGATTCACGGAGAACCATGCGGAACACCGCATTAGTTGCGGCGCTGATGATCCTTCCACTGGGGTTGCTGGCGCAGGACCAGCCCAACCTGACGCCGCGCGTCCCCCTGGCCCAGCATCAGGCGCCGAATGTCGATCCGTCGCACGAATATAACGTCCCTTCCGGCACCAAGATTCCGCTGATGCTCACCCAGGGCATCACTACCAAGACGGCCAAGGAAGGCGACCCGGTGTACGCGCAAACCGCCTTCCCGGTTACCCAAGATAACCACATCCTGATCCCCGCCGGCTCCTACGTCCAGGGAATCGTGCGCAGGGTCGTACGGCCAGGACGCGTGAAGGGCCGTGCCGAATTGCAGATGAGCTTTACCTCCATGATCTTTCCCAACGGATACACCGTACTTCTTCCAGCCACGGTTGAAGGCGTTCCCGGCTCACAAAACGTAAATACCAAAGGCTCTGAGGGCACCATTGAAGGACGTGGAAGTAAGGGCCAGGACGCTGCGACCATTGCCAAGACCACTGCCGCCGGGGCGGGCGTCGGTGCAATTTCCGGCAGCGGCAAAGGGGCTGGAATCGGTGCCGCGGCCGGCAGCGCTCTCGGGCTGGCCACGGTTCTACTCACCCGCGGACCCGAAATTCAATTGGATCCCGGCGCCTCAATCGAGATGATCCTGGAACGCGAGCTAACTTTGGAAGGCACCAAGCTGCGGCAGCAATAACCTCGATGCTGCCGAGTTACCAGCGGGCACTCAGTAGATCAGGTATTTCGACCTCACCAACATGAAGCGGTCTAGTCCGTCTCGCCAGTCGTCGGCTATGCGACGGGGGTCCTGTCCAGCCTGCAGAGCCTGAAGTACCGCCTGATTTACCAGCAGCGCGTTAATCTTGGCGAGTTCGAACTGTTGCGAATACAGCTTGTATAGCGCTGCTGCGAGTTCGATGCCCAGTTCGGGCGCATCGACTATCTCGCGATTGGTAACCATAATTTGCACGCCACCGCATTGCTGGCTGGCATACGCGCCTGAAGCCGGCGTGAATGTTGCCGGTACAAAGCGAACACCTGCAATCAGGCGCGCATTCAAGTACGCTGCAAGTTGCTTCGCTTTGATCCAGGGCGCGCCAACCACCTGAAAGGGAGTATCGGTTCCACGGCCCACCGAGACATTGGTCCCTTCAATGAGTGCAACCCCAGGATAGAGAATTGCCTCCTCCAGGTTGCGCAGGTTAGGCGACGGATTCACCCATTCCAACCCGGTTGAGTCGAACCAGTCACCGCGAATCCAGCCTTTCATCGGCACCACCGTCAGGTTGGCGTTGATGCGGCGCTCGGCGTTATACAACTTGGCCAACTCCCCCATAGTCATACCGTGGCGGACTGCCACACTGTGGTAGTTAACGAAGCTTTCCTGTCCGGCATCCGACACTGGACCCTGCACGTAGGCTCCGTTCAGAGGGTTGGGACGGTCCAGTACCACAATCGGCTTCCCCGCTTTTGCCGCGACCTCCAGAAAGTATCCCAACGTGGTTTCGTAAGTATAGAAACGTACTCCGGCGTCCTGCATGTCAAACACCAGCACGTCGAGGTTCCGTAGCACCTCGGGAGCGGGACGACGTTTGGCGTCGCTGTCGCCATAGGCGCTATATATGGGAACACCGGTTACCCTGTCCTTCGAATTTGCGATGTCAGTGCTGTCGGCTGTGCCCTGCACCCCGTGCTCCGGACTAAAGATCGAAGCCAATTGGAGCTGCGGCGCGAGCGCCAGCACATCGATGGTGCGCCGGCCCTGGCTGTCCACACCCGTCTGATTTGTAATCAGGCCGACGCGGGGCTTGGCGACACCGCTAACCTTCAGTGCGTCAAAGTTGCGATCTTCCAGTTGATCGATGCCGGTCTTCACCTCGCCATTCCGCGTTACGATGCGGCGGCTCCCGGCGGCAGCTTCGTTATAGCCGGTGATGCGCGCCAGCCTGAGTTTCTGAAGCTCGGCGACATTCAACTGCAGCGCCGCTGTAACCGCAGTTGCTACCTCGGTGCGGAGGGCAATCACATTTCCCTTTTTCAGGTGCACGGCATTGGTCAGCAGAACGATATACGTGTTGGTCATCGGATCGACCCACAGTGAGGTGCCAGTGAACCCGGTGTGACCAAAGGAACCGACTGGCAAGAGTTCGCCGCGGTTCGACGAGAATGGCGAGTCGATGTCCCATCCCAGGCCGCGGACGACGGTAAGATTGGGTGGTTGCTGCGGCGTCGTCATCTTGTCCACGATGAGGCGCGACCACACCGGCGCGCCACCGTTCAGCAACGCCTGTGCGAATTTGGCCGTGTCATCGGCAGTGGAGAACAGCCCGGCGTGCCCCGCCACTCCACCCATTTGGCGCGCCGTCGGATCGTGCACCACGCCACGAAGCATCAGGCCGCTGCGTTCATCTTTTGCCGTCGGCGCCAGCCGCAGGAACCACGACTGCGGCGGAAGGAACCGCGTGGTGCTCATGCCGAGCGGGATGAATATGAAGCTCTCGGCGTAGAGATTCAGGTTCAGCCCGCTGACCCGCTTCACCAATTCACCCAGCACAATGAAATTGATGTCGCTGTACAGGAAAGTCGATCCCGGCGGGCTCACCAACTTCTCTGCGTTGGCCAGGCGGAATGCCTCTTCCTGCCCCATCCAGGGCGTCTTCAGATTAAGGTCGGCGCGGAGTCCGGAGTAGTGGGTCAGCAACTGCCGGATGGTTACGTCTTCCTTGCCGTTCTGGGCAAAATCCGGGATGTATTTCGCCACCGGATCGTTAAGCTTGATCTGTCCCAGCTGCATCAGTCGCATTACGCTGCCGGTTGTGGCCATTACTTTGGTCAGCGAGGCCATGTCGAAGATGGTGTCCACGGTCATCGGCTCGATTGTGGGATCCAGCGACCGGCTGCCGAATGCCTTGCGATATACGACCTTGCCCTCATGTCCGACGATGACGACGGCGCCTGGTGTCAGTCCCTGCCGAATCGCGTTTAGGATCACTGCATCCACCGGCGCGAAACGTTCCTGGTTTGCCGCCAAATCCATGGCTGACGCGGCAGCGTTTTGCGATGCGACCTGTGCCTGCGCGCTTGCGCAGCGGAGAAGGATAGACGCAACCAGGAAGGTGATGGCGACTGCTGACCAATGTGGGCGACGACTCAAGTGGCTGGGACCCTTTCTGCTGCGCAAAGAAGACTTCGATGATTGTCTCGCGGGCGCGTTCGGATCAGCGCCGCGTGAGCAAGCTATTATAAGGTGCCGTTGTTGGCGGCTTTAGCACGAGGACAGGCTTGAACCAAACATTGCCACCCCATGCCGTGCTTCCCCTCGCATGCAGCGAGCAGGAAACGCGATTCGCGCGCGCCTTCGCGCTGCTTCGCGAGTCGATCGAGCAGCGGGCATTTCCCGGCGCGGCGTTGGCCGTGACCCATGGCGGAGCCCTGGTGGCCTCCGCGGGCTTCGGCCGATTCACCTACGATGCCGATTCGCCTGAGGTCCAGCCCGACACAATATTCGACCTCGCCTCCGTAACCAAGGTAGTCGCCACGACCGCCATGGCAATGCTTCTCTACGATCGCGGACGATTGCAATTGGATTCCCCGATAGCCGCCGCCCTCCCTGAATTCGTGACCCTCGGACCGTCAGGCCAACGGGAAGATCGCGCCGCTGTCACCGTTCGTATGCTGCTAGCGCACTGTAGTGGTCTGCCTGCCTATATCAAGCTATTTGAATCCGCACGCACTCGCGATGAACTCCTTCACGCAGCTCTCGCGACGCCGCTGGTGGCCGCGCCCGGTTCGAAGGCCGAGTACAGCGACATCGGATTTATCCTCCTCGGCGAACTCATTGCTCGCCTCTCCGGAGCACCCGTCGACGCCTTCGCGCAGGATGAAGTCTTCACACCTCTAGGCATGTCGCATACTCGCTTCAATCCGCCGCCAGAAGCGAGGTTAGCAATTCCTCCCACCGAAGACGACCGCACCTTCCGCCACCGTGTGATTCAGGGCGAAGTCAACGACGAGAATGCATGGTTGATGGGTGGCGTCGCCGGACATGCCGGCCTGTTCGCACCCGCCATCGATGTCGCCCGCTTTGCTGTGTGCATGCTGCGTGGTGGAACGCCCATTCTCCAACCCGCCACAGTCGAACTCTTCACCCGTCGCGAAGCCTCTCCCCTGGGCACCTCGCGCGTCCTCGGCTGGGACACTCCCTCTGAGCCTTCCACCTCAGGTCGGCACTTCTCCCGGCGCTCGTTCGGCCACCTCGGCTTCACCGGCACCTCGGTGTGGATCGATCCCGAACGCCAGCTTAGCGTGACCCTGCTCACCAACCGTATCTGGCCCGATCGCAGTTCGCAGGCTATCAAGCAACTCAGGCCACTGCTGCACGACGCGATCGCCGAGGCGCTATAGGAACTGCTATCCTCTGGTGAACTTATTCGGAACCTCTGCATGCCATGGCCAGCGATCTTCGAATCGTTGTTTCGGAATTCCCGTGCGCCACAACCGGCTGACTACTGGCGCACAGTACCTCTTCGCCGTCTGACCTACCTCCTGCTGGCGATCTTCTGCATGTTCGGGATGGTGGGTTGCTTTGTCGACCTGCTGTCGCTGGGTCAACGGCCCTTGCCGATCGTTCTAGCTTGGACGATCTTCAGCGGAGCAATTGCAGCAGCAGCGGTATTGACGGCCTTTCGGACACCCAGACGATTGTGGATCGTGCTTATCGTTTGGTTGGTCGGCTCGCGCCTGCTTTCAGCGCTGATCCACTATTTCGCATACGAGCTGCCGCACCCAACAATGGAAGAGGGTATAAGAGCCGCCACCATCGCCTGCATCGTTCTTAGTGTGGCAGCCTACATCTTCTTCATGCGATTCATACAGAACGAAGGCCGTCACGCTGTTCGTATTCAGACCGAGCTCTCGCTGGCACATGGCATTCAGCAAACCCTTGTGCCTACGGTAGAATGGCGCTCGGCTCGCACGGAGATTTATGGCACTTCGCTGCCAAGCGCCGAGGTGGGCGGAGACCTGGTTGACGTTGTCCCCCTCCCCGACGGCTCGGTTTTTGCTTATGTGGCAGATGTCTCCGGCCATGGGTTGCCTGCGGGCATTCTTATGGGAATGATCAAGACGGCCGTCCGCACTCAACTGTTTGACCTGCCGTCACCAACGGCGGTCTTCGAGCGGCTCAACGAAGTCTTGCCGGCCGTCAAGGAGCCCCAAATGTACTCCACTTGCACCGCGCTGCGGATTTTCGAGTATGACAAGAGTCGCCCGAGCCGCGTGGAGTATGCCATCGCTGGTCAACCCCCAATGCTGCATGCTTCACGCGCTGGCACGACGGTCTCGCCACTAGCCGACCAACAGTTGCCGCTCGGCCTATTGGCGGGGCCCCCTTACCAGAGTCACACCGTGAACCTGGAGCCAGGGGATATGATTCTGGTCGCGACTGATGGCATACTCGAGGCCGAACAGAAAGATGGTACTGAGTTCGGGCTGGAGCGGCTTAAGACTCTGCTGGCGGAGAACCACTCGCAACCGTTGCCGGCAGTTGCAGCAAAGATCCACGCTGCGTTATCCGCATCCTATGCCCAGGTTGACGACCAGAGCCTTCTGCTGATTCGCATGATCTCGTGACTCAATCTTGCAGGAGATGTTGGGGCAGGCCCTTGTGACATACGATTACGCCATTCATTGAACCAACACTTACTGCCGCACCCGACGTTGCATTCCTCGTAGAATGAACACGGCTCGCTCAGCCTTCGAGGCAGAGCCCGACAGCTCAGGATTCCTATCGATGGACAAGCTCGTAATCCGCGGCGGCAATCCACTGGTTGGCACCGTTCGTGTCAGCGGCGCCAAGAATGCCGCTCTTCCCGCCATGGCCGCCGCTCTGCTTACCGAAGACACCGTCATTCTGGAGAACATTCCCCAGGTTCGCGATATCGTCACCGAACGTAACCTGCTTACCGCTATGGGCGCCGAAGTCGAGCTTGGCTACGGACGCGCGCAGCATCGCACCACGATTTCGTGCCGCGATCTGGTGAATGCTGAAGCTTCCTACGATCTGGTGAAGACCATGCGCGCATCCACCCTCGTGCTCGGTCCCCTGGTCGCGCGCATGAAGACGGCTCGCGTTTCGCTGCCGGGTGGCTGTGCCATCGGCGCTCGTCCCATCGATCTCCACATTAAGGGCCTGGAGAAATTGGGCGCCCGAATCTCGCAGGAGCACGGTTACATCGAGGCGCGCGCCGAACACCTCAAGGGCGGCCATGTCGTTTTCGAGAGGATCACAGTTACCGGCACCGAAGATCTGCTGATGGCCGCGACTCTTGCCGAGGGAGAAACTATTCTTGAGAACTGTGCCCGCGAGCCCGAAGTTGTCGACCTCGCAGAATTGCTAACGAAAATGGGAGCTCATATCGAAGGCGCCGGCACGCAGACCATTCGGGTGCATGGCGTCGAGCGCTTACACGGTGCTCGCCACCGCATCATTCCTGACCGTATCGAGGCAGGCACCTTTGCCATTGCGGCTGCGCTGACCGGAGGCGACTTGACTGTCGCTGGCTGCGAGCCTCAGCACCTCGGCGCACTACTAAGCAAGCTGGAAGAGTGCGGAGTCCAGGCGACTGCCACCGACGAGTCGGTGCGCGTCGTCAGCGGCGGACCGCTCAAGGCCGCCGACATTGTCACCGAAGAATACCCCGGCTTCCCCACCGACATGCAGGCGCAATACATGGCGCTGGCGACACAGGCCGACGGCGTCAGCATGGTCACGGAGAACATCTTCGAAAATCGTTTCATGCACGCGCAGGAACTCGTCCGCATGGGCGCGAACATCAAAATTGACGGACACCGGGTCGTCGTACGGGGCAAATCACCGCTTAGTGGTGCTGCGGTGCAGGCCAGCGATCTGCGGGCATCCGCTTCTCTTGTGATTGCGGCCCTGGTCGCCGACGGCGAGACCATCATCGACCGCGTCTATCATATCGACCGTGGCTACGAGCGAATCGAAGAGAAGTTGCGTTCCGTCGGAGCCCAAATCCGCCGCATCGGCTCGCTCATTCCCAAGCGGCCTGTTGCCGTCGCAGCGGAATAAATCGCGAGTTGGGTACTCGATTGCAACTCACCGCATCCCGATCTGGCAGCGGAAATTCGCTAGCTCACACTTTCTGCTGGCACTTCCGTCCGTTCTCAGGCACATTAGAGGGTAGTATTATTCGCCTCAGCGGCTGAGCCCCCCCCACGGCTGCAACAATTTACTCCTTCCACAGATTGGAGCCTGTATGGATACATCAAAAATGAATACCCTCATGCAGTCGGGTTGGACCTTGGCCGTGGCACTCGGCATCCGCGTATTAGAAGCCCTGGCGTTATGGATCGTCGGTCGCTGGCTGATCGGCCTCGCCTTGCGCATCATCGGCCGCGGCATGGCCCGACAGAAAATCGATCCCACCCTTATCCGTTACATGCAGAACGCCGTGGGCGCCCTCCTGAACATCGTATTGGTGATTGCGATCCTCGGCTTCTTCGGGGTCGAAACCACCAGCCTCGCCGCCTTAATCGCGGCTGGCGGCGTAGCCATCGGGCTGGCCTGGAGCGGATTGCTGGCTAACTTCGCCGCAGGCGTCTTCCTCGTCATCCTGCAGCCCTTCAAGGTGGGAGACTTCGTGATGGCCGGTGGCGTCACGGGCACGGTCGAAGAGGTAGGCCTCTTCGTCACCTCAATCAACACCCTCGACAACATTCGCAATATCGTCGGTAACGGTAAGATTTTCGGCGACATCATCCAGAACTTCAGCCACAACCCTTTCCGTAGGGTTGACCTGCAAGCGCAACTGGACCACACCGCCGACGTGCATAAGGTGATCGCACTCCTGAAGGCAAACCTGGCGCAGATCCCGAACGTTCTGAAGACACCTGCGCCCGACGTGGAGATTCTGACCTTCACACTTGCGGGCCCCGTGCTGGCCGTCCGTCCATACTGCAACAACAAGGACTATTGGCAGGTGTATTTCGACACCAACCGGGTGATTCGCGACACTGGCGCCAGTGCTGGCTTGCCGGCTCCCGAACAGCACTTTATGGTTCGGACTTCAGCCGCTGCCAACTGAGTCGTACTGAAACGTCGTACTGAAACATTGTTGAGCAACGTAGCGCCCCACTCGTCCGCAATCACTGCCGCGGGTGGGGCGATTTTACATTCTCCAAAATGAAAATTCATTCACCACATTGCGCAGCGGCGGCGCGGGTGTAAGAATGAATGCCGCTCCAGCGTCACTGCAAATTACTTTTGGGAAGCGGTAGCGCCGCTTCATGGGCGTCCTTCGTTCACGCCGCCGCGCTTTGACACTTATAGATCGCTCAACCAAACAATGGAGGAGAGAGATGTCGATTGGGAAACGAGCAACCGCAGAATTCTTTGGAACGTTTTGGCTGGTCTTTGGGGGATGCGGCAGCGCGGTGCTATCCGCGGTCTTCCCCTCGGGTGAGCCGGGAGCCGTACACCTGGGCATCGGATTCCTGGGTGTTGCCTTCGCATTCGGCCTGACGCTACTGACGATGGTCTACACTATCGGTCCAATTTCCGGATGCCACATCAATCCTGCGGTCTCGGTCGGTCTATGGATTGGCAAGCGCTTTCCCGCACCGGATTTACTGCCCTACATCATCGCGCAGGTAGCGGGAGGCATAGCCGGCGCCGGCGTGCTGTATGTCATTGCCAGCGGAAAGGAGGGGTTTACCACAGCAGCAGGATTCGCCTCCAACGGTTATGGCGCACATTCACCGGGCGGCTTCTCCATGCTGGCCTGCCTGGTGTCGGAAGTCGTGCTCACCATGTTCTTCCTGCTTATCATTCTGGGCGCCACCGATGAGCGCGCTCCCAAGGGCTTCGCCGGCATCGCGATCGGACTCGGACTGACCCTTATTCACCTGATTTCTATCCCGGTCACCAACACGTCAGTGAATCCGGCTCGCAGCACTGGCCCGGCGTTATTTGTTGGCGGATGGGCAATCGGTCAGTTGTGGCTCTTCTGGGTAGCCCCAATTGTAGGGGCTGTCATTGCCGGCCTCCTGTATAACGCGCTGTTTGCCGCCGAGAAGTGACGGGATTTGGAGGGCACACCTTCAAGAGCCTGACCCGAATGCAGGCCACGGGCGGCGATTTTCAGACAGGATGCACAGGCTGGTGCACCATTCCGCCATCCTTTGGCGGGATGGGGATTTTCCCACGAATGTTCTGAGAGTCTTCGCCCTACTTAGCTCTGCACCCCGGCCCAACGAACTGCAATTCCAGCGCTGACACCACCGGATTGAGTTCGTACGTTAGCGTATTCCCGGACGAGTATGCCTTGCCCACCACCACCTGCTTTATCAGGCTCGACTCGTGTTTCGTGAGTGGCCGGTTCTCGAGCATCGCCGATGGCGTGAGTTGCACTTCCAGATGGCCGCACGCGCCAGGATCTTCTTCCAGCAGTCCGTGCCGCCACGATGTAACGCTGCTTTGACCGTCGGCTCCCGTGCCCGTCCACTCGAAGGACTTTCCGTTAACCTTCTCCAGTTCTCGCCACAACAACCCCATTCGCACGCCGGTCGCCGTCCGCCATTTGCAGGGACCCGCTGGCGTGCTGAAACAAATGTGAATCGTCGAAGCGCGTTCGCTGTCCCAGGTTACCGCCAGCGCCGCACTGGGATCGTTGCCGTAAACCACAGTTGCCGCCGCTTGCAGATCACCAATATTGATGTCCTGGTCCCGCACATTCTCTTTGCCGAACAGGCTGTCCAGGTCCGCGTGCGTCATGGCAGCGGTGATCGGTCCTACACGTTGGCCCGGAACGATCAGCCAGTCATTCTTCTGCGCGCAGGCAACGCTTGCCCAAGCCGGCATCAGCCCCAACAACATCGCGGCACGTACCGCGCTCCTCGACCACTGAGTCACGAGCCTCACGGGCTGAGAGTAGCATGTCTCGGTTCCCGGGATTTGCGTTATCCGGGCCAACGGCACAAAATGGCCGGTAGAGTATTGGAGCTTTTAGAAATTGCTGTAATGGTTCCGACGACGGGTCGAGCCGCGCTTCAGAGTGGCGTCACCCCTGGCTTTAGAATTGAGGTCGCTCCAGCCGGCGGCACCTCTGATCTGCACCCATTACACTAAGCTCCTAATCTGCTTTAGTCCGCGCTGCACGGGAGACTGCACATGGCGATTCAAGCCAGTACACGACTTGTCGAGGGCGTCGTGATCGTTGACATCAGCGGCCAGCTCC
Source organism: uncultured Acidobacteriaceae bacterium (assembly GCA_963834815.1). Classification (GTDB taxonomy): domain Bacteria; phylum Acidobacteriota; class Terriglobia; order Terriglobales; family Acidobacteriaceae; genus DASRAA01. The sequence goes on along the minus strand of CAWIDA010000001.1, from coordinate 273,750 downwards.
GCCTCGGAGAGGGCACGGGCAGGCTGCGCGACGTCGTCCAACAACTGGTGCGCGAAGGATATCGCAAGATCCTGCTGAATCTCGGCGGCGTTATTCACATCGATAGCTCGGGCATCGGCGAGCTGATGATGAGCCACACCTCCCTGCGTAGCCACGGCGGCGAGCTCAAGCTCATGAACCTGAACAAGAACGTCCGTAACCTGCTGCAGGTCACGCGACTCTACACCATCTTCGACGTCCACGACGAGCAGGCCTCGGCTGTGAAGGCGTTCCAGTAGGCCTGTGAGCGCAGGCATCAAAGGTCAATCGGTGCCCCTTCGGCCTTTTTTTGGCCTGACGTGGGCACATCAACGATGTAACTGCTCGTATACCATATGCTCTCCCCATGCCGCACGGTCCTTATCGCCTCCCCGATTCCAAACGACAGCAATGTGGGCCACGGGATATGCGGGCCGCGCGCCGCGGGTGGTTTCGCCGTTTAGTCGCGACTGGGGAACGTTCCCTCGATGCAGATGATCCACGACAGGGGCGCACCATTGGCGGAAGTCATGGGAAAGCGGTTCATATTCGGCACCGCAAACGTGGTCGTGCCGTCGCCGCCGTATCGCGATCCCAGGAGCGAAAATAGAGCGGCATTTTGCGCGATGGTAAGCATCTGGCCGTTGCACAGCAACCATCCCGTGGGAACGAAGTCGTAGGCGACCAGCAGAAGTGAACCAATCAGCGGATACATCGGGACTCTCCTATGGTGTTTCGCGTTGACACAGATGCGGCGAAGGGTAACACGGAAAACTCAAGAATGGTACGAGCGACTTCGGTTCATCGGACGTGGAGTTAAGTGGACCACCCCCATCACCGCTCCTTTCTGCTGATCGAGTCGAGATTGGCAAGCATTTCAGACGAAATCTGCAGCTTCGCCGCCTGAATGTTTTCGCGAAAGTGCTCGAGCGAAGACGTCCCGGGAATCAGCAGGATGTTGGGTGAGCGCTGAAGGAGCCAGGCCAGTGCAAGCTGCATCGGCGTGACCTGCATTGATCCGGCCGCGTCGTCGAGTACTGACGACTGCAGCGGAGTGAATCCTCCCAGTGGAAAGAACGGAACATAAGCTATCCCTTGCCCAGTCAAGTCATCGATGAAGGCATCGTCGTTCCTGCGCGCCACATTGTAGAAATTCTGGATACAAACGATCGCGGTAATCTTCTGGGCCTCCTTGAGCTACGTGGGAGTCACGTTGCTCAGACTGATATGGCGGACAATTCCCTGGGCCTTAAGTTCAGCCAGAACGGTGAGCGGTTCCTCGATCGATTCCTCTGACGGTTCGCTGAATCCCCCAACTCGAAGATTGACGACGTCGAGATGATCGAGACCGAGATTTCGCAGGTTGTCATGAGCGCCGTCGATCAACTCCCGGCGGGAAAGAGCGTGAATCCTGCTTCGGGCACTTATCGGAGTGTCCAACGTGGCGTCGAGTCCCGATTGGCAGCTAAGCGCCAAGAGGCTGGTGGACATCCTCATTACCGGTTCGCGTCCCGTCAAAAAGCCTAAGATTTGATAGTCAATGAGGTGATGGCAAACAAGAAAGCGGTTTGGTGAACGCTCTAAGGGGCTAGGTGGAGTAAGACGCGGGTCGGTGGTCGCCGGCGGCTAAATCCCCAGCCCGGTCACCCGCCAGCCGGCGCCGTGCACCTTGTGCCGAATGTTGAGGGTGATGAGCAATGCGGTCATGGATTCGACGATGCGAGCGTTCTCCAGTTTGCCGCCGTCGATGGCCCGCACGCCGGGAATCTTCACTGCCAACTCACAAGCAACCTGGCGGGCATTGTCGTCGTCGCTGCAGACGATGACGTCACAATCGACGTCCTGATCGCCCTCGAGCACTGTCGCCGACAGGCTGTGGAATGCACCTGCAACCGCTACGTTCTTGCCCACAATTTCCGCCGCCTGCTCGGCAGCGGAGCCCTGCCATACGCCCAAGACCCGTGTGGGGCGACCGCCAACAGCGGCGGCCAGCGGAACCGTCGCATCGATTAGAACTGTTCCCGTTCGAAACGATGGCTTCAATTGCTTAAGCAGGTCGGCCTGGCCGGCAAACGGAACCGTAAGCACGACGACGTCGCACATCTTGACGGCGACGATGTTCTCAACGCCCTCGACACTGCCGAGCGCTCCGGCCTTCTCGGAGATCTGCGTGGCAGCGGCCTGGGCGCGGGCGCCATCGCGCGATCCGATCACCACCTGTTCACCCGCCCGGGCCCAGCGCAGCGCCAATCCCGAGCCTTCCGGGCCGGTGCCGCCTATGATCGCGATCACGCCACGCCTCTGGCGGCTACGGGCTCCGGTGCGGCGTCGCGGTCAAAACCAAAGTAGTGGGTGTAAGTGGTATTACGCTGTGAGGGAATACGACCCAGCTCGCGAATGCGCTCCTGAAATTCATCGACCGAGACATACTGGCCCGCAGTCGCACCAGCAAGGCGGGAGATGTTCTCTTCAAACAGCGTTCCGCCGTAATCGTCGGCCCCCGCCAGCATCGCCAGCTGCGAGACCTCGCGGCCCAGCTTCACCCAGGAAACCTGGATGTGGTTGATCGACCCAGCCAGCAAAACGCGAGCCAGGGCGTGAACCTTCATGTGCTCTTCCAGGGTTCCACCGGGGCGGGCGAGTCCCTGCTCGAACAGCAGCGTGTTGTCGTGGATGAAACCCAGCGGCACAAACTCCGTGAAGCCTCCGGTGCGCGCTTGCATGCTGCGCAGCAGAAGCATCTGGTTGACCCAGTGTTCAGGCGTCTCGCGGTGCCCATACATCATGGTCGAGGTGCTGCGGATGCCGCATTCATGGGCGGTTTCGATGATCTCGCACCATTGCGCAGTGGTCAGTTTGTTGCGCGAGAGCACGAGGCGGACCGAGTCATCGAGGATTTCGGCCGCTGTCCCGGGGAGCGTGTCGAGGCCGTTTGCTTTCAACATCAGAAGGTATTCGCGAACAGGCATCCCGGTGAGCTCGATGCCGTACACCATCTCCATGGGCGAGAACGCATGGGTGTGCATGTTCGGGGTGACTGTCTTCACCGCCCGCAAAATATCGCGGTAATAGAAGGGCGGGAGATTCCGAGGCAGTCCGCCCTGAATGCAGACCTCAGTCGCGCCCCATGACTCGGCCTCAAGCGCCTTGTGAGCTACTTCTTCAGGCTTCAAGAAATAGGCGGTCTGGTCGTGTGGGCTTACGCTGAAGGCGCAGAATTTGCATCCCACAAAGCAGACATTGGTGAAATTGATGTTGCGGGTAACGACGTAGCTGATCACTTCGCCAACCAGCCGCTGCCGGATTTCGTTGGCAGCGACCACTAGGCCGAACAGGTCGTCCTTGGTGCAGCTTGCGAGTTGCATGCACTCGTGGCGGCTGAGCACGCTACCGTCCAGGGAGGCGAGGACTTTCTCCAGTGCCCGTCGGACGGTGGGCGAAACCCGCGGGGACACTTCACTCCACGAGCTATGTTGCAGCGTCTGCGGATTACACCAGCTTAAGGCTTGCATCGCTTCCCTGCTTTCCGAGGTGCGCGGTCACAGACGCCGCGCTTGGTCTTTGGTGTCATCCGGCCAGCCAAAATGCTCACCGGAACAAATCTCTGGCCGCGGGACGGACGATCTGCCGCGCGCTGCCGTTCCCGCGAAGATAGCGATAACCACGAATTATACAAGCCGGAACGAGGGTATTTTTTCCGCAGACCAGGCCAGCCGCGCAAGCCAGTTCGTCGGCAACACACTCCTCTGTGGAGTGCATTTTGTAGCCGTAGGCATCGACCTGGCCGCGATAGTCGTGCAACGGTTTCATACCGGCAACGCCGATAGCCGCCTCGTTCAATCCCTCGCGCCAGGCGCGGCCAAAGCTGTCGGCGATGATCACTGGAATGTGCAACGTGGTGCGCTTCTTGATTTGCCGATGGATGCGTCCGGCCGAACGATCTGGATCGAGCGGCAACAGCACGGCGGTCATGCCGCCATCCACGTTGGAAACATCGATGCCGCTATTGGCGCAGACTAGTCCGTGCGAGGTTTCGGTGATGAGCACATGCTGCCGGCGAACTACGCGTTTGGCCTCGCGCAAGGCCAGTTCGACGATACGGGCGTCTGCGCCGTTCTTCGTGGCGAAGCGCTTAGCCGCTGCCGACGGCCTCACCGTCGAGAGCTGGACCGTACGGCCTTCCGCCTTGGAGACGATCTTGTGCTTCACTACGACGATATCGCCAACATGCAGGCGGTATCCCCCGACGGCCAGTGCGGCGATGATAAGGTCCGCGATGGAGTCGCCTGCCCGGACCTCGCCGATTCCCCAAACCGGGATGGCGCGCAGCTCCGAGGTGCCAGTAGATTCCGGAGAGGTTCGCGATGGCATCAGCCGACCGCTTCCCAGGCTGCCGCGGCTTGTGATCCGATGCCCCAAGAGCGCAGCAGGCGCTGGGCATGGGTATTGCCCGCGCTCTGCATCAGCAGCTCCAGTTCGTGCGGATTGTCGACGTCGAGCCCGATTCCAGGCATCTCCAAGATGACGAGTTGCTTGCCAGTCTGTTTCATCGCCTCGCAATGAGGCAGGAAGCTGTCGTTGCCGAAACGTAGGGGGATGATGCAGGCCGGACGCCGCAGGATGCAGTTGCTGCCACGCCTATCGTAGGCTGGCACCAATACCGCGCCTTCTTCAGGAGCCGAATCGAGAACCCGATTAAGCTCGGCGCCAGTAATCAGCGGAATATCGCCCGGCACGACAACGCTGACGTCGTAGTGATGACGCACGCACCAGTCGGTCGCTATCTCGATGGCCACTGTTTCACTTTCGTTGCGAGTGTCTTCAATCACTCCGAAATCGAACTCGGCCGCCATGGTTTTGGCTTGCGGGTCTGCAGTGACGAGAAAGGTGTCTAGCCGGTCCTTCACGCCCGAGGCGGCGATCATCACGTCGCGCAGCATGGCTTCCGCGAACTGCGAACGGTGCACCTGATCCAGGGCTTGGCCCAGCCGCTGCTTGGCAGCGGCAATGCTCTTCACGGGAATCAGGAGGGCCCCCCGCATGGATTAGCTTTTTGCTCCCCGGGCCTGCAGGGCAGCGTTGAGGGTAAACTCAGCCAGTTCCAGACGGTCTTCCAGCGATTTCATGATGGTGTTAGTGCAGACAACACGCAATCCGCCTTCGCGCAGGTGATCGGCGTCGGCGTGATCTTCGAGGTCAACCACTAGCAAGTCGAGAAAATCTTCATACGCCTGTGCCACTCCGGCGATGGTGCTGGGCCAGCCTTTGCGCTTCATCAATACGCCGGCGGGCCCTGAAACGGCGTCGCCACCGACGATCGGACTGACGGCGGCCACTGGAGCCGCTGTATGTTGTAATGCTTCGCGTACTCCGGGCACTGCAAGAATTGGTCCGATACTGGTTACAGGATTACTCGGGGCCAGGATGATGGCCTCCGCCGATGCAATACTCTCGAGCACACCGGCTGCAGGATGCGCGCGTTCAGCGCCTTCGAAACGCACGGCGCGGACGTCGATCTGGTGACGCTCCCGCACGAAGTATTCCTGGAAATTTAAGGTGCCATTCGACGTATCGATCAAGGTCGAGACCCGGTCGTCGGACATGGGCAGCACGGTGGCGTGGATTCCGAGCCGTTTCGCCAGCTCGGCCGTTGCGGTACTCAACGGCTTTCCGGCGCGCAACAGACTAGTGCGGGCGAGATGTGTGGCGAGATCCAGATCTCCGAGGCTGAACCAAGTAGGTTGACCGAGATGCGCCATACGTTCAAGACAGCGGAAACTATCGTTATCGATGCCCCATCCGCGCTCGACACTGAGCTGGCCGGCCAGAGCGTAGAGGATCGAGTCAACGTCGGGTGAAACGTGCAGCCCCCACCATTCGATGTCGTCACCGGTGTTGACGATGACGGTGAGGTTCTCGGGAGCGACGGAGCGCTGTAACCCCTGAACGAGTTTGGCTCCTCCTGTTCCACCGGTCAGGACGACGATCATCTAGGCAGCCCTCGCATAGCCGTGATCGTCGGACGCCGCCAGCAGACGTCCGGCCAGCAGCCCTCCGCGATCGATCACGCCAGAAACGAATTCGGGATAGACCGGCAGACGCTGGCGTAGCTGTTGCCCCGCAGCCTCAGTGCGGCGCTTCAGGTCAAGCAAGTGGGGCCACGGCGCCTCGGGATTGATGTAGTCCGGAGTCAGCGGCGAGACTCCTCCCCAATCGTCGATCCCACCCTGCAGCAACTGCTCGTAGTGGTCTTCGGTGAGATTGGGCGGCGCCTGAATATTCATGTCGCGCAACAGGAGGCGCGCTGCGGCAATCGTGCGCAGGTGGTCGCGGGTATCGGGTTCCGGTGAATTGGCCATCGGAATATCGGGCTTGGCGCGGAAGTTCTGGATGATGACTTCCTGGATGTGTCCGTATTCCTGGTGAAGGCGCCGGATGGCGAGCAGCGCATCGACCCTCTCTTCGAGCGTCTCTCCAATGCCAATCAGAATGCCGGTGGTGAACGGCACTCCGAGCTTACCGGCGTCCTCTATGGTCTTTAGCCGCAAAGAAGGAACCTTGTCTGGGGCGTTCCAATGTGCACTTCCTTTCTGCAGCAGGCGGGCACTGGTGCTCTCCAGCATGAGGCCAAGGCTAGGATTGCTGAAACGCAGGCGCTCGATCCAGTTGGCGCTCATGAGTCCGGGATTGGAGTGGGGTAAGAGCGAGGTTTCGCGGAGCACCAAGTCGCACATGGCTTCGAGATAATGCAGCGTGCTGCGGTAGCCGCGTTTGCGCAGCAAGTCGCGCATTTCCGGAAATTCCGCCTCCGGCTTATCGCCGAGGGAGAAGAGCGCTTCGGTGCAGCTGAGTTTCTCACCCTGCAGGGCGACCTCCAATACCTGTTCGGGCGACATAGTGTGCGCCCCCGGCTGGCCGGGATCCCGCCGATAGGTGCAGTAGGCGCAGTAATCGCGGCAGAGATTAGTCAGCGGTATGAAAACCTTTCGCGAGTAGGTGATGATGCCGGGACGATATTGCTCCTTCAAGTTATAAGCAGTCGCCAGCAACTCGGGCTGGACGGCATCGTCGCTACTCATCAGCTGAATTGCTGTCTCGCGCGAGACGTGCTGACCAGCAGTCACGTCATGTAAGAATGCGATGAAATCAGCTGAGGACGCATCCTCTGGTAACTGCCGTTTTATGGCCTCAATGGACACGGAAGTTCGGCTCTGGCCGCGAGCGGCTCTCGCGACTTACATTTTCGAAGGATAGCGCAAGATGCGGCCTCCTGCATCTTGGTGAGGTGACGGAGGTGCCGTGGGCGCTATTGTTCCTGGCGGATTTGGCAGCCGCCATAGCGCCCGCGAAAGTACAGCAGAGGCAAGCCTTCGAAGACACTAACTTCTTTTACTTCACCGACAAAGATGGTGTGATCACCGGCAACGTGGGCCTGCACGACACTGCAATCGAGATTGGCCAGGGCATGAGCCAGTACCTGGATTCCACTTTTCATCTGGTTGTAATGTATGCCAAGGCGGCGAGCGGCGTCAGGGTTGCGCTCAGGATCGGCGAAAAACTCTGACAGTGCCTCCTGCTCTTCGTTGAGGACGCTCACACCAAAGCGTCCGCGCTCGCGCAGATGCAGATAGGTCTCGGCCAGGTGGTCGATGCACACCAGCACCAGTGGAGGTTTCAACGACACAGAACAGAACGAGCTCGCCGTCATGCCGTGCACGTGACCTTCCGTAGTCTCGACGGTGATCACTGTCACTCCAGAGCAGAATCGTCCCAGAGCGGCGCGAAATTCTTGCGGTGTGACTTCTATGGGTTCGCTCATTCAATTCGCACAGCAAATGCCAATGACGAGTTTCTGCCTGGCACTGCGTAGGACTGCTCTTATCCTTGCACACTATACGCGACTTGCGATCGGGGGCTGAAGTTGCACGGATCGGCCAGGCCGGCAAAGGGTTTGTTACGATACGTGCTGGCAGCGATCGCGCGAATTGACTAAGTCGCCCTCCACCATGAACCATTCCGGGATGTTTCTTGCCAGCCGCAGCGCGGAAGTAGTATTCGATCTGTTGTCAGACCCGCAACGCTTCGCTCCGCTCTTGCCGGATTTCGAAAGCATGTTGGCAGAGGATGCGACCCATTTCACAGTGCGAATCGCGATCGCCGTCGGGCAAATCAATGGTTATGCGAACCTGGCGATGGAGTTGTGTGAGGCGGCGCTACCCAGCCGCGTCGAATACCGCGGGCAGGGGATCGTGGCCGGAAGCCAACTTAATTTGAATCTGCAGTTTGATATTGCTCCTTCTGACAACGGAGCCGCCGTGAGTTGGCGAGGCGAATTTTCGCTCAACGGAATGCTGGCCCTCATGGCGGGCCATCTGCTGGAACCGATGGGACGTCGCAACTTCCAACGGATGGCGGAGCGAATCCAGAATGAATTGCGCGAAATCGCTGCAGTCGATTTGTCTCCGGCACCCGAGCCGTCGGATTGACGGATCAGTTTGCGCGAGCACTCTCAACTGAAACATTTGGTTCACTCTCACAGCTTGCTGTGACGTACCTCACCGCCACCTTTGGGCCAGCCGCTCTAGACTGATTGTGGACTTATGTTAGCCCGCAAAACCGCGGGATTTATGGAGGTTCTATGCAATCGCAGAAACGTATGTTCGCCATGCTTGCCGCGGCCATTCTGGTGCTCGGCGCCACCACGCTGCTGGCGGCGAAGGACAACCCGATGGGCATCGCTCCCAAGCAGGAGATCACCTTTACAGCCCCCACCGTAGTCGGCGGAAGCTTGCTCCCGGCCGGCGACTACAACGTATTACACGAAATGCAGGGCACCACTCACATCATGATTTTCAAGCAGATCCACGGCAAGGCTGAAGCCAAGTCGAAGTGCAATCTGGTTCCTCTGACCGAAAAGGCCAAGAGGACGGAGCAGCGTTACACCGAGAACGCCAAGAATGAGCGCGTCCTGAATGAAATGACGTTTAAGGGTGACAGCGCCACGCACGTGTTGGAGCAGTAGTAATTTCTCGTGGTAAAAGTAAGTGGGACGGGCCAGAGGTCCGTCCCTTTTCTCGTTGACTATTCCGGGCGGTGCGAACGATCAACGAATCGCATCCTGAAGGGCAAGACGTAACTGAACGCGCCATTCCGGCAGCTCCAAGCCGAAGGCCGATAGCAAATGGGCGTTGGAGAGCACGGAATTGCGCGGTCGCCGCGCCGGGACTTTGTACTGGTCGCTGGTTATGGCGACTACTCGCTTAGCCATCAGCGGCAAGCCAAACTCTCCAGTGTCGGCGGGCCACGAAGCGAGCGATTCGTAATCCTCGAGAATCTGTTCAGCGAAGCCAGCCCAGGTCGTCTGGCCGGCGGCGGTAAGGTGAAAGATGCCGCTTGGTCCCCATTCCGACGCAGAGCGCTCGCGCACGCGCTGGGTAACGATTAGAGCGGTGCTCTCGGCGATGGTACGGGCCCAGGTTGGACTGCCGTGTTGGTCTCCGACCATGCGTAGCTCTTCCCTCTCACGCGCCAGACGCAACGCCGTGCGTAGAAAATTCTTGCCGCGGATGTCATAGACCCAGGTGGTTCGTAGAATCAGGTACACGCAGCCGCTGGCGGCAATGAGCTTTTCTCCTGCCAGCTTGGTCCGTCCATACACGTTCAGCGGACTCGTGGGATCGGTTTCCTCATAGGGGCCGAGCTTCGAGCCGTCAAATACGTAGTCAGTGGAGTAATGAATCAACAAGCTGCCGGAGCGGCCCAACTCTTCTGCGATGCGTCCGACCGCAGTCGCGTTGACGGTTTGCGCCAACTCAGGTTCGCTCTCCGCCTTATCCACCGCGGTGTAAGCCGCGGCGTTAACCACGATGTCGGGCGCCAAGTCGCGCACCGACCGGGCAGCATTTTCTGGATCACTCAGATCCAACTCAGTACGCGTGCACGCTATGACTTCGCCAAGCGGAGCCAGCGCGCGTTGGGCCTGCCATCCTATCTGCCCGGTGGCCCCGGTGACAACAATGCGCAACCTCATGGCCGGTACACCGGCAGCCGCTCGGGCAGAATCTGAGCGAGCGGTAGATGACCCTGGTCCTTGACCGACAGGATCGGCGAGGGTGTATCCCACTCGATGCCCAGCGCGGGGTCGTTCCACAGCACACCGCAGTCATCCGCGGCGTCGTAATAGTCGCTGCACTTGTACAGAAAGTCGGCGCTCTCAGAGCGAACCACAAAACCATGCGCGAAACCCTTGGGGAGGTACAAGGCGTGGTGATTTTCATCCGAGAGCAAAGCAGTTACCCATCTACCGAACGTCGGTGAGCCAACTCGAATATCCACTGCAATGTCCAGAACTTCGCCCTGGGTAACGCGACACAACTTGGCCTGAGGGTGGCGGAGTTGGTAATGCAGACCGCGTAAGACGCCGCGCGACGAACGGGAGTGATTGTCTTGCACGAAGGAATCATGGACACCGGCCGCAGCCAGAGAGTCCGCGCGATAGGTCTCCATGAAAAATCCGCGTGGGTCTTGGAAGACGCGCGGCTTGATCAACAGCACACCCGGGAGGGAAGTTTCGACAATTTGCAAACGAGGCCTCAAGGAGGGCGCGTATTTATGCGCCGCGGTGACTGATGATAATGCGAAGGAAGATTATAATCCGTGATTCCTGATTATGCCCCGATGCTCGGTCATACTCGTGACGTACAACTCCGGCGCGCAAATTCAGCCGTGCGTGCGCGCTTTGGCCACTCAGGACTGCGAGATCATCGTGGTCGACAACGCGTCACAGGATGACACTGTCGCACGCGTGAGGACTCTGGCAGAGCAAATACCTCTACAGTTGCTCACGATCTCGCGAAACATTGGATTTGCCGCGGGAGTGAACCAGGGAGTGCGGGCCGCCAGCGGTGACGTGCTGCTGATCCTCAATCCCGACGCGGTGGCTGAAGCGGGAGCCATCGACGCCATAGTACTGTGCATGACAGCATCGGTCGCGAGCGCCGCTGGTGGGGCTCTGCTGGAAAGTAACGGGCAACCAGCGAGGGGCTTTGCCTTCCGCCGAATTCCGACCCTCACCAGTCTCCTGTTCGAGGTGCTGCTGGCGAACCAGGTGTGTCCCCGAAACCCGGTGAACCGGCGTTATCGCTGCCTGGATGCCGATTATTCGAAGTCACAACCGATCGAGCAACCCGCCGGTGCATGTCTTGCCGTAACGCGCAAGGCTTGGGATGCGGTACAAGGCATGGATCCGGCATTCTATCCCGTTTGGTTCGAGGACGTGGACTTTTGCCAGCGGTTGCTGCAACAAGGCGCCAAGATCGTGTACTGTCCGGATGCACGCTTTCGTCACAGCGGGGCCCACAGCGTGGGACAGTTGGCATTCGCCGACAAGCAGATGTTCTGGTACGTGAACATGTTGCGCTATGCAAGAAAGCACTTTTCCGGCGCAAAGGTTCTGCTCCTGCGGCTGGGCATATTTGCAGGAATGGGGGTTCGCATACTCGCCTGCGTATTCGGAGCTATATCCAAGAATGTGCCGGCGTGGGTAGCGGTGGGTAGCTATGCGCGCGTGGCGATGTGGGCGATCGGCCTAGGCCAGCAAGCGAAAGACAAACGGACCGCGTAGGATCATGGGCGCCGCAACACTTCTTCAAACAGCTTCTCGTAGTTTTCGGCAACCGCGTCCCAGCGATAGAGCCGTCGGGCGTGTTCGGCTGCGCGTTCCGCCCATTGCCGCCGCGCCTCAGGATCGTCCAGCAGTTCCTGCAATTTCTGCGACAAATCGCCGGGCGATTTACTAAACCGAATAGCAGCGTCGCCGGCGGTTTCGTTGTTTTCAGGTGAATCGAGGTACAGCACCGGATTCTCTGACGCCATGGCCTCGATGAGGGCAGGATGCACCCCGCCAATTTCGCAGGCAAAAACAAAAATGCCAGCATGCTTCTGTAGCGCCCAGTAGCCTTCGCCGTAGATCGCACCGGGAAACCGGACACGTCCGTCGGCCATTTGCTTGAGGCGCTCGACGTAGGCGCCATCGTACCGGTTGTCGCCCAGCATCACCAACGGCCAGTCGCTATGTACCTCGCGCCAAGCGGCAAGCACCAGCTCGGGATTGTTCTCTGGCTCCAGACGGCTGACGTACAACACATAGCGGCCGGGTTGCAGATCGGATCCGTCCAGCCTGTGGTCTCCAGGCGGAATGTCGGAGCCGTATCCGATCAACTCCGAGTCCTTACCATAACGGCTGCGGAAGTAATTCTGGATCGGCTTGGCGTCGGTCACCACGCGGGTAGGCGTGAACACCGACAGCCACTCGCAGGCATGTAGCGCAACCTGACCGAGAGTGTTCCACTTTTCACGACAACGGTCGAGTCCATCGACGTTCAGCACCACCGGCTTCCCGAATACTCGCGGGAACCACGCAAAAGGACTGTTGGCTACGTTGCAAAGCAGCACAACGTCGTTACCGCTGAAGGCGACGTGCGCAGTGGAGATCAAGCCGCTCGACCAAGTGTCGAGATGCTTCTGGTGGATACTGGGCAGGATGACACGCGTGACCCGCTTGTCGTACACGTCGTCAGGCGAGGTGAATGGCCTGCGGCAATAGACGGTGACCTGGTGCCCGCGGTCCGCAAAGGCCGAACTGACTTTTTCGGCGAACTGTTCGAAGCCGCCATAGCGATTGGGAATGCCCCGGGTACCGACGATCGCAATCTTCAAGGGCGGTCCTCGGAGACGGCGGACTTTCCGGGAAGCGAAACCGCGGGACGAAAGGTACCCATAAAACTCGGTCCGCCCTCGTCAATGGCACGGGGCGTATCGCTAAACCACCACACCAGGTCGCGGTCAGAAACCTTTCGCAGGGACTGGATGTAGGCCCGCTTGCGGCGAATGCTGCCGAGCTTTCGCAACGGGTAGGCCAGCGCGGACAGCAACCGGCGATCGCGTACCAGGGCATAAGCGAGAATCATCAGGTCGCGCCATGCCACGGGCGAGAACAAACGCCAGCATAACCACCCTGAAGCGTTCTTGCCGCGCATCAGGAAGCGATTTTTCACCGAGTGCCAGTTGATGAGCAGCGGCAGCTGCTCGCGCCGTTCGGGTGTAACGCGCCGCACATGCCAGGCGATTGCCGAAGGAACGTACAGGCATTTCCATCCCATGACCTGCGCCCGCCAGGCCAGGTCGGCATCTTCCCTGTAGGAAAAGAAATCTTCGTCGAAGAATTCGCCATCCACGGACACCGCTTCGACCAACGAACGGCGAAACATGGCCGCTGCTCCGGTTGCACCGAAGACATATTGAGCGCGATCGTATTGGCCGTTGTCGACCTCTTCGGCGCCGCGATCGAGATGACGCATATTACGGGTGAAGTAGATGCCCGTCGAGTCGATGATCCGGGTCCGGTGTGGCTCGGCGATGGGATTCCAGCGCAGCAGCTTGCCGCAGGTCGAGCCGGCCTCGGGATGCGCGCAACCGGCCTCCACCAGACGGCCCACAAAGTCAGGAGCCAGTATCACGTCGGGATTGAGGCATAGCAGCCACTCGCCTTTTGCCGCACGCATGGCCTGGTTCTGCCCCGCAGCAAAGCCCAGGTTCCTGTCGTTATAGATCACCTGCCATTGCGATTCGCGCGGCCGCAAGAGCTCGCGGGTACCATCGGTCGATGCATTCTCGACGACTACAACCTCAAGCTCGCGATACTCTTGGCCCTCCAGAGAGGAGAAGCATTGCTCGAGGTACTGGGCTGAATTCCAGGTGACGATAAGGACTGAGACCATCAGCCCTAGTATGCACCCCGGCCTGAAATGACGATGGGAATGGTGCGGAAGAAAATCTTGCAATCCAGCCACAACGACCAGTTATCAATATAGGCAAGGTCGAGTTGGATCCAGCGGTGAAATTCGATGTTGCTGCGACCTTCGATCACCCAGATACAGGTGAGTCCCGGGCGCATGCGCAGGCGGCGGCTCTGCCAGGGCTCGTACTTTTCCACTTCGTCGGGAATAGCTGGACGCGGACCGACAAACGACATGTCACCGCGCAGGATGTTCCATAGTTGCGGCAGCTCATCGATGCTAAAGCGGCGCAAGAGCCGTCCCACGGGTGTAATACGGGGGTCGTCGCTGATCTTGAACGCGGGTCCGTCCAGCTCATTGAGTTGGTGCAATTCCGCGCGTAATTGTTCCGCATTGTTCACCATGGAGCGAAACTTATAGAGCGTAAAGTGCCGTCCACCCAAGCCGCAGCGCGTCTGCCGAAAGAGGACCTCGCCGGGCGACGTGATACGGATCGCGGCGGCAATTGCGAGCATTAGCGGAAACAGCAGCACCAGCGAGCCCACCGAAACCGCCACGTCCAGAACACGTTTGAGAAAAAGCAGCAGCTCACTTTCAGGAGCGCTGGACAGACTGAGCAACTGGACGTCGCGAAAATTCTCCAAGTAGATGCGCGAATAAGCCGTCGGCAGGAACTCCAATTGAACCCGGGTGTTCACACCGACGTTGGCGCAGTGCTGCATGAGCGGCTCCAGGCGGGCAAGCTCCTGCATGCTGACGGCGAACACCACCTCGTCGATGACTTTGTCCCGAAGAACCTGTTTGACGGCACTGAGCGGAAATACCTCGAAGCGCCCGAATTTGTCGCCCAGGATGGAGCCTTCGCTGTTCGGGTCCACAAAGCCTACCAGGCGGAGTCCCATGCCGCGGCTCTCTTCAATGAGGGTCGCCATTTCGTGGGCTCGGGAACCGCTCCCTACGATCAGGAAGTAGTGATAACGGCCCAGGCGCTCTCTCACCCATGCGATGCCGTTATAGGAAACCGCCCTCCCGACCAGCAGAAGTATAAAATCCACTACGCCAACCAGCATCACATAGGTGCGACTGATGTCGGTTTGGCGGAAGAGATACAGGCCGGCGTAGATGATGACCAGCACAATGGCAAGCTGGTTTAAGAGGTTCAGGACGAGCTGGATCGGGTTCGACATCTCCAAGTCGCGATAAAACCGGGAGGAATAGCCCACAACTCCCCATGCGAGCAGGAAAACTAGAATGAGCGGGAAGTAATGAGACAGGGGGTAGAGTTCGACACCCGTCAGGAACTGGCTGAAGAATTCAAATTGGACCAGGAAACCGCGCAGCGCATGGGCAACAGCAAATGCTATGCAACTCACCGCCAAGTCTTGCAGCAGGGTTACGGTGCTAAGGAGCTTTGAACGTCGATCAAACACGGTGTTAACTAAATCCTGACTTGAAGTTCTTAAACGGGCCTGGTGGTTGAAGACAGCCTGAAAACGTTCAAGAAGCCGCCATTAGAGAGCCCGAAAATGAAATCCGACATGGGGCGCGGGATGACTGGTCGTCGAAATTTACTAATACAAGTTTACACCCCCTTGCGGTGGATTTCTCAACCTTACTCCATGCAAGTTCTTGGTTACTAAACATGATTCTCAACCCCACGAGAGTGTCATGGCACTGACGTGGCGCATCGCTTGAGGCAGGTTCATCGCCGGGCAGGGTTTTCAAAACAAGATCGATTCCCGTTACTGAAGCTGATCGGTGTTGCGCTGTACGACTGCCGCTTTTTCATTGCGCTGGTGTCCGTGGTGTACGGTATAGACGAGTCATCTTGCGCGATGAGCACCACACGCGGAGTAAAGAAAACCGACGGCGTCAAAGAAGCAGAGCAGGCGTGGCACGACGCCGTCTATCGCACCAACACCCATGGCGCGTTCCCATACTCGGCCGATGATTTCCGAATGGTATTCGAGAAAAATCAGCTCACCCCCTTTTGTGAGGGTGGTTGGAACTGGTGGGGTGACGCACGACGGGAGATGCTGGACGACGTCGGAGATGTGGGCGGCCTTCGCATCCTGGACTACGGGTGTGGTTATGGGGCACTGGGGATGTACCTAAGCCAACGCGGGGCGCAGGTGTGGGGATTCGACCTTTCTCAAGTAGCCATCGAGACGGCGAACCAGGCAGCGCAACGGTACGGGCTCCCGGCCCGATTCGAAGCCATGGATGCAGAAGAACTGACGTACGCAGACAACTTCTTCGACCTCGTTCTTGGTTTCGGCGTGCTCCATCACGTAATCAAGTATCCCCGCGCCGGAAACCATCTCTTCCGGATCTTGAAGCCTGGGGGCAGGGCGCTTTTTCACGAAACCTTGTGGGACAACCCGATTATCAACCTGACGCGACGGCTCACATCTGTGGAGTCGGAAGCCGGGGATGCGCATCTCACCGAACAAGGCATCCGTGAATTCTGCCGCGAGTTCCGCGAGGTGCGGCTGGAAAAGCGCCATCTGCTCTACATGCTCAAGCGGCTGGCAAAACTACCTCCCGCCGAATGGTACGCAGCTCTTGAACCTCGCCCCTTCTGGCGGCTGGTTAAAACGCTGGACAAACAGATACTGCGCTTTCCACCGCTGCGCCGGTATTGCGGTGAGGTCATTGTGGTACTTCAGAAATAAATCTGCAAGTTGCGGAAGTTCGTACGCGCGTAACGGCCCTCCTGCCTATTCAAGTTGGGATTGTGCAACATGAAGACGGGGCGCGACGTTGGCTTGCGGTCCTACCCGGTTGCCGGGACTTTCAGATTTGCGGGTAAGATAAGAACAGCAAGACTCTTTCAATGGTTTCTGAAGAGCGAACGTCCAGTCCTGAAGCACTGCAGCCAGGCAGCACCGGCGCCGAATCCATGATCCCACCTGACGGCATCCGTTCGCGATGGACGCACCTCCTCGATAACACTAT
Organism: uncultured Acidobacteriaceae bacterium; assembly: GCA_963834815.1. Classification (GTDB taxonomy): domain Bacteria; phylum Acidobacteriota; class Terriglobia; order Terriglobales; family Acidobacteriaceae; genus DASRAA01. Next base: position 256,978 of record CAWIDA010000001.1, on the reverse strand, counting down.
TTTCGCGTTCCTGCTGCTGTTCGCCGTCACCCTGCCGCACTCCATTAAGGGAGCAGAGAGAGCGTGGAAAATTGCATTTGTTCTTTGGTTGTTGAAGCTTGCAATCCAGCGCGTGCGGCCTTACCGGCAGCCTCTTGCTGCCCCTCTGCTGGCCTACGTCATATTGAGCGCGATCTCCACCGCACTGTCGCCCGACGCTTACTTGAGCTGGGACCGCATGAAGTTCGTCTGCCTCTTTTTGGTAGGTATAGTGGTCGCGCAAAACCTGAAGCGGCTCTCGCAACTCCGTTGGTTGGTGATGCTGCTCATTCTCTCCGGATTCGGAGCGGCAGTGTTCACGGGATGGCAGTACAGCTATGGCGTCGGAGTGCGGCTGGCGAAGTTTCCAGCCGGATCGCGCCTGGCTGCGGCGGGCTTCGAGCCAAGCGACGTCATTACCTCATTCGATGGACTCCCGGTGCACACCCCGGAGCAATTGGCGCGCGCAGTTGAGCGGACTCCGCCCACTGCGAGGGTTACGGTGCGACTGATGCGCGGACTGGGGTTGGACGCGGTCGCAATTACCGCGACACCTGGAGATTTCTTGCAATCCGGCCTCGGCACTCCCTCGATGAAGCTCGAAAGGGGCAAGCCGATTCGGGCTAAAGGCACTCTGGGACACCGCGTGGTGTTTGCCGAAATGCTGATGCAGGTTGGTTGCATGGCGTGGGCGATGCTCCTCAGCACGGGACGCAGAAAAGCATCGTGGACAGTGTTGATCGCTGTGGTGTTTATCGGCATCACTGCCGCCCTCTTCGCCACAGCCACCCGGGCCGATATGGGTGGGCTGGTCCTGGGATGCTTTGCGTCTCTGTTGCTCCTCGCCAGGCGGAGGACGCGCATAGCGGCGATCGCAACCCTTCTGTTAATTCTTGCGAGTGCGACGTATTGGATCCAACACACGCGGCGGCTCGAGTGGGTGGATCGATCCGATATCGGCACTCACTTCCGCGTTTTGATGTGGGAGGATGGGCTCCGCCTGGTGCACGAGCACCCGTGGTTCGGCGTAGGCATGGAAACCGTGCGACTGCACTATCGCGAATGGAACATTCGAGGATTCATCCAGTACAACGTGGTCAGCCACTTCCATTCCACGTATCTTCAGATCGCAGTGGAGCGAGGCATCCCCGCCCTTCTGGCTTGGTTATGGTTCTGCGGCGCCTATCTCGTGTTCCTGTTGCGCCTCATTCGTCGCTTGCGGACGCAGAGTCGATTTGCGTGCGGGGTCACGGTCGGGGCATTGGCCGGACTTCTCGCCTTCAGCCTGACTTCCCTTCTCCACTACAATCTGGGCGAAGAATCGATCGCCATGATCTTCTTCTTCTACTTCGGGCTCGCCCTGGCGATTGATCGCCTGAGTGCAACGCCAACTGCTATGGATGTTCCCTAGACCGGTTTCCGGGTGAGCATAGCGACTATTTGCCGATCGTCTTCCATTGAAATTGCAGCACTTCGCCGAAATGACGAACCGCGAACTGGGGATCGTGGCGGCCGGGATAAACGTGAAACTCGTTGGGAATGCCGCGCGAGTCGAGAAGCTGGTGCAGCTTCTCCGCTCCCTGTTCGAATCCGTAGTCATCATTGTTGCCCACATCGAAGTAGATTGCCACGCGCTTCAGTTCCGCAGCAGGGGTTGCCTTGGCGAAATGAAAAACGCTGTTGCGTTCGAGGTAGGCACGATCGACGGGATCGCCGAATACATCGCTGAGCAAGGACGCGGGCGAACCGGGTCCGCCGGTGGCGAAATTCGCGGGAATCTCCGCCATCAGTGCCGGCATCTGGGCGCTCACCGCTGCGAACCGTTGCGGATATTTGAAAGCGAGACGCAGCGCGCCAAAGCCACCCATCGAAACGCCAGTGACGCCGCGCCTCGCGCGTGTGGCATCTACGCGGTACTTCTTTTCCATCTGCGGTATGAATTCTTGGGTCAGGAAGTCGTCGTAGCGGATCTTGCCATCCGCCGAGTTCATGAAAAACATGTGGCCACCACCGGGTGCAAGTACAACGAAGTCGCCGATCTTGCCCTGCCGGCGCAACTCTTCAATCAGGTCCCACCCGCCGGAGTTGAGCAGCGACTGTTCATTGTCACCCAGGCCGTGCAGGTAGTAGAGCGCGGGATACTGCCGCGACTTATCCACGTCGAAGCTGGGTGGTAAGAAAGCGCAATATCGCACCGAACGCGCCAGAATGGACGACCTGATAACCGCGCACTCTGCGCGGCCCTGGGCATGCGCAGCCGATGCCAGCGCCAGGAGACAGATGGCAATACGAGCTACAAGAGATAGGAAAGTGGGCCTGGCTCTGGTCATTCGTATTTCAGGGTTTGCACTGGATCGAGCCTGGCAGCGCGGCTTGCAGGATACAAACCGGCCAGCAGGCTGACAATGATGGAGAAGGCAATCGCTGCGCCTACCAGCCACAAGGGCATGATCCAAACCGCCTCAGCCGGCAATTGGCGCTTGTGGAGATAGATGCCGGTGCCCACGTTGATGGCCTTCCCGATGGCGAAGCCGAGCGCAATACCCAGCAGCCCCCCCAAGAAGCCCATGGCTCCCGCTTCGGTAAAGAACAGCATCTTGACGTCCTGATCGCTGGCACCGATGGCTTTCATCACGCCAATCTCGCGGCGGCGTTCCAGCACAGCCATCACCAGCGTATTGATAATGGCAAGGGTTGCGACCGCCAGCGCGAGCGAGCCGAAGATCCCGAGGAACAGATCAAGGACGGTAAAGAAGCGCCGCAGGCTCTTGGTGGCGTCGAGAACTGAAAACGTACGGAAGCCCATTTGGTTAACGGCGTCCTGTACAGCGGCCACCTTGCCCGGATCTTTCACGCGCACGGTCAGCGTCATGTAGGTCTTTCCGCTGGCGCCGCGCAACGAGCTGCGCATGTCCGTGAACTGCGCCATATTCAGCCGCTCAGTGGTATGCACGGGAAGAAAGATTCGGCCGCGCGACACGGTCCGCATTCCGCCGTAAGGCTCCTGGTCGACCAGGCCGACAACGCGAAGCTTCTGCAGCCTACGAACCACCGAGAAGCCGAAGTCGGCGCTGCCGCCTGTTCCACTCGAATTGCTGCCTCCGGAGAGTTCCGGCCTGTCTGAGGAATCCTGCGCCAGTGCTTGGCGCTCACCATACCGCAACGTGATTTCCTGCCCCACAAGGGCTGATGGGTCCTGGGGGTTCAATTCCTTGGCAAAATCAGTCAGTAGGATTGCCTCGTCGGCGTCGGCACCGGAGAAGAACTGACCCTTCATGTTGTCGAAGGCCTCGTTCTCGTGCGCTGACATCGGAAGGCCGGTCACGAAACCGAAGTGCGTTTCGCCGCCCGCGACGATTTCGCCCATTACGCGAATCTCAGGCTCGACTTCCGTAACATTCGGAAGCTGCGTAATTTTCACCCGCGCCGCTTCATCGAGTACGGGCGCCTTCTCGGGATTCGGCACCTTGGCATCGTCCTCGCGGTCGAATCCGCGAAAGTCCTGGCGCGAGGTGACAAATACCGTATCGAACAAGCCCGATCCCGCCAACCGGCGCGTCGCCATTTGCTGCAGGCCGACGCCGAGCGAAAGCATAGCGACCAGCGAAGCCACTCCGACTGAGATTCCCACCGTGGTCAGCCCATTGCGCAATTTGGACTGGCGTAAATTGCGGACGGCAAGTTCCAACAGATCGTAGCTCTTCACGCCCGCACCTCCTCGTTGACCAGCTTGCCGTCGGCCAGAAATATGAGGCGCTGCGCGAATCGCTCCGCCAATGCGCGCTCGTGCGTCACCATCACTACCGTCATTCCCAGCGACAGGCTGATGTCGCGAATCAGGTTCAGGATGTCTTCGCCGGTGCGGCTATCCAGGTTGCCGGTGGGCTCATCGGCTAAGAGAAGCGACGGCCGGTTCACCAGGGCCCGTGCCAGCGATACCCGCTGCTGTTCGCCACCCGAGAGTTGCGAAGGACGATGGTCCATGCGCTTGCCCAGTCCTACTCGCTCCAACGATTCGCGGCTGCGTTGCGCGCGCTCTGTGCGGTCGACTTCGGCGAAGCGCATGGGCAGCTCGACATTGTCGGTGATGGTCATCGACGAGATGAGATGGAATGCCTGGAAGACCATGCCAACATCGTTACGCCGGTAGCGCGCGAGTTCCTCCGATGACATCTTCGCCAGGTCCCGCCCATGCACCATAACGGAACCGGAAGTGGGACGATCCAAGACCGGCAAGCAGGTTGAGCAGAGTTGATTTCCCCGATCCTGATTGACCCAGGAGGGCCACAAACTCGCCCGGCTCAATCGTGAGCGAAATGCCGTCAACCGCGCGTATCAGACTCTCTCCCATGGAGTAGTGGCGCGTGACGTTGTCCGTGCGCACCGCGGCGACCAGTTTGGAGGCTGAGGAGGAACTCATCTTTGTCTCATTTGCCTCTCATTGGATGCGGCGAAGCTCGTCTGCGCCGCAAACTCAACGGCCCTTCACAGGCTACATACGAAAAGGGGAGCAGCTTTGCTCCCCTGATCGTGTAACGATTTGTAAATTGAGGTGTCATGCGGGCGTTGGAGCGCGCAGCCGAAATCCTGGCGAGTTCGCTCTTGGCAGCCGAGTCGAAGATCCCAATTTTACTGACATATTCCGCCGCGTCCGAGCCGCTAGCGCTCGACCGCCACCCCTACCGCATTCCCACCTCCGAGACAGAGGGCGGCGATTCCTTTATGCACGTCGCGGCGAACCATCTCATACAACAGTGTCGTGAGGATGCGCGCGCCACTGGCCCCGATGGGGTGTCCCAGCGCCACTGCACCACCATTCACGTTGACCTTGCTCAGGTCGAGCCCCAGCTCGCGCGTCACCGCGATTGCGGCCACCGAGAACGCTTCATTGATCTCGTATAAGTCAATATCTTCGTTCTTCCAGCCCGTCTTCTTCCACAACTGGCGAACAGTCTCGACTGGCGTCATCATGACCCATGCGGGGTCGAGGCCACTGGTCGCCTGAGCTACGATGCGGGCCAACGGCTTAAGTCCCAACTCCTTGGCCTTTGCCGCCGACATTAAAACTGTCGCCGCGGCGCCGTCGTTGACCCCGGGCGCGTTGCCTGCGGTGACGGTGCCGTCCTTCTTGAACGCAGGCTTCAGCGAGCGAAGTACCTCGATGCTCGTATCCTCGCGTGGCGACTCGTCGATGGCGAAGAACTGCGGGGGCGCGCCTTTCTTTTTCGACGGCAATTCGACGGGAACAATCTGGTCCTTGAAGCGACACTCCTTGATGGCGGCGACAGCCTTACGGTGCGAGTTCAAGGCATACTCATCCTGCTCTTCGCGGGTGATGCCATATTTTTCCGCCACATTTTCCCCGGTCGTGCCCATGTGGTAGTCGTTGTAAACATCCCAAAGGCCATCGTGCACCATGGAGTCGATCAGTTTGCCGTCGCCCAGGCGGTAACCCTTGCGGGCATTAGGCAGCAGATAGGGCGCGTTACTCATGCTCTCCATGCCGCCAGCTACCACAATGTCAGAGTTGCCGGTCTGGATTGACTGTTGACCTAGCGCGACGGCTTTCAATCCCGAGCCGCAAACCTTGTTGATGGTCATCGCGGCTACGGCCGACGACAGTCCTCCCCCAAGCGCCGCTTGGCGCGCGGGATTTTGTCCCAGCCCCGCGCTTACCACGTTCCCCATGATGCATTCGGAGACGCTTACGGGGTCGATACCGGCCCGCTTCACCGCCTCACGAACCACAATCGATCCCAGTTGCGGAGCGCTCAAGTCTGACAACGATCCTTGAAACTTACCGACCGGCGTACGCACCGCCGAAACAATGACGACATCTTCCAGAAGAGCCATGCTGGTTGTTCCCTTCAAGCGCGGATAACAAACCCTCCATTATAAGATGGAGTCACCTTGCCTCCCGACTCATCACCACCCCTTATTGAGCCAATCGAGTCTCCTGCGCAGGAGAGCCGGCTACTAGCCCCACTCTGGCACACGGGCATTGTTGTGTTTGTGCTGATGGGCGCTTCGCTGGGTGGCGCGCGCGGCCTCCATCCCCATACCGGACACAGCAAAATTCCACAATATCTTTGGGTGATGGCATGGGAATGGATCCTGGCCGGCTTCGTGTATCTCGGTATCCGCAAACGGATCAAGCTGCCCAAGCTGATCGGTGGCAGGTGGGCGAAGCCGGAAGACGTTTTGCTCGACCTGCTAGTTGCGGCCGGATTCTGGCTGGCAGCAATCGCGGTATTGGGAGCGGGAGCGAAGCTGATGCATCTCGACCAGGCCGGCAAGTTCGACAGCATGCGTGAGCAACTCGGCTTTCTGATCCCCGGCACGACGCTCGAACTGCTGGTGTGGTTCTGCCTCAGCGCGACAGCCGGAATATGCGAAGAGATCATCTTCCGCGGATACCTGCAACGCCAGTTCGCCGTGCTCACCCGCTCGATGCTGGCGGGAGTTCTGCTGTCGGCAGCGGTCTTCGGCGCGGCGCACGGTTACGAGGGCGGGCCCCGCATGCTGCTCATCGGTATTTACGGGCTCATGTTCGGTCTGCTGGCGTGGTGGCGAAAGAGTCTTCGACCGGGAATGATCGCGCACGCTTGGCATGACGCTCTTAGTGGTGCCGTGCTGCGCATGCTCAGGTGAGACACGCAAGTCGCAACGAGTATCGACCACGATCTGACGCAAGGGATCACGCAGGCTGATGTGGGTGCAAAATTCCTCTGCAGAACCTTCGAATCGGCCTTCGGCACAAAAAAAATTTGTCTCGTTCGCTCGATAAAAATCCTGGTCCGCGCTACTCGCCCGAGGCGACGCATCGATCGCAATTTTGATGCGATGTAATTCTTGTGCCCCGAATCGCCTGTATTCATGAGGGTCCCGCGCATGCCCCAAAATCGTGATGCTAAATCGGAAGGATGAATTCAGCACCTCATCGTCGGAGCGGCTGTTGAAGAGGGAGGGATTCGTCACCGAGATGCTCAACCGCATGAGCGTTTTTTGCTTGACTATTTTTTTTGTTGACTCTATACAAAGAACAAATTGCGATGATGTGATATCGCAATGTTCCATTACAAATGGAAAGGGAGAATAGACAACATGGCAACTAAGAAGAAGGCTGCAAAGAAGCCCGCGAAGAAGGCCGCGAAGAAGAAAAAGTAACTTTTCTTCAGACCGTAAACCACGGGGACGCGCAAGCGTCCCCTTACCTTTTGCGCCAAAAGCCTCTTCGACGTCGTTGCCGCATTAGCACGACTCCCCGCTTTAATTGCTCTTGACAGTCTCGAGCGTCGGCGACGGAGCGCTTACTTCCATCTCCGGACATATCATCCGATAGGCGCACCAATTGCAATGCCGCCCGACTTGCGGCGCAAACTGACCAGCCTGGATCCCCTCCGCGACCTTGCGGATCCTGCGCTCCGTCTGGTGCAGGTCTTCCGGCGAGCGCGTCGTTTCGATTGTGCTGTTATTGGCGAGGTTCTGAAATATGAGCGTCTTCACCGGCCTTTCGGAACCCAGGGCGATTGCGTAAACCGAAAGCTGCAGGCTTTCGTCAGCCAATTTCTGCGCCTTTGGTCTGCCCGTTTTGTAGTCGGTGATCACGTAGCCGAAGATGTCCTCGTCCACCCGGTCGACGGTTCCCTTCACCTTGATACCGCCAATTTCGCAGACGAAGCGGTGCTCCAGCAGGGCTACGCTTCCGCACGGTACGGCCGCAGGAGATTGCAGAAAGTCCTTCAGTTGCTGCGACCCGTCACGCTCGTACAACTGCCGCTGCACAGGATCGTCGATCTTGGCCTTGCCGAACTCATCGAGGAAGTAGTCCACTACGTCTGCAATGCGCATTGGGCGCCCGTTTCGGAGGGCGTCGAAGTGCGCCTTCAATGCCAGGTGCATGGCGGAGCCAAACTGCATATTCGCGCCCGGCTCTTCGGGAAGGTTCCATTCAAGGCTGAGCTTGTAGCTCAACGGGCAGCGCTCATAACGGTCGATCGCGCTGGCACTCAGGGTGCGATGCATCGTCTGCGGAAGTGGCGGAAGCTCCATCCAATCCGCGATCCGCGATATCGGCTGCGCGCCTGCCTGGATTGTGGGAATCACTACGCCACTGGGCATCAGGCCAAACTCGACACAGCCCTTGAGCGACTTCGTGCTGGCGGTCACCAGATCGCGCAAGTAGCCGGAAGGAACCTGAGTGGCTTTGCCAGTCGCCTTCTTTCCGCAGAGGATAAGCTGGTCTTCAGCGCGCGTTAGCGCCACGTAAAACAGGCGTCGCTCTTCCTGTTTGTGCAGATCCTTAGGTTGGCCCTCGGGCGTTGTATCCGGGTCGCGCAGCTCGGCAGGAAACTCCACCAGTTCTTCGTGATATCTGCTGGGCAGCGAGGGGAAGCCCACTCGCAGCACAAAAACCACCGGAAACTCCAGCCCCTTTGCGGAATGCACGGTCAGCAGGCGGACGGTATTTTCCGTGGGTTTGGTCTCCACAACATTGCCAGTCTCCATCTGCAGCGTTGCGGGCGTGCCCGCATCGTCGGCCTCCTGGTCGACGATTCTTCCGTCAGCTTCGATGAAGTAGTCGAGGTACTCGAGGAACTCGCGCAGTGTGCCATTGCCCGACACCTGTTGCGGCTTGCGACTCCAATTCTGCACGAACTCGATGAAGCCGTTCGTCTCAGCCGTTGACGCGATACCGAAGTGTTTTTGTGCTAGACTGCACGCCGCCAGCGCCTTGCTCTGCATTCGCTGTACGTCATGCCGGGCTTCGGCCAACACCGTCATCACTTCCGAGCCGCCGGCAAGTTCGTCGAGCGCCGCCTCAAGGTCGGCCTTCTTTTCCTGCGCTATGACCGCGGCCCGGACCGCGTTGCCATCGACGTTGAATCTCACCAGTGCGCAAACCCGCAGCAGACCGACAGGATCGCCGCCCTCGATAGCACGCAAAGCCGACAGAAGGTCGCGCACCTCTGCCGTTTCCAGCAGGTCAATACCCTCCACGGTATACGGCACGTCACTCCGGATGAGTTGCTCCACCAGCGCATCGCGATTGTAATGATTGCGATAAAGCACGCCGATATCGCACCACCGCCGTCCGGACTCATGCATGCGAACGATTTCCTGCGCCACGAATGCGGCCTCTTCCTCAACGTTTTGATAGGCCCATACTCGAACCGGGGAGACAGGCGCAGGTTCCTTCCTGGTGCGGGCATGCAACAAGGGAGCACGCTGCCAGCGCTGGCCATCGGGCAACTCGACACTCATGATCTCCGGATTCTGCGAGATCACGGAATACGCTGACTTCAGGATTATTTCGGTCGAGCGCCGGTTCTCGCTCATGGTCACGCGTTTCACGCGGTCGGGCCCGAACGTCTTGAGGAAGTGGTCGAACGCGCCGGCGGTTGCGCCGCGGAAGCGGTAGATCGCCTGGTCAGGATCGCCTACCGCGAATACATTGCTCTCATCGCCCGCCAGCAGGCGGGTCAGTTCGATTTGCGCGATGTTGGAATCCTGAAACTCATCAATCAGTACGAAGCGTGCGCCTTCACGAGCGCGCTTCAGGTTAGCGGCGTTCTTTTTGTTACGCAGCATCGCGACCGCGCGGGTGATGACGTGGCTGTAAGTGCCGAGTTTCTGCGACGCCAGAAGATCTTCGACTTGCCGAAAGACGCGCGCGATCTCGCGGCATCTGCCCAGGACTTCTTCATCCGACATCAAGTCAGCGTCTTTGGAAAGTGCCACCCGCGGCATGGGAATCTGCCCGCTCTTCAGTTTTTTTACATACGCGTCATAGTCGTCCGGCGTGCGCAATTCATCGTGACAACGCTTGAAGAAGTTGGTCAGGTCCAGCAAGAATTCTCCGGGCGTGGCAGCCTTGATGTAGTACCGCAGCTTCAAGTCTCCAATACCCCGGCGCAACAGCGTGTAGAGGTCCGTGTCATCCATCAACTCAAAGCGCTGCCCCGCCTCAGTGAGCAACGAGTAGCAGTGCGAATGGAAAGTCCCGACCTTCAATCCAGCACTCGCAACCTGAGCGACGCTCGCCGGATCGTCTGATCCCCTCCACAGCCGCGCCACGCGTTTAAGCAGGTCGCGCGCCGAATTGCGCGTGTAGGTGACGGCAAGAATCTCTCGCGGATCGGCCAGCTTGTCTTCGATAAGGCGCACCACGCGACACGCCAGTACCGTTGTCTTCCCCGTTCCCGCACCGGCGACCGCGAGGATCGGCCCTTCGATGTGTTCTACAGCGCTCGTCTGGTCTGGCGTGAGTTTGAAATCGCGCGGATGCCAAGACATATGAATGTTTCCTTCCGATGCATCGAAGAAAAAGCGAAACTATATTATCTGCTACCGTGCTTCGTGAAACAAGACATAGGCTTGCAGATTGGTGTGGAAGCTTCAAGAAGTTGAGGAAAAATGCCGGTGTTTAGAAATTAGACGTAGCGCTTCTGTGCCTCCATCCGTTTCTCAGGCGAAGCGCCTTCAGCGAACTCGACGGATCATCCCCCGCTCGGCGCGCGAGCACGGAAGTACCGATTCGCCGCCGGATGGAACAGTACAACAGCAAAAACAACAAGCACGAGCGCGTGGAGGGCTACTTCCTGCATCGAGTGAAAGAAACTGAGAATCACGTGGAACGCAATCCACGCAATTGCCAGCCATCGCGCCCAATCCTTGCCGCGGAGCATATACAAGCCGCAAACAATGGCTACCAACCGGAGCGCCAGGACCCAAACATATTCCGATGGACGTGAGTTCTTGATCTCCGGGAAGTGATAAATAAATCCGATGGCGCCCATCGCAATCAGCAGGTAGCTGAGAATGCTCACCGGGATGGGGCGCTTATTCATAAGAACGATGTCCGCGAGAAAGCTGTGCGCGGAATTTCGCATCCGCGATTGAATAACCGTTCCCGCGTATCTTAGCGCAGACCCCAAGCGAGTGCGCAGAGGGCTATCGCCAGTTACCCGATGGCCGCCCTCGCCAGGGCCGAGGCCGCGATGGCTGCGGTCTCGGCGCGGAGAATGGTTTCGCCGAGAGACGCCGCGATCCATCCTGACCTGTCAAAGGCCTGCAATTCGTCGGCAGTCCAACCGCCTTCAGGTCCAATCGCCAGGGCCAATGACTGCAGCTCCCGCCGTTCACGCAAAATCTCGTATAGCTGGGCTTCGCGTTCCGACTCTGCCAGGACAACACTCACATCCGCAGCCACTTCCAGTGCAGCCGAAAGCGGAATTGGATCCGCAATCTCTGGTGGTCCCGAGCGCCGAGCCTGCTCAGAGGCTTCCCGTGCGACACGACGCCAGCGCTCCACTCGCTTCCCCGCCGCCAGGGTGAGGTGTTTCTCAGTGCGGCGGGCGATCACCGGCACAATTGTCGACACGTCCAGCTCGGTGCATTTTTCGATCGCCCATTCCATGCGGTCGAACTTGAAGACCGCAAGCAGCAGCGTAATTGGGATCGTCGCGACGGCGGCGACTTCGTCGCCGAGCACGAATTCCACCCGCTCATGAGTGACGCTGGCCACGGTTGCGCGACGCACTTGGACGCCGCAAACTACCTCAAACTCCTGCCCCACGCGCGCCCGCAACGTCCGCGACAGATGAGCCGCGTGGGCGCCAGTCAAAGCAGCCCGGTCGTTCGTAGCTTCATCGGCAATCCAGCGGCGACGGGTCATCGGGTGATCAGCAGCAAGGTGACGGCGATGGCAATCGACGCGTACACACCGCCAAAGTAGCGGTTCTGGCGGGTGAGATCTTCCTCGTTAAAAAGGCGGCTGTTCAGGAGAAATTCCGTGGCCGACACGGCCCCCACCAGCAGGGCTATCACCAGCCAATGTTCCTGCGGCATGGGCGAGCGCAGCAGGAACGGCGTCGCCACAATCGCCAGACCAAGGTAAATGGCGCCACCCAGGCGTGCGCGCTTACGCCGCTTGGGATTTTGATACCGGATCAGAATGATGCGTGCCAACTCACGCGGACGCGCCAGCCGCGCAAACGCCGGCAGCGCGGTCACGATCAGCAGGAACCACGCGTAGATGCGAAGCGCCTTGTCCAAGGGAATTCGTCCGAAATGCCGTTGCCTGCGGCGGCCGGTCCTAGCTGAAGATGTCTTTCATCTTGCCCAGCAAGGTGCGGCTGACCGGTTTGTTCTCGACGGAAAGTGTGCCCTGTAACTCCAGCAGCAATTCACGTTGCTGTTTGCTGAGTTTGGTCGGCGTCTGCACCTTCAACTCGACGTAGAGGTCGCCACGACCGCGGCCATTCAACTCTGGCACGCCTTTGTTCCTGAGCTTGAAAGTCGCTCCGGTCTGCGTGCCCTCCGGGACCTTCAGCATGTGCTCGCCTTCCAACGTGGGGACGCTCATCTCCGCGCCCAACGCCGCCTGCACCACCGAAATCGGAATAACGCAGTGCAGGTCCTTGCCCTCGCGAGCGAAGAACTCGTGCTCCTTGCAGTGCAAGACCACATAGAGATCACCCGGAGGCCCGCCGTGGACGCCTGCTTCGCCCTCGTTCGAATAGAGCATGCGCGCGCCGTCATCGACCCCTGCGGGTACTTTCACCGTAACCGTTCGTTCGCGGCGCACCCTGGCCTGCCCTTTGCACTTGGAGCAGGGATCCACAATCAGCTTGCCCGAGCCTTGGCAGGTGCTGCAGGTGCGTGCGATCGCAAAGAACCCCTGCTGATAGCGAACTTGTCCGTGGCCGTTGCACGTGGTGCAGGTGATGGGGGCCTTGCCCGGAGCGGCTCCGCTGCCTTTGCACTGTTCGCATTCCTCGAGACGCCGGATCTGCACCTGTTTGGTAACCCCGAACACCGCTTCTTCGAATTCCAGCGTGAGGTCCTCGCGCATGTCGCCGCCACGCTGGGCGCGCGCGTGCCCTCCACCGCGCTGGCCACCGAAGATGTCACCAAAGATGTCGCCGAAGATGTCCTGGAAATCGGCAAAGTTCGAGGGATCGAATCTAACGCCCCCACCGAAACCGGCACCATCATTGGCGACTCCGGCGTGGCCGAACCGGTCATAGCGGGCGCGTTTCTCCGCGTCGGCAAGAATTGCGTAGGCTTCGCTGCACTCCTTGAATTGCTCTTCCGCGTTAGGATTGTCGGGGTTCCGGTCAGGATGGTACTGCATCGCCAGCTTCCGATAGGCGCTCTTGATTTCCTGGTCGTTGGCGGTGCGGCCTACGCCCAGCACTTCGTAATAGTCGCGTTTTACTTTTGTAGCCAGAATCGTTTCCCTTGCACTCTTGAATTACAGAATTAGTGTTTCGGATTGCGCGCCACTCGAACCATGGCCGGCCGCAGCAGCCGGTCTTTGATGCGGTAGCCGCGCTGCAATTCGTCGATGACGTGGTTGTCCTCGACATCGGCGGTGTCCACCATCTGGATCGCCTGATGCAGGTTCGGGTCGAAAGCCTCACCCTCGGCAGGAATCGGTTCCACGCCCAGCTTAGACAGCGCATCGTGAAACTGCTTGTCGATCAGCTCGATGCCCGAGTGAAAGTCTTGTACCGATGCGTCACCGGTTTTCAGCGCCCGGTCCAGGCTGTCGAGAATCGGCAGCAGCGACTTCAGTGCGTCCGCCAGGGCGTAGTCACGAAAGTCCTGCTGTTCCTTCACACTGCGCTTGCGAAAGTTGTCGAACTCGGCCTGCAGCCGTGCCAAGCGGTCAAGATAACTGGCGCGCTCGGCGCGCAGCCCTTCAATCTCAGCCTCGGCGTCCGCCACCGCCGTGCTACCGCGGCCTTGCGCAGCTGCAGTCTCGTCGCTTTCGGCCGACGGCAGTTCGTGCCCGATGTCCAGTTCCGTGGCTTCTCCGTTTTTCTTATTGGATGGCATATGCGTCTCTACGTTGACTCATTCCAGAATTGATCGAACAGGCGCGCTATATACGACACAGCCGTGATGGTGTGTTCGTAATCCATACGGGTTGGGCCGATTACCGCCAGCGAACCCATTACTTCGTCGCCCACGCGCGCCGGTGCGCCGATCAGTACAAAGTTACTTAGATGCGGAATAGTGTCTTCAAGACCCACAACCACGCGAACCGCCTCCTGACGTACGTCCAGATAGGCTGATAACAAGTCCACGATGCGCTGCTTCTCTTCCAGCGTGGCCAGCAGCTGACGCAATCGTTCTTTGTCCTGCTCCGTGATCACCAGGTTCGAAGCACCTTCGACAAAGACCGCCTGCGGCTGCCCTTCGGTCGCGAGCGCTCCCTGGGCATAGAGTTGCTCCACCGAGCGCATCAGCTGATCGTAATCCGTGCGCTCCTGCTGCAGGCGCTTCGCAATCTCGTTGCGCACCGCATCCATTTGCCAGCCGCGAAAGTTCTGGTTGATATAGTTGGCGGCAATTTCTAGGTCGCTGACCGAAAGGTCGTCAGTCAAGCGCAGCACCCGGTCCCGCACCAGTCCGTTGCGCGTCACCACCACCGCCAGCACCTTTCTGTCGGCCAGGCGCTGGAAGTACACATGCTCGAGCGCGTTGCGTTGTCCGGGCGTGGACGTCACCGTGACGCCGACACCGTGCGAGATCAGAGATAGCACGTGCGACGTCCGCTCCATGAACTCCTGCACGTCGCTCAAGCCTTGCAGGTTGTCCTGAATCAGGCCCTCGTCGGCAGGCGACAGCCGCGCCTCACCCGTAAGTTGGTTGGCGTAGAACCGATAGGCCTGGGTCGTGGGCACGCGTCCCGATGAGGTGTGAGGTTGCTCGAGAAACCCGGCGTCGGCCAAATCGGACATGACATTCCGAATGGACGCAGGGCTGAGACTCTCGCGGTTTGTGCGCGCCAGCGTGCGTGAGCCTACCGGTTCGCCCGTCGAGATAAAAGTCTCCACGATGGCGGTCAGGATTTCGCGTTCGCGTTTGCCAATTCCTGGGGCTGATCCCATTTTTGCCTCGATTGCGTTAACCCATGATTTTACAATTATTTACAGGAAGCGCAGGGATACGCAACCGCAACTTTATTCTAGGAAGAGGGCGGGTTGGTGTCAAGATTAGCACTCAGGGAACGTGAGTGCCAGAAATGCAACGTCACCGTTTGGTCGCTGTCCAAATTCGGGTCTAGAAATTACAGCTGCGGTAACTCGCCAACCCGTATTTGAGCTGGCGCTGGTATTCGCCTTCGTTGAAGTGCCCCTGTGACTCCCCGATCAAATCGTCCGATCCGAACTTCCACTCCTCGAATCCGCTGATGCGCACCCGCTTCCCGGTTCCGCCCGGCCCAGTGTTGCTGCCGTCGAGCGCCCAATGGAACACAACCCGCTCGTCACTCATTGTGAGGTCATCCATGGTGAGCACCATGTCGGGGAACGCCGTCATGAATCCGCGAGCTACTTCGGTGATCGCGCTCCGCCCCACCGCCGGAACCCCGTTCACACTGAGCGAGCCGTTCGGCGAGAAGAACGCCGCTACGCTCGCTGGGTCTCCACTGCACCACGCCGAGGTATAGCGCTTGGCGAAGTTGAGCAATTGCGAGGGCTCTGCCTTCATCGGCTATTGGATCTCGATCACGCTGCCACCCTCGGCGGCCTTCAACTCGCTGACGCGGTCGATGACGTGACGCGCAAACTTGAACAGCGACCTGGCGTGCGCCGATTGATCGCCTTCCAGCACCACCGGCTGCCCGCTGTCACCGCCTTTGCGAATGTCGGGATCGAGTTCGATACAACCCAGAAACGGCACGCCGAACTGCTGCGCCGTGCGCTCGCCGCCGCCCTTCGAGAAAATGTCGATCTCCTGGTTGCAGTGCGGGCAAACGAAATAGCTCATGTTTTCCACGATGCCGAGAATATCCACCTTTACCTGCTTGAACATCTCGAGGGCCTTGCGCGCGTCCTGCAGTGCAACGTCGCTGGGCGTGGTGACCACCACCGCGCCCGTTAGCGGCACGGTCTGCACCAGTGAGATCACGACGTCGCCCGTGCCCGGCGGCAAATCGACGACGAGGTAGTCGAGTTGGCCCCACTCCACCTGTCCCAGAAACTGCTTCATGATGGAGTGCAACATGGGCCCGCGCCACACCAGCGGCTTGTCGCCGGGGCTGAGGAAGCCCACCGAGATCACCTTCAGTCCATAGCGTTCGGGCGGCAGAATGCGGTCGCCATTGACGACTTCGGGCGCCACCGTCGTGCCCAGCATGGTGGGAACGTTAGGCCCATAAACGTCGGCGTCGAGCAGCCCGACCTTAAAGCCCATGCGGGCCAGCGCGATGGAAAGGTTGACTGCCAGCGTGGTCTTGCCTACGCCGCCTTTGCCCGACCCTACTGCGATAATCGAGTCCACGCCGGGCAAGGGCTGCGGCCCAGCCGGTTCGGGACCGTGCGAATGTGCATGAGAGCTCAAAGGGTGTACACCTATTGTGTTCTAAATGAATGGCGCAAATGGTGATTATACGACGTGCGCCGACTATCTCCGCTCATAAACGATCTTGAACGCTCGCGAGCATTCCCCATCCTTCTGCAGCAAGACAGTGAATGTCCGCGTGACGAACCGCGAGACGGCTGAGGCGAATTGCTGGTCACGCTTGCCTTCCTGCTGTTACCATCAGTGGCATCCATATGCACTCCGCGGCCAACAATCCGTTCTCGCCGCCCTTGAGCGGGATTGCCCTCGCCGTCCGCCGCCGCTTCTGTTGTTGTTGTCGCTAACCATCGCGCCGTCCGGCCCGGCGAAATCTGAAACTTACTTCAAAGGGAATTAGTCTTAACGGCATGGAGACCATTCATGAAGATCGCCAATGATGTAACCGAGTTAATAGGCCACACCCCGTTAGTGCGCCTCAACAAGGTGACAAAGGGGGTCGGCGCCACGATCGTTGCCAAGCTTGAGAGCTTCAATCCCTGTGCCAGCGTGAAAGACCGCATCGGCGTCAGCATGATCAATGAAGCCGAGAAGGCCGGTAAGATCACGCCCGGCAGGACGGTGCTGATTGAGCCCACCAGCGGCAACACAGGAATCGGACTGGCCTTCGTCGCGGCTGTGAAAGGCTACAGGCTGATCATCGTAATGCCGGACACCATGAGCACCGAGCGCCGCGTGATGCTACGCGCCTTCGGAGCAGAACTGGTATTAACGCCTGGCCCCAAGGGAATGAAAGGCGCAATCTCCAAGGCACGGGAGGTTCTCGCTAATACCCCCGACGGCTTCATCCCGCAGCAATTCGATAACCCGGCGAATCCCAAGATCCACCTCGAAACCACCGGTCCCGAAATCTGGGAAGACACCGACGGCAAAGTTGACATTCTGATTTCCGGTGTCGGCACCGGCGGCACCATCACCGGTGTCAGCGAGTACATTAAGCCGCGCAAGCCATCGTTCAAGGCAATTGCCGTCGAGCCTGTTGAAAGCCCCGTGCTCTCCGGCGGACAGCCCTCGCCTCACAAGATTCAAGGAATTGGTGCCGGCTTCATTCCCAGCATTCTGCGAACTGATTACATCGACGAAATTGTGCAGGTTTCCAGCGAGGACGCGCTGGTCATGGCGCGCCGCCTCGCAGTCGAAGAAGGGCTGCTGATGGGCATCTCATCGGGAGCGGCCGTGGTGGCGGCGATTCGCGTTGGCGAACGTCCCGAGAATGCCGGCAAGCTGATTGTGGTGGTACTGCCGTCGTTCGGCGAGCGCTACTTGAGCAGCGTGCTGTTCCAGCAACTACGCGACGAGGTTACGTCCCAGGCTACGGAGCCGGTTGCGGTTTAGGTATGCGTTCGTACTTCCGATTGATGCGCGAAGACATCGCCGCGGTGCTTGACCGCGATCCCGCCGCGCGGTCGAAACTGGAGATCGTACTGCTCTACTCCGGTCTGCACGCGTTGTGGTGGTACCGCATCCATCACTGGCTCTGGAAGCACGGTTGGCTCTTCCCGGCGCGGGCGTTGTCGCAGTTTGCCCGCTGGATCAGCGGGATTGAGATCCATCCCGGAGCGATGATTGGCCGACGGTTTTTCATTGATCACGGAATGGGAGTAGTGATCGGCGAGACTGCTATCGTCGGCGACGATGTGACACTGTATCAGGGCGTCACGCTGGGCGGAACTTCGCTCAACAAAGGCAAGCGCCATCCAACCATCGGCAACGGCGTGGTGATTGGTGGTGGCGCGAAGATTCTCGGCAACATCACCGTCGGCGACAACTGCCGTATCGGAGCCGGCTCAGTAGTGTTGCGGGATGTTCCTGCTGATTCCACCGTCGTCGGCGTGCCCGGACATATAGTCTTCCGCCACGGCAAGCGGGTGGTAATCACCGACCCCAAGCAGATCAACGATCCACTCTCGGAAGCCTTGGCCGCAGTCGCCACCGAGGTCAAGAACCTGCGGGAACAGGTTTGCCGCCTGGAAGGCCGCGAGCATGTTCCGAGCGAAGGCGGCGACTCGCTCGACCTCGCGATCGAGATGGACTACCAGATTTGAGCGAACGGTGGTGCCACGGCCTATATCAGCAGGGTGATAAGCCCCGTGACCACGAGAGCGGCTGCCCAGACCAGGTCGAAGTTGAACCACGCCTTACGAAGTAGTGCCAGGCCGAGCTTTCGATAGACCACCCAAGCGATCAGCCCCGTAACAGCAAGATAGGCAACCGTATGGACGCCGGTGGCGAGCATTCCGGCTAGCGGGCTGGCGGTTGGAGGCATGTGGTGGTGGCCTCCCATTCCGCCCTGTGCTTCGACCGTTGCACTTTCCAGCAGCACCGGCACAACCATCAAACCCGCGCCGTGCGCCGAGGCCATTAGAAACGACCAGACGGTCAAATCGCGAAAGCCTACCCGCATACGCACCCATCGGGGATGCTGATGCCGTACCAGGCAAAGTATTCCAAGGCCAACCAATACCGCGGCGACGAAATAGCGGATGACTATGAGCGGCAGCGTCATGCCGAGAAACAAGGCCGCCATCACCACGCTGCCAATGGCCAGAGCGTGACCGAGCGCAATAGGAACGAGCGATCTTGCCACGGCGCTCCCCTTTTGCTCCTGCATCCCCAGCGCCACCGCGAAGAGCCAACCCATCCCGGGGTTGATACCGTGGTAGGCGCCTAGGAGCAGCATCAGCCACAACGTCGTCGAAGTTAGTCCCGCATGAGTCATTGCGCGTCCGAATAGCAATAAGAGTCCGACGAAGCGTCGCCTCCTTCCAGTCGCACCTGGTGTGCTCGCAATTCGTCAAACTCAACGAAGAACTTCTCGTCAAGTGCCATTCCTCCGTTTGGATTGGCGTCGATTTTCACCATCCAACTCTTTACGCCGTCAG
Organism: uncultured Acidobacteriaceae bacterium; assembly: GCA_963834815.1. Taxonomy (GTDB): domain Bacteria; phylum Acidobacteriota; class Terriglobia; order Terriglobales; family Acidobacteriaceae; genus DASRAA01. Next base: position 237,704 of record CAWIDA010000001.1, on the reverse strand, counting down.
GATAGAACTGCTCGTCCCATGGAGAGTAAAGCGAGTTAGTGAAATAGATGCGCTTGCCGTCGCGACTGATCTCGACCATCTGCGGGGCGCCATTGAGCGGCTGTTTGGCCTTGCTCGGGTGAGCTGCTCGGCGCACGATACCTCCGAGGTGGATCGATCCAGTCTTCTTCGGGTTGGCGGGATCGGAGACGTCGTACTGAATGAACTCACCTGTCCCAAAACACGACACATAGAGGAAGCGGTCGTCGAGTGACAGGTTGATGTCAGTTACCAGCGGAGGCACTGCCTTAAAATCTTGCAATAGAGGCGGCAGCTTTTCCGGATCGGCAGGTTCGGCTGGGATTTCGATCACCTTGCGGATCGCCCACTTCCCGTTCTTCCCACCACCTTCGCGATACCACATCCAGATTGAGGCTGACAGGTCCTTGAGCGAAACCACCACACCACAAAACCCATACGTTTTTTTCGGATCGTGGGAAGGACGCAGCTCGAGTGCCATCTGCTGCTCTGCACCCAAATCCAGTTCCTGCATATGGCGGCGCTTATCCAGGTCCCAGATATGGATCTTATGGCCGTATTTGCCAGCCAGCAGCAGCTCCGGGTTGACGCCGTTTTTCACCATGTTCGGTGTGCCCCATTCCGAGGTCACCATAACGTCGTGCCCCAGGTGCCACCAGAAGTCGTAGGCCAGTTCCTGCGGCCCGCGATCCTGCTCCCACTGCCCCTTCAACTCGAACGTGTTCGCGTCCATCAGGAAAATTCCACCCGGGCCGTCTCCGCTGGCTGAACCGAGCGCACTACCATAGATGCCGTCGGGGCCACAATGAATAGTGTGGGGTGAGGTGTAGCCGGTCTTCTGGATGAACTCCTCCGGTTCGATCACCTTCACGATTTTGGGATTCTGGGGATCCGCTTTCGTATCCAGAATATGAATTCGCGACGACCCAATGCCCGGCACAATCAGGTAACGCCGCTCCATATGCGGGTGCGGGGCCTGCGGGCAGAGGCACGCGCTGCACGCGTTCCAACCGAAGTGATGCAGCTCATTATCGCCGTTGGGGAAATCGACCTGGCCGACCAGCTGACCATATGTGGAGGAACTCGCATCGACGTCAATGACGCCCATGGCGTCGCGCTTCCCATTCTTGCTGACGTTGAGCAGAGCTACGTAAGCGATGCGCTCCGGTGCGGCTTTCATCGCCATGCCTGGAGAGGGGTAAAAAGTTGGGTCCGGCATCAAAGACATATCCATATCTCCTCAGTTGAGAGTTACGGCGATGGATTTGCCCCGGCCAATGTTTCACGCAGCTTGACGCGCTCACGAGTGCGGCAACAAAACTGCAACGGCAGCCCTTCGGAGTCCTGCCGGAAGCACCGGGGCGACAACGCCTCCCAAGTTTCGCGAAGACTGCAGACAGCCATTTTTGTCTGCGCGAGTCTGGGGCCGCTGGAAGCATAACTCTTTTCGGCAATCATAGGGATACTACTTTTGACAGCCTTTATTCCTAGACCTCTAGGAAAGCCGGGACGACGCGGCGAGTTGGCACCAGCGAGCTGCGGCGGGACGCAACGCCGCACGCAAGCACGGTCTGTGGTTCAAATGTGTCGGAGGACGATCATTGGTACACTTTGGACACAATTTCCCAGGGTAAATCGAACTGCAAAATGCATACTCCAATAAGCCCTGAGCCCCAGGAGGTACCCCCAGAGTGAAATCCATTGCAACCGAAACACAGATGACAGAAGACAGTTCGCAATTCGAGAAAGCGCGCTCAACAAGCAGTCGTTCTGAACTACTCGCCGCTCGCATCGAGGAAGGCGCGGCCCTTTTAGCTACCTTCGCTGAAGGACTTTCGGATGCGGAATGGCGTACGCCCGTATCCGACCGTGACTCACGTCCGGTCGGCATTATCGTGCACCACGTCGCTAACGTTTACCCGATCGAGATCCACTTGGCCCGAGCCATCGCCAGCGGCAACGCTGTCACGGACGTGACGTGGGAGGCTGTCGCACAGTTGAATGCCAAGCACGCCGATGACCAGGCGGGCGTCGCTAAGGAAGCGGCGATCGAGCTGTTGCGCCGGAATAGTCGCGACGCAGCCGCCGCGGTGCGTGCGTTGTCGGACGAAGAGTTGGATCGGGCAGCGCCTTTCTCGCTGAGCTTTGGAGCACCTGTCACAGCGCAGTTCGTCATTGAGGACCATGCACTCCGGCATAGCTGGCACCACTTAGCGCGGATTCGCGCAGCCTTGGGCAGGTGACCGATGCGATCATGCGCCGGCCTCGCGACAGTTCTTTGACTCAATTAAGCGATGTGCGCCGCCTTCAGCAGGAGCGCGGCCAGAGCCGCGCCCAGCAGCGGCCCCAGTATTGGCACTGGCGCGTAGGTCCAGTCGGAAGTTCCTTTCCCTGCTACCGGCAATACCGCATGCGCGACGCGCGGACCAAAATCGCGCGCCGGATTAATGGCGTAGCCAGTGGTGCCGCCCAGAGACAGCCCAATCGCCCATACGAGGATAGAGACGAAGTACGGGCTGATGCCGGGGGCCAGACCCACCGGAGCCAGCGACCTTGAACCGATTGCGGCGATTACCACAATCAGCAACATGGTGCCGATAGCTTCGCAGAACAGGTTAGCAGGATAGTGCCGAATCGCCGGTGCCGTGCAAAACACCGCGCGCTTCGCGTCAGGGTCTTCGGTGATCTTCCAGTGTGGAAGAAAAAAAAGCCACACCAACGTTGCCCCAGCGAAAGCTCCCAGAAGTTGAGCAGTCCAATAGGGCACGATCTTCGCGTAGTTGCCGGTGCCAATTGCGGCCGCCAGCGTCACCGCGGGATTGATGTGGGCGTCCGCGCTGCCGAAGGCTACGGCGGTGAAGATGCCGCACAGCACGGCAAATGCCCAACCCGTAGTAATTACAATCCATCCTGCGCCCTCGGCCTTCGAGCGCTTCAGCAGGACATTGGCCACGACGCCATCGCCCAGCAGAATCAGCACCAGGGTACCGGCGAACTCGCCTATGAACGGTGAAGTCATGTCACCTCGTTAAAGTCATGAGCAGCCACAAGCGGTCCCAAGAATCGCAGGCATGATCAGGGGCTCAAGCCCTTCAAGTGGAGGATCGAGCGGCACGACAAAAGTCGGCCCTGATACGAAGCTCGCAAACGCGGATGTTTCGGTAACCTGTGAAGCGCATCCCATGATGCCGGGGACTGATCAAATCGGATCTAGTCTTCCTCCACCCAATCGAAGCTACGTGTAACCGCTTTCTTCCACATGCGATACATGCCCTCGCGTTTTGCTGCCGGCATGTCAGGCTTCCACGTTTTATCCACCGACCACTGCGCGCGCAGGTCGTCGAGGTCGCGGAAGTATCCCACGGCCAGCCCAGCGGCGTACATGGCCCCCAGTGCGGTAGTCTCCTTCATCACCGGCCGCACTACAGGACGATTGAGGATGTCTGCCTGAAATTGCATCAGCAATTCATCCTCCACCATGCCCCCATCGGTGCGCAGCACATCGAGGGCAATGCCGGAATCCTTCTCCATCGCCTCCACCACTTCTCGGGTCTGAAAAGCCGTCGCCTCCACCACAGCCCGAGCCAGGTGCGCTTTGTTCGCATAGCGGGTTAAGCCGCAAATCACGCCGCGTGCACTTGACTTCCAGTAAGGCGCATAGAGTCCGGAGAACGCCGGCACGAAGTAAACGCCGCCATTGTCGGCCACCTGTCGTGCCAGGGTCTCAACCTCCGCGCTATGGCTGATCAGGTTCAGATTGTCGCGCAGCCATTGCACCAGCGCGCCCGTAATGGCAACGCTCCCCTCAAGCGCATAGTGCGCCGATTGCTTGCCGAACTGATACGCGACCGTGGTTATCAATCCAAACTTCGACTGCACGAGTTTGTCATCCGTATTGAGCAGAAGAAAGCATCCTGTGCCATAGGTGTTCTTGGCTTGTCCCGGCTCGAAGCAGGTTTGGCCCACCAGCGCGGCTTGCTGGTCTCCCAGGTCGCCCGCCAGCGGTACACCCCCCAGCGGGCCACTCGCGATCTGTCCATATACCTCACTGCTGGAGACGATGCGCGGAAGCATTGCTGCCGGAATGCCAAACAATCCCAGAATCTCTTCGTCCCATGCCAGAGTTTCGAGGTTCATTAACTGGGTGCGGCTGGCATTGGTCACGTCGGTGATATGGATGCCGCCATTCGTCCCGCCTGTCAGGTTCCAAAGCAAGTAGGTGTCGACGTTACCGAATAGCACTTCACCTGACGCAGCCAGCGTGCTCACGCCGGGGACGTTCTCCAGGATCCAGCGGATCTTCAGCCCGCTAAAGTACGTCGCCAGCGGCAATCCGGTCTTGCCGCGAAATCGATCTTGCCCGCCCGACCTCGATAACTCTTCCACATACCCGCTGACACGAGTGTCCTGCCAGACGATTGCGTTGTACACAGGCTCACCGCTCTTGCGGTTCCACACCACTGTGGTCTCACGCTGGTTCGTGATCCCCACGGCCGCCAGGTCCTTTGCGGTTAGCCCCTTCGGTTGCAGGGCCTCCGCGATTACCTCCTGAGTGCGCGCCCAGATCTCCGCCGGACTGTGCTCCACCCATCCCGGCTGGGGATAGATCTGTTGGTGCTCCTTCTGTGCTGTAGCAACCATCTGCCCCGTCCGGCTAAAGACGATAAAGCGCGTGCTGGTTGTGCCCTGATCGATGGCGCCGACATAGTCCGGCATGGTTCGGTATCCTTTGCCCAAGGAGGAGATTCAGCCCAAGAGGAAGGTTCTACGCCTTTGCCTCGCTCTTGGCCACAGCAATTTTCTGAGTCCAGGCGGAAATGGTACCAACGTAGTCAGCCACCTCGCGCTGCGTGTACGCCTCATCCCAACCCATTTCGCGCTGCATCACCGCGGCAGCGACCGGTGCCGCCGCCATGGCGGTCTTCCAGCTGTAGAACTGGAGTCCCGTACGACGCTCCAGCACATCATCAAGGGTGGCGGCCATTTCGTTCCGAGCACTGTAGGCAATCTCCGCCTGGATCGCGGGATACCCCCCAACAATTGCCTGCGCCAGTTCCAACCGCTCGCGAGCGAGATCCAGCACCGCTTTAGCGTTCGTCCCGAACTTCTCCGACAAGTGGCGGGCAGTCGCAACCGAAACGCCGTATCGGGCGATAAGAGTCTGCGGATAGTCGGTGCTGTAGCCCTCCGAGCCGCTAAGATGATGTTCGCGGGTGACGCATCCGCCCACGGGCAGGCCAAGTTGCTGCTGCACGGCGTTGATGGCGTCCTCGGCCATGGCACGGTAAGTGGTCCATTTGCCGCCCAGCACGCTGATGAGCCCGCTCTCACGATCGACTTCCACTTCATGTTCACGAATCAGCTTCTTCGTCTTGCTGCTTTTGCCCTGACTTACCAGCGGGCGCACGCCGGCAAACGCGCCGACAATGTCATCCACCGTGAAGGGCCGCGAGAGGTAGCGATTTAGCTGCCGCAGCAGATATTCCGCTTCCGACCGCTTCACCACCAACTCTTCCTCGTGAGTGACTTCATCGTCCGTGGTGCCCACCAGCAAGCGGCCCAGCCACGGGATGGCAAAAATCACCCTGCCGTCGTCGGTCTTGGGCACAACCACTGCGTCAGTCACGCGCTCGTCGAGCGGCAGCAGAATGTGGACGCCCTTGCTCAGTCGCAGGCGCTTCTCCACCCCAGGATTGGCCATGGCGCGGATGTGGTCCGAGTACGGACCAGTGGCGTTGACGAAGATTCGTGCCCGTACCGTGGTCCTGGCTCCGGAAAGCTGATCTTCAATCTCGGCGGCACATACTTTCTCGCCCGCATCTTGCTGCAACCGCACCACCCGGGCGTGATTCACCGCTTCGCCACCCGCCTGTGTGAAGGTCTGCACCAAAGCAACGCAATAGCGGGCATCATCGAACTGGCCGTCCGCGTATGCGATCGTCCCCTTCAGTCCGTCGCCTTGCAGCAGGGGCCATCGTGCCAGCGAATCGGCGGAAGACCGGTAGCGGCTGGGGAAAAAATTGTGCTTGCCCGCGATGCGATCGTAGATTTTGACGCCGACACCGTAGTAAACAACGTCCCAACGCGAATAACAGGGGACGAGGAATTCCATCGGGTGCGCCAGGAAGCGTGCATTATCGAGCATGATGCGGCGCTCGTGCAGTGCGCGCTTGACCACGTTGTACTGGCCAGGATCCAGATCGGTTACCGCCTCCTGCAAATAACGCACCCCGCCGTGGATCAGCTTGGTGGAGCGGCTGGACGTGGCCGAGGCGAAGTCGCCGGCCTCGATCAGCACCGTGCTCAGGCCGCGAAGCTGGGCATCCAGCGCGCAGCCGGATCCCGTGGCGCCACCACCGATCACGCAGACATCGAAACTTGCGCCGTCGATTTTTCGCCACGCTTCCGAGCGATGTCTCACGCGTGCTCCCGCGGCGATGCGGCGCGCGCCAGGTAGAGGCCCCATGCCGCAAGCGTCTGCGCGTCCTTGATCTGATTGTCGGAAATCAGTTGCTGCAGTTGGACAAGACTGACTTTGCGGACGGCGAGATCGTGCTCCTCCACATCGAGCCGTCGTGCGCCCTGCTTCAATCCGGTGGCGAGAAATGCGTAGGTCTTCTGGTTGGCGTAGCCACAGGCTATGTAGATCTCTCCGAGGCTCTTCAGCGACTCCGCGACCAGTCCGGTCTCAGCCTGCAGTTCGTCACGTGCTATCTCCGCCGGATCGATGCCGCTCTTCTCCAGGCTGCCCTGCGGAAACTCCAGCGAAGTAACTCCCAGTGCATATCGGTACTGCTCCACCAGGTACACTTGGTCCTCATCAATGGCGATGATGATGGCGCTGTCGAACTTCTCCACCACGCCGTAGATGCCGCGGGCCCCGTTGTCGCGTTCGATCTCATCTTCACGCACCGTCATCCAGGTGTTCCGGTACACCACTCGCGAGCTTAGTTGGCGGATCGTCATGGCTTTTTATCGCAAAACAGTCTCTCATGTGACGCAAGCGTTCGCTGCGATTTGGGGCGTATGGCATCATGGCGGCTATGGCAATCGTTGCCGACATCGCGGTAATCGGGTTGGGAGCGGTGGGGAGCGCTGCACTTTACCAGGCGGCGAAACTCCGCGCCAGGGTAATCGGCATCGACCGCTTCGATCCGCCGCATGATCAGGGCTCGTCGCACGGCGACACTCGCATCACCCGCCAGGCTATTGGCGAAGGGCGCGAGTTTGTGCCGCTGGTCTTGCGCTCGAACGAAATCTGGGAAGAATTGGAGTCCGCAACCGGACGCAGCCTGCTAACTCGTAACGGCGGATTAGTCCTGGCCGCTCCGGGGATCGGGGGCAACCATCACGGGTCAAGTTCCTTCCTGCAGGACACCATCGACGCCGCCAGGGCTTTCGGTATCGCTCATCAGCAACTAAGCGGCGACGAAATTCACCAACGCTACCCGCAGTTTCGCCTCACACGTGACGAAGTTGGCTACTTCGAACCCGGCGCGGGTTTTCTGCGTCCCGAAGTCTGTATCGAGACGCAGCTGGAGCAGGCGAAAAAGCTGGGAGCCGAAGTGCTCACTTCAGAGATTGTGCTGGAAGTGACGCCTACTGGCCGTGCAGTCGAGGTCAGGACGGCCAAATCTGCTTATTCGGTGGCCAAGGTCATCCTCACCGCCGGCCCCTGGATTGCTAAATTGCTCCCACCCGCATACACCGCACACTTTCGCGTGTATCGCCAGACGTTGTCCTGGTTCGCGCTTCGAGAAAACCCTGAGCGTTATGCGCCTGAGCGCTTTCCGGTGTTTATCTGGATCACCGGCAACCGGGTGCAGGACATGCTCTACGGCTTTCCCGCCATCGACGGCCCCGGCGGTGGGCTCAAGATCGCAACCGAGAGGTATGAGGAGACAGTGGACCCCGACTCCGTCCCGCGCGACGTAAGCGAAGCGTCGGTAGCGGACATGCACTCGTACTACATCGCCCCGCGCTTACCCGATGTGAGCAACCGGTGTCTGCGGAGTACAACTTGCCTCTACACCGTCACACCCGACGCCAAATTCGTCATCGACTACGCCGATGCGAGCCAAAACATTGTGTTTGCCTCAGCGTGTTCGGGGCACGGCTTCAAACACTCGCCGGCGGTGGGCGAGGCGCTGGCGCAGCGGGCGCTGGGTGATTCTCCGACGCTCGACTTATCGGCATTCGAATTCGATAGGCTCCAGAAGCAGGAAAAGTAGCCACGCAACCACACCGCCACGGCCGTGTTTGTTCCAATAGCAATTTACGCGTAGACACCGCTCCATACCTACCCGTGCCCAGCACAACACGAGCCGGATGCTGGGAATACCAACACTTCGTTCGACGTATCACGCTTTGGACAGCTAAAATCTAGCAACTCGCGTGTTAACACTTGGGGAGGCTTCTTTGAGGTTGGTTTTTTGGTTGGTACTGCTTTCTTCGGCTGTTTGCGTCGTCGCGCAGCAGGCCGATTCTTCCTCGACTGCGGCCGGAACTCCCCAGGCCCCCCAGCCCACATCGCAAGACTCCCCCAGCCCGGCTGCAACGCCGCCAGCCGCCGCTGCCCCCAGCTCGAGTCTGCCCGATGCTCCCAGCCAATCCGCGGCGCATGCGGCAACCGACCCTTCCAAGCAGCAACCCAAGCGTATCCTCGGCGTTATGCCCAACTTTCGCGCCGTCAGTCCCGGCGCAACTCCTCCTCCTCCCACGTTCAAACAGGCCTTCAAGATTGCCACACAGAACAGCTTCGATTACTCGTCATTCATTTTCGTAGGCGTCACCTCGGCCATCGCCTATGGCACCGACGCTCATCCGCAACTGGGTAGCGATCCCAGCGCTTATTGGGCGTACTACTGGCGCGGCTTTGTCGATAAGACGGACGGCAACTATTGGGTGATCTGCATCTTGCCAACCATACTTCACCAGGACGAACGTTACTATGCCATGGGCGAGGGCGGCTTCTGGAAGCGCGGCATTTACGCCGCCACTCGCATTTTCGTTGCGCGCAAGTATGACGGGAGCAATACCTTCAACATTTCCGAGGTGGGAGGCCGCGCCATCGCTCAAGGTATTTCTACTACCTACTATCCAAGTGCCAGTAACACTGGCGAAAAGCTCGCGGAGAAGTACGCTTACGCGCTAGGGCGCGACGCCCTTACCAATGTGTTTCGCGAGTTCTGGCCCGACATCGCCACCCACGTGCTACATCGCCATCCGTAAACGACGGATAGCCGTCACGCAGGCCGGGTGCACCAGAGTGTAAGAACCAGGACGCTCAGACGGTGTGTGTTCCTTTGTTCGAACGCACTAGCGCCAGGCTTGTGAGGTCGTTCTGCGTTGCGGCCGAGGCTGCATACAAGCGAACAGCCTGCAGCGCAGCCGAGGCCACTCCCTGGGCGCTATCGAGCGCAGTCTGCCCAAATTGTTGTTTCACCCGCTGCAGACCAAACTCTTCCCGCTTGTGAGTGGCTTCCACTACGCCACGCGACACCAGCAGCAGCGCCCCGCCATTGGGAACAGCAACCGTCGGCGCCTCGTAGGTCGATGCGGCAAAAAGACCCAATGGCATTCCCGTCGCCGGTAACTCGCTCACGTCGGAGTTGTAGCGCAGCAGGCCGGGGGTGTGTCCGGCATTGACATAGCAGACGGTGCCAAGCACTTCGTTATAGCAGCCCATAAATGCGGCGCAGGTGCGCACGCCCGAGGCCGCCTGGCGGATGCTGAAATTCAAGTGCAGGCAGAACTCCATCATGGCGTCGGCCTCATTGACTTCGTCATTCGCCAGACACACAGGTCCCTGGTCACGAAACGTCCTATTGGCCGCTGCTACGATGCCTGCGTTTTCGGTTCGCTCTCCGGCAACATCAAGGATCCCGAAGAGCACCCGTTGCGGACTGGCACGCACCGATTGGTAGAAGTCGCCCCCTACTCGCTGGCCATGGACTACGCCCGCAATGTCGGCCCCTGCCAGCACGGGAAACTCCGCAGAAGTGGGTTCAGGGTCGAGGACCCGCGGTTCATCACGCTTAAAGCTGAATTTCATCGGCTTGCCCCGGAAGAACCCTGATCATAAACTGAAAGCCGGCAAATGCAAGTCCGGCGTAAATTCACGGTTCCTGCTTGCGAATTCCTTAAGGTCTGTTACAGTGTGTCCGCTCGGCTAGTGGGGGGACTGCTGCCTCGATATGCCGGAGTGAGGTTTGAGCCAGGAGGCGCCGCGTGCGTATCGTCAGTGTAGGCGAAATTCTCTGGGACGTAATTGGCGAGAATGAATACCTCGGCGGCGCGCCCTTGAACTTCGCGGCGCACTCTCAAAAGCTGGGGCACGATGTGTTTCCGCTCAGTGGAGTTGGCGCCGATGCCCGCGGCCGCAAGGCCATCGACCTGCTCAAGGCGCGCGGCATGTCCACCGAATTCGTACAGATCCTGCCAGGCAAACCCACCGGTACAGCGGAAGTCGAGCTCGACTTTGCAGGCAAGCCGACCTTTCGCATCGTGCGGCCGGTGGCTTACGACTTCGTCGATCTCAACGATCAGGAACTTAAACGTATAGCCGAACTTCAACCCGACTGGATTTACGTTGGCACCTTGTACCACATGTCGGCGCAGGCGCTGGCCTCGACCAAAAAGTTGCTGAAAACCGTTCCCAAGGCCAGGGTTTTCTACGACGTAAACCTGCGGGAGGGCCACTGGAGCCTGGCTACCATCGAGCAACTGTCCGCCCTCGCCACGGTCACCAAACTGAGTGACTCGGAGGCGGAATCCCTTGACGCCACTGTGGATGCCTCGGAGGGCCCCGGCCATTCGATCGAAAATTTCTGTCGACGCTGGTCCGATCGCTATGGCAGCAAGATCGTCTGCGTTACCTTCGGAGAGCGCGGTAGCGCCATTCTTAAGGACGGCAAGTACGGTCAGACTCCCGGATACCAGGTGGAAGTAGCGGATACGGTGGGAGCCGGCGATGCCTTTTCCGCCGCCTTTGTTCATGGATTAAGCCAGGGATGGGATGCGAACCGTATCGGTCAATGCGCCAATGCCGTAGGCGCCCTGGTCGCGAGTCGATCGGGTGCAATTCCCCACTGGAGCATTGCGGAGGCCCACGCTCTGATGGAGCAGCACGCGCACTAGACTCCCGCCGCATTATGCGTGGCGGCAACGTTTGGTCCTGGAACCCGCCGCTCTCGCTTATTTAGCTACGGCCGTGATTTCTGCCGACGCTGACTTGCTTGGATCGGCCGTGCTGGTGGCTACCAAGTGATAGGTTCCCGCGGCCTTGGGGGTATAAGTCGCGTAGAGCGAAATCGCGCCCTCCTTGGCGTAAGCGCCCCTGGTCTGTATTTGCCCTGTGTCAGCCCCTTCTTCTACCGACCAGGTGACCTCGCTGGTGGGGGCACCAGTCACCGTGGCGGCAACGTCGATCCCCTTACCAGCCACCACTTTGGCCGTCGTCGGAAACATCGTAATCTCCACTTTGCTCGCCACCTTGCCGCTCCCGGACATGGAAGAACGCAGCATCCATACGATGCCTGCGATGGCGATGATCGCCACCAGGAATGCGCCAATGAGGACGGGCGAGATTCTGCGCCTGGCGGGAGCCGTGTCCGGCGAATAGTCGGCACCCGCAAAAGGCACCGACGCGTAAGGAACAGTCCCCGGTCTTGCTGACGCCGGGGCTGGCCGCGCTGGTTGCGGCGCCATGACCTGAATTGCAGGTTCGTCGTCCCGATAGAGACCACCTTGGGGATAGGCATCGGACGGTACAGGTGCGGACGTTGTCCACTCAACCCCGTCGTCCACAGCGGGAGCTTCCATCGCCACAGGTGGCTCGTACCGTTGCACTGGAGGTGCAACACGGTTTTGGTCGGCAGCCATCGGCCGCGCCGCTTCAGCAGGCGCTGCCGCTTCGGCGGGAATCCTTTGTGGGGTCGCGGGAAGGGCTGTCACGGGTCTGGAGATCGGGACCGGCATGATCTCTGCCGTGGACCGGGTCAAGCGAACCGCCGGAGCAGGAGGTGGAACGACAACTTGCCGCTCCGCAGGTTTGTCGGGACATACTTGGTTGCCCGAGACCTCTCCGGATTGACGAGGAACCGCCCGCCGGGTACCGCAGTAGGCGCAAAACTTGGCCTCGTCCGCCATCGCTTGCCCACACTCTATACAGAACATCCCAACCTCCATGAATCAACACCTTAACGCGAAACTGGCAGCTCGCGCCACCGCCCGTTCCCCTTATGAACCCCACAGCTGATGATTTATTGTCCCGCCTGTTGCGTGAGTACCACGACGTCGGAGTTAACCCGGCCCCGGATGATCGCCAGCTTCTTGTCAGGCCAGTTATAAGCATACCCGTAGGTGGCCAAATCCTTGAAGCTGGTCACCTGCGCTGGCGGGCCGCCGTCCACAGACTGCCGGACCAGGTTCGTCACACCCTTTTCGTTAATCGGATAGTAAACCGCCCCTCCGTCTTCCGAGTACTGTATCGTGCCTGAGATCTGCTGATTAGGCTCAAACGTTTTCATGGGAGCGCCGCCGTTGGCCGGTATGACTTTAATCACTAGCCGGGTCTGCACTCCGTTACCTCGAACCGTGAGTAAGGCAATCTGCTGGCCGTCCGGGGAAATCGCGGCGGACTCGACGAAATCGTCCCACATTTGCCGAGATTCACCTCCCTCCAGCGACGTGCGCATCAGAAGCTTCTTGCCGTTCACCACGGAGGTATACAGGAAGTACTTGTTATCGGGCGAACATACCGGGCTCTGGTCAAGCTTGCCATTCGTCAGCTGCGCGGTTCTGCCACCGTCAATATTCAGACGGTAGAGGTTAAGCGCCTTGGTCTGCTTAGTGGGCTTAACAAATAGCGCTTGCTTGCCGTCCGGGCAGGTTCCCATCCCAAAGATTGGCAGATCAGACTGGAAAATGACGCTGCGGTTGCTGCCATCGGCATTGATGGTGGAAATGTGACCATCAAGATCCAGCACCAGCAGGCGCGTCGCCGTTAGCCACCCAACGGAAACATCGCCATGTGTGTCAATCGGCTGCGGAACGCCGGAGTTAGGCTCCGTTGACATTACGTACAGGCTATTGTTGGGCAAGCTTTGGATGGCCACCAGTTGCCTGGAATCCCGCGTAATTGCTAATGATTTCCCGCTGTAGTTATTCAGGTCATTGGTGATGCGGCGAAACTTGCCGCTGCTTAAGTCCACCTCGCCAATCTGCCCGTCCCATTTGGTGGTCATGTCACGGAAGACTGTAAGGATGGTGTGGCCATCCGGCGTCCACACGGGCTTTTGCAATTGTGCAGTGGCGGCATACAGGGTCTTTTCCTTGCCGTCATTGACGTCCAGGGAGACGATTCTGCCCAGGCTCTTGCCGCCGGGGTCCGTTACGGGGGCGGCAATCTTCTTACCGTCGGGCGACCATGCCGGATCGCCGTACCCGGGAATCGGCAGAGTTGCCAGGACCCGCTCATTGCTTCCGTCGACGTGCGCTGATGATGAGCTTCGAGTTCGCGTCCGCGGAACTGTTGCGCACAAACGCCATTTGCTGGCCATCCGGCGAAAACGTCACTGCACTGTCCACATCCTCGATCAGTTGCTGCGGGTTCCCGCCCAGCACCGGAATCTTGTAAAGTACGCCGATGCTGGGACGCTGCGGTTCTATTCGAACGAAATAGAGGTAGCTTCCGTCCGGCGAGAACGTCAGCCCGGTGTAGCGGCATTCGATGGCGGGAAGGATCTCCTTGTTGCTGCCGGTGGCGATGTGGCGCATCCAGAGGCTTTGCTCTCCTGACGCATCATCATGAACGTCGAATACATACTGACCGTCTGCCGAAACCGTAGCCAGCGTGACCTTGCCGCTGTTGGTGAGCTTGTCCATGCTCATGTTTTGAAACGGCATGGGACCGGACTCGCGACGGCTCAACAGGGAGTACACGCCAAACCCCGCGGCTACCAGAACGGCCGCCACCACAACCGTAATCAGCCCCGCACGTGCCTTTTGCTGCTTTGCGTTCTCGATCAGCACCCGGCCACTCGAAACCCGGGACGGTCGGTTAACGAAGGGCACTCCACTCGACGGCGGAGTCGTTGCCACCGCGCTAGTAACTCCCGATTGGTGATGTGTTCCCGATGCCTTGCCCGTGCCGCTATCGCGCTTCAGCCGCTTCAGGTCGCTGCGCATCTCCACCGCCGACTGATAGCGCAGGTCGACGTCTTTCTCCATCGCTTTGTCGATAATCTCTTCCAGTTTCGGCGGGATTGATGCATTCACTTCTGTTGGGCGCGGAGGTACACCAGCGAGAATCCCCTGAAAGATGACTGCTGAGGTCTTGCCGTCGAACGGGATTCTCCCAGTCGCCATCTCGTACAGCGTGGAGCCCAGAGAAAACAAGTCGCTGCGCCCGTCTAGATCATCACCCCGCGCCTGTTCCGGCGACATGTACGCCACCGTGCCAACGGAAGAACCGGGAGATGTCAATTGCGGACGCGCCAACGTGGGCGCATCGCCTCCTACGGTTTCCAGCGCGGCGTGCCGCTCGCGGGCCAGCTTCGCCAGTCCGAAATCAAGGATCTTGGCCTGCCCGCGATTGGTCAGGAAAATGTTACCCGGCTTGATATCGCGGTGGACGATGCCCTTCCCATGCGCAACTTCTAGCGCATCGGTGATCTGAATCCCGATGTCGAGCACTCTCTCCAGCGCCAGCGGAACGCCGCGGATCTTCCCGCTCAGGCTCTCGCCTTCGAGAAGTTCCATGGCTATGAACGAGCGCCCCTCACACTCTTCGATGGCATAAATGGTGCAAATGTTAGGGTGGTTCAGGGCCGACGCCGCCCGCGCCTCCTGCTTGAAACGCTCCAGGGCCGAAAAATCCTGTTCTGCATCGTGGGACAGAAACTTCAGGGCGACGTGGCGTCCGAGTTTCGCGTCTTCTGCTTCATACACCACACCCATGCCGCCGGCGCCGAGTTGGCGCACGATCGTGTAATGCAGGATGTTTTGGCCGACCCGAATGTCCAATACGGAGTTCTCCGAAGGTAAACATGACTCTATTTCGCGCTGCATTGGGCGTCAAGGCGACCGCTCCCCGCACCACTCAGGGGCTGGCTTCCAAGAGGCAACGGCGTTGCCCTGCAAGGCATCTAATTTCGTGGAGAAGAGTCGCGCCACCGCCCGTCGGAAAGGAGAAAATCACAATGATTTTCATTCGAAACGGAATCCTGGCAGGAGTCGCATCCCTCCTGCTTGCCGGTTCTTTCGCATTTGCCCAAACTGACACAATGGCCACGAAAACCAGCCCGAACTCGTCGGTGGCTCCGGCTGACCGCAGCTTTATGGCCAAGGCCGCACAAGGCGGCATGGCGGAGGTAGAACTGGGACAACTGGCCGAACAGAATGCCCAAAGTCAGGATGTAAAGGACTTCGGCAAGCGCATGGTGAACGATCACAGCAAAGCCGGCGACCAGCTCAAGCAAGTCGCCTCCCAGAACGGTGTGACGCTCCCCGACGGCCTGAGTGCCAAAGACAAGGCCACCAAAGCAACGCTGTCGCAACTGCATGGCGATGCCTTCGATAAGGCCTACATGAAAGACATGGTGGCGGATCATAAACAGGACGTCGCGGAATTCAAGAAGGAGTCGAACGCGGCCAGGAACCCACAGCTGAAACAGTGGGCCTCGGAGACGCTTCCCACGCTCGAAGATCATCTCAAAATGGCGGAACAGGTGGCTTCGAAAGTAGGCGCTCAAACGGGCGGGACAAAGATGAGTAAGAGCAGTCCGTCAAGCGGATCCATGTCGCAAGCGCAATAGCTGGCCCAAAAGACAAAGATGGCCGCCTCTTCGCTGGGCGGCCTTCTATTTTGCAAAGTTCCGGACGGCCTGGCGCCAGACGTCTGCTACGTCGAGGGCAAATTCCGATCGGCGATCAGGATGCCATTGCGCGCGTAGCTGTGCCGCGGCACCTCGACGAACGCAATAGTGAGCCACTCAGGATCGGCGCGGAGCTCCTCTTGCAGTACCTCGGTGATGCGCTTCACCGTCCGCCGCTTCTGCTCTACGGTGCGGCCTTCCAGCAAGGTGATCTGTACGTGCGGCATGAGTCCGCCTCCCACCCGCTTTTCGCAGTTCGCCTTTCGCCTGGGTCGTGCGATTGCGAAAGGCGAATAGCGGAGAGCGAATAGCGATCCAGTCTATTTCGCCAGTTCGAAGCCGGCGAAAAAATAACTCAGCTCGAAGCGCGCCGTGTCTTCCGCATCCGAGCCGTGGCACGCGTTCTTTTCGATGCTCGATGCCCACTTCTTGCGGATCGTCCCCTCCTCCGCCTTCGCAGGATCAGTGGCGCCCATCACTTTGCGGTAATCGGCGATGGCATCTTCCTTCTCCAGAGCAATCACCACAATCGGTCCGCTCGACATGAAGTTGGTCAGCGACTCGAAGAATGGACGATGTACGTGCACGGCGTAGAAGCCTTCCGCCTGCGCCTTGTCAATGCGCAGCATCTTCATCCCTAGAATGCGGAAACCGTTTTGCAGAAGAGTGTTGACAATGTCGCCGGTGGCGCCTTTCTCAAAGGCGTCCGGCTTAACGATGGAAAGAGTGCGTTGTAGTGTCTTCATAACCTTGTTGTCAAGAATCCTTCAACCGCCCTTCTGGAGCCAGTTACGTTTGCCGGCAGGTTCTCGCTCATGGCGCCGGAGCCGCGACCATCTCCATGCTAAAGGGCTTCAACTGTTCAAGAATCACAGCCTTTTCGCCGACGGCGACCACGTTCATCCGTTGCGGCTTCAGATACTTCGCCGCAGCCGCTGCCACTTGTGTATCTGTCGCACTCTGCGTCGTCGCCATCTGTTCCGTGAGATAGTCCACTGCCACGCCGTCCACCCAATACTTCCCCAGCAAAGCCCCGACCGCCCCCCGCGACTGCAGACTGATCGCCGTATTGCCGACCAGGTACTGTTTCGCCTGGTTGAGTTCACTAGCAGTCGGCGGCCCGGAGGAAATCCGCTCCAGCTCGTAGAAGGTCTCTTTCAGGCTCGGCCCCGTCACCGCGTTGCGCACATCTTCGCTGGTCAGGATTTCACCGCTCCAGCGGCGCGTAGAGTATCTCGAATGTGGTGAATAGGTATAGCCCTTCTCTTCGCGGATGTTTTGCGTGAGCCGCGAACCGAAGCTCCCACCGTACACGATGTTGGCCAGCCGGAGGTAGGTATAGTCTCCGCTCCGTATTGTCGGGCCGGTGGCGCCGATGATCAGCGTGGTCTGCACCGAGTCCGGACGTTCCAGGTAGTAAATCTTGTGGACCGCCTCAGCCGCTGGCTCTTTTACCAGAGGCGGCGCTTCCCCGGTTGCCTTCCAGCTTCCAAATCTCTTCTCGATCTCTTGGGACAACTGGGCAGCGTCGAAGCTCCCCACTACCACCAGCAACGCCTGGTCCGGCCGCATGGTTTGTGCATACAGACTGCGCAAAGCCGCGGGAGTTGCCGATTCTAGCGTCTTCATGCTGGCCGAGACGATGTGATACGGATGGTCGCCGTAAACTACCTGGTACCACGCCCGCCGTGCCAGGAAGCCTGGCTCCGCTTCATTGGAGCGCAGTTCGTTTTCCATGTTCGATTTGACCAGCTCGACGTCCTTCTCCGGGAACGTCGCATGCTGCGCGACATCACTGACCAGCGCCAGCGCGTCGGCCGCATGCTCACTCAGGCTGTCGAGGACCACGTCGACGGCGTCGGAGTTGGCCTCGGTCGAAAGACCGCCTCCCGCGCCCTGTGCTGCCTCCGCAATCTGCCGCGACGACTTCGTCGCCGTTCCTTCCACCATGGCCTTCGCCATCAAACGCGACAGCCCGGGTGCCGCCGCCGGATCGAGCGAATCTCCTCCCCGTACCCGGAGCATGAAGACAACCTTCGGTAAAGCGTTTCGCTGCACCATCCACACCGACATTCCATTGGCCAGCTTCTTCTGTTGCACCACCGGCGATACCACCGCTCTCAGAGGACCGGCAGGCGGCAGGTCGGCGGGCAGTTTGTGGGTCCCCGGCGCTTGAGCAATGCAAGTCGCAGTGAGAAATCCGATCGCTAAAAGCCCTCCCCCAATTTTCATTGCAACCCTCCCGGCTTCTTCGCCTCATCCCCGCCCTGGTTCGCCACCGGACCGCGCTCGATCACGGTTCTATTGCTCGTAACCAGGTACTTTTGCGCAAACTCCTTGACCTGTTCCGGCGTTACCGAGGCCAACTCCGCCGGAATCTTGTTGACCCGGTCCGGCTTGCCGTCGAATAACGTCGCGTGTGCCAGCAACGACGCGCGGTCGATTGGCGCTTCCATCTGATCAATCAGATCCGAACGCATCTTCGTCACGACCCGCTGCAACTCAGCCGCCGTCGGGCCGGCCGTCGCAAGCTGCTTCACTACTTTGTCCACCGATCCCAGCACCGCGTCCATCTTTGTTCCCGGCGGAGAGACCACGAACGTCGTCAGCAATGTGGGTCCGTTGAACTCGAAGGGGTTTCCTAACGGCCAGTTCACGCCACCTGAGACGGAGACGGCGTCGTGATCTTGCTTGACCAGTTGCTGATACAGCAGCGAAGCGTCGCCATTGTTCAGCAGATCGCCAACCACGGCCGCAACCACTGCGTCGGGTGAATTGCGCTCCGGCATGCGATAGCCGATAGCGAAGGCCGGAAGCTTGGCCAGCTTATCCGACTGCACTGCAGAGCGTTCTGCCTTCTGTGGAGGCTCGGCCACATCCGGCTTCGGAGGCACATCCCGCTTCGGAATCGCTCCGAAATACTTCTCCACTTTGGCGAACACCTGCTCGGCATTCACATCGCCCACCACGGCCAGCACTGCGTTGTTGGGCGCGTAGTATCTCTCGTAAAACGCCTTCACGTCGGCGATGTTCGCCGCGTCCAGATCGTGAAAGTCGCCATAAAAGTTGTGGCTATTCGGGTACGTGTCGTACGCCTTCATCGGCAGGTCAATGGCGAAGAACAGGCCGTAGGGCTGATTCATCACGTTAACCCGGACTTCTTCCTCCACAACGTTTCGTTGGTTCTCCAGGTTCTTCTCGGAGAAGTCGAGTGTCTTCATGCGGTCGGCCTCGAGCCACAGCAACTGATCGAGTGCGGAAACCGGCGTAGTCTCAATGTATTCCGTGAAGTCGTAGCGCGTGTCGCCATTGTTGTTGCCGCCGCCCGACTCGATCACCTGCTCCAGCACGCCCTTTGGCGCCACCGGCGTTCCCTCGAACATCATGTGCTCGAACAGGTGTGCGAAACCCGTACGGCCCTGCGGCTCCAGCCTGAAACCGATTCCGTAGGCCACGCAGACCCCCACGGTTGGTGCCGAGTGGTCCTCCGAAACCACCACAATCAAACCATTACTCAACGTCCGCACCGCTGTAGGAATCTGGAAGTCCGACACCGCTTTGCTCGTAGCCGGTTGCGCTGCCGCTCCCACGGAAAACAAAGTCACCACTCCCGCCAGCACTGCCGGGGCGCAGAGTTGGTAAAGCGACCAACGATTTTTCAATGGCATGCCTCCGAACCGATCATTCTACCCACAGGAATAGCCGGGCGCGCTTCATCGTCCCCGATCCGTGCGCAATTAGGGACGAACCGCCGAAACCGATTGCCAAGCCCCTCGCTTCGCGCTGCGTTCTGAACCTTTCGCCGCAATTTACGCCCTCGCCAACTCCGGCGCGGCCTGCACCAGCGTCTCCCCAATCTCTGCCGGCGAATTCGCCACGTGAATCCCTGCCGTTTGCATGGCTTTGATCTTCTCCGCCGCAGTTCCCTTCCCGCCGGAGATGATTGCGCCTGCATGTCCCATGCGGCGTCCCGGAGGAGCGGTCTGCCCAGCGATGAAACCAACCACCGGTTTCTTCACGTTGGCTTTGATGTATTCCGCCGCGGTCTCCTCGGCGCTGCCGCCGATCTCGCCGATCATGATGATGGCCTCGGTCTCCGGGTCCGCATTGAACAACGTGATGGCGTCGATAAAGTTGGTCCCGATGATGGGGTCGCCGCCAATGCCTATGGCCGTCGACTGCCCGATACCGCGCGTGGTCAACTGATACACCGCTTCGTAGGTCAGTGTGCCCGAGCGCGACACGATGCCCACATTGCCTTCCTTATGAATGCTGGCCGGCATGATGCCGATCTTGCAGCGGCCCGGCGAAATGATCCCCGGACAGTTCGGCCCGATCAGCCGCGAGTTCTTCGTTCTCAGGTACTCCCACACCTTCACCATGTCCATCGCCGGGATGCCTTCGGTGATGCACACGATCAGCGGAACACCCACATCCGCGGCTTCCATGATCGCGTCGGACGCGCCCGGAGGCGGCACGAAAATCACCGTCGCATTCGCGCCCGTCTTAGCTACCGCTTCACTCACCGTGTTGAAGATAGGCCAGCCTTCGTGCGTCGTCCCGCCCTTGCCCGGAGTCACGCCACCGACCACCTGCGTTCCATACGCCTGCGAAGCCTTAGCGTGGAACGTTCCTTCACGGCCCGTCAGTCCCTGCACTATGAGTCGCGTCGATCTATCTACCAGGATGCTCACTTGACCCCCTTTGCCGCCGCGACAACTTTCTCGGCCGCGTCTTTCATGGTTTCTGCCACAATGAAGTTCAGTCCGCTCTCTTTCAGGATCACGCGGCCCTGTTCGACGTTGGTACCCTCCAGCCTCAGCACAATGGGCAATTGGATGTGGGTTTTCTTGGCCGCGCTCACCACGCCGTTGGCCAGCGTATCTACGCGCAGGATGCCGCCAAAAATATTAATCAGCACTGCTTTGACGTTCTTGTCGGCCAACAGGATCTCGAACGCGTGCGTTACCTGCTCCTCGTTGGCGCCGCCGCCCACGTCGAGAAAGTTGGCTGGCATGCCGCCGGCGTACTGAATGATGTCCATGGTCGCCATCGCCAGCCCCGCCCCGTTCACCATGCAACCCACGTTGCCATCTAGCTTGATATAGTTCAGCGCGTACTTACTGGCTTCGACCTCAAGCGGGTCTTCTTCCGTGATGTCGCGCAAGTCCTTAATGTCGGGATGCCTGTACAGGGCGTTATCGTCGAAGTTCATCTTGGCGTCGAGCGCGAACAGCCGCCCATCCGTCGTGGTGATGAAAGGATTGATCTCCACCAGCGAGGCATCCGTGTCTTCCGCGGCGCGCGCCAGCGCCATCATGAACTTCACTGCGCCGCCAATGTACTTGGCGTCAAGTCCCAGCTTGAATGCGATCTTGCGCGCCTGATAAGCCTGCAACCCGAAGCCGGGAACGATGTGCTCCTTGATGATCGCATCTGGATCCTTGGCCGCAACCTCTTCGATCTCCATGCCGCCCGCTGCCGACGCCATGAACACGTTTCGCCCATTGCCACGGTCCAGCACGATGCCCAGATACAACTCGCGCGCGATGGGCAGTGTCTCCTCGATCAGCAGGCGCTGCACCTTCTTGCCTTCGGGCCCGGTCTGGTGCGTGATCAGCGTCATGCCGAGCATATTGGCAGCAATCTCGGCAGCGTCTTGCACCGACTTCGCGATCTTCACGCCGCCGCCCTTGCCACGACCGCCGGCGTGAATCTGCGCCTTGACTACAACTCCGGTTGCGCCATCGTGGAAGAGTTGCCGCGCCGCCGCATTGGCTTCTTCCACACTCTCCACCATCTGCCCCCGAGGCACAGCCACTCCATACTTCGACAGGATGGACTTACCCTGGTACTCGTGAATTTTCATGTTGGTATGACGGACGGGCTGCTCGCCCGCCGCTCTGCCCTCGGAACTGTTCACTAAATGAGGTTCGAACGGAATGAAATTTGAAAGGGCACGGCTTCAGCCATGCCGCTCCAAGCATCATGAACAAAGGGCTGTAGCCCCTGAGGGAAATCGAATTCCCTCACGCCCATCATTTTATGAGACAGCTTTCCGGGCCAGCTTGTCTGCTCCTTATGAGAATGGCGATACAACAGGAAACTGCCTAGTGTACTTGAGCAACAAAGCTGGCCGCAATGCGACAATACGCGAGTCATGGATCTACCGGTGAATCCTCCTATCCTGCCCATGCTGGCCAAGCGCGTTGACCAATTGCCCGTCGGTGACAGCTGGATCTTCGAACCCAAGTGGGACGGCTTTCGCGCCCTGGTTTTTCGCGATGGCGACGAAATTTACATTCAGAGCCGCGACGGGAAGCCGTTGAATCGCTATTTTCCCGACCTGCTGCAACCCCTCCAACAAGCGCTACCCGAGCACTGCGTGCTCGACGGCGAAATCGTAATTGCAACTGAGAATGGTCTCGATTTCGATTTGCTGCAACTCCGGCTGCATCCGGCGGCATCGCGGGTTAAGATGTTGGCCGAGCAGAATCCGGCTTCGTTTGTATTGTTCGACGTGCTTTGTCTCGGCGACCGAGATCTCCGCGAGAAACCATTTGCAGCCCGCCGCCGGGAACTGGAGCGGTCGCTGGGCAACGCGAAACCGCCCATCCACGTTACGCCCTCCACTCAGGATCGCGCTCTCGCCGCAGACTGGTTTCGTCGCTTCGAAGGAGCCGGTCTGGATGGCGTGATTGCCAAAGCCCACTCGCAGACGTATGAACCCAACAAGCGCGTCATGCTCAAGGTTAAGCATGAGCGCGAATGTGATTGCGTCGTCGCCGGATTTCGCTGGCACAAGCAAGGCGACCGCACCGCCGTTGGCTCGTTACTGCTGGGCTTGTACGATGACTCGAGCGTGCTGCAGCACGTCGGCGTGTGCGCTAGCTACACCGCAGCCAAACGGAAAGAACTGGTCGATTTCCTCGCGCCCTACCGCAAGAACGCACTCGTCGATCATCCCTGGAAGGCGTGGGCAGAAAGCGAGGCCGGGGAAAGTTCGGCTGGCCACCGAATGCCGGGAGGCCAGAGCCGCTGGAGCCAGGGTAAGAATCTGGAATGGGAACCGCTGCGGCCCGAGCTTGTCATAGAAGTTGCCTACGACCACATGCAGCGCGACCGCTTTCGCCACACCGCACAGTTTCGCCGCTGGAGGAAAGACAAGAGTCCTGCCGACTGCACCTATGCGCAGCTTGAAGTGGTTCCTCCGCAGGAACTGGCAGCGATCTTTCCCACTGGTCGCTAGGAACTCAGCGAGGTTTCAAGGCTGTGGAGCACCGTATGTCGCCGGCTAAATAGTTGTTGAAAAGTTGCTTCGTCGATGGTTTTGCGTCAAGCCATGACTTCACCTGGGGCGGGCTGAAAAACTCGTTTTCAGACTGGTTTGTATCAGGGCATGGCTTCAGCCGTGCCGACTGTGACCCAGGAAAATTGGCCTTTAGGCCCTGAGGACATGGATTTCTTACGTAGGACACTAGACATTAATGCTTCTTCTTCGCTACAGCTCGCTTGTGCGCCGCGCGAAATTCTCGCGTCGGATCGTCATCCGGATCAGGGGTTTCTTGCGATGGTCGCAACTCCTCCGGCACATTGCGCAGATTCACCCGAATTCGTGTCCAGGTCGAGTATTGTCCGCGCATCGCATCGACCAGTACATCATCGACAGCAAGTTGCTTCGCCGCCTTGGCGTGTCGACGTTTCCACCGTTCAAGCCCTTCCAGCGCGGCTGCCTTGTCGGGCGAGTTCGCCACCACGATCAGCGGCATTTTCACTCGCGCAGATTTCGCCGCTCTCGCCCGCGAAGGCGCCACCCGCGGAGCTTCTGAATCCGTCTTGCGAAAGTGCGGCGGCCAGGGCGCATCGCCCAAGCCAGAGGCTTCGTCAGCCACCGCCATTTCGAGCAGCTTTTCCAGCGAACCAGCCGCCTTGTCCATGCCGGCATGCGGATCGCCGATCGCAGCAAACCGCTCCGGCACCGTGAAGAGCGTGAAGTCTGCCGGATCGCAGTCTGGAACCTCATCCCACGTCAGCGGCGTTGAAACGCGCGCATCAGGCAGTGGACGCACGGAATAAGCCGAACAGGTCGTGCGGTCCTTGGCGTTCTGGTTGTAGTCGAGGAATACGCCGTGACGCTCTTCCTTCCACCACTTGGAAGTTGCTAGCTTCGGCACGCGGCGCTCCACCGCGCGAGAGAATGCAACCGCCGCGCGCCTGACCTCCGTGAATGTCCATTTAGGGTGGATGCGCACATTCACATGCATGCCGCGCGATCCGCTGGTCTTCGGCCATCCGCAAAGCCCTACGTCTTCCAGCAGCTCACGAACTTCGAGCGCGACCTGTCGCACGTCGGCAAACTCAACCCCGGGCCCCGGGTCGAGGTCGATGCGTAATTCGTCGGGGTGGTCGAGCTCCCCCGTGCGCACCGCGTGAGGATGCAGCTCGATGCAGCCCAGATTGACCACCCACGCCAGTCCGGCTTCTTCGTCGACCACGACTTCCTCCGCCGTTCGCCCCGACGGAAACGCCAACGTCACCGTCCGTATCCATTCCGGACGCTGCTCGGGCGCGCGCTTCTGGTAGAACGCCTCTGCTTCCGCTCCGTTGACAAATCGCTTTAAGACCAGCGGCCGATTTCGGATGCCAGCCAGTGCGCCGGGCGCAACCGAAAGGTAATAGCGCACCAGCTCAAGCTTCGTAACCTTCGCTTGTTTGGAGAAATACAGCTTTTCAGGATTGGTAACCGGGACCTCGCGCCCCGCAATCGTCAGGTGCTCGACTTCTTTTGCCACGATAGCCAGCCACGGGTAAGCGAGCCGCTCGAATAGGCGGCGCTCCCGGTTTCGGTATCCTACCGCAGCGGGCTGATTCCTGCAGCTTGACCGCGTTTCAGCCACTGCGTTCGTCCCCGGATGCGTCCGCTCCTTTGTGCATGGCGATCCAATGTCTGAGCTTTATCGATACTGTCGATACTGGCGGAGCCGCAAGCCAGACAACAAAAACCGGACCACGGGGGCGTAAGCTCATGGTCCGGTTTTTGTTTCGGATCGGATTGAATGGACGTTTACTCCTTATCACTGACCAGCGAAAACATGGCTCCCTGGGGATCCTGGCCCTGGATGATCCAGCCGCCGCCCGGTACCTGCATCGGACCGTTGAGCACCGTGCCTCCGCCGGATTTTATCCGTCCGACAGCGGCGCCGATGGAATCGACGTTGAAGTAAAAGCCCCAGCAGGAAACGGGAATATGGTCGGGTTTCTTCATCATGCCGCCATCGCCCATCTCCTTATGGTCGCCCTCATCGAAGATGCGATAGACGCCCATCGGCCCCATGTCCATATCGTTCAGCTTCGTCCAGCCAAACAGCTTGTTGTAGAAGTCGAATCCCCCTTCGAGGTCGGTCGTGTAGAGCTCATGCCAGCCAATGGTCCCGGGCGCAGGCGGTGCGGGGCGTTCCGGCGACGGCATGGCGGGGTTGGGCGTAAAGACCACAATCGCAGCGCCCTGAGGGTCCGACATGACGGCGAAGCGCAGCATGCCGGGAACGTCTGTGGCAGGTCGCCAAAGCTTGCCGCCGGCTTCGACGATCTTTTCGACGTGAGCATCGACGTCGGCTACGGTGATGTAGCCTATCCAGCCGGTGTGCTGGGGCATATTCAACATGCCGGCGATGCCGACCTCTCCGACCTTGAAGATGGTGTACTGGCCACCGTCAATACCGGGCATTTCCTGGGTGGTCCAGCCGACTACGTCAGAATAGAATTTGGCGGCTGCTTTTGTGTCGCTGGTCATCAGCTCGTACCAGCCGAATTTTCCTTTGGGCGTGAACATTTCCTGAAATTCTCCTTGTTGCTGGACGCAACATTCGGATTGGCGTCCAGATGACTGATTACGTTGATAACAACATACTGTGAGACCGGTCAACTGCGCCCAAGCCGCCGCTCATGCAGAGCGCGACTTTGTTGCACGATAATCGGCCCGCAAACTTGTCGATACCCCTCCGCGTGACTTCGTGCTGAATGTCGGCAGATTCAGTGGTGATAACTTCGCGACCCTCGCCGGCTGTCCTTCCCTGTCAACAAACTGCTACTGGAAAAATCGCCACCCGGCGAAGCCCATCGGTGCGCATCAAAGAAATCCTGGCAATTCATCAGGTAATTGAGCATCATGTTCACTGATATGCCTGCACGCATCGAGGACTATGCTGTCATCGGAGACTGCGAAACCGTCGCCCTGGTGAGTAACCAAGGCTCCATCGACTGGCTGTGTTGGCCCACCTTCGCCTCGCCGGCATGTTTCGCAGCCCTCCTCGGCGCCGAAGACAACGGCCACTGGTCAATAACGCCCAGCGAAACAGTTACCGGCACGCGACGCTACCTCGAGCACACATTAGTTCTTGAAACCAAATTTGAAACGACGCACGGAAGCGTGACCCTTCTGGATTTCATGCCGGTGAAGGACCGCAACTCCCACATTATTCGGATTGTGCGAGGCATTCGGGGCAGCGTTCAAATGCGTATGGAACTCGCTCTGCGCTTCGATTACGGTCGCTCCGTGCCTTGGGTCACTCGCTTAGAAGATGGCGCCCTCCGAGGAATAGCGGGACCCGATATGGTGGTGCTGCGTACTGCTGGCCCGCTTCGTGGAGAAAATCTGAAAACAATTAGCGAATTCACCATCCACGAAGGAGAGTTATTGTCGTTCGTTCTTACCTACAGCCCTTCTTACGCCGAACTTCCCGCGCCGGTCGATCCCGACCAGGCGCTGCAAGAGACGATAAGCTTCTGGGGCGAGTGGGCAAGTCGCGCCAACTTGCAGGGCGATTATGCCGATGCGGTGGAGCGTTCGCTGATCACCCTTAAGGCTCTCACCTATCGTCCTACCGGGGGGATTGTCGCCGCCGCAACCACATCGTTGCCTGAACATTTGGGTGGGCAGCGAAATTGGGATTACCGCTACTGCTGGCTCCGGGATGCCACATTCACATTGCTCGCCTTAATGAACTCCGGCTACTTCGAAGAGGCCCGCGCATGGCGGGATTGGTTGCTGCGAGCTGCTGCCGGAAGTCCGGATCAGATTCAGATCATGTATGGAATTCGCGGCGAACGCCAGTTGATGGAGTGGGAGGTAGACTGGCTTAGCGGATACGAACATTCTCGACCGGTTCGCATCGGCAATGCCGCTTCAAACCAGTTACAGCTCGATGTCTACGGCGAAGTCGCGGATGCGCTGCTGCACGCTCACTTGGGTGGAATTCCCCCCAGCGACTCTGATTCCGCCTTGCTTAATACCCTCACCAACCATCTCATGACGATCTGGGAGCAGCCCGATGAAGGAATTTGGGAGGTGCGCAGCGGACCAAAGCAGTTTACCTATTCGAAGATCATGGCATGGGTAGCGCTCGACCGCGCCATCCTGAGTGCGGAAAGATTTCCCCTTCCCGGTAAAGTCGAGCCCTGGCGCCAGATGCGCGACAAAATCCATCGCGACGTATGCGAAAAGGCTTTTAGCACCAAATTAGGCAGTTTTACGCAAAGTTACGGGTCGGAGGAACTCGACGCCTCGCTGTTACTAATACCCCTGGTGGGCTTCTTGCCCTGCTCCGACCCACGCGTTCGCGGCACCATCGAAGCCATCGAACGACATTTGATGCCTCAGGGTTTGGTTCTGCGCTATAAAACCGAGAACGTGGACGATGGTCTTCCTCCCGGCGAGGGGGTATTTCTCGCGTGCAGCTTCTGGATGGTGTGTGCTCTCAGTATGCTGGGCCGCACTCAGGATGCGAAGCGTATGTTTGATCGTCTGCTTAGCTTGCGCAACGACGTGGGATTACTCGCTGAGGAATATGACATCGGGGCGAAACGGCAAGTGGGAAATTTTCCGCAGGCGCTCTCCCACATTTCACTAATCAACGCGGCCTTCGAGTTCACCCACGCCAGTAGTCCCGCGCAACAGCGTGCAGCCCGGTCGACCCCCGAACCATCAAAATAGTCTGGAACGACCAGCGCAATGCATCTTCGCCCAGGACGTTACTCAATCGCTAGAAGCCATCTCATAAATTGGTTTTGAAAGGGCACGGCTTCAGCCGTGCCGCGAAGGTAATAGGAAACATTGGACTTTAGCCCCTGAGGGATCTCGATTATGCTCTCTCGCCTTATTATCGGATGACTTCTAGTAAACCAGCTTGAGCGAAAACTGTATCTGCCGCGACGTTCCGGCCGTTCGGCTGATGATCCCGAATCCACTGCCTTTTACCGTATTTGAGGGCAGGCCGAAATTAACAATATTGAATATGTTGAAGAATTCTGCGCGAAATTCCAGGTTTCCCCATTCCGCTCCTCTCCCATTCCCAAGTGGAGTGTTCTTGATCACGGCGATGTCAAAATTGTGATACGCAGGCCCCCGAAACGTATTGCGCCCCAACGTGCCAAATCGACCCGAGTTCGGTCCCGTACCTCCGGGAAGATTGATGGGGATCGAGAAAAATGAGCTGTTGTTCGATCCGCGCCCAAAATAATCCGCACGAACCGGACGGCTCGTGGATAAATCGGGGTTTGCCACCAGGTCGGGCCGGTCGGTTCCGCCCGCGCCCACGCCGGTTTGTTGGATTCCCGAATAAACCGTAAACGGCATGCCGCTGGTCAATGAAGTGAGATTGAGTATCTGCCACCCTTGCGTCACGTAACTTCCCAGCGGCTTGAGAAATCCTACTCGATCCAGCGGTAGCCCCTGCACCAGGCTTAACGAAAAGACATGCGCCACATCAAACGTAGACGGCCCTCTTTCCGCCCCGAAATCAAACGGATCCTGCGGCAACGTTTGCAGAATCACTCCCGCGTTCGAAGGCAGCCCTCCCAGCACGGCGCTAGTGTCATCGATCGATTTGGAATAGGTGTAGCTGGCTTGGTAACTCAGCCCGATGCGGGTTGCCGTCTGGGTAAAGCTGGTTTGCAGCGCGTTGTAACTCGAGTGCGATGCCGTGTCCATGATCGACTCCGGGCCAAAGCCTCCCACGGCATGCCCGGCGGAATCAAACTGCGTGTACGGAGCGAACGCCGGGTCGGCGCCGGCGTAGCCGTTAGGCGATTGCACGCTCGCCAGATGGATTCCAGCTGTGCCAACATATGCGGCGCTCAACTTCGCGCTGCGGATTCCCTGCTCAATGCCCAGCGAATAGGTCCCGATATAGCCATTGCGGAAATTGCGAGAGATGATTCCGGTGCTCAGCAACTGGACTTCATGCCCCGGCGTCAGGGCCTCCAGATCAGCCTGAAATCGCTGCAGATCAACCTGGGTATTGGCCCCCACCTTGGAACTGTCTCCGTTGGGAAATAGAAGTTGTCCGTTGATGGCGTACGCTGGCGGCAGCGCCAGTGGAATTGCTGTGTTGTGAAAGGGCACGGGAATACCCGGAAGCGCCGTGGTCAGTGGTTGAAAGACCAGCGGGATGCCCCCAGTTACAAAATTGTCCTGCCAAAGGTTCGGCAGGATCGTAGTAATCGCGCCGCCCGCGTGAATGACGGTACTCTTCGTGATGGCGTAGTCGATAGAGACACGCGGCGCCAGTCCACTCCAGTCCATGGGATACACCGGCTGTGGGTTGTACAGGAAAACCTGCGTGGCGCCCGGGGTGAAAAACGAGGTTGGCGAGCCGTTGGCGCCGATCGGAATGGAAATCGAGGTACGGTGTTTCGCTTCCTTGATGCGGCTATTCAACTCGTACCGCAGACCGTAGTTCAGGGTCCACTGCGGGGCCAGTCGCCACGAATCCTGAAAATAAAAATTGTAGGCTTCACGCCGCACTGCAGCTTCGTCAAATTTGTCGCCCGTGGGAGTTCCTTCCGCCGCAGCGGTAATGGAATACGAATACGGCGTAGCGGTCAGCAACCCGGTAAGCGCATCGGGCAGCGCTTGCCCAGGCTGGATATTATGTAAGCCGCTCGCCGAAGTAATCGTTACCGGGGAATAAGCCGTTCCCCCGCCAAACGCATACACCCCGCTTGGATTGGTGCCGAAAATTGTGGTGTCGCGGTTCGCCCGGATGTCCAGGCCCCATTTAAAGCTGTGTGTGCCGCGGACGTAACTCGTATCCCATCTGATCTGGTATAGATCTCCGTAGGAGCCAAAGATCGATCCGTCGGCCGTGTTAAATCCCTGGTACAGCCCGTCGCCATATACCAGCGCTGGATCGATGTGGTTGGTCGCCGGAAAAAAAGGAGTACTGCGAATGAATGCAATGCCGATCGTGAAGCTAAGACGAGGGCTGACCGTTCGCGAGTAACGCAACGTGCCACTGCGCTGATGGTCGTAGAAATTCACTCCAAAGGTGGGATCGATCGCAGTCTGGTCTGGGTTCGTAGTGGGTCCGCTTACCTGGTTGTAGCTGAACCGGGCGAACAGTGCCGCCTTGTTTGAGATCACTTGATCCAGACGAACTGAAAACTGGTCAACGTCGGTTGCCACTTTCGAGGACGCTGCGTAGGTCCGCTCACCGAACGAACCCGTGGGCTCGTTTGGCAGCGGATAGCGTGCCAGCAGAGGAGCGATCCCCGGGTTTACCGGAACCATCAGCGTGTCGCCCGGGAACGTGGTCGTGTCGATGCCTTTCCGCTCTGCGGCGGTCGGCACCGCGAACACTTGGGTGGTGCCGAGCACCTGGCGAAAACCCTGGTACTCCACGAAGTAAAACGTCTTGTCGCGCCCGTCATAGATTCGTGGCAGTACTACCGGCCCGCCATTGGTAACTCCGAACTCATTGCGCACGAACGGCGGAATCCTTCGCGGGTCAACCTCGCTGGTGTGGTCAAAGTAGTTTCGCGCGTCAAACGCGGCGTTGCGCACAAACTCAAAAGCGCTTCCATGGATCCGATTGGTGCCGGACTTGGTGACGACGTTAGTGAACCCCGCCGCACCTTCGCCAATCTCGGCAGGCATCACTCCTGAACTTGATTGCACTTCCTGGATGGCGTCTACGTTGAAATTGGCGAAAGTAGCGCCGCCCAATTCTGGATCGCTCGTGAACCCTCCATCCATCGCGAAAACTGACGCGGTTCCACGTTGTCCATTGACCGTGAATTGCTGGGTAAAGTTCGCCGCCCCGTTCGTGTCCGTCATCGTGCCGGCGGCCAGCAGCAACAACTTGCTGAAGTCGCGCTCATTCAGGGGGAGGCTTGAGACTGCGGCGCTCGACAGGCGTTCGCCGCCGCTTCCCTGTTGGGTCGCGACGTTGAGCTGCGTCACCACCACCAGCGTCTGGTTTTGATCATTAAGTTCGAGGTCGGCTGTAAGCGAATCGCCGGACTGGATAGGCATGACGTCGGTAGCATCCCAGGTCTTGTCGTTGACCTTGACCGAGACCTTGTAGCTCAAGGGTTCCAAGTCCGTGAAGAGGAACTCTCCACTCGCCGGTGTTTTCGTTGTATACGTGCGGACGGTTGCTGTGGCCTGCAGAGAGATGATCGCCTCACCTACGACATGGCCTGCCTTGTCGCGGACAATGCCCTTCCAGGAAGTACCGTAAAGCGAGGAGGCCGACAACGCCAGCAACAGGAGGACGGCGACCCGCCAAGTTCGCGCCACACCCTGCGGCGGCCCATACATGGCCTGAATTATACGACTCGTATCGCCCATCCTCGGAACCGCCCTGCCCACCACCATCGTCACCCGGCGCCGGATGCTACCCTAGTTGCTAATCGCGAGTTACTAATCGCTAATCGCTAATTGCTAATTGCTGGTTACTTCCCCATGATCCTCGACGCCCTCCACAAGATCGCCAGCCACGGCTCCTCGCTCACTCGTGACGAGGCCCGCGATGTCATGGCTGAGATCCTGCGTGGCGAGGCCACTGACCCTCAGATCGCGGCGCTTCTGGTTGCGCTTCACATGAAGGGCGAGACTGTCGACGAAATCGTCGGCTTCGCCCAGGCCATCCGCGCGGCGGCCACTCCGTTGCAAACCGGCGATGGTGACGCCCTCGATGTCAGCGGTACCGAGCGCGATGCGCTGGTTGATACCTGCGGCACCGGCGGAGACACCTCCGGCACCTTCAACATCTCGACTGCCGTGGCCTTCGTCACCGCCGGCGCCGGCGTGCGCGTGGCCAAGCACGGCAACCGCAGCATCACCTCTAGGTGCGGCTCCGCCGACGTGATGGAAGCCCTCGGCGTGAACATCAACCTGCCGCCCCGGCACATCGCCTCCTGTCTGCGCGAGACGGGCATGGCATTCCTCTTCGCGCCTGCCATGCATTCCGCCATGAAGTACGTGCAACCCGCTCGTCGGGAGTTGCGCCTACGTACTATCTTCAACCTGCTGGGGCCGCTCACCAATCCCGCGCACGCCTCGGCGCAGGTGGTCGGCGTTTACTCGGCAGACCTGGTCGAGAAATTAGCCGAAGTCTTGAGCCAGTTGGGACTGCGCCGCGCTCTGGTGGTTCACGGCCGCGACGGACTGGACGAGATCACCATCAGTGCTCCCACCAAGGTTGCCGAAGTGCGCGATAGCCGGGTGCGTAGCTATGAGGTGACGCCGGAAGAATTCGGCCTGAAGTCGGCCCCGCTCGACGCTATCGCCGGAGGCGACGCCGCGCAGAACGCCGCCATCATTCGCGCTGTGCTTGAGGGAGAGCGTTCCCCTCGCCGCGACGTCGTCGTGTTGAATGCCGCCGCCGCTCTGGTAGCCGCTGGACACGCGGACCACATCGGCCAGGCAGTCCCTTTGGCCGCCTACGCCATCGATTGCGGCCACGCTCGCCAGCGCCTGCAGTTGCTGGCGGAATTCACCAATCGTTATCGATAAAGCCCCCCATCGGGGCGAGCCCAGGAAAAGGATCCCATGACTCTTCCACGCTGGCTGGTCCTCCTCGCAAGCATCGTCCTGTTCTGCGCTGGCCTCCTGCACATCGTCGGGTATTCCTACTTGATGCCCGTGCTGGTCAACGCCGGAGTCGATCCCAGAGTTCTCGGCGCCGTCAAAGCCGTTTGGTTCGTGTTCTCCGTCGAGCTGCTGATCCTCGGCCCGGCGTTTGTCTGGATCAGCCGGCGCCCTGCAGCGCGCTCCCTGCTGCTCTTCCTCGCCCTGATTCCGCTGATCGACGCAGGCCTCATGTATCACTTTGTCGGACTTTTTATCGGAACCTACTTGGTCGCCGCCGGTGCGCTCCTCCTGCTCGTCGGCGCGTGGTTCCTGCCGCGAGGCGAGAATTAGATGCCTGCGTGAGCTGGCAAGAACAAAAAAGCAGCGCACCCGGCGATGCGCTGCTTCTGTAACCAGAGTCTGGTCGCCAGCTTACTTGCTTGCGTCCACAACCGGAATGTTCGCTGCCAACTGCAAGTTGACCAGCAAATCTAGACGCCGGTCGATCTGATACCACAGAGCGGTCTTCTTGGCCGAAATGACCTTCTCGAATGTCGGCACGTATTTCAAGCGCAACGCCGTGACCTGCTGATCGATGGCTGCCGCCCGCTTCATGAAATCGTTGGCCTGGGCATCGGTAAAGGTGCCATAGTTCTGGGCGTACTCCTTGATCAGTGCCACCCGCGTGTCACCAATCTTCGCCCCCTCCGCCGTGTACTGGTCATAGATCGGCCAGAATTTCGTGGCTTCGGCATCCGTCAGGTTCATGTTTGCGGCGACCACCTGTTTCTTCCCCGATTGGACGTCCTGCCGCAGCAATTGAATGTCCTGATCAAGGCTGGCCTGGGACTTCGCGCTGGCTGGAGGAGCGCTCTGCTCTGCCTGGGCAAACATCGATACGCTGGACAGCAGCAACGCACTGGCCATAATTAGAACGGCTACTACACTCTTCTTCTGCATTCTCTCTCCTTGGAATTCAGCGGTCGCACGGTCTGTGCGCCATAGCTTTGGCAAATCCCGCCTTCGGTTGCTGCCTTATCCGGCGCATTTTTCGCCTGACAGGCCTGCGCGCCCACCGGTTACAGGCAGCTGTCTGTTCCGCATGCCTGCAAGCAGGACAAAGCAAGATCCAAAACAATGAATTAGGGATAGCCTGTCTAGTATAACCAATTCCCGTCGCAGTCCCCTCTACTGCCCTGTTTCGACAACACCATCTCCAGGGTGATTGAGAGTTGTGCCCTGACGACCCGCTTGCTTCAAGGCTGCGGCTGATCGGGTGGAAATTGGTTTCCGGGAGTCAACTGCTGGTTCTGCTGGGGATTTGGCTGCTGATTCTGTTGCCCCAATCCGCCCGGTTGTTGCCCAAGCCCTCCGGGTTGCTGTCCGAAAGCGCCCTGATTAGCCTGGTTCAACTGTCCCGCGGGAGTGCCGATTTGCTGGCTGCCAATCGTAGTACCCCCGTTGAAAGGCCCTCGCAAGAGAATGTTAGGGTTGCGGTCCAGCATCGGGCTGTAGATGAACACCCACTCGTTGTACTTTTTCTTTTGATTGAAAATTCGGATGGTCGGGTCCGTGCTCGTGCTGGCAACGCCGAAAATCGCGCCGCCAATAACAGTCTGCCCACCGGCGCCTGAGCTCCCCGAATTCCCGCTAACAGCGCCCCCTTGCCCCGCCGCCGCAGTCGGCGCCCCGTTCCAGCTCAGAGTCTGCCCGCCTCCTGTACCAAACCCGAAGCCTGTTTGCCCCGCTGCTGGGTCTCCGCCACCGCCAACTGCGGAGGTTGCCCCTCCCGATTGCAAGGCAGTTTGCGACTGGTTCCCCAGGTTTAGCCCCGATTGCAACCCGGTTTGAGGCTGGTTCCCCAAGGCTAGACCCGTTTGTTGCGGCGACGCTTGCGCGCCTTGCGGGAAGGTGTTTCCAGCCAGGTTATTTCCTCCGGCGCCGCCGGCCTGCGCTGCTAACGACCCCAGTCCCTGTACTCCTCCCTGCGCGCCTAGTGCCGCCGACGGCATACCCATCCCCCCCGTGGCGACGATCGACTGCACATCGCCATAGTGGAGGAGCTTCCACTGACCATCTTTGGTCAGTGGATCCTTGAAACGTCGGCGCAGAAAGCGGATCTGGTTGGTGTTGTCCAGTTCCTCGAGTTTGCCGGGATAGCGGCCGAACTTCTTGTAGAACTTCTTGACCGCGCGCGCATATTCGGTGCCCCGGTGAATCATCTCTTCTTCGCGATCGCGCTTCACCTGCATCACTAGGCTGGGAGCCATCGCCAAAGCCATAATCACCATCATCGCCACCATGAACAGCACCGCCAATAGCATGGCCCCACTGTCGCGACGGCGTCGCCTTTGGCTCACTTCACCCGGCATGGCATTACAAGCTGGAGAAACGTACATAGTTCAACTTCTTTTCCCAGGACACGGCTTCAGAGCTTGCTGAAAACTCTCGCCTGGCGACGTTTTGCCAGGCCCAGCTTCACACCCTGCTGAAAACCTCGCTTTGGCTGCCGCCTCGTATCAGGGCACAACGTCACAGGTTCAAAAGCTCGCTTCCCACCGCCTCGTACCAGGGCACGACTTCAGTCGTGCCGCCAAGTCGTTTATTTTTGACCTCCCGCGCGGACTTTAGTCCCCGCGCGGATACTGCCCGAATCCCCGCTCACCCCGCTGCCAGCGGAAGCGTCTGCCGATTGTTCGTCAACAGGTCTTCGACGTCCACCGAATTGGGACCGATCTTGACGATCTTGTAGCGGCGGTCGACCACCTGACCTTCCTTCGCCACGAAGATGTCCTCGCCTTTCGAAAGGAAAATCTCCTTCGCACCGTTCTTTTTGCTGCTGAACCCATAAAACTTCAACGGAATCGGCGGAGGCGGAGGAGGCGGAGGAGGACCCTCGTCAATCACTTTCGCCACTTCCTTGGGGATCGGCGCCGGCTCCGGCTGATTTTGGAAAATGTCTCGTCCCGATCCGTTGTAGGTCACCGTTTCGCTCGACTTCAGCAGGTCGAGCCGTAGCGTCGGATCGAGGGACTGCGCCAGCAAGATAGCGCCTCCCTTGCGGCCAGAGGACTTTCCCGACTTCGCTCCGCTTGCTGCATTCGCATTCGACGAGGCACTCGACGTAGTCCCGGCCGGCGTCCCCGCGGCGTCGTCACTGCTATGAATCCAGTTGTAAAGGGCGAATGCCGCCACGATCAACAGTCCACCCGCAATAGCAGTCTTCGTCTTGCTTTCGGTGCCGATTTTCACGATGCTGCCGCCGTACTGCGCAAATAGGTTTCCACCTTAAGCTGTAGACGTACGTTGCTCTGCTGCTCGCCCAGCGTCACTCCATCCACTACAAAAAACAATTTGTCGCGCTCCAGCGCGTTGATGAACTTCACTTCCTGCAGATAGCTGCCCGAGAGTGACAGGTCGATGTTCAACTTCCGCAGTCCTTCCACCGCAGCTTCTTTGTCGTCATACTTTACCGCCGCAATCTGCACTCCATTCTCGGATGCCAGCTTGCCCAATTCCTCCGACACCGTAGAGTACTGCGCCGGAAAACGCTCTTTGTAGAACGCCCCGGCGTCGGTGGAGGCCTGTTTCAGCTTGCCGTCCATGCCCCGCGTGGGTAGCACCTCCTGCCGCTTGGCTGCCAGTTGCACTCGCAATCCATCCAGATCGCGCAGCCGCGCCTGCCGCGATCGGCCCGCCGGAGACACCAGGTATCCCACACAGGCCAGAATCACCACCGCCAGCCCAATCAGCACCGGCAGCAACGTCTTCCGTACCTCTTGCACGCTGGCCATCAGTACACGCCCCTGAGCTGGCTGGGATCGATCGGCGCCGCAGCGGAATTTTTCTGCCCCGGTGGTTTCGCCGCCGGCTGCGCCGCAGCCTTATTGGGCACAACCGGAACAGCGCCACTGCCCTTCCCCGCCGGCGCCTTCGCGGCTTGCTTTGCGGCAGGTTTCGCCTTCTCGTTCGGCTGGTCAACCGGCTGTGCCTCGGCATCTGCCGCGAACGGCAGATACACCGCCGCAATTTCAAACTGAATGTTGCCGCCCGCCGCGCCCACGTCGCCGGCAGTCCCGGTTGCGCTCTCCGCCTCCACTGCCGGCATCCGGAAATGCGGTGACTTTTCCATCTGTTTCATCAGTTCAACCGCCTTGTCGCGCGCGCTGGTCGCCACCACCATGTGCAGCACCAGCTGATTGTCCCGGTTGAACTCCGGCTTCATCGCGATTACGTGAATGTTCGCCGGCATCAGCTTTTCCATCTCGCTGAAAACCTTCGTCCACGACAGCGCCTTGCGGGCGAACAGGGTGTTCAGGAACTCGGACTCGTCGGCGATTTCGCGATTGTGCGGCTTGTTCAGAATCGCCTGCGCCTGCGCCTTCTCAGCGTCGAGGCTACTGATCTCCTCACGCACGGCCGCGATCTGGGTATCGACGTCGTGGGTGTGCAGGCGCTGGTGCACAATGTAGGCGATCAGTCCCACCGCCAGCACCAATAGTGCCGCCGCCGCCATCCCCATCCGCCGGGTATATTCCCGCGCGGCTTCGTAGGGATTGGACGCGAGATTGATGTTGATCCGCATCAGGACATCAGGGCCCCTGCCACGCCCGCCAGCGCCGAACGCGTCACGTTGCCCGCGCCCATGCCCGCCAGACTGCTGGAAATCAGGTCTTCCACCTGAATGTTGCTGCTGGCGTTAAACGCCGCCTGCAACGCCTGCGCCGATTGCACTCCCGTCACCAGTACGCGATCTACCGAAATGCCGTACCGGTCCTCGAAATACACCAGCGAAGTATTCACGTCGTCCACCAGCGACTCCCCGGTCACCGCAGTTCCGCCATTTTCCAGGGAGCGATAGAGTAACAACTGGTTCTGGTCCAGAATCGCGAAGGTCGCGGTTCCAAGCTCCGCCTTGATCACCATCGTCGGACGCGCCCCGTCCACTACCCCTAATGCCGCGATCATCGAAGGCAAAACCGCGCCCGGATTGTAGCCCGCGTCACGTACCACCGATTCGTATTCTTCCAGCACGCTTTTCGGAGTCACTGCCGCCACCACTCGCACCCCATTCTCCGCCGCCTGGCGATCGAATGAGACTGACGAGGTTTCCACGTCGAAGGGCAACGACTTCTTCAACCGGAAACGCACGACTGCATCGGCGTCCTGCGGCTTTTCCGGCAAAGTATCGAAATCCAGTAACAGAATTCGCGTGCTGGCGTCGGGGATGATCAGCGTGATGTCTCGCGAGCGGCCGGCTACCGGCGCCAGACATGCGCGCAGCGCCTTAATCAGCTCGTCACGTGAACTCACATTCACGTGCTGCAGACCCGGCGTTACCGTTCCTGCTGGCAACCCTTCCGCGCTTACCGCTTCCAGCGACTGCGCCTTCTCGGAAGCGCGCCCCGCCACCACTCTTTCAGCGGATACTTCACAAGCCACTCGTGGCCGCACACTGTTACTTCCCGCCATAATTCGATTCACGCGCTCCGTTGGTAGCCGGTAGCTAGTAACTGGTCACTGGTAACTGGTTTTTGCTTTTCCGAGTTTGACAGGCAAGCAGGACCAATTGCGATTTGCCGAACTCGTAGTTTTATTCGCCGATCTTCTTTGTCAATTATGAGCTACCAGTTACTAAAACTAATTGCTAATCGCTCCAGCATGTTTCAAAAAATATGCCTTTGCACGGCTTACAGGCTGCGGCAAAACTCTAGTCGGCTACCGATTCGTATCAGGGCACGACTTTCAGTCGTGCCGCCAAGTCGTCTATTTTTGCCCTCCCGCACACACTTTAGTCCGCGCGGGCCACTCACGGCCGACTTTTTCAGCAGCCTCTTTAGTCACGCCGCAACGCGTTCACAACAGGCACATGGGCTTTAGCCCCTGCTGTCCTGCCCGGCGGCACAAATGACTTTTTCCGCCACCTCTTTAGCCGCGCCGCCTGAAACTCGGGCTTTAACTAATTACTAATTACTAATTGCCCATTCCTGCCCTTACCTCGTGGTCTCAATGAACGTGACCTTGTTGATCTCTTTCAGCGTAGTCAGCCCACGTTTCACTCTATCAATCGCCGACTCGCGAAGGAAATGCATCCCTTCTTCGCGTGCCGCCCGCCGGATTTCGCTGCTTGGCCGCTTCGCCAGAATCATTTCGCGCACGTTATCGGTTAGCTCCAGCAACTCGTGAATCGCGGTCCTGCCCCGGAACCCCGTGCCCGAGCACTCAATACATCCTTCGCCCTCGTAAAATGGCAAATTCCGCCACTCTTCGGGATTCAGCCCGCTGGCCTCCAGTTCTTCGTCCGAGTAGCGAACTTGCTTCTTGCAGAACTCGCAGATCAGCCGCACCAGCCGCTGCGCCAGAATGCAGTTCAGCGCCGAGACGAAGTTGTAGGCTTCCACGCCCATGTTCAGGAAGCGTCCCAGCACGTCCACTACGTTGTTGGCGTGGACCGTGGTAAACACCAGGTGGCCCGTCAGCGCCGAGTTGATGGCGATCTGCGCCGTCTCCGTATCGCGGATCTCACCCACCATGATCTTGTCCGGATCGTGCCGCAAAATCGAACGCAAGCCCCGCGCAAACGTCAGCCCTTTCTTTTCGTTCACCGGAATCTGCGTAATGCCCACGATCTGGTACTCGACCGGGTCCTCAATAGTGATCAGCTTGTCTTCATCGCTCTTGATTTCGTTCAGCGCAGCGTACAATGTCGTCGTTTTGCCCGAGCCGGTAGGACCGGTCACCAGCACCATGCCATACGGCTCTTTGATGTAGCGCCGGAACTTGTGCAGGTCTTCGTCGTTGAAGCCCACCACGTCGAGCGTCAGCTTGTGGAACTTCTCGCTCATCGACTCTTTGTCCAGCACACGCAGCACGGCGTCTTCCCCGTGGATCGACGGCATGATCGACACCCGGAAGTCGATGGAGCGTCCGTTGTAGCGCACCCGGAAGCGCCCGTCCTGCGGCACCCGCCGTTCCGAAATGTCCAGCTCGCTCATCACCTTGATGCGGGAGATGATCGTCGAGTGGTGCTCCTTCGCAATCGGCGGCATCGCCTGCTGCAGCACGCCATCGATGCGGTACTTGATCGCCACCGAGTCATCGCGCGTCTCGATGTGGATATCGCTGGCTCTCCGCTGTAGGGCGGTGAAGATCATCGTGTCCACCAGCTTGATGATGGGGCTGATGTCGCTCTCCGCCGTCAGCTTCTCGATGGAGATGGTCTCGTCCGCGTTCTCGTCTTCCCGGATCACGTCCAGCGCAAAATCTTCGCCCGCTTCCTCCAGCACCCGCTGCGACTGCTCCGTCTTCTTCAGCACGTCGGCGATCTGCGTCAGCGTGGCCACCTTGATGACGATGCGCCGCCCCAGGTTCAGGCTGATTTCGTCGATCATCATCAGCTGGCTGGGATCGGCGATGGCGATTACCAGCCGCCCGTCCTGCGTCTCCTGCAATGGGACAAAGTTGTAGCGAAACATCAGGTCCACTTTGATCTTGCGAAACAGTTCGTGCTGAATGTGAAAGTTCTTCAGGTCCACGAACTCGCAACGATAGCGGCGCCCCAGGTCTTGAGCATGCTCCAGCTCGTCCTGGATGGACATGCTGCCGTTGCCGCCATTTACGAATATCGACTTCTTATCTGCCATTCAAAAGCTACCTTCTATTCAAAAATTGAGTCATTGCGCAGTGGTTAGCGGATAGTGGTTAGTGGATGGTTTACGTCTCGCGACGCCCAATGACGTGAGCAGCCCATTCAGAATTCGGGCGACTTCCTCCACTCGCATCCCGGGGCGTCCCTGGTTTTCGCCGCAGAGGTAACCCAACTTTCCGGCTATATGAACCTGCGTTTCCAATTCGAAGAGCGACCCGCGCGCATGTGCCAGAAATTGTATAAATTCGCCTCTCGTCGCACGTCCCTGTCCTTCCGCAATGTTGCTTGGCACCGACACGGCACACCGGCGAAGCTGAGACGTGAGCCCGAACGCCTCTTCGCGCGGGAACTTGGCGGTAGCAGCATATATCTCGGTGACTAACTCTACAGATTTTTGCCACACGATTAAATCTTTGTAACTGCTTACCCTTGCAGGCCCGGATTCCATTTTGCACCCTCTGCTTTTCTCATCCACTACCCACTCTGCTTTTCTATCCACTACCCACTCTGCTTTTCCATCCACTACCCACTAGCCACTATCCACTGCTTTAATGCAATCCCCCTGCCCCCAAACTAAAGATCGGCAGGTACAGCGAAATCAGAACAAACGCCACCACCACGCCCATCACGATCAGGATGATCGGCTCGATTAGCGCCATGGCCGTCGCCAACGCATTCGTTACGTCTTCCTCGTAGAACTCGGCCACCGAATTCAGCATCGCGGGCAACGCCCCGGTGGACTCGCCCACTTCAATCATTTCCACCGACATCTCTGGAAACACGGTTGCCGTCTCCAGGCTTTTCGCTAGCGGCTGGCCTTCACGCACCAGGCGCGTGGAGCCTTCAATGCCGTGGGCGATCAGGCGGCTTTGCATTGACTCGCCCGCGGTTTCCAGCGCCGGAACCAGCGGCAATCCGCCCGACAGCAGCGTCGAAAGCATGCGCGAAAACACCGCCACCTGATACTTCAGCCAGATGTCGCCCAGCAATGGGATCTTCAACCGGATCCGGTCCATCTGGGTCGCTCCGGCATCGCTCTTCAGCCACCGCCAGATCAGAAATCCGGCAATCAGCACCGCTGCCAGGGCATATGGCGCGTAACGCTGGGCGTTGGTGCCAATGGCCAGCATGAACATCGTCATCGGCGGCAAGTCCACGCCCAGCTGCTTATACAGGTTGGCGAACTGCGGCACCACGTAGGTGATCAGGAAGGTCAGCATCACCACCAGCATGACCACCAGCAGTGTCGGATACACCAGCGACGACACCAGCTTCTTGCGGAACGAGACCGCCAGCCGCTGGAACGCTATATAGCGCCCAAGTACCTCTTCGAGGTTACCTGACTTCTCGCCCGCCAGCAGCGTGGTGGTGTAAACCTTTGGAAAAACTTTCTGCTCGGCAAACGACTCCGAGAGCAGCTCCCCGCTGCGCACCCGATCGCGTACGTTGTGCAGCACTGTGCGGAAAAACGGGTTCCGCTGCCGCTTCATCAGCAGCTCCAGCGATTGAATGATCGGAAGACCGGCGTGGATCAGGGTCACGAACTGCTGGTTGAAGATTACGAACTGGTCCTGCTTGATCTTGCGCCGCTGCGGCAAACGCACTTCAGCCGAAAGCAGCCCCTTGGGCTTGACCGAATAAACCAGGTATCCCTGTTGCGCGTACCGCTCGCGCACCTCCCCCTCGGAATTGCCCAGCTCCATCTGCTCCAGAACGTGGCCGCGCTCGTCGGCCATCCGGATCATGTACTCGGCCATTAGTCAGAGTCCCTTGGAAGTGGCTCTCCACGTAGTCTAACATTCAGCGCTGCTGCAGTTTATGCACGGGTGCTAGCACTTTGCGGTGAGCTTGCAGCGGCCACACCCATTCCGTCATCCTGAGCGAAGGCGCCGTTTCGGCGGCGGAGTCGAAGGATCTGCGGTTCTCCCCCAGGATTGCGGTCATATGCTCACTCCCGGTGGAGCGTTGACACCAAAAAGTAATCCTCTCATCCAGATCTAGGCTAATCACTCATCATCAATGACTAATCACTAATCACTAGTTACTATTCACCAGGTACAAATTGGGCCGTCTCGCCCATCTACTCCACCAACTCCGTCCCCTGCACCACCTCCACCCCGGGCGGTGGGACGAACTTGAATCGAGCATCTGCCAGTTGGACGTTTTCTTTCTGCTGTTGAAAGCGGAATTCCGTCACCGACCCGTCCAATTCTTCCACCACGATGCGCGTAATCAGTCCGTCCGGCGTGACCTCCAGCAGCGTCTGGGCCACCCGCTCCTGCATTCCCTTGGGAACTCCACGCAGAACGATGTCGCCGGGGTTTGCCGGCTTGGCGTCCCCCGCAATCGCCAACCCGACGAATTCCTTTTCCAGCTTGGTCTTGCCCAGCAGGTAGCGCAGCGGAGAGCGCAGGTCTTCGATTTGCTTCACCGGGGTACGCCGTACCTGCCGTTCCCCCGGAACGTAAAACCACGCCGTCGTCCCGTCAGTAAGAAACAGCTTGGGACGCGGCTGCTCATAGTCCCAGCGCATGCGCCCCGGCTTCTTCAGCGTCAGAGTGCCACTCTCCGTGCGCGCCAGCCCTGCGCCTGAATACGTCTCGGAAAACTGCGCCTCCAGCGTCTGCATGTGGTTGTAGCGCTGATCGACCTTGTCCGCGATGGCGTGGACATCCGTCTGCGCACGTGCCATCATCGCCCCAAAAATCAAGCAGGCAAGGAAAGGGTACGGACGAAAAGAAGTTACTCGAAAACGCATGCCTGGTTAATTCTATTGGATACGAGGGTCGCCGTCCGTATCACCTTCCAAGGGCTCTTTGGAATCAGGCAATATGGACTGCGCGAATGATGCCAGCCCGAAGGGCGGCATTTGTCTTAGTCGTGGGCGAGCCCGCGGACAACTGCAATAATTTCGCCCAGAGCCGGACTTTTAGTCCGGCGGCACTCTCCGCACTTCCTACTGAATCACCGGGCTCGTAGCATCCGCCGGGCCGCTCGCGTTGTAAT
This sequence comes from uncultured Acidobacteriaceae bacterium, assembly GCA_963834815.1. Taxonomy (GTDB): domain Bacteria; phylum Acidobacteriota; class Terriglobia; order Terriglobales; family Acidobacteriaceae; genus DASRAA01. The sequence goes on along the minus strand of CAWIDA010000001.1, from coordinate 194,299 downwards.
GGATTTCACCCGATTCGTCGGCAAAAAAGCGTCTCTGTCCCGTGGTGCCCACCTGGTCCGGCACCCCCGTCACCGTGTAGGAGCGAATCGCGCCATTCACTTTTTCTCCCGGCGTGTACGTGAAGGTGTAGCCGCTCTTGCGCCCGCTGGCCAGATTGGTGTCGATGGTCTGCTCGCCCCCACTCTGCGACGTGCCGCCCAGAGAGATGAGGTCGACGGTGAAACCCACGTCAGGATGGCTGCTCGAATAGATCATCTCCGCCGCGCTGATGGCCTTGATGCTGGCGATGGCCGAAGCTTCGTGCGCCGGAATCTGCGATTTGGTGATCTTCGGAATGGTGAATGCCGCGATGATCAGGATGATCGTCACCACGATCAGCAACTCGATCAAAGTGAAGCCGCGATCGCGATTACGTCTGGACATGACTGTGGACCTCATAAGATTTCTCGCGGAGTGCCCCAGGTTCGCGCCCGTCTGTTGGGCGCTAACCTGGGTTTCTTAGCGTTGCCCCTGAAATGACTAAAGGCCTCTTTGTCTCCGCGCTCGAACAGAAAATTATTGAGCACAGCAGTCCCAATGTCAAAACGCCACCACAAGCGCGCGCGACATTGGGTTCATGGCGGCACTGCTCTCACGCTGGATTGCTCTCACAGTGGCTTTCTTCGCGGTGGGTTGTTTCACCTTAGATTGTTTCACGTTGGGTTGTTTTCACGGTGTGCTGTCTTTACGGTGAAAGCACCGGGCTTCAGCCCGGTGAAAACGACCTTCCCCATGAACTGGGCTTTGGCCCCGGTCTGCTTTTAGCTAATTGCTAACCGCTCATTACTAACCGCCACTTACCAATTACCAGCTACCAGTCGCTTCTTCAGCACTCCAGCGAATCTCTCGTCAGCTTCAGCCCGTTTAAATTCCCCAGCACCGTCACCGCAATCGCCTCCGGCTGGAACATCTCGTTCGCGCTCAGCGCGACATCCTCCAGCGTGACCTCCTGGATCCGGTCGATGATCTCGTCCATTCCCAGGAAACGCTCGTAATACATCTCCTGCCGCGCCAGGTTCGACATGCGCGCCGTCGAAGACTCCAGGCTCAACATCAGGCTTCCCTTCAATTGGTCTTTGGCGCGCTTCAACTCCTCTTCGGGAATCTGGCTGGCCTTGACGTCACGGAACTCGCGGACAATTGACTGCACCACTTTTGGTGCAGATTCCCTGGACGTCCCCGCATACACCGCCAGGCAGCCCGTGTCCTTATAGGGATTTAGCTCCGAGAAAATCGAGTACACCAGCCCTTGCTTCTCGCGCACGTTCTGGAACAGCCGCGAACTCATTCCCCCGCCTAGCAGCGTGTTCAACACATACGCCACAAAGCGGCGCTCGTGGTTGATCTGGTACGACGGCACCCCCACGCAAATCTGCACCTGTTCCAAAGCCTTCTTGTTGCGCAGCGTAATCCGCGAATTGATCTTGGGAGGTGAGTCGTGAAATCCATTCGAACCCTTGGGGAGGGCCTCGAATTCCGCGCGCAACAGGTCGACGAATTCTTCGTGTCTCAGGTTTCCCGCCGCCGAGATTACCAGGTTCGAAGGAACAAACTTACTCTGGTAGTGCTCCAGGATAGCCGCCTGGTCAAACTTCCGCACCGTGTCCTTGGTTCCCAGGATCGGCTTGCCCAAGGGATGGTCCTTGAAGAAGTTCTGCGTGAAGATCTCATGCACCAGGCTGTCGGGGTTGTCCTCGTCCATCTTGATTTCTTCCAGGATCACGCCCCGTTCCCGCACGATCTCCTTCGCGTCGAAAACCGGATGCAGCACCATGTCACTGAGAACATCAACGGCTATGGGCAAATGCTCATCCAGGACTTTAATGTTGAAACAGACCGTTTCCTTGCCCGTGAAGGCGTCCATATTCCCACCGATCGAATCGACCTGCCGGGCAATATCTTCGGCGGTGCGGTGGGTGGTGCCCTTAAATACCATGTGCTCGACAAAATGCGAGATCCCGTTGACTTCCGCTGCCTCGTGGCGCGATCCCACCTTCATCCAGATTCCCATCGAGACCGAGCGAATGTGGTCCATTCGCTCCGTAATAATGGTGAGCCCATTGGGCAGCACCTCCCGCTGGATCATCCGGTCGGTTTCAACTGCTACAGCTTCTGCTGACATCTCTACCTTTTTCTAGAATTAACCCACAAATCCGACTTGAAAGGACATAGCTTTTTAGGCTGTCGAAAAACTCGCTTTCGGCTACCGATTCGTATCAGGACATGACTCTACTCATGTCGCAACGTGTTGAGAGAGGACATGGGCTTTACAGGCTGCTGAAAAACTCGTTTCCGTAAGGCCTCGTGTCAGGGCGCGACTTCAGTCGTGCCGCTAAGTCGCTTATTTTTGCCCCCCGCGCGGGGTCCTCCGATGCACTTTTTCCTCAACCGCTTTAACCATGCCAGTCCATGGCTCATGAACAAGGCCTTTGGACCCTCAGGGAATTCGATTGCACGCGCTCTTATATGAAAATCACTTCTATGACTAAAAACTGCTTCCCTCGCTGCCAATCAAGCTGCGGCGTCCCTAGCCTGGGATAAAATGAACGCGCTTGGAGCAAGGTCCCGATGTGAACTCGGGAAGACGGGTTGCCACCGTGTCTAGCATATTGGATGCATGAGCGAATCGCAACAACGCGAACTATTAGCTCTTTCGAATCAGCAGCTTACAGAACTGATCGAAAGCTTTGCGCAAGCCCCGTACCGCCTCCGCCAGCTATTGGACGGTCTCTACCGGCAAAGGTGGTCGCAGCTCCACCAGTTTTCCACCCTCCCTCTGTCGCTGCGTCGCCAGCTTGCCGACGCCAACTACTCCGTCGGCCAACCCGTCATAGAAAAGAAGTTCACCTCCGCCGACGGCACCGTCCGCTATCTCTTCGCCTTTGCCGACGGCCAATCGGTCGAGACCGTCTGGATGCCCGATGGCGACGGCGGTGAAGCCGGCGACGGCTCCGACTCCGGCGACGAAGAACTGACGCAGGGGGTGCCCCAGGTTCGCGCCCCTCTTTTGGGCGCTACCCTGGGGTTAACGCCTTCGAGTTCCCGCGCCACCATCTGCGTCTCCAGCCAGGTCGGCTGCGCCGTCGAATGTGCCTTCTGCATGACCGCCCTTCTCGGCCTCCACCGCAACCTCGCCGCCGGCGAAATCGTCGGCCAGGTTCTCGCCGTCCTCAACGACCAGCAAGTCGTGATCGACCGCGACCGCATCAACCTCGTTTTCATGGGACAGGGCGAGCCCTTCCTCAACTACGACAACTTCATGCAGGCCGTGCGCACCCTGGTCAACGAAGTCGGCATCCCGGCTTCGCGTATGACCGTCTCGACCTCCGGCATCGTTCCTCGCATCTCCGACTTCGGCGCCGAAGACATCCGCCCCAAGCTCGCCGTCTCGCTCAACGCGCCCACTGAAGAACTCCGCACCGATATCATGCCCATCACCAGGAAGTGGACCATCGAGAAGCTCCTCGCCGCCCTTCGCGACTTCCCTCTGCGCAATCGCGAGCGCCTCACCTTCGAGTACGTCCTCCTCGGCGGCCTCAACGACAGCCCCTCTCACGCTCGCCAACTCGTCGACCTCATCCGCGGCCTGCGCGCCAAGGTCAATCTCATCGCCCTCAATCCCGGTCCCGAGATACCCTTCTCTATGCCAAACACGGACCGCGTGCTCGCCTTCCAGTCGGTGCTCATGAGCGCTGGCATTCCCGCTTTCCTCCGCCGTCCGCGCGGACGCGACATCTACGCCGCCTGCGGCCAGCTCAAACACACCACCGAACTGATACAGTTGACATAGAAAGTTCCCAACATTTTGCTTTGAAAGGGCACGGCTTCAGCCGTGCCGTAAGCGACTCTTATTACCGACTCGGGCTTTAGCCCCGATTTTTACTAACCACGATCCACTATCCACTTTCCACTAACTTATGAAGCACGTTCGCGTAGGAATTGTCGGCTTCGGAACCGTCGGCCGCGCCACCGCCGACATCATCGCCCACCACTCCGCTCTCATCCAGCGCCGCAGCGGAGTCAAGCTCGTCGTCACCGCCGTCTGTCGCCGTCAGCCCATCAAGCCGGAAGACGCTCCCGAAGGCGCCCGCATCACCACCGGATGGCGCGAGCTCCTCACCTCCGACGACGTTGACGTCATCGTCGAAACCATGGGTGGCGTCGATCACTCCCTGCAACTTCTCCGCGGAGCCCTCGAGCACGGCAAGCCCGTCGTCACCGCCAACAAGAAGTTGCTCGCCGAGCACGGAGACGAACTCTTCGCCCTCGCTGTCGCCCGCAACCTGCCCATCGGCTTCGAAGCCAGCGTCGCCGGAGGCATTCCTATCCTGCGCGTCATCCAGGAGTCCACCGCCGGAGACCGCCTGCGCGCCCTGCACGGCATCCTCAACGGCACCTCCAACTACATCCTCACCCAGATGGAGACCCGCGGCATCGATTTCGATCAGGCGCTCAGTGAAGCCCAAAAGGCCGGATACGCCGAAGCCGATCCCACCTTTGACATCGACGGTCAGGACGCCCGCGACAAGCTCTGCATTCTCGCCCGCATGGCATTCGGCGGACGCCTTGACGTCAACCGCATTCCGACCTACGGCATTCGCGCCGTGCGCGCCGTTGACATCCGCTCCGCCCAGCGCCTCCATCGCACCATTCGTCTGGTCGCTTCCGCCGAGCAGACCGACCGCGGCCTCGACGTTTCCGTCCGTCCCTGGCTGGTCGACAGCCGCTCCATGCTCGCCAAGGTTGAGGACGTGAACAACGCCGTCTTCCTCGTCGGAGACCGCCTCGGCACGCAAATGTTCTACGGACGCGGCGCCGGAGGCGACGCCACCGGCGCAGCCGTCGTGTCTGACTTGGTTGAGATCGCCCGCGACCTCGCCGCCGGACGCCTCAGCGCCAAGAACGTAGTCGGCTTCCTCGAAAAGGGCGAGCTCGACATCGCGCCCGAGCCCAAACCCGCAGGCTGGTATTTGCGCCTGACGGTCAACGACGAGCGCGGCATTATCGCCCGCGTCGCCGAGATCCTCTCGCGCGAAGGCATGAACATCGACTCAGTGCAGCAGGAACCGCATTCGCCCAAAACGCGCCTGTCACTGTTCTTCACCGTCGAACCCGTCTCCGAACCCAAAGTCCGCGCCGCCATCGAAATGATCAACGCCTTCGAGTTCATGGTCGAACCCGTGCTGCTGCTGAGGATGGAATAGGTCTTTAGGGTGAAGCACCAGGCTTTAGCCTGGTGAATAGGAACAAGTCACGATGCGGGCTTTAGCCCCGGCGATTTTTTCGCAACAAGGTCCAGCCTAAATATGTACTTGACGGAATATTCCTTCGAAGGTATATTTTGGCCGTGGCCTGGGAGGTCGAAACCAGCGACGAGTTCAAAGCGTGGTATGACGAACTCGACGACGACGAGACGGAGAGTGTCAACTATTCCGTGGGTTTATTGGCGGAGGCGGGCCCGGTCCTGGGCAGGCCGCATGTGGATAGGGTGCAGCATTCCCGTCATGGAAACATGAAAGAGCTGCGGGTGCAGCATCAGGGCAGGCCTTACCGGGTACTGTTCGCGTTCGATCCCCGTCGATGCGCATATTTGATTCTCGGCGGTGACAAGACCGGGAACGACCGGTGGTACGACGAGTTCGTGCCGCAAGCCGATGAACTCTACGATCAGCATCTGCGGGAGATCGAGGGGACGAAGTAGTCAATGTTGAGGGAGGATGGCATGGCGCATAAGTGGAGAGACATTCGCAAACAGCTCTCACCCGAGCGTGAGGCACGGATAGCACAACGGATTACGAACGAAGTTGAAAAACTTTCCTTGCCCCAACTGCGCGCCGCGAGAGCCCTCACCCAGGAGAACTTGGCCCGGGTTTTGAACGTAAACCAGGGGGCCGTGTCCAAGCTGGAAAAACGGACGGACATGTATCTGTCGACGCTGCGGAGCTATCTGCAGGCCATGGGCGCCGATCTCCAGATCAAAGCAGTGTTCAAAGACCGGGAAGTCTTGATCGACCTGTTCGAAGACCTTGAGGAACGCGACCGCCAGCGGAATCGCCGGGTGAAAGTCCCGGCATAGACGGTTGCCGGTGACCGGTTGTCAGAAAAGCTGCGCGTTCGGGTTCACCACGGGGCGCGCGGTGGACTTCATGAACCCAGGTTAGCGCCGAAACCCGCGGCGCGAACCTGGGATAGAGTCCGTACAGCGCGCCCGTTCAGGAACGCTAAGCGGCCTTGAGTTTTCGTTCGGGCTTCCCAGAATTGCCGGACTCCCAGCCCTTCAGTCCTGGGTCGCGCGGCGGATACGACGCTCAATGAATCCGCTGGGGCATATGTCGTGCCCAGGGGCACTCGCTCGTCTTCTTTTTCCGTTCCCAGCACTCAAGTGCTGGGCTTTCTTGTGCTGTCCCGCAGAGCGGGACATACGCTTCCATCCGCGTTCACACGCCATGACCGGCGACATGTTTGCTGAGGAACCCTGCTGCGTTTACCAACCGAAAGCCACGCTTCGAGAGGCAACCAAGAGCTGACCGGACCAGCCGTCCTATACCTTTCAGCGGGCCGCGGTCTCTCTAGCCCGCAGCGGCGTCCACCGGCACTGGGTCTGGCAGCGGCCACACCAGCGACATGCCCCATGCCACTGCCAAGCCAACCACGCAGCCCAACAGCACTTCGGTCATGCGGATCCCGCCTGCCTTAAGCCCATTGATCCTGGACTGATGCTCGAGCCCAGCTGCGATGACAAAGGCCGCACTGATGGGCGCCTGTCTCCACATGGTTTGAATGCGGACCGCGTAGGAGGAAACCAGTACCGTTACCGCCATGGCAAACGGAAGCATTACGACGTGGGCACCCCCGATAGCGATGAATAAGAGGCCGATGGCGCAGCCGACCAATGAATTGATGATGCGTGCGCGGAAAGTCGAAACGGCGTGCTTCACCTTCGGATCGCTGGTGGCGACCATCGAACTGATGGCCCACACCGGATTGCTCTGGGAGAATTCATGCAGCACGATCCAGAGCACGGTAGTGGCAATCGCTATGCTCACGGCATAGTGGATCCCATGCACGTCGCCTTTGATAATCCGGTCGAAAATTCTCATGGTTCGGCTCACTCACTCCTGCTCGGCATAACTTGCGTATTGATATTGAGTGATTTTAGTCGTGATGCTGCTGATGCGGCCGGCAAACCGCTGCGATGGTTTAACCTGCAGCAGGCGCTGCAACTGGGAAGCAGCTTCCAACCACTGAGCGAAAACGAACGTGCGAGCTTGCTCAGCAAAACCGCCGAGGTGGCGAAGAACGGCCAGTTCGAACTTTTTAGGACTGGCACGCAGTTTGACGGTACTACCCAGCATCCGCAATGGCTGGGGTGAGCCTACCTGCACCTTCCGGTTGAGTAGCTAACGATCCGCACACTTGGCCAAGATATCCGCCGAACTACTTGTATTTTTGGCCTATTCTGCTAGCCTCAAGCCGTCCCATCAGCAAAGTGGTTCACCGAGGTGCTACCAATGGCATCTACTCCAACCCAGAGCCCAATTCTGCCCTGTATCGATCACGCGCTTCCCTACCAAGTCATCTTTGAGGAACACCGCGCCCGTCGCCCATGGGACCTGCTATTCGCCACCCTCGATGCATTTGAGGAATGCCGCCGCCCTCAACATCCGTTTCCCGCGTTCCTTCCTAAACATGTGGACAAGGCCAGGTGGAGCGCTCTGCTTAAGGAGCGGAACGACGCGATCAGCAAGCTGAATGATGGGCGAAAAAACCTAGAGGAACTAGAGAAGAAGCTCGACGAGATTGACTCGGAGGTCAAGAACCAGCTTCAAGAACCGGATAGAGTCAAGGAGTTACGCCCGCAGCTCGCTGAACTTGAACGAGCATCCGCCGTTTGCCATAAGCGCATTTGGAGGCAGTTTAGTTCTCTACTTAAGGCACCTCGATGGGCGGTGATGAGCACAACGATTGACCTCAAAACCCTGTGGCGCGAGCTGACAGGGCTGCGGATCCTACTGGCCGACCTCGATTCAAAGGAGTTTAAGGGTATCGACTTAACTGCGTTGTTCGAGGATCTGGATCGCAAAAAAGCGGGCCTCGACACTCAACTCGACATTCTGCGGAAGAAGTTAACGTCAGAGCGACAGAAATACAGCGACATGGAGAAACAGCTGTGGCAGCCATTGACCAACCGGGCCGATCGCGTCACGGCAGCTTACGCACAACTGAAGGAGAAGAAGGCGGAACCTGCAAAATTGCGTTTGCCCGTCGGATCCTTGGAGGAGTTGGAGTATCGAGAGCACCAAAGACAGATCGAGTTCTTGCATGTCGAAGAGCAGTGCAAGAATCTCGAGGCACCTTTGCGCCAGATTCTCCACAATCTGAATTGCACTGCGGTCTGCTTGTCGGGCGGGGGCATTCGCAGTGCCAGCTTTTCGCTGGGCGTGCTGCAAGGCTTATCGCGCTTCTCGATGGGACGTTTGTCGCAACGGCCGGCGGCAGCAACCAGTTGCGCAGACCCCAAACCCCATGGCGATTCGCTCATGCGAAAGCTCGACTACCTCTCGACCGTCTCTGGCGGGGGCTATATCGGCAGTTGGCTCATGGCATGGGCCACGCGGGTCGGCTATCGCAAGGTGGTTGCGCAATTATCCACTGCCGCCCTCACTTCCGGCGATCCCGAGCAACGTCCGATACGGCATCTGCGGGAATACACCAGTTATCTGGCTCCTAAATATGGCTTCACCCTCGACAGTCTTACCTTGGCTGCCATAGTGATGCGCAATATGTTCCTCAACTGGCTGATGTTGGTTCCGGCGGTTGTGGCTCTCCTTTGCCTGCCCTACTTTGTCTTGTCCTGGTCTTATGGTGTAACCGAGTGGGGCAAGCCCAAGGAAGCTGTTCCACTGTACTTCTGGGCTGCAATGGGCGTCGCTTGCGTACTGATTGGAATCGCAGCGGGCTTTGCCGCGAAACACATGGCTTTTCCGCGCGAACTCGGCACGGTAGCCGCGTCCAGGGTCAAGCGGGTCGGCGAGCCGCGGAGTGTGAAATTGTTCGTGGTGCTTCTCTTTGCCTCTGCGTGGGTGCTGGGAGAGATATGGCTCCTCAGTCAAGTTCTCGGGCAGGTGGTGAATCAGGACTCTCCAGAGCCGCGCGGATATCTTCTGGTGCTCTGGGTTCTTTCCAGCATCCCGCCGTTTGTAGTTTCTTTGTACCGGGCCCGCAATGCCTGGTCGGGCACAAACACTCTTTTCGACCGTCCTGGCGTCTCGAGGACTGCCGGTCCGATGCGTCGGCTGAAGATGTTGCGCCTTGTGGGATCCTATCTCGCACCTCTCGTTACGGGATTTGTAGCGATGCTTTTGCTCTGGGGTGCCGGAGAACTTTTTGCCCATCGTCTCTTCAAATCCGGCGGAACCCTTTCCGAGCCGATCAAAGACGTTTCAATCCTTACCATCATCCCTACGGTTCTGTTTGTGCTGATGGTCGCCTCGGCGATTCTTTCCGGCCTGCTCAGCAACATCGAGCGCGAAGAGGAGCGCGAGTGGTGGTCTCGCGCGGGAGGCCTGTTGATGGCCCTGGGGTTTGGTTGGCTGGGACTATGCGCGATCGCGTACTTTGGTTATGAGGTGCTGCGCGTGGGCAGGACCGCCGCACTCGCCGCCGTCGGCCTGACAACCGGCTATCTCGGTAGCCTTGGAGGATTGAGCGCCGCAACCGCCTCCGGTCTGAAGCAAGTCAAGAAGGAGCAACTCAACAAGGCGCAGAAATTTCTGGCCGATCATAATTTGATCACCCCTGTCATCAGCGGCGTTGCTGTATTCTGCCTCTCGATACTTTTTGGCGCACTTACGTCCTGGCTGCGCATTCAGGTCATGCATGCGGCCGACCATCACCCGGAATACTTCCGATCTTGTTCCGTTGCTGAGTTCGTATATACACATCCAACTCTGATTGTCTTTGTCTTGGCATCGGTGATTGCCCTGGTGGCTAACAGATACATCAATGTCAACGCTTTCTCCCTTCATGGCATGTACCGTATGCGGCTCACGCGCGCATATCTAGGCGCTTCCAACCTCTCCCGTCAGCCCAATCCGTTTACGAATTTCGACCCCTCGGACAACATGTACGAGGCAGCCTTGCCGCACGACGGCCGTGCTCCTCTGCATGTCATCAATGCCGCCCTCAACCTGGTGGCCACGCGGAATCTCGCCTGGCAGCAGCGCAAAGCCGAACCCTTCTCGTTTACTCCGCTGCATTGCGGATGCTGGCGCATTGGGTACGTACCGACGCTGCAATACGGAGGCTACCGCGGCGTACGCGTGGGAACTGCGATGGCCATCAGCGGAGCGGCCGTTAATCCCAACATGGGATATCACTCCTCGGCCCTGGTTACTTTGCTGATGGCGTTCTTCAACACCCGTTTAGGTTGGTGGCTTCCTAATCCCGGAAGGCCGGACTTTGCGCAGAAGGCCCTGGAAGAAACGGCTGCTTCGGCTTTGGGCATCTCGAAACCCGTAGATTCCAACGTGCGAGCAAAAACTGTCGAATTCTTACAACAGGCTGGACCAACCTGGGGATTGGCCCCGCTGATCGCTGAAGCATTGGGTCATACCGACGATACGTCGCGATTCATTCAGCTCTCCGATGGTGGCCACTTTGAGAATCTCGGCCTGTACGAAATGGTGCTGCGGCGGTGCCGAACCATCATCCTCGTTGATGCCGATGCCGACACTGACTACGATTTCGAAGACCTGGGCAACGCCGTCCGCAAAATCTATATCGACCTTGGCATCGCCATCCGATTTCCAGACTTTCCCTCCGGCCTGCCCATGAAGAGAGGTAAAGGGAGAGAGGTCGACGGTTCAAGCCTGTATTGCTTCAGCGGCGAAGTCGACTACAGTTGTATCGATGCCGGGGCGCCCAAAGGGCAACTGATCGTCATCAAGCCAATACTCAACGGCAGCGAACCCGAGGATATCCGCGCCTATGCTTCAGCCCACCCGACATTCCCCCACGAGAGCACAGTTAACCAGTTCTTCAACGAGGCACAGTTCGAAAGCTACCGCCATCTCGGTTCATGGGCGGTCGAAACGATTACCGAAAAGCACACCGATCCGAGCAAGACCAGCATGCCGGAGTTTGTGGAAGTTGCTCGGAACTACAGTTCGACCAAGCATCCGTAGGGCGCGGCCCCTACAAGCTGCAGTGGCTGGGGAAAATCGGCGGGACATGATCCCATGAAACGGATCGCCACAAACGCGGCGACCAGAATCATCGGCAACATGCCCCAGCCCACGAAGTTCGTATCCGCCCCGACAGCTGCGCCTACCGGTTCGTAATCGTCGCCGTGCTCCCGTCCAGCTTGGTAAAGCTGACGGTGAACTTCTCGTTGTAGCACCGTGCTCTGTCCTGCAGGACACTGATGGCAACCGCCTCACCGAGCACCATGGACGAATCGGTGTCGCTGCGCCAGTGAATGCCCGCGTGAATTCCATGACCGAAGCTGACGTTGTGCGCGAGCTTGTTGAGTTCGCCATTGACGGTGATCTGCCCCGCATCGCTGCCGGTATAGGGCACAAGTGAGAGCCCGTCGCTTGTCGGCACCAGGGGATTGGGGATTACAAAGTTGCCATCGAAGAAAAACTTCAACAGCGTAATACATGCGCCGGCGACGGTTCCATGGCCTGTCGGGTAGGCAGGATGCGCCGGCGAGCCTTCGGGAAAGGCCTGCGAGAGCAGATAGCTACCATATCGATTGAAGCTCTGCTGCACCGCCTGCGAGTTCAAGACATTGCTGTTCAACGCAGCATTGACGGTATGTCCCTGGCCCGTCTCAATCAGTTGCACCAGGCCGCCGCCCGATTCCGGCCGATGGCGCAGATGCACCATCCATTTGTGGTACCAGACCACGTCCAGCGCGCGGGCCGCGATTCCGCCCAGAGACGAAACGATGTCCGGCCCTCCAAAGGTGCTGAAACCGTTCTGCGTCCTGGAGCGTACATACGGGTTGCCCGGATTCAACGGCGCGCCCAACGTATTCAAGACGAGGAATGCGGTGAGGTACGCCTGATAGAGCACATCGACGTGGGTGTAGGCACAAAGGCTGCGCCCGTTGTACTGAAAGCGTAGCTGCGAGTCCGTCTGGTTTCGCAGGCCAGTGTCGATACCATTCTGTACCTGCTGCCAGGTGACCAGGTCGGTCATGTAGTCAATGCCCGGCAGGTAGGTAGTCATCTGCTGGCTCAACTCCTGGGATCCGAAGTTGGTGGGCGTGATGAAGAGCTGCGACATATACGGCCCGACGGTTTCACCCGGGTAGCCGCCACGAAACAGGAGATTCGGCGTAACCTGTCCACCGCTGTCCCTGGGGCCGGCGTAGCTCGGCATGCTCGATAGTTCGTTCGCCGCCAGAGCGGCGGTTGGATTGCTCGAATAGTCGGTGAACGCAACATCGCGCAGTAGCGAACCCCAGTACAATTCGACCAACTCAGCTCCATACGCCGCACTGGCGGCCGCGGGAGCGGGAGGCACGACCACTACGCTTTCCTGATTCGCGGGGCAGGGAGCGCTGCCAAACTGCACGGCGTCACTGCCTACCATTCCGTAAGCCAGTGCGCCCTGTGGGCCATTCAGGGTTCGCGTCCCACCCATGATGATCCTGTCGAAGTTCGCTGGCCGCCCGCTGTTCAGCGCCGTTTTGAAGGTTCCAAAGGCATTGAGGTCCACGCGCCCATAGCCCGCCTGCAATAGCCCTTTGGAGTAAGTTCCAGACTTGTCGGGATAGCGCGCCTCGTCGCCGTTGGTGGCGTGCGGGGGAACAGGAATGATGGCCTCGCGACTGGCTGCCGCCAAGCGATCGGTGAACGACCGTACTACGCGTTGGTTATTAGACCCCGGAGCAGAAACCTGCCCGGTGCTGGTGAAGTTCCCTGACTGTCCGAAAGCCGAGGCCGGGGTGGCGATTGCGCCAGTAACTACCGCGGCTGCCGCGCCGGCTTGTCCTAGGAATCTCCGCCGGTTGAGGACCGTTGCCGTCCTCGAATCAGAAAAACTGCTGCCCTCAGACACTTGTGCTGCACCTTTCATTTCCTCGCCCATGGAAATGCTCCTTTTGATTTAGTCGATTGGATTTTGTCTCGAAGAAAGGCGTAGTGAGCGCACCGCTCAACTAACAACAGTTTGGAATCAATCTAATGGAAGCAGGGACTTCAGTTACCCCGCAGTATAAACAATTACCTTCACGGACAGAATCTAATTTTCCAGTGTGTCCGTCGAGAGCCGTAAGCCTTTCAGTAGGCCCCTGACTGACTCGGCACATGCCGAGCTGAATGTTCTCGAGCAATTCGGCAAATGCCGCGTTGACATGCTCCTGCGGCGGACGTATTGCGATGTTATTCTTCACCTCGCCCGTGCCGCCGTCACCTAAGTCCTGCGGCGAAGTGTTGTTGGCGCCCGCCGCGGCAAGCCCTCCGGCGGCAATTAGTCGCCGGCGTGGGGTTGCGCCGCACGGCTTGCCAGCAGCAGCCTCGCTGTCGTGATTGCTTGTCCGACGTGGCGCTGGGTGTGATCGGCGACGTGGACCAGCAGTCCGCCGACGGTGGTAGGAAGCTGCTTGCGGCCCACGCGGCGAGGCTGGTCGAGGTCTGCCGGGCTGAAGTAGCGCACGCGCCCGGCGGAGGACCCCAATGCTTGCGACAGTCGTTGCAGCAATTCGGCCGCCGTACCGCCGGCGTTGCCTTCCGCCTTCATTTCGGCAAGTTGTTCGGGCGACAACTCGCGACCCTCGGCATATGTCAGCAGGCGGTCGATGCTGCCGGGAATATGGCGAAGGTGAAACGCGATGGAGGCCAGTCCGGCCGGATGCTGGCGAAGCTCGTCGTCAGTCAGCTCGCCGCACCATTTCGCGAGATCTTCTTCGGCGGCCCCGAAGGCGTGCAGCACGGCGCGCTGCACTGCGGGAACGTCGGCGAGCGTGCCGCGCAGCCAAGGCTCGGGCAGATTGGTTGGTTGGGTCATGGCCTTGCTCCCCTATTTGGATGTGCTGAGCCCTAGCGCTTTCAGATACCCCTGATTGACTCGGCACCTGCCGAACTGAATGTTCTCCAGCAACCCGGCAAACGCCGCGTTGATGTGCTCTTGCGGCGGTCGCACCGCGATGTGTTTCTTCACCTCGCCGGTGCCGCCGGCGAGCTTCGCATAGGCGACGATCTCATCCCAATACGCAGGTCGCGAGAACGACACCACCGACCTCGGACTGTCCATCTTCTTGTAGGGCCAGAATGCCCAATCGATTCGGTTGGTTTCCAGTAGCTCGCGAAACTTCGTAATCCACTCGTCGGTGTTTTCTCCCGATTCGCTCATCCAGATGGGCACGTGGTACTTGTCACGAAAGTCCACGAACGGCTGGATTTCCGCCTGCTCAGGCTCCATCCAGTATTTGTGAAATGTGTACATCACGTTCTGGTCGAAGGGAGGTCCAAACACGGCAAAGTTGGTGTCCCACTGCGCTCCGCCGAGAATGACGATGTGGTTCTTATCCACCTCCCGAATGCCGGTCACGATGCGCCGGTAGAGTGGCTCCAACTGCCTGTTGTACTTCTGCAGCTCCGGAAAATCGGGAATCGGCTCGTTGAGCAAGTCATAGCCCAGGACCGTCTCCGAGTTGCGATAGTGCGCGGCGATTCGCCTCCATATATCGATGGCGTGCTGCTGCTCCTGCGGGCTGTCGTAGATCCACGGATAGCCCCAGCTATCGTCGATGTTGGCGCCGGTCTGCCCGCCGGGAGCCGCGTGCATGTCGATCACGATATAAATGCCGGCCTCGTGCGCCCAACCGATCACGCGGTCGAGCAACTGAAAGCCCTCCGCGTCATCGCTCTCAAAGTATTTGTAGTGGATGGGGACGCGAATCGAATTGAAGCCGGCCCGCTGCAAGAACTGAATGTCGTCACGGGTGATGTAGTGGTCCAGATAGGCCTTCCAGAATTTGCCGGCTCCCTCCGGACCAAGCAGTTCGTTGCTGAGGGTTTCGATTTCGCGTGCCGATTGCGGGCCGCCTTCGAAGTGGAACATGTACCCTTCGCGCACCAGCCAATTGCCCAGGTTAGTGCCGTGCAGCGTAATTGGGTGGCCCTGTCCATCGACCAGGTGAGTTCCGTCCGTCCGCACAAAGCCGTGCTGGGCGGCCACCACTGCCGGCAAAGCAATAATCACAAGCAGAAGAAAAACTGCGAACGATCGCTTTACGTAGGCCATGTACCTTCCGCCGGAGCTCGCGTCGATTCTCTCACGACAATGGCCCATCCTTGTGCGATGGGCCATTTGTGCGCGGTGAAAACGCGATCTATTTCGGTTGGTATCCGTCGCTGAGGATCCTGAGAAATTCGACGATTGCGCCTTCCTCTGCCGGAGTCAACCCCAGGTTGCCCAGTTCGGTCCGGTTGACGTTCTCCGGATGTTCGGGAGCCGGCCAGCACGTCACTCCCTCACCGGGGTCGCCCTGCAGACAAGTCGGCAGCACGTCCCGCGTGTTGTAGAAATGCACGATCTCTTCCAGCGACTTGAAATATCCGTTGTGACCAAACGCCTTCACAAATCCCGGATACGGCCGCTTGTCGACGTTCCGCAAAGTCGGCACTTTCACTCGTCCGGCTTGCGGCTCGTACACGTCCGCTGGAAGCCCGATGTTCTTCAGAAAGCCACCGAGGCCGTCGTCAAAATATCCAGGATTCTGGTTGTACACGGGATTCTCAAGGTTCTTGGGCACGCCGAGATTGTCAAAGGTGTAGTCGGTGAATAGAGGTTGCCGCCCGGCGAATACTGCTGCCGGTCCATCACTGATGTGACAGTTCGCGCACTTGCCCTTGCCTTGGAACAAGGCGAATCCCTGCAATTGCCGCGGAGTGAACTGCGCCTTGCCCTTCAACACATAGTCGAACTTGGACGTAAAGGCGTTGACTTCGTGCGAGGCTTCATAGGCTGCGATGGAGCGTGCAATCCTGTTGTAGGTACGATCTGACCTGGCCCGGTCTGAACTTGAGAGCTGAACCGTGGCGCCTTCGGTTCGACACACTTGTTCGATATCGGCAGGCCACGAGATGGTGCAGGTGCGCGGACCCCACACCGATGTGAATGGGACGGGATAGGCGCCGTTACAGACGCGATAAACCACGCAGGCCGAGTCGGGCAGGGCTTGCTCGGCGGGATTAAGGAACGGTCCCTGGGCCTGATCGGCCGCAGGATTCCCCAGCTTTTCGCCGGTAGCACGGCCGTCCCAGAAGTTGCCGCCTTCCCAGGTCCCGTCTTCATCGATATGCAGGATCGGGCTTTGCGTAGCATACGCTGCAGAAGGTGGCTTGCGGTTGCCGAAGCGCCCGGCAATCGAGCCTTCGTACACCGCGCCGTGGGAGTTGGTCAGGGTGGTTGGCCCGGTCCAGCCCGACTGCGGCCCGTGACACGAGGCACAAGAGAGGTTACGTTCGATGGACAGATTTTTATCAAAGAAAATTGCCTTGCCGAGGGTTCGGTTCTTGCTGAGATCGGGGCTTTGCCCGAACAGGCCCGGCGAGCATGCAGACAGCAGGGCAACCACAGAGATGAGGGCGATGATATGAAATGAGAACGGACGCGTGGACATTGCGACCTCCTACTTAGTAATGACACTACGAAGGGGACGCGAAAGCAGGTAGGACTACTGTCACAGGATGATGTGATATGGGGGCCCAAACTCCTTGCTACGACCCCGCAGTTTCCCGCGAAATGTTACAGCATAAATCCGCCGCAGGCGTCAGGAAGGCGCGCTCGGAACAGCAACATTCTTCTCGCTCCACAGAAACCGAAACTTATAGGACAATAGTGCAGTGAAGCACCATCACCTTTCGTTGGGGAAATGGCAGTCGTGAAAAACCATAGCAGTAGTGTGTCGCAGGAACTTCGTCCCGTTGACCGTTTGACGCTGGGGCTGGTCGGGATGGCAGTAATCTTCGCTTCTCTTGGACTTGGCGAAGCCGTCTACCGGCTTCTGTTTTTCGATTTCGATGGCGCCACTGATCGGCTTCCCATCGAAATGATGTTCGGGCTGATGTTCGCCTGGATCGTCATGAAGGTAACCAAGAGGATCTACCAACAGCGTATGTTGACCTCCGCCAAGATCAACCAGGTCTGGGACCGTAATTACAAGATTCGTAATGCAGTCGAGGCCATTCCGCCCGTACCGTTTCCGGCGCATCAGCAGGCGATACGGGTGATTCGCGACGAAGTCGATCGCATCGAATGGGCCCTCGCCGATATTCAGCCCAGATAAGCCTAAGGCGCATCCTGTCGACGGTGGCGAATTCAGGCCACTTCCCGCTCGTTCGCCGTGTCGGGGTACTCAGCGGAGTCTTGCCGATCGCGCCGCGAGCGCAACCGGTTCACGCCTTTTCCGATTAGCTCCGACACGGTGAACAGCTGTCCTGCGGTAATGCCGGGCAGCACCCTCAGATGCCCGACCGCTGCCAGACCCATGCTGGCAAAGCAACCGCACTGCGAACAGTCCGGAGTACCGCCAAATTGGCAGGGCGTGATTCGCGTCTTCAGGTCGGCAGAGACCGTAAGCGTCGTGCGCGCAAAGATGCACTCCTGGGGCGATGCCGGCGGCTTACGGAACTCCTCGATCACGCGCTTGTGCATGTTGATCAAAGGGTAGGTTTGCCGCAATCGCATCAGTTCATCAATCACCCGTCTCCGTTGAGCGGGTGTCAGGATTTCCGAAGACACGGCGCCCTGCTGTGGAGTAAACAGGCTGAACCAGATTCGCTTGGTCTCTCCACGTTCACTCCAGAATCGCGCGAATTCCTCCAGGTAGCCCGGCCGCTCCATCATTTGTCCGGTCACCGTGCAATGAATCGTTATCTTGGTTCCTGCGACATTCTTTAGGATCCGCTCATACGTTGCCGGCTTGCGCCGCTCATCATGTTCCGGTTGCAGGCCATCGACGGAAACCACCACATTCAGACGCGACAGCGCATTCCAATGCAGGGGAATCTGCCGGAAGGCGCTGGTCACAACCTGCACGTGAATGCCACGCCGTTCCAACTCGGGCAGCAGTTCGTCCAGCTCGCGATAACGCACCAGCGGGTCGCCTCCCACCAGAGACACATGCAGCGGGCGATGCTCGTCGATCAGGCGGAGGGCTCGTTGCACCAGGTCGCTGCCCTTGAAGTCCGACAGTTGACGAAGCGTTATGCCTGGAACACCCAGATGCGCATCTTCATAGGCATAGCAGCCCGGACAGCGCAGCGGACACTCGCGCGTAAGCTCGATGGAGATCGAGGGAGTCCTGCCCGATAAAATGCTGCCCCACGCCTGAAAAACTTCAGAAACTTTCAAGAGTTCCCCGCCTTGTGTTGTATATAGGTAGATGATACCGATGGCCATTGGATGCACAACGGAAAAGACCGCGCCACTCACGCGCGGTCACTCAGAACTTGACTGCTGGCCACTGACAACTGGCTACTTTTTCTCTACTCTCTTCCCTTCTTCTTGATCTCGATGTTCAACCGCTTGATCTTCTGGTTCAGGGTCGAAAGCGGAATGCGGAAGTGGTCGGCGGCCTCGGTCTGGTTCCAGCCCGATTTCTCCAGCATATCGCTGATGATGTGCCGTTCGCAGTCTTCCATGATCTCGAACAGCGACGCATCCGGACGGTGGTCCATCAACGCCAGCTTGGTGCCGCGTCCCACCAGGCTATCCGGCAGCAAATCTACGGTCAGGTTCGGGCCATTCGCCAGAACCACGGCGCGCTCGATCACGTTTTCCAACTCGCGCACGTTGCCCGGCCAATCGTAGTCCAGCAGCGGCCGCATGGCCTCCGGCGTAAGTTGCAACGGTGGCTTCCCGTTCTCCTCGGCGAACTTCTGCGCAAAGTGGTGCGCCAGCAGTGGAATGTCATTCTTGCGTTGCCGCAGCGGCGGCAGATCAATGGTGATCACGTTCAGGCGATAGAAGAGGTCATCGCGGAACTTGCCCTCTTTCACCTGTTGCTGAAGATCAACGTTGGTTGCGGCGATGACGCGTACATCTACCTGAATCTCGCTGACCCCGCCCAGGTGCATGAACTTGCGGTCTTGCAGCACTCGCAGGATCTTGGCCTGCGTCTCCAGTCCCATGGTGCCGATCTCGTCCAGGAACAGCGTTCCCCGGTCGGCCATTTCAAACAACCCCTTCTTGCTCGCGATCGCGCTGGTGAAGGCGCCCTTCACGTGCCCGAACAGGGTTGACTCCAGCAGGTCCGTTGGCATCGAGCCCGTATTCACCGGAACGAAAGCGTGGTTCTTCCGGGTCGAATTCATGTGGATGGCTTTTGCGATCAGCTCTTTTCCCGTGCCGCTCTCTCCCTGCAGTAGCACCGTGGAACGGCTGGGAGCTACCTGAGCCACCAGGTCGAAGATGCGCAGCATGGGCTCGCTCTTGCCCACGATGGACTCAAAGTTGTAGCGCTGCTTCAGCGCCCGCTTTAGCTGGACAACTTCCGCTTCGGCGCGGCGCCGGCCCACCGCAGTGCCCACGTCCGCCAGCAGTTTTTCGTTGTCCCAGGGCTTCTGGATGAAGTTCGTCGCCCCCGACTGCATGGCGTTCACCGCATTTTCCACGGTCCCGTACGCGGTGATCATAATGACCGCCAGCTCCGAGTCACGCTCGCGGATCTCCTGCAGAATCTCGATGCCGTTGCGCTCCGGAAGGGCAAAGTCGAGCAGCACCAGGTCAAATGGGCGGTCGGCCAGACGCGCCAGGCCTTCAGCTCCGTCGCCCGCGGTTTCGACTTCGTAGCCCTCCATCTCCAGCAGGGTTTGCAATGACTCGCGAATCGCCGCCTCGTCGTCCACGATAAGGATCGAGCCCGGCGACCCCGTTTCTTCGCGTCCCGTCGTCATGCGGCTGATGGTCGCCTCAGGCATTGACGGCCTTTCTTACCATTGGAAATTCCATAGTGAACGTGGTGCCCCGGCCCGGTGAACTCTCCACGTGGATCTTGCCCGCGTGTTCCTGGATGATTCCGTACGTGACCGCCAGACCCAGGCCGGTACCACCACTGTGTCCGGTCTTCGGTTTGTTTTTGGTAGTGAAAAACGGATCGTAGATGCGGTGAATGTGCTCCTGGGCTATGCCGCTGCCCGTGTCGGCCACCGAAACCCGCACGCCGTGCCCGTTACCGGTGGTGATCGTGAGCGTGCCGCCTGCCGGCATCGCGTCCTTCGCGTTAAGGAACAAATTCAAAAACACTTGTTGCAATTTGCCGGTATTACCGAGGATCGGCGGCAACTGCGGATGCAAGTCCGGAACCACCTTGACCCGCGCCGTCTTGAACTGGTGCTCCAGCAACGTCAGCGTGTCCTGGATTACTCGGTTCAGGTCCACGTTGTTGAACTCGGAGCTGGAGGTCCGCGAGAAGTTCAGCAGGCTGTTCACGATCTCGG
Source organism: uncultured Acidobacteriaceae bacterium (assembly GCA_963834815.1). Classification (GTDB taxonomy): domain Bacteria; phylum Acidobacteriota; class Terriglobia; order Terriglobales; family Acidobacteriaceae; genus DASRAA01. Next base: position 173,800 of record CAWIDA010000001.1, on the reverse strand, counting down.
AAGCGCGGAAGGTCTGTCGCGTAATCTTCTCTAGCAGCTCCGCCTTCTTGGGATCTCCGTTGACCTGTTTCGAAAGCATCTGCGCATACGACGAGATCACCGCCAGCGGCGTATTCACCTCGTGGGCTACGCCCGCCGCCAGAAGACCGATCGACGAGAGCTTCTCGGCCTGCGATAACTGCGACTCCAACTCAATGCGCTCAGTAATGTCGTCCACGATAATCAGCCGGCCGATCACGCTGAAGTCCTTGCTGACCAGTGGAGCAATGGCGATGTTGGTGACACGGGTGTCGCCCGCCGTTGTGCCCAGGCGGAATTTGTATAGGTTGTGGATCCCGCTGCTCTGCCGCACCCGGTAATACTCGTCGAGAAACGCCGGCGGGAAGACCTCGCGTAGCGAACGGCCCAGCATCTCGGAGCGCGACGACGCGTACATCACTTCCATCTGCGAGTTCCACGACTCGATGCGGTCTTCCAGGTCTACCGCCAGCACGCCCACGCTGATCGATTCGACGATGTTTTCGTTGAATTCCTTCAGTCGCTCATATTGCGCGGCCTTGCGCTCCAGCGACTTGTAGAGCCGGGCGTTCTGTACCGCGATGCCGATGTACCCTGCCAGGGCCTCGAGCAGCTGCACATCCTCACTGGAGAGAAAATCGCCTTCCGTCGTCTTGCCCAGCCCCAGTACGGCGATCATGTTGTTCATCACCGTGCATGGAATGTAGTAATTCAGGTCGAGCCTGCGGATGGCTTCACGTGCCTCGGGGGCCTCGCGCACCGCATGGCTGGTGTTGTCGAAGAACAAGTGCCCGGCATCCCACTCCGGACGCTTCACATGCAGAAAATCGAGGTCGAGATCGCTCGGTGTGCGAAATGCCATACGACTTGGCCAGCGAAAACTGCTCCGGCTGCTCCGGATTCGACAGGAAGATCGCCAGCCGGTCCACCAGCAGCGTGCGCGACAGCCGGTCGATGATCGACGTCAGCATCTTGTCCAGATCGGTTTCCGAGTTAAGATCGCGGCCGAACTCGATGAGTGTCTTGCGGTAGTCGTAACGTTTCTTGTAGAAAAACTTGTCGAGATAATTCTGTACCCAGTTCTTGAACGGATCGAACAGTAGGGCTGTCACCGAGATGGCAATCACCAGACCCACCGGTCCCGCGCTGGGGTAGCTCTTGTGAAGCAGTTCCGAGGCCACGCCGACGGCCGCAAAATAAGCCGCGGTAATCGCGCCCGCTGCAATGGTGTAGGCCATGCCGCGCTTGAAGATCAGGTCCACGTCCATCAGCCGGTAACGGAAGATGGCATAACCGAAGGTCAGCGGCAGGAACACGAGCGATAGCACCGACACCCGCATGCCCAGCGTCGGCACGCCTCCTGCCAGATACGGAATCACGTAGAAGACCGTGAACGGCGCCACCGCCAGGATGGTGCCGCGCGTGACCCACTTCATCTGCTGCCGTAGGATGGCTGAGCCCGCATGACGGTAGCTGTGCCACAGCACGAAGGTCGCCGTCACGAAGTAGGCCGCGAGATAAACCATTTGCAGCCGGTCGAGATTAAAGCGCAACCTCTCGCTCGGTTGCAGCCATCGCAAGGTAACGATCTGCATGGCCAGGATCAGCGCGCCCGGCAGGTACACCAGGGGTATCAGCCAGCGGCGTCCGCTCAGCAGCGCCTTGCGCTCCGGGAAGGTGAGCGAGAAATGCAGGAACAGCGCCGGCTGCAACAGCCAGGCCACCACATTGGCCCAATAGATGATCCAGTCGAAGTCATTGAGTTTGCCGGTGTAGTGGAAGGAATAAAAGATGAACGACACCAGGCAGAACACGTAAAAGTGCGTGCTCTTCGGGGCCGTCCACCGCCGCAACAGGACATACAGGCCGATACCGAGGTACACCAGGGCAATCAGGCGCAGACCGATGTACAAGGTACGGTCCGCCGGAGTCAGAATCAAAGGCACTTCGACCGGGACGCCTTGGCGCACCAGCGAGTATGTGGTCTTCGACCACACCCCGGTGCGGTACATCTGTTTCTCCAGGTTGCCTACGTTGGTGACGTTGCGGCCATCAACCGCCACCAGCAGATCGCCATTCTTGATGCCGGCCTTTTCGCCCGCGCCTCCAAGGTCAACCCTCTGCGCCTGCAGGTGGTCGCCGTTCTCCACCCACCACACCCCGTCGTAGGGGGCGGAATATTCGCGATCTTTCTGGAAGTTGATCCAGGCAAAGACGACCGCCGCCACGCTTAGCAGCGCTAGCAATACTGCAAAAAATCGCGACTGTAAGTCTCTGGCCATTGGGCTGGGCGGCTGGTGCTCACGCGATCTGCGAATGACCGCGTCAGCGAACTCAGAATTTAAGAGCAACTTCGATGCCACGACGGACGACACTGCAAAGCCACCTAACTCTTGTCCTATGAATAGCTTCCGAAATTATAAATCAACCCCAAGATGAAAAATATGTTTTTTGGAATTTTCGTGTGAAATTTCGAATTCTTGGAAGTTACTAAGGTGGCGGTACTTACAGGGTAAGGTCTCGTTCCATCCCACATTTTTGTCCCTCTCATCTGGGACGAAATCTCAACCTCCCGAATTTCACAGACGAGTCCGGCCCTGGTTTATCAATTATTACCGTGTATTGTAAGCAGCGATGACATCCAGCGCCCTCGAGACTTCCGGACTAAGTTTGATTGCAGCCGCCTCGTGGGGAGGAGGCGACTTCTATGGTGGAGTAGCCACCAAGCGGGTCAACGTTTTTCGCGTGGTTGCGGTCGCCCACGCATGCGGACTCGTCGCCATGCTTCTTATGGTCTGGCTGACCGGAGAAGCTGTGCCGCCGCGGGTGGACTTGATTTGGGGAGCGGTGGCCGGTCTCGCCGGCGCCTTCGGCATCGCGGCCCTTTACCGGGCGCTGGCTATCGGTCGCATGGGCGTGGTCGCTCCCGTAGCTTCGGTGATTACCGGAGTGTTACCGGTGCTCGTCGGCATGCGCACCGAGGGCATGCCCGATTCAGTGCAACTGCTGGGATTCGCGTTAGCCCTGGTGAGCATCTGGCTGGTTGCGCGTCCCAATGAATATGTGGATTCACATCGCGGCCTCGGTCTTGCGGTGCTGGCCGGCGTGATGTTCGGATTCTTTCTGGTCGCGGGAAAACAGGCTGGGCATCATGGCGTGTTCTGGCCGATGGTGGCAGCGCGCGTCGCCTCCACTACCCTCATGCTGGCCGTCGTCGCTTTCTTGCCGCGCGACCCGCACTCGTTGCGCACGGCATTGTGGCCGATGGTGCTATCCGGTCTGTTGGATTCAGCCGGTAACGCGCTGTTCATCGCCGCCAGCCGGCACGGCCGCCTCGACGTAACTGCTGTCCTGTCTTCTCTGTATCCGGCTAGTACCGTGATTCTGGCGCGGGTCTTGCTGAAAGAACAAATTTCAAAATCGCAGACGGCAGGAATTATCGGCGCCTTGTTGGCGGTGGGCCTGATTTCAGCACGCTGATCTTACGTGGATACAGAAAGGACGTAGGAACGGGGTTGGCTGGAGTGTTATAGGTTCCACTAGATCCGGCGACGAGTAGGAAGTTGGCAGGTGGGTTAGTTGCGCCGCGCCAACCAAAATACAGTCAGTCCCAACAGCGCCCACAACAAAACGGATGCGGAGGTTGCCAGGACCAACCCACGGAATGCCGTGAGGTTGGCCTTTGGGTGGCGCACAACCATTTGCTTCGGCTTCATCGCCAGAATTCTTGTACTCCCGCCCAATCCCCGGACGCGGGAAGCTGATTGCATACAGTTAGGCCCCTGGAGTTGTAGGTCAAGCACCACGATCCCGGAGGTGACGAACTTCCGCTAACGCCTCGGGTACTGCACTTCGAAAAAGTAGGGCAGTCCCACGAGTTGAGAATCAAGGCAAGCGAGCCCGCTTGGCAGCGCCGTACTAATTTCTCGTGAACTCCACTTTAGGAAGCGCCGCAAGAGTAGTTGCAAATTACAACAGTGTGAATACCACTTCCGAGCTAATTCCGGCGGTGTTTAGTGCCCAGGCGACAGTCTGGCGCGATGCTATTGCGACGGAAAGCGATCAAGGCGACAAGTCGATGCACTAGAATGGGCAGGAAACGAGACAACCCCCGTGCCTGCTTATCAGCAAATCGTTGAACTCGAGCAAAAGTATCTGCTGAACACCTACGCCCGTTACCCAGTGGCCCTCACCCGCGGCAAGGGTGTCTATTTATATGACGTTGACGGCAAGCGCTACCTCGATTTCCTGTCGGGACTGGGCGTGAACGCCTTGGGGCACGCGCATCCCCGCATCGTGAAGGTCATCCGGGAGCAGGCGGCGAAGGTCATTCACCTTTCGAATCTCTACTACAACGAGTATCAGGGCGCGCTGGCCGAGAAGCTATGCCAGAAGTCGGGACTCGATCGCGCCTTTTTCACCAACAGCGGGACCGAGGCCATCGAAGGAGCCATTAAGCTGGTTCGCGCCGTCGGTCACGCCACCGCCGGCCCGCACAAAACAACGCTGATTGCGCTGGAAAATTCCTTCCACGGCCGCACCATGGGAGCATTGGCGCTGACCGCGCAAGACAAGTACCGCAAGGGCTTCGATCCGATGCTGGAAGGCGTGCGCTTCGTTCCTCGCAATGACATCAACGCTCTGCGCGTTGCCATGGACGACAGTGTCTGCGGCATCGTGTTGGAGCCGATCCAGGGCGAGGGCGGCATTTACGATTCGTCACCGGAATTTCTTCAGGCCTGCCGCCAACTTGCCGATCAGCATCACGCGGCGCTGGTCTTCGATGAAATTCAATGCGGCATGGGACGTACCGGCCAGCTCTTTGCATTTCAACATTTCGGCGTGGTGCCGGACGTGGTCTGCATCGCCAAGCCGATGGCCGCCGGCTTTCCCATGGGCGCCTTCTTGTCGAAGAACCTTCTTGCGCAGCACATTACTCCCGGCCGCCACGGCACAACCTTCGGCGGTGGTCCACTGGCTTGCCGCATCGCACTGGAATATCTGGCTGTCATCGAGGAAGAAAATTTGCTGGAACAGGTACGTCGTGTCGGCGCATACCTCAATCAGAAACTGCAGGAGTTAGTGGAAAAGTTTTCGATCGCGACCGAAGCGCGCGGCGTCGGCATGATTCAGGCGCTGCAGTTGACGGTGCCGGGCAAGCCCGTGCTCGACGGCGCCATGACCGACGGTCTGCTGATCAACGTCACACAAGACAACGTGCTGCGCATGCTGCCTCCGTTCCTGCTGGAGGAAAAGCATGTGGATGCGGGTATTCGGATTCTGAAGCAACAACTCGCCGCAGCGCAGAAGCAGCACAGAGCGGAATTGAAGGCGGCGAAGCAGAAGGGCGCAGCCGCAACCGTCTAGGACCGCGATGCGCGAATTTCTGCAGGGCCTCTCCTTCGGCTGGTGCACTACGTTTGCATCCTGTAGTTGGACGCCAACCTGCGCGAAGAAACGGGGGCACCCGCCGATTCCCGTTTCGACCGCTTCAAAGTCGGGGTGCGGAAATGGCACCATGGGAGTTAACCGTGCGAGGAATCGCCTTCGATTTCAACAGGGATACAGCCTAATATGATCAATAGTGACGGCTAGTAAAGCTCAATTTCGATTTCCCGAGATCGCTGGAAATAAGGTCGCGCGTCCATTTCTGAAATGGGCGGGCGGCAAGACGCGCTTGCTCAGCGTTCTGCGGAGATACAGGCCGGCGAACTTCGGGACGTATTTTGAACCGTTTCTTGGCGGTGGAGCTCTCTTTTTTGATACCGATCCGGACGACGCGGTACTCGGTGATTCGAATGCCGACTTGGTCGCGTGCTACGAGGTCGTGAAGGATTCACCGCTGGATCTGCTTGACGCACTCGATGAACTGGTCGTCTCGGAGAATGAATACTACCGAATTCGGGCGCTCGCGCCGAAGGGCCTGGCAAAGACACTTGCCGCAGCCCGGTTCATTTGCCTAAACAAAATCTGCTACGTAGGTTGATGATTTCCAGTGCTTACGTCTTGATTGCGACGAATGGCACGCTCTCCCTCAAGATAAAGCCGATCAAAAGTCTCGCAAGAAGTACAGTGACGCTTCAGGCCGCGCTCCAAACAATCGAGGGAATCCTTGCTAAGCTTAGTGCAATCTTCAGGTATTTCGACTGGCCAGTTTGCCCTTATGTATTCATCTCTCGTCATATCTTCCTTCGCCTCAGCCCGGACGCCCAGTCTATCGTACGCCAGTACCATTCACGTCTCTAGGGTAGGACATCTTCATCGGCGCTCCGTGTAAACTGGGATGCCCGTATTGCGGTGTCACATCGATGCGAAGGACTGATGTGCAGCGGGCATGGACAAGGTCAAATGCGTGGGGGGTGGTTGCGCTGGAACTACAACTCGATCTGAGGAGTGCCCATGCGTACCGAAGCAATGCACAAATTGCGCGCGTTGTAACGGAGCAGTGGTTTGCAGCCGAGATGTACTGTCCTGCTTGCAATTCGGACAGACTAGGCCGAACTGCGAATAACTGCCCTGGCTATGACTTTGCGTGTCCGGAATGCAAGCTGCGATTGCAACTGAAGAGTCGAAAGTTTTCGGCAGGAAATCGCATAGTGGATGCTGGTTATGGCGCGATGATTAAGGCAATTCGCTCTGACACGGCGCCGAGTCTCGCGTTGCTGCAGTATTCGTCTTCGTGGTCCGTGACAGATCTATTGGTCGTGCCCAGCTTCTTCTTTACGGAGGCTGCAATCGAGAAGCGAAAGCCGCTCTCCGCCTTTGCCCGGAGGGCTAATTGGGTAGGATGTAACATCCTCCTCGACAAGATTCCGATCGATGGCCGTATAACGGTCGTAAAGGATGGATTTCCAGTCAGTCCGCCATCCGTTAGAAACCAGTACAAGAACGTCCTGCCATTGAAAGAACTAGATTCCAAGGCACGTGGTTGGACCCTTGACGTGCTCCGTTGCCTACGGAGTCTAGGTAAGCAGGACGTGACATTAGCAGAGGCTTACGCTTTCGCAGGGGCCCTCCAGCGAGAACATCCTAACAACAAACATGTGAAGGACAAGATCAGGCAACAACTGCAAGTTCTAAGGAACTTGGGAATCCTTCAATTTGAGGAGCGAGGACGGTATCGCCTCGTGCGGTAGCGTGTGACAACATCGCCACAACTGACAAACTTCGCAGTCGATGTGAGCCCCGGTGGCGCGTCCATGCCCGCGCCTCGGCGCGGAATAAGAAAGCCCAGTGCTTCAGCACTGGGAAGATATGGATGAAGAACCAGAGTGCCCCGGGCACGGCATACGCGACTCATCCGAAGATGTATCGTTGGTCGTAGTCGATCCCCGATTTTTTCAGGATTTCTAGTAGTTCGTCCTCAAAGCTGCGCTTTGCGTGGTGGCGCGGCTGATTCCGGATATAAGAAGTCACCGCCCTTTTGTGCGTTGGGCTGACGCTGAACGCCGAATATCCCTCCTGCCAAGAAAAACCGGTGTCCTTCCGGTTCAACCATCTCGAGCTATTGCCTTTCAAATCCTGTACTGCCTTGGCCAGGGCCAGGGACGCGGGCAAGGCGATCAAAAGGTGCACGTGATTTTTGGTTCCTCCGGCAATAATGAGCGGAATGCGTTTCTCGCGCGCTACGCCGCCGAGGTAGCGCCCCAGTTCGGCCGGGTCGGGGATGGAGTCGCGGCGTTCTTTTGTGCTGAAGATGCAGTGCACCAGGTTCGACGTAAGGGCATGTGGCATGGCGATAATTTATCGGTTTCGAATATGGGATTCCGTGACGCTAGGCACAGCGGCATGTGTCGTTCCCGGGGGACTCCGGATTTCAAAGAACGCTTTCCCACCGCTGAAGCGGTGGGCTTTCTTATTCCGCGCCCGAGGCGCCGTCAAAAGCAGATCGGCCGCCCGAGCCGGCGGGCGAGGCGGGCGTAACTCGAGAACAACTCCGAGCTTTCGTGGGGGAAGTGACAGAGCCTATTGGTGCATCAATGATTCCCCGGCGAGTCAGCACCATTATTTCGTGGCTGGAACGCACTGAGCTGTTGCGCGAGGCCGATGGCCGATTCTTCCTTTCGCGACACATCCCTGAATCAGTTGGCGTCGTCGATTATGGCGAATCGGACGAGCCACTCTCGCCTCGTAGGCACGACCTGAACGAGTACAACGAGGTTGAAAGGCGGGTCCGACAGGCCCGGGGCTTCATCACGGCACAAATCAACGAAGCCGCCAGGGAACGGGCACACGATTCCCACCACATGTTGACCAACTTGGTCGCTGAGAAGGTCAGAAATGCGGGAGCAATCCCGAAACGGAATCCGTATATCGACCTGTCTGCCGTCGTAAACGACGACTTGTTCCTATTTGAGATGAAGTCGACCACAACGACGAATGCACATGGGCAGGTTCGTCGGGCTATTTCTCAGTTGTACGAGTATCGGTACATCCAGCAAGTCCCTGAGGCGCGGCTTGTGATCGTCATCGAGAATCCATTGCCGAGAAACTTGGGTTGGCTTCTGGACTTTGTTGTGACTGACCGGGATTTGGGAATTGTGTGGGACGGCGATGGCAGAAACTTGCACTGTTCGGAGAGTCAGCGGGCGCATCTGGGTTTCCTTACTCGGTGAGGCCGGGTAGGCCACGTTTGCCTGACGCGGCGGGTCGTTCTTGTCACACTCACCCGTGATCTACGTCCTTGTTGCTTAACGACTCTATCCCTACACTCCTACATGGAACGATGAGGGAGAGCTGTCGCCCAAGAACGGCAGCCGGACACTACCCCTATCGCCAGCTAGGTGGTTCGACCTGTGATGGGTTCTGTACGCTCTCGATGTTTCGCCCATCTCCCCGCCAACACACCCGTCCAACCCCGAAAAATGCCGCCTAAGTCTTTATTTGCCAGGATTTTACCTCTAAGTCCAATGGGCACAGGATTTTGCGCGGATTTCCATCTATCTTTCACAAAACAAGTAATTTACATAGGGAGGGGGGAGGGGGGTACCCCTGATCGCGCGCGAGTCCCGTCTTGGCACCACAGCGATCTTCGCCTACTTTGGCGGCTCCCAGGGCTCGTCAGCCGAGGGGCCATAGATCTGGGGCACCTTGGCGCCGGCCATGCGCGAGTAGATGGTGAACTGCCCGCGGTGGTGGATGTGGTCCAACAGCAACAGAAGCATCGCCGCCGACAACGGCATCTTGTTTCCGAAAGCGTCGGTCTTCTGCTGGAAGTCCTCCTCCGATATCCGTGCCAACGCTGCGTCAGTTTCGGCCGCGATGGATTCCAGCTTGGCGATCCCTTCGGCCATCGTGGGCGGCACCGGTGCCCACGAAGATTTAGCCATGTCGAACGCACCAGTACGGGCATACGACAGATTGATGCCTTCTTCGTTGATAAACGTATTGAGGGTCTCGATGGCGCTGCGAATGATAGGCGAGGGCTTCAGGTCCTTCTTGTCCTCGGGATACATGCGCAACAGCTTGAGCGTTTTGGGAAATTCGGCACGGCGGAGGGAGAGAAATTCGGCTTTAGTCATGGCAAATCAGTTATAGAGTGGAGCGTGCCGGCTTGCAAGAGGAGCGTAGATTTATCCCCTACAAGCTCCGTCCACAGCTATTCCCCACCCGCTCGGCAATCCAGCGTGCGCATTCGCGCGTGCCCAGCGCGCCACCGACGTCGGCCGTGGTCCTCTTCTCTTGCACGGCCTGCTAGACGCCGCCGCTTCGATCTTCTGTCGCCTCCGCCTGAAGTCCGAGGTGCGCCAGCATCATCGCGCCGGTAAGGATCGCGCCCATTGGATTGGCGAGGTTCTTGGCTGCGATGGGCGGAGCCGAACCGTGTACCGGCTCGAACATCGAGGTGCGTCCAGGGTGGATGTTGCCGCTGGCAGCCATACCCAGACCGCCCTGCAGCGCCGCAGCCAGGTCAGTAATGATGTCGCCGAACATATTGTTGGTCACGATCACGTCGAGTGACTGTGGTTCGCGCACCATCTGCAGACAGAGAGCGTCCACGTACATATGTTGGGTTGCGATTCCGGGGAACTCTGCTGCCATCTCCTTGAAGACCCGTTGCCATAGGCCACCGGCGTACGTCATGACGTTGGACTTGTCCGACATCAGGACTTTCTTGCGGCCGGTCGCGCGCGCGTACTCGAAAGCGTAGCGGATGACGCGCTCCACACCCTTGCGCGTATTGATGTCCTCCTGCGTAGCCACTTCATCGGGGGTACCGAACTTGAAATTACCGCCCATGCCCGCGTACACGCCTTCGGTGTTCTCGCGGATCACGGTAAAGTTGACGTCGGCGGGTGTGGCATTCTTCAGTGGGCAGAGTGAGGCGTCGAGCAATTTCACCGGACGGACGTTGGCGTACAGGTCCATCTGAAAGCGCATGCCAAGCAGAATCTCCTTGGCGTGGATGTTGGTGGGTACGCGCGGATCGCCCAGAGCTCCAACAAAGATAGCGTCGAAGTCGCGCGCCAGCATGGCGAATCCGTCGGGCGGAATGGTAGTGCCGTCGATGAGGTAGCGGTCGGCTCCCCAGTCGAAGGTAGTGAACTCGAGCGGCGCGCCCGAAGCTCGCAGGACTTCGAGAGCGTTGGGAATGACTTCTTTGCCGACACCGTCTCCGGGGACCACAGCAATGCGTTTGTTTTGGGCCACGAGTTGGAACGATAAACAAAGCGAGTGGCAAGTAGCAAATGGCAAAGCAGCAATTAGTAATTAGCGATTAGCAATTAGTAAAACGGCGAGCCAGTAGTAAGTAATAAGCGATTTAGTAAAGTCGTGGCTGGCCGCTCTTTGCTAGTCGCATTTTGCCCGTTACTGAAAAAGCTCGAGCCCGCCGGGACTCGGAGCACTGTCACGGATTGTGGAAGCTCTCGGGCGGCCCCAGGTAGCTGGGCTGCACGCCGCCCATATCGATCACGAATTTCTGCAGCACGACGCCGGGATCGACCATCCACACCTTTAGCGTGTGATAGCTCATGCCCACGCCCGTGACTCTGTGAGTTGACTTCACTTTGCGGACGCTGTCTTCCACCGAGCGCGCCCAGTCCTGCTGAGTATTGTTCGCCAGCGCATCGATGATCTGTGGCGGCCCATTATCAAAGGAAATCGCAAAGCGCAGGCCACGTCCCGGAACAAAGTTCAATGTGGGCGCCAGGATAGTTTCGACTTTGAGTTCGCCGGAATGAAACAGGTAAATCTGATATTCAAGGCAAGGTGAGTCAGTCGGCGGCGATACGCTCTTGGCCGTGACGGGAAGGATAGTCATGGACGAGAGCGTGCGCCCGTAGTCGTCAATCTTCTGCCAACTCGCCTGTGCGGTGCCGACTTTCTTCGTGTAGTGCTCAGCTTCAATCGAAACTTTCTGGTCCGTTTCGACGAATCCGCGGAGCGAATTGCGCGTTGGTTCTGGCGGATTGAACACGTTAACCGTTACATGGTCTCCCTCGCCGCTTGATGCGAGGACAGTGATTACGCCGTCAGATCCCCACGACGGGGCTTTGTCCCAGTCGATCGTGACCCAGAGGCGTTGGTCTTTCTCGACAGTGCCACGCTCGGGTGTCACGACGATCCACGGCGCGCTGATGTCGGTTGTGAAGTGGAACGGCGCGCTACCCCGGTTAAACACGTCGATGTAGCTCCGCTGCCGATTGAAAACGTCAAAGGTTGGAAGCAGTAGTTGTGGCCGACCGTAACGCATGGATTCTGACCGAGCCTTCGACGGCGATGCCCATCTCCGCCCGAAACGGCACCGGCAATTCCTGCACCGCCGGCATGATATTTTTCGGCGGCTCCTGCCACGATGTGTAGCCGATGTGCGTCTGGTCCATCATGTGGTTCCATTTGCCGCCGGCCAGCTTGTGGTTGTATTCGGCGGACAACTCGGCGTCGGCCTGAAACAGCGTGCGCACTCTCTCAGCAAGGTCGTTGGTGCTGGCGCGTCCCTGCATGGCGTATAGACGGTTCTTTCCCGCGGTGATGTAGAGTTCGTTCACAAGTGCCGACGCCTTGGTGGGATAGAGCACCAACTGGTAAAACGCATCACGCATGTTCGGCGAAAGAGCAGCATAGATTTTTTCCGCTTCGTCAACCAGTGACTGCCACTCGGCCTGAACCCGGTCTGCTTCCTGATAATTGACCTGGCTGAATGTGTCGGGGTCAATCAATTCTGGCTTTCTCCGGCCGTTGAGCTTGGTGTACTGCGAGACGATGTGGGCGATCTCGGTTGCATGCTCCGGCCCGAACTCACGCTGCGCCCACAGGCGTGTGTATTCCGTGACCGCCTCTTTCGGCCAGCGATGGGGATCCCAGGCGAAGGTGAGGAAGAATTCGATGGGGAACTCCATTGGCTTCAGGTCGCCGACATTCACGATCCAGATGCGGTCTGCTCCGTACTCGTAGGCCAGGTTCATCTGCTCCCGCACCTTGGTGATGGGAACGGTGTTGAGCCACTTATAGGAGCGCGGATCGCCAACGTAGTCGAAGTGGTAGTAAATGCCCGCGCCACCGGAGCGCTTGAGTTCTTCCGGCGTCGGCAGGCGGCGAAGGTTGCCCCAGTTGTCATCGCACCATAGCAAGGTGACATCGTCGGGAACGCGCATGCCCTTCTCGTAGTATTCCTGCACTTCCTTGTAAAGCGCCCACACTTGCGGCACGGCGGCCACATCCTTATTCATGTGGCTGGCGATGATGGCGCGCTGGTCGGTGACAATCTTTTCGAGCAGCGCGATATTGGCATCCTCCGACATGGGTAAGTCGCCGTCTCCGCGCATTCCCAGCGTGACAATGCTTTCGTAATCCTTGTTGCGCTCGATACCTTCGGTCCAGAACTGATTCAGCGTGGCTGCATTAGTCGAGTAGTCCCACGGCCCTGAACCATGGCGCTTCCATTCCTGTTGCGCGCGCAGCATAGGCTCGTGATGCGAGGTGCCCATGACGATTCCGTATTCGTCAGCGAGCTTGGGATTCAACGGGTCGTCTTCGTTGAAAGCGTTGTTCCACATCGCGGGCCACAGGTAGTTGGCCTTGAGCCGCAACAACAACTCAAAGACCTTGGTGTAGAACTGGTGGTTGTAATTGCCGTACTTCTCGTGCACCCATCCCGAGAGCGAGGGCGCTTCGTCGTTGAGAAAGATTCCGCGATACTTTACTGCCGGAGGGCCCTGCGCGTAGCTGCCAGGTTTCACGAAGAGTGCGTCTTTGTGCTGCACCGGCACGTCGGCCCACCAGTGCCACGGCGAGACACCGATCTGCTCCGACAGATCGTAGATGCCGTAAATCGTTCCCCGTTTGTCGCTGCCGGCGATGATCAGTCCAGTGGCTATACCTGGCAGCGGATCGGGCACAACTTGGATCAGGAACGATTCCCACTTGCCTGCAATGGAAGAGACGTTGATCCGTCGGTTGCGAACCAGAGCGTCGATGATGGGACTCTTGCCGATGGTGCCGATGATGATCACACTGCCGCGAAGTTGCTTTGGATCGCGCACCATCGCCGGAGTCACCCCGGTGACCGACGCTATATCGCCTTGCAGATCGCCTGCGGCCCGCATGACGCCCGCGTAGTCGTTGGCAGCAACATATAAGGAAGACGCGGCTCCATTCTGGACGATGCGGAAGCTGCCGGGCTGCGCCGAGGTCTCGACGTATTGCTGCTGGCCCAGTGCGAAAGCCGCGGGCGACAAGCCAGCGAGTGCAACGGCGACCAGAGACCACCAACGCATGCAGCTAACGTACAACATGGCCTCCGGCTTTGCGCCCTTTTTCCTCCTTTATAATCAAAGGTTCGGTATGAGTGTGACTACGGCACAAGACAAATGGATGGCTCGCGGCGCGGTCCTCGGCCCTTACCGGGGCGGCGACACGCCTTCGTCATTCGGAAATCCGGCCGCTGAATTACAGACGCTGCTGGAGGGCTGCGGACTGTTCGACATGAGCTGGCAGGCCAAGTTGGTGCTCACGGGCGAAGACCGCGTGCGCTGGCTGAACGGCATGGTCACTAACAATATCCGTGATCTCGCTGTGGGGCACGGAGTGTACAACTTCCTGCTGAATGCGCAAGGGCGCATTCTGGGCGATCTGGTTGCGTACAACCGCGGCGACTATCTGCTGGTGACCACCGATCGCGCGCAAGCCGCGGCAATCAACGAAGTCTTTGACCGCTACATCATCATGGACGACGTCGAGGTTGCCGACATTAGCGACAAGCTGTCGGCGGTGGGACTCGCGGGTCCGCAAGCCACCGGGATTTTGCCGAGAGCCGGGATCGAATTCCCACAATTGCCAAAGGAAGGCAATTATGGGCCACCCGCGGAACTCGCGCCGGGCCAGGTGGCCGATATCGTCTGGCGCGACATGGGTATTTCGGTTGCGCGCAACACGCATCCCAACATGGATGGCTATGAGATCTGGTTCGCCGCCGAACAGGCCGATGCGGTGTGGGATGCACTGGCTGCAACGGTTGCGAGTCCGGTTGGCAGCGAGGCCTTGGAGTGGTATCGCATTGTGCGCGGGGTGCCGCGCTACGGCCTTGACCTGAGCCAACGCGACTTGCCGCAGGAGACTGAGCAGAAGCACGCGCTGAATTTCAGCAAGGGTTGCTACATCGGGCAGGAGATCGTGGAGCGCATTCGCGCCCGCGCCATTCTGCATCGCACGTTCACGGGGTTCGAGGCCGAGGGTGAGCCGCCCCAAGCCGGCACAAAGATCAAAGGCGGCGACAAGAACATTGGCGAGATCACCAGCGCAGCGCGCGTGCCGTTCCCGAAGCGGAGCGCGCACGCTGGCCCTGGGCTATCTGCGCCGCGAGTTCGAGGCGCCCGGCACAGTTGTGCACATCGGCGAGCAGAAGGCCACAGTGCAGTCCATTCCATTCAAGTTCTGATCAGGGGAGTTATGGCAGACAAGGAAAGCAAGAAGTCTGAGTTTGTGGTGAACGACCGTCGGCTGTTCGGTAGCGATGGCGAGTTGCGTCAGGATGTAGTTGACGCGGAAGAGCGCGCAGCCGAGCGCGAGCGTGAGGCCAGTGAAGCCCAGAAGCGCGCCAACGAAGAGCGCTCAGCCCAGCAAAAGTCCGCGCCACCGCCTGCGCCCGAGCCCCCGCCTCCCGCTTCCGGAAGAAGAAGATCTGGAGGGTCCGAGCGAGGCTGAGCACAAGGCCTCGTCGACGCCTATGCCGCCTCGACCAGGAAGTTCGACGAGCGCATCAAGAAGGAGCTTTTCAAGCAGGGGCAGGGCGACCGCGCGCAGGACTTCGAGATGAACTTCGAGAAGTTTGCCGCCTCGCTTTATATGACCACCCTCATGCAACTTGGGCTGGCGGCTCCGCAAGGCGAGAAACCACAGCTCGACCTGATGGGTGCGCGCCAGACCATCGACATCCTTGGCATGCTGCAGGAGAAGACCAAGGGCAATCTCTCTCCGGCGGAAGAGGGCACGTTGCGCAATGTGCTGTACGAGCTGCGCATGGCCTATCTGGAAGTGACGAACCTGATCGCCAACCCGCCCAAGGGCGCGGGAGTCCCTGGCCAGAACTGATGAACGCGACCCTTACGGTGCTGGGCAGCGGAACCTCGATGGGCGTGCCCACGATCGGCTGCACTTGCGCGGTGTGTACGTCCGGCGATCCTCGCGACCGTCGCCTGCGGCCCTCCATCATGGTGCAGTGGGACGGCCGCACCGTGCTGATCGATACCTCACCCGACTTCCGGCAGCAGGCGATTCGCGAGCAGATACGCCGCATCGATGCGGTGCTGTACACCCATGGCCATGCCGACCACATTCTTGGGCTCGACGACGTGCGGCCGCTCAGCTTTCCGCGCATCACCGGAGGCGGAAAGATCCCGCTCTACGCCACCGAGAACACAGCGCGTGTCTTGCGCAATGTCTTTCGTTACATTTTCGATGGCGATTATAAGTACGGAGGACTAGCTCAGGTCGAAATCCGCAACGTGAATGGCCCGATCGAGCTATTCGGCGCAACCTTTACGCCGCTGGTGGTGAATCATGGCGACTATCCCATCGAGGCGTATCGCTTCGGTTCGGCCGCGTACCTCACGGACTTCAGTACCGTGCCCGACGAAACGTTGGCGCAACTCCAAGGGCTGGACATCCTGATTCTCGATGCGTTGCGGCACAATCCTCATCCCACGCATTCGACGCTGGAGAATTCGCTGAAGATCGTGGACCACCTAAAGCCGAAACGCGCCTTCTTCACCCACATGTCGCATGACCTGCCGCACGAGGCTACCAATGCCTCTCTGCCGGAGAACGTGCGTCTTTCCTACGACGGGCTCAAGCTCGAATTCGAACTCTAGGACGCCGATCGACAATGCAAGTTTTCCGCACGCTCGAAGAAGTGCCCGCGCAACTGGGACCGACCGTGGTGAGCGTCGGCAACTTCGATGGCGTACACGTGGCGCACCAGGAGGTGGTGCGGCACATGGCCGAGCGCGCCCACGCCATCGGCGGCAAGGCCGTGGTGGTGACCTTCGAGCCGCACCCGCTGCGCATCCTGCGGCCCGACAGTGCGCCCAAGCTGCTCACGCCCCTCGAGGTCAAGCTGCAACTGTTGGAGCAAACCAGCGTCGATGCTGTACTGGTGCTGCCATTCACGCGCGACCTGTCGCTCATGTCAGCCCACGACTTCGCACGTCAGGTGCTGGTGGACGCGCTACATGCGCGCGAGGTACACGAGGGCTATAACTTCCATTTCGGCCACAAGGCAGAAGGCAACGTCGAGACGCTCGCCGCGTTCGGGCGTGAAATGGGCTTCGACGTGCACACCTACTCGGAATTATTGCTGCGAGGGCACCATGTCTCGAGCACCGAAATTCGCCGCCTGATTGCCGCCGGGCGCGTGGACCGGGCG
This sequence comes from uncultured Acidobacteriaceae bacterium, assembly GCA_963834815.1. Lineage (GTDB taxonomy): Bacteria > Acidobacteriota > Terriglobia > Terriglobales > Acidobacteriaceae > DASRAA01. The sequence goes on along the minus strand of CAWIDA010000001.1, from coordinate 156,918 downwards.
CGGGCACTGCTGGGACGCCCGTTCAGCATCCTGTCGAATCCGGGACGCGGACGCGGCTACGGCACGCGTTACACCGTTCCGACCGTGAACCTGGCGCGCTATGACGAACTGGTTCCCGCCAACGGCGTGTACATTACGCGCGTGCGCATTAACGGTGAATGCTTCGACGCGGTGACCAATGTGGGCGTTCGCCCGACGTTTGGGCCGGACTCGTTCGCCATCGAGAGCCATTTGCTGAACTTCCACGAAATCGAGTTGCTGGCGCAAACGGAGGTGGAGTTGATCTTCCTGAAGCGCCTGCGCGAGGAGCGCAAGTTCGAGTCGGTGGATGCGCTGCGCGAGCAGATCGGGCGGGATGTGGCGAGAGCGCAGCGGTTCTTCAGGATGGTGGGGAACAAGTAGCGAATTATTGTGTGTCCCACGCAAGCCGATTTTGCTCATGTGGGAGAACGACCTTCGGCTTCGCCGACTCGCAACTGGCCGGGCCAACACTTTCTCGAAGTCGAAGCATCTCGAATTTGGTGTCCTGTCCCGGCCCGACCCTGTCGGGGCAATCGTTTTTCCTGCTTGAATTTAAAGGAACCTCCGATTCCAAAGAATATTCGGTGGAGCATTCGGCGCATTCCCCATTTTGGGAATGGGATTGAGTTTTGATCACCGCCAAGGTGTTTTCCTCGGCCGCCTGCAGCTCCAAGAGCGACAATACGTGCAATGGCAAATTATGATCGATCCCTTTCGATCCGATCCTGACAGGGGAAGAAGATTATGAAACGCATTGTCCTGTTGACCATTTCCCAGCTGGTGCTCCTCTTGATGATTCCCGCGTTAACTACTCAGGCAAGCGCAAATGAGATCGTCGATACCTATCTCCGAATTCAGAGTCTCACCATCACTCCTGACAGGGGTTCGGTCGTGATCCCGACATCAGGTGGTTTTTCGCATGCCGGGCTGATCAATGGGTACCAAAACGTAGGAGGGCCCTGCCCTCAAACCGTGCTTGGCGCTAGCGCCGACTGTTCGCTTGATCCCAACTTGCTGACGGGTTTCGTGTCGATGCACATCGATGTTCCAACAGGGGTCTGGGCGTATGGCGGGTCAGAGATTCAATTTTATACAACCAAGTTCGCGATTTCCGGAACGACCGGACCGGTATCGGTGCAATTCCATACATTGGTTGATTACTCTGTGTATCAAAAGACCGACCTGGGCTACGATTCTTCCTTGACCGTTTTCAGTCTTGGGGCGGGCAATAATTCTATTTTTTTTAAGGCGATAGGTTATGACCTAGGGCGGGGGTCTTCTGTCTTCAGTAGCGGAACTTGGGATCTGAATAATTCCATAACCGTGAATGCGGGCCAGGACTACTCCTTCTTGTTATGGGTTAGAACTGATGCAGCTGCGAATCCAGAGCCTTCAACTGTTCTCTTAGTCCTTGGAGGATTGTCGCCAATCGTCTTTAGCCGGTTACGCGCCATGCGTCGTCACTGAGTCTGGACAAAAGTGGTTTTTGGCAACGGACTCAGGCGAAGACGTGGCCGGGCCGCGTGCTCTAGAGCCTGCCGTGCGCTTGGCGAAGGGTTCGCGCCCGAAGTTGGCGCTAACTTGAGATGAAAGCACAGAGATCCTTTCGCGTGCTTCACAGCGATTAGTTTGCCCGTCAGAAGTTCTCCGGCAGCCATGCATTGGAGCGGCATGCTTTCGCGCCCACGAGAGCCAGGATAACGCCCGTCCGGAGAAGGAATGCCCGCAAGAGCACACACCATCATCTCGGCAACTGTGGCGATCGTGCCATCCAAAATTGGCCCGGAACAGTACACAAGAAGGCTGACGCCCGCCTGCAAATCGCTTTCAAATCCCAGAGATCCGCAAGTTCCTGCCCTGCGCGGACCAGTCAATGCCAATCGTGCGATGCCAGCCGGAAAGAGGTATGGCTATCTGATTCACGCTACAAGGGCGTACTGTCTTGTGTGCTCTGGTTGGCCATGCACTCGTGATTGAGTTCAAATAGCGAGGCGAGAGGAGCTTCCCAATGACCACAACGTTTCGGGATGCACTGCAGGGCGACAAGCCGCTTATCGGGACGCTGTTGACCGTCGCATCACCAGAAGTTGCCGAAGCACTGGCCTTGCTGGGATTCGACTGGATCTTCATCGATCTGGAGCATGGAAGCCTATCGATCGAGGATGCCCAGACGGCGATACAGGCAGTTGGGAATCGCAGCCATACTCTGGTGCGAGTGCCGGATGGCACCCCGGAAAACATCAAGCGAGTCATGGACACCGGGTGCAGCGGCATTATCGTACCCATGGTGAGTTCGGAGTCGTATGCAAGAAAGATTGTTGCGCTGGCGAAGTATCCCCCGCTGGGTGAGCGCAGTGTTGGACTGGGACGGGCCCATGGCTACGGTCTTCGGTTCACCGAGTATCTTTCGTCGGCTAATGATCAAACGGCGGTGATTGTTCAAATCGAGCACCGCGACGCCATTTCCAGCGTTGACCAGATTCTGGCGGTGCCTGGAATCGACGCACTCTTCGTCGGCCCCTACGATCTTTCCAACAGCATGGGTCTCGTTGGCCAAGTCAGTCATCCTGATGTGGTAGCTGCCATCGACAAAGTCCGAGCAGCATGTGCCAGAACGAATTCACCTATGGGAATCTTTTGCAGTACTGCCGACCAAGCTCGAAATGAGATCAAGGCAGGCGCAAGAATGGTGGCGGTCGGCACGGACATCATGCACATGGCCAACTCGGCACGGTCCACGCTTGAAGCTCTACGAGGCGCGTGATGATTTCGAGCTATCGAAAGTTCTCCACCAAGACAATGTCCCTACTTAACGCATCGAGTTGTGTGTAGAGAATTGTTCCACCGTCCGGAGAAACAGCTATGCCGGTCGCTTCCCTAGCTGGGCGGCTTTCCAGATCGAAGACTCTCGTCGTGCGATGGGTAGTGAAGTTGAAAAAGGCAATACCGGGTTGCGATGTGGTATCGAGGTAATAGATGCCGTTTTCAACTATGGCCCAATAGCCCCAATAGCCTGCTTCCAAAGTACCGATGACTTCGGTCTCTTCGCCACCGATTGTCGGTATTCGCCATAGTCCGGGAACGGTCCAACCTTTTGCGTAGTACAGGAATTTGCCGTCGGGCGATTCGAACCCTCCATACCCGCCATGGCGCGTCACTTGAACCGCAGGCCCACCCGCGGAGGGCATCTTCCAAACTTGCCAGTCACCAGTCCGCTCGGACGCGAAATAAATCCAGCGCCCGTCTCGCGACCAACTGGGCACGACGTCGGTCGACGGCTCGTTGGTAAGGTTACGCAGCGAACCTCCCTTAGAATCCATGACAAAAATGTCGGCGTTGCCGGGCGCGCGGGAATCGAAGGTGATCTGTTGTCCGTCCGGCGACCATCGTGGAGCTCCTGTCACAGTATTGAAGTGGGTGAGTTGGATGAGGTTGCTTCCGTCGCTCCGGCACATCCAGATTTCGTAGGCGCCGCTGCGAGTGGACTCGAAGGCAATCTTGCTTCCATCGGGCGAGAACTGAGGGCCGCTGTCGATTGTGGTGGAGGACAGGAACCGCTCGGCGGGACCGGATGAATGCAATGATTCGAGCCTCCTCTTCCAGATATTGAGATTCGTTATCTGGCGCGCATAAGCCAATCGATTGCCGCGAATCGAAGGTTCGGTACCCTCCTGACCGAATTGCAAACGTTCCGGCTCGCCCCCGTATCGGGAGATCTTCCAAAGCCAACCAGACCTTGCCAACCAGGCAGCCTTTCCGAAGACAATGTCGCGGCCGTCTGCGGTCCAGGCTAATCCCCAGCCGAATTGCGGACCAGTGATGATGCGGCGCTCCTCTCCTCCAGTGACTGCCACCGTGTAGATGGACGTGATCCCCTGAGAACCCCGGTTGAAGGCCAGCGTTTGACCATCGGGTGAGAAGGCGGGGTTGTAATCACCCGGGAGGCCAGGTGAAGTGAGCCTGCGGACGGCGAGGGTATCAAGCGACAGTAGATAGATCGAAGTAGGTTCGTTACTCGCTTCGCGGTCCGAAAACGCAAGTAGCTTTCCGTCAGGTGACCAGGAAATCCGACCGAAGTACCAGAAGACTTCGTAGAACTCCCGTTCCTCCCAGTGAGTGTCGCGCACTTTACGCTCGGCTCCGCCGAGGGCGGGGACAATGTAAATACCGGTCTCGCCCTTTTGAATGCGGCAGAATGCGATGTAGCGGCCATCGGGCGACCAAACCGGATTGTAGTCAACGGACTCTTGCTTCGAGAGGCGCAGTGGTTCCTCAGTCCCAATGAGCTTCACATAGATGCTGAAATAGGGGCCGGTTCCTCCATTCCAGGAAAAGGCTAACTGCTTGCCGTCCGGAGAAAGACTGGGGCTGTATTTTTCACCAACGCTGGTGACGGCAAGGGTGATCGATGGTTCCGGGGCTTTAGATCTGAGTACCTGGTTACGGTACAGCAACCAGGAGGCGACGACCCCCACCACGACTAAACCGATTACCAGCCCATTCCTCGTCGTCAACAGCCGAGGCCGCCCTACAGGCTCGAACACCCGTTCTTCTCCGGAAGAAATCGGCACGACGGTGTGCAGTACTGGCGCGGGCTTGCGATCCGGCTCGCGCACCCAGTCCACTGGAACCATGAAACGATAGCCGATCTTGGGTATGGTTTCGATGAACTTGGGATCTTCGACTGAGTCTTCCAGCGCCTGCCGCAGTTTTTTCACGGCCGTATTGACACCATGTTCGAAGTCAACGAAGGTATCTTGCGGCCACAGGGCACCGCGCAGTTGCTCACGGGTAACGACTCTTCCCTCCGCTTCCAGCAGAAGGCGCAGCACCTGCAGCGGCTGCTGCTGGAGGCGTAAAGCAACGCAGCCGGATTTCTGCAGGCTACCGCTGCTCAGATCGACTTGGTAGCAATCAAAACGAGCGCAACCCGAAGATGAGCGCGAGGTAGCCACCCAAACCCTCACTGTGTGGTCGTAAATTGTACGTAAGCCGCAGGGCAGAATCTCAATTCTCGGTTAGACCAGCCGAAAATCAACAATTCGCACGCGCTGCTAACTCCCACATTACCAGATGGTTGCCCAGTTCACCTTTTGCTCACCTCGTCGTTCACCCTCCGTGCATTGTGCGACCTCGCAAGCGGTGCGATGGTTCGGCCATAGGGGTGAGGGCCGCCAGACCGGCGGACTTCAAATTCCAATCCCAATTCTGTGAGGTCTCAATGAAGAACAAGTGGATGTCGAGAATGTTGATGGTCGTGACGCCGATGATGATCGGTTGTGTCGTACTCGCCTGGGTGCTTCTGCCATAGCACAGTCTGACGCCCGAGAAGTCGAGAACAGGCGCTGCTCGAACCGAACGCTCTTGGGTGACTACGGGACGCAAATTGAAGGCACCCTCCTTGCCCCGAACTGGCCTCTGCGTACTATGGCCATGATTCACTTTGACGGCAGAGGGAACCTAACCGCATTGGGGGTTTACAAGGTCATCAACGGCACACCAACGTATGCCGATTGGACGTCGGAGGGCGCCGGAACCTATACGGTCAATCCGGATTGCACCGGATCAGCATTATTCAACGGTCCGATCCCGGTGCATTTTGTGGTGGTGAATAACGGAAAGGATCTAAGTGGAGTTGTGGATGGGAATGCCATCACCTTGCGAGGCACCAGGATTAATTGAGCGCAGGCGACAGACGCCATTCCCGCCGCAGAGTCCGCCGTAGTGCGGAATTCGGCCTCGCGATCCAGCGTTCGACAGCCATCGGATGCTGGATCGAATTGAGTACTACGGCTTCCCCAGCCCAACCAGCGCTTTGCCCGGAAACACATCAGGCACCATCTTGCCCTGGTCGATCAGCACAGTTCCGCCGACAATCACATACTGCATTCCGGTGCTGGCTTCCATCGGCGCCTGATACGTGGCGCGGTCCGCGACGGTTTGCGGATCAAAGACCACGATATCGGCGGCGGCGCCTTCCTGCAGCCGTCCTTTGGCGTGACCCGCGGGCGTGGATTTCTCGAGAACCTCGGCCGGCATTAGAGTCATCTTGCGGAGCGCATCCATCAGGGTAATGGCTCCCTTCTCGCGGACATACTGCGCCAGTACGCGCGAGAAGGTTCCGGCGTTGCGGGGATGGCCCTGGGCGCCATCGCTGGCAATCATGATCAGCGGATTGGGGATTACCTTGTCCACCACTTCCTGCGTGTTGGCAAACATCAGCACGGCTTGCGGCTTGGTGGAGGCGTGCAGTTCCTCGAAGCGCTGCTTAGTCAGCTTCTCGCCGGTGTCAGGTATTTGCAGGGCGCTGTATTCGATGCCGAGCTTCTCCCTCCATCCGGCATTGAACAGCGCGGAGTTGAGGGTCGTCATGCCGGCAATATAAGGATAGGCCTCGGTGGTGATACTGAGGCCGCGGGCGCGGGCTCCTTCCACCAGTCCGATACACTCCATCGCGTGGCGCAGGCAGGTGCTGTTGATGTGCACGATGTGTAGCGATGCGCCCGAGATGGCCGATGCCCCGATCACTTCGCTGATCGCCTCGATGTCGGAGCCGGGCTCGACGGAGCCAAAACTTCGCACGTGCGTATAAACCGGCACACTGCGCGAGGCAGCGAGGCGGAACATGTCGATCACTTCCAGCCGCGTCGCCCCCGGGGTGTACTGAATGCCCATGCCAATCGCCAGGCCTCCGGCGTCGAGTTCCGAGCGCAGGCGCTTCGCGAATCGCTTCGATCTGTTCTGAAGTGGCGGCCTGATTGGTCGCGGGCCCGCTCTTGGGCAGGATTTCCGGAATACCGGAGTGAGGGCTGAGATCTTCGGCTGGCAGCGGCGCTCCAAACACCAGTGCCCGCGCCGCGGCGTGGCTCGCCGCGGTCCCGTAGTTGATCAGCGAATGGCCGTCCTTCTGTTTCAGGAAGTCGGCAACGTCGGGAACGCCGATCTCCATTTCAAGCGCAGTGGTTACGCCGTCGAAGGCTTTCACGCGTCCGCTGGCGATGTCCTGTCCGTGCTGGTGGAGATCGATGAAGCCCGGGGCGACCACCAATCCCTTGGCGCTGAGCACGCGCTTGCCCGCCAGGGGCTCGGCAGAAATGCGCGCGATCTTGCCGTTGCTGATGCCGATATTGCGGGTGGCGTCGAGGCCGGTCTCGGGATCCATCGCACGTCCGCCCTCGATGACGAGGTCGTACTGCTGGGCGATCGCGGTGGCGGACAGCATGAGACACAGCGCGACCAACGATAGCAGTCTGGATCTGCACATGGGTCGGGATATTACGTGAGTTCGCCGCAAATAGCCAAGCCGGCGACTTATGTGGGCCATCCGTCCGAAGATTCGCGCGAGCGACCTCAAAGTCTAAGGATCGCGGCGCCTATCGCCTCATCAGTAAGCAAAGGGCATGCGAATCACGCCTTCGCCGAAGGTTGACAGGTAAAGGTAGCCTCCCATGAAGACTGGCTGCGTAACGCAACTGGACACAGCGTTTCCCTGCACTGAAATCCAGTTGGCACCCAGGTCGCTCGAGAGAAATAAACCGCTGTTGGCGGCGGCCGCCATAATGCCGGAGCCCGACGGATCGAATACGATGTGAGGAACGGCCGTGTTGGGGCAAAAGAAGGACCCATATCCAAGTCCGCCGCTGAATGAGGTGAATGTTGTCCCACCGTCTGTGCTGCTCAGGATACCCGCAAAGTAGAAATGCGTTCCACCACAAGACGATGACATTCCCACAAAAATGTTCTGGGGATTCGATGGATCAAAAGCCGCGCTTACAGGCGATCCTCCGCAGGGGTTGCTAACATCGGGCGTGGTCCAAGTCTTCGCGCCATCGTGGGTAACCAGGAGTGAACCCGGTACGGCGTTCCCTTCTTCACCCACGATAATGGTCATACTATCGGTCGGATCGACGGCTACCATGGAGGCCTGCGAAACCGGCCACGGCTGCAGCGTCCACGAGACACCCCAATCGGTGCTTTTATAGACCCCGTCTGCCGCTGCGGCATAAACGGTAGAGGGACTGGCACGATCCACCGCAATCAGATCGCCGTTTCCGCTGTTGGAGAATTTGCTTCCTGGCAGCGCGGCGACGGGGTTAAAAGTCTGCCCTCCGTCTGTCGAGTATTGGAAACCCGCGAGTGTGAACACGTAAGCGTACTGTGGGTTTCCGGGATTGATGACCACCGATCCGCTTTCACCCGTGGGCGGGCTTGCGCCCTGCAGTTGCTGCCAGGTTGCTCCTCCGTCGAAACTGCTGATCGGACTATAGCCTTGCGCGGTGGCGAGGATTGTCGAGCCATTCACAGCGACTCCGTAGAGTATGGAGGAAGTAATGTCGCCGTTGAGGCTCTGCCAGGTATTACCTGCATCTGGGCTCAAGTACAGGCCTTGGTCGCTTCCGACGAGAATATTCGCAGGTACCCCTTCCGCCGCCGGGACAATCAGCCGTACGTTCCAAGCTGCGCCTGCGAACTGCGCCCAGGTATTGCCTCCATCCGGCGAATGCCACAGAGATCCGTCACAGCCCGCATACAACGCGCCACTTGTTGGATCAAAAGCGACTACTTGTACCGGGCAGGTGATGCTGCCAACCGTATTCCACGTGGTCCCTCCGTCCGCACTCATATACAGGTCCGGGACTTGAGAGTTGTTCCATTCCACGACAAATGCATTGAGCGGGTTCGTCGGATTCGCCGCGATCGACCACACTGTGCTCCCTGAGGATCCCGTCGGCGACACAGCTATCCAAGGTGATACCGAACTAGGCTGGATCAAGACCGTGCCGTCATCGAGTCCGGCGTAAATTGCTCCCCCACCCGCCGACAGGACAACGACTGGGACCGGCGTCGACTCGATGAGATTCCAGGTACCCCCGCTGTCTGAGGACTGAACCACGCCAATCGAGGTTGCCGCGTACAGCGTTGTACCAACTTGCAGGAACGCTGCCGCGGAAGCGTAGCCCTTGAAGGTCCACGTAGCGCCCGCGTCATTACTTTGGTAAATTCCGCAGCTGGTTCCTGCTACAACGGTGTTGGTATTGTTCTGATCCATCCAGAGAGCATCAACTACAGGGCCGCAATTAACTAAACCACTGTTCGCTTGCTGCCAGGTCTTGCCGCCGTCCACGGTCTTATATATGCCCGCCTGGGTGTATGGGCCCGAATTGCCCGGGCCGAGGCCGCCTCCTGTAAACATCAAAGATGGATTGGCATTGCTGATGGCAAAAGCCTGCAGCTTACCGGCTCCTCCCGACGCTCCCGCGGCATTTGGAATAGCCAGGGGTCCAATGGGTTGCCAGGCTGGCGTCAGACTCGAATACGCGACGTTCACGGTGGCGGTCATGTTGGCTATGACTGTAGCGGGCGCGCCAGTGGTCATCGGTATGTAAACGGGATTCGAGCCTAAATACTGCGACCGTATCGCAGCCATAACCGTATACGTACCTGGGGTCAGTCCGCTGAATACAATGTTCTGGTTCTGGGAATAATAGTTTTGATAATTGTTTGGTCCCGTTATCTCGATTATCGGTGCAACGTTGGCAGGCAAACCAGTAATCGTAAGCGAGAGAAATCCGGCGCCGGGCTGAAGCACTGAGAAATTGACCGCACCGGACGAACCCCCGCCGGGTGACGGGTTGGTCACACTCACTGGGTAGGTTCCGGACGTTGCCAGGTCAGCGGCGGTGAGAGAGATGGTCAGTCGCTGCGAGGTTCCAAAGGTCGCGACGTGGGGCGTGCCGTTGTAAGTCACGGTAGAACTAGGGAGGAAATTTCCGCCGTTGACAATTAACGGCTGTGCCGTCGCTCCTGCAACGACGGACGTCGGCGAAATCGAAGTTATCGTGGGCGCAGGATTAGTGACAGTGAAATTTACTGCGTTGGATGGGCCACCGCCCGGCCCGGCGTCAATCACCACGACCGGGTAGATTCCTGCTGTCGCTACGTCACTACTTGAGATGCTAACAACCAGCTGCACCGAACTGCGATAAACGGGGTCGTAGGTCGTGCCGTTGAACGTTACAGCAGACCCGGGAACAAAGTTAGTGCCAGCGATTGTCAGGGTCTGCATTCCCGCGGGGACACGGGCGGAAGTCGGGCTAATCGTTGTGATCGTGGGCACCGGATTATTGACCGCGAAGTTGGCCGCATTGGATGGACCACCGCCCGGCGCGGGGTTAGTCACCACGACCGGGAAAGTCCCTGCGGCAGCCTGGTCGGCGGCGGTGAGCGAGATTGTAAGTTGGGCCGAACTTAAAAACGTCGCCGAATGCGCCGTCCCGTTGTAGGTCACAGTAGAGCTGGAGAGAAAATTAGCGCCATTGATGGTTAATGTTTGCGCCGCGGCTCCGGCCGCGGCAGAGGACGGAGACAGCCCATTGATAGTGGGCGCCGGATTGGGCGGCGGTTGCGGGGAGCTGCTTCCTCCGCCGCAACCAGCAAGTGAACTGACGAGCGTAAGAACAGCAAGCCAGCACATCAGAAGTAGGGCAGAACGAAGTGGAGAGGCGTGCAAACTGAACCCCTGCGGGCCATACGGCCCAGGCCCATATAGTGACTAACGAGCATAATGGTGCTTAGCCCGGCGACGCCCGTCAAGTTGAATCAATAGTTTACTCGCCCTCAGTCCCAAAATCGCCATCAGCCCGCCTGTACCGATGTGTCCAAAGCAAGCATTTACTCGGTGTCACAGATCAGCGCCTGCGTCTTTCGTGCCGAGCTGGATTGGGTCTTATCAGACAGAACCCACTGGAAATCGGTTGCGACATGTGTTCGGAGTGAGTAGTTCACTCGCCGCGATACGTTAGACGATTGTGTCCCAACGCTGAAACGACGAGCACTAGCGGCGCTTTTCACAGGCAGTACAGCGCCCGCGGACGATGAGGAAGCGCGGGGAGAGAAGTTATTCCAGTCATTACGATGCGAGGATTCCTTTCGCTTCTTCTGGGATCGCGCTTGGCGGGCGTCGCGCGACGTTCTACGGCATCACCCGGGAAGCCGGAGGTGTCACGGGTAAGATTGTTGTGTTGATGGAATTTAGTCCACGAATTGTCCCCGGACGAAATTTCAACCGCTCAGCCGACAGCAGTGTACTTGCGCCACAAACCCGCTATCAACCCGCTCCCCAGCAGAACCAAAGTGGTCGGCTCCGGAATCGGCGTCTGATACTGGAAATCATAAGAAACGGTTCGACCGTTCAGGGTCACGGATAGCGTGCCGGGTGTCACCTTGTAAATTGGCGGGAGGTCAAAGCTAAAAAGAAACTCACAGTCTCCCGGGCATCGAAATCTGTACGGTTGATTGGCGAGCAGTAAGCCCGCCAGATCAAGCTCGGCTGAATACACGACCCTTCCCTTCTGCAGAAAATGGGTCCCGAAGACCAAGGCATCCGGGGACCACGAGAACGTCGGGCCGAGAAGCGGATCCAACCCCGGGCCCAGAGGCATCTGCTGGAAACCCAGGCTCTGAAACGCGACGGTGTCGAAGATCACTGGACCAGCAAATAAAGGCAAGGCAGTCATGGAAAGTATGAGCGCGAGCATGATGGATTTCATCACCAGTCTCCTTGATCCGAAATCTCTAATTCGACTTCGTCTAAGCCAAACTATATATCGGTTTGGCAAGTTTAAGAGGGTGGGTAAGTAGAATTTCCAACGTAAGTGGGTAATTCTGACTGGGCCGACGTCGGACCGGGTGTCGTTTCGTCCAGATTTCATGTTGCGTTTGCATTGAGTGCAAGTTTGGTGCCACGCCGGAGAAGTCTGAATCACACCCGCGACCGCAGGCATCAGAAACATGATTTCAAATTCCCTGGGGAACGTTCAGCCATGGCACGTACCGTAACTTACTGGATCAGTACCGGCCTGCTGGTTGCGATGTCGCTGTTCGCCGCCTTGGCCTACCTTTCCGGCAGCCAGCAAGCCGTCGAAGGATTCGCACACGTGGGCTATCCACAGCAACTCCGCGTGCTTCTCGGGATTGCCAAACTGCTGGGCGCGATTACGCTCATTGTTCCCGGCTGGCCCAAGCTGAAAGAATGGGCCTACGCAGGATTCACCTTCGCTTGGATCGCGGCGTTCTTTGCGCATTACCTGGCGAAAGATGGCCCCAGAGCGTTCACGCCGCTCGTATTGCTGGTACTGCTGTTTGTCTCGTACGTGAGCCGGCCGTCAAGCCGCCGATGGCTGTCTAAAGCCGCTACGCCGTAGACGGCTCCGGATTCACGAAGAGTTGGGCACTGGTCTGCGGGCGTGGACAGCCGTCAAGAGGCGATGGTAATCTGTCCCTCCGATTGCTTGCGCGCGAGAATCGTTGGTCGCAAAGTGCAGTTGCTTCGCTCCGGCACGGAAACTAACCCATGGCATCCAACCCTATTACCGCACCCGTAACGGGAGCTGCCGCAAGAGGCATTGCGCAGCCGGTAGCCGCGCCGCTGGCTCGCGCCGCAATCTTCTTGGTGCTGACCATAAACCCTGGTTCGGACCATGAAACTACGGTTCGATCTTTCTGTGGGGACCTGGCAGCGTTGCTGCGCGCGGTAGGATTTCGTGACATCGAGGCTGGGCTCTCATGCGTCCTCGGTTTTGGGTCGGAGGCGTGGGACCGGCTGTTTGGGCTACCACGACCGGCGGAGCTGCATCCCTTCCGTGAGATTCGCGCCGGAGCCCGACATGCCGTCTCGACGCCGGGCGATCTTCTGCTTCATATTCGTGCCAGGCGCATGGACTTGTGCTTCGAACTGGCAACGCAAGTCATGGCATATCTCGATAATGCCGTTGCGCCTGCCGACGAAGTGCATGGATTCCGTTACTTCGACGATCGCGATCTCCTCGGGTTTGTCGACGGCACGGAGAATCCGACGGGCCAAACGGCGGTCGACGCCGTGGTTGTCGGTAACGAAGACCCCGAGTTCGCGGGCGGCAGCTATGTCATCGTGCAAAAGTATCTTCACGATCTTAAGGGATGGAACGCACTGCCCACAGAGGCGCAGGAACGCATCATCGGCCGCACCAAACTTTCGGACATCGAATTAGCCGATTCCATCAAGCCCACCTCGGCGCACAACGCGCTCACCACCATCGTCGAGGATGGAAAAGAAATGAAGATTCTGCGCGACAACATGCCCTTCGGGAACGCGTCTGAGGGTGAATTTGGCACTTACTTCATTGGCTATAGTCGATCACCGAGTACGACCGAGAAGATGCTCGACAATATGTTCACCGGCAACCCTCCCGGGAATTACGACCGGCTGCTCGATTTCAGCCGTGCAGTCACGGGAAGCCTGTTTTTCGTGCCCTCCGAGACGTTTCTGGAGAACGTGACCGAAGATCCGCCCGCGGCCAAAGAAACCCCCGCCGAGCCACCAGCCGAAGCCCCCCAGCCCGCGCGCAAGAGCGACGGTTCGCTGGGCATCGGTTCCCTGAAAGGAGACATCCCTCATGAATAATCTGCACCGAGAGCTTGCCCCTATTTCCGACGCTGCGTGGGCGGACATCGAAGAAGAAACGTCGCGCACGTTCAAGCGTCACCTCGCAGGACGGCGGGTCGTTGACGTGGATGGGCCCGCAGGCGTGGGCTTCTCCGCGGTCGGCACCGGGCACCTGCGCCCCATCGACGGCCCGGGGGACGGAATCCACGCCAACCAGCGCGAAGTAAAGCCGCTGGTCGAACTGCGGGTTCCCTTCGAACTGGAGCGCCAGGCCATCGACGACGTGGAGCGCGGTGCAGAAGATTCCGATTGGGAACCGGCAAAGATCGCGGCGCGCCGGCTCGCCTTTGCTGAGGATGGCGCCATCTTCGTAGGCTATGGCGCCGCCGGAATTGTTGGGATCTGTCAGGGAACCAGCAACCCGACGCTAAGCCTACCCGGCGATGTGCGCGAGTACCCCCACGCCATTGCCCAAGGCCTGAGCCAGTTGCGCCTCGTGGGCGTCAATGGTCCCTATGCGGTGCTGCTCGGCGCCGACGCCTACACGGCCTTGTCCGAGACCAGTGATCACGGGTACCCGGTGCTCGAACACGTCAAGCGGCTGGTCAAAGACAATATCATCTGGGCACCCGCCATTCCCGGCGCCGTTGTGGTCACCACGCGTGGCGGCGACTTCGATCTGCACATTGGCCAGGACGTGTCCATCGGTTATTTGAGCCACACCGACAAAACTGTCGCCCTGTATTTACAAGAAACGTTCACCTTCCTGATGCTCACGGCTGAGGCAGCGGTAGCTCTGGCTCCGCCGGCGAAGCCGCACTAGAGCTGACACGAAAGAGGTGGACCGCTCGCCTGCATGCGTGCCTCTCCTATGACAGGGGCTACATTTTTCACTCTTACGCATCCCCAAAAGACGTAGGCTGGGCAACCGTCGCTACCCCTCCATACATCTAACTTGAGCGACGGTGAGGCTCAGGAGCGAGCCGCCGCCGCGCGAAACTTGCTCCTGCCGGACTTCCGGACACGGAAATGTCTTCACGATACACGGCTCAGTCTAAGGGGAGATTATGCGGAAGCAATCGAACTACTTGTTTGTCATGCTGATGGTACTCGGTGCAGATATTCTGTGCTGGGGAGCTATTGGCGGTTCACCTACGGGACTGTCATCGGACAACGAGGCCGGCGCAAGCGCAACGCAATCAACAATCAGCCAATCAGAAGGGCAGCCGGGCCCTGTCCTCCATCCTCGTGATGTCTCCACCTATCACTACAACGTGTTCCGCCAGGGTCAGACCAAAATAGAGAGGATGCTGACTCCCTCCAACGTCAATTCCAGCCTTTTCGGAAAAGTCGGTTTCTTCTCCGTCGATGGCAAGGTGGACGGGCAACCTCTTTACGCCAACAACATGCAGGGACCCCACGGAACTCAAAATACGTTGTTCGTGGTTACCGAACACGACAGCATTTATGCATTCGACGCCGATGCAGGCACACAAACCTGGAAGGTTTCGGCACTGCTGGCCGGAGAGACGCCGAGCGACGATCGGGGCTGCGGCCAGATTACGCCGGAAATCGGCATCACCAATACACCGGTGTTCGACCGCCAACGAGGCCCAAACGGCGCCCTCTACTTTGTAGCCATGTCCAAGGATTCTAATGGCAAATACCATCAGCGCCTGCATGCAATTGACATGAAAACGGGTGGCGAGCTTTTCGGCGGGCCTACCGAGATCCAGGCGAAGTATCCCGGGACTGGCGACGGCAGCCAAGGTGGTTTTGTGACTTTTATTCCCCGTCAGTATGCGGTGCGCGCCGGGTTATTGGCGGATAGCGGCAATATCTACATGGGCTTTACTTCCCATTGCGACATACGTCCGTACACCGGATGGTTGCTGGCCTACGATATGGGGACCTTAAAGCGGACGGCGATCTTAAACATCGAGCCGAACGGCGAGGGGGGCACTATCTGGATGGCGGGCAGTGGATTGGCCAGCGATGGCCACGGAGGTCTATATTTCCTGGCCGCAAATGGGACGTTCGACACCACGCTGGACGCCAACGGCTTTCCGATTAACGGCGACTACGGCAACGCATTCATGAAAATCGCTATCCCTCAGCTCAAGGTTGCTGACTATTTCACCATGCACAATACGGTGCAGGAATCCAATGCAGATCAAGACCTCGGCTCCGGCGGCGCCCTGGTATTGCCCCCTCTCACCGATAACAACGGACAGGTCCATCACCTGGCGGTGGGCGCGGGGAAAGACACTAACATTTATGTCGTCGATCGCGGCAATATGGGCAAGTTTAATCCCAACAATGACAGCGCCATTTACCAGGAGATCGTTGGCGCTCTTCCGGGCGGAGTTTGGGCGATGCCGGCCTATTTCAACAAGACAGTCTATTATGGCTCGGTCAACCACAGCCTGAAGGCGTTCAGCATCAGCAACGCAAAACTCTCCACTTCGCCTGCCTCGCAGACGGTCAATACCTTTCCTTATCCCGGAACGGCTCCCACCGTCTCCGCCAACGGAACTGCCAATGGCATCGTGTGGGCGGTCGAGAATAGCAATCCGGCAGTGCTGCATGCTTACGACGCGACCGACCTCTCGCATGAACTGTACGATAGCAACCAGTCGGGATCGCGCGACCAGTTTGGCCCAGGCAATAAGTTCATCTCTCCCGTGGTGGTGAATGGGCAGGTCTTTGTAGGAACGCAAAACGGAGTTGCGAAATTCGGTCTCCTGCCCTGACTCGTCGACGTCCTTTTGCTGTCTTGGTTGACCGGGCTTGCAGCATTGGTTCTAGCGGTGGGGGTCCTGAACTCCCTGGCTCCCGACATCAAGCGTTGTATCAAAATCAGCCGAATGTAGGAGAACTTAGTCCACATTTCGAGTAAGAATCGAAGCGGGAGGGCCGGGCAACGTGATTCATCGTGCTACTAAGCCCTCACATTCATAACTCTGGCCGGATCTGAAACAAACCCAATTGAGGGGCTTGAATGCCCGGGGGTGCTGATGAAACGGTCACTGCTGTCGATCCTCTTTTTGTATCTGATCCTGCTGGTTGGTTGCGGTGGCGGTTCCTCCAATCCGCCGCCACCACCCGTAGTTACACTGGTTTCGATCGCCGTGACCCCGGGGACCGCCTCGATCGCTGCCAAAGCCACGCAGCAGTTCAGTGCGACCGGAACCTACTCAGACGGGACTACGAAGGACTTAAGCACTACTTCGACCTGGCAATCGTCCGATATGACGGTAGCGACCATCAGCAGCACCGGTCTGGCGACGGGTGTCGGGCCAGGAACCGCCAACATCACGGCGAGTTCTGGCACGGTCTCTTCGCTGGCGGCAGCCGTTCTGACCGTCAATCCGGCAGCTTTGGTTTCGATTTCAGTGACTCCTGCAACTGCGACGATTAACCCCACCGCGCCTGGAAATATGCAACAGTTCACAGCGACGGGCACCTATGGAGACGGCACCACGAACGATCTCACCGCGACGGCGACGTGGCAGTCGTCCGACAGCACGATAGCGGCAATCAGTGCCGCCGGACTAGCGTCTGCTGTCGCGCCGGGAACGGTGACCATCACAGCGACTTCCGGCACTGTGTCGGGAACGGCAATGCTTTCGGTGGATCTTCGTGATGTCTCCACCTATAACTACAACGTGTTCCGCCAGGGTCAGACCCAAATAGAGACGATTCTGACTCCCTCCAACGTTAATTCCAGCCTTTTCGGAGAAGTCGGTTTCTTCTCCGTTGATGGCAAGGTGGACGGGCAACCCCTTTATGCCAACAACATGCCTGGCCCTCTCGGGACTCAAAATACGTTGTTCGTAGTTACCGAACACGACAGTATTTACGCATTCGACGCTGATTCAGGCACGCAAACCTGGAAGGCTTCGGCGCTCCCGGCCGGAGAGACGCCCAGCGACGATCGAGGCTGCGGGACAATAACGCCGGAAATCGGCATTACCGACACACCGGTGTTCGATCGCCAGCGAGGCCCAAACGGCGCTCTCTACTTTGTTGCCATGTCCAAGGATTCTAATGGGAAATACCATCAGCGCCTGCACGCGCTCGACATGAAGACCGGTATCGAGCTTTTCGGCGGGCCTACCGAGATCCAGGCGACGTATCCCGGGACTGGGGCCGGCAGCCAAGGTGGTTTTGTGATTTTTGTTCCCCGTCAGTATGCGGAGCGCGCCGGGTTATTGGCGGATGGCGGCAATATCTACCTGGGCTTTACCTCCCATTGCGACCAAGATCCGTACACCGGATGGCTGCTCGCCTACGATATGGGTACCTTAAAGCAGACAGCGGTACTAGACATCACGCCCAACGGCAGTGAGGGCGCCATCTGGATGTCGGGCGGTGGATTGGCCAGCGACGGCAACGGCTTTCTGTATTTCCTCGCCGCAGATGGGACGTTCGACGTTACGCTCGACGCCAACGGCTTTCCCATTAACGGCGACTACGGCAACGCATTCATGAAAGTCGCTATCCCTCAGCTCAAGGTTGCTGACTATTTCACCATGCACAACACAGTGCAGGAATCGATCGCAGACAAAGACTTGGGCTCCGGCGGCGCCCTGATATTGCCTCCCCTCACCGATGCTAACGGGCAGGTCCATCATTTGGCGGTGGGCGCGGGGAAGGACACCAACATATATGTCGTCGATCGCGACAATATGGGCAAGTTTAATCCCAACAATGACAGCGCCGTTTACCAGAAGATCGTTGGCGCTCTTCCGTTCGGAGTTTGGGCCGTGCCAGCCTATTTCAATAACACGGTCTATTATGGCGCCCTCGACCACAGCCTGAAGGCGTTCAGCATCAGCAACGCAAAGCTTTCCACTTTGCCTACCTCGCAGACGCTCAACACCTTTCCTTATCCCGGAACCCTTCCTACCGTCTCCGCCAGCGGAGTCGCCAATGGCATTGTGTGGGCGGTCGAGAATAGCGATCCGGCAGTGCTGCACGCTTACGACGCGACCGACCTCTCGCAGGAACTGTACAACAGCAATCAGGCTGGATCGCGCGACCAGTTTGGGCCAGGCAATAAGTTCATCTCTCCCGTGGTGGTGAATGGGCAGGTCTTTGTAGGGACGCAAAACGGAGTTGCGAAATTCGGTCTCCTGCCCTGACAGTCCGCGGTGTCACTACCTGAGCATGTGACCTCATAACTGCCGGATGCCCCATCTTTTCGCCTGACGAAGAGCGACTGTCCGGATTCGAGTAGGTACACGTAACTGAAATCGGAGGCTGTACGCCAGAGGAGAGTATCTGGCGTCC
Organism: uncultured Acidobacteriaceae bacterium; assembly: GCA_963834815.1. Classification (GTDB taxonomy): domain Bacteria; phylum Acidobacteriota; class Terriglobia; order Terriglobales; family Acidobacteriaceae; genus DASRAA01. The sequence goes on along the minus strand of CAWIDA010000001.1, from coordinate 138,179 downwards.
AGCCTCCGAGAGAGCGACCTCCTGTGTTATGGAGTGATCGCGGTGTACAGATCTTTCATGCGGAAGGTGCGATAGCTGGTTTGAGCCGCATCGAGTTTGTAAATAAAGTTGCCCGCCTGATCAAATTCCACAGACTCAGTGAGGGGGTTGGTGTTGGCATTGGCAAAACCGCCGATGAAGCCGGAATCGCACGACAGATTTCCGTTCTTCAACAACTGCGCCGCGCCGATGGCAAAGGAGTAGCTCGCCATGTCGCCATTGGTATTCAAATTCGCGACCAGGGCCGACTCGTTGATGGCATAAAGCTGGCAGCGGCTGTTGGCGTTGGGATTGAAGAAAGCCTGGCGGGTGTTGCCATTGTCCCAGACCGTAAGAATCCGGAAGCCGTTCGAGAAGAGCTGGCCGCCTAATTCAACCTCCGCGTCGTGCTGATGCGAGAAGTAGGGATATCCGAGATCCGGGCCAGTGGTGCCGTTGGTATGGAGTGTGAAGGTTGGTAATGGCGCACCCCCCGGGCCACCGATGGTCCCGTTACCCAACTTCCAAATGATATGGCCATCTCCTCCCCCGTTTCCATAGTTGACCTTGAACACCGCGTCCTGATGGCGCATCGAGATGACGATGTTGCCATCATAGGCGTTGTATTGCAAAGAGTTGGAGTGCAGCCAGTCGTTAGCCATGTTGAAGTTTGTATCGAACGGTTCGCAACCTCCACCACCCGGCTGGACGCACTGCTCGTTCAGGATCGCCGTGTGATTGATATCGAGGTAATTGAACGCGTCCCATGTCCAGACCACGTTGAAGTTCGAGTCCATCACGATGATTTCATCGCCCATCACATCCACCGGAACTGCAACCGTGCCTCCTTGCGCGGTGGTAGTGGCTTGGTCGGTGGCTCCGATGGTCAGTATATTGCCGGCAGGCGGTGCACCATTCGGCGTCGTCATGCGGCGCACTTCATGGTGCATCGCGGTAATGGGACGGGCTCCAAGGGTCACGAGCTGCTCACTAACTGCACCCACTGTGGTTTGCACCACTACATTACCGGCCAAGTCGAACTCGGCAATACCTGCCACATAGGGATCGGAACCGGCTATTGTTCCCCAGTAATTGCCGCCTACTTCCGTTCTATTCGGAGCCACCGCGGAATACCACAAGACGTTGCCCGCAAGGTCGGTTGCGGCGTTGGAATAGATCTTGCCGTTCACTGGGAGACTCGCTGTGTTATGCAGCACAATGGGTTCCCCGGTGTCCGTTGAGGTTCCGGTGGCAGCGAACACCGGGAAGAAGACGGTAGCCGGAATCGGTCCCGTAGTGAAGGGGTAGTCAGTACCAGTGTTTATCTGCATACCGGAAGGGTTGATCACTTCCCAGTGCATGTTGTAGCTGGTACTGGGATACATCCCAGCGATATAGAAGTTCATGCTGGTTTCGTCAGGAGAGATCAACTTGGTATCCACGCGACAGGGAATCGCGTTGGTGGTTTGGGCGGTCGAAATGCCGCCAGGTGGTACATTGCCGACCGGGGTGAAGCGAACCCGCATTCGGTTGGGAATCTGGCAAGCCTGCGCACTGAAGAACGCAACCAACGGATGATTGGTGGTGTTTACGGCAGCATGCCCGCTCACCAGCCGGGAGTTAAACTGGAAATTCGCGTTCTGCGAGCCAGAGGTGCCAGCGTGAACGTTCTTTACGCTCACTCCTATGGTGAATGTGGTTTCAAACGCAGTTGGCGTGTGAGTGAACGTCTTGGAATGTCCGTAGCCTCTTCGGATTTGCGAAAGCCCTCCCAAGGGCGTAGCAGTGAAGCGATATTCATACACCGGGTTGGGATCGGGATCGCCACTAACGGTTGCAGTCCAGGTGACGGATTTGCCAAGTGGCTGTGGGCTGGCTGCATTGGGGGTTAACGTCACAGTGAACTGGGCCGTGAGCGGAAGGGCCGCAGTCACTACCAGGCACGACAACAACAGCATGCGGGCTCTCACAGTTTTTTGTCTCCTCTGGTTGTGGAAAATCGGGAAACGACTCGATGGCTTGCCATCTAACGAGCCAAGACGATGCTCGATGGTTTGAGCGTTGCTGGTTGCAGGTTGCGTTTCGATCCCAGGAGCGGGATTAGCAAGATCGAGAACCACTCGCTCCGCGGGGAGGATAAATTGATAGTAAAGCTACTATCGTTTTCGGGCTGATGTCCACACAAATCGCGCTGAAACTTTTCCCGACCGAACGCCCAGCCGCAACGTTCGCCTTATCGAAGGCAAAAAAAAGGGACCGCGCGTGAACGGGGCAGCCGCCGCTCAAAACGCTGCCCAAAGTCCGAACGGTGACACCCTGTTTTTGAAACTGATCCAGGAAAAAGTTATCTTCAATTTGAGGATATATAGCCTATGACAGACTGGTTCGCACGCCCCGTCCTACACGTAACGGATGTTGAGGCCTCGCTCCGCTTTTACGTTGACCAGCTCGGCTTCACCAGCCCCTGGCGCTACGACGAGGACGGCAAAGTGTACGTCGCACAGGTCGAACGGCAGGGCTGCGCGCTTATCCTGGCCGACACGTGGCCGGAGAAGATTGGCAAGGGGCTGATGTTCATTTCCCTGAACGTCGAGCCGGCGACGCGCGAGGCCGCGGTCGCCGCGTTGGACGCGCTGCGCGCGGAACTCGAGGCCAAGGGCGTTCCGGTCAAGGAGGGTTCGTGGGGCTACCGGCTCCTGGTGGTCGATGATCCCGACGGCAATCAGCTCTTCTTCAACTATCCGAACGAAACTGCGTCCGGCAAGAGTGCTGGAGAGGAAGCATAATCGTGCAGCCGCGCCAGCGTGGCCGGTTCCAGGGAATACACTCGCTGGGACGCGCGGCAACGGCGGTGGAGGATGGGAACGAACCCGGGCACCCGGCGGACGTTAAGTCTGGTCAGTCAGTTCAAGAACATCGTCTGAGCCATACAGGTGACTGCTCCCGCACTCTCAGCAAGGATACGGCTGCAAATCAGGGACAGGAACGGCTCGTGTGCCAGAAGGGGCTTCTTCGGCTGGCTCCAGACGGATTGTTTCTTCGCACGTCTTGCACTTGACTGCGTAGTAGCGAGCCATACGGTAGATACTTATCATGCACGACGAAATTGCGATAGCAAAATCGAAGGAGCCGCGCCATGCCGCGTCGAGGCGATAAACCTCGGAGTCAGGTGTGAAATCGCCAAAGAGCTTTCCGGTTAGGTCAAATCAAACTGCCGCTTGGTTACTTGGTGCAGTCAATCGCGACTGAAATGCGACTTGCAGTCGCGGCAATGTCGCGTGTTGCTGAAACATGCAGGGAGGTTTCCTTTTGATATTGCACCCCCTGTGTGTCGAGGAACGCCCTCACTTCTGCCCAATGTACAGCAAAATTCACGTTCTGCGGAACATCACCCGTTATACGTGCGACCTTTAATGCATCCAGCTTAGCAACCACCACCCCGATTACGTGGCCGCTTGAGTCGAACAGTGGACCCCCGCTATTACCCGGCTGAACGGGAGCGCTGATTTGCACGAAGCGCGGATCGTCTTGAAGCCCAGAGGTCGCACTTAGTATCCCGGCGGAGACGTTCCCTTCAGAAGAGAGAATGTCCGGCAGGGGGAAGCCGAACGCCACAACCGCATCACCGACTCTCGGAACAGGGCCAGTCCTGAACACGGCTGCAAACGAGGGTAACGTATCCGTCTTTAGCAGAGCTAAGTCCGCACCTACGTCCCTATCTCTAACTTGCAAAGGCTTGCCATCTCGATCCGCAAGCTTCCTGCATCCGGCGATCACGTGCGCATTAGTCAGGATATAGCCTTGTTTGTTTACAAAAAATCCTGATCCGAAACTGTGGGCTGTCTCATTACTGCCTGAATCGTTAGGGGTGGGTTCACTCTTCGGTCTAGTGTCCGGTGATTCGGCGGGAGACTCGAGCATACCAAGCTCGCGCAGGCGCCGCTTAGCGACTTCAATCGCTTTTGCATTCGCCTCGTCGAAACCGCCTATCTCGACGGTTTTCTGCCAGCAAGCCTTCGCATCGGCGCGCTGATTGAGCTTCCAGTTCGCCTCGCCGAGAAAGAGCCAGCATGGTGCTCGATCTGGATAAATTGACACGCAACGTTGGAGAATTGGAATCGCGTCGTCGTAGCGTCGCTGGCCGACTAGCTCCGCGCCGATCGTGCCAAGTGTTGACGCCTGTTCCTTCTTGGACATTGACTCCGAGCAATCGGCGAGAAGTTGCCTTTCGGCTGCTATGATCGTCTCCGGTTGTCCGCCATCCAGCGCCCTCGCAGCGCGGTTTTCAAGGTCGGTACAGTGCGCTACGAATCCTGATTGACACTGTGCGACGCCGTAAAAGAACACAAGCGTCGCACCGCACATTAGGCTAAACCGTTGCCATGACATATACATTCAACTCGCCGGGAGGATTTATCCGTCTTTTCTCGGGTGGACAGTCTCAACGATTGTCGGCTGGTTTCATTTTCTTGTCGAGAACCTTAAGCTGATCCGAAATTTCGTAAAGCTCGACTATATGCATCTTAAGAGGCTGCCATTTCCGCTGCCTCCTCTGCTCTAGTTGCCTGGCAACAGTCTCGACCCGGCGGTAAAGTTGGTACAGTTTTGTGTAGCTCGTGTCATTCCAATGTGAGCCCATCGGTTTTCCCACGCTCTCACCCTCGCTCCAAGACCTAGCACCATCGGACGCATTATACTTTCAGCCCCGCGCCAGCTGCGGCGGGTGGTCGGTGCAACGCCCCCTCTCAACCAGCAAGTCCAAAGTCGGGTGCCCCCTTCGACTTCGCTCAGGGCATGGTCCTTCGACTCGCTGCACTCGCTCGGATTTCGGCGCTCGGCTCTGACGCCTCGCAAACGCCTCAACTTGAGCGGGGATTTTTATTTTATCGGGAGTACAAGGACGTGGTTCCCAGCCTGTCTTCGCTTCCAAGCCGCAATCGGTGATTCGATCTGGACAGTCCCAACCTCTCCCGTGGCGTAGTGGCGGTAGCTGCTCGAGGGCCAGTTTTCCGGCCTCTCGACTAAACCACGATGGACAGGGTTGCGGTGGATGTATTTCAGCTTCTCGACCTTCTTCTGTGCAGTGCCCACGTTGAAATCGTAATACCTTTCCATGCCAGAAGTGTTCGCCTGTCTCGACTTGTCGTCGTGCGACGGACTGCTTGATCGCTTTAATCGCTGTGGCCAGTGCGTAGCGCTCCGGTTCGCTTACCAGCAGGTGAACGTGCTCGGGCATGACGACATACCCAAAGACGAAGAACCCGTATTTCACTCGCGCTTGTTCGAGTGCTTGCTCGAACATCTCCGATGCACCGCGCTTCCTCAGAAGCGGTTGCCGCCGGTAACAACTGAAGGTGATGAAATGAAGGCTACCCGAGTTCTGGTAACGCTTGAGTGACCACGGCATGGGTGGAGTCTATTCAATGGGTACGACCCGAGACGGTGACGGATGACACCGAACCTTGTGCCTACTCCCAACGAAAACCCCCACTCAAGCGGCCAAAACGGGGACGCTTGAATGGGGCACCCGCGAAAAACTCGCTCACCGTGAGGTTGCGGGTAGTACAAACGAAAAACCCCGCTCAAGCTTCGCTTGAACGGGGCACCCAACTTTCGGCGCTCAGATGCTCGTCGTGATACAAACGAACATCCCCGCTCAAGCTTTGCCTGAACGGGGCACCCAACTTTCGGATTTATTAGTCCGAGAAGTCCAGCTCAGTTTGCTTTGGCGGCTTCCCGTTGCTTGCAGCACCTTCTTCTGCTGGTCGGGCGGGAGCGCGTGATAGCAGCACCAGGAAGGTTCCGTTGGTCCAGCCGAAGCCGATCAGGTTCTCGTGGTAGCCGGCGAGCACCGGAGCTTCGTCGCTGCCCGTCACCACGTTGTATTTCTCGCGGATGGTTCCGGTGCGCTTGTAGTTGGTCAGCACCGTACCCAGGAATTGCTGCGATACGCGATCCGCTTCTGCGTTAAAGCCGGCGCGGCGCATCCCCTCAACTGCAATGAGGTGGTTGGGCGCCCATCCGTAGGGCAGGTCCCACTGCACCCCGGTCTGCTGGTCGCTCATGGCCAGTCCACCCTCGTGGTCGAAGATGCCAACGTTCTTCATCACCGCCTTAGCCTGCTCAGGGGTGGCGAGGCCAACCCATAGCGGAAAGAACGTGGTCACGTAGTTGTAGGTGGACTGGGTGCCGGTCGTGAAGTCCCAGTCGAAAAACATTCCCTTGTCGGCGTTCCACAGATACTTGTTGATGAGTGCCTTGCGCTGCTCGGCGGCAGCGCGCCACTTCTTCGCGTCCTGTGGTTTGCCGAGAATCTGGGCCATCTCCGCCAGGTCCATCTCTGCCTTGTAGAGGAGGCTATTCAGGCAGACCGGCGCGTAATGATGAGTGGAACCGTCGAATGGACCCCAGCGGAAGGAAGGATCGTATCCCGACTCGCGCATGGCGCGGTCACCCTGATAGAAGTCGGCCGTCATCTTCACGGGATGCGCATTCGGACACGCTTTGTTGTCGCACAGCGGCACCATCAGTTCGGGCCCGATTCCCTCCTTCATTGTCGGTGCGATGTAAGCCGGCGGGTCATACTTCACCTCGGGATGCTTGAGCAGCCAGTCGGCGATGGCGGCGTAATACTCAGGATGGTCGGCGATGTCGGGCACCGGCCCTTCACCCACGTCGAAGTAGCGTGCCAATCCAGTGTCACCCGCCAGCTTGGGAGGCTTGGTCCAAAGGTCGTGATCGCGCTGGGCATAGTCGTAAGCGCGCGCCAGCCACTTCTTGTCGTCCTTGCCAGCCTGCTTGTCGGCGCTGTATTGCGCCATGATCATCGAGGTCAGAAAAGGCGGCTGCGAGCGCGTGAGATAGTAAGCCCGATTGGCATTGAGCACCGCGCCGTAGTTTTCGATCTCGTAGAAGAAGTTCTCGATGATGCCGCGCGAGTAGTCGCGCTCGCCATCCTGCAGCAGCCCGACGATGATGAAATAGCTGTCCCAGCCGTACATCTCATTGAAGCGTCCCCCCGGCACGACGTAGCGATTAGGCAGATACAACAGACCGTGCGCGTTCAACTGGTCGACCGGAATCGTGCCCAGTCCAGTGATCTTCTTGGGCAGGTTCTCAACCTTGACGCCGCATTTACTGAGTGCCACCACCGCCGGCGGAGGCGTCACGCCATAGGGCAGATAGATGACCGAAGTGGCACCCGCGCCGAACTTCGGATCGGAAATCGACGAACACTCGTTCATCGAGCGGCCGAGGGTGTTCCAGGCATTCTTGATGAAGGGCAGGATGTTTTGCTGTGGGGCTGCAACGGCCTGGGGCGGAGCGGCCGGTGCTGCCGTAGCCTGCGCTAAGACCGACGCCGGCCACAACGACAGGCAAAGAGCCAGGAGAACGATGCGATCGCACAGATGTTTGGAGAGAGGCGAGAAACTTCGCGTGGAGAATGGCATGACGCCGGATTATAGCTGGTGGCATGGGAATCAGGAAGCAAGTCCTGCATCGGGACACCGGCCATTCCGGTGTCGACGTTTAACCTAGCCTTCCCTTCCTTGCGGTGCAATAATCCCGCCCGGTTGGCAACTGCCAATTATGACGGCCGCCACCATTGGTGCGAGTTTGGCTTGCACAGCGAAGCGCGATTCTGGCGCGCTTTCGTTTCTATTTGCTATTTGCGACTTCGAATGGCTGCGCCCCCGCCATCTCTCTTCAGGAGCTTCTTGCCATGACGCACTTTGATAGATTGCGCTGCTCTGTGACTTTCGACCTGACCATAACTCTCAAACCGTTCCTGCGGCAGTTCACCCCTACCGTCGCCCTCGTACTGGTCATGATGTTCCTCTTCCCCTGGGCCAGCGCCCGTGCTCAGTCGAACGAAGAACTACAGCAGCAGATCCAGCAAATGAAGCAGCTTTACGAACAGCAGATTTCGGCTATGGAAGGACGGATCGCGACCCTGGAGCAGGCGAATCGTTCGCTCTCGCACGCCACGCAAGAGAGCATCGTCTCGGTGACTGATCTGCAGTCGGAAGTGGCCAAGGAAGTGTCGGCGCAAGAAAAACCCAAGCTCAGCCGTGAGGAGCGCACCGAGATAGAGCAAACCGAGCTCGCCAACACTCCGCAGTACGACGAAATACAGGATTCCCAGAAGGTGGTGCGGGAGTTGCAGCAACAGGTCAAACAGTTTGAGTTTCATGGCTACCTGCGCTCGGGACAGGGCCTCAACAGCGAGGGTGGGCAGATGGTGGCCTTTCAGGCTCCGGGATCAGGCGCCAAATACCGCCTGGGTAATGAAGCTGACACATACGGCGAGTTGATCTTCGTCAACAACTGGTTGAATCCCAGCCACGACGCGGAAAAAGCGTGGATGCGAACCGAGGTCTTGGTTGAAGCCAACACTACGCAGTCGTCGAACTTCGCGAGCAACGACCAGTTTCGCTTTCGCGAGGCATTTGTCGAAGTAGGCAATGTGCTGGCCTCAAATCCGTCGGCGCAATTTTGGGCCGGCGAGCGATATTATCGGCGGCTCAACATCGACATTAACGATTACTATTTCCTCGACATGAGTGGTTATGGCGGCGGGATGGAGGACCTTAACGTGGGAATTGGACAGATGTCGGTGGCCTACCTCGGCGGCGCGAAGGATGACCTCATCACCGATAACGGAAAGTACGCCAAGAGTAACCTGGACCTGCGTCTTTATGGCGTGAAAGCGCTGGGCGGCGATTTGGGATTCTGGTACGACTACTCTTTCTCCAAAGGCGGAACGCTGGCGGATGGCTCGTCCGTACCGTCGACAGGAGGATGGGCGATCGGCGTCGGCCACGCACGCCAGGAGTGGCTGGGAGGATATAACCGGATTTCGCTGCAGTACGGAGTAGGCAATGCGGCCAATTTTTCAACGGCGATTGACCAGCCAACCGTGTACCTGCCAAATGCCCACACCTTCCGGTTTACCGATAGCGCCGTTATTCAACCGAACGACAAGTTTGCAGTGCAGCCGCTGGTCATCTACCAACGGCAGACGGATGGCAATCCGGCGAATGGCAGCAACCAATGGGTATCGTTCGGCGCGCGCCCCGTTTTCTTCTTCACCGACCATGTTTCGCTGGCGGTGGAGGCGGGATTCGACTACACCTCGAGCGGCGCCGGATTGTATGACGGCTGGCTGAGGAAGTTTACGGTGGCTCCGCAGATTGGTGCCGGAAGAAAATTCTTCAGCCGCCCGGTACTGCGGGCATTCGTGACCTATGCCAACTGGTCGGAGGGACTGAAGGGGTTCGTGGGAGGCCCGGCCTATCTCACCAGGACCTCCGGATGGAACTTCGGCGTGCAGGGGGAGACGTGGTGGTAGAGGCGCCTAGTCGGCCTCCAATGTGCACTCCACCTTCAGCTCGGCGCAAACGTTTTGTATGCTCTTGACCACCAGCGAAGTCGCGCTGGGTTGAGTGGGGTCGAGGGTGGAGGCGACCACCAACTGGGTGAGTTTGTCGCCCAGCGGGTTAGCTTGCAAGCTGGCCGTCTGAGCACCATTGGTGAAGGCCACGACACGCTTCTTGGCGTTCTGCTCAATGAGTTTGACTTCGGGGCTATGTGCCTGCAGACGCTGCAGTGCCGTCTCGTATACCTTTTGCGCATTGGCCTCGATGACCACGGTCGCGACATCGTAGCCGCCCTGACCGTTGGCGCCTTTCTGCTGCATCTGCTGAATGCGTCCGGATACGGCATGGGCCACGGCAACCCATTGGGCCTGAACGCCGGCTACCAGCAGGAGAACGGCCACGCTGGTGGCGCAAACCAGGTTTCGTTGATTGATCACGGCACTTCCCTCCCTATTGCGCAACCAGAGTAGCAGAGCCGAAAGCAAAGGAAAAAGGCACAGCACGGGGACTGTGCCTCATTCGAGGGGTGATGGCGGTGGCCGGCTGAGCGCGATCAGCTGCAGACCACGGCGGGGAGCATCTTGCCCTCGGAGAGAAACCTACGCGTAGTAGGCAGCGTTCTTCTCGATGAATTCGGCCTTCTCGGCCGGAACTTCCTCGTTGGGAAAGATCGAGTTGGTCGGGCACACCGGCACGCAAGCGCCGCAGTCGATGCAGCCGTTAGGGTCAACGTACAACTGGGTCGCGGCCTCAAACTGCTCTTCGTCCTTCTTGGGATGAATACAGTCCGTCGGACAAGCTTCCACGCAGAGTTCGTCTTTGGTACAGGTGTCAGTAATTGTGTATGCCATGATTGCTGTTCTCCTCGATCTTATGTGCCTGCCACCCTCACCGGCAGCAGTGTCGGCGGTCCTTCCGCCACTCTCACTGTACAAATTCGGCAACCGCCGGGGCGGTGATGCGGGTCACTGCCCGGTTGTGAGCGAGCGCACAGGCGTGCTGAGCCCGCGAGGGCTGTGTTGTTAGGTGGAAGCACAGGCCTTCAGGCCGGTAAATGTTAGTGCTCATACTCGCGGGCTTTAGCCGCGGATTTCCCTTGTGGCCGGCGCAACGTTGAACGGGACATATTTTCCTTGACTGTATCTTGGTACATTGGTACATTAATACCATGAAAGAACAACCCGAGCATCCTATTGTCGTGGAACGCGTACAGACTGGCGTCCGCATGGAGAAGCGCCTGCTGAAGGTCCTGAAAGGGCTGGCCGAACTGAAGGACATGTCCCTGGGCGACCTGCTGGAAGGCATTGTGTTGCACGCCTTCGAAGGCAAGGCCCCCTTTTCCGCCGACACTCTGAAAGAAATCGAAAAACTGCGCAGCATTTACGGGCTGACCCTGAAAGCCGCAGACAGCCACCAACTGAAGGAGAAACGGAAATGACCTGCTTCTATGCATGTTCCCTGGTGGCGCTGTTTGCCGGGGTGGTCGGATCGTCGCTCCAGGCGGAGGAAGCAGCGACGCCGGCACTGCAGCATACGCACGAGGAATTCAGTTTGGTAGTGGCCGCTCCCTACGAGAAGGCATTCCCGCTGTTTGGCGCGTGGGAGGAGAGGAAGTGGGCGGAGGGGTTTAACCCGCAGTTCATCCATCCGTCTCCGGCGCGATGACCAGCAAGGAATGGTGTTTACCGTGGAGAACCATGGAGGGACGCCGAGCGTGTGGACGAATACCGCGTTCGACCATGCCACGGGACACGTCCAGTACGTCTATTTTGTGAACGACACGATGGTCACGCTGATTGATATTCACCTGACGAAAACAGGCGCGGAGGAGACACGTGTGTCAGTGGTTTACGAGCGCACCGCTCTTCGGCCTGAAGCCAATGAGCAGGTGAGTCAACATGCGAGAGGGGACAGGAACAGAGGCGCCGAGTGGGACGCGATGATTAATGGGTACCTGACGAAACTGCAAAACGCTCCCGGAGGTTCACGCTAGAGTTACAGTTCCCTGCGGCCTTCCATCGCCTTTTGCATGGTGACTTCGTCGGCGTATTCGATGTCGCTGCCCACGGGAATTCCGGTAGCGATGCGGGTAATTCTGACGCCGGAAGACTTCAGCAAGCGCGAGAGGTACGTGGCCGTGGCTTCGCCCTCGACGGTAGGATTGGTGGCGATGATGAGTTCGTCCACACTGCCCGACTCGACGCGACGGGCGAGGTTGGCGATGCGCAACTGGTCGGGGCCGACGCCGTGCAGCGGCGACAGCGTTCCATGCAGCACGTGATATACGCCGTTGTAGTTGCGGGTCTTCTCGATAGCGGCGATGTTGGTGGGTTCTTCCACCACGCACACCAGCCGCTGATTTCGGGTGGGGCTGCTGCAATAGACGCAAGGATCGACGTCGGTGATGTTGTTGCACACAGAGCAGAGATGAAGGCTCGCCCTGAGCTGGCGGATGGAGTCGGCGAGCTGCTCGGCGTCTTCGTCGCTGGAGCGCAGAATATAGAACGCAAAGCGTTGCGCCGTCTTACCGCCCACGCCGGGCAGCTTCTTCAATTCTTCGATCAGGCGAGCCATGGGCTCGGCGAATTGCGGCAACGTGAACCTCGTCTGTACTTATGCGGGGGCTAAAGCCCCGGGACACAAAAAACGCATTGGACGCTGGCCTGAAGGCTAGCTCTACCTGCAAAGCGGAGGAGACGCCCACCTCAAGGCCGGCTCTACCTCCAAAGCGTATGAGCCTAAGTCGATCACATTCCCGGCAGACTCATGCCGCCCAACATTCCGCCCAGGCTGGACTTCATGGCATCGTCCACCTTTTGCCCGGCCGCATTGACGGCGGCCATCACCAGGTCTTGCAGCATCTCGAGGTCGCCGGACTTTACCACCTCGGGCTCTATGGCTACGCTCAGGACCTGCTTCTGCCCGTTCATCTTCACTGTGACGCTGCCTCCGCCCGAAGAGGCCTCGACCGTGATCTGCTGCATTTTTTCCTGCAGCTTCTCCGCCTGCTGGCGCGCCTGCGCCAGCATCTCCTGCAAATTGAATCCACCCATGAATGCTCCGATACAACTGCATCGCCGGCTAAAACCCGGCTCAGTTCACAAAAGAGCGGCGAAACGCAGCGCTGAAGCGCTGCACTACCCTTAATCTGACTTACTCTCAATCTGACTTACTCATCTGACTTACTCAATCTGACTTACTCTCACCAAACCGAATCATCGTCTATCCGCGTTCCTTGTGGTCGATCACAGAACGAATCTCCGCGCCAAATTTTTCCTGCATGCGCTGTACAACCGGATCGGACATGGCGCGACTGCGCGCACCCGTGCCGTTTGTGGGCCGCGCCAATGGCGGCGCCGCCTTGGCCGTCTGCGAGCCTCCACTCACGAGCTTGAATTTCATCGCCTTGCCTGACGCCTTGGCAAGCGCTTCGTGCGCGATGCGTTTGGGGGCATCTCCGAGGGCAACGTCAACCATCACCTGCGACATACTCACCTTGACGGAAACCTCAAGGTTGCGCACACTCCATTCTCCGGACTCGAGGTTATGCGCCAGCATGTTTTGCCCGGCATCTTCGAGCGCTGTCAGAACGGCGTTGCGGGCCACTTCCGGAGTCACCTCGACGGCGAGGTCAACGGGTTGCTCTTCGAGTGCGACCGCCGTCGCCGTCGTCGTAACAGGTTCAGGCCGGGCGGTGACGATGGTCTTCCCTTCCGAGATGCTGCTGCCGATCCCGCTCGGTAGTGGGTCCGCTAATGGGGAAGCTTGCGCTTTGGGTTCGCTCTTACGATTGCGGTCCGCCTCAAACGGCGACGGCCCCTTGAACGGTGACTCGGTTCCGAGCCGCGGCGACGATGTCTCCGCTACCGAGGCTCTAGGTTTCGCTGCCGCGTCGCGGGTTCGACCCGGAACGGCGCTTCCAGACGCGGTGCTGCTCGTGCGCGAGGCAGTTAAACCCGCCTTGGCCTCTTCCCCGCTGAGCAGCTGTTCGAGTGGAAGCAGGCGCTGAGCATGGACCAGCTTCAACAAACCCAGCTCGAGGTGAAAGCGCTGTTCCTGCTTGTATCCGAGGTCGGAATGGGTACGAAGCATGATCTGCAGGAAGCGTGTGAGATCCTCTTCGCTGAAGCGTTCGGCAACCCGTGCCACTCGCGCGCGTTCGTCGGATGAAATCTGCAATACCGGCGAATCGCTACCGGCCACCTTCGCCACCACGGTATTGCGGAGGAAACGCACCATTTGCCGCGCGAAGTGCTGGGCACTCTGCCCCTCGACCAGAAGGCGATCAATGGTGCGCAGCACATCTTCACTGGAATTGCGTGCTACCGCATCCATTATGGCTTCGAGAATGTCGGAACCCACGGTGCCGACCAATCCGCGCACCACATCTCCGCTAAGAGTATCACCGCAACTCGCGATCGCCTGGTCCATGATGCTGAGCGCATCACGCATCGATCCATCGCCGGCCTCGGCCAGCATGGCCAACGCATTGTCGTCGGCAGTGATGCCTTCCTGCCCGGCGATGTCGCGTAGCTGGCCGACAATGTCGTCGAAGCTGACGGCGTGAAAGCTGAAGTGCTGGCAGCGCGAGCGAATGGTCTGCGGAATGTCCTCCGGCTGCGTGGTCGCCATCATGAAGATGACGTGTGACGGCGGCTCTTCCAGGGTCTTCAGCAGCGCATTGAAGGCGGCATCGGTGATCTGGTGCGCTTCATCGAGGATCCAGATTTTGTAGCGGTCACGGGCTGGACGGTAACGCGCGGCATCACGTAACTCGCGGATCTCATCGATGCCGCGATTGGTGGCGGCGTCGATCTCGATTACGTCAACGGCGTTGCCGGCACGAATCTCGACGCAGGAATCGCACACGCCGCAGGGCTCGGGCACGGGATGGTCGGTGGAGCGGCAGTTGAGCGCCATGGCCAGGATGCGCGCGATCGTGGTCTTCCCGATACCCCGGTGCCCGCTGAAGATGTAGCCATGCGCGATACGCTGCTGCTCGATGGCGTTCTTCAGGGTGCGGGTAACGTGGTCCTGACCGATGACGTCGGAAAACTTCTGGGGTCGATATTTGCGCGCGAGAACCTGGTAACTCATGGAAGGAATTTCGATTATACGGTCTGCGGCTGTGGAACGGGAAAGCTCGATCCAAGGCATGATAGTCGTCTAACGGGAGAGAGAAATGCAAGCAACCGAATCGCTACGCACACTGTTGGAGCAATTGCCAGGACGATTGCAGACGCTGCCTCCGGCCACAGTTAGCGACAAGACGCCGGGGTCATGGTCGGTGAAAGAAGAGCTGGGGCACCTGATTGGGGTGAAAGGGCTGGCAGCTTACTTGGCGCAGTTGGCGTTCTTGTAGCCGTCGAGTTGCAGCACGCGCGGGCCCGAAAATCTCTCGACCGAGCTGACCGACTGCACGAAGACCGCGCGGAATTCCTGGCCGGTGGCGGGGGGCAGGTTGAGGCACGCAGCCAGCACGGTTCCGGGCTGATAATTGATGGCAGGAGGCGGAAAACAGGGTTGCTGTCCGCAACTTTCCCCGTACATTAGTGCAGGGCTATATTCAGCAACTAAAGTCCACTGCCCCTGTTTCTTAACGTATAACTTGAAGGTCTCGAAGGACCGGCGATAGCGAATCCAATCGTGGGCTGCGAACAGGCCAACGCTCGCCACCGTCACCGGACTTTTGGTTTTCCATTCGATGAAGTGCTCGAAACCCACCTGCTGGCCGTCTTGGAAGATCGTCGCGTGGCAGGCGGAACCATCCGGCCCGCGAAACATGTCATCGGGATTCCTGGTGAAGAGCTGCAAGTCGTTACAAAGGGGGTCCGGCGGTGCACTGATCTTGCCATTCGAATCCTTAGTGCAGCCAGTGCACGCGGTCACTTCGGCATGCTGGAACAGGTCAGAATTGCTGAGCCGGCTTGGACTGACCAGATGCGCCCCTGCCGCATAGGCCGCGGCATCGGCCGCCTTTGCGGCGGCGTCTAACTTCATCTCTTTGGCTTTAGTGGCTGACGCATCGAGTTCTTTCTGATCACGCGCGATTACGCCGGCGTCTTTGTGTTCGTCCTGGTCCTGCTGCAGTTGTTCAGCTTTCTCGATCTGCCAGTTCTCAGCCATGCGCGCCTCAGCACTGGCTTCGAGGAACTTGTGCGCCATGGTCTCGGCCACTTCCCTTTCATGTTGGGCACGAGCGTCAGCGGCCTGGGCTTCGGCCTTCGCCTTTACTGCCTCGTCGAGGGCAACGGTGAGTTTCTGGTTGAGTTCCTCGGCTTGTTTGCGGCCGCGCTCCTGCTCTTCCGCCAGTTTCTGTTGGGCTTCGCGGAGTTTGTCGGACTGCAAACGCGCTGCCTGCTCGGTGGCGGCCCGACGCTGCTCATACAGGGCATAGCTTCCGAAGCCGACTGCGAGCAAAAAGGCAGCGCCCAGTACTGCTGCAATCAAGCGAGCACGGCGTAGTTCGCTTTTCTGGCGCTCTTTCTCGGAGGAGATGGCGGCATCGCGGGCTCTGCGACTGTCCTCCAAGAACGCTATAGCCGAATCGAAGCCCGGTCGATAACGTTCAGCCCAGGCCGCGTTCGGCCGCCACTTCTTCTGCCATTCCAGCATCAGCGACAGTTCCGGATCGGTCATCAGGCCGGCAGCGCCTTTGGCGTGCAGTGCCATGTTCTGCACCAGGCGCTGGTACTGCGCAGCGGAATCCGACTCCCGCTCCACCCAGTTCTTGAGGCGAACCCAAATGCGCATCAGGCTTTCGTGAGAGATGTCGAGGATGGTTTCGGGCGCAATGGGTTCCCCGGCCGGGGGCATGACGAAGGACCGGCTGGGCTTGCGAAACACATCTAGAACCGGCGTCAATTCGGCAAGCGTGGTCTCTGTGATGGCACAAAGTGTAACGGCGCTGGTGGGACGGCGAATGCCGCGAGCATCCGTTCCTTTGTCGGTAAGCGCCTGAAAGACCTTCTCGCAGATTGTCTTCTGGCGCTCGCCATGCAACTCCGCAAAAGCCTTCTCGGCGTGCTGATCGAGCGCATGGCTCATGGTGCCGATGGCCTCATAGTGGGAAAGGTCCATCGGCCCCTGGCCACCCTGCCGTTGCCACTCGGCCCAGGTGCGATTCAGAGCGTGTTGCAGAATTGAAAGCTGATCGGGGTTGTCGCCAACGTCATTGACCAGGCGGGTTAGCAGAACCGGGCTGATTTCGCCGCCGGCCACTGCCACGGGCCCGGCAATCGCTGACCTTCGCTCGTCACGCGACATGCGCGGCACCAGATACTGCCCGCGGTTGATGGCTTCCGGAAGGCCGGGAAACTGCGCGCAGTCTCCCAGGAAATCCGACCGCATCGTAATGACGACATAGATGGGATATTCCGAACTGGCGGCTTCCAGAAGCAGATTCACGAAGGCCACGGATTTATCCTCTCCGGTTTGCGGTTCGCCGGAGGCTGTCTGCAGGTCGCGATAACGGAAGAGTTCTTCAAACTGATCGACGATCAGCAGCAAGTTGGGTCGCTCTTCGAGGTTCGCCTGACCGTAGATGTCGACCAACCCGAGCTTACTTATGCGCAGAGTGGCTTCAACGATCTCCTCGACCGCGAGACCTTCAAAATCCTGACTGTGAAAGAGTCCACCAGGTTGGGAGAGCGACTTCGCCATCGCCTTGATGGGATCGCTGCCGGGTCGAAACTGCGCCATGCGCCACGAAGTGCCGGCGGAGGCCATAAGCCCACGATGCAGCCCGGGCTTCAAACCGCAATTCACCAGAGAGGACTTGCCGCTGCCCGACGTGCCTACGACTGCCAGGAAACGCGCTCTCCCCAGCATATCGACGATGGTGTCGATCTGGCTTTCGCGTCCAAAGAAGAGGTGCTCTTCTTCATCGCGAAACGGCCTTAGTCCCGGGAATGGATTGGCCAGTCGAGTGCCGGCTGCGGTGGCGTGAATCACTGCTTTGCCTTCCCGGTCACCGTGTTGACGAAGTCGGCAAACCCCGCCTCCGAAAAGCCGTTTAAGCCATCGATCACTCTCGGCTCTTCCAGCTCGATCAGTTCACTCTTGTCGTCGGTTGCCGGCCCGGACAGATACGTGTAAGTCACAACCGGCGTCTTGGATGTGCGGTATCCGGAAGCCTTGCGCAAGTCAGACTCGACAGAGCGCTTCCAAAGCTCGTCACCTGCCCCGTAGAACATAAGCACCGCATCACAGGTGCTGAGCAACTCCTGATTGGCCTCACGTACGGTCGCGGCATCACCCTCGAACACGGGTATCTTCGAATCGAGTCCTTGAGCCTTGAAAAACTTGCGCAATGGAATCGTGGCCTTCCGGTCGCGCTCGTCACAAATGACATAAACGAGTTTGGTTCCGGCTTCTACGGGTTCCTGCGGCTTGGGCGGCTCGGGAGCTTCCATCTTTTTCAGCGCAGCATGAATGGCAGCCTTCAGATCTTCCAGATCGCCGGTGATGAGATCGGCGCCAAACTGGGCCTCCGGGTCGCGCAAAAGCTGATCGATGAACTGCTGCTGCCGCGAGGAATCAGACCTGGTTTCGCTCGGGACCCAAATGATGCGCTTCAGCCCCGCAACCTTGCTGAACTGGATGGCAAGCTCGTTCTCCAGCACCATCACCGACTTTTCGCTGGGACCATCGGGCACGACCCCATAGTTGTTGCCGATCATGTGAACGGACAACCTGGATCGGGCCAGGATTGCGGCCAACTCGCCGAGGAAGGACGCCTCGTCAGAGGGCAACTGGACTTCCGCCAGAATCGGGTAACCGTGAAGCCGCAAATCCGCGTTGACGGCTTCGCGATCTTCACGCCGGTCGATGCTGCAATCCGCCAGATACACGGTTGGCTTGGATTGGCCCGGCGAGGCTTGCGACGCCGGTTGTGGCGTTGCAGCAGCGGCAGTTCCCACGTCCATTTTCTTGATCAACTGGGCGATGTCGAACGCCAGTTTCGCCATCTTCAGGTTGTACTTCTGGCAGTGAACTCCTCGCCATAGGCGGGATCCAGTTCGAGCGGCGTCTCCTGTTCGTCGAATACGTAAAACGGATACCCCAGCGAGAGCTTCATCACCTCCGGCAGTGGGTTCTCGTCACCTCCGGGGATCTTGATGACTTTCAGCATGCGCGACTTGTTGTCAACGACGATGCCCTCCGGTGAGTTCCGCTGATTTGCAGAACGCCACGACCTCGCGGGTGCACCATTCCGACTCAACATAACGCGGGGTGATCGACAGAGATCAGCAGGGCTGTCTTGGGAAATTGCTGCAGGATTTCATCGGCGAAAATGTCGTTCCCGGAAAGCTTGGATGTCTCTCCAAATCTCGGCCTTGCGGCCGATTCGCATGCTCAGCATCGCCGAAAGCGTGGCGTGGAAGCGGGTGATCCATCCCTGTTGGCTCTCGGTTAACGGCTGGTTATCGAGGTGCGCGTAACTGATGAAGAGATGTTTTTCAAATGCCATTTCGAATCATCATCTCACTGATGATGTAGGCAGCCGAGGTCCGTTGGCAAGGTTCGTCACGCAGTCGTTCACCAACTCATCCTGACGGCGAATTGAAATTGGCGCGGATTGTGGGCCGACTTGATCTGTCCAAACTGCGAATACGGGGTCACGCCGTCGAGGCTGTAGCTGCTGATCGGGTTGTAATAATTGGGCCGGTTGAACAGATTGTAGGACTCGGCGCGCAACGAGAGTGCTGCCACCTCTCGAATCTTGAAGGTCTTTTGAATCGCCATGTCAAAATCGACGTAGGCCGGACCAGTGAACTGATTTCTGGATGAGTTGCCCAAGCAAGGAGTTCCCGCGTCTCCGCTCTTGATGCCAGTGGATTGCTGCAACACATAGGGCGAGAACGCAGCGGACTGGTTTAGGCAGGCCGAGCCCGGCAGCTGAATCGCAGCGGTGTTGCCAAAGTAGGCGTAGGGATTACCCGTCGTCGTCAGAGAACCGGTCAGGTTAACGCGCTGGTCGAGTTCCCCGGCAATCGGACCACTGAAGATGGTGAACGGTTGCCCGCTCTCGGCAATAAACGTGCCGCTCAACATCCATCCGCTGGTCAGAGCGCGACGGCTTTGAAGTTGGAATCTCCCACGTGTACTCAAGAATGAAGCGATTCGTTTGGTCGAAGTCAGACCGGCCATAGTCGTTCTTGAGGTAGTTGTACGGATCCTGCGGAATGGTATATGGCGTCACTTGCACGTGGCCCACTCCGGTGGTGTTCACGCCAGCGGTCAGAAGCCCGGTGAGCGCTGACAGATTCGCCGAGATGGCTCCCGGACTGAAAATTCCTGCGGGAGGAATAATGGTTCCCGCGAGCTGCCCAGCGCATACGGCAGAGGACTGCCGGTCCCGTAATAACCCAAGGCAGCCACTTGAGTCATCAGCGGTCCGGGAATCAGTGGCGCCCCTGCGCTCGATGCGTTATCGAGCCCTTTCGAGTAGGTGTACGAGGCGCGAGCCTGGACCCCGTGCCAGCCTCGGGTCGAAACCTTGGCCACAAACGCGTTGTAGTTGCCATATCCGTTGTTGGCCAGCGTGAAGACCGGAACATAGCTGAAGGCATCGCAAGGCTGGCCACTGTTTCCCTGCGCCGAAGCCGTACAGAACCATTCGTTGTTAAATCCGGTGTTGGTCGTGGTGGGAAGGTTCGCCATGAAATTACCGATGTAGGCAATTTCCGCCGAGGTGTTCCGCGTTATCTGCCGCTCTACCGAGAAACTCAGCTGGCGGGTCAAAGGATTGTTGAAGTGGGAGGGGTCAACCGCGCTCAGGGCAAAGGGCACACTGGCGGCCTGATAAAAGGCGTTTGGCGGGTTGGCGCTAAGCAGGCTGCTGTTGCCCAGGGCGCACTGCGCGAAAAATGCAATACCCGCTGCCGAAGTTCTGACCGTAGAGGGTCTGGGGATTCTGGAACGTCGGTGGAGTGGGGCGGTTGAACGTAAGTTGAGCCATCAGGCTGACCGGAAGTTCGTCGTAGTAGATGCCAAAGCCGGCGCGAACCACTGTGTTGCCACTGGGCGTGGACCACGCCACGCCAATCCGCGGTTCGAAATTTGTGGTGTTGGCCACCACGAAACTTCCATTTCCATTTGGGCTGCAGTTCCAAGGCAACGGGTGTCGCCTGGTCGCTGTAGATCGATCCCGTGAAACTCGACTGCTGGCGCGCAGGTGTTGCCGTACGGGTCGGACTACCTGGGTTTCATCCTGCCGGACCAATCCGTTGGCCACCGGATCGTAGTTCCACAGCTGGTGGTTGGTTTCCGACGGCGGCGAGAAATACTCGTAGCGAAGTCCCAGGTTGATCGTCAGGTTCGGCTTTACGCGCCAGGTATCCTGCAGGTATCCCGCAATCACGTAGGAGTGGAACGTGGTTTGAAATGGGCTGGGCTGTTTAATGGCGTAGTCGAACGAAGGATCGCTGAACCCCGGCGCCAGGCATTGCAGGCAAGTCTCGCTATCGCTGGTGAATTCTCCGATATCGCCGGAAACGACCATGCCCCGGCTGAAGCCACTGTTGTCGAACACATTTTGCAGTCGCCGCAAGTCCACACCGGCCCGTACAGTGTGCTTGCCCTTGAACCACACCATGTTGTCCATGAATTCGCCTTCACTGTCGCGGCGTTCCCCAGGCGCGCTAAGCGGCGCGCCGATACGAGCAAAGGGGAACAACCCGTCGAGGGAAGGGGTCATTACCGGCATGTTTGGATGGCCGGCCCAGATCGAGTCGTACCATCCTCCCCATGCGCCATTGGAGAAGGGAGCGGCCCCGGCATATTGCGGATCGAGTCCCGAAAGCAGATAGGTCCGCATGGGACCGCTGGGCAAGCCCACCTTCGACGCATCGAAGTTGGCGTCCTGTGGCGTCTCTTTGACCTGAAACCGGGTAAACCCGCCGCGAACGACATTGCTGAACTGATCGGAGAAGCGGTGGGTGAACGTCAGCACCAGGTTCTGGTTCAGGACCGCACGCTGCGCGCCGTTTCCGGGATACACGGATGAGCTGGGCAAGGTGTCATCGTGCAATTGCGACAGGTCCTGCAGGTTGTATCGGAAGGTCCATTCACTGCGGTCCGACTGGGTGAAATCAACCCGCCCCAGATAGTTGTCAACGTTGGTGTAGTTCGGGGCCTGTCCCTGATAGAACTCCAGCACGTCAGGAACCGCGACGACGTTTGCCTGGGGATAGAGAGAAAGAACGCTCTGGGCAAACTGGGCATCGCTGATAGCCCGAGGTCCCCGGCGTGAACAAATCCAGATGGCTGCGATCGTAGGAACTGGGTACCCGCTCGAAGATGGGATTGGGATTGTCGATGCGCGTGCCTTCGTAGTCGCCAAACCAGTACCAGCGCTTCAGGAACGAGCCACCCGCCTGCGCGCCAAACTGCTGCGAAGAGAACGGCTGAGTGTGGCTGTTATGCTGCGCGATGATGGCAGCCGGATCGAAGTGTTGGTTGCAGTCTGACGAACCGAACGTCGCATTCGGCGAGGTGCAATTGGTGGTGCCGAGGGTTGAGTTCAGCGATTGCACGGTATTGACGTACTGGTTGTAGGAAGTGGGCTGATAGATCTCGAGGGCCGCCGGAGACTGTATTGGTGTTTACAGCGGGCGGCGCGTTCGTTGGTCCGGCGAAGGCCGCGGCCTGATCGAAGCCGGTACCGTTGTAAACCGACAGTGGCGACGTCGCGTTGATCGAATCCGAGGCGAAATAGCCGAAGACGCTGCCATGGAACTTGGCGGTGCCGCGACGGGTAACGATGTTGACGACCCCGCCGATATTGCGGCCAAACTGGGCGTCGGAGTTTGCTGTGACCACACGGAATTCCTGGATCGCATCGTTGACCTGAAACGGTATGGCCTGATTGCTGCTCGACGCCACATTGTCCATTCCATCCAGCAAGAATGCATTCGAAGTCGGACGCTGCCCGGATATGCTGAAGGTCGTATCCTTCAGCTCTGACCATGCCGGCACATCGTGGGTACTCGAGACCAGCAAGCCGAGGGCCAGGAAGTTGCGATTGAAGAACGGCAGACTGCGCAATTGATTGCTGGTAATGACGGAGCTCACCGCCGTCGAAATGGTGTCGAGTGGCACGCGTGAAGCCTCGACAGTTTCAGGCTGGGCCTTACCTGCTTTTCCGGACGCCGTTTGTCCCGACTGCGGCGCTGGTGTCTGGCGGCGTTGCCGTCTGCGGCGGCGCGGATGGAGGAACGGCCGGACCCACCTTGACCGGTTGGGCCGCTCTCGTCGTCGAACAGACGTCGCACTGCAGTAGCCTGCCGCAACGGTAGATAGACAACCGGTGTCGGCGTGAGAGTCCGAGAATAAGAATCCAAAGCTGACCAGGTTTGCCCGGCCTTCCGTGGCGTGTACGCATTCGGTTTGTTGCGGCCACTGGGAGTTGCTATGCCAACCGCTACGGCACCAATGGGCCTGATGAGCCGAATCCAGCGGCCGCTGCCCCCGTTGCCGCGAAACCGGAACGGCCTGCTTCTCGGCGATGAACGACGGCAACAGGTGCCTCGTCTCGCCCACCTCGACGTTGAACTTGACACTCTTGGGCGCAAAGTTCATGCCAGGCGCGTCGGCTGTTATGACATAGCCCTCGGCAGGGAGTGACCTCGGCGAAAAAATACAGACCGTCAGAATTGGTCGTCGTGGTGCGGTCGGTGCGCAGTGAGTCATTGTGGAGCGTTATCCGAACCCCAGGAACGGGTGTGTCCTGGTTATCTTCAGTGTCGCCGGTAATCAGTGCCCGGTCCTGGGAGAGACTGCTCGCTGCAGCTGCGATCAGGAAGAAAGCAAGAATCGTGGCGCGACGCATCTCCGCTAGGCTCCAAACCTGCGCCGTCCAACCGTGACCTTGGCCAGCGTAGTCATCGGGCTGCCGCCCAAGTGGCGTGCGTCCCGCGGTTGAACTTATACCACTGGCATTATTCGGCGCACCCTTTCTTTTGATGGAGAGACATTAGCACATTTAGGTTCGACCGAACTCCACTTAAGGTCTGAGGTGCCGCTGAGGTGGAATCTCGCTATCGAGTTTTGGAGGTGAGTGCGCGACAACAAAAATGAGTCCGACTTGCTCGTGAGTCAGCGCAGCAGGATGAAGTCGTGCGAGAAAGTAAACCGCCAATCTACCTTTGCGATAGCGCTTTACTTTGAGGAAGGCTTTGACGAAGGCGGATAAGACTTTTCGAATTGGTAGCACTACGACGAACCATCGCGATCTACACACTTTTGTGTTGGCTAAGTGCTCGCAGTAGTGTCGTGAATATAATGCGTTGACATTTTGACCGAGCGGAACTACAGTGCAGGAACGTTCGCCGCTACTACCCTTCGCCGGGTTGTAGCCCCGAAGCAAGTGCAAGGAAGTGGGGTCCCCATCGCAATGCGACATATCAGTCTATGGCTGGTACTCTGCGGTTTCGTTACACTTTCTTTTTCCAATCTCTCGGCAACACCCTACACGGGATCAGCGCAAGCTACCGGGCTTGCTGGAGCCGTTCTGGGAGTCTGGTACACGAACGACCCGTCAAACCCATGGGCTGGCACGTAGGTCGTCAGCGGAGGTGGCTACATATTGAATGCGCCCAATTCAACAACGAATTGGTGGGCGCTTGATCCAGCCACCGCGACCAGCTATGTCGGCTGGCACAATTACTCTTCTGGTTCCGCAGTAAATCTACCTGAATGGGCTCAAGGTCTGCAGTTCTGGTTGCAGTACGACGAAAACAGCGACCTTCCATCTCAATAATAATTCCGTTAATTCGTCCATCCAACTGTCCAACCTGCGTAAGGGCGATGGAACGGTAAACGGAAATCCATGGAGAAATCCGGTTGGCGATGGGGGGTACTACTTGTCAGGCTCTGGTTCCCAAGGCTTGAGCATCCAGATTGACCTGAACCAATCCATAAGCAAGCTCTCGTTCTACTGGGGAAGTGTAGATCCGTGGAACACAATCACCTTTTGTACTGCGACAGGAGTTTGCACCGAATTCCACGCTTCAATCTTTCAAAACTCCACCTACACTGACCCAAAAGGCTTTCAATTCGCCGACCCTCATCACACCAGCACCACGGCCAGCGGTTCGAACCGGTTATCCGCGTTGGTCGAGTTTGACGCTCAGCCCGACGCGACTACCCATAAGATAACTCCATGGACGACCATAAAGTTCGCCTCAATCGCCTACCCTGCATTTGAATTCGACAATATCGAATGGAAGTACTCGTGTACTTCGTGCCCGGTTGATTCGTCGGGTCTGCAAACTGGAGTACCCACCCCAGAGCCGGCAAGCATGCTTCTGATGGGTTCGGGGCTGGCCGGACTTGCCTTGCTGCTGCGGCGCAAGTTGCGCCCCTAGAGACGTCAGGCTCGGCGACGGCGCCTGGTGTGGGAACCAGATTAAAACCGCAAAGAAAGACAACTCAGTCCTCCGTCCATTTTGCGAAATTCCGACATATCAACAGGTAACGGCTCGTATCCCCTACTGGCCAAAGCGGATTCCAGCCGCGGAAAGCCCGCAGGAACCAGTACTCGCTCGTTCACTAACACACAGTTGCAGGCGTAGCTCTCCCCGGCCGATACCCGAACCAGGTTGTACCCTGCGAACTCGTTCCGATCAGCCAACTCATCCATGACGACGAGGTCGTTCTTGCCCAGATAGGCGATGCCGCTCTTAAGGTGCAGGATCGAGTTCGCGCTGCGGATCTCAACTAACGAAGTTGTGATTCCGTCGGCGGCGAGGATACCGCCCAGTTGACGCGCACCTTCCTCGTTTGTGCGATGGGAGATGCCAATGAAGAAGTGGCTGCCGGCCTCACACACGTCTCCGCCATCCAGTGTTCCTGGGGCTTCGATGACGTGGATTGCGGAGTAGAAGCGCTCGATGACTTCACGAATGCGGGCGACTTCTCCGAGACGCGACGCTGCCCCCGGGCGCGCCAGGATCGCGGACTGGCTGGTGAGAACCGCCGTATCTTCCACGAAGGTCGAATCGGGGTGCTGGAGGTCTGGCGCGAGGCGGACGAGTTCCAACCCGCAGTCCTCGAGTGCCCGGCAGTATGCCTCGTGCTGATGCAAGGCGGCTGAGGTATCTGGCTTGCCGAGACTGGCCGTAGTCAGACCATCAGCGAAATTTGCGCCGGGGACGCGCACGATGGCGTGCCGAAACAATTTGGCTCCCTTCTACTCATTCACTTTCATGCCGCGATCAGTTGCCACAATGCCAGACATTCGCCACCTACCGCATCCGACTCTGTACCTCGGGCGACAGATTGCCTCCGCAGAACAAAACAACCACCGACTTACCCTGGTAGCGCGTGGCTTCCTGAAAATAGGCTGCCAAAGCCACCCCAGCGGCGCCCTCAATCGTCCAATTTTGTTCACGCGCCCATTTCATGGCATCGAGAATCGCTTCTTCGGACACCAGCACCCCGCGATGCATCGCAGTTCGCGCCAGTTCAAAGGTAATCGAGCCCGGCTCAACTCCCCCTGCTGTGCTCTCGGACAAGGTATAGCTTTCGGGAAACTCAATGATGTTGCCGGCACGTATGCACTCATATAGGACCCGGGAGTTCCCCGGCCAGCATCCGACAATTTCGGTGTGCGGAGACCTTTGCCTCAGATAAGTTCCTACGCCACTGATCAGGCCGCCTCCGCCAGTTGCGATGAAGACAGCGTCGATCGTGTCAATTTGGCGAAGAAGTTCGACTCCGATCGTTCCCTGCCCGGCCACGACTCGAACGTCGTTGTAGGGCGAGACGTAGGTACGTCCGGAGTCCGCGGCCGCGGCGCGGGCTGCGATCTCAGCCTCCAGAGGATTCTGGCCCACCGTGCAAATACGTGCTCCGTACGATTCAATCTTCTGCCGCTTGGCCTGAGGCACCTGTGAGGAGAGAAACACCTCAGCGTCGATGCCTCGAAACTTAGCGGCGGCAGCAACGGCAAGTCCGTGGTTTCCTGTCGAGGAAGTGACAACCCCCGCAGCGGCAATTTCGGGAGCAAGTCCCATGATCTTGTTGGTCGCGCCTCGCAGCTTGAACGAACCGGTTGTCTGCAGCTGTTCTAACTTCGCATACACGCGCGTTGATTGAGGGATGCGCGGACTATCCGGCAACCGGGCAACCGGTGTTTGCTGTGCCAGTCCGTAGATTCGATTGCAAGCTTCGTCGATCAGGCCGATGAGATCGGGGAATCGCGCGCCTGTTGTTGGCGACATCGTTGCCATTCTCCATCCAGGTGCCGGTTGCGTGGCCTCGACAAATTTGAACGGCGCCTCTAGTCAGCGTGAGGACTGCGCGTGGTCATGCACTGGCTTCTTCGTTGTGTACTCGGCGCTTCGCTTTGGGACGGCGTACGCCGACTGCTCGGCCGCTCGACTTGGGTTGAGCCGCGCCTGCATCACTCTCGTCCCACAGTCGAAATCCGCCGAGGAATGCATTTCGATTGTCGCCTGCCCTGCACTTCGGTGGCAGCACCTTCAGCAGTTTTGCGTTGCCTCCACCCAAGACGACCTCATC
This sequence comes from uncultured Acidobacteriaceae bacterium, assembly GCA_963834815.1. GTDB lineage: Bacteria > Acidobacteriota > Terriglobia > Terriglobales > Acidobacteriaceae > DASRAA01. Next base: position 111,252 of record CAWIDA010000001.1, on the reverse strand, counting down.
CGGCTCAAGCGCTGCTGCCAGCCGGTCTACGACGTCGGCCACATATTTGCGCCACTTCTTCTTGCCGAACCGCTCGATTCCACGCAAGCCGACATAGTCTTCGTAGGTGCCTTTGCGGTAAGGAAGGTGAGCCAACTCCATTGGCATAAGCGCGCCCTTGATCACCATTGCGGAGCCTAGACCCGTACCCAGCCCGAGGAACAGCATGCGGCCGCCCTTGTAGCTGCCAAGCGCCTGCATGGCTGCATCATTGATGATTTTCACCGGGCATCCAAACGCCTTCTCGAAGTTAAAACCAACCCAACCCTTAGCCAGATTATGAGGCTCCGACAGCAGGTGGCCGTCGAGCACCGGCCCCGGATAGCCAATGGAAACCACGTCATACTTCCAATCAGCGGCCACCTTTCGTGCCTCGTCGACCATCTGTTTCGCAGTGAGGGTTGGTCCGGAGGAAAATTTGCGCCGCGCTTCATGACCGGAGGCGAGCATCTTGACGTTGGTTCCACCCACATCGATGGCAAGTACTTTCATGAGGACCTCTCGTTATCTTGCACAAGCGGACAGAGTTCAGGCGCGTGCCGCCGCCAAAGTCTACACCACAGACTCCCGATTTGAGTCCGAGACGTTCGCGATAACGGTTCCCATGACGCAATCACCGAGCAACCATACTGAAAGCTCTTGACAACACAGCACATGGGAGGCAATCATCCGTTCATTCGATTTTGTCGGCAGTGGCAGCGTTCGCAGTGGGGCGAAGCGCCGTTCGTTAAACATTCTTTCTTCGCAATTGCACTTTATTGGAGTCTAAACAACTTCGAGTTTGTCGCCGGTTTAACCGCTACTTGCTAGCGAGGCTGAGAGCACGGTTTTGCAGTCAACGATCAAGGCTGGCTTCTCCTCCGTTAGCGCCCACTTGGCGCTGACCTTCTTGGCGTCGCACGCGGCGGTCGCAGAACTGCATGCAGATCCGGCGGTTCCCAGCATTTTTTCTCCCGCCTCTACTCCCGCGGACTCGATTTACCACCTTTCGCTGTTTGTGCTGGCTGTGACCGCAGTGATCTTCGTCGTGGTCTTCTCCCTCATTACCTACGCCGTAATCCGGTTCCGGCGCCGAGCTGACGATGATGGCCGTGAGCCGCCGCAGATCTACGGCAGCAACCAGGTGGAACTGGCATGGACGGTGATCCCGGCCCTTGTTGTGGTTGTGCTTTTTCTGGCCGCCGCTCGTGTCATTCATGCCGTGGAGGACGCCCGGTTCCCTGCCGGCACGATCGAAGTTACGGCAGTCGGTCACCAGTTCTGGTGGGAGTTTCGATATCCCGGGCAGGGATTCGTTACTGCTAACGAGTTGCATGTGCCGGTGAGCGATCGCAATCATCCCACTCCGACGCATATCACCCTGATGTCGGCCGACACCGACCACAGCTTTTGGGTGCCAAAGCTGGCGGGCAAGACTGATCTGATACCGAACCGCGTCAACAACATGTGGATCGATCCGCATGAAACAGGTGTATACGTAGGTCAGTGCGCTCAGTACTGCGGGACCCAGCACGCCAAGATGCTGCTGCGCGTGATTGTGGAGTCGCCCCAGGAATTCGAGAACTGGCTGGCAAAAGAAAAGCAGCCGGCCGTCGAACTCGACTCGGTTGCTCAGGGCCGCCATGTGTTCGAGTCGACGGCATGTGTCAATTGCCATACGGTTGCAGGAACCAATGCCAGGGGCAAGTTCGGGCCCGATCTGACGCACCTGATGAGTCGCGAGACGATCGCGGCAGGAGCGGCCACAAACACTCCCGAAAACCTGCGCCTCTGGATCAAGGATCCGGACACTTTCAAGCCCGGCTGCCTGATGCCGGCCATGCAACTGAGCAATCAGGAGATCGACGCAGTGACCGCATACCTATTGACGTTGCACTGAAGGACAATTGAGGATGCTGGACTCCGATTCTGTAGCCAATCCGATGTTCGTCCCGCCTGGCGAGGCGACGCTTGCACGTCCGCTATTCGATCGCGTGCACGAGTGGATCGTCACCGTCGATCACAAGAAGCTCGGCCTGATGTACTTCAGCTACGGCATCCTGTTCCTGGTGATCGGTGGGGTGGAAGCCGCAATCATGCGCATCCAACTGGCGATCCCGCACAACCACTTTGTCTCACCCGAGACCTTTAACCGCCTCTTCACCATGCATGGCACGACCATGATCTTCTTCGCTGCCATGCCCATCGTTTTCGGCTTCGCCAATTACCTCGTGCCGCTGATGATCGGCGCGAGAGACATGGCGTTCCCGCGCCTGAATGCCTGGGGCTTCTGGATGACCGCGCTGGGGGGAATCATCCTGTATTTCAGCGTTGTCGGAGGAGGCGGCCTGTATGGAGCAGGCAGTGCACCTGATGTTGGCTGGTTCGCCTATGCGCCTCTCACCTCCAGTGCGTTCTCGATCGGGCACAGCACCGACTACTGGGTTCTGGCGCTACTTGTCAGCGGCTTCGGCAGCATCGCTACCGCGGTGAACGTGATCACGACTATTCTGTGCCTGCGATGCCCGGGCATGACCCTGAATCGCATGCCACTGCTCGCCTGGATGAACCTGGTAATGGCGGGGTTGGTTCTGCTGGCCATCTCCCCGCTGACTGCGGCGCAGATCATGCTATTGCTCGACCGCTATCTGGGCGCCCACTTCTTCGATACACAGGCCGGTGGTTCAGCCGTTATCTGGATGCACTTCTTCTGGATTTTCGGGCATCCTGAGGTCTACATCCTCGTTCTGCCGGCGTTCGCAATTGTTTCCGAAGTAATCCCCGTTTTCTCACGCAAGCCGATCTTCGGTTACTCGATCATGGTGGCGGCCACGGTATCCATCGGCCTAATCAGCCTGGGCGTGTGGGCGCACCACATGTTCACTATTGGGATGACTTCTTACGCGAATGCGTTTTTCGTGGCTTCCACTGCGGTCATATCGGTTCCAACCGGGATTAAGATTTTTAATTGGCTGGGGACGATGTGGGGCGGCAAGATTCGCTTCACCGTCCCAATGATGTTTTGTATTGCTTTTCTATTTCAGTTCCTGATTGCGGGCTTGACCGGCATCATGCTCTCCGCCGCGCCGTTCGACTGGCAACTGGGAAACTCCTACTTTGTGGTAGCGCACTTCCATTATGTGATTCTGGGCGGCATCGTGATGGCGGTTTTCGCCGGGGCCTACTATTGGTATCCCAAAGTCACTGGCCGAATGCCGAATGAAACGCTTGGACGATTGCACTTCTGGTTGTTCGTGATCGGATTTCATCTTACCTTCGATTTCATGCACATTCCCGGAATCCTAGGAATGCCGCGCCGTATTTATACCTACGAATCGGGCCGCGGTTGGGAGATCTGGAACCTGATTGTTTCTATTGGCGTAATTTTTCAGATCGTGGCCATCTTGTTCTGGGTAGTGGACGTCTTCTGGTCCTACTTCAAAGGCAAACCTGCGGGCAACGACCCATGGGATGCCTGGACGCTGGAGTGGTCAACCAGTTCCCCGCCCCCGGATTACAACTTTGCGACCATCCCGGTGGTCCACAGCCGGCGCCCATTGTGGGACTTGAAGCATCCGGAAGATCCCGACTGGAAATACGAATAGCCGTTTCTAGGATGAGGGAGGAATTCGCTTGGCAGCATCCACGGTAGCCGCGCCGCAGGTCGAGATGCCACTCGCGCACGAGTTGCGTGGACGAGTCGGAATGTGGTGCCTGATCGCGGCGGAGTCGGCCATCTTCACTATTTTTGTCGTCGCGTACCTCTACTACGCCGGCAAGAGCATCAACGGTCCAACACCACGCGAGGTGTTAGACATACCGTATCTCATTTCAATCGCGCTGTTCAGCAGCAGCTTCACGATTGTACGGGCGGAGCACGCGATCGAACGCGGCAATAGCAAGCTGTTCACGATGTGGCTTGCGGCCACCATCGCACTTGGGGTGTTTTTTGTAGTGGGGTCTGCGCGCGAGTGGTACAGGCTGATCTACGACCACGGGGTAACGATCAGCTCAAGCCTGTTCGGCACCACGTTTTACTCACTGGTCGGTTTGCATTTGTTCCATGTGCTTGTCGGATTGACAGGGCTCACAATCATTTTGATCTTCGCACTACTCGGCGATGTTAAGCAGCAGCATTCCGAGCGCATCGGAGTTTTCGCGCTCTATTGGCATTTCGTCGATACAGTTTGGGTAGTCGTACTCACGGTGGTTTACTTCATAACGCGCTGAGGGAAACTCAGAACCGGCATGGCAACACACGAACAACATCCAGGCGAGACCCAGCGACCGGAATCGGTGGCAATGCCCGCTCCGACCGCGTGGCCGTTTGTGTTTGCCATGGGTTCGGCATTGGTCTTCTTAGGGATGCTGACCAACGCCTCCGTTAGTGCGCTTGGGGCGGTGTTTTGGATCTTGGGCGCTGTTGGCTGGTTTCGCCAGGTGCTTCCGCATGAGCACCACGAAGAGATTCCGGTCGTCTCTGTGGCCGGTCCGGCCATCGAACGCGCGCCTGAAGTGGTTCGCTTGGCCGTAGCAAAAGACATTCCACGCGCCTGGCTGCCACTGAAGGTCTATCCCATCTCGGCGGGCGTGAAGGGTGGACTTGCGGGCGGCGTCGCCATGGCATTGCTGGCCATGCTCTATGGCTTGATCTTCTTTCACAGCATCTGGTATCCCATCAACCTGCTGGCCGGTAGCCTGTATGACGCGCCTGCAATTCCCACGATGGAGTCGCTCATGCACTTTCATCCGGGATGGTTCCTGTTCGCTCTGGCCATGCACATAACGATGTGCCTGCTGGTGGGACTGCTCTATGGAGCCATGCTTCCGATGCTGCCGACGCGTCCCATCGTCCTCGGAGGCATTATCGGGCCGCTGCTGTGGACCGGCCTGCTTTATCACGTCCTCGGCTTCGTGAACCCACTGCTCGACGAAAAGATCAACTGGGTATGGTTCGCCGCTTCGCAGGTGGCGTTCGGAGTGGTCGCCGGACTGGTGGTAGTGCGGCACAACCGGGAGTGGACCACCGAGAACCTGCCGCTGGCAGTGCGTGCCGGTCTTGAAGCGCCCGGAATCATGCACACTCACGACCACGAGGACTCAGAATCATGAGCCTGGGCACAGTCTGCCGTATGGCCTCACTGGTTGCCGTCATCGCTCTGACGGGATGCTCTCGCCTGCCCGGAAAGCCTGCGCCGGGTCCTGAGGTTCCGCGGCCGGATTCGGTGCTCGACTCAAAGGTGCTCTTCGGCCAGAACTGCGCGGGCTGCCATGGGGCCGAGGGCAAACAGGGTCCAGCCATGATGCTGGCAGATCCGGTTTATCTCGCCATCGTCGATGACGAGGCGCTGCGCTCGACCATCTCCAAGGGCCGGCCGGGTACGGCGATGTCGGCATTTGCCCAGAAAGAAGGGGGCATGCTGACCGACGAGCAGATCACTTCCATCATTCGCGGCATTCGCGAGCGCTGGAGCAAGCCCAATGCGCTGGGAGGCGACGTGGCTCCTTCTTATGCCGCCAGGCTGACGGCGGACATGCCCCATGGGCAATCTGTCTATGACAGTTATTGTTCCTCTTGTCATGGTACGGCCGCGACGGGCGGTCCCAAAGCAGGGTCGGTGCTCGACAAGGCGTACCTGAGTTTGATCACCGATCAGGGGCTTCGCACCATCGTTATTACAGGGCGGCCTGACTTCAATGCTCCGGACTGGCGCAGCAACCTTCCCGGACACCCGATGAGCGACCAGGAAATTACGGACGTGGTGGCGTGGATGGCGTCACAGCGCCCTGTCCGCAATCTCGCGTTGCCGGCTCCGGCTTCAGCGACTTCCGGAGGTGCCCATTGAGCGAGCCACCTGAAATGAAGAAAAACAGCAGTAGCAGTTCTGAATTTTCACGCCGGGAATGGTTCACTAAGATCGGATTGCTGTTGAACGGCTTTGCCGTTGCTGTGCTTGCAATGCCGATTATTGGGTACCTAGTGTCGCCAATTCTAGGCGCAGACCGCGGACAGTACAAGCGTTGGATCACTCTCGGCGACGTGAGCGAGTTTCCGGAAGGCCAAACGCGCCTCGCCAAGTTTAGGAACCCAGTCACCGCCTTCTCGGACGGCGACACGGATCACATTCCCTGCTGGGTGCGTCGCGTCCAGGGCGACCAGTTTCAGGTTTTTGCCGTCAACTGCGCGCACCTGGGATGTCCGGTGCGTTGGTTCCCGCAATCGGGACTCTTCATGTGTCCGTGCCACGGCGGCGTGTACTACCAAGACGGCTCGCGCGCCTCGGGACCGCCTCCGCGTGGGCTTTTCGAATATCCCTACAAGGTCGAGAACGCGAAACTGCTGATCGAAGCGGGACAACTGCCCACCTTGTCCACCACCGCAAGCCTTGCCGCGAGGAGACGTGGATGTCAAGGCTGAAGCAGATCGGCGACTGGTTCGAGGCACGTCTGCAGTTGGGTGGCGTAATTCGCGAGACGATGTCGCACCCGATTCCGCGCAAGTCGGCTAGCTGGTGGTACGTATTTGGCAGTGCTGCGCTCACCATCTTCGGTCTACAGGTAGTCACCGGGATTCTGCTTGCGCTGATTTATGTTCCGTCGGCGGCAGAAGCGTGGAACAGCCTGCAGTATCTCAACCACGTCGTCACACTGGGCTGGTTCCTGCGCGCAGTACACGGCTGGGGCTCGAACTTCATGGTGGCAGTGGTGCTCGTCCACATGTGCCAGGTGTTTCTGTTCGGCGCCTACAAGTATCCACGCCAACTGACCTGGATTCTCGGCGTGTTTCTTCTGCTAATGACTTTAGGAATGGCGTTCACCGGACAGGTGCTGCGCTTCGACCAGGACGCCTATTGGGGACTCGGCATCGGTGCCTCCATCACCAGCCGCGCGCCATTGATTGGGTCTCAGGCGGTACATATGCTGCTGGGCGGGCCGATCATCGCCGGCGCCACTCTGTCGCGGTTCTTCGCCTTCCACGTGTTCGTGATCCCCGGACTCCTGATCGGGTTCGTCTCCCTGCATCTTCTGATGGTATTGAAGCTTGGCATCAACGAATGGCCGATGCCGGGCCGCATCGTGCGCAAAGCTACCTATGAGCAGCGAGTATCACGAGCTGCTGCAAAAAGACAGCGTGCCGTTTGTGCCGGAGGCTATCTGGAAAGACATATTCTTCTCTGCCGCCATCATTATCGCGATCATGGCATGCGCTGCGTATTTTGGCCCGTTCGGCCCCAGCGGCTATCCCGACCCGACGATTGTTCAGACCATCCCTAAGCCCGATTTCTTTTTCCTCTGGCTCTACGCAATGCTGGCGCTGCTGCCGCCCGAGATGGAAACGCCCGCCCTGCTGATCGGGCCGGTGGTGGTAATCGGTTTCCTGATTCTGCTTCCGTTCCTGTCGGGCGAAGGCGAGAAGAGTTGGCGACGACGGCCCGTGGCAGTGATTACATTGTTGCTGGTTGCTATCTCGCTCGGGACCTTTACGAAGCTGGCGACGTATTCTCCGTGGAGTCCCGTTATGGATGGATGGAGTGGCGATCCCTTACCGGTTTCTTTTCTGAATGGACGCTCGCCGCTGCAGCGACAGGGTGCGCTCGTCTTCCAGGGCAAGCAGTGCCGAAACTGCCACTCCATCGGTGGATCGGGCGGATTGCGCGGTCCGGCGCTTGACTCGGTGGCCACAACACTGACGCATGACCAGTTGGTTCGGCAGGTGATCCAGGGCGGCGGCAACATGCCGGCGTATGGCAAGAACCTGAATCCGGCCGAGGTCACGGCCCTGGTGTCCTACCTGGAGAGTTTGCATCCGCCGAATCGCACGCCGGCCAGAGACGCATCGCAGGCGGCCATGCAGCAGGAAACCCCGCCTCCCGCGGCCGACCGCTAGGCGCTATGCAATCCATGGCTCACGCTGTGTTGCGTTCGTGGTCGATACCACCCGCGGCAACATTCGTAATTGTGCTGACCGCGTTGACCTACCTGCGCGGCGCATGGCTCTTGCGAAGGGCGGGCTTTCCCTTCCTGCCCCCGTGGCGAATCGGTAGCTTCGCATCAGGGCTGTTCTCGCTGTGGTTTGCACTGGCGTCGCCGCTGGATACGTTCTCCCCGTTCGTGCTTACTGCTCATATGCTGCAGCACATGCTGCTGATGATGGTGGCTCCGCCGCTGATTCTGTTGGGCGAGCCACTTATCCCCCTGGTGCGCGGAATGCCCCGCTTTGCGGCGCGCGAGTTTGCCGGCCCTTTCTTAAACTGGCGCTCCACCGCCCGTCTCGGGCTAGCGTTGACCAATCCGATGGTCGCGCTGGTGCTCATGGGCGCGGTGATGTTGGGCTGGCATGTTCCCGGCCTGTACGAACTGGCATTGCGATCGAGTTCGTGGCACCAGGTCGAACATGCCTGCTTTTTCTTCGTCTCACTCATCTTCTGGTGGCCGGTAATCCAGCCTTGGCCCAGCCGCGCGCAATGGCCGCGTTGGGCAATGGTTCCCTACCTCTTGATTGCTGATCTGCAGAACACGGTATTGTCAGCCATATTGGTCTTTTCAGATCGGGTCCTCTATCCCTCGTACGCCTCGCAGCCAAGTCTGTTCGGGTTTCCGCCGCGTGACGACCAAGCCGCCGCCGGAGCCATCATGTGGGTCGTAGGTTCGTTGGCGTTCATCGTTCCCGCCATCTTGATTGCCATAGAGTGTCTCTCGCGCAGAAAGCCGCAGCGCACGATGCCGTTGGCACACCGCAACGAGGCGTCTTTTGCCGATCGCAGAGGATCCGGTTCGAGCGGCTCTATTCCTGCGCGCCTCTTCTGGGGACGCCCTAGTCCGCAATCGATCGAGGTCATTTCGTTTCTTCTTCTATTTGCTTTGATTGCCGGCGGATTTGTAACGCTGTCGCGGTCATCGACTGACGATGACGACCAGGTGTTGCTCCTCTCGCAGCAATCCGGTCCTCTCGCGATCGCAGTCTATGGGCCGGCTGGAGAGATCCCCGTTAGCTCGGTCAGTTTCGCCGTCCTGGTGCAGGACAGCGCCAGCCGCCAAGTCTTGCTCGATAGCGACGTCGATCTCACGCTCCGTAAGACGAACGATACGAGTGTTCCTCAGACGGTGCGGGCGTCGCCTGGCGACGAGAACAAGCTACTTTTCAACGCCGACCTGGACATCGACTCGGAAGGAGCATGGAACCTCGACGTGCAAGCGCGACATGCGTCCGCGACCACGTCCCTCTCGCTGCCCTTCGAAGTCGCAAAGCCGGAGACGGAGTTTGCTCTTCCCTGGTCCTACAGTGTGGTACTTGCCGCAATCGCGATACTGGGTGTGGCTTATGGACGGCGACATGCAATCCGCAAACCCGCGCGGTTAGCCGCTCCGCTGGCGTAATGTCATCGCGAACGGCCGGCGCCATGACTCGTGGCTGCAGCGACGTGGGTCTCGCTGGGCTCCCAAGCTCGGGTGATGAGGCACGTGCAGCCGCCGCGGCCCTGCCCAGTAGACTCTATACCCTGCTTGTAGGCAACACCGCAACCAGAAGCGGCCTTCAAGAGGTCCACTAATCATTCCATGTTTCACCGTGCAGTCCACGCCATCACCAACGAAGCCCGGCCGGATCGCGCTGCTCTCGTGCTTATGAGCGATCCGACCGGTACGCGGTGGACGCCAGCCGATGACGATAGGTTGTTAAACCTGGCTGGTGCGAGCCTGTCCCCAAGATCGCGCAGCTTCTTGGCCGCTCCGTTGGCGCGGTCCGATTCCGCCGCGGAGCACTAGGAATGAGCGCCAGAGACTTGCCTTTCAGGCTTGGAAAACCCAGGCTGCCGTGACCCACATCACTGCGGCCAATAGTTACAGCGCCTACTCTGAGAGGTCCGATTGACAACCATCGACGAATAACTTGCGAGACGCGGCCAACCGTTTTCTGTATGTGTAGTCCCGCCTCGATGTTCGGCGAGGTACAGTAATGCCGGTTTCCGCCGTCCATGTCGTGGGTCCTTACGAGGTATTGGGCCTCGTTGGTGCAGGCGGCATGGGCGAAGTATATAAGGCCCACGACCCGCGTCTGGACCGCACGGTTGCCCTCAAAATTCTGCCTGAATCTTTCGCGCACGACGCCGCTCGGCTGCGCCGCTTCGAGCAGGAGGCCCGCACCCTGGCAGCACTCAGTCATCCCAACATTGTCTCGGTGTTTGATGTCGGATCGCACGCGGGCAAACCTTATCTGGTCACCGAGTTTCTGGTCGGCGAAACAGTGCGCGACTGCCTGAACAAAGGCACACTGCCGGCGCGCAAAGCGGTTGCTCTCGCAGCCGAGATTGCCGAAGCCCTCTCCGCCGCCCACAGTAAAGGCATAATCCATCGTGACCTGAAACCGGAGAACATCTTCGTCACCGTTGCAGGCAGGGTGAAGGTTCTGGATTTCGGTCTGGCTCACATAACACCGGCGCCTTTGCTACCTGGCAATCAGGGACCGACCCTAGCCAGTGCGGCCCACACCGCACCGGGTGTGGTACTGGGCACGGTTGGCTACATGTCACCGGAACAGGTGAGAGGCCAACCGGTCGATCACAGGTCCGACATTTTCTCCTTCGGGGCTGTGTTCTACGAAATGATCACAGGGAAGCGCGCCTTTCACCGTGCCTCCAGCATCGAAACCATGAATGCGATTCTCACAGAGGAACCTCCCGAGATCATTCCTGAGCGTCCGGATGTTCCGGTAGCTGTCGATCGCATTTTGCGACACTGCCTGGAAAAGGAACCAGAGAGGCGATTCGAATCCGCTCGCGACTTAGCCTTCGATCTGGCTGCGCTCTCAAACCCGTCCGGTGCTGTTGTCCAACCAGTTGCAACTCTCTCCCGATTCAACTTAAGCAAGAGTGCAGCGGCGATTGTTTTAGGCGCAGCATTTTTAATAGCAGCACTCTTTTTGGGCATGCAGTTGCGACAACCATCGGGCACTCATTTTCATAAACTCACATTCCAGCGCGGATATGTCTTCAACGCGCGGTTCGCACCCGATCACAAGACGGTACTCTACAGCGCATCCTGGTCGGGAAATCCACCGGAAGTATTCTCCACCATTCCGGGGAGCCAGGACTCACGCCCGCTCGGTATCGACAACGCCGAACTCCTGGCGGTTTCGCCTAACGGAGAGTTGGCTGTTCTGGTGCGACCTGATCTCGACATGGCGGGTTTTCTTCGCGTTGGCACACTGGCGCGTGTAAGCGTTAGTGCTGGCACGGCGCCCCGCGAGATCACGGAGAATGTTGCTGGCGCAGACTGGGCCCCGGACGGCAGCACTCTGGCTGTGCTGCGTCAGGACAGAACAAACAATGGCGACAGCTTGGAGTATCCCCTCGGTAAGTCGATTTATCGCTCGACCCGCCCCGATTGGTTGAGCCACGTACGCATTTCTCCTGGCGGCGGTCTAGTTGCCATTCTTCAACATTCAGGGCTGAATGACGACCGTGGTCGCTTGCTGGTGTTCGATGCAAGCGGGAAGCAACGATTCACCAGCCAGACATGGGCCGGCGTCTCTGGGCTAGCGTGGATTTCTGATCGAACGTTGTGGGTCGCGGCAACTGCGCCGGAGAATATCGCCCGGCAGCTCTTCGAGGTCGATCTAAACGGCAAACAGCGACTGATTCTCGAGGTCCCAGGCGAACTCACACTTCAGGATGTCGCGAGCGACGGATCGGTGCTGGTGACGGTGAATGACCGCCGTATCCTGATGCACGCGTTGACTGATAGCAACTGGCGCGATCTCAGCTGGCTGGATCGCACCATTCTCGACACGGTTTCCGCCGATGGGTCGAAGGTCCTGTTTCACGAAGGCGGCCAGGGCGCAGGCGCACTGGGGATGACTTATATTCGGGGCATTGACGGTTCTCCGCCAGTACGCTTGGCAGAGGGCTATGGCATCGATCTCTCGCCCGATCAAAAGTGGGTCTTCGTGTGGGTGCCGTTTGTGCCGCCCAAGTATCGGCTGGTGCCTACGGGCGTTGGTGACCCCAAGCCGATTACAACGCCGGACATCGTTCAACCGTTTCCGTTTGGTTTTGCGCGAAATCGAAGCGGGCTGATCTGGCTGGGCGCAACCAGTGAGAAGCAACCTCAAATGTTCATGACGGCGCTCGACGGCTCGAATCCGCAGGCGATCGCTCCACCCGGGGCGGTCTCGATGGTCGTCGCACCGAATGGACGATATGCAGTGTATCGGAACCAGGGTGAGCTTCAGCTTTGGGACATCGCGCAGAATTCCCGCCAGCCCGTTCAGCACGTCAGGCCGGATGACATCCTGCTCTCCTTGGGTGACGACGGCCAGTGGGTATTTCTGGCGCGGCCAACTGCGCCTCCCGCCCTGACGGTGTTGCGGGTCAACCTTCAGACCGGGGCCTCAGCAGCAGTCGCTGGGGTGTCCGCCAGTGACTTGGCTGGCATCGCAGCCCTGGAACGAATATGCATCACTCCCGATGGCAAGACTATCGTCATGAGCTACGTTCGTCATCTTTCCGAGCTCTACTTAATGCAGAGGGGAAAATAAGAGGAATCTGCTGGGCGGAATTTCACCGGAGCATATGCAGACGGCTCCTCGCCGAATGCCTCTTACCGCGAGTGCTTCGTTTCGGAGATGCTGCTCATGCCGTATGCCCCTGACATTCATCGGATATTCACGGTTCTGAGGCTTCTCGGCTGTTAAGTTGATGCTTCACTATGCATTGCAATCCCCGCATGTCTCGAGTGCGAGGAATCCGTGTAGCCTCGCCAAACAGGCGGCTCCGCGATCAAAGAAGCGGCTTCTCAGTAATCGTGTTCCTGATCTCAAGCCTGACCGCATGGGTCCAGTTGCCCGACATCACGGCTCCGCGAGGGGAGTCGAATATCAGCGGGGCGACGGTACAGACCATGTTTCCGCATTCGCTCGACGGGCGGTACTGGATTTCGGGGCAGATAAACCTGATCTTCCAGGCGAATGCACCCTTTCATGCGGACTACTCGGGAGCGCATAGCTTCAGGCCGAATTATGACAGTGCCTTCTCCCACGTCGAAACCCTGTACACAGGCTTCCAGATTATCCCTTCGGCAGAATTGCTTTTTGACGTCGAGCAGGCAGGCGGCATTGGGCTGAGCGACACATTTGGAATAGCGGGCGTTCCAAACCTGGATGCGGTCAGGGACGCGACTTTGGGAGCGGCCCCGTACATCTCGCGAATCATGTTATGTGACCACCAATTCCCGCTCTCTCCGAGCATGAATAGCAAGCCCGTTATGGGAGGCAACATGGTCCGGACTTTCAGCTGGTAAAACGTACAAGCGAAGTCGCCCATATGCGTGAGCTCGTCGTCAATGACGCGCTTCATATCGGAAATCTTGTACTCGGAACAGAGCCGTCGAAACAAATCGTTGTCAGTTTGTTTGCAGGAAAGGTTGTCAAAGTGCCAATGGCTGCTGCAATTCAGGAACTCTAAGCGTAAGTCATTAACCATGGTGATGGTTGACAGTGTCAACCTGCCGCGTTGCTGATCCTCCAGGAGCCGACGGGAAACCAGAGTGCCGCGTTCGCTGAAGTCGAGCAGTACGGCGCGATAGAGCAGTGCAATGATCATCATCAGGTAGTAACGAGTATGGAAAGCCTTCGAAACATCGCCATGTTCGACAACCGGAAACAAATCTGCAGTTCCGTAGGTAGCACGAGGAAGTGAAGCCGCAGTGCTGACCTGACGTAGTATTAGAATGGAACAACTGTGTGCAGTGAACCAGACAAACAGTGTCGAATCGCGAAGTGAATACTTTGTTGGGTTACTGTGCTTATAGCCCAGATGAAGAAAGTCTTTGATAATCTCGTCGCAAACCAAACTAGCTTGCTCATCTAACGGCTCCACGTTGTCCAGTTCTGCGTACGAATAGACAAGCACATTTTCGTCGGGTACCGGCTCTCATATTCCTCGAGGGAATAGTCTGCACAATACAGCAGGCTTTTGATGGTGTTTGCGAGCGGAGGATAGAAATCCACTATTTTCTGCTGCGCGAATCGTTCTTCAGAAATAATACGAGGTTCGGCGCCATTCTCCAGGGTTAGCGCCAGCCAGTCAGGTGTGCGCCCCTCGCGAACACTGTCCATATCCACGGGAAAGATCTTGCGAAGCCGGCGGATGCTCCATTGCGCCCGGGCGGCATCGATTCTCCCGGTCGCGGTTCCAATGGACAGAACCCCTATGCCCTGAGTCGAAACATACAACCGCAGGTCTCTTATTTCGGTCCGCGCTCCTTTTCCGGTGGCATCGCGGCCCTCGAGGAAGAGCTTGCCGTCTGGGGGCAGATTAATGGCGTAGCAACGCAACTGGTTTTGCTGTGCATCGGCATGACGACCGATGTTGGTATCAAAGAATACTTGGCGCACCACGGCATGAAAGAAGAGTAAGTCGGAGTAAGCAGGGGAGCTCAGGTCGAACGTGGAGTAGCCGGCCGGCCTCCAGGGCCCCAGGCAGGCCATTCCCTGAGAAGCCTGTCGCCCGCTCTCACCGGCGATCCATGCGTCGACGCCGTCAATCCATCGGGTGTTGCCAGGCCACGCTTACGGGTGGTCTGCCCGAATAGCCTGCTTGTCGAGAGCGAACGGAAATAAGAAGTACGTCTGAAGGCACTCAAACTGCGGAGCTTGCGTCGTTGTGGCAGCTTGCATAAGCGGAACAGTAAATGCCATCAATTTTGGATTAGAAATGGAAGAGGCAAAGAGATCAAGCACCGGAAGGCTGTCCTTCGCGTTCCAAAACGACAAGGTCCCGCTCAAAATTGCGTTCAACAACTCCGGAGAACAGCACAATGATGGCGGAGAAGCGCCTCAAGCTTTCATTCCAACCTGGTCGCATGCTGTTTATTGCCACACTGCTTGCCTGCCTGACTGGTTGTACTGAATCGAAGCCTCCAGCAACGCGGAACGGGCCGTAGCTGGAACAGAAGAGCAAGTACCTTCCGGTAGTCTCGTGCTGAAAGGGGCCGGTGCGACCTTTCCGTCCTTGCTGTGCAAGCGGTGGTTCACCGTCTACTACGACAGTCATCCGGATACGTATGTGAAATACGCCGCCGTAGGCAGCGGAGAAGGCGTCCGCCGTTTCATTGGGAAAAATGTCGCAGACGAGGAACAGGTCGACTTTGGTGCAAGCGATGCCGCCATGTCTGACGCTCAACTTGCTGAGGCAAGCGACAATGTCCTTATGGTCCCTGCCACCGCGGGATGTGTTGTACTGGCCTACAACCTGCCCGGTCTCAAAGGAGAACTCAACCTTTCCGGAAGGCCTATGCCGGCATCTTTTTGGGCGAAATTACTAACTGGAATGACCCCATCATCGCCCAGTCAAATCCCGGGGTTAAGCTTCCTAAGCTCACGACTGTCACTGCCGTGCGCCAGGATGGCAGCGGAACTAACCTAGGCCTTCACGCGCAATCTCGATTCCATCAGTGAACGCTGGCGCGGCCAATTTGGACCCGCTACGCTGGTGAGCTGGCCCGGCAACGCCATGCGCGCCAAGGGGAACGAGGGCGTGGCTGGACTGATCGAGAAATCCGCCGGATCAATTGGCTACGTAGGCTACGAGTTCGCCCGCCGTATAGGTCTCGACACAGCGACTCTAGAGAACAAGGAGGGCAAGTACGTAAGAGCCTCCGAGCAGAGTTGTGGCGGGGCATTGGCTACGGTCGTACTTCCGGCCAATCTGAGGGTTTTCGTTTCCGATCCCTCCGGTGCGGAATCCTATCCCCTGGTGACTTTCTCGTGGGTTTTGTTGCGGAAGTCGTACAAGGACGCGCAAACTGCAGACAAAGTCCGGAAGCTCTTCCAGTGGTCGCTCCAGGACGGACAGCACTACGCATCTCAACTTGGATACGTGCCACTCCCGTCCACAGTGTCGGAGAAGGCCCTGGCTGCCGTGAACAGCATCATGCCCTGAGTTAACTCCCGCAGTTGCGCAAATTCATCGTACCTTCACAAAACAGCTCTACGATGGACTTTTCTTCTATAGGAGAGCAGCGTGGCTGGATCAGCGCTGAGCTGGCGGTTTGCGCGGAATCTGAACTACTACAAGTCTTTAACAACAAAGCGAGGTTGCCATGAACGAAGGGCGCTGGGTCTTACTGATCGCCAGCGAGGTTGGAGGTACAGAATCGGTGTCCGATCAGGCCATGGAACGGCTTTGCGGAGCGATCCAAGAAGAGGGATATCGGGTTGTACGGACATCCACGCCGGAAGATGGACTCGCACTGGTGAAGTCCGATCCATCGTTCAGCGCCATCCTGCTCGATTGGGACCTTGCTGAGAATACGCAGTTCGATGAGCGTGCAGCACTGAAGATCGTGCGGGCGGCGAGACGGCGAAACACCAAGGGTCCCCATTTTTTCTCATTGCCGATCGAACGCTGGTGAGCGAACTGCCGATTGAGGTAATGAAGCAGGTCCATGAATGTTTCCACCTTTTCGGGGACACTCCGGCCTTCATCGCTAATCGAGTTGACTTCGCTGCGGTGCGTTATCACGACCAGCTCCTGCCACCCTATTTTCGCGAACTGAAGCGATACACCGATCAGGGGGCATACTCGTGGGACGCCCCAGGGCACTGGGTGGAGTAGCGTATTTAAAGCCGCACTTCGTAGGCATCACGATCAGTGCTCGGGCGGCTCCTTCTACAGTGATCACCTTATTTTTTACCTCCGATTACCCCGGGTTCTAAAGGGGAATGTCCCACATTGTGAGATATCACGCGCTTTCTGTAGAGTGGCAATCTCCAACGATCGCTGCTAACAGTGCCGCTACGACGTATGAGATTCGGTACGCCACGATTTCGTCCCTACAAAATCAAATACGCAACAGTTCGCAACTGTCGATATGTCGTTGACTTTTCTTGCACTACCCGATGGCTAGATGCGTGCTTCCTCACTTGTAGAACGAACGTGATGCGGGCAATTGAGTCCCCGCCTGAACAATCACCCAGGGGCGCGAAGAAGAGGAAGAGTAACAATGCAACACAGTAGCAAAAGGTATCTTGCTGTGCTTGCCGTGGTTTTACTGGCTTCGTTATCGCTGTTTAGTCAAGCGGAGTCAGGAACGATTTCGGGCACAGTGACAGATTCGACTAACGCGGTTGTGCCAGGCGCGACAGTAACTGTGGTTTCGACCACGACCAACTTGACGCGCAGCGCAATTACCGGGTCCGCGGGAGAGTACGCAATCCCCAATTTGCCACCCACAACCTACACACTGACGATCGACCTGTCCGGCTTTCAGAAGTACAGCCGGCAAGTGGACCTCGCGGTAGGCGCGAGAATGGACGTGTCGGCACAACTCGCGGTGACCGGAACGTCCACCACGGTGGAAGTCTCCGCCTCGAACGAAACGGCGGTTGTGAACACGGAAACCCAGACGCTCTCGGACGTCGTCACCGCGCAGCAGATTTCCGAACTACCAACCCTGACGCGCAACCCGTATGACCTGGTTGCGACCTCCGGCAACGTTACCGAAGACGTGCAGAGCATGCGCGGCGCGGGCGTTTCCATCAATGGACAACGGTCGTCCGACACCGACATTCTGCTCGACGGCGGCGAGAATGTTGACCTGTTCAGCGCCACCGTGGGACAGAGCGTTCCGCTGGACTCGGTGCAGGAGTTCCGCGTAGCGACCTCGAATTACACCGCGGAATACGGGCGCGCTGGCGGCGGCGTGATCAACGTGACCACGAAGCCTGGAACCAACCAGTTCCACGGATCGCTGTACGAGTTCAACCGCCTTTCCGCCCTGGCGGCCAACACGTACAACAACGACGCCAACGGACTTCCCAAAGATGGCTTCACTCGCAACCAGTTCGGCTACTCTGTCGGCGGCCCAATCGTAAAAAACAAGCTGTTCTTCTTCAGCAGTACAGAATGGACGCGGGTGCGTAGCGATCTCACTACTACGCAGAGCATCATCGACCCGGCATTTCTCACCCAGCCGGGCGTATCTCCTGCAACGGCGGCGTTCTTCAATGCGTACGGCAGCCAGACTGTTCCCGGCCTGCAAGTGCTGAGCACGGTGAATTGGGGAGCTGCGAATGGAATAACTAGCGGGCCGTGTCCGGCGCCGCTGCCGTGCAATGCTCCATTCGGCCAGTACGTGGCCTATCAGTCTCCTGGCGACTCCGGAGCAGGAGCGCCGCAGAACACGTATTCCACTGTGGCTCGTGTCGATTGGAACATTTCCAACAACGACACGCTCTATGGCCGCTATGCTCTGTATAGCGAGAACGACTTCCCGGGCTTTATCAATGCCAGCCCGTACGCCGGCTACAACACCGGGCAGACCCTCTTTAACCAGAGCGTACTCATCAACTGGACGCATGTTTTCACTCCCAGCGTGGTGAATTCACTGAAGATCGCATACAACCGGCTCACTCTGGTGCAACCGCTTAGCACGGCTCCGATCAGCCCGACTTTGTACACGTCGAGCTTTGCTACACCGTCGCTGCCTGGTACCAACGGCGCATTGGTATTTCCGGGATATGCGGAAACCACACCAGGCGCCGCGCTTCCCTTCGGCGGACCGCAGAACGTGTACCAGATCTACGACGATCTTTCCTGGACAAAGGGAAAGCATCAGTTCAAATTCGGCGGCGGCTACATTCAAACGCGTGACAACCGCACATTCGGGGCTTATGAAAACGCCGTGGAATCGCTGACTGGCAGCGCTGCTATTCCCGATGCTGCGCTTGCGCTGGCTACTGGGCAGTTGTTCCAATTCCAGGGCGCGGTATATCCACAAGGGCAGTTCCCCTGCTCGCGGGACGCTACCGGCGCCTATGTTGTGACTTCGTCGTGCCTGCTGAATCTACCGGTGGGCGCACCTGACTTCAGTCGCAACAACATCTTCAACGACGGCAACGCCTACATCCAGGATTCGTGGAAGGCAACTCAGCGCCTCACCCTGAACCTGGGCATACGCTGGGAGTATTACGGCGTACAGCACGACTCCAACCCGGCCCTGGATTCGAATTTCTATCTCGGGGGCGGCCAGACGCTGTTCGATCAGATACGAAACGGAAGTGTTCAACTCGCGGGACAAGGTCCAACCAATGGACTCTGGGCTTCCCAGTGGAAGAATTTTGCTCCCCGGGTTGGTTTCGCGTATGACGTTTCTGGAGATGGGACGCTGTCAATTCGTGCCGGTTACGGTATCGGCTACGAACGGAACTTCGGCAACGTGACCTTCAACGTCATCCAGAACCCGCCGAACTATGCCGTCATCAGCGTTCAGAACGGAGCTGACGTTCCCCAGGGCAACCTGCCGATCTATGTGGACAACACCGGTCCGCTGGCGGGGGCCGGCAGTACCTGCGGCAGTCCGCTGGTTCTGCCGGGTACATCCTGCTTCCCCAATCCTAGCCTGCGCACAGTGCAGCAGAACATCAAGCCTGCCTACGTTCAGTTCTGGTCGGCAGCGGTGGATTACCAGATCCTGAGGAACTCGGTCTTTTCGCTTGAGTACACCGGTTCGCACGGGGTACACCAGTACGACATCTCGAACCTGAATGCCGCTGGTTATGGCTCGGCGTTCCTGGGCGATTCGCGCGACGCCAACCGACTCAACTATCAGTACTCAAGCCTCAACTATCGCGGCAGCAGCGGCTTCAACTACTACGATGGGTTGAACGTGAAGTTCCAGACCAACAACCTGTTCAACAAGGGGCTATACCTGAACGCGAACTACACCTGGTCGCACGCGATCGATAACATCTCGTCGACATTCTCCGACGGCTTCTCCGGTGCTTACGCGCTGGGGTATCTCGATCCGTTCAATCCGGCCCTCAACAAGGGCAATGCGGATTACGACATCCGCAACCGCTTTGTGCTGAGTGGAACCTGGAACGTGCCGTGGGGAAACAACATGAACAGCGGATGGGAACGCCAGGTATTCGGCGGCTGGAGCTTCTCACCCATACTCAACATTCGCTCGGGTCTGCCGTACTCGATTTATGACGGCACCCAGGTTTCCGAGACCGGCTTCGGGAATGTGCCGTTCTATATTCCCAACCAGCCCATCTCGCAAATTAGCAATACGGACCAGGCAATCGCACCAAACCTATTCAACTACCTGGCACTGCCGATTGATCCGACGACCGGAGCGCCGGTGGGTGCAGGCGATGCGCTGTCCGTACCTGTCTGCGCACAGCTCGACCACGGCGATTGCGTTTATAGCACTAACGGACTGCCGCAGGGTCATCGCAATGCCTACCGCGGCCCGGGATACTGGAATCTGAACTTTGTAATCGCTAAAACGTTTCAGTTGACCGAGCGCGTGAACATGCAGTTCCGCGGTGAGTTTTACGACGCGTTCAATCACAGCAACCTGTACATCAACACCACGAACCTGGACGTCGAGTCGGGTGCGGCTACTGCAATTCAGGCGGTCAAAGGCGAGCCCGGAGGTGGGCTGCTGACACTGCCGCTCGAACGTCGCAACATACAGCTCGGTCTGAAGGTCAACTTCTAACCCAGCTTGCTTTTTGAAACTGTTCGCTTTACGAAACTGATGCATATGGGGAGCCCATGGGCTCCCCGATTTTTTTGGCTGTAGCGAAATCGACATTCCGCGCCAGGTTGGTGACAATAGGCGGGATGAATCCAGAACGCATCCCCTACGGCGATGAAGAAAACGAGTTTTTCGAGCTGTGGCATCCCGAAGAGGCCGCTGCCGGTTTCGCGGTTTTCATCCATGGCGGATTCTGGCGGGCGAAATATGATCTCAGCCATGCCAACGCGTTCTGTGCGGCGTTGGCAGTACGAAGCATTGTCACGGCCAATCTCGAGTATCGGCGGGTAGGTCAGCCGGGCGGCGATTGGCCAGGCACGTTCGAAGACGTTGTGGCAGGAACTAAGGCTGCGATCGAACATGTTGGCCGTACGCCGGTCGTAGTCGGCCATTCTGCCGGCGGACACTTGGCTCTTCGCCTGGCCAGCGAACCAGGTCCTCTGAAGGCAGCGATTGCGCTTGCTCCCGTGGCCCACCTGCAGCTTGCCTATGAGCTGAATCTCAGCAATGGAGCTGTCGTGGAATTCCTGGGCGGGACTCCCGAAGCGATGCATAGCCGCTACGACGAAGCTTGCGCCAGTTTGCATGCTGTGTCGGCACGCTGTTTTATCGTGCATGGAACTGAAGACGAAGACGTTCCGATCGAGATCTCCCGCGCGTTTATGCTAGCCCGGCAAAACGATCCCCAGCCGCCAATTCTCCTCGAACTTCCCAATGTAGGGCACATGGATTTGATTGATCCCGGGTCGCCAGCAGGCTCAGCCGTGATGGATCTAGTAAGTCGGCTTGCGCGAGAGTGAGACTGTGCAGGGTCCTGAAGGGCCTTCACGACAGGGCTGCGATGAACCGCTCGACGAATCGATGAACGTCGCAGTAGGTGTTGTAGAGCGGCACAGGCGCTACGCGCAGTATGTCGGGCTCGCGCCAGTCGCACACGACTCCATGCCCAATCAAACGGTCGCAGATGAAACGACCGCCGTGATGGATTCGAATGGAGAGCTGCGCTCCGCGGCGCTCAGGCTCGCGCGGGGTCAGCACAGTAAAGCCACCTGACGCATGCCGATCGAGCAAAAATTCGAGGTAGCCGGTCAACGACTCACTCTTCTCACGAAGCTGTTGCATGCCGGCGGCCGCGAATATCTCTAGCGAAGCCCGCAACGGCGCCATCGACATAATCGACGGATTGCTCAACTGCCAACCTTCGGCGCCGGGCATGGGCTGGAAATGCGGCCCCATGAAAAACCGGCTCTCCTGGTCGTGTCCCCACCAACCGGCGAAACGCGGCAGATCGAAGGTTTGTGCGTGCCGTTGGTGGACGAAACATCCGCCTACGCATCCCGGACCGCCGTTGAGGTACTTGTAGTTGCACCAGACGGCGAAGTCGGCGTCCCAGTCGTGTAGGCAAAGGGGCACATTTCCTGCCGCATGCGCAAGATCAAATCCCACAACACAACCCTGAGCGTGTGCGGCTCGCGTGATTGCCTCCATATCAAACAGCTGGCCGGTCGAGTAGTTCACTCCGCCCAGAAGCACCAGCGCGATCGCCGAGCCTTCGCTTGCAAGCAGCGCATCGATGTCTTCCTGCCGGATGGCCGCCTCACCCGGACGGGGCGTGAGCTCGATCAGGGAGGACTCGGGATCGAATTGATGAAAGCGAAGCTGCGATGAAAGGGCGTACTGGTCGGAAGGAAAAGCCGCAGTCTCCACCACGATCTTATGGCGTTGCGGCGTGGGCCGGTAGAACGACACCATCATCAGGTGGAGGTTCACGGTGAGCGCATTCATCACCGCCACTTCGGCCGGCTTCGCGCCGACAATTTCGGCCATGTTGTCGGTCAGCAAGCGATGGTAAGGCATCCAGGGATGACGGCCGTGGAAATGGGCTTCCACTCCCAGCGTTGCCCAATCCTCAAGTTCTTGCTCGATGTATGCACGTGCACTCTTGGGCTGAAGTCCGAGCGAGTGTCCGCAGAGGTAGACAGAGGGAATGCTGTCCGGCCCGGGCGGAATATGGAATTGCTTCCGGAAGATGGCCAATGGATCGCGCGCGTCCATCTTTACGGCAAAGCTGGCGGAGGTGTCGAACGTGATCACTGCCATCTAAGCTCCTGGCAGCGGAGTCAACTCCTGCCGCACTAGGACGTCGGCCCTTGCCCAATCGATGTCCTCCAGCCGCTGCACTGAATCGCAAAGCTCGCCTAGCATGCGGTCTTGAACGGCTCCCCGCTGCGCCGCGACAGAGTAAGGCGTCCGGTGAAAAGTTACCATTGCATACTTGGGCACAAAGCGGCCGGGATACTTCTTCTCGAGTTCAAGCTCAACTTTCTTCTTGAACAGGAATCGCGGGTCGGCAACGCGGCCGCGCATCTCGACGAAGTTCTCAATTGCGAGATCGGCAATGGCATCGGTGTCGGCCTTCCGCCCCTTCTCGAATGCTGAGAAGAGCACGGGCCAGTCAGAGCCGTAGCGATCCAGCGACTCCAGGAAATAGGTGCAATCCTCAAAGGCACAGTTCATTCCCTGGCCAAAGAAAGGCACAATCGCGTGCGCTGCGTCGCCCAACAGCAATGCTTTGCCACCGGCGTGCCAGGGCGAGCATTTAACTGTCACCATGGCGCCTGTTGGATTCCCGAAATAATTCTCCACCAGTGCCGGCATGAGCCGAAGCGCATCGGGAAACTGCGCTTCAAAGAACGACAGTACCTTCGCTTCGGTATCGAGCGCTTCAAAACTGATGTCGCCACCCTCGAAAGGGAGGAACAGAATGCATCCGAAAGTGCCGTCAATGTTCGGCAGCGCGATCAGCATGAAGGTGCCACGGGGCCAGATGTGAAGTGCATGCGTTTCGAAAACGTGGCGGCCGTCGGTCCCGGGTGGAATGGTCATCTCTTTATAACCATAATCGAGGTACTGCTGGGAAAAGTTGAAGCGCGGCAGTTTGAGCATCTCAGAGCGAACCGCAGAAGTGGCGCCGTCGGTCCCAATTACAACTTCGGAATCGACAACCGACTCAGTTCCCGTGTCCTCATTCCGTAGATGAACTGCGCCGCTGCGGAGATCGAAACCGGTACAGCGTTCATTGAAAAGAATGCTAACACTGGCCTTCTCCGCGGCATTCATCAGCGAGATGTTCAGCTCGGCGCGCGACACGGAGTTGATGAACTCGGTCTCATCTTTGCCATAGGGCATGAACGTCAACTCGCCAGCAGCGGAGTGCATCATACGTCCGCGCATAGGGATGAGAATGTGCTCGATTTCGCCCCACAAGCCTGCCTCACGAAGCGCGTGGATGCCACGTGTGGAAAGTGCCAGGTTGATGGAGCGCCCGGCGCTGATTCGCACACGACGCATATCAGGCCGGCGCTCGTAAAGCTGGACCGGGAATCCGCGCTGTGCGAGCGAAATAGCGAGCAACGGACCGGTCAGTCCGGAGCCGATAAGAGTAATGTTGTCACGCTCAGGTTTCATGCCACGGTGGGATTCGTCTCGGGCTGGTGAAGCATGGTACGCGCTTCCCATAGTTCTGGAAACAAGCGCTTGCCTAACGTAGTACGCAAGTAGGATGCGCCCTCGCTGCCGCCGGTGCCGCGCCGCGCGCCGATGATGCGCTCCACCACCTGAATGTGACGCAGTCGCCAGGCCACCATTAGCTCGTCGAACTCCGTCAGCCGCTCGCAAAGGTCGATCCAGTCGCGGTAATGGTGTTCGTCTTCGTAAACGTTGCGTACCGCCTCGGCACGTTGCTGGAAGCGGTCCTGTTCCGTTGGACTGCCCGGTTTTTCTGGCATCTTGCCAATCGTGGCAAGCGCGTCAAAGAAGACATCATGCAGCGACGGCGAATGCAGTCTTTGCTCCAGGCGGGCATGGGCTTCGGGATCGTCCGCATGCTGGCGCAGGAGCTTCTCGTCCTTCAGGCCGCAGAGGAATTCGATCTCGCGAAACTGCTCCGACTGGAAGCCGCTGGCCGGCTCCAGTTTTCCCCGGAATGCCATGAAGTGAGTTGGCAGCATAGTTTCGAGAATTGTGAACTGTGTCACCAGCACCCGCATAATCTCAGTACAGCGGCGCAAGAGGCGTGCTGCCTCATATACCTGATCGCGCCATTGCCGCGAAGCTACTCGTGCGAGGCTTTCGACCACCGCGTCGAGATCGTGCAACAGTTCCTTAAACCACAATTCGTAGGTCTGATGGGTGATGATGAACAGAAGTTCATCGTGTGTGGGAGGCGAGGAGAGCTGATTCTGCAACTTCAGCAAATCTGCAACTCGAAGGTACGAGTCGTAATTCAACAAAGGCTCTGAAGAATGCTGCGCAGCACCTTCATCGCGGTCGGCCACCGGGCCGAAAGGACAACCGGAGGCAATGGCTGCGTCCTGGCGCGCGGAACCAGCCTTCTCCTGGCCCATCGTGTCCAGACCAAAGAATTCGGCGGCATTGCCGGCCAGCATCTTCTGTTTCACTCCCGCCGAGAACTGGCTCTTTCGTATCAACTCGCCAATGTGCTCCTCACCTAGAGGATAAGGATAGTCAGAGCCCAGCATCACGTGGCCTTCGCCCATGACATCGACAAGAAGCTTCAAGGAGCGCTGGTCGAAAATGGCCGAATCGACAGAGAAGCGATCGAGATATTGGGCAGGCGGGAACTGGGCCGCTCCCCTGCACAATGGTTGATGCTCCCAGGCGTTCTGCATTCGGCCGAACAGATACGCGAAACTTCCGCCGCCATGAGCGAAGCAAATGCGCAGACTTCTCGGCAGGCGGTCGAAGGCGCCGCTGAGGATGAGCGCCGAAATTGCGAGCTGAGTCTCCGCCGGCATGGCAACAGTCCAAGGCATCATGTAGTTGGGCATGCGGTCTCTGGCCATCATGTCCCAGGGATGTACTAGCACCGGCGCACCGATGTCAGCACAGTGGTGCAAGAACGTAATGATGCCTGGATCGTCGAGGTTCTTCGGGCCCACATGGTTACCGATCTGCACACCAATGTGTCCCGCATGCATGCATCGGCTTACCTCGGCGCATGAGGCATCGATGTCCTGCAAAGGCACCTGACAAAGCGACTTGAGGCGGCCATTTGCATGACTGCACATTTCCAGCGCAGCATCGTTGAAGATGCGCGCGACTTCCAGCGCCTGCTCAGCAGGCCGGTCGTACGAAAACAGCACCGGCGTTGCGGAGATCACCTGCAGGTCCACTCTCCGACGGTCAAGGTCCTCCAATCGGAGCGTCGGGTCCCAGCATACTTGTTTAATGCGACGAAACTCGCGGTTTCCCAGCATGATCATCGCTTTCCCGTCGCCGAGGTGCCTGATCCATGGCCAGTCAGGTGAGCCGAAGCGAACTGCGAGGTCGGGCCATGATTCCGGGAAAAAGTGCGCGTGGATGTCGATGGTTTGCATGCTTATGTTCTTCCGGGGTGAACGGTGCCGCAGTTCTTGCAACGGCGCGCTTCCTCGCTGCCGTAGAACTTCTCGAAAATAGGAGGAAGATCGCGCACAATGCTCTTGAGCTTCACCTCCGCTCGATGCACCAGGTTGTGACAGTTCGGGCAGTACCACTCGAAGGCATCCAGCGTACCCTCCGGTCTCGGCATCTCGATCACAAGGCCGATGGTTTCTGCCTGGCGCTGCGGCGAATGGCGAACATGCTTCGGAAGAAGGAAGACCTCGCCTTCCTTAATGGGTATGTCCTTCGGAGGCTTGCCTGGCTCTTCGATGATGCGTAGAACGATGTCACCTTTCAATTGATAGAAGAACTCTTCCGTGGGATCGTCGTGATAGTCGCGGCGCTGGTTCGGGCCACCGACTACGGTAACCATAAACTCCCCGTCTTCCCATACCTGCGCGTTGCCCACGGGAGGCTTCAACTTGTCTCGGTTTTCGTTTATCCAGCCTTGCAGGTTGAAGGCTTTCAAGGAAGTGATGGAGGCCATCCTTACTCCTCTCTTCTATTGTCTCGATCGATGGGCTTGTAAGCGACTGCCTTCATTTCAATCAACAGGTGCGGATGTGGCAACTGATGCACGGCGACCGTGGTTCGCGCCGGGCCCTGCTGATCGAAGTACTCTGCATAAGCCTCGTTGTATCCCGCGAAGTCATTCATGTTGACGAGAAACGTTGATATCTCCGCGATGTCACTCAAATCTGCTCCGAAACTAGCTAGAATGTCGCGCACATTGTCGATCACCGCGCGGGTTTGCCTACGGATATCGAGGTGCGCCGTGCCAAACTCGTCCACCTCGGCTCCAGCGATAGAATTGTCAGGACGGCGTGCGCTCGTTCCCGAGACGAACAAAAAATCCCCGGCGCGCTTAATGTGTGGAAATCGCCCGCGTGGCGTCGCTTTTCCCTCCACCACGGTCGCTTTCATTGCACTGCCCGGTTGCATCGTCTCTCCTACGATGTCAGAGTCGAATACAGATGTTGTTAAGCTCGGAATAGAAGTTCAGTGAATGGATACCGCCTTCACGGCCAATACCGGAAAGTCCCACTCCTCCGAACGGCGTGCGCAGGTCACGTAAGAACCAGCAGTTCACCCACGTGATCCCCGTTTTCATCTGGCGCGCCACCCGATGGGCGCGCTTTAAGTTGCTGGTCCAGATCGACGATGCCAGACCGTACTCCGTGTCATTCGCCATGGCAATGGCTTCTTCCTCCGAGTCGAATGGAGCGATATGACACACCGGCCCGAAAATCTCCTCCTTAACGCAACTAGACGACTCACGCAGGCCGGTCATGATCGTTGGCTGCACGTAAAAGCCGTTGTCGCGGGCATCGCCAAACACCGGAACTCCGCCGCCAGTCACAATGCTGGCGCCCGACTCTCGCGCCTGGCGGAAGTACGATAGCACCTTTTCCCGATGAGCGGCGGAGATGAGCGGGCCGAGGTTGGTCGCGGTATCTGAGGGCCAGCCAATGTGCAGGCTTTCGGCTTTTTGCTTCATGGCAGAAACGAACCAGTCGAAAATTGGCCGCTCGACATAGACTCTCTCCGCGCACAGGCAGACCTGCCCCGTGTTCAGGAAGACGGCGTCGCTCATCTGCTGAATGGTTTCGTCGCGCTCGCAGTCACCGAATACGATAGCCGCATTCTTGCCGCCGAGTTCGAACGAGACCGGCTTCACGCCTGCAGCGCACGCTTTCATGATGGCAGCACCGGTGCGTGACTCGCCGGTGAACGTGACAGCATTGATTTCCGGGTGACTCACTAGATATTCACCAGTCGAACCCTCTCCAAATCCATGCACAAGGTTGAAGACGCCGTTGGGCACGCCGGCATCGCGCATCACTTCGGCCAACAAGCTGGCGCTGGCGGGAGTCTCCTCCGACGGCTTCACCACGACGGCGTTGCCGCAGGCCAACGCAGGTGCGACCTTCCACGTCATGAGCAAGAGCGGAAGGTTCCACGGCGTGACGATACCTACGACGCCGACTGGCTTGCGTACGGCATAATTCAGCGCGTGCTTGCCATCTGGACTTTCGGTTTCGAATGCTTCCAGCGGGGCCGACTTAATTAGATCAGCGAATACCCTGAAGTTTGCGGCGGCACGCGGTACGTCAAGGCGCGAGGCGAGTGCGACGGGCTTTCCCGTGTCAGCCGATTCAGCCTGCACAAACTCGTCGAAACGGGCCTCGATGCTGTCCGCGATCTTATAAAGGAGGGCCGCACGCTGCCGCACTCCAGCGTTCCCCCATTCACCACGAAGTGCCTGGTGGGCAGCGTTGATAGCGGCATCGACAATGTTCGAGCCTGCTTCCGACACGCGCGCGATTGTCGTTCCGTCGGCGGGATTCAAATCGTCGAAGAATCTGCCGCCGCGCACGAACTCTCCGCCCACGAAGTTTCGAAGCTCCGGGAACAGCGGTGCTGAGCTGCCGAAGCGCGCAGCGTTACTCTGTCTTCAACCGACATAGGCACTTCGCATTCTACCGCTTTGTGACGCCCGCATTCGGATCCGCATCGGCCCAGGTCAATGGTCTGCGGGTACTCTGACCGACTGCTTCCGCAGCCCCCATGCGGCACAGAACAGAGCTAGCACGGGCAACCCATAAACCAGAGTCATTCGGAACTCGGCGGTAAAAGCCGTACTCAGCAGGATTGCCGCGATCAGCCCAGCGCCAAGCAGGGTGGAGTACGGGTAGCCCCACATGCGGAAAGCGCTTGCATCGCCGGCGTGCACGCGGCGGAAATACAAATGGGTAACAAAAATCATCAGCCAGGTGAACATGGCCCCGAACATGGAAATCGCCATCATCAGCGTAAAGGCGGTCTTCGGAAACAGTATGCTCAGCACCGTCGCGAGCGCGATACCAATCGACGACAGCAGCAACGCCGAAACGGGTGCTCCGCGGGTGCTCAGTTCCCCCAATCGCCGCGGAGCATGACCCGCGCGCGCCAGGCTGAACATCATTCGCGTTGTGATGTACAACTGACTGTTCATGGCGGAAAGCGCTGCGACCAGAATCACAAAGTTCACCAGGCTCGCGGCAAAGGGCACGTGCGAACGCGCCATCACGGTTACAAACGGGCTCTCACCCTTTCCTGATTCCGTCCAGGGAACCAGCGCGAGAATGATGACTAGCGTCAGCAGATAGAAGATCACAAGGCGCGCAACGGTAGAGCGGAAAGCCTTCGTGATGGCCTGCTGGGGATCTTTGGCTTCACCTGCCGCAACCGCGATCATCTCAATGCTCAAGTAACTGAAGATCGAGACAATCACCGCCACCCACATGCCCCAGGCGCGGTTCGGAAAGAATCCGCCGTGCGCCGTGTAGTTGGAAAAGCCAGTACCCGTGACCAGCCAGCCCCCCAACAGGATGAACACAACGATTGCCGTCACTTTCAGGGTCGACAGTGAGTACTCCACCACGCCAAATACTTTCACGTTGAACAGGTTCACAGCGATGAGGATCGACGAGAACCCGACGATCCAAAGCCAGCCTGGTACTGCTGGAAACCAGTAGCGCATGTAAACCGCAACGGCGGTCACTTCGGTGCCGACGGCAAAGACGATAGCGGACCAGTAGGCGTAGCGGACCAGAAATCCGGCCAGCGGTCCGACGTAGAACTCCGCCCACGATCCGAATGAGCCGGAGGTCGGATGTGCGACCGTCATTTCCGCGAGGCAACCCATAAGCAAGAGAGCAACAAGTGCGCCTATGGCGTAACTAAGAATTACCGAGGGTCCGGCAAAGCCGATCGCAATACTGCTGCCCAGAAAGAGTCCGGTGCCAATTGCGCCGCCGATAGCAATCATGCTTAGCTGCGCCGACGTTAGTCCCCGGTGTAAGCCTTTTTCGCGATCCTGAATAGCATCGAAACGCTCAGCCATGATGGGTCCGGTATCCAAGCCATCCAAAAAAGCGCTGTCGAATGGCCGACGCGCGCGCTACTTCACGACGATATTCACCAGCCGTCCCTTCACCACCAACACCTTCACGATTTCTTTGCTGTCGATTGCGGCTTTGACCTTTTCGTCCGCCAGCGCCTTCTCGCGAATTTCGGCCTCTTCCGCGTCGGCGCGCACGGTAATGCGGCTGCGGATTTTGCCGTTCACCTGCACGGCCATCTCGAGCTCGTCTTCCTTCGCCAGCGCTGGATCGTACTGCGGCCAAGCTTCGCGCAGCAGGTTCGAGCTCTCCCCCAGCGTCTCCCACAACTCGGCTGAGAGATACGGCGCAAACGGAGCCAGCATCAGTACCAGCTTGCGTTGCACGTCGGCCATCAGCGGGGCGGGAGCGGGTGGTTCAGCGCGGCGCTGTACGCTCTCTTCGTAGGCGTAGAGCTCGTTCACCAGTTCCATGATGGCGGCAATGGAGGTGTTGAAGTGCCACCGTCCGCCGAAATCCTCGGTAATGCGGCGCACGGTCTGATGCAGCTTGCGCTGGATTTTGCGGGCGCCAGGTGAAAGAACCCCGCTTTCGGAAGATACAGCAGGTCCTTCGACTTCGGCTCGCGAAGAACGCGAGCCTTCGCTCAGGATGACATCCCCGTTGCTGTTCCTACTGGACGGTGCGTTGCGCATCACATAGCGGTACACGCGCGACAAAAAGCGGCTCACGCCCTCGACGCCCGCGTCCTGCCAGTCGAGATCGCGGTCGGGAGGCGCGGCGAACAGCGTGTACATGCGCGTCGAATCGGCGCCGTACTTGGCCACCATGTCGTCGGGCGAGACCACGTTGCCCAAGCTCTTGGACATCTTGGCGCCGCCTTTGATGACCATACCCTGCGTGAACAGGCGGTCGGTCGGCTCCGAATTTCTCACCAGCCCGATATCGCGCATGAACTTCGTCCAGAAGCGCGAATAAATCAGGTGCAGGATGGCATGCTCGGCCCCGCCGATGTATTGGTCGATGGGAAACCAGTACGCCACGGCGTTTACGTCGAATGGCGCCGTATCGACTGACGGACTCGTGTAGCGGTAGAAGTACCAGGACGAATCGACAAACGTGTCCATGGTGTCGGTATCGCGGCGCGCGGGCCCGCCACACTTGGGACACGTAGTGTTGACGAAGTCTGGCACCGCGCCCAATGGCGAGCCGCCCGCCAGGGTTACCTTCACGTTGTCGGGCAGCACCACCGGCAGACTGTTCTCCGGCACAGGGACCACGCCGTCCGTCGCGCAATACACCATGGGAATCGGCGTGCCCCAATAACGCTGACGGCTGATGCCCCAGTCGCGCAGTTTGAAGGTCACAGTCGCCTTGCCGAAGCCGTGCTCCTCCGCATACTTCGACATCTTGGCAATCGCTTCGTCGTTAGGCAGACCGCTGAACTCGCCCGAGTTGATCAGCAGGCTGTTGGTGTCTGTAAACGGCAGCAGCGGGTTGCTGGGATCGCCATCGGCGGCATCGCCTTCGCGCCGCGGCAGAATCACCACGCGAATGTCGAGCTCGTATTTCTTTGCGAACTCGTAGTCGCGCTCGTCGTGCGCTGGAACCGACATGATCGCGCCGGTGCCGTAATCCATCAGCACATAGTTCGCCACCCAGATCGGAACTTTCTCGTCATTGTAGGGATTCAGCGCGTAGCGCCCGGTAAATACTCCGTGCTTCTCGATAGCACCGACGTCACCCTTCTCTTTTGCCTTGCGCTGCTCGGCGAGCATCTCTTCGACCTTGCCGAGCAAGTCCGGGTTCTCGGCGACCAAGTCCGCGACCAGCGGATGCTCGGGCGCCAACTGCAATGAAGTCGCGCCAAAGATCGTGTCCACGCGGGTGGTGAACACGGTAATCTTTTCGCCCGCCGGGCCTGCTGGACCATCGAGCTTGAAATCTACCAGGGTGCCTTCGCTCCGCCCAATCCAGTGCCGCTGCTGCACGGTGACCCGGTCCGGCCATCCCGGAAGCGAGTCCAGGCCTTGCAACAATTCATCGGCGTAATCGATGATGCGCAGGAACCACTGTTCCAACTCGCGCTGTTCCACCAGCGTGTCCTCGTGGCGCCAGCAGCAACTGTTGGCCAGTACCTGCTCGTTGGCCAGCACAGTGGCGCACTCCGGACACCAGTTCACCTTGGCGCTCTTGCGGTATGCCAACCCTTTCTCATAAAGCTTCAGGAAGAACCACTGGTTCCAGCGGTAATACTCGGGCAAGCACGTGGCCAACTCGGTTGACCAGTCGTAGGCGAAGCCCAGACGCTTCATCTGCGCCTTCATGTTGGCGATGTTGTGCAGCGTCCATTCCTTTGGAGGCGTGTCGTTCTTGATCGCCGCGTTCTCCGCCGGCAGCCCGAAGGCGTCCCAGCCCATGGGATGAAGCACGTTGTAACCCTGCATCCACATGTAACGCGCCAGCGCGTCGCCAATGGCGTAGTTGCGCACGTGACCCATGTGTAACGCGCCCGAGGGATACGGCAGCATCTCGAGGACGTAATACTTCTTCCGTGTGCTGGCCGGCGGCTCGGCGCGATAGAGCTCAGGCTGCTGCGCCCAGCGTTCGGACCACCTCTGCTCGATGACCTGCGGTTCATAGCGCTCGGGACGCGCGCCTTCTACCTGGGTCGCAGAGTAGGCTGTTTCGGGATGTTCGGTTCTAGACTCGGCCATATGTGTGTTCTTTTGATGACAGACAGGCAAATTTTGATTTTACATTGGGAATCCCGTTGAATAGAGACGAGGCAGATTGCAGATTGCCGCATCCGATACTTTGCAGGCGAAATCCGCGTCTAATGCGTGAATGGTCGGTAAAAAACAACTCGAGGACGTGAAGGAACTGAGTGGGCGAGAGTTTCGCGCGATCAGCAAGGCGCTGTCCGATCCCCGTCGCTACGAGATCCTGCAGACGATTGCCGCCAGCCAGGAGTGCACCTGCATGGAACTGCGCGAAGCGTTTCCCATCAGTGCCGCTACGTTGTCGCACCATCTCAAGGAGTTAGAGTCGGCGGGGCTGATCTCAATTGGCCGCGAGGGCAAGTTCGCGTACCCCACATTCCGGCGGGAAGTGTGGCATTCCTACCTGGCGAAACTGACGACTCTCTGAATTTTTAAAGCGGGCATGAATCTTTTCCGGGCCCTTCCACATCAATTCGATAGTCATCGAAACGTCGAAGTGACGATTCGAGATTGCGATTTTGAGAAGGAGACTTACCATGGGGAAACTGGCAGGCAAGACAGCGGTTATTACGGGAGCTTCGAAGGGTATCGGCGCTGGAATCGCTAAGGCGTTCGCCCAGGAAGGGGCCAACGTCGTAGTCAACTACGCTCGCGCCAAAGAAGACGCCGAGCGGATTACGGCGGAGATCAAGCAGTCCGGCGGCAAGGCGATCGCCGTACAGGCCGATGTTTCCAAGCAGGCTGACGTGGACCGCCTGTTCGCCGAGACCAAGAAGGCGTTCGGGACGGTGGACATCCTGGTCAACAACGCGGGCGTATACGAATTCGCTCCCATTGACCAGATAACCGAGGAGAGCTATCGGCGCATGTTTGACCTGAATGTGTTGGGAACGGTCCTGAGCACGCAGGCGGCGCTTAAAGGAATGAACGGCAACGGAGGATCGATCATCAACCTGAGTTCCGTGGCCTCGTTGACGCCTCCTCCGACCGGGTCGCTATACAGCGCCACCAAGGGTGCGGTCGATGTGATCACGCGCTCGCTGGCGCAGGAACTGGGTCCGCGCAACATTCGCGTGAATTCACTGGCTCCGGGACTGGTGGAGACAGAAGGCACACGAGCGGCCGGCACCTCCGAAGGCGAGTTTAAAGAGATGGCGCTGGCGCGCACTCCACTGGGACGCGTGGGAGCGCCGGACGACATTGCCAAGGTTGCGGTATTTCTGGCCTCCGACGACTCGGCTTGGATCACGGGTGAAGTCTTGCCAGTGGGTGGCGGAGCGCGGCTCTAATTGTCTAATCAAGGGCAGGGCTGGCCGAGCCAGCCCTTTGTCTTTGGTCGGTTGCCTCTATCGCGCCTTCGTGCTGCGCGGTCTGCGCTCACTGCTTGTCGCCTTCTCAGCTTTTGCCAGGCGTTTGAGCGCGTTCACGTTGGTCAAATCGTCCAGCGGTTCGTCGATGGGCGTCTCCGCAATGAACGCCGCATCCGCCAAGCGCTTATCGTTGAGCATGCGGCGGAACAGTCCCGACCCGATCGCTCCCTTCCCGATGTGCTGATGGCGATCGAGCTTCGATCCGCGCGCGGCTTTGGCGTCGTTGCAGTGCCACACGCACACGTTCTTCAGGCCAACCGTGCGCTCCAGTTGATCGAGCGTTTCGTCATACCCCTCGGCGCTTACGATGTCGTAGCCCGAGACGTGGGTGTGGCAGGTATCGATGCAGGCTCCGCAAGGCACAAAGTTGCGCAGTAGGTAAAGCAATTCTGCAACCTGTTCAAAATTCCCGCCCAGCGAGAACTCTGATCCGGCGGTGTTCTCGATCAGGATGCGCAGGTCCCCTGCCTGCAGATCGAGGCCGTCGGCCGCCTGTTCGATGGCGAGCGCCACCCTCTGCAGGCCTTCTTCGCGGCTGCCACCGCGGAACGATCCCGGGTGCAGTACCAGGTAATCGGCCTGTAGCGCCAGTGCGCGCTCTACCTCGCCGCGAAACGCAGCAATCGACTTGGCATGAAAACCCGGATTTCCTCCCGCGAGGTTCACCAAATAGTTGGCATGGATCGCCAGCGGCCGGAGGTCATATTTCGCTCGCAGGCGAATCATCTCCCTCTGCTGTTTGGGCGCAATTTCATACGGCTTCCATTGTCGCGGGCTGGAGGAAAAAATCTGCAGCGCATTGCAACCCAAACGGTAGGCTCGCTCGGCAGCGTTCTGTACTCCTCCCGCGGTCGAGGTGTGGATGCCGATTCGCCGCGCTGTCAGCTTCGGAGGCTTTGCCGGCGCGGGCAGCAGCTTGAGTATGTCCTTCTCGATTGCTCCGGATTTCTCCGCCATGGCTGCTCGATTCTACCCTTCCCTCAACAC
Source organism: uncultured Acidobacteriaceae bacterium (assembly GCA_963834815.1). Lineage (GTDB taxonomy): Bacteria > Acidobacteriota > Terriglobia > Terriglobales > Acidobacteriaceae > DASRAA01. The sequence goes on along the minus strand of CAWIDA010000001.1, from coordinate 76,281 downwards.
TTGCCGACTGCCAACCGGCCGGAGGCGCACGCCTCACTCACCCTGTTTTCATTGCTCCCTGAGCGCGCGAACGATACACTAATGAGTCACAAGGGGTTGGTTATGCTTGTCGTTATGAAGGCCAACGCATCGGAAGATCAGGTGCGCGCCGTTTGCCAGAAAATCGAGAGTCTCGGACTTCGCTCCCACGCCATGCCCGGGGCTACGCGAACCGCCGTAGGCATCACCGGCAACCGCGGAGAGCTGGAAACCGGCACCTTCGAAGCGCTCGATGGTGTACAGGAAGTGATCCGCGTAAGCAAGCCTTATAAGCTCGTCAGCCGCGAGCTTAAGGAAGAAAATACGGTCATTCGCTTCCCCAATTCGGATGCCGCCATCGGGGGCAGTGAGGTCGCGGTCATTGCCGGCCCTTGCGGCATCGAATCGCACGATCAGGCGTTCGCGGCTGCCGAACGTGTCGCTAAGGCGGGCGCGCGCTTCTTCCGCGGTGGCGCCTACAAGCCCCGCACTTCCCCGTATGCCTTCCAGGGTCTGGGCGAACTCGGCCTGCAAATCATGGCGGAAGTCCGCGAGCGCTTTGGGCTGCTGATCGTTACCGAGGCCGTGGATCACGAATCGCTCGCGCTGGTTGACAGTTACGGCGACGTCATCCAGATCGGGGCGCGCAACATGCAGAATTTCTCGCTGCTCAAGGCCGCCGGACGCGCCCGCAAGCCGGTGCTGCTGAAGCGCGGCATGTCGGCCACGCTGGAAGAATTCCTCATGGCCGCCGAGTACATCATGAGCGAGGGCAACTACAACGTCATTCTGTGTGAGCGCGGAGTGCGTACTTTCGCCGACCACACTCGCAATACGCTCGACCTTAGCATTGTTCCAGCGGTGCAACGCCTCAGCCACCTTCCCATCATCGTGGATCCCAGTCATGGGACGGGAAAGCGCAACAAAGTCATCCCGCTGTCACGAGCCGCAGTGGCCGTGGGCGCCGATGGACTCATCATCGAAGTCCATCCCGATCCCGACCATGCGCTCAGCGACGGGAACCAGTCGCTGTACCCCGACCAGTTCGACGATCTTATGGTCGAGGTGCGACAGATTGCCAGGGTATTGGACCGCACTGTCGCCGATTCCGCCGCCGAGGCCGTGGTGCACCGCAACCTCGGCACGGCCGCCGACTGATGTCCTCAAAGCTGAGGTTGCGGCCTGACCTCTGCAACCTTTTCGTAATTCCGTCGGTGCTGGCGTTCGCGCTGCTGCTCACCGCCTGCCGGCAGCGTCCGGACATCGATCCCGCTTATCACGAATACGCCTACGTCAGTAACGGCCAGAGCGATTCGGTCAGTGTAATCGACACGCTCGCGTTGCGAAATATCAAGACAATTGCCGTAGGCAAGAATCCCACCGGCCTGGCGGCAAATCCGGCGCGCAACGAGATCTACGTCGCCAACACAGAGTCGAACAACATTTCGATCATCGACGCCGAGCGTAATGAAGTGGTAGCCACTATCGGCGTCCACCGTGCCCCTTACTTCGTTTCGGTCACGTCGGACGGCGAGCGCGCCTATGTTGCGAACTCGGGATCGTCGAATGTCTCGGTCATCGATCTGGACAAACGCGCAGTGATCGCGACCATTCCGGTTGGCAACGCACCGGGACTGGCCAAGGTTTCGCCGGATGGCGGTGTGGTTGCCGTCAGCAATCGCTCCGATAACACGGTTTCGCTCATCAATACGCAAAGGCTCGCGATACGTAGCACGATTCCCGTCTGCGCGCAGCCGCAAGATCTGGTGATTCTCCCCGACAACGGCAAGGTGTTCGTCGCTTGCCCAGGATCAAACCAGTTGGCCTCCATCGATCTCAAGACCGATCAGGTGCTGGCCTTGCTCGATATCGGTAGACTGCCGATCCATATGGCGTTGAAGCCTGATGGTGGCGAGATCTTCGTGAGCGACTTCGACGCCAACAGCTTCTCCATCGTCGAGGCTTATACCAACGAGGTCAGCGGGAGCTACCTCATCGGCAGCAATCCGGTTCGCGGCGTCGTGACCTCCGACAATTCTCTGCTGTACGTAAGTAACTTTGGATCGAACAATATCAGCGTCTATGCCATTGATGAAGGCCGTGTAATCGGTTCAGTTCCAGTGGGGAGCAATCCTGACGGTTTGGCTCTCACGCCTAACGAGGAGCATCTGCTGGTGGTTGACACGAAGTCGGGCGACGTTGCCGTTGTACGGACGGTGAAGACTCGCGACAACTCCAAGATCAGCGCCGCCCGCGCGCTGGTAACCGTCATCCCGGTCGGCAATCAGCCCAATGACATCGTGATCAAAGCTTTCAAGGGCGTCGTGAAATAGAGTGCGCTAACGCGCATCAGGAATGGTGTAGTCGAAGTCGTACGAGTGCTTGCCGTCGGCTATGACAATGTTCAGCGATCCTGTGAGCCCCGTGAGCCGATCGGTACCCGAGTCCGGAACTACCGTAACCGACAACTGCATCGAGCCGTGGCCCATGGTTCCCTTGTGCACGAGAACAAACGAGCCCTTGCGCCCATTCAGTGTTCCGGTGACGCGTTCCACGGCCACATAGGCGCCGGAACCCTTCACATCGGAACCGGCCGTCAGCATCTCGCCCTTCGCAGTAGCTTCGAGGTCACCGTGGTACTGCTTGTCGAGCGAATATCGGCCCAGCGTTGAGCCTTCGGCCTTGTCCTCGGCGACCGGGGCGACTTTTACATCGAACGTTCCTTTGGCATGCATCGTCACTAAGGAATCCTTCGTTGCCACGCTGTTTGCTGACGATTGGCCCTGCGCGAACGCCAACGCTCCACATAGGATTAACGGCAGCGCGAAGGCCAGCTTCGCTATAGCCGAGGGCTGAATCCTTCGAAGTGGGCCGGTCACAGCCAATCTTGACCCCGTGCCCTAGTCTCCCGCAGCCAGTGACTTACCGCAATGCTGCTCGAACGCGCTTGTCAATCCCTGTGCGATGTCCTGCGCTGTGCGGCTTTCGATTTCGCTGCGCGGGACAAAGTGGACCAACTTCCCGCCACGGAACAACGCCAAGCTCGGCGACGACGGCGGATAGGCTCCAAAGTGCTGGCGCGCCCGCTCGGTAGCCTCGCGGTCCTGTCCGGCAAACACGGTGTACACCCGGTCGGGACGAGTCGCGCTCTGCAAAGCCAGGCGTACGCCCGGACGCATCTTCCCTGCCGCACATCCGCATACCGAATTCACCACGACCAAGGCGGTACCGTCGCTTTCCGCCAGCGCGGCGTCAACCTCGGCCGCTGTGCGCAATTCCTGCGCACCCGCTCGCGTCAATTCTTCGCGCATGGGAACAATGAGAATCTCTGGATACATCCTGGCTCCTCTTCGAAACGAAATGAATACCTCCATTCTGATGCATACCGCACCCGAAAGGAAGCACCCCACAGCGGAGCGTTCCAGAGGTACGCCAGGCAACAGCTATTCGTAGTCGAACGGCGCCGTATAATTCGCGCCAGATACGTAGGCTGCTCCTTTCGCACCCTCATTGTTAGCCACCGTTTATATTGGCTCTACGCTCATGCTTGTACGCGAACAGGTGCCGCTGGCTCCGCTCACCACGCTCGGCGTGGGAGGACCGGCCCGCTACTTCGCCGAAGCCCATAGCGACAGCGACGTTCGCGAGGCGGTGCAGCACGCGCAATCGCACGGTCTTCCCCTGTTCGTCTTGGGCGGCGGCAGCAATCTGCTGGTTTCTGACCGTGGATTCGACGGTTTAGTCCTGAAGATCGCCTTGCGCGGCGTAGTTCGAACCGCGGCAGGCAACGACGTGACCTTTAGCGTTGCCTCCGGTGAACCATGGGACGACTTCGTCGCGCGCGCAGTTGAGGAGAACTGTGCGGGCATCGAGTGTTTGAGCGGAATTCCCGGTTCGGTCGGCGGCACTCCGGTACAAAACGTCGGCGCCTACGGACAGGAAGTGTCAGAGACGATCCACGAGGTCGAAGCCTTCGACCGGCAGACATTGCAGCTAACCATCTTCACTAACGCCGACTGCGGCTTCGGCTATCGCAGCAGCGTGTTCAATACCTCCGAGCGTGACCGCTACATCATTCTCAGGGTGACGTTTTCGCTCCGGCGAGGCGGGAAGGCAGCCATCCGCTACGCCGACTTGCAGAAGGCTTTCGCGGAGGTTACGGGTGAGCCGACTCTGCTGGAAGTTCGAAATGCCGTGCGCGAGATTCGCCTTCGCAAGGCGATGCTCATCGTTCCCGGCGACGACGATGCCCGCAGCGCCGGATCGTTCTTCAAGAATCCCCTCGTTCCTCAGCGCCAATTTGAGGAGCTCGATGCCGCGTTGCGACCGCGCGGCCTCGTTTTGCCGAGCTATCCCGCGACCGGGGCATTTCGCAAGCTTCCCGCAGCCTGGCTGGTAGAGCATGCCGGCTTCGCCAGGGGCTACAGCCGGAGCGCGGCCGGAATTTCCCGCCGCCACACGCTCGCCATCGTCAATCGCGGGGGCGCCACAGCGGCTGAGATCGTGGCGCTGAAGGACGAGATTCAGTCGCGAGTGCGTGCAGAGTTCGGCATCCAATTGCAGCCCGAGCCTGTTTTTCTAGGCTTCTAGGCCGCAATCGCTGGCGCACGCTTATGCCAGTCGGTTGCTTGCTCGTAGGCGCGTGCCACGCGCAATGCCAAATCGTCGGCTCCCGGCCGCGACGAAATTTGCATTCCCACCGGCAGGCCCTTGCTGGTAAATCCGCAGGGCACCGAAACCGACGGCCAAAAGAGCAAGCTGAAGGGAGCTGTGTTGTGCAGCAACTTCTGCACCTCGAAGGCGCGCAAGTCGACGGAGGTCATCGCGTCCAAGTCAGCGATCGTAGGAGCTGCAACCAGTACGGTTGGCGTCACCACCACGTCAACCGTCGCGAAAAGCTCTTCCGCCCGCCGTCGGGAGGTCGCAAGCTCGCTCACCGCCTGGGCAAATTCCTCCCGCGGAATCGCCGCGCAGGCGCGTAGCCGTTCCAGTGTTCCTGGCTGGTACAACTCCGGTGTATCAGCCAGCATCTTGTGATGGTATTCGAGGATCTCCGCGTCGAAGCTGGTCCACTTCACGCCCAACTCCAGTTTCACGTCGCCCATCGACCGCACCAGCGAGCGAATCACCGCCAAAGCTGCTTCGACGCACCTCGACACTTCTGCTTCCAGGCCATCAAAAAAACCTTCGCGCGCAACGCCCACGGCGACATGTCCAACCTCAAGGTCAAGCTCAGCCGCGCTGAACTGGCTTCCATTCGCTGCCAATGCGCGCAGCATCAGCCATGCATCTTCCACCGTTCGCGTCATCGGCCCGGCGACATCAAACGACTTCCGCAAAGGGATAATTCCCTCGGTGCTAAACACTCCTTCGCTGGGGCGATGTCCAACGATGCCGCAGAGAGCTGCCGGATCGCGCACCGACCCGGCTGTGTCCGTACCCATCGCCGCCACGCATAGGCCCGCCGCCACGGCCGCGGCCGATCCCGATGAGGACCCTCCGGTAATACGCTTGAGGTCCCATGGATTCTTCACTGGACCAAACGCGCTCACCATGCCGCTGCCGCCGAAGGCGAATTCGTGCAGGTTGGTCTTGCCCACGATCACCGCGCCCGCCCGTTTCAATTGGGTTATAACCCCAGCGTCCTTACTCGCTACATGATTGCGCAATTGATTACTTGCCGCTGTCGTGCGCACCCCGGCAACATCGATCAGGTCTTTGAGCGCAATTGGAATTCCGTGCAGAGGCCCGCGCCAGTCGCCCGCGTTGATTTCCGCTTCGGCCGTGCGAGCTTGTTCCAGGGCGAGGTCGGCCGTGACCGTGATGAAGGCGTTGAGCTCAGGGTCGAGGCGCCCGATGCGTTCGAGACACGTGCGAGTCAGTTCCACGGGAGACAAGCTGCGACTGCGGATCTGCGCAGCGGCTACAGCCACGGTGGGTATCACCGGCGCCACTCAAGCCACCGTCCGCTTGCGCTTCTTCTGGCATTGATCGCATATGCCGTATATCTGAAAGGTATGCCGGGTGGTCGTGTACTTGTTCTTGCGGCCGATCTCGCGCTCGATGCGTTCGATGTTCTTGGAGAAGAATTCCACCGAACTGCCGCACTCGGTGCAGACCATATGATGGTGATTGCGCCGATTGTACTGGTGCTCGTAGCGCGCCACCCCATCGTTGAATGCCACTTCGCTGGCCAATCCGCACTCCGACAGCAGTTTCAGGGTGCGATATACGGTGGTAAATCCGATACCTTCATCCTGTTTCTTCACCAACCTGTAGAGTTCGTCCGTGGAGAGGTGGTCGCGGGTATCCAGGAAAGTCCGCAGGATGGTGTCACGCTGGCCGGTGTGCTTCAGTCCGACATGCCGCAAATGGCTGTGAAAGATGGCTTCGGCTTCGCGCACCATTTCACGCGAAATGTGCGGCTGATCGTCCACCCGTTTTTGCAGCGTGCTCTGGCTGCTGGTTCGTTTCGCCATGTTGCGCGGGTCCGCGGCAAATTTCGAATATCAGCATAGCACTGTCATGGCCTGCTCCCCTGTCACCTATGCCGCTGCCTCCGATACAATCAGGCTTTCGTATGGAATCCACTACCGTTCTTACTCCTCCCCGGGCGACGCGTAGCAAATCCCTGCTTGTCGTTGTAATTGGCCTGCTGGCTTTGCTGCTGATCGCCTTCCTCGCATTCGACGTGTGGTTCTACCGCGCCGTGCGCGCCGCCCTCCCTCAAGTGGACGGCACCATCCAGCTCGCCGGACTCACCCAGCCAGTCATCGTCACCCGTGACTCGTTGAGCGTGCCCACGATTACCGCCTCCAACCTCGACGATCTCTTCTTCGCCCAAGGCTACGTCACGGCGCAGGAACGTCTCTGGCAAATGGATATGGCACGCCGCTACGCCTCCGGCGACCTGGCTGTCATCCTTGGTCCCGATTTCGTTGGGGTGGATCGTGAGCAACGTATCCTCGGCCTCCGGCAGGCTGCGGAAAAAGCGGCTGTCGCGATGGATCCCGCGCAACATGCCCAATTTCAGGCCTACGCTGACGGCGTGAATGCCTATATCGCCGGACACATGAAAACCCTGCCACTGGAATTCCGCTTCCTTATCTACGCGCCTTACGTGTGGACTGTAGAGGACTCCCTGCTGGTCGGCCTCTCCATGACCGAGTTTCTGAATCATGGCTATTACAAGGAAGAGCTGCTGAAAGAAAAGGCTCTGGCCAAGCTCGGGCCAGAACTCACCGCGGAGTTGTTCGTAAATTCTTCCTGGCGAGATCATCCGCCCGGATCCGAGGGTCAGTCGCTCGAAAACGAACTACCACTGGATCTTGCACCCGACGAGGAGGAGCCTGTGGCGCCAGCCGGAAGAGGCGCCAAACACCCGCCCCGCAAGGCTCCCGCGCATCCGCCTGCATATCATGGCGCATCTCTTCTGTTGGGGCTGCCGTCACAGAGTTCATCACCCGAATCTCGCTTTCATGCCGGATCGAACAACTGGGCGATCTCCGGGGCTCATACCGCTACCGGCAAGCCCCTCCTTTCGAACGATATGCACCTCGATCTGCGGTTGCCTAACACCTGGTACGAGGCCCACCTGGTTTGCGGAGATTTTGACGTCATTGGTGTCACCCTCCCGGGCGTGCCTTACGTGATCGTGGGGCACAATCGCTATGTTGCCTGGGGATTCACCAACCTGGGACCGGCGGTGGAAGACGTCTTTATCGAGAAGTTCAACGATCAGGGCCAATACCTCACGCCGCAAGGATGGCTGCAGCCCGAGCACCGCAAAGAAATCATTCGTGTCAAAGGCAAGCCCGAGGTCAATGTCGATGTTGTCGTCACCCGCCACGGGCCCATCATCACCGACTTTGTCCCCGGCGAAACTCGCAAGCTGGCCCTGCAGTGGATCGTCTATAACCCCCACTCCTACGGCATCCCCTTCTTCCAACTGAACTCGGCGAAGAATTGGGACGATTTCCGCGCAGCGTTTTCCACCTTTGGCGCTCCCGGGCAAAACGTGGTGTACGCCGACGTGGAAGGACACATCGGCTATCAGGCTACTGGACTGGTGCCCATTCGCGCCTCCGGTGACGGATCGCTACCGGTCCCCGGCGATACCGACGCCTACGAGTGGACCGGCTTCATTCCTTATGACCAGATGCCGCGAGTGTTCGATCCACCCTCCGGCATCCTCGCCACCGCCAACGGACGCATCACGCCGGACGGCTACCCATACCCGATGAGCATCGAATGGGATTCGCCCTATCGCACCGAGCGCATCTATAAGTTGTTGGGTAAGCCCAAGAAATATACGCCAGCCGATATGCTGGCGATTCAAACCGATGTTGTTTCTGAGCTCGACCGCTATTGTGCGGAACGGTTTGTTTACGCCGTCGATCACACGCCAAAAGCTTCCGACCGCGCCAAAGCCGCCGCCGACTTATTGCGCAACTGGGATGGCGCCATGGACACCAACTTAGCGGCGCCTTCAATAGCCTACTTCTCGCGCGGCAGGTTAAACGAGTTATTGCTGAAGCCCAAACTCGGCGACGGCTGGAAGGACTATACCCGCTGGTTCATGAGTCCGGTCTGGCTGGAGGGCGTGCTATCGCGCCAGCCGCCACAGTGGCTGCCTGCGGGCTACGCCAACTACGACGAGCTCTTGACCGCGGCGGTCGACGCTGCCGTCACGGATCCCAAGACTCCTAAGTCGCTGGAGCTGTGGACCTGGGGCCGGGTCCACCAGGTTGACATCAAACATCCCTTCTGGAGCAACTTCCCTATCCTCAAGCGGGCCGCCGGCCCTGGGCCGCAACCGCTCTCCGGCGATGGCCTGACCGTGAAGCAGGCTGGCAGGCAATTTGGCCCCTCCGAGCGCTTCACTGCCGATTTGGCGGACCTCGACAACTCCACCCTGAATATCGTTAACGGCCAGTCGGGAAATATCTTCGACGACCACTTTGACGATCAATGGGACGCCTATTATCACGGCCGGACATTCACGCTGCCCTTCTCGCCCGAAGCGGTGGAGAAGGCGGCACAGCATCATCTCAGGCTTGAACCGCAATAGTCTTCACCTGCTGACAATTGGCGGCAAATGGAAAGGGCAGCCGCCATGGCTGCCCCGATTTTCCACTCGCTGGACCCTGCCTACTGGTCAACTTGAACGATGGAGTACAGCGCTCCGCGAAATGCAATCTGCGTGGATTGCAACTGTCCCGTAGTGCGTGTCGTAAATCTGCAAATACTCCACCCTCGATGACGTACATGACGTCGCGATCCGGGACCGACAGCATTGACGTCACTGGGCCCAATGGCGGGCCCGGCGGATCGGCCGCATTGGTTCCCAGATCAACGATCGACAGGCAGCCGTTGGTGGTGTTGGACGCAGGTGACTGCGCCGATGTAGAGCTTGTTGTTGTTCGACAACGCCATGGTCGTGTGCGTGCCGTCTCCGATGCTCACGGAATTGGTGGTGGAGCGTGTCATGGCGCCGATATCCACCAGGTCATAAGTGCCATTGGCTCCGCCCGGATATCCCGCCACGTAGAGATTGTTGCCCTTCAGCAACCCCACGCTGGCGCCGCCTACCGTCACGGTTCCGGTTATTTTTCGCGAAGCAATGTCGAAGCGCATTACCGAGGGCGGACCAGCCGTCGATCCGCACTCCGGACCGCAGTTGAGCACGTAGGCGGTGTTATTGTCGCTGGCGATAAATGCGTTCACTGGCCCGGCAAACCCGGAGATCGCCACTGCTGTCGGCGAGGTCGCCGTCAGGTCGATCAGCCACATGGTGTCCGAGTTGCTGGCAAAAACCAGCAGGGTCTGACCATCGGGACTGATCGCCACATACCGCGCGCCAGGCACTGGATAGGTCGCCGTAATCGTTCCCGACGCCGTGCTGACGACCTGGACTCCACCCTTTCGAGCGCCCACAATCGGTGCATTCGGCACCGGAACGTAGATATTCGACGAGTCCGGAGCGTACAACATCATATCGGCCCACTCGGCCAGGTTCACTGCGCCATTGGCAGTCTCTGACGAATTGGTGACGAAAGTCAGGGTGTTACCGTTGGGGTTGAAGACCACGGTTTCCAGAAACGTCAGGACTCACCACGGCGTAGGTTATGGACGGAATACTAATGACAATCGACACCGCCGAAATCGGCGATCCCCCGATTGTGGAAACTCCCGTATTGTTATTGGTCGCTGTGTAGTAGGCCGTGGTGTCGTTTTGGGTGTCCACGATCTGGAGATTTCCCGAATACGGAGTTCGTAATGAACGCCCGGTGAGTAAGCTTGCTGGGCGCATTGACCGTCACGTTTCCGTTCGGACCGGTAACGCTGTTGCCGCTGCTGCATGAAGCAATGATAACCAGAGGAACCAGGGTTGCCAGGAAGAGTACCGCCCGCTTCAAACGCGTACCTCGTTCATATCGTTGATATGGCTTAAGTTGTTGAATTTCTGCCAAATTATAACAGAGCCCGAAGCCCGCCTCAGCGGGGTCCTCCAGGGTGTGGTCTTCGCGGTTCGTTTACGATAGAGTTCGAGTAACCACTCCTTTTATTTAAAGGGCCCAATGGCAACCGACCTCTTAACCCGACTGGAAAAAGGGCCTGTCCTCTGCGATGGCGCCATGGGGACGCTTCTCTTATCCAAGGGTATCTTCATTGACCGCTGTTATGACGAGCTCAATCTGTCACAGCCGGACCTGATCAAGGGGATCCACCTGGAGTACCTCCAGGCAGGCGCCGAGATCATAGAAACTAACACCTTCGGGGCCAATTCGTTTCGCCTGTCGAAACATGGCTGCGTTGACAAGTTGGCGGAGATCAATCGCAAAGGCGCCCGCCTGGCCCGCGAGGCCGCCAAGAGCTTCGACGCCTTGGTTGCCGGGGCTGTCGGCCCGCTCGGCATCCGCATCGAGCCCCTGGGCAAGATTGCCCTCTCCGAAGCCCGCGAGGCTTTCCGTGAACAGATCGCCGCCCTGAACGAAGAAGGCGTCGATCTCCTCATCCTGGAAACCTTCGGCTACCTCGAAGAGCTGCACCAGGCAATCCTGGCCGCGCACGAGGTGAATCCTAGCCTCCCCGTCGTGGCGCAAGTCACCATCGATGAAGACGGCAATTGCCTCGACGGCTCCAGCCCCGAGCATTACGGCGCTCAACTGGAAGCCTGGGGCGCGGATGTCGTCGGTATCAACTGCAGCGTCGGCCCAGTCGCGGTTTTTGACGCATTGGAGCGCGTGCGCGCCGTCACTACCGTGCCCCTCTCGGCTCAACCCAACGCGGGCATGCCGCGTTCGGTGGAAGGCCGCACCATCTTTCTTTCCTCGCCCGAATACATGGCGAGCTACGCCAAGAAATTCGTTGAGTTGGGTGTCAACCTGGTCGGTGGATGCTGTGGAACCACCCCAAAACATATTCACGAGATGAAGGCCAAACTGAAGGTCGAGGAGGGCAGAAAGCGTACCGCACCTCTCCCCAAGCCGGTGGTCCTCGAACATCCGGTTGATCCCCCGCCACTGCAGGATCGCTCGCAACTCGGCCGCAGAATTGCCGACGGCGAGTTCGTGGTGATGGTGGAGATCGTTCCGCCCAAAGGCACCGACGGCAGCAAGGAAATTGAAGGTTCGCGCTACCTGAAGTCGGTAGGCGTCGATGCAGTGAACATCCCCGACAGCCCGCGGGCCTCCGCGCGCCTAAGCAACCAGGCGCTTTGCCTGATGGTCGCCCAGCAGGTTGGCATTGAGCCCGTCCTGCACTACACCTGTCGCGACCGCAACGTCCTGGGAATCCAGTCGGACTTGCTCGGAGCGAGCGCGCTCGGCATCCGCAATTTGATTTGCATTACTGGCGATCCGCCAAAGATGGGCAACTATCCCGACGCCACCGCTGTGTTCGACGTGGACGCCATCGGCCTCGTCAATATCGTGCACAACCTGAATCACGGCCTCGATATTGGCAGCAACCCCATCGGCAATGGCACGAAATTTGTCATCGGAGTGGGGGCCAACCCCGGCGTTCCCAATATCGACGAGGAAATTCGTCGCTTCGAGTACAAGGTACAGGCCGGGGCGGAGTACGCCGTCACCCAGCCCGTCTTTGACCTCCGCCTGCTGGAAGATTTTCTGCGCCGCATCGAGCACTGCCGGATTCCCGTGGTGGCTGGGATCTGGCCGCTGGTCAGCGCCCGCAACGCCGAGTTCATGAAGAACGAGCTGCGGGTCTCGGTTCCCGATGAGATTATTGCGCGCATGTCCCGCGCCACTACTGCCGAAGCGGCCCGCGCCGAAGGCGTAGCCATCGCCCGCGACATGCTATCGGCCGTGCGCGACATGGTGCAGGGCGCCCAGATCAGTGCCCCCCAGGGACGCTACTCCTGCGCCGTCGATGTGCTGGAAGCGCTCGGCAGCTCCAAGAGCGCCTCGGTATAGAACCGCCTGGTCGCCGCGCAGATCAACTGCGTCTCCCGGTTCGCACTCCGGGCGCATGGCGACGACCTCGCCTTTCCAGCCCGGCGGGCAAGTTCCGGGTTCGCCATGTATCATCACCGCTCAGGCCGACCGCCCCGAAGGAGTTTGCATGAAGTCACTGGCCTTTTTCGCCTTGTTCGTCTCAACCCTCGCTCCGGCACAGGACTTACCGTCCCTCGTGAACTCTGAACTGCCGCAACTGCTCTCTACGTTCAAACAGCTGCATCAACACCCCGAGTTGTCCGAACAGGAGAAGCAAACTTCGGCATTTGTGGCGAGTGCGTTACGGAACGCCGGATACGCAGTCACCGAAAACGTGGGCAGGTATGACGATGGCCGCCCGGCTTATGGCGTTGTGGCAATCATGAAGAACGGCATCGGGCCCATGGTACTCGTTCGCACCGAGTTGGACGCGCTTCCCGTCGAGGAGAAGACTGGTCTCGCTTACGCGAGCCATGAACGCTCCAAAAATCAGGCTGGTGAGGACGTTGGCGTGATGCACGCCTGCGGACACGACATCCACATGACCACGCTGATTGGAGTGGCGGAGACCGTGGCGCAGCTCAAAGATCGCTGGCACGGCACCCTGATGTTCGTTGGCCAACCCGCTGAAGAGACTGTAACCGGTGCCAGGGCCATGCTCAACGACAATCTTTACACCCGCTTTGGCCGGCCCGACTACGTCATAGCCCTGCACGACGACGGCTCGCTGGAGGCCGGTAAGGTCGGCGTTGTTTCCGGCCCAACACTTGCCGCTGTCAGTTCCGTAGATGTCGTGATGCGCGGCGTTGGATCCCACGGCGCTCATCCGGAGGCGAGCAAGGACCCCGTGGTCCTCTCCGCCGAGTACATCATGGCCATCCAGACCATCGTCAGCCGCCAGATTCCGCCGCAGTCCCCCGCGGTCGTCACAGTGGGTTCCATTCACGGCGGCACCAAGCGGAATATTATCCCCGACGAAGTGAAGATGAGCCTCACCATCCGATCGTTCGACGATGGTGTACAAAAGCAGATCCTGGCGGACCTCAAGCGCACCGCCGAAGGAATTGCCATCGCCGCCGGCGTGCCGTCGGACCGCATGCCCTTAGTGACGGTCATGACCGAGAACTCGCCGGCCACCTACAACACTCCCGAGCTGGCCGACCGGCTGCGCGCGGTGTGTGTCCGCACCGTCGGAGCCGAGAACGTTGTCCCATCACACGCAGACATGGTTAGCGAGGATTTCGGTCTGTTCGGCCTCGAGGGCCACCAGATTCCGACCGTCATGCTGCGATTGGGCGCGGTCGCTCCGGAGAAGATTGCGGAGAGCAAGAGCACCGGCAAGCCGCTGCCCTCGCTCCATTCGGCGTACTTCGTGGCCGATCCCGAGCCCACCATCCGCACCGGCGTCATCGTCATGACGGCTTCCGTCCTCGACCTGATGAATAAATGAGCGGCTCACCCTCTGCACCCGCCACCACTTCTCGGCTAGATAAAAAAAGTAGCTGCTGCAACTTTTGCCGAATTCTCATGATCGCTTCTCGGCGATTGCGACTAAAATGAGTCCGGGAGTCAGAGCGTGGCCAAGTTTGAAGAATCTATCCAACGCCTCGAGTCGATCGTAGCCGACCTGGAAAAGGGAGACGTTCCTCTCGACCGCGCGCTGGAGCTTTTTGACGAGGGCATGAAGCTCTCGGGTTCCTGCCGCAAGGACCTCGAAGAGGCCGAAGGCAAGGTGGAAATCCTGCTCAAGCGCGATGGCAAGCTTCAGCCGGAAGCCTTTGAGCCCAACGCTCAACCTCGCGGTGCTGGCAAGTAACCGGTCGCAATCACTGGTCTGTCTCTTTCCTTCACAGCACTTGGCTGTTCTGTGCGATGGTTTATCTTTGCGTTGCCCGTCGATTCGGCTCAAAAGAAGGGGTGTTGTCATGCCGCCCATCAACGTCGTTCTCGCCCAGCACGATGCTGCGCTGGCTGATGGCCTGGCGCGGTCAATTGATAAACAGTTTCTCAATCTTGTTACTGTCAGGAATGTGGAGGACATTCGCCGTTCTATCGCTCGCCTCCGAGCGCCGCTCGCAATCGTCGATCTCGAGTTCGTGGACTTCTCGGAGTTAGGCAGGCTCTGCCATGAATTCCCCGCTACCGCGATCGTCTGCACCCATCGCCTCGCCGACGACAGCATGTGGTCGCAGTCACTGGCCGTGGGCGCCGTGGATTGCTGCCTACCCGGCGATTTGCCGGGCATCCTGCGCGCATCGGATCGCTACGTCGCGATCAAGCAGCCGCACACTTTCTCCGCCGCCTGAAGTTTCCTCGAGCGGGCGTCGCACTGCCGTCCGCTTGACTGCTCCTCCACCGGCGTTTAGCTTGGAGAGTTCCATTCGAGCTACCTTGACTTGAAGTCTCTCCGGCCATTTTCCGTCATCCCACTCCGCCACGTCCGGACCTGCTGCCGCCTCTTTCCATTGCTGGTTGCATTTACGGTTTGGGCGGCTACCCAGACTACGCAAACTCCGCCCGCGCCCAAGAGCGCGCTGACGGCCTCCGCCATGGACGAACTACCTGCGCGGATCGACGCAGTGCACACCGCCCAGAACGGCGCTGATGTCGCCGCCATCGCTGGCGCGAACCGCAGCCTCATTGCCGTGGGGCTTCGCGCCATGGCCGAACTGCAGTTGGCACAGGGGAACACTTCGCAAGCCATCGACCTGTATAAGCGCTCGCTCGAATTCGATAACAGTGCCGGCGCGCACCTTGCCCTGGCACTTGCCTACATGCGCGCCCATCGCACCGACGACGCCTTGGCAGAAGTCGGTCCCATCACTAAATCGGAGCCCGGCAATGCCGATGCTTGGAACCTGCAGGGCAAGCTCCTGATGGATAAGAAGGATTACCAGTCGGCCGCCGATTCGCTTGCCCGCTCCCTGGAGTTGCAAAGCAATGCTTTTGTGGCTTATGCCCTGGCCAGCGCTTACCTCAACCTCCACCAGACGGACAAAGCCGCAGCCATCTTCAAGGATATCGATACCGCGGTCGGCGACCGCGCCAGCGTCCACATCATGACCGGCCGCGCCTACCAGAATGCAGGCATGATGGACGATGCCGTGCGCGAGTTCAACCGCGCCGCCGAAATTGACGCCAAGGGCTCTCGGGCGCACTATTTCATAGGCTTGCTCTACCTGATGCAGAATGAGTGGACCGCCACCCCGCAGGCCCGCGAGCAGTTCCTCGAGGAGATCAAGGTCAATCCCCAGGACTTCTTCGGCAACTTCTTTCTCGGTTATATCGAAAGCAACGACAAGAACTACGCTGCCTCCGACCGCTATTTGACCGTCGCCGCCACCGACAAGCCCGATTGGCCCGAGCCTTATCTCTACATGGGATTGAATGCCTTCGGGCGCCACGATGACAACCAGGCTGAAACGCTTTTGCGCAAGGCCATCTCACTCACCGGCGACGACAAGACCCGCAACAACTATCAGATCCGCCGCGCCTATTACGTTTTGGGACGCATCTGCATCCAGACGGGGCGCAAGGATGAGGGCGTTGGCTACACCAGGATCTTCGCCGACATGCAGGACAAAACCATGGCCCAGAGCCGCGCCATGACTCCTGCCTCGAAAACCCAGGGAACGGCGCGTTCCGGCATGTCCGGCGAGCCCTCCGTACCGGCAACCGCGGTCATCGATCCGGGCGCGATGCCCGGCGAGGAAGCGTCCCAACTCACTCCCCAACAGAAGACCCAAGCTAGGGACGCCGAACAGCGTCTGAGCATAATCCTTGGCGATGCCTACAACGATCTCGGAACCTCCGAGGCCCGCCAGAAACAATATGCAATCGCGCTTGCCTACTTTCAACAGGCGGAAAAGTGGAATCCCAGTCTTCCGCACCTGATGCGCAATATCGGGTTCGCCGCCTTTCGTGCCAATCAGTACCCCGAGAGTGCACGCGCCTTGAAGCTGGCCGAGCAACAGGAACCCGGCGACAGAATCATCCCGCCCATGCTGGCCATGGCCTTGTACTCAAGCAATCAGTATGCTGACGCGGCTAAGGCCTTCGACCAGCTTGGCGACGCCGCATACTCTGATCCTCGAGTCGCCTGCGCCTGGGCATCTTCGCTCACGCACGCCGGTCAGCCCGCCAAGGCTACCGAAGTCCGGGCGCGTGTAGCGGGCGGCTGCGAGACTGAGCCTTGAACTCCCTCACATCCCTAACCGCTTGCAGATCGCTGACCGCGAGGGCCAAACTCGCCGCTGCTGGGAATAGCGAACCCCCGTCGAAGAACACACCGCACTAAAGAATCGCTGTTGGACGAACCGCCGCGCCCGCCACTCGCTTGTTATACTTCCCTTTTCATGCTCAAGGACATCCTCGAACAAGGGCGCCTCGTCACCGACCAGGGCCTCGAACGCCTGCTACCGCCAGATACGCAACATCCCATTTCTATTCATCAGGCAATGCGCCACAGCGTTTTCGCCGGAGGCAAGCGCCTGCGCCCCATCCTCTGCATGGAAGCCGCGCGAATCGTTGCCGGTTGTGTTCCTCTGGGCGTCGAAGATCTGGGTTGCGCCCTGGAGATGTTGCACACCTACTCGCTGATTCACGATGATCTTCCCGCGCTCGACAACGACGACCTGCGCCGCGGCCGTCCCACCTGCCACAAGGCCTTTGGTGAGGCCATCGCGATTCTCGCTGGAGACGGTCTGCAAACGTATGCGTACGAGGTGCTGGCCCGACTGCAGTGCCCTGCCGACGCGCGTGTCGCCATCATTGCCCAGATCGCCCACGCCACTGGCACGGTGGATGGAATGATTGGCGGGCAAGTAATGGACTTGGAGGCCGAGCATCAGCACGCCGACGCAAAGACGCTCGAATATATCCACCGCGCCAAAACGGGAGCTCTGCTCACCGCCAGCGTGGTCACTGGTGGAATCTACGGCGGAGGCGATGCCTCACAGGTTCAGAACTTGCGCGACTTCGGCATGAATATCGGCCTGGCCTTCCAGATCGTTGATGACGTACTCGACGTGACCCAGACTTCCGAACAACTTGGCAAGACCGCGGGCAAAGATACTGCTACCGAGAAATCAACCTACCCTTCGCTGTTTGGCATCGAAGCTTCGATCCGAAAGGCCGGCGAACTCCTACATAACGCCAACGCTGCGCTTGACCGCTTCGGGGAGCCTGCCAACGACCTGCGCGAAATCGCGGCCTTCCTGGTGGAGCGCAAGAAGTAGCTGATAGCAATATCATGTTTCGGGATACGGTTTGTATCAGGGGCCGGCCTCACAGGTTGCGGAAAGAATCGTTTTCGCGAGCGATCCGTATCAGGGCATGACTTTAGTTACGCCGTAATGCGTTGAGAACGGGACACGGGCTTTAGCCCCTGTGTCCTCTGGGGAGAATCAATGAACAGCGCCCTCGACGTGCTCGCTATTGCCGCCCATCGCGACGACGTAGAGCAGACCTGCGGCGGTACGCTGCTGAAGATGGCCCGTCAGGGCGCCCGCACCGGCGTCCTTGACCTCACCCAAGGTGAGTTGGGCACGCGTGGCTCCGCGGAAAGCCGCGCTGCCGAGGCCACTGACGCCGCGCGCATCCTTCAAGTCGCCTGGCGCGAGGCGCTCGACATCCCAGACGGTCGCGTTGAAAATACTTATGCCAATCGCATCAAAATTGCGCGTGTGATTCGCGAGCAGCGCCCGCGAGTGGTTATCCTGCCCTACTGGAAAGGTCGCCATCCCGATCATTACACCTGCGCTACGGTTGGCTATGAAGCGTGTTTTCTCGCTGGATTGAGCCGCCTGGGTCACACGGCGGCCACGCAAGATGTGGACTCCTTCGAAATACATCGCTTGCGCAACCTCGAACCGCACCGTCCTTTCAAGATCATCTACGCCACGCTCTACTACGACCTACGTCCGAGCTTTGTGGTCGACATCACCGCCGAGTTCGAGGCCAAGCTGGAATCCATCTTTGCCTACAAAGAGCAGTACGCCGACCAGTCCGAGGGCAGCAAGGACTTCCCTGCTCACGCTGAGATTCGCGAGCGCGTCGCCTCCATGGCCCGTTTCTACGGCATGATGGCAGGCGTGAAATATGGCGAACCCTACTTCCAGAAAGAAGTCGGGCTCGTTGAAGATCTCCTCTCGGTCCCGGTACAGTCGGTCTGACGAATCTCCGGCGCATAAACACGCACCCAATTGAGCCGGTCCGGCTCAAACACCAAATTGGGGTAAACGCCTGATCGTCGATGATTCAGAGCACTCAGGAGCAACTGGCTCGCCAGCGGGAGTTGCTGGTCGAATCTCCGTTGGACTGCGGCAAGTACGCGACAAATCCCCCGCACTCTCCAGTGAAAACACTACTACACTCTAAGACCGCTGCCGTTCTTCGAAGCGTCCTGTCCGTTCCCCGAAAGCGTCAATGCCTTCTAATCATGAGCATCCGCATTCGCGGGCTCAAGGCTGAACTCGCGCCCAACCCCTTCGAGCAAGTCATAGCTTACTTCGTGTCTGACAATCTGGTTGCCAATCTGTTTGAGCTCTTCGGCTGACAGAGGCTCGACTCGCTTATTCACGAACACTTTCAAGCCGCTGGCGCCTGTGAGTGTGCCCGTAGTTTTGTAGGTTCGCTCGCTATCGTTCAGCAGCCGTTGCAGTGGAATTTTGAAAGGGCGTGTCTCATCGGGGAATGTCTTGATATCCAACAGGGCGCTGCAATGAACAGAGCCATCCGCAATGAGCGTGCAGCTGAACGGGGCCGTCCCCGCAACCTGCTTGAGCATTGCGTCGACAATCGTCCTGTGCCGCGGCTGCAAGTGTATTTCTTGTTCCCATGTGTACGTTTCCGAGTTCGACCCAGCTTCGCCGTAAGTAGCCGAAAAATTGATTTCGAGCGTCTTTGAAACCGTTGCCAGCTCCGGCAGCTTCGCCTCCGTCTTGTAGGTGAACGTGACTCCCGCTGTGAGTTCCCATTGCCAGGAGTGAGTCAGGGTCTTGTCGTATTTGAATTTGGTGGTGTCTTCGGTATCGCTGCCGTTGTCATTAACTTGGCTCAAGACCACCACATCGGTATTCTTGTCATCGATACTGAGCGCGCCGAGATCGAAAAGTAGAATAGTTTTGGTCGGCAGTTCGAGGCGGGAGAAAGTGATCGATTTCACGCCCCGGACGAGGCTGGACCGCTTTTGTGCTTCCTTCAAGACTTCAGCCTTGATCCGCCCATCGTGTTCCTTCATTTTTGAGACGACGCGCTGGCGCACTGCCTCATCTACCGTGACGATAGTTGCCATACCCTACCTCCTTTCATTTGCTTGTGCGGGTTGTCAGCAGCGGCTCCGGCTTGCCAATGCCAAACAGCTTGGGAGCTGACTATATCGGCAGGCGTCCGATTTGCCAAAGCGAGCCCCTATCGGAGGACCGGGGTCGGGGACACTTTATCACTTCAGCACCTTAACGCTTCAGCACCTTAACGGGGTTTCACAAAAGGAGCCTTATTTCTTGACATAAGAGGCAGCGTTAATCAGGAATCACTTGGGCCTTTTCGTGTCAGATAACACAATCGCCCAGCCCGGGTTTCTTCGTGGGTACAAAGCAGAAAGATTCTGTCGAAGACATTGGGGCAGTTGAGAGAGCTTGCTTCAACGTTGCAACTAGTCGCGGAAAATGTACTCGGCTGTTGCACTACCGTCGTTTTTTATGGTCCGGCTTCATGCTCACCGTGGCGCGCTCAAGAACTTTGCAGGAATTGCTCGAGGGCAGGATTCTGGCCCCGCCCTTCAAAAGCAACACGCCAGGAATGCGCTAGGGATGGCAGCTAAAGCCCCCTTGCCCGTTCTGTTCGGGGTTGGTGCACAACGGTCCGAGATTGCTCTCGGAATCGGGCACCGTCAACATTGCTGCCGGTCCCGCCTTGTGCTCTCCATTGAATGGGGTTGGATGGGTCGGGTCGAAACCGCAAGCCGCAGCATCCTGCGGATCGTTGAACCAGAAGCCGACGTGAAACGTGTTGGTCGGCAACAGCCCCACCGCCGGGTCGAATCCGAAGATTTGATCCAGCAGGATCGTCTTGATCGCAACATCGGCTCTGCCCTTACTATCGCTCTCTACGTCAGTCTGGTACCAGGCAAGTCCGAAACCTTTGAAGTTGGGGTCGACCGATCCATCGGCCAACAGATTGCTGTTCTGCACGGTGAACAAATCGAATCCGGTGTTCGGCTTCAGATGTTCCGCGTGCAGAATGAGAACGTCATTGAGTCTTCCGCGATTCACGGTGACCCGGGCGACGGGGGGATGCCCGTCGTTTGCACTAAAGCAGTTGAGGACACTAGCTTCCGCAGCCAGGTTGAAGGTGGTTTCCTCCACCTGGGCAAAGCAGGGAGTCAAGACAGCCATCAGGCTGATCCCGACAATGGCGACGTACAACCAGCGATTCATTCGTAAACTCCTCCAGATTTGGTTATGGACTCGTCGCCCGGGTGTTGTTCAGAGGTACAAACTGGCTTACAATCCGTCATATCCCACGAGTAACTATCGGGCGACTCGTGCAGCATGCGCCGCCGAATTCGCGGTTGTACTTAAGCTCTGAAAAGAAAACTCCGAAGAAATTGCAAAAGAAAAGCAAGAGCCGCCATTTCTCGCTAATCCATTGCATTCAAGGCGTTTGTACAAGTTCGGAAGTTTCCAGCTCGATCCTGCGGAGCACCTCTTGCTTCGCCAGGGCGAGTCTGTCTCGCTAACTCCCAAGACCTTCGATCTCCTGGTGTTCCTGATTGCGCATCGTGGAAGACTGGTGACCAAGGATCAGATCCTGTCGGCGGTGTGGCCTGAGAGCTTCGTCGAAGAAGCGAACCTCACCGTCTCCGTGTCGGCACTTCGCAAGGCACTCGGCGAGCGTCCGGGCGAGGGACAATACATCGACACCGTACCCAAGAAAGGCTACCGCTTCACCGCGTCGGTCATTGAGGTGGAGAGCTCCCTGCCGCCCGAACCGGCAGTTGAGGTGGGTACCGCTACGGGTGTCGGAGTCCTCGCGCCGGTTCACGAAAACATTCCGCCCGGCGCCGCAGGAATTGAAGTCGCAACTACATTGCCATCTGAAGTTCACCAGCAGACGAATCCCGGAACTGTTGCGCTAGAAACGGAACACCCGCCAACTTCAATGGCTGGACGCGATACCCGTGGCGTGCGCAAGTATGTGGTCGTCTTATTGCTACTCTGCGCCGCAGCCGCAGCTTCAATCGCCATTTATCGCTCGAAGCACCCCATCCCGGCGCAAAATACCAGTCGGCGGCTTGCCGTGCTGCCCTTTCAGAACCTCGCGCACGACCCGGCCAGCGACTTTTTGGGATTCTCCCTCGCCGACGCCATCATCAATCGCCTGGGTTACGTGAACGAACTGACGATTCGCCCGTCGTACGCCGTGCAAAAATACCGCAACGAGATTCCGGACATTCTGCAAGTCGCCAGAGGGCTGAGTGTCGATACCCTTCTGACCGGCGGCTTTATCCATGAAGGCGATAACCTGCGGGTCAGCTACCAACTGGTCGATGCCATCGACAATCGGATCGTGCGCCAGGGGACGATTGACGTTAAGTATCAAAACCTTCTTGCCGTTCAGGACGACGTCTCAGCCCAAGTAATCGGCGCGTTGGCTTTGACTCTTTCCCCATCCGAGACCGAAAACCTCCGCGCTCAGCAAGCGATTTCACCGCTGGCTTACGAATACTATCTTCGCGGCGTCGATCTTTATTCCCGCGGCGACTACCTGCTCGCCATCAAAATGCTGGAGAAATCGGCAGAAGTATATCCCGAGTACGCGCTCACCTGGGCCCACCTTGGCCGCGCCTACACGGCAAGTGCGTCGTTTAATTTCGGAGGCGCCGAGCTGTACGACAAAGCCAAGGCCGCCTACCAGCGGGCGCTCGCGCTCCAACCGGCGCTTCCGGCTGCGCACATCTACATGGCGAACCTGCTCACCGACACGGGCAAGGCTGAGGAAGCGGTTCCCTTACTCCACCAGGCCTTGCGTGTGAACCGCAACCTCGCCGAAGCGCATTGGGAGCTGGGTTATTCCTACCGTCATGGCGGCATGTTGGCCGAGTCGGTCGAAGAGTGCAAGCGGGCGCGCGAGCTCGATCCCAGCGTCAAACTCACCAGCTCAGCCATCAACGGCTACTTGTATCTCGGGGACTACGATTCCTTCCTGCGCAGCCTGCCGCCGGTAGACGATTCGGCGTACGTTGAGTTCTATCGCGGATTTGCCCTCTATCACTTGCGTCAGTGGGATAAGGCCGCCGAGGCCCTCGACCACGCTTACCAACTTGATCCGGAGCTACTCCAGACCCAGGTGGGAAAGGCTTTGAGTTATCACATCCGCCATGACGACAACCGAGGTATCGCGCTGTTGCAGGCTGCCGAGAACAAGATTACGCAGCGCGCTGTTGGTGACCCCGAAGCGCTCTACAAGTTGGCTCAGTCTTATGCCGAACTAGGCGACACTGCTTCGGCGCT
Organism: uncultured Acidobacteriaceae bacterium; assembly: GCA_963834815.1. GTDB lineage: Bacteria > Acidobacteriota > Terriglobia > Terriglobales > Acidobacteriaceae > DASRAA01. The sequence continues at coordinate 53,291 of CAWIDA010000001.1, read as the reverse complement.
GCGCACGTTCCGTCACAGTGTGGACAGCGGATTCTTCCCTTACTCGTATTTTCTGAATGATCCGCTCATGAACAATGTCCGGCAGGAAGACGGTTTTCAAACCGAGCTGCGGGCCGCACAGTTGCGCAGCGACGCATTCCGCCATTCGTTTAAGGAAATGCAGCAATAAAGACTTAGCGCTGATTAGGAATTAGTGTGATGGCCAGGATGCTGGGTAAGCCGCGCAGCGGCGCCACTTGTATTAGCCGCGGGCGTAAGCCCGCGGTCAGCTATGAATTCTCGCGGAGCCGGCTTCACAGGTTGCTGAAAAACTTGCATCCGGCCTATACCCGCATCGCCACCGTTACCCCGTCCCTGAGCGGAATGATCGTCGTGTACCAATCCTCTGACTTGTACAGCAGCTCGTTGAACTCCACGATCGCGCGGGTGTTCTGGTCCGGCTCTTTCTCCAACTTCATTTCAGGATTGCCTGCGGCATAGCTTACGTCGCCCCGCCACAACGTGTTGTCGGTGACAAACAAACCTCCGCGCCGCACGCGCTCCGGAGCCATGCGTGCTGCCCGCGGATAGTCGTGCTTGTCGATGTCGCAAAACAGAATGTCGAATTTCTCTTTGCGCTCTGACAGCACTTCAATCGCGTCTCCTACGTGCACCTCGATGCGATCGGCCACGCCGGCCCGCTCGAAGTAACCACGCGCTTCCTCGGCATTCTTACGGCTGCCGTCGGTGTAGTGCACCTTTCCACCCTGGCCCACCGCCATCGCCCACCAAATGGTCGAGTAGCCAACTGCCGAACCCATCTCGAACACGGTTTTCGCTTCGATCAGTTGGGCATACTGATACAGTAGGCGTCCCACTGCCGGCCCGACGATGGGGATGTCGCGTTCCTTCGCCTGCGCCTCAATCTCCTGTAACACCGGACTACGTGCGGGCAGCATGGCATAGAGATAATTCTCGACCTTCAGATCAGTAATCATGTGCGGCTTTCACCCAAGCGAACCTCGTTGATTTTTCTATCCACTATCCACTAACCACTAGCCACTGATCGTCTCTCCCGCCTGCATCTCCACCACTTCCGGGCCGCCCGCACCCAGCAACTCCTTAAGTTGCGATGGCCGACCCACCAGCGCCGGAAAAGTCCCAAAGTGCATGGGTATTACGTATTTCGGTTGCAGCAATTTGCAGGCGTACGCCGCTTCCCGCGGACTCATAGTGAACAAGTCTCCGATCGGCAGCATCACAATCTCTGGCGCGTATAACTCGCGGATGATTGCCATGTCGCCGAACACCCCAGTGTCACCCGCGTGGTACACCTTGACGCCACCAGGCAGTTCCAGCACGTACCCGCAGGCTTCTCCGCCATAAACAATGCTGCCGTCGTCCTCCATGATGCCGCAGGAGTGCACGGCGTGCGTCATAGTGATCCTCACTCCGGCTACGCTCTGGCTTCCCCCCTTGTTCATCGGCGAAATCGCCTCCGCACCCTTCTTCTGCATCCACATGCACAGCTCAAAGATTCCCACCACCGTGGGCTTGTGCTGCTTGGCGATCTTCACCGCGTCGGCAATGTGATCGTAGTGCCCGTGGGTGCAGATCAGCGCATCCGCTTTCTTCACTTCTTTTTCGCCCTGCGGACATAGCGGATTCTCCATTACCCAGGGGTCCACATACACCGTCTTGCCTTCCTTGGTCTCAATGCGAAACGTGGCGTGCCCCAGCCAGGTCAATTGGTTCCCTTGCAGATTCATCGTTCCCTCGCACCCTTATGACGCCATGATGATTGTTGGTTCCATGACGATGATCATTCCGATGTCGCGACGTGGAGAATTCTATGGGTTGCATGGCGAGGCCGCAACCGCAGCTGCCGATCCACGCTAAGACCTGCGTAGGATGCGCCTGCTCGCGCCACATCCACACCTCACACTGCTATCATGTTTCAACGCAATGACCGCTGCTGCACCTCAACCCGTGCCACGCGCCCTCGACAAGTTCATGTTCGAAGTTGCCGATGCCGTGAACACCACGCTGGACTTGAACACCCTTTTGCAGCGGGTGGCCGAGATGCTCAAGCGCGTCATCGACTATGAAATCTTCGCTATCCTGCTGCTCAACGACAAGACGCAGGAACTGCGTGTCCGCTTCCAGGTCGGCCATCCTCCTGAAGTCGCTGAAAGAATCCGCATTAAGGTAGGACAGGGCGTAACCGGGCAAGCCGCACTGCGGCGCGAGGCAGTGCTGGTCAACGACCTCGCCGCCGAGCCGAACGTCATTAATTTCACCCCGGGCGTCCGCTCCGAACTCGCCGTGCCGCTGATCGCCAAGAACAAGGTCATCGGCGTTCTCGACGTCGAAGCGGCGCAGCCGGGCGCTTTCACCGAGGAGCACAAGCAACTCCTCAGCTTGTTTGCTTCGCGTATCGCCGTGGGCATCGAGAATGCCCGTCTCTACACCCGCGTTTCCCGCCAGGCCCGTCAACTGACCCTGCTTACCGAGATCAGCCGCGAGCTCACCTCGATCCTCAATCTGGACCAGTTGCTGCAACGTGTTGCCGACCTGGTGACCCGCATCATCGACTACGAAATGTTTTCCATCCTCTTGGTCGATCCCACCGGGTCCGTCTTGCAGCACCGCTTTTCGCTCCGTTTCAAGGAAAGCGTTCACCTCAAACACGAGATTCCCATCGGCCAGGGATTGGTGGGCTATGCTGCCCAAACTGGACAGCCGGTGTTAGTTCCCGACGTCTCCAAGGACCCGCGCTACATCATGGCGAACCCCGAGACGCGTTCTGAACTCTGCGTTCCGCTCATCTACAAGGAAAAGGTCATTGGAGTGCTCGACATTGAGCACACTCGCCGCGGATATTTCGACGAGGACCATCTCCGCATCATGACGACCATGTCTGCGCAGGTTGCCATCGCCATCGAAAACGCCACCTTGTACGAGCGCATTGCGCGTCAAGAAAAGCGGCTTGAGCATGACTTTGAGCTGGCCCGCGAGCTTCAATTCCGCTTGTTACCGCAAAAGCGTCCCGTCCTCAAGCACGCCGAGGTGGCCGCACGCTTCTCACCGGCGCGCCAGATCGGCGGCGACCTCTACGATTTTCTGAAATATACCGGCCAGGGAAACATCGGCATTGCGGTCGGCGACGTCAGCGGAAAAGGTGCGCCCGCTGCCATCTACGCGGCGCTGGTCAGTGGCATTACACGCTCCCACGCCGTGGAGGAACCCTCCGCCGCCGGCATGCTGGAAGCCATCAACCTCTCTCTCGCCGAGCGCCCCATCGATGGCCAATATGTCTCCATGATCTACGCCGTCTGGGATGACAATCAGCGGAGCTTGCAGATTGCCAATTCAGGACTGCCGCGCCCTCTGTGCCTGCGTAACGGAAAGTTTCAAGAGATCCAGGTGATCGGCCTGCCCGTCGGACTGTTCCCCAACGCCACCTACGATGAACTGAGACTGCGCGGCAAGCCGGGTGACGTGGTCCTGATGTTTAGCGATGGCATTACCGACGCCACCAGTTCCCAAGGCAATATGTTCGGGCGGGGCCGTCTCGAGAAGGCCGTGCTCGCAAATGCGAAACGCAGTGCCGACGAAATCGCGCAGGCCGTTTTCGACGCAGTTTCCGAACACGCCAAAGGTGTCAACGCATTTGATGATCAGACCATCGTAGTGCTCAAGGTGAAAGGACCGCCCGGCAAAAAGTGAGCGACCCTCGACCGCAGGAACGCCCTCCCGCCTTCACCTACAGCCGCACTGATCGTTCCCGGCCTCCGAGCCGGCGCGAACTTCTCGCCGATGATGTGCCCCTCTGCCAGCTTGCCGAGCGCTACGGTACGCCCTTGTACGTATATTCGGCCACCGCCATCCGCCAGCGCTTTGAACAGTTCGACGACGCGTTCCGCGCGTGCCAACACACCATCTGCTACTCCGTGAAGGCCAACTCCAACTTGTCGATCCTTCGGCTACTCGCCTCCCTCGGCGCAGGCTTCGACATCGTTTCCGGTGGTGAGTTGCAGCGCGTGCTGCAAGCCAGCCGAAAATCCGCAGCCAGCGTCGTCTTCTCCGGAGTCGGTAAGCTCCCCGACGAGATGGACCTCGCCTTGCGCTCAGGCATTCTGCTGTTCAACGTGGAAAGTGCCGGCGAGTTGAGCTTGCTCCTTGCACGCGCAACGCATTTTCGCAAAACTGCCCGGTTCGCCGTACGGGTGAACCCCGACGTCGACGCCCGCACTCATCCCTACATTTCCACGGGACTGCACGAGCACAAGTTCGGAGTACCGATGCGCGAAGCGCCTGAACTCTACCGTCAGGGGGCAGCCTCCCGGTACCTGAAAGCTGTGGGCGTGAGCGTTCATATTGGCTCGCAGATCATCGACGTCGGCCCGTTCCGTGAAGCCATGCAACGGGTCGCCGGCCTGGTCCGGGCCCTGCGCCGCGACGGGCATGACATCCGTTTCGTCGATGCCGGTGGCGGCCTCGGCATCTCCTACGCGAAGAATTCGCGGGGCAAGTTCCCTGCACGCGTGAAGTCGTATGCCGCTGCCATTATCCGTCCGCTGCGCCAGCTAGGACTTCATGTATTGCTTGAACCGGGACGCTCTATCATCGGTCCCGCAGGCACTTTACTCACTCGCGTCATTTATCGAAAACGCAATGATGGAAAGCAATTTCTGATCGTCGACGCGGCCATGAATGACCTTATGCGCCCTTCGCTTTATGGTGCGCACCATGAAATCGTACCTGTCGTGCTGTCTGCGGAAGACGCCGCGCTTTCCAAAGTAGATGTGGTGGGACCGGTCTGCGAGAGTGGCGATTTCTTCGCCCGCAACCGCGAGATGCCGCCGGCTCAGGAGGGTGACCTGCTCGCCATTCTCGACGCCGGCGCCTATGGCATGTCGCTGGCTTCCAACTACAACACTCGTCCCCGCGCCGCTGAAGTCATGGTCGATGGCAAGCGTTGCAAGCTCATTCGGAACCGCGAGTCAGTCCGCGATCTCATGGCACCTGAGCGCTTCTAGTACTTACACTTACGCCCCACGGCGTTTAGCACTTGTATAACCGTCATTTTCAGGATTGCGTTTGGCGGCAAACTGGCCTATCCTCGCTTTCCATTGGAGAGCCCATGCAACCCAATCAATATGATGCTGCCACCTCCACTGCGGTCTGTCTCTGGTGTTATTCCCAGTACTTGAGAAGTACGAGCCGGGCTCGTGAAGGACAGACTTTCTGCTCTAAGAAGTGTGAAATCGAAGCGCGGTTCTGGTTGCACGATAACCTGAAACCCGCAAACGAATAAATAACCGGGCGCGGCCCGTGGGTCGCGCCTTTTTCTCAGCTTCATTCCCTTTTCGGTTATCTTTCCACTCGGCGTAGTCCCGAAGGACTGATCTGCTCAGCGCATCGAGGTCTGCCTGGAAATTAGTGTGTCCGCCGCATTCTTGGGTACAGCCGAGCTTCAACTCGGCGTCGCGGCGCTCTTTTTCAATGATTTGAGACGGCTTTACAGGGTGCCGAAAAGCTCGTTTCCCTAATGCTGGAGTTTTTCCGCAGCCTGTAAAGTCGTGCCCTGATACAGATTTCTGGATGTTTTGAAGGGGCACGGCTTTCAGCCGTGCCGTATAACGCCTTATTTTTCACCCTCCGCGTGGGCTTCAGCCCGCGGGGCATGCTTTCATGACCTTTTCCGGAACTTCTTTAGCCGGCCACCAGAAAACTCCATCACGACCACGCCCAAAAACTTAACAGCCCTAGCGCTGTCCCCACTTCAACTTGTTCCGTAGGACGTCAAAGAAAGTACCTCTTGCCCGCATGAGCTTAACTTTATGCGCCGCCACCTTGCACAGCACATGGTCGCCCTGCTGCACCGGTAAGCCAACCTGGCCGTCGATGCTGAGAAACGCCTGCTCCTCCCCGGTCTCGACTCTAAGTTCGATCAGCGAAGTCTCCGTAACCACCAAAGGACGATGCGTCAGCGAATGGGGACAAACCGGCGTTACCACGAAGGCATCCACCGAGGGCATTAGCACCGGCCCCCCTGCTGCCAGCGAATACGCGGTCGATCCCGTGGGCGTGGCAATGATTACCCCGTCCGCCTTGTACTGGAACACGAAGTTTCCGTCGATATACAAATCGAACTCAACCAGCCGCGAAATCGCACTCTTGTTCACCACCACATCGTTCAGCGCAAAGTGGTGGGAAATCGATTGCCCATCGCGCATCAGCCGGCAATCCAGCACCGAGCGCTCTTCCACCGGACAACGGCACTGGTCCACCGCCTCCAGCGAGACGTAAAGATCGCTGAGTGGAACTTCCGTGAGGAATCCCAGAGAGCCCAGGTTCACGGCAACGATCGGAACGCCTTCGTGCGCCACTGCGCGAGCAGCCGAGAGTAGCGTGCCGTCACCACCCAGTACCAGGGCGAAGTCGGGATGCCTCCTCCCCATCTCCTCGCGCGACACCACCTCTTCCCCGTTGGTATAGCGCGCCGTTTCTTTGTCCAGATAAAGCTGATACCCTCGCTGCCGGAACCAGGCCAGCAAGTCCGGCAGAATTGCCGCCAATTCCGGCTTCGACGGCTTGGAGATGATTGCGGCTGATTTCATGTCGCTTGCGAGGAACCCTGCCAGTGTAGCGCACGCCATGCTATCCCGCAGTACGATGGCGACGGAGCGGCACGTCCTCCACGCGCTAGAGCGCTGCTGAAAAACTCGCTGCGGAGACCGCTTCGTATCAGGGCATGACTTTACAGATAGCTGAAAAACTCGCTTCCGACGGCTTCGTATCAGGGCACGACTTTAGACGGTTGCACAAGAACGTGCATCGGCTTTTTGGGGTGGAAGCACCGGGCTTCAGCCCGGTGAATAAGACGTCCCAGGAAAATGGAATTTAGCCCCGGCGTGTTGCTGCGGACTCCGTAAGCTCCACGGTTGCGAACAATCCTTGCTGCAGCGCAACGGCCTCTCTGCTGACCATTTGGAACCTTCTTGAGCCGGAAGGGCAATACTTGTTTTAGGCGTGGGTGTCAGCCCGCGCAACCTGTTGCAACTGGAGCCCGCCTCGGCGGGCGGCACCCCCGAGCTACACGTTACACCATTTCCTAATCCGCACTTAGGACTTAAGATAACGAGATCCCCGGCAGGTACGGCCGGTTAGCGCAAACCACTCGGAGCACCCGAACAAATGTTCGAACGGTACACGGAAAAAGCCCGTCGCGTAATCTTTTTTGCGCGCTACGAATCCAGCCAGTTTGGATCTCCGTGCATCGAGACGGAGCATTTGCTGCTAGGGCTCTTGCGCGAGAGCAAGGCGCTCACCAATCGATACCTCAATTCCCTCGGCTCGGTCGAAGTAATACGCAAACAGATTGAAGCTCAGACAACCATAAGAGAATTCATCCCCACCTCCGTGGACCTTCCGCTCAGCGAGGAGTGCAAACGCGTGCTGGCCTATGCGGCGGAAGAAGCCGAACGCTTTTCGCACAAGCATATCGGAACCGAGCATCTCCTCCTGGGTCTGCTGCGCGAAGAACATTGTTTTGCCGCTGAAATTCTGCACGAGCGCGGACTGCGCCTGGCACAGGTCCGCGAAGAAGTTGCGCGCAGCGGAGATGCCTCCTCTATCAGGGAGGCGACTGGGGCACTTCGGTACATCGTAACTGTCGCAATCACCTCGACTCCGGTCGGCGCTGATATCGAAGTTGACGACGCCTTCTTAGGTCATACTCCAGCCGAATTGCCTCTCACCGTGGGTGAACGGCTGGTGACCATCAGCAAGCCGGGCTACAAGCCTTGGCAAAGAAAGTTACGGGTATTATCCGGCGGTAAACAGACGATAGCTGCTGTACTCGAGCCCGTCTCCGTCTAATTGGCAACCGCCCCCGCAATCATCCGAACCTGGCGTGCAGTAGGAATTCCCGGTTACCCTCAGTCCCCAAAATTGGCGATTCGACTACCTCAATTTCCTGCCCACCGAGCTCCGCGACCATCGCACTGACTTTCTGCACTGCCGTCTGCTGTACCTCGGGATCGCGCACGATCCCGCCCTTACCAACATGTTCGCGCCCCACTTCGAACTGCGGTTTCACCAGCACGATCAACTCGAAACCGCTCGACGGCCTACTAGCAATCACAGTACTCATCACCGCGGGGAGGATCAGCGTCGCCGAAATGAACGACACGTCCATCGCCACTAGGCTGATTGGGCTGCGCGTCTCTGCGGCGGGCCAGAGCTGTTCCGCTGTAAGGTAACGCGCGTTGGTTTTCTCCAGCAGGCGCACCCGCGGATCGCTGCGTAACTTCATGTCGATCTGGCCATATCCGGTATCCACCGCGACCACTTGGGCCGCGCCGTTTTGCAACAGGCAGTCAGTGAATCCGCCGGTGGACGCTCCGATATCCAGGCACACTTTGTCTTGCACATCTATGTGCCAGTGCTCGATGGCACGTGCCAGCTTCAACCCACCACGACTGACGAAGGGCATCTCGTCGCCAAGGATGCGAAGATTCGCATCGTCGTCTACGCTGGCCCCGGACTTTTCGACCTTCTGCTCATTCACCAGGACTCGGCCCGCCAGCACCAACGCCTGCGCCCGCTCGCGCGAGGGCGCCAGCCCACGCTGCAGAATCAGTTTGTCCAGCCGAGTCTTCACCGCGTCAGACTACATCAGTTCCAAACGTGCTGCGCCGCGAACAAAGGTAGAGCGGCGCTTCAGCGCCGCGTCCATCGTAACCTTGTAAAGGAAGCCGGGTTTTAACCCGGCGGGCGCCTCGCCGCGTTTCACCTGGTAACTCTCCGCGGCGAATCGCTGCGCCACCCTTCTCATCCGCTTCACCAATTCGACAGTCCGACGCGCGATGCCAAGCGCACTTGGTTCGGTGCAGAGTGTTGAAGCCGTCCTGTTGCGAGTGACTTAGCTTTCCCCGCCTGGACGATTTCCACAACCTTATCCACATTGATGTTGAAAACTGTCGGCCGACATTCCTCTCATGCCGCCGACCGCTCGAGTTTTGCTCGAAGTCACTTCCGCTGCACATCGCCTGCAAGATTTCGCGCCTGACTCCTCCTGCCCGACGCCAATTCCTCATGCGATACAATGAAGCCTTTCGGAGACTAGCCTGCATGGCCGCGCCCAAGTCGAATCGTCCCGAGTCCTCAGGGCGAACCCCTGTTCCACTCGTCGATCCCCTCTCCGCTAAGTCCTCACTGGCCGCTGACGCCTCGCCTTCCAACCCTGAAGTGCTGCGCACCCTCTACTCGGTGATGCTGAAAACCAGATTGCTCGAGGAACATGTGCTGGCGCTGTTACGCGCCGGCCGGATTCCAGGCGCGTCCGCACCCGTTCTCGGCGGAGAGGCCACCGAAGTTGGCGCTTGCATCGGATTGCAACCCGATGACGCCTTCAGTTCTTCGGAGCCCAGGCTTTCCACACATGTGGTCATGGATACTCCGCTTCAGCTCGTCTTTGCCCATCTGCTGAATGCGGAAAAGAAGCATCCCACCACCGGTTCATCTAATGAGTTGCGGAAGCTACAGGTCGTGCCTCAGACGGCGACCATTGCCGGGCAATTCGCCACTGCCGCTGGAGTGGCCTTCGCTTACCGTCAGCACGAGAAATCCAACGTGGTCGTGGCGCTTGCCGATGACGGTCTCGCCGCGCTCGGCTGCTGGCACGAAGCAGCCACCCTGGCGGCACAGCAGAGGCTGCCGATTGTTTTTGTCGTCGAGAATAGCGACCAGTCGCACAGCAATGGAATCGGCACGGTCAAGTACGACGGAGACTTGCGTGACCGCGCCGAGGCCTATGGATTCCCCGGCATCACCGTCGATGGCAACGACATCGTTGCGGTGTGGCGCGTGACCCAGGAGTCGATTCATCGCGCCCGCAGCGGTGCCGGACCCACCTTGATCGAGTGCCGCACCTGGCGCTGGCACGCCGAGGCAGACCACGACTATGCCGGCCGTTCCTCGAGCACCAGGCTCCTGCAAGCCCGCAAGGCGCACGACCCGCTCCACCACATGGAGCACTACATGAAGAAGCGTTCTCTCTGGCAGCCGGCATGGAAAGACCGACTCATCGAGGAATACCAGGCGGAGCTCAGCCGCGCCGCGAAGTCATAGCGGTTCCTAAATTCCCGCCGGGGTTCTAAGGCTGTTTAAGAAATTCTGTAGCTGTTGAAAGGAAGAGTAGAGCTGCGCTTTAGCGCAGCGTCAACTTGCCCTTTCAATTTCTTGAGCCGGGCTTCAGCCCGGTGGCACCTCTTACGCCATTTCCCAATCTGGTCTAATCTGCCTTCTCTGAGTTATGCGGTGTAAAAGGACCCGCGAAACCTACCCTCTCGGCAGCAGCACTAGGATCAGCGTGGCCAGCGGCCCGAGGAAAACCGAGATCAGAAACCACAACAATCCGCTCTTCTGCTTACCCTGCGCCACGCCCGCGTTGATCAGGGCCAGGGTGCCCCACCCCACGAAATACGATGGCTCGAAATATGTGACGTAGGGATATAGCCACAACAGCATCAGTGCAGTCACTGCCCCCTCCCTCAAAATGCGCGAGCGCGGATCCCTCCGCGCCGCCAAAAACCATTAATGAACGTTATAACTTCTCGTAAAACTCGCACGCCGAGCACGAGATGTAGATCCCGCCCGGGATGTCGCGCTCACGGTCCTTGACCCGCTTTACGATGCGGGTCGGCTTGCCGCACTTGGGGCAATCCGTGCTCTTGGTAGTATCCATAACCTTTTTGCGGTCAGCAGTTTTCGCGATCTTTGCCATTGCGCTCTCCTTAACGATTCTTCCGGACGAACTTCACCAGCAGCTTCGAAACCACTAGCTTGTTTCTGCGGGCAACACGAGAAGGCCGAGCGGGACACCGCGGCCAGCGCGAGATGCACATGTCTCAAGCTCACGCCCGTTTTCAGGCGGCTTCGACTGCAGGCGGGCGCTCAGCGCACCACTCTCACTTCGCCGGATAGCGTCCTTAATTCTACAGGTTTTGAAAGGGCACGGCTTCAGCCGTGCCGCCCGACGTCCATTTTTTGCCCTTCCTGAAGCGGACTTTAGTTCGCGAGGGTGGTGGGAGTCAGTACATACCACCGCTACTTGCCCTTAATATTCAACCACTTACCTGTACAGACGAACTCCATGTCCGATTCCAGACGCAGTCCATTGTGCGGGAAACGATTCCGCGGCAAAGTGCGAACTGTCAGCCGGAATCACCGGCCATCCGAAAAGGAGAAACTCAAATGAAAAGCGCACGCACCCTGATCACGATCTGCCTGTTGTTCACCGCCGCCAGCCTCTTTGCCCAGACAACCCCGAGCCAGCGGCTCATGAAGGTCAATGTCCCCTTCGCCTTTGCCGTCGAAAACCACTCCCTGCCGGCTGGCGAATACCTCGTCCTCACCGTCACCCCGGAGCGCTCCATCCGCATCGTCAGTGCCGACGGCAAGCACTCCGCCATCGTCAACACGCTGCCCAACTACGCCAAGTCGCCTTCGCAGAACAGCCGCCTCGTGTTCCACAAGTACGGCGACGAGTACTTCCTGGCGCAGGTCTGGACCGGCGGCCAGAATGTGGCGCGCAATCCCATGTCCAGCAAGCGAGCGATGGAGATCGCCAGCAGCGGCGGCGTGCCGGAGACGAGGACGATCATTGCCCTCGCCCAAGGCCGCTCGGCCCGCTGATGTACTTGAACCATCGGGCGCGCCCACTGGTCGGGCTCGCAGAAACCGAGCCCAATTCATCGGACCCGAAAACCACACCACCTGACTCAGACCCTAAAGGAGGTCGCTATGAAAAACCTATCGATTTCGAGGATATTGACTGCCGCAATTCCCATGATGACCGCTTGCGTTGTACTGGCGTTAGGCACTTCCGCAGTCGCCCAGTCGAGCCACACGCTCGCCAACAGCCCTGAAGGAAGTAAACGTTGTTCGAACCGGACGCTCAATGGTGCTTACGGGTTCACTCTGGAAGGGACGATCCTTGGCCCGAACATCCCGCTGCGCGGTCTGGTGATGCAGAATTACGATGGCAACGGCATTATCACACAGGTCGATTATCTCGTCGTCGACGGCATGCCCGTATCCCAGGACTGGAGGCCGGGCACTGGTACCTACACCGTCAATCCGGATTGCACCGGAGTCGCCGTGCTTAATACCGGCCAAGATCCGGTGAATTTGCGCTTCGTGGTAGTCAACAACGGCAAGCAAATCAACCAAGTGGTCGACTCGAATGCCTTCACCGCGGTGGGCAACAAAGTCAATTAATTGCTGCGGTGGCTGGGGGTCGCCAGCTCCCCAACGCCGGGAGCCGCTCTGCTGCTGGCGCCCGGCGGGTTCCATCTGAAGCTATGGCGGATGCCATCAAGGCATAGCGATCTCGGACCTCTTGCAGCTCACCAGCGGCGAAGTCGAATTCGACGAACTTCCCCGCTCCTTACAGCAAGTACAAAGGAGAGTCTTATGAAATTCCGCATATCGCAAATAGCCACGTATGTTGCAGTAGGGCTCTTGGCAGGAAGCCTTCTCAGTCAACCTGTCGAGGCTCAAACCAACAACGTGCTCTACATCTTCGCTGGTGACCCAGACGGAAACAGCCCTTCGTCAGGTCTGCTCCGAACATCATCGGGCGACCTTTATGGCACCACCGTTTACGGCGGCACCTATGGAGCTGGGTCGGTCTTCAAGCTTAGCGAAAACGGCGAGGAAACAGTTCTGTACAGTTTCACCGGAGGCGCCGACGGCGGATACCCTCAAATCAACGGTAGTCTGATTCAGGACAAATCGGGCAACCTCTACGGTGTCGCTGGCGGCGGTTTCGTAACCAGCGGCGTGGTATTCAAGCTGAGTCCCCATGGCAACTTAACCGTCCTGCACACCTTCGGCTCGGACGGAGCTTTTCCGCTTGGTGGTTTGACCCGCAAAGCAGACGGAAACTTTTATGGCACCGCCTACTTCAGCGCCAACGGTGCCGGAGTAGTGTTCAGGTTGACCCCTGGCGGAAAATATAAGGTACTTTATGAGTTCACTGGGGGCGCCGACGGTGGAGGACCGTATGGAGACTTGCTGCTTGATCATGACGGCAACCTGTATGGCAGTGCCTCATTCGGCGGGGCTTTTGGGAGGGGTGCCATATTCAAGGTCACTCCCGCCGGCAAGGAGACCGTCCTTCATAGCTTCACTGGCGCAGATGGAAACATACCGGTGGGCCTGCTGCGTGATGCCTCAGGGACGTTCTACGGCATGACCCAGCTCGGTGGCGAATACGGCGTCGGTGTGGCATTCAGACTTAGCCGTGAGGGCATGTATACGGTTCTCCATTCATTTGGAGGCGCCGACGATGGCGCATACCCTACGGCCAGTCTGATCCAAGACTCGGCGGGAAACCTTTACGGCACCACGCTTTTTGGCGGTACTTACGGCGCAGGTAATGTCTTTGAACTAAGTCCGGCTGGAACGGAGACCGTACTCTACAACTTTACAGGTGGGGCCGATGGGGGATACCCGTTCGGCGGCAACTTAGTCCAGGATGCCTCGGGGAACTCTTTACGGCACCGCGAGCAATGGTGGCAGTTTCGATAACGAAGTTTGTGCAGGATTTGGTTGCGGTGTCGTTTTTAGCTTGACGACATGCAGCCACGAACTGTTCGGTCGACCGTTGCGAGCATGACCGTCAGGGGGATGCCGCCAGTGTTCAAAGTCCATCCCCGATCAGTCGATCATCTATGCCCGGAGTGTTCGAGCCCAGGTTCGGGGAGCAAGGGATCATAATTCGGCTTCCCGGTGACCGCGCTTCCCCGTCTATCGACAGCTCGCACCTGGAACCAGGCCGAGCGATTAACGCCGTCTACTAAGTCAGAGCGAGGTCACGGGTCGGCGTGTCTTCGGGTCGTTAGACTTGCTGGTGTACTTGAACCCTTGGGCGCGTCCACCGTCGCGCCCGTTCTTTGTTTCGTCCTGCAGAACGCAGCTCAGAAGTTCTCCACCATCCAGACGTTATTCGCTCCGGTGACTTCTTCCAACGCGGCGTAGCGCCCGTCAGGCGACGGAACGGCCCACCAATACTGGGTAGCGCTGTCGCCCTGCAGCAGCACTCGATGGTTGCCGTTGGGCTCCACGCCCAACATCACGGGCGCTCCGTTTGCTGTCCGGCTTGACACGAGTACGCTTTTGCCATCGGCAGCCCAATCGATGTTCGTGAGAGACCATTGGTTCAGCTCTACCTCGTGAGTGCTCTTGTCGCTCACGGCCATGAAGGTGACTCTGTGCTCCGGACCGCCAAGGTTCAGCGCAAGTTGCGAACCATCCGGCGAGAGGTTCCAGTTAAAAATCTTTTCCGACCTTGAAGTTCAGCGAACTCTTGCGTCGTTCCGCCCTCCGGATCGAGGATGAAAAACTTCGCCGTGGACCTCTCCAGAGTAGCGACCAGGCAGAGTTTCGACGGACTCCGTGCGCATTGGATGTTATGGATGTACGGCCATTGCAAGACCAACTGCGGGGAGCCACCCTGCAGTGGAACGCGCATCACGCGCATCGGGTGCGCAGGATCTGGTGACTCGTTCCCGTCCAAATACAGGATCTGCGTGCCCTCTGGATTCACGCGTGCTGGGCAAATACCGTGACCCTCCACCAGCAGCTCTGCCACGGCCTGATCGATGGCCTGCCGAAAGAGACTGCCCGTGCCGTTGCGAGGTGAGCAGATCAAGACCGCGCGGCTGTCAGGCGTCCACGCCGTGACACCATTCAGGTTCTCATCAAGAGTCAGGCGGCGTGGCGTCTTAAAGCGGCCCGTCTCCGCATCAATCTCCGCCAAAAAAACCTGGGGATTGGCGTTTAGTCTCCACAAGATCAGCCGCCTCCCATCCGCGGAAACACTCACCCCGCCGATTGGTCCCACACCCTTAGTGAGTTGCAGTGGCCTGCCTTGGGGCTCTCCGGATTTCTGGTTCACGCGAACCGACCAGATTCCGAAGTCGTAGCGTTCGCCGGCTGGATCGATTCGGTTGGCATAAAGCACACGGCCGCCAGCAGCCCAGCCGACAACCGGTAGGAGCTGCGTCGAGACCTCCAGCACCTTTGGTATGCCACCATCTACGTCAACTGTTTCAAGGGAGCGTTTGACGAACAAAGGCCCTGCGCTGTTCACATCAAAGCTCCGAAGGTAGGCCACCCGCCTTCCGTCAGGCGACCAGGCAACGCCGGAAAGAAGAACTTCCTTATACGGCTGTTTGTTTGTCCCTTTACCCTCCGTGACCGAGGCCTCCGGTAATGTAGCCTCGACGATCCGGTGTGGATTGCTTCCATCGTTCCCCATGACCCAGATTTCCCGAGCGGCCCCAGCGTCACCGCGCAAGAACGCAATCTTGGAACCGTCAGGAGAAACCGCTCCATCGTGGCATCTTCCATTACCTTTTGTGGGCTGCCGCCCATGATAGAGACCTTCCAAAGGCTCGGTCTTCCTTGCGCGGTTCCCCCCGACTTCAGCAACAGATGCGTGCCGTCGGGGAACCAGCTTGTGGGAACAGCGTCGAACCCCTTGGGCAACTGCAGCGGCCGGGTTTCGCCGGTGTCAATGTGCCGGATGTACACGCCTGTGGTATCGGCATAGGCGACATACTTGCCATCGAGAGATACCACGGCTGCATTGATCGGCGCTTCGGGTGGATTCGCCGTGATCTGCTGCTCGATCGCCAGAGGTGGGGCTGCATTTGCTCGCCGCCATGCTAGCAGCGCCCCGTAGGCCACAGCGCCAGCATGCACCCTGCCGCCAAGACCCAATACCACCGTCGCGCCTTGCGCTGAATTTCTTCGGATGTCGCAGAACTCGTACCGTCGCTCGGACATCGAGACCAAAGCACCGCGCCGGTGAATCTCTGCTCGTCGGTCTGGGCGCAGCTCGCACAACGTCGGCGACCGGCGCAATAAACCGATATCCCCGCTTCGCCAGTGTCTCAATGTAATGAGGGTGATCGGCGTCGTCGTTCAGCGCCTGCCGCAGCTTGCGGATCGCCGTATTCAGCCCCACGTCAAAATCAACGAAGGTATCGGCGGACCAGAGCTTTTGCTGCAACTCTTCGCGCGATACCACCCTGCCCGCGTTCGCCACCAACTCCACCAGCACGCGAAACGGCTGCTCCTGCAGCTTGATCCGCACGCCGTTTTTACGCAGTTCTCCATCGCGCTCGGAAAGCTCGAACGGTCCGAAGCGAAAGATTCGGTCGGCCTGGTGGGGAGACCCAGTGGCCACAGACATGATTCCTCGTGTGTTCGCGCATCATACCGCGATTTCGATATCGGTCGTTAGAAGATTCGACAATGGCCGCAACCTCGCGCCCTCCGAATGCATCTTCAATCCGGCCGCGCATGCACTCTTACATCGTCTGCCTGAGCGTCTGCGAGATCGACTTCAACATTATGGTTGTGTCCCGTCGCTGCGCTGGGAGTTTTCTGGCGTGGAATCGACGGGTAAACTGTTAACCATTCTTCGTTCGGACCGGATGCAATTACGAGACATCGTCCCAGCTCGAAACCACTAGCGGTAATGTTGACGCTGGCCTTGCTGGCGGCGCAAGCCTCCGCAGTCAGTCGGCCACCCGAGTTGCCGAATCCGGGCAATGCGGGAATATCGCGCGATGACCAGATAAAGCTCGGCTTCCAGGCTGCGGCCCAGGTTTACCAGCAGATGCCGGTGCTGCCTGACAGCAGCCCAGAGACGCAATATATTCGGCAAATCGGCCAGCGCCTGGCGGCGACCATCCCCTCCGAATACTCATGGCCGTTTGAGTTCCACGTAATCCCGCAGAAGGAAATCAACGCCTTCGCTCTGCCCGGCGGACCGATGTTCGTAAATATTGGGACCATCACCGCAGCGTCAAACGAGGCTGAACTCGCCGGCGTCATGGCGCACGAAATGTCTCACGTGTACATGCAGCACTCCGCCAAGCAGGCTGGCAAAGCCGAGCTGACGGCTGGACTCTTCGGACTGGCGGGCGCGCTCCTGGGCGCAACTCTCGGCGGAGGCTTGCTGGGACAATTGGCTCAAGCTGGAATTCAGTTCGGAGCCAACGGCGTGATTCTCAAGTACTCACGCAGCGACGAGGCGCAGGCCGACGCAGTAGGCACGATCATCCTCTACAAGGCCGGATACAATCCGCAGGCGCTCGCCGATTTCTTCCAGAAGCTCGGAGCCGAGGGCTCGCAGCCGCCCCAGTTCCTTAGCGATCACCCCAATCCCGGCAACCGCGAAGCTGCCATCCAGAAAGAAATCGCGCCTTGGCCTCCCAAGACGTATATGACCAGCAACGTCGCCTTCGACAAGGTGCGCCAGCAGGCGAAGGGTGTCACTGCTTACACTGGCGAGGAAATTGCCCAGGGCGCGAAGACCGGTCAGTGGCAAGCACTCAACCAAAAGAACGGAGCCGTCTTCAAGGCTCCGCCCGGAGTAGCAGTGAGCGTTGCGGCGACGAACAACGGAGCTGCGACCGGCACCCTGCCCAGTGTCCTGCCCAGTCCGCGGCTGACTACGGCGGATCTGGGACCGTTGAAGATCGCCCATCCCGACAACTGGAAGGTCGTTCCACCCAGACAGCAGGGTGACTCTGTGACCATTGCGCCGCAGGCTGGGCTGGCAGACAACGGAGTGGGATACGGAGTTGTGATCAACGGCGTGCCTGCCCCCAATGGCCGAAAAACAAGCATCGATCAGATGACCACAGATCTGGTGCGTGCCTTGCAGAGCGGCGGCGGCGATTTGCAGCCCGTCGGCAACACGCAGGTCATCAATGTGGCTGGGCTGCAAGGCCGATCGGTCGTGATGCAGTCCACCTCCCCGTTCCCCGACGCCAATGGCAGGCAGCAGAAAGAACGCGACTGGCTGGTGGTGACGCCCCGGCCCGACGGGTCTGTAATCTACTTCGTCTTCATCGCTCCCCAAGCCGAGTTCGAGCGCTTCCGTTCAACCTACGAAAACATGTTACGGAGTGTGCAGTTCTAACTGTCCCAGCCAGAATTTGGGTGCCCCATCCTGTCGCCCGTTTTTGGCGACAGGGTGGGATTCGACGAACTCCAATCATGCCGTATCGGCAAAGGTGGTACTCAATTCCCTTCATTTGACCACCCTCTTTCGCCCCTGATACGTTCATGAGTTCGACTTGGGTGGCCCACAACTGCCTTCCTTTGGCAATTGTGGGAGCGACTGGGTAGTGCCGCGCTTTAGCGCGGCGTCATCCGGCACTATTAAAGATTGAGCCGGTTTTAACCGGCGGCACAAGGACTCAATTTCATGGCCATTAAATTCAAAGGCGTTGACTTCCTCGAAATCGACTCACTTCTCTCCGACGACGAGCGCCTCGTCCGCGACAACACCCGCCTGTTCATCGAAGAGAACATCATCCCCATCATCGAGCAATGCAACCGCGACGGACGCTTCCCTAAAGAGCTCATCAAGCCCATGGGCGAGCTCGGCTTCTACGGAGCCTCCCTCACCGGCTATGGCTGCGCCGGCATGTCCGCCGTCGAATACGGCCTCATGACCCAGGAACTCGAGCGCGGCGACAGCGGCGTGCGCTCCTTCGTCAGCGTCCAGTCCGGACTCTGCATGTATCCCATCTACGCCTTCGGCAGCGAAGAGCAGAAGCAAAAATACCTGCCCAAGATGGCGCTCGGCGAAATCCTGGGCTGCTTCGGCCTTACCGAGCCTGACTCCGGCTCCGACCCCGGCTCTATGCGTACCCGCGCCAAGAAAGATGGCGACAGCTACATCCTCAATGGCGAAAAAATGTGGATCACCTCTGGCTCCATCGCCGACATCGCCATCATCTGGGCCAAGGTCACCGACGAAGACGACCGCATCCGCGGCTTCATCGTTCCCACCGACACCCCCGGCTTCAAAGCCGCCGACGTGCACGGCAAGTGGTCGCTGCGCGCCTCCGTCACCTCCAGCCTCTCGCTGCAAGACGTCCGCATCCTCGCCGACTGCCTGCTGCCCGGCTCCAAAGGACTCGGCTCGCCGCTAAGCTGCCTCAACCAGGCACGCTACGGTATCGCCTGGGGAGCCATCGGAGCCGCCATGGCCTGCTACGACTGCTCTCTGCAATACGCGCAGTTCCGCAAGCAGTTCCACGACTCGCCCATCGCCGGACGCCAGCTTGTACAAGAGAAACTAGTCTGGATGATTAGTGAAATTACTAAAGCCCAACTACTCGCACTACAAGTAGGTAGATTGAAAGATGCGGGCAAAGTAAAGCCCTACCATATCTCTATGGCGAAGCGTAACAATGTCTGGATGGCTTTAGAGTGTGCCCGTATGGCCCGCGACATCCTCGGCGCCAACGGCATCGCCGACGAATACCCCATCTTCCGCCACATGGCCAACCTGGAGTCGGTCAAAACCTACGAAGGCACCCACGACATCCATACCCTGATCATCGGCGAGCACATCACGGGTATTGCGGCATACTGACAGCCTTGCCATCGGCGTGCAACTGCTCTACGAAATGGTAGATTTACAGATGTCTGGCAGAATGATATACTTCTGTCATGGAATACAAAACCCGCACTCGAGTCAGCGAAAATGGGCGCGTGGTAATACCCGCGTCGTTTCGGAAGGCCCTTGGCATCGAAGTCGGCGACGAAGTTGTGCTTGAACTGAAACACGACGAGTTGCTGATCACGACGCAGCAGCAGCGCATCCAGCGCGCCCGTGAACGCGCCCGGAAGTATCTACCGAAAGGCGTTTCGCTGTCGAGAGAGTTGCTCGCCGAGCGTCGCAAAGCCGCCAGGCATGAATAGGATAGTTTTGGACGCTTCGGCCATTCTGGCCTTCATCCAGGGCGAGCCCGGCAGCGAGAAGCTGACCACCGCATTGCTCAATGGGGCAGTGTGCGGTGCCGTTAACCTGGCTGAAGTTCATGGCAAGTTGGTGAGCCGCGGCTGGCCAGCTGATGAGGCTTGGGAAGACGCGCGTAGCCCGATTCAAGACGTACTCCCATTCGATTTGTCGCAGGCACGCCTCGCTGGCGGCCTTGTCGCCCACACGCGCGCGCTTGGACTTTCGCTGGGAGACCGTGCCTGCCTCGCCCTGGCCCTGACTCTCAAAGCCCCGGTTTATACCACCGAACAAGCATGGAAGAAGCTTAAACTCGAAGTACCTGTGCATGTGATCCGATAGTCTCGTGACGTGTGAAGTTTGACTCGCCCGGCGGGCCGCGACATTCTCGGCGGCAACGGCATCGCCGACGAGTACCCCCATCTTCCGCCACATGGCCAATCTGGAATCCGTGAAAACCTACGAAGGCACCCACGACATCCATACCCTGATCATCGGCGAGCACATTACGGGGATTGCGGCGTACTAAACGAGCGGCGTTTCACGAAATAGATCGTACTGGGTGCCCCACCCTTGTCCGCGCTCTTTGCGGACAGGGTGGGTGCACCGGAGCCCGTACACGGTGGACACCGAAGTGTGATTCCCATCACGGTAAAATCCCGTGACCGTGAATAGATTCGTCTGGTGCCCCGCAGACTCTACCGTTTCCAGCAATCCGGCGACCTTCACTTCATCACTTTCAGTTGTTATCGTCGGACACCACTGCTCGCGACGCCGCAGGCGCGCAACATCTTCGAACAAACTCTTGAGCAAGTCCGCCGCTGGTACGGACTTTTCATCATCGGATACGTCGTCATGCCGGAACACGTCCACTTGCTGCTGACCGAACCCGAGCGCAGCACTCTGGCAGTCTCTCTTCAGATGTTGAAACAGAACGTAGCGCACAAAGTTCAACACCCTCCCGATACGCCCTTCTGGCAACCGCGCTACTACGACTTCAATGTGTGGAGTCCGGAGAAGCGAGTCGGCTGGTGGCCCACATATCCCGTGGCCCATATCTGCCTTCTGTTGGCAGATGTGGGTCTTTTCTAACAGCTGGAATCACCACTCAGCTAGGGCTAAAATCGAATCGTGCCTCGGGGACTCTATCGTTTCCACCATTCCCGTCTGCCGCACTTCATCACCTTCACCTGCTACCGAAGGCAGTCTTTTCTAAACACTCCTGCTGTCTGCGATGCATTCTTGAGAATCCTGGCTGATTAGATAACCGTGTCGGCTCCGATGCTGTCCGAGTAGACTTGCGTTGCTCAAAACACCAAGGCTCGGAGGAAAGGAGCCGAGCACATGCAGATTGTAGGATGTGATTTACACACGCGCTACCAGCAAATCGCGATGCTGGACACCGAGAGCGGCGAGTTGAGCGAGCGCCGGTTGGAGCATGCCAACGGTGAATCGCGCAGGACTGGTGGCCCACATATCCGTGGCTGGTGGCCCACATATCCCGTGGCCACGCCCAAGTAGGACCAATCTCGGAATATCCTCGAAGGTGGCGAATCTCGTGAAGTAAGATGCTTGACGGGTTAAGAAAGGAATCGGGTTAGACCGCGTGCCGATAAGAGTGGGGCGACTTTGGGAATGTGAAAAAGGCGAGGCTGCGTTCACATCTGTGTTCGTCGGAGCAGCAATCCTCCAAGAGGGATGGAATACGCTCCCGTATTTCCTCCAACGTACCGAGGCCACGGGCGACGACCGTTCGTTTGCGCTGGTGTCAGCAAGCGTTGCGAGTATTACCTGGACGAACTTATGCTAGCTTTCGCTCCAGGATACAAGGACTTAGCAGAGAGGCGTGAGACAACACTTTCACTGAAGATTGAGTTTCTGAAGGCGCTCCGGCTTATTCCCCCGCACATTCTGCAGGCGGCTGACATAATTCGCCGCGTCAGGAACGAGTTTGCTCACAGTATTTCGCTGGACCGCTTCGAGGAGCTACCACCGAAACTAAGGGGGACGATGAAGGCCCTGGTTCGCCAACTCTACGGCGATGAGGAGACGCCGTTGGCTTCTGTGCGAGCGATGTTTAAAGCGCTCACCTTCGTCGCAGCATCCGGGTTTTTGTTTTATCGACTAAACTTTTCCGTCTTGCGAGAAAAGCTGGACGAAGGACGACTCATAGAGCAATGGCGGATCGAGTACGCACGAACGTTGCATGGAATAGGCGGGGGAAATCCTCCCTCCGCTACGGACGTTACGCGAGCGGCCGTCAGCGACGGCACCGACGGCAAGGAATAGGACTGGTGGCCCGCATCTCCGTGGCCCATATCTGCCATCTTTTGGCAGATGTGGGTCTTTTCTAACAGCTGGAATCACCACTCAGCTAGGGCTAAAATCGAATCGTGCCTTGGGGACTCTATCGTTTCCACCAATCCCGTCTGCCGCACTTCATCACCTTCACCTGCTACCGAAGGCAATCTTTTCTAAACACTCCTGCTGTCCGCGATGCATTCTTGAGAATCCTCGAGCGCATTCGTCTCCGCTACGAATTGCTCATCTACGGTTTCGTAGTCATGCCCAACCACGTGCATCTGCTCATCTCTGAGCCGAAGCAGGGTACGATCGCAACTGTTATCCAATCCTTGAAGATCGCGTGCGCAAGATACGCAAAGACCCACATCTGCCAACACAAGGCAGATATGGGCCACGGTGTACAAGCGAAACCCTTCTGGCAACGCCGCTATTATGATCGCAATGTCCGCGACAACGAGGAATTCGTTGCGGCCCTCAAGTACATCCACCGTAATCCCGTGAAGCGCGGCCTGGTCGAGAAGCCCGACCACTGGCCGTGGAGTAGCTATCGCCACTACGCCTTCGGCGAACAGGGGATCGTTGCTGTCGAATCCCCGTGGGCGGCCTACAAACGCAAACACCCCTCAGCCGACCGGAATCAACTGTCCCGCATCTTTGCGTAGGATGAATGACGCAACCTTGTTGCCCGCAGCAAAAGCCCCACAATCGGCCGGTGGCCCGGCCAACGAACCAGCTCACCTGGGTGCTGCGTTCTACCCTCTTTTGGCGGTAGGGTCGGGCCTTTTCTGTCGTCACTAGCCGCCTCAGCGGGTGAGGGATCCGGCTTTCGCTGGAACTAAGCGACGCGCCCTTATCACATACCTCAGTGTCCTGCGTCCTATCGCATCAGACTCCAAGTCGGTAAAAAAGGCTACGTGAGCCAAGGGGATTTGTGTCTCTTGGCCGCTCGCCGCCGCCGCGGCGAGCACTCGCTCCTTGACATCCGAAGCTTGCCCGCTTGTAAAGGCCAGAACCGACCTCGGCCGAACCCGACCTAAGTCATTATTAATCAAGACTTTGACTTTTAAGTTTTTTGTTTGCAGGAGTTTGCATCGAATTCTGTGTATCTCTAACAAAATAAGGATTTTGCAGGGTGGGGGGAGGGGGTATATTACCACCCCATCTGCTGCATGCGATTCAAGATGATGGCGCTATAGCGGTTCATGCGCTCGGGCCGTCGTTGCAGCGGACCGGGCAAAACCGCCGCGAGTCGCGCTGCCTCTTGCCGCCCAATGTTTCGCGCCGGCGTTCCGTAGTAGATACGACTCGCCCACTCGGCGCCATAGATGCCGGGGCCCCACTCGACCACGTTCAGGTAGAGCTCCAGAATGCGCCGCTTGCCCAGTCACCGCTTCGGCCACCGGCACCAGCGTGGCCTCCGCAGCCTTGCGCACGATCGACCGGCCGGTTCCGAAAAACAGGTTCTTCACCAGTTGCTGGGTGAGCGTAGATGCCCCGCGAGTTCGTTCGCCTTCCATATCTCCCTGAGCGGCGATCTGAACCTCGTGCCAGTCGAACCCGTGGTGCTGGTAGAAGCGCGCATCCTCCGCTGCAATCACCGCGTGCTGCAGATTGGGCGAGATTTGGTTGAGCGGAACGAATTGATAGCGTTTCTGATACGGCTTGTCACTGACCCATGCCTGTAACCGCCGCTCGATCTGCACTGCAGTAGTCGGTGGATCGATCCAGCGGGCCGCCACCAGAAGCAGGGCGGCCGCCAACCAACAAAGCACAGCACCGACGGCAAGCCATCGAGCAGACAGCCACAAGTACCTCTTCCAGTGCTGGGTGTTGGCGAACTTAAACGGCCTGGAGATCACGCTTCAGAATACTAACGTGGTGCGATTGTCGGTACTGTTCGTGACATGTGGACTTCGGCTCGATCACTGATCCTGGAGACGTGCCGCCCCACAAGGCGGCCGCGGGCTGCCAGCGAAAAGCACTCCTGCAAGCTTTCGATTATCGTAGAGGATGTATCTATTCAAACGTCCCTGCGGTCGAACCCCAGGCGGAGGTCTGTTGTGCGGAACTCTGTTTTTCCGGCGCAAGTAAAGTTGCTTATGTCATTCTCGCCACTTCTTCTCGTTTGTTTTCTTATCGTTTCTTCGGCGTGGGCGCAAAACCTGCCCAATGCACCCAGCGCCCAGAAGGCAACCGTCCAGAAGGCTAAAGCCTCTGAAGCTGATTGGCCACGGACGATGACGAGTGGGGCGGACACGTTCCTCATTTATCAGCCGCAGGTGGATAAGTGGCAGGGCGACCGAATTGACCTTTATTCAGCGGTCGAGGTGAAAACCGGGCAGGAAGGTGCCGCCAGATACGGCGTCATCTGGTTTAATGCCCGCGCCGACGTCGATAAAATCAACCGCCTGGTAACTCTCGATCAGGTTCAACTCACCAAAGTGACGTTCCCTGCAGCGCCAGACAAGGAAGCGGAACTGTCGGCACTCCTGACGAAGAAGTTGCCCACCGTTACCAAGACAGTTTCGCTCGATCGCATGCAGGCGGCACTGGAAGCGGCCGGCGAAGAGATCAAGGGAGTCGAGGTTAAGAACGATCCGCCGAAGGTGATCATTGCGACCCAGCCTTCTCTCCTGGTCTTGATCGACGGCCAGGCGCAATTGCGAGAAATCCAGGGCACAAAACTGCAGCGAGTGATCAATACCCGGGCGGTGCTGCTTTTCGAGAACGACAAGAAGACCTACTACCTGCGCGTCCAGGACTGGTGGCTGCAGGCTAAAGATCTGGAAGGGCCGTGGACATATGCCAATAAGCTGCCTGACGACATGAAGAAAGCCGAGGACTATGTCGTCAATCAGGCTGCGGGACAAACTCTGCAAACCAGCCAGGAGTCCAAGCAGCCTTCGCTGAAACAGGCCGGAAAGAAAGCCCAGATACCGGTTGTTTATGTGGAGTTCGGGCCTGCCGAGCTCATCGAGACCAAAGGAGAGCCGGCCTACAATGCCATTCCCGGCACAGGGCTGGAGTACGTGCAGAACACCAATGGCAATATCTTCCGCCTCGCCGCCCAATACTACATTCTGATCTCGGGCCGCTGGTTCAGCGGGGCATCACTGCAGGGACCATGGACCTTCGTGGCCGGCAGCGACCTCCCGCCAGATTTCGCCAAGATTCCATTGGATAACCCAAAGTCAACGGTGTTAGCGTCTGTGCCCGGCACTCCTCAGTCCAAAGAAGCGCTGATTGCGAATTCGATTCCGCAGACCGCGACGATCACGCGTTCGGAAGCGAAACTCACCGTGCAGTACGACGGAGAAGCTACGTTCGTACCTATCGAAGGTACGTCGATGAGCTATGCGAAGAATACCTCGGCGCCCGTTATCAAGGTTTCCGACAATAATTACTACTGTGTTGAAGCAGGCGTCTGGTTCAAGGCTCCTACCCCTCAGGGTGCGTGGCGCGTAGCTGATTCCGTTCCGGACGAGATCTACGACATCCCTCCCAGCTCTCCCGTTTACTATGTGACCTACGTGAAGGTGTACGGTTCGACGCCTGAAGTGGTGTATACGGGCTACACTCCCGGGTATTACGGCACTGTAGTTTCAGGCAGCACCACCACGGTGGTTTACGGCACAGGATGGTATTATCCGCCATACATTGGTCCCACAGTGTGGTATGGCTGGCCTTATACCTACGGCGTGGGAGCCGGCTTCACTTACACAACCACATCCGGATGGAGCTTTGGCTTCGGCTACGGGTATGGTTATTATCCCTGGTACTACCCGTGGTGGGGCCCGATGGGTTACTACGGATACGGCTGGTATCCCTATTACGGCTGGGGCGCCTGGGGAGGCGCGGCGGTCGCCAACGTTTACGGAGTATGGGGCAACACAGCATACTCCCGCACCGGCGCCGCCTGGGCGAATCCCTACACCGGCAATTACGGAGCGGCGACGCGCGGAGCCTATCACAACACGCAGACCGGCAGGACTACCGTTGCCGGTCGCGGCACCAACACCAACATCTACACCGGAAATACCGCCGGCTATCGCGGCGGCGCGACCTACAACCCGAACACCGGCATCGTTGCGGGCGGCGGGGCCGGCTATGCCGGGAACATCTATTCTGGCCAGGGTACCGCCGGACGCGGCGGATTTGCCTACAACACCAACACCAACACAGGAGTAGCTGCGGGCAAGAACAACGTCTATGCCGGTAAAGATGGAACGGTGTATAAGTACGACCGGAGCAGCGGCAACTGGTCGAGCAACAGCGGCAGCGGATGGCAGTCAACCACCAAGCCCGACGCCAACCTGCAGCGTCAGCAGCAGGCACGCACCCAGGGCGCGCAGAGGTCGCAGAACTTCAACTCCGCACGCAGCTACGGCGGCAGCCGAGGAGGCGCGCGCATGGGCGGGGGCGGCCGCCGACGGTAGCAAGAACATCATCGATAAGCGACATCGCTCCGGTTCCTCGCTCATCGAAACGAAAGGTTGAGCGAGGACTTTTCACGAATCGACAACAAGATCGCGGCCCACGCCAAGGAGAATCCAAAGATCAAGAACTACGAGGTTGGTTTATCGCTCTTAGGAACCTTCGGCGTAACCTTACGGAAGACAAATTCCTGCAGAATATTCACGCCCGCATTCGTCCCAATCCCGATCAGCGTATTGGTCAGCGTTGTCTCAAAACCGTGGCGGTCGCCTGGAGGATAATAGAGATTAGAGATGCTTCCAGCCGCCAGACTACCCAGAAGTCCCGAGTAATCGGGCTGCCACCTTCCATTGTCTCCCCGCGCCATCACCGACCTCTTAAGCGCATGGAGGATACGCGACTTGGTTGTTCCTGTGCCTTTGTAGAAATACCTTGGGTCCTGCTTCAGAAGCGAAGGCAGGATGGCGTTGCTGATGTAAGTGCCAATGAAGAAGTCGCCGTAAGCCGCACCAAAGCGGTTGAAATAACCCGCCGCGCCCTGCCCATAGCCGGGAACCGAATTGTTCGCTTGCTGCCCTCCGGCGATGATACCGGCGATAACAAATGACGAAGGGTCGATCGCCAATTTCCACGCCAGCTCGAACTTCTGCTTTGGGTTCATGGGAGCGGCATCGCGGACGTACGTCGTATAGTAATTCGGTATTACCGCCAGGAGCTTTTGCTGTTCCTGCTCTTTCATCTGCGCTTGCGCGATCTCCACTGTCGTAAGCCCCACGCTTACGTCGGTGACCATCGGAGCCAGTTCGAGCGTGATCGCTGGAACCAGGTAGTCCTGGTGCGAGGGCAGGATCCCGGATACCGTTTTTGTCTTAAAGCCCGAAAGAGCGACGGTCACTTCGAAGGAACCCGGCGCAACATCGGCAAATGAGAAACGGCCGTCCTGCTCGGTAAGGGTTTCTCTTGCTGGCGTAGCTGATCCGCGGCTGAGTCTAACCTGAGCACCGGAAACCGGACCGCCCGTAGCATCAAGAATCGTTCCACTGATGTTTGCGATGGCCTGGAAATCCTGCGGATGCTCGCTCGGAGTCGCGGTAGAGGACTCCTGCAGCTTGGAGGGGGAAGAGACAGGCGTTGATCCGTCCGCCTTCGCCCACAGCAGAGGGCCAACCAAGAGGACAGCGCAAATCAACCAGGCGACGCGGAAGGTAATTGGAAAGAAATGCTTTGTCTTCTTCTCCCACGCACTCGGGCCCATTGATTCTTTTCTCCCCAGGAAAAGGAACACTTGTCAGGTTCCGGCGCTGACCCGGCAAGTGTCGCGTTGTCAGTAAGCCTAGCATAAAAAGGTTCACGTTCGATTACGGTATGGGGACATAGTTTTGGGCTGCGCTAGCGGCGGAACTTGCCGTCAGCGATCGCTCCCCGACCCTCCGGCGATCGCCTATCATCGATACGGAATCTTGTTCTCTTTCAGCCACTCTTTGGCCACCTGCTCAAAGGCAGCCTCGCGGTATCGAAACCATGAGTCCTCCAGACCCATCTGTTGAATTGCAGTTTTGAATTGCCGAAAAGCGCCCGCACCATGGATCGCCGATAACAACTCGGGACGGCAGCGGCACTCCTCTTGCTTCTCGGCGAAGTCCTGCATCATGCGCCATTCGTCGATGTGTACACGGTCGGGGAGCGCCAGCATGCGGTCATCTTCCAGCGCCCGCTTGACCTTCGGCAAGATTTCGCGCATCCAGTCCGGCGCATCTTCCCACCTGCCACTCTGGGCGATGCTGGCTTCTTCCTGGTTGAACGTGACAATCTCGCCTGTATCTGGATCCAGGCAAGACCGCAGCTCATCACTTTGAAGGTCGAGTGCCTCGACCACGTCGTGTAGAGAGACAACTGGCATTCGCCCCTCCAGTTCAGTGAAATTGTACGACCGCCGCGTTAAGACGGCGCGTCTCGCCCATGCTGCCGCAGGTACACGGCTTCCACGTTCTCCACCGTGTTGATGTCGGTTGGCAGCTTATCCTTCCGGATGCGCACGATGCGAGGAAAGCGGAGAGCATATCCGCTATTGTGCCGATCCGACCGCATGATCGCATTGAACGCCACTTCCAGCACGATCTTCGGTTCCACTTGGCGCCAGAACCCGTGATCGGCTGTGGTATGGGCCAGCAACCATTCCGTCATTTCGTCGATTTCAGCGTCGGTCAATCCCGAATAGGCCTTGCCGATGTTGACCAGCTCTTCGCCCTTGCGCACGGCAAAGGTGTAATCGCTCAGCACATGGATGCGCTTGCCGTGTCCATATTCCGCGGCTGTCACGACAACATCCAGGGTCGCAAGTTCGCGCTTGAGTTTCAACCACCATCGCCCGCGGCGTCCGGGAAGATACGGCGACTCCAGGTCTTTGATCATCAGGCCTTCGTTACCGCGCGCCATCGCCTCCTCGAACAGAGTCTCGAGCTGTTCGGGGGAATCAACTTCCCGGGCGGGCGCTCGCAAAACCCAGCCCGAAGCATTCGTGTCTGTTTCGGGTTCAAACAGCAGGCGCGCCTGGCCGGTTGGGATCGGTTTGGGCGCGATCATCCCGCTGGCGGGAAACAGGCGATCGAGTACGGCGACACGCTCCGCGAGCGGGCGCTCAAGCAACAGCTCTCCTCCCGCATACAGGACGTCGAAAACGATGTAGGCGACCGGCGCGTCCTCCATCAGCTTCCGATCAACTTGCTTTCGGCCCAGTCGTTTCTGAATCTCGGTGAAGGGCATTGCGTGACTGCCAAGTTCATTGTGCTTCCACGCAACGATTTCGCCATCGAGGATCACATCCCCCGGCATCTCGCCTAACGGCGCAACCAGCTCGGGAAACGATTCCGTCACATCGTCAAGAGTGCGCGAAAAGAAGCGCGCGCCCTCTCCTCCGGCGGAGTGTGCTTGCGCACGGATTCCGTCATACTTATCTTCGACTCGCGCGTGTTGAAAGTATTCGAACGCTTCTGTGGCGTCCGCCGCAGGGCTCGCCAGCATAAAGCCAATCGGATGAAACAGCCTCATGCGCGCGTCCCCGAGCCGGCGTTCAGCGGCCAGCAGCAGTGTCTCTCCGATATCGCCCAATAGCATGTTGGCCCGCTGGACCAGCGCGGCCGGTTCGCTGTATGCCTTCGCGATGGCCTCTTCCACCAGGCTCTCTTTCAGGCCTATCCGCAAATCGCCGGTGATGATTTTGAGGATGTACTTGGCCTCCAGCGCCGTCGCCCGGGCCAGGAGTGCCTTCAGAATTAACTCTTTCCCCGCACTACCGCGGCAGCTGGCGATCTCCTCGAAAGCACGTTTAACGTCGGACAGGGTAACTCGCGGCGACAGGACTGCATCATCCTTGCGAGTCCATAGCTCCGAAGCCGCCGATCCGAGATCTCCGTGACGGCGGTAGGCACTCCGTAACTCGGTCTCACTACTGCCGGTGAGTTCACCGGCAATCTTCCACAAGAGCGCGCCTCCGACTTGGAGGGTGCGTTCCTCGAATGCAGGAAACGGGCGACCGGAGAGGAAGACCGCAGAAATGGAAGCGTCGCCCCGCTCTCGCGAGTTGAAATAATCAGCGAGGACAACAAGCTTTACGCTCTTTTTGGTAGTCGCGCCAATGCGCTCGCAGGTTTGCGCAAGTGCTTCCATGCAATATGCAACCGCGTTAGATGCGGCGGCACGCAGCAAAGCCGCAGCAGATTCTTCTGAGATCCGCGTTGTGTGCTACTTGTTCTGCTTATTCCAGAATTACGCCACCGCCACCTCCGGAGCCGCTCCCTTGCTGGTCCATGCAGTTCTTGAAGGACCACGCATTCGAAAGCACCCCAAGAAGAATCAGTATGGTGATGGCGCAGGAAAATTGTCCACTCTTCACCATGAACGCCACGGCTACCTGAATGGAAACTCCTAGCCAAGCCAGGAACCAGCTATAGAGGAAGGCTAGCGCCGCAACCTCCATGACAGCGGCAGCCAGGAACGATATGAGAGAAAGTGTCGCGGCAGCCTGGCCCAGGTTGTTGATTCCGAGTGAAATCGAACACTTGTCCGACGATCCCCGGCACTGAGCATAGGCGACCAACGCGTTCTTGATTGCCGGGATCAAGCCGAACGACACCGATGCGACAAATCCCGCCGCGACGAATAGCGGGATGGCGGCGACCCAGAAATAGGAAATGACTATTGCGGCAAGCAGAAGCGCAATAGCCGCTGAAATCAACCCGGCAACGGTATTCAAGCTGCAATTCATCTTCGTCCCTCCCAAAAATCCCCAGGATTCCCAATCTCGTTTGATCGGAGCATACGTAGAGATGCAGGTGGCGCTCGCTTGTGCTGAATGACAAGGGTCTGCCGAGCTTTCAAAGTTCGAACTCTCTACGGTAGGCAGACTGGCCGCGGGCACTGCTAATCTTGGAGTCAGTCCGATTCGTTCCGGCGTCTGAAACTGCTGACCAATATGGCTATGGTAATGGCAATGAAGAGTACACCCGTGACCCCCTCCAGCGCCGCCAGCATGCGTACCTCTGGATGTACCGGAACGATGTCCCCGTAGCCGATCGTCGACAGTGTAACTAGGCTGAAATACAACAGGTCGCTCGGGCCTTTCTCGTGCGCCGTGC
Organism: uncultured Acidobacteriaceae bacterium; assembly: GCA_963834815.1. Lineage (GTDB taxonomy): Bacteria > Acidobacteriota > Terriglobia > Terriglobales > Acidobacteriaceae > DASRAA01. The sequence goes on along the minus strand of CAWIDA010000001.1, from coordinate 22,091 downwards.
TGCCATGAAAAATTGCGCCCGGAAAAAATATGTCGATGGCAGAGTAAAGCGCAAACCACATCATCCCCAACATGAGGTAAATGCTGACGGCGGTATAGAGGTGCGCCTCGTTAATTGAGCGGGCGTTCTTGAGATAGGAGAAAAGGCCCACCACGCTCAAGCCAAAAAACACCACCAGTAACATCCACTTCATCCCGAGAAGCGCCCGAGTTGGCCAAATGAGACTTGCCACCCCGACGATCGCAATAACGGCCACCAGCGCTACCGTCGGCCGTACCCAGCCTTTGATTTCCGACAATCTGATAGTTGCCAGCGTGACTGGGACAAATGTCAGCGCTAGGAGCACCAATCGACCAAGTCTATTGGGATCCAGCTCCGGACTAGTCAGGATCACCAGCAATAGTGACAGTAACAACAACAAATCCGGCCGTTTGCGATCGATTCTGGGCATCGAAGCCCCACCTCTTCAATGTCGTTGGCTGTTTCGCGGACAGCCGAATCGGCTCTGTCCCACCTCGCCGCCAGACCCAGGCGACAAGGGTGGGAAAGCCTTAACGGTAATACTCTCCCCGTTGGCGCTACTGCGCTCCGCTCGCCTTGCGGGCTTTGTCGAACTCGTCGCCTTGTTTCCAGCCAATTTCTGTAGCCTGGTCGGCGGCCTGCCATCCCAGCGCCACGCCAAACCGCGCCAACTCTCCGTCGGCACGGAAGTCCATGTCAGGATGGTACTCGTCGCTGGGTTGGTGGTAGTCCTTGGCGACGAAGTCGCTCGCCTTCTTGAGTCCCCACTGCCGGTCGTGTCCTTGATAAAGATCGCCGGCGCCAACCGAGAACGACGGCACACCCACGCGCGCGAAGCTGAAATGGTCGGAGCGGTAATAGTGCCCGGCGCCGGGATTGGAATCGGGAACGATCGCCAGCCCGAAAGCCTTGGCTGTGCTCTCTACCGTGGGATAAAACGTGGTGCGCTCGGCGCCGGAAACGTTGACCTCCTGCGGAACTCCCAGGGGAGGCACATCGTCAAAATTCAGGTCGAGCGAGATTTCCCTGGCTGGGATGGGAGGGTGCTTGCCGTAAAACTCCGATCCCCGCAGGCCCTGTTCCTCAGCCGTAACCGACGCGAAATAGATGGAGCGCTTCGGCGGGGTTTTGGCTTCGCCGAAGACGCGTGCCATTTCCAATAAGATACCGACTCCGGTGGCGTTGTCCTGCGCACCGTTGTAGATGTTGTCACCCGGCATGCCCGGAACTATGCCAAGGTGATCGTAGTGGGCGCTGTACATCACGGCCTGCTCCTTCAAGGTGGGGTCGGAGCCAGCCAACATGGCCACCACATTGTTGGAGTCGAAGGGACGCACCTTGCTGACGATGTGCGCCTTCAACGACGCTGGCAGTGCCTCAGCCTTGAAGCCGGGTTTGGCGGCAGCGGCCATCATGTCGTCGAGGTTCTTGCCGCAGTCTTGCAGCAGCTTGCGGGCGACGTCGAGTTGTATCCACGAGGCTACTTTCAACTTGGGCGCGGGATCGTTGCGCAAATACGACCGTTCCCCCGACCAGGAGCTACGCACCACATCCCAGCCATAACTGGCCATGTCGGTCTTGTGAATTAGGATGACGCCGGCTGCTCCCTTACGCGCCGCCTCTTCATACTTGTAAGCCCAGCGGCCATAGTAGGTGAGCGCCTTGCCGGTAAAGAATTTTGGGTCGTCGGAAGGCGGCTCATTCACCATCATCAGCAAAACTTTACCCTTGACGTCGACGTCCTTGTAGTCGTTCCAGTTGAATTCCGGGGCGTCGATGCCGAAGCCCATCCACACAATGGACGCGTCGACGCTGGTGGAGGTCTGGCCGGTCTCGTCCATGGCGACAATGTCTTCGCGACTGCGCAGGGCCATCGGCTCGCCCTTGGCGGGGATCAGCGAATAGGTGCTGTCGGGAAGCGTCATGATGCCGAGCATCGGGACCTTCTGCAGATAGGTGCCGTTGTCGCCCGCAGGCTTGAGGCCGTAGAGGGCAAACTGAGTCGCGATGTATTCGGCGGCGATATCGCCGCCACGCTGTCCGGTGCCGCGGCCTTCGAGCAGGTCGTCGGCCAGGAACTTGACGTGCCAGCGAATATTTTCCGGATTCACGGCGGCCATAGCCTGCTCGGCCGCAGGAGGTAATGAAGCAACTTTCGGAACGGGAGGCATGCCCGTGGGTGACGCCTTGGCGGATTGCCCGAGCGTCAGCCCGGTAGCGAGCGTGAGAAAGAAAGCAATTGACAATAGCTTGTGCATGAATGGTCTCCTTATGGAGCTGCAGATAAAGCGAACCAAATATTCTACGGCATCCGGCAGCGGTGAGCGCACTGCGCCGCGCTTTAGTCATCGCCCCTGGCAGCCGTTTGGCGTTAACATATGAAAGCCTCTGGGGTGAAGAAGCGATGCAGACGTGCGTTTCCTGTGGCGCGGAGATTCTGCCGGCGACACCGTTGTGCCCGAGTTGTGGCAGGCCCACTAACTCGAGCGTGGCAGAGACGCTGACCGGCGACACGCCGACTCTTCCTCCCTCCGCCAAGCCGCGCAGTTCGGCGCCGCCATCGCGTCCGCCTTCGTCGTCCTCCCGGCGCACTCGCTACGAAGGCCGCTTCCTTACCCGGAACCCTCGTTGCCGGGCGATATCGCATCATCGCTATGCTGGGCCGTGGCGGAATGGGCGAGGTGTACCGCGCCGACGATCTCAGCTTGGGGCAGGACGTGGCGCTCAAGTTCCTGCCCGAGTGCACGACCGACGAAGAGACGCTGGAGCGCTTCCGCAATGAGGTACGCATCGCGCGCAGGATCTCTCATCCCAACGTATGCCGGGTGTTCGATATCGGCCAGACCGACGACCAGGTATTTCTGTCGATGGAATACGTCGATGGCGAAGATCTCGGCTCGCTGCTGCGGCGTATTGGGAGGCTTCCACCGGACAAGGCCGCTGAAATCGCGCGGAAGATCTGCGCCGGCGTTGCCGCCGCCCACGCTAAAGGAGTGCTGCACCGCGACCTGAAGCCCGCCAATATCATGCTCGATGGCCGCGGTGAAATCCTCATCATGGACTTCGGCTTGGCGGGACTGGCGCACGAAATCGACGACTTCCGCAGCGGTACTCCCGCGTACATGGCTCCGGAGCAATTGGCCGGTGAAGAAGTCACTGCGAAGAGCGACATTTATTCACTCGGCCTCGTCCTTTACGAGGTCTTCACCGGCAAGGCTGCGTTCGACGGCCGCACCCTGGAAGAGATTGTCAGGGTACGCAGCGATTCCACGCCCAGCCGACCCAGCGACCTGGTCAAAGACGTGGATCCGGCTGTCGAAGGGATCATTCTGCATTGTCTGGAAGACGACCCCGGCAAGCGACCGGACACAGCCTTGGCCGTCGCGGCCGCGCTGCCCGGGGGCGATCCGCTGGCGGCCGCGCTGGCGGCAGGCGAGACCCCGTCGCCGCAAATTGTGGCTGCTGCGGGTGAGAATGCTGGCCTCAACGTCAGGGCCGCCAGTCTCTGGCTGAGCACCGCCATCCTCGGACTTGTCGTGTTCTATGCCCTGGGAGTATGGACGAGCGCCATGCAGAAGATGGACTTACCGTACTCACGAGAAGTGCTGTCGCAGAAATCCCGGGACCTGGCGCAGCAATTGGGATATCCGCCGGCCGTTGATGCAGCCGAAGGATTCGACTATGACGACGACCTGCTGGAATCGCTCGATAAACAGCGTAAGCCGCCGCGCGAGTGGGACTTGATCCTGAAAGGGCGCCCATCCCTGCTGCAATTTTGGCGGCGCGAGAGCCCAACCACCCTGGTCGCCACCCAGCCCAAAGACAATGCGCTGCTGCCGGGAATGGTGAACCGGAACGATCCTGCGCCCACGACATCAGGAATGGTGGAGATCACGCTTGATCCTCGTGGCCGGCTGACGCACTTGACGGCCATTCCACCACAACTCGAGCCAGTTGCTGATGGCTTGGCGCCGTCGCCCAATTGGAAGGCGCTGTTCGACGCCGCCGATCTGGATTTTTCGCGATTCCAGCCCGTGCAGCCGACTTGGAATTCCCTGGGATCGGCCGACAGCCGTGCGGCATGGACAGGTCTATATCCGGGCACATCGCTTCCCCTGCGGGTGGAGGCCGGGGCATGGCGCGGCAAGCCCGTGTACTTCGAACTTATCGGCGACTGGACCAAGCCCGGCCGTATGCCTCCGCCAGCGGACAAGCTCACCACTCGGCTCATCCAGATCGGACTGTCGATTGTGGGAGTTTGCCTGCTCCTGGCCGCGGCCCTGCTGGCCCGCCGCAATTATCATCGCGGCAAGGCTGACGTCGAAGGCGCCTGGAAGCTGGGGATTTTGTTGTTTTGCCTGCAGTTGGCGACCTGGGTGTTTTCCACCCACTTCGTGCCCAGCGTGGGATCGTTTGGGCTATTCTGGCTCGCCCTCAGTGCGGCACTCTTCATCAGTGGCGTGGTATGCATGTTGTACCTGGCGATTGAGCCGTTCGTGCGGCGGCACTGGCCGCACGCCATCATTTCGTGGAGCCGGATCATGGCCGACAAAGTCCGTGATCCGCTGGTCGGCCGCGACCTGCTCTACGGAATATTGTTCGGCCTGGCGTGGTCGATCATCTTCCAATTCACATTCCTGGCACGGATGCGCCTGGGCGGCATGCCGTCTCTGCCATCAACCAGTTTCATGCTGGGAGCGCGACACCTGGTCGGAACCTGGTTCTGGCATGTAAGCAGTTCGGTACAGGCCACATTGGTGTTTTTCTTCCTGATGTTCGTCCTGCGCGTGTTGCTTCGCAAACCTTGGCTGGCAGCCACGGCATTTGTTGCAATCTGGTTGGCGATCAAGCTTGCCGATAGCCATCAGATGGCTACCGACTCAGTCGGCTTTCTCGCGATTTATGTTCTGGCCGCATTCATGATCGTGCGCTTCGGCTTCATTACCCTCGCGGCCGCCATCTTCACTGTTGATTTGCTGCTGAGCATTCCTTTGGGACTGAATCCCACGAGTTGGTATATGAGCGGCTCGCTGTTTGTGCTGGTCACAGTCGCTGCCATGGCAGTTTGGGGTGCTTACACGGCTCTGGGCGGACAAAAAATCCTGAAGGAGCAGTTCTTCGAATAGCCACTCAGGCATCCTCCAGCGCCAAAGTGCCCCCGGCAAATGTTGGTAGCGCTGGAGTTACCATTCTTTTGCTTGACTAGCCTACCCCGGACGCGAGAATATTGATGCCCGTTTTGGCAGCGCCCGTTGGCCTGTGCCGAAAACGGGTTTCTGGCGTTTAGCGGTTTGATTGACGCTACCAGCCAGAGTCGAGGTCACAGGAGTTGGGCCCCTCTTTGAACGATACGGCAGCTCCGCCGGAGCGCCGCGCAAACCTGAGTTTTGGAGAATTTTCCAATGGCGCGACCCTTTTGGACAGGTCAGATTCAGATTTCTCTTGTCTCCTTCAGCGTCAATCTCTTCCCCGCCACCGAATCGAAGAGTGAGATTCGCTTCCATCAGCTCAGCCGCGCCACCGGCGAGCGCATTCGCCACCAGAAGGTCACCGGCGAAGGCGAAGAAGGCCCTGTCGAGAAGAACGACATTGTAAAGGGTTACGAGTATCGCAAGGGCGAGTACGTCATGATTGAGCCCGACGAAATCAAGAACCTGCGCATCCCTTCCAAGCGCACGATCGAAGTCACCCAATTCGTCGACGTCAACGAAATTAATCCCGAATACTACGAGAAGCCATACTTTGTCGTGCCCGAGGACGATTCCCAGGCGGAAGCCTTCACGGTGGTACGAAAGGCACTGCAAACCACCCACAAAATCGCCTTGGGCAAGATCGCCTTCAGCGGCCGTGAGCACCTTATTGCCGTCACCGCTCCGTCAGACGACAAGCTGCCCGGCATGATCGCCTACACCTTGCGCTATGCCGAGGAGCTGCGTAAGCCCGCCAGCTACTTCGCGGACATCAAGAAGACCACTGTCGAGGCCGACCAGCTCTCCCTGGCCAAGGAACTCATCAAGCGTAAAACTGCGAAATTTGATCCCGAGAAGTTCACCGACCAATACGAAGCCGCGCTGCGCGAGATGGTCGAGGCCAAGATCCACAACCTCCCGGTGCCCCAGGACGAGCCCGCCCCCAGGTCTGCCAAGGTCATTAACTTGATGGACGCATTGCGGAAGAGCGTGCAAGGCGGCAAGGCGGCTGTGGCCGAAAAGAAGGTCCCGCAAAAGGCTGCTACGGCAGCCTCACGAGAGGGCATCTCACTGGTGAAAGCAAGCAAAGCCGCCAAGCGTAAGTCTGCATAGGGAATGGCAACCAAACCCAAGGCGGCCTCGAAATCCCGGGCCACCGCCTCGAACGCAGTTGATCGCCAGCTGGCGCGTTATCGCGAGATGCGCGACTTCAATGTCACTGCCGAACCCAGCGGCAAGGCATCTGCCAAATCCGCAGCCAGGAAGTCCTCATCGCGCACCCAGCACGCGCTTCCTTTTGTCATTCAGAAGCACGCAGCCTCACATCTTCATTACGATTTCCGCTTAGGGTGGAATGGGGTCCTGAAGAGCTGGGCCGTCGCCAAGGGCCCCAGCTACGTTGTGTCCGATAAGCGGCTCGCCGTCCAGGTCGAAGACCACCCCATGGAATACGGTGGGTTCGAGGGCATCATTCCCAAGGGCCAATATGGCGGCGGCACCGTCATGGTATGGGACCAGGGCACCTGGGAGCCGCAGGCAGTCAGCAGCGATGTTGATGCGGCCCTGCACGCTGGTTCGCTGAAATTCATTCTGCATGGCGAAAAGCTGAAGGGCAAATGGGCGCTGATTCGCATGGGCGGCAAGGCGGCCAACGAAAAAAAGCCCAACTGGCTGCTCATCAAGGAACACGACGACTTCGAACGCACTGCCGACGATCCACCCATCACCGAAGCCGAACCCAACAGCGTCGTCACCGGACGCGACATCGACCAGATCGCCCACAGCGAAGATCACGTCTGGAATTCAAAGGACACGGCCAAAGGTAAGGCATGGTATCGCAACGACAAGCTTCCCGCTTCCAACGAAGAGGCCGTCGCAAAAAAGAGAGCAATCGCCAAGCCAAAGTATTCTCCCCGGTTGACTGCGGCGCTAAGCAAGGCTCCGGAGGAGACGCTGCCTCCTTTCATCCAGCCGGAACTCGCGCAGCCAGCGAGCGACCCTCCCAGGACTGCCGGATGGCTGCACGAGTTGAAGCTAGACGGCTACCGCATTCAGGTCCGGAAAGACGGGCCGCGCGTACGGTTGCTGACTCGCACCGGGCTGGACTGGACGCACCGCATGCGGCCCATCGCGCAACAGCTCAAAGACATTCCTGCCGAAAGCGCCATCCTTGATGGCGAAGTCGTCGTGTTGCACGAGAACGGCACCACCAGTTTTGCCGACCTGCAGGCTGCATTTCAGGAAGGCGCCAACAAGCCGCTCACTTATTTCGCCTTCGATCTGCTTCACCTCAATGGACACAATGTGCGTGGGCTACCGCTGATCGATCGCAAAGCGATCCTTGAATCGATCGTGAAAGATGTCGATGGCGTACTGCGCTACAGCGAGCACATCGAGTCTGACGGAGAAGTCATTTTCCACCAGGCTTGCGAATTGCAGGCCGAGGGCATCGTATCCAAGCGCGCCGCCAGCCCGTACCACTCGGGTCGCGGCGGAGACTGGCTCAAGTTGAAATGCGTCCACGAACAGGAGTTTGTGGTCGGAGGCTTCACCGAACTCGCCAACAAGAGTCACGGCGTTGGAGCGCTGCTCCTCGGATACTACGAAGACGGCAAGCTCGTCTATGCCGGACGCACCGGCACCGGCTTCACCCAGAAGACGCATCGCATTCTGCGCGATCAACTCGACAAGCTTCGCCAGGCCGCCACTCCTTTCGACAATCCGCCGGCTGAAGCCATTAAGGGCGCGATCTGGGCCAAGCCCAAGCTGGTGGCACAAGTGAACTTTGCCACGTGGACTTCTGATGGCGTGGTACGCCAGGCTGCGTTCAAAGGTCTGCGCGAAGACAAGCCAGCCGGCGAAGTGCGGCGCGAAGAATCGACGGCGTCGCCCAAACCGCGCACCGAGAAGCATGCCTCCCTCGCCGCACCGCCGAGCGTTGCAGCCAAGACAACGCGACCCTCTAAGTCATCGAAGGCGACGAAAACAGCAGCCGATCGAGCGCCCGTCCGCCTGACCCACCCCGACAAAATCCTCGACGCCGAATCCAAGCTCACTAAGCAACAACTGGCGGACTATTACTGGGCAATCGCTCCCCACATGCTGCCCTACATCGCCAACCGCCCGGTATCGCTGGTACGCTGTCCGGAAGGCAGCGGGCGTCCCTGTTTCTTCCAGAAGCATGTGACCGGCACCCTTCCTCCGGGCATTGAGTCCGTCGACGTTCCTGACAAAAAGACCGGCAAGATCGAGCCCTACATCACGCTTTCCACTCCCGACGCACTCGCCGGACTGGCGCAGATGGGGGTGCTTGAAATTCATCCCTGGGGTTCGACCAATGCCAACCTCGAACGCCCCGACCTCATCATTTTTGATCTCGATCCCGACCCGGCGATCTCATGGCGTACCCTTGCCGACAGCGCCGCGGATGTTCGCCGGCAGCTCAAGTCGCTCGGTCTGGAGAGTTTTCTCAAGACCACCGGAGGCAAAGGGCTGCACGTTGTCATTCCCATCGACCCGAAACTCGACTGGGCGAAGGTTAAGCAGTTTACTCACGACTTCGCGCTGGCCATGGAGCAGCAGCGCCCTAAGTTGTACCTGACGAAGATGAGCAAGGCCGCGCGTAAAGACCGTATCTTCATTGATTACCTGCGCAACGAACGCGGATCGACAGCCATCGCTCCGTTCTCACCTCGCGCCCGCGCCGGCGCCAACGTCGCCCTCCCCTTGAGCTGGACCGATCTCAAGCTTCCCAAGCGTCCAGAGTTCCGGGTTGCCGATTTCAGCGAATGGAAATCCCGGCTGTCGCGCGATCCCTGGAAAAGCTTTCTCACTACCCACCAGCGCCTGACCGCCTAAACCGCACATCACAGATTAGGATCCGGGCGCAGTTCGTCGCGCTATCCCGGCGCTTCCCCCCAAATATCGGCTGCCTGTCTCTTGATGGTAGAGACTCTACCCTAACCATGGTAGACTCTCTACCATCATGACACGGGAGAGACGAACCGAACTGCTGCAAGGCACCCTCGACATGCTGATCCTGCGTACCCTGCAACTGGGTCGGGCCCACGGCCACGAGATCGCGAAGCACATTCAGCGCACCAGCGACGAAGTGCTGCAGGTGGAGCACGGATCGCTGTATCCAGCGCTGCATCGCCTGGAGCGTAAGGGATGGGTCACCGCGAAGTGGGAGACGGCGAAGGACCGCAACCGCGAGTTCAAATACTATCGCCTGACTCCCTCGGGTAAGAAGCAGTTGGCGGCTGAAGAATCGAAGTGGAAGCAACTGGCAGGAGCGATCGCCCGCGTGATGTCCCCTGTCGAGGAGGGCTAGATGCCCGGATGGAAGTCGTTGTCGCGATGGTCTAGGCACCGCAGTCATCAGGAAGCCGATCTGGAACGCGAGCTGCGCGCCGATCTGGAACTGGAAGCGGAGGAGCAGGAAGAAGCTGGCGTCACCGCTGACGAGGCACGATACCGCGCTCTGCGCTCGCTGGGCAACGTAACTCTGGTGCAGGAGGATGTTCGCAAGACCTGGCGCTGGACTTGGGTGGAGCAGTTCTGGCAAGACCTGCGCTACGGCGCCCGTGGCTTGCGTCGCAATAAGGGATTCACCGCCGTGGCCGCACTCTCGCTGGCGCTCGGCATTGGCGGGAACGCGGCGATCTTTTCCCTCGTCAATGCGATTCTTTTCCGGCCCCTTCCCTACCAAGAGCCAGATCGCCTGGTACAAGTAACTGGCTACTATCCCAAAGGTGCGATCGCCGCATTGCAGCAACAGAGTCGCGCTATGGACATTGCCGGCTATTCCACCGACTCCGAGGTGAACCTTATAGGACAGGGAGAGGCCGTCCGCTTGGTGGGCAGCACAGTATCCGCAAATCTGTTTTCCATCCTGGGAGTCGAACCGCAGCTTGGCCGCGCCACCAGTGCCGGAGAAGATCAGCCGGGAAACGATCGGGTAGTGGTCCTGAGCAATGCCCTGTGGCGGCAGAAGTTTGCCGGCGATCCCGGGGTGGTCGGGCGCATGGTTAGCGTCGATGGTATCGATCGCCAGGTCATTGGAGTGATGCCGGCCAGCTTCCAGTTCCCTTCCGCGAACACCCAGGTGTGGATGCCGCTGCATATGGATTCGTCGAATTCGTTCGACTTCTGGAACACCGGGTTCATTCCGCTGGTCGCGAGGTTGCGGCCCGAAGCCACACTGGCACAAGCGCGGGGTGAGATTCGCCCGCTCATCGCTCATGTCATCACGCTCTTCCCCTATCCCATGACGCACTTATGGAACGCCGACTCGACGGTGGTTCCTCTGCAGCAGTTCCTGGTGAGCGACGTACGCACCAAGCTCATCGTCTTGCAGTGCGCAGTGGGCCTGGTGCTACTGGTCGCTTGCGCCAATGTTGCCAGCCTTCTCTTGGCACGCTCGGCGGTGCGGCAGAAAGAAATGGCGCTGCGCTCGGCACTGGGTGCAGACCGTGGGCGAATCATCCGCCAGTTGCTGACGGAGAGCGTCGTGCTCGGCTTCGCGGGCGCGTTGGCCGGCCTCGGCCTTGCGTACGGTGTGCTATCGATTTTCAAGCTTGCGCTACCCAGCAACTTGCCCGGGCTGGCGACCGTTCAAATTAATCCTCGCGTTGTCGCCTTTACCATGTTCCTGGCGGCGGCAACCGGTTTAGCCTTCGGATTGCTGCCCGCAATCACGGCCGCCCGGTCAGACCTGGCGTCAACCTTGCGATCAGCCGGACGACGGGCAACCTCCACCGCTGGAACTCGTGGCCGCGCTGCTCTAATCGCGGGGGAAGTGGCCTTGGCTGTGGTGCTGGCGGTGAGTGCCGGTCTGCTAGTCAAGAGTTTGTGGGCGCTGGCTCATGTAAATCCCGGATTCAACCCGCAACGGATTCTCTCGGTTCGAGTCACGCCCAACGATTCTCTGTGCCAACAACGTGCCCGCTGCGTCGCGCTCTATACACAACTCTTGCAGCGCATTCAGTTGATCACGGGCGTCTCTGGAGTTGCAGCAACGAACGCGCTGCCGCTGAGTGGCGAGGTACCGGCATTCCCGGCGGAACTCGACGGGCATCCTGATATTCCGGGACAAACTCTCAACCCTATGCTTTGGGCAGGAGCAATTACGCCAGACTATTTTCGCTTGATGCACGTCCCGTTACTTGCGGGACGAACCCTCGACGAATCCGATGGCGAAAATTCCGAATTGGTGGTGGTGGTTAGCGCGGCCACCGCAAAACGCTACTGGCCCGGCCAGGATCCCATCGGCAAGCACCTGCGGCCAGCGTGGGGAAATCAGCCGTGGCGTACCGTAGTGGGCGTCGTCGGCGATGTTCGCTTGTATCGTGTCGCTGCCGAATTGCCTGACTGGATCGGTGGTGTCGTGTACATGCCCTATCCCCAAGCTGTCGGAATCGACCGCAAGTTGCCTTCGGGCATGACGTTAGTGGTCCGCACTTCGCGGGACCCGCACTACGTGGCCGGCGAAATTCGCCGCTTGGTGGAAGAACTTAATCCCGACGTGCCCGTCAGCGAAGTGCAAACCATGGAGCGTGTGGTTGCCTCGTCCAAGACGCAAGAGCGTTCCATGATGTGGCTGTTCATCAGCTTCGCGGGATCGGCAGTGCTGCTGGCGGCAATCGGAACCTACGGTGTCGTTTCGTTTTCGACATCGCAACGTATGTACGAGATGGGTGTGCGCATCGCCCTGGGAGCGACCCGGCGCGATCTATTTGGTCTGGTTCTGAAGCTGAGCTTACGGCTGGTGTTGATCGGTCTCGGGATCGGCGTAGTGCTGGCATTCGCGGCAACTCGCACACTCGCCAGCTTCCTCTATGGCGTTAGTTCGCGGGATCCGATGATTTTCCTGACTGTGACACTATTGCTGATTGGCGTGGCGATCATTGCGGGTTTCGTCCCGGCACGGCGCGCGGCGCATGTGGATCCCATGACGGCGCTGCGTGCCGAGTGAATAGCGAAACGCGGGTGGGGCTTGATCCGCGACCGCGGATCAGTTCTTGGAACCTCAACCGGCGCGGAAGTCCTGGATGGCTTCGCCCTTCTGCCACAGAGCAGGCGGCGTCTGGCTACGGAGGGCAGCGAGTTTCTGGTTCACCATTTCCACGTCGGCCTTCGACCATCCTACCGAGGAAACTTCGATCTCGCCGTCCGTCGAAATGTAGAAGAGCGTTGGGACGTTTGTAAGACCATACGCGTTCGACACAGCGTAGCGGTTGGCGTCGTCGATCGCGATCGGAAAAGTCACGCCATACTCACGGGCAAATGCTTTCGTGTCAGATGGTTTGTTCTGCGAGATGCCAAGGACCGATGCACCGATATCTTGGTGCGCCTTCGCCATGCGCTCATACATGGGAAACGCATACTGGCAAACCGGACAACTGACCTTGAAAAACGCCAGCACCACGGGGCCCCGCTGAAGCAAGTCTTGCAAGTTGACGGTTTTCCCTTCGGTCGTGGTGAGAGTAAAAGCCGGCGCCAATTTCCCTGTTACCAGTGCTGCCATTCAAAAATCCTCCGATCAATCAACGATCATTAGATTGCCATATGCCTAGCTAGGACTCAGATGCAAGTTTGCGCAGCACCTTACGCGTCAATCCTGTGAGCGCCAGCCTTTCCCATTGACGGCGTTTGAACCAGCGCGCGTTGCCGTCGAGACTTTGAATGAGGCCTGGCGGCGCTTGCATAACGAACACTTCGTAGTCAGTATCAGTAATCGAGTGCCTGAATTGCGCCAGCGCTTCTTCGGCGTTCCGATCTGAGTTTGCCTCCGGAAGCTCCCACATGCCCGCCATCAGAGAAACGCCTGCCGGACGTTGCACCAGCAACACTGAATTTCCTTTGAGGGCTAGCGCATAGTGCGCTTGCTTGCGCTTGCGGGCAGGCTGCGGTTTGGAGGAGTCAGCTCCGCGCGTCAAACACCACTTGTACAGTGGACAGAACGGGCATTGCGGCGCTCGTGGCGTGCAGACGGTCGCACCCAACTCCATCATGGCTTGGTTGAAGTCGCCGGGACGGATGCGATCCAGCAGCGCTTCGGCTTGCCTCCACGATTCCTCCCGTCCGTCAGAGCGACCAAAGACCCGTCCCATAACGCGCTTAACGTTGCCATCGACGACCGCGACGGCCTCGCCAAAGGCGATGCTGGCGATCGCAGCCGCGGTGTAGCGACCAATGCCCGGCAGTTCGCGCCAGGCTTCGGCACTGCGAGGGAATTCTCCGTTACCCTGGCGCGCAATGAGCTTCGCCGTCTGCTGCAATCTTCGTGCGCGATGGTAGTATCCGAGCCCGCTCCATAGCGCCAGTACCGATTGTTCACGGGCCGCAGCTAACGCATCGACCGTTGGAAACCTTTGCATCCATCGGCGCGTAGTGGTCGAGCACGGCCGCCACGCGCGTCTGTTGCAGCATGATCTCCGACACCCACACGCGATACGGATCTCGATTGCGCCGCCACGGTAGATCGCGGCGATGCGCGTCGTACCAGCGCAACAAGGCCCGGCGAAGTTGCGAAGTCTCGCGATGGGTGTGCAAGAGCGACATTGAGAATTTATTGTAATGGCGGCGAATCACCCACCCAGTTACCAAAAGAGGACGACAGGAGTCGGGAACCCTTCAGTGCCGCACAAAAAATTTTTCCTTATCCACATTCGCCGGAACCGCCACGTCGAAGAAGCCCACCATCATTTCCTCGTACGTCTGGCCGCCCCAACGCACCTCGACGTTAGGATCGGGATTGTGTGGATTGTCCTCGGAATTGTCGTACCACGCCACCGCCTGCAACTTAGTTCCGGCCTTCAGCAGGCGCGGCACGGCCAGGCGATAGCTGAGCTGCCAGTGAAAGTGATAGTGATTCACCCGCAGCAGGGTCTCCACGGTGCCGTCGGGATGTAGGATGTTGTACTCGAATGCCTTGCCGCGCAGGTGCATGTGCGGAAGGAAACTGAGCAGCGTAGCGTCATTGGGCATGGTGCCCCACACCTCGACGCGGTAGTCATCGGTCCGCGGAGGGATGACGAATGTGTGATTGGTGAGCTGCAACGTCAGCACTCGCTGCTTCGGTGCCTGTTTGGCAAACACCATGCCGACGCTGGTCTGGTCCGTGCCGGCCTTGCCGTTGGTGGTGTAGTGCATCTGGAACACCAGGTCGGAACCGGCGGGAATGAACTTGGCGATGCCCTCGGGCCAGCGATCAGGCTCGCTTCCCGGCGCGTACACCAGCAACATGTCAGTCGTGGTCTCGTGCGCCTCAGCACGCAGCTTGGGATCAGTGAAGCTCGACGCCGTGAACGGAACGCCGACGGGCGCCGCCCGCAACCAGCCTGAGTTCGGCGGACGGACATACACCACGCAGTGATGGACATACTGCGGACTCGACGGCCGAATCTCGGTGAACTGCACCCACTTGTCTTCCGTGAAGCCGGTGGGAACAATTTCGTAGGTGTATTCCACGTCACCGCGCGCGGGGATGGCGACGGGTACGGGCATCTGCACGATCTTTTCCGGCTGCGGGATATTCCATTCCTGGGCCCACTGTTTTGGCGGTGGCGCGTCTTTTGCGGAACCGGCCGGCGCACCCTCCTCAACCCAACTCGAAATCAGCGCGATCTGCTGTGGCGTTAATGAAGGATCATTGGAAAACTTGCCGTAACGTGGATCGGCGAACCACGGCGGCATCGACTTCGATGTGACCGCCAGTTTGATGGATGTCGCCCACTGCTTGGTGTCCGGATAGCTCACGAATGGCATCGGAGCGATTTCGCCCGTACGATGGCATGCCTGACAGTGGTCTTGCAGAATGGGCAAAACGTCTTTGTAAAACGTCGGCTTGCGGTTCGTCTGCGGCGGGACGGGTGAGCTGCGCGCCGATGGCAAGAACCATGACAAAAACAAAAGACACACAACCCCGGCGGCTGCAACCGCGGCGGAACGAGAAATTCCCCGCCTATTGCTGTGGCGCGCCAATGGTCGTGGTTCCTGGCTTAATGATTGTGTTCCGGCAACTCTTCTTCTTGAACCGCGTGGCGGCGCAACAGTTGCGCCAGGTTCTGCGAAAAGGCTGATCGCGGCAGCACCATATCGCAGCCGGCTTCTGTGGCCTTCATCTTCAGTTCGCCTTGCACGTGCGAGACGAAGCCGATGATATTAGTTTCCTTCTTCAGCTTGCTCTTCAGCTTGGGGATGACTGTGAGGGGTTTGGCGGCCGCGTTATTCAGATCGACGATGATCAGCGAAGGCTTGTCATTCCCGTTCTGCCCCATGCGCTCGTAAACGTCTTTATCGGTCTTGACGAACTCGACTTTGACGTTGATCTTGCGGGCCGTCTCCTGAATCTTGGCCAGGAAGAACAGGTCGTCCACAAACGCATAGATCCGCGCCGGACCATCGCTTGCCACCGGCAAAGGCTCGGGCTCTACCGGCACAAACTGCTTGCCGAAGGTCTGGCTCCCGCGGCCACGGTTCGCCTTGTGGGTGTTGCCGTCCTGGTTGCCCTGGGCCGTGCGGTAGCTATGGTCCATTGGTGCGGAGTAGATGCCTCCGCCTATAGGTTCACGCTGGTTGGGCCGGCCGCCCGGCTTCCGTCCGCCGGAATGTTTCTTGCCGAAGCGACGCGCTCCCGAACGCTGACCCGGACCCTGATTTTGTCCCTGGCCTTGCCCCTGCCCAGGTCCCTGGCCGTGACCAGTACCGCGTCCTTGTTGCGGGATTCCCCCGGGCGCAGAAGGTCCTCGACGGCCGCGCCGCCGTCTACGTCCCTTCCCTCCGGGCTGGCCGGAAGGAGGATTAGATCCTTGATTCATATTTCTCTCTTAGTTACGTTCATTTCCCCGCGGGTCGCGGGACTCCCACACTTGTGAGCTGCAATTGCTCGCCGTTACCAGAGCGTGCTTCAAAAGGCGCTTTGAAAGGGCACCGCTTTTGATGTGCCGTTCCGGCTCACTTGAAGCCTGGGCTTTAGCCCTTGAGGGAACAAGCGGTTCGTCGCCAGTCGATTTTTAAAACACACTCTACGCATTTCTAGCCGTCAAATCGGCGCGTTTGCGGCTGGACTCGTCTTTGAAATCGAATCAGTTACGTCCGTCTGGCGCCCGGAACCTACGGCGCGAGGAACGCCTGCACGGGAAGTGCGGCGATTGGAGGACGTTCTTATCGTACCTAGCCTTGCTGTCGAAACGCAAGCTGTATTAGCTGTTAATACGCTTGATTACTCACATTCGTCAACTCAAGTTGCAAACAAACCGTGATGTCTTTGCCTGGCAGTCACAAAACCGATTGGGGACTCGGTTCAGATCATGCCTGACTCTTTGGGACCCCGGGCGCGCGTCACCGCCTAACACAGTCTGCAACAAATTCTCCCGCTCTCCCAATAGTCTACAGTGAATGGCGAATTGCGGCAGCGAACCGGGTCAATTCAGCCTTGCCAGCAACTGCCGCAACATGTCGAGCGTCTCGCGCACGTCTTCCGCGTCCGCCGCCTCGGGCTGCAACTGAAGGTAGGCCCCAAAATCCTGCGCCGCTCCCAGAAACTGTTCCAGGTTGAGCCTAGCCAGCGCGCGTTCCCGCAGCAACTCAGGACTCTGCGGCGGAATCGCCAGCAGCAGGTCCAGGGTCGCTACTCCTTTGCGAAAATTCCGCTGCGTGAAATAAATCTGCCGCAGATTATTCAACATCCGAGTCAGAATCTCGCGATGCGTGACGGCCTGCAGAAATTCAGGACGCAACTCAATCTCCCCCGAATAAATCTCGTTTAAGCGCTGCTGGCATTCGGTGTTTCCGATGATGCGTCCTCGATTAAAGGGATCGACAATGATCTCGCCTCCCAGTACGTCGTAGTGTTTCAGAAGGAAGTGTCCTGGCATTCCGGTACCTGCCATGGGAAAGCCCACGCGGCGCGCCACGTCCATGTAGATCACCGAAAGCGTGATGGGGATGCCGAGCTTGCGGTCTAGCACTTCGTTCAGAAAAGAGTTGCGCGGGTCATAATAGTCATCACGATTGCCTCGCAGCCCCTCCTCGTCGAAGAGCAGGCGATTGAGCAGCGCGATCACCTCGCGGGCCGTAGGATTATTGCGCATACGACCTCGCAAACGACTTGCCAGCGCTTCCAGGCGTGCGACATAGTAGGGAATATCGAGGTCGGGGTACTCGCTACGCGCAATTGCCAGCGCCGCTCCCGCCAGATCGATGGAAGCATCTTTCGGCACGATGAAGACGAGATGCCGCTGCTGGCCGAGATATTCCTGCGTCACCTGCAGCTCGATCGCCTCGTTCGTATGCTCAGCGCGCCGAACAGCGGTGATACGGTTCCCTGGCCTGGAAGTCGATCGGACGATGTTTGATCTGCAGGACGACGTTATCGGCGAAGCGTCCGTCCAGATCGTGGAAGTTGTCGTAGGAGGCACGGGCGCGATTGTTGATGAGATTGCGCCAGTCCATGTGGTGGTCGTAGACGAAGCCGCGGTAGAGGATGACGCCGCCGTGCGATGCGAGTGGCCGTGCGATGACGTTGGCGGCATCGGCGTGCGTGCGACCTGTACGCGCTCGGCCCGAGCCGTCCTTCCGAGTCGGCCTTGATCACGATGCCGCCCAGATCCGGCACACTCTTGTAGAGGTCGTCGATGGTCTCCTGCCACCACCGGACGACGCGAGGGTCGAGAGGATCGAAGGTGTCGAGGCCGCCGATCTTTGCGGGCCGCCGAAGTCAACCGCAAGGACCAGGCGGACACCCCACGGCCGCAACGTCTCTGCAAGACGGACCAGTTCCGGCCGGTACGCCGGGGTGAGCAGCCGCGTGTCTGCGTTGACGTTGTTGACCGAGCAGCCGTTCAGGCCGAGCGACGCCAGCAGCCGGGCGTAATCGCTCGCCCTCGACAGGTCCGCGCGCACGTGCCCATCGTCGAAGAACACCGAGTGGCCGCCGTAGCCGCGTTCGATTGTGCCATCGAGGTTGTCCCACTGATTCACCCAGCGAATGGGCGCGGACGGCTGTTCGTTGAGGTCGATGTCATCGAGCGAGCGGTGCAAGCCGATCAGCCGGAGCAGCGTGAACACGCCGTAGAGGACGCCGCGGTCGGTCCCCCCGGCGATGACGAGTCGCTCGGCCTTCGCTGAGCTCGTCGTGGGTACGTGGATGTGAAAGCCGTCGGGCGCGAGCGCGCGCGGTTCAGCGAGGTGTGCGCGTTCCAGGTCCGCGGTGGCCCCCAGCACGAACGCGGGCTCGGCCGGCAGATGCGACTCGACACGCAGCGTGCGGCCCAGCATGCCCGCGATACCTCGAAGCAACTCTTCGCGCGCGGAATTCAGGACGGGCGAGTCGCCGAGCACGACGACCACGGCCGGCAGCTGCGTGTACTGAACGGTCACGGCTGCTTCGCGAATCCGCGGATACCGCAGCCACGCGTCGACGCCCGTCTCAGCGCGTCCGGAAGGAACTCCAACGCCGAGCGTCGCGATGGCGACGACCATCGCCGCGAGAAGAATGCGCTCCCAACCTGCTACGCCCAACCTCCGAGGTCGCTTGCAATACGTGCGGATTGGGAGTTGGAGATTGGGAGTTGGAAGTTGACACACTCCAGCGAACTCCGAGGCTAGAAGCGTATGGTCACAGCGTGCCCGTCATAGGGCGTCGAGCGTCCACCAGCAGCGGGACCACCGGCCCCGGCGGGATGATCGCGATCGACGAGGACGACGGTGAACGTGCGGCTGGATGCCATTCCGGCGAAGCTCCCCTGCCGGGCACCGATCGTCAGCGTGCGCGTCGCCTCGTTCCAGGTGAACGGAATCTCTGACGCCGCCCCCTTCTTGTACGCAAAGCTCGCGCCGTCGTCTTCGTACAGCGTGAAGCGGCCGTTGGCACCTGCGTAGACGTACAGCGTCAGCGGGTCCGCAGGCTTTTCACTCGCGTACTGGAGCTCCGGTCCCATCGGCAGAATCGCACCGGCACGAACATGCACCGGAATCGAATCGTACGGCACCGCGACATCGACGGTGCGACCGCCAGTGGTTGCGACACCAGACCAGAAGTCGTACCAAGTGCCCGCCGGGACATACACCGTTCGGCTGCGCGCCTGGTAGTCGGTGACCGGACTCACCAGCAGCGCGGGCCCGAACATGAACGAGTCGCCAATCTCATAGACCTTGGCATCGTTCCGAAAATCCATGACGAGCGGCCGCAGCATCGTCCCGTGGTGCCGCGTAATCTGTCCCGCCAGCGAATAGACGTACGGCAGCAGTCGATACCGCAACCGGATGAATTTCGTGATGGCGGCGTACGCGGGGTGATCGTCCGGTGCGATGTTCCAGGGCTCGCGGAACGGGAACTGGCCGTGGGCGCGCGTCACCGGGCAGAACGTGCCGAACTCGAACCACCGCGCGTTCAGCTCACGCCACTCGTCAGCAGCGTCCGGCGTCTGCTTGTCCGTTGCGAACCTGGGCGGTGTATCGAAGCCGCCGATGTCGGTCGTCCAGTACGGGACGCCCGAGAGCGAGAATCCGAGTCCCGCAGGAATCTGCGCCTTGAACGCGCCCCAGCTCGACGTGATGTCTCCGGACCAGATCGCCGACGCATAGCGCTGCTGGCCTGCAAAGGCCGAGCGCGTCAGGATGAACACACGCTGATCCGGCGCCGTGGCGCGCTGCCCCTCGTAGATCGCCTGTGCATTCACGAGCGAGTAGGCGTTGAGCACGCGCGAGGCAGACCCGAGCGCAGTGGGCTGCATCAATTCTCGTTGGCGCCCGAGCGTCGGCATCGGCTGCGCGATATCCGGTTCGGTGGCGTCCATCCACCAGGCGTCGACGCCGCGCTTGAAGAGCGCCGTGTTCACCTGGGACCAGAAGGCCTTGCCTGCGTCCGCATTGAAGGCGTCATAGAACGTGTACGGAAAGCCGAGCCAGTCCTTCAGGCCTTCTTTCAGCGGCTGCTCCCACAGCTGCCCCTTTGCACGCATCGCCTTGGCGTTCTCGGTCGTCGGGTAATACTTGCCCCAGACCGAGATCATCAGCTTCGCGTGCTCGTCGTGAATGCTGCGGATCCACGCGTCGGGATCGGGAAAGCGCGTCGCATCGAAGGCGTGCGAGCCCCACGAGTCGAGCGGCCAATACTGCCAGTCCTGCACGATGGCGTCGAGCGGAATCTGGCGGCGTCTGAACTCGTGGACGACGTCCAGGCTCTCCTGGGCGGTCTTGTAGCGCTCGCGGCACTGCCAGAAACCGAACGCCCAGCGAGGCATCATCGGCGCCTGGCCCGTCACCTCGCGGTAGCCGCCTACGACGTCATCGAGATCCGGGCCGTAGACGAAGTAGTAGTCGACGCCGTCGCCGACTTCCGACCAGAGCGAGGTGGCCGCCGACGGTGAAGGCGTCTTCCACTGCAGCCGCATCGTCTCGATGCCCTGGTCCTTGGACCATTCGAGCTTGATGCGATAGGTACGGCCAACCTCGAAGTGCGCGCGGGCGACGTCGTACCACGGCAGCCAGCCCTGACGCCACTGGTCGACGACGAGTCGATCGTCGATCCAGAGCTTGATGCCGGAGTTGGAATACGTCGTGAACAGGTAGTCGCCGGTCTCGCTCGCCTTGATCGCTCCCTCCCATCGGACGCTGATGTCGCCATCCGCCGGCAGGTCGGGATGAATGCGTCGGTTGCTCTCGGCCGTGCCGCCCGGTATTTCGACGTCGATCGCCGGATCGACGCGCGTGGCCACGAGCCGATCGAAATGCGCGCCCGCGTAATACGTGCCGGTCAGGCCGCCGGGCTTGCCCGACGCATCCAGCAACCGATCCGCCGGCATGAACGCGGGCTGCCGCAGATCGCCGAACCGACTGTACGACGTGTTGTCCCACAGGATGCCGTAGCCGCGGCTCGATACGAGGAACGGCAGGCTGACCGTCGCATTGTGCTGCCAGAGATCGAGGTCGTAGCCCTTGATGTTGGTGAGGCCGAGCTGTTGCTGTCCGAGACCGAACAGCGCCTCGTCCTGCGGGCTCCACTGCTGGCGGACGTGGAAGGTCTGCTCGCCCTGTATCGACGCGGATTCGAGCGACCGATCGAGCTCGCTCAGGATCTCGGCGCCATTGAGATCGGCGAACCGCACGCGGCCGGTCTTGCGATCGACGCGCACGCGCAGGGAGCGCGTCGAGATCGTGGTGATGTCGCCGGCTGTCTGTTCGGTCCACGACGCCCCACCGCAGTGTTTTGGCGCGGCTGCCAGCGTCGTGCGACCGCTGAAAGACGGGTCGGGCGCGAACGACACACGGACGATCCGATCGGTCAGGCTTCCACCGTGAGCGTGCGGTCGCCGATGGTCAGTCGGAGCGTGCGATCCGCGGGCTTGCGAGCCTCAATCGCGCCCGCGACGGGCAGACAGACGAGGAGAATGACGAGGGCCGCGCGGAGACGCGGCCCGTCGAAGCGACGAACAGTTGTGGGCATGTGTGAGCGAGCTGGCGCTTATCCGCGAGCGCTGGCTGCCGGAATGCGCTTCAACAGATCCTGGAACTCGTTGGGGTTCTCGCAGCCGATCGTGAAGCAGTCGAGTACGTCCTGCGCGAGGGCGAACTGAAGCGCTTCGTCCGGGCGGCCACGGAGCTCGCCGGCGCCGAGGATCTTCATCCCGATGACGCCCTTCCCCTTCTGCTTCATCTTCCGCAGGACGGAGATGACGGTGTTCGGTTCGGCGTCCATGGCGACCTGCGCAGGGTTGAGCCGCGCGAGATCCACGTCCACCCAATCGCTGTCAGCCGCCACCTTGAGTGCGCCGAGATCGTGGCAGGACGTTCCGTGCGCGCGGATGATCCCCTTCTGCTTGGCCTCTTCGAGAACGGCCATCGCACCGGCCTTCTCCTTCGGCCAATTCGCAT